>CAWKMW010000001.1:0-39860 GCA_963850955.1 uncultured Pseudomonadota bacterium
GAAAAGCTCAGTAAGGCCCGGACGGGATGCCTACAGTCCGATTCGCGACACCCGTTCCCCCGGCCGGATGCTCGCGACCCAAGGCCCTCTGCATGTCGGAGTCGGACAGCTTTAGCGGGTCCGGACGCGCTTGGGATGCCCCTCCCGCATGCGGGGGGTCTATAGGGGGATGTACCGATGCGGGCGCTCGTCAATACCGACCACACTGCGGGTAGCTTTGGGGAGATTTCGCATGTGTGTTAGATCGCGCCTGATCCTTGTTCTTACCGCCAGCATGGCCGCCCTCGCCGGGTGCACCGGCAAAGCGCCCGCACCCACGGTGACCGCGGACACGATCTACACCGGGGGCGATATCGTGACGGTCAACGACGCGCAACCGACGGCGGAGGCGGTCGCGGTGAAGGATGGCAGGATCCTCGCGGTCGGTTCACGGGCCGACGTTGAAAGCGCCTACAAAGGACAAAGCACGCGCGTCGTTGACCTCGCCGGCAGAACGCTGACACCCGGATTCGTCGATCCGCACAGTCACTTTGCCATGGCGCTGGACATGGCCGACCAGGTCAATGCCTCTGCGCCCCCCGTCGGGCCTGCGAGCACGCCCGAACAGATCGTCGCGGAGATCAGAAAATTCATAGACGCCCGGCAGATCAAATCGGGCGAAATGGTTGTCGGTTACGGCTACGACGAAAATTTGATGCCCAAGGGGCATCCCCTGACTCGCGATATCCTCGATGCGGGGTTTCCCGACAACCCGGTCTACGTAATCCACGTGTCGGCGCACGGCGCGGTGCTCAATTCCGCCGCCTTCAAGAAATACGGGATCTCCGCTGCCACGAAGACGCCGCCGGGCGGGGTGATTCTGCGCAAGCAAGGCTCGCAGGAACCGGCCGGCCTCATCATGGAAACGGCCTATTGCCGGTGTTTGCGGCCAAGGTAGCGCCAACCCCGGAGCAAGAGATCACGCAGCTGAAGTTTGCTCAGAACCTGTACGCCTCGGCCGGGGTCACGACGGCGCAAGAGGGCGCCACGCATGCGAATGAACTGGCCGTGCTGCAGCGCGCCGCGCAACGCGGCGCGCTGGTGCTCGACGTCGTGGCGGATCCGTTCTTCACGGACATCGAGCCGATCCTCGCGGCTAACCCGCCGACGACCTGGGGCAAATACGAGCATCGTCTGAAGCTTGGCGCCTGCAAGATCACGGCCGACGGCTCCCCGCAGGGAAAGACTGCCGCATTCACGACGCCGTATCTGACCGGCGGCCCGGGCGGGGAGAAGAACTGGAAGGGTGAGCCGGGTATATCGCAGGATGTGCTCAACAATTTCGTCAAGAAGTGCTACGACCTCGGTCTGCTCGTAAATATTCATGCCAACGGCGACGCCGCTATCGACAACGCGATCGCGGCGCATGAGTTCGCGGCCGGGGCCGATCCGACGCGCGACCGCGGCACGACGATCATCCATTCGCAGTTCGTGAGAACGGATCAGCTAAAGAAGTACGTCGAATACAAGCTCGTGCCTTCGTTCTTCACTGAGCACACTTTTTTCTTTGGCGATGTGCACGTGCTCAACCGGGGCAAGGAGCAGGCTTATTTCGAAGTCCCATGAAAACCGCGCTGGCGATGGGTCTGCGGCCGACGAATCACACCGACTTCAACGTCGCGCCCATCGATCAGATGCTCGTGATCTGGAGCGCAGTGAACCGCAAGTCCCGCTCCGGGGAGATCATCGGCCCTGATGAGCGCATCGGTGCGCTCGAGGCGTTGAAAGCCATCACGATTAATGCCGCCTACCAGTATGGGGAACAGGACCAGAAAGGCTCGATTGAGCCCGGCAAACTCGCCGACCTCGTGATCCTCGATAAGAACCCGCTCAAAGTGGATCCCGACGCGATCAAAGAGGTGAAGGTCCTCGAGACCATCAAGGAGGGCAAGACGATTTACCCGGTTCCGTAGGCGATCGGTAAGCGTGCCGCGCTCGGCCTAGGAGCTGTGCGTACTTGCGGTACCCCACTGGACCTTTACGCACCTGAGTTCGATGTGTTGCGCGCTTGCCCAGTCTTCCCGCATAAAGTGCGCGGCAATTTTGCAGTCGCTTTCGTCGCGGTAAGCCATGGAGGGCGTCGGAAAGCCGTGCTCGGCCGAGGGAAAGACCGTCATGAGGACCCATACGAAGGCAGGCATAAGACCTCCCGCTATTTCGACTCTACTTGCGCTGGTACTGAGCTGACCACGGCGCGCACGGGCGCGCTGCGACGCAGTTTTCGCCGGGTGCGCCGGCTTCCAGAATTGCGAAATAGCGCGCTCTTATTAGCAGGGCACGCACTGTCATAACGCTTGCTGAGCACCGGAAGCGCTACCCCGAGACAGCGGGCCGGTATGAACCGTCACCCATGTGACCGGTATAGACACTGAAGGTGTTGGTCGGGGTGACAGGATTTGAACCTGCGACATCTACGTCCCAAACGTAGCGCTCTACCAGTCTGAGCTACACCCCGGCAAGGCGGGCGCGTGATTCTACGCCAACCCGGTGTTCCTGCAAAAAAAAAGGGGCGGCTGTGAGGCCGCCCCTGGGCACGCAGAGCTCTAGGCGTTGGTGTTTAGAGATTATTGCCGCCGAAATCGAACAGGTCGAACAGATCACCGATGGCGGGCGTGTTGAGCGGTACGTAGGGGTTGCCCTCGGCGACGAGCGGATTCGGGAAGTTGTCCCGGCTGCGGCGCGTGACCGGTGCGAGTCGCCAGTTGCGCTCGATGAACTTCAGGATCGATACATGATCGGAGTAGTCGTGCGAGATATGCCCGGCCTTGCTGAATGCTGACACGACGATCAGCGGGATACGCGTGCCATCGCCGAAGTAGTCCAGCGGCTGCACGTAACCTGAGTCGTAGTAGCCGCCGCCTTCATCAAAGGTGATGAGGATGGCGGTGTCTTTCCACAGGCTCGGGTTGCTTCGTACGGCGTCAACAATCTTCTTGGTGAATCCCTCGAAGAGATCCAGCTTCGAGGATGCCGGGTGCCCGTCTACCAGACCGCTCGGCTTGACAAACGATACGGCGGGCAGCGTGCCCTTGGCGATGTCGTGGTACAGATCGGAAGTGTCCTGAATGTGCGCCTTGCGTACCTCGGCATTGGCCATGATCGAGGTGTCGTACTGGAACGGATTGCAGATGTTGCAGTACTCGTCCGTCTTGGCGCCAATCGCGCCGTAGTTGAGCTGATACGGGTCTGGCAGGTAGTTGTTCCACTGATCCCCGTAGTACTTCCACGAAACGTGCGCGTCCAATAGCGCATCACCGATGCTGCGTACTGATGAAGGCGGTATGGTGAACACGGTGTTGTTCTGGTTGGTGTCCGTGAACGCGTTGTTGCCGTTGCCGAAGTAGCCTGGGTTGTAGTTGTTGAGCAAGTAGTAGTGTCCGGGCTCGCAGCGCGGGCTGATCGCGCGCGGCAGGGACTTCAAGTACTGCACGATCGGCGCAACGCCCGGTTGCCTCATGTCGGCGCAGTCGGTGTACGAACCGCCGCCGTAGGAGGGCGAGCCGAACGAGCCGCCGCCGTAGCCATCCTCCGCATACCAGTTGTTCGTACCGGCCTGCGGGTTCGGGTTCTCGACTTCATCGACGACACCCTGATTAGCGGTGCCGGTCGCAACCTCGGTATTGTGCGGCGGGGAAATCGGATGCCCGTCGCCGTCGCTGAACCAGATCGCATCGCCGTGCCCCAGCATGATGTGGTTCGCGCCCGTGCCACCGTTCACCGATTGGTGGAAGTTGTCGCTCATCGCGTACCGATCGGCGAGGCTCTTAAAGTACGGTGCATCGCCGTTCTGCACGTTGTAGAAGCCGAGCGCCGTTGAACCCTCACCGGTTGTCTTGAGCCCCGGACCCCATTCGGTGCTGAAGTTGGCCGCCCGTTGGAGGCCGTTTGTGCCGGCACCCACGGTAACCTCAACCCACGAGAAGAGCGAGGCGTCGCAGCCGGAGGGGATCCTGGCTGTGGCGTGCGCCACGCTGCAATCCAGCTGTTGCCACATCTGGTAAAAGCGGTGCACGGGGCTTGCCGCATAAGAGTTGTAGGTGAAGGTGTCGCCGTTCGTCAGCTGAAACGGTCCGGGCGGCAGCGCAGTGACGTTGCTGATACGTTGATCGGGCGTCTTCGAGGTTTGTCCGGTGCCGCCAGTCACGAGAAAGCCGTAGTAGTCTGCCGGCAGACCATTCTCCGACTGCTGCGCAAGCGTCAGGCTGTCGTCGGGTACATAAGAATCCATCGGGCCACCGACCAGTGGCGCCGGTAGCACGCCGCCCGGAAAGGCATTCTTGGCCGGGTTCAGAAGAAATGCGTCAGCGGCCATGTCCTGGGCCGCATTCTGTCGTGCACGGGCGAAGTTAGCTCCGGGGGTGCCGTCTGCCTTGATGATGCCCTCGGAGAGCAGATTCCACACCGACTCGCCGCGCTTGGGAACATAAGTGGCAAACACGTGATCGAAGCTGCGGTTCTCGCCGATGATTACGATGACATGCTTGATAGGGCTCGCGGTGCGATCGTCGGTACTTTCCGCTGCCGCGACGGCCGCCACGGATGTACCGATCGACATTTGCACCACCGCGAGCGTGCCGATTGCGAGCCGCACGCCGTCGCGCACGCGCATTCTGAGTGTGCTGAGTCTCATGCCAGTTCTCCCTCATGCCCGGCATTGGGCTGGTACGTTTTACCGAGCCCGCATTGCATAAAGGTGATCGCTGCGTGACGGTGCGACGTCAGTCGCGCGCACTGCGTGGCGTAAACTTTGCCGTACTGGTCGTGGTCGCGCCCGCGTTGGCCGGCTCGACTCGCACGGTCCCCATCATTCCGCCATCCTCATGCTCAAGTAGATGACAGTGATAGACGAACGTGCCGATAGTGTCCGGGTCACGAAAATCCATGCGCAGTCGCACACTGGGATACTGCAGCGTGCGACCGTTGAAATACGGCACGTTCACAGTGTCGCGCAGAAAGGGTTCATTCACCGCCGTGCCGGACCATGCCAGCAGTAGGAAATGAATCTGGTGGATGTGGAAGGCATGCAGCTCGCTGGAGCGGTTCTCGATGATCCAGTCCTCCACGTCCCCCTGGTGGACCACGATGTTCGGCACATTCGCCGCCGGGTCGAACGGGGCGGGCGGCTCACCGTCCACGGTGATGTAGAAGGTCGTGGCGCTGTTGGGATTCGCAGGGTCGGAAAGCTTCTCCGAGAAATACAGTTTACGCACGCGTACCGGCGCGACACTGCCCAGCCACGGTCGCGCCGGCGCTGGCAGCGGCGCCGCGCTAGGGGGCAGACGCGAGTGAAGCTCGGGCGCGTCGGCGCTTGCCAGTACGGTGGCGAGCGCGCGGTTCGGATCGTTCTCACCCCCCTGCCCGGTATCGACCGTGCGCGTGACGAGGAGCGCCGGGGTCCCTGCGGGCGGGCCTGTCACGATGAACTCGGCGCGTCCGCCGGGCGGTATGCCTAAGTGGTCGTGCCACTGCACCTGTGGGGCACTGGCGCCGGCGGCATTAACGGCGACGCCATCGATCGCCACGAGCCCGAGCTGCTGTGGAGCGCGCCCGAAAAGCAGCGCAAGATTGAGATAGGTCACTGCGGAGGCGTTCAGCACGCGCCACAGCTGGCGCTCGCCGGGGCGCATGCGGATCTGCGCGCTCGGATAGTCCGGATACGGCACCGGCACGAAGTTGATCGAAAGATCCTTGGCAGGCTTGCCAAAGCCAGTGCCATTGTTGGCCGCGTCGCCGTCGCGGTCGATCAGCATCTTCGGCACCACGGGCTCGGATTTCGAAGGTGGTGCGTCGGGGTTGAGCAGTTCCTGATCGCGGATCACGAGCACCCGTTCGGGCAGCCCGGCGACGACCGGGTCAGCGCGCTCCAGGCCTTCGATGATGAGCGCGCCGGAGGCGCCCCCTAAGACCTGTACGGAGCTGAAACCGTGAATGTGGGGGTGGTACCAGTAAAGACCGGGAGGCTCATCCACGGGAATGCGAAAGCGATATTCGAAGGGGGCGTCCCCAGGCTGAACCGAGGTCTTTAGCACCTCGTCTTGGTGACACAGCGCCGGCACCGTAAGGCCGTGGAAATGCAGGTTGGTCGAGGTCGGGCTCATGAGGCCGCTGCTACAAGGACCTGCCGCTGCCTCAGGTGGCGCATGCCCGGCGTGTGCGGAGACGGCGCTGGCATCGAAGGTGCTGAGTGCGTTGTGCAGTTGGAGCACCAGCAAATCCCCGGGATGCAGGCGCAGCGTCGGGGACTGCGTCCGTCGGGCAGTTGATAGCAATAATGTTGAGCGCCACCGGCGCCGCGGCTATTGCGCACGAAGAGATCGAGCCGCAGCTCTCCATGGCTGCTGCGCAGGTCGGTGGGCTCCGGTACCGCTCCTCCGGCTGGCGGGCGCGGACACGCCTCCTGAGCTGCCAGCGGAGCGTGCAGCGTAAGGCTGACCAGCAGCAGGCTCCAAAGAAGTAAAGAGCGCAACATTACCTCGTGCCGATGCGCGGCACCGGCCACGCCACAGCGCGCTAGCGCGCTGCCAGCAGCTCGCGTGCGAGGACCGTCCGTAGCTGCTCGAGTTCGTGTACCCGTTGCGTCGCCTTGCGCACCGCGTGTACATCGATATCCTCGGCGCCATACAGTCGACCGTACTCCGCGCGCGCGGTCTCGAGCGCCTCGAGCGTGGAACGCCAGCGTGCCGACAGAACTTGGCGGGCGGCCTGGGTCACGGTTGCTCTCCAACGACTGAAGGCGGGCGTCTGAGACATGGGGATACCTTGCGCAACACCTGCACGAGTGTGCGCCGCCGGCGTGACAGGCAGCTGTCAGGGGCCTTACAGAACTGTTGCGGACGGGCTCAGCATCATTGGGCTGCCAGGGCAGTGAAAGCCTTGACAATTACAGCCTAGGCAAGTATAGTTCCCCGCAACCCTGAAGAGGGGTCTACCGTCTCCCGAAGGGGAGATTCTCAGGAGCAGTACCGTGGGTGACATTTACGACGCCGCGACTTACCAGCCCAAGAAGAGCGTGGGCGCGCTGTTGAGTCGGGTGCGGGTGCAGATGCTGGCGGCGCTCGATAAGGATCTGGCCGCCGACAAGCGTCTTGCACCGCTGGAGTTGAGTGCGGCGCAGTTGATCATCATTGCGAACCTTGCCGGTGCCGAGGGGCCCAAGTCGGCCTCTGAGCTGTGCAAGGGCATCTCGTACGATGCCGGCGCCATGACGCGCATGCTGGATCGCCTCGAGAGCAAGGGCCTGATTCGTCGCACCCGCAGTGCGCAGGATCGGCGGCTCATGCATCTGGAGCTCACCGATCAGGGGCGCGAGGCGTATCCGCGGATGCGGGAGATCTCGATGGCAGTGGCTAACCGCTTCCTGCACGGCTTTACGAAGAGCGAGGCGCGACAGCTCGAGAGCCTGCTCGGCCGCATGCTCGAGAACGCCCAGAGCGTTGCACAGCGCGCCAGCGCTTGAACCGGGGCGGGGCTTTTTTTTAAGGGAATGTTTGCCTAGGCATTATTCGCCGCGGCAAAGACAACGGAATTCCAAGGGATTTGAACTCATGACTACGCAGAACGACAAGGCCCCTTCAATGTCCAGCAAGCGCTGGCGACTGCTCGGGGGTGTGCTCGGAGGCGTCCTCGTCCTCGGGCTCGGATACACCGTGTACTGGGCGCAGGTGCTGCGCTATCACCAGAAGACCGACGACGCGTACGTCGGCGGCAACGTGGTGCAAATCACCCCGCAGATCTCAGGCACGGTCGTGGCGATCGGCGCCGACGATACGCAGTTCGTGAAGGCCGGTCAGGCGCTTGTGCGTCTGGATCAGTCCGACGCCAAGGTGGCACTGGATCAGGCCGAGGCGCAGCTGGCGCGTACGGTGCGCGATGTGCGCAATCTCTTTGCCACGAGTGCGCAGCTGGATGCGGCGGTGCAGGTGCGCCAGACGGATCTCGCCGCGGCGCAGAGTGACCTTGCGCGCCGCCAGCGTCTCGGTGCTTCGGGGGCGGTGTCCGGCGAGGAACTGCAGCATGCGGTCGATGCGGTGAAGGCGGCCCAGTCGAGCCTGCTCGCCGCGCAGCAGCAGCTGGCGGCCAACCGCGCGCGCGTCGACAACACGACGCTCGAGAATCATCCCCAGGTGCGCGATGCCGCCGCGGCGGTACGCAACGCCTACCTCACGCTCTCGCGCACCGAGCTGCCGGCGCCGGTAGCGGGCTTTGTCGCGCGGCGCAACGTGCAGCTCGGGCAGCGCGTAGGTCCGGGGGCGGAACTCATGGCCGTCGTGCCGCTCGATCAGGTATGGGTGGATGCCAATTTCAAGGAGCCGCAGCTGGCACACATGCGCGTCGGGCAGCCGGTGACGCTAACTGCCGACCTTTACGGTAATCACATCGTTTATCACGGCACGGTGGCGGGCTTCGGTGCGGGCACGGGGGCGGCTTTCTCGCTCCTGCCGGCCCAGAACGCAACCGGCAACTGGATCAAGATCGTGCAGCGCGTGCCGGTGCGCGTGGCGCTGGATCCGCGCGAACTTGCCGCGCACCCGCTGCAAATCGGTCTTTCTATGAAGGCCGACGTGGACGTGAGGAACGGCGGTGAGGGCGCGCGGCTGCCGCAGCTTGCGAGCAATGCCGCCGCCTGGTCAACGGATGTGTTCGACGCGGGCGATGCGCTGGCCGATGCGCGCGTGCGCGCCATCATCGCCGCCAACCAGACCGCGCCCGTGCCCGTTGCCGTCAGAGCGGCGACGAGCGCGGCAGCGCTGCTGGCCGACAACCCGCAGCTGCCCGCCACGGGCCGGCACCTGCACTAGCCGCGCAAGATGAGTCGCGGAGCAGCGGGCACGTGTCCGGGGAAAATGCTGACAGACCGGTGAGCGGCGGCGCTCCTCAGGGAGCGCCGGCCGCGCAACCGCCGCCGCTGACTGGCGCGACGCTCGTGATCGGCACGATCGCGCTCTCACTCGCCACCTTCATGAACGTGCTCGACACGTCGATCGCCAACGTGTCGATTCCCGCCATTGCCGGTGATCTCGGCGTCTCCCCCGATCAGGGCACCTGGGTCATCACCTCGTTCGGGGTGGCGAATGCGATTTCGCTGCCGCTCACCGGCTGGCTGACGCGGCGGTTCGGGCAGGTGCGGCTCTTCACCGCCTCGGTGGTGCTCTTCGTCATCGCCTCATTTCTGTGCGCGCTCGCGCCCTCGCTCTCGGCGCTGATTCTCTTCCGCGTGCTGCAAGGGGCAGTCGCGGGCCCCATGATCCCGCTGTCGCAGTCGCTCCTGCTGGCGAGCTACCCGAAGAACCGCGCCGGCTCCGCACTCGCCATGTGGTCCATTACGACCCTGGTGGCACCGGTGGTGGGGCCGCTCTTGGGCGGCTGGATCACTGACAATATCTCCTGGCCCTGGATCTTCTATATCAACGTGCCGGTGGGGATCGCCGCGGCACTTATCACTTGGGTGATCTTCGGTAAGCGTGAGACCGCGACCGCAAAAGTACCGGTGGACACGGTGGGACTGGGGCTGCTCGTGCTGTGGGTTGGCGCAATGCAGATCATGCTCGACAAGGGCAAGGATCTGGACTGGTTCAACTCGAGCCAGATTGTGGCGCTCGCGGTTGTCGCGGTCGTGGCATTTGCGGTGTTTCTGATCTGGGAGCTGACTGAGGAGCATCCGATCGTGGATCTGTCGCTCTTCCGGCGGCGCAACTTCTGGGTAAGCACGCTTGCGCTGCTGTCCGCGTATGGGCTCTACTTCGGCAACGTGGTGCTACTGCCGCTGTGGCTGCAGCAGTACATGGGCTACACCGCGACGCTGGCCGGGCTGGTGCTCGCTCCCGTGGGTGTGCTCGCCATTATCTTGACTCCCTTCGTGGGTCGCTTTGCTGACCGTTTCGATCCACGCATCCTCGTGACCATCTCGTTTGCAGTCTTCGCCCTCGTACTCTTCATGCGGGCGCAATTCAACACCGATGCCACCATCGGCACGCTGCTGATCCCCACCATCATTCAAGGCGCCGGCATGGCGGCGTTTTTCATCCCCCTCATGTCGCTCTCGCTTTCGGGGCTGCCTCCGGAACGCATTCCGGCGGCCTCGGGACTTTCAAACTTCGCGCGCATCACGGCTGGGTCCTTCGGCACTTCCATCACGACGACGCTCTGGGATCGGCGCGCAACGCTGCACCACGCGCAGCTCGTAGAGCATCTGGACCCGAGCAGCCCAGTGACCGCGCAAGCGCTCGATACCCTGCATGCCGGCGGCATGGGGACGGGTCAGAGTTACGAGCTCCTCAACCGCCTCGTGGATGCGCAAGCTTTCATGCTCTCGGCCAACGATATCTTCTTCGTCTCCGGAATCCTGTTCGTGGGGCTGATCGGGCTTGTATGGGTTGCGCGTCCGCTGCGCGCTGGCGCGGGCAGCGCGGCGGCGGCCTCCGGCGCCCATTAAGGCGCGACCGATCTCGCAACCGATTACCCAGCGGCGCTAACGCGCCGCACGCAACACACCGGGCGAAGCGAACCAGACGAGTCGACCGCCTCCGGCGCGCGGTGCGCCACGAAAGCTGACGAGCGCGACCCCCATCTTTTTGAAGCTCAGCGCGAAAGGTTTCCCGCTCCCCAAGCAGGCAGCGAGCAGGCCGCTGAGGTCCGGCTCATGGCCCACGGCCGCAACCCGCGGCCCGCCCGTGCGCGCAAGCCATGCGAGCAGCACCTCGGGCCGAGTGCCCGGCGACAGCTCTGCGGCGGGCACCGACTGCGGCCAGCCGGCCACCTGGGTGAGGATCGCGGCGGTCTGACGCGTGCGCAGCAGCGGGCTGCTCCAAAGACGCGTCGGGCCTTGCGTGAGCCGCTTAAGTCCCGCGGCCGCCTTGCGGGCGCGCGCGATACCGTGCGGCGAGAGCGGCCGCTCGCCGTCATCGCGCCAGCGCTTGGGATCGCGCTCGAAGGCAATTGCGTGGCGCACGAGCAGCAGCTCCATGCGGATGCGCCCTCAGTGCCGCAGGGCGCGCGGCTCGGGTACCGTGAGCGGATCCTCTGCCGGTGGCGCCGGGGAAAGTTGCACGGAGAGCGTGGTGGCGGAACTCTCCAGCATGATCGCTTGCGCAATGATCGCCGCGTCGCTCAGCTCCTGCATCCTGGCGCGCAGCCCTTTCCAGCGCTTGCCGCTCACCCGGCGCCAGCAGCGTGCGAGGGTCTTGCGCGCCTGCCGAGTTTCCCCTAGGTGATGCTCGGCGAGGCGCCCCATGAAAAATAGAGTTTCCGGTGGCAGGGGGGAGCCCTCGGCGGCGAGCGCGGCGAGGCGGTTCTTTGCCATGGAGGCGTCCTGCTGTACGCCCAGGCCATCCTGCAGCCGTCGCAGGACTTTGAGCATCTCCTCAGCCGGCTTGCCGAACATGCCTGCGCCGCATTCGATCGCGTAACGCAGCTGCTTCGCGCAACGGCGTACGCTGTGGTACTCCTCCATCGTCGAGCGCGAGTTGAGTTTGCGCACCGCCTTCTTCAGCTTGCGGAAGCGGCTGCGTACCCGCTCGGGAAGCACGGTCGCCGCCTGGGGCGCTGTGGGCGCGGCAGGTGCGGTGAAATTGGCGCTCGCGTGGTCAAGCGTTTCAAGCCAATGTCGTGTGGCTTCCGAGTCCAGCGTGCCGAGCATTCTGTGGTGTGTGCGCCCGCGTTCCTCCTCGAGCCGCGATCGCAACGGTGCCGCTGCGGTCCGTTCTGGCGACAGTAGCGCCGAGGAGTACCGCCTCAATTCGGCGAGCTGCACGTCGAGGTCACGCACGGAGCCGAGCGCCCGCAGCACGCCTTTGGCGCCCTGGCGCGCGTGCACCAGGCGCGGGGGCAGCAGGTGCTTGAAGAGTCCGAGTGTCGCCTCGATCCGTCGCGCCGCCACCCGCAGCTGATGCAACTCTTCCGGATCGCTGCCGAGCCGCGCTCCGGGTTCATGACGGATCCAGGCGGTGAGGTGCCGACGCAGCTGCCCGAGCGCCACCTGCTGCGCAGAGGCGGTCGGATCGGTGCCCGAGGTCGGATCCGCCTGCGGACCGGCCACGGCGGCTGCGCCCGAGCGCGTCGCATCGGTCGACATTTTCGCTAAATGTCCTGTAAAAGAAGCTGAACGAACAGTGTAACAAAGGCGCGCCCGAGTTCGGCTCCCGGTAGAGGGCATCGTTGGCGACTCAGGGCGCTTAGACTACGCTGGGGGCCTCCGGAAGGCGGAAAAATTGACGCTCCTTAAGCCACTTACGTATGATTCGCGCCCCCCGTGCGGCGGGGCCGGCTAGGGGCGCATTGAAGTCGTGCCCGTAGCTCAGGCGGATAGAGCATCGGCCTTCTAAGCCGAGGGTCGCAGGTTCGAGTCCTGCCGGGCACGCCAGCCGCACGTTGAGGAACCGATGGTGGGCGTAGCTCAGTTGGTAGAGCCCCGGGTTGTGATCCCGGTTGTCGTGGGTTCGAGTCCCATCGTCCACCCCAGATACCAGGGCCGTTAGCTCAGCTGGTAGAGCAGGAGACTCTTAATCTCTTGGTCGTAGGTTCGATCCCTACACGGCCCACCACCTAAAAGCCTGTAATTAAAGGCAAATCCGCACCGCGCTACGCTCGGTCCTTCGCCTTCGCGCTACCCGCTGCTACCGTTTTGCTACCATTTTCCGGGAAAAGCACGCGGGCGATACCTTCCGCACTCTGCTCAACCTGAGCAGCCCAAGCGTCCGCGTACGTCGTGAGCGTCACCTGCGGACTGGCGTGCCCCAGGAGAGTCGCCACCGTTTGCACGTTGGCGTTGCTCGCGATCGCGGCGGTGGCTGCGCAGTGCCGCAAAGAGTGGAACGTGAGCTTGCCGCGCTCGGTCATCCGCTCGACCTTGGCCGTCTTCAGCAACGGCTTCCAGATCCGCAGGTGGAAGTTCGATAGGTTCATCGCGATGTCGGGGTCCGCGCCTGTCTTGATACGTTTGGCGCGGGTGCGTTCGTCGGCCGAGTCAGGCGCGACGAATACCAGGCCGCCGCCGAAGCGCCGCGGGTGCTCGCGTAGTTCCTTCACGATGGCCGCGGAGAGCGGCACGCGACGCCGGCTCTTGTCAGTCTTCAGTGCCATCGCGACGCCGTCTTGCAGTTGGCGCGTGATGCTCACCATGCCGGTCTGAAAGTCGATGTCCGTGAAACGCACCCCAAACAGTTCCGAGGCGCGCAGGCCGGTGGTGGCTGCGACCTTCAGCAGGAGCGCGGTCTGCCCATCGGCCTGGGCGAGGAGTGCGGACAGTTCGGCAGGCGTGAGCGCGCGTACATTGGCCTTGTAGCGCGGCGCGTGCAGCGACTCGCAGGGATTGGTGACGGCCCAACCGAACCGGCGCGCATGCCTGTACAGGGCATCGAGCAACTGTAGGGCACCGAGCACCGTGCGCGGTCCAACTCGCTTTGCGAGCGTCTCCTTCCACTCGGCAATCTCGGCCGACGTGACCGAGCGCAGGCGCCGCGGTGCGAAGCGTGCCTCGGTCGCCTCCGGCTCACCCTCCGCAGGCAGCGCGAAGTAGCGCGACCACAAGCCGGCGTAAAAGCCGCGCGTGCCCGCCGAGACCGGCTTGCCGCGTCGGTTGTCCGAGCCCTCGACACACAAGCGCGTCCAATGCTCGTAGGTGTGGGCGAGCGTCTTGTTCGTGTCCGGCGGAATGTACTCATCGCGGCCGATCGCGACGTTGACGCCGGCCAGCGCGGCTTCGGCTTCCTTGCGCGTGTTGCGCGTGATCCAGCGCCGCTTGCCATCCGGGGAGCGGTAATCCGCAACCCACTTACCACGTCGTCTGACTACGCAGGCCATAAGGGTGCAGGGGACAGGGGACAAATTCAGGGGACAGCCAGGGGACAGAAGGGACAGCGCCATGAGTACTGAGGCGGCTGTGGGTAGACAAACCTCGCGGCACATCACGCGCGCGCGGGTGACGCATGCTGACCGGGTGTTGGTTGTGGTGCCTGGCGTCGGCGCGCTGGCGCTGAGCCTCGAAGCGTACAAAGCCGCCCTCGAAGATGGGGCCGCGCTGATCGCCGCTTCTGGTGCGCCGCCGACGGCTGTAGCGCCAGGCGCTTCTGCGCTGATCACGGCCGGCGAGCTAGGCGCCGCGGCGTGCATGAGCCGCACCACGATCTACGAGTTGGCCAAGACGCGGCGCATCCCGTCGGTGCGCGTTGGCCGCAGCGTCCGATTCGATCGCGCCAAGGGCTCTTGCAGCCCTGGCGAATGGCCGAACACCTGACAACGCATCTCCTGTTCGCTCGTAACTCAATGAACGCAAACGCCGAAACCAAGACTGCTACCAGCCTGCTACCGCAGGTAGATCACGCCAGAGGTACATCGCATGCCGTTTGAGACCAAAGAAGGGCAGGGCGGCCTGTTCGTGAACGACCGCAAGGAGACCGAAGCGCAGCCTGACTATCGCGGCAACGTGCGCGTCGGTGGCGTGCTCTATCGCGTCAGCGGCTGGCGCCGTGAAGGTCAGTCAGGGAAGGCATGGCTGAGCTTAAGACTCCAGCCGGACCAGCAGCAGCAGTCGGCGGCTGCGAAGCCTGCCGCCGCTGCCGGCGTCACGGCGTCCGGGGCGCCTGAGCTCGAGTATCGATCCTGGCCTGTCTGGCGCGATCGCGATCCTCAGCCCTGGCGGTGAGGTTGAATGCCTGGCCGACCTGCCCGTGATCCGTGACCGTCGCCTGGCGTGGATCGATGGCGGTGCGTTGCAGTCGCTCTTGATCGAAGCTCTCGGCGGTCGGCCGGCTCGGGCCATCGTCGAGCGCGTCAGTGCCATGCCGCGCCGGGGCGTCGCATCTGCCTTCAACTTCGGCGTGGGCTTCGGCTCGGTGCTGGCGGTCTTGCAGGCGCGGCACGTCGCGATCGAGCTCGTGACGGCTGCGGTATGGAAGCGTGCGCTCGGGCTGTCATCGGACAAGGCTGCGAGCCTGCACAAGGCGCGGCTCCTGTGCCCCGCTGCCGAGCTTCACCTGGCCAAGCACGATGGCCGTGCTGAGGCGTTGCTGCTGGCGCACTGGGCACTGAGTCGGACGCAGAGGGTGGCGGCATGACTGGCGCGTCATTGCCGGTGCCGGTCGCGGCGACTGAGCAGTTGCCCGCTGACGTGCGCGCCCGCATTGGGCTGCGCGGTCGACGGCAGCTATTTGTCGAACACTTTCTGCTGTGCAGTGTGGCCCAGACCGCTGCCCAGCGCGCCGGCTACACCGGCACTGGCATTCGCCGCACGGCGCATCGTCTCTTGCACTCGCCGTCGGTGGCCGCTGCGATCGAGCTGGGTCGCAAGGCGCTCGCCGAGCGTGCCAACTTCACCTTTGATCGGGCGATGAATCAGCTACGCGATGACCGCACCTTTGCCATCGAGACGAAGAACGCGACGGCGGCGGTACGAGCCTCGGAGCTGATGACGAGGATGTCGGGGCACTTAATCGACAAGGTCGACATGCGCGTTCAGCAGATTCCCCTGCGCATCATCATCGCGGGCATCGAGGAGCAGCCGCCGATCGAAGCGGAGCAGGTGGCCCATGGCTGACGAGCGTGAGTTCCGCTATGAGCCCGCGGGGCCTGTCGTGAAGGCGTTTCACGAGTCCAACGCCTTTGTCCGCGGGATCGTGGGGCCGGTTGGTTCCGGGAAAACGACGGCGCTGGCGATGGAGGTATTTCGCAAGGCGCGGCTGCAGGCGGCCGGCAGTGACGGCATTCGCCACACGCGCTTTGCGGTGCTGAGAAACACCGAGCCGCAACTGAGGTCGACGACGCTGCGGACCTTCATGGAGTTGCTACCGGCGTCCTACTGCAAGGTTTCCTACGACTCACCGATCACGATGCGTATCCAGGCGGGCGACCTTGACTGCGAGATCCTGTTCCTCGCACTCGATTTGGAGCAGGACACTCGCAAGCTCTTGTCGCTGGAACTCACCGGCCTGGTGCTGAACGAAGCGCACGAGCTACCGCGCAGCATCCTTGACCTCGGGACCACTCGCGTCGGCCGCTATCCTTCCGCGCGCGAGGGCGGGGCCACTTGGAGTGGCATCCTGATGGATACGAACGCGCCCGACAGCGAGCACTGGTGGCATCAGTTGGCAGAGGACGAGCGGCCGCGCAACTGGGCGTTCTTCAAGCAGCCGTCCGGGCTTTCCGAGGAGGCTGAGAACCTGCACAAGCTGAATCAAACGCCTGAGACGATGAAACTGGCACCGACTGATCCGCAGCGCCGTCAGCAGGGTAAGCGTTACTACCAGCGCATCAGCGAGGGAAAGACCGAGGACTGGCTGAAAGTGTATGTGCGCGGCGAGTACGGCATCGACTTCGACGGCCGGCCGATTTTTCCTGAATATTCCGACATTTTGCATACCGCTCCTGACGTCCTGGAACCGCTGCCGGGCGCGCCCGTACTTGCCGGTGTCGACTTTGGGCTGGGCGGCAACGCGTGCGTGTTCTTGCAGCGAGACGTTCGCGGCCGTTATTTGCTCATTCACGAGCTCGTCGGCGAGGAGATGGGCGTCGAGTCCTTCGGTAGCCTCCTCTCGCAGGAGTGTCGCGAGGCATTCCCCGACAACGAGGTCACGGTGTGGTGCGACCCGGCGGGCAACCAGCGTTCGCAGCTTGATGAGCGCACGGCCATTCAGCTTTTCAAGAGCATGGGCATCCCCGCGAAGCCGGCGCGGACGAACGACCTGATCATGCGGCTCGAAAGCGTCCGCCGGCCGCTCTCGCGACTGATCGACGCGCGCCCCGGACTCGTCATTTGTCCGACCTGCACGCACATCCGCCGGGCGCTCGGGGGCGGCTACCACTATCGCCGGCTGCGCGTGAGTGGCGGCGAGCGATTCCATGACCTGCCCGAGAAAGACGAGCACAGCCACGTCGCAGACGCTTTGCAATATGCGTTGCTCGGCGCCGGTGAAGGCCAACCGCTCAAGCGCCCCGGAGCGCGGCGTTTTGAATATTCAATTACGTGAGGAGCTATGAAACGCACACGCCAAAGACCGCCGCAAGTTTCGCCGCCCGCATCGGCACCGGAGAAAACACCGGAAGACACGCCTCCGGTCGATTCGCGGGGGCGACGTCTACAGGATTATTCGGCCGCCCGCGACGCTGCGGACCGCAACGGCATTTGGAGCGGCCCCCGGCCTGGTCGGCGCTACCGGCCGCGTTACAGTGAGACCTGACGCAGCATAAAGGTCGGCGAGAGTCGCCCGAAGCGCCCAGTTTCGTCAGCAGAGGCGCTTACTTTGGACCGCTATTGGACCCCAAGCCGTCCGTGACCACCGGCAGCTTACTGGAAGCGCAGTTCGACGCAATTGCTTCACTGCCGCCCCGCGAGCGGCCGGCCCGCGTCGGTAAATCAGCTCACCGCTGCGCAACGAGTTGATCCTTCGACTGCGGCTTCAACAGCGCCGCACGCATCTCCTGCTTCAAGTCAGTCAGTTCGGCAACTTGCTGCTCCAGACGACGAATTTTCGCATCCTGAGCCGCGATCTTGTCTTGCTCTTGCTGCTTCAGGTCTCGGATCTCCGCAGCCTGCTTCTGTATCTCATTTAGCAGCATCGGGGCGAGCTCGTCATAGCGCACCCCCTGCATCTTGCCCGCCTCATCGCGGATCACGAGCTCGGGATACACCTTGTCCACTTCCTCGGCGATTAGGCCGTATTGCACCGCGCCTTTAGGGTCGCTCCTCAGGTGAAAGCTAACCGGGCGCAGCCGCTGTAGCTTCTCAGTGTTGCCCGCACCCATCGGCGCAATCGAAGTCTTGTACCGCTCCGAGGAAGCCAATACGCCGAGCTGTCCGCCGGAGGTCACGTAAACCGCACTGCCAGTGATGTGATTGCCGGCAATGCCTGCGATGTAAGCGACGGTTTGCGTGCTGCCGATTCGGATCAGGTTGTTATCGCCCGGCCCCCCCATGTTGCCAATCTCGATCGTATTGCTGCCATTGTAGAGGTTATAGGCTGCCTGGTAGCCCATCGCGATGTTGTTGGAGCCGGTAGCGTCCTGATATAGCGCTTGGAAGCCGAAGCCAATGTTGGAGTTGCCGGTAGTAGTAGACCTCAGTGCCGCATACCCAAAGGCGGCATTAGCGACGCCGGTCGTGTTAAGGGAGAGCGCGTAGGCGCCCAAAGCGGTGTCGTAGCCACCCGTCGTAATGTCCTCGAGCGCGTAGGCGCCGACGGCAGTGGTGTAACCGCCTGTAGTATTGCCTAGCAACGTTTGAAAGCCAATTGCGGTGTTGTAGGAGCCGGTCGTGTTGTCATCCATTGCATGGTACCCGGAGGCGGTGTTGTAGTTGCCGGTGGTGTTGGAAAAGAGCGCGCTAGCCCCGGAGGCGGTGTTGTCGTAGCCGGTGGTGTTGGAAAAGAGCGCGTAGCCTCCGGAGGCGGCGTTGTCGTAGCCGGTCGTGTTGAAAACTAGCGCGTAGTTACCGGAGGCGGTGTTGTCGTAGCCGGTGGTGTTGGAAAAGAGCGCCTGGAACCCGGAAGCGGTATTGTCGTAGCCGGTTAGGTTCACCGGCGTCGGCCCGCCGAGCGCGCCGGTCCCCATTCCTGTGTTGTACTTTCCGTCGGTCGTGGTCGTGTCGTTGGTATTCGGCACTTGCCCGTAAGCCGCCCCCGATAGTAGCGCGAGCGCCATCGTCCACTTTGAGATTGTGTTCATTTGTTGCCCCTGTTGATCCGTGTTGATTCCTGTTGCGCTGATCGACCGATAAACGCCCACGTTCGATTGCACACCTCGGCGCGATTTCAGTCAATGATCCCAAACCGCGCCCGGTTGGCAACCCATTGGGGTCAAAAAGCTATATGTCGAACTGCCTGGGAGGCCGCGATTTTGGTCGAACGTCGGTGTCCGCTTCGAGGCAGCCATTTCAGCCTGCCTGGTGACCGGTCATGGCCGAGGCTGTGTAAAAACGCTCGAGGCGCAATTTGAGCTGCTTATTTTGGCCACGTACGTTCGATTTCGCATGAATTATTGCGCTCGAGTCGAGCGCTATCGAACCTACGGGCGACCACGTTTTAGTTTTTACACAGCCTCGGCCGGGAGCCGCCCGTTAGAGGTGTCCCATTCTCACCGCGTCGCGCGATTCACGGCACCGCCTTCCTTCCTGCCGCGCTGCTCGCAGCGCAGCCGAGGCACTGCGCGCCCTGGTCGAAGCGATGAACACGCCGAAGACGCGCGTCGCTGAGCTCAAGTTGTCCTCGGGCAAAGTCACGCTGACGTAGGGTACGCGCGGGCGGTACCGGGATCTGACTGCCTCACCAATTCCCCGGGGCTCGCGATGAGCCGGAAACGGGCGTCGGCCGGCAGACCGACCCGCCGTCCGGGAACGCTAGCCGAAAACAAAGGGATCGATGGTTCGCCCTCTATGCTAAATAATCTGAATCTTACGCAAAATCTTGCGCGTCCTCCCGGCGCACATTGGCCGAGTGATACGGCGCTTGGCTTGAGCTTGAGATAGCTGCCCGCAGACATGGAAAAGATCGCCAAGATCAAGCTCTTAGGCTGGTGGTCGAGCTTCTTGCTCGCGTGCGCCCTCGTCGTCGTGGCGACCTCGCACGAGCAGCTGAAAACTGTCCCGGACGCGCACGGGTACGTGGCTTTTTACCTCCTGCTAGCCTTCCTGCTGGCGATTCCGGCCACGATCCTGATGCTGGTGGCGGGTTACCTACTTGAGTTGCTGCTGGTTGGCTGGTCCCGCTCGTCTTTGAGGATGCTTTGGCAGCCACGAGCATCCGTCAGGCTGGACGTCCTGTCGATCATGACAATGCTCATGCTGCCGCAGAGACATCTGGGCTACCTCATGACATTCGGACTGCTGTATGCCCTCGACGTCTATACGGCGCGCAAAATCAACTACTCCCTCACGCCGTTCCTGTCGACATGGGTGCCGCAGATCGTCTGCTTCCTGCTGTTTCAATCGTTCGTTCGCTATTGGATGCACCGGGCGGAACATGCCATCCCCGCGCTCTGGGCACTTCACAAGTTTCATCATTCCGCCGACACCATGTCGATGTTGACGTCGGCGCGGCAGACTCAGCTCACTAAAGCCTTCGAGGTAGCCCTGGTGTTGCTACCGCTGGGCCTGCTGACCAGTCCAACCGCCCCGACTCCGTCCGCAGCGAGCCCAGCGTTCGCAATCGTCGTGATCTATTTCGCGTATAGCGCCGCTATTCAGGTCAACGGCTACCTCGTACATTCCAACCTGACAACCGGTTACGGTTGGGTCGGCCGCTGGCTGTTTGTTTCGCCCAGAATGCACCGGATTCACCATGCTAGCAGCCTGTCGGACTTAACGATGGATGCGCGATAATCACATCAGGTCTCCTCGGGTTTGGGTAGGGACAGCATGAGCAATTTTCGACCGATCAACCGCGACACAGGCTTTCTGCTGCCGCCGTCGGTGGATGAGTGGCTGCCGCAGCGGCACTTGGCGCGTTTTGTGGTGGAAGTGATCGATGGGTTGGAGCTCTCGGAGCTGGAGAAGTCCTACCGCGGCTCGGGCTCGGCCTCTTACCACCCGGCGATGCTGCTGGGATTGCTGATCTACGGTTATGCGACGCGGGTGTTCTCCAGCCGCGCACTCGAGCGGGCAAGCTACGACTCGGTGGCCTTTCGTTTCATCGCCGGCAACGATCACCCCGATCACGACACGATTGCTGCCTTTCGCAAGCGCTTCATCGATCACATTGAGCCGTTGTTCATAGAAGTGCTGAAGGTGGCGCGCGCCATGGGCATGCTCAAGCTCGGCACCGTGGCGCTCGATGGTACCAAGGTGCATGCGAACGCTTCCCGCCACAGCGCGCTCTCTTACGGCCACGCTCGCAAGCTGGAGAAGAAGCTCAGGAAGGAAGTGCAGCAGTTGCTCAAGCTCGCCGAGCGAGCCGATGCGGCCGATGTGCCCGACGGGATGTCGATCCCCGAGGAGCTCGAGCGACGCGAGGCACGCCTTGCGGCCATTGCCGAGGCGAAAGCGAAGATCGAGGCGCGGGTGAGCGAGCGCGAAGAGGCTGAGTATCAAGCCAAGATCGCGGTGCGTAAAGAAAAGCAGCGGCGCACCGGCAAGAAGCCGCGCGGACGCCCGCCCGAGCCCCCAGGCGGCGGGGTGGATGCCAAGGAGCAGATCAACCTCACCGATGAAGACTCGCGCATCATGCCCGTGCCCGGCGGGGGCTTTGATCAGTCCTACAACGCCCAGGCGGTGGTGGCGGCCAAGAGTCTGTTGGTGGTGGCCGGTGCGGTCACCCAGGCGACGAACGACAAAGAACAGTTGCTGCCGATGATCGGCAAGCTCAAGGGGCTGCCCAAAGAGCTGGGAGGCGCTAAGCGGCTGCTCACCGACAGCGGCTATCTGAGTGAGAAGAACGTTGAGGGTTGCGCGGCCGCGGGCATCGAGCCGCTGATCGCGCTGAAGCGCGAGCGCCATCATCGCAGCTGGCGAGAGCGCTTTGCGGCGGCGGGGAAAGCTCCCCCGGCCTCGGCCACGGCGCTGCAGAGGATGCGGCATCGGCTGAACAGCCCAGCGGGTAGGAAGCTCTACGCCTTGCGCAAGCAAACCCCGGAGCCGGTCTTCGGCATCATCAAATCGGCGATGGGATTTCGCCAGTTTCTTCTGCGAGGCCTGGAAAACGTTTCTGGCGAGTGGAGCCTGGTGACGATGAGCTGGAATATCAAGCGGATGTTCGCCCTGCAGCACGGCTGAGCCAGCCGCGCGCTGCGCCTTTTCTACATCTTGTAGGTCAAGCGACATGATTCGGTCCCCTCAGCGTCTCCATCTCCGCTCAAGCGGTAACATCAGTCCGACAGGCTGCTAGGGCGCCCAATTACCACGACAAGAATTTCACTTTCGATCTGGTGATCTGGGATCGGCTCTTTGGGACCTACGCAGAATGCGAGACTGCGGCGGAGACACTCGCTATACCACTCGGGCTGGATGAGAACCCTTTCAACAATCGCAACACAGTAGCGGGGGTGTTGCGCGATTACTTCCTGACCACCTACATCGTCTTTTGGCAGGAACTGCGAAAAGGTCCTAAAGCTTGGCTGCCGGCACGCTCCAGTGCCCAGCAACACACGGCGGCGCTGCCACCTGTGGCTTAGCTCGCGGGCCACGGTAGGGGATACTCATCACGCCCTCTTATTGAGGATGAGGTGGGGATGACGTGTTGGAGCGCTGCCTGCACAGCTCGGAGTGCAGGGGACTTCGTAATCTCTGGGTCGTAGGAACCCTCCCTACACGGGCGGTCAAATTCAACCGTCGCGCACGCGGGGGCGAGACCGTGTACTGACACACCGTTTCAGGCCACGGCGCGCGCCAAGCGCGTGGAAGGCAGCTGCCGCGCGTGCCGATGGTCCCCCGATGTTCGGACGCTATTGAACTGAGGTTCGCCGCAGGCGGCTTCTGCAGAGCGCATTCACCCTTCGCCGCAGCGGGCGCTCGAGCCCGTAGTACGAGGCACACGCGCAGCCTAGAGCCCCTGCGATTTTCACCAGAATTGGGAGCGGACTGTCGGTGAATGGCTGCTGCCACAAATAAAGAGAATAACTAAGCGTTCCCATCCAGATCAAAGGCGTTGAGTTAAGCGCCTTTCCAACCACCGATCTCGGTCTGCGCATCAAGTTGTCTATTGCGATCGCAATGGAAACATTGAGCGTTGTGATGCCGACTGCATCTAACATGAGTGTGGACGGATTGACCGCCAGCCCTGCAAGCACGGCCAGCGGAATCAAGAGCGCATAGGGCGAGCCTACGAGGCGCCTGTAGGCAGCAAACTCCCACAACGATCTCCTCAGAATTGCCAGCAAGCATCCGCTCGCCAGCGCATCGCACACGCACTCGAAGGCTTCGCGCGAATTTGTAGGCCATACCCCAAGGTCAGAAAGTACGCGGAATGCTGGCGCCACGAGCAGCACTGCGACACAGACCAGGGTGGCTGTTCGCATTCCAGCGACACGCAGCACCGAAGGCCAAATCAGATAGAACTGCTCCTCCACCGAAAGTGACCACGTAGCTGCTAACGCGACTCCAACTTTCGCGTAGTTCGTCAGGTAGAAGAATGCCGGCGCGAAGTCCCGATACTCAGCTGCAACGGCTCCGGCAGGTATGAGCAGTGCAATGACGGCGAGATAGCCCCAATAGGCCGGCATAATGCGTGCGAACCTTCGCACGTAGAAATACTTGAGACTGATCGAGCCGGTGTCTGCGCGTTCTTTCAGCAGTAAGGACGTGATCAGGAAGCCCGAGATGACGAAGAAGACGCGTACCCCGAGGTTCCCGTATTCCAGACGCTGCAATCCAGGCAGCGGCACGGTATTAAAGTGCGAGGCCATGACCAGCGCGATCGAGACCGCCCTAAGGCCATCAAGTGATGGGATTCTGCGATCCAGTGTTTTCTTCTTTGTCAGAACATGTATATCCAACGACGTACGGACAAATTCCGCGAACCGCTCCTAGCAGGGACCCGAGCGGAGGGCATGTGATGCAGCGGTGATACCGGCCAATTCCGCGCGCCGCACGAGGGCTCGACGAGAACGGCGTCGCTTGTGCCGCACCTCACGCCGCCACTAAGACCGCACCTGAAAGAGCGTTGCCTGCAGGCCCACCGAGCGGTCCTTTGATTTGAACTTCCGACGAATGAAGAGGTTCACCGGTTCTTCATACCAGATGAACACGGCGATCGAAAGTAGCCAGGTAAGGCTGAAGGTCACAACGACGCATAGTGCGCGCGCGCCGCTCACCGGCAACAACAAGGGCACGCTCACGTAGTCGATAATCAGCGTGTGCAGCAGATAGAAGCTGTAGGAACTCCTGCCCAGGAGTCCGGCTAACCTCCCCGACAACAACCGCGATACCACCGTATCCTCACGGATCAATCCCGCATAGAGCAGGGCGATGGGCGCCGGCAGAAGAAAGTTGTTGATGAGGATGATCGCTCGATAATCCAGGGGCATGTGCCGGTACACCAGCACCATCGCAACGACGAGCAGCGACACCCCCGCAAGGCCTGCCAGGGTGAGCCGACTGCCTGCGATGCGGATGGGGCCGCGTTTTTCCAACTTCATCACCGCGAGCGCGAGATAAATGCCCGCAAAGAATTCGACAAAATGGCCAAAGAAAGTGGTCGATAGGACAAACGTCGGCGTCTGCAGGAAGACAATCCCCAATCTCGAGACTCCGAGCGCGAGTGCGAGCAGCAGCCATCCGAGTGCGAACGGCGCGAGAAAGTTGTAGCGTCGCGCGAGCACCATGAACACCGGCGCGAGGAGATAAAAGCATTCCTCGACGGTCAGTGACCAGCTTGGTTCGATGATAAACGTCGAGCCGTAAAACAATGCGTGCGTGAGGGTATAGTTCTTAAGTAGCGTCCAGGGTCGAAAGTCATGATGCAGCCAGACGGCAACCGTGAGCAGCAGGAAATAGACAGGGTAGATGCGCGCAAACCTGTTGACGAAATACTTCGTCAACCATGTGAGCTTCAGTTGGGCCTGCTCGTAGTAGACGCGTATAATCAGGAAGCCGCTCAACGCATAAAAGAACGCCAGCACGTTAATGGTGATGTGCGCGTTGACCCAAAGCGGAAAATGGTCGAAGAAAACGACGCTTGCCCCGACCGCTCTTACGCCGGTGAGGGCGGGATATTTTTCGGCGCCCACTGCTATTCTTGACAGGGCGCTCATACGAATCGTGTTTCGTCCATCGGCGGTGCCGTGAAATCGGAGCGGTAGCCGAAGCTCGCTAGAATGACGCGCAGGAGCGACGATAGCACGCGGCGCGCGACCCCTAACGCGCAGCGGCGCCGAGACCCGTACGGATGGGTCCAGGAGAGCGTTTGATATGGCGACTGGTCAGGAGTATGTCGCTGCCCTCAACGAGTCTGATCGCAGCGCTCGGCACGCGTTTCAGGAAACGGTGCTCAAGCTCGCCGCACCCGGGAGTTGCCTATTTGATTTTGGCTCAGGTCCGGGGCTCGATGCGAAGGATTATGCCGCACGTGGTTTCAGGGTCGTCGCCTACGACAACGACGCGCGCATGTGCCAGGCATTCACCGCCCACTGCGACGCTGAGATCGAGCGTGGGCAGGTCACGCTCTGTCAAGGGCCCTACCAGGATTTTCTTGCGCGGTACGCTGCGGCAATCGGCGAGCGGTATGCGATCGATCTGGTTACCAGCAACTTCGCACCTTTAAACCTGATCGAGGAACCGCGTGAACTATTCTCGGCCCTGCACGCACTCACCACGGCGCGGGGGAAGATTCTCGCGAGTGTCTTGAGTCCTTGGTTCGTCGGCGATATGCGCTATCCGTGGTGGTGGGCAAACCGCTCGCGTTACCAGCGCGACGGACGGTTCTGCGTGGCGGGCGCCAGCGGCGGTATATTTCGTCGCTCGCGCGCGGATTTTGCAGCGCAGGCCGCCCCTTACTTCAGGCTCGAAACCGTACTGCGCGGGCGGCCGCAGCGGCCCGGAACGCGGCTGTGCTCGTCCGGCGGAGCAGGGCTCGCCATGAGCCGCTACATGTTCCTGCTCTTCACGAAGCAGTGAGGTCCTATGCGCGTACCGTTACCTGAGGCGCTGAAGAAGAGGTTGCGAGCCACAGGTCAGTGGCTGGCGATCTCGCTGCCGGCGCCGCAGGAGGCGGTCGAGATCAGATTGGTGGTCGGTGGGCGTGAGTACGACGTTACGGGCAATAGCGCCGTGGCGGCGCTGCGGCCGTTCACGATCCGTATAGGGCTTGAGGAGCGGTTCAGTTCGGCGCTTCAGCAGGCCGTTGCGCCGGAACTGCGTCTGTGGGAGCGCGAACTCGGGCGAGTGATCGGCGTACTACAGCTCACACCGGTGCGCAGCTGGAGTACCGCGGGCGCGGAGCTCGGCCTGTTCGAGGTGAGCGGTGGCGGGCACTACTGCGCGCATCGTGTGCGGCGCGCGTGGGACAGTTGGATGTACCAGCGCGCCGTACGGTTCACGCCGCCGGAAAAGCTGCTCATGGCACCGACCGCGGTAGAACAGATGCTGACCTTCTACCTATGTCCGCGCCCGGTGTTCTTCGTCAGCGTGGACGACGGTGAACACAGCAACCTCTTTCCGATGGATCTGGTCGGGCCGTTGCAGCCGGATCGGTTTACGCTCGCGCTGCGCAACACGAGCCCTTCGGTGGAGACCATCAAGCGCGCGCGGCGCGTCGCGCTCGGTGACGTTCCCGGCGAGGCTTGTCAGCTGGCCTATCAGCTCGGCACCCACCACAAGAAGCGCCAGGTCGAATGGGAGAGTCTGCCGTTCCCGGTTGTGCGCTCGCGGCAGTTTTCGCTGCGGCTTCCCGAAATCGCCCTGCGTATCCGCGAAATCGAGATTCTCGACTTCCAGACCGTGGGGTCCCACACGCTCTTCGTGGGCCGGATCTGCTCCGAGCAACTGCTACGCTCAGGTCCGCAACTGTTCCACACCAGCGGCGTGCATCAGCGGCTCAGAACGCGCCACCGGCGCCCCTTCGCCGAAGCCTTCAGCGCGTCCCCGGCCTGAGCCTCGAGCGTTAACCGCCACTGCGCGCCACGGGGATCGGACCCGGCGCGCCGAAGGGGGCGAGGTCTGCGCCGCGCGCCTCGCCACGCGCCTGAAGGCCTCATCACTAAAGCGCCGTCCTGCGGGACTGGCCGCTTACTTCCGATAAATCAATATGTTACCGCTTCATTGCCGAAGCAGTGCCGATGCGATTGCGCACCTGGCGCCGGTTCTCTTTGAACCGCTGACACGGCTCATTGCCACTCAGAGAGGTGTCGGTGGGGGAGCGCTCGGTAACAGCGGGCCGTCAGGTCGAGGGTGCGTGCGTGGCATGTGATCAATTGGGGATGGATAGAGCCGCGTGGCGCGCGTTGCTCACGGCTCCGTGGCAGCGACTCGATTGCCCGTGGTAGCGGGCGACGACCTCGAGGCCGGCACGCGCGAGGCTCAGCTCCTTGCGGCGCCCCTCATGAGCCGCACAAGCGCACTCGAGCGGTTGCCGCTGCTGACCCTGTACTTGAGCGAGCGTTGCAATTCACGCTGCGTCACCTGCGACTACTGGCGTCATGGGGTGGCGGACATGAATCTCGGGGCGGTCAGACGTCTGCTGCCGGCGCTCGCGCGGCTGCGGACCGAGGTGGTGCTGATCTCGGGCGGGGAGCCGCTGCTTAATCCCGAGTGGCGCGCGATCGCGGAACTGTTGCGCGAGCGCGGCCTGCAATTGTGGCTCCTGACCTCGGGCCTGTCACTTGCCAAGCACGCCCGCCGCGTCGCGATGCTCTTCGATGTCGTCACTGTGTCGCTGGACGGCACGAATCGGAGGACCTACGCGGCAATTCGCGGTCTGGATGCCTTTGACAAGGTTTGCGGCGGCATCCGGGCCGCGGCCGATGCGGGCCTGCGCGTCACCGTGCGCGTGACGCTGCAGCGCGCGAACTATCGAGAGTTGCCGCGCTTTGTGGAACTTGCACACCGGTGTGGTGCGCAGCAGGTTTCGTTTCTCGCCGTGGACGTGGCCAATCCGCATGCGTTCGCCCGCCAGGACGATTTCGCCAGCGACCTTGCGCTACAGAGCGAGGACTTGCCGGAGCTTCAGCGCCTGTTGGCCACCCTGGAGTGCGAGCACGCCGCCGAGTTTCGTTCCGGTTTCATCGCCGAGAGCCCGCGCAAGCTGCAGCGGTTGTACCACTACTTCGCCGCGGTGCGCGGACAGGGGACCTACCCGGCTGTGCGTTGCAACGCCCCGGAATTTTCCGCGGTGGTGGATGCGCGCGGCGCGGTGCGACCGTGTTTCTTCATCCCCGGTACGCCGATGGCGCGTGTCGATGAGCAGGGGGATCTTGCGGCCGTGCTCAACACAGCGGCCATGGCGGCACTGCGCGCTGAGATTGGCGCAGGGGCGCGCCGCGAATGCGCGACGTGTGTTTGTCCGCTCTGGCGCGATCTGCAGAGCCCCGTCGCTCTGCTACCGCCGCGGGCGGCCGCGCCGCTGGAGGCGTAGCGCGTTATGGGAACGGGGATCGCAGTTTCGACGCTGGAGGGATACGAGCGCTGGGCGCCCCACTATCCACAGACGCCCGGAAACCCGCTAATGCATGCCGAACAGCGGCTCATGCAGACACACTGGCCCGAGGTTGCCGGCTGCCGCGCCCTCGATCTCGCCTGCGGCACCGGACGCTATACGCGGCTGTTGCTGGAAGGCCACGCTGCCGAAGTGGTGTCACTGGATTTTTCACCGTCGATGCTGCGACAAGTCTCGGGCGACAGGCGTGTTCGCGCCGATATGATGCGGCTGCCGCTTGTCGACCACGCTTTTGACGTCGTGATCTGTGGCCTGGCGATCGGGCACGCGTCCGATGTGCGTGTCTGGATGGCAGAGGCATCGCGGGTGCTGCGCACCGGCGGCACGCTACTGTATTCCGACTTCCATCCCGCTGCCGCCCGGGCGGGTCTGCCGCGCACGTTTACCGATGAGTCCAACCAGCGCTACACCGTGCCGCACTGTTGTCACGAATTCGATTCGCAGCGCGCGGCCTTGGAGGCCGCCGGACTCACGGTCACGGCGGTGGCGGAGGCTCGTGTCGGGATCGAAATGCGTGACTCCTCCCCGGGAACGGAAGGCTTCTACCAGCGCTGGCACGGCCTGCCGCTCGTGCTCGTCGTGCGCGCCGAGAGGCGTTGAAGCCCATGGGTCGCCAGATCGCACCGGTAAGCTTCGTCAATGCGGACACCGGCGATGGGCTGCGCGCGACTCTGCGCATTCAAGAGGGGCGGATCGTCGGCCGCAACACACTCCCCGCTTGCGATGACATCGTGATCGATCTGCGCGGTGATCGGCTGCTGCCCGGTCTCATCAATGCCCACGATCACCTGCAGCTCAACAGCTTTCCGCGCCTGCCTTACCCGACGCACTACCAGAATGCGCGCGAGTGGAGCCGCGATGTCGATGCGCGCCGGCACGAAGCGGGTGCTTTCAGGGCCAGTGTCGCGGTGCCGCGCGGGCAGCGCTTCCTGGCCGGAGGGTTGAAGAACATCCTGAGTGGCGTGACGACGGTCGCGCATCACGATCCGCTGGATGCGCTGACGCTGCAAGACGAGTTTCCCACGCACGTGCTCGCCGAATTCGGCTGGTCGCATTCGCTCTACCTCGACGGTGCAGAGAAGGTGCGCGCCTCCTGCGCCCGCACCCCGCCCGGACAGCCCTGGATCATCCACGCCGCTGAAGGCGTCGATACGGAGTCCCGTGCCGAGTTTGACCGTCTGATGGCGCTCGGATGTCTGCGGTCCAACACGTTGCTGGTGCACGGCCTTGCACTCGACAGCACACAGCGCCAGCAGCTCGCGGCCGCGGGTGCGGGCCTGATCTGGTGCCCGTCGTCGAATCTGCGCCTGTTCGGCCGCACGGCCGAAGTGGGCGAGCTGCTGGCGCGCGGGTTAGTTGCGCTCGGCAGCGACTCGCGCCTCACGGCCGCAGGTGACCTCTTGGACGAACTGCGCGTTGCGCGCGAATGCTCGGCATTGGATGAGGCCACGCTCGAGCGGATCGTCACCGGCGACAGTGCGCGGTTGTTGCGACTCAGGGGACGCGGAACGCTCGCCCCCGGGGCGGTTGCCGACCTGCTGGTGCTGCCGGCTGGCATGCCTCTCTCGTGCGCTTCGCGCAAGGACATACGGCTGGTCGTCCGCGCTGGCATCGGTCGCTGTGCGGACCACGACTATGCCCGGACGCTCGGTTCGGCGGCGGACTGGGCTGAGGTTCGCGTCGACGGCGCTGCGAAGCTGCTGCAGCGGGAACTGGCGCAGCTATTGGCGAGCGGGCAGATGACTGAGCCCGGGGTGACGCTGGCAGCGGCGCTGCGGAGGGCGTCGTGAGCGGCGCGCCGCGGGTGCTGCTCGTCAATCCGAGCATGACGCGCGCGGCCAATGCGCGGTTCCCGCTGGCGATCCTCAATTTATCTGCTGCCCTCGAGGGTGACTACGCCACGACGCTGCTCGATGGTAACGTCGACCGGGATTTCGTGGCGACCGCGGTGCGTGCGATCAAGAGCGGTCAGGTAGACGCTTTGGGCGTAAGTGTCATGGGCGGCCCACAGCTGCCGACCGCGATCGCGCTGTCCAAGGCGGTGAGAGCGCACACGCCGCAGGTACCGATCATCTGGGGCGGCGCCTTCCCGACCAACTGCCCGGACGCGGCACTGAATAGCCCGTACGTCGATTACGCGGTGCGCGGCCAGGGAGAGGAGACCTTTGCGCAGCTGCTGGCGGCGCTGCGCGGCCCGGGAAAGGAGGCCGTGGGTGCCATCCCCGGATTGAGCTGGCGTCTTCACGGGGAGACCGTGCACAACCCGGACCGCGCCTTCTCCGCGGCGAGCCTGGCGCGGCGGCTGCCATATGAACGTCTGGAAAACGTGACCGGCTATCTGAAGCGCACTTTTCTCGGCGGCCGCACGGCCGGCTATCAGGCGGCCCTCGGCTGTCGCTTCCGCTGCACCTTCTGTGGCGTCGCGACCATGTTCCGCGGCCGCATGGCGTTACCGCTCGCCGCGCGGCTCGAGGAGGACCTGCGGTTTCTTCGCCAGCTCGGCGCGGACTCAATCAACTTTTACGACCACAATTTCTTCGATCGCGAAGTGGACATGGTGCCGCTGCTGGAAGTGCTGGCGCGTTTCAGCCTGCCGTGGTGGTGCTTTGCGCGTGCGGACGCACTCCTCGATCTATCGGAGACGTCCTGGGTGCTGGTGAAAAAGAGCGGACTGAAGATGGCCTATATCGGCGCGGAGTCCCCGAGCGACTGGCTGCTGCACGATGTGCGCAAGGGTACGCGCTCCGATCAGACGCTCGCCGCCGTAGAGGCCTGTCACCGGCACGGCGTGATCCCCGAGCTATCCTTTATGCTGGCGCCGCCGCAGGATCCGGAGGGCGAGACGGAGCGGACCTTCGAGTTCATCCGCCACGTCAAGCAGCGCTATCCGCACACCGAGATCATGCTGTACGTCTACACGCCACTGCCGGCACGACCGGGAACGCGGCCCCCGCGCCGCGAGAGCGTACTGAGTGACTGTCAGGGTGCGACGCTCAGGTTTCCGATCAGCGCGGACGAATGGGCGCAGCCGCGCTGGCGCGCCTACTGGTGTCACACCGATGCGCCTTGGCTCTCCGAGCGGCTGCGGGCTCGCATTCGCGACTTTACGACGGTCTTGGGATGCCGCTACCCGACGGCGACTGACATCCGCTCGCCTGAGTGGGGCAAGCTCGCGCTGCGCACTCTGGCGTCGTGGCGCTACCGCTACCAGCGCTACCGTCGCCCGTGGGAGCTGGACCTGTCGAAGAAGCTCATCCGCTTACACGACCCGCGCGCCTCAGGCCTCTGAGCAGGTGGGGTGTCGCGGTGCTGCACGTCCTTCAAATCAGCTTCTTCATGGACCCGCAGGACCGCGCGCCGCAGCAGCTGTTGGAAGCGTGGCCCACGCTGGTGGACGTCGCCGAATGTGCAGCCAGCGCGGGCGTGCGCGTGTCGGTGGTCCAGGCGAGCGGGCACACGCAGCGCCTGCAGCGCGCCAACGTGAACTACTACTTTCTGCCCTGCGCCCGCACCGATCGCTCGGGCGAGCGACGCGCGGCGTTGGGGGCGCTGCTGCGCGAGCTAGCGCCGCAGGTTCTGCACGTGCAGGGGCTCGGCTTTGCGCCCGATGTGTCCGTGCTCGCCGCGCTCGCACCTGGGGTCCCGATCGTCCTGCAGGACCACGCGGACCGGCCGCCGCGCTTCTGGCGCCGCGGTGCGTGGCGACGAGGTGTGGCCCGGGTGGACGGACTGGCCTTCTGCGCACGCGAGCAGGCGCAACCTTTTACGGCGGCCGGACTGGTGCACACACGCACCCGAGTGTTCGAGATTCCGGAATCCAGCTGCCGCTTTACGCCGGGTGATCGGGAGGTAGCGCGACGCGCCACCGCTGTGACCGGCGATCCGCTCGTCCTGTGGGTAGGTCATTTGAACGACAATAAGGACCCGCTCACGGTGCTGGCGGGCGTGAGCGCGGCGGCGCGCTCGCTGCCCGGGCTGCGGCTTTCGTGCTGCTTCGCTGAGGCGCCGCTGCTGCCTGTGGTGACTGAGCGAATCCAACAGGATCCGGCGCTGCGCGGGCGCGTGCATCTCCTTGGACGGGTAACGCACGAGGCTATCGAACAACTGATGCGGGCCGCCGACATGTTTGTTCTGGGCAGCCACCGCGAGGGTAGCGGTTACTCACTGATCGAAGCACTCGCCTGCGGCTTGCCTCCGGTGGTGACCGATATTCCCTCCTTTCGTGCGCTCACGGGCGCCGGAAGCGTCGGGCTGCTGTGGCCGTGCGCGGATGCGAACGCGCTGTGCGCGGCGCTTATCAAGGTTGCAGCGGCCGGCGGTCCGCGCGCGCGTGCGGCGGTGCGTGCTCACTTCGATCGTGAGCTGTCCTTTGCCGCGGTCGGCGCCAAGCTCGCCGCCATGTACCAAGATCTGAGTCGCGCGCGGGGCCGTTGCGCACGCAGCGGCGCAGGTGCAGGCCTCCTGAAGGAGGGCGTGTGACGCCACCGGTTGTTTCGGTCGTCATGCCGACCTTCAATCGGCTGGATTTTCTGCCGGCGGCCGTGCAGTCCGTGTTTGCACAGACCTTCACGCAGTGGGAGCTGCTCATCGCCGATGACGGCTCGGATGCGACGACGCGCGCCTACCTCGAGTCCGTACATCGTCCGCCTCGCAGCCGGGTCATGTGGCTCGCGCATACCGGATCTGCCGCGCTCACGCGCAACGCTGCGCTGCACGAGGCACAAGGAGAGTACGTGGCCTTCCTCGACTCTGACGATCTGTGGGAGCCGCGCAAGCTTGAGATCCAGCTGCGATCGCTGCGCGTGCATCCGACTCGTACCTGGAGCTGTTCGGCGTTTGCGTTGGTGGACAGCGCAGGCGTACAGGTTGCGCAGCGTACCGGCCCACGTTGTGCGCCGTGCGGGGGGGTGCGCGAGGCGCTGCTGCGCGGAGAATGCACCATCCATCTCTCCAGCGTGCTTGCGTCGCGGCAATTGCTCACCGCGAGCGGTCCGTTCGATGCCGCGATGGGCTGGTGTACGGACCTGGAGCTGTGGTTCCGCCTGGCGGCGCGCGGTGAACTTGACGGGATCGATGAGCCGCTCACGCGCGTACGCCGACATGCGCAGCACTCGTGCGACGACACGACCGCGCTCGCGGACTACCGCTTCGCAATCGAAAAGGTGCTGGTCGAAGAGGCTACCCCGGATCTTCGCGCCGTGCTGCAGCGGCGCCGAGCCGCGCTGGCCGGGCAGCTCGCCCGCAGCCACGCACTCGCTGGCGCCGGGGGCGGCGCGCTCGCAACTTTGGCGATGAGCGCACGCTACGCGTGGAAGTACCGGGAATGGTGGCAGCGCGCGTTCGAAGCCAGTGCGTTGGCACTCGCGCCGCGAACTTCGCGCGCGGCGCTGAACGGGTATCGCCGCGTGCGCAGGCGGTTGCGCTCCGCGGTCGTGCGATGAAAGCATCCGAGCCCACCGCCGATCCTTTCAAGGAACGGCGGCGGCCACGCGGTTACGAGCTCGCGCAGGTGCTGGGCGGGCGGTTTCGCTTTGAGAGCGACAGCCGCGAGCTGCTGCGGCTGGTACGCGCAGCCTACGCCGGTCTGCCTTCGCACGTATTCTCAAGGCCGGCGCCGCGATTCCTCGTGCGCCTCGAGCTCGGCGGCGCGCGTAGCCGACGTGCTTCGCCGTCAGAGCCCGCGCCGGTGCAGGCGCTAGCCGGTGGCGGACTTCTGTGCGGCGCCATGGAGGGGTCAGCGTGCGTGACGATGAGCCCCGAACAGCGCTCGGCGCTCATCGTGATTGCGCCGGAGCTGCTGCGTTTTCCCTATCACCTGCGCTATGAGCTCGTCGAATTCGCCGTCTATTGCCTTGCTACGCGCGCCCAGCAGCTCGTACCGCTGCACGCGGCATGCCTCGGCAGTAAGGGTCGCGGCGTCTTGCTGCTGGGACGAAGCGGTGCGGGCAAGTCGACCCTCATGCTGCAGAGCTTGGCGGAGGGTGGGCTCGAGTTCCTCGCCGAGGACAGTGTTCTGGTGCAACCGTTAGACCTTCTGGCGACCGGCGTCGCGAACTTTCTGCATGTGCGCGCCGACTCGCTGCGCTTTGTTGCAGGGACCGCGCTCGCGCGCCACATCCGCCGCTCGCCCGTGATCCACAGGCGCAGCGGCGTCAGGAAGTATGAGGTCGATCTGCGGCAGGGGCATCTCGCACTCGCGCCGGCGCCGCTGCGGCTCAGTGCCTTAGTCTTTCTTACGTCCGAGCCGGCGCGAGCTCACACGAGCCTGCTCAGCCCGCTGCCGGCGCACACTCTCGCCACGCGGCTGCGTGCCGAACAGCAATACGCAGCCCATCAGCCCGGCTGGCGGCCGTTCCTCTCACGAGTCGCGCGGCTCCCGGTCTTTGAGTTGCGCCGCGGCGGGCACCCGCGCGAGGCGGTCGCGGCGCTCGCGCAGCTGCTGCTGGACGTCCGAGGTGTGCGGGCGCACAGGGAGACGGGGTGAAGATTGCGCTCGTCGTGCCGGGAGGCGTCGACCCTTCCGGGGAGCAACGCGTCATTCCAGCGCTGCTGGCGCTCATCCGGCGGTTGAGTGCACGGCATGAGGTCTGCGTATTTGCGCTGCGCCAGGAGGATCACCCGCGGTCCTGGGAATTGCTGGGCGCACGGGTGCACAACATCGGCGCCGGCCACACACGCCGGCGCGCACTGCGGGCGATTGCTCGGGAGCATCGCGCCGCATCTTTCGATGTGGTGCACGCCGTCTGGTCAGAGGGACCGGGGTTGGTGGCGGTGGCGGCTGCGCGCTGGCTCGGGGTCCCGAGCGTGGTACACCTCGCGGGTGGTGAGCTAGTCGCGCTGCCGGAAATCGACTATGGCGGCGCGCGGACCTGGAAAGCGCGCATGCGTGAGCGGCTCGTGCTGCGCGCCGCCACGCAGGTTACGGCGGCGAGCGCCGCGCTGCTTCGCGCGCTCGCAGCGCTGGGCGTTGCCGCTGAGCACGTACCGCTCGGGGTCGATCTCGAGATCTGGCGACCGCGCGAGCCGGTCCGCAGATCGGCGCGGCGGGCGCGACTAATTCACGTAGCCAGCCTCAACCACGTGAAGGACCAGTCGACTTTGCTACGCGCGTTGTTGCTGCTGCGCGAGCGCGGCGTGGATTTTGAGATGCAGGTGGTCGGCGAGGACACGCTGGGGGGTGAGATCCAGGCTCTGGCGGTGCGCCTGGGCCTGTCCGGCTCAGTGACATTCCACGGCTTTCTGCCGCAACCGCGGCTCCGGCCGCTGCTCGAGGCATCCGACGTCATGCTGATCTCCTCGCGCCACGAGGCCGGGCCGTTGGCGATGCATGAGGCGGCTGCGCTAGGCGTGCCGACGGTCGGCACGGCGGTCGGTCAGATCGCCGACTGGGCGCCGCAAGCGGCACTCGCGGCCCCCGTGGGCGATGCGGACGGGCTCGCGCGGCACGTCGCGGCACTGCTGAGCGATGAGGCGCTGCGTATGCGTGTCGGGCGTGCCGCCTTAACCCAGGCGACGGGCGAGAGCGCCGACTCCACGGCACGCGCCTTCGAGGCTATCTATGGACGCATCACTGCGCGCGGCTAGACTCACGCCGGCGGCGGCCGCTCGCCCACTGCCAGCGTGAAGGTCTGCAAAAAGTGATAGTCCGGGCGACGCAGCGCGAACTGAGGGTGCAGCGGATCACACAGGTGTGTCAGCGCCTCGTAGTCCGTCGCAGTCAGGTATGGTCGCAGGTGCTCGCCCCAGGTGTCACGGAAGATCGCCTCGAGTAGCCACGCTTCGGTCGCAGGGTCAAGCGGCGCAACCCGCTCGATCACCAGAGTCTGAACACTCACCTGGCGCAAGCCGGCCGCGTGCAGCAGGCCTACGAGGCCGCGCACCGCCGTCAGGTCCTCCTCGGCGAGGCCATAGCGATCGCGGTAGTAGGCGCGCACCGCCTCCGTGGTCAGCCGTTCGAGCCTTGCGTCCCATGCAAAATGCATCTCGGGCAGGAGCGCGCTTTGCCCGAGGACGAGCCGCCCGCCGGGACGCAACAACGTGACGAGCCCCTGCGCGCCGGCCAACGGCTGGCGCAGGTGATTGATCGTGTTGACCGACCAGATCAGATCGAAGCTGCCGGCAGCGAGCGGCGGATTCTGCACGTCCGCCTGCAGTACCAGTATCCCCTCCGGTGCCGCCGCGCGCGCAGCGCCCGCGTGCGCTCCGGCCAGCTCGATGCCGATTACGGTGCCGTCAGGCGCCACAGCATCGCTGAGCCAGCGAAGCGCCTCTCCCGTACCGCAGCCGGCATCCAGGACGCGCATCCCCGCCTTGAGCCCGAGGCTTGCGACGGCGCGGCGCAGTTCAGGTTCTGCGAAAGAGTTAAACAGCTGCAGCTTGCGCGAGTAGTCGCGAGTGACCGTATCGCCGAGCAGTCCGCGTGCCGTCACCCTCATCGCTTCCTCATGACTGCGAGAAAGTGATCACCCATATTCCGTAGCAGCGGCCACGCTCCCGCGCGCTGATCGAGGCGCCGCAGCCGCTGGTACCAGTGAAAATGCTCGTCTCTGAGCCGAGGCAGATAGGGGGGTGGCGTGAACAGACACAGTCCGCGCCAAGATTGCAGTGTGAAGTGACTCTCGAATGCACGATAAAACTCGCGCGGGGTGTAGTAGCGGGTCCACACGACCTGCTTATTCATACCGACAGGTACCATGTCGCGGGCGAAGCGTACGCTGATGCGCCGCCAGTTGCGTTTGAGGGCGTAGTGGCCGATCTCCCAGGGACAGAAGCGCCCGATCACCGCGAACACGAGTATTCCGTGAGGCTTCAGGAGGCGCGCGCACTCGGATGCCATCGAGGTGATGTCCGGCACACAGTTCAACGCCCCGAGATTGGAGTAGGCGCCGTCGAATTGCCCCGGCTCTGCAATGCGCGACAGCTCGTGGGCGCCTACCGTGAGGGTGCGCACGCGGTGAGCTAGCTGGGTCTGTTCGGCGCGCGCGCGCGTGCGCTCGATCATGCGCGGCGACCAGTCGCTCGCCGTGACGTTATATCCGGCGCGCGCCATGCGCACTGCATCCAAACCCGTGCCGCACCCGAGGTCAATCAGGCAGCTGCCGGGGGCGAAGGTAGCGTCCAGGGTGCGCCACATCTCCTCGCGCATGTCTTGTATCAAGGCGTTGTTGCCGCGCGGCCCGTCGTAGTCCGCCGCAACGCTGTCGAAGGCGCGCTGCGTCTCGCGCAATCGTGAGGATTCCCGGGGGGTGCTGTGCGGGCTGGTCATTAGCCGAGGGAGCGTCTTAGCGGTTCGCTCACATATCGTATGTTGAGAACTCTGCGATGGGCGGCGCGATCGCCGGCGCGTCGTCGCGCGCGCTCCTGGAGGTCCGCCGCGCCGAGGTATTGCCCACCGAGGTCCGCTCCAGCTTCCGCCGTGGCATTGCGCGGCCGCAGCTTAACGGAGGCGCACTCCGGGGCTGCATCGGAGGCGTCCGCGGGGTCCGGGCTGCCCATGTCTCATCCGCTCAGCGACGCTGCGCGAGGGCCGCACGCACGTTGTACATGGGCCACGGGCGCGCCGTAGGCGCTGCGAGGAAGCGCATGATCCTGCGCCGTTGCGACAGCCGAGCCCAATCGCACTCTGCGAGACTCTGCTCTGTTCTAAGGGCGAGCTGGCGATCTGAGCGCACCTGCGCGCTCGGCACGATGCGGCCGACGATGTAGCTCGCAGCGTCGCCCGGCGAGCGCGCCCAGGCAAGACCGGGAAACGCATCCACCCACAGGCACGACAGGGAGACATCCGACAGTCTCTGCTGGGCGCTGAAGCGGCGCAAAAGCGGGGGACAGAGCTTGCGAACCAGCTCCATGATCTGCACCGGGGCAACAGCGCCGTAGTAACGCGTGGTGAGTGTCAGCGTCGGAAACGCCCACCAAGGTCTCCAGCTGAGCAACTCCTGCCAATCTGTGAAGGTGAGGCATCTGCCGAGGAGCGCGATATCGTGCAGCTGAATAAGGCGTAGCGAGCGATCGACGAAGCTACCGGCAGCGTGCAGCAGCAGATGCGCCATAAGCGCCGACCGCGACCGGTAGGCGTTAAGGCCGGGGCGCGCATCGGCGGCGAACATATGCCGTGAGATGTCAATGAGGCGCACCGGCAGCGATTCGATGATCCGCTCATGCAGCTCGACCTTCATGTCGTTGTCCGCATGTTCCCCGAATCGTGCCGGTGGCGTGCAATGCTCAGGATCGAAGACCCGGTTCTTAATTGTCCGGCAAGACTGCCGGAAGCCGAGAGACACCAAAACCTCAGCCGCACCCGTGACATGCTCTGCGCCCACTAGCAGATCCACGTCCCCCATAGGCCGCTCGCCGGGGCGGTAGATTCCCGCCTCGTGCAGCGCCGCACCTTTGAGCGCGAGTGCCGGGATGCCCTCGATGCGCAAGCGCGCATCGATCTGGCCGAGCAGCTGCTGGATGCGCAGGTGCCGGCGCTCAATGTGCTCTCGCTGGGTGCGGAGGAATTCCTGCCATGTGCAGGGGCCGCGCCAGACAAGCCGCTGTGCCAGGATCCCTGAAATGCCGTGCATCGCGGCCACGGCGCGGGCCGTGCGCCATTCAAACTCCGACCAGGCGGGAGCTGAAAGGCTCGGCGCCGCCGCTTCGGCCGCCAGGCGTTCCGTCGTGACGCGCAGCGCTTCGCTCACTGCGGCCGGCGGCGGTAGGGGCGGGACGCCTTCCGCGACATTCATCGTCTAACTTCCCGGAGCGCGGCTGGCGACTCGCATCCCCGCAGGTGCGACCCGGTAATGGCTCTCGCGCGACTGCAGCGCCTCCCAGCGCCCCGCCAGCTGGCGCTGCGCCTGCTGATATTGACCCGCATCGCCGCCTTCATCGAGCTGCCCTATCAAAACTTGCTCGTGCAGCAGATCGCGGATCGCCCGATAGAAATCCGAGCTGTAAGTTCCGCGGAACATCATCGCCAGCTCCCCGCTGTCGCGCCAATGCGTCTTCTCCGCTGCGAGTTCTCCCTTAACCTGTTCGAAAAATCGCGTGCCGGGCAGCGGATAGGACACGCTGACGCCGACGTCATCGGGTCGTGCGGTCGCCAGCAGCTCGCGCGTAGCGAGAATGTCGGTAAGTTGCTCGCCGCGATAGCCGAGTTGGATGAAAAAGCCCACCCGTATGTCGTGCGCCTTCAGCCGCGCACGCGCGGTCAGGATCTCCGCGACCGTAGTGCCCTTGCTCATGGCGTCCAAGATTCGCTGGCTGCCACTTTCGGCGCCGATCCAGGCCTCGATGCAACCCGCTTCGCTCAGCGCCTGCGCCATCGGCTCGCTGATCAGATCCGCGCGCGTCTGGATCATGAAGGGCAGTGGCGCGCCGGCGGCGCGCACCGCCTGCGCGAAACGCGCCACCCAGGCAGGCCGGAAGCCAAAAATGTCGTCCGCGAACCAGATGTGGTCCACACTGAACGTGCGCCGCAGGTACACGAGTTCGGCAGCGACGGACTCCGCGCTGCGCTGCGCGTAGTGGTTGCCCCATATCGGTTTGGCACACCAGCTGCAGCGAAACGGACACCCGCGCGAGGCGGCCATGTTGAGGCTGAAATACCCGTGCGCTTTGCGCCACACGGACCGGTAACGCTCCGCGTCGATGAGATCCCACGCCGGCCGCTCCGGATACCCGACGAGCTGCGGCGCGATGCTACCCGGGATGCGCCGCAGCTGACCGTTCTGCAGGAACGCCACGCCACCCACGCCGGCGACCAGATCCGGC
>CAWKMW010000002.1:0-1024870 GCA_963850955.1 uncultured Pseudomonadota bacterium
CCGGGCGAAGCCAGAAGGAGCGAGATCGGTTCGTATGGGCGCTCCGTCAAGCGGTTGGTCGCAACTGGAAGTCGCCAACGACGCTGCAGCGTAGGCCGATTTCAATTCACCCGATTCTGCGCTTTGTCGCCAGGCAAACCAGAGCTTCAATCAACCGCTCTGCAGCCCTCGCTTCAAACCGACTGAGGCGCTTATTAAGGTCCCTCCAGAAGTACAGGAGCCCCAGGGCCGAAGTCACGGCGATCCGCTGCAGAGATGACCACAGACGCAGAAACTGTTAGCTCAGCACTCGAAACGCCTTCCCTAAGGGGCTAAGGAAACGGATTGGCGGTCTTGGCCGCGGGCCCGGCTGCCGTACTCGCGCGCGGTGACCATACAGTAGAGCCAGACGATCGAATCGGGCACCCGATTTGGATGTCCCACCTTCTCTACTTGAGGAATCAAGCCTGATTCGAACTAAGCAAGGGACAGGGACCCAAAACCCCATGGCGAGCGCGTGACCGTAATGAGGACGCGATCGTCGCGCCGCGGGTGAAATTGGTTAGGCCTCCCCCACCCCTTGCCCGCGACAGCCGCCTTGGCGGCCGCACACGTCCGCGGAGGCCTGAGAGCTTTCGCGCGCCTCACCGGTCAGCCTTTTCGCCCGGCTTCCTAGCTTTCGAGGTCGTCGTAACCTCATTCACATAATCGGTAGTGACCGCAGCATAAGCGTCCAGGAAATTGGCCGTTTCCTTGACCTTTGTAAGCGTGCAATCAGCGCCGTAGGGGCGACCGACAATGAGCTTCATACTTTTGCAGAGTACGGTTACCGTCTGTTGCTTGTGGAGATCGGCGGCTTTAGCAAGCTCAGATTTCTCAAGCTCGATAGAAATAGAACGTGACAGGTCCTCCACATCACCCGCGAAAAGTTGTAGCACCGGACTGCCGCTGAAGTCCTCCTCAATCGAGCCTAGCAGTCCCTCAATCTGCACGGCCTTCGTCCCAATGCGCTGCTGCATCTTAACTTCATTGTTATCGTAGCCGACGAGCAGTGCAGGAGGGCTGATTTTCAGTATCTGCGGCGGTGCAGGCACGGGCGCTGGTGTTGGAATGGCGGGGAGTGCTTGTCTTACCGTCTCGGTAGGAGCTGTAGGCGACTCGGTAACCACGGCCACGGGCGCGCTTGTGTTGTCATGAGTGCAGGTAAACACCGAAACAAAGATGCCGACCACAAACAACACGGCTATGAAGCCGGTAATTCTATGCGTTGGCTTTGGAATTGCCGAGCCGCAATGCTTGCACTTAATCGCAGCGGCCTGGATTTCTTCAGCGCAGAAAGGGCACTTCTTGGTCTCGGATGAAGCGCCCAGAGAATTGGTGTTAGTCGGGCTCACGCAACTATTTAATGCCGGTGCCGGTTAGGCAGCATACATCTCAGCACAAAAATCTGGAATGCGAGAGCCCTGACACTCTCTAAACCCTAGAGGCTTAACCGGAAAATAGGGTTTTTGGGGGGACAGGCGAGACACCCTCGCCTGATCGCGTTGCATGAGCACGCCTAGCCGTGAGCGAAGTGCTTAACCTCGCGATGACCCCTCTGAAATCTGGGTGTTTACGACCGTCCCGGCTAAACCGGCGCCCGTAACGTAGTAGCGAATCAGGGACCTGATTAGAACGCATGGTCCCAAGTGTTTGAGTTTCAACAGGATCGCGCGCCTTTCCCTACTTTTCAGCGCTTCAAGCCACTCATAATTTAGCCTTGGAGCCGGGGCTACGCACAAACCGGCAGATCAGCAGCAAGCGTCGCGCTTCTAGCAGGCTGTTGAAAATTGCCACGCATGCGTCACAGTACGACCAACGCGGTTGATGATGGATGAGCAGCATGCGCGGAACGGATATGGATCAAGGTGGCCTCTTCAGCTATGTCTCGATGGAGAAGCGGATACCGCCGACGCATCCGCTGCGCAGGATCCGAGCGCTGCTGGATGAGGCGCTGGGCTCGATGAGCCGGGACTTTGACCGGGTATACGCCGACGGTGGTCGCGAGTCGGTAGCCCCCGAGCGCCTGGTGCGGGCTCTGGTGCTGCAGGTGCTGTACTCGATCCGCTCCGAACGACTGTTGTGTGAGCAGCTGGACTACAACCTGCTGTTCCGCTGGTTCGTGGGGCTGTCGATGGATGATCGGATCTGGGATCACTCGACCTTCACCAAGAACCGCGACCGGCTGATCGAGGCCGGGGTAGCGCGCAAGCTCCTGCGGCGCATCGGCCGGCGTGCCCGGCGCGAGGGGCTGCTGTCTGCGGAGCACTTCAGCGTCGATGGCACCCTGATTGAGGCGTGGTCGGCGGTCAAGAGCATGCGCCGGCGCGATGGCAAGGACGATCCACCGCCCCCAGGACGCAACCCGCACGTAGACTTCCATGGCGAGCGACGCACGAACGAGACGCATGTGGCCCCGCATGAGCCGCAGGCGAAGCTGTTCAAGAAGAGCCAGGGCCAGGCCGCGAAGCTGTGCTACATGGGGCACGTGTTGATGGAGCACCGTCAGGGTCTGCCCGTCGATGTCGAGATCACCGAGTCGAGCGGATTTGCCGAACGCGAGGCAGCGCTCAGGATGCTCAAGCGCCAGGCAGCGCGCACCGGCAGAACGGTGGCCGGGGACAAGTGGTATGACACCCGTGGCTTCGTCGCCGCCTGCCGTGAGCTGGGTGTGACGCCGCACATCGCCCAGTCGCTCAAGCGTGCGGGCGGCTCGGCGATCGATGGGCGCACGACGCGCCATCGCGGCTACTTTGCCAGCCAACGCTTGCGCAAGCGCATCGAAGAGATCTTCGGCTGGAGCAAGGACGCCCGGGCACTGCGCAAGATGCGGGTACGCGGTCTGCCGAGCGTGGCCTTCATGGCGACCCTCACGATCGGCTGCAACAGCTTGCTGCGGGTAGCGAAGCTCCTCCCCGATCCGGCACCAGCGTAGGACACGTGTCGATGAAATCAGCCTCAAGCCCTCAAAGACCCCTCGATCCACTCGCGCAGTACGCTCGGATCGGCCAACGCGGCTCGCTGCCACACCCCGAGAGGCTTCAAAAATGAGTCGATCGATCATGCCCGCGTTGATCTATCCCGAATTTTCAACAGCCTGCTAGGGCGGTCTCATTAGCCTGGCAGCCAAAATCGAGGTGGGGGAACCCCCGGCAGAAAATTGGGCGGCCTTCTTAACCCGCCCCGGCGCTCTTAGCCTTCATCCGCAGGGGCCAACCCTTCCAGCCTTTGCCGAATCACCACAGCAGCCATCTCCGCCACAAGTTCCGGCGCGCAGACGACCAGTATCCGCTCATGAAACTCCTTGGCGCCCAACGACGCGGCAAGCCGGCCCAGCAGCTCATCAAGGAAGCTGCTCGAAGTCATTTCAACGCCGGAGAAATCGAGTGCAATGGGTCCAGTCATTTCGGGAAGAAGGGCCTGGACCTTGCGCCTCAGCGGGGTTGCCGCCTCACGACTACCAGTGTTGGCGCATTGCTCCACGATCCGGACAGCGCCAAGTTCCTGCACCCGCTCGGCGGCGTAATTTAGGTATGACCAGTCCGGTTCGGCAACTCGTGAGATAAAGGTTTCTCGCAGGTCGACCGGCCTTCTCGTATCCAATTGGAAGAACACGCCAGTACCCGGTATGTCGGGGATTTTCTCAAACCCTTTCTCTTGCCCATGAACGACTTGAAAACAGGCGTTGCCAGTCCAGATGTGAAACCCGCCCTCATTTACCTTCACGATCTCCAGTGATCCCGCGAGTCCGTTTCCCTGCCCCACATCGGGATCTCGGGTAACGCCGCGCATCAGGGCCTTCGTAATCGCATCTCCGTGACTCCACAGCTTTCGCGACTCACTGAGGGACGCAAATATTCCCCGTCCGACGTCACAAATCGCGATATCGAGCCGATGCCGCTGCGGGAAGTACTGGGCCAGGACCGCGCCTGGCGATTCGCTGCTCGAATGCAGCCTAACGTTATCGATGATCTCGTATACAGCCCACTCCATCGCTGGCAAGAAGGCGCGGGCGTTATCGAATTGTGCCAGAACGAGCTCGCAGATTGCATGACATGCGGCCCCAACGCTCTTATCGCCGTCGATCAGTCGGATCGGGATGAAACGACCGTCTTCAGGATGCCGTTCAAAAGACTCTTCAAATTGGAATCCGAGATGCTTGAACAGGTCGATTCGCGACAGATATCGAAGATCTGAGGACTTACCGAAGAAGCGGATTGCGCGACCGGCACGGTATTCCCGCATACCCCACGCCGCAAGGAACGCGAGGGCACCCGTACTGATGAAGAAGTCAGGCGGAATTTGAATGACTAAGGACTCGGCGCTCGTATTTAGGTCACCAGCCCGCTCCAGAACCTCGAACAGATTCGTGTGTACCGTGGTCGCTGGCAGGGCAACTGCGGTCATGGATAGTGGTCAGGTGGCGTCGGTGGATGCAGCGACCCGTGCAGCGGGACGCCATTCGGGACCCACCGACACACGCGATAAAGTGACTCCCTGACTGGATTTAAACATAGGTGGGCTGCATCCTGATTATCTTTCCGCGCTGTCATCGCACCGGTATCAACCCCTATCGCAATGCGCCTAACTCGGAGTTTCACGCGTTCCCGCATGACGACATTGCGAATCAGCTGGCGGCGGATCCAATAGCGTTTGATAGGGTACGCGAGTCTTTATGGCCTCCGTCAGAGGTGGCTCCGGTTTTTCGGACACGGGTATAAGTGGATTTCTGGCCGGGCATGACCGGAGGGAAGTCCATGAGAAGGCCGAGACGTAACCATTCAGCGGCATTCAAGGCGCGAGTGGCCTTGGAAGCGATCCGGGGTGAGAAGACGGTGGCGGAGATTGCTGCTCACCATGAGGTGCATCCCACCCAGGTGACGAGCTGGAAGACGGAGTTGCTGGAGAAGGCCGCGTCGATTTTCGGCGGCAACGCGATAGCGGCGGACGGCAAGGAACGCATCCGCGAGCTGCACGAGAAGATCGGCGAGCTCACCGTGGAACGGGATTTTTTAGAAGGCGCGCTCGGGAAGTTCCCCGGTCCGAGCGGCAAGCGATGATTGAGCGGGGCGCTGAGGTGGCGGTGAAGCGCCAGGCCAAGCTTCTGGAGCTGAGCCGCTCGAGCGTGTACTACGTTGCACGAGCGTTGCCGGAGCGGGATCTTGCGCTCATGCGTCGGCTCGACGAGCTGCATCTTGAGCTGCCGTTCTTCGGCTCCCGCAAGCTCGCCGACGCGCTGAGGCGTGAAGGCCAGGAGGTCGGCCGCCGGCACGTGAGGACGCTGATGCGCCGGATGGGCATCGAGGCGCAGTACCGCCGTCCGCGCACCAGCATTCCGGCACGGGGTGCGGGGATTTACCCGTATCTGCTCTCGGGTCTTGTGATCGAACGGCCGAACCAGGTGTGGTCGAGCGACATCACGTATCTGCCGATGGCCCACGGATTTATGTATCTGGCTGCCATCCTGGACGTCGCCAGCCGCAAGATACTGGCCTTCCGGCTTTCGAACACGCTGACCGCGGACTTCTGCGTGGAGGCGCTCGAGGAGGCCCTGGCGAAGTTCGGGCCCCCTGAGATCTTCAACACCGACCAGGGATCGCAGTTCACCAGCGAGGAGTGGATCGAACGCCTCAAGAACGCCGGCGTTGCGATCAGCATGGACGGCAAGGGCCGCTGGATCGATAACGTGTTCATCGAACGGCTGTGGCGCAGCGTCAAGTACGAGGAGGTTTACCTGCGCGCGTATGCGAATGGCACCGAGGCGCGCACGGGCCTCACCCGATACTTCAGCTTCTACAACGCGCGCCGTTCTCATCAGTCCCTCGAGTACCGGACACCGGACGAGGTGTACTTCGAGGCACTCGCCGCCTCGATCCCGGTCGCTGCCTGAGCCATGACGTCGAACCCAAAACCCAAAGAGCTTCTGCCGCCTGCGGCGGCAGGCTGCGCTTCGGGTGTACGATTAACAAAGAACGAACAGACCATCATCATCAACCGCCCAGCCGCATCCACTTATCCGAAAGAGAAATCTGTCCTAAGAAGCGGAGCCACCCCTGTCATCCTGTCGTAGATATCGAGAATCTGCAGTTTTGTTCGGTAGTCCCCAAACTTCTCGACGTCCTTCTTCTTGACGATTGGGAAAGTCTCCAAGATGTAATCAACCGCATCTCGAGGCTTGGCAAAGCTATCCTTCAACCGCTTCAAATTATTTTCGGATTCTGACTCCGACTTGACCCACTCCCCGTTGGGTTCTGACGGCAGATACAGATGCAAGAAGGCCGCATCAAGCTCTGCCCGTATCAGGAAGCGGCGCTCGAGGTCCCAGCGAAAGGGAGGGCCAGGTGCAACGGTATTTGAAAAGATCGCGGCTGGCTTCCTGAATCACGCCAAAGTCGATCCGGACCTCGATCCCCTCCGTGATGATCCGCGTTTCAAGGCGATGGTCGCGGACGCCGAGACACGCCTCTCGGCGGAGAATGACGGTGGCTCCGCATCGGGGTCGTGATTCGGCGGGGCTGCCAATCAGCCAGGTCTATCTGCGTTGCTAGCGGGGGCGTGCTACCGGACGGCAATCCCCATCCAATTGCAGCGGCGGTTTCTGATTCCGTAAAGGGGACGGTCGCGACCGGCAGCAAGGGGTGGCGGGCTCAACGGGTCGGTGCAACACCATCTGCGGTAACGTGGACGAGGTGGTGTGTATGGCACAAACAGGGCGCCCAGGGCTTGCAGCTGAGCAGATGGCGGAGTTATGGCAGCGGTGGAAAGCTGGGCAGTCGATGAACGGCATCGGACAGGCACTCGGCCGAGATCGGTCATCGATTCACTACGTGGTGCGCTGCCGCGGCGGGATTGCGCCGGTGGTGCGTCGGCGCTCGCGGTTGGCACTTACGCTAGTTGAGCGCGAGGACATTTCGCGTGGCATTGCGGTCGGTTGGTCGATCCGCAGGATCGCCGATGAGCTTGGTCGGTCAGCCTCTACGGTGAGCCGCGAGGTCACCCGTCACGGTGGCCGCAGTGACTACCGAGCCACTGAGGCAGATGCGGGTGCCTGGGAAGCGACGCTGCGCCCCAAGCCGTGCCTGCTGGGCGTCAACCGGAGGTTGCAACGGATCGTCACGAGTAAACTGAGCCTGGATTGGTCACCTGAGCAAGTCTCAGGATGGCTGAAGGCCGAGTATCCCGATGACGAGAGCATGCGCGTGTCGCACGAGACGATCTACCGTAGTTTGTTCATCCAAGCGCGCGGCGTACTGAAAAAGCAGCTGCTGGGGCACCTTCGCTCCAAGCGCGTCACGCGCCGCTCACGCAACTTGAATCCCGAAGCGCAGTCACGTGGCCAGATAGTGGGTGCCGTCTCTATCAGAGAGCGTCCCGCCGAGGTCGAAGATCGAGCCATTCCTGGCCATTGGGAGGGCGACCTGATCTCGGGTTCGAAGAACAGCCACATCGTGACCTTGGTTGAGCGGCAGTCGCGGTTTACGGCGCTCATCAAGGTACCCAGCAGAGACACGGATACCGTCGTGTCGGCGCTCACGCGCCACGTGCGTAAGCTCCCCGCATCACTGCGGCGCTCGTTGGCGTGGGACCGAGGTAAAGAGATGGCAAAGCACCAGAGCTTCACGGTCGCGACTGATGTGAAAGTCTACTTCTGCGACCCCCAAAGCCCCTGGCAACGCGGTACCAACGAGAACACGAACCGTCTGCTGCGACAATACTTCCCGAAGGGTACCGATCTGTCCCGTCACCCCCAATCAACACTAGATAGGGTCGCGCTCCGACTCAATCAGCGTCCGCGAGAGACATTGGGATTTAAGACCCCAGCGGATAAACTTCAAGCTAGTGTTGCGCCGACTCGTTGAGCCCGTCGTCAACTACTGACCTCTAAGTCCCATTTACCGCGATCCTCAAGGCCGCTGTGTAAATCCGTATCAACGACTAGCAGGCGGTACCAGCGGATATCGCACCAGTGCACCTAATTGCTGGGTAGGTTTGCGGGTAACCCAAAAAGTCCCACCGCGATAAGACCATGATTGCGGCGGAAATTTCGGTCGAGGTTCGAGTTCTCTCCCGGGCATTCTAATCATATACTTACAGAACATTGCTAATATAGTTTCTTCATAGTTTATTTCGCGGCTTACTCTGAAATTTTTGCGCCGGCGGTTTCAAGTCTGAAGCGCAACATTTTTGCGGAAGTAGGATTCATAGTTGAAGGACTCGGGCATAAACAGTTCGAGGGGGCACTTCCAACCTAAGGATTTTCTCGGTCGGACGTTGAGATCGAACGCGATGGCGTCGAGGTCCTTCTGCGAGAGAATCGACAGGTCCGCACCCTTCGGCAGGTACTGGCGGAGCAGCCCGTTGGTGTTCTCGTTAATGCCGCGCTGCCAAGGGCTGTGGGGATCGGCGAAGTACACCTTGATGCCGGTTCTATCTGAGAGTTTGGCGTGAGCCGCCATTTCCTTGCCTTGGTCGTAAGTCATGGAGAGGCGCTTCTGGGCATCGATCCGGTTGAGCACGCGACTGAAGCCCACAACGGCCGAGTTGGCGGTGCCGTCTGCGAGTTTGGCGAGGGTCACGAAGAGCGTGGTGCGCTCGACGAGCGTGCCGACGACGGCAGCAACTCCGGCGCCCCTGATGGTGTCCCCTTCCCAATGACCGGGCACAACGCGTTCGTCGATTTCCGGCGGTCTTACATGGATCGAGACCATCTCCGGGATCTGACCCCGTCGGTCTTGGCCACGAGCGCGTGGCTTGCGGGCCCGACGGGCCTGGCGCAGCAGTCCGATGACCTCGGTCCGCAGCTCACCGCGCGGCATCGCGTAGATGGCCGTGTATATCGTCTCGTGACTGACGTGCCGATCCGCATCGCCGGGATGCATGCGTCGAAGTATGCCGGCGATCTGCTCGGGGGAGTGCCCCATGCTCAGCAGGATCCGCATCTGAGCCCAGAGCCAGGTACCGGGCCGCAGCCGCGGCGGTCTGCGGGCACGCCTTGCCTCGATCTCGGCACGCTGCTGGGCCTGCACAGCCCGGTAGCCGCCGGCGAGGAGCGGTCGACCGCGACCCCGGGGGAGCACCGGGCGCGCCCAGCCGTTGCGCGCGAGCTCCCGGCCGATAGTGCTCGGCGTCCGGTTCACGGTGCGGGCAATTGCCCGCACCGTGAACCCTTGCTGCAACAGGAACTGGATGTGAGCTCGTTCATCGATGCACAGATGCTGATACTTCGTATTCATGCAACACATTAACCTCGTCAATGTGCTGCACTTCAGTTTAGAGTCCGCCGCCCGAAACAGGCGATCGAGACGGGACGATTCTACCCACTCTCGCTCAGCGACGCTGGCTACTCGAAGCGGGCCACTTTATAAGGTCCTAGCCCGCGGCGCTCGTCACGGCAGGAGTGATCAGCCGATGGCCAATCAGTTGGTGACCGCTCTTGACCGAGGCTGTGTAAAAACGCCAGAGGCGATAAAATAAGGCAACGCACGACGCGGGGCCGGCTGCATGAAGCGATTCATCGAAGGCGCGGACAGGACCCAGGTCAGTTTGCTGCCGGATTGTGTCGATGACTACGTCGGCACAGATAACCCGGTACGGGTTATCGAGGCGTTTGTCGAGCAGCTCGAGCTGCGGGAGATGGGCTTCGAGAGCGTTGATCCGGAGGCGACAGGGCGGCCCGCCTACCACCCATCGGTACTACTCAAGATCTACATCTATGGCTATCTGAACCGGGTCCAGTCACAGCAGCCCGCGTCTCTCGCTTGGTCTCGTTCGGATCGAGCGGCAAGTCACCTCTTCATCGTCGCTCTCGGCCTACGTGGGGCAGTTTCGGCAGGATGACGCGCGATTTCCGAGCGCAAGCGGGAACGAGCGCCGCGACCTTGTGGAGGTCCGCTACACGGGAGCCAGTGGCCGCGCTGATTGGGATGCCGAGGCAATGTCCCAAAACGGAAGAATAGGCGCGCAAGCTATCCGCGCCTGGGCAACAGGGGTTGTTATTGGACAAACGCTTGGATCGAGTACGGTCCGGCCACGAATCAGCCTGCAATTCGACGCAGCCTCGGGGGACAAGAACCCGGCGGACAATCAACTCAACACCTTCAACCCGCTGTTTCCCAGTGGCTACTACTTCACAACTGCGGGTTACACAACCTACGCAAATTTAGTCCATCTCAAAGCCGGTTTTTCGATGAACCCGGTAGCCAGCGTGAAGGTCAACTTTGCAATCGGCGTGGAATGGCGCGCGACCATGGCCGATGCAATCTACACGTTGCCAGACGTGCCCGTGCCGGATACCGCCGGGCGCGGGGGCCGCTACGTTGGAACCTATGGCCAGTTCCGAGCGGAATGCGGCCTCACGCCCCACATCGCGCTAGCGGTAGAAGCCGTGCATTTCTCGGCCGGCGCAACTGTCGTTTCCGTGGGTGGTCACGAGACTAATTACTTCGGTGCCGAAGTACGATATGGCTGGTGACCCGCGAATCTCTGAAGAAACGCCCCTCTCCGATGGGAGACCCCCAAGATATGCTCGATGCATCGCAGATATCTTCAGAGATGTCCAGCGGATGAACGCGATACTGGCTTACCCAGCTCACGTTTACAGGGTGGATGTATTAATGGGTAAAGAGGTGATCGCAAGATAAGTCATTTCTGGCAGCCTTAAATTTCGATAAATGATCTGATCTATTCCTCATGTGCGATCGCTCAGATCAGATCTGGATCGTCGCTTGACACCATCGACTCATTCGTAATAACATTGTTGTCACTATGAAATCGTTACCGGTAACTGTCCGCCGTATAGGGAACTCACTCGGCATTGTGATCCCGAAGCCCGTTTTGGCCCAGGTCGGGCTATCCGGGCAGGCCGAGCTGACCGTTGAGCGCGGGGCCATCGTGTTGCGTAAGCCTCGCAGGGCTGCCCGCGCCGGGTGGGCCGAGGCAGCCCAATCAGTTGCGACTCAGGGCGAAGACGAACTCCTAATGGGAGAGTTTGCCAACGCCGCCGATCTGGAACTTGAGTGGTGAAGCGCGGCGAGATCTGGCTCGTTGCACTTGACCCGACGGTCGGAAGTGAGATCAAGAAGTCGCGGCCCTGTGTCATCGTGTCCCCTCCGGAGCTCAACCGACATCTGCGCACAGTCATTGTCGCTCCCATGACGACTAAGGGCTTCGTAGCGCCCTTCCGTGTCCCCGTGACGCACGCAGGAACAAAAGGCCTGATCGTGCTCGATCAAATCAGAACGGTGGACAAGATCCGCCTGGTCAAGCGGCTCGGCGCAGTCAATGCCAAAACTCTGTCCACTGTTCTGATCACCCTGCAAGAAGTATTCGCAGAGTAACGGTCGCTGACGGGGGCGCGTGGCCGGACAGACAGGGAACGCGATTCACTACACTCGCACGCCGAATGCGCGAGCATCGCTTCCTTCTTGGAACTTCATATCAACGGATAACACGCGGTATCAGCGCAGATCGCCCGAGTGCCTGCGAGTGTTGGGTAACTTCTTGGGTAACTCAAAAATCCCACCGCGCTAAGACCTTGATTGCGGGGGAGTTTATTGGCGAGGTTCGAGTCCTCTCCCGGGCATTCTAATCAAACGTTTACGGAACATTGTTAATGTAATTTCTTGCGAGAAATCTCGCAGCCCAAACGTGAAATTTTGCGCCCGAGACAACCGAATCACTCCGCATGATTCTACGCACTCTCGCTAAGCGAAGCTTGCAACTTGGGCCGAGTTGGTGCCGCCGCCGAAGGAGAAGGCTACGCACGGCTTTGCGTTCGTTGGCGATGCTAAAGGCCTGGGGAGCTTTCTCTCCGTCACACCGTAAGGAGTTCACGGAGTGGGTGGGAGGCGCGCTCCGCTCATCCTCCAGCGCAAGCACTGCCGCTGAGGGCGGCTATTCAACCCTGGCCCAGATGAACACAGTCGAGCTTTGTCTTCCGGTCATTGGACTTTTGCTGGGCCCCGTCCTTATATACAAGGACTTTCCATCGATGTTGAATTGACTGACTTGGGTAGCGCCTGTCCACGCTTGGTTCCATGAGGCTTCTATGTGCTGGGTGATCTTAGACCCGTCGATCGCGTAACTACCGGCATAAGCAATCAACCCGCGATAAAGCTCGATACTCTCTGGGTCCGTTGCCACCAATCCGGCCGGCCCCTCACGGCTCTCCTTCACCAGGATAGCGGACATTGGAGCTGCCCCGTTTCCGTGGACAGTTTTCCGTCTTAGCTCTGTGATCTCATCTTCGTCATTCATCTTACCCCCGAAGGGCAGTCTGGCGCCGCAGGCGGCAGAAGCTCTTCGATCATGCGGCTGATCGTTCATGGGCGCGCTCGTAGTTGACCGGAGAGCGGTAGCCGAGCGAGGAGTGACGGCGACGCGGGTTGTACCAGCCCTCGATCCACTCGAACACCGCCATCTTCGCCTCCGCCTGGCTCTTGAACCGATGCCGGTTCAGCAACTCGCGCTCGAGCGTGGCAAAGAAGCTCTCCGCCATCGCGTTGTCGTAGGCATCCCCGACCGAACCCATCGAAGGCATCACACCGGCTTCCTGACAACGCTTACCGAAGGCATAGCTGGTGTACTGGCAGCCCTGATCAGAGTGGTGGATCACCGCCGTGGGATGGCGCTGTGTGATGGCCATGTTGAGCGCTGCCAGGATCAGCTCGGTCTTCAGATGCGTCTCCATCGCCCAACCGACGATGCGACGCGAGTACACATCCAGCACCATCGCCAGATACAAGAAGCCGGACCAGGTGGGGACGTACGTGATGTCCGCGACCCACAGCCGATCAGGGCCCGCGCTGTAGAACTTACGATCCACCAAGTCCACAGCACGCTCGGCCTTTGGATCCCGCAACGTCGTCACCACGAACTTGCGCAGCGTTGCTCCGCGAAGCCCGGCACAACGCATCAACCGCGCCACGCGCTTGCGGCCCACACGGATCTGGCGATCATCCGCCAGCTCCGCGTGGATCATCGGCGAGCCATACACGCCGTTCGAGCCTCGGTGGATCGCTTCGATCTTCCCCGTCAGCGCCAGATCCTGGCGAGCTCGAGCACACATCGGCCGCTCCAGCCACGCGTAGAACCCGCTCCTCGATACTTTAAGCAGCCGGCACATCATCCCTACCGGATGGGTGGCCTGGTTCACCTTCACGAACCCGAAGAGCGCTTCGAGGGAGTGCCTTCGGTGGCGAACCAGGCCGCGGCTTTTGACAGGATCTCCCGCTCCTCCTTGAGCTTACGGTTCTCGCGCCGCAGCCGAGTGAGTTCCTCGCGCTCCGCGCTCGTTAAGCCACCGTCACCCTTGCCCGCATCACGGGCGCCTTGCTTGACCCACAACGCGATCGTCCAGGCCGTCGGCCCGAACTCTCGGGAGAGCGCAGCGGGCGTCCGCCCGCTGCGCACCAAATCGACCATCTGTCGCTTAAACTCCGGCGTGTACCGGACACTCTTGTCTGCCATCGTGAACCCCTCCAAACCTTACGTTGAGGTGTCCACGAAACCGGGTCAACTCCAGGCGGGAGAAGCGTTAGCTAACGTTCTGATTTTGTGAGAGCACGATGGCCACTCGCGGCATCTGACGCCCACACTGGGCGCACAAAAACCGGCTTGGTCGTCGCTCATCACGCGCCGGGGCGTACAACCGCGTCGGGACAGGTTCAAATCAGGGGCGCGCTTCGAACCCTATCTGGTGCGCTTGGGCTGAGATTCGCGCAGTATTTCAGCCGCCGCGCGCCCGGCCTGCACCGAGGCGGACGAACTACGGAAGATCGCATGATGTGCTTCAAGAAAATCAAGCAAATGAGGGCATCCACATGAGCGGTATCGTCGTGATGTTCAGCATGTATCTCTGCAGCCCCGCGGCCGGAGTGTGCGACATAGTCTTCAATGAGGGCGAGCCGGCGTCCTATGAGCACAAGGAGGACTGTCTCAGCTTCATCAAACGAATCGAGCGGCCGAATGAGAAGGCCGCCTGGTATGAGTGCCGGGGATTCAACTACGACGATTCCACCGGGGCAGGTGCGCTACCCCCCGAGCACGTTCCGCTGGAACCCCCAAAAAGCTGAATGGGCAGTTGCGCCTAGACCCATTACGATGCGCCGCCCGATCTTGGCTATGGACCAAGCAGGCGCTAACCCCAGCGACCACCAGGAGGTCAACCATGGCTACCGACAACGTTACACCGATCCGCGCCGACTCTGACAACGACCTCGTCGTCCTCCAACGCCAGCTAGCGGAACAGCGGCAGCTAATCTTCCGCGCCCAAGGGATCGTGGGCTCAGTGGAGGCACGTGATCTGGGACGCGTCCGGGGATCAATCGCCTCACCAGGCACTGCCGTCCGACGCCGCCATGGCGTTGGAAGCGGTAATTAGGCGACCTGGTTGTCGCATTTGAATTGCCCTAATTCTGTCGCATAACTTGTAATCCTACCTCGCGCCATAGCCAGGTTTGGCTGGCGACAATTAGATTTGCCGGTAATTGTCGTCGGTCGTGGTGGACTGCGCGACGGTGACGACAATTAGATTTGCCGGTCGACGGGCCTCATCCGCGGTCTGGTCTACTCAGCCCTCACAAGGGGGGCTGAGTGGTAACAGACGAACAGGTGAGGTTACTCATGTCATTGTTAACGCAGGGGATTGCGCAGGTGACCGCGGCGGCGAAGGCGGGGATGAGCGAGCGTAGTGCGCGCAAGTACGGGCGCTTAGGCCGTGCGCCCTCGCAGATGAAGGTGCCCCACACGTGGCGGACCCGACCCGATCCCTTCGAAGGTGTGTGGTCTGAGATCGAAGCGCTGCTGCACCAGGACGGTGGCCTGCAGGCGAAGACGATCTGGACGGAGCTGAACGAGCGCTATCCGGGTCGCTTCAGCGCCGGGCAGTTGCGCACGTTGCAGCGGAGGCTACTCGCATGGCGCGCCACCTCGGGGCCGGATCGAGAGGTGTTCTTCCCACAGACGCACGCGCCGGGCGAGCAGGCGCAGTCGGACTTCACGGACATGCGACGCCTGGAGGTGATGATCGCCGGTCAGCCGTTCCCGCACCTGCTGTATCACTTCGTGCTGACGTACTCGAACTGGGAAGCGGTCTCGATCTGCCCGAGCGAGAGCTTCGAGTCCTTGAGCGCAGGCGTGCAGAGTGCGTTGTGGCGGCTCGGTGGCGTGCCACTCGAGCACCGCACCGACAACCTCTCGGCGGCAACCCATGAACTTGCGGAGAGCCGCGGGCGGGACTTCACCGAACGGTATCGTGAGTTGATCGATCACTACGGGCTGCGTGCTTCGCGCAACTTCCCCGGCAACGCGCACGAGAACGGAGACGTCGAGTCGGCGAACGGCGGGCTGAAGAACGCGATCGACCAACGCTTGCGGTTGCGCGGCTCGCGCGCCTTCGTCTCGAAGGAGGCCTATGAGGGGTTCCTCGAGGCCTGCGTGCAGGCGCGCAATGCGAGCCGGCAAGCACGGATCGAGGAGGAGCGCGCACACCTTCGAGCACTGCCGGTGCGGCCGCTGCCGTCGTACCGGGAGTCGTATGCAACGGTCTCTAGGGCGAGCGCGGTGCGCATCCTCAAGCACTCCTACTCGGTGTCCTCGCGACTGATCGGATGCCAGCTGCGGGTGCGCTTGCACGCCGACATCGTCGAGCTCGACTACAAGGGCGAACGCGTCGCGGTCATGGAGCGCTTGGTGGGCCGCGATGCACACCGGATCGACTACCGCCACATCATCCATACTCTGGTGCGCAAGCCCGGCGCCTTCCGCCGCTATGTGTTCCGCGAAGCGCTCTTCCCGAGCCTTGAGTTCCGCCGTACCTACGATGCACTCCTGGCCAGCGGCTGCGACCAGGCCGATCTCGGCTACGTGCGGATCCTGCACCTGGCGGCCAGTGACGGCGAGCAGACCGTGCGCGCAGTACTCGCGAGGTTGCTGGCCGCTGGCGCCGCTCCCACCTACGAGGCGGTCCGCGCCGAGGTTCGAGGTGCACGCACGCCAGAAGGCGTGCCGTTCTTGAACATCACCGCGCCCGATCTGGCCATTTACGACCGGCTGCTCGGCACGAGTGCCGAGGCGGTGTGCGCATGAGCGCCGCGACGATCACGGTGGATGCGACGCTTGAGCTGCGGCTCAAGGCCATGCACTTGCCCTCGTTCCTCGAGCACTACCTGCAGTTGGCGCAGCGCGCCGCTACCGAAGGCTGGAGCCACGTTCGCTATCTCACCGAGCTCGTCACGCTCGAAGCCAACGATCGCGCCGATCGACGCATGACGCGGCTGCTCAAGGATGCGAAGCTGCCACGCGAGAAGACCCTGGCGACGCTGGACCTGAACCGCTTTGCAGCCCCACTGCGCGGGCAGATCCGCCAGCTCCTGCGCGGGGAGTTCCTCTCCGGTGCCACCAACGTCTGCCTGATCGGCCGACCCGGGACCGGCAAGTCACACGTCATGGCGGCGCTGGGTCGTGCGCTGGTCGAACGGGGCCACCCGGTCCTGTTCACCTCGGTCGCAAGCCTCGTCGAGCGGTTGCTGGATGCCAAGCGAAACCTGCGGCTCACCCGCGAGCTCAAGCGCCTCGATAGCTTCGAGTGTCTTGCGCTCGATGACATCGGGTACGTACAGCACGACCGGGCGGAGATGGAAGTGCTCTTCGCTCTGCTGGCCGAGCGCTACGAGCGCAAGAGCGTGATGATCACCTCGAACCTCGTGTTCTCCAAGTGGGACCAGATCTTCAAGGATCCGATGACCACCGCTGCCGCCATCGATCGGGTCGTGCATCACGCCGTGGTCCTTGAGTTCACCGGACCGAGTGTGCGGGCAGAAGCCGCAGAGCAACGCGCCGCCCTTGCCAAGCGCGACGCCTCCGCGACAGAACGACCTTGATGCGCTCCAATCAGCAAGAGCTTCTGACGCCTGCGGCGTCAGACTGCCCTATGGTGGACCGATGATGAGGCCCAAAGACCGGCAGAAATAAGAGTCGTCACCGGAAGATATAGTTGACGCCGGACAGGCTGGAGCACAAAAGTTCATATGGTTGCCGCGAGTGCTCGATGCGCCATAGGGTTTTCACTCTCCCCAGGACAAGCCGGAGATGCTCCCGAGGGGCGCGCGTTACTGCGCTCCATTCCCGAACTGCCCATGGCCTGCCACCTGCTGATGGACTGCGCGTATGAAGGCGATGAAACCCGACAACTTGCTTTCGACCTGGGCTTCATTCCCGTCGTGCCACCGCATCCGAACCGGGTCGAGCCCTGGAGGCTCAAGAAAGCTCTATATAAACGTCGCAACGAGATCGAGCGCTTATTCCGACGGCTCAAAGGCTTTCGCCGCATCTTCAGTCGCTTCGACAAACTCGACCTGGTGTTCATCGCCTTCATTTATTTTGCGCTCATCGTGGAAGCACTACGTCAGTAGTGTTAACAGGCCCTAGCAGCCCATCGCTTTTTAACTACAAAAATGCTGCCTGCCCATCGCGTGCGGACGCTCAGATTCGCTCCAAGTTAGCGACGCGATGAAGGTTCACGATTCAGCAAGCAAGAGGGAGTACGCGATCCGCATAGATGCTGTCACGGCCGGAGTCGCACAGCCGCAGGCAGGAGCGACGCCTCTTCCGCTTCTGGAGCTGCGCCGTGCGGTGTTAACATCACCGCCCATGAAAACACAGTCATGTCTCATAGGTCCTGTGGCGTGCCTCCTGCTGATCTTCGGCGTCCCCCTGAACGCGAAGAGCCCCGGGTCGGTACAGGAGCGCCTCGCCGAGCAGAATGTTCTCTTTGATGAGTACTACGAAACCGAGCTCAAGACGCACCCTGAGATGGCCACGGCCTACGGGGATTATCGCTATAACGATCAGCTGAATGACTACTCACTGGCCGGGGCCGAAAGCGAGAACGAGCGCGATCGGGCCTATCTCGCGCGCCTGAAAGCGATCTCGGTGGCAGGGTTCGCGGAGCAGGATAGGCTCTCGCACGAGGTCCTGGCACGCTCGCTCGAGCAGCGCATCGCCAACCACGCCTTCAAAGAGTATGAGATGCCGGTCAGCCAGATGGCTGGCCCGCAAACGCATCTTGCCGATCTGGCGCTCGCCGTGCCCCTGGATTCCGTGAAGCATTACGAGGACTACATCGCGCGACTTCACCAGATTCCGCGAGTCTTCCTGCAGACCGAGCAGGTGCTGCGTGCGGGCAAGCAAGATGGCCTCATACCAGTGCGCTTCCTGCTGGAGAAGGTGCCCGCGCAGTGCTTGGGTGTGATCGCGGCGGACCCCTTCCTGCTGCCGACGAAGAAGTTTCCCAACAGCATCCCGGCCGAGGAGCAGCCGCGGCTGCGGAAGGAGATCACCGAGGCGGTGGTGAAGGAGGTGCTACCCGCGTACGTGGACTTCGCCGGCTTCATCGCCGATGACTACGCCCCGTTCGGCCGCACGACGCTGGCCGTAACCTCATTAGCCGGCGGGGAGCAGCGCTACCTTAATGACATTAGCGCCCGCACCACTCTCAGCAATCTTACGCCCGATCAGATCCATCAGATCGGGCTTCGCGAGATGAGCCGGATCGAGGCGGAGATGCTGGTGATTGCCCATAGCGAGGGCTTTTCGGATCTCGACTCCTTTCGCGAGTCCCTGAAGAGCAATCCCCGCTACCACCCGACTTCCGCAGATGCGATCGTCGAGGCTTTCCGCAACTACATCGCTCAGATGCAACCAAAGCTACCCGAGCTGTTCGGCTTCATTCCGGGGCTGCCCTTGACGGTGGAGCCCATGCCCGATTTCGAGCCGGGCAACGCGACGCACTACCAGGCCGGCACGCCCGATGGCAAGCGCCCCGGTCGTGTCGTGGTCGCGGTCTCCAACTTCGAGCAGCGCTCGCTGATCGATGACGAGGCCACGGCGTACCACGAGGGGATACCCGGTCATCACATGCAGTTGTCGGTAGCGCAGACGCTGTCGGAGCTGCCGAAGTTCCGCCGTCACGGTGGCAACTCCGGGTACATCGAGGGCTGGGCGTTGTATGCGGAGCAGCTCGGCAAGGAGGTTGGCTTCTATCAGGACCCGGTTAGCGATTATGGGCGGCTGTCGAGCGAACTTTTCCGTGCCGTGCGGCTGGTTGTGGACACGGGCATTCATTCGCAGGGATGGAGCCGCGATCAGGTGGTGGAATTCTTCCGCAAGAGCGGTGCGGTCGATGAGCCTACGATCCAGGCGGAGACGGACCGTTACATTGCCTGGCCGGCGCAGGCGCTCGCGTACAAGCTCGGCCAGCTGAAGTTCCTGGAGCTACGCGAGCGAGCGCGGAAGGAGCTGGGGGGCCAGTTCGACATCAAGAGTTTTCACGACGAGATGCTGAACGGCGGCGTTCTTCCGCTAGACCTGCTGGATACGCGCACGAACGACTGGATCCAGGAGCAGAAACATCACGCCAAGCTCGCCGCGAGATAACATCCGGACTTCGTTGCGTCTGCGCCGCTCTCTCTTCGTGCGATCGGAGGAACGGCACAAGTGAGTGGCGGTGCGTGACGTGAAGTCCAAGTGCGCGCCTTTTGGCGCCGGGATCCATCACCCGTTTGACCTGTTTGCGAACCTTTCCGATACTGTGCTCGTGGCACGAATATCCGGCAGGTTCATCATCCCCACAGGGAAGTTTTTATGGAAGCCAGAAAGCTCGCGAAATCAGATTCACAACTCTTCCAGCTATCCTTGCGCATCCGTCATCCATCGATGGACCCCGCCGATCTCTCCCGCGAGTTCAAGATAGAGCCAGAACATTCCTTCCGCGCGGGAGATCCGCGCCCGCCGCGCAGCGGTATCACGCCCGCGTCCGTGCATGCTGAAAGTTATTGGCTGGGAGCGCTCAATCCAGGTAAGTGGCCGCCGGACCTATCGTTCCCTGGGCATCCGCCCCTGCAGATCGCTGCAGAGCATCTACGGGCAACGGCCACCAACTCTTTCACCTCGGCACTCTCCCTGAGTACCACTCGGTTTTTCCATTTGCACGGGGAGCTGCTGCGCCGTATCCGGTCCGAAGGCGGGCAGATCACCCTGCTCGTCGCGCTCTCGACAAGCGATGTAAGCAGCTTCAGTCTAATGCCCGAAGTCAGTCGAGCTTTCGCCGAGTTTGGCATCACAGTTGAATTTGAGTTCATGGACGGCTGAGCCGATCACAGCCGCGGCGAGTTACTACGCCCCCTGCCGGAGTTGGGCCAGGGATGTCGTCCTTGTTGTGTTCCGCGCCGTTTCCTTAGACCAAGCGTGCGCTGCGCTATCTCAAGGGCGTTTCCGCGCCGCCCCCAAGTTGAGCTTCATGGACTCGATTTCCTCGCGGACCGCAGTCAATGCCGCCTGCAGAAGCGCAATCCCCCGAAGCGCATCGGTCGGAGGCGCACCGCCTTGTGTGGCCAATTCTTGTATCGCCTTAAGACGCGCGGTCTCAAGATACGTACGGAGCTCGTGAGTAGGTAAGCGCCCAATCATCGTAGTCTCGAGAATTCCGGAATTTCAATGAGCGGTGACGGCAGTCTTCGTCGGTCCGTGCATTCCGGCGCAGGCGCACTGATCGCAACATCAGGCGACCACTTTCCCGGTGTGACAGGGCGCCCGCCGGCCACCGAGTGTCACGCTCGTGAGCTGAATGATTGAGTCGGGCGAATAGCGCTAGGACGTTCCCACGGTTGGCTGTTACCGCGGTCCCCGGGCGACCACCGAGCAGGTAGAGTACGAGTGTCCGGACAGTCAGCGCCACCCTAGGAGCCTGTCGGACTGAGGATTTCGAATCGACGGGAAAGACCAAGGGATTTCAGACAGTTCATGTCAATCAGAGTTCAAACTGTTAGCACAGTCGCGCCTGTGATCCGCTCAGGCCGGTTGCAGGGCGAACATCCGCTTGATGTTCCAGCTCATCGTGACCAGATTCCATTCGCCCTTGACGTTCTTCAGTCCCCGCAACGAGAACTGCCGGAACCCGAGTGCCGATTTGATGATGCCGAACACCGGTTCGGGAGTCTGTTTGCGCAGCGCATAGAGCTTGCGGCCTGCCGGGGTCTTCAGTCGATGCACCATCTTCTGCATCGCGGTCGCCGAGGCGGGCGGAGGTGTGCCGGCCGCTGCAAAGCGCTGCCGCCAACTGGCATGGTGACGCTCACGGCCCAAGGCCATCAGCGGTTCGATCTTCGCCGCCGCGCAGTGCTCGACGTTCGCTTCACTCAAGTAGCCATTGTCGGCCAGCAGCCGTCGGGCACGACCCAACTGCCGCGGCAGTGTCTTAAGCTTCTGCAGCATCGGCACGAGCTGGCCCTTGTCGTTCGCCGCCTGAGTGACGTCCTGGGCCACGATGAGCAAACTGCCCGCGGCTACCACGGCCTGGGCGTTGTAGGACTGATCAAAGCCGCCGCCGGGCACCGGCATGATCCGCGAGTCCTCGTCCGTGAGATTAATCTGCTCTTTCGCCTCCACCGCACCGCTGGGCGGTTGCGGTGGCCGGCCACGGGGCTTCTGGCCGGGGCGCTTCTCACGCGCGGCGAGCTTCTCTTCATAGGCCACCTGCTCGCGCTCTTGCACGCGCGCTTCGATCTTCGCCTTCGCCGCGGCGATCGCAGCGAGGCGCTCCTCACGCCGCTCCAGCTCCTCGGGGATCGCCATCCCGTCGGGCACATCCGCGTCATCCGCCCGCTCGGCGAGCCTCAGCAGCTGCTTGACCTCACCCCGCAGCTGCTTCTCGATCTTCTTGGCGTGACCGTAAGAGAGCGCACTGTGGCGGCTCGCGTTGGCGTGCACCTTGGTGCCATCGAGCGCCACAGTCCCCAGCTTCAGCATCCCCAGCGTGCGCGCAAGCTTGAGCACCTCGAGGAACAAGGCCTCAATGTGCCCGAGGAAGCGCTTGCGGAAGGCGGCAATCGTGTCGTGATCGGGATGCTCGTTGCCGGCGATGTAGCGAAACGCCACCGAGTCGTACGTCCCGCGCTCCAAAGCCCGACTGGAAAACACCTTCGTGGCGTAGCCATACACCAGCAACCCCAGCAGCATCGCCGGGTGATACGACGCCGAGCCCGATCCGCGGTAGACCTTCTCCAGCTCCGACAGGTCCAGTCCGTCGATCACTTCCACCACAAAGCGCGCCAGATGCCGCTGCGGCAGCCACTCATCCACCGACGGTGGCAGCAAAAATCCCGTGTCGCGGTTGATCGGTCGAAAGTTGCTCATGGAGTACCACTGCAGTGAGATCGACGAGCGTGATTATCCCTGATCTAAGTCCGACAGGCTGCTAGATCGAAGGTTTACGGTGTGCCCTAACGGAAGTATCCACAAATACTATGCTCACGACATTTGGAACTGCATCCGGGGATTCAACCGGTAAGCCCACGTGGATCGATTTGCTCAATCCGACTCCAGATGAGGTCGCGAAGGTGGCCAGGGAATGGGGGATCCGGGTGCCCTCCCGCGATTCGTTGGAAGAAGTGGAAAGTTCTAGTCGGACGAGGGCGGATGGTCCGCTGCTGTACGTCAGTATGCCGCTCGCGGCGGAGGATGCCGCTGCCGGTTTTGCGCCCCTTCCGCTCGGGTTCATTCTCTCGCCAGAACTGCTGATCACGGTACGGTATTCCGACGTCCACGCCTTCCCCAAGGTGACGGCTCAGGTCACCACAAATCCGCATACGAGTAGTGCCCAAGTGTTTGTCGCCATCATCGACGGCATGGTGGACTATGGTGCTGACATGCTTGAGAGCTCGAGCGGTAGCCTTGCAGCCGTATCGGCAAATACTTTTGATGGTGCCGGGGGCACGGTTCCGTCCCGCAGTAAGCGCGTCACGCAAGCAATGCGCGAGAATCTCAAGGCGGTCGGGACGGTTGGAGACAAGCTGTCACGCATTCGCCAAAGCCTGCTTGGATTGCAGCGAATTGTCGGATTTGTGTCCGAGACGGCTGCGTCGTGGTTGCTGCCCGAGGCGAAGACTCATCTAAAGACGGCGCAGCAAGACCTGACCTCTTTGGTCGATTTCGAGGCGCATCTGTCCGGTAAAGCGCAATTCCTACTGGACGCGGTTCTTGGTTTCATCAACACCGAGCAAAACGAAATCTTCAAAGTGCTCACGATCGTTTCGGTAGTTGGGGTCCCTCCGACCTTAATTGCCAGCATGTATGGCATGAATTTCCACTTCATGCCCGAGTTGGCGTGGCGTTGGGGCTATGCCTACGGTTTGGCGCTCATTGCGCTCAGCACGCTGCTTCCGATCATCTGGTTCAAGCGCCGCGGGTGGTGGTAGCGCCGGCTCGCGCGCCTCAGCCTGAGCGGCGCCGGGCCACCTGCACCGGCGCAATCGGCGCACGCGCCGGCCGGAACTGCGCTTCTGGCGAAAAGAGACTCAGCAGCTCCGGCGGCGGATCGGTCTCCTCCGGGGTCAGGAACAGCCCGAGGCGCCGCGCAGTGCGACCGGCAGCCGCACGGCTGGTCCACACGGTCAGGGCCACCCCGCACAGGAGACCGACGAACACCGGGGTCAGCCACCAGAAGAAGCGCGGCGCAAGCCATAAGATGAGCGCGCCCCACACTATTCCCGCCAGCAGCTGCCACATCTGACGCCGCAGCGCCTCCTTGAAGGTGACACCGCGCTCGCTGCGCTCCTGCCCTCCCCAGGCGACTCCCTTGCCGACCAGAATCTGCATGACGAAGGTCGCATGGAACAACATCATTGGCGGGGCGAGCAGCACGCTGAAAACCTGCTCGAGAAACAGACTGACGCCCAGCCGCACGGTGCCGCCGAACTGGCGGCGCAGCGACGGGTCGCGGATCGCGAGGATCGCGCCGAGGACCTTCGGCAGCATCAGCACAACCAGCGTAAAAGAGATGAGCGCAAGCGTTTCATCGGTATGGAACTGCGGCCATGCCGGGAACAGTGTGCGGAATCCCGCCAGGAAATACTGCGGCCTCTTTGCCGATTCGATAATGCTCAGCGCCGAACTCAGCAGCAGCAGCGCCAGCCACATCGGCGAACTCGCGTAGGACATGATCCCGGTGAGCAGGTGGATGCGGCTCAGGGGGTGCAGACCGCGCTCGCCGAGCAGGCGCACGTGCTGCAGGTTCCCCTGCGCCCAGCGACGATCGCGGGCGGCGTAGTCGAGGATGTTGGCCGGGACCTCCTCCCAGCTGCCCTCGAGTTCGGGTACCTGGCGCACCTCGTACCCAGCGCGGCGCATGAAGGCGGCCTCGACGAAATCGTGGCTGAGGATTGAGCCGCCGAAGGGTGGCGCGCCCGAGAGCTGCGGCAGCTGGCAATGCTGCGCGAACGGCGCGAGGCGCACGATGGCGTTGTGTCCCCAATAGTTGCTCTCACCGAGTTGCCAGAAGGCGAGGCCGCTGCTGAGCATGGGGCTCTGCAACCGGGAACTGAACTGAATCAGCCGCCCGAAGAGCGTCTCGCGTCCGACGGCGAGCGGCAGGCTCTGCAGGATGCCGATGCGCGGGTGGGCTTCCATGGCGCGCGCGAGCGTCACCAGCGCCGCGCCGCTCATAATGCTGTCGGCGTCCAGCACGATCATGCACTGGTAGCCGCTAGCGCGATGCTCGACGAATTCGGCGATGTTGCCGGCCTTGTGTCCCTTGCGGTCGGTGCGCCGTCGGTAGAAGAGTCGCCCGGAGGCGCCAAAACGCGCCACCAGCCCTTCCCACATGTGCTCTTCCTCGGCAGCAATCGCCGCGTCACTTGTGTCCGAGAGTATGAAGAGATCAAATGCCGCCTCCTCAGGCTCGCTCCGGAGCGAGCTCCAGATCGACTTAAGTCCGGCCTCGACGCGGCGCGTATCCTCGTTGTATATCGGCATTATGATCGCGGTGCGCGTACGCAGCGGCAGTCCGTGCAGCGCTCCCAGGTCTATCGCGCCGGCATCGCGCCCCGCCAGTCGCACCCCGAACCCTGCGATCGCCGTCCATAACGCGCCGGCGATCCAGGTGAACAGGCAGAAGAAGAGACCGAGCCCCAAGCGCTCCACGGCGCTCAGGCCGCTGGCCTGCAACGCATCGAGCATCAGCGCGGTCGCGGCTGCCGCCGTGAGGAAGGTCAGTCCGAAGAAGAGCGTGCGGCGCAGGCGCCGGTGCGGGCGGCTGTTCATGGCGCCCATTGATACACCCAAGTTTCGGTCAGTACTTCGCCGTACAAGGTCAGGAAGCAGTGCAGATCAACCGGCTTCTTGGTACGCGGCGTGACCAGCATGGAGGCGCGCCAAGTGCCGGCATCGGTCCGCTGCACGCTCACGGCCTCCACGCGGCCGTTGTCCGCGGTGACTGCCGCGTTGACCGGCTGCACCGCCGCCAGGCCGTCGAGGTCGCCGCCGGCGAACTCCACGAGGATACGCCGCGCACCGGGAGGCACACGCACATGATTCTCACCCGTGGCGGGGATGCCACTGCGCGTCGCGACCACGCGGCCGCCGGGCGGCCACTCAGCGTTGTGCAGATACGCCGACAACAGATAGTTGAAGGAGAGCGGCTTGCCGACCGCGGGGCTCGCGGCCGGCACCCAGTAGGCGACCACGTTGTCGTGGATCTCCTCATCGCTCGGGATCTCCACCAACTCGACGCCACCGTTGCCCCACGCCCCAAGCGGTTGCACCCAGTAGCTCGGACGCAGCTCGTACTGCGACTCGAGATCGCCGAATTGCCGCGGATCGCGTTGGCGTTGGATGAGGCCGAAGCCGCGCGGGTTCTCGTCCATGAAGCGATTCACGCGCAGCTCACGCGGATTGGTGAGCGGGCGCCACAGCCACTGTCCCTGGCCGGTCTGCGCAAGGAGGCCATCGCTGTCGTGCACCTCGGGGCGGTAGTCATCGAAGCGCCGGCCGGAGGCGTCCGCACCGAAGAGAAACATCGAGGTGAGGGCAGCGATTCCCAGTTTTGCGATCGGACGACGCAGATACAGCGTGCAGTGCACCTCGATGAGCGTGATCGCACCGGGCTGGATTGCGAATTGATACGCCCCGACCACGCTCCTGCTGTCGAGCAGCGCGTAGATGGTGAGCCTGCGATCGCTAGGTCGCGGGCGCACCAGCCAGAAATCGGTGAACGTCGGAAACTCCTCGCCCGTCTGCTCGCCGGTGTCGATCGCGAGCCCGCGGGCGGAAGCGCCATAGTGCTCGTTGCGACCCAGCACACGAAAATAGGAGGCACCGAGAAAGGACAGCAGCTCGTCTTTGTACGCCGGGGTCTGTAGCGGGTAGTGCACGCGAAAGCCTGCATAGCCGAGGTTCGCCGGCGCCGGCGGCGCCTTCTGCAGCGCGCCGTAGGTGTAAAACGCCGGATTGTAGGTAAGTGCCGTGACGCCCTCGGGACTGGCCTCAAAGAGGTTGACCCGTTCCTTGTTGCGGTAGCCGCGGTGAAAGAATTCGACCTCGAACAGTGACTGGCCGTGCCACAGGGCGCTCGCAGCACGAAAGCGGATATCGCGATATTGATCGAAAGTCAGATTCGCCAGCGTCTGCGGCAGCGTGTCTGCGGCCGGCCGGAACGCGCGCTTGGCCCGCTCCTGGGCGAGCTTGCGTACATCCTCGAATCCGAACAGCCGCGGCGCGGGGGCGGCCGTGGGCACCGTGGGGCGCGAGGCGGTCTTGGCTGGCGCACCCGGGGGCGCCTCTGCAGGTGCAGCAAGCGCTGCGAGCGCAACTAACGCGGCGGCAATCACCAGCGTCTCCGGCCGGCAGGGGTTGCCAGCGACCGCGCGTGCAGCATCAGCTGCGTCCTTCGTCGGGACGAAACTGATAAAGCCAGGTCTCCGAGAGCGTGCGCTCGCCGAGTTTCAGAAAGAGCCGCAGATCCACGACCTCGCGCCCCTGGGGCGTGAAATCAAACTGCGCCCGCCAGTGTCCGGCAACGCCATCCGGAACTGCCTCGGCAAAAACGTAGGAAAAGCGGCCGGTTGGCGCCGACAGCACCGGTTCGGGGATCACCCCAAAGGGTAACTGCGCGAGCGGGCCGCCGATGAACTCCACCATGAACTTCTGCACACCCGCCGGTCGTGGTTGTCCGGGCTGGCCGCCGCGGCCGAGCCGCGTGGCGACACAGCGCGCCAGCGCGCTCGGGTGGGGCTCGTCCGCGGCCCAGTACAGCCGGTAACGCAGCGTGTAGTTCGCGCCCGCTTTCGCCGGCTGGCTGGGGACCCACATGGCAACGATATTGTCGTGAATTTCATCGTCGGTGGGATTCTCGATCAGCTGCACCGCGCCGTCGCCCCATTCCCCGAGCGGCTCGACCCAAAGGCTCGGCCGCCGTTCGTAGTGGACGCCATCGAGATAGTGATCGAACTCGCGGTCGCGCTGCAGCAAGCCGAAGCCGCGCGGATTGCGGTCGGCGAAGGCAGAGGCCCTGGTATGCAGCGGGTTGTTCAGGGGACGCCAGATGTGTTCGCCGCTGCCGGTCCATAGGGCCAGGCCGTCCGAATCGTGCACTTCCGGACGCCAGTCGATCCCGGTCGGCTTCACCGACTCGGAGAACCAGAACATGGACGTGGTCGGAGCGAGGCCGAGGCGGTCGACGTCACGGCGCAGAAACAGACGCGCCTCGACCTCCATGATGACTGCCTCCTCGCGGTGCATGAGGAAGCGGTAGGCGCCGGCGATGCTTGGCCCGTCGAGCGTGGCGTAGACGATCACCTCATGCGCGCCGGCGGAGGGCGGCTGCAAATAAAAACGGGTGAAAGCCGGAAATTCCTCCGACCGGTCCGGGAATGCGACATTGATCGCGATGCCGCGCGCGGAGATGCCGTACTGGTGGAGCTCGCCGATCGCACGGAAGTAGGATGCGCCGAGGAATGCCACCCAGTCGTTCCTGCGCCAGTCCGGCGTGCCGGGTGCGCCGAGACGGCTTTCCTGAACGCGAAATCCTGCAAACCCTGCATCCGCCAACGCATGCGCGGGGCTGTCGGCGGGCATCTGGAAACACGCCGCGTTGTAGAGCACCTCGCGCGCAAATTGCCGCGGGCCCGGTTCCGACAGCGCGAACATCCGTACGACCGCGGGCGAGAAGCGGCCCGGGTAAAAGAAGGTAACCGGATAGGCGCCCGGCCCGTCGCGAAACACAGCGCACGCCGGGTCAAAGTGGATCTTGCCCAGGGCTTCGTAATCGATGCGCTGAAGTACCTCGGGGGACAGCGGCGGCGGTGGCACGTAGGTGCGCGCAGCGCTGGCCTTAGCCTCGCGCGTGAGCGCCTCGAACGAGAAGTCCTGCGGCGCACCGAGCTTAAGGTTAGACTCGGCGGCGGCAAGCACTGGGCGGTTGGAAAATCGCGACAGCGCGAGCGCTGCGGCCGCCCCGATCAGTAGTCGCCTGCGGCTAAGCGGGCCGCGCGCCCGCGACGAGGATTCGTGTGCCTCATGGGTCGTAGCCTGCGGCGCAGTCGCGCGAGTCAAGCCTCTGTCCACTGCCATCCGTTCAGTTTCGATGGCACCACGAACAGCCGCGCGGATTCCGGACTAGTCACTATCGGGACGGGGGTGCGCGGTGCAACAACGCGCAGGTACTCCTGATCATTATTGGGCACGCATTCACTCCGAGCGGGCTCGCCGGTAATCGTCAAGTGATGCCGCTGCAAGGTGCGTCCGCGAGCATTGCCAGGGCACGCGCGCCAGCGTCGCACAGTTTCTTCATGCTCGCACCCATAGACCACGCCCGGCGTAGTCGTGCGCTGGGATGCCATGTAGGACAAAAACCTAAACCTGAGGGGCGATGTGGGCGGGCTTTGAGCGGCATGTCAGGATGGCAGCTTTCGCGGAGCGCCTGAACTGAATCGACGAGGTACCACGCGCGATGTTGAACGGATACCGGTCCGAGACCGCTGCACGGTGCTCTACCGCTCGGTCGTGGTCGGCACCCTCCCGGAAAAGCGCGCGGGTGCGGGCCTAGGCTGGCTTTCCTCCGATATCGAGCGCTGGCTGCACATGGGTACCACCGGCAACTTACTGATGGGACAAGCGGACATGAGGGCTCGACTTACCCGGCCAAAAGAGACGCGAATTAAAGTCTGTTCCCGGCTGCCAAGCAGAGGAGCGTCAGTGACCCAGAGCGCCCCGGGCTCGTGCTTCGCATCGAGCGCTTGGGCTTGAAGCTCGGGCCGTTTCTCCCGCGGCTCGCTCTGAACCTAAATGGCACGCCGAAATTCACCCAACGGCGCTCGCGTCGAGCATTCACGGCTGCGAGAGGCACCGCCGGTGCGTAAGCACACCGTCACCAGGTTTTCGAGCACGTTAGCCGGGGTCTTGAGTGTACTCGCCGCATCCGCAGCGTCAGGTGCCGACGAACAGCTGCCGCCTCGCAGCGAATGGCGCGCGACGGCCTCTTCCACCCCGCCGCGCGGCATGGCCCCCGCAATGGCGATCGACGGCGACTCGTCGACCAAGTGGGACGGCAACTTTGCGCCCGGGCAGTGGTTGCAGGTCGATATGGGTCGGGAGGCACTGATAGGCGGCGTCATCATTCAATGGGACGTGGCGTATGCGCCGGAATATAGAATCCAGTACTCCCTCGAAGGGCACCACTGGCAGACCGCATTCCAGACTTCGGATTCACTGGGGGGAGTGGATTACGTGCTCTTCCCATCGGTACGTGCGCGGTACCTGCGTCTCGCCAGTCCCCCGAATAGCGCGAACACCGAGGTATCGCTGTTCGAATTCGAACCACTGCTGACTAGCCAATCACCGCACATCACCGGCGCCGAGGAGCGACTCGACTCCGCGGCCCTGTGGAACGCTACCGTGCACAGCGATCTCATGGAACCCGGGCCCGAGTTTGGCACGCGTCAGCTGCACGTGTACCTTCCGCGCGCGCTGCCGGTGAGCGGACTGGAAGTGTTTTGGAACTCCGCCCGGCGCGGCGCACGCCTTGAAGGTCGTGATCCTGCGGGCGAGTGGCATCTGCTCGGCGAAGATGCGAGCTCGCTCGGTGACACTTCCTACCTGGCAGCAAACGCTGCGCGAGCGCTGAGCGAGCTGCGGCTTACGGTCTATGCATCGGGCCGCGAGACCCCGGCGATCCGACGCCTGCGCCTGTTGAGTCGCACGCAGGCCATGACCGCGCTCAAGCGCTACGAGATCTTTGCCGGGCGCGAGCACTCGGCACTGTTCCCGTCATCCCTCCACGAACAGCAGGTGTACTGGACGGCAGTCGGCGTTCCGGCCGGCGACCAAAAGAGCCTCTTCGACGAATACGGCGATCTGGAACCCTTCAAGAATGCTCCCCTAGTGCAGCCCCTGTGGCGAGACGACTCTGGTCGGATGGTCGCCGCGTCCAGCGCCAATCGCACACAAAGCTTGCGCGACGGTTGGATGCCCATGCCGACAGTGGTCTGGTCCCCGCAACCCGGGCTGCAGCTGCGCAGTGAAGCCATCGCTATTACGACGGCCGCGGGCCCCGCCACATTGGTGCGGCATCGTCTCCAGAATAGCGGGCCACGCGCTGTCGACGGACAGCTCGCACTGCTGGTGCGGCCCATTCAGGTCAATCCGCCCTGGCAGCACGGCGGCATATCCGAGATCCACACCGTGGGTTTCGAGGGAACCGGTGAGAACACGCTCCTCGTGGTCAATGGCCGCACGCTGCTCACCTCTCTGACCGCGCCCTCCGCCCAGGGCGTAGCGCCGTTTGGCCCCACGGGCCAAACTGAGATCACTCGCTATGTCACAGAAGGGGGCGTGCCGACCGCATCTTTCGCCAAAGACCCGACCGGCCTCGGGGCTGCTGCGCTGCTCTATGCGGTGCATCTCGAGCCGGGCGAGCAGACCGATGTGGTGCTCCTGTTCCCGCTCGGAGAATTCCCGGCGAACCCCGCTAAGAGCACACGCCGCCCGCAACGCTCCGAGCAGAACATACCGGCTAACCCGTCGCCATCGGACTTCGACCGATTGGCGGCCCTCACCGAACAGGCCTGGCAAGTGCGTTTGGGCCGGGTCGCTATCGAGCTGCCAGATGACTCGCTCGTCGCGACCCTCCGAGCGCAGGTCGCCTACATGCTGGTGAACGCCAAGGGCCCGGTCCTGGAGGCAGGTCCGCGCAACTACGACCGCTCATTCATCCGCGACGGCTCGGCAACGGCCGCCATCTTGCTGCGGATGGGGATTCCGGGTCCGGCGCGCGAGTATCTGCGCTGGTACGCGGCTCACGGCGTGCGCGGCAGCGGCATGATTTCCCCCATCCTCAACGACGACGGCAGCGTAAATGGCGGAGTCGGTTCGGAACTGGAATACGACAGCCAGGGACAGTTCGTCATGCTCGTAGCCGAGACGGCACGCCTTAACGGCGGTGCCGCCAGCGTGCGCGAGTACCTGCCCAGCGTGCGCAGCGCGCTCAAGTTCCTGCAAACGCTGCGTGAACGCACCCTCGCGGCCGGCTACCAGGCGGCGAGCGAGGCGCCGCAACGCTTCCGCGGCATCCTTGGGCCATCGATCAGCCACGAGGGCTACGCCGCGCCCACCCACAGTTACTGGGACGACTATTGGGCGCTCAAGGGCTGGCACGACGGCGCCTGGCTGGCGCGCCAGTGGCAGGTGAGTGACATGGCGAGCTGGGCCGCGGACCAGGGAGCTGCCCTGCGCGACTCGATGGCGACTTCCATTCGCGCCACCATAGCGTGGAAGCACATCGACTACGTGCCGGCGTCCGCGGACTTTGGCGACCCCGACCCCACCAGCGTCTCCATTGCCCTGGACCCCTGCGGCCAGCAGGATTTACTGCCTGACACCGCGCTCCATACCACGTTCATGCGCTACCTGGATGATGTTCGCAAGCGCAGTCTCCCGGGCGCGCACTATGCGTACTCGCCGTATGAGTTTCGCAACGTGCTGACGTTCGTGCGCCTCGATGAGCCGCTGCTCGCCGAGGAAGTGTTGAATCGACTGCGGGCCGACCGCCGTCCGGCCGGTTGGCAGGTGTTCGCGGAGGTGGTGCGCTCGCCGATGCGCTCGGTTTTCTACCTCGGCGATATGCCTCACACCTGGGTCGGGGCGGAATACGTGCGTGCGGTCATCGGCATGCTCATGCATGAGGGAGACGGCCGCCTTGATCTGCTTCCCGGAGTACCTCCCGATTGGGTCACCGGCAAGGGCCTATCGATCGACCGGCTGCCAACCGCCTTTGGCGAGCTGTCGATGTCGGCGCAACAGGACGAAAGTACTCTGCGCGTAAGGCTCGCTCCTACCCTCAACCCCTCGACCGAGGTAGCCGTGAGCTGGCCGACGCGCAAGCGCCCGAAGTCGGTAACGGTCGACGGCAAAGCCAGCGGTGACTTTGGCGACGAAGGAATGCGACCGCAGAGGCCGTTCCGGGAATTGGTGGCCCGTTGGTGAGCTTAAACTCGTCGCTCGGTGCAACTTCGCGCAGTGCTGACCGGCCCTGTAACATGGGCCGTCAGGAGCCCTCTCCTCAAGGAATCATGCGGTACGAAAATCGCCTCGAATGGGTCACCTCCTCCACACCACAAAATGAGCGTCCCGGCGCACTCGCCGCGGGACGCTCTGCCCGCTACGACGGGTCGAAGCGGTCGGCGTCCATCACCTTGTTCCACGCCGCGACGAAGTCCAGGGCAAACTTCTCCTTCGCGTCGGCGCTTCCGTACACTTCGGCGAGCGCCCGCAGCTGCGCGTGCGACCCGAAGATCAGATCGACGCGGGTCCCGGTCCACCTGAGTTCTTTCGACTTCCGGTCGCGGCCCTCGTACACGCCATTGGCTTTGGCGGCATGCCACTCGGTGCGCATATCGAGCAGGTTGACGAAGAAGTCATTCGTCAGCATACCCGGCGTCTTGGTGAACACGCCGTGCTCGGACTGCCCCGCGTTGGCACCGAGAACCCGCAGCCCCCCGACCAGTGCCGTCATCTCCGGCCCGGAGAGCCGCAGCAGCTGCGCGCGGTCCACCAAGGCCTCCTCCGGCGCCATCAGCTGCGGACCACGCAGGTAGTTTCGGAACCCGTCGGCTGCGGGCTCCAGCGGTGCGAAGGACTCGGCGTCGGTCTGCGCCTGGGAGGCGTCCATGCGGCCCGGCTTGAAGGGTACCTGCAGATCGATTCCGGCATCCTTGGCTGCTTTCTCGATCGCCGCTGCGCCGCCGAGCACGATCAGGTCGGCCAGGGAGACCTTCTTTCCGCCGCCCGTAGCGCCGTTGAATTCCTTCTGAATGCCTTCGAGCCTCTGAAGTACCGTCTTCAGTTGCGCCGGCTGGTTCACCTCCCAGTCCTTCTGCGGGGCCAAGCGGATGCGGGCGCCGTTCGCCCCACCGCGCTTGTCCGAACCGCGGAAGGTCGATCCAGACGCCCAGGCGCTCGCGACGAGCTGCGACACGGAAAGTCCCGAGGCGAGAATCTTGCTCTTCAGGGACGCGATGTCCTGCTCATTGATCAGCGGATGGTCGACGGCGGGAATCGGGTCCTGCCAGATGAGCCGTTCCTTCGGCACCAGCGGACCGAGGTAGCGGGCGATCGGTCCCATGTCGCGATGCGTGAGCTTGAACCACGCGCGCGCGAAGGCATCGGCAAACTGTTCCGGGTGCTCATGAAAGCGCCGCGCGATCTTCTCGTAGGCCGGATCAAAGCGCAGCGCGAGGTCGGTCGTCAGCATGGCCGGCAGGTGCTTCTTCGACGGGTCGTAGGCGTCGGGGATATCGGCGGGCGCATTCTTCGCCTTCCATTGCTGGGCACCGGCCGGGCTCTTGGTGAGCTCCCAGTCGTACTTGAACAGGTTGTCGAAGAAGTAGTTGCTCCACTTGGTGGGCGTCTGCGTCCAGGTCACCTCGGGGCCGCCGGTGATGGCGTCGCGTCCGAAGCCGCTCCCGTGCTTGCTCTTCCAGCCGAGGCCCTGCTCTTCGATCTGGGCACCTTCCGGCTCGGGGCCGAGAGATGAGGGATCTCCGGCGCCGTGCGTCTTGCCGAAGCTGTGGCCGCCGGCGATCAGGGCGACGGTCTCCTCGTCATTCATCGCCATGCGGGCGAAGGTCTCACGGATGTCGCGGGCGGCCGCAACCGGGTCGGGGTTGCCGTTCGGCCCTTCCGGGTTGACGTAGATCAGCCCCATTTGCACGGCACCAAGGGGGTTCTGCAGCTGCCGTTCGCCGCTGTAGCGCTCATCGCCGAGCCACGAGCCCTCGGGGCCCCAGTACAACTCCTCCGGCTCCCAGGTATCCACACGCCCTCCGCCAAAGCCAAAGGTCTTGAACCCCATCGACTCCAGGGCGACGTTGCCCGCGAGCACGAACAGGTCCGCCCACGAGATCCTGCGGCCATACTTCTGCTTGATCGGCCACAGCAGCCGGCGCGCCTTGTCAAGGTTCGCGTTATCCGGCCAGCTGTTGAGCGGGGCGAAGCGCTGCTGCCCGCCCCCGGCGCCGCCGCGGCCGTCCGCCACGCGATAGGTCCCGGCGCTGTGCCAGGCCATGCGGATGAAGAGTCCGCCGTAGTGACCAAAGTCGGCTGGCCACCACTCTTGGGAGTCGGTCATGAGCGCATGCAGGTCCTTAATCACAGGCTTCAGGTCGAGGCTCTTGAACTCTTTCGCGTAGTTGAACGCGGCGCCCATCGGATCGGATTGCGGGGAGTGCTGGTTCAGGCTCTGGAGACTCAGCTGCTCCGGCCACCAGTCGCGGTTGCTGCGCCCACCACGGCCGTGCATCACCGGACATTTCCCGGCGCCCTTCTCGTCGCCGCTCTTAACTTTTGTGTCCATCTGCCTCTCCAATATCGGTTGCTATATGTGCGAGCCGGTCGGCGTTACCGAACAGCGCGAGAACTTCAAGTTAGGCCCCTGTCACCTGAAGATCCACCTGCACGTTTCCCCGCGTCGCATGCGAGTACGGACAGATTTTTTCATGCGCCTCGCGAGTAAGCGCCTCGAGCTCTGCTTGGGGCAGGCTCTCGTCGGTAACGTGGAGCTTTACGGCAAGCCCAAATCCGCCGCCATCGCGGGGCCCGATCGAGACACTGCAAGTAACCGCGGCGCCCTTGGCATTGCGCCTCTGCTGAGAGGCCACGTAGTCCAAAGCACCGCCGAAGCAGGCCGCATATCCGGCCGCGAACAGGTGTTCCGGAGTCGTGGTGTTCGGCGTTCCAGGGCCGCCCATGGCCTTCGGCACAGACAGGTCGGCACTGACCGAGTGGTCCTGCGCCTCGGTATGCCCGTTCCTTCCACCAATCGCGGTCGCCACTGCCGCAAATAGGGGCTTGATCTTGTCCATATTCCTGGCTCCGATTGCATCCCGATTTTGGAATAGCCTAGGCGATCCGCTCCGATTTATGAATTGAATCGTTTCTATGACAGCGTTCGACGCCATCTATCGGCGCGCGGCCGCGCACATACATCAGGCGCGCGGAACTCGAGCGTTGCGTTGAATCCTGCGCGTGATAGGGCCCCTCGGGTCCTCTTTCGCTGCCCCTGCCAGCCACCCCTTAAGGGACGCTTAAGACGACTCGGGGATCATCCGCGGCCATTTTCGGGCCACGGGAGATCAGCTTGTTTTATCCGCCCTTCGACGATGCGCTTGATGAGTTCTTTAGACAGGGACCCGTCGGCGCCGTGCCAGAAGCCATCCGAGCGAGTGACTTCGACTGGCGAACGTTCAGGCAATTGTCGCCAGATGCTACATACGAGGGCGTTCAGGTCGAGCGAGCGGGCGGCTCGGTGACGTCCGTACGCGGTCGCACCCCAGACTGGAACTCGTTTGAATGGCCGCCGGCGGAATAGGTCGGTCTCCGTTGCGCGCAAGTCTTGCGGCGGACGTGCAGCGCTTTTCCGACACGCAAGGAGTGAACACAGGCAAGGCGTAGTCGGCCGACTCAAATCAGGAACTCGAATGGCATTGAAGGGTATGCTCGCTGCCTAGCAGCCTGTCGGACTTAGATCAGGGATAATCACGCTCGTCGATCTCACTGCAGTGGTACTCCATGAGCAACTTTCGACCGATCAACCGCGACACGGGATTTTTGCTGCCACCGTCGGTGGATGAGTGGCTGCCGCAGCGGCATCTGGCGCGCTTTGTGGTGGAAGTGATCGACGGACTGGACCTGTCGGAGCTGGAGAAGGTCTACCGCGGATCGGGCTCGGCGTCGTATCACCCGGCGATGCTGCTGGGGTTGCTGGTGTATGGCTACGCCACGAAGGTGTTTTCCAGTCGGGCTTTGGAGCGCGGGACGTACGACTCGGTGGCGTTTCGCTACATCGCCGGCAACGAGCATCCCGATCACGACACGATTGCCGCCTTCCGCAAGCGCTTCCTCGGGCACATTGAGGCCTTGTTCCTCGAGGTGCTCAAGCTTGCGCGCACGCTGGGGATGCTGAAGCTGGGGACTGTGGCGCTCGATGGCACCAAGGTGCACGCCAACGCGAGCCGCCACAGTGCGCTCTCTTACGGTCACGCCAAGAAGATCGAGAAGCAGCTGCGGGGTGAGGTCAAGCAGCTGCTGAGGCTCGCCGAGCGGGCGGATGACGCGGATGTGCCCGACGGGATGGCGATCCCCGAGGAGCTGGAGCGGCGTGAGGAGCGCCTCGCTGCGATCGCCGCGGCGAAGGCGAAGATCGAAGCGCGCGTGCAAGAGCGCGAGCAGGTGGCCTATGAAGAGAAGCTCGCCGCGCGTGAGAAGCGCCCCGGCCAGAAGCCCCGTGGCCGGCCACCGCAACCGCCCAGCGGTGCGGTGGAGGCGAAAGAGCAGATTAATCTCACGGACGAGGACTCGCGGATCATGCCGGTGCCCGGCGGCGGCTTTGATCAGTCCTACAACGCCCAGGCCGTGGTAGCCGCGGGCAGTTTGCTCATCGTGGCCCAGGACGTCACTCAGGCGGCGAACGACAAGGGCCAGCTCGTGCCGATGCTGCAGAAGCTTAAGACACTGCCGCGGCAGTTGGGTCGTGCCCGACGGCTGCTGGCCGACAATGGCTACTTGAGTGAAGCGAACGTCGAGCACTGCGCGGCGGCGAAGATCGAACCGCTGATGGCCTTGGGCCGTGAGCGTCACCATGCCAGTTGGCGGCAGCGCTTTGCAGCGGCCGGCACACCTCCGCCCGCCTCGGCGACCGCGATGCAGAAGATGGTGCATCGACTGAAGACCCCGGCAGGCCGCAAGCTCTATGCGCTGCGCAAACAGACTCCCGAACCGGTGTTCGGCATCATCAAATCGGCACTCGGGTTCCGGCAGTTCTCGTTGCGGGGACTGAAGAACGTCAAGGGCGAATGGAATCTGGTCACGATGAGCTGGAACATCAAGCGGATGTTCGCCCTGCAACCGGCCTGAGCGGATCACAGGCGCGACTGTGCTAACAGTTTGAACTCTGATTGACATGAACTGTCTGAAATCCCTTGGTCTTTCCCGTCGATTCGAAATCCTCAGTCCGACAGGCTCCTAGGCCCAGATCAGCGCTTCGCCTAACGATAGACAGTGTGAACAGTGCGAACCCGAGTCTGCGCACGTTGTGGTGGCATTGTGCTGACACTTGGAAAAATCCCTCTGGGCCATACCCTCTCCCTTCCTACGGCACGCAGAGACGAGACGTTCCGACGTTTGATACTGGCGCGTCCTAACCCAACAATAGCGAAGATGGACTCTTTGGCGGATTCATGGATCAAGACCACCTAGAGCCCCTGCGCGGTCCCACGACTGATCCGCCCGGCGCAGGACCGCTGCGTGACCGCGCCGTAGGGGTGATTGCCTTTGCAACGGTGCTCGGTCTCCTTTATGCCGGTCGTGGCGTCATGATTCCGATCACCGTTGCGTTGATGCTCAGCCTCCTGATTGCCCCGCTGGTTCGCGGACTGAGGCGTTTGGGCTTAAACCAAACGCCCGCGGTACTTATTGCAGTACTGGCCTTGGCTGTCGTGCTCTCAGCAGTGGCCGCGGTGTTGGGGACACAGGTCTTACGTATGGCAGGCGCACTCCCTCAGTACGAACGAACGATTGAGCAAAAGCTGAGCTATCTGGATGAGATCACCCTAGGACGGGTCGACGCTTTAACGAGCGAAACCAGTCGGCTCGTCGAGAGCCATTCCTCAAGCGCCGGAAGCACAAGCGCTGGCACGAGGACTGCCTCGCCGAGCACCGCCCCGATTCCAGTGGAGTTACACCAACCCCGATCGTCGCCACTGCAAGTCATTGCGAGAGCGTTGTCCTCCATTTGGCAGCCTATCGTGTCGACTGTGATTGTGCTGGTCGTATTGGTGTTCGTGCTCCTCGAGCACGAAGCACTGCGCGATCGATTCATCCGTGTGGCCGGGGGAACTAACATCCGACTCACGACCGCCGCCCTAAATGACGCCGGCGAAAGGCTTTCGCGATATTTCCTATCGCAATTCGCGGTTAACCTTGGCGTCGGCGTAACCATCGCGCTGGGCTTGGCGCTTCTGGGCCTTCCGCAGGCGCTCCTTTGGGGTGCACTCGCTACCCTGCTGCGCTTCGTACCCTACATCGGGGTATGGCTCGCCGCGTTCTTAGCGACGGCATTAGCAATCGCCGTCGACCCAGGATGGTCCCTTGCAATACGCACACTCGCCCTATTTGTGGCTGTCGAATTTATTGCGGGTCAAGCAGTTGAACCCAATCTCTACGGTCACACCACCGGGTTGACGCCGCTCTCGGTCGTGGTCGCGGCGATTTTCTGGAGCGCAATCTGGGGCCCGGTCGGCTTGGTGCTGTCGACGCCACTCACCCTGTGCCTGCTGGTATTAGGCCGTCATATTCGTGCGCTCAACTTCCTTGACCTGCTGCTAGGAGAGTCTCAGGCGCTGACACTGGCACAAAAGTTCTATCAGCGAGCCCTCTCCGGCGACGCCGTTGAGATCCTGACTCTCGCCAGGGCCTTTCTGAAGCGAAACTCGTTCGCAGCGTACTGCGATCTCGTCGTGATGCCGGCATTGCACCTCGCGTCTCTCGATCGCGAAAGCGGCGCGATCAGCCCAGAGCAACAAGCCAAGATGCGCGATGCCTTCGTGCAGGTCGTATCCGATCTGGGTAATGAGCCCCGACGCTTACTCCGACGTCGTGTCTCCCTTTTGGACGACCAAAACCCAGGGCTTATCCTGCGTCAGCACCGCGAACAACTGCTTGGGAGATGGCAGGGACCGATGGTTGTGCCGCCCGGCTCAATTTTACTATGCATCGGGTTGGGTACGCGGGCTGACACTATCGCTGCCGAACTCTTGGTGCGCGCGCTGCGCGAGCGGGAGCTTGATGCTCGCCACGTGTTGATGGAGGATCTCGATGCTCGAGAGCGACCGCCCGACGCGACTCCGGCTTCTATAGGTGTCGTATATCTCGTCAGCGCCTTTCCGAGCGTGGAGCGCGACAAATCCCAGAACGCGATCGATCGAATCCGACAACACTTTTCAAGCGGCCGTGTCGTGGCCGTATTTCTCCCGGGTGTCTTAATTCCCGCCGATCTCTCGTTGCATGCAGCAGTCGCAGAAAATGGAGTGAGCTCTTTTGAAGCGGCTGTTCAGCTCTGCCTCGGGCGGGACGGTCCTCCAACCGCTGCGCGCAGTTCGGACGGGCAAAATGCTTCCAACGGATCAGCCTAAACGATTTCGTTAGGTCGCCAGACTCGGAGCGGCACGGATGCACCAGGAGACATAGACCGCGGCCATCTTTGAGTTTGTATGAGTGCGTGGCCGGCTGCGCGCGCTTGATCAGCTTGTCGGTTGGCGCCCCCGGCCGGAGTTGCCGAACTGAGCTAACCACTTGAACGCGAATCTGTTTTTCGCGGTGGGTAACTTTTTGACACCCACGAGTGACCCGTCGATCGACCGCGGGGGAGTCAAGAATCAGACACTTTCGCCCGGGGAGGGCGAGCCGGACTGCGATTCACCCGGGTGGCGGTTCGAGAGTGCCATGACGATTGCCGTGGCATTGACGATCAGGGCGCCGACCAAGGACGCCGCGGCGGCGGCCAGGGCGCCGTACGCGGTCACGCCGAGTGCGCAGATCAACACCACTGCCAGGGCGCCAGACCCAAGCGTCACACCGATGCGCCCTGCATCCCAAGCCACCACGGCCTGCCGCACCGCGGGGCGGCCCACACCGTTGGCCCATTGCACAGCCAGCAGGAGTGCATAGACCGTCACCTGCGCATCGTAAGGTGCCCCGTAGAACCTCAAAATCTCCGGTGCCAGCAGCAACAGCGGCAGCACCAGCACCGAGCTGTAGACCAGCGCTGCCGTTAGTTGTCCGATGAGCAGACGTCGCGAAGTCAGTTCAGGCTGCTGGGCCAAGAGCGTCTCGCGACAGCCGGTCAGGTTCAACGCTGGCAGGAAGAAATCGACGACGAGCGCGGTGCGCGCGGCCACGGCGTAACGCGCCATCTCCAGGGGCGGGGCCCAGATAGACAGAACGCACAGTGGGCCCCAGAGCAAGACGCCCCGCGCCAGGCCGACCAGTTCACGCGAGTCCACCGCCTGCAGCACTTCACGCGAGATCGGCCTGGTAGCCGCCTCGGCTCGCGTCACCGGAAAGGCATGCCAGGCGAGCGCCGCCGCTATGGCAGCAGCAACCAGACTGCCGAGAAAGAACGCCCAGGAGTAAAGAACGAGTGATGCGTCCGGAGGTGCCAGCAGTACCGTGAGGAGGATGGATAAGTTCACGGCATACGCCGCGATGACAATGCCCAGGGTACGGTTGGCCGCCCGCAGCGCCTCGCCCATCAGGCTGGCCAGGCTCACGAAAGGGAGGGCGAGCACGAACGGCAGATAGGTCTGCAGCACCGTCTGCAGTTGCGGCGCCTGGATATCCAGGTCGGCCGTCACAACCAGCAGCACACCGCACAGCAGGCTTGATCGCAGCAACATGCGCCGCGCCAGCTGCACGAGCAGCACTCCCGTGGCGAAGCCCGTGGGCCTGGCGCACCGGCCGATGATGTGCTGCGCCAGGTAGATCTCGTACTTGCCCCGCAGCAGGGTGCTGAGCCCGAGCGCAATGACAAAGCCGCGAAAGTAGACACCGGCATCGTCCGGCGTGAGTGCACGCACTAGCGCCCAGGTCGCCATGATCTGCAGGGCCGCCCCCAGGAGGCGGAGCAACAGCTCCCAGACCCACGAGTGCGCCTCAGTGGTGGGTCTCGCTGCCGCGGCTGCCGCAAACTTTGTCATGCCGGTTCGCTTGCCTCGACTTGCAACATACACCCGCGTGCCACTAGTTCGCAGCAAACCGCAGCGAAAGCCGGGATACGCTTCCGGATGTCCGAGGCTGGGGGGTCAGCTGCGCAGTGGATTCTCGCAGGCCCCCACCCAGAGCCTTGTAGAGCGTCACGAGATTCTGCAGACGCAGCAGTCGCACGTTCTGCAGCTGCTGCTGGGCGCTGTACAGCGAGCGTTGCTGAACGAGAGCGGCGAGGTAGCTGTCGACGCCGCCCAGATAGCGCATGTCGGCGAGTCGATAGGCCGCGGCCGAGGCCGTGACCAGTGCCTGCTGGGCCGCTAGCTGATCATCGAGCGTGCCGCGGGCGGCCAGCGCATCGGCGACTTCGCGAAAAGCGGTCTGAATCGATTTTTCGTACTGCGCGACCGCAGTATCGCGGGTGAGCTCGGTCGCCTTCAGGTTGGCAACGTTGGCACCGCCGGTGAAGATCGGCACGGTGATCAGCGGCGAGAAGGTCCAGGCCTCGGAGTTGCTCTTGAACAGGCCTGAGAGTTCGGTGCTGGCGGTCCCGTAGCTGCCGGTGAGCGTGATTTGCGGGAAGAAAGCGGCACGCGCCGCGCCGATCTGCGCGTTGGCGGAGCGCAGCTGGTGTTCGGCGGCCAGCACATCGGGGCGGCGCACCAGCACGTCCGAGGGGATGCCTTCCTCGAGCTCCGCGACCGCAGTGCCACGATCCAGCCCGCCGGAAAAATCGATGCCCTGCGGAATCGGCGCACCGAGGAGCAGCTGCAAGGAGTCGCGATCCTGGGCGAATTCGCGTTCGTACTGCGCGAGGTCGGCACGCGCCGAGTCCACTGTGGTTTCGGCCTGGCGCAGCGCCAGCTCCGTGGTCGTGCCAGCATCGAACATCCGCTGCGTCAGGGCGTAGGACTCGTTCTGACTCTTCAGCGTGTCGCGCGTAATGTCCAGCAGCGTCTGGTCGGCGAGCACCGTGAGGTAGGCGGCGGCGACCTCCGCCACCAGAGTGAGCTGCACGCTGCGGCGGGTCTCGTCGGAGCTGACGTACAGCTGCAGGGCTGCGTGGTTCAGACTGCGGATGCGGCCGAAAACGTCGAGCTCGTAGCTGGTGAAGCCGACGCCGGCGTCGAAAAAGCGCAGGATGCTTCCGCCGGTTCCGGTCGGCAGGGTGCTTCCCGAGCTTGGACCCCCAAGCACCCCGGGAGGAAAGCGCTCCACCTCCTCAGTAGCGCTGGCGTCGATGGTCGGAAACAGCTCGGCGCGTTGGATGCGGTAGCGCGCTTGGGCGGTCTGCACGTTGAGCACCGCGACCCGCAGGTCGCGATTGTTGCCGAGCGCCAGCGCGATCAGCTGCTGCAGCTGCGGGTCGGGAAAGAACTCCCGCCAGCCGATGTCGGCAGCGGCGGTGGCGCCCGCCTGGCCCCCTTCAGGCGCGGGCAGCGGCGCGGGCGGCCGCTGATAGTGCGGCTCCAGAGTACAGGCGCCAAGGATGAGGGCCACCAGGGTGACGAGGAGCGAAGCGATGCGGCGAGCCATTCTCAGGTCTCCGGGACCGGCTGCGCTGGCTGCGCCGACTGCGCCGGTGGGCCGCTCCTGCGACGACCCAGGAACACGGAGCGGACGCTGATAAAGAATACCGGCACGAGGAAGACGGCGAGCACCGTGGCGGTCAGCATGCCGCCGATCACGCCGGTGCCGATGGCGATGCGGCCGCCGGCCCCGGCTCCGGTCGCGATCGCCAGCGGCATCACTCCGAGGATGAACGCCATCGAGGTCATGAGAATCGGTCGTAGGCGCTGGCGCGCGGCTGCGAGGGTCGCCTCGATCAGGTTCATGCCGCGGTCGTAGTTCTCCACGGCGAACTCGACGATCAGGATGGCGTTTTTGGCCGAGAGGCCGACAGTGGTGAGCAGACCCACCTGGAAGAAGACATCGTTAGCGAGTCCGCGGAACAAGGTCGCGGCGATCGTACCGATGATGCCGAGCGGCACCACCAGCATTACCGCGAAGGGGATCGACCAGCTCTCGTAGAGTGCCGCCAGGCACAGGAACACGATGGTCAGCGAGATTGCGTACAGCGCCGGCGCCTGCGAGCCTGAGCGCTTCTCCTCGTACGAGAGACCGGTCCACTCGTAGCCAACGCCCTTCGGCAGCTTCGCCACCGCCGCTTCCATGGCCGCCAGTGCATCGCCGGTACTTCTGCCGGGCGGCGGGCCCCCCAAGAACTCAAGTGCAGGCGTGCCGTTGTAACGCTCGAGCTTCGGCGAGCCGAAGGTCCAGTGCGCTGTGGCGAAAGTCGATACCGGCACCATCTGACCGGCACCGTTGCGTACGTACCAGCGCTCCATATCCTGCGGCAGCATGCGCGAGGGGGCGTTGCCCTGTATGAACACCCGCTTGACGCGGTTACGATCCACGAACTGGTTGACGTAGGACGAGCCCCAGCCGGCACCGAGCGTGTCGTTGATGTCGCCGATGGAAAGACCAAGCGCGCTGGCCTTTTCCCAGTCGATGTCGAGCTTGTACTGAGGTTCATCGTCAAGACCGTTGGGCCGTATCAGGCCGATCGACGCCTCCTTGCTGGCGATGCCCATCAGCTGGCCACGCGCCTGCATCATCGCCTGATGGCCGATGTTGCCGCGGTCCTCGAGCTCGAAGTCAAAGCCGGTGGCATTGCCCAGTTCGAGCGCGGCGGGCGGGGCGAAGGCGACTACGATCGCCCCGCGCAGCTGGTGGAAGCGCTGGTTCGCGCGCCCCACAAGCGCGAACACGGAATTCTTCTTCCCCGGGCGCTGCGACCAGTCCTTGAGACGCACGAACACCAGACCGGCATTCTGTCCGTGGCCGCCAAAGCTGAAGCCGTTGACGGTGAACACGCCGCTCACCAGCGCCCCTTCGTCCTTCAAGAAGTAGTCCCGTGCCTCGTTCAGCGCCTGCTGCGTCTGCTCGCTGGCCGCGCCCGGCGGCGCGGACACCTGCACGAACAGAAAGCCCTGGTCTTCATCGGGCAGGAACGAGCGGGGGACGCGCACGAACAAAAAGCCCATCGCCACCACGATGGCCAGATATACGAGCAGGTAGCGTCCGGTGCGGCTCGAGACGTGGGTCAGACCACGGGCATAACCGCGGTTCACGCGGGCGAAACCGCGGTTGAACCAGCCGAAGAAACCGCGCTCGCGTTCGTGTGCTTCGGCCACGCGCGGGCGCAGAATCGTCGCGCACAGCGAAGGGGTGAAGATCAACGCCACCATCACCGAGAGGGCCATGGCCGAGACGATGGTGATGGAGAACTGCCGGTAGATGACGCCCGTGGAGCCGCTGAAGAAAGCCATGGGCAGGAACACGGCGCTGAGCACCAAGGCTATACCCACCAGAGCGCCCGTGATTTCGGTCATCGAGCCGCGGGTCGCCTCCCTGGGGTCGAGCTTGTCCTCCTCCATCACGCGCTCGACGTTTTCCACGACGACGATCGCATCGTCCACGAGCAGCCCTATCGCCAGCACCATGCCGAACATGGTCAGTGTGTTGATGGAGTAGCCGGCGGCGGACAGGATGCCGAAAGTGCCCATGAGCACCACGGGCACGGCGATCGTTGGGATTAGCGTGGCACGGAAATTCTGCAGGAACAGATACATCACCAGGAACACCAGCACGACCGCTTCGAACAGCGTCTTTACAACCTCATCGATGGAGACGCGCACGAACGGGGTGGTGTCATAGGGGAAAATGAGCTGCAGGCCGGCGGGAAAGAACGGCGCCAGCTTTGCCATGGTGGCGTGTACCGCCTGAGCGGTCTCGAGCGCATTCGCGCCCGTGGCCAGTTTGATGGCAAGCCCCGCCGCCGGATAGCCGTTGTACTCGGTGTAGACGGAATAGCTTTCGGCGCCAAGACCAATGCGCGCCACGTCCTTGAGCCGCACTTGCGAGCCGTCGGAATTGACCTTGAGGAGCACGCGGCCGAACTCATCGGCGTTGGTGAGGCGCTCCGGGCCGACGATGGTGGCGTGCAGGCGCTGACCCTTCACCGCGGGGAGCCCGCCCAGCTCACCGACTGGCACCTGCAGGTTCTGCGCCTGCAGCGCGTTGTTGACGTCAACCGGCGTCAACCCATAGTTAGTGAGCTTGGCCGGATCCAGCCAGACGCGCATGGCGTACTGGGTACCGAACAGCTGATAGTCGCCGACCCCGGCGGTGCGGCTGATCGGGTCCTGAACATAGGAGGCGATGTAGTCGCTGACATCCTCGCTGCTGAGTGAGCCGTCGCTCGAGTAGAAGCCGATCACCAGGAGGAAATTGCGCGTAGCCTTGGCGACACGCAGCCCCTCCTGCTGCACCTCGACTGGCAGGAGCGGCGTGGCCAGCTGCAGCTTGTTTTGTACCTGCACCTGAGCGATGTCGGGATTGGTGCCCTGCTCGAAGTAGAGCGTGATGGTCATGCTCCCGTCCGCATCGCTCTCGGAGCCGAAATACAGCAGGTGATCGATGCCGCTCAGCTGCTGCTCGATGACCTGCGTGACCGTGCTTTGCACCGTGTCTGCCGAGGCGCCCGGGTAAGTGGCCTGGATGGAGATCGCGGGCGGGGCGATGCTCGGGTACTGCGCGATCGGCAGCGTGGTGATAGCAAGTGCGCCGGCAAGCATGATCACGATGGCCAGCACCCAAGCGAAAATGGGGCGGTCGATGAAGAAATTGACCATGGCCGCGGCTCACTCCGTGGCGGTCTGGGCAGCTGCGGCCTGCGCGGTGCTCTTCTGTTCCTGCGGTGGCCGATACTCCTGCACCGCCACCTTGCTGCCGGGCTTAGCCAACTGCAGCCCTTCGACGATCACGCGGTCGCCGGCCTTGAGCCCCGAGATCACCAACCATTGGTCACCGACAGCGCGGTCGGTCTGCAGGGTGCGCAGCTCGACGATATTGTCCGGACCCACGACCAGCGCATTCGCTACGCCTTTCTGATTGTGGGTAACGCCCTGCTGCGGCGCTAGCACGGCACCTTGACGGACGCCTTCCTCGATCCGCTCGCGGACGAACATGCCGGGCAACAGCAGGCGCTCGGGATTGGGCAGCAGCGCCCGCAACGTCACCGAGCCGGTACCGAGATCAACCGTCACCTCGGAAAATTGCAGCGCGCCCGGGTGAGGATAATCGCTGCCATCCTCCAACCGCACCCGTACCTGCGTCTGCCCCGCCGCGTTTTGCTTCAGCAGACCTGCATCAGCTTCACGCCGGAGGCGCAGCAGCGTGGTGGTCGGCTGCGTTACGTCCACGTACATCGGGTCAAGCTGCTGGACGGTGGCCAGCGCGGCGGACTGATTGGCAGTCACCAGCGCACCTTCGGTGATCAGGGAGCGTCCGATACGGCCGGAGATCGGGGACAACACCCGCGTATAGATCAGGTTGATGCGCGCCGTCTCCACCGCCGCCTGCGCCTGCAGATGCGCAGCAACGGCATTGTCGTAGTCCTGCTTGCTGACCGCGTTGGCTTCAGCGAGGGGCTTGTAGCGCTCCGCGAGCGCCCGAGCTGAAGCTTGCGCCGCCACGGCGCTGTCGTAAGCGGCCTTGTAGGGCGCCGGATCAATCTGATACAGCTGCTGGCCTGCCTTGACCTCACCGCCCTCAACGAACAACCGTTTCAAGATGATGCCGCTCACCTGCGGTCGCACGTCGGCTGTGCGCAAGGCATTTACCCGTCCGGGAAGCTCAGTCGTGATCGGCACCGCTTGAGCTTGCAGGGTGACGACGGAGACCTTCGGAGGTGGCGGGGCGGGGGGCGGCCCGTGATGGCCGCAGCCGGCGAGCAGCGCTGCGACCCCAGTGGACAGGCGACCCAACACGTGGTGAGAGCCACTACGGCATCGCAACGCTCTCGGACCCGCCCCCGCTACAGACATAGACCGCCTCCCCTGGCGATTACAGGACTATTATGATTCGAAGGTCGCTGTCAGGACAGCCTCCAAAGTGGCAGCGCGGGCGCGACGGAAAGTAGGCCCGGTCCAGGGGAGCCAAGACCCGCTGACGCCGCCGCGCTAACGCCGCTTCAATCGCTCGATCAACCCACAACCAAGGGCGCGTCGCAGGTCGTTGCTGCAAACTGATGAAGGACTCGGTGAGTCCCGCTCGGAGTTCTGAGTGCTTGTGAAGAAGTGATTGGCAATAGCCATGTAGGGTATGCACCGTGGCTAGTTCGCCGCGGCTATCAGCTAGATCCCTCTTCAGATTGTTGACTCCGTGGGTCTGGGTGCGACGGCCTGATACAGGCAGTTGGCGCCCCCGCCTGACGCTGTTCCTCGCGAATGAACAACTCCACGATGCGCACCAGCGAGGTCACGGTGGTGGACGCCGACCGCTTCGGCTGCAGGCTCGAAGCGGTGCGAAGGACTCGGCGTCGGTCGGCGCCTGACAACTCGCGAAGCTTCCTGCGAGCGCGGCACTTTGCCCGTGTGGCGATACGTCCGTCGGCGTCGCTGCCGCTGCGCGGGTTGTCGAGCAGAATCACGAGCGTGTAACCGTGGCGGCTCGGCTTCCTCGCGCTCCTGGCCCCGCGACTGCTCTGGTCCTCGGGGCACCACCAGGGCCAGCCACTCAACACGGGCAACGTGTGTTGCGGTATCTTCTGCGGGGCCAGCCGCAGCGCAAACGAGTAACCAACCAGCGACGGGAGGTTCAAGGTCACTACCGTGCAGATCCCTCCGCGACGATACGTGTTCTGCAATTTGGCAGCCCTGCTCATGGGGGTATTCGGCGGATGTGCACAGGCCGCTGATCCGCAAGCACTCTCGTCTCGGACCCTGATCGCCACGCGAAATGGGAAAGAGATCGGCACCGAGACAATCGCCATCGAACGCAGACCGGAGCGCGTGCTCATCAGCGTTGGTGTTCACCTGCATGTGATGATGCTGGGAGTCACGATCTACAGATTCGATCAGGATTCGACCGAAGCATGGAGTGGTGATAAGTTCGAAGAGCTAACCTCACAAACCTCGGTTAATGGAGTGCAACACCGGGTGGACGTTAGCAGGCAGTCAACATCGCTCCGGATGCAGGCTGACCGGACAAATCTCTTAATAGACGAGGCGAGCCTTCCCGCGAGCCAATGGTATGAGCCGCACTTTGAGCGCGCGACCCTGATTCACAATGTCGATGGCCACCTGTTACATGTCACGGCCCACAGAGTAGGAACGGAGAAGATTCAGGTTGGCGCTGCGCTGATCGAGGCGCGGCACTACCGTTTCTCCGGGGACGTCACTGACGATTTTTGGTTCGATGCCGACGGAGTGCTGGTGCAACGTCGCTTGATCGCCAGCGACCATTCCGTAGTTCAGTTTACGATGGCGCCGAATCTGAACACGGCCAGCGTCAACTCGAGCGACCTCAGCCAAACCCGCTGATGCTCGTCTTTACTGACGAGGCCATGCTCCATGGCCTGGACGTTAGCCCTGCGATGCGCTTCGGAAGTCTGCGCTCCGCGCGAGCCCCGCACCTCCCCTTCATCGAACCCTAAGGGGCGCTGCCAGGCACGCTTGTGAAGCATGGCTAACCTCGCCTCGGTGCCTTTGAAACCTGCGGCGAAGTATGGCTGGGCGGCGCACGCGCCTGGGTGCGCCCTGGCGCGCATTGACCGGTACGCGCATCACTCGCGTCCCCGTGAGCGCACGGCCCACGTCGCGATCTGGTGACGATGCTCTTTAAATGAGTGCAGAACGAGCGCTGTGCTTTGGCTGGATTTCGCACTTCGGCAATCGCCCGAAGCGCACACTTGCATGAACCCTGCACACGGACCCGTCTAACGACCTCGGAGCTCCCGCCATCCGAGGATCTCGGAGGACCGGAGCACGAGGTGGCCGCTGAAACTACACTTACGGCGTGATCCGCGTGGCCGTGGCCGTGCCCATTTCGGGGGCATATTGACGTCCAACCGACTAGTCGGTATGTTACGGGGATGCGAGAGAAGCCGAAGCGCCCCAGACCGAGTGCTCGCGAGAAGCTGTTGGATGCATCATTCGTGCTCATCCGCGAGAAAGGCTACTCGGCGACCTCGGTCGACGAGCTGTGCGCGAAGGCGGGAGTGACTAAGGGCGCGTTCTTCCATCACTTCCAGAGCAAAGACGCGCTCGCCGTGGCCGCGGCGAATCGCTGGTCGGAGGTCTCAAGGACCCTCTTTCAGACTGCGCCTTACCATAAACACCGTGACCCCTTAGATCGAGTCCTCGCCTATCTCGACTTCCGCAAGGCGCTCCTCAAAGAGGAAATCGCGGAGTTCAGCTGTCTCGTCGGCACCATGGTGCAAGAGGTATATGGAACCCATGCGAAGATACGAGAAGCATGCGAAGCGAGCCTCAGGGGCCACGCGGCGATGGTGGAGGCCGATATCGCCGCAGCCATGAAGCTTTACGGCGTTCGGGAAAAATGGTCGGCGCAGAGCTTGGCGCTCCACACCCAGGCGGTTCTACAGGGTGCTTTCATCCTCGCGAAAGCCACAGGCGGACCCGACGTCGCTGCGGCCAGCATCGATCACCTGCGCCGCTATATCGAATTGTTATTCAAGACCGGGGAACATTGACACCAGCAGCCCGAGGGCCGGGCAATGCAAAGGAGAAATGAGTCATGAGAGAGACAGCAATGTCGCGCCGGACACTGCTCGGGGCGAGTGCCTGCGCGCTGGCTGCAGCGGCGAGCATTCCGGAGATTGCCAGTGCGCGCGCAGAGGCAGGACTGAGCGCGAAAAACGAAGCGCTTGTCCGGAAATACTACGCGGGCTGGGAGAAAAAGGACTGGCTCGCGTTCAACATGCTGCTGACAGATGACTTCACATTTTCAAGTCCACTCGACGCCCACATCAGTAAGAGCGCTTTCAAGAAAGGCTGCTGGGACACGCAGATTGCGTTGATCGGACACTTTGACCTGGAGCACGTGGTTGCAGCGGGCAACGACGCGTTTGTGATGTACCTCGGTCACACCACGAGCGATAAGACGTTCCGGAACGTGGAGTACTTTCGGCTCAGAGGTGAACAGGTGGAGGCCGTCGAGTGTTACTTCGGTGCGCAAAATAGCTTTCCATCTGCGGTGAGCCGGCAGAAGTAACACCATGGCAACCCATCGTTGTTTTAACTACAGGGCGCCGTGATCTAGTAGGACTGCAGACAGGAAAATTCTGTCGTCTGGGTTGGGCGAGAAATGCGGTGACTGTAGTCGCCAGATGACCGATCGAAGGCACACGCGGAGCCGATTCGATGAGCTCATGTCCGTCAAGGCTACCGATCAACCGTTATGCAAGCTGACGTGCACGCCTCCCTCGACACCCGCGACGCCGAACAGGCGCCCCATGCCGCGGAAGGCTCGCTTGGGGTAGTTGTAGGTGAGCGGGAACATCGTCTTTACGTGCTTAAGGCTGAGAAAATCGATTGGATCGAGTCGCAGGGCAACTACGTAAAATTTCGCTGCCGCGGTGCCGAATATATCAGTCGGGATTCCATCAAGCGCTTGGCAGCCGTTCTGGCCGACGACGGCTTCATCCGCATCGGGCGCTGCCTGATGATCAATATTCGCTCCATCGACTACGCACAGCGGGTGGGTCGCCGCGTCTACACCTTTACGATGATCTCGGGGTCAGTGCTACGTTCTGATCCACGGTACCGTGACGAGATACTACGGGTCTTACCGCTGACCCAAGGGCGCTCACGGGACAAAGGCGCGCTCCGCTTAGCCCCTCGGGAACTCCAGGGCCGGTAAGCCAGAGCTCCCTCAAAAACGACGTCCGGTACTAGCCGAACACCGCAAAGTCCAACATTTGGGCGATGGTCTCGCGTTCGAATGACTCCGGAGCGCGCCAAAAGCCTTGGGTAGCCCGCCGCATCAGGTGGCCGCGCACATGATGCAGTCGCGGGCTGCGTCTCGTGCCACGCGGATCCGGGCTGTGACATACCAGACCAGACCCCTAAAAGGTACGGAGCGCGCCATCCACGCCGCGCCATTCTCCGAATGACCCATTGACCGTCTCTGCAGTCTCTGCGGCTGGGGGATCCGCGGCGAGGGACAGCACACCAGCCAGACTGATCATGATAAGCGTACTGCGAACATGGCCGGCGCTCGCATCCGTGTTCTCCCAACCGGCCCCTGCGGGTGCGGGGGCCGGTTTGTCAAGGGCGGACTCCTGTGCAGAGCTTCCTTAGAACTGCGCCGTGATGTGGGCGAACAGGTACCGCCCCATCGCGTCGTAGACTCCAGGGAAGGTGTTGCCGTTGCAGTTCGCGCCGGCGCCGTTCGGGGTGCTGGTGGAGCAGTCACCCCCGACAATAAGTGGCGGAACCTTGTCGGTGATGTTGTTCACGCCCAGCTGCAGCCTGACATTCTTGTACACATTGAATGTGGCCGACAGATCAAAGTAGCTGTAGGCCGGGATGTGAGCCAGCGGCAGGTACGGGGTTCCCGCGAGGAACGAATTGTTGGCCGTCTGCTCCGACTCGTTCGGACCGATATAACGCCATCGCACGTTGACGTCGAGTCCGTCCCACGGCGTCGACCATGTGGTGTTGAATATCGATTTCCATTTCGGGTTTCCGCCGCCGCAGGTGGCACCGAAGTACCCGACGCAGTCGTACGAGCCCCCGTTGACCACCGGCGTGGTCACCAACTCCTTGGTCTTCGTGCCCTGCAGCGAGAACAATAACGACCCCAAGCCAGTGAGGGACACTCGGTACGTGCCCTGGACGTCGATACCCTGCGTTCTCAGCTGGCCCAGGTTCACATTGAGATCGGTCACGTATCCGAGCTGAGTCCTCCACAAGGACCCCGTGGCGTCGCGGTGGATATCGTTGCAGAAGGTGTCATCCGCGATACAGTCATTGATGATGGTATTGCCACCGATGGCGCCGATCACGTTGTCGATCTTGATGTTGAAGTAGTCGACCGACCAGGTGAAGTTCGGGAGAAAGCGCGGCGTGACTATCCAGCCGATCGTGTACGAATCCGCCTCTTCCGGTTGCAGGTTCGGATTGCCCCCGAGCAGGCCGTTGTACTGGTTGGCCGGGTTCGGAAGGATGTTGCCGAACTGACCGGGTTTCACGCCGGTGGCCTCGCACTGTGCGAGCGTCACGCCGTTGGTGAGCGTGGTCGCATTTAACTTCGGCGCGGCGCACGGGTCCACCGAGCCGTCCAGGCCCACCGCCTGCGGGGTATAGAGCTCCCCGATGTTCGGCGCACGCACGGCGCGCTGGTAGCCGCCACGGAAGCGAATGTCACGCACCGGCGCCCACTCAAGGCCCGCCTTGTAGGTGTTGGTATCAAAGCCCTCGCTGTACTTGGAGTAGCGGTAGCCAGCATCCAGCGAAAGATCCTCGGCAAAAGGCAGGTGCTGGGCGATCGGCAGGCGCAGTTCCGTGAACACTTCTTTCACGGTGAAACCGCCGCTGACGGGTGTCGTCGGGCCCCCGCTACCGGCCGCGGAGCCCTGCTGGCTCAGGTAGTCCGGCAGGAAACTCGAGGACTCCTGGCGCCATTCCGCACCGACGTTGACCTGCAGCCCCGAATCGGCCCAGGGGAGCTTCGCGCCGTACTTGCCCAGGTCGCCGGTGACCGAGGCGTTCGCGACGTACTCCTCGGTGGTCGCGTTCGCGAGCAGCGGGACGGAGAGAAAAGCGAGTGCCTGGGGCGTGACCCCGTTGGGCACCCAGATGTTCCACGGTGCGCAGGCTGTATTGGGGGTGAACCCCGTGCCCTGGCCTACCAGGGGCCCGTTATTCACCGGCGATGAGGGTCCACCGCAGACCTTCGTTCCCCCGGGTCCCGGCAGCACATTCAGCGCCTGGTCGATGGCGTTGTTACTGAGGAAGTTCTCGTTACTTTGCTGGCTGTCCACCTGGCCGTGCTGGGCGTAAACATTGTACGTCCAGGCATTCTGCGGATCCGCAAAGTCGCCCTTCATGCCGACCACTTCGCGTGCGGCGTCGTTGGTGTAGACCTGGATGCGATCGCCACCCTCAACGTTTCGGCGTCCGATGACCATGTTAAGACCGGGATAATTCACCCCGTTGTAGGTCTCGAACGGATTGCCCTGCGCGGCAAGGTTTGCCGTGGTGCACAGCGTCGCGCGCTCCTGCGCCGTCAGAAGCGGATCGGCGCATGGAACGAACGAATTTTGGAAGAAGTCACCGCTCGGGGCGACCTGGGCGTCCTGCTGGTTCCTCATGTACATGACGTTCAAGTACACGTTGATGTGCGAATTGATGTCGTAGTTGATGAACGTGCCCGCAGTCCAGCGCGTATTGGGCGTCTGGTAGTAGTTCAGCGGACCGTAGTTGTAGTCGTCGCTGGCGCCGGCGAGGGGCCGGAACTGGCCCGTCAGGCCATCCACGGTGTGGTGGATAAAGCTATGGCCGCTCGCGGTCGAGGCGTAGAAATGCCCGCCCGCGCCATTCTTCGCGGCCGTCCCGGAGCCTACACAGGCCAGTTGCGTGGCGCTTGCCGGTGAGATCGAACAGGCGCTGTAGTCGAATTTGCTCTGCAGCGCGGCGCCCTGGTTGTCATAGGTGACGTAGGCGGTGGCGTTGCCTTTGTTGTCGTCAAAGTTCGAGCCCATGAGGACCGAGGCATTCTTGCCGAACGCCGAGTTGACATTCCCGCTCGGCACCGGATCCCCGGCCGCGGTGAGGACCGAGTTCACGCCCGCCTGGTTGTCGTTGTCGTGCTGTTGGAAGTGGTAGCCCGCATCGACCTTGATGCCCTCAAAATGCGTGTTGAGAATGAAGTTGACCACGCCCGCGACCGCATCCGCGCCATACACCGCTGAGGCGCCGCCGGTGAGCACCTCGACGCGCTCGATGAGGGCGGCGGGGACCTGGTTGATATCTGAGAAGTTGCGTCCGGTGCCGTTGCCCGGACCCAGGCGCAGACTGTCCACCAGCACCAGGGTGCGCTGCGGTCCCAAGCCGCGCAGGTCCACCGTCGCCGTGCCATCCGCACCGTTCGACGTGGTGGAGTTCATGGCCGCGAAGACCTGGGGCAGATTGTTGAGGACGTCCTCAACGCGAGTCAGACCGGTCGCCTGGATGTCGGTGGCCGACACCGTCGTGATCGGGCTGATCGAGAGCTCATTCGGCGTCTGGAGACGCGACCCGGTAACCACCACCTCTTCGACGGGCGCCGCTGTGGTCTCCGGCGCCGGTGCTTCCTGGGCGTGGAGCGCGGAGACCCCGGCTACGGCTGAAACCGTAGCCAGCGCGAAGCGCACCGCCTGTTGCAAACTCCGACTCTTTATCATGTGTTCTCCCCTATCCGGAAGTGTGGGATCGGACCGGCAAACCCCCCTCGGCAACGCGACGCCAAGGTCGACTCGCGCCACCGCGATGTTGATTACCTGTTCATGAGCCCTTTTTTCGTAATCACTTGAGCTGCAGCTCAATGCAGCCGCAACTCGACCGTGCGGCTGCGCACCTGTCCCAGGCGCAGATGGCCGCGCCAATGCGGTCCACGCCAATACACAGCATTACGTCGGCGCACGATGTGGCCGCGCACATGGTGAAAACGCGGCCCGCTTCGCGCTGCGACCGGGTGTTCTGCATTTCGGTACGCGGCCTGCACTAACAGGGGGGTCGACACCTCCACGTGCTCGAGCAACGGCGGCCGCCCGAACCGCGCGCGCTTGCAATTCAGACGCTCGGGATTGACGGCGGTTTGCACCAAATCCGCGCGGACCGTCATGAGTAGGAACAGGGCGAGCAGCATTGGAATGTCCAAGGCAACGCTCGAGATCAAGAGGCGGGTCACTCGCGTACCCTGCACGGGGTCTAAGGGATCGGAGAGCACGCTTCCGTAGTAGCGCTGCCACGCAGAATCGAGACGGAAGCGTGCGCAGCGGAGCAGCTCGTTCACGCACCCGTTCTGCGGGTCGCAAACGCTAACCGCGCCGCCCTTCAGAAGCGCCTCCGGTGGCCCGGCTGCGCCGCCACCGTCCAGTTCCAGCAGCGTCTCCAACGCCGCTGCCATGGGTTCACGAGGCTGAAGGCTCGGCAAAAAGAAAGTGCGCAGGCTCCCCGAGCGCCCACCTCGCGCGGCGCAGATCAGAACCCCCGAACGCTCGAGGCCCGTATCGTCGGGCGGCGCCCACTGGGGGAACACGCACCCCAGCGCTTCACGCCGCGCCGGCTCGCTCCACTCAACCCAAAGTCGTTCGGCGGGCAGGTGCACAAGATCGAGGCACCCGGACAGCGCATCCCCTTCGGAGTAGGCAAGCTCAACGCATGCACGAACGAGCTCGTCCGCGAGAACGTACCGCAAAGGGCAACGCGCGAGGGCTGCGGAAAAATCGGCGGCGCCGGTGAGTCGCCAAATGTCGCCACAGTTCTGGCGTACCAGGAACGGGTCGGTGCACTGCGCAATATGATCCAGCAGTCGCAAGATCGAAGCTTCCTTAGAGTGCCGCAGAAGCGGCTGCCGCCGGTGCCGGTGCTTCCTGGGCATGCCGCGCCGAGACCCCGGCTGCGGCCGTTGCCGTAGCGAGTGCGAAGCGCCCCGCCTGTTGAAAGCGACTTTTCACCAAGTGTTGACTCCTCTTTCTGGGCCGCCGATCGCAGGCGCGTCATGTTGTCAATTCACCACAGGAACAGGATCTAACTTCGGAAGTCCCATGGATCCGACGTGGTCAATACGCGTCGGCTAGTGCGGCCAGATTAGGGTCAACGTCGGGCGTCGGAGTAAATATGTGAGCAAGCCCTCGCGTTGCGGTGATGAGATGCCGCACTAGTGGGGACGAGCGCCTCAACGAAGTCACGTACGTAGGAGTGCCGGTAGCGAGGCAACACGCTACTGCCCTTACATCGCGGCAAGCGGGGTTGCGTGGCCAATTTGCCGCGACCGCGCGCCAGTTCGCCATGTCATCGAGACGCCCCAGCACTTCTGGATGCGCATTGCAGTAGCGTTGAGTCCGTCAGTGCCCGAAGCGCTCGATCTATATTCGCTTTTCTCTAGCCTCGACCACGTTGCAAGCTCGCCCACGTTGTTCAATGCTGGAACGCGGCACGAGCAGCTCTCCAGCTGCTTCCTGCTTGACTCACCCGAGGATTCGCTCGAAGCAATCTACGACAAATACAAAGATATCGCGCAGCTGTCGAAATTCTCCGGCGGCATAGGCGTCGCCTGGCACCGCGTGCGTGCGGAGGGCGCGCTGATCAAAGGCACCAACGGATTGTCCAATGGCATCGTGCCGTGGCTGAAGACGCTCGATTCATCAGTCGGTGCCGTGAACACCGGCCGGCGTTTCTGACCTTAGCCAACGACTTGGACGCGAATCGGTTTTTAGCGGTGAGTAACTTTTCGATATCCACCGTGTTACCCGTCGATCGGGCCGCCTTGCCGGTTCACCAGTCCCTGCTCACTTAGCGGGCGACTTTGGGAGATAGGTTCGAGCCGAACGTGCAATTACCCGTGTAACGAAAGGTCGGATTCCCATCCGAATCCTTACCGGTTCCGACCACGTGGAGCGTGCGGTGATTTCGGGCCCGGCGAGATGATCCAGCAAGAACACGTCTCCCGAGACCTCGCCTGTCTTGAGGTTGGCTTCGAAGCGAAACTTCGAATCACGGATCATCACTGGATCAGATCCGGCGACGCTGCCAGAAAACACTTGATCTCCCATGTTGACAAGTGTCCCTTTCGTGGAGTCAACCGTCGAGGTGACATGGTACAGAACCTTCCCCGTTAGGTCGCCTTTGAGGTCGATGGTCACTGTGCTCTTCCGGATCATCCCCTCGGGCGTCTCCTTCTTGGAATGGACAATGGCATCATTCATAAAATCCGTCCCGGTGCCGGACACTTCGATCGATTTAACCATGGCAGTCCCGCCGGCTGAAGCCGTAATAGCAATGCAGATAATCCAACCGTCTAAGGCGAGGCTATTGCCATGCGGCGCGCAAGCCAAGATGCTGGCAGGTAAGATGACCTCTTGTGACCCATTTTGGCCCACCATGACACGTCAGAACGAAGGCCGGTCTGGCGCGATCCGAGCCAAGAGCCCGGATCGGCTGAGCTCGTGGAAGGAGATTGCCGCGTACCTCGATCGAAGCGTCCGCTCAGTCCGTCGTTGGGAACGGACAGAGCAGCTCCCCGTGCACCGGCACGTGAACGTGAAGCTCGGGCGCGTCTTCGCCTTCACGGGGGAGCTGGATGCCTGGAGTAAATCGCGCGCACTTGCTCCTGCGTTCGTGCCGGCTTCCGGCAGCGAGGCAGGCACCTGCAATTCACGATCCATTGCCATACTTCCGTTCCAGACGCGTGAATCAGCTGAAAATTCGGATACCTACTTCGCCGAAGGGCTAACCGACGAGGTGACCACTGCTCTTACAAGGGTTGGCCAGTTGCTGGTCACGTCTCGCCGTTCTGCCACGGTGTCCGCCAACAGAGCCAACACCACCAAGGCTGTCGCTACCGAGTTGGGTGTTCGCTATCTGGTCGAGGGTTCGGTTCGTTGGTCGGGGCGACAATTCCGAGTTTCGGCGACACTCATCGATGCACACGTCGATGTTCAGCGATGGGCGGATTCGTTCGAGGGCAGTCTTGAAGATGCGTTCTCGGTGCAACAAGAGATCGCTCGGAGGATCGTCGCCGCGCTCGAATTGCAGCTCTCCCCCGACGAGGAGAATCACCTCCACGACCTTCCGTTCCGAACCATGCCCGCCTATGAATGTTACCTGCGTGCGCGCCACGACATGTGGCGATGGAGTCGCGACTCGATTGACAGTGCCGTGCGACTGCTCCACAAGGCACTTTCGCTCGAAGGAGAACACCCTCGCCTCTACGCGGCACTCGGAGTCGCTCACCTGCAGTATCGGGAGGCGGGAATCGATCTAACGGATGCACCACTCTCGGAAGCAAATAGATACGTTGCTCGGTTGCTCGCCTTGGACGAGCATTCCGCTTGCGGGCGGCAATTGCGTGGTTGGCTCTCATACTCTCGCGGTGACATCCAGCAGGCGGTGCGCGATCTTAGAGTTGCGCTGAACCTGGAGCCGAGTAACTGCGACACTCTGCTGTTGCTTGCCAACTGTCTGCTGATCTCCGGCAGGAGCGCATTGGCTCAACCCCTCCTCACGCGGCTGCTGGCCATCGATCCTTTGACCCCGATTACGCGATGCATGCCTGGATACGCAGCAATTTTGCGGGGTGACGTCGAAGCCGCAATTGACCCATACCGGCAGATGTTCGAAATGGACCCGTCGAATCCGATGGCACGCCTGTTCTTCGCGTGGGTCCTCACGCTGAATCATCGCGACAGCGACGTTGTCCAACTACTGCAGGGACTGCCGGCGGAGCAAAGGGGTACCATTCCTGCACGGCTATTGTCCTTCATGGGCAGGATGGCTGCCGGCAGCCAACAGGAAGCCTTGGCGGAGCTGACTCCGGGGATCGATGCGGTTGCGCGCGGTACCGACGTGTTCCCCAGATTGCTGGCCGAGGTGTTCGCACTCGCAAACCTGCCAGTACAAGCGGTGCACTGGCTGAGGATTGCCATCGAGCGTGGATTCATCAACTACGCCTATCTCGCTCGCACCGACAATGCGTTCGCGCAAATCCGTGACGATCCGGCGTTCCGCGACTTGCTCAAATCGGTTCGGGATCGGTGGGAACGCTTCGACGCATAGCGTGCCTGAGCGAAGTGCGTGGAGACAACAGAGAATTCGGCACAGGAAGCTGTTCCCGCGAGTCCGCTGTAGATGCGGCGCTGGCGAACAGCGCAACTCGCCGTCCAGATGGCGCGCGAGCGCGGTTACACCGCAAACTCTCCTCTTTTGGCGTCCTGCTGCTGACGCTATCGTGTCTATCCCCCCCGTTTTTTTGATCTGCGGAGTCGGCGCCGATGTATTGCAGCGCGCCGGCACTGGCGCGGTCGGTGGGTGCGGTTCCTGATCTATCCTGTGCAGCCAAACGGGAGGATTCTTCCATGGACATCGAAGTGATCCGGCTCAAGAGCGAACTCGTGGCTTTGGAAACGCTTGTCGTCGCCTTGACTCGCTCGCTGGCGAGCTGGCAGCCGACTTTGGCCAAGTCGATGCAAGCGACGGCTGACGAATTGCGGGAGCGCTACCGACATCTACCGATACGGGATTCATCCCCTGAGACGGCCAAGCTCGTGGCCGCTGAGTTTCAGCAGGCCTGGGATCGGCTGATGCAACTCGTTCTACGCCCGAACTGAGCACGGCACGGACTTGCCGCGAACCCTCAGGTGCAGGCCCGATGGGGAGGCCGAATCCCCAATCGCGACGTGCGTTGGGTCAGTCCCGCCATGCGAATCTTATCCAGTCCCGAGCGCCTGCCACCGCTGCATGGACGCCCGCTCCCGGTAGCGCGACTCGCGACCGCCGCCCAAGCCCGGCGGGCGATGGCAGGAGGGCACGCGCGCTCGGACGATGGAGAGCCCCTCCATGCGCGATCCCATCGAGAACACGTCCAGGCGCCTCGCGGCCCTGGCGGAGAAGTTCGAGCGGCGCGACGTCCACTGCCGCGAGTGCGAGCTCGGCGGCCACAAAAAAAGAGCCTCGCGCTCGGCGGGGCTCAAGTCTTGGCGCGAACATGGCGGGCACATTCGCGCCGATCGCACTGGAGGTGTGGCAAAACACGCCTCCAATTCGAGTCCTCAGGATAAAGACGGCTTATGAGAGCCGTCTGAACGCGCGCTGCGCGCGTCCGTCCTGCTTACATATCCATCCCGCCCATTCCGCCACCCGGCATGCCGCCATAGGCGTGCTCTTCGCCCTTCGGAGCCTCGGCAACCATCACCTCGGTCGTGAGCAACAGACCGGCGACGGATGCGGCATTCTGCAGCGCAAGCCGCGTAACCTTCGTTGGATCGAGAATGCCCTCTTCGAGCATGTCGCCGAACTCACCGGTCGCCGCGTTGTAGCCGTAGGCACCCTTGCCGGCTTTCACCTGGTTCAGGATGACCGCCGCATCCTCGCCGGCATTCTCAACGATATTCCGCAGCGGCTCTTCGATCGAGCGAGCGAGAATACGGATGCCAGCGGTTTGATCTTCATTGGCACCCTCTAACTTATCGAGCGCCTTGAGGGCACGGATCAGCGCAACACCGCCGCCCGGTACCACGCCTTCCTCGATGGCCGCACGGGTTGCGTGTAGGGCGTCCTCCACGCGTGCCTTCTTCTCCTTCATCTCAATTTCGGTAGCTGCACCGACTTTGATCAGCGCTACACCGCCAGAGAGCTTGGCGACACGCTCCTGAAGCTTCTCCTTGTCGTAGTCGCTGGTCGCTTCCTCGACCTGCTGGCGGATCGACTCGACGCGGGCTTTGATGTCCGCGGCATTGCCCGCTCCGTCGATGATGGTCGTGTTCTCTTTTGCGACCACAACCTTTTTGGCGTTGCCCAGATCGTTTACGGTGACCTTCTCGAGCGACAGGCCGACCTCATCGGAGATCACAGTGCCGCCGGTCAAGGTCGCGATGTCCTGCAGCATCGCCTTGCGGCGATCGCCGAAGCCCGGCGACTTCACCGCTGCAACCTTGAGGACGCCGCGGATGTTGTTCACGACCAGCGTCGCGAGCGCCTCGCCCTCGACATCCTCGGCGACCACGATCAGCGGACGGGCCGCTTTCGCGACCGCCTCCAGGAGTGGGAGCATCTCGCGGATATTCGAGATCTTCTTATCGCACAGGAGAATCAGCGGCTTTTCGAACTCGGCGGTCTGACTCTGCTGTTGGTTGATGAAATACGGGGAAAGGTAGCCGCGGTCGAACTGCATGCCATCGACCAACTCAAGTTCATTGTCAAGTCCTTGGCCCTCTTCGACGGTGATGACACCTTCCTTGCCAACTTTCTCCATTGCATCGGCAATAGTCTTGCCGATGGACTCATCAGAATTCGCAGAGATCGTACCGACCTGCGCGATGGCCTTGGAGTCCTTGCAGGGTTTTGAGAGGCGCTTCAACTCGTCCGTCGTGACGAGCACGGCCTTGTCAATGCCGCGTTTGATGTCCATGGGATTGCGACCGGAGGCGACGGCCTTCAGGCCTTCGCGGATGATCGCCTGGGCAAGCACCGTCGCCGTCGTCGTACCGTCGCCGGCTTCGTCCGAGGTGTTGGAAGCGACTTCCTTCAGCATCTGCGCGCCCATGTTCTCGAATTTGTCTTTGAGCTCGATCTCCTTCGCCACCGAAACACCGTCTTTCGTGATGGTCGGGGCGCCGTAGCTCTTATCGAGCACCGCGTTGCGGCCCTTCGGGCCGAGTGTCGCCTTCACCGCATTCGCAAGGACGTTGGCGCCCTTGAACATACGTTGGCGCGCATCATCGCTAAATCGCACTTCTTTCGCTGCCATTGCCGTGTCCTTTACTTCGAGTCGATGACGGCCATGACGTCTTCTTCACGCATGACCACGAGTTCTTGGCCGTCGACCTTCACTTCGGTGCCGTTGTACTTGCCGAAAAGAATCTTGTCGCCGACCTTGACGTCGCAGGGACGCACTTGTCCGCTCTCAAGGATCCTGCCCTTGCCGATCGCGACGATCTTTCCTTGAATGGGTTTTTCCGCCGCCGTATCGGGAATCACGATGCCGCCAGGCGAGGTGCGATCCTCTTCCAGGCGCTTCACGATGACGCGGTCATGAAGAGGACGAATCTTCATAACTGGACGCTCCTTTGAAGCAGATGAATATTGTTAGGGTGTAGGTGGGGACTTCAGAGCAGATTTCAAGGGTGGATGCCCAAAAAACCTCGTCGCCGCCACCACCGTCGTCGCCGAACTCGGAGACCTTAGGCGCTTTGCGCATCCGCGCGAGCTGATGGGATATCTGGGACTGGTCCCCTCCGAGCACACGCGCTGTGTACCCGCGCTTCACCTTTACTCACCGCCTGGCGGTCCTCGGTGAAGGCAATGTCCTGGGCCGCATGCTCGAAAGATACCTCGGCGAGGTAGCGCTCGTGGGCCGCCGACCAGGAGGTCTTGCCGCTGTAACGATGCCCGTGACCGTAGACTCGAGCCCGATCGTACATGCTTACATTTTCTTGGCGGTGCGCCGATTGCGCCAGCGCTGCCGCCGGTCCATCGCCATGGGCCACAGGATGACAACTGCGATCGCCACAAAGCTACCCTTCGCATCGCCGCCGTCCGGTTATTTAGATGTCGAGCGCAACGCATTGAAATTTGACAAATTCACTATACGGGTATTAGTCTAAAAGCTAGCAAAAACAACAATAAGGGGTTTTGTCGTGAGGGAACGCATCACTTCCCCTGGCGATTTCCCGCCACTCAGCCGACGAGTAGTCGCGCCACCAGAAACCGCAACCGACAGTGGGATAGAAGTCCACGAAGACAAGTTGGGTAGGCTCACCGTGCAGCGCCTGTACAGGATGCGCTGCGAGTGTGGCCACGCATGGATCGCGCTTCTACTCCCGAAGTTCGTCAAGTGCCCTGCCTGCCACAAGTTCGGCCTAATTCTCAGGTAACAGCGGCGGTCTGAAGTTCTTCGTCGATGAGGTCTAGCGGCATGCGCAAGATGCTGCCGCTGATTGCTGCATCGCGTGTACCGAGTACGCGAGATCCTGGATAAACGCGCCAGAAATGCGAGGCGCTTGCGGTCCCGGATTTGGAAGGGTAGCGTCCCAGACCCCCCGCGGAGGCCCGCGGGTATTAAAACCAACGCATAACTGACTTTGGGAGACACTTCATGATCCGTATCAGCCGAATTCTTTTCGTCGTGGGCACCGTCCTGTCATTCGGTTCGCTGGCCTACGCCGATGGCCGAGACTGGACCGACGGACCGGTACAGAACGTGGCCTTCATCCGCACCGTCGACGGTCATTTCGATGACTACATGCACTGGCTCGCGACCACGTACAAGAAACAGCAAGAAGCCGCCAAGGCCGCAGGCCTCATCACAAGCTATCAGGTGCTAGTCGGTCAGCCCCACAACGCGCAGGATGCCGACATCATTCTCATCACCGTGTATAAGAACTGGGCGGCGCTCGATCACTTAGGCAGCAAGCTCGACGAGGTCAGCGCCAAGGTTGAAGGCTCGGTAGACGCCGCCAATAAGAGCGAGGCGGACCGCGCCAAAATCCGCACCGTGTTGGGTTCGGACACCGTGCAGGTCGCCGTACTGAAATAGTCGCACTCGTCGGCGGGCGCAGGGGATGCGCCCCCGGCTTCACGTCCCAGCGGCCGTCCAGGCACACTTTTGCGTCACTTGACAGGGTCGCGGGTGAGCGGGTGAGAGCGCGTTTAACGTGAGCCGGATGATGGGCCGCTCGCGGTCTACGTTGGTTGATGGGGTGTACGCACATTCGCTGCAATCTGGCATGGCGAGCGTCGCCGAGCGTGTCACCGCGCGAGCCCTCGGCGAGCAGCCAAAGCTACGGTGATCGACTGCGGCCCGCCTGACGTTAGACAGCCGTTAGAAACTGCCCCTGCTGAAACGCCGAAAGAGCGTGTGGCCCGCTACCCGGGCTTTGATGTCCAGGTTTCCTTCCAATACCCGTGGTTCACCCCACCCGCTTCGATCGCGGATACTCAAGCGGCCAATGACGCGAGCTTCGCGACGACGGCACAGAGAGGTGGCTCCGGTTTTTCGGACACGGGTATAAGTGGATTTCTGGCCGGGCATGACCGGAGGGAAGTCCATGAGAAGGCCGAGACGTAACCATTCAGCGGCATTCAAGGCGCGAGTGGCCTTGGAAGCGATCCGGGGTGAGAAGACGGTGGCGGAGATTGCTGCTCACCATGAGGTGCATCCCACCCAGGTGACGAGCTGGAAGACGGAGTTGCTGGAGAAGGCCGCGTCGATTTTCGGCGGCAACGCGATAGCGGCGGACGGCAAGGAACGCATCCGCGAGCTGCACGAGAAGATCGGCGAGCTCACCGTGGAACGGGATTTTTTAGAAGGCGCGCTCGGGAAGTTCCCCGGTCCGAGCGGCAAGCGATGATTGAGCGGGGCGCTGAGGTGGCGGTGAAGCGCCAGGCCAAGCTTCTGGAGCTGAGCCGCTCGAGCGTGTACTACGTTGCACGAGCGTTGCCGGAGCGGGATCTTGCGCTCATGCGTCGGCTCGACGAGCTGCATCTTGAGCTGCCGTTCTTCGGCTCCCGCAAGCTCGCCGACGCGCTGAGGCGTGAAGGCCAGGAGGTCGGCCGCCGGCACGTGAGGACGCTGATGCGCCGGATGGGCATCGAGGCGCAGTACCGCCGTCCGCGCACCAGCATTCCGGCACGGGGTGCGGGGATTTACCCGTATCTGCTCTCGGGTCTTGTGATCGAACGGCCGAACCAGGTGTGGTCGAGCGACATCACGTATCTGCCGATGGCCCACGGATTTATGTATCTGGCTGCCATCCTGGACGTCGCCAGCCGCAAGATACTGGCCTTCCGGCTTTCGAACACGCTGACCGCGGACTTCTGCGTGGAGGCGCTCGAGGAGGCCCTGGCGAAGTTCGGGCCCCCTGAGATCTTCAACACCGACCAGGGATCGCAGTTCACCAGCGAGGAGTGGATCGAACGCCTCAAGAACGCCGGCGTTGCGATCAGCATGGACGGCAAGGGCCGCTGGATCGATAACGTGTTCATCGAACGGCTGTGGCGCAGCGTCAAGTACGAGGAGGTTTACCTGCGCGCGTATGCGAATGGCACCGAGGCGCGCACGGGCCTCACCCGATACTTCAGCTTCTACAACGCGCGCCGTTCTCATCAGTCCCTCGAGTACCGGACACCGGACGAGGTGTACTTCGAGGCACTCGCCGCCTCGATCCCGGTCGCTGCCTGAGCCATGACGTCGAACCCAAAACCCAAAGAGCTTCTGCCGCCTGCGGCGGCAGGCTGCGCTTCGGGTGTACGATTAACAAAGAACGAACAGACCATCATCATCAACCGCCCAGCCGCATCCACTTATCCGAAAGAGAAATCTGTCCTAAGAAGCGGAGCCACCCCTCAGTACGGGGACGTCGGCATAACTGAGCGGGCGCGTGATGCCAGTCAACTGCGCGCACAAACTCTCGCCGAGTTCTCGGTAGACGACTTCGACGGACTCGCGGCGTGGCGGAACTTCTGTGCTGCGAAGTCCTCGAGCAAGCCCGCGAGTGTCGGGATGCAGTCCGTGCGGCGGCTCAAACGAATCTTCCCGATCACCTTGGCATCGCTTTTGGGTCTTGCGGGCTGCGGGACTCGACCACGAGTTGGATCTCTCGTGCTGCCCGCTGACGACGACGGCGGCCGCCTCAAGGGACGGCATGTTGCCCTTGTCAAACAAGAGTCGTGCGCGCCCTAGCAGCCTGTCGGACTTAGATCAGGGATAATCACGCTCGTCGATCTCACTGCAGTGGTACTCCATGAGCAACTTTCGACCGATCAACCGCGACACGGGATTTTTGCTGCCACCGTCGGTGGATGAGTGGCTGCCGCAGCGGCATCTGGCGCGCTTTGTGGTGGAAGTGATCGACGGACTGGACCTGTCGGAGCTGGAGAAGGTCTACCGCGGATCGGGCTCGGCGTCGTATCACCCGGCGATGCTGCTGGGGTTGCTGGTGTATGGCTACGCCACGAAGGTGTTTTCCAGTCGGGCTTTGGAGCGCGGGACGTACGACTCGGTGGCGTTTCGCTACATCGCCGGCAACGAGCATCCCGATCACGACACGATTGCCGCCTTCCGCAAGCGCTTCCTCGGGCACATTGAGGCCTTGTTCCTCGAGGTGCTCAAGCTTGCGCGCACGCTGGGGATGCTGAAGCTGGGGACTGTGGCGCTCGATGGCACCAAGGTGCACGCCAACGCGAGCCGCCACAGTGCGCTCTCTTACGGTCACGCCAAGAAGATCGAGAAGCAGCTGCGGGGTGAGGTCAAGCAGCTGCTGAGGCTCGCCGAGCGGGCGGATGACGCGGATGTGCCCGACGGGATGGCGATCCCCGAGGAGCTGGAGCGGCGTGAGGAGCGCCTCGCTGCGATCGCCGCGGCGAAGGCGAAGATCGAAGCGCGCGTGCAAGAGCGCGAGCAGGTGGCCTATGAAGAGAAGCTCGCCGCGCGTGAGAAGCGCCCCGGCCAGAAGCCCCGTGGCCGGCCACCGCAACCGCCCAGCGGTGCGGTGGAGGCGAAAGAGCAGATTAATCTCACGGACGAGGACTCGCGGATCATGCCGGTGCCCGGCGGCGGCTTTGATCAGTCCTACAACGCCCAGGCCGTGGTAGCCGCGGGCAGTTTGCTCATCGTGGCCCAGGACGTCACTCAGGCGGCGAACGACAAGGGCCAGCTCGTGCCGATGCTGCAGAAGCTTAAGACACTGCCGCGGCAGTTGGGTCGTGCCCGACGGCTGCTGGCCGACAATGGCTACTTGAGTGAAGCGAACGTCGAGCACTGCGCGGCGGCGAAGATCGAACCGCTGATGGCCTTGGGCCGTGAGCGTCACCATGCCAGTTGGCGGCAGCGCTTTGCAGCGGCCGGCACACCTCCGCCCGCCTCGGCGACCGCGATGCAGAAGATGGTGCATCGACTGAAGACCCCGGCAGGCCGCAAGCTCTATGCGCTGCGCAAACAGACTCCCGAACCGGTGTTCGGCATCATCAAATCGGCACTCGGGTTCCGGCAGTTCTCGTTGCGGGGACTGAAGAACGTCAAGGGCGAATGGAATCTGGTCACGATGAGCTGGAACATCAAGCGGATGTTCGCCCTGCAACCGGCCTGAGCGGATCACAGGCGCGACTGTGCTAACAGTTTGAACTCTGATTGACATGAACTGTCTGAAATCCCTTGGTCTTTCCCGTCGATTCGAAATCCTCAGTCCGACAGGCTCCTAGGTAACTAATACCCAAGCGGCACTAAGTGTGATGCGATGACCAAGAGAGTGGTGCTGGGAGTAAATGTTCAGCTGCATCTCGATGGAACATTCAGCGCGGTGGGGCCGCTGACTGTGACTTCCGGCTGTTTTTGCGGCGCGGTCGATATGAACAATGACGGCTCGCCGTCCCCGGGCATCATGATCGGCGGGTCCCAGGATGCAGGCGACGGAGCTTGAGCTTCACGGGACAAGCCCCACGAATGCATCGGCCGCCACCGACTGGGGATACTATCCCATCGACAACGCACGGCCGCTCGCCATCGAGTAGACGGCTCGCAGCTGGGATTGCTTTGCATCGAGTCGGTTACGCCAACACGTTAGTCACGAGCTTGACAAGAAGACCCGCGGCTACGTCAAATCCTGAGCGCATGCGCGGGTTCGTGGATGTCCAACGATCCGAGAAGAACCAGGGGAGGTCACATGTCAAGGAAGTTCTCGAAGGCTCTGTCCCTTCTGTTGCCCGCTGGAGCGTTCGGCGCGTCCCTTCTGCTGGCCACCTCGTCCGCGGAGGGCGCCGCGTCACCGGCCGCGGAGAACGCCGATCCAGGCCAGCCCGGCGTGGCCGAGCGCCTGAAGGCCATTCGCGCCGGCGTCTCCGAGATCTCAACGCCGGGAGCCGAGGGCTCCGCTGAAATCCAACCGACCGAAGACGACGGACTCGTTGCGACCTGGTGGGGCAACGGCGGCTGGGGTCGCTGGCACGCGGGTTGGGGTAACGGGGGCTGGCGCTGGGGCTGGCACAACGGCGGATGGGGCAACGGCTGGCACAACTACTGGCACAACGGCTGAGATGATCACCTGAGAGACCAGGCCATGTCAGAAGCGGCCAAACCCCCGGAGCAGCCGGCGATCGCGGTAGTCGTTGTGCAGCCGACGCCGTTCTGCAACATCAACTGCAGCTACTGCTATCTGCCAGGACGGAACAACAAGGCAACGATGTCCGGGGACACCCTGCGAGCGCTCTTTGACAAGGTGTTCGCCTCGGGTTGGGCTGATCCGCAGCTAACGGTCATCTGGCACGCCGGTGAGCCACTGGTGATGCCGGTGTCCTACTACGAGGAGGCCTTTGGCCTCATCGAGTCACTGCGCCCCCCGGACGTGCACGTACGGCATTCCTTCCAGACCAACGGGATGCTGCTGTCCAAGGCGTGGTGCGAACTGTTCAAAAGATGGCAGGTAGGAGTCGGAGTGAGCATCGATGGGCCGCGACGCCTCAACGATGCGCACCGCGTGAGCCGCAAGGGGCGCAGCACCTTCGACAAAGTGATACAGGGGATTCGCTTGCTGCGCAGCGAGCAGGTTCCATTCCACGTGATTTCGGTGCTAACCGATCAGAGCCTGGATGCGCCGGACGAGATGCTCGAGTTCTATCGAGCCGAAGGCATCGAGGACGTGTGCTTCAATGTCGAAGAGTCCGAGGGCGATCACGTCTCCGGATTGTTTGCGAGCGCGGCGCCCCGGGAACGGTTCCAGCGCTTTCTCGGCCACTTCTGGCGCGAGGCCCGGCGCGATAACCGCATCCGTTTCATACGCGAGATCGACGGCGTGATTCCCCGGGTGTTCCGCCCCGAGAACGATGAGCTGAAGAACGTGCAGGTCGAGCCCTTTGCGATGCTGAACGTAGACTGCTACGGCAACGTGTCGAGCTTTTCCCCTGAGCTCCTTGGACTCAAGCATCGCGCCTACAACGACTTCATTATCGGCAATGTTCACACGCACACGTTGGAGGAAATGCGCTCGAGCGTGGCGATACAGGCCATGAGCCGTGACATCCGCGCGGGCGTTGCGCGCTGCCGCGAGTCGTGCGAGTACTTCTCCGTCTGCGGCGGAGGCGCGCCGATCAACAAACTCAGCGAGAACGGCTCATTCGACAGCGGAAGCACAGGCTTCTGCGCCCTCACCCAGATGGTTCCGACCGATCTCATCCTCGAGGCCCTCGAGCAGTTGCAGCGCGGGGCGGATGCGCAGTCCGTGCCGCAGCTGCTTCAGCATTTTTTCTCCGCATCCAAGGACGTCCTGCGTCCCGAAATGGCGGTTTAACTTCTCAAGACTCACACTTCAATATGGGAGCATGCGAGTGAAAAGAATCAAAGCTGCGGCCACCTGCGCGCTGGGAATGGCCCTCGTATGCTCATGCGCCGTCGCAGGAGTTCAGACCGGAGGCCCCGGACCTGGGCCGGCAGAACGCACCGGAATACCTCCGATGGAGGTCCCGCCGGTGAACGCAGGCGCAAATGACAGCCAGGCGCACGCGGTGCTGCGCATCACCAGTGTCGAGATCATGCGCAGCGCTCATGCCCCCTACCTGGACATCATCCGCGCGCGCGGCCTTGCGAGCAGCAGTGGCTGGGAAGAGGCGGAGCTCATACCGCTGACTCGCGGCGTCCCCGCCGACGGCATGTTGCAACTGATGCTGGTCGCCCGGCCCCCGGAGGTCGCAGCGGACGCCACCGGTTATGAGCCGGTCGAAGCCATCCTTCCCTTGGAAGCCGACCACCCGTTCAAGGGGGTCAATGTGCACAGCGCGAGTAACGCGGTGACTGTCGCGAGCCTGCCCGGCTACACAGAAGGCAAGTCGGTTTCGGACGACTGTGGCAAGTGCGTAGGAAAGACCCTCGTCGCCAAGGGAAGCGGGGCTCCAGCAAGTCGCGGTGACGTGCTCAGGGAGGAACAATTGCCACCCGAAACGCGCATTGTGCGCCCCGCTGAAGGTATGCCGGGCACGGTGTCGAACCCCAACCGTCTGACCCTCATACTGGATAAAGACAGCCGCATCGTCACCGCGGTGTGGGAATAAGGATGCGAGCCCGGAACTGAGTTGCCCCGACAACTACAGTGAGAGCGAGAACCCATGAGCAAATCATTCTGCGTACTGGGACTACTCCCGGGAATTCTTTCTATCGCGTCGGTCGGTTGTGCAGCGACCATGCAGATCACCAGCGGCAATACCAACATGTGCATGAACGTAGTAAATCACGGTTCCCCGGAGCCAGGCGCTCCAGTCATAGTACGCGGCTGCGATCCCTGGAAGAACCAGCAGTGGTCTTTCAACGGGCACGGACAGATTACCGGCGTTGGCGGATTTTGCCTCGATGTTCGGGGGAGCGCCCCCGAGGACGGAGCGGCCGTTATTTATACGCCGTGCAGCGGTTCCCCAGGCCAGAACTGGACAGCGGGCAACGGCACGATCGTCGGAATCGGTGGGAAGTGCCTTGACATCAGCGGGAGTAGCCCCGCTGAGCGCGCCCCACTCATCATCAACACCTGCAATGGTTCACCTAGTCAACAGTGGGTTTCACACTAGGGTCTCGAACTTGTCGTCATCGACTAGGTGCGCGTAGCGCCAGGTTTTGAACAGGGCGTGACCGAATCCGTACGTGCGGCAGCGTCCCGACGGCACCGCTCCATGGGTATTAAATACAATCCGATAGATTCCACGGAGAATCACATGTATATCGGCGGCGGCATTCTCGGAACCGTTCTGCTCGTTCTTCTCGTTCTTTGGCTATTGGGCGCGGTGTGATCGCATCGACTCGGTAGACAAGCCACAAACTGGAGGTCGGCGGACGCCACCAGGGCGTGGGAATAACACGCGGAATACGCGTGATCGGATTTGCACTCAACCTGGCGCATCCGCGTGCGGAACTCGAGCGTTACGTTGAATCCTGCGCGTGATAGGCCTACGGCCGGCATCTCGATATTCGGGGCGGTCGTGCCCAAAGCATTGAACTTATCGGGGATGGTCCTCGATCCTCCTTCCGCTCGGAGCGCTACTTGGATTTCGGCGAAAGAAACCGTCCTACCAGTGCGACAAGGGCGCGTCGCTGCCGGTCCGTGGTCCAGTACCTAGGTTCAATTCCGGCGTTGTACAGAATTCCGTCGATAGCAGCGATGATGATTCCGGCAGTTTCGGCTGCCTCGCCCGCGGAGTAGCCCACTTGTGTCAACATTTCGGTCAGCTGACCGCGACCGTTCGCGTAATAGTGAGCGTGAGCGGCGGCCAGCTTTGGATTTCCAATCGTCATCGCGTTGAAGGCAAGCCAGACCGCCTGATCCCGACGTTTAGCGGCGCTGGTGGCTAGCGATTCCTGCAATAACGCTAGCGAGATACCCTCTTTGTGGGCGCGCCGTGCGTTGCGATTGACCGTTTCTGCGGCCTCCTCCCACGCGGCAGTAATCAAGTCCTCCTTCGATGAGAACCAATGATTGATTAGCCCGATGGTGCAGCCCGCGCGGCGGGCCACCGTTCTCATGGAAAGTGCATCGATTCCCTCGCGCGCCAGCACATTCAGGGCGCTTCGCGCGATACGCCGGCGCTGCTGCGCCGCATCCCGCTGCAACGGCATAGAGTTCCTCAAAGCTCGAATATAGAGCGAGCAGTATGCGCTTTCCATTCCTGTCGACGGATCTCACAACTGCGCCGCTCATTGACACCATTAACTAAACATCCCGTGCGTATCCAGACGCCGGTCCAAAGCAGAACGGTTCGCTCTCGCGCCCGAACCCCCACTATTGTAAGCGCGAGCAAGCGAGGGCTGCAGCTTGCCCTAATACATATCAACTGATATTCTTCAAAGTGAAAACCAGCGACCCTTCACTGCCCGGCATGACCAAAATCATCCGCGCCGAGCGGCGCGGGGAGGAGCGAAGTTTGTGATCAGAACTGGTTCAGTGCTGCTTTGCGCCGCTATCGGATTCGCCGGACTATGGTCGGCGGTTGCGTTTACGGCGCCCAATCCAAATCCCTATATCGGTACGTGGAAAAAGAATTCGGCCGAATCGTTCGGGATGAGTGATCCAACGGGCTCAGAGGTCGTCGTCATCACGCGTCATGATTCCGTGCTCGCCTATACCTGGACCGGCACGACCTCGGATGGAAAAACCGAAACGTTCTCTTACTCTGGGTCTGTGGACGGCAAGGTGCAGCCACTGCCGGGCAATGCTGGCTTGCGGGGCGCGATGATCCCCACACCGTCGGGCATTATCGAAAGCAAGCTGTGGGGCCCAGACCGTTCGCTTGAAGATAAATTTTGCATCTTAACGGCACCACGCAGATTGACCTGCTTCGCGACAGTCACGGACGGCGCAGGGAAAGTGTCGTTGTTCAAGGAAGTGTTCGATCGGACGTAGATGGCATGCCTTAGGGTTTCGCACTGTGCGTATATCATCGTGCATCGGTAGTCTCTAGCCTGTCTTAACGTTGACCCGTTCGGGTTGCCTCTCGTCAGCGTCACTCAAATAGCGCGCCGACCGGCCTACACGCCGCCCACCAAACCTCTAAAGGCAGTATCCGGACCGCTTGGCGGTGACACGCCGGCCCCCTCCTTTCCCATGTCAAGTGATGTGCGATAGGATATCAGTCGATATGCGACGATGAATGCCGGAGATACAAAGGGTCGTAGCGCACGATTCGAAACTACGCGGGGAGCATGAGGTCGATGCAACACCACCATCGGGTCGAATTAGTCTCCAACACATTCTCACTCCTCGCCACTTCGCTCTTTCTTGCGGCTGTACCTGCCTTCGCGCAGCAAGCCCAGAGTGATTCGGGCCAGGATTCCACCCAAGCTCAGAAGCAGCCCCAGCTTTCCGAAGTTGTGGTGACTGCGCGCCGGCGCGAGGAGTCGGAACAGACGGTTCCTGTTGCGATCACGGCGCTTTCAAGCGAGGACTTGCAGGAGCGCCATATCACCAACCCTCAGGACCTGCAGGGGCAGGTGCCATCGCTATCCGTCAGTCCCTACGGCCAGAGTCGCGAGACGGAAATGTTCGTAATTCGCGGTCAGAGTCAGCAGTACACCGCGCCATCGGCGGTCGTGCAGTACATGGGAGAAGTGCCCCTGGTTCCGGGCGTGATCAGTTCAGTTCAAGGCTCGCCAGGGCAATTTCTGGATTTGGCTGATGTTCAGGTGCTTCGTGGACCGCAGGGTACGCTGTTCGGACGTAACACCACAGGCGGCGCGATACTTCTTGAGCCGGCAAAGCCTACAGACCAGCTCGCCGGCGACATTCAGCTTCAGGCCGGGAACTACGATGATAAAGAGGTCCAGGCTGTTGCGAACTTGCCCATCAACGATCAGCTACTGACGCGCTTCGCCGGTGAGTTCATCGATCGCGCGGGCTTCACCCACGATAGCGTGACGGGCGTCGACTACGACAATCGTCATATCTGGTCCGGGCGTTTTGGCCTAACCTGGAAGCCGAACGACAGAATCGATAACTATCTGATGATTTCCGGCTCCAAGAGCGAGACCAATGGAAGCGGCTGGATTCTTGATCAATGGAACATACCGTACATTCAGGGCGTATTTCAGCCGTATGGTGGGTGTGCGGGCATTGGGCTCGGTGCCGGGTGCTCCGTTCTGACCCAGCTGGCGGCTGCGCAACAGGCCATGGGCGTTCGCTACGTATCGCTTGGCCCGTTTCCGCCCCCGATTGATACCAGCATGGAAGGCTGGAGCGTTGCTGACACGTTCAAGGTCCAATTGACCGACAAACTCGCGGTCCGCAACATCCTCAGCTATAGCAGCCTCAACGCCCTCGGCCCGTTTGATGGCGACGGCAGTCCGATACCCTGGTACCAGTCGAATCTACCGCTCACCGGTTATACGGACGAAGTGCGCCAGCTGACTGAGGAGTTCCAGGTTCAGGGGAGTGCGGTGCAAGACAGTCTGGAATACACCGCCGGTGTGTATTACGAGGATGTGCGCACGCCGGGCCAGGTTAACCTTGAAAACATCGATCTTTTTTCGGTGGGGGGAGCTTCCTACAACTACACCACCCTCGCCCGCGCAATCTATGCGCAGACTGTCTATGACTTCCGGACCGTTTCAGAGTCGCTGGCAGGTTTGAAGTTAACGACGGGCGGACGCTACACATGGGACAGCGAAAACGCCAACGGTGGCAGCTTTGCGTTAGGTCCCGATAACGCGCCTACGGCGTGCACGAATGGCATAGCCGTTACCAATCCCACGAACTATGGGGACTGCGACCAGCATGGGTCGATAAAATCAAATGCGCCGAGCTGGACCGTGGGGCTCGACTATCTGATCAAAAACGACGTGCTGGTTTACGGAAAGGTCACTCATGGCTATAAGCGAGGCGGCTTCAACTACTACGCGGTCAACCCGGATCACTTGACGTTTCAGCCCGAGTACGTAACCACCTACGAATCTGGCTTCAAGTCGACGTTCAAGATAGCTGATGTTCCGATGCGGTTTAACGCGGACGTCTTCTATACCCATTACACGGACGTCCAAATCACAGCGGGGGATTACAACGCGACCACTTTCGCCTCCGGCGCGGCCGTGTTCAACGCGGCGTCTGCAGACATTCATGGTGTTGAGGTGGAGGGTGCGATAAGTCCGCTTAAATCCGTGGAGTTGTCGTTCAACTACTCACATCTGGATGGCGAATACACCCGGTTCACTATCCAGAATCCGTTCGGCCAAATCGATTGCAGCGGCGCATTCGTAACCGGCACCATCAACTTGGGGTGCATGCCATTCTCGAACATACCCGTTAACCAGTTCAGCGTAACAGCGCGCTACGTGCTGCCGATACCGGCCGACCTTGGAAAGTTGTCCGTTACGGCTAACTACGCCTACACCGGACAGCAGTGGGAGGTAACGACGCAACTTCCCCAGTATGAGCCGGGCTCCAACGTGCTGTCATTTGGGCTGCTTAACTTCACCGCTAACTGGAGCAACGCTTTCAGGAGCCCGTGTGATATAGGTTTTTTTATAACCAATGCAACCAATAAGACATACGAAATCACGAATACCGGAGTCTTCAACCAGATCGGTGTGGCGGCCAACATGTATGGGGAGCCACGCATGTACGGCTTGCGGCTTCGCTACCATTGGTAGGTCTTCGAGCGTCGGCGCATGCAAGAGCCCGTAAGCGTTCTCGCGAACCAAAGATCGCTCGCGGTTCTGATTCTACTGGCGGTAACCGCTGTACCGATGTCGGCGTATGCCGAGACTACTGCGGAAGGCGCGGCAGATCAGACGACCGCTTTTGGCCGGCCCGCACGGACGGCGACCAGCGTGAAGGGAGAAGAGATCTACGGTCGCCGGTGCGCAATGTGTCACGATCACGCGCACGACCGCATTCCGCTGAGGATAATCATTGAGCGCAAGTCACCGGAGGGGGTAATCGCGGCGCTGACCACCGGTCCCATGCGAGCCATGGCAACCGGGTTGAGCAAAGATGACATCCGCGAGGTCGCCGTGTATCTGACGGGCAAGCCGCTCGGTTTGGAGCCGCTCCCGGACGCGAATCCCTGCCCGACACAGGGTGCGGTGCCTACGCTCGGAACCTCGGATTGGAGCACTTGGGGCGTGAGTCCAGGCAACAGTCGCTTTCAGCCGCGACCGGGCTTGTCAGCCGCGGACGTCGCGCACCTCAAGCTAAGATGGGCCTTCGCTTACCCGGATGGCACAGCGAGTGCGGCGCCGATTGCGGTAGATGGCCGGCTGTTTCTCACAACCGGAGGTGGTCTTTTTGCACTCGACGCGAAGACCGGATGCACCTATTGGCACAGCGCCGCGGCGCCGGGAGCCAAGATGGTGACCGCGTCCGTGACGTCATCTGGTAATGGGCAGGTGCGGCTCTTCGTGGGCACCGCTGCGGCGGACGTTCTGGCGATTGACGCCGCCACCGGTAAAGTGATCTGGACGACACGGATCGACGATCACCCGAACGCGCGCGTGACAGGCCCGGTCACGGTCTGGCGCGATCGAGTCTACGCGCCGGCCTCTTCGATGGAAGATCCGCTCTCCCAGGATCCCGCGTACCCGTGCTGCACCTTCCGCGGCAGCGTGGTGGCGTTGGACGCGGCTACCGGGAAGAAGCTGTGGAAGAGCTACAGCATTACGGCAAAGCCGCAGCCGCTTTCGAGGAAGAACGCGGCCGGCACGCAGCTGTACGGCCCGGCGGGCGGGGCGATCTATGCCCCGCTGACCATCGATCAGACGAGAAACGTGCTGTACGCAACGACAGCTGAATCCTATCAACACGAACACACGGACGGAGATGGCGCGATCATCGCATTTGATCTTCAAACCGGCGCGCGCAAGTGGGCGCAGCAGCCGCGGCCGAAGGACAACGCCACGGCGTGCAAGAACCAGGATGAGGCGGATGCTTGTGACAACCCAGCCTCGGGTCTATTTGAGTTCGCAGCGCCGGCCGTCCTGACGGGTCTGCCGAGCGGCAAGGACGTGCTGCTGGCCGGTCAGAAGTCGGGTGTGATCTACGCGCTCGATCCTGATCACGCGGGCGAGCTGCTGTGGGAAACGCGGGTCGGACAGGGTGGCTCGTTGGGTGGAGTGGAGATGGGATTCGCGACTGCGGGTGGCGTCATCTATGCGCCCGTCTCGGACTCAGAAGTAAAACCTCCTCACCTTCCCGGCGGTATCGTCGCCCTGGATGTCGCGACGGGACGTACGCTCTGGCGCGTCGCCGCGATGAAGCCCAAGTGCAGTTGGGGGGAATACGAATGCAATGGTGCTCAAGCCAGCGCGCCAGCGGCAATTCCCGGGGTCGTGTTCTCGGGCTCTTGGGACGGTCACATGCGCGCCTATTCGATGAAGGACGGCACGATCGTTTGGGATGTCGACACCGCCAAAAGCTACCCTGCGGTCAATGGCGTTACGGCGCTGGGGGGCGCGATCGGCGGCTACCCCGTGATCGTCGCTGACGGCATGGTCTACGTGACCTCCGGTGCGACCTCAATGACCCACCCTGGCAATGCGCTACTTGCATTCGCCGTTGAGCAATGAAGTCGCTCATTGCGACCTGCGCTCTTGCCGCAGTCGGAATCTCGCTGGCGGTGTCGCACACACCCGAGAACCCGATTCCCTCGGCGCAGTTGGATTCAACGCGCGGTGCGGCGCTGTTTGCTCAAAGGTGCGCGGCCTGCCACGAGCATCCGAGCGGCAACATCCCGCCGGTGTTCGTGCTGAACTACAAGCCGCCCGAGGTGATTGTTGATGCCCTGACCACGGGGCCGATGCGAGAGCAGGCGAGCGGACTTTCGGCCGAGGACATCAAGGCACTCGCCATCCATCTCGCTCACCGCGCGCCTGGAGCAAGACCGGAGCCAGACCCGAATGCCAATCTCTGCGTACGGCCGCCCGGGCCTTTGATCTTGGGACCCTCAGCCTGGAATGGGATCGGCGGTGACCTAGGAAATACTCGCTACCAGCCTGCACCAGGCATCAGCGCGAGTGAAGTGCCGCGACTCAGGATCAAATGGGTGTTCGCTTACCCCGGCGGGGCGGCTTACGGCCAGCCGGTGGTCGTGGGAGACACGCTATTTGTCACCAGTGCGACCGGACGAGTATTCGCGCTTAACGCGGCTAGCGGATGCACCTACTGGAGCTACCAGGCGTCCGCCGCGGTGAGAACAGCAGTGACGGTCGGCCTACCGCCCTCATCAGGAGCCACGGCGGCGGCTTATTTCGGCGACGAGAAGGGTGCGGTCTACGCGCTGAATCCTCGGACTGGCGAGCTAATCTGGAAAATGAGCGTCGACGATCATCCCGTTGCGCGAATAACGGGCTCCCCAGTGTTGCACCGTAGCACCCTTTACGTCCCGGTCTCCTCGATGGATGAGGGCTCGGAGTGGGATCGCAGTTACCGTTGCTGTACGTTCCGCGGTAGCGTCGTGGCCGTCGATGCAGTAACCGGCGCTGTCCGCTGGAAGACCTTCATGATCGCTCCTGCAGCAGTCCCACTCGGCCGCACGAATGAGATCGGGACGCCGCTGTCCGGGCCAGCCGGGGCCGCAATTTGGTCAGCGCCGACCGTCGACGCGCTGCGCGGTGTCCTTTATGTGGCGACTGGAAATGCCTACAACGATGCCGAGGCCGGCGACACCAACGCTGTTGTAGCCCTTGATCTGGCAACCGGTAAGCGGAAGTGGGCCGTTCAACCTCTTCCAAGGGACGATCCGTACACCGCCTGCCGAGCAGCTGCACGTGCGGATTGCGAGAAACCGGCCCCCGAGCACATGGAATTTGGCTGCTCGCCCATCCTGCGCGCACTGCGCGGTGGCGGTAGTGTTCTTGTCATCGGCCAGAAGTCGGGTGTCGTGTACGGCCTCGACCCTGACAATGCAGGTAAGCAACTCTGGCAGACGCGCGTGGGTGAGGGCGGTCCGCTGGGCGGGATCATGTACGGCGCGGCCGCCGATGAGCAGGCCGTCTATGTTTCGGTCGCTGACCGAGACGCCAAGCCGCCGTTTAGGCCGGGCGGTCTTACCGCTCTACGCCTGAGCGACGGGAAGCGTCTCTGGCATGCCGTCGCGCCCCACCCGCTTTGCAGCTGGGGGCCTAAGGACTGTAGCGCCGCGCAACCTGGCGCAGTCACTGCGATTCCGAGCGCGATCTTCTCCGGATCACTGGACGGTCACATGCGCGCCTTTTCGGCCGATAGCGGCACGATGATCTGGGACGTGGACACCGCGCAAAACTATCGCGCCGTCAACGGCGTCAAGGGCGTCGGCGGATCGGTCAATGGCTATCCGCAGATAACTGCCAACGGAATCCTCTACGTGAACTCCGGTGGTAGTCTGCTGACCCACCCGGGCAATGTGCTTCTCGCCTTCACAGTCGACGGCAAGTAATTGCTTGGCGAAAGAGATGAGCTCCCACCACGCCGGGGCTGAGCAAGCACGAACAACCGTCTCAGCAGGATCGCGCGTACGGTGAGATTCAGCGCGCTGCTCGGTGCGATAGATTCCATTAAGCGTCCATGATCGACTATTGCGCGCACGGCCCGTTCGGTGGCGTTGGCGACGACTCCTAGCACTCGGAGGTGCTCAGCCAATTTCCGTCTCCCGGCCAGAGTTGAAACCGCCGGAGACCGAATCGAGTCGTCATGTCAGTCGCGCTATAAGCGGCAGTCGGACGACGTGGAGCACGCTTGCAAACTCGGGCTATAAGTTATACAATACTAATATAATCAGTAACTTACAGAGCGCCACCGGCCGGAGTTGCCGAACTGAGCTAACCACTTGAACGCGAATTTGTTTTTCGCGGCGGGTAACTTTTTGATACCCACCGAGTTAGCCGTTGATCGACGGCGGTTTCTTGCTGCACCGCGATAGCGCGCGCATCGGGCGCATCGGATTAAAAGACGAGCACCCTACTCTCGGCTAATCCTAGGCCGCCTCTTGTAGATTGAGTTCCTTTGAGGGGCGGATATGGATAAAACCCTAAAGTCCTGAACCCGCGTGCACAGGCTGCGCCGCTGGACGCGTACGGTGCGCGCATCCATGCGTCGTAACAGAACGCGTGGGAAGCGGCCACGTTGTTCAGCGCCTCAGTCCTTGCGGCAAAGGTGGCCGGAGTGAGTTTCAACCACACTCTGATTCCTTGCGTGCTGTTCGTCGCGTTCCGCGTTCTGCACCCGATCGCCTACCTGAGAGGCTGGTGGACATCGCGATCCACGGTCTCCACCGCCGGGCTCGTGTGCTGCGCGTGGCTGCTGGTGAGTGCGGCGATCGCCGCTTAGCGCAATCCCACGAGCTCCTCGCTAACCGCCCACAGACGCTCGGCAGTGGCTTCATCCAGCGCGCCGGGTGTGGCCGCGAGCGGCGCGCGACGGCATTTCGCATAGTAGCCGCCCGATATACCCTCCACCTCGGCCGCGGTCGCAAGATAAACACTGGTCTTCGCCCCTTCCGTGGCCGGCACGCCGGCGACGGCCAGGAACGCGCGCCCGAGCAACCGTGTTAGCCAGTTGTCCTGGCCCAGATGCGTGGCCACCATGCCCGGATGCAACGCATTCGCCGTGACGCCGCTGCCGGCGAGCCGCTTGGTGAGTGCCCGTGTGAAGAGGATGTTTGCCAGTTTCGAGCGGCCGTAAGTGCGCATCATCCGATAGTCCCGCGTGCTCATTAAATCGTCGAAGTCGATGTACTGCCGGCGATGCGCCGACGAGGCGACCGTAACGATGCGCGCGGGCGCCGAGTCGCGGATCTTCGTCAACAGAAGATTGGTGAGCAGGAACGGTGCCAGATGATTGACCGCGAACGTCGTCTCAAACCCGTCCGCGGTGACGCTCCGGGAGAGGTTGATGCAGCCCGCATTGTTGATCAGCACGTCGAGCCGTGGCAGGGAGTCGAGCTCCGCCGCGAGGCTCCGCACCTGAGCAAGGGACGCAAAGTCAGCCTGCAAGAAGCGCACTTCGCCGTCGCCGGCGGCCGCACGCACCGCCTGCGCCGCGGCTTGCCCCTTGGAGGCGTTGCGACCGTGCATCAGCACCCGGTGTCCCAGGGCGGCGAGCGCCCGTGCTGTGGCGAGCCCTATGCCATCGGTCGCACCGGTAACCAATATGGTCAGCATGAATCGTCCAGAGTCAGCGCAACCGCGCGGCAAGACACATCACGGGGCTCGTGCGTGCCCGCACCTTTAGAGGAGCGCTGAGTCTCATTGTGTTTCCACCACTCGTGCTACTTGCTTCCATACGTCGTCCGTCCATCTTCGATGATGCGCACGATTTCATTCGGAGCTGAGCCCCGCTCGAATAGCTGCTGTGGCGAATAGGCCATCTGCGCCAAGGGTCATGCGTGACTGCGTCGCTCGCACGCTAGGGCTCGTTTGCCGACATCGCAATGACCCGCAAGAAAGATAGAAGCACTTCTGGAGACAGTACGATGCGGGCGCGCCATCACCTGATACGTGTTGACTCTCGTTGTTGCGCGGATCGCACTCACACTGCGCCATGGATCAACCAGAGAGCACCCCCGGCGCCTATTCTCCAGTCCATACCGGTGCTCGCTTCTCCAGAAAAGCACGCGGCCCTTCCTGAAAGTCCTTGGTTTTCATGAGGCGTCTTAGGGCTTCCGCGGTCAGTGACGACAGTTCCTCATCGGAGTGATCGAAAGCCTGGCGGGCGATGTTGAGAGCTTCCTTCACCGCGACCGGTGCATTTACCGCAATCGCTTCGGCAAGCCTAAGGGCCTCGGCCCGTTCCTGACCATCCGGGACTACGCGGTTGACGAAACCCAGCTCATAAGCGCGCCGCGCGCCGATCCGGTCACCGGTTGCGATTAGTTCGAGGGCAATTGCCCTCGGAAGCTGCCGCGGCAGCCGACTGACCCCACCGGCGCCGGCCACCAACCCGCGCTTCACCTCCGGCAATCCGAACTCAGCGCTCTCACCGCAGACGCGCATATCGCACGCTAGCAAAATCTCACAACCGCCGGCTACCGCGATGCCACCCACCGCAGCTATCCACGGCTTCATGCGGCGGGAACTGACGAACCCTGCGAAGCCGCTTGCCGGGTGCACCATCCCACCACCGCCGGGTTTCATCACCTCGGACAGGTCGGCACCGGCGCAGAAAGTCTGGGGACTCGATGAAGCCAGTACTGCGACCCGGATATCAGGCTCGCTTTCCGCGGTCTGCACGGCATCGTGCAGCGCAGTGGCGATACGGCCGTTGATGGCATTGCGCTTGTCCGGTCGATTCAGGGTTGCAACCAGAATGTGCTTGCCCACCCGCTCGATTAAAAGAACATCTGCGCTAGCCTGCGAGGTCATACGCGTCCCCTTGGTTGTCAATGCATCCAGTAGACAAAACCGTCCGGCCCGGGAACAGCAGTTCCCTGCTTCCCCACCGGCTCGATCGCACCCGAAACGAGAAATGCGAGGCCCGCCTTATCCTCTCGAGGCACGCGACATAGGAAGCGCTCGCCTGCAACGCTGCGCGCGATAATGGTGCCGAAGCGCGGATCACCATTGCGATCGAAGGGCACGACGTAGGTCTCGATGGTGGCTGCCCCAGAATAGCTCTCAATGAGACGTGGAATAGCGCCACGGCGGGCGTCGGCCTCACGTTGATAGTCGTAAGAGCGCGGCGGCCGAGCTGCCAGAGCTCGCTGACGCGTGAGGATCAGTGAATGGTTGTGAGTGACAAAGCCACCATTGCCGTAAAGGAGCCCATGAGTACCGCGGGCGCGCAGTCGGTTGACCAGCGCCGCCGCCGCATGGGTCATACAGTTTCCGATCGGCGCACCGCCGAAAGTCAGGCCGCCGTAAACGCTGTGCGGTCGATCCAGCGGCCAGTCGAGCACCCGGCGGGCCATCTTGGGAATACAAGGGAAACAGCTGTAGAACTCTACATAGTCAAGATCGGCGGTACGCAGGCTGTTTGCCGCCAAAGCCTCGATGAGCGAGACCGCCATTCCGACAGAATGGTCGTAACGATCGCGGCTCAGAAAATCGTCGGGCTCGTGGGCAGCGGCGCCCGCGCCAACGTAGACAAGCCGATTCTCCGCTATCCCAGCCGCGGTGGCCCGGGCGAGTGATGTGACGATCACCGCCGCTCCCTGGTTGACGCTGTTATTGGCGACCATCAACTTGTTGTAGGGAAAGCTAACCGGTCGGTTGTCCGCCGAAGGCGTCAGGATTTGCTCCGGCGTGTACCGAGTTCGAATCCAGGCGTCCGGATTGTCTGCGGCTGTCGCGGACATGCCGGACCAGATCAGCGCCGATTCTAGTTGCGCTTCGGCGAGTTTTTGGCCCCACGCTGCACGGCAGGCATTCTCGTAAAGTGGGTAAATGTCGGTTGCCGCCAGCAACCCGTATTTTCGGAGAATCGGCTTGAAGTGCTGCTCAGCTACTTCGCGTAGCAGATCCTGCTTTGGTGCTTGACCTGCGGCCGTGGATCTTTGTGCCTCGCCTGCCGCGCGCTTAGCGCCGGTGCGTAGTGCCTCACCGCCCACCACGGCCGCGACCTCGGCCTCACCGTTTGCGATGCGGTTGGCCGCCTCGTTAAGCAATCGGACCGGTCCATCGCCGCTTGGATCCGGCGTCATCGCCAGGTGCGTCGGCGCGATTCCGAGGGCTTCCACCAATCGCGGTGCGATCTTTTCGATCGAGGGCCAGGTCATGGTGGGCCATGACATCTGGTCGACGACATCAAGCGATTGCAGCTGCGCCAAGAAGCCGCCGCCGGCATCGCGATCGGCACCTTCGAGCGCTGCCTTCATAAGCGCCAGCGTATCCAGACCCGCGGCGTCGTCCTTGGGGCGGTCGTTGATCTGACCGACTCCGACGATCACCGGAATACGTGCCACTTCTGCGTTACCCATTGCCCCCCGCTTGGACCGAAACGACCAGCGCGTCTAGCGCCTCAATCCTGTCGCCATTCACCAGCAGCGGATTCACTTCCAAGACCGCAATATCGGGCCCGAGCGCAAGGGCCGCCTCGCCAATTCGGACGACGCTGTCGGCCAAAATCCCTAAGTCAACCGGAGGCGAGCCTCGATACCCCTCGAACAGCTTGGCTCCGCGCAGACGTCGCAACGCGCGGATCACATCGGCGGCCCCGACCGGCAAAGGTTCGATTACCGTGTCGTCAAGAGCCTCGATCCAGATGCCCCCCAGCCCCAGCGACATCACCCATCCCCACTGCGGATCGCGTGTCAGACCGACGAACATCTCAATGCCGGACGCGCGCATTGGCGAGATAAGAGCCCCCTCAAGGCGCGCCGCCGGCCTGGATTTCTGTACGGCCCCGAGAAGTTGCCGAAATCCCGCGGCGACTTCAGTCTCCCCGTTAAGATTCAACAGAACGCCGCCCGCGTCGGTCTTGTGTTGAATGTCGGGCGACAGAATTTTCAACACCACCGGCGCGCCCACAGCGCGATACGCCTGAATCGCCTCCGTCTCGCTGCGAACCACCGTGGCGGGAATGACCGGAACCCCGCACTTAGCAAGATATTCGAGTACGTCGCGCTCGGATTCGAACTTTCGTGGCGGAGTCTGCCGCTCCCTAATGGCAAGACTCATTGGCGCTGCTTGCCTCAGGCGCGCCGACCAGCGAATCACGCTGCCGAGCGCCCCAAGCCCGGAACCGATGCCCGAGATCACATACGGAATGTGCATATCCTTGATGAACTGCCGACCGTATTCGGTAAGGCACTGGATGTAGCTTGTGAGAATCGGCCCGGGTGGCTCTACAGCCCGCAATCCGGCAACGATGTGCTCCCAGGCGGCCTGCCAGTCCGGCAGCGGCGTCGCCGGGATATCGAAATTGCAGACCGTGAGCCCGATATTGGGATCTTGAGCGATCGTTCGCAGCACGCGTTCCCACATCGTGGGATCGCGCATAACCGCACCCGTCAGATCAAGCGGATTGTGCGTCTGGCCGATATCGCTCACGATACCGCGAAGCCTCGCCTGGGTATCATCAGCGAAGGGTGGCACTGGCACACCGGCTTCCCTAGCGGCGTCGGCGATCATTTCGCAGGCGCCCCCGGAAACCGACACGATCGCGACGCCCGCGCGATGCAGCGGCGGCGTGTTGGCGAGGGTCGCTGCGGTGATGACCAGCTGCTCGGTGGAATACACCCTCTGAATGCCAAAACGATCACAGACCGCGTCAAACACGCGGTCGTTGCCCACCAACGTGCCGGTGTGTGCTGCAACCAAAGCCGCAGTGCTCGGCGCGCGCCCGACTTTCAAGATCACGAGGGGCTTGCGTCTCTCAAAGGCACGCTGCGCCACCTCGGCAAATGCGACCGGATGGCGCACTGTCTCGGCGAAGACACCGATGGCCTTGATCTCAGGATCCTCCAGCAGGAAATCGATGACGGAGGCCGTATCGATGCCGGCCTCGTTCCCGGTGGATATGAGATGCGTCAGACCGACGCCGATCTGATACGCGAAACTTGCAAGCTGTATGCCGGTGGAGCCACTCGCTGAGATCATAGCGATCGACGCCGGCAGCGGCGCGAACGGGCCGATCATGGCCCCTACGGCGATGCGATCCTTGAAATTGATGAATCCTAGACTGTTAGGTCCGAGCAACTGCAAGTCATGACGAATGATCAGTGCCTCAAGCCGACCCTGCAATTCGGCACCGGCAGCGCCGGTTTCTGCGAACCCCGAGGAGACCAACACGAAGTTGCGAATGCCGGCGGCAACCGCTTCCTCGAGCGCCGCAAGCACCGTGACCTGTGGCACGCACACATAAGCTAAATCGACCGCACTTCCAATCTCTCGACAAGAGGCCACTGCGGGGCGGCCGTGCGCGGGTGCCGCGCGCGGATTGACCATGTGAACGTCCCCGGCAAAGGCGAACCGCCCGAGATTGGCGGCGGCCATAATGGAGAAGGGATTGCGGTCGGAAGCTCCGATCAGCGCGATCGAATTTGGCCGGAACAACCGGGACAGTGTATGAGCCGCCCGGGGCACAGGGTCCTTCATTCAGGCCGGACCGACGTCGTTGGTGTGAGTTCGTGGCGCCTGCTTAGCCGCCGCGCGCATCACGAACCACCGGCCCATCGCCACTAAGCCTGCGAAGTACACCACGCCGAAAGCCAGCGTCGCCAACACGTTGGGGAAGCTGACGTGCGCCTGCACCAGTGGCATCGACGCGATCGTCAGAAATGTCATTGTCGTGAGATTCACGATCAGCTTCAGCCAGCCCATGATCTGGCAGTAGACCATCGCCAAGATCAGGCACGGGATCGGCGCCCATGCGGCCGGTCCCAGCACGGGTGGCAGCGTCGGCGCGCCGCTCCCATGTTCCGCCGACGGCGATGAATAATTCATATGGCCTGCTACTCTCACGAGATTCCAAGTTCATGGCAAGAGTCGACACCTGCCTAAGACTTGAGACGAAAACGTTAAGCCATGGGGCGTGACGGAATCGAACCGTCGACCAGCGGAGTAGCTGACTTGGCTCGGTTCCTATGGAACGAACCGGCCGATTGAGTCGGCAGGACGGGTACCTTCGCGACCTTCCGTTCGAAACGGCTGGTTAGTCAGAAACGCGGCGTGTCTGGAGTTTTTAACTCTTGCAGGCGATGTCCGCGGCGCAGGCTCATACGCGAGCTTCCCTGATATCCGCGTAACGCGCGGCCGCAGGTAATCGCCAGTCAGAGTATTGCGTGGTGCTGCGTCGAATTAGGCCGGACGCTGAATTCAACTCCGGAACCGGGAGTTGAATTTACCTGGTTAACTAATTGATTCAACTAACTTTTTCTGGGATGGCGCCCCCGGCCGGAGTTGAACCGACGACCTACCGCTTAGGAGGCGGTCGCTCTATCCACTGAGCTACGGGGGCGCAGCGGTGCGCAGTCTACCGGGGCGTATTGCTTGACGCATGCGGACCGGACGCCGATACAGGGTGCGCAAGCTGAAGCGGTGCCGTACCCCACTCGGCCGCCCTCCGGCCTGTTGGGTAGAGGCGTACTATCACGGAACAACGCGCCCTTCCGCTAAGAAGGTGGCCCATGACTACGTCCGTCAGTGTTGGAAGTCCCGCCCTGCACGTCGAGATCCGCCGCGTGCCCGCGCGGCAGCCGCTCCAATGGCTCAATCGCGGCTGGGACGATCTGAAAGCGATCGGTATCCCAGGGCTCGCACACGGTGCGTTGATCGCGGTGCTCGGCGGCGTGCTGCTGATGCTCGGCAGCACGCATTTGTATCTGACCGCTGCTGCCATCACCGGCTATTTGCTCGTCGGACCGATCATGACGACCGGGACGTGCGAGCTGGCTCGTCGGCATGGCGCCCACGAAACACTCGGCTTTGATGAGTCGTTGCAGGCGCTCGCACGCAATCCCGACGGACTCATGCACTTCGGCGGGGTACTGGCCCTCCTCGCACTGCTGTGGTTTGCGCTTTCGGCGGTCTTGCTGCAATCCGTATTCAACACGAACACTCCGAGTCTCGCCGTCACGTTGTGGGGCGGCTCCGGGGCCGTCGCACCGCGCGAGCTTCTGGCCTACGTCGGCTGTGGCGCAGTGCTCGCGGGCATCGTGTTCGCCATGAGTGTGGTGGCCGTACCGTTGCTGATCGACCGGCATGCGAATGCCTCCGAAGCGATACGCGCCAGCATCCGCGCAACGCTCACCAATCTGCCGGCCATGCTGGTTTGGGCAGGGCTGATCGTCGGGCTTACGGTGATCGGCTTTGTGACGCTGCTGATCGGCATGGTCGTGATCGCACCCCTTTTGGGGTACGCAACCTGGCACGCCTACCGGGATCTGATTGCCTAAGTTGGAACACGGTCGCGCGTCTCTATCGCGTGCACGGCAGCTGAAATTGGTTGCCGCTTGGCGCCCGGCTATTCAGTGCCCCACCTCCGCGGCGGTGATCCCGCCCAACTCCGCCAAGGTTTGCGGGGACAGCGTCAACTGACCGGCGGCCAGGTTCTCCCGCAGGTGGGCGACGGACGACGTGCCGGGGATCAAGAGGATATTGGGCGAGCGGTGCAGCAGCCACGCCAGTGCGACCTGCATCGGCGTGGCTCGAAGTCGGCTCGCGACGCCCGAGAGGGCGGAAGACTGCAGCGGCGTGAACCCCCCGAGCGGGAAGAACGGCACACACGCGATTCCCTGCCGGCCTAAGTCGTCGATCAGAGTGTCGTCGTGTCTCTGCACCAGATTGTAGTGATTCTGCACGCACACCACGTCGGTGATCGCCTGCGCCTCGGCCACCTGAGCGGCCGTGACGTTGCTCAGGCCGATGTGGCGGATCAGTCCCTTGCGCCGCAGGTCGGCCAGAACCGTCACCTGGGCCGCGATGGACCCCTCCTCCGGGCCGTGGCCGGACCCCATTGCGCGATAGTTGACGATGTCGAGCGCGTCCACGCCCAGGTTGCGAACGTTGTCGTGGACGCCGTCAGTCAGATCTTGGGGCGAGATTGCCGGTTGCCACGATTTGTCAGCCGGACGGCGAGCCCCGAGCTTGGTGACGATCACCAAGCCATCGGGATATGGGTGCAGGGCCTTCCGGATGATCTGGTTGGTGATATGCGGGCCGTAGTAATCGCTGGTATCGATATGGTTCACGCCGGCCGCGACGGCCTCGCGGAGGACGGCGACGGCACCGTTCGGGTCCTTGGGCGGCCCCCACACGCCGGGGCCGGCCAGCTGCATCGCGCCGTAGCCTATCCGTTGGACCGTCAATGATGTGCCGGGGAACGTGAACCGGCCGCCGAGCGTGGCTTCACTCATCGTCTTACTCCTTTCCAGCGTCGATAGGCGCACGATGTGTGCGGTGGGTTATTGCAACCAAAATATTGAAACTCGAAACGTCGAGTGCTGCAAACGGACTCAATGTACGAAGTACTGTCAGCGGGCGGGGAATTGTGACCCGGTGGTCCGCGCCCCGGGGTCGCCTGTCTGCGGTTGGCCGACTCCACCCAGGGCCTTATAGATCGCAACCACACGCAGGTTAACCGCGGTCTGGGCCTGCACCATATCGTCCTCCGCCGCAAGCTCGGTGCGCTGTGCATCGAGGAGCGTGAGAAAGTCGGCAACGCCTGCCCGATACTGCAGATCCGCAAGTTCCGCCGCATGTGCCGAGGCGCGCGCTTGTTCGCTCAAGCTCTTAAGCGCGGTTTGCTCCTTCGCGTAACCGGTAAAGCTGTTTTCGGTCTCTTCCAGCGCCAGGAGCACCGTCTGTGCATAAGCGGCATTCGCCGCATCGAGCTCTGCTTGGCGTACGCGCAACCGTGCGCGCACGGACCCCATGTCCAATGCCGCCCAGCTCACCGTCGGCGTCACGGACCACGCGCGCGAGTCATTGCTTCCGCTGGTGCTGAAAAGCTGACCGACATCCCCGGATAGGAAACCGACGAAGCCACTCACGCTGACCCGCGGAAAGAGATCCGCCGTGGCGACACCGACCCGCGCCGAGGCAGCCGCCAGGCGCCGCTCGGCGGCCTGCACATCGGGACGACGGCGCAGCAGCGCTGCTGTGTCGCCTATCGGCAAGGCTCTCGCATACGGTTGGATTTCCCGCGGCGCGAGTTCCGCATCGAGCGAGCCCGGCCGCTCACCGAGGAGCACCGCAAGGCGGTACATCGACTGCTGCTCCTGCGCCTCGAGCGGCGGCACCGTAGCTTCGGTGGCCTTCAGACGCGCCCAGGCGCGCTCGACGTCCAGCTCGCTCGCCCGGCCGCCGTCGTAGCGCACGCGGGTCAGACTCTCAGTCTGTGCCTCGCTGTCGAGGTTGCGCCGCGCCACGTTGAGCCGCGTCTGCGTTCCGCGCAACTGGAAGTAGTTGCGCGCGACCTCGGCGGCAACGCTTACCTCAGCGCCTCTGAGGTCCGCCTGCTGTTCGCCAAGATCAGCGTGCGCGGCCTCCGCCGAGCGGCGCACGTGACCGAACAGGTCGAGCTCCCACTGCGCGTCAAACCCCACCGTGTCGCTTTCGATCGGAATGCGCGCCGTGCCGAATCCTGGCTGCTGCGCATTCGCCTTCGAATAGCCCGCGGTCAGCGGCACGTGGGGCGCGAAGTCGTACTGGCTCTGGGTGAAGAGCGCGCGCGCCGCCTGGACACGCGTCGCGGCCACGCGCAGGTCAAGGTTCGTGCCCAGCGCGCGTGTCACCAGGCGGTTGAGCTCCGGATCGGCGAACTCCTGCCACCACGCGGCCTCGGGGTCGTGGGGCGTGAACGCGGCGGACTGCGCATTGATGACCACCGTGGACGCACTCTCCGGCGGGCGATAGTTCGGCCCGACCGCACAGGCCGCCAGTAAGGCAGTGGCCAGCGCACTGATCCCTGCGCGAAATCTCTGACGCCTCATGCCGACACCTCTCGCGCCCGTGACAGGATCACTGGCTTGGGTGCAGAGCTGCCCCGGAGCCGCAGTCGCCGTACCAGCAGATAAAAGAGCGGTGTCAGTAGCAACCCGAAGAAGGTGACTCCCAGCATGCCGGAGAACACCGCGATGCCCATGGCATGGCGCATTTCGGCCCCCGCCCCTTCCGAGAGCACGAGCGGCACGACACCCATGATGAAGGCGAGCGAGGTCATGAGGATCGGCCGCAGACGCAGGCGTGCAGCATCGAGCACCGCACGCAGCGTACGTTCCCCGCGCGCTTCGCGGTCGCGGGCGAACTCAACGATCAGGATCGCGTTCTTGCCCGCGAGCCCCACGAGTACGATGAGACCGATCTGGGTGAAGATATTGTTGTCGCTGCCGGCGAGCTGCACGCCGGTGATGGCGGAGAACAGCACCATCGGCATGATGAGGATCACCGCCAGTGGCAACCGCAGGCTCTCGTACTGCGCGGCGAGCACCAGAAACACCAGCAGCACTACCAGCGGGAACACGATTACAGCAGTGTTGCCGGCGAGAATCTGCTGATAGGTGAGTTCGGTCCACTCGAAGCTCATGCCGTTCGGCAGCTCGCGGCGCGCGAGCGCCTCCATGGCCGCCTGTGCCTGACCGCTGCTGTACCCGGGGCCCGGGCCGCCACTGATCTCCGCGGTCGGGTAGCCGTTGTAATGCATGACACGGTCGGGTCCGGAAGAGGGCCGCACGGTTACGAAGGAGCCGAGCGGAATCATGGCGCCGGCGGCATTGCGCGTCTTGAGTTGCGCAATGTCCTCGGCATGCATGCGGAAGCGCGGCTCGGCCTGAGCATTGACCTGGTAGGTGCGCCCGAAGAGATTGAAGTCATTCACGTAGAGGGAACCGAGGTAGATCTGCATGGTGTCAAAGATGTCCGCGAGCGACACGCCCTGCGACTTCGCCTTTTCGCGATCCACGCGTGCATCGACCTGCGGCACATTGACCTGGTAGCTGCTGAACAGCCCCGCAAGCTCGGGAGTCTCACGGCTCTTGGCGATGAGATTGTCGGTCTGCCGCGCGAGCTCCTCGAACCCGAGGCTGTTGCGATCCTCGACCTGCAGACGAAAGCCCCCGATGGTGCCAAGTCCCTGAACGGGCGGCGGCGGGAACACGGCGATGAAGGCGTCCTGGATTTTGCCGTACTCACCGTTTAGCGCCTGCGCAATCGCACCGGCGGACTGCGACTTTTCCCGCCGCGCGTCGAAGGGCTTTAAGGTCACGAACACGATGCCCGAGCTCGGACTGTTGGTAAACCCATTGATGTTGAGCCCGGGGAAGGCCACCGCACTCTCCACCCCGGGGTGCTTGAGCGCGAGGTCCCCCATGTGGCGGATGACGTCTTCGGTGCGATCGAGTGTGGCGGCGGGCGGGAGCTGGGCGAAGGCGACGAGGTACTGCTTGTCCTGGCTCGGCACGAAGCCGGTGGGCGTGCGGGCAAAGCCGAAGTAGGTAAGCCCGATGAGGCCGCTATAGATCAGCAGCACGATTCCACCGGCGCGTAACACGCGGCCAACACCATGCACGTACCCGTGCGAGGCGCGGGTGAAAAGGCGGTTGAAGGGACGGAACAACCAGCCCAGCGCGCCGTTCAGAAAACGGGTCAGCCGGTCGGGCGGTGCGCCGTGCGCTTTGAGCAGCAACGCCGACAGCGCTGGCGAGAGGGTCAGCGAATTGAACGCAGAAATGACCGTGCTGATGGCAATCGTGAGCGCGAACTGCTTATAGAACTCACCCGTGAGGCCGCTGATGAAAGCGGTCGGCACGAACACCGCGCATAGCACCAGGGCCGTGGCGATGATGGGACCGGTTACCTCGCGCATCGCCTGGCGTGTGGCCTCGAGCGGCTTGAGCCCCCGGGCGATGTTGCGCTCGACGTTTTCCACGACGACGATCGCGTCATCGACCACGATGCCGATCGCCAGCACCAGGCCAAACAGCGAGAGTGCGTTCAGCGAGAAGCCAAACAGGCGCATTGCAGCGAAGGTGCCAATGAGCGAGACGGGCACGGCGATCAGCGGAATGACGGACGCTCGCCAGGTCTGCAGGAAGAGGATGACCACGACGACCACCAGAAGCGTCGCCTCGAGCAGCGTGTGCGCGACCGCCCGAATCGAGCCGCGTACGAACACGGTCGGGTCATAGACGATGCGGTAGTCGACCCCAGGTGGGAAGTCGAGCTTCAGCTGCTGCATCTTGGCGCGCACCTGATTGGACACCTCGATCGCGTTGCTCCCGGGGCGCTGAAAGATCGGGATGGCGGCGGCGGCCCGGTTGTCGAGCAGCGCCCGCAGCGCGTAGGAGTCCGACCCCAGCTCGACGCGCGCCACATCGCGCAGGCGGGTCACCTGGCCGAGCTCGCCGGTCTTGACGACGATGCTGCGGAAGTCTTCCTCGCTGTTTAAGCGCCCCTTCGTGTTGATAGCCACCTGGAAACTCGGGCCGCCCGCTCCGGCCGAGGCGATGGAGGACGGCGCACCCAGCTGGCCGGCGGCCACATCAACGTTCTGTTCCCGCAGAGCCCGGACCACATCGCTTGCGGTCAGGCCACGGCTTGCGACCTTCTCGGGATCGAGCCAGATGCGCATCGAGTAGTTGCCAGCGCCGAACACCTGCGCATCGCCGACGCCGGGCAGTCGCGCCAGCTCGTCCTTGATCCTCAAGATCGCGTAGTTGGCAAGGTAGAGCGTGTCGTAGCGGTTATCGGGAGACACCAGGTGCACCACCATCGTCAAATCCGGCGAGGCCTTTTCGGTCGTGACCCCGAGCCGCTGAACCACGTCCGGCAGTTTCGGCAGCGCTTGTGCGACCCGGTTCTGCACCTGCACCTGCGCCTTATCGACATCGGTGCCGAGCGCAAAAGTCACCGTAAGTGTCATGGCGCCGTCGGCGGTCGCCTGCGAGAACTGGTACAGCATGCCCTCGACGCCGTTGATGGACTGCTCAAGAGGGCTCGCCACCGTCTCGGCGATCACCTTCGGATTCGCCCCCGGGTAGGCCGCGTGCACCACGACGGTCGGCGGGACCACCTCCGGATACTCGGTGATCGGTAGCGTCGGCAGCGCGAGAAGCCCCGCGAGAAAGATCAGCGCCGAGAGCACGCCGGCGAATATCGGCCGGGAGATGAAGAACTGGGAGAGGTTCATACAGGACTCTTTCGCTCGATGCGTTAACCGCCGGCGCGCGCGACGACCACGGTGCCTGCTGGCTTGGTTGCTACAGGGGCCGGTGCGTTAAGCGGTGCGGACGGGGATCCGATCTGACGCAAACCGACCCGGTCGGCGTCCATGGGCACGCGCGCGGCGGCGACCGTCTGGCCCGGCCGCACACGCTGCAGGCCATTCACGACGACGGTGTCGCCTGGACGCAGTCCCTGGCGGATGATGCGCAGGCCATCGACGTCGGGACCCAACTCGACGAAGCGCTGCTCGATGCGATTATCGGCGCTGAGCATCAGCACGAAATTGCGGCCGAGGTCCGTGCCGATGGCGCGCTCTTCGATGAGCACGGTGTCCGCTTCCGTGCCGCCCACCAGGCGGATACGGGCGAACAGGCCCGGGGTAAAGCGACCCTCAGGATTCCCGAACACCGCGCGCGCACGAATTGTTCCGGTGGTGGCATCGACACGGTTGTCGATGAAATTCAGCGAGCCTTCATGCGGGTACCCCTCCTCGTCCACCAGGCCCATAAAGACGCTCGCCGCGACCGCGTGACCCGCGTCCGCGCCGTGGGTGTCGTTTAATTGCCGGTAGCGCAGATAGGTCGCCTCGTCGGCGTCGAAGTAGGCATACACCGGGTCATCAGAGACGACCGTCGTGAGCACGCTCGCGCCCGTCACGAGATTGCCAGCGGTGATGAGCGCGCGCGAGACGTGGCCGTTGATCGGCGCGCGCACCTCGGTGAACTCACGGTTCAGACGCGCAGCGGCGAGAGAGCTGCTCACCGAATCCTGCGCCCCCTTCGCGGATGTCTCCGCGGCGGCGAGCCGCTCGTACTCCTCGCGGGAGATCGCGTGCGCGGCGATCAGCCCCTGCGCGCGCGCGTGGTTGGCGCGCGCCAGCTCGTACTCGGCCGCTGCGCGCGTGCGTTCCGCGGTGAGTCGGTCGACCTCATCCTGGAAGGGACGTGGGTCGATCTGGAATAGCAGATCGCCCTTCTTCACTCGCGCCCCGTCGGTAAAGCTCACACGGTCCACGAAGCCGCTCACCCGCGGCCGCACCTCGACGCTGTCGACCGGCTGCAGCCGTCCGGAGAACTCCTGCCACTCGCGCAGGGGTTTGTGAATGACCTCGGCGACGGTGACATCCGGCAGCATCGCCGGGGGTTTGGGCAGATTCGCCTGCGAGCGGGGGTGGCCGGCGAGCACGAGCGCACCGCCTAGAATCGGGGCTAAGTACAGAGCAGCCTTGATAAAACGAATCGGGCGCAGATTGATCGCAGTCACGGGCGTCTCCCTGGGTGGTCCTTCGGTCACCGGTATCCCAGCCCCTTCGCGAGAGGGACTGCCTTGACACCGGCCGGTAACACACAGATGCTTAGGGGTGTTACCGGTCAGTAACTAATGTGGTAGGATGTTAGTTACCGGTCAGTCACATGTCAAGAGGGGGTTCCCTTGAGCGTCAAGTCCATCGCCCGAAAGCCGGCCGAGCCTGCCGAGCCGAAGCCGCGGGTCCGCGATCGCATCTTCAAAACGGCCTGCGACCTGTTCTACCGCCACGGTATCCGCGGGGTCGGTGTGGACACGATCGCCACTGAGGCGGGCACCAATAAGATGAGCTTCTACCGCAGCTTCCCCTCTAAGGATGAGCTGGTGGCGGAGTACCTGCGCGATCAGGTGCGCGAGGGCTGGGCCTGGTGGGACTCGATCCTCGCGCCGCACGCGGGAAATCCGCGTGCGCAGGTCGAGGCGCTGTTTGACGCACACGCCTTACGCAGCTGTACCAGCGACTCGCGCGGCTGTGCACTGGCGAACGCGGCCGTCGAAATAGACGAGGAAGACCATCCGGCCCGCCGCGTGCTCGAGGAGCACAAGCACGAATTGCGCCGACGCTTTTACCAGTTGGCGAAGGAGCTACGGGCTCGTGAGCCCCAGGCACTCGGGGACTCGCTGCTACTGCTGTTTGAGGGCAGCTATCTCACGCAACTGACCTTTCACAGCAAGCACGGCCCGGCGCAGAATGCCGCCGCCGCCGCTCGCGCCCTCATCGACGCCTACACCGCTTAAGTGCCGCCGCCCGCGCGGTGGCCGAGACGCCGGTACAGGCTCACGGAAATGATTTCCACGAGTGCGAGCTTCTAGAGCCATGGAACGACCAGGCGCCTAGCTGCGTCGCTAGAGGGTGCGGCGTGGATCGCAGACACCTGCTATTAGCAACCTCCGACAAGACGGATGACCGGTGCCGCGGGCGCACTGTTAAATGAGCATCGAGACCGCAGGCTTGCCGAAACTCCTCGGCATAGAGTTGCCGATCATTCAGGCACCGATGGCGGGAGTTCAGGACAGCGCGCTGGCAGTAGCGGTGTCCAACGCCGGGGGTCTTGGCTCACTGCCTTGCGCGATGCTCGACCTCGAAGCTCTGGACGCCGAGCTGGCGGCACTACGCGACGGAACTGCGCGGCCGTTCAACGTCAACTTCTTCTGTCATACCCCGCCGGCGTTCGATCGCGAGCGTGAAGCGAACTGGCGCCGTGTGCTTGCCCCGTATTACGCAGCGTACGGCATCGACCCCGCTGCGGCAGCGGCGGTCCCATTACGGGTCCCTTTTTGTACGGAGGTAGCCAATGTAGTGGAGCGTTTCAAGCCAGCGGTCGTAAGCTTTCATTTCGGTCTGCCAGCGAGCGGCCTGATGGCACGCGTGAAAAGCTGGGGCTCGAAGGTGCTCGCTTCGGCAACTACCGTTGCGGAGGCACGTTGGCTTGCGAAGCACGGTGCCGACGTGATTGTCGCTCAAGGCTTGGAAGCCGGCGGCCACCGCGGCATGTTCCTGTCCGATGACCTGACGACTCAGGTCGGCACACTTGCGCTCGTGGCGCAGATCGTAGCTGCGGTTGGTCTGCCGGTTGTAGCGGCCGGCGGCATCGCCGATGCCAGAGGCGTTGCATCCGCGATGTCGCTGGGCGCTGTGGGCGTGCAGGTGGGTACGGCATACATGCTCTGCCCCGAGGCCACCAACCCGGCGGTGCATCGGACGGCGCTGAAAAGTAAGCTTGCCGAACATACTGCCCTGACCAATCTATTCTCCGGCCGCCCGGCCCGTGGCATTGTGAATCGCCTCATGCGGGAGCTCGGCCCCATGAACGGGGCTGCGCCGAGCTTTCCGTTGGCAAGTGCTGCGCTCGCGCCGTTGCGCGCTAGGACTGAAAGTTCAGGAAGCGGCGATTTCTCACCTCTTTGGTGTGGTCAGAATGCGACCGGTTGCAAAGAGATAAGTGCTGCGCGGCTGACGCAAGGGTTAGTCGGCGCGCGGATCAGGAGCACATAAACACCGTCCGTGACCGCTTCACGATGTGGGATGACGCCCCCATCCCGTGGAATGCTTTGAACCCATGACAACTGCGGGGATGCCAGACAGTGAGTCGACTTAGGCCGCCGCTCGGGTCACTTCAATGGTGACATGAGACAGCACCTTGAATTGGCTGAGGCTTGCGCGGTAGAAGGCCGCCTCCCGAGGCTTGCCCGTCACGACGGACACGACGGCGCCCAAGTGCCCGGGACCGAGGCGCCAGAGGTGCAGATCCACCAGCCGGTCCCCGTCGCTTTCGATAGTTGTGCGCAATCGCTCGGCCAGCGCGGGGTCCGGACTCATATCGAGCAGGATCCCCCCCGTGTCGCGCAGCAGTCCGTAGGACCAATTGGCGATGACCATTGCGCCGACGATGCCGGCCAGTGGGTCCATCCACAGCCAGCCGAAGGTGCGAGCCAGCACGAGGCCCGTAATAGCCAGAATCGACACGACCGCATCGGCGAGGACGTGGATATAGGCGGAGCGGATGCTGTTGTCCCGCAGCGCGGCACTGGCGGGCCCACCCTCTTCGTGGGATTCATGAGCGTGGTCCTCGAACACGACTTCGTGCTCACCGTCGGCGAGTCGGACTAGGGCCCTGAACGCGTGGGGTTCGGGTATTTCCTCCCGGGATTCCCAGTAGTCACCACGATCCTCGAAGCTAAACACCTGGCGCTGCCCATCCGGCCGGAGGGTTACGAGGCTCAACACACGCGCTGATTCCGGCTCGCTGAATCTCAAGCGGAAACGCGGGGGTACGCCGTCTTCGAATATGGACAGGTCGGCGGAGCCGCTTGCGGTGATCAACCGCTGAGACTCGCTCCCATGTTCGTGCCCCGGCTGGCCATGCCCGTGGCCGTGATGATCGCCGCCGCTGAGCAGCCACGCGCTGAGGATGTTGACGAACAGGCCGACGACGGCGATTGGGATGGCCTCGCGGAAGTGGATAGGCACCGGGGACAAGAAGCGCGACACCGCCTCATAGCCGATCAGGAGCGCGATCATCGCCAGCACGATGGCGCTGCTGTAGCCTGCCAAGTCGCCGAGCTTGCCGGTGCCGAACACGAACCGGGCGTCGTCCGCGTGCCGCCGCGCATAGGTGTAGGCGAGCGCCGCGATCAGCATGGCCCCGGCGTGTGTCGACATGTGCAGGCCGTCGGCTACCAGCGCCAACGAGCCGAAGAGGCTGCCGCCAATAATCTCGACCACCATCATCACGCCGCACAGCGCAATCACGCCCCACGTCTTGCGCTCGTTCTGTTCGTGGCCGGTGCCGAGGAAGACGTGACTGTGCCCCTCGAAAATCGCGGCATCGGTAACGCTCTTCATGGCGCACCTTATTTGAAATAGCTGTGGACGACGTCCAGGAGCTGTTCGCTGGCCTCGACATTGGCGGCCGTGCTGGAGAAATGTTTCCTGACATGGTCCTGCAGCACTTCGCCCAGTAGGCCATTTATCGCGCCACGACAGCTGGTAATCCGCTGCAATACATCGGCACAGCCAACTTCCGCTTCCAGCGCGCGCTCGATGGCTTCGACTTGCCCTCGAATGCGACGTATTCGATTCAGCAGCTTGGTCTTCTCGCGGATCGTGTGGCTCATGTAAACACTCTCAACCCAAACCCAGAATAGTATACCCCCCTATCTTATCGATTGGTAAGAGCGCGCGTCCGCTTGATCGCCGATCCTCGCCGCTTTGCCGCTTTCGGGCGCCGACTTCTTGGCGTAGAAAAGTACGCAATAATTGGGCCATCGATTTAGGGTAGACGTCCCCAAGGACGCCTATGTGGTAAGTAAAGCGATGTCCGCCATCTTTCTCCTTCGCCATGCACAAGGGTCGTTCGGAACGCATAACTACGACCGCCTGTCCGCAATTGGCGAACGGCAGGCCGCACTTGCTGGCCGGTACCTCCTTCAAACTGCTGCGCACGCGCGGCGCGTAATTACCGGTTCACTTTCCCGCCAAAAGGAAACCGCCTCGGCAATAGCGGACAGCTTCAGGGACTTAGCGACGGCGCCGACAATCGAAATCGATACTCGCCTAAACGAGGTCGGCTTCGACTCACAGATGGCTCACATTCTGCCGGCCATAAAGGATCCTGCAGAGAACCTCTCGCAGTTGCTGGATGAGGCACATCGCAGTTCCCGCGCGTATCAAAAACTACTCAGACGCACTTTTTTACATTGGCAGACACTGTCGGATCTACCGGCCCCACTCGAAACCTGGCGGCAGTTTTCCAACCGGGTTCGATCGATAGTCGAAGAGATCAAAAATCGTTCTAGACCGGGAGAACCCACCATCGTGGTGACCTCCGGTGCGATCGTTGCTACCGTGGTTCAGCAATTACTGGCCCTGCCAGATGCCGGCGCCTATCCGCTGTTCGAAGTGATGATGAATTGTTCCGTCACCCACCTCATGCACGATCGGCATCGCATCTCTCTCGTCTCGTTTAACGACAGCTCCTTTCTGGCCGCCGGTGAAGCCTCTGGCATGTACGGCGAGCTGCGCACCTATCGATAGGTTTGCGACAATGCGTTCGCCGTTCACGCATTGCAGGCGTTTGTAAAGTCCGGGCATGAGGGATGGCCGTGATGAATGGCGCCGGCTCGACGCCGTACCCCACTTGTGGTGATATCGCGCCATGAGTCGCGCAGTCGAGCAGTGCAACCGGCGAATGCTGCGGGCCCGGGATGCCATGGACCGGGCCTACGCCAAAGCACTCGACATCCCCGCCCTGGCCCGGATCGCGCACGTGTTTGAGGCCCACTTCAACCGCACGTTCCGGGCAACGTTCGGCGAGACGCCCCACCGCTACCTGCAGCGGCGCCGGGTCGAGCGGGCCATGTTCCTCCTGCGCGAGACCGACCGCACCGTCACCGACATCTGCCTCGACGTGGGGTTCCTGAGCCTGGGCACGTTCACCCGCACGTTCCATGAGATCGTGGGGCAGCCCGCGACCGCCTACCGTCGCGATAACGGCGTTCGGGCCGTGCCCACCTGCTTCACCATGACGTGGACGCGACCGAGCGGTTTTGGAGTGGCCGCCCCCTCGCCTGGCGACTAGAGTAGCTGCCATGTTCAACGCCATCACACACTGCAAGCTCTTCGTGCTCGACCAAGACGAAGCTCTCGACTTCTATGTCGGCAAGCTCGGCTTCGAGGTCGCAGCCGACATAAAGCAGGGTCCCGTCCGCTGGCTCACGGTCAGCGCCCCCGGCCAGCCCGGGCACCAGATCTACCTGGAGAAGCCGACTGCGCCAGCCATGAGCGAGGCCACCGCCGAGCAGGTGCGCGACCTGCTCACCAAGGGGGCGCTCGGCTTCGTCGCTCTGCAGACCGACGACTGCCGCAAGCTGTATGAGGCATGGAAAGCCCGAGGAGTCGAGTTCACCCAGGAGCCGGTGGAACACTTCTACGGCATCGACTGCGGCGTGCGCGACCCGTTCGGCAACCAGATCCGGGTACTGCAGCCCGCGCGCGCGCCTCGACAGGCCTCCAGCTCGAGCTGAAGTCCAGAAGCCGGGTATGAAGCACTCGAGGCGATTACGCAAGACTCAAAATTCCGCGCAAGACGTCGGCGTAATCGGCGCGCCACGAGCCGACGACCTTGCACAGTATCTGAGGGGTCGTTGTCTGTGCCGTGGCACACCAGCCCCGGAGTCGAGTCTGCGGTTCGTCCACGCCGCGGCCTCGAATGTACCGGCTGCGCTGCCGACGCCCTGAAGCGCATCGGCCGTGAATCTGCTCGGCACGGCGCAGAAAATTCGCTAGTGGTTCGGCTCCCTCAAGCCGGTTGTCGCGTGGGAACGAAACCGATGCACGGCAGATGCCGCGCGAGGAAAAGTGTGACAGCACCCAAAATGCCGCTCACGGGCCTACGGGCCGTATCGTTGCGAAAAGCCCTTCATGCCGCACGGGCAAACCGACTTCCAGTTTGACGCGCCCCAGTAAGGGTCACGTCGATCACGACTTTGGCGGGAGAGCATCGGGGGTGGCTGCCGTCCCTCATCGATGGCGCCCGCAATGCGCTTCGCACCGCCAATAGGTGCGGTGCCGCAGCGCCCCGACGGCGCCGACCTATGGGTACTCAATGGAGCCCATAGATTGACGGAGAATCTCCTGTATTTCGGCGGCGGACTCTTAGGGATAATTCTGCTCGTTGTTCTCATTGTTTGGCTGCTCCGCGAGTGTGAGAGTTGCGACGTCAAGCGACAACGACTCACACGCCGAAGGCGTGAGGCTGCGCTACGAGCCGACGGAATTGCGATCCGCTGAAACGGCGGTGGCTCCGCGCCCAGCCTCCACCGTCATGACTGACTCGGCAGAAGCCATGGACCAGGTCGACTCCACCGTCGACGCGTCGCAGGTTACGCTGTCGCCGGTACGGGTTCAGGTTAACGCACAAGGCTCGGCGCTCGGCGCTTGCGACGGTTTTTTCCCTGTCGTGGGCGCAGAGCTTCCTGATCCCGTTGTTCGGCGGAGATACGTTCAAACGCAAAGTTGTGCGCCGGAGTGGTCCCGCGCTGTCGAAGCGAAGGATTGCCGTACGAATCCTCGACGATATCAACGCGTCCATCCAGAGATACATGCTCATGCTGCTGACGACAAACCTGCTGGTGGCATTGCTAACCTGGATCGCATCTCGCTGGATCGGCCTGGAGAATGCGGGCGCTTGGGCCGCGGCCGCAGGACTGTTGCACATCGTTCCTTACTTCGGCCCCGGTGTAACGGCCGTCGCGACACCTGATCGTCCTGTGGCTCCTAGGGCTGCTCACCTCGTATACCATGGGTGGTCTGATTAATATCCTTCTGATCATCGCGATCGTGGTCATCGTGGTTCGTGTCATCCAACGCCGTAGCCTCTAGTGGGGACGTAAAATGAACGCAGTCAAGATGGTGGCGATTTTGCTGATCGCGGGTGGTGTTCTGGGCCTGGTGTACGGCGGTTTTAGTTATACCAAGGAGACCCATGAAGCCAAATTAGGGCCGATTGAACTGTCGGTAAAGGACAAGCGGACGATTAACATTCCCGTCTGGGCTGGGGTAGGGGCGATCGTACTGGGGAGTGCGCTCCTGCTCCTCGGCGGCAAGAAGAGCTAGCCGCGCCGGTGCCCACGGGTTGGGGTGGCTGTCGCGGTCCCGTCAAGCGGTGAAGCCTTTGGGCGAAGATAGCGCCCGACACAGCGCGTGTTGGTTTTGCTCGCGACATGAGCGGCTCTCAGCGCATCAGGGCTGGCCGCGCGCTCTGCAGTTGGAGCGCACGGCGTGACTCGGAGCGGGGCTCTTGGAGCGTGGTGCGAGCTGAGAGCCAAACTGCCCTAAGCCCTTGATTTAAATGTGGAGCGGAAGGGGATCGAACCCTCGACCTTCGCATTGCGAACGCGACGCTCTCCCAGCTGAGCTACCGCCCCATTGCAAGGCGCGCGATTCTAGCATCGCGCTCCGGGCGGTCCAATGAAGTTTTAGCCGCCCCCAACGGATGCGGCTATCATCCGGATGAGGGGACCACCCAGCGTCGAGAACGATCGGAGACCACTTCATGCTGCCCATCGGGGGCCGTGCGCCGGAATTTACGCTGCCCGATCAGGACGACCAGAGCGTGTCGCTCAGCACGCTGCTGCGTCATGGACCCTTGATCCTTTATTTCTACCCTGCGGATTTCACCCCCGGGTGCACGCGTGAGGCCTGCTCGATCCGCGACCTGCACGCGGAGCTGCTGCAGGTGGGTCTTGATGTGGCCGGTGTCAGTCCGCAGACGCCCGAAAGTCACCGTCGCTTCCGCGAGAAATACCACTTGCCCTTCAGGCTGCTTGCGGATGTGGATAAGTTCGTGGTGCGCATGTACGACGTGCTCGGACCGCTCGGCTTCGGCGTGCGGCGCGCAACCTACCTGATCGATCAGGCGCGTTACATCCGCGCCGCAGTGCTCGCCGACTTCCGCATCGGGCAGCACAGCGAATTCATTCGCCGGGCAACCGTCTTGAGCGCTGGCGGCTCGCGTCGCGAAGGTACCGGCTGAAGCTCTGATCACTAAAACCGCGCCCGCACCACGCGCGTGCGCCCGACACTCGGAACACTCACGATATACAGGGCGTCTGCTTCGTCGGCGCCCCGCGACGGCAATTCCGCGCCGCTCAGTGCGCGCAGCATCTGCGAAAAAGCCGCACCGCTGGCGATCGCGAGGATGCTGCCTCCGGCGTGCTCGTGCAGCAGCCGTGCGGCCACCGCCGGTGCTGCCGCGCCGCTAAAGATCACCGGCGTAAGGTGTAGCCGCTCGGCCAATGGCGCCGCCATCTGCTGCGCCCGACGATCCTCGCTGACGTAGATGGCATCCAGTCCCACCCCATCACCGGCGTCCCCGAACATGCGCGCCAGATGCTGGGCACGCTCCTCCCCTTCTGCCGATATCGGCGGGTCAGCGATGGTGCCGGGCTCCTTCTCGGCCGGCCGTACCAGCAGCACCACGGTCGTGCCAGCGTCGCGGTAGAAGCTCAAACCCAACGCCGCGATCACGAGGGCCGCGAGCAGGGTGAGCCACAAGGGCGCCAGAAACGGCCGCCGGTGGCGCGTGATGGCAGGCGCTTCCATAGGAGGGCCATGATACTAGCCAGGCGGCACGGGGGCGGCAGCACGCTCCGTTACAGGGTCTACCCTCGATCCTGTCGCCGTCTGCGGCGCGCGCAATTTGCGCCCGGCCTAGGTAATCTGCGTCTCCAGCGGCGGATATCGGGAGGGGTCGGTGCCAACGGGCGGGCAAACCACGGTCATTCAGCGCATCCTCGAGCGCCGCGCCGAGCGACCGCCCTCCAATACCGAAGAGACGACCGCGAGCATCGCGGTCATGCTGCGCGTGGTGCCGCCGCCGAAAGCGTTGCTCGTCATCATCGAGCCGGTGCTGCGCCAGGAGCTCGAGCGGCACATCACCGCGGACGTTCTGGACTTCCAGGCGATTGCCGAGGAAAGCGCGGCACTGCAGATTTTCATCGCCGAGTTTCGCCCCGTGGTCGTGACCGACTCGCTCGACATGGTGCGGCGGCTGCGCGCGCGCAGTCTCGAGCGCACGCCGTTCATTCTTTACATTTCGGAGCTTGATGAGAGCGGCGAGCGCGAGGCAGGACTCGTGGCCGGTGCCGACGAGTGTGTCGGCCGACGGGCCACCCTGCGCGAGCTCGATGCACGCCTCGCGACGGCACGACGTATCGCCGAACTTGAGACGGTGTTGCGCATCACGCTCACCGAGAACCGCAAGCTCTCGGCCACCGACGATCTGACGCGCGTGGCCAGCCGACGCTTCTTCAGCAAGCATTTTCCGCGCGAGATGGAGCGCGCCGCCCGCTACGGGCGCGGCTTGTCGCTGGTGCTGTGCGACATCGACTTCTTCAAGAAGCTCAATGACACGCTCGGGCACGCGGGCGGGGACCAGGTGCTGCGTCAGTTCGGCGCGCGGCTGCAGCAGAACCTCAGGCGCGGGATCGACTGGGTGGCACGCATCGGGGGTGAGGAGTTTGCGATCGTACTGCCGGAGACCTCCTACCAGGACGCACTGGGCGTGGCGCGCAAGCTGCGCCAGGCGATCTCCAAGACCCCCTTCACGTACGACCGCAAGAACGTCGAGGTGACGGCAAGCTTTGGGCTGTGCGGACTTGATCGCGTGCCCGCCGGCGAGCGGCAGCTCGCGCAGCGTGTACTGAAGATCGCGGATGTCGCCCTGTACCGCAGTAAGCATGGCGGAAGAAACCGCGTGACGGCGAGCATGTTCGGCGGCGGCGCGCCCTAGACGGCCCTCGCCGCCCTCGCGCCTGGCGAAAACACGCGCACCGTGACGCAAGTTCTTGCTGGGGCTCAGGCTTTGCCTCTCCGCGGCCGCTCTGTCCACATAGTTATGCACAAATTCTGTGGATAACTCACCGCGGTGGTAAGGCGCTGAGGCTTGTGTGAAACTGCGTGTCCATTCGCTTCGCAGAGCCGCAGATGAAAAAGACAGGCAGCGAACAGGCCACTCCCGCGGAGCCCATCGAGCGCGCGCGGCTGCAGGCTGATGTCGGCAAGCAGCGGGTGCGCATCGCGAAAGAGGAACTGAAGCGTGCACGCAAGCGCCTGAAAGAGGCTAAGCGCGAGTCCAAGCGTGCGCGCAAGCAGGCCGCGGCGGCCCGCAAGGCATTTAAGCGCGCGCGTCGCAACCGCAAGGGAGCTGCCACACGGGCGCAGGAAAAGGCCGCCACGCGCGCCACCAGGCAGCGGCGCAAGAAAAAGTCGGCCCGCAAGACGGCAAAGCGCGCGGCAGCCAAAGCACCGCGCGCGCGTCGCACGCCGCCGCCACGCGCCGCAAGCGCTCCGGCAAGAGCCCGCCTCAAGCGCCGCGTTCGCCGTGTAAGACCCAAGCCGACGGCCCGACGCGCACGCACCCCGGCAGCACCGGCCGCAGCTGCGGCCCCCGCAGCGCCCGCGCGCCGCGTTCGACGCCCCCTGCGTCGGCAGGCGCCTGCCGCCCGAAGCGTGCCCGCGGCCTCGACATCGCCGGCGCCGCCGGATGCGGCACCCGCGAACGGCACGCCTCCGCCGCCCACTGAACAGGCCGCCTGAAGTTCACTGCAGTTTTAAAGAAGGCCCGCAGCGATGCCACAGTCCCAGCCACCGCACGGCGCCGCGGGCGCCGGTGTGCCCTCCAGTTCCCGGATGCTCGCCAGTTACCTCACCGATATCGAGCAGTTGCTCGATGAGCAACGCTGGGACGCGGCGCTGAACGAAGCGTGCGATTTGCCCCGCATCGCGGTCGCGCTGAGTGACCCGCAGCTGCGCTGCTCGGGGGAGGAAGTCGGTCAGTGGTGCGAGCAGTGGATCCGACCGCGAGCTGATCAAGCCGACGACCCGCAGGCGCAAGCCGAACGCGCCGGCTTGCGCATCCCTGAACGCGCCTCCGGGGCGTCCGGCCCGGAGTTTGTGCCGACACGGGCGCTGCGCCGGCTGCAGTTGCGGCGCCACGTGCGCACCCCGCCGCGCGGCTATCCACCGGCGTCCGAAGAAAACCTCGATCCGCACGAGGCTGAGTCGATCGAGACCGGGCGCGCGCTCGTGGGCGCAGCGCGGCGCTGGTACGCGCGCAGCGGCTGCCACGATCCGACCGTGCAGACCAACCTTGCACGTCTGGCCGTCCTGCGCTAACCGTTCTTTTTTCAGTTGGAAGCGCCGGGCGCCTTGCGCCCGGCCATGCGGCGTGCCCTCATGCTGGCAGCCCTCTCGTTCTGAATGCGCGTTCAACCTGCGTTCCCGGGCGTATGGCGCTTAGTTCCTTCCCATTCCCTTGTTATTACTCGATTTATACATCCATTTAATTCCTTCTTGCGTCCTTAGAAGTGTTAATGGAATATAGGGACACAGGGGTGAGGACAAGAATTGAGTGCGCGTTCAATGCCACACTCAGCAATGACGGCGCGAATGGCTGCAGCGAAACGCGGTGTGCGACCGCCGCTGCGCGTCGGGGTGATCCTCGCTCACCACTTCACCCTTTCGGCGTTTGCCGTCTTCATCGATCACCTGCGGCTCGCCGCCGACGAAGGTGACCGCAGTCGGCCGCTGCACGTGCAGTGGTCAATCATGTCAGGCCGTCCGGAGCCCGTCGCGGCCAGCTGCGGGGTCCTGATCCAGCCGACGAGTGCGCTGCTCGCGCCCGAACTGCTTGACTACGTCGTGGTCATCGGCGGCCTCCTGCACGCCGGTCCCCAGATCGATGAGGGCACCACGCGCTACCTGCGCGAGGTGGGCGCCACGCAGATGCCCCTGATCGGCATCTGCACGGGCAGCTTCATTCTGTGCCGCAGCGGACTCATGAAGGGGCGGCGCTCGTGCGTGAGCTGGTACCACTACCAGGACTTCCTCGAGGCGTTCCCCAATCAGGAAGTGATCGCCGATCGGCTCTTTCTCGCCGACGGTCCGCGCATTACCTGCGCGGGCGGTGCGGGTGCGGCGGCACTGGCCACGTATCTCATCGAACAGCATCTGGGTCGCGCGGTGGCGCAGAAGGCGAGCCAGGTGCTGCTCTTCGACCGGCCACGCTCGGGCAGCGACGCGCAGCCGCACCCGCCACTGTCCGAGACGGTGGCCGAGCCGCGCGTGCGCCGCGCCCTGCTGCTCATGGAGCAGAATCTCGCCCGCCCCATCGCGGTAGCGGCGGTCGCGGCGGAACTGGGCCTGTCGGCGCGCCAGCTTGAGCGACTGTGCCGCCAGCATGTCGGCATGGGACCCGCCTCGCTCTATCGGCAGCTGCGCATGCGTTACGCCAACTGGCTGATCGAGAACACCGACCGCTCGGTCACCGATATCGCCAACGAAGCCGGCTTTGCCGACTGCGCGCACTTCTCGCGCCAGTTCAAGGACGCCTACGGACTGTCCCCCTCGACGCGGCGTCTGCAGCCGCAGCGCGTTGCCAACGGCGATGCCGCCCGGGCTCGGGTTTTCGAGTGACCTCTGCATCGTTGTTTCGCCGCCACGTTTTTCGCTTCATGCCGGTAAAAGTGCTAGCCGCCGCCGAGGCGCGTACGTAACAATCGGCTGACGTGTCCATTCAATCGCACACCCGAGGTTGTCGGATTTAATCGTTTCGTCGGCCAGATCGAGCAGGGAGTCCGCAATGCGCAAAGCGCGGTTCGTTCATGGGGGCACGGGGTGATGGCGCGCGGCAATCTCTCCCGGTGACGCCGGCGCAGTCTGGGTGCACAACAAGTCATAAAGGGATCCAGCAATGAACTCGAAGATCTCCTATGCGGTAGCCGCCATTATGGCCAGTGCGTCCTACGCAGCCTCCGCTGCGGCGCCGCCGAGCGACAGTAGCGACGCCTCTGCCGGTGCCAGCAGCGATGCGCTCGCCGAGATCACCGTCACGGCCACGCGCCGCACGGAAAACATGCAGGACGTGCCGATCGCAATGCAGGCCTTCACCGGGCAGGCGCTGCAGCAGCTGAACATCTCAACGTTCGACGACTACATCAAGTATCTGCCCAACGTCACGACCGCGAATAACGGACCTGGTCAGAACGAGATTTTCATGCGCGGCCTGAGCGCCGGCTCGCAGCCGAGCCAGGGCAGCGCCTCGACGGGCTTGTGGCCGAACGTCGCCATCTATCTGGACAACCAGTCCGGGCAGCTCCCGAATCGCAACCTCGACATCTATGCCGCCGACTTAAATCGCATCGAGGTTCTCGAGGGCCCGCAGGGCACGCTGTTCGGTGCCGGCGCCGAGGCGGGCGTTATCCGCTACATCACCAACGAGCCGAAGCTCGATGTGACCGAGGCCAACGTCAAGGCCGGCTACGGCACAACCGCGCACGGGGATCCGAACTCCGATCTGACCGCGGTGCTGAACGTGCCGCTGATCGCCGACACCATGGCGGTACGCGCCGTGATCTACAACGACAGCCGCGGGGGTTACATCGACAACGTGCCCGCGACCTTCACGCGCAAGAACACCGACATCGGTATCGGCTATGCGTACTCTCCGGCGGTCGGCGGCCAATGCCCCGATGGCCTGCCGAACAATGGCTCCTGCGTGCCGCCTGGCAGCCCGTCGATCAACAATGCCAGCTTGGCGGCCAGCAATATCAATCCGGTGACCTACCAGGGGATACGCGTCGAGGCACTGTACAAGTTCAACGATGACTGGAACGCGCTCATCACGCAGTCGTACCAGGACATGAACTCGCAGGGCGTGTTCTATCAGCAGCCCAACGCCTCCGATGGCGCGCCCCTGCAGCCGCTTGAAGTCACGCTGTTCAACCCCTCCTACGACAAGGACCAGTTCGAGAGCACCGCCTGGACGCTGAACGGCAAGTTCGGCGATTTGAAGGCCGTCTATACCGGCGGCTACCTGGTGCGCAACGTCGAGCAGGTCGGGGACTACACCAACTATTCGCGCGGTGTCTACGCGGATTACTACCAGTGCTACGGTCCGAGTTCGTACACGCCCAACCTGCCGTCCAAGTGCTTCTCGCCGAGTGCGTACTGGCGCTCCGACGAGCGCAACGCGCACCAGCAGCACGAGATCCGCCTGAGCACTCCGGACGAGTGGCGTCTGCGCGGGATCGTCGGCACATTCTGGGAAAAGAACGTGCTGTACGATCAGACCGGCTGGCACTACAAGACCGTGCCTTCGTGTACCGCAGAGCTCACGACGGCCTGCTTCACGAACGTCGGCACCTTCCCCGGCTCATCGGTGCAGAACCCCGGTATTCAAAGCGACGATACCTCCTTCTACCAGGACACCGTGCGCGAGACGAAGCAGCTGGCGTTCTTCGCGTCCGCTGACTTCGACCTGATCCCCAAGGTGTTAACGCTCACGGCCGGCACGCGCTATTTCCGTTTCAACAACTACTCAGCCGGCAGCGTGCTTTCCAGTTTCGGCTGCTTCGAAGCCGGCGTGCTGCCCACCGGGTGCCACAATCCGCTGTATTCCTACAACCTCAACACCGCGCAGAACGGCACCGAATGGAACGACACCGAGTCCGGTTTCAAGAGCCGCGGCAACCTCACCTGGCACATCACCCCGGACACCATGGTGTATTACACGTTCTCGCAGGGATTCCGGCCGGGCGGCTTCAACCAGAACGGCGGCTCGGCGCATGCCTTCACCCCGGGCACGCTGGTGCCCCAGTACTTCATCCCCGCCTCCTACTCATCCGACAAGTTACAGAACAACGAGATCGGCTGGAAGACGGAATTCTTCGACCATCGCCTGCAGTGGAACGGCGCCATCTACCGGGAGAACTGGAACGATGTGCAGGTCGCTTTCTTCGATCCGGGTGTGGTCGGCAACATCTTCTTCAATACCAACGGGCAGGACTTTCTCGTCAAGGGTCTCGAGTCCTCGCTGGTCGCCCGCGTCACGAACGGGCTGACCGTGCAGGCCGCAGGCGCCTGGAACAACAGTCAGCAGACCAACTCGCCGATCCTGCTCAACAACAATCCGGCGAGCCCAGGCTATGGCAAGCCCATCACCCAGGCCTGCAACTCCTTCGGCGGCAATTGCGTTGCGGTCGTCAACCCGTTCGGGCCGATTGACTCCCCGAGCGCCAACTCGCCGCCACTGCAGTTCAGCCTGCGCGCCCGCTACGAGTGGAGCGTTGCCGGGTACCGGCCCTTCTTGCAGGTCGGCGCCACGCATCAGGGTCATTCGTTTACACAGGCGGGCGCCAACCCGACCCTTGGCCCCGGCGCCATCAGTACGGGACGCTTGCGGTTTGAGAATCCCGCCTACTCGACCTACACCGGGTCGATGGGCATCTCGAAGGATGCCTGGTGGGTGAGTCTGTACTGCGAGAACTGCAGCAACTCCAACGCGAGTACTTTCATCAGCACCGATCAGTTCATCGTCGCGCAGACGCCGCTGCGGCCGCGGGTGATCGGCGGTTCGTTCGGATACAATTTCTGAGGGCTGAATCTCACTCGCGGTAAGCCCTGCACGCTCACTTTGCGAGAAACGGCCGCCGCTGAGGGTCGCAAAGTCCACTGCGCCGCGTGCGGGCCTGAGCGGTGCGCTCCGCGCCCCCGACAGCGCGCCGAGACTCATGCTTCAGCGCTGGCTCGTTTGCCAGGCACTCGCCGTGTAGAACCGCACGTTCGCGCGCGGCAACGGGGCCACGCCGCGGATGTGATCGGCGGCCTTTTCCGCCAGCATGATGGTCGGTGCATTGAGGTTACCGGTCGTGATCGCTGGCATGATGGAGGAATCCACCACGCGCAGACCCTCAACTCCGAGGACGCGCGCCTGCGGATCCACCACCGCCAAAGGATCCGTCGGGCTGCCCATTTTGCAGGTGCACGAGGGGTGGTAGGCGCTCTCGGCTTTGGCACGGATGAAGTCGTCGATCTGCGCGTCTGTCGTGACGCCTGCGCCGGGCTGGATCTCCCGTCCGCGGTAACGCTCGAAGGCCGGTTGCGCAAAAATCTCGCGCGCCAGACGTACGCAGGCGCGCATTTCCACCCAGTCTTGCTCGCACGACATGTAGTTGAACGAGATCCGCGGCTTATCGAGTGGCTCGGCGGAGCGCAGGCGCACGCTGCCGCTGCTGCGCGAGCGCATGGGACCCACGTGGGCCTGAAAGCCGTGCTCGCGCGCGAGCGCTGAGCCGTCGTAGCTCACCGCGAGCGGCAGAAAATGGAACTGGATGTCCGGGTACGGCACGCCGACGCGACTTCTGATGAAACCGCCGGTCTCGAAGTGATTGCTGGCTCCGAGTCCCCCGCGCGTGAGCAGCCAGCGCGCGCCGATCAGGGCGCGCCGCATGAGCGACGTGTGCGAATAAAGCGTGATCGGCTCGCGCGAGGCGAGCTGGAAATAAAACTCCAGGTGATCCTGCAGATTCTCCCCGACGCCGGGCAGTTCGTGCACGATCTGGATGCCGAAGTCGCTGAGCTCCTCGTAAGCTCCCACGCCCGAGACCTTCAGCAGCTGCGGCGAATTAATAGAACCGGCGCACAGGATCACCTCGCGCCGCGCGCGCACCTGATAACGCACTTCCCCGTGCCGGTAGCGCACCCCGATCGCGCGGCGCCCGTCAAACAGTATGCGGGTCGCGAGCGCGTGTGTGCGCAGGTGCAGGTTGGCGCGGCGCAGCGCCGGGCGCAGATACGCGTTAGCGGTGCTGCAGCGCCGTCCGGCGCCCACCGTCATGTCCATCCGCCCGAATCCTTCCTGCTGAAAGCCGTTCATATCCTCGGTCTGCGCGTAGCCGGCCTCACGGCCGGCCTCCAGCCACGCGGCATGCAGCGGATTGGTTAGCCGACCGCGCCGCGTGGCCAGCTTCCCCTCAGCGCCGCGATAGTCATCCGCGCCCTCGGCCCGTCTTTCCGCGCGTTTGAAATACGGCAGTACGTCCGCATAGCCCCAGCCTGAGGCGCCGCGCGCCTCCCAGCCTTCAAAGTCGAGCGCGTTGCCGCGCACGTACACGAGTCCGTTGATCGAGGAGGAGCCGCCGAGCACTTTGCCGCGCGGCGTGTGCAGGCGGCGATTGTTCAGGTGCGGCTCCGGCTCGGTGTAGTAGCGCCAGTCGTAGCGGGCCATGTTCATCGGAATCGAGAGCGCCGTGGGCATCTGGATCCACAGCGATCGATCCGAGCCGCCGTACTCAAGCAGCAGCACGCTGCTCTTACCGTCCTCGGTCAAGCGGTCGGCGAGCACGCAGCCCGCCGAGCCGGCTCCGACGATCACATAGTCGAACGATTGTTCGCTCACTGGGCGACTTTCACAGGGGCGGCGCGCTAGGGCCTGTTAACACTACTGACGTAGTGCTTCCACGATGAGCGCAAAATAAATGAAGGCGATGAACACCAGGTCGAGTTTGTCGAAGCGACTGAAGATGCGGCGAAAGCCTTTGAGCCGTCGGAATAAGCGCTCGATCTCGTTGCGACGTTTATATAGAGCTTTCTTGAGCCTCCAGGGCTCGACCCGGTTCGGATGCGGTGGCACGACGGGAATGAAGCCCAGGTCGAAAGCAAGTTGTCGGGTTTCATCGCCTTCATACGCGCAGTCCATCAGCAGGTGGCAGGCCATGGGCAGTTCGGGAATGGAGCGCAGTAACGCGCGCCCCTCGGGAGCATCTCCGGCTTGTCCTGGGGAGAGTGAAAACCCTATGGCGCATCGAGCACTCGCGGCAACCATATGAACTTTTGTGCTCCAGCCGCCACGGGATTTGCCGATCGCTTGAGGGCCGTTTTTTTTAGAGCACCGGTACCATCCGGATGAACCTTCACGATCGTACTGTCCAGACTCACCGCTTCGATCTTGATGCGGATGAGCTGTTCGCGCTGCAGCTCGGCAAAAAGCCGATCCAGAACCCCCGCTTTTGCCCAGCGATTCATGCGCGTGTAGATCGTATGCCAGTTACCGAAGCGCTTCGGCAGCGCGCGCCACTTGCAGCCGTTCTCCGCGACAAACAGGATCGCGTTAATCACGTTGAGGTTCTCATGCGAGACGTTGCCACGATGAATCGGCAAGTGCGGCTCGATCCGTGCGTACTGTTCGGGTGTGATTTCCATACCCACAGCATATCACTTAGTGTTAACAGGCCCTAGTACGGCGCCTCGATGTCGCCCAGCGCCACGTACACGCTCTTCAACTGCGTGTAATGCTCGATCGCCGCGCGACCGTTTTCACGCCCGAGACCGGACATCTTCACCCCGCCGAAGGGGAGTTCCACCGGGGTCACGTTGTAGTGGTTGATCCAGCAGGTGCCGGCCTCAAGCTGCGCGATCACCCGGTGGGCACGGCTCAGGTCGTTGGTGAACACGGCAGCCGAAAGACCGAACTCGGTCGCGTTGGCGCGCGCCACCACCTCGTCCTCATCCTCGAACTCCAGCACCGACATGACGGGCCCGAAGATCTCCTGGCGCACAATGTCCATATCATCCTGACAGCCATCGAACACCGTCGGCGCCAGAAAAAAGCCCTTCGCGAGATCGCCGCTCGTCAGGCGCGCGCCGCCGGTGACGAGGTGCGCCCCTTGCGCGCGGCCGCGGGCGATGAAGCCGAGCACCTTCTCCATGTGTTCCTGGGAGATGAGCGCGCCGACCTGGGTGGCCGGGTCAAGCGGATCGCCGACCTTCATGGCCGCCGTGCGGGCCCGCAGCCGCTCGATGAACGCCGCGCGCAGACTCTTGTGCACGAAAACCCGCGTGCCGTTCGAGCACACTTCGCCGGCAGAGTAGAAGTTGCCCAGCAGCGCTCCGGCGACGGCGTTCTCAAGCTTGGCATCCCCGAAGATAATGAGCGGCGACTTGCCCCCGAGCTCGAGCGTCACCTGCTTGAGCGAGCCCGCCGCATCGGCCATCACCGCCTTGCCCGTGCCGACCTCCCCGGTGAGGGAGATCTTGCGGATCAGCGGGTGGCGGGTCAGGAGCCGTCCGGTGTCGGCGAGCCCCTGTACCACGCGAAATACGCCTGGCGGCACGCCCGCCGCGGTGTAGATTTCCTCCAGCTTCATCGCCGTGAGCGGCGTGAGCTCCGCGGGCTTGAAGATCATGGCATTGCCGCAGGCGAGCGCGGGGGCGGACTTCCAGCAGGCGATCTGCAGCGGGTAATTCCAGGCACCGATGCCGGCGACCACTCCGAGGGGCTCGCGCCGCGTGTAGCCGAACGCCTGGGGACCTAAGTTCAGGTGCTCCCCGGCAATCCCCGCGGCCACCCCGGCGTAGTACTCGAGACACTCCGCGCCCGAGAGCACATCCACCGCGCGCGTCTCCTGGATCGGCTTGCCGGTGTTGAGCGTCTCAAGATGCGCTAGTTCGTCGTTGCGCTCGCGCAGCAGCGCGGCTGCGCGCCCAAGGATGCGCCCGCGCTGCGCACCGGTGAGCGCCGCCCACTGCTTCTGGGCGGCCTGGGCGCGCGCCACCGCCGCGTCCACCTGCGCCGCACCGTCGACGGGAATTTCCGCAAGCCGCGCGCCCGTGGCCGGATTGATCACGCGGAAAGTCGCCGCGGCGCTCGGGCGTGTGCGGCTCACGGGGGCGGCGCCGGATGCCGCGGCAGCGGTGAGTTCCTTCAAGCGGCCGTCGACGAAGGCGGTGAGCAGCGCCCGTGCGCTCTCGCTGTCGGCCTCCTGCCATTCCGAGAGCGCCGCCCGCAACCACACCCCGTCGATCATCGCAGCGATCATCGCCGCGAGGCTGCGGGCCTCCTCGCCCGGTATCAGGTAGCGCAAATCGGCGCGTAGGTTCGACAACATGCGCCGCTGGTACGCAGTCTGGACGCGCTTGAGGCCGCGCACATGCAGCACCTGACCCCAGAACGCGAGCCACGCCGTGCCCGCGCGCTTGTCGAATTCCTCCGGCGCCAGATTGATGTCGATGACCGCCTGCACACGACCGCGGGGCGTGTGGGCGAGCGCCAGACGCGCGCGCGAGCGCACAGCGAGCGAACGGGCCAGCGTACGAAAGGCCGCCTCGAGCAACCCGTCCTTATCCCCGAAGTAATGCGCCACCAGCCCGGGCGATACCCCGGCGCGGCGCGCAATCTCCGCAAGAGTCGTACCGACGTAGCCGACTTCAGCCAGACTGTCCAGGGTGACGCCAACCAGCTGGATCCGACGCGCCTCTTCGCCTTCGTCCCTGAGAGGCGCGCGGCCGGGGACGGCGGTGTCCTTAGATGTCGTTGATTGCCTGTTCAACGCAGTGCTCCGCAGACTCGCAGGAAGAGAGATTCAGCGCCCAGAAATCCTGCGCGGCGGACGCCGATACTCAGTGATATATCAGTAACTTGCCGGGGTTTCATAAACTTGACACTGCGGCCGTTAAACGGCTATTCAAGCCGTAATGAGAATGATGAAGGTCGCAGGCCTCACCGGTCAAGTCCGCGTGCGCCGTTTCCAGCCTGCGGGAGCGGCTATGGTGTCCTTTGAGTCAACCCCGGAAGCCTCGGCGGCCCCCGCGGCCCGCCGCCCCGGCGCGGGCGTCTTCGCCCGCTTAGCGCTGCTGCTGTGCACCGCTTGGGGCCTCGCGGTCGCGGCCGCCCCCGCAGCGAGCGACCCGCCCGCCTGTCAGACGGTGCGGCTCTCGGACATCGGTTGGACGGATGTGACCGCGACGACCGCCGTGTTCAGCAGTCTTCTGCGGCGCATCGGCTACCAACCGACCATTACCGTGCTGTCCGTGCCGGTCACCTACGCCTCGCTCAAGAACAAGGACATCGACGTCTTCCTCGGCAACTGGATGCCCGCGCAGGAGGCGGACCGCAGGGCCTACGTGCAGGAAGGGTCCGTAGAGGTCGGGCGCGCCAACCTCACCGGTGCCAAGTACACCCTCGCCGTCCCCGCCTACACCTACGAGTCGGGCCTGAAGAGCTTTGCCGACATCGAGCACTTTGCGTCGCAGCTGAACTCCTCGATCTACGGCATCGAGCCGGGCAACGATGGCAACCGCCTCGTACTCTCGATGATCAAGCAGAACCTCTTCGGGCTCGGCACCTTCAAGCTCATCGAGTCGAGCGAACAGGGAATGCTGGCGGAAGTAGAACGCGCGGTGCACGCCCAGCAGCCGATCGTGTTCCTCGGCTGGGATCCGCACCCGATGAACATGCGCTTCGACATGCGCTACCTCTCTGGCGGTGATGCGGTCTTCGGCCCCCATTACGGCGAGGCGGCCGTCTACACCAACACGCGCACCGGCTACACGAAAGAGTGTCCCAACATCGGGCGTCTGCTGAAGAATCTGGCCTTCACCACGCAGCAGGAAAGCCGGGTGATGGATGACATGCTCAACCGCCATCAGCCCGCCGAGGTCGCCGCGGCCAGTTTCCTCAAGGCCAACCCGGACACCGTCGCCGCGTGGCTGCAGGGCGTGACCACCTTCGACGGCCGCCCGGCCCTTGCCGCCATGCTGGGCACCGACAGGCTGATCGCAGCGTTCAGCCTCGAGCGCTGGCTGGCCGAGCGCAAGATCCCGGTCGGCGACACGGTGGCGGTGTTCATCGACTACGTGAAGACCCACGGCAGCGCTTTCTTTGACGGTATTTCCACCGTCATCCGCGGCAGCGTCGATGGTCTTACCGCACTGCTGCGCGCGACCCCCTCGCCGCTCTTGGTGCTGGGGGCGGCGCTGCTCAGCTGGTTCCTACGTCGCTCCTGGCCCCTGGTGGTATTCGTGGTGGCGGCGCTGCTGTTCATCATGAACCAAGGCTACTGGGAGCCGACCCTCGAGACGCTCTCGCTCGTCATCGTGGCGGCGGTGGTGTCAACGCTCATCGGCGTGCCGCTCGGCATCGCCGCTGCCCACCGGCCGCGCCTGTACGCGGCCATGCGCCCGGTGCTGGATCTGATGCAGACGCTGCCGACGTTCGTATACCTGATCCCGACGCTGGTGCTGTTTGGACTCGGGGTCGTGCCCGGGCTCATTTCCACCGTCATCTTCGCCTTACCCGCGCCGATCCGCCTGACGCAGCTCGGCATCAGCTCGGTACCAAAGTCGCTGGTGGAAGCCGGGCAAGCCTTTGGCGCCACGGAGATGCAGCTGCTGTGGAAGGTTGAGCTGCCGAGCGCCGCACCGACGATTCTTGCCGGCATCACCCAATGCATCATGCTGAGCCTTTCCATGGTGGTGATCGCCGCCCTGGTGGGTGCGGGGGGACTTGGCGTCCCGGTGGTGCGCGCGCTCAACACCGTGCAGGTCGGCATGGGATTCGAGGCGGGTTTCGTCATCGTGCTGCTCGCCATCGTGCTCGATCGCATCAGCCGGCCCGCGGACAAGGGGGGTGCGCCGTGACGAGTGCGCTCGAGTTTCGCGCGGTCGACATTCTCTTCTGCGCCAAAAGCGGCCGCCGGGCGCGCACGGCGGCGATCCAGCAGGCACTCAACGCCCTCGATGCCGGCGGCACGCGCAGCGAGATCGCCGAGAAAACCGGCGTGGTGGTGGGCGTCGCGGACGCCTCACTGTCGGTGGCGCGCGGGGAAATCTCGGTGTTGATGGGCCTGTCAGGCTCGGGCAAGTCCACCCTCCTGCGTGCGGCGAATGGCCTGAATATCGTCACGCGCGGCCAGGTGCTGGTGGGCGACGGCGAGGCCCGGGTCGACATCAGTGCAACCTGCGATCCGGCCACTCTCAGGCGCATCCGTCGTCAGCGCGTCGCCATGGTGTTCCAGCAGTTTGGGCTGCTGCCGTGGCGTACGGTGCGCGAGAACGTCGGCTTGGGCCTGGAGCTGCGCGGGGACCCGCCGCCCAAGCGCCGGGAAATCGTCGATCGGCAGCTGGAACTGGTCGGCCTGTCGCAGTGGGCCGAGCGCTATACCAACGAACTCTCGGGCGGCATGCAGCAGCGCGTGGGACTTGCGCGCGCCTTTGCCACCGATGCGGACATCCTGCTGATGGATGAGCCGTTCTCGGCGCTCGATCCGCTCATCCGCCGCAAGCTCCAGGACGAGCTGCTCGCGCTGCAGGAGCGGGTGCGCAAGACCATCCTCTTCGTCAGCCACGACCTCGATGAGGCGCTCAAGCTCGGCGACAAAGTCACCATCATGGAGAGCGGCCGGATCGTACAAACCGGCACCGGCACGGATATCGTCGAGCGCCCGGCGGATGGGTATGTCGCCGAATTCGTGCGCCACGTGAATCCGCGCACCGCCATCAAGGGTGCCACAGCCGCCGCGCCGGCCCCCTGAGGGTCCGGCGCGCGCCGGGGCGCGCGGATGTCGCATGCGTTCAAATCGGTCGGCGTACGGTGCCTAACCGCGCCGGAGGCGCGGGGCGCATGATGCGCGCCCACCCCGGCGCTGGTGAGGAATCTTCGGGATGCAACCGTTCTCCGGCCTGTCGCTCATCCTGCGCGGTCTTGGCGGCCAGCGCAGCTGGCAGCCGCAATGGCGCAGTCCCGAGCCCAAGGCCGCCTACGATGCCTTGATCATCGGCGGTGGGGGCCACGGCCTGGGCGCCGCCTACTATCTGGCGAGCGAGCACGGTCTCAGCAGCGTCGCGGTCCTCGAAAAAGCCTGGATCGGCGGCGGCAACACCGGGCGCAACACCACGATCATCCGCTCGAACTATCTTTTCGATGAGAGCGCCGCGCTTTACGATCACGCGGTGCGGCTGTGGGAGGATCTCTCGCAAGCCCTCAACTACAACGTCATGTTCTCCCCGCGCGGGGTGCTGATGCTGGCGCACACCGTGCACGATGCGCAGGTGTTCAAGCGCCACGTGCACGCTAACCGCGCCGCCGGGGTCGACAACGAGTGGCTCACGGCGCAAGAGGCCAAGGCCTTCTGCCCGCCGCTGAACATTGGCGACACCCGCTACCCGGTGCTTGGGGCGGCGCTGCAGCGCCGTGGCGGCACCGCGCGCCACGATGCCGTCGCCTGGGGCTACGCGCGCGCCGCCGATGCGCTCGGAGTCGACATCCTCGAGAACTGCGAGGTAACGGGCTTCCTGCGCGAGGCGGACGGCCGGATGGCGGGCGTGGTCACGACACGCGGGGTGATTCGGGCGCCGCGCATCGGCGTCTCGGCCGCGGGTCACTCGAGCGTGGTGCTGAAGCTTGCGGGCGTGGATCTGCCGCTCGAGAGCTACCCGCTGCAGGCGCTGGTGTCTGAGCCGATCAAGCCCGTGTTTCCCTGCGTGGTCATGTCCAACACCATCCACGCCTACATCAGCCAGTCGGACAAGGGCGAACTGGTGATCGGCGCCGGCACCGATGCCTACACCTCCTACACCCAGCGCGGCGGATTGCACATCACCAGTCATGCGCTCGAAGCGATCTGTGAACTCTTCCCCATGTTTCGCCGCCTGAAGATGCTGCGCAGCTGGGGTGGCATCGTGGATGTGACCCCGGATCGCTCGCCCATCATCGGCAAGACGCCGGTGCCGGGGCTGTACGTGAATTGCGGCTGGGGCACCGGGGGCTTCAAGGCCACCCCGGGGGCGGCGCACGTCTTCGCCTGGACCATCGCGCACGATGAGCCGCACCCGATCAACGCGCCCTTCACACTCGAGCGCTTCCGCGACGGCAACCTCATCGACGAGGCCGCAGCCGCCGCGGTCGCGCACTAGGGCCGCGCGCGCCATGCTCCTCATTGAGTGTCCCTACTGCGGCGAGCGACCCGAGCTGGAGTTCGTCTACGGCGGTGAGGCGCACATCGCGCGGCCGCCGCAACCGAGTGCGCTGAGCGCGCAGCAGTGGGCCGACTATCTGTACCGCCGCGACAACACGCGCGGCGTGCACGCCGAGCGCTGGCGCCACACACACGGCTGCGGTCGCTTCTTTAACGCGCTGCGCGACACCCGGACCGACTTTTTCCTCAGCACCTACAAAGTCGGCGAGCCGCGCCCGGCACTGCCCGCCGAGGAGCCGCAGTGAACTTCGCCCTGCGCACAGCCTCGGGCGGCCGCATCGACCGTACCCGCGTGGTGCACTTCAGCTTCGACGGGCGTGGCTATTGCGGCTTTGCCGGCGACACCCTGGCCGCGGCGCTGCTCGCCAATGGCGTGCACCTTATGGGCCGTTCGTTTAAGTATCACCGGCCGCGCGGCGTACTGGCCGCCGGGGCCGAAGAACCCAATGCGCTCGTGAGCGTGCGGCGTGACGCGGCCCGCTACACCCCGAACCTGCGCGCGACCCACGTGGAGCTGTACGAAGGCCTGGAAGCGCACAGCCAGAACCGCTGGCCGAGCCTCGCCTTCGATGTGGGCGCCCTCAACGACTTCTTCGCGCCCTTCATCCCGGTGGGTTTTTACTACAAAACCTTCATGTGGCCGCGGCGCGCGTGGTATGCACTCTACGAGCCGCGCATTCGCGCCGCCGCAGGCCTCGGACGCTCCCCCGAGCTACCCGACCCGGATCGCTACGCGACCCGTTTCGCGCACTGCGACGTGCTCGTCGTCGGCGCTGGGCCCGCAGGGCTTACCGCCGCGCTGGCCGCCGCAGCGGCCGGCGCCCGGGTCATCCTGTGCGATGAGCAGGCGCAGGCGGGAGGCTCGCTGCTCGATGAGGCGGACTCAGCGCCGCTGCTCATCGAGGGGCGCCCCGCTTCGCAGTGGCTCGCCGCGACGCTCGCCGCTTTGGCGGCGAACCCGAGAGTGACGCTGCTCACACGCACCACCGCCTTTGGCTACTTCCCGCACAACCTCGTCGCCCTCAACGAGCGCCTGACCGATCATCTGGCGCAGCCGCCGACTGACAGCCCGCGCGAGCGGCAGTGGCAGGTGCGGGCGCGCGAGGTGGTCCTGGCCGCTGGTGCGATCGAGCGGCCGCTGGTGTTCGCCGGCAACGATCGCCCCGGGATCATGCTCGCGGGCGCCGCGCGCACCTGGCTTAACCGCTACGGCGTGCGGCCCGGAACGCGCGCGGTGCTGGTCACTGCCACTGACGAGGCCTACGGGGCGGCGCTGGAGCTACAGGAAGCGGGCCTCTTCATCGCTTGCATCGCCGACATCCGTGCCGCGAGCCCCTGGAGCGAGCGGGCACGCGCGGCCGGCATTCCGGTGCTGAACGCGGCGTGTGTGCTCGGCACGCACGGCCGGCGACGCGTAAATGCGATTGCGCTGGCACGCCTTGCCGACGGGGACGTGAGTGAGGTGCAGACCCAGCCGTGCGACCTGGTGCTCATGTCCGGGGGCTACACCCCAAGCGTGCACCTGCACTCGCAGTCGCGCGGCAAACTCACGTGGAGCGAGAGCCTGCAGGCGTTCATCCCCGGGGCTGCCGCCGAGCGCTCGCGCAGTGTCGGGGCCTGCCGCGGCGTGTTTGAGCTCAGCGCCGCGGTCAGCGACGGCGCGGCGGCCGGTGCGGCCGCCGCCCGCGAGGCGCTCGGTCCGGCGCGCAGCGGCGTTGACCCGGCCGGCGCACTACGCCGCTCTGCTCCGGTGTCTGCCGTGCCCACCCCGGGCGAGCGCGGTTTTGTGGGCGCGCTGCCGCGCACGGCGCAGACGCGCGGGCGCGCCTTCGTGGACTGGCAGAACGATGTGACGGCGAAGGACCTCGCCCTCGCGCTGCGCGAGGGCTTCCGTTCAATCGAACACGTGAAGCGCTACACCACCACCGGCATGGCGACCGATCAGGGTAAGACCTCAAACCTGAACGCGCTCGGCATCGTCGCGCGCGCCCTCGATAAGCCGCTGCCGGAGGTGGGGCTGACCACCTTCCGCATGCCTTACACCCCGGTGACCTTCGGCAGTTATGCCGGCATGGCACGCGGGGAGCTGTTCGATCCGATCCGCCGCACACCCGTGTATGTGTGGGCGGCTGCCCAGGGCGCGGTGTTCGAGGACGTCGGTTTGTGGCAGCGCGCGCGCTATTTTCCGCGCACCGGCGAGGCCATGCACGCCGCCGTGGCGCGCGAATGTAGTGCCACACGCGCGAACTGCGGCCTGTTCGATGCGTCCACGCTCGGCAAGATCGAAGTGGTGGGCAAGGACGCCGTCACCTTCATGAACCGCCTGTACGTGAACGCGTGGACGAGCCTGGCCGTCGGACGTTGCCGCTACGGAGTGCTGCTGCGCGATGACGGCTTCATCTACGACGACGGCGTCGTGGCGCGCATCAGTGACGAGTGCTTCCACGTGACCACCACCACCGGTGGAGCGCCGCGCGTGCTCGCCATGATGGAGGACTACCTGCAGACGGAGTGGTCGGCGCTCAAGGTGTGGCTCACCTCGACCACCGAGCAGTGGGCGGTGATCGCCGTACAGGGCCCGCGCGCGCGCGAGGTACTTGCGGGACTTGTCGACGTCGACATCAGCGCCAGCGCCTTCCCGCACATGAGCGTTGTGCTCGGGCACATCTGCGGGGTGCCGATGCGCCTCTTTCGCGTGAGCTTCACCGGGGAAGTGGGCTTTGAGGTGAACGTGCCGGCCGATTTTGGCGGCGCAGTGTGGGAGGCGGTGTGGGAGCGCGGGCGCGCCTACGGCATGCAGCCCTACGGCACGGAGACCATGCACGTGCTGCGCGCCGAGAAGGGTTACATCATCGTCGGCCAGGATACCGACGGCACGGTCACGCCTGATGACGCAGGACTCGCCTGGGCGATCGGCAAGAACAAACCGGACTTTGTCGGCAAGCGCTCCCTGGAGCGTGCGGCCATGAGCTCCCCGCAGCGTCGCCAGCTGGTGGGCCTGCTCACCCGCGATCCGCAGATCGTACTCGAGGAGGGCACGCAGGTGATGGCCGAGGCCGGTAGCCGTGTGCCCACCCGCCCGCTCGGGCACGTCACCTCCTCCTACTACAGCGTCACGCTCGGGCGCTCCATCGCGATGGGCCTGATCGGCGGCGGTCGCTCACGACTGGGCCAGACGCTGTACGTGCCCACGAGCGCCGGTGAGATCGCCGTCGAGGTCGCTTCGCCCGTCTTCTATGACCCCACCGGAGCGCGCATCAATGCCTGACTTGAGTGCGGCACGTCAGGGCCCGCCGCTGACGGAAACGCTGTGGTTGCGCTCGCTGCCGAGCGCCTGCCGCTGGGTGTTACGCGGGGACGAACCGGTGCGTATCGGCGCCGCCGAAGCCCTCGGCCTAACGCTGCCCGCGCTACCGTGCCGCGCCGGCGTCAGCGGCGAGCGCGCGGCGCTATGGCTCGGACCGGACGAATGGCTGCTGATCGCGCCGCTCGCGCAGTCCGGTCTCGCGCAGCGCATCGAGCGCGCGCTCGCCGCCCTGGCGCACTCGCTCGTCGAGGTGAGCCACCGTCAGGTCGGGCTCGTGCTCGAGGGCGCGCAGGCTGCGACGCTGCTCGCGAGCGGCTGTGCGCTCGATCTGGATGTGGCGGCATTCCCCGTCGGCATGTGCACGCGCACGATGCTGGCCAAGGCCGAAGTGCTGCTGTGGCGCACCGGTGCGGACGCCTTCCGCCTCGAGGTGTGGCGCTCGTTTGCCCCCTACGTCACGCAGTTCCTGGGCGAAGCGGCCCGCGGGATTATTTAGACAAGGCATTGTCGCAATTGGAGTCCCGGGGTGGGTACTGCCCGCTACACTGCAGGTGGCGGCGCCTGTGGCTCCGCCGCTTGCGGAGAAAAACTCGTGAAGACGCATGTTCGGGTCCTGGTCATTGGTGGCGGCGTGGTCGGCGTCAGCACGCTCTATCACCTGACAAAAAAGGGCTGGCAGGACGTCGCCCTGATCGAGCGCACCGAGCTTACCGCGGGCTCCACCTGGCACGCGGCAGGCCTCCTGCCCCTGTTCAACATGAGCTACACGGTCGGGCAGCTGCACAAGTACTCGGTCGACCTGTACAAGCGCCTGCCGGCGGAAACCGGCCAGGACGTCAGCTTTCACGTCTCAGGAAACCTGCGCCTGGCGACCTGCCGGGAGCGCATGGACGAGTACCAGAAGTACTGCGGTACCGCCAACACCATCGGCGTGCCCTTTGAGGTCATCTCGCCCCGGCGCGTCAAGGAACTGTGGCCGCTCATGGAGCTCGGCGGCAGCGCCGACACGCCGGCGATCATCGGCGCGCTCTACCACCCGGACGACGGCCACATCGCGCCGGCTGATCTCACCATGGCACTGCGCAAGGGTGCCCGCAGCGGCGGCGCGGAGATCTACGAGCACACCGAGGCGCAAGCGATCGAGCGCACGAGCGCGGGTGAGTGGCGCGTGCGCACGACCCAGGGCGAGATCGTGGCCGAGCACCTGGTCTTCGCCACCGGCAACTACGCCCGCCAGGCGGGCAAGCTCATCGGGCTGAACGTGCCGGCGATCCCGGTGGAGCACCAGTACATCGTCTATGACGAGTCCCCGGAGCTGAAGTCCTATCGACAGGGCGGCGGCCGCGAGCTCGCGGTGCTGCGCGAGTCCGATCAGTCCTATTACCTGCGCGAAGAGCGCATGGGCTGGATTCTCGGGCCGTACGAAAAAGGTGCCCCGGCGCGCTTCGCGGACGGCGTGCCCGACTGGTTCGGGCGCAGTCTCTTCCCCGGAGACCTCGATCGACTGGTGCCGCACGTCGAGGCGGCCGTGCGCCGCGTGCCGGCGCTGGAGAACTGCGGCATCAAGGACATCGTCAACGGCCCGATCTCCTACACCCCCGACGGCAGCCCGCTGATCGGGCCCGCTGGGGGTGTACAGAACGTTTGGCTGAACGAGGGGCACAGCTTCGGTATCACTGCCGCGGGCGGTTCCGGGTGGCAGCTGGCGGAGTGGATCACGGAAGGGGAGCCGGGTATCGACATGTTGGCGGTGGATCCCCGGCGTTTTGGCGCCTACACGAGCAAGCGCTACGTGGTGAAGAAGAACGAGGAAACCTACCGCAACGTTTTCACGGTGCACTTCCCGGACGAGGAGCGCGCCGATGGACGACCGGTGAAGACGAGCCCGGTGTACGACAAGCTCGATGCCCGCGGCGCGGTGTGGGGCCAGCGCTACGGCTGGGAGCGCGCCAATTGGTTCGCTCCGAAGGGCGTGGAGCGCGAGGACCAGTGGAGCTTCCGGCGCACCAACTACTTTCCGCACGTCGGCAACGAAGTCCGACTGATGCGCGAGCAGGTCGGGCTCATCGACCTCACCCCCTTCACCAAGCACGAGGTGAGCGGCCCGGGCGCGGAGGCCTGGCTGGATAATCTCGTGGCCAATAAGGTGCCGAGCAAAGTCGGGCGCATGGCGCTCTCGCACGCCCTCACCCGCCGCGGCGGTATCCGCTCGGAATTCACCATCACCAAGATCGCCGATGAACACTTCTACGTGGTGAGCGCGGGTGCGGCTGAGCGCTACGACGGCGATTATCTGCTGAAGGCGCTGCCGCCGGATGGCGCGGTGAGGCTGCGCAACATCACCAACACGCGCGGCTGTTTCGTGCTCGCCGGGCCTAAATCGCGCGCGGTGCTCACGCAGCTGACCGACACACCACTCGACAACGTCGCTTTCCCCTGGCTCACGGCGCAGACGATCGAAGCGGCGCTCGCGGTGGATGTGTATGCGCTGCGCGTAAACTTTGTCGGCGCGCTCGGCTGGGAGCTGCACTTTCCCATCGAATATGCCCATAACCTGTTCGAGGCGCTGTTTGAGGCGGGGGCCAAACACGGCCTCGGCATGGTCGGCATGCGCGCCATGGAATCACTGCGCATGGAGAAGTCCTACCGCATGTGGGGCAGCGACATGACCCCCGACTACACCCCCTTTGAGGCGAGTCTGGATCGCTTCGTGCGCTTAAAGAAGGGCACCTTCATCGGCAAGGAAGCGCTTGAGCGGCAGCTGGCGGCGGGTGTGCCGAACCGCTTCGTCACGCTTGAGGTGCACGGGGTGACCGATGCCGATCCGCTCGGTAACGAGCCGCTGTTCGATAAGAGTGGCCGCATGATCGGCCGCGCCACGTCCGGCTACTACGGCCACCACATCAAGAAGAGTCTGGCAATCGGCTACGTCAAGGCGGAGTTTGCCGAAGTCGGCACGCCGCTTTCGATCCAGATCCTGGGCGAGCTGAAGCAGGCGACCGTGCTGCGCGAGTCCCCGTACGATCCGGACAACCTCGACCTGAAGTCTTAAGCCTTCCTGTGACCTCGAAGGGGCTGCGCCTCAGGCAAACACGAGCAGCGCGCCACCGAACACCGCAAGCCCGATCACGAGGGCGATCACGCAGTAGCCCATGATGTCTTTGATGCCCAGCCGCGCGATGGCAAGGATCGGCAGCGCCCAGAACGGCTGGATCATGTTGGCGGTCTGCTCCCCCATCGCGGTCGCCATGGCCGTGAGCGCAGGATTCACGTGCAACTTCACCGCCGCGGGCACCATGAACGGACCCTGCACCGCCCAGTGACCGCCGCCCGAAGGCACGAACAGGCTGATGATGTTCGAGGAGATGAACGACCAGAACGGCAGCGTGTGGGCGGTCGAGAAGTCCACGAACCGCGCCGCGATCAGCGCCGCAAGGCCCGTGCCGGTCATGATCCCCATGATGCCGCCGTAGAGCGGGAACTGCAGCAGGATCGGTCCGACCGTGCGCGCGCTCGTCTCGAAGGCCCGCACATAGCGGATGGGACGCCAGTGAAAGAGCAGTCCGAGCATCAGCACGATGAAGATGAAGCCGTTGATGTCCAGATGAAAGCCCTTGGTGCGGATGGTGTGGAACTCGTAGTAGGCCCCCATCAGCACCAGCAGCAGGCTCAACGGCCACGCATCCTCCAGGCGCGTGGCGAAGGTGCGCGGCCGCGGCGGCGGCGTGCCCTCCTCGTCCTGGGCGATGAGCGCGGTGCGGTCCACGCGCTTCATCTCCCGCACGTGCGGCCCCATGAAACGCAGCGCGAGCGGGATCAGGATAAGTAGCAGCAGCACCGGCACGAGGTTGTAGGCGGTAAAGATGGTCTGATCGAATCCGGCCACCTGGCCGGTGACCTTCTCCACGATGTTCAAGGCGCTGCCGGGGGTGGCGGTCGCGAGCGCGATCGAGCTGGACAGTCCCGAGGCCCACACCATAAAGCCCATGTAAGCGGCCGCGACCAGGAAGCTGAAATCGACGTCCTCGAGACGCTTGGCGATCTCGCGCGCCACAAGCGCCCCCACGACAAGCCCAAACCCCCAGTTGAGCCAGGAGCCGATCGCGGCGGCGAGAAACACCGTGATCGCAGCGCCGGTTTGCCCCGTGGGCACGGCGGCCAGGCGGCGCAGAAGGTTCTTCACCAGCGGCGCCGCGGCGAGCGTCACGCCGGTCACCAGCACGAGCGCCATCTGCAGGGTAAAGGCGAGGATGTCCCAAATCCCTTTGTACCAGGCATCGATCACCTGCCCGGGGCGGCTTGCGGTCCAGATGAGCGCCGCGGCCACCGTGATGAAGGTAAGGACGACGGCGTAAAGATAAGGGTTGGGGATGTAGCGCTCGGCGTAGCGCACGCACCCTCGGGTCAGCTGGCGCAGCATGGCGGCTCCTTCTTTTTGTGAGAACCCGACCGTCTTCGTCGGCTCGCGTGATTGTAAGGCCTGGGGTGGACGCAGTCGGCGGCGGTATCGATGTTGGTTCGCGCGGCTCGCGCGCGTTCGAAGCGATTTTTATATGACCGTATAGTGTTGCGACCCCGGGAACGTCTATATATTATCGACAGCATAATACTACGAGCGAGTTGTCCGACGCGTGTTGCCCCAGCGCGAAACGAGCCTCCTCCGACTCCCCCGCTGTCATCGGCCGCAGCGCAATGCGTGGGCCGGATGGCTGTTGGCGCTATTGCTCTCCCAAGCTCTCGCCGCGACGCCCGCTAAGATCGATCTGGACGCCTTCGATGCGCTCAAGCGCACCGTCGCACTCCCCAACGGCGAGACGCTCGCCTACGTGCCGCTGGGCGATCCGGGCGGCGAGCCCACGGTGTTGATTCACGGCTTCACCGACAATGCGCGCGACTGGGTGCCGCTCGTGCCGTACCTGAATCCGCATCTGCGCCTCATCCTCATCGACCTGCGCGGCCACGGGCGCTCGAGCAAGCCCGAGTGCTGCTACACGCGCCTGGACTTTGCCTACGACGTCAAGCTGCTCCTAGATGCCTTGCACATTGAGCGCGCGGACGTCGTCGGTCACTCCATGGGCAGCATCGTCGCGCAGACCTTCGCCGAGTACTGGCCGGAAAGGACGCGCCGCGTCGTGCTCATCGCCTCCAGCGGTGGCCCGCGTGCGGGCGCCGCCCCGCGCAAGCCCGCCTACGACTACGCCGCCGAGATCCGCAAGCTGCACGAGCCGATTGATCCGGATTCCCCCTTCATGATCCAGTGGTGGTCCTCGCCGACGCCGGTCGATGCGGATTTCCTGCGCCGCCAGCGCCAGGATGCCGCGGCCATCCCGCTGCGGGTGTGGCTCGCCGTGCTCGATGAGGGAGTCATCGATTCGGATCTGCAGCGCACGCTGCCCAAGCTCACCGCGCCCACGCTGCTCATCTGGGGCAGCAAAGATCCAATCATGGCCGAGGATGTCCGTCAGACCCTGCGTGAGGCGCTGCCGCACGCGCAGGTGAAGATCTTCGAGGGCTTGGGGCACAACCCCTTCTGGGAGGACCCGGCGGGCTGCGCCCGCGTCATCAATGCCTTCCTAGGTGTGGCGCCGCCGGGCGCAGGAGCCGCGCACTAGCTTTTTTCACCTTTTAAATCGACCAGATCCTGCAGGGGAGTTTCCAAATATGAAATCGAAGACACTGATGGCGGGTCTTTATTCGGGCGCTCTTGGGCTCATGTTCACACTCCTCGGAGCCACAGCGCCGGCGCTTGCGCAAGAGCAGGCCTCGGCCACCGAATCCTCCGGCGAAATGCAGACCGTTATCGTGAGCGCGCGCAAGCGCGAAGAGTCGATCGCGGAAGTGCCGACCAGCATAACGGCCTTCACGACCGAGACGATCAAGGACTACAACATCCAGTCCTTCAGCGACTACGCCACCAAGACGCCGAACATGTCCTTTACCTACGGCGGCGGTCCAACCGGCTTTGCCGATGCACGCACGATCTCCATCCGCGGCATCACCGGGCAGAACCTCTTCGGCACCGCCGGCGCCACGGGCTTCTACATCGACGATACCCCGGTTCCGGGCTCCATCGACCCGCGCGTGGTGGATCTTTCCAGCATCGAAGTCCTCAAGGGGCCGCAGGGCACGCTGTTCGGCGAAAGCTCCCTCGGCGGCAACGTGCGCCTGATCACCCGCCAGCCGAACCTGAATGAGTCCGCAGTCGGCTACATGGCCGAGGCCGGCGCAACTTCCGGCGGTGGCAGCGCCGATGGCGGCGTCAACGGCATCGCCAACATGGTGCTGGTACCCGGCACGCTGGCGCTGCGGGTTGTGATGTATGGCAACCACGACGCGGGCTATCTGCATCGCTCCTATCCGAGCGATCAAAACCCCGACAACCCATGCACCAGTGATTCATTTTTGACCTGCCCGAGCACCAGCGTCGGGGACCAGGGCGCCGTCACCTCTTACGGCGCGTCGGGCGCGCTCCTCTGGCGCGCGAGCGACAACCTCGACGTCAAGCTGCGGGTCATGTTCCAGAACTCCGACGACCATGGCTTCCCGGCGACGTTTGCACCGCTGCCCACCTTTGAACCGGAGTACACGCTCGATCGTGCGTTCAGCGTGCAGCCGCGCGCGACCGACAGCTGGACCATGCCGACGCTGGATCTTAAGTATTCCGGTACGGGTTGGTCGGTGGTGTGGGCCAACGCGTACTTTTACCGGCACACGCAGGACATCGAGGACTCCAGCTACGGCACACAGCAGGTGCTTACCGGGCCGATTTACCAAATAACTGGCGTTCCCGCACAGCCGTACCTGTGGATCGGTGACCGCTTTCACGACCAGGTGACAAGCGAAGCACGCTTCTCCTTCGATCCGATCCACAACTGGAGCGGTACGTTCGGTCTGTATTACTCCAACACCCATTCGCGCTTCACCATTCCGCCGACTTACGCGAACGGCCTATCGGCACCCGGGACGACCTCCTGTTCCTTCGGCAGCCCCCAGTTCCCCTGCACGGTCGTGAGTCCCGCATGGCCGACCAACGAGATCTGGCAGCAGACCAACCCGGGCACCGAAGAGGACAAATCGATCTTCGGTGAGGCTTACTACAAGTTCCTGCAGAAGTGGACGCTGACCCTCGGATTGCGGGGCTACTGGCTCAATCAGACCACGGATTACACCGCCAACGGTTTCCTCAACGGCGGTCCGACGCCGAGTGCCCCGCAGTCCAACAGCCAGAGCGGGGTGAACCCCAAGATCGCGCTGCAACTGCAGGCGACCGACTCGACTATGGTGTACGCGTCCGCGTCCAAGGGCTTCCGCGCCGGCGGCGCCCAGGCAAACTTCCCCGGCTGCTCCTCCTCGCTCCCCGTGTCGGCGATCACCGATGTGCGCTCGGACACGCTGTGGACGTACGAACTAGGCACCAAGGTGCAGCTGCCGAACATGCTGATCTCGGCCGCCGCGTATGACATCGAGTGGAGCAACCTGCAACAGCAGGTCGCGCTGCCGTGCGGCTTTTATGTGCAGGTCAACGGCAACAAGGCGCGGGTGGATGGCGGGGAGATCGAGGCGAACGGCACCGTCGTCCGCGGACTGTCCTACCGCCTCGGGCTCGGTTACGAGAAGACCGACATTACCGACCCCGGCGCACTCGCCTTTGCGGGCGTAAGCCCGGGTACCCGCATCAGCGGCGTGCCAGCCTTCACCGGCTCGGCCGGTGGCGTCTACACCCAGCCGCTCAACGCCAATATGGATGGTTTCGTGTCCGCCGACTACAGCTACACCAGCAACAGCATCTCGCTGCTGGTCGGCGGCGGTGGCGAGCAGGCGACCCGCGCCGGGTTCTCACTCGTCAACCTGCGCTTCGGCGTCTCACAGGGGCTGTCGGAGTTAGCGCTCAACGTCCACAACCTCTTCAACGCCAAGCCCAATCTGGGCGACATCGGCTACATCGGCTACGCGCAGTTCAACGCCGCCGGCACGGTGATCCCGCAGGTGGCAACGCTGCAGCCGCTCACGGTGACGCTGCAGTACACCAAGTCAATTCAGTAACCGCAGCGAGGCTGCGGGTGCGCTACGCGCCCGCAGCCTTGCGCGCAAGCGGCGGCGTGCCGGCGGTTCCCATCGCCCAGGCGCGCAGCAGCTCCAGCTGCAGGCGCAGCTGCTCGAGCTGTCGCCCGGCGGGCCAGTCCCCGGCATTGGCGACCGCGCCCGCGGTCAAGCCGTTGATGAACGTGACGAGCGAGCGCAGCACCTGCTCGCGCGTCAGCGCTGGCCACTGAGCCCACTCTTCCCAGCACTGCGCGAGACAGCGCTCAAACAGGCGTAGGTACTCGCGGTGCACCCACGTGTTGATGCGTTTCAAGCGTTTGTCTGTACTTACCTGACCCCAGAATGTGGTCCAGAACGCGCACTCGGTGCGGCGCTGCTCATCGACCGGCAGCGCCTCGGTCAGCAGCGTCAGCAGGTCCGGCCGCGCCCCGGCCGCCGCAGGTTGGGTGAGGCGCTCGTCGATACGGCGCAGAATGAGCCGCAAGGCGGCGATGATGATGTCTTGCTTGCTGTCGAAGTAGTGCGCGAGCATCCCGGTCGTGTAGCCCGCGCCGCGCGCGATGCGCACCATGCTTGCCTTCTCGAAGCCGTTTTCGGCGACAACGCGGCAGGCGACGAGGGCAATCTCATCACGGCGCTTCTCGTGGTCAACGATCTTGGGCATACGTGAATGGTACTTAAGATGCGCCCCCGCGCGCAGGTGCGGGCGTGCTCGGTTCGAGTCCTGCGTCCGCCCGCGCCGCGCGGCGCTCCTCCTCGGGCAGATCAAACGAGCGGTACGCCCACAGATACACCCCCGCCGAAACCGGCAGCCCGATCAGCATGGCGATGTCGGCCCCGCCGAGGGCCTGGGCAACCGGCCCACGCCATTCATCGGTGCTGAAAAACGGAATCATCACCGCGAACCCCACCGCGTAGGCGAGCAGGCCCCGCCAGTTCCACCGTCCGTACATGCCGTGCGGGTTAAAGATCTCGCGGATCGAGTAGTGACCCTTGCGCACCACATAGAAGTCGATCAGGTTGATCGCCGTCCAGGGCGTAAACAGGTAGAGCAGCACCGCGAGCAGATCCGCGAAGCGGCTGCCGAAGCTGCTCGAGGACGCCAGCGCAATCGCGGTGCTCGCGACGAAGGCGAGCGCGAGGCTCAGCAGGCGTTTGCGCACCGTGCTCTTGAGCGGTTTCAACGTGTCCGCCACGCTCAAAAGCGTGAGCGAGGCCCCGTAGAAGTTCAGCGTCGAGATCGTGACGAGCCCGAGGAGTGCGCCGATCAGCAGCACTGTGCCAAAGCCGGGGTAGATGTGATCGGCGGCAAACTGCATCGCGGCGGCGACGTCGAGTTTGGGGGCGGCCGCCGCAGCCAAGGTGCCCACCAGCATCATCCAGGCGCCCCCGATCAGCGCCCCAAGGTAGGTCCACCAGAAAGACTCGCGCACGCTCACATCGCGCGGCAGGTAGCGCGAGTAGTCCGAGACGTAAATCGACCAGCTCAGCTGGTAGGAGGCCGCGCCAAAGAGCTGCGTCAGAAAGGGCACGCCGCGAAAGCCGGCCGGATCCCACTGGGCCGCGGGAAATCGCAGCCAAAATAACGCGCCGACCGAGAACACCGTGAGGATCGCGATCATGAGAGCGGCGATGATGCGCTGCGCCAGATGGATCTTGTCGTAGCCCACGGCGGCGAGCGCCACGGCCAGCAGCGCGAACCCTGTGAGCACGGTCGGCGAGGTCGCGGCAATCTCAGGCTCAAGCTGATGGATCGCCTGCCCGGCCAGCACCTGGTTGAAGGCGTTGTAGCCGATGTAGGACACCAGTGCCACCGCCCACACGAGCAGCGCCCCGGTGTAGCCGAACTGCGGCCGCGACTGAATCATCTGCGGCAGGCCCAGCTGCGGCCCCTGGGTGGAGTGGAAGGCCATAAAAAAGGTGCCCAGCAGGCACCCGAAGATCACGGCCACTGCCGTCCACAGCAGGTTACCGCCGAGTGCGATGCCAAGGACACCCACCGCCACGGTCGCCAGATGGGCATCGCCTGCGAACCACACCGGCCAGAGGTGCCAGACCTTGCCGTGTCGCTCGGCGAGAGGCACGTAGTCGATGGAACGGGATTCGATGAGCTTCGCCATGACCTTCGACGGCGGCGTCTTTTAATTCATTATGCTCCCAACATTACCGGAAACCGGCCACCGACGGGCACCGAACTGCTACAGGCGCGCACGGAAGACAGTGCAGACGGGAAGCTCGAGCGCGAGGCGGCAGCGCCGCTAGCCACCGGTGAGCGCGATGAACTCCGGATTCTCACGCAGGGGCGCCAGATCCGGATCGCGCCTCATCCAGGCGAAGTTCAGCTGACCTTTGCCCACCGCCTGACGCAGCACCTCTATGGCCCGCGGCAGCTGACCCAGGCGCGCATACAGACATGCACAGTTGTAAAGCATCATCGGGTCATCGGGATTGATCTCGAGCGCTTTGGCGCCCTCGAGCAAAGCCTCGTCCTTGCGATCCCGCTCTGCGAGGGTGACCGCATAGAACATCCTCATGCGCGCATCGTCCGGACTCTGCAGCAGGTAGTTCGGCAGCAGATCGAGCATCCGGTCACGCGCCACGACGGCTTCCTCTTTCCGTCCGAGTTCATCGCAGGTCATCGCCAGGTCTGCGTAGCCGGAGACGAACGAGGGTTTCAGCTCGGTGACCCGCCGGAACAGATCGTGAGCGAGGTCGAATTCACCATTCGTGAAATGTATGCGGCCGAGCGTCCAATGGGCGATGAAATCGGAAGGGTCCAGTTCGATGGCCTTGCGGCTGGAAGCGCTCGCCTCTTTGAGCTTGCCCCAGATGAAGTAGGACAAGCCCATGGCGGTATAGGCTTCGGGCAGGTTGCCGTCGTACATCAACGCCTTGAAGCTCAGCTCCTGCGCCTGGTTGCGGTACTTCTCGTCGCGGGAGAAGTACTGATACATCTGCCCGTAGGCGCTCGAGCAGGCGGCATAGGCGGCCGCGTAGCGCGGGTCAAGTTCGATGGCCTTCTCGAACAGTTGGATCGCGTATTCGAGGCTGCGCTTGGTGAGCCGGTACAGGTAGTCCTGACCGCGCAGGTACAGATCGTAGGCCTGAACATTGGCGGTCTGGCGCTTGGTGAGAGAGACCTTTTCGGAGAAAGAGAGCTTCAGCTTCAACGCTTCGACGATCTGCTTCGCCACCTGCTCCTGGATGTCGAAGATGTCATCGAGCTTGCCCTTGTAGGTCTCGCCCCAGATCTGCCGGTTGCTGTCCACATCCACCAGCTCGACCGTGATGCGCACCGAATCCTGAAAGCGGCGCACACTGCCACCGACCACGTAACGCGCCCCGAGCTCCGCGCTGATCGCGCGCAAGTCGTGCTTGCGCTCCTTCAGTTGTCGGGTCGCCGAACGCGACACCAGCTCGATCTCACTCACGCGCGAGAGGCGTGCGATCAGCTCCTCGGTCAGGCCATCACTGAAGTAGTCGGTTTCCTGGTCCGCGCTGATGTTGTCAAACGGCATCACCGCGAGCGCACCGCGTCCGCCGCTCGCCGCAGCCAGCGGTGCCGAGCCGGCGTGCTCGGCAGCCGAACTTGCGGCCTTCGGCTCCGGGGCTCGGGGTGGGGTAGGCGGCGGTGGCGGCGGCGCGCTCTTGACGCCGAGCCGCTCGAGCGTGCGCAGGATCGCTTTGAGGGTCGAATCGGATTCGGCGCCGACGAAATATTCGACGTGCTGGATGCCCGCTAGTTGATAGCGCAGGCTCGGGGGAATCACCGTCGGCTCCAGGTGCACCGGCAGGATGTGCCCCTTACGCTCGCTCACCAACATGACTTCCTTGAGCACGTTGTGCGAGTGCACCGCCGACTCGCTCACCATCAGTAACACGACCTTGGCACTTTCCAGCGCGTTGACGATCTGCTCGCTCCAGAGCGAGGCCGCATCGATGCCGCTCTGGTCGATCCATAGGGACATCCCGGCCGCGCGCAGCTTGCCGGCCAGACCGAGCACGCGGCCTGTGTCCTCACGGGAATAACTGATGAAGACCTCGGCGGGTTGCGCCACGGGGGCCCCTGGGTTGGAGTTGGGATGGTTCTTGAGCCGTCATCAAAAAGGTTAGCACGAAGCGCAAGCGTAACGGCCTCGAGCCGCGAAGCCGGGGGATGCCCCACACGGTGCAGCGGGCATCCGCGCCCCAAGAGCCGCCCGCAGGCAACCGCCGCCGGTTGCGGTTTTTGTCGCAATCAGGCAAGAAAAGCGTAAAATCCGGCATGTGACACTGCCCCGCAGCAAATTCGCGTTTCTGACCCTGCCGCGCTACTCGATGATCGCGCTGTCGAATGCGGTCGAGCCGCTGCGCATGGCGAACATCCTCACCGGCCAGACCGTGTACGAATGGTCCATCGTGAGCCTTGATGGGCAGCCGACGCCGGCCAGCAACGGGCTGCAGCTCTCCCCGACGATCCCTCTGGAGCCTTTGAACGCGGTCGACATTCTCTTCGTGTGCGGCGGTGTCGACGTGCAGGCCGGCGTATCGGCGAAGCTCCTCGCGGCGCTCAAGCGCCTCGCCGAGCGACGCGTGCCGCTGGGGGCCTTGTGCACCGGTGGGTATGCGCTCGCCAAGGCGGGACTCCTGGATCGCTACCGCGCCACCATCCACTGGGAAAATCTCTCGGCGCTGCGCGAGGAGTTTCCGCGCATCCACCTGAGTGACCAGCTCTTCAGCATCGACCGCGACCGCTTCACCTGCTCCGGCGGCGTTGCGCCGCTGGATCTGATGCTGCACCTGGTGGAGACCAAGCTCGGCGCCCCTGTCTCGCAGCTGATCTCCGAGCAGTTCATCGTCGATCGGGTGAGAAACGACCGCGACCGACAGTACGTACCGCTGCGCGCCCAGATCGGCGTCTCGCACGAGAGCCTCATCAAGGTGGCGCAGCTGATGGAGGAGAACATCGAGCGGCCCTTGTCGCTCGATGAGATCGCCGCCGCCACCGGGCTCTCGCGCCGGCAGATCGAACGGCTCTTCAAGCGCCACCTCAACTGCGTGCCCAAGCGCTACTACCTGCAGATGCGCCTGCGCCGTGCACGCGAGCTGCTGCTGCAGACCTCGATGCCGATCATCGACATCACCACCGCCTGTGGCTTTCAGTCACCGCCGCATTTCTCGCGCTGCTATCGGGCACAGTTCGGCTGCCCGCCAAGCGCGGAGCGCCAGACGCGCCCCGGCAAGCTTGCCCCCGCCGCGGCGGCTCGCGAGCCCGTGCCGGCTTAAGTCCAACGCCCGCGCGGGGCTTGCCTTATTTTCACCTCCTGTCGCCTGCGGACATGCCGCGGTCGCGAAGCAGCCATTGCCCCGGGTACCCTCCCCTTACCATCGTCCCCTGAGCGGCCGCGCGAGCCGCTAACCCGAAGTCGCGCATGGAGATTTCGACAATGGCCGAGCAAGCCGAAGGCGACTTCAATCTGCGCGAGCTGAATGACCAGGAGCTGACCGAGCAGGTCCACGATGACCTGTACAACGGGCTCAAGGCCGAGGTCGAAGACGCCACGCGCATCTTTCTTGAGCGCGGCTGGAGCGCAGAGAAGACGCTCAACGATGCCCTCGTTGAGGGCATGCGCATCGTCGGCATTGATTTTCGCGACGGTATCCTCTTCGTTCCCGAGGTGCTGCTCGCGGCGAACTCGATGAAGGGCGGGATGGAAATCCTGCGCCCGCTGCTCGCCGAGACCGGCGTGCCGCCCATCGGCAAGATCGTGATCGGCACGGTGAAGGGCGACATCCATGACATCGGCAAGAACTTGGTGTCCATGATGCTTGAAGGGGCAGGCTTTGAGGTCATCGACCTCGGCATCAACAATCCGGTCGAGAAGTATCTGGCGGCGCTCGAAGAGCACAAGCCCGACATCCTCGGCATGTCGGCGCTGCTCACGACCACGATGCCCTACATGAAGGTCGTCATCGACAGGCTGAAGGAAACGGGCATCCGCGACGACTACATCGTGTTGGTCGGTGGTGCCCCGCTCAACGAGGAATTTGGCAAGGCAGTGGGCGCGGATGCCTACTGCCGCGACGCGGCCATCGCCGTGGAAACCGCCAAGAGCCTGCTCGCCGCGCGCCGCGCCTCGCACGCCGCCTGATCCTCACCCGCGCCGGATACCATGGACACGCGCCGCGGCACACTCGTCATTGCCTGCGGCGCGCTGGCGCGCGAGATCGCAGCCCTGCGGCGCGCCAATGGCTGGACGGCACTCGACGTGCGCTGCCTGCCCGCGGAATTGCACAACCGGCCCGAGCGCATCGCGCCTGCGGTGCGCGCAGAAGTGCGCGCGCAGCGCGCACACTACGCGCAGATCTTCGTCGCGTACGGCGACTGCGGCACGGGCGGGCAACTGGATGCAGTACTCACCGAGGAAGGCGTCGAACGGCTGCCGGGCGCGCACTGCTACGAGTTCTTCGCGACCGCGCAAGTCTTCGCCGCGCTCGCCGACGCGGAACCCGGCACGTTCTATCTGACGGATTTTCTACTGAAGAACTTCGAACGTCTGGTGGTGCGGCCGCTGGGCCTGGATCGGCACCCCGAGCTTAAGGGCGAGTATTTCCGCAACTACCGCCGCCTCGTCTATCTTGCGCAAGCTGCCAAACCGGGCAGCATCGAACGCGCGCGTGAGATCGCCGACTACCTCGGCTTCACCTTCGAATATCGCTTCACCGGGTATGGGGAACTGGGTACGCGCTTGCGTGCTCTGGCCAGCCAGGATCCCCTGGCATGGCAAGCCTGATCATCATCTCCTGGCGGGACATCCCCGCGCAGGTGATCGTCAAGCGCGGTCGCGAGACCGCCAAGGTGCAACTGTCGGCGCGCTTCCAGGAGGCCGTCGACCGCGCCGCCATGCGCGCGGGCAAGGGCAGCTCGAGCGCATACCTCGCGGACTGGAAGCGCAGCGAGCCGAAGCCTTGCGGCGAGGATCTTGCGGCCGAGGCCGCCGCGGAAGCAGCGCGCCTCGAGGCGACCTTCAGTGATGCGGACCTTGAGGCGCTGATTCGGGCCAAGGGTCTGCTGGCGGGGGGCCCCTGAGGTGTACGCCCTCAGACAGTGGTCGGTGCGCCACGCGCGCGGCCTGAACGCCTTCTACCGCGCGTTCGAGTCCACGCTCGTGCGCCTGCACCCGCTGATCAGGGCGATCGGCTATGAGCGGCTTGAGCGTCCGGTCGCTGCCGTGGAGCGCTCCGTGAAGGGCTTGCTCTTCGATTGCCGCATGTGCGGGCAATGCATCCTGAGCTCCACCGGCATGGCCTGCCCGATGAACTGCCCGAAGAACCTGCGCAACGGGCCCTGCGGCGGCGTGCGCGCCAACGGCAACTGCGAGGTGCGTCCGCAGATGAAATGCGTGTGGCGCGAGGCGGTCACGGGAGCCGAGCGCATTCCCGGCGGCCGCGAAGCGATCCGCGAGGTTCAGGCGGCGGTGGATCGGCGCCTGCAGGGTCACTCCTCCTGGCTGCGGGTGGTGCGCGAGCGCAGCGGAGAACTCCCGCCGTGATCTTCGAGGACGAACCGGTCCCGGGGTATCCGCTGCCGATCCTGCCCGGGCACACCTCCCCGGGGCGTTTCGAGCGCGTGCTGCGCGCCGGCCAGTTTGCGGTGACGAGTGAGCTTGCGCCGCCGGATTCGGCCGATCCGGAGGACGTGTATCGCCGCGCGCGCATCTTTGACGGCTACGTGGACGCGATCAACGCGACCGACGGCAGCGGGGCGAACTGCCACATGTCGAGTCTGGCGGTGTGCGCGCTGCTCACGCGCATCGGTTACGCGCCGGTGATGCAGATCTCCTGCCGCGACAAGAACCGCATCGCCATCCAGGGGGACATCCTCGGCGGGGCCGCCATGGGCGTGTGCAACCTCTTGTGCCTGACCGGGGATGGGGTGCAGGCGGGGGATCATCCGCAGGCCCTGCCGGTGTTCGATCTGGACTCGATGTCGCTTTTGGAGACGGCGCGGACGCTGCGCGACGAGCATCATTTTCTCTCCGGCCGCAAGATCAGCTTCGCGCCGCGCGTGCTGCTCGGAGCGGCGGAGAATCCCTTCGCCCGTCCGGTCGAGTGGCGCGCCACGCGCCTCGCCAAGAAAGTGGCGGCCGGCGCGCAGTTCATCCAGACCCAGTTCTGCTACGACGTGCCGCTCTTGAGGAGTTTCATGGACCAGGTGGAAGCACAGGGCTTGCTCGACAAGGTGTTCATCCTGGTCGGCGTGGGCCCGCTGCGCACGGCGAAAGCGGCGGAATGGATCCGCACGCACGTGCCGGGCGTGCACATCCCGGATGCCGTGATCGAGCGGCTCAAGGGCGCGCGCGACCAGACACTCGAGGGCCGCAATCTGTGCATCGATCTGGTGCAGGAGATCCGCGCCATCAAAGGCGTGCACGGCGTGCATCTCATGGCCTATCGCCAGGAAGAGAGCGTGGCCGAGATTATCGAGCGCTCCGGCGTGCTCGCCGGGCGCATGCCCTGGCACCCGGGGCGCGATCCGCAAACGAATTCAACCAGGATGGCCTCATGACCGATACCGTGATCAGTTCCGCAACCCGCGAAGTCGTCATCGGCTTCGACCGACCCTTCGTCATGATCGGCGAGCGCATCAACCCGACGGGTCGCAAGATTCTGGCCGCCGAGATGGCGGCCGGCAATTTCAGCCGCGTGGAGTCCGACACACTCGCCCAGCTCGCCGCCGGTGCGCACATGCTCGACGTGAACGCCGGCATCCCGCTCGCGGACGAGCCGGCCATCCTCGCCCGGACGATTCAGCTCGTGCAGTCGATCACCGACGTTCCGCTGTCAATCGATTCCTCGATCGTCGCGGCCCTGGAGGCGGGACTCGCCGTGTACAAGGGCAAGCCGCTCGTGAACTCAGTAACCGGTGAGGAGGAGCGCCTGGAGAGCGTGCTGCCGCTGGTGAAGAAGTACGGCGCGGCGGTGGTCGCGATCTCCAATGACGAGACCGGCATCTCCGAGGACCCCGACGTACGCTTCGAGGTGGCGAAGAAGATCGTGCGGCGCGCCGCCGATTACGGCATCCCGGTGAGCGACATTGTCGTGGATCCGCTCGTCATGCCGATCGGTGCGATCAACCAGGCGGGCGTGCAGGTGATGCGCCTGCTCGGGCGGCTGAAGAATGAACTAAAGGTCAACACGACCTGCGGCGCCTCGAACGTGAGCTTCGGGCTGCCCGCGCGCGAGGGTATCAGCGCGGTATTCCTGAGCATGGCGATCGGAGCCGGACTCACCTCCGCGATCATGAACCCGATGCACGTGGAGATCGTGAAGGCGTGCATGGGGGCGGACGTCATGATGGGCCACGACCCGGACTGCGCCCGCTGGATCAAGCGCTTCCGCGAGGCGCCGGCCCTGCAGGCCGGCGGCGGCACGGCCACCCCGGCGCAAGGGGCGGCCCGCGGACGACGCGAGGGCGGACATCGGAGGCGCGCGCAAGGCCCGGCATGAGCGACAAGGACGCACTGGTCGTCTTCACGCCCTCAGGCAAGCGCGGACGCTTCGCACTCGGCACACCGCTGCTGCAGGCCGCGCGCACGCTCGGCGTCGACGTCGACTCGGTGTGCGGCGGGCGCGCGCTGTGCGGACGCTGCCAGGTGCTCGTCATGGAGGGCGATTTTGCCAAGCACGGCATCACCTCAACGGCCAGTCACCTCTCGCCTCTGAGCGAAGCTGAGCAAAGTTTCTCCCGCCGCCGCCCGCTGCCCGGCGGCCACCGTCTCTCCTGCCAGGCACAAATCGCGGGCAACCTTGTCGTCGATGTGCCCGCGGGCAGCCAGGTGCATCGCCAGGTGGTGCGCAAAGCCGCCGAGGCACACGCCATCACCCTCGACCCGGTGGCGCGCCTGTATTACGTGGAGGTGCGCGAGCCGGATATGCACGACCCCTCCGGGGATCTGCAGCGGCTCACCCAGGCGCTGGAGCGTGAGTGGCAGCTGTCGGGTTTGAGCTGCGATCTGCCCGTACTGCAGAGCCTGCAGTCCACCTTACGCAAGGGCGCCTGGAAAGTGACCGTGGCCGTGCACGGCGATCAGCAGATTGTCGGTGTCTGGCCCGGATTGCACGAGCACATCTATGGGCTCGCCGTGGATGTGGGCTCGACGACCATCGCCGGGCACTTGTGCGATCTGGAGTCCGGGGAAGTGGTCGCCTCCGGCGGCCTCATGAATCCGCAGATCCGCTTCGGCGAGGATCTGATGAGCCGCGTCTCCTACTCGATGATGCACCCGGGGGGCGCGGCGCAGATGACGCAAGCGGTGCGCGGCGCCTTGAACTCCCTCGCCGCCGAGGTCGCCCGCGAGGCGAAGGTCGCCCTGACGGACCTCCTGGAGCTCACCCTCGTCGGCAATCCGATCATGCATCACCTGGTGCTCGGCATCGACCCGGTCGAACTCGGCGGCGCGCCCTTCGCGCTCGCAAGCGACGAGGCTCTCACGCTCAAGGCGAGCGAGATTGAGCTCGCGCTGCATCCGGGTGCGCGCCTCTACACCCTGCCGTGCATCGCCGGACACGTGGGCGCGGACGCCGCCGGCGTCATCCTCGCCGAGCGCCCGGACCTTTCCGCAAAACTCACGTTGCTCGTGGATGTCGGCACCAACGCCGAGATCGTGCTCGGCAACAAGGAACGCCTGCTCGCCTGCTCGAGTCCCACAGGACCCGCCTTCGAGGGCGCGCAGATCAGCTGTGGCCAGCGCGCCGCCCCGGGGGCGATTGAGCGGGTGCGTATCGATCCGCTGACGCTCGAGGCACGGTTCAAGGTCATCGGTTCGGATTTGTGGTCGGATGAGCCGGGGTTCGAGGCCGCAGTGGCGCGCACCGGCGTCACCGGCATCTGCGGCTCCGGCATCATCGAGGTGATCGCCGAGATGTACCTCGCCGGCATTATCAGCCAGGACGGCGTCATCGACGGCTCCCTCGCCGCGCGTACCGATCGCATCGTGGCGACCGGTCGCACCTTTGCCTACACCGTCTATCGCGGCGCCGTGCCGCTGCAGATCACGCAGAACGACGTGCGTGCCATCCAGCTGGCGAAGGCGGCGCTCTACGCGGGCGTGCAGCTGCTCATGGATCATCTGGGTGCCACGCAGGTCGAGCGCATCCGACTCGCCGGCGCCTTCGGCAGTCACATCGACGTCAAGTACGCGATGGTGCTCGGGATGATCCCGGATTGCGATCTCACGCAGGTCTCCTCGGCGGGCAATGCCGCCGGCACGGGCGCGCGCATCGCGCTGCTGGACAAGTCCGCACGCCGGACGATCGAGGATCTGGTGCGGCGGGTGGAGAAGATCGAGACGGCGATCGAGCCGAAATTCCAGGCCCACTTCGTCGCGGCGATGGGGATCCCGCACTCCACCGCCCCGCACCCCAATCTGAGCAAGGTCGTACCCCTGCCGCAGGCCAAGGTGGCCACGCCGCGCGCCGGCGCCCGCAGCCGGCGGCGCCCCAGCGCCTGAGCGGGTGCCGTGCGTGCAGGAGCGGACCTGCGAGTGCGAAGGCCCGGCGCTCGGTTAGCGCGTACGGGGCGTGCTGTGCCGCGCTAGATGTTGGAGTCCGGGAACGAGGCCTTGCGGCGGTTGATGTAGTCATTGAGCGCCTCGTCCACGGCCGGATCGAGTGGCGGCGCTTCGTATTCGGCAAGCTGTTTCTTCCACAAGACGTTGGCCCGCTGGGCCGTGTCCTTTGCGCCCTCCGCTTCCCACTGCTCGACACTATTGTTGTCCGCCAGCGGCGAGCGGTAGAACGCGGTCTGGAAGTTCGCCTGCGTGTGCGCGCAGCCGAGGAAGTGCTTGCCGGGACCCACCTCGCGGATCGCATCGAGCGCCTGCCCGTTCTCGGAAAGATCCACACCCGCGAGCAGCGTGTGCATCATGCCGGCCTGGTCGGCATCCATGACGAACTTCTCGTAGCCCATGGCGAGGCCGCCCTCGAGCCAGCCGGCGGTGTGCAGCACGAAATTCACCCCGCCGAGGCAGGTGGGCGCGAGCGTGTTAGCCGACTCGTAGGCCGCCTGGGCGTCGGGGATCTTTGAGGCGCACAGGGCGCCGCCGGAGCGAAACGGCACGCCCAGACGCCGCGCGAGCGCGGCCATGCAGTAAAGCACCAGCGCCGGTTCCGGCGTGCCGAAGGTGGGCGCTCCTGACTGCATCGAGAGCGAGGAGGCGAAGCTGCCGAGCACTACCGGCGCGCCCGGATTTACCAGCTGCGCGAGCGCCATGCCGGCGAGCGCCTCGGCCAGTGTCTGCGCCACGGTGCCGGCGACCGTCACGGGCGACATGGCACCGGCGAGGATGAACGGGGTAACGATGGTGGCCTGGTTCGCGCGCGCGTAGGTCTTCAGTGCCCCAAGCATCGTCGCATCCCAGGTCAGGGGCGAGTTGGCGTTGATCAGGCTGATGATGCAGGTGCGCGCCTTGCCGGTCTGCGGATCCGTGAACCCCTCACCAAAGAGAATCTTGGTCATCTCCACCGTATCGTGCGCGCGCTCGGGGTGCGTCACGGAGCCCATGTACGGCTTGTCGCTGTACTTCATGTGCGTGTACACCATGTCGAAGTGCCGCTTGTTGACGGGCAGATCGACCGGTTCGCAAATGGTGCCGCCCGAGTGATGCAGGGCGGTCGAGACGTAGGCGAGCTTGACGAAGTTGCGAAAATCCTCGATGCGCGCGTAGCGCCGCCCTTCATCGAGGTTGCGCACGAACGGTGAGCCGTAGGCCGGGGCGAAGACAGTGCGGTTGCCGCCGATGATGACGGTGCGGGCCGGATTGCGCGCGTACTGGGTGAACTCCTGCGGCGCCGAGCGACGCACCAGGGTGCGGCACAGGCCGCGCGGGAAGTGCACGCGCTCGCCGCGCACGTCTGCGCCCGCCGCCTTCCACAGTTCCAGCGACTCCGGGTCGTCGCGGAAATCGATGCCGATCTCCTCAAGAATCGTGTCCGCGTTGTGCTCGAGAAGCTCAAGCCCCTCAGGGCCGAGCACCTCGTAGTACGGCACCTTGCGCGTGATGTAGGGCACAAAGGCGTGCGAGCGGGCGGTGCGGGCCGCGATCTTCGCGTCGCGGCCGCTCGGGCGACGACCGCGGGCGGGCTGACTCGGCTGTTCCTGCGCGTCCATTTTTTCTGTCCTGACCGCCACTTACGACTTGCCCGGCGGGGCCCTGACCCATTATGGGTCACCCCTCACGCACACGAGTGACCGAATTGCGGCATGCACTTCTCCGGCAGCGCCACCCCGCGCGCTGCGGGCCGAAATTGCAGCCCCCGGGCCGGGGTTTTCAGAGCTTTCCGACCACCGGCATGTCAATGAAGCTCGCCGCGTCCGCCGCGTGGAACACCCGCTGCGTCGCCTTGCGGTAGTCCTTAGGCCGTGCCTGGAAGATGTTGTCGACATAAGTCTGCGGGTTGCGGTCGTAGAGCGGAAACCAGCTCGACTGGATCTGCACCATGACGCGGTGCCCCGGCAGGAACACGTGATCGACCATTGGCAGGGCAAAGCGGTAGGGCTGCACCTTGTTGGCGGGAATAGCACTCGGGTGCTCGAGGCTCTCGCGGTAGCGGCCGCGGAAGATATCCATGCCGATGGGCAGCTGATAGCCGCCCATGGGCGGATCCGCGGGCACCTCCTCCGGATAGACGTCAATGAGCTTCACGACCCAGTCGCTATCGGTGCCGCTGGTCGAGGCAAACAGGTTCACCAGCGGCGCGCCGCCGATGTGCAGCGCTGTCTTGAGCGGCTCAGACACATAAGTGAGTACATCGGTGCGGTCACTCACGAAGCGCTGATCGTTGAGCAGCCAGCGCTGCCAGGCCGGCCGATCGGCAAAGTGCACCGGCCGCGGCTCATAGGGCACCGGTTTGGCAGGATCGGAGACGTATTCGTCAAAGGGCGCCGCGCTCTTGGGCGGCGCCACAAAGGCGAGCGCCCCCTTCGGCTGCAGGTACAGGCGCTGCGGAGTCGACGGACAGCCCGACGCGCACGACAGCGGCCACGAGGGCAGCCGGCGCCACACATTGGTTCCGGTCTCGAACACGAACACCGGGGGCGTGTCGGCCTTGGGTGCGCCGTCCCTCAGGTGCTCGTCGAGGAAGGGCTGCATGATGTCGCGACGGAACTGCAGCGCGGTGTCGCCTTCGAATTTCAAAGGACCGAGCGCGGTGCCGTCATAGTTAACGCCGCTGTGCCGCCAGGGACCGAGCACGAGGAAATTGCGATCGTTCGCCGTGTCCTTCGGTTCCGTGGCCGCGTACGTGTGCACGCCGCCGTACATGTCCTCCTGGTCGTAGAGTGCAGTCACGTACATCGTCGGCGTCTTCAAGGGCTGCGCGGCGAGAATCTGATCGAGCGCCTGCGCGCTCCAGAACTGATCGTACGCGGGGTGCTCGACGACCTTCTGATAGAACGGCAACGCGTCGATGCCGAAGCGGTGGGCAAAGTCCCCGGCGGAGCCTGAGTCGAGAAAGAGCTGAAAATCATCGTAGGCGCCGCGCGCGATCTGCTTGCCCTCGGCGCGTGCGGTCGTCTGTGAGTAGATGTAGTCGAAGTTAGTCTGGCGGAAGGCGCCATTGTGGAACCAATCATCGCCCTTCCAGCCATCCACCATCGGGCACATCGGCACTGCGGCCTTCAGCGCCGGGTGCGGGTTGATGAGCGCCATCAGCACCGTAAAACCCTCGTAGGAGGAGCCGATCATGCCGACCTTGCCGTTCGACTCCGGCACGTTCTTCACCAGCCACTCGATGGTGTCGTAGGCGTCGGTCGAGTGATCGATCAGCGTGGCATTGAGCGGCCCGTGCAGCGGGCGGGTCATGACGTAGTCGCCTTCCGAGTCGTACTTGCCGCGCACGTCCTGAAATACGCGGATGTATCCCTCCCCGGCGAACACGTCATCCCCGAGCGGCAGCGTCGCCAGCATGTGCGGGCTCACGAAGCGCTTGCTGCGCTCGGCGGCGTGGTAGGGGGTGCGGGTGAGGATGATCGGCGCGTGCTGTGCCCCCTTGGGGATGACGATAGAGGTGAAGAGCTTCACCCCGTCGCGCATCGGGATCATGACCTCGCGCTTTTCGTAGTCAAATTCCTGGGTGGGCGCCTTGAAGGCCGGGATGTCAGGCTGCATGGGCGGCACCTGCGCCGCCGCGAGCGCCGTCGCCGCCACGGCCGCCCCGAGAACCCCTACGCTGCGCATGGCTACGGCCTCCGCTTGAGAAACTAAGGAACCCCCGCGCTTCCCCGGCCGCGGCCGGCGCCCAGCCTAGCAGACACGCGCACCGCCGGCGCGCCTGCCGCGACGGGCGTCGCCGCGTTAGGATGCCCCATGGCCGCGTCCGACATCCTCAGCGCCCTGCGCGAGATTCTTCCTGCCGACAGCGTGCTGCTGAGCGAGGAAGAGCGCACGCCCTACGAGTGCGACGCGCTCACCGCCTTCCGCCAGGTGCCCCGGGTCGTGGCGCTGCCCCGTTCGGCAGCCGAGGTGCAAAGCGTGCTGCGCGCCTGCAGCCGCCACCACGTGCCGGTGGTCGCGCGCGGCTCGGGCACCGGGCTGTCCGGGGGCGCCACGCCGCACCCGGAGGGTGTGCTGCTCTCGCTGGCGCGCATGAACCGCATCCTCCAGATCGATCCCTTGGCCCGCACCGCGCGCCTGGAGCCGGGCGTACCGAACCTCAAGGTGTCCGAAGCCGCCGCCGCCCACGGCCTTTATTACGCCCCCGATCCGTCTTCCCAGGTGGCTTGCTCGATCGGCGGTAACGTCGCGGAGAACTCCGGCGGCGTGCATTGCCTGAAGTACGGCCTCACGGTGCACAACGTGCTCGGCGTACGCGGGTTCGGGATTGACGGCGAGCGGCTCGAGTTCGGCGGCGGCGCGCCGGATGGCCCGGGGCTGGATCTGCTGGCGCTCACGATCGGCTCGGAGGGGCTGCTCATGGTGGTCACGGAAGTGATCGTGAAACTCATCCCACGCCCGCCCTGCGCGCAGCTGGTCATGGCTTGCTTCCCGGACGTGCACAGCGCCGCCAATGCCGTGGCGGCAGTGATCGGCGCCGGCATCATCCCGGCGGCGCTGGAGATGATGGATCGCAAGGCGACCGCGGCGGTGGAGCCCTTCGTGCATGCCGGCTACGATCTTCAGGCCGCGGCCATCCTCTTGGTGGAGTCTGACGGCACGCGCGAGGAAGTCGCCGAGCAGGTGAGCGAGATCGAGAGCGTGTTGCGCGCCTCCGGGGCAAGCTCGCTGCGCGTCTCAGGCTCGGAGGCTGAGCGATTGCGCCTGTGGTCGGGCCGCAAGAACGCCTTTCCGGCGGCCGGGCGTCTCTCGCCGGACTACTACTGCATGGACGGCACGATCCCGCGCAAGCACGTCGGGCGCGTCCTGGAAGCGATCGAGCGCATGGAAGAGCGCTACGGGCTGCGCTGCATGAACGTGTTCCACGCCGGCGACGGCAACCTGCACCCGGTCATTCTCTTTGATGCCAACGAGCCTGGCGCCTGGGAGCGCGCCGAGCGCTTCGGGGCCGAGATTCTCGAGCTGTGCGTGCAACTCGGGGGCACGATCACCGGCGAGCACGGCGTTGGCGTGGAGAAGATCAACTCCATGTGCGTACAGTTCTCGCCCGCCGAGCGCGCCGCCTTCTTTGCCGTCAAGGAGTCCTTCGATCCCGGCGCACTCTTAAATCCCGGCAAGCTCATACCGACGCTCGCGCGCTGCGCGGAATACGGCCGCATGCGCGTGCACGCCGGCGCTCTGGCGCATCCTGAGCTGCCGCGCTTCTAGGGTTGGCGCATGAGCGCAGCAGAACCCGCGATCGGTGAATGGCGCGAACGGGTGCTCGCCGCCGCCGGCCGCGGCACGCCGCTGCGGCTGCGGGGCGCCGGGACCAAGGATTTCTATGGCGAGAGTCTCGCCGGGGAAATCCTCGAGCTGTCCGCCCATCGCGGCATTGTCAGCTACGAACCCTCCGAGCTCGTCATGAGCGCGCGCTGCGGCACGCCCTTGTCAGAAATTGAGCGTGAACTGGCGCGTGCGGGGCAGTTTCTGGCCTTCGAACCGCCGCGGTTTAACGCCGATCCCACCATCGGCGGCGTGATCGCCGCCGGGCTCTCCGGTCCGCGGCGCATGTACGCCGGCGCCGCGCGCGACTTCGTGCTCGGGGCGAGGCTCCTCGATGCGCGCGGCGACCTATTGCGCTTTGGCGGCGAGGTGATGAAGAACGTCGCCGGCTTCGACGTCTCGCGCCTTCTGTGCGGCTCGCTCGGGGTGCTCGGCATCATCACCGAGGTATCGCTGAAGGTGCTGCCGCTGCCGCGCGTAGAATCAACGCTGCAACTGGAGCTGCCCGCGGCGGCCGCCGTAGAGCTCTTCAACCGCCTCGCCGGGGAACCGCTGCCGCTTTCCGCGGCCGCCTGGAGCGCCGGCATCGCCCGGGTGCGCCTGTCTGGGGCTGCCCCGGCGGTGAGCGCGGCGCGCACGCGCATCGGCGGGGAAGCCCTCGAAGAGGCCGCCGCGCGCGCCTGGTGGCAGGGATTGCGCGACTGCACGCTGCCGGTTTTTGCCGCACCTTCGCTCTGGCGGCTCTCGCTCCCCGCCACGGCCGCTGTCCTGAGTCTCGGCCCCGAGCCGCTGCTCATCGACTGGGGCGGCGCGGTGCGCTGGTATGCGGGCGTTGCCCCAGAGATCGACGTGCGCGCGCAGGCGCTTGCGGCGGGAGGTACGGCGCTGCACTGGCGCGGGGGCGCTGCCGGGCAGCGCTTTCATCCGCTTTCGGTGAGTAGTCGCGAGCTGCATCGGCGTCTGAAGGCGCGTTTCGATCCGCGCGGCATTTTCAACCGCGAACGTCTCGTCGCCGGCATGTGAGGCCGCCGCACCCAGCGGCGGTGGCGCGTGACGGGCGCATAGTTCAAAATTCGCGCATGCGAACCAACATCGCCGTGGCGCTGAGCGCCACCTTGATTATTGCGGTTGCCTTTGCCACGACGCGTGCCGTGTTTCCGCCCTGGGGCGTGACGCTCGAATACCTTGACACCAGCATGCCGCCGGGCCGGGATTTTTTCCGCTTCACCAACGGCGGGTGGCTCAGGACCGCGACCATTCCACCCGACCGCCGCATGGCGGGCATCAACCTGGAACTGGATAAGGGCAACGAGGCGAAGCTACGCACGATCGTCAGTACGCTGACCAGCAAACCCGAAGCGGCACTTAGCGCCGAAGAACGCAAGCTGCGCGACTTCTACAACGCCTTCCTCGACACCGCCGCCATTGAGGCGGCCGGCCTCACGCCGGTTAAAGCCGACCTCGAGCGCATCGCCGCGCTGGCGAGCGCCACGGATGTGGCCGCGTTCATGGCCACTCCCGCTACGCGCACCCCCGGTCCCTTTGCCACCCGCATCACCATCGACGACAAGGACCCGGACGCCTACATCGTGCGGCTCACGCAGTCTGGCCTCGGGATGCCCGACCGCGACTACTACCTGCGTGGTGACAAGGACATCGCCAGCACGCGCGCCGCGTACCGGAAGTATCTGATCGACATGCTGGCGTTAGCCGGCATCAGCGACCCTGCACGCGCGGCAGCGGTGTACGAGCTGGAAGTAAGCATCGCTCAGGCCCACTGGCCGGCGGCGGAGCGGCGCGACGCGGACAAGACCTACAATGTGATGAGCGTGGCCGAACTCGCCGCCCTCGCGCCGCAGTTTCCCTGGAACGCGTACTTCGCCGCGGCCGGCATCCCGGCGCAGGCGCCCGCGGGCGTGCCGCGGCGCATCGACGTCGCCGAAAAGAGCGCCTTCCCGAAGCTCGCGGCGCTGTTCGCCACAACGCCGGTCGCCGTCTGGCGCGACTACCTGACGGTGCGCTATCTGCACGAGCGCGCCGACTACCTGCCCCACGCCATCGAGGCTACGGACTTCGCTTTCTACGGCATCGTGATTTCCGGGCAGAAGGAGCAGCTGCCACGCGGGGTGCGGGGCATACACCTGCTCGACGATCAGATGGGCGAGGCGCTCGGCAAGCTGTATTGCGCACGCTACTTCCCGCCCGAGGCCAAGGCGAAGAGCCGACGGCTGGTCGCGAACCTGCTGAACGCCTACGAGACGGATATTCAGTCGCTCACCTGGATGGCCCCGTCGACCAAGGCACAGGCGCTGGAGAAGATCCACACCTTTCGTCCGAAGATCGGTTATCCGGATCACTGGCGCGACTACACGACGCTTGTGATCCGCCGCGACGATCTCATCGGCGACGTGCGCAACGCGCAGCTCTTCGAGTGGCAGCGCCGGCTCGTGCGCCTGGATGAGCGCGTGGATCGCGACGAGTGGTACATGACCCCACCCACCAACAACGCCTACTACAACCCAACGCTTAACGAGATCGTGTTCCCCGCCGGGATCCTGCAGCCGCCCTACTTCGATGCAAACGCCGACGACGCCGTGAACTACGGGGAGATCGGCGCCGTCATCGGCCATGAGATCAGTCACGGCTTCGACGACCAGGGCAGCAAGTACGACGCCAGCGGGCGACTGAAGAACTGGTGGACCGATCAGGATCGCAAGGACTTCGATGCCCGCACGGCACGCCTCGCGCAGCAGTACGACCAGTACGAACCGTTACCGGGCCTGCACGTGAACGGCCAGCTGACGCTCGGGGAGAACATCGCGGACCTGGCAGGACTGGTCATCGCCCACAAGGCCTATCACCTCGCCCTCGGCGGCAAAGCGGCGCCGGTGCTGAACGGCTTCAGTGGCGATCAGCGCTTCTACATCGCCTACGGACAGAGCTGGCGCGAAGTGTGGAGCGAGGGTCTGACACGGCGCATCGTGTTGTCGAACCCACACAGCCCGTCCGCCTACCGCGTGAACGGCGTCGTGCGCAACGATGACGGCTGGTACGCGGCCTTCCCGCAGGTGCACCCGGGAGATGCCTACTACCTAGCGCCGGGTGAGCGCGTCGCGCTCTGGTAGCAGCCGCGTTTACGCGCGGACCTCCGCCGCGTGGGCACGGGCCATCTGCGCCAGACTCTGGAAGCGGAAATTGTAGGTCGGCGCACCCTCGGGCGCGCGCGTCGCGCCCCAGCCTCCCTGTTCATGACGCCGATCGATCCAGGAGCTCGCGAGTCCTGCGGCCTGGGCCGGGGCGTGATCGTGATAGAGGCTCTGCGCGGTGTGCAGAATTTCCCGCGGCTCAATCCCAAGACGGCCGACGGCTTCAATGAGATAGTGAAAGTTGCGTGCGTCGGGTTTGTAGGAACCGATGTCCTGCGCAGTGCAGATGATATCGAAGCTGACGCCGAGCTTGGCGTTGCTCGCGGCAAAGCTCGCCCGATCGACGTTTGAGAGGATCACGAGCCGGTAATGCTGCTGCAGGTATCGCAAGGCCGCGGCCGTGTCTTCAAAGGCCGGCCATTCAGGTACGGAGTGACCAAACGCGGAGTGCGCGGCATCGCTCACCGTGACGTCCCAGTCGCGCGCCAGCCGCCGATGCACCTGCGCCAGCAGCTGCGGGTAGAGCATGCCGGGGGTTAGCGCCTGCTGCGCGACCTCATGGACGGCGAACTGCTGCAGCACTTCAGCAGCCGGGGCCGTCACCGCGGCGGCCGCCCGCAGCGGCGCGAGCGCCGCGTAAAGTCCGGTCTCCCAGTCGATGAGCGTGCCGTAACAGTCGAAGGTGAGTGCCTTGAAATCGTGAAGGTGCATCGTGCGCGGCACCGCTGCGCTACAGGTTGACGGTTCCGCGTCCGAGCTCGATCACCTCGCCGCTCACGGAAATCTGCCGCTCAGCATCGACACGCAACCGCAACGACGAAGGGCGGCCGGTGTACTCACCCTGGGCAATCTCAAACTCGCACGGCAGCGTGCGCCCCATCGCCAGGCACCAGCCGCCCAGATTGGCCGTCGCGGACCCGGTGGCCGGATCCTCCGGTGCGCTCGTGCCGAGCGAGAAGAAAAAGCGCGCCAGTAGTCCTGAGCTTGCCGGCGCAAACACGTACACCTGGCTGTGGCCCTCGGCGCTGGCCAACTGCCCGAGCAGATCCGCCCGCACCCGCACGCGGCGCACGGCCGCCTCACTGGCGAGCGGCACGATGAGCTGCTCCACCCCGGCGCTCACCCACAGCGGCCGCTCGGCGATGTCCTCCTTGTCCAGGCCAAGTACCTGCGCAAGGGTAAAGCGCGGCTCTTCGAGCTCGCGCCAGGTGGGTGCGTTCGCCTGCAGTGTCCAGCGATTGCCCGTGGCGCGTACCGGAATGATCCCGGCCGCCAGTTCGAGCGTCAGACGGTCACCGCCGAGCCCGAGCGCGCGGCACACGTGCGCGGTCCCGAGTGTCGGGTGCCCGGCGAAGGGCATCTCATAGCTGGGCGTGAAGATGCGCACCCGGGCGCTGGCGCGCTCCGAGGGTAGGATGAAAGTCGTCTCGGACAGATTGAACTGCAGCGCCAGCGCCTGCATCCTAGCGGCATCGAGCGACTGCGCACGCTCGAAGACACACAGCGGGTTCCCGCTGAGCACTGTGCGCCCCTGGGTGAAGACGTTAACGATGCGATACGCGTATGCGGGCATGACGGTAAGAATTCTAGCGCCACGGGCGGGCGATCATAAGCCATGACGACGGAACTTCTGTTCCGCGAGGATGCGTACCGGAAGTCGGCCACGGCGCGCGTGGTCAGTGTTACCGAGCGGGGCATCGAGCTTGATCGCACCGTGTTCTACCCCCTCGGCGGCGGCCAGGCGGGCGACAGCGGCGTGTTCCTACGCGCCAATGGGGAGCGCCTCACGATCACTGACACCCGCAAGGGGGAGACAGCCGAGCGGGTGCTGCATGTCGCGGCCCCAGGGAGCACCCCCCTGGAGCCGGGCGAAGCCGTGATGGCCGAGATCGACTGGCCGCGGCGTTACCGGCTCATGCGGTTGCACACCGCGCTGCACCTGCTCTCCTGCGTGGTGGTAGCGCCGGTCACCGGCGGCAACATCGTGCCCGACAAGGCGCGGCTGGATTTCGATATCGACTTAAGTGAGCTCAACGCCGCACGCATCGAGCAGGCGACCAACGCGCTGATCGCGTCCGGGGTTGCCACCGAGACGCTGTGGATCAGCGACGCCGAACTTGAGGCGCAGCCGGATCTGGTGAAGACCATGAGCGTGCAGCCGCCGCGCGGGGCCGGCAGGGTGCGGCTGCTGAGGATCCCGGGGATCGACCTGCAGCCGTGCGGCGGCACGCACGTCGCCAACATCGCCGAAATCGGCGCCATCAAGGTGCTGAAGATCCGCAGCGAGGGCAAGCACAACAAGCGCGTCGAGATCGCCCTCAGCGATAGCGGCTGACCTCCAGTCCGTTGCCCACCGTCAGCAGCACCGTGCTCATCCCTGGGGCGGCACGCACGCGCTCGCGGTAGGCGTTCGCATGAGGGCGGGCACTCTCGGGCTGCAGCATATTGTCGGCAACGACGATGGCCCCGGGGGCGAGCTTCAGATACAGCAGCTCGAAGACCGGCACATACAGGTCCTTCCACAGGTCGATGAGCACGAAGTCAAAGGGCCCGGTGAGCGTCCGAAGCGAGTCGAGAGCATCCCCGATGCGAAACTCGACATAGTCCGCAAGGCCGGCGCGCGCGAGCCGTGCGCGCGCGTACTCGACCTTCGGCGCCTGCAGTTCGAGCGAGCTGACCTTGCCCTTAACCGTACGCGCCCCAGCGGCGAGCCAGTGCGTGGAGTAGCCGTAGGAGCTGCCGACCTCGAGGACACGACGCGCGTCGCCTTCCTGGACGAGCAGGTTGAGCAGCACCCCGGCGGCGTGCCCCACGGGCAGCAACATCTCGTCGCGCCGCCGCCCGGCGTCCTCCGGCGTGAGCGTCTCCCAGAGTTTTTCTTCGCGCGCTGCGCGCGCCTCGTACTCTTCGATGACGGCCCGAAACGTCGGGTCGGTGAGCGGATCGTGCATGACATCGACTCCTTCGAGGTTAGGCGGCGCCGGAGAAATACTGCTGCAACGAGGCAACGCCCAGGCGCTTGGCCTCGAAGAGGCTCTCCAGGTGCTCACGCGAATTGACCAGACCGCGCGCGCGCAACACGCCCTGCTCGTCCAAAAGCGCCGCAAAGGGCAGCCGGCTCACCTGATAAGCCAGCCCCAAGGCGGCGGAGACGACGTAGGGAATTGACTCGAGGCCCTGCGCACGCACGAAGTCCTGCTGTTCCTTCAAGTCACCGTCGCTCGCGAGAATAATGTCCATCCAGCCACGCTCGTCCTTGCGGCTGGACTTGACCGCAGGTAAGAGCGTCTTGCACACCGGGCAGGTGGGCGAAACAAAGAGGAGGAGCGTGCTGCGGCCGTCGGCGCGCGCGGTACCGACTTCGTGCGTGCGCCCCGCAAGGTCCGCCACCGCAACCACCGGCGCCGCATCACCCACTTTGAGGCCGCGGTTCAACATGAGGGCGCCGGCCGGCGCGATGCGCTCGTGCAGCACACCGAGCTGACGCACCACCGCCAGCAGCACCGCGGCCAGGCCGAGCACCAGTACCCACAACACGATGTTGGAGATCGCCAGCGCGCTCATGGCGAGGCTTCCCAGAGCGCCGCGCGCGGGGTGACGCGGGCGAGGAGTCGGTCGGCGCTCATATATAAGAGTGAGGCCACTGCGACGCCGGCCGCCACGGTGAGGAAATCCACCGCCTGCAGCGGCCGCAGCCGCCACGGCAGAGTGAGCGCGCCGAGCACGCCGGCGAGCGCGAGGTTGCGCCACACCATCCAGGCAGCGATCGGGCGCCGCTCGTGCGCGCCGCCACAGCCGCAGGCGAGATCGCGCCGGCCGCGCTTGAGATTCACCGCCATGGCGAGGGCGTAAACGAGCAGCAATGCGGCGCCGCTGAGGGCCGCCGTGGGGCGGGTGGCGGGCAACAGCAGACCTATCGCGACTGCCAGCTCAAGCAGCGGCACCAGCCAGGACAGCTGTAGGCTTGCGGGCAGCACGCGGTAGGCGCGCAAAACTTCCGCGAAGTGCGCCGGAGCGCGTGCCTTGTGCACAGCGGCGCTCGTGAACAGCACGGCCAAGGCGCCGGCCAGCAATGTGCCAATTGCAGGATCCACCATGGCGCCATGATAAACCACTTGCGCGCCGCGCCCGCGCGGCGCGTGCGCGGACGGACGCTTTACGGGGCGAACGCGAGAATCGCGCCGCTCGTCGGCACGCCGGTGCCCGCGGTCACCAGTACGTTTTCCACACCCGCCACCTGGTTGACCGACGTTCCGCGCACCTGGCGCACCGCCTCCGCCACACCGTTCAGGCCATGGATATAGGCTTCACCGAGCTGGCCGCCATGCGTATTCACCGGGAGCGCGCCGCCCATCTCGATGTTGCCGTCCTTGATGAAGTCCTTGGCCTCGCCCCGCGCGCAGAAATCAAACACTTCCAGTTGCGGCAGGACGAAGGGCGAGAAGTGGTCGTACAGCACCGCGGTCTGGATGTCCTGGGCCTTCACCTGCCCCATCGCATACAGCTGCTTGGCCACGAGGCGCATCTCCGACAGTGCCGAAATGTCGGCCCGGTAGAAACTCGTCATGTTCATCTGGTCATCCATCGCACCCTGCGCGGCGGCGCGGATCAGAGCGGGCTTCTGGCGCAGCTCGCGCGCCCGCGCCGCGCTCGTGACCACGATCGCCACCGCCCCGTCGCTCTCCTGGCAGCAGTCGAGCAGGTGCAGCGGTTCGACGATCCAGCGCGAAGCCTGGTGCTCCGCCAGCGTGATCGGCTTCTGATAAAACCAGGCGCGGGGATTGACCGCCGCGTGTCGGCGGCAGGCGACCGACACACGCCCGAAGTCCTCGCTGGTGGCACCGAAGTCATGCATATAGCGCCGCGTCGCCATCGCCACCCAGGAGGCCGGCGTCGCCAGGCCGAAGGGCACGCTCCAGCCCCAGTTGGCGCCCTCGGCGCTGGGCACGGGCGCGGGCACGAAGGGCTGCCCGAAGCGGTATTGCGAGCGCTCGTTCATCGCGCGGTAGCACACGACCACCTCCGCCACGCGCGTGTGCACGGCGAGCGCCGCCTGCAGCAGCGGCGCACAGGCAGCGCCGCCGCCGTAGTCGATGCGGCTGAAAAACTTAAGCTCCCGCCCGCCGATGTTGCGGAACACCTCGATCTCAGGATTGCGGTCCATGGCGTAAGTGCACAAGCCGTCGACTTCACTGAGCTTGAGCCCGGCTTCCTGTACGGCCGCCTGGATCGCCTGCACCGCGAGCTTCAGTTCGCTGCGCCCGGAATCCTTGGAGAATTCGGTGGCGCCGATACCTACCACGGCCGCCTGATCACGCAGCGGATGCATCATGGCAGCGCCACCCGCACCGTGGCGGCGACGTGCTCACCGAGACGGTTGGCCCCGGTGACGGCGACTTCCACGATGCGCGCCTCGGCGTGCTTGGCGCGCACGATGCCGGTGAGCTTGAGCGTGTCGCCGGCGAAATTGGGAACACCGAGGCGCAGCTCTACCGAGCGGATACGGCCAGCCGGCGCCGCCCAATCGTTGACGAAGCGCTGCACGTAGCCGTTGGTTGTCAGGATGTTCATGAACACGTCCGGTGTGCCGCGCGCGCGCGCGGCTTGCACATCGTGGTGCACCACCTCGAAGTCCCCGCTCGCCAGCGCCCCGGCCACGATAATGGAAGGGGTCACGGCGACGGTCAGCGGCGCCAGCGCATCGCCTTCGCGCACACGGTCAAAACTCAGGGCCGTCATGAGACCTCGCGTGCGTCAGGTAAAGGGCGGTACGGCGCCGGCGGCCAGCTGCCGCCCGATGCCGGCGAGAGTCTGGGTCGCACCGCCGAGGGTCATTTCCAGCTGCTTCGCGTACAGAAAGTAAGCATGCACCGGATACTCGACGTCCGCGCCCAGACCGCCGTGCACGTGCTGCACGGCATGCGTCACGCGGTGCCCCGTCTGCGCCGCCCACCACTTCGCGGCGAGCACCTCCGCGGTGGCGGGCAGCTCAGAATCGAGCGCCCAGACCGCGCGCAGGTAAGTCGAGCGCAGCGCTTCGATATCGATGTAACAGTCCGCCAGGCGGTGTTGCACGGCCTGAAAGGTACCGATCGGCCGGCCGAACTGCTGTCGCTCGCTCACGTAGGCCGCCGCGCGCCGCAGTGCCTCGGTCGCCACGCCCAGCTGTAAGGCGGCGAGCGCGACCTGCGCACGCTCAACGGTCCAGCGCAGCGTGTCGGTCTGGCTGTCCGCGCCGAGTACATCATGAGCCGCAAGCACCACGTCGGTGAGCGTCACGTGCCCTTGGGGCTCCCCGCTCGTTGAGCGCTGCGGTGCCACCTGCATGCCGGGGCTCTCGCGCGGCAGCACAAAAAGGCTCGCGCCCTGGGTCTCGGTGCGCGCGGAAACAAGCAGATACTGCGCCTGCAACGCGTACGGCACGAAGGTCTTTACGCCCGACAGGCGCCAGCCACCGGAGATGCGGCGCGCAAAAGTCGCAGGCTCCAGGGGGTCAGTCGCGCCCTCCTCCTCCAGCGCCGCCGTTAAGAGCAGCTCCCCGGCGGCCACCCGCGACAAGAGCGCCCGCTGGGCCGCAGTGCCGAATCGTTGCAGCGGAAGCGCCCCCAACACGAGCGTCGCGAACAACGGCACGGCCGCAAGCGTACGGCCCTGCTCCTCGAGCACGAGCGCCAGCTCGGTGAGCCCAAGACCCGAGCCCCCCTGCGACGTGCCGATCGTGGTACCCAGAATCCCGGCCTCAGCGAGCGCTGCCCACAGGGCGCGATCGTACGGTTGGCCCTCGCGCGCAAAGGCCTTGCGAAACTCATCGGTGAAGCGGGCCGAGAAGAGCCGGGCCGCCGCCTCTTTGAGCGCCGTCTGCTCCTGGCTGTATTTGAAGTCCATCCGCTAGCTCCCGCTGCGCTCGTGGAACGCGTACAGCACGTAACCGGGCTCGACTTCGGCAAACTCAACTTCGACCGGCATCCCAATCCGTACCCGCTCAACGCTCACGCCCGGAAGGTTGGCGATGAGCCGCACGCCCTCCTCGAGTTCCACCAGCGCTACCGGCAAGGGATAACGGAACGCCGGAAGCTGTGGCTGATGCACGATCACGTAGCTGTGGACGATTCCGCGACCCGTCATCTCTTGTGCCACCCAATCGCTCGACTGACACTGCGGGCACAGCGGTCCTGGGGGATGGTGCAGATGCTGGCAGCGTGTGCAGCGGCGAATCAGCAGGCGGTGCTCTTTCAGCCCCTCCCAGAAAAATGCCGTATCGGGCGTGATCGCTGGCCGCGGGTGGGCCGGCTTCACCGGGGCTGCCGCGGTCGGTGGGTCGCTCTGCACTGCCGGGCGGAACTTCAGGATCCGAAAGCGCATGCGCCCGATGAGAGCGCCGGCCTGATCGGTGAACTCATAGCGGTAGTTGAGAAAGTGCCCGGCGCCCAGTGCCGTACGCTTCTCCTCGGAGACCTCCTCGAGAAACACCTGCTGCGTGACAAGATCGCCCAGACGCAGGTAGCGCAGGTAGTCCTGGCCAAGGTTGGTCGCGACGACCGCGGTAAAGCCGGCCGCGTCGAGCTCGGCGATGCCGAGAAGACCTCCGACGGTGGGCGCATCGGCGCCGGAGAAGCGGCCCATGGTCCACACTTCGAGCATCGCCGGTGGGGCGACGATGCCGCCGTACTCGGTGCTCTGCGCAAAGCCTGCGTCGAGATAGAGCGGGTTGCGCTCGCCCATCGCCTCGCACCAGCGGCGGATCATCGGCAGATTGACCGGATCGGGCGCCGTGCGCGCCGGTGCTGCGGCCGCGCCGCGCCGCGCGCGCAGTCGCGCAAGCCATGGCGGCACAGCTTCACCCGTGCTCATCGCGGCGCCACGTCCCGCGGCAGCCCGAGTCCCCTCTGCGCGACCATATCGCGCAGCACTTCCGTCGCGCCGCCGCCGAAGGTGTTGATCTGACAGCGCCGGTACTCGTTCTCGAGCTTGCCTTGCAGGATGGCCCCCGGGGAGCCGTGACGCAGCAGCCCCGCCGAGCCGGTCACCTCCAGCAGCAGACGCAGCACGCGGATATAGATCTCGGTACTGAACACCTTGCAGGCGCTCGCGAGCGCGGCGCACGTCTCGCCCTGAGCGACTTCCCACGCCACGCGGTTGCCGAGCACCGCATAGGCCTGCAGCAGCGCGTAGCTTTCGGCGAGCGCGATCTGCACCCAGGGCTGATCGACCACGAAGCCCGCGCCCGAGCGCGTCGCGCGCGCCCAGGCGAGCGTCGCATCGAAGCAGCCCTGCGCCCCGTAGGCGAGTGCGGCGAGTCCGACGCGCTCGTGGTTGAGCTGCTCGGTTATGAGCTGCCAGCCGCCGTTCAACTCTCCCACGAGCATCGCGGCCGGCACGCGCACGTCGTTGTAGTACGTGACGTTGGTACGGATGCCCCCCACGGTGTGGATGGGTGATACGGCGAATCCCGGCAAGCCGGTGTCGACCATGAGGATCGAGATGCCGCGGTGCGCCGCCGCGGCAGGATCGGTGCGCGCGGCGAGCCAGATGAAGTCCGCGCCTTCGGCCCCGCTGGTGAACACCTTCTGGCCGTTGATCACGAAGAACTCCCCCTCGCGCACCGCCTGCGTCTTGAGCGCCGCCAGATCCGTACCCGCCTGCGCTTCGCTGTAGCCGACCGCGAAATTCAGCTCGCCGCGGGCGATCCGCGGCAGGATGTCGCGCTTCTGCGCCGGCGTGCCGCGTCGGATCAGCGCAGGACCGATGGTGTTGACGGTCACAAAAGGAAACGGCGCCTCGGCGAGCCACAGTTCCTCGAGGATGATCTTCTGCGCCAGCGGATCCAGGCCGCGGCCGCCGTACTCCTTAGGCCAGCCGGGCGTCAGCCAGCCATCCTGGCCCATGCGTTTGAGGAGACTGCGGTAAGTGCCGCCGCTTTCACGGTCGCGGATCGCTTCGCGCACCGCAGGCGTCATGAGCTCCCCGAGGTAGGCGCGAAATTCCTGACGCAGCTGACGCTGCTCGGGGCTGTACTGCACTTCCACCGGGTCAGTCTCCTGCGAAAGCGGCGATGTCGAGGGTGGCGAGGCTCGCCTCGGTGAGCGGTACGTAGCAGCCAGCCTGCGCGTCGCGCACGTACAGCGCATCGCGCGTACGCTTCGGATCATAGCCGCTGCGCTGCAGATCGATCTTACGCAGCTTGAAGGTGCTGGTGAGGTCGGCATCGGGGGAAATGCGCACGAAGAGCGGCACCGCGTAGTTCGCCAGGCGCGTCGCGGCGAATTCATGGAACGCGCGTGCCTCAAAGCGCGCACCGTCAACGTAGGTGAGCGCCACCATGCCCGCGCGTCCCTCCGTGCCGGGCACGCGCACGCCGTAGACATTGACCACGGCGGGACCGGGAAACTGCGCCAGTACCGCCGCCACCTCGTCGGTCGAGACGTTCTCGCCCTTCCAGCGGAAGGTGTCGCCTACGCGATCAACGAAATAGTAATAGTCCTCGGCATCGTGGCGCACCAGATCACCCGAGCGTACCCAGCGGTCGCCGGGCCGGAACACGTCGCGCAGCAGCTTCGCCTCCGTGGCCTCGCGCGAGGTGTAGCCTTCGAAGAAGCCAGCCGCACCCGGTCCTTCGAGCACTTCGGCGATCAGTTCCCCGACCTCCCCGGGCTGACACACGATGAACGAGCCGTCGGGGTTGCGCAGATACTCACCGCTCTCGAGGTCGTAGCGCACCACGCGGATGTTGCTGCGCTCCGGGTACGGCAGGCGCCCCACCGAGCCGATCCGGTTGTCCACATTGGTCAGGCCGTAATTCGCCTCGGTGGAGCCGAGGCCCTCGCAGACGAACTCGATGCCAAAGCGCTCCTGGAACTGGCGCCACACGTCCGCCTTCAGCCCCGCACCGCTCATCCTTCTGAGCGTGTGCTGACGGTCATCCGCGCGCGGCGCCTGGTTGAGCAGGTAACGACACAGCTCCCCGATGTAATACCACGCGGTGACGTGATGGCGGCGCACGTCGTCCCAGAAGTCACTGGCACTGAACTTGCGCTTGAGCACGATCGGGATGCCCACGTGCAGCGCTGCGGAAACCACGACCATGCCGCCGGCGCCGTGATACAGCGGCAGCACGTTGTAGAGCACGTCCTCGCGCGTGAGCTCGAGGAAACCTGCGATGACACCCCCGGCGTTGAGGAAGCGCAGGTGGCTCATGAGGGCCGCCTTGGGCAGCCCGGTCGTGCCAGAGGTGAAGATGTAGTAGAGCGGATCGGCAAGGCGCACCTGCGCGCGGTGCCTGCGCTCGGGATTCGCCGCGCTCGCCTGCGCCATCGCCGCCTCCAGGCAGCGCGCCGCCGGCGCGCGCATATCTTGCGGCTGCGTGGCCTCGAACAGCAGCGCCGGTCGTTCCGCGGCGGCAAGGCTCGCCACGCGCTCGGCGCACTCGGAGCCGTAAATGAGCGCGCAGGCGCCGGTCTGCTCGAGCGCGTGTTTGAGCACGCGTCCACGCGCAGCCGTGTTCAGCAGTGCCGTGACGATGCCCACCTTGGCAAGACCGAGCCACACCATCGGAAACTCGGGACGGTTGTCCATCATCAGCGCGACGACATCCCCGGGCGCAAGGCCCGCGGCCAGCGCGGCATGCGCGAGGCGATTGGCGCGCGCGTTCAGCTGCGCAAAGCTCACCGCGGTGTCTTCGAACACGATGAAGGAACGCTCCGCGGCATCGCGCGCGCGCTCCTCGAGCATGTCGGCGACGCTGTAGGGCTGATCGCGCCGGTAGCCCATGATGCGTGCGTAGCCGCGGTTCAATCGCTGCTGCGTGACCTCGCGCGGGACGACCTCACTCTCACTCACACGCGCAACCTGCGATTCCTATCCAAGCCAGACGCGAGCGTAGCACCGCACCCCCTTTGCGGGTCTCCTCAAACTGAGGTAGCGACGCGAGCGAGTTGATGGCGGCCGATATTGTTCTATTTAATAATGGCTTACGCGTCTAAATGACCGTAGGATCTGTGTCATGAACACCGGGCGGCTGGAAGCCTTCACCGACGGCGTGATCGCGATCGTTATCACGATCATGGTGCTCGAGATTCACGTGCCAAAGGGGCACGATCTGGCGGCACTGAAGGAAGAGGTGCCGCTGCTGCTCGCGTACGTACTGTCGTACATCAACGTGGGTATCTTCTGGAACAACCACCATCACATGATGCACGTCACCGAGCGCGTGGACGGACGCGTGCTGTGGGCGAACCTCGCGCTGCTTTTCTGGCTGTCCCTGGTACCGTTCGTAATCCGCTGGATCGATGAGGCCGGATTGACGACGGCACCGGTGGCCGCCTACGGCGTTGTGCTCACCGGCGCCTCCATCGGCTACCTGATTCTTGAGCGGACGATCATTGCCGTGAACGGACCGCAGTCCAAACTCGCCGCAGCCGTGGGTACGGAACTCAAGGGCAAGGTCTCCATGGTGCTGTACGTACTTGCGATTCCGATCGCCTTCATCGAACCGTGGGTCTCGATTGGCCTCTACATCGCCGTGGCGCTGATGTGGCTGACGCCTGACCGGCGCATCGAAGCGCTCACTTCGTCAGGAAGTTGAGCGCCCAGTGGGCGAGCGCGCCGAACGGCGGCCACAGCAGGCGCATACCGCTCACGGGCGCCTGGTAGAACACCGGGCGCAACTTGGAAAAGGTCAGAAAACCCTCCGCGCCGTGATAGTGGCCCATGCCGCTCGCGCCCACCCCGCCGAAGGGCAGATCGTGCTGGCCGACATGCCACAGGGCGTCATTCACACTCACGCCACCGGACATCACGTGCTCGAGCAGATACTCAATCGTCGCCTGCTTCTTGCTGAAGGGATAAAACGCCAGCGGCCGCGGCCGGGCATTGATGAAATCCACCGGCTCCTGCAGCTGATCGTAGCCCAGCAGCGCCAGCACCGGCCCGAAGATCTCGCGCTGCATCAGCTCGCACTCCGGCGGCGGCTCGATCACCAGGTGTGGGGTGATCTTGCGCGTGGCTGCATCCCAGGGCTTGCCGGGCAGTAGCTGCACCACCCGTGCGCCGCGCGCGCGCGCATCCTCGATTGCCTGGGTGAGGCGGGAGAAGGCACGCGCGTCGATGATCGAGGTGTAATCGGGCGTGGCAAGATCCGGGTAGCGGGCCGCGACAAACGCCTGCGCCAGAGTGGCGAACTCCTCGAGGTGCGCACGCGGCAGGAAGGCATAGTCGACGGTCGTGCAGATTTGGCCCGCGTTCATGAGTTTGACGAACAGGATTCTCTCAACCGCGGTGCGCAGCGGAAAGTCCTCGCAGATGAGCGCCGGGGACTTGCCGCCCAGTTCCAGCGTCACCGGGCACAGGTTCGCCGCCGCGGCAGTCATGACGCTGCGGCCGGTCGATGTGGAGCCGGTAAAGAGCAGATGATCGAATGGCAGGCGCGAGAACTGCACGCCCACCCCGCCGGTTTCGTCGAACACCGCGAGCTTCTCGGGCGGGAAATATTTCGGCAGCTGCTCGCTCAGCAGTGCCGCGAAATGGCGCGAGTTCTCCGAGAGTTTGATGAGCGCGCGGTTGCCGGCCGCGAAAATCGAGGTGAGCGCCGCGAATGTCAGATTGATGGGAAAATTCCACGGCACGATGACGCCGACGACCCCGAGCGGCTGCGGCACCACCCGATTACGCGCGCCCGGAAAGAGCAACAGATCCACCGCGCGGCGCTGCGGCCGCATCCAGCCGCGCAGCTGCCTGAGCGTATGCTTGATCCCCTCCAGCACGGGCGCGAGTTCCGCGAACAGCGTTTCGTGGCGTGAGCGGCTGCCGTAGTCGCGGTTAACCGCATCGATCAGGGCCTCGCGGTTCTCACGCAGGAAGCGCGCAAGGGTACGCAGATCCTGCAGCCGCTCGCGGTACCCGGGGACCGGCTCGCGCTGGTAGGCGCGACGCTGCAGCTCGAGGGCCGCCTGCAGGCGCTCGGTGAGCTCAGCACTGCCGTCAGCCGCCGTCGGTTGCCAGGGTTGTGCGTTCATGCCAGCGGTGCGCTCAGGTGCGGATGTAGTTCTCCAGCTGCTCGATCTGCGCCCGTTGCTCGGCGATCACCGCCTTCACCAAATCGCCGATCGACACCATGCCGACCACCCGCCCGTTCTCGACGGCCGGCAGATGGCGCACGTGCCGCTCCGTCATCAGCTGCATGCAGTGCGACACCGAATCATCGGGCGACACGGTGATCACCGGGGAGCTCATGATGGTACGCACGGGGGTGTCACTGGAGGAGCGCCCGAGCAGGATCACCTTACGCGCATAGTCGCGCTCGGAAACGACGCCGATGAGCGCCTCACCCTGCATGACCAGAAGTGCCCCGACACGGTGCTCGGCCATCGCCCGAATGGCTTCCAGTACCGCAACCTCGGGCGCGACTGCATAAAGGGCCGCGCCCTTGCCCGCCAACACCTGCCGCACTGTGCTCATGGCTGATCCCCTTGATTGGGTGAGCGTAATGCTGATGCGCCGCCGCGGGTGCCGCCCCTACCTCGCGCCGATGCGGCTGGGCTCGCGCGATGCTCCATCCTGCCCCTGCGCTTCCGCCTCAATGCAATCCTCGATTCGGTCCGCATACTTCAGATGGTATTGCTGAATCTCGATGCGACAGGAGCCGTTGAGCGTATTTAGATGCAATACCTCGGTGAACCGACAGTTTCCTTCGGCACTGTAGGCATCCGAGACCACGACACAATCCTGCGCCGATCTCCAATGGAAGGCTCGGCCACCGCTGCCGAGAAGTGCGAAATTGAGTGCCCTAACAAGCCTATTAGGGTCGACGGTCGCCGGGGCGGCCGCAGGGTCTTGCGCACTTGCAGCAATCGTTCTCACTGCACGGCTGGCGAGCCGCTCGAGTGGGCCGGAAAATCGGGGCGGCGTACTCATACCCTAACGATAGCGCCACAGCATCGCCGCTGTCACGCCTGTAACGTCCTGCCGACCGCAGAACCCGCACTGCGGGGCCGAAGACCGCTCCCACCGTGCGTGGCGGGAAATTGCACGGATTAGCTGAAGACCACCGTGCGGCCCCCGTTGAGGAAAACACGGTGCTCGATCGCATAGCGCACCGCCGTCGAGAGCGCGCGCCGCTCGGAATCGCGCCCAGCCGCCACCAGCATGTCGGGCGTATAGCCGTGATCGACGTGCTCGACGATCTGCTCGATGATCGGCCCCTCATCCAGATCGTGGGTGACATAGTGAGCGGTGGCGCCGATCACCTTGACGCCGCGGTCGTAGGCCTGGTGATACGGCTTGGCGCCCTTGAATCCGGGCAGAAAGGAGTGATGAATGTTGATTGCGCGCCCGCGCAGCTTCTCGCACAGCTCGTCCGAGAGGATCTGCATGTAGCGCGCGAGCACGACCAGCTCGGTGCGCGTGGACTCGATAAGTTCGAGGAGGCGCCGCTCCTGCCCGGCCTTCGTGGCGGGCGTCACCGGCAGGTGAAAGAACGGCAGGTTGTGGCGCGCTGCCGTCGGTTGCAGCGTCACGTGGTTTGAGACGACCGCCGTCACGTCCATCTTCAACTCGCCAGTACGGTGCCGGTAGAGCAGATCCTCCAGGCAGTGATCGAAGTTTGACACCATGATGAGAACGCGCATGCGCTCGCGGCTGTCCTGGATGCGCCACTCCAGCTCCTGCGCGGCGGCCATGAGGGCAAACTCGCTGCGCAGCCGCGCCAGATCCACCGTCTCGCCCTGCACCGCGCAGAAGGTGGTGCGCACAAAAAAGCGTTGCGAGATCGTATCGTCGAACTGGTGCATCTCCATGAGGTAGAAGCGCCGCGCGGCCAGAAAGCCCGTGATGGCCGCGGTGGTGCCCATGCGGCTCGGGCAACTGGCGCTGAGCACGTAAGGATGGTCGGTGGCGAAGGTCACGGCAGGGGCTCCTCAGGGCACCCACGCCCCTAAAGCGAGCGTGACAGCGCGCGCTCAGGCCATCCAACCCAAATGGGACCGCGGGTGTCTCGGAAACGTCATGCCGCGCCGGCCGGCCGTCGCCACGGGCTCAGCTGCGCCCGAACACGCGTATGGCGGCGCCCGTCACCGCACGCGCAGCGTCCGAGGCGAGGAAGGCCACGACGTCGGCCACCGCCTCGGGTGCCACCCAGCGGCTGAAGTCCGCACTGGGCATATCGGCGCGATTGCGCGGGGTGTCCAGGGTCCCGGGCAGCACGGTGTTGACGGTGACGTTGCGCTCCTTGAGCTCCTCGGCCAGCGATTCGGTGAGTCTCTCCACCCCCGCCTTGGAAGCGGTGTAGGCGCCCATGCCGGCGGCAGCGCGCGCGGCCGCGCCGGCGCCGATGTTGATGATACGACCCGCGCCGCGCGCCCCGAGAAAGGGCAACGCCGCGCTGCAGGCGTTCACCGCGGTCTTAAGATTCATTGCGAACATCGCCTCCCACACGTCCAGCGCGCCCTCGGCCAGCGGCTGCCACTGAAAGCCGCCGGCGACGTTGACCAGTACCTCGAGTCCCCCGGCGGCCGTGCTCGCTTCGCGCACCGCTGCCGCGGTAGCGGCCGCCTGCGTGAGATCGACGCCGCCGCGCAGCAAGTGCGGCGGTGGAAATTCCTCCCGTGCCCAGGCAGGGACGGGGATACGGTCGAGGAGGATGAGCTGCGCACCCGCGGCTGCGAAGGTGCGCGCGACCGCAGCGCCGAGTGCGCCGAAGGCACCAGTGATAAGCACGGCACGCACCGGCGCGCTACTCAGCACCACTGAGCCGACGCGGCCGATGTGTCGGCGAAGCGCACCCCGCGGATGCCGCACTTGGCCCTGGCTTCCGCGGGCGTGAGTTCGAAGACCTCCTCCCAGCGCAGGCTGTAGAGCGGCGCGGACTCGCGCCCCACCTGCGCGCCGCGCTCGAGCGCGTCGAGCACCGTAAGCCAGGTCTGCGGATAGTGCAGCACCGCGCGCGTCAGGATGCGTGTGGAGGAGAGCATGTAGAACACGCACAGTTCGCCGGCGAGCTCGGGGCTCAAGTGCACAAAGAGGTTGGTGAGGCGCATGTAATAAGGCACCACCTCGCCGATGAAGTCGAAGCCGCCGCCGCCGAGAATATGCTCAAGATCGTGCGTCTGCCCGGCGCGCAGGAAGAAGAACTGATAATCATCCTGCGGCTTGTACGGCGGCACGATGTCCACCTGCAGGTCATTGTCCATCAGCTGCTTGTAGAAGATGCCGGCCATGGTGTGCGCCGCGTAGTCCTTCAGATCCTCGCGTTTGAAGTTGGAGATATAGCCTTCGCGAAACCACCGGTCCAGGCCCACGTTCTTCTGACGCTCGGCGGCAAAGAGCTCGTTGATGCGCTTGATGTCCTGCACCTCACGCAAGGCGAGCACGAGCGGCATCGGATCTGAAGGGGTGGGAGCGTCCGGACCATTCTTGCGCAGCAAGTGCGTCGCGATCCAGTCGCGAATGCGCGGATCATTCAGGTAGCGCGAGGAACTCACGAGCGTGCTGCTGGTGGTCGGCACCCGCGTGAGCCCCTTCATCAGATACGAATAGTCATTCACGGTTCAAGTCTCCGTTGCAGGTCTTCGGTTCCTTAGCGCGCGGCGCCCAGCTGTGCGGCGAGCGCAGCCGGCACACGGACCGGGAAGCGCAGCAGCATCTGTGCCATGCCCTTGGCCGCCGGATCCAGTTGCGTGCTCGCGTTGATACCGCCCTCGAGCGCATCGTGCACCACGAGATTAAGGGCGTGAAAACCAGGGACTTCGTAGCGATCGACACGCGGCGCACCGTCGGCGCGCAGATGTCGGTACCACTCGCCCACCGCGGCGGGCGTGAGCGCCGCGCGCAGCCACGGCAGGTAGAGCGGTTCTCGGGCGATGACCGCCACATTAAAGAGGTGGCCTTTATCGCCGCTACGTGCCCAGGCAAGACGTTCGAGCTCGACACTCACCCCATCCGGCGGGGCTGCCATAGCGGGCGCTGCCGGCGCCGTCGCCCCGGCAGCGGCCGTTCCGGGGATGTCCGGCAGCTCCTGCGTTACCCCGCCGATCGTGAGCCGCGGGCTGACGTCACCCTTGGGCATCAGACACAGGAAAAGTCCCGTGACCGGCAGTACGTGGGTGGCGAGATTGATGGACGTTCCCACCGACATCCCGGAGATGGCGGTCCACTGTTCGCGAGCGAAGAGCTCGGCGCCGAGCTTCTGGGGATGATCGGCCACGAGCTTAGCAATCACTTCGCGACCTCCGCCGGGCTGCGCGTGCGCGCCGAAGCTGCGCTCGGCACCGATCACGAGGCAAGCCGTGGCGGTGAAATCCTCCAGATCGCGGGCGCGCAACAGCACCCGCGTGCGTGCAAAGAGTGCCGCGGCCTGCCGCTCGGCCTTCGCCGCGGCCTCCTCCCCGATCAGGGGCTGATAAGCGATCGCGCGCCAGCCGTCCTCGTAGGTAATGCAGACCTTGTAGGTCGGCGTGGGCGCGCGTCCGCGCGCGCCCGACACGCGCACCCGATCGGGGCCGATCTGCTCAAGCTGCACCCGGCTGAAATCACAGCGCACGTCCGTCACGATGTAATCGGCCGGGTCGCTCACCTCGTAGAGCAGTTGCTCGGCGACGGTGCCGACCGACACCAGTCCGCCGCTGCCGGCGGGCTTGGTAATGACGAGGCTGCCATCCGCATGGCATTCGCCAATCGGGAAGCCAATGTTTTCCCATGCCGGCACGCTGCGCCAGTCCGTGAAAGTGCCGCCGGTGACCTGCGCGCCGCACTCCAGCAGATGTCCGGCGAGTGTCCCGGCGGCGAGGCGCTCGTAATCGAGCGCCTGCCAGGCGAATTCGTGAATGAGCGGACCTAGGGCGAGCGCGCTGTCCACCACCCGACCGGTGATCACGATGTCCGCCCCATGCGCGAGCGCGGCGGCGATCGGGAAGGCACCCAGGTAGACGTTGGCGCTGATGATCTTCTGATTCGCAAGCTGCGCCCCGGTGAACATGTCGCGACAGCCGCCGGTCAGCAGCGCGCCGACCTGCGGGCGCACGTCATCCCCATCAACGCACGCGACCTTCAGCGAGAGTCCCGCCTCGCGGATCATCGTCTCGGTGGCGGCGGCGAGCCCGCGCGGGTTTAAGCCCCCCGCGTTCGCGACAACCTTGATGCCCTGGCGGGCAATCTCGCGCAGGTGGGGGCCGACGTGCACGGCGAGAAAATCCGTGCCGTACCCGCCTTTCGGATCGGCGGCTTGCATCCGACCGAGCAGGCCCATCGAGCCTTCCGCCAGATAGTCAAAGATGAGGTAGTGCAGGTTTCCGCCCCGCAACAGCTGCGGCACGGCGAGCGCGCTGTCCATCAGAAACGCCGACGCGCCGCCAATCCTGATCACCTTGTCATGTACCGCCGAGCTCATGCTGTCGTCCTGGCTCATCTGATCCGCTCAGACGGGAAACTCTAGTACGGGCTCTTGCGCCTGATTGTCACCAAGGTTACTTTTGACGCATGATCACCGGCCGCGAAATGGCGCTGAAGGTTCTGCGCCAGTCTGAGTGGCTCAAAGGAGAGCCGGCCGCGCTCATCGAAGCGCTGCTGTTGCATGGACGGCTGCTGCATCTGAACAGCGGCGCCTGGGCGCAGACAGAAGGCGATGAGCACCGCGGACTGGTGGTGGTGATCAGCGGGGTCGTGCACGTCTCCTGCCAGGCGGCCGGTAACCGCAACGTTCTCATCGGACATTGCGAAGCCGGTGCCGTGCTCGGGCACGCCACCCGCTTCAGCGGCGGCCCGCGGGTGGTGACCGCCGTGTGCGCCGAGCCGAGCGTGCTGCTGGCGGTCTCCGAGCGCGGGCTCGAGGATGTGGCCGCTCACTGGCCCACGCTGTGGCGCGCGCTCGCAGCATCCGCGTACAGCTATACGCGCCGCACGGTGCGGGCACTCGCCGAACTGATCGCACTGCCCCCGCGCCAACGCCTGGCCTCCCGACTCCTCATCATGGCGGCCGCCCCGCCCGGCGCTGCGCAGCCGATGGTACGCCTGAGCCAGCAGGCGATTGGCGAGATGATCGGTGTCACGCGCAAGACCGTGAACGCGCACCTCGCCGCCTTCGAGCGCGATCAACTCATCACGGCCCGCTATAACCGCATCATCCTGCGCGACGTCGCGGGGCTGCAGCGCGTGGCCGACAGTTAGGGCAGCTGCCCGGCCTGATGCCGGCGAGACCGACCGCGGTCAGTGCCGCGGCGCTGGCGCGCTGCCCGAAGGAGCGCGACAGTTCATGCGTGCCGGATCTCGATCAGATAGCAGCCTGCCGCGCCCGCGGCGGCTGACAAGGCGCAGCGCGCGGGGCCGGCAACACGGGCCGCGTCCGCGCGCGACAGCGAGAACGTCACGCCGTTCGCGCTCACGGTGACATCTCCCAGCGCGAAGATGAGTGTCGTGTCGGCCGAGAGGTCAAGAAGCGTGCTGGCGGTCGCGCTCACGCGCGTGACCGCGGCGACAAAGCGTCCGCGGCGCGCCATCACGTTCAGATCCAAAACGATCGCGCCGTGCGGTTCTGCATGTGCCGGAACGTCGCCGGCAAACACAAAGGGCGCGCTGTCCTGCGAGAGCCTCACCGGGGGTTGGCCGTGAACCGAAAGCGTCAGCTCGCCCTCAAGGACGCACAGGATCCGCTGCACGTGCGGAAAAGTGGAGAAAGGACCAGCGCTGCGTACCTCCGCGCTGCTGACGCGCCAATCGAAGTGGCTCACGGATGCCCCGTGGGGGCAGGCGGCGACCTCGCGCGTTACTCCCCCAGCGTTCCTCCAGGGCACTGGCGTGCGCAGCGCCGCCGGCAGCACCTCGAACGCATCCGTCACGCGAGCGGCACGGGTACGGCAAAACTGCCGTCTTGGCTTTGCGGCACGCCCGGCTCGATCTCGTAGTACGCGCCCTTATCGGCCACGTGGATGTGACAGACGGTCACAAGTCCCGTGGAGTCATCGAGCGTCCCCGCGGCAATACTGATGTAGTCGCGGCCAGCGGCCTCCCAGAACAAGGTCGACCCGCACACGGCGCAGAAGCCGCGGCGCGCCTCGCGCGATGACTCGTACCACTTCAGGCCCGAGTCCGCCAGGAGTCTGAAATGCCGATGCCGCGCGGCGGTGGCGGCGAGAAAGTGCCCGGTGGTGCGCCGGCACTGGGTGCAGTGACAGGCGACCACCGGACGCAGCGCACCCTGCACTGCATAGCGGACCGCCCCGCACAAACAGCCGCCGGTTCGCGCCGCTGCGTCAGCCATGGAAGCCTCCCGGGGCGAGCTTCTGCTTTAGATAAACGAAACTCAGCGCCCACATCTCGGCCGCCTGCTTGTGGTCCGCGGCCGCGGCATGCCCGCCGTCGGTATTCTCGTAGAACAGCACCTCGTGGCCTTGCGCCTCCATGCGCGCCGCCATCTTGCGCGCGTGCACCGGCGTCACGCGGTCATCGCTGGTCGCGGTCACAAACAGCACGGGCGGATAGTGCTTTTTCTCGCTCACGTTCTGGTACGGGGAATACTTCATGATCCAGGCGCGGTCGGCCTGCCGGGCCGGATCGCCGTATTCCGCAGCCCAGGAGGCCCCGGCGCCAATGTGCGTGTAGCGGATCATGTCGATGAGGGGTACCTGGCAGACGACGGCACCGAAGAGTTCCGGCTGCTCCACCATATTGGCGCTCACCAGCAGTCCGCCGTTGGATCCGCCCATGATGCCGAGCTGCGCAGGGGTCGTGATGCCGCGCTTGACGATGTCACGCGCCACCGCCTGGAAGTCATCGTAGGCCTTCTGGCGGTTCCCGAGCAGTGCCGCCTGGTGCCAGCCGGGTCCGTATTCACCGCCGCCGCGGATGTTGGCGACCACAAAGACCCCGCCCTTGGCGAGCCAGAGCATGCCAAAGTTGGCCGAGTAGCTCGGTGTCATAGAAATCTCGAAGCCACCGTAGCCGTAGAGCACCGTGGGTGCCGGCCCCTGCCGCGCCTTGGAACGGGTTACGAAATACGGCACGGGCGTGCCGTCTGCGGACGTGGCGAAGAACTGCTCAGTAGCTAAATTCGAAGCGTCAAAGCGCGGCGGCAACGATTTGATCGGCGCAGGTTTGCCTTGGCCGGAATATTCAAAGAGCGTCGTGGGTGTCGTGAAGCTCTCATAGCGCAGCAGTGCCTGCGAACCCCACGCGTTAGCCGAGACGATGCGCGTCGAGCCACCCGGCGGCAGCGGCAACACAGTGTCGCTCCAACGCCCGTCCGCGCCGGCGCGAAAGGCGTGCACGCTGCCCGTGACATCGTGATAAATCGAGGCATAGACGGCATCGCGCCCGGTGGCCACTTCATCGATCGAGCTCTTGGCATCGGGCGCGAACAGCAGCGTCACGCCCTCCTCGGCCCCGGCCCACCGGTAGGCGATCAGCGCACCTTTTTTGATCGGCTTGCCCCCGGCGGGCGTCCAGTCATCACGCAGCGAGAAGATCAGATGCCCGCCCTGCGCACCCTTGAGGTCCGCGCCCAGGGGCACGGGCAGGTGCCGCAGCGCGCCCGAGGGTTGCAGCAGCTGATACTCGGTGGTGAAGAACGTTACGGCGCGCTGGATCACCGCGACCGTGCCAGCGGGGCCGTGGAAAACGGTCGCCTGCGCTGCCACATCCTCGGCCTTGCCCTCGTACAGTGTTTGCGCCTGGGCCATCGGCTCCCCGCGCTTCCAGAGCTTCACGATGCGCGGGTAACCGGAGGTCGTCATCGAATCCTTGCCGAAGTCGGTGCCGAAGAGCACTGTGTCCTCGTCCAGGTAGGTGATCGAGGATTTCGCTTCGGCGAGCGCAAAGCCGTCCTTGACGAAGCTCTTGCTCGCCAGATCGAACTCGCGCACGACCACCGCATCCCCGCCACCGCGCGAGAGGCTGAGGAGACAGCGTTTGAGGGCCGGGGAGCAATCCGGTGCGCCCCACACCCAGTTCTCGTGTTCCTCGGCCGCGAGCTTGTCCAGATCCAGCAGCAGCTCCCAGTTCGGCGACGGGCTGGCATAGTCCGCCACGCTCGTGCGCCGCCAGATACCCTTCGGATGCGCGGCGTCCTGCCAGAAATTCATGACGTACTCATGCTCAAGCTCCCCATAGGGGATGCGGTCGGTCGCATCAAGGACCTTGAGAATGGCGTCGTAGTCTTTCTGATAGTCCGGATCCGCCTGCAGTACCGCTCGAGACTTAGCGTTCTGCTCGTGCACCCACGCAAGGGACTTAGCCCCGTGGATGTCCTCGAGCCACAGGTAAGGGTCCTCGGCATTGGCGCTGGTTGGATGCTCGTTCTGCACGCTGCCTGCTCCGAAGGCCGCCGTGACACTGCCGGCGACGGTGATAATCGCGACCCAGAAAAATTCTCGCCGGCCCATGTTGCTCCTTTGAACCCGCGGCGCCTTCTCACCCGCTGAGCCCGCGAGTGCTCGGGGAGGCGTATCGAACAAGCGCTGAGCGCTGGTAAGCGTCAGACCCACGTCACGGCAGAGGCTGGGCATTCTGGCCGAAAGATGCGCGAGCGGCAAAACCGCGCCACGGCCTGCGCGGCGAGCACTCCGGAATCGCCCCCGGCCGAAGAGATAAGGTGACAGCGCGGCGCCCACGAGCAGGCGCCGCGACTCACTAGCTCGCAGACTTCGGCGAGTAGGTGAACTTCTGGCCGGCGATCGCAGCCTGAACCATAGCGCCGCCCTTCACGATCGTGAAAACGGCGACCCCCTTGTAATAGGTGCCCCGGGTCGTGGCGTCATTCTTGCCGCCGCTGGCGCCAGAATTCGCCCCGGTGGTCCCGACCTGCGAGGAGGCAGCCACTGTGATCGCAACCGCGTTGGCGTCTGCACCGAACTCGAAGTTGCCGTTGGTGAATTCCGTGAACGCGCGCTGATCCTCGAAGAAGATGATCATGCTGTAGGCGCGACCACCGGCCTGAGCCCCAACGCTCACCTGCGTCATGGAAGTGTCGCCGACGTACTGGTCATGCTCGTAGACGCGTCCCTTACCATAGGCGCCTCCGACCACCAGGCCGCCCTGACCGACGGAGGGGAATACGGCGTAGCCGTAGCACTTGCCAAAGAACGTAGCGCTGGCGCCCGCATTCTTAAAGAGGGCAATCGTATCGCTGTACGCACCCGCATTAGCGGTACTCGCCGTCACCATCAGCAGGGCGCTCAGCATGAATCCGATCCATCGTCTCATGAACAATCTCCTGGAATATTCGTGGGGCTTAACGCCGCCAGTCCGATCCCGCCTGCTGCGCAAGCGTCGAGGACCTGGGCACTCAACGCGAAACTCTATTTAGCCTCAGCAAGCGGAACGCGGCAATAGGCACTTGCCAGAGCCGGCGGCGGCCCTTACACGAAACGGGTCCGCCAAGAGTGCCTGTGCGAGCGCGCCCTTGGCTCTTTATCCGTCTCCGGTACGCACTCTGTCGCGACAGAAGCTCTCCTGCGCCTGAAAGCCAAGACCCGGTGACGCTCCGGGGCCGATTGCTCATACTGCCCCGGCAGCCGCTCCGGTTCGCATTGGCGGGTAGACCTTCTGTGAATGAGCTTCGCGCGCGAGCCGATCGGGCGCGTCTCCGCAAGCTCGAGCGCGGCACCGGCCCGCGCGGCCGAGCGGCGCGCTAGCGTGAGCGCCCATCCGATCGTTCACTGGAGCGAGAACGGCGAGGCGTGCGCTGCGCTGTGGCGCTCCGAGAGCGGGGCATCCCCGCCGAGCCGCGTGCGAGTCGTCGATGATGCCCTCCCGGCCGACGAGGCGTATGGCCTCGCCTGCCAGGGTACCGCGCTGCTGTGGCGCGGCGATTTCCAGAATGCGCGCCAGATGCTGCTCGCGCTCGCGCGCCGTGCCGACCGCGCCGCGCGCCACGGAAAAAAAACAGCGCGCTCACCACCGAGCGCATCCGCTGAAGCCTTCCACCTGTACCGCCAGATGCGCGCGCAGCGCGCGCGCACATTGGGGGCGCTGCTCGTGCCACTCAACGCGGATTACGCCATTCCGTTGCGACGTGCCCCCGACATCCGGCAGGCGTGCGCGGAAGCCTACGGCGCGGGGCAGGAGCCCTCGCTCGTCCCGCTGCGGGGGTTGCTGGGCGTCATCGGCGCGCACGAATGGCGAACCAAGGGAATTGAGATTGCCGCGCTCGGCGGGCGCATCCATCCGCACTACGGCGTGTTCACTCCGATTCGCTCCGAGTACGTCGATCTTCTCGCCACGACGCCCCTGCCGGCGTTGAGCGCCGCATCGAGTGTGGCCTTTGACATCGGCACCGGCACCGGGGTGCTCGCGGCCGTGCTCGCGCGGCGCGGCATCGCGCGCGTGATCGCCACCGACCAGGATCCGCGAGCGCTCGCGTGCGCTCGGGAGAACCTCGAGCGGCTCGGGCTCGCGCAACGGGTCGAAGTGCTACGGGCGACTCTCTTTCCCGAGGGACGTGCCGCGCTCGTCGTGTGCAATCCCCCCTGGATTCCCGCGCGGCCGAGCTCCCCGCTCGAGCACGGGATCTACGATCCGGACGGTCACATGCTGCGCGCTTTTCTGCACGCGCTGCCCGCCCATCTGGAGCCCGGGGGCGAGGGCTGGTTGATCCTTTCGGACCTCGCCGAGCACCTCGGCCTGCGTCCGAGAGCGGAACTACTCGGCCTTTTCCACGCGGCCGGCCTAACGGTCGTCGACCGCAGCGACGCGAGGCCCCGGCATCGACGCGTGTCCGATGCAGCTGATCCGCTGCACGCAGCGCGCGCCGCCGAAACGACCTCGCTTTGGCGCCTTGCCGTACGATGAGGCTGCGCTCAGCGGCGAGTCGATGCGACAGGTTACTGGTAGTCGCATCCTGCGCGAGTTGATTCTGAGGTAAGTTTGAAAGCTAAACCGCTTTTGCGCAGCAGGTGGCTTGCGGCCGCCGTGATCGTCCTCGTCTCTACCGCCACTTCCCGGGAGATAGAGTCGGACTGGAATTCCGTTCAGCGGCAGCGAATACTCGCGCTACTTTGACAGTCGCTGCCGAACCCGGACCTTTAGCATACGATCCGCACCTCGTCCTCGCGCGCGAACGGGCGGCGCACGGCGACTCGTGCTCGCAGATGAGCCGAGCGTGTAAGCTGCGCGTCCTGGCGGGCATCGCGGTGCTGAGCTGCGTGCTTGGATTCGGCTGCGCGGTGGGTCCTGACTTCAAAAGACCCGCTGCTCCGAGCGTCAGCGACTACACCGCCGACGGGCTTGCGGGCACGGTGACGACTGCGAACGTCTCCGGCGGTCAGGCGCAGCGCTTTACCAAGGGCGGCGACCTGGCCGGGGACTGGTGGACCTTGTTTCATTCCCGGCCGCTCAACGACCTGATCGAACAGTCGCTTACAAGTAACCCGGATCTTAAGGCGGCACAGGCAGCATTGACGGTCGCAAGAGAAAACGTCCTCGCGCAGCGCGGCAGCTATTATCCCACTGTCTCGGCGAGCTTCGCGGCCAGCCGCCAGCGGCAACCAGGGACCATCTCGCCCACGCCCAGCTCAAACGCGTTTCTCTTCAATCTTTTCACCCCGCAGGTCAGCGTCTCGTACGTCCCAGATGTCTTCGGTCTGAACCGCCGGACCGTGGAGTCGTTGCAGGCGCAAGAACAAGAAGTACGCTTTCAAATGGTCGCGACCTACACCACGTTGACGGCCAATGTCGTAGTCACTGCAGTGCAGCTCGGCTCGGTGCAGGCGCAGATTGATGCAACCCGCGAACTCATCGACATCAACTCCGGCATGCTACAGATCCTGCGTTACCAATTTGCCAAAGGCTATGTCAGTCGGCTCGATCTGGCGGCGCAGGAATCTCAGCTCGCGCAGGTCGCCGCCACACTGCCGCCACTGATTAAACAGGCGGCGCAGCTGCGCGATCTTCTGGCAGTCCTCGCCGGCCAGTTTCCCAGCCAGGCAACGAATGAAAAATTTGAGCTTACGAGTCTGCAGTTGCCCGAAGAGCTGCCGGTGAGTCTGCCATCCGTGCTCGTGGCGCAACGTCCGGACGTGCTGCAGGCCGAAGCCAACCTGCACGCCGCCAGTGCCAGGATCGGAATCGCCATCGCGAACCGGCTACCCAACATTGAACTCACTGCGGATGCGGGCAGCACCGCGTTGGCCATGAGTCAGCTGTTCACTTCGGGGACGGGGTTTTGGGGCTTGGGCGCCGCTGCGACGGCGCCACTATTCGAAGGCGGGACGCTACTGCATCAGGAGCGGGCCGCGAAGGCCGCGTACGTGCAGGCCGCGGAGCAATATCGCAGCACCGTTCTCACCGCTTTTCAGAACGTCGCTGACACATTGACGGCGCTTAAACAGGACGCCGAGGGCCTGCGGGCCGCGGCAACCGCCACGGATGCCGCGAAGGTGACTTTGGATTTGTCCGAACGGCAACTGAAGGCGGGCTACGCGGGCACCCTGGCGCTGCTGAGCGCGGAGCAGGCCTATCAGCAAGCTCTGATCAACTTGGTGCAGGCCCAGGCCAATCGTTATGCCGACACGGCCGCCTTGTTTCAGGCCCTGGGCGGTGGCTGGTGGAACCGCACGGACCTAGCAACTGATCAACATGGAAAATAGCTTCTTTAGGCCGGTAACCGCCGCGGCCGGCCCGGTCAATCTCGCGCGCGCCGCAGCCGTTAGCGTCCTGGCGGCGGTGGCGCTCATGTCATTGAGCAGCTGTTCATCCAAGACCGCCGGCGACGTGCCGCCGGCATCGGTGACGGCTAACAATGCCCGACTGACGCCGGCGCAACGTGAGCATGTCCAGCTCTACACCGTACAACCCTCCAAATTTCACAGAACGATCGAGACTACGGGGGTGGTTGATTTCGACAACGATCAGGCCACCAGTGTGCTGGCTCCGTTTTCCGGCCCCGTCTCGCAGCTGCTCGTTTCCCTGGGTGCCCAGGTCAAGGAAGGCACTCCGCTCGCGGCGGCGGAATCGCCCGACTTCGCGACGGCGATCAGCACCTATCGCAAGGCACTCGCCACGGCCCAGACGGACCGACGGCTTGCCGACCTGGACAAGGATCTTCTCGAGCACGGCGGTGTTTCTCAGCGCGAAGCGGACCAGGCTGAAACCGACGCGGTGAGCGCTGAGGCGGATCGCGACGCCGCATTACGGGCACTCATCTCGTTGCAAGTGGCTCCGCAGACGATCAGGGACATTGAGGCGGGCCGGCCCGTCGCGCGCGCCGTGGCGTTTATTCGCTCACCGCTTGCAGGAACCGTGGTCGAAAAGCTGATTACTCCCGGGGAACTGCTGCAAGCGGGTACTACGGCGTGCTTTACGGTCGCCAACCTTTCGCGCGTCTGGGTCCTGGCGCAGCTCTTTGGTTCGGACCTCGCCGCGGTCAGCCTCGGCGATTCCGCCCGCGTGGTGAGCGGGATTGGTTCAAATGACTTCTCCGGAAAGGTCGACAACATCTCCGCGCTGGTGGACCCCGATACTCGATCGGTGCAGGTGCGCGTGGTCGTGGAAAATCCGGGCGGTTTCCTCAAGAAACAGATGTATGTGCGGGTGTTGATCCAGGCGCGCCAGGAAAGCACCGGGCTGCTGATCCCGGTTTCGGCGGTCTTGCGGGATGACGAGAACCTGCCGTTTGTCTACGTCGCTCAGAGCGACGGCAGCTTCGCGCGGCAGCACATAACCCTCGGCTATCGTGCCGGGGACCAATACGACATCGGCGCCGGTCTGCGTGCCGGCGATCGTATCGTGGTTGCCGGGGGCATCTTTGTTCAATTTATGCAGGCTCAATGAGCTCCCCTCAGCCGCCAACCGAATCTGCGCCGCGAAGCGCATCGGTCATGGATCGCATCGTGGCCTCCTCGCTGCGGCAGCCCCTGCTCGTCGGCCTCATGACGCTCGTGCTCATCGGCGTGGGGGTGCATTCGCTGCAGCGCCTGCCGGTAGATGCCTACCCGGATCTGTCACCGCCGATGGTCGAAATCATCACTCAGTGGCCGGGTCACGCGGCGGAGGAAGTGGAACGGCTGATCACGATCCCGGTGGAGCTGCAGATGAACGGCATTCCGCGGCTTGCCACGAGCCGCTCAATCTCCCTCTACGGGCTGTCCGATGTCATCCTCAGTTTCGAAATTGGCACTGACGACTACTTCGCCCGCCAGCAAGGCATAAATCGGCTCGGCGAGGTCACTCTGCCAAGCGATGTGACGCCCACGCTGGCGCCGCTGTCTGCGCCTTCGGGCCTGATCTATCGCTACGTGCTGCAAAGCCCCGACCGCTCGCCGATGGAACTCAAGACGTTCGAGGACTGGACGGTCGAACCTCAGTACCGGGCCGTTCCCGGGGTCGCCGACGATTCCGGCTTCGGCGGCGGAACGATGCAGTACCAGGTGCTCCTCGATCCGGCCAAGGTTGCCTCGGTCGGCCTGTCGGTCCCGCAGGTTGAGAGCGCCCTGACCGCCAACAACGGCAATGCCGGTGGCGGCTTCTACTCGCAAGGCGGCGAGTTTTACTACGTGCGCGGCATGGGCCGCGTGGTGACCACCGAGGACATCGGCAACGTGGTGGTGGCGGTGAACAACGGCACCCCCGTGCTGGTGAAGGATGTCGGCCGAGTTGTGATCGGCATCGCCCCACGCCTTGGTGAGTTTGGCTACGAAAAGCAAGATGACGCGGTGGAGGGCGTGATTCTGCTGCGGACCGGTGAAAAGACTCAAGACGTCCTCAAGCGAGTCGAGGCTAAGACCAAGGAGCTCAACAGCGCAGTCCTGCCCAAGGACGTGAAGGTTGTCCCCTTCTATGATCGCAGTGATTTAGTTGCCCTGACGACGCGGGTGGTGGAGCGCAACCTGTTGCGCGGCATGTTGCTGGTGGTAGTGGTCCTCATATTTTTCCTTTACGACTTTCGCGCAGGATTAATTGTCGCCACTACTATCCCGCTCGCATTGCTGTTCGCCTTTGTCTGCCTCGATCTACAGAACGCCTCCGCCAATCTGCTCTCCATCGGCGCGGTGGATTTTGGCATCCTGGTCGATGGGGCGGTGGTTATGGTGGAGAACATCTTCCGCCACGTCGCGGCGCGCGGCGCGACACCTATCAATGTCGTGGAAATCATTAAGGCGGCGGCGGCGGAAGTGGATCGTCCGCTTTTCTATGCGGTCGCGGTGATCGTGGCGAGTTTCCTGCCGATCTATGTCTTGTCCGGACCCTCCGGCACACTGTTCAAGCCGATGGCGGACACGATGATCTTCGCCTTGGTCGGTTCTCTGATCGTCACGCTGACCTTGCTGCCGGTCCTGTGTGCGTGGTTCATGCGCCGCGGGGTCCAAGAACGACGCAATTCGGCTTTCGAATACATCAAATCGGTGTACACGCGTGGACTGGATTTCTGTCTCGGGCGCCCATGGGGGGCCACGTTCGCCTCAGTCGTCTTGCTGGCAGGTTCCCTGCTCCTCATCCCGCATATCGGCGCCGAGTTCATGCCGCAACTGGACGAAGGCGCGCTGTGGGTACGCGCGACGATGCCCTACACCATCTCATTCGACGAATCGGCCAAGATTGCTCCCAAGGTGCGCGACGTATTGCACTCCTTCCCCGAGGTCACGACGGTCGCCTCGGAACTGGGACGGCCCGATGACGGCACGGATTCCACCGGCTTCTTCAACGTCGAGTTCTACGTGGGTCTTAAGCCCTATGCCGATTGGGTCGGCGGGACTTACAGCAGCAAAGCCGGGCTGATTGAGGCAATCAACCGCAAGCTCGAATCATTCCCCGGAATTATTTTCAACTATACGCAGCCGGCGGAAGATGCGGTGGATGAAGCAGAGACGGGCCTAAAGAGCGCCCTGGCCGTGAAGGTCTTCGGTCCGGACTTAAACACACTTCAGCAAAAGGGCAAGGCGATCAAGCAGGTCCTAGAGCGGGTGCGCGGAATCGCGGACGTGACCCTAGTGCGCGAGCTCGGGCAGCCAAGTCTTACGATCAAGATCGACCGCGCCAAGATCGCCCGCTACGGTTTGAATGTCGCCGACATCAATGCGCTGATTCAGACAGCGATCGGCGGGGACGTAGCCACAGAGGTCGTGCAGGAAGAGAAGCAGTTTGATCTGGTCGTGCGCCTGGAGCAGCAATACCGGGACAATCCAGAGGAGATAGAAAACATCCTGGTGGCTACCCCCGGCGGACAACAAATCCCGCTGCGCGAATTCGCCGACATCCAGGTAACCGACGGCGCCTCGTTCATCTACCGCCAGAGTAATTCACGCTACATCGGGGTGCAGTTCTCGGTGGAAGGACGCGACCTGGCGGGCGCGGTGGAGGACGCCATAGCGCAAGTCAACAAGAAGGTCGCCTTGCCGCAGGGCTACCGTCTGGACTGGGGCGGAGAATACACTGAGTATCTCGCTTCACGCGGGCAGCTGAATGTCATCCTGCCGCTGACGCTGTTCCTGATCTTCCTGCTGATGTTCGCGCTCTACAGCAACTTTAAATTCCCGTTTATCACCGTGCTAGGCGTTCTGCTCTCGGCGCCGGTGGGCGGCATCGTGGCGCTCTGGATTACCGGTACGCCCTTCTCGGTCTCCTCCGGCATCGGCTTTCTGGCCTTGTTTGGCGTCTCGGTGCAGACGGCGGTCGTCTATATCTCGTATGTCAACGAACTTCGCCGCGGCGGTACGGCTTTGCCTGAAGCCATTCGACACGGGGCAGTCCTGCGACTGCGTCCGATCATGATGACTGCTCTCGTGGCGGCATTGGGCTTGCTGCCGGCGGCGCTTGCCACTGGTGTTGGCACCGATTCCCAGCGGCCGTTTGCCCTGGTCATCGTCAGTGGTCTGTTTACGCGGCTGTTGATTAGTGTTTTTCTAATGCCGGTGCTCTATGCCCTGGTAGCCCGTCCCGGCGACCGGCTCGAAGTGTGATATCGGGGGTGCTCGATGACGCCGTCCAGTCAGGTAGATGCGCTGGGAGGCACGAAGCGGCCGTCGTTCGCGCTTGCGCGACGCCTGATCAGCGCAACATCATGGCGGTTGAAATCTCACTGGCGCCGGCGCCGGACGTCAGATAGGCCGCGGCGCCTCTCGTACCGCTGGCAATTGTTGTCCAACTTCGTGCCGTGTTCAGCGTACGCGCGGGGCGCCGTTCAACAATATCGGCTCGGGGTCATCGGCGCGCGTCTCAGAACCGTATTTTGCGTGCTGGCAACAACGCTCGCAGGTGGCGCGCTTGCTTCCGCCGCGCAGGCTGCCAACCTCCGTCGGCGCGTTCACCGCGATCGATGGCACGAATGTCGATGTCGTTGGCGGCGCGGTCTTTGGTTCCCTGTGCGTCGCACCCGAGGCCGGCAATTGCGTTGACCTGGACGGTTCGGGGGGAAACTCGCAAGGAGTCTTGCAAAGCAAAACCCCTTTCACGTTGGTACCTGGCGTGAACTACTACCTGACCTTCGATTTGACAGGCTCGCAGCGCGGCCCGAGCACATCGACGACAGTCAATTTCGGACCCTACAGCCAGACATTGCTTCTAGCCTCGGGTAACGACACGGGCGGCGTCGTGTCGGACGCGCTGGTAACCGTCACCGCGCCGACGAGCGCGTTCCTTACCTTTACAAGCAACACGCCGGGTGATGTCGGTGCGCTGTTGGACAACGTCCTCATTAGCAGTAGCTCCACCGTGACCACCGGCGTGCCGGAACCTGCAACCCTCGGCTTGTTGGGACTCGGCGTCGCTGCCGTTGGATTCGCGAGACGCAGGCGCGAAAGCTGAAGGAGCTCCGGCCAAGACACCGGTCTCCTCGAACGACGCGAGCCTAGCGTCACGCGAGCCTTGCGAACCTATTTCTTGGCGGAGAGTCGCGCCGCTTGGGTCAGGAGTCCTGAAAGGCGTCTTTGACGGTCTTGATTGCGCCTGCATCCTTGGCGGTGTAGCCCGGCAACGCGCCAATTGCTGCATTGAATTCCTCGCCTCTGAGGATCGCCAGCACACGCTGAACCGACGCCAGCTCAAGGATGCTCTTGTGACAGACGAAGAAATAATCCTCAGTCACAAGGCGGACGAAATCGAGGTCGAACTGTCGCGCAGCCGCTTCGACTCCGAAGCCCGCATCAGCCATACCGCTCGCGACGTAGGCGGCAACCGCCGCGTGGGTAAACTCCACACGCTCATGGTCATTGATCCGCGAACAATCAAGATTGTGCTGCGCCAGCAGTTGCTCGAATAGCAGGCGCGTTCCGGACTCCGGATCGCGGTTTACGAACCGCACGTTCGCATCGAGGAGTCGCTCAAGTGAATCAATCTGCAGCGCGTTGCCCCGCTTCACCATCAGGCCCATCTCGCGGGTGACGAAGCCGATGACTCGATGAACACTCGGGATGAGCAGATCCTTGCTCGCAGCAATACTTCGTTTGCGCAGATCGCCCTGCGGCAGATGCATGCCGGCCAGTTCGCAACCGCCATGTGCGAGGGAGACGAGCGAATTCTGATTGCCAACGTACCTTAAATCCACGCCGATGTCCGGCTCGCGGCTGAGCAGCTCCCGCACCTTCGACACAGCAAAACCGTGGCTCGCGTGTATGCGAATGATCGACGGCCCATGCGGCACTAGCTGGTTGATCTGAGTTTCCAGTTCCTGAGACAGATTTTGCAATTGCGGTCCCAGGCGGGCCTCGAGACGTTTGCCGGCCCAAACAAGTTTCTCACCGAAAGCAGTCAGTCGCGTGCCGCGCCCCTGTTTACGTTCGACGAGCGGCAAGGAGAAGAACGCCGACCACTTCTCGATCAGATTCCAGGCGTGCCGGTATGAGATCTGCGCCTGCGCTGCGGCCCGGCTGATCTTGCCGGTGGCACGGATTTCATTCAGGAAATCCAGCATCAGCAGCATGGACTGCGGGTCCCCGTCACGCCTGAATCGCCATACCGGCTGAATTTCGATGCGAATCATCTGGCGCCTCTTGAGCTACGCGTACATATGCATTTTATTGCAAGACTTTGCGGTTTCAATGAGGCACGGGATTTCATATTGATTTTTGGACTGCCAATCCAATAATAGGTTCTATATCTCATATTCCCTAGGGTATTCACGCAGTCCATGCTTGCGCTCCGTTCCTCAAAACCCATGATGGTAGTCGCGTCTTAATATGAACACAGTTGCATATTTAAAGCCAGATGCTTCGCGAAGCGATTTACTCAGCAGGAGGCAGGATTTGCTGATCCACGGCGAGCGGGTACCCGCACTGGCCGGCGGTTCCTTTGAGACTTTGAACCCGGCTACCGAAGAGCTGATTGCCACGGTTGCCGAGGCTACCGCCGAGGACGTCGATGCTGCTGTTCGCTCAGCGCGCGCCGCTTTTGAGGGGCCGTGGGGACACATGCGAGCCGCTGATCGCGGCCAGGCGCTCCTGAGTCTCGCGGCTCTCATTCGCCAGAATCAGGATGAACTTATCGAGCTGGAGAGCCTGGACTCCGGCAAGCCGGTCTCTTCCATACGCCGCCAGGACCTGCCGGCAGTACTTGATACGCTGAGCTACTACGCCGGCTGGGCGGACAAGATCAACGGCCAGGTGATTCCCGCCCGACCGGATGCGCTGACTTACACGGTGCGTGAGCCGCTGGGCGTGGTGGGCGCGATCATCCCGTGGAATTTTCCGCTGATGATCGGCATGTGGAAGCTTGCGCCCGCGCTGGCGTGCGGCTGCACGGTGGTTCTCAAGCCGGCAGAGCTCACGCCGCTCACCGCGCTGCGCATCGCCGAGTTGGCCATGGAGGCGGGTTTTCCTCCGGGTGTGCTGAACGTGGTTCCCGGCTTTGGAAAAACGGCGGGCGCGGCACTCGTGGATCATCCGGACGTCGACAAAGTCACATTCACCGGATCCCCCGCGGTGGGCCGGCAGATCCTGCGCGGCGCAGCCGGAAATCTCAAGCGCGTCACGCTCGAACTCGGTGGCAAGTCGGCGAACATCATCTTTCCGGACGCCGAGCTCGGCTCCGCGGTTAAAGCTGCGGCCGCGGGCATCTTCTTCAACAGCGGGCAAGTCTGCTCCGCCGGCTCAAGAATTCTCGTGCACGAGACGATATACGATGAGGTCGTTGCGCGACTCGTTGAGCGCGCCCGCGCGATTCGACTCGGAGACCCTCGGGAGAGCGCGACGTCGATGGGCCCGCTGGTCTCGGCAACCCAGATGAAGCGCGTGCTGGACTACATCGAAGTCGGCCGCCGTGAAGGCGCGCGGCTTGCCTACGGCGGCACGCGTTACGGGTCGTCCGGCTATTTCGTAAAACCGACCGTGTTTGCCGACGTTGAACATGGCATGCGCATATCTCAGGAGGAAATCTTCGGTCCCGTGGCCTCGGTCATCCGCTTCAAGGACGACGAGGAGGCTCTAAGTCTGGCCAACGGTACCAACTACAGTCTGGCCGCCGGGGTGTGGAGCGCAGACAGCGCGCGCGTGCATCGCTTCGCCAGGCGCTTAAAGGCCGGGACAGTCTGGGTAAACACGTTTGGCCCAACCGACGTGCGACTGCCCTGGGGCGGCGCGCGAGATTCCGGTCTCGGTCGCGAGCACGGGGAAATGGCCATCGAGAACTTCACCGAGACGAAAGTCGTCTGGATCAATACCGGACGATAAAACGGCGAAGACGCGCGAGCTCCACCTGCCCTCGTTTCAAGCGCGGCATGGGTCGGAGCGCTCGGCGGAAGGCTCAGAGGGCCATCCCGTCGTGCCATAGCCCCCCGCCACTTAGGTGCCGAGGCACTGTGAAGACAGGGATTTACCCGACGGTTCCAAAGACACCGTTCTTCAAGAATCTTCGGGGTGATCCGCGCTAAACGGCGTTCCACCAGCCGCCGACGAAGTAAACCGGAACCGCCTCACTCCCAGTTCGATCACGTCGCCGTCAGTAACGCGCGCGTGCCGGATGCGCTGACCGTTCACGGTCACACCGTTTACGCTTCGAAGGTCCTCGATGAATGCCCCGTTTGGCTCGATCGTCACGACGGCGTGGCGCCTGCTGACCGACGAGTCCTTTAGGCATAAATCACTCTCCCGCGCCCGGCCAATCGTTGTGTGCCTCCCGAGCGGCACCGCCGGCGCGTCGCTGTCGTCGAGCGGGACGAGCGTTGCGCCATCGTCCGGAAACTCGAGCGTCTCAGAGAGCGGGTTGCTGTTTCCGCGCTCAATACCGACCTTGTTCCGACTCAACGCCTGGGCGCTGGTGTTCGAATCGCGCTCGAGAAGTCGCAGCTGGGATTCGCGTGCGTCCAAGGCGCCGCGCGTCCGCTCGAGCTGCAGCGCGAGTTCCCGCTGCGTGGCGTCCAGGGCATTCGCTCGCTCGCTCTCGCGCTGCAGTTCAGTCCGGCCGCGCTCGAGTTTCAGCGCGAGTTCCCGCTGCGTGCTGTCCAAAGCCTTCGCTCGCTCGCTCTCGCGCTGCAGTTCACTGCGGACCCGCCCGAGTTCGTTCTCGACCGGGCGTCGCGATGCCTCGGCCTTTTCTGCCAGCACTTCGGCATGGGCGAGCTCCACCTCCAGGTTCGTGCGCCACTCGGACTGGTATTTCGCTTCGCGCTCAAAATTGGCCAGCCGGTCCTCACTTCCCGCGAGCTGCTCGAGATGCATCTTGAGCGTCGTGTCGGCCGACTGGGCCGCCGCTGATAGGTCCGTCGCATGGCGCATCGCCGCCTGCAGCTGTGCTTCCAAGACAGTGGCGCGGCTGTGCTCTTCCGCCAGTTCGCGTACGCGAGTTTCGGTCGACGCGTTCGCGCGTTTTATGGCCTCAGTCTGCGCCTGCAGCGCGTGGCCCAAGTCAGCTGCGAGCGCCTCGAGTTCCGCCTCGCGCGCCGCATGGGCCGAATCACTTGTCTGCACTACACGCAGTGTCTCCTCTAGAGCGGCGCGTGCGGCGCGCGACTCGGCAAGTTCCGCTTCGCGGGCAGCGACGGACTCGATGCTGCGCCGGTAGCGCTCCTCCAGCGCCTGAATCTCGGGGGCCAACGTCTCTGCGGCAGCGCGTACCTCCTCCTCCCTGACTGCAGAATTTTGTTGCTCGCGCGAGCGGGTCGCGGTGAGTTCCTCGAACGCGGTGGACTGAGCCGTGTGCTCTGCCTTGAGGTGCGCGATGGCCGCGTCGCGTTCGGCAAGCTCGGCGTGCACTTTGTCGATGGTCGCGGCGAAGTCCGCGCGCTCTGCGTCGTTGGCGCGACGGAGGGCGGTGTGCAGCGCCTGCGCGACCTCGAGCTCAAGCGCCAGATTGTCCGCTCGAGCCTCTGCGTCGGCGCGCGCTACTCGGAGTTCCGCAATAACGCGGTCGTTGGTGCGCGTGCGCGTGTCTTGCGCCGCGATCCACGCTTCGACTTCCCGCAGCGTCTCGATCGGAGGTAGCTCCGCCGCCCGTGTGTGCGGTCGGCTCTCGTCCCAGCTGGTGTCCGAAACCCTTCGCTCGGTCGACTCGCCATCTTCGTTGCCAGAGGCAAGTCCTGCCGCGTAAGAAGCGACATCCAGCGAAAGCAGTCCGCCAGGCTTTCCGAGGTCCGCTTCGGCCTCGTCTGGGTGCTTAACTTGCTGCACCATGGTGGGTACCTGTTGTTCTTATGCAGGCCAGTCCCGCCCGCCCCGCCCATACTGCCGCTTCGGCGGCCCCGGTGCGGTCGGGTCTTTGATCCCCAATACGTTAAGGGTGCTCCCCGCTAGGACGGGTCGTCAACTGGATGCGCCAGGCGCCACATGAGCGGTCATCGGACGGGCAGCTAATGTTGGTAGGCATGCTTCCGTGGCGGTCATGGAGCAAGGCGGGATCTGACTTGTAGCCCCTTGATCGAGCGGACTGGGCATTGGCCAACGCCCCCCCCTCGCCTCGCATGGGCGCACGCACTCGATCGAGTATCTTCTCGGCCTGCTTGCAGCTCAACGATGCAATGATCACCACGCAGGCATTGATCCAGGCCTGAAGCAGCTGGCGGTGAACGCACCAGATCACGAAAGCATATATTTTGGCGGAGAGGGTGAGATTCGAACTCACGAGGCTCTTGCGAACCCTCCGGTTTTCAAGACCGGTGCAATCAACCGCTCTGCCACCTCTCCGGCGAGGCCTTAGGTTTGATTCTATCAGGCCGCCGAGGCCGTTTCTGAGCGCGATGTTAGCGCTAGCGTCCGGCTCGTATGCCATCAGTCGCGCGGGGCCGCACCACTCGCACCCGGGGATTACGGGCTGCGAACCTCGCACTTGTCAAAGCTGACGCCACAGAACGGACAGAAGGCGAAGAGGCGGCCGAAGCGGTACTGGTTGGCAATCTGGATCCCAAGTCTTGTTCTGCAGTTGGAGCACTTCGTGCGATCAAGGTAGAGCAATGAACCGAAGATACTGGCCACGCCAAGCAGGCCCACGGCTGCGAGCGCGTAGCAGTACGTGGGGCTAAGGTTGGCGCTCACCGCGAAGATCGACAGCGCTGCTGCGGCAACGATACCGATACCGCCCACCCCGAGGAATCTGCGCGCGCGCTGCGATCGCCCCCGGAAGTACTCGCGGATCAGCATCGATCGCACTCGAACCGGCGGTGTGAGTACTCCGGAATACGGCGCGTCAAGAAGGGGGTAACCGCCCGAGGTCATCGATGACCCAAGTGTCCCATGCGCAAGCTGACCGAACGCGCAAGCCAGGTTGATCGGGCGGCAGCGGTGTAGGACCAGTCCCGCTGAATCTTGGCATCAAAGCTGACGCGGCAGCTGGGACAGGAAGTAACCCCCGGCCGAAGGGTCAATTTACCGGCGCAGCGCGGGCATCGGGGGCGTGCCATCGGAGCACCGAGAAGCGTGCCGGCGAGCGCTCCCAGTAACCACAAATAGAGCAGCACTGCTGCGAACATCCAGAGGCGCTTAAACACGCTCACCGAGTGTTCAGGATAGAGCCAGACAAGCACGGCGGCGAATACTCCCATCAGGAGCCATCGCAGATGGCATGCGACGCCCAGTTGCAACTCAAGGTGTTCCCTCACACTCATGAGCCGATCGTACTCGCCCCGGCACTCTTCCGCCTCCTGTCCCGCCATGGAGACATGTCGTCATTTATATGCGTGCCAGCACCGATCGAGCTACGGGTTGCGCTAGCGCGCCCTATACTACCGTGGCGTCGCCCGAGGGGATCCAATGCTCAGACCGATCTTGCTTGTCGCCGGCCTGAGCCTGTTGCCCGTTACCGTGTTGGCTGACGGAGCCCAGACGCTCTCGTGTCCGGAAGCGCTCGAACAGATCGCGACCCTACGTACGGGCCAGCCGGTGTACAAGCTCACCGGCCCGGATAAGCGGCACTATATTCACGATGCCGACCGCCCGGCGGAAATTACCCGACTGCAGAAGATTGCCGCCGCCTCCTGCAGCACCGAGCCTAAGGTCAAGGCATCGCAGCAAGCCGAGGCGCAGCGGCTGCACGTGGCCCTTTCGCCCGACTGCGCGGTTGCGCGCGATGAGCTCGCCGCGATGGACCTGCCAAGCTCCCGCGAGCCCGCTGCGACACGCGATGAGAAACGCCGGCTCGTGGCGGCCAAGTGCCCGGTCGTCGACACGACCGACCGCTGGCTGGTCCAATGGGACGGTCGCTCGACACTCGAGCCGCTGAATTAGCACCTCTCGCGTACACGGCCTGCTCGTGCGAACGCGGGTGAGATTCACCGCAGCGAAGTGAGAAATGCTTGCGCGCGCTCGAGGGCCAGCCGGGCCGCAGCGGTATCGAGCTTGAACTGATACTCGTGCGGCAGGCGCGGCGCGTAATCGTCGGCAAAGAACAAGCTATCCACGCGAACGCCGAGGCCGGTGAGCGCCGCGGCCAGCGCGTGCGACTGCGGCGACAGCGGATCGGCGTTGCCGACGGAAATGAAGCTCGGCGGAAACTGTGGTGTTAGGTAGTTCACGACGGCGAGCGTCGCCAGCCGCGGGTCGTCCACGAAGTCGCGTCGGCCGCTGTACGACCAGAGCACCGTGCGCAGGAATCAGCCGAGCGCTCCGGTCGCGGCGGGGCGCCGCATGTCGTAGGGGCCGCAAAAAAGCAAGAGTCCGACGATCTGCGCGGGCTTGAGCGTCGGGGGCAGATCGAGCGCACCGGCGTACTCGGGCGAGGTGATGAGATTCGCAACCTGAGCCGCGAGTAGTGCCCCGGCCGAGTCACCCGCCAGCACAAAGCGCTGCGGATCAACGTGCAGCCGCACTGCATTCTTCTGCAGGTACGCGAGGGCGGCGTTCAGCTGACGCAGCGGTGTTGGATAGTGCCTCTCCGGCGCCACCGAATAATCCACGGCGACTACGGTATACCCACTCGCCGCGAGGATCTGCGCATAGTTTGCCACCTGATCCTTGCTGCCGGAGAGAAAGCCCCCGCCGTGAATCCACACGACGGTGAGCAGGGCTAACTCCTTCGCGTGCACCGCCGCGGGGTAGAACACGTCGAGACGCGCCTGCGGATCACCCGGATCGTAGAGCTCGTTGCGGCGCGCGAGCACGTCCGCCGGAAGGCGCCCGGCAAGCGCCGCGTTCGTGCGCCAGGCATCGCTATCGAAGACGTATCGGATCGCCAGAGCCGAGGGCCAGGGGCTCACACGGGTAGCCACCCACGCCCCCAGCACCAGGGCGGCTGCGACAAAGATGATCCAGGAAACCGTCCGCACGCTATCGAGCTCCCGCGGGCTTAAACCAAGTGCGTTTCGGCTGCGTCAAAGAAGGCGTAACACCCATCAATTCGAGGCCGCGGGGCGCACCAGGGGACGAATCCGTTGGCCGCGAGGATGGGCCCGTACCCCGGCCGCTGACGGCGGTGGGTGCGAAAGTGTCTTATAGCCATACGGTACATCTGCGTGGGAGGAGAGATTTATGAGGACGTTTGGAGTAGTGGGATCGCTCGTCATCAACCTGATGCTGGGACTGATCGTGGCGGCAGTATTCAGTGTGACCCCAGGCGCACAGGCGGACGAAGTCGCCCAGTGCGCGATGGAACACGCCGCTCAGCCTGCCAGCGCGCCGGCCCCGGAACACGGGCGCGCGGGCGGTCACCTGGTCGCGGTGCGCATGGGCTGGGAAGCGGGCTGATCGTGAAGGAGTCGGGGGCCTACGGTACGGCAGCCACCGGGGCCCGGCTGGCATACGCGGAGCGCAGCATCGACACCGCCGCGTACGTAACGACCACGATGATGAGCCAGCGCATAGTGGTGAGCGGCAGTTGCTTGACGATGTAAAAGGCAATCAGCACGCCGACCACGCCTCCCATGACGAGGCCGAGCGAGGTCGGGTGGGAGAAGCGCCCCGCGCGAAAGAAGCCCAGACTCGCCACCGGCTGCACCAGGCCGTCGCTGCCCATCATGATGGGGAACGCAGCCAGGGGATGCATACCGAGGAGCGCGAGCACGATCATGCTGGGGGCGTAATTGCCGATGCCGATGCTCATGAGCGCGCCCAACACAAAATTGATCGCGACCGCGACCACGAACCGCCAGCCGCTGAGGGCGAATGCGGTGCCCATGGGTGGAAACACATCGAGATTGCGCATCACGAAAAAAACCGCCGCAATCAACAGTGCAATGCCCATGAACAACTGAATCGTGCGACGCGGCAGGCGGCTCACCACCCCGGCGCCGAGCCATGCGCCGAGCGTGGCGCTCCCAATCATGCAGGCGAGCAGCGTCGGCTCGACGGTCACCGTGGTCACGAACAGCACGGTGGAGAGAAACGCCGAGGCGTTGTGACCCACATTGAGCGTGCCAGGGATCAGTTCATCGGCGGGGGCGCCGCGAAATTTAAAAAGCGCGGTAGTCGGTGCAAAGGAGCCGATGCCGAGCGTGTCCAGGAAATCCGTGCCGAGACCGATGGCGATGTCCGCCGACGTCGGGCGCCCCTTGAGCCGATAGCGGCGCACCGACCAGATCCAGCCGTACACGAAGGCGATGTTCACCAGCACCAGTACGATCAGCAGCACGGTCTTGGTCGCGTTCATACAGTTCCTGCTGTAAGCGGCTTCAGCTGCCTGAGCGTGCCAGCGCATCCCTAAGACGCAGATACGGGATCGTGGCGCGCACCCCGAGGCCACTGAACGCATGGAACGGCACGTGCCGCAGCGGCGTCACTGGGAAAGCAAGTTCCGCAGCCGGCATACCCAGCGCCCGACGGGCCAGCACTCGCCCCATCACCGTCGCCATCGCAACCCCGCGTCCATTGTACCCGAGGCCCGCCAAGACACCGGGCGCCAGCTCGTGCAGATGGGGCAGGTGATCAGGCGTCAGCGCCACAAGTCCGCCCCAGTGATATTCGAAGGGCAGGCCCTCAAGCTGCGGGAAGATCTCCTGCACCGCGCGGTAGTGATGGCGCACGGTGTGCGTCGTTGGGGCCGCGGTAAAGCTGCCGCGCGTACCCATCACCAGGCGTCCGCTCGCATCGACGCGAAAGTAGCGCAGCAACCGGGCGGTGTCCGAGGCCGCCTGCCGCCCCGGCAATATGTGCGCGCGCAACGCGGCCGGAATCGGTGCGGTGGCGACCTGGAAGGAGGGAACTGGCACCACGGAGCGGCGCAGCCCTGGGGTGAGGGAACCGGTACAGGCATTGGTGGCAATGATGACGAGCGGGGCGCTCACGCTGCCCGTGGGCGTGTCGATGCGGTAGCCGGCGGCCGTGTGCGTCAGGCTGAGCGCCGGAGTGCGCGCGAACAGTTGCCCGCCTCTTTGGAGGAACGCGTGCGCGAGCCCGCGCACGTAGGACAACGGCTGAACCGTGCCGCCGCGCCTATCGATGAGACCGCCGTTGTAATGCGTGGAGCCGATGAGGTGGGCGACTTCGGCGCGCGACAGCCGCTCGACGGACGCACCGCGCCGCTGCCATTGCTCAACGCGTGCCGCCTGTTGTTTGAGGGCGTCGTCCGAGCTCGCCGGCTGGATCCAGCCTGTGCGCGTGGCATCGCAGCAGATCTTGAGACGCTCGATGAGTTCGAAGACCACATCCGGCGCGCGCGCGACCGTGTCGATCACACGCTCAGCGAGCCCCGCACCAAAGAGCTTCTCCAGGGTGTCCGGGTCGTGCTTGACTCCGGGAATCACCTGGCCGCCGTTCAGCCCCGAGGCGCCCTCGCCGATCTCGCGGCCCTCGAGCACGACGACATCACGTCCGGCCTCAATCAAGTGCAGCGCCGCGCTCAGACCGCTGTAGCCTGCGCCAACCACCACCACCTGCGTGCTGCGTGAGGTGTTCAACGCTGCGCACTGCGGACCCGGCGGGGCCGTGGCGGACCACAGCGACTGCAGCGCTACGGCGGGCATCGGGCTCTATCGATTATCGATTATTCTCAATCGTAAGAGCCCGGGACTCTACGGCAGCCCATAGATCGGGTCAAACCGCGCCGCAGCGAGCGGGCGCACCTTTCCCGTTTCGCGGTGTTGTGCGAGACTCGTTGCCAAGCTGCCGTCTCCGGCTCGCCGGGGACTCAAAACGCGCATCATCAGCGCGTCCGGCTTGGGGACACCGATGCAACCCGCACGACTCCTGATTGCAGCTGCCCTATGCCTGAGCGCCGGCGCGGCGGCCGAGGCGGAACCCGCACCCTTGCCGGCCGAGCACCTCACGGTTGCCACGCTGCCGCCGCAGAGCCCGCACTGGGTGTACGTGTTTGATGCCGCTTTCGACAACGAGATCGATCAGCGCGTGCACCTTTATGATGGGGACAGCTATCGGCGTCTCGGGCAGATCGACGCGGGGTTCACGCCGGGCTTTAACTTGTCGCCCGACGGGACGAAGAGCGTGATCGCGACCACGTATTACAGCCGGGGCAGTCGCGGCGCGCGCACCGACGTCGTCGAATTCACCGACAACACGACGCTCGCCCCGGCCGGCGAGATTGTGCTGCCCAACAAGCGCCTCATGACGAGCCCGAATATATTCAGCGTCGCCTACAGCTCCGACGCACATTTCCTCTACGCCGCCTACCTGACGCCGGCGGCCTCCTTCGGCGTGCTCGACCCGTTACAGAAGAAGGTGCTCGGCGAGATCGACACCGCCGGTTGCGTACTCGTGATCCCCTCAGGTCCTAGCCGGGTCTCCTCGCTGTGCGAAAGCGGGCGGCTGCTCACCGTGACGCTGGCGCAAGACGGGCGCGAGAGCTCGCGCGCGATGTCGGAGCCGTTCTTCGATGCCGACAAGGATCCGGTGTTCGTGCAAGGGATCCCGACCGAGCAGGGCTATGCGTTCCTGTCCTTCCTCGGTGACGTGCACGCGATCGACTTCTCCGGGGCGCAGCCGGTGTTCGCCCCCGTGTGGTCGCTGGTCAGCCCCGCGGAAAAGGGACACTGGCGCCCGGGCGCCGAACAGGTCGGCGCCATTCACCGCAAACTCGGGCGGCTGTACGTGCCCATGCACGAGGGCGGCGAAGGCACGCACAAGGATGGGGGTACGGAGATCTGGGTGTTCGACATGACAACGCATAAGCGCCTGGCGCGCTGGCCGGTGCACGCCGGCGGCCTCGACAACGTGGTCGCCGTAACGGTGTCGCAGGATTCGGCGCCCATCCTCTTTGCCGCCACAGCCACGGCGGACGTGGCGGTCATGGATGCACTCACCGGGCACGTGAAGCACATCGAAAAGCATCTCGGTCAGACGCCGTGGATGATGCTCAATCCTTGAAAGTACGGGGCACGTGATGCGCTCGCTCGATCAGATCTTCGAACATTCCGCGCGCTCGCTCGCACGGCGCACCTCGCGCCGCAGCCTGCTCGCTTCCCTCGGGCAGGTGCTCACCGGCGCCGCGCTGCTGCCGCTGCTGCCCATCGACCGCGCCGGACGCGCGCACGCCGCGGCAGGCAAGCCCAAGGCCGACAGCCCGGAAAGCTGCGAGTACTGGAAGTACTGCGCGATCGACGGCTTCCTGTGCTCTTGCTGCGGCGGCAGCTCGAGCTCCTGCCCGCCCGGCGCGGCGCCCTCGCCCATCACCTGGATCGGCACCTGCCACAATCCGGGCGACGGACGCGACTACATCGTTTCCTACAACGACTGTTGCGGCAAGACCAGCTGCGGCAACTGCGAATGCAACCGCAACGAGCGCGAGAAGCCGATGTACCGCCCCTCGCGCAATAACGACTTGAACTGGTGCATGGCGAACGCCGACTCGAACTATCACTGCTCGGTGTCGGTCATCCTCGGAGTCGCGGAAAAATGAGCGCACGCGGCGCCGCCCTGCGCGTCCCGCGCACCGCCGCGTTGCTCGTCACGGCCGGGCTGCTGAGCGCCACACCCGTGCCCGCCGCGGATGCGCCGGCGCCGCAGTACCCGGACGGCGCGGCAAGCTTTCAGGCGAACTGCGCGGTCTGCCACGGGGCCGCCGGCGCAGGATTGCCCTCGCTTGCACCCCCCCTTCTCTCCTACCCCGCGCACTACGCGGCGAGCACCGAGGGGCGGCGGCAACTAGCGATGACCGTGCTGTATGGGATGTTCGGCGAGATCACGGTCGAGGATAAGCACTTTGACTTCAAGATGCCCGATTTCGCGCGCCTCGATGATACAACGCTCGCCGCGACGCTGAATTTCGTCGTTTTCGATCTCGATCACGCGCCGGCGAGCGTCAAGCCGCTAAGCGCCGCTGACATCGCGACCGAGCGCGCGCATGCGCTCGATGGGGCGGCCGTACGCGAGCACCGCAAAAGCGTCGTGCCCGCGGGATCTTAGATCCATGTCGCCCGTGCGGGTCTTCGCGGCTGCCGTGCTCGCCACGGCGGGCCTCGCGCGTACCCTCGCCGCGAGTCCCGCCCAGGACTACATGCTGTACTGCATGGGCTGTCATGGCGCGCAAGCTCAGGGCGTGCCAGGGAAGATTCCGCCGCTCGCCGCAGCGCTGGCGCGCTACATGCGTCTGCCCGAGGGACGCAACTACGTGCTACGCGTTCCGGGAGCCGCCAACTCGGTGTTGTCCGATGCCCAGCTGGCCGCGGTGCTCAACTGGCTCGCGATCACTTACGCCCCGGCCGGCGAAACCGCGCCAGCCGCGTTCAGTACCGAGGAAGTCACACGCATCCGCCACACCCCGCTCGCGGATGTGCAGGGCACGCGCCGCGCGGTCGTGCGCGCACTCGCCGCCTCAGGTCCCGCACCTTCGCCCGATTACTGACGCCGCGCCTGGCCTGAACGGCGGGGCGCATTTAGGCACCACGCGTACCGCGCTCAGGTGCTCGTCCCCGACCAGCTCAGGCAGCACCGCCGCACGCGTAAAGCCTTCGCGGCGTCCGTGCGCTGATGAAGCAGGATGATGGCGAGCCCACGGACCCAAGGGTGCGCGCCATCATGGTTGCGCAACGCAACTCGAAAATGCCGGCGCCCGGTGCACTGCATGACGATGCACAGCATTCCAACCGCGCTGATGACAGCTGGACGGGCAGCCGAGCGCCAGGTGGATTGCCGGGGGGTGTTGTGAGTCACAATTGGGTCGATTCAAGGCGACAGTCCCAGCATCTAATGGTAATTAGACCGCACTACAAGGAGCTTATGCGTAATCGAATCCTCGGAGCGATTGGTGTCATTTCGGGCGGCGCCGCGCTCGTGAACGCCATTCGCGGAGGCGGATCGCAGGGATCCGGGGCGTACGCCGCTGGCTATACCACGGGCCTCATTTTCGGTGGTCTGCTATTTCTCGTCGGTGGCTACTACCTGCTGACGGGTGGCGCGAAGAAATCCTAGAGACGCGCCAGCGAGCGGTCTTACCCCTCGCTCGGAGCGGCCGTGAGAGAGGAGGCGCGTTGTACGCGCGAGGATTACTTTGCGCGCGCACCGAGTGATCAACGTCTAAACGCGGGCGTGCAGCTTAAGCTCAAGTATGCAGGCCACGGCTCACCGGCAGCGTACGCACCCGCTTGCCCGTGGCGGCATAGATAGCGTTGCACAGTGCCGCCGCCACGCAGGCGGTGCCGGTCTCCCCGACGCCCCCCGGAGCTTCATGGTTTTCAACCAAATGGACCTCAACGCGCGGCGCCTCGGTGATGCGCAGCGACGGGAAATCATGAAAATTGTTCTGCTGCACCCGTCCGTTGGCGATCGTGATCTCGTTACCGAGCGCGGCACTGAGCCCGAAGGTGGCTGCGCCCTCGAGCTGCGCGCGCACCGTGTCCGGGTTGACGATCTGGCCGCAATCGAGCACGCACACGACGCGTTCAACCCGCACCTGGCCCTCGTCACTCACGCTCACCTCAACGACCTGGGCGAGATAACTGCCGAAGGCGTGCTGCAGGGAAACCCCGCGGCCGGTGCCCGCAGGTAGGGGCTTGCCCCAGCCGGCGCGGTCGGCGGCAAGGTCGAGTACCGCGCGCATGCGCTCATCCTTCAGCAGGCGACGGCGAAACTGCACCGGATCCTGGCGGGCCGCCGTGGCCACCTCGTCCATGAAGCTCTCCACCACGAACACGCTGCGCGTGGTTCCCCCGCCCTGCCACCAGGCGGTCGATACGCCCTGCGGGTCATGCCGCACGTAGCGCACCTCCATGTTCGCGAACGCGTAGGCGGGATTCGCGGCGGCCTCAACCGCATCTTCGTCGATGCCGTTCTTCAGCGGCTTGCCGGAGTAAATCGCGCTCACCGCCGCGCCGGCAATGCTGTGCCGCCAGCTAAGGATTTTGCCGCCTTTATCGAGCGCCGCGCTCAGATGATCGACGTAGTAGGGCCGGTAGTGATCGTGCTGGATGTCCTGCGCCCGATCCCACAGCACGCGCACCGGTCCGCTAACATGGCGCGCCACGCGTGCGCCGAGCACCAAACCGTCCACCTCGAGCCGCCGTCCAAAGCCACCGCCGATGAGAAGATTGTGGATGCGGATCTGCTCGGGCTTGAGGCCGAGGTCGGCAAGCTTCGCCACCGCGCGGTCTGGCGCCTGCGTGCCGGTCCAGAACTCGCACATCCCGCCCTGCCAGTGCACCGTGCAGTTCATCGGCTCAAGCGTCGCGTGCGCGAGGAAGGGCTGGTGATAGAGCGCTTCGACCAGGGTCGCCCCGTGCGTCGGTGGGGTCACATTGCCCGTCTTGGCCGCGATCGCCCCCGGCTCACGCACGGCGGCCTCCAGTGCCCTGACCAGTGCGCTTTGCTGGACGGCGCCGTTGGTGCCGTCATCCCACCGCGGCGCCAGTGCCTTCATGCCCTTCATCGCCGCCCAGGTATCGGCCGCCACGACGGCGACGAGGTCCGTGTCGCTCACTACCTGGGTGACGCCCTTAACCGCGAGGGCCGCGTCCTCGGAAAGCTGTGCGACGCTGCCGCCCGCGACGGGTGCGAGGGCGATGATCGCCACTTGCGCCTCGGACGGGCGTGCGTCGATGCCGAAGATGGCGCTGCCGTCGACCTTGGCCGGGGTATCGCGGCGCGGCGTCGGGTGGCCGATGAGCCGATAGTCTTTGGGGTCTTTAAGTGGCGGCGCCACCGGCACCTTGATCAGTGCCGCCGCGGCGGCGAGCACGCCGTACCCGAGGCGTCTGCCCGAAGAGCTATGCACGATCTCACCGTGCGCGGCCACACACTCGCCTTCGGGCACGTGCCAGCGCTGCGCAGCCGCGCTGATCAGCATACTGCGCGCCGTGGCCCCGACGGTGCGCAGGCGCAGCCAGCAGTCGCGAATTGAGGTCGAGCGGCCGGTTGACTGGTCCCAGTCATCCCCACCGTGCAGTGCGCCGTTGAAACCGTACACGGCCGGATCCGGCGGCGCAGCTTCGAGGTGGGTCGCGGCGAGGTCCACCTCGAGTTCCTCCGCAATCAGCATTGGCAGCGAGGTATAGGTGCCCTGCCCGGTCTCCACCTTGGGCATGACGAGCGTGACATGCCCGTCAGGACCGATGCGCACGTACGCGTTCAGGGTACCGGTCTGGGCCTGTTGCGCGCCGGCGCCGCGACGCAAACGTTGCAGGCTGATGCCGACGATCAGGGCGCCGCCTACGGCGGCGGCCCCCATGATGAAGCCGCGGCGGCCTACGGCTGCCGTGACGCTCACGACCCTCCTGCAGCAGCGCTCGCGAGCGCGCGCGTGCGGCGACGACGTCCGTTGACGATGCAGAACGCTCCGAGCGCAACCGCCAGTGAGAGCGCGCTGACCTTCAGGTCACGCTGCATCTCCGGCGTCAGCCCCATCGCGATGAGTACGGCCGCCATACCGGCGAGCGCCACGTAGTTCGACCAGGGGAACCACCACATCGTCAGCGCCGGCACCGGAGCGCCGCGCGCCTCGCGCGCGCGGCGCACGCGCAGATGCGCGACCGCAATCATCATGTAGATGAAGACCATCAAAGCGCCGGAGGCGTTAACGAGAAAGGCAAACACGGTCTGCGTGGAGGTGGTGGCGGCGAAAATGCCGAGGACGCCGGCCACGCTGCCCATCCACACCGACCGGGTCGGCACGCGCCGCTTGTTCAGCTGTACCAGCCACTGGGGCGCATCGGCGTGCTCGGCGAGCACGAACAGCACGCGCGAGCACACGTAGAAGGCCGAGTTCAGGCAGGAGAGCACCGCGGTGAGAATGACGGCGCTCATGGCCACGCTCGCCCACTTGAACTGCATGGTGGTGAGCGCGAGCGTAAAGGGTGACTCGCCCGAGCGCACCTGCACCCACGGCACGACGGTCACGATCAGCAGGACCGAGCCTACGTAGAAGGTGAGGATGCGCACGATCACCGTGCTGCTCATGCGCGCGACCGCGCGCGCCGGCTCCTTCGACTCAGCCGCCGCGATCGTGGTGATCTCGGCCCCGGTGAGCGAGAAGTACACCGTTACCGCGCCCGAAAGCACCGCGGTCAGCCCCTTGGGCATGAAGCCGCCGTGGGCGCTGAGGTTGGCGAAGGTGCTGCCGGTCGGGGAGGTGAAGCCAAAGGCATACGCGGCCGCGAGCGCGATGAATACCAGAATGGCGGCGACCTTGATCGAGGCGAACCAGAACTCGAATTCCCCGTACGAGCGCGCCGACATGAGATTCACCGCGGTCATCACGCCCATGAGGATGAGACCGAGTACCAGCGGCGACGGTCCGGTCGGCCCGAGCCAGGCATGCAGGATGTTGGCCCCCGCGATGGCCTCCACCGGCACCACGATCATCCAGAAGTACCAGTAGAGCCAACCGGCGACGAAGCCGCCCCAGGACCCCAGGCCCGCGCGTGCGAACTCGGTAAAGGAGCGCACGTGCGGCAGCGTCATCGCCATCTCCCCCAGCATGCGCATGACGAGCAGTACGAGGGTGCCGGTGATGAGATAGCTGATGACGATCGCCGGCCCCGTAGCGGCGATGGCGGCGCTGCTGCTGACGAACAGGCCCGCGCCGATCATCCCGCCGATCGAGATCATCGTGATGTGACGCGACTGAAGCGAGCGGCTGAGCTCGGGCATGCTCTTATCCTTGATGTTACTCATGCACTGCGCAGCATAGACGGCCCGAGGGAGGCCGCGCGCGCCGTCTGCAGTAGCAGGGGTGCGAGCTTGGAGCGCAGCTCGGGCAGCGTCCAGCGGCTGGTGGGCGCGGAAATGTTGACCGCCGCGAGCGGCTGGCCGTCGACCCCGAGCACTGCAGCGGCGATCGACAGATCGCCGCGGTAGCACTCCTGGTCCGACCAGGCGTACCCCGCCTCGCGCGCCTCGTGGATGCGCCTGAGGATCGTCGCGGCATCGGTAAGTGTATGCGGGGTAAGCGCCTTGAGGTCCGAGCGGCGCAGCACGCGCTGCGCGAGCGCGGTGGGCAGGGCCGAGAGATAGGCACGTCCGGAGGCGGTGCAATACATCGGCAGGCGCCGGCCGACCGGCATGTGGATGTAGAAGCGCTTGAGACTCGGAAAGCGCGCGATGAACATCATGTCGGTACCGTGCGGCTCGGATAAGCTCACCGACTCACCGCTCGCCTGGTTCAGATCGATGAGGTGCGTGGTGGCCTGCTCGAGCAGCGCATGTCCGGCAAGATAGGCGTGAGCGAGGGCGAGCGCGCGTGGCGTCAGCACCCAGCGCTTGGTGTGCAGGTCGCGACACAGGAAACCGAGCCGTACGAGCGTGTGCACGCAACGTTGCGCCGAACTCGTCGTTATGCCGACGCTGACGGCGAGTTCCGCGAGACTCAAGGCGCGTCGCTCGCCGCCGAAGGCCTCGAGAATCGCGAGCGCCTTTTCCACCGAACGGTTAAAGAGCGGATCGCGCGTTCGCGCCACGATTGGCTTGCGCGACGTACGCTTCATCGTGAAATGCAGTATAGAACTATCGATAATCGATAGTCTACGCGGTGAGCCGCGCCCGGCCGCCCATGTAGGGCTGCAGCACCGCCGGCACGCTGAGCGAGCCGTCCTCGTTCTGGAAGTTCTCCAGGATCGCGACGAGCGTACGCCCGACCGCAAGTCCCGAACCGTTGAGCGTGTGCAGCGGCTCGGGCTTGCCGCCTTCGGGATTGCGCCAGCGCGCCTGCATACGTCGTGCCTGGAAGGCCTCAAAGTTGCTGCAGGAGGAGATCTCCCGATAGCGCTCCTGGGAGGGCAGCCACGCCTCGATGTCGTAGGTCTTGGCGCTCGCAAAACCGGTGTCCCCGGCACACAAGGCGAGCGTGCGGTGAGGGATCTGCAATTGTTTAAGAACCGCTTCGGCGTGCGCGGTGAGTTCCTCGAGCGCAGCATAGGAGGCATCCGGGCGCACGATCTGCACCAGCTCCACCTTCTCGAACTGATGGTTGCGGATCATGCCGCGCGTATCCTTGCCGGCCGCGCCCGCTTCCGAACGAAAACACGGCGTATGCGCCACAAGCTTCAGGGGCAGCGCCTCCGCGGGCAGGATCTGGGCGCGCACCAGATTGGTGACGGGTACTTCCGCGGTGGGAATCAGATAGAAGCCCTGCTCGCCGCGCACCGCGAACAGGTCCTGCTCGAACTTGGGCAGCTGCCCGGTGCCGATGAGCGCCGGGCGCTGCACGAGGTACGGCACGTACACCTCGGTGTAGCCGTGCTCGCGCGTGTGCAGGTCGAGCATGAACTGTGCGAGCGCGCGGTGCAGACGGGCGATCTGGTCACGCAGCACCACGAAGCGTGCCCCGGAGATGCGCGCGGCCGCGGCAAAATCAACGCCGCCTAAGCGCTCGCCCACCTCGACATGATCGCGCGGCTTGAAGGGAAAGCTGCGCAGCTCCCCCCAGCGGCGCACCTCAAGATTGGCACTCTCCTCGGCGCCCTCGGGCACTGACTCGTGCAGCAGATTGGGGAGCTCGAGCTGCCACTGCTCCAGCTCCTCCTGCACCGTGCCCAGCTGTGCCTCCGCCTGGGTGAGCGCGACGGTGAGGCTCTCGCCCTTCGCAATGAGTGCAGCGGCGTCCTCGCCGCGGCCCTTGGCCATGCCGACCGCCTTGGCGTTGGCGTTGCGCTCGGCGCGCAGGCGGTCCACTTCCACCGTCCAGGGCTTGCGCTTCTCCTCGAGCGCCCGCCAGGCCGCCACATCGAGCGTGAAGCCGCGGCGCGCCAGATTGCGGGCCACGCCCTCCGGGTCGGTGCGCAACAGCTTCGGATCGATCATGTCAGCCTTTCGACTCGTTGCGCGAGCGCAGTCGAGCCAGCGCCTCGCCGATCTTGATTTCCAACCCGCGGGGAACCGGACGGTAGTATCGCCGATCCGGCAGCGTCTCCGGCAGGTAGCGCTCCCCAGCGGCGAAGGCGTCCGGCTCATCGTGCGCATAGCGGTAATCGCGCCCGTAACCGAGGTTCTTCATGAGGCGCGTCGGCGCATTGCGCAGCTGCAGCGGCACTTCAAGCGTACCGAACTTCTCGACGTCCTCCAGAGCCTCTGCCATGGCCACGTAGACCGCGTTGCTCTTGGGCGCGCAGGCGAGATACACGACCGCGGTCGCGAGCGCGAGCTCGCCCTCGGGCGTGCCGAGTCGCTCGTACGCCTCCCAGGCATCGAGCGTCAGCGCGAACGCTCGCGGATCGGCCAGTCCGATGTCCTCGATCGCCATGCGCGCGATACGCCGCGCAAGATAAATCGGATCGCAGCCGCCATCGAGCATGCGGCACAGCCAATAAAGCGCAGCATCCGGATCCGAGCCGCGCACCGCCTTGTGCACCGCGGAGATCTGGTCGTAGAACTGATCGCCGCCCTTGTCGAAGCGCCGATGCCCGCCGCTCGCCACCTCGTGCGCCACGCCGAGAGTGAGCGTTAGCTCGCCGCCCGCAGCCTCGGTGAGCCCGGCGGCGAGTTCGAGCATGTTGAGCGCCCGGCGCGCATCGCCGTCGGCGGCGCGCGCCAACAGTTCAAGAGCGGGCTCCTCGGCGTGTAGCTGCCCGCGCCCGAGTCCGCGCTCGGAGTCGGTCAGGGCACGTCGCATGAGCGCGGTGAGATCCTCCACCGCCAGCGCGCGCAGCACGTAGACGCGCGCGCGCGAGAGCAGCGCGCTCACCACCTCGAATGAGGGGTTCTCAGTCGTCGCGCCGATGAAGGTGAGCGTGCCATCCTCCAAATACGGCAGGAAGGTGTCCTGCTGCGCCTTGTTGAAGCGGTGCACCTCATCCAGAAACAGCAATGTCGGCCGTGCATCCTGGCGGCGCGCAACGCGCGCCGCCTCGACCGCCGCGCGTATGTCCTTGACGCCGGCCATGACGGCCGAGAGCGCAATGAACTGCGCGTTGGCCCCCTGCGCAATAAGCCGCGCCAGGGTCGTCTTGCCGGTGCCCGGGGGTCCCCAGAGAATGAGCGAGTGCAGCCGGCCTGCGGCGATGCTCGCGCCGAGGGGCTTGCCTGGACCCAATAGGTGCTGCTGGCCGACGAACTCGCCGATCGCGCGCGGCCGCATGCGATCGGCCAGCGGGCGCAGCGCCTCGGTGTCGAACAGGTCGCGGGCGCTCACGCGAGCCTGCCTAGGCCTGCGGCCTCACGGGTGCGGTGTGCCGATGACATCGACGTCCTTAGGCGGTGTGAAGCTCACCTCACTCGCGGCCACCGGGACGTTGCGCGCGATCTTCTGGAACATGATGGTCGCGGTCTGACCGAGCTTGTCCTCGACGATCATGCGCTTCAGTTCATCGTTGGCGAAGCCGAACAGCGCACTGCGGAAGTCGGCCTCCGTGCCGAGCGGCTCCACGAGCACCCAGCTCAGTCCGGCGCGTTCCCCCGCGGGGGTGATCTTGAAGTTCTCGCGCAGGTCCGCGCCGCCCGAGAGCAGCATGGCCGGCGTCGCCGTGAGTGCCGCATCGACTGGTTTCACCGTGACTTGCTGCAGGTCGCGGTCGAGAAACCACAGATTGGTGCCGTCGCACACCATGAGCTGCCCCGCCCCGCTGCTCACCCCGGTGGCGTTCTGCGGATGGATATCCCAGCTGAACTTCCCCGGGCGTGACACGATGAGCGTGCCGGTGGCCCGATCGATCTCGCGCCCGTGCGCGTCGGCGAGGGTTTGCAGGAAGCTCGCGCGCAGGGTCTTGAGGTTATCAAGGTAGGCATCGAGCGGCGTCGCCGCCGCCTGCACGTGCAGCGCACCCAGTAGCGCGGTGGCGGCCGCGAGCGCACCCCACAGACGCGAGGCTGCCGAGCGCGGCCGCGGTAGGGCGCCCATGCTCTTTCAGTCCTCCGGCGGCGCCGGCGCCAGCACGTCGCGCGCGCCGTTGGCCTGCAGCGGACCGACAAGTCCGGCCAGCTCCATCGCTTCCAGCAGTCGCGCGGCGCGGTTGTAGCCGATCTTCAGCCGCCGCTGTACATAAGAGATGGAGGGTTTGCGCTCACTCGTCACGATGCGTACCGCCTCATCGTAGAGCGGATCGGCCTCGGCGTCCTCCGCTGCACCACCGCCCTCGCCCTCCTCGCCCGCGAGCCCGGGAATCGGCGCCTTGGGTCCGGAGAGTACCTCTTCGATGTAGCTTGGCGGTGTGGTGCCCTTCAGGGCATCGACCACGCGGTGCACCTCCTGGTCGGAGACGAACGCACCGTGCACGCGCGTCGGCAGTCGATGTGCCCGGGGGCAGGTAGAGCATATCGCCGTGCCCGAGGAGTGTCTCCGCTCCCATCTGGTCGAGGATGGTGCGCGAGTCCACGCGCGCGGAGACCTGAAAGGCGATGCGGCAAGGAATGTTCGCCTTGATCAAGCCGGTGATGACGTCCACCGACGGGCGCTGCGTCGCCAGAATCAGGTGCAGCCCCGAAGCGCGCGCCTTCTGCGCCAGACGGGTGATCAGCTCCTCGACCTTCTTGCCGACGATCATCATCAGATCGGCGAGCTCATCGACCACCACCACCACGTAGGGCAGCGGGGTGAGATCCTCGATCTGGCGTTGATCGATGCTCGGATCGTTCGCCGCGCGCAGCAGCATGACCGGATCCTTGATCGGCTTGCCGGCCTCCAACGCGTCCTTCACGCGGCGGTTGAAGCCGCTGATATTGCGCACCCCGAGCGCGGCCATGAGCTGATAGCGACGCTCCATCTCCGCCACGCACCAGCGCAGCGCGTTGGCCGCCTGTTTCATATCGGTGACCACCGGCGCGAGCAGGTGCGGGATGCCCTCGTAGACGGACAGCTCGAGCATCTTCGGGTCGATCATGATGAGGCGCACGTGCTCGGCGGTGGACTTATAAAGGAGCGACAGCACCATCGCGTTGATGCCGACGGACTTGCCCGAGCCGGTAGTGCCGGCGATCAGCAGGTGCGGCATGCGCGTAAGATCCGCCACCATCGGCTGCCCACCGATGTCCTTGCCCAGCGCGAGCGCGAGCGGCGAATGCATCTCGTCATAGGCCTTGGAGCGGATAATCTCGCCCAAGGTTACGACCTCGCGCTTCTCATTGGCGATCTCGAGCCCCATGACGCTCTTGCCGGGGATCACTTCCACCACGCGCACGCTCAGCACCGACAGCGCGCGCGCCAGATCCTTGGCGAGCGCGGTGATCTGGCTTGCCTTCACCCCGGGGGCCGGGCGCAGCTCAAAGCGCGTCACCACCGGGCCGGGCTGCACCGCCACCACCTCCGCGTCGATGGTGAAATCCTTGAGTTTCATTTCCACAAGACGCGACAGCGCTTCGAGCGCCTCGGCCGAATACAGCGGCTCGCGCGGCGGCGGGTCGTCGAGCAGTTTCAGCGGTGGCAGCTCGTTGGCCTTCGGCGGCTCGAACAATGGCACCTGGCGCTCGCGCTCGACGCGAGCACTTTTCTCCACGATCGGCGTCGGCGGCTCGATGCGTGGCGGCGCACGGGTCGCGGACTTCTTCTGCTCCGTCTGCACCGCTTCCTTGCGCGCCTGACGCCGTTCGCGTCCTTCGGCGGCATCGCGCGAGGAGGCGAGCCGCCCGCGCAGCCGGCCGATACCCGACCAGACGAAACTGCCCAGGCGATCCATGATGGTGAACCAGGACACGCCAAAAGCGAGCGACAGCCCCGCCATCCAGGCCGCGATCATCAGGAGCGTCGCCCCGAGGAAGTTCAGCCCCGCCGCGAGCCCGTTGCCGACCAGGGAGCCGACCACCCCGCCGGCGCTCTGGCGCAGAGTGCCGGGCTGCCAGTGCAGGGTCGTGAGTGCGCAGCTCGCCACCAGCACCAGCACAAAGCCGGCAATACGCACCACGGTGTTGGCGCGCGAACTCACTTCCGCGCGGATGCGCCGCTGCATGCCAAAGCAGGCCAGCGCGAGCATGATGGGGAACAGGAACGCCGGGCGGCCGAAGAGGAAAAAGAGTACGTCGGCGAGCCACGCGCCGATGACGCCGATGCGGTTGTGGACCGGGGCGGCGCTGCCGGTGAAGGAGAAGCCCGGATCATCCGGACTGTAGCTGGCGAGTGCCATGAGCAGCACGAGCGCCACGATGCCCAAAGCGATGATGGCGCTTTCGCGCAGACCGCGACTCACGGCCGATGTAAAGCGCGCGCCGTTGCGCGCCTGCGCCGAGGATTCAGCCAACCGGGCGGATCTCCGTCGTAAGATAGAAGGCGGCCATTATAGGGCTTGGTACCATGCCCGAGGCTTCGAATCGATTGAGAACCCCATGACGACCCGACACAGCCGTCTCATCATTCTCGGCTCAGGGCCGGCCGGCTACAGTGCGGCCGTGTACGCCGCGCGGGCCAACCGCGCACCGCTGCTGATTGCCGGGCTGGAGCAGGGGGGCCAGCTCATGACGACGACGGACGTTGACAACTGGCCCGGCGATGTCGAAGGCCTGCAGGGACCGGCGCTGATGGAGCGCATGCGACGGCACGCCGAGCGCTTCAACACCGAGATCGTGAACGATCAGGTGCACACGGCAGACTTAAAGTCGCGGCCCTTTCGCCTCACGGGCGATGCGGGCGTTTACACCTGCGATGCGCTCATCATCGCCACCGGCGCCACGGCGAAGTACCTCGGCCTGCCCTCCGAGGAGCGGCACCGCGGTCGCGGCGTGTCCGCCTGCGCCACCTGCGATGGCTTCTTCTTTCGCGGGCAGCGCGTGGCGATCGTCGGCGGCGGCAACACCGCGGTCGAAGAGGCACTGTATCTTGCGCACATCGCGCAGCACGTGACCCTCGTGCACCGCCGCGACAAGCTGCGCGCCGAAAAGATCCTGCAGGACCGCCTGTTCAAGGAAGTGGCGGCCGGCAAGATGAGCGTCGTGTGGAACCACACGATCGCGGAAGTGCTCGGGGATCAGCAGGGGGTGAGCGGCGTGCGCCTGGCGGCCGTGGAGGGCGGCGCCACCCGGGACCTGAGCGTGACGGGGCTCTTCATCGCCATCGGCCACACGCCCAACACGGCACTCTTCGAAGGACAGCTGGCGATGCGGGAGGGCTATCTCATCATCAAGAGCGGCATCGAGGGCAACGCGACCGCGACCAGCATTCCCGGTGTATTCGCGGCCGGCGACGTCGCCGATCACGTCTACCGCCAGGCCATCACCTCGGCGGGGGCGGGGTGCATGGCGGCGCTGGATGCCGACCGCTACCTGGAGGTGCTCGACACGCACCCCGGCCGATAATTCGTATATTAGAGAGACATGCCCCGCGAATCGGCAGAATTCCGCAGCAGCATCCAGGAGCTTGCGCCCGCTGAGTGGAACGCGCTCGGCGCTGCGGGCAATCCGTTCACGCGCCATGAGTTTCTTGCGGCCCTGGAGCGCAACCACTGCGTCGGCGGCCGCAGCGGCTGGGAGCCGCGTTACCTTGCGGTGCGCGACGCAGCGGGCCTCGCCGCGGGGGCGGCGACGTTCGTGAAGTCGCATTCGTACGGGGAGTTCGTGTTCGACTTCGCCTGGGCCAAGGCCTACGAGCGCGTCGGCCGGCACTACTATCCCAAGCTCACCCTTGCCGCCCCGTTCACCCCGGCCACCGGCCCACGCCTGCTGGTGCGCGCGGACCTCGAGCGCGAACGCCTTGCCGAGCGGCTGCTCGCCGAGCTCGAGCGGCACGCGCAGGGGCATGGACTTTCCAGCGTGCACGCACTGTTCCTGGACGAAGCCGCGCGCCGCGCCTGCGCGCGCCGCGGCTGGCTGCTGCGGCGTGACTGCCAGTTTCACTGGAGCAACCGCGGCTACGAGAGCTTTGAGGCGTATCTCGGCACTTTCACCGCCGAGAAGCGCAAGAAGGCGCGCCGCGAGCGGCGCCGCGTCGAGGAGGCCGGCGTGCGCTTCGAGACGCGCCTGGGCGGGGAGCTCGATGAGCGTCTGCTCGATCGCATCTACGAACTGCACCGCGACACCTTCCTGCGCCACGGACACGAGCCCTACCTCACGCGCGCCTTCTTCAGCGAGATCGCCCGTACGCTGCCTGAGTCACTGATGGTGAAGCTTGCGTTGCACGGGCGCACGCTGGTCGCCGCGGCCATTTTTTTCTTCAGCGCTGAGACACTCTTCGGCCGCTATTGGGGCGCCGCCGCTGACTATCACAGCCTGCACTTCGAGACCTGCTATCACCAGGGCATCGAGTTTTGCATCGAGCGGCGCCTCGCGTGCTTTGAACCCGGCACCCAGGGCGAGCACAAAGTGAGCCGCGGCTTTGAGCCGATCCTCACCTGGTCGGCCCATTACATTGCCGACGGTCAGTTTCGTGCGGCCATCGCCGAGTACCTCGCCCAGGAAGGCGCGGCGGTGGAAGCCTATGCACACGAGGTGCAGGCGCACGTGCCCTTCCGCGGGCGGCGCAGCGCCGGACCGCGCGCATGAGAACGATTACCTGGCTCTCCCCGCACGACGCGCCGGAGTGGTTTCCGCCGCCCGAGCAGGCGCTCGAGGAACCGGCGGGTCTTTTGGCCGCCGGGGGCGATCTGTCCCCGGAGCGGCTCGTCGCCGCCTACCGCCGCGGCATCTTCCCCTGGTATTCCCCGGGACAGCCGGTGCTGTGGTGGTCACCCGATCCGCGCGCGGTGCTCTTCCCGGAGGAGTTTCACCTGACGCGCAGCCTCGCCAAGACGCTGCGCAACGGGGGTTTCACCGCTTCGCTCGATCAGGACTTTGCGGCCGTGATCGATGGCTGCGCCGCGCCGCGCGCGGCGAGCCCCGGCACCTGGATCACGGGCGAGATGCGCGCCGCCTACCTCGAGCTGCACCACCTGGGCTGCGCCCACAGCATCGAGGTGTGGCACTCGGGGGGGCTCGCCGGCGGACTCTACGGGGTGCGCCTGGGCGGGGTGTTCTTCGGGGAGTCGATGTTCAGCCGCGAGCGCGATGCCTCGAAAGCGGCGCTCGCGCACCTGGTCGCGCTGTGCCGGCGCAACAATCTCGCGGTCATCGACTGCCAGCTGCCTTCGCGCCACCTGGCAAGTCTCGGCGCCCGTACCATACCGCGCGGCCAGTTCCAGGCCCTGCTTGCCGAGCACGCACACGCCCCTGAAGCTACGCTCGCAAGCCCCTGACGGCGCGGGCAGGCGGCAAGAGGCGCGCCGCGCATCGCAAATTGCCAGAAGCGCGCGCTTTGTGCTCCAATTCGCGCCCCCGAAGCCGGTTAGGGCGGTATGTCCAAAGAAGATGCGATCCAGATGGAGGGTGAGGTCACCGAGACCCTGCCCAACACGACCTTCCGCGTGAAGCTGAAAAACGGCCACGTCGTGACCGCGCACATCTCCGGCAAGATGCGCAAAAACTACATCCGCATCCTCACCGGCGACGCCGTCACCGTGGAGATGACGCCCTACGATCTGACCAAGGGCCGCATCATCTACCGCGGTCGCTGAGGGTGTCGCAGACCCTCGTGCCTCACTGATTTGCGACTAGGCGGGCACCGCCGGCAGCTGCGCCGGCTCGCACTCGAGAGCGAGCGATGCGCCATCCTTGGAGACTGACACGCGCACATGGCCGCCCCCGGCCAGGCGCCCGAACAACAGCTCCTCCGCCAACGGTCGCTTGATGTGCTCCTGGATGGTGCGCGCCATCGGCCGCGCGCCCATCTTCGGATCGTAGCCGCGCTCGGCGATCCAGCGGCGCGCCGCATCGTCGAGCGAGATGGTGACGCCCTTGGCTTCCAGCTGCGCCTCCACCTCCATGATGATCTTATCGACCACCCGCTCGATGGTGGCCGGCTCGAGCGCGGCGAACTGGATGACGGCATCCAGACGATTGCGGAACTCGGGCGTGAAGATACGGCGGATCGCCTCCATACCGTCGCTCGCGTTGTCCGCGTGCGTGAAGCCGATCGAGGCGCGCGCCATCTCCTGCGCACCAGCGTTGGTCGTCATGACGATGATGACGTGGCGAAAGTCCGCCTTGCGGCCGTTGTTATCGGTGAGGGTGCCGTGATCCATCACCTGCAGCAAGAGGTTGAACACATCCGGATGCGCCTTCTCGATCTCATCGAGCAAGAGCACGCAGTGCGGGTGCTTGGTGATGGCCTCGGTGAGCAGCCCGCCCTGGTCAAAGCCGACGTAGCCCGGAGGCGCACCAATCAGACGCGACACCGTGTGTCGCTCCATGTACTCGGACATGTCAAAGCGCAGAAACTCGACGCCCATGGCGATCGCCAGCTGCCGGGTGACCTCGGTCTTGCCCACCCCGGTGGGCCCGGCGAACAGAAAGCTGCCGACGGGCTTGCGCGCCTCTCCGAGTCCGGAGCGCGCCATCTTGATGGCGGCGGCGAGCGCATCGATCGCCTTGTCCTGCCCGAAGATCACGAGCTTGAGGTTGCGCTCGAGATTCTTCAGCACCTCGCGGTCGGAAGTCGAGACGCTCTTGGCCGGAATGCGCGCCATGCGCGCCACGACGTCCTCGATGTGACGCACTTGCACCATCGGCTCGCGCTCGGCGATGGGCCTCAGACGCGCCCGCGCGCCGGCCTCGTCGACGACGTCGATCGCCTTGTCGGGCAGGTGGCGCTCGTTGATGTGCCGTGCCGCAAGCTCCGCTGCCGCCTTGAGCGCATCGTCCGCATAGGTGATGCCGTGATGCTCTTCGAAGCGCGGCTTGAGGCCAAAGAGAATCTCCACGGTCTCCGCGACCGAGGGCTCCACCACGTCGATTTTCTGGAAGCGCCGCGCGAGCGCGTGGTCCTTCTCGAAGATGCCGCGATATTCATTGTAGGTCGTCGAGCCGATGCAGCGGATTTCCCCGTTGGTGAGCACCGGCTTGATGAGGTTGGAGGCGTCCATCACGCCCCCCGAGGCGGCGCCGGCACCGATCACGGTGTGGATCTCATCGATGAAGAGGATCGCACCCGGGAGCTTCTTGAGCTCCGTGATGACCCCCTTGAGGCGCTTCTCGAAATCGCCGCGGTACTTGGTGCCGGCGATGAGCGCGCCCATGTCGAGGGCGAAGATGGTGGAATCGGACAGCACTTCCGGCACCTTGCCCTCCACGATCAGGCGCGCGAGGCCCTCGGCGATCGCGGTCTTGCCGACGCCCGCTTCGCCGACGTACAGGGGGTTGTTCTTGCGACGGCGGCACAGGATCTCGATGGTGCGCTCGACTTCGAGCTTGCGCCCGATCAGCGGATCGATCCGCCCGTCCTGCGCCATTTTGTTCAGATTGGTGGTGTACTTCTCGAGCGCGCTGCCGCCCTCGGCATCGCGCTCACCCTCGGCGCCGGACTCCTCCTTGTCGGTCTTCTCCTCGGCGATCTTCGAAAGTCCGTGGGAGATGTAGTTCACCACGTCCAGGCGCGTCACGTGGCGGCGATTCAGGAGAAACACCGCATGGCTCTGCTTCTCGCTGAAGATCGCGACCAGTACGTTGGCGACGCCGACTTCCTTCTTACCGCTTGACTGCACGTGAAACACCGCCCGCTGCAGCACGCGCTGGAAGCCGAGCGTCGGCTGCACCTCACGCTCCTCGCCCTCCTCGAGCTTCGGGGTCGACTGCTCGATGTGCTCCTTCAGCTCCTGTTTGAATTTGGCGAGATCCGCACCGCAAGCGCGCAGCACCTCGCGCACTTTCGGGGTGTCAAGAATCGCCAGCAGCAGATGCTCGACCGTGAGGTACTCGTGACGCGCCTCGCGCGCCTGGTGGAACGCATCGTTTAGACAGTATTCGAGCTCGTTGGACAGCACTTCGGCGGACCTTTCAAGTTTGAGCGTTCAATAAGTACAAGCCTTCCCAGCCATCGATTCAGTCAGACGGCGCCGCGTTCACGCCTCCTCCAATGTACACATGAGCGGGTGCTGATGGTCGCGCGCGTAAGTGGTCACCTGTGCCACCTTAGTTTCCGCGATCTCGTATGTGAAGACCCCGCACACGCCCTTGCCCTTAGTGTGCACCTCGAGCATGACGCGCGTGGCGGTCGGACGATTCAGCGCGAAGAACTTTTCCAGCACGTCGACGACAAACTCCATGGGGGTGTAGTCATCATTCAGCAGAACCACCCGGTACAGCGGCGGCTGCTTGACCTCCGGCCGCGCCTCTTCGACGACGACGCCGGTGTCAGGGCGAACCGGATGAGGATCAGGCATGAGAGTCTTTATAGGGGTCGCGAAACGGCAACACAAGCCTCCCAGAATGAGTAGTAGTTACTCCTGCAGAAACAATCGCTTGAGAGCACAAGCACCACACCCTATGATGGCGGGCGCGTGAGGCGTGGTGCGGGCGCGCACGAGGCGCGCCGCGGGGGTGTGCGGGCGACCTTGAGGACGACAATTAAGCTCATGCTCTTTTCCCCATGAACGCAGCTTCCTGGCTCGAGGGCGTCCCGGCGCAGGAACGCTGGCGTGCGCTGCTGCTTAATGAGGGACCGCGGATCGCGACCTGGGTTCTCGCGCTCGCCCTGGGCGTACAGGCGGCGCTCATCGTCACGGACCTCGCCGGCGGTGGCGGCAAGGCGCTCGGCGCGGCACACCACCCGGTGCAGGCACGCCGGCTTGATCTGCCCGCGATCACCAACGCCCACCTTTTCGGCGCGGCGCCCATAGCGAAGCAGGACGGCGCCAATGCGCCGGCCACCAGCATGCCTTTGGTGCTCACCGGAATCATCGCCGGCAATGATCCGCAAAACGGGCTCGCGATCCTCGGACCGAACGCACAGAGCGCAAAAGTGTATGCGGTCGGCGACACGATCGCCGGCGGACCGAAGCTGCACTCGGTGTACACCGATCGGGTGGTCATCGATCGGGATGGCCAGCTCGAATCGCTCGCCCTGCCGCACCAGATGAGTGCGACCGCGCCGCCGCCCTCGAGCGCGGCCTTCCAGAGCGCTGAAAACCCGGTCGAGCGCATGCGCCGCATGATCAGCGAGCAGCCCGGACTCATCGGGGATGTCATACGGCCGCAGCCTGTCATGGATCACGGCCACCTGAACGGCTTTCGGGTGTACCCCGGACGCAACCGCGCCGCCTTTAACACCTTGGGGCTGCGCGCCGGCGACCAAGTGACGGCGATCAATGGAACGCCGCTCGATGATCGCGATCGAAGCGAGCAGATCCTGCGCACGCTCTCGAGCGCCAGTGAGGCGCGCGTCACAGTCATCCGCGGCGGGCAGCAGCAGGATTTGCTGCTGAACATCGCCCAGGTGGCGCAGGAGGCGGACAGCGTGGCCGCACAGGCTCCGCCGCCACCGGGCGCTGCGCCGGGTGGCGCCGGCCCCCTAGGAGGCATGGGGGGCAATGTTCCGGCGGGTGCTCCGCCGGCGGGCGGCAGCCTGCCACCGGAGGACGCGCCGCCCGGCCAGGAGCCGCCGTCGAACGAGGGCAGCACCGGCCGGTAGCTTGAGTCGACGCGCTTAGCGGGGGGAATTTTGCGAATGACAGGTTTACGTTCGTTCATCGTGCGCACGCTCGCGGTGCTGCTGGCAGCCTCGCTCGCCTCGGCGCAGCAGGTGCAGCGCATCACCCCGAACTTCAAGGACGCGGACATCACCCAGATCGCCGAAGCGGTCAGCGCTGCTACGGGCAAGAACTTCATCATCGACCCGCGCGTGCGCGCGCAGGTGACGATGCTCTCCTCCACCCCGATGTCGCCCGCGGCCTTCTACGAAGCGTTCCTGTCCATCCTGCAGGTGTACGGCTTCATCGCCGTACCGTCCGGGAACGTCGTCAAGATCCTGCCGGATGCCAACGCGCGGCAGTTTCCCTCCAACGATCTGCCCGATCGGGTGAGCGCAACCTCCGATGAGATGGTCACGCAGGTGATGGAGGTGCACAACGTGAGCGCCGCGCAGCTCATTCCGATCCTGCGGCCGATGATCGCGCAGTACGGACACCTGGCGGCCTACCCCGCTTCGAACATCCTCATCATCTCGGATCACGCGAGCAACGTGAACCGCATCATGCGCATCATCCGGCGCATCGACCAGACCAGTGGCACGGAACCGGAGATCATACCGCTGACGAATGCCGGGGCGGCTGAGATCGTGCGCGTGGTGAACTCGCTCTATCAGGGCGCGAACGCCGCCGAGGGCGCCACCATCAAGGTGGTGGCCGATGAGCGCTCCAACAGCGTACTGGTCGCCGGGGAGCTGTCGCAGCGACTGAAAGTGCGCGCCCTCATCGCGCATCTGGATACCCCGCTCGAGACCGGCGGGGATACGCGCGTGCGTTACCTGCATTACGCGGATGCCGAGAAAATCGCGCCCAAGCTGAAAGAACAGATCACCGGCATCGTGCAGTCGGTCGCGGGCGCTGCCGGGGTGCAGGGTCCTATCACCGGTGGCGGCACCACGGCGCAGGCCGCGGCGGAACGAAATGCCATGGTGTGGGCGGATCCGACCAATAACGCGCTCGTCATCACCGCACCGCCGCGCATCATGCACATGGTGATGACCATCATCGACAAGCTCGACATCCGCCGCCCGCAGGTGCTGGTGGAGGCGATCATCGCCGAGGTGGATGTGGATAAGGACTCCGAGCTCGGCATCAACTGGGCCGCCTTCTCGAACGGTGAGAACATCCCGGTCGGCAGCTTCGTCTCCCCGATCGGCGGCACGAGCATCGTGGATCTGGCCGGCGCGGTGCAGAACCCGGCCAACATCTCGACCGCCCTGCTGCAGGGCACGACGCTCGGCATCGGTCGCATCGCCGGCACCGGGGTGAACTTCGCCGCCATGCTGCGCGCCATCCGCTCGGACACGACCACCAACATCGTCGCCACGCCCTCGACGGTCACGATGGACAACCAGGAGGCGGAACTGAAGGTCGCGCAGGAAGTGCCCTTCATCACCGGTCAGTTCACGAACACCACGGCGGTGACCGGGGGCACGGTGAACCCCTTCCAGACCATCCAGCGCGAGGAAGTCGGCACGATCCTCAAAGTGACACCGACCATCTCCCCGGAAGGTTCGGCGGTAATGCTGAAGATTTCGATCGAGAGCTCGAGCATCGGTCAGAAGCCTGCGGGCGCGGTCGATCTCGTCACCAACAAACGCACCATCACGACCAACGTACTGATCGAGGATGGCGGCGTCGTCGTGCTCGGCGGCCTCATCGAGGATGACAGCACCAAGGGCGAGAACCGCGTGCCCTACCTCGGCAACATCCCGATCCTCGGACTGCTGTTCAAGACGCGCAACGCGATGGCGACCAAGAACAACCTGATCATGTTCATCCGCCCGAAGATCCTGCGCGATCAGCAGCAGGCCGCCTACGAGACCGAGCTCAAGTACAACTACATGCGCGATCAGCAGCACGGCATCGTGACCCACGAGGCGCTGCCGCTCTTGCCCAACACCCCGGACCCGAATCTGCCGGCCCTGCAGCCGTACACGCCCGCGCCGCCTTTGCAGATCGTCCCGGGGCAAGCCGCGCCGACGCCAAATGCCACGCCCGCCCCGGCGACGGCCCCCGGCGCGCCCGCCGGGCAGGCGGCCCCGAGTGATACGGCGAAGCCGGACGTTAAGCCCCCCGGCCCCGGCGAGCCATGAACGACGTCGCCACCAGCGTGCGCACTGAGGTTCCCGAAGAGGGCGGCCGACGGCTGTCGTTCGCCTTCGCCAAGCGCCACGGGGTGCTCGTGAACCGCGTGATCGACGGGGTGGCCGAGTGCAGCTACCGCGACAGCGCCTCCCCCCAGGCCCTGGCCGAGGTGCGCCGCTACCTGCGCCGGCAGGTGCGGCTCGAGCGGGTGCCGGAGGCGGAGTTTGATCAGCTCCTGCGGCGCGCCTACGAGGCAGGCTCCGATGCCATGCAGGCGGTCGAGGGACTCGATGATACGACCGACCTTGCGCACCTCGCGCAGGATCTGCCCGAGCAGGCGGATCTGCTTGACAGCGAGGACGATGCCCCCATCATCCGCCTGATCAACGCGGTGCTCACCCAGGCGGTGAAAGAAAACGCCTCGGATATCCACGTCGAGCCGTTCGAGAATCGCCTCGTGATCCGCTTTCGTATCGATGGGGTGCTGCGCGAGGTGCTGCAGTCCAAGCGCGCGGTCGCCCCGCTGGTGGTGTCGCGCATCAAGGTCATGTCGCGCCTAGACATCGCCGAGAAGCGCCTGCCGCAGGACGGACGCATCAGTCTGAAGATCGCCGGCCGCGCGGTCGATGTGCGCGTCTCGACCATCCCTTCCGGGCACGGTGAGCGCGTGGTGCTGCGTATCCTGGACAAGCAGGCCGGCAAGCTCGATCTGAATTCCCTCGGCATGGATGCGCGTACCCAGGGCACGATCGATGAGCTGATCCATAAGCCCCACGGCATCATCCTGGTCACCGGCCCCACCGGCTCGGGCAAGACGACCACGCTGTATGCCGCGCTCGAGCGCCTGAACGACAACACGCTCAACATCATGACGGTCGAGGATCCGATCGAGTACTACATCGACGGCATCGGCCAGACGCAGGTGAACACCAAGGTGGAGATGACCTTCGCGCGCGGCCTGCGCGCGATCCTGCGCCAGGATCCGGACGTGGTGCTGATCGGTGAGATCCGTGACCTTGAGACCGCGCAGATCGCGGTGCAAGCGAGTCTCACCGGCCACCTGGTGCTCTCGACGCTGCACACCAACACCGCCGCCGGGGCGATCACGCGCCTGCGCGACATGGGTATCGAGCCGTTCCTGCTCTCCTCGAGTCTCATCGGCGTGCTGGCCCAGCGCCTGGTGCGGGTCCTGAGCCCAGAGAGCAAGCAGCCCTTCGCGGCCGGCGAGTACGAGCGGCGCCTGCTGAACCTCGGTCCGAACGAGCCTTCACCCACCCTCTACCGCCCGGGGCGCGATCCGACCGGCGGTTACCGCGGACGCTCCGGGATCTACGAGCTCATCATCGTCGATGATGCCATGCGCACCATGATCCACGACGGGGTGTCCGAGCAGGAGATCGAGCGGCACGCGCGCCTCGCCACGCCCTCGATCCGCGACGACGGCCGCGCCCGGGTGCTGCGCGGTGAAACCACGCTCGAGGAAATATTGCGCGTCACGCGCGAGGACTAAGGCGTGGGCGCGTTCGAATACACCGCCCTGGATCCTGGCGGCAACGAGCGCAAGGGCATTCTCGAGGGCGACACGCCGCGCCACATCCGCCAGCTGTTGCGCGAGCAGCAGCTGCTACCGGTCACGATCGCGGAAGTGGCGCAGCGCGAAGCCAAGCGCCAGCGCTCCTTCAGTCTCATGCGGCGCGTCTCGGCCGCCGATCTGGCGCTCTTCACCCGCCAGCTCGCCACGCTGGTGCGCGCCGGGCTGCCGCTCGAGGAGTCGCTCCTGGCGGTGTCGCAGCAGACCGAGAAGCCGCGCATGCAGAGCATCATCCACGGGGTGCGCGCCCGGGTGATGGAGGGACACACTCTCGCGGACGGCTTCGGCGAGTTCCCGCGCGTCTTTCCGGAGATCTACCGCGCCACGGTAGCCGCCGGCGAGCAGGCCGGGCACCTCGACAGCGTGCTCGAGCGGCTCGCCGACTACACCGAGAGCCGCGAGGAGATCCGCCAGAAGGTTCTGGCGGCCATGCTCTACCCGATCGTGCTCACGGTCATGTGCTTCGTGATCGTCTCGTTCCTGCTCGTGTTCGTGGTGCCCAAGGTCGTCTCCGTGTTCGAGTCGACCAAGGCGAAGCTGCCCCTCATCACGCGCGTCCTGATCGGCACGAGCGACTTCTTCCGCGTGTACGGCATCTACCTCTTGATCGGTCTGGCGCTCGCGATCTGGCTTTTCGCCCGCTGGCAGCGCAATCCGGCCGCCAAACGCATCTTCCAGTCCTGGCAGCTGCGCGTGCCGATCGTGGGCAAGCTCGTGCGGGGCTTTAATACCGCGCGCTTCACGCGCACCTTCAGCATCCTCTCGGGTAGCTCCGTGCCGGTGCTCGAGGCCATGCGCATCGCCGGGGAAGTCGTGACCAACCTGCCGATGCGCGACGCGGTGACCGATGCGGCCGCGCGCGTGCGCGAGGGGGCCCCGATCGGGCGCTCGCTCGCGCGCAGCCGCCTCTTCCCGCCCATGACGATCCATCTGATCTCCAGCGGCGAGTCGAGCGGGCAGCTCGACAGCATGCTCGAGCGTTCCGCGATCAGCCAGGAACGTGAGCTCGATGGCATGCTCGCGGCCATGGTGGGCCTGCTGGGCCCCCTGCTCATCGTCCTCATGGGCGCGTTCGTCATGGGGATCGTGTTCGCGATGCTCCTGCCGATCTTCCAGATGAACAACCTGATCCACTGAAAGTCGCTGATTTGCGAGGCAAAAGGGGTAGCGCTTCACAAAGCACGCGCACGAGATTGCAGTGGGCGGGTCATCTGATTTAATTTCGCGCCGTCCAATTCCTGCCAGGACCGCTGTCTAGGCATGAGCGAGAAGCCCGAATCAGAGGAATTCGAGGACGAGGAAGCCGACGAGCCCGTCGTTGAGGACGGCGACGTCGACCTGGATCAGGTCATCAAGGACCTCGATCTGGCGAAGCGGCGCGGCCAGAAGGCCGGGGATCCGGCGTGGCGACGCCTGGAACGCCTCCTCGAGGACAAGCACACCGCCGAACTCACCAGCGACTTTGAGGACTATGAGATCGGCGATGACGGCGGGGCTTCCGGCCGCAGAGCCCGCCGCAAACCGCGCCACACTTGAGCGTTCAGTGAAAATCCCGCGAGCGCGTCAGTAGCTCGCCCAGAAGCCCCGTGCGATCGATGAGCCGGTGCGCGATAAGATGCGAGACACCTTCCTGCTGCTGCAGCTCCCCGTGCACTTCCAGCAGGCGCGACTCGAGCAGCGCCGCGCGCTGCTCGCGGCCGACGCGCTCCCAAACGATGACATTCACCTGGCCGCTCTCATCCTCGAGCGTGAGGAAGGTGACCCCGCTCGCCGTGGCCGGACGCTGGCGCATGAGCACGATGCCGGCGGTGCGCACCCGCGCCCCGTGGCGCGCGCTCTTCAGCTCGCCTGCGCTCAGGAGCGCCCGCGCGCGCAGGCGCTCGCGCAAGAGCGCGAGCGGATGACGCCCTAAAGTGAGCCCGAGGGCGGCATAGTCGGCGACGATGCCCTGCCCCTCGGTTGGGGCACTCAAGAGCGGCCGGCCTTCCTGCACACCCGTGCCGCGGGTGTCGGTCAGCCCCAAGGGCAGTGCGCGCTCGGTGCCGGCCACCTCCCAGAACGCCAGATGCCGGTTGCCGCTTAAGGCGGCGAACGCGCCGGCGGCGGCGAGGGCTTCCAGATCGGCGCGGTCGAGCGCGCCGCGCAGGGCAAGATCCGCCACGCTGACAAAGGGCTGCGCCTCACGTGCGCTGATGAGGCGCCCGGCGCCCGCCTCGCTCAAAGACTTCACCAGGCGCAAGCCTAAGCGCAGTGCGGGCTCACCTTCCGCGCCACGCTCGAGAGTGCAGTCCCAGAGGCTGACGCAGGCATCCACGGGCCGCACCTCCACCCCGTGAGCACGTGCGTCGCGTACCAGCTGCGCGGGCGCATAGAAGCCCATGGGCTGGCTGTTGAGGAGCGCGCAGGTAAAGGCCGCCGGCTCACGGCACTTCAGCCACGCTGAGTCATACACCAAGAGCGCAAAGCTCATTGCATGGGATTGGGGGAAACCGTACTCGCCAAAGCCGAGCATCTGCTGGTAGATGCGCTGCGCGAACTCGGCCGGATAACCTTTCGCGCGCATGCCTTGCAGCAGTCGCTCGCGAAACGGATCCAGGCCGCCGGTTCTCTTCCACGCGCCCATTGCGCGACGCAGCGCATCCGCCTCCCCGGGCGTAAAGCCAGCGGCGACGATGGCGATCTGCATCACCTGTTCCTGGAAGATCGGCACGCCGAGCGTGCGCTCGAGCACGGCGCGCACCTCCGTGCCCGGATACTCGACAGCCTCCGCGCCGCTGCGGCGCCGCAGATACGGGTGCACCATGTCGCCCTGGATGGGACCGGGGCGCACGATGGCCACCTCGATGACGAGGTCGTAGTACGAGCGCGGCTTCAGGCGCGGCAGCATGGCCATCTGCGCCCGCGACTCGATCTGGAACACCCCGATGGTGTCGGCGCGACACACCATGTCGTAAACCTTGGGATCCTCGGGCGGCAAGGTGCCGAGCGTGTACTGCGTGCCGCGGTACGCGTTCACGAGCGTGAAAGCGCGCTTGAGCGCCGTCAGCATGCCGAGCGCCAGCAGATCCACCTTGAGCAGGCCCAAGTCGTTCAGGTCATCCTTATCCCACTGCACCACCGTGCGCTCGGGCATGGCCGCGTTCTCGATGGGCACCAGCTCCTCCAGCAGTCCTTCGCAGATGACGAAGCCGCCGACGTGCTGCGACAGGTGCCGCGGGAAACCCGGGAAAGCCACGAGTTCCTGCGCGAGCGGCACGAGGCGCTTGAGCCAGGGGCTTTCCAGGTCAAAGCCCGCCGCGTGCAGCCGCTCGGCCATGGCGGCACTGCCGTCCCACCACTGCATGACCTTCGCTAAGCGCAGGCTGGCCGCAGGAGTGAGGCCGAAGATCTTGCCCAGATCGCGCAGGGCGCTTCTTGGCCGGTACATGATGACCGTGGCCGCAAGAGCGGCGCGCGCACGGCCGTACTTCGCATAGACGTACTGCAGCACCTCCTCGCGGCGCTCGTGCTCGAAGTCGATGTCGATGTCGGGCGGCTCGTTACGCTCGCGCGAGATGAAGCGCTCAAACAACAGGGCTGCCCCGCGCTGCGGGTCGACGGAGGTGATCCCCAGGCAGTAGCACACGCGCGAATTGGCCGCCGAACCGCGCCCCTGGCAGAGGATGCCCTGCGCGCGGGCGAAAGCGACGATATCGTGCACGGTAAGAAAGTACGGCTCGTAGTGAAGCTCAGCGATGAGGGCGAGCTCGTGCTCAAGAGCGGTGCGCTCACCCTCGGGCACGCCGGCCGGCCAGCGCCAGCGGGCGCCGGCTTGCGCGAGCTTGCGCAGGTAGCTCGTCGCGCTCTCCCCTGACGGCACAAGTTCGTGCGGGTACTCGTACCGAAGCTCGTCCAGGGAAAAGTGACACGCCTGCGCCACCGCCACGGCCGCTTCGAGCAGCTGCGGCGCATACAGGCGCGCGAGCCGGCGCGGTTCGCGCAAGTAGCGCTCGCCGTTCGCATACAGGCGCGCGCCCACAGCCCCGATCGGTACCCCGAGTCGAATCGCGGTGAGCGCATCCTGTAAGCGCCGCCGCGCGCGCACATGCATGTGCACATCGCCGCTCGCGAGCAGCGGCACCTCGTGCTGGGCACCCAGCTGCATGAGTGCGGCAAGACGCGCGCCATCGCTGCCCTCGCGCAGCAGTTCGACCGCGATGCGCAACTTTCCGGGGAAGAGACCCGCGAGCCACGTCAGCTCTTCGGGCCGTGGCATGCCTGCGGGTATCCAGAGAATGAAACAGTGCGCGAGCTGCGCACGCTCCACATCGGCGCGCGTTAAGCGGTAAGTGCCCTTCGCAGCCGCGCGCCGGGCGCGGGTAATGAGCCGGCACAGCGCCGCGTAGCCTTGCCGATTGATCGCCAGCGCGACGAACTTCAAACCGCACTCCAGGCGAAACTCGGAGCCGACGATGAGTTTCAGCGGCCGCTCCTTCGCCGCCATGTGCGCGCGCACCACTCCGGCCACCGAACACTCGTCCGTGAGCGCCAGTGCCTGATAACCGAGCGCGACCGCCTGCGCCACGAGCTCATGCGGATGCGAGGCACCGCGCAGGAAGGTGAAGTTGGAGAGGCAGTGCAGTTCCGCGTACGCGGGCGAGTGCCGCGCGGCCTCGGCCTCTTCAGCGGCGGCGGAGGGCATCAGCCGAAAATGCCGTGCAGGAACCAGCCGTGCGGGGCGGTGCGTTCGCGGAACACCCACAGTCGCACGCCGTGGGTGTCGAGCGCGGTGTAGTAATCGCGCGCAATCTCCTCCCCATCCCACCAGCCCGTTTCGATGCGTTCCGGCTCGCTCACCAGTCGCAGCGCACCGCGACGTTGCGGCATTCCTGCGCGCGCCGCGAGCGGCTGCGGCGTCGCCAGCAACCACAGCGGCCGCCGCGCCGTCACCGGTGAGGCGGCCGTCGCGCGCGCGCGCGTCCCCCTCGCCGCCGACGGCGGCACCGTCATCGCCCAGCTGCTCTCGGGCCTGTGGCCCTCGAGCAGCGTAAGGCCGTGGATCGCCCCGGCACCCAAACGCGCGCACAGCCGCTCGATGAGTGCGTGGGCCTCACTGCCCGTGCCGCCGCCGTACTCACCCGGCTGCCACAGGCCCGCTGCCTGGGGGGTGAGCGGCAGGAGTGTCTTGGCGCGCAGTTCGAGCGCCCGTACCGCCTGCGGCAGTGCCAGCTGATTGAACTGCTCGGCGAACAGCCGCGCGAGATGGGCACTTTCAGCCTGCGGGGCGGCCAGATGCAGCACGCACGGAGTCATCTGCCCCTGCCGGTGCAGCAGACGGCATTCGAGCGCCATGACGCCGCACTGGCGCGCCTTGAGAAAAGCCTCAAGTTCCTGCAGCAGCCGCGTGAGCTCGATGAGCAGGTGCGCGTGATTTTCCAGCTCGCAGCTGAGCTCGTGGCGGCGGCGGAAACGCTCGCGCGGGCGAAAGGCGGCGCGCACCTCGCGCGTGCGACCGGTGAGCCGATCGAGCGTGGCGAGCTGCGCGGCACCGAAACGGCGCGCGAACCCGGCGCGCGGCAGGCGCAGCACCGCCCCGACGGTGCGCACGCCGGTGCGCTGGAGGCGCTCGATCACCTGCGGCGGCCAGCGCAGCGCGGCAAGCGGCACGGCGGCGAGCTGGCCGACGAGCTGTGCGCGCTCCAGGATCACCAGCGCCTGGCCGGCGCGGGCCGCCACCAGCGCCGCGAGCGGCGTGGGCGCGAAGGCCAGCAGCGGTTTCAGCGCCACTCCCTCGCACACGCCCTGAAGCGCGCGGCTCAAGCCGGTCACTCCGGAAAAAAGATGCAGACTGCCGCGCACTTCCAGGAGCACGCCATCGGGGGGCTCAAGACTCACGCGCGACGTGAAGCGTTGCGCAAGGTACGCCAGATGCGCAAGCTGTCGGGCGCTGCGCAGCTGCGGCAAGTGCAGCCCGACCCACAGCTCCACCCCCGGTTCCGGTGGCGCCAGCGGCCGTGCGCGGGTGAGCGCGGCGGGAGCGTGTTCACGCGCACGCCCGGGCGCGGCAGGTTCCGCAGCGGGCAAGAGCGCAGCGCCCACCGCCTCTTCAGCCGAGGCCTTCATGCGCTTAAGTTCCGCAGCTCAACCACACCGTGCGCGCCGCGGCCTTTGAGAAGCGTGACGCGTACGCCGTTGCCGCAAGCTTCCACGCCCACGCGCAACGCCGCCGCGGAACTCTCCCGCGCCGCGCGTCGCGGCCGAAACAGCACGCCTAGAGTGCGCCCGCGTTCGGCGGCGAGCTGCAGGCGGCGGATATCGCGCGGCTGCGGGCGCTTACCCCAGGCGAGCGCGGCATCGCAGGCCCCCGATCTCAACACCTGTTCGAAGGCCCACAGCGGGCGCTGTCCGCCCACGACAGCCACGCGCTCCAGCACGAGGCCCTGCGCGACGAGCGCGGGGGCAAAAGGCATGAGCGGCGGCGCCACCCACACGCACCAGCGGGCACTGGCGGCGCGCGTCAGCGCGGCAAGTGCCGGTAACAACAAGGACAGTTCGCCGCTGCCGAAACGGCCGACGAGAATTTCGATCAGCCCGCTGCGCGGCCAGCCGCCCCCGGGCAGCGCGGCATCGAGTGGGGCAAAACCACTCGCTAAGACCTCAAGGCGCGCGACACTGCGGCCGCGCCAGATGGCCGGATGCTCGAGTAAACGAGCCAGTTTCGAATCGTCCATGCCGGCTTAAGCTCACTCAGCTGCCAACCTCTTAAGGCCCACGGGTGAGCGCCATTCACATGAACCCGGTCGAGCGGCCGCGACGCACGACCCCGACGACGATCCCCTCGATGAGCAGAGGCTCTTCCTTCAGATCCACCCGCAGCGGCTCGAAGGCGGAATTCTCCGGCAGCAGCCACACGATGGAGCCCTCCTGGCGATAGCGCTTCACGGTGACTTCATTCTCAAGGCGCGCCACCACGATCTGGCGGCTGCGCACCTCGGAGGTGCGATGCACCGCGACCAGATCCCCATCGAGGATGCCGGCATCTTTCATGCTCATGCCGATGACCTTGAGCAGGTAATGTGGCCGTGGCTGGAACAGTCCCGGATCGATCTGCAGCCGCGCCTCGAAATTCTCTTCGGCGAAGATCGGTTTGCCTGCGGCCACGCGCCCGATGAGCGGCAACCCGATCTGCTCCCGGATAGTGTCCTTCAGCTGGATCCCCCGGGAAGTCCCGGGCACGAGCGCGATCACGCCCTTGCGGGCGAGTGCCCGCAGATGCTCTTCGGCCGCATTGGCGGAACGAAAGCCAAGCTCACGGGCGATCTCGGCCCGGGTCGGGGGCATGCCGGTCTCGCCGATGAAGCGCTGGATGAGCCGCAAAATCTGGGTCTGGCGCGGGGTGAGATCCGACATGGGAAGGTCCTGTTTATATATACAGTACCTGTAATTATATCCAGATTGATCGCGGGGGCAAGCGCCGGTCCGCGCGCCGCCCCTGCCGGTGCGCCCACGCTCACGCTCGCGCGTGAGCTTCGTGCAACACCGAAGGCGCGAACACTCTGAATCATCGCTGCAAAATCTCTGAGAATTCCGACCCGCTCGGGGCCAAATAACTCTCGCCGCGCTCCCGCTCCCGCTCCCGCGCCCGCTTCGTGCAACATCCAACAAGCTCAACGTTGGCCGCTGATCCGTGAGCGAATCGGTAAGAATTGCTCATCGCTTCTTCGCAAAAACAAACTCGCCGCGCACCGCACACCCCCCTCACTTACGGCGCACTGCGGCAATTACGGATGCACGCCAAGCGTCACCGTGTTGCAATAGTGTCGCGGGCTGAAGACAAGTTACGTGTTTGGAGTTGCATTCCCGCGGTAAATTTGGTGCAGTGGTCGGTGGCGAACGCCAGTGGAACTTGCCTACCGGCATCGCTTCGGTTATTCAGGACTCCCGAATCAACAACCCAAAGGGGACGATTATGAAGTGCGCGAGCGTTGTGACGGCGGCGGCGGCCGTGGCCGTGGTAGTTGGACTGGCAGGCTGTACGGATCTGAAGCCCATTCAGGCTCAGATCGACGATCTGAAGGCTCAGGTGGCGAAGGTGCAGGGTGATGCGGCTTCTGCCAAGAGCGCAGCTGACTCAGCCAACAGCGCTGCGGCTTCGGCCGGACAGGCTGCCAGCGGTGCCCAGAGCACTGCGAACCAGGCGTTGGCTGCGGCCCATGCCAGTCAGTCGTGCTGCGATGCGACGAACGAGAAGATCGACCGCATGTTCAAGCGTTCGGTCTCCAAGTAATCGACGAACCTTCGTTGATAAGCAAAACGCCGCGCATCTGCGCGGCGTTTTCTTTTGGGGCGCTTTGCTCTTGGCGCGCTGAAAAACTTCAGTAGCGCACGAGCGCCGATCCCCAGGTGAAGCCACCGCCGAAGGCCTCGAGCAGCAGCAGCTCGCCGCGTTTGATGCGCCCGTCGCGCACGCCCACATCCAGCGCCAGGGGCACCGAGGCTGCCGAGGTGTTGCCGTGGTCCTGCACCGTGACGATCACGCGCTCGAGCGGCAGGTCGAGCTTGGAGGCGGTGGCGTGCACGATGCGGATGTTGGCCTGGTGAGGGACCAGCCAATCGATCGCCGAGCGTTCGAGTCCGTTGGCGGCGAGGGTCTCGTCGACGACGTTACCGAGTTTGTTGACCGCGATCCTGAAGACTTCCTTGCCGGCCATGATGATGGCGAGCTGGGGCGCAAAACCCTTGGACACGCCGCTGGCGCAGTAGAGCATCTCGTGGTAGCGCCCGTCCGCGTGCAGGTGAGTCGAGAGCACACCGGGTGCGTCGCTCGGCTCGAGCACCACGGCGCCCGCGCCATCGGCGAACAGCACCGCGGTGCCGCGATCATTCCAGTCCGTGATGCGCGAGAGCGTCTCCGCACCGATGACGAGCGCGCGCTTGGATTCACCGCAGCGTACGTACTTGTCGGCGATCGACAGCGCGTACATGAACCCGGCGCAGGCGGTCTCGACGCTGAAGGCGGGGCCGCCGAAACAGCCCAAACGCCGTTGCAGCAGCACCGCGCAGTTCGGAAAGATCAGATCGGGCGTCGTGGTGCCAAAGGCGATGAAGTCGACATCTTCCGGGGCCATGCCGGCAGCCTCGAGCGCCCGGCGTGCGGCCCGCTCCGCCAGATCCACCGTGGTCTCGCCCTCGGCGGCGATGTGGCGCCGCTCGATCCCGGTGCGCGTGCGGATCCACTCATCGGTGGTGTCGACCATCTTCTCCAGTTCGAAATTGGTGAGGATCCGCTCGGGCAGGTATGAGCCGGTGCCGCTGATGCGCGAATAAATCAACTGCTGGTCCCTTCCGCCCGCAACGCGTGCGCAATGTGCTCCGTGAGTCCGCAGCGCGCAGCGAGCGCAGCCGTGCCAATCGCCCGCGCGAACGCGACCACGTCGGCGTGACCGTGACTTTTTACCACGATCCCGGCAAGACCCACCATGCAAGCGCCGTTGTAGCGGCGCGGGTCCAGCCCCGCGGCCGCGCGGCGCAGCACCGGACGGGCCACAAGGCCAGCGAGCCGATCGAAGAAGGAGGCCTGGAATTCCTGTCGCAGCCGATCGGCGATGAGGCCGGCGACGCCCTCCATGGTCTTGAGCGCCACGTTGCCGGTAAACCCGTCCGTGACCACCACGTCCACGTCGCCGGAGAAGATGTCATCGCCCTCGACAAAGCCCACGTAGTTGAGCGGGCTCGCCGCGAGCAGGGCGTGCGCGGCCTGCACCCCCTCGTGGCCCTTCATGTCCTCCTCGCCGATGTTGAGCAGTCCAATGCGCGGGTTGGGCAGGCCGTAAACATCACGGGCGATGATGGCGCCCATGGCGGCAAACTGGCGCAGCTGCTCCGGGGTTGCCTTGGTGTTGGCGCCCAGATCGAGCATGTGCGTCAGGCCGTGCGCGGCCGGGATGGCCGAGATGATGGCGGCGCGCTCGACGCCGGGCAGGGTCTTCAGCACAAAGTGCGCAATGGCAGTGAGCGCGCCGGTATTGCCGGCACTGACCGCAGCGCTCGCGCGCGCCGCGCGCACCAGGTCGATCGCGACGCGCATCGAGGAGTCTTTCTTGCGGCGGATCGCCTCGCGCGGCTTCTCCTCCATGGTGACGACTTGGGAGGCGGCCACCACTTCGGCGCGCGCGCGCACCGCCTGCGGCAGTGTGCCCAGCGCAGTGTCGAGCAGCTGCGGCTCCCCAACCAGCAGCAGGCGCAGCTGCGGGTCGTCGGCCAAGGCGCGCAGCGCACCGGCAACGTACTCGCGCGGCTCATGATCGCCGCTCATCACGTCAATCGCGATCGGCAGCACGCAGGCCCTTCAGGTCCGGCGCAACGTCGGGTAAGCGTTATTCCTTATCGTCGCTCTCGGCGGGCTTCTCGATCACGCGCCGGCCGCGGTAGAAGCCATCCGGGGTAATGCGATGGCGCAGGTGCGTCTCACCGGACTGCGGATCGGTCGACAGGGCGGGCTTGGCGAGCGCGTCGTGCGAGCGGTGCATCCCGCGGCGCGATGGCGTCTTGCGACTCTTTTGTACGGGCATGTCTCAGCTCCTCACTCGAATGCGACTCTAACGTTTCAACAGGTCCGCCAACTGCGCGAACGGGCGGTGCGTATCCGCCTGCGGGTCTGGCGCAGCCTCCGGGGCTGACGCGCACCCCTCCTTGCCCTCGTGCAGCGGCACGATGGGCAGACTCAAGAGCAGCTCCTCCGTGATGAGCTCCCCGATGCTGATGCGGCCGCCCGGGGCGAGCACGGGCTCGAGCTCCTCGGGCACCCGCGCGGCCTCGGCCTCGGAATGCAACAACGCCACGCGCACCTGCGAGTTCAGCGCAAACTCCAGCGGCTGCATACAGCGCTGGCACTCAAGCGTTGCGCTGCCCTCGAGGGTCAGCCGCGCGACCGCGAGTCCGCGTTCGCGCGTAAAATGCGCGCGTCCCCGCACCGTACCCCCGACCCCTGCGCGCTGCGGGCGCAAGCCGGAAAGCTCGGCGAGCGGGATAGCAAAGTCGACGTCGGCTCCGCCATCGGCCAGCCGGTCGATCTCAAGCGGCCTCGACCAGGGCGGCAACATGGGGCGCGTATGATAGGTATCGAGTGTGCCTAAGTCAAAGCCGGTTTTGTTGCTAACTCATTGTTTCTCGAAGGCGATTCGGGGGGCACGGTGAGTTCTGCGCCGACCCTCGTGCTGGCCTCAACCTCTGCCTACCGGCGTGAGCTGCTCACCCGTCTCGGGCTGCCCTTTGAGGCACAGTCCCCCGGAGTGGACGAGTTGCCCGTCGCAGGCGAGCTGCCCATGGATCGCGCGCTGCGGTTGGCGCTGGAAAAAGCGTTCGCCGTGGCCGCGCGGCATCCGCAGGCGCTGGTGATCGGCAGCGATCAGGTGGCCGCCGCGGGCAATGGAGTGCTCGATAAGCCCGGCGATGCCGCGCGCTGTCGGGCGCAACTGGCGCGCCTGAGCGGGCAGACGGCGCGCTTCTACACCGCCTGCGCGGTGATCGGGCTGGATCGGGCGCTGCGCCAGGTGCACCTGGACACCACCGTCGTCACGTTCCGCACGCTCACGGCCGCGGAGATCGAGCGCTACGTCGCGCACGATCAGCCCTACGACTGCGCGGGCGGCTTCAAGGCGGAGCGCCTGGGGATCGCGCTGCTGGAGAGCATCGACAGCTGCGATCCAACCGCCCTCATCGGGCTGCCCCTCATCTGGCTCGCGGGCGCGCTGCGGAGTGTCGGCTGCCCGCTGCCCTAGGGCGGCGGTGCGCGCGGGGCTTCTTCATCGCGCCGAGCTGATCGAGGAGTGCGCCGAGCTCCGGCGGCAGCGGCGTATTGACGCTGAACTCCCCGCCCTGCGGCCAGCTGAAGCCCACACTGCTCGCGTGCAGAAACATGCGCCGCAGTCCTAAGGCGCGCATCGCCTCGTTGAACGCCGCATCGCCGTACTTCTCATCCCCCGCCACCGGATGACCGGCGTGCTGCGCGTGCACGCGGATCTGGTGCGTGCGGCCAGTCTCGAGCGTCACTTCGACCAAGGTGGCGGTCTTGCCGAAGAACTGCACGGGCCTGAACGTGCTCACCGAGGCTTTGCCGGCTGCGCCGACGCGCACGGTGCGCTCGCCGCCGACGCGCGTGTCGGTGCGCAGCGGCGCATCGATGCGCTTTTGTCCTAGATCCCACTTGCCCTGCAGGAGCGCGAGATAGCGCTTCTCAAACCCGTCGTCACGCAACAGCGCGTGCAGCGTGCGCAGCGCCGCGCTGCGCCGGGCGATCAGCAGGCAGCCACTGGTGTCCCGATCGAGCCGGTGCACGAGCTCGAGGGACTCCTCGGGTCGCAGCGCCCGCAGCGCCTCGATCACCCCGAAGCTCACGCCGCTGCCGCCGTGTACAGCGAGCCCGGCGGGCTTATCGAGCACCAGCAGCTTCTCGTCCTCGTAGACGATCGCCTCGCGGATGCGTGCCAGGAGGTCCTGCGAGGGCTTGGCTGAAGTGGCGGCCGGTACGAGGCGCACCGGGGGAAGGCGGATCTTATCGCTCACATTCAGGCGCGTCTCCGGGCCCGCCCGCTTGCCGTTCACGCGCACCTCGCCCTTGCGGATGACGCGATAGACGCGGCTGCGGGGCAGCTCGCCCAGGCGCTTTTGCACGTAGTTATCGAGGCGCTGACCCGCCTCTTCGGCGGTCACTTCGCAGTGCTGTACGGCGGTGCGAATTTCGGGGACTTCAGGCTCAGGCAAGGGATCCTCGGCGTAAGACATTGTTTCTACAATGGTCTGTGGAGTATACTCCGCGGGTCGTCCGCGACGCGGACGCGCCAGTGGTGGTGGCCTAGGGCCGCCGCCCGTTTTAGTTGGACCTCTGAATCGAGGCCATCGCATTGGGCCGCCAAGATCGCGCCAGCTGCGTCGAATCTCGCACGCTTCGAGACTTCCGCAGACGGTGCCGTCGGTCGAGTTCACCGAAGGTTTCCTATTCGCACCGCCCGTAAAGCGGCGGTCATCAACGTGACTGACGAGATTCGCTCTCATTCGCCAGGTTTATGGAATCTTCGCTGCCGCGGACGCTTCGTCCCGTGGCCTCCCGCCGTTTGCTTGCCGGCCCCTCACCGCACAGTAGGGGCACATGAAGAGAATGCTAGTGAATGCAACTCAGGAAGAGGAGTTGCGCGTCGCTCTGGTTGATGGACAGAAGCTGTTTGACCTGAGTATCGATTTACCTTCCCGCGAACAGAAAAAAGCCAACGTCTATAAGGCCCGTATTTCCCGCGTCGAGCCCTCGCTCGAGGCCTGCTTCGTTGATTACGGCGCACAGCGCCACGGCTTCCTGCCGCTGAAGGAAGTCTCCAAGGAGTACTTCCGCCAGCAACCGCAGGGTGGGCGGATGAATATCCGCGACCTGCTCCAGGAGGGGCAGGAACTGATCGTGCAGGTCGAGAAGGAGGAGCGCGGCACCAAGGGTGCAGCGCTCACCACCTTCATCAGCCTCGCCGGCCGCTTCCTCGTGCTGATGCCGAACAACCCCCGCGCCGGGGGCGTCTCGCGTCGCATCGAGGGCGAGGACCGCGACCAGATGCGCGAGGTGATGAACCAGCTGCAGATCCCCGAGGGCATGGGCGCCATCGTGCGCACCGCCGGGGTCGGGCGCTCCGTGGAAGAGCTGCAGTGGGACCTGGACAATCTGAAGGTGCAGTGGGAGCAGATCGAGGCGGCCGCCAAGGATCGTGCGGCCCCGTTTTTGGTGTTCCGCGAAAGCGACGCGGTCACCCGCTCGATGCGCGACTACCTCTCCGATGACATCGGCGAAGTGCTGGTCGACGATCCGGGCGCCTTCCAGAAGGCGCAGGAATACATGCAGCGCTTCATGCCGGCGGATGCGCAACGCAAGCTTAAGCTCTACACCGACGACATCCCGCTGTTCACGCGCTTTCAGATCGAGAGCCAGATCGAGTCGGCCTACGCGCACAAGGTGCAGCTGCCCTCTGGCGGCAGCATCGTCATCGATTACACCGAGGCGCTGGTCTCGATCGATATCAATTCCGCCCGCGCTACGCGCGGCAGTGATATCGAGACGACGGCCACCAACACCAATCTTGAGGCGGCGGACGAGATCGCCCGTCAGCTGCGTATCCGCGACATCGGCGGCCTGATCGTCATCGACTTCATCGACATGGAGTCGCCCAAGAATCAGCGCGAGGTCGAGGACCGCCTGCGTGACGCGATGAAGATGGACCGCGCGCGCATTCAGATCGGACGGCTCTCGCGCTTTGGCCTGCTGGAGATGTCACGCCAACGCCTGCGTCCCTCGCTCGGGGAGTCCAGCCACATCGTGTGTCCGCGCTGCGTCGGCATCGGCAGCATCCGCAGCGTCGAGTCGATGACACTCGCGGTGCTGCGCCTGATTGGCGAGGAGCTACGCAAGGATCGTACGGCGCGCGTCATCGCGCAGGTACCGGTGGCGGTCGCCACCTACCTCATCAACGAGAAGCGCGAGTGGCTGCGCACGCTCGAGGACAAGAGCGAGACTGAGCTCTTCATCGTACCGAACGAGAACATCCAAACGCCCGAGTACTCGATCAAGCGCGTGCGCGATGATGAGATGGATCTGCCCGAGCACCGACAGGCAACCTATCTCATGCCGACCGCCCCGACGGCGATCGAGCCCGGTTCCGCCCAGGACCGAAAGGTGCAGCCGGAGGCGCCAGCGGTGGCGACACTGCTGCCGACGACCACTGCGCCCGTTGCGGCCCCTGCCGCGCCGCCGCTGCCCGCCGCGCCCGCGCAGAGTGCTGCACAGGGCGGAGGTTTCTGGGCGCGCTTCAAAAAGATGCTCGCCGGTGAGCCGCAGCCCGCTTCCGCCGAGACTGCGACGCCCACGAGCGCTGCAGCGCCGGTGCGCGCACCGCGCCGTGAGGAGGCCCCGCGCTCTGACGGACGACGCGATCGTTCACGGCACTCACGCTCCGCGGATGGGGCTCGCCGTGACCGCGGTGACAGCCGCCGCGGCGAGGGCCGCGATCGTAATCGCAGCGAGCGCGATCACCGGGATCGGGATCGCAACCGCGGCGGCGACGGACGTCGCCCCGAGCGCAGCGGCGAGCGCCCCGGCGGCGCACCGCGGGGCGAGAGCCCCTCGCACGACGTCGCGCCGCGCGAGACCGCCCCCCGGGATCTGAGTACCCGGGACGATCACGCGCTGCCGGATCCGAATGCACCCGCCCCAGCGGCCGGTGCGCCGGGCGAGACGCGTCACGAGCGCAGCGACCGTCCGGAACGCAGCGGACGCGGGCGCCGCGGGCGGCGCCGCGGTCGTCGCGGTGGCGGCGGCGGGGCTTCGCGCGAAGGCAGCCCGGGATTCGAGGGCGCTATGAGCGCGCAGGAGCCCGGATCGGAACGTACCGAACTGCCGCGCGTGGCCGCCAACGAATCGCAGGGCCCGGGCAACGGTTCGCACGAGGCGCCCGTGAATGCCCCCGAGCGCGACTCACGCGCCGCGGCCCCGGTGCGCGAGTATCACGCCGAGCCGCGCGAATCGGGTCCCGAGCCCACGCCGCTGGCGCATTTTGAGCCCAGTGCGCGTCCGGAAGGCGCAGCGGCCGACACCAAGCCCTACGTGGTGTGGACTTCTGCGCCGGTCGAGAAGGCTCCCGGCGGCGGCCGCGGACCCGAAGACTAGCGGCACTACGCGGCGCGCAGGCGCTGGCGCAGATGCGCCAGCAGTCCGCGCGCGGCGCCTTCCACGAGGTCCAGTACCTCCTCGAACCCGTTCGGGCCGCCGTAGTACGGGTCCGGGACCTCGCGCACGTCCTGCTGCGTAGCAAACTCGAGAAACAGTCGCAGCCGCTCGTGCGCGGACGCGGGCGCGCGCCGGCGCAGGACGTGCAGATTTTCCTCATCCATCGCCAGGATCAGATCAAAGCGCTCGAAGTCCATCGGCTCGATCACCCGTGCCCGCAGGCGCTCGAGGTCGTAGCCGCGGCGCGCCCCCGCCGCGCGCGTGCGCGGATCCGGGGGCGAGCCGACGTGATAGGCGGCGGTGCCGGCGGAATCAACCTCGATCCCAAGCTCGGGCGCTTCGCGCGCAGCGAGGGTGCGCAGCACGGCTTCCGCCGTCGGGGAGCGACAGATATTGCCCAGACACACGAACAAGATGCGCATTCGGGCTCAGTTCCTCACAGCTCATTGCGAGGCTTAACGTTCGCAGAGGCGGCGCGGCGTTGCAAGCGGGCGGCGCGACGCGCATCTCGCGCGCCCGGGCGGTGCGTAGGAGCGGACTGACGGCGTCACTGGACCAAGTTCACGCTTGCAGGAGCCGGCGGCGGCCCCGATCATCTACCCGCGTTCATGCGGTGCTCACGCGCGTGAACCGCTTAAGCTCAAGCGTCGTGAAGGAACACGTCGCGGCCGCGCGCCAAGGAGGTCAGGCATGCACCGCTCGAGTCAGGCTGAAGTGTGGGATCGGCTCGCGCCGCACTACATCGCGCCGCGCGCGGCCGACCCGGTCTACCGCGCCTGCATCGTGCAGGCCGTCGAAGCACTCCAACCGGCGGGCACGGTACTGGATGCGGGCTGCGGCACGGGAATGTCGACACGTTACCTGTTGCACTGCGAGCACGTCGAGGCGCTCGATTTCTCCAGCGCCTCCCTTGATACGCTGCACGCGCATCTGGGCCGCCGCAAGAACCTGGACATCGTGCACGCCGACCTGCGCGAGCTGCCGTTTCCGGATGCCTCGTTTGACTGCGTGCTGTGCGCAAACACCCTGCAGCATCTGAGCCCACGGGCGCAGCCGCAGGCAGTGGCGGAATTGCTGCGTGTCCTCAAGCCGCAGGGACGTTACGCCGTAAGCGCACATCACTACAGCCGCTACAAGCGGCGCAAGCAATGGGTCAAGGAAGGCCGGCCCGGACAGCCGGGCGTGGATTACGTGTTTCGCTTCTCGCGGGCGGAACTGGCACGACTGTTCCCCGGAGCACACATCCGCGCCGCGGGCTTTTACGCGCTGCCGGGACACGCACAGAACCTCGCGGCCCGCTGGCTGGGCAAGGCGCTCGTGCGTCTGCAGATCGGTCACATGCTCATCGCATACGGCCGGAAGCCGCACTGAAGGCTCGCGGCCCTGTACCCAGTGACGCCGTGCAGCGCTACGATTATGCGCCGCGCGCCGGGCCGGTCTGGGGAAGCTTATGCCGAAGTTACACGAAGTCCCGCTGCACCGTCTGCGTCCGACTCAGATCACCGTCGGCATGATCGAAGTACACGACAAGCGCGCGCAGCTGCTGGCGCTGAAAGAAACTGAGCAGCAGGAATTCCTCACGGCGCATCCGATCCCCGCCGTCTGGGGACCCGATGGGCGACTCTACATCACCGATCATCATCACCTGGGACTCGCCGCCGAGGAGGCCGGCGTCGACACGGGCTTCTTCCTCGTGGAGGAGGACTTCTCCAAGCTCGCGATCGCCGATTTCTGGCCGAGGATGCAAGCGGCGAATTGGGTGCATGCAATTGATCAGAATGGCGCGCGGTGCACGGTGCAGGACATCCCGGATCATCTGGACAAATTGCTCGACGACCCGTACCGCTCACTCGCCGCCTACGTGCGCAACGCCGGCGGCTACGAGAAGACCGCAGCCGCGTACGCGGAATTTCAGTGGGCGGATTTCTTTCGTCCGCGCATTGCGATCTGCAAGACGCGGACGCAGCTTCAGCAGAGCCTCGAGAGCGCCGTGAAGCTTGCGACCTCAAGCGAGGCGGCGCATCTGCCGGGCTACACCGGACCCGCGCCGGTGCCGCCGGCCGCCGAGACGCTCAATGCCGAAGACCGCGCCCCTGGCTCTTAGCGCACGCTGTAGCCGCGCCCCTCAAGGCAGGCCCGCATGGCACGCTGGTACGAATCACGCTGGCTGTCGTACTGCTCGGGCGGCACGCCGCCGGCGCTCTGGGTCGGATCGAACCCCGACTGCCCCACGGCCCACTGGTGGCACTGATACTTATCGGTTGCCTGCTGATCGGGCGACTGACCGGACTGTGGATAAATGAACAGATCATCGCTCGGCGGCGCCTGGGTCACCGGCGGCGGGTCGTTCGGCGGAGCCACGACCTCGTAGCCGTTCTGGGACGGGTCCCAGTTGTAGTACGTATCGTTTGCGTAGTAGTACGGAACGCCCCCGACCCACAGCGTCGTGTAGTACGGGGGCAGCACCGGCACGAACACGCCAATCGGGGCACCCACCACGACGAAGCGCGGGCCGCTCGGGGCATACCAGACCCCACCGGAGTAGTAGTAATGCCCGCCCCCGCGCGTGATCACGACGGGCGCGTGCGGCAGCGTCGTCACGTAAGCCCCATGTACCGGGTAATACTGGTTGTGGTTGAAGCGCGCATCGTAGTGTTGGTTCGGATGCGGGGCGGCGCCATAGCCGTGCCCCTGGGGTGCCTGCGCCTGCGCACTTAGCGCCAGAAACCCGAGAGCGAGACCCAGAAGTCCGCGCAATACGGCCGGCATCGCGTTCTTGCTCATAGGCCTCACCGTACGGTGTAGCCGCGCGCGTCGAGGCACGCGCCGATGGCGCGCCGGTAATTGCTGGCCTGCTGTTCCTGGGCCGCCATCGCGCGACGGTCGGGCACGGACACGACGCGTGTCTGCGTCGCGTTGGCCTGATCCACGGAGTTACCGATCGCGCCACCGACCAGGGCACCGGCGAGTGCGGCCGGGGCGGCCTGCCAGGGCCGCGCGATCGCCGCGCCGAAAATCGCACCGGTCACCGCTCCGATCGCAGTGCCCGCGCCCGAAGGCGGCCCCGAGACGATCTGCACGCGCTCATGCGGCGGCACGCCCGGGGCACTTGGGTCAAAGCCGGTTTGCTGCGTCGCCCAGACGCTGCACTCGTAGTGATCACGATCCTGTTGCTCGGGTGTCTGGCCGTGCTGCGGGTAGGCGAACACCTGGCTGCTCGGCGGCGGCGGCTGTGGCGGGGGCTGCACGACCGCTGGCGGCGGTGGGGTCGCCGGCCGCGGCGGGGGCGCCTCGACACAGCCGCTCAGGTACAACGTGCAGCTGAGCAGTGCGCCGGTGAGCGCACTACGCAGAATCGTTTGGCTTCGGTTCATAGTTCGAAAACGTCCATGCTGAAGTTAACGCACCACGTTAAAAAACGCCCCGCGCGCTGCCGCGTTGACAGTTCCCAAGGGCGCGCGGCCGCTCTCAATTTGACGCCCCTGCGGGGGCGCGAGTTCCTGCGTGACATGGGGGCGGAACGCGCCGGGGCAAGTCCCGCCAAGGCCCTGAAAATTGTCAGAAATTGTGAATGCTGCATGCCGCCGGGGTGGCTACCGGCGGCAGTTTATCGCGTCAGCGCGGCGGGCGCGTGAGGAGCCCTGCGACACGCTCCAGATCTGCGAGGGTGTTCACGTCCGGACCGGGCCGCTCGAGCGCCTCGGCCACCTGGATGGAAAGGCCGTGCTCGAGGGCGCGCAGCTGCTCGAGGTTTTCCCGCGTTTCCAGGCTCCCGAGCGGCAACTGTGCAAGGCGCAGGAGCGCCCCGACGCGGTAGGCGTACAGGCCGATGTGGCGTCGCGCGCCGCTGAAATCCCGCTGACTCGCAAGCCCAGCGGGTGCGCCCTCGCGATTCCACGGGATGGGCGCGCGGCTGAAATACAGCGCCCTGCCCTGTGCGTCGCAGACCACCTTGACCGCGTTCGGATCGAGCAGCTCCGCGAGCGACAGCACCGCCGTGGCGAGTGTGCCGATCGCTGCCTGCGGATGCGACTCGAGCAGCGCGCCGACCTGGCCGATGAGCGCGGGGGGAATGAGCGGCTCATCGCCCTGCACGTTCACGACGATCTCATCGGCCCCCCAGCCGCGCGCGCGCGCGACTTCAGCGATGCGGTCGGTCCCGGAGGCGTGCGTGCGCGCCGTCATCTCCGCGACCGCGCCGAAGGAGTGCGCGGCGCTGATGATGAGATCATCGTCGGTGGCGATGAGCACCTCGCGCGCCCCGGCCGCGCAGGCGCGCTCGTACACCCACTGCAGCATCGGCTTGCCGGCGAGCTCGCGCAGCGCCTTACCCGGCAGGCGCGCGGAGGCGTAGCGCGCAGGAATGACCACCCGGAACACGCGCGCCGCTTTCAGCTCTAGCGGTCGAGGAGCGGATCGTCAGCCGCGAGCTGTCGCGCCTCTTCCTCGAGCATCACCGGCACCGCGTCCCGAATCGGGTAGGCGAGCCGATCCAGCCGACACACCAGCACCTGTGCGTCGCGCTGGTACTTGAGCGTGCCCTTACAGACCGGGCAGGCGAGAATCTCGAGCAGGCGCGCATCCATCCGGTGTCAACTCCCGGCGACGCTTCGGTCGCCCGTCTTCGCCAGCACGCGCGCCATGAGCTGCCGCGCGTCCTGCTCGCTGAACTGCGCCGCCACCGGGACATACCAGAGGCGCGCGTCCGCGAACGCGGTGCATTTTACGGCATCCTTCTCCGTCATGAGCACGGGCAGTGAGTCGCCGAAGGCCAAATCGGCGCCCGCGAAGGGGTGATGATCCGCAAAGGCGTGTTCGATCACCTCCAGGCCCTGGGCGCGCAGCTCCCGGAAGAAGCGCGCCGGATGGCCGATACCGGCCACCGCATGCACCGGGCGCTCCCGAAAGGCGCTGAGCGGCCGGGACCCCGCAGCGCCATCGACCCGTACCGCGTCGCCGACGATCAGATCCATGCGCAGCCATCCGCCCCCGGGCAGCCGCGCGAGCGAAGCGTGTTCGGGCGCCCCGTTCACGACCACGAGGTCGGCACGCGCGAGCGCCGCAGCCGGTTCGCGCAGCGGACCGGCCGGCAGCAGCCGGCCGTTGCCGAAGCCGCGGGCGCCATCGATCACGGCGATCGCACAATCGCGCGCCAGACGCAGGTGCTGCAGCCCGTCATCGCAGAGGATCAGTTCCGCCCCGCCGGCGGCGAGCAGCCGTGCGCCGGCGGGGCGATCGCGCGCCACCACAGTCGCGCAGCCGCTGCGCCGCGCGAGCAGCACGGGTTCATCGCCCACCTCGCGCCAGCTCGACTCGGGGCCCACGGTGCGCGGGGCGCCGTCGGCGCGACCGTAGCCGCGCGAGAGGATGCCGACGCGGCATCCTCGAGCCCGCAGCTGTTGCGCGAGCCACAGTGTCAGGGGTGTCTTGCCCGTGCCGCCCACGGTGAGATTGCCCACCACGATGACCGGGCGGCCGATGCGCTCGCTGGCAAACCAGCCGGAGGCGTAGGCGCGCCGTCGCAGCCCGATGAGCGCCCCATACAGCCAGCTCAAGGGTTGCATGAGCGACGCGCGTGCATCTGCGGCATACCAGCGCTCGGTGAGCCGTTGCTGCAGCACGCGCCTTTTTTCCGCTCTCAGTCGGAGAACTGCAGACGGTGCAGCTGCGCATACAAGCCGCCGAGCGCCAGCAGCTGCTGATGGGTGCCGCTTTCGACGATCCGGCCGGCATCCAGCACGATGATGCGATCCGCCTGCTCCACGGTCGAGAGGCGGTGCGCGATGATGAAGGTGGTGCGATTGCGCACCAGTTGGGCGAGCGCGGCCTGAATGTGCCGCTCCGCTTCGGTGTCCAGCGCCGAGGTCGCCTCATCGAGGATGAGGATCGGCGCATCCTTCAGCAGCGCGCGCGCGATGGCGATGCGCTGGCGCTGGCCGCCCGAGAGCAGCATGCCCCGATCGCCGACCATGGTATCGAGCCCCTGGGGCTGGCTGCACACGAACTCCAGAATGTGCGCCGCTTCGGCGGCGCGCTCGACGGCGGCATCGGGCACGTCGCGGCCGAAGGTGATGTTGTTGCGGATGGTGTCATCAAAGAGCACCACTTCCTGACTCACGACCGCGATCTGCTCGCGCAGGTTCCCGAGCCGGTAGTCGCGCACGTCGTTGCCATCGATACGCACACAGCCGGCCACGACGTCGTAGAAGCGCGGCAGCAGATTCACCAGCGTCGACTTGCCACTGCCCGAGCGACCGACGATGGCGATGCTCTGGCCGGCGGGAACGTTGAGGGAAATCTCGCTCAGCGCCGCGGCACGCTTGGGCTCGGGGGCGCCGTTACTGACGAGCGCGGCGGCGGCGTAGGAAAAGGACACCTGATCGAACTGCACCTCACCGCGCACGCGCAGCGCCTCGAGCGTCCCGCCCTGCGGCTCGCGCGGCTCATCCAGCAGCTCGAACAGGCTCTGGCCGGCGGCAATCCCCTGCTGCAGCGGGCCGGCGACGCCCACCAAGTCACGCAGCGGTTGGGCGATGCCCACCAGTGCGGTGATGAAGCCGAGCAACGAGCCCATGCTCATGCGGCCGTGCACCGCGTCCGCGATCGCAATCCACAGCACAAACGCCCCGCCCACCGCCGCCAGCATCTGCACGACCGGGTTTGATATTCCGCGGGTGAGGATCAGCTTCATGTTGGAACGGAAGTTGTGCGCATTGACCACCTCGAACTGGTGGTCCAGGTGCTTCTCGGCGGTATAGACCTTGATGAGGCGCGGCGCCTCGAAGCTCTCCTTGGCGACGCGCGTCACATCGCCCATCGAGTCCTGGATGCGGCGGCTGTAGCGGCGAAACTTGCGGTTGATGACCGAGACCAGCCAGCCGACCAAGGGACCCATGATGAGCGCGATCAGAGTGAGTCGCACGTTCAGCCACAACAAAAAGCCGATCGAGCCGATGATGGTCAGAGCGCTGCGTACCAGCATATTGACCGAGTCCGTGGTCGCCTGGCCGACGAGTTCACTGTTGTAGGTGAGGCGCGAGAGCAGCGTCGCCGAGGAGTGCCGATCGAAATAGCCGAGCGGCAGCGTCAGCACGTGCCGGAACACATCCTGGCGCAGCTGATTGACGATGCGCCGGCTGATGTAGCCCATGAAATAGGTCTGGATGAAATCGCCGATCCCGCGGAAGAAGAACAGTCCCACCAGAGCCAGCGGCACCCAGGTGATGGTGCGCGGGTCGCGATTCACCAGCGTGCCGTCACCGAATTTCTTCATGAACAGGCCGAAACTCACCATGGTCGCAGCGAACAGCGCCCCGCCGAGCATGCCAAGCACGAAGCGACCGCGGTAGGGGGCAAGATAGCCGAGCAGGCGGCGGTAGGCGCGCAAGCCGCCGCCGTCTGCGCGCGGCACGAGGGCGCCTGCCGGGGCAGCCCCGCGACTGTCGTTCAAGGCTTACCCGCCGGCTCTTCCTTGACCGTGGCGATGTTGACCTCGGCGAAGCCGAGGCGTCCGAGCACGTCCATGGCGGTGATAACGGACTGATGCGTGGCGCGCGCGTCCGCGCGCAAGGTGACGCGCAGGCTGCGGTTGGTACCGGCTTCCTTCAGGATCGCCGCGCGCAAAGTCTCGGGGCTGGCATTGATCAGCTCGTGCTGGTTCACCAGGTAGCTGCCCGATTGCGTGACGCTCACCACCAGCGGCTCGCTCGTGGTGCGCTCGGTCGGCACGGCGCTCGCCTGTGGCAGGTGCACGCGCAAGCGCCCCTCGTCGGTGAATTTTGCCGAGAGAATGAAGAACACCACGAGCAGGAGCACCACATCGATGAGGGAGACCACGTTGATCTCGGGCTCCTCGTGGCGGCGGCTCGGCCTAAGATTCACAGCGCTCGCACCTGCGCCTAGGCGGCCGCCGCGGGGGTGGCGCGCTCGTGCAGGCGCGCCGCTTCCAGCGCATCGGCCATGCGGATCGCGTGCTTCTCCATCTCCATGACGATCCCCTCGACGCGCCCGCGCAAGTAGCGGTAGGCGATGAGGGAGGGAATCGCGACACACAGTCCTGCCGCGGTGGCAATTAATGCCTCGGCGATGCCGCCCGAGAGCGCGCGCGGATCGCCCATGCCGCCGGCCTGGATGGCGTTGAAGGCGCGGATGATGCCCGTCACGGTTCCGAGCAGGCCGAGCAGCGGCGACACCCCTGCGATCGTGCCGAGGGTGTTGAGGAAACGCTCGAGCTCATAGACGACGTGCCGGCCGGTGTCCTCCAGGCGTTCCATGAGGATCTCGCGCGGCCGATGCCGGTTGGCGAGTCCGGTCGCCAAGAGCCGCCCGAGCGGGGAGTTCTGCTCGAGCGCGGCGATCACCTTGTCGTTGATCTGGTTGGTCTCGATCAGCTGCCACACGCGCTGCGGCAGCTCCTGCGGCAGCACGCGCTTATCCTGCAGCGTCCACAGCCGCTCGAGCACAATCGCCGCCGCCGTAATCGAGCACAGAATGATCGGCCACATCAGCGGGCCGCCGGCCCGTACTATTTCCCACATCCTAAGCGACCCCAAGGACCGGTGACTTGCAGAGGCGGCATCATACCTAAGGGGCGCGCCCGCTCAAGGTAACTGCGTCGCAGACGCTCGGGGGCACATCGGCGCGCCCCCTGCATCTGCTAGAGTTCGCGGCTCGATGCGCCGCCGGTACCTGCAAAAGATCACCCCGGACCCCGCGTCGCTGCGGGAGCTGTGGTTTCTGCGGCCCTTCGCCCAGCGCCTCTCGGATCCGCAGCTTTGGAGCCTGCACCGCCGCGGGGTCACCTACGCGTTCGGCGCCGGGCTGGCGATCTGCTTCATTCCGCTACCGGTGCATCTGGGCACGGCTTGTGCGGTGGCACTGCTGTGGCGTCTGAACCTGCCGGTCGTGTGCGGCACGACCTTCCTGCTCAATCCCTTTACCGCCGTGCCCGTGTACTACGGGGCCTACCGCGTCGGGGCTGCGCTGCTGCCGCACCCCCGACAGCACTTTCACTTCGTCGCCAGCTGGCACTGGTTCACGCACGGGCTGGCGCCGGTGTGGAAGCCGTTTCTGCTCGGCTGCCTGGTGTGCGCCATCGTCTGCGGCGTACTCGGCTGGCTGGCGCTGGAGATCCTCTGGCGCTGGCAGGTCGTGAGCCGCTACCGCGCGCGCCGCCAGACCCAGGCCGCCTGAGACGCAGCCGCGCCGCGGGAGCGCTCTAGGTGCGCGTGAGCAGCGTACCGCGCTCGAGCTCGTAGACATGCTCCATGCGGCTGGCGAGCTTCAGATCGTGCGTCACCACCACCAGGCTCGTGCCGCGCTCGCGATTCAGTTCCAGCATGAGCGCGAACACACTCTCGGCGTTGCCCCCATCGAGATTGCCGGTCGGCTCGTCGGCGAGCACGATGCGCGGCTGCGTTACGAGGGCGCGCGCGACAGCCGCGCGCTGGCGCTCCCCGCCGGAGAGCTGGTGCGGGCGGTGATCGAGCCGTTCGCCAAGACCCACCCGCTCGAGCAGCGCGCGCGCGCTGCTGCGCGCCTGGCCTACCTTGGCGCGCCGCACCAGCAGCGGCATGGCGACGTTCTCGAGCGCGGAGAACTCCGGCAGCAGATGATGGAACTGATACACGAACCCGAGGGCTTCATTGCGCAGCACACCGCGCTCGCGCTCGCTCAGGGAGTGGATATTGCGCCCGGCGACCGCGACCTCTCCGGAGCTCGGCCGATCCAGGCCCCCCAGCAGCTGCAGCAGCGTCGTTTTACCGGAGCCGGAGGCGCCGACGATGGCCACGCGCTCGCCTGCGGCGACGGCGAGGTTTACGCCCGTGAGCACCTCAAGCAGCACCGGCCCCTGGCTGAAGCTCTTGTGCACGTCCGTGGCCTTCAGAACCATGTCATTCATGCCGCAGGGCCTCCGCCGGGACGGTGCGCGCTGCGCGCCACGCCGGATAAATCGTCGCCAGTACGCACAAGAGAAACGCCACCCCACACACCTTGAACACGTCGAAGCGCTCGACGTAGGCGGGCAGATCACTCATGTAGTACACGCGCGCATCCAGGAACTGCGTGCCGAGGAGCCGCTCCAGGGCGCCGACCAGCGCCTGCAGGTTATCCGCGAGCAGCGTACCTAAGGCGGCGCCGAGCAAGGTACCGGCGAGTCCGATGAGCACGCCCTGGATGGCAAAGGTCAAAAGGATGTTGCGCGGGCCGGCGCCAAGAGTGCGCAGGATCGCAATGTCGGTCTGCTTCTCTTTGACGATCATGACGAGCGTCGCGACGATGTTGAAGGCGGCCACCGCGACAATCATGAGCAGGATGAGGAACATCATCGATTTGGTGATCTCGATAGAGCGGAAGAAATTGGCGTGATCCTGAGTCCAGTCATTCACGTAGTAGCCCGGACCGCCGAGGGAGCGGGCCGCCCTTTGCACCAGTGCCGGTGCGCGCAGCGGCTCGGTGAACGCAAGGCGCAGGCCGGTGATGCCCGCGCCGGTGCGAAAAAGCCGCGCCGCATCGGCGAGGTTGATAAGCGCAAGCCCGCGGTCGAACTCGTACATACCCGATTCGAAGATGCCCACCACCTGAAAGCGCCGCATGCGCGGCACGACCCCGGTCGGCGTCGCCGTGCCCTCCGGGGCGATGAGGATCACCGAGTCGCCGACCTTTACATTGAGTTCATGGGCGAGCGCGCTGCCGAGAATCGTGGCGAAGGAGCCCTCGGTGAGCTCATCGATGCTGCCCTGGCGGATATGCTGCGCGAGCCCGGTCGCGCGGCGCTCCTCCGCCGGCAGCACCCCGCGCACGTTGGCGCCCTGCATAACCTGGCCGTGCGCCAGCATGGCCTGGCTTTCGATATAAGGTACGACCGCCTGCACGTCCGGCTGCCCGCGCAGGCGCTGCTGCAGCGACGGCCAGTCCATCAGCGGCCCGTTAAGCCCCGTGATGGTCGCGTGCGCGGTGACCGAGAGAATCCGGCTGCGCAACTCACGCTCGAAGCCGTTCATGACCGAGAGCACCACGATCAGGGTGGCTACCCCGAGCGTCAGGCCGCACACCGACATCAAGGCGACGAAGGAAACGAAACCGCGGCGGTGCGTGGAGCGTAGGTGGCGTGTGCCGATCAGCCACTCGTAGGCGCTCATCGCTTACTCATAGCGCAGCGCCTCGGCGGGCGCGGTGCGCGCGGCGCGCGTGGCCGGATAGACCGTCGCGAGCCCGGTGAGCGCCAGCGCCGCCGCAGCGATGGCGAGCACATTGCCCCAGTGCACCTCGGAGGGGATCGAGGTGATGTAGTACACGTCCGCGTCCATGATCTGGAAGCGGAACGTGCGCTCGAGGAAAGGCACGATGGTATCGACGTTATAGGCGAGCGCCAGTCCGAGCCCGATGCCCAGCAGCACCCCCAGCCAGCCAATCACCAGCCCCTGCGTGATAAAGATGCCCATGACGCGCCGCGGGCTGGCACCGAAGGTGCGCACGATGGCAATGTCGGTGCGCTTGTCGGTCACCACCATCACGAGCATCGCCACGATGTTGAAGGCGGCCACCGCGACGATCAGCAGCAGGATGAGCGACATCATGGTCTTCTCGATGCGGATGGCGCGAAAGTAGTTGGCGTTGTCGCGCGTCCAGTCACTCACCTCGAAGCTGCTCGGCAGCAGTGCCCGCAGGCGCGCCGCCACCGCCGGGGCTGCGAGCACATCGCGCACGCGCACGCGCAGTCCCTCACTCGCCGCGCCCGCGGGGCCGAGCGCGCGCACGTCCTCTAGGTGCGCAAACACCAGCGTGCCGTCGTGATCCTGCAGGCCCACCTCAAAGACGCCCGTCACGCTGAACTCGCGCAGCTTCGGCGCCGGGGCGCCGTTGGGTTCCACGGTCGGCACGAGCACGGTGAGGGAGTCTCCGGCGCCCAAGCCCAGACGCTCGGCGATCACCGCGCCCACGATGACGTGCTCGGAGCCGGGCGTAAGTTCGGCCAGATGCCCCTGAGTGAGCGATGCGCCCAGCACCTCCTGGTTGGCCGCGGCCTGCGGCTCGATGCCGCGCAGCACGATCGGCACCATCTCGGGCTGGCGCACCGCGAGGGCCTGCAGCTCCGCGTAGCGGGACACATCGCGCACCCCCGGCACGGCAGCAATTTCACGCGCCGCCGCCTGCCAGGCCTGCGCGGTGGGCTCGGCCGCAGCGCGCGCCGTGACGCGCACCGGGGCGCCGAGTGAGAGCAGCCGATCGCGCAACTCGCTCTCGAAACCGTTCATCACCGAGAGAATGACGATGAGCGCGGCGACGCCGACGCACACCCCGACCAGGGATGCCCAGGTGATGAAAGAGACGAAGAACTTGTGCGAGCGGGCCCGCACATAACGCAGGCCCACGTACACCGACAGGGGGTGAAACATCGTCGCGATTTAACCACAGTTGACAGCGATTTCAGACGTACGTCACAAATCAGCGCGCCGCTCATACGGGGCGCTCTTTGACAGATTCACGCCGGTGCTATAGTTGCGCGGCCGTTCCAGGAGAGTTGCATGCAGACCCGAATTCTTGTCGCGCTGCTGGCTGGCTGCGCAATCGCCGGCACCGCCCTCGCAGAGACCGTCGTGGTCAACGATCAGGTGCAGGTGCTCCCGGCCCAGATCGACGTCCCGAAGCGTGGCAGCACCATGGGCGATGTGGAAAAGCACTTCGGCGCACCGGTGAATCGTCACCCGACCGTCGGCGCACCGCCGATCACCCGTTGGGACTACAACGGCTTCTCGGTCGTTTTCGAGAAGGATCGCGTCATCGACTCGGTGGTCACCACCGACTCAATGCCCGCACCCGCCGCGAGCTGAAGCCTCTGCGGGCGCCGCAGCGCTCGCCCCCCGGGCGCTGATCCCGGGTGCCCCGACCCTGCGGCCGAACGCGCCTCGCACCGACCTTTCGGGAAGCGCCGCCCGCGCGACCTCCTCCGACCTCGCCTCGACCCTGCACGCCGCAGTCGCCTTGTGGCCCTCGGGCAGCCCGCACGGGGTGCGGACACTTAATGTAGATGTGGTAGTCTCGCATTTAACAGAATAATTTCATTGGGGATCAGGTGCCGGCAGACGAGGCTCTCAGGGGCCATATCGAGGCCTTAGTGCGGGCGGGAACGCTGCGCCGCAAGACGGCTGCGGCTCAGCTTGAGGCGGAAATCCGTCGCCGCGAGGAGGTGCTGCGACAGACCTTCCGCCGCTACGTCTCTCCGAAGGTCGCCGACAAGATCCTCGAGGATGCCCAGCTGCGCGATACGCTGCTCGCCACGGCGGACGCGCGCGCGCATGCGGTGGTGCTGTTCGCGGACCTGCGCGGCTTTACGAGCATCTCCGAGCAGCTCGAGCCGCACCTCGTCGTGCCGCTGCTGAACGAGTACTTCTCGCTTCTCACCGAGATCACCTTCCGCCACGAGGGCACGGTGTTTCACATGGCGGGCGACTGTCTCATGCTCGGATTCGGCGTACCCCTCGAACAGCCCGACAGTGCGCAGCGCGCCGTACAGGCCGCGCGCGAGATGCTGACCAGCTTCACCGCGCTCGCGCAGTCCTGGCGCGAGCGCTACCAGGTGGAGGCGGGTCTGGGGATCGGCATCAACGAGGGCGATGTCGTGGCCGGCAACATCGGCTCCTCCTCGTACATGAACTACACCATCATCGGCGACACGGTGAACATCGCCGCGCGGCTGTGCCAACGCGCCCGTGCCGGGGAGATGCTGTTCTCGAGCAGCCTCAAGCGCTCCCTTGATGCCCACGGCATGGACATCGGCGCGACTCCCCTGCCCCCCTTGCAGCTGCGCGGGCGCTCGCATCCGATCGATATCTTCTGCGTGCCGCTTCAATCGCGGGTGCAGCTCTACGCGGGGCCCGTGGCAGCCTAGAGCCGATGGCCTTTGCCATCGGCTATGTGTCGTCGGGGATCTGCAGAAGGGGCTTGCGCGGACAGAAGCCCTTCAAAGTCTGGGCCGCCAACTCTATTAAGTGCGCTTGGGTAGACTTGCTCTTTTGAGCAACGCCCGCACCCTCCTCCGCCATGACTCGGCTCCTGCAACCCGCGATTCCGACGCGCGCCAGCCCCCGGCTGCGCTGGCACCAGCTCTATGGCAGCGCCGCTGCCCTGGCGCTGGCGGAAGCCGCCAGCGCCGATCGGCGCTTGTACGTGGTCGTCGCCGATGCGGCTCGCGAGCTTGACCGCCTGACGGCCGAGGTGCGCTTCTTCGCCGGAGCTTCCCTGCCGCTGTTGCGGCTGCCTGACTGGGAGGTGCTGCCCTACGATCTTTTCTCCCCGCACCCGGACATCGTTTCCGAGCGCCTGAAGACGCTCTTCGAGCTGCCGCAAGTGACGCATGGCTGCCTGATCGTGGCCGCCGACACACTCATGCAGCGCCTGCCGCCGCGCCCCTACGTACAGGGGCGTGCCTTTGAGCTGAAGAAGGGGGAGTCCCTCGCGCTTGAGCCGTTCCGGCAGCGACTCGCCGAAGCCGGCTACGCGAGCGTGAGCCAAGTCGTGAGTCCCGGCGAGTTTGCCGTGCGCGGCTCACTGCTCGATGTCTTCCCCATGGGCAGCAGCACGCCGCTGCGCATCGATCTGTTTGACGAGGAGATCGAGGCCATCCGGCGCTTCGATCCGGACACCCAGCGCTCGCTCGACGCCCTGGAGAGTGTGCAGCTGCTGCCGGCCCGCGAGGTGCCGCTGGATGCGCAGGCGGTGAAGGACTTCCGGCGCCGCTACCGCACGCGCTTTGAGGGGGATCCGACCAAGTCCGCCATCTACCGGGGCGTGAGCGAGGGGCTCGCACCGGCGGGCGTGGAGTTCTATCAGCCGCTCTTCTTTGAGTCGACCGCAACGCTGTTTGATTACCTGCCGCGCAACGCCGTGCTGGTGCAGGACGCGGGACTTACGCAGACGCTGCATAAGGCCTGGAGCGATGTCGAGGCACGTTACGAGGAGCGCCGGCACGACATCGAGCGCCCGGTGCTGCGGCCGGCTGAGCTTTTTGTGGAGCCCGTGGCGCTCGCCGCCGCGCTCGAGGGTTTCTCCACCGTTACGCTCGATGCGTTCAAGGCGGACACCGAACTCAGCGGCGCTGCCCCGACGGTGCACAACTTCCCCACCAGCGCGCCGCGCGAACTGCGCATCGATGTGCGCGCCGAGCGGCCGTTTGCGCCGCTGGATACGTTTCTGCAGGCGTTTGACGGCCGCGTACTCATCGCGGCGGACTCTGCCGGACGGCGCGAGGTGCTGCAGGAGATGCTGCGCGCCCACCACCACGAGGTGAGCGTGGTGCACAACTGGCACGCCTTCGCCTCGGGCAGTGCACGCCTCGCCCTCACCATCGCCCCGGATCTCGAGGGACTCACCCTCCTCAGCCCGCCCATCGCGGTCGTCTCCGAGGCGCAGCTGTTCGGCGCGCGCGCGCGCCAGGAGCGGCGGCGCAAGCGCGCCGCGGATCCGGAGGCGATCCTGCGGGACCTGCGCGATTTAAATCCCGGGGCGCCGGTGGTGCACGAGGAGTACGGCGTCGGGCGCTACCAGGGCCTCATGCCGATGAACATCGGCGGCCAGCCCGGGGAGTTTCTGGTGCTCGAGTACCAGGACGGCGATCGCATCTACGTACCGGTGCAGCAGCTGCATCTGGTGAGCCGTTACACCGGTGCCGCGCCCGAGCATGCGCCGCTGCACAAGCTCGGCACCGATCAGTGGGCCCGGGCGCGCAAGCGCGCCGCCGAGCAGATCCGCGACGTGGCGGCGGAACTGCTGGACCTGTACGCGCGTCGCCAGGCGCAGCAAGGGCTGTCACTGGCGGCCAACGAACTCGAGTACCAGAGCTTCACCAATGCCTTCCCGTTTGAGGAGACCGAGGATCAAACGCAGGCCATCCAGCAGGTGCTCACGGATCTGGGCAGCGCGCGCCCGATGGACCGTATCGTCTGTGGGGATGTGGGCTTCGGCAAGACCGAGGTCGCCATGCGCGCCGCATTCATCGCAAGCCAAGCGGGCAAGCAGGTGGCGGTGCTCGCACCGACGACGCTGCTCGTGCAACAGCATCTGGCCAACTTCCGCGACCGTTTCGCCGAGTGGCCGGTGCGGGTGGAGGGCCTGTCGCGCTTTGGCAGCTCCAAGGAAACTCAGGCGGTGCTCGAGGGCCTCGAGCAGGGCAAGGTCGACATCGTCATCGCCACCCACCGCCTGCTGCACGCGCACGCGCGCTTCAAGGACTTGGGGCTCCTCATCATCGATGAGGAGCACCGCTTCGGCGTGCGCGACAAGCAGCGCCTGCAGGCCTTGCGCGCCAATGTGCACGTGCTCACCCTTACCGCCACGCCCATCCCGCGCACGCTGAACATGGCGCTCGGGGGACTGCGGGACCTGTCCCTCATCACGACCGCCCCGGCGGCGCGCCTAGCGATCAAGACCTTCCTCATCGAGTGGCACGCGCCGACGCTGCGCGAGGCGGCGCTGCGCGAGCTGCGCCGCGGCGGGCAGATCTACTTCGTGCACAACGAGGTGCGCAGCATCGAGAAGATCGCCGGCGAGCTGCAGGCGCTGGTGCCCGAGGCGACGGTGCGCGTCGGGCACGGGCAGATGCGCGAGCGTGACCTCGAGCAACTGATGGTGGACTTCTATCACCGCCGCTTCAGCATGCTCGTGTGCACCACAATCATCGAGAGCGGCATCGACGTGCCCACGGCCAATACCATCATGATCAACCGCGCCGATCACATGGGGCTGGCGCAGTTGCACCAGTTGCGCGGGCGCGTCGGGCGCTCCCATCACCGCGCCTACGCCTATCTCATCGCCCCGCCCCGCCAGGGCCTGCCGCGCGATGCGGCCAAGCGCCTGGAGGCGATCGAGTCGATGGAGGAGCTCGGCGCGGGCTTTGTGCTCGCCACGCATGATCTGGAGATCCGTGGCGCCGGGGAGCTCCTAGGCGAACAGCAAAGTGGCCAGATGACCGAGATCGGGCTGTCGATGTACCTGGACATGCTCGAGCACGCGGTTGCCGCGCTCAAGGCCGGGCGCGAGCCCGCGCTCGATCAGCCGCTGGCGGCGGCGACCGAAGTGGAGCTGCGCTTGCCGGTGCTGCTGCCGGAGAGCTACGTCGCCGACGTGCACGTGCGGCTCTCGCTCTACAAGCGCATCGCAGCCGCCGACAGCGATGCGGCACTCGATGAGCTGACCGCGGAGATCCACGATCGCTTTGGACCCCTGCCGAGCGCCACGCAGAGCCTGCTGCGCATCACTCGCCTTAAGCTCGCCGCGCGCGCACTTGGCGTGCGTCGGCTGGATCTGGGAGCGCAGGGCGGTACGGTCACGTTCGAGGAGCACGCGCGCATCGAGCCGGCCATCGTGGTACGTCTCATCCAGAAGCATCCGCGCGAATATCGCCTGGAAGGACCGCTCAAGCTGCGCGTGACGCGTGCGCTGCCGAGCGAGGCCAGCCGCTTTGCGTATGCGGGCGAGTTGCTCAAGCGCCTCGGCGAAGCCCCGCGCGTCCATTAGAATGCGTGCCATGCCTCTTCATCGCCGTTTCTTGCACTGTCTCGCGCTGAGCCTGACGGTGGCGTGTCTTCTCGTCCCGCTCGCTGGACGCGCCGAGGACACCGCCGCCGCCGCCGGCACGGTCTACAACATCGAGCTGATCGTGTTCCGTGCCACCGGGGCGCCCGGGGGAGCTGAGAACTGGAGCACCCAGGGCGCAAGCGGCCGCATCATCGCGGGCGATGAAACCGACACCGGCCCCTCGCAGGTCGGACACTTCGTGGCGCTGCTGCCCGCCTCCGCCTATCAGCTCACCGACCTTGAGAGTCGCCTGCGCTCGAGCGGGGCTTACGTGCCGGTCGCCCACGTGGCCTGGTCGCAGACGGCGAGTTCCTGGGGCACGCGCGCGGGTTTTCCGCTGCAGCGCCTGGGAGTGGACGTCGAGGGCCTCACCGGCACCGTGTTCCTCGAGCACGGGCAGTTTCTGCACCTGGGCATGACGCTCAACTACGCGATGCCCGTCCCGCCCCCGAGCCTGAACGCCGCCCCCGGCACGCCCTTCACGATCAACGAGAGCCGGCGCGTGCGCTTTTACGAGCGCAATTACTTCGACCACCCCGCCTACGGAGTGATTGCCCTCGTGACCCCCGCGCAGGGCGCACGCGGTCCCGGTCGCTAGAGTCCCTCGAGCAGCTGAGCGCGGGTGAATTCCCACATCGCCCCGCCGCGCTCCTGCTTGGCGCAGCGCACCCGCTCGCGCGAAGCGGCGATGAACCAGGTCTGCTGAGCGCGGGGCCGACCGCGGCCAAACACCCGCGGGCTAAGCACCGCCACACAGGCGGCGTGCTCAGGATCGCGCACCGATTCGTAGCGGATGCAGGTGATGCCGGCCGCACGTGCCGCGCTCGCGAGCGCCTGCGTGTGGCGGTAGTCGGTGCGCGCGGTCCACGCGGGGCGCTCACGCACCAGGGGCGCCGCGGTCAGGTCCAGGGCCGCCTCGCAGCGCACGGCGGCGCGAAAGGCGGTGTGCGGCACCGGCTTTAAATCCGGCGTGCCGGGCGAATCGAGCAGGAAACGCAAACGCCAGTAGCTCTTCTCGGCCAGCGCCGTGCGCAGCATCTCGGCCCCGTACCACACCCCCGGCTCGAACGCGGCGCGAAAGCGCGAACCGGCGTGCGGCCGATAACGAAAGGGTGTCGCGAGCAGGTAGTGCAGCGGAGCGCTCTCGGCGGGCAGCGGCGGTTTGCTCTGCTCGAGTATCGCCTCAAGGCTCGACTGCTCCTCGAGCGAGGCCACGAGGCGCATGGTGGAGGCCAGGTGCTGCGCCTCGACCACCCGGTACAAGGTGTGCGCGTAGGCGCGCGCCTCAGATGCGAGCGCGGGCGGCGTCCAGGTAGTCAACCGTGCGCACCAGGCCGGCCGGGTCGCGGATCAGCTCAAGCGGCACGCCCCCGAGGGCGCTGTTCTGGCTGCGCAGCCAGGCCTGCGCGGCGGCATCATCCGAGCCCACGATGGCGTCGAGCGAGCGGAACAGCCGCACGAACAGCGCCGCGAGCTGCCAGGGCTTGGAACCGGCTTCGAGCTGCTTCTGGCCGTGCGCGAGGCGCGAGAGTGTCGCCCCGCTCACCCCGATGACCGCCGCAAGCTCGGCCTGCGGAAGGGCGAGAAAGCGCGCCGCACGCACCGTGGCGCGCGAGAGCACCTGCGCCTCGGCGAGCGCGGTACGGATCTTTCCTGCCGGGGAAGGACTCATTTCGTTGGAAATAATACAAGTAGAACGTTTCTGTGGCAAATTTGCGGCCGTGGCGCGCCGACGGGCGCAGGCCGCTCAAAGGGGCCGGCCTTCACGGCCAACCCTCGGGGGACCTCAGCTGCTGAAGTCGCCCGCCTCCGCGGTCACGATCGCATCCTTGCCGTTCTTCTTGGCGCGCTTCATGGCCGCCTGGCACGCCTTGAGCAGTCCCTCCAGGGCGAGGGTGCGCGGGGGCACCAGACTTGCGATAGCGGCGCTCACCGTGACGTAGCGGCCGGCACCGGCGGTGGGGTGATGCATGAGCAGGTCGCGCACGCGTTGCGCGACGGTCTGCGCATAGTGCGAAGCGCGCTCCGCGGCTTCCCCTTGGGTGAGCACCGCGAACGTGCCGCCCTCCCAGCGGCCGACCAGATCGCCCCCGCGCCGGTAGGAGGCGCCGATCACCCGCGACACGCGCCGGATGCAGGCATCCCCGGCGGCGCGATCGAACTTGTCGTTGTAGGCGCCAAGATCATCGATATCGAACAGCGTCAGTCCGATCTCGTGCGAGTCGCGTTGCGCGAGCGCCCAGTCCCGCTGCAGCAGTTCCTCGAAATACGCGCGCGAATGCAGCCCCGTGAGCCGATCCTCGCGCAGCCAGGAGGGCAGCCCCGAGGGTGAGCGCTCCGCGCCCTTCAGCCGCTCGCTCGCATCGCGGTGGTAGCCAATGAAATGCGTCAGCTCCCCCTTGCCGCTGCGCACCGGCTGCATGACGCACTCGTTCCAGAAGAGCGAGCCGTCCGGGCGGTAGTTGCGCACCAGCACGCGCGCCGGGCCGCCCTTCTGGATCGCTTCCGCCAGGCGCACCCGCCCGTCCTGATCGCGGTCCGTACCCTGCAGGATCCTCAGGTTGGTGCCCAGGAGCGCCGCGACCGGGTAGCCGCACATCGCCGAGAAGGCGCTGTTTACGAACACGACCGGATAGTCCTTGGTGGTGGCGTCGCAGAGCACGATGCCCTCCGGGGAGCCCTCGACCACCCGCCGCCAGGCCTCGGCGGACCAATTGTTCATGGCGGGGTGCCCCCCGCATCGAGGGTCAGGGTCGGCGCGGCGGACATCCGCGCCAGCAGCTCCCGGGCGTGCGCCCACTCGGGCAGAGCCTCAAGGGCGGCGTGGCCGGGGGCCCCGGCGCGCCCGTGCAGGCGCACCAGGCGCAAACTGGAGGCCGGCTGCGGTTCGCAGTCGAGCTGGTCCAACAGTTCGATGACGCTCGGTCGATGGTTGCAGACCGGTAGCATGTCACAGCCCGCCGCGAGGGCCTGCCGCGCCCGGGTCACAATGTCCCCATAGGCGGCCGCCCCTTTCATGGAAAGATCATCGGCAAACACTACCCCCTGAAACCGCAGCTCTCCGCGCAGCACGTCGCGAATCCAGAGGCCGGAGAGGCTAGCGGGGGCCGGATCGACGGCCGGAAAGAGGATGTGGGCCACCATGACCGCCGGCAGCCCGTTGGCGATCAGCCGCCGGTAGGGGGTCAGGTCCCGGGTGAGGTCGACCAGGGGCCGCCGGTCGACCGGCAGGCTCAGGTGCGAATCGGCCACCACCGCCCCGTGCCCGGGGAAGTGCTTCGCGGTCGCCGCCATGCCCGCATCGCGCATCCCGTGCATCCAGGCCCCGGCCAGCTGTGCCACCGCATCCGCCGAGGCGTGGAAGGAGCGCTCGCCGATCACCTCGCTCACCCCGTAGTCCAAATCCACACACGGGGCGAAGGAGATGTCGACCCCGTGCGCTCGCAGCTCCGCCGCCATGAGCCAGCCCACCGCGCGGGCAAGTGCCAGGGCTGCGCGCGCCTCCAGGTCAAATTCGCGCCCGATGCGCCGTGCCGGCGGGATGGGCGAGAAGCCCTCGCGGAAGCGCTGCACACGCCCGCCCTCCTGGTCCACCGCGACGATCAGCGGCGGTGAGCGCACCGCGTGGATCGCCTGCACCAACTCGGTGAGCTGCTCGGGATTGAGGTAGTTACGCGTGAAGAGAATGACGCCGCCGACGAGCGGATGGCGCAGCAGCTCGCGCTCCTCTTGGGTGAGCTCACTCCCCGCAAGGTCGATCATCAGGGGTCCGAGACTCATGCGGGGGACGCGGCAGCTTCGCGGCGCGAGTGCGCGCTGCTGAGCAGTGCCAGGGATTCCACGTGCGCGGTGTGCGGAAACATATCAACCACCCCTGCCGCCTCGAGCGTCATGCCGTGCTCGTGCACCAGCACGCCCAGGTCCCGTGCGAGGCTCCCCGGGTGGCAGGAAATATACAACACGCGCTGCGGCGCGAGGGCCGCGACCGTGCTCAGCACTTCCCGCGCGCCGGTGCGCGGCGGATCCAACAGCACGTGCGTATAGCGCGGGCGCAGCCAGGAGAAATCGGCCAGCGGTGCGGCGAGGTTGGCGAGGTGAAACTGTGCATTACGGATGCCGTTGCGCTGCGCGTTGGCGCGGGCGCGCTCAATCAGCGTGGCCTGCGCTTCCACCCCGACCACCTCAAGCGCGTGACGCGCGAGCGCCAGGGTGAAATTGCCGAGCCCGCAGAAAAGGTCCAGCACCCGCGCCTGCGGCCCAAGGCCGAGCAGCTCCGCCGCCCGGCCCACCAGCGCCTCGTTGACCACCCCATTCACCTGGACAAAGTCGGTGGGCGCAAACTCGAGCGTCAGCTCAAAGCTCCGCAGGCGGTAGTGCAGCGCTTCGCTCACCGGCCCGAGTGGACGGACCGATTCGATGCCGCCGGGCTGCAGATAAAAGCGCACGCCGTGGGTCGCCGCGAAGCTCTCGAGCAGCGCAAGATCCGCCACCGCCGGCTCGCGCAGCACCCGCAGCACGAGCGCGGTGGCGTTGTCGGCGACGGCGACCTCGATCTGCGGCAGTTGCTCGCGGATCGTGAGCTCATTCAAAACCGCCGCGAGCGCACCGATGAGCTCGCCCGCTGGCGCTGCGAGTACCGGGCAGCCGCTGAGCTGCGCCACGTAGGGTGCGGCGCGCTCGCGAAACCCCACCACCACGCAACCCTTCTTGCGCACGAACTTCACCCCGAGCCGTGCGCGGCGGCGGTAGCCAAATGCCGGCCCGCTCAGGGGCGCAAGCCAGCGCCGCGGCTCCACGCGCGCCACTCGCTCAAGAGTGCTGCGCAGCTCGCCCTCCTTGGCCGCAAGCTGTGCGGCCGGCGCCAGGTGCTGCAGGGCACAGCCCCCGCACACGCCAAAGTGCGGGCAGTCCGGGCTCACGCGCGCCGGGGAGGACTCTAGGACCTCCAGCAACACCCCCTCATCGTGCTGGCGGCGGCGGCGCATGCGGCGAAAGCGGATGCGCTCACCCGGAAGCGCGCCGGCCACAAAGACGGTCTTGCCACCGTGCACGACGCCCTCCCCCTCGTGCGTGAGGCTCGTCACCGTGCCGGTCTCCTCCGGCGCGGGCACCGGGCGGCGTTCGCCAGCGCCGGCGGCGGGCGCACTCAAGGCGCCGCCTCCCACACGCGCAGGAACTCGGCGAGGTGCGGCTCGGGCGCGGCGCGCAGATAGCTCTTCAGCCGCTCGATCTCCGCGGCGTGCTCCTCGCGCGACAGCGTGCCGCGCAGCTGCGCGAAGCGCAGCCAGATGAGCCAGGTGTTGAGCACGTCGGTCTCGCAGTACGCGCGAATGCCCGCAATGTTGCCGCCACGCCAGGCCTCCCACACGTGGCTGCCATCGAAGCCGAGCTTGCCGGGCAGCCCGAGCAGCGTCGCCATGCTCGCGAGCGAGGCGCGGCTGCGGCCCTGAAACGCTGAGAGCACATCCATCAGATCGGTGTGGCGCCAGTGATAGCGGCTCAGGTAATTGTTGTAGCGAAAGGCGGCGTCCTCCTCGCCGGTCTCCCAGTAGCGCGGCGCCTGCACCCCGTGCAAGAGAGCGCGGTAGGTGAGCACCGGCAGATCAAACCCCGAACCGTTCCAGGAGACTAAGTCCGGGGAGTACTTGTCGATGCCGTCAAAGAAACGCTGCACGAGTTCGCCCTCGGAGGTGTGCACGTCCCCTAAGCTCCACACGGTCAATCCGTCGCGGCTGCGCAGCACGCAGGAGATCGCCACCACGCGCTGCTGCTCGAGCGGCAGGAAGTCCGTGCCGCTGCCCTGGCGGCGCAGCGCGAACATCGCCTTGGCGACCTGCTCATCGGCGAGGTCCTCGAGGTGATAAAGACGCCGCCCGAGCGCGACATCCGGCACCGTCTCGATATCGAACACCAGGGTATTCATGGCGCCTTCATCAGCACCGCCACTGCGACGACAAGACCGCGCTCATCGGTGAGCGTCACGTGCCCCTCGCCGATGCCGAGATTGCGGCGCACGGCATCCCCGCGCGCCGAGAACACCACCTCGGGCTTGCCCCAGGTGTTCTGCACAACGCCGACATCGCGGATCCACACCCCGTGCGCAAAGCCGGTACCCATAGCCTTGACGATGGCCTCCTTGGCGGCAAAACGCATGGCGAGGAAGCGTTCGCGCCGCTGGGTGAGTGCCAGCTGGGCCATCTCTGCGGGCAGCAGCAGGTGCTCGGTGAAGCGCGAGCCGAAGCGCTCGAGGGTGCGGGCGATGCGCTCGATCTCGAGCACGTCCACGCCGATGCCATAGATCATGCGCGCGCCGCCTGCATGAGCCTCTTCATCTCGCGCACCGCGCTCGGCAGGCCCACGAGCAGCGCCTGCGCGATAATCGCGTGCCCGATGTTGAGCTCGACGATCTCGGCGAGCGCGGCCACCGGCTGCACGTTGTGGTAGTCGAGGCCGTGGCCGGCGTGCACGGTGAGCCCGAAACGCCGGGCGCGCTGCGCGGCCGCCGCCAGGCGCGCGAGCTGCGCGGCCTGCGCGGCGCCTTGCGCCTCGGCATAGGCCCCCGTATGCAACTCGATGACCGGCGCGCCGACGGCGACCGCGGACTCGATCTGACGCTCTTGCGGATCGATGAACAGTGATACGCGGATGCCGGCCCCCTTCAGTTGCGCAACCGCATCGCGCAGGCGCGTAGCATCGCCCGCCACATCCAAGCCACCCTCGGTGGTGAGCTCGGCGCGCCGCTCGGGCACGAGACAGCAGTCCGCCGGGCGCACCTCGGCGGCGATACGCAGCAGCTCCTCGGTCACCGCCATCTCCAGATTCATGTGCGTCTTGAGCAGGCCGCGCAGCGTGCGCACGTCCGCATCCTGGATATGACGACGATCCTCCCGCAGGTGCAGCGTGATGCTGTCGGCACCGCAGCTCTCGGCGAGGAGCGCCGCCTGCACCGGATCGGGCAGCCGCCCGCGGCGCGCCTGCCGCAAGGTGGCGATGTGATCGATGTTCACCCCGAGCGCGAGCGAGCGCGGGCTCACGGGCCGCTCTTGCGCAGCATGGCCTTGGCCACCTCGCGCGTCGCAAGCGGGCGCCCCTCAAGACAGGCGGCCAGCGCCGCCTTGAGCAGGTGGCGCGCATCCTCCAGCGCCCGCTCGCCGGTGGGCTCTTCGGCGGCAAGCGCCAGGAGCGAATCGCCCCGCAGCGCTCCGGCGCGGGCGCTGCCGGCGCCCACCAGCCCCGCGCTCGGACGAAAGTGATAGAACTCCTGCGCGCGGATGGGCTGCCCCGAGAGCGCTTCGGTCGCCAGATCCAGTCCGTAGCCGAGAAGTTCGAGCAGCCGCTTCTCAAAGACGCGCAGCACCGGCTCAAGGGCAGCGCCGGCGCGCAGCCGGGCGAGCGTTTCGTGGTAGTGATCGAACAGCGCCGGCAGCGGATCGTGGCGCGTGGTGAGCTTCAGGAGCAGCTCATTCAGATAGAACGCCGCGAGCAGACAGTCCGCGGGGAGCGCCGCGGCGGGCTCGGCGCGCTCGGCGCCGGTTAACTGCGCGGCCTCGCCGCGCCCGCTAAAGGAAATGAGCAGCGGCTGGAAGGGCTGCAGCACGGCGGCGAGCTTTGCGTGCGGACCGCGCACGCCGCGGGCAAAAAGCGTGAGCCGCCCGTGTTCGCGCGTCAGCACTTCCAGAATGCGACTCGTATCGCGCCAGGGACGGTGGTGCAGCACGTAGCCGGGCGTGAGGTCGATGCGGCGCGTACTGCGGGTCATTCGAGTCCGAGTTCCTTCAGTGCCCGGGCGTTGTCCGCCCAATTCTCGCGCACTTTCACCCACAGGTTCAGGTGCAGGCGCTGCTTGAGGATCGTATTGAGCTGCAGCCGCGCGGAGCGCCCGACGCGCTTCAGGCGCTCGCCCTTGGCGCCGATCACGATCGGCTTCTGACCTTCGCGGTCCACCCAGATGGCGGCGTCGACGGTGAGCTGGCCGTCTTGCTCGGCCAGGCGCTCCACTTCGACGGCGATGCCATAAGGCACCTCCTGGTTGAGCTCCAGGGTGAGCTTCTCGCGGATCATCTCGGCGATGCGAAATTTGACGTCCCGGTCGGTGAGCTCCCCGTCCGGGAACAGCGCCGGTGAGGGCGGCAGGTGCGCGGCGATCGTGCGGCGCAGGTCCTCGACGTTTTCCGACTTCAGCGCCGATACCGGCACGATGGCGAGAAACGGATGCCGCGCCGCAAGTTCCGCCATGTACGGCAGCAGCCGCTCACGCGGGCGTACGCGGTCGATCTTGTTGACGGCGGCGATGGCGGCGCGCCCGGATCTGACCAGGCGCTCGAGCACGAGTGCATCCTCGCTCGTCCACTGGCCCGCCTCGAGCACCAGCACCACGACGTCCGCCTCCTCGAGGGCTGCGGTCGCCGTGCGGTTCATGGCCTTGTTGAGCGCGCGGCTCGCCGCGTGGTGCAGGCCCGGGGTATCGAGGAAGGCGATCTGTACGTCCGCGGTGGTGTAGATGCCGAGAATGCGGTGCCGGGTCGTCTGTGGGCGCGGGGTGACGATACTGAGCCGCGCGCCCACGAGCGCATTCAGCAGCGTCGACTTACCGACGTTCGGGCGGCCGACGAGTGCGGCGAAGCCGCACCGATGCGCTACCGGGGCGAGGCTCGTCACGGGGTGCGCGCCGCGGCGCTGCCGGCGCCGATTTTCTCGAGCATGCGCGCGGCGGCCTCCTGCTCGGCGCGCCGCCGGCTCGAGCCACTGCCGCGGCTCAAGAGCTTGAGGGCTGGCACGGCGCAGCTCACCGTGAAACTCTGTGCATGGTCTTCGCCCGCTACGCTCACCACCGCATAGCGCGGCAGCGCCAGACTGCGCGACTGCAGATACTCCTGCAAGCGCGTCTTGGAATCCTTCAGCGCCTCCGGTTCGGGCAGCGCCGCAAGACGCGGGCCGAAGAGGCGCTCGATGAGCGGCTCGAGGGCGGCGAGCCCCGCATCGAGGAAGATCGCCCCGAGGAGCGCCTCGAGCGCATCCGCCAGGATCGACTGGCGCCGAAAGCCCCCGCTCTTGAGCTCCCCGGAACCCAGTTGCAGCGCCTCCCCCAGACCCAGTCCCATGGCGATCTCGGCCAGCGGTTCGCGGCTGACTAGGCGCGCGCGCAGGCGACTTAAGTCCCCCTCGTTCGCCTGCGGGAACGCGCGGTAGAGCGCATGCGCCACCAGAAGATTGAGCACGGCATCGCCCAGGAACTCGAGCCGCTCGTTGTTGGAACCGCAGGCGCTGCGATGCGTGAGCGCGGCGCGAAACAGGCTGAGATCGTGGGGCTGGTAATGGAGGCGCTCACGCACCCAGCGGGCCGGCCACTCCGCCTCGTTCATGGGCGCGCCACGGGCGCGCGGGCGGGCGAGGTGCTAGTCGCCGACGCCGCCACCGCCGATTTTAACCTTCTTGTCGAAGGCCACATGCAGGGAAACGTTGTCAAGCAGGGGCGCCTCATCGTCGTACTGCGCCTCGACCAACCAGGCGCCCTCGTCGCGCGTGATCTTAAAGTCTTTCGAGTCCGGGTAGTTGACCATGTCGATCTCGAAGTGCTTGTCGATCGCCGCCTTGATCGAGGCGGCGCTGGCGCCGCCGCCCTTGAGCTCGGTCGCGGTGCCATCGAGCGCGCGCACTACCTTCATGTAGTTCAGGTACACCGGCGCGAGGCGCATGCCGGCGTAGAGCACGATCGCGAAGGGCGTGAGCAGGATAAGCCAGCCCAGCGCCGTGACACCTAATTGCCTGTTTCGCCTCATCGCCATGACTCCCGTGTACAGTTTTCGAACAGCAGCGGACCCTCACCGGTGGCGCTTCAGGGGATCGGCGCCCCGATACGGTTCCACATAGGACCCCCCGAGCGTCCCCAGTCCCAATTGAACCAGATCCGGGTGGCCCTGCCGACGAGATTCTCCTCAGGAACCCAGCCCCAACTGCGACCGTCGTCACTGTTATCGCGATTGTCCCCCATCATGAGGTAGTGCCCGGGCGGCACGACCCCGTCAAAAGAGGGGATGCGGCCGCTGCCGGGGGCGTCCTCATCCCCGCAGACGTAGCCGCGCACGCCGCGGCGATTGCAGCCCGGCAGCACCGGCTGGCGGTCGATCGCTACGGGACAAAACATCGCCTCGTGTTCGTGCGCGCCCAAGTGCTCGTGCGCGAGTTCGAAATTCTGGTAGCAGCCATCGCTGAAGCGCTGCGCGGCGAGCACCGCGGGTACCGGCTGGCCGTTGATATAAATGTGATTGTCGCGCACCTCGACGTGATCCCCGGGAAGACCGACCAGGCGCTTGATGAAGTTAACCGACGGGTTGGGCGGGAAGCGAAAGACCACGACATCCCCGCGCTTGGGCTCACCGATGTCGACGACCTTGCGGTTCATGACCGGCAGGCGCAGCCCGTAGGCGTACTTGTTGACGATGATGAAGTCCCCGTCGAGCAGGGTCGGCATCATCGAATCGGAGGGGATGCGAAAGGGCTCGAAGATGAACGAGCGCAGCAGCAGTACCACGAGGGCCACCGGAAAGAAGCTGCGGGCGTAATCGACGGTGCCCGGTTCGCTCACGAGCGCCGCATCGCGCCCCGCGGCGCGCGCGACCGCCATGCGACGCGGCTTGAGGAGCCACGCATCCAGCCCCCACACCAGGCCCGTGATCACCGTGATGGCGAGCAGCACGGCGCTGAAATCGAGCGTCTCGGAGACCAAGAGACGCACCACCGCGGCGATGATGAGCACCGGCAACGCGGTATACAGCAGCGTCATGAACGGCTTGTCGCGCACCACCTGCGCGCCCGGGGCGGCGGCGAGGGTACGGCGCGGCCGCAGGAACCAGTCATCCACAATACAGATGAGGGTCACCGGCAAGGCCAGCCAGGACAGAAGTACGATCAGCGGCATCAGGCTCTGTAGCATGAGTCTCTCTAGTGTTTACGACCGACCTGCAGCACCGCAAGGAAGGCCTCCTGCGGAATCTCTACGTGACCTAACTGTTTCATGCGCTTCTTACCTTCCTTCTGCTTCTCCAGCAGCTTGCGCTTGCGACTCACGTCCCCGCCGTAGCACTTGGCGAGCACGTTCTTGCGCAACGCCTTGACCGAGGCGCGCGCGATGACGGCGGTACCGATGGCCGCCTGCACTGCAACCTCGAACATCTGCCGCGGGATGAGTTCCTGCATTTTGTCGACCAGTTCGCGGCCGTGCTGGTAGGCGCTCTCGCGGTGCACAATGATCGACAGGGCATCCACCGGGTCCCCGTTGATGAGGATATCGAGTTTGACCAGGGGCGCTGGGGAAAAATGGCTGAATTCGTAGTCAAAGGAGGCGTAGCCGCGGCTGGAGGACTTCAGGCGGTCAAAGAAATCGAGCACCACTTCCGCCAGCGGCAGCTCGTACTGCAAGGACACCTGGTTACCCAGATACAACATCTTCTTCTGCGTGCCGCGCTTGTCGTTGCACAGCTTCAGCACCGCGCCGACGTGCTCGGGCGGCACGAGGATGTTGGCGATGATGATCGGCTCGCGGATCTCCTCGATGTCATTGACGGGGGGCAGTTTGGCCGGATTGTCGACGTACTCGATCTTGCCGTCCTTGCGCAGCACCTCGTACACCACCGTGGGTGCGCTCGTTACCAGGGTGAGCTCGTACTCGCGCTCGAGGCGCTCCTGCACGATGTCCATGTGCAACAGGCCCAAAAAGCCGCAGCGAAAGCCGAAGCCGAGGGCCGCGGAAACCTCCGGCTCGTAGTGCAGCGCCGAGTCATTGAGGCGCAGTTTCGCGAGCGCATCGCGGAACTTCTCGTAATCGTCGGTATTCACCGGAAAGAGCCCCGCGAACACGCGCGGCTTGATCTGTTTGAATCCCGGCAGCGGCGCGGACGCCGGGCGGTTCTCGAGGGTGATGGTGTCACCCACCGGCGCCCCGTCGATTTCCTTGATGCCCGCGACCACGAAGCCCACATCGCCCGTGGCGAGCTCGGTCTCCACGATCGGCTTGGGCGTAAAGCGGCCCAGCCGATCGACCACGTGAGCGCGGCCGGTCGAGACGACCCGGATCTTGTCGCCGGTCTTGAGACTGCCGTTCATGACGCGCACCAACGAGACGACCCCCACGTAGTTGTCGAACCAAGAATCGATGATGAGCGCCTGCAGCGGGGCTTGCGCATCCCCGCGCGGCGCGGGGATGCGCCGGATGAGCAGTTCCAGTAGCGCCGGCACCCCCTCCCCGGTCTTGGCGCTCACCTGCGCCGCATCGGTCGCCTCGATGCCGATGATCTCCTCGATCTCATGGATGACGCGCTCCGGATCCGCCGAGGGCAGGTCGATCTTGTTAATGACCGGAAGCACTTCCAGGCCCTGTTCGATCGCGGTGTAGCAGTTGGCGACGCTCTGCGCCTCCACGCCCTGCGAGGCGTCCACCACCAGGAGCGCCCCGTCGCAGGCGGCGAGCGAGCGCGATACCTCGTAGGAGAAGTCGACGTGGCCGGGGGTGTCGATCATGTTCAGCTGGTAGCGCTGCCCGTCGTGCGCGTTGTAGTACAGCGTCACGCTCTGGGCCTTGATCGTGATGCCGCGCTCGCGCTCGAGCGCCATGGAGTCAAGCACCTGGGCCTGCATCTCGCGCTCGGCGAGCCCGCCGCACAGCTGAATGAGCCGGTCGGCAAGGGTCGATTTGCCGTGATCCACGTGCGCGATGATGGAAAAGTTGCGTAGCTGCCGCATGAAGCCTTGGGGGTCCTGTCGCGTATGCCGCGCCAGGGGTCAAGCGGGCGGGCGGATTATAGGGAAAAATCGCGCCCGTACGCAGCGCGTGGCGCCCGAGGCGCTCAAGCGTGCGGCGGGTGCGCCCGCAGCAGGCGTTTGAGCTCCTCAGCGTCCAGGCGCTGGCGGCACACCACGGTACCCTCCAAGAGCAGCACCGGCACCTGCAGGCCGTGGCGACGCTGCAGTTGCGGGTCCGAGTCCACGTCGAGGAGCTCGATCGGCGGCAGGGGGTGCAGGCGACCGAAGCGCTCAAGCTCAGCGAGCATCTGCTCGCACAGCTCACAGTCGTGCCGCTGCACGAGGCTCAGGCGCGCAGCGCTCACGCCCTAGCGGCCCCGCGAATCGACCGCGCCCTGGGCCTTCACCTGGGTGGCGATGAACTGCACCGTCACGGGGGGCACCTCCCCCACGGCGGTGATCTTGTGGCCGTCGATTACCGTGGAGAAGGCGGAACTGGAGCCGACGGTCGCGACCTCGGCGACCGGGACCTGTGCGGCGGCGCCCGCGGGGCTCGCGGGGCCGCTCTGCTGCATCTCGACGAACACCGAGACCGAGGCGACGCCGTCGGTGAACACCAGGTGATCGACCCTCTGGGGGGAGCCGGGCAGGGTTTGCGCCGAGCGCACCGTCATGTGAAAACCAGGCGGCAGGCGCATGGCATTCCAGGCGGCCGGGTCGGCCGCCGGAGCGATAAGCGGCGCCTGCGTATCGCGCATCCACTGGAAGCCCTCGGTCGAGAATTCCGGCTTAAAGGCAGCATCCGGAATGCGCGAAGAGACGGTGAGACTTGCGAACACGATCTGTTCGATCACCTGCCCGTGCGCATCGCACAGCTGGGTTTTCAGCGGCATCGCCGTGGAGTCATCGATCCACAGCCGATAACCGTAGCGGTACTCATCCTTGGGCGTCACCGAGATGACGTGCGTGTCACGGCGGTTCAAGCGCGTGCGCGCGACTTCCTTGATGTCGTAAAAGTTCGCCGTCTGCGCGTTGACCGCCGGAAAGCCGACCAGCGGCTCCTGTTGCGGCCACTGCTCGACCACCACGGTGCGCTTGTCGGGCAGATAGCAGGCGAGACTCGCCCCGGTACGGATGAATTCGCGCCCCGAACCATCGAGCGAGGCGAGGCGCTCGGACACTTGCCCGTCCTGCACGCGGTGAATGATGCGCAGCATCTCCACCTGGCCGCCGTGCCAGTGCGAGAAAGTGCCGTCGTAATTGCGGGTGGTGAGCGCCTGATTCATGCGCGCCAGCCACTGCGCTGGCTCATCGGCGAGCGCGCTTCCGGCCGCAAGACAGCCGAGCGCCAGCGCCACAAGAGCCTCGCTACCGCGCATTGCTCGGGGCAGTGCTCGGGACATCGTGCGCGACTTCCTCCACGCCCCCGGCGGCCTGCTCGCTGGTGATGAAGGCTGAGAGCAGATTGCGTCGTGCGACGGGGGAGGAAAACATGCTGTGCGCCACGACGTAGTTCGCCAGCTGCGCGCTTGGCACCAGCATCGGCCGCACCGGCGGTGCGCGCGGGGTGACGTAGCTGTTATCGCCCACCGCCGCCACGTTCGCGAGCGCGAGTGCCGGGGTCGCGACGGCGGGATTTGCCCCCTGGGCGCTCAGGGGCGTAGTCGTGAGCGGCACCTGCGCGCGCAGCCACAGCACCGAGGCGGCGGCGACGCCCGCAGCGAGCGCGCCGCCGGCGAAGGGCTGCCACCAGCGCAGCGTCGCGGGCGGCCGTGCCTGCGGCACCGAGGCGGCACCGAGCGTCGGCTCGGCGCTGATGGCGGCATTGACCCGCCCGGCGAGCGGCGCATTCAGGCGTACGCCGCGCTCGGCGCGGATGACGGCGCCCATCACCGCGTAGCGGCCCCAGCGCGCCTTCAGCAACTCGTCGCGTGATAAGCGGCGCGCCAGTAATTCACACTCCGCCGGCGGCAGCTCATCATCGAACATCGCCGACAACTGACTGTCGAGTTCCTCGTTCATCCGAAGTCCTCTGCTCGACCAAGCCCACCTTCGAAGACCTCCCGCAGGCGCCGGTCGATCGCCTCGCGGGCGCGGAAGATGCGCGAGCGCACGGTGCCTACGGGGCAATCCATCGCTGCCGCAATCTCTTCGTAGGAGAGGCCCTCGAGCTCGCGCAGCACGATCGCGGTGCGCAGATCTTCGGGCAGTGCGTCAATCGCAGCGTTGACGGTTGAGCGGATCTCATCCGTCAATACAAGCCCCTCGGGCGTTTCGGCATCCTTCATACGGCCTTGCATGTCGTAAGACTCATCGCTGTGGCGGTCGAGATCATATTCAATCGGGCTGCGATCACGCGACACGACGGCATTCTTGGCGGTGTTGATAGCGATCCGGTACAGCCACGTATAGAACGCGCTGTCGCCCCGGAACTGGGGCAGTGCCCGGTACGCCTTGATGAAAGCTTCCTGGGCAATGTCCTCAGCCTCGGCTGGGTTGCGCACGTAGCGCATAACCAGCTTGACGAGTTTGTGCTGGTACTTGAGAACCAGCGCATCAAACGCCCCCTTGTCCCCGCGCTGCACGCGGCGGACCAGACTCAGATCACTGGCATCGGCGCTCATGCGCGCCTTAGCCGCGCTGCCAAGGCCGCCGAGCTGCGAGCTGGATAGACTGTAAGCTCTCGTAAAAGTTCAGCATCACTGGTCCCGGGGGTTCTCACCCCCGAGAATAGCGCCGAAGCCCCCCTCAAGCGACATAAGCGCGAATACGCCTCACCAGATGGGCCAGAGCGGGTCCGGGCGGGTCGATCCCGCCCAGTAAGTACCCGGAAAGCTGCGGATCGGGCAGGCCCAGCAGCTCCTCGAACCGGGCCTGCTCGGCCGGGCTGGCCCTCAGCAGCGGCCCGCGCGCGAAGCGCTCGAGCAGCAGATCGAGCTCCTTCATGCCGCGCCGGCTGCGCCACAGCGCACGCCGCAGCGCAGCCTCGGCGGACAAGGTGACGCCTGTCACACTCATCTTAGGTTTCCCGCTCCAGCATCATTTTTTTGATTTCGGCAATCGCACGCGCCGGGTTCAGGTCCTTCGGGCATGCGTCCGTGCAGTTCATGATCGTGTGGCAGCGGTAGAGACGGAAAGGATCGTCGAGGTCATCCAGGCGCTCACCGGTGGCCTCGTCGCGGCTGTCGATGATCCAGCGGTACGCGGCCAGCAGTGCCGCCGGACCGAAGAAGCGCTCGCTGTTCCACCAGTAGCTCGGGCAGGCGGTCGAGCAGCAGGCGCACAGGATGCAGGCGGCCGGACGGTCGATCTTCTCCTGCTCCTCTTTGCTCTGCAGCCGTTCGCGGTCGGGCGGTGGCGGGGTGCGCGTCTGCAGCCACGGTTTCACGGCGGCGTACTGGGCATAGAAAGTCGTAAGGTCCGGCACCAGATCCTTGATCACCGGCAGGTGCGGCAGCGGGTAGATGCGCAGGTCACCGCTCAGATCATGCATCGCGGTGGTGCAGGCGAGGCGGTTTACCCCATTGATGTTCATGGCGCACGAGCCGCAGATGCCCTCGCGGCAGGAGCGGCGAAACGTGAGCGAGGAGTCGACCGCGGCCTTGAGCTGGATCAGCGCATCGAGCACCATCGGCCCGCAGCTTTGGGTGTCGAGCGAGAAGCTGTCGATGCGCGGGTTCTCCTGGGCATCCGGATTGAAGCGGTAGATGCGCACCGTGCGCAGCTCGCGCGCCCCCACCGGTGGCGGATAGGTGATGCCTTTGACGGGGCGCGAGTGCGCGGGCAGGCGAAATTCGGCCATCGCAGTCCTTAGTAGGTACGCGCCTTGGGCGGAAAGGACTCCACCTCATGCGTCAGGGTATTTAAGTGCACGGGGCGGTAGTCAAAGCGCACGCGCTTCGGACCCTCCACCCATGCGAGCGTGTGTTTGAGCCAGTTCTGGTCGTCGCGCTGGGGAAAATCCTCGCGCGCATGCGCCCCGCGGCTCTCGGTGCGGTTGGCCGCCGAATGGATGGTCGCGGTCGCCTGCAGCAGCAGGTTCTCAAGCTCGAGCGTTTCCATGAGGTCCGAGTTCCAGATGAGCGAGCGGTCGCTGATGCGCACATCGGCGAAGGACTCAAAGGTGGCAGCGATCTTCTCGATCCCCTCGCCGAGGGTCGTGCCGGTGCGAAACACCGCCGCATCCAGTTGCATCGTCTTTTGCATTTCCACACGGATCGCCGCGGTGCCCCGGCTGCCGTTGGCGCGTCGCAAGCGATCCAGCCGCGCCACCGAAAAATCGCCCGCGTCCTTGGCCCAGGGCTTCTGCGGATTGCCCGGCTTGATGATCTCGGCGCAGCGACGGGCCGCCTCGCGCCCGAAGACGACCAGGTCGAGAAGCGAATTGCTGCCCAGGCGATTGGCGCCGTGCACCGAGACGCACGCGCCCTCGCCGATCGCCATGAGCCCGGGGACGATGCCGTCCGGGTCGCCGTGCAGCGGACGCACGACCTCGCCGTGGCGATTGCACGGGATGCCGCCCATGTTGTAGTGCACCGTCGGTTGCACCGGGATCGGCACCTTGGTGACATCCACACCGGCGAAGATACGCGCGGTCTCTGCAATGCCGGGCAGGCGCTCGTGAATGACCTCGGCACCGAGGTGCTCAAGGTGCAGATCGATGTGATCGTGTTCGGCCCCGACGCCGCGTCCCTCGCGCACCTCGACCGTCATCGCCCGGCTGACGACATCGCGCGAGGCGAGGTCCTTGGCGTTGGGCGCATAGCGCTCCATGAAGCGCTCACCCTGGCAATTGGTAAGGTAGCCGCCCTCACCGCGCGCTCCTTCGGTGATCAGGCAGCCGGCGCCGTAGATACCGGTCGGATGAAACTGTACGAACTCCATATCCTGTAGCGGCAGCCCGGCGCGCAGCACCATCGCGTTGCCATCACCGGTGCACGAGTGCGCTGAGGTGCTGGAGAAGTAGGCGCGCCCGTAGCCGCCGGTGGCCAGAATCGTCATGTGGGCGCGAAAGCGGTGCAGGGTGCCTTGCGCAAGATCCAAGGCGATGACGCCGCGACACTCGCCCTCCTGCATGATCAGATCGATCGCGAAGTACTCGACGAAGAAGGTAGCGGCGTGGCGCACCGACTGCTGGTAGAGCGTGTGCAGCATCGCATGTCCGGTGCGATCGGCCGCCGCGCACGTGCGCTGGGCGATGCCCTTACCGTAGTGCGTCGTCATGCCGCCAAAGGGCCGCTGGTAGATGTGCCCGCTGTCGGTGCGTGAAAAGGGCACCCCGTAGTGCTCCAGTTCGATGACCGCCGCCGGTGCCTCCTTGCACATCAGTTCGATGGCGTCCTGATCGCCGAGCCAGTCCGAGCCCTTGACGGTGTCGTACATGTGCCAGCGCCAGTCATCCTCACCCATGTTGCCGAGCGCGGCGCTGATGCCCCCCTGCGCGGCCACCGTGTGACTGCGGGTGGGGAAGAGCTTGCTGATGCAGGCGGTGGATAAGCCGCTCTGGGCGAGCCCGAGCGTCGCGCGCAGCCCGGCGCCGCCGGCGCCAACGACGATGACGTCGTAGCTGTGATCGATGAACTCGTAGGCGCTCACGCGGCGCCGCCGAAGGCGATCTTCAGTATCGCGAACACCCCGGCGGCACCGATGAGGACGTGCGCAAAGCCCACCAGTACCAAGAGCAAGGTCTTCGCGCCCGCACCGTGCACGTAATCCTCGATGATCACCCGCACGCCAAGTTGCGAGTGCCAGGTGCCGCTGAGCACGAACACCGCGAGCAGCAGCGCGCTGGAGCTCTGGCGCAGCCAGCTCAGCACCGTGAAGTGATCCAGCGAGGGCAGCATCAGGAGTGATACCACGAACCAGATCGACAGCGGCACGAGCGCCAGCGAGGTCAGGCGTTGCAGCCACCAGTGATGCACGCCCGAGCGCGCCGGCCCGGCACCGAGAACCTGGCGCAGCGGCGTCGTGAGGCTCATGCGCCGCGTCCGTGCCACAGGCCATAGATGAGCGCGAGCGTGAGCAGCAGGCTCACGATCACGATCAGCCACGCGCTCTTTTGTGACTGCGCGCGCTCCAGGCCGCGACCGGTGTCCCATACCAGATGGCGAATCCCGGCGAGCAGGTGATAGCAGAAGGCAAAGACGAACGCGGCCAGGATCACTTTAAAGAGTGGCAGGCCGAGCAGGCGCTGCGCGCGCTGCTGGGCCGCTGCCCCGCCGGCCACCGCCATGAGCCAATACACCAGCACGAGAAGTCCCAGCGACAGGCCAACGCCGGTGAAGCGATTGAGAATGGAGGTCGTCAGGGTGTACTTGAACTGGTACACCGACAGGTGCGGCGATAGCGGTCGGCTCGGCATAAACTTCTAAAAATCGATGCAGCGCCCGTTCTTTTCCCAGTCGCCGAAGCGCGTAGGCTCAGGTCCCGCAGATCCTCCCTGTTCGCGCGGCCGTGCGCTGCTCGGCACAGCCGGGGCGAGGCCTACGACGGCGGCGGTAGGATCGGCGGGAGGTGATGCGGGGCTCTTGTGATCAGGCGTCGACATACCCATTGAGTCTGCCAGAATTCCGCATACCGGGCCATGCAAAGTTAAGGAAAAACAACGATCAACTTCATGCGCGTGCCAAGCCGTCGTGTCTTGCTGGAATCTCTGGGTGTGCTGCGCGTGCGCGGCGCCGACGTGATTACGTTTCTGCAAGGACAGTTGTCCAACGATCTTGCGCGCGCGGCGCCGGATCGTTCGCTGCTCGCCGGTTATCACAACCCGCAGGGCCGCACGATCGCGCTGTTGCGTTGTGTTGCGCTGGCTGCGGAGGATCTGCTCGCCATTGTGCCGCGCGAGCTCGCGGCCCCCGTGATGAGCCGCCTGACGAAATTCATTCTGCGCGCCAAGGTCAGGCTCAGCGATGAGTCCACGCAATGGGCCATCGAAGGAGTGCTCGCTGCGGCTGCGCTCGAGGGCGCCGCCGATGCGCTCGCGCACCTGCGGCCCGCAACAGCAGGCGGGGTGTTGCGCGTGAGTGACTCGAGCATCGTCCGAATCGGGGAGTCCGCGGCGCGGCTTCTGCTGCTACGGCCGGCCGGTGCGCCATCCCTGCTCGAGGCACTGCCCTCACTCACTCTGCAGGAATGGCGGCTCGGCGCCATCGGCGCCGGAGAACCTCAGGTTTACGCTGCGACCTCGGAGGAGTTCGTGGCGCAGATGCTCAATCTGGACCTCCTGGGCGCCATCGCCTTTGACAAGGGCTGCTACACCGGGCAGGAGGTCATCGCCCGCGCCCATTACCGCGGCCGCGTGAAGCGGCGCATGCAGCGCTTCATCACCCAAGAGCCGCGGGCGCTGCGGCCGGGCGATACCGCAGCGCTCAGCGACGGGCGCTCGATCAAGGTCGTCGAGGCTGAGCAACATGCCGACGGACGCTGTGAGTTCCTCGCCGTGAGCACGATGCGCGCAGCTGATGCCGGGACCGCAGCGCTCGAGCCGGCAGCAGAGGCCAGCGCGGGCGTCATTAACGCCACGCAGCTGGATCTGCCCTACGCCTTACCGGAGTAAACGAACCGGTCGGCTCCGCGCAGCCCGGGGCGAACGCCCTTTTGCCGGCCGCGCCGCCCCGAGCTCACTTCAGCGCCCGCCGTCATTCACTCTCCGGGCGCATCTGTGGAAAGAGAATGACGTCGCGGATGGAGGGTGAGTCGGTGAAGAACATGACCAGTCGATCGATACCGACGCCCAGGCCGGCCGTGGGCGGCATGCCGTACTCGAGCGCCCGCACGTAGTCGGCGTCGTAAAACATCGCCTCCTCGTCCCCCTTGTCCTTGCGGGCGACCTGCGCGCGAAAGCGCGCCGCCTGCTCCTCCGGATCGTTCAGCTCGGAGAAACCGTTGGCAATTTCGCGCCCGGCGACGAAGAACTCGAAGCGATCCGTGACGAAGGCGTCGGCATCATTGGGACGCGAGAGTGGGGAAACTTCCGCCGGATAGGCGTACACGAAGGTCGCCTCAAGGAGCGAGCTCTCGGCGGTTTTTTCGAACAGCTCGATCTGCAGCTTCCCCGCCCCGTCCTGGGGATCGAAGGTGATGTCGAGCTGCTCACAGCGCTTGCGCAGGTAGGTGACGTCGCGCAGCGAGAGCGGATCGAACCCGGGGTTGTGCTCGAGGATCGCCTGCTCGACCGTCACGCGGCGAAAGGGCTTTGCCAGATCGTGCGTGCGCCCCTGGTAGGTGATCTGCTGCGTACCGTGCAGGGTATCGGCGAGGCCGCGGATGGCCTTCTCGATCCAGTCCATGAGGTCACGATAGTCGGCGTACGCCAGATACAGCTCGAGCATCGTGAATTCGGGGTTGTGTTGGGTCGAGAGGCCCTCGTTGCGGAAATTACGGTTGATCTCGTAGACGCGCTCCAGTCCCCCGGCGATGAGGCGCTTCAGGTACAGCTCCGGGGCGATGCGCAGGTACATGTCCAGGTCGAGCGCGTTGTGATGCGTGCGAAACGGACGCGCCGCCGCCCCGCCCGGGATCGGCTGCATCATCGGGGTCTCGACTTCCAGGAAATCGAGCGCATCGAGGAAATCGCGCAGGTAGCGGATGAGGCGCGTACGGGTGCGAAAGACGTTGCGGCTGTGCTCGCTTACGATCAGATCGACGTAGCGCTGGCGGTAGCGCGTTTCGGTGTCCGCAAGGCCGTGCCACTTATCCGGCAGCGGGCGCAGCGACTTCACGAGCAGCCGCACCGCATCGGCGCGTACCGACAGTTCCCCCGCCTTGGTGCGAAACAGCACCCCGCTCGCGCCGATGATGTCGCCCACATCCCAGCTCTTGAACGTCTCGTACGCCGCCCCCAGCGCCTCGGTCTGCAGGTACAGCTGGATCTGGCCGGTGCGGTCGGCGAGCTTGGCGAAGCTCGCCTTGCCCATGACGCGCTTGAACATGAGCCGCCCGCCCACCTTGACGCGCGTCGGGTTGGCGCTGAACCACTCATCCGGGCGCTGCCCGAAGGAGTCGTGCAGCTGCGCGGCGAGCGCATCGCGACGGAAGTCATTCGGATACGGGTTGCCCGCGGAGCGCAGTTCGTCGAGCTTTCTACGCCGCTCGGCGATCAGTTTGTTCTCCTCATCGGGTGGCTCACCGCCACCGCCCTGCTTCGCATCTGTCATCGCTATACGCCCGCCTTGAGCGAGGCCTCCATGAACTGATCGAGCGCCCCATCGAGCACCGCCGCCGTGTTACCCACTTCCACGCCGGTGCGCAGGTCCTTGATGCGCGACTGGTCGAGCACGTAGGACCGGATCTGGTTGCCCCAGCTTACGTCGGACTTGGAATCTTCGAGGACTTTCGCTGCGGCGTTGCGCTTGTTGACCTCAAGCTCGTAGAGCTTTGCCTTCAGCATCTTCATCGCCGTGGAACGATTCTTGTGCTGGCTGCGCTCGTTCTGGCAGGCCACCACGATGCCGCTGGGCAGGTGCGTGATGCGCACCGCCGACTCGGTCTTGTTGACGTGCTGGCCGCCGGCCCCCGAGGAGCGGTAGACGTCGACCTTCAGGTCCGCCGGATTGATCTCGATCTGGATGTCGTCGTCGACCTCGGGGGACACGAACACCGAAGCGAATGAAGTGTGGCGGCGATTGCCCGAGTCAAAGGGGGACTTGCGCACCAGGCGGTGAACCCCGGTCTCGGTACGCAGCCAGCCGTAGGCATACTCGCCCTTGACCTCGACGGTGGCGCTCTTCATGCCGGCGACTTCGCCCGGATTTGCATCGATCACCTCAACGGTGAAGCCGCGCGAAGCGCCCCAGCGCAGATACATGCGCAACAGCATCTGCGCCCAATCCTGCGCTTCGGTGCCCCCGGCGCCGGCCTGAATGTCCAGAAAGGCGTTGTGCGCGTCCATCTCGCCGCGGAACATGCGCTTGAGCTCCAGGTGGCGCACATCGGCCTCGAGCCGCTGCGCGTCGCGCTCAAGATCGCGCGCCGCGGCTTCATCGTTCTCCGCCTCGGCCAGTTGCAGCAGCTCGGCGGCGTCGCTGATGCCCTTGGTGGTGCGATCCATCTCGGTGACATCGCTCGCGAGGCGCGCGCGCTCGCGCCCAAGTTCCTGCGCGCGGGCAGGATTTGACCACACGCCCGGATCCTCCAGCTCGAGCGCTACCTCCTCGAGCCGCTCCTGCTTGCGGTCGTACTCAAAGAAACCCCCGTAGCGCGCCGATGCGCTCGGCGAGGTCTTTGAGCTGACGCTTGAGCTGGTTGACTTCCATGGATGTCCCTCGGGCAGCGATGGTGCGCGCCGCGCAGGATTGCCCGCGCGGCGCAGGATGCTATCACCGCGGCTTGCGCTTTAGGTAGCCGCCGGCAGCACGTGATCGACGAGCAGCTGCAAGCGCCGCTCGCCCTGGTACTCGTTCACCTCGAGCCGGTAGACCAGGTGCGCGAGGGCCGCCGGTGGCACGAACGCGGCGCCCTGCTCCACGTAGTTAAAGGCGATGGCATCGAACGCGCGGCCGCTGCGGGGCACCTCGACCCACATCTTCAAGTGCCGCTCGCCGATGACGCGGGCGCTGCGGATGCTGAAGAGACCATCAAAGCTCGGCTCGGGGAAGGCCTGGCCCCAGGGACCCCCGGCGCGCAGCGCCTGCGCGGTCTCGAGCGCGATCTCATTCGCCGACAGCTCCCCGTCAGTCTCCACCGCGTCCGTGGCGCTCAGGCTCGCCATGCAGCGCTTGACCTCTTCATCGAAGGCCGGCGCGAAACGATCGAGCTGGGCGCGCTCGAGGGTAAGCCCTGCGGCCATGGCGTGCCCGCCGAAGCGGCTGATGAGTTCGGGGTGGTGGGCGGCGAGCGTATCGAGGACGTCACGGATGTGGATGCCGGGAATCGAGCGCGCCGAGCCGCGCAACGTGCCGCCCTCGGCGAGCGCGAAGGCAATCACCGGCCGGCGCAGCCGATCCTTCACGCGGCTCGCCACGAGCCCGACCACGCCCTGATGCCAGCTCTCCTCAAAGAGCACGACGCCGCTGCGCGTGAGCGCCCCGGGCGCCGGATCACGCAACACGCGCACGGCCGCGAGCGCCTCCTGCTGCATCTTCGCCTCGATGCTGCGACGCTCTTCGTTGAGCGCGTCCAGTTGCGCCGCGAGCGCCCGCGCACTCGCCTCATCGTCGGCGAGCAGGCAGCGGATACCGATCGTCATGTCCGCGATGCGCCCGGCGGCGTTCAGCCGCGGCGCCACCCCGAAGGCCAGGTCCGCCGCGGTGAGCTGCGGCAGCGAACGCTCCGCGAGGTTCAGCAGCGCGCGGATGCCGGCCACGCAGCACCCGGCGCGGATGCGCTTGAGGCCCTGGGAGACCAGCACGCGGTTGTTCGCATCGAGCGGCACGACATCGGCGACCGTGCCGAGCGCGACCAGATCCAGAAGCGGCGCCACCCCTGGCGCCCCCGCGGGCGTGAGCCCGCGCTCATCCATGCCGCGTTTGAGGGCCGCCATGACGTAGAACGCCACGCCCACCCCGGCGAGCGCGCGGCTGCCGAAACGGCTGTCGGGCAGATTCGGGTTGACGATGACATTCGCCTCGGGCAGCTGTGCACCGGGCAGATGATGATCGGTGATCAGTACGTCGATGCCGAGCGCGCGCGCGGCCGTGACCCCGCTGTTGCTCGAAACGCCGTTGTCGACGGTCACAATGAGGCTCGGGGCGCGGGTGCCCGCCAGCGCGACGATCTCTGGCGTCAGCCCGTAGCCAAACTCGAAGCGGTTCGGTACGAGGAAATCCACGGCCGCGAAGCCGAAGCCCGTGAGCGCCCGCACCATGAGGGCGCTGCTCGTGGCGCCATCGGCGTCGAAGTCCCCGATCACGAGCACGCGCCCGCTGCGGTGCGCGAGCAGCAGCTCCACGGCCGCCTCAATGCCCTCGAGCGTGCCCACCGGCAGCAGCCGCTCCAAGGAGTGATCCAGGTCAGCCGCCGAGCGCACCCCGCGCGCGGCGTACACCCGCCCGAGCACCGGGTGCACCTGCGCGCCCCAGGGCGCGGTCCCCGCGGTCAGCGTGCGGCGCACCACCGTGAGGCTCACGCGAAGCTCCCGAGGGGGCCCGTGTTGCGCCGCCAGCGTCGCCAGCGACTGCCGCGGCGCACGGTGAGCGCCACGTCATTGCCGACGAGGGTCACGCTGGTAAAGCCGCCCGCACCGAGCCGCCCAAGCGCCGGGGCGATGAAGCGCTCATCGAGACTGCGCAGCGCGTCGGTAAGGCTCGACTGCATCGACTCCTGTAACTCCTTAGCGGCCCGCAGTGCCAGCACGGTGTAGGGGGCGCCCTGCGCCTCGGGTAGCGCTGCAAGATCCGCGGGCAGTGCTCGGCACACACCGCCGCCCTGAAGATGCCACAGACCGTGCAGGTACGCGTCGGCCCCGCAGGCGAGCCGCCCCGGAGTCAGGGCGCGCGCCGGCGGCAGGGTCTGCGCCCCGGCGCCTCCCCACAGCCACAGCGCGTTCACGAGCGGCTCGCTGCCGGCGGCCCCCTGCGCGTGCAGCCACATCTCGATCTCCGCGGCGGTGCGGCGCAAGCCGGCCGCCTGTACCCCGCGCGGCAGCGCCGCTGCGATCTCCTGGCCCGCGCAGCGCTCAGGATCCGTGGTCGCCACCGCCTCGATGCCCGGGGCGCGCAGCAGAAACTCCCCCGAGGGCAGCGGCGCGAGGGAAAACCCCGAGGCGGCAAAGGTGCGCGCGAAGGCGCTGGCGAGCGCTGCGAGCTGCGACTCGCGCAGGCGCAGGAGGCCACGATGATCCAGGTGCACGTGCGTGAGACCGGCGCTCAGATGCACCGGCGTCGCGAGCCAGCACGAAAGCTGCGGCGCGCCGGCGGCCGCCTCGCCCGGGAGCACCGCCGCGGCGATGCGCGCGGGCGCCACACTCACCAGGTCTTCGCGGCCGAGCGAGCGCGCGAGCCACGCGCGCCAGCCCTCCTTCAGTGCCGTGCGGATCCCGCAGCGCCCCGCGTACTCGATCCCCGGGAGCGGCGCGCTGCCTTCGGGCAGTGACGCCTCGGCCGGGTGGTAAAGATCCGTGATGATCATGACGAGGGCGCGCACGGGCGGTATCGTAACGCCATCGTGAAGTTCACCCTGGAAGCCGGCACAGGCGCGCATCTGATCCGCGGCTACTCAGACACGGAGATCCGCATCGGCGAGCGCAGCGTGCACGGCAGCTGCATCATCACCGCCGATCAGCTGCTCACCGACTGGGGGCCTGCGAGCTTCGCGCAGTTCGGCCCCGCGCACCTGGCGACGCTCCTCGCGCTCGCCCCGGAGGTGGTGATCGTAGGCACGGGCATGACGCAACAGTTCGCCCCCGTGGGGTTGCGGGATGCGCTGGCCGCGCGTGGCGTCGGACTCGAGGCGATGCAGCTCGGTGCGGCCTGCCGCACGTTCAACGTATTGGTACAGGAGGAGCGGCGGGTCGCCGCGGCGCTGTTTCTGCGCTAGCGCCTAACTGCCAGGAAGATGATCGGCAGAAGACACAGGGGGAGGATCAACCAACCAAACAATCATTCGAAGCTGACAGACTCGAACAATTGCACTGTTCTTTTTCTTATTTCGAATTTTCTTGCTCTTGTTGCGACTCCCTCCTCCCTGTGTCTTCTGCCGGTCACCCTCCTCAATCCGCTGTCGTCGTTAGGAGACAGGGCGGCCATGTTAAGCGCGTTCCAGAAGTCCGCGCAAGCTCCCTGACGCGTAACGAGTTTTCGCCTCGCATCGGCAGAGCACCCGTTGGAAGTGCCCGAGCGCAGAAGCCTTGTTTTTCCGATGTTTTTGCACGGCGCCTCGCGTGCTCGTTAAAATAATGGTCAATTTAATAATCTGAATTCAACAGCTTACAGAATATATCTCATGTCATTACGACACAATGAACCGCAGGACACGCATCCGGCGGCGGAAAACATCAGCTCGTGCCGCCCAGCAGCGGGACAAACGCGACCGGGCCGAGCGGCTCGCGCTCGACGCGCTGCTCGCGGCGCGTGAAGCGCACCAGCTGCTGCTCGCCCTCCGGTCCCACCGGCACGATCAGCCGCCCGCCGACCTTGAGCTGCTTGAGCAGTGCCTCGGGCACCGTGAGCGGGGCGGCGGCGACGAGAATGCCGTCGTAGGGCGCGTGCGCCTTCCAGCCGAGCGTGCCGTCGCCGTGGCGGAAGCGCACGTTACGAATGCCAAGTTCCTTCAGACGCTCGCGCGCGCGCGTCAAGAGCGGCTCGATGCGCTCGATGGTGTTCAGGTGCGCGACGAGCGGTGCGAGCACGGCGGTCTGGTAGCCGCACCCGGTGCCCACCTCGAGCACGTTGTCGGCCGCGCCTGCCTCGAGCAGCGCTTCGGTCATGCGCGCCACGATGTAGGGTTGCGAGATCGTCTGACCGTAACCGATCGGGAGCGCCGTGTCCTCGTAAGCGCGGCTGCCGAGCGCCTCATCGACGAAGATATGCCGCGGCACGTTGCGCACGCGCTCGAGCACGGCGAGGTTGCTGATGCGCTGATCACGCAGCCGCTGCACGAGACGGTCGCGCGTACGCGCACTCGTCATACCGATCCCGGACATGCGTAGGTCAGCCATCGATACCACCCAGCCAGGCGCCCAGTTCGGGCAGCGCCGCGTGGCGTGTGAGATCCACCTGCAGCGGCGTCACCGAGACAAAGCCCTGGGCGATGGTGTCGAAATCCGTCCCCGGGCCGGCCTCCTGCTCCGCACCCGCCGGCCCCACCCAGTACACCGGCCGGCCGCGCGGATCGTGCGCGCGCATCACCGGCGCTGAGCGGTGGCGGAAACCGAGACGGCTCGCGCGAAAGCCGCGCAGCTTCTCGTACGGCACGTCCGGAACGTTAACGTTCAGAATGAGCGCGCGCTGCAGGGGGGTCTTGAGCAGCTGCGCGACCAGCACCCGTGCCACCTCGGCGCCGGTGCGAAAGTGCCCGCCGGCCGCCCCGCTGGTGCACAAGGAGACTGCAATCGTGGGCAGCCCGAGAAAACGCCCCTCCACGGCCGCCGCCACCGTGCCCGAATAGAGCACATCGTCGCCGAGGTTCGCGCCGTCGTTCACCCCCGAGACCACCATGTCGTGCTCGTAGTCGAACAGTCCCGAGATCGCCAGGTGCACGCAGTCGGTGGGCGTGCCGGGAACAAAGTACACGCCGGGCTCGGATTCGAACACCCGCAGCGGCACGTCCAGAGTCAGCGAGTTGCTCGAGCCGCTGCGGTTGCGGTCCGGAGCGACCACGGTCACCTCGGCCAGCGTCGCCAGAGCGGCGCGCAGACGGTGAATGCCCTCGGCGCGATAGCCGTCATCGTTGCTGATCAGGATCTTCACGTCACGCTGGTAAGCCGCTCAAAAGTGCGCGTGACTATACTGGAAGGAGGGCCTGTTTGGCGGAGGCAGCGTGACGGTCTCACCCGATAAGGAAAACCCGGACGAACCAAGCGACGCCCAGCTGTTTCGCGAGGCGGTGCGCGGCGTCAAGCCACTCGGCACGCGGGCAGCGGCGCCGGCGGCTCCGAAGGTGCGCCCGCGGGCGCGCTTCACGCGCGCCGACCGCGCCGCGGTGCTGCGCGAGAGTCTCGAGGACGCGGCGGCGGATCCGGCGCTCGCCGCCGGTGATGAGCTGGTCTTTCACCGCCCGCAGATTCAGCCGACCGTGGTGCGGCGGCTGCGCCGCGGAGAGTACCGGGTCGAGCGCGAGATTGACCTGCACGGACTCACCGTCGCGGAAGCCAAGCAGGCGCTGCGCCAGTTCCTGATCGCGGCGCTGGAGGCGCGCGTGCACTGCGTGCGCATCATCCACGGCAAGGGCCTGCGCTCGGGTCACCGCGGACCGGTGCTCAAATCAGCCGTGAGCGCGGTCCTGCGCCGCAGCGGCGCGGTGCTCGCCTACGTGTCCGCGCGACCGGTGGATGGCGGCACGGGCGCGGTGTATGTCCTGCTCGGGGGCGACTGAGATCTCACCCCTCCCGGCTCCCCGCGGCAGACTCGATGAGCTCGCGCAGCACGGCGGTGGCAAAGCTGCCGCGACCGAGGCGAAAGTGCAGTACGAGTGCGGCCGGCTCCTCGGCCACGCGCAGCTCCTGCACCCCCAGGCGCAGGCTGCGGCGCTCCTGGCGCATGCCCGCCGCCTCGCAGGCGGCGCATTCGGCCGCGAAGCGCCGGCCGACCTGCGCCTCAAGCTCGGCGACCGCAGCGGCGGTTTCCAGCGACCCGCGCCCCCATAAGGGGCCGGTGGGATGAATCTCAAGCTGCTCGGCGCGCTGCGCGAGCGTTGCATCCACCGCCTGCACGGCGAAGAAGCTGCCGCGCCCGTCGAGATTCGCCAGATCCCCGGCGAGCAGACGCTCCCAGCTGCCAGCGGCGACGCGGCTGGCGAGCACGGCGTTAAAGATGACGCTGCGGGCAGCCGAGAGCACAAAGCCGCGCTCCTGCGGACGCAGGCTGCGCAGCTCCGGCGTACTGCGCGCAAGATTGGCGCCCTCGCGACCGAAACGCTGCGGGCCAAAGTAGTTGGGCACGCCGCGCGCGGCGATCGCGGCGAGGCGTGGTGCCAGCGTCGCGCCGAGCGCGGCGCCGCCCGCAGGCGCGCGCAGGCGGATGGCGAAGCGATTGCCACTGAGCGCGCCGCGGGGGAGTTTGCGGGTGTGCGGGTGCGCCTCGAGCACCGCGAAGTCCGCCGTACACACCGCGCACCAGTCGAGCGGGGCACGCGGTCGCGGCAGCGAGAACCATTGCAGCGCCACGGCGCGGCGGTCCTTCAGACCGGCATAGCCGACCTCTGCCGGGCGGCAGCGCGCAAGGCGAGCGAGCTCGCGCGCGACCCACTGCGTGTTGGCGTTCACCTTGCGCACCTTCAGCAGCAGGTGCGCGCCGGAGCCGGCGGGCGCGAATCCGAGCTCCTCCTCGACCAGGAAGTCCTCCGGTTCAAGGCGCACCTGCGCCTGCGCCAGGGGGGCGCCGTGCGCGTACGGGGGTGTGAGCGCGGCGGCGCGCGCGCTCAGCTCAGCCGCCAGCACCGCTGCGCTCCAAAAGCACCACGGCCTGCGCCGCGATGCCTTCCGCGCGCCCAAGAAAGCCGAGCGCCTCGGTGGTCGTGGCTTTGAGGTTGACGCACTCCGGCTCCACCCCGAGAAGCGTGGCGATCCGCGCCCGTATCGCGGCGCGGTGCGGGGCGAGTTTCGGCGCCTGGGCGATGAGGGTGAGATCGGCGTTGAGCACGGTGAGGCCGCGCGCGCGCAGCATGGCGCAGACGCTCGTCACGAACAGCGCGCTGTCGGCGCGGCGCCACTTGGGGTCGGTGTCCTTGAAGTGCTCGCCGATGTCACCCAGGCCGGCCGCACCGAGCAGTGCGTCACACAGTGCATGCAGCAGCACATCGCCGTCGGAGTGGGCGATGACGCCGCGCGCATGCGGCACGCGCACGCCGCCGAGCATGAGGAAGTCCCCCGGCCCGAAAGCGTGCACGTCAAATCCGCAGCCGACTCTCATAAGTGCCTCGTAAACTTCACACGTGCCGCGCGCGCAACACCGCCGCCGCCAGCACCAGATCGTGCGCGGTCGTCACCTTGAGGTTACTCGCCGCTCCGGCAATCAACACGGGCCGCGCGCCGGCCCATTCGAGGGCCTGCGCCTCATCGCTCGGCGAGCGGCGCGCCGCATGGGCCTGATCCAGCGCCGCACACAGCGCCGCGTAGCGAAACATCTGCGGGGTGAGCGCCCGCCAAAGACCCGCGCGTTCCTGCGTCGCCTCGATCGCGCAGCCCTCCTCGGCGCCCGCGGCCGGCAGCGCGCGCTTAAGCGTATCGGCCACCGGTACCCCGAGCACTCCGCCGACCGGGTGTGCCGCAAGATGCGTTACCAGCCGCTCGAGGTCCTGCGCATCCAGGCAAGGGCGTGCCGCATCGTGCACCAGCACCCAGTCGTCCGGCCGCGCCTCCGCCGCCAGCGCCGCCAGCGCGCTGCGCACCGACTCGCTGCGCTCAGTTCCGCCCACCACGGTAAGCGCCCGCGAGCGCAGCGGCAGGCGTGCCCAGTGCTCATCCCCGGCCGCGAGCGCTACCACGATGCGCGCGCAGCGCGCGTCCCCGAGAAAGGGCGCGAGCGCCCATTCGATGACGGTGCGGCCCTCGAGTGGGGCGTACTGCTTGGGGGTCTCAGCGCCGAAGCGGCGCCCGGCGCCCGCGGCCGGCATGACGAGCCAATAGCGCATGGCGGTCGTGCCCTAGCGGGCCGCGGCGGTACGCGTCGGCGGCGAGCTGGTCTCGGGGTGCGCCGGCACCACCTGATAGAACGTCTCGTCGCGCGCAATCATGCCGAGGTCACTGCGCGCGCGCTCCTCGAGCGCCTCCATCCCCGTTTTAAGGTCGCGCACCTCGGCGGCCAGCTGTTTGTTGCGCTCGCCGAGCGCCTCGTTCTCGGCCTGCTGCGTCGCCACAGCTTGATTTAGGCGTGCGACCTCACGGACTCCGTCCTCGGAGAACCAGACGCGATATTGCAGCAGGAGTACGGCGACAGCGAGCGCGGCGGCGAGCCACTTCATGGGCGGGAGAGGTTATCAGACCGCGCACCCTGCGCGAAGCATTTCAGCCGCTCGCGGCGTGCGCGCGCGCCCACGCCACGCTGACGCGCTCGGCAACCTCGCGGCGCTCGGGTGCGAGGGCCTCGATGCGGGCGCGCACCGCGGCCACGACGCTCGCGCGCGCGCGCTCGGGACGGCCGCTATCAAACGGCGGTTCCGGCGCGTATTCGAGCGCAAGCTGCACGCCTTCGGCAAAATCCCGACCGGCGATCTCCGCCACCACGGTGAGCGCCATGTCGATGCCGGCGGTCACGCCCCCGCCGGTGATGAGATTGCCGTCACGCACGACGCGTGCGCTGTCGGGAATGGCGCCAAAGAGCGGCAACAGCTCGCGAAACGCCCAGTGACAGGCCGCGCGCTTGCCGCGCAACAGCCCCGCGGCTCCGAGCAGCAGCGACCCGGTGCACACCGAGGTCACGTAGCGTGCCTGCGCCGCAAGGCGCCGCAGTGCCTGCAGGTAGGCCGCATCCTGCATCGCCGCGGTGGTGCCAAAGCCCCCGGGCACGCACAAGAGCGCGCAGTCGCGCACCTGGGCGAGCGGCTGCAGTGCCGCGAACACGACCCCGCCGTCCGCGCCCAGCGCGCCGCCCTCGCTCGAGGCGAGCGTCACGCGCGCACCCGGCACCCGCGCGAGCACTTCCAGAGGCGCGGTGAAGTCTAGCTGCGTGAGGCGCGGATAGAGCGCAAAGACGATTGGAAATTCCTCGGCCATGTACGGTTCCTCGCGCGGTGGCGGTGCGGACGATCATCCGCTGGGTTACGCTATGGCTTAAATGACGTTTTTACCTCGTTTTCTGCCACTGGACCTGCGGAGTTGATCATGCCGCGGCGCATCGCCTTTCTGATCTTTCCGCAGTTTCAGCTCTTAGATGCCGCCGGTCCGATCGCAGCGTTCGAGATTGCCGGGCGCATTCGTCCGGGCGCCTACGAGCTGAAAATCATCGCCGCCTCGGCCGGCTCTGTGGCGAGCTCCTCCGGCGCCACCTTCCAGGCGGACGGCTTTCCGCGGGCCGACGCGATCCACACGCTCATCGTGGCCGGCGGTGAGGGCACCTATGCGGCCGTACACTGCGCGGCCACGCGGCGCCTCATCCGCGCCTGCGCGGCGCGTGCGCAGCGCGTGACGAGCGTGTGCTCGGGTTCGTTTCTGCTCGCCGCGGCGGGGCTGCTCGATGGGCGCGCGGCCACCACTCACTGGAGTCTCACCGAGAAGTTCCGCCAGGCCTTCCCGCAAGTGCGGCTCGATCCGGAGCGCATCTTCGTGCGTGAGGGGAAGCTGTGGACGTCCGCCGGCATCACCGCCGGGATCGACCTGTCGCTTGCGCTCATTGGCGAGGACCTGGGCGAGGCAGTCGCGCGCCGTACCGCGCAGCACCTGGTGGTTTATCACCGCCGGCCGGGCGGGCAGTCGCAGTTCTCCGCGCTCCTGGAGATCGAGCGCGCGCAGGGGCGCTTCGCGGCACTCCTCGAGCACATCCGCGCCCACCTCGCGGCGCCGCTGTCGGTGGAAGCACTGGCTGCAGAGGCCTGCATGAGTCCGCGCAACTTCGCGCGGGCGTTTCGCACGGAGTTGGGACTGACCCCAGCCAAGGCGGTGGAGCGCATCCGCGCGGACACCGCGCGCGCTTTACTCGAGAGCGGCACGCCCGCGGTGCAGGAGGTGGCGGTGCGCTGCGGCTTTGGCGACCCCGAGCGCATGCGCCGCGCGTTCGCGCGGCTCTTCGGCGCTTCCCCCTCGGCGCTGCGGCGGCAGCGTCCGCGGGCTCAGATCTTGACCGGAAATGCCTCGCGCCCGGCATAGCGCACCGTGCCGAGCTCGGCCTCGATGCGCAGCAGCTGGTTGTACTTGGCGATGCGATCCGAGCGCGACATCGAGCCGGTCTTGATCTGCGTCGCGGCGCTCGCGACCGCGATGTCGGCGATGGTGCTGTCTTCGGTCTCACCGGAGCGATGCGACACCACCGAGGCGTAGTGCGCCTTGTCGGCCATCGCGATGGCGGCGAGCGTCTCGGTGAGCGTGCCGATCTGGTTGGGCTTGATGAGAATGGCATTGGCGATGTGCCGCTCGATCGCCTCCTTGAAGATGCGGGTGTTGGTGACGAACACATCATCCCCGACCAATTGGATCTTGCCGCCGAGCGCACGCGTGAGCGTCTCCCAGCCGTCCCAGTCCGCCTCACTCATCCCGTCCTCGATGCTGATGATCGGGTACTTGGCGGCGAGATCGGCGAGATATGCGGTGAAGTCGGCGGCCGTGAAGCGGCGCTTCTCGGATTCGAGCTCGTACATGCCATTCTTGAAGAACTCGGAACTGGCGACATCCAGCCCGAGATACACCTGCTTGCCCGGCTGGTAACCGGCCGTCTCGATGGCTTGCATGATGATGCCGAGGGCCGCCTCGTTCGATTGCAGATCCGGGGCAAAGCCGCCCTCATCCCCGACCGCGGTCGAGAGCCCGCGCGCTGCGAGCAGCTTCTTCAACGTGTGAAAAATCTCCGCCCCGTAGCGCAGGGCCTCGCGGAACGTCGGCGCCCCCACGGGCAGGATCATGAATTCCTGTATGTCCAGACTGTTGTTGGCATGAGCGCCGCCATTCACGATGTTCATCATCGGCACCGGCATGACCGGCTCGCGCTCGCCGCCGATCAGCTGCGCGACATACCGGTAAAGGGGCACGCCCGCCTCGCGCGCGGCGGCGTGCGCCGTGGCGAGCGAGACCCCGAGAATGGCATTAGCGCCAAGGCGCCCTTTGTTCTCGGTGCCATCCAGTTCGATCATCTTCGCATCGATCCCGGCCTGGTCGCGCGGATCAGCCCCTACGAGTGCCTTGTTCAGGACCGTATTGATGTGCTGCACGGCGCGCAGCACGCCCTTGCCGCCGTAACGCTTCGGATCCGCGTCGCGCAGTTCCACCGCCTCGCGCGTCCCGGTGGAAGCTCCCGACGGTACCGCCGCGCGCCCCACAACGCCTGAGTCGAGCACGACGTCGGCTTCGACGGTGGGGTTGCCGCGCGAGTCGATGATCTCGCGTCCGCGGATATCCTTGATGCGGCTCATCGGCGCTGAGTCTCCTTAGAGCAGTGCTTCTTCGTACGGCGCGCGCTTGGCGGCCCGATCAAGCTCGACCAGGGTCTGCAGGAGCGGCTCCATGCGCGCGAGCGGCCAGGCGTTCGGGCCGTCCGAGAGCGCCTGCTCCGGGTGCGGGTGCGTTTCCATAAATAGTCCGGCGATGCCCGCGGCCACCGCAGCGCGCGCGAGCACCGGGATAAATTCACGCTGCCCCCCGGAAGCATCGCCCTGCCCGCCCGGCAGCTGCACTGAGTGCGTGGCGTCGAACACCACCGGGCAGCCGGTGTTGCGCATGATCGACAGCGAGCGCATGTCGGACACGAGGTTGTTGTAGCCGAAGGAGAAGCCGCGCTCGCACACCAGGATGTTGGGGTTGCCGGTGGAGCGGGCCTTATCGACCACGTTCTTCATCTCCCAGGGCGAGAGAAACTGGCCCTTCTTGATGTTGACCGGCTTGCCCTGCGAGGCGGTATTCACAATGAAATTGGTCTGCCGGCACAGGAACGCCGGGGTTTGCAGCACATCGACCACCGCGGCGACCTCGCCGAGTGGGGTGTCCTCGTGCACGTCGGTGAGTACCGGCACCCCGATCGTGCGGCGCACGTCTTCGAGCACCCTAAGCCCGGCCTCGATCCCCGGACCGCGGAACGAGCCGCGCGAGGAGCGGTTCGCCTTATCGTAGGAGGCCTTAAAGATGTACGGGATCTTCAGGCGCGCCGTGACTTCTTTTAGCCTTCCGGCGATCTCCTGGGTGAGCGCCGCGCTCTCGATCACGCACGGACCTGCGATCAGAAAGAAGGGCTGCTGGCCGCCGACCTCGTGTCCGGTAAGTTGCATCGCTGGCGCGCTTTCGGGGGAACGGATGAGCCGCGCGCCCCTAAGCTCCCGCCGCCTGCGGCAGCTGTGAGGCGCGGTGCGCGCGCGCGGCACGGATGAAGCCGGTGAACAGCGGATGCCCGTCGCGCGGTGTGGAAGTGAATTCCGGGTGAAACTGGGTGGCCACGAACCACGGGTGCTGGGGCAGCTCGATCACCTCGACGAGCCCGTCGCGCGAGAACCCCGCGAAACGCATGCCCGAGGTGCGGTAGCGCTCCAGGTAGTTGTTGTTGAACTCGTAGCGATGGCGATGGCGCTCCATGATCACGTCGCGCCCGAAGATCTCGCGCGCCCGCGTGCCGGCGCCGAGCAGGACCTCCTGGGCGCCCAGGCGCATGGTGCCGCCCTTCTCTGAGGCGTCATCGCGCATCTGCGTACCGTGCATCTGGTCCTGCCACTCGGAGATGAGCGCGATCACCGGGTGCGGCGTGGCGCGGTTGAACTCGGTGCTGTTGGCATCGCTAAGACCTTGCACGTGGCGGCCATGCTCGACGATCGCCACCTGCATGCCGAGGCAGATCCCCAAGTACGGTACGCCGTGCTCGCGCGCGAAGCGCACCGCCTGGATCTTGCCCTCGATGCCGCGCTCGCCAAAGCCCCCGGGCACCAGGATCGCATCCATGCCCTTGAGTGCATGCGTGCCGTGCTGCTCAACGTCGGTGGACTCGATGTAGTGGATGTTGACGCGCGTGCGGCTCTTGAGCCCGGCGTGCATCAGCGCCTCGTGCAGCGAGAGGTAGGAGTCGCGGATCTGCACGTACTTGCCGACCATGGCGATGTCCACCTGGCCGTCCGGATTCGCCTTGCCGCTCACGACCTGTCGCCACTCGGCAAGATCAGTCGGCGGTACCTCAAGACGCAACTTGTCGACGATGATGTCATCGAGGGCCTGCTCGTGCAGCAGGATCGGAATCTTGTAGATATCGTCCGCGTCGACCGCGGAGATCACCGCGCGCTCCTCGACGTTGGTGAACAGAGCGATCTTGCGCCGCTGCTCCTCCGGCAGCGGGTGCTTGCAGCGGCACAAGAGCACGTCCGGCTGTATACCGATGCCGCGCAGTTCCTTCACCGAATGCTGGGTGGGCTTGGTCTTGATCTCCCCCGAGCCGCCCACCACCGGTACCAGCGTCAAGTGCATGTAGACGCAGTTGTTGCGGCCGAGCTCGACGCCTAGCTGGCGGATGGCCTCCAGGAAGGGCAACGACTCGATGTCACCGACCGTGCCGCCGATTTCCACCATGCACACGTCGGCGCCGTCGGCGCCGAGCTTGATGCTGCGTTTGATCTCATCGGTGATGTGCGGAATCACCTGCACCGTGGCGCCGAGATAATCGCCGCGACGCTCCTTGGCGATCACCCGCTCGTAGATGCGCCCGGTGGTGAAATTGCTGTTGTGGCCGGTGGTGGTGCGCACGAAGCGCTCGTAATGCCCCAGATCCAGATCCGTCTCGGTGCCGTCCTGGGTGACGAACACCTCCCCGTGCTGGAACGGACTCATCGTGCCCGGATCCACGTTGATGTATGGATCGAGCTTCACCATGGCGACCTTAAGACCCCGCGCCTCGAGGATCGCGCCGAGTGAGGCCGCGGCGATGCCCTTCCCCAACGAGGACACGACGCCACCGGTGACGAATACGAAGCGCGTCATAGTTAAGCTCTAGGGAATCCCGTCGCGTGAGGCCGCTGCCGCGAAGTTTCGCGCGAGCGACGACGGGCCAGCAGGTTAGCACAATGCCCGCGTGGGCGGGGTTCGAATCTTCGCCCCCAGCACCTCAGCGCGTCGCGCGCCAGATCAGGCGCCCGCGGCGGCGACTTCCCGGACCCGCCTGCACCGACTCGTCCTGCCACAGGTCCGCTACGGCGAGCAGCCGCTCGCCGCCGAAGAGCAGCGGCAGGCGCGCGCGTTCCTCGACTGGAATACGCGCTTCCTGCAGTAAGCCCTTGAGCGCACGGCGCGGACCCCCCCGGACGGGCCGCAGCCGCTCGCCGCCGCGGCGCGCGCGCAGCGTAAGCTGCGGTGCGAGCGCGTCCAGGTCGAGCGGCCCGCGGGCATCGGTCGTGAGCGTGAGCGAGCCGTGCGGCAACGCTAGCGTACGCTGGCGCTGCCAGCGCCAGCCGAGCGGCGGCGCCTCGGACGACTCCGCGGCCGCACGGGCGCGCGCGGTGGGCGCCGCGCCGGGCTGCAGCACGAGCAGATCCTTTTCGCGCCGGATGCGCACGCCCCGCCAGGCAACGACGGGCTGTGTGTCGGCACGCGCCGCGAGCAGCGCGCCGCTGATTTCCTGCAGGCGCCGGCTGGGTGGGGCGAGGAATCCGGCCGCGCCGATCCAATGGCGCAGGGCGTTGCGCCGGCGCTCGGCGGGGAGCGTGCGCAACACCTGCGCCGAAAGCGCGGTCCCGACCGCGGCCCGCCCGGCATCGGCGGCGCCGAGGGCCTCGAGCAGGCGCTGCGCCTCGGCGGCGTGGCGGGCCGTGCGCGCCACGCTCGCCGCGGCGGCCGGCCAGCGCGCGCGCAACAGCGGCAACACCCGCAGGCGCAGGTAGTTGCGGTCGAGGCGCTCATCCGCGTTACTGTCGTCCTCGACCCAGGCGATGCCCTGGCCGCGCAGCCAGGCGCGCAGCTGGTCGCCTGACCTCTCCAGCAGCGGTCGTACCAGAGCTGTGCGCGCGAACGGCGCCACGGCAGGCATGGCCGCGATCCCGGCGATGCCTGCCCCGCGCAGCAGCTGCAACAACACCGTCTCCAGCTGATCGTCGGCGTGGTGAGCCGTCAGCAGCAGCTCCCCGTCGGTGAGCGCGGCGGCGAGGGCCGCGTAGCGCGCCTCGCGCGCGGCCGCTTCCAAGGACTCGCCGCGCCGCCGTGGCACCTGGATGTTGCGCACCTGCAGTGTGACCCCGAGTTGCCGCGCCACGCCCCGGCAGTGCCGGCTCCAGCGGGCGGATCCGGGCTGCAGGTGATGATCGACGTGCACGGCGCGCACCTTGAGACCGGGGCGCCTGAGCTGCGCGAGCGCGGCCAAGAGCGCGGTGGAATCCGCGCCGCCGCTGAAGGCGACACACAGGTGCATGCGGGGCAGGTCGGGCAGAAGCTGCGCGAGGTGCCCGCCGAGCCAAGCCGGAGTGAACTGCGGGCGGGCGCCGCGCGGCACGCGTGCCACGGCTCGCTTACGCCGCGTTTTCGGCAAACACGCCGAAGCCGGCGATCTTTTGCGCGCGCGTCTCGCGCAGCTGATCGCGCGGGATTGCCTCGAGCTCAGCCAGATAGCGTACGAGGGCCGTCTTCAGACTCGCAGCGACCGCCACCGCGTCGCGGTGCGCCCCGCCGAGGGGCTCCTCGATGACTTCATCCACGAGCCCGAGCTTCAGGAGCCGGTCGGCCGTGAGGTTCAAGGCCTCGGCGGCGACTTCTTTCTTGTCCTGGCTCTTCCACAGAATCGACGCACAGCCCTCGGGGGAGATCACCGAGTAGGTGCTGTACTGGAGCATCACCAGTCGATCGCACACGCCGATGCCGAGCGCGCCGCCCGAGCCGCCCTCCCCGGTCACCACGCTGATGATGGGGATGCGCAGCACCGACATCTCGAAAAGATTGCGGGCGATCGCCTCGCTCTGGCCGCGCTCCTCGGCGCCGACGCCCGGATAGGCGCCCTGGGTGTCGATAAGGGTCACCAGCGGCAGCCCGAAGCGCTCGGCGAGGCGCATCAGGCGCAGTGCCTTGCGATAGCCTTCGGGCTTGGGCATGCCGTAGTTGCGCCGTACGCGCTCCTTGGTGTCGCGTCCCTTCTGGTGGCCGATGATCATGACGGCGCGATCCTCGATGCGCGCCAGGCCGCCGACGATCGCGCCGTCGTCCGCGTACATGCGATCCCCGTGCAGCTCGCTGAACTCGGTACAGATGGCATTGATGTAGTCGAGCGTGTAGGGGCGGTGCGGGTGACGCGCGAGCTGGGTGATCTGCCATGGCGTCAGGTTGGCAAAAATGCTCACCGTCAGCTGCCGGCTCTTCGCCTGCAGCCGGCTGATTTCGTCCTGCAGATTGACCTCGGAATCCGAAGTCACGTGCCGGAGCTCTTCGATTTTGGCTTCCAGCTCCGCGATGGGCTGCTCGAAGTCGAGAAATGAAACGGCCATGGTGCGCGAGCCTACCCTACCTTAGCGGCCGTCGGCGAATGAGGCGCCGGGGGCGACGGAGGGCGCACCATAGATCACCTGCACCGAGCCGCGCCCGATGAGCGCCTCGAGCTGCTCGAGAAGTTCGCGGCTCGCGCGCACGCTCCAATCCGCCCCGAGCGTGAGCGCGCCACTGGCACGCGTACCGGTGTACTCGACCGTGATCGGGCACGGCCCGGGGCGCCAGGGCGCGAGAATCGTCTCGAGGCGGTCACAGAGCGTGGGCAGCTCGCCGTGTGCGCATTTGATGACGAGCCGCCGCGCCTCCTGTTCGCGTACCTTGTCCAGTTCGGTGATGCGTCGCGCCGCAAGACGCCAGGCATCGGTGAACTCATCGAAACGCAACAGGCCTTCCACCAGCACCAGCGCATCCTTGCACACCAGGTCGCGGTGCTTCTGATAGGTCTCCTCGAACAGCATCGCCTCGATGCGCCCGGTGCGATCATCGAGGGTGAGAATGACGCGCGGGCCGCGCTTCTTCACCTCATCGATGAGGCCCGCCACGGTCACGGACTTGCCGCCGCCGAAGCGCGGTGACTCAAAGCCGGTCACCGGCCGATCGCTCACCAGGTCCGCGATGCGGTGCGACACAAAGCGCGGCAGGCCGGCCTCGAAGCGTGCCAGCGGATGCCCGGTGAGGTAGAGGCCGAGCGTCTCGCGCTCGCCCGCCAGACGCACCGCCTCGCTCCATTCGGGCAACACGCTCGTACGCTGCGCGGGCGCAGCGCTCGCCCGCTCATCGCCCACGAGTCCGAACAGATCATTCTGCCCGGCCTGGTGCGCGCGGCTGTTCTGATCCCCGAGCTGCATGGCACTCGCCAGCCGGTCCATGAGTGTGGCGCGATTCGGGCCGAGGGCATCGAGGCTGCCGCTGCGCAGCAGTGCTTCCAATACGCGCCGGTTCGCCTTCTGCAGGTCAAGCCGGCGGCACAAGTCCTCGAGCGAGACGTAGGGGCCGCGCGCGGCGCGCTCGAGCATCAGCGCCTCGACGGCGCCTGCGCCTACACCGCGCACGGCGCCGAGGCCGTAGCGGATGTTGCGCTCGCCGCACGCGGTGAACTCATACACCGAGGCGTTCACGTCCGGCGGCAGCACCGTGAGCCCCATGTCGCTACATTCCTTGATGAGCGTCACGACTTTGTCGGTGTGCTCCATGTCCGCCGAGAGCACCGCGGCCATGAACTGCGCCGGGTAGTGCGCCTTCAGGAACGCGGTCTGGTAGGACAGGAGCGCGTAGGCGGCCGAGTGCGACTTGTTGAAACCGTAACCGGCAAACTTCTCCATGAGGTCAAAGATGCGTACCGCCGCAGGCTCGCGCACCCCGCGCGCGACCGCGCCGCTGACGAACCCGGAGCGCTGCTGCGCCATCTCCTCCGCCTTCTTCTTGCCCATGGCGCGGCGCAAGAGATCCGCGCGTCCCAGGGTGTACCCGGCGAGCACCTGCGCGATCTGCATGACCTGTTCCTGGTAGAGGATCACCCCGTAGGTGGGCTTGAGGATCGGTTCGAGGTTCGGATGCAGGTAATCGATCGGGCCATCGCCGCGGCCGTGTTTGCGGTTGATGAAGTCATCCACCATGCCTGACTGCAGCGGTCCGGGGCGAAACAGCGCCACGAGTGCGACGATCTCCTCGAAGCAGTCCGGCTGCAGGCGGCGGATCAGATCCTTCATGCCGCGCGACTCGAGCTGAAAGACCGCCGTGGTGCGGCAGGACTTAAGCAGCGCATACGTGGGCGCATCGTCGATCGGCAGCGTGCTCACCTCGAGCGGCGCGCTGCCGGCGGGGCGCTCGCGGTTAATGAGGGCCGCCGCGCGGTCGATAATGGTGAGCGTGCGCAGGCCGAGAAAATCGAACTTGACCAACCCGGCCGCCTCCACGTCGTCCTTGTCGAACTGCGTGACGACGCTGCCGCCGGCGGCATCGCAGTAGAGGGGTGCAAAGTCGGTGAGCACGGAGGGGGCGATGACGACGCCGCCGGCGTGCATGCCGGCGTTGCGCGTGAGTCCCTCGAGCGAACGCGCCAGGTCGATGAGATTGCGCACCTCATCCTCGCTTTGGTAGAGCCGCTTGAGCTCCGGCTCCTTCTCGAGCGCCCCCTCGAGGGTGATACCGAGCTCAAAGGGGATGAGCTTGGCAATGCGATCGACGTAACCGTAGGCCATGCCGAGCACGCGCCCGACGTCGCGCACCACCGCCTTCGCCGCCATGGTGCCGTAGGTAATGATCTGCGAGACGCGCTCGCGCCCGTACTTCTGGGCCACGTAATCGATGACGCGATCGCGACCGTCCATGCAGAAATCGATGTCGAAATCGGGCATCGAGACGCGCTCCGGATTCAAGAAGCGCTCGAACAGCAGGTCGTACCTGATCGGGTCAAGATCGGTGATTCCCAGACTGTAGGCGACCAGCGAGCCCGCCCCCGAGCCGCGCCCGGGGCCGACCGGCACGCCGTGCTCGCGCGCCCAGTGGATAAAGTCCGCGACGATGAGGAAGTAGCCCGCGAAGCCCATCTGGCAGATGACGTCCAGTTCGCTCGCGAGGCGCGCCCGATGCGCCGGCGGTTCCGCCTCCGCGACGCCCCCGAAGCGCTGCGTGAGCCCGCGCGCGGCCTGCGCGCGCAGGAACTGCTCGGTCGTGACGCCGGCGGGCACCGGGTACTGCGGCAGGCGTGCCTCGCCGAGTTTGAGCGTGAGACTGCAGCGGCGGGCGATCTCCACTGAGTTTGCAAGCGCCTCGGGGATGTCGGCGAACAGCGCCGCCATCTCCTGGGGGCTGCGCAGATACTGCTGGCGCGAGTAGCGGCGCACGCGCCCCGGGTCGGCGAGGAGTGCCCCATCGTGGATGCAAACGCGCGCCTCATGCGAATCGAACTCCTCGGCCCGCAGAAAGCGCACGTCGTTGGTAGCGACTACCGGCACCGCACGCCGCGCGGCGAGCGCCACCGCCGCGGCGATGTACGCTTCCTCGAACGGCCGGCCGAGGCGCTGCAACTCCAGGTAGAAGCGCCCGGGGAAGAGCCGCAGCCAGGCCGCGAGCGCCCGCTCGGCTTCCGCCTCGCGCGCGTTAAGCAGCGCCCGCCCGACATCCCCCTCGCTCGCCCCGGAAAGCGCAATGAGTCCGGCGACGTTCTCGGGCAGCAGCCAGGCGCGCTCGATACGCGGGACACCGCGCTCCTGGCCCTCCAGGTACGCACGGCTGAGCAGCCGGGCGAGGTTGCGGTACCCGTCCGGTGTCATGCACAGCAGCGTCAGGCGCGAGGGCGGCTGCCGTTCGCCCTCCTCGCGCACCAGCAGATCCACCCCGATGAGGGGCTTCACGCCCGCCTTGAGCGCCTCGCGGTAGAACTTCACCATCGCGAAGAGGTTGTTCTGGTCGGTCACCGCCACGGCGGGCATGCCGGCGGCGGCGGCCGCGCCGACCAGCTCCGGGATGCGCACGACGCTGTCGCTGAGGGAGTACTCGGTGTGCAGCCGCAGATGGACGAAACCCTGTGTCATCGGCGCGGTATTAATTCTCGTCAGCCTGCTCTGTCAAGAAATCCTCGTCTTCCTCGCACAGGCCGCGCACCGGGTTAAAGGAGCGCCGGTGCTGTGCGGTGGGCGGGCGCAGGCGCAGCGCGTTCAGGTGCGCGGGCGTGCCGTAGCCCTTGTGCACGGCGAGCTCGTACCCGGGGTAGCAGCCATCGAGGGCCTCCATCATGGCATCGCGGCTCGTCTTGGCAAGAATCGAGGCGGCGCTGATCGCAGCGACGCGCGCATCGCCGGCCACGATCGCCTCGAGCGTGCACGGTAGGGGCAGATCGGCGATGCACGGGCAACGATTGCCGTCCACGCGCACATGCGTCGGAGTCACCGGCAGTGCCAAGAGCGCGCGGCGCATCGCCAGCATCGTCGCTTGAAAAATGTTGAGGCAGTCGATCTCATCGCGATCCGCCCAGCCGATCGCCCAGGCGAGCGAGCGCGCGCGGATGATCGGCGCCAAGTGCGCGCGCTCGGCGCGCGAGAGCGCCTTGGAGTCCGCCAGCCCGCGGATGCGTCGGTGCGGGTCGAGGATCACGGCGGCAGCCACGACCGGGCCAGCGAGCGGCCCGCGGCCGGCCTCATCGACCCCCGCGACGCGGGCGAGGTTACACCCAGGGGGCGCGCGCATCGGCGTGGGCTGCGGCGAAGGGGGTGCGCCGCCCGAGGCACTCGAGAATGGCATCCGCGGCACGCGCCGCGCCGCCGAGGCGCAGCGCGCGGTGGATGGCGGTGAATTCCTGCTGCAGTTCAGCCACGCGGGCCGGCTCCTCGATCTGCTCAAGCAATGCGTCCGCCAGTGCGGCGCCCTTCACCTGCTCCTGAAGGAACTCCGGCACCAGAGCGCGTCCGGCCAGCAGGTTCGGCAGCGAAAAGTATCGCACCTGGACGATCCCAAGGGTGCGCAGGAGAAAGGCCGTGACGGCATTGCCCTTGTAGGCCACCACCATGGGTCGACCCGTGAGCAGCGTTTCGAGCGTCGCGGTGCCGGAGGTGACGATGACGCCATCCGCGGCGGCGAGCGCCTGCTGCGCCTGACCCTCGAGCAGGTGAATCACAGGCGCCCCCGGCACTTGCGCGACTTCCTTCGCGAAGACCTCACGAATGGCCGCCGAGGCCATCGGGGCAATGAAGCCGTAGCCGGGCTTGCGGTTGGCGATGCGCGCGGCCGCCTCGACGAACGGGGCGGCGAGGCGGGTCACTTCGCCCAAGCGGCTGCCGGGCAGCAGCGCAATCAGCGGCACGTGCGCCTCGAGTGCGAGCGCGCGGCGCGCCTCGAGGCGATCCGACACGAGCGGAATCTGATCCGCGAGCGGGTGACCGACGAACTCGGCCCGCACACCGTGCTCGGTGTAGAACTTGGTCTCAAAGGGCAGCAGGCACAGCACCAGATCGACCGCGGCGCCGATCGTGCGCACGCGTCCCTGGCGCCACGCCCAGATCTGCGGACTCACGTACTGCACCGTCGCAATGCCGGCGCGCTTCAGCTGCCGCGCAAGACCGAGATTGAACTCCGGCGCGTCGATGCCGATGAACACGTCCGGGCGTGCCGCCAGCAAGCGTGCCCGCAGCGCCGCGCGCAGCTTAAGCAGACGCGGCAGATGACGCAGCACCTCCGCCAGCCCCATAACTCCGAGCTCATCGGCGCGGCCCCAAGGCTCGCAGCCGGCGGCGATCATCTTAGGTCCCGCCACACCGAAGCAGCTGAGCTGCGGGACGCGCGCGCGCAGGGCGCCGATCAATGCCGCGCCGAGCTGATCTCCGGAATGCTCACCCGCGACGATCCCGACCCGCAGTGCGCCTGCGGGGCTCAGGGGCAGGCCGGCGACGCTCATCGCACCAGGCTGCGCACGGAAGCGTGAATGAAGTCTACGAAGAGGCGGATCTCGGGCTGCACCGCCGCCAGCGGCTCGAGGCGCACGAGCGCCTCGGCGAGACGCAGATCCGAGCGATAGAGGATGCGGTAAGCCTCGCGGATGTTGCGGATCTGCTCCTCGCTGAAACCGCGCCGCTTGAGGCCCTCGGCATTGACCGCGTGTGGCGAGCAGGGGTTACCCGAAACCATGACGTAGGGCGGCACGTCGCGTTGCACGATGGCGCCGCCGGCAAGAAAGGCGTGCGCGCCGATCTTGCTGAACTGGTGCACGGCGGTCAGGCCGCCGAGGATCACCCAGTCGCCGACCTCGACGTGGCCACCGAGCATCGCGCAGTTGGCGAACACGGTCTGGTTACCGACCGTGCAGTCGTGCGCCACGTGCGCGTAGGCCATGAACAGATTGTCGTTGCCGATGCGCGTGACGCCGCGATCGTGCGTCGTCCCGCGGTTGACGGTGCAGCACTCGCGAAACACGTTGCGCTCGCCAATCTCCAGACGCGTGGGCTCGCCGCGATACTTCTTGTCCTGTGGCGCGCCGCCGATGGAGGCGAACGGAAAAATATGATTGTCAGCACCAATGCTCGTCGGGCCGCTGACCATCACGTGCGGTTCGATCACCGTGCGCGCGCCGATGGTGACCTGCGGACCTATGATGCTGAAGGCGCCGACACTCACATCCGCCGCCAGCTGCGCCTGGGGCGATACGATCGCCCGCGCGTCAATCATTTGGAGCTCTCCGGCGCGAGCATCATGTCCGCGTGCGCCGCCTCTTGGTCACCTACGAGTGCCACGGTGGAGAAGCGCCAGATACCGCGCAGCGAGCGCTCAAGTTGTGCCGTGAGCACCAATTGGTCCCCGGGCACCACCGGACGGCGGAAGCGCGCATCGTCGATGCCGACGAAGTAGAAGCGCGTGTTGTGATCGGGGATGACGCCACCGGTGACGAAGCACAGGATCCCGGCCGCCTGCGCCAGTGCCTCGATGATCATGACGCCGGGCATGACCGGACGGCCGGGAAAATGCCCGGGAAAGAACGGTTCGTTATAGGTGACGTTCTTCAGTGCGCGAATGCTCTTGCCCGGGTGCAGTTCGAGCACGCGGTCGACCAGCAGGAATGGGTAGCGGTGGGGTAAGCGCTCGAGGATGGCCAGCATGTCAAGTTGAAGGCCTTCAGTCATCGTCCTGTTCCTGCTCCTGGGGCGGTTTCAGACCGGCGGCCTGCTCGAGTTTGCGTACGCGCCCTTCGAGCAAGCCGAGGCGCTTGAAGCGTGCTACCAGGCGGCGCCACGCGTGTGCTTCTTCGAACGGAATGCCGCTCGAGTATACGCCGGGGCGCTCGATGGAGTGACTGATCATCGAGTAGCCGGTGATGACCACATCGTCGGCAATGTTGATATGCCCGGCAAACCCGCAGTGACCACCGATCATGCAGCGTTTGCCGATGTTGGTGCTGCCGGAAACGCCGGTGCAGGCGGCGATCGCGGTATGCGCTCCGACGCGCACGTTGTGTCCGATCATGATGAGGTTATCGAGCTTGACGCCCTCCTCGATCACCGTGTCCTCGATGGCACCGCGATCGATGGTGGTGTTAGCACCGATCTCCACATCGGCTCCCAGCTGCACCGAGCCGATCTGCGGCACCTTGAGCCAGCCGCCGCGCTGCGGCGCGAAGCCAAAACCATCGGCGCCGATCACCGCCCCGGGCTGCAGCACCGTGCGCGCGCCGATCTGTACGCCCGCTCCGAGGGTGACCCGCGCGACGAGGCGCACGTCGGGCCCAAGGCGGGCGCCCGCCTCGATGCAACTGTGGGGGCCTACGTAGCTGCGTGCCTCGATGTGAACGTTCTCGCCGATGACCGCGAACGCTGCCACCTGCGAGGCCGGATCGATGCGCGCGCTGGCGGCGATGAGCGCCGTCGCGTGCACGCCCGCAGCGAGCGGCGGCGGCGGGTGCAGGAGCGCGGCGATGCGCGCGTAGGTCACATAGGGATTCTCGCTCAGCAGCATCGCCGTCGGGCAATCGGCCGCGGCCTCGGCGTTGAGCACGACGGCCGCAGCGCGCGTCGCGGCGAGCTGGGTGCGGTAGCGCGGATTGGCGAGAAAGCTCAGCGCCCCGGCGGCGGCGCCACCGAGCGTCGCGACCCGCTCGACCTGGATGTCGGGGTCACCGCGCAGTTCGCAGCCGAAGCGGACCGCGAGCTCCCCAAGCGATACCGCCATGGCTGGAAACCTAAGCCTCGCTCCCGGAAGCAAACGCCCGGTGCGCTTACTTAATCGGCTTCGCCGGCGTCGGCGCCGGAGGCGGGGTGCTCGGCGCGGTGGCGCTCGGCTTAGCGGCCCCGGCCCCGCCGCCGTGCGCCTGCAGCGCAGCGAGAACCCCGGCGGTGATGTCGTAGACCGGCGTGGCGTAAACCACGCCTTCGGAGTTCAGTACCAGATCGTAGTTGTTCTGCTTGGCGTAGTTGCGCACCTCTTCGCCGAGAGTGCGCTGCAGGCGCGACAACTCCTCGGTGCGCCGCGCGCTGACATCGTCCTGAAATTCCCCGCGCGCGCGTTCAAAGTCGCGCTGGCCGTCGCGCAGCTCCTTGTCCGCGCGCTGGCGCTGTTCCTCGGTCATGGTTGCGCCGTCCTTCTGCAGCTTATCGACCTTGGCCTTCAGCGCCTGCTCCTGCGCCTGCAGGGTGCGCTGGCGCGGTGCGAACTCGGAGCGCATGGCTTCGGAAACCGCCTTACCCTGTGGCGATTCCTCCATCAGACGCGGGGCGTCGACGATACCGATCTTCGGTTCAGCCCATGCCGGCAGTGCGGCGAGCGCCGCCCCCGCTGCCAGTGCCCACACCACCACCTTGCTGCTGATCAAACGCATCACGGACCTACCTACCTCGTATGTACTGTTTATGGGGGCCGGCACCCTCGCGGGACCGGCTCAAACCCCTAGTATCGCGTAGAACGCACCCGCTGGCGCGCTTCTTTGCAGCGCTCGACCCCCTTAGAAGGCGTTGCCGACCGAGAACTGGAAGCCTTCGGTCTCATCACCCCAGGTGGTGATGCCGTTGCTGGATTGGGCGTTGAGCGCCTTGCCAAAGCTGAACCGGAACAGACCCAGGGGCGCCAGCCATTGCACGGCGATACCCACCGAGCGCTTGATGTCCGAGAAGCTCGAGAGGTTGTAGCTCACCGGCGTCACCCCGTCGGGCCCGTAGAATTTAATCGTCGAGCCGGTCTGGTACACGCCGCCCATGTCGTAAAACAAGCTAACGCGCGCGGTCTGGGCCCACTTGGCGGGCATCGGAAAGAGCAGCTCGTTCTGGCTCGTAATGCGCAGATTGCCACCGTAGGGATTGCCGAACTGGTCCTTCGGCCCGAGGCGGCTCTCGCGGAAGCCGCGCACGTTGTCCGGGCCGCCGCCAAAGAACTGGCGGTAAGGCGGCAGGGAGGTGGTGCTGCCAAGGGGGGCACCGTAGTCAACGCCCTCGAGGAAGGAGAGCGTAAAGCGCCGGGTGATCGGCACGTACTTGATGAACTGGTAGTTGGCGACGTAGTACTGCACGTTACCGATCGGCACGGTTATCGCGCCGGAGATCGACTGACGGAAGCCCCGATCGGCAAACAAGGTGCGGTTGCGCGTGTCCCAGTCCCACCCGATGCTTGATTCGAGGGTCTTGAAGTTGGAGCCATAGAATATGTAGATGTTGTTGGTCGCGTCATCGTGGGCGATGCGGTCGTAGGGGTGGCCGTTCTGCTGCACCCATTCTTGCGCCTGGATCGCGCTGCTGAGGGAGTTGGTGAGCAGCTCCGAGCTGTTGAAGGCGAATCCAAAGCGCAGATACTGGAACTCGGTGATCGGATACGCCCACGTCGGTCCAACGCTTAAAGTCTCCGAGGAGAATTGCGAGGACGAAGACACGAACTGCGTCACGTCGCTGTAGGTGAGTGAGATCGTGCGCTGCAGGTTGTCGACGTTGGTGTAAGGATTCGTGTACTGAACGCTGTACACCTTGCTGAAGGCACCGCCATTCAGGTTGACGGCAACGCGCTCGCCGCTGCCGAGGAAGTCCGAGTCCGCATAGCTGCCGTTGAGCATGAACTTGTAGGTCTCAGAGTAGCCGATACCGCCAGAGAGCTGCGAAGCGGGCCCCTCCTCGATCTTGTAATTCACATCGACCATATCCGGGGAGCCGGCCACGGGCGTCGTTTCGAACTCGGCTGACTTCACATACGGCAGGCGCTGGATGCGCTGCTTGGAGCGCTCGAGCGACGTGTTGGACAACCAGCCGCCCTCGAGTTGCCGCATCTCGCGGCGCAACACCTCGTCGTTGATGCGATTGGCGCCCGAGAAGACGATGTTGCGCACGTACACGCGGTTGCCCGGATCGACAAAGAAGGTAAGCGCGACGGTGTGCGTGGCATTGTCCGCCGTCGGAACCGGCTCGACCTTGGCAAAGGCGTAGCCATCGCGCCCCATACGGTTCTGCATCAGCTCCTGCGAGGTAGTGATTTGCTTGCGGTTGAACGTGTCGCCGGGGTGAATGACCAACAAGCGCTCAAGCTCCGCCTGCGGCACGACGAAGGTGCCGGCGATCTTGATCGTGGAGACCCTGAAAACCGCGCCCGGGTCGATGTTGACCGTGATGAAGATGTCTTCCTTCTCCGGTGCGATCGCCACCTGGGTGGAGTCGAGCTGGAAGTTCGCGTAGCCGCGGTCCATGTAGTAGTTGCGGATCTTCTCCAGGTCCCCCTGCAGCGATTCGCGCGAATAGCGATCGTCCTGCTTGTACCAGGACAGCCAGTTCGGTGTCTTGAGCTCCAGGGTGTCGAGGATGTCCTGACTCTTGAACTTGGTATTGCCGACGATGTTGATTTCACGGATCTTGGCGCGCGTGCCTTCCTTGATGTCGATCTTGACCTTGACACGGTTGCCGGATTCCTCTTCAACCTTGGCATCGATCTTCACGCCGTACTTGCCGCGCGCGTAGTACTGATCGGTAAGGTACTGCGTCACATCCTCGAGTACTGAGCGATCGAAGGTCTTGCCGGTGGCAAGACCGACACCGCGCAGCGACTTCTGCAGATCCTCGGTCTTGATGTCCTTGTTACCGGTGATCTCAAAGCTCTCGATCGAGGGGCGCTCGAGCACCACCACCACGAGCGTGCTGCCTTCGCGGCGCAGCTGCACATCGCGAAAGAAGCCGGTGGCGTACAGCGCCTTGATGGCCTCGCGCACGCGCGCCGGCGTCAGGTGATCGCCGATGTTGACCGGCAGGTAGTTGTACACCGTGCCTTCGGAGACGCGCTGCAGCCCCTCGATGCGGATGTCGCCGACGGTGAAGTCCGCGGGCAGCGCTTCGGTCTGCGCCAGTGCCAGCGCACAGCGCAGGATGAGCGCCACACCTGCCAGGGCTAACCGCGTTTTCATGCTCCCATCACCAGACACTCTCGCTTCGCGCCTCTGGAGGCTCGTCAAAAACTTCTGCACTGCACTATCTAAGAGCCGGAGGATTCGCATCCGCCGGCGGTCACGCGGGTCGCCGTGACGACCCCTATAGCTCGCTCAACTGAACTGGCGCGCAATGTCGTTGTAGAGCGCGACACCCATCAGGACGATGAGAAGGGCGATGCCCACCTGCTGCCCGAAGACCTGTGTGCGTTCCGACAGGGGGCTGCCCTTGAGCCATTCCACCAGCTGAAACAGGACCTGGCCGCCGTCGAGGATCGGAATGGGCAGGAGGTTAAGAAATCCAAGCGACAGTGACAGAATCACCAGCGTGGAGAGGAAAGCGCTCGCGCCGGCGTCCGCAGACTCACCGGCATACTGTGCGATCGACAGCGGACCGCTCAGATTCTTCAGCGACACCTTGCCCATCACCATGCGCCAGAAGAGGCGTGCCTGGAACACGGTAAGATTCCAGGCCTCGGTGGCGCCGCGGCTGAGCGCGGCGAGCGGCGTAAGCTCGGTGTGCACCAGAGTGTCGTCTGCGATCTTCGGCGGCCCGACGTGAATGAGACCGATGCGTTTGCCGGCCACCTCCTCCTCCATCACCGCCAGCGTGACGGTGCGCGTGCTGCCGCCGCGCAGATACTCGACGCTGATGTGCTGGTTGGGGCGGGCGTGGACATAGTCGGCGATCTCGCGGAAGTCCTGCATGCGCACCCCATCGATCGCCACGATGCGATCGCCGGCCGCAAGACCGGCACGCGCCGCCGGACCGTCGCGCTCCACGCGACCGAGCACCGGCGGCACGGGGGGCTGCCAGAACTGAAAACCGAGCCCGTGAAACAGCTCCGCAGGCTCGGTCAGGTGCCGCCGCTGCGCAGCATCGGGGAGGTTGAACTGAACGCTGCGCTGCTCCCCGCCGCCGCCGCGCACGCCGAGCAGGATCTGCGCGCGCGAACTGACCCCATCAAGCAGGCCGAGCACCACGTCGCGCTGGCCGGCCACCGCCACCCCATCGATGCTCACGATTTCATCGCCAGACTTAAGACCGGCGCGCGCCGCGATCGAGTCCGCCGCGACCTCCCCGATGCGCGGCCGCACCTCATTGACACCGCTCACCCAGAACATGCCCCACAGCAGGAGCACGGCGAAGAGGATGTTGAAGGCGGGTCCGGCGAGCAGCACCGCGATGCGCTGCCAGGACGGACGGCGGGTGAAGGAGCGACTCAGATCCGCAGGCGCCACGGGTGCTTCGCGCTCATCGAGCAGCTTCACGTAACCGCCGAGCGGGATGGCGGCGATGACGTATTCGACCCGATCCGCCCCGCCCACGTACCTCAGCAGCGGTTTGCCGAACCCGACCGAGAAGCGCAGCACCTTGAAACCCAGACGGCGGGCCACCCAGTAGTGCCCGAACTCGTGCACCGTGACGAGCAGCCCCACGGCGACGATGAACCAGAACAGCGTCCAGACCAAACTCATGCGTGAGCACCCTTCATCGATGCACTTCTTGTCATGCCGAGAATCTGCTCACGTGCGTGCGCCCTGCCTTCTGCGTCGGCTGCCAGAACCTCATCCAGCCCGCCAAGCGCGCCCCCGCTCCCCCGCTGCACCACGGCTTCAATGACCGCCGCAATGCCGGGAAAGTTCAATCGGCGCTCCAGGAATGCCTCAACCGCCACCTCGTTGGCGGCGTTCAGCAGCACCGGGTGCTGTCCACCGGCGCGTGCCGCCGCCTGCCCCAGCGCCAGGCAGCGGAACTTCTCGGTATCGGGCGCCCGGAAATCGAGCCGTGCGGCCTTGAGCAAATCGAGGAATTCTACACCGGAGTCGATGCGCTCGGGCCACGCCAGAGCGTGGGCGATCGGTGTGCGCATGTCCGGTGCACCGAGCTGCGCGAGCATCGAGCCGTCCACGTACTCGACCAGGGAGTGCACGATGCTCTGGGGGTGCAGGAGAATCTGCACCTGCGCCGGCGTCACGCCGAAGAGCAGGCAGGCCTCGATGAGTTCCAGACCCTTGTTCATCAGGGTCGCCGAATCGACCGAGATCTTGCGGCCCATGACCCAGTTCGGATGGGCACAAGCGGCCTCAGGCGTCACACTCTCCAGAGCCTCGCCCGGGGTGTCACGGAAGGGCCCGCCGGAGGCGGTCAAGAGGATGCGTCTGAGTCCGGGCGGCGCGATGCCTGCGCGTGCGCCGAGCGGCAGGCACTGAAAGATCGCGTTGTGCTCACTGTCGATCGGCAAGAGCGTCGCACCGCCCTGATTCACCGCCGCGATCAACAGCGGCCCTGCCATCACGAGCGACTCCTTGTTGGCAAGCAACAGGCGCTTGCCGGCACGCGCCGCGGCGAGCGTCGAACGCAGCCCCGCCGCACCCACAATCGCCGCCATAACGCAGTGCACCTCGCTCAGGGCCGCGAGCTCTTCGAGCGCGCCGGCACCGGCGAGGATGCGCGTGCCGGGAGCCTGCGTGCCCAGCAGCGCGGTCAGTTCGGGCACCGCCGTCGCATCGGCAAGCGCTGCGTGCGGGGGGTGGAATCTGAGGATCTGGCGGGCGAGCTTTGCCGCGTTGCTGCGGGCGGCAAGCGCCACGAGCCGAAAGCGCTGCGGATGGCGCGCGAGCACATCCAGCGTGCTCTCCCCGACCGAGCCGGTGGACCCAAGAACGGCTACCCCGATCATCGCACTACTCCCAGCAGCGCCAAGCCGATAAACAGCACCGGCGCCGCCGCGGTAAGGCTGTCGATGCGATCCATGACTCCGCCGTGGCCCGGAAATAACGTGCCACTATCTTTTACGCCCGCGAAACGCTTGAGCAGACTCTCCGTCAGATCCCCGACCACCGAGAAGGCCACGGCCCCCAGACACAGCAGCAGGAAAGTGAGCGCGGGCAGGTGAAACCAGGCGGCCCCGGCGAGCGCACACAGCGCACCCAACAGCATACCGCCCATCACCCCTTCCCAGGTCTTGGCCGGGGAGACGTGGGGCGCGAGCCGCACGCGTCCGAAGTGGCGCCCGCAGAAGAACGCGCCGATGTCGGCGACCCACACGAGCAGTAAGGCGAACAGCACCCACTGCGCCCCGTCGGCGAGCCCGACGCGCAGTCGCATGAGCGCAAGCCACGCCGGTACCAGCGCCAAGACCCCGGCCAGACCCGCCGACCAGCCAGCCGCGCGGCGCGGCGCGAGCGTGACCCACAAAAACGCCACGCACCACCAGATGAGCGCCACCTGCATCACGAAGTTGCGGGCGCCCGCGGTGACCGAGAACGACCAGGCCGCAAACATGAGCACGGCGATCAGCAACACGTAAGCGGCGCGCAGCGCCGCGCTCGGCAGGCGCAGGAACGCGGACCATTCCCACGCACCGAGCAACACGATCGCCGACACCACGATGACGGTCGCCACCGGCGGCAGCAGCAGCAGCACGCACAACAGCGCCGCGACCAGCACGGCGGCCGTGAAGATGCGTTTGCGCAGCGACTCGGTCACGAGGCGCGTTGCGCGGCGGTCTGGCCGAAGCGCCGCTCGCGCCCGGCGAAGAACTTGAGCGCCGCCTCGAATTGCTCCAGCGCGAAATCCGGCCACAGGCAGGGGCTGAAATACAGCTCCGCATAAGCGAGGTCCCAGAGCAGAAAGTTACTGACGCGCTGCTCCCCGCCGGTACGAATCAACAGATCCGCCTCCGGCAGGCCCGCCAGACTCAAGGCGCCCGCGAAGCGCGCCTCGGTGATCTCCTCGGGTCGCAGCGCGCCGCCGGCGCATTCGCGGGCGAGCCTCTGCGCGGCCTGCACGATGTCCCAGCGGCCCCCGTAGCTTAAGGCCACCTGCAGCTTGAGCGCCTGGTTGGCCGCGGTGCGCTCCTCAGCCGCGGCGATGCGGGCCTGCAGGCGCACGGCAAGACTCTGACGCGCACCGATGAAGCGCACGCGCACCCCCTTCAGGTGCATCTCCTCAAGCTCGCGATCGAGCGCCTCGAGGAACAGACCCATGAGGCTCGCGACCTCGCTCGCCGGGCGCGCCCAGTTCTCGCTCGAGAAGGCGAACAGCGTCAGCGCTTCGATGCCGCGGCGCGCGCATTCCTCGATGCACATGCGCACGGGGATGACGCCTGCCTTGTGGCCGGCGCCGCGCGAAAGGCCGCGCGCGGCCGCCCAGCGGCCGTTGCCGTCCATCGTGATCGCGATGTGCCGTGGTAGGGAGTTGGCAGTGCCCGGTGCCATCAAACCTGCATGACCTCTTTTTCCTTGGCGGCGAGCAGACCATCGAGGTCGGCGATGTGCTTGTCGGTGAGTTTCTGCACCTCCGTTTCCGCGCGCCGTTCGTCATCCTGCGAAACGAGCTTTTCCTTGAGCAAATCCTTGATGTCGTTCATCACATCGCGCCGCACGTTGCGCACCGCGACGCGCGCATTTTCGGCATCGTGGCGCAGCATCTTGGTGATCTCGCGCCGCCGCTCCTCGGTGAGCGGCGGCATCGGGATGCGAATCACGGTGCCCGCCGTCATGGGCGTGAGCCCGAGGTCGGACTTGAAGATCGCCTTCTCGATCGCCTGCACGACGCTTTTCTCCCAGGGAGAGATCACGAGCGTGCGGCCATCCTCGACCGCAATGCTGGCTACTTGCTGCAGCGGCACCTCGGAGCCGTAGTAATCGACCTTCAGGTGCTCAACGAGGCTCGGGTGGGCGCGCCCGGTGCGCAGCTTCTTCAGGTCTCCCTGGAAGGTAGCCACGCACTTTGCCATGCGCTCGCGCGCGTCCTTCTTAAGTTCTTCGAGCATGGGGGGTTACCTCCTCGTTGCTGGGCGCCGCTCACTCGAAAGTGACGGCCGTGCCGACATCCTCACCGCGCACAATGCGGGTGAGATCCCCGGAATTGTTGAGATTGAACACACGCAGCGGCAGGTGATTGTCGCGGCACATGACGATGGCGGTCGCGTCCATCACGTTCAGCTTCTCGTTCAGCACCTTATCGAACGTGAGGCTCGTATAGCGCGTCGCGTTCGGGTTACGCGCCGGATCTTCCGAGTACACCCCGTTCACCTTGGTGGCCTTCAGCAGAATGTCCGCGTTGATCTCGATCGCGCGCAGCGCCGCGGCCGTATCGGTGGTGAAGAAGGGGTTGCCGGTACCGGCGGCGAAGATCGCGATGCGGCCCTTCTCCAGGTGCCGCACGGCGCGGCGGCGGATGTAGTCCTCGCACACCTCGTTGATGCGGATCGCGGACATGACACGCGCGTACAGTCCTAAGCTCTCGAGCGCGTCTTGCATGGCGAGCGCATTCATCACGGTCGCGAGCATACCCATATGATCGGCGGCCACCCGATCCATGCCGGCGCGCGCCAGCCCCGCGCCGCGAAAAATGTTACCGCCGCCGATGACGACCGCCACCTGCACGTCCATCTCGCGAATCGCCTGCAGTTCCCCGGCGATACGCTTGATCACGGCCGGCTCGATACCGTAGTCCCCGCTGCCCATTAAGGCCTCGCCGGAGAGCTTCACCAGGATTCTCGAGTACCGCGCCTTCGCTTGCGTCATCGCTGTTCTCCTTATCACCGATGGAAAAAACCCCGCGCGCGGCGGGGTTCTCTCCTGAGGATCGCTCGCAGCGTGCTATCAGTGCCTGACCGCGGGCCCGGCGCTCTTCACCTGCGCCATGACCTCGGCAACGAAGTCGTCCTGCTTCTTCTCGATACCGGCACCGACCTCGAAGCGCTCGAACGCCAGGACTTCCGCCTTGGCGCTCTTCAGGAGCTTCTCGATCGTCACGTCCGGATCCTTAACGAACGGCTGGCCGGCGAGGGTGATCTCCCCGAGCGCCTTGCGCAGCCGGCCCTCGACCATCTTAGCGACGATCTCCGGCGGCTTGCCTTCGCGGGCGGCCTGCTCGGTGAGGATGGCACGCTCCTTGGCCACCACATCCGTCGGTACATCCGCCGGCGCGAGGTAGCGCGGGTTGCTGGCGGCCACGTGCATCGCCAGATCGTGCGCCAGGGCGGCGGAACCGCCTTTGAGCGCCACGAGCGCGCCGATGCGCGTACCGTGCGCGTAGGCGCCCAGATGCTCGGCGGAGGCGAGGAGAACGAAGCGGCGCACGCTGATGTTCTCACCGATCTTCGCCACGAGCGCGCGCCGGCGCTCCTCAACGGTCTCCCCGGAAGCGAGCTTGGCCTCATTCAGGGCGGCCAGGTCCGCAGGCTTGCCGGCGAGCGCGCATTCGGCCACCGCGTGCGCAAAGCCGCGGAAGTCCTGTTCGCGCGCGACGAAATCGGTCTCGCAGTTGATCTCCGCCATCGCTGCGCTGCGCCCGTCGTGGGCCTTCGCCACGACCACGACGCCCTCGGCGGCTATGCGCGTCGCCTTCTTGTCCGCCTTGGCGAGGCCCTGCTTGCGCATGAGCTCGGCGGCGGCATCCAGATCACCCTTGGTCTCAACGAGCGCCCGCTTGCACTCCATCATGCCCGCGCCCGTGCGCTCGCGGAGTTGCTTGACGGCATCGGCTGTGATGTTCATGGGAAAAGTTCAGTCCTTAAGCTCTTACTCGGCCGACTCGGCCCCCGCGCCGCCGCGTCCCTTGCGTCGCCCGGCTCCGCCGGCCGGGCGGCGGGCCACCGCCGCCGGGGGCGGCACGCTGCTGGCGACCGGTACGGCTTCGACCGCCTCATCCGCGGCCAGCTCATCCTCCTCGGGCACCGCCTCGGCTCCGGCCACGGCCGGCACCTGGGCGGCGACCGGCAGGCGTCGGCGCGCCGGGGCCTTCTTGCGAACGGCTGCTTGCGGGCGCTGTCGGCCGCGCGGGCTCTTCTTGCGCGGATTGCCGGCCTCATCGAGTTCGACAAACTCATCCTCGCCCACTGCGACCTGCGGCACCGACTGCTTGCCCTCGAGCACCGCGTCGGCGATGCCGCCCGCGTAGAGCTGGATGGCGCGCATGGCATCGTCGTTCCCCGGGATCACGTAATCGATCCCATCGGGGGAGCAGTTGGTGTCCACGATCGCCACGACCGGAATCCCGAGCTTCTTGGCCTCGTGCAGGGCGATGTTCTCGTGGCCGACGTCGACCACGAACAAGGCATCCGGGAGCGACTCCATGTGCTTGATGCCGCCCAGGCTTCTTTCGAGCTTGTCCATCTCGCGCCGCAGCTGGGTGGCCTCCTTCTTGCCGCGCTTTTCCAGCGCGCCAGAGCCCGCAAGCTCGGTAATCTCCGCCAAGCGCTTGATCGACTGGCGGATGGTCTTGAAGTTCGTGAGCATGCCGCCCAGCCAGCGCTGGTTGACGAACGGCTGCGAGGAGCGCTCGGCTTCCTTCTGAATCGACTCGCGCGCCGAGCGCTTGGTGCCAACGAACAGCACCGTGCCGCCATCGGCGATCACGCCCTTGATGAAGTTCGCCGCCTCCGCATACATCGGCTGCGTCTTCTCAAGGTTGATAATGTGGATCTTGTTCCGCTCACCGAAGATAAAAGGGGCCATCTTCGGGTTCCAGAAGCGGGTTTGATGTCCGAAATGGACTCCCGCCTCCAGCATCTGTCGCATGGACACGCCGGGCATGGAAAACTCCTGTGTGGGTTAAGCCTCCGCGCATCCCCGTGACCATCCTAAAAGAGCCCCCTAAGGGCCTTGCAGGACACCCAGTCACTAAGGATCGTGATGCGCGTGTGGGTTGCGTTGCCAAAAAAGGCCGCGCTTTATACCATGAAGACCTCGTCGGAACAACGTCTTACGGGCGCGTCGGCCCCCCTTGGGCTTAGGCCCTGCCGGCCCCATTTCGTACCGCTATGCAAGTGACGATCAAGACCCAGGAAGAGCAGGAAAAAATGCGCATCGCCGGGCGCCTGGCGGCCGAGGTGCTCGACATGATCGGGGAGCACGTGGTTCCCGGGGTGACGACCGAGGAGCTCGACCGGCTCTGCCATGACTACATCGTCCATGTGCAGCGCTCGGTGCCGGCCAACCTCAATTACCGCGGCTTCCCCAAAACCATCTGCACTTCGGTGAACCATGTCGTCTGCCACGGCATCCCGAACGACAAGCGTTTAAAGGCGGGCGACATCGTCAACATCGACGTGACCGTCATCCGCGACGGCTTTCACGGCGATACGAGCCGCATGTACTTCGTCGGCAAGCCTGCCGCGCACGCGCAGCGCCTCGCCGACACCTGCTTCGCGGCCATGTGGCGCGGCATCTCGGTCGTGCGACCCGGGACGCACCTGGGCGATATCGGGCATGCGATCCAAAGCTTCGTCGAAGAGCACGACTACTCGGTCGTGCGCGAGTACTGCGGCCATGGCATCGGGCGCGTCTACCACGAGGATCCGCAGGTGCTGCACTACGGGGAGCCGGGCACCGGCCTTGAGCTCAAGTCCGGCATGACCTTTACCATCGAGCCGATGGTGAATGCCGGCAAGCGTCACGTGCGGCTGCTGCCGGATGGCTGGACGGTCATTACCAAGGATCACTCGCTCTCGGCGCAGTGGGAGCACACCGTGCTCGTGACCGATAGCGGTGTGGATGTGCTCACGCTCGGCGCGGCCGCGCGATCGCACTGACGTACGCCGCGCGATGGCTGCCGAAGATACAGAGCGGCCTGCAGCAACCTCCCCGCTCGCACCCTCCTGGCCGCTGCTCGCGCGCTTGCCGGCGCAGTTGGCGGCGCTGGACGAACCGGCCGCCTGGCGCGAGCTACTCAATCAGGCGCACCAAGAACTGAAGAAGCGCTTCCTCGCCGAGGAGCCGGTCGAGGAACTGGTGCAGGCGCGCGCCGCCTTGATCGATGCGGTGCTGCGCGCGGCGTGGCGCAAGCACTGCGCGGCCCAGGACAGCTGGGCGCTGGTGGCGGTAGGCGGCTACGGGCGTGGCGAGCTGCACCCGGCCTCCGACATCGACATCCTGCTGCTCGTGCCGCAGGCCCCCGACGGCGCCGGCAGCGCCGCCGTGGAGCGCGTCGTCACATTTTTGTGGGACATCGGTCTTGAGGTCGGGCACAGCGTGCGCACGGTGGCGCAGTGCGCCGAGGAGAGCGTCGGCAACGTGAGCGTCATGACGACGCTGCTCGAGTCGCGCCTGCTCGCCGGCAGCGCGGCACTGCTGTCCGCCATGCGCGGCGCGCTCGGCCCGGAGCGCATCTGGCCGGTCAAGCAGTTCTTCGAAGCGAAGGTGCACGAACAGACCGAGCGGCATCTGAAGGCCAACGACACCGCCTACAACCTCGAGCCCAACGTGAAGACCGGCCCGGGCGGACTGCGCGACATTCAGACCATCGCCTGGGTCGCCAAGCGGCACTTCGGCGCGGACAGCCTCGATGGGCTGGTGACGCACGCCTTTCTCACGGAGGCGGAGTTGCGCCGCCTCAAGCAGGCGCAGGCCTTCCTCTGGAAGGTGCGCTTTGGCCTGCACACGCTCAACGGCCGGCGCGAGGACCGCCTGCTCTTCGATCACCAGCTGCGTCTTGCCAAGAGCTTCGGCTACGAGGATGCCTCCTACACGCTCGCGGTCGAGCAGTTCATGCAGCGCTACTACCGCACCGTCATGGACGTGAGCCTGCTCAATGAGCTGTTGCTCGAGCTGTTCCGCGAGGCGATCCTCAGCGAGAGCGAGCCACCGCGGCCGCTCAATGCGCGCTTCCAGGTGCGCAACGGCTCGCTCGAAGCGGTGAGCGAGGAAGTCTTTGCGCGCACCCCGTCCGCGCTGCTCGAGATGTTCGTCATCCTGCAGCAGAGCCCTGAGATCCGCGGCGTGCGCGCTTCCACCATGCGCGCGGTGGCCAAGAACCTGTGGCTGATCGATGAGGAGTTTCGCCAGAACCCGCGCCACCACCGCCTCTTTCTGGAGATCCTGCGCGCCCCGGTGGGGGTGACACACGAGCTGCGGCGCATGAACACCTACGGGGTACTCGGCCGCTACATCCCCGCCTTCGGGCGCGTGGTGGGGCGCATGCAGTACGACCTGTTCCACGCCTACACGGTCGATGCGCACACGCTCTTTGTCGTGAGCAACCTGCGCCGCTTTGCGATCCCGCGCTACGACCACGAGCTGCCCGACGCCTCGCGCGTCATGCAGCAGCTGCCCAAGAGCGAGGTCGCCTATCTGGCCGCCCTCTTCCACGACATCGCCAAGGGGCGCGGCGGGGATCACTCGGAGCTCGGCGCGGTCGATGCGGAGGCGTTTTGCCTCGAGCAGGGCCTCTCACCCTACGATGCACGCCTGGTGGCGTGGCTCGTGCGCAATCACCTGGAGCTCTCGATCACCTCGCAGAAGCAGGACATCGGCGATCCGCAGGTGATCAACGCGTTCGCCCGCCGCGTGGGCGATGAGACACACCTTGATTACCTGTACGTGCTCACCTGCGCCGATGTGCGCGGCACGAATCCGAAGCTGTGGAACTCCTGGAAGGCTTCGCTGTTTCGCGAGTTCTACCAGCGCGTGAAGCGCGCGCTGCGCCGCGGCCTTGAGAGCCCGATCGACGCGGAGCACCTGGTGCGCGAGACCCAGGATGCCGCGCGGCGGCTGTTGCTCGAGTACGGCATCGCCGAGGCGGCCCTCGTTGCCTCGTGGACGCGTTTTACACCCGGCTATTTCCTGCAGCACTCGCCCGAGGAGATCGCCTGGCACACGCGCCTCCTGGCTGAGCGTGACGCGGCCTCCGATGAGCCGCTCGTCGCCCTTGACCCCAGAAGCGTGCGCGGCACCACCGCGGCGCTGATCTTCGCGCGCCCGCGCCGCCATGGCTTCGCGCGCACCACGGCGGCGCTGGATCAGCTGGGTCTGAACATCGTCGATGCGCGCATCACTCCGACGGGGGACGGCTTCAGCCTCGATCTGTACCATCTGCTCGAGGATGATGGCGCGCCGATCACCGACTCCGACCGCCAGGCGGAGATCGAGCGCGCCCTGTGGCGCTCGCTGCAGGGGCCCGCCGATGCGCCCTTCGCCGTGTCGCGGCGCGCGCCGCGCCAGGCGCGCATGTTCAACACCCCGACGCACATCGCGCTCAGCGTGGATGAGCGCAACCGCCGCTCGGTGCTCGAGCTGACCGCGGGGGATCGCCCGGGGCTCTTGTGTGATGTGGGCAAGGTGCTCATGGCCGAGCGCGTCGAGCTGCACGCCGCCAAGATCATGACCGTGGGCGAGCGCGCCGAGGACGTTTTCTACCTCACCGATTTTGATAATCGGCCCCTGGGTGCCAGCGCTACGGAGCGCCTCAAGGAACGCCTGGTGCAGGCGCTCGATGAGCGCCAGGCGGCGCTGCGTCAGCCGTCCGCGGGCCCCGTGCCGGCATGAATCCGCGCCTCGAGGCCCTGCACGCCTACCCCTTCGAGCGGCTGGCGCGCCTCAAGGCCGGCATCACCCCGCCGCCCGCGCTCAAGCACATCGCGATGTCGATCGGGGAGCCGCAGCACGCGCCGCCCCAATTCCTTCTGGAGACCCTGCGTCGCAGCGTCGATGAGCTCGGCACCTACCCAGCCACCGCGGGCCTGCCGGAGCTGCGCAGCGCCTGTGCCGGTTGGCTCACGCGCCGCTACGGCTTAAGAGAAGGAAGCGTCGATCCTGAGACGATGGTACTGCCGGTGAACGGCACGCGCGAGGCGCTGTTCGCCTTCGTGCAGGCGGCGGTGCGCACGGAGCGCGCCTCGTGCATCGTCATGCCCAACCCGTTCTACCAGATCTACGAGGGCGCAGCGCTGCTTGCGGGTGCGCAGCCGTTCTTCATGGACACGCTGCCGGAGGCTGATTATCTGCCCGATCTTGCCGCGGTGCCCGAGGCGGTGTGGCGGCGCTGCGAGGTGCTCCTCCTGTGTAGTCCGGGCAACCCGACCGGGGCGGTGTTGCCGCTGCAGTTCCTGCGGCGCGCCCTGGATCTTGCCGAGCGCTACGACTTCATCGTCGCAAATGATGAGTGCTACGCGGATATCTACCAGCATGAGGCCGCGCCGCCCCCGGGGTTGCTCGAGGAGCGCGCCAACCCCGGCGCCGGGCGGGTACGCATCTCGCTCGTGCCGCCGCTGCGCCAGTGCGTGGAGGCCGCCGAACGCATCGGGGATTTCCTGCGCGGGCGCTCACCGGCCGTGCGAGACTCACGCGCATGAGTGAGCTGGCATCCCTCAAGAAGGTAATCGATGCCGCGTTCGAGCAGCGCGCGCAGCTGACTCCGGGCAACATGTCGGATGACCTCGACGATGCGATCGCCGAGTCGCTGGCGCTGCTGGACTCGGGTGCGGCGCGCGTCGCCGAGCCGCGGCCCGGGGGCTGGGTCGTCAACGAGTGGCTGAAGAAGGCCGTGCTGCTGTCCTTTCGCACCCGCGACAACGAACTCGTGCGCGGCGGCTACACCAACTTCTACGACAAGGTGCCACTGAAGTACGCGCACACGAGCGAGGCGCAACTGCGCGCGGGCGGCACGCGCATCGTGCCGCACGCCCTCGTGCGCCACGGGGCGTACGTGGCAGCCAACGTGGTGCTCATGCCGAGCTACGTCAACATCGGCGCCTACATCGGCTCGGGGACCATGGTGGACACCTGGGCGACGGTCGGCTCGTGCGCGCAGATCGGCAGCGATGTGCATCTGTCCGGCGGCGTGGGCATCGGCGGGGTGCTCGAACCGGTGCAGGCCGCGCCCACCATCATCGAGGATGACTGCTTCATCGGCGCGCGCTCCGAGATCGTCGAGGGTGTGATCGTCGAGGCCGGTTCGGTCATCTCCATGGGGGTATTTATCGGCCAGAGCACGCGCATCTACGACCGCACCAGCGGGCAGATCCTGCGCGGCCGCGTCCCGGCGGGCTCCGTGGTCGTCTCAGGCACTCTGCCCGCAGCGGACGGCAAGTACAGTCTGTACTGCGCGGTGATCGTCAAGCGCGTCGATGCACAAACGCGCGCCAAGACCTCCATCAACGAGTTGCTACGCAGCGTCGATTCCGCGTAAGCGCGCTGTGCGCCGCCTTCAGCGTTCACTCAAGCGCCGCCCGGAAGCACCTTCGGCTGCGCTGCGGGATCTGCGTCGTGTGCGCACCTTGGTGCCGACCGCGCGGAAGGCGCGCGCGCCGCGGCGCTGCGTCTCGGCATCAAACACGCGATAGACGCGACGAGCTGCCGACCGAACGGAGTAAGGCTTGAACCCCCGCCGTGCTGACCGCCCTTCTGCGCGCGCGTCACCGGCTCCTTCAGACAGCCGTTAAGACCATCCAGCAGCTGCCAAGCGCGCCGATAGCTCATACCCAAAGCGCGTGCAGCTTCTGACAGCGAACCGTTCTCACCGATCTGTTCGAGCAGCGAGATCTTGCCCGGTCCGATGCCAAGCTCAGCACCCAGGTCCACACGAAAGCGAATGATCGCACGCGACATAACGCCCTCCGCGCGCCCAGAGCGCCAGCAACCCGCTGCCGGCCTCGGGCGGTCTGGCAAATCATAGCGGGCCCTAAGTGGCCGCACCGCCGCGCTCCCTGGCGCGAAGCTGCGCCGACCGTCTGTCGCAGAGCCCCTTACAGGGCACGGTTCGCGACGGACAGCCCGCTGAACTGTCGGCGGCAGTTGCAGACAGGGCGGCGCTTCTGCCACGATAGGTTCAGACCAATATAACGCCTTAGGTCCACCATGCTGGCGCAGGGACGCGCCGGCTCCAGTGCCAGCTTGACGCGCGTCGCACGCGGCTCCCATCTATCCGCGATCGTCGTGACCTCAGCCACGCAACTCCGTCGCCAGGGGTTGGCGGATGCGAAAGGTACTGCCCTCACCGGGCGCACTGCGCACTTCCACGAGCGCGCCGTGCGCGGTGCAGATGGACTTGACGATCGAGAGCCCCAGGCCCGCCCCACCCTGCTCGCGCGAGCGCGAGCCATCGACGCGGTAGAAGCGCTTGAAGACGTGCGCGAGTGCCTCGGCAGGAATGCCGGGGCCGTTGTCGCTGACCTCCAGCACCGCGTGGCCGTCCTCGGGTCGGACGTTCAGCGACACGCGTCCGCCGCTCGGGGTGTACTTGATGGCGTTGTCGAGCAGGTTCACGACCACCTGTTTCAGGCGCGCCCGATCGCCTTGCACCCTCACCGCGCCCTCGGATCGGCAAGTGACGCTCACCTGCTTGTCCTCGGCCAGGAGGCTCATCTGCTCGGCGGTGGTGAGGGCCAGCTCCGCCAGGTCAAAACTGACCCATTCGGCCGGCGGCTCCCCGGCGTCCAGGCGTGACAGTGCGAGCAGGTTCTCGACGATCTTCGCCAGCCGATCCACCTCCTCGAGCACGCTACCCAGGGTCTCGCGCGTCTCGCGATGAAGCGCGCCGTCCTGGGCGAGACTTTCGAGTTCCCCGCGCATCACGGTGAGGGGCGTGCGCAGCTCGTGCGAGGCATCCGCGACGAACTGCTTGGAGCTGCGCAGCGCGTCCTCCAGGCGACTGATCATGTGATTCAACGACACCGACAGCCGCTCGATCTCATCCCCGCTGCGCACCACCGGCAGCCGCTCGCTCAGGTTGTGCTGGCTGATCTCTGCGGCCTTGTGCGCGATGCGCTCGACCGGCAGCAGGGCGCGCCGCACGAGCACGAAGCCACCTGTCACGGCGGCCGCCACCGCCAGGGGCAGACCCACCGCGAGCATCACGAGCACGCGCCGCAGCGTCGCCTCACTCGCCGCGCCCGAGGTGCCGACCTCGACCCGATAGGCAGTAGCGTCGCGCCCGCGGGTGTCCTGGGCCGCGATCAGCAGCGAGCCGCCGGGCAGCTGAAGATTGCGCGTCGCGCGCCCGCGCGGCGCTGCGGGCACCTGCACCGGATCGTAGCGTGCATCCTTGGGTGGGCCCGAGACATACACAACGGTGCCATCCGCGCGGGTGATGCGGATGAAGCGGTCATTGGCCTCCGGCGAGTACAGCTTCTCCACCTGGGCGCCGAGGCTGGATTCCTCCGTGCGGCTCACCTGCGCCACCAGGGTATCGGCGATCTGCCGCGCGCGCCGCGCCTGGTTGTCGAGCAGGTTCGCCTCCAGGTAATGCCGCAGGGAGAGGAACGTCAGAATTCCGAGGAGCACGAATACCAAGGTAAGCACGCCCGCGTACCACGCCACGAGGCGCACGCTTAGGGAGCGCGAGTTCACGAATCGGGACTGTCGCCGAGGCCGTAGCCGACGCCGCGCACGGTGCGGATCAGCTTCACCGGATACGGATCATCAACCTTGGCGCGCAGGTGACGCACGTACACGTCCACGATATTGGTCAGACCCTCGAAGCTCTGGTCCCACACGTGCTCGATGATCATGGTACGGGAGAAGACACGTCCGGGATTCGCCGCCAGGTACTCAAGCAGTGAGTACTCCTTGGGCGTGAGCTCGATGCGACGCCCCGCGCGGCGCACTTGCTGCGTCAGGCGGTCCACTTCCAGGTCCGCCACGCGCAGGACGCTCGAGCGGGCGACCGGCCCACGCCGCAGCAGCGCCTTCACGCGCATGATCAGTTCGGCAAACGCAAAGGGCTTGGTGAGATAGTCGTCCGCACCCGCCTCGAAATGCTGCACTTTCTGCTCCATCGCATCGCGCGCGGTGAGAATGAGGATCGGCACCTGCTGGTTCTTGCGCCGAATGCGCTTGAGCAGCTCCGTGCCACTTAAGCCCGGCAGCATCAGATCCAGAATGATGAGATCGTAGTCGTAGGCCTCCGCCAGCGACCATCCCTGGGGGCCATCTTCGGCGACGTCCACGGCATAGCGCTCCGCCCGCAGCGCGCGCGCCACTAGGTCTGATACTTTCTTCTCATCCTCGACAAGGAGCATTCGCATGGGGTTCTTACTCGCTACAAGGACACCACAGGCGCATTAAAGGCGTCCAAAGAGCCGATTAAATCCCGTTCAGAAAGTCGAGTTTAGTCCTAACCAATTGATCCAAAATAACTTTGTAGGCGCCACCACGTCCCGAAACCACCCGAGTCCGGCGCATGCATCCGGTGTCATATAACGGTCACGTAGGCGCATAAGGACTGTCACATATCTGCAGCAAAGTGGCCGCGCGGCCGTGGCTGGTCACGGCGTGGTGGCGTCGCGCTTTCGCATCACTCCTTGCGGAGTGTGCGGTCGGGGATCGATGCCGCGTCGGCTCTTAAAACCTATAGGAATCTCGAAGATGACACCTATCCGTGCCTGTCTATTAGTGTCCTCCTTGGCGGCAGCGGGAGTTGCGCAGGCGCAGACCGCGGCACCGAAGGATGACAGTAGCCTCACCTGGAACGGCATCACCCTGTACGGCATTGTGGACATTGGCCTGCAATACCAGACCCATGGCACACCGATCAGCGATTACTTCCCGGCGGGCAGTGAGTCGATCATCCAGAAGAACAGCAACGCCTCGGTCACGGGGCTCACGCCGAGCAACCTGAGCCAGTCGCGCATCGGACTGTCGGGTCTTGAGCCGCTGAACTTCGAGGACATCTCCTTCGTGTTTCGCCTGGAGACCTTCTTCAACCCGCAGTCGGGCAACCTCAGTGACGGGTTGAAATCTCTTGTACTGAACAACGGCCGCCCGGTGAGCCAGCAAGGCACGAACGTCGACACGAGCGTCGCCGGACAGCTCTTCGCCGGGGCCGCCTATGCGGGCTTCAGCTCTCCGACCCTCGGCTCCCTCACCTTCGGCCGGCACGTCACCCCGCTCGCCGACGGGATCTCCAAGTACGACCCCATGGGGGCGGCGCAGGCGTTCTCTGTGATCGGCTTCTCCGGTACCACCGCCGGGGGCGGCGACACGGAGGACCGGCGTCTGGATGACTCGGTGAAATACAGCGCCAAGTACGGTCCGGTGCACGTCGGAGCGCTGTATCAGTTCAACGGCTCCAATGGCGGGGCCAACACCGCCGCGGAGGGGCAGCTGGGCGCGGACTTCCTGGGCGGTGGCTCGGTGGATGCCTACTACGCCAAGAAGAAGGATGCGATCTCCGCCGGCGCCTTGAGTAGCGAACAAGTAGCGGGGCTTGCGACGCTGTGCAATCCGCCCGTGACCGTCCCGCCGACGCCGTCGCAGTGCTACTCGGTGAGCAACTCCCTCGCCGGGACGATTTCGGACAACACCACCTTCGCGTTCATGGCGCTGTATAACTTCGGCGCGCCGAAGATCTTCGCCGGCTATGAGCACATCAAGTTCGAGAATCCCTCCACACCGCTGTCCGCAGGCTTCATTACCATCGGCGGCTACCAGCTCGCGTATGTGAACAACAACGCCTACGCCGTCAACAAGACGCTCGAGGTTTTCTGGGCGGGTGGCAAGTACGCGCTGACCGAGAACTTAGAGTTCACCCTCGCCTACTATGGCTACCATCAGGATGCCTATGCCACGGGAGCCGACGCGGGCTGCTCTACCATCGTCAGCAGCAAGTGCAGTGGCAACCTGAACGCGGTCTCAGCGCTCGTCGACTACCGCTTCACCAAGCGCTTTGATGTCTACCTCGGTTCCATGTGGTCGGGGGTAGAGGACGGACTCGCCAATGGCTACGATCTGAACCGAGACACCGTCACCACCACCGCCGGTCTGCGCTTCAAGTTCTAAGTCCAGGGAACGACGTCACCGTCCAGGTACGGACGGGTAAACGGGCCCGCGCGAGCGGGCCCGTTTGCTTTGGACCGCCGGAAATCTGCTTCCGGCGCGCCTTAGCCGAAGCGGCCGGTAATGTAGTCTTCGGTGAGGCGGTGGCGCGGGTTAGTGAACACCCGGTCGGTGTCTCCGACCTCGACGAGTTCACCTAAGTGAAAGTAGCCGGTGCGCTGCGAGACGCGCGCGGCTTGCTGCATCGAGTGGGTAACGATCACGATCGCGTACGACTCGCGCAGTTCGTCGATCAGATCCTCGATGCGTGCCGTGGCAACCGGGTCGAGCGCCGAACACGGCTCGTCCATGAGGATCACTTCCGGCTGCACCGCGATCGTGCGTGCGATGCACAGGCGCTGCTGCTGGCCGCCCGAGAGTCCCGTGCCGGGGCTGCGCAGGCGGTCCTTGACCTCCTCCCACAGGCCCGCCCGCGTCAGACTCGTGCACACGATATCATCGAGCTGCGCACGGCTGCCCGCCAGTCCATGGATGCGCGGCCCGTAGGCGACGTTGTCGTAGATGGACTTCGGAAACGGATTGGGCTTTTGAAATACCATGCCGATGCGGGCGCGCAGCTGCACGACGTCCTGCTGCGGGGCATCGATGTCCTGCCCGTGCAGCAGGATCGAGCCGGTGACGCGCGCGCCCGGGATCGTGTCGTTCATGCGATTCAGGCAGCGCAGGAAGGTCGACTTGCCGCAGCCGGAAGGCCCGATCAGCGCCAGCACCTGTCGCGGCGCCACGTCGATCGATACATTCCTCAGCGCCTGCTTGGTACCGTAAAAGACGCTCACGTCGCGGCACACGAACACCGGATTCGCCGAGCCGACCGAATCGCCTGGCCCAGGCACACGCGCCTCACTGGGCGGCGCGGCCACGCGGCCGCTTGGTTTGAGGTTGAGGCCGCCCTCGTTCCCGCGCGGGCGCATCCCCGGACTCGCCGCCCCGTTACCCGCGCTCGCGATGGGGCCGTTCGCCGCGCTGGGCGGCCGACGCTGTTCTGGGCTCGTCGGCTCCTGATTTTCGCTCATGAGGTGCTCCGCATTAGCCGAAGCGGCCGGTGACGTAGTCATCGGTCCGGCGGTTCCTGGGGGCGGTAAACATCTGCCCCGTGGGTCCCATCTCCACCAGATTACCCAGATACATGAACGCGGTGAAGTTGGAAACGCGCGCGGCCTGCTGCAGATTGTGCGTAACGATGGCGATACAGTAATGCTCGCGCAGACTCTGCAGCGTCTCCTCGACACGCAGGGTAGAGATCGGATCCAGCGCCGCCGTCGGCTCATCGAAGAGCAGCACCTCCGGGCGCAGCGCAAGCATGCGGGCGATACACAAGCGCTGCTGCTGGCCGCCGGAGAGACTGCGACCGTCCTCGTGCAGCTTGTCCTTCACCTCTTCCCACATCGCCGCATCGCGCAGGGCCTCCTCGATGCGGTCGGTGAGCTCGCTGCGCGAGATGCGCCGCGACAGGCGCAGGCCGAACGCCACGTTGTCGAAGATCGACATGGGAAACGGGGTCGGCTTCTGAAAGACCATGCCGACTCGGAAGCGCAGTTCCGCCACGTCGACCGTCGGGGCCAGGATATCCTCGCCGTCGAGGCGCACATCCCCGGTAGCGCGGTGTCCCGGATACAGCGCGTACATGCGATTAAAGACCCGCAGCAGCGTTGACTTACCGCAGCCGGAAGGGCCGATGAAAGCGGTGATCTGCCGGTCCACCAGCGTGAGGTTGATGTCGTTCAGCGCCTGGCTCTGGCCGTAGTAGAAGTTCAGGTGCCGTACGTCAAACTTCACCGCATGGTCCGCGTGTGACAGCGGAGGCGGTGCGAGCCGGATCTCCGGAGCGCCCATGCTAGCGCTTGCCTGCGGGGTTTAAGCGCGCGACGACGATACGCGCCGTGATGCTCAGGATCAGGATACTCGCCGTGATGATGAGCGCGCCGGTCCAGGCGAGCTGCTGCCAGTTCGGATAGGGGCTCAGGGCGAACTGAAAAATCACGACCGGAAGGTTCGCCATGGGTGCGGCGATGTCGCTGCTCCAGAACTGGTTGTTGAGCGCGGTGAACAGCAGCGGCGCGGTCTCGCCGCTGATGCGCGCCACGGCCAGCAGCAGTCCGGTGACGACACCGCTGCGCGCGGCCGGATAGATGACGCTCGTAATCGTACGCCACGGATACGCGCCCATGGCGGTCGAGGCATCCTTCATGCCCTGCGGCACGAGACTGAGCATGTCCTCGGTGGTGCGCACCGTAACCGGCATCGCGATGATGGCGAGCGCCACCGCGCCGGCGATCGCGGAGAAGTGTCCCATGCGCACCACCAGCAGCTCGTACACAAACAGGCCGATGATGATGGAGGGCGCCGACAGCAGCACATCGTTCACGAAGCGGATCACGGTGCTGATGCGCGTCGTGCGGCCGTACTCGGCGAGGTAGGTCCCGGCGAGCATGCCAATCGGGCCGCCGATCAGGATGCCGATCACCGTCATGACGACGCTACCGTAGATCGCATTCAGCAGTCCGCCGCTGCTGCCCGGCGGGGGCGTCATGGCGGTGAAGACCCGCGGCGAGATGCCCGACAGGCCGTTCTTGAGCAGCGTCCAGAGGATGGCGCCGAGAAAGAACAGGCCGATCGCGGTCGCCAGTCCTGACAGCCCGAGCGCGAACAGATTGAGGGCTTTGCGGATGGCGCGGCGGTTCATACCGAAGAGAGCGCCCGGCGCTCAAGCCGCAGCAGCATGAAGCGTGCAGCCGCGATCACCGTGAACGTGATGAGAAAAAGTATGGCCCCGAGCGCCACCAGCGATGAGGTGTACAGATCCCCGACCGCCTCGGTGAACTCGTTGGCGATCGAGGCGGAGATGGTGGTGCCGGGCGCGAGGAGCGAGGAGCCGATGCGGTGCGCATTGCCGATCACGAAGGTGACCGCCATGGTTTCCCCGAGGGCGCGCCCGAGCCCGAGCATCACCCCGCCGATGATGCCGGTGCGCGCGTACGGCACGATCACCTGCCAGATGACCTCCCAGGTCGTGGCGCCGAGCCCGTAACCGGATTCCTTGAGCACGTCCGGGACGGTCTCGAACACGTCGCGCATGACCGCGGAAATAAAGGGAATCACCATGATCGCGAGCACGAAGCTCGCCGTGAGCACGCCGATGCCGTACGGGGGGCCCTGGAAGAGCTTGCCGATGAAGGGCAGCGGCCCGAACCAGTTGATGAGCCAGGGTTGCACGTGCGCCTGCAGCACGGGCGCGAGCACGAACAGCCCCCAGATGCCGTAGATGATGCTCGGCACCGCGGCCAGAAGCTCGATGGCCACGCCCACCGGACGCTTAAGCCACACCGGCGCAAGCTCGGTGAGAAAGACGGCGATGCCGAAGCTCACCGGTATCGCCAGCAGCAGCGCAAGAAAGGACGTGACGAGGGTGCCGTACACGGGCGCGAGCGCCCCGTACTGGTCGGTCACCGGATTCCAGATTTCGCGGGTGAGAAAGCCGAGTTTAAAGCGCGCGAGCGCCGGCCAGGCACCGACGAACAGCGAGACCGCGACACCGCCGAGGAGCAAAAGCACCGTGAGCGCCGCTGCCTGCGTCGCGCCGCGGAAGAACCGCTCGCGCAACCGCTGACCGGCGGCGTGTCGCGGATCGATCGCTGCCACGGTGTTCATCGCGGACGGCAACCTGTCACGCTGTGATCATCCCCGTAACTTAAAAACCGACGGCTGCCCCTGTTCTGTAGCCGCCGCCGGCATCCCGAGAGCTGAAGTTCCGGTACGCTCGGCGTCGCGGGCCGATCGCACCCCAGCCTCAAAGCTACATCTGTTTCGCGTTGGAGGCGCTCGCCAGGGCGACGCCCTTGATCTGTGACTTCCAAGTCGCGCGCACCTGATCGATCAGGCTCGCCGGCAGCGGAACGTAGTCCAGATCCGCCGCCATCTTGCCACCGTTTTTGTACGCCCAGTCGAAGAACTTCAGCGCCGCGGCCGTCGCGGCGGGATCCGGGGGTGTGCTGTAGATCAGGATGAAGCTCGCACCCGTGATGGGCCAGCTCTCGTCCCCCACCTGGTCCGTCAGGATCAGGTAGTAACCCTTCGCGTGCGTCCAATCCGCATTCGCCGCGGCCGCCTGGAAGGAGTCGGCGTTAGGAGTTACGGTCTTGCCGGACTTATTGATCAGGTCCGCGTAGGCCATGCCGGTTTGCTTGGCGTAGGCGTACTCCACGTAGCCGATCGCCCCGTCGGTCTGACGCGTCATGTTCGCGACCCCTTCGTTGCCCTTGGCTCCGATTCCGACCGGCCACTGTACGGACGTGGCGGCGCCGACTGAACTTTGGAACTTGGGGCTCGCCTTGGACAGATAGTCCGAGAAGAGAAAGTTCGTCCCTGAACCATCGGAGCGATAGACCGGCGCGATGCTGGTCGGCGGTAGCGCAAGCTTCGGATTCAGCTTCTTGATGCGGGCGTCGTCCCACTTGGTGATCTCGCCCATATAGATGGAGGCCACCGTGGCCCCATCGAGCACGAGCTGTCCGGGCAGCACGCCTCTAACATTAATCACTGCAACCACGCCGCCGATGATCATCGGGAACTGCACGAGTCCCGCCTCTTGCAGCTCTTCGGGCTTCAGCGGCATATCGGAGGCGCCAAACGTCACTGTTTTGGCCTTGATCTGCTTGATGCCGCCGCCCGAGCCGATCGACTGATAATTCAGGCCGATACCCGTCTGTTGTTTGTACGCGTCGGCCCACTTCGAATAGATCGGATAAGGAAACGTTGCGCCGGCACCGGAGATGTCGGCCGCCACCGCGGTTGTGGCAAACCCTGCCAGGGCCGCCGCCGCTACGAGCACCCGCTTGACACTGACTCGACTCATGTTTTGCCTCCTCGGCTGTGCTTTTCCCGCGGGCAACTGCCGTCAGGCCCCGGCCCCGAGCCTGACTACCGCTGGCGCGCAATTAGATGACAACGATGTGACGCTCTCATGACAGGCCTCCAGGACCCGCGCGTGTGGCCACGTCCGTGTGACCACCCCAGCAGTGTTGCCGCTGCAGGTTGCATGGCCGTGACACACGCCGCGCTTGCCCACGGCGCGCCGAGGTGCGTATAAACGCGCACCCCGGTTACCCGCCCCGGCCTTCGCGCCTGCGAGATCAATGTCTCAAACCCTTGAACTAACTCAGAATCTACTCGCCCGCCGCTCGGTGACCCCGGCCGATGAGGGCTGCCAGGAGGTCCTGTCCCGTCGCCTAAGCGCCGCCGGCTTCAGCGTCGAAACGCTGCGCTACGGCAACGTGGAGAACTTCTGGGCGCGGCGCGGTGGCGCGGGCCCCGTGTTCTGCTTCGCGGGGCACACGGACGTAGTACCCACCGGCCCGCTCGAAGAGTGGAGCAGTGACCCGTTTGCACCGGTGATCCGGGACGGACTGCTCTACGGCCGCGGCGCGGCCGATATGAAGAGTGGGCTGGCCGCCATGGTGACCGCCACCGAAGCCTTCGTCGAAGCCCATCCGCAGCACAAAGGCTCGATCGCCTTCCTCATCACGAGCGATGAGGAGGGGCCCTCGGTGGATGGCACGAAACGCGTGGTCGAGACCCTGCGCCAGCGGGGTGAGCGCATCGATTGGTGTCTGGTGGGGGAGCCCTCGAGCGAAGCCGCCGTCGGGGACACGATCAAAGTCGGTCGGCGCGGCTCCCTGAGCGGCCGTCTCACGGTGCACGGGGTGCAAGGTCACGTCGCCTATCCGCAGCTGGCCGAGAATCCCGTGCACGCCTTCGCACCGGCACTTGCAGAACTCATCTCCCGCCGCTGGGATGAGGGCACGGAGCACTTCCAGCCCACCAGTTTCCAGGTCTCAAATCTGAACGCCGGCACGGGCGCGCCCAACGTAATCCCGGGGGAGCTGCGGGCGCGCTTCAACCTGCGTTACTGCCCGGTGCAAACGCTCGCGCTACTCAAGGCAACCGTGGAAGAAATCCTGCGCCGTCATGAGGTGCGCTTTAGCCTGGAATGGTATGTCTCCGGCGAGCCGTTCTACACAGAACCCGGAGTGCTCTCGGCGGCAGTGAGCGCGGCGGTGTCCGAAGTGACGGGTGTGGCGCCGAAACTCTCCACCGGCGGGGGCACCTCCGATGGGCGTTTCATCGCCCCCTTGGGGGCACAGGTGGTGGAGCTCGGCGTGGTGAATGCGTCCATTCACAAGGTGAACGAATCGGTGCGCGTGTCCGATATCGAGGCCCTGCACCGCATGTACTTCGGCCTCCTTAAGCGCCTCCTCGCCTGAGGTTGGCGCGCAGACCGAAGGCGCCTAAGGCCAGCGCCCACAGCAACACCCAGGCGGGCATGGCGAGACCCAGGAAGCGCCAGTTGACTTCCCCGCACTCCCCGCTTCCGGTGAGCACCTTTTTGATCAGCTCGAACAGCGGCGTGAATTTGAGCAGCGTCGCGAGCGGTGCGCCGCAGGAGGGCAGCGATCCTGGCGGCAGGCTCTGCACATACAGGTGCCGGACGGCGACCGCCGCGGTGGCGAGCGCTGCGAGCGCAATCAGCGCCGCATAGACGGCACGGCCGCCGCCGCGCGGGTGATGCAGCGCGGCGAGGAGAAACACGAGGCCGATGAGTGCGATGCCGATGCGTTGGAAGATGCACAGCGGGCACGGCTCAAGACCCAGATGCAACTGCGCATAGAGCGCGTACGCGAGCAGCGCTGCGCAGACGAGAAAGCCGATGAAATTGGGCCGGCGGCGGTAGGTCATGCCGCGAAGGATAACGACACCGTCAAAGCGGCGCTATGCGGAAGCTGGCGTCTGTGAGGTACCGGCGGCCTCGGCCCGCAGCTCGCGCTCGACATCATCGAGGGAGGTGTGGCGGATATCCTTGCCGTGCACCATGTAGATGACGTACTCGCTGATGTTCTTGGCGTGATCGCCGATGCGCTCCAGGGCGCGCACCACCCACATGACATCCAGCGCACGGCGGATGGTGCGCGGGTCTTCCATCATGAAGGTGATGCTCTGGCGCTGGATCGCCTCGTATTCCTCGTCGACCAGGCGGTCCTGGCGTGCGACGCGCAGCGCCGATTCCACGTCCATGCGCGCGAAGGCGTCCAGTGCATCGTGCACCATCTCCGATACCACGCGACCGAGATGCTTGATCTCGCGGTACTTGTCTGCCGGGCGCTCCATGGTGGCCAGGCGCGAGGCGATATAGCCAATCTTCTCGCCCTCATCGCCGATACGCTCCAGATCCGTGATCGTCTTGATGATGGCGACGATGACCCGCAGGTCCCCGGCCGCGGGGGCGCGCGTGGCGAGGATCTTGCTGCACTCCTCGTCGATCGCGACCTCCATGTTGTTCACCTGGTGATCATCGAGCGCCACGGATTCCCCGAGCGAGCTGTCACCTTCGACCAGGGCTGTGATCGCCTTGCGCAGCTGCTGTTCGACGAAACCGCCCATGCCGAGCACCTTGCTGCGCACCCGCTCGAGGTCCTCGTTGAAGCGACGGGAGATGTGGTGACTGAGATCGGCGGTTTCCATCAGTTGGCGTCTCCGGCCTGGCTCGTGGTCTGCCGGCGCGCGGCTATACGCTCGATCATAGCGGAACTGCGGCCGGCGGCCACTCTGGCGCGCAGCGCCAGCGGAATGGGCACCAGCCCCGCGAGGAACTGCGACGTTGCGGCCTCCCAGCTGAACGCGCGGGCGCGCGCGGCACAGCTCTGCCGGTTCAGACGCAGGGCTCCTGCGATCGCCTCCCCCAGGTCGGCTCGCAGCACGCCGGTCACTCCCGGCTCGATGACGTCCTGGGGTCCGGGCACGGGGAAAGCCGCCACTGGCACCCCACAGGCAAGCGCCTCGATCATCGCAAGACCGAAGGTGTCCGTGAGGCTCGGAAATACCAGCACATCGCAGGCGCGGAGCAGCTGCGCAAGTTCCGCCCCGCAGCGGTAGCCGAGAAACAGGCTCGCCGGATAGCGCGCGGCGAGGGCGGCGCGCTGCGGACCGTCGCCGATCAGCACCTTCGTACCCGGCACGGGCAGCCGCAGGAAGGCCTCGAGGTTCTTCTCGACCGCCAGGCGCCCGACGTAAGTCATGAGGGGACGCGGCAGGCGCAGCAGAGCCTCGTGGCAGCGCTCACCGGGCTGGAAGCGCCTGAGATCCACGCCTCGCCGCCACAGATGCAGCGGCCCGAATCCGCGCGCCGAGAGCTGTGCGTGCAGACTGGGACTGCTGACGAAAGTGCGGCTGGCGGCTGCGTGAAAGCGCCGCAGCCACGCGTAGGTCGTGGTGAGCGGGATCGGCCAGCGAGCGCGCAGATACTCCGGATAGCGCGTGTGGTAGGAGGTGGTAAACGGAATGGCGCGCGCACGGCAATAGCGGCGCACCGCAAGGCCGAGGGGCCCTTCCGTGGCAATGTGGATCGCATGCGCACGAAACGCCTTCAGTTCGCGTGCCACGTAGGGCCCGGGCCACACGGCGAGCCGGATCTCCGGGTAACTCGGGCACGGCAGGCACAGCTGCTGCTGGGGCCGGATGATGCGCACCTCGTGGCCAAGGGTGCCGAGGGTAGCGGCGGTGGCCTTGAGCGTCGTGACCACGCCGTTGATCTGCGGCGTCCAGGCGTCACTGGCGAGTGCGATCCTCATGCCGCATCCGCCGCGAGACGCGGACCGTGACAGACGGTGCCGTGGGCTTGCTGCGGCCAGCGGCGCAGTGTGAGTTCGCCGCTCTCGCTCTCGGTCAGTGCCGTGCAGGACTCCACCCAGTCCCCGGTGTTGGCGTAGAGCGTGCTGTCGATGTCGCGCAGGTTCGCCCGATGAATGTGTCCGCACACAATGCCGTCATAGCCTTGGGTACGGGCGTGCCAGGCGGCGTGCTCCTCGAACTGCACGATGTAGCGCGCCGAGACGCCAATGGCGAGCTTGACGCGCTCGGTGAGCGGCCAGTAGGGCTTACCGAACCTGCGGCGCACGTTATTTACCAGGTGACTGAAGCCGAGGGTGCTGCCGTGCAGCGTGTCCCCCAAACGCGTGAGCCACCGCGCACAGCGCACCACACCGTCGAACTGGTCGCCGTGCAGCACCAGCAGCCGCGCACCGCGTGCAGTGCGATGCACCCACTCGCGATGCACTTCGAACTGGCCTTGCAGCATCTGCGCAAGCATGGCGAGACTCGCATCGTGGTTGCCGGGGATGTAGATGAGGCGTGCACCAGCGCGCTGCCGTGCCAGCAGGGTGCGCAACACCTGCGTGTGCTCGGCGCTCCAGAAGATGCGCTGCGCGAGACTCAAGGCATCGATGATGTCGCCCACCAGCACGATGCGTTCGGCCTCGACGCCGGCGAGGAACTCGTTCAGTTCCCGTGCGCGCGCGTATCTGAATCCTAAGTGCAGGTCCGACAGGAACAGCGTCCGGGCCTTGATCCTGCCTGAGCGCAGATTGCCGCTTGCCATGATCCATCCTTAGCGCACGCCCTTTGTGGGGCCCCGGGCGCTCCAAGGGTGGTGGACCGGTATGTCGGTTCTATGACAGGGGGACTAATTGTTTCTGACGGATGAGGTAGTTGCGCACTAAACCTAAGCCGTTGCGCTCGATACGGAACGCGAGGCGGCGGCAATGCGCTCCGGCGGGAAATGGCAGGTAAAGGTGCTGCCGACCCCGAGCGTGCTCTGTACTTGCAAAGTCGCCCCATGTCGCTGCAGGACGTGCTTGACGATCGCCAGTCCCAGGCCCGAGCCGCCCGTGGCACGCGAACGACCCGCATCGACCCGATAGAAGCGCTCGGTCAGTCGCGGAATGTGCTCGGGCGGAATGCCGATGCCGGTGTCGCTGACGGAGAAGTGACCGCCGTCCTCATCCACCGACCAGCGGATCTCGAGCGCGCCGTCTGCGCCGGTGTACTTGGCCGCGTTGTCGACGAGATTGGAGAACGCGGAGTGGATCTCCGGTTCATCCCCGAGCAGCTGCGCCTGCGACTCCACTTTCACGCGCACATCCTTCGGGTGCACGGTCCGCGCGAGCACGTCCTTGCGCAAGAGCGCAGCGAGCGCCGTCACATCGACCGGTTCGCCGCCGACGACCTCCTCAGTCTCCTCCAGACGCGACAGCTCGATCAGATCGCGGATGATGGCGGTCATGCGCTCGGCCTGACGGCGCATTTCAGCAAGCGGAGCCTTGAGTTCCGCATCGAGTATCGGGTCCTGTGCGAGCGTTTCGAGGTAGCCGGAAATGACCGTGAGGGGCGAGCGCAGCTCGTGCGAGGCGTTGGCGACGAAGTCGCGGCGCACAGCCTCCAGGCGCATCTGTCGCGAGACATCACGCGCCAGCAGCAGCAGCTGCCCATCGCCGTAGGGCGCCACTTGCAGCGACAGGAAGCCATCCTCACCGGTCGTCGTGCGCACCACCACCGGGTTGGCATAGTTCTGAGCGGCCAGGTAGCGCACGAACTCCGGGGCACGCAGCAGGTTTTCCACGCGCATGCCCAGATCAGCCGTGCGCCGCAGGTTTAGGAGCCGCGCCGCCATGCGGTTGAACCAGACGATCTCGCGCTGTGCGTTGAGAATTACGACGCCGTCGGGCAGCGCGGCCGTGGAGCGCTGCAACTGGCGCATCAGCTGCACGAAGCGCTGCTTGTGAAAGCGCTTGCGACGGTGCAGCCGTACGATCTGCGTGATGATCTCGCCCCACACGCCGCCGACTTCGGGGGGATCGGCGTAGTTGCGGTTGCGCAGCCACCATTCCAGGCGAAAGAGATTCGCGAGCACCCAGGCCAAATGCAGGGCGAGCGCGCACGCAAGACCACCCCACGGATTGCCGAACAGCCAGCCCACGCCGACGCCGATCAGCACGGTGGCGAGCAGCCGACCCGCCGCGAACAACCAGGCCTGTGTCGCGGGTTGCATCAATACACCGCGTCTCGTCCTAAGACGACCTCACTATACCGTGCGACCCGAGAAACGGTAGCCGGAGCCTCGTACGGTCTGCACAAGATGATCGAAGCCGAAGTCCTCAAGCGCCTTGCGCAGACGGCGGATGTGCACGTCGATCGTACGCTCCTCGACGTAGACATTGCCGCCCCAGATCCGATCGAGCAGCTGGTCGCGCGTATACACCCGTTCCGGGTGCGTCATGAAGAACTCGAGCATTCGGTACTCCGTAGGCCCGAGCGCGACCGTGCGTTCGCCCACCATCACCCGGTGGCTCGCCTGATCAAGCGTGAGGCCTGCGAATTCGATCAGCTCATCGACCCCATTGGGCGCGCTTCGGCGCAACACCGCGTTGATACGGGCCAGCAGCTCCCGAGGCGAGAAGGGCTTGGTCACGTAGTCATCGGCGCCGCCTTCAAGACCGGCCACCTTATCGCCCTCCTCCGCGCGCGCGGTGAGCATGATGACGGGCAACTCCCGCGTCTCGCGGTCGCGCTTCAGGGCGCGGGTTAATTCCAGTCCGCTCATGTCCGGCAGCATCCAGTCGACGAGCACCAGGTCCGGACGCGAGTCGGCCAATGCAGCGCGCGCGGCCCGACAGTCCTCAGCCTCCCGGACCTCAAATCCGGCGCGTTTCAATCCGAAGGCGATCATTTCGCGGATCGGGCGCTCGTCCTCAACGATCAGTACGTGTTTTGCGGTCATGTGCTCGTTACAGCCTAAGGAGCGCGGCTATTACAGAGACACTGTGTTGCAGATTCATGACAGATTGCAGGTTGCTGTCAGATTAATGACTTAGCCGTGCGGACGCTGCGGCTGCGCGACATCATCGCGCAGATAAACGGGGAGCGCGGCCTCCGGCGCGAGCACTCGGCCCGCGTTGACCTCGGCGACCGCCAGCTGCGCGATCTCGGCGGCGCGCGGCCATAGATTGTCCCTGATTTTATCCACCCCCGACGCCACGGCGATGCGCAGCTCAGGGTACGCCGCGAATCCGCTGCCCACCCCCAGTACCTTCACATGGCTTACCGCAGCTGCCAGCGGCCACGCATCCGGAAGCTGCACCGCGTGCGGTGCCGCCACGTACTCCGCCGCCACCGCCACCGCGAGTCCGTCGGCGGCTCGCTGGAAAGCACCGCAGTAAACCTCATGCATGCGCGCGTCCGTGCATACGAGCACCCGCTCAAAGTCCGGCTCCTGCGCGAGGGCCCGTTGCGCGAGCGCTTGCAGATCAGACACGGCCACGACCGGCCGCGCAGCCCCAAACGCGAGCCCCTGCGCGACGCAGGCCGCCAGGCGCAAGCCGGTGAAGGCGCCCGGCCCACGGCCGAAGGCGATTGCGGTCAGCTCCTGCAGCGCAACATCCGCCTCAGAAAGAAGCTCCCCGATCATGGGCAGGATGCGCTGCGCATGCCCGCGACCGATGAGTTCCTCGCGGCACAGTAAGCCATCCGTAATAAGGAGTGCGGCGGAGCAGTTCTCGGTTGCCGTATCGAGCGCGAGGATTCTCATAAAGCGGCCGCGGTGCGCATGCGCCGCGTGTGGCGGTGCAGGAAGCGCGTTGCCTCCTGCGCCTCATGCGTGACGGTCATGGGCGGCAAGGCGGCGAGAAATACCCGGCCGTAGGCGCGCCCCACCATGCGCGGGTCGCAAATGACCACAACGCCATAGTCCTCCTCGCTGCGAATCAGGCGTCCGGCGCCCTGCTTCAGCGCGAGCGCAGCCTCGGGCAGCTGATAGTCGCGAAATGCGTTGCTGCCGGTAGCGGTGAGGTGCTCGATGCGTGCCCGCACCAGCGGGTCATCCGGCGAAGCGAAGGGCAGCTTCTCGATGATCACGAGGCGCAACGCGTCGCCCTTCACGTCCACGCCTTCCCAGAAGCTCGCCGTGCCCAGGAGCACCGCGTTGCCGTCGGCACGAAACTCTTCGAGCATGCGCTCGCGCGGCGCCTCACCTTGCACGAGCAGTCTGAACGGCGCGGCCGCCGCCCAGCGCGCTCGCAGCAGCGCCGCACCCTGCGCGAGCGCCCTGTGGCTGGTGAAGAGCACAAACGCCCCGCCGCCTGCGGCCCGGATCAGCGGTTCGGCGGTCTCGATGACCGCGGCGACATAACCGGCCGCGGCGGGCTCGGGCAGCCCCTGCGGCAGGTACAGAAGACTCTGCCGCTCGTGATCGAAGGGGCTGTCGATGCGCAGCGTCGGTGCATCGGTAAGTCCCAGACGGCCGGTAAAGTGCCCGAACTCTTCCCCAAGACACAGCGTCGCGGAGGTAAAGATCCAGGCAGCAGCGCGCGCCTCCAGCAGCGCGCGAAAGCGCTGCGAGATATCAAAGGGCATGAGGCTCAAGGTGAAGCCCCGCGGGCCGCTCTCGAGCGTACGCGCTCCGTCGAACTCATCGACGGCGCCGACGCGGGCGAGACTCGCGGCGACTTCGGCCGCGCGCTCCGCGAGCTGCGCGAGCGGGCTTTGTTCCTCCGCGCGCGCGAGCACCCCCTGCAATGCCTGCAGCGACTCCTCGAGCGCCGTCATGGGTGCCGTGAGCCTCGAGGCGCCTGCGGGCCACGCCGCGCGGCCCGCAAAGCCGGCAGCAGCGATCCGCAACTGCGCCAGCGCATCTTCAGCCTCAACGAGCGCCACCGCGGGCGCGCGCGCGCGCTCAGCCGGCAGCGTCGCGGCGCTGTGCGCGGTTAGCTCCGTACGCATATCCTTCAGCAGAGTTTCCAGCTGGCGGCTGCTCACGTGGGCGCCGAAGAACTGCGTGGCGAGGTCGGGAATCTGGTGGGCCTCATCGAGAATGATAGCGTCAGCGGATCCGAGCAGATCGCCGAAGCCGTCCTCTTTCAGCGCCAAATCCGCCAGCAGCAGATGATGGTTGACGATGACGACGTCGGCCTCGAGCGCTTCGCGGCGTGCCAGCACCACGTGACAGCGCGCGAACTGCGGGCAGCGCGTACTCAGACAGCTCTCGCGCGTCGAGGTGACCTGCGGCCACACCGGATGGCTGTCGGCCAGGCCGCGAATCTCGGCGAGGTCGCCGCGACGCGTCGTGCGGGCCCAACGCTGCACGCGCGCGAGCATCGCCTGTGCGGCACGCGAGCGCGTGCCGCCGAAGTCTGCGAGCGCGAGCTGCTCGCCCTGCGCGTCAAGGCGCTCGAGACGATAGCGGCACAGGTAGTTGGCGCGCCCCTTGAGCAGCGCCACGCGCGCCGGCCGGCCGAGCGCCGCGGCGACCAGCGGCAGATCCTTGGTGAACAGTTGATCCTGCAGCGTGCGCGTGCCGGTGGAGATGAGGACCCGGCGCCCGGAAAGCAGCACCGGCACAAGGTACGCAAAAGTCTTGCCCGTGCCGGTACCGGCCTCGACGACGAGCGACTCGCGCGCCGCGAGCGCATCGGCGATGCGCTGCGCCATGTGCAGTTGCTCGCGGCGGACGCGAAAGTCCGGTAAGGCCTGCGCGAGCGGGCCGGTGGGGCCGAATATGTCCTCAAGATCCAACATGTCGGTGGGCGCCTACGTGGGCCGGCTTCGAGGGCGCGGCGGGCCCCGGGGAGCGCATATCTTCCTGAATTTTCTGCAAACTGGTGCGCAATGCCGTAATGAAAGAAAATGGCGGTCGGCTTGCCACTTTATCAGGGCATGGAAGCCGCCCGCGATATACTTGGCAGTTACTGAGTGCGACCGAATAAGAGGACCCGCGGATGGCCACCGCTGCACATACGCTCATCCCGCTCGCTCAGCTGAGCCGTCCCGTGGCGCAGTGGGTGAACTCCGTGCGTGAACTGACGCAGCCGCGCGCCATCCACTGGTGCGAGGGAACGGATGCGGAAGCGCGCGAGCTGACCGCGCAGCTGGTAAAAAATGGTGAACTGAAGAGCCTTAATCCGGAGCAGTTCCCGGGCTGCCACCTGTACCGCTCAGCGCCGAGCGACGTGGCACGCGTCGAGCATCTGACCTATATCTGCACGCGCTCGCAGGAGGCCGCCGGACCGAACAATCACTGGATGGACCCGCAGGAGGCTCACGCCAGGATGCGCGAGCTGTTCCGCGGCTGCATGCGCGAGCGCACGCTCTACGTCATCCCCTACTGTATGGGTCCCATCGACTCCCCGCTGTCGCGCTGCGGTGTTGAGATCACCGACAGCCCCTACGTGGTGCTCAATATGCTGATCATGACGCGTGCGGGCCGCATGGCGCTGGAGCGTATTTCGCGCGAGGGCAGTTTCGTGCGCGGCCTGCATTCGATCGGTGAACTCGATCCGGAGCGGCGCTTCATCATGCACTTCCCCGAGGAACTTGCGATCGAGAGCTTCGGCTCCGGTTACGGCGGCAATGCGCTGCTCGGCAAGAAGTGTCATGCGCTGCGCATCGCTAGCTGGCAGGCGCGCACCGAAGGCTGGCTCGCCGAGCACATGTTGATCGTGGGACTTGAGAGTCCGCGCGGCGAGACGCACTACGTGGCGTGCGCCTTCCCCTCCGCCTGCGGTAAAACCAATCTTGCGATGCTGATCCCGCCGGACTCCCTGCCCGGCTGGCGCGTCTACACAGTGGGCGATGACATCGCCTGGCTGCATCCGGGGCAGGACGGGCGGCTATGGGCGATCAACCCGGAAGCCGGCTACTTCGGCGTGGTGCCAGGCACCAACCCGGAGACCAACCGCAACGCCTACCAGATGATCCGCCGCGACACACTCTTCACCAACGTGGCGCTGACGGCGGACAATCTGCCCTGGTGGGAGGGGCTGACGAGTGGCAAGCCGCTGCTCGACTGGCAAGGTCGGCCCTACGATCCGGCGCGCGGTCCAGCGGCGCATCCGAACTCGCGCTTCACCGTTTCAGCGCACCGCAATCCGAGCTACTCCCCGCACTCCGAAGATCCGGGCGGTGTGCCCATCTCGGCGCTGGTATTTGGCGGTCGCCGCCGGGAGGTGGCGCCACTGGTGTACGAGGCGCGCGACTGGAGTCACGGTGTGCTGGTCGGCGCCTCGGTCGCCTCCGAAACCACCGCGGCGGCCGTGGGGCAAGTTGGCGTCACGCGCCGCGACCCGATGGCGATGCAGCCGTTCTGCGGTTACAACTTCGGCGATTACTGGCAGCACTGGCTCAACGTGGGCGCGAAGCTTGCGCAGCCCCCGCGGATCTATCACGTCAATTGGTTCCGCCGCGACGCGCAGGGTAAGTTCCTCTGGCCCGGTTACGGGGAGAACCTGCGCGTACTCGCCTGGATGCTGGAGCGGTGTGCCGGGCGGGTGGGCGCCACGGAAACGCCCATCGGCTACCTGCCGCAGCCTCAGGACCTCGATACGCACGGGCTGGATCTCAAGCCTGACGCGTTGCGCGCGCTGCTCGCAGTGGATGCGGGCCTGTGGCGCAAAGAAGTGGCTGAGATCCGCGATTACCTAGCCAGATTCGGCGCGCGTCTGCCCGCGGCCCTGCTGGCGGAACTGCAGAAGACTGAACAGCAGCTCGGCTGAAACGACGCGCGCGGCGTTATAGCTCTTCGCAGTTGAAGCGGATGGTCTGCGGGGAGCCCTGTTCGGGCAGACGACCCAGACCGATCATTCCCTGGCCCTTGATCTGCAGGCTGTCACGACGAACGAACGATTCCTCGCCGTCGGCGCTCTGCACGAACGTGCCGTTGGTGCTCTGATCGATCAGCACGAACTTGCTGCGGTTGATCTCGATACGCGCATGCAAGCGCGAGATCAGGCTGCCCTTCACCACCACATCGTTATCTTCGGCGCGACCGATGGTAATGCTGGAGTGGCGTTCATCGACCACGAGTTCCCGGTCCTGACAGCGCAGGCGCAACCGCATCGCCCGGGCCGGACGCGCCTCGGTCGCGATTCCCGGCACCATGCTGGTCACGTCCTCGGTCTGCCACAGCACCTCGTAGAGCGCGACCTCGTTGCCCTGACCCTTGATGGTCGCGATGTCGATCTGGCGGCACGACGCGCGCCACTCCGGGGATAGTTTGTCCACGGTGGCGGCGGTGGTCACGATCTGACCGGCCTTCGCCTGGCTGGTCATGCGATTCGCCGTGTGCACGGCGGCGCCAAACACGTCGCGATTCTCCAACATCACCGGCCCGAAATGGCAACCGATACGAATTGCGACCGGTTGGCCGTCGACCTTGAGCTGAGCGTGACTGGAGATCTGCTGCTGCATCTGCGCGGCGGCGTTGAGTGCCGCGTCGGCGCTCGGGAAGGTTGCCATGACCTCATCGCCCATGGTCTTGATCACCGTGCCCTGCCGTTGTTCGGTGGCACTGCGCATGACGTCGATGCAGATGGCAACCATGTCACGCGCGCGCAAATCACCCATGAGATCGTAGAGCCGCGTCGATCCGACGACGTCGGCAAACAAGATGGCGAGTTCGATGTCTTTTCCCATGGGGCGCAGTCGATTATACGCAAGCGCCTTCGCGCCGCTACAAAGCCCTCCGATCGGGTGTCTCGGACGGCATGGCGCGGCGCAGGAGCTCAGGTCCCGCGCCCATTTCGCGGGCGCCTTCGCTGAGCGTGCGTCGATAGTCGCGTGCGCCGGGCTGCCCGGCGTACAAGCCCAGCATGTGCCGCGCGATCGACGACAGGCGCGTGCCGCTCGCGAGCTCGCGCCGCGCGTACCGCTCCATGCGCTCCAGTAACTCCTCACGGGTCGGCATGCCGACACCCCCCGGACGCAACAGCTGCTGCAGTTCGGCCAGCAGATATGGTCGGTGGTAGGCCTCGCGGCCGAGCATCACTCCGTCGCACCAGGTTAGCGCCTCGGCGACCGCCCCGGTTTGGCGCAGGCCGCCGTTGACCACCACGGCAAGTGCAGGAAAGGCGAGCTTGAGCCTGCGCACCACCTCATAGTGCAGGGGCGGAACCTGGCGGTTATCTTTCGGGGACAATCCGCCCAGCACGGCTTTGCGCGCATGGACGATCGCAACCTTGCAGCCAGCGTCGCGCAGCAGCGTGACAAAATGTTGCAGTTGCTCGAAGTCACGCTCTTCGAATCTGCCCGCGGCCTTCGCTTCGCGCCCCTGCGCAGTCACAACGCCAATACGCATCTTCACCGTCACGGGGACATGTACCGCAGCGGACATCGCCGCAACACAGTCGGCCACCAGGGTCGGTTCGAGCATCAGGCAGGCACCGAAAGAACCGCTCGCCACCCGATCGCTCGGACAGCCGCAGTTGAGGTTGATTTCATCGTAGCCGCGCTCTTCACCCGCGCGCGCCGCGCGCGCGAGTTCGCGCGCATCCGAACCTCCCAGCTGCAGCGCCAGCGGATGCTCTTCGGGATCGAAGGCCAGCAACTTTGCTTGGTTCCCGTGCAGGATCGCGGACGCTGTGATCATTTCCGTATAAAGCAGCGTCCCGGGAGAGAACCCACGCAGGAAATAGCGGCAGTGCCGATCGGTCCACTCCATCATTGGAGCGACCGAGATCCGCCGGTCAATTGTTCCAGCGCTTTTTGTGTGCGAAATGCCTTTTTCTGTAGGCTTTTCGTTACTGCGCGTTTCTGCGGTATTTTTGGCCATTCGGGGCAGTTTAGCGTTTGCCGGGGAGACGTAAAGGAGACAAGAATGTCATGTCTCCCCGAGCGCCATCATGCCGACAATCAAAACTCGCAAGCAAACCGACGGAACCACGCGCTACACAGCGATCGTCCGCATCCGTCGTGGCGGGGTAATCCTGCACCGCGAGAGCCGAACGTTCGCGCACCGCTCCGCAGCCCTCAGCTGGGCGAAGCATCGCGAAGTCGCTCTTGAGGATCCATCGGCGCTCACCCGCGTCCAGCAGGGAGCGCCCACGCTCGCCGAGCTCGTCCGCTGGTACATCGACAACTTCTCGACTGTCTCGAAGTGGCAACGAGGCAAGCAGGCCCACCTCGAATTCCTGGAGCGCCATGCGCTCGGCAAGACAAATGCCCTCACTCTGACCTCGGCGCAGTTGATCGACCACGTGCGCTCAAGGCGCGCCAAGGGCACAGGGCCGGCGACCGCAGCGAACGACCTCATCTGGACGGGGGTCGTGTTGCGGGCCGCCAAGAACGTCAAAGGGCTTCCTGTCAGGCCCGAGATCGTGCAGGAGGCACGCGAGGCATGCGCGGAGCTTCGGCTGACCGGCAAGGCGCGCAGGCGTGCTCGCCGGCCGACACCCACTGAATTGGCTCAGTTGCGCGATTACTTCGCGCGCAGGGACAAGCGGTCGCAAATCCCGATGCTGCCTGTCATGGAGTTCGCCCTCACCTCCGCCCGTCGCGAAGCCGAGATCTGCCGTCTGGAATGGAAGGACAACGACGAGATCAACCAAACGGGCATGGTCCGCGACGCCAAGCATCCAACCGAAAGGGAGGGCAATCATCGGCGCTTCAAGTACACCCCGGGTGCTTGGGCGGTCGTGAATGCCCAGCCCCGAGGCGGTCGGTACATCTTCCCGTACGACCCAAGGAGTATCAGCGCAGCGTTCACCCGCGCGTGCCACTTCCTACAGATCGAGGACCTGCGCTTCCACGATCTGCGCCACGAGGCCACCAGCCGACTCTTCGAGATGGGATACCAGATCCAGGAGGTTGCGCAGTTCACGCTCCACGACTCGTGGAACGAGCTCAAGCGCTATACCAACCTGAAGCCTGAAAATGTACGACCGGTTACAGCGCCGGCGGCAGCGACTGCGAATCCCCGCCACCACCGCGACGCGCCGCTGGTGACTTCGCAGCCTGATCTCTTCGGCGGTCAATCAGCTCGGCGAGGTCGGTCGCACTAACCAGCCACGGCGATTTCTGTCCACCGAGCCGGAACACTCGGCACGGCAGCAACTGCGTCGGAGCCCGGCGGCGCGCTTCCTCGAAGCTCAGACCGAAATACTTCGGTGCGACCTTCGCCAGGGGGATGTTGGCCTCTCCAAATTCGGCCAATAACCCGAAATAAGTGTTGTTCACAGCAGGACCTTTTTGCAGGGTTATGAATGACACGCTAACCCTGAAACCAACGGCTGAACATTGCAAGAGCGCGGGGCGCGCGAGTTGACGCCGACTCAGGTGTTGCAAGCTCGATCCATGTCGCAACCAGATCCGTATCGCACGGAGTCCGTGGACGTGCGTAGGGTTCCATAGTCGTTCACTGCGTCTCAATCTGATGCATGCTAACGAGTGCGCTCGTCGCGTTTGAGCTGTCTTTCCGCGTCCAGCCGTGTCCGAGAAATATTTTTCAAAACTGCTTGCTCAGGTTGCGGCTTCGGCATCCTTCCGAGGAATTGCCAGACCTCATCAGCCATCGGATGACCGGCATTGAGCATCTGGGTCGAGACAATCCCCCAAGCCTCGACTACCTTGCGGCGCGTTTCTTGAAGCGTCGCAGTATTCCGCTCCTCGGTAGCACCAGCGCCCTCTGGGTGTGGGGCAAAGGACGCCGAGCGCTCATGCTGGCGCCTCAACTCCCCACGCTCCGCCGCACGATAGATACCGTCCCGCACTGGCGGCCGTACCTGACCACGTACGGCCCTTTCAGTGGCGTTTGCGTCGACGCCCTGCGCCCGCAGCTTTTCGGCAAAGTCGCGCCTCCAACCGCGCAGGGTCGCCTTCCGTATATTCAGGCGTCTGCCGTCCTCGCCAACCGCCTTGACGACCAGGTGCACGTGCGGGTGCTGCTGGTCGGTGTGCAGAACCATGAGGTAGCGATGCTTGAGCGCAAATTCCTCCCGTGCGAAGTTTCGGCTGGCGGCCAGGAGCTTTGCTGACGAGGTGCCGGCCGGCATAGACAAGACGATGTTGTGCAGGAGTTTGGAGGGCTTGCGTCCGGCAGTACCCCGATAGGGAGATCTCGATCGTGCGGCCAGGACATCGAGCTCCCAGTCTTCCACCACACTACGCTCGGCGTCCCCACCTTTCAGTTTTGCGCCCTCGTCGGTCTCCAGCTCCAGGTCGCCGTGCCGGCCGATGTACTTCAGGTGTGCTAGCGCCCCGACGGTGCTTCTCGCGCCTCCTGACACCTTAACCATGACCTCAGGTGTTCGGCGCAGCGTCCGGACGACCAGGGAGATTTCTTTGGGAGAAAGCCGCCCATTCGGGCCGCGCCGCGCAAGGCTGACGACGTCGAGCAGCGGCTCATCAAGACCTGGGAGTGCTTTCCCCATGTCCGCTCTCCCAACTTCGGATGTTGGTGTTCAAGATGCTCTTGATATGGTCGCGGACCGCCTCGCACAGCCTGAGCATTGTGCGCGTGTGATTCGGGGTAAGGCCTGCTGAAGGGGCTGTGAGGGCAATGGTCCGTATGTTCCGACCCATGGCGGCGAGCTGCACGGCGATCCCCTGCAGCGCCTCGATTTCGCGATCTGGCAGCGGCGACAGTGATCGGAGATGTGCCCGGGTCAGCGTCGAGACATAGGAAGCGGCACGCATTCCACGGGCAGCTGCGCGCTCCCGTAGTAGCAGCCGGTCACCCGGGAGAAGACGAATGGTAATTCTGGCATCCCTCGCCTCTGGGGCGAGCCGCGCAGTAAGTGCGAATTCCGGAGTTGTGGCAATGACAGCGCCCTCGACGAGCTGCTTGAGGAGCGCCGAGTCCGAGATCCCGCGCGACGCGGCGATTGCCGAGAATCGCTGCTTAAGATCTTCTGAAATCCAGGTCGAGAGGTGTGCGCTGCCTGTCGTCACGCATGGCATTTGAAACAAAGAGCGGAGAAAAGACCATCCTCTAACTCGCTTGAAATGACCCCAGGGCGATAAGTTTTTTTGGCGTTATCGAGGTATTTATGCGCGTTTCGCAGAAGCCGGAGAATTGCGCCAGGATTCTCAAGGTCGTACCCGCCGCGTGACCGTAAACCCCACATTGCCGGGGGAATCGGATCCACCGGACTGACGAGTGCCGCGGGGAGGGAGTCGCCGTCATCTGCTACCGCCCCGTCGCCGTAACTTGTGTTGACGAAGCGAAGTCTGGAATCAGAAGCAGACCTACGGATCACGCAGGCCGCTACAGCGATACGCTTGGTTCAAACAGCCGCCGAAAGGCTATCCTGCAATTGGGTCCAATTTGCGTCGCCTCAGCCGCGGCAGTGGCGGGTATTGGTTGGGATTCCGCCATGGTTGCCGCTTGGGGTTGATGGCTGACGCTGCGCCGCGGGGGATGTAGATATATCCAGCACAAATAAGCAACAAATCTCCCTACACCTCTCCGCTACTTCACCCGTGCTTCAACGATCCACAGGTCCGATCCAACCCAAAGACTGCCATCCGGCCTCTTCGTGTGATAGCTGACCGCAACATCGGCATCATCACCACGTCCTCCTGGCATTCCATCTCTGCCATAACTTGTGAGGGTGATAGTGCCATCCGGCCGCACACGATACTCAAGTGGCCGACCCCAACCATCTGTGGTCTGGTTTGCATATCCCTGTCTCTCGGGAAGAACGTCAAGCGAAGCCGGAACTGCTCCGTATTTTTGGGCATAAATGTGGATCCGAAAAAAAGTCTCACCAATCGCAGTATCAGTCATCTCAACTGGCGTAATCCGTGTGCAAGAGGCGATCGCGAACGCTGACAGGATTCCGAATAATGCGAGCTGTTTGAGACGCATACTGCCGACTAATGGTCAATTCGAGGGGCCGCGCGATGCCGCCTGATCAGCTCACACACCCCGGCCCCTGGAATGCTTGATAGTACTTCTCTACGCATTCTCGACAAATCGCGGCTTTGGTTCCCTCAACCCACCCGCCCTCTATTTCGAAGGGCCTCTTTCCACAAAACGAACACGCAAGACCGTTGATTTGCTCGTCGTAGTACTTGAGTGCGTCTTCAACGCCCGTATTTAGATCAACCCAGCGAGCGGACACCCCTGGATAGTTCTTTTCCGCGCGCTCCTTTACCTCGGCGATGGTTTTTGCCCCGGATGTGCCGAGAGTGCTCCAGGCATCGTCACAGTGAAACAGCAGCGGCCCGATGTCTTTTCCTAGATTGATACAGATCGCGAGACCCGGGACATGCTCGACAAGTTGCTCGCCACGGTAAAGCGCTCCCCACTTGCGATAAGGGATATCGTCGACAAAGGCATAGGACATTACTCGCGCGCTGTCTATTACAGGCGGCGGGGGATTTCGATTTGGCGACATTGTCTCAGTCTACGCGTTGATAGCGCTTAGACAGAGCGTCCAGCGCCTCGAAGTGATGACGGAGTCACGATTCTATTCCGCCTGGGTGGCCTCTGACGCTGCTTCCGCTAATCATTGTGAATTATCCATACCTAGTCGAGGGGGACCGCGTGAATACTCCGGATGGCGGTGGTGCAATACGCAATTCTCTGCGAATCGTTCTCAGAGGCTTTATGCTGGGCGTTGGGCTGAGCATTGCTTTAGGAGTGACCTACGTCATCGCGATGCAGTGGACGATGAACAAAACCCGGGCCGAATTCGCAGACATCACGGCAGAATTCGTTGCAAAGGATATCGTGCTGTCAGATGTAGAGGAGCAGAAGCACGAAGGGGCAACCTGGATCATCGGAACGGCTAAGAACGTCGGAAAGCGAACGGCTCGTAGTGTCGAAGTGCAGGCCAATCTATTTCTACACGGCAAGTTCGTTGATCAGTACTCGACGTCTATCTCTGGCAAGATGAATCCAGGTGAGTTGAAGTACTTCAAGATCGCTTGCGGCTGCAAAGATTCTCCGCCGGCGGATCACGATAGCGTCAAGGTAGAGGCCGTAAGCGGTTACTAGCGGTAGAGGGATGGCCGCATCAACGACGAGACCAATGAAGGCGTTGCGTCGAGTGGGCACAATCGCAACAGTCCTAGCCACTGGAGTGCTCACTGGCCGCGTCGGCGCTGCCCAGGAGGATGCCTGGGCCCGCGCACCGGCCGTCCTAGCAACCGCGAACGCGTGGCGTGAAGGAGAACCGATCCCGGCGGAGCTACAGCGCTACGAAAAGTCCCCGGGCGATATGCCCGCACCGAACGACACCGATGTTCTGATCAGCGGAGTTGCGAATCTCACGCTTCTCGCGGCTCTCGTGACTGACCTCGATGCGGACCTGGAATGCCGAGAAGAAGCTTTCGTGCAGGGTACGTACGTTGGCGGTCCCTCGAAGTTCTTTGCTGTCCTGACGCGCGACTTCAGCGCGCTAAAACAGCCTCCCGACCCTTGGCTGGTTGAGCTGCGGCAGCGGGTTGCGCAGCCACATGTCGTGGTGAATGCTTTGTTTATCGAAGACGCCGATATGCCGCGCGAGACCGCGCTCAAGGTGCTTGACAGGATGGAGCGCGAGCTTCGGGGCGGCTCTGGATGGGACATCGTTTACCGGAAGTATGCCGATGAATACGGCTACAGGACGAGTAATCGAACGAAGATCGGCAATTTAGGTCACCTTGTCGTATACCCGGATCCCGCGCTCGGGCGCGGGTACTTCGTCAACATCGGCCCGCACGCTATAACGTGGAAAGGAGAGGAGCTGCCGCACAGGCTGTCTCGCTTGGCCTACTTTGACGCGGCCCACCTCCCAGCTCTAATGCACTGCTCGCCGGGCGACGTCATCAGGTTTACACAGCTCGGTGTATAGCGAGTTCGTGCTGTACCAGGTCGAAGAAGTCTATCCAGGCTTGCGCTAGGCTCCGCAAGGGTAAACCAGACGAGTATGCGCACCAGAGTCTTCTTATTGCTCTTTACCCTGATAGGACTGTCGGCGTGCTACAAGGCCAGACTCCCGCCAGGCACTTGGGAGAACGACCAGATGGGGGAGCTGTCGTCGCCAGATAAGCAGTGGAAATCCTTGCTCTTTCAGCGGCAATGTGGAGATGAGGCGTCTGAGATTCACGTCAGTGTGCTGCCAGCAACCGCTCCACTTCCCAATCAGCCGGGCAACGCATTCAGACAGGACGCAACCGGAGAAGGCACTCGCTCATCGCACAGCTTCCACCAGGCGTGGAAAGGCTCCAATGAACTGTGGATCGGCCACGATCAGACCATGAAGGTAGCGTTCGCGGCGTCGGAAGTCGGGCCAGTTAGAGTCGTCCACGTGGTTGGTGATATTCCTGAACAGTGAGCAGTTAAGTCGGCCGGCCAGAAGACCGTCGGTCCGACCGTCACAACTTTATGAGGCTAGGTTGTGCTCATAAGCCACCTATTCGAGACCGGGTACGCCGTGGTGCCGGATCTGATCACGTCCGCGGAAATCGGTGACCTCGTCCGGTCGTTGATGACCTGCGTACCCAGTCCGCTGGTACGCGGCGTCTGATCGATACCCCATGGTGCCGCCACCTTGCAGAACGTATCCGTTACGATGAACGAATTCGCGAGGTGCTTCCTGTCGACCCGACTGCCGTGCAGTGCACACTATTTGTGAAGTCGATCGACAAGAATTGGCTGGTATCACTTCATCAAGATCTCAGCATCCCTGTTGCTGAGCGGGTCGATAGCCTCGAATGCTCAGGTTGGTCGGTAAAAGAAGGCGAGACCTTCGTTCAACCTCCCATCTCAGTCCTTCGGGATATGTTGGCTGTGCGTGTCCACCTTGATGACTGCAACGAGCGAAACGGCGCCCTCCGTGTAGTGCCCGCCTCCCATCAACTTGGTCGGCTCACATCGAGCGACGGTCTCCGAGAACGCGATACGAGAGGAGAGATTTCGGTCACGGTTCCCAAAGGTGGGGCGATGTTGATGAGGCCGTTGCTGCTCCATGCGTCCTCTAAGGCGTCAATTGACAGCGCGCGGCGGGTGCTGCACTTCGTCTTCGGACCTGGGAGACTCCCCCACGGGCTACGTTGGCGATGCGAGCACGCAGCGGTGTAACGGCGGGGTGGGATGAGTCAGGCCGGTGATCGCCACAAGACTCAGTCCCGGCAAACCTCGGCCGATAATCCGGCGGCTCAATTCAGTCGTCGAGCCGCTCTGTTGCACTGAGATACAAGCTCCCATCCGAACAGACTATATTCAGGGGACCCGTCTCGGGAGATCGCACTGAATCGAAGTACTCGCGGGCGCCAGGCCTCTCCCCATAGTCTCCGTCGGAGCCGTACGCGCACTCAGGTACGCGCCGCTGAGCGAGCCGTCATATTTCCGGGAGATCAGTACCGAGTGCAGCACAACTGGCTAAGTTTTCCCACTTCACAACTTGATCCCGTGGAGATTCCATTTGGCCTCGGCATCGGTACGCGCCGGCGGCAACCACCTTCGAACCGTTTGCGGACGTATCGCCCCAAGCTCAGGGTCCGTGCCGCGGGCCGGCGCATCCTCAGCGTCGAAGTCAAGGCGGACCGCTCCTGGAGGGTCGTACTGCCGACTTTCTCTCGCATCGTAATGTTGGCCACCAAGCCCCGAAAGACGCTATGCCTGGAGGTGGCCACGAAACAGTCACAGCGAGCCATCGCGCACGATATTGTGCGGCGTGTTCACTATCTTCGTCCCCGACCGGGCGGATTAGTGCTCTTGGCGTACATCGAGCGTGAAATCGTCGGTGCCCTGATCCTCGAGCGCATGATGCATGGGCACCCGAATGGCCGCGATGAGATCTATCGACGGGAGCGCAAACGCGTGCCGACGGGGTCGGTGATGAGTCGTCCAGGGTTTCGGGTGCGCGCGGTCAATGAACTGGGCCTGTACTGGATTAGTCGCGTTGCTGTTCGAGCGCGCTATCGAGGACTCGGAGTCGGTTCGACTTTGAGCGATGCGGCCAGGGAAATCGCCCGGTTTTGGATGCCCCACAAAGGCAAATATGTGGAGCTGATCCGACTGATGCCGCGGACACACTTCGACAATATTGTGGCTGGAGAATCGGATTTTTTGACCGGCCTCAGCCGGCGTTTCGGACTCCGCCTGCCCTTTTTCCTTCGCAACCCGCCCTTGTCACAAAAGCCTGGGGGTCGGTGTCTTGCGTACTACTTTGCACCGGCCGGTAATATGCGGATTCCGGTGACCCGTCTCAAGAACCGAGCCTCACGAGGACCCCCATGATATCCGATGAGGATTACGTAATCGTGGAATGTGTTCTGCGCTCGGATGTTCTGCGCCATCGCATGCGAGGCCTCCTTCGTGAAGAAGTGGAGGACAAGGTCGGAAGCTTGGTCGATGGATTTCGGCAACAGGTATGCCGGGATGCCCTCATCGGAACCTACCGCGACTATACCGCCGCGGTGTTTGGCTCCGCGGGCGCGGCCAGCTATCAGTCGCTCAAGGCCGCGACGGAAGCGGCTGCCCGTATCCAACCGGAATTCAATGCCGCCGATCTCGAGGGGGGAGTCTTGCCGTTTCGGTTGGAACTTCAGTCGAAGTGGTTCAGAGACGTTCGAATGGGCTTTCAGCAGCTCATCCACGTGCTGTGCGGCGACATCTTTTCTCGGGCGGCTGCGAATATCCGAGGATCGGTGGAGGTCAGGCGGTTGACACTGGGACACCTTGGGTCCGCTTTCGCCGCTCACTACCGTCCCAAGTCCCATACGATCGATGAGATTCGGAAGCTTTTTTCGCTGAACTCCGCGCCACTGCTTTTTGGACACACCGGTGAGAAAGCAGACCTACCGCTCTTAGCTTTCAGCTTAAAGCCCCGGAATGGACTCTCGCATGCGGACTTCAAACGCGTCGCGGAAGGCGTGCTGCGCGCGGGATTCAACCTCGTGGAGGCTGATGTGCGCAACATCGACTTCATGCAGGAAGACTGGCGCAAGACGTACGCCCAGATCGCCACCACCGCCATCGGCATTACTTCACACGTCGCACGGTTCTCACTCAATCTGAGTGGCCCGGCCGATCTCGCCGTAGCGTACGCCCGGGAATTTAAAGCTCTGCATCCCGCCGACGGACCGTGGGTCCTAAAAGTCGACGGTGGACTCGATGGCATCTCAACCATACAAGCGTTGAGAAGTCACTTTGGGAGCGGCGCGAGCCAACCGATCCTCACCTGCTATCCCGTGCTGAGCGATACGCTCGCCCCGAGAATCGGCGCTGAGACTTTTCGGGAGACGCTGGTGCTATCGGGCGTCGACATCATCTATCCCGGCGGCGCGCCGCGCATCGGCGATGGGGACTTTATCGACTACGAAGGTGTAGAGCGGGGATGGCGGCGCTATTCTTCGCTGAGCCGTGAAGGCTGGCCAATGCTCAGCATCGCCGGTGGCATTCACGCCGGTCAACTGCCCGCCTACTACGAGCTACTGGGACCGAAGGTTGCTTATTTCCTAGGCGGCGGCGTCGCATTGCACCGCAACGGCGCCTTCTACGACCCCCCGGCGGGGATGTTCAAGTTTAGGGCTAAGGCAGCAGTCCTCGGCGAGCCCATTACGCCGAAACAGGCTGTCGGCGGAGCGGAATTGTGTCGCTTTGCTGTGGAAGCCGCCGCGACGGAACGGGATACCAACAAACTTCGTGACGTCCTCGCCCAAACTCAGCAGCACTACATGGAACTGGTCGAAGGAACCGATCCGGGCAAGAAGTATCAGTTCGTGAACCCGAGATTAGTGCTGGTGGGATCGCTGCGATCCTTCCGGGAGGGTCGTTGATGTCTCCGAGCCCTCAGTTGCTGCATACGCTTCTAGCCATAGGCGCCTTCCTCATGCGCTTCGCAGACTCCCCGATTGGCGAATTCTTTAAGTGGGGCGGCCCGGTCGCGGCGTTGGGATGGGCAATCAAGGATGGCGCGCAGGGAAAGATTCGATTCCGAGCATGGCCGGACTCCGGTCAGCCCAACCTCGATGTACTGCGAGAAAAACTCCGACGCCGCATCGTTGGAATATGGGCAGGGCTGGTGGTACTGGGCCTCATCGACGCGGGGCTAATCGTCTGGGTCTTCGTCATCCAGGAGATTCCGAAGGTTGGAAATCCCGCGGTGTCGGTTCCCAATGCTTGTCAGAGTGCTCTTTTGTTGATTCTCATGGCGCTCACCATCGCGGCGATGGTGCTGGTGTACGCCCAGTGGCGGACAACTACGCGATTAGACCGGTTGCAATGATAAGTCAGGGGTTTTCGTCGACCGGATCGAACCCGATAATCGTTACTGGATCCGAAGGAGCAATGTCCGGATAGAAACGCCGCAAGGCGCACGAAAGTTCCTGGAGCGTATTGAATCCGTCCCGATGAGCATCCTCGTCGGACAGATCCTGAAATGACTTGACGTTGAGATCGGTAACGAGCACCCGAACCCTGTCCTCTCCCGACACCAGATCTGCGACGGCCCCATCGACTTTCCGGATTCCCTTACGAACAGTCGACTGCTTCTTGCCCTCTCGCACTAGCAGCATGTACGCGGAGTGCAGCGGAAGCTCCGTGACGGGATCGACATCAACCCGGAACCCGATCACCGGCGCCGATTCACTTCCCAGGATCCGCGCCGCGGTCTCCTCGGCTTCTTGGCGATCCGCCGCTTCGGGGATGACCTCGCGGAAATCGACAACATCAAAGAACTCAGTAATTCCGTCGGCTTCGCAGATCTCAGTCACAGTGCCCCATAGCGCTGCACTCTTATCTACGTAACCCTTGCGTAATTCCACCCGTCGACCGGGCATCACATGCTTCGGGGTGTACTGCCGCCCGAGCCGGCGCAGTTCCCACTGCTTGCGCCCGGAAGCGAACCAGCGAAACGGCTCGGTGGCCAACGGTACGAACAGCCGATCTGCGACGGGGGAATTGAGCAGTGAAGCGGAACTCATAGGACTGGATATCGGGCTGTCTGAATGGACATCAATTGCCAGTAGATCATAGAGTCCACGCGCTGATCCGGCCGAGTGCCAAAATTGCGGAACCAGGTCGTTGTCACCAATTGTACAAGATGCCTGCCATTTAAGCTATTGAAAAATAACTATAAATTTCTGAGATCGTTAGACGGCTCCGCACGTCGGCCCAAGGCGTCTTAGGCCCTCCTCTCAACACCATGGAGTCCGGCGCGACGCCCGGATCCTGGTAGGCCATGGTCTAGGGCCCGAGGTGGATGAGTAGTTCGGCAAGCGACGCAGCCGCAGATAATCCTTTCTGGATCTGCTGCTGGGGGCTTCCGGTGAGGCCCGGACGTGATGAGTGCGGAGGCAATCACTACCCAAAGAGCACTGAGATGTACATAGCATCGGTGCCGCGCTGTCGCGTGATACGGCAGCGGCACCCCAAGTTGTGTCTGCATACGATCAGAAATTCGGCGGCCTGGAAATTCAGAATCCCTTCCTGGAGGAGACGTAAAGGAGACAAGCGCCTTCGGGCTTCGGTAAGAGATTGATCGGCAAAGGCCTTTGCATTTCGTCGGTCCAATCCATCATCGGCGCAACCGATATCTTTCTGGATATCAATAGACGCTCTCTATCATTGTATTTGCCACTAAAGTCATCGTAGTACGCTTGACGTAACGGGTAATCAAGCATAGCGTTCAAGTGACGTGATCGGCAATTACCGTGACAAGCGCACGCGGAATTTCGCTGCCGGCCAGCGGGTTAAGGCATTTGGCGGAATCGCACGCAGGCTTGGCATGAAGTTGGACCAATTGGACGCTGCACTAGCACTTTGTGACCTTGACCTGCCCGGCAATCGACTTGAGGCCCTAAAGGGCGACCGCAGGGGACAGTACAGTATTCGAGTAAACGACCAGTGGCGAATTTGCTTTGAATGGCCAAAGGGTGCAGACGGTCCGATGAATGTTGAAGCGGTCGATTATCGCTAGAGGAAAGCCTATGGCGCGCCATGCAATTCATCCCGGCGAGCATCTCGCCGAGCAACTCGAGGCACTGGAAATGAGCGCCGCGGAGTTGGCACGCAAGCTTAGGGTGCCTACTAATCGAATCACGCATATCCTCAATGGGCAGCGCGCGATCACCGGTGATACGGCTCTTCGTCTGGGACACTTCTTCGGGACGAGCGCCGAGTTCTGGCTAAACCTGCAGAAAATCTATGAGCTTCGGATAGCCGAGCGGGAGAGTGGCTCGCGCATCAAGGAATTGCCGCGCTTGCGGCACCGCGCGGCTTAACACCTGTCCGCGAGCGCGTCCGTCCAGCGCGTTTTTTAGTTACCGAGCGTAAAGGCTACGAGCCGATGGCCTCCGAGGCTGATCGAATCCATTGGGCCTTGCTTGGTCCCAACAGCTGTTAGAAAGAGACGCCGAAGCCGCTGGAACGTATCCATCCGTTCGACCCAGTTGGCTGGCGAACGATGGACTCAGAAATGTCCCGGGCGAGTTGTGCCCCTAATCGTGTCTTCGCAGGCTTCGACGAGGACCCGCAATTGACCTAGGCCGTGTGGAAACGCTGGATTCTGGTCCACTGCAGACGGCTCGACCCGAGCTGATAAGGTTGTGGTGTTCTGGTGTTGTGGCAAAAAAAGGGCTGTTACGCCCTGATCACATCCGTCGCCGTCGCTTGGATGAGTAGTTGCGAATTGAGCTTCCGAGCCGATTCGAAGGTCGAATTGCTCTCATCGACGGCGCGGTTGCCGATGAGTGGGCGCGGCTGATGGCACGCAATGAGGCTGGGGGCCACCCCATCCAGGCCATGGATGCGCTCATAGCCGCCACCGCACAGGTACACAACCTCACACTCGTGACCCGTAATGTGTCCGACTTCAGAGCGTCGTTGAAATCGGTGTTGAATCCTTGGACTTAGATCCCGAACCCCTCACTGTCGCATAACAGGAGAAAGCCGATACGAACCGTCGAGAAGCGCGTTTCGCGGCCCACATAATCATCTTGTGCAGAAACGCCTTCTAGCGCGGGTCGGCCTCGAGGTTCTTAAGGGTTGGATCGGTGCTCTTAAGCCAGGTTTAATCCTACGGGGAGTTTGACTGCGGATCGGCAAGATCGAGATCGTGATTCAGAGCGCCACGATTTCGTCGGCCCTAGATTCGCGGCAACGCAGCCAAGCTAGTCTCACGCTGTTGCCGCTCGGCCAGCGCCTGGTAAATCTTGAGGACTTTCGGGACGTATTCAAGCGTCTCGATGAAAGGCGGAATCTGTCCAGAACTTCGATCCACCGCGTCTTCGCCAGCATTGAAGGCGGCGAGCGCGAGGCGCACATTCTGGCGAAACCGATTGATTAGAAAGCCAAGGTAGAGGGCGCCGCCCCGCACGTTCTGCTGCGGATTGTAGCGATTGGACACGCCAAACCGCGTCGCCGTCGCAGGCATGAGTTGCATAAGGCCCACTGCGCCGCGCTTCGAGACAGCCCGCGAATTGAAACCCGATTCGACGACGATTACGGCCCTAAGCAGATTGGGCTCGACGCCTGCGGCTTTCGCCTCCGCGTCAATGATGGCGTCGTACTGCGCGGCCCGCGCCAGAAGCGCGGGGTCGTAATGATCGCCACTGCGCGTCAACCCCTTGGGAGTTAGGTCGAACAACTCGTATCGTCTTGAGTCCGGCTTGTCTGTGAAATGCGCGACGCCGTCGGCATCGACGTATTTATAGATCGGCGGCGATGCGCTGCAGATTGCGGCCGCACACACGGCCAGGGCGGCCGTGGCGTATTTAAGTAACATAAAGAGCGGCTTCCTCACCGGGAAGCCTACCCAGATGGCTGGCGCGTCGCTGGGACTAGGGTCACGGCTTGAGGCCGGACCAGCGACTCGCTCCGATATCTATGTCACGAAGGGAATCGGAAGCGCTCCAGCATCCTCTGCGTATCGTGTCGCGACGGCTGCGTTGTCACCGGCGTTGTATTCCTTGTGCCGTGCAGCGCCGGCAATACGAACTGCCGCGTCGTCCGAATCCGTGTCCTGCGCTGCCGATCCGGTCTTGGCATACGCCGATACGGGAATACGGCTCACTGCAAGGATGAAGAGCTTCATCGATCCCCGTGTAAGCCATCCCGGTCTCGGACCAGCCGCTCACGATTGAGTCGAAGTTAGGCTCGCGAATGACCCCGCTCCTGCGCGTTGCGAACGCCGCAACTGCTTGCGCAACACCGCTTTGCCCCGTTCATCAATCCCGTGCACCTGAAAAACGTTTTTCGCCAAATCAATCCCGACCGTTGTAATCTTCATTCTGGACGCTCCCATTCGTTTAAGTGGTAACCAACATTTCCACTTTGGCACATCGATGCCGTCTAGAGTGGGGGCGTCCATCCCATTGCTATGCGGGTGCAACTCTCCGCGACGTCTCATCAGACTGACCTCAGTAGAGCACGGGCAGGAGCGTTAGCCGGTTCACCGCAGGTTGGTTGGTGACGCGCATGCCTCAGAAGCGGTACTGCGGCTTCCCGCCGGAAGTGTGCTGCAGTTCTCAAAGCTCCGCAGCGGCCCTCGTTCCGGGACGCAGTTCGCACCGCTGTGTACTCCGCGCGCTACAGTTATGCGCTACATCCTTCCAGGGCGGCGCCACCCGAGCCCGCGGCATCTGGAGTGACAATATATGTGCAGATTGGATCGTAGGGCCTACGCGACTCTCGTGTTGATGGCCCTCGCCAGCCTTGCCGGTATCGCCCCGGTCGATGCGCAGGCCGAAGACCTGCGGGAGAGGCATGAGCAGCGGCCCTCCGAGGGTGCGCGGCAGGCCGCGCGGCGGGAGGCCGAGGTGCGACAGAGCCACAGTACTTATCCAGTGCGCGCGCAGGCTTTCCATGCCGCTGCAAGCCGGGAGGCTGCCGGCCGAGTGCACGAGGTGTCCCGCGGCCTCGCCGGGGCTCAGGCCCACGTCGTTCGTTACGGCAACACCCTCAGCGTAGTCGAGCGCACTATTCGGCCGGGTCTCACGAGCCGCACCTTCGTCAGCGGCGGACACGTCCTATACACGCACGTCTACCAACGCCATGTCTGGTACCAATTCGGCAGGGCGTTCGCGTATGAGACGTTCGTGCCGGCGGTGCGATACCCCGGGGCCTACTATGCCTGGGCGCTCGCGGCATGGCCGCGTCCGGTCACCTATGCCTGGGGTTGGCAGGTACAACCGTGGTACCCGACGTACGGCGCCCTGTTTACGCCGTATCCGGCGTACACGAGCCCGGATCTGTGGATGACCGACTACATCATCGCCCAGAGCATGCAAACGGCCTATCAGGTACAGACCGTCGCGCCGGCATCGGCGCCGGCACCACTGGGCACTCCTGCGGCGCCCGCTCCGGATTCGAGCGTTGCAATGCCCGCCGGACAACCCGCGGACGCAGCGCCCGCTCCGCAACCGAGCGATGCGCCGCCGGCGCCGCAATCCGGCGGCAGGCCGTCCGCGCCGGTGGCCCTGCCGCCGGCCATCACGCCGCAAGTGAAGGCGCAGCTCACCGCCCAGATCAAAGTTCAGCTGCAGGAGCAACAAGCCGCTGCAGCGATGCCGGTAACTCTATCGACTCAGAGCACTCCGCCGGCGCTCAGAGCCAATCACGTGTTCTTTCAGGTCGTGCAGCCGCTCGACGTCTCGTCAGGTACCCCCGACAGCCACTGCTCGTTAAGCGCCAATGACTACATCAAACGTACCGGCGGAATGAGCAATGACGATTGGATGATCCCGGTGGTGGTCGAGCTGAGCCGACCATTCGACTGCCCCGAGGGGTTGCGGACACGTATCGGGCTCAACGATCTCAACGCCATGGAGAACGAGCAGGAGGCCCAGGTCATGGAGGCGATGCAAGCGGCCTCCAAGAGCATGGGGCCGAATGGACCGCCGAGCGGCCCCGGGGCGCACCCGACCTTGATTGCCGATGGCCGGGCGGCGCCGGATCCGAGCGCGCTGGAGGAAATGCGACAGGCGCAGTGAGCGCGCGCTTGCGGCTGCCGCGCAGGCGAGTTCTCGATATCGACCATGATCGGCGACCACATAGACCACTATCGCGTTTTGGAACTCGTCGGGCGCGGCGCGATGGGCGTCGTTTACAAGGCGCTCGACTTGAATCTCGACCGGTTGGTCGCGATCAAGGTGATGAGCGCCGAGGCCCGCAACGACCCTGACTTCGTCGAGCGCTTCCGTCAGGAAGCGCGCATGCAAGGCGCGCTCAATCACCCGAACATCGCGCTGCTCTTCGACTACTTCCTCCACGACGGCGCACCCGTCGCGGTTATGGAGTTCATCGACGGCGAGAGCCTGGAGCAGTTGATCCAGCGGCGCGGGCCGATCCGGGCGCACGAGGCCATACCGATCTTCAAGCAGGCGTTACGCGGGGTCGCGGCTGCGCATCGCGCCGGCATCATCCATCGCGATCTCAAGCCGAGCAACCTCATGATCACCAAGGACGAGGTCGTCAAGGTGATGGATTTCGGCATTGCCAAGCGGCAGGGCGTGACGGGCGCGACCAAGGTCAGCAGCACAAGCATCGGCAGCCCGCTCTACATGGCGCCCGAGCAGATTCTCGGTCGTGCCGTCGATTGCCGCACCGACGTGTACGCCCTCGGGATCACCCTCTACGAGCTCCTGAGCGGGCAGCGGCCGTTCAATGCCTTCGGCAAGGCCGAGTACCTGGTCCTGAACGCTCATGTGAACGAGCTGCCAGAGCCACCGACGGTCTACCGCTACGGTATTCCGCAGCCGATCGTGGACGCCGTCATGCGCTCGCTCGCCAAGGAGCCCGACGCGCGTTTCCAGAGTGCGGATGACTTCATGCGCGCGCTGCCGGATGTAGGCGCACCCAATGAGCCCGCACCGCGAGCGGATCCGAGCAGCACAGTGACACTCGAGTACTCGCCGACGATGAGTAGGGATTCGGTCGGCACTCGCAAGCCCAGCGGCACGATGGTGTTCGAGTACGCCTCCTCGACCCGCCGCGAACCAGAGGATTCGATGGCGTTCGACTACTCCGCGGCGACGCTGCGGCAAGAGTTGTCCCCGTGCGGGTCCGCTCCGTTACCAGTAGCCACTGCCAAGCCCGCGGTGGCAGCAACTGGTGCACCTGCCGGAACGCAGCTCACCGGGAGGCTGAGCCACAACTCCTCACCATCATCCCCGGCACCGTCTCCTGCGGCGCAAGGGTCACGTGGGGCACTGCCGGATCTCATGCAATGCCTGCGAGCCGGCCGCCCGGTCATCGCGGCAGCGCTCGTCGCGATGCTCGTGCTCGGCACGCTGATTCACCACACGCAGCGGCTGCATGCCACGCTGCAGGGTGCGTCGTCAGCCTCCAGCGGCCTTGGTTTCACGCACGCACAAGCGTCGACGGAGACACAGACGCTGATAGCCACGGGACCCACTGCGCCACCGCCCGCGGCCCCGCGTTCAGGGGTCGAACCAGCGGCGGCGTCCTCAGCAGACGTACACGCCGCGACAGCCGCGCCTCCGACGGGCCCAACGCTCGCCACGACAACTACGCCCCCCCGGCAGGATCTATCGGGCACGTGGCGCGGCGAATATGTCGATGCCTCGGGCAAGCAGCTGCTGCGTGTCGTTAGTCTGAGCATCAGCCGCGTGCAGGACGACGGCGGCATCGAAGGCACCTTGCAGTACGAGGCGGCATCGGGAAATGGCGAATGCAAGCTCCACCCGCGCGGCAGCACCTATTTAGCCGGCCGGCAGCGGCTGCAGCTGAGTCCCGAGGGTTGCAGTCCGCGCTACCCGAGGGAGCTTGGTGTGCCGCTCGATTTCGACGGCGTGAATCCGCTGGCGAACACACTCAAGGACGGACGCATCGAAGCCCCTACCGGCGAACTGATCAGGGTCAAGCTGCAGCGAGTAAGCGGGGTCTAGAGGCGACCGAAGAGATTGCGTCTGGCGGGAGTGAATGCATATGGGCGCAAAAAGCGACAACAAGGCCCTGGGGTGCGAGCGCCACGACAAGATCACGATGTCAGCGAGCAGACTGCGGGCGAGCTGAAATTGAGTGACAGCCAGATCATGAGAACGGCAACGGTGGGAGGATTCGCGCGAGAAGCTCTGTTGGCTCTCGCGCCTTCGCCCGCACTGGAGCGCGGCGGCTGGACAGCACCGAGTTAAGACTCAAACGCCGATGTCGATGAATCCCTCGTTCCCTGCAGCACGCTGCGCGCCAGGCCCTCCCTGAGGAGCACGTCCTCCTCGCGGCACGCTGGCCGGTGGACCAACAACCGAATCCCGGTCGGATCGCAGTTCGTCGCTTGATTCGCGCAGCACGCGGACGACCTGGCTGGATTCCTATCTGTGCGCAACTTGCGCGCGACCCGAAGTATTGGTGCGCCGAGAGCGTGAAGGTCAGAGCACTGGCTCTTGACTCAGAACTGCAGCTCCGGCGGACTAGTCCGCCAGAGGGGACGCAAAAGCGACAGCTCCTTTTTGGCACGCTCAACTGACCGACTCACTTACTGGATTGGACTGCGTAGCTCCCATTCACCCGCATGTAGGAGACGAGGCGCGTGAGCTGCGCCTTTCCCCTCCCACGGGCGCATCAAGGCCGCCCCATTGTTGCCTCGGTCATGGTCCGAAACGCTCTTCGGTGCCTGGTGGGTATGGCGACATAATCAAAGCCGGCTTTTTTCTACATTCTGATGCTACCGGCCTGTAACCAGGGCACGACTGACGGCATAACCGCCGGCCCCTGATATTTGTCGTCGATTGCGCGGCGTAACGAAAGTAAATCAGGGAGCTACGGCGACATGCTTGGGACGACTCTTAGTCGACGACAAAACAAGCGAAAACTACCGAACGGCACGGGTAGAGCCCGTCTGGCGGGCTGCCATGGCTTCGCTGTCGCGCTTGTTCGGTACTCCATGGGTTCCAGAGACTTAAGGCGCCGATGGTGCACGCTGGTCTTGCTCGCTGCCGTCACCGCGTCGGTCCCCACACACGCGCAACAGAAGACTGGGCCGGGAATTACCGGCGATGACAGCCTGACATGGCACGGCATCACCCTCTATGGCGTCATCGACATCGGTCTCCAATACGATACGCACAGTGCGCCGTTCAGCCCCTACCGTCCCGCCGCCAGTGGAAACATCGTGCGGCAGAACAGCCGCCAGTCGGTGACCGGTCTAACGCCCAGCAACATGGGTCAGTCGAGAGTCGGCCTGCAGGGCATAGAACCCCTGATCGAGGATTGGTCGGCCGTCTTCCAAGCGGAGAGCTTTTTCAACCCCCAGTCTGGGGAAATCGCGGATTCCTTGAGGTCGTTGGCCCTGAACAACGGCCAACCTCTTACTGTCCAGAGCGTCGGTGTCGACGGCAGTTCGGCGGGTCAGGCGCTCCAGACCGCCTTTGTCGGGCTGCAATCGGCGCGGTTCGGCACCCTTACGTTTGGTCGTCAGGTGACGTTGCTGTCTGAAGGCACCATCAAGTACGACCCCAATTATCTCTCCACAGCGTTCGGGCTACTCGGCGCGTCGAACACGTATTCCGGCGGCGGCAGCAGCGAGAACAACCGGCTCGATGCGACGGCGAAGTACGTTGTGAGCTTCAACGATCTGCTGCACCTCGGTGCTCTGTACAAATTCAACGGATCCAACGGGTCGGCCAACACCGCCGTCCAGGCAGATATAGGCGGGGAATACGCGGGCGCTTCGGTCGACGCGTACTACTCAAAGGCCAACAGCTCCATCACGGCCAGTTCCTTGACCGCGGCCCAAGTCACCGCGCTCCCGGCAGGGTATTCGGTTTCGAACTCGCTGGCGGCGACCATATCGGACAATACGGCGTATGCCCTCATGGCGTTGTACAAGTTCGATCCGTTTAAATTCTTTGCTGGTTACGAGCATATCGAGTATGCCAATCCGACGACGCCGCTGAGCGCCGGGTTCATTGACATCGGCGGTTACGTTCTGGCTTTCGTCAACAACAATGCCTATCAGAATTCGAAAACGGTGCAGGTCTATTGGAGCGGCGTTCGCTACACCGTCATTCCCCACCTCGACCTGACCGTGGCTTACTACGGGGTCCATCAGGATGCCTATGGCACGGGAACTCAGGCGGGCTGCTCGACATCCGCACACAGCGCTTGCAGCGGAAGCCTCGACGCCTTTTCGTTCGACGCCGATTACCGCTTCAACGTCCACTTCGACGCATACTTGGGCGCCATGTACAGCGGGGTGCACGGCGGCATGGCCAGCGGCTACCTCAACACCACCAACATTAACCCGACCGTTGGCGTGCGCTACAAGTTCTGATATCCCCCACGCCTACCAAACAAGCGGGACGAGCCGATATTTAACTTTTGCCATGTAGTCGGCATAGCCCGGCAGAGCGGCCTGCAATGTGCGCTCCTCCAGTACCGCTCGTCTCGCCAGCTCGATCATAAACCCCAAACCTAAGAGAACTCCGTACCACGCCCCCAGGAACAGCGGCGTTCCAATCATGAAGAGCAGAAATCCCGCATACATCGGATGCCGTACATAACGATACGGCCCCGTCGAGATCACCGAATGCCCACGTTCCGTCTGTAGGCGCACGACGGTAGATAAATACGAGTTTTCCCGAAACCGTCTGGAAGAAGAGATTGAACGAGCACAACAGCAGTAGAACCCCAACGGCCTGGAGCCAGATAGGCTCCGGCGACCAGTGAAACCGAACGGCGTCTACAGATACGAATGCCAACCATACAAAGGGGAAAACCAGCAGCAACGGAAAAAGTCTTCTGTCCCAGCCCTTCTGATCCACCCGGCTCAGGCTCAGGCGCTCCTCGAGCAACCCGGGATTGTGTCGGTAGAGCCACGCAGTGACGCCCAGGAAGAAGCCAAAGAACAGCAGCAGGTACAGCCAGCCGACAAGCCAGCGTAGGGTGCACGCCGCAGGGAATAAGGCGAGCGTCAGGGCCAGAAACAGTCCGGTGCTTTGAGCCACGACCCGTTGTGCATTGACTCGCATCACCACCTCTGCCGCTACGGGATTCGCCGCTCAGCGATGCTAGCGCCGACACGCGGCGCGGGCGCGGAGCCGCAAGCCCTCGCGCTCGTCGCGGTTCCAAAGAACGCCCTCTTCCTAGCGATCTGGTCCAAATCGTTCTGCCGCAATGCCGCGACGTTTCGTCTTGCTCCCTCTTTCCTAAGTATCGCCGGCCGATAGGCTATGGGAAAGACACTCAGGAGGACCTTACATGCGCTACCCGCCGCGCCTGCTCGCCGCGACGAGCATCGCCACCGTCGCTTTGTTTCAGACTCAGGCGCGCGCCGCCGCACCCGGCTGCGCGGAGATCACAGCCCAGGCGTGCGTCACATTGGCGATCAGTGCCATGGGAGGTCGTCAGAAACTGGAGAGCGTGCATAGCGTGCGGCTGGACGTCGTTTCGCACACCGCGCTGATGGAACAGTCGTATCGTCAATCCCGTTCATCACCTCTTACGAGCGCGACAAGACCACGATTGACCTCGTAAATGGGCGCCTGCGTACTGAAGCGCACGGCATCTGGCCGGAGTCGGACCTGAATGAGGCTGAAGCCGACAACACGCTCGTTGCCACCCCCGCCGGTGGCGTGTACCACGGCGCACAGGGAGATACCCCGTGCTCGCTGGCAGACCTCGGTAGAACGCGCGAAGTGCTGGCACTGGGGCCGTTACGCGCGTTGCTGACGGCGCTCGCTTCGAGCGATTTGCACTACGGACCGAGCGAGGTGCTGCGCGGAACTGCGCACGCAACCATCGCCTTCACTTGGAACGATCTGCCCGTGCGCATCGCGCTCAACTCCTTTAATCATCTCCCCGATGCCGTCGAGACTACCGAACGCTTTAACGACTTCTGGTACTACTGGGGCGAGGTTGAGCAGCGCATCTACTGGGACAACTGGAAGTACATCCAGGGGATTACCTACCCGTCCAATGAGATCATCGAGCGAAATGGCGCAATCTGGAGCTCTGCCCAAGCGCTTGACGTCAAGTTTAACGTCGCTATGGCCGAATCGGACTTCGCCATGGAGCCCAAGCCCGCACAGCAGAGCGTGACCCAGAAGGGATGGGAACACGCCTTCAACGCCGGCAAGGACACCGAGCTCGCGCTCGGGATTGATCTCTACAGCGGCTCCTGGAATACCACCATCGTTCGCCAGGCCGACGGCGTCGTCGTTCTGGAAACACCGGTATCGGCGAACTTCACGCGCGGCATATTTGCGGAAGCGGCGCGCAGGTACCCGGGTCAAAAGGTTAGCGCGGTTCTCATGACCTCGGATTCGTGGCCACACGTGGGAGGTCTGCGCTTTGACGCCGCGGAGAACATGCCCCTCTATGTCCTCGACCTCAACCTGCCGCTCCTCAAGCGTATGCTCGCCGCTCCGCATGCAGATACCTCCACAGAGGGCAAGGTCGGTCAAAAGGTGAACTGGCGAGTCATCAGCAGCAAGGAAGTCATCGGGTCCGGGCCCAATCGAATGGAGTTGTACCCGTTACGCGGGGCAGCAACTGAACGTCAGTACATGGTCTATTTTCCCGAACATCGTCTGCTCTACGCCAGCGATACGCTGGTCATGAATCCAAATCACACGCTGTATGACCCGCAGCTCATGCACGAGGTGCGTCAGGCCGTGGAGCGCGAACATCTGGCGGTCGAGACGGTATACGCCATGCACGAGGGGCCAACTGCGTGGAAGGTCGTGCTCGCTCTCTTGGATGCGAACGCCTGAGCAGGAATGCGTTCTCGCCGGCTGGTTGACGATGGTTGCGACTTACTCGCCAGCAAGTCGTTGACACAACGCGACCGCGCGGGTCTAGCGTGAGGCCCGGACCGCCGTTCGGACCCTCAGCTCATCCGTCAGCCGGGTTTCCGCGCGTTGTATGCTGAGAATATCGCCAGTTCGACCTGGTGTTCGATGTCTTCGAACCCAGCCTCCTGCAAAGCTCGCAGGATTGTGTCGGGCGGCACGCAGGCCGCGATGGTGTCCCAGTGATAGCGCATCAACAACGGTCCATCGCCGCGGCGACCGACCACTCGCGCAATACGAGGCACGAGCCCGCCTAACCACGCTTTCAAGATTGCACGCTGCAGCGCACTGGTAGGCAGCGTCATCTCAAGCACACACAAGCGGCCACCCGGGCGTACCACTCGGTAGAATTCGGCAAACGCGGTGGACAGATCGTTGAGATGGCGCAGCGCATAGCCCATGCAGAGGAAGTCGGCGCAGGAGTCTGCGACCGGGATCCTTTCGGCGCTACCACTCAGAAGACGCACGCCGGCAGGCACCTTGGCGTGCTCGAGCATACCGGGGCTCGGATCTACGCCGGTGACATGCGCGCCATCACCGATGATCTGCACCGCGGCACGGGCGAGGAGCCCGGTACCGGTCCCGACGTCAACCACCGTCATGCCGCGTTTCAGTCCCGCGCTTCGCAGGGCGCGGCGTCGGTACCAAGAGCCCGTTCCGAGGCCGACCAGCGCTTCAAGGCGATCGTAGTCGCGGGCGGTCCGATCGAAAACCCCGCGGACCCAAGTGCTGCGGTCGCGAGCATTCTCGTAGTACCTTCGCAGCGGGGGATGAGGTGCCTGCACGGCTGAGTTCGTCCACGCAATGTTCGCGTCGGGTGACACGCACTCCGATACTCGCACGAGACGCTGTCGCTTTCCAGTTACGTGCCAGTAACCGCCGAGCTTGTGCGGCATCCCGCTACGCTGCCCGGGCGGCTACGCGAAACCGAAGTCGAGCCACAATTGCAAGCGGCGCTTCGTCCGCGTCTATCGCGCTGCCTCTTCGCCTGCCGCCGCCGCGCTTGCGAGCTCCCGGCCGGCGCCTCCCTTCAGGCACACGAGCAGAATCTCATCTACGTCGTCCGTCCCGATCATTCCTGGTGAGAGATGCAACTTCTTCTGGAAGCGCAAGCCGAGCGGCATCAACATGCGGTTGTACCACCACATCGCCCGTTCCCGATGATGCAGGAGCCACCACATCCCGAAGTTGACGAGCAGCGAGGATCGCGGTTGCATCCCAAACACTGCGCTACTCACAACCCCGAGATGGTGCTGCGTGAGCTTTGCCAGCAAGTCCTGCGGCTCGTAACGGCGTTTGTGGCCGACGAAGTCATCGAACGAAGTCCAACGAGAAGGGTGCAGCGGCGTTGAGATCAGCAGCGCGCCGCCGGGCTTCACCACCCGCGAAAGCTCCGAGAGCGCACCATCATCATCGTCGACGTGCTCGACAATATCGAGCGCGCATACCAGGTCGAACGCTTCGTCCGCGAAAGGCAGGGCTGTCACCTCGCCCAGCACGACGCGCGCATTACGCCCGCGAAGCTTCGCCAGCGCCGGCGCGCTGATATCCACAAATTGAGTGTCTTCGAGAGGTAAGCGCGGTCTCAGGCCGGGCGCAACCTCGAGCCGTCGCGCGGATTCGGGCAGGAGTGAGCGCACGAGCGGCCATGTATTGAACCGCTCAGGATCAACCAAGCGAGCGCCAGACCAGAGTGAATCGTAAAAGCGGCGATTCGCCTCGCGTAAGTCCTGCGCACTTTGCGTCCATTGCACCCGTGGCTGCATCTTCCCACGACTGTAGCACTCGCACTGGCCTAACAAGAAATTAGAACCCTGGGATGCCGTACCTCCAAGGATTGTCTGGAGGGCGATCAACAGGCACCTGCGATGCGTCGGGTCTGGCATGATCCTGCCAGTTAGAGAACGCCAGGAGTGCGCATGAACTCACCGAGCCCGATGAAACGTGAGGTCGGCACGTTCGCTTTGATGCTGACGGGCCTGGGCTCGATCATAGGGTCGGGCTGGCTGTTCGGCGCCTGGCGCGCGGCCGGGCTTGCGGGTCCGGACGCGATCTGGGCGTGGATCCTGGGCGCGGCCATCATCATCACGATAGCGCTCACCTATGCGGAGCTTGGGGCGATGTTTCCCGAGTCCGGCGGTATGGTTCGCTACAGCCACTATTCGCACGGCTCACTGGTGGGATTCATCGGAGCATGGGCTAACTGGATCTCCATCGTTTCTGTCATTCCCGTGGAGGCGGAAGCCTCCGTTCAGTACATGGCCTCGTGGCCCTATCAATGGGCGCACGACCTGTATGTGCACATGCCCGACGGCCACGGCGAATTGACCCCGCCCGGTCTTTTCATCGCGGCCGGACTGGTAATCGTCTACTTCCTGCTCAATTTCTGGAGCGTCAAACTCTTCGCCCACTCAAACACCGCCATTACGATCTTTAAACTGTTCGTGCCGGCGGCGACCGGGCTGACACTGATCGCCAGCGGCTTTCACCCCGAGAACTTCACAGTTGGCATCCACGGAGCATCGCACACCATGGATTTCGCGGCGGTGCTTACGGCCGTCGCGACCGCGGGAATCGTATTCAGCTACAACGGCTTTCAGAGTCCGGTGAATCTAGCCGGCGAGGCGCGCAACCCGGCGCGCAGCATTCCGTTCGCGGTCCTCGGCTCGATTCTCATCGCGACGGTTATTTACGTCATTCTGCAGCTCGCCTACCTGGGCGCCGTACCGCCGGACCTGTTGGCGAAGGCCGGGTGGCATGGGATTGAGTTTAGTTCGCCGTTCGCACAGCTGGCACTCATTTTGAATCTGCACTGGCTCGCCATGCTCTTGTATGCAGACGCATTCGTGAGTCCGAGCGGCACGGGTATCACGTATACCGCGAGCACGGCGCGGATGATCTATGGCATGCAGCGCAATGGCACGCTGCCCAAAGTGCTCGGCAGGCTCAATGCCGTCTATGGGATTCCCCGACCGGCAATGTGGCTCAATCTCGTCGTCTCGTTTTTGTTTCTTTTCTTTTTTCGCGGCTGGGGCACATTGGCCGCCGTAATCTCGGTCGCCACGATCATCTCGTACATGACCGGACCGGTGAGCGCGATGGCGCTACGTCGCTCGGCGGCGACGATGCATCGGCCCTTGCGTCTCGTCGCGTTGCCGGTCCTGGCGATGCTTGCATTCGTTTTCGCCACCGAGCTTCTGTACTGGGCCAAGTGGCCGCTCACCGGAGAAGTCATCCTTTTGATAGTGGTAGCGCTGCCGATATACCTGTTCTATCAGGCAAGAAGCGGCTGGCCGGACTTCCGACGACAGCTGCGCGCTGCCTGGTGGTTGGTCCTCTACCTGCCGGTCGTGGCACTCATCTCCTGGGCGGGAAGTGCGCGCTTCGGTGGCCATGACTATCTGACATGGGGCTGGGATCTGCTCGTCGTCGCCCTGATCGGGCTCATTTTCTTCGCGTGGGGCGTAAGGTCCGGCTGGTGTACACCCGCGCTGCAGCAGGCAAAGATCGATCACGGCGGTGTGTCGGACGGCTGATCGGATACCCGGCGGCGCCGGTTCAGCGGGCCGGCCTGCCGTCGGAAGTGCTGCCCTTGACCAATGCCTGGCCCAACCCCCCGCGCCAAGTCAGGTTAGCGCCCGGCTAGGGCTTCCCGCGATCAGTTCGACCTCGCCTTCGATCTCGACCGGGATGTTGAACGGCAATTCAGCCATACCAACTGCACTGCGACTGTGGGCGCCCACTTCAGGCCCGAACACTTCGAGAATGAGATCAGAGAAGCCGTTAATAACGCTCGGCTGCTGGTTGAAGCCCGGCGCGGAATTCACCATCCCGAAGACCCGCGACCAAGCGGCCACGCGGTCAAGATCTCCCAGGGCCCGCTTTAGACTTCCGAGAATTGAGAGCGCAGTGAGTCTTGCACTCGCGTAGCCCTGTTCGAGAGAAAGCTCCCGCCCGAGCTTGCCCAGTGGCTCGGCGAATGAGCCATCAGCACTCTGCGGGCCGTGCCCGGCGATCAGAGCGCGACTACCGACCACGCGGACGAACTGAAAGGGAAGGATCACTCCCGGGGGCGGTCGGGGCGGCGGTGGAAGAGTAAACCCAAGGCGATGCAGCCTGTCTTCGATCTTTGACATGACCTACCTCGAGCGTTCTCGCCCAGGATCGCGCATCGCAACGTCGAAGACGACAAACGTGCTCATCGGCGCCTCGCTTCGGACGTGGCGCGTGGCGGAAAAGTACACATCTACCAGAGGGGCCTGGCGGCGCTTGCGACAAGGCGCGCCTAGCTGCCGCGCGCGGCGTTTACCTGCTGCGAGTATTCTGCCATCGAAATAATTTGGCGCGCACGCCTGTCCCACAAAATGCACCGCAACGCTTGATGTACATGCGCAAGTTTAACGCGCGTGACGTCGGAAAAGAGGTGCCGATATTTCTCGTGACACGCGATCAGCTGATAGTTGGGAATTCTTGCGGATAGATGATGGATGTGATGGTAGCCAATGTTCGCCGTAAACCAGTTCAGCCAGGTCGGCAGTATCAGGAAGCTCGTGCCCTCGATCGCACCGATGTCGTAGTCCCAGCCCTCTTCCGCGCTCGCATACGCGTGCCTGAAATTGTGCTGAACGGTGAACAATACGATGCCTGCGCCGCCGGCCAGTGACAGACTGATCAGGTAAACCACGAAAAAGAACAAAGTCCCCAAGCCGAAACACATCAGTGCCCACACACTCAGCAGGACGAGGTTGTTCCAGCACATGTGCCGGTATTCGCGGGCCGACTTCCAGTAGCGCGGCTTGAAAGTGGCTGCATGCTCTCTTAGAGAGAGGCGTGGCTGTGCAATCTTGTGCCGCGCGATATGCCACAAAAGGGCGCAACTGCCCATGATCCAGGTAAAGCGCGGATTGAAGATCAGATAGATGAAGCCGGCAACGGGCGCGCCTGGCAGGCTGCACTTATATCGATACAGGCGCTGCTGCATTGCCGACAGCGCTGCATACTCCTCGACCGAGAGCGTGGTGTACGGACCGCGGTACTTTTCCCAATTGCCGTTGTGCGCGTGGTGGAAATTGTGGTTCTGCGACCACACATACTGGGGCATTCCCGCGATGACACCCAGGAGAAAACCAAAGGCGCGATTCAGCCGCGGACTGTGAAACAGGCTCCCATGGCCGCACTCGTGCATGAGCGCAAAGACGCGCAGCGTGAACAGACTGATCAGCGAGACGACCGCGACTGTGAGCCACAAGGAAATTGCGACGCTTAGCGCCGCCGCCCACCAAAGCAGTGCAAGCGCACCGAAAGTGGTCAGAACTTGTGCCAGCCCCCTAAGGTCGCTGGATTGGCAATGTTCACGGACGATGATCCGCTTCTGCTCTTTTATGCGGCGGATCGATGACACCAAACGAAGCCCCCCGGCTTCCGTCAGCCAGTTGATGCAAAATCGGCGGCGCCGGAGTGTAGCAGGCCGCACGATAGGGTGTCGGAATGCCCGGTATACACCCAAGCAATGTCGCTCCGGGGAGCCTGAGCTGTCTGTGCGGTAGCGCACACTGCTCCAAACGATCGTGCTCGCGTTCTTAGATCGAGTTCAATTGCGCCCAAGCGTCTGGGCAGCGGGGCTCCTAAGCGGGAGCGAGTGTGCGCGCCTCTTCCGAGAAGCCCTACCGGGCAGCCCCTCAGTGCACTACTTGGGGTTTGGGCGCATTGCCCGGAAGGTGCATTCCTGAACTCAAGTCCGCCAGTCTGCGCAACTCGTCGAGCAGCGCCTGGGGAGAAACCGGCCTGCCCAAAAACTGCCGTAGTAATTCGCGCGTTTCCTGTGCCTCGCCGCCTTTGAGCAAGTGCTCGGAGATCCACTCATACCAGCGGGCATCCCCCGCAGCGAAAGGACCGAGCTGCGTGGAGATGCGCTGCCGGATCTCCGCGGTGATTACTGCGCCGAGTCCGTAGTTCACCATGTAGCCGGGTTTATGCACCAGCTGCACCCGCACGGCCCACCAGGCGAGCTCGGGATGCGGTTTGACGTGCAGGTAGCGAGTGGTAATGTCCGTCCATACCGAATTCGGATCCGCACCCGAGTCGCGCAGCATGCGTAGATCGAAAAGCGCCCACGCAACATCGAGCATTACCGTCGAGTACAGCGCGCGCAACGCAGTCGCCTCGGCGGCGCTCCTGCCCAGATACTTTTTCTGCCAGGCCGATTCGTAGACGCACCAGGCCGGTACGTCCGCGAAGGCCTCATAGAAGATCGGATCGCCGAGATCCATGAAGGCGGGCCGTGTGCGCAGGGCCAACATGTGCGCGGCGTGAGCGTTCTCGTGTATCAGCTCCTGGAGCGGACCGAGGCCCCCGCGCCCGTAACTCGCCGAAACGCGCACGATCGTGGGTTGCCAGTTGCCGTCGAGCAGCCGTCCGCGGCGCACATAATCGGTGTATGCGAGCGGCGCTTTGCCGTTTCGGGGCTGCAAATCATAGATCACACCCGCCTTCGCGAGATCCAGTCCAAGATCAAGGTAGTCGCGCTGGCTCAGCGACTGCAAAGCCGCGAGCGGGATCCTCTCACCCAGCTCACGCTCAGCCACGCCACTTTGAAAGCGGTAGTCCCACGGCTCAACGGCAGTATCCCCAGGGACCTGTCTCCAGGCGTCGAGGATGCGTTCGAGCCAGTGTTCGGTCTCGGTGGCGGACACGCCCAGCGTGCGTGCCGCGGCATCGATGGGCGATCCGTTCCTTGTGGCCTCCCGGGCGGCCATTCGAATCATGCGACGATACGGACTATCGGCCCGGTCGTCGTCGTTCAGCGCTCGCCACAGGGGCACAAACGCCACGAACAGCGCCTTGCGGCGCGCGGGCTCCTCCATTCGCGTCAGCAGATCAAACGCCGCCACGCGCGTGACCGTGCCGCCTTCAAATTGGAGGCTGTTGGCAATTTCAGCGAAACACGCGTAGAGAGCCTGCTGCAACGGCTGCAACGGCAGATCCAGCCGCTGCGCATCCTTGCATTGCCCGACGGGCGCGAGCGAATGCGGCGTTGCCGAAGACTCGGCCACGGCGGCCTGCATCAATTGGAGGGCTCGCGCGTCGTCGGCCGACAAGGCGCGTCGGCGCACTTTCTGCAGTCCGTGCGTCAATTCGGCGCGCTTGCGCGCGTACAGCTGTCCCCAGTCGTCACGGCGCTTGCCCCCGTAACCGTCATTTCGGTAGTTCACCGGGTCAGAATCAATCCGCGAGACGGCGCCAGAGGCATCGTTGAAGTCCGCGTAGGCCTCCTCGAGTCGCATGAGCGCTACGTGCGCGGCACTTTCATGCGTGCTCTGGGCGCTCGCGCTGCTGCCCGCCAGCAGCGATAGCAGGATCCAATGGGGTCGTAACCCACTTTGATTTCTTATCATTACGACTCAAGGCGCATACGCGACTGCAACGCCAGGACCGATACTACCCGAGGCACTCAGCGAGTTCGTCCCGGCTTGCCCGAAAAGCTATCCCGAGCCCTGCTCCACGTGGGACGGCGACGTCAGCTTCGCGTGCTTGCCAACCGCAAGATCGCGGACCATTCCGTCACGCCGCGTGAGGTGACAGATATCCTTGAGGAGCCGTAAGCTCAAAAGCCGAGACCCCCCGGAAACTCGCCAGGCTATGCACCGATGGCGCACGCAACACAAGCACCAAATGATGCGTTTCGCTTACAGACCATAGGGCGGCACCCACGCTAGGGTCTTAGTTATGACTCAAAACGTCAGCCCACTCGCCGGCAAGCCCGCGCCGCAAGACATCCTGGTCGATGTTGCGAAGCTTCAGCGTGCCTACTTCCAGTTGCGACCGGACGCGCGCGACGAACCCGCGCAACGGGTGGCCTTTGGCACGTCCGGCCACCGCGGCAGCTCCTTCGAGCGCAGCTTCAACGAATGGCACATTTTGGCCATTACGCAGGCGATCTGCGAGTACCGCGCCCGTTGCGAAATCAGCGGCCCGCTATTCATCGGCGCAGACACCCATGCCTTGTCGCAGCCCGCTTTGGATACCGCGCTGGAGGTGCTCGCCGCCAACGCGGTGCAAGTCATGCACTCGGCTGGCGGGGAGTACACTCCAACCCCGGCAATCTCGCACGCGATCCTCGGCTACAACAAGGGGCGCATCGCAGGCCTTGCCGACGGCATCGTCGTCACCCCTTCGCACAATCCACCCGACAGCGGCGGCTTCAAGTACAACCCGCCCAACGGCGGCCCGGCAGACACCGATGTGACCGGCTGGATTCAATCCCGCGCCAACGCACTCTTGGAGACGGGACTCGATGGCGTGCGCCGCGTCGCGAACGGCCAGAGCGCGCCTACGATTTACACGCACGACTTCCTCAACCAATACGTCCTCGATCTGGGATCGGTTATTGACTTTGCTTCCATTCGTGGAGCCGGCGTGCGGCTGGGTGTTGATCCGCTGGGCGGGGCCGGCGTGCATTATTGGACGCCCATCGCGGAGCGCTACGGTATTGATCTGACCGTGATCAGCGAGCGCGTTGATCCGCAATTTGCGTTCATGAGTGTCGATTGGGACGGGAAGATTCGCATGGATCCTTCCTCACCCTACGCGATGCGGCGCCTCACACAGCTTAAGGATCGCTATGACGTTGCGGGCGCGTGTGACACGGACCACGATCGCCACGGCATCGTCACACGCACCGTCGGGCTGATGCCGGCCAATGATTACCTCTGCGTGATGATCGACTACCTGTTTCGCAATCGCACTCACTGGGGCCCTGAGGCGGCCATCGGCAAGACAGTTGTCAGCACCGCCTTGATCGACAGAGTTGCCGCGCGCCTGGGGCGCAAGCTTTTTGAAGCTCCTGTCGGCTTCAAGTGGTTCTCGGCCGGATTGTTGAACGGTTCGCTCGGGTTCGCCGGCGAAGAAAGCGCCGGGGCTGCGCTGTTGCGCTTGGACGGCAGCGTCTGGACTACGGATAAGGATGGCATCGTGCCGGTGTTACTGGCCGCGGAGATCACCGCGCGCTGCGGTAAGGATCCGGGCGCCATTTACCGTGACATCACGGCCGAGCTCGGCCAACCCTTTGCCGAGCGTATCGAGGCGCCGGCCACACCACAGCAAAAGGAAGCACTCGCGGGGCTTAAGGCTGCTCAGCTTGGCACCACGCAGTTGGCGGGGGAAGAGATCACACAAGTTCTTGATCAGGCGCCGGCTAATTCCGCCCCTCTCGGTGGAATCAAGGTGGTGAGCCAGCACGCATGGTTTGCCGCGCGACCCTCGGGCACTGAGCCGCTTTACAAGATTTATGCAGAGAGCTTCCTGAGTGCGGAGCATTTGCGCCGCGTGCTGGCGGAGGCGGCCAGCATCGTCAATTCTGCAATCAAGTAGGATTTTGCGGCACCTCAAGTCACATCTGTCAGCAAGACAAGGTGTCGTTCAGAACGGCCGCGCTACGGGAGCACGTTCGTGATCGTGCATCTCGTCGACGGCACGTACGAGTTATTCCGTCATTTTTTCGGTTTGCGCCGCTTCCACAAGGGCGCGGATCAACCCTTCGGCGCCGCCGTCGGCGTGCTCAATACGATATTGCAGATGATCGAGGAAGGGGCTACGCACGTGGGCGTTGCGACGGATCATGTCATCGAGTCCTTCCGCAACGACCTCTGGAGCGGCTACAAGACCGGCGACGGCGTCGATGCGGCTCTGTGGGCGCAGTTTCACCCGCTGGAAGAGGCACTTCAGGCCATGGGGGTGGCCGTGTGGCCGATGGTTGAGCTGGAAGCGGACGATGCGCTCGCTTCAGCCGCCAGGATCGCAGCGGCTGACCCAGGGGTGCAAGCGGTCTGGATCTGGTCGCCCGATAAGGACCTTGCGCAGTGCGTTCAGGGCGAGCGTGTCGTGCAGGTGGACCGCCGTAGCAAGCGGATTCGCGACGCGCGTGGCGTGCAGGAAAAGTTTGGCGTCGAGCCGCTCAGGATCCCGGATCTGCTCGCGCTTGTGGGCGACAGCGCCGACGGGTATCCGGGGATCGCGGGCATTGGCCGCGTGACCGCCGCGCGATTGATCAGTAAATACGGCGCCATCGAGAACTTTCCGCCGGACGTGCTCGGCGAGCGCCGCGAACTTGCTCTGCGCTTCAAAACCCTGGCGATTCTCAGAACGGACGCCGAGCTCTTCGCGAAAACCGAGCAACTGCGCTGGCAGGGACCGACGCAGTCGTTCGCCGCCACCGCAGCGCACCTCGAAAGCCCACGATTGCTCGCCCGCGCAGAGCAGGCGGCCACGCGCGCGTCGGCCTAAAATTACACGCCCTCGGCTGCAGCCACCCGGCTCCCGGAATTTTCCGCCGCTTCCACCTTCCTTGGTGCAGAAGCGCGATCTCAGCTCACTACGCTCGCTTGATGAGGCGGACCAGGAACAGCAAAATCACCGCCCCAATGGTCGCGACAATGATGCTGCCGATCAGACCACCGCCAGTAGAGACACCCACGGCGCTGAACAGGAAGCCACCCAGAAAGGCACCCACCACGCCAACGATTAAATCGCCGACGAGGCCGAAGCCGCCGCCTTTAACCAGCGTGCCCGCCAGCCAGCCCGCTACCAACCCGATGATCAAAAACCACAGAAAGTTCATGTGTCACCTCGGTATCTCGCTAAGAGAACGCAATTGCGGCGGGTATCCTGTCCCGCGACCCTAACCATACCCGCCCGGCGGCAAACAGTCTCACTGTTAGTTGTTGCGATGCCAAACGCACCACGTGCCGAGCAAGCGCGACCTAGGCAGCAAGCTCAGGCGCAACCTGCTTCAATCGCGGGACCATGCGACAGGAGACCGGCGCGTTCTCATCGTGATAACAGATGGCACAGATCCGGTGGTAGCCGTCGGCAACAATGAGCGGGACGCCGCAAGACATATCACCCTGCACGAGTAGAACCGGTGAGAGTCGCTTGTCCTTGCGCAACCTCCTCAGGTCTGCCTCTACCTTCGTTTCATCCCGCGATAGCAGGGGCAGGCTACTCGCCCGCAAGAGATCCTTGGCGGCAAAGTGAACCGCCTTGGCACTTCGCAACGTGCTCACCAGCTTCTTGGCGTACGCGCTCGTAAAAATGAGATTCAGGAAGCTCTGTGCCGCGGAATAGTCCGCGACGACGGGGCTGCTCTTCCAAAGCGAGGTGTCCTTGGACATAGGCTCAGCGATACCCGAGATGCCGAAGTTGCCCCTGGCGCGCCGCAATCTGTCCTGCACGGCGACCGAACGTGGCACCCTGGTTCGCGGAAAGCGCTCTCACTTTGGTCTTCCTTTCGCGGGTCAGTCAGGACTTCAGGTATCCCGATCCACCCACCGGGGCCGCTTTCTGAGCAACACACGCCCGAGCGCGGACCGCGATTGCTGGCCGACTCGCATGTGTTGCTCCCGGAATCGGGGCGTACGCGGGCTGAATAACTGCGATGGTTCGGCGGACCCCGCTGACGCCCTGCTCTCGATACTAATCGTAGGTCTTCTGTTCAATTTGCAGTTCCTGTGCTGAACGCGGTCGAAACTCTGCAGGCTATCGCGTGCGGCAAAGCTATCGTTAGATAGCCGAAGAAGGCGTGATATCAGGGCGCGTGTCGACTGCGCGTAGGACCTGGGCTACAGCGAGCGCTGCACCGAGTAACGCAGTACGCGTAGGAGCGACGCGCCGGGACGAGGCACGACCAGCCGACGCGCATTGCGTCGGCTGGTGTGCAGTTTAGAACCTACGACTGACCGCCCTTTTGGCCAGGTTTGCGGGTGCGATCCGGATCATGGGAAACATCCCCCGGATTGTCGTTCTTGCCCTTGGACGGCCTCTTGGACGAATCCTGCGATTGCTGATCATCGGGCGATCCATGGTGACTGGGACGGTTGCGACCCTTGTCGTCCTTTTGATTGTCGGTGCCGGGATTGTGGCTGGGCATGGGAAGTGTCTCCTGGGGTTGAGTGGGAGGGCACCTTAATCCTGCCTCGTGCGGATTAATGTCGAAGGAGTACGCCCCGCACTGTAGGACTGCGACCACGCGAGATCGCCGCAAAAGAGAGCGCCTCGGGCCAGGATGCTGACGCGAAGGTTGCGCGGCAAGTACTGCCGACGGTTGAGTCAGATTCGAACGCGATGAATCAGATTGCGGCCGCCCGAGGGCTCTACAGTCCTAACTGGTAACTCCGCCGAGCGATCCGCGTTCTTCCGGCGTGCGGGCGTCGGCGGCCGCGTGGGGTGCAGTCGCGCGGTGCGGCGCGCCGGGGGACCGAGCCTCGGCAAGAAGCTGCGCGAGTCTGTTGTGATCGACCGGCTTGGTAAGGTGGGAATCAAATCCAGCCGCTTGGGAGCGTACGCGGTCGGCCTCCTGTCCCCACCCGGTCAGGGCCACCAGCAACATCCCCTGCCCCCAGGAGTGGCTGCGAATCCGACGCGCAACCTCATAACCATCCAATCGTGGCATCCCAATGTCCAACAGCGCGACCTCGGGCAAACAGCGTTCCGCAGCTTGCAGCGCCAGCTGCCCGTCCTGAGCGCGGTACACTTCGTGACCATTCAAAGTCAGAAGTGCGGCCAGGCTCTCCAGGGCGTCCGCATTGTCGTCCGCAACCAGAATGCGTCGCCCTACCGAGACGGAAGTATCTTCCGCAGACCTGGGCGACTCCCCGGCGTTCACCGCGTTGCGTTCGATCGAAAGCGGCAGCCGAATAACGAACTCACTTCCGCAGCCCGGACCAGTACTGTGAGCGGTCACCGTGCCTCCGTGCATTTCCACGAGACGCCGCACGAGCGCCAAGCCGATGCCGAGGCCGCTTTGCGAACGCTCGGTCTGCTGGCCGAGTTGCGTGAACAAATCGAAGATCCGCGGCAGCACCTCCGGCGCGATGCCGATGCCCGTGTCGCGCACGCTGATCTCAACGTCGCACTTGCGCCGCACCGCACGCAACGTGATGCGGCCGCCGCAATCGGTGTACTTCGCCGCGTTGCCCAGTACATTGCCAATCGCCTGCGTCAAGCGCAGAGCATCCCCATATATGACCAGTGCTTTGTCCGGCACCTCCACTGTGAGCACGTGATTGCGCGCCAGAATCGCCGGTTCCACCGTCTCCACCGCCCGGTCGATCAGCTCGCCGAGCGTCCTGCGCTCCCGCGTCAGAGTGATCTTTCCCCGCGTGATCCGCGAAACGTCCAGCAGATCATCTACCAGACGTGTGAGCTGCGACAGTTGTCGTTCAATAATGTCCCGCGATAAGCACAGCTGCGGATCCTGCAGCGGTTTCATGCGCATCAGATGCACGGCGTTACGAATCGGTGCCAAGGGATTGCGTAGCTCGTGCGCCAGCATCGCCAGGAACTCGTCCTTGTGCCGGTCCGCCTCCTTCAGCGCCTGTTCGGCTCGCGCCCGCTCGCTCACCTCGCTCTGCAGCGCCAGATTGGTTCGCTCCAAATCCAGGTTGGCGCGCTGCAAGGTCGCATTGAGCTGCTCCAATTCCCGAGTTTTCTCGGCCCGCAGCGCAGAATTGGCCTCGGCGAGCCGTTCGTTCGCCTCCGCCAGATGCCGATTCAGGTCGCTGAGCTCACGGCGCTTGCAATACAGCTCCACCAGCACCGCGACCTTGCTGCGCAGGATCTCCGGCACGACCGGGATGGAGACGTAGTCCACCGCACCGACTTTGTAGCCCCTGAGACGGTCAAGCTCGGACATATGAACGCCGGTGACAAATATAATGGGTGTTCTTTCAAAACGCGGATGTTCGTGGATCAGCCGCGCCGCTTCAAAGCCATCCATGTCCGGCATGCTCACGTCAAGCAGCACGACCGCGAACTCGTCGCGCATCAGCTTCTCAAGCGCCTCAACCCCGGAGCGGGCCGACACCAGATTTTGGTTGAGTTCGCGCAGTACCGACTGATAGGTCAGCAGCCGCGCCGGCTGATCGTCAACCAGAAGGATGTTTACTTTCTCGGGGGTGCCCATGGTCGAGGGCAGCGACCCATGCCGTGCGGGCCTTACCGATGTAGCCACATGCGCACCAGCGATAAGAGTTGATCCGTGTTAACCGGCTTCGCAACGTAGTCCGAGGCCCCCGCCTCCAGGCACTTCTCCCGATCGCCCTTCATCGCCTTAGCGGTCAGTGCAATGATCGGCAGCATGCGAAACTCCTGGCGCGTGCGAATGCGGCGCATCGTTTCGTAGCCATCCATCTCCGGCATCATGACGTCCATCAGAACCAGCGACAGGTCCTCGGTGCTTTCCACGAGCTTGATCGCCTCGTGCCCGTTGGTGGCCGTGATCACCTCCATGTTGTGCCGTTCCAGCAGGCTATTGAGCGCAAAGATGTTGCGGATGTCGTCATCGACCACCAGCACTTTTCGACCGGTCAGCGATTCGTCGCTCTCGTGAAGCGTCTCGATCATCTGCCGCTTCGAGTCCGGCAGATCGGCGATCACGCGATGCAGAAACAGCGCAGTCTCATCCAGCAGCCGTTCCGGCGATTTCACGCCTTTGAGGACGATGCTCTTCGCGTTCTTGCGTAGTTCCGCCTCTTCGTTGTCTGACAGATCTCGTCCGGTGAAGACGATGATCGGCACTTCCCGCAGCTTAGCGTCGGTCTGGATCTCCTCGAGAAGCTCGAACCCGGACATATCCGGCAGCCGAAGATCCAGCACCACACAGTCGACCGACTGCGCGCGCATGGCCTGCAGTGCCCCTGTTCCGGTTTCAGCGGTGATGATCTCGATATCGTCGTGGCCGATCAATTCCGCAATGCTCAATTGCTCGGCGGGGTCATCTTCCACCACCAGCAGTCGGCGGAGGCGCGAAGTGGTGAAACTCTTCAGACGATCAAACGCAGCTTCCAGTTCGTCGGTCGTACCGGACTTGGTGAGGAAGGAAAATGCCCCTCGCTCCAGACCATACTGACGCTCATCCTCAATGGTCAGAACTTGCACGGGAATGTGCCGCGTGTCGCTGCTGCGTTTGAGCTGATTGAGGACAGTCCACCCGAGCATATCCGGCAGGAATACATCAAGGGACACGGCCGACAGGCGATGCTTGCGCGCCAGAGCGAGCGCATCAGCACCGGTCCTGGCCAGCAACACCTTGAAACCGCGGTCGCGCGCGAGATTGAGCAGTATGCGCGCGTAATGCGGGTCGTCCTCGACCACGAGGATGACCGAATCGTCGATGGCGATATTTTCCCGATCGTCCGCGATTTCTTCCTGACGCACGACCGGCAGCACCGGGGCCTGGAAGGCAGGCGCGGGCGAAGCCGGTGCTGCGGGTCCCTGCAGGGCGCCGCGGTTATAGGCGGCCCCCACGTAGATAAGCGGCAGATACAGTGTAAAGGTGCTGCCGCTGCCGGCGAGGCTGCTCAAGCGAATCTCCCCGCCGAGCAGGTGCGCGAGCTCGCGGCTGATGGCGAGCCCAAGTCCGGTACCACCGTACTTACGCGCGGTCCCGGCATCCGCCTGCTGGAATGCCTCAAAGATGATCTTCTGCTTCTCGGGCGGAATGCCGATGCCGGTGTCGCTCACGGAAAACTCAATGACCGCGGGCACCTGGCTGAGGATCGGATGCTCCGGCGACCAGCCCCCGGTCGCCACGCCGATGTGCAGGCGTACGCCGCCGTGCTCGGTGAACTTGAAGGCGTTCGACAGTAGGTTCTTCAGCACCTGCAGCAGGCGCTTCGAATCGGTGCTAATCGCGCGCGTGAGACGGGTGTCGAAACCGGCCGTAAAAGACAGTTTGCGCGCCTCGGCCTCGTGACGGAAGTTGCGCTCGATGGTCTCGCGCAGATGCGTGAACAGGAGCTCCTCACACTCGACCGTCACCGTTCCGGACTCGATCTTCGACAGATCCAGAATATCGCTGATGAGATTGAGCAGATCGGTGCCCGCGCCGTGGATGGTGTTCGCGAACTCCACCTGCCGTGTACTCAGATTGCCGTCGGCGTTCTCGGCCAGCTGCTGCCCGAGAATGAGAATGCTGTTGAGGGGCGTGCGCAGTTCGTGTGACATGTTCGCCAGAAACTCGGACTTATAGCGCGACGTCAAGGCCAGCTCCGCGGCCTTCTCCTCGAGCGCGCGCCGCGCCAGCTCGATTTCCTGGTTCTTGCGCTCCACCTCGGCATTCTGCTCGGCGAGCAGCTTGGCCTTGTTGGCGAGTTCCTCGTTCGTCTGCTGCAACTCGGTTTGCTGTGCCTGCAGTTCGCCGGCTAACTGCTGGGATTGCTTGAGCAGTCCCTCGGTACGCATGGTGGCTTCGATGGTGTTCAACACCACCCCGATGATGCTGCCCGTCAGCTGCTCAAGAAATGCAAGGTGCGAGGCCGTGAAGCCGCCCAGCGACGCTAATTCCACCACTGCCTTCACGTGGCCCTCGTAGAGGACCGGCAGCACAATGACGTTGCGGGGCCGCGAGCTCAGCAAGCCGCCGCGCACCTGGATCGAATCTGCCGGAATGTCGGTAATCAACAAACGCTGGCGGTCGGCGGCCGCCTGCCCGACCAGACCCTCGCCGATCGCGTAGCGCCGCGGCTCGCGACCCTCGCAACCGTCATCCGCATAGCTCGCCAGCTCGCGCAGGCGTGCGTCATTGGCGGTTCCCTCGATGACATAAACAATGCCTTGCTGCGCGTTCACCAGGGGCGCCAACTCGGACAGCAACAGCTTGCCGACCGTGACCAGATCGCGCTGCCCCTGCATCATGCGGCTGAACTTAGCGAGATTGGTCTTGAGCCAGTCCTGCTCGTTGTTGCGTTCGGTAGTGACGCGCAAGTTGCCGATCATCGCGTTAATGTTGTCTTTGAGTTCCGACACCTCACCGCGTGCCTCCACCTGAATGGAGCGCGTCAGGTCCCCCTTGGTCACGGCGGTCGCCACCTCGGCGATGGCACGCACCTGGTTGGTGAGATTCGCCGCCAGCAGATTCGTATTGGCAGTGAGATCCTTCCAGGTACCCGCCGCGCCGGGCACGTGCGCCTGTCCACCCAGACGCCCCTCGACGCCGACTTCGCGCGCCACACTCGTTACCTGGTCGGCGAAGATCGCGAGCGTGTAAGTCATGCTGTTGATGGTGTCGGCCAGGGCGTTCACTTCGCCCTTGGACTCCACGGTCAGTCTTTGCCGCAGATCGCCATTGGCGACCGCGGTCACGACCTTCACGATGCCGCGCACCTGGTTAGTGAGGTTGTTAGCCATCACGTTGACGTTGTCGGTGAGATCCTTCCAGGTTCCCGCCACCCCGGGGACGACCGCCTGTCCTCCGAGCTTGCCTTCGGTACCCACCTCGCGCGCCAGGCGCGTGACCTCTGCGGCAAACCCATTGAGCTGGTCCACCATCGTATTGATGGTTTCCTTCAGCTGCAGGATTTCGCCCTTGACGTCGACGGTGATCTTGCGCGACAGGTCCCCGCGCGCAATCGCCGTGGAAACTTCGGCGATGTTGCGCACCTGACCGGTGAGATTGCTGGCCATCGAATTGACATTGTCGGTCAGGTCCTTCCACGTACCCGCGACCCCGGGCACGATGGCCTGACCGCCCAGCTTGCCCTCGGTGCCCACCTCGCGTGCCACGCGGGTCACTTCGGCGGCGAAGCTGTTGAGCTGGTCCACCATCGTGTTGACCGTTTCCTTCAGCTGCAGGATCTCGCCGCGCACGTCCACCGTGATCTTGCGCGACAGATCCCCACGCGCGATGGCGGTAGCTACCTCAGCGATGTTGCGTACCTGACCGGTGAGATTGCTGGCCATGGAATTGACCTTATCGGTCAGGTCCTTCCACACGCCGCTGACATCCTTCACGTCCGCCTGGCCGCCGAGCTTGCCCTCTGAGCCGACCTCGCGCGCCACGCGGGTTACCTCGGCGGCGAACGCGTTCAGCTGGTCGACCATGGTGTTGATCGTTTGTTTCAGCTGCAGGATCTCACCGCGCACGTCCACCGTGATCTTGCGCGACAGGTCCCCGCGCGCGATGGCGGTAGCTACCTCAGCGATGTTACGCACCTGCCCGGTGAGGTTGCTGGCCATCGAGTTGACGTTGTCGGTCAAGTCCTTCCACACGCCGCTGACACCCTTCACCTCGGCCTGACCGCCGAGATTGCCTTCCGTGCCCACCTCGCGCGCGACGCGGGTGACCTCAGCGGCGAAGGCGTTGAGCTGATCCACCATGGTGTTGATAGACTCTTTGAGCTGCAGAATCTCGCCTTTGACGTCAGCGGTGATTTTGCGCGACAGATCGCCGTTGGCGATCGCGGTGGCCACCTCGGCGATGTTGCGCACCTGGCCGGTGAGGTTACCGGCCATGGAATTGACGCTGTCCGTCAGATCCTTCCAGGTGCCCGCAACCCCGGGCACTACTGCCTGGCCGCCGAGCTTGCCTTCGGTACCCACTTCGCGCGCGACACGCGTGACTTCGGACGCGAAGGAGCGCAGCTGGTCCACCATCGTGTTGATGGTCTCCTTAAGCTGCAGAATCTCCCCGCGCACGTCGACGGTGATCTTGCGCGACAGGTCGCCGCTCGCGATGGCGGTGGACACTTCCGCGATGTTGCGTACCTGGCCGGTGAGGTTGCCGGCCATCGAATTGACGTTGTCGGTCAGGTCCTTCCAGGTACCGGCGACGCCCGGGACGACCGCCTGGCCGCCGAGCTTGCCTTCGGTACCCACCTCGCGGGCGACGCGTGTGACCTCGGCCGCAAAGCTATTGAGCTGGTCGACCATGGTATTGATGGTGTTCTTCAGCTCCAGAATCTCGCCCTTCACATCCACAGTGATCTTGCGAGAGAGATCCCCACGCGCGACGGCGGTGGTGACCTCGGCGATATTGCGCACCTGCCCGGTCAGGTTGGTCGCCATCGCGTTGACGGAGTCCGTGAGGTCTTTCCACGTACCGGCAACTCCGGAGACGATGGCCTGACCGCCGAGTTTGCCTTCCGTGCCCACTTCACGCGCAACGCGGGTGACTTCCGAGGCGAACGAACGCAGCTGATCGACCATCGTGTTGATGGCTTCCTTTAGCTGCAGGATTTCGCCACGCACGTCGACGGTGATCTTTCGCGAGAGATCGCCATTCGCCACGGCGATGGTCACTTCGGAAATATTGCGCACCTGCCCGGTCAGGTTGCTCGCCATCGAGTTCACGCTGTCGGTCAGGTCCTTCCAGGTTCCGGCGACACCATGGACCGCCGCCTGTCCTCCGAGCTTGCCTTCCGTGCCCACTTCTCGCGCCACGCGCGTCACCTCCGAGGTAAACGCGCTCATCTGAGCGATCATCGTGTTAACGATCGTGGCGGAGCGCAGGAATTCGCCCCTAAGTGGACGTCCGTCCACCTCCAGACTCATCGCCTGCTGCAGGTCCCCCTTGGCGACCGCCGCGATGGTCCGCGTCACTTCGGTGGTGGGCCAGAGCAGATCATCAATGAGGGTATTGACCGAGTGCTCCATCGCGCCCCAGGCGCCGGAGCGGCGCTCGCTCGACATGCGATGACGTGTCTTGCCGTCCTTGCCCACGATCTGCCCAACGCGTTCCAGCTCGCGCGCCAAACGCTGGTTCGCGGTCACGATTTCGTTGAACGTGTCGGCGATTTTTCCGGCAAGCCCGGTCTGATCGCTCGCGAGCCGTACGGAAAAGTCACCATCGCGCACGCTCTGCAGCGCATGCAGGAGCTTGCTCAGATTCAGCGCAGGATCGGCCTGCGGGTGTTTGCCGTTAGGCTTGCGGGCGAGGCGCGCGACGTGCTGCTGTTGCATTTCTCAACTCCAGATCATCTGCGCGGCGAGTTAGTGCGCTCTGGCTCAATCGCACCCCGCCAGGGTCGGCCTGCAGCTGATCCAGGAGTGGCGCACGCACGAGAGTTCGTGTTGCCTAGCATAAGATCATGGCTGCCAGTGAGGCTGTAAGACGTCGCCTACTTTTTTCAGCTAACGCTCACGCCTGATATCTTCGTGCGCGTACAGCCTCAGGGTGAGCAGCAACCGCACGGCGCCCGCAGGCCCGCGCTCCACCGCGAGCTCGCCACCGGCGCCGCTGACACGGTGCAGGATAACGCGCAGGCGCAGATCCTCATCGGAGGCGGGCGTGAGCGCCCGCGAGTGCGCGATTTCCAGAGCCAGCAGGTTTGCCCGCACCACCGCCTTGATCTGCACGGGCGCCGTGGCCGTCCCCTCCCCGAGCGCCACCGCCTCTTGAGCGGCACGGTAGAGAGCGACCCGTACGGGCAGCTCCAGCGGCGCCTCCTCCTCGGGGAGCTCCGTGCGGTAGGCGCCGCCGGTGTGAGCCGTCAAGTCCTCGGCATACCAGCGCAGCGCGGCAAACAGGCCGACATGCACGAGCAGGCCCGGCTGCAGGCTCTCAACAAGGCGCCGCTCGGCGCTGATGACGGTGTCCAGATTCTGCTGCAGCTGCGTGATGCGTGCGCGCACCTCCGGACGCTCGGCGCCGAGGCTGCGTTCGATGTGGCTGAGATCCATTTTAGCGGCCACCAGGAGCCCGCCGAGCTCATCGTGCAACTCGCGCGCGAGCGCTGCACGCTCCGCGTCCAGCTGACGCTGGAAATATGTCGCAAGCGCGGGGGTGCGCCCGGAAGTGTTCAGGGACGCATCGCCTAAAGAGGGGTCATCGCGACCAAACTGATCACGATTGCTCACGGTGAGGGTATCTTTGAGCCTACAGGCAGCCGCGCAGAGTGCCGGTAACATCCGTCTCGGACTACGCTTAAGCGACTCAGGAGCGTGGCAGCGAAGGGGCAAGCTGGGCCTGAGTCATTTCGTTGGAGGAAGTCCGGCGTGATACCTGAGCTGGCGCGACGCCGCATACTTATCGCGGACAACAACGCTGACCTGGCACTGGTGCTCGGCGAGATCATTCGCATGGATGCGTCCCTGGAATTTATCGGCTACGTGCTAACAGGAACCGCGGCGCTCAAGAGAACGCAAACCGAATTGGTGGACGTTCTCGTGCTCGATCTTGGTCTGGGGGACTGTCACGGCTTCGATGTGCTGGATCGCCTGCAAAGCGCGGCCTCCAAGACCAAGGTCATCGTGCACAGCGGACATGCCTCACCGGAACTGGCAGCGCATGCCAAGCGCAAGGGCGCCGTCGCTTATGTGGTGAAGGACGGCGACGCCGAGGCACTTCTGGCCGCCATTCGCGCGGCTTGAATGCCTAGCTGGCGCCACCCACCTGCTCGCGCTCGCGCAGAGCGCGCGGCGCAGCACCCGCCCAGGGACTGGCCTCATCTTGCTGAAGCTCATGTGCGCGCCAGCGCCGCCGCCACGCCAACAGCGTCTGCTGCTTCTTAAACTCCTGGTATGTAAGGACTTCGGGTTCCAGCTCTTCATCGTCGTCCATAAGCGACCCCGGGTGGCAGATCCAGCAAAGGCGTGGGAGCATCCGCCGCTGAATAGTTTCGGGTCTCGTCGCGAGCGTCGCGCGGCGCGTGGCTACACCTAAAGTAGGACGTCTCTTACATGAACAGCCGGCGTGCCACGCCGCCACTCGTGCCGTGGCTTGATCTGCGACGGCGCGCCCCGGCTGAGGTTCTTCAGCCCTTTCAACGTCAATGCCAGTTATGATGTCGGGCACATGCAAGCTGCGCGCCAACTCAAATGCCCTGTGGTGGGGCGCCGCGTGGCGCTCTTAGCCGCCGCGGCCGAGTTACGGCCCATCGCGCGATTACGCCGCTGCTGCAGAGCCCGGATGAGCTGATCTGCCGCGCTCGATGTCGTCCCCGACGTTTGATGTCATCGTAATTGGTGCCGGCGCCGCAGGACTCATGGCAGCGGCCGAACTCGTGCGCGCCGGCCGCTCGGTCCTGCTCGTGGAAGCGCGCGGACGCATCGGCGGTCGCATCTGGACGCAGGTAGAGCCCGGTGCGCTGGCGCCCTTGGAACTGGGGGCCGAGTTCGTTCATGGAAATGCCGCCATCACGCGCGCGCTCGTCGCCGATGCCGGCATGAGCATCATTGACTCCTCCGGCTCTCACTGGACGCTGCGCGAAGACACGCTTGGGCCCTCGGACGCTTGGTTCGAGTCCTTCGTGCATGCGCTGAGTGGAGGGGACATCCTGGCCGCGCAGGATATGTCGTTCGATGCGCTGCTCGAGGGGCCGCTCAGCAGCGCCTTGTCTGCGCAGGAAAGACAATTTGCGCGCACCATGGCGGAAGGGTTCGATGCGGCCGACACCTCGCGCGCCAGTGCGCGTGCGATCACCCGCGAGTGGAGCGGCGGTATGCTGGGCGACGTCCCGCAGGGGCGTCCGCGGGGCGGCTACGCGTGCCTGCTCGCAGCGCTCATGGGGAAGCTGCGTTCGGACCGGCTGCGCCTGCACCTGCAGTCGCCGGTGCAGACGGTTCGTTGGTCCCCAGGGGCGGTCGAAGTCACGGGGCGGACGCTCGATGAACCCTTCGAGGCGCGCGCCCGGCGCGCTATCGTCACACTGCCGCTGGGGGTACTGCAGGAGGGCACGGTACGCTTTACTCCCGCTCTTGAATCCAAGCGCCACGCGCTCCAGGGTCTCGCTTCGGGCGCGATCGCTAAGGTGTTGCTGCGCTTTGCGACGCCTTTCTGGGAAACCATCGAGAACGGGCGCTATCGGGAAGCCTCGTTCTTTCACATACCCGAGGCGGAATTCCCCACCTACTGGACGGGCGCTCCGGCGCACGCCCCGGTCCTGGTGGCCTGGGCGGGCGGTCCGCGCGCGCAGCGCCTCTCCACTGGCATGACGGAAGCGGCCCTTGCGCGAGCGGCACTGGCCGGAGTGCGCCGGCTCTTCGGCAAGCACCTCGAAGTCGATGCGCAGCTTCAGGGCTACTGCTACCACGACTGGCAGCAGGACCCTTTCGCGCGCGGCGCTTACAGCTACGTGCTCGTCGGCGGCAGCGACGCCCGCGAAGCTCTGGGGCAATCCCTCGAGGACACCCTGTTCTTCGCCGGGGAGTCGACGGATGCCGAGGGTGAAGCCGGAACGGTGACCGGTGCGCTGCAAAGCGGCGTGCGTGCCGCACGTGGAGCACTCGCCGGCCCGGCCTCGTAACAGCGCCGGCGGCTTCACGCGGCGTCTCCGGGCACGGGGTAACTGCTGCGCACCCGGGGCTAGAGCAACAAGAGCTGCCGGTGCAGCAGTTCGCGCTCGAAGTTCAGTAGCGGCAGTTGCTGTTGCAGACATGCATAAATGTGCAGCCGCTCTGCGCCGCGCGCCTGCGACGCATCCACCCACGCCTGCACCACCATCACCGGCAGCCGCCCCTCGTCCTGAAACAGCTCCCGGATCCATTCGTACAGCGGCCGCAGCCGCGGTGACTTCACCCACCAAGGCGTACACTGCGGCAACCAGAGTCTCGCGGCATTGACGTGCTGTCCGAGGCGTCGCCGCGGTATGGCGGATTGCCCTACGTAGCGGATCGCGCGCAAGTCTCTGGGATCCGATAGCGTGTAGATGGCCACGCCGTGTGCCGCGACGCCTGAGTCGTCGTAGCAGTGCGCGGCAAGGTGGGCGCGCAGGTAACGCGTCAACGCCGGCCGGCTCAGAGCCGGCGCTTGCGACGGCTCAGCGTTCGCGGCCGGATGATCTGATGATGTCGATGCTGTTGGAGTTCGGATCAAACCAGATCTGCGCCTCCCCCGCCTCGATCTGTGCCGCAACGTGGGCCAGCTTCTGCTCGAGCGAGAACTCTCGCTCGCCGTAGTCGGTGCCTTCGCGCAGCACGAAGGCTTCAATGACACCGCGCAGGGCTTGTGGCGAGAGCTGCCCGGGTGGGATGACCACGGGCTCTTGCTGCGGGTCGTTGCCGCTGGCAACCGTACAGGGCGGAGTGCGGCTCAAGATTTGCGCGTCCTGAAGGTGATCGAATAGCGCAGCTCCGCGGTGGGCGCCACGGCGTGCTGCCACCCCCAGCGCGCCACGCCGCGCATTGCATAGGCGGATCTTGGCTCAAGGTTGATGGTGCGTGCCGCGCGACGTCCCGCGATTGGCGGCCACGGACGAAAGCGCAGTCGCGCGCGCCCGTGCAGCGATATACCCGCGATGGCGTCAAACGACAGCACATCGCGATGCCAGCCGAGCGGCGTGCCGGGCTGATATTCGGCGATCATCACGTGTTCGATGGCGGCGGGGGCAAGGGCCGCCCAGTGCGCCACCTGGGCGCGCAGCGGCAAGAGGAACTCGGGGATCGGCGGCGCCGGCAGCAACTCATTGCGCCCAAAATCGTAGCGTCCGCCAAAGCTCACGATCCGTCGTCGGGCGCGCCATTGCTTGTAGTGCGCTTCCTGAAAGGGCAGTGCGCGAATTTGCTCCAGCAGTTCCTGCTCCTGCGTCGCGCTGAGAAAGTCCGGCGCGTACGCGAAGCCCTCGGGCAAAGGGAGCGATGCGCCAAAGAGCTCCTGCTGACTCATCCGCGAAGTATGCCGACATCCGAGCCGGTGGGAGTGGGGCGCGCGTGTCTTTTTTCTTATCCAGTGGTGCTGCGAGCGCACCACTGTCTGCCGCGCACATCCTCGGCCATCGCTCTTTAGGGAGCCTTCTCCAGCTCACGATTGCCGTCGATGAACTTCAGGTTGAACTTGAGCCTCGAGATAAGCCAGCGGCCCGCCTGCGCCACGAGGTCCAGCTCGTACGTGCCCACGAAGGTGCGCGACTTTGCGGCCGCGGCTATTGCGGCCCGGTAGTGAAAAGCAATTCCATAGCAGCGCACGTGAGCGTGCTCCTCATCGAGCTCGGTCTGGAAGTTGCCGACCTGGTGGTGCACATGGTCGAGCAAACGGAAACCCTCGGCCCAGGCGTTCGCCACCTCGCGCGGCGACATCTGCGCAGGACTTCCCCCCGCCATGGAGGTCATGTCGAGGATGAAGGGGATGGTAAAGCACGACTCCAGCAGCGGCCAGTTGCGCGCGTCGGTCGCAACAAACATGCGAATGACGGTATCTTCTACCAGCGAACGGGCCGGCAGATCGGGCGCGGGGACGGGCATACGAGCCTCCTGAGGTTCGCAGTATGCGCGCTTGACGCCGGCTCGGGCATCGGCCCGGCCTGACGAGCATGCACAACAAAGTCTCGGGGAAGCCCTGGTAAGGACGATACATGACCAAGAAGTTCACGCTGGTTCTGGGCGCTGCCACACTAGGCATCGCACTGAGCCGGTTGGCCGCGGCCGACCCCTGCTCTTTAAGCGCACTCGGTTGGATGACCGGCACCTGGCACGACGAAGCCAACCCAAGCGGCGCGCAGGAGCGCTGGGCGGCGGCGCCCGGCGCGGTTTTGATGGGCACGGCCTGGAGCTTTCCGAGGGACGGCAAGCCCGGCTTTGCCGAGATCATGACCATACGAGCGGAGGGAGCGGGCATCGCCCTCGTGCTGCGGCACTTCGATGTGGGTTTGAGCCGCGCCTGGGAAGAGCGTGAGGCACCGATGATCTTCAGCGCCGCGCAGTGCACCGCGCGCGCGGCGGTCTTTGACGGTCAGGGGGCGCGCGCGGGCGAGCATCTGACGTACGAACACAGCGACGATCGGCTCAAGGTGGTCGGTGATTTTCTGCACAACGGAAAGGCCGTGCGCGTCGAGTGGCAGATGCGCAAGGGCGCGGACTGAGCCAGAGCCGGCGCGCAACGGGCGCGGCCGGCGAGCACGCGGGGTATACCTCAGGGGTCCTTCCCTGCTGTATTGCGCGTGAAGACTTCGCGGAAAGCAGCCGCCACGGCCGGCAGCGGCTTCGTAATCGGCGGCACATCCTGGTAGTTCTGCCAGCCGCCGCCCAAGCTGCGGTTCAGCGCCACGAACTCTTCGCAAGCGAGCACCTGCGCCTGGGCGTATTGATCTTCGATGAGATACTCCTGACGCTCAGCATCCACGACGTTGAGGAAATCCGTAAGCCCGCGGTTGTAGCGCTCGTTGGCGAGTGTGACCGCGCGCTGACTAGCGATGAGTGCCTGGGCGAGACTTGCCAGACTGCGCTGTTCGGCATCATAGGCACTGATCACCGTGTCGACCTCCTGCACGGCCGCCTGGATCACCTTCTTGTAGTTCACTAACAGCGCGCGCGTCTCGAGGTTCGCGACCTGTAGCTGCGCGTCGAGCGCCCCGAAATCCAGCAGCGGCCACACCGCCGCGGGGCCCAGTGCCCAGATGTGCTGACTCGCACTCGCAGGCGTGCTGCCCCATCCCTGGTGCTCGAAGCCAATCGCACCGGTGAGCGCGACCGCCGGGAACAGATTGCCCGCCGCCACGCCAATGCGCGCGGTGGCGGCGGCGAGCTCGCGCTCGGCCACCTGGATATCGGGGCGCCGGCGCAGCAGCTCAACCGGAATGCCCGTCTCGACGCCCGGTGGTACGATCGGCAGCGCACTGTTGGGCGTGAGCTCGCTCACCAGATCCTCCGGGTACTCCCCGAGCAGGGTGGCGATCGCGTACTGCGCGGCGTTCACCTGCGCATCCAGCGGCGCGACCTGCGCCTCGAGCGTATTCAGCTCGCGCGTGGCGAGCGTGACGTCCAGCTCGTTCGTGATGCCCCGCTCGTATCGCTCCGTGACGATGTGCATGGACTGCTGCAGCACGTCGATGGCCGAGTGCAGCGCCGCCGAGCGCATCTGCAGGCCACGCAGATCGACATAGGCGCGTGCGACATCCGCGATCACGGCGATGAGCACCACGTTGCGTGCCGCCGCTGCAGCCTGGGCGTCGGCGCGCGCCGCCTCGATCTCGCGCCGGTACTTGCCGAAGAAGTCGAGCTGCCAGGCTGCGTCGAAGCCGGCCAGGAGGTTCACCTGCGTGAGCCCGGTACCGCTTTCCGCCGACACCAGCTGCTGGGAGGCGCGGCCGCGACCGAGGTCACTGCCGGTGCCACGGCCGCCGCCGGCACTCGCCTCGGCTGCGGGCAGCACGCTGCTCCAGCTGCCGATGGCCACCGTGCGCGCCGCCTGCAGCCGATCCAAAGCAATCTCCAGGTCCGGATTCGCCTTGAGGGCCCGCTCGACCAGCGAATCGAGCTCCGGGTCGTGGAGCGCGTGCCACCAGGTCGCGAGCTCGATCGGTGCCGAGGCCGCAGCCGTCGGCGCGGGCGGCGCCGCGGCGCGCGCCGCGTACTGCCCCGGCGTCGGCAGTTGCGGGGTGCGGTAGTTCGGACCGACCGCGCAGCTGACGAGGGCGAAGGCAGCGCTCGTCACAGCCCAGAAACGCAACGCTGTCACGCGCCCTCCCCTAGCGGCCGCTGGCGGCCAGCTCCGCAGGTGCATCGACCCGCGCCGCACTCACCCGCACGAGATCCCCGGTGTTGATCTGACTGCTCAGGTTGAGCGCCAGGCGATCCCCCGGCGCCACCCCGGAACCGAGTTCTACGAAGTTGCCGTCGTCGCGCGCGATGGTCACATTCTCGAATCTGATGCGGCTGTTGTGATCGACGCGCGCCACCTGCGGCCCGGTGCTGCGGAACAGCAGCGCCGCCGCCGGGACCTGTACCAGACCCTTGGGCGGTAACGCGAAGGCGACCTTGACGTACAAGCCGGGCAGGAGACTACCGTCCTGGTTCTGCAGATCAACCTCGACGCGCAGCGTACGTGCGCGGGCGTTGATCGCGCGCGAGGTGCGCGCCACCGTGCCGGTGTAGCTGCGCCGCGCGCCGTCGCTGCTCTGGACCGTCACCGGCGCGGCGCCCTGAACAAGATCGCCGGCGGCGCTCTGGGGCACGTCGACGAACACACGCATGGGGTCGTTTTGCGTCATGACATACAGCGGCGTCGTGGCCGAGGTGCTGCCGGCGGTGACGAGGTTGCCGATATCGATGTCGCGCGCCGTGATGACCCCGTCAAACGGCGCGCTCACCCGCTTGAACTGCGACAGTGCGCTGTACTGATCAACCTGCGCCTTGTTCAAAGCCACCTGGGCCTGCGCGGCCTTGAACTGCGCCGCGGCACTGTCGTACTCGGCGTGCTTCTGCTCGCGCTCCTGCTCTGAGACCACGCCCTTGGGCGAGTCACGCCAGCGTTCGTACTGGGCCTGCGCGAACTGCATTTCGGCCCTGCGCATCAGGACGTCCGCGTTGGCACGCTCGCGCTGCGCGCGCGCCGCGGCCAGCTGGGCGTCGAGTTCGGGGGTATCGATGAGCGCCATCACCTGCCCCTTCTTGACATGATCGCCGATGTCGACGAACCAGTGCGCCACGTATCCATTAACGCGCGCATAGATCGTGCTCGTGTACCACGCCGCCGTCTCGCCCGGGAGCGTAAAGCGCTGCAGGCTCGCCACCGGCTGAGCCGCGATCACGTCCACGAGTGGGGCCGCAGAGGATGCCTCACTGGCGGCACGACTCAGCGCGCGATCGTGGAAGTAGCGGTCCGCGCGCACCGCCAGAAAGCCCACTAGCAGCACGACCATGAAAATCAGCCCGGCGCGCTTGAGGCGCGCACTCGTGCCCGGGTCATAGCCGGTCGCGACGGCCTGCGATTCCGTGTCGGCGACGTCGTCTCCGTAGTCGGTGCGGCGCGTCAGATCGTCTGGGTTGTCGTCGCGAGGCTTATCCATAAGAGATCGCATTCTCATCGGGCGCGGGGGTGACTCGCGGCGCGCGACGCAGCAGACGGTACATCGTGGGCACGAAGATCAAGGTCGCGAAGGTCGCGAACAGCAGCCCGCCGATGACGGCACGCGCCAGCGGTGCGTTCTGCTCGCCGCCTTCACCGACGCCGAGCGCCATCGGTACCATGCCGAGGATCATAGCCCCTGCGGTCATCAGCACCGGCCGCAGTCGCGTGTAGCCGGCGGTCGCCGCGGCCGCGGCCGCGCTGTCGCCGAGTGCCATGCGCTGATTGGCGAAGCTCACCACGAGAATGCTGTTCGCGGTCGTAAGACCGATACACATGAGCGTCCCCATGAGCGCCGGCACGGACAGGTGCGTCTGCGTCAGGAACAGCACCCACATGACACCGCTCAGCGCGAAGGGTATCGCCATTAACACGATGAGCGGATCGATCCAGCTTTGAAAATTGATGACGAGGAACAGGTATACCAGCACGATCGCGAGTGCGATGCCGCTGAAGAGTCCCGCGTAGCTCTCGCGCATCGTTTCGACCTGGCCGCTCAATGTGACTGAGATCGCCTTCGCCGCGGGCGGGCGGTTGGCGGCAATCACTCGGTCGATGTCATGCGCCGCCCCGTACAGATCGCGCCCCTGCACATTCGCCTGCACGTCGAACACCGGCCGAATGTTCAGTTGCGAGCTCACCATCGGCACGTTGCGGCGACCGAAGTCGGAGAGATTCATCAGCAGCTGCCCCTGATCGGCCGCTCCCGGGGACACCGACACCGGCATGGTCTTCAGATCCTGGGCGCTCTCAATCGTATAGGTCGGTTGCTGTACGACGAGCGGATAGCTCACGCCGTTACGCGGGTCAACCCAGAAGTTGGGCGCCACCTGGGCGCTGGAGTTGGTGGCCACCAAGATATTGTTGGCGGTCTCACGCTGCGACATGCCGACCTGTGTCGCCAGCGCGCGGTCCACATCCACCGTCAACGCCGGAGCATCCGGGACCTGCGCGACGTGGACATCGACGACGCCGGGAACTGCCGCGAGCTGCCGCGCCAGGCGCTGGGCGAGTTCGTAGGTCTGCACGTTGTCGGCGCCCGACACTTGGACGTCGATCGGCGCGGGGCGCCCGAAGTTAAGCACCTGATCGACAATATCGGCCGGTTGGAAGAAGAACTGCAGCGGCGGAAACTGCTGCGGCAGCTTCTGGCGCAGTCGGGCGATGAGCTCGGCGGTCGGGGTATGTTTTTTCGTGAGCGAGATCAGGATTTCCCCGTCCATCGGCCCGACGGTCGCAGAATCACTCAAGGCAATATTGATGCCGCTGTACGGCAAACCGATGTTGTCGAGAATGACGGCGACCTGGTTCGCGCCGACTAACTGTCGGATGGCCGCCTCCACCTGCGCGAAGTACTGCTGCGTCGTCTCGATGCGCGTGCCGGGCGGCGCGCGCACGTGCAGACGCATCTGGCCAGCATCGACCTCGGGGAAGAAGTCGCGCCCGAGCTGCGGGAAGAGCGTCAACGACACCAACATCAGTACCAGAAACGCCACTCCCGTGGGCTTGGCATGCGCGACCGCCCAAGAAAGCACGTTGCGATACAGCTCGCGGAAGCGGTGGAAGCCGCGCTCGAAGGCGAGGTGCGCGCGATGCAGCGGATGGGGGCGTGCCTCGGGCGCGCCGCGGTGCACAGTCTGCGCCGCGTGTGCGGAGCGCATCAGGTACTTGAAAAGCACCGGCACCAGCGTGAAGGAGAGCACGAGACTCGCCAGCAACGAGACGATCACCGACACCGACAGGGGCGAGAACAGGTACTTGGCGGTCCCCTGCAGCAGGAATACCGGCACAAAGACGATGCAGATGCACAGCGTTGCGAGCAACGTCGGTGTGCCCACCTCGCCCGCCCCCTCGACGATCGCCCGCTCGATCGGGGTGCCGAGGCCCACGTGGCGTTCGATGTTCTCGATCACCACCGTGCCGTTGTCGACCAGAATGCCGACCGCGAGCGCAAAGCCCCCGAGCGTCATGGTATTTAAGGTTTCCCCGCCCGCCCCCATCAGCAGCACCGCACTGATCACCGACAGCGGGATCGAGGCGAGAATGATGAGGGTCAGGCGCCAGTTGCCGAGGAACATGAGGATCATGAGCGCCGTGAGGGCCGCCGCCATGAGCCCGCCCATGAGCACGCTGTCGAGCGCGGCGTTGACGAACACCGACTGATCGAAGATCGCCTTGATGTTGACCCCCGCGGGCAGCATGTGCCTGATTTCGGGCAGCGCCGCACGGATGCCGTTGATCACCGCGAGCGTCGACACGCCACCGGTGCTGCGGATCGTCATGAGCGCCCCCGGCACCCCATCGACCGCCACGGAGTTGGTCTGCACCTGGAAGCCATCGTGCACGTGCGCCACGTCGCGCATGAACACCAGCCGTCCGTTGACCTCCTTGATGGGAAAGGTGTTGAGCGCCTCGAGCACGTCCGGACTGTTGTTCATCGCGAGCAGGTAATCGCGATTGCCGATCTTCACATCCCCCGCCGGCAGGATGACATTCTGACGCTGCAGCGCATCGCTCACGTCCGCCGGTGACAGGCCACGCGCCTGCAGCGCTTGCGCCTGCAGGTCCGCCATGATGACGCGCGGTTTGCCCCCATACGGGTACGGCACCTCCGCGCCATGCACAATCGCCAGCGCGGGGCGGATGATGTTCTGCCCGAGATCATTGAGCTTGGTGTCGGGGAGCGAGTTGCTCGAGAGGCTCAGCTGAATGATTGGCACGTCCGTGGCGCCGTAGCGAATCACGAGCGGCGGGGTGATGTTGGGGGGCATGTACTTGAGCACGACCAGGGCGCTGCTCGCCAGCTGCGCCACGGCGCGCGTCACATCCGCGCCCTCGTGCAGGTAGATCTTCTCGACGCCCACCCCTTCGTAGCTGGTCGCCTCGATGCGCGAGATGTCATCGACCAGGGAGGCGAGCTGGCGCTCGTGCAGCGTGAGGATCCTGTTCTGCATGTCCTCGGCGCTCATGCCCGCATACGTCCACACGACGCTCACCACCGGGATGTCCATCCGCGGGAAGATGTCGACGGGCATGCGCAGCGCCTCGCCGATGCCGAGCAGGCCGATGAGAATCAGCGCCGCAACGACGGTATAGGGGCTGGCGAGGACGTACTTAACAATGGGCATAAACGCTTCGCGTCACGTTCCCGGGTACCCATTGAACGCCGCCATCATTAGACCCCTCTTAAGGGAAGATTAGGGCCCGTTCATGTTGAGGATCGAGTGCGTCCGGGCGCGGCGCGCTGCCACTGACAAATTCCTTCTGCAGCGGGTGCTTACGTCGGTTCTAAGGGATCCTGAGCGCGGCGCGGGAATTCCCCCCGGAAAGGCGGCGTGCCGCGGCCGTCAGTTGCCGCGCAGGAGAATCTGCACCTGGTCCCCACCCTCCCAGAACCCGTGCGGGAGCCCAAAGTCGGAGCGCTTGAGCGTGGCGCGCCCGACAAAACGGCAAGGGCGCGGCGCGCCCAGCGGGACTTGCGGACAGTCGATGTCGGTGATGCGGAGCGCGAGCGGTCGTGTCACCCCGTGCAGCGTGAGCAGGCCCTCTACGCTTGCGCTGCTCGAGCCCTCCCACACGATACGGGTTGAGCGATAGCTCATCTCCGGGTACCGGGCGGTGTCCAGCCACTGCGCCGAGCGCAGGCGCTCGTCCCAATACGCACTGCGCGAGTCGAGCGAGGCGGTGCGCACCACCACCGCGAGCCGCCCGCCTTGCGCGTCGGATGCGAGCGCGAAGTCCCCGCTCAGCTCGCGAAAGTCCGCACTGAACCAGTGCAGCCCCAGGTGCTCGATCAGGAAGCTGATCTGGGTGTTGCCGGGCTGCAGGTGATGCGCGCGCGCAGCCGGCACGGCGATGAGCGGCAGCAGCCCTGCCAGTACGACCCACGCACGCATTGCCCGCACCGTACGCCCGTCCTGGTTAAAAGTTAGTCAGTTCACTGCGGTTAGTGCGGCTCAGGCACGGAAGGGTTTCCGCCACCCAAGTCGACCCACACGCGACGCTGCCTTCCGCGCGCCTCACCCTTGGTGCGAGCCCGCCGCGGCCGCGGGCCGCTCAGCCTGCAGATACATCGCGAGCCACTGATGCACTTCCTGATAGAAGTAACGGCTGTCTTCGGGCTTAAGGATCCAGTGCCAGGCGTCCGGCCATACCAAAAGACGGCTCGGCACCTGCAGGCGCTGCAGCGTGGTCCAGTTCTCGAGCGTGTTGCCGATCGGCACGCGAAAATCGCGCTCACCGATGCTCAGCAGCATCGGTGTCTTCCAGTTGGCGCCGTAGCTGATGGGGCTCTGTTCCCGCCAGATAGGGCTGCCGCCCCAGGGCGGCCCGCCATTGGTGACCTCGCGCTCGTAGCTAAAGTCGCTCTCGCCCCACTGCGTAGTCAGATCGACTTCACCGGCATGGCTGATCAGGCACTGGTAGCGCGTGGTGGTCGCTTCAAGCCAGTTGGTGAGGTGCCCGCCATAACTTGCGCCCGCGGCACACATACGCGCCGGGTCGATGAACGCATAGCGCTTAAGGGCCTCATCGACCGCCTGGTTGATCTCGTCGGCCGGCGTCTTGAGGGGATCGAGCTTGATCGCCTGCGCGAACTTTTCGCCGAAACCGGTCGAGCCGGTGTAATCGGTCATGAGCACGACGTAACCGGGCGCGGCAAGCAGATGGTAGTTCCAGCGCAGCCCAATCTGATCGGGATTGTTGGCGGCGGCGCCGCCGTGAATGAGCACCAAGAGTGGGTATTTGCGCGCGGCATCGAAGGCCGGCGGCCGCACGATCATGCTGTGGATCGTGCGACCCTTGGCGCTGGTGAAAAAGAAGTGCTCCGGAGGCGCCCAGTCCAGCGCCGCGGCCGCGGCCGTGTCGAAGTGGGTGAGATTCACATGCCGGCGCTCTTGCGGCTCGATGCGCACCACCTCGTTCGGACTCACCGAACTGCCGTAGCTTGCGATCAGCACCGGTTTCGGGGACTTCGGTGCGCTGACGAGCGCCGTGTAGCCCCCGCTCGCCGGTGCCATCAGCCGCTCGGGCGTGCCACCGGCGGCGGGGACGCGATAGAGGTTCTCGTTGGACGCCTCGGGCACCAGGAGATAGACGGTGCGGCTGTCCGCGGTGAGCGCATAAGCGGCCACTTCGCGATCGAGGTCAGGCGTGACGAGAGTCGGCTCACCGCCGGCCGGCCACGGCACGCGCACGAGGCGCACCAGGTGATAGATTTCCTGATCCTGCGGTGCGTACTTGAAAAAGAGTGTCCGGCCGTCGGGGGCGAAGGCGCTGTCGCGATACTCGCCGCTGGCCGCCGTGACGAGCCGCGGTTCCGCGCCGCCGGCGGCCGCCAGGCGGTAGAGGTGATAACCGACGTGAGCAAAGGCGGCGTTCCAGCGCTCACTGGTGGCCGTGAATACGATCTCCCGGCCGTCCGGACTCCAGAGCGGCGCCAGCGTGATGGTGTTTTCGTTCGTCGGCGTGCCGAAAAAGCCGCTCGCACGCGCGAAGGCCGTGGGGGAGAGTATGTCGCGCGGGCGCGCGCCCTCCTCCAAGGACTGCACCATGATTGTGGGACGTCGCTCATCAAACCACTGATTCCAGAATCGGATCGGGGCATGCTCATAGATGCGCACGTTGTACTTGCGCGCCTTGCGATCGGCGATCACTTTCTGGTTGGCCTCATCATCGAGCGCGTTCGGCCAGACGAAGGACTCGAACAACACGGCCTTGCCATCCGGACGCCAGCGCGGATTGGCCGCCCCAGTGGCGACGCTCGTGAGCCTGCGGGCTTCGCCGCCGTTGACCAGATCGAGGATGTAGATCTGCTCGAGCTCGTCACCCTCGCGCTTGCTGGCGAAGGCAATGGCGTGGCTGTCGGGCGACCAGGCCACGCCGTGTTCGGGTGCGCGCGTGTAGGTGAGCCGCCGCGCCGGAGCGCTGCCGTCGGCAGCAAGCAGCCACAGGTCGCTCACCTCCTTGTCCGGCTCGTAGGCGGGCTCGAGCACCGAGACCACCACCCATTTGCCGTCCGGACTGACCGTCGGCGCACCGACGCGCTTCATCATCCACAGCGCCTCGTGGGTAATCGGCTGCGGGGTCGCGCTCAGCGCGACGTCAGCCAGGAACGAGGTAAGCAGGCATGCCGCGAGCAGCGCGAGGCGCTGCCGGAGGTGAGATGTCATGTTGAGACCTTGCGAGTGCGAAGGTGGGAAGGATATCACCCGTGACGGGGGAGACTCATGCGCACTCAGCGCCGAGGCGCAGCGCGCGTTCGCCGCAGTAGCGCTCCAGCACGGCCGGATCCTGGGAGGCCGCGGCGAGGCCGATGTAGGTATCGGGCCGCAGCAGATAGAGCGCATCGCGCGTGAAGCCCGCCGCCGCGTGCTCAGCTGCAAAAGGGAACACGTGCAGCGGTACGCCGTGGCTCTGGCACCAATGCGCGAGGGCTTCGCGCGCCGTGCCATAGACATGCACCTGCCAGGAGATCGCCGCGAGCGCCGCGTAGTTATCGCTCCCACCGGCGAGCGCCCAGGGCAGCCGATCACCGCCGTGCACACGGCCGAGCGCGCCTGAGCTTAGGGGGCTGCGCCGATAGTTCACGGTGATCTGCGACACGGTGCGGAAGAGAAACTCGCGCACCGGCGCGAGCGCCACGGCGCGCGGCATGAGCAGCGGCGCGACACGCGTGCGCAAGAAGTCGGCGATCGGACCCTCGGCGGTGGCGAAGCTGAAGACGCGGTCAGTGGTCGCGACCAGTCGGCGGGCGAATGGGATGCGCTCGGCCTCGTAGGTGTCGAGCAGGCGTGCCGGTGCGCGCCCCTGCAGCACGGCGGCGAGCTTCCAGGCGAGATTCACCGCATCGCCGATGCCGGTGTTCATGCCCTGACCGCCCGCGGGACTGTGAATGTGGGCCGCATCCCCGAGCAGAAACGCGCGTCCCTTGTGGAAGTGCTCCGTGACCCGATGATGCACGCGGTAGGTGGAAAACCAGTTGACGCGCTCGACGCGCACCTTGAGGTTTTTTATGGCGCGCGCGCTGACGTCCTCAAAATGCAAGGTTTCCGGGTGCTCGGCCCGCTCATCCCGTACAGTCCCGATGAGCCGCGCGCGCCCGGCGCCGGCAAGCGGGAACACCGCGAGAAAGTCGGCCTCGTCCAAGTCGATGTGCAGCTCCCCGTCAAGCGGCGGACCGCCGCCGTCGATATCGGCAACGTAAAACACCTGCCGGTAGGTGCCTCCGGGGAAGCCGGTGCCGAGCGTCTCGCGCACGAGCGAGCGGGCCCCGTCGCAGCCAGCCACGTAGGCCGCCTCGAGGGTCTCCTCCTGTCCGTCTGGCCTGACTAAGCGGGCGCGGATGCCCTCGCCCGCGTCCGTAAAACCCTTAAGCTCCGTGCGGCGCTCGACCGTCACGCCGCGGGCTGCCAAGTGCTCGAGCAGCAGCCGCTCGTGCTCATCCTGGGGGAAGATCTCCAGAAATGGATAGCGCGTGAGCCCCGCTCCGATCGCCTCGAATGGCATCCGCGCCGCGTGTGCGCCCCGCACCCACAGGTTGATCGCCGGCACCTTGTGCCCGCGCGCGAGCAGCGTCTGCGTAAGACCGAGCTGCTGGTACAGCTCCAGGGTTCGCGCCTGTACGGCGAGGGCGCGCGAGGTCGTCCCGGGCTCGGCGGTGCGATCGATGATGCGCGTGGACACGCCCTGGTGGGCAAGCCACGCGGCGAGTGTGAGTCCGGTGGGTCCGGCGCCAACGATTAGTACCGTGCCGGCCGACACGACACCTCCTGCAAGGCCGGCAGCTCCTGCCGAGTGCACGCCGCGCGGGCGCCCTCAGAGCCCGGCGTCATCCGGCCACGCCTCGACCTGATGCGTCTGGGTCCCGAGCCGAGTGCTGCCCAGACGCACGCGGTCACCGGCCTTGAGGTACTGCGGGGGTTTCATCCCCATGCCCACGCCGGCCGGGGTGCCGGTGGCAATGAGGTCGCCCGGCTCGAGCGTCATGTAAGAGCTGACGCAGGCGATGAGTTCGGCCACCGGGAAGATCATGTGGGCGGTGTTGCCGTCCTGATGACGCACGCCGTTGACCTCGAGCCACAGATCGAGCTGCTGCGGATCAGCAATCTCATCGGCGCTCAGCAGCCACGGGCCCACCGGTCCGAAGGTGTCACAACCCTTGCCCTTATCCCAAGTGCCGCCGCGCTCCAGCTGGTATTCGCGCTCGGAGACATCATCGATCAGGCAGTAACCGGCGACGTAGCCGAGCGCTTCGTGCGTCTTCACGTAACGGGCGGTGCGCCCGATTAGTACGCCCAGTTCCACCTCCCAGTCGCTCTTCCGCGAGCCACGCGGCAGCACCAAGGCATCATGGGGGCCGCTCAGGCAGCTGATGGCCTTCATGAAGATGACCGGTTCGCGCGGCAGTGGGAGGCCGGACTCGAGCGCGTGATCGGTGTAGTTGAGTCCGATGGCGATGAATTTTCCGATACCGCTGAGCGGCACACCGAGGCGCGTCCCGGCGGCTACGGGCGGTAACGACGTGTAGTCCATGTGCGCAAGGCGCGCCAGGCGCCCCGGCTCAAGCTCAGCGGGCGTCCAGTCCGCAATGAGCGCTCCAAGATCACGAATGACCCCGCCGGCATCGAGCACCCCGGGACGCTCGCGGCCGCGCTCACCGTAGCGCACGATCTTCAAGGCGGCATCTCCTCACGCTGTTCTGCGTCAGCCGCAGCGCCGGCGGCCGGCGCGCGCCGCAATATCGCATATGCCATGCCGCGCGAACACCCAAGCGCAACTGCGGCCCGCGGATCCTCCTACGCCGCACCGGGGCCCGCACCTACTTTAGCGGCCCGCGCATTGGCCGAACATCCGCGGTGTTCAAAGGACCCCCCACTACTTCAGGTTCCTCAAGCTAAGTTGGAGTAGGGATGCCCATCGCTGAACACCCCCTCCACAGATCCGGACGAGCGGCACTACCGCATCCGGCTCCCACCTTGGGTGATGACGCCCATGCGCACGAGAGGATAGGGATGACAGATATGCGCGGGCGGAAGCCAGGCGGCGACAAGGCGTTGCATGCGATGCCACGGCAGATGGTTGCCCTGACTACGCCGGCGCAGCGCCAGCCACCACAGGCGGCCGACCGCGAGACGGAAGGCACCGATCGCCGGTCCATTCATCGGCACGCCGTAGTAGCGCACGTGACCGAGGAGGACCGCACGCAGATAGGTGCCTACGGTTTGGATGGGTTCGTGCAGGCGACGCCTGAGTTCGGCTTTGACCTCTCTCAGCTTCCCCTGCCACCTGCTGCGCATCGTCTGGCGCAGCACCGTGAAGCCGCCCTTGCGTGTCTTCCCGCAGCTGTGCGTGAAGCCAAGGAAGTTGAAGGTCTCCGGTGCTCCCCCGCCGCCGCGCTCCTGTCGGTTCTGCCGCGCATGGCGGCCGAACTCGATCAGTCGCGTCTTCTCGGGGTGCAGCTCCAGGCCAAAGCGCGTGAACCGCTCACGCAGCTCCGCAAGGAACCGCTCGGCCTCGACTCGATGCTGGAACCCGACGACGAAGTCGTCCGCGAAGCGCACTACGATGACATCGCCGCGCGCCTGCTTGTGCCTCCATCGCTGGACCCACCGGTCGAACACATAGTGCAGGTAGATATTGGCCAAGAGCGGACTAACACTGCCGCCCTGGACCGTACCGACCTCACTGTGTACCCGCTTGCCATCCTCAAGCACACCGGCAGCGAGCCATTTCTGGATCAGCCGCACGATGCGCTTATCCGCCACACGGTGCTCGATGAACTGCACAAGCCACGCGTGCTTCAACGTATCGAAGAAGCTGCGCAGGTCCGCATCGAGCACCCAGTTCACCTTCTTCGTCGTGATCCCGACCGTCAACGCATCCAACGCCTGATGCGGGCTGCGCTTGGGTCGAAAGCCGTACGAGAAGCCGAGGAAGTCCTCCTCGTAGATCGCGTTCAGCACCTCAACCACGGCGCGCTGGACGATCTTGTCCTCCAGCACCGGCACGCCCAGGGGGCGTTGCCGTCCATCGCTTTTGGGGATGAACACTCTACGCACCGGCCTTGCCCGGTATGCGCCTCGCTTAAGCCGTCCCGAGAGATCCTGAAGATGGCTCTCCAGATCCTCTCGGTAGTGGCGCCAGGTCTCGCCATCCACACCCGCTGCGGCCTCTCGCTTCAGAGCCCAGAAAGCCGTGCGCAGTCGTTCGATGTCGTAAACATGGTGCACAAGCGCGGTGAACCGCTGTTTCTTATCTCCTCTAGCGACTTGACGTACCCGCTCAAGCGCGCTGGGCGCACCTTGCCGGCCCTGTGTCCGGAGTGCGTTGCGCTCGGGCAGGTTTCCCTTGGTCCGCCCCCTTCCCTCCACCATCTCCTCAGCCGTTCTCTCGGCCTTGTTCGACGGCTTCCCCGGTACTTTGGGCCGGTCCGACTTCCCACCGGCGTTCATCATCGGCTCGAGTCTTTCGACTTCCCGATACGCTCTGCCGATCTTGCGATCGCAGAGGCCCGTGGGATCTCCCGGTTCCCGAGCGAGGTGCTTGCGTACATGCCTGGGGTCTCTGACCGCGCAGGGTCCTGCCGCGTCTCGCCCGCGCGACGCAGCAGATCTCGCCTTCCGCCTTTCTCCACGGCGTCGGCACCCCGAAGTAACCCGCCTCGGGGCGGGGCATGCATTTCGCGGCTCAATACCCAGCCTGCACGTACCCCTGTCAACGCTTCGCCTGCGTCCTTGCGAACGCCGACGCATGACTCGGGGCCAGTGTGGTTGGCTAGACCTTCACTGTATGAAACTTCCATTCACAACACCTCGCCGGTTTAACCGGCGCACGGAGATAGGCATGACTACCGCCAGCGGACATACCTCGGCCATTCGCGCCAAAAAGGTCATCGGCACTGCGGTTAAAGATGGTTCGGGCAAGAAAATCGGCGTGATCGAGGATGTGGTGCTGGACAAAGCGTCCAACAACATCATGTTCGCCGTGGTCGGCTTCGGCGGCTTCCTCGGAGTCAAGGAGAAGTTCCACCCAATCCCCTGGGAGTCGCTCGACTACGACGAGATGCAGGGCGGCTACCTGGTGGATTACTCGAAGGAGCAGCTCGAGGCCGCCCCCGCGGGCTCCATCGAGGAACTCATCCGAGACGATGACGGGTTCCGCGAGCGCACCTACGAGTACTACAAGGCGCCGCGTACCTGGTAGCGAAACGGCGCTCGGCCCGGGCCGGATTCACTCCGCGCCCGGGCCGATGAGCCGCACCTGCCGCTGCGGCAGCGGGATCTCGATCCCGCGGCTGCGGCAGCCGTCGATGATCGCCGCATAGATCTCCCCCGTCGCGCTCGCCTGATCCTCGATCAGCACCCAGGGACGAACGGCGATGTTGACGGAGGAGTCGGCCAGCTGGATCGGCTGCACCACGGCAGCCGGGTCCTTCAGCACACGCGCATTGGCGCTGAGTACCTCGTGGATCATCTCGAGCGCGAGCCGCAGGTCAGTGTCGTAGCCCACACCGACCGCCACATCGAGCTGCCGGATACGGCCGTAGTTGTGAAGAATCTCCCCCACGATCTTGCGATTCGGCACCACCACGCGCGAGCGATCCACGTGCAGAAGCGTGGTGCTGAAGAGCGTAATGCTCTCTACGGTGCCTTCGACGCCGACGATGGCGATGTACTCCCCCACTTTGAAGGGCTTGGAGAAAATGATCGACAGCCCGGCCACCATGTTGCCCAACACCCCCTGGGTGGCAAGCGCGATGCCAGCACCTGCGACTCCGAGACCGGCGATGAGCGGCAGCAGCTCCACGCCGAGGTTCTGCAGTGCCATGATCACGAAGAGCACAAAGGAGGCCGCCCACGCCACCCGCGCCAGCAGGAGCCGCACGGGTTGCTCAAGCTCCAGGCGGTGCAGCATCCGCAGCAACCAGCGGCTCACCGCGCGACTGACCACGAGGCCCGCCACAAGGATCAGGATCGCCACGAGCACACGCGGGCCGAAGCGCACGGCGAGACTCAGTAACGTGTCCTGCATGGTGCTGATGGTTGCGATCTGATCACTCACTGACGTACTCCCGTAACGCGCCCGCTATCCTAGCGCTCTGCTGCCACTAGGGCCTGTTAACACTACTGACGTAGTGCTTCCACGATGAGCGCAAAATAAATGAAGGCGATGAACACCAGGTCGAGTTTGTCGAAGCGACTGAAGATGCGGCGAAAGCCTTTGAGCCGTCGGAATAAGCGCTCGATCTCGTTGCGACGTTTATATAGAGCTTTCTTGAGCCTCCAGGGCTCGACCCGGTTCGGATGCGGTGGCACGACGGGAATGAAGCCCAGGTCGAAAGCAAGTTGTCGGGTTTCATCGCCTTCATACGCGCAGTCCATCAGCAGGTGGCAGGCCATGGGCAGTTCGGGAATGGAGCGCAGTAACGCGCGCCCCTCGGGAGCATCTCCGGCTTGTCCTGGGGAGAGTGAAAACCCTATGGCGCATCGAGCACTCGCGGCAACCATATGAACTTTTGTGCTCCAGCCGCCACGGGATTTGCCGATCGCTTGAGGGCCGTTTTTTTTAGAGCACCGGTACCATCCGGATGAACCTTCACGATCGTACTGTCCAGACTCACCGCTTCGATCTTGATGCGGATGAGCTGTTCGCGCTGCAGCTCGGCAAAAAGCCGATCCAGAACCCCCGCTTTTGCCCAGCGATTCATGCGCGTGTAGATCGTATGCCAGTTACCGAAGCGCTTCGGCAGCGCGCGCCACTTGCAGCCGTTCTCCGCGACAAACAGGATCGCGTTAATCACGTTGAGGTTCTCATGCGAGACGTTGCCACGATGAATCGGCAAGTGCGGCTCGATCCGTGCGTACTGTTCGGGTGTGATTTCCATACCCACAGCATATCACTTAGTGTTAACAGGCCCTAGGCGGCCCCGCGCAGGCAGTACTTCCCCGGGCGCGGGCTGCGGTATTATATCGGTGGGTGGCCGCGCCCCTATTTTCACGGACTGAAATGCCCTATCAACTGACGATTAAGCCGGAAGCCGGTTTCCTGCATGTCATCGTCACCGGCACGAACGATGCGGATACGGTGGCACGCTATCTGAATGAAGTCAGGCGCGAATGCATCGCCCGCCAGTGCTTCCGGCTGCTGATCGAGGAGCACCTTGAGGGGCCGCGTCTGAGCACCTTTCCGGTGTACAAGGTGGCCTCGGAAGGCAGCGAGCGGGCGCGCGGGCTGCTGCACGCGGTGGCCTACGTGGACGTGAACGCCGAAGGGCATCTGATGGAATTTGCCGAAACGGTAGCGGTCAACCGCGGCCTGCCGATGGCCGTCTTCACAAGCGTGAGCGCGGCGCGCGAGTGGCTACTGCGCGGTGCCCAAACCACGCCCGATGCGCAGAGCGCGGCTCAGGAGCCGGCCGACAAGTAACGCGGATCGTGAGGCGGGCGCGCAAAGATACGCCGCACCAGGGGTTCAAAGGTGGCCACGCTCTCGCTCGGGTAGTCCGGATCAAACGAGCACTGATCCCAGGCCGCGCAGAAATGCACGCAGGCCTCATACCAGGGATGAGCGTGCAGGCGTTCGCGGGCGTTGCGGTCGCCGCCGAAGTGATGCACGTAGTAGTAGTTCTGGAACAGCCCGTGCTGCGCGACGATCCAGGTGACCTCGGGGCGCACGTAGGGGCGCAGGATGGCAGCGGCGAGTTCGGCGTGATTGTAAGGGGCGAGCTCATCACCGATGTCGTGGATGAGGGCGGCGAGCACCAGCTCCTCGTCGGCCTGGTCGCGCAGCGCACGGGTCGCCGCCTGCAGCGAGTGCCCGAGACGGCTGACCGGATAGCCCTCGAGCGCGTGATCGAGTTTACCTAGCCCCTGGAGGACGCGGTCCGCAAGTCCGGCGGCGTATTGCTTCTCCGCCACATCCAGGAGCTCGTAGTCCTCCTTGGTGCCATCCTTCATCTGCCGGAAGCTCACCACGCGGCTCATGCGCTGCGCCTCACATCGGAGCCCTGCGCCCGGCGGCGCAGCACGCGGTACAGACTGCGCGGGCCATCGACATCGATATAACAGCCCTGCAGGTGTCGCAGCCCTTCGGCCGGATCAAAACCGGTACGGCCGTGCAGCAGGCGACAGTTATCAAACATCACCAGATCGCCGGACTTGAGCAGAAAGCGGATCTCGAAATCCGGCGCCCGCAGGTGCTGATCGAACTTGCGGCGCGCGCGAAAGTAAACGTCGAGCTCATCGGGTGCGAAGAGTGGCACGAAGTCGAGACGCGGACTGAAGTGGATCGCTTTGAGCGCCCCGGTCACGTCCAGCTCGATGGGCGGCGCACTCGCCGTGAGCTCCGTGCTCGCGTCCAGGTACTTGAAGCGCACCGGCGTGCTGGCGAGGACGGTGAAGGCTGCGCGATCTTGCGCGCGCAGCGCCTGTGCGACGGCAAATCCATCCACCAGCGTCGAGAGTCCCCCGCTCGTCTCGTTCACCAGGCAGTGCAGCAGCTGAATGCCCGGAACCGGCGCGCGGTACGGATTGTCGGTATGCGGATCGAGCGATACGGCGGTGTAGGCGAGGTCGGTGGCCTCCGGGGTCGAACGCACGTCAAAGAGCGCACCGAAATTGGTCTCGCGGATGAAGCCGAACATCGAGCCGACCTTGAGCACCGTAGCCGGCTCACTCGGCACGCCCTCGAAGATGACAAAGCCGAGTGTGAGAAAGGACTCCAGCCACGAGAAACGCTCCGCCTCGCTCGCCTCGGCCCGCCAGCGCGCGCGCGGCAGCTCCTGGAGCGAGCCGTCCCACAGCTGCGGCGCGGGGCAGTCGTGGCTGTTAGGTGGCAGCGCCGCCTCCTCGAGGATGTCCGCGGCGCTGAAGCTCGCCTCATGGCCGTCGCTGAACTTCACCCGGAACGTACCGGCGAGCGGCTGCGAGAGCGCCACGATCTTCAGATCCAGGTCGAAGTCGGACGGGTCCTGCAGGCGCTGCTGGGTCTTCAGATCCATGCTGGCGGCGTCCTTGCAGCGCTCGCGCAGCCACAGGGGGTGGATCGGGTGCGCGACGCCTCCGGCGCGCTCCAGCAGCAGCTGTGTGGGGCCGCCGATCTTCAGCGACATGCGCGCGCCTGTTGGCATGCGGAAAGTCTAGCGTCGGCTTGCCGGAAGTGTCCACACGCGAGCGCGCAGCCGGTAGGATCGGCGCCAGGGCAAGAGGATGGCACGATTATGACCGTGAACCGCCGCGACCTTCTCACCGCCTCGGCACTGCTCTTGGCGGGCCCGGCGTTCTCACTGCGTGCCGCCGCCGACCAGGGGGCGCCGGGGGATCGGCCGGTGGTGCTGTGCTGGAATGAAAATCCGTACGGCCCTTCCCCAGCGGCGCGCCTGGCGGTGTCGCGCGCGATCCCGGAGGGCTGCCGCTACCCCTCGGAGCTGGAGATGCAGGATCTGAGCGCAGCGCTGGCGCGCCACGAAGGCACCGACGCGCAGCACATCGTGACCGGCACCGGTTCGGGTGAGCTCTTGTGCGCGCTGGCACTGCTGTGCGGGCGCGACGGCGGGGAGTTCATCGCCGCGCAGCCTACGTATCTGGAACTACCCGACTACGCGCTCGGCCTGGGTGCGAAGGTCACGTTCGTGCCGGTGGACGCGCGGCTGTGCCATGACTTGCCCGCGATGCAGGCGGCGGTCTCCCCCCGCACGCGCGCGATCTACCTGTGCAATCCGAACAACCCGACCGGCACGGCGCTCGGCGCAGCCGAGATCCGCGCCTTCATCGAGGCATTGCCGCCTCAGGTGCTCACGATCGTGGATGAGGCGTACATCGACTTCGCCACCGGCGCGGACGTGCGCTCGGTCGCGGAGCTGGTGAACGGGCAGCGCAGCGTCGTGGTGCTGCGCACGTTCTCCAAGCTGCACGGCATGGCGGGCCTGCGCATGGGCTACGCGATCGCGCGTCCGGGCATCGCCGCAGCGCTCGGGCGCGCCCGCATGACGACGCCGAACCTGTTCGCGGTGCGCGCGGCGCGCGCCAGTCTCGATGACCGCAGCTTTCTGCAGGCGACCCGCAACCGCATCCTCGCGAGCCGCACCCGCATCACCGGCGCACTCACGCAGCTGAACCTGCGCTACGCGGAGCCGCAGGGCAACTTCATCTTCTTCGATACGGGTATGCCGCTCGCGACCTTCACGCAGCGCATGAAGGCACGCAACATTCTGGTGGGACGTCTGTTTCCGCCCTTCGACACCTGGTGCCGCATCACCATCGGCACCGAGCCGGAGGTCGATTCATTCCTGAGCGCGCTGCGCGCGAGTCAGCACAGCTGAGGCCGCCGGCAGCGCCTCGAAGATCAGGCTCATGCAGGTGAGTGCTGCTTCCGCCTTGTGCAGCTCGCTCACCTCAAGCGCGCGCGTGGTGATGCCGGCCGCCCGCAAGCGCTCCTGCGTGGCAGGGTAATCGCTGCTCACCAGTGTCACGCCGCCGACGGTGAGCGTGTTGGCACCGAAGGGTTCCGCCACGTACACGACGCGCGGCACGTCAAAGAGCGCCGGGTCCACCCACTCAGGATTCACCAGCAGCGTGTCGGGCGGGATGAACGTCGCGGCACTTTTCAGATGCAGGCAACCGTGCATGGCCACGCCGTGCACCGTGTAGTCAAAGGGCGCGAGGGCGGCGGCGAGCTGCGCCACGCCTGCAGCATTGGTGCGCCCCGAGATCCCCACGTACAGCCGCCGCCCGATGCGCAGCACGTCACCGCCCTCGAGCGTTCCAGGATCGCGCACCTGTGCGAGGGGCGTGTACTGCGCGAGGGTCGCGGCCACCGAGTCCACTTCGGCACGCCGCGAAGCGGCTCCCGGGCGCGTGATGACCGTAAGCTCCGGCAGCACAACCGCGGTGTCCTCGACGAACATGCCATCGGCGTGCTGCGGCAGCGGCGGCAGCCAGCGCGGCTCACATCCGCGCGCGATGAGCTCGGTCACATACCCCTGGTGCTGCCGGCGCGCGCGCTGCGCGTCGATGGTGAGGCGCCCGATGTGGGACAGCTCGCAACGCTCCAGCAGCGGACTCGGTTCACGTACAAAGGCGATCATGGCGCCGCGCAGTATAAATGCGTCCGAGCCTGCGCGTGCAGCGTGCTCGACAGCTTAGCGCGCCGCCTCTATCGTAGGCGACGTGCTCCCCGTACCGCACATGGCCGGGACCGATGTGGCGCTGTCCATCGCGCTCGGCGTGGGACTTGCCGCGGCGGTCGGCTTACGGGTGTTCCTGCCGATGCTCGTGATGAGCATCGCCGCGTACACCGGACATCTGACACTCGGCAGCGGGTTTGCGTGGCTCGGCAGCGCCCCTGCGCTGCTGATGCTCGCCATCGCCTCGCTCCTGGAGATCATCGCCTACTACATCCCGGGCGTTGACAACCTGCTTGATGCGCTCGCCGCCCCGGCCGCACTCATTGCCGGCACGGTTGTGTCGGCGGCGGTGATGGCGGACCTGCCGCCGCTGGTCAAATGGACCACGGCGGTGATCGCCGGCGGCGGCGCGGCCGGGCTCACACAAGGCATCACCTCACTCTTGCGTCTGAAGTCGACCAGCCTCACTGCGGGGCTGGGCAACCACGTCATCGCCAGCGGCGAGCTCGGGGGTGCCCTTGGCCTGTCGCTCCTGGCGCTCGCCGCCCCGGTGCTCGCGGTGGCGCTCGTGGCGGTGTTCTGCTGGTTCGCCATTCGCGTGCTGCGGCGCTTATTCCGCAGGCGGCAAACCGCCGCGCCCCCGTCCGCATGAGCCCATCCTGAGGGCCGCTGCGGAGCGGCTTTACTTCTTCATCGGCTGTTGCTGGCGGCGCACCGCCATAGGTGGGCGAGCCTCAAAGCTTAGCGCTCGGTACGTCCTGCGCTGCCACCCGCAGGCACTCGAGAAAAGCGCGGGCCGCCGGTGGCAGCTCCCCGGGCGCGCGCAGGATCGCGCCCACGGGACCTTCGATGGACTTGAGTTTCACCGGCAGGAAGGCGAGCAGCCCGTGCTCCACGTCATCGAGCGCCACGTGATACGGCATGACGCCGATGCAGTCGGACTTCCTCAAGAGCACGCGGTTGGTCAGGATCGACACCGACTCGATGACGTTCTTCGGCACTGCCGCCCCGGCCTCGACGAAGGCGCGCTCGATCTGGCGTCGCAGCGTGGTCTCCGGAAGTGGCAGGAGCCACGGTTCGTGCACCAAGTCGCGCAGGCCGAGGCGGCGTTTGCGCGTGAGGGGGTGGCCGCGCCGCGTGACCAGACACACCGGCTCGGCGTAGAACTCCTCGTACACGAGCTCGCTGCTGCGCCCCTCCTCCGGCAGCCGTCCGAGCACCATGTCCAGATCCCCGGCCCGGAGCGACGGCATGAGCAGATCGTACGTGCCCACCGCCACACTGATCGCCACGCCCGGTCGCTCCTTTTTCAACCGGGCGATGGCATCGGGCAGGATGCTCGCGGAGGCGGCGAGCAGCGTTCCGACGGACACCTTGCCGCTGTAGCCGGCGCGCAGGCCCTCGAGTTCCTCGGCCGCATGGCGCAGCTGCGCCAACACGATCTTGGCGTGCCGCGCGAAGATCTCCCCATAGGGGGTGGGCTTTAGGCCGCGGTTGCTGCGTTCAAACAGCGGCAGGCCGAGCGTCGTTTCGATGTCCTGCAGCGCCTTGGTAACGGTCGGCTGACTCAGGTTCAGCCGCTTGGCGGCCTTAAGCACACTGCGGCAGTCGTAGACTTCCGCGATCAGCTCGACGTGCCGCAGGCGGAACTTGCGCGTGATCCAGCGCTCCAGACGTGCCGAGCTCATGCGCGGCATTCTGGCACGAGCGCGCCCTCACCCGCAGGGCGCACTGCGCGCGCTCGCGCCGCCCCTCAGGCGCTGCGGCGCGTGATGCGGGAACCCGCGCGCACTTCCTCGAGGCCGAAGAAGCGCGTCGCGTTCGTGTGCAGCAGCCGTTCACGGGTGGCCGGCGGCAGCCCCGCGTGCGAGCGGATGAGGCTGCCCACCTGCTGCTCGCCGAGCGGGAAGGGGTAGTCCGAGCCGAGCATCACGCGCTCCTCGCCCATGGTCTTCACCAAAAACGCGAGCGCATCGCCGCTGAACACCGCGGCATCGACGTAGAAGCGATCGAGGTACGAGGAAGGTAACCGCGGGCAGTCCTCGCGCACGATATCGCGATTGCGCCAGGCGTTATCCACACGCCCGAGCAGATAGGGGAAGCTGCCGCCGCCGTGCGCAAAGCACAGCTTGAGCGAGCGCGGCAGGCGCTCGAACGCGCCCGACAGGATCAGCCACAGAATCGACAGCTGCGTCTCTGCCGGCATCGCCACCAGCCACGGCAGCTGGTACTTGCCCATGCGCTCCGGGGCCATCATGTCCCAGGGATGCACGAACACCGCGGCGCCTTCGGCGGCGCAGTGCTGCAGGAAGGTGATGATCTGCTCGTCGTTGATGTCGCGCGCACCGACGTGGTTACCGATGTGCACGCCCACATGGCCGTCGGCCATGGCGCGGCTCAATTCACGGCAGGCGCGCTCCGTGTCCTGCAGCGGCACCTGGCACAGCGACTTCAGGCGCCGCGGATCGCGGGCACAGATCTCGCGCGCCGCGTCGTTGAAGATGCGGGCCACCTCGAGTGCCTGCGCCGCCGGGCGGTGATAGGAGAACAGCACCGGCGTCGCGCACATGATCTGCACCTCAACCCCGTCACGGTCCATCGCCTCCAGGCGCACGTCCGCGTCCCAGCAAGCCGCGCTCACGGGGCGAAATTCCTGCTCGCCGAGCATGAGCATCGCCTTGCCGGCGCCCAGGTGCTTCATCGAGGGCCAGTCGGGCGTGCCAAAGCGGGCCGCAAAGTCCGGCCAGGTGCGCGGCAGGAAGTGGGTATGAATATCAACGACGCTCACGGGTGTCTCCTACGTCGCGACCGCATGCACCGCCAGGTCCCTCATGCGAGGGCCTGCGGGCGGTAGGCCACGACCTTGATCTCGATCAGCAGCTGTGGGTGCGGCAGCTGTGCCACGGCGACCGTGGTACGCGCCGGTCCCTCGTAGCCGAAAAACTCGCTGTACACCTCGTTGTAGCCGGCAAAGTCGGCCATGCTGACAAGGTAGGTACTCACTTCGACGACATCCGCCAGCGCCGCCCCGGCGCTGGCGAGAATGTCGCGCACGTTCTCAAGCACGGCGCGCGTTTGGGTGCGGATGTCCAGCACATACGCGCCATCCGCGCCACGGTGCGCGCCGGCGATGGACTCATCCGCGCGGCGCGAACTCGTGCCCGAGACAAAGATGAAATCCCCCGCACGCCGGAAGTGCGGAAAACTGCCGCGCGGCTTGGCCTTGCCCGCCACGACGCCACTCGCCGCGCGCGCATTCACGAGCGCACCTGAAGGTGCGCAGCGCCCAGGGACTCGACCGAGACGCTGACGCGCGTGCCGGCAAGGAGCGGCCGCGCGGCCGTGGCGCCGCCTGCCAGCACGAGCCAGCCGGACTCAAGCGTCAGGTCCGACTCTGCCGCCAGGCGCGCCGCGGCCATGAGCGAGCGCAGCGGATCGCCCATGATGGCCGCGGAGCTGCCCGATTCGATCGGCTGTCCATCAAAGGCCAAGGTGATGCCGAGATTCGTTAATCCGCGGGCGGCGTCTGCCATTCGCCAATGACGAAAGCGGCGGAGGAGGAGTTATCAGCGACCACGTCGGGGAGCGAGAAGCGAAAGTCCCGATAGCGGCTGTCGAGCACCTCCAGAGCCGGAGCCACCGCGCCGACCGCCGCCCGCGCCTCCTCAGCACTCACCGCACCGCGCAGCGGTGCCTTCAGGAGAAATGCGAGTTCCGGCTCGATGCGTGGGTGGATGAAGTGCGAGAGCGTCAGGGTAGCGCCGCAGCCGATGCGCATGGCGTCGGTCAATCGGCCCCAGATCAGGTCGTCGATCTTCATCTGCGCGCGTTTTGCTTCGCTCGTGAAGCCCATCTTGACGCCCACGAGACGCTCGCCGCGCATCGCGCGCAGCCGCAGCAGCTGTGCCTGCACGCGGTAGGCTTGGGCGAGCGTAAGCTCATCGCCCTGCTGCGCCAGCTGCGCCACCGGCGTGCGCTCGAGTGCAGCCTCATCCAGCAACCGTGCGATGCGCTCCAGGGGTTGCATGGGGGTGTCGCTCACGCTGCGCCTCACAGCTTCACGCACACGTTCATGCTCTCGGAGAAGAAGGCGAGCGAGTGCTCGCCGCCCTCGCTGCCGATACCGGAGAGCTTCACACCGCCAAACGGCACGCGCAGGTCGCGCAGGTACCAGTCATTGACCCAGGCGGTGCCCACTTCCATCTGGCGCGCGACGCGGTGCGCGCGCGAGAGGTTCTGCGTCCACAGCGCCGCGCACAGTCCGTAGCGCGTATCGTTCGCGAGCCGCACGGCCTCCTCCTCGGCGTCAAAGGGTGCCACGTGACACACCGGCCCGAAGATTTCCTCCTTGACGCAGCGGGCATTCTCAGCAAGGCCGGCGAGCACGGTCGGCTCGATGAAGGCGCCGCCGTCGCGCTCGTCGCCGAAGCGGGGTACGCCGCCGCCGCACAGGATCTCGCCGTGCTCCTCGCGCGCGAGCTGGTAGTACGAGAGGACCTTCTCGCGATGCGCACGCGAGATGAGAGGCCCCATATCAGCCTCCTCGTACGGCCCGCCGATCTTCAAGGCGCGGGCGCGCTGCACGAGTGCCGCGACGAAGCGCTCGAATATGGGGCGCTCGATGTACACGCGTTCCGAGGCAAGGCACACCTGACCGCAGTTGGAGAACACCGAGCGCATCGTGCCCGCGAGCGCGGCCTCAAAGTCCGCGTCCGCAAACACCAGCGCCGCATTCTTGCCGCCGAGCTCGAAGGACAGCGCCTTCACCGAGGGGGCCGCGCACTTCATGATCGCCGCGCCGGTCGCGGTCTCGCCGGTGAAGGCGACGGCGTTCACCTCCGGGTGGCTCACCAGCGCCTCACCGGTGGACTTGGGCCCAAAGCCGTGCACGACGTTGAACACTCCGGCGGGCAGGCCCACCTCCTGCATGACCTGCGCCAGCAGGACCGCCGTGGACGGGGTCTCCTCGGAGGGCTTGACGATCACTGCGTTGCCGCAGGCGAGTGCCGGGGCCACTTTCCACGTCATGAGCAGGAAGGGCAGATTCCACGGCACGATCACCGCGACGATGCCGACCGGCTTGTGCACCGAGTAGTTGAGCGCGCCGCGCCCATCGGGCGTGGCGGTCTCGAAGCACTCCGAGCCACGCCCTAAAGCGAGGTCCGCGTAGGCGCGAAAGTTAGCCGCGCCGCGCGGGATGTCCAGCGTGCGCGCCTGTTGCAGCGTCTTGCCGGTATCAGCGATCTCGGCGCTCAGGAATTCCTCAAAACGTTGCTCGATGCGCTCGGCCACCTTGCGCAAGAGCGCCGCGCGCTCGGCGACGGACATGCGTCCCCAGGGCCCGCGCAGCGCCGCACGCGCCGCGAGCACCGCGCGGTCGACGAGCGCTGCGTCCGCTTCCGTGACGGTGCAGAGCACGCGCCCGGTAACCGGGCTTACGTTGTCGAAGGCGCGGCCGTCGCTGATGAACTCCCCGCCGATGAAGCAGGGCAGCTGCCGCGCCGTAATGGGGTAGGAATCGGCCGCCGTGGGTGTGCGCATCGGTCCTTGGGAGGTGACTTAATCCCTCGCGGCGCCTTGGGCTGGGCGGGCGCTGCTCTCCGCGGATTCTAGGCAGGCGGCACGCTTAAATAATAATCGAATTTTGAATTCCTGATATTCCTTTTATCTATATCAAACGATGATCCTGAATTTGAAGCAATGCATGGCGCAGCAGCCCTGCGTTTAATCATAATTACACTGGACTCTCGGGGCGAAGGCCGCCCGCCGGTCGTCAACCGCCCGCGGCCTCGCCCGTTGAGCGAAGGTGTTGCGGCGGGCAGGTGCGGGCGCCTGTTCAGGGGGGACGCCCGGATCGCTGCATCCCAACCTTAAGGAGTGAGTTACGCATGTCCCGCATCCGCTTACTGGCGCTTATCGTGCTCGCGTGCTTCGCCCCGGCCGTGTTCGCTCAGGGGTACTACAGCCTTCCGGACTCGCGCCCCGTGCGCTTCTATGTCATGGGCGGCTTTAGCCAGCCGGCCGGTAGCGCCAACGACATTCTCCAAGGCGGCTACAACGTCGGCTTCGGCGTGGCCTTCCAGCGGCCCGGGACCCCGCTCGCGCTGCGCCTGGAGGTCAATTACGCGAACAACAACGCGACCAATGCCCTCATCAACCAGGGTCAGCAGCAAACTGGCCTGCAGATCACAGGCGGATATGCGGACCTGTGGTGGGGGACGGCGAACGCGGAATATCAGTTCCCCATCGTGCCTGGCATCAACGGCTACGTGGTCGGGGGCGTCGGCGCCTATTACACCCAAATCTCCCTCACCGAGTACGGCTACGGATACGTATGCAACCCGTGGTGGGGCTACTGTTACTTCGGTAGCGGCAGCGCCGTGGTCGCCCAGAACGACAACACGAAGTTCGGCTGGAATGCCGGGCTCGGCGTCTCCTTCAGACTGCGCGGCGGTACGGTGCTGTTCGTGGAGTCGCGCTACAACGCCGTGCAGATGCCACAGACCTTCGAGTTCGTTCCAATCAACATCGGTGTGAAGTTCTAGAGCGCGCCGCGGCGCTAGCGCTTCGAGGTCGAGACGCGTTCGTCCACGGTGTAAAAACGCGTGTAGGCCCGATCAAACACATTCTCCTCGTCCGCCGCGATGCGCTGCGCATTCGCAGGGTTCGTAAATGCGGCCATCGCGGCCGCGAACGCGGCCTCATCCGCGTACCACAGCTCCGTGACCACATCGAAGTCCGGCGTCGCAGCCCCCGGGGCCACGATGGCGCCCTCTTCGATGAGGAAGTTGCGCCGGTAGTCGCAGATCTGCGGGGCGATCGAGAGGATCAGCGGCGCATGGTACGTCTCGTAGTAACGGATGAAGGCCTCGCGCGAAAGTCCGGCCTTGCGTTTGAGGAACGCGATCGTCTTGATCATTGCCTTAGCCCTCAGCAGCTGCTCAGTGCACCTTGCGTAGCACGGCCGCCGCATAGCGCTCGAGCGCGCGCATCTTCACCGTGAGCTGCGACATGTCATCACCCGGCTCGAGCCAGGACTGAACGTCCCAGGGCGAAGCCAGCCAGGGCGCGATGACCACGAGGTCATGCACCCCGAGTTCCTGTACCGCGTCCACGGCAGCCTGCGTGACCGGCTCGGCGAGCGGCAGCCCCACCTCGAAGCCGCTCTGCGGCAGTCCGGCGTCGCGGCGCATGATGTGGATGGCCGCCAGCGCCGTGTCCGTCTGCGCCACCGTCATCGGTAAGGGCAGCCAGCCATCATTGCGCGCCGCGCGCCGCATGGCGGGCGCGGAGGCGCCGCCACACCAGATGCGCACCGGCTCATGCGGCGCCGGCCGCATGATGCCCTCGAAGTGAAAGAGCGGGCCGTCGTGTTTCACCCACTCCCCGCTGAGAAGCTTGCGCAGGATCGTGAGCGTCTCATCCAGGCGCCGGCCGCGCAGCTCGAAATCCACGCCCGCGGCTTCGTATTCCTCCTTGAGCCAGCCGGCGGATACGCCGCAGATCACGCGATCCTGGGTGAGCACGGCGGCGGTCGCCACGCTCTTGGCCACGGTGAGCGGGTCGCGCAGTGCCGCCAGATAGATATTGGAGGCGAAAAGCAACCGCCGCGTGCTGGCACCGAGGTGCGCAAACAGCACCCACGGATCCGGCCACGGGGTATCGGGCGGCACGAAGATCTTGCCGTCCGGGGAGTATGGATAAGGGGTCTGGATGTGCGCCGGCCAGATCAGGTGATCACCGACCATCAGGCCATAGAAGCCCAGCTCCTCGGCGAAGCGTGCCAGCTGCGGCAACTGCTCCGTCTCCCGTACCGCCACCAGCGACAACCAGAACTTCATGGCTTAGCGTTCTCCGGGCGGAAAAAAGACAAGGCAACATACGAGGGATCCTTAAGATCGGTGCGCCCCGCGGGCGCGCCGGCGGCGAACTGCTCATAGGCGGCCGGATCGACCGTCGCGACGCGGCAGAAGTCCATGGCCAGCGAGCGGCGCAGGAACTTCCACACCCCGGCGCGACGCTCATAGCAATCAAGATAGCGACCGCCGATCAGGATCTCCTGCGCCTGCGGCCCATGGGTGCGATGGTAGGCGAGCGTGTACAGCTCCCCCTGTGCCTGCTCGCCGGCGACGACGAACAGGGCGTTGCTGATGGAATGCACGGTGGCCGCGAAGTTCGCGAGCACTCCCGGGAGCCACGCTACGTACGCATCCGCGGAGCCGCAAAACATCGTGCCGTGATCGTCGATGGCGTCATCGTGATAGAGGGTGCGCAGCAGGGCGAAATCACGCCGGTCGCAGGCCCGGCAGTAGCTCAGCACCAGCTCGTGCAGCGCCTGCTTGTCGATGAGCTGCTGCAGCGGATCCCTCATGTGCGCCCCGCGCCCGCCGAAGATGAAACACCGCCGCTAGCGTACCCGGTTTTGCCCGCTGAGCGTCATCATGCATAAGGGGTATGGGCGCTCGGTCTCACGCATTTGGGCGATGCGCCGGCGCAAGGGTTCGCGCACGGTGCAGCGCAAAGCACGAAAGCGCCCCAGCGGAGGCGAGAATGATCGACGTCTACGGCATGAGCAGCCCAAACGTGGTGAAGATCACCATCATGCTGGAAGAGGTGGGCCTGCCCTACCGCCAGCATCACGTCAACGTGTTCGCCGGTGAGCAGTACCAGGCCGATTTTCTCAAGATCAGCCCGAACAACAAGGTGCCGGTAATCGTGGACGAAGAAGGTCCCGGTGGGCGAGCGCTGGCGGTGTTTGAAAGCGGCGCGATCCTCATGTATCTCGCCGAGAAAAGCGGCCGGCTCCTACCCTCGCAAGGCGCGCGCCGCGCCACCGCGCTCGAGTGGTTCATGCTGCAGCTCACCGGTGTGGGTCCGATGTTCGGACAGCTGGTGCACTTCACGCGCTACGCGCCCACCGGCAATGATTACAGCCTCAAGCGCTACACGAGCGAGGTGCGCCGCCTCCTCGGCGTGCTGGATAAGCGCCTGTCGCAGAGCGCCTTCCTCGGCGGGGAGGACTACTCGGTCGCCGATGTCGCCACCTGGCCCTGGATCCGCGCCGCGAGCGCGATTTACCCCTGGCTCGTGCAGGCGGGCGCGGCAGGCGATGCGCTGCGCGACTGGGCCGCCCTCGGACGCTGGTTCGCCGTCATCGGCGCGCGGGCCGCGGTCGAGCGCGGCGTAGCAAGCGGTGAGCGCTTTCTTGAGCGTGACAAGGCCGCCTTCGGCAACGCCGATCCTGATGCATTCGACCGATTCTTCAACCGCGGCAAGTACGCGCGCTAAGGGGCGCTCAGCGATGAAATTCTGGCAGATGCTGACTTGGATGGAGCCCGAACAGATCCTGGACGTCGCTCGCTTTGCCGAGGAAGTCGGCTTCGAGGGCGTGATGCTTGGGGATCACGGCGTCTTCCCCCTCGAGGTCAAGGCGACTTACCCGTATTCGGCGGATGGCAAACCGCCGATGGCGCCGGATGCGTGGTATCCGGATTGCTGGGCCACGATCGGGGCGATCAGTGCGGTCACGCGTCGCATTCGCTTCGCGGTCGCCGTTTACGTGCTGCCGCTGCGCAACGTCTTCGAAGTGGCGCGCGCCACCGGAACGCTGGCGATCCTCAGCAACAATCGCTTCATCCTCGGCGCCGGCATCGGCTGGATGAAGGATGAATTCGACATTTACGGCGTCGACTTCCACACCCGCGGCAAGCTCTTCGATGAACAACTCGACGTGCTACGCAAGCTCTGGGGCGGCGGAATGGTGGAGCATCACGGCGCGCTCATCGACTTTCCGCCGCTACAGATCTCGCCGGCCCCGCAGCGCACGGTGCCCATCTTTACCGGCGGCGCTTCCCCGGTGGCCTTAAAGCGCGCGGCCGCCAAGGCGGACGGCTGGATCGGCGCTGGCAATACGCCCGAGGAAGTCCCGGGCCTGCTCGCCGAGTTCGGCCGCCTGCGCCGCGAGGCTGGCCGCGAGCAGCTACCGTTCGAGACGGTCATTGGGCTCTCCACGGCCCCGGACCTGGCGACCTTCCAGCGCCTGGATGAGGCGGGCATGAGCGGCGGGGTGAGTTACCCCTTTACCTTCACCGCCGGCAAGCGCTCGACGCTCGATGAGAAAAAGCGCGTCATGGAGGATTTCGCGCGGCGCTTCATTCGCCCGCTGGGCGGCTGAGGATCCGCGCGCAAGGGCGCGCGGATCCACTGAAGCGGCAGCAACGGCTCAAAAAAATCAGGCCGCCGCCCGTACCCGGCGGCGGCTTTGGCGCGCGCCCCTAGTGTGCGGCGGAGCTGCCCGAGAGGCAGGTCTTCATGAAGGCGCTGCGGTCATCGCCCTTCAGTCCCTTGGCACTGGCGTCCGCGTTGCAGGTCTTCATCTTCTCCTGCTGGCTGTTCGTCTTGGTGCTACTCGTGCTGGACAGACAGGTCTTCATGAACGCGCTGCGGTTATCGCCCTTGAGTCCCTTACTGGTGGCGTCGGCGTTGCAGCTGGTCATCTTCATCTGCTGACTGTTTTCATCGGCCTGGGCGAGGGGCGCCTGAGCGCCGAGGATCGCCAGCGCCGCGCCGAGGGTCAGCAGCCATGTCGAGCGTCTCATAATCTTCTCCTTTTTTTTCGGGGCGCGAGCCAAGGTAGCCATGGTAACCCCAACGCGCGGCGCTACTCCATGTCCGGATACGGGCCGCGACCGCCCGCGGCGATGAAGGCCTCGACGCGCGCTTGCAGCACGGGCAAGGGCACCGAACCGAGCTCGAGCACGGTGTCGTGGAACGCACGGATGTTGAATCGCTCGCCGAGCGCCTTTTCCGCCTTGGCGCGGCTTTCGAGGATCACGCGCTCGCCCAGATAGTACGACAACGCCTGCCCCGGCCAGGTGATGTAGCGGTCAATCTCCGTGCCGATCTCGCGTTCCGGCAACGCCGTGTACTGGCGGAAGTAGTCCATCGCCTGCTCGCGCGTCCAGCCCTCCGAGTGAATGCCCGTATCCACCACCAGCCGCGCCGCACGCCAGATTTGGTAACCGAGCATGCCGAAGCGGTCGTACGGGGTGTCATACATGCCCATCTCGCTGCCGAGCTGCTCGCAGTACAACGCCCAGCCCTCCCCGTAGGCGGAGATGTAGGTGAGCTGGCGGAATGCGGGCTGATCCTTGTGCTCCATGGCGATCGGAATCTGGAACGCGTGCCCGGGAGCCGACTCGTGCAGAGTAAGGGCGGTGAGGTTGTAAAGCGGCCGGCTCGGCAGATCGTAGGTGTTCAGCAGGTACACGCCGGAACCGCCGCGCCCGGCGGTGTAGAACGGCGCAAGATCATCGGGAACGGGCTTGATGGCGAAGCGCGCGCGCGGCAGGTAGCCGAAGTACTGCGCCGCCTTGCCGTCGAAACGCTTGGCGATCCAGGCCGCGCGCATCAGCAGTTCCTCGGGCGTCTTCACGTAAAAGTGCGCATCGGTGCGCAGGTACTGCTGGAAAGCGGCGAAGTCTCCCTTGAAGCCCGTGTCCGCCATGGCGCTGAGCATGGCCTCGTGCAAGCGCTTCACCTCGGCCACGCCCAGCTCGTGGATCGCCGCGGGCTCAAGGTCGAGCGTTGTGAACTCGCGGATCTTGGCGCGATAGTAGTTCTTGCCGTCCGGCAACGCCTCGGCGGTGATCGTGGTGCGCATGCCAGGCACGTACTCCTCGCGCACGAACTTCAGCAGCTGCGCGTACGCCGGCTGCACCACCTCGCGGATCGTCTTCACCGCCTGCGCACGCAGCTCCTCCTGCTTCTGCGGCGCGATGCCGTTCATCTCCTTGAAGGGCGTGTAGAAGAGGCTCGCCTCAGGCGTCGCCTCGGTGACCGCCGTGATCGAGGCATCGCGTCCCTGCATGGTGACGCGCGGTGGCGTGAAACCGCGCTTGAGTCCCGCGCGCATCTCGTCCATCTGTTCCTGGAAGTAGCGCGGAATGTCCTGCATCTGCGCGATCCAGTGCTGGTAGTCCTCGAGGCGGCGGAACGGCCGGCGCGCGGTGTAGCCGATATCGGTCCAGAACGTGGTGTCCGAATTCGCCGGCATCTCGAAGTCGCGGAAGCGCTGGTTGGCAATGAGCACGGCGATCTGGGCGCGGTAGATGTCGTAGTTGAGCTGCTCCTTTGCGGAGAGGTGCGCGCGGTCGATGCCGTTCAGGCGCCGCTGCACGTCCTCCCAGTACTTCAGGCGCATCTCCTGGGTGGCCGGATCCACGCGCGGCAGGTGATCCGCGATCGGCTTGGTGCCGTCCTCATCATCCGGCTGCTGGTCGGTGCGCCACTTCCACTCGGTGTTATAAATCTCCTGCAGACGCGCATCGGCGCTGTGCTTTCGCGCACAGCCACCGAGGGCTGCGGCGAGCACCGCGAGTGCAAGCAAGGAGGGAGCGAACTTGGGCATGTTGTGCTTTCCGGGGGCGCAGAGAGAGCCGACAGGATACTCGAACCGTTGCGCCGCGCTCGTGCCGTGCGGTACAAGGGCGGGGTCATGTGGAAAGCAATTGTTGCCATCAGCATCGGCTCGAGCCTCGGAGCGCTGCTGCGCTGGTGGCTCGGGCTCTTGCTCAACGCCCAGTTCCCGACCCTTCCCCCCGGTACGTTCGCGGCCAATCTCATCGGCGGTTACATCATCGGCGTCGCGGTGGGCCTGTTCGGCGTCTATGCGGCCATTGCCCCGGAGTGGCGGCTGTTCGTGATCACCGGGTTCTGCGGCGGACTCACCACGTTTTCGACCTTTTCGGCCGAGAGCGTGACTCTCCTGCAGCAGGGACGGATGCTGTGGGCCGCGGGCCATGCGGCCGCGCACTTCACCGGCTCGGTGCTCATGACGTTTGCCGGGATTGGCACGGTCGCGTGGCTGCGTAGTTGAAGGGGGCCCGGTCGCGCACTCACCTCAAGGAGCACACGCCAATGCAAGGCTCGTTCCTGCGCTTCTACGTGCACGAGAACCAGCGCCACGAGCACCGCCTCGTGTGGGAATGGCTGCTCGAGCAGGCCAATGCGCTCGGCATCCGTGGCGGCTCGGCGTTTCGCGCCATGGCCGGCTTCGGCCGCCACCACGTGCTGCACGAAAGCAAGTTCTTCGAGCTCGCCGGCACACTCACGGTTGAAGTGGAGTTCGTCGTCACCGACGCGGAGGCGCAGCAGATGCTGACGCTCCTGCACGATAAGGGTATCCGCCTCTTCTACGCCTGCGTGCCGGCGCTCTTTGGCGTGATCAACCCCGATGCGTCCGATCCGGTGAACAAAGAGTGAGGCCCCGGCTCTACTTGCCGCGGTTCAAGGTGTGCAGCGGGACGGCGGTGGAGCCGGTGGAGGCGCCGAGGCGCCCGCGGTTGGCCTCAGGGGCCGCGAGCGGCTGACACTCCGTGAGCGTGCGCCGGCAACGCACCGCCAGGTCCTGATACTCGCGCGTCCCGGCGGCCTTCCAGGCGAGTTCCGCGGGCGTCAGTTCCCGCACGATACGCGCGGGCACGCCCATGACGAGCGTGCGCTTGGGCACGACAAAGCCAGCGCGCACGAAGCTTGCGGCGCCGACGAAGGCCTCTTCCTCGATTACCGCACCGTCCATGACGATGGCACCGATGCCGATCAGCGCATTGCGGCGGATCGTGCAGCCGTGCAGCACCGCGGCATGGCCGATGTGGGCGTCCTCCTCCAGCAACGTGTCCTCGGCGGGGAAGCTGTGCAACACGCAGCAGTCCTGGATGTTCACCCCGCCGTGCAGGACGATGCGACCGAAATCCCCGCGCAAGGAGGCGCACGGACCCACGTAACAGCGCGGCCCGATGATCACATCCCCGATCAGAACCGCCTCGGGGTGCAGGAAGGCGCTCGGGTCGACCACCGGTACGAAGCCATCGACCGAATACACCGGCATCGCGTTTTACCTTGCCTTGGCGCGGGCGAGAAAAGCGTTCACCGCGGTACGAAACTCCTCGGACTTCAGCTGCGCGCCGAAGATGCGCGCTTCCTCGTCCATGCGCGCGAGGATTTCGGCCGGATCCCCGCGCAGCAGACGACGCGTGGCGGCGAGCGCCTCGGGTGGCTGCTGCGCCACGCGCACGGCGAGGGCGTGCGCCTCGGCGCGCAGCGCGCTCTCTTCGACCACACGGTTCACAAGTCCAAGCGTATGCGCGGTAGCGGCTTCGAAGGGTTTGCCGAGCAGGAGCAGTTCCGCGGCCCGCTGCATCCCGATGAGCCGCGGCAGCAGCAGCGAACTGGCCGCCTCGGGCACGAGCCCGAGGCTTACGAACGGCATCGAGAACTGCGTGGTGCGTGCCGCCACGATCAGATCGCAGTGCAGCAGGAGCGTCACGCCGATGCCGACGGTCTGCCCGTGCACGGCCGCGAGCAGCGGCTTTTGCAGCGTGGCGAGCGTGCGCAGCAGCCCCATCACCGGATGCTCGCTCGTGAAGTTGGAGTTCAGGAAATCATGCAGATCGTTGCCGGCGCAGAAGCCGGCGCCCTCCCCGCTCAGGAGCACTGCGCGGATCTGCTCATCCGCCTGCGCCGCCAACAGTGCGCCCCGCAGCGCCTCGTACATGGCAAAGGTGATCGCGTTGCGCTTCTCGGGGCGGTTCAGGCGCACCTCGCACACCCCGTCGGCACGGCTGACCAGCACCGGCTCATTCATGCGTTCACTTTGCCGAGTACGCCGCCGGCGCGCAACCGCGGGCTGCTTAGGGCGCAGGCGGCGCCGCTGCCCCGGGACCGCGGAAGTTGACCTCGCTATCGGCGGCGAGCCATACGAGGGCGGCCCAGGCGGCGACATTCTGGTCCAGCTGCGCCCGATCGACCTTGTCGAGCGTGTCATCCGCGGTGTGATGAATATCGAAGTAGCGTGTCGCGTCCTGGTTCAAGGCGAAGCCGGGCACGCCTGCAGCGACCGACGGGCCCACGTCAGTCCCCACATCTGCCGGCGCGCGCGGCGAGGCGAGAATACCGAGCGGCCCGAGCACACGCATGAGAGTGTCCGCGAAGGGCGCGTGGGCCACGGCCGGCGGCAGTCCCACCTGGTAGATGCGATCGGCGCCCAGATCGCTCTCCGCGGCGAGCATGTGGCGGGGAAGCTCCTCGTGGTGATTGTTCGCGTAGGAATGGCCGCCGAAGGCGCCATCCGGGGGCTGCGGTTGCGCGGGCTCCTCGGAACCGAACAGCACCACGCGCACGGTGCGGCGCGGCTTGTGGGGCAGGTCGCGGATGAGTTTCGCGGCCGCGACAATGATCGCGGTACCGGTGCCGTCATCGATCGCGCCGGTGCCCTGATCCCAGCTGTCCAGGTGCGCGCCCAGGAGCACGAACTCCTGCGGCTTGGCGCTGCCGCGCACGTCCGCGATCACGTTCTGCGAGTGCGCCTCGCTCACGTAGGAAGCACCCGAGAACAGGTGCACGCGCGGGGTCTGGCCGAGCGCGGCGATGCGCTCGAGCTGTTCCGCATCCGGGGCGCTGAGCGCAAACGCCGCCACAGCCACCCGGCCGTCCACGTAGCGTGTCGTGCCGGTGTGCGCAAGACGATGGCTGTCGGTGCCCGCCGAGCGCAGCATGAAGGCGATCGCCCCGGCTTTGGCGGCCACATTGGGGCCCTCGGTGCGTGCCGCTACGGCAGTCCGGTAACCCTCCCCGTCCTGCGTGCGCACCATGCGCGCCGCCACCATGGCGATCTTGCCGGCGAGGGAGCCGGCGGGGGCGGCCTTCAGGTCCTCGAGCGTCGCGAAGATCACCACGTCGCCCTCGAGTCCGGCCGCCGGGGTCGGCGGGGACTCCCCGAGCGCGGCGATCACGAGCGGCTGTTTCGAGGGCGCTACGAGCTGTGCGCTCTCCTCCCCGCGCACCCAGGCGGTGAGGGGAAAGCTCTCGATGTGCACGTTGTCGAAACCGAGCGCCTTCAGGCGCGCGGCGGCCCAGGTGGCCGCGTCGTGTTCGTTCTGCGAGCCGGCCGGCCGCGGCCCAAAACGCGTCGTAAGTTCGCTCACCCAGGGGTAGGCGATGTCATGACCCGCGAGCGCCGCATCGCGCAGCTGCGCGGCGACCACTTCCGGGGGCACGGCGGGGGCGGCCACGAGGGGGGTGGCGCAGCACAGGAGCGCGGCGCAAAGGCGCAGCGGGAGGCGAGCGAAGCGGGTGTGGCGCACGGGGGCTTTATCCATCCGGCAGACGAAGCGGCGCATTCTACGGGGGCGCAGGCGCACGCGCACCACGCGCTGGCGCTGGTTCAGGGCATCTGATCGATCGGCAGGGGCCTGGCCAGAAAGAATCCCTGGGCGTAGTCGACGCCGATGTTCTTCAGCTCCCCGAGCACCGCCTCGCTCTCGACGCACTCGGCCACGGTGGCGATGCCGAGCGCGCGTCCCACCTTGCCGATCGCCTCCACCATGCTGCGGTTCACCGCATCGTGCGTGATGTGGCTGATGAACTGTCCGTCGATCTTCAGGTAGTCCACCGGCAGGGACTTCAGGTACACGAACGAGGAGACGCCGGTGCCAAAGTCATCCAGGGAGAACTTGCAACCGCGCGCCTTGAGCTCGGTCATGAGGAAGCGCGCGTTGGCGAGGCTCGTGACCGCGGCGGTCTCGGTGATCTCAAAGCACAGCGCGGCGGCGATGGCGGGTTCTCCGACGCTCTGCAGCACAAAATCCACGAATGACTGCTCGTTGAGGGAAGTGCCGGAGAGATTCACCGCGAGCAGCGGCAGCGGCTGGCCGGCGCGCTGCCGCGCGCGCAGCAATTCGAGCGCGCGCTCCACCACCCAGCGGTCGATGGCCGACATGACGTTGTAGCGCTCGGCCGCCGGAATGAACTCGGTCGGCGCCACGAGCTCCCCGCTGTCATCGCGCAGCCGCACGGTCAGTTCGTGGAAGGCGCGCCCCTCGGCGCGGCCGAGGCAGACGATCGGCTGGAAGTACAGCTCCAGACGGTTGTCCTCGGCGGCGCGGGTGACGCGCGCGACCCAGTGCATTTCGCGATGCCGGTGCGAGACCCCGTCCGCGCCGTACACGTGGATGCGGTTGCGGCCGGCATCCTTGGCGGCGTAACAGGCGATATCGGCCGCGGACATGACGCTCGCGACGTTCTCCGTCTCGGCGCGGATCTGCACGATGCCGATGCTCGCCCCTACCGAGAGCGTGCCCGTGCCCCACACGAAGCGGAAGTCGCGGATCGCCTGGCGCACGCCCTCGGCGATGCGCGTGGCCTGCTCGAGCGTGACGCCCTCCAGCAGCACGCCGAATTCATCGCCGCCGAGACGCGCGATGGTGTCGGTGGCGCGCACGCGCGTCTGCAGCAGCCCGGTCACATCGCGCAGCAGCCGATCCCCGGCCTGGTGGCCACAGGTGTCGTTCACCACCTTGAACTGGTCCAGATCGATGTAGAGCAGCGCGTAGGAGCCCTCGCCGCGCTGCGCCGACAAGAGCGCCCCGTGCAGCCGGTTGTCGAATTCGCGCCGGTTGATCAGGCCGGTGAGGGCATCGTGGCTCGCCTGCCAGGAAAGCGCGCGCCGCAGACGCCGCTCCTTGGTCACGTCGTGGAACACCACCACCGCACCGATCACCCGTCCCTGGCGATCGCACAGCGGCGCCGCGGACTCCTGAATCGCCACTTCGTGTCCGGTGCGGGTGATGAGCACCGCGTGATCCGCGGGCGCCATGGCGCCGGCGCGGCCGAGCGCGCCATCGAGGGAATTTTCGATCGGCTCGCGCGTGATCTCGTTGACCAGCTTCAGCACCGCGGCGATCGGCTGACCGCGCGCGTCCGCGAGACTCCAGGCCGTGAGACTCTCGGCGACCGGGTTGATGTACTGGATGCGCCCCTCGGCATCGGTGCTGATGACGGCATCCCCGATCGACTCGAGCGTGACTTGCGCGCGCTCCTTCTCGGCAAAGATGGCCTGCTCGGCGCGCTTGCGCTCGGTGATGTTGGCGATCGTGCCCTCGTAGCCGATGTGACGGCCGGCCGCATCGCGCATCGGGCGCGCGTTCTCGAGCACCACGATCTGCTGCCCGTCGCGCCGGCGCATAAGGAATTCGGCATCGCGAATCTCACCTTCCGAGTCCACGCGGCGGGCGAACTCGCCACGATCGGCCGGATCCCAGTAGAGCAGCGCCGCGCTCGAGAGCGCGTATATTTCCTCGGCGCTGCGGTACCCGAGCATGGCGACGAACGCTGGGTTCACCGACAGCAGCCGCCCGTCGCGGCCGCTCTGGTAGACCCCTTCGGCGATGCTCTCGAAGAGCCCGCGGAACTTCGCCTCACTGCTGCGCAGCGCCTCCTCGCCCAGGCGCCGCTCGATGGCGATGCCGGCGAGCTGCGCTGCGCGCTCCATGATCTCCGCCTCGGACGTGCTCGGTACGCCGACCTGCGCGCGGTAAACCCCGAGCGCGCCGAGCACCTGCCCGCCGGCCGCCTTGATCGGCGTCGACCACGCCGCGCGCTGACCGGCGCCGAGTGCGGTCTCGCGCGCGTCGGCCCAGAAGGGATCCTTGCCCAGATCCGCCACCAGCACCTGGCGGCCGAGGCAGACGCAGGCGGCGCAGGAGCCGTTGCCGATGCCGATGCTCGCCTGCTCAAGTCCCGCGCGCAGCGCCGCCGTCAAGCGCGGGGCCACGACGGCGGAAAACGCCTGCCCGTCGGCCGCCAGCACGCTCACCGAGCAGGCCGCGCCTGCGATCGCCGCCTCGCTGAGCCAGGTGATGCCGGCGAGCACCTCCGGTAGCGGCGCGTGGCGCGCGACCTGCTCGAACACCTGCCGTTCGGCGGCGCCGATGCGCTCGGCGCGCTTGCGCTCGGAGATATCGGCGATGCTGCCACGCACCAGGCGGCGCTTGCCGCTCGGCAGGCGCACCAGACGCACCTCGCAGATGATCTCCGTGCCGCTCGCATGCCGATGCAGCCACTCGAATTGCTGCACTTCGCCTGCGAGCGCGCGCTCGATGTAGGCGCGCGCGCGCTCTTCGGATGCAGCGCCGTCGGGCTGCTGGGGCGGACTTAAAGTGACCGGCCCGAGCTGCAGCAGCTGCTCGCGGCCGAGGCCGAAGAGTTTCTGCGCGTTCTCGTTGGCGTCGACGAAGCGTCCGGAATCCACATCCAGCACCACGATGACTTCCGGCGCGTGATCTACCAGCAGCTGATAACGCGCCGCGCTCTCGCGCATCGCCTGCTCGCGCTCGCGCCGCTCGCTGACATCACGCAGGCACAGGACGAACATCTGGCGGCGCGAGAGCGGCGCCTTGCTGACGGCGATCTCCGCCGGAAAGAGCTCCCCGTCCTGGCGCTTGGCCCGCAGTTCCCGCGCGCTCAGATCGAGGGCCGTGTCACCCAAGCTCGCCGCGAGGCGCTCGAGCGCCTCGGGAACCGTCTCGTCAGTGGCGATGTTCGGCAGCAACACATCGATGCGCTGGCCGATGACCTCTTCCTCGGAGTAACCGAACACGCGCGCGCCGGTGGGATTGAAGGTGCGGATGACGCCCGCCTCATCCAAGAGCAGCACCACGTCCTTGATGTGATCGAGGATCACCTGCAGGTGCTCACTCGACTGCTCGCGCGCCTCGTGGGCGAGCGCCTGCGCCTCATCGGCCATCAGGCGCATGGACTCCACGATGCCGCGACGCTCGCGCTCCACCGTCATGTAGTGATCGTTGATCAGGCGCAGCAGCATCGGCACTTCCGGCACCGCGCTGCCGGTACGCAGCTGCAACTCGCGCAGCTGCGCCTTCAGCTGCGGATGCAGCTCCGGATAGGTTTCAGCGTGCGGGCGCGCGTCCGCCCGCACGAGCGTCGTCGTGGCCCCGGGCGTGGGCTCGGAAGAATCGGGCGTCCGAAAGGGCTGCGTTTTTGACATAAGCAAGGCCACTAGACCCGATTGAGATCATACGGGGGGCGTGTGACCGGGCTTGTGAAGCCCTTCGCGAAACAGGCCAGTGCCCGCAAAACCGCGCGCAGGGCTAACGCGTGGCCGCCGTCACCGGAGGCGAGGCGGAAGCGGTCGTGGCGGGTGCGGCGGCCGTGACAGGCTTGCTCGGAAGGTCCGGGATGCCGGTGCCGGCGATCACGGGAATCGTATATGTCTGGGTGGAGATCTGGCCGCCCACGTCCACGGAAACCGTCGCGGTGAGCAGATAAATGCCGTTGTGCTTGGGCAGCACCTTGATGGTGCGCTCAATCGGGGTGTTTTCCACGGGCTTCTCGGCCGGCTCCAGTTCCCCGGAACCGACCAGCTCCAGGCCCTCTTCGCCCTCAACCTGGCCAAAGATGCGATCGAGGTTACTCGCCGTGGGCAGGATCGACAGATCAATATCGACCGGTTGCGCCACGTCCGGGCGCCCACGCAAGGCAAACTTCACCTGCACCGGGATCGGGCTGCTGCCCGGCTTGGTCGTGGTCACCGCGCCGACGAGACTGCGCGCCAGCACATCCTTCGGATTCAGCGCCTGCTTGGCGCGCGTGGCGGCGCGGCTGGCCGGCGTCTCATTGTGGCTCGAGCCGCAGCCCCCGAGGAGAGCTGCGATGAGGAGGGCTACGCCTGCGTTCCTTGCGATATTCCACATGGTTTTTTAGCGCTACCTGGGGATTTGTCTTAAGTCACACGGGCCTGAGGGGGCACAATAAACCCTCTGTGGGGCTGCGCGCACGTGCGCCGTTTCGCATTTCCACGCTCTCACCCGCGCAGCAGCGGCGGATCCTCGATCTGCGCCATCTGCTCGATCAGGTCGAGGACATACCCCTCCCAGTAGCGCTCCTCACCAAACCACGGAAACGCCCGCGGAAAGGCCGGATCGCCCCAGCGGTGAGCCACCCAGGCGGCGTGGTGCAGCATGCGCAGCGAGCGCAGCGGCTCGATGAGGCGCACCTGCGCGTAATCGAAGTCCGCGAACTGCCGGTAACCCTCGAGGAGCTCTCCCCACTGGTGCTGCTGCTCATCCGGGGAGCCGGCGAGCATCATCCACAGGTCCTGTACGCGCGGACCCATGGCGCAATCATCGAGGTCCACGAACACCGGGCCCTGCTCATTCCACAGCAGGTTCCCAAGGTGGCAGTCCCCGTGCAGGCGGATCTCACTCACGGCACCGACGGCGGCGAAGGACTCACTCACCCGCTCCAACAGCGCCCCGCTCACCGAGGCGTAACGCTCGTGCAGGCGCTGCGGCAGGAGCTCGCTCGCGAGCACCTGCGCGCGCGCCTCCCAGCCCAGACGCTCCACCCCGATGCGCGGGCGCACTGCGAAGGGCCGCCGCGAGCCGACCTGGTGCAGCCGTGCGAGGCTGCGGCCCAGGATCTGGCGCGCCTCGGGGGCGTCCAACTCCGGTGCGCGCCCCCGCATGAAGGGAAAGGCGGCGAAGCGAAAATCACTGAAGCGCAGCAGCGTCTGTCCGCCGATGACCAGGGGCGCAGCCACCGGCAGCTCGCTCGCCGCCAGCTCCTGGGTGAACTCGTGCTCCTCGGAGATCTGCGCATCACTCCAGCGCCGCGGCCGGTAGAACTTCAGCACCAGGGTGCGGGTGTCGCTGCCGAGCTGGTAAACGCGGTTTTCGTAGCTGTTGAGGGCGAAGAGCCGCCCGTCAGGCTCCAGTCCAAAGGCGCCGGCCGCATCCAGGACCACCTCGGGGGTGAGGCCCGCGAAAGGTTGCACCGTGCTGTCGCGGCTTTTGTTTATCATCGGCCCACCATGAAGCAAGGCAGCATATTAGTCACGGGTGGCGCGGGCTATATCGGCTCACATGTGGCGCTGCAGCTCGCCGCGGCCGCTGAGCGCGTGGTGATCCTGGATGATCTGTCGCGCGGATTTCGCCAGGCCGTGCTCGACACGCCGCTCGTGATCGGCAAGGTGGGCGATCGCGCCACGGTGACGCAACTGCTGAAGCGCCACGCCGTGGACACCGTCATGCACTTCGCCGCCTACACGATCGTGCCCGAATCGGTGGCGGAGCCGCTGAAGTACTACGGCAACAACACCTGCTCGACGCGCTCGCTCCTTGAATGCTGCCTGGAAGCCCAGGTGCGCCACTTTGTGTTCTCCTCCACCGCGGCCGTCTACGGCACACCCGCCGACGGGGTCGCCGCGGAGACGACCCCCACCGCCCCGATCAACCCCTACGGCACCTCCAAGCTCATGAGCGAGTGGATGCTCGCGAGCGTGGCGGAGGCCTCGCCCCTGCGGTATGCGGCGCTGCGCTATTTCAACGTGGCAGGCTCGGATCCGGGCGGTCGGATCGGGCAGGCCACACCGAACGCTACCCTGCTCATCAAGGTCGCCTGCGAGGCGGCGGTGGGCAAGCGCTCGGCTGTGTCGATCTTCGGCACCGACTATCCGACCCCGGATGGGACGGGCGTACGGGACTACATCCACGTCGAGGACCTCGCCCGCGCGCACGTGGATGCCCTCACGTACCTGCGGGCGGGGGGCGCTTCGACGACGCTGAACGTGGGCTACGGCCACGGCTACAGCGTGCGCCAGGTGCTCGAGAGCGTGGAGCGCGTCTCCGGGCAGCGTCTCGCGGTGCGCGAGGAGCCGCGCCGCCCCGGGGACCCGCCGGCCCTGGTCGCCCGGGCCGAGCGCATCCGCACCGAGCTGGGCTGGCAGCCGCGTCTGAACGACCTCGATACGATCGTGCGCACCGCGTATGCCTGGGAGCAGCGCCTCCAGCGCGAGCCGTGGTAGCGTCTTGCGCGGGAGGCCCTTCTTAAGGCGCGCCGAGGCTGTTACCGGTAGGTAGAATGCGCCCCCATGCGGTGGGGGCGTCCCAAGTCATTGAGTGGACTGATGCTGGTCGGCCTGTTCTTCATGGCCGTGCCGCTGCTCGTCGCCGTTTTGACGGCGGTCCTGCAGATCCGTGACCTTGCCGATACCGGCCAGATGATCGTCAAACAAGGGGTCACCAACGCCCGCGCCAGCCAGGCGCTCTTCGGGCAGATCGCCTCTCTTGAGCGCACCGCGCGCCTCTATGACGTCCTGAACGATGCGAAGCTGCTGGAGGTTTACCGTACCCAGGATGAGCGCCTGAGCCAGACGCGCGAGCAGCTGCACCGCCAGGCCGCCGCGGATACCCGCAAGACGCTCGAAGAGCTCGGGCAGCTGCAGCAGAGCATCCGTTCGACCGTGATGAATGCGCCCTCCAAGGATGCCGCGGCGCAGTCACAGCTCGCCGAGGACTTCACGCAGCTTACGGCGCTCGTGGAGCGCGTCGCGCAGGAGAGCAACGCGCAGGTGGACGTCGAGGTATCGGCGCTGGAAGAGCGCACGCTGCAGGCCCGCAAGCATCTGCTGTGGACCACGGCGCTGCTCTTGCCGCTCGCTGCGATCGCAGTCCTGGTGCTCACCGTAGGCGTCGGGCGACCGCTGCGACAGCTCGACCGCGCCATCAGCGAGCTCGGCGAGGGCACCTTCACGAACCCGATCGTGGTCTCAGGGCCTCACGATCTGGAGCGCCTCGGCGGACAGCTCGAGTGGCTGCGCCAACGCCTGCTCGAGCTGGCGCACGAGCGCAACCGCTTCTTGCGGCACATGTCGCACGAGCTAAAAACCCCGCTCGCCAACATCCGCGAGGGCACGGAGCTGCTCATGGATGGCGCCGTCGGGGAGCTGGATTCAAACCAGCGCGAAGTGGCCGCCATTTTGCGCGAGAACGGCATCAAACTGCAGCGCATGATCGAGAACCTGCTGTCCTTCAGCGCTTGGCAGACCTCGAGCGTGGGCCTGGAGGCGACGGAGTTTCGCCTGCGCCCGCTGGTCAAGCAGGTGCTCGAGAACCAACAGCTCACGCTGCTCTCGCAGCGGATGCGACTGGATGTGCACGTCGAGGACGTCACGCTCGTGGCCGACCGTGGCAAGATCCGCCTGATTCTTGAGAACCTGGTGTCCAACGCCGTCAAGTACTCCCCCAAGGGTGGCACGATTCACCTCATGGCGCGCACCGCCGGGGCGCAGCTGGTGCTCGACGTCGCCGACGGCGGTCCGGGCATCCCCCCTGAGGATCGCGAGCACATCTTCGACGCCTTCTACACCGGGCGCGCCGCCCGCAGCACCGCGGTCAAGGGCACCGGGATCGGACTTTCGGTGGTGCTCGAATTTGTGTCCGCGCACGGCGGCACGGTGCAGATCATCGACGGTCAGTATCCCGGCGCGCATTTCCGCATCACGATGCCGATCCGCGCCAGTACGGGAGATCAGCCCGCCCGCAGCGTGCCGAAGGCGCAGGCGCATGCCGCTTAGGCGCCTGCACCTGGGTGGCGCGTGCGCGGTGCTCGCCGCGCTGCAGCTCTTTGGCTGCGCCGGGCTGTCCGGGGAGCACCCTACGACGCCAGCGCCGATGGTCAATCCCGCGGCCACCACCTCGACACTGCTCGCCGGCTACCTCGATATGCTGCAGAAGCTCGTCACCGGACCCGCCGCGCAGCAGGCGGAGATCGTGGCGAGCGCGCAGCACGATTACGACACCGCGCCCACGCCGAGCCATCAGCTGAAGCTCGCACTCGTACTCGGCACTCAGGGGCATCCGGCCACGGACCTGCCGCGCGCCCAGGGGCTGTTGCGCGAGCTCATGGCGAACCCGGAGGTGCTCTTGGCGGGGGAGCGCTCGCTCGCCTTCCTGGAACTTTCGCAAATTGACGACCATTTGACGCTCGAGGCGGAAAACCGCAGGCTGCAAACGGAGGCGGTGCGGGCGGACCGCGAGCACATCGCGAACGCCAATCACCGCCTGCAGGCGGAACTGGACGAGAACGCCCGACTGCGCAAGGAGCTCGATGAGGCGCGCGCGAAGCTCGCAGCGATCGCCAACATCGAGCGCTCGCTCAATGAGCGCAAACCCGGCACCACCACTCATTAGCCGTGAGCCAGTGAAGGAAACGATCTTGAATCAGACCGGTAAACGCAAGGCACGCATCCTCGTGGTCGATGATGATCCGGGGTTGCTGCGCCTTCTGACCATCCGCCTGCGCGCGGAGAGCTACGACGTCGAGGCAGTGGAGAGCGCCGCGCAGGCGCTGGCCGCCTCGAGCCGCTTCCGTCCGGATCTGGTGATCACGGACCTGCGCATGGATCAGATGGACGGGATCGGGCTGCTCAAGGAGCTACAGAATCGCTGGCCGGGACTGAAGGTCATCATTCTCACCGCCCACGGCACCATCCCCGATGCGGTGCAGGCGACGCAGATGGGCGCCTTCGGCTTCCTCACCAAGCCGGTGGACAAGCAGGAACTGCTCGATCAGGTGCAAAAAGCGCTGCGCATCTCCGGCTTTGGTGCCTCGGACGAGGATTGGCGCGCGGAGATCATCACCCGCAGCGCCGCGATGGAAGAGAAGCTCGCGCAGGCGCACATGGTGGCGGGCACCGATGCGCGCGTGCTGATCACCGGTGAGAGCGGCACAGGCAAGGAGCTCTTGGCGCGCGCCATCCACAAGGGCAGCCCGCGGCGCAACAAGCCCTTCGTCGCCATCAACTGCAGCGCCATGGCGGAGGATCTGCTTGAGTCAGAACTCTTCGGCCACGAGAAGGGTTCCTTTACGGGCGCGACGCGCGCGCACCGCGGCCTCTTCATGGCCGCCGACGGCGGCACGCTGATGCTCGATGAGATCGGCGACATGCCGATGCGGCTGCAGGTGAAGCTCTTGCGCGTGCTGCAGGAGAACGTCATCCGGCCGGTCGGCAGCACCGATGCCATCGCGGTCAATGTGCGGGTGATTTCCGCAACGCACCGCGACTTACAGCAGCTGATGGCGGGCGGACAGTTCCGCGAGGACCTGTACTACCGTCTGAACGTGGTGCACATCGAGATGCCCTCGCTTAACCGCCGCCGCGAGGATATCCCGCTCCTGGTTGCGCACTTCCTCGCACAGATCGCCAAGGAATCGGGCGTGCGCAAGATTTACGCGCCCGAGGCGGTGGAGCTGCTGGCCACCGCTGACTGGCCGGGCAACATCCGCCAGCTGCAAAACGTGGTACGGCAGAACGTGGCGCTGTCGCAGACGCCGATCATCCCGGTAGAGCTCGTGCAGCAGTCCTTGGGCGGCACCCCCGGACGCCTGCCCTCCTTTGATGAGGCGCGCGATGAGTTCACGCGCAGCTACCTGTCGCAGATCCTGCAGATCACCGGCGGCAACGTGAGTCAGGCGGCGCGCCTGGCGCGGCGCAACCGCACCGATTTCTACAAACTGCTCGCGCGCCACCAGCTGACGCCCGAAGAGTTCAAGCAGCGCTAGAGAACGCCGCGACCGCGGGGCGCGCTCGCCTACGCAGCCTTATGTCGTAAGCGCGGCCGCGACGGGCGGTCGCCGCCGGCTGCATTTCAAAGTGTGAGCGATCTTTGTTACCCTTTGTCGAAAAGGATCGGCAGACACTGCAGTCCCCGCTGAGGGTGCCCGGGCCGCTTTTGCTAGTACGGGCAAGCGCGCTGCCAAGCCGAGACTGCGGAGAAGGAGCGATGAGAACCTGGTTGGATCTCACGGACGGATTTCCCATTCGCTTCGACGTCGAGCGCATGCGTGCCGATCTGGCGCGCTTGACCAGCGGCGAGGGCTGGCTCGAGCACTACGACGGTGGTCTCTCGACCGACTTTCGCGCGATCCTGCTCAAGAGCAAGAACGGCGAGACCTCGGGCCCGCAGTCACAGCTGCCGTCGTGGGATTTCGCTGACTTCAATCGCACCATCTACGTCGATCGCCTGCCCTACTTTCGCGAACTGATGGATCGCCTCCTGTGCCCCCAGGGCCGTATGCGCATCCTGCGGCTCGCCCCCGGATGTGTTATCGGCGAGCACCGCGACGTGGGTGCGGAAGTGGGCTGTGTGGCGTTCCGACAGGTGCGTTTGCACGTACCGATCATCACCAACGATCGGGTCACCTTCTTCGTGGGGGGCGAAAAGATCAAGATGCAGGTCGGGCATCTTTACTATGTGAATTTCTCCAAGCGTCATTACGTACGCAACGACGGCACGGAGGCCCGCATTCACCTCGTCATGGACCTCAAGGTCAATGACTGGCTCGGGCAATTCTTCCCCAAGACGACGCGCTGGGAAGAAATTGAGCATGCCACCGCACGCGCGCTCTGGCCCACGTTCTGGCGCGTGCGCCGGCAGCGCATTCGGGCGGAACGAGAATTCTGGAAACACTACGAGGGCTCGCGCGTTCAGGCGCTCTCGCATCGCCTGCGGGGCAAGAACCGCGCGACGATCTGAACGTGCGGCGGACTGAGCGCGGCGCCTGCCGCTGAAGCTCGGTCCCGCGTCAGGATTCCGGCACGCTTTCCGCCGCGGGCGATGTGCCCGTCTCGCTCGGCTGCGGACTGTGCTTGCCGAACTGGGCGGCATCGATACTGTGCTTGCCGAGCAGATCGTAGAGTGTCGGCCGCGTGACGCCGAGGAGTTCGGCGGCGCGCGAGAGATTGCCGCGCGCCACCGCGAGGGACTGTCGCACCGCCTGTGCCTCGGCGCGCTGGCGCGCCACGCGTAAGTTCAGGTACTCCGGATCATCGCCCGGATCGACAAGACCTAAGTCGGCAGCCGTCACCACCACCCCCTCGGCCATGATCACCGCGCCCTTGATGCGGTTCTCCAGTTCACGCACGTTGCCCGGCCAGCGGTACGCCTGGATGGCGCGGATCGCATCCGGAGCAAGACCGCGCGTCGGCTTGGCGAAGCGCTCGGCCGTCTGCTGCAGCAGAAACTGCGCCAGGAGCAGGCTGTCGCCCTGGCGCTCCCGCAGCGGTGGCACGCGGATGGTGACTTCACTGATGCGGTAGAAAAGATCATCGCGGAAGGTGCCCGTGCCGATGAGCGTGTCGAGGGGTTTGTTGGTGGCACAGACGATTCGAATATCGAGTATCACCGGCACATGGCCGCCGACGCGATCCACGGTGCGCTCCTGCACGACGCGCAGCAGCTTCGCCTGCAGCGAGCCGGGCATCTCCCCGATCTCATCGAGGAACACCGTGCCACCGTCAGCGGACTCGAGCTTGCCGGCGGTGCGCTTGGCCGCGCCGGTAAAGGCGCCCTTCTCGTAACCGAACAGCTCGCTCTCGAGGAGCGTATCGGGAATCGCCGCGCAGTTGATGGCGATAAAAGGCTTGTGCGAGCGGCCCGAGAGCCGGTGCAGTGCGCGCGCCAGGAGTTCCTTGCCGGTGCCGCTGTCACCGAGCAGCAGTACGGTCGCATTCGTCGGGGCGACCTTCTCGATGGCACGGCAGAGGCTGCGCATCGAGTCGCTGACGCCGATGATGCCCTCGAGCGCCATCGCCCCGGTGCGCTCGCGCAAGCGCCAGTTCTCCTCCTCCAGCTCGCGGATGCGCAGCGCGCGCCGCACGACGATGGAGAGCACCCCGGCATCCAGGGGCTTGTGGTAGAAGTCGGCCGCCCCCAGGCCCACGGCCGAGACCGCAAGTTCGCGCGCATCGTGCTCGGTCATCGCGATGATCTTGGTGTCGGGGGAGATGTTCAGGATCTGACGTAAGAGCTCGAGGCTCTGCGCCGCCACGGCCGGCTCGCGCGCGGTCCCGAGGTCAAACAACACCACGTCCGGCTCGGTGCGGCGCACGAGGGCGAGCGCCTGTTCGGAGGTGTCGGCGGCGGTCACCTCGAGGTCGGAAAACACCGCCTCGAGCTCGCGGCGCAGGGCACGGTCGTTTTCCAGAATGAGGAGCTTACGCCGCTGCTGCATCACGGTAGCCATCAACGTGCTCCCTTGCCCATGAGAACCACCTCGGCGGTCTGCACCAGGATCGCCAGATCAAAGAGCAGACTGTTGTTCTTGATGTAGTACAGGTCGTACTGCAGTTTCTCGAGCGCGTCCTGCTCGGAGGAGCCGTACGGATAACACAGCTGTGCCCAACCGGTGATCCCCGGCTTCACGTAGTGACGCTGCACGTAGTAGGGAATCTTCTCGGCCAATTCGGCGACGAACTCCGGACGCTCCGGGCGCGGGCCGATAAAACTCATGTGGCCGCGCAGTACGTTCAGAATCTGCGGCAGCTCATCGATGCGCAGCTTGCGGATGATCGCGCCCACACGCGTCACGCGCGGATCCGAGCGCTGCGCCCACTGCGCGCCGTTCAGCTCCGCATCCAGGCGCATGCTGCGAAACTTGATGACGTTGAACTCGCGCCCGCCGAGACCCACGCGCCGCTGGCTGTAGAGCGCCGGTGCCCGCCAGCCATCCTCCATCTTGATGGCGACCACCGTGAGCAGGATGACCGGCAGTGAGACGATCAGTACCGCGACGCTCGCCCCCAGGTCGAGCATGCGCGAGGAGAACAGGCGCAGCGGGTCGCGCCGAAAGCCCTGGCCGAAGATCATCCAGCTCGGATTGAGCACGTCCAACCGCACGCGCCCGGTCTCGCGCTCCAGAAAGGTCAATAGCTCGGTGACATCCACCCCCGCCAGACGGCAGTCGAGCAGCTCGCGGATGGGGAAGCCGCGGCGCCGGTCGTCCATCGCTACCACCACCTCGGTGACGCTCTGGCGTTCGCACAGGGCGCGCAGGTCTCCGTGCGGGTCGAGTACGCGCTCGGCAGGTACGGCGAGCGGCTCCTCGGCCGGGCGCACGAAGCCGATCAGCTGAAACCCGCGTCGATCCGAGGAGCGGCGCAGTTCCGCCACCGAGCCGGCGGCCGCGCCGGCGCCGTAGACGAGCACGCGACGCTTGAAGATCTCCTGGCTCACCGCGCGTGCGAACACCAGGCGCGAAACGAGGAGGCCGGCGCCGGTCAGAATGATGGCGAGCGCCTCGACTCCACGCCACAGGTGCAGGCTGGGGACGAGGTAGAAGACCGCAGCGATGGCGCACGAGGCCACGACCAGCGCCGCCACGACCCGCACGAGCACCCCCGAGAGCTGCACCCGCTGGCGCGCGCTGTACAGCCCGAAGGCCATGAGGCACACCACAACGATCAGACCGAATAAGGTGGCCCGTGGCCACAGCGGCCCCTGCTCCGCCTGCACCTGCTGCAAATGGCTGAGTGGGCTCTGGAAGCGGATCAGCACCGCCCCGTACATCGCGAGGAAGGCGATCGCGCCCTCCGCGAGCGCGAGGGCGCCGATCGAGGCAGGTACTTGTTGTCCGAGAACGCGGATGCGCATGCAGGCTTGGGTTTACACAGTGACGCCCGGAGGCCATGGGGAACTTTACATGAGAATGTAAAGCTCCTCGGAGGTAGCACTGTGAAGAGCATCACACTTGAGGCGTGATTAAGGGAAATCGTCGGGCGCAACCGCCGGTGGGAGCGGCCCGCGCGAGGCTAAGACCCGGTGAGCGAGGCGCCCGGGATGGGCGCGGCGCCTCTACGGGTTTGCTTTGAATGCCGCGACCTGCATGATCCAGGGCGCCGGCGGGCTCAGCGGGGCCGTTGCAGTATAGCTGCCGGTTACCGTCACGATCCGATCTTCGACGATGTCGCTGTCCGGGACCGTGATGACGCGGCTCGTGAAGCCCGCGCCCGGCCCGGTGGTCGTCGTGTACACCACATTTGCGCCGATGATCAGATCATTCGCGTTGGTCGTGGTGAGCGGGCCGCCGCTGCTCAAGCCGCTGTTGCCACTTGAGGTGGCGACGGCATCCAGCGGGCTTGTGGTGGCAATGCCGCTGTATTCGAGGACCCGCACATCCGGGTACACCGCGGCGCTCGTGAAGCTCACCGAGACGGTATTTGCACCGGCCGCGGCGCCGACGATGTTGGCCGCGTAATAAATCGCCTGCGAGGCGGTGCCGCTGATCACGGTCGGACCTACGGCGAGGTGGTACGTGTTGCCGCTGGAATCGGCAATGCTGCCGACCGTTGCGATCGAGTCACCCCAGCTCACCACCACGACGTTGAGATCACCCGCAGTCTGGGTCCCGCTGAAGGGCACCGTCACGTGCGCCTGCGCGGTCTGGGGTGTGGCGTAATTCAGCTGCACGAACGCGATGGCCGGCGGCGCCGAGGCCGTCGCGGTCGTTGCGCTCGCGACGTTCGAGTACGGGCCGGTGTCGCCGGCCGCATCACTCGCGCGCACACGGAACGAATAGGTCGTCGCGGCCGTGAGTCCCGCATCGTTAGAGCTGGTGGTCGTGCTGGTGGCGACCTGGGTGAAGGTGCTGCAGCCGGATCCCTGGCAGCGCTCGATCAGGTACTGGCTGATCGTGCCGCCGGTCTCGCTGGCCGCGCCCCAGGTGAGGTTGATCTGGCTCGAGCTGGCACTCACGGCGGTGAGGTTCGAAGGAGCCGTCAGGGTGGGCGCCGCGGTGCTCGCCGTGGCGACGTTCGAATACGGTCCCGTGTTGCCGAGGCTGTCCTTAGCGCGCACCCGGTAGCTATAGGTGGTGGATCCGCTCAGCGAGCTATCGGCATAGGTCAGGCTCGTCGTCGTACCAACCTGCACGAAGCTGCTGCAACCGGACCCCTGACAGCGTTCGATCAGGTACTGACTGATGGTGCCGCCGGCTTCGCTCGATGCGCCCCAGGAGAGATTGATGAGCGCACTGCCGGAGACCGTCGCCGCAAGATTCGTCGGCGCGGTCGGCGTGGCCGCCGAGGTCACAGCCGTCGCGGTGTTGGAGTAAGGGCCAGTCTGCCCGGCCGCATCCTTAGCGCGCACGCGATAACTGTAGCTCATCGAACCGGTGAGCCCGGAATCCGCATACGAGGTGCTCGTGGCGGTTCCGATCTGTGCGAAGCTGGTGCAGCCGGCTCCCTGGCAGCGCTCGATCAGATACTGGGCGATGCTGCCGCCAGTTTCCGTGGCCGCCCCCCAGGTAAGATTGATCGCGGTCGCCGAGGCGACCGTCGCCGCGAGGGCGGTCGGCGCGGTGGGCGTCACCGGAGCGCCGCCACCGGCCGCGCCCTTGAAGGCCACCATCTGCATGACCGTCGCACCTGCAGGTCCAATCGATGCAGTAGCTGAGTAGCTCGCGAGGCTCGAAACGATCCGATCCTCCGCAATGTCACCGTCCGGGACGGTCACCATCCGGGAAGTGAATCCAGAGCCTGGGCCCAAGGTGTATTCCAACGTTACATCCGCGCCGACCAGCAGATCGTTCGCATTGGTCGTCGTCACGGCACCGCTGCTCGCGGTGCTGGCACTGCTGGTGGCGCCCGCGACAACGTCCACCGGGCTTGCCCCGGCAATGCCGCTGTATTCCAGGATTCGAATGTCCGGATAGCCGGCCGAGCCGCTGAAGGTCACAGTCACGGTGTTGGCGTTCGCGGCCGCGCTGGCAATGTTGGCTGCGTAGTAGATCGCCTGGCTCGCGACGCCGCTGAACACGGTGGGCCCGATCGCCGCGGCGTAGGTGTTGCCGCTCGTGTCCTTGACGCTCGCGATCGTGGCCGCCGAGTCATTCCAGCCCACGACGATGACGTTGAGATCGCCTTGCTGCTGGGCGGCGGTGAACTTGACGGCCACCGAGGTCTGCGGGGCCTGCGGCGTCGCGTAGTTACCTTGTACGTAGTTGATTTGCGCGGCGGCGGAGATGGTGTAGCTGCCGACCGCGGTCGTGCTCGTGAGCATACCGCTCTGCACCGCCATCGCATTGATGGTGGTCGTGGCGGCAATGTTGAGCGGCCCGGAATAGACCGCCGAAGCGAGCGTTGGCTGGCTGCCATCGAGGGTGTAGTAGATCGTCGCCCCGGCGGCGGCCGTAATCGTGACCACTTGCGCGCCGGTGTAGCTCGAGGGCACCGGCGCGAACGTCGGCGTGGCCAGTCGCTGCGGCGTGGAGGCGAGCAGCCCGTACACATCGATGCCCGCCGCGCCGCCCATGAAGACCTTGCCGCCAGAAACGGTGGGCACGGCAAACTTCACCGGAGCCCCGGCGGTGTCGCGATTGTTGGCCGCCTGGTTGCTGTTATAGAGTTCAGTCGCCAGATTGCTCGCGTTGTAGGCGTGCAGCACGCCCACACCCAGCGTCGAGTTGCGCTCGACCGCCCACATCACGGCGCTGGTCGCCGTGCTGCTGGCAGCCGAGATGACCGGCTGCGCGCCGGGGTAACCAAAAGTGGTGGGCGCCTGGGAGGTGGCGGTGGTGCTCAGCAGTCCGTTACTGAGCGAGAACAGCTTGCACGCATCCTTGACCCCACACAGGTACACGCCATTTTGCCAGTATGCGGGGGCGGTGTAGCTATTGCCGGCATACACGATGGGCGAAACGAGCGGATTCAGCGGCGTACTACCGATCCCGTACTCGATCCACTGAACGATGTAGCTGTTGGGCGTGTTGTAGGAGCCGTTGTATTTGCCCATGTTGTCACGGTCGACAAGGTAGATCTCCCCATCCTTGCCGGTGCCGACGATCAAATTCGGATGCGCGGCGCTGCCGATGCCGGGCGGCAGCAGCGTCAGGCCCGCGGCCGCGACGTCATCATCCGCGGACCCGAGGGCCGATTGATTGAAGGGCGTGAAGTAATCGGCCACGGTGAGTCCGGCGGACGGCGAGAGCTTAAGCCAGGAATCCGCCCAGTCTGTGCTGGCGTTGAAAGCGCCGTTACCGGTGGCCACATAGATGTTGCCGTTCGGATCCACTGGGGGCGCCTGGCCACTGGACCAAATTCCAGCCCCGAGTATGCCGTCGCCGGAGGTGCAGAACAGGGAAACCTGAGCGAGCGTGGTGGCGTTAAAGCCGACGAGCCATCCCACCCAGGGGTAGTCATCACCGCTTGATCCGATGCCGACATAGACCACGCCGTTGGCGAGTACCAATCCGGGGCGCTGCTGACTGGTCGCGGCGTTGATCGTAAGTGGCGACGCACCGCTGCCCACCGACCCCTGCACCGCCACCGGCGTGACCTTGTCCAGTCCGGTAGTGATGTCGAGCGCATGCAGCCAGTAGTAGGCGGGGGAGCCGCTTTGCACGGTCTCCGCCACGACATACAGGGTATTGCTCGTCGGATCGATCACTGGCGTTGAGGTGATCGACACTTCCGGCACGATGTCCTCGAGCGCCGGATTGGTGGTGCGCGTCGTCAGACCCGCGGCCGGATTGATGAAGCTCGTGTGCCAGATCGGAGTGGCACTGTTGGCATCGAACGCATAGACGCTCGAATGCTCGGTGGCCACAAAGACGACATTAAACGTGCCCTTGCCGGGGATCGCGAGGTTTGACTTGTACAGCGGTTGTGCGTAGACGAAGCCATCGACGGGAAAGCTGTAGACCTTGCCGAACGTGGTGGCGTTGACGTTCTGGACGGTGAGCGTCGTTTCGTTAAGATTCTGACTCGTACGTCCCGCGTCGTAGTGCGAGACCAGGACATCCGTTTGTGCCTGAGCCAGCGAGGCGGACAGCACGAAGGCGGCCAGCCCGATGCGTCTCCCCTTCATCCGCTCCCTCTTTACATAAAGCAGGGGCCCCTCCGGGGCCCGTTCGAAGAAGATACAGCAACAACTGTGCCCCGGGGTAAATTGCCGGGAAATCAGCGGCCCGCGAGCGTGCCGCCTGCGCCGACGCGCGCAAGCTGTAAAGGCCTCCGACGTCTAAGCTGTAAACGAGTGCAAATATGTCGCGAGCGCGACACAAACCGCGAGGTGGCGAGGGGCGAGCGGTGTTAGTGCCGATGCAACTCCGCACCGTTGCGCAGGATCGTGAGTTCCCGAGGCAACCCCTGCTCCTGGTAGGTACGGGCGAACTGCTCGGGTGTCGTCGCCGGAATGCCGTCGACTGAGACGATCACGTCTCCGGGCTGCAACCGTAACTGCCCCACGACGCTGCCCGGTGGCGTGGCGTCCACCAGGATGCCGCCCGCGGGGTTGGGGCGCATGCCGTGCGTGATCTTCGCAAGCTGGCGCGCCTCCAGCGGCGGCAGCGCCTGCTCCGTGCCCGAAGCGGGGACCTCTGGCGCGCCGCTGGCAACGCCCGGGCTCGGCGCCGCGACCGAGGGTGCAGCGCTCGCCCCCGCGGCGGCGGTAACACCGGAATTTGGCTGTGGTGCTGCGCTGCCTGCGCTGGTGCCTGGCGCGCCCGGCGCTGCGTCAAGCACCGCGCCGTGCCTGAGGGACCAGAGAATCGCCACGAGAAAAGCGCCGCACACCAAGCCTGCAATCAAAAGAAAACGTCCAGGGGTCTTGGCCATGAATGCCTTAGAGCAGATTGAATTTACTGATCAGAAAGGCCTCCGCCCAGTTTGTTCCGGCACCCGCCTCGATCGCGCGCAGCCGCATCAGCGCCTCGAATGTTTCCGCGCGGAACCACTGTTTGCTGCGCTGACTGGCGTAGCAGCGCAATAGCGTGCGCGCTTTCATCGCCACCTGAGCCCGCGTGAGCTGCACGTAAGCGTTGGCAGCGGCGAGGTCGCCTTCGTACTTGGGGATCTCGTACTCGAGAATCAGGTGGCGGCGAAATGCGTTCCAGGTGAGCTCGCCGATCAGGCGGTGATCCTGGTGCAGATCCGCGCGGCGGTGCGTGAAGATCAGATCCGGCGCCGGGCGGCGCTGCAAAGACTCGAAGGTATCCTTGATCGCCGCGTACGCGCCGGGAAAGTAGCTGTCGCGGTAACCGTGGACTAACAGCTGTTTCGTGCGCGCGCCGCGCAAAAAGCGCTGCGCACTCGCGCGCAACTCGCGCTCGCGCTTCGCCGTGGCGCTAAACACCACCCAGGTAACATCGGCGGCCCCGCGGCGCGCCAGCAGTTTAAGCAGCGTCCCCCCGCAACCGATCTCGATATCGTCGCAGTGCGCCCCCAGACACAGAATGCGCGTCGGTCGGCGCTGGGGGCGCGGCAACATCAGCTCGAGCATAGATTTCAGCGCTCCACCCTCACCCTTCAGTGAGTTTGTCAATTCGGCCCCCTTTTAGCCATCGTGACTTGACCGGCGGCCTGCAGCTAAGGATCTTAGCGTCGTGGTTCGCACCCAGATCGCCGTTATTACCGGTTCCACCTCCGGAATCGGTGCCGCCATCGCGCAAGCCCTCAGTGCCCAGGGAACCGCGGTTTATCTGATCGGCAGAGACGCCCGCAAGCTTGCCGCGCTCGCACGGCGCATTCCCGCCCGGCGCCTCGCGGGTAGTGCGGTGGCGGACTTGCGCTCGGTGGATGAAATGAAAGCGCTGCTGCAACGAGTGCAGCGCGCACTGCCGCGAATCGACATACTGATTCATTGTGCTGGCGAGCACCGCTGGACCGCAGCCGGCAGCCTCGACAGCGAAGCCTTCGGCGCGCTGTTCGAGGTCAATGTGCGCGCACCCTACCTCCTGACGCACGGTCTGCTTCGGCCGCTTGCGCGCGCCAAGGGGCTGGTCATCTTCATCAACTCAAGTGTCGTAAGGGCTCCGGGCCAGGGGGTAGCCCTCTACAAAGCCTCTCGGCAGGCGCTGCAAGGCTTTGCCGACAGTATGCGTCAGGACCTGAACCGGCGCGGCATTCGGGTCTCCAGTGTATTTCCCGGGCGTACGGCCACCGAGCGCATGCGCCACATCTACGCCCACGAGCGCCGACCTTACAAGCCGGGCGCCCTGCTGTCCGCCGCGGATGTCGCGCAAGTGGTGCTGGCACTGACCACCCTGCCAAGGGGAGCCGAGATCACGGACGTGCACCTGCGCTCGGCGGTGCCTTACTAACTCAAGGGTGCGCACCGTGCAGCGCGGTACCAAGCCGTCGAGCCGCGCTGCGCAAGAGCGAGAACGGACACAGGGAACGACGCGCCAGGTAGCCGAAGATGGCCGCCCCCAGCCGCAAGGGGTTGAGCGGCGTACCGATCAGCTCGAGCATCCTTCGGTGGTATTCCCAGTAGGGTTTGCCCGGAAACTGGCAGGCCGCGACCGCCAGGCGCTGGTAGTACTGCCTTAGTCTGTCGCGCAGCCGCTGTTGGAATTCCGCTTCGGTGAGATAAACCTGGCCGTACTTCGCCAACGCGTAAGTGCGGCTGCTTTGGATGGTTCCGAGCTCCTGTACGGCGGCCGTCTGACTGTGCTCGTGCAGGCGAATGAACGCGAGCACCCGATGCACGAAGGCGAATTCGGATTCGCGCAGGATGTCGTAGCAGGACTCCTCATCGGCATGCAGGTTGACGGGGTTATAAAACGGCGTGCGCTTACGAATGAGGTCGGCCCGAATGAACATCGTGGTGGGGGAACCGAAGAAGTATCGATCCTCTAGGAAGGAGACACGGCAGGCTTGTCTGCCACTCAGGAGCGTCACCGGCTCATCCGATGGCGCAAGCTTTTCAAACAAGACGATGTTGGCGGCGGTAGCCGCGGCCGTGCACACCAGACCTACCGTGGGGTGCGCCACTGCGCAGCCGAGCATCGTCTCGAGGCATTCCGGATACAGCCAGTCATCCGCCATGAGTGGCTTGCAGTAGTGGCTATCCGCGCCGATCAGACTGAAGGCGAGATTGTGATTCTCGATGATGGGCAGGAAGCGAGGACTATCGTGGACCTGAATTCGCGGGTCGAGACGCGCGTAGTAATCGGCGATCTCCCGGGTATCGTCGGTACTGCGATTGTCGATGATCGTATAGCGCCAGTTCCGGTGCGTCTGGCCGATGACGCTCTCGATGCACTGACGAAGATAGCGACCGCCGTTGTAGACGGGGGTCACAACACTCACTAACGATTCGTTACTCACTAGCCGCGCACCTTACCGCGCGCGCGGCCGGCAGCGCCATCGGCCCAACACGGGCTGCGCCACCCACGGCTCAGGCACAGCACGGCATTGACATATTCCAAAACACGTGTCGGTAAAGACCTACGGCACGACAGGGGACTCGCCGCGAGCGGAGTTTTCGCGCACGCTAGCGATAACTGGAACACCGGAGCGACGATTTGCGCATCCTGTTTGTGCATGTACACGCTTATCTGCCTCAGTTACTGGGCGGGGTTGAGCAGACCTCCTTCGAACTCGTAAGGCGCCTCGCGGGCAGCGGTCACGAGTCCGCGATCCTGTGCGGCCTGAACAAACACGATGCGGTGTGGGTGAAAACCCGGATCATCGGCAAGCTCGGCGGGCGCGAGTTTCGGCGGCAGCGGTACCGAGGGTGGCTAGTTTATCGCGGTTACGACCCCCAGAACGGCCTCTCACAGGTGCTCGCCGATTTTTCGCCGGACGGGATCGTGATCGCCGGGAACACCACGGTATCGTTTGACTTGGCGGCGCAAGCGGCACGAAGTGGCGTCCCCTGCGCGTATTATTTTCACGACATCAAAACGCTGCGCAACCTGCAAAGCCCGCAACTGCTCGACGGCATCAGGCTGATCGCGAATTCGCGCTTCACGGCTGGCGTTGTCTCACAGTGTCTGGGCCGCGACGCCGCGGTTCTCACGCCGCTTATCGATGCGGACTTTTATCGCACCCCTACCAGCGGCCGCCACGTGACGATGGTAAATCCCCGCCGCATAAAAGGGGGCCAGACCGCCTTTGACCTGGCACAGGCCTGCCCAGATATCCCATTTCGATTCGTCGAGGCCTGGTCCGAGGAAGACTCGCTTCTCAGCGACCTGCGCAAGGCCGCCCGCCGGCTGCCAAACGTGCAGTGGCTGCGACCGACTCTGCATATTCGCAAGATCTACGCGACCACGCGCGTTCTACTCGCGCCAAGTGAGTGCGAGGAGTCCTGGGGTCGCGTGGCCAGCGAGGCGCAGGTGTCTGGCATTCCGGTGCTGGCAAGCGCTGTCGGCGGATTGCCAGAAGCCGTGGGGCCCGGGGGCATCCTGATCGAACCGGGCGCGCCGCTGGCTGCTTGGGTAAAGGCGCTGCGCTCAGTGTGGGACAACGCTGAGCTCTACGCACAGCTTTCCGGCCGCGCACTCGCGCACGCGCAGCGCCCCGGGGCTGATCCGCAGCGCCAGGCCGAGGCATTGGTCGCGGTTTTTCGAGCGCCCGCGACTCGTGATCAGACCATGCCTTCACCGGCGAGCGTGCGCTGGCACGCGGCGCGCTGAAGCTCAGCTGACGCCGGAATTGCTGGCGCCGGTTTTCTGCCACACTTTCCAGGGCGAGTCGCCGCCGGCGTCCATGCGGTCAAAGCTGATCTTGTCCTTGAACGTATCCATACAGCGCCAGAACCCATCCCACGGAAAACTCAGCAGTCGCTTTTGCGCGATCAGCCGCGCGAAGGGTGCATCCACAAGCTCTTCGCCCGGTTTGACGTAGCTGAAAATCTCCTGGGTGAAGGTAAAGAACCCGCCGTTAATGCGCATGTGCTGCTTGGCCGCCGCACCGATGGCCGTCACCGTACCATCCGCACTTGTCTGCACGGCATGGAAGCTCAGCGGACTCGGGACGGAAACAAAGCTGGCCACAGCGCGCTTCGCGCGAAAGTCGGCCAGCTGCTGATCAAGCGGTACGTTCGACAGGCCGTCTGAGTAGTTGGCGAGGAACTCCGGGTCACCGTGCAGGTACTTTTGTACATTCAGCAGCCGCTCGGCGATCGTGCTGTGCAGCCCGGTATCAACGAAAGTCATGACCCAATCTTGGGCGTCGCGCGTGTGCAGTTCGATCTTGCTACCACCATCGCTCAACGTGAAGTCGTTCGACATGGCCTCGTTGTACCGCAGGAAGTACTCGCGGATCATGTCGCCGCGATAGCCGAGACACAGGATGAACTCGTGGTGACCGAAGTGTGCGTAATAGCGCATGAGATGCCACAGCAGCGGTCGGTAGCCGATGGTGACCAGGGGCTTGGGAATCGTATCCGAATGCTCGCGCAACCGCGTACCGAGACCGCCACAGAACAATACGACTTTCATGACTTGTTCCGCCTCTTGCTCCGTTCGCGCACACCACCTCGGCGGTGCCGGGGGCTGCGCGCCGCCGACTCGGCGCGCTTCGCCCGAAGCAGACCCGATCCTTCCAGTGCCTGCGCAGCGCGGCGCAGTGACTCAAAGCGCATGCCGGAGCGTTGCGCGATATCCAACAGCGACTGCGTTCCGTCCGCTTGGTTAAGAACCCACAGCATGGCGTGCTCGTGTTCCTCCGGCCCCTGACCGCCCATACTACGGTAAAGTCCACGACTGCCGAGCTGCGGCTCGCCTTTGGGGTTAAGGCTCAGGAAGTGCTGGTTCCCCTCCATGATTTCAACCATGCGTTGGCAGGTTGCCAGGCTCTCCTGCAACGCGGCCGGAGTGATGAGAGCCAGGTCATCCGCCGAAGTATGGTATTGCGGGTAACCGCCATTAACCGAACGAGTCAGGCGACCGGCCGGCAGATTGAAACCGGGCGAGCACAACTGCCGCTCATCGTAGCCGTAGGGTGTAAACGGTATGACCGTGCCATTGGCACCCAGCACGTACTCGGCAATGGCATCAATCTCACTCGTCTGCCGGCGGCTGCGCTTGTACGTCAAGCGGCCCGGATCCCCGAGAAGCGCCAGCACCAGCGCATGCCGCACACGCGACAACCTGCGCTCGTTGCGCTTAAGCCACGTGAGTGAGCCGATCGTCCCCGGCGCGAACACGAAGCGGTAACTCAAGCGCCGGGGTTCCCGTGCGAGCCACTCCGCCAGTGCTGTCGCCACCGCCATGCCGCTCGTGTTGTCGTTCGCCAGCGAAGGATGACAGACGTGCGTAAAGAACAGCACCTCATCGGGTGTGCGGCCGGCCAGCGCCAATTCGCCGTAGGTCAGTGACCCCGGCGCGAGCGAGGTCTTGACCTCGACGTGATAGCGTCCGGCACGCAGCGCGTCACGGTCGCGCGCGCGCATGCAAAATCCCCAGTCGCGCCGGTAATAGCTAGTGCGATACGGGATCCAGTCGGGCCGCTCGGGCAGAACGTGCAGTCGCGCCGACAGCTCCTTGAGAGTCAGCGACAGCTGCACGGGCTCTGAATAACTCACCAGATGCAGGTTGTGCGCCTGGAAGTCCACGACACGTTGCCCGTGCGCGTCGATCACGGCCGCATCCTCGACGTTCCACTCTTCAGGTACCGTCCAATCGAACACCCGCGTGCCGCTGCGCACCTCATGGATCGTGAGCGGGACGCGCTGGCCGATCAACCCGAGTGTCTGTCGCACGCCATTGCCGGTGATACTGCGACAGATGGGATACAGGCGCGCCGCGAACTCATACAGACCGCGGCCCGCTGCGCCGCCCTCGCCGCCCGATTCTTTTGAGTTATTCACGAGCCGCGCGTGGCCGCTGCCCGCGCGTACCCCGCGAGCTGCGCCTCGAAACTGGAACGCACAAAGTCAGGATACCCTGCATCCCGGGCTGCGATCACCCGTGGCTGTGCGATCGGCCATTGGATGCCAAAGGCCGGATCATCCCAGCGCACTCCTGCTGCCAGCTCCGGGGCATGAAAATCGGTCATTTGATAAAGCACTTCGCACTCATCGGCGAGCGTCTGAAAGCCGTGCGCCAGCCCCGGCGGAATGAACAGAGCATCCCGATTGCTTTCATCAAGCACGGCAGCGTGATGTTTGAGGTATGTGGCCTCCTGGGGACGCAGGTCCAGTACAACATCGTAGATCGCACCGCGCAAACAGCGCACCAACTTCGCTTCACATGAAGGCGGCCACTGAAAATGCAGTCCACGCAGCGTGCCGCGGCTGCGGTTCCAGGAAATGCTGGATTGTACGAACGCTCCCTGCAGACCGTGCGCGCGAAACTCCTCGACGCAGACGGTGCGCGCAAAGAAGCCACGTTCGTCCTCGTGGCGCTGCATCTTCACCAGCGTTGCACCTGCAATGGGGAGCTTCTCGAACAGCACGTCAGCGCCAGTAGAATTGCGCGTCGATCTGCTGGGTTTTCTGCAGATACAGCAGCTGCTTGAGCCTCGTGAAGGCGCGAAACTGGTAGGTCTCCGGTTGCATCTGAATGCGTTCGAAAAGCTCGCGCAGTTGACGCGCACCGTCACGTGCGGTGTACGCACAGCTAAAACCCGGCAGCTCTCGGTGGATACGATCGAAATTAACGCGATAGCTACGGTTGTCACCGACCGAGGTGCCCACGCTGAGCGTGCAGCCGGGAAACTCCTCAGCGACGATCTGGGCTAACTCGCGCACACGGTAATTTTCTGAAGTTTGGCCAACGTTGAAAATCTTGCCGTGTACTGCCTCCTTGGGCGCCACGAGGCACCGATAGATCGCCTCACAGATATCCATCACGTGTACCACCGGGCGCCACGGGCTGCCGTCGCTGGTCATTGCGATATGCCTGCTAGTCCAGGCCAGAGCGCAAAGGTCGTTGATGACAATATCAAAGCGCATGCGCGGGGATGGCCCGAAGGCGGTGGCATTTCGCAGAAACACCGGCGTGAACTGCCCGTCTGCCATCGCCGTCAGATCGCGCTCCACGAGCACCTTGCACTGCGCATAGGCGGTCAGCGGGTTAACGGCGCTGCGTTCGTCGAGAAAGTCGCCGGTACCGGCCCCGTAAACGCTGCACGATGAGGTATAGACGAAACGCTCGATGCCGGCGGCGCGGGTATGCGTGGCGAGCGCCAACGACCCTTGGTGATTGATCTGATGGGTGACCGCCGGGTTGTTCTGCCCTAGCGGATCATTGGAAAGCTCCGCCAGGTGCACCACCGCATCGCAGCCGCGCAGGTCATCTGTGCTGACCGCACGCAGATCCTTATTCAGTGTGAGTGGACTGACGGCCAGGTGCGCGTTGTCGCTGTACAGCCAGCCGTCGCGGTAGAACCCCGTATCCAGGCCCACCACCGTCAGATCGCGCGCGAGCAGATACGGGGCGAGCACCGCGCCGATGTAACCATTTACTCCCGTAACGAAAACACGCATCGTGCGAATCACGCCGGCCGCGAGCGGACTAGCTCCGCCTCAGGCGTTGGCGGCGGGACTTACCTCAAGGGGCGCCGTGCTGCCGATGCCGTCCAAGCGCCAGCGCTGCGGAAAGAACATGACGCCATAGCGGCTGTCGATCCGCCGACTCGAGTTGTAGACCGGGGCTTCCTCCACGTCGAGCCTGACCGCATTCTCCATCATGTCGTAAACGTGCGGACGCACGGCTGAGTCCAACGCGAGCGAGATCTGATAGCGGCCGGGCATGAGATTGAGCGAGCCAATTTCCAGGTCGATGTAGCCATTACCCGCCGGCACCAACGGAATGTCCAGGCCGTGCAGCCACGTGCTCGTCTCGGTGACCAGGGTACCGAGCTCCGTGTAGATCCTGATCCCGAAGCTCGGACGTTCAATCGGCTCGCTGGCGCGGTAGTGAAAGCGCATGACCAGGCCCTTGCCGCTACGGGTTACCGACTGCAGCGTGCCCTCGCTATTGAGAAATTCGACCTTGGAGTAACGAATCTCGCCCGCGCCGCGCCGCCCATCCATGGTCGTGAGCTCGCTCGAGGCGCTCTCCGCGGAGGCAAAGGAAGCCATATAGGCCTCAATGACGGCGTGTGTGGGGCCATCCAGATGCACTTTGCCATTGGCGATCCATATACCGCGCGAGCACAGGTTCTCAACCGCCGCCATATTGTGGGAGACGAATAGCACCGTGCGTCCGCCGCCGCGCAGATCCCGCATCGCGGTGATGCACTTTTTCTGAAACGCCGCGTCCCCGACGGCCAACACCTCATCAACGATCAATACGTCCGGTTCGAGGTGCGCCGCGACCGAAAAGCCCAGCCGCAATCGCATGCCGCTCGAGTAACGCTTGATGGGAGTGTCGATAAACCGATCCACGCCCGAGAACTCCACGATGGCGTCCAACTTTGCATCCACCTCGCGCTTCTTCATGCCGAGAATGGAGCCGTTGAGAAAGATGTTTTCGCGGCCGGTAAGTTCTTCGTGGAACCCCGTTCCGACTTCCAGAAGAGAGGCAACGCGGCCCCGGGCACGTACGCTGCCGAGGGTGGGGTAAGTGATCTTAGAAAGGATCTTCAGCAGCGTACTCTTACCTGCCCCGTTGCGGCCGATGATGCCGACGACCTCCCCCTCCTGCACCGTGAAGGAAACGTCGCGTAGCGCCCAGAGCACCTCCTTGGGCGCCCGGCGCCGAAACGGCATCCGCAACAGGTGCACGAGCTGGTCGCGCAGCTGGGTTTCCTGCTGCAGCGCTCCGAGCTCGTAGCGCTTGGAGAGATCCTTGACGGTGATCGACTCGGTCATGTTCCCCGTAGGCGTGGCCTTAGACGATATCGGCAAAAACTCGCTCGGTGCTTCTAAAGTGCAGGCCGCCGAGAAAGAGCAACAGCAAAGTCACCGCCCAAGAACAGCCGACAAGGCCCCAGTCGATCGGAGTGCCGAGCAGACTGCCGCGAAACCCCTCGATGGCGCCCGCCATGGGATTCAGCGCGAGCCAACCTTGCAGCCGGTGGGGCAGGAAACTCACCGGCCAGATTACCGGCGTGACGAACAGCCCCAGCTGCGTGAGGAACGGAATGGTGTACTTCACATCGCGATAGCGCACGTTCATTGCGGCCAACAACATCCCTGCGCCCATCACGATCAACGCAACCTCCACGACGAAGATCGGCGCCAACAGCTGGCCCATGTGCGGCGTCACGCGATAGTAAATCATCATACCCACCAGGAACACAGAACCCACCAGCAGATCGAGAAGGCCGCCGAAAGCGGCCGAGGCCGGCAGCAGTACGCGCGGAAAATAGATCTTGGTGATCAAGCCGGAGTTGGCGATCAGACTGTTCCCCACCTGCCCGAGCGTGACCGCGAAATATGTCCACAACAGCAGCGCCGCAAAGGAGAACAGCGGATACGGCACGCCATTGCTCGGGATCCCGGCCAGGCGGCCAAAGAAAAAGGCAAAAGTGAGCATCGTGAACAGCGGCTGCAGCACTGCCCAGGCTATGCCAAGCACTGCCTGCTTGTAGCGCACCTTCACGTCGCGCCAGGCGAGGAAATACAGGATCTCCCGGCTGCGCCAGATCTCGGAAAGCCATTCACCCACAGTTGTTACCTGGTCTCCTTAAGTTACGCCGAAAGCACGCCGGTGGAGCGAGCGCGGCTGCGCCTGTAAATTGAGGCGCTGGCATGTCCTATGTTCCCAAGCTCTTATATTATCGCGAAGACATGATACGCGCGCTCATACCGCGGGCAATTTGAGGCACAACACAGTCCGGCTCGCCGGCCCGCGCGTGTCTTGAAGCCTTGGGCTGTGCTTAGGATCGCTTGGCAACCGCCGCATAGGAAGGGAATTCAAGAGGCTCATGACGCTTCAGGCGCTGAAATGCCGTTTCTGCGGTCGCCCGATCCATCAAACGTTCGTGGATTTGGGCATGTCGCCCTTGTGTCAGACGCACATCACGGCCGCGCAGCTCGATCAGATGGAGCCCTTCTATCCCCTGCATGCCCGCGTTTGTGAGCACTGCTGGCTGGTGCAGCTCACCGAGTTTGTGGCTCCGGCGGACATCTTCAGCGAGTACGCGTACTTCTCCTCCTACGCGGACAGCTGGGTCGAACATGCCCGGCTCTATTGCGAGTCCATCTGTCAGCGCTTCGGCATCGACCGCAGTAAGCGCGTGATTGAAATAGCCAGCAATGATGGCTATCTGCTCAAACACTTTGTGAGCAAGGGCGTGCCGGTTTTGGGCGTGGAACCTGCGGCTAACGTCGCCGCGGTGGCCATCAAGAACGGCATTCCGTCGCTCGTGAAATTCTTCGGTCGCGACACAGCGCGCGAGATTGCCAGCGATTTCGGTCATGCGGACCTCCTGGTCGGCAATAATGTCTTGGCCCATGTCCCTCATCTGAATGATTTCGTCGCCGGGCTCAAGCTCCTGTTGAGCAATCGTGGCATCATCACGATGGAATTCCCCCACCTGCTGGAGCTGATGCACCACAACCAGTTCGACACCATCTACCACGAGCACTTCAGCTATTTTTCCTTTCTGACCGTTAACGAGGTATTCCGCAGTCATGGACTGACGCTGTTCGATGTTGAAAGACTGGCTACGCATGGAGGCTCGCTGCGCATCTACGGCTGTCACGCGTCCGATCAGTCCCGATCCATGAGTCCCCGGGTACGGGAGCTGCTCGACCTGGAGGAGAAGTTCGGCCTCAAGAGGCTGGACGCCTACGGCGCCTTTGGCGAGCGGGTGCGTGAAACCAAACGCGCGCTGCTTGAGTTTCTCATCACTGCAAAGCGCGCCGGGAAGCGTATCGTGGGCTATGGTGCACCGGGTAAAGGCAACACGCTGCTGAACTATTGCGGTATTGGCACCGACTTCCTCGATTTCACTGTCGACCGCAACCCATATAAGCAGGGCAAGTTCACTCCGGGCACTCATATCCCCATCTTGAGTCCAGATCAGCTGCAAGGCGCCCAACCTGACTACGTACTCATATTGCCGTGGAATCTGAAAGAGGAAATCGTGAGCACGTTGCGTCGCATACCGAATCTGAACGCGCGCTTTGTCGTACCCATTCCCAAAGTCGAGATCCTTGGCTAGACCGCATGACTGCGACGAGCCTCTTGTTGCGGATCCACTGGGTACCTCCGACTGCCGTGCGCCGAGCCGGTTGCACCTGCGGCAGCCAGGTAGATTCCCCGCGCCGCATCGTTCGCGCTGTGGGCCTGCCGCCCCGTGAGGCGGCATGACAACGGCCTTGGTCATATCACGGCTGTTTCCCTTCAAGGATCAACAGGTCCACGCGGTTTATCAGCGCCTTGGAATGCAAGTCGAAGCGCTTGGCAGGGTCGCCGCACGCGTCCATTGCCTATTTCTGGTTCCACCGCAAGGCGCCCTTACTCCATCCGAGCTGAGTCACCATCAAGAGCGCCTGCGCCGCCTCTGGTCTCCAGCGCTCTCACTGCAAGTCGCGCCTGTGGTAGCGCAGGCAGCTTCCCATTCCCGGTGGCAGCGGGTTGGAAGAGGCATGTTTGACTTTTACGAGCAGCCAATAGCTCGGCCACTGAACAATCCCGAAGCGATCGGCGTCGTGCGGGCGGCGCTCGAGAGTCAGCCGGATCTGATTCTGGCGCACCGCTTGACCTCCATGAGTGTTCTCATGCAGCTCGCGCCTCTACTGCGCGCTCGTCCCCTGTTCTTCGATCTCGATGACATCGAACACGTGGCTTTCGCACGCCGCCTGCTGCACCACCCTGATTATCCGCGCGAGCGGCTGATGCTGCTGCAGACACCTCGGCTATGGATGGCAGAACTGCAGGCCATGCGACTTGCGACATCGACCTTCGTGTGTTCGGAGCTCGATCGTCGCTACCTGTCGCGCTTCGTGGACAGCGCGCGCGTCCAGACTGTGCCCAACAGCGCGAGATTCCCCCCTCTGGATACGGAGGATGTCTCGCAGCCCACGGTCTTATTTATCGGCAGTATGGCAAACCGGCCCAATGCGCAGGCGGTCGACGTGTTGGTACAGAGCGTTTGGCCCGAGGTGCGCGCCAAGGTCGCGGACGCGCGTCTGATAATCATCGGCAGCGGTGCCGAAGCTACACACTCTTACCCGGCAACAGATCCGAGTGTCAGCTTTGCCGGCTTTGTCGACGAGCTCGCACCCTGGTACCGAACGGCGCGCGTCGTCTGTTGCCCTATCTATCACGGCTCCGGAACGCGCGTGAAGATCATCGAGGCCGCGGCGTACGCTAAAGCGATCGTGTCGACGCGCCTGGGCGCTGAGGGCCTGGAGTTCGAGGACGGAAGGGAAATCATCTTGCGTGACGCTCCGGATGCCTTAGCCAGCGCCTGCGTACGACTACTGCAGGATGCAGGCAGCGCTCAGCGCCTGGGGCTCGCGGCGCACGCGCGCGCCGCGAGCCTGTACGATCACGACGCCATCGTGCGACGTCTGGCGCGCATCTTTGCGGGCACTCCTGACCCGGCGCCCGCAGCCTGAACGTCCATGAGGCGCGACGTCGTGGCTAAGAGCGCAGGGTCACTGGATGCGGCATTGACTGAAGGACTCGTCCGTGGCGGCTGAGGTGCGCGTCAGCGTGGTGATGCCACTTTACAATGCCGAGAAGTACGTAAAGTCGGCCATTGAGTCTGTCCTTGCCTCCGATCTGCGCGAGCTCGAGGTGATCGTTGTCGACGATGGCTCGCGCGATAGCTCGGCCGCGGTGGTCGCGGCCATCGAGGATCCGCGCGTCACACTAGTGCGCTCTGCGCCCAGCGGCGGCCCGTCGCGCCCGCGGAACACTGGCATCGCCCGAGCGCGCGCTGCGTACATCGCGCTCCTCGACGCCGATGATCTGCTGAAGCCGCACAAGCTTTCGGCGGCAATCGCGGCGCTCGATCAGCACCCGCGAGTGGGTCTCGCATTCGGGGACTTCCAACGCATCACGTCGGCCGGGCAAATCATCGAAGCCTCCACCCTCGCTGCATACCCGGTGTTCCAGTCCCTCGCGATGGTCGAATTGCATCCCCCCTGGCGACTCATACCTCAGGCCGAACTTGCTCGTGGGCTGCTTTACGAGAATTTCATCGGCACCTCCGGAGTCGTGCTGCGCGCCAAGCTCCTGGATGCGATCGGGGGCTTTGACGAGAGCCTGATCTGCTCGGAAGACCGCGACCTTTGGTTTCGCGCCGCGCACCACAGCGGCGCTTTGTACTCGACCGAGGCGGGGCATTCCTATCGTGTCATTCCGAGCAGCCTGAGCCACGGTCCGGTAATCCGAAATGCGCGTTGCCGCATCACTGTTCTGCGGCGAGAGAAAGCGCGTTGGAAGGATCCCGGCGCGCGCGCTCAGGTCGAACGGCTGATCACGGAAAATCTGGCCAACATCGCTTATGCGCATCGGCGATCCCGGCAGCGCTTCGCATCTGCGCTGCTTTTTTTGCAGGCTTTCGCCCGCTCACGGCAGCTGCGCTGGCTGCGCGGAGCATTTGCCTCCTTGCTGTCTTAGCGTGCCCGATCGCGCCAGCGGTAGAGCGAGGGCAGCAGACGGCCCCTCAGGATCTGAACGCAGCTCAGTTCGCGCTGTATCTGGCTCAAGTGGCGCTTGTAGTCGCTGGTGCGACCAGGCCCTGCGAGGAAGTCGTAGATGCTGATCTTCTCGGCAGCAGCTGCCTCCATGGCGTAACCCAGGTGAATCAACCCGAGCGACACCCCGACACTGATTGCCGGGTCGAAGCCCATTTTTAGATTGTATTGTCGCTCGCCCCTACGGATATCGTAGAGCACTGAGACGACTTCACCGTTAACGCGCAGGCGCGAGAACGCCAACTCGCCCTGCGCAACCAGCAGGCGCGCCAGGCTGGTGTGAAATGAGAGTCGTTTGCCAGTGAAAGCGGGCTTATTCCAGCGCAGCGCGTGGAGTCTGTTTAGATCACCGAACCCCTCCTCGATCTCACTCTCGCGCAACAGCTCAAGACGCACCTCGCCGAGCGAGTCGAGGCGGCGACGCAAGTTCCAGAGGCTGCGTCTTGTCGACTGCCCAAGCGTACGCAGGTACGGACCAAACCCATCGCTAAGATCCGCGTGATAGCTGATGCAACGATCCAGTTTGCGCACATAGCGCTCCTTGGTCGTCGCTTGGGCGGCGAACGCATCACGCCAACAATCGGCGGCGGCCGTAAAGCCAATAACGAGTTCGCTCCACGACGGCTCTTCCAGCAGTACCTGCGCGCACGTGTTTCGCACCGCATCCAAATCCTCGCCCGCGGCAATGACATCCAAGTACTCGGAAATCAGCGGCTCCGGATCGCGCCACGATAGGCCAATGACCTGTACCGAATGCGCCAACACGAGCCCCCCGCGCATAACGTGGCGGTGATACATGGGAGCGAGACCCACCAGCTCACCCTCGCGGTAGAACGCCAGGATGTCGGGGGTGCGTCCGAGTGTGGTGCCGTAGTGACGCCACCAGAGCGTGAGCCACTCCCATGACAGGAACAACCGATCCGCGCTCGAACGCGCCTGAAGCGCGGCCCAAGATGCCTGATTCGCGAGCCATTCCTCACCCGTCCAGCGGCGTACGAGCAGCGCACTCATCGCCCTCTCCTCGCTGATGAGCGCGGCGCCATCACGTGTCCTTATCCCCCTGCGTGACGTGCCAGGTGCAATGCTCGGCGCTGCCGTCGTGTGAATGCACCTGATAGACCGCGTCTGCACGGCGAGCGCTAAAGCCAAGCGCACGCAACGCCCTCCGGCAGGGGTGACGGTCGTCAGTCAGCATGCGCACGGTGACGATCCCAGGAGTACCGAGAGCGCGAAGTAGCAGAAGCGCTAACAGCGTGCGCGTATCCGCCGGAGTACGCGTGACTAAATCGTAGATGTGACAGGCGCCTTCGAGCGAGGTCTCCTCAAATACCAGAAAGCCTCGCAGTTCGTTGCCGCGCGTATAGCGCGCGAAAACGAAACGCGTGTTGGGATGCTGCTGATAGCGCCACCGCAGCGTCTCGGCGCCGAGGTCGTGACTGGCGCCCGCAGCAGAGACGATGCGGCGGACGAAGTCTTGCAGCGCCTCCGTGGGCTCATCTGCCAGGCTTAGTTCAGCGTCACGCGGCACGCGCAAGCGCGCGAGGGCGCGCGCGAGCCAGCGCATGGGACGCGCGAGCACGCCGGCCAGCCACGCGCTGCGAACCAGCGCCTGCACATAGCGAGTAACATCCACCACGTAGACGTGCGGTACGAGCGCGCCTGGGGTTGTCCAACCGGCCTTGGCGAGCGCGTGACGCGCGGCTTCGGTAGGAATTACAAAGCCCGGGTGCTGAGGAAAATGCTTATCCAGATACGCAGTCATGCGCTGCAACAGCAGCCTTCCCAGGCCTTGGCCGCGCCAGCGGGCATCAAGTGAGATGTCGCCGACGACAGCTGCCTGTACGCGCGCGCCGTCGATCCAGTACGGTCGAAACACGACCGACGCCATACCGATACGTTCGCCATTGGCCGCTTGCAACCAGAACACCTGCGGCTGCGGCGTGCCTGCCAGGCGCCGGTAACGCCAATCGATGTACCGCGGCGTCTCGGATTTGTCCCGGTTGGCATTTCGCAGGCGCAGTATTTCCTGCTCGAATCCCTCCGCGGACGTCACGCTGAAAACAAAACCCGAGGTTTCGCGCGCGCCTGAACCCCGGGAGCCCGGCGCCTCAGTACTCACGGTCCGGCTGCTCACCGTTCACAAGCTGCGCCGCCGAGCACAGCGAGAGATAGAGTCGCGCGTGTTCCGCGCACATCCTGGCTGCGGAAAATCGTTCCTCAGCACGCTGGCGTGAGGCAAGCCCCATGGCGCGGTGGCGCTCGCGATCCTCATACATCTTGATCAGCGCCGCAGAAATTGCGCGCGCATCAGCCGCGGGAACGACGTAGCCGCTGACACCGTCAATGACTGCTTCCGCGTTACCACCCACATCAGTGACGATCAACGGCAGCCCTGCGGCCATCTGTTCAATCACCGCATTGGAAAAGCCTTCGTTGCTGGTCGGTGTCAGGCACGCGACGTCCATGCTCCAAAGGCAGGGCAGCACGTCAGCGAGCTCGCCGGTGAACACCACACGCCGTGCCAGCTCACTGCGCGAGATCTGCTCCTGGAAATGCCTGAGAAGCTCGCCGCCCCCTACGGCCAGCACCCGCAGCGAGGGGATCGCCGGTAGCGCTTGCGCCAGTGCTGCAAAGAACACGTCATGGCTCTTTTCGGGCCGGAAACCCGCCACCATGCCCACCACAAAATCCTCGGTGCGAAAGCTGAAGCGCTCGCGTGCCGCAAGTCTTTGCTGAGCGGTCGGAACGCGAAAGTGCGTCAGGTCCACTCCATTGTAGATGGTCTTTACGCGTGATTCTGGTAGCCGATCGCGCGCCACGACTGCCCGGCGCACGGCCTCTGCAACGACGATGAAGGAGCGGAAGATAACCTTTAAGCGGCGGTTGAGAAAAATGTGCAATGGTTTCCGCAGATCTCCGGTGTCACGCTTGCTGGACACGAGCAGCCTCGCTCCAGACAGCCACGCGATGAGCGCCCCGAAAGTATCCGCCTTCTGGTGGAAGGTCTGCACGATGTCGTATTTGTGGCTGCGTATGAGTCTCGACAGGCGCCAGGCCTGGAGCGCAGCGTTGGGCACATACTCTCGTGCCACCGGCAGGTGAATGACCGGAACATGGCGCGCTCGCAGTTCGTCCAGCAACGGATTGACACCCATGTCAAAGGCAACGACGGTGCAGCGAAAACGGTCTGTAGGCAGTCCGGTGATCAATTGCACCAGATGTTTTTCTGTACCGCCGGTGCGGTGAAAAAAATCGATCAGAAAGAGAATGTTGATGTCCCGACTCATCCGTGGATTCCGTCAGCGCGCTCAGCCAGTATAGCCATCTCTTCGAGCAGCCCGGCGCTCCGCCGGTAATTGCATGGTCGCATTGATAATGAGTTAAATCATTTACTTATAGAGCGTACTGTTGTATCGATTACGGGTGATAGGGCGACCTTGGGCGGGACTCCGCACACTGCGGTGACTACAACTGGGCGCTATTCTTCGCGGCAGACTCTGGGGCGTGCGCTCGATGCGCGCGACGTGCTGCGCCGTCACTGCCGCTTGGTAGAAAGAGGAATCGACCGAATTGGCGCCCAACATCGCGGCCAAAACCTTTCGACCTGACATCGAGGGTCTTCGCGCTATCGCAGTCTTCGTGGTGGTCGCATTTCACTGTGGCATCCCGGGCTTTTCGGGGGGCTTCATTGGAGTCGACGTCTTTTTCGTCCTCTCCGGTTATCTCATCACTGGCCTGCTACTGCAGGAGCTTGAGACGACGTCCACGATCGGTTTGCTGAACTTTTACGCGCGTCGCATCCGTCGTCTGCTTCCGGCCAGCGCGCTGATGCTGCTGGCGACGCTCATCGTCGGCGCCTTCGTGCTCGCCCCGCAGGAACTGGATTTCGCAGCACGCGCCGCGCGTGCGACGGCGGTGTACCTCGGAAACGTTTTCTTCGCGCAGCAGGCGCGCGACTATTTCGCCGCTGATGTGAGGACGAATCCGCTGCTGCACATGTGGTCACTCGCGGTGGAGGAGCAGTTTTATCTGTTCTGGCCGCTGCTGATGATGGTGCTGTGGCGGCGTGCAAAATCACGCGCCGCGCTCGCCGCAGTCTTTGTGCTGCTCACAGCCCTATCACTGCTCTTATGCGTGTGGCTCACGGCACACAGCCGCACGCTCGCCTTCTACGCCTTGTACACGCGCGCTTGGGAATTTGGGATCGGCGGCCTTGCGAGCCTCTTGCGGCGCGGACAACTGCGTGTGGCGCCCAACATTTGGCGCATCGCCGGTTGGTGCGGCATCATTGCCATAGCGCTCTCGAGCATGCTGCTGACGCCCGCGGTGGCCTTTCCTGGATGGATCGCCGCGATTCCGGTGACCGGTGCCACGATCGCACTCATCGCAGGACGCGAACTGCCCGGGCAGGGTTTTGCACGACTTCTGGACACCCGGCCATTTCAATATGTCGGCGAACTTTCCTATTCGTGGTACCTGTGGCACTGGCCGTTCTTAGTGCTGGCCTTAGCGCTGCTGCCCAACCTTTCGGTTTCCGGCAAGGTAGTGGCGGCATTGCTGGCATTCGCGGCGGCGGCGCTAACGCACGTCTACGTGGAAAATCCGATTCGCTTCCAGCCTTTTCTCCTGGCGCGCCGCGGCGCCACGCTGGCTCTGGGCGCGCTCCTCGCACTGGGCTCCATCGGCGCGGCTTTCCTCGCGCTGCACGTGGCTTCACGGCTCGCGAGCGATCCGAAGATTGCCTCGATTACCGCCGCGACGCGTGATATCGCAAGCCTGTCACGCGAGGGTTGCGTCGGGCTGATGGGTTCAGCGGACGAAAAAAAGTGCGAATTCGGTGCCCGCGACGCTGCGATAAGCATCGTGCTGTTCGGTGACTCGCACGCCATCCAATGGTTCGACGCCCTCGAGCGCCTCGCTGCCGAGCGACACTGGCGGCTGATCACCCTGCTGAAATCAGCGTGCCCGGCCCCGGACCTGGGCGCCCCCTGGCGCAGTCCCGAATGCGACATTTGGCGTGCGACCGCAATTCGCGACATCCGGACTCTGCACCCAACGCTCGTGGTCTTGGCCAGCACCACTCGGTACCTGGACGATGGCTCTGTCGCAGAGTGGGAAGCCGCAATGCGGCGCACCTTGACTCAGCTTACCGCGGCGGGCGTACACGTCCTCGTGATCCGGGACACGCCCACGCCTCCCTTCAACATACCCACCTGTCTTGCTCGTTCCGCCCGCCACAGCTGGTATCCGGGCGGTCAATGCGCCTTCATGCGGACCCAAGCGCTGCGTCCGCAATTCTTTGAAGCGGAGCAGCGCGCTGCAGCGGGACTTTCGGGTGTGAGCTTCGCTGATCTCACTGACGCACTGTGCGATAGGCAGTTGTGTGCGGCCAGCGATGCAGGCCTGGTCATCTATCGAGACGACAACCATCTGACAGGTGGCTATGCGGCTCACCTCGCGGCGACTCTAGAGCCTTACCTTGCGGCAGCAACGAGTCCCTCCCGCGAACATCACGAAACTGACGCAGCGCGCCGCCCTTAGGGTCAACTAGGGCCTGTTAACACTACTGACGTAGTGCTTCCACGATGAGCGCAAAATAAATGAAGGCGATGAACACCAGGTCGAGTTTGTCGAAGCGACTGAAGATGCGGCGAAAGCCTTTGAGCCGTCGGAATAAGCGCTCGATCTCGTTGCGACGTTTATATAGAGCTTTCTTGAGCCTCCAGGGCTCGACCCGGTTCGGATGCGGTGGCACGACGGGAATGAAGCCCAGGTCGAAAGCAAGTTGTCGGGTTTCATCGCCTTCATACGCGCAGTCCATCAGCAGGTGGCAGGCCATGGGCAGTTCGGGAATAGAGCGCAGTAACGCGCGCCCCTCGGGAGCATCTCCGGCTTGTCCTGGGGAGAGTGAAAACCCTATGGCGCATCGAGCACTCGCGGCAACCATATGAACTTTTGTGCTCCAGCCGCCACGGGATTTGCCGATCGCTTGAGGGCCGTTTTTTTTAGAGCACCGGTACCATCCGGATGAACCTTCACGATCGTACTGTCCAGACTCACCGCTTCGATCTTGATGCGGATGAGCTGTTCGCGCTGCAGCTCGGCAAAAAGCCGATCCAGAACCCCCGCTTTTGCCCAGCGATTCATGCGCGTGTAGATCGTATGCCAGTTACCGAAGCGCTTCGGCAGCGCGCGCCACTTGCAGCCGTTCTCCGCGACAAACAGGATCGCGTTAATCACGTTGAGGTTCTCATGCGAGACGTTGCCACGATGAATCGGCAAGTGCGGCTCGATCCGTGCGTACTGTTCGGGTGTGATTTCCATACCCACAGCATATCACTTAGTGTTAACAGGCCCTAGACGGGTAAACTCCAATCTACTGCACCGCTCACCCGCAGGCACCTCCCTGCGGGCGGCCGAAGGAACGCGGATTGATCGCCACACACGGAGCAGCAAGAGAACGATAGCCGCTGCAGCGCCGCTACCCGCGGCTTGAAGACCTCCAGAGTCTCGCGGACAATCAAACGGCTCGCCTGTCCGCTGTGGTTTACTGAGCACGAGCAAACGAACCGGAAATCACCCCTCAGAGTGAGCATGACCGACCATTCCGCGACTCCTCACAAGAAGTATCTGACATGGGCCAACCGCACGGTGGGACTTGCGGGTAAGGACGTGTTGGAAATTGGAGGATGCTCACCGATCTCACAGATTCGGCTGCTGGCACCGAAAACATGGGTTTGCTTTAACCTGGACCGAGAAGCGGTCGATGCATTCAATCGGGATGCAAGACAGCAAGAATGCCCAAACTTTTCCGCCCTTGCTCAAGACGCCGCGACCATCGATACCGGGTCCCGCTTCTCCGTGGCTTACTCGATTAACGCTTTTGAACACATCGCGAATCTGCGCGCGACGTTGGACAGAGTTCGCCAAAGCCTCACCCCGGGAGGACTGCTGTTCACCGTCTTCGGCCCGATCTGGAGCGCCGATGTTGGGCACCACCTAAGCATTCCCACGGACAAAGGGCCCATCGGGATCTTCGACGGCGTGCTCGAGCCGTGGGAGCACCTGACGTCCACGCCCGAGCAGATATACGAGAGAATCAGACCACGATGGGGCCCTGAAATATCACGCCGTGTAATCGAATATGTATTCAATTACCCGGATCTTAATCGACTCTCGGAAGCTGACTACGCAGCTATCCTGCGAGACAGCGGACTCGATCCGGTACTCGTAATTCGAAGAAAATCGAAACTGCATCCCCCACCAGGCGTCGCCAGCCGCACGCGTGAGCTTCTATGGCTGCTGAAAAAGGGCGCGCCGTCGACTTTGGAAAGGGCAAGCGCCGCGGTTAGATTTTCCCTCGGATTTGCTTCGACACGACTCAGCTCTCGCTGAGTACTCTGGAATCGGTCAACGGGTTCATGATTATACCTGCAGCCACTAGCAACGCCTGAGTCTTTGCCGTATGGCGCGAATCCGTGTTTCACTTGTGTTACGAGCCGCGTTGATCGCGAGCCTGGTCGCTTGCTTGGGCATTGCAATATGGAAAATGCTCGACTTTCACGCGCGGTTGCATGCGCTCGAAAACCCACAATGGGAAGAGACGCTGGCGAAGGAGCACCTTGATGGCGCACCCATCGTCCTCTTTGGCGACAGCCAGATCGCCAATTGGCCGCTCGCAACTTCGTTCGGAGTACTTACGGTCTTAGATCGGGGAGTCGTCGGCGATTTTGCGACCAAGGCATCGAGTCGATTTAGGCGGGATGTGTTACCGCTGAATCCAAAGCTGGTCGTAATACTGATCGGCACGAATGATTTGGCCCAGAGGCGCTCGGTCGAGAGCATTTTGCGCAGCATTGAGGAGATGGTGCAGTCGGCGCGTAAACAAAACGCCGCGGTGATCCTCTGCAGCTTGCTTCCCGCCCGCGGGGCCTCGGCCCGCATTCGGCCCCGCGAGCAGATCGAGCTAATCAACTCCGGACTTCGAACCCTGGCCGCAGCTCAGGGCGCCAGTTATTTGGATCTGTACTCGGCGGTCGTCAATGAGCGTGGCGAATTCGCCGAGACCTTCAGCGATGATGGCTTGCACCCAAACTCAGCCGGTTATCGACGCATGACAAGGGCTCTTTTGCCACAGTTGCTGCAGTACTATGGGACTCGCATGCCGCCAGAAGGCGCAGACGCTGCAACGGGTGTACCAGGCGCGACCCGTCCGTGAGTTCGCCGCGCGGCCTTCGCCAAACTCAGCGCTGGATCTGCTGCGTTCGGCGTGAGGAATCTCGGAAAGCATGGCAAAAACCCGCCACGCGCGTGTCGAGTCTTGAGCGGTGCCCTTCGCAGCCACTCCTGTCGGGACGTTGCGACTGCAGTTTTCGTAGCAATTACAATGACATCGCCCTTTTTCGGCCTCTGCCTCGTGACCAACCGTCTGCGAGCGCCGACGCGCTGTAGTAGCGGCGGCCAAATGGATCGAGAAGCTGGATAGGAATGCTTTTAAAGACAGTGAGTTAGAGACTCAGCCTTGCCTGTTCGGGACCGGCACGGATCTTGTATGTCCCCTGTGATCCTTCGCCCATGCGGGTCTGTCAGACTCGGACGGCGCCTACCCTTTCCGCTTCCGAGCAGAGGAACCTCAGTAATGCACAGCGAACTGCCAGCGCATGAGCGCAACTTTGCGCACCGGACCGCCTTGAAGATCGTGGCAGTGATTGCATTTATCGCGAGTGTCCCACCGGTGCTCAGTGCACCCCTCGTTCAGCAGGTCAGCGGTGCGCTCGATCACAACAACAGCATCACCATCAGCGGCAGCGGTTTCGGCTCCAAGGCGAACGCCGCACCAGTCGTCTGGGACAACGCCTCAGGCAACTCGATGTCCGCCAAATGGGACGGTGCATGGCCCGACCAGCTTCCGGGTTATAACACCAAATACTACGCGCCGATGCGCGGCATAAACCTGCCGCACACCCACGACACATCCTACATCGCGGGCGCGCACGCGGGAAAAACCGGGGCCTACTCAGGGTACGACGTCGTGTTCTACAAGAACATCACCCTGCCGGCATCCGAGTCCTACATCTATGTCAGCTGGTATCAGCGGGCCGACGATGCTTGGGTGTTTGGCGGCGACAAACCCGGCACCGTGGATGTCCCCAACGACAACAACTTCAAGACGTTTGTGTATTCGGTCTGCTGCGGGCCGTACCAGCTCCCGTACTGGTACACCATGTTCGGGCCACCCCATCCCGCCAGCAACACGGACAAGAGCCTGCAGTGGGCCATTAATGGCCCGGTATTGAGTAATCCCGACGTCAATGGACACAGCGCCTGGTGGGACACCGCGGTGAATCCCATGGCCGGTAAGTGGTCCAAAGTTGAAATGGCCATCAAGGTCACCAGTCAGCGCGACGGTTATGTGAGCTTGTGGGAGAACGGCCGCCAGCAAATACATTACGTCGGCCCGACCGACAACTTTCCGGGCATGAAACGGACGGTCGCCATTGGCGGGTACGCTCGCCAGCAGGGCTACCCGAGCAACTGGCGCTATTTTGACGACGTCTACCTGGATACCACGCTGGCGCGCGTTGTGCTCGCGGACAAGCCAACGCTGAGCCAGGCCGCTATCATAGAAAATCAAATCCCCAGCGCCTGGAGTGACGGCTCCATCACCGCTACGGTCAACCTCGGACAATTCACCCAAGGCCAGACGGCGTACCTGTTTGTGGTTGACGCATCCGGCACACCCAGTGCTAGCGGACTTGCCGTGGCGGCGGGTGGCTCGATTGAGGTTCCGGACGCTCCCCCCGCGGTCTCCGTGAAGTAACCGCCCAAACCCGAGAGCACCCCGCCGACCGATGGGCGCTCGCCACGTCGCCAGATCTGTTGCGAGGGGACCCTATTTGGTTATCTTCAAGATGGTGTACCACGCCCAGCTGCCAAGTCCGGGCACCAGGCGCAGCACAGCTGCATCCAGGCGATGCAACGGCGCACTGACGAGCGGAAAGAGCTTGGCCCCGCCGGGTAAGTACGTGAGCGCGATGGCTCCGAGCGCGGTGAGGTAAAACTCCCGATGTTCGAAGGAGCGGAAAGACGACAGCAGCGAGGGCAGCTCACGTAGCGTTAGGGGTTGCTCGTCCGGCGTCCTAAATTGTGGGGTCAACCGCCGGTACAGCTGAATGAGCGGATTGGTGGCGAGCGGCTCGGCAAAATAGGCCGAGCCACCGGGTTTGAGCACGCGGTGCAACTCAGTCAGTGCTTTCCCAAGATCAAGATGATGAATGATCGCAAAACCCACCGCGAGATCGAAAGATTCCGCATCATAGGTGAGGTTCTCGGCGGGCATCACACCGACCGAACAGCGATCCAGAAGGTTCGTATCGCTCAGCAGGCGCTTCGTGTTCGCCGCCGCCTGCGGGGAGATATCGAACGCGCAGACCTCGCCCCCGAGACGAGCAAGATCTCTCGTGATCCACCCTTCGCCGCAGCCGTATTCCAAAACTCGCTTACCATGCAAATCACCCAGCGAGTCGCGCATCTGCGTGTATACATATTGCGTGGGCCACGCCGCGTAATGGCGCGGATACAAATCGCCACCGGCGTACTTCGTGTCGTGAAACTGCGCCTCGCGCTGCAGACGCGCTTCGAGTGACCCGTCCTTGCTGTCCATTGGCCCCCGTGGCCGCAGGCCACCAGTGCTGGTTTTTCGCCGCCGATTCTGCGGCCATCGCGTCGGCGAAGATTCCCACATACTCATGGCCGACACAAGAAGACGCCGTTCGCTGCGCCATTACAAGATTTGGAAAGGCCGCCGCGAACCAAGGCCCGTGGGCGTCGGGGCGAGGCGCCCGGCGGACCTGCTTAACAGCCAGTCAGCCTGGTGGTGTCTACGGGGATCTCTCAGACCCGGCCTGTGTCAGCCACAGCTTGAGCAATTCAGCAAGGCTCTGCGCTTTGAGCGCCCAGGCGTCCACGAACTCGCGTCGCTTCAGCGCGACCAAGCTCTGCAGGCCCTTACTCTCGATCTTCAGTTGCTCGAGTGCCCGCCGGATGTCGTTTGGCGTGTTGTCGGTGAACAGCGCACTGTTGCCGAACAGCTCAACCGTCGCGCGATTATTGGAAAGCAGCATGGGCTTGCCCAGCGCCAACGCTTCGTACGCGCCGCATACGAGGCAGTTGTCCATCAGCGTCAGGTCCACCACCGCGTCAGCGCTCTGCAACAGGCCCCAATATTCATCCTCGGCAAGAAAACCGCAAAAGTGGACGTTCGAAGGCACCTCAGCCAGCAGTGACGGCCGAAGCTTGCGGTGGTTTCCGGTGACATAAAGTTCGATGTCCATGCCCGACACGGCGGCAAATACCTCGCCCACTGGCTCATCGGGCGCAAAAGTGGCGATGAGGACGACATTGTGGGGACCCGCCAAGCTGCGCACCGCGGACTGCGGCGGCACCGCGGGAGGATCCGGCAGCGTAAAAGGCCGGCCGCTTTGGGTCTCGACGAGCTGCGCCAACTGACGATTGCTGACGATCGTGAGATCCGCGTTGCGAATGACCCAGCGGGACAGGCGCAGCACCCAGCGCTGCTGGTTGATGAACGGGGTGATTGCTTCGTTGTGGGCGTCGACGATCAAGCGGTAGCCGAACAGCGGCCGCATCAGGACGGTGAGAGAGCTTAGAACCAGCGACGGGTTCTGCACTAGCAGAATCGCGGGCCGTCGTCGCAACAGCAGTGCGACCGTACGCACGCTGAGTATCAGGTAACGCAACGCGCCCGGAAGTCGGGTCGTGAGCGAAGCCAACTCGATATTCAGAGCGTTAGATAACCCGGTGGTACGTCGATGCTCAATCCACGTCAGCGCCAGAACATTCCTCATGCGGCGAAAGTGGCCTTCCGCGACGCCGCGGTAGAATCGCACTGCGTGCGATGACTCGCGGCCTGCCAAAGATGGAACATGAGCAACGAGAACAACACTTTGCTGTGTTTGCGAGCACCCGATAGATGTTCCTGCTTCAGCCGTTCTATTTCGGCCATGCTGAACACTCCCGAGCGCGCAATAGCCTCGGCCGACAGCGCGTCTTGCAGCAGAGACTTAAGCGGACCACGCAACCAACGGCCCATGGGGGCCTCAAACCCCTGCTTGCGATGCCGAATGACCGGCTCCGGCAGCCACTTGGCGGCCACCTCCTTCAATATGTGTTTCTGTCGAAAACCGCGAATCTTGAGGCTCGCAGGAATGGTCATGGCGTCTTCGACCAGGTGATGGTCAAGGTACGGCACCCGTAGCTCCAGCGAGTGCCACATACTCAGCCGATCCGTGAGTGTCAGAATGTCATCCGGCAGATAGCAGCGCAGATCCGTCTTCAGGGCCCGATCCACGCTCGTGCCGTGCCTGAAGGAGGTATAGGTCGCACTGAGCACACCGGTCGTCGCCGCAAGATCGATATGAGCCCGCGCTTCTGGCCGGTAAAGTCGCGCACGTTCGCCCTCAGGCAGCGACGCCATCGAATCCTGATAACGCCCCGCGGCGGACAACGAGGACGCGCGCGAGAATCTCTTCACATGATCCACCAGATCGCTCGAGCTCTTGGGTTCGGGCAGCCGACGGATCAGTGGATCGACGAGCCGCTCGCGCAACCAGCGCGGCACGTGGCCGTAGCGGTCGCCGACCTGCACACCCAGATGACGTCGGTACCCTGCATACAACTCATCGCCCCCGAGTCCTGTGAGCGCGACCTTGACGAAGCGAGCCGCTTGTTGACTGACGTAGTAACTGGGAATAACCGAATCGTCGGCGAACGGCTCATCGAATGCGGCGACGATGTCCTCGATGATATCGCCGACGTGTGGCTCGACATCGATCTCATGATGATTGAGTCGGTAGCGCTGGGCAATCATGCGCGCGTATGCACGCTCGTCGATGAACGCCGCGCCGGACTCGGCAAAGCCCACCGTGAAGGTTTCCACCGGCCGCTCACTCGCCGCCGCCATCATGGCCACCATGAGACCACTGTCGATGCCGCCGGAAAGAAATGCGCCGACCGGGACATCGCTCACCAGGTGAGCCTGCACAGCCCGCTGTAGTTGATCTTCAGTCCGAGTGATCCACTCACTGTCCGGGCGCGAAACTGCTGCCACATCGGGCACCTGCCAGTAAGATCGCGTCGTGATCTCGCCTCTTGGTCCAATGGTGACTGTCGTACCGGGCAAGACTTTGCTGATATCACGATAGATGGTGCGCGGCGCCGGCACGAACGAATAGGTCAGGAACTGATCGAGCGCCTGCCAGTCCAGATCAGACCCGATGAGACCGGTGCGCAGCAGTGATTTCATCTCGGAGCCGAACAGCACACCGCCCGCGAGCCTTGCCATGAAGAGCGGCTTGATTCCCAGCCGGTCACGAGCCAGCAGCACCGTTTGGCGGTTCGAGTCCCAGACCGCGAATGCGAACATGCCCTCGAGTTCGCGCACCAGGTCCGCCCCGTGTTCTTCGTAAAGGTGAACAATCACCTCAGTGTCGGAATTGGTGCGGAACTGGTGACCCCGGGCTATCAAGGTCGCGCGCAGCGCCTTGAAGTTGTAGATCTCGCCGTTGAATATGACGGCGACGGAGCGGTCTTCGTTATAGACCGGCTGCGCACCGCCGGCGACGTCGATGATGGCAAGTCGGCGCATGGCGAGGCCCACATTGCCGGTATGCAGCAAGCCCTCCCCGTCGGGTCCACGCCGCACGATGGCGTCGTTCATTGACTGCAGCATTGCGGTCGACCAGCCCGCGAAAGAGACAAACCCGCAGATGCCACACATGGTCTACACCGTATCCTGCGGCGCACCGCGCCGTACACGCGCGCTGTGGCTCCTGCGACTGCGTAGGAGGCTGGGCCGCAGTCTGCGCGCGGCACGCAGCGAAGACCTGCCGCGCGCCGACGCGCTGTCTGCGGCCGCGGCCGGGGCAAGCGCCGTGGCCAGTCGCGCCGCCACCACAGCCAGGCCGCCGACAAAGTACCAATAGGGCTCTGAGAGGCCGAATGCCGCGAAACTGAAGAACAGGTCGACCGCCACCACAACGACCAGCGCACTGGCGACCTGGTGCAGAAACTTTAGTCGCTCATCGGTTGCGGTGATCGCACTGGCTGCTTGTTGGGCGGTCCAACAAGCACGCAGAAAACTCCAGATAAGGCTTAGCACCAACGCCAGACCCACGTATCCAAGTTCCTCCGCCGTCTCCGTATACAGGTTGTGTGACGGCAGATCCTCGCCGCGGAAGTTGCCGTTCGCTTCACGCGAAGTTCCTAGACCGTGGCCAAAGAACGGCCGCCGCAACGACACTTTGAAATCGTCGATCACTCCCTGAATGCGGGCTTCCGCTGTGGCAGATCCGGGTGCTTTGTGCGACACGATCGAGACGTAGCGCTCGCGCTGCAGCCCGGTCATCAGCAAGGTAGCGAGTATGCCGCCAGCGATCGTGACGGTCAGCAGTGTCGCGCGGTGCTTGCTGCGCCACGCCACAAACAAGCACAGGAACACGAACGCGAGAAAGCCCGAGCGCGAGGCGCTCAGCACCAGCGCGTAGCACATGGCGCCTGCGAGGACCGCCCACAGGACGCGCCGCCACAAGACGTCCGGCTTACACAGAAAGTGCAGCAGCGGCAGCGTCATGATGATGACAAATGCGAGTCCGTTCGGATTAATGATGTCGAAGGGGGAGCCGGCGAGACGATCCATGTACTCCCAATTGCCGAGGGAAGTGTACGAGCCCCAGTAGCCGGACCTGATGTGCATCTCGATCGGCTCGAGAACCCGCCACAGCTGAGTCGCTACGTATACCGCCAACAACACCTTGAGTTTGCGCGTCGTATCGACCGTCGCGAGCACGAAGAAAAAGAAACACAGCGACTTAGCATAAGACTCAAGGTTGTGGACCGCGCTGCCCGGCCACTCCACGAACGGCAGCGTAACGATAATGTACCCCACCAGAATCCACAGGCGCTGGGCCACAGGATCCATGCGTCGCTCGCCCTGCGTACGGCCCCCAAGGCGCGGCGTGAGCGCGAGAGCGAGTGCAGTCGCGCCGGCTAGCAGGAGATCGATATGCACCTTACCCAGTAACGGCACGCGTTGGGCAATATGTAGGAAATAGCTGACGATGAAAACGCAAAAAAGCACGAATGCCAGGTTATGGCTGCCCTTCTCGGGGAGGGGCGCACCCATGGTCGCCAGCGCCTTTGGGCCCTTATTGAGTCGCCGAAGTCTCATGCCTTTTTCATTATGTCACGTCGAGGGTACGCGGCCGCGAAACTCGCAGTGTGCCGACACGCGGGGCGCAAGTCATGACAGCCGTTCACGGATCCTGTGATAGCGATCGAGATACCTATCGGCCATCAAAGCACTGCTGAAGCGTGTGGTCGTCTCCGGTGCGGACGCTGCGCGTGCGCCTGCGCGCGCGCCGAGCATGCGCTCGAGGCCTGCCGCCAGTGCCCTCGCATCACCCGGCGCCGCGAGTTCTCCCCGCGGGACTCCGTCCAGAAGCTGCGGTATTGCGCCGACGCGGGTTGCGAGGATCGGCACCTGCCACTGTAGTGCTTCCAGCAGCACCAGCGGCATGCCCTCGGTGAGTGAGCTCATGACAAATCCCGCTGCGTGCTCGAGCAAGCGATCGGCGCCCTCCAAATAGCCGCTGATGCGCACCGTCCCTGCGAGGTTCAGTTGCTGCGCGCGTTGCTGCAGCGCTGTGCGCTCGGGACCTTCGCCGACGATGAGCAGCTGAAACGGACGCTGCGACCGCGCTTGAGCAAAGGCCTCCAGCAGGATGTCCATTCCCTTCTCGCGCGACAGTCGCCCGATGGCCACCACTGTGGGCTGTCGCGCCATGAAGGCCGTGAGCTCAGACGGCACCGCAGCGACACCGCGCGCCGCCAGCTCCTCTTGGCGCTCGGTGCGCGGGGGGATACCGTTTTCGATCAGGTGCAAACGGTGCGGCGCGATGTGCCGCAGCGCCGCCAGTTGCAGCATCGGCGCAGCTACAACTACCACCGCGTCTATCATGCGCAAAGAAATCCGATCCACTTGCTCATAAAGCCACAAGGCGTCGACTTTTCCGCCCGCCGTCCAGCCGTGCAGCGTCGTGAGCATGGGCCCGCGCGCACGCCGTGGCAGGAAACCCAACAGGATGTCAGCCTTGTAGCCGTGGGAATGCAGCACGTCGGGCGCGATGTCCCGCACCGTCCGCAGCAACGAACGAATGACTCGCGGGGTTGGCCGGGAGGCGATGCGGATCGGCACCACCGTCAACCCCGATGATTTGGCGATCGTTTCGAGCTCCTTCGGGCCAACTTCGGGTGGTCCGATGCTGCCAATGACCGGATCGTGACCACGGCGCTGCTGCTCGCGTGCAAGATACAATAGAATGCGTTCGGCTCCGTAGACGCCCTCACTGTGAATGAGATGAAGGATCCGCATTGACTCACCCGAGAGTTCGGCCCGTATGACCTGGGGCAGATGTCGCGGACTTATCGTCTCGGACCTCTGGCGCCACGCCGGCCGCACCGATACAAGAACCTTCCTGTTCTACTTCGTGTCCGTACCGGGATTCCGCTACACCGTGCTGCTGCGGCTGTACGCGTGGACTCGCACGAAGCGCTGGGGTTCCCTGGGACCGCGACAGGGCGTTGTCCTGCTCTTGCACCACTATTCCATCCGCTATGGCATCGACATCTCGCGTGACGCCCGTATCGGTAGCGGCTTCTACATCGGACATTTCGGCGGCATCCTCGTGAACGCAGGCGTGGTGATCGGCGACAACTGCAACCTTTCGCACGACGTCACCTTGGGACAGGTCAATCGGGGCCCGCGGATCGGATGCCCGGTCATCGGCAACAACGTCTTCATCGGGCCCGGGGCCAAGATCATCGGCCGCATTCACGTGGGTGACGACGTCGCCATCGGTACCAACGCGGTCGTCCTCAAGGATGTCGCGCCCCATACCAGCGTCGGTGGCATCCCTGCACAGGCGATCTCCGGTTACGGCTCCGAGGGCTACGTGAACCGCACCGACTACCCACCGGTCAGCGCTGCGTAGATATCCGTAGAGTTCGCTCACGTCGGTGCGCGCGACGTGATGAGACTGCGCAGAATTGCGCGCCATGCCGGCCAGTAGCCCGGTCGAAACGAAAGCGCGCGCAGATAACTCTGCATCGCTGCCGCGCGTCTGTGCTCCTGCCACAGCGTATTGTTGCCGAGCCCGGTGTAGGTGTGAGCCCAGGCCGTGCGGACCAGCGCCGCACTGACGACGCCCGGATTACGCTCTAGGAACCTCTGCATGGTGCGCATGCCGGATTCGTAGCGCCGCCGATAGTTCTTCGACATCTGTCCCGCCCAAATGCGGTAGCGCACCGTGGATTCCGGAACAAAATCGAACTCGTAATGCGCCGAAAGGCGCAACCACAGGTCGTAATCGTCCCCCATCCGCACGCTCTCATCGAAGGCGCCGTGGCGCTCGAGACACTCACGACGTACCACCGCCGTCTGAAAGCTGATGAAGTTATCGATGAGGAGAGCGGCGCTGACCCGCCCGCGGTACATCAGGGTCGGCTCCTTCGTCAACGTTCGTCCCTCACCATCCATGCATTCATAATCTGAAAACACAACCCCGACTTGTGGCGCGGCAAACAGCGGCATCTGACGGCTGAGCTTGTGCGGCAGCCATTCATCGTCTGCGTCCAGAAACGCTACGTACCGCCCCCTCGATGAGGCTACGCCCCGGTTGCGCGCCTGTGCCTGGCCGCCGTTTGGCTGCCGCTGCACGTGCACGCGCTCATCAGCTTCCCAACGCCTTACGACTTGCGCGGTATCGTCGGTCGAGCCATCGTCGACGATTTGAATTTCAACGTTTGCATAGCTTTGCGCGAGTACGGACCGCACCGCCTGAGGCAAGTACTGGCCCATGTTATAAGTCGCGATCACAACGCTGACGAGATCATGCGGAGTCGGCACCGTCATGTTCAGACCCCGCAGATCGAAAAACGGTACTTGCCGGAGCTCTCCTGAGCAATGCGTTCTACGTACGCGAACTCGATCGCGATCTGCGCACCGAACACCGTGTGGAACTCCTGCTGCAGCGCCGCTTCGGTGGCGGCGGTGAAATCGGCAGCACGCACCACATTGATGAGGAGACGATCGATTGCGGGTTGCACGATCTGCAACTGTTCGATCCCGGGTATGGCCGTGAGCGTGCGCTCCACCAGCGACACGCCAGCGACCAGGGAGCCGTCGCGGCGCTTCAGATAGTCCGCCACCCGCCCAATGACGCGTTCCATCAACGGCAGGCCACGACCGCAAGCACACGTACGCGCGCTCGGCACGCCGACGTCTTCGAGCCGGTAGCGGATGAAGGGCATGCCGCGGTTCAGCAGGTCGGTAACGACAATAAAGCCCTCCTCGCCAAAAGCCGCCGCGCTGCCATCCGGTCGCAGAAACTCGATGTAGAGGTGCTCGATATTCAGATGCAGCCCCGCGTGTTGCTCGCACTCACAGGCAATCAGCCCGACCTCTTCACAACCGTAGCGGTCGGTCACCTGACAGCCGAAGGCCTGCTCGATGACGCGCCGCTCGTTGCGCAGCAGCATCATCGAGGTGGAAACGATGCCGCGCGGCCGCAAGTCCGCGATCCCCTGCTCCAGCAAGACGCGGGCAAGCATGTAGAGTGAGTGCGAGTGGCCGAACAGCACTTCCGGATGCTCGCGCCGCCAGGCGCCGATGAAGGCGGCGATCGAGCTCTCGTTGAGATCGATGGTATCGAGGTAAACAAAACGGTCAATCAGCCGTCGCCGCAGGTGCTCCTTAAACGTCTTCGCTACCGGCGGATTGCCCCAGAGCGCCGCCACCTTCATACCGTGATAGCAGCCCGCCCACTGATCCGAGCGCATCGCATCCGCCGTGCGCACTTCAAGCCAGTCGCGGTCAAAGTAGGTCGTGAGCGCGACCCCGGTTGAGCCCCCGGTCTTGTGCTGTCCGAGCTGCTGCGGGGTGAACTCAGGCGAGAGAATCTCCGCAGTAGAGCTGCGTATTACCGCCTTCGTCAGCAGCGGCAGCGCGGCGAAGGCCTGTGGGTCGAACCGCGCGGCAGCGAACCGGTGCTCGCGGAAAAGTCTTCGGTAGTAAGGGGAGTGTTCGCCCGCATAGCGCATTAGGGCTCGCAGACGCTCTTCCTGACGCGCGCGCAGCACTTCCGGTGCCAGCCACTGCGAGCGCTGAAGCTCGCGCAGCACCTTGAGACGCCGACTGCCGTCCTTGAAGTCCCACAGCGGGTGAAACAGGTGCCGCGAGAGCGCACTCATCAGGGGCATGACAGCTTTATCCCGTGCGCGGCTGCCAGAGTACCTGCTTCTCTCCCCGTACAAAGCGCGCGAACGCCACGGCCGACGCAAAATTCAGCAGCATAAAGTAGTAGCAGTAGTGTGCTACCCCAAGGTTTCGCAGGCGACGCGGGCCGTACACGGCGAGCAGTACGAGCGCCGCCGCCACGCACTGGGTAGCCGCGAGGAGCTGGTATACACTGCCGCGCCCGAGCAGCAGCCAGTTAAGAAGCGCCGCAAGACTTAAGGGGAGAAAGCTCATGTAGCGCAGCAGCTTGTGCGAGAGCAGCTGCCAGCCAAAGAGCGGGTAGCGCAGCGGATTCAATAGTGCGCGCTGGTCGCGCAGCGCCCAGAACGCACGCAGCGCGACCCGCACTCGCATCCGCAGCTCCGCCGACTGCTCGCTGAGGCTCTGCTCCTCCTGCACGGCATCGGAGGCAAAGACCACGCGATAGCGCTGCTCCACGACGGCCAGGGGCAGCACGAGATCTGGCAGCTGCTCGGCACGCATCGGTCGGTACAGGGAGCGCCGCACCGCGTCCACGCCGCCATCCACGCCGACGATCGAGCCGATGTCGGTCTCGTAACGGCGCAGCAGATTCTCGTAACGCATGTAGGCGCCGCAACCGTCACCGATCAGCGAACCATGCGGATCGACGTAGAGCATTTTCCCGGTGACGTAGCCGACCTGTGGATCGGCAAACGACGTCACCAGCCGGCGCACCGTATCGGGCCGGTACATCGAGTTGGCGTCCGCAAACACGATGATCTCGCCTTTGGCGCGCTCGATCAGAGAGTTCAGTGCCGCCGTTTTTCCGCTGCGCGGCTGCTGGCGAAAAAAGCTGAGGCGCGGGTCTTGCTGAGCGAGACGGCCGAGTACGGCATCGGTGTCATCCGTAGAGCCATCCGAGGCCACCATGACATCCAGGAGTGCGGGTGGGTAATCCTGATTGAGTTTATTAAGGACCGTGGCGGCGATGTACTCCGCTTCGTTGTAAGCGGAAATCACGACCGTAACGCGCGGAGTGACCGCGCCGGCCCGCACCGGGCGCGGACGAATAAGACGCAGCAGCGCCACGCACAGGGGGTAGCCCACATAAGGGTACAGACCTAACGCGAGACAGAGCCAAAACCAGAATTCCGGAGTGACTAGCATGGCGAACTGCATTGCGCCGGCTTACTGCAGCAAGGGCTGCGAGGCCGATGAAGTCGGGTGCATGAAGGTGTCGGTCGCCTGGGCGGCCGTCGACAGTGCATAAGAGGCGATGACGCCGACCTGATTGTCCGTATAGCCGTTCGGTGAAACCTTCAGATACGTGTAAAAGAAACGCAGCTTGATCTTGGGGCCCAGCTGCCAGCGCAAGCTCGTGATTATGTTCAGGGTGTTCTGCGAAAATCCAACCGAGTAGTTGTCGTGTTCGTACAGTGTGCCCAGTTCCAGGTTGAATGAGGGATTCAACTGGCGGGCGACGAGTGCGTTCAACGCATCCGTGTCATGATTCAGCTGCGGCGTGAGCGAATAGCGCGCCGTCGATTCAAGACCGTTGAGCGTTATTTTCGTGCGGCCGGTATCGTAGGTCCACGTGGCGGTGTACGCGCGGTACGTGAAGGGCTGTCCGTTGGCGAGCTGCGTCTGGTTGTTACCCGGGACCGGCTGGCTGAGGTTGAGCTGAAACAGATTGGCGGCGTCCGTGATCTGCTTGATGGCGCTGAACGCCAGGCGCTGGGTCGGACTGATCAGCCGCGATAAGCTCACTGACCAATTGGTGCCACTCGGATTTTGATTGTCAGCCGCCGGCGGTTCAGCCAAGTACATCATGGGCAGGAAATCTAAGTGCAACCGTGGCAGGGGCAATGGCTCGTTATTGGTCGGCTTAAGCTGTGCAACCGTGTAGCCGCCGGAAATACTTAACACGGTGCGCGCGTCGCCGAAATTGATCCCTGCGGCCCCGGTCTCGTACGCGAAGTCCGTGTTGTCCACCGTGTCGCTGAAGCGCACGTTGGAGTAGTTGCCGCTCACGTAGGCGCTCAACGAATTGGAAAAAGCGCGCTCGATCTTAAGGTCTCCGCCCAAACGATAATTGTTGATGTTCACGTATGCCGGGGATTTCGAATTCGACTCGACATACGAATAGGTCGCATCCGCGGTGATCGTGGTGCGTAACGTGGGCTTCAGCGTCAGCTGTGGCCCGGTCGTGATGTAATTGATCGTTTCCAAGTTATCGGGCGTCGGCGGTTGGTTCGGATCGATGACCAATTGCGTAAACGTGTCGCGGCCGATCCAGGAGAGGAGTCCGGGCTCAATCTTGAACAGGCCGTAGGCGTCGAGGTAGCCGAACGGCTGCGTGTCGTATTGCCCCTTAAAGTACTTCACTAGCGCGATGTCCGAGTCGAGGTGGTAATCAAAGCGCGGGGCGTCTAAACGCTCGAGATCGCCGACGAGCCCGATCAGCGCGAGGGTATCCCCAGAGCCGCCCGGGGTAAGCGTGACGTTGTCGGTATAGAGCAGACCCGCATCGGCCTCAAGATAGTTGCCATGGTGCGAGTTCGAAGATTGATTCAAAAACAGGCTCTGGATCGTGATTGGGCCGGTCTGTGCCCGCGCAGCGAGTGACACCAGCACCAGCAGAATTCCAAGCCCCAGGCGGCCGCTGGTCGGCAGCCTGGTTCTCGCTTGCGTTTGCATGTGACGCGTTCCCTCAGCGTCGCTCAAGCGCCACTGTCATCTTTCTCATTCGATCGAGTGCTGGCGTAGCGGTAGTAATAGCCCGCGTGCGGCTGCTTCATGCTCTGATTGAGCACCAGCGACACGGACTTGCTCTCAGCGAGGGCCTCGATGGCCTCGAGCACTACGTGCTGGGGCGTATCATCCGCCCGCACGACCATGAGAATCTGCCCGGCAATCTGGGTGAGCGCCTGCGATTCGGTGGTCAGCAGCAAGGGGGCCGAGTCAAACAGCACCAGGCGCGACGGATCCTGTCGCGCGAGCTGGGAGGCGACCTCGCTCATGCGCACACTCGCCAGCAACTCAGTGGCGTTCGGATCCTGGTGACCGGCGGGCAGGAACGACAGGCCAGGTACATCGGTGGGCAGGATCGCGGAAGCGCATGAGACCGACGGATCCTTGATCACATCCAAGAGGCCGCGCGCATCGTCTGCCCCGAGAATCTGGCTGAGGCGTGGGTTGACGACATCGCCGTCGACTAAAAGCACCGTCACGTCCTCTTCGAGCCGCACACTTAGTGCCAGATTGAGCGAGGTGAAGGTCTTGCCCTCGCCCGGCACGGCGCTGGCGATCATGATCAGATTCCCATCCGGCAGCGTTTCTATCCCGCGGCCCAGGGCGTTGTTGATCAAGGGACGCTTGATCTGACGGAATTGCTGGCCGAGTTCGCGCTCCTGGTGCGCCGGGGGCAGCAAGCCAGCTCCACGCAGGACATCCAGGTCGAAGGCAAGCACGCGGCCAGGCGTCGGCGTGTCCGTCGCCGGTTCGAGCCGCCGCGCCGCTGTGGAGCTCGCAGACCGCTCGCGCGGGACGGCGACGTCGCCCCGCGAAGCCTGCAATCTCTTGATGGCGTTTTCGATGACGCTCATGCCGTTAATCCATGGATAAGCCGCGCGGCCGCGTTCTCCGTGGCTAGGGCGATGATGGCGATGAGCACCAGGGCCGCCCCCGCTGCCGAGTACGCCCACACCGCCCGGCGCCCTTCCGCTTTGTGCCGCTCAAGCCAGGTCATGCTGACGGAGCCCAAGACCGGTAGCTGCGTCAGCTCACTCAGTTGACGCGTGGAAGTAAACACCGGCCGCAGCTGATGCATGAAATAGGCAACACCCACGCCGACAGCGATGCCGCCCAGGAGTACGGTAAGAATCAGGCGTGCTCGGTCGGGGGATATCGGGTGATCACTGCCGGTCGGGGGATCGACCACCTCAAAGCGCACCACACCCGTGGCGTCGGCCTGGTCGGAAAGCTTCGCCCGGTTAAGACGCTCCACGAGCGCCTGATACTGGCCACGAGTCACGTCGTAGTCCCGATTCAGGCGCGCGTACTCGGCCTCGACTTCGGGAGCCACGTTGATCATCTTGCGCAGCTGTTCGATGCGTGCCTCGTGATCAGTGACCGACTGGCGGGCGGCGGCCACTTCTACATCCGCCTGACTCAGTTCCAGCCTCATGCCCTGATAGATTGGATTTGCGGCCAGTCCACTGACGGCAATGGCGCCCTGATCCCCGCGGCGCACGGCGGCGATTTCAGCCGCCTGGCGCGCGCGTAGGTCCACCAGCGCCTGCCGTGCAGCGACGACGTCCGGATACTTGTCGGTAAAGCGCAAGAGCAGCTCATCGAGCCTGGTCTGGGCTTCGCGAATGGCGCTCGCGGTATCGGCGGGGGTGCCTGCGCCTGCCCCGGGCACACCCGATGCGCCCATTAAAGGTTGCTCGCCGATCAGCTGCCGGCGCAACTCATCGCGCTTCTGTTCGGCCACGGTGAGCGCCGCGCGCTCCTTATTGAGCTCGTCCGTGTCGGCCTGCAAGTGCGAAAAATAGTCCCCACTGCTGGCACCAGGAACCAGGCCCGCGTGCTGGCGTTTAAAGTCAGCCAGGCGCGCCTCGCCGGCCTGAAGCTTTTTGTCGTAGTCGGCGATCTGCTGGGAGAGAAACTCCTGAGCCTGTTCGGAGCCGAGCTGACTGCCACCCAAGGTATTGGACATGAACAGATTCAACAGTTGATCGACGACGTGATGAGCATTGCCTGCATCGTGGTCGGTGTACGAGATCACGTAAAGATCGGCGGCCTGGCGCGTGTCACCGTTGCCCTCGACCGTCAGCCGCGTGCGCAGCCCGTTGATAATCGCGAGCTGCTGCTCGCGCGTCGCGCCGGCGTAGGCGGGAATCGCGAGTCGCGCCACCTTCTCCAGCTGCGGACCACCCAGGAGGGCCTCGCGCACGGACTCCACGCTGGAGGCGATATTGGATTCGACGGCGATACCTGCCGTGACTTGGCTCAGGCGCGTGCGCGTATCGACGTAGACCCGCGCCCAGGCGCTGTACGTATCCGGGATCATCAGGATCACGAGCCAGCCGATGAGACACACAACCCACGCCACCAGCATGGCGATCCAGCGAAAGCGCCAGACGCCACGGATTTGCTCAAGAATGAAGTCGAACGCCGCGTTCATGTTCAGAAGATGGACTGCGGCACGACCAGCACGTCGCCGGGTTTAAGCGCTATGTTCTGATGCACGTCGCCGCTGTTGACTAAGTCCTCAAGCTTCACATGAATCACGGTCTCCTTCCCATCTACCATGCGCACGATACGGGAGCGGTTGCCGGAAGCGAACTGCCCGAGGCCACCGACCTCAAGCACGGCGTCCAACACCGTCATGCCCTCGCGGTAGGGGAGCGCCTGGGGATGCACCACCTGGCCGACCACCTTCACGAGGCTAAAGGCGCTCGCGGCCGTGGTTACGATGATGTTGACCTTGGGCGAGCGCACATACTCACTGAGCACCACCTCCATGTCGCGCGCCAGCTGCGGCGAAGTCTTCCCGACCGCCACCATATCCTCCACCAGCGGCGTGGAGATCTTGCCGTCAGGTTTTACCGGCACCGTCACCGACAGCTCGGGGTTGCGCCACACGAACACTTGCAGCGTGTCGCCCGGGCCGATGATGTAATCGCTGTTAGCTGCCTTCGCCGCCGCGGTGGCGGCCGCCGCTGCGGTCGGCGTGGACGCGGGCGGCGGAGCCGCCGGAGGGCTCGATGCGCAACTGATAGTTAGTAGAGTTATAGCCAGCCATCCGGCCAGCGTCAGCACGCTTGGACGTCGCATACCCGTTCCTGGGTTCAAAAGTTGAGCCTATCAGAAAGCACGGGAGCCAAGCCCGATCAAATGTTCGAACTGTCGCGTCCCATTTATGACAGTCCGATCAATGGGTTGGATGTTTTTTGCCGGTGCGGTGATGGCGTCCGCCCCGTCTCCCCAATGCGACGCAGCTTAACGGCCGGCCCGTGAAGCGAGTGTGAACGACGTCACACCGGCGCCGCGACTCATGTTGTCCCCGATTAAGTGCAATCGAGGATCGGCGCTCCTTCGTGCTCATCTTTTTTCCGAAGCGCGCTCGCCCCGGACGCCTAGCAGGCTGTTGAAAATTCGGGATAGATCAACGCGGGCATGATCGATCGACTCATTTTTGAAGCCTCTCGGGGTGTGGCAGCGAGCCGCGTTGGCCGATCCGAGCGTACTGCGCGAGTGGATCGAGGGGTCTTTGAGGGCTTGAGGCTGATTTCATCGACACGTGTCCTACGCTGGTGCCGGATCGGGGAGGAGCTTCGCTACCCGCAGCAAGCTGTTGCAGCCGATCGTGAGGGTCGCCATGAAGGCCACGCTCGGCAGACCGCGTACCCGCATCTTGCGCAGTGCCCGGGCGTCCTTGCTCCAGCCGAAGATCTCTTCGATGCGCTTGCGCAAGCGTTGGCTGGCAAAGTAGCCGCGATGGCGCGTCGTGCGCCCATCGATCGCCGAGCCGCCCGCACGCTTGAGCGACTGGGCGATGTGCGGCGTCACACCCAGCTCACGGCAGGCGGCGACGAAGCCACGGGTGTCATACCACTTGTCCCCGGCCACCGTTCTGCCGGTGCGCGCTGCCTGGCGCTTGAGCATCCTGAGCGCTGCCTCGCGTTCGGCAAATCCGCTCGACTCGGTGATCTCGACATCGACGGGCAGACCCTGACGGTGCTCCATCAACACGTGCCCCATGTAGCACAGCTTCGCGGCCTGGCCCTGGCTCTTCTTGAACAGCTTCGCCTGCGGCTCATGCGGGGCCACATGCGTCTCGTTCGTGCGTCGCTCGCCATGGAAGTCTACGTGCGGGTTGCGTCCTGGGGGCGGTGGATCGTCCTTGCCATCGCGCCGGCGCATGCTCTTGACCGCCGACCACGCCTCAATCAGGGTGCCATCGACGCTGAAGTGCTCCGCAGACAGCAGCCCCTCGCGCCGGGCACGCCGGCCGATGCGCCGCAGGAGCTTGCGCGCTACCCCGGCCTCGATCAGCCGGTCGCGGTTCTTGGTGAAGGTCGAGTGATCCCAGATCCGATCATCCATCGACAGCCCCACGAACCAGCGGAACAGCAGGTTGTAGTCCAGCTGCTCACACAACAGTCGTTCGGAGCGGATCGAGTACAGCACCTGCAGCACCAGAGCCCGCACCAGGCGCTCGGGGGCTACCGACTCGCGACCACCGTCGGCGTATACCCGGTCAAAGTCCCGGCTCATCGAGCCCAGCGCCTCATCCAGCAGCGCTCGGATCCTGCGCAGCGGATGCGTCGGCGGTATCCGCTTCTCCATCGAGACATAGCTGAAGAGGCCACCTTGATCCATATCCGTTCCGCGCATGCTGCTCATCCATCATCAACCGCGTTGGTCGTACTGTGACGCATGCGTGGCAATTTTCAACAGCCTGCTAGAACTGAAAGTACAGGAACGGGGACGCGCGTGAGCCGGCGATGATGGCGAGCGTGATGCCGAAGATGAATCCCAGAAGCGGGATACGCACCAGGGGCCGCGCGGGCGCATGGAATTCAAACGCGTTCGGTCCCCACACCGCCCAGAGCGTCGCCAAGGCGGTCAATAACAGGAACATGTCCCAATCCGGGGGCAGCGTTCCGGCGGTCGGTACAAACATCCGCTCGAAGAGGCCGCCCGCCATATGAAGGTTTGACGCCCGAAACAACACCCATCCTAAGGTGGCGAGGATGAACATCAGCACACCGCGTCCGGGCAGTGCATCCCAGTAGCGGCCCGCTAAGTGATACAGCACCAGGAGCGAGCCCCAATAGAGCCCCCACAGGATGAAGGTGACGTTCGCGCCGTGCCACAAGCCACCGAGGAACATCGAGATCATGATGTTGCGGGCCGTGAGCCACTTCGAGCCGCGGCTCCCCCCGAGCGGAATGAACAGGTAATCGCGGATGCAGGTCGAGAGGGAAATGTGCCACCGGCGCCAGAACTCCGAAGGGGTGCGCGAGCGATAGGGGGAGTTGAAGTTCTGCGGGATCTTGAGGCCGAACATCAGCCCGAGTCCGACGGCCATGGAGCTGTAGCCGGAGAAGTCAAAGTACAGCTGCATGGCGTACCCGAACATCGCCAGCCAGCACCCGCCGCTCGAGAGATGCAGGTAGTCGGCCAGCCACGGATTGACGAAGCGCGCGAGGCTGTCCGCCACCAACACCTTCTCCACCAGTCCGAATACGAAGAATGAACTGCCCGCATAGAGGCCCGCGCGCCGGTCGGCGTGGGCCAGATTCTCAAGATCGGCCTCGATCTGGCGAAAGCGCACAATCGGTCCGGCCACGAGTTGCGAGAAGAGCGACACGTAGGCGCTGAACTCGAACAGGCTTCGGGTCGGCTTAACCACCCCGCGATAACAATCGACGATGTAGCTGATCGTGTGAAAGGTGTAGAAGGAGATGCCGATCGGCAGCACGATGTGCAGCACCGGCAGCAGCGGCCCCAGATGGGCAGCCGCTGCCACCTGGTTGACGCTCTCGGCAAAGAAGCCGGCGTACTTGAAGAATCCGAGCAGCGCCAGATCGCAGCTCACCGGCAGCCACAGGATCACTTTACGCGGACCGAAGCGCAGGAACGCGAGCCCGGCGAAATAACTGACCAGTGTCGAGAAAGCCATCAGCAGGCAAAAGCGCGCATCCCAATAGCCATAGAAGACGTAGCCGGTGATCGTGAGCCAGACATGCCGCTGCGCGGTGGTGCGCAAGGCCCAGAACACGAGATACGCGGCCGGCAGAAAGCCGAAGATGAAGATGAGGCTGTTAAAGAGCATCAGTCGGTGGCCCGCGTTGGCGCCGCGCCGCTGAGCATCGGCTGAACGGCCGCGGCAACCTTCTGCGCGCCGAGGTCGGCAAAGTGCACCAGATCCCCGAAGCAGGCATCGCAGCCGCTGACCGCCGCTGCGACATCAATGACGCGCACCCCGTGCACGCGCGCCACCGCACGCAGGCGCTCGTTGGCCGCGGTATTGAATGCCACGAGCATCTGCCCGTCAGCGCGCGGCGTATACACCCGCTCTTCCCACACAGAGAACCGGTTATCAAGGTCCGGTTCATCCCCGCGGAAGCGAATCGCATGCGTCATAAGGATCACGGTTGTACCGCTCGACTGGATTATCTCGACCAGCTGCTCCAGATCGTGTTGATAAGCATCCAGTCGCTCGATCGGAACCGTCGCAAACGGTGCCGCAGTGGCGAGCTGCGTCGCGATGGCGTGTTGATCCAGGCGCACCTGCACGAAATCGGGTTTGTGCAAAGTTCCCCGCAACCGATCCAGGAAGCGCGAGCGAAAAGCCCAGCCGGGCTTCTTAGGACCGGCACGAGGGGCGCTCGCCTGCGCCGCGGGCGGCTCATCGGCGAGATAAAACAATGGCGAAGGATAGACGAGCACTTCATCGGGCTTGAGGGCGCTGAGCAGGTGTTGCCAGTAGAGCGTCATCGACGGCAGACTCATGCCGACGATGGCGGTGTTGATGATCTCCAGATGCGGATTAGCGGCCCGTAACAGCGCGGGAAACTCGCCCTCCGGGGATTCATAGAGGCCGAAGGTCTCCGAGGCGCCGAGAATCAGAATGCGCGGCACGCCGCGGCTCGCCTGGGGCGCGACGTCCGGCCCCCGAAACCCAAGATTATCGAGGTGCCATTTCTTGAAGCGCGCGTAGGGGGTGCCGTGACGGCCCAGTTGATCGCGCGTGCTGAGATCGTCGGAGCTCGGATTGGCGGTGAGTGGTATCTGTTCGAAGAACCGATCATCTAGCCGTGCGCCCGCTTCGGCACCGAGCGCAACGGCGAGCACCAGAGCCGTCAGCCCCAGCACCCTCCTCACGCGGGTCCTTGTGCTTGCTATCGTGCGCATTGGTTATCGGGTGCCGGCGAAGCGAGCGGCGGCACCTGGTGGTAGCGCAACTTACTCGATGCTGGCGCTGGCGAGGAAGGCTGCCAGGGCGGCACGCGCCTCGGCGCAATCGCCGCGACACTCGGCGCGCAGTGCCACGACCGCCGAGAGCGGGTTGCCGACAAGCGCATTCATCCCGTACCACAGCTGCGAGGCGAGGGGCACCACGAAGACTCTTCCACCGATCTCGTAACGCCACCAGATCAGAGAGCGATCCCCGATGGGATCCGCAACCTCGGTCTCCTGGAAAGTCCCGTGCGCGGAGGTCGCGGGCTGCTCGCCGCGGTACCTGAGGTAGCGGCCAAAGAGAGAACTCGAGCTGCCCACGAGTTCTGCCCCCTGAGCCTGGGCGCGATAGCGCGCCCGGAAGAGTTCGACGGTGCGCCCCGAGCCATCCTGCACCGCCACGGCGTCGGTCTGATCCGCGCCGGGGTAACTGGGGACCCAGAACGAATACGCGCGCGGGGGCACGAACGACCAGGGCGGCCGGGCCGTGGCCAGGGGTGTCGTTGCGAGAGGTGCCGGCGGATGCTGCTCGCGCACGAGCAAACTCAGTGCCGGGAAGGCGGCGAGCAGCACTGCGACTGTGACGAAACCTGCGACCTGAGCGCGCACGGAGGCGCTGACCGGCGGCCACCGGAACTTCGGTTCCGGTTCGCTGACCGCAGCGTTCGTGAACCAGGTGGTGAGCCAGAAGAAGGCGACGAGCGCGAGTGCGAACACGCCCCAGCCGAACCAGTAGTGGCTGACCCTCACCAGATAATTCTGCATGTTGGTGAGATAGCCGGCTTCGATGATGACGTAGACGCGCACCCAGTTTGCCAGCAGCGCAAGCACGGCCATCAGCGTCAACTCAGCCAGGCGTGTGCGCCAGGGATCACGGCGCAACTCACCGTGTAACGCTGCCACCGCGAGACCTACGATCATAAAGTGCAGCCCACTGCAGCCCTCCTCGATCCTGAAGCTGCCGTTGGGGATATGGATCGTGTCGCCCGAGATCACCGCGTGCGGCCCCGTGAGCCCGAGAAATCCCTGCATGGCGATGACCGTCAGGTCCTGCAGCGGGTTAGTCAGTTGTGACCAGGAGGGCACGGCGAAGTAAAAGAAGGCGACCGGAAAGGCGAGCAGCCACCCGACATTCCAGCCGAACGCTGCGGCCGCGGCCAACCAGAAGATCGCCGGAAAGATGGTGATGTGCAGGTCCTGAATGCTCGCCCGGTAACAGATCAACCAGGCGACGATGGCGCCGCTCAGGGCGAGCATCGCCAGGGGCCAGGGCTTTACCGGCACAGTCGCGATTTGACCCCGCGCACGCAGCACGAGCGCAATACTTACGGCGAGCACGAGCCAGCCGTGCGTATAGGTGATGTTGACGAAGTCCGACCACTGTTCGTAGAGGACTTGCGTGCTCGGCCAAAAGAGGAGCGCGACGAGGACCGCCAGGGCGAGAATCAACCACAATCGCAGAGTGCCCGGAACACGCATCGGCACGATCTTACCGGCAACACCCCCGGATCGCGTGGCCGGGCGACCCCGCTGCGAATGCGGTCACATGAGCGGCTGCGCGAGGGCCGCGCGGGGGTTCAACCGATGCTCTTGCTGACGATGTCTGACAGTGCGCTTTCGACACCGGCACTGGTAACGGCCCTGATGGCGAAATACCAGGTCCCCTGCCCGAGGTTGTCGATCACGTAGGTCTGCACGCCGACGTTATTGAGCTGGACGCTCTGCGACAGATCCGCGGCGCTGGTGCCGTAGTAAATGCGATACCCGGCCAGGTTCGTGAGCGCAGAGCCGCTCGTGGTGGTCGTCGGAGCCTCCCAGGACAGTGTCGCGGTGCCGTCGCCGCTGGGCACGCTCTGCGCGTCACTCAGGCCGCTGGATTGGTCACTGTTGTGACAGCCCCCCAGAGTGAGCAGCGCCACCAGGAGTGCGCAAAAGAGTTTCGTCGTTTTCAAGGCACAAACCCCCACTCATGCCCGACGTGCGCCGGGCACCACACTTCGATCCAGAGATCTGCAGCGGGCGGGGCAAGCGAAGAGCCGGCCAGCGGCAGCGAGCGGAGTAATGCAAGGGATATGCCGTGTCGCTATTTCATATGGTTTTCATTGGCTTACGCCCATCGCAGCCTACACGCGAGGCTGCCGGGAACTTGTCGCGTCGCGGCGTGCCGACGGCGCGAGCTCGGCTATACGTTAAATGGGTTCTAACTTATTGTTTTAAAACAGATTAATTGCGTCGCCCGGGGCCGACATAGGACACACATGGGCGCCGCCACGCGTCACCTTGTGATGCGGCACACAATTTGTTGGAGATATGTCGCATCAGCGCCTCGCGAGGTGTCGCGCTTTGCTATCCTTTTTTTGCGCCGTTCGCTGTTGAGCTTGCAGCTCAGAGGCGGAGTGGCAGAATGAGGGTCGAAGGGATCAAACAAACGATCACTCGAATCAGCACGATGCGATTCGGGATGCTAGGGAAGGATCATTGGAGGGCGTGGCGATGAAGAGAATTATTCGGATTGCAGGACTGGCGAGCATCGCCACGGTGGCGGCCGTCATGTGGAGTGTGCCGGCAGCGGCGCTCACCTGCGGCTCCAGCGAATGCGCGGAAGTTCACAACCGCTGGCCCGGACGGCCCGTGGAATTGAGCACTGCGCGACCCAGCCAAACAACTCCCACGGCTGCTGTGCCCGAGCCGGGCGTACTACCCCTGCTGGCCCTGGGACTCGGTGGCGTGGGTTTGCTCGCCTTCAGACGCAAGCGCGCACAGGTCTAAGAAGCGTTACTCCACGTTTCCGACACGGTGAACGGCTCCTGCGGGAGCCGTTTGCTTTTGGCGCCTGCTCCCTAACGGCTTTCTTTGCACGCCAATGGAAACCTCGTCTGCCTTGGGAACGGATGCCACGGGCAACACGCCAAGTTCCCCTGTCATCCCTGTAGGTGATAAGCCTACTTCGTCCAGCTCACCAGTTCGCTATAGTCAATCGCACATGGACAGTGACAACAACAGCGTGGCGCGCAACGCGGGCTTACTGAATGCTTTTACCGTCGACGTGGAGGACTATTTCCATGTCGCTGCGCTGAGTTCGGCGGTCTCGCGCGACAGCTGGTCGATGCGGGAATCGCGCGTCGCTGAGAACATCGAGCGGTTGCTTGGGATCCTCGAAACACACAACGTGCGCGCTACTTTCTTCGTGCTTGGATGGCTCGCCGAACGCGTCCCCGCGCTCGTGCGGCGCATCGCGGATGCCGGTCATGAGATCGCCTGCCATGGCTTCTCGCATCGGCTGGTGTACACGCAGACGCCGGCTGAGTTTCGCGAAGAGACCATCCGCGCCAAGCATTACCTGGAGGATACAGTCGGGCACGCGGTGGTCGGCTACCGTGCCGCGAGCTTCTCCGTCACGCGCGATTCCCTGTGGGCGCTGGATGTGCTCATTGATCTGGAATTTCATTACGACTCCTCGATCTTTCCGATCCACCACGACCTGTACGGTCTGCCGGGCGCGACGCCCGAGCCGCATCGGGTGAGTGCGCCCTCGGGACGCACGCTGGCGGAGTTTCCGATGTCCGCGGCGAGTTTCCTCGGCGTGCAGGTGCCGGTGTCGGGTGGCGGCTATTTCCGCATCCTGCCGTACTGGGTGACCCGTGCGGGGCTGAAGCAAATCAACGAGCGCCGCGAGCGTCCGTTTGCCTTCTACCTGCATCCCTGGGAGCTTGACCCGGATCAGCCGCGCATCCGCGTCGGCGCGTTCTCGCGCTTCCGGCACTACACCAATCTTTCCCGCTGCGAGGCGCGCCTGCAGCGTGTGCTCGGGGACTTCGCCTTCACCACGATGCATGAGGCGCTGCAGCAACGCGGCCTCGTGACGTTCGAACGGGCCCCCGTCACGCGGCCGCTACGGCCGCTCGCGGCCGCTCCGCTCGTGCACGGGCGTCTGCCGGCAGGGTAACCCTGATCATAAGGCCCCCGCCCGGGGCGTTCGCGGCCACGATTGTTCCCCCGTGTAAGGCAATCGCGCGTGCTGCGATCGCCAGTCCCAGACCCTCACCGCCGGCGCTGCGATGCTCACGCGCGGCGTCTACCCGATAAAACGGTTCGAAGATCAGCCCGAGATCCTTCTCCGGTACGCCCGGACCGCAATCGCGCACCGTGACTTCCACTCCCCTCGCGGGCGTCACGTGCGGCGGTGGTCCGGCGCTGATTGCGACAATCGCAGCGCGCGGGCTGTAGCGCACGGCGTTGCGGATGACGTTCTCGAAGGCGCTGCGCAGCACTTCGGCGTCTCCGCTCACCCACAGCGCGTCCTCGACCTGCAGGTTCACGAGACATCCCCGCGCGTCCGCTTCGATGGCCACGTCGGCGGCGATCGTGCGCAGCAGTTCCGCCACATCCACCCTCGTCTGTTCGAGCTCGTGCACGGGGCGCTCCAGACGCACGAGCTGCAGCGTACGGGCGATGAGCTGCTCCAGACGGTCCGCCTCATAGGCTGCCCGGGCCATGTGCCGCTCGCTGGCCTCTGGGTCGCGGCGCGCCAGCGACAGCGCGAGCTGCAGTCGCGCAAGCGGCGAGCGCAGTTCGTGCGATACGTCGCGCAACAGCTGCTGCTTGCCCTCCAGCAGCTGCCGCAGCCGCTCGGCCATGGCATCAAGATCGGCGGCGAGGAGGCCCAGATCGTCCTGCCGCCCCTTAAGCGCCGGGAGAACGCGCACGTTCAGATCGCCGTTGGCCAGGCGCCGGGTTGCCAGGCGCAACCGGTCGACCGGTGCGGCCAGGTAGCGCGCGAGGAGCAAGCACACCGCAGCACTCACCGCCAGTGCAATCAGCAGAAGTGCCAGGGGTACGCCCGGAAGCTCAAGCTCGCCAAAGAGGCGTGGCGTATCGCGTACCGGTCCGATGACCACGTGATAGGTGCCCCCTTCCGGGGTCATGAGCACGAGCGCGCCGCCGATCGGCGCAATCGCGCCGACGGAGGTATCCGCGCCCGCCCCACCCAGGTCGGACGGCGGAGGTGTCCCGCCAGGACCGTAGAGAGAGGCCGGCAGCGGCCGCTCGAGCATCTCCTTCCCGTCCGGACCTACGACGAAGGTGCGGCTGAAAGGCTCGCGGGGCAGCGCTTCAAGCCAGCCCTCAAGCGCCTGAGGACCTCCGGACTCGAAGGCGCGTGCGGCTTGCGTGTACAGCTGGCCGCGTTGAATCCAAGGCCGCTCGGTGCGGTGCATGGTCGCATTCACCGCCACGGTGAGCGTCCCAACGAGAATGAGGGCGAGGGCCGCCCAGAACGCAAGAAAGATCCGCCAGTAGAGCGAGTGCACGGAAGCGCCCGGCCCTAGAGCTGCGGCGCGGGCGTGAGGGCGCGGTTCGAGCTCAAAGTGAGCGCGTAACCGGAGCCGCGCACGCTTTGCACGCTCACCCGTTCGGTGTAGCGCTGCAGCTTGCGACGCAGATTGCTCACATGAGTGTCCAGGCTGCGGTCGGTGGGCAGAAGACGCCGGCCCAGAGCCTGCAGCATGAGTTCATCGCGCGTCACGGTGCGCGTGTCGGCGCGCACCAGCAGCTCGAGGATGCGCAGTTCCGCAGACGTGAGCTCCAGGTCATTCTCACCCACCTCCGCGCGCCGCGCGCGCAAATCCAGCCGCAGTGGACCCCATTGGATCGCGCCCTCCGGCGCACCCGCGTCGCCCGGCGTGCGCCGCAGCACGGCGCGGATGCGGGCAACCAGTTCGCGGGGGCTGAAGGGTTTGGCGAGGTAGTCGTCCGCGCCCATCTCGAGCCCCACGATCCGATCGACCTCCTCGCCGCGCGCAGTCAGCATGATCACCGGCACGCGGCTCAGGGCGCGAATGCGGCGCAGCACCTCGAAGCCGGAGAGTTCCGGCAGCATGACATCCAGGATGACCAGATCCACCGGCGCGCGCGCCAGCTGCTCAAGGCCCGCAGGGCCAGTGGCGGCGGTGAGGGCGGTGAAGCCCTCAAGCGTCAGGTATTCCACCAACATGGCGCAGAGCGCCTGATCGTCATCGACGATCAAAAGTGCCGGCTTGGGTTCTGCGGGTGCAGCGCGCGATTCCATGCCGGAACGATACACGTTCTTCTCCTCCGGCCCGATCCGCGCGCGTGGCCTTCGCAGATTTCTTGACACTTCTTTGCCCCGCATACATCCCGGCCGCTTCGCACCTGTGCCACCGTGTGGCGTCTCCTCCCGGGGCGGTATGGCGGTCCCTATCGCCCTATTTTTTTGTGCCCCTAACGGCCGGGCCGACGACTACGGTTTGCGCGAGCGCCGATCCGTTTGCGGGTCTAGGCCGGATTCTCCAGGCTGAACGCCTGGCGGTTGTCGTCGTAGGCGAAGACCTCCGCATAGCGTCCCCAGCTGATGATCGTGCGCAGGGTCTGCTCGGCGGCCTCCTCGGCCATGTAGTCCTCGAGCTCATCGAAGAAGCGGCTTTTTGGCGCGGTGTGGCTAGCGCGCTCATCGAGCACCCGCCGTATGTGCGCGGCGAGCGGTACGTAAGTGATCAGATGCTGGGCGAAGAGCTTCTTGCGCTCATCCAGATCCCCGCGCGCAAACTGCAGCCCCGCATCCGTGAGTTTCATGTCGCCGCCCTCCACTTCCGCAAAGCGCAACAGCTGCAACGCCTCGGCGGCGGGAAAAAGATCATCGACCTCCAGGTGCTGCTCCTCGGCGATTGCGGGCAGGTCCGCCTTGCCGCTGTATGGCGGCTCGTTCACCGCCTCGATCAGGCCGGTCAGAATCGTGGAAGACACGTGCGTGAGCGTCGTGCCGATACCGCTTCCGGGGAAATGCTCGGACTTCACTCCCGGGCGCATCTCGCCGCGCCGCCGCGCCGTCATCTCCACGTACACCCGATCGATGAGCGCGCGGAAGCGCGGATCCTGGGTGTGACGCGGCTGCGGCAGATCGATCGGGATCTCGCTCACCACCCGTCCCGGGTTGGTGGAAAAAATCAGGAGGCGGTCGCACATCTGCACCGCCTCCTCGATGTTGTGCGTGACCAGCAGCACGGCCTTGATCGGCAGCTGCCCCTCACCCCAGAGTTCCAGGAAGTCTGTACGCAGCGTCTCGGCGGTCAGGACATCCAGAGCCGAGAATGGCTCATCCATCAGCAGGATGTTCGGATGCACGACAAGCGCCCGCGCAAAGCCGACGCGCTGACGCATGCCCCCGGAGAGCTCACGCGGGTAGGCCGACTCGAAACCATCCAGTCCAATCAGGTCGATCGCCTTCAGGGCACGGGCGCGCATTTCCGTATCGGGGACGCCGAGGGCCTCAAGTCCGAGCTGCACGTTCTCGAGCACCGTGAGCCAGGGAAAAAGCGCAAAGCTCTGGAACACCATGGTGATGCCCGCCGCCGGCGCACGCACCGGTTGGCCGAGGTAGTTCACCACGCCCCCGGAGGGCGGATCGAGGCCGGCGATTGAGCGCAGCAGCGTCGATTTGCCCGAGCCCGAGCGACCCAGGAGTCCCACGATTTCACCCCGGCGCAGCGTCAGGTTGACGTTGTCAAGCACCACGAGCTCATCACCGTCGGGCTTGCGGAAGGACTTGTTGACGCCCTGCACATCCAGGAGGGGGGCGAGATTCAATGGTGCAACAGCATTCAAGGCAGTCTCCTTCGGCTCCTCAGCTCAGTCGGAACTTGCGCTCCGCGCGTGCGTACAGCGGCCGCCAGAAGAGCCGGTTCAGGGTGACCACGAACAGGCTCAGTACGAACGTGCCCAGCACGACGCGGCGGAAGTCCGCCGCATCCGTGGCCGCATGAATGTACGCTCCGAGTCCATGCGCCGTCACCGTCTCGTGTCCCCAGGTGACGACCTCGGCAACGATGCTGGCGTTCCACGAGCCTCCGGCTGCTGTGATCGCGCCGGTCACGTAGAAGGGGAAAACCGCCGGCAGGCCGAGCCGCCGCCACCACAGCCATCCCTTGAGCCCCAGGTTTTCGCCCGCGTAGCGCAGCTCCGGCGAGATCGCCGATGCGCCCACGATGACGTTGAAGAGGATGTACCACTGGGTGCCGAGGATCATGAGGGGACTTAACCAGATGTCCGGGGTCAGCTTCAGCAGCACGATAGCGGAGACCATGAAGCCGAAGAACAGGTTCGCCGGAAAGGCAGCGAGGAACTGGGCGATCGGCTGTACGATGCTCGCGACCCGTGGACGCATTCCGATCCACACTCCGATCGGAACCCAGATGAGACTGGCGAGTGCGATGAGGACAGCCACGCGCAGCAGCGTGATGCACCCGAGCACGATGACGTGGCCGATCTCGCCCACCGGCACGTCGCCGTGCACAAAGGATACGGCTTTCCACAGCGCGAGGAGCCCGATCAGCCCGAGCGCCGCAAACCAGGCAACGTCGCCGTAGCGCGCATCCCACTGCGCGAGCGCCCCGGAGTGGCGAGAATTCGCCGCCGGCTGCGATGGCCGATTGCCGGCGCGCAGCATCGCGGCGAACGCGCGGCCGATGAAGCCGAAGAGGCGCGAGCGCCGCATCATGGTCAGACACCAGGAGTGACTGGGAGTCTGTCCCGTCTCCTGCTCGAGCCGGAACCAGTCGGCGCTCGCGATGATGGGGCGAAACAGCACCTGATCAAAAATGAGAATCACGACGAACATCGCGGCGATCGCCCAACCGATGGCGGTGTAGTTGCGCTGCTCGTTGGCGAGCGCGATGTAGGAACCCACACCGGGCAGCGTCACGGTCGTGCTGCCGACCGTGATGGCCTCGGAGGCTACGACGAAAAACCAGCCGCCCGACATCGACATCATCATGTTCCAGATGAGCGAGGGCATCGCGAAGGGGACTTCCAGACGCCAGAACCGCATCCACGGACTCAACTGGAAGTTGCGCGCAGCCTCCACCATTTCATCCGGGATGCTGCGCAGCGAGTGGTAGAAGCTGAAGGCCATATTCCAGGCCTGACTCGTGAAGATCAGGAAGATCGCTGCCAGCTCCGCGCCCGCCACACGCCCAGGCGTCAGCTGCAGGAAAAAGAGGATGAAGATCGAGAAGCTCAGAATCGGTACCGACTGCAGGAAATCCAGCAGTGGCACGAGCAACACTTCCGCACGCCGGCTCTTGGCGGCGAGCGTCGCGTACGTGAACGTGAAAAGAAGCGAGGCGACGAGCGCGATCAGCATCCGCAAGCCGGTGCGCGCGGCGTAGCCGATAAGCGCGTACGGATTAAGCGAGATCGGTGTTGCCTCGAGGCCGGCGAGCGAGCCGGTCAAACCGTGCGCGGCTTGTGCGACGTACACAAAGAAGGCAAAGATCAAGAGGAACGCGAGCACGTCCCAGCGCCCAGGCACGTAGCGATTTTGCAGTACCGAAATGGGCAGCCGGTCAAGACGCATCCGGCGAAGTTTGCCCGAACGTCATGATGATTGGCACCGCGCCGCGCGCCTTTTTTGCATGGGCTGCGAGAGGGCGCGCCGTGCAATCAGGGGGCGAGTGTCGTAGGATAGTTCGCTATGAATGCAACGATTTTTCGGCCGTTTAGCGCCGTAATTCTGGCCTTAGTTTTTGCGGGCGCCGTCCAGGCCCAGGACACCGCAAAGGGTCTTGGGGACACCATCAAGGAAGACGCCAAGAACGCCGGTCATGCCATCGCCGATGCGTCAAAGAAAGTGGGTCACAGCGTCGCGGATGCATCCAGCAAGGTCGGTCATACGGTCGCTGAGGACTCCAAAAAGGTGGGCCATGAGATTGCCGACACGTCCCATAAGGTCGGTAATGACGTCAAAGACGGCGCCCAGAAGACCAAGACCGCGGTCGCCGACGACGGGTCGAAGTCCAAGGACTAGCGCATAGGCGTGCAGATGATGCGCGCACCCGCGGGCCTGCATCTGGCGTATGTCTCGCGTGCCGAGTACGAGGCGGCGCGTTGGGATGACGTTCTGGGCATTGCCACCTTCAACGGCACACCGGCCCTCGCCGCCGGGGCCGCCGGGATCCCCATCGCGCAGGTCAATACGCCGGTTCTGCCCGGTGAAATGCACCTTTACGAGGTCTGGAGTTCCGGTCGGCCGGCCGAATCCGGGCATCACAGTCGTGTGCGCTTCCGGCGCACGGAAGAGATGCTGTTTGGTTGCATCGCGGTCGCCGAACAGGGGCGCACAGGACCTCAGACGCAGGACGCCGCAACGCTGACGCTGCACGAGGCCACTGCCCAGGCCTACGCCGAGATCTGCGCGACGCTCGATACGCACAGTTACCCACATCTGCTGCGCGTCTGGAACTACCTTCCGGACATCAACCGCGATTGCCAGGGCACCGAACGCTACCGGCAGTTCAATACCGCCCGACAGCAGGCCCTGCGCGACTCGGGGCGTGCTCTGGCCGGCAGCGTACCTGCGGCCTCGGCGCTGGGGGCCACCAGTGACAGTCCGCTCGTCGTGTATTTCCTGGCCGGACGCATCGCGCCCGTATTCGTCGAGAATCCCCGCCAGGTCAGTGCCTATCACTACCCGCGGCAGTACGGCACGCACAGCCCGGTATTTTCCCGCGCGGCGCTCCTGCGGCAGAGCGCAAGCCTGACCCTCTTTATATCCGGCACCGCCAGTATCGTCGGGCACCGTTCGCTGCATGTGGGCGATACTTCGGCGCAGACGCTCGAAACTCTCACCAACATCGAGGCGCTGCTGAGTGAGGCCAACCGGCTCGCCCGTGGCGTGCACTTTGATCTGGACGCTCTCGCCTACAAGGTCTATGTGCGCCGCCCCGCGGACCTGTCGCTCATTCAGGCGCAGCTCGCCTCGGCGCTTGGCGCCCGGGCACAGATCGTCTACCTGCAGGCGGATATCTGCCGCCAGGATCTCCTGGTCGAGATCGAAGCGACGGGAATATGCCCGCTTGCCGCCGCTGCCTGAAACGGCGTGCGCGCTGCTGAGTGCGGCGCTGCTTGCGGCTGCAGCGGCAAGTCCCGCCCGGGCGGATCAAAAGCCGCTATGGGAGTTCGGACTCGGCGCCGGGTTGTTCGTTTTCAACGACTACCGCGGCTCGGATACGACGCATGCGTACCCGATTCCGGTGCCCTACTTCGTCTACCGGGGTGAGATTTTCAAGTCCGATCAGGAGGGTTTGCGTGGGCGCTTCTTCAGCCAGCCTCGGGTCGAGTTCAATCTGAGCATCAACGGCACCACCCCGGTGCGCAACGATTCGGCGCGCCAGGGCATGCCGGACTTAAGATCCACGCTGGAAATCGGTGGCTCGCTGAACGTGCACCTGTGGCGCAGCAGCGATCAGCGCTTCAAACTTGATCTGCGGCTGCCTGCGCGTGCGGCGCTCACCGTCGAGGCCTCCCCGCGCATGATCGGCGGGTTCTTTGAACCCCACGTTGCCCTCGATATCGCCCAGTTTCGCGGTTCGAATGGCTGGAAACTCGGGATGCTTGCGGGTCCATTGTTCGCCGATAGTCGCTACAACGGCTATTTCTATAACGTCGCCCCGCAGTACGCGACCGCCGACCGCCCCGCCTACCAGGCGCATGGCGGCTACGCGGGAACCCAATCGCTCCTCTCCCTCACGCGTCGTTTCCCGGACTATTGGTGCGGCTTTTTCGTGCGTCACGATATGCTGGGCGGGGCGAGCTTCGCCTCGAGCCCGCTGGTGAAGACGAACAGCTATTGGTCGGGGGGATTTGGCGTCACCTGGATCATCCGCCAGTCCTCCCGGAGCGTCGCGAGCGACGATTGACGCCATCCAAAACTCATCTCGTCCTGATCCCCAGCTACAACCCCGGTGAGCGGGGCGTCGAAAGCGTGCGCGCCGCCCGCGCGCAGTGGTCGCCCGTGTGGGTAGTGATTGATGGCAGTACGGACGGCAGCGTGGCGAGCTTGAGCGCGCTCGCTCACTCAGACCCGCAGGTACGGGTACTCGTGAGAACCCAAAATGGCGGCAAGGGCGCAGCCTTGTTCGACGGACTCCTCGAGGCGCAGCGCGCGGGCTTCACGCACGTCCTCACCATGGACTCCGACGGGCAGCACCCGGCGCAGTGCATCCCCCAGTTCATGGCCGCGTCGGTCGCCTCCCCGCTCGCGATGATCCTTGGTGCACCGGTATTCGACGTCACAGCACCGAAGATCAGAGTGGGGGGGCGCAAGATTTCCAACTGGGCCGCCAACCTTGAGACCCTCTACGCCGGAATCCAGGACTCGCTCTTCGGCTTTAGGGTTTATCCCATCGCGCCGCTCGTCGCGGTGATGCGCCAGACGCGCTGGATGCGACGCTTTGATTTCGACGCCGAAGCCGTGGTGCGCCTGAGCTGGCGCGGGATTCCCATAGTCAATCTGCCGGCGCCGGTGCGCTACTTCGCGCCCGCCGAGGGGGGCGTATCACACTTCCACTACTGGCGCGACAACGTCCTCCTGACCTCGATGTTCCTGCGCCTATTTTTGGGCTTCGCCGTGCGTTTGCCGCTGCTGATCGCGCGCCGACTCGAGTAGGTCTGACAGGGTGGTTGAGCAGCGCCGTTCGAGCGCTCTTGGCCGCCTCGCTGCAACTGCAGCTTCACTCTTACGATATTTTGAGGGTGCTTACCCCGCGCCACCCTCCTTGCACCCTCCCGGAGACGACCAGCGTATCTGCCGGCACCTTCTCGTCGAACCGATCAGAGATCCAACCCTGCGCGGGGTCTGTGCTCCCGCGCACCAGTTGAGCTTGCAGCGATACGGGCCACTGCAGCCTGAGCTCGACCCCGTTACGCGTCGCCCTTGCAGTTTCGCCTTCCAAGGTCACCACGCATTCTTGGGCAAAATGCCACAGGATCTCAACGTGATGAACTGATGCGCCAAGAATCTGATCCGTGACCGTAAGCACCCGAGGTTCACGTTGGTAAGTGATTTCTCGCCGATGTATCACCGGGTCATCCAGACGGCGGTAGCCGTCATGCTCGGTGACGAGCTGCTCCTGGTCTGTGGCCAGATCGAACGACAGACAGCGGGCGTTGGCGTGTCGGTTCCAGAGAAAGGTGCCCCCAGAAACTGACTGATCCAAGTGATCAACGCGTACCGTGTTGTGCGCTGCAGTGCCGCGAAAATAGTCGCGCCAGCGTCGGTGCGTATGGTAGGCATAGGTGCCCGGATCGATCAGCATGGGGCAGCCGGAGACGGATAGGGTGAAAGAGAGCGCATCGGCATGGCCATGCGCGGCGATCGCAAGATACCCCAGCGAACCGGCATCGACGACGATGCGTACCTCGCGCGCGGTTTCAAATTCGCTACCCAGAACATAGTAGCCACCGGCCTCGAAACGCCGCCGCAGCCGCGTGCCCGAAGCATCAGCGGCGAGCGCCATGAATGTCTGCGCAGCCGCGTCGCCCAGTAGCCAGCGGCTCTTATCGTCGAAGACCCGTCCCTGGTGCTTAAAATCAGAGCGCGCAAACACCACACTGCCGGTCGCGAGCAAGGACTGGTACACACGGAAGTCGGGGTTCGGACTGAAGCGCACGATCACCGCGTCATCTGAATCGCCGAACGCGGGCACATGGCCGCCCACGTCCATGCAGCTGGCGATGAACTCAAGCATGGCCTCGAGCCGCTCCCAGTAGGCTCGGCCAAACTCACGACCGTTCGCCCTGGCGGTGAGACCCGCCAGCAGCATCATGTCGGCCACTTCATGCTGATACCAGATCGCCTGCTCCTTGTTCACCCCATCCACGCCGTTCTGCAAGAGCGCCTGCTCCTCGAAGGCCTGCTGCGCTTGCGCACGCCACCCGACGCTTTCCGGCCAGCAGGGCCAAGTCGTCGAGCCGATGAACAAGCCGAGCAGCTCGCCCAGCAGGTGATTGTTGGCGGAAGAATGCAGCGACAGGTGTCCCGCGATGAAATGGCAGTGTTGGCGTACAGCGTTCAGCCAGCGTGCTTTGAACGCGTCACCGTCCTGATCCTGGAACAGCACCGATTGATCGCCGTCGAGCAAATGCCACGCGCACGACCAGTTGACCATGCGTAAGGCAAGCTCAAGGCTGCTGGCCCAATTGGGCCCTTTCATATAGGGGCACTGGCCGATCCACGAGTCCACGAGCGTGCGGCAGCCCTGAGCAAATCGCATCTCACCGGTCAGGCGCCAGACCTGAGCGAGGGTCACAAGCTCGAGGTGGCGGTTGACCTCCCAGAGATACTTGATGTTGCCGACGACTGAGGCGTCCCGGTAGTTCAGCGTTTTACCGAAGGCGAGTGGCGCCTGCGTTCCGGTCGACGGGTCGCAGTTCCACTTCGGAGGGAACCCGAGCGTCCGGGGGCGGTTACCGAACAGTCTGAACTCTCCCGCCAAAATGCGGTCCGCCGCTTCACGGTACATGTCAACGGCAAAATGCTCAGGCCAGATGCCGATCCACGGCGTGCCGCGCGCCGCATCCGCAGGCAGCGGCTTGAGCCGCCCTACTCCGGCACGCTCCAATTTGGCGCGCAGGGACTGCATGCCGCGATAGCCCAGCTCGCGCGCTCCCATCGCTCGCATACGATTCAAGGTCCAGCCAAAGTTCATTTTTCGACTCGTAGCGGGCATTGCAGACCAATGACCCACGCGCAGCAGCAGCCCTTATTGAGTTTCAAACATACTACAATCGCCTCCGCAGGACCGGTGTGCGCCCGACCGCAATCCCCCGGAGAATATGTCGCGCGGGAGCCAGGCTCCGGCGCCCGCTATCAGAGCAGCGATGTGCCCTCCGTGAGCGTTTCCTGCCGTACAATGGTGCGGCAATACCGGGAGGCCCCGAGCTGCTGCGGAGCATGGGTGCACGGCGCGCGCGGCGCGTGCACTCGAACGTCGACTCTCTGAGGCGCTGGCGGTTCAAGAACGGTGTCGCACCGCGAACGTGTGACCGTGAAATAAGACCTCAATACGCAGGCCGCTAAGCGATGAAAATTGGTGTGTTCGGATTGGGCTACGTCGGGGTCGTTTCGGCGGCCTGCCTCGCCAGAGACGGGCATGGCGTGGTTGGCGTTGATCCGAACGCCGTCAAGGTCGACTTCCTGCGCCAGGGCAAGAGTCCGATTGTGGAACCCGGTCTCGAAGATCTCATCGCGTCCGCGGTCGCCGCCGGCCGACTGGTCGCGGGCTCCGATCATGCGACGGCAGTCGCACAATGCGACATTTTGATGGTGTGCGTCGGCACGCCGGGGCAGGCTAACGGCAGCCTCGATCTGACCTACGTGCGCCGCGTTGTGCAGCAGATCGGTGAAGAGCTCGCTGACTGCGATAGCTATAAAGTTGTCGTCATTCGCAGCACCTTGTTACCCGGTTCGATGCAGAATATCGTCATTCCCACACTCGAGAGTTCTTCGCGCCGACAGGCCGGCAAGGATTTCGGCGTCTGCCTCAACCCCGAATTCCTGCGCGAGGGTTCCGCGATCTACGATTACGATCAACCGCCGAAGACGGTGATTGGTGCTTCGGATGAGCGGGCTGCAGGTGTCGTGCAGCAGTTGTATGCCGCACTCACCGCTCCGGTCGTACTAACCGACCTGCGCACCGCGGAGATGGTCAAATACGTCGATAACTCCTGGCACGCACTCAAGGTCACCTTTGCCAATGAGATGGGACGCCTGTGCAAGGCGATGGGCATCGACGCGAGACTCGCGATGCGCGTGTTCTGCATGGACACGAAGCTCAACATATCGAGCGCGTATCTGCGTCCCGGGTTCGCCTTCGGCGGCTCCTGTCTGCCGAAGGACGTACGGGCGCTCACCTATCAGGGAAAATTGCTCGACGTGGAAACCCCGGTGCTCGGGTCGATCCTTGCCAGCAATCAGCTTCACATCGCGCACGCACTGTCGATGATTCGGGCGACCGGTCGGCGGCGCGTCGGTTTACTCGGATTGAGTTTCAAGGAAGGCACGGACGACCTGCGCGAGAGTCCGATCGTCACCTTGACGGAGCAACTCATCGGTAAGGGGTACGAATTGCTGGTCTACGACCGAAACGTAAGGCTCGCAAGTCTCATGGGAGCCAATCGCGAATACATCCTGAACCATATTCCCCATATTGGCCGGCTCATGGTGGATCGCCCGGAACTGCTTCTCGATCACGCCGATGTGCTGGTCGTCGCCGCCGCGGGCGAGGAATCGAAGACCCTCGTCAAGCGGGTCGCGGTCGGAACACCCGTGATCGACCTCGTGGGCGTGTGGAACACGGCCGACATCCAGGCCCAAGGTGCGATGGAAGGCTATGACGGCATCGCCTGGTAAGTGGCGGGTTCTGATCATTGTCGAGAACCTCCCTTGTCCCTTTGACCGACGAGTCTGGCAAGAAGCACTGGCACTGCGGGCACAGGGTCACGCCGTCAGCATCATCTGCCCCAAAGGCCGAGGCTACGACAAGGGACACGAGGTTTTGGAGGGCGTGCATATCTACCGGCACGCGTTGCCCGTAGAGGCGAACTCGGCCCTCGGCTACGGCCTCGAGTATGCTTTGTCGCTTCTCATGGAGTTCGGGCTGGCGATCCGCGTCGCGCTGACGCGTGGCTTCGATGTCATCCACGCCTGCAATCCGCCCGACACGATTTTCCTGATCGGCCGCTTCTTTAAAGTGTTCGGCAAGCGCTTCATTTTCGACCATCATGACATCAACCCCGAGCTCTACGAAGCCAAGTTTGGTCGCCGCGATGTCTGGTACCGGCTCTTGTGTCGTCTCGAGCGTTGGACCTTCGACACCGCCGATGTGAGTATCGCGACCAACGAGTCTTATCGGCGGATCGCCATCGAGCGCGGGCATATGTCCCCGACGAGGGTATTCGTCGTGCGCAGCGGCGCAGACCTCACGCGCGTGCGCGCGTTGCCCGCGCGCGCAGAGTTGCGTCGCGGCAAGGCGTACCTCGTCGGCTATGTCGGAGTGATCGGCAAGCAGGAGGGATTGGATCTTCTGCTCCAAGCCGTTGCCCACCTGCGCCGGGAGCTCAATCGCAATGATGTGCACTTTGTCATCGTCGGGGACGGCACCGAGCTTGCCGCGATACGCGAGCTCAGCCGTCAGCTGGCGGTCGATGATTGCGTCGAGTTCACCGGCCGCATTCCCGACGCCGCCCTGTGGGAGATCATGAGCACTGCGGATGTGTGCGTAAACCCCGATCGCGCCAACGAAATGAATGACAAGTCCACGATGAACAAGATCCTCGAGTACATGGCGCTCGGCAAGCCCATCGTCCAGTTCGACCTGACGGAAGGGCGCTTCTCGGCCGGGGAAGCCTCGTTGTACGCACGCCCCAACGACGTCGCCGATTTTGCAATGAAGCTTGGCGAGCTGCTCGATGATCCTGAACGACGCGCAACGATGGGCGCGATCGGACGCCAGCGGGTCGAAGGCGGCCTGGCGTGGCATCACCAGATCCCACGGCTGTTGGAGGCTTATGAAACCGCTATGACGGATGGAGGGGCGCGTGCGAATTCCCCCGACAACGCGTAAGCCTCACAGTCGTCGACGGATTTCAAGCGCCAAAGCCGCTCGAACAGGTAATTGTACGGCTCAACGCCGTTCGCCTTAGGTTTCGATGATCGGACGGCACCGGGCTTAGAGGATACGCCAGCTCAGCCATCAGCTGGCAGTCGAGGACTGCGTTGCGTTCACCGGTCGGATCCCCGATGCGGCGCTATGGGAAATCATGAGTACCGCAGATGTGTGCGTAAATCCCGACCGCGCGAATGAGATGAACGACGGGTTCGAGCTGTCGGTGGCTGGCAATCAATGTTGGCGTGCGCCCGCGTTTTGTCGGAAAATACCAGACTCGGTCAGGAAAGCGATAAACGTACGACGCGTGGCGGGTGAAGGGGAATAATGGGCGACGCGGTCGCGGCAGCCGCCAGGGATGACGAGCGGGGGAACCGGTGGCTGTACTGGTTGCTTGTCTGCTTCGGGGCGGTGCACGGCTTATTACTGGCACTCGACGCCCGCTACCCGTCGGCGTTTCTAAGAGGGGACCGCGCAGATAGTCGGATGGCTGCGATCGAGGGGCTGCGACAACTCAGCGGCTGGCACGCGATCGTCGCTTATCTCGGCACCCACGGAAACATCGGCGACTACGCGCCGCAGGCTGTCCTCTATCTGGCCGGCGGCAAACTCACCCTGGTAATCAGCCAGATTGGCCTCATGCTGCTGTCCGGCATTTGTGTATTCCGGCTGGCCCGTCTATGCGAACTGTCTGCGCGCGCAAGCTGCGTGGCCACCGCGCTCTACCTGGGTTCGCCGCATTCTCTGGTACTTCCACACCAGCTCTGCTCGGAAGGACTGTTTGTGCCGCTTGTGGCTATCTCAACCTGGGCGACATGCGAGGCTGTGCGCCGTAGCAACCGCCTGGCGTTGAGTTGCAGTGGACTACTGGTGGGGATCACGACTCTCATACGGCCCGTCATCCTCTTGTGGCCGGTAGTGGTGACCCTCGGATTGCGCCGGCACGGCGCCCGAGCGGCTCCACAAGTCTTCGCAGCAGCAGCCTATGTGCCCATAATCGTGTGGATGGCGTTTGTCTGGCAGGAGACAGGGACTCCGGGAATGGGTGAGTCCGACCATTCTCTGGCGTTGAACTTGCACGACCGAGTGGAGGCCATTGCGACCACGATGCCACCAAGTGAGACGCGCGCGATAACTACTCGGTACCTTGCCGGAGGGCAGCATGCGTTTACGACGCTGAAGTACCTTTCGTTTGTTGCGCACTACCCGCTGCCCGTCCTGATCTACGCAGCCCGTGATGCGGAAGTCCTTTTGTTCAAGTCCGGAGTCGAGCGAATTACCGTGGACTATTTCGCTGACGAGCAACAAGCGAAGACGCTGCAGACCAGGAACGGTAACGGCTGGCGGCAATATTGGGACAGGTATGGAGCAATCGCGGCGATACAGTATGGCTGGCGAGTGTTGGGTGTCACCTTCCTCATTTCCGCGCTGGCAGCGGCTGTGCAGGTCGCGTTGATCTTGCTGGCAGTGGTAGGCGCCGTGCGGGTGGTCGGATTAATCAGACAGCACGCTGCGCCCGGGGCATCCGAACTTGCGGAGTTTCTGGTCCTGGCGTTGCCCGTTTACATTCTCATTTTTTCTCAGCTCGCGGACGCCAACCAATCCCGACACCGTGCGCCCGCGGAGTTTGCGCTTGCAATCCTCGCGACTCATGGTATTTGGCGGGCCCGATCTGCGTGGCGCGCTCGGGCTGCGCGACAGCAGTCGCCGACTGCGACGTGCTGATGGTCTGCGCAGGGACGCCGGGGCAGGTGAACGGCGCTGGCATCAGCAGGCTCCGCGGCTGCCGCAGGCTCGGAACCGCGATGACGAGCAGCGGCCCGCGCGAAGTTCATACCAGGCCGTAGCTGCATGACGAGCGAACGCGGGATTGCTACGGTCCTGCTGCTCGGTCCCGCGCGCAGCGCAGTAAGCGGGGTCGCGACGCATCTCAATCAACTGTTCGAATCGGGGTTGTCCCGACGCTTCCGCCTCGTTCAGTTTCAAGTGGGCAGCGAGGGTCGCACCCCCTGTTTGTTGAGAACCTTGGTGCGCGTGGCCATCAGTCCCTTCGCGTTCACCGCCTCGCTGGCGCGCTTCAGACCACACATCGTTCACGTCAATACGTCGCTCGAGCCCAAGAGCTACTGGCGCGACATCGTTTATCTCGCTCTCGCGAAAGCGGTGCGGCGCAAAGTCGTGTATCAGGTTCACGGTGGCGCACTGCCCCGCGATTTTTTCGCCGGCAATCGCGTGCTGACCGCGCTGCTGCGCCGCGTTCTGTCGTGGCCCGATGCGGTCGTCTTGTTGGCACAGAGCGAAATGGCGGCCTACGCTGAATTTGCACCGCGCGCTCGGTTGTTCCGCATCGCAAACGCCGTGTCGCCCGCCGAAGCCGAGATGCGTGCCGAACTCAATGAAGAGCATCGCCCGCTCAGGATCATCTATATGGGTCGGCTCGCGGCTGACAAGGGCGTCCTCGAGACGGTCGAGGCAGTGAGGATCCTGCGAGATCGCGGTATTGACGTCTCCCTGACGATCGCTGGCTCCGGGTCGGCCGAGCATGAAATTGTCCAGGCGATCGAGGCCCATGGCCTCGGTGATCGGACCGCGCTTTTGGGAGCGGTATTCGGACCCGCAAAGCAGCAGCTCTGGCGGCAAGCCGACGTTCTTGCATTTCCCACCTATCATCGTGAGGGTCTGCCGTACGCGCTGCTGGAAGCGATGGCAAGCAGCGTCGTGCCCGTAGTCTCACCCGTCGGCGGGATACCGGATGTCGTGCAAAATGAAGTGAACGGATTGTTGGTGCCGGCGCGGGACGCGCTGGCGTTGGCGAATGCACTCGAGCGCATGGCGAATGACCGGCAGTTACTGCATCGCCTAGCCCTCGCCGCACGCCTGCGAGTCGTGAACCACTATTCCCTGGTGCGCATGGCGGAAGAATTTGACGCTTTGTACGCGCGGCTCACGCCCTGAACGATTGCGCGCCTGGCTTTAGCGACCGGAAAACGGCCTGCAGCTGGTCGATGAGTCTGCCGATGTTCCCGCGTTCGTTAAAGGTTGGGATACTCAGGACAAAGCGCAGTTTGCGACGCGACTGTCCGAAAGAGCCGATCCGAGAATGCCGGCCAGGACAGTCAAGCATATTAGGGTAACGAGTGGGACAATACCCGATGCGTTCTAGTAATATGACGTTGGCTGGTCGCGCTCGGCTGAGCCCGGCGCTGAAGCATGAATTCGGCATTGCCGATCAAGCGCGTCTAGCGCCATCACGGCACGCAACTTCGCTATTCTAGACGCATAGTCGCTCTCGCGCAGGCCCTTGACGAGAAAGCGCGCGACCTCGCGGTCATCTTCGATCAGCCATATACGCGCGAATGCTCGCCTGGTTTCTCGCCTGACTCTGCTCTGGGCGACGCTGTTCCTTGTCAGGGAGCGGCAGGGGGCCACGCGCCAGCGCGCCTGGCCAGAGCGGGAGGACTTTCACATAGTTCACGACTGGCTTGCAGGCAGGGAATCGATAGAGAGGAAATCTTTCGAAAAATCGGTCACACTCGACCCATAAGTCTAATAAAAAGCGTCTCTACTCGGGGTCTTGAACTTATGTTCAGCAACGTTGCCGCCGCGCACTCGCTGCGCTGCTCAATGCCTGACCTCGGTACACGCAGGTGAGCGTCACGACCTATCACAACGACCTGGCGCGCAGCGTGAGCATCGCAGGCGGCACGCACCACGTGCTCTACATCGCGGACAAGCACGACAGCATCCAGGCCATCGACGCGGACAACGGCACCGTCTTACACGGCGCAACGGTCCCAAAGGATGCCCAATGAAGAAGGCGGTCTCTGCAGACGCTCCGCTGACCCTGTGGGGTCGGATCATTCGTCTCGGCTTGCCCGGCAGCACCACGCTTCCCGCGCTGATGGTGCTAACGCTCCTGCAAGCTCTGACCGCGCACGCTCAGCCGCCGCAGGTTGTGCAGCGCGGTTATGACGCCAACGTCTCCGGCGCAAACCTCAGCGAGACCACGCTCAACACCTCCAACGTTGTCCCGGGCAGCTTCGGGCTGGTCTTCACACTGTCCGTGAATGACAACATCATGGCGCAACCGCTGTACGTAGCGGGCGTCACGATCAACGGGACCGCTCACAACGTCGTGTACGTTGCCACCATGAGCGACACGCTGTACGCCTTCGACGCCGACGTGGGCGGTGCGCCCCTGTGGACAACCAATCTGGCAACTTACGAAAACGCGACCCCAGTGCCGATGTCCCAGTTCGCGTACAGCGGGAACACAAACATCGTCGGCAACCTCGGCATCCTCAGCACGCCGGTGATCAACCCAGCCACCAGTACGCTGTATGCCGTGGCCTGTACACTGGAAAACGGCACGATGGTGTACCGACTGCACGCGGTCAACATCACGACCGGTACGCCACTGACCGGCTCCGGTGTGGTGATCGCGGGCACCTACAGGACGCTGACTTTCGACGCCCGCAACGAGTGGCAGCGGTTATCGCTGGTACTCGTGGGCACGAACGTCGTGTTCGGATTCGGCGCCCTCGAGGCGGAGTCGACCGCGAACCTCTACAGCGGCTGGGTCATGGCTTACAACACGAGCACGCTCGCGCAAACCGGCATTTTTGCCACCGAGACCAGCGGCAATGGCGGCGGCGGGGTGTGGGATTCCGGTCGTCCGCCGGCCGTCGACGGCTCGGGGAACGTCTACGTATTCAGCGGCAATGGCTACATCGCGGGCTACGACGGCGTTAATAACTTTAGCGAGACCGTGCTCAAGCTCAATCCGGCCAATGGCCTGAGCCTTGCGGACTGGTTCACCCCGAGCAACTGGTCGACGCTTGACAGCGGGGATACAGATCTCGGGAGTTCAGGCCCGATGCTGGTGCCCGGTACCAGTTTGCTCGCCGGGGGAGGCAAGGCCGGAGTCCTGTACGTGCTCAATCCGAGCGGTACGATCGGTCTCGGCAAGGAAACGTCAACCGACAGCGGGGCCGTCCAAGAGATAACCATCGCCGCAGGGTCGCTGCGGGGCGGACCCGTGTACTGGCAGAACGCCAATGGACCGGTCCTGTACGACTGGGGCTCGAACGATGCGCTCAAGGCTTTTCCGTTCAACGGGAGCACGTTTGCGACGACTCCGAGTGCAACAGGGAGTGTCACCGAGGCCTACCCCGGCGGCATCCTCACCCTCTCGGCGAATGGCTCAACGCCTGGGACCGGCGTAGTGTGGGCGACGGTTTCCACCAGCGGTAACGCCTTCAACGTGGCCACCCCGGGTGCGCTGTACGCCTTCGATGCGGGCAACGTCGCAACGCAACTGTGGAATTCGAACCTGAGGTTGGCCGACTCGCTGGGTACTTTTGCGAAACTCGTGCCGCCGCTGGTAGCCAACGGCCGAGTCTACGTCGCGACCGGCTCGCCACAAGTAGCCGTTTACGGACTCCTCAACACAGCGCTCCCGGCTGCGGCCGCGCCGACATTCAGTCCGGCGCCGGGAACCTATAGCGCAGCGCAGTCGGTCACGCTGAGCAGCACCACCCCGGGCTTCAGCATCTATTACACCACCAACGGCACGACGCCCACGGTGAACTCAACGCCCTACACCGGCGCCATCGCGGTGAACGGATCCATGACCATCGAGGCCATCGCGGTCGCGAGTGGCTATTCGGCAAGCTCGGTCTCGAACGGCGCCTACGTGATCAATATCCCCGGCACCACCGAGGTCAGCCTCTCGGGCAGCGCTAACGTCGATGGCATCGTGGCGAACGGCACTGCGGTGCCAAGCGGCGGGCTCGACGGTGACGGCTATGCCTACTCCGCGACTCTCCTTGGCAGCTCGCTCACCTGGAATGGCAACACGTACGCCTTCGGCAATGCCGGGGTCGCCGATGCCGTCAGCAACACGACCATTGCGCTACCGGCGGGCAGCTACACGACGCTGTCGCTCCTCGGTACCGCGGTGAACGGCAACCGTGCGAACCAGACTTTCACCGTCAACTACAGCGACGGCAGCTCGACGAACTTCACACAGAGCATGAGCGACTGGTTCACGCCGCAGAACTATGCGGGCGAAACGGTGGCGCTACAGATGGCCTACCGCGTCGAGTCGAACGGTGCGCTCGATAACCGCACGTTCAACCTCTACGGATATTCGTTTGCGCTCAACAGCGCAAAGACGGTGACCAGCCTCACCCTCCCGAAGACACGCAACGTCATCGTGCTGGCGGTCGATGTCTCCGGAGCGACTAACAGCCCGCCGCCCGCGGCGGCGCCCACTTTCCAGCCCGCGCCGGGGACTTACACTACCGCTCAGTCGGTCACTCTCAGCAGCACCACCCCAGGCTTCAGCATCTATTACACCACCAACGGTACGACGCCCACGGTGAACTCAACGCTCTACACCGGGGCCATCGCGGTGAGTTCGTCCATGACCATCGAGGCCATCGCGATTGCGAGCGGCTTTTCGGCGAGCCCGGTCGCGACCGGCGCCTACTTGATCGCCCCGCCCGCGGCGGCGCCCACTTTCCAGCCCGCGCCGGGGACTTACACTACCGCTCAGTCGGTCACGCTCAGCAGCACCACCCCGGGCTTCAGCATCTATTACACCACCAACGGCACGACACCCACGGTGAACTCCACGCTCTATGGCGGCGCCATCGCGGTGAACTCGTCCATGACCATCGAGGCCATCGCGGTCGCGAGCGGCTTTTCGGCGAGCCCGGTCGCGACCGGCGCCTACTTGATCGCCCCGCCCGCGGCGGCGCCCACTTTCCAGCCCGCGCCGGGGACTTACACTACCGCTCAGTCGGTCACGCTCAGCAGCACCACCCCGGGCTTCAGCATCTATTACACCACCAACGGCACGACACCCACGGTGAACTCCACGCTCTATGGCGGCGCTATCGCGGTGAACTCGTCCATGACCATCGAGGCCATCGCGGTCGCGATCGGCTACTCGACCAGTCCGGTCGCCAGCGGCGCTTATGTGATCGGCACGCCCACGGCCGCACCGACTTTCAGTCCGCCAGCCGGAACCTACACTGCGACGCAGATGGTCACGCTCTCCGACACGATCCCCGGTGCCAGCATGTATTACACCACCAACGGCATGACGCCCACGGTGAACTCAACACCCTACACCGGCCTCATCACGGTGAGCTCGTCCATGACCATCGAGGCCATCGCGGTCGCGAGCGGTGATTTGGCGAGCCCGGTCGCGAGCGCCGCTTACGTGATCAATACCGGCACCACCACCGAGGTCCCTCTCACGGGCAGCGTCAATGTCGACGCCATCGTGGCGAACGGCTCGGCCGTGCCGAATAAGGGGCTCGACAACGACGGTTATGCCTACTCAGGGACGCTCATCGGCACCTCGCTCATCTGGAACGGCAACACGTATGCCTTCGGCAGCGCCGGGGTCGCCGATGCCGTCAGCAACACGACCATTGCGCTACCGGCGGGCAGCTACACGACGCTGTCGCTCCTCGGTACCGCGGTGAACGGCAACCGTACGAACCAGACTTTCACCGTCAACTACAGCGACGGCAGCTCGACGAACTTCACGCAGAGCATGAGCGACTGGTTCACGCCGCAAAACTACGCGGGCGAATCGATCGTGCTGCCGATGGCCTACCGGGTCGAGCCCAACGGCGCGCTCGATAACCGCACGTTCAACCTCTACGGGTATTCGTTTGCGCTCAACAGCGCCAAGACGGTGACCAGCCTCACCCTTCCGAAGACGCGCAACGTGATCGTGCTGGCGGTCGATGTCCAGTGACCTCGGGGGGCGGACGCCCCCGGTTGCGCTCGGCGCTCTGCAAGCGCGCGGTGAGCTCAGGAACACCCGGTTGAAGCGAAGCTGGCACGACGCCGACACCTGTTCCAGCAGCGTCGAGCTCATCCTGAGCACGGTGACCGCGCCGCAGGCACGAATGGTCGCGTTCACCTTCCGCGAATACGCAAATGCGTCAAGCAAGGAGCGGACCGCGCGGTCGCCGATCGCATGTATGTGAATGGTGAAGCCGGCTGCTTCCGCCGGTGCAGGCGCTTGTGGTTGATATGCACGGGCATCGAGCGACAGCCGGTCGCAGAGCTTCCAGAAGCCCCCAGCGCGGCTTGCGAGCATCAGGCTAGTGGACGGTATTAATCACCGATTTTCCGTCTTACAGCGGGTCGGACAGGTAGATCTTGGTGTCTTGCTCCTCAAAGAGTGGCCGATCGGCCGGAATTGAAGCCCGCAAAGTACAACGATCGTGGATTTCTTCGTGAAATTGGCGGTAAGCATCAACTCTCATATAACAGTCGGCGAGAGAGGGCGAGCCAGATGAGCACGGTCGATCAGGTGGACTCAGCCACGCCTCCTCGTCCCTGATGACGAAGACCGTAAATCCCTGGTTCAACCAATAATCCAATCTCCATTCTTCAGGCTGAATTGGCCAAGCGAACGGTTTGACTACCTTTACGTCCTTCTCGTCGAAGCGCTCGAGTCCACTGATCGCCCACGGCAGAGCCCGGATATAGTAACGACCCTCTTCAGGCGGATACGGTCGATAGCGCGGAGGCAACGTTACGCCATACTTCTTTGCCAGCCGCTCGTCCCGCTCCGTCGCATCGCGGACGGCGTTACCGGCGACCGGCAGCCCGGTCAGTGGGACATCGGTCGCCAATATCCGACGCCGACCAATCCCATCAACCTTACGCAAGGCTTCGGCGACCCGGCTGTGGATTGGCGTGGCAAGCGCTTGTCGATCGACTTCCAACGAGCCAGCGACCAGCACAACGAATGCTGAAACCAGCCCAACCATCCCTGGCCAGCGACTCCAATCCTTACGCCCGGCCATCCAGGTCCAGGTCATGATCCCAATGGTGCCGATAAGAACAGCCTGCGGTACATACAACTGAACATCCGCCCGCGTACCGGAAATGGCGGCAGTCACTATGACGCTCACCAGGGTGCTCGCCCAGATCAGAAAAATATCACGCCGCCGCCAGAAGAGTGGCGCAATCAGGAAGCCCACGAAGAGGGGTAACGTAGGTCCACTGAACCGATCGGTGAGCCTCGGCCATACAGCTTCGAGGGTTTCTCGGAATCCGCTTTCCTGCACGTGCATCGCCGCCAGAACCTTCTGGTAGTCCAGAAAATTTGACCAATCTAGCCATATCCCTACGTTTAATGGCACCCATACAATGATTCCGACTCCTACAGCGATTAAGCTGTCTTGTGCCAGGCGCGGCCACGACTGACCACTTCGTCGCGCAAGAAGCAACAGCGCAATGCCTAATGGAGCCACAACGAACACCGCCGACTGCTTGAAACTTACAGCCAACGCCACAGCGACGCCGAACCAGACGACGGGGACTCGCCGCAATTCCTGCGCGTAACGCACCATGGCCCAGACTGCTAGCAGTGCGCCTACGGCGACGCCCAGATCCTGCTTACCAATATGCGATCGCCAAACGCTGATTGGCAGCAACGCGCTTGCTACGCCGACGAGCAAGCAACTCCTTCGTGACAAGCCTAACCGCGCAGCTATGGCTGCTGAAAGCGGCGCCGCGACAGCCCCGGTGACCGAAACAACCAGGCGCAAAACCAGCAAGAAAGGATTCGGATCGTCAAAAAAGGCTGCACGAAATTCGGCGGTGCTCCGCCAGAGTCGCATGAGTATCCCGATCGGGTAGAGAACTAAGTACCCCGCGGCGGTAAGATAGTTCAGCAGCGGCGGATAATAGTGAAACGTGGGGATGAGGCGCCCTGTGAGCACTTTCGCTGGATCCGAAATGTCCTCATCCGAATCAATCCCTCCCCACAACAGGCCGACGCATCGAATTGCCAGAGCAAGGAGGAAAAGCCCAACCAACCACCAAAGCCCGATGCGAACAGGGCCGCCGTCCTTCGGTGGATAGGCAGACAGAGCGGTCATTTGTATTACCTAGTGTCCTGTCTCATCAATACGTGCTCATTATAATAAGGCGCGGTACATCACCGGGGGCCTGACCCACGCAGCCACCTACTGGGGATACCTCTCAGGGGTAGTGCAACACCGGCTTCGCCTTCTTTGAGAATCGCGACGAATCTGTGAGTCGGTGAACCTCGACTTCCTTATGACATCCCCCATAGTGGGAGAGTCTACTATCTACCTGTGTCCGAGCCGGGGGAGCCTACGGCACGGCGCGGGCTGTCGCGAAAGGTCCAATAGGAATTCAGGAAATAGTTCACCAGCGTCGCGGGGATGATGCCGATGAACTGGTTAACTTGGGGAGTGGCTGCGGGAAACGCGCGTGACAGAACGACGAAGGTTAGGTAACTGATTGCCAGCGAGAGAACCGACACCACGTTGAACCGCAGCCCTCTGGCGTGGACGGGCCCTGCGAGGTTACGCCAACGGAACGTCCAATAGTTGTTGCCTAGGAAATTCGTGACGATTGAAGTTTGAATTGCAATGGGCGAAGCAACGAACTTGTTGACACCCGCCGCCAACAAGGCGGTAAAGATACCGAGATTAACCAATACACCGAAAGCGCCAATGATGCAGAACTTGATGAAAACCTTGGAGCTCTGAAAGCGGATCCAGGCGGCGCTGCGAAAGAACTCGATTATGTCTTTGACGCCGAGTTTCGATTCACCGACGGTTCGATCCACAAACTTGACCGGTAGTTCCACGACCTTGGCGCCGCCGACGATTGCGGCGTGCAACAACGCAATCTGGAAAGCGTAGCCCTGGACTCGGAAGCTTTGCATTTCCATGCGCCGGAGCACATCGGCTTTGATCGCTCGAAACCCTGCGGTGCAGTCGTGGACTCGGTACAGGCCTGCAACGTAGCGGGCGACGATGTTGCCGAAGCGCGAGTTGAGGCGCCGGTGTAGTCCCCATTCCGCGGGTATGCTCCCTCCAGGCACGTATCTGCTGCCGATCACGAAATCAGCACCCTGTTCCAGCGCGGCTATCAGCCGTGGCACATCGGTAGGTTCGTGTGAAAAGTCGGCATCCATCTCGAATACGGCGTCGGCATGCAGACTCTCAATCGCGTGGTGCATGCCTCTGATGTATGCAGCGCCGAGCCCCCGCTTCCTGCCTTGCAGAAGATGCACGTTGGTCGAGCGCTTCTGATACTCACGTACGACATCGCCGGTCCCGTCCGGCGAATTGTCGTCCACCACGAGTACCAGCATCTCGTGCTTTAGCGACCGGAAAACGACCTGCAGCTGGTCGATGAGCCTGCCGATGTTCCCGCGTTCGTTGAAGGTTGGGATTATCAGGACAATGCGCATATCAGTTTGATCTTCGTTCTCACGGACTAACGCAGAGGTGGGGCAGTCACCGAGCTTTTGGAGCGCGGGCTTAGAAAATTTGTTGTAGGAGCCCCGGCCGTTTCAAAACAGCCGATGATTTCTAGCAGCCAAACGATTTTGAGATCGGTTTTAGTAATACGACATTTCGTCGTCGTGCGCCGCCGAGCGGTTCAGCACTACACCCAATACGTTCATCTCTGCGAGCAGCTCCTTCGATTTCTCCAGGGAGCTGCGCTCGGTCAGTCCCTCTGCGACGACCAGCAGCACGCCGTCCACCCGCGGCGCGAAGGTAAGCACATCATCCGAGATAAGCGGTGGCATGTCGAATAGGATGATGTGGTCCGGCATCTCCGTCTCTATCAGCCGTAGCAATTCCAGCGCACGCGTGCTGCCCAGCATTTCTGAGGAGTGGTCGAAGGCCCGTGTGTTCGGAATTACCAAGAGATTTGGCGACGCGCAGTTGTAGATCACCTGCTGTGCTTCCGCCTCACCGACGAGATACTCACCGAGTCCGTGCTCGCACTGGATGCCCAGCTGTGCCGCCACCTGCGGATGCTGCAGATCCAAGTCGACCAGACACACGCGCGTGTTCGGGTCCTGTGACAGGGCCACTGCCAGGTTGATCGTCGTGAGTGTCTTGCCGTCCCCGGGACTCGTGCTGGTCACGGCAACCGAGCGCCAATTCTTGGCTGCGAGGCGCTGCAACAGGCGCGTACGCAGGATCTTGTAGGCGCGAGGCACTGCGCGGTCGGCAACCTGCGGCAGCACACAATTGCGCTCGAGAACAGCGGGATCGAGGGTCACTGTCTGAAACCGCCGCGGTGACTGGGGTTCCGCGGCGCTGACCTGGTCCACTCGCGCGTGCCGCGCGGTACCATCGTGCGATGCACGCTGGGCGCGATTTCGGGCGAGGGCCTTTTCGATGACGCTCATTGGACGTTACCGGCTTCGCGCATGGGGGTTTCAGGTGCAAGTGTGCCCATTAGGGCACCGCAAAGCGAATGAGTAGATACAGGGCGGGAACGGCGACGATCATCACCGCGGCCAACGCCACCAATTGCTGGCGGCGTCGGCGGGCGAATTCCTTATTGCGGATGCGTGGCACGACGGCGATTGGGCTTAAATTCAGAAGGGCCACGACGTCGTGAGTGCCACGCACGGTGGAGTCCAGCGCCATGGCGGCGAGCGCGATCATGAAGGCCAGGAAGGTTGCGCCGATCAGTCCAATGAGCGCAATGCCGATGCGTGGCGGCTTCGCCGGGGCACTGGGAACCTGAGGCGGACTGACGAGCGTGAACCGGTCGGCTGTGCCGATCTTGATCGCCGCGGCCTTGACCTCGGCATCCATTCGTTTGTTATTGAGCTCTTCGTATAGCCGCCGCGCGGTGGTGGCGTCGCGGTTCAATGCGTCGTAAGTGAGCTCGACCTCAGGGGCCGACTGCAGGCGACCTTGCAGGTTCGCCATTTTCGTACGCAGCTCGCTGCGTTGCTGCTCCAGTGCCGAGAGTTGCGTCTCGACTCCGTTCAGCTGCGTTTCCAGCTGAACGACGGCAGGCGTCCGGGCCTCAGACCCCGCGTCGTCCTTTCCGCCCGCGGCGATGCGAGCCTTCTGATTTTGGATGGTGCGCTCGAGACGCTTGATGTCCGGATGATCCTCGCTATAACGCTGACGCATCTCGGCGAGGTTCGCTTCCTCTAACTCCAGCTGCGCCTCGAGGTTCGAGCCCGTGCCTGCGGCCAGATCGCCGTTTCGCATAGCGTCGATCTGGTGGCGCAAGGCGATCATGTCGGGATGGTTCGGATCGTACACCGAAGATTTTTTCTGATACTCATCCTCCAGAGCACGCAGTCTGTCCACGTTCATTCCAGCGGCGCGTGCCTGCTGCAGCTGCTGCAGGATGAACGTGCGGTTCTGCTGCTGCGCGCGCAGGTCGCGCTCGATGCCCGCCAGTTCCTGGTCGGTCATGCCCTTGACGGTGAGATTGGCCTGCGTCGTCTCCGGCAGGCGGTCGAAATTCTCCTGTTTGAAAGCCGCGAGCCGCGCCTCGCTCTCGGCGATCTTCGCTTTCTGGCGGTCGGCCTCGGCCGCGTAGAAGCGGCTCTCGTTGAGTACCTCCGCGGCAGCCGCCCGCCGGCTATCCGCGCTGAATGCGTCGGAGAGCCAGGCCGCAACTCTTTGCGCAATCACCGGATCACGGTTCAAGTAGGTCATATTGAACCCGGTGTTGATCTTGCGCTCCAGGCCAGTCTGCGGGTCGAGAATCTTCTGGGTGAGCATTTCGACGCCAAGATCGCCCTGCAGCTTCTTCAGCGCGGCGGCTGGATCAGTTCTGAGCTCCGGATACGGCGCCAGTTCAGGCAGAGCCGCGCGCAGCTCCGGGGAGGTCAGAACCGTCCCTCTCAGGCCGGAAATGTAACGATCGACGTAGTTATCCCCTTTGGATTGGTCGTTGAGTTCAGTCTTAAGCTGGAACGTAGCTGTGGAGCCATACTGGCTTGGCAAGCCGACCGCAAGAAGCGCCGAAACCAGCACGATCGGCAGCCAAATCGCCACGATGAGACGCCGCCGGCGCCGCAGCGAAGTTACATAGTCCGAAAACTCAGTCGTCTTTTCCCGATCCATTCCCTGACTCCGAGTACGTTCCGCTCCCGCGTTGGGTACGCATCAAGCGTACCTGACCGAGCAATCACCCACCCACCACATAGGACATACTCCAGCGGAAGACGTTGCAGTCTAGTAGCCGACCGTGATGGCCGGACTGTTCTCGGGTCGATGTGGCTCGTAAACCAGCGAGACGCGCGCCGCGTTCGCCTGCGCACTCGGTCCGCTCTGGTGATAGTCCGTAAAGTCATAGGCACCGATCACGGAAAATTCCCGCCCGACGCGCCACTCGAACCCCACCGTACCGTAGTTGTAGCGCTGTACCACAACCGTCGGCGGGACAGAGCCGGGAACTGGCTCGTCGTGAATGGCGCGCGCGCCGAGGAAGCCCGCCAAGCGCGGCGTAAATCGCCGCGCCACGCGCAGGCGCAGCTGATCGCGATTGACGACATAGCCCTGGCCGGTCGGCTCCGCGTCGCGTGTGAGATCTACGAATATCTCAGTCAACGTAAACGTCCATTGAGCGCCGGCGCCACCGGTTGCCGTGGTTGTAGACGTCGAAGCGGCGGGCGCGCCCACGATGGACCCGGAGAGATCCGTCCGCGCCGCACCCACGCGAAGATAGTATTGCTGGGTCGCGGAGAGCTTCCCATCCCACTGCACGTCCACGCCATACGTGTCGGTGTCGCGACCGACGTCAGGCTGAAAGTTCGCCCCGGTCACACGCAGTGTAACTGACCCGGTGGGCGTAGCCTTTAGCGCGAGGCCGATGGCGCCGGCGACGTTATGGTAGTTCGTGTAGCCCTGCACCTCTTGGCTATAGGTGGCGACAGTGTAGTTAAGGTTAAGCTCGAGGCTGCTCCGCTGCGTCATGTCAAGCGCATAGCTTGGGCGCAGGTAGCCCAGATTCTGGCGGATGCTGGCGGGGGTAGCGAGCGTCGTACCCGGCTGGGAGACTCCGAGCCCGCTGGCGATATTGGCCGTCGGCAGATAGTTCGCGATGAGCGATTGGGACGCGCCATATCCGTACAGGTCGAGCGTATAGCGCGGGCCACTGCGCTCTCCGTCCAGATAGAGGAATTCCCCATTGGAATCGAAATCGGAGTGATCCGGGTACCAGTTGCCGCGCACTTCGGGTGTCGCACGCCACAACCAGTTCGGCTCCTGTGCCAGCAGCTCGACCCGCGCATCCGCCAGAGCAACGGCCGCACCGATCTCGTTCGTCCCCGTCGCGAGATTCACGTTGTCATCGTAACCCCCCGCCAACTCCAGTCTGGGGTTGATCTGGTAGTCGGTCGCGAGGGCTGACAGGGTGCACAGCGCCATACAAAGCACTGCGAGGCCTGCCGACAGACCGGCCGAGCGGGATCTGCGCGCTTTGGCCGCAAGTCCCGATGAGCTCACGGCACGACCACGATATCGCCGGCCTGAAGTTCCACGTTCTGTTGCAGATCTTTGCCGTGGGCGACGTCGTTGTAGTGGAAGGGCAACGCGACTTGTCCGGCCGCGGTGCGGCGCAAAATGATGATGTTGTTCAGCGACGCGAAAGCGGTGGCGCCGCCCGCCATGCTCAAAGCCTGCATCACATTGACACTTGGGTTGACGACAAACTCCCCGGCCTTCGTGACCTGCCCGATCACGTACACCTTGTTGCCCTTGACCTCCTGCACCGAAACCGTAACGACCGGGTCGGCGATGTATTTTTTGAGCCGCTCGGTCACCAGATTCTGTAGCTCCTGGACGCCTTTGCCACGCGCATCGACCTGGCCGACCAAGGGAAAGGAGAAGGTCCCGTCAGGACGCACTAGCACCGCGTTGCTGGTGAGATCCGGCTCCTTCCAGACGGCGATCGCCAGCGTGTCGCCGGCCTTGACCGTGTAGAGCGGCTCATCGGCGTGCGCGACGCCCAGCACAGCAAGCGTTACGAGTGCCCACAGCAGATTATTGAAAATGGCACGTCCCCCGGATGTAATGGCCGCAGGCCCAGACTGGGGAGTCCTGCCATGCTGCCTTTTTTGTGTTTTCGGTAGCCAAACCCAAAGGTACCTAAGTTGCCGGCTGGACGCCATGCCGGCGTTCGTAACTGTGACGTACGTCAGCCCGCGACGCGTAGTTTTCTGCGCGGTACGCGCGTAAATCGCGAGTATGCGACCATTGGTCCGACCCGCGGTTCGCGCCGCTCTTGGATGGCTGGAGCTGAATGCGCTATCTGCTGGCTCTTCTGGTCCTTGTACTCACTGCCTCCGATGTGGGGGGCTGGACGCTAAGCCTTGCGCCTGGGCTAAGTGTCAAGAATGGGATGATTTATCTAATTCTGCTTGCGCTGGCTGCCCGCTTCGTGCTGCGCGGGGGAATGCGCATGGAGCTGCCGCGGATTCATCTCTGGTTCGGCATCTTGCTCGCGTACGCGACGCTCACCTGGCTCGTAGCCGGAATTCTGATCCAATACAAGACATTCGACTTGCTCAGCAGCGGGTTCAATCTCAAGGCGCAGCTGTTTGAGAATGCAATCGTCTTCGTCCTGTTCCTGTATGGAACGCGGACGCTGCAGGACGCGCAGTTTCTGCTCAAGTGCCTGCTCCTCGCGGTGGCCACCGCTAACGCAATTGCCATTGGGAATTTCGCGGGTATTTTTGACGTCGGCGTCACGGTGGTCGGCATTGAGGGCAACCTCGCTGGGCGGGTATACGGCGCATTCGGCCACGCGAACGAAACCGCCGCTCTGATTGTGTGCCTGTTACCGGCGTACATCGCAGCAGCTCTCTCCGCCGGCCGGGTCGCCTCCCTGCTCTGGGTGTTGGCGGCCATGATCTCGGGCACTTTGCTGATCCTGACGGGTTCGCGCGGTGCTTTGGTGGCGCTTACCCTGTCAGGGATTTTTGGTTCTTACCTCTGCCGCAACCTCATCTCGTGGCGGCGCGCCGCGGCTGTCGTTGTGACCATTGGAGCGATCGCCGTCCCCTTGCTCGCGTTTCTGAGCATGAAGTTCGGCGGCGTGCTATTTCACCGAATGGCAGAGATGGTCCTCAATACCGGTGCCGAAGACGATCGTTCGGCGATCTGGCGCCCGGTCTTTGACAGGATGACAGCCACCCCTCTGGCGCTCATTACCGGCTTCGGATGGGGTGCCTACGACGCCATGGGGTTCCCCAAACCCACTCACAACCACTACCTCATGCAGTGGTTCGAACTTGGGATCATCGGCCTCGTTGGCTTCCTGATGATGATCAGGGAGCTCGTGTTGACCGCGCTTCGCGCAGCTAAGAATGCGACCGACGAGACAGGGGCGTATTTGATCGCGTTCGTCTACGGCATCATCGCCTTATCATTTGCAATATTCTTCACGAATCTCTACCACCCGTGGATTTACATTTGGGCCTACATTGGACTCGCGATGCGGATGGTGGTGATCGCTGAGCAGACGAGGCAGGTAACAGTCTATAGCGAGCATCGCGGCGCGCCTCCGATCGGCTCATCCGCAGCAGTCGCAAACCGTGCACGACCGCGCGTGAGTGCAACTCAGCGCAGCCGCTGAAAGTAAGGCGTCGCCTAGGCTTGTCGAGTCCGCTGAGTCGAGTGTCTAGTGATCGCCGCCGCTGCCAGCTGTGATGCGTATCACGCCCGCTCGGACGGTCGAGCGAGCTGCCCGGCAGCCCAGCAGCTGTCCGTGAACCGCGACATCGTGAATCAACACGGAAGACGGTGTATTTTCCCGTCCGTTATGGCCTGCATGCACACGGTCGCTGCACGCAGACACTCACCTAGTGGAGGGGACAATGATGGCACGACGCTGGTTGATTTCGGGGCTGCTCGCGGCAGCCGCCTTTGCACAAATACACGCTGCAGTCGCGCAGTCCACCTCCCCGCCCTTCCCGCGTCTCGGCGGCTATCTCATCGGCGGCAACACAACCGGATTGACCGCGGCCCAGGTGGCTGTTCTCGATGTGATGACCTTGGCGGCTTGGGTTGGCTGGACAAACAATCAGGGGCAGAACGCGAATCAGCTCGCCGCCGCCGCGAAGGCCATCAATCCTAATTTCAGGATGTTTGTCTACACCGACATCATGGAGGACACGAATCCGCCAAGCATTTTAGGTCAAAATAACAGTCAGATGGCGAGTGTCCCGTGGTGGGCACTGACTGCGTGGCCCGGTGGATCTACGGTCTCGACGGGCGGAGGTCGCTTTGCGGTTAACATCACGACGCACACTAATCTGCTCAATGGACAGAACTATCCGCAGTGGAGAGCGAGCAAGGATTTCACGTCGTTCTTATCTGGGAAATCATCGCTCGATGGTATGTATGTCGATAACGTCAACAACCAGCCATCGGTCACCGCCGACTTTGCGCAGAGCGGCAGCAGTCAATCACCGAGCACCGATGGGACGATCTGGCGCCAGGGCTATGTGACCTATTTTAATGCCGTGCGAGCTTTGTCTCTCTCCTCCCAGCAGCTCATGATAGGCAACCTTGCGACGTGGACCGTGGGATCTGCGATCACCGAATACGTTACGCCGTCGCCTGTGCTGAATGGCGGGGTGATGGAAGCCATCATCGGGCAGAGCTACAGCATCGAGAACTATGCGGGTTGGTCGGGGATGATGGCGTACTACACTCATGTAATGGCCTCCGTAGCCGCTCCGCAGTTGGTGATCTTCGCCCAGGACGGCATCAGCACGACCGACTATCAGGGCTTCCGGTATGGCTTCACTTCGTGCCTTTTGGGCGATGCCTATTACTTCAATGATGATGCCGGAAGTTATAACAATTTCCTCACATACGACGAATACAGCTTTAATCTGGGCACTGCCAGTACTTCCGCTTTGGTGTTTCCCGGCGCTACTGCCTACCAGAACGGGGTATATCGCCGGGATTTCGCGAACGGCATCGTGCTCGTGAACCCCAAAGGCAACGGTACCCAGACCGTGACTCTGGAAACGAGCTACAAGCACCTCTCAGGAACGCAGGCGCCCACCATCAACAACGGTCAGACCGTGACGACCGTGACCCTGAACGATCGGGATGGCGTGGTCCTGCAGCGCCTAACCTCGCAACCGGTGCCGGACGCGCCATCTCTCAGCGTACAGTGACGTTTTTTGATGCACCGTAGCGAGTGCCGCGGCGAGCCTATGTGGAGGCCGAGGGTGCGGCGGGACGAATCACCGCCCACGAAGCCCCGGGGCCAGGGTTTTGAGCCGATGAAACAGAGCATTCGCCTCCTCAAGGCGTGTCGCCTTCAACAGGGCCACGAACACTGCGCCGTAAAGCACCGAACCACCGGCGGCGCCGAGTAAGGTACCCCGCAACTCGAAGGTGATCCCGAATGCGATCACTGCGCCACCCGCGGCGCACATGGCGACCTTCGCCACCGCGGCCCAAGGCAGGAGTCGGCGCGCCCCGCTGCCATAAAGGTCACTGACACTGAACCCGAGATAGAGCGTCGCAACGAAGTTGGCGACGACGAGACCGACTGCCGCCCCCACGATGCCCATGCGTGGCAGCAGGACCACGAGCATGAGGCCATTCGCGATCGCGGTTACCACACCTGCCGCAACGAACGGACGCGTCTTGTTGACGGCGCGCAGAAGGGGCGAGAAATCGACGCACGCACACACAATAACAAGGCTGTACCACTGCAGCACGGGGATGGCAGGGCGATAGCTCGCGCCGAACACCTTGACAACGAGCGGCTCTGCGTACCAGGCCACGATGGCGGCGGTCGGAAACAGTAACAGGCAGTTGATGACCACGGTGCGATGCCACAACCGCAATGCGTCGTCCTGCGAGCGTCCGCCCAGACGCACAAGTTCCGGCAGCACTACAGTTGAGATGGAATTCCGCAGCGCCAGAATTATTGGCTCGCCATAGGTGCCGATCGTCAGCTGCGCGAGAGCTGCTGCGCCGAGATATTTCGCGATCACTACATTGCCGAGGTTTCTGCTGACCATGTAGAGAACGGTCGCCAAGCCGAACGGCACGCAGAATCTCAACTGTTGGCGGCTCATACCCTCGATCGGCGGCTCGAAGTGCGAACGATCAGCGCGGTTCCATGCAATGAGCGAGCCCGAGAAACGCAGCGCTTCGAGCACAATCAGAGACCAGATGATTACCGTGACATCGTTAGTTACTACCGCGAGGCACACGACCACCAGCAAGCGGGCCATGAGTCGTCCGGCAGTGTAGGCAAACACGGGAACCGGCCGCCGCGTGGCAAGCCAGAGGTTCTCCCAGTAATCCACGTTCACAAACAGAATGACGTAGAGCGCCACCGGCACCAGGTACGGTCCGACCAGCCCTCCAGGAACCAGGAGGTCGACGGCGACAAAGGCGCCGACGACGCACGAGCTGACGACGGCCGTAAGGAACATCGTCTGCCGCACGACCCGCCACAAACTCTCGGGGTGAAGCGGAATGAAATAAAGAAGGCTCTCGCCGATTGCGAAAGCAGCGGCGGTCTGCAGAAGCGAAGCGTACAACAGGAACTCGCGGTACCGACCGAAGTCCGTCACCGTCAGAAAGCGCACCAGAATGATCGGGCTGATGATCATCAGCCCGTAGTTCGCGATCCGCGACACCGACAATACGGCCGCCTGGTGGGCCATTCCACGCATGTTGGATCGATGCTCCTGGGAGGCGGCCGCCGTCAGCGCGGACAGCCCGTAGCGACAAGCTGCTGTCCGTGGCCTCGACCATTCAAGGTTGTGTCCGCCCGTTTCGGCCGATGAACACTTCGTCGCGAATGGGCTCTGAATTCGAATCACCGCGACCGTGGAAATAGGTCAAATCAGTCCTTTACGCCCGTGCTTCGCGGCGTTATGCGCCAGAGTCTACCAATGCGCCTGGCGCAATTCAGCTACGATTGACAGGGCACAGACAACCGCAGGCAAAGAACTGATAATGTGCGGCATTGCCGGATACTTCTCGACCACCGCCCGCGAGGACCTGAGCCAGGCCCTCCATCGCATGACTGATGCGATCGCGCACCGCGGACCGGACGACGCTGGCTACTTCGAGAGCGTTACCTCCGACGGACGTGCGCGCGTTGGACTCGGTCACCGCCGGCTCTCGATCATCGATCTGTTTACCGGTCACCAGCCGCTCGGCAATGCCGACGGCTCGGTGCAGATCGTGTTCAACGGCGAGATCTATAACTTTGAGGCTCTGCGCGGTGAGCTGAGCGCGCGTGGTCATCTCTTTCGCACGCGATCGGACACGGAAGTCATCGTGCACGCGTACACCGAGTGGGGCACGGATTGCGTGTCGCGTTTGCGCGGCATGTTCGCGTTTGCCATCTGGGATGTTCGACGTGGCCGTTTGTTTCTGGCGCGCGATCGCTTCGGCAAGAAGCCGCTATTCATTTACGCGCAGAACCAAGTGCTGCTGTTTGCCTCGGAGATCAAGGCTTTACTGCAATTTCCCGGCGTCGCGCCGCAGATCAATCCCGCCGCGCTTTGGGACTACTTCCGCTATCGCTACGTGCCCGGCCCGGCAACACTCTTTGCCGGCGTGCGCAAACTCATGCCGGGAAGCTGGCTGCTGTGCGACGCAAACGGCACGGTGGAATCGAGATTCTATCTGCCACCCGATGGAGGGCGCCTTGAAGAGACGATTCAGTGCGCCGACCCTGTCGGTAGATTTCTCGAGCTCCTGGAGGAATCGGTCCGCATCAGGATGATGTCAGACGTGCCTTTTGGCGCATTTCTCTCTGGCGGCATCGACTCCTCGGCGGTGGTCGGCCTCATGGCGCGGCATTCGAACCTGCCGCTGAAGACCTTTTCCGTCGGTTTTGCGGAAGCCGCCTACAGCGAGCTACAACACGCCAAGGCCGTCGCCGAACAGTTTGGGACCGAACATCATGAACTGGTGGTGTCGCAGGAGCATTTGCTGGAGCACCTGCCGGCACTCACGCGCTTCCGCGACGCACCGGTCGCAGAACCGTCGGATATTCCTATTTACTTGCTCGCCAGGGAGGCGCGCCGCACGGTCAAAATGGTACTAACCGGGGAGGGGTCTGATGAGCTTCTGGGAGGCTATCCCAAACACGTCTACGAGAGATACGCGACGTCATATCAGCGGCTGCCAGACTGGTTGCGCCGCGGCCTGATCGAGCCCGCGGTGCAGGCGCTGCCGTATCGCTTTCGTCGCGCCAAGACGGCGATTGCCAACCTCGGCATCGAGTCGTGGGCGCAGCGCATGCCGCGCTGGTTCGGCGCGCTCACCGACGAGGACTGCGCACGCCTGTTAGCGCTCCCAGCACCGCAGCTCGACGGGACAGAGAGCGTACCCCTGTGTTTCGAGCCCGGTGATTCGCCCCTGCGCGCCATTCTCTTCTTCGACCAGACAAGTTGGCTGCCGGACAATTTGCTCGAACGCGGGGATCGCATGACCATGGGTGCCTCGATCGAGGCCCGCATGCCATTTCTCGATCATGAGCTCGCCGCGTTCGTCTCGGCGCTCCCGGATATTTGGCGGGTGCGCGGATTCACCACCAAGCGTGTCCTTCGGCTGGCGATGCGTCGATTGCTACCGGCACGAATCCTGCAAAGGCCGAAGGTCGGCTTCCGCGTGCCGGTCAATGAGTGGTTCCGAACCTCGATGCGAGATTATCTGTTTGCGCATCTGACTGGCTCAGATTCCCGTACCCGTGATTACTATCGGCCCGAACAACTGCGGCGCATTCTCCAGGAGCACATTGACGGTCGTCACAACTACGAAAAACTGTTGTGGTGTGCGCTCACTCTCGAAATCTGGCAGCGGGAGTTCAACTTGTGAGGTCACTCCCGCCGACTACACGAGGAGCCGCGGGTTTGACCGCGACAAGGCGGCATTGATCGACCAGCCGACGCAGCTGGGACCGATTCAGGAATGCGCGCGCCCGGGCGAGTGGCTGGCGTATGAGCCACCGCTCCAGCACCAACAGCGGTCGCACAGGCATGCGAAACTCATGGCCGCGGAGCGTACTGTAGATCCTCACCCGTCCGAACCCGCAGTCATGAAACAGATCGATCAGCTCCGCGTTGGTGTACTCACGCAGGTGGAAGCCCGTCGCGACCGTGTCGAAGTCGCGCGAGATGTCGTGCGGCCCAGTGAGACGGTTGGGCGTCATGCACACGTAAACACCGCCGGGCCTGAGGGCGCGACTCAAATTGAGGAGCTGACTGCGCGCGTCGTCCGGGTGCAGGTGCTCCATTAGCTGGTTGCTGTACGCGACGTCGACCGAGCCTGGAGGCACGGGGATCGAAGTGCCATCCGACAGTATTAACTCCAGGTTAGCGCGGCGGCGATCCGAGGACGTGACCTCGGCGGAAACGTCAACGCCAATCGCCCTGCGCACGCGCTTGGCCACTTCGAAAGTGAGTGCACAATCCCCGGGGCCAACTTCCAGATAGGTTGTGTCCTTGCCGATGAAGCGGGTCAGAAACTTCAATTGCCGGCTGATGGCGAGCCGGGTCTCCTCCGCCGACACCTTGCGCGTGAGTTGTGGATGATGTGGCACGCGGCGGTACATCTCGTCGTAGAGCTTGCCATACAGCTGCTTGCGCTCGTCGGCGGTGCCTCCGCGCAGCTGCGCGGCGAGTGCCTTCTCGATCTCGTAGTGTTCGCGAACTTGCTCGGCGGAGCGTTGCGATTCTGCTACCACTGTTGCCCTCCTGCGCCCGGATGACCCCGCCGCGAACATCAGCCCACCTCGCCGCCCTGAGCAGAGGTTGCGGCCGAGGGCAGGCCCGTTGCCACCCGTTCGACGGCTGCGAGATAAGGAGCGAATATCTGGTCCTCGCCGTAGCGCCGCGCCACGTACGCTTTACAGCGCGCACTCGTTTCGAGCCACGCTTGCGAATCGCTCGTGAGGCGCTGCGCCGCGCCTACCATCTCATCCAGGCTGGCTACGGCATGACCCAGCCCTTCGCGCTGAATGACATCATCGGGGTCGAAGAATGAAACCACCGGGACGCCCCTGATCCAGGCCTGCAGGTAGGTATTTGGAAATCCCTCAATCTCGGAAGTATTGACGAAGACACGCGCGCGCTCGAAGACGCGGTTAGTGGCTCGGTACGGCAACGCGCCGTTGAATGTCAGATTACCCACCCGCGCGGCGCGCGCACGGATCTGCCGGTACAGATCGTGGGCGCCCGGCTGAGTGCCGCCGACCATGCTCGCGCTGCAGCTCTTCAGGTGTCTCGCGAGCTCGAGAAACATTTCCGGCCGCTTCAGTTGCTGGATGTTGCTGACCCATAGCAGCGATATGTCGCGCTCGGCGAGGGACAGCTCACGCTCAGGTGCATCCACAAGCATGTAGGCAACCGAGCTGTCCAGGCCGTAATTCCTCTGCATAAGGGCCTGCTGCCTCGCGCTTTGGGCGAGAATCGACGCGGCGCGGCGCAATCCGTACTCATACAGCTTCCGGTCGCGCCAGAAGGAGATCAGTAGCCGGTCGGGCTCGCAGTCGGCGTCGCTCGCAATCCGAAAGATCATGCGCCGACCGTTTCGCGCTGCCCACATTGCGACTTGTCCGACTTGCGCGCCCGCGCAGCTCACATAGTAGACATCGGCTGCTGCGCGTCGCAGCGCCCCCAATAGCTTAGTCCAGCGCGGATGCACGAAGCGCGCCACGGGAATTCCCTCACGCGCGCGGTAGGCCTTGTAGACCTGGACTCCACTCCAGGTTGCGCCATCCTGCTGCCCGTAGTCCCCAACGACCATCGAAACCGGAAATCCGCGCCGCACGAACGCCTTTGCCAGCAGCGATTGCTGTACCTGCTCGCCGCCGATTCCGTGCTGCTCGAATTCGGGGGCTAATACAGGAAGGTTTTCCAGCCCGACGAAGCAGATGCGGGGCGTCATTGTGCGTTGGAAACGTTTCGCAGCGGAATGCCTGCACCGCGAGCGGCCGGCGCGCGACGCCCCGCGAGGTCACTGTCGCGCTGCGCATTTAATGCAATCACCTGCTTGAGTCTCGTGCAATCCAGACCGGGAAGCAAGCTTACAGAACGTGTGCCGCGCCCGGAGCGGCCCCTTAGCTCACAGTCGCGGGCCCATGGATGTATAGCGCAAATGCGACGCGTATCATCACTACCCATGTTGCCGCGTGTCCCCACAACCCAGCATCTGTCTGCAGGCCCTGAGAACGTCTCGATGCTGAGGAGCGTCTGATGTGCGGCATCGTTGGGTTCTACACGACAGAGCCGTTGCCTGGGGCGACGGAGGTGTTGCGGCGGATGAACGACACGATCGCTCATCGCGGACCCGACGCTCAGGGGCAATGGTTCGATCCCGTTCATGGGGTTGCGCTGGCGCACCGCAGGCTCGCGATCGTTGACCTCACTGAGGAAGGGCGGCAGCCGATGCGCTCCGTCAGTGGACGTTACATCATCATTTTTAACGGCGAGATCTATAACTTCCTCAGAGTCCGCGCCGAACTGGAAAGGCTCGGGCACCGGTTCCGGGGACACAGCGACACCGAGGTCATGCTGGCTGCATTCGAGGAATGGGGCCTCGAGCCGTCATTGCAGCGCTTCATCGGCATGTTTGCGTTTGCATTGTGGGACTCAGCACAAAGCGAGCTGACGTTGGCCCGCGACAGACTTGGCAAAAAGCCGTTGTATTACTGCGTAACAAATGGAAGGTTAATCTTTGGCTCCGAGCTTAAAGCGTTGCGAGCCTATTCCGGATTTGATGCGAGCATCGATCGACAGGCGCTCACGCTATTCCTGCGCTATAACTACATACCTGCGCCGCTTACGATCTACCAGGGAGTGAGCAAGCTCGAAGCAGCGCATTTCGTGCGCTTTGGAGCCCAGCATCATTCCGTCGTCGAGCTTGAGCGACGGTGCTTCTGGGATGCCTCAAAGATTCATGCCGAAGCCTCTGCACATCCGGCCTCAATTTCCGCTGACGACGCCGCCAACCAACTGGATGAGCTGCTGCGCGACGCCGTGCAGCTACGCATGATCGCTGATGTGCCCTTGGGAGCCTTCTTGTCGGGCGGCATAGACTCATCTCTTGTCGTCGCACTTATGCAAGCCCTCAGTAGCCGCCCGGTGCGCACGTTCACGATTGGCTTCGAGGAGGATGCGTACAACGAGGCCCACCACGCCATCGCCGTGGCCCGCCACCTCGGCACTGACCATACGGAAGTTTATCTGACACCTGCGGAGACGTTGGCAGTCATTCCGAGGTTACCGCTTTTGTACGATGAGCCTTTCGCCGACTCGTCGCAAATACCCACCGCCCTTGTATGCGCTATGGCGCGGCAGCACGTGACCGTAGCGCTTTCGGGAGACGGCGGGGACGAAGCTTTCGGCGGCTACAGACGATACGTACAGGCACGAAACTTCAGCGAGCGTTCATCGCGGGTACCACCCTGGCTGCTGCGCGCGATGAGCCAGACCATTTCCCATGTCCCCATGCCGTTCTGGGAAGGTCTGGCTCGGCTACCGCGGCCGATTACTTCCGGAAAGCTGCGACCTCATGCTGTCGCGTACAGTGTGCTTCGACTCGCAGATCGCTTCGGAGCCACAACGCCTCAGAAGTTGTACAAGCATCTCATGTCCTATTGGCTCGCACCGATGCAGTTGGTTATAGACGGCCGAGAACCGCCCACCGTACTGGACACTGCACCACAGAAGAAAAGCCTGGATGAGTTTGTCGACCAGATGATGCTGCTCGACACTCTCACTTATCTTCCCGATGACATCCTCGTAAAGGTCGACCGGGCGAGTATGGCTGTCGCCCTCGAAGTACGAGCACCCCTACTCGATCACCGAGTAATGGAGTTTGCCTGGCGACTACCGCTTGCGCTCAAGCTGAACAAGGGTCGCGGCAAACTCGTGCTACGCAAGGTGCTGACCCGCTATGTACCGGAAGCGCTCTTTGAGCGCCCAAAAACTGGGTTCGCTGTTCCTATCTATCGTTGGCTTCGCGGGCCTTTGCGCGATTGGGCAGAGAGCCTGCTCGCTGAACCGCGGCTCAAGCGCGAAGGCTATCTGAACCCACTGCCGATTCGGCAGGCGTGGAAGTCTCTGCTGGCCGGTCAATCTGAATGGGCATACGGCGGTGAGTTAGTGTGGAGCGTCCTGATGTTTCAGGCATGGCTCGAACACGTCGGCCAGAATGCTGAGCCCCAGCTTTGCGATCGCCGCGTCGGCGCGATCGCTAGTGGGCGAGCTGGCTGAGCGGTTGGTAACTCCTGTTTAGAACTCGCGCCCGAAAATCACTTAGCATCCTGTCAAAGCTGAAGTATCTCACCACGGCTCGGCGTGCCTGCTCGCCGAGCCCCTTGCGTGCATTGCTGTCCACGACCAGGGGCATCAGCAGGTCGCACAGCGAATCAACATCCCCCGGCGGGTATGTCATGCCGCCCCCGAACTGCAGCATTTCGTCCATTCCACCGACGCGCGCCGCCAACACCGGACAAGACATCGACATCGCTTCCAGAGCTGCGTTCGAGAATGTCTCAACCGCGACTGACGGCAACACGAAGATGTCCATTACCGCGAGGTAAGACCGAACGTCTTGCGACTCTCCAATCAGGTGAACTGTCGACTCCACGTCCAGGCGCCGGATTTCGGCTTCGATCTGGGCACGCTCGGAACCGTCTCCGACAATCAGCGCCCCCACATCCACTCCGCGCGTCCTCAATTGGTGTACGGCTCGCACAAGATCGATCTGCGACTTCTCGGTGCGCAGCGCGCCCACGGTACCCAACATTACTCTGCCCGCGGGCACACGAAGCGTGGCCGGTGCAACACGTTCTCTTGAGAACTCTTTCGTGTCAACGCCGTTATAGAGCACGATCGTCCGATTGGGGGTGCGGTTGAGACGGAAGCGGGAGCACCAAAGTCGACATTGCTGCTCAGCACCGAAAACAATCACGTCTGCTCGCCGCAGTACGTGACGATATACAAGCATCTGCAACTCCTCTTTCAGCGTTGCAAACTGCGTTGTGTTGACGGAGACGACTACACGTAGGCGTTGCTTCTTAAGCAGCAATCCGGTTAAGACGGCATAGAGGCCCGAATACAGATTCATGGCGACCAGCGTGCTGACATTCTGCTCTCGGACAGTCGCGCCGAGCGTGCGAAGTGCTCGGATCGAGAACTTTCCACGGCGATGCAGATTCAGCGTTGCAACAGCGGGACATACCTGCGGTAGCAGCGATTCTGGAGGATTGAGATATGCGATCACGACCTGACGGTCGCCCGTTGCAAGTGCATTGGCAAGACGAACGGTCTTTCGCTCGGACCCACCCACGTTCAGCGAATTGACCAGAAACATGACGCTCGGCTCATGCCTCTTCGACCCGCCCAGTGTTTCATCGTGCCCGTTAGTACTCATATCAGACTACGGGCCGCGAGGTTACAGATTCGTTGCGAGAAATCATATGCCAACGATGGCACGTGCACGAGTGGCCATCAGTGCGCGCCAGCGAGTAAGAATGAGGATGCGATCAAACCTTGCCGATGAGCAGGTCAAGTCCGAATTGATCTGGAGTTACGAATCCCTGGCCAATCACGATGCGGTTAAGATTAAAGGGATTGGCTGTCGCAGCATTGGCACCGCCAAAGCATGCTGCACAGCAACTGAACCCAGCCTGGCGAACCAGCTCGCGCGAGCGCTCAGAGATGTTGCCCCGCCCGCCAAACGGGTATGCGAAGAGTTCCACCGGCTTGCCCAATTGTTCGTGCAGCTTACGTTTGGACACTTCCAGGTCCGCCCAGACCGTCTGCGCATCCGCGACTCCCAGATCGATGTGAGTGTCGGTATGGCAGCCGATCTCGAAGCCTTGGGAAACGAGCGAGCGAACTTGATCCCAGTCCATCCAAGTTGGTTGGCGGGGCAAGTCGCGGTCCCACGGCGCTACCGTGGGCGAGCCTATAAACCCCGTGGTGACGAAGAAGGTTGCGGGTAAGCCGAATTTCCGCAGAATTGGCGCTGCGACTTCAAAGTTGTCGCGATAACCGTCGTCGAAGGTAATCGACAGTGTGCCGCCCATATCCTTAGCCGCGCTGCAGCCGGCCACCTGCTCTGATAATGAAACAACCTTAAAGTGGGCGCGAAAAAACTCACAAAACCTCTCGAGTTTGGCGGAACTGGCCGTGAGGCCGTCCTCCGGCAGGTCATCTCGAACGCGATGGAACGCAACGATGAGCATCTTGGAACCGAAATCCCGGGCAAATATTCCGGCCAATCCGGCGACGCGTCCCATCGCCCCCTTGATCTGCTTTGTGATTGGAGTTTTCAATTGCTACGCCGACTTGCCCATTGTTAACGAGGCCCTTTTCAACCAACCGGTGAGCCCATAGTTGCCGCGGCGAGCCTTACCCGCCCGCGGGTCGTGCTTGCAACGGAGCTCATGGCGGTCGCGGTCTGCCGCCGGACGGACGTCGCTCGAACGGCTCGTCATGCACAATGCGCGCATTGGCGACACGAAGCACTACACGGCGCGCGATGTCTGCATCATCGGTGGCGTACGGTGGACGCCCGAGCCCACATCAATTCTTCACGAAAACCGTGCCCGCGCATGGCTGCCGTTACATGCAAGATCTGGAGCGCTTCCGCGGATCACTGGACGGCCCGATCGAGCGCACTCGCAGGAATGTGGCGGTTAGACTCAGAATGCCTTCGCGTCGATGAAAACGCAGTAAAACGTCTTCGCCAGGATCACGATATCCAGCTGGAACGACCAGTTGCGCAGATAGTCAAGGTCGTAGCGTACGCGCGCTTCCATCTGCTCAAGGTTCCTTGTTTCCCCGCGCAACCCGTTCACCTGGGCAAGACCGGTAATGCCCGGCTTCACCTTGTGGCGCACCATGTAGCCTTTGATGAGCTTGCGATAGGCCTCGTTGTGTGCAACCGCATGGGGGCGCGGTCCGACCAGGCTCATCGGACCTTCGAGGACGTTGATCAACTGCGGCAACTCATCGAGCGAATAGCGCCGTAAGAAACGTCCGATGCGCGTGGTACGCGGATCAGACTTCGTCGCCTGCACTATCGTCGCGCCGTCCTCGGTCACCGTCATCGTGCGAAACTTGTAAACGACGATCTCCTCGCCGTTGAGTCCATAGCGACGCTGACGAAAAATTGCGGGACCCGGCGAACTCAATCGCACAAGGACCGCGATCGCGAGCATCAACGGGGCGGCCAAAATTAGCACCGTCGCGGAGATCAAGACATCAGTGACGCGTTTGGCGATCGCACGGTAACCAAAGAACGGCGTCTCGCACATCGAGATCGCCGGTATTCCCTCGATCACGATGCTGCGGGCCTGGATCAGGTCAAACAAGAGGATGTCAGGCAGATAATAGATGGACGCGGTAGTGTCCCGCAGTTCCTCCACCAGGGCTATCACGCGAGCGACCTGCCTGACGGGCAAAGCGATAAATATCACCTCAACATTGTGCTCACGAATATACGCGGCAAGATCACTTAGCTTGCCCAGCAATTGCACCTGACCATTGACCTTCAGGCGCTCTTTTCCGCGATCATCAAAAAATCCAACGACCTCCATCCCGAATTCCGAGCAGCGGCTCAGCCGCTTGGCCAGGTCAACGCTCGCCTCCGTACATCCGACCATCACAGTCTTACGGGCGTTCGCCGGACTGAGCAAATACCTTCTCATGATCTCGTGCAGGGCCAGCGTCACTACAACGACGAACGCCGGTGCAAGCACCGCCCACGTAAGCATCGCCCGCCTTGAGAAGTGTTCGGAGAACCTCGTCGCGTAGCCGATCACGAGTAGAGTGACCAGCAGCGCCATCCATCGTCCTAGCACGCCCAGGGCGATGGGAATGGCACCGGAGTGGAATTGACTCTGAAAGGTCCGCGGTGGCCTCGGTAAGAGCAGCGCGAGCAGCGCCACCAGCACCGCCATCGAGTGATAGCTCGAGTCAAGCTGCACACCGTACGCACCCAGCACGAGATACAGGGACGCCACGGCCACGAGTGCAGGCGCAATGGCCTGGAGCATCGCGATGATCAGGATCGGAAGAGAATTTTTTAGAACTACCGGTTCACTCATCGGGTGACTTCTTTTTCGAGTGGACGCTGCTACGGCCGCCCCTACTAAGCGCCTCTGCGGAGGGATTCTAGCTCACAGTTGTTACGGGATTGTCAAGACTGTGTCGCAGATCTCGATTTGCGGGGGGTAAGGAGGCGGATTAGGGCATGTGCTTCACTTAATATGTTCCTAACTACTGCCTAGTCTACGCTTCCCATGCCATCGTAGGGCCGCTTGGCTGCCAAGTAGGCGTACACCAGACCCCGTTGGCCACCTACCCCGCGCTCCGGTAGCGCGACCCGACAGCAAAGAAGCGGACGTGCTCCCAGGAGAGCGTAAAAATTCACTAACCCACGCGAAACGCGGGGTGGCCTGCTGAACTGAACATCTCTACGTCCGCGAGGTAAGGAAAAGCACCGTCCCTTCAGGCGCACCGCACGCGGCCGGCGAGTTGACGGAAGAAAGGCTTGTTATTCGCGAGATCAGTCTGCGGATGAATCGAGCGATGCCGCGTAACTTCGCGGAAACCATTCGACTGTTGCGGCGCGTCATCTTGCGTCGGCGCCAATTTAATCGGGCGGATGACAAACACCGCGCGGTGTCGGTGGGCAGAGACACGTTGCACCTGTGCACGTGAGACGTTCTACTCACACACGACGCAAGGGCAAACCGCCCGTAAGGGCGGGACGCAAAGCTTCCGGTCTCAGGTCTTTGTCGCTGACGTGAGATAGCGGAGTTACCGGCACCGCAGCCAGTGCGCTGCCGTGATGCTGACTCCGAGTTTGCTTTGCTCTTGCAATCGTGGAATCCATTCAGGGGGCAGGTTGCAAGGCACACCCTATTCCGGCTCGGATGCGTTCGTGCGCTTGCGCCACTGCGTGTTGGGCGCGATCTTGGCGTTCACCGTGTCGGCGTGCGGTTCGGTGGGGGTGAGCTCGGGACCCGCAAGCACCGCGGCCGGGATAACGGGCCCGGCATCGCAATCGGCAAACTCTGCGCCTGTGATCTCGGGTAATCCCGCGGCGAATGTTGTGGCGGGACAGAGCTATAGCTTCCTTCCGACTGCGTCCGACTCTGACGGCGACAGCCTCTCATTCACGATCGCCAACCAGCCGGACTGGGCGAGCTTCGACAGCACTACCGGACAACTCTCCGGAACGCCCTCGGCGGCGAGCATCGGTACGTTTGCGAATATCGTGATCAGCGTAACCGATGGGACCACGAGCGTCTCCTTGCCCGCCTTCTCGATCACTGTGCTGGCGACGCTGTCGATTTCCGGAACTCCGCCTACCGGCGTCGCGGTTGGAGCAAGCTATTCATTCCAGCCGACGACGAACGCGACAGGCGGCACGGTGCTCACGTTCACGGTGCAAAACAAGCCCGCGTGGACGACGTTTGACGGCACCACTGGAGCTCTCTCGGGTACTCCCACCCAAGCCGGCACGTATTCGAATATCGTGATCAGTGTGAGCGACGGAACGCAGTCAAGCTCACTGGCAGCTTTTCAAATCACGGTCACCGGATCATCCGGGACGAGCGGTCCGCCGATCATCTCCGGGACTCCGGCCACATCAGTCAAAGTCGGTACGCTCTACAGTTTCCTGCCCGCAGCGTCTGATCCGGCGGGTAACAGGCTGACCTTCAGCATTCAGGGCCTTCCGTCCTGGGCAGGCTTCAGCACCAGTACGGGGGCGCTGACCGGAACGCCGTCAGCTTCTGATGCCGGTACCGACGCGAATATCGTGATCAGCGTCAGCGATGGGAGTCAGTCGAGCAGCCTGCCCGCGTTCTCGATACGCGTCGTGCCGCCACTTTCGATCTCAGGAAGGCCTGCCACGCAGGTCACCGCCGGCACGGCGTATTCGTTTACGCCCACGACGAGCGGCTCAAGCGGAGGCTTGACCTTTTCGGTGCAGAACCGACCGGCCTGGGCTTCCTTCAGTGCCGCGACCGGCACGCTTTCGGGCACACCGACCAGCAGTCAGACCGGCACGTCCTCGGGCATCGTCATCAGCGTGAGCGATGGCACCCAGACGAGCAGCCTGCCCGCGTTCTCGATACGCGTCGTGGCGCCGCTCTCGATCTCAGGAAGCCCTGCCACGCAAGTCGCCGCCGGCACGGCGTATTCGTTTACGCCCACGACGAGCGGCTCAAGCGGAGGCTTGACCTTTTCGGTGCAGAACCGACCGGCCTGGGCTTCCTTCAGTGCCGCGACCGGTACGCTTTCGGGCACACCGACGAGCAGTCAAACCGGCACGTCCTCGGGCATCGTCATCAGCGTGAGCGATGGCACCCAGACGAGCAGTCTTGCCCCCTTCTCAATCAAGGTGGTGGGAAGCCTGACGATCTCCGGCACTCCGTCGACCAAGGCGACGGCGGGTTCCAACTACACCTTCCAGCCGACCACCAATGCGCCGAGCGGTACCGCATTGACCTTCTCGGTGCTGAACCAGCCTGCCTGGGCGAGCTTCAGCTCGTCCACCGGGGCGCTCTCGGGCACACCGACCGCCAGCCAGGTCGGCACGAACTCGAACATCGTCATCAGCGTAAGCAATGGCACGCAGCAGGCTTCACTTCCGGCCTTCGCCATCACGGTATCCAAGGCCAGCGGACCTACGATCTCGGGCCAGCCTGCCACGGCGGTCAACGTGGGCTCGCTGTACAGTTTCACGCCCACGGCATCCGATCCGAATGCCGGCACGCTCACATTCAGCATTCAGAATCCCCCAGTGTGGGCGAGCTTCAACAAGGCGACCGGTGCTCTGCAAGGGACGCCCGCCGCCGCCAATGCCGGAACCTACGCGAATATCGTGATCAGTGTGAGTGATGGCACCGCGAGTGCCTCCCTGCCGGCGTTCGGCATCACGGTCAACCAGGTCTCCAACGGCAGCGCGACGCTCACGTGGACGCCCGTGACGCAGAACACTAATGGCTCCGCGCTGACTGATCTTGCCGGCTACAAGGTTCACTACGGTACATCGGCGAATGCGATGAGCACCGTCGTGGTGGTGTCAAATCCGAGTCTCACGACTTACTTGGTGACGAATCTCTCGCCAGGAACCTGGTACTTCGGCGTCAGCGCCTACGCCAGTGACGGAACCCAAAGCGCGATGTCCAACGTCGGCGCGAAGACCATCAACTAACCTCTCGTGTGTGCCCTCGGCGCTTCATCGGCTGCGCCGATGCGCTGCGCCGCGAAATCTAAGCGATCGCCATCTACCGCGCCTGCGCACTCCGGGAGCGTGCGCTCACTCATCGTCGGATCGTGCAGTTCATGGCGCAAACGCGCATTGTCTGTGGCACGGCACACGAGAGCGCACCAGCCGGGATACTCGCGGGGGTGCGCCGGTGCGCGTTTGCCTTCCTCGACTGCCCCTCTGTGGCGAACCGTAGCGTCTAACCGGCACTGGCGCCGCCCTCAAAGAAACGCTTGAGGCGCAAAAAAGGTCTCTCCAGCGCGTAATAACTGCAGAAAGCCAGCCCATAAGAAATCAGAAGCACTGCGATGCTGTAAGTGAATACGACCTGCAGCGGCGGCTCCTTGCCGAACCTCGCAACGAGCCAGGGCTCCCCCACCAGCTTGTGCAGGAGGTTATGGAATACATAGATGGCGTAGCTGTACTTGCCGCAGGAACGAAGCGGCGACCAGATCAGCAGGGACCCGAGGGCAGTTGGCGAGCGAGGGTCGAGCATCGCAGCCCACAGGACAAACGCGGCGGACGAAAATGCCAGTAGCGAGTAGCCCAGCGTCTCACCCGCCCAGTGGTCGTTGTCGTACATGTGCGTGAGTGGAATTCCCGCCAGGAACACCAGCAGCGCTGCGGCACCGAGGACTGGTAGGTGCGCGCGCGCCGTGTCGCGCAAAGAGGGAATGCGCAACACGCACGCTCCCGCCCCTCCCAGTGCGAGCGCATCCATGCGACACGCGGTGTTCTGGTAAAGCGTTGACGAGTCCGCCCCGTAGGCCGCCAAGACGCATCGCAGCAGCAGCGCGCCTACGGCTATCCACAGACAGACCGTGAGCAAACGACGTGGTGGAAGCTTAAAGACCACCAGCGGCCAGAACAGGTAGAACTGCTCCTCCACGGAAAGCGACCAGAAGTGTCCGAACCCGTACGGTAGCGACTGCGTCCAGTTGGCGGTAAAGAGCCACAGCGGTGCTTGGTGGGCGCTGCTGAAGGGTGCTCCAAGCGTCACGACTGCTGGCAAGATCACGAGGAGTACGAGGAGTACCGCGTAATACAACGGCAGGATGCGCAACGCGCGTTTCGCGTAGAAGTTGCGAAAATAGTGCGACGCGCCCTGACTCTCGAGCAAACCCAGCGTAATCAGAAATCCGGAGAGCGCGAAGAACAACAGCACGCCAATCCAACCGCGACTGGCCAGCAGGGGGAGCACATGAAGCCATCGGCTTGAGGGGCCCATGGGCATACCGGTGCTGTTGTGCAGTACCACCCAAATGATCGCCAGGCCCCGGATACCATCGAGCGCGGGTATCTGGCTTGATGACGCAGTCGTGCTGAGTGCTGCACGGACATCACGCATGGGATCGCGCGGCGGGTTACGCCCAGAACTCGTTCCGGCCTTGACGCAGAAAGACGGCATCATTGTCCAGCATCTGCACCCGCAGTGGCGATGCAGGCATCGTCGCGGTCGCGGCCCGTATCTGAACGGGAAGCTCATAGCGTGCGTGGAAGCCGCATGATTTCAGTGTCTGGGCCATCAACGGATCGCTTGCCCAACTCACGACCTCGGCGGCCTGGGCGTCGCGTTTTGCCTCATCCACCGCGCAGAAAATCAGTGCGCGCCAGTCAGCAGGGTCGTCCGAATTCATCCAGCAGTCGGCGATACGAACCTGACCCGGCACACACGCGAGCAGGAAGTATCCCCGCAAGATACCGGCTCTCTCAACCGCATATAGCGCCATGGGCACATCCGGGCAGGAGATCATGTAGTGGAAGAGGTCCACGCTGCGCTCCAGCACGGCCATTTCGCGGATCGGTACGGGCAGCACGGAGGCAATCCGATTGACATCCTCGCCCACAAGGCGGCGCACCTCAAATTTCCCCCGGCGCGAGGAAGGCGCGGTGAGTGTCCAAGCGACGCTACGCGCAACGCGCGGCCAGCGCCTCCACCGAGGGATCTCCTTATTTCGGAGCAAACGCGACGGAAACAGCGTGCGCACATAGGCGGACACTGGGCCGACCGGCCGAAAGCCGACGTGGGGCAGGATGCGCAGCGTCTCGGGGCCACCGGCGATTGAGAGCAGCGACTCTGCCAGCTGCGCGACGTATTTCATCATCGCGACGCCCGCGCCCGCCTCGCCGCGGCGCGCGGTCCAGTCGATCATCTGGATCGTGCTGACGCGACGCGATCCCCAGGCAAAGACTCCGGGCATGAGGGCGGCGTGAGCGAGCAGGTCGCTGCCGCTGGCCAGCACGAAGGAACGGGACCGCGGCCAGTCCGCGCGCGGCTGCCAGTACTTCCAGTGCAGGTGCTGCGGATTAAGATTAGTCAGTAATCCGACTTCGCCAAACAATGCGCCAATTGCAGCAGCATCGGCCGGGGTCGTGGGTCGGATCGAGCGTTTCATCGTGAATCGTCGTGGCCCAACGGGCAGTGATCGCGACCAGCGGTAACCCGCCTCATCCGCAAACCGATCGCGCCCGGCCGTCGCATTTGGCTGAGGCCCCTTCGATCGATGTTCCGTGCTCTCGCCTCGCAGTGAATGCTATCTTATTCCTGGTCACGGATCGGCGACACCCGAGGGACATGTGATGCGCCGCGCGAAAATAGAGCGCTCGAGTGACGGAGTCCGCGCCGTATGAGCCCTGCCTCAACCGCGAACGCCTCGCCGCCCGAGGCGGACTTGCAATTCGACGTCGGCTCCACGCCTGACTCGCTGGAGCGAATGATCACATTGTTCGCCCGTCACGGAGACGTATACCGCGTATTCGTCCCTTCGCGGCGTTCGTACAGCTACGTCATCCATCACCCAGATGATGTCAAGCGTGTCCTCGTGTCGAATCATCGCAACTACACCAAAGGCGTCGGCATCGACCGAATCAAGCTGCTGCTTGGCAACGGCATCATGACGAGCGAGGGTGAGCTTTGGACCCGCCAGCGTTACATGATGCAGCCGATGTTTCACCGGCGCGTAATCACGGAGTTCGCGAACGTAATCGACGACGTTAACGAGCGGTACATCGCTCGCTGGGACACGCTGGCCCGCAGCGGTGAGCCCATCAATGTGACGGATGAAACGAGCGAGCTGACGCTTGAGATCGTGATGCGCTCGATCCTCGGTCGTGACTTGGATCGCCTGACGCAACGCCTCGGCGTTAACCCCTTCGAGGTGGTCGCCAAGGACCCCGCGCGCAACCTGGAATTCGTCATCAAGTTTCGCGCGCTGGGCAAGGTGCTGCTGGAAGTGATCCGGCAGCGCCGTTCCTCGAGTGAAGAGCATTTTGACTTCCTCGCGATGCTCATGAGCGCACGCGACAAGGAAAGCGGCGCAGGGATGAGTGAGGTCGAGCTGGTGAACGAGGCGATGACGCTCATCGTCGCCGGGCATGAGACCACCGCCAGCGGACTTAACTGGAGCTGGTATCTGCTTTCAGAACACCCCACGGTCGCCGCCCGGCTGTATACCGAGATTGACGCTACGGCCGCCGCCCCCGCGCCGAGCCTCGCAGCAATGGAGGCACTCACTTACACGCAGCAGGTCGTCAGTGAAACGCTGCGCCTTTACCCGCCCGGATGGGTCCTCTTCCGCCGTACCATCGACGCCGACGTGCTTGGCGGGTATGAGGTACCACCGAACACCAACGTGCTTTTGCCCCTGTATCTCACCCACCGCCACCCTGATTTCTGGCAGCAACCGGAAAAGTTTTGGCCGGAGCGCTTCGCGCCGGAACACGAGGCGGATCGCCCGCGCTTCGCGTACATGCCGTTCGCGGCCGGCCCGCGTCACTGCATCGGCGAATCCCTCGCGCTCTACGAAATACTGATGCACTTATACAAGGTAGCGCGGCATTACCGATTCACCTACGTGCCGGGCAGACCGATCGAGCTGGAGGCTGGGATTAACCTGCGTAGCCGCTATCCGTTGCACATGCGCCTCGAGCGTCGCTCCGGGAAGTAGCGACGCGAACAGGCTGGAATCGACGTCGGCTTAGAACCTTCAGATCGGAACAAAGAACTCGATCTGGGAAATGATCTGGCCGCCGCGCACCTCGATGAGATCGACGAGCTCGGTCGGAATGCTAATCCCGGTGATCTTCGACTCAATGACAACACGCCAGTGGGCCGCCGCGCTTGTGCCCTCGATCGTAAGCGACAAGAGTTCATAGCGGCTCAAGCGGAAAGTCTTCACGAGAATCGAAAGCCACGGTCGGATACGCGCTATCCGGCTTGCATCAATCGCAATCGGTTTGCCGTCACTTGAGCCGGCGATGCGCAAGCGCGCATCGGGTGAGAAGACTCGGCACAACCGCTCGAGGTCCCCGGCCAGACGCGCGGCGTGCAACTCCTTCACCAGCTGTTCAACCTGCGAGCGATCCGTCATTGCTGTGTACCCCGTGCGGCTCCGGCTGCCTCAAGCAGGCTGCGGATGTCGGTGCCCATCTGCGCGAAGGCGTGACCGGCGTACGGGATGAGCCCACCCATCCCGTAGAACAGGTGAATCATACCGGGATGGCAGCGGTAAATCGTCCTGACGCCGAGCGCTTCGAGGCGCTCGGCATAGGCGCAACCCTCATCGCGCAGCGGATCGTACTCGGCCGTATGGATGATCGTCGGCGGAAGATTCCTAAGGTCCGCCGCGCGCAGCGGTGACACGCGTGGATCGGCAGGATCAGTATCCGGCGCCAGGTAGTACTTGAGATCGTGCTCCAGCGTCTCCCGATCCACCAGGTAGCCCTGAGCGAAGCTGCGGCGCGAGTCGCTCTCTGCGGCAAAATCCATGATCGGACACAGGAGAAACTGAAACGCCAGCCGCACTTCCTGCGAGCGCGCCATCATCTGACAGACCACCGCCGCCAGGGTCGCCCCAGCCGAGTCGCCGCAGATGCCCAAGCGCTGCGCGTCAATACCAAGGTCCTTGGCTTGAGCTGCGATCCCCGCCGCGGCCGCGTACCCGTCTTCGAGGGCCGCGGGAAAGCGGCTCTCGGGGCCTAGGCGATAGTCGACCGAGACCACGCGGCAGCCGCTCGCGTTGGCGAGCGAGCGGCAGATGGGGTCGTGTGTGTCGAGAGTGCCCGCCACGAGGCCCCCGCCGTGAAAATAAATCAGGCCCGGGAGGATCTGCCCCGGGGGTGCTCCGGCGGGCGCATAGAGACGCACGGCGAGCGCGCCGGCGGGTCCGGACAGTGCGTGGTCCTCGACTGCCGCCACGGCCTCCGACGGCCCGGAGAAGCTCAGGAGGTGCTTCAGGGCGTTGCGCCGCTCAGCCGCGGTGAGAGAAAGCGCGCTGGGCGGGTTCAGAGCGGCCAGCGTATCCAGGAAGCGCTTGGCGCGCGCATCAAGCGGCATGTGCTAGGTGCGGCCACAAACCGTGCTGCACCGAGTCACAGCTTCGGTCATAGCGCGAGCGCGCGGCGCGCCGAGGCCGGCCAGCGCGCAAGATCGATGCCGTGGTTGGCGAAGAGCGCCACCGCAAGGCGATCCATGCCAAAGGCCACGCAGCTCGTGTGCGCGTGCTCGTGGCGGGCATCGTACAGTCCCCACACCTCACCGAAGTGCGCCTGATGATAGTTGAAGCTCATGCAAGCGGTGGGCTTCGCGCCCAGGTAGAACGGAATCAGGAGCTCGAACTTGAGCGAGTTTTGCACCTGGCTCACGGCCATCATCTGCCCGACCCGCCCAAAGAACGGATCGCTCGCCACGTCGAGCGTGTAGGGCAGCGCGAGCTCGTCGGCGAGCCCCTGGGCACGTGTCATCCAGCTCTCGCGAAATAGACGGATCTCCTCCGGCGCCCCGATGCGCACGAACTCGCGCATACGGAAAGACTGCAGACGGTCGAGTGAGCGCGAGGGCTCGCGCCGGAAGCAGTCGGCCGCAACGTCGAAAATGAGCCCGCCGGCCGGAATACTGCCGCGACTCGCCACCAGCGGATAAACCGGGTAGCAGGCGGCGGGCGAAAGCACCAAGTCGGCGGCCGCGAGCGAGGTCGTCCAGTCGCCGCCCTCCTTGTAGCGATCGGCGGCGCTGCGGATCTGTGCCTCGGTACCGTGCAGCGCGCACACGCAGCCCAAGAGGTTCGGAAAGCTCTCGAGGTAGCCGGACTTCTCCAGCTGCTTGCGGCTCATCACCGGCGGGAAACGCAGCACCTCTGCAAGCGGGTCGCGCTGTGCGGATATGAAGGCGGCGAGCCTCTCGATGACGCTCTCGTAGAGGGCGCTGCGGGCGTAGACGCCCTCGACCCCCATGTCCCGAAAAAGCGCGCCCGCGATCGCCGCCAGCGGATCGTTCGAGGCCGTCTCAGCTTGAGAAACGCTCATCGTCGGTTGAGCTCCGGACGGTGCGCGGGCAGAGCCGCGGCAATCACTCGCGCAGCGACGTCGGGATGGCGCTCATCAGCGCCGGCGTCGCCAGATTTGCGAGGATGCGGTCGTTATTGATCATGATCGGTGAGGACAATACGTCACGCAGATGGCGACCGAGGGTGTAGTCGCCGTCGTTGCGGTAGCCGGCAAGGCCGCAGGCACGCATCGCGCTCATGACGGTCGAGGCGGCCAGCTCCGAGGCCTCGACCTTGGTGAGGGTGATCATGGTCTGGAAGTCTAAGCTCGCGAGCGCCTGCGGATCGTCCATGACCTGCTGGTATCTGCGCAGCGAGGTGCTCAGCATGCCGCGCAGGGTGCGCAGCGTCGCCATCGCCTTCGTGAACTGGGGCGCACCCGGTGGCAGCTGTCCGTTGCTGTGGCGCATGGCGTTACGAATGAAGGCCTGCGCGCGTGCGGTGGCGCTCGCGGCAATGCCGGTCCAGACCGAACCCCACAAAAGGTGCGCCGAAGGCACCATGGTGCGAGCGTGAATGGTTTCGTAAGGGTCCGGCAGCACCTGATCCGCTACCGCATTGGCCTTGAGCATGTAGCCTTCGCTGCACGTGCCGCGCATGCCAAGCGCGTTCCAGCCCTGCAGTCGGGTCAGCGTGTAGTCACTCTTCAGCAGCGCCACCAGCACCTGATCGGACGCACTCGCATCCGCCGCGCGCCGCGCCGTGGTTACGACCCCGTCGGCGTACGCGCCGTAAGAGATGACGCTCGCCTTGCGCTCCAGCGCGATGCGGCCGCCGTCCAGGGGTTCAATCGGGGCTTCGCTCGAGCGGATGTTGCCCCCACCTTGGCCCTCGGTGGTCGATGAGGCGAGTAACAGCTGCTCGGCGCACAGACGCCTGAGCAGGTGCTGCAGGGCAACGCTTGCGCCCATGTGGCGCGTGATGCACGCGATCTTGATCTGGTGCATCGCGTAGATCATGCCGGTGGAGGAACAGGACTGACCGAGCTGGTAGCACACATCGGCCACATCGCCGATGCTCATGCCCTCACCGCCCAAGGCCTTCGGCACCATAATTCCGAGGAGCCGTTGCGCCTTGGCCGCTGCGAAAGACTCCGCGGGGAAGCGCGCGGCCGCATCCACATCCAAGGCGTGAACAGCCGCCACGGCCGCCACGCTCTTGCCGCGCGCGGCCAGATCTGCGACCACGGCGTCGGCCACTCCGGTGGGTGTCCCCCCGACTAACTGCGCTTCCATTAACGAGACCCCCGGATTAGTTTTCCTTCTGGCCAGACGGTAATCTGGTTAACCGATGATACATCAGTACCTTGCGACGCCCTTCGCCGGCCGTCACAAAAGGGACCCCTGAAAAATAAGTGAAATATCATGCCGGTAAGCCTTGAACCCCGCCGCAGGACGCCCGCCATCGCCCCCCGCACCATGACGGGGCGGCCGGACCCTGAAGCTCCCATTCGTATCGGGCTCATCAATAACATGCCGGACACGGCGCTCCAGTCGACCGAGGCACAGTTTTGCGGCCTCCTCGAGGGGGCGGCGGCGAGTCAGCCCGTCACCGTACGGCTATCGTCCTTTCCGGAGCTGCCCCGCGGGTCCGAGGCCCTGGAGGAGATCGAGCGCCGCTACTGGCCGATCGAGGAACTCCTCGGCGACTCCTTGGATGCGCTGATCGTCACAGGGACCGAGCCGCGGGCTCCGCGCCTGAGCGATGAGCCCTATTGGGGGCGCTTCGGTGAGCTCTTGGAGTGGGCCCAGGCGCACACCATCGCAAGCGTGTGGTCCTGTCTTGCGGCTCACGCGGCCGTCGAGGTGCTCGATGGGATTCAGCGGCAGCGCCTGCCGCAGAAGCGCAGCGGCGTTTACGAGCACAGCACCTTGGGCGCTCATGCGCTGCTGCAGCGGGTGGCCGCGCCGCTCTTCATGCCGCACTCGCGTTGGAACGAGCTGCCGCTGGGGGCGCTGCGCGATGCGGGTTACACGATCCTCAGCTGGTCCGCCACGACCGGTGCGGATGCCTTCGTCCGTGAACGTGGCAGCCTCCTGCTTTTCTTCCAGGGGCACCCGGAGTACGAAAGCACGACGCTCCTGAAAGAGTACCGACGCGACGTCGGCCGCTACCTGAGTGGCACCCAGGCGCACTACCCGACGCTCCCGGTCGGGTATCTGTCCCCCGAAGCGACGAAGCTGACGGAAGCGTTCGAGCGCGAGGCGCTGGCGCAGCGCGCGCCGCAGCTTCTCGAGCGCTTTCCCTTCGCGCCCCTGGCCGCGGCACTCCAGAACACCTGGCGCCCGGCAGCGCTCGCGATCTACCGCAACTGGCTCGCCTTCATCGCCGAGCGCCGAGCGGCGGCACGCCCGAGAGAACCGGTATCATTGGCCTAACCCATGAACGATGCCGCCGCGAAGTCCGCTTCCGCCCCTGAATTGCGTGCGCGCCTCCTCGCGCTCATCGGACAGATTCTGGATAAGAGCGACGGGCAATCACTGCCCGCGGACGCGCGCCTGAGCGAGCTGGGTATGAGTTCCATCAAGATGGTCAATCTGATGCTCGCGGTCGAAGGGGAGTTTGATCTGAGTATCCCGCAGCAGGACATCACGCCGGACAACTTCCGCTCGGTGACCTCGATCGAGACGCTGCTCGAGCGCCTGCTCGCCCTTAAGGGTTAGCCTCGAGCGCGCCGACGAGCTCCTCGACGTCGGCGAGCGAGGTCTCGCCGTGCGTCACGCAGACCCGGATCACGTCGCGGCCTTCGGTCTTTGCGACCGCCACCCAGGCGCGTCCGGAGGCGAGCACCCTTTTCACGATGTCGCGGATCGCGGGATACCCCGGCGGCGGGATGACGCACAGCACCGCGAGCTGCGAATCGTTCGCGACCTGCCAGCCCCGCACTGCGAGCTGTTCGCGCGCGCGCGCCGCGACCTCCACCGCACGCTCGACGTGCTGCCCGTATCCCTCCCAGCCGGCGGCGGCGAGCGACAGAAAAAGACGCAGCCCGAGGAAACGGCGCGACCATTGCACGGTGTTCAGATACGGGTCCAGTTGCGTGACGCTTGAGGGCATGAACTCGGCGGCCACCTTGAACGCCTCGCTCAAGATTCTCGGGTCGCGCGTGATGAACATGCCGCAGCCCATCGTCGTCGCAAACCACTTGTGCGCATCGATGGTGAGGGAATCGGCAAGCTCGATGCCCGCGAGCAGCCTGCGCAGGCGCTCGGACGCGAGCGCCGCGCCGCCCCAGGCGGCATCGACGTGATGCCAGACACCCTCTTGCGCGCAAATGCGCGCGCACTCCTGAAGCGGATCAATCATCCCCGCCCCGGTGGTGCCGGCGGTGGTGGAGATGAGGACCGGCACCCGCCCGCGGGCGCGATCCTCCGCCACGGCCCGCGCGAGCGCCCTCGCATCCATGCGACCGTGGCCATCGGTGCCGACCAGGTGAAGCGCGTCCCGGCCGATGCCCGCCTGGTGCACGATCTTGAACCAGGCCGGCTGACATTCCCGCGAGGTGTACATGATCGGCGCACCGCTGAAGGCGCGTGTGCCCTGCGACTCAAAGCGCGGCTCGGCACGGGTCAGCGCGCAGATGAGGGCGGTAAAGTTCGCCTCTGAACCGCTGGTGGTGAAGTGGCCGGCGCTCTCGGCGGGCAGGCCCGCGCGGCGCGCGATGGCACGAATCACGTGCGCCTCGATCTCCACCGGCGCCGGGGAGGAACCGGAGCTCGCCAGCTGCGGATTAAAGGATCCGGCGATGCGGTCGGCGCACTGTGCGGGGAAGTTGGCCGCCGGGTTGAACAGCCCGAAGTAGCGCGGATGGTTCATGTGCACGACGCCGTGCTCCAGGCGCTCGATCGTCCAGCCGATGAGCTCATCAAGGGAGCGCGGGGTCGCGAAATCAAACTGCGCGAGTTCCCGTTTGAGCTTTTCCCGATCGAGGGTCGGCATGACGCTGCCGTGCGCAACGCGCTCGCCGGCGGCCAGGAGCGCACGCGTCAGCGCATCATCCACCCGGGTGCGGGTGGCCGCGTTGGGGAATAGCGCCGCCGGCGGCGGCGGCAGATCCGAGAAGCTCATGGGCCGCGCGTGGCGACCGCGAGCGCCTGGTCCAGATCCGCGATGATGTCATCGATATGCTCGATGCCAACGCTCAGGCGGATCGTCTCCGGTCCGACGCCCGCGGTTTTCTGCTCTTCCGGGGACATCTGTCGGTGGGTCGTCGAGGCGGGGTGACAGGCGAGTGACTTGGCATCCCCGAGATTGACCAGGCGCTTGAAGAGACGCAGCGCGTCATAGAAGCGCGTGCCGGCATCAAAGCCGCCGCGAATCTCGAACGTCATGAGCGAACAGGCGCGCCCGCCCAGATACTTCTGCGCGAGCGGGTAGTAGGGATTGTCGGGGAAGCCGGCATAGCTCACCGAGGCGACGCGCGCATCGGCACGCAGGAACTCCGCGACGCGCTTGGCATTCTCGACGTGGCGCTCGACTCTGAGGGCCACGGTCTCGATGCCCTGCAGCAAGAGGAAGGCATTGAACGGCGAGAGCACCGCGCCGATGGTTCTTTGAAAGACGCTGCGCACGCGCCCCAGAAAGGCCTTCTCGCCGTAGTGCTCGGTGTAGATGAGCCCGTGATACGACTCGTCCGGCTCGCTGAACATCGGGTAGCGCGCCCGCTGCGCGGCCCAGGGGAAGCGTCCGCTGTCGACGATCGCCCCGCCGAGGGAGGTGCCGTGGCCGCCCAAGAACTTCGTCAGCGAGTGCACCACGATGTCGGCCCCGAAATCAAACGGGCGGATGAGAATCGGCGTCGGCACCGTGTTGTCGACGATCAGCGGGATCGCGGCGCGCTGGGCGATCGCGGCGAGTCCCTCAAGATCGCAGATGTTGCCGGCCGGGTTACCCACCGTCTCGCAGAAAAGGCCGCGCGTGTTCTCATCGATCAGCTTCTCAAGATCCGCCGGTCGGTCGGACTTGCCGAAGCGCACCTGAACGCCAGATTTCGGCAGCAGGTGCGCGAACAGCGTATGGGTCGTACCGTAGAGCTGCGGCACGGACACCAGGTTCTGTCCGCGCTCGGCGAGATTGAGCGTGGTGTAGTAAAGCGCGGTCTGCCCGGAGCTGACCGCGAGGGCATCGATGCCGCCCTCGAGCTCTGCGACACGCCGCTCGAGCACGGTCGTCGTGGGATTGCCGATGCGCGTGTAGCGATAACCTTCGACCTCCAGATCAAAGAGCGCCGCCCCATGGGCGGCACTGTCAAAGGAATAGGCAACGGTTTGGTAGATCGGGACGGCGACGGACTTAGTAGCCGGGTCCGAATCGTAGCCCGCGTGCAGGGCGATCGTTTCAGGTTTCATCGTCGCACATCACGCCAAGAACGCTGGCGCGCACCGGGCGAAATCAACTATTGTGATTCGTATCATAGCAGCTGACGGGGCGTGCGAAGTGCACATAACGCCCCGCACGATGGCAGTGCAAAGCGACGAAAACAAGCGATCGCCTCTCAAGGCCTGGGTTCGCGCACTCGAGCGCACGGCTCGCCTTGACCAGGACCGCTCGCTCACTCTGCCGGTACTCATCGACGTGCTGGCGGAGCGCCTGCAGGAGGCACCGGCGCTGGTCTCCCGGGAGGGCACTCTTTCCTACCGCGGGCTCGCCCGCGCCAGCCACGCGTATGCGCGCTGGGCCATGGAGGAAGGGCTCGAGTTCGGCGACGTCGTGTGCCTTCTCATGGAGAACCGCCCCGAGTACATCGCGATCTGGCTCGGCTTGAGCCGCATCGGCGTAACCGTCGCACTGATCAACACCAACCTGTGCGGCGAACTGCTCGCACATTCGCTCAATACCGTTGCCCCACGTTATGTCCTCACCAGCGCCAAGCTCGCACCCGCCCTGGACGCGGTGCGTGGCCGGCTCGCGCCTCATGTGCGGTGTTGGGTACTTGGCGCTGGCGCGCACGCGCTGCCGCGCCTGGACCTCGCCGTCGCCGCCGTCGCGAGCGGACCGCCCGATGGCTTGCGCTATCGCGCACCTACGCTCGCCGACCGGGCACTGTGCATCTATACCTCCGGCACCACGGGGTTGCCGAAGGCGGCCAACGTCAGTCACTACCGCCTCATGCAGTGGAGCCATTGGTTCACGGGCCTGATGGACATTACGGCGGCGGACCGGATGTACAACTGCCTGCCGCTGTATCACAGCGTCGGCGGGGTGGTCGCCACCTGGGCGACCTTAGCCGGTGGCGGCGCCGTCGTGCTGCGCGAGCGCTTCTCCGCCAGCACGTTCTGGCGGGACGTGGTGCAGGAGCGCTGTACGCTCTTTCAATACATCGGCGAGCTGTGCCGCTACCTGTTGAATGCGCCTTCGCGCCCCGAGGAGACGCGGCACGAACTGCGCCTCGCGTGCGGCAACGGCCTGCGTGCAGAAGTGTGGCTGCCCTTCCAGGAGCGCTTCCGCATTCCGCAGATTCTCGAGTACTACGCGGCCACCGAAGGCAACTTCTCACTCTACAACTGCGAGGGACGTGCAGGCTCCGTCGGACGCATTCCGCCGTTTCTCTCGCATCGGGTCCCGGTCGCACTCGTGAAGTTTCACGTGGACACGGGGCTTCCCTTGCGGGATGCGGCCGGACGCTGCCAGCGCTGCGCCGTCAACGAAGTCGGCGAGGCGATCGGCGAGATCATGGACGACCGGGGGGCCACGCGGTTTGAGGGTTACACGGACAGCGCCGCCTCCGGGCAGAAAATCCTGCGCGACGTGTTTGTCGCCGGCGATGCCTGGTATCGCACCGGAGACCTCATGCGCCAGGACATCCAGGGTTTCTTCTATTTCGTCGATCGCCTCGGGGACACGTTCCGCTGGAAGGGTGAAAACGTCTCCACCACCGAGGTCGCCGCCGTCATCGCCGCGGTGCCCGGCGTGACGGATGTTGCCGTGTATGGGGTCACGATCCCGAATGCCGATGGCCGTGCGGGTATGGCGGCCGTGGTCGTGACTCAGGACTTTGAGCTTACGACGCTGCACACGACGCTCGCTGCGAGCCTGCCCGTCTATGCGCGGCCCGTGGTGGTGCGCATCCTTGCCGCTCTTGAGATCACCGGGACCTTCAAGCTACGAAAGCAGGATCTCGTGCGTGAGGGTTTCGATCCGGCGCGCGTTGCTGACCCACTCTTTCTGGATCATCCGGCGCAACAGCAGTACGTGCCGCTGGATTCGGCGCTCTACGAGCAGCTCAAGGCCGGAGCACCGCGACTCTAAGGGACCCCGTCAGGATCCCGAGTTGCCGCGGAAACGACGAACAAGGCGGTGTTCCGTGTTGAGATTTTTGCTGCCCGGCGTGATTGCAAAATGCATGCATCAATGGCACCATGATGCAATGAGTGTGCAGATTACGATACGTGATATTCCGGAGCAGGTCCGCGATGAATTAGCGGCTCGCGCCGCCTTACAGGGCAGATCCATGCAAGAATTTCTGCGCAAAGAGCTAGTACGTCTTGCGGCTCGCCCTTCGGTGGACGCCTGGCTGCAACAGGTGCGCAAGCGTAAGCGTGCGGGGCAGACGCGCGTTGCCGCTGCGGTGATACTCCAAAATCGCGACGCTGACCGGCGTTGAGTGTCATCGTTGATTCATCGGTTCTCGTTGCGGCTCTGGTCGACACCGGGCCGCACGGTATGTGGGCTGAGGCAATCATCGAGACCCGGCCGTTGCACGCACCCGCGCTGCTGCCGGTGGAGATGATCAGTGTTCTGCGCCGACTGGAGCTGACCCGGCGCCTCAGCACTGCGGAGGCCAATGCCGCGCACGAGGACCTCATGCAGCTCGACCTGCAGCTACATGCCTTCGAGTCCTTCTCCTACCGAATATGGGAACTGCGCTCCGCAGTGACGTGCTACGACGCTTGGTACGTGGCATTGGCAGAGGCGTTTGGTTTACCGCTCGCCACCTTAGACGAGCGGCTCCGCAAAGCCCACGGTCCTAGATGTCAGTTCCTAACGCCCGTAAAGCCCGCGACAGGCGAGAAATAGCGAAGTCTCAGGCGGTATTGCCCGCATCCACCGTAAGCGTCGTGCCGGTGATGTTCTTCGCCTTGTCACTGAGGAGAAACTCCACCGCGGCCGCCACGTCATCCAGATCCGGCAGACGCCTCAACGCACTGCGGCGCATGATCTGCTCACGCTGCGCGCCCTCGAGCTCCTGGGTCATATCCGTTGCGACGAAGCCGGGCGCCACGGCGTTTACGGTGATGCCGAGCGGCCCGACCTCGCGAGCGAGCGAGCGCGTGAAGCCAATGAGGGAGGCCTTGGTGGCCGAATACACCGACAGGCCGTGATAGCCGGTCGAAGCGACGATGGACGCCATATTCACGATGCGACCGCTCTTCTCGCTCATCATCGAGCGCACCACATACTTGCTAAGCATCATCGGCGAGATCGTATTCAGGCGCACCAGCGTCTCGAGCTGATCATCGCGCATCATCGCGAGCACGCCCGAGGTGCCAAGTCCGGCATTGTTGACGAGCCCGTAGATAGGCCCGAACTCCTTGCGCAGCTCACTCACGAGCGGCCCGATCGCCTGCGTCTCAAGCAGGTCGAACGCGCGAAATCGAATCGCGCCGCTGCCGGCCTCCTTGGCGCGCGCCATCGCCGCTCCCAACGGGGCACTTTGCGTGCGCGCGATCGCAATGACGTGATAACCGCTCGCGGCCAGCGTCGTGCTGATCGCAAGTCCCAAACCGCGGCTCGCGCCGCTGACGATGACGCTACGCAAGGGGGCGTACCAGTTTTCCGGAGGGTGAGATTTCCAGCGCCGGCACGATGCGAATCATCGCCGGGACCTTGTGAGAGGCGAGCGTGCTCTTGCAGCTCTCGGTGAGCTCGCGCACCAGAGCCGCGGGCGCGGGAGATCCACCTGTGCCGGCTTCCTTGAGCACGACGTCCGCGGTCACGACCGCGCCGGTAATGGGATTGCGACGCGCCTTCACGAGCGACATGCGTACCCAGGGGTGCGCGTTGAGGACCGCCTCGACTTCCTCCGGATAGACCTTGAGCCCGCCGACGTTGATGACACCGCCGCGGCGCCCCATGAAGTAGTAGCGGCCGTCGCGCTCCTCGAGGCGATCGCCCGTGTCGACGAAACCATCCGCTCCCTTGAGGGTCTCGGCGCCCTCCCCCACATAGCGCTGCGCGGTGCCGGGGGAGCGGATCTGCAGTGTCTCCTCGCGCACGCGCAGCTCGACAGACGCGTCCGCGCGGCCGACGAGCTCCTTGGGAAATCCGGCGCGACCATCGCGCACCTCGAACGCCACGCCCGCCTCGGTCGAGGCAAACGCGTGCGCCACGGTGGCCTGCGGGTAGGCCGCGCGCAGGCCATCGAGCACCGCCTGGTCGGGGATCTCGCCCGAGAGGCGCACGTAGCGGGGCGTGATCCGCGAGGCCGCGCCGCTCATGAGCGCCTTGCGCCAGTGCGAGGGCGTGCCGGAGATGTGGGTGATGCCCGCCGCCGCCGCGCGCGCGAGGAAGTCATCGATCGCTTCCGCAGGGTCCGAGAGCACCAGCGAGCCGCCGAGCACGGCACGAAGAAAAATCTGCAGGCCACCGTAGCGGCGAATGTCGTAGAAGGTGCCCCAGATGACGCGCTGCGCCGCCGGGGCTTCCCCGGCGAGGGGGCTCGTAAGGCTCGCGAGCGTGTGCAGGACAAGCTTAGGTGCCCCGGTGGTTCCGGAAGTGAGCAGGATCCATTCCGTGACGCCGCTGCGCCGCCGCGCCGTACCGAGCCGGAATCAACCGCGGTGACACGGTGACTGACACGCTAAGACCGATCTCGGCCTCGCTCGCGCTGTGCACATCGCGCACGCAGGCATCCGCGCCGGCGCCGCGGATCACACCGGGCAGGTGCTGGGCGGGCAGATCCGGGGCGCACAGCACGATGCGCCGCGCCACGCCATCGAGCTCGATCATCGCGAGTGCCGCAGTCAGTTGATCCTTGGTGGCCAGCAGCACGGTGCGGCCGCGCAGCTCCTCGAGCCGGCCGCCGAGACTTGAGGCATGCGCCAGATCGGCCAGAGCGACTACGGCGCGCGAGCCGTGCAGACTTCCTCCCGGGACGCTCCTCGCGTTGATCGACTCCCAGAGCGAACGCTCGTCACTTGCCAAAGTTTTCGTACAACCTTACGAAGTCGCCGAAAGTCACCGGGAAATTCCAGCGCTTCGGTGGAGTTGAACGGGTCGATCCCGAGAGCGTCCTCCAGACGCGCCACGATGATTGCGAAACTCAAGGAATCCAAGCCCGACTGGACGAGCTTCAGGTCATCCGACAGCGGCGCAAGCACGCGCTCCTGCTCGACGGCAACTTGTTGGAACTGTGACGTGATCGTGGACCTCGCCGACATGTCTTTGGCTCCGATGGTGCGCGCTGTAAACGGGCTATCTTATCGCGACTCAAGCCGCCGGCGCCGGCGAACTGGTCTTGCGACAAAAACAAGAGAAACAGACGCTAACATAATGATAAGTAAAGATGTATCTGGGAGCGTCGTCCTCGGTTTACAAAGGTCCTGCGATTGAACTTTGCGTGGCCGGTCGGCGAGCCTCCTCGGGACACTTGGACGCGTGCCGCACTGCCGCAAGGGCGCATTCTGGGCGGCGCAGCGCGCAGGGGCGGCGCGTGAGGCGCTCCGCGCCTGCGCCTCCGGGCAATCTAGTCCTTGGCCGACACTTCCCCGCAGCAGGGCGCCTTGTATAATGACAGCCAGGTCAACTGCATGCTGGGCAGGAACGAATGTCTGACACAGTCTCCCCTTTCAAGCAGCCGGTGGCGGCGATCGGAAATGCCGCATTGACGAGCGAAGTCGCGGCGCTGATCGTCGCCGCCTTGAATCTGGATGTCGCAGTCGCCGACATCGACCCGGATAAGCCCCTGTACGGGGAGGGTTTGGGCCTGGATTCCATCGACATCCTGGAGATCGCCCTGGTGGTCTCCAAGCAGTACGGCGTGCAACTGCGCGCCGACAGCGAGGAGAACGAGCGTATCTTCGGTTCGCTGCGCAAGCTGGTCGACTACATCCACACGCACAGGACGAAGTAGTCATCTGGCCACGTTGCCGCTGTTAGCGCACGCATCGGCCGACGCGGTCGTCGCCTACCGCGCCGGGGCGCCGCTCACTGCCAGGCAGTTCCTGAGCGACGTCGAGCAGGTGCGCGCGGCGCTCGGGCCGGCGGCGCACGTGCTCAACGCCTGCAGCGACCGCTACCGCTTCACGGTGGGCTTTGCCGCCGGACTCACGGCAGGCAAGGTGACGCTGCTGCCGTCCACGCATACCCCGGCCGTGATTGGGCAGCTGCAGGTCTTTGCCCCGGACGCGGTGTGTCTCACGGACAGTACCGACTGCACCATCCAGCTGCCGCAGGTGAGCTATCCCAAAGATCTGCCCGCTTCCCCGGCGAGCGCGCTCACGATGCCGCACATCGAGGCCACGCAGCTCGCCTGTTACGTCTTTACCTCCGGCTCCACCGGCACGCCGCTCCCCTACCGCAAGAGTTTCGGACCCCTGCTGCACTGCGTGCGCGAGGAAGCTGTGCGGCTCGGACTCGGCGCGAGCCCCCCCTGGTCGATCGTCGCCACCGTGCCGCCGCAGCATCAGTACGGCTTCGAGTCGAGTGTGCTCATGGGGCTCGCGAACGGTCATGCGTTCGCCGCCGAGCGGCCGTTCTACCCGGCCGACATTGCCGCCACGCTCGCCGCTGTCCCCCGGCCGCGCGTCCTCATTTCTACGCCCGTGCATCTGCGGGCGCTGACGAGCACGGCGACCGTGCTGCCGCCGACGGATCTGATCGTATCGGCGACCGCGCCGCTCGCGCAGCAGCTGGCGGCGGAAGTGGAGCAGCGCTTCGGCACACGGCTGCTCGAGATCTATGGGTCGACCGAGACCGGCCAGATCGGCGTGCGCCGGCCCACCGAGGGCCCCGAGTGGCAGTTGTGGCCGGGGGTGCGTTTTGAGGTGCGCGACGGGGAAACCTGGGCGGACGGCGCTCATATCGAGCAGCCGACGCGCATGTGTGACGTGCTCGAGGTGACCGGGGCGGATCGCTTCCTGCTGCACGGACGCCTGGCGGATCTGGTCAACATCGCCGGCAAGAGAAGCTCGCTCGCTTACCTGAATCACCAGCTGAACTCGATCCGCGGGGTGCAGGACGGCGCCTTCTTTCACTTCCAGGATCCGCGCCAGGCACACGCCGAAGTCAGCCGCGTCGCCGCCTGCGTCGTGGCCCCGGAGCTCGACGCCGCGCAGGTGCTGCAAGCGCTGCGCGAGCGGCTGGATCCGGTGTTCCTGCCGCGCCCGCTCCTGTTCGTGCCGCGCCTGCCGCGCAACGGTACCGGCAAGCTGCCGCAGGAGGCACTGCAGGCACTGGCCGAGGCGCACGTCAAAGCCTCCGTCGCCTAAGCTAGGCCGCATGAACCCCACCACGCTCACCATCAGCGCCGATCACCCCGCCCTCGCCGGGCATTTTCCGGGCGTGCCGATTCTGCCGGGCGTGTTGCTGCTGGATGAGACGCTGCGCGCGCTGGAGGAGAACGAGTCGCTCGCGCTGACGCACTGGCGCATCGGGCGCGCGAAGTTCCTCAAACCGGTGCGTCCCGGGGAGACCCTGCTCGTCGAGCACGAAAAGCTGCCCAACGGCACGGTACGCTTCAGCGTCTCGAGCGCCGGGTACCCGGTCGCCGAGGGCGTGCTGTTACCGGCCAAGGAGGCACCGGACGGTGGCCAGCGAACCCGCTGATACCCCGCTCGCGCAGGCGCGCGCGGATTCGGCCCAGTGGGCGCAAAACCCCGAGCGCGGCAGCCCGACGCTCATCGCCCTCGGGGTCTTTCTCGCGCTGCGCATCGGGCGCCCCTTGGCGGGCCTCGGCCTGCACCTGATCGCCGCTTACTTCTTCGTCTTTGCACCGACCGCGCGGCGCTGGGCGCGCGATTACCTGCGCCGGGTGCTGGGTCGGGAGCCCACCGGCGCCGATCGGTATCGGCAGCTCTACGCCTTTGCGAGCACGGTTCTCGATCGGCTGTATCTGCTGAAGGGGCGCGACGAGCTCTTCGAGGTCTCAAGCGAAGGCGATGCGTTGATGCTCGACACCGTCGCGCGCCACCAGGGCGTGTTCCTCCTCGGCTCGCACCTGGGCAGTTTCGCGCTTGTCAGCTCGGTCGGCGGGCGGCGCGCGGGCGTCAAAGTGGCGATGGCCATGTACGATGCGCAGGCGGGCCTGCTCATGTCAGTCTTCAACCGCATCGATGCCCCGCATGCGCCCGAGATCATCCCGCTCGGGCATCTGGAGGCGATGCTGCGCATCCGCGACTGCCTGGAAGAGGGCAAGTTCGTGGGCATGCTGGCGGATCGCACCATCGGTGATGCCCCGGCGCAGAGCGTGCCCTTCCTCGGCGCCCCTGCCCTCTTTCCTTCCGGTCCGATGCGCGTCGCAGCCGCTTTGCGCCGTCCGGTCATCTTCATGACGGGTCTGTACCGCGGCGGCAATCGCTATCACGCGGTATTTCGCCAAATCGCAGACTTCTCGCAGCCCTGCCCGCAGGGACGCGAGGCGGCGGTGCGCGAGGGCATCGAGCGCTATGCGCAGCTCCTGGAAGAGTACTGTCGCTCAGACCCCTACAACTGGTTCAACTTCTACGACTTCTGGCACGGCGCGCGGCTCTCGGGTGAGCCCGCACGCACAGGGCCTGCGTGAGTACGCGTGCCGCACGCCGCTCCAGCGCGCTCACGCTGCTGGGGCTCAGCATCGTCGCGACGTTTGCCGCCCCCGCAGCCAACCCCGCCCCCACCGAATCAGCCTTCACGCAGGTGCTCACGCTGCTCGCGGCGCGCCGGCACGGTCATGTTCCTTTCACCGAAGTCCATGAGATGGCGATGCTCAAAGAGCCGCTCAGTTCCTCCGGGGAGCTCTTTTACGAGGCGCCCGATCGGCTCGAGAAGCGTACGCTCACGCCGCGCGCGGAGACCCTGGTGCTCGATCACGGCGTCCTCACCGCGCAGCGCGGGCCGCACCGGCATGTGCTCGAGCTGTCCGCCTATCCGCAGGTCGTGCCGTTCGTGGAGAGCCTCCGGGCGACCCTCGCCGGGGATCAGGCCGCGCTCGAGCGCTACTTCAGCACCGATTTTCAGGGCGCGCTGGCGCACTGGACGTTGCACCTCACGCCGAAGGATCCGGCGCTCGCGCATACGGTTAAAGAGATCACGATTGAGGGTGAGCGCGATGGGCTGCACAGCGTCGTCATCCTTCAGAGCGACGGCGACCGCTCGCTCATCACGATCGGACCTGAAATCACCCCATGAACCGCGCCGGTCTTCGCAGCACGGCGCTCTTCGTGCTTTTTGCCGCCGTGGCCGCGCTCATCGCCGCGCGGGCGCACTACAGCGCGGATCTGTCCGCCTTCCTGCCCCGCTCGCCGACCGCCACGCAGCAGCGTCTGGTCGAGCAGCTGCGCGAGGGACCCGCGGCGCGTCTCCTCCTCGTTGCCATCAGCGGCGCAGACGCCGTTACGCGCGCGCGCGTTTCGATGGATATGGGGCGTGCGCTGCGCGCAGATCCGGCCTTCGCCAGTGTCAGCAACGGAGACGCGCAGACGCTTGAGCGCGATCGCGCCTTTCTCTTCCGGCACCGCTACCTCCTGAGTGAGACCGTAACGCCGGTGCGCTTCACGGTGCTCGGGCTGCACGAGGCGATCGCCGGTTCCCTCGAGGCGCTCGCCTCCCCCGAAGGGCCTCTGCTCAAACCCCTCTTCGCGCAGGATCCGACCGGTGAGCTGCTCGCGATCCTGGATAGCATCGGGACCGAGCGCGCCCCGCGCTCGAGCGCAGGCGTTTGGAGTTCGCGCGACGGGGCGCAGGCGCTTCTGGTGCTGCAGACACGCGCGCCGGGCGCCGATACGGACGCACAGGCCATGGCGGCCGATGACGTGCGGCGGGCGTTTGTAGCGGCGCGCGCGGCGCTGTTGCCGCAGGCGCGCGCCGCTGTCACCCTGCGCCTGAGCGGGCCGCCGGTGTTCGCCGTGGCCTCGCGCGCTCTGATGAAGAGTGAGGTCATGCGCCTTTCGACCTTAAGCGCACTGCTCATCTCGCTCCTGCTCCTGTTCGCGTATCGCTCGTTGCGCGCGCTGCTCCTCGGGCTCGTGCCCGTAGCCGCGGGCGCGCTCGCCGGCGTGGCCGCCGTGGCACTCGGCTTCCCAGCGGTGCACGGCCTCACGCTCGGCTTTGGGGTCACCTTGATCGGCGAGGCGGTCGACTACTCGATCTACCTGTTCGTGCAGGGCACAAACCCCGCGCACGGCGACTGGCGCCGGGGCGTGTGGCCAACGATCCGCCTGGGCGCGCTCACCTCCATTGCCGGCTTTGCCGCGCTCCTGCCCTCCGATTTCCAAGGGCTGGCGCAGCTCGGGCTTTATTCCGTGGCAGGGCTCACCGCTGCTGCCCTCACCACCCGCTACGTGCTGCCCGCGTGGCTGCCCGCGCGCCTCGCGATCCGCGACTTAAGCGCGCCGGGGGTGTGGTTGCTGCGGGTGCTGCGGCAACTGCGGCGTGCGCGTGGCGCGCTCCTGCTGATCCCTCTCGTGGCCGGGACGGTCCTGGTCCTGCATCGCGGCGCGCTCCTGAGCCATGAGCTTGCGGCCCTGAGTCCCGTCCCCGTGGCCGAGCAGGACTTCGCTGAGCGACTGAGTGCGGACCTGGGCGCGCCGGATGTGCGCTACATGGTGATTGCGTCTGCGGCACAGCGCGAAGCCGCCCTGGCGGCCGCAGAAAGTCTCGGCCAGCGCCTCACGCCCCTGGTGGATGAGGGTGTGATCGCAGGCTTTGACTCCGCCAGCCGCTATCTGCCGAGCGAAGCCCTGCAACGCGCGCGCCAGCAGGCGCTGCCGCCGGCGCCGCAGCTGCGGACACAGCTGCAGGAGGCGCTCGCCGGCTTGCCGGTGAGTGAGGCGGTGCTGCAACCCTTCCTCGCCGACGTCGAACAGGCGCGCACCGCAACCCTGCTGCAGCGCCCCGACCTTGAGGGCACCTCGTTTGCGGCGGCCGCCGATGCGTTGCTGGTGCCGACCTCGAGCGGCTACTCGGCCCTCCTGCCGATCGTCGCCGTCGGCTCAGTCGATCTTTCGGATGAGGCCGCGGCGCGTGTGCGCCAGGCGATCGGGGGCGGTGAGGAGCACGGGCTGCTCTTGGACCTGAAGGGCGAGACTAACCGTCTCTATCTTGGCTACCTCAAGCAAGCGATCGAACTGTCACTCCTCGGGTTCGCGGCGATCGTACTGCTGCTCGCGGTGGTACTGCGTTCAGCGGTGCGGGTCACGCGCGTGCTGGCACCACTGGCGCTCGCGGTCCTCGCCGTCGCAGGATGGCTCGTGGCTGCGGGTCATTCGCTCACGATCCTGCATCTGGTCGGGATGCTCCTCATCGTCGCGGTGGGCTCGAACTACGCACTGTTCTTCGATCGCAGCGCTCAGGAGCCCCAAAAGGGCTCACTGTCCCTCACGCTCACTTCGCTCCTCCTTGCCAACGCCGCCACGGTGCTGGCTTTCGGCGTGCTCGCCTTCTCGCGCGTGCCGGTGCTCTCGGACCTCGGCTCCACGGTCGCCCCCGGGGCGTTCCTCGCGCTGCTTGTTCGCCGCGATGCTCTCCGAGCCCGCGACACCCGAGCGTACGCCCTGATGCGCACGATCGTCGAAGTCGCGCGCACGGGTCACGCCGCACCGCTGCAGCTTGTGATGCTACCGGCCGCCTACACCGGTCCGGAGGACTTCGTAAAGGCCGGATTTGGCGCCGCGGTGCGCGAGCGAGCGCTCAATGTCGATGTGACGTTTGCGGAGCTGGAGTTTGGGCACGTCACCGATCGCACGGTGGTCGGTCAGGTATGGGACGAGCTTATCGCTCCGCCCCGGGCGCGAGATTGTGCCGTATGGCTCGGCGGCATCTCGCTTGGAGGCTACGTGGCGCTGTGCTGCGCTGAGCGGGAACCCGCAGCCCTCGCGGGCCTGTGCCTGTTTGCCCCCTACCTCGGCAGCCACATCATCACCTCCGAAGTGGCGCGCGCCGGCATCAGCGCATGGGCCGCCCAAGCGAGCGAGGACGATGACGAGCGGCGCGTGTGGCGCTTCATCCAGTCGCGCGGACCGAAGTCGCCGCCGATTCATCTCGGACTCGGCCGCGAGGATCGCTTTGGCGAGCGTCACCGGCTCTTTGCGGCGACGCTCGATCCGCGCGACGTCGACACCGTGCCGGGCGGGCATGACTGGCCCACGTGGCGCCGACTCTGGGACAATTTTCTCGATGCCCGCATCGCCCCCCACGCCTGAGAGCCCACACCCCAGAGCGTGGCACGCCAGTGCGTTCCTGCGTGGCTCGCTGGCATGGCATCTCGGGGCCGCCGCCACGGTGATGGCGCGACCGGCCCTGTGGCCCTGGGCACTGGGAGCGGTGGTGGCCGACCACCTGCTCATCGGGGCGGCGGGACTGTGGCCGCGCAGTCAGTCGCTCGGGCCCAACTGGACCCATCTGCCGGGCGCAGCCGCGAACGCGATCGCCCTCACCATCGATGACGGGCCCGATCCTGAGGTCACGCCGCGCGTGCTCGCGCTGCTGGCCGCCTATCAGGCACGGGCGACCTTCTTCTGCATCGGCGAGCGCGTGCGCCAGTACCCGCAGCTCGCCTGCGAGATCCTCGCCGCAGGACACGGCCTCGAGAACCACACCGAACGGCACTCGCTGCGTTTCTCGCTCATGGGTCCCGGCGCCATCGCCGATGAGGTGCGGCGCGCGCAGGACAGCATTCAGGGTGTCACGGGCGAGGTGGCGCAGTTCTTCCGCGCGCCGGCGGGGTTGCGCAATCCGTTCCTCGAGCCGGTCCTGGCGCGGCAGAACCTGCGGCTGGTCAGCTGGACGCGCCGCGGCTTCGACACCGTGAGCCGCGATCCCGAACGAATCCTGGCAAAGCTCACGCGCGCCCTAGGCGCGGGTGACATTCTGCTGCTGCACGACGGGCACGCGGCGCGGACCGCCGCGGGCACCCCGGTCATCCTCGAGGTGTTGCCCCGGCTCCTGGATACGCTCGCGGCCGCGCGTCTGACGCCCCTCACCCTGCGTGCGGCCTTCGCGCTCGCGGAGCGCGCGTGAGCGAATCAGCTCTGCCGGCCGCACTGCTGGCGGCCGCGAGCGCCTACTACCGCCCTGCGGGGCAGTTCGCCCGGCACTTCGCGAAGGTGAAACTCAAGAGCGATCCGGTGTTTCGGGCCATCCTCACGCAGGGACTGCTCACCGGACGCGAGCGCCTGCTCGATCTGGGCGCGGGCCAGGGACTGCTCGCGGCGTGGCTACTCGCGGCCCGCAGTTGTCATGCGAGCGAGCGCCGCGGCGCGTGGCCGCGCGGCTGGCCGGCGCCGCCGGATTTCGCCTCCTACGTGGGCATCGAGATCAATCCGCAGGAAGTGCGGCGCGCGCGCCGCGCGTTCGCGCTCGACACCCTCGCGCAAGTGCAGATCGTGCACGGGGATATCCGTGACGTAGACTACGGCGCACCGGATGCGGTCGTGATCCTCGACGTGCTGCACTACAGCGACTACGCATCGCAGGAGCGCATCCTCGCGCGGGTGCGTGCGGCGCTCGTCCCGGGGGGTCTGCTGCTGATGCGTATCGGAGACGCCGACGGTGGGCTCGGCTTCACCTTGGGCAAGGCGGTGGACCAGACGGTGGCGCTCGCGCGGCGCGGCCGCTGGATGCCGCTCCAGTGCCGGGGGCTTGCCGAATGGCTCTCCCTGCTGCAGCGGCAGGGTTTTGCGACACGTTCCGTACCGATGAGCGAGGCCGCCCCCTTCACTAACAAACTGCTTCTGGCCCAGGTCTCATGACCCCCCTCCTCCTGAGTGCCTTCACCGCGACCAGTTGTATCGGACGGGGCGTTTCACAGACCCTCGCCACGCTGCGCGCGGCGCGCAGCGGCCTTACGCCTTGCGCGTTCGAGACCGTGAGGCTCGACACCTGCGTGGGGGAGGTCACCGGAGTGGACGACACGCGCCTGCCGCCAGGCCTCGATGAGTTTGAGTGCCGCAACAACCGCCTCGCGTGGCTCGGCCTCCTGCAAGACGGCTTCGCCGAAGCCGTCGCGGCCGCCGCCGCACGCTTTGGCGCCGGGCGCATCGGAGTCTTCCTCGGCACCAGCACCTCAGGGATCCTCGAGTCGGAGATCGCCTATCGGCAGCGCGATGCCTCAAGCGGCGCCCTGCCGGCCACGTTCCGCTATCGCGGCGCCCACAACACCTTCTCGGTGGCTGCCTTCGCCCTTCAGGCCCTGAAGCTGCGAGGTCCTGCGGTGGTCGTCTCCTCCGCCTGCTCCTCGAGTGGCAAGGTGTTTGCCTCTGCGCAGCGCGCGATCGCTGCGGGCCTCATCGATGCCGCCCTCGTTGGGGGCGTGGACTCCCTGTGTCTCACCACGCTCTATGGCTTTCATGCGCTGCAGCTGGTCTCCGCTGCGCCCTGCCGTCCTTTTGATCTCGCGCGCGACGGGATCTCCATCGGGGAGGCCGCCGCCTTCGGCTTGCTTGAGCGCGTCCCCGGGAATCTGGATACCGATGCGGTGCTGCTGCTCGGCACGGGAGAATCCAGCGACGCCTACCACATGTCAGCGCCCCACCCTCACGGGCGCGGCGCGCGCGCGGCCATGGAACAGGCGCTCGCGGCCGCAAGCCTTACCGCCCCCGACATTCAGTACATCAACTTTCACGGCACCGGTACGCCAAGTAACGATGAGGCCGAAGCGCGCGCCGTGGCCGCGGTGCTCGGCCGAAATGTCCCGGGAAGTTCGACCAAGGGCGCGACCGGCCACACCCTCGGGGCCGCGGGGGCACTCGAGGCGGTCATCTGCGCACTCGCGCTGCGCGAGGGCTTCATGCCCGCCGGGGTCAACACGCGCAGCATCGATCCGGGCCTCGAGGTCAACTACCTGCTCGAGAACCGCCGCGCGCCGCTCACGCGCCTCATGAGCAACTCCTTCGGCTTCGGGGGTTCCAACTGCAGCTTGATCCTCGGACGGGCCGGTTGAAGACCACGCCTCTTTGCGCCTACGTGACAGGCGTGGGACTGCTCGGGCCCGGCATCGCCAACTGGGGGGCGGGCGCAGAAGTACTGAGTGGCCGGCAGCCGCTGGGTCAGCTCCCCGACCGTGCTGCCGCCGCCGCAAAGCCTGCCGCCCGCGGAGCGGCGCCGCACGGGCGCCGTCGTGAAGCTTGCTCTGGCGGTGGGTTTCGAGGCGACGCGGCAGGCGGGCGCGGATCCGGCGCAGCTGGCTGCGGTCTTCACCTCCTCCGGAGGCGACGGTGAGAACTGTCACGAGATCTGTCAGGTGCTCGCCTCCGCGGAGCGGCAGCTGTCTCCGACGCGCTTTCACAACTCGGTGCACAATGCCGCCGCCGGCTACTGGAGCATCGCAACAGGTGCGACGCCGGCTTCGAACGCGTTGTGTGCGTATGACGCGAGTTTTGCCGCCGGACTCCTCGAGGCGCTAACACAGGTCGCGATCGAGCACACGGCGGTGCTCCTCATCGCCTATGACGCCAGTTATCCCGAGCCGCTGCGCAGTGCTCGCCCGATCCCTGACGCGTTCGGCGTGGCGATGGTGCTGGCACCCAACGGGGGGCCTGCCGCTTGCGGCAAAATCGAGGCACACTTGAGCGGTGCAGCCGCCGATACGATCGATGAGCCCCTCGAGAACCTGCGCCGCGCGATCCCCGCCGCCCGCAGCCTGCCGCTGCTCGCACTGCTGGCGCGCCGCGGCGCGGGCAGCGTTGTGCTCGAGTACCTGGATCACGTGCGCCTGGCGGTCACGGTGAGCCCATGCCCCTAGACCACGCGTGGATCGAGCAGCACATCCCGCACAAGGGCCGCATGTGCCTCCTCGATGCCGTGCTCTCCTGGGATGCGACCCGCATCCGCTGCCGCAGCGGCTCGCACCGCACGCCGGATAATCCGCTGCGCGCGCACGGGCGCCTCGGGGCGGCCTGCGGCATCGAGTACGCCGCGCAGGCGATGGCCGTGCACGGGGCGCTCATGGCCGCCAGCGCCCCGCTTGCGAGCACGATCACGACGAATGTGCGCGGCAGTATCGGCGCCGCGGCCGTCGGGTACCTTGCGAGCGTGCGCAATGTCACTTTCCACGTCACACGTCTTGATGATCTCGCGGGGGATCTGGTGGCGGCCGCCGAGCGCGTGACGGGCGACGGGCGCACGGTGCTCTATGAGTTCTCGGTGTGGATGGAGAGCCAGCCACTGCTTGAGGGGCGCGCGAGCGTCGTCATCGACGCGACTTTCAGTGCCGGCATCCTCGGCGGGGCGAACGCGTGAACTCCGGCAAGCGCGCCCTCGTCACCGGCGGCAGCGGCGGCATCGGCGGCGCGTTGTGCCGGCGCCTGGCACGCGACGGACATTACGTGTACGTGCATGCGCATCGCGGCGCTGAGATCGCCGCGGCCGTGGTCGGTGAGATCCGCACGGCCGGAGGCACTGCGAGCGTCGTGAGCTTCGACATCACCGACGGCGCCGCCACACGCGCGGTGCTCGAAGAGGTGCTCGAGGCCGGCCCGATCCAGATCCTCGTCAACAATGCGGGTCTGCACGATGATGCGGTGCTGCCGGGCATGAGCGCGCAGCAATGGCACCGGGTGATCGACGTGTCCGTCAACGGTTTCTTCAACGCCACCCAGCCGCTGCTGCTGCCGATGATACGCACCCGCTGGGGACGCATCGTGAACGTCTCCTCGATCGCCGCCCTGATCGGCAACAAAGGTCAGGTGAACTATGCGGCCGCTAAAGGAGCCCTGAACTCGGCCACCAAGGCGCTGGCGCTCGAAGTCGCCACCCGCGGCATCACGGTGAATGCGGTCGCACCGGGTATCATCGGCACGCCGATGACCGCCGGCCTGTTCGATGCCAGCGCCATCGAACGGCTGGTGCCCATGAACCGCGTGGGGCTTCCCGAGGAGGTGGCGGGGGTCGTCTCATTCCTCGCCTCCGAGGATGCCGCTTACGTCACTGCGCAGGTCATCGCGGTCAGCGGCGGGATGGCGTAAAGCCCGGCTTCGACCGGTGACACAAAAAGAATTCATGGCGCGGACGCCGAACGGCCGTCCCGAGGAGAGACCTGACGATGAAACGGCCGGTACTTCGACTTCGCGGCGCGCACGGCCTGCACGCGGCGGCGCTCACGCTGTCCCTGGCGCTGAGCCCGGTCGCCTTCGCTGACGCGCCGGCGCCCGCCCCGAGCGCTACCCTGGACTCTTTGGGGCTGCAGCCTTCCGGGCCGCCGGTGCGCGAGCACCCCGGCTGGCGCGCCCCGAGACTCATCCTGGTCTCCCCCGCCCTGCACGATCGGCTCGGGGAGCTGCACGAGGCTGCTCCGGGGGTGAAGTTCATCGAGGTGGCGCAGGCGAGCGCGCGTGACATCGCCGCCGCGGATGCCACGCTCGGGGTGTGCTCCGCGGAAGTCATCGGCAAGGCGACGAAGCTGTTGTGGATTCAGTGGCTCGCCGCTGGCGTCGAGCGGTGTGTGCAGCAGCCCCTCGTTCAGCAGCGGCACCTCATCCTCACCAATATGCAGCGCATCGCCGCACCGAGCATGGCCGAGCACGTCATCGCTCTGATGTTCGCTTTAAGCCGGCACCTGGATTATTTCTTCAAGGAGCAGCAGGCGGCTCATTGGAATGCGGACACCGCCGCGGTGCTTACCGATCTTGAGGGCAAGACGGTGCTCGTGGTCGGCCTGGGTGGGATCGGCACCGAGGTGGCCAAACGCGCCCACGCACTCGGCATGCGTGTGATCGCCACGCGCGCGAGCGGCCGCAACGGGCCGGACTATGTGAGCTACGTCGGGCTGGCGGATGAGCTACTCAAGCTCGCCGCGGAAGCGGACTTCGTGGTCAACTGCACGCCGCTGACGCCGCAGACCACGGGCCTCTTCAATCAGGCATTCTTCGCGACCCTGAAGCCGACCGCGTACTTCCTCAACGTCGGCCGCGGAAAAAGCGTGGTGACCGCCGACCTCATCGGCGCGCTTAGCGCCGGCAAGCTCGCCGGCGCGGGCCTGGACGTGGTGGACCCGGAGCCGCTGCCCGCCGACAGTCCCTTGTGGCGCTTACCGAACGTCATCATCACGCCGCACATCTCGGCCAACACTTCCGTAACCGAGCAGCAACGCATGGCGCTGCTGCGCGAGAACCTGCGCCGCTATACGGCCGGTGAGCCGCTGCTCGCGGTGGTCGACGTAAGTCACGGGTATTGAAGGGAGGCGGCGCCCGCGGCGCGCTGCCCGGCCCTAGCGGTGCCCGTCGAGCCAGGCCACGATACGGCGCGGGATCTCCTCGCACGCCACGCTACTTACGTACATGCCGATGTGACCGGTGCGAATCGCGTGCTCGGTGTAATCGGTGCTGCCGATGCAGCGCTTGAGCGCCGCTGAGGCCTGCGGCGGCACGATGTGATCATCGAGTGCGTACAGGTTGAGGAGCGGCTGGCGCACGCGCGCAAGATCGACGTGCTCGCCCCGGATGCGCAGCGTACCGTGCACGAACGCGTTCTCCTGGTAGAACCAGCGCACGAACTGTGCGAGCGCGGCGCCTGCCTGCGGCGGACTGTCGAAGATCCAACGCTCCATACGCACAAAAGCCTCGACCGCGCGCTGCGCGGGTCGGCCGGTGAGCAGGCGCACGTACTTCTGCTGCGTGAGACGAAACGGCATGAGAGCAAGGAACAGGCCGTTCAGCACCTCGCCGGGCACGTTGCCGCAGCTGGCAAGGAGCTCCGTATCGACCCCGCGTACCCAGCGGCTCAGAAGATTCTCCGGAGTGTGAAAGTCGACCGGGGTGGTGATCGTGATAAGGCGCGCGACGTGCGCGCCGTGCAGCGCCGTATAACAAAGACTCAGCACGCCTCCCTGGCACACCCCGAGCAGGGTCAGTGCCTCACTGGCGCTGCTGCCGAGCACATGACGCACACAGCCGCCCAGATGCTGCTCGATGTAGTCCTCAAGATCCGTGTGACGGTCGGCCTCGTCCGGGTCGCCCCAGTCGATCAGGTAGACGCTGAGTCCCGCCTCGAGCAGCCGGCGCACGAGCGAGCGGTCGGGCTGCAGATCAAGTACGTAGGGGCGGTTGACGAGTGCGAAGCAGATGAGGATCGGCGCCAGGCCCCCGGCGCGCGCCGCTGCGAGCGGCAGGTACTCGTACAAGGTCGTCTTGCCGCAGCTGAACACCGCACGCTTCTGCGAGCAACCGACACTCACCCCGCGCGCCTGCTGCAGGCGCGCGACCGTTTCAGTCACGCGCAGCGTCAGTTCCGGAAATATTCCGCCGCCGAGCTGCGAAGCAGCATTCAAGTGCGGCCTCGGCGCTTACGGGCGGAGCCCTTGGCCCGGGGGCCCTGGCGCGTCTTGGCGCGCGCGGCCGGGCGCTGCGGTCGCGGCGGCGGCTGTGCGGCGGCGGCGAGTTCAATGAGCCGGCGGCTGAGGTCCTTGACGTGTGCGTACAGCACATCCACCTCGTTGCGCGTTGGCAGTCCAAAGGCCTTCGCCAGGCTTTCCGCGTGGCGACGCTGCTCGACCAGGATCGCCGCGGACACATTGGCAAGTTCGCTCTGCAGGCGGCTGAAGTCCTCGCCGCGTGCCGTCGCCGCATACGCTTCTTCCGCACACGCGACCCACAGCTCATACAGCTTCAGCGTCTGTTCCAGCGACGGCGGGGCCGCGGGCACGCCGGCGCGCGCGATGAAGCGCTGCGCGGCGCTGCGCGCGATCTCGCCCCAGTGCACGGCGAGCTGGGTCTGCAGTTGCGCGAAACGTGCCGCGAGTTCCCAGATGCGCTGCGTTTCGGGTTTCTGCACGGCCGCAGGTCCGAGCGGCAACGGTCCAAACGGCCATTGCGCTGCGGTGAATCCGGGCGTGGCCCCGACAGCCGCAGCGCCTGGGGCGGAGAACCAACTCCCCGCGGACTGCGACATCCGCAGCCACTGTTCAAGCTGTGTCGCCAGAGGAGCGGCCATCTGCGACCAGTCGCGCGCCGCCCCGCCGCCCGCGGGGGCGGCCGTTGCGAAGCTCTTCAGGAGCTCGAAGAAGCGCTCCGCGGAGGCCTTGTAGAGCTCTTCGGGTTTGAATTCGCCGCCTGAGAATGGGGTTTCCATAAGCTGTATGCGCTGCCAAAAAGTTGTGGGGGTGGGCTTACAGCATCATCCAAACAGAGTAGACGAGACTCAGTATAAACCAGTGTTTCATGCGTACTGCGCCTGCTGACACTGCTGTGAAGGGGATCATTGTGCGCTGCATACACTGGAGCTACTATCCACGCCGCCTTGCGCGCTGTGCCAACGCCCACGGAGGTGCGGCGCGCGGCTGAAAGACACACCACGATGGCCGAAGAACGCCTGATACGCAAATACGCGAACCGCCGCCTGTATGACGCGCAGGACAGCCGCCATGTGACGCTCGATGACCTGCGCAAGCTCATCGCCCAGGGTCAGAAGATCAAGGTGGTGGACGATAAGAGCGGGGATGACCTCACGCGCAACATCCTGCTGCAGATCATCGCGAGCCAGGAGCAGTTCGGCACCCCGGTGTTAAGCACGCAGTTGCTGGAAGCGATCATCCGCTTCTACGGCAACCCGATTCAGCAAATGCTCACCTCCTATCTCGAACAAAGCATCGGCGGGCTCCTGCGGCAGCAGAACCTCATGCAGGCCGAGATGGCGAAGGCCCTCGAGACCCCCATGGCGCCGATGGCGGAGATGGCGCGCCAGAACATGGAGATGTGGGCGAAGATGCAGGCGTCGATGCTCTCCGCCTTCAGCCCCACCGCCACGCCCCCGGGCGTCGACAAGCCCGCCAAAACCGACACCGGCAAGCGCCGCGGCTGACGATTCGCCAACCTCAATGGCGGGCGCTCCGGCACGCGCCGGCCCCCCGACAGCAGACCCCAGGAAATTCAGGAGTAATCGCCAACGTGGACGTTCGTGACAAGACCCTCGTGGTAACCGGCGCTGGGCGCGGCATCGGCCGTGCGCTCGCACTGCACTTCGCGCGCAGCGGTGCGCAGCTGGCCCTTCTCGACACCAACAGCGAAGACCTCGCGGAAACGCAGCGCCGCTGCCGCGAGGAAGGCAGCCGTGTGCGCAGCTACTTGGCCGATGTCGCGCGCGAGGCGGACGTCGTCGGCACGTTTGCACAGGTGGCCGCAGACTTCGGCCGCTTCGATGGGCTGATCAATAACGCAGGCGTCGTGCGCGATGCGCTGCTGGTGAAGGTCAAGGACGGCAAGCTCATCGACAAGATGTCCCTCGAGCAGTGGCAAGCGGTCATCGACGTCAACCTCACCGGGGTGTTCCTGTGCGCGCGCGAGGCGGCCACGCACATGATTCGCCTCGGCCAGGGCGGGGTGATCGTCAACATTTCCAGCATCTCGCGTGCCGGCAACATCGGGCAGACCAACTACACGGCCGCCAAAGCGGGCGTCGCCGCGATGACGGTCGTGTGGGCCAAGGAGCTCGCGCGCTATCAGATCCGTGTGGGTGCCGTCGCACCCGGATTTATCCGCACCCCGATGGTGGAGGCGATGAAGCCCGAGGCCCTCGCCAAGATGACCGCGCCCATCCCGCTCGGCCGTCTCGGGGAGCCCGAAGAGATCGCGCAGGCGGTCGAATTCATCTTTGAGAGCGAGCTTTTCACCGGGCGCGTTCTTGAGATCGACGCCGGCCTGCGGATGTAAGACACTTCTAATGCGTTGCAAAATTTATGGGTACGCACCCGTCGAAATACAAAATACAAAGTATTATAAATATCAGCTACTTAAGTGAACTCTAAGTCGTATTTCTGAGTTCGGATAATTTCTCTTGCACTGCATACAAAAATCTGTAAAATGCCCTCCATACCGCAACCGGTACAGGAGAGAGCGAACATGATCGACACCAACTTTGATCCGAACAAGATGATCAACGCGGCCCGCGATGCTTTCGCGCCCGTCCTTAAGGCCCAGCAGGAAGGCTTCAAGACGTTTGAGCGTCTGGCCCGTCTGCAGTACGCCGTCGCTGGCGACGTGCTCGAGTCAGGGCTTGCGCGCGTGAATGCGGCTTTCGTCGCCAGCACGCCGAACGAGCTGCTGAGCAAGCACACCGAGCTCACCACCCAGTTGGTGGACAAGCTGCGCGCCCGGGCTGAGGAATTCGCGACTGTGACGTCCGAGATCCAGACGAAGATCAGCCAGTTCGGCAATGAGATGGCCGCGAAGGCAGTGCACGCACGGAAAGCAGCCTGATATCTTTGGCGGTAGTGCACACCCGGGGCGCAAGCTCCGGGTGTGTTTACTTTTGAGGGGGTACCGCCTTGGACGATCGAGCGCAGAAGAATGAACCGGACGAGGCCCGCAGGGGTGAGTCCGCGCCTGAGCCTGAACTCGAACCGGCGCCGCTAAGCCTGAGCGATACCGAGCGGAAGCTGCGGGCGCAGCTCGCCGCGGTCTCCGGCGGTCTGGCTCCGGATGATTACGCCAGCGCCTGGTGGGACTGGTATCTGAACCTCGCCGCCCACCCGGACCGGCAGGCCGAGCTCGCTCAGAGCGCCTACGAGAAAACACTCGACAGTTGGCAGTTCTTCGCGCGCGCCGCCGCAGGCGAGCCGCTTGCGCCCGGACACGAGAATTTAGGGTTCGCCGGTACCGCCTGGAACGTGTGGCCGTTCAACGCCTACGCGCGCGCCTACGCCAACTGGGCCTCCTGGTGGCAGCAGGCGCTGGAACCGGCGCCCGGCAAGAAGAACGACCCGGCGCTGTCGCGCGCGAACTTCGCCGGACGCATGCTGCTGGAAGCCGCCTCGCCGGCGAACTTTCTCACCACCAACCCGGAGCTGCTGCAGCGCACGGCGGCCGAATCCGGCCGCAACCTGATCCGCGGCTTCGAGAACTGGCTCGAGGACGCCAAGCGTGCCGTGGAGGGCGGACCCGTACCGGGCACGGAGGACTTTGAGGTGGGCAAGCAGGTCGCGGTTACCCCCGGCAAGGTGGTATTTCGCAACCGTCTCATCGAGCTGCTGCAGTACTCGCCCCAGACGAGCACCGTCTACGCGGAACCGGTGCTGATCACCCCAGCGTGGATCATGAAGTACTACATTCTCGATCTGTCGCCGCGCAATTCTCTGGTGCGCTACCTGGTCGAGAAGGGGCACACCGTGTTCATGATCTCCTGGAAGAACCCCGATACCAGCGATCGCGAACTCGGCATGGACGAGTACCTGCGCCTGGGCTTCTTCGATGCCATGGCGGAAGTGCAGCGGCGCATCCCGAATGAAAAAATCCACGCGGTCGGCTACTGCATCGGCGGCACCCTGCTTGCGATCGCCGCGGCCGCGCTGGCCGGGCGGCACGACTCCCCGCTCGCCTCGGTGAGCCTGTTCGCCGCGCAGACCGACTTCAGCGAGCCCGGCGAGCTGTCCGTTTTCATCACGCCGAGCCAAATCGCGATGCTCGAGGCGATGATGCACAAGGCCGGCGTGCTCGAAAGTGAGCGCATGGGTGCAGCGTTCGCGCTGCTGCGTTCGCGCGACCTGTTGTGGACCCCGGCGGTGACTCAATACGTGCGTGGCGAGCGCCCGAAGCTCAACGACCTCATGGCGTGGAACGCGGATGGCACCCGCATGCCCTGGCGCATGCACAGCGAATACCTGGAGCGCCTGTACCTGAAGAACGAGCTCGCCCTCGGGACCTTCACCGTCGAGGGTGCGCGCATCGATCTGGCGAGTGTGACCGTGCCGATGTTCGTGGTCGGCACCGAGACCGACCACGTCGCTCCGTGGCGCTCGGTGTTCAAGGCGCGCAGCCTGACCCGCAGCGCCGACTACACCTTCCTGCTCACCAGCGGCGGTCACAACGCCGGTATCGTGAGCGGACCGGTACACCCGAAGCGCCGCCATCGCCTGCTCACCGCCACGGACGTGAGCGACATGCCGACGCCGGAAGAGTGGCTGAAACGCGCGCCGCTGCACGAGGGGTCCTGGTGGCCCTCCTGGGAAGCGTGGCTCAGCGCGCACTCGAGCGCGCAGCAGCAGCCGGCGCGCGCAATCGCTGTCGAAAGCAACACGCCCGCCGAGGATGCCCCCGGACGCTACGTGCACGGCTGATCGCGCCGCGCAACCGGCTGCACTGGCGTAGCCAAATTCGCACGTCGCAAGTGCGAGACATTTGCGTGATCGCTTGCCAACCGCTTTACTGCGCCTGACGCGGAGCGCCGCCCTACGGCGGCGCGCTGCGCCCAAGAGCAAACCCGTCGCAAGACGGGGACGCAAAGCCTCCGGTCTCTCCTAGCAAGAGACAGCGGGGTTGCCGGCTGACCCGCCGCGCACGCGGGTCAGTCGTCATCTCGATCCGTAAGACGGATCGGGCTGTGCTTCCCTGCCAGCGACCTTGCAGGGAGGCGCCATGAAAGCATTCTTCTTCGCGTTCCGGGCCACCGCAGCGCGGCGCGCGCTGGCGACCCGTTTTGTTTTGGGCCTCGCCCTTTGCGGTGCCTTCGGGCCTGAGGCTGTGCAGGGGCACGAACACCGCGGCCTGATGATCTCGGGCGCTCCAGCCAGCACGGTGCTCGCCGGACAGGCGTACTCCTTCACACCCAGCACCCAAGACCCGCGCGACCGAACCCTGGTATTCGCAATCGCCAATAAACCTGCGTGGGCGGCATTCTCCACCAGCAGCGGTCAGCTGTCGGGCACACCCGCCGCGGCCAACGTCGGCAGCTACGTGGACATCGTCATTGCGGTAAGCAACGGCTGGCGCACCGCCACGCTGCCGGCGTTCACGCTGCAGGTAAACGCAGCGGGAGCCGCGCCAGCGCCGACACCGCCAGCGCCGCCAGCGCCGACACCGCCAGCGCCGCCACCGCCGGCACCACCACCGCCGGCACCACCACCGCCGGCACCACCACCGCCGGCACCCCCACCGCCGGCACCCCCACCGCCGGCACCCCCACCGCCGGCACCACCACCGCCGGCACCGCCGCCGCCGGCACCGCCGCCGCCGGCACCACCGCCGCCGGCACCGGCACCGGCACCTCCGGTCATCGCCGGCACGCCGCCCACGAGCGTGACCGCGGGCAGCAGCTATTCGTTTCAGCCCAGCGCCAGCGATCCGTCCGGCCTGACGCTCGCCTTCTCCGTGCAGAATAAACCCACGTGGGCGACGTTCAGCATCGTGAGCGGCCTGCTGAGCGGCACGCCGAGCAGCACTCAGACCGGGATCTACGCCAACGTCATCATCAGCGCGAGCGACGGACAGAAATCGAGCGCCTTGCCTGCCTTCAGCGTCACGGTCACCAGCGCGCCCGCGACAACTGGCAGTGCGGTGCTGAATCTGACCGCGCCCACGCAGAACACCGATGGCAGCGTACTCACGGACCTGGCCGGCTTTCGCATCTACTACGGCACCTCCCCTTCGAACCTTACGCAGCTGGTGCAGTTGGCCGGTACGACACTGACCACCTACACGGCCAATAGCCTCGCCTCCGGCACCTGGTATTTCGGTGCGGCGGCCTACACCACGACCGGGATGGAGAGCGCGATGTCTGCGATCGCCAGCAAGAGCATTCCGTGATGCGCGAGGCAGCGACGCAGCGCACCTCGGAGGCCGGCACGCCATAGACGCCCATTGAGAATTGGCGTACTAATGCGCCTCAAAGTCAGAGCCTGAAAGACGGGGGACAGGCCATGAGTGCAAAGCGCATCGCCTACGTTACCGGTGGCATGGGAGGCATTGGCACCGCGATCAGCCGGCGCCTGTGTGCGGAAGGGCACACGGTGATCGCCGGCTGCGGCCCAGGTTCGCCGCGCAAGGATCGCTGGCTCGCGGAGATGCGCGCCACGGGTTGCGACGTACACGCCTCCGAAGGCAACGTCTCGGACTGGGAATCCACCAAGCGCGCCTTCGAGATCGTGCGCGCCGAAGTCGGCGAGATCGACATCCTGGTGAACAACGCCGGCATCACGCGCGATGGCACGTTCCAGAAAATGAGCAACGAAGCCTGGCATGCCGTTATTGAGACGAATCTGAACTCGCTGTTTCACGTCACCAAGCAGGTCATCGACGGCATGCTCGAGCGCGGCTGGGGCCGCATCGTGAATATCTCCTCCGTGAACGGTCAGCGGGGCCAGTTCGGACAGACCAACTATTCGACCGCCAAGGCCGGCATCCACGGCTTCACCATGGCGCTCGCCCAGGAAGTGGCCGCGCGCGGCGTCACGGTCAACACCGTCTCGCCCGGCTACATTGGCACGGACATGGTGCGCTCCATAAAGCCCGAACGGCTGGAGAAGATCGTGAGTGGCATCCCGGTCAAGCGCCTGGGCGAACCGGATGAGATCGCCTCCATCGTCGCCTGGCTCGCGGGCAATGAGTCCGCCTTCGCCACTGGCGCGGATTTTTCGCTGAACGGCGGCCTGCACATGGGCTAGCCGGCGAAGCTGCGACCGACGCCAGAAAACCATGCTGAAGGTATGCGTTGTGGGCGCCGGCGCAATCGGCGGCTTCCTCGGGACCCGCTTGGCCCTGGGGGGGCAGGCGAGTGTGTGCGCCCTCGCCCGCGGCACAACGCTCGTAGCGCTGCGTGATCACGGCTGGCGGCTCGAGGAAGAGGGCCGCCTGCTCACGGCACCCGTCGCGCTGGCCTCAGATGATCCGGAGGAACTCGGTCCTCAGGATCTTCTCATCCTGACCCTCAAAGCCCCCGCCCTGCCGCCGCTCGCGTCCGCCCTCAGACCCCTCATCTCCCGTGGCACGTGGGTGCTGCCGGCGATGAACGGCGTGCCCTGGTGGTTCAGTGACGGAATCGCCGTGCTCGGGGATCAGCCGCTGCAGAGCGTGGATCCTGGCGGACGTATCGCCGCAGCGATCCCTACCGCCCAAGTGATCGGCTGCGTCGTGCACGCGAGCGCCGCCACAAGCGCCCCCGGCATCGCCGTGCACCGCATGGGGCGGCGGCTGATCATCGGTGAACCGCACGGGGGCGACTCCGAGCGCGTCGGCTCCCTCGCCGCCACACTCACGCACGCCGGCTTTGAAGTGACCTGCTCGCCGCGCATCCGCTATGACATCTGGTACAAGCTGTGGGGCAACATGACCATGAACCCGTTCTCGGCGCTCACCGGGGCGACGATGGACCGGGTGCTCGAGGATGATCTGCTGCGCGCATTCAGCGCGGCCGCGATGCGCGAAGCGGCACTCGTGGGCGCGCACATCGGCTGTGAAGTGACCGAGTCGCCGCAGGATCGACACGCGGTGACACGTAAACTCGGCGCATTCAAGACCTCCATGCTGCAGGACGTCGAGGCCGGACGGCCGCTGGAACTTGACGCGCTCGTCGGCGCGGTACGCGAAATCGGTCAGCGCGTCGGCGTCGCCACGCCCATGATTGACGCACTCTTCGGTCTGACGCGCCTCTTCGGTCGCGTGCGCGGACTCTATCCGCCGTAACGAAGAAAAAATCTTCCCTAATATTTTTTTTCTGCGCGCGCAAGTCCTGTAGCCAATTGCGCACGTCGCAATGTCGAGACATTTGCGATAGGTAAAACGACGCGTTCTACTGCCGCCCCAACGCAGAAGTGGCGCTGCTGCTGAGCACTGCACAGCGGTGCGTCCACTGCAAGGAAGAACCCGTCGCACGGCGGGGACGCAGAACGTCCGCTTTCCGTGAAGCGCGGAAGAGCGAACAGAGGCGGTGAGCTCATGAGGGGTACGGAGCACACCGCCTTAATCCGCAACGCGACGGCTGGTCGCGTCTGTCGGCTGTGTTCCCGCTGAGCGATACCGCGATCGTTTAGGGGAATCACGTGAACCAAGCCAATCTCTGCAGTCGCGCGCAGCGTCTATCGCTTCGTCCGTTCGTCATCGCTTTTGTCGCGTGCAGCGCGACGCTCTTTGGCCATGCCGCATACGCCGCCGCCGCGATCACCATATCCGGGAGCCCAGCCGGCACGGTAACGGTCGGCAGTACTTACAGTTTCACGCCGACGGCGCAGGATTCGCATGCCGGACAAACGCTGGCATTCGCCATTGCGAACAAGCCCTCCTGGGCCACCTTCAACGGCCACACCGGTCAGCTCTCCGGCACACCGACGGCTGCCAACGTGGGCAAGTACCCCGATGTTGCGATCCAGGCATACGACACACTCGGTTACGTGCTGCTGCCAACCTTCGGCATCACGGTGCAGGCTTCGACAAGCACGAGCCCCGCGCCCACCACCTCTGGGCTGACGATCTCCGGCAGTCCGCCGAGCACCGCCACCGTGGGCAGCAGCTACAGTTTCACGCCGACGGCGCAGGATTCGCATGCCGGACAAACGTTGGCATTCGCCATTGCGAACAAGCCCTCCTGGGCCACCTTCAACGGCCACACCGGTCAGCTCTCCGGCACACCGACGGCTGCCAACGTGGGCAAGTACCCCGATGTTGCGATCCAGGCATACGACACACTCGGTTACGTGCTGCTGCCAACCTTCGGCATCACGGTGCAGGCTTCGACAAGCACGAGCCCCGCGCCCACCACCTCTGGGCTGACGATCTCCGGCAGTCCGCCGAGCACCGCCACCGTGGGCAGCAGCTACAGTTTCACGCCGACGGCGCAGGATTCGCATGCCGGACAAACGTTGGCATTCGCCATTGCGAACAAGCCCTCCTGGGCCACCTTCAACGGCCACACCGGTCAGCTCTCCGGCACACCGACGGCTGCCAACGTGGGCAAGTACCCCGATGTTGCGATCCAGGCATACGACGCACTCGGTTACGTGCTGCTGCCAACCTTCGGCATCACGGTCCAGAGCTCAGGTGCCGGCACGCCAACCTCGACGGTCAAGATCTCGGGTACACCGAAAACCAGCGACACTGCCGGGAGCCCTTACAGCTTCCAACCCTCGGCGACCGATTCCGCCGGGCGCACCGTGTCGTTCTCAGTGGCCAACAAGCCGAGCTGGGCGACGTTTAGCATCGCGAGCGGCCTCTTATCGGGCACGCCAACGACATCGCAGACCGGAAGCTACGCCAACATTACGATCAGCGCGAGTGACGGACAGTCCTCCAGCGCCCTGCCGCCGTTTACCATCACCGTGGGCACCACGCAGGCCGCCGCCACTGGCTCCGCGAGTTTGGAGTGGAGCGATCCTACGCACAATACCAGTGGCAGCGCGCTCACCAATCTTGCGGGAATCCATATTTACTATGGCACGTCCGAAGCGGCGATGACCAATGAAGTCACGATCGCGAGTACCAGCGAGACGAGCTACACCATCAGCGGTCTCACCGCCGGGACTTGGTACTTCGGTGCCACCGCCTACACGACCGCCGGGATGCAGAGCGCCATGTCTTCAGTCGGCAGCAAGACAATCCCCTAGGCGCCGCTCGTGCGCGCGGCGCGCCACTGAGGCCGCGGCGCACGCCGCTCGAGCCAAGCGCGTTGCGCGCGGCTCGAGTGCTTCCCTACGCTCCATGACGGCAGGTCAAGACGTAGGGAGCGCGCATGCGGCTGCTGGATCACATTGCGCAGTGCACGGCGCCGCTGATCGTGCGCCAGCACAGCGGCACGCAATGGCGCCTGACGGGGGCCAGTGACTTTGCAGGAGCTCTCAGATTATGCCCGCTGCGCTATGTGCTGTCGGACGAGCTGGTGCGTATCTGCATCGCTCTCGCCTACGCCGACGGGGATGAGCTGTCCGGCTGCCTTGACCTGCTGCATTTGCCTGCAGAACACGTGTGGATCGAGTGGGACGAAGCCGCGCGACACGCCGAACTGACGCGCTGCCTGCCGCAATGTTTGGGCCTTGACGTGCCCCTGGCGTCGCGGGCCGGTGTACTGATTTGCGCCCGGCCGGACTGCCGCTCGGGCAGCGTGCGCACCTTTTGGCTTACCGGCAGCGAGCCGCGCGAACCGCTGCTCGCAGCCGTTGAGACGCTGCTGGATCTGGACGGCGCGGCACGCACCGCCGCACCCGCGGACCTGCTGGAAGGCGGCTGCGTCGCGGTCACAGATCCGGGTAGCGAGCAGGTGGACAGCCTCCTCCAGTGCGCACGCTTCCGACTGGACAGCGCCTGGCAGCGCTATTACCGGCAGGCGGCCGACAGCGCACAGCTGCGAAGCCGGGTCATGCAGCACTCGCTCGCGGCGGTGGCCTTCGATGTGCCGCTGCTGCTCGCCCTGTTTCTGCTCCTGTCGATCCGCGACGATCTGGTACGGCTGCCGGTTACGCCTCAACGCCTGAACTCCAAGCGTCTTCGCCTCGGCAAGGCTCCGCTGCTTGAGCATCTGGAGCTGTGCGCACCGGTGTTCAGCCCCGCGGCCGCCCAGGGCGACGAGAGTTCCGGGGTACTGCGCCGCGGGCCGCGCTTCCATCACGTGCGCGGTCATATCGTCAGGCGGCGTGATACGGTTTACTGGCGCGCGCCGCATTGGCGCGGACACGTGCGCTTGGGAAGCGTACGCACGCGCACCGTAGAACTGCACCTACCGGGCTAGTCGAGCAGAAACGGCGCTAGGCGGTCGCGGAAGCGGCGGCTGAGCGTGAGGCGCGTTCCGCGGCGCAGGACGAGCTCGTAGTCGCCGTGAAATAGCGGGTGCATCTCGGCAATGTGCTCGACATTGACCACCGTCGAGCGATGCACGCGCACGAAACTGGCAGGATCCAGACGCTGCTCGAGCTGCCCCAGTGGCTGTCGGAACGAGAAGCAGCGGCCGCCGGCGTAGATCTTGACGTGCTTGGCGGCGGCCTGCACGAACTCGATGTCGCGCATTGAAAGCACCACGACCTTACCGCGCTCGGATAGTAGGAGGCGCGTACGGTCACCCGCCAGACCCTGGCGGGGCGTCGCCGCCGTGCGCTGAACCGATCTGATCAGCGACTTGGCGCGGCTGATGGCGCGCGCGAAGCGCTCGTCGTCAAAGGGTTTGAGCAGATAGTCGATGGCGCCGACCCCGAAGGCGTCCATGGAACGGTCGGTGTACGCCGTCACAAAGATGACGTACGGATTCACGCCGCCTTCGGCGAGAGTGGCGACGAGCTCAAAGCCGTCAAGCTCCGGCATGCGGATGTCGAGCAACATGAGCTGGGGCGCGTGCTCGCGCGCATGCTCGGCCGCTTCGGGTGCCGAGCTGAACGTGCCAACGACATGGATGTCCGGATCATCGTGCAGCAGTCGCAGAACCCTCCTCAGCGCCAGAGGCTCATCGTCCACCACCAGTGTCGAGATGGCTGAGTTCACGCGCGCTACTGCCTCTGGGGTCGCACTGTGGCGAAATCGCGCCACGGCAGGTCGAGAAAGGCGCTCGTCCCGCCCTGCGGGTCCGGCCCCACGGTCAGTGTTGCGTCAGCGCCGTACGCCGCGCGCAGCCGCAACTCGACATTTGCCAGCCCATGGCCGTAGCGCTCCGGGGACAGATCGGTGCTCAGCTGCGGGCTGCTGTTGTTCACAACGATACACAGCCGCTCGGCGACTACGGAGGCGACGACGCGCACATGCAGCATCGAGCCGGAGTCATCACGTCCGTGTTCGATGGCGTTCTCCGCGAGCGGCTGCAACAGCAGCGCCGGTACGTAACCCCCCAGCGATTCGGGGTTGGCGTCGATAGCGATTCTTAGCCCGTCGGAAAAGCGCATCTGCTGCACGGCCAGGTAAGCCTCGAGTCCCGCCAGTTCCGTCGCAAGATCCACCCAGGGCCAATGGCTACTCTCGAGCGCGTGCCGCAGGAAGTCCCCGAGGCGCGCGAGCATGGCGGAGGCCTGGCGCGGACTTTCATCGATGAGCACGCTGATTGCGTGCAAGGAATTGAACAGAAAGTGCGGCTGCAGTTGTGCCGACAGCATGGCCATGCGCGCCGCACCACAGGCACGGGCGAGTTCGGCGGCGCGCAGCGCTTCGCGCCGCTGCCGCCGGATCAACACTGTAAGCGCGATGGCACACAGGCCGAGAATATAGGGAGGCAGAAAGAACCTGAGCGGCATGGTCCAGTACCCCCAGCTTGGGGATTGCGACCACACGTCGAACGAAGCGCGCATCTGCGGCAAGCGTCCGTCGATGAATCCGGCGGCCAGCACCAGCGCGCACGGGGCAAAGGTCACGACGGCGAGCGCCATCAGGCAGTTCACCAACACCACCCGTACCTGCGCTGCGTGATCGCGTGGCCACCCAAGCGCCAGCGCTGCGCGATAGCCGAGCGCCGCCACCAAAAACACCATCAGATGCTGTGTCGCACTCGCCGCCGTGGAGACGAAGTCGACGCCGCCAGACTGGCCGCTGCTCGCAGGCTGCATCCCCAGCAGCGCCGTACACGTGACGATGAACCAGCACGCACCCCCGACGCCCCAGATGATGCCCCAGGGATTTGGGGTCTCGGGGGCGGCATCAGCGGGACTGTCGTCCGCCTCGGCCCGCGCTTGGAGCGTCGCGCGCGGACGCAGGCGTGTGCTGCGCAGCGGGCGGTGCGAGAACAGCGACTCCGGATAAACCATGGCGAAAGTCTAGGGCGATTCGAAATCGAGCGGTCGGCAGGCCGGCGTGACCTGCACTCGTCACGGCGCAACCGACCGGCGCAATTCGTTACTAACTCGCGCGCGCCTCGTCCTCGCGGATAGTGGCGCCGCTGCGCCACAGGTGCCAGGCCGCCCAGAACCCCGTCGGCGCCAGCAGCAAGAGCGCCCAGCGCAGCGACTCCGGGCCGGCGCCCAAGGAATCTCTGAACCAGTCGCTGAGCCAGCCGATGAGTTGCGGCGCGACGACAAGATTGCCCACATTAGCCAGGAACAGCAGCAGCGCGCACGCGGTGGCGCGCATGTTCGCCGGGATCACGTTCTGCAGCAGGCCGAGTGTCGGCCCGATGTAGAAGTACACCCCCGGCACGAAGATCCACAGCAGTGCAGTGGCCGCGCCCCGTGAAGTCACCCAGTACAGCGCGATGGAAGGAATAGTCGTGAGGACGACCACCGTGGCGAGCAGGCGCGCCACGTAGCGCGGATCGGCGGCCGCAGGGCGAGCGACGAGCCAGCCGGCGAGCAGCGTGCCGGCCGTACCCGCCACAAGATGTATAGGTCCGAGCAAGTCACCCGCCTGTCCGACGCTCAGATGGTGGGAGCGCTGCAGGAACGCCGGCGTCCACCAGATCAGTCCCCAGCTCCACAGCGTGGCCACCGAGCCGCCCACGAGCAGATGCACCGCCGAGCGCTGCGTGGCGATGTAGCGCAGCGTCGCCGAGAAGGCGCTCGGCTGAACGCGCGGCGTGCTGTCGAGCGCGCCGCGCTGTGGCTCGCGTATCGTCAGCCATACGATCGCGGAGAGCACAAGGCCCGGTACCCCAAGCACCAGGAACGCGGCGCGCCACCCGCTGCGTTCAGCCGCCGCGGCCGCCACCGATGAGCCGAGCCAGGCGCCCAGACAGGCTCCGAGAGCATAGATAGTGAGCGCCATCGGGCGGCGCGCCGGCGGAAACTTGTCGGCGAGCATTGATGTGGAGGGCGGCGTACCCCCCGCCTCGCCGATGCCAACTCCGAAGCGTGCCAGGAGCAGATGCGGGGAAGTTCTGGCAAAGCCGCACAGCGTAGTCATGGCGGACCAGAGGGCGAGCGCCAGCGCGAGAATGTTGCGACGATTGGCACGATCCGCGAACGCGGCGATCGGGATACCGAGGGTCACGTAGAATACGCCGAGCGCGACGCCCGTGAGCGCGGCTACACGGCCATCGCTCAGGTGCAACTCCTCTCGGATGGGCTCGATGACGCTCGAGATCGAGAACCGATCCGCGATGTTGAGTGCGTACACTGCGGTCAGCACCGCCAGCACGTACCAGCGATCTGATGGCGCCGGCGCAGGCGCGACGGATGGCCCCGGTTCGGCCGCTGTTGTCATCGTGTGCTGTGGCGCGCGCAGCCCACGGCCGCGTCAACGACTCCAGCTCCAGTCGGCGGCGCTGCGGCGACAACCACCACCCGCCGACCCCTTCCAGGCGCGGCCGCGTACCGCTCGACCGCTCGCAGCCCCGGTGGCCTCGCCGTGACGCAGAGCGCGCACGCCGTTGACCCACACGTCGTCCACACCTGTGGCCAGCTGGTGCGGACGCTCGTAGGTCGCGTGATCCTGGATGGTGTCGGGGTCGAAGATCACGACATCCGCGAAGCTGCCCGCTCGCAGAGTGCCGCGATCGGCAAGCGAGAGCGTCGCAGCGGGAAAAGCGGCGAGCTTGCGAATCGCCTCCTGCAGTGTGATGACGTGCTCCTCGCGGACATACTTGGCCAGCACGCGCGCAAAGTTCCCATAAGTGCGTGGGTGGCGGCTGGACTTGAGAAACACGCCCTCGGGGGCTGGTGCGTCCGCGTCGGAGTCGAAGCTGATCCAGGGGAGCGCGACTTCACGGCGCACGTTGTCCTCGGTCATTAGAAAGTACGCGACCCCGATGCGCGAGCCGTCCTCGATGACAAGGTCGATTACGGCATCCTCGGGGCTCTCGTTGCGCATCTGCGCGACAGCCGCAAGCGTCTTGCCCGTGAGCGGTTTCAGGGCCGGGTTCTTAAAGGCCAGCAGCAGCGTACCCTGAGCGCCCGCGGCCGCGTAGAGATTCTCCCAGGGCGGGTTGGGGTCACGCATTTCCTGCACAACGCGCGCGCGAATCGCCGGATCCTGCAGCCGTGCAATCCAGGCTTCCAGTCCCCCGTCCTGCACCCACGGCGGCATGGCGGCATCGAAACCGGTGGCGCCGGCGGTGTACACGTACATATCCGCCGTGATGCGCGTACCGGTGGCGCGTGCCGTGTCAATTTTCTGGATCAGCGCATCGAGCTTGCCCCAGTTGCGCTCGCCGGCGACTTTCAGGTGGTAGATCTCCGCGGGCGCCCCGGATGCCCTGGCGACGTCGATGGTTTCCTGCAGCGCCTCAAGCAGCCGGTCGCCCTCGCTGCGCATGTGCGCGCTGTAGATGCCGCCGCAGCGTGCCGCTTCGCTCGCCAGCGCAGTCAGCTCCGGCGTCTTGGCAAACGTGTTCGGTGCATAGATCAGCGCCGTGGTAACGCCCACTGCCCCCTCCTCCATCGCCTGACGTACGAGCGCGCGCATCTGTAGCAGTTGCGCGGGTGTCGGCGCGACGTCCTTTTCCCCAAGGATGTTCGTGCGCACGGTGCCCGCACCCACGTAGGAGGCGACGTTGGGCGCGACCCCCTTCCTCTCCAGCTTTTGCAGATATTCCCCGAGCGTAGTCCAGTCGATGGCGTACTTGATGTCGCCTTGCCGCTCCAGGCCGTGCCGCTTCATCTCGGGGCTGAGCGGCCCCATCGAGTCCTCACCGATGACCTCGAGCGTCACCCCCTGGCGCAGATCACTCAGTGCGCGTCCATCAGCGATCAGGGATTCCTCCGGATGCGCCAGCATGTTGACGAATCCGGGCGCGACGGCCTTACCGCGGGCATCGACGTTTTCTTGGGCGCGCTGGGGCGCATGCGGTCCCACATAAACGATGCGATCCTTGCGAATCGCCACGTCGCCCGTATAAGGAGTGGCGCCCGACCCGTCGTAGATGGTGCCGCCGCTGATCAGCACATCGTAAGGCGAAGCGTCGGGCGCGGCAGCCGCCAGCGTCCCTACCCCGAGGCAGCTGAGGAGCGCTGCGAGCCCCGCGGAACACTTCACGTATACATCCTCGGCCGCCCTACCTGAAGCCCCACCTTAGCTTAAGCGTGGCGCTGCCGCGAGCCGTGACCTTCTCCTACGCAGATACACGCCCCGTGCCTACAATGCGTACTGCGGCCCCCAGGACAAGATACTCACGGAGGCATTCAGGCTGTTAAGGGATTGATCGCCATGAACCGCACACGAATGACGAATCCTGAAGTTCATAGGCCCGGCCTTCTCAAGAGGCTGAGAGGAACGTTAGATCAGCCCCTCGATGCGATCCCGCTTTCGATCGGGGACGCAGAGGAGCTGCCTGAGGGGAAGCTCCAAGGTTACCCCAGCGAGTACGGGGAATCGGAAGCTGTCGGTGAGACCCCATACTGGGCTACGTGGGGATTTTAGATCGCGAACCGCGCGCGCGCTCGCCACAGGCAAGGCCAGATACCTCTCCAGAGTGATCCAACGTCGCCTGATTCAGGTCCAGCGACGTGCGTACGAACGCTCCGGGGCGACCCCGCGCCGCGTTGAAGAGGGACTTAAGTCTCCGCCCGTCTTCGGCGCCAGAAACACGAGCAGCTGCTGCGCCTGCGGGCAGGGTGAGTGTCATGCCGTCCTTGGCACACGTGCCCACCCAGGTGTCACAGCGCACAAACCAATTCGGCGGAGGCGGATTTGTGGCCTCGCGCAGGAACACGGCGACCATCGGGGTAATGCGCGGACTGCTCGGCCGGCACATCTGCCTTCACCCACAAGCGATCTCCGCCGCAGGTTCGGGACACGGGCGGCGTGACTTCGCCGCGCGTGACTTCCATCTCCAGGAAGGGGCCCGCCAGATCAAAGGTCGCCGGACCAGCCGCGGCGGCGGCGGAAACGAAAGCTTGGGCACAACCGATGAGAGCGCGGCGCAGATCAAGAAGCGCACCGTCTATTTCTGGGAGTGACGGCGGCAAAAAGGCGTCAGCCGATAAGCTCAAGAACAGGTCTGCGCTTGCGCGGCGCCGTTCAGTCGCCGCCCTGGCCGGCAAAAACGAGCCTGCGACACGCCTAAGCGTGCCGCAGGCCGGACCCGGTTTTCCACTTCACGCCTTGGGCGAATAGCTGAACTTCTGACCGGCCACTGTGGCCTGGTACATCGCGCCGCCCTTCACGATCGTAAAGACCGCCAGGCCCTTGTAGTACTTCCCGGCGGTGCGCGCGTCCTTCATGCCGCCGCTGGCGTCGGCGCTCGCACCGGTGGTGCCCAAGCCGGCCCCTGCCGCAGCGGTGATGGCGACCGCGTTCACATCCGCCCCGAACTCAAAGTCGCCCTTGGAGAATTCCTCAAAGGCCGCCTTGTTCTCGAAGAAGACGATCTGGCTGTAGGCCTGTCCGCCAGCCTGAAAGCCGACGCTGACCTGATTCATCGAAGTGTCGCCAACGTAGCGTCCGTGGACATACACACGGCCCGAGCCGTGTGCGCCGCCGACCACGAAACCGCCCTTGCCGACGGTCGGAAACACTGCGTAGCCGTAGGAATTGGCGAAAAACGCCGCGCTTTGACCTGCATGCTGAAAGAGCCCGATCGTCTGCTGATTCGGATCCGCGTCTGCCCAAGCCGCCGCTGCGCCCAGCAGAAAAACGAGCGCCATAAGACTTCCGAGAGTGCGTTTCATCATTTGCGATCTCCTTTGAGTTTCTATTGCATTAGAAAATGGGCTACGAGGGCGGCCGCCCGGTGCCTAGTGCGGGGGCTCGCGCGCGGCCGTCGCGTGTGGCGGGGCCCGCTGCACTTGTTGCTGCTCGGAGCTGTGCCGCTGCTGCAACTGCTGGGTCTGCTGCTGGTGCTGCCGTTCCATGGCCGCCAGCGCCTGGGGGTTATTACCTAGGCTTGTAAGGTTGGCGTGATCGCGCGACTGCTGCTGAGCCAGTTGCTCACGCTCCTGGTTCTGCCGAGCTTGCAGCTGCGACTGCTGCAGTGCGTATTTCTTCTCTTCGGCCGTGGCCGATTCCGGCGGTTGCGCCGGGGCCGGATTCGCGGGCAGGTCGCGGGCGTGGATAGGTGCGCTGGTGCTGCCGGGCTGCACCGCCGGATGCGTCGAGGATGCGGCTGACGCTTTAACAATCCCGGCGGGAATCGGCCCGCCCGCGCGACTTGCGGTGACCACGTGGCCGGAGAAGTCGCTGGGTTTCGAGGTTGCCGCAATGGGCGGCTTCCCCTGATTCACCGACGCCAGCAACTCGCGCCGTGAGCTGGCGCTGGCCTGATGCTGCGTTTGCACGGTCGTGGGCGCTGTGTGCGACGCGCGTGCGACCTGTTGCTCTTCGGCAGTCGGCCGCGCTGCGATACCGCCAGGCCCCCCGGTATAGCTCACGTGATTGACCGTGACGTTGTTGACCACGGTTTTCGTGTAGACGTTGGTGATCTGCACGTTGGTGATGTTGTTGACCGTTCGGTTGTAATAGAACTGGTTGTTGCGCCAATAACCACCTTCGTAGCCGTGACCCGGATAGCCAAAGCCGTAATTCACGCCGCCGTAAAAGCCAATCTGCGCCCCCCAAAATCCCGCGTTCCAGATAAAGAGCCCGTTAGACCAGCCCCAGTAACCGGGCGTCCATAGAAGCCCAACTACCGGCGGCTCCGCCCACGTGCCCGGGACCCAGAAGTAGCCCTCCGGGCCGTAGCTCCAATACCCCGGGGTCCAGATGTATCCGGGCGCGGGAATCTCCGGCTGCACGTACACGGGAAGGGGCGGCGGCGCAATCGTGATTGAAACCGCGACCTGCGCTTCGGCGAGTCGGAATGCATTCAGGCAGATCGCCAACATCCCAACTGCGAAGATTCGAACCGTTCGAGCCTTGATCATCGCTCCCTCCAAGCATGCGTACGGCCTGCACCGTCGCCTCACAACATCGCACGGTGAAGTTTGGGCATCGATCGGGCACAGGGCTAAAAGCCTGTAGGATCACAGCTACAGCCATCGCTGTCGCAGTGCGTCTTGCGAACAGCGTGATTACGTTCAGCGCGCGTTAAGCTACGATGGACTTATGAGCGGGACCGGCTGTATTAGCGTCGTCCCTGCGCTGCGCTCAGCACGTCGCGGCGCGGGCGTTGCGCGATCGGTCACTGCGCAAGCGCTTCGTGATTTCGCTCGGAGAGTGCCATGAAATACCGCACCCTGGGGAACAGTGACCTGCAGGTTTCCGAGATCGGATTCGGTTCGTGGCTGACCTTCTCCGACTCGCCGCGCAAGCAGGCCGCCATCGCGTGCGTTCACCGCGCGCTCGATCGTGGCATCAATTTCCTGGATACCGCCAATGTCTACGGGCGCGGCGTTGCAGAGAGCGTTCTAGGTGAGGCACTCGGTGGTGTCAGGCGGGACAGCTATGTGCTGGCGACCAAGCTGTTCTTCCCCATGAGCGCCGTCGATCGCGGCTTGTCGCGAGCACAAGTGCACAAGCAGCTCGACGCTTCACTCAAGCGTCTGCGGGTCGACTACATCGACTTGTATCAGTGTCATCGCTACGACTTTGATACGCCGCTGGCGGAAACCATGGAGGCGCTTACTCAGACGGTGTCCTCGGGCAAAGTGCGCTATATCGGATTCTCGGAATGGCCGCTCGATCGGATCGAGGCGGCGCTGGCGCTGCCGGAGGTCGCGCGCTTTGTATCGAGCCAACCTCAGTACTCGCTTCTACATCGCGAACCGGAACGCGGCTTGTTGGCCCTATGCGCGCAGTCCGGAATTTCGCAAGTCGTGTGGTCGCCGCTCGCGCAGGGAGTTCTTAGCGGGAAATATCTGCCAGGCGCGCCGCCGCCCGCAGACAGCCGCGCGGCCGACCGTGCGATGGGTGCGTTTCTGAATCCGAACTGGCTGGCGCCCGCGACCTTGCGTGCGGTACAGGCGGTGAAGGCACTGGCGGCCCGGGCGGAGCTCTCGTTGCCGCAGTTCGCGCTCGCTTGGGTTCTGCGCCAGACCAATGTCGCTGCGGCAATTATCGGAGCCTCACGGCCCGAGCAGGTCGACGAAGACGCGGCTGCATCCGGTGCGCACGTGGACCCCGCGCTGTTTAAAGAGGCTGAAGCACTTCTGGCGAGCTGACGAGGGACTCACGATGAACTCCCCGGATGAAAAGAACGCGTCCTCGCTCACCGGATTGGATCAGATGCGCAGTTTCATGGCCGCGGGTCAGCGCCCGGGCATCGCGGTATCTCTGGACTTCAACCTCATTGAGATCGAGCTCGGGCGAGCCGTGTTCGCCGGCAAACCGGGCATGCACGCGTACAGCCCTCTGGGTCTGGTTCACGGCGGTTACGCCGCGACCCTACTCGACTCCGCCTGCGGCTGCGCGCTGCACTCGCGTCTTAGCGGCGTACAGAGCTATGTGACGCTGGAGTTAAAAGTCGCCTTCCATAAGGCCATGACGCGCGACACCGGCGTGGTTAGAGCGGAAGGCCGCGTCGTCTCCCTCGGCCGGCGCGTCGGCTACACGGAAGCTAAGCTGACCGATGCGAATGGAACGCTGTATGCATCGGCCACGTCGACCTTGCTCGTAGTCGAGCGCTGAACCGAAGGGTCGCGGCGTGAGCCCCGATCGCGGACAAACTCTAAGACTGGGCGTTACGATGACAAGCTGCCGTCATCCTCCGTTCACGACATGCCGGTTCAATAGCGGCCGAGCGCCCGGTTCACGAGGCTCCTGAGGCTGCGCCGGCCGCCTGCGTCGAGCTCATCCTGAAGCGCCAGTACGCGGCGCAAGCTCTGCGCGCTCAAGCGCGCGCCGGGAATCTCTGCGAAGTTGCTCTCGGCCTGCGCGCTGTTCTTAGTGCCGAGCAATACGCTGGATACTTCAGGAAATGACAACGGGTAGGCCACCGCCGCGCGCACCATTGAGCCCGCGTCGGCCTCGAGGAAACGGAAGCGTTCGACTTCATCGACAGTCTGGGCGATCTGCGCGGCACTCCAGTTGTGACGTTGATCGTTAACATCTGGAAAGGTCGCATCACGCTTGAATTTGCCGGTCAGGAACCCTTCCTTCAGCGTGGAGCGAACCAGCACCGCCAACCTGCTCTGCCGCAGTCGCGCGACGCGCCTCAGAAACGGATCGGGATCGAGCAGACTGAAAGGCAGCTGCACGCCGTCGAGCATCGAGTGGTCGATTACCTGGTCGATGTCGTGCGCGGAGTACAGCGACACACCTGCGAAGCGCACCTTGCCGGCTTTCTTAAGTCCGTAGAGTTCGTCGAGGAGACTCTGATCCGGGGAATGCAGCTGGTAGAAATCAACGACATCGGTACCGAGTCGGGTGAGTTGCCGTTCAAGAGTCGCGGTCATCCCCGGCGCTTGGAACGTGTACTTCGTCGCGACGATCCAGCGGCTCCGACGACCGCGTAGGAACTCTCCCAGCACGAGCTCCGAGTCCCCGTAGATCATGGCGGTGTCGACCAGATTGCAACCCAGTTCCTCCGCCCGCGCCAGGGCGTTGAGCGAATCCTGGTGATCGACGGCTCCGTACGCCTTGCCACCGATGGCCCATGCACCAAATCCCAGCTCCGAGACCTTAAGCCCCGTGGCACCAAAGCGTCGGTACGGCATGGTGCCCGAGACTTCCACCGTGTCGGGCGCCGTAATCGGCAGGCCGGAATCTAGGTTGTACGAGGTGTCCCTCAGACGTCGCAAGACAAGCGCGCCCGCGCCAGCGGCCGCGATCGCTGCTCCTCCGACCAGCAGGGCCCGTCGGTTGAGTCGGGCGCGATCCGCGCCGTGCTCTTTGATCTGCGTCATTGCCCTGAGCGTCGCTCAGGCAATGCACTCAGCGCCCGCGGCGTTGCACGCCGTGTACATGAGGCCGATTGAAGCCCTGCGCCCATTCGCTCTCGCAGAAATTGTCGGAACTTACTTGGCGATCAAACGAGAGCGCGCGAGGTCCTGCAGAACAGTGTTCTCTTGGATCTTCTCATCGAGGCGCGACTTGACGATGTCGCCAATGCTCACGACGCCGATCACGCGGCCGCGCTCGACAACGGGCACGTGCCGCGCCCGGGTCGCCGTCATCGTCTGCATCACCGATTGCACCGTGTCCTGCGCGCTCGCGACCGGACTGTCACGACGCATCACCTCGCTCACCTGCCGAGCGAAGGGGTCGGCAATCTCTGTGTCAAGCGAGTGGACGATGTCACGCTCCGAGAGCACTCCGAGTAAACGCCTATCCTCATCGAGTACCAGGACGGCGCCGACGTGCTCGCGCTTCATCAGCGCGATTGCACCCCTGACTTTAGCTGTGGCAGGGACGCTAACAACGTCCGAGCGCTTGGTCGGAAGAATTTGGCTGATACGCATCGGAATCTCCTTCCCCGCAAGGGCCCATCGCGCGCACGGCCCGGACCGGGTTCTCCCAAATTACCGAAAATCTCCTGGGCGATCGCGTTTACGTGCAACTTATTGATTATATTAGCGTCCCCAGAGCGATTCGAGCCGTGGTCACCGTCGTCCAGCAGTGACTCAGCGTCCATCGGAGTCCGGGGCCCGAATGCGCGAAGTGCCGCTGATACTCGTCGACGCGAACGCGGCTGCTTGCTATCTGGACGCTCTGTACCCGACACAAAGTCCAAGCCGGCTCCCCCGGCAGAAACCCTATGGCCGTCGAGCCGGCTTGATTCGATCCAATCTTTCGGTTCGGGCGCGCAGCCTCGCTGCTTTCTCCGCGCGGAATCGCGGCGGTCGCTCACGTGCGCTAACTCGCCGATGGGGGGCCGCCGCATCGGATTCAACGCTTTGTTCAATACCGTTCGCTTTCAAGCAGCCAATTGCGCCGGCGGCTCGGGAAATCAATCCTTGCGCCCTGCCGCTCCTGCCCAGTACCGCGCATATGCCCGGACGTTAGAGGCGCGTAGACTTCCGAGAACCTCGCTTCTGTGCGTGGCCGAAGGGACCGGTACCATTGCCTCAACGCCCCCTGATCGATCCGCGGGCTTGGTATGTCCCGCTCGCAGTCTTCTCGCGCAGATGCCGAAACTTCGAGGCCTTGCGTCCATTACCCCGGATCGATCGCGGGCTCGGTAGGACGGCCGGGCTTTCGGATACGCCTCAGTGAGCACGGGGAGACTTCTGTTCATTGATGGCCTGCGCGGGATCGCAGCGGTGATGGTCATGCTCTTTCACTTGGTGGGACGCACCAGGGCCGCAGCGCTGACACACCTCGGCTATCTTGGAGTTGCCATCTTCTTTGTGCTGTCGGGCTTCGTCATCGCTATGGTGGTTGGCGAACGGCGAATGTCGGGCGCCTTCCTCGGGCGCTTCGCCTTGCGCCGTGCAATTCGACTGGACATACCCTATTGGGCAAGCATCGCATTAGTACTGGGACTTGGATTCATTGCAACGTGGTTCGGCGTACCCAAGGAGGGATTCACTGCGCCGCAGATACTCGCGCACATGTTCTATCTGCAGACGCTTCTGGGCTTCCCCGAAATGAGCCCGAACTATTGGACGCTCTGCCTGGAGATACAATTCTATCTTGCGCTCATCCTCCTAACATGGGGAGCTCAGGCGCTTCACCTGAGCCGCACCGCCTTCCTTAGCGGCTTTCTCGCTCTTTTTGCTCTGTCGGTGCTTGACAATGCTGGGGTGGTCAGTTCCCCGCGTGGCTTCATGCTTCCCTACTGGTGGGCGTTCGCCTTGGGAGCGATAACCTACTGGACGTTGCGGGATGACAGGACTCGCTCGCTGATGATCGCCTTAGTTATTCTCGCGTTGTCGTCCTTTGCAAAGCATGGCGAATGGCGCATGACCGCGGCGGTTACAGCCGGGGCGCTCGTGGTTGCTGGCAACGTGGGCGCGATGGGGAAATGGCTCTCAAGCCTGCCCTTTCAGTTCATGGGGCGAATCTCCTACAGTCTCTATCTCCTGCATCCCCTCGTCGGCTGGAGCGCGCAGTCCGTAGCCCTGCGCTATTTCAATGAGTGGGGAGCGCTCATGATCGGGGTCGCGGCGGCAATCGGCTCGGGGTGGCTCGCGTACCGCCTCATTGAGAGGCCCAGCGTCATGCTTAGCCATCGCGTGCAGCTTGCTTGACCCCAAGACACCTCAAATTCAGGCGCAAGTGCGCATCACGAGACTCGGCGTGCTCAACCTCATGCCGACAGGTTGTTTAAGGCTCTACGTCAATTAGCCAAAAAAAGTCCTAGGCCTCACCGCCGTTCGAAGATGATGAATCGCGCACGCCACATTTCGATGCCCGAGTTGGAAGAGTTCTATCGCCGGCCAAGTCGCTCAATATGCGCACGGTCCTCTTCGGGCAGGCTCGCGAGCCAAACATTTTCCATCCCCGGTTCCGGCAAGATATGCCCGTATTCAGCCATCTGAGTCGGCGGCAAATCGGCAATGTATGCCCAGATGCATCTTCTCGGGATCATCGTGGCGGTGCCCACAGCATCGACGATCCGAACCAACAAGTCGCGTTTTTGTTCTGGACTACGACCAGAGCGTACGAGTCCGTGAATGAAAACATCATCTGCACTCGCGAGCATCCCGCCCATAAAATGATTCCCGGTTGGGATTTCATTGAAAATAATTTGGGCAAAGAATACCGGAGCGTTAGTTACTTCGTTATGGATATGGGTGATTGCCGAGGCGATGTTATGCCTTTCCGCGGCACACAAACGATTGACGGCGGTGCTTACAAAATAAGTGGGCACGGAGCCTCTCCTGTCGGGGACTTCGATCAACTACTGCAGCCACGGCCTATCGATCAAATCCGGACGATACCGGATAGCGCCTTACGCTCTGCCTTTTAAGTCGGGGCCGCTTCTGGTCGCGGGCGCCCTTCGTTAGCGAACGCGAAGAGCCTCGGCCTCGTTGCGCTCCTGAATGCAGCGCGCAGCGCCCACCAGGGCCCTAGCCGCGACGAGGTCCCCGGTCATATTCGGTCTTATTCTGGCCTCGATCTCGTCGATCGCAGTCGCCAAGGCGGCGATCAACCGACTCAGATTCTCGCCCTCGCATACCAGTCGCTCGACCGTAGCCGAATTTCTCTCTTGGACGAATTTTTCGAATGCCACTGAGTCGCGATCGGCGTCATTTAAGGCCAGGTGCGCGATCTGCGCGAAGGAAGCGAGCGCCGATTGAAGTTCAAGCTCGTCCGGCCGATGTTTCAGACTCACGGACACAGCCTTGCTCGCGCACGCGGCCGCGAGTGCCAGGACGACCGCGCCGGCGGAGCCGGCTCCCGGGGAAACGTCGCTGCTGCTGATGTGCGCGATCAAGTCTTCGACTCGAAGGGTAGCAATGCTAATCGGGGCATTCATAGCGCTGTCGACGTCACGCAGCCGGGCCGATGCGGCTATTCTCGTGTACAGGCTTCGCGCCGCGCAATCGGACTGACCGCAGCGGCTCATAATTCATCGAAGTCTCAGGGGCATGGGCCGGCGGGAACCGAGACGGAAACGCCGACTTGCCGCCACCTTTGAACGGAATCCAAAGATCTCTCCACTAATCGTCATTCCCACCTCAATGGAGAGTACCAATGCATTTGAATCGCGCCATCCCCAACAACTTGGTGGCTTCTCTTTCCCTGACACTGGCCGGTGCTGTGACTCTCACCGCCTGTGGCGGTGGCGGAGGCAGCAGCGGCGGTAATCAGATGGTCGCGCAAACGAGCAGCGGTTTTGCCGACAGCGCATTGGTATCCAACAAACTCGGGGTGGTCGCCACCGCCACCACAATTGATGCCAACTTGTCGAATCCTTGGGGTCTGGTTACCGCACCGGGTCTGCCCTTCTGGATCGCAGACAACAACAGCAACCTCGCGACCCTTTACAGTGGTACGGGTGAAATTCAGACCAACGCCGTCACAGGCTCCACCGATGTCGGCATCGCGATTCCAGCCTCCGCCGCCGGGGTGCCCGCCAACCCCACGGGCCAAGTCTACAACGGCGGCAGCGGCTTCCTCATTCCGACGAGTGCCGGTCAAGAGCCAGCGCTGTTTCTCCTCGACGGAGAGGGTGGCACCATCGCAGCCTGGGCAAAGGATAGCGGCGAGACTGCCGTCACAACGTACGACGATGCAGCGGTGAACGGCGCCAGTCACGCTGTGTACAAGGGGTTGGCGCTCGGCACTGTCAACGGTGCCACTTTTCTCTATGCGACTGACCTGCACAACAACAAGATTGACGTATTCGATACCGACTTCAACAAGCCGGCTGATATGCAGGGGAAATTCGTTGACCCCACCATACCGGCAGGCTTTGTTCCCTTCGGCATCGCAGCTCTTGGTGGTCAGTTGTATGTGACGTACGCGAAGCAGGACGCAGCGATGCACGACGAAATCGCGGGTGCGGGCTTCGGGTACGTTGACCTATTCGACTTCAGTGGCAACTTTGTAAGCCGATTTGCCTCGGGAGGCGCACTCAATGCGCCGTGGGGAATGGCACTTGCACCGGCTGGGTTCGGCTCGCTAGAAGGAGATGTGTTGGTCGGCAACTTTGGCGACGGGAGGATAAACATATTCGCTCCCAATGGGACCGCGTTGGCCACCTCAATGGGTCCGCTCACGGTCACCAACGGCGGGACCTTCGCCATCCCCGGACTGTGGTCGTTAGTGTTTGGAAACGGTGACGCCGACAAGCCTGTGAGCACCCTGTTCTACACGGCCGGATTTGCCGATCAGACGGACGGAGTTTTCGGCAGCATCTCAATCACGATGAGTGCTGCACCGCCGAATCCGTACTGAGCAATCGGCGGCATCCGGCTCGTGCGCGGCACGGTTGCGCGTAAGGGGCAGGTGTCGATCAAATCATCGAGTCCCGAGACTCGTATAGCGTGGGCTCGTGCTGAGTGCGAGCCCGGTCCTCCCAACGAACTACGCCGCAGAGATCAAATGATTTAGCGCCGAGACTCGAGCGCTACGGTGCCTCGCTCCCAGTGTCCGTGCACATGTTGCCAGTGGGGACCGAGTTGCTCCCAGCGATCGGGAACCCAGTGAGCCCCGCGCCGCTCGAAGATGTAGTTTCCGGAAACCCAGCTATAGGAACGACCGCTCCACTGCCAGTACCCAGCTGCCCAGATGTAACCCTCGCGCGCTGGAACCGGCTCGACGCGTGGCGGTGGGGGCGCCACATCGGCGCTGTCACTAGCGGCCGAAGCCCCCGTGGGTACTACGACTGCGCTCGCAGCAAGGAACAGGCTAGCCAGCAGGGCTTTCAGAATCGTGCTCATTTGTCGACTCCTGTTAGCATGCGGTGCGTTAAGCTTCCGGGCGCCGCACGTGATTACACCGACCTGTGTAGTAAAGCGGTAAGCATGCTGGCTGTCAAGACAAACTTACACAGATCTGTGCAATCATGACCCGCTGGGCCGCCAAGGAAACCATGCAGCAGCGGATCCTCGAGACCGCGGATCGGTTGTTCTACGGGCAGGGCATCCGCGCCATAGGAGTTGACACGATCGCCGCTGAGATCGGCATCAGCAAGCGCACGCTGTACAACTACTTTCCGTCCAAGGACGCGCTGATCGTCGCGTATCTGTCGCGCCGCTTTGTCCCGCCGCAATCATCCGATCAGCCGCCACTTGAGCAGATCCTGGGCGTGTTCGACCGGCTCGAACGCTGGTTCGCCAGCGACGCGTTCCGGGGCTGTCCGTTCATCAACGCCGTTGCGGAATTGGGCGAGCCCACGCATGCAGGAACCAGAATCGCCGTTGCCTTCAAGGAGCAGCGCCGCGCCTGGCTCATCGACCTACTCACCCGCGGCAGGGTGACAAATCCCGATGGCCTGGCCACTCAAATCATGATTCTAGCGGAGGGCGCAATTGTCTCTGCACTCGTTCTGGGCGATCCTGCGGTGGCCATTGCAGCAAAGGCCGCCGCTCGTGTTCTGTTGATCGCAGCCGGTATGGTGGATCCTGATGTCCCACAGCGCGACGCGCCCCGCTCGAACGCTCGAGGCCGCCGCACCCCGACACGCGCGGGGGAACGAAAGAAGCGGGCTCGAAGAGCATGAGAGGACAGGGGAGGGATTTTCCAAAGAACTCACCATCTCAGCGCCCGTGTCTGCCCATTTCTCCCGGTGGCTAAGCGTCGACCTGATCGCTGCGCGGTATAGCCAGATCGCGCTACCCTAGACGGTCTGAGCGCACGACTCTCGCCCACTGCGCAGCACGTGCTGAGGCGACGTGGATCCTCTCCAACCTGAATCTGTCGCCGTCCCGCACCGAGGCATGATCACGCTATCGATCATGCTTGCCACCATTATTCAAGCGATCGACGGGACCATCGCCAATGTGGCTCTGCCACATATGCAGGGCAATCTCTCCGCTTCGCTGGATCAGATTACCTGGGTACTGACGTCGTACATCGTCGCCGCCGGCATTGCGACGCCCCTCGCCGGTTGGTTAACCGACCAGTTCGGTCTGAAAAACGTCCTGCTGGTTTCAATCGCGGGCTTCACCGTGGCTTCGGTTCTCTGCGGAATCGCCGATTCTTTGTTCCAAATCGTACTCGCCCGACTGCTACAGGGACTATTCGGGGCGGCATTAGTCCCACTGTCTCAGGCCGTGCTATTGGACGTGTACCCGCCAAAACAACACGGCTCCGCGATGGCGGTTTGGGGAGTCGGCGTGATGATCGGTCCGATTCTGGGTCCGGCTCTTGGGGGTTGGTTGACGGAGAATTGGAGCTGGAGGTGGGTGTTCTTTATCAATGTGCCGATCGGCTCATTGGCGTTCTACGGAATCGGTCGCTACATCCTGGCCAAAAAGCCGTCGCGAAACGTCCGCTTCGATCTCTTCGGCTTTGCCACTCTCAGTATCGCGATTGCAGCCCTGCAGCTTTTGTTAGACCGCGGCGAACAGAATGATTGGTTTTCTTCAACCGAAAGCTGGGTGGAAGCCATCACCTTCGCGGTCAGCCTCGCATATTTCGGTGTGCACACCTTACTTACCCCCGCCGGAAAATCGTTCTTCGATTATCGACTGCTCAGGAACCCGAACTACATCTCCGGTATCGTCCTGATGTTTCTCGTCGCGATGATTCTTTTTTCCACTCGAGCACTCATCGCCACCATGCTTCAGGACCTGTTTGACTACCCTGCATCGACCGCTGGATTCGTGATGGCACCCGGTGGAATCGGCACGATGGCGGCAATGCTGGTTGCCGGCCGGCTGAGCGGTCGGGTGGACGTGCGAATACTGCTGACCGTTGGCTTCGCGGTGGTCGCCTTTTCAAGCTGGCAGATGACGCAATACGATTTAGCCATCACCGAGAGTGCGGTCATCTTGCCTTCCATCATTCAAGGCGTGGGCTTAGGGCTGGTCTTTGTACCCTTAGCCACTGCCGCTTTCGCTACCTTGTCGCCCGAACTGCGCGCCGACGGAACCGCAATTTTCAGTTTAATGCGCAACATCGGCAGCGCGATTGGCATCTCGGTCGCGCAATCTCAGCTGGTTCGCAACACTCAGATTGCACACGCCGGAATAATCGAAAACCTCGGCAACGATAGTGGAAACGTTCTCACGAGTCCCCTGGGTGCCGCGTTCCATCTGCCGAGTCTGAGCGGGGCCGCTTCGCTCAATGCCGAGATTACTCGTCAGGCAACGATGATCGGCTACCTTGACGATTTTCGCCTTATGCTGATCATCACCGTGATAGTCATTCCGCTACTTTTTCTTATGCGCCCGCCGACCCGTGACTCAGCGACAGCCTCCGGTGGCGTAGCGCTGGAATAGGTCGGGCCCGTACTTGTGGGCATAGGTGAGGATTCGTGCGCCGAGGATGCGCCCAGCTCGAATTCGCACATAAGTTCCGCAGCGGCAAATGTTGCGGCCATCGCCGCATCGATATCGGCGTCCGTAGGATGCGGAGTCGACTTTAGCAGCGCACTGGCGGACGGCGCGGCCACCGATCGAGCCGATTGGCAGCACGCAAGGACGCACCGCGTTCCCGTCTCGGTCTACCGTGCAGGCACCGCATTGCGCAATGCCGCATCCGAACTTACTGCCGGTTAGGCCTAACAGACAGTCCCTCGCAGTTCGACGCTAGTGCACACGCGAGAACGAGACAAGCATGCATCGCCACCACGGCTCTTCCATTTCGGGCGGTGAACGTGTGTTGCAGCAGTGGTAGGCTCGGAGTCCATGCGAATGCTCGTCATCGGCGCCGGCTCGATCGGAGGGCTCTTTGGCGGCCGTCTCGCACAGATTGGGCGGGACGTCACTTTCCTCGTTCGCCCGAGTCGCGCTGAAGAACTGCGCAGGAACGGTCTGCAGATCGTGAGCCCGCTCGGCGATGCAATCGTGCAGCCCAAGCTCCTTGCCAGCAACGACCTTCGCGACGCGTTCGATGTCGTGTTTCTGACTGTAAAGGCCTACTCGCTAGAGTCAGCGATTAGCGATTTCGCTTCCGCCGTCAGCGACCAGACGATGATCCTGCCGGTTCTCAATGGCATGAAGCATATGGATACGCTTGCCGCGCACTTTGGCGCCCGCGCCGTTCTCGGTGGCGCATGCAAGGCTGCTACCATGCTGGACAAACAGGGTCGCATCGTTCAACTCACAAAGCTGCAAGACCTGGCTTACGGCGAAATGGATGGCTCTCGTTCTGAGCGCGTCACGCGGCTGCACGAGTTTATGCAGGACGCGGGCTTTGGGGCGCGGATCTCTCAGTCAATCGCGCTCGAGATGTGGCAGAAATGGACTTTGCTCGCGACCTTGGGCGGCGTTACCTGTCTGATGAGGGGCAACACGGGTGAAATCGAAGCCGTACACGGGGGTAGGGAATTCCTGACGAGCTTCCTCAATGAGGTAGTGACGGTCGTCCAGGCTGTAGGTACGCCGCTCGGGGAAGCCTTCATCGCTGCCACCACTGAACTGTTGCTCAAACCCGGTGCGCCAACAACCTCGTCGCTTTACCGTGATTTGCAGGAAGGCAATCCGGTCGAGGCCGACCAGATTATCGGCGATCTCCTGGTGCGCGGAGCTAAGGCGGGACTGAGTGCGCCGTTAATATCTGCTGCGTATGCCCATCTCTGCATATATCAGAAGCGAGTCGCAGCGACGCACTCAGCAGGACGGCCTAGGCCGTAGCGATTATCTCAACGACAAACCAGTCGAGCGGCGGAATCTCCGGGCAGCTCTTCCTTCCGAAGTAACGCCGGAGCGTCTGAAGCCAAGGTCAAGGAACTGTGGACCAAGCGATTCGAGCGTTACAGCCCTAACTGACTAGGAGAGACAAATGAACAAACGATTATTTCTAACCGCCGCGGCAATAGCCGTAATTGCGCTAGCTTCCGCGATGACGCTGGGCGTCCAATGGACGCACGCTCAGCCACTTCCTCTCGACGAATGTATAAGCGTGGGGAATTCGTCCCCCTCGACTCGACTTTGCATGCACACATTCTCTGACCACTCGAAGTGTGTTGTTGCAGTTACACCGGGAACTGAATTCAACTCGAGTCAACTGTCGTGCAAGATCACCTAGGGACCATGAGAGACTGAAGGGTGCGTCGGTGACAAGCGGGCCGCAGCGCGCTGATGAGAAGGCAGACGGCGAACCGTGGCGTGGCACTCCACGCGAATGCTGAGCGAACTTCACACCCACTCTGCTTGGTCAGGCCTGCGGCGCTGCTCCAGTTACAGAGGATGGGGCGCGAACGCTTCGCGAAGGAGCCTCACTCAGATCTGCGAAGGAACGTCTTTCAGACCATCCTGCCGAGCGTTTTCGCGGAGTCCCCTCCGCTGTCGGCGGGGGATCTGACGCGGTTCCGGCGATCTACGCCCGGCTCGCCTCGCTCCTCCAAGCCGACGCGCCTGAGGCAGTTAGCCTGTAACTCCTGCCATAACAGAACGTCGCCGTTTTGTTGGATACCTTTGCCCCAATTTGTCCTAAGTATCTGATTTATTGGCGTCCCCAAGGGGATTCGAACCCCTGTTACCGCCGTGAAAGCGGTCGCCGACGTCCATCGTCGTCCACGCGCGTGTGCACGAAATGCCTATAAATATAGGACTTTTCACACACACACCAATTCTCGTATATTGCCGTCCAGAACGGAAAGTTACGCCAAGTTACGCCCGAATTTTTTTCCCGTTACGAGCCTTCCGGAGCACGCCCATGCCTCGTCAACAACGCAGTGCCCGACTGCAAACGCGTGAGGCCCGACTCAAGCTTAAACCACGTCACGAACCGTATTGGCACGAGGTCGAACGCGGGCGATTCTTGGGCTACCGACCCGGAACCAAGGGCGGCAGCTGGCGAATCCGGGAGCGCGTCGGCGGCATTTATCGTCAGCGTTCGTTGGGCCGAGCCGACGACGTCAACGGCGCCGATGGTCGAGAGATCCTGAGCTTCAGCGATGCCGTGCGCCGGGTCGTGAATGAGGACCGTCCGACCCGCACGCCCCATTCTGATCTTACCGTTGAGCAGGCGATCGATGAGTACCTCGAAGCCAAGAAGGTCCGCTCATCTTCCCAGGATGTGCTCAAGGAGCGCATCGCCGCCGACACCTTGATCGTTCCCGTGCTCGGCCCGCGCCGCCTGAACCAGTTAAGCGAGCAGGAACTGCACCGACTGAAGCACTCGCTGCACGGCAAGCGCGTCAGCGACCTGACCCCGGCGGACCTGCGCGGCTGGCGCGATTCCCGTGTCCCGACGACCAATGACCGCGAGCAACGTCGGCGAGCGCAGAACACCGCCAATCGCGTATGGACCATTCTTCGGGCCGCACTCAACCTCGCCTTCCAAAACGAGCGCACGCCGACCGATCAGGCGTGGCGCCGGATCAAACCGTTCAAGAATGTCGATCGACCGCAAACGCGGTTCCTCTTGGCCGAGGACTGCCGGCGTCTCATCCAAGCTGCGGAGCCGGACTTTGCCCGGCTGATCCGAGCCTGCCTGCTCACCGGGATGCGCTTGGGCGAGCTCGTGGCGTTGAAAGTAGGGGACATAGGTCCGGACTACGTCACGGTGCGTCACAGTAAGACGGGCCTTCCGCGCCGGGTGCCGGTCAATGGCGAAGGCACTCGGTTCTTTGAGGAGCTAATCGCCGGGCGGGACCCAGATGACACCGCGCTGAGTCAAGCCGACGGCACGTCCTGGACGTATATGCGCGTGACGCGCGGCCTTCGCTCGGCGTGCAAAGGCGCGAGGATTGACCCGCCGATTCAATTTCGGCAGTTGCGAACCACCTACGGCTCGTTACTGCTGAATGCCGACGCGCCGCTGAGCACAATCTCCGAACTCTTGGGCCACAAGGACACGCGGATGACGCGCCGTCACTACGCGCATCTTCTATCTGAAAAGCTCCCGAGCTTCGGGTGAGCCTCTTTCCCTCTGCGTAAAACCTGGGTTGAGCAAGTGATTAGGAATGTTAGCGGGCGTCTGCCCGGCAGTCCGAAGCGGTGGCTGATCTATGCCCGGTCGTAACCGCGAACCTACAAGCTGCCAGGAGCCCCCGAGTATTCTCACCGCCAGGCGCAAATCTGATACTTCAGCCTCGCGTTGAGATTTCTTAACACCGCCGCCGGCGAGTTGGACTTACGTTTCGCGCAGTCACCGGACCAGGATCCTCCTAACAGATCCCGGTGATCAGGCGCCCGCGGGCTGTTGCTAGCAGTTCGCGGGCGCCGCTGAATTTAGAATCGGGCGTTATGGAGCCGCCGCCAGCAATCGTCCGCGCCTTCGACATCGAAAGCCAGCCTGTGCATTGTATCGACACGGATGTTTGCACGTCGTGCGGCTCACCGGCGTAACGCCGCCGTTGCCGCTCCGCTGGGCCTGACGTAGGGTACCCGTGTGTCAGAGGACAGTGCTTGGCTTACCGTGAGTTCGGGCGCACTCACCGCGCAGGTCAATCCTCTGGGGGCCCAACTATCGATTCTGCGCGACCCGTCGGGCCGTGAGCTGTTGTGGGACGGCAATCCAGCTTTCTGGAGCGGTCGAGCGCCGTTGCTGTTTCCAATCGTGGGGACTCTGGCCGACGGGGTTTACCGGGTTGCGGACAAGACCTATGCGCTATCGCGGCACGGCTTCGCGCGCGGCAAACCTTTCGAGGTGCTGAGCATCTCGCCAGCTGCGGCCGTGTTGCGCCTGAAGGCCGATTATCAAACCCTGGCGGTATATCCGTTTCACTTTCAGCTGCAGGTGCGCTTCGAGATCGTCGGCTCGACGCTCAGGGTGACGACCTCGGTGAGAAACGATGGCGATGCGCCGATGCCCGCGAGCTTCGGCTATCACCCCGCGTTTCGCTGGCCGTTACCTTTCGGCGCGGCGCGCGCGCTGCATGCTATCGAGTTCGACCTCGAAGAGCCGGCGCCAATTCGCCGGCTCAATGCCGCTGGCCTGGTGACGCCTGTCCGATATCCCACGCCAATTCACTCACGGCGTCTGGTGCTCGACGATGAGCTCTTCAGGGACGACGTGGTGATTCTCGACGCCGTTCGCAGCCAGGGCGTGAGCTATGGCGCAGACACGGGTCCTCGGCTCGCTCTGCAGTTTCCGGATACGCCCTACCTGGGCCTCTGGAGCAAACCCGGCGCCCCCTTCATCTGTATCGAGCCCTGGCACGGGATGGCCGATCCTGTGGGCTTTGCAGGAGATTTCACCGAAAAGCCTGGGGTATTCATCGTGCCGGCGGGCGCACAGCGCGTGCTGAGGATGCAGGCAACACTGACCAGCGGTTAACGGAGCGCGTGAGTACGCTTGCCTGGAACAAAACGATCCTGCTCCTAAGCAACCACGGTCATGGCGATCGGGCCACCGATTGCGCAGGCACCGCCCTCACCTGAGGTGGTCGTGCATGTGAAGCGCTTCCAGGCCGAGTCGCCGAAAATTGCGCTGCACGGAGCTAACCTGAGCGTACAACGCAACAAGTAGCGGGAGGCCGATATCCCCAACCGAACGGCCCGTGAGCTGTGCGTACTAGCGCCGCGACTCGTCAATCGTCACCGTGGTTGCTCACCTTCTGCTCCAGCCCCATCTTGCGCGCATATAGCTCGTGGAAGTGACGGACCCTATCTTCCTGGTACACACCGAGTACTGCATGAGCACTGTCCGCGCGAGCTGCCTTCAAGCCCTTCTGGACCTGAGCCATGTTGTCCATGTCCTCGTCCATAATGAGCCCGACCACGCCGGTCTCAGGGTAATCTGCACCCTTCTCTTCAAAATCGATGTCAACGGGTCTCGCAGAGGCCGGGCAAGGGCCATTTGTGGGAATAGGCTTCGTCACACGAATTTCCATGACGCATGCGTCGGGATCGTCCTCGTACGGCGTGAAGTTATACCACCAGGCAAGACCCTCGCCCCACCAGGGATAAAAGTTTGGAAACATGGTCCACTGAACCATGTCAAGGAGGTACGAAGTTGAGCGGTTCGAATGATCTATACCGCTTTCGGCGTGGAGACGCTCGCGCTGCACCTGTGCAGCAAACGCTCGGGCGTCGCTGTGGGTTAAACCGCGATCCGCAGGTGGCTCCCTGAATCCGTACGCATTGCAAAACAGCCGCAAGCCAATCGAGGGCGAAATCTTCGATCTCACCCATCCATCCGGCGTCACGGCCGGGGTAATCAGGCGGCTGACGTGCGCCACGCCGTCATCCCAAAGATCGATCTGCGTGTAGCAAGAACCGAACATAGGCATGCCGCTCGGATGGGTGACCAGTACGTGATACCCCTCCATGAACGCCTCCTGGGCCGCCTTCCAGTTGATGCGCACTTTCTTGCGTATACGTAGCGCCGTGTAGCGGTCTTCCACTGGAAAATCCGTGAAATGGTCCGCCATTACACCGAGCGCATTCCTTAGAAGTGGCGCCTTCGGGTCTGGATTAATGAAAACATTGCCGCCCCACGTCGCGCATTGAACCTCGCGAAGGCCAAACTTCTTCGCTGTTACTCCAGGAAAGTCCTCTTCACGTGCAATCCACTTCAGACTTCCATCCAAAGCATATGTCCAGCCATGAAACGGACACTGGATGTGGTCACCGGATCCCATGCTACTGCACAATTTTCGGCCGCGATGCCGGCAACTATTGAAGAACGCCTTGAACTCGCTGGATCCGGAACGCACGATGAGAAAGGACAACGTCCCGACGTCGTAGCTAACACGATCGCCGACATTCGGAATGTCTTCGGCGCGGCAGGCGACCTGCCAATGCTTCTTCCAGATGTTTTCAATCTCAAGTGGGATGAGTTTTGGGTCGTAGTACACCCAGTAAGGCAAACCCTTCGCCTTGGGCCTATAGGTGCCTTTGTGCCGCATCGTGAAAGGCAACTCATCGCCATCTGCTTTCAAAATATCCGCATACGTGCGCGGATCGTCGAACCGGGTGCCAATGGCCGCCCGAACGTAGTCCTGATTACCATACACAGTCAACGATTCGTCCATTTGAATCTCCGACCAATCAGCATACCGGTGGTACACACAACTGGTTACTCGAAGAGCTCCGCGTTCAGGGTATCAAATATTCCTAGTGTACCGTCGAGCACAAGAGCGCCCTAACGTGCAAAGGCACTTGCCTCAAGATGCACTAGCAGGTCGATGGGCGCTATGTTGTTTCTTGTGCGCTTCCCAGGGGCCGAATGTCGAAGTGGTGCAGACGTGGCGCGCGTCCTAGGTCGCGCTCGAACTGACGCGGTGGATGTGGATATATGAGCGGAACGCCTTCCTTGTCCTGATACCAACTCTTGCAGCCACTCGCCCAAATCGTGTGCATAGCAGCCTTCCGCCACTCCCCGATCTGTTCATCGGCGCACTCGAATTTCGGCGACATCGAGACGTGCTTGCGCGCGATCGTGTCGATGCAACGCATGATGTAGCCGACCTGCGTCTCCGAGCAACTGATGATGCTGGTGTTGTTGACGGGGCTGTAGGGCCCAATTATACAAAAGAAATTTGGCAGCCCTGGAATAGCAACCGTTTGGTACGCCTTGGGGCCATTCGCCCACAACTCCGCCAGCCTGCGTCCATGCAGCCCGACGATCTCTATCGCACTAATAAAGTCATGGGCCTTGTAGCCCGTAGCGAGAATGAGAATATCTATTTCGTGCAGCCTGCCATCTCGAGTCGCTATTCCCTTCGAAGCCACGTGATCAATCTCGTCGCTAATGACTTCAGCGTGGGGCATCTGGATCGCATCGTAAAACTTTCCCGACAGTACGATGCGCTTGCACGCCGGTTTGTAAGTAGGCGTCAATTTCGCACGAAGCTCAGGATCCTTGACGCTCTCAAGGTTTTGCTCACAAAGACCATCGAGCCAGGCCTTCCACTTCGGGTCACCCTCGAGTGCCTTGCCAAAGGTTCCGAGGAAGTTCCGGCGCGTCCTACGGTAGGAGATGTTGGCCAAGACCGGGAAGAGACGAAAGAGCCTTTTCGTGCGTTCGGGGATGGGCGCATTGGCAACTGGAACAATCCATTGCGCAGTCCGCTGGAACAACTTCAGCGCCTTCACTCGCGCTGTGATTTCGCCTACTACTTGAACGCCGGTAGATCCATTTCCAACAATTCCAACACGTTTGCCGTCAATAGCGATGTCATGATTCCACCGCGAACTGTGGAACGCCACTCCTTCGAAGTCAGCCATGCCCTCTAAGGGCGGCAAGTTTGGTTTGTGAAGAAATCCAACCGCGGTGACCACAATGTCGGCCGTGATTTCCTCACCACTCTTGGTGCGCAATTGCCAGACGTCGCGCTGCAGCTCAATGCTTGTGATTTCACATCCGAAGCGAATGTGAGGGTACACACCGCGTCGTCGAGCCGTCTTCTCAAGATAGCTGCAAATTTCCTGTCCCGGAGAGAACAGCAGAGTCCACTCTGGATTTGGCTCGAAGGAATATCGGTAGTACTGCGACGGTACATCGCAGCACAGACCCGGATAGGTGTTCTCACGCCAAGTGCCACCGACTGCCGGGGCTTTTTCATAGATCTTGAACGGGATGGCGCGTTGGAGCAGCTTGATTCCCATCAAGATACCCGACATGCCCGCGCCGACAATCGCGACGCGGGGCCATTGCGTTTGCCGACGCGGCAACATTCTGGGCCTAAGATTGAATATGTGCAGGAGCGTGCTTCAGGACGACTGTTTTGCTCTCGAGAAACGGCAGAATCCCGTCGGCGCCGCCCTCGCGGCCAAGGCCGGACTGCTTAAAACCACCAAACGCGATCGAGAAATCGGGCATGGAGCCGTTCTGCGCCATGGTGCCCGTGCGCACGCGACGTGAAATGCGATACGCCTGTTCGGTATCGTTAGTGAACACTGCACCGTTCAAACCGAAGATCGATTCATTGGCGAGCTGAATCGCATCATTCACATCTCTGTAAGGCACGACGCAGACAACAGGCCCGAAAATCTCCTCCTGGGCTATAGATGAGGAGTTGTCAACTTTGCTAAACAGCGTCGGTTCGAAGAAATAGCCCCGGTCGAATTGTTGAGGTCGCTTGCCGCCTTGCACCAAACACGCACCTTCAGCTTGGCCCCTGGCAACATAGCCTTGCACGCGTTCGAGCTGCCGCTTCATTGCAAGCGGTCCCATCTGTGTCGACAAACTGTACGGATCGCCGATTTTAATACCGCGAAGTGTGTCGGCGAGCGCGTCGACGAAATCGTTATGGCGTTTCTGCGATATGAGTATGCGCGTGAGATTCGTGCAGACCTGTCCCGTCAGCAGACAAAGACTGGATCCAAGAGTCGCGGCGGCTTCCTTAACGTCAAAATCGTCCAGAACAATCGCAGCGGACTTCCCGCCCAGCTCCAGAGTGACGCGCGCTATGCGTTCGCCGCAGACGGAGGCGATGCGCCTACCCGCCACCGAGCTGCCAGTGAAGCTTACTTTATCGATACCCGGTTGGCGCACGAGATAATCGGAAACCGCCCGCTCCGCGGCCACGACATTAATTACGCCCTCCGGAAAATCCGCCGCTTCCACACATTCGGCGAGAATATAACTGTCGACAGGTGTTTCCGGTGATGGCTTAAGCACCAATGTGCAACCTGCGATCAAGGCGGGCGCGACCTTCGCCGTCATTGTGAAGAACGGTGCATTCCAAGGCGCGATCGCTGCCACGACGCCGACTGGCTCATGAACGAGAAGCCCGACGTGTCCCGGATACATCGAAGGCCGGCGTTCTTCCCAACGGAAGCTCTGTGCGAGACTAGCGTTGAACTCATACGTCGCAATCGACCCCGCCGTAACAGGCTCCGACACCGCATAGGGCGCGCCGACCTGTTCCACCCACGAGTTGATCAGCTCCGGTAAGCGCTTCCGAAGTTCAGCCGCGAGCCGCATGATGTGCACAGCGCGTTCGCTGGGAGAGAAAAGCGGCCAAGGGCCGCTATCAAACGCCTTGCGGGCGGCCGTTACCGCGGCGTCCACGTCGGCTTCCAATCCTTCCGCCACCTCCGCAATTTTCGTTTCCGTCACGGGATTTACGACGATGAGCTTCTTCGTCGTACTAGGCGCAAGCCAACGGCCACCGATGTAGACCTTGTCGGGGTGCTTGAGAGTGAATTTTTTCTCGGATTCCCGGGTCATGGCGAAGCTCCCTCAGCTGACTCATATCGAAGTAGTCATAACGAGGACTGCGCCCGTCTCACTCTCAAGCGTTGCGAATACAGCCCACACCCTCTGTCCTAGTCTAGATGGACAGCACAGCACACTTCGAGCGGATCTTGCCTTCTTCGGATATGAAATTTGCCTCAGTCCGCGAGGATCTCGACAAATCGGTGCATCCGGGCATGGCTAGCAGAGCGCTCTCCCAACGCGACAAGCACAATCGCCAAGGGCGCGCAGATGCCTTCCCATCCTGCAGGGATGCGAGACTCGCTCGCGTTGAGACTCTCTCGAGGTTGTGCAAAATCTCGTCGGGCACGTGCGCGAAAATGGCCGGGCCGCTTCTCGCACGCCACCTCGCATCCGTTTCTGCGTCGATTGGTCGTTTAGGGGCGAAAACTCTCGAGGGCGTCGAGATCGTCAATTGCCGTGGCCAATCGCATGATGAATTCATACGTCGCGGCCTCCGGCTGCATGTCGGGCATATCGGTCGCCGGCCGAAGCGTGATCGTCCAGAACGCGAGAGCGCTGAAAAGCTGTTGGCGGCAATTAATCCAGGCCTCCTCGAACGGCACCGGCGGCACACCGAGCGTCGCCATCTTGTCGAGGTAAAGCCGCACAAGATCCTTTTCCCACCGCCGCCGGTTTTCGACCGTAAGTGCGGTTGCGATAGCGTAGATTAGATCACGGCTCCAATGCCCGATCGTCGTTATCTGCCAATCGCTGAGCCCCATTTCCCCGTCCGCCGCCACAAACCAGTTCCGAAGATGGACATCGCTATGGATCAGAGTCCGCGGCAGTGACCTGTGTTGTTCGACGGATTTCTCTGTGCATGACCAGATCTCTGCACGCCTTTTAAAAAGGCGCGGCGGAATCACGCTCGCACCATCGCCAAATCCACGGTCGCAAGATGAAACGAATGTGGGCGACGCCGACTCTAGCTTTCGCCACCAATCAGGCCAAGTGTTGAACGGGAGAGCAGCGGTTCCGAGTTCCTTGCTTTCGTAAAACGCGGAGTGAAGCTTAGCCAAAGTATCGAGGATTTTGACGGCAAAATCCCAATCGACGTCGAAGCGGTAATCGCAGAATTGCGCGTTGCTGGCCATGTCGGCCATCACGATTATGGATGCAAATGTCTTCGAGTCGACATTGGCGTAGTACGCATGAGGAGCGGCAAGCGCAAGACGGCGACGAACCTTGTTGTAGAAATTCACCTCGTTTTGCGCCGCGCCGGCAAGGCTCAGGACCATCCTGGTCTCGAGGGTTTCCGCGGCCTTACAGAATACCGATTTCGGGAGCGCAGCACGGATTCCGGTTTCGTTGTAGATCAGGAAGATTCGACGTCGATTGGACGAGCCGTCATCCCTTGCGTCGAACGTAAACGACTGGACCTCGGCGCCCGGTGTGTTCTGACACATCACACGAGTGAGCCATTGAGTCGTAATGAGCTCGTAGCGCTCGGGTACATCCTCCAGCGTCAGTGCCTTCGCGGCGCCGTGTCGACCTGCCTCAAATGCCGCTTTGATCTTCTCTGCTACGTCTGTCACAACTTCTGCCCTCTATCATGTGCGTATGCGGGCGCGGATCGGATGTCATGAATCGGCTGAGCAAACTCTCAACCGACGGGATGCTCAGCCCCTCAGGGTCCCGACGGTTAGCACGGTCCCGGCACGCGGCCGTTGGACGGTCCGCACGTCATCGGGTAGGTCGCCGCCGTCTTGGTAGTGTGATTCCAATTGGTGACTGTGCAGGGTCACTGCGTTGCCCTTAATATCTTCGTTGCGCCCCCTCCTCCACTTAGTTCCAAGGATTTATCTCAGTGCTCGGCTCGATGAGTCTTGCCGAGGAACGCACACACATTTAGTTGGTCCTGCCTCCCATATGGCAGGGCGGTGTGATCATAGATGCCGCTCCCGGTCAGCGGCTCCACGTTCTCAACCTCCGATTTGAGCACATTCCGCAATATCGGTAGCGGAGCTGAAACATCGTAATAGCTCAAAGTGTCGTTGTTTTCCTCGCTCTTGATCCCGACGTCGGTCGAGCCGCCGATCATCGTGATCCTGATCGCCGGATAGCCGACACTCGCCATTTTTGGCTCAGAGATTGTTCGACAGACTTCAAGTGGCGTTTTGTCAATGCTTCTGAGATCAACGCCGATTGGACCACCAGCGCGCGCATAGCTGTGGCAACTATGGCAACTTGTAAGCTTCGTCGCATCAAAGAAGAGCACCGCGCCAGCAGCGGGATCGCCGTACTCTGAGTCAATCACGACACGATTGGAGGACGCATTGCTTGCAATCCAGGGCATGGGCTCTGGTTGGCCGATTGGAGACGCTACAGCCGAGGCGAGGCTGGGTCTCGGCAGTCGACCAGCGGACGAGAGCGAACTGACGTACGCTATGACCTGTGTCCGCTTCTCGATATCGAGGACGTCCTTGAAGTGAGGCATTGGTGTTCCGGGCCGCCCGTTGAGCACGGCATCTAGGATTATATTTTCTGCAAGTCGATGGTTGAGCGCTGGGCCGCGACCACCCACGCCGTTCGTTCCATGGCAGGCGGCTGTCGAGCAAGTACTATCGAATATCACCTTGCCTGCCCGCAGCTGGGCATCGATCTGCTGTTGATCTTGGTCGGCGGCCTTCGCTGTGGTGAAGAGCAGACCGGTCGAAAGCACCAACAGGGCGGCACACTTAACGGAAAACGGTCTGCTCATCGTTCACCCGCTCCGGTGCCTGCGCTGGAAGCGCGAAGACATATAGCGTAGATCCGACTGGCGGCATCTGCGCTTTCTGCTCCGCGGTTAGGATATCCATCGCCAGCGCAAGGCCATAAGCGTTCACGCCGACGCCAACAGCGATGTATTGACGATCGTTCACGCTGTAGCTGATCGGAATGCCCGACACGCCAGATCCAACCTTGAACGACCAGAGTTTCGCTCCGCTAGTCGCGTCCAAAGCCCAGACATCACCAAGGACGTCACCACCAAAAATAAGATCTCCACCTGTGGCTAGTAGCGAGGACAGGTTTGGTCCGACCGTTGGATCAGTCCATTTTTTTGCACCGGTCAACGGATCGAATGCCGCAATGTATGGGGTCTTACCTGGCAAGAGGGCGTTCTTCCCATACGATGCAGCGTTGTAGGCCCGACCTTCGACAGGATCGACATTTTCAATGGGCCGCTCGGGTGTGCATGCTTCATAGGAGATCGTGTACCACCACCCCGTGCGCGGGCTGTAGCTTGAGTGACTGCCAGCTCGGGCGCCGAACACGCCGGGACAGACGACTGTCTCCGTTCCCTCGGTGAGCTGCAATAATGGTTTGAGTGGTTTGCCGTTTCTATCGACGCCTTGGGTCCAATTGATAGAGTCCGCATAAGGAAAGGCACGGATGAAAGTGCCCGTTACTCGATCTAGAAGATAGGCAAAGCCACCTTTGGTGGAGTGGAGGACAAGCTTTCTCGTCTTCCCGCGAACGTTTGCGTCGATTAACAGGGGTTCGAGAACTGAGTCAAAGTCAAACTTATCGTTTGGAACCTCTTGGAAATACCACTTCACCTTTCCGCTATCGGCATCCAATGCGACGAGCGATTCCGTATACCGCTTATCGCCGGCATAGCTGCCCCCCAGCATCGGACTTGGATTGCCGATCCCCCAATACACGAGGTTGAGATCGGGATCGTACGACCCAACGTACCAACTTGATCCGCCGCCTATCCTCCATAATTCTTTTGGCCACGTCTCGTGCCCGTGTTCACCTACTCCCGGGATTGTCCAAAAGCGCCACGCTAGCTTCCCCGTCTTGGCATTGAACGCACTGATTTGGCCGCGATGAGCCGCCTCACTCGTCTGTCCGACGATAACTTTATCTTTGACCAGAAGAGGTGCCCATCCCGGACCGCAGGAACACTGGACGGGGTCTTCAATTTGGACGTCCCAGACTCCCCGACCGCTTTTAATATCGACGGCTATCAGATGGTTATTAGTAGAGACATAGAACAGCAGGCCGAAGGCCGCCGCCATTCCGAGCGCCGCCCGCGGCGGTGCGTCCATTGGCGCAGTCTCGGGCTTATGCGTCCAGAGGATGAGCCCGGTCGCCGCATCGAGCGCATATACTCTGCCCTGCGGAGTCAGCAGAAACATTGCTCCGTCAATCACCAAGGGCGCAGACGCGAGTCCCTTTTCTCCCGTCGCAAACGTCCACACAGGCGCTAGCTGCGCTACGTTGTTGCGATTGATACGAGCAAGGCTGCTGTAACCCCAGGCTCCGTAATTACCAAAGAAGGTGAGCCAGTTTTGAGGTTCCGCTTGTGCTCGCACGATGCGATCGGGCGTCAGTTCAGCAGCCACAGCAGAAATACTCAACGGTAGCAACGTCGCGCACCACAATCCGGCCTGCGAGAGCAGGGTGCGAGCCTCGCGAAACGCTACCATATCGAGCCCCCTCGCAAAGACGACGCCTACCCCCGCCGACGCTTCGTCAACCTTATTTAACGAGGGTGTCGCGCACAAGTTGTGTGCGTCTTAAACTTGTCCGTAGAAGCAATTGCTTTTTAATCGCCGACGAGATTGTTGCGTATTCCAGCGATCGTGAACAGTAATTCCACGCGATGGTGAACGGTGCGTGGAGCGGGCAGCTGGAGGTTACGTTTCTACTTCAGGTGTTCACGATCGTCAAGCGAGTTGGGTTGCGGATTTCTTTTCATCGTTCCTCAGAACGCAGCGCAGTCTGACCGCCGCAGGCGGGCAGAAGCGCTGGAGTTGCGATGAGGTCAGGCATCCGCAGGCGCCCGGATCTTGCGCATGGACTCGCCGGGGATCTTCAGCTCGATGCGGTGGCTGTGATGAACGAGGCGATCCAGGATCGCATCGGCCAGCGTTGGCTCGCCGAGGTAGGCGTGCCATTTGTCGACGGGGAGTTGGCTGGCGATCAGGGTCGAGCCGGTGTTGACGCGGTCGTCGAGGATTTCCAAGAGATCCGCGCGGTCCTGGGTGGCGAGCGCCGTCAGTCCCCAGTCATCCAGCACGATGAGGGCGGCCTTGGACAGAGTTTTCAGGAACTTCAGGTAACTGCCGTCGCCGTGCGCGATACGCAGCTCCTCGATCAGGCGCGGCACGCGCCAGTACAGCACCGAGTGGCTCTGGCGGCAGGTTTGCTGCGCGAGCGCACAGGCGATCCAGGTCTTTCCCGAACCGGTGGCCCCAGTGATGAGCAGGTTCTGCGAGCGTCGGATCCACTCCCCGGTGGCCAGCTGCGCGATCTGACGCTTGTCCAGGCCCCGGGCGGCCTTGTAGTTGATGTCTTCGATGCTGGCCTCGGCGACTTTCAGGCGCGCGCCGCGTAGCAGTCGGGTGCGGCGCTGGTTCTGGCGGTACAGCCGCTCCCGGTCGATGAGCAGCGCCAGGCGCTCCTCGAAGGACAGCCCCTGAACGGCTGGGGTCTGCTGTTGTTCCTCGAGCGCTTCGAGCATGCCGTACACCTTAAGCGTCTTGAGCGTCTCGATCGTCGGGTTCGTCAACATGATCATCTCCTTGGCTTGGGTTGAGGAAGGGTCAGTGGTAGTAATCGGGCCCGCGCACGTTGCCGTGCAGCGGCAGCTCGAGCGGCTCGCTGGTGCTCGAAGCACGCCGGTCACGGCCGCTCTCGAGGATCGACTTGACGCTCTTGCGGGTGGGGCTGCCCAAGCGCACGGCAAGTTCGCTGGCGACCTCCAGCCGCCCCTCGCCGTACTGCCGGGCGAGCGCGAGCAACCCCAGACAGGCGCGATATCCCTGTTCCGGATGGGGCTTTGAGCGCAAAAGATGCTCGACGATGGCACCGGTGTGCGCCCCGATCGACTCGCCCCATTGGATCAGGCGCTTCGGGGACCACTGCGCGTGCGCCCGGTGGGATTTCGGCATGTGCTCGGGCACCGTCGTGTGGGCACCGCGCTGGTAGGAGCGGATGTGGGTGGCCACGCGCTGGCTGCGGAAGAAGATCTCTACGGTTGCCGCCGTGTAGCGTGCCCACACTGCATGCCCGACGAGCGCATGCGGCACGCTGTAGTAGTGACGATCGACATCGACGTGGTAGTCAAAGGCGACGGCGCGCTCCTTCCACTCGGCGTACACGTACGCGTTGACTGGCAGCGGCCGCATCGCCGGCCGGTCGAGCGCCTCGAAGACACTGCGCCGAGAGCCCGGCAGGCGCTGGAAGGGCCGCTCGTTGAGCTCGATGAGCAGCGGCCGGATCGCCGCGTTCAGTTCCTCGAGGCTAAAGAAGCGCTGGTGCCGCAGGCGTGCCAGGATCCACCGACACACCAGCAACACGGTCAGTTCCACGCGGCTTTTGTCCTTGGGCCGGTACGGTCGCGCCGGGATAACCACCGCACGATAGTGGGCCGCAAGCTCCTCGTACGAGCGCTGCAGCTCAGGCTCATAGCGATCGGCGCGCGTGACGCCAACCTTGGGATTGTCAGGAACGAAGATCGTCGGCGCGGCGCCGTAGTACTCCAGCGCCCTCACATGGCTGGCGAGCCAGTCTGCCAACGCCTGGGTGCGCGTGGCTTCCGCGTACGCCAGGCCGCTTGCGCCCAGCGCGCTCACGAACAGCTGCGCGTGGAAGGCTTCCTCACCGTGCGCCCCGTAAATCGGTACCGTGCGCCCGGCGTAATCGATAAAGAGCTTCTCGCCGGCAAAGTGCCGCTGGCGCATCGAGCGCTTCAGCCGCTTCTCCCAACACCGGTAGATCTGGCAGAAGGCGCTGCGCCGATAGGCAGACGCACCGTTTCGCTCGCGGTACTCCTCCCACAGCAGCTGCAGCGTCACATGCCGGTGGCGCTTGAGCTCGCCATGGATCCAGGCACAGTCCGGTGGTACCAGCGCTCCCGGCTTGCCCGCCACCGCCGGCCCGAACACCCGTTGTTCGAGTTCCCGTTCCGGGAGCGTCTCGGCTTCCGCAGCACTTATCCCGCACCCGCGCACCGCCCGCAGGTACTTCGAGACCGCCCCGATCGACAGACCCAGGGCACGCGCCAGCGCCCGCACGCTCAAGTTGCTCGTCTGCAGCCCGATCAGCTGCTTCAGCTTCGACATGGAGATCCTTTCGTTCGGCATCGACCTGGCTCCTTAGGACAAAAAGTCCCAAGGCTACGCGGTCGGCCTTCCGATCAATCTCCAGCCGCCCATCTCACTCGCCACGACCGTGAACACTCTTCCACGACCGTGAACACCGCGCCACGCGCGGCGCCGAAGTGTTCACGATCCCGTGGAACGCTGTTCACGTTGCCGTGGAATCCGTGTTCACCTTCCCGTGGAAACCCCGTTCACGATCGCGTGGAATACGCAGATTGCTCGACTTGTTCAACCTGTTCTCGCATTCGCGCAAGCAACTGGGCGCCAAACCCGATATTTGGATGATCGCAACGCCCCACCTCAAAGACTCCGAAGGGTCACGCATCTCGTGGGTCGTCGAGAAACTCGGACTGGAATTCCGCATCAGATCTCACCAGACGCGGCCAGCGGCCGGCGGAGTGAATTCGCTAAGGCCGTAGCAATTGCGCTTCCGCGGGAGCACTACCCCGAAGAGTCGAGGCGTATACCTATCTTCGGTCGCTACCGCCGCCGTTATTCGAGCAGCCAAGTTTTTGGCGATGGCGGCGTCGCCAAGGCAGTGGCCTCCGGCGCGCTGTTACGCCCCGGCGGCAGTAGGCTGATCGTCCCTGCAGGTACTAATAAAGCCCGCTCGCGTCGCGCACCCCTGCAGGTCGTCGGCTGCGATAAAGCCAAATACCATTGCCGGGCCGATCGTTCCTCCCGCCCCCGGATATGCGTCGCCAGACATCGCACCCGATGCATTGCCTACTGCGTAAAGGCCCGCTATTGGCTGATCGTTCGTATCCAGAACACGAGCACGTGCATCTGCCTTAAGACCGCCCTTCGAGCCAATATCTCCCAGCAAGACAGAGACAGCATAGAACGGCGCCTGGTCGATCGATCCGATACAGGGATTCGGTTTGTTCGTGGGAACGCCAACAAACTTATCGTAGTCGTGGTTGCCGCGACCGAATTCAGGGTCAACACCGACCTTCGCGTATTCGTTTAGCTTGCGAATCGTTTCTCCGAGTGCTTCGCCATTAATGCCGATCTTCGCTGCAAGCTCCGCAATACTATCGGCTCGGAAAACATAGTGATCCCACCATTCTTTTGGGATCTTGCGATCCGGCATGATGGCGGAGGGCATAAGTCCACCGGTCGGGAATTGTCGTCGGTACCGTACGTCGAAGATCATCCAGCACGGTGCATTCGCCCCGCCCGTCATTCTGTAGTCTTCCAGCATTGCCGTGCCAACGCGGTCATAGCTCCGACACTCATTCACAAAGCGTACCCCGTTTTGGTTCACGAGCACGGTGTGCGGCCTCGTATGGTCGAAAGTCATGATGTGAACCATTTCCATATTGGGGGCACCGATGATGGGCATCACCATATTCGGGTTCCACCAGTTCGTCTCCATAAACTCAGTGGCCGCGCCGATCGCTTGCGCTGCGCGGGTGCAATCCCCCGTGTTAGCGTTTTCAGGGGTGGCGCTCCATTTTGTGAGTCCCGGAAGTGTTAGGTACTTGTCGCGCATTGGCTGGCTCCACTCGAAGCCCCCGGCCGCGATGACGATCCCGCACCGCGCTTGTACGGTGACTCGATGGCCATGCCGGACAAATTCCGCCGCGACAACGCGATCGTTCTCCAGCACGAGTTTCTCGAGCGGAGACCCCAGCCAGAATGGTACCTTGCGATCGTTGAGGAGCTTACGCAGCCCACCAATCAGCGCATTGCCCATCGTCAGGCGCCGATCACGGCGCGTATTTCGTCGCCAGCCAATATCGGACCAATACCTCCAGAAAATTTTCGCTACGAGCATCCGCCATCCTGACAAGCGAAGCGAAAGAACCCCGAGATCGCCCATTCCGAGAGAGAAACGACTCAGAAGTCTGAATCGAAGTGGCGCCTCGCGCAGGGTATAGAAGTCTTCTCCAAGTAAGGCACCGTCCATGTCCGGTGCAATGAGTGCGCGGCCCGGGTGTGCGCCATCTACCTCGGAGAAGTAGTCTGGATAACCGGGTATTGCGTGGAGTTGCAAGCCAAGCTTGGCGAGGAAGCGCACTAAACGCGGGCCCGCATCGACGAATGCCTCCTGACGATCGCGACGAACCGGTCCGCGACTGATATTGGCGAGATAGGTTAGTGCCTTCGCGCGACCATCACCATCATCCGTAAGCCCATGGTTGGGAATCCAAAGGACCCCCCCGGAAGTCGCTGAAGTGCCCCCGTATTGATGAGCTTTCTCGACTACAAGAACGCTGAGCCCGTTTTCCCTGGCGCGTAGCGCCGCCGATAGACCGGCCGCGCCCGACCCAACCACGATGACGTCATAACGCTCCATTGTGACCTTGCCCCTCTAGCCTGCTTCTCGCACGCAAACGAGTTGAGTAGATCGGCCCTCTCTCGTCTCTGCGCAACCCGATGGCTGACTATGCCATGGTGATTGGCCACTCGCTAAGGGCCAGTGCGTTGGCTATCGAGACCTCTTAGGAGTGTTTTGCCCGATTAGGCCATTCCGCTTGCGTCAGCAAGCAAGTCGCAGATGCATTTTGATCGTGCGATTGCAACTATCCCAACTCTTGACGTTCTCGTTGTCCGCCTATGCCTCTTCCTCAACTCTTTCGCGACCGAATCACCCTCCCGGTAATTGGAGCACCCATGTTCCTGGTGTCCAACCCAGAATTGGTCATCGCGCAATGTCGAGCGGGAATTCCAGGCGCCTTTCCGACATTAAATGCTCGACCAGTCAACGTCCTTGATGAATGGCTGGACCATATACGGCAAGAATTAGACTCGTCGCCAGGCGCTGCTCCCTTTGGAGTCAACCTTATCGTCCATAAGTCCAATCCGCGTCTCCTTGACGATGCTGAACTCGTGATACGCCATCGAGTACCGTTTGTAGTGACCTCCGTGGGCGATCCCATCGATGTTGTCAGTAGAGTTCACGGTTATGGCGGCCTAGTCTTTCACGACGTCACTACAATCGCCTACGCGCGTAAGGCGATCGATGCGGGGGTCGATGGCCTAGTACTGGTCTGCGCTGGCGCCGGTGGCCATGCGGGAACTCTGTCTCCGTTCGCCCTAGTCGACGAGGCACGCGCCATATTCGACGGCACGATCGTCCTTGCCGGTGCCATATCTACCGGCCGTCATATCAGAGCCGCAGAGGTGTTAGGAGCCGACTTGGTCTATATGGGAACGCGGTTCATCGCGACGGAAGAGGCACATGCTCCGGAGCGCTACAAGCGGACGATTATCGATAGCACTGCGGCCGACGTGCTTTACACAGCCTACTTCAGCGGAGCACCGGCCAACTATCTGGTCGCTTCGATCATAGCAGCCGGGTTCAATCCTGACGAAGTTCTGGGGAGACGCCAGGATGCGACGCTCGATTTCGGTTATCGAAAGGAGGGCGACGCCAAACCCTGGCGCGACGTCTGGAGCGGAGGTCAAGGCGTCGGCGCAATTGATCAGATCCTTCCAGTCGCTGAGCTCGTCAGACGCTTTAAAGAGGAATATGCCGCGGCACTTTGATTGTAGATATGCCCGGGACTGCGATTCTAGAATTACCGGGGAACTGACGAGTGCGCGCCCCAATAAATTGACCCAATGACGCAGCCAAATCAACTCGGTATACCTGCGGCGGTATGCGGTACTTATGAGGAGGGCCGCAAGCTTCTGGGCGTTCCCTCTGCGATGAACATTGGGCAGTTTCCGATTTCCTCGGACCGCATTGCAGCGTTTTGCGCCCTTATTGAGGATTCCAATCCGAGCTATTGGCACACGGGCACTTCTGGCCACGGCATGACTCTGGCGGCACCTCCAGCGATGCTGCAGGCGTGGACACTCGCGTTGCCCTGGATGCCACTTGGCTCTGCTCCAACACCTAGGCTGATGTTGCTGAGTCTGCCACTTCCCGGTCGAACGCTCATCAATGTGTCGACCGATATCGTCTACGATCGACCCCTGTATGTCGGGGAGATCATACGCTTCTATGACATGGCAACGGAGATTTCGGACGAGAAGGAAACCAGGTTGGGTCGCGGACGGTTCGTGACGACGATGTGCTACGTACAAGGCAGCAACGGTGACCCGGTCGCCACTATCACGAACGTTCACCTGCGTTACGATCCAAGGCGTGGCGCGTAGTGACAGAGCCGGACCAGCTTTACTGGGACGACGTTATTGAGGGGGCCGCTATACCGCCGATCGTGCTCCACGTTTCTTATGAAAAGGTAGCAATGGTTTCTATGGCAACCTGGGATCTATTCCCCGGGCACAACGACCCGAATTACGCCGCCGCGCAGCACCAGAAGACTATCTATCTCAATACGATTGTCCTGCAGGGTTTTGCCGATCGTGTGCTCACGGACTGGGCCGGACACATAACCTCTGTGGTCCGCCGCAAACTAATGATGACTGGCTCCGTGTATGCGGGGGACACACTTACCGGCGTGGGTCGTGCCGAGCGGGTTTACCGCGATGACAGCGGACGCTTTAAGATTGATGTTTCGATCTTGCTGACCACACAAGATGGGCCAGTTTGTGCGATTCTCTCGACAGCAATTCTTCCGCGACGGCCTTCCGACAATGGAGCCTACACAGTCAAGAAGGACGGATCGTAAAGGACCGTCCGGTGGCTGTCCTGAGCATCACCGCTGGGCTTAACGGGTCACATGCGCGTGTTCACGCCGCATGTAGTCAATACGATTTCGGTAGCCCGAAAGCTCGTTCCGCGATGTAGCTCAAAACAACTTGATTGTTTACCGGACCCACCTCTGCAAGTTTTGAACCGATAAAGAAGGGAAGAATATCCTGCGAAAGATCCAAGCCAGCGCCGCCGAACGTCGTCATTGCAATGTCTGCCGACTCTTGAAATGCCTCCGATGAGAGAATCTTGACCATGTTGGCTTCCAGCCCGATCGCTTTCCCCGCATCATACTTATCCGCCGCTTGATAAAGCATTGTTCGCGCTGCCTCGACGTGTGTCTTCGCACGTGCAAGTGGATGCTGAATCGCCTGATAAGATCCGATAGGTTTACCGAACGGTGCACGCACTTTGGCATAGTCTGCAGCACGGTTGAGAACATGATCGGCTTGTCCGACATAAATTGCGCCCGTGAAAAGGCGCTCAGGATTCAGGGAATCAAAAAGCACCTCCAATCCCCGCCCCTCATTGCCTAAACGATTCTCTTCAGGCACCACAACGTCTTCGTAATAAACCATGTAGTTCTTTTCTGGCAAGTACGCTGCGATTTCCATCGTTGTCGAGCTGATTCCCTTCAAACCTGTATCGACGATAAACAGAGAGATACCCTCAGTTCGGTTCTTTGGATCGTGCGGTGACGTGCGTGCAACGAGCAGAGTGTGCGCCGATTCCTTAAATGCGGTCATGTATGCCTTCTGACCGTTGATGACGTAAGACCCGTCGGGCTGACGCCGTGCGGTGGTCTTTATGTTGAACGTATTTGTACCGGAATCAGACTCGGTGATACCAAAGCTGAAGTAGGCTTTACCTGTGACTGTTGGGGGCAGGTACTTCCGCTTCTGCTCCTCAGTTCCGTGTCTGAGGATAGGAGTTCGCGACATGTAGTTCGTGATAGCTACCGGCATCAAGAGTCCAGCTTGGTGCAGTAGATCGAGCGCCAAAACGACATCCCCGACATTTCCGCCAGCCCCGCCGTATTTCTCCGGCAGCCCCATCGCAAGCAATCCGGTATCCACCCATAAGTTCCACAGCTTTTGGGGAAACTCACCGGTCTTACCGCAACGGGCGACATACGCGCGGTCAACGCGTTTGATGATCGTGTCGCAGATGGTCCGAATCGCCTCTCTCGTCTCACTCATGGTCCCTCTCCATATACACTCCGGGACTGATTCCACCCGCCGTTTTACCCCGAGGTCCATCCACGCTGAGGGCGAGCCAATGTTCCGACGGCGTCGCATCGAGGATGGTTGGCGTTGTCCGTCACGCATATACCCCGGCCGATGCTGGCTCGCCTGCGCCGCGCTGCTCCATAAGATTTACGATGAACCAAGCCCTCCACCGGCCACATCACTGCGCACACGGGGCCTGAAAGGACGCTCGTGACTGTCACGAGGTGCTCCGATTGCTGACCCTTACAAGCGGGTCAGAATCCAATTGTCGGATGACCCCATCAGCCGCGCGTCGGTATGCGGCGGCTGTTACCGTATCAAAAGCAGGCCAGGGCTGAGCGTAGAACCGATCGAGATACTCTGTCGCTTGCGCGGTAAGTGCCATCCAATTCCTAACACCCAGGAGAATTGTGGCGTACATGCTAAGCGACCAAACATGCAGTGTCCTCCCAGAGACCCGATATTTAGAAATCTTCGGTCAAAAAACGACCACGGAGCGGATCGATTCACCCCGCTTCATCATTTCGAAGCCATCGTTGATGCGGTCTAGCGGAAGCCTATGGGTAATCAGACTCTCCAGATCGAATTTCTTCTCCATAAGATGATCAACCAATCGCGGCAAGTCACTGCGACACCTTGCGCCGCCCATCGCAGTACCTTGCAGTTTGCGCCCCAATAGAAGATCTATCGGCAGGAGTTGCATCTGTTCACCGCTCGGGGACATCCCGACCACCGTGCAAACCCCCCACCCTAACTTTGTGCAATCAAACGTTTGTCTCATCAATTCTACCTGTCCAACGGCTTCGAACGTGTAGTCTCCGCCACCCCCGGTGAGCTCATTTAGGTGTCCGACTAGATCTTCACCGACTGTCTTCGGATTGACAAAGTGCGTGGCACCGAGCTTCCGCGCCAACGCTTCCTTGGCCGGATTGGTATCGACCCCCACAATCATCGCTGCGCCGGCCATGTGCGCGCCTTGCACGATATTTAGGCCAATACCCCCCATGCCGAAGACAATCACACTAGAGCCGGGTTGAACCTTCGCAGTGAACAACGCCGCACCTAACCCGGTGGTCGCGCCGCATCCGAGGTATGCGATTTGCTCGAAGGGCGCGTCTTTCCTGACCTTCGCAAGGCTGATTTCTCGATACACTCCGTAGTTAGCAAAGGTCCCGAGATCGAAGAACGAAAACAGACGCGTTCCTGCATGAGAACAGCGGCTGACTTTGTCGTGGCCCGTGAACATTTCCAGGCACAAGTTAGTCTTTCCCGACGTGCAGTAGTTACACTTTCCGCATTCACTGCACATAAACGGGATAACATGGTCGCCGACGGCTACGCTCGTCACCCCCTTCCCAATCTCCACGACGACACCGCCGGCTTCGTGCCCCGCGATCCCAGGAAAATTTACCAAATCGCGATTCTTGCCCTCAATAGCATGAAGGTCCGTGTGACACAGGCCCGTCGCCTTGATTTCAACCAGCACCTCACCTGGCCCAGGTCCATCAACTTCAATCGTGTCGATGATGAGCGGTTGGTTGGTCTTGTACGCTATGGCGGCGCGACATTTCATTGCTCCAGCTCCTTTAATGATGCCCGAGATCGCTACCCGTTCATCGATTCCGCCTTGCATCGGCAAGGGAAATAGGCTTTCCGCAAACCATCAAATGCGTGCCGCAGCGATCACAAGACCAATGCCAGTACGATCACAGTCGGCGGCCATGCGTCTGACATCGTCGTCAAACCCCTGACCACAAACCTCGTCATCGGCTCGCCAACGTTTCCTCACAGCTGTAGGCTCGTGCCGACTTTTGGACCCGGCTTAAATGTCGTAGGCATGTCTACCCATCCGTTGATGGTGCCGACGGATTTGTAACGTCGCGCCGAGCCAGTGTCGACCTTGTAGTCGGGCATGCGCGCAAAAACCTGTGTCACCATCTCCTCAAACATGATTCTTGCTAGAAAAGAACCGATACAGCGATGCACGCCAGCGCCGAACGCGATGTGACGATTTGGATAGCGATCCATCACGATCTCCTCGGGGCGCTCGAATACTTCCGGGTCGCGGTTTGCGGCCGACCATGCGAGAAGGACGCGGTCACCCTCTCGGATCCTTTGACCTCCGATGTCTATGTCGTGTGTCGCCGTTCGCGCAAGAGCATGTATTGGCGTGTAGTAGCGGAGAAATTCCTCGCGCGCCAGCGGCAGTAGGTCCGGGTTATCCATCAGACGCTTTTTTTCCTCCGGATGATCGTGCAAATACACGAGTGTGTGAGTCGTCAGAGCCGTCGTTGTATCCACTCCGCCGGGCAAAATATTGTTGCAATACCCGAGTATTTCATCATCACTGAGATAACGATCGCCGATCATTTGCGTGACGAAATGTGAAATCAGGTCATTGCGGGGTTCGCGACGACGCTCCGCAATCAATTCATGGACGCGACCGTAGAGCCACTGCACACGCTTAATTACCCTGGGGTACTCTGGATCCGCCTTCGGAGTAGAAACCATTTCGTGAAGCGGGTCAGCGACCTCTCGCCACTCGGAGAGTGGGAATCCGACCAACGCCATCGTGGTCATCGCTGCAACCGGACCCGTCAGATCGTAGACCAGGTCCATCTTTCCGGTCTCTATCACACGGTCAAGCAATGCCGTGACATACGTCCGGATCTCGCTACGGCGCTCTTCGGCCGCTTTTGGCCCGAATTTCTTGTTGATAAATGTCCGGAATACATTCCACTCGGGAGGATCAGATTCAACCGGCAGGCCCCGCGGGATCGGCGTAGGCGGAATGGTAAGCCCACCCCTTGCTTCCAGCGTCTGGGGGTTGAAGGTCTTAGCGCTGGAGAATGTGTCAGTGTCCTGCGCCATCTGAGCCACGTCTCTGTAGCGTGTAGCGACCCAATGTCCGCCGTGAGCCTCGGTCCAAGCCAAAGGACACGTACGGCGAATTTGTTGGAATTCCTCCGGCCAGTTGCGGGCGTGTTCGCTCGACTCGTGGTCAAAGGCAACCGGGCATCGCTTGCCCGGAATGTTCGAATAACCGGCCATCTCTTGCTTTCCTGGGGTAAGAGCATTCGCGGTGAAAGTGAAGCCTATCTTTCGACGTCGATTGCCTGCTCCGGACACGAGCTTTGCGCTTGGAGGATCTTGTCCTCAAGGTTTCGTGGAACCGCCCCCAATATGGCAGTCGCGTGACCGTCGTCATCGTTCAATTGAAATATCTCTGGGCAGACAAGCGCACACATGGCATGTCCTTGGCAACGATCGGGGTTCACTCGTACGCGCATCGCTCCCGCCATCCATTAACGACCCGCCCTTCGCCGACTTATAGTTTGCCGCATTCTGCGGTGGGTAACGCCGGAGGAGGCGTTCGCCGGGCTCTCAGCGTTCGCGCGAGGTCAAGTATTAGTGCAAGGTTAAGACAAAGCCTCACCTGCACACTAAAATTCAAGCCAGATAGCGAGGTTATGCTAAGCGCCTGAAATCTTGGGATCATGGCCGTGGAAAACGACGCAAAAGCGAGTCGCACGGATCCGGAAGCGTTGCGGGCGGAGGTGCGTGCATGGACCGCCCTAAACATCCCAAGAAACTGGCGCTCGCAAATGACTGCTGTCGACACGCAAGAGTTCGTCGCGTTTCAGAAGCAGTGGCTTAAGACACTCGTTGCCGGTGGCTATGCCATACCCCATTGGCCTGCAGGTTGGCCAGGCAGCGGAAGGCCGCTGGCCGAACAGATCGTGATCTTCGAAGAACTCGCGCGCGCGGATGCGCCACGCCTGATTCTTTCCTTCGTATCGCTTTATCACACCGCCATCACACTCTTCGAGTGGGGCACTGAAGCGCAGAGGGCACAACATTTACCGGCAATTCTCGAGGGAGAAGTTTGGTGTCAGGGCTTCTCTGAACCCAATGCAGGTTCCGATCTCGCCTCGCTACGAACCCGCGCCGTGCGTAAAGGCGATCGCTACATAGTCGACGGCCAAAAACTTTGGTCGACGCTCGGTCACCACGCCGATCACTGCCTGCTTCTCGTCCGGACGGACTCCTCGGGAAAGAAGCAGGCGGGAATCACCTATCTGCTCTTGGACATGAAGTCGAAGGGTGTTGAGACAAGGCCGATCCGCCAGATCACTGGCGATGAGGAATTCTCCGAGATTTTTCTGAACGCTGTTGAAGTCCCGGTAGAGAATCGATTGGGGGAAGAGAACGCCGGATGGCGTGTAGCTCAGACTACTCTCTCGTCAGAGAGAGGTCTGACGGTGCTCGAACTCTCTGAACGAATGCACAGGTCCCTGTGGCGACTGGTAGAAGCCGCCGCGCCTGGGGGTGCTTGGATTGAAGACGACCAGTTAAGGCGTGAAGTCGTCGATGTGATTCTCCAAGTAGACGCACTGCGTCTGCTGGTTGGACGGCTTCTGCAAAGTGCTGTGGCGGGGAAGGAGGAAGTAGGAGCGGCTTCGATCGTCAAGCTCTTCTACGCGGACACGCTGCGTCGCTTCACGAGCCTCGGTCGCCGTTTGAGCACCTTCGCGGGTCAGTACTGGACGCCCTTTACCCTCGGTGCCGGCCACGAGACGGGAAACTGGATGTTCGACTTTATGAATTCGTACATGTGGTCGATTGCCGGAGGCACGAACGAGATCCAACGAAACATTGTTGCGGAGCGGATCCTTGGAATGCCGCGCGAGCGCTCGGAATGAGCGAAAATCTTGACCTCGAAGAAATACGACGGTCGGCTCAGCGAGTCATTGCTGATCTAGTTGAGCGTCGGACGCTCCTTGATGCGAACGATAGGGGTGCAAGCGCCCGAGCGGGACTATGGAAGGCAATGGTGGAGCTAGGATGGCTGACTTTCACCATGCCCGAAGCAGACGGAGGCTTAGGTCAACCCTTTAACGCAGCCGCCGTGCTGTACCACGAACTCGGAAAGGTGCTCTCCCCCCTCCCGTTGATGCAAGTCTTGGTGGGCGTTCAAGCGATCACCCATCTGAGCGACGAATATGCCCGGAAGGCGCTGAGTTCCAAGGTGCCCACCGGCGACTTTGTCGTCACGCTACGGGAGCCCGGAACTGACCCCATCATCGCAAAGAGCGGAAACGCCATCGAAATCAATGGAGTTGTCCCCGGTTTCATACATGACGAACGATCCACCCATTTGCTTCTCGACTTCATTCTGGAGGGCGAACGCCGGTATGCGGTAATGCCAATTCCGGGTATGGGAGCCGTACTGACTTCCCGCCCGACCTGGGACCAATCAAGAAAGATATGCGACATTGAATTCGCCGGAACGGCAGTGACGACGGAGGACATTCTTCCAAAGGCTGTTAACTGGTCGCTCGAAGGCCACTTTGATCTGGCGATTGCCTGCGACTCAATTGGTGGTGCTGAAGCGCTACTTGCAGAGACGATCGCCTACATGAGCACACGCCAACAATTCGGTCGCGCTATCGCCTCCTTCCAAGCCCTCAAGCACCGGTGTGCGGAGCATAAAGTGAAGCTCGAGGCTGCCCGGGTATTTGTCGAAGACGCTGTTCTTCGATTCAGCGCGCTTATCGACCGTGGGTCGATTACAGCGGCGGCTGGGGCGAAATTATGTGCCACAACGGTTTATCGACGGATCGCTGAAGACGCCATCCAGTTACATGGCGGGATCGGGTTTTCCTGGGCGCATGACTGTCATTTGTTTCTGAAACGCGCGCTTCTCAACGAGGTACTTGGGGGTTCGCCGGAGGCATACCGTGATCGTATCGCTGCCCCGTTGATCGAACAGTCAATCTCCGGGCTGAGTTAGCTCAGGGCCCTTCAAAGACTCCGATGCGTTCACAGCAACATTTTGGCGTCGGCATCGCAATGTGCAAAGCGGAGAAGCGAATTGGATCATAAACGCGTGGCGAGTACATCCAGTGGTAGTCCGAACGATGTGGAAGTACTGACCCGGCTCATGGAGAAGCGGTTCAGCTGCCGGGGCTTCCAATCGCGACCGGTGCCCCGAGCCGTGATCGAAAGAATGCTGGCCATGGCACAGTTGTCACCATCCTGGTGCAATTCTCAACCGTGGGAGGTCGTTGTCACGGAAGGGGATGGAACGGAGCGTTTCCGCCAAGCGCTCTACGAATATGCGGCGCGCGTAACGAAGGGCGGCGGCGCTGCCGTGGAAGGTTCAGATTTCGCCTTCCCCGAGCGCTACGTTGGCGCTTACAAAGAGAGGCGTCGAGAGTGTGCCCGGCAGCTTTATGAAAGCGTCGGCATCGCGTTCGGTGACCGTGTCGGATCGGCGAAACAAACAATGGAGAACTTTCGTCTGTTTAACGCGCCCCATGCGCTGATCATAACGAGCACGCACGATTTGGGCGTATACGGTGTTCTTGATTGCGGAGTCTATCTAGGACATCTTCTGCTTGCTGCTCAGAGCTTGGGAATCGCAACGATTCCCCAAGCTGCACTCGCAGGTTGCGCGCCGTTCATTAGGGACTATTTCGCCATACCTGAAGATCGCAAAGTCCTTGTCGGGGTCTCGTTCGGCTACGCCGACGATGAACATGCCGCCAATCGATTTCGGACTAGTCGGGCTGCGTTGGAGGCGGTCACTCATTGGAGCTCCAACTAGCCCTGCGATCTAGCGTGGAATGCGAGAGCGGAGCTATCTGCATCAAGTCTGATCGCCGTCCGTACGGAGGCAGTTCATTAGGCGCTCGCGATTAAACGCGTGCTAAAGCCTGTCATATCAGGCGTCTTGTGTCGTCGGCGCACGCGCGGACATTTCGCCGGAGCGGGAATAGAGCGGATGCTCCTCTTCACACGAATACGTATCGCTACAACCGAACGCCCATGCATTTGCCGAGTAACTCGGTGGCCGCTCCGTCATTGACCGAGCCGCACCTCAATCTGGAATTGGAATAAGATCACCGTGCGCCCATAGTATTTCGGGGCTGGCGACAGGATCAGGAGTGCGTCCTAAGACAATAACTATTTCGCCAGTGGCACAATTAACCTGTTATCTAGTCTGATATACAGTAAACCCCACCTGCGAGCGGCAATGACGAAATCCGTCACCTCACTCGATGACAAGTACACGTTGAGAGAGGGTCGCGTCTTTCTCTCATCGATTCAAGCCCTGGTACGTCTTCCGATCGACCAATCGCGGCGCGACCGCGACGCTGGGCTCGTTACTGCGGGATTCATTTCGGGTTATCGCGGCTCCCCGTTGGGTACTTATGACACCGCGCTGTGGAGCGCTGCGCGCCATCTGGATGCAGCGGAGATTCGATTTCTCCCCGGTTTGAACGAGGAGCTGGCCGCTACCAGCATGCGGGGAACGCAGGAGTTGGCTTGGTTTGGCAAGTCCCATTACGTTGGAGCATTCGGCCTTTGGTACGGCAAGGGCCTTGGCGTAGATCGCGCATGCGAGTCTCTAAAGCTCGGAAATCTCGAAGGAACCTCCGTCACCGGCGGCGTGCTGGTCGTTGCCGGTGATGATCACAGCGGAAAGTCGTCCGCAAGCGCCCATCAGTCCGAGCACACGCTGATTGCCGGATTTATTCCCATCCTGTACCCGTCCGATCCCGCCGAGATCCTACAGTTCGGTCTTATGGGATGGGCTCTTTCAAGATTCGCGGGCCTGTGGGTTGGTCTCAAATGCGTGACAGATACACTTGATCTTAGTTCGTCCGTCGAGTTGCCAAGGCCTGATTTGCAAATTGTCTTGCCGTCCGGACTCAAGGCACCGCCCAACGGATTTAACTTGCGACAGGGTGTCATGCCGCTGCAGCAAGAGGATTCCCTTGTCAATTATAGATTGCCGGCCGCACAGGCCTTCATTCGCGCAAACAGTCTTGACCGCACGATATTTGATTCACCACAACGCAAATTGTCGATCGTGGCTGCGGGCAAGGCATACCTTGATGTACGCCAAGCGCTGAAGGATCTCGGGCTAACCGGCGACGAATGCGCTCGCCTTGGTATCAGATTGTACAAGCCGGCGATGATCTGGCCGCTGGAACTAACCCATGCATTGAAGTTCATCGACGGTTCTGAAGAAATTCTCGTCGTCGAGGAGAAGCGCCCCGTCGTTGAAGACCAGATCGCACGGTTGCTTTGTTCAAGCGCCGCTGCGCTACCCACGCGTCTCAGTGGAAAGCTCGATCCAAGCGGGGCACCGCTTCTACCAGCAACGGGCGAACTCAGCCCCAGCATGGTCAGGACCGCAATCGCCTCACGGATGCTCTCACTGGGACTGGTTGACAACCAGCGCCGCAAGTTGATCGATCATCTGGAGCTTTTCTCTAGACGCGCTGCAACGCTAAAAACCGGCGCGCTGGCGCGAACAGCGTATTACTGCTCGGGATGTCCTCACAATACCGGCACACGTATCCCGGAAGGGAGCGCCGCGATGAGTGCGGTGGGATGCCATGGATTAGCCGCGTATGTCATGCCGGAACGTCACACCATGTATCCCATGCCGATGGGTGGTGAGGCCATGCCTTGGCTTGCAGCAGGCCCGCTTGTCGATACTCCTCACATGTTTCAGAACATGGGCGATGGGACGTTTGCACATTCTGGCATCTTGGCCATTCGTGCCGCCGTTGCCGCCAACGTCAACGTTACGTTCAAAATCCTATATAACGATGCTGTAGCCATGACCGGCGGTCAGCCCGTCGAAGGTCACCTCACGCCGATCGCGGTCGTCGAGCAGTTGCTCGCAGAGCGCGTCAAGCCCGTCGCCGTCGTTACTGATGACAAAGCACGATACGCAAACCTGACGCTCCCGACGGGGGTCGATTTGTGGCATCGCGAGCACCTCGAAACACTTCAGCGCCAATTCGGCCAGGTAAAGGGCGTAAGCGCGATAGTCTACGATCAGACCTGCGCAGCCGAGCTGCGACGTCGTCGAAAGCGCGGCGCGCACGCGCCAATCGCGAAGCGCGTTGTCATCAACCCGGCAGTATGTGAGGGTTGCGGGGACTGCTCGGTGCAATCGAACTGCGTGTCCATTCAGCCATTGGAGACTGAACTGGGCCGAAAGCGTGCAATCGATCAGTCGACTTGTAATGGCGATTTTTCGTGCATCAAGGGGTTTTGTCCGAGTTTCGTCACGTTGGAAGGGGCGACCGTTTCCCGGCCCGATCTGGCCAAAGATGCGCGCATTAACGAAGCAATCGCCAGACTTCCGGCTCCGCACCCGGTTCACGTGGCGGCGGACTCCTACAACATTCTTTTTGCTGGCATAGGCGGCACGGGTGTGTTGACGGTTAGTGCCATTGTCGGCATGGCGGCCCATCTCGAGGGCAAATACTGTTCAGTTATGGACATGACCGGTATGGCGCAGAAGGGCGGCGCCGTGACGAGCCATTTGCGAATCGCAGGATCACCGGACCAGATCTTCAGCAGCCGGCTTGATGTTGGGATGTGCGATCTCCTTTTGGCATGCGATCTTATCGTCGCGACCGAAAGAGATGTACTCAAAACACTAAGGTCTACAGAGAGCCGGGTTCTCTTCAATGAGGACGTCACGCCAACTGGTGCATTTCAGCGCGCCCGTGACCTTGACCTTGGCAGTGCCAAGCTCGAGGCGATCGTGGCAGACACTGTTGGAAGCGACTGCATGGAAGGCTTTCCCGCCACGCAGCTCGCGCTTCGTCTCACTGGGGACAGCATTGCCACCAATATGTTGATGGTGGGTTACGCCGCCCAGCGCGGCTGGCTCCCTGTATCTATAGACACACTCGAGCAGGCGATCCAACTTAACAACAATGCGGTGCAATCCAACCTTCGAACGCTGGCGATTGGCCGGGTTGCGGCTCACGAACCGCAAGCACTGGCGGCCTTTCACCAGCGGTCATCAGATCTCGCTACCGCTGGTAGTAGCATCGAACATTTGATCGCCAGCCGTGTAGCACTTCTCGTCGACTACCAAAATCGCCAGTATGCTCAAGACTACGAGACATTTGTTCGATCGGTGGCGACCCGTATCGATGAGCTTCGCTTGGATGGCGGGGAGCGCTTAGTTCGTGAAGTTGCAACCACACTCGCAACACTGATGGCGTACAAGGATGAGTATGAGGTTGCACGCCTGCATTCTAATCCGGAATTCTGGGCCACAATCAATAGCGAGTTTGCCAATATCTCGAAAGTCCATTTTCATCTGGCGCCCCCCTTACTGGCGCGCCGTGAACCCGCGACCGGGAGACCCAAGAAGATCACCGTCGGCCCCTGGATGCTCAAGGCGTTTGGAGTTCTAAGAACGCTTAGATTCTTGCGAGGGACGCCGTTGGATGTATTCGGATATGCGAGCGAACGTCGGACAGAACGACGGCTAATCGAAGAATACAAGTCTACAATTGCCTGCATTATCCTCGAAGTCACCCCGGCGCGGTTGAACACGGCCATTGAGCTCGCTCGAGCGCCTCGCGAAATTAGGGGGTTTGGCCCTGTCAAGGCACGTGCAATTGCGGACTATCGAGAACTCCACGCTCAACTTATGCGAGATTTCGAAGATCCGAGGAGCAGGCAGGCGGCGGAACCAGCAAGCCTCAGAACACATCCTTGAGGCTCAGCTAAGGAAAAGCGCCCCCCGAGCGACATCAGTCAGAGCCTTCCAGGTCAGAACCGCGTTCCCTCAACGGGCCTCCAAGCGATAAAATCTAGACGCGGTCTGCGAAAAAAGTAACGCTTGCTCCTCGGCAGAGTAGCCGCGTGAGAGCCGCTTGAAAGCGTTCCAGAGCACCGCGTAGCTACAGCCCCCCTTGTCTATCGGGAAGTTGCTTTCGAACATACAACGTGCTGGACTAAATGCATCGATCGCGGCTTCTAGGTAAGGACGCCACGCCAATGCCAGCTGTTCGGATGACGGCGGATTCGGCATTCGGTGAAAACCAAATCCCGGTAATTTCATCGCGAGACCACCGAGCTTTATGTAGATGTTTGGACACTCAGCAAGTCGGCGGATTGCTTCTCGCCAAACCGCAAACACCTCGGATCGCCGATCCGCATAGCTACCGATCCCGATTGGGCCTCCCAGGTGATTGAGCGCGATCTTCGTCTGAGGGAATCTCCGCGCAAGATCCCGGAGTTCCTCGAGTTGCGTGTGAAAGAGCCACGCATCGAATGACAGCCCAAGCGGCGCAAGAGTTGCGAAACCCGCCCTAAACGCCGTCTGCACCAGCAATCCTTTTGTTCGCGCTCGCGACGGTGGGTCAACCTCGTCTTCCTCGTGCCACGCGGCGATCTGGCGAATTCCCTTGAATCTCCCGCCCCCCGCCGCCATGTGCTTCTCCAACACGCCGCGCGCGCTTGCGCCCTGCGTAAGGTCGACCATTCCTACTATCCCGTCGCATATAAGCGCCTCCCCGTACAAGCCGCTCGCCGCCATTGCTGCGACGCCGTTGGCAAACTCCGTTTCTCCCAGTGACCGCAGTTCGCGCTGCCTTGCTCTTCGATACATCGAGTAACACTGAACAAACACCGTCGATCGGATGTTGTGACCAGAGTGAACGTCCCGCAAAAATTCCTCGAACATATAACGCCAACTCGGCGCGTCCCAAAGATGGTGATGCGAATCCACAATTGGCAGCGTGCGATCCAGGATCTCCTCGTCTAACCTCTCAAGCCATGCCGGTCGGACGCCAATATATTCTCGTTCTAAATTAGCACTCACGAACCTGTGTCCATTGTTTGAATCGAATGCCCCGCCGATGTCACGCTCGGAGCCGTGTTCCGTCAATTCGGTTGAGATGTTAGATCTTGATCTAAAAATGCACTGCGCCCGATGACCATCCTCTGTACCTCAGATGCACCTTCGTAGATTCGAAGCGGCCGGATATCACGATACAGTTGCTCGACAACACTGCCGCGCGCTACCCCTAGCGCACCGAACAGCTGCACGGCTGAATCTATAACCCGAGTTGCAGCTTCTGTTGCGACCAGCTTCGCCAGCGCGGCATCGCGCGACGTACGTCCTCCAAAGACGTCCGAAGCCCAGGCGGCACGGTAAACCATAAGGGCGGCCGTCTCGGTATCCGCTACCATATCGGCGAGACGCGCCTGCACAGTGCCCATCTCCGACATCTTTTTCCCAAACATCTGTCGACCTTTGACGCGCGTAATCGTCTCTTGCAACGCTCGCCGCGCGCCTCCCACTGCTGCCGCGCCGACCGTCGGTCGAAATATATCGAATGTTCCCATTGCCGCCTTGAAGCCGCTTCCTGCTGCTCCAATCCTGTTGACCGCGGGAACCCTACAGTTGATGAAACGCAAGGAGCCAATTGAATGCGGTGCGATCATTTTTATCTGACTGTCGACGATTATCCCGTTCGTCGCGGCCGAGACTAAGAAAACCGAAAGACCACGCGCCCCCGGGGCCTCTCCCGTGCGTGCTACAACGATATAGTGATCGGCAACGCCGGCACTTGTAATCCAAGTTTTCTCGCCATTGAGTACGTAGTCGTCCCCGTCTAAAACTGCAGTCGTAGCGATCTGCGCGAGATCGGACCCACCACTTGCCTCGGTACACGCGATTGCAGCTACCTGTGTACCAGCTCGACACGCTGTAAGTACGCGCTCTCGTAACGCGTTGTCCGGATGATGCCATAGTGGTGCGGTGCCTAGTCCCTGCATAATAAAAATGCTGTCAACCAGGAAGGAATCGAAAGCCAGAGCCTCGCGAATGATACAAAGCGAACGCACGTCCGGTCGGGGCGACGCCGACCCATTGCTTTGCGGAAGCACGTGATCCAGCAGCCCGGCATCCGCCAGACGGCCGAGCACCTTGCGATAGATAGGACCGTAGTTCGCCTCCGGGTGCTGCTCAAACAAATCAAGGTTTTCAGTTCGCCATCGTTCCAACTTGTTCGCTAACTCATAGTGTGATGCCTCAAAGAAGGGAAGACGGCAGAGATTCCAGACCATGCGTTATCCCCTGTACGTAATGACCAACTCAAAGCTTTCCGACTCTTCGGTAAAGAACCGCAAAATACACTCGGCCCATAATGCTCAAAGCCGATCGGTTAGTAGAGCTTTTTTCCACGGCGGCTGCCTCATAAGGTCCCCGGACTTTCTTTTCAACTCGCCCGCTCACTCATCGGCGAGAAGAATCGATGTCGGGGCAGTCGATCCGGTTCCGGGGGGGGGGGAAGGCAAGAGCTCAACTCAAACCCATCGGACCGTAAACTTACGTGCAGTATTTTTGCGGAATGGCGAACCCAAATACGTGTGCCGCATTGAAGCCGAGGATTTTGGCCCTGGCAGATTCGCTCAAGTAATTCCCAAAGGTTCGCTCTATCGCTTCGGCAGAATGCGGCCAGGTTCCCTCGTGATGTGGGTAATCGTTGCCCCACATGAGGTTGTTCGTCAAATTGTAGGACTCCGCGAGCATGAGAGCGGATCGATCCTCCGCGATCGAGGCAAAGCAGTTGCTCCGGAAATATTCACTTGGTAGTGCCTTCAGCTTCGGACGCACCCAGAAATGATGCTTCTTGTAGCCTTCGTCCATTGCATCGAGCATCCAGGGCAGCCACCCGGCGTTAGCCTCGATTGTTCCCGCCTTGAGTTTCGGAAAACGCTCAAATACGCCGCCGGCGCACATATTGACCATCGGCTCCAGCGTCGGTGCGTTGGAATGCACAACGTAATTGACAATCGCGCCGCCATTCCCGCGAGAACACCGGGGATCTTTACCTGTGGCGACGTGATAGCAGATCGTCAGATCGTGATCCTGAATGAGTTCCCATAGCGGATCGAAATGGGGCAGATTGTAATTTACGTCTGCTATTTCGTGCGCTCCCCAGATCGGCTTTGTGGGAAGCAGCAGGGCATCAAAGCCCAGCTTCGCGACACGTTTCACCTCCGTCATCGATGCTTCTAGGTCCGCCGTCGCCAGAGCCGCGGTAGGCTTGCATCGGGCGAGGTGGGGTCGGCAGACTTCAATTACCCAGTCGTTCCAGATCTGACACTGCGCATGAGCGAAACCGGGATCTTTAGATCCCCACATCAGCAAGGCAGCGCCATTGGGAAAAATCACCTCGCCGTCAACGCCATCGCGCTCCTGGTCGGCAATGCGTGATAACCCGACCTTGTCGTCGTCATTCATGGTGGCCGCGAAAATGGCTGCGCCGGCTTTCGAGCGCGCCAAATCCTCACCTTCCAAGTGTGGCTCGGCAATTGGCTCAGGGCGGCACCCTTCTTGGATGAGGTATTTTCGCCCCTCGCGGGCCTCCACGCGAGGCAATCGTTCGCGATACTCCGGGGCAATTCTCTCGAAGAAGAGCTTCGGCGGCGGCGAAAGATGTGTGTCCACAGAAATCATGAAGTACTTCGCCGCACCACCCGGGCGGACGCTCTTCGCCCAGTTCTTTACCCCGGGTGACTTAATCCGCCACTCGTTCTCGGGATTTACGACCATCTCTGGACTAGCCATCACACTCGAGCCCCGCCCGGTTAGCCGGTTTTTGGGAGAGTCGCGTGCGGACATTCTCTATGTCCGATTTCGAACGGTCTCTTTACACATCTGTCGTGCAATGTTGCGCGCTCATGTTCGTTTTCGCATGCACCTGATGCGACTAAACACAAATTCTGCTCTAGTTATCATCACGTTCGCAGTGCTTTCCAAGGGAAGACGATCGATTTCGCACGATAATTGCGTCTGGAGATACTAGAGCGTGGCGTGAATAGGCAATTGGCCAAGCCATTGATGCGCTAGAGTGTTGCAGAAGAGTCGACCTGCGTATGCTCGCAGGTCTGACGTGCATGCAACCGAATCAGAACGCTTGCTGGAGACCTGATCTCACCGTTGGCATTTCGGTAGTGGGGCGTGCAACCAAAACTTTCTGACCGGGCGAATTCGGCACGCATTCGTTTGCACAACCGGATTACTCCCCAGATGCAGGCGCAGGGGACAGAGCTCCAAGCTTAGGCCGAGTCGCGTGATATAGCGGAGGAGATGACGATGGCTGGCGCCTTGGATGGGAAAGTTATTGCCGTCACGGGCGCCGGTAGGGGCATCGGTCGTGAAATTGCGCTCCTTTGCGCCCAAGAGGGGGCATCACTCGTCGTCAATGACTATGGAGTTTCACCCGAGGGCGAGGGTGCGGATGCCAATCCCGCCCAACAGGTTGTCGATGAAATCAAACGGGCAGGCGGCCGAGCGGTCGCGAATATCGCCTCAATCGCCGACCCAGCTGGTGCCCAATCGATCATTGAGGATGCTATTAAGACCTTCGGTCAAGTCGACGCCGTTGTCAACAACGCGGGCATTTTGCGCGACCGCATCTTTCACAAGATGAGCGTCGTGGATTGGCAAGCCGTTGTCGATGTGAATTTAAACGGCTATTTCTACGTCTCGAAAGCCGCGGCAAATCATTTTCGGGAGAGAGAATCAGGCTCGTACGTCCACTTTACATCTGCATCAGCAGTGATTGGCAATCTAGGCCAAGCCAACTATTCAGCAGCAAAGCTCGGTGTGGTCGCACTTTCGAACTCGATCGCTCTGGACATGCAGCGCTTTGGTGTTCGGTCGAACTGCGTCATGCCGTTTGCGTGGAGCCGCCTGACCGCGACGATACCCACCGACACCGAGGAAGGCCGTCGCCGAGTGGAACGAGTGAAGGCGATGACCCCTGCAAAGGTTGCCCCTCTCGTCGCGTTCCTGTGCGCCGACGCATCGCGGGCAATCACGGGGCAAGTCTTCTCTGTCCGCAAGGATGAGATGTTCTTGATGAGCAGACCAGAAATTCTGCGTTCAATGCACCGAGCTTCCGGTTGGACCGTGGAAAGCCTCTCGGAGGAGATGTATCCCGCATTCAAAGCGAGCTTCCAGCCATTACGCCGGTCGGCCGACGTTTTCTCTTGGGACGCGATCTAGTACCGATGGCTCTGAGTTACGACAGACTCATGGGGATGGCTCCTCTCAGGGCGAGTCAGACATTCACTCGGCGCGACACCATGCTCTATGCCTTGGGCTTGGGGCTAGGACTTCGGGCTGCGGAAACGCCGGCAGACCTCCAGTTCGTGTTCGAAGAAAACCTTAAAGCGCTACCGACCATGGCCGCTGTGCTTGGTTACCCAGGTTTTTGGATGTCCGAGCCGCAATACGGGATTGATTGGAAGAGAATTCTGCACGCTGAACAGTCATTGGAAATGCTAGGGCCTCTTGCTACCGAAGGAACGGTTTCTTCAGAAACGTCAGTTGAGACGATCTACGACAAGGGCGCGGACAAAGGCGCTTTGATGTACGTCAGGCGTAGACTCTTTGATGATGCGACCGCGCGCGAAATCGCGGTCGTCCGTCAAGGCGTGTTCCTTCGAGGCAACGGAGGCTTTGGCGGAAACCCAGGCCCGACTACAATACCCCGCCCCGCCCCGGAACGCCCCCCCGACATCGTCGTGAGCATACTCACGCGTCCAGAACAGGCGCTGATTTACCGCCTTTCAGGCGATTACAATCCGCTTCACGCCTCGCCTGAGGTAGCTGCACAGGCCGGCTTTGAGAAACCGATACTGCATGGCTTGGCGACCTATGGCATCGCCGGCTTTGCGATCGTGGTGGAACTATGTGCCCGACAGCCGTCGCGACTTCGGAGGTTCGAGGCGCGCCTTTCTAGCCCGGTTTACCCCGGGGAGACCCTGGGCGTCGAGATTTGGCGTGACAATCATACCGAAGCTCGCATTCAGGTTAGAGCGCTTGAACGCGACGTCATCGTTCTCAAAAATGGGCTTGTCGAGTACGGAGCCTGACATGGTTGGCATCGTCGCGTTCGGTGGATACGTACCGCGCTTGCGCCTCCAGCGTCAGGCGATCTTCTCAGCTACCGGTTGGTTCAATTCTGGGCTAGCAGGGCTTGCAACAGGCGAACGGGCGATTGCCTCTTGGGATGAAGATGTGATTACGATGGGAGTCGAGGCCGCTCGGGACTGTCTAGGTAGTCGCGAACGCTCCATTGTCGCTCGCCTTTCCATCGCCTCAACGAGATTACCAAACGCAGATCGGCAAAACTCTACAATCTTGAAAGAAGCGCTTAACCTTCCCGACGAAGTGGCCGCGCAAGATATCACCGGGTCGCAACGCGCGGCTACTTCCGCGCTGCTCGACGCCTTTTATGCCGTCGAGGGCGGAGCGGGTAATACTCTATGCGTCTCATCTGAGCGGGCCATCGCGCGTCCCGGCTCGGAGGCGGAGTTGGTTTGCGGGCATGCAGCGGCGGCAGTACTCATTGGGCAGGACAAGGTCGCGGCACGCTTCCTGGGCGGCCACAGCACCACCCTCGACTTTGTTGACCACTTCCGTGCTGAGGGAGAGAAGTTTGACTACCAGTGGGAACAGCGCTGGGTTCGTGAGGAAGGCTACGGAAAGATCGTTCCAAGAACAGTGGCACAGGCGCTTCAGAAGTGCGGTATCGCGGCTCGCGATATTAAGTACTTTGTGATGCCAGCTCCGATCAAGGGGATCAACTCCGCCGCTGCTAAGGCTGCGGGAATCCCTCCAGAAGCGGTCGTCGATGTCCTTTCAGATCGCCTAGGCGACGCAGGGGTCGCGCAACCCATGATCCTGCTCTCACACGTATTGGAGCAGGCGGCGGTCGGTGAAAAAATATTGGTTGTCGGATTCGGCGGGGGTTGCGATGCAATCGTGCTCGAGACCACCGAGGCAATCAAGACTGCAAGGCCAATCACAGGTATTCGAGGAGCTCTCCGTGATCGCCGCGTCGAGGATTCCTACATTCGCTTTCTCACCTTTTGTGGCCTTCTACAACTGGACCGTGGAATGCGAGCAGAACTCGACCAAAAGCCGGTCCTTACGGCGCTTTACCGGGAACGCAAGACCGTGCTTGGTCTGATTGGCGGCAGGTGTACAACGACCGGCACAGTACAATTTCCGCGCAGTTTGATCAGTGTTTCGCCGGATACCCGCGCGATCGGAACGCAGGAAGACTACCCCCTGGCCGAACGCCAAGCCAGAGTCATAAGCTTCACGGCCGACCATCTTACTTACACCGCCGATCCACCGGCGTACTACGGTTCGATTGAGTTCGACGAGGGTGGTCGGCTGGTCACGGAGTTCGTCAATCTGGATGAGAATCAAATTGAGGCGGGGCTCCGGGTCAGAATGGTCTTTCGGATCAAAGCCATCGATGAACGACGTGGATTCACCAAGTATTTTTGGAAGGCCTCCCCTGATCGCCGGCAGGGAGACCTGCTTGCAGCCGGCGGCGGGTAGGGATCCTCATGGCAAGCGGAATAAGAGATAAGGTAGCGATTCTTGGCATGGGGTGCGCGCGCTTCGGCGAGCGCTGGGCAGATGGTGCTGAGGACCTCATGCTTGAAGCCTTTGGAGAGGCGCTCGTCGATGCGGCCATTGACGTGAAAGAAATCGGGGCTGCTTGGCTCGGTGTCGGATTCGACACCATGAGTGTCGGCCCGTCGGGAATCCCTCTGGCGATGGCACTACGCCTTCCCAATATTGGTGTTACAAAAGTTGAGAACTACTGCGCGTCTGGCTCGGAATCCTTTCGTGGCGCGGTTTACGCCGTCGCAAGTGGTGCAGTTGATATTGCTCTTGCCTTCGGCCTGGAGAAGCTCAAGGACGCCGGCTACGGGGGCCTGCCAGTCAGGACAAAGGGCACGCTGTTCGACATGGTGGGAGTCGTGGGATCTGCACCTGGCTACTTCGCTCAGGTTGCATCGAGCTACCGTACTAAGCACCACATTGACTTAAGAGAGCTGAAGCGGGCGATGGCACACGTGTCCGTCAAGAGCCATGCCAATGGTGCTAAGAACCCGAAGGCGCATCTGCGCAGGGCCATCACCGAAAGCCAAGCTTTATCCGCCCCGACTATTGCCGAGCCGCTCGGATTGTTTGATTGCTGCGGCGTTTCGGACGGAGCGGCCTGTGCGATCGTCACCACTCCCGAAATCGCACGAGCGCTAGGCAAGAAGGACCTCGTCACTGTGAAGGCAATCGCCATTTCAACTTCAAATGGGTGGGAGTTGCAAGGTAGCGGCTGGGACGGCAGCTACTTCCACACCACCCGGATCGCAGCGAAGGCCGCCTATAAGGAAGCTGGCATCTCGGACCCCGCTGCAGAACTGAGCCTGCTCGAGGTGCACGACTGCTTCTCAATCACTGAACTCGTGACCATGGAAGACTTGGGCGTCAGTTCCGAAGGCAACGCCGTACGCGACGTGCTTGATGGCCGGTTCGACGCGGACGGCGAGCTACCGTGTCAGATGGACGGTGGCCTGAAGTGCTTTGGTCACCCGATTGGTGCCTCAGGGCTACGCATGATTTACGAGAACTATCTCCAGCTGTTGGGCCGGGCGGGTGAACGACAGCGCATGAAGGCTCCGACAATGGCGTTGTCTCACAATTTAGGCGGCGCCCCGAGCCAAAATGTCAGTGCGATCGTCATAGTCGGCCGCGAAGACGCTTAGACCACCCTAGTGTCAACTAGCAACGACAATATTTCTCAAGCCGGCCGAGGCGCGTACTGGCAAGATCTACGGGTCGGACAGAAGTATCGGACCTTTCGTCGAACGTTGACGGAAACGGATCTCGTGAATTTCATTTCTGTCACAGGGATGTTGGAATCAATTTTCATCGATACCAGCCATGTAGGTGCGATATCCGGCCGCGTTGTTCCCGCTGCTCTTACCTATTCCCTGATCGAAGGTTTTATCTTCCAGAATGCAATTCAAGGAGTCGGACTTGCGTTACTTGAGCTCTCGTTAAAAGCTCATGCGCCGGCCCGCGTGGGAGACACCATATGGGCAATTGTTGAGGTCAGCGATATTCGTCCTTCGTCCAAAGCGAATCGAGCCGTGGTAGCGTCGGAAGTATCAGTCCTCAACCAGCACGACGAAAAGATCCTGACTTACAACGTCAAGCGCCTGCTGGCCGGGGATCCCGACAGATATCCGTCTTCCCTGGCTTAGTCAGAACGGGAGGTTCGTAAGTAACGCATATGTCGTCGATCAATTTTCCGGCTTGGCCGGATCGAGTAGTAATCGACGAGAAGGCTCACACTGCTCTCGCCAAGGAAATTGCAAAACGCGGGGTGAAGCGCGTTTTCTTGGTAATGAGCGCAACCCTAAGCCGAAACTCCGATCTCCGCGACGCGCTGAGATCCGCGCTTGATCGGAAGAGCATGGAAATCTTTGCCAACATTGGCCAACACTCGCCGCTTCCGGACGTAATCGCCGCTGTAAGCGCCGCAAAGGCCCTCAACGCTGACATGCTCGTGAGCTTGGGTGGCGGCTCGGTCATCGATGCAACAAAAGTTGTCCAGTATTGCCTCGCTCACGATATTACCGATGAAGCTTTGTTAGAAGAGTCAAGGGGGGTAAGTCGCCGGCAGGCGATTACGAAGAATCCTCCTGTACCTCACGTGTCCATTCCCACGACACTTTCGGGGGCCGAATTCACTTGTTTCGCGGGTGCACGCAATCCCACCACGGGCCTCAAGCAGGCCCTTGTCGATCCTCAATTGACGCCGCGTACGGTGATCTTCGATTCTGCACTGACGCAACATACGCCCCAAGTGCTCTGGTTATCTTCCGGGATTCGAGCTCTCGACCATGCGGTGGAGGGGCTGTGCTCGCACACATGTCATCCGTTCGGCGAGATTCTCGCAAAAAAGGGTATTGGCCAATTGGCAAGCAGTTTGGCCAGAAACAAGACTGCGCCGGACGACGTAGAAGGTCGGAGGGAAAGCCAATTTGCCGCCTGGTACGCGTCTGTACCCCTGATTTCGGGCGTGACTATGGGCGCAAGCCATGCGATCGGCCACGCCATCGGCAGCATCTTTAATATCCCTCATGGACTTACGTCCTGCGTGACATTGCCTGCAGTGATGCAATTCAATATGGACTGCATTCCTAAACGCCTTGAAAGCGTTGCGCGGGCGCTTGGTGGTCAACACGGTCAGGATGCCCCGGAGCTGGTGCGAAGGATGGTCGCTGGTCTGGGGCTCCCGATCACCTTGAGCGAAGTTGGACTTGGTAAGGACACCTTCACACGCATCGCCGAAGGCGCCATGACTCAGGGCTGGATCGCCACCAACCCACGGCGCATAAGAAGTGCAGAAGATGTAATTAGAATTCTTGAGCTGGCTGCGTGAGACACATCGAGGATGCCGTGAACGAGCTGGATTACACGGGAAAGACGATCCTAGTCGTGGGCGGTACGAGCGGTATCGGCAACGGCATCGCGCAGGCATTCCGAAGACACGGGGCGACCGTTCATGTTTGGGGTACGCGCACCGGGACACACGATTACTCCGCTGCTGATGGCTCCGATTTGAACGGACTGCATTATCACCAGTTGGACGTGAGCGATAGCAGCAACCTCGCTGAGTATCAACCGCCATTTTCAAGCCTGAATGCACTCATTCTGGCGCAGGGTGCGGTGGAGTATGGCCGTCGGGAATTCCAGATCGAGACCTTTCGTAAGGTCGTCAACGTGAACCTAACGAGTGTCATGGCCTGCTGCATAAAATTCGAGACCATGCTTGAACAGTCGCGCGGCTCCGTCGTCATCATCGGCTCAATCGCGGGGTTTCATGCGACGAAGGGTAATCCCGCCTATTCGGCTTCGAAGGCCGGCGTTGTGGGCCTAACTCGAACGCTCGGTGACGCGTGGGCTAAACGCATACGAGTGAACTCAATAGCTCCCGGCCTCGTCGACACAAAGCTAACCGCTGTTACAACCCGCGACCCCGGAAGGCGCGAGGCAGCGCTCAACAGAATACCGATCGGTCGTATGGGAACGCCCGAGGACATGGCAGGTCCCGCGCTATTTCTGGCCTCCGATCTCGCCAAATACATTGTGGGTCAAACCATTGTCGTTGACGGTGGTCGATTGTTGTAAGTAGCTCCCTTCTTAGACGTCAATTGAAATTTTCGCTGGTCGCGGCGGTCGAGCCTTCTCGATCGACGATTACGGAGAAGACGCTTGATGGCCGAGAAAATCGCCATCGCTGCTACGTACGAGATGAATCCTGGGCGCTATCCTGAGTTGACGCCCATGGACATGTACCACCATGTCTTGGCCGGTGCGTTGTCGCAGTGGAGCATAAAACCACAAGATATTGATGGGTTGTTCGCTACTCCAGCAGGGATGACGATGGGGGAAGCGGACATCGCAACGCATGAGAAACTCGCAGAAGCTCTGGGCATCCAACCGCTAATTTCCGAGACCCTTTATGCAGGTGGTGCGAGCTTTTCAATCATGGTGCAGCGCGCCGCCGCGGTTATTAACTCCGGACTCGCGCAAACCATTTTGTGTCTCGGCGCCGGCAAGTTTATGAAAGTGGGGACAGGTGGAGCTGAAGTCCAGGCTAGGGTCGCAAGTGAGCCTAATTTCGAGTTTCCTTACGGCGCCTACATCGTTTCCAACTATGCGCTCATCGCATCACAGTATATCGCCGCGTATGCGGTCCCGCGTGAGGCGCTTGCCCGTGTCGCCGTTTCTGCGCGCCGGTGGGCCATTCGCAATCCCCAAGCGATCATGTACAGGAGAGGTGAAATCACGGTCGAAGATGTGCTGAACTCGCGACCGGTCGCGTCACCATTCAATTTGCTCGATTGTTCCTACCCCTGCGAGGGCGGTGGGGCCGTACTGGTGACGACCTCCACAAAGGCGCGGTCAATCGCGAAACAGCCGGCCTACATTTGGGGCTTCGGAGAAAAGCACCTGCATAGCTCCGTTAGCCAGGCTCGGAACGTTCTCAACACCGGAGCGATCGATACCGCCCGTGTGGCGTTTGCTCAAGCAAAGCTTGCCCCATCGGATATTACAGTTGCTCAACTGTACGACGCGTTCAGCCCGATCCCGCTGCTGCTGCTTGAAAATGTGGGATTTTGTGACCGAGGCGAGGCGCCCCAGCTCGTGATGCGAGGGACCCTTGATCCGGGGGGAAGTCTGCCGACCAACACTGGTGGCGGTCTGCTTTCGTTCGGGCACACGGGCGACGCGTCAGGCATGTCGGTGCTCGTCGAAGGCATACGTCAAGTCATGGGCGAAGCCAAAGGGTGCCAAGTCGAAAAGGCCGATCGGGGGCTTATCCACACGTACGGGGGCATGCTCTCTGAGCACTCGACATTGATTGTTGGCAGGGAGCCATGAGCGGCAAACCCGTTCCGCGGATCACCGAACTGACCCGCCCGTACTGGGAGGGTGCTGCAGCCGGGGAACTTCGGGTCCAGCGCTGCGGCAAATGTGCGATGCGATTCCTGTATCCCCGAAAGTGGTGTCCGGGATGCTGGACTCTCGATCCAACGTGGGAAGCTGTCAGCGGTCGTGGCGAAGTCATCGCTTGCACAGTTGTCACACAGGCGCCATTTGAGTCCTACGCGACGGAAGGGCCGTATGCGATTGCAATTATAAAGTTAGACGAGGGCCCTCAGCTCATGACTAATATTGTTGGCTGTCCCGTTGAACAAGTCCGCGTTGGCATGAAAGTCTGCGTCACATTTGAAAGGCGTGGCGAGACCACAATTCCGCAGTTCATGCCCCGCTTCGCTCCGTAGCGGTGTAATGTTGAAATCTTCGTGCTGACACTTGGCCGCAGGTTATGGCGGGTACGATTGAGCCGTACACCCTGTGCAATTCCGAGGTATCGCTTGCGGTTCTCCCCACGCGCCTCGCTTCCGTCGTTTCTTTGCGATACGCGCAGCGAGACGACGCTAAGCCCGACGGGCTCAACCCATCGAGGATAAAAGCATATGTCCGACTATGAAACGCTGCTCTATTCGGTCAGCGATAGTATTGCGACGATCACCTTGAATCGGCCCCAGCGCATGAATGGCGCCACGCTGAACATGATGAAGGATCTTCTCCAAGTCTTGGATCGCACAGACGCCGATGACGGCGTCAAGGCGGTGATCGTGACCGGATCTGGAGACACAGCATTTTGCGCCGGTGCTGACTTGGGGGCTGGCAGCGGACAGACCTTCGATTACGCCAGTCGATCTGACGAGCAAGAGCGCCCCATAGTGAACGGCATCTATCGCGATACGGGCGGACTGGTCACGCTTCGCGTATTTGATAGTTTAAAACCCGTGATCGGCGCGGTGAATGGAATTGCGGTCGGTTTTGGTGCAACCTTTCTTTTGGCGATGGATATTCGCGTTGCTTCCGCGACCGCGCGCTTTGGCTATCCCTTTGTCCGTCGCGGAATCGTCCCGGAAGCGGCGTCCGCTTGGTTCTTGCCACGAATCGTCGGGATTTCCGCAGCACTTGAATGGTGCTACAGCGGTCGCGTCTTCCCGGCCACGGAAGCGCTCGCCCGCGGACTTGTAAGATCGCTACACCAGCCGCAGGATCTCATGAGTTCTGCCCGTTTTATCGCGCGTGAAATCATCGAGCAGGCTTCCCCAGTTTCCGTCGCACTTACTCGACAACTGATGTGGCGAATGCTCGGAAGCAGTCATCCGATGGAGGCACACAAGATCGACAGCCGGGCGGTGCAGGAACGAGGGATGTCCGCGGATTGCAAGGAGGGTATCGCCTCGTTTCTCGAGAAGCGCCCCCCGCAATTTCCCGGGCGTGTTAGCAAAGATCTACCCGCCTTCTTTCCGTGGTGGACGAACCCCGAATTCGAGTAGCCGGACGCGGTAGCGAATAAGGCGTGTGCGCCGCGGGGCAAAAGTAGTTGCCGACACAATCGAAATGGACGGCACCGCGTCTTCTACATCTCGCTAGTGCCAGATTACACTTATTGATTCAAGGAAATTCAGGTCGAGGCCGATAGGTTACGAGATAGCCCGCAGAGCCATGGACAGAAATCAATGCAATCGCCCTAATGGGATTCGGCTGTGGGACCCCTAGTTGGATTGAGAGTGATTGAATTCGCAGGCATGGGGCCCGGGCCTTTCTGCGGAATGGTGCTGTCAGATCTCGGAGCGGAAGTTGTGCGAGTCGACCGCAAAGGTGTCACGGAAGCGAATCGACCTACCCGTTCTCAATTTGACTCGCGCGGTCGCAAATCGATTGCGCTCGACCTTAAGAAGCGTGACGGAATAGAAACCTGTCTAACACTTTTCGAGAGAGCGAACATCGTATTCGAAGGGTATCGTCCGGGCGTCATGGAACGTCTCGGTTTGGGGCCAGACATCGCGCTTCTCCGCAATCCGCGGCTGGTCTACGGCCGCATAACGGGTTGGGGGCAAACCGGGTCATACGCTCACGCGGCCGGCCACGACATCAACTATATCGCGCTTTCCGGTGTTCTAAATGCCATTGGCCCGAAAGATCATCCCTTTCCTCCGCTCAATCTGGTTGGCGACTACGGGGGCGCGCTCGTACTTGCGATTGGCCTGATTGCAGCCTATTTGCATGCGCGTGAAACCGGAAAAGGTCAGATCGTCGATGCCGCCATGTCTGATGCGGCTGCGTACCTGGCAACGCTCTTCTACGGCATGCACGCCGCTGGGCGGTGGAGCAATCGGCGACAAGCAAACCTTCTCGACGGGGGTGCCCCGTTCTATGGCGCGTTTCGCTGCGCCGATGACCGTTGGGTCGCGATCGGCTCAATCGAACCCGAGTTTTACCAACTGCTACTCGAGAAGTTAGAACTCAGGGAAATGCCTTTTGCTCAGATGGATCATGTTCATTGGCGCGAGTTGCATGCTCTGCTTGCGGACGCGTTCGCGAAGAGAACTCAAAGCGAGTGGTGTGCGTTAATGGAAGGCACGGATGTGTGCTTTGCCCCCGTGCTTTCGTTCGCAGAAGCCCCAGCGCACCACCACAACCGCGCGCGCGAGACGTTTGTCGAGGTCGACGGCATGACGCAGCCGGCACCAGTGCCTCGGTTTTCGGTCACTCCGACCAAAATTCAGGGTGCGCCACCAGAAATCGGATCGCACACCCGCCTGGTTTTGAGCCAATGGGGAATCCCTGACGAACGGATCAATTCCTTGGCGGCCCGCGGAGTCATTTGATCATTCCGCGCATCCGACGGCGGGACGTCTTAAGAACGCACTGCGAGGGGATAGGAGATGGTCATTCCGTGGTCGGACGAAAAGGCGGCAACAATTCCCAGCGCTTTGCGTGATGCGTGCAAGAAATGGCCCAACAAGACATTCCTGGATTTCTCAGGCCAGAGATTCACATACGCCGACGTGGATCATGCATCGGCCCGACTCGCGCACGGACTGTCGAAGCTCGGCGTTTCAGAAGGCGATCGAGTCTGCTTGATGATGCCCAACGTGATCGAAGCGGTCCTTGTCTGGTTCGCGGTCAATCGACTCGGTGCTGTAAGCGTCCCCCTTAACACGGAACTGAGGGGCGAATATCTCCGCCACCAAGTGACTGACGCCGGAGCCTCGATGTTCGTTACTGATGCTGCGTATTCCGAGCGGATCATCGCGATCGCCAACGAACTGCCGCAGCTGCGGACTCTGATCTGCCGGGGATCCCTGCCGGCCAACACCGGACGGTTGGCTGTGCAATCTCTAGAGGCAACTGCGTCGGAGAACAGCGGTCCGATTGACTGTGAGCCAAAACCTACAGACCTCGCAATCCTAATGTACACCTCTGGTACCACGGGGCCTTCCAAGGGCTGCATGATAAGTCACGGCTACGCGTGCAATTTCGGGGCCCGCGACGCCTGGGCGCTAGATCTTAGACACGAAGACATTCAGTGGACACCTTGTCCCCTATTCCACGCCGCCGCCGCGTTCGGCGTGGTACTCGGAACCTTGATGAGAGGCGCAACCGCGTCAATTTCTCCGCACTTTTCGCTTTCTGGGTTTTGGCAGGAGATTGAAAGAAGCGGGGCAACCGTCGTGTTCATGCTGAGCATCATGCTCTCGCTCGTACCTGGGGCTGCTGATTGCGAAGGATCAAGGCGCTGCTTCGGTCAGATTCGCACGCTTTATGGCGGCCCCTTGGGAGCAGTCCTGCGCACAAAGTGGAAGGAGCGATTTGGCGTGAAGCACGCCGCTCCCGCTGGCTATGGCCTCACAGAAGCGTGTTTCGTCACGCTTTGCCGCGTCGAATCGCCTGACATTCCGGACAATGCATCGGGCCGCCGCTATGATGATTTCGACGTCCGGATCATTGACGATGTCGGAAACGAGTGCCCTCCGAACGTAGCGGGTGAAATTATCGTCCGACCGCGCAGGCCCAACATCATGTTCCAAGGCTACTGGGGCCGGCCGGAGGCGACAGTGGCCGTATCGCGCGATCTATGGTTCCACACAGGTGACGTGGGCAGATTTGACGAAAGCGACTACTTCTATTTCCTGGATCGCAAGAAGGACTATCTCCGGCGTGGAGGCGAAAACATCTCAAGCTTCGAGGTCGAGGCAACATTCGCGGCACACCCAGCAGTTGCCGAAGTGGCAGTCCACTCCGTGCGCTCGGAGCTTGCCGAGGATGAGGTAAAAGTGACTTTGGTCCTTAGATCGAACACCTGCCTTGAGGCAGACGTTCTCTGTGAATGGTCGATCGATCGCTTGCCGCGCTTCGCGGTGCCACGTTACATTGAGTTTAGGTCAGAACTGCCGAAGACAGCCACCGGACGTGTGCAAAAGTACCTTCTAAGAACTCAGGGCGTCACTCCGACGACCTGGGACCGAAAAACCTCGAGCGTCCTGGACAAAAAGATGCACAGAACATAGAAGTCTAGAACGATCCAAAACGTGCGTCGTCTGTCGAGAATTAGGCCTATCCATAAGCTCGCATCCTCTACCCGCGATTTTCGCCTCTCGTTCCCCGGCCGGCGGCGAACTAAGTTCGCGCTTGCGTTCGGATCGTCCCCGAACGCAGTGAGCTTGGTCTGAAAGTGCAATCAGCTCCCAATCTCTTGCTACAGGCGCCCTTCTGCGCTAGACCTCTGGTCGCCTCGGGTAGTCAGTGGACCACAAACACGTGATCCGACCACCGGAGTAATAATATGGCCATTAACGCTAAAGGGGCGAAGTCCTGGCCACCGCAATCCTCTCAGAGGTCATCGGCGTCGAAGTCACGGATGTTGACCTCACGCAGCCCGTCGACGCTCGCCTCAAGGACGCGCTGATCCGCGTGTTCGATGACAAGGGGCTGGTCGTATTTCGCGACCAGAACCTCACCAAACGGCAGATGGTTTCAGCGACGTACATCTTCGGGAAACCTGAAATTCAGCCGCTGACGAACGCTCGGGACCCAGACGTTCCTGAAATAATGATCTTGAGCACCCGCGGGACCCGCAGCGACGTCATTCCTGAAACTGACGAGGAAGTACTCGGCAAGGTTGACTGGCACACCGACTTAGCATATGTCGCGACACCCAACCGCGGCGCGCTCCAGTGTTGCGTAGAAATACCCCAGGAGGGAGGCCGCACCGGGTTTATCGATCGTCAAAAGACGTATGAGGCTCTTCCGAACTCGCTCAAGAAGCGAATTGAAGGCTTGAGCGTGATTCAGAGTTGGAAGCACTCTCAAGCGCAGAACGCGAAGAATCCGTCGATCAAAACCGACCAGGGAGCGAGCATGCTGCAAGAGCATTTCTTCCCCGACCTCGCCTGGCCGCTTGTTTACGTTCATCCCATAACCGGCCAACGAGTATTGAACGTCTCCTCGCAGTGGTCGGCAGGGATCGTTGAACTGCCAAATGACGAGGGTCGCGTCCTCCTCTCGGAACTCATCGCGCATTCGACTCAACTGCGGTTCGCATATTGGCACCAGTACGAGCGAGGTGATCTTGTCGTGTGGGACAACTGGCGCGCAATGCATGCGGAGAGCGGTACGAAGGCCCAATACCGGCGTCTCGCCTACCGTACCACATTGAAAGGTGACGTCACATTTGGACACCTTGTCGATGCAGAGGCTTGGAGGGCCCTGGCAGACAGCGTCATCGCCTGATGGGCGTTTCAAAGGAAAAGCAGCGGAACACGGTGTCGCGATCGCTCGCCCCTATCGTCGTCTTGAGCTGATCGAACCTGTAGTTAGTCCGACGGGGAGGATGGGCAGGCATCATGTCGCAGCGGTCCCGACCCGAGAGGATAAATCAGTCTGTAAGCGCATCCCTGCAATCCAAAACTGAATCCCGGCTATCACAAAAACGATACTAACCGCGGCAAGCGCCCAGCGGATTCCCTGGCCCGAGGCCTCTGCGCAAATGCGGGTCAGCGCATTGCTGGAAATGGCACCTGTACAACTCCCTACATACGAATTACCAAGCTGGTCAAGCAAGATCTTATTGCTTATATGGTCGCTGATGAGACCAATCAAAGGCGGGCCAAGTCCCAGACCAACAAGGTTGATCATCAGGAACAAGAGTGCCGCGGCGGTCGCGCGCATACGCGGCTGGACCATGGCGTGCGTCAACGCGAAGGCTGGTGCAAAATAGACGTAGATAGCCGCCGTTGCCGGCGCCATCAGAATGAATGCGACTCTGGGGGAGTGGCTCAAGAAAGCTGCCGCGTACAAAGGACCGGCAATTGCGACGCACCAGGCAGGGATTCGCATGTAGTTACGTGCGTCGTGCCGGGCAAAGTAATCAACGAGAAATCCGCCGGCCAGGGTGCCGAGACCTGCAGCGCCACCGAGGATAAGGCCCGAGAATGCGCCTACCTCTGGGAGCGAAAGTCCAAAGCGACGAACGAGAAACGAGGCGAGAAATAAATTGACAGCGTATCCGCCGAAGACAGTAAGAGCCGAACCGGCCACAAGAAACCTGAAGTCCGCTCGGGAAAAGAGCTGTGCTGCCACCGCGATCAGGGGAGCCGGAGGACTATCACGATGATTTGCCAGCCCATCGCTCCAACCGCGTGGAGTTTCCGATACGAAAGCAAGAATCATCATCGCAACAACAACCCCCGGTAGGCCCAATAGTAGAAACGCCTTCCGCCAGCCCCAAACATTAGCGATGATTCCCGACCCGAGGGCGCCCAAGAAAGCCCCGGCGGGCGCTCCAAGGGAGTAGAAGGCGAGTGCGGAAGCGCGCCTGGCGGGGCCGAAATAGTCCGTTATCAGCGAGTGCGACGTCGGATTACCACCGGCTTCACCAATACCGACCCCCATACGATAAGCAAGAAGTGGCACATACCCCTGCGCGATTCCGCACAGGGAGGTCATAGCGGACCAGACGACGAGGCAGACCGTGAGAATCAGCGGCCGATGATACCGTTCGGCAAGGCGGGCTAACGGGAGTCCAAAGGCGGCATAGAATATTGCAAACGCAGGTCCTCCGAGGACGCCAAGCTGCAAATCGTCCAAACGAAGCTCCCGACGCATCGGGTCTTGCAGAACCGACAACATGGTGCGGTCGGCGAAGCTGCAGACGTAAGAGAGCATTAGTAGTATCAACGTCAACCGGATCCGGTACTCCGGCAAACGGAATGTCGCTACCGGATGCACAGAACCCGGTGCGTTCACGCTGGCGGCGTCTCTCAAACGCCTTATATGTTCGGATCAGTCGGCGAATCTGCGCCGATGCGGCGATATTCCCGGGGGGGACACCCGAACCGATCCCTAAAGGAACGACTAAAGTGAGCACTGCTCTTGTATCCCGCCATGTGAGCGATTTCTGTAATGTTGTAGTGTCGCATCTCTGGCAAGCGCAGCAGTTCTCTAGATTTTTCGAGCCGCTTATCCCAAAGTAAATCCGAGAACGCCGTACCAGATTCTTTCAGGAGGTAGCAAAGATAGCGAGGCGATATACCGCACTTTTCCGCAACCTCGACGGAAGAAAGGCCATGGTCAGAAAGATGGAGTTCTAAGCACGACTCGATCTCTTTCAGGCGTGCGTCTCGAATGGTCTGCCGTTTGCGGCGAAGGCCGCCATTCTCGCAGCGAACAATTCGCCCTAGCGCATTTATTACTTGATCAGTAAGAGCAACGGCGGCGTTTCGGTCGAGCGACTCTCCCTCGTCATAGAGAAGCTCCAGGAGCTCCTTCACCAGGCGGCTATCGGCGGGTTGTCCTGTGAGCGGCGCCCCCATAGCGTCCTTACAATCCGAAACCTTTGAGCGAAAGACATGTGCGGGGACGAGAGCCATCAATGAATGGTGCCGACCGTCCTCATTCAGAAGCGCCTCGACGTAGAATGGGTCGCTCGAATGGGTGACCGTAATCCGCCCCTCGTTGGCGATGGCCGTGCCAGCGGAATATGTTGATTTAAGCCGACCCTTAACGATGTACCAAACCACGTAGATATCGACACGATCCGATCTAATATCGTCAATGCTTCGGCGCAATCCACAAGGCATGCAGGATTTGAGCGAGAGGATCGGCAGCGGGAACGCCAATCCCTTCTCGAGGCGCAGATCCCATACGCCCGATGATGTAAAAAAGTCACCTTTGAAGAATTCATGCGCAATGACTTGTGTATAGGAGCGAACCTGCGCTTCGTGCTCGCCCTCCCCTAGAGCATATGCCAGCCGAGCCATTCAGCTCTCCGGGAATGGAATGAGATTGATCACGCCCTTTGTCAGTATAGGGCAGATTTTGACTTTATAAGCAGTGGATTTTGCTCGAGTTCGAACTTCATTTGTCCAAAACTGCAATCTACCGCGTAATGCACTCAGGGAGCGTCGGTGGCCGCCCAGAAAATGTCCACAAAAATCAGCCGCTCTGAACCTGGGCTATGAATCAGGTCGGATTTTGTCAGATCGCGCGCTGCGTAAGTGGGAAAATTACAACGCTGCGGCGATATCGACGAACCGTTTTCTGAGGCTCCCGATCCCAGCACGCAGTCCCGACTCGTCCAGCGGCAACGCGCCGGCAGTCACTAAATTGAACTCAGTGACACCGGCGTCCCGATAGCGCCTGAGATCGTCCGGCTTCGTGTGGGAAAAGATTGCTACGACCACGCGCAGGTCAGCTGGATCTCTGCCCTGCTCTCGCGCCAGCTCGTGAAGGCGCTTCACCTTCTGGGGCGCATCCTCAACGCTAAGCTTGAACGCAAACCATCCGTCGCCATACCGCGCAGCACGTTTGAGTGCAAAATCGCTCTCGCCGCCAATCATCACGGGAATGTCACGCGCCGGTTTTGGGTAGAGATAGGCGTCCCGAAATTCTGTCGTATTGCCACGGAACGTCGAACGCTTATCGCGCCACAGTACGCGGATCGCCTGAAGGTATTCATCCATGCGTTCGCCGCGGCCAACCCATGGCGCTCCGACCGCATCGTACTCCTCCTTGCACCATCCCACGCCTGCCCCGAACACAAGGCGGCCGCCCGACAAGGCATCCAACGTGGATAGTGCTTTTGCCAGTACAAGAGGTTGACGCTGCGGCAGAATTATTATTCCAGAGCCTACCTCAATGTGGCGCGTCACGGCGGCTATCCAGGTAAGTGTCACGACCGGATCAGTGATCGGCGTCGTCGGATCTGGAACGGGAACATCGGAGCCAAACATGCCTCCATAAGGATAGCGAGACTCCGGGTATCGATCGAACAGTACGACATGCTCGCCTACCCAGATTGTCGAGAACCCTTCTTCCTCCGCGGCCTGTGCCGACACTGTGACGAAGGCTGCGTCCGAAGTGGGCCCGATGCCGCTGCAACAAATTCCAACACGCACTTGGCCCCTCTCTTTCACAGCTACCATTTGGCACGCGTAAATCGTTACGTCGCCAATTCCTGATGTTCAATGGTCGGTTAACGCTTGGCTAAGCGACTGTCTCACATCAAACCGCTCCGGTGGCTCAGCGAAGACCATCCTATCTCGACCTAAATGAATGGCGTCCCTAACTACGACCCCATGGTCCTCACTTCTTTAAAGACGACGCGACAACGTCACGCACATCCTTTCCGGCAAAGGTATCCATCTCGTAAGCGAGGGACAGCTCGAATACCGGTCCGGCCAGCTCGTTCGTCAATCGCGCGAACGCGCGCTTCGTACCTTCGACCCCACCGCGCGGTAGCGCCAGGATGCTCGATGCTATCTTTTCCGCGACGACAATCACCTCGTCTGGGTTATCAACCAGGTCCGTAACCATTCCCATCTCGTAAGCCCTCAAAGCAGAAACTCGCTCCCCAGTGAGCAAATATCGTTTTGCGCGCATCACGCCGATCGACTGTGACCATCCAATCACGCCCCCATCGCCAGCTACCAATCCGAGCTGCACGTGTGGATCCGCAATTTTCGCATCACGCCACGCCACAACGATGTCCGACAGCGTCACTATCGTTGCGCCGAGTCCAATCGCGGCTCCCTGCACTGCAGCTATTACGATGAACGGGGCCGCGGCTAAGGTATCGAAGATGATGGCCGCCTCATTGCGCAGCCGATCGCGCAATTCCTTGGATTGATTAGCGCGCAAGATCATCTCCATGTCCCCGCCGGCCGAAAAGGATTTTCCAGTTGACGAAAGAATCAGTAACCTCATGTCCTGACGCCCGTACATCTCGCGTAGCACGCTGGCAAATTCGGTGTGCTGCGGCTCGTCGAAACGATTGTGCAATTCAGGACGATTGAACTGCAGCCGCGCAACACCGTCTATGACCGAAAGAGTGAATGTCTTGTAAGGCAGCGGCGGCTGGGTCACAGTATCCATATCGCAAAGCCCCCTAGTGGTTCCGCACGGCTAGCGCAATCCAAGTCCGCGCGCGATGATGCCTCGAAGAATCTCCCGTGTCCCCCCGCGCAAAGAAAACGCCGGTGCGTTCATTACGGTATACGCCAATACCTTAAGGAATTCCTGAGTTGATGAATCCGCTGGCGCGACCGCAATAAGACTCCGCGCTATTTCTGGAATCTCCTGCTCAATCAAAGTCCCGAGATCCTTCACGATGGCGGTGTTGGTGGACAGATTCGCACTCGCACCTGATTCCAGCAATGCGGCCATGCCGCGTGACAGTCGCCGGATAATAGTGATGTGCGCGACCAACCGGCCAAGCGCGACGGCAGCGTAATCCGTTGGATTGGGACCAAGGGCACGGATGAGTTCGATGAGCAGAGTAAAGGAAGAGAGAAATCGTTCCGGACCACTTCTCTCGAATACCAGTTCACTAGTTACTTGATGCCACCCGTCTCCCTTCCGACCGATCAACGCTCGTTCCGGAACGAATACGTCTTCGAAAGAGACTTCGTTAAAGTGCTGGCAGCCGACGAGGTCAACAATTGGACGTATGCCGATTCCCGGGCTCTTTAAATCAACGAGGAACTGGCTGGTACCTGACTGACGATCGCCTGCCGATCCGCTTGTGCGGCAAAATAGCACCATAAGGTGAGCCTGGTGGGCGATTGTGGTCCATACCTTGGTGCCATTCACATTAAACCCGCCGGTGACCGGAGTGGCACGCGTGCGCACCGCTGCCAAGTCAGACCCGGAATCAGGTTCGCTCATCCCGATACAAACGAAACATTCCCCGGAAGCGATGCGTGGGAGGATCGTAGACTTCTGCTCTTCTGAACCGAACTTCAGGAGAAGTGGTCCGGTTTGGCGGTCCGCAATCCAATGGGCCGCTACAGGCGCGCCAGCGGCGAGCATCTCCTCAATCACTACATAACGCTCCAACGCGCTGCGCTCTCCGCCCCCGTACTTCTCAGGCCACGTCATCCCAATCCAACCGCGGGCTCCCATCTTCCGGCTAAACGCGGAATCAAAGCCATTCCATGACTCCGCGCGTCGCAGCGCGGGATACCCCTTCAACTCTTGCGCAAGAAACGATCGCACCTCCTCACGCAAAGCTTCACTTCCGGCCGGTTCAGACGGCAGCGGAAATACAACAGGGTCGATCATCCGATCCACCTACAGCCCAACAATCATAGGCCAAAGTGCATCCGCGCCCGTCGCTGCCGCCATTCGCCCGACGTATGCGCTCCAAAATGCCTCGCCCTCGAACTCATCTCGCCACGACCAAAGGCGTCGCGTAAGGAAATTGAGATGGCACTCCTTGGTAAAGCCGATTGCCCCGTGGACCTGGTGTGCAATCGCGGCACCGGTGCTCGCAGACTCACCTGCCCTTATCTTGGCGATTGGAATACGTGCCGTAGGCGAAGGCTCGGCGAACGCCTCGATAGCAAGGTCCGAAGCCGCATTCGCAGCCGCCGCTTCGCCGGCAAGCCGCGCGATGTTCTGCTGAACAGCCTGAAACTTGCCAATCGGACGGCCAAATTGTATACGCTCATTCGCGTAGGCTACCGTTACTTCAAGCACACGTTGTAATGCTCCTGCGATCGCTACGGTCCGAAGCGCCGCACCCGCAAGCAAAAGAGAGAGATCGTTCCAAGTTGAGGGCAAATCGCCAATCGCCTCGTGCGGCACATCCAGATCAAATACGAGCGTATCGCGCGACTCGCCCGCGATACTTGCACCGCGCTCTGCGCGGACCGACCGAGGAGCGAGTCGCACGACATGCCAGCGATCTGATTTCGCAACCGCAGCAAGCGCCACTTCGGCACCCCACGGTACACGATGCGCGATTCCCCTCAATTTCCACCCACTACCTGAACGACTCAAGCTGAGAACGTCGCCGTGACTCACCGGCGCAACCGTTGCCGCCCCGTCCGCTACCGTAAGCCCCGCTTGTCCGATAATCCAATTTGCAAGCATCGTCTCGGACACTGGCAATGGTATGGCAAACATCCCTGCGAGGCGCACAAGGCCAAGTGCCTCAAGCTTGGTTAACCCGATACCCTGAGCGTCTTCGCCTAACAGCGCGCGCGTAATGCCGAACTCTTCCAACGCCTCCCATTGATTGGCCGGCCAAACGTTATTTTCGGCCGAAAGCAGAACACGCTCGGAAAACTGCGCTTCGAAAAGGCGCCTTGCAGCGTCGAATGCGAATTGCTGCTGAGTACCCGTTGATGAATTCACTGCTGTTGCCACGCAATCTTGCTGCATCACGCTGACGAACGGGGGAACAATACTGCCGGATTGAGCAGTCCGTCAGGATCAAAGGAAGCTTTCAATTGCCGCATAACAGCAATCTCCTTTGGGGACTTGCACAGATGTAGAAACTCGCGTTTGAGTACGCCAATACCGTGCTCTGCGGAAATCGACCCGCCGAATTCCGCAAGCTCACTAAATACCGTCTCCTCGATAGAGGATTCAACCTCTAGCGTCTTGGGTCCAGCATGAACTCCCATGTGGATATTGTTGTCTCCGAGATGGCCGAACGTAACGACACTGCAGCCCTCAAACTTTCCGGCTAGGGCAGCCTTGATTTGCTTTACGCAAAGGTCTACGTGTCGAAGGTCGATACTAATATCAAACGAAACGAAGGGACTCATGTTTGCGATCAGAACCTCTGACCCTTCTCTCACCCGCCAAAGTTCCTGGCCTTGGCGAGTCGATGACGCGATGCTCGCGTCTGCAACGAGACCGATATTCCAAACCTGCTGCAAAAACTCCTCGGCAGCGGAACGATCGCGCGCATCGTTATAGCCAAGCGTCTCCACAAGAACATAAAACTCGTATCCAATCGGCAGTGGGTCGCGTCCAGTCCCGCTCGAGGCCATCATTTCGTAGTAATCTCTCCACATTACTTCGAATGCGCTCAGACTCGACAACCTACGTGCGTGACTGAGAAGCGTTGAAACCTTCTCGAAGCTCTCGAGCGCGAGAAGCATTACTGACTGACTGGTCGGCAGAGCGACGAGCTGCAACACAGCCTTTGAGATAATGCCGAGCGTACCCTCTGATCCTATAAAAAGCTGTTTGATGTCGTACCCGGTGTTGTTCTTCACTAGTCGATTCAACATCTGTAGCACGCTGCCATTCGCGCCTACAACCTCGAGGCCAAGGACATGGCGACGCGTCATACCCCATCGAACCACCCGATTACCGCCAGCATTGGTAGCAATCGTCCCGCCAACCGTAGCGGATCCTTGGGAACTTAAGTCTATGGGATACATGAGGCGGTCTTCGGCGGCGGCGGTTTGTAGTGCTGCAAGGGGAACACCGCCCTGCACGGTTGCAGTCTGCCCGGCGGTGTCGATCTCCTCGATCCGAGCCATTCGCTCGAGCGAGATTGCAATATCGTTCTCAGTTGAATATGCACCGCCCGCTACCCCGGTCAAACCACCCAGCACCACCATGGTCTGACGTCTCTCTGCGCAAGCGGATACAACGTCGGCCAACTCCGAGGTATTCGCCGGGCGTACGATGAGTGGGGCCAGGATCGGCCGCTGACGCAGCGGGTCGCAGGAACGTTGGTCGACGCCGCTTCCCACGAGCACGCCGCTGCCGCCTACGATTGCGCGCAGGGTACGTTCTATGTCGGGTCCGGACCGCCCCCCGATCAAGCCGCTGTCATCCGAACGCATCCGTTAAGGCCTCGCTGAATCGGAGTGCATTTTCAAAGCAGTTGCCCGAGCGTGGCATTACATCAACCTGAAGATCTCCCACCCTGACGCGTATTCCGAGCCAAGTATCAATCGGCGGGCGCTGACACGTCCGACACGCCACGCAGATCATATCTCAGCTCAAGTGGGGTAAATGCGCCACGCTGATGCGTGGCGTACGCGGGAAACCTGATACGGACCACCTCCGCGAATATTCCGATTCACTCCGGAAGGATGATGGCACCGATGGCCCATAACGCTGTCAACGCGCAGATCCCTCGGTGATCCACGTAGATTTTAGAAGTCCGCGCCGTAATTGTTAGCACCACGACCGCAACTCAAGTTGTCCAGTAGCGCACATTGCTTCTCGCCTAAGTGCATCGGTTCAATTCATTTGCATTCGACGAACCGCATCACCGAGACAGTGGGAAAATGAATCGGTTCGAGCCAGTGAGATTTCGGCCAATTGGCAGCAGAGTGCAATGACATCACGCGTCTCGGCAATCTCGGGTACGAGCGCGCGCGTGGGATCATTGCATTCCAAGACAAGACGACTTGCATGTTGAGTGCCGCATAAAAACGCGCTCACTGCTCAATCCCTGTTGCACATTGCAGACGACTTGTTTCTACTCTCGCATAGGCGCATTCGCTTCCGCAGCATCATGGCCGATCGTCGGTTTGAGGTTGGAAACTGAGCAGACAGTACTGCGGAGGCGCTGCGAGAGGCCCTCCGGGCGACCCTTGAATCTTCAGGCGAGCTGTGGATACGCGCCACAAAGATCGGAATGACACGGGGGTGGAATGTGGTGCGCCGGAAATGGTTGACACTGTTTTTGTTCTCGGTCTGCACTGCGACCTGCAGGATTGCAATAGCGGATTCCTCGGACGTTGATTCCAGTCAGGGTGCCGGACAGACCGGTACGGCTAAGACGAGTCAAGGCGCGCTCGAGGAAATTGTCGTGACTGCTCAGAAGCGGACCGAGGATCTCGAACAAACGCCTATCAGTATCACCGCTATTACGGGTGAGACGCTCGAACGAGAGGGGATCACAGATCTAAACTCCGTCCTCCAGCAGACACCCGGTGTCACGTTTCGTAGCTTCGGACCCGGCCAGAACGAACTCATAATCCGCGGCATAGCTCCAACCGGTGGCAATTCGCCGACCGTCGGGTTCTACCTTGACGAGACGCCCTTGACCGCACCAGCAGCGTCCCAAGCCGGCAAGGTGGTTATCGATCCGGACATGTACGATCTACAAAGAGTGGAGGTTCTTCGAGGTCCTCAGCCTACGTTGTACGGCGCCGGCTCGATGGGCGGAACGGTTCGCTTGATTACGAATCCTCCCGACCTAACCCAGTTCTCAGCCACGACACTGGAGAGCGGTTCAAAGACGCAAGACGGCGGTTGGAATGGCGCCGCAAATTTAGCTCTTAACATTCCTCTGATTCAGGACACCCTAGCGGTCCGGTTGGTTGGTACCTATTCTTACGATAGCGGTTGGCTAAGTCGCACTGTTGTGGACCCATTCCCGCTTGAAACCAACCCGTCATGTCCAGGCTTTTACGGCTGCACACGCGGCAATGTGATAGGCGGCAACGTAACCGCCAATCACCAAGACGTGAACGACCTCTCAGCTACCCTTGGTCGCGTCTCGATTCTCTACAAGCCAATCGATAACCTTTCGATCGACGCAACCGCGTTGAGTCAGAAGGAAACAACCGGCGGTTTTTTCACCTTTGACAGCGTGCCGGGAACGGCCGCGCACTACGAGCCCTTCGACATCCCCGAACCGACAAGCGATCAGATCAACTTATTTAGCCTGCTGGTGAAATTTCAGCTTGGGCAGTTTGAGTTCACTTCTGCAACGGCTAGGTGGTATCGAACCCTGGCGATGACCCAAGATTCGTCAGAGGTTGTTCAGGACCTCCTTCAGACACCGACTTTCGGCTCTAGCAGTATCTATGAAGAAGACAAGAGTGATCAATTTAGCGAGGAATTTCGTGTGGCGACGACAGGGTCGGGACCGCTGACAGGCCTGATCGGGGCGTTCTTTAGTAAGCTTGACTCAAGCGAGTACGACAATTGGACGGGACCGGGATATGTGCCGGTTCTTGGCACTGGTCTCCTTGTTTGGTTTTATCAACCTACTCGCATCGACCAACACGCTTTCTTCGGTGAAGGCACGTACCAAATCACGCCACAGCTGAGTGTGACTACGGGCGTACGATGGTACAAATACACGAACTCCATTATGACGACGCAATATGGGGCCTTGGACGGGGGGCCCACACCCGTGGTCAATAACACGGGTGCAGCCGATAGCGGCTGGAACCCAAAGCTCACTCTTTCTTATACGGCGAACGACAACGCGTTCTACTATGCCACGGTGGGCAAGGGCTTCCGACCGGGTGCGGGCAACTTTTTCATACCTACTTCGGGCCCAGATTCCTGCGCCCCGGCATTGGCGGCGCTGGGGCTAACGAGTGCACCCAGTCAATACCAGCCAGATGTTCTGTGGAACTACGAAATCGGCAGCAAATGGCAGCTTTTCAATCGCACCGTCACGATCAACGCGGCCGCTTACTACGACAGTTGGCAGGGAGTACAGCAGCAGGTGCCATTGAGTTGCGGATACGTATTCACCGCCAACAGCGGCAATGCAGCCGTTTACGGCGGCGAACTCGAAATCGCCGCCCGCGCGACTCCAGAGTTAACTGTCGCGCTCAGCGGTGGATACACGCACGCGGCGCTCGTGGAAAACACACCCTCGACCGGAGGGGTAGAGGGCGAACAGTTGCAGAACGTACCAAAGGCGACCATCAGCGGCAGGCTGCAATACACAATCCCTATCAGCGCACATTTTTCACTCGATTCTCAATTGAGCGGGGACTACGTCGGCCCGCGGGACGACTACCTCGGCCCCATTCCGTCGTATTTCCTAGCTAAGCTGCGCGTGGGACTTCGGGGGGACCGGTTAGCGACGTATTTCTACGTCAACAACCTCACAAACAGGGATGTCTCGTTGTCCAACGCCACGTCCCTGTCGGCAAATATACCCTCATACAATCGTATCGCTACTTCAATGCCGAGGACATTTGGGATTGACTTTAGCTACAACTTTGGGCCTATACGTCCATAGCAGCAACCACGAAGGAGAGGTAGGTGACTAAAGCTCTCTCAGAGTACAGCTTGCGGGATCCAGAGACGATGGAATGTCCGTACCCGTTCTACTCCTTGTTGTTGCGTCCTGATCAGCCTGTGCACCGCGACGCACGCACCGGGTTCTACGTCGTTAGCCGCTATGCCGACATTCTTGAGCTGCTGCGTAACCCGCGCGTCTATTCAAGTGCCATCAATCGGCTCGAAGTTCATTCGACCGGAGGCGAGAAGGAAGTAATGCACTTGTTCGAAACCAAAGGATGGTTTCCTCTTAGCACTCTGGATTCCGATCCACCCGAACACACGCGCTTTCGAGCCCTGGTCAGTGAGTCATTCTCGGCGCACCGGATTGCCAGTCTCGTGCCGCATATGACGGACGTGGCCGAAAAGATCGTCGACGGTTTTATTGACAACGGGTCTTGCGAGTTTGTGGCCCAGTTTGCACGCCCCTTTCCACTTACGATCATGGCCGACCTGCTGGGCGTCCCCCATGCCGACCATGGGTTGTTCGAGAAATGGTCCGACGCGGCGATTGAGATCTACGGAATGATGATATCTCGCGAACGCGAGTTGGAATGCACTGACCTAGTCATCGAAATGCAGCACTATTTGGCCGCTCGAATCAAAGAACGCCAACGAGTCCCGGCGAACGACATTCTGACGGACCTAACGCGCGCGCGTTATAACGGCGAGCGAGAACTCACGATGGAGGAAATGATCGCCTTTGCAAACTTGCTCTTAGTTGCTGGTAATCATACAACGAGTAACGCACTTTCGAATTCGATGTACCTGCTCATTGAGCATCCCGCACTTGTTGACCGAATCTCTGGTGATGACAAACGTATAAAGTCTTTTATAGAAGAAGCGCTCCGCCTTGAGTCGCCGGTGCAGGGAGAGATCAGAATTGTGACCGAGGACACCGTCCTGGCGGGCACGCCAATTCCCAAAGGTGGCGTCGTCAACTTCAGAGTGGCCGCAGCGAATCGCGACGAGGGTCGCTTTGCCAATTCCGCTGCCCTGGACATCGATCGCAAGAATCTTGGGCTTCACTTCGCGTTCGGGGGAGGCATCCACAGTTGTCTCGGTGCGCAACTTGCGCGTCGTGAGCTTACGGTGGCTTTTGGGGTTCTGCTGCGTCGCCTTCGGAACATCCGGGCAGCGCCGAACAAAAACGACTTCAAGCACACGCCGAGTTCATTTCTGCGCGGTTTGCATCACCTTAATATCACTTTCGACAAGCGCTAAGCCTGAACGACGATGGCATATGAACGGGTGTTCAGCCCTCTGCGGATCGCAGGCGCCGAGCTACCCAATCGTCTCGTGCGATCTGCTGCCGCGACGACCTTCGGTGGGCCCTATCTGACGCAGGAGCTAATCGACTTCGAAGTCTCGCATGCTCGCGGCGGCGTCGGACTACTTATTCTCGGTGACGCGTCGATTCACCCCACTTGTCCAGCGCCTCTGCTCGCCTATGACGATGCGATCGTGCCGGGGTATGAGTGCCTGATGCGGGCCATCCGGCCCCATGGAACCAAAGTATTTCAGCAGCTTTGGCATTGCGGCTCATGTTACCCAAACCCTGACGGTACCCCGCCCTGGTCCTGCTCACCAATTCCTTCGCCGGCGATCGGCATTGTCCCGACCGAGATGAGCGTCAGTCAGATTGAAGAGTTGGTTTCGGGGTTTGCGGCGGCGGCGCGACGCTGCCAAGTTGGTGGACTCGATGGCGTTGAGGTGCACGGTGCCCATGGGTACTTATTTCAGCAGTTTCTCTCTCCGTTAAGCAACACGCGGACCGACGCCTACGGAGGCTCTTTCACGAATCGGCTGCGCTTCACGCTGCAGGTAATGGCTGCGATTCGGGCTGCCGTCGCACCGGGTTTCCCCATCGGTATTCGGCTGAGTGCGCAAGGTTTTTCTGGTGGCCTAAGCGGTAACGATTTAGTTGCCATCGTCGATGCCCTTCAGACCACGGGTGTGGCCGATTTTGTCAATTTTTCTGAAGGATCTTACGCTGCCGTACACAAAATTCTCGGCGGAATGCTAGAACCGCCGGGATATCAGATGCAGTCGAATCGGTTGGCTCTCGGGATGACAACCGTTCCACGAATCGTGAATGGCCGTTTCGGTAGTCTCGAGCAGGTGGAGCAGATACTGGCGAGCGGACAAGCAGATCTTGTTGGCATGACACGCGCGCTAATTGCCGACCCAGATCTTCCCCGCAAAACGCGGAGTGGGGCGTCGCGAAACGTACGACCGTGCATCGCTTGCAACGAAGGATGCATCGGCGGCCTGGCAGTAGGGCGAATGCGCTGTTCGATCAATGCCGCGGTTGGTCGGGAGCGGGAACTACTGGATGGCTTCGGCAAGGCTCCTATCCCCCGGCTGGTCCTCGTCGCGGGGGCTGGTCCTGCGGGAATGGAGGCCGCTCGGATCGCTGCCGAGCGCGGCCACCGAGTAATCCTTGCGGAGGAGCGCCACGAACTCGGTGGACAGCTCGCCTATGCTCGCAGAGCACCCGGCTATGAGATCTTGGGCGACTTCGTAGACTGGCAGGTGCGAGAGCTTGAGCGCCTCGGAGTAGAAATACGTCGCGGCCTCAAAATTGATTACCCGCTGGCTGAGAGAATTGGTGCCGACGACCTAATAATAGCTATCGGCTCGCGTCCGAGAATGGATGGGGTACATTACCTTTATCCTGGCCGCACTGCCACGGGCGTGGAGCAGCCTCACGTTGTGAGTAGCTGGGCCGTACTTGCGGAACCGACACACGAATATGGCGATCACGTGCTAATTGCCGATGACACGGGCCATCACGAGGCTGCCGCCATTGCAGCCTTCTTTGTTGCTTCGGGTCGCGCCGTGACGTTTGTCACCACACATAGTCAATTCTTGCCCGCGTTGGCCGGTTCCCTTGCCGTGACTCCCCTACTCGAGCGGCTCACCTCAGGCAAATTCACGCTCCGCACTCGAGTAAGTTTACAGCACATACTTGCCGATACGGTTACGATCGAACCGATCGACGGTGGAACGGCAGAACGGCACCGAGCAGATACGGTTGTACTTGTGAGCCCAAATCTACCCAACTGTATTCCCGGTCGCATGGGAGCAGATTCCCCCCTGAAGGCTTACATAGTTGGAGACGCTAGTAGCCCCAGATTTATCGGAACGGCGATCGACGAGGCATTTCGCGTGGGAATGCTGGTATGAATGCCCCAGTCGATTGCGCGACCAATATCTTGGCCCGTGACCGCGGCGGTGTTGTACATCGCCTCACGGCGCGTCCCGGCTTCACATTGATGGAAATCTTGCGCGACGCAGGCTTACCAATCGCAGCTATCTGCGGAGGAAATTGTCTGTGTGCGACCTGCCATATCTATGTCGACGAGCCGTGGCTTGCAGCGGTTGGAGAGCCGAACGCGGACGAGGCTGCAAAGCTTGAGGAAATTCCGTCGGCTACTCGCGCCTCGCGCTTAGCCTGCCAGGTTGAGTACTCAACCAAACTCGACGGGATAGCGCTCACTCTCGCTCCCGAGGACTGACCCTCTCTTGGAGTTAGCATGGCTCGCGTTAATGGCAAAGTTGCGATCATCTCAGGCGGAGCTTCGGGCCTTGGGGCTGCCTCAGCTCGGATGCTAGCGCGAGAAGGTGCACATATCATTATTGGTGACATCGACCTCGTTAACGGCCAACGCATCAAGGATGAGATCGGCGCAGCAGCAACGGTCCATCAGTTGGACGTGACGTCGGAACAGGACTGGGCAACCGTTGTCGAAGAGGCTCAGCGGCGGTGGGGACGTCTGGACGTTCTTGTCAATTGCGCGGGCATTGTACTCACGGGTTCGATAGAAGATGCGACGTTGGAACAATTCCGAAAAGTGCTGGCCATCAATCTTGAGGGCACATTCCTAGGTTGCAAGGCGGCATTCCCGTCGATGAAGAAATCCGGAGCGGGCTCGATTATCAACTTGTCTTCCGTTGCGGCGTTGATCGGTGCGCCGCCCGATATTGCGGCCTACAGCGCGAGCAAGGGAGGAGTGGCCGCGCTTACTCGCTCAATCGCTGCTCATTGTCTGTCGAACGCTCTGGAAATCCGTTGCAACACCATCTGCCCGGGTAGCATTCGTACGCCAATGCTGCTCAATGCGCTGGAGCGCGCGGTCGGTGCCGAGCGCCTAGACGAAGCGCTGGCGGACATGGCGAAGGTGGAACCCATCGGCATTCCCGATGATGTTGCAAACATGGTTGTTTACCTGGCCTCCGATGAATCCCGCTTCATTAATGGGGCACAATTTGTACTGGATAAAGGCTATTCTATTATTTAGCGCCTTTGACAGAGTGACTTGGCTTGCAAGCGACGCGCCCCCACAGATCCAAGAGTTTCCGGATTTTTGGAATAGTCGGGTGCGTGTGTGTTTCGTAACGCATACGCAGAGCGACGGAACGGATGGTGGCAGCCCTAATGGTCACTTCCCCTTAGAAACTGCTTCCGCTTACGACATGTGCCCGGCGTGCCGCTCGAGCGCCAGATCCTCGTCGCAATTACGAGCGTTAGGCCGGTGGCCTAGCCGATGAGCGATGGGACAGAGGTGGTCTGCAATACTTATAGACCGGCCGCTGGGACAGTAGCGGCGACACGTCGCCGCAGGCTTGCCTTGTCAGCATTTTGAACCCTGCTCAGGCCCTCACAGACTGTGAGCCAATCGTAACGTGTCCCGGCATGTCAAGAGCAGCGCGGATACATTGCCGCCAGCTCGCGCATCGCCGCGATAACCTGCGCACCACGTTCCATTAAGCGAGAATGGGACCTCACGATCGATCTCATCACTACAACAGTACGACGATGAAGCAATCACCATCTGACCGAAGCTCCCCGAATCAAACACGCCTGCTAATGGGGCTCTCCTTCGGCAATTTTATTGGCTATCTTGGCCTGACGCTGGCGCCGATGTGGATACCGGCCGTGGCAGCAGCACCCGGGAGTTCCGAGAGCGCTGCGGGAATTGTTGCGTCCCTTCAGTTTGCTTGCTTCGGGATTTCTTCGCTCGCGACCGCGTGGCTCATTCCACGCTTCGAAAGGAGGCACCTTGCTATTTTCGGGTTGCTTCTGGCTGCCTTGAGCGACGGCGGATCGTATTTGTCACATGGGATTGTATCGATTGCGATCTGCCGCAGCCTCAGCGGGCTCGGAGAAGGCTTTCTCTTGGCCGCAGTAAACGCAACTGCTGCGGCGAACAGCAACAGTCCGCAGCGGAGTTTTGCAGTGATGTCCTTCGTTTTGGTCGGACTGGCCGCACTCGGCTTTATCGCCACGCCTTTCGCCAAGGAGGTACTTGGGCCTAGTGGCGTCTTCGGTCTCATGGCAATAATGAGACTCCCCGGCATTCCCCTGCTGCTGCTCTTACCCCGACACGGTACCGTCGCCATCGCCACGCGTCGCGGAGCTCTCTCCGGAGTAGCTCTTTGGGTGCTAATTGCCTACAGCCTATTCATGACTGGGCAACTGTCAGTCTATTCTTTCCTGGAACCCCTCGGCGCTGCTCAAGGTCTCTCGCTTCGGGCTATTTCCTTGGTTCTGGCATTGGGCGCTTTGTTGACCACCGTGGGCCCGGTTGTGGCCGGCTGGGTTGGGACACGCTACGGAATGCACTGGCCGCTGATCTTCGGCTTAACAACCACTGGGCTTTCCGCACTGCTGTTCCTCGCGCCATTTAATGTGCTCGCCTTCGCATCAGGCGACATACTTTTCAACATGATTGCCCAGTTTTGCATAGTTTATTTCCTTAGCCTGCTTGCGGCGCTGGATCGAACCGGGCGCGCAGTCGCCGCTTCGTCCGCCTTTATGAGTTTAGGGATAACAGTGGGCCCAGTCGTTGGAGGCCTGTCAATCCGTTCTCTGGGATTAGCCAGCGTTAGTTTAGTGGCGGTGATACTTCATCTCGCGGCCGCCGCTGTTTTGAGCGCCAATCTACGTCGGCTTCCCAGAGGTTAGGGGTCCGAATCCTAATCTCACTCCAAGCCACTGAATGGAAACTCAATTCCTCCATTGCGGAATCCCGACACGTACATTCAATCTCGGCAGGAGGTGCTTGTGCCGCCATACATACGGACGGATCGCTTTATGCAGACGGTGGCGACCGCATTGGCGTGCGAGATTCTTCCTGACTTGCAGTCTGTATCAACGCGTTTCGTCGCCACTGCCGCGTATCGGCTCGCGGTTCGTCAAGCAATAGCTCTGGCCGCGAGAGATCCGCTGAGGAACGCAACTAACAATGAGATGGCTGACACCGCAAATGGTGTTCTGCGGTCGTCTGACCCAGAAAGTGCCGTATTGGTATCGCTGCGGTGCTCGCGAAGTGTGGCTACCGCATCGTCGCATCGACCGGGCGCGCCGAGACGCATGAGTATCTGACGGGTCTCGGGGCTGCCGCCGTCATCGACCGTTCGCTCTTTTCTGAACCTGCCAAGCGGCCGCTCGAGAGTGAGCGCTGGGTAGGGTGCATCGACTCGGTGGGCGGCAACACGCTCGCTCGCGTGTTGGCGCAGACAAAATACGGCTGTTCTGTGGCTGCGGTGGGCCTTGCGGGCGGCAGTAAGCTCGAGCACACCGTACTACCGTTTATCCTAAGGGGCGTGACGCTTCTGGGGATCGATTCCGTCCTGTCTCCGAAGCCGCGACGCATCGATGCCTGGGCCCGTCTGTGCAAGGATCTGCCCATGGAGAAACTTGAAGCTATGACGGTTGGCGCGACGCTGGGGGACGTTCCCCGACTCGCCGCTGAGATCCTCAAAGGCCAGATCCGCGGCCGCGTGGTTGTCGACGTCAATCGCTGATCCGCGCAGTCCGCGCATGGGTGCCTGCGTCGAGGTCGAAGGCGCGCCCAGACCTAGTGCTCAAGGCTTGGACGGGATCCGCCTTTCGCTGCTGTTCCTCCGCTGAGTCGTCGGACGGCGAGTGGTACCAATCCTCGTGGAGGGAAAAATCCTTGCAACCGTGGCACTGAGTGATCTCCCACTTACAAGAGCACTTCGGGCAGATCCCACGAGTATCGAATGTGTTCCAAGTAGTTCCACATCCGCCGAGTTTCTTAGCGCAAGTCCACCGACTCTCAGAACGGGGAATCCAAGCGCATTTCGGGCAAAAGATGTCGACGCGCTTCATGGATGCCTAACGAAAAGCTTGAGCGGCCGACCGCCGCCGTTTACTAAGCGCCAAGAGCGCAAAATGCTTCTGCGCTCGCGGCGCATTCTCATCAGCTATCACGGCCGCTCCAAGCGTTGGTTAGCAGTCACATGGATTCGCCAGAGATACCAAGCGCAGCCCCCGTAACCGAGCACCAGAACTACGCTGGCCGGAAGGATGAACGGCGGCATGGGTTGATACCAATGACCTCGATACCAAGCGCTCAGCAGCGACGCGGCGCGATAGCACGCGGCGGCGAGCAGACAAGCGGACGCACCGAGCGTTATTAGACGCCAGCGCGAACCGGACGTGTGTAACGCAGGCTCAAAACACTCATTGCCGCATGAATCGCAAATAGCGCGAAGAGCAGCACAAGTGTGCTAGAGAATTCGTGCGCGTCCTGCCAAAGTCTTCGTAGCGAGCCGACCCAAAGCGAATTCGCCAGGATGGCAATTATGCCCAAGTACATCGCCGCGAGAATTGCATAGCTCAAAGCGATCGAACGGGACATGGAGATTGGCGTCGACATGGGACTGTTACTGCTAGCGATCAGCTTGAGCGGCCGCGGCCAGACCGCAACCGCGCGATGTGCGCGCACAATATCCAAGCGTTGGTTAGGCGGCGTAGTCACTACTAATCCTTCGTGCTTTCACTCCGGGCGAGTCCCTTTGCAGCGAACGTCAGCAAGACGATGCCGATGATCAATGCGGGAATGCCAAGTGAGGCTACGATCTGGGGAAAGAGACACCAAGGCCAAAGCTCATGAGCACTCGCCCGGCTATGAATCCCCAAATCTCCCAAGGTGTGAGATTCTGAACCTTCAGGTGATTCCAGTTTAGAAAGCGCATGAACTCTCCGTGGTGTATGCCGCCTAACGATGAGCTTGAGCGGCCACCTGCCGCCGTTCGACAAGCGCCACGAGCGCAGAATTATTTCGCGCTCGCGGCGCTCCCTGATCAAGTCTCATGGCCGCTCCAAGCGTTGGTTAGAGGACATCATTTCGTTTCGTCTTCCTGCGGCCTCATTTCCAGCACACGATTTATAGTGGTTTGTACCTCAACGCTTCCGTTAGAACTTGGGACCTCGGCGCGATAAGCCTTAATAAAGGCTAGATCCTTATAGATAGAGGCGTCTCGCAACCGAGGCGGAATCACGTCTTGGTAGGTGGCGACGAACAGCAAGTTCATATCCACTCTGGTCTCAAGCAGTGATGTCGCCTTAGGAAGATCGTTCGCGTGGATGGCGCGCAATACCTTCACGTCAAGCGAAGCGTTCGAAGTAGCCGATAGATAGGAGGAATTAAAGATAAACGTGCTGAGACTACTGAGCCGAGCCTCAGCGATGGCATAGCCCGCTATCGCTGCGATAACCGCAGTGGCCGAGATGACGAGGGTTAACTTCAAAGACGACATGTGGTTAAGCCCTCTAACGTCGAGCTTGAGCGGCCGCCCGCGGACGTCGAATGAGCGCCATGAGCGCAGAGTAGCGACGCGCGCTCATGGCGCGCCTAGACAGAGGTCTCACGGGCCGCTCGAAGCGTTGGTTAGGCCCCACGGTACGCCGCCGATTAGTAAGCATGAAAGTCCACCTATCCCAGGAGCAGAACTGGCGCAAGAGTGAAGATGCCTGATATTAAAATGAATACGCGCGGCAGAGGAGGCTTCGGAAGGGCTGAAATAAGGAAGCCAACGGCTCCTAGAACGATGGGTATTGGCGCCAATGTAAACGCAAATTGCCACTGCGCTTCAGGCGTGCCAAAGGCAGCCTGGGAGTAATCGCGGCCGAGGTGTGCCGTGCCGTAGACGGAGGCACAGAGCAGCAAGATGACGATGGCCTTTCGGACTGGCTGCTGACGCACGCAGGGCCTAACGATGAGCTTGAGCGGCCGGCCGCCGCAGTTCAACAAGCGCCGCGAGCGCACAATCACCTCGCGCTCGCGGCGCAACCTGTTCAGGTCTCACGGCCGCTCCAAGCGTTGGTTAGGCAGCACTACCAACTCTGTCCGCGGCACTCTTCCACACGTCTCCATACCTCCTCAGAAGTTCTCCCCTTCCAAACGCCGCCAAGGAGCAGCCTGAAGCGGGGATTCCTAAGTGCCTCGGCCTCGACCCGATCAATAACCGCCGCCCCATGTTCTCCAAGGAAATCCTCCGTCGAGCTAGCGGCCAGGACTTGGAATAAGGGCTGCTTAGGGTCGGCATCTATCATATCCAGGATCTTAAGAATCACGTTCCAAGCCGTGTCTGGATCGAGGTTGAACACGAACGAGCCGGCGCCTGAGTCCGGGAACCGACCCGTACGTCCTTCTTCTTCCCAATAGGCTATCCAGGCACGGGCAAAAACGTCGGCGTCCACAATAATTAGTGCTGCCTAACGTTAATTAGGCGACCGAAGTGTCGCCTTTGAATTACCCCTATTGTGTCGCATAACTTCTAATCCTACGTTGGGCGGTCCCAGGGTTATCGCTCTGCGTCACATTGCCCGAAGGCGGACGGTTAGCGGCGGCAGCTCGGGGTCAAGGGATCCGTGAGGAGCCGTCTGCGGCGCGGCCGTACCCTGATCCTCAGACCGTCTCAAATTGCGGTTATTCAAGGGCGCTGGACGGACTCTTGTGCAGATGTCACCACACTGCCCATCGGCTTCGCGACAGGCGTATCTAATCGTGAAGCGCAAAATTGACCGCGACCGGTGTCCTACCCTCAGCCGGTTTGCCTCCCTTTTCGGCCGGCAAGAATGAGGCCGTCTCGACCCAGCTCAATGCGGCCTCGTCCAACTCGTTGGAACCGGATGATGCGATCACCGCCGCTTCCGTCGCGCACCCGGAGGTGTTGACGCTTACGGAGAGGACAACCAGTCCTTCGACGCCCGAAACCCTGAGGGCGTGAGGATAAAAATCAGCAAGCGATTGTGATGCGGGCCCCGGTCGGGGTTTCTCGGTACCTGAGGTCCCGACGGCGGGCGCCGGACAGGTTGATTTCCGCGTACGATACGGCGCGACGATGGATGGGTTAGAGGCCAATTTCCTTGCCACTCGCCTACGCTCGTCAACGTAGGCTCTGTTTAACGCTTCCGATTGTCCGACCCACTCTTCAGCAGGTCCACCGTCTTTACCAAAGACTGTATTCAAGTTCGACTCGGCCGCCTGCACAGCCGCATCGTGAGATGTGCCCTCCGAAAGGTGGTTGTGAGTCAGGAATGAGCGCCACAGGTCACGGTTGTGCACGACGCCAGGTGCCAGTCGCCAGTAAGGTCTTCGAACCCTGTGCGAAGGCCGTGCACTCGGTCACACCCCGGACCCTCGAGAGACAGCGCTAGATCGCAGATCGTCTGCGAAGAGCGCTCCAGAGTCGCGGCATCATGCTCTGGATTCTGACTTCCGCGTTTTTCCTCGGGTGTGCGTTCCACGAAATCCACACGAGCCTCGTGGCGTCACCCGGCTTTAGCCGTCCGACGCCGATATCGAAACCCTACCTCGCGATTGTATTGGCCTTAGCGCTCCTATTTGCTTGGCCTCCCGTTCATACCTGGCACTTTGAACGCTTCCTATCGGCGAAAGCCACCGAACTCGCGGACGGCCATCCCGCCCACGTTCATTGCAACACCGTCTGGGACACGATGCTCGATCCGGCGATGCTCGCGGCCGGCCACGCGAATCCGGAAACAGGAAAAATCGGCCTCCAGCATCCGTGGTGTAGCACCTTGAGGTCGTATCTCGCGCACCCGAGCCGGGCCAACGAGGAAGAACTCTGGAGCCTGGCGATGTTCACTCACGAGAGCATGCACGTACGTGGGGAACTCAACGAAGCCCGCACCGAATGTGAGGCTGTCCAGCGGAACTACCGCGCGGCGAAGCTCCTCGGGGTTGCGGATGCCAACGCCAAAAGAAACGCTCTCGACTACTACAACAACCTATACAAGGCGCGCCGAGATGAGGGGATCATGCAGGCCGAATATTATTCAAACGAATGCGCGCCCGGGAAAGACCTAGACGAGCATCTGAGCGATTCGACTTGGGCACCGCCGTAACAAACCGCCCGTCAGCGGCACGCCGCTGATTGCGTATTCCAGCGATCGTGAACAGTAATTCCACGCGATGGTGAACGGTGCGTGGAGCGGGCAGCTGGAGGTTACGTTTCTACTTCAGGTGTTCACGATCGTCAAGCGAGTTGGGTTGCGGATTTCTTTTCATCGTTCCTCAGAACGCAGCGCAGTCTGACCGCCGCAGGCGGGCAGAAGCGCTGGAGTTGCGATGAGGTCAGGCATCCGCAGGCGCCCGGATCTTGCGCATGGACTCGCCGGGGATCTTCAGCTCGATGCGGTGGCTGTGATGAACGAGGCGATCCAGGATCGCATCGGCCAGCGTTGGCTCGCCGAGGTAGGCGTGCCATTTGTCGACGGGGAGTTGGCTGGCGATCAGGGTCGAGCCGGTGTTGACGCGGTCGTCGAGGATTTCCAAGAGATCCGCGCGGTCCTGGGTGGCGAGCGCCGTCAGTCCCCAGTCATCCAGCACGATGAGGGCGGCCTTGGACAGAGTTTTCAGGAACTTCAGGTAACTGCCGTCGCCGTGCGCGATACGCAGCTCCTCGATCAGGCGCGGCACGCGCCAGTACAGCACCGAGTGGCTCTGGCGGCAGGTTTGCTGCGCGAGCGCACAGGCGATCCAGGTCTTTCCCGAACCGGTGGCCCCAGTGATGAGCAGGTTCTGCGAGCGTCGGATCCACTCCCCGGTGGCCAGCTGCGCGATCTGACGCTTGTCCAGGCCCCGGGCGGCCTTGTAGTTGATGTCTTCGATGCTGGCCTCGGCGACTTTCAGGCGCGCGCCGCGTAGCAGTCGGGTGCGGCGCTGGTTCTGGCGGTACAGCCGCTCCCGGTCGATGAGCAGCGCCAGGCGCTCCTCGAAGGACAGCCCCTGAACGGCTGGGGTCTGCTGTTGTTCCTCGAGCGCTTCGAGCATGCCGTACACCTTAAGCGTCTTGAGCGTCTCGATCGTCGGGTTCGTCAACATGATCATCTCCTTGGCTTGGGTTGAGGAAGGGTCAGTGGTAGTAATCGGGCCCGCGCACGTTGCCGTGCAGCGGCAGCTCGAGCGGCTCGCTGGTGCTCGAAGCACGCCGGTCACGGCCGCTCTCGAGGATCGACTTGACGCTCTTGCGGGTGGGGCTGCCCAAGCGCACGGCAAGTTCGCTGGCGACCTCCAGCCGCCCCTCGCCGTACTGCCGGGCGAGCGCGAGCAACCCCAGACAGGCGCGATATCCCTGTTCCGGATGGGGCTTTGAGCGCAAAAGATGCTCGACGATGGCACCGGTGTGCGCCCCGATCGACTCGCCCCATTGGATCAGGCGCTTCGGGGACCACTGCGCGTGCGCCCGGTGGGATTTCGGCATGTGCTCGGGCACCGTCGTGTGGGCACCGCGCTGGTAGGAGCGGATGTGGGTGGCCACGCGCTGGCTGCGGAAGAAGATCTCTACGGTTGCCGCCGTGTAGCGTGCCCACACTGCATGCCCGACGAGCGCATGCGGCACGCTGTAGTAGTGACGATCGACATCGACGTGGTAGTCAAAGGCGACGGCGCGCTCCTTCCACTCGGCGTACACGTACGCGTTGACTGGCAGCGGCCGCATCGCCGGCCGGTCGAGCGCCTCGAAGACACTGCGCCGAGAGCCCGGCAGGCGCTGGAAGGGCCGCTCGTTGAGCTCGATGAGCAGCGGCCGGATCGCCGCGTTCAGTTCCTCGAGGCTAAAGAAGCGCTGGTGCCGCAGGCGTGCCAGGATCCACCGACACACCAGCAACACGGTCAGTTCCACGCGGCTTTTGTCCTTGGGCCGGTACGGTCGCGCCGGGATAACCACCGCACGATAGTGGGCCGCAAGCTCCTCGTACGAGCGCTGCAGCTCAGGCTCATAGCGATCGGCGCGCGTGACGCCAACCTTGGGATTGTCAGGAACGAAGATCGTCGGCGCGGCGCCGTAGTACTCCAGCGCCCTCACATGGCTGGCGAGCCAGTCTGCCAACGCCTGGGTGCGCGTGGCTTCCGCGTACGCCAGGCCGCTTGCGCCCAGCGCGCTCACGAACAGCTGCGCGTGGAAGGCTTCCTCACCGTGCGCCCCGTAAATCGGTACCGTGCGCCCGGCGTAATCGATAAAGAGCTTCTCGCCGGCAAAGTGCCGCTGGCGCATCGAGCGCTTCAGCCGCTTCTCCCAACACCGGTAGATCTGGCAGAAGGCGCTGCGCCGATAGGCAGACGCACCGTTTCGCTCGCGGTACTCCTCCCACAGCAGCTGCAGCGTCACATGCCGGTGGCGCTTGAGCTCGCCATGGATCCAGGCACAGTCCGGTGGTACCAGCGCTCCCGGCTTGCCCGCCACCGCCGGCCCGAACACCCGTTGTTCGAGTTCCCGTTCCGGGAGCGTCTCGGCTTCCGCAGCACTTATCCCGCACCCGCGCACCGCCCGCAGGTACTTCGAGACCGCCCCGATCGACAGACCCAGGGCACGCGCCAGCGCCCGCACGCTCAAGTTGCTCGTCTGCAGCCCGATCAGCTGCTTCAGCTTCGACATGGAGATCCTTTCGTTCGGCATCGACCTGGCTCCTTAGGACAAAAAGTCCCAAGGCTACGCGGTCGGCCTTCCGATCAATCTCCAGCCGCCCATCTCACTCGCCACGACCGTGAACACTCTTCCACGACCGTGAACACCGCGCCACGCGCGGCGCCGAAGTGTTCACGATCCCGTGGAACGCTGTTCACGTTGCCGTGGAATCCGTGTTCACCTTCCCGTGGAAACCCCGTTCACGATCGCGTGGAATACGCAGCTGATCGTGTCCCCGACATTCGGGATATCGACTGCACCCCCAGAACGCCTGCCCTGGGCACCCCGCGATCGCCGCTCCTGGGGCTTCCTGCAAAGCCGATTCCCAAGAGCCGACTGGGAGAGATCCGACGCAAACCCTAACAGAGGGACGGCTTGCCTTTCTGTTTCAGGGTCCCAGGTCGTACTTCCCGCGCGGCGCCTGTCGACTCATTAGCTCGTAGAGGGCGAGCAGAGCACACTTCTTAGTGCACAATCATTCCGATTACGAGGAGCGATGCTATGTCAAGCGAGGAACTAGAGCTCCGAGTATCCGCGCTGGAGCGAAAAATCGACGACGAACGGCGGAAGACTGATAGCGCAATCGAACATCTTCAGCAGCAACTACGCCAATTGAAGCGAGAACTTCAGACCATGAATGTGCGCGTTGCTAACGCGGCTCAAAGGCGGTAGCAGCGACTTTGCCTTGACTGGATCCGCGGCTTCTAAAGCCTCCCTAAGCAGCACGTTGACCTAAATGGTCCAATTGTGGCCGAGGCGCCTGGCCGCACACACACGTCATTGCGACCCACCTTGTCCCCCGGGAAGGCGCATATTCGCGACTTGGCTGAGGGTATACGCCGCGGTTGAAGAACCTCGGCCCAAAGCCAGCAAACACGGAAGCACAATCAGGATATTGATTGCCAACCCGCTCGGCAGCCAATGGAAAAAGTAGATTACTAGGAGCGCACCGCCAACTCCGATCAAGAGCAGAAGCGATTGCAGATGCGTGGGCTGATCATCCTCCACTCTCCGCGTCATCAGATTCGTCAGCTCTTGCCATTGCTTCATTCGGTCCTGCCAAGATTGGTTCTTCCCTGGTATGGGAATCAGCTCATACAGGTACGCCATATTAACGGCGAGGTATAAGAACGCCATACCAGCTGCGATGCAGTCGAGTGGCGTTACCCATGGGATTTCTTGCCGCGACAGAAAGATGGAGAGATGGCGAAAGGGAAATTGAATCAGCCCCAACGATACGACCGTGCATAGAAACCACGTGTACAGAAAGATCTTCCAGAGAAAGTTAAGCTGCGGCCGTGCGAATGCGATAAAGACCGACGCGACACTCGGTATCAGAAGCACTCCCACAAGTACCTTGTGAAGGGTGGTCCCGTTGTAAAAGTACGAAAAGAAGGCAAACCAGAAAACCAACGAATACAGCAGCAGGATTCGCTCGCTAACCACCGGCAAGATGTCGTCCTTGAACATCATGGCGAACGCGCAAGAGAAAATTCCCAAGCTGTAAAGAATATGGATGAACGGTTGATACGCGTGTTCGTTGCGGCCCGGAAACATGCCGCAGAAACCAATGCCGACGCATGCCGCCAGCCGGCCCCAATTCCAATCCCCACGGATCAGGACCGGAACCTGTAATCCAATCCCTAAAGCAAACCAGCACGCCAGTACGAGCCGTTCACTCATGTCTTGCACGAATTCCGCAGAGGAAACCTGTAGCCCTGCGGTTGATTTATGTAGCTAATCAAGCGGTGAGTCTTTGATCAAGGACCGCCGGATGTTAGTAGTTGGGACGTCGCGACCATGAGATGTGGGTAGCGCCGCCCACCGGTTTTCAGTGACCGCGGTCGCAGAAAATCTCAACGGGCGCAGGTTGCGTTCAATCACCAAGCTAAGTGCGGCGCCTGCTGGCCCTGCCGCGTGCCGCCGCCTGGCGGAGCATGGCAAGCGGAGCTTGCGCTGGCCGACCCGAAAGCTGGCTTTGGCGATCGGCTACCATGTAGAGAACCGCGTGGCGGCATTGGGGCAGATGAGCACGTAGCTCCAGTACCAGTCGAGACCGGCGGACACGGGTTCCCGGTGCTCCCTCCGGTCCAGGCCACCATTACCAAGCGTCCAGAACAGCCGCGAACCCACGGGGAGGATTCGGGAGTTCCGCAGAGAATCCAGCCACCTCCGCCCTCGCCTGTGGGTCGGAAATCCAATCCCAAGGGGTCTGTGCTCCCCTCGGGGAGCTTCGGACGTCTAGAGCCGCCTAGGGAAGCCTACGTGGGCCGCTGCAGCCGACCCCAGATCCCGCGATGAACTCACCGCGGCAACAATGCGCCGCTATGGATGCTTATGGACGGCGGCGGACCGTCTGGAAAGTTACGCCAAAGTTACGCCCGAACTTTATGAGGGGTGCCTGTGACGTGTAACCTATTGATTGTTTTGGCGTCCCCAAGGGGATTCGAACCCCTGTTACCGCCGTGAAAGGGCGATGTCCTGGGCCTCTAGACGATGGGGACACGGAGGGACCGCGCCGGGACGCCCTCCGGCGGGGGCGCGGAAGATTACACGGCCCGAGGCGAGTCGGCAAACCTACGCTTCGCGGAGATCGCAGCGCTAAGAAGAATGAAGGCGATTAGCCACAAATCAAATTGAACCTCAAGCTTCTTCATGAGTTCCGCGGTGTCGAGGAGTAGCGCGCTTGCCTTCTTAGGTTCGTCCACCTCCAAGCGAGCGAATTCATAGATCAACGTGAGTGCTACAGTCGCAAGAGAGATAACTGCGTCTTTGATGCCGGGGAATACGATAGTAATCCCTAAGCCTTGGACAGCGCCCCAATCCTGCGCCCATTTGTTGGTATCCTCAAATGTGATGGCGCCGCCGCGCTAGTATCCGGCGATGGACTTTCTCTCGCGCCACCTTGCTGGAGTTACGGTCGGCTGCTTTGCGGCGATCTGCGTTATCCTCTTGTGGCCCATGGCGATGGACCGGCGACAGCGTTGGCGCAATCGGCGCGCCACCAAAGTCGCTGAACGCAAGACCCGCTTCTAGCGCGTTGTCGATGAACTGACCGGGAATGCCGCGTCCGGGAGCGGACGCCCGCGTCTCCATCCGCGATGAAAGACCCGATTGCTGCAGAGCGCTGGGTCTGAGGAGAATTGGCGGACGTTGGAGGAGGGGAAACAAGCCATGCCTAAGCTACGCCGAATTCTCCGGGGTCTGACGCTCGCATTGGTTTGGCTGGCCGCGACACACACGGCGTGCGCAGACGAAACATTGACGGCGCGCAATAAGGCCGTCGTTCAGGACTACAACTGTTTTCATCGGCCGCAATGTCGACGCTGCGCCGCGATTTCTGGCGACCGACTACATCCAGCATACCCCCGACGTACCGTCGGGCCTCAAAGCCTTCATGGAAGCGTTTCGACCACTATTCGCGCGTAAATTACCTCCCGACTACAAGCGCGAAATCCTGAGAATCGTGGGCGAAAACGATATCGTGGTGATCTTCAACAAGCAGAGCCGCACAAATCCCGAGGGCAAGCATCAGGAGTTGCTCCAGTTCGACATGTTCCGCGTCGAGAATGGCATGATCGTCGAGCACTGGGACGCGGACACTTAGGAGCTTCGTGAGAACAGTAGGAAACCGCGGGCTGATGCGGCGTGTCCCGCAGCCGCTCCTATCGAGAACCGTAAACTACCCAGCGGGATGGCATAGAGGGCGCCGATTGGCAGTGGACTGGCACCAGATGCCGCAACGTGAGAGTTATGTGCAGTGCAGCAGACCATGGGGCCCAGTCGCGCTGTAGCTGGGTCTCAGCGCCTTCCGAGGTACCCCCGCAGGTACCCTGCCGAAGACATAAGACATTGATTTGATTGGTGGAGCCAGGCGGGATCGAACCGCCGACCTCTTGCATGCCATGCAAGCGCTCTCCCAGCTGAGCTATGGCCCCACGAAAAGCCGCCGCACGCTACGCAGCCGCCCCGGCATTGTCAAGCAGGTCTACCCTCCGGCCTTTGTGAGTGCGGCGTCGATGCGCGCGAGCGAGCGCTCGCGCCCGAGGAGCGCGAGCGTCGCATCGATCGGCGGGGAAACCGCGGTGCCCGTCACTGCCACGCGCAGCGGCTGCGCGACCTTGCCGAGGCCACTTTGCAGCTGAGTTGCCAGATCGTTCAGCGCCGCATGAATCGCGACGGCGTCCCACGCGGGAAGGGCCGCAAGCCGCTCACGCACCTTGCCCAAGAGCACGAGCGCATCGCCCGCGAGGTGCTTGGCGGCCGCCTTCGGATCGATCTCGATCTGCTCCAGAAAGAAGAAGCGGCTGTTGTGCGCCATCTCCTTCAGTGTCTTCGCACGCTCGCGCTGCACAACGATCACCCCTTCGAGCAGACTCTGGTCGCTGCTCTCGAGGCCGAGACGCTTGAGGTGCGCACGCAGGTACGGCACCAGTGCCGCGGGTGTCGTGCGCACCATGTGCTGCTGGTTGAGCCACAGCAACTTCTCGGGATTGAAGGCCGAAGCGGCTTTGTTCACATCGTGAATGTCGAACGCGGCGATCATCTCCGCACGCGTGAAGACTTCCTGGTTCCCGTGCGACCACCCCAAGCGCACTAGATAGTTCAGGAGCGCATCCGGCAGATAACCCTCTTCTTCGTACTGCAGCACGCTCACCGCACCGTGCCGCTTGGAGAGCTTGGCGCCATCGGGGCCTAGGATCATTGGTACGTGCGCGTACACCGGCGGGACAGCGCCGAGTGCTGCGAGCATATTCATCTGCCGGGGGGTGTTATTGAGGTGATCATCGCCCCGGATGACGTGCGTGACGCCCATGTCGCGGTCATCAACTACCACGCAGAAGTTGTAGGTCGGTGTGCCGTCGGCGCGCGCGATGATGAGGTCATCGAGCTCCGCATTCTGGAAGGTGACTGGGCCATGCACCAGATCCTCGACCACGACCGCGCCCTCCAGTGGATTCTTGAAGCGCACGACGGGCGTGATGCCGGCGCGCGGCTCGGTGCGCTCACGGCAAACACCCGGGTAGCGCGGCTTCTCTTTGCGCGCGATCTGCGCTTCGCGCAGCGCATCCAGCTCCTGCTTGGTGCAGTAGCACTGGTAGGCCGTGCCGGACTGCAGCATGCCGGCGATGACCTCGCGGTAACGAGCGAAGCGCTGCGTCTGGTAGTACGGGCCCTCGTCCGCATTGAGTCCCAGCCACTCCATGCCCTCGAGAATGACGCGCACCGCATCCTCGGTGGAGCGCTCGCGGTCCGTGTCTTCGATGCGCAGGATGAACTTGCCCTGCATCCGCTGCGCGTACAGCCAGCTGAACAGCGCGGTGCGCACGCCCCCCAGATGCAGCAGGCCAGTGGGGCTTGGCGCGAAACGCGTAACGAGTGTCATGAACGCTTAAGGTGTCAATGGAAGATTTGCAGCGGGCGGGCATGTTACCAAGACGGGACGCGCATGCCCAAGACCCTGGCTAGTCGAGCAAGCTCAGTCCCTGGGCCGTCGCCGTTCGTGATTATGCCGCGCAGATCCCGCGAGTCTCCATCATCGCTTGGTCACGACGATCCGGACCTCGCCTTGCGGCCCGATGACTGTCGCCCCCCACTTCGTCGCGAGCAGCATCTGCGTGTCGTCGACGACCGACATTCCACGCGCGTAGCAGTGCTCAAAGTCACCGTGCCGGCGCAGCAGGGCGAGTATCTCATCCTGCAGAAAGTAGACGCGCGGTGCCCGCAAGTTGTCGAGGAAGGTGTAGATCAGCCCTTCCCGCACCCGCAGTTCACGAAGAATGCGGTGGTTCTCTTCAAGATCGAGTGCCGTCACGACGGGCCGCAATCGGTCGTAGGCATCCCAGTAAAGGCCACCGGCGCCGTACAGGTAGAGCCAGAACGCCCCGCCAGGCCGGGTGATGCGAAAGTGCTCGACAACGCCACGCTCAGGCGCTGGCGTGTGATGCAGCACCCCGTTCGAAGCAACGAAATCGAACGATCCGGTCTCGAAGCGGCTCAGATCGGTTACGTCCTGCCGCACGGGTTCGATATTGTCCAACCGGTAACGCTGCATGGTACGGCGAAGATACTCGAGCGACTCCTCAGCCACGTCGACGGCCACGACCCGCCGCGCGCCAGCTTTCGCCATTGCAATCGACAGCCGACCCGTGCCGCAGCCGCCGTCGAAACAGATCTTGTCACGAAAAAATGCCTCATCGAAACCACTGCGCCTCAGTCGCTCTTCGATAAGACCTACGGAGTGGTCATAGGTGCTTTCACTGTAAGTCGTCCACGCACGAGCATAGAGCTGCGCCACAGACTGCTGATCCTCGGCGCTCGACTTTGGAGCGCCCGGCATCATTTCACCGGCAAAAATTCGGGCCGCTTCGGCCCGCGCTTTGACGCGCGTCGCCGCTGCCAGCAGAATCGGGTAGGGATTGTCATTTGGGTTCCTGAGCACCCGATCCAGTGCGAGCAGAACATCTAGCGCAGCTTCTATGCGCGCGTAGGCGCCTACGCCCACGAGCGGCAACGGCGAGAGCAGCGCGACACACTCGTCAAAAGACTGCTCTAGCGCCTGTCGGTCCACGAGGCCTCCTCATGACTCATCGGGCGGGCGCCACCCGCCAGATGCCGGCGCTCGAGAATAACCACCGCGAGTGATACGCCTCCCCGCGGCGCGGCGGCGGCTGCGCCTGAGGCGCGCGCATCCCGCGCGGCGGTGTAGCACCGATAACTGCAAACTTCAGAACCCACCGATACTCTCCCTGGGATAGATTTGAACAAGCCCTTTAACAGGCGCTATTGTCTCAGAAGTGGTCCAACCGATTTGGGTAGTTTTCTCGTCTGATTCAGGTGGAGTTCAGCGGGCAAGTTCTGAGCGAGCGACTCCCGCCGCAGGTATCGCGCGCTCACGCATCAAGCGCTCGAGGAGCGCTGCCGGTGAAGCACGTCAGAGACCGTCCGCGCCGCGCACGGCGCGATGGACCGGCAGCCAAGAATCGACCGACGACTACCCGATCGACTTAGTGAAGCTGGTTAAGCCAATGCCCAATGAACTTCCGTCGCAGGTCAGGTACAGGTATTCCAAGTCCTCGGCGTTTTATCTGAGTACCAAGAAGGACTTTTTCTCCGATAACGATGCGTTGCTGGAACGAGCGTCCAGACACAACAAGCTTTACGCATCGCAACCCGCGCGAACACACTGCAAGCTGTGTAACAGCCGCCTGTCGCAAGCGACAGATTTCACCTCGCACGGTGTCGGTTACACCTTTTGCGCAGATTGCTTGCACCTCAATGGCAACTTCGAGGACACAAGCTCGTTTGTTGAGCAACTGTATATCGCCGATGCCGGCCGAGAGTATTCCAACAACTACATCGACAAAGATTTTGTGAGTCGAACCAGGGATATCTATATCCCCAAGATCGATTTTCTACTGGAGAACATCCCACCCGGTGAGCACAGACTGCTCGATGTCGGCTGTGGCAGCGGCTACTTGGTTTACGCAGCGTTGGAGAGGAACCTGCCTGCCTCTGGAATCGACGTCGGTAGTGGGATGATCAACTTTGGCAACCGGCAGATATCCCACTTTGCCGGCACCGCTCCGCTCACCGCCGTGGGTGAACAGGCGTTTTATGATTCAATAACGAATTCCCAAGCGGACATTATTTCCGCGGTCGGTGTGATCGAACACCTGCGGGAGCCGCACAGGTTCTTCAAGGCTTTTGCGAACAGTGCGGCGCCGTATCTGTATTACTCGGTTCCGATGTTCTCTTTCTCGGTGATTCTGGAGAACATCTTCGGGGACATATTTCCGCGCCAGCTGTCCGGTGGCCACACACACGTGTTTACCGAAGAGTCGGTACAGAGAATGAACTCCATTATCGGCGTCACCCCGGTGGCGGAATGGCGCTTTGGGACTGATGTGACCGACCTGTATCGCAGCGTGGTCACATCGCTGCGCAAGAACAAAGTTTCGCGACAGGTGCTCGACAGGCTGGGAAAGGGCTTCGCCACGAGTGTAGATGGCCTGCAGGCCGTCCTGGATCGGAACCATTTTTGCTCCGAGATACACTGCGTTACGAGAAAAGCCACCGCCGCGTAGCGGCACGCAGGCTGCTTTAGCGCCGCTCGGCGCTCGAGCTCTGCTCGGGACCTATCGAGTGAGCGTCAACCGTCATCTGATGGCGCGCTGCCTGAACGATCGCAGCGAGTGATCCATCTGTGTCCGGCAGTGCCGCGGCTATGCGCGAGGCCTGCGTATAGTCCGCGGCCGTATCGACCGTGAAGTGTGCGCCCGGCAGCTGCCACGGCGGCAGCGGATCGACGTACCGAATGTCGTACGAGCCGCTGTGAGTGTAATAGTGCAGGGTTAAATGCTCGCGCTCCGTGGCAGTCAGTTCACCGCCCCGATGAAGCGCCGCCATGTTGTCGGCACGATAAACCTCCGCATCGAGACCGGGCGGGAAACGCGTCTTCGTCGTGAGCAGATCAAGCGTGCCCGCATCGGCGGCGCGATCAAGGCAGAATTCCACCAGCTCGGCGTTCACAAATGGGCAATCAGCGGTAACACGCACGACCGTGTCGAGAGCGAATTGGTTTGCGGCCGCAACATAGCGGGCAACGACATCCTCGCTGGCGCCGCGAACCACCGCAACGCCCTCCGCTGCGGCCGCCCGCGCCAGCATGTCATCGGCAGCCAGTTCCGTGGTGGCGACCATAAGTATGGCTCGCTGCGTAGGCTTCAGCCTTCGTAACAAGAAAGTGATCATCGGGACGTCCCGCAGTGGCAGCAGCGCTTTCCCAGGCAATCTCCGCGAGCCACTCCTGGCTGCCACGACGATTCCGACCTTTCCGAGCCTCATTTGACGTGATCGACCATATGCCCCGCCAGCCGCATCGCATGTTCGGAATCTATGAAGAAGCATTCAGCGGCGGATACGATGAAGCTCGCGATCGATCTGCCGGTGAGCGATCCGGTCGCCAGATTGCGATTACGTGTGGCGATGCAGGTGCGGGAATCGCGATACAGCAGGTCGAAGTCCGAACTAAGCTCGCCCCGAGCATTGAGTGGCTCGAGCCCATGGGCGGAGCGCCGGAACACGCGGCTGCGAATCTCCTCGACCGCGCTCGCTGAATCTGCATCGTTGATCGCTAACGTGCAGACGGCTTCCTCGAGAGTGTCGACAGTCACAAATGGCGACTGAATGTAGCGCAGAACCGTTACGCCACCGAGGGTTGGGTCCAGGGTGCGCGCGATGCGCTCGAGCGTCGGCACAACGCTCGAGGAGCGGATCGTGCTCTGCGCGTCGCGCAGCACGAAACTCAGACGAGAATCGCCATGGCGCGTCACGTACTGCGCAGCCTCCTCGTTGTCGCAGGTGACCACGACATGGTCGAACAGCCGCGAAGAGAGGCACACGGCGACGTCGCGCTCGAGCAGCGTGTGCTCGCCGAGACTTTGTTTCCACAAATCGGGAACGAAGTCAAAATTGCGACGGCAAGGGATGACCGCGATGATCGGATGTAGCGCGGCCAACTGATCTTTGACGGCGTCCTTTTTGATCTGTCGCCGCGCCGAGATAATGCGCGGCACATCCGTCGTCAGATTAGTGCCGTGGCGCCGATAGTAGAACAGTGGCAGATTTACGTTTGCGCATTTGTGTCGCGACACCACCTTGGTCCAAAGGTCGAACCCGTCCTGCGCACCCAGATCTTCGCGATATCCGCCAACCTCGCGCAGCACCGCCGTTCGCACCAGGGTGCAAGCGCCGTTGGGCGGCAGATCCACCATGTGATTTGATTCGTAGAGTCGCTGACGACGCTCGTGAGCGAACACCTGACCGAAGGCGTCGACAAGAAAATAGTCCGGAAACACGAGCGCCACATCGCTACGCCGGTCGAGGACGTTGCCAAGCACCAGCAGGATGTTCTCGTCAAAGACGTCGTCGCCGTCGAGCCGGATCAGGTAGCGACCGCGCGCATGCGCGAGAGCGAAATTGCTCACCGCGGGTAAACCGATGCTCTCGGTGCGATGAAGCGAGATTGCGGGATGTCCGCGGTAGAGGTTCATTACCGCCGGCGTGTCGTCGTTTGAGCCGTCATCGATGACGATGAGTTCCCAGTCGTCCACGCTCTGGCGCAACACGCTCTCAATCGCTGCACCGAGAAAGCGGCCGTAGTTGCGGCTCGGAATGTACACCGTGAAACGAGGCTCGCCACCAGAGCCTCCGGCACCACGACCCATGGTCGGCACAGCGTCACTCATGTCACAGTGCTTCTGCCAACCGATCGCGGAAACGGCACAGGACCTGCAGCTCGTCCGGCGTCATGCTACAGGCGTGGTCCGGACCGTACATCGACTTGTCGAGCGTGAAATGCTTCTCGACGATCCGCGCGCCGCGGGCGAATGCCGCCACTGCGGCCTCCACTCCCACGGTGTGGTCGCTGAAGCCGGCGTAGCGCGTGAAATCCACGTCCCCGAGCTTAAGATCAGCCAGCGGCGTCGGATACTTCGATATGCAGTAGAGGAAATCCACACCCCCCGGCGCGCTTATGGCGGGGAAGGCTGCCCCACGCCACATACCGAGCGAGACAATCAGCGGCCGACCCGTGGCCGCGCAGGCATCGATGAGCGGGCGATCCGTAACCGAGCGCGAGGCGATCTTGTAGCGGCGCGCACCGAGGTCCTGCAGCCAATGCACGCGTTCGACATCGAACGCCGACGCCATGAACTCGATGCCGACCCGCGCGCATTCGGCCGCAAGCATCTCGACATCGCGGCGGCTCAGCTCCGTGCGGCAGTTGTAGTCGAACCACTCGTTACCTTCCTTGGGAAACAGCGCGCGCGCGTCGTATGCCTGGAACTTCGCCACCGAAGCACCTGCCGCTCTCGCTTCCGCGATGAGCCGCTGGGCGAGTGCCATGTCGCCGTTATGGTTCTGTCCGATCTCAGCAATAATTTCCACCGGCGCTCCGCTCGAGCCACGCGTTCAACATGATCATACAGAAGATGGTGTGGCCGTTGAGCCGACCCGGATCGTACAGCATGGCGCGCGCCACTTGCGCAGCACCAGCGGCGACGAAGCCGGCTCGACAAAGGGCAGAATCCGGAGAAAACGCCTGGTCCACGAGATCGGCCCACTCGTGTTTGAGCCAATGGTCGATAGGTACGTTGAAACCGTGCTTGGGGCGGGTGAGTACCTCGGGCGGCAGGACGTCGGCGAACGCGCGGCGCAGCACCCATTTGAGCGTGCCATCCGCGCTCACCATGTCGCTGTAGTCGAGCTTCTCGGCAAGTGACAGTACCGCAGGCGCGGCAAACGGAACCCGGCCTTCGACCGAATAGGCCATGGTCATGCGATCGACCTTGCGCAGCATCTCATAGGGAAAGTAGAAGTCGCGATCCTGCGCAATGAAGTCAACCGGCCGCCACGGCGTTTTGCGGTAGCCGTGAAAATGACGTAACGACGATACAAGACCTTCGCGAAATTGCGTCGAGAACAGGGCGGCCTTCTCATCCTCATGCGCATAGTAGTGCCATGCCCAGGCGCGGGCGTCCGCCGGCATCGCCTCGATGGCGGCGAGGCGCTCATCAACCGACATGCCAAGATTCTGGAAGGAGACGATACCGGGCGGCGGCTTAGTGCCCTCGCTGCTGTGCTCGGCCAGATGCCGATACCAGCTATACCCGCCGAAGCACTCGTCGGCCCCGTCCCCCGATAGCAGGACCTTAATGCCGTGTTCGCGCGCCGCTTTGGCCACCGCCAGAATTCCGAGAGCCGAGGAGACGGCGAAGGGCTGATCGCCATGGCGACAGAAACGCTCGAGTTCGTTGCGGAAGTTGTCCGCCGTTACGTGGATCGCATGATGGCGCGAACCGATGCGCCGCGCGGTGGCGGCGGCCGCGGCCGACTCGTCGGCGCGGCCGTGATAGGGATCGGCGACATCCTCGAAGCCGATGCTGAAGGTGTCCAGCGTATCGAGCTCACGCGCTGCAATCGAGGCCACGATCGAGCTGTCGAGCCCGCTGCTGAGGAAGCTGCCGACGGGAACGTCTGACAGCAGGCGGCTTTTGACGGCCTGCTCAACCACGCGCCGGGTCTCGGCAATCACCGCGTCCGTGTCGTGACTGGGCAAGGGCTCGCGATCGAAGCGGTTCTGATAGGCCCGCAAACGCGTGCCGCGGTCATCAGCGATCAATATGTGTCCGCGGGCCAGCGCCAAGACGTGGCGGTAGACCGTCGCCGGCTCCGGTATCCACAAGAAGGTCGGAAAATCCCAGATCGCCTGACGATCGAGCTCCAAATCGACGCCGGGGAATTTTGTGAGCGCGGTGATCTCAGAGGCAAAGGCGATCGAGCCGTCGCGCAGCTCACTGTAGTACAGCGGCTTTTCGCCCGGAATGTCGCGCGCCAGCACAAGCTTGCGCTCAGGCGCGATCCACAAGGCTGCCGCAAACATGCCGTCCAGGCGTTCGAATAGCTGCTCGCCATGGTGTTCGTAGAGGTGACAGATGACCTCACCGTCCGATCGCGTTCGGAAGTGGTGTCCCTGTGTTTCGAGCTCGCGACGCAGCTTGGGATAGTTGTAGATCTCGCCGTTGTAGAGCAGCGCTACGCTTCGATCGGCATTGAAGAGGGGTTGGTGACCGCCTTTGACGTCGTTGATGGCGAGTCGCCGCATGCCACCCCTGAAAGGCCCGTCGCTGAAGTAGCCCTCATCGTCGGGGCCCCGATGATGCAGAGCCTCGACCATGCTCTCCAGCGCGCCGTCCGCGACGCGACGATCCGATCTGAACCCGGCAATGCCGCACATCAGGTCGTGATGAGGCTGCGGCGATTGCCGCCCCGAGAGACGATGTTACTGCGGTCCAAGTTAATCGGGTCTGACGGACGCACCCGGCCTCTGATCTGCGTGCGGACCGCCTGCGCCCCAATATTCCGCGGCTTCGCACGCCGCGGCTGCAGGCAACAGGCTTGAGGAATTGAGCGCGAAGCGGGTACTGACGGTCATGGATGCGGGAACTTACCCTGGAAGCGAGGCGGTCGCAGTTTACCAAGGCGAGGCGTGCCGTGCTTCGTGCGCAGCACCCGTGCCGCCGCGCGGCTCATTTGCGTTGCGGCGGGCTCGACTATAGACTTCCGGCCCCGAATAAGCGGGCGGTTAGCTCAGCGGTAGAGCACTGCTTTCACACGGCAGGGGCCACTGGTTCGATCCCAGTACCGCCCACCATTCAGAAACGTCGGCGGAACAAGGATCTAGGAAGTTTCCTGGATCGCTGTTGTTTTCTGAATGGTCGCTCTTGAGGCATTTTGGGACAGTTTTGGGACAGTGCCAGTGGCGCGACCGGGTGAAACGCCATCCAGGAGAACTGTCCTATGGCGACCATCGAGAAACGCGGCCAATTCTGGCGAGTAAAGGTACGACGTGCCGGCCTCCCGGCGCAGACCAAGACTTTCGACAACAGGACGCACGCCCAACAGTGGGCACGCAGCGTCGAGTCCGACCTCGACAAAGGCATCGTCGTCGATCGGCGAACCGCGCAGCGGCTCTCGCTTGCGGAGGTGCTCGAGCGCTACCGGCGTGAAGTCACACCCACGAAACGGGGCTCGCTTGATGAAAACCTGCGCCTCAAAGCGATGGCGCAGCGTCCGTTTGCGCACATCCGGATGTCGGCGCTCACGAGCTCCCTCCTGGCGGCCTATCGGGATGAGCGCCTCAAGGTCGTCTCCGGCGCTACGGTAAACCGCGAATTCAGCGTGCTGTCGCACGCGATAGACACGGCCCGGCGTGAATGGGACGTGTACCTCCCGACCAATCCCTGCACGCTCGTACGCCGGCCACCGCAGGGACGCCCGCGGGACAGGCGCCTCCAGGGTGATGAAGAACAACGGCTCCTCGCCGCGTGCCGTGGCGCCCGCAACAAATGGCTCGCGCATTTCGTGGCGCTTGCCATCGAAACAGGCATGCGGCGGGGTGAGCTCCTGGGACTATCGTGGGACAACGTGGACCTCGAGCGGCGCACGGCCTTCCTGCCTGTCACCAAGAATGGCGAGTCGCGCGGCGTGCCGCTCTCGAGCCGTGCGGTCACAGTACTTCGTGGCCTGCCCGCTTCCTCCAGCGGACGCGCTTTTGGCGAGCTCACCCCGTTAGCCCTCAGGCAGTCCTTTAACCGCGCCACACGTCGTGCCGGCATCACCGGTCTCCGCCTCCACGATCTCCGACACGAAGCCACGAGCCGATTCTTCGAAAAGGGACTGAATGTGATGGAGGTCGCCTCCGTCACCGGCCACAAGACGCTGCAGATGCTCAAGCGCTACACCCACCTCAGCGTCACCGATCTGGCCACGAGGCTCGGCTAGCGGCTGTGGAATAAACCCAAGCGTTTGGTTACACTGTATGCCGACCATTCTTCGGTTTCGGGGGCTGCGGGTGATGATCTACTCGTACGATCATCGCCCGCCGCATGTCCACGTGATTGGACCCGGCGCCGAGGCGAGAATCGCGCTGGGTGATGAGGGTGAGCGGCCCTGGGTAATGACGAACGACGGGCTATCGCGCCGGGACGTGGTGGAAGCTCTTGCGGAGATCGAGCGGAATCGCGATCTTCTGATACAGCGATGGAGAGAAATTCATGGCGATGCCTGAGTGGATAAAGAAGGAGTTGCGCACGAACTTTGCGCGGGCCTCCCGCGCGGGGCGGCAAGCTGCGAAAACAGAGCCGCGTGCCGCCCGGGCCAGTTATCTCGCCAAGGAGAACGTGCTGCGGATCGAATTGACCAATGGAGCCGCGATCAGCATTCCCGTGAAGCTGATTCCCGCCCTCAAGGGGGCGTCGCCGAACGAAGTACGGTCAGTTGAGGTCCTGGGCCGGGGCGGCGGTCTGCACTGGGAGGCCCTGGACGTCGACCTGAGCGTCCCTGGGCTGGTGTCGTCGGTATTCGCGGGACCTGAATGGATGGCCGAATTGGGGCGCGTTGGCGGCCGGCAATCATCGGCGGCCAAGGCGGCCGCAGCCCGGAGGAATGGACGAAAGGGCGGGCGGCCGCGCGGTCGGGCGACGGCCCGCACGAGTGCGTAGCGGCGGGCTCTCTGTTCCTCTTCACGAGTCACGAAGGGTCCCGACCATGAGCATCCCCGGCTCGATTCCTGTTACGGACACCAGACCAACCATCGCAGGCGATCTTGGCAGATGCGCCCTATGGGTTGTCTGGCAGTCCATCCGGTTGCCATTGTTCCTCTTCACTTCTCGTCCTCGAGCCAGTCGTCACCTTCGTGCTGGGTGCGCTCGCCCTCCTTGGCGTTTTGACGGCGCTGTTCTGGAAGTTCTTCGGGCCGCCGAATTTCCCCTTCCTCTTGATGCTCGGCCTTTCTCTTGGGTTTGAGCTTGCGGTGATCGTCTATCGCAAACTTCTGCGCTTTCTCGCCTAATAGCCCTTGATGACCATGTAGTCGGAACTCTCGCCGTATCGCGGCGCGCCGAGGTCCACCCGCACGCACACGCGCCCCGCCCCGCAGCGACGCAAGTCCGCACGTGCGCCGCGTTGATTGAGGATCGCAATGTTGCTCGCGAGCTCATCGCGTTCGGTGCGTAACCGCGCGATTTCAGCTGTCGTCGGCAGCACCCACCAGGCGACGAAGAGAGCGATGGCCGCTGATGTCGCAGTAAGACCAAGCGTCCACAGCATAACGCGCGCATTGGCCGCTCGACTTATCTTCTGGAGGGCCTCGACCGCGCGTTGAGCCTCCGTGTGCACGGTTTTCAGCGCGTCGACGAGAGCGCGCTGGATTTGATCTCTGACCGCGCCCTCCAACGACTGAGTGTGCTGACTCAGCTTCTCGATAGCCGTCTCCGCGAGTCTCTGATGCGTCTGGGCAGTCTCCATCAGGAGCCCGAGTTTCACGCTGTCTTGGTCCATGGATATATCCAACTCGTTTGAAGGCGCGGAGCTATCGCGTCCGGTCATCGCGATGGGTACGTGAGCGTTTTCCTGTCCGCTCGAGACCGTGTTGCCGCGCATGCTCCAGCTCACGCAGCCTCGCGTGCTCCGATGCTTGTTGCTCCGCGCGGAAGACCTGCCAGGAGGCCAGGGCGTCCTGCTTCCATCGATCGACAAATTGCGCGCGCTCCCCTCCCCTCGTCTGCTCGAGCATCCGATCACGGATCCATTCCCGCTCGGTTCGAGCCGGTGGCAATTGAGTGACAAACTGCCGGACCTCTTGGGCGAGGTCAGCCTGACCCTGTCGAGCCAGATCGCCCGCGATCTCGTTCCAGCCGCGGACGATGCGGCGCCGGGTCTCAAGTAAGTCGGCCTTCCCAGGCTCAGGCTTTATCTCCCCGTCGGGCGTCATTTCGCGCGCCACAGCTGCAGTCCGCTGCCTCCAGTGCGTAGAGTCCCGGCGACACTCTGCACGGTAGATCCCGTCCTGCTTCTGGGGCTTGGTTACGCCTCGGGCCGCCCGCTCGGTCGCATTCGCCGCGATGCCGTGCTCCCGCAGGTGCCGGGCAAACTGGCGTCGCCATTCGCGCAGAGTCTCTTTTCGGATGTTCAACCGGGTCCCGTCGTATCCCATTGCCTTGACGACCATGTGCACGTGCGGGTGAGGCTCATCCGTGTGAAGCACCATGGCGTAGCGATGCTTCGCCCCGAATTCCTCCCGGGCGAAGTCCTTGACGGCCGCCAGGACCTTATTCGGCGGTGTCCCGGCCGGCATCGAGAAGATCATCTTGTGCACCAGCTTGGGCTGCTTGCGCATCTGCCGGGGCTTGTTGTCCGCCGTCGGCGGCCGCCTGGCATCGAGTTCCAGGTCCCAGTCATCGAGCAGCGCCTTGGAAACGCCTTTGCCCTTGAGGGGGTCGCCGTCATCGGTCTCGATCGGACGCTCCCCGTCCCGGTCCAGGTAGTTCAGGTGTCGGGCCACGGAACCTAAGTTCCGCCCGCCTTGATTCAGCATCTTGATCATGACCTCCGGGGTCCGGCGGACGGTGCGGGCGATGAACGCCACTTGCGCGCTCGACAGCCGGTCGCGCCGGCCCGGTCCGTGGCGAGCGTAGCTTCCAATGTCGAGCCAACCCCGGGGCCCAGTGTCAACGAGACGTCGTGTCATGGCCCGTCCTCCAAGATTGGTCGTTAGCGTCCAGCAGCCCCCTGAAATGATCCCTCAAGGACTCCGACACCTTGAGCATCGCGGCGACCTCCGCGCGCCCAGGGCCAGCTGGCCGGTCACTCTGGTTCATCGCGCGCGCGATCTGATTGAGATTCCGCCCGAGGGCAGCGAGCTGCTCCACGGACTGCTTGAGAAGCGTGTATTCCGCCTTTGGGAGCGCCGCAGCGCCGCGCAGGTGGCGCCGGGCAACATAGGAGAGGTAGGTCGCCGAGGCCATCCCCCGGGCCCTCGCACGCTCCCTGAGCAGCCGCCAGTCCTCGGGCTCGAGGCGCACGTTCAGGCGCGCATCGCGGTTCACCTTGTCGGGCGCCGCCATTGTGGGCGGCTCATCAAGGCCAGCGGTGCGGAGCACCACATCGAGCATCTGCCGAAGCAGTGTGGATTCTGTGATCCCGTCGCGTTCAGCAAGTCGTCGGACGCGGGCTTTCGTCTCCGACGTCACGCGACAGGCGATGAGGGCGAACTCAGGCATACATGAGATCTTTTAAAGGGAGCGCCCAGCTGCCAATCCTGCCTTCCTCACCCTTACTCCCTTCCAAAGAGCCCGATCTGCGCCGGCGAATGGCTGCGCCGCTTGGCATTCCGCGTCCTTCGGCGCCGGGATCCACCGACTGGCACTCGAGCACTCGAAGGACCGCGAGGCCTGCCAGTAGGCTTAGGAGCATCGGCTGCAGCCTGATTACCGGGTGACGGGATTGCCTGCCGGGCTTCCTGAGCTTCCAGCCAGGCCTCCACCGCATCCTCAGGGAAGAGCCGCCGGCGTCCAACGACAACGCTCCGGGGTAGGTCCTCTCCGCGGGAGAGCTTGTTGCGGACAGTCCCCGGTTGCAGGCGCAGCGTGTGGGCAAGCTCCTGGATCGTGTATAGCGGCCTCATGACTGGATCTCTGATGCGGGACTAGGACCTCAAAGCCTGCCGCGCTAGGGTTAAGCTGCGAATTCAGGAAGAACACACCAGTAACCCGACTTCCCATATGCGCCCAAGTGTGCTTGAGCGGATCGAGAAGAAACCCAAAGGAGCACTCCCGGCCGCTCGAGTGGGCGCAAGAAAGCCCTCTGTCCAACGCGGGCCGAAGAGCCGCCCGACATACCGGCTGTGGGAATATGCGACCTGGCGCGTGCGGACGCGCGCGTGGTGCAACCGGATCAAGTCCGCCCTGCTTGCGAATGCCCACGACCCCACGCGGCCTCAAACGTACAAAGTCCTGCAGTCGGGACAATGCCCCATCGACAACGCCAGCACCTGGCTCACATGGTGGTCCGGCGACGCAGTCCCGCGACCGAGCCATGTCCGTGCAGCGGAGCGTCTGGCCCCTGAGTCGAGCTCCCTGCTCGAGCTCTCCGAGATGGCGACGCCAGCCCTGCGGCACTTGGTCGCACTGGATATCCTGAATACAAAGTTTCGCCAGGCCGGCCGCCCGAGCCAGTTTCAACGGGACCAATCAGAGCTGCTATTGACTTGCCTGAACGGCGCGTGGTCTCCATTCCTGAGCGCGCGACCGATCGGGACCGCCAACCGCTTCAGGCTTGAAAGGCAGATTGGAATCGATGGCTTGGAGCTTAGGAATCCCGTACGCGTTGACGCGGCGGGACTCGAGTGGATTTGGAACGGAGGGAATGCCCTCCGGCTCGCCATCCCACAGTCAGCGTTGCTGGAGCATAGCTGGCTAGAGCCTATGAGTGTCTTCCGATTCCTGGGCGCGCTGACGACCTTCTCGCAGCTCGAGGACGGTCCCCTGTTGCAGATGTGGGCGCTCGATTATGCGAGCGCGGCCATCCTTGTCAGAACGCAGCTGGAGCTCTCCGAGGACAGCGAGTGGCCGGTAAATCGGATGGGCCGAGCAGGGATCATGTATGCATTGGCGGCCAAGACTTTCTGGGCGCCTGTGAAGCCAAGGCTCGATCCGGTCGTGCTTGAGCTTGCGGCGTTACTGGATGCCGACCAGGTGCCTCAGATCTGCAAACGACTGCGTGCGGCGAGGTCGGCCTATTACGGAGCGTTCGCCGGTTTGGGGATTCCAGAACGCGCGATCCGTGCCCTGAATGCCGACCACAGCAGGAAGACCTGGGACGGCGCTTTCAGCGCGGCACGAGCGAAGATCTGATTGGTATTTTAGGTCGCGCTTCGCTCGCCGCGATTGGGCGGACTTTGGACATTCCCAAGACGCGTTGTCCGTGAGAGTGCGTGATATCAGGTGACACCGGGTCTTGCGCAGAATCGGCATAGGGGGCGCGGTTACCCGCGCGCCCCTGCCACACCACCGGACATGCGGGTCCGCATCCGGCGGTTCGGCGGGTTAGGTCGATCCGAAGGCGCTAACGTTGGAAGCCCGAGCGAGTCGAAATAAGCATTGGGCAGGGCGTATGAGAGAGCCGGCGAGGCAGCCAGCCGCCAAGGACCGTGGGCACTACCGGCGGTTTTGGCCGCCAGCACCACGCTGATGTCCCGTTTACGCAGCTCCGCAAACCGCGTGCGCCCTCGCTTCCACTGCTTCCACAGCACCGATCGCAATCGGTGCCGCAGCCACTTATCCAGGCGGTGCAACACGCTGGGTGTTTGGCAAAAGCCGAAATAGCCATGCCATCCTCGCAAGTAGGTAGATAGTTCCTCCACCATCCTCGCAAGGCTTACCCCGCGTGTCCGGCGCGTCAGCTCCCGCACTCGCCCCTTGAAGCGCTGCAGTGCCTTGGGCGCAATACGCCGCTTGGGCTGCAGATCGCTCGTGAAGCAAAAGCCCAGAAACTTCCGCTCCGCTGGCCGAGCCACCGCGCTCTTCATAGCATTGACCTTGAGTTTGAGTCGCCGCGTGATGAAGGCCGTGAGGCTCTGCATCACTCGCCGTCCCGCCCGTTCGCTGCGCACGTACACATTGCTGTCGTCCGCATAACGCACGAAGCGGTGGCCGCGTCGCTCCAACTCTCGATCCAGCTCATCGAGCACCAGATTGCTCAGCAACGGGGATAAAGGACCGCCCTGGGGCGTACCTTCATCCACCGCACTGACCAGCCCGTTCTCCATCACTCCGGCGGTGAGGAATGCCCGGATCAGCTTCAGCATGCGCCGGTCGCTGACCCGTGCGGCAATCCTCGCCATCAGTTTGTCGTGACAGACCCGATCGAAGAATTTCTCCAGATCCAAGTCCACCACCCAGCGATAGCCCTCGGTCACGTATTGCTGTGCCCGCTCTACCGCCTGATGCGCCGAGCGTCCGGGCCGAAACCCGTAACTGTGATCGGAAAACTTCTCGTCCCAGCGCCCCTGCAGCACCTGAAGCACCGCTTGCTGGATAAACCGATCCAGCACCGTCGGCACTCCGAGCTTCCTCACCCCACCCCCATCAGGCTTGTCGATCTCGACCCGCTTGACCGGTTGTGGTCGATAGGTACCACTGAGCAACTGTTCCCGAATGGCCGGCCAATGTTGCTTCAGGTAATCCGCCAGCTCGCGCACGTTCATCCCGTCCACGCCCGGGCTACCCTTGTTGGCCTTGACTCGTCGCAATGCCTGCTGGCAGTTCTCCCGCTCGCAGACCTCTTCCATCAACGCTTCGGTATCGGCCGGGCTTTCGTGCACGCGCTTCGCCGTGGGCGGTTCGAGCCCTTGTCTAAGGGTCATCGGAGCTTCACTCCTACTCTCCCTCAGCAAAGCCCATCCCAATTGCTCAGGTGGGTTCTTCTGCCGCTTGCCGCTCATGAGTCGCGCCGACTACTCCCCGCTCCCTTTACCCTGCTTGCGCAGGACCGTTCGGGCCTTCACCACTCGTGCAGCTACTACGCCCTCTGCTGACTCCTGCCGCCCGGTCAGGATCGATCGCTCGACCCTCAGCCGTGACTTCACGGCAAACGGCAGATCTCCCGAGGTAAGCTCGACCGCCTTCCGCACGCAACCGCCGAATTTACGTCCCAAGCCTTTGATGGATGTGGACTTCGTGGTCATTTGCCCACTCGTCCGGCCTGGCTCGCCTCCTATCCGGTTCTTGTCCATCGGCTCGTGCGTTTGCTCCACGCTTCTTTCAGACCCCGCCTCGCGGCGACGCCCTTGCGCTTCACTGACCCTTCACCTCCATCAGGCTGGGTAGAGGACTTTCACCTCCGAGCCGTCGAACATGCTCGGCACACGAAAAGGGCGCGGCGGGCTACGCCCGCCGCGCAAGACTTCCCGGACTGGCGGGAAGTGGGGGTAGACTCGGTGCCGGCACGATGTCGAGGACAGTAGCAAGACTCGGGTGGCTATCCTTACCCCCCGCTCGCGGCCTGCAGGGTTGCCTCAAGTTCTCTGTCCAACTCCCGACCGACCTGTGTGACTCGCTCATCGCCAAATTGTCTAAAAAGCGAAGATGGGAGGTCGTACTCGAAGACCGCGTTTCCCGCTTCGTCTTCGAACAACACAACTCGCAAGGGTGCGTAAAGCCCGGCGGCCAAAACGTGTTGGGTCATCAGTTCGGCGGTCAGGGGATTTCCAATCTCATACTGCATTGCCTTGCAATTCTGCCCATCTGCGGCGGTGAGTCCGCCATGGTCTCGCACGAGGAAGAGCCAGAGTTTCGGCCAGTCGCGTCGTGCAATAGCAACCTTCTCCCTCTCGCCTCGAACGAGTATCTCAGGCACCTCAGGCTTCAGTGCCGGTACCGAGTCGACTAAGGCCCTATGGACTTCCTCAAAGGAACGAGCGCACCGTAAGCCGCGATGCTCAACCGACACAGTTTGCAATAACCGCGGAGCCGCCATATTGATCTCCGTCGTTCTCGCGCGAGAAAGCCATCAGCACCGGTGATCGTCAGGGAACTAGTGCAATTGCTGATTTAGAAATTCGCTCGTTCGTCCGTTGGCGAGTGCGGCCGCTGCCGCGTTGTAGTGTGCCCCGCCGTTACGAGAAAACGCATGACGCTGACCGGCATAGCTGTACACCGTCACGTTGGGTTTGTTGGCGAGAGCGTTCTTGATCGCGGCTTGGGCTGGCTTGGAGATGAACTCGTCCTCCTCAGCTAGGTGCATCAGCAGGGGCGCATGGAGGCCGTCGACCTCGCTCAGATATTTCTCTGTGTCACCTCCGTGATACGCGACCGCGGCGTCGACCCCATAGCGCACAGCCGTTAAGTAGACCATCAGTCCACCGAGGCAATAGCCAAGGACTGCAACCTTGCCGGTGCATTCGCGCAACTTGGCCACAGCACTAACGGTGTCCTTGATGTCGGCGGCCCCGGCGTCTCGGTCATAGGCTTGATACAGGCGCAGGCCGTGCTGCCAGTCTGCCTCTGAGGTGACGCTTAGATCGACGCCCGGCTCTTGTCGCCAGAACAAGTCCGGTGCGACAGCGACGTACCCGAGCTCGGCCAGTTCGTCGCAATGCTTACGTATGTCCGCATTCACGCCGAATACTTCCTGGAGCACTACAACAGCGGGGCCCGGGGCGGTCTGCGGTTTGGCGATATAGGCACCAAACACGCCATTCCGACCGTTTATGGAGATTCGATTGTTCATGGTACTGACCAGTGTTTGGCTAGTCATTGACGTATGCGCAGGTGGCGGCCTCTTCAATGAGCCTGGCTGCTTCCTTCGGGTGCGACATATAAGCCACGTGGCTGGCATTCACTTCAATGGTCTTGGCGCGGGCGCGCTTCGCCATCATCCGCTCCTGGTTCGGATTGATCGATCGGTCGGCGCTGGCCACCATGTACCAAGTGGGCTTGGTCTTCCAGGCTGGACTCGTGACCTTGTGGGTGAACGAGTCGGTAGAGATCGGCACCTGCGAGATAGCCATGAACCACGCCTTATCGGGCGGGATATCGGCTGCGAAGTCTGCCGCGAACTGCGCCTGGTCTATCCACCAGTTGCCGTTGCTATCAGGCTCGAACGCCTTGGACGCTTGCGGCACGGCCTGTTCGATCGACGCGCAGCTCTCGCCCTCATCGAGTGCAAACGCGGCGATATACACAAGCGCGGCGACGTTCGGATTATTGCCGGCCTCGGTGATGATCGACCCACCGTAGCTGTGGCCTACGAGAACCACGGGGCCGCCCATGGCGTCGATTGCGGCCTTCGTGTACCTCTGATCGTCGGCGTAGGAGGTCTCGGGGGGCTGGGCCACCGACACCCTATAGCCATCGTTCTTGAGGATGTTAGCGACGGCTTCCCAGCCGGAGCCGTCGGCAAATGCACCATGCACCAGAACCACATTCTTAACTTGCTGTTTCACGACCCGTCTCCTTTGCGGCAAAGATCCAGGCGGACCATTCGCGCGACGTACATCTCGCTTACAACGTAAAGAGCCATTGGCTACCGGCTAACGCCTGCGGAGGTGGAAGCCTCTTCGATGAGCCTGGTTGCTTCCTTCGGGTGAGACATGTAGGCCACATGGCTGGCATTCACTTCGACCGTCTTGGCACGGGCGCGCTTCGCCATCATCCGTTCCTGGATCGGATTGATCGACCGGTCGGCGCTGGCCACCATGTACCAGGTGGGCTTGGTCTTCCAGGCGGGATTCGTGACCTTGTGGGTGAACGCGTCGGTGGAGATCGGCACCTGCGAGATGGCCATGAAGTGGGACACGCCCGGCGGGACGTCCGCCGCGAAATCGGCCGAGAACTGTGCCTGGTCTATCCACCAGTTGCCGTTGCTGTCCGGCTTGAACGCTTTGGACGCTTGTGGCACGGCCTGTTCGATCGACGCGCAGCTCTCGCCCTCATCGAGTGCAAACGCGGCGATATAGACAAGCGCGGCGACGTTTGGATTGTTGCCGGCCTCGGTGATGATCGACCCGCCGTAGCTGTGGCCTACGAGAACCACGGGGCCGCCCATGGCGTCGATTGCGGCCTTCGTGTACTTCTGATCGTCGGCGTAAGAGGTCTCGGGGGGCTGGGCTACCGACACCGTATAGCCATCGTGCTCAAGGAGCTTCGCGACGGCTTCCCAGCCTGACCCATCCGCAAATGCGCCGTGCACCAGGACTACGTTCTTAATGGCGTTGGGTGGCGCGGGCGCCGCGACAACCTCTTGGGCAGTCCCGAGCAGCAGAGCAGTGACGATCAGAACCGGGGTGAAGGCACCAAAGACCTTTTTCATGACGTCTCTCCTGTGTAGTACCTGCCCGAACGGCAGAATTCTTGAAAAGCTACTGCAAGGGAAAGTTACTCGGCCGGCACTGACCGCGCGTCACGACAAGAGGGGATAGCGGAATAACTCCTTTTGGCGTCCGTTAGCGACTAGAGACTTGCGGGGCTGCTGCCGAGGCACTGGAGGGCTTGACGTTGCTGCCGACCCGCTGCGTTCATGAGCCGTTGCCGTTCACCTTGATTTCACGACGGCCATAGAGGCGCGCATCTAGTGACAAGGCGCCCGGACCGAGGGAGATTAAGGCGGCCGACATCGCGATGAACTCGAGCCGTGCAAGGCCTGAGTCAAACAGCAGCAGATGTCCGGCGATATTCGCGTCTAGCGCCAATAGGAGACCGAGCGCACTGAGAAAAAGACTCGCGACCGGCGTCATTGCGCCGATGATGAGTGCGAGGCCAGTCACGAAAACCAGCAACGCGACAGCAACGCTGATGTCCACCGCTCCATGGTTGCTAGAGATCAGCAACCAGGCCTGACAGCTCGCGGCGCCGCCCACGACCATGCGAAGGAGGAGTAAAGCGAAGCCAGGGTATCCACTGGGGAAACCGGAAAACGTTCGTTGCAGGGCCATGGAGTTTTCCCCGCAGGCAATGAACGTAGGCTAGCCGCGTCAAGTAGCACGGGCGTCCTGCCTAGCAGGTACTTCAGGTTACCACTATTGAGTTATTACCCTGCCTAGCAGCCTGTCGGACTGATGTTACCGCTTGAGCGGAGATGGAGACGCTGAGGGGACCGAATCATGTCGCTTGACCTACAAGATGTAGAAAAGGCGCAGCGCGCGGCTGGCTCAGCCGTGCTGCAGGGCGAACATCCGCTTGATATTCCAGCTCATCGTCACCAGGCTCCACTCGCCAGAAACGTTTTCCAGGCCTCGCAGAAGAAACTGGCGAAATCCCATCGCCGATTTGATGATGCCGAAGACCGGCTCCGGGGTTTGCTTGCGCAAGGCGTAGAGCTTCCTACCCGCTGGGCTGTTCAGCCGATGCCGCATCCTCTGCAGCGCCGTGGCCGAGGCCGGGGGAGCTTTCCCCGCCGCCGCAAAGCGCTCTCGCCAGCTGCGATGATGGCGCTCGCGCTTCAGCGCGATCAGCGGCTCGATGCCCGCGGCCGCGCAACCCTCAACGTTCTTCTCACTCAGATAGCCGCTGTCGGTGAGCAGCCGCTTAGCGCCTCCCAGCTCTTTGGGCAGCCCCTTGAGCTTGCCGATCATCGGCAGCAACTGTTCTTTGTCGTTCGTCGCCTGGGTGACCGCACCGGCCACCACCAACAGACTCTTGGCCGCCACCACCGCCTGGGCGTTGTAGGACTGATCAAAGCCCCCGCCGGGCACGGGCATGATGCGCGAGTCTTCATCGGTGAGGTTGATCTGCTCCTTGGCATCCACCCCGCCGCCTGGGGGCTCGGGCGGGCGTCCGCGCGGCTTCTTGCCGGTGCGCCGCTGCTTTTCTTTACGCACCGCGATCTTGGCTTGATACTCAGCCTCTTCGCGCTCGCTCACCCGCGCCTCGATCTTCGCTTTCGCCTCGGCAATGGCCGCAAGGCGTGCCTCGCGTCGCTCGAGCTCCTCGGGGATCGACATCCCGTCGGGCACATCGGCCGCATCGGCTCGCTCGGCGAGCTTGAGCAACTGCTGCACTTCCTTCCTGAGCTTCTTCTCCAGCTTGCGAGCGTGGCCGTAAGAGAGCGCGCTGTGGCGGGAAGCGTTCGCATGCACCTTGGTACCATCGAGCGCCACGGTGCCGAGCTTGAGCATGCCCATGGCGCGCGCCACCTTCAGCACTTCTATGAACAACGGCTCAATGTGATCGATGAAGCGCTTGCGAAAGGCAGCAATCGTGTCGTGATCGGGGTGATCGTTGCCGGCGATGAAACGAAAGGCCACCGAGTCGTAGCTTGCCCGCTCGAGTGCGCGGCTGGAGAACACCCGCGTCGCATAACCGTAGATCAGCAATCCCAGCAGCATCGCCGGGTGGTAAGAGGCCGAGCCCGAGCCGCGGTAGGACTTCTCCAGCTCCGAGAGCTCCAACCCATCGATCACTTCCACCACAAAACGCGCCAAGTGCCGCTGCGGCAGCCACTCATCCACCGACGGCGGCAGCAGAAAGCCTGTGTCGCGGTTGATCGGTCGAAAATTGCTCATGCTGTCCCTACCCAAACCCGAGGAGACCTGATGTGATTATCGCGCATCCATCGTTAAGTCCGACAGGCTGCTAGAGGGTGATGATGCCGCGACGGATTCCGATCGCAACGGCCTGGGTCCGATCCTTGGCTCCAAGTTTGTCCATGATGCGTTTAACGTGCACCTTGACGGTGTCTTCCGAGATTCCGAGGTGCCCGCCAATATCGCGATTGCGGTCGCCTTCGGCAATTCGACTCAGGACCTCGATCTCGCGCTCCGTGAGCGGATCCCCGCCGACGTAGACAGCAAGGTTTTCGGCCACACTAGGAGGAAGATGCTTGCGTCCGGCATATACCTTGCGGATAACGCCGACCAGTTCGTCGAGCGGGGCGCTCTTCAACACATAGCCGGATGCTCCAGCAGTGAGCGCGCGCTGGATCTCGTAGTCGCCCTCAAACGTCGTCACCACGATTACCTTCGCTTCCGAGAACTCCGCGCGAATCGAGGCAATGGCGCTGATGCCGCTCATGTCAGGAAGCCTGAGGTCCATAAGAGTGATATCCGGTCGGTACTCCCTGAATTTCTCGAGGGCTGATTTTGCCGAGTCGGCTGTACCGACCAGTTCCAAATCGCTCTCATTTGCAACCACAGTCGCGATGCCCTCGCGGAAAAGAGGGTGGTCGTCGACACAGAGAATCCGGATTCGTACTGAGACATTCACAGTCTGCTGTCCCGCGAATAGAGCTTAGCGATCCAATACGTGGGCCCTCGCGGTGCGAGTAGCTCAAAGGCTGTTGCAGCGGGCACCAGCAAGTCAATTTCAGTACCCGCTCCTTCGGCAGTTCTGACTTTGAGCCGAGCCCCGATCTTCGCGGCGCGCTCACGCAGCCCCGACAGCCCGAAGTGCCCTTCTCGCCCGGTCCTCAACACCTCCGAGTCGATTCCCTGACCATCATCCCGGACCAGGAGCCGGAAGTGATCTTGCCCGTACTCAAGCACGGTCTCCACCGCCGAAGCGCCCGCGTGCCGGAAGGCATTCGCGAGCGCCTCACCGCCTATGCGATAAATCTCCTCTCGCACAAGCGGCCGAAGTGAGCGAGGGGTGCCCTGCACGACGAGTTGATACTTGACGCTCCTTGGAGCCGCGAGGTCGTTTGAGATTTGCGTCAGGGCGCGTTCCAGATTCTCCTCCTGGGAGCGCCGCAACCGAAGGCTGCGGACCGTGTGGCGACTTTCATCGACCAGCTGCCGCAATAGTTGCGAAACGCGCTGCACGCGCGGCTTCGCAGTTGCATCTGTCGCAATTTGGCGGTCCGCCACCTCCAATTGCAGCGATGCGCTCGCCAGACCCTGCAGGAGCGTATCGTGCAGCTCGCGAGCGATGCGTGTGCGCTCGTTGACGCGCTCCTGCATTCTCAGAGTCAGTTGACGAGACAGGTGCCGAACACGGGCCACATAGGCGACCCATATCGCGACAACGAAAAGCGCGACGTAAATGGCTCTAAACCACCAAGTGGCCCACCACGCCGGCAATATCACGACTTGTAACGAGGTTCCGGGATCGCTCCAAACACCACGCGCGGTCGCGGCCTGGACGCGAAAAGTGTACGAACCCGCAGGCAACGTCGTGTAAGTAGCCCGCCTATTGTTGCTGCGGGTCTCGTACCAATTGCGATCCAGTCCTTCGAGCTTGTACCGGTAGCGATTCGACTCGGGGCTGAAGTAGCGTAGACCGGCAAAGGTCAGGGTGAAGATATTCACCTCGTGGGGCAGCACAATGCGGTCGGTGTAGGCGATCGATTGCGTCAGCGGTCCACCGGCACCGATTGTGGCGGGCGCGCCGGATAGCTCCAAATCGGTCAAGACTACCTGCGGACTATAGGGAGCTTCCTCGACTTTATCCGGAAAGAACCCTACTGCACCTGCAAATCCCGCAAAAAACAGTTCCCCTCGAGGGGATTTAGAGCACGCGGCCCAACCGGTGAGATCGGTGCCAGGCAAACCGTCGACATCGGAGTAGTTGGCAAACGTCCCACTCATCGGATTGAATTTGGATAACCCTCTGTTGGTGTTCATCCACAGATATCCGCGATCGTCTTCAAGAATGCAGTCGATTAAGTTTCCCGACAAACCATTGTGCGAATCGTAGGCGGCAAATTTACCTGTTGCAGGATCAAGTCGGCTCAAACCATTTCCGGTCCCGATCCAAATGAGATGCGTGGAGGCTATATAAACGTCCGCGACACTGTCGTCCCCCAACGCGTTCGGATCGCTCGGATTTGATTTGTAGACCGTGAACTGATGCGTCACGGGATCGAAGTGTTGGAGACCCGACTGGAGGGTGCCAAGCCACAGCGTCCCCTTCTCGTCTTCCGCAATACGGACATAGACTTGCTTGAGGCCGCCGTTGAGCTCCGGCTGATAGACGTGGAAGCTTTGCTGATCTCTATCCAAAAGATCCAACCCGTCGGAGGTGCCGACCCACAGGTTTCCCGCGTGATCCTCAAAAGTCCTCCAAACGATGTCACTGCTTAGGCTGCTCGGATCGACCGAATTATGCCGATATGATTTCGAGCGCCCCGAGTTCGGGTCGTAGCTGTAAAGACCACGGCCGTAGGTCCCGAACCAGAGCATTCCCGAGCGATCCTCCGTAATGTTGATGATCATGGGTTTTGTTCCAATCCCGACCGCTATGCGCGTGAGCTTCCCGGTCTTGCGATCAAGCCGGTTCACGCCGTCATCGTTAGCCAGCCAGAGCGAGCCTCGAGAATCCGCCAGAATCGCGTTGACGAAATCCACGCTCAAGCTGTTTGGATCATCCGCTTGGTGCTTGAAAACCTCGAACGCCGATTTACCGGGTGAGAAGTGATTCGGTCCCACCGAGTGCAGACCGGTCCATATGTTTCCTTCACGATCCTGAGAAAGCGCAATTACCTTGTCTTCGGCGATACTGTGTGGGTCGCCGGGGTGATTGCGATAACGTATGAATCGATGGTTATCGCGATCGAATTGCAACAGTCCTATACCCGGCGAGCCAAGCCACAAATTGCCGTTGCGATCCTCGATCATGCCCGTCACACCGGTCATCGCATCCGGAGATGGTTCTTGCCGATAGAAAGAGTACTTCGTTAGTGTGTTCGACGCCCTATCGTAGATCGCGAGACCAGTGCCGAACTCGTGGTAGATCCAAAATTGTCCGAAGCGATCCTCAAAAAACGCGACCTGAATCGGGTCGGGTACCGGGATGTGAAGCAGAACTTTGCCCGTAGCACGATCGAACTTGTCCAACCCATCGGCGGTTCCCACCCAGAAGTCGCCATTTCGATCCTCACCACTCCACGTGATGTCGTTAGTACTCAAACCCTGGGGATTATTGGCAGAATGCCGATAATGGGTAATCTTCCCGGTGTTTGGGTCGAGTTGGTGCAATCCGGTGCCGGTTGCCAACCAGAGCAGGCCACTGCGGTCTTGCGAAATATGAACGACGGTGCTCCCGAGATTGGCCAGTTCGTCACTTTCGACTCGGTAATGGGTGAACGTCTCGGTACGCGGGTCAAAACGGTCCAGCACCCGATTGCAGCCGATCCACAACATGCCGGAGCGGTCTTTGAACAACGAATAAATATAAGCGCCGGCCAGACTGTTCACTCGACCCGCCTCGTGCACGAATACCTTGAATTCGTAACCGTCGTAGCGATCGATACCGTACTGCGTGCCGAACCAGATGAAACCGCGATCGTCTTGGACAATCTGAGAGACACGAGTCTCAGATAAACCGTCGGCTGTCGAGATGCGTGTAAACCGGGCGTTACCGCCGTCAATGACGGGGACGTTCACCACCTCCGCGGCGACATGCACCACCGGAACACTGTTGGCAACCGCTGACAAGATGTGAGCGCCTGAGTTTCCCGCGCTCGCAACGCCAGGGTTGAGCCATGCCCACGTTGCCGTCAGGGTGAGCGAGTATAGAGTCGCCCAGGTGAATTTTTCGCAACGCACGGGAAGACGGCCAACCTTAGTCCGAGCAAAAAAGTAGTGAATACGCCTACCTCCGCTCTTACCACGTGACGAGTTGGTGCCGCAAGGTTTGAGCGGTACGATCAGAAACCGCGCCTGAGCATCGCGACGCGCATGGTGAGCGAAGGGGTGTAAACGGTCCCCGGGCAGATGGGGTTGCAGCGGATGCCCTGCGTCACTTACTCCGCCGCAATCGACCGGGTGAGTCCGATCACCCCCGCTTTGGTGGCGCCGTAAGCGAAGCGGTTGGCTACTCCTTTGATACTCGAGGCTATGGAGGACAATCACAGTACACGGTCTTCGCGGTTGCGAGCGAATAGTTGGCGGCGCGGCCTTAAGAAGATGACCCGATCGACTCACGTCAGGGGGATGAGCGCGTGCCGAGAACAGTTACGTTGAGCCGCAAAGCCATCAAGCCCGCGGCGGTGATCTGCGCAGTCCTTCTGAGTTTACAGGTGCTCGGCGAGGAGACGTCCTCGCCCGAGGCCGTTCCGGCTCGAGCGCAATCTCCCTCGGCGACAGAGACGCCACTTCAGGAAGTGATCGTGACCGCCCGCAAGAACACCGAGCGGCTGCAGGACGTTCCCATGAGCGTTGCGGCCGTTAGTGCCCAGGATATCCAGAAAACAGGTGCGATCAGCCTAAGCGACCTGGGGCACGAGGTGGCCGGACTCACGGTCGTCTCGGCCGCACCGGGCCAGAACTTCATCACACTGCGGGGGCTTTCGGGCAACAACACTGTCGGCTTCTACATCGACGACACGCCGCTCACGCTAGGAATTGGGAACGCGGTGCAGCCGACCAACTATGACATGGACCCGGCGCTTTTTGACTTGAGCCGCGTCGAGGTGCTGCGCGGGCCCCAGGGGACGCTCTACGGCGCCGGCTCCTTCGGCGGCACGGTTCGCTACATCACGAATCAGCCGGATCTCACTGAGACCCACACCGTTGCGAAGGCGAGTCTATCGGATACGGATGGCGGGGGGGTCAATCAGGAGATCGACGGGCTCGTGAATACGCCATTGATCCCCGGAAACCTTGGCCTGCGTGCCATGGCGTTCGAGCGCGACTACGACGGTTACATCGACCGCTATCGCACGAACCCGAACAATTATCTCGCAGTACTCTCGGGGCCGGTAGATCGCGACATCAACACCGAGAAGACCTACGGCGGCCGTATGGCGGTCGAAGCGAAACCAGCGGATTTTTTCTCAGCGACCCTGGCCGCTTACTTTCAGGATATGAGGCTCGGAGCCCCGTTTACCTTCGACAACCCGCCAGGCACCTTCGACGACCCGATCCAGAGTCGCCTCCTGAGCGAGCCCTCGACGGATCGCTTCTCGCTCTACACCCTGACGCTTCAGGGCGATGTTCAAAATGTGCATCTGACCTCCTCCACCGCCTACGCGGATCGCCTGGTCAACAACACCGAGGACGATTCGAAGGACCTGTACTACTTCTTCCCGCAGGTAGGGCAGATCTACCCGTCTCCGCTCTATAGTGAAGCGGGTAATCACAACTTCGTCGAGGAGATCCGCGCCTCGGGCACCGCAGGTCCGGTCCATGCACTCGTCGGTGTCTTCTACGCTCACGCGGTTTCATTTGGCTACCTGAACTGGCCGACGCCCGCCGGGTATCTGCCTCTGTTCGGGAACGAACCTACCTACTACAACTGGAACGATTTTCTCGACGTGCAGAAGGCGCTGTTCGGGGAGCTGAATATCGATCTCCTGCCCGGCTTGCAGGCGACCCTCGGCGCTCGCACATATCGGCAGACTCAACGATACACGCTCTACATCAACGGTGTGTTCAACGGCGGTGGGGCGACTGGGCCGACCGAGAGTCAGAGCAAGGCGAGCGGTACGACGCCCAAGTACGAGCTTTCCTACCATATTTCCCCGGACATCCTGACTTACGCCACGGCGGCGGAGGGGTATCGCGAGGGAGGGCCGCTGTTCCCCTTTCCAGATACCTGCGCCGGAGACCTTGCGAATATCGGGCTCTCTGCGGCGCCGACTGCCTATCAGCCCGATACGATCTGGAACTATGAGGTCGGAGCCAAGACCCAGTGGCTCGATCACCGTCTAACGATGAATGGCGCGGTGTACTACATCGATTGGTCGAACATTCAACAGAACATCACATTGCCGACCTGCGGGTTCAACTTTATAGGTAACTTCGGCACCGCCTCGAGCAAAGGCGCGGAGCTGGAAGCGCATTACAATCCGATCGATTCACTGAAACTGAGCATCGGTCTTGCGTACAACGAGGCTAAGCTCACTTCCACAGTTCCCGGCGCCCAGGGACAGGTGGGCCAGCCGCTCGAATATGCTCCGCGCTGGACCGGAAACGGCTCCGTGGACTACACGCGTGCACTCTCGGCTAATACCTCCGGATACGCGCGGGCCGACTTCAGCTCGATCAGCCATGAAGACGCCAACTACAATACGCAGAGCATCTATTACAACGTGGCCGGATATAGTCTGCTGAACATTCGACTCGGTGTGACACGCGACTCCTGGCAAGGCGGGTTTTTCGTCAACAACGCCCTGAACAAGGCCGCCGAGACCGAACTGCCACTCGCGAATGGAGTCGATCTCCCCACCCAGCGGCGCGTCTCGTTGAATCGGCCGAGAACGATCGGCATCGATGTCAGGTACGATTACTAACGACGCTCAGGCGAGCTCGAACAGCGGATGTGGCCACGACCCCCGGAGACGCCATTGTGCACTTCATGGCGCAGGGTGGGGATCCATTCGAACTTGGCTTCTGGAAAAAGGCCAGAGCCAGAGCTCCGCACGGGTGGCCGCTCTTAGTATTGCCAACGTCTGCTATTGGGCGGCGCAAGCTGTCCGGAGGGGGTCGCGAGCGGCCTCCCACCCCTGCCCACAGACAGCAGGGCACATGGTCCCAGCGCGAGGTTACTCAAGGCGTCACGACCCGCTGACAACGCCGGTCTCAACAAGATGATCGCCGACCAGACCGCCCTCGGTCGAGTGGGAATGCCGGAAGACATTGGACCGCTGATCGCGGCGCTGCTTTCGAACGGCGGCCGGGTCAACGGCCAGCGGATTGAGGTCTCGGGCGGCATGCTGTTGTGACGCTTGAGCCGACAGTAACGCTCTTTCGCGCGCGGCCTCTCCGGATCAGCGGTCAGTGGCATCGTGTGCAATCCGAAGTCAACAGTGAGTTTCAGGGCTCGCCGGTGCGTCCTTCTGCGACTCCGCTATGGCGGAATGCGGGCCCGTTTCCTGGCAGTGGGCTTTCGGCGGTGATAGCTTCCCGACGCGGCGACTTCTGAACCTTGCTTAAGACGATCAATGAACCACCGCGCCGCAATCCCCGGTGGCGCCTCAGCGCGATACACGGCGTGCATGGACAGGATAAAACCCTTGGGTGGCGCATCTGCGACGAGGATCTTGACCAGAGTTCCCCGAGCGAGGTCGGAGTGAACCACCTCCGCCGGCATCCCGCCCCATCCGAGTCCCGCACGCAGAAACGCATGTTTCGCGCCAAGATCCGCCAAGCGCCATGTGCGCGGCGACAGCACCCCGAATTCCCTACCTTTCGATAGCGTCGAGCGATCCGTGAGCACCAGTTGGAGATGCCTGGCCAGCTCGCTCGAGGGAATGGGCCCGCGATAGCTCGCCAGGGGGTGCCGTGGTGAGGTGACGTGGACCAGGGGTACGCGCAGCAGCGGTTCCTGGCTGAACTGAGGTGGAACGACCGCCAGCTCTCCGGAAATGGCGAGTGTGCTGCGCCCATCCAGAACCGGCTGAATTACAGCACCGAGGGCCTCCACATAGAGGCGTAGCGGCGTGAAGGGAAACGCCGCGTGAAACGCGGTCACTGCCGCGGTCAGCGCCGCCATCGGGAACATGACCTCAACGACCACCGTTAGCTCGGGCTCGAGCCCGCCCGCCAAGTGCTTGGCTTGGGCTTTGAGCAGATCGACATCGCCGACGACCGTGCGCGCGTGCGTGAGCAGCACCTGTCCCTGAGGAGTGAGTACCGGCCGCCTTCGCGTGCGGTCAAAGAGTCTCACCCCGAACTGCCCTTCCAGGTTGGCGAGGGTCTTGCTGACGACCGACTGAGCCCGCCGGAGCTTGCGACCGGCCCCCGAAAAGCTGCCCTGATCGGCCGCCGCGATGAATGTGCGCAGTTGATCGAGCGTGACGGCATCCAGCATATATTCCTCTCGAAGATAGATAGCATCTATAAATATAGCCTACCGGGATATGAACCGACGAACTAACCTCCCTCCGCCGTTTCAACGCACGTGGGCAAGTGCCCCAAGGAGCCAGCTGTGAAAGTCGCTGTATATGGAGCCACCGGCAAGGCCGGGAGCCGCATCCTGAAGGAGCTCGTATCGCGTGGGCATCGCGTGATCGCCATCGCCCGAGACCCGGCAAAGCTGCCGCAGGCCGCACCGGGGGTGCTCGTTAAGCAGGACGACCTGTCGGACCCGAAGCACATCGCCGCAGCGGTCGCGGGAGCGGACGCTGTTGTCAGCGCCTATGCACCGCCGGGGGATCATCCGGATGAGATCGTGGATGTCACCCAGCGGCAGGTCGACGCACTCAGCGAGACACCCAACGCGCGTCTGATCGTAGTCGGCGGCGCCGGCGGCCTGAACGTAGCCCCAGGTGTCACCCTCATCGACTCGGGGCATCTCCCCGAGCCGTACCACCCAATCGCCAAAGCGCATCTCAAGGCGCTGAATGTGCTGAGAGCGTCCCCTATCGACTGGACCTACTTGGCACCGGCCGCGTACTTCACACCGGGTGAGCGCACCGGCAAGTTTCGCCTCGGCAAGGACGAGCTCATTGCCAATTCCGCGCAGGAGAGCCGCATTTCCATGGAGGACTACGCGATAGCACTGGTCGACGAGCTGGAAAAGCCGCGACATCGCCGGCAACGCTTCTCCGTCGGGTACTGATTGCGAAATCAGTGATTCACCTGAACCATCCTTTCACTGGAGTCTGCAATGAATACATCTCCTACCCTCCCCGCCCAGAGCATGAGTGCCTCCGTTCCGACAAACCACCGCAACGCCTCACTCGCCAATACTGCTGAATTCGCCGGACGCTTCCTTCTGGCCTTGCTGTTCCTGCTTTCGGGGCTTGGTAAACTCGGCGCCTACGGCCCAACTGCCGCCTACATGTCCTCGCAGGGGGTCCCCGGCGCCCTGCTACCAGTGGTCATCGCCACCGAGTTGCTTGGGGCAATCGCCATCATTCTGGGATGGAAGACGCGGATCGTCGCATTCCTTCTTGCGGGGTTCTCGCTCCTCACCGCGCTGACCTTCCACAACAACCTGGTCGATCAGACACAGATGATCATGTTCTTCAAAAACATTTCGATCGCGGGCGGCTTCCTGCTGCTCTTGGTTCATGGCGCGGGCACGCTGAGTCTCGATGGCCGCTTCTCGAAGCAGAGCTAGACGTCGAACGCGAAATCCAAGGAGATCAGCACGGGCGGACGCTACCGGGATGCACAGCTCGCGCACCTGGACCACGAACGCTTGGAATAGCCTGACTGCGGCCTTAGGGCCTGCTAACACTACGTGATGTTCGACCGCTGGCGCGCGAACTCGGGGGCTCTCAGGCCACCGTGGCGTACATCGCTCGCAGCGGGGCCCGCTACAAGGGCCAGCCGCCGGAGGCGCGCGTCCGGGCGCGTTCCACCACGCGACTGACCCTCCGGTGATCGATGACGTAAGTCTTTTGAGCGTCCTTGTACAGGTGCCCGCCAGGGTGCAGGACTGGATTGACGGCGATGACCGGTCGTCTGGACTCGACACTTGTTTCGGGTCAGCGAGGGCGGCATTCTCTGCGAGGTACGCTTGTCCGCTTCCGACGACCTAACCGGGGCAATGTTCAATGGCAGAACCACGACACGAGATCGCGCTTATTGTGGGTGCGGGTCCTGGACTCAGCGCCTCTCTCACGCGGCTCTTTTTCCGCGAGGACATGCGTGTCGCCGTCGCGGCTCGCAATACCGAAAAGCTCACGGCCCTATGCGCGGAAACCGGCGCGCAGTCCTTTGCCTGTAACGTCGTCGACCCCGATCAGGTGGCACACCTCTTTGAGGAGGTAGAAGGCCGAATAGGAGTTCCGGACGTCGTTGTCTATAACGCGAGCGGAAGACTGCGCGGGCCCTTGGTCGAACTGGTTCCCGCGGAGCTCGAACAGACTCTCCGCGTGACCGCCTTCGGGGGATTTTTGGTGGCCCAGCAAGCCGCGCGACGCATGCTCCGAAAGGGATACGGCGCGATCCTGTTCACGGGCGCATCCGCAAGCATCAAGGGCTATGCGCAGTCGGCACCCTTCGCGATGGGCAAGTTCGCACTCCGTGGACTTGCGCAGAGCATAGCGCGCGAACTCGCGCCTCAGGGCATTCACGTCGCGCATTTCGTGATCGACGGCGGGATCCGGAATCCGGGGCGCACCGAACCGCCCGACAAGCCCGACTCGATGCTCGATCCGGATGCCATTGCAGAGACCTATCTCCACGCCCTTCGGCAGCCTCGCAGCGCCTGGACGTGGGAGATAGAGCTTAGGCCGTGGATGGAGACGTTCTAACCGCGCGGACGTGACGTGCGCCAGCGGCGGGCGAATTTTTTTCCCGGCCGACGCAGCCGCGAGCCGCGGGAACAGCCTAAGCGCGTTATCGGCAAGGATGGCGCGGCATTCTTCGCCCTTTAGCCGAGCTTGCCTCGACCTCATGGCGGCAAGCGACCGCGAGATCCCGGCGAAGATACGGATAGTCGGACCCGAAAAGCACTCGGCCCATACCGACTACGGAGCGAAGCGTTCGCAGCACTGGCGGCCGCAACGACAACGCCGTGTCCCAATAGAGCTTGCGGAGAGTGTCCGCCGCGGTCCCGCGCTCCTCCGCGCCAGGGATCACGTTCATGTCGTCGATAATTGAAAAGCGAGTCGCTAAACAGGGAATCGTCCCGCCAGCGTGAGAGAGAATATATTTCACGTTCGGGGTGCGCGCGAAGGTATTGCCATAATGAAGTTGCGCTACCGCACGGGTCGGTCGGCAGTGAAATCGATCAGGTGGCCCGGCAAGCCGTTTGAGTACCGCCTGTTCCCAGAGTCAGGGCACCATCTGCCCTTCGACCAGGCACTGTCCACATCGCTCGACTGGCTCATGAAAACAGTCACTCGAGGGCAGCGCGGCAGGCCATCACGGCCCTTTTAGATCAGAGCCTCCTGTCGCTTTGAAACCCTCCCACTCCAGCGGCGTGAACGTGTCCCCGGCCAATTTCTCTAATAGTGTGCTGTAAATATCTTCGCCGTTGTCACTGTCGCTCATAATCAGTATCCCGCTTTTCGGCCCCGTAAACCCCACCACATAATGGCGCCATCCCAAGTCATCGTGCCCTTCCTTGAAAAAAGCCTTGCCATACGGCGTAAAAAAAAGTCCCCACCCAAGCCCATAACAAAGCCGAATCGTGTCATTCGCCGTCGTAGTCTCCGTCGTCAACGAAGGAAACTCGGTCTTTTCGAAAACCCTAATTTGCGGACTCAGCATCGCTTTCCGAACCTTCGCACGCGGAATCTTGCCGTCCAGCACTGCCAGAGCAAACTTCGCATAATCGCGTAACGTCGTCTGCATCCCGCCCGCCGCGTCTCCCTTGGTTCGTTTCTCGGGCCCTAGCGATTTGCCTTGCGCGTCATACCCATCGGCATAGTCACTCTCGAACCGCCCTTCCCACACCATACTCGTCCGCGTCATTCCTACAGGTTCGAATACATATCCCCTCATCAATTCGTTTACTGATTTCTTTGTGACCGTTTCCACAACCATCTGCGCCAACGCGATGCCTTCGCCGGAATATGCGAACCTCGAACCCGGCATAAAATAAATCCTCAGCCTCTTATCATCCATGAACCTCCGCCAATTCGGGAAACCGCTGGTGTGATCCAGCAGCATTCGCATTGTAATAAGCTTGTACCGTGGATCATTTGCTAAGTCGGTGTAATTGGGATAGTCCGGTAAAGGCTTTGGCAAGTATTGCCATACCGGCTTGTCCAAATCGATGATCCCCTTCTCCACCAGTTGCATCACCATCGTCGCGAATACCGCTTTTGTCAGCGATGCCGCCGTCATCACCGAATCAGGTGTAAGCGGCAACCGCTTCGCCTTATCTCTGAATCCATACGCCTTCAGATACGCAATCCTTCCATCGTTAAATATCGCGATGCCCGTACCTTCCACATGCCCGCTTCGCATTTCGCCCATCACAATCGCATCAATATTTTGCGGCGAAATCGTGCTGCCATCGAGCCTTCTGACGATCATCTGCTGCGCGTTCGCCACGGCGCATAGCACAATGGCCAGAACCATCAACAGCGATCGCGGAAACTCTCCAACAGGTTTCATTTCTGCCTGAACGACTTACCGGTTACTGAGCTCGCCGGCACCGTCTTCGTAGGGTTCCCCGTCATGGACTACGTCACACTTCGAGCAGGCGCCTGGCCCCGCGTTCGTCTTCTCCGCGACGAGCAGCCACTTCGGAGAAACCGTACTCGGACGCGCAACTCCGATCGTGGTCCCGGCCACCACCAGCAGCGCGACGATGCCCATGATTGCAATCAAATCGTCCATCCGACAACTCCCTTCTATGCGGATCGCGGCGATCGCTCCGATCACATCGCCAGCCGATTGGCTGCAGCTTTGATGCCCTCTGAGCCAAAAGGGTTTAGCTGACCGGCAGGTTCGAGGTGGGCTATACGATAATTCCGGGCGTCAGGTGGGAGCCTTTGGTCCGGGTCTTACCAACGGCGCGGCTGGTGAGGCGCTCGGGTATGTCCTCAGGACCCTAAGAAGCCCCTCGGTTTCGTCTCCGGACAGCCGACATCCGTGAAAGGCCAGCTTCGGGTCATTCGGAGTCAAGCTTGAACGGCGCCGGTGGCGAGCCGCCATCGATGGTCGCGTCCTTCGGTGGCCTCAGCCAAACGACGTGATCGTGGATCGAGTTTTTCAACAAACCCAAGGTCAATAGCGTGCACTGGGACAATTTTGGGACAGTCAGCTCGTGACATCGTGTGATATCAAATGACATCACGTGATACTAAGTGCCTGTTGCAACTGGGGACCCCGCTCGCATATTGTTGATTCGTAGGCACCCTACTTCCGTTTCACACGGCAGGGGCCACTGGTTCGATCCCAGTACCGCCCACCATCTAGAACAAAAGCTTCCAGCGCTTCTCTCAAGTCTGTTCCCCGGCATTTGGGACAGTAAGCGTTCGGGCCTTCCCTGCTCACAGAGGGCAGCGACTGATCAGCAGTCCCTTGGACAGGACGTCTCATGCTATCGGCTGCGGGTGTTCTCGGGCGGCAGGTGAGCCGCGCGAACAGTGCCTGGCGCGTTTGGCTCCGGCCGTCGGGCTAGATGGTCCGGGAGCGCAACGCGTTGAGTGGCCGCCGTCCCGCGATCACCGCGAGCAGTCCCGCGAGTTCGAACCATCCGAGACCGCCACCGCCGCCACCGCTGCCACCACCGCCACCACCGCCACCACCACCGCTACCCCCCGACGAGTTCTGGGAGACCGTGAGGTTAGCAGAGGCCTGCAGCGGGGCCGCGCCCGTCGCACACGTAACGGTGTAGGTGAAGGTGCCGACCGTCGCGGCTGTCTGCGTCGTCGTGCCGACACTCGGGAAAACGCCCGCCCAGGGCGTGCCATTTGCGCCGCCGTTGCTGGCTTGGCAACCTGAGGAATCGGACGCGCCCCATGTCAGCGTGTAGCTTTGTCCGACCGTCACAGAAGTCGGCGCGACCGTCAGGGCAGCGATCGGCGTCGCATTGGGTGCGATCCACATCAACCAGTTCATCGTACCCGTTTGACCCGACTGATCCTGGAGGTGGGCCACGAAGCCGTACACCCCGGGCGTCAGCGGCGTTCCGGCCAGCAATCCACTCGTGCTCAGGCTGATCCCCTGCGGCAGGCTTCCCGTGGCCGTGCCCGTGACCTGACCGATGGCGCGGTCGAGCGTCGGTAACTGGTAGCTGATCGCCTGCATGGCGACGAGTGCTGCGACGCAGTTGTTGGAATCACAGAGGAACTGGCCAGGGTAGAGCACGTTCACAAACATGCTTTTATAGGCCACGGCACCTTTCGCGTCCGTCACCTTCACCGTGAACTGGTAGCCCGTGCCTTCCTGCTGCGGATTCGTCGCGGTTCCCGACAACACACCGCTCGATGAAAGCGTAATCCCGGTCGGCAGCTCGAAGCCGACCTGCGACCAGGTATAGGGGGCAGTGCCACCCGTGGCGCTCAGCGTGACGCTGTAGGGCAGCGACAGAGGGGCGGCAGGCAGGAGCGAGGGCGTTGCAATGTAGAGCGCTGAACTCGCGAAGGCGGCGATGAACCCGTCCTGCTCTCCTCCCATACCTGAGCGCAATCCGCCGTCGGTCACGGGGAAGCTCGCCGCTCCGGTCGCGCCGCTCACGTAGATGGTGCCGGCTGGCGTGAAGGCTATGCCCGTGCCGATGGTGAGCGGGGCATAGTCGCGCGGGTATGTCTCGTAGCCGCCGAGGTAGGTGCCATAGGCAACCATCGTGCCGTCGGCGGATAGCTCGGCGAAGTAAGACTCCCGGTCTGGTTCATGGCCGACGATATAAAAGGGACTGCTGAGATTCACCAGCAGGTCGTCGGTGACCGCGGAGGTCATCTCCTGTAATGCGCCGCTGGTGGTCGGGAGGTCGGCGGAGAAGGTGACCCCGATCAGGTAGGCGTTGGAATTCGCATCGCCAGCAATTCCAAGGCAACCATCGATCGCCGACCCGCCGAAGTATGTCGCGTACACCTGATTGAATCCTGAATCCAGGCGGCGCACCCAGCCGTTCGTCTGACCCAGTAGATGCGTCTGGAATACGTCCGTCGACGTCGGAAAATCCGTCGAGGTAGTTGAGCCGCACATGAGCCAACCGCCTTGACCGTCCGGCGCAAGGGCGTTCGCCTGGTCTTCTCCGGAGCCGCCGAAAATCTGTCCCGCCACAATCTGACTGGCGTCGGCGGAGACCTTGATCACGAACGCATCGCTCGGACCGGACACGGTACCCGTCAATCCGGTGAAATCGCTCGAAGCAGTCTGGCCGGCGACGATCGCCTCGCCGAGAGAGTCCACCAGCACGGCGTTGGCGACGTCCGTTGTGCTGCCCCCTAGGTAAGTTCCGTAAAGCAACGTCGAGCCATCGGCACTGACCTTCAGCAGGAAGCCATCCTGATTGATCGTGGCCCCTTGCGGATTGGACGGTTTGATCGTCCCCGGCGTGGTCGGGAGATTGGCGCCGCTCACCTGTCCGACAACGTAGGCGTTGCCTTGTGCATCGACTGCAACCCCGTTACCGCTGTCGGCAGGAAAGAGCCCGCTGTAAACGAAGCTGCTGCCGTCCGCGGAGATCTTCGAGAGGAAGGCTTGGCCGGTAGGGTCGTTGTCGAAGACCCCGACGGTTCCCGGAAAATCGGTGCTGTCGAGAGTGGATCCCGTGATAACCGCCTCGTTCGAGGCGCCGACCGCGACTGCTGTGACGCTCAACCCGTAGATCAAGGCGCCATAAAGTACCTGGTGCGTCGGGCTCAGCTTTAGCACGTAGCCACACCCGAAGGCGCAGTTTTCACCCGGCGATCTTGGATTGGCGGAGTCGAGGCTTCCCGGGGTTGTTGGGAAGGAATCGTTCGCTATCTCCTGGGTATTCAGCTCCGTCGTGCCGCCCACATACAGGTTGCCGCTCGCATCCGTCGCCAGCGCAGCGGCGTTGTCGGTCATGGCATCGGTATCGGTTCCGACGAAGGTGGACCAGGTCGCGACCAGCGGATCGATGAGGAGCGGCCGCGTGCGATCGAAGTCTGCCAGCTCGAATCGAAGCGAGCGCGGCGTCGTGATCGCGTGCACGACGACCTCCGCCGTACCCGCGCTTCCCTGCTGATAGGCACGCGGGCGATGCAGCCGAAAGCGCTCGCTGGCTCCCACCACCAGGATGTCACCACTGCGTGCATCGACCTCAAAACGCGCTGACCCCTTCCCCGCGAGCTCGATCGCGCCCGGATCGGCCCCCGGATGCACCAGGAAATCGAGTTCCAGATCACCCGCGCTAACCCGAACGCGCGCGTTAATGCCGGGCCAGACGTCGTGGAACGTGGCGACAGCGAAGCGTCGCCATGCTGTCACGTCGGCGCGTTGCCGGAGTCCGGTGAAGAGGTGAAGCATGCCGGGAAGCTCCTCGGAAAGCTCAGCTGGCGCGTCGGGTAACGCGCCGGCGAACGCGAGCTCGAGTGCGTCGGCGGTGTTCGCGCCATGGCGGATGCGCAGGCCGTCCGATCGAGCCTCGGCGACGTAGCGTCGGCCTGAGGCAACGAAGGTGACCCGGGGCATTGCCTTGGCAGAGCGTGCTTCGAATGCGCCGGGCCATAGCCACCGCGCGATGGACTCTCGCGCGGCTGTCGGCAGAGCGCCCGGATGCGGGCTCGGAGATTCTCTGGCCGGGCCTGCGATTTGCGCGACGTGATCGGCGTTCATCAAGACCGCGACGGTGCCGACCATTACGGCGGCAATTATCAGCGTGCGACCCGAGAGACTGATGTGGTCCATAGCGTTCCTCCGATTCCTGCAGGGAACGTCTTTTTTCTTTAACCCTTTCCGTATGCTAGGAGAAAAGCCGGGTCGACTCCAGTGTGACCAGGAAGACGCTACGCGGGGTCGCGCATGGATCCCACACGGCTAACCGAGGTTGTCAGGGCCGCTGCAGTCGAACGCTAGACCGTCGCGCCCGGTCCCGCGGCGTACGCCGCCAGCAGCCCCGCCTGCGCGCCCATGGCCTTCGCCGCCGCGATCACCTGGGGAATACCCTGCGTTGACAATGACATGAGTAACCTCACCTGTTCGTCTGTTACCACGCAGCCCCTTTGTGAGAGCTGAGTAGACCAGACCGTCGATGAGGTCCGTCGACCGGCAAATAGTTTTCGGTTCCGACTGGCGCCTTCCGGGGCGCTAGCTAACCAGGAGTCCCGTCACCTTTCTTCAGGTAGAGACTCGAAGCCTTCGCTCGCAAAGTCATCATCGAGCGCCGCAGCGGTCTCGATTCCCAAGCGCCGCATGATCACAAAGGAAGTGCAGTCGGTAAAGCTGTACGTATGGTCCGCGCGCTTGCAGAACAGTTCCCAGGCTGCGTTCTCATCTTCCGGCGTTATGCGCAGTAGGTCGACACGCGCGCTGTCGAGCAGCACGCTACCGACCTTCTCCGCGACCGAATGTCCGAGCCTGCGCTGGCACAGCGTAACCGTCTCGTCAAAGATGAAGTTTGAGGTGATGAGACGACCCCGGGACTTTCCGAGTAGCGCGGCGACGCCTTTGTGCTCGGGATCATCGCGGTTGGCGAACGCGAACCACGCGCTGGTGTCGACAAAGAGCCGTAGCATCAGCGACGGCCAATCTTGCCGTATAGGGATTCGTCGTGACGACGACCGCTCGATTTGCTGTCGGCGCCGATGCCACGGATATCCTCTAGCCCGGACCCGGGGGAAGGCTCCTTACGCAGCGAAGCGTCGAGCATCTCCCGCAGCAGCTCAGACATACTCCGTCCCTGCCGTTCGGCCTGCGCCTTTAGGGCCTCGTACTGCCAGTCATCGAGCATTATTTGTGTACGCTGCATTCATTACATCATACATCAGATGTAGCATGGGTCAAGTTCTTGCCGAGGCGGCTCCAGCTGGGACAATTTTGGGACAGTGCGCTCGTGACATTGCGTGATATCAAATGACATCACGTGACACTAAGTGGCTGTTGCAACTGGGGACTCGACTCGCATATCGTTGATTTGTAAGCACCCTACTTCCGTTTCACACGGCAGGGGCCACTGGTTCGATCGTAAGCGTCCGGAGCTGGCCGTCTTGCGGTTTGATCAGGCTGCGAGGCGCAGGGAAGGGAGCTGCTTGGCGAGGTTCCATGGCAGCAGTTCCTCGATGCGATTGATTGGATGGTCAGCGATGCGCTCGAGCACGTAGCGCAGGTAGGCTTCGGGGTTGAGCTCGTTGAGTTTCGCGGTGCCAAGGAGAGTGTAAATGGCGGCAGCACGTTCACCGCCGTCGTCGGATCCCGCAAACAGCCAGTTCTTACGTCCCAGTGCTACGGCGCGCAGCGCGCGCTCTGCGGCGTTGTTGTCGATCTCCAGCCGCCCGTCGTCGCGATATCGCGTGAGCGCTTGCCAGTTCGCAAGCGCATAGCGGATCGCCACGGCCAGTTCGCTCTTCTTCGACAACGTTGTCACTGTCGTGTGCAACCAGAGATGGAGCGACTCGAGCTCAGGACCTGCGCGCGCCTGGCGTACCCCGCATCGTTCATCGGGTGGGCGGCCGCGGATCTCAGCTTCAATGCCGTAGAGCCGTCCGATCCGATCAAGCGCCTCGGCGGCAATCGGCGAGGCCAGCGCCGTGTGGATGTCGAAGAACTTGCGTCGCACGTGGGCCCAACAGGCCGCTTCCGTGATCCGATCGCCATAGAGGCGATCAAAGCCGGCAAAGGCATCGGCTTGGAGCACGCCGGTAAAGCTCGCCAGATGCGCTCGCGGCCGCTCGCCCTTGCGATCCGCGGAGTAGCGGAAGAAGACGGCGGGGGGCTCCTCGCTCGCGGCGGGCCGATCATCCCGAACGTACGCCCACAGCCGCCCCTGCTTGGTGGTCCCTCGACCCGGGCAGAGCACAGGCACCGGGGTGTCGTCGCCGTGGAGCTTGTAAGTGGCGAGTACGTAGCGCACGAGGGCCTGCACGAGCGGGGAGAGCAATGCACTCGCTCCACCCACCCAGTCCGCAAGCGTCGAACGATCAAGCTCGAGGCCTTCACGGGCGTAGATCTGGCTTTGGCGATAAAGCGGCAAGTGATCGGCGTACTTGGACACCAGCACGTGAGCCAGTAGAGCTGGGCCGGCGAGGCCTCGCTCGATCGGGCGGCTGGGGGCACTGGCCTGCACGATCTTCTGGCAGGCGGCGCAGGAGAGCTTCGGACGCACGTGCCGCATGACCTTGTAGCGCCCTGGAACATACTCGAGCATCTCGGAGATATCCTCGCCTAAGTAGCGCAGTTCTCCGCCGCAGGTCGGGCACGTGCAAGGCGGATCGTGCACGATCTGCTCGCGCGGCAGATGTTCGGGCAAGGCACGTCGCACGGGCTTTGCCTGTGGCTCCTTCGGCACCGGGCGCATCTCGAGGGGCTTTTGCGCAAGACTGGCTTCCAGATCCTCGATCGAGAGCTGCATCTGCGTGAGCTCGCGATCCAGCTGCTCGGAAGAGCGGCCGTACCTCTGGCGCTTCAAGCAGGCGATCTCAAAGCGCAGCTTCTCAAGCTGGAGTTTTTGAAAGAGGACGAGCGCTTCGGTGGCTTCGAGCTTGGCGCTGCGCTCGGCAAGCGCGGCGTCACGTTGGAGGAGAATGCCTTTTAAGGCTTCGATGTCGTTCGGCAGATCTGCCGCTTCAGGCATGCGCTATTATAGCCAACTCGGCAGTGCGGCGCGAGAGAATAGTGCTAGAAAATAAGGGATTTTTATACCGCGAGCTGCGGAGCTGCTGTGCGAATCGGACGCCGCCAATCGATCCCTTCAAGCAACATCGCCAGCTGCGCTCCACTCAACACCACCGTGCCGGAAGTGGCATGCGGCCACACGAAGTGGCCGCGCTCCAGGCGCTTCGCAAACAAACACAGCCCATCGCCACTCCACCACAGAATCTTCACCCGATCCCCCGCTCGACCGCGAAACACGAACAGATGCCCGCTGAAGGGATCCTCGGCGAGCTGGGTCTGCACGAGAGCAGCGAGGCCATCAAATCCCTTGCGCATGTCGGTCGAGCCCGCCGCCAGCCACACTTGCGCGTTCGGCGGTAGTGCAATCACCGACGCACCAGCAGATCGATCACCCGCGCAAGCGCCTTCGTATCCACCCGGCCCTGAAGCACTATGCTGTGGCCGTTCGCAAGCTTGATCTTAATGAGCTCAGAGGCTCCCTTGCAGCGGCTGGTTCTGCTCGGCACTTGAACAAGGGCACGCTCAGTGGGCATCACCGTCGGAGTACTCACCTTCACCGGCAACAGCGCTGCGGTGCCCTTCGCTGCGTTCGGATCCAGCAACCCCTGCCGATACAGCTGTCGCCAGGCGAACACCTGGTTCGCGTTCAGATCATGCCGCCGGGCAACGGTTGCAACCGATGCGCCCCTCACGTGCGTCTCCTCCACGATCCGGCGCTTCTCCTCAATCGTGTGCGGCCGACGCGGTCCTGTGCGGCGGCCCAGCGAGTCGGTTACAACGCTCTCTTCGGCGGAGGTGTCCACTTAGCCCTTACGTGGGCACCTACCACGTGCCCACTTAGCCGATCATCGGCATCATCTGCGCCGACTGCTATGCGGCCACGGCCGGACGGTTACGTTCGATCCCGGTACCCCCACCATTTAGGATCAAGCCGCGCGCGGGGCGTCCGTCAGTCCAATCGTCAGCCGCTTGCCCACGGCGGTGGCGGCCTTCTGGACGGTCTCGAGCAGGACATTGGGATTCTCAGGGTCGAGGAGCCGCTCGAGCTGACTGCGGCTGGTTCCCATCCGCCTTGCCATTTCGCTCTTGCTGATACCCTCCTTCTTCATGGCTTCTGCAACTTCCCAGGACAACACCCGTTTCCAGGCGAGTGTCGTCACCTCTTCATAAAGCCCCTCAGTCCGCAGGAACTCGTCGAACGAAGAGCCCAGATGCTTATTTCGCCGTCTTGCCACTCTCCACCTCCTTCCGCCGCTTCACCGCCAAATCTAGCTCTTCCTCCGGCGTCTGCTGTGTCTTCTTGATAAAGCCGTGGAGCAACACCATTTGGCCCTGATACACGAAGAACAGAACGCGTGCGATCCGGCTCTGGGTCAGAGAACTCCTCATCTCCCGAAGTCCGCGCCGTGAAGTCACAGGCCGGCATGGGGGCATCCCCACCGGCCAGCCAAATTCGACGGTAGCGATGTCTGTCCCGACGATGCGCCTGTCCTCGCGCGTGAGCGCTTTCAGCCATTTGCGCACGGGCTCCGCACCCGTTGCCGTTCGGTAAAAAGTCGCCGACAGAATCTTGCGCTTCTTGGCATCCATTGCTCTCTGTACCTTACGAGGTACAGCGTACCTTATACGGTACTAGGCTTCAAGTAAGTCAGGAAAGAGCCGTTCGTAATTCGCCCGCACTGGTCTTGACGAAGGAGTCCTCTCAGCGAGTGCCCCGGAGACCACCCTTCCCCCTGTCGGACACTCCTGGGACAGGTCGATCGTGACGTGCGGCGCGCAGATCGTGTCCAATCTCATTTCTGCGGAACGTCGGCTCAAGCTATTCTGAAGAACCCGAGGGTGGAGATTTTGTGCCATGGCAAAGCTCGTCTATGGAATGAACGTGTCCTTGGATGGCTACGTCGACCATCTGGAATTTAGGCCAAGCCCGGCGCTCTTTCGTCACTTCATAGAGCAAGTGCGCGACCTGACGGGCAGTGTGTACGGTCGCCGCATGTACGAGGTAATGCGTTATTGGGACGAAGACTGCCCGGAGTGGGGCGCGGAGGAACACGACTTCGCAGCGGCGTGGCGGAGCCAGCCGAAGTGGGTTGTGTCGCGCTCGTTGAACTCGGTCGGACCCAACGCCACACTTGTCGAGGATGATATCGAGGCGGTGATACGTGGGCTGAAGGCTCAGCCAGGTGGGGAGATTGAAGTTGCCGGACCAGACTTGGCAGGAAGCCTAACCAACCTTGGTCTTATTGATGAGTATCGACTCTACCTCCACCCCATCGTACTTGGTCGCGGCAAGCCATTCTTCTCCAGCCCCCGGCCGCCGCTCCGCCTTGTGACCAGCGATCTCGTTGGCAAGGACGTGATTAGGTTGACGTACGTTCCCGCTTAATCGCGCGACTCGCGCAACGGACTCCGCCGGGGCGTCAGGTCCGCTTTGGGATCATGAGCCGCCCGTTGCGAAAGCGGGCGCTGGGACAATTTTGGGACAGTCAGATCGTGACGTTGCGTAAGCGCCTGCTGAAGGCCGTCTGGCATGGGCAGCGGGAGCAGTAAATGATGTGGGGCGAGGTGGACACGTAGCATTTAGGTGTCCACGTGGAGCCCAGATGGACACCTGCGCAGAAGCGGTCGCCACGGATGCTTTGGGCCGGCGCACCGGGCCGAGGCAAAGACACACCCTCGAGCAGAAGCGGCGGATCGTCGAGGAGACCCACGTGCGCGGTGCCTCGGTAGCTACCGTCGCACGCCGCCACCAGGTGAACGCGAACCAGGTGTTCACCTGGCGGCAGCTGTATCGGCAAGGATTGCTCGAGGAGAAGGGGACGGGAGAGGCAGCCGAGATGCTGCCGGTGAAGGTGACGACGCCGACCGTGTTGCCCACCGAGCATTCTCGGGGGCGGCCAGCGCCAAGTACGCAGCGGCGCTGTTCCAGCGGATGCATTGAGATCGAGTTGCCGAGCGGGGCCTGCATCCGCGTGCATGGCCCGGTCGATCGGGCAGTCCTCAAGCACGTCGTGGCGCTGCTGGTGCGCGGATGATTGCGCTGCCGGCTGGCGTGCAGGTGTGGCTGGCTGCTGGCAGCACCGACATGCGCAAGGGGTTCGATGGTTTGGCGGCTCTCGTACAGATGCAGCTGGCCGAGGATCCCTTCTCTGGGCAGCTCTTTGTGTTTCGCGGCCGCGGCGGGGACCGGGTGAAGATACTGTGGTGGAGCGGGGATGGGTTGTGTCTCTTTGCGAAGCGCCTGGAGCGCGGTCGCTTCGTGTGGCCGCAGGCGACGCATGGCACGGTGGCGTTGAGCGCAGCGCAGCTGTCGATGTTGCTCGAGGGGATCGATTGGCGACGACCGGTGCGTACCACGGAGCCACGAGTCGCTGTATAAAAAGCCTATATTTATAGTCTTTTCCCTCGCTCCGGTGTGCGGCACTTGTTATAATGACACATGCCGCGCGCAGGCACGCTGCCGAACGACATCGAGACCCTCAAGCGACTGCTGCTTGAGCGCACCGCGGCCCTCGAACTAGCCCAGGCTCTCCTGCTGTCGCGGCAACACGAGATCGAGCAGTTGAAGCTGCAGATCGCGCGGCTGCGGCGGATGCATTTTGGCCGCTCCTCGGAAGCACTCGACGAGCAGATCCGGCAACTGGAGTTCAAGCTCGAAGAGCTCGAGAGTGAGGAAGCGAGTCTGCCCGTGCCGGCGCGGACGGCCACGGAGCGCCGCAAGAGCGTACGCCGCCCGTTGCCGGAGCGCTTGCCGCGCGAGCGCGTGGTGCATGAGCCGGCTGCCACGTGTGTCTGTCCCGAGTGTGGCGGGACACTACGTGCGCTCGGTGAGGATGTCGCCGAGATGCTCGAGTACGTGCCGCAGCACTGGAAGGTGATCCGGCATGTGCGCCCCAAGTACAGCTGCGCCCGCTGTGAGCAGATCGTGCAGGCGCAAGCGCCCTCGCGTCCCATCGCACGCGGTGTGGCAGGTCCCGGGCTCCTGGCGCACGTGCTGGTGTCCAAGTACTGCGATCACCTGCCGCTGTATCGCCAGAGCCAGATCTATGCCCGAGACGGCATCGAGGAACAGTTCCGCGGTCAACTGCCCGAGGAACGACGGCGCGTACGCGAGGAGCATAGTGCGCCGTTACTGGCCGATCTCAAGCGCTGGCTCTTAGCCCGTGTGCAGCAGTTATCGAAGAAGTCCGAGCTCGCTGGGGCCATCCATTACGCGCTCGGTCGTTGGGAAGCGCTGTGCCGCTTCTGTCATGACGGCCGGATCGAGATCGACAATAACGCCGCCGAGCGCGAGTTGCGCGCCGTCGCCCTGGGACGCAAAAACTATCTCTTCGCCGGCGCCGACTGCGGCGGCGAGCGCGCCGCGGCGATCTACAGCCTGATCGGCACGGCCAAGCTCAACGGCCTGGATCCGGAAGCCTACTTGCGGCTCGTCCTCGGTCGCATTGCCGAGCATCCGATCAATCGCATCGAGGAGCTCCTGCCTTGGAACGTCGCTCAAGAACTCGCCGCGCAACCCGCACTCGCCGCATAAAGCATTAATGGCTACGTCAAGACGGCGCTGAGCGGACGCTTACGACGTTGCGTGATATCAAGTGACATCACGTGATACCAAGTGCCTGTTGCAATTGGCAGCTCGCCTCGCATATCGTTGATTCGTAAGCACTCTACTTCCGTTTCACACGGCAGGGGCCACTGGTTCGATCCCAGTACCGCTCACCAATTAGAACAAGAACGTCGGACGATTCCTTGAGGCTGGCTGCCTACTATTTGGGACAGTACGTCAGCTAAGTGCGCACCGACGGCCTTTCTTTCGGCCCCAGAAATTTACCCAAGACAGCACGACGCGTGCGTCAGGTCTGAAAAAGGCCAGCACCCGGCGTGAGGACCCCTCGTGGATCGTACTGTGACTTCGCTGCCCTGAAGCGTTGCCAGAGTGCTTCGCCAAATTGCTGAAGTATCTGACTCGAATCAAGCAACGGAGAGAACGGGAGATAGACTGTGCCGCCACTCGCAAATATTCGAGGTAGGCACTCCCTCTGGTTCAGCGCGAGCATTTGCAGATGCTCGGGGGAACCCTCGCGATCAGCAACACGGTAGATCCGCATGTGGTAGGAGAGTGAACCGCTAGGGAAACGCTGGAGGGGGCGCGTGAAGTTCTCTCTGATCATAGGAAAGACGGCGATCTCGTCCGCTCCCAGCGCGGCGCCCGGCGTGTCCACCAGGTAGTTCACCATCGGGAGTGCCCTCTCCTCAGGTAAGAAGAAATGCATGTAGACGTGCGGCACAAACTTGGCACCGCTGGCCACCGCCTTCAGATGGCTCTCCGTGTTTCGATTCAAGTACTCGTCGTAGCTTTGGGTGACCTCGGCTCCAGTGACTCGACCTTTGAGACGTCCGGCCCACGTCGGTGCCCCGCTCGCGAAGCTCGTGACGGTAATGACGGGCGCCCAAGTCGCTCTATCCCGGTCAAGATTTAGATCCCCCGTAATTGCGCCCGCGGGTTCCGCCTTGGCGAGCACTGCCAAGTCGGCCAGGAAACTGCCACGATCCTCGTATACAAAGCGACGAACGGTGACCGAGGCGGGAGCGGGCCGGAGCTTGAGACGTGCGCGGACAATGATTCCGCACTGGCCCATTCCCGCTAGGACCATTTGAAATAACTCGGCGTTCCGTGCCGCTGAGCACGATGTGAGGTCGCCCGAACCTGTCACCACGTCCAGCTCTACCGCGTGGTCCACCTGCGCACCGAGGCGATAACTGGTCTCACCGAGACCGGCTGCATTGAGAGTGCCGCCGACACTGATGAAGAGATTATCTGGCAAGACAGGTGGAGTTCGATTGCGTGACAGCGTTACTTCGCAGACCTCCTTCCACAACGCACCTGGTCCAGCGTCGATCAAATCGTCGTCGGTCCATCGGATTGCGGTCAGAGAACTCGAGCTGATCACTATGCCTGAGGCTACCTGCGACTGCCCATACGCCGCCCCGCCCGTACCGCGCATACCGATCTTGATGTTTTTCGCGTTAGCGAACCGAACGGCACGCTGTACGTCTGTCGGCGTCTTCGGAAATAGTACGCCAAGAGGCATGTGGTGGACGTAATGGCCGTAGTCCGTCGCCATCGCTCTGCATACCAGTTGATCGAAAACGAAGACGCCGTCGAATGGCGGAAGCTGGGACGCGAGGCGTCCGGCTACCGACGCGTGGATCTGCATTTGTTCCTCAGCGCTTGCATCGCCGGCAAATACAAGCCTACCCCCTGCGACCCATGCAACCGAAGCGCTCCCTGATGTGAGGAACGCCCTACGCGTTAGATCATTCATTGTTCTGGCTCTCAGCGCTGCGCTAGAAATCAGTTACTGCACCTCCGCGCGACGGATCCCGCCCAACGCCCGGTGGGTGGAGCATGCGTTCGCCGGCGAGGAGCGTCCCTATCATAGCCAGCCAGGACAGATTACGTCGGCCAAGAAATCAACGGCTCGGCGATCTTGTTTGTCCCATCACCACTGTCGCGATGCAAGCGGTGAATCGGGACCCCATGTGCTACTCGCCTTGGGCTAAAGACGTACGTCCTGAGGTTCTGTAGCTACATCAGCGAGGGACTGCGGCAGGGTGCCGTCCATCTGATACCACACGGATCGCTGCTTAAAGTCGAGATGAACTCCGAGTATCCAGTCATCGGTGAAAAGCTGCCGCTCGGGTCCGGCAGTTCAGGGTCCGCGAGCCGCCGTCGCGAAAGGGATCCTGAACTCGTGCTCTCGAAGAGCGCAATTGGTCTCCGTACCTGCTTGCACTCACCAGCGCACTCGCAGCCGCACGCCAACATTGCTGCCCTCCTCGGGCGGACGTGAGAAGCGGATCACACTTGCCGTCGTGTGTGACCTGCGCCTTGCATCCATGTGACGTAATCCGCGGCAGAAGCGTTCCCCGAACCGTACGGTGCGACACCGGTAAAGGAGGGTGGGTCGGAGGCAATGAACAGCGCTGATAGAAGCATTGCCGGGGAGGAGATCGACGCTCTGTTGGGGGAGACCCACCCCCGGCAGGTAGAGAGGCTATTCCGCAATGCGGTCGAGAACGCGCCGGTCGGCATCGCTTTCGCCGACCGTGAGGGCCGCTATCGCCACTGCAATCGGGCCTTCTGCGTCATGCTCGGCTTCGATGCCGAGGAACTCAAGGGCGAGTCCATGGGGAGCCTCACGCACGGAGCGGATCTTGAGTCCAGCACGGCAGGCCTCGAGCGGCTGTGGAGCCGAGAAATTGCTCACCTGGATGTCGAGAAGCGCTACTTGCACAAGAACGGTGGCGTGCTGTGGGTTCGTGCAACCACCTCACTCGTCAGCGGTGGTGCCCAGGAGCCGGAGTGCTCGGTCGAGTTTCTGCGCGACATCTCCGCGCGCAAGCAGATGGCGGCCGCCCTGCTGCAGAACCAGACACTGCTCGCTACCGTCATCGCCGAACTCCCGATCGCGCTCGTCGCGTGCGACGTCAGAGGTCAGCTGACGCACCACAACCGCTCGGCGGCCGAGCTGTTTGGAATTCCCGCGGAAGTAACCGACCAGGCGGTCCCGCGCAACCCCTACCCGCTCACCTCCCAGGTCTATCTGGCGGATGGCACCACGGCGGTGCCGCGTGAGGCTCGTCCGCTGGCGCGAACCCTGCTCGGTGACAAGGTCAGTGACGCCGAGTTCGTCATCGTCCGGCCCGACGGTGTACGCCGCACCGTATTGTCGAGCGCGCAGCGCATGGTCGGCCAGGCCGGCCAGCCAATTGGTGCTCTCGCGGTGTTCGAAGACATCACCGAGCGGCGGCTCGCTGAAGAGGAGCTCGAGCGCGTACACAAGCAGCTGCTGGTCGCCTCCCGGCAGGCGGGCATGGCCGAGGTGGCTACGAATGTCCTGCACAATGTCGGCAACGTGCTCAACAGCGTCAATGTTTCGGCGAGTATCGTCTCCGAGCGCATCCGGAAATCGAAGTGCGCCGGGCTGGCACGGGTCGCTGCACTTCTGAGCGAACATGCGTCAGACCTGACGACTTTCCTGGCGGGTTCTCAAGGCAGGCACTTGCCGGTGTACCTGCAGGAGCTTGCCGCCGAGCTCATCGCGGAGCGTGATGGGACCATCGCGGAGCTGGCGGTGCTGCGCGGCAACGTCGAACACATCAAGGAAATCGTGGCGATGCAGCAGAGCTACGCGCGCCGCGGCGGCGTGACCGATATGGTCGACATTCGCACTCTGGTCGAGGACAGCCTGCGGATGAACGAGGGGGCCTTCAGCCGTCATGGGGTCACCCTGGTGCGCGACTTCGAGGAGGTGCCGCTGATCACGGTCGACAAGCACAAAGTGCTGCAGATCCTGGTGAACGTGATCCGCAACGCCAAATATGCCTGCGATGAGTCCAGGAGCGCCGAGAAGCGCGTAACTGTTCGCGTGCGGGCGGCCAATGGCACGATGCGAGTCGCCGTCATCGATACCGGCGTTGGCATCCCGGCGGAGAATCTCGAGCGCATCTTCAGTCACGGCTTCACTACGCGCAAGGACGGCCACGGCTTCGGTTTGCATAGCTGCGCGCTGGCGGCCAAAGAGCTCGGCGGTTCGCTGCAGGGCGAGAGTGCTGGCCCCGGCCAGGGGGCTACCTTCACCCTGACGCTGCCCCTCACCCGGCCGGAGCCGCCCCATGGCCGATGAATCCGAGCTGCTGACCCACCGCCTGCTGGTGATCGACGACAATCCGGCCATTCATGAGGACTATCGCAAGATCCTCACCGGCTGCGATGACACGCAGATCTCGGCGGCGGCGGCGGCGCTGTTCGGTGAGCCGCAGTCGCCGGTGTCACGTCCGACATTCGATGTGGACTCGGCGATGCAGGGACGGGACGGCGTGGAGTTGGCGCGCCGCGCGCTCGCCGAGGGACGCCCTTACTCTGTCGCCTTCGTGGATATGCGTATGCCGCCCGGCTGGGACGGGCTGGAAACGATCGAAAACCTCTGGAAGGTCGACCCCGAGATCCAGGTCGTGGTCTGCTCGGCCTACAGCGACTACGACTGGATGGAGCTCCTGGGGCGACTCGGGCGTTCTGACAAGCTCATCGTCATCAAGAAGCCTTCTGAGCCCATCGAGATCCTGCAGTCCGCGAGCGCCCTGAGCCGCAAGTGGCAGAACGCGCGCGCACTCAAGCGCCACGTCGAAGGCCTCGAGCGGGTCGTCACCGATCGCACCCGCGGACTTGAGGCAGCGAACCGACAGCTGCGGCACCTCGCCTCGCACGATTCGCTCACCGGGCTCCCCAACCGCCTGCTGCTCGATGACCGTATCACTCAGGCGATTGCACAGGCGAATCGTCAAGCGCGTGATTTCGCGGTGGCGGTGCTGGATCTCGACCGCTTCAAGCTCATCAACGACTCGCTCGGCCATCGCGCCGGCGATGAGCTCCTGTGCGAGGTGGCGGTGCGGCTCAAGGGAGCCATCCGCGCCGTCGATAGCATCGCGCGCCTCGGCGGAGACGAGTTCGTGATCGTCTTCGACGGGCCCATGGCGCGGCCGGAGACGCTGGAGATGGGCAAGCGCCTGCTGAAGGTGATGGAGCCGCCCATGCGGCTCCTCGGTATCGACGTGCACGTCTCGCCCAGCATCGGCATTGCGTTCTACCCGCGCGATGGCGCAACTATCGATACGCTGCTGGCGCACGCGGACGCCGCCATGTACTACGCTAAGGAGCGCGGCCGCAACAACGTGCAGTGCTATACCGAGAGCATGGGTACGGTCACCCAGGAGCGCGTGAAGCTCGAGAGCGAGCTGCACGAGGCACTACACGGCGGGCAATTCGAGCTGCATTACCAACCCAAGGTCGACACCGCGACGGGCCGGATCAACAGCGCCGAAGCGCTGATCCGCTGGCGCCATCCGCAGCGCGGACTGCTGCTGCCGGCTGAGTTCATTCCGGTCGCCGACGAGTGCGGCCTGCTCGATGCCATCGGCGAGTGGGTGCTGTGTGAGGCGTGTCGCCAAGGGAGGATCTGGCAGCAGCGCGGGCCGCGCGCGCTGCGCGTCGCCGTCAACCTTGCGCCCTCGCAGTTCCGCCTCGTGGAGCTGGTGGGTCAGATTCGCCGCGCTCTCGATGCCTCGGGACTCGACCCTGCACTCCTCGAGATCGAGCTGACCGAGACCGCGGTCATGAGCGATGCCGAGGAGTCGGTGCACATTCTGGAAGCCATCAGCCGCATGGGTGTGCTGGTCTCGGTCGATGACTTCGGCACCGGCTACTCCAGCATGAGCTATCTGCGCCGCTTTCCGATCGACAAGCTCAAGATCGACCGCTGTTTCGTCGAGCAGATGACTGCGCGCCCGGAAGACGCTTCCATCGTGGGCGCGATCATCTCGCTTGCCCATAGCCTGCGCTTGAAGGTAATCGCGGAGGGCGTGGAGACACCCGAGCAGCTCCAACTGCTCGCCAAACTCGGCTGCGACCAGTACCAGGGCTTCTACTTCAGCCCCGCCCTCCTCCCCGCGAAGTTCGAGGAGCTGCTGCGAGAGGATCCGCGCCTGACCGAGGAGGATGCGGTGCGAACCCACAGCAAGCTCGCCGGCTTGAAGGGCTGAAGACCCAGAACGCCCGTGGCGGCGGGCTCCCCGCAGTGACCAGCCCTTGCCTTACCTCTTCAACCTCTACTCCACATTCTCGCTGCGCCAAACCCACCAGTTCCCACGGCAAATATCCTTGGCGCGTGTTGCGCGAGCGCGGTGCAGCGCCAACTTGGATATGCCGCTGGCGGTCAGGCCGCCAGGGAGCGCTGAACGACAATGATGCCCAAGATATTGGCGATTCTTCTGGTCGTCGGTGCGTTTATCTATAGTTGGTATCGAAACGACTTGCGACGACTCACGCGTGAGTTCGCTTGCGAGCAACCCTTCGATGGCACTCTTGAGCATTGCATCGTGCGATTTCCGGTTGACGAGGCTAGTACCGAGTGCGTGCTCGGCGCCACTAGCCAGGGACTCTACATGTCGTCTTCAATTGATGCGCTGGAAAGGAACAGGCGATGGTCATTCCGTGATCACGTAATCAGAACGCCTCTCTTTATTCCGTGGAGTTGCATGCAAATTCGTGATGCGAAATTTCCGATGCGCAGATATCTTCGATTCAGTGTGCCTTCAAATAAGGCAACCTTTTTCATTCCTCGAGAGACGGGCTGGCCGCTTCTAACAAGCGTTGGACGGTCAACGTCATAGCGCGGATAACGTGCTTGCCGCCGAGGCGTTGAATGACCGCTCGGCCTTGTCGAGGACGCAGCCTCACCGGCGGCGCCCGCCATTGGAATGGTCTGAGCCAGTTTGACGATGACATCACCTGATATCGCGTGATCCCACGTGATACTAAGTGCGTGTTGTGCCGAGAGGTTGCCCTCGCACATCGTTGATTCGAGGGCCTCACCACAGTTTTAAACGGCAGGGCCACGGGTATACCGACCCGAAAATGTGTTCCGTCCGTGTGTCGTAATGTACGGCCCAGCTTTCGAAGCGCTCTCGGGTCTGCCAGAAACCGCAGGGTGATTTCGAGGCGTCGGCCGCCGCCACGTTCCCAACCGCATAAGCGTTCGCCTATACTGCGTCGTTGATCCGCCTGTGGTCGGTCACCGTGACGCTCTCCACACCCAGCCCGATCCACGATCCGACACAAAATTACCTGCTCGCCGCTTTGTCGGCGCCGGAGCGGGAGCGCATCTTTCCGCACCTGCGACTCGTCTCCTTGCCGCTCGGCAAGGTGCTTTACGAGTCCGGGGATCTGTTGCGCTACGTTTACTTTCCGACCGACTCGATCATATCGCTGCTGTACGTGCTGGCCGACGGCGCCTCAGCGGAAATTTCCGTGGTCGGCAACGAGGGGCTAATCGGCATCGCGCTCTTCATGGGCGGTGAAACCACCCCGAGTCGGGCGGTGGTGCAGAGCGCCGGACAAGCCTACCGCCTGGCCGGACAGGAGCTCAAGGACGAGTTCCATCGCAACGGGCCGATGCAACTCCTGCTGCTGCGCTACACGCAGGCGCTGCTCACCCAGATGGCGCAGACCGCGGTGTGCAATCGCCATCACTCGGTGGATCAGCAACTGTGCCGCTGGTTACTGCTGTCGCTGGATCGCCTGTCTGGCAGCCGCTTGACCATGACGCAGGAACTGATCGCCAACATGCTCGGCGTGCGCCGCGAGGGCGTCACCGAGGCCGCCGGCAAGCTGCAGAAGCTCGGCGTGATCGAATACAACCGTGGACAAATCACGGTGGCGGACCGGCCGCGCTTGGAGCAGCTGTGCTGCGAGTGCTACGCGGTGGTGAGGAAAGAAAGCGATCGCCTGCTGCCGCGTCCCCAGCCGGAGCCGGCGCCCGGATCTGGGGTTGCTCCCGCCCCGGGCGTGTAACCCACCCGGCAAGGGATCTTGGCCAGCCTGCCATGCCGCACATCGGGGTGACGCCGTGGAGTTGATCAATGCCTTGACGACTCCCCTCGCTTCGCGTCAGCGCCATCGTTGTAAAGGCGTCCGACAGTGCGCTGCGGCGACGGCGCGGACGCGGCCAGGCGGCGCACCACGGCACGGCCGTAGCCGATCATCGGCTTCTCGAGCCAGTAGTAGCTGGCCGCAGCGCAACCGAGCGCCATGATGATTGCCCAAGGCGGAGACTGCAGGGCTGCCAGTCGAGGGGCCCGCGCATCGTCCCATACGAGAAAAACCTGCTGCCACAGATAGAGGCTGTACGAGATACGTCCGAGCCAGGCGACCGGCGCAAGCTCAAGGAACCGACCGAGTACTCCGTGCGGGCGGCGCGCGGTGCCCATGAGCAGCAGCGGCGTCGCAGCCGCGCACAGGAACGTAGCGCTCATGAAAATCTTCCAGTCGAGGAACTCGTACGTCAGGGACAAGAGCGCCAGAGGCAAGGCGATGAGGCAGATGCCGGGCCGCGTCAGGACTTCGATGAGTCGCCGGCCGTAGCGGCCGTGTTCGGCGAGGGCTGCGACGCACCCCCACATCAACCAGGGGCCCTCGATGTCGGGGCGCACCCACATAGCCGGGGAAGCGGTGACGTCGTATCTGACGACGATGGCCAGCCACGCCCCGAGCAGCAGCACGATCGCGAGCGCCCCCGCCAGACGCCGTCGCGCGCCAAGGAGCACGAATGCCAGCGGCCACAGCAGATAAAACTGCTCCTCCACCGCGAGGGACCAGAAGTGTTCCGTGTACCAGGTTTGCCACCGCAGCAGGAAATTTGCGCAGCCGAAGAGCGCACTCAGCCAGCCGCGTGGCGAGACCGCCAGCACTGCGCTCAGACCGAGCACGCCAATCACCAGCAGGTAGAAGAGAGCGGCCGGCTGGATGCGGAACAGCCGCCGAACATAGAACGCCCGAAGACTGATGTGCGCGCGCCGCTGCTCCTCATCCATCAGTCGACGGGTAATCAGATAGCCGCTGAGCGCGAAGAACAGATGCACCCCGCCTCGCCCCACGGGATTCTTGATGAAAGTGTAGTGCTCGGACACGAATCCGCCTGCGTGCCCGGTGAGGTTCAGCACGAATCGCAGCAGGGGATCGGCGCCGTGGTCAAGCAAGACCAACAAGATCGCGAGCGCCCGCCAACCGTCCAGTGTGGGGATGTGCCCCCGGGCTTGCTCAGTCATGGGGCTGATGTCGGCCATCCTTACATTCTGTCCCCAACAGCACCTCCCCGTGGCTCCGCTGGTTTCGTTTGCAAACCGGATGTGACGGGCACGCTCGCTTGCGATTTCCCGCCCCGCCTTCGGCGCAAACCGGGAAAGCCCCGTCGGCAACCCGAGCCACCGGTGCCTTACTTACGACACAGGCGCTGCGGTAGTTTAGCTCAGCCTCGAGTGCGCGGCAGTCGCGCTAAGCCGCGGGGGACTCACGTGTTGTGCCCATGTGCTGCGCAAACTTTCGCACCTGGCGCCGGACGCCGCTCAGTAGGCCGACGCCCCGGTTCTGCTAGGCTCACATCGCTGTGCGGTGCCGGCTGCGTTCGGGCGCACTTGCGCGGACCCGCCGCTGTCAGGGCGCCGGCAGACATAACTCCCGGGAGGATGCTTGAGTATCGAGGCACCGCACACGAACCCCGCGTCACTCATCGGGGCCAATCGCGATGAAGCGCCGGCGCTTTCCTACCCCTTCGGCACATCCCCGGCGCCCGGGGAGGCTCAGGAGGTGGCGCCCGGAGTCCTGTGGCTGCGCATGGCGCTGCCCATGGCGGGTCTAAATCACATCAACGTCTGGGCGCTGGCCGATGAGGAAGGCTGGACGCTTGTCGACACCGGCATGCAGACCGCGGACACGGCGGCGAACTGGCAGAGCGCGCTCGCCGGCGTGCTGGGGCGGCGGCCGATCAAGCGCGTCATCTGCACGCATATGCACCCGGATCACATTGGCATGTCGGGCTGGCTGACACGCCAGCATGAGTGCCGTCTGTGGACGACGCGGCTCGAATACGTCACCTGCCGCATGCTGGTGGCCGACACGGGGCGCGAGGCGCCGGCCGACGGCGTGCGTTTCTATCGCTCAGCCGGTTGGGACGATGCCGCGCTCGAACACTACAAGGCGCGCTTTGGGGGTTTCGGCAAGGCCGTCCATGCGCTGCCTGACAGCTACCGGCGGGTGGTCGATGGCGAGGAGCTGCCGATCGGACCGACGCGGTGGCGCGCGGTGGTCGGACGCGGGCACTCGCCCGAGCATCTGTGCCTTTACTCTGCGGATCTGCAGGTGCTGATCTCGGGCGATCAGGTGCTGCCGCGCATTAGCTCCAACGTCTCCGTATTCCCAACCGAGCCGGATGCGGATCCGCTGCGCGAATGGCTCGAATCCCTGGCCGCGATCAAAGAGCGCGTGCCTGACGATGTGCTCGTGCTGCCCTCACATAACGAACCCTTCCGCGGGCTGCACGCGCGCCTGCAGACGCTGATCGACGGCCACGAGCGGCGTCTGGTGCGCGTGCTTGAGGAACTTGCGCAACCCAAGCGCGCCGTCGATGTTTTCGGCGCGCTGTTCCGGCGCCCCGTGGGCCTGGAGATGCTTGGCATGGCGACCGGGGAAAGCATCGCGCATCTGAACTGTCTGCTCGGACGCGGTGTCGCGCTGCGCCAAGCGGACGCGGCCGGCGTGCTCTGGTACCGCAGCGGCTGAGAGCCGCGCGCGAAAGCGCGCACGCCTTCGCGTGCGTTGCGTAAAATCCACGGCATGCAGGACCACACGCTCACGACAATTGCCGAAGAGTCCGGCTTCCAAAAAACCGGGCGCACGGACGAAGTGACGCGCCTGTGCGCGGCGTTCGCCGCGGCGTGGCCGCGCGCGGTGCGTAATCTGGAATTCGGCCGCTCGGCGGAGGGCCGGCCGATGCGCGCACTGCTCGTCTGCCGCACCGAGCCGCGCAAGGTGCCGCTACTCATGCTCCAGGCCGGCATCCACCCTGGAGAAAGCGATGGCAAGGATGCCGGCTTCATCGCGCTGCGCGAGCTGCTGAGTGAGTCGGCGGCCCCGGGCGTACTCGAGCGGGTGGCCATCCTCTTCGTGCCGGCCTTCAACGTCGACGGCCATGAACGCTTCGGGCGCTGGAACCGCCCGAACCAGAACGGGCCTGAGGAGATGGGCTGGCGCACCACGGCGCAGAATCTGAATCTCAATCGCGATTACGCCAAGGCGGACGCGCCGGAGATGCGCGCGCTGCTCAAACTCATCCGCACCTGGGATCCGCTCGTGTGCGCCGATCTGCATGTCACGGATGGGGCGGACTTTCAACCCGACGTGTCGCTGCAGGCGGAGCCGATCAATCAGGGCGATCCGGCGCTGTACCCTGCCGGTCGCGCCCTGCGCGATGCGCTGATTGCCCGACTCGCCGCGCAAGGCTCGATGCCCCTACCCTTCTATCCGGACCTAGCGGTGACCGATGACCCGGCGTCGGGCTTTCTCTTGACGGTGTACTCGCCGCGCTTCTCTACCGGGTACTTTCCCCAGCGCAACCGCTTCACTGTGCTGGTGGAGACGCACTCGTGGAAGGACTACGCCACACGCGTGCGCGTCACCCGCAATACCATCATCGCCCTCACCGAGCTGCTTGCCCTGCACGGGGTGCAGTGGCGCGCCGCGGCACGGCAAGCGGACGACGCCGCGACGCGCCTCGGCGGCAGCGAACTGGTACTCGACTACAGCTCCGGGTGGCGTGAGGGCGCGGGCGGCCCGCGCCCCGATGCCGCCAGCGCCGCCGACACGCCGTTCATCGATTTTCCCGGCTACGCCTATACGCGCGAGCTCTCCCCGATCTCCGGCGAAGCCGTCACCGTCTACGATCCGCACACACCCCAGATCTGGCACGTACCGTTTCGTGAGCACGTGCTGCCCTCGCTCACGGTGCGAGCCCCCGCCGGCGGCTACGTGGTACCGGCTGCCTGGGCCGAGGAGATCGGCGCACGTCTTGCACTGCATGGCCTTGAATTTGAGACCCTGCGCACCGCGCGGCCCGCGGCCCCCGTTGAAGTCTTCCGCGCGACGCACGCGCAGTTCGCCGCGGTGCCCTTTGAGGGACGCATGCGCGTCACCGTCACCGGTGGCTGGTCACGCGAAAGCTGCGATCTCGGCGCCGGCGCCCTGTTCGTGCCCCTGGGCCAGTCGAACGCCCGGCTCGTGATGCATCTGTTGGAACCGCAGGCGCCGGACTCGTTCTGCGCCTGGGGCTTCTTCAACGCCTGTTTTGAGCAAAAGGAATACATGGAACCCTACGTTGCCGAGCAAATCGCACGCACCCTGCTGGCGCAGGACCCCGCGCTGGAGCGGCAATTCACGCAGCGCCTCCGCGAGGATCCGGCATTCGCGGCAAATCCTGCGGCGCGCCGCGAGTTCTTCCTGCGCCGGCACGCCTCCTGGGACTCGCACCTGAATCTTTATCCGGTCATGCGTACGCAGCACTCCCCCGCGAGCGCCGGGGCCGTGCGTGGCTGACCTTGCGATGCGGCTGCTCCTGGCCGCCACACTGAGCCTTGGCGGCGTCGCCCATGCCCAGCAAATTCCGCCGCCAGGTCCGGAGCCGGACGTGCCGGCGGCGCCGGCGGCGCCGCCGCAGCCGTCGGGTCTCCAGACCCTCGGGGAAGATGCCAAGGCGTATTTCACTGCCCCGTTGCACTGGGACATGGATAACTGGCTCTGGTTCGGCGGCGGCCTCGCCGCCATCGCCGCTTCGCACCATTACGACACGCAGGTGCGCACCCACTTCATAAAGACCGAGGGTCCGAACGTCGGCTCCAGTTCCGACGACCTGCAGGACGCGCTGCCGACCGTGGCCGTGCTGGGTGCCACGTGGCTGTACGCGGGCTTCGTCGAGGACAGCGCCGGTCGTCGCGAGGCGTACAACATGTGGGAGGCCGCCGGCCTGAGTACCGTCACGGCGTATGCCATTAAGTTCACGTCTGGTCGCGAAGACCCCTATCAAACCAGCGATGCCGATCAGTGGTTCAAGAGCAACGGTAAATCGTTCCCCTCGGAGCACACCGCCGCGGCGTTCGCCGTCGGCACGGTGCTCGCCGAATCCGGCAATGACGAATACCGCTGGCTGCGCCGGCTGCTCGGGTATGGACTCGGCGTGGCAACCGGCTACGAGCGGCTCAAGCACAACCAGCACTGGCTCTCGGACACGGTGGCGGGGGCGGTACTTGGCAACGCGAGTGCGCACTTCGTCCTGAACCGTCACGCCGAGGTCGAAGACCGCAGCCGCTTCGCCCTCGTCCCGGTCCCCGGGGGCGTCATGCTTACCTACCACGTCACGCTGCAATAAGCTCCCGCGGCGCCCTTAGAGCACCAGATCATCCTCGGCCTGGTGGGCCTGTGGTTCGGCTGCGCGCGCAGGCGCGCGGTCTGCGGCCGGGGGCGCCTGCGAGCGCAACTGCAGCCACGCCTCGCGCGCCTGGCGCCGAATCTCCTCCAGGTCCCGCGCGGGTGCGGCCTGGGCAACCGCCGCGGGGGTCGTGGAGGCCGTGCGCGCCAGGCGCTGCGCGACGCGCTCGCGGTAGGCGGCGCGCAGCTGCTCGGCGAACTCGCTGCGCACCCCCTGCTGCTCCATCTTCAGATGCCAGAGGGGAATGGCAGGCAGCGGCTCGCGGTCGATGCCCTGGGCTGCGAGGCTGCGGTGATCGACGCGCGCGCTGAGGTTGGCCGCGCGCAAGGCTTCGTTGGTGAGAATCGCCCAGCGCTCGCGCACGTTGGTGAATTCCTGGCGATGATCAGGCAGCTGGCGCTTGCGCCGCTCGCGCGCATCCATATCAAGACCTGCCTTGGCCCCGAGCCCGGCCGGCGTGACTTCGCGGGTCGTGGCGAGCAGGTGCGCGTGAAAATTGCGCGGGTCGCCCTCGGGACGCGGCGCGTGCACTGACAGATCCACCGCGACCCGATAGCGCTCGGAGATCTCGCGCGCGAAGGCGCGCGCCAGGGCAACGCGCTCGAGCGGCGCGAGTTCTGCCGGCAGGGTGACCTGGAACTCGCGCGCGACCCGTGCGTTGTAACGCTTCTCGGCCTGCTCGGCGGTGTTCCACAGCCGCTCGCGACTCTGCGCCCACAGCAGCGCCGCGCCGCCCAACGGCTGCGGCAGGAAAATCTCGCTATGCAGCACGTCGCGCCGGCGGCTGTAGTTATGTAGTGCTCCGCTGCGCTCATCGCGCAGGCGCTCCCCGGCGCGGTAAGCGGCAGCCGCCGTGGCCCGCCGGCCGGCGCCACGGCTGAGGGAGCTGATCTGCAGGTAGAAGATCGCCACCGCGCTAGTCTGCGTGCCGGAAACTGACGCGCAGCCAGTGCGGCGCGGCGGCCGTCTTGAGGTAGCCGGTGAGATCGGGCAGCTGCTCGAGCTCCGCGGCGAGCACGGCACTTTCCACGACGTGCTGCTCACTCACGTTGGTGGAGCGGCGTGCCCCGCGCGGCGCAAACAGACCCTCACGGTCCCGGCCGCGTGCGGTGTACCGACGAATGACCTCGCGCTCGCCGATCAGGCGGGAAGCGAATTGCGAGGTCCCGCCATGCTCGCTGCCCGCACAACGCAGAATCAGCGTGTTCCCGCAATTCTCTACAATGGTCTGTGCGTCCCCGCCACCGTAGGTCGCCGAGACCTGAGCGATTGATTGGAAGCCAAGCACACAGCGGCCACCAAACTTGCGCAAGCGCGCGAGCGCATCTTTCAGTCCGTCGATCGCGCCCAGTGAATCGAGCTCATCGACGATGAACCACAGGCGCTGATCCTGCTCGGGCCGGCTCATGGCCTCGAAGATCGCCAGCCGTACCCAGGTGGCGATGATCGAGCGTAGGGCCGCGATCTGCGCGGCGCCGTAGGGCAGGAACAGTGCTCCCGTGCCGCTGCGCACCCAGTGGCGGATCGAGAAGCTGCACGCCCGCTGGGCCTGCACGTACTCGAACGCGGCCGCCGCCGAGCCGGCCACGGCACGGATCGAGCCGAACATACGCGCGTTCTCCGGCTCGAGGAACGGCTGCGCCGGCGTGCCGGCCACCAGCGGGCGCAGCTCCGCGCTCGCTGCGACGGTCAGCAGGCGCCACAGCTCACGCGAGTCGGTGCGTCCGCATTCGCAGCAGCGGCGCATGATGGCCGTCAGAAAAGTGCGCGCGTAGCCGCGCCACTCACGCCCCGCGCTGTCTTCGCTTGAGGGAATCAGCCCGCTCGCAAGCTGCTCCACGTCCCAGGGGGCGAGAATCTCGGCGAACGGATCCCATTTCACCGAGCGCGCATCGAAGGGATTTAGGATCACATCCGCGCGCCTGCGCGCGTAAAAGCGCGCGGCGTAACCGCCGTCTGCATCCGTGATCACCGCGCGGTCACCGCGCCGCAGGGCCGCGCCGAGTAGCGCCGCAATTGCCGTGGACTTGCCGCTGCCGGTCGTACCGATGAGTTTAAAGTGGCGCGTTTCTTCGGCGGCCGCGATCCTCACTCCCGCTAGCTCAACGCATACCACCGGCGCAACACCGGGGCGCCGTGCCGCACGCCGCGCGCGCCGCCCGCGCAAAACACGCGCTCCGCGCTTATGAACATCGCCGGGCGCGTGGCGCTGCGCCAGGCAGGCGGCCAGGAACAGTCCCCCGCTCCCCAGGATCCAGGGTCTGGCCGACTGCACCCACGTGGCGAGCTGCGACAGTTCCACGGCGAGCCGCAAGCCTCAGTAGCCCTTAACAATAAGGTAGTCCGCGCCCTCACCGTACGCCGGCGCCGACCGATCGATGCGTACGCACAATCGCTGCGTGCTACCGCAGCGGCGCAGCTGCGCCCGGGCGCCCTGCTGCGCAAGGCGCAATACGTTCGCAGCCAGCTCGTCCCGTGTGGTGCGTAGTGCGGCGATATCGGCCCGCGTCGGCAGCAGCCACAGGCACAGCCCGAGCGGGATGGCCACCGCAACCGTACCGAGTGCGCCCGTCCACACCGCGAGCCGCAGGTTCGCGGCCCGGGCCGCGCTGCGCAGGCTCAGCACCGTGTGATCGCTTTCCGCGGCGAGAGTGTGCAACTCCTCGGCAAGGGTGGCGCGAATCTGATCGCGCACCACGCCATCAAGACCGGCCAGCTGTCCCTGCAGTTGCTCGAGTGCCGTGCTCGCGAGGGCGCGCTGCGACTCGACCGCCTCCATGAGTAAGCCGATCCGGACGGTGAGGTCTTCCAAGGCTGCCCCCTAGTAGCGCTCGTGGTCCGGCCCTTCAGGCACCCTCTGCGTCGCATGCGCGTCGCGCGCCCGCGGTGTAAGTGCCGTGCGCGCGCTTCTTTGCGGCAGCGCGGCCGCGGCCAAAGGACTCAGCCGCACGCGCAGCCACTCCGGGCGCGAGGCGAGCTTCAGGTAGCCGGCAAGGTCGGGTAGCTGCTCGATCTGTGCTCCCATGACCGCCGCCTCGACACTCAGGTGTTCGCTGCGCGTCACCGCGGGCACCCACTCCCCGGCACGGCGCGAGCGAGCAATCTGGGTGCGCACCACCTCGCGCTCTCCGATCAAACGCGAGGCAAACTGGGAGGTGCCGCCGTGCTCGCTTGCCGAGCACCGTAGAATGAGGGTGTTGCCACAGTTCTCGACGAGGGTCTGAGCTTCGCCCGTGCCATAGGTCGAAGACACCTGGGCAATCGACTGAAACCCAAGCACGCAGCGACCGCCGAACTTGCGCAGGCGTGCAAGCGCATCCTTGAGACCGTCGATCTGCCCGAGCGCATCGAGCTCATCGACCACGAACCACAGGCGCTGCTCGCCCTCCTCGCGATTCATCGCCTCGAAAAGCGCAAGTCGCAGCCACGCCGAGATCGTCGAGCGCAGCGCGGCGATCTGTCCGGCGCGATAGGGCAGAAAGAGCACCCCGCGCGCCGCCTCCGCTCCAGCCGGGGATGCGGCGCTGCTGCGCACCCAGTCGCGCACCGACAAGGGCGCACTGTGCTGGCGCGCGACGTACTCCAGTGCGCCGACCGCCGAGCTGGTCACCGAGCGGATCGAGTCGAACATGCGCCCGTTGTGTTCCTCAAGGAAGGGCTGCGCTGGCGTGCCGGCCACCAGCGTTTTTAGTTCCGCCGTGCCTGCCACCACCAGCAGGCGGTACAGCTCGCGCACGTCGCGGCTGCCGGCCGCGTGCGCCTGCGCGGTCACGGCGCTGAAGAACGTGCGCGCGTAGCCGCGCCAGCTGCGATCGGCACCCTCGTGATCCGGAATAAGTGAGCGCGCGAGTTGCTCCACATCGTAGTCATCGCTGATCTCGGCAAACAGATCCCACTTCGCGGAGCGCGGCTCGAAGGGGTTGAGGATGAGGTCGCCGCGCGCGGCGCTGTAGAAGCGCCGCAGATACCCGCCGTCTGGATCGGCGATGACCGCGCGGTCACCGCGCCTGAGCGCAGCGCTGAGCAATTCCTGAATCGCCGTGCTCTTGCCGGTGCCGGTCGTGCCGATGAGTTTGAAATGCTTCACCTCGTCCGCAGCCGCCACCGGCACACCGGCGAGGGTGACCTGCCGGCCCTGCTGATGCGCACTGTGCCCGTGGGCGCGGCCGTGGCGCAGCGTCCGCGGCGCCGTCCCGCCGGGCGCATCTGCCACGAGTGCGCCGCGCTGATGGATCATTGCGGGGCGGGCGCATCGGCTCAGGACACGCCCCGCGGCGTAACCAAGGCTCGCGCTCAACGCCACGCCCGCGGAAAGCTCAAGCGCTGCCCCGCCGCTCGCCCCCAAGGTGCGCGCCAGCGGTACTGCGACCGACAGTCCAGCACCGGCGAGTACCGTCAGCGGTGCGGCAAGCAGGGGCGAGAGCAGAAACTGGCGCAGCGGCGCCCGCGCACGCGCAAGCGCGGCCAACAGCGGCGCCTGCACCGTCGCATAGCCTGCAAGCAGCCCCGACCAGCCTTGCAGCAGCGACATCTGCGCTCTCAAACGGCACGCGCCGCCGCAGCGCGCTGCCGCAGCGTGAGGCGCGCTGCGCGCCGTTTACGGGCCGGATCGAACCACACTTCCCGAATGACGCGCCGATGACGCTCAAGGGCGCACTGGATGACAACATCGATGAGCAGGTACAAGAGGCTCTTGATATCCGCCCGTGCCAGACCGCGGCCGCCGGCGCTTTGCTTCACGAGCAGCATGAGCTGCTCGAAGGCAAGCTCGGCGCTGGTCGCGTGCACGCTGGTAATCGAGCCCGGATGTCCGGAGTTGACGTTGCGCAGGTAGTCAAAGGCTTCCTCGGCGCGCAACTCCGCGAGCAGGATGCGATCCGGTCGCATGCGCAGGCAGCACTCGAGTAACTGTTTCGGGGTCACCCGCGCGAGCCCCTGGTCATCCTTGCTGTAATAGAGGCGCACGTGATTGGGGTGCCCGTCGAGCACAAGTTCGCGCACGTCCTCGATCGTCACCAGCCGCTCCTCCGCGGGGATTTCGCGGATCAGCGCCTTGGTCCAGGTCGTCTTGCCCGACCCCGTCGCGCCCGACACGATGATGTTCTTGCGCGCCCGCACCGCCAGACGCATGAATGCCGCATAGTCGCGGGCCGCATACAGCCCGAGGAGCTCGCTGTCAGTATCGGCACTGTGCGTGCCAGCCGGCAAGGTGCCGCGCAGCGCGCCGTGACTCGTCAGCTCCTCGATCGACCAGACCGTCTGGGCCGGGCGGCGGATAGAGATCGCGACGCAGCCCATCGTGGTCGCCGGCGGCAGTACGATCTGCACGCGCTCCCCGGAGGGCAGCCATGCGGAGAGAAGCGGCGCAGACTCATCCACACGCTGGCGCGTGACGTTAGCGATCAGTTTCGCGAGCCGGCGACACCAGTCCAGGTCCGCGAACGGCAGCTCCTGCCGGCACCACCCAGAGTGCGTCTCGACAAAGATCTCCCGGGGTCGGTTGATGCACAGCTCCGTGACGTCCGGGTTGGCCAGAAGCGGCCGCAGCGCGCGCAGGGTCAGGTCGAGCGCCGAGAGCTCCCCCGGCGGCGGCCGCAGCTCAGTGACCGGGGGCGACGCGCAGTTCATACACCGGCCGAAAATCAAGGTCGCGCGCCACCAACACCTGGATGCGATCGCCATTGGGTATGACGATCGTCGGCGCGATCTGCACGGTGCCCTTGAGAACCTCCGTGAGGACATCCTGGGAGCCCGAGGGCGCGTAGATCACCGTGCCGTTCGAACGGCTGGCGGCTGACTGCACGCCTGCCTGCACGGCACCGTCGACCAATGAGATCAGCAGGGCCGCGCCGAAGCGCTGCCAGAAGTGCCGCTGCACTTCCCCCGTGACCCCGGCGCGCCCCAGTTCGTCGGTGCCGGGCGAATCCAGCGGCACCACGACGCCTGCGGGCGTGCGCGCCTGGGTCCACAGCACGAAAAGGCGCGCCTGCCCCTGCTGCACCTGCCCACGCGTCTCACCGACGAGCTTGGTGCCACGCTCGAGCAGCACCACCTTGCCATCCGCACCAAAGGTATCTGAGGCGGTGACGCAGGTCGTCATGCCCGGCAGCGTGGAGTCAATCGCCGTCTCGAGCGTGCAGTCGATAAAAGCCCCCCGCGGCAGCAGGAACCGCGCATCCGGGAGGCGCTGTGCCTGAACGGCGGCCGCCTGCGTCGGCACCAGCAGGCTCGCAAGCGCGCTGCCGGTGCGCTCAGGCCCCCCCTCTCCTGAGGGGCTTGTCTGGGGGGACGGCGGCGCTGGGGGCGCGCTGGTGCCCGTCGCCGCAGGCCCGGGCGAGCTTTGCGGCTCATGAGTGAACACCACACCCGCCAGGCGCCGATCGAAGCGCAGCTGCGCCGAGGTCGGCGCGGCAGGCACGGTCGGATTTGTGCCCGCGAGCGCGCTGGGGGCCGGTGCCTCGGTGAGCGGCAGCTCGGGCGGCAAAGAGGGGGCCGGCGCGCCAAGGGTCGCACGCGGCGGGCTGATCGGCCCCAAGGCCGGCAGCACCATCTCCCCCTGGGCCCGGCTCGCCGCCGTCGCCTGGGCGCCGGCGCGCGTGCGCGCCTGGCGCGTAAAGGCGTGGGCGTAGTACCAGGTGAGGGCCGACACCCCGAGCCCGATCATGAGTGCTGCCGCAAGCAGGCTGCTCGCGCGCGACTGCAGGCTGCGTACGGCGCCGACCAGCGCCCTGGCACGCTCGCCGTGCACCGTGCCGGCCTGCGCGCGCGCGGGCTGCGGGGACGAGGCGCTCTCGTCCGCTTCATCGGCGCTCACCGCGAGGCCTCGCGGGTGATACGCCGCACGGCGGGGGCGACCGTGCCTGAATTGAGCTCGTCACCGGTGCCGGCAAAGTGCTGGTTCACAATGCAGCCGCTGAGCCGTCCACGGCGCACAATGAAACGCCGCGCGACACGCTGCACGACGACTTCACCGGCCTCCATGCTGAAGTTCACCAGTGCCTCGCTACCATCCTCATTGCGCACGAAGATCGCGGGTAGTTCCTGGCGCGCGCCAAAGCGCAGCCGCGTCTGCACACCGTCGTCCCAGGCCGACTCCGGTTTCAGGCTTGCATTGCCGCAGTAGCCGTAGTCGAGGTTGTGCGGACGCTCAGCGGCCGCCTGCGACAGCTGCCGCTCCACCGCATCCGCGACGTGCTCGGCGGGTGGTGGCGCCGGGTATACGAAACGCAGCGCGTATACCACCTCCGCCGCGGAGTCGTCCGGTCGCCGCGCGCGCGTGAGGTACTCGAAGTGGTAGGTGCGCCGCGTCGTGAGCACTGTAAGGTTGGTATCCACGCCGGCGGCGCGCGGTTTGAGAAACAGGTGATTGTCCTGAGCGGCGAAGGTCAGACTCTCGACATCACCCGCACCCAAGCCCACGAACGTCTCGCCCCGCTCGAACTCCAGATCGATCTGGAAGCCCACGTACCCCTGCAGGCGATAGACCTCGTCGGCGGCGTACACCGAGGTGCGTATCCGCGCGTCGCCGACCTCGGCCGCGCAGAGGCGGTGCGCGCCGACGAGCAGTGCGCCGGCGGCGATTACCAACCGAGCTCCCCTGCCTAGGAGACCCTCCCGTCCGTGCCGCATGGCGCGCGACCTCATCCGCCCTTTTCCGCGCTCGGCGGCGGGACTTCCGCTTCGGCGGTCAGCTCCACCACCTTGAAGCCGAGCGGGTTCCAGCGCCGCACGCGCGGATCCTGGGAGGGCGCGACGAAGGCGTATTGAATGGTGGCGATCCAGTGTGTGACGTGCTCATCGCTCCCGCCGGCCTCGCGCTGCGCCTTCAGATAGCGCACCTGCGCAAGATCGCTGAGGCCATTGCCGCGCTGAAAGAAGCTGACCGACTGCACCTGCACGCGCACGGTGCTGCCGTCCTTGTGCACGTTCAGCGGTGAGGCCGGATTGTGCGGGTTCCACAAGGCGTACCACGCCTGGTTGCGCTGCGCGGCGTGGAATGCCCCGCACTCCTCGTAATCGCTCTCGGCGGTGGCGAAATTGAAGCGCTCGCACACCGTGATGTAGTGCGTCAGGAAGTAGCGCGTCACGGTCGCCTCGACGCCCGCGGTGGCGTTGTAGACCGGCACCACATCGACGATGCCGGTGCTGCTGTCGACGCGCACCAGGAACGGCTCGACGCGCTTGAGCGGCAGCAGGAGTGCGAGCGCGAGCGTGCTCATTATGGCGCACGCCCCGCCGGCGGCCGCCACGCGCCATGCGCGGCGCGCACTACGGGCCGCCTGCAGGTAGCGGTCCGCGTCCCAGGTGGCGGCCTCCTGGAAATAAGCCGCGAGCGGCTCACTCGCCATGCCGGGGGTCCGCGCGTGAAGCGGCGCTCGGCAACGCCGGGGGATTGATGGGCTCGAGCTTGCCCTCGCAGCGCAGCTCATGGGAGGCGCAGGCGCCGAGTGCCAGACACAGGAGCAGCCCGGTACAGCGCACCATCGCCTGTACCGGCATGCGCCCGTACCCGTCACGCTTCATGTCGGCTCCCAGCGCGCGCGTTCCACCGTGATGCGCGCGCTTGCCGCCGGTGGCGCGCTGAATGCACCGGCGGTGAGTGCCACAGCCCCGCGGCCGGCGTCGGCTCCCTGGCGCATCCCCCAGTGAACGAAGCGGCTCGCAATCCCGAAGGTTGAGAGGGCGATGCCGCCGGCGAGCGCCGAGGCGATCGGCATCACCTGGCGCAGCAGCAGGAATACCAGCACCGCGACCAGCACCATGTCCAGCGCATCCACCGTAACGATGGCCGCGCCGCGCGCCGCAGTCTGCTGCGCATAAGACTCAACCACCTGCAGCAGCAGCGCCGCAACCAACACTGTGAGGATGGTGATAAGGGCGTAGTTCGCCAGCTGCGCCACCCACGCCTCGAAAAAGCGGCGCGTGGTGTCAAAGAGCAGAAGCGCGATGAACAGCGGTCCGAGGGCGAGCAACACCGCCAGCGCAACACTCGAGAGGGCCACGAGGAACATGGTGTACACGCACAGCAGTCCGATCAGCACCCACACGACCGCGCCGGCCACGTAGTAGCCGAAGTCCCCACTGAACATCCCGCCGTTGTTCCACAGAAAACCCGCCACCGCGCCGCCGCGACTCCAGATGACATCGAGAGTGGTCACCGGATCGGTGGTACCGACCACCACGGCCGCAAGCTGCGCCGGAGCACGGTAGAAAGTGTCTACAATGAGACTGTTATAGAGCCACAGATGCAGCGCGGCCCCCAGGACTACCGCCAGGGTCACGAGACGCTTCAGACCGGCGGTGAACGGCTCTTCAACACGGCCGGTGAGCTGCAGGTAACCCCAGACCATGACGTACACGGTCGCGAGCGTCACGATGGCAGGCTCGAGCGCAGCGGCCACGACGCTCGTGTTGCTGCCGATGTAGTTCGTGAGCTCACCGTTCAGCCACGCCCAGAACGTTGCGAAGAATCCCATCGGATGGCCTGCGCGGCGGCGCTAGGGATGCGGCTGGAAGCGGGCCGCGAACGCGCCGTGTCCGGCGATGATGAGTTCACGGGTGCGCTGCAATGTCACCTGCTCATCCGCGCGCACCGCCTGGAACAGCACCTGCAGCTTAGTGCTCTCGTTCTGCAGCATGCCCGCCTCGGCGCTGATGCGTGCCTGCAGATCGAGGGCCGCCTTGGGGTCACTGGCGCGGCCGATCGTGTCGATCAGCTGCTGCAGGGCGGCGAAGCGGCCGCTGGCATTGGCGAGGGCCTGGTGTGTCAGACCAAGCAGGAGCGCGGCACTCTGGCGCTGCGATTGCAGTTGGGTGACGCCCTGTGGCGGCAGTGCCGCGAGCTGCGCGTTCGAGAGCGCCGACTCGGCCAGTAGTGCTGCGCGCACATCGGTGTTCAGGGCTGCGAACGTGCTGCCCGCCTGCGCGGCGCTCTGCAGCGCCGCTGAGTCAGCGGGCAGATAGTTGCGCACGATCCCGCTGAGCAGCTGCTCCATACCGCGATCGCCGGTGAGCGCCTGAAACTGTGCCTGCGCCTGAGTCAGCTGGCCGCGCGCCGTCGCCAGCTGCTGTTCGAGTGTCTGCGCTTCCGCAATGAGCTGCGTGAGGGATGCGACGTCGATGACGGCAAACTGCGCCCGTACGGCCGGTGCCGTGAGGATGAGCAACGCGAGTCCGAGCCATGTCCCGATGCGAGGTGTTCTCATTGGCATGCTCCTGTTTGCATATTGATGCTCATTCGCCCTGAGTCGAGTTCAAAAAAAGCGGTAACCACCGGGCCGGATCGCGGCCGCACTCGCCGATAAGGCGGTGCATGCGCGCTACGTGCCGTGCACGCCCGGAGATCACCGCCAATTCCCCCTCACAGCCCTTCAGATCGAGGCGGCAGACGACGCTGTGGTGACCTTGCTTGACCAGGAAGGAACGGGAACCCGGCTCCAGCTGATCGCGGATCAGCTGGAACTCCCGTTCGCTCACGCCGAAGCCACGCGTATACTCCTCGGCGCTCGCGTCCGCGTTCGGGAAGAACACCTTGGTGGGGGTCTGCTCGATGATGGTGCGGCTGATCGGGCTGGCCAGCACGTCGCTGGCGCTCTGGGTCGCCAGACACATCACCCCGTTTAGCTTGCGCCAGGTCTTGGGGCCATCCTTGGCGAAGCTCTCGAAGGCCGAATCCGACAGCAGCCGCCAGAACTCATCCATCCAGCACACCAGGCGCCGACCGTCGAGCAGCTGGCGTACCAGGTGGAACATGTAGAGCGTCAGGGGTGCGCGCGTAACTTCATGCTCGAGGAACTCCGTGACGTCAAAGCCGATCACGGTATGCCCGGCGAGCCGACCGACGACCGAGTCGGCGGGGTTATCGAACGCCCATGCGTAGTCGCCCTGGGCCGCCGCGCACCAGCGCCCGAGGCGGGCGTGCATCCCCTCGGGGTCGGTCGGATCCAGGAAGTCGATCAGCCGGGACAGCCGCCGTGCCGAGTGCTCCAGCGCGAGCGTCCCCCGCAGCGCTTGATCCAGATCCGCACTCTCGCGCGCACTGGGCGCGATGCCGCCCGGACGCCGCACGAGCAAGCGCAGCCAGGTCTTGAGAAACTCCAGGTGCTGGGGCGCTTCCGGCAGCTGCAGCGGGTTAAAGCCCGTGGCATTGCCGTGCCGCAGCTCAAAATATTCTCCGCCGAGCGCGCGCACCAAGATCTCAAGTCCCCGGTCCTTATCGAAGATCACCTGCGTGGCGCCCTGCTGCGTGAGGAGCGTCACGAGAAAGCCGATGAAGACGGTCTTACCGGAGCCCGTCGGGCCACAGATCAGCGTATGCCCGGTGTCCTTGCGGCTACCGCCGTCCGGATCGGCCGGGTCGCTGGCATGCAGCGAGAAGTAGTAAGGCGAGCGCGCGCTGGTGCACAGCAGCGCCAGCGCATCGCCCCAGTGATTACCGCTGGCGCGTCCGGTCGGATAGTTGTGAAACGGCGCCATGGCGGCGAAGTTGCGCGAGGTAATAGGCGCCTTGCGCGGGCGCATGGGGAAATTCCCGGGCAGCTGCGCCCAGAATGCCGCCTCGAGTGCCAGGTCCTCGCGCGCCACCGTCATGCCGGTGTCCGCGAGCAAGCTGCGCGCCAGGGCAACGTTGTCGTTGAGGGGCTTCAGGCGCCAATCCGCCTGCTCATCCGCGCTCTCGACTTCGGCAAACACCTGCAGCGAGAGGTGATGATCACCGATGGCGAACTCGTTGCTGGCCAGACCATCCAGGGCATCCTTCAGCTGCGCGGCCTGCGAGACCGCAAAGTCGCCGGCATTGGCCATGCGATTGAACTGTCGCTGCAGCAGGGCCTGCCCGGCCGACCGCGACAGGAAAGCGAACGACTGCGTGAGCACCAGCGAAAACGGTGCCGACAGCAGGCGGTTGTACATCCCCACCGCGCTCGGCGTCGGATACTCCTTGATGCCGAGCATGGCACCGACGCGACTGCTCACCGGCAGGCGGTACTCAATCGCCTCGCTGCCGAAGAGCAGCCGCGTGCTGGTGAGGGCGTGGTTCAGTGGCCCGGCCGGTAGCGGCATACGCCGCAGTTCCCCGTTCACGAGCAGCGCCAGATACTCCAGCAGCGCGGAACACCAGCGCGGCCCGTCGCGGTAGGTACCGAGCGCCTCAGGCTCGTACCGCGCCAGTGATGCGCGCAGCGTCTGCGCGAGCTTCTCGCAGGTCTGCAACGCCGCCACCAGTTCCCGCTTCGAGTCCGCCGGGCGCGTACGCGCCAGCATGCGAGAGAGCAGACTCACGGCCGCGCTCGGCGCCGGCCGATACAGGAGCGCCACATACAGCTCGTTGAGCATCAGGGTCTCGCCGGCGAGGCGCTCGCGATAGCGCGACGTGAGCAGCGCGGTAAAGTCGCTGCCGGTGGCGGCGCTGACCTGAGCTCTTACCGGACGCCGGATGAGGTGCGTCCACAAAGCGACCTCGGGGCTGGCAAGATTGCGCCACAGGATATTCAGTCGCTCGTGCCAGGCATTGAGCTGGGCGTCATCGGCGCTCTCAAAGCTCGCGCCCCCGAGACGAAAGGCCTGTAGGTAGTCGCCACTCGTGGTTCTGATCACCGCGGGCGCGACGTGAGCGCTGTACGGTATGTGCTCGGCGGCGTCACGCTCGCGGCGCAACGCTGCGGCACGCTCGCAAGCTAACATAGGGCGCCCAGCTGCGGTTCAGCGCCGCGTGTGCTGCGTCGGCCGTGCGCGTCCGGCAGGTCAAGCCGCAGCGGCGTGTAGCTGCTCGCCTGCCACAACCGCAGCGTCGTCACGAGTGCCGACAAACGGGTGCGCCCCCACAGCAGCAGCAGGTCGAAGAAGCGCGGGTCGCGCGCACACAGCAGCGCGCATACGCCGTGCACCGGGGCGCACACCAGCAAGGTCAACAGGTTGCGGGTAAGGAGAAATGCCTCCATGGTGAACACCAGATTCGCCAGCAGCGCCGCGTAAGTGACGCCCCAGCGCATGGGTGGGCGCGTGGCACCGACGAAGAGGATGTCGGCGGTCACACCGGCGTTGCGCGCACTCACGGACCTAGACCCCGAACATGCCGCGCACCCACGTGACGATCTGCGGCGCGCCGAAAGCAATGGCGATGCCGAGAATCGCGCCGATGCACCAACCCCAGGACATTCGATTCGCCATCGCCATGGCGCCGAGCACCATGATGAGGATCACCGCGATGGGCGTCAGCCACGCGAGAATGTTCGTCTGCAGCGCGCTCGCCCCGGTCATGAAGGGAGAGCTTTGCGCCACGGCCAGCAGCGGCACGACCTGCAGGGCCGCCGCGGCCGCCGCGCGCTGTGGGGTACGCAACGGGCGCGCGCCGCATGTGCCGCGACTCACTCGAGCCCGATGACACTTAAGCTTGCCCGCCGCGCGGGGTGCAAGACTGTTCATGCTGGGACCTCCTGCTGCTGTGGTGCTGGTTCAGCGAAGTGGGGGGACGCAGTCTAGGCGCGCGCGCCGCGATTGGAATTCCGGATTGCTGGTCTGTTTGTGCAGAAACGCCGGCGGCGCTGCACTAATTCAAGGTGCGCGCGGCGCCGCTTGTGTATCGTCACGTCACGGTTACAAGGCGAGAGACGGCTATGTCGTTCGCGGACGCACTGCGCGCTGATCACTCCCTGGAAGAGTGCCTCGATGAACTCGGTGATGCACTACAGGCGCTCGAACACCATCCGCCGACGGTTCTGGCGGTCGCCCTGCGCGTGCATCTGGAGGCGTCGCTGCAAGCGCTGCTGGAAAGTCAGATCTGCTCGCGCGCCGAGGTACGCGCATACCTTAAGGAACTGGAGCGCGAAGCGCTGCAGTACGGCGAGGACTGAGACCTTACCCAACCTGAACGTTGGCGTCCGTCGGCGGATCGGGAGCCGTCGCTGATTCGTCCTGCCAACGCGAACATCGGCCGGATTTCGGATGCAAGGCTGCAAGCGTGCGCCTCAGCTCCTATCCGGTGATCTCTTCAGCTCCTCGCTCGTATCAATACACGTGCGCAAGCGAAGGTTGCGTGGCCGTAAGAATTGGAGCGGCCTAGCGGATGCAGCCGCCCGTGCTTCGCGTGCTGGGTTTGAGCGCCTATCTCGCCTGCGCGATGAGCGGATGCTCCGTGGCTTCAAAAGCCGCGCCGGACGGCGGCGCGGCGAGCGGTACGCGCGATGCCGAGAACGTTCTCAACGTCTACAACTGGGGAGAATACATGGATCCGCGGGTGATCCAGGAGTTCGAAAAGGAGTTCGGAATCAAGGTCAACTACGATGTCTATGATTCGAACGAGTTGCTGGAGACCCGATTACTCGTCGGACACACGAACTACGATATCGTGGTGCCTTCGGCGTACTTCCTCGAGAATCAAATCAAGGCCGGCATTTACCAGAAGCTCGATAAGGCACAGTTGCCGAATCTGAAGAACCTCGACCCGGAGGTGGTGCGCGGTGTTGCTCTGTACGATCCGGGCAATCAATACGCCGTCGACTACATGTGGCTCAGCACAACCGGCCTCGCCTACAACGTGCAGAAGATCAAGGAGCGCATGGCAGATGCACCCCTGGACAGCTGGCGCATGATCTATGACCCGAGCGTCGTGGCGAAATTTCAGGATTGCGGCGTGGCCGTGCTCGATTCGGCCATCAATGTCGTCAGCTCCGCCCTCATCTTTCTCGGCAAGGATCCCAACAGCGAGTCACTCGCAGACCTGAAGGCGGCTGAGCTGTTGCTGCCGTCCGTGCGCCAGTACGTTCGCTATGCGGACAGCACGCGACTGGCTGCCGACCTTGCCAACGGCGAGATCAGCCTGGCGGTGGCCTGGTCCGGTGAGATCCCCTTCGCGCGTAAGGGCGCGAAAGCAGCCGGTGTCAGCCTCGATTTTTCCATTCCGAAAGAAGGATCCGTCAGCAACTTTGATGTGCTGGCAATTCCGGCGGATGCGCCCCATCCGCGAAACGCGCACCTGTTTATCAACTACCTGCTGCGCCCCGACGTCGCGGCCAAGAATACCAGCCTCGCCAAATATGCGAACAGTGTGGCCGCCTCCGCCGCACTGCTGAGTGAGGAGTTGCGCAACGATCCGGCGGTGTATCCATCGGCCGAGGTGCGCGCCAGACTTGTGCCATCGCGTGCGAAGCCGCATCAGTTCATGCGGGCGCTGACGCGCACCTGGACGCGCTTCAAGACGCGCCAGTGAGTTAGCGGCTCTCTGTTCTAGCGGCGGACGCGTGACTTTCCGCTGCCGCGTGCGTGTTGCTGTCGCGCACCTCGTGCGTCGCAGGCGTCTGCGTATGTGGCGGCGGGCGATGCGCGGGGACCGGCTGAGTGACTTTCGCCTGGGCCGTCGTCGGGTGATAACGCGCAGATTCAGGTGCGCCGCCTGAGGCCGTCACGGACGCTGCTCCCCCACCGGCCGGACGATCGCTGCGCGGCGGCGGCGCGGGCTTTGTGGCCGTGGAGCCGGGCGCGGTCTCCTGCGCAGTGGGCGAGGATGGCAGGTAGGCGTTCTCGCGCGGCAGACTTGGCAAGGCGCTGTGTTCGAGCGCGTGCTCGCGCTCGGCAAGATTCGGCAGGCTGTCCGCGGCACCGCTCGTGCCGGCGGGCCGCGAGCTGGGCAAAACGCGCACGGGCGCCGCCGCTGTCGCCGGTTGCAATCGCGCAAGCTCCGTGCGTGGCAACGGGTGGCCGCCATTCGCCTGGATCGCGGCCAATTGCTTTTCGAAGGGCGCGGGCGCCGGCGGAGGCGGTGTGCGCACCAGCAGCGGTCGGTTCCAGTAGGCGGCCGACGGGTGCGCCACCGCGTGCACCGGCGTGGGCCCCAGCACGCTTTGGCGCAGCGGCGCGATCGGCGGCGCCGCAGCTGTCACCGCCGCGCCGGCCAGGTCGGTCGCGCTGACAGGTATTGCATGGCTGCCCACGCGCTGGCCGGAGGTGAAGACGTCCTGCGGCACGGCGGTGACCGCCGCGGATGTGTTGTTGACGAAGTGGACGTTGCTGAGGTTGTAAGGGGTGCTGTGGGTCGCGAAGGTCGGCGCGCTGCCGATGTTGACGCGGCGCAGATACTCGGTGCTCACCGGGTACGGCGGCACGTACACCTCGCGGGGCGCGAGTGGGAACCAGCCGACTCGCGGTCCGAGCGCGCCGGGCGTGACGTGTTCGGCTGCGCCCACCCATCCCACCAGCGCGGGTGAATACACCGGGCGCACGCCGCGGGCGCCGGGTACCCAGCACCAGGTGCTGTTCCACAGCACCCAGCGCCCATAGTGGAAAGGTGCGAATCCCCACGGCGCCGCGTCGATCCAGGTCCAACCCCAGGGCGCGATCCACGCCCACTGACCAAACCGATACGGCACCCACTGCGCGACGCCGACGATCGTGGGCACCCACACGTATCCGTAATCCGGCGCGGCCTGCCAGGTGCCGTTGTTGTCGAGGTCCTGCGTGCCGGGCACGTCATTGGCGACATACTGACCGGATGCGGAGTCCTGCAGTTCGCGATCACGAGCCGCCGACCAGGCATCCAGCTCATCTGGCGCGCCGAGCGCATCGTATTCGTAAGTAAGCAGCTGCGTGCCGCTGAACCGGCCCAGCTGCTGCATGGGCAGGATGATGCTCTGACCGCCGCCGTCGGCCGCGGCGCTGCCGGCGCTGACCTTGATGATCGTGCGGTCGCCCGCCTCGTTCACCTCCACGCGGTACTCGCCCGGTTCGCGCAAGGTCACCGCAAGATTCGGCGTATCAATCTCGTACCGATCCCCCGCCTGCATATCGCGCACCAACACGATGAGGGTGCCGGCGGGCAATTGCATCTGCGCGCCGTGATCATCGAGATTAAGGAACGAGAAGCCGGTGCTGCTGCCGAGCCGGATGATGGCGTTGCCCAGATCCAGTTCTGCGCGCGAGCCCTGATCACTCCAGAGCCGGTCGCCGCTCGTCAGCGGGCGATTCAGCTGCGCCTGGGTCCACTGCGTCACGCCCGCAGGCTGCAAAGACACCGCGCCCTCCGCATCACTCAGGCGCGCCACGCGCGCGGAGGGATCGGCGTTCTGCGCGCTCGCCGCGGCGCATCCCAAGCCCGCGAGCGCGAGCAGAACGAGACTGCAACTGGCATCCAACCTGAAAGCTCGCATCGGAACGGCCGTCCCCTCACCTGGCGCGCGGCGCACGCCGGCGCCGGATCGGACCGCGTTATGACAACTATCTCAGGACCCGCTGTGCGGTCAGGGATCCCGCTCTTCTTGTATACGCCAATCCCAGCCGAACGCGCAGTGAACGGGCGCGCAAGGAGCGCGGCATTCATCGCCTGAGTATCCCTAGCAGCCTGATGCAAAAGCGTTGGAAATGAACGCGTTCGATGCCCGATACGACGAGGTTGATCGGTTCGAGCGCGCGATCGAGAGCGATTTGAGGTGTTTGTTGCAGTTCTGGGTGGTCATGAGCATCTTCAAGCGACACCTATCCTGGGACCGGTCGCAATCGACTGAGGCGCAGCAGGTTGTAGGCCGCTCCGACCAGGTAGGCGTGCAGCTGCACGCGGGCGAGGCCGCGAAAGCGGGTGCGCCGCAGGCCACCGTAGGCCTTCATCCAGCCGAAGATCTCTTCGACGCGCTTGCGCTTCTTCTGGCTGATCCAATAGCTCGCATGGCGCGTGGTGCGCGCGTCGAGTCCTACGGTGCTGCGGCCGTCGATCTGCGCGATGTGCGGCCGGATGGCCTTGTGGCGCAGGAAGTTGACGAACGCTGTGCTGTGGTAACCCTTATCGGCGCCCAGACTGACCGGCTTGAGGCGCTTGCGCAACTGGCGCTTCAGCAGCGCCACCGCCGCAGCCGGTTCGGTCTCGAGCGCCGAACTGACTCGGATGTCCACGCACAGCCCGTTGCGGTTCTCCATGAGGGCGTGACCGCCAAAGCACAGCTTGGCTTCCTTGCCTTTGCCTCTGCGGGCCGACATCGCCTCCGGATCGGTCGTGCAGCCATGCGTGTCGTTGGTGCGCGGGGTGCCGCGAAAATCCACTCCCCCGCGGCCATCCGGGGGCGGCGGTGGCCCGTCCTTGGGCTTGAAGCTCTTCGCGCCTGCCCACGCCTCGATCAGCGTCCCGTCCACCGTCAGGTGATCCGAGGACAAGAGATCCTCGCGCCGCGCCGCCTGGACGATCGCATCGAAGAAGCGCTGCGCCAGATCCTCCTTTACCAGCCGCTCGCGCAGGCGCGAGAAGTTAGACTGATCCAGCCCCGCATCCTCCAGACTCATGTCCAGGAACCAGCGAAACAGGATGTTGTAGTCGAGCATCTGGCAGAACTGCCGGTCCGAGCGCACCGAATACAGCGCCATCAGCAACTGACCCTTCAGCAACTGCTCCGGCGCGATCGAGGGTCGGCCGCTCGTTGCGTACAGCGACTCCAGCTCCGCGGACAGATCCTTGAGCACCCGGTTCGTATGCACCTTGATGCTGCGCAGCGGATGGTCTGCCGGCACACGCGACTCCGGCGAGAAGTAACTGAACATCTGCCCCTGAGGATCTACTCGTCCGCGCATCCGTTCACACTCCGCCGTGCCTTGTACTCAACAATTTTACCCGCAGAGGCCCGCAAACGGGCTTTTGCATCAGGCTGCTAGAGGGTTCCCGGTAGACGCTCGGCCAGGAAATCGATGAAGGCACGCACGGCGGGCAGCATGCCGCGCCGGCTGGGGAACACCACGTGCACGATTCCCTGCGGCGTGTTCCACTGCGGCAGTACGCGCGCGAGCTCGCCCGTCTTGAGATCCTCGCGGACGACGCTCTCGGGCAAACGCGCAATTCCCAGACCTGCCAGTACGGCGAAGCGCAGCACGACGAAATCGTGGCACACCAGGCGCGCCTTGACTTCCGCGCGCACGATCTCACCCTCAGGTCCGACGAGCTCCCAGAAATTGCGGTCCAGCTCGCCCGCGTAATCGAGGGTCTGATGTTGGGTGAGTTCCCCGGGCGCGAGCAGTGCGGGCGCGTCCGTTAGATACGCCGGAGTTGCCACCAGTAACTCGTCCACTTCCTGGAAGCTGCGCATCACGAGGCCATCTTCGCCGCTTGGCTGAGCCCGTACGCGCAGCGCCACGTCAAAACCCTCGTTTAGCACGTCGACGCGCCGGTTACTCACGTGCAGCTGCAAACGAATCGCGGGGTAGCGTGCGAGAAACTGCGGCAGCATCTGCGCGAGCGCCCACTGGGCCAGCGCCACCGGGCAGCTCGCGCGCAGCGTGCCGCGCGGCTCCGCACGCGCGAACTCGACCGCCTCGACCGCCGCGTCCGCCTCCGCCAGCATCGCGCGCGCGTGGCGGTAGACCTCCTGGCCCACCTCGGTGACCACGAAGCGCCGCGTAGAGCGATTGATAAGGCGCACGCCCAGCTGCGCTTCGAGGGCGACCACGTGCCGTGACAGGCGGGACTTGGGGATCGAAAGTGCCCGGGCCGCGCGCGCAAAGCCTGAGTGATCCACGACCTGGGTGAAGTAGTAGAAGCCCTCCAGAGGCTGCATCGGCTCCCCCGTTTACATCCATATTTAGAACAATATGTCCTAATTCTACTGGATTCTCCATTAGCGTCCTGACTATTAGTCTAGTCCCACTCTCAAAGCGATACGGGGAAGGTCCATGAATCTGCTGCACATCGATTCGAGCATCCTCGGCGAAGGCTCGGCCAGTCGGGCGCTGACGCGCGGGGTCGTGGCGCGCCTGAAGGCCGTGCAACCGGAGCTTCAGGTCACTTATCGTGACCTCGCCGCCGAGCCGCTGCCGCACTACTCGGCCGCCTCGATCGGGGGGAGCGATCCTGAACTGGCGAAGCGCGATGCGGCCGTGCTGCAGGAGTTCCTCGCAGCGGACGTGCTCGTGCTCGGGGCGCCTCTGTATAACTTCAGCCTCCCCTCACAGCTGAAGGCCTGGATCGATCGCATCTCGATCAACGGCAAGACCTTTCGCTACACCGCGAACGGCCCGGAGGGACTTGCGGGGAACAAGAAGGTCATCGTGGCCATTGCCCGCGGCGGTGTGTATCAGCCCGGGGCGGGCGCGGAGTTCGGCGAGTCGTACCTGAAACTGCTCTTCGGGTTCCTTGGGATCAAAGAGGTTTCCTTTGTGCGTGCGGAAGGCCTCCACGTCTCCCCTGAGCAGCGTGAGGCCAGCCTGCGCGCCGCCCAGGCCCAGATCCGCGCGCTGCCGGCGGCGACCGCCGCCGCTCTTGCCGCATAGGACGCACGACCCCATCTAGTGGAATCTTCAGGCCAGGTCTGCGGAGATATTTTCATGACCTCATTGCACAGTGCGACCCGCTCGGTCAGCCGCGTCGTGCGTGGACTGCCCACATCAGACGGCGCCGGCGTGAAGCTGCGTCGTGTCATCGGCCAGCCGCAACTGCCGGATCTCGATCCGTTCCTGATGCTCGATGAGTTCGGCACGGACAAGGCCGAAGACTACATCGCCGGCTTTCCCGACCATCCGCACCGCGGTTTCGAAACTGTCACGTACATGCTCGACGGGCGCATGCGTCATCGGGACAATCATGGCAACGAGGGCGTGCTTGTTCCGGGAAGTGTGCAGTGGATGACCGCGGGGCGCGGCCTGGTGCATTCGGAAATGCCCGAGCAGCAGGAGGGCCGCATGCGCGGCTTTCAGCTCTGGCTGAATCTGCCGGCACGCGAGAAGATGACGGCGCCGAAATACCAGGAATTTGGTCCCGAGCGGATCCCGACCGCCACCTCGGTGAGCGGCGTGCAAGCCAAGGTGATCGCCGGCGTCGTGGCCGGTGTGGCAGGCCCCATCCTGCAGCCGGCGACCGACCCGACATACCTGGATCTTGCGATCGCGCCCGGCAGCGAGTTCGTCCAGAGCCTGCCCTCGGATTACGCGGCGTTTCTGTATGTCTACGAAGGCGAGATGCGCGTCGGGAGCGAGGCAAGCCCGGTGCGCTCGCAGGAACTCGCGGTGCTCAGTGAGGGTGCCGAGATCCGCCTGACGGGTGTGCGCGCCGGCGTCGATGGCAAGAGCGCCCGCGCGATCCTGGTCGCCGGGCGGCCGTTGCGCGAACCGGTGGCCAAGTACGGCCCCTTCGTCATGAACACGCGCGCCGAGCTGCAGCAGGCCTTCGAGGACTTCCAGAGCGGCAAGTTCTGATGTTGCCCGGCAGAGCCCGCGCGCCAGGCACGGCGCCCCGCCGGCTGCCCTTCTTATGGCAGTATCGTGAAGCCGTAGCGCGCGAAGATCTCCCCGGCGCTGTGTCCTTCGAGGAAGGCCAGGTATTGCGCGGCCTGTGGCTGCGCGACTGAGGTGAGCGCCGCCGGGTACACGATCGGCGGATGCGTGTCCTCGGGAAAAACATCCACCACGCGCACGCGTTTCTCCGCCGCCGCATCGGTGCGATACACGATGCCGAGGGGTGTTTCCCCCCGTGCCACGTAGGCCAGAGCGGCACGCACGTTTTCCGCGCGCGCAAGACGCGGCGCCACCGCCTCCCACACCCCCAACTGCGTCAGCGCCGCGCGCGCGTACAGCCCCGCCGGCACCGAGTCCGGATCCGCACTGGCAAGGCGCCCGCTACCCAAGGCGGCGACGAGCGCGAATCCGGGGACGATTTTCAGCTGTACCGCGCTGTCCGCCGGGGCGATGAGTACGAGCGCATTGCCGAGTACGTCGCGCCGGGTGCCGCTGCGCAGCAAGCTGCGCTGCTCAAGATAGTCCATCCACTGGCGATCGGCCGAGAAAAACACATCCGCGCGCGCCCCCGCGTCGATCTGTTTGGCGAGCGTGGAACTGGCAGCGTAGGAGGCGCGCACCGGAATGTGCGTCGCCGCTGTGAAGGTGCGATCGGCCTCCTCGAGCGCATCGCTCAAGGAAGCCGCGCCAAACACCAGGAGGGTCGTAGCCGGCGAGGCCCCTGAGCTGTGCTCGGACGGCGGCGCCGCAACCGCCGCGCTCGTCAGACAGAGGATGCCTACAAAACATCTCAGCCTCGATCGGGGCATTCGTCCGATTGCCATGAGAGGATCACTCCGTTAAGAGGTTAGCTCTGTTTGTCAAGAACCGATGTCGCAACTATCTCAGCCGCCCGCGCGCTCCACCCCGGGGTGCGCGAACTGCTACCTGCGGCACCGGCTCTACCACGCACGGCGCGCACAATGTTTCGATGTACACACGGGCGCTCTGACGGCCGCGGGGCCTGACGGCCATGGTCGGGCGCTTGCCGTACGTTTGCCGCTTCCCCCCGCGCCCGCTGCGCGCCGCGTGGCGGCGTGCTTTGTGGATTGCGCCCGCGCTGTGCGCCGTGGCCGCCGTGCGCGCCGCTGACGGCGCCTCCGCACCGGCCGCCTCCGACCTGAGCGCGCCTGCGGCGCTCAGCGGTGAGCGCGAACTCAGCGCTGACGCGCAGCATGTCGCGGTGCACCCCGGCTTCGGTCCCCCCGACTATACCCCCGGGCTCCCCTCGGATGCGACGCTGGAGAAGGAAGGCGCCGTCATCGGCGAAGTCCTCATCGACAACCAGAACATCTTCAACCTCGATGATCCGAAGGACGACAACACGATCTTCCGGCTCGCCGACCGACTGCACATCAAGACGCGTGCCACCGTGGTGCGCCATCAGCTCCTTTTTAAGCCGGGCGACCGTTACTCACACCGACTGCTGGAGGAGTCCGAGCGGTTGCTGCGCACGCAGCCTTATTTCTACGATGCCTGGATTCGGCCCGTGCGTTACCACGACGGTGTGGTCGACCTCAAGGTCACGACCAAGGATGTGTGGACGCTAAATCCGGGCTTTAACTACGGGCGCAGCGGCGGCACTAACTCCACGGGCGCGCAGCTTGAGGAAGAGAACCTGCTCGGCACCGGCGCGGCACTGAGTTATGAATATCAGAGCAACGTCGACCGCTCCGGCTCCTCGATCGACCTCTCGGACGCGACCGCCTTTGGGACTTGGACCGCGGTCAACTTGCACTGGGGGGACTTCAGCGACGGCCAAACGCGCGGCATCAACGTCACGCGCCCGTTCTACGCCCTCGACAGCCGCTGGGACGCCTCCGGCGCCATCCTGGACGACACCCAGATCGATCCGCTCTACGATCAAGGCCAGCTGGTCGATCAGTTCCAGGATCGACACACGCTCGTGCAGGCTTACTACGGTTGGTCGGCGGGACTCAAGGACGGCTGGGTGCAACGCTGGACCGCCGGCATGACCTACGATGAGCATCTCTTCGCGCCGGTGAGCAATGCGAACGGCACCACCAACCTTCTGCCTGCAGACCGCCGCTTCGTCTATCCGTTCATCGAGTGGGACCTGGTGCAGGACGATTACCTCAAGCTCTGGAACCACACCCAGATCGCGCGCACGGAAGACTTCACGCTCGGCACCACGGCCAGCGTGCGACTCGGATTCGCCCAGTCGAGCTGGGGCTCCACGAGCAGCGCGGTGCTGATGAACGCCTCGGCGAACAAGGGTTTTCGCAACGGCGGTTCGACGCTCTTGCTCTCGAGCGACTTCTCCGGTCGCCTGGAGGACCATACGCTGCAAAACGGGCTGCTCGATGGCGCGGTGCGGTACTTTGTCGAGCAGAGCAAGAACTGGCTCTTCTATACGAGCCTGCAGGGGACCAAGGGCTGGAACCTTGATCTCGATGATCAGATTCTTCTGGGCGGGGACAGCGGACTGCGCGGCTACCCGCTGCGCTATCAGGACGGTACCGCGCGCGCACTCTTCACGGTCGAGCAGCGCTACTTCACTGACTGGTACCCGTTTCGCCTCTTCCGCGTGGGCGGGGCGATCTTTTACGACATGGGGCGCACCTGGGGCAACCCACCGCTCGCGGCGCCGAGTTTGGGGCTGCTCAAGGACATCGGTTTTGGCGCGCGCTTCGGTAACGCCCGCTCGGGCTTCGGCAACATCATCCACGTGGACCTGGCGTTCCCGCTGGATGCCTCTGCCGGTCCGGGCATCGCCAAGGTTCAGTTCCTCGTGCAGACCGAGGCGACCTTCTAGGCTCAGCCTCGCCGGGCGCGTTCCGCCTCAGCGCTTGCCGAACGTGCCGTTGGTCGTGCCGCTCTTGGGGGCCGCGGCGCCGCTTGTCTGGGGGGGCAGCACTTCGACTGACAGCGTGAACGTGCGCTTCTCGGTGCCGCTCAGCGCACCGACGTTGACCACCTGACGCGTCACTTCCTCGCCCCGGTCGTTGCGAACCGCAATGACCACGAAATACTCCCACGCCTCCTGCAGCGGGGGATGGCGAATGACGCCCTCGACCTTCAGTGCCGGGGTGGCCGCCACCTGGCGCTTCGCCGCTTCCTGGTCGAAGCGCAGGTGGTGCATGCAGCCCGGGCAGATGCTCAGACTCTCGAGGATGGCCGCCTTGCAGTGCGGACACGTGCGCGTCTTGCCCGGGTTCACCGGGCGAGAAGCGACGTTCATGCGTTGCCGAAGCCCTTGGTATCGGTCTTGGCCGCGCGCGCCTCGCCCTCGTAGCCGAACTCGACCTGGCCGCGCATGCGCGAGCCGGCCGCCACGGTGAGGGAACCGGCCTTCACATCGCCGTTGATGACACCCGACTCAAGCAGTTCGACCCGCTTGGCATTCTCGATGTTGCCGATCAACTCGCCCGAGACGACCACGACACTCGCCTTTACGTGCCCTTCCAGGCGCGCACCGGTGTCGAGAGTCACGTTACCTTCGACCTGCACGTCACCCTTGAAGCGGCCGGCGATGCGCACGTGTCCCGTGCCGGAAATCTTGCCTTCGATAGTGAGATCGGAGGCAATGTGCGACTCCTTCATCTCATTGCGCTGCGGTGCAGGGGCCGGGCGGCGCGCCGCATCCGGGCTTAAAGAGGCCACGTTCGCCCGCTCGGGCTCCCGCGCGTGTGCCGGGGCCGCAGCGGCTGCCGGTGTAGCGGGGGCGGTGGCGGGGCCGGGTCCGGTATTCGTGTCTTTCCAAAGCGCCATGGATAGTCCCTGTGGTAAATGAACGGTGAAAGGTACCTGCGCCCCTGTTCCGGGGGAAGTGTCTCCCCCGGCAGACGGTCGTCAAGACCAATCTGTCAAGATAGAGTCCACGTCTACGGAAAAGCTGCGACCCAGTTAAGTGTAGTCCCGCGGAGCGTCCGGCGAGCATGTTACGGCTCTCACTCTGAGAGATTTTGCGACGCGCGTCCCAAGGAGCCCCGTTAGTCCCGTGAGTCCCGTGAGTCCCAAAACCGTGCACCTGATCGGCGTCGCGCGCCCGAACTTCATGAAAATCGGCCCCTTGGCCACATCCGGAACCGGTATCGCGCGCGTCACCGGCCCAATCGCGGGGACGAGCCCACGAGCGAGCGTGCGTTCGGTCGCGGGGCTGCACGGCTTAGTCCGGATCCCAGACTGACCAGTGGGCCTTTAGGCAAATGCGGGGCCCCGAGGGGCAAAGAGCGCGCATCCGCCGGCCCAAGCCGCGCGGTGCATGGGCCTGCCCGCTATGGCTTGCCGCGACGCTCCTCGGGCACTCCGCACTCAGGGCGGAACCGCCCCCGTCCGAAACGCTGCAGTTCGCGGCAACTCCGTTCATCGGTTACCAGGTGGGGGGCAACTTCCAGCTGGTGGACACCGGCCAGAGCGTAAGGGTTGATGACCACGCTTCGGCGGCGCTCGCGCTCGATCTGCGGACCGCTGATTTGACGCAGTACGAGCTGTTCTACGGGCGCCAGTCGAGCACCCTCTCCGGTGACGGCTTCGTTCCCACCAGCGTGAAGGTCGAATACCTGCACCTCGGTGGCCTGGTCGAGCTCGATGAGACCGAGCACTTGAAGCCGTATTTTGGCGGCGGTCTTGGAGTGACACGCCTCACCCCAGACTCCGCTCAGGGGAGCGCTGATACGCGTTTTTCCATATCGCTCGCACTGGGCGTGCGCGTACCTCTGAATCCGCATTTCTCACTGCGCTTCGAAGGGCGCGGATTTCTCACGCCGGTCAACACCGACACCACCTTCTTCTGCAGCTCGCAGCAGACGGGTGCCTTGTGCGAGTTGCATGCACAGGGTTCTGTGTTCTTTCAGTTCGACTTTCTTGCGGGTGTGACCTACACCTTCTGAGGTCGCGCTTGCCGCGCAGAGCCGCGCGCGTTAGAGCGCTGACCCGGGCTCAACCATCAACGAGCTTGAGCACCTCGGCGGTCTTCTCACGCATGAGTGCTTCGCTGCCCCGCGCCTCAACATTCAGGCGCACCAGCGGCTCGGTGTTGGAGCCGCGCAGGTTGAAGCGCCATTCGGGAAACTCCAGCGACAGCCCGTCGGTAAGATCGACGGCCTGCGCCTGCGATTCAAAGCGCTGGCGCACGCGCGCGAGGATCGTCTTCGCGTCCGTGCTCAGGTGGCGGTTGATCTCCCCGCTGGCCGGAAACAGCTTCATGCGCTCGCCGACCAACGCCGACAGCGGCTGATGCCGTTCACTCATCACCGCGAGCACCAGGAGCCACGGGATCATGCCGCTGTCGCAGTAAGAGAACCTGCGAAAGTAATGGTGCGCGCTCATCTCCCCACCGTACGCGGCATCCACTTCGCGCATTTTCTGCTTGATGAAGGCGTGCCCTGACTTGCACAGCACGGGCACCCCGCCGAGGCGACGCACGATGTCGAGCGTGTTCCAGGTGAGGCGTGGGTCATGCACGATGCGCGCCCCCGGCTCTTGCTTGAGGAAGGACTCGGCGAGAAGTCCCACGAGGTAGTAGCCCTCGATGAAACGGCCGCTCTCGTCGAAAAAGAAACACCGGTCGTAGTCCCCATCCCACGCCAGGCCCACGTCTGCGCCGCTGCGACGGATCGCTTCCGCGGTCGCCGCGCGGTTTTCCTCCAGCATGGGATTTGGCACGCCGTGCGGGAACCTGCCGTCGGGCTCGTGGTTCATCTTGATGAATTCAAACGGCAGATGCGGTTCCAGCAGATCGACAATCAGCCCCGCGCCCCCGTTGCCCGCATTGACGAGCACCTTGAGCTTGCGCAGCTTCGCAGGATCGACGTAGCCGAGCAGGTGCTGCAGATACGGCGCGCGAATGTCGAGTGGCTGTTCGGTGCCCGGTTGGGCCGAAGGCGGCGGCAGTCTGTGGTTCGCGATCAGCGCGCGCATCTGCTGCAGTCCGGTGTCGGCGCTGATCGGCCGAGCCTCCTCGCGCACAAACTTCATGCCGTTGTAATCGGGCGGGTTGTGGCTGGCGGTGACCATGATGCCGCCGTCGAGGCCTTCGGCGAAGCTGGCAAAATAGGCCCCCTCCGTGCCCCACAGGCCGATGTCGAGCACCTGCGTGCCGAGGTCCATCAGACCGCGTTTGAGAGCGGCAGCGAGCGCCGGGCTGGAAAGACGGATGTCATACCCGACCGCGACGCGCCGCGGCTTAACGAACGCGGCGTAGGCGCGTCCGATGTCATAGGCGAGCGATTCGTTGATCTCATCCGGGATGCGGCCGCGGATGTCGTAGGCCTTGAATGCGTCGAGGTTGCTCATCGGCAGGGCGGCGGCCTACTTTGTGGTTCCCTGACGCCCGTAGCGGTCCTCGAAGCGCACGATGTCGTCCTCACCGAGATACGAGCCTGACTGCACTTCGATGATTTCCAGCGCAATCATCCCGGGGTTCTCGATGCGGTGCTTGACTCCGACCGGGATGTAGGTCGACTGGTTTTCCTCCAGCAGAAATTCTTCCTCGCCGCGCGTGATACGCGCCGTCCCCGCAACCACCACCCAGTGCTCCGCGCGGTGATGGTGCATCTGCAGCGACAGCACCGCCCCGGGCTTTACCCTCAGCAGTTTCACCTGAAAGCGCGGACCGCTCTCGAGACTGTCGTAGCTGCCCCAGGGCCGGAAGACCTCCCGGTGCAGGGAGTGTTCATAGCGGCCCTGCTCCTTCAGATGCTGCACCAAGCGCTTCACGTCCTGCACCCGCGCCTTGGGGGCGACCAGTACGGCATCCTTGGTCTCTACCACAACGTGATCACGCAGACCGACGGCGGCCACCAGGCGGCTGCCCGAGTAAAGATAACACCCCTCGGTGTCCTCGCTGATCACGTCGCCGTGGGTGACGTTACCGTGGGCATCCGCATCGCTCGCCGCGTGCAGTGAGGCCCAGGACCCGACGTCGCTCCAGCCGGCATCCAGGGGCACGACCACCGCGTCTGCGGTCTTTTCCATGACCGCGTAGTCGATCGAGTCGGCCGGACACGCCTCGAACAGCGCCGCATCAATTCGCGTGAAGTCCAGGTCCGCCTTGGCGCCCCGGTAGGCGGCGTCGCAGATGCGCGCCATTTCCGGCGCAAAGCGCTCCAGTTCCTGCAGGTAGCGGCGCGCGCGGAACAGGAACATGCCGCTGTTCCAGTAGTAATTGCCGGAATTGATGAACTCGCGCGCCCGCTGCGCGTTGGGCTTTTCCACGAAGCGCGCGATGCGAAACACGGCACCCTGCGCGGCGCCGCGTTCAATGTAACCGTAACCGGTCTCGGGGGTCGTGGCGGTGATGCCGAAGGTCACCATCTGCCCCGCCTCCGCGGGCGCGAGCGCGGTGTGCACCGCCTGGTGAAAGGCACCCACATCACGGACGACGTGATCCGCAGGCAGCACGAGGAGCAGCGGCTCCACGGCGGTGGCTTGAGTCGCGAGTCCCTTGAGGGCCGCATGCGCGGCAAGCGCGATGGCGGGCGCGGTGTTGCGCCCGAAGGGCTCCAGGATCGTGGCGCGCGGCTCGATCTTGAGCTGCCGCAGCTGCTCGGCAACCAAAAAGCGGTGTGCCTCGTTGCAGACGACGATCGGCGCTGCGCTGGCCAGGCCCTCAAGGCGCTGCGCGGTTTGCTGCAGCAAGGTGCGCGGACCGGTGAGGGGCAGCAACTGCTTCGGATAAAGCTCGCGCGACAGCGGCCACAGCCGCGTACCGGCGCCTCCCGAAAGGATGACGGGCGTGATCATCGGCAATTCACGCCACCGCCAGCGGCTTGCCGCGGCCGATGGCGTGGTAGGTCAGACCGAAGCGCTCGAGCATCGCCGGATCATAAAGATTGCGGCCGTCGAAGATCAGCGGCGCCTTGAGAATCTGCTTGAGGCGCTCGAAATCCGGACTGCGAAACTCCTGCCACTCCGTCACGATCGCCAAGGCATCCGCGCCCTGTGCAGCCTCGTAGGCGCTCTTGGCCAGCGTCACTCCGGGGCGGCCGGCAAAGATGCGCTGTGCTTCAGGCGCCGCGACCGGATCGTAGGCGTGCACGTGCGCGCCGGCCTTGAGCAACAGCTCGATGAGCGTCACGGCGGGGGCCTCGCGCATGTCATCGGTATTGGGCTTGAAGGCCAGGCCCCACAGTGCGATGGCGCGTCCCTTGAGGTTGCCGGCAAAGTGTCGGTGCATCTTCTGAAACAGCACCGCCTTCTGACGCCCGTTGACCGCTTCCACCGCGTTCAGGATCTCAGGCTCATGACCCGCCTCGTGGGCGGAGCGGATGAGGGCCTGCACGTCCTTCGGAAAGCACGAACCCCCGTAGCCGGTCCCGGGATAGATGAAGCTGTAGCCGATGCGCGGATCCGAGCCGATGCCGATGCGCACCTTCTCGATATCCGCGCCCACGCGCTCGGCGATGTTGGCGAGCTCGTTCATGAAACTGATCTTGGTAGCGAGCATGGCGTTCGCCGCGTACTTGGTGAGTTCCGAGGAGCGGATGTCCATCACGATGAGCCGATCGTGATTGCGGGTAAAGGGTTCGTACAGGGCGCGCATGAGCTCCGTGGTGCGCGCGTTGTCGGTGCCGATGACGACGCGATCGGGCTTCATGAAGTCCGCAATCGCTGCCCCCTCCTTCAGGAACTCGGGATTGGACACCACATCGAACTCGACCGTGGCTGACCGGCCGGCGAGCGTGCGCTCAAGTTCCGCTCGCACCTTATCGGCCGTGCCTACCGGGACGGTGGATTTCGTGATGACGATGCTGTAGCGATTCAGGTGCGTGCCAATGGTACGCGCGACCGCGAGCACGTAGCGCAGGTCCGCCGAGCCGTCCTGCCCGGGCGGCGTGCCCACCGCGATGAGCTGGAACAGGCCGTGTTCGACTCCCCGCGCGGCATCGGTCGTGAACTCGATGCGCCCGGCTTCTGCGTTGCGCTTGATGAGCGCATCCAGTCCCGGCTCGTGGATGGGGACCTCGCCGCGCTTCAGACGCTCGATCTTCGCGGCGTCCACGTCCACGCAGACGACGTGATTGCCGGCATCCGCCAGGCACGCGCCGGTCACCAGACCCACGTAGCCAGAGCCAAAAATGGTCACGCGCATTGAGTTAAGTTCTTGAGTGCAAAGGAAGAACGGCGAGCGTAATGGAACGCCGCCTGTCGCTCAAGCATGCGCCGAAATCCGGGGCGCCTCAAAAGCTTAGCTGATCGGATTTTGTCCCTGACTGGGCTTCGCAGCCTCCGACAGGCGTCGTTTGGCTGCAAAGTCGGCGATCTTCGCGGCAGGGGCGTGCGGCAACACCGCCTTGCGTGTCCAGACGTAGTCGCGGATGTCAACGTCGGCCTGGTACTCGGCCACCGCCTCGGCGAGTAGCGCCAGCGCACGGTGGCAGTCGAAGCTCGCAAGCGCAACGAGCATCTCGTTGAGGATCAATTCCATCTTAGGCCATGCCAAGCGGTGCTCGATAGCACGCAGGATCATCGGGTGATCTGTGCCGGTAACATTCGTACCGATCAGCAGTTCTTCGAAGAGCTTCTCCGCCGTGCGCAACCCGGTGTACTCGATCTCGATGTCGCCGTCGGGGTTTTTCGCATCGCGCACCGTGAGGCCCATTAGGTTCACGAGGCGCCGCGCGAGATCATCGATGCGTACCGGTCGCCCCATGTCCAGAACGAATACGTCGCCCCCTTTGGCCATCGAGCCGGCCTGCACGACGAGCTGCGCAGCTTCGGGGATGGTCATAAAATACCGAATCACGTCCGGATGGGTCACGGTGACCGGGCCACCGCGGCGAATTTGCTCCTGGAACAGGGGCACAACAGAACCCGAAGAAGCCAGAACGTTCCCGAAGCGCACCATGCAGAAGCGCGTCTGGGTGGTGCGCTCCTGCAACGCCTGCAACACCAGTTCCGCCAGGCGCTTGGTAGCTCCCATAACATTGGCGGGATTGACCGCCTTGTCGGTCGAGATCAGGACGAAGGTTTCCACGCCCGTCTCGAGCGCAGCTTCCGCCGTGTACCAGGTGCTGATGACGTTGTTGTGGATGCCTTCCACCACGTTATATTCCACGATCGGCACGTGCTTGTAGGCGGCGGCGTGATAAATTGTCTGCACGGCAAACGCTGACAAGACCTCCCGCACACGATGACGGTGGTGCGCGTTGCCAAGCAGCGGCACGATCTCGACCTCAAGCCGCTCGCGTGCGGCGACTTCCTCTAACTCCCGCTCAATGTTGTACAGCGCCAGCTCGGACATCTCGAACAGCACCAGACGACTCGGGCTAAGCCGCACGATCTGACGACACAACTCCGAGCCAATAGAACCCCCGGCACCCGTCACCAATACGCACTTTCCACGGATACAAGAGCCAAAGAGTTTCGGCTTTGGCGGTACCGGATCGCGACCCAGAAGGTCGCTGACATCCACATCGCACAACTCGTTGATCTGCGCGCGGCCGGAGATCAGATCGGAAAGGTTGGGCAGCGACTGCACGTGCACGCCCAGGGGCTCGAGTTGGGTCAGAATCTCACGCCGCCGTCGCCGCGTCGCCGAGGGCATCGCGAGCAAAATGCGGTCAATGCGATGGTGTCGCACCAGCGCAGGAAGCGAGTCCGAGCCATAAACACGCACGCCGTTGATGCTGCTGCCCTGCAGCGACTTCTTATCGTCGATGAAGGCCACCGGCTCATAGTCCGGACCACCATGCAGGACCGCGCACGCTCGCGCACCCATGTCGCCGGCGCCGTAGATGGCGACTCGCGCAATCGGCTTGCCACGACCTCCGCTGTACTGAAACAGATACCGCGCGAGAAAGCGGCTACCGCCGACGTAGAGCAGCGCGATCGCCCAATAAATTCCGAACGCCGACAGGGGAATTTGGTGCCGCGCAACAAAGCGATCGAAGAGCGCGAGCACCAACACCGAAAGGCTGACTCCGGCAAACACGGTCAGCATTGCCTTAGGGCCAACAAAACGAATCACCGCCCGGTACAAACCCAGCACGGAAAAGAAAAACAACGCCGAGACCAACGCAACAAGGAAATAGGCCCAGGTTCGATCGAGCGCCGGACTGAGGCTGTCGAACTTCAGCGCCAACGCACCCCACAGCGCGGTCGGAATTGCGATCGCATCGGCGGCCACCATGACGAGCCGTTTGGCCCTTCGGGGCAGCGCGAGAACCGCCTTTGCAGCCGTGCCACCCACCGGCACCGGCTTTCCAGCCGCGTTTCTATCCCTCACCACCACCTCCCCGTGGGCATGACCTTACGATCCCGAGCGAGCGCTATGTGATTGTAAAGCAATCAATTCGGGCAATCGATAGCGACTTACATTGCATTACCACGTCGGCTCGAACAACACGTTGATAAACGGCGCCAAGAAGGAGCGGTTGACGCAGGACGCATACGGGTGTGGGCGGGGCGGATCAGCGCTTACGGAGGTTGTTTTCAAGGCGCCCGGCACCTGCGATGACCGCCAGCACTGCCAGTGGAGCCAACGCGAAGATCACGGTTGCGGCCGCGAGCGCAGGACTTAATCCCGCAAACACTGCACACGGGAACAGCCATAGCAGGTTCACACCCAACACAGCCAAGCTAACCTTGCCGTGGCTGTTCCAGCGACGCGCCAGCCATTGGTAGGCGTGAGTGCGATGCGCTGCGTGGACCTGCTCGCGGCGCAAAATTCGACGCAGCAGCGTAACCGTCGCATCTACAAAGAAAGCGCCGCCGAGAATCAGCCATACCCACAACGCGACGGGATTGTCGCGCGTGGCGCCCAACGCCAGGACGACGATCACATAGCCCAAATAACCCGACCCGACATCGCCGAGGAAAATCTTCGCTGGCGGCCAATTCCAGGCGAGAAATCCGCCACAGGCGGAAGCCAACACAAGGGCCGCGGATGCAACGCCAGCATGAGCTTCGAGCAATGGATTCAAGAGTGCGCCAGCGAGCGCAATGAAGATAGCCTCCGAGGCCGCAATACCGTCGACACCGTCCATGAAGTTGAACAGATTGACGGCCCAGACTATCCCAAGTCCCCCCAGAAGGTATCCCGCCCATCCTAAGGAGATGAAGTGCGCCCCGATCCGCAATTGCGGTAAGCCGCCAAGCCACGCCATGGCCCATAGGGCGGCGACCCCGTGCGCGGCGAGCCGCACGGCGGGTCGCAACGATCCTCGGTCGTCGAAAAACCCAACGGCGGCCACCAGCAGGCTGCCGGCGAGCGCCGCCGACAACTGAGTGTCGAGGCGGCGCCATACCAGCAGCAGCGCAAAGCACGTCGTCGCTGTAGCCACAATCGCGACCCCCCCGCCACGCGGCGTGGGTTGCCGGTGGGAGCTGCGTTCGTTAGGAACGTCGAGAATTCCTCGCGAAAGCGCCAGCTTGCGCATGGCCTGGGTCAGCAACCAAGAAAGCGCAAAGCACGCGAGAGCAAGTCCAGTCGTCTCACCGGGCATCGGAGCGACCCTCCGCGAGGTACCACGCGACGGTGCGCTCCAGCCCCGTGTGCAGCGACAACGGCGGCATCCAACCAAGTCGCGAGCAGGTGTCGGAAATGTCGACCACCAAGGAGCCACACAGTCGGGCGACTTCCGCGCGTCTGCCGAGCAGGCCGCCGCCCATGCGCAGCAGGCTCACCGGCACCGCAACGAGTCTGACCCCCCTGCCCATCGCTCGTCCGAGCGCGCGTATCAGATCCGGGGTCGATACATCGGCACCGTCGGACACCATCCAAACCTGACCCGTTTCGGCTGGGTGCTCGGCCACACGAATGAGGAGATCGGCCAGATTCCATACGCTCACCAGGCTGCGCAGGTTCTTGACCGCTCCGAACGGCAACGGTATGCCGCGATCGACCCAGCGCATGAGGCGCAGAAAGTTCGCGCGCACTCCCGCGCCGTACACCAGGGGCGAACGCACCGTTGAGCATCGCATCTGTGAACCCACGCCCGCATCGTGAACCGCGAGTTCGCCCTCCCACTTTGACACGGCGTAGGCGTCCGTCGGCCCAGGCGTATCACGCGAGGAGTACGGAACGCCCGAGGTAGACTCCCCGTTGACCTTAACGGAACTTAGGTACACAAACCGAGTAACGCCGTTGCGCGCTGCCGCCAGTGCCAGGCGCGCGGTACCGCGAGCGTTGACTTCCCGGTACGCGGCTTGGCCCGCGGCGGTGCTCTCGAGCACATGCACGCGTGCGGCCAGGTGCATGACCCAATCCACGCCATCGAGCGCTCGGCTCCAGTCCGTGTGACTTCCTATCTCACCGACGCTACAGCACTCAGCGGCGTGCGCGGACACCGCCTGCGGCGTGCGCGTGGCCGCCCGCACGCGCAGACCGCGACGTGCGAGCGCCTCACACAAAGTGCGGCCGACAAAGCCGGTCGCGCCCGTGACCAATACGCGCTGGGTCATGCTGGCCCACGGCCGTTGCCCCGGAACCGCGCCCGCTCCCCCTTCTCAGGTACGGGGTATTCGCATAGTCTAAGATCGCCGGTGGTGCACCGCGCGAACCCTCTTTCGGCGGGCGACACGACTCTACCCCGTAAATGCAAGATATGTTTCAGCAGATCGATATCCTTGGCTACAGTGTACTGAATGAGCCTCCGGCAGGCGTAGCGCGCGCAGTCTGCGACCAACTTGGCAGCCTGCGCGGACTGACGTGCGTTTTCCTCAACCCCCACTCGGTGGTGCTCGCTGAGCGGGACGCCGCTTTCAAACAGGCAATAACCGACGCCTCGGCCGTGTTCTGCGATGGCGTCGGGTTGTCGCTCGCGAGCCTGCTGCTCAACCGCCGCCCGGTTCATCGAGTTTACGGCTATGAGTTCTTCACGGCGCTCAGCGCTGAGCTATCGCGCCGTAGACTCGGTCGCGTGTTCTTCATCGGCGGCAGCGACCAGAGCCTGCGGGACCTGGTGGAAAAATATCGAGCAGAGTTTCCCGGCATACGAGGTATCGAATGCTATGCGCCGCCCTTTCGGGCCGACTTCTCCGACACTGAGATCGCAGACATGGGCGCCCGGGTCGTCGCGAGCGGTGCTGACGTTGTGTGGCTTGGGTTAGGATCACCGAAGCAGGAGAAGGTGCTGCAGCGCTTGATGCAGCACTGCAACGTGTGCTGTGGTGCGGCGATCGGCGCGGTGTTCGACTTCTACGGCGGCAGTGTCCCTCATGCTCCACGCTGGATTCGGCGCCTGGGTCTACAATGGCTACACCGCCTCGCCCTCGAGCCGGAGCGGCTCTGGCGGCGAACGCTCATTTCCATGCCAATTTTCCTGTCCCACGTCGTGCGCGAATTTGCCTTCGGGGGGCGACGCTAAGCACGAAATGGACCCCACGGACTCCTTACTCAACCGCCGTCAATTGCTTTCGGGACTTGCGCTCGGCCCCGCCGCGCTACCCGCGCAACCCCCTGCCGCTGGCGTTATCTTCGATGCAGCCCAGTACGGCTTTGTCGGCGACGGCGCCGCGCTGAACGATGCACATTTCGCGGCGGCTTTGGCCGCTTTGGCCAAGCAACGCGGTGGCGTACTGCGCTTGGGCGCGGGAACGTTTCTCTTCTCCAAGGGCTTCACGATACCCGGCGGCACCGTACTTGAAGGCGCCGGCGAAGGCGTCACGATTCTCAAGTGCTCCGCCGACGTGACGGGGATCACCTTTGGCTCGCTCGGCTCGCGCTGCGGACTGCGCGCCCTGAGCTTGGAGGGCACGGGCAAGAAGGGCATCGGCCTGCAGATTGGCGAGCATGACTTCACTGGGAATCACTACGTGCGCGATGTGATGATTCGCGGCTGGGCGACGGGTACGCGACTGGCTGGGGCGCTCTGGACCACATTCGACAACACGGTGTTCGACCAGAACGGACGGGGTCTGGACTTCAATGCCGGTTGGAACGCGGGTTACAGCACGACGATAGCGTTCCGCCAATGCGTATTTTCCGCCAACGATTACGGCGGTGTAACGGCGACCAATACGCCGATCATGAGTTCGAACGTTTCATGGCTCGGCTGTACGATCGAGCGCAACTGCAGCGCCGATCCCACCAAGTATCCGCAGATGTCGTTCGCGTCCGGCGCTTACGGTATCTCCGGCTTCATCATCGATGGGTGCTACTTCGAAGCGGGCACCAAGCCCCCACCGGACGCCATCCGCGCGAATGGCCTCAACTGCGGGCGCATCTCCAACTGCACGTTCAACGACTCCGCCTACGCGATTCGTACTACGGGCGGCAATGCGGCGGCCTGCATTGCGATCTTTGGCAACCGATTTACTGCCTCAACGGTACAGAACCTTCACTTCGAGCACGTTAACGAGATCCTCGCCTTTTGCAACGCTAACGGCACGGCGAGCAGTACGCTCACTGGGCCAGGCTCAGGGAGCATCGCAGTGGCGAGCCTGCAATCCCAAGTGATGAGCGAGGGCCAGTGGACGCCGACCGTGAGCGGCACGACGTGGGCCGGCTCGCACGCCTATGCGAGGCAGGCCGGTCACTATCAGCGTATCGGCAATCAGGTCACGCTCCGGGGGCGCGTGGCACTTGTGAGCGTTGACCGCTTGATGAGCGGGAATCTGCAAATCGCTGGACTGCCGTTCGTCGCTGCAGGACCGGCCGGGCTGCCTGCGGTCGTCAGTATCTCGGCCAGTGGTATCGCCCACACGCCGGGCTATACGGCGTGCCACGGCCTCATCGCGCCCGGCGGCACGGTGGTGGATATCGTCGAGACAGGAAGCGGCTTGCGCTGCACGAACGTTCCGGTCACAAGCCTGGGGGCAACCGCGGAACTTACCCTGTCTGCCACCTATACGGTATGACGGAAATTTTGGGATTCTGAGGCAAACTGCTGCTCGGCGCCCCTTTACTAGGGCGCGTTGCCGCTAGCACTTGCCGGCCCCGGCAATCGGCGCGGAGACCACGTAAGCACCGATCCCGGCAGGTTCGGACGGTGCGCGAGATAGTCGATCTTAGATGGCTGGTGCAGCGTGATCTTGCCAGCACGCGAGAGGGTCTCGAGCGCCTGGATCAAGTTCGTGTTGTATCGCAGTCGGTGAGCCGATATTCGAGTCGATGCCCAGAGCATCGCTTCCGTGGGAAATGGCAGCAGTCGCGGTCCCCTCTGCCAACCCACCGGTTCGATATGCACGACCTTATAAAGACCGGGAATATCCAGCAGCGCATCGAACGTCTCGACCCCGAGCCGAGTAATCTGCTCAATGCTGTAGCAGGTAAAGACGAAGGTCTTGGCCATTCGGTCGAATGCAGGAAACGAAGGCTTGTAGTAATCAAATTCGAAAGATTTGAAACGCATAGCAGGCTCGAGCCCGGCGAGGAACAAGCCGCAGTCGCGTCCGGCGCGTGTGTACTCCAGCCCAATATAGTTTGCCTCGCGCGGTCCGCCGTTCAGCCAGATTCCAAATAGGTTTTTTGCGTAGCCGCTCCCGAGCTCGATAACGTTTACGGTATCATCAGCGATTGACCTGCTCAGTTCTCGCTGGAGGATCCGTTCGAACAGGATGCGTTCATAGGCGTCATCGTTGATCCCCGACACCCGTCTGCCGGCTATTCGGTGGCCGTAAAAGCGCAGCAACTTCGCGTTTGGACTTTCGTCGGCCGGCGGATTGAGCAATGCCAGAAGGCGCGCAAGATTCCTCTCACCCGCCCCGACGAGCTGGGTCGCTCGCTCGAGCACAGCGGTCCAATCGGTTTGGTATTCCTCGTAGGCCGTTTCTCGCATTGTGGCTCCGAATGCTACGCGCGCCGGGCTCGCGGATGACCCTGCCGGCGGTACCGACCCGATCGGCCCGTGCCGTGGCCACCGCTGTAAGGTTAGACTTCTCATTGTAACTGACATGACCAAATTGATCGTCTGCCGTTTCCCATCCCGCGGCCACTCGTGCACGGTAACGGCCTATGGGGCGAGCGTCGAGGTTTAGCCACCCATGCGAGTCCTCAAGTATTTGTACGGAGTGATCAGTTACGCTGCCCATTCCTCGCGGTGGGTGTACGCAGTGCTGCTGCTGGCCTTATTGGGCACGCTAATTGAATTCGCCGCGCTCAGCGTGCTCGTGCCGCTGACCCAGCACATCAACCAATCGCACATGTCGGTACTGGCGCACTATTGGAATCTCGTGGTGACTTCTGCCGGTTTTATCCCCGATACCAAGACGTGGTTTGAAATCTTCCTCGGACTGTTCCTTGGGCGGATCGCGCTAGAGTTTGCCTGCTCGGTGCTGACGTCGGGCGTCTCGCGCGACGTGACCGCGTCACTTGCCTCCGGCGCATTCCGCAAATTCGTCGTCGAAACTCCGCTACTCGAGATTCAACGTCACAAGATCGGTCATTTCATCGCCATCGCCGGAGATGAAGCCAGTCGTGCCGGACAGATTTTTCTGTACTTCGTTCAGTTGTTGGTGGCCTCGCTGTCCGTCCTGGTAACCGTCGCGGCCATGCTGGTCTTTTCTTTTGAATTCGCCGTAGGCGTCGCAATATTCGTCGCGATAACCGGCGTCGCTATCCTACAGAGCACACGTAAAGTCTATCGAATGGGGTCTGTCGTCAAGACGGAGTCGCGCGTCGCCACGTCCACGTTTCTCGACGGACTGAATGGATTGCGGTCAGTACGTTCAATCGGCGGCGAGATGTACGTGGTGCGACAGTACACCGAGCAGGTCAAGAAATATCATCGCACCTTGTTCAAGGTGGATTTGACTACCCATGCGCAGAAGAACCTGCCGGGCCTCATTCTGTTGCTGCTTGTTTTCGGCGTGATCGTGTCCCTCTCTGGCGCCCACATCACGCGTTTCAATATGGCATCCGCACTGGCCGGCATGATCCTGTTGCTGCGGTTTTTTCCCGCGGCGGGCGCCTGTCTCAACAATGGAATGAAATTGCTTTCCGACTTGCGTGCCGCTCATGACGTCGTGGCAGTCGCGACTGCGCCAAGCCCGCGGACCGCCCGCGAGAAGCGGCCCCTGGGAGGATCCGTGCGGGAAATCCAGGTATCAGATCTCGACTATCGCTATGACGGCGGAGTTGCATCTGTAATCGCCGGGGTGTCCTGCGTTTTCAGAGCCGGGGGCAGCTATGCCATCTGCGGTCCATCGGGCAGCGGCAAGTCGACCCTCGTCGATTTGATCCTAGGACTCATTACAGACGGCGGGGCGAACATACGCATCAATGGAATACCGCTGAACGATCTCAATCAGCAGGAGTATCGCAAGCGGGTCGTGTTGGTTGAGCAGCAATCACGAGTATTCAACGATACCGTTCGTAACAACATAGTGTTCGGTCTGGCCGCCTCGGAGCACGATATCGCCAACGCCGTACGGCTCGCCGGTTTCGATCCTGTGTTGAAGGCATTGCCCGACGGCCTCGACACGATGCTGGACTATCAAGGCACTAATCTCTCGGGAGGTCAGCGACAGCGCCTGGGTATCGCGCGGGCGCTGCTGCGCAATCCAGACGTTCTCGTGCTCGATGAAAGCCTCAGCGCGCTGGATGTGCCAACGCGTAACACGGTCCTGACGAGCATTCTGGAGCATTTCAGCGATCGGATTGTGATCGTCGTGACCCACGATCCGGCTGTGGAGTCGCAAGTCAAACATACGCTCTTCCTGGGGTCCGCGGCACGCGAACCTCACACTCGATCGGGCGCCTGCTGAATGCCGCTACGAGTAGGTAGCTGGCTACGAGGTGTGAACGGGCTGATCAGGCTACGTGGACTGATCGGAATTCACCTGACCGCGCAGGTCGCGGTGCACGGAACCTTTGTTTTTGGCACGCGCGTGTCCATCGGCAGAAACAGCATTATTCAGGTACCCGCCGGCTCAAAGCTCAGTTTTGGCGACGGCGTATACATCGGACGCGAAGTGGAGGTCAGTCCGCAGCCAGACATCACCGTCGGTAATTTCACCACCGTACAGAACCATTGTCACTTGCTCGGTGAGGTCACCATCGGAGCCAACTGCTTGCTTGCGCCCAATGTCATCATGTCATCCGGCACACATCAGTTTATGGAAAGACCTGTATGGCTGATTCGGGATCAGGACGCCCTGGTCGCAGACCCAACCTATCATCCCACCCAACCGCGCCGTCTGCCGATTCACGTCCACGACGATTGCTGGATCGGAATAAATACCGTGGTCATGAGAGGAGTGACCATCGGCCGAGGCTGCGTAATCGGAGCTAACTCGGTTGTTACCGATTCCATCGAACCTTACAGCGTGATTGCCGGCGCCCCGGCGCGCCTGATCCGCCGACGCTTCGCCTTCAGGCCGCCGAGTGCGATTTCCAGCGCCGCACCAGACGATCTGCCCTATTTTTACTCCGGGTTCGATCTGCGCCAGCGTGCCATTTCATCGACAGGTTGGAAAGCGCACGGCAGATTTCAGCTGGCGCTCCACTGTGCGGGCGCACGCAGCATCTTGGTGCAGGTCGAGGCGACCGGACCTGCGGTCTTACGCTATGCGCAGCAGAAACAAATGCTCGTCCACGGCCTGCAAATCGTCACATTCATGTTGGAGGAGTGTGCCAAAGACGGCTTGATTGCTATCGAGGCACGCGATGTGCGTGACCGCCCGTGCACCGTCTCGATCCGTGGCGCGCGCCTCGAGATTTGAAGTGCCCCGCGGATACCGGCAACGGTGTATCCTTAATTTTTTCCATCGATAACAACCTTGCGGGAGCGGTAGGGCACCATGCTAGCCGGGAACGATGTCAGCCCCACGTTGCAGGCTGCCTACGATGAGCAATACTCGGACGAGAGCACGCCTTGGCGTGAGCTTTGCGCGCGCCACAAGGCGGAAAACCTCCGCGCGGTGTGCGCGGGCGAGCAATTTGAACGAGTTCTCGAATGTGGCGCCGGCGAGGGCGCAATACTCAAATTTTTGGAAGCCGAAGGATTTTGCACCGAGCTCACCGCCATCGAGATATCGGATAGTGGCCTACGGCAGATAGTAAAAAGGCGACTACGCACCCTGCGGGAAGCACGAAAATTTGACGGCTACCGGATCCCCTTCCCTGACGGCAGCTTCGACTTGGCTTACTGCTCGCATGTCATCGAGCACGTCGAGCATCCGCGGATTCTGATCCGCGAGTTGCGGCGCGTGGCGCCGTATCAGGTATTCGAGATACCGCTCGACTATGCGCCGCGCGTCGATACACACAGCAAGCACTACATGTCGTACGGACATATCAATGTGTTCACACCGTCCACATTCAAGTTTTTGCTGATGTCGGAAGGACTCGAGGTGCTAGCGGAGCGCTACACGCGCAATCCCCCGGAGGTTATCCGCTTTAACTGGTACAACAACATGAACATGCGTCGCAACTGGACGGGGGAGATAAAGTTGCTGCTTTGGCCACTGTACCGGCTACTCAGGCGAGCGCAGCTGGGGGCAAGTCTCTATAAGGAGCTCGAGTTCTCCGCGTACACGTGCTTAACCAAGACGGGGAAGAATCCCGAGATATTGCCGGGCACCAACCGCTGAGCGCGCCGTGCGCGATCAATCGAGCCGAGGTCTCAATGCCAGTGCCGCACTCGGCATCAGAATTTACGTGTACCAGCGGGCTTCTCAGCCACTACGCGCACTTGAAACCAGGATCGCTCCAGCCGCCCATAAATGCGGCACGCCACGTCAAACAGCCACCGGCCTCCCAGCGCAGCGATGACCCGGTACTTCGGCGGCCACTTGTGTATATAGGCTTTGGATTCGATGACCGAAAACCCGGCCTCGGAGAAAAGATTACCGAGGCACATCGGGCTCCAACTGTACAGATGATGATTGACGTCATCGGGTCGATAGCTGAGCGAGATAGACTCGCACGGAACAACGAAGACGATCTTGCCTCCGACCTGCAACTTGCGGTAGAGGGATTTGAGCTCCTCGAGAGGTTGCAGAGTGTGTTCCAGGGCGCTGTTTGAAATGATGACATCAACGTATTCGTCCGGTACGTCGGCGACGCTCGTAAACACTTCGACGCCGTTCTTCCTCGCGGTTTCTACCGCAGCGGGGTTCACTTCCACACCCACTCTTTTGCCGCATTTCAAGTTCTTTAAAAGAAATCCGCCGCCGCAACCAAAATCCAGCACCTTACTGTTGCTGGATATGTGATCGCGAAACTTGCTCTGATTTGCCCAACCGCCGAACTCACCCTGAGGAGCCTGCCAATCGAAATATCGACCGTCGTAGTGCGTGCTAACAAGTTCTGGCATTTGCTTCTCCATGCCCCGAGTGTAACTAGGCGGCGAGGACAGATTGACGAGTCGATCCGCCTGGCGCCGCCGATGATCGACTCTAAGTCTTGGCTACGTCAATGCTCAGCGCAGCGTGAGCACGAAAGTTTCCGAGCTTTCACTTCGAGTGCTCCGGCCTATGCGGAGGCTGCGCCGCGACTGATTCCTGATGTGCCGGGCGCGCGACGAAGACCTATGGCGGCTTCGTACACCTTCATGAGCGCCCCGTAGGCCGCGTCCTCAGAATACAGTTCGCGGTACACCTCGACGGCCCGGGCTGCGACGCGGCGCATCCGTTGCCCATCATTCCACAGGCTCCGCGCCTCGCGCACGAGTGCGGTGGCGTCCCCTACGCGGAAAGCTACACCACATCCGGAATCTGCGACGATGCTCGCCAGAGCGCCTACGTCGGAGGTTACAATCGGGACGCCGTAGGCAATCGCTTCCCGGATGACCATGGGGAAGCCCTCGAATGCGCGGCTGGGAACGACAATCATGCGCGCCCTCCGCAGCAAAGCCTGCGTTGCTGGCGCCGACAAGTTACCAGTGAAGCTGATTTTGCCTGAACGAATCTGCTCTTTGGCAGCACGCTGCAGCGCCTTGCGGCGCGGTCCGTCGCCTACCAGAATCAGCGGGGGGGCTTCCGGGCCCCAGAGCTTCCAAGCCGCAATGAGCACATCGACCCCTTTGTCGTCGGACATGCGCCCCACATAGACCGCGTTCGGTCCGCGCTCGTCCCAGTGCATCGCGCGCGGTGAGCCGGGCATGAAGTTCGCGCGCACGTGCAGCCGCTCGCCGCGCAAAAGACCGCGGCGAACGAAAAAATCCTTCTGAAACTCCGTCAAGGCGATGAGGGCGTCCACGTGTCGATCGAGCGTGCGCAGAGATCTGTGCAGGGCAATGGATGCGGCCACCGGCGCAGTCGCGGCAAGGCTTGCACGGTAGCATCGGTAGCGCAGTGCGGGGATTACACTGTGACTGTCCGCACACAGGGTGCACGCGGCGCCGGCGCGCATGGCCGTCCCGGCGGCACAAAAGATCCGGTAGTTGTGCAGCGTGAGCACCGTTGCGGTCTCGGTTCGATCCGCTGTGGTGAATATCGACGGAGACAGCCGCGGAAACACGTTGTGCGCGTGCATAATGTCGGGCCGCTCGGCGTGGATCAGCGCCCGCAGATGCGCATCCGCAACCGGGTTCCAGACGCAGGTGAAGGCACCGCGCAACCGACCTGTGAGGGGACTTGCGCGTAGCGCGTCACTGTGGGTCGTGAACTCCAGGACTTCGTGGCCACGGCTGCGCAGAAGTTCAACGTCGCAGTCATACGCCAAGTTCTCGCCACTCGGCGCCGAGGAACCGTAGTAGTTGTGAACGCACAGCACCTTCATTTGGCGCCCGCGGACCGTGCGGCCATCTGTATTCCCAGGCAGCGCTCGATCCCCTGCGCCACGTTGTCAGCCATCTTCTCGACCGTGTATTTGCGGCTCGCGAGGTGTGCAGCGCGCCCCATCGCTGCCAGTCGGTTTTCGTCCTGTAGGAGCCCGATGACCGCGTCGGCCCACGGTCCCGCCGCATAGGGCGCGACCAGGCCATTAATACCCGGCTCAAGATAGGCAATCTCTGGACTGTGGATCGGCAGATCGCTCGTGATGAAGGGCAGGCCCGCGGCAAAGCTGTCCAGGATCGCTAACCCGACCAGCCCCGGATTTAAGAACAGCTCGGCGCTGCGGAACAGAACGGCTTTGGTGTGCCCGAACTGCGGCCCCAGATACCGCAGCCACGGAAGCCGCCCGCTCGCCTCTCGCAGCAAGTCCGCGCTCGGCCCGGCACCGGCCACAGCCAGGACGAACTCAGGGAGGCGTGCATGTATCTGCGCACAGGCATCGAGCAAGAACGGCATATGTTTGTGACCGTACAGCGAGCCGCAATAAAGCCCAACACGCGCCTGCTGCGGGAGGGCGAGGTCTGAGCGCAGCAGCTGAATCTCCTCGGGGGTGACGGCAGCGACCTGCGCGGCAAACGCCGCGGTGTCTATCGCGTTGTTGATTACGGTGATCCTTTCCGCGGCAACGCCATTCTGCAGCAGATAGTCCGCCGTGCGTTGTGTGTAGGAGAACCACCAGTCCGAAAGGCCGACGAACCTGCGGCGAAAGCGCTCCGCAAAGGCGCCCGGTCTTGCCTGGTGGTTGTAGCCGTGCCCCCAGTAGGCCACTCGTTTGAGGCCTAAGCGGGACGCCAGCAGCAGCAGGTAGTTGAGCAGGTAGCCGTTCGACTGCACGATGATGATGAGGTCCGCACGCCGCAGTGCCGCGAGGGGCACGCGTTGCAGCAGCAGCCGGCCCGCCAGCCAATACCAGCGCGGGACCTTTAGCCCGAGTGGGGGCGGCAATTCGATGCTATCGCCCTTCAGAGCCTCCGTCCCGTGAGACTCACTGAACGCGACGCGTAGCTGAATCCCCGCCGCCGAGAGCCGCGAAGCCAGTTGCGTGTAAAAGACGGCACGATACTGCTTGACGTTGGCAACGATTGCCAGCACCTCTGGATTTCCATTCGAGCGGGGTGTCATGCGCGCGCATCCATCAACTCAATGAGCGACATCGACCTCGGAGCGAATTCACGCACCCAGCGCAGAAACCGCTCCAGGGTATCCCACAAACCCAGGCGCTCGAGCTCGCTGCTGTGGCCCCAAATATGCAGAACGCCGGATCGGTCGCGAGCGTAGCTAGCGGCTATCCGCAACCTCTCATCCAGAGTGCGTCCGGCAAACAACCGCACGAGCAATGCCGCCTTACGCATCCGGTTTGGATAACGCAGCAGATTGCGCGCCAGCACGCTGCTGGAATGCGGGTAGACCTGCAGGGTGGTCCCGACCGTATACGGGCGCAGCGGGGCAGCCGTCACGAGGTTCTCCACGGTGCGTGCATAACGGAAGCCCGCCTCGCGGACCAGGCGCACGGTCATGGGCTCATACTCGCCGCCCGGATAACAGAAGCCCTCCACACGCTGCCCCAGCAGGCTCTCGAGGCTTTCGCGTCCCTCACAGATCTGCTGCCGGACGATCGCCTCCGGCAGACCCCGCAGATACATGTGATCCAGTGTATGGCTGCCGATCTCGTGGCAGGCCGCGAGCGCGCGCAGACCCGCCGGCGCCAGTACTGGCGCGCCTTCGCGGTTGCGTAGCGGAACGAAAAACGTGCCCTTGAAGCCGTATCGTTGCAGCAGCTCCCCCACCCGTTGATCGAGCGGATGGCCATCGTCCCATGAGGACACGAAGATCATCGTGAAGGAGGCCGTGCGGGCATGGAGGGTTTGATAATGCAAAAATCGTGGATCATGTCGGTGTCATGCAGTCTGCAGCGGAACACTGGTACGGTCTCGCGTCCATGAAACTCTACCTGAAACCCACGCCTCTCGAAGAGATCACGGTAGATGCTGTTGTAGTAGAGCACCACGAATGAACGTGAGTGTGTCGCGAGGCGGTCACAGAACTGCTCGACCACCGGTGCGCCGAAGGGGTTGTACACATAGAACACCGTGGCACTTTCTGGCCATACGTCCACGATGTTGCCCGTTACTATCCTCACATTCCGATACCGCCGCAGGCGCTACGCTGTCGCGCGCGCGACGTTCGGATCAATCTCAATGCCGATGATGTCGCATTTGACTCCCTGGCCGAGAAGAAAATTGAGCACCCGGCCTTTACCGCAACCGACGTCCACGATGACCGAATCGTCCGTGATGGGGGCGTGAGCGAATACCTCCGCCATCGCCTGATAGTCGGAGTTGGCGACGTCTCTCGCATGCAGGTGCGCGAAGCGTGTCGGCTCGCCACCGCCCAGAAATCTGCCGCCAAAACGCACGTCCAGGATGAGATTTCGAAGGCTTCTGATGCGCCGCTTAATTTTGAGCCACATTGCCTTGACCTAACACCGTTTTTCAGCCGAGCTGGATTTGGCGGCGCCAGCCGCGACTCTCGCAGTGGCAGCGGCGGGGACACTGGCGCGCGGTGATCTAGCGTGCCTGGTAGCTGCGTCGCCAAAGCGACAAGCGCCGTCGCGCCGACTGCGCCACGCAGTCTCGCATGTCCCCGATCGCCAGCAACCGGCTGGCGGTGCTGCGGTAGTAGCGGCGCGCTCGCAGCGTACCGAGCTTACCGCCAAAGAGCAGTTTGTATTCGCCGACGCCCCAGAGAAAACTGAACCGGCGGGCACCCGAGCCGATCGCCGCCTCCATGGTTCTTAACAGGCACAACAGCCCCAGTCGCACGTGATTGAAGCGGGGCTCATGAGCGATGACGTGCAGGGTCCATCCATTGCCTACCTCGGTGCACAACGTGCCCGCTACGATGATCGATCCGTCTGCAGCGACGCACGCAACGCCGTGCGAACGCATCAGAGCCGCCAACCGGGCGGTGTACAACTTATCAATCCCGGAGGCCTTGCTCTTGAATGCCATCCGCCGATGATTTAGTTGCACGATCGCCTCTACCATCTCCGCGGTAATCTCCTCCCGGCGGTGGACGCGAAATTTGAGGCCAGGCGCTTCGCGTTCCAGCCGACGCGCGCAGTAGCGTAGATTCTTGCGCGTCGCCGCACCGAAGTTTGCGAGGTACTCGGCATAGGACCTCGGCAGCACAGCTGCCACGCAGTCGATGGTGCGCCAAGTGAGCGAGCGCAGCCGCGCGGCTGACCATTGCATCTCCTCACTATAAAGGTCATTGATTTCGATGGACTGCGCTGTCGGATTCTCTTGAAACATAGCCGCGGCACAGGCCTCAAGGACCTCATCTGTCAATCGCACCAATCGGTTAACGACGACCAGAACGTCACCGCGTCGATAGAATGATAGGATCCCCACAAGCTGCCCGCCGTTATGCACCACCGCGTGTCGCAGTTGGGAAATAATCTCGCTCCGAAATGCACGCGTGAACGCCAGGCACGCAAAGGGCGTATCGACCAAGGTTTCCGCTGCGAGCAGGAGCGTCGGTGAGATGTCAGCGCCGCAGATCTCCACCGAGAACGATTGCACCGCTGCTGCACTCACAGACCGTGCGGGCTCCGCCACCACATGCTCCCCGCGGGCAATTGCCGGCGTAACCGGCCGCTTTTCGCGACGACTTGGGTGCATCGTACGAACACGCTCCGGCGCTACTTGCAAAAGAAAAGGGTTACTATGACGGCAGCGCTCGCGACAATTGAAGCCCCCTCAGCACGCATGCTCGTACCCAAGTTCACGTCAAGACCCTTGCGGGCGTAGCCACTGCCGTGCTTGCGGGCGGCGCGTTAGGTGCGATGGCTTTCATGTTCCAACGTACTCAACCAGCTCGCGCGCGCTGATGCTCAGGACACGCTGCGAGTCCGGACCGTAATTCCACCCGGTAGCGTTCATACGCAAGAAGAACACGCAGACCGCGGCGCAACACACCAACCAACGGCTGCCCAAGTACGCGCCCATGTATCGCCGCGGGACTGCGCACAGCATCACGGCAACCATCGGCGCGTAGAGCCACTCAAGATAAATAAAGTACCTGAGCGCCGTTATGCGGATATGCAAAGCGAAGAAGAAACCACTGATAAAAAACGTCACGAGGAATGCGAGACCGAGATAGTAGTCGGTTCGGTCCTTGCCGCGCGAGCGGGCCCCGTACCAAAACAGAGCGAAGATCGTGCTGGCGAACAGGTAATGCACCACCGTCACGTCACTGTTCTCTAGCAAGCCGGAGGTCGCGGCCTGCTGTAGCCACAGCAATCCGACTGAGCCGCCGAGCACGCAGAGGGCAACCAGCACCCGCCACGCGCTCCCCCAGGGACGGCCCCAAAAGGGTCGCCCATAGGGAAACAGGGCTGCAATAAGAATGAAGGAGGCAAACAGGTAGGCGGTGGCATTGTGGACCGAACAAGAAACCACCGCCCAAACGGTGGCGCTAATTGTTCTGCGATCAAGGAGTGATGCTAATGCTAGAAACCCGAAGGACGCCGAAACGTATTGCCTCATCAGATGCGTAGTATTGTTGAAGTTGATCGCTGCGAAGAAAGCGACGAGCGCAACGATGATCGTCAGACGATTATTCCAGGCCTCTACTCGCGCGAAGAGCAGTATCCCGGCGAAGGTCGTCCCATACACCGTCAGCGTAGCGACTATCGCGAGTGAGGCACTCGCACTGCCGCAGATCTGCGCGAGCACCCACTGGACGCCGTAGAAGCCGATTTCCGTGACTCGGTAGGTGGGCGAAATCGGCCTCATCTCTTTGATGTCCAGGAGTGCCAAGAAGGGCCGACCGCTCAGATAGTTCTGCAGGTTCACATAATTAGCCAGATCGCCATCAACCTGCTTTACCGCGTTGAGAGTGCCAAACAGAATGCAGACGGCGAGCAGGAACGCCCAACGCCAGTTGCGGTCCGTGCCCCAGGCCGCAAACACGCACAGCAGTGTGAGCGCCATCAACGGTAGGTACAGAAACACCGCAGCGAGCACTGCGAACAGCACGAGCTGAGCGGGGGCGCCTGGCGTAACTTTAAGGTTCATACGAGCTCGGACAGATCACGCGCCGGGGAGTCCGGAGGTTGCTGCGCCGACTGGCGCGGCGTCAACTCGAGCACGGCGTGCCGGAAGGTGCAGATGGCACGCCACATGCTGCGCGTGCGCCAGTACAGGCCTCGGGCGGCGAACCAGAAGATACTCACAGGTACTGTCGGTATATAGAGGGGGCCTGCCGCAGCATACTCTGCAGCCCCGCGTCCCTGACCGTACCCATGCGCGCGCGCGCGTGATTGGTTCCGAAAAGACTGTTGCTGAGTTGCAGCTGCAAGACCAGACGCGGCGCCCCGCGCACGTGCACTCCCTTGTGCAATCCGCGCGTGTCTTCAATGATGATCGAGCCGCGCGGTGCACAAAACTCTATGCGGCGGTCGGGCGGATACTGCCGAAATACCTCCTCGTCAGTCAGCCGCGCGTAACCGCGCTGCAGAAACTCGCCTGGGATCTGCCCCGAACGGTGCGAGCCTTTGATGAACATGTGCGGCCCGTTGTCCGGGCCGACATCGGTGAGATACACGAACACCTTCAGCCATTTGATGCGGTCCATATCGAAGTGGAAATATTGTGCCGCTTGCGAATCCGGTTGCGCGTGATAGTTCGTGTGCCACCACATGCTAAGCACGTCAATCACGGGACGAGAGCCCAGATATTCCTGGGCGATCGTGAGCAGCGAGTGATCCGCAAGCAACGCCTGCACGTCGCTGTTATCGAGCAGGCCATTGGTCTCGTAATCGTAACGCACGCCCAATGGCGCGCGGGCGTCGAACAGCGCCATCCGCTTCTCGACGTTCGCTGGCTCGTGGTCCATGCGGCGCACGCTCGCCGGCGTCTGCCGGGCAAATTGCGCCAGCCGCTCGCACATGGCGGCCGGCAACACGCCGACGAACTGCACGAAGCCATCGTCGCGTAACCTACTGACGTGACGTTCGACATCCTCCGCACTCAGATCGCCCAGCACGCCTGCGCGGGAGCTGAGTGGGATCTTCGGCCTGAAACGCGCGAGCGTCGCCGACAGCACGTCGTTCAAGCGACCGCTGGTGATACACGACAGCCAGATAAATGACTGGTAGGCAACCTCCGCCGTCTTACCGGTAATCCAGTACCCGACAAGCCCGAACGGAAATACGAGGATGCCCCTAATGTCGAGCGCGAGGATGCGTGCGGCCGCCGCGAGTCTGCCACCCGCAGTTCGGCCGGAGTTCTTAGCGATCATGGTTGTTGCGTCCCGCGCGCAGTGCGGCCGCAAACCCGCGAAACTCGTCGCTGCACCGCAACGCCGCAAATTTCTCTCGCAACTCCCCTGGCGTAGGCTGCGCGAGGCACACCTTCCAGAAGTTCACGAAGTGCCCGCGCAGAGCCAGCTCTTCCCTCGTGCCGTAGAGATTGTGCATGTAGTAGAACGCGAGTGCTTGGCGGCGCAGCTCAGCCTTGTCGATCGGCGCTACGCTCGGCGTGCGCAGGTACTGCTCGTATTCCGCGGTGCTCCGTGCCGTGCGGCAGAAGCCGAAAGAGTTGTGTGGGTTGCGTGCGCAGGCTATCGAGGGGACGCCGAAGTACGCAAGCTCATGAGCTACAGAGCCGTACATCGTGACGCCGCACGCCATTCCGGCTTGCGCCAGCTGGGAGTTCGTGATCTCCGATGATATCAGCGGCAATTGGGGGTACTTACGGCGCAGATCGGCCAGGGCCGCTCCGCTTAGCACCATTTGATTGGGATGCGGTTTGACGAAAAACCTGATTCCCGCGGCGGTGAGGACATCAACCGTAAAGCAAGCCCATGACCAGAAGTCGTGAAACACCACGTCCGGATACACGTGCAGGCTGTCATAGAAGTCATGTAGGAACACCACCGTAGCTCCGGCTACGGGCGGCACAGCCTCCGAGGTGAGGCGATAGGCCGAAACCCGCATATAGCTGGTCACCGCGTCGATTCCGCCGCGTAGCCGGGTGTTCAATTGCTCGTCGGCCTGTGACAGCCGTTCGCCCTGCCGGTCAAGCGATTCGAAACAGGCCTTATAACCCCTGGTATCCGGGGTATGGAACCAGTCGCTGCGCGATAGCGGCTTTCCGAACCGCGCGAAGCTGCCGAATGATCTCACCGCGACGTCCTGCTGCAGCGCCACCCGAACTGGGATCCCATGCTCGATATAGGTCGAGAAGGAAGTAATGTAGAGCAGCGGCTTGCGTCTGCGAAAGTAGCCGGTGGCGCGTCGCAGATCCCGGCAGACCTGCCAGAGCAGCATTCGGGTAAAGCGGTCGTGCACATCGAAGCTCGCGCGCGGGCGGAAACGCAGGTAGGAATCGATGACCAGGTCGCCGACCTGTACGCCATCGATGCGCAACTCGTCGAACGATCCCTCCGCGCACGCCTGTCGCCAGATTGCCCCGCTGCGCCACCAGTCGAGCAGGTCACCCAACGGACGCGTCAGCGATCGGCTGCGGTAGGCAACCCGGTCCGCCACGCCCCGGTATCCGCGAATCCAATGCCGCGATACGCAGTAGCCGACCAGAGCGGAGCGCATCGCAAAATGCAGCAGTCCAGTGCCCACCGCGGCGTTGACCGATCGCACGACCACAAGCTCGACCCGGGTGCCGGACACGCGGCGCATCTCATCGCAGAGCGAGGCGAACAGCCCGAAGTACATCGGGTGCTCAACGCATTCGACCGCCACAACCGGCGCATCACGACCGGGACAGGCACCGCGCAGAGGATGTAACGCCGTCCGCAAAGTAAGCATCATGTCGTCCGGTCGCAGATAGCGTGTGACCCGTCGCCAGAGCTGTAGCAGGCGGGCGAGCGGGGTAATCGCGGGCGCGCTCACCCCAGTGTCAATGAGCACTTCGTCGCGATCGGTCACGCGAGCGCATCCGTGCGAATTGCTGTCCAGGTGATCAGCACAGCCCGCGCTCTCTTGGGGTTCGTTCCATCGTTTATTTAGTGGCCCAAGGGAAAAACACAAATGTTCGCATGCTCACTCAGTTGCTCCACAGGGAGGCGCAAAAAATGCGGCATGCATGCCCGTATTTTGAGGGGAAATCTCGGAGATTCTATAACGATGCCTGGCGGCAAAGATCGCGAGCTCCGTACCCAGGAAGCGTCAGGAGCCAAAGTGGCCGAGGGTCCTGTACACCTCGTTAGAAGACCGCGCGTCCGGGCTTAAGACGCGCAGGGGCCGTGCTGAGGAGTTCGCTACCAAATGAACCCAGGCACCGGCTCAGGCGGCCAGACTTTCTGGCGAACATCAGGTCACCGTTGCGCGGCGGCGCTCGCTGATCATGATTGCAACCATGGCCAGCAGCCCGCCAAAAAAGAAGCCCAAACCGGCGAGCAGGAGCGGTATCGGGCGCACAAATCTGTTTGGTTCAGCTGCTTGGGCAGGATCAACGACCCTGAATGCGAAGTCCGGCCGCGTTGCTGCCATCATGCGCTTGTTGATCTGCGACTCCAGCACCGAGATCATACTTTGGCGGGTCTCGACGGGCAGCTGGGGATTCTCGAGCTCCTTGTTCAGGTATTGGATGCTGAGGTCCGAGTCGTGCATGGTGCGCATGCGCGCTTGTTGGTTGACGCGATCCACCAGCTCGTTCGCCCAGTTCGCAGCCTGGACCCGATCCTTCCAGTCTACGCGTACGGTAATGAGTCCCGTCTGCTTTTCCTCCACCACCGAAAGGATACCCTTCGTAAGCGCGTAGTAACCGTCTTGCAGCGACGGGATTCGCCGGCCGGGTTTTACGTGCCAGGTTTTGGTCTCTGCATCCCACTGCTTCGCAAACAGCACGGGCAGCAGGTTGTTGTCCGCTATGAACCGCTCGAGCAGCACGCGCGAGTTCAGCGTGGCGATGAACTCCGCGGTCTGATCCTCACCTTTGTCGATGTCCACACCTGCAAGGCTCGCTATAGCCCCGATGCCACCCATGGCGGATTTCAACGGAGAGCTGTCATCATCATGAACCGGCACCATCACCAGCTCGGCGCGGTACACCTTAGTGAAGAGATGTGAGCCGAAGTACCCCGCGACCGCGCCCAATAATGCGGCGGCTCCCAGCACCACCCAATTGCGGACCACGAATGATGTGGTGCGATCGAGCTCAGCGGGGCCCAGGTCGACGTCCGCCGGTGCGGTCACCGCGGCTACGGTGAGTCGCGGTCGCTCGTGGTCACGTAAGGATTCGTGCATGGTTCATAGTGCCCAGGATATTCGTGCCGGCGCCAACCCTGACGGCCATCAGTAACGCACGGTATCGAGGTGTTTCTCGTACCAAGCATACGTCTGGGCGATGCCCTCGGCTAGACCGATCTTCGGCTCCCACCCCAGGGCGGTCAGTCGCGACACGTCCAGGAGCTTGCGCGGTGCCCCGTCAGGCTTGGAGGAGTCGTAGGCGATATGCCCGCGAAATCCCACAGCGTCGGCGATGAGGCGTGCCAGTTGCGCGATCGAGACGTCGCTCCCGCAGCCGACGTTAATCGGCGCCTCGCCCGTGTACACCTCCAAGAGCACGCACACCGCATCCGCAAAGTCGTCCACGTGCAGGAACTCACGTCTCGGTTGGCCCGACCCCCAAAGCGTCACAGTATCCGAGCCGGTCGTGTGCGCCTGGTGGAATTTGCGCACCAGCGCGGGCACGACGTGCGAGTCGAGCTCGCTGAAGTTGTCGCCCGGCCCGTAAAGGTTAGTGGGCATCAAGGAGATCGCGTCGAGCCCGTACTGGCGACGGTACGCCTGGCACATCTTCAGCCCCGCGATCTTTGCGATGGCGTACGATTCGTTGGTTGGCTCGAGCGCGCCAGTCAACAGGTATTCCTCCTTCATCGGTTGCGGCGCGAGGCGCGGGTAGATGCAGCTGGAGCCGAGAAAGACCAGTTTCTGTACGCTATGTGTTCGGCTCGCGTCGATGACGTGTGACTGAATGAGCAGATTGTCGCCGATGAATTCCGCCGGGCGGGTGTCGTTGGCGTGAATCCCGCCGACCCGCGCGGCCGCGAGGATGACTATTTCCGGCCGGGCCGAAGCGAAAAAGCCCTCCACCGCGCCTTGATCTCGCAGGTCAAGCTCGGCCCTGGTGCGGGTGATGAGTGCGGTGTATCCAAGCGCGGCGAGCCGGCGCAGGATCGCCGATCCGGCCAGGCCGCGATGACCGGCGACGAATATGCGCGCCGCTTTATTCATGCTGCGCCGGGACCCGGTAGCCGTGCTGCCGGATCATCGCGTCGCGCCTGGCGAGCTCCAAATCCTGATCCACCATCTCCGCGACCAGTTGCGCGAACGTCAACTCCGCCTTCCAGCCGAGCATCGACCAAGCCTTGCTGGGATCTCCCAATAAGGTATCGACCTCGGTCGGACGGAAGTAGCGCGGGTCGACGCGTACGACAGCCTGCTGCGAATGCGTATCCACCCCGACCTCGTCGATCCCCGAGCCGTTCCAGGCGATTTTCATACCGAGCCGTTCGCCGGCCAGCTCCACAAATTCGCGCACCGAATGCTGCTGTCCGGTTGCGATAACGAAGTCGTGGGGCTGTTGCTGCTGCAACATCAACCATTGCGCGCGCACGTAGTCGCGCGCATGCCCCCAGTCGCGCCGCGCATCGAGATTCCCCAGGTACAGGCACCGCTCAAGCCCTACTTTGATGCGCGCCAGGCCGCGCGTGATCTTGCGGGACACAAACGTCTCACCCCGAATCGGCGACTCATGGTTGAACAAGATGCCGCTGCAGGCAAACAGGCCGTAGGCTTCGCGGTAATTCACGGTAATCCAATGCGCGTAGAGCTTTGCGACGCCGTAGGGCGAGCGCGGATAGAACGGAGTGGTCTCGCGCTGAGGCGATTCCGGGACTTTGCCGAACATCTCTGAAGTCGAGGCCTGGTAGAACCTCGTGTGGCTCTGCAGTCCGAGGATCCGAATGGCCTCCAGCAGCCGCAGAGTTCCGAGCGCGTCGGCGTTGGCCGTGTATTCCGCGGTTTCAAAAGAGACCGCCACGTGGCTCTGCGCGGCGAGATTATAGATCTCATCCGGTTGCACCGCTTGGATGATACGAATCAGATTGGTCGCATCTGTAAGGTCGCCGTAGTGGAGCACTAGCCGGCGACCGTGCGTGTGTGGGTCCTCGTACAGATGGTCAATGCGGTCGGTGTTGAAGGAGGAGGATCGGCGCTTGACGCCGTGCACCTCGTAGTTCTTGGCCAAGAGGAGCTCGGCAAGATAAGCGCCGTCCTGGCCGGTTATCCCGGTCAGGAGCGCCTTCTTCGGAGGAAGATCCACGGCAACCTGCTCTTTGTGCCCGCCATTCGGGCGATCGATTCGACTAAAACTCATGCACGGCCAGCACCGCGATCGCAACGTTGTAAAGGATCGTCGACACGGCCTGCCATAGCGGTAAGGGCGGCATGTGCTCGGCGTTCAGCGGCACGACGATGGTATCGCCGGGTTGCATTTGGACGCTGGAGGTCTGGAACCAGCGTGAGCCGCCGTTCGCGATGACGCTGCCGTCTGCGCGAACGACATAGATGCGGCCGCTGTCGGCGCGCGCGGTCTTACCGCCACTCATGCCGATGTAGTCATCGCGAGACAAATTAGGCCGATACAGGTGAGAGGTGACCGTTTGTACCTCGCCGATCACGGTCACTTCCTGTTGGAACTGCGGCACGAGGAGTTCGTCTCCGTCGCGAACGATGACATCATACGGTGACCCGATGGGTGAGCTGAGGATGCGCGATACGTTGATCACCAGCCGACCCACGGCCTTGACCTGGCGCAACTGGGCAAGAAGGGACTGGCCGACAGTCAACGCCGAGGCGGCCCCCGCTTGATTTGCAACAGTGCCCTGCAGAGCGACAAAAGCGATGTCGTTTTGCATGCGGATGGCGAGCGCGTCCAGCTGCTTCTGCTCCCGCTCACGCAGTTCCTTGCGCGTAAACACGCTGCCCTGCGCGAAAGCGTACTTCGTCAGGCCGCCGGCGCGCATCATGACCGACGCCAGCGTCTCACCCGGCCTGATGGAGTACACGCCGGGAAACTTCACTTGCCCGCGCAGCTTGATCGTTTCATGGTCGGTCCATGCCGTAATCTGCTTGATGCTGAGACTGTCGAAAGGCTGCAGTATCACATTGGCAGCCTTGTCTCCGCGCAGCACGGCGCTCAGGTCCACCTGGATGAGCTCGGCTCGGCGCGTCTCCCCGTCTACGATTGCGTAACGCGTAAGTTCGGCGCTGCCGCCGTACGCTGCGTCGCTCAACCCGCCGCCGGCCCGGAGCAGATCCCGCACCGTCATGCCAGGCTCGAACGGATACTCTCCGGGAACGTTGGCGCGTCCGTCGATACGCACGACCTCGTCCGGAAGCCGGATGTTGGACTGCAGCTTCAAGTCATCGAGCAGCGGCCGGATGACTCGGTCCCGGCTCGACTGCAGATCGAAGACCGTAATGCGATCGTGTGCCATCAGTGGTACATCCGCCGCCGATCCGGGCGCACTCAGCGCCGCCGCAAGATCAGCCGACAGAACTGTAACGCGCCGATCCGGCGGCAATTCCCGGCGAATGAGGATGTAGTGCAGGTCGGCGTTCGGCTTAAGATCGTCCACCGAACGAATCACATCCGTGAGGCGCATGCCCTCGTTGAAGGCGAAGGCACCGGTCGTATACACGTAGCCTTGGACCAATATGCCCGCGTCGAGGGTCGGACGTAGCCGCGAGACCCGTAAGCTATCTCCGTTGCGCACGACCTCAGACCTGGCGACCACCGTATTCAGGTCCACCTGCAACACGACCCGGTGCAGACTGGCATCGATGCGCGTCAAGGCGAGTTTTGCCGTGTCGGCCTCCGGCGTGAGGCCGCCGGCCAACTGAACCACGTCAGCCACCGAACTCTCATTGCGGATCTCGTAGATTGCCGGCCGGTGCACTTCGCCGTCGACGGTTACCGTCGGCCCGATCGGTGGTACGAAGATCACATCGCCCGGCAGCAGCTTCGCATCGTCAGTCGTGTCGCCGCGGATCAGCATGTCGTACAAGTCTAGCCGGCGTACCAGTTGGCCGCGCCGCTTGAGTTGGATATTGCGCAGCGAGCCGATAGGCTGCACGCCGCCCGCGGCAAACAAGGCCGAACTGATCGTGCCAAGTCCACTGATGGTGTAGGTTCCGGGCCGCTTCGCGTCCCCGAGCACGAACACACGAATCGTGCGTGTTTCGCCCATCGTCACGTTGGCACGAACGCCGATCATCTGCCGCTCAACGCGCGACTCCAGCGCCGCCTTCACGCTGGCAAATGTCTCTCCGCCAACGCTAATCGGCCCTAGTTCCGGAAAACTCACGCGACCATCGCGGCCAACGGTGAGCTTGAGGGTCGCGTTCTTGGATCCGTACAGCTCCACTTCGAGTTCATCTCCGGGTCCGACAACGTAATCGGACGGCACGGGCACGTTGGTGGACGGTGCGAATGTCGAGATTTCACGGTCGAAGACATCGTAGCCGAACGGTTTGAGCGCCTTATTACCCGTCTGCTTCAGCGGCAACTTGGTAACGCGTATGAACAGATCGCGCAGCGCAGGCTCCGATCCCAGGCGCAATGTGGCGAGCTGTTCGCTAAGTCCGGCAAGGGCGATCGGTGCAAATCCGGGCAGTGAGAGAACGCCATCGCGTGACAGCTGATAAGGGTTCTTGGAGCGGACCAGGTCAATCAGGTCCTGCCGCTGCTTTTTCTCATCGTCGGTCAGTTCCGGCTGTGAAGGCAGCGTAGTGTCGCAGTTTAGTTGTCCTGTGCAGGGGGGCGGCAGTACAGCGTAGCCGCCCGCTGTCGCATTCTGTGGACCGTTGGAAGTCCCCGCTTGAGTCCCGTTTGCGGCGCCGGCCCCGGCCGCGGCTGCGGCAGCAGCAAGTCCGCTTGTGCTGCTTCCGGGCGATGTGCCCAGCGTGGCGGCTGCACCCGGAATCGCTCCCAGCGCTGACTGCGGTTGTGTACCTGTGACGTTACTTGGCTGCAGATTGCTGAGTCCGCCCAACGCGGCCTGCTGCTGCTGCAATTGTGATGGTGACGACGGTAGGGCGGGCAGTGGATTGGAGTCGATGGTGATGACCACCCAGTCCTCGCCCTGCAAGTACGGGCTCAGTCGCTCCATTTCCGCGCGCTGCTTCTGCATATCCATCAGAAGCTGGCGCTGTTGCTCTTTATTCAGGTTCTCCTGCTCTTCGTCCCCCTCCTGCTGTCGACCGCCGAGCGTACCTTGGTTACCGCCAAGGCCGCCGCCTAAGGCCCCCCCAAACTGCCCCGAGATCGCGTCGCGCTGCTGCGGGGAGAGTCCCTGAAGGATCTGCAAGCCAGCGCCCGCGGCATCATTGGTCTGCCCGCTGGCTGGATCGCCGCGGACTAGTAGAGCAACCGATAGAACGAACAGGACCAGCAGCCCCGAGAGGCGTTGCATCAAACGCATTACAAACCTTTAATCCATTGTGCCGGGCACGAGCGGCCGAGTCGCGGAACCCCCTCGCGAGGCGCGATTGTACTGAAGCGCGCGGCTTCGTGTGTAACTGGGGGTGCTTTGGCAGACCCGGCCAAACGTGCGTCGCGTACGGTCGCGGCGGGGGTTAGCAGTTGGCGCGTGCGCATTCGGCCGTTCCGGGCTCACACGGAGATCCAACGAGCCGCCCGCGGCAGCATGTTTCAGGCGCGGGGCGCCCCAGTCGGCGTCGGTTCACCGTCCAACTCCGGCGCGCGGGCGCAGTCCGCTCAGCCTCGCCATTTCTCGACAGTCGCCAGCAGCTTCGTGACGGAGGGCGGCGCTGGATGCCCGCCGGCAGGGTCCTGCACGGCCGGGGCCAGTTGCTCAGTGAGCTTCTTACCGAGCTCCACGCCCCACTGGTCGAAGGCGTTGATGCCCCACACGACGCTCTGGGTGAGCACACAGTGTTCATAAAGAGCAATGAGCCGGCCGAGAGCTGCCGGGTCAAGCTGACGGAAGAGCACGATAGTGCTCGGGCGACTGCCGGGGTCGACCTTGTGCGGAATGAGCGCCTCCAGCTGCGTGGCCGGCATCCCCTGACGCTGCAGCTCCAAGCGCACCGTCTCGGCTGACTGACCATTGCTGAGCGCCTCCGCTTGCGCAAGACAGCTCGCAATCGCAAGGTTCTGCGCTGCCTGATTACCGCTGGAAGAGCGCGCAGGAAGCAAGAAATCCATCGCGGCGCGCGGGGTGCCCTGATGCAAAAGCTGAAAGAAGGAATGCTGACCGTTGTTGCCGGCCTCACCCCAGATGACGGCGGCGGTCTGGGACTGCACCGGCTTGCCGTCGAGCATGACGGTCTTGCCGTTGCTCTCCATCTCAAGCTGCTGCAGATAAGCGGGGAAACGGCGCAGTGAGTCATCGTACGGCAGCACCGCGAGCGTCGGCAGGTGCATGAAATTGATGTTCCATACCGCGATGAGACCCATGAGCGCCGGCAGGTTCTCTTGCCAGGGGGTGCTGCGGAAGTGTTCGTCCATCTCATGGCCGCCGGCCAGGAAGTCGAGGAAATTGCGCGCCCCGATGGCGATCGCGAGCGTCACGCCGATCGAGGACCAGATCGAGTAGCGGCCCCCGACCCAATCCCACATCTGAAAGCGGTACTGCGGGTGCACGCCGAACTCATCCATCGCCCGGGTGTTCACCGATACGGCACCGAAGTGCTGTGGTACCGCGCCCTCACCCAGCTTTGCGGCGAGCCAGGCGCGCGCCGTGCGCGCGTTGGTCTGCGTCTCGAGCGTCGTGAAGGTCTTGGACGAGACGATAAACAGCGTCGTCGCCGCATCGGCGGCCTCGAGCACCTGCGCGAGATAAACCCCATCGATGTTGGAGACGAACTCGCAGCGCGGTGAGCCGGCGGTGAAGGCTCCCAAGGCCAGCACAGCCATGGCCGGTCCCAGGTCCGAGCCGCCGATACCGATATTCACCACGAGCCGGAACGCTTGCCCAGTACTGCCCTTGAGCGTTCCCTCACGCACCCCTTGGGCAAAGGCGAGCATGCGCGCGCGCTCGCCCATCACCGCCTTCTCGATGTCCGCGCCCCCGAGGGCAGCGCCCGGGGGTTGCCGCAGGGCAACATGCAGCACGGCGCGGTTTTCGGTGGTGTTGATCCGCTCCCCCTGCCACATCGCCTCGATGCGCTCGCGCAGGCCAGTCGCATCGGCGAGTTGAAAGAGCTTCGCGAGCGCGATCTCATCGAGCCGCTGGCGGGAGAAATCCATCAAAAGTCCCGCGTGCGCGCGCGAGAAGCGCTCGAAGCGCTTCGGGTCGCGCTCGAACAGTTCGTGCACGGGCACGGCCACGAGGCGCGTGGCGTGCGCGTGCAGCTCTTCCCACACCGGGGTGCTGGGGCCGGGATGTATCGTGAGCGTCATCGAGGCTCTCTCCTTGCTAGCCCGCCACTGCAAACGCTACGTCACGGCCGCAGGCACAGCGCGACACGGCAGGGCCGTGCCGCTGGGCACTCAGCGGCGGTAGTAGGCCGCGACGCTATCCACCACGTATTGTAATTGCGTTTCGGTCAGTTCCGGGTAGATCGGCAGCGCCAGGGTCTCCGCCGCGGCGCGCTCGGAATGGGGAAAGTCGCCCGCCTTGCACCCCAGGTACGCGAAGCACTGCTGCAGGTGCAACGGCACCGGGTAGTAGATCTCGGTGCCCACGCCCGCGACCGCGAGGTGCGCGCGCAGCGCATCACGCCCGCTCGCACGAATCACGTACTGATTATAGATATGCCGGCCGCCGGGCAGCGCAAGCGGCGTCTGCACCGCATCCGCGAGCCGGGCGGCCGCGAAGGCGGCGTCATAGAAGGCGGCGTTGCGCTGCCGCCCGGCACTCCAGGCGTCCAGATACCGAAATTTGATGTTAAGTACCGCCGCCTGCAACTCATCGAGGCGGAAATTGCCGCCGATGAGAGCGTGGTAGTACTTTGGTTTACCGCCGTGCACCCGCAGGATTTCCATGCGCTCCGCGAGCGCCGCATCGTTGGTGACGCACATGCCCGCATCGCCGAAGGCGCCGAGGTTCTTCGTCGGAAAGAACGAAAGACAACCCACGTCGCCGTAGCTGCAGGCGCGCCGGCCGGCGGCATCCGCAGAGCCTATCGCCTGGGCGGCGTCTTCGATCACCGCGAGCCCGAACCGTTGCGCCAGCGCCATGAGCGGTGCCATGTCAGCGACCTGCCCATAGAGGTGCACGGGCATCAGCGCACGCACGTGTTCACCCGTTCGCGTATGAATCAGTTTGCCGTCACGCTGCACGCAGTGCTGGGCAATGAACGTCTCGACCGCAACAGCGGACAGATTGAAGGTCGCCGGGTCGATATCGCAAAAGAGCGGCCGAGCACCGCTGCGGGCGATCGTGCCGGCGGTCGCGAAGAAGGTGAAGGGACTCGTGATGACCGCATCGCCTGCGCCAATCTCAAGTGCCATGAGGGCGAGTAGCAGCGCATCCGTGCCTGAGGAGACGCCGACGCCATAATGACACTGGCTGTAGGCGGCCACGCTCGCCTCGAGTTCCTTGACCGCCGCGCCCAGGATGAAATGCTGACTGGCGCAGACCTTGTCGATCGCCGCCCGAATCTCCGCCGCGAGTGGCGCGTATTGCGGCTTCAGGTCCAACAGCGGCACCTGCATGGGTGCGGCGGGAGCGGACTTGGTAGGGGTCGTCACGGCCGACTCCGGTCAGCGTGCGTAGCCGTAATAGTCGCAGAACCAGTCGACGAATCTGCGCACGCCCACCTCGATCGGCGTCGCGGGCCGGTAACCCACATCGCGCACCAGATCCTCGATGTCGGCGAATGTTTCGGGCACGTCGCCAAGTTGCATGGGCAAGTAGTTCTTCTGCGCCTTGCGTCCGAGGCACTCCTCGATCACCTCGATATAGCGCAGCAGCTGCACCGGCTGATTGTTGCCGATGTTGTAGAGACGAAACGGCGCAGAGCTCGAGGACGGATCGGGTGCGTCGCTGCGCCAGTTCGGATCCGGCTGCGCCACGCGTTCCGATACCCGTATTACGCCCTCGGCGATATCGTCGACGTAGGTGAAATCGCGCCGATGGTGGCCATGGTTGAATACATCGATCGGCTTGCCCTCGAGTATGTTGCGGGTGAACAGGAACAGCGCCATGTCCGGTCGGCCCCACGGACCGTAGACGGTGAAGAACCGCAGACCCGTGGTAGGCAGCTTAAAGAGCGCCGAATAATTGTGCGCCATCAACTCGTTCGCGCGCTTGCTCGAGGCGTAGAGCGACAGCGGATGATCGGCCGGGTTGTGCACCGAGAACGGCATGTTGGTGTTGGCGCCGTACACCGAGCTGGTGGAGGCGTACACCAGGTGTTCCACGCCGTGATGGCGACACCCCTCGAGCACGTTGAGCGTGCCGGTGACGTTGCTGCGCACGTAGGCGTGCGGGTCCTCGAGCGAATAGCGCACGCCTGCCTGGGCGGCAAGGTGTATGACACGCGGGAATTTCTCGCGCGCAAAAAAAGCACGCATGCGGGCATCATCGGCCAGATCGAGCTTCTCGAAGCGAAAGCCCGGCTGCGACGCCAGGCGTGCCAGACGCGCCTCCTTGAGCGTCACATCGTAGTACTCGTTGAGATTGTCGAGCCCGACCACCTCGTAACCGCGCGCCAGGAGTTTGTGCGCGGTATGCGAGCCGATAAAACCGGCCGCACCGGTCACGAGAATCTTCATAAGCGCCCATCGACCGCAGCGGCCGGGAACACGTGCTTGATGTCATAAACCACGTGGTTCTTCTTGCACAGGCGGCGCACGCCGCGCGCGCCGAGCTCGCGAAACTGCCGGTGTGCGACCGCCACCACCGCGACGTCATAGCGGCCGGGCTTCAGTTCGCGCACTGTTTTAAGGCCGTATTCGTGCCGGCATTCACGGGCGTTAGCCCAAGGATCGTAAATGTCGACCTTGGCGCCGTGGCTCATGAGCTCGCGCACCACATCGACAACCTTGGAATTTCGGATGTCGGGGCAATTCTCCTTGAAGGTCATGCCAAGCATGAGCACCTGCGCTCCCTTCACATGAATACGCTTCCCCGTCATGAGACGCGTAATCTGCCCGGTCACGTAGAGCGCCATGTTGTCGTTGAGGCGACGGCCGGCGAGGATCATCTCGGCGTGATAGCCGATCTCTTGCGCCTTGTGTGTGAGGTAGTAAGGATCCACGCCGATGCAGTGCCCGCCGACCAGCCCGGGCCGGAAGGGCAGGAAGTTCCACTTGCTGCCCGCCGCATTCAACACCTCTTCGGTATCGATGCCGAGGCGATTAAAGATGAGCGCGAGCTCGTTGATGAGCGCAATGTTGACGTCGCGCTGCGTGTTCTCGATCACCTTGGCGGCCTCGGCGACACGAATGCTCGAAGTCTTGTGCGTGCCCGCCGTCACGATTGAGCCGTACAGGCGGTCAACAAACTCCGTGATCTGCGGCGTCGACCCCGAGGTCACCTTGCGAATGGTGGTGAGGCGATGGGACTTATCCCCCGGGTTGATCCGCTCGGGACTGTAGCCGGCAAAGAAGTCGCGGTTGAACTTAAGCCCCGAGACGCGCTCGAGGATCGGCACGCAGACCTCCTCGGTGCAGCCCGGGTAAACGGTCGATTCATACACCACCACCGCGCCGCGGCGCATCACCGCGCCAACGCTCTCGCTCGCGCGCCGCAGCGCCGTCAGATCGGGGCGTTTGTAGTCATCGATGGGCGTTGGTACGGTGACGATGAAGACCTGACAGCTCTTGAGCCTGTTCAGCTCGGTCGTGAACGAGAGGCGTTTGGCTTCCTTAAGCTCCGCCCGCGAAGCCTCGAGCGTCACGTCCTGTCCGCGACGCAGCTGTGCGATGCGCTCGGGCTTGATGTCAAAGCCGATGGTCTCGTAGTGCTTGCCGAACTCGACCGCGAGCGGCAAGCCCACGTAACCCAGCCCCACGATGCCGATGCGGCACTTTCTTATTTCGGGAACCATGGTGTCTCAGGCACTCGAGCGCTGCGGCTCCCCGGCGCGTTCCGGCCCCCCCATCTCGCGCACTTCGCTCACCGCCCATAGACAGCGTCCACCACTCGCCTTGAGGATGATCGCGAGCATGGCCTCGTGCGCCTCGAGTTCCTCGGCGCTCGCGGCAATGATTGCCAGCGGCACGGCGGTACGCACCGGCTGACGTGCCAGGCGCGCGCCCTCGCCCGTGCGCGCCGGGGCGTCGATGTCCATGAGTGCGAGCGCGGTCTGACCACCCGTCATCGCCAGATAGACGTCCGCGAGGATGCGCGCGTCCAGCAGCGCGCCGTGCAGTTCGCGCGCCGAATTGTCGATTTCGTAGCGCTTGCACAGCGCATCGAGGCTGTTGCGCTGTCCGGGATGCAGCTCGCGGGCCAGCGCGAGCGTGTCGAGGACGCGGCAGCTGGCGGCTATCTGGCGACGCTCCCCGGGCAGGCGCGCGAGCTCCGCGTCCAGGAATGCAACGTCGAAGGCGGCGTTGTGGATGACAAGTTCGGCGCCGTTGAGAAAGGCGAGCAGTTCCTCGGCCACTTCCGCAAAGCGCGCCTGCCCGTCAAGTTCGGTGCGCGAGATGCCGTGCACCGCGAGCGCTCCGTCGTCGATATCGCGCTCTGGATTCAGGTAGCGGTGAAAGGAACGACCCGTGGCACGCCGGTTCACCAGCTCCACGCAACCGATCTCGATAATGCGGTGGTTGAGTTCGGGTTCGAGGCCGGTGGTTTCGGTGTCTAGGACGATCTGTCGCATGGCGAGCGTGAGTCTACCGTATGGAGTCCTGCAAGGCGTCGATCGCCTCGTTTGCCAGGCGATCGACACGCTCGTTACCTGGCACGCCCGCATGCCCGGGCACCCAATGCCACTCGATCTGATGCGGTGTGCTCGCCTCCTCGAGGCGCTCCCAGAGATCTTGATTTTTGACCGGCTTGCGGTCGGCCGTTCGCCAGCCGCGCGCCTTCCAGGCACGCAACCATTCGGTGATGCCGCGCCGCACGTACTGCGAATCCGTGTAAAGGCGTATCTGGACGGGGCGCTTCAGTGCCTCGAGCGCCCGGATCACCGCGGTCAGTTCCATGCGGTTGTTCGTCGTCAGGGCTTCGGCGCCGCTCAATTCCTTCTCGTGCTCACCCATCTGCAACAGCGCTGCCCAGCCGCCGGGTCCGGGATTACCGCGGCAGGCCCCGTCGGTATAGATCTCGATCACGCCTTTGAGCGGGTCGTCGGCTTGACCAGGCCGCCGATCACGGCGGCCTTCTCGCGCATGCGCGGCCGGATCGGGGTCAGGATATACACACGCTTGCGCGCCTTGAGGAGGTAAGCCCCGGCCGGCAGTGGATAGGTGAGCCCCGCGCGCAGCATGCGTCCGGTCCCCTCGCTCGCCGCGAGCCCGCGACTCCAGGGACCCAGATAAAGGTAGCGTTGCTCGGCAACCACCTCGTAGCCCAGGAGCACCAGCCACTCGCGCACGAGGCGCTCGGAGAGTACGCGCCGCATGCCCGGTGGAAAACCGGCGCGACTCCAGCGGGCACGCATGCCCCACAGGCTCCAGGGCCTGAAACCCAGCAGCAACAGGTGCCCTTCGCTCACCAGAACGCGATCGGCCTCGCGCAGAATGGCGTACGGGTCGGGCGCAAATTCGAGCGTGTGCGGCAAGAGGGCCGCGTCCACACAGTCGCTCATCACCGGCAGCTGCGAGGGGCGCGCGATAATGTCAGCGCCGCCGGCCAGCGCCGGCATACTCAGAAGACTCTGGCGGCGGGCGCGGCTGCCGGCGAGCAACTCGCGCGCCCCGCCCCAGGCGCCGATCTGCAGCAGTTCCCAGCCAAATACGTCCTCGAGCGCGGCGCCCAAAAGCTCTGACTCGGCCGCCAGCAGCGCCCGTCCAAGCGGCGATTCCCACCACGCGCTGAGAGCCGCGTCACGATCTGCAATGCCTGAAGTGCGAACTGGCACGATAGAATTGCTGGCAATAGTGTGAAATTAACGGTTAAATTCGCGCCCTTGAACCAGTAGCGTCCTTAGACCGGTAAGGACCCGTGCCCCGGCGCGGGAAAGTAGCACGCCGACAGAGGGTACGGAACTTTGACGACGCCCCGCCTGAGAGTTACGCGTCACGCGCTCCTCGCCCTGATACCCCTCGCCCTGGCGGCGTGTGCGCAAGCCCCCTCGCGGCCGCCGCACGCGCCCGCCGCGCCCGTCGTCGTACCCCCGCAGGCGGCCGCCCCGCTGATCGCACCCCCGAGCACCGAGCCGCAAGCCGCGCCGCCGAGTGCTTCGGCAGCCATCAACGAGGCGCCCGGCGCATCTTCTGCTGAGGGCATCGCCACGGCATCCGCGCCCTCCGGAGCGGGTCCCACGCAGCTCGCCGGGCTCTCGCCGGCGCAGTACGGGGACCTCTTCGATCGCATGCGGGTCGGCTTTAAGCTCGATGATGGCGCCGACCGGCGCGCTGTGGATGACCAGCTGCGCTGGTATGCCTCGAATCCCGACTACCTGCAGCGCGCCTTTGGGCGCGCCGATCTTTACCTTTATTACATCGTCACCGAACTTGAACGCCGGGGCATGCCGCTCGAGTTGGCCCTGCTGCCGGTGGTGGAGAGCGCCTTCGAGCCGTACGCGTACTCACGCGCGCGTGCTTCGGGCCTATGGCAGTTCATCCCCGGTACCGGCTCGCGCTTTGGCCTCAAGCAGGACTGGTGGTACGACGGCCGGCGCGACATCGTCGAATCGACGCGTGCCGCGCTCGATTACCTGCAGTACCTGCACGATGAATTCAACGGCGACTGGCTGCTCGCGATCGCCGCCTACAACTGCGGCGAGGCGATGGTCGAGCGCGCGGTGGAAGCCAACCGTGCCGCTGGTCGCACCGTAGATTTCTGGAACCTGTGGCTACCGGCTGAGACCCGTGCCTACGTGCCGAAGCTTCTGGCGATGAAGCGCCTCGTGATGGATCCGGAGACTTACGGGCTCTCCTTCAGCCCGATACCGAACCAAGCCTACTTCGCGCGCGTCCCGACGCAGGGGCAGATCAACCTGAAGCTCGCCGCGGAAATCTCCGGCATCAGCCCCGAGGACCTCTACGAGCTGAATCCCGCGTTCCACCGCTTCGCCACCGACCCCTCGGGCCCGTACTTCCTGTTGCTGCCGGTTGAGGCAGCGGACGTGTTCTCGGAAAACATCGTGCAGCTGTCCGAAGAGCAGCGCCTAGGCGTCACGCGCTATACGGTGAGACACGGGGACTCGGTAGTCTCCGTGGCGAAGCGTTTCAACACCACCGCGACCGTGATCCGCGAGATGAATGAACTGCCCGCCGGCCCGCTCACCGTGGGCGAGGACGTGCGCGTGCCGAGCAGCGTGACGGATCTGCCGCCGAAGGTCATGCTCGCTGCCGCCCAGGTCGATGGACGTGGGCGCTCGAGCCGGCGGCCCCACGTACAGGTGGTGCGACACGGGGATTCGCTCTGGACGATCGCGCGCCGCCACGGCATGGACGTGAATACGCTCGCGCTGATGAACGGCATGCACCCCGATGATCAGCTGCGCGCCGGGCAGCACATCAAGTTATCCTCCGACTCCGCGGGATCCACGCACAAGGTGCGGCACATGATGTATACGGTGCGCGAAGGCGACACCGTGGCGCAGATCGCCCACCTGTTCCAGTGCAGCGTGCCGCAGCTGCTCGCTTGGAACGGCCTCACCTCGAAGTCCCACATCCACACCGGCCAGAAGCTGCACATCCACCTCGGTTCGCGCCACGGCTGAAGTCACGACAGCCGTCCCGCCGGCACGCCTTTACGGCATAATCCGCGGCCGGAGGCTTCAAACATGGGTTTTCTCACCGGCAAGCGCGCCTTCATCGTGGGCGTTGCGACCGATCGATCGATCGCCTGGGGCATCGCGCAGGCGATGCACCGCGAGGGTGCGGAACTGGCCTTCTCGTACGTGAACGACAAGATGAAGGAACGCGTGGAACCGCTTGCGCACTCGCTCGGCTCGCGCCTCACGATGCCGCTGGATGTCACCGAAGATGCGCAGACGGATGCGGCGTTCGAGCGGCTGAAGAATGAATGGGGGCAGCTCGACATCGTGGTGCACGCGGTCGCTTACGCGCCGCGCGAGGCGCTCACCGGGGGCTTCGTTGACGCCACCAGCCGCGATGGCTTCCGCATCGCCCACGAGGTCTCCAGCTACAGCCTCACCGCCCTCGCACGGCGCGCACGGCCGCTCATGGCCGCACGTCGCGGGGCACTGCTGACGCTGTCCTACCTCGGTGCGATGCGCTCGATTCCGGGCTACAACGTCATGGGACTCGCCAAGGCGAGCCTCGAGGCGAACGTACGCTTCCTTGCCGCCGATCTGGGGCCGCAGGGCATCCGCGTCAACGCGATTTCCGCCGGTCCCATCAAAACTCTCGCCGCCGCCGGCATTCCCGGATTTCGCAAGATGCTCAGTCGCGTGGCGGAGATCGCGCCGCTGCGCCGCAACGTGTCGCTCGAGGATGTCGGCAATGCGGCGGCGTTCCTATGCTCGGACCTCGCCGCCGGGATCACCGGGGAGATCCTGTACGTGGATAGCGGCTTCAGCACGGTCGGCATGAGCTTCCCGCTCGAGGCCGAGGGTTAGGCACGCCGCGCCCGCAGGCACTCCGACGCCCTACTCGAACGCCTTGGGATTCTTCTTGACGTCGGCGGTGCGGCGCATCTCGGCAAGGTAGGCCGTGACCTCATTCTGCCCCACGTCCTGAGCTTCGCGTACGCTGCGCTCCCTCAGGGCCTGCTGATCCGCTGCCGTCGCACTGCGCACGGCACTCACCTCGAACACGGCCGCACCCCCCTCGGTCAGGGCCAGCGCGCTCACAGTTGGTTTGCCCGACGGGGGCGGCAGCGCGAAAACCGCGGTGCGCAGCTGCACCGGCGCCGAGGGGTCGTTGCGGCCGATGAAGTGCGCCGGTTCCGCGCTCACCTTTAGCTGCTGCGCCACCGTTTCAAACGCCGCTCCGCGCTGCAGCTGATCGCGCGCCGCCTGCGCGGCCTTGAGTGCCGCATCCGAGGCCTGCTCCTTCGTCATGGCCGCAACGATGCTGTCGCGCACCTCCGCCAGCGCTTTGGGCTGCGGCGCGTGGTGCTCGAGCACCTTGGCGACGACCAGGCGATCATCCCCCAGCAGCACCGGACCTGCGATATGGCCGGCCGCGACGGGCGGCTCGGCAAAGAGGACTGCCTGCAGTTGCGGGGCCGGGCCCAGCGGGGCGGCGCCCGCGCCCTTCGGGAAGTCCGCGATCTCCCCGTGCTGCAGGTGGTATTCCTGCGCCAGCGCGCTCAAATCAGCGCCGGGCTCGGCGAGCTTCGACTGCAGCTGCTCCTGGATCTCGCCGAAGCGATCTGTGGCGCGGTCGCGGCGCAGCTGCGCCTCCAGATCCGGGCGTGCTTCCTCGAAGGTCTTGCCCTTGCCGGCCTGGATCTCATCGAGACGAATGATGTGATAGCCGTACTGCGTCTTGATGGGCCCCTTGATCTCGCCCACCGACATGCTAAAGAGCGCATCCGAGAACGGGGCGACAAAGCTGCTGCGTTCCGCCCAGCCCAAATCCCCGCCGTTTTGTGCGGAGCCCGGGTCCTGCGAGTACTGCTTGGCGAGTTCGCCGAAATCCTTGCCCGCCTTCACCTGCGCGAGCACTTGCTGCGCCTGCGCGAGCGCGGCCGCGTCGTCCTTGCCCGTGATCAGAATGTGGCGCGCGTGGCGTTTCTCGGGTACGAGGAGGCGCGTCTTCGCCTTCTCATACGCTTCGTGCAGATCCGCATCCGTCACGATCTGCTGCGCGGCGAGTGTATCCAGGCGCAGCTCCGCATACTCAATACGATCGGACTCGGGCGTCATGTACTGGCTCTGGTGAGCCTTGTAGTAAGCCGCCACGGCGGCCTCATCCACCTTAATGCCGGCACTGAACTTGTCCGCGGGCAGCACGAGGTAGCGCACCTCGCGCTGCTGATCCTCGAGCGTGGTGAGCCGCTTCAGCTCGCTTGGCGTGAGAAAGTTCGAGCCGCGGATGCCGCCCTCGAGCTGCACGCGCCGCACGTCCGTGCGCAGTTCATTCTCAAAGGTCTCCAGCGAGATCCCGGCCTGCGCCAGTGCGGCCTTGGCCGCCTCCGGGGAATACTCACCGGCGATCTGGAACGCCGGCTCGCCTTGAATGGCCTCGCGCAGATCGGCGCTGCTTACGCGGTAGCCGAGCTTCTCGGTGCGCTGCGCGAGGAGCGCGCTCTGGATCAGACTCTCGAGCGTCTGGTCCTGCAGCTTGTCGCGCAGCGGCGCGGGCAGCTCCGCGCCCCCGAGGCGCTGCTGCCACATGCCCTGCGTGCGCAGCCAGGCGTTGCGCGCTTCCTCCAGCGAGATCTTGCTCCCATCGGCTTCGGCGGCGTAGTTGGAGCCGCCGACGCTCAGGTTGACGATGCCGTAGGCGCCCCAGGCGACGAACACCAGGACGATGGGCCCCAGGACCACGTAGGCCAGGGGACCGTGAAGTCTGTCTCGGATCCGCTGCAGAACCATGTTTTAAGCTGGCAGAGTGTAAGGAAATTGGCGGAGCGGACGGGACTCGAACCCGCGACCCCCGGCGTGACAGGCCGGTATTCTAACCAGCTGAACTACCGCTCCGAATTTGGGGGGCGAATCCTAACGGATTGATCAATAAGGCCACAAGCGGTTTTCATTTTCGCTTCCGCGCCCCCGGCGCCATGCCGCCCGGAACCCCCGAGGCCCGTCTTGGTCAACCAAACGGCCGCTGCGGCGCTGTGCTTGTGCGCAGCTCTGCCTGGATGGCGACCGCGCCGGCGTCGCCGTTAAAAGACATGTTGCAGTTCCGGGCATCGCCTTGTGCCATAAGGCACAATGATGTGCAAAGGACTTTAAGGATCCTCCGCATGAAGTTGACGCGTATTGTGCTCTTTCCGGCCCTCCTCGCCGCCCTCGCCGCGGGGCCGGCATTCGCCGCTCTCGGGGGCGATATGAGTTCCGTGCAAGCCGATCTTGCCCACATGAAGGGCGCGATTCGAGTGACGACGAACGCCGCCGTCACGGTGCACGAGATCTCGACCGCCTACGGCACTTCGGTGCGCGAGTTCGCCGGCGCCGACGGCAAGGTGTTCGCGGTGAGTTGGAGTGGGCCGGTGAACCCGGACCTGCGCCAGGTGTTAGGCAGCTACTACCCGCAGTTCGTGCAAGCTGCGAGCAGCGTCCACGGCAACCATCGGCATCTGAGCATCGAGCAGCCTGGGCTCGTGGTGCAGAACCATGGCCGCCTGCGCGCCTTCGCCGGCCGCGCCTGGGTGCCCTCCATGCTGCCCGAGAATTTCTCGGTCGACGACATCAAGTGATGCGCGTCGGTCATCAAGGAATAAAGCCCTATGCGTAAGCTTCTGATCCTGACCCTGGTGCCGCTCGCACTGCTCGGCGCTTGCGGCGGCGGTGGTGGCGGTGGCACGACTACCCCGCCCCCGCCCCCGCCCCCGACGCAGGTGCTTGCGGTAGCCGGGCCGCCGAATGTCGAGAACCTCGTCATGGACGCAGGTCCCGCCGTTCTGGCAACCGCGCACGAAGCCGCGGTGAACACGGCCTTTGTCTCGGTCACGATCTGCATCCCGAACGGGGGCGCCTGCCAGACGATCGATCACATCGAGGTGGATACCGGCTCCTCGGGACTGCGTGTACTCGCCTCGGCAGACTCACCGTTTACGCTCACTCTGCCCTCCGAAATGAGCACCGGCGGACTGCCGATTGCCGAGTGCCTGCAGTTTGCCGATGGCTCCTCCTTCGGCCCGGTGGCGGTGGCGGACATGACGCTGCCCACCTCCGCGAAGACGGTCTCCGGCATTAACGTGCAGGTGATTGGCGCGAGCGGCTGGACCGTGCCTGCGGATTGCCCGGGCACGGCCGAGAATACCGTCGTGTCGTTCGGCGCCAACGGCATTCTCGGGGTGGGTCCGTTCCTGCAGGACTGCGGCACCGCCTGCACGCAGGCGCCGCCCATTCCGGGTACCTACTACACTTGTCCCACGCCTGCGACCTGCGCGGACGCTACCGCCAGCACAACCGAGCAGGTGGGGAATCCGGTGAGCTTCTTCGCGAGTGACAATAACGGGGTGATCGTCGAGATTCCCGCCATCGCGAGCGGGGGCGCCACTAATCCGGATAATAAGGCCGTGCTGGTGTTCGGCATCGGAACCGAGACCAACAACGGCCTCGGCAGCGCCACGGTGCTGCTGGCGGACGATTCCGACGGCTTCATTCTGGCCAGCTACAACGGCACGACCAATCTGAACGCCGCGCTCGACAGCGGCTCAAACGCCAACTTTTTCACCGACAGCAGCATTCCGACCTGCACGGACAATGCCAACTTCTACTGCCCGACCTCGACGCTGAACCTGACGGCAACGTTGACGGGTACCGACAACACCATGGCGACCGCAGACTTTACAGTCGTGAATGCCGACAGTGTCTTCAACGCCAATCCGTCAGCAACCGTCATGCCGGGCCTGAGCGGACCGATCGGTGCTCTGCCGGGCAACGACATCCAGATCCAGTTCGATCTGGGGATGCCGTTTTTCTTCGGGCAAAATGTGTTCACCGCCATCGAGGGCCAGTCGACCCCCGGCGGTACGGGTCCGTATTACGCGTTTTGACCCGCGGGCCGGCAGCCTAAGCCGCACGCGCATCAGCGGCGGCGTGAGAAGCGCCGCCGGTAGCGTGCCGGGGTGGTGCCGAGGCGCCGCCGGAAGTGATGGCGCAAGGATTCGGCGCTGCCCATCCCGACGCGTGCGGCCACCGCCTGCGCGCTGAGGCGCGTGCTCTCGAGCAACTCCTTGGCCCGCTCGATGCGCTCGCTCACGATCCACTCGTAGGGGGCCTGCCCCGTCGCCTGCACGAACTCGCGTTGTAGCGTGCGCGTGCTCATCGCGGCGCGCGCGGCAAGCGAACGCAACGTGTGCGCCTCGGCCAGATGCGCGCGGATGAAGTCAAGCAGCCGTGCCAGACGGCCGCGCTCGTCGGGCGCCACGGGCCGCGGCACAAACTGCGCCTGTCCGCCTTCGCGGTGTGGGGCGATCACGAGCCGCTGTGCCACTTGGTTGGCGACCTTCGGGCCGTAGTCGCGACGCACCAGGTGCAGCAGCATGTCCAGTCCCGCGGCCGATCCGGCCGAGGTGAGCAGCGACCCCTCATCGACGTACAGCGCGTTCGCTTCGACCTTGACCTGCGGATAGCGCGCCCGTAGGCGCTCGACGTATCGCCAGTGCGTGGTCGCGCGCCGCCCGTCGAGGACGCCAGCCGCGGCCAGCACGAAGACACCCGAGCAGATCGAACACAGGCGCGCGCCGCGGGCGTGGGCGGCGCGCAACTTCGTAATGAGCATCGCCGGCGGGGGTTCCTCGATGGCGCGCCAGCCCGGAATCACGATCGTATCGGCGCGGTCGAGCAGCTGCAGGCCGTGCGGCACACGCACCTGCAGCCCTCCCGCCGCGCGCAGCGGGCCGCGCTCGGCGGCACAGACGGCAAAGTCATACCACGGCACCGACAGTTCCGGCCGCGGCAGTGCGAACAGCTCCACCGTGCAGCCGAATTCGAAGGTACACAGCTGATCGTAAGCCAGCGCCACCACCTTGTGCCTCATGGCGTGATATTAACGGATATAGGCATTTAGGCCACTGGGCGCGCAGACCCTCAAGCCCGACAATGACGCCATTCGATCGCCACACAGGAAACTCGCCATGCCCAACGCCGTCACCCAGGTGCCCGCAGCCGATAGCGCCAGCGCCCTCGCCCACTTCGAGAGCTCGCTGCGCTTTGAGACCGACTGCTCCGACGTGCATCACGCGCTCGCCCAGGGGGCGGATTTCGTGCTCATCGACGTGCGTAGCCCGCAGCTCTTCGCGCGTGGCCACGTGCCGGGTGCCTGCAACATTCCGCATGCGAAGCTCATCGCTTCGCGCCTCGCCGGCTACGCGGCTGGCACGCTGTTCGTCCTCTACTGCGCCGGCCCGCACTGCAACGGCGCGCAGCGCGGGGCGATCCGTCTGGCGCGGCTCGGGCGGCCGGTCAAGATCATGCTCGGCGGCATGAGCGGCTGGGGTGAAGAGGGTTTCGACATCGCGCACACTGCCGAGGTTGCCGTCGCCAGCTAGCGCCGCGCCGCCGCCGGCGTCGCCTCGAGGCGCGCCCGTGGCATCATAGGGCCATGAGTGCCCTGCAGAAAATCACCGCAACGGTGTTGACGCTGCTCCTCGCGGCTGCGTTTTACGGCCTGTGGAGCATCCGCGAACCGGCAGCTCCCTCGCCCACTGTCGCGTCGGCCAACAGTCCGGTTCCGGTGATCGATGAGAGCACGCTCCTCACCGCGCAGCGCCTGGCGCGCCTGGCGAACACGCCCGAGGAACAGCCGCTCGCTGAATCCGCCGTCCAGACGGCCAATCACGAGCTCGATCTGGCCTTCATGGGCGCGCTGCACGGCATCGAGGCACATCCGCCGCAGTTAAGTCCCGAGGCACTGAAGATTCAGGAGCGACTGAACGCCGCTCAGAAACGCCTGGCGAGCGATACGGAGGTGCTCGACGGCCTGGCGAAGAAGATGGGGGCGGCCTCCGAAGCCGAGAAACCCGACCTCCAGGACCAGCTGGACCTCGTCGGCTCGCAGATCGAGCTTGAAAAGGACGAGATCGAGGAGGCCAACGACGATCTCATGGCCGCGGGCGGTAATGTCCATCAGCGCATTCAGAAAGCGCAGGAGGAACACACCGCGGCCGAGCGCAACACGCCCGCACCGGCGTCGGCAGCGCCAGCGGCCTCACTATCATCGTTGCACGGTATGGTGGCGCAGCTGCGCGACTGGCTGGCTCTGCATACGAAGCGCGCGGCGCTGAAAGATGCGCGTCACGACGCTGCCACGAGCGCCGCCAAGCTCGCCGCGCAGCGGCAGCGGATCAGCGACGACCTCGCGAGCCTCCAACAGCGGCTCTCGGATTTCAACAGCAAGAGCGCACACCGCACCGCGCTCCCCGCCCCGGGAGCGTCCGCGGCACGCCCGGCTGCGGCCGCCGTGCTGCCCGCCAAACCACCCGGCGCCGTTCAGTCCGCCGGCAGCCCAGCGCCGGCCGCGGCGCCCGCCGCCGACACCCTGCTCAGCCTCACGCGCCAGGTCGCCATCGACCAGCGCCGTCTGATGGTGCGCGATCAGCGTGTCAGCGCGCGCCAGAAGCTGGCGGATATCTACGCTAAGTGGGACGGTGTGGTGGCGAATCAGCAGCGCGCGGTCTTGCGCGAGTGGCTGACCGGTGCCGCCGTGGTGCTCATGGCGCTACTGCTGCTGCTCTTCGCGGACGGCTGGCTCAATCGCCTCTTGGGGCGTGCGCGCGTCGATCGACGCCAGCTCGCCACCCTGCGCAGCGTCATCGGCGTGGCGCTGCAGGTGGTCGCCGTGCTGCTGATCCTCTTCATGCTCGTGGGACTGCCGGGGCAGATCGGCACCATGCTCGGGCTCGCCGGCGCGGGCCTTACGGTGGCGCTGAAGGATTTCATCGTCGCCTTCATCGGCTGGTTCGTGCTGATGGGCAAGAACGGCATCCGCGTGGGGGACTGGGTCGAGATCAACGGCGTGAGCGGCGAGGTGGTCGAACTGAGCATGTTCCATACGGTACTGCTCGAGACTGGCAACTGGGCCGATGCCGGGCACCCGACCGGACGGCGCGTCACCTTCACCAACAGCTACGCCATCGAGCGTCACTACTTCAACTTCTCAACCTCGGGGCAGTGGCTGTGGGATGAACTCACGGTGACGGTGCCCTTCGGGCGCGACGCGCGCGCCGTTGAGGATGCGATCCAACAGGAGGTTGTGGCGGCCACCGCTGAGGGTGCGCACCTGGCGGAGCAGGAATGGCAGCGTGCCTCGCGTGGGCAACGCGGCGCCTCGGTCTCCACGGAGCCGGTCATCGCGGTACGCCCGGTCGCGGGGGGCGTGGAGATTGCCGCGCGCTACGTCACGCGGGCGAGCGAGCGCTCCGCGGTGCGCGCACGGCTGTCGCAGAAGGCCGTGCAGCTGCTCGCACAGAACCCGGCCACATGAGCGCAACGTTACCGGCGCTGTTCGTCGGTCACGGCAATCCGATGAATGCCATTCGGGTGAACGCATGGTCGCGCGCCTGGAGCCAGCTTGGCACGCAACTGCCCCGCCCGCGTGCCGTGTTGTCGGTTTCGGCGCACTGGTACGTGCCCGCACTTGCCGTGACCGCGATGCCGCAGCCGCGCACCATCCACGACTTCGGTGGCTTTCCACGTGACCTCCACGCCGTCAGCTACCCTGCTCCGGGGGACGCCGCGCTGGCGCGGCGGGTGCAGCGGCTGCTGGCGCCCCTCTCGGTCGACCTGGATCAGTCGTGGGGCCTCGATCATGGCACCTGGTCGGTGCTGCGCCACATGTATCCGCAGGCGGATGTGCCGGTGGTGCAGCTGAGCATCGATACGCGTCAGTCGCCGCAGTTTCACTACAAGCTCGGTGCGCGTCTGCGCCCGTTGCGCGATGAGGGCGTGCTGGTATTTGGCAGCGGCAACGTGGTGCACAACCTCGCGCTGTACGCCTGGGGAGAGCGCGAACAGCCCCCGTACGCGTGGGCGGTGCGCTTTGCAACGCTCGTGCGCGAGCGGCTGCCCTCGGCGCACCGCGCCGCACTCGTCGAGTACGAGGCACTCGGCCAGGACGCTCATCTCTCCGTGCCTACCCCTGAGCACTATCTGCCGCTGCTTTACGTAATGGGCGCGAGTGTGCCCGAGGAGCCGGTGAGCCTTCCGGTCGAGGGGATCGAGGGCGGATCGATCTCCATGCTCGCCGCACAGTTCGGCTGACACCGATCCGGATTTTGCGCAGCGTAGTCCTGCGCCGCTCGCGGTAGCCCGCCCGACCCGCGGACAGTCCTGAACGGCCTCGCGCATTGACGACGGCCACTCGTGCTCCCTATGATAGGAATGCGAATCATTCTCATTCCGTATTACGTTATGACGCGCGCAAATTCCCACGGCCCGCGCACGGGCGTGGCGACGGCCGCGGCGCTGGCGGCCGGGTGCATCGCCACTTTCACGGCCCAGAACGCGCGCGCAGAAGCTGCGGCGGCCGACAACGGTCTGAGCACCGTGGTGGTCGAGGCCAGCGCGACCGCCGGCCCGGCGGTCTCTCCGACGGGCGCTAACGAATACGCCACGAGCGCGGCGGATATTGCCGCGGGCCCCAAGGGCAAGACCGCACCCCTGACGGATGTGCTCGCGCAAATGCCCGGCGTCGCCATCGATCAGAACCAGCAGATCCACATCCGCAATACCGAAGGGCCACAGTTTCAGTACCAGATCAACGGCGTGCTGATCCCGCTCGATATCAACACCAATCCGCCGTTCATATCGATGCTCAATCCGATGTTCATTCAGCGCCTGGATCTGCTCGATGGTGTGCTGCCCTCGCGTTACAGCTACGCCACCGGCGGGGTCGTGAACATCCAGACCAAGGACGGCTGCTCACAGCCCGCGCTCGCCGATGTGAGCGTGCGTGGCGGACAGCGCGATACCGTTGAGCCGAGCTTTGAATATGCCGGCTGTGAGGGTGGGTTCAGCAGTTACGTGAGCGGCCTCTACCAGCAAAGCAACACCGCCTTCAGTTCCGCGACCCCCGGACCGACGCCGCTGCACGACTTCACCAAACAAGGACAGCTGTTCGGCTTCTTCGCCTATCCCGTAAGCCCGGCAGACACGCTCAGCCTGCTCGTGTCAGCCGCGCGCAGCAGCAATCAGCTGCCGAACGTTGCGGGCCTCGCGCCGGAGTATGCCCTCGAGGGCGTACCGGTCCCGCCCTCCTCCGGGGACATCAATTCGTGCCTCAACTTCAGCGATCTGCTCGCCGTTGTGTCGCTGAGCGGCTCGCTGACTAACAGCGTCTCCTATCAGATCGCATACAGCCAGCATGCGATCACGCAGCGCTTTGACCCCGATCCGGTTGGGGAACTCATCTACCAGGGAGTCGCCTCGACCGCGAGCCACGACGATCACGACTACACCCTCCAAGGGGACCTGAGCTTCGAGCTCGGGCCGCACACGCTCGGCAGCGGATTCTATGCCGGTCAATATCGCGTCAGCGCCAACGACTCATCGCGGGTCTTTCCCGCCAATGACGCCGGCGAACAGCTCAGTGATGTGCCGCTCACGGTTATCAACAACGCGGATGCCAACAACTGGATCGGCGGCGCCTACGTCAGCGATCTGTGGCGCATGACCGGGCGGCTGAGCGCTTCGCTGGGCATCCGCTGGGATACGCTAAGTGGCTTCTCGTCCGGTCATCAACTGGACCCGAGCATCGCCTTGGTGTACCGCACCGACAGCGCCACGACCTTGCACACCGGCTTCGCGCGCTACTTCCAGGTACCCTCGCTCCTGGGCATTTCCCCGACCGCCCAGGCCGCCTTCGCCGGCACCACCGCGGCCGGACCGCCGGGTATCCCGACACCCGTGCCGGAGGACGACCGCGAGTTCGACAGCGGCGTCGTGCATCAGCTCGCCCACAGCGTCTCCGTCTCAGCCGACGCGTTTTACCGCTGGACCACGCACTACCTGGATACCGGGCAGTTCGGAGTCGTGCCGATCTTTGCCCCGTTCAACTACAACCAAGGGCATGTGTGGGGCGGCGAGCTCGCCGCGCGCTATCAGACCGATGCGTTATCGGCCTACGCCAATTTCACCACCGGCAGAAATTGGCAGCAGGGCGTGGTAACCGGACAGTTCAACTTTCCGGCTCAGGAGCTCGCCTACATTGACAGCCACGCGATCGTGCTCGATCACCAGCCGCTGTACGGCGCCTCCGCCGGCGCGAGCTGGACGATCGCGTCGTATATGATCAGCGCTGACGGGGTTTACAGCAGTGGATTGCGCGCCGGCTTCGCGGACCTCGAGAAGCTGCCGCAGGTCGTGCAACTCAACTTCAGCGCCCAGCGCTCGTTTCGCGTACCCGGACTAGGCGAGCTGACCAACCGCCTTGCCGTTCTGAACGTACTTGACCGCATCAACCTCATCCGCCCGGCCGAAGGCATCGGTATCTTCCAGTCCGCGTACGGCCCGAGGCGCACACTCTACGATACGCTCACCCTGCACTTCTAGGTGGCGCCCGCGGCGAGGATGTCGGCGAACACGAAGCCCTCGCGCTCGACGATCTCGCCCACGCGCACCTCGATCGGTGCAGCGAACATTGGTCCTGCGGATACCAGCGTGTGGAACTCGCCGTTCTCGCCACAGGGATCCACCTGCGCCGGAAGCTCCTCCAGGAGCCGCGTGTCAAAGCGCCGGCCGGCGAACTCGCGGCCCAGGCGGCGAGGATCGACGCACACCAGGTGCGCCACCATGCCGCTTGCGATCATCTCGCGCGCCAGGACGGCGGTCTCGCGCCGCCAGAGCGGAAAGATGCCCGTCATGCCCGCCGCCGCCAGCTGCAGTTCGCGGTAGGCGCGAATGTCCTCCAAGAACAGATCGCCGAACACGATGTGTCTGACGCCCTGCTCCTTGAGGCGCGCACACGCCTGCGCCATGCGCTCCTGATAGGTCTCGTTGGAACACGGATTCGGCAGCATCACCTTGAGAGCCGGCAGTCGCAGCGCGGCGATTTGCTGCTCCAGCACGCTGTCGCGCACCCCGTGCATCGCCACCCGCCCGTACGCCTCGTTGACGGTGGTCAAGACACCAACCACCTCGGCAAGGCCGCAGCGCTGCGCCTCATAAAGCGCAAACGCGCTGTCCTTGCCGGAACTCCAGGAGACAAATGCCTTGGGCGGTTGTGCCGTCATGTGCAGCTAGTCTGACAAATGATGCCGGATCAGGCCACGGTGACTCGATAAACCCCGACCCGGGAGAGTCTATTATCCACTCTTGCGAAATGAGGCCGACGTGAGAGGCAGGTCGGGAAGCCACCGACTCGAGCCAGAAAGTGCGAAGGATCCGTTGCACCATCGCCAGGGGGCTTAAATAGGAATGAATAGACTATCGAACGCAATAGCCAGAACGCCCTTGATCGGCCCGCTGGTGCTATTCGCTTACAGAACCAGGATGGCCTTGGGGTATTTTTGCAGACCGTTGCCTAACTTTTTCAAGTGGCTGATCGAATCGAAGGAAACCTCCAACTTTACCTATGACCTGGAGGAGAAGAATCAGCGCTATCTGGCATCCATGATCGCCGACATACTCAGTCTACCCTTCAGTGAAGTATTAGATCTCTTCAGGGAAATACAAGAAAACGTTGAACTAGAAAAGCACGTTGCGGACGCGACCGCCAAGAGCGAGTGGGCTTTCACGGCTGATAAGGAAGTTCGTTTGGGCAGGCGAATTGCTTGGTACGCAATTGCAAGAGCGAAAAAACCAAAAATTATTATCGAAACCGGCGTGGATAAGGGTTTGGGTTCATGTGTCTTGGCCGCAGCACTCAAGAAGAACACACAGGAAGGTCACGCAGGGCATTACTACGGACTCGATATAAATCCTAAGGCGGGATTCTTGCTCTCGGGTGACTATGCTCGGTACGGCAGCATTTTGTATGGAGATGCGATCGAGTCGATAAAAAGCTTTGCGGGCGTCGTTGATCTGTATATCAATGACAGTGATCATTCAGCCGAATACGAGGCTCTGGAATATCGCGCGATGGCGAATAAGTTGTCCGAGCGTGCGATCATTGTTGGCGATAATGCTCACGCTTCAGACAAGCTACTCGAGTTCTCGTTAGCCCAAGATCGGCACTTTGTTTTCTTTCAAGATAAGCCACTTGAACACTGGTATACGGGCACCGGCATGGGCATATCCTTTAAGAGGTGACGGATTGTGCGGGCGTAACCTTGGCGAACTCTCTCAGTGCGTGTCGTTGGAGGCGAGGCAGATCGGACCCGCGGGCGTCACGGCCACAACGAGCGGCCCCGTGGACGTGAGCGCCCGGCGCACGACAGGCGCTGCGCTTGGGCGACCTGGCCGCTCCGCGGTGCTCCGTTACTCGTAGAACTCCGGTAACCCGCTCGCATTCGGCTGCCCACCGTCGAGCATGATGCGTCCGTCACCAAGCGCGTTGAGGACGAAGAACTGGCGCAAAGTGACCATGCCGCCGCTGAGCGTCCAAGTGTTGCCGCTGGGGTCATACGCCTCGGCAGAACCAATGCCCAGCAAGGCGCTGCTCGTATCGTTCAGGCCACCGATGAGCAGGACCGTGCCGTTCCCCAGCACGATGGCCCGCTGCGACTGCCGCGGCGTGGACATGGACGCAACGGCCCCCAGGTACCGCTCACAGGATTGTAGATTTCCGCCGTCGCCGTCGTCGCCGTGCCAGTGTAGCCGCCGGCAACCAGCACTTCTCCGGAGGCCAGCAGCGTCGCCGTGTGGTTCATCCGGGCCGTCGTCATGCTCCCGGTAGCCGTCCAGGTACCGCTTGTTGGGTTGTAGAGCTCGGCACTCGTCAGTGCTGCACCGCCGCTCTGCAGTGTGCTGGTCGCTCCACCAAAGCCACCCGCGACCAGCACCATCCCGTTAGCGAGCACCGTGGCGGTGTGCGCATAGCGGGCGGTGACCAACGCCCCGGTCGGCGTGAAGCTGTTGGTGGCCGGATTGTACAGATCCGCCGAACTGACGAAGGTCGTACAGCTGCAGGTGCGGACCAGATTGTTTCCGCCTGCCACCAACACCATGCCGTTAGCCAGGAGCGAAGCGGTGTGTTCGTAGCGCGGACTGCTCATGGTCCCGGCCGAACTCCAGGCGTTGCTCGTCGGATCGTAAAGCTCGGCGGTATTGAAGACATCGTTCGCAAGCCCCGCGTAATCGCTGCCGTAATTACCGCCCGTGACCAGCAAAGCGCCGCTCGGCAGCGCGGTCGCTGTGTGCTGCTGTCGTGTCGTTGACATCGGGGCCGCCGCGGTCCAGACGTTGGTGGACGGATTGAACAGATCGGCCGTGGTGAGCGCCGTAAGCACTTCGTCCGCGCGCAGCACGCTGCCGCCCGTGACCAGAACCTGCCCGTTTGCGAGCACGTCGCTCGCGGCGTAGTAGCCCGCGTGAGCCTGTGAGCCGCTCACCGACCAGCTGTTGTGGGTCGGGTCGTAGAGGGCGGTGATGGAGACGGAGTTGGCGCTCAATGCCGGAAATCCGGCGGCCCCGCCGTCGGCGAGAACGCGACCATCCTGCAGCGCGGTGACCGTGCCATAGAAACCGCTGAGGAGCGCCAGCGGATTGCCGCCGGAGGGCGCTGAGAGCGCCGGTGGCGTCGGGATGGACTCCCACGACTGCATGATGGGGTCGTACACCGCTGCTGCCAACCCCGCGAGATACCAGCTGCCCGCGGCGAGAACTCGGCCGTTGGGCAGCACGATCGCGGTCGTTGCATCCAAAGCCACCGGCGGGAACTGCACATTGAGGGCCGCTGGCGGGATCGAAGGCTGCCAGCTGTTAGTCGCGGGGGTGTAGATTTGTGCGTTGACACCGAGCTCCAGCACCTGCCCCGAGGGCAGCAGAGCCGCACCTTCGGGAAAGCTGTAGGGCGGCGCCTGCGGCAGGGACGCTGCCGTGCTCCAGCTGTTCGTAGTTGGGTTATAGAGCTCCGTGCTCGGGGTCTGTGCTAGGGCACCCAGTGCAGGCAACCCGGCCACGACCAGCACCTGTCCATTGGCGAGCAGGGTCGCGGAGTGCAGCACGCGCGGACTCATCATCGCCCCTGCGCTGCTCCAGGTGTTCGCAACCGGATCATAGATCTCGGCGGTTCCGAGCACACCGGTCGCATTGGCACCGCCCGAAACCAACACCCGTCCATCCGCGAGGGGCGTCACATCCGGCAGCTCGCGCGCCGTGGACATCGGGGGCCCTGCAGACCAGCTCTGCGTCGTCGGGTTGTAGATCTCGGTCGAGGCCAGTGCGGTCCCCGTGGCATCAACGCCGCCCGCCACCAGGACCCGGCCGTCGTCCAGGCGAATCGCCCTGTGCTGGGCGCGCGCGGTGGTGAGTGACCCGACGAACGCCCAGGTCGTGGTCGCAGGATCGAAGAGCTCGGCGGTGGCAACGATTTGGCTGTCGGCGCCGACCGCCGGCAGATAACTCGTACCGCTGAAGTCCGGTAGCCCCGCATCACCGCCCGCGACCAGTACACGACCATCGTCGAGCCGCGTCGCCGTATGCAGCGAGCGCTGGGCCATGTCGCCCACGTCCTTGAGGAACGTGCCTTGGACGACGGCGAGGGTCTGGGAGGCGGATCCGTTGTTGCCCGCCGCATCGGAGACGTCGACGGAGATCTGGTAGGAGCCGGGTGTGGTGCCCACGTTGTAGGTGAGCGTATTCAGCGTCGGTGATCCGACGATAGAGGCGGAATCGGTGCCATTCTGCAAAGTCCAGCCGTAGATCCCGCCGGGTGCGGCAGGCGTGGAGGCCAGGACGCCCGCGGCGCCAGGCAGCACGCTCGACTGCGCGAAAATGCTGACGACCGGCAGCGCCGCTACGACGACGACGTTCTGGACTCCTACCACGGTGCCGGCGGTCGGGCCGGAGACGGTAGCCGTGATCTGCAGCGGTCCGAGGCTGCCGGACGTGTAGGTAATCTGAGCGCTTCCCTGCCCGGCGGTGATGGTGCCGTTGGAGACCGACCAGGTGTAAGTCACCCCGGACTGCGCGGCGACCGACGCCGTCAGTCCCGCCGTGTTGGGCAGGACTGCGTTAATGGCGGTGATGGCTGCGGTAATTGTCGGTTCAACGACACTCAGTTTGCCGCCCTGCGAAGTCGTCGTGGCCGTAGTGCCGTTCAGGGTGTTCGTGACAACGCAGGAGTACGTTCCCTGGGTGCCTGAATCTGCAGTCACCGAAATTGTCGCTGCGGTTGCACCAGGGGGGACGCCAGCGCAGTAAGGGTTCCCCTGGCCAGCGATGCAAAACGACCACTGGTAGGTCAGCGTTCCGTTGCCAGTTGCCGCGACGGTGAATGTCGCCGTGCCGCCTGCAGGAGCGCTCTGCGACATGGGTTGCCGGGTTATTGTGGGTGCGGTTGCGGTGTTCCCACCACCGCCGCCACCACCCCCTGAGCTACTCCCGCCCCCGCCGCCCCCGCAGGCGGCAAGGATCAGAAGAAGACTTGCGCCCAAGACGCGGACCGTGCCCCGTATCGCTCCCATCTGGATCGCTCCGCCTTCAGTCCGCGAACACTTTTAACGATTATCGCGCGGCGAACGAACAAACGCACCGCAGCGAGCGCAGTTGACGTTATGTCAGGGTTATTAAAGGAACCGAGCCCGTTGGCCTCGGTGTTACGATTGTGGTGGGTGCTGACGGGATCGAACCGCCGACATTCGCCTTGTAAGGGCGACGCTCTACCAGCTGAGCTAAGCACCCGACGACCCGGAGGTGTGTTCGCGTCCGGGCTATTCTAATGCGCCGGCGGCACGTCCTGCTTGAGACGGCGCACGCCGCGTCGGGCGGGCTTGTCCTCGGTGGCGACTGCGGCGGCGGCGACTGCCGCTGCCACAGGTACGTCCGCGCTTTGATGCGGCATCGGCTGCTGCGTCAGGGCAACTGCCAGCACCTCGTCGATCCACTTCACGGGCTTGATCTCAAGGTTGCCCTTGATGTTGTCCGGGATTTCGACCAGGTCCTTCTGGTTCTCATCCGGGATCAGCACGGTCTTGATGCCGCCGCGGTGCGCCGCCAGCAGCTTCTCCTTGAGCCCACCGATCGGCAGCACCTCACCACGCAGCGTAATCTCCCCGGTCATCGCCACATCCGAACGCACCGGAATGCGCGTGAGCGCCGAAACCAGCGCCGTGCACATGCCGATGCCGGCACTTGGACCGTCCTTCGGCGTGGCGCCCTCCGGGATGTGCAGATGCACATCGTGCTTCTGGTAAAACTCCGGCTCAAGACCCAACACCTGCGCGCGGCTGCGCACGACGGTCATCGCCGCCTGGATGGATTCCTGCATCACCTCGCCGAGCTGGCCGGTGTGCTGCAGTTTTCCCTTACCCGAGACTACCGCAGCCTCGATGGTCAGAAGCTCACCGCCCACCTCGGTCCAGGCAAGTCCGGTCACCTGCCCGACGCGGTTCATGTCCTCCGCCTTGCCGTAGCGGAAGCGACGCACGCCCAGGAACTTGTCGAGATTGCGCGGCGAGACCGCGACGGACTTCTGCTCCTTCTTGTGCAGCAGCATCTGCTTCACGGCCTTGCGCGAGATCTTAGCGATCTCGCGCTCAAGGTTACGCACGCCCGCCTCGCGCGTGTAGTAGCGCACGATGTCCATGAGGGCCGCGTCCGAGACCTTAAGCTCATCGGGCTTAAGGCCGTTGTTCTTCATCTGCTTGGGCACGAGGTAGCGCCGTGCGATGTTCATCTTCTCGTCTTCGGTGTATCCGGGCAGACGGATGACTTCCATGCGATCCAGGAGCGGCGCCGGAATGTTGAGGCTGTTCGCCGTGCACACGAACATCACCTCGGACAGATCCAGATCCACCTCGAGATAATGGTCGTTGAAGGTCGAGTTCTGCTCCGGATCGAGCACCTCCAGCAGCGCCGAGGACGGATCGCCGCGGAAGTCCATCGACATCTTGTCGACCTCGTCGAGCAGGAACAGCGGGTTGTGCACGCCCGCCTTGGACATGTTCTGCACGATCTTGCCGGGCATCGAGCCGATGTAGGTGCGCCGATGGCCGCGGATCTCGGCCTCATCGCGCACGCCGCCTAAGGACATGCGCACGAATTTGCGGTTGGTCGAGCGCGCGATGCTCTGACCCAAGGAGGTCTTGCCCACGCCCGGGGGGCCGACCAGGCACAGGATCGGGCCGCGCAGCTTGTCGACGCGCTGCTGCACGGCGAGATACTCGACGATGCGCTCTTTGACCTTTTCCAGGCCATAGTGATCCTCGTCCAGCACCTTCTGGGCGCGCGCAATGTCCTTGATGATCTTGGTGCGCTTCTTCCACGGCACCTTGACCAGCCAGTCGATGTAGTTGCGCACCACCGTCGCCTCGGCGGACATCGGTGACATCATCTTCAGCTTGTTGAGCTCACCGCTCGCCTTCTCGCGCGCCTCTTTGGGCATGCCGGCCTTGGCGATCTTCTGCTCGAGCTCGTTGATCTCGTTGCCGCCCTCGTCCATCTCGCCGAGTTCCTTCTGAATAGCCTTCATCTGCTCATTCAGGTAGTACTCGCGCTGGCTCTTCTCCATCTGCGCCTTGACGCGGCCGCGGATGCGCTTCTCGATCTGCAGCACGTCCATCTCGCTCTCGATGGCGACGAGGATGTGTTCGAGACGCTTCTTGACGTCGAGGATCTCGAGCACCTTCTGCTTTTCGGCGAGCTTTAGGGACATGTGCGCCGCCACCGTATCGGCGAGGCGCCCGGCCTGCTCGATGCCGGCGAGCGCGGTCAGCACCTCCGGCGGCACCTTCTTGTTGAGCTTCACGTACTGCTCGAACTGGGAAATGACCGAGCGCGCCAGCACGTCCATTTCCTTCTCGTCGTAGGCCTCGGCATCCGGCAGCAGTGTCGCGTCCGCGGAGTAGTAATCCCCGGCGTGCAGCTTCTCGATGCGCGCGCGATCGACGCCCTCCACCAGCACCTTGACGGTGCCGTCGGGAAGCTTCAGCAGCTGCAGTACGGTTGCGACGGTGGCGATGCGGTACAGGTCGTCCGCCTTCGGATCATCCACGTCGGCCTGCTTCTGCGCGACCAGCATGATGCGCTTGTCGGTGCGCATGGCGACATCGAGCGCCTGGATGGATTTCTCACGGCCGACGAACAGCGGCAGCACCATGTGCGGGTACACGACCACATCACGCAGGGGCAAGACGGGGACGTTCTGCAGTTAGCGCAGGCAAGGGAGTCGGCAAAGTGGTCGGTTCGGACACGCTCAAGCCCTCGATGGACCCATGGGGAGCCGGTGGCGGCGTCTGTCAGACCACGACCGGCTGGCGCTTATGGCGCTAGTGTAGCGGGAATTGAGGCGCGAACCGCGCGTTTCAAGAGTGACGCGCCTCACGACTAGCGCGTTCCGTATGCCGGCAGCGCGGCCGCCAGCTTCAGTGATGGGTGGAACCTGAGGCGCGCCGCGGCTCGGTCTCTTCGGTGCCGTACACCACGTAGGGCTTGGTCTGCCCGTCGATCACGGTCTCGTCGATGACGATCCGCGCGACGTTGCGCATCGAGGGCAGCTCATACATGGTGTCCAGGAGCACCGTCTCAAGGATGGTGCGCAGGCCACGGGCACCGGTCTTGCGCTGCATGGCGCGCCGCGCGACGGCGCGCAGGGCCTCATCGCGAAACTCCAGCTCCGCGCCTTCCATCTCGAACAGGCGCCGGTACTGCTTGGTGAGCGCGTTCTTCGGCTCGGTGAGGATGGAGATCAGCGCGCCCTCATCGAGCTCATCGAGCGTGGCGACCACGGGCAGGCGGCCGACGAACTCCGGGATCAGGCCGTACTTGATCAGGTCCTCGGGCTCGGCGTCGTGGAACAGGTCGCTGCCATGCGGACGGGTATTGATGTCGCGCACCTCAGAGGTAAAGCCGATGCCGCTCTTCTGGGTGCGGTTCAAGATGATCTTCTCCAGGCCCGCGAACGCGCCCCCGCAGATGAAGAGGATGTTGCTCGTGTCGACCTGCAGGAACTCCTGCTGCGGGTGCTTGCGCCCGCCCTGCGGCGGCACCGAGGCGATCGTGCCCTCGATGAGCTTCAGCAGCGCCTGCTGTACGCCCTCACCCGAGACGTCGCGCGTGATCGAGGGGTTGTCGGACTTGCGTGAGATCTTGTCGATCTCATCGATGTACACGATGCCCGTCTGCGCCTTCTCGACGTCGTAGTCGCACTTCTGCAAGAGCTTCTGGATGATGTTCTCGACGTCCTCGCCGACGTAGCCGGCTTCGGTGAGCGTCGTGGCATCGGCGATCGTGAATGGCACGTTCAGGAGCCGCGCGAGCGTCTCCGCGAGCAGCGTCTTGCCGCAGCCGGTCGGACCGATTAGGAGGATATTGCTCTTGGCGATCTCGACTTCGTCCTTGGCACGCGCACTGCCGGTGCGCGTCTGCAGGCGCTTGTAATGGTTGTACACCGCGACCGAGAGCACCTTCTTGGCGCGCTCCTGGCCGATGACGTACTCGTCCAGCACTTTTTTGATCTCGTGGGGCTTGGGAAGCTTGTCGCGCGCGCGCTCGGCGCGATCCTCAAGCTCCTCGCGGATGATGTCGTTGCACAGCTCGACGCATTCGTCGCAGACGAACACGGAGGGGCCGGCGATCAGCTTGCGGACTTCGTGCTGACTCTTCCCGCAGAAAGAGCAATACAGGAGTTTGCCGTCATCGTGACGGTTGCGGGAATCTTCAGTCATCGAGGTCCCTCATAGACTCCACGTCGCCTGCGGTGGCAAAACCACTGCGACACTTTCTTATAGCACGGTGTCCGCACCTGAAGCAAAGCGCTGCGGCACCGCTAACTCCTTGGCGGCGCGCAAGATGTATGACGCGGTTCACCACTTTGACATTTGCTGCCGGCGCACCCAGGTTCCGGGCGCAGATCAGGCCTTGACGGGCGCCACGGCGGCCAGTTCCCCGCGCCGCTCGAGCACCGCGTCGACCAGCCCGTACTTCACCGCTTCGGTGTAATCCATGAAGCGGTCCCGGTCGGTATCGTGCTTGATGCGCTCCACGCTCTGCCCGGTGTGCTTGGCGAGGATTTTGTTCAGCCGGTCGCGGGTGTCGAGCATTTCCCGGGCATGGATCTCCATGTCCGCGGCCTGTCCCTGGAAGCCTCCCAGGGGCTGGTGGATCATCACGCGCGCGTGGGGCAGGCAGTAACGTTTGCCCTTGGCACCGGAAGCCAGCAGCACCGCGCCCATGCTCGCCGCCTGACCGACGCAGATGGTGCTCACGTCGGGCTTCACGAACTGCATCGTGTCGTAGATCGCCAGGCCCGAGCTCACCACTCCGCCGGGGGAGTTGATGTAGAGCGAGATGTCCTTCTCGGGATTCTCCGACTCGAGGAACAGCATCTGCGCGACGACGATATTGGCCATGTAGTCATCGACCGGACCGACGATAAAGATCACGCGCTCCTTGAGCAGGCGTGAGTAGATGTCGTAGGCGCGCTCGCCGCGCGCGGTCTGCTCGACGACGATGGGAACCAGATTCAAGTTACGTTCGTTCATGTGCCACTCACCTGTTCGTGGTGTTCCTGCCCCGCTTCGGGCGCGGCCTGATGATCATGTTCGTGCTCGTGCCCCGCGTGCTCGTGTTCGTGTCCGGGCTCACCGAAACCGGTGAGTTCCTTGAAGGTCATCGGCCGCTCGCTCACCTGCGCGCGCGCCACGATCCAGTCAATCACCTGCTGTTCAAGCGCCGAGGACTCGATCTGTCGCATCGCATCCTGGTTCTGCAGGTACGCCCGCCGCGCCTGCTCCGGATCCGGGTAGCCCTGGATCAGCTCGCTTAGGCGCTCCACCACGCGCTCGCGTTCGACCTTCATGCCCTGAGTCTGCACGATCTGCGAGATCAAAAGGCCGAGCGCGGCGCGCCGCCGGGCCGTCTCCTCGAAACGCTCCCGCGGCGGCAGGGCGCTCGCGTCGCGGATCCCTAAGCGCCGCGCCGTATCCAGCTGCAGCTCCTGCACCTGCTCATCGATCAGCGCGCGCGGCACGTCCACCGGGTTGTCCCGGTACAGCGCCTCGAGCACCTGTGCGCGCAGGCGGTTGCGGATGACGCCCGCCAACTCGCGTTCCATGCTCTTTTTCACCTCGCCGCGCATTTCCTCGAGTCCGCCCTGTTCGACACCGTAGGCGCGAAAGAATTCTGCGTCGACTGCCGGAAGAGAGTGTTCCTCGACCGCCTTAATGGTCAGCCGCAGCTCCGCGGCCTGGCCGGCGAGGCGCTTGTTCGGGTGGTTCGCTGGAAACACCGCGTTCAGCGTGCGTTCCTCCCGGGCGCTGGTGCCCTTGAGGCCCTCTTCGAGCTCCGGCATCGCCTGGCGTGTGCCGAGCACGACCCGCACATCCTTCAGGTCCCCGTCCTCGATCAACCGCCCGCCGATTCGGGCCTGGTAGTCAAAGAGCACGCGGTCGCCCTCGCGTGCCGCACGTTCGACGGGTGTGAACACCGGGCGCTGCCCGCGCATGTTCTCGATCATGCTGTCGACGTCGGCTTCGGTCACCATGGCCGTCGGCTTCTCGATCGCGATACTTTCCGGCGCATTGACCTTGATCTCGGGCAACACCTCGAAATGCGCGGCGTACTTAAGATCCGTATCCGGACCTAAGGCAATCGGCTCGATGCGCGGGCCGCTGGCCGGGCGCAGCTTCTCTTGGTTCACCGCCTCGGCGAAGGAGCTGCGCATCAGATCGCTGAGCACCTCGGCGCGCACCTGATCGCCAAACTGCTGGGTGATGACCGCGAGCGGTGCTTTGCCGGGACGGAAGCCCTTCAGGCGCGCGGTACGCGACAGGCGCTTCAAGCGCTGCTGCACTTCCTTCGCGACTTCTGTGGCGGGAACGGCGACTTCCAAGCGTCGCATCAGACCGCCTGTATCAGACAAGGAGACTTCCATCAATTCAATCCCTCAAGGGCTTCGGGACCCCATGACCCGATGCTTAACGACATTACCAATGAATCTAAGGAGAACTGGTGCGAAAGGAGAGACTCGAACTCTCACGGGTTTCCCCACTGGGTCCTAAGCCCAGCGCGTCTACCAGTTCCGCCACTTTCGCCCGTGCCGTGCGCTTCCGGACGGGCCGGATGCCCCACACCCTCGGCCTCGCGTTGGGGTGTGCAGATTATAGCCGATGCGGTCAACTGGCCCTCGCGTGCCCTGCCCGGCGCCTCACAAAGGCGCCCTGCTCCGCCCGCGGCCGCCACTCAGGCGCCCCGGCGGCCTGGGCGGCCTCCCAGGGGTCCAAGCGGCGCCGACGGGAACACGAACCTCGTCGGCGCGTGATCCCGCCGATGTCGTCACCATCGAAAAATACCGCTTTACTATCAGCGACTTATGTGAAATAGCAGGCGGCCTCAGCGCAAATCCCCCATCCCCAACCTAGCGCGTGCGCTGAACCGACCGCCGGATCGCGAGTACTTACGGGGGTTCGTGCCAGGGTAGCTGCGCCGCTTAGTTTAGCGGCGGATGCCGATCCGGCTCGGGCCCGCAGCCGTTGCCCCGTGGACTTCACAGAGAGACTTCATGCTTTCTACCCTGGTGGGCCACTCGTACTTCCTGCGGCTCGACCCCAAGCAGCTTCAGCGCGCCAAACCCTATCCCCCGCTCGCCACGTTGCAGGTGGCGGCCATGGTGCGCGAGCGCGGCCACACGGTGACACTGTTCGACGCCATGCTCGCAGAAGGGGTGGGCGACTACGCTGCGCGCCTCGCCACCTGCGAGGCGCAGGTGGTCATCCTCTATGAGGACAACTTCAACTTTCTGAGCAAGATGTGTCTGGCCGCGGTACGCGAGGCGTGCTGTGAAATGGTCGGGATCGCGCACGCGCGCGGCGCCCGCGTCATCGTAGCCGGCTCCGATGCCACCGACGCGCCCGAGCCGTACCTGCGCGCCGGGGCGGATGTCGCACTGCTTGGCGAGGGTCTGGGCGCGCTCACGGCGATCCTCAGCCGACTTAACGCCTCAGTGTCAGTCGCGACCGCGGATCTGATCGCCGGTGTGGGCGGCGTGGCGTTCCTGCAGAACGGTCAGCTGCAGCGCATCCCCGGTGCCATCGCCCCGCAGCTGGTGGGCTACCCCGAGCGGCCAGCGTGGGACCTCATCGACGCGGAACGCTACCGGTCCGTGTGGCGCCAGGCGCACGGGTATTTCAGCCTCAACATGGCCGCCTCGCGCGGCTGTCCGTTTCGCTGCAGCTGGTGCGCCAAACCGATCTGGGGCAACCACTACGCGCAACGCAGCGCGGAGTCCGTCGCCGCGGAACTGCTGTACCTACGGCGCACGTTCAATGTGGACCACATCTGGTTCGCGGACGACATTTTTGGCTTCCGCCCTGCCTGGGTGGCGCGTTTCGCGCAGGCGGTGCGCGCCGCCGGCGCGCCAGTGCCGTTTATGATCCAGACCCGTGCAGATCTGATCAGCGAACCGATGGCGCAGGCGCTGAGTGAAGCAGGCTGCGTGGAGGCCTGGATTGGTGCCGAAAGCGGCAGCCAGCGAATCTTGGACGCCATGAGCAAGGGCACTACGGTCGAGGAAATTCTGACCGCGCGTGCGCGGCTGAAGGCACACGCCATACGGGTAGGCTTTTTTATTCAGCTCGGCTATCTCGGCGAGCAGCTCACCGATATTCTCGCTACGCGCGAGCTGCTGGCGGCCGCACGACCTGATGACGTCGGCGTGAGCGTCTCCTATCCGCTGCCGGGCACGCGCTTTTTCGAACAGGTCAAGGGAGAACTCGCGGCGGAGAAGACGCATTGGCGTGACAGCGGGGAGCTGGCGATGATGTTCCGCGGCACTTACCGTTCGGATTTCTATCGGGCCATCCGCGATCTGCTGCACGAGCAAGTTTCGATCGAGCAGCTCGATGAAGCCGGCGACTCGGGTCAATACCAGCAGGCGCAGCGTCAGCTGGCGCGACGCTGGGAGGCGTTGCAGTCGCGCGAGAGAGTTTACCGGGTCGCACCTGCGGCAATGCGCGTAGCGAGCCCGCCTCCCGGAAGTTAGACGATGAATGCCGCCGAAGGCACGCCGCCGCTTCCGCCGCCAGCCACAGTAAGCGAAGCGTTGCGCGTCACGACGGAGCGGCTGGCGGCCGAAGCGGCGGCGCCGCAACTTTCGGCCCCCGCCTGGTCGGAGTTTGAATGGCACACTGCTCGCGCCGTGGCCGCGATGCACGGCATCTCCGGGATCCTGGCACAGAGGCTTCTCTGGCGCGGCCCCGGCACATGGCAGGAATTTCTCTGCACCCAGCGCGAGCACATTGAGCGCCGGCATCTGCGCATCCGGCAGCTGCTCGGCCAGATCGATGCGCAATTGCGCATCGACGGCATCCCGGCACTCGCGCTGAAGGGCGCGGCGCTGCACGAGGCAGGAATCTACCGGCCCGGCGAGCGGCCTATGGGGGACGTGGATCTGCTAGTGGGCGCAGAGCACGTCACGGGCGCGGCTGAGGTTCTGGCGTCTCTCGGCTTGCGGGAGTCTTTCCGGACAATTAAGAACCGCGTCTTCGATCCTGAGCATTGCACGCCACCCGCACGGTTCGGGGAACATGCGGACAACGACATGAAGGTCGAGCTCCACGAGCGGATCATCGAATTGCTGCCAGTGCGGCTCATTGAAATCTCACGGCATATGTTTGCGGCCGATGCGCGCCCCGGCCTTAACGGCTACCGGTCGCGGTCGGCGCTTATGGCGCATCTGCTGCTGCACGCCGCCGGTAGCTACGTCGATCGCTCGCTACGCCTTATTCAGCTGCACGATATCGCGCTGCTCGGCAGATGCCTCACCTGCACAGATTGGCAGGAGTTGCTCAGCTGGAGACCTTGGTGGGCGTTTCCGGCGCTGACACTCACCGCGCGTTACTACGTCTCTGTTGCCCCGGCGGAGATCATGGAGCGGTTTCGCAAGCTCTGTCCCGTGCTTTTGCGCCGCTTCAGCGCCGAGCAGAAACTATCAGATGTCTCACTGTCGTGCCTGTGGGTGGATGCGTTTCCCGGCCTTGCTTGGGCGCGCTCGCCGGGCGACGCCGCGAGCTACATCCTCGGCCGCATCGTGCCGAGCGCGCAGGTGCGCTCAGATCGGCAGCAGGCCCTCAGAACCGAGCAGAGTCTCGCAGAGTGCGATTGGGCTCGGCTGTCGCAGCGGCGCAGGATCCTACGCTTCCTCACAGCGCCTACCGCGCGCCCGTGGCCCATGTACAACGTGCGTGCGGCACTGGCGCAACGTCGCTGAGCGGCTGAGACATGGGCAGCCCAGACCCAGCGGACGCCTCGGCTACCGCCCGGACTGCGCCTGTGTGAAGCAGCGGCCGCTCAATGCCACGGCGGAAGTTGGAGCGGGCGTCTGTGGGCAATACCGCGGCGCGGTGGACTTTCAGGAGGGTTCGCGACGACGCGCCAGCAACCGCGCCGCCTATCAGCAAGTTCTCAATGTACGATATGTGAGCGAACCGTTAAGGCGCTCCCTCGGCTCATGACCAGTCCGCACAGCTCCCCCCGGGAGTCGCCAAGCACGCTCTCACGATTGCGCGAAACGCAGCGCGCCTTTGACAGCGTCGCGCCAGACTACGACGGAGCGCGCGGCAACAACGCGTCGATACAAGACATGCGTGCTGCGATGTGGCGCACCCTCGACGCTACCTTCGCCCCCGGCAGCTGCCTGATTGACCTCGGGTGCGGCACGGGTTTGGATGCGGTGCGCATGGCGCGCGCCGGCTATAACGTCACGGCGAGCGACTGGTCGCCACGCATGATCGAGCGCACCCGCGAGCGCGCCGAACAAACACAGCTAGCTCACCACGTGAGCACCCTCACGGTAGGCGCTCACGAGCTGTCGCGCATTGCAGAGGCGGGGCAATTCGATGGCGCCTATTCCAATCTCGGTGCGCTGAATTGTGTACCTGACCTCGCAGCGATGGCCGCCGAGTGCGCGCGCCTTCTGAAACCTCACGGAATACTCGTGTTCGCGGTGATCGGCCGCATCTGTCCCTGGGAGATCGGCCACTACGCCCTCAAAGGCAACTGGCGACGCCTCAACGTACGCTTCGCACGCGACATGGTGCCGGTCAGCATGAACAAGCAGGTGGTGTGGACCCGCTACTACACCCCGCGCGAGTTTTATCGCGCATTCGAGCGACACTTCACGCTGCAGTCTTGGCGCGGACTGTGTCTGTTCGCCCCGCCGCCGTATCTGTCAGGGCTCAGGGACAGGCATTTTCACTGGTACCGGCGGCTGTGGGGCCTCGATCAGCGCGCGGCCGCGTGGCCGTTGCTGCGGAATATGGGTGATCACTTCCTCACGATCATGAGGAAGCGATGACCGCTACGGCACCCGGACTCCTCGGCGATACGGTCGCCCGGGACTACTCGCGCAAGCTGCGGCTTTTTAATTCTTTCGCCGAGCCCGAACTGTGCCGCGCCGTCGCAAGCCTTGGGCTCAAAGCGGGGATGCGCATCCTGGATGCCGGCTGCGGCACGGGAGAAGCGCTGCGCTGGCTCAGCGATGCCGTGGCGCCTGACGGCACTGTAATCGGCATCGAGCTGGCCAGGGCGCACGCCCGCGCTGCGCGTACGGCCCTTCCGGACCGGATACTGGTACTGCAGGCGGACGTGCAGAAACCGCCGCTCGCTGCCGGCAGCTTCGATCTCATCTGGTCGGTCAACACGATCAACCACCTGCGCCGGCCGTTGGCCGGCGTGCAGGGCCTCGTCACTTTGTTGCGTCCCGGTGGGCGGCTCGTCCTCGGGCAAAGCGCGCTCTTGCCCGAGATGCATTTTGCATGGGACGCAAGGCTCGAACGGCTCACCACGGAAGCGGTAGGCGCCTACTACCGCGATCGCTATGGGCTTGCTGAGCAGGACCTGACGGCGGTGCGCGGCCTAGTCGGCCTGCTGCAAGCGGCCCGCTTGCGCCAGGTGAGTGTCCAGACCCTCGTGATCGAGCGCGTCGCGCCGCTTGATGCTGCGACCGAAGCGTGGCTACTCGAGGCGATCTTCCGCGACACCTGGGGCGAGCGCCTGCGACCGTATCTGAGCGCAGCCGACTACCAGGCGCTGACACACCTATGTGATCCGCTGCACCCTCAGTTCGCGCTGCATCGCCCCGACTATCACTTTTTGCAGACCTTCACGCTAGCGGTAGCCGAGAGGCCGCCGGTGGGGTGAGTTTTAGCCGCGCGCAGTGATGCGTTCATAGATGGCCTCGAAGGCGCGCGCCGTGAAGTCGGCGCTCTCGCGCGTCGCCCGGGTCAAGGCCGCACGCCCGACACGCAAACGCAGCGCCTCATCGCTCAGGAGTGCCGCGACGTGGCGCGCGAGCCCGTCCGCATCTCCCACCGGGGCGGCGAGTGCCGCTTGCGGCGCCCAGTCGGCGATCTGACCGACCGCCGTGCCGACCGTCGGCACCCCTAGCGCAGCGGCCTCATGCATCGCCAGCGGCCCTGCCTCGTGGCGCGAGGAGATCAGCATGACGTCGGCTGCCTCGAGCAGCGGGCGCAGCTGCTGTTGCGGCAGAAAGCCGTGGAATGTCACCGCGCCGGACAGGCCCAGGCGCTCCGCCAGAGCCTGGACCTCGCCCCCCAGGGTGTCTTCGCCGACGATCTGCATCTCAAACTCTACGCCGCGCTCGCGCAGCCGCAGCAGCGCGCGTAGCAAAGTCGACTGGTCCTTTACGCGGTTGAGGCTGGCGACGTGGATGAGTCGCGCCCGCCGCGCGGACCTGCGGACCGGCTCGCGCGCTCGCCAGAGCTCAAGATCGACTCCGAGCGGCACACGCTCGGCGACAACACCCAGCGCTGCAAGCGCGCCAAGCAGCGCGGCGCTCGCCGCCGTGACCTGCGTGGCGGCGCGCAGTACTAACCGTTCACGCGCACGCGCTTTCCATGTCAGCGCGCCGCCGTAGCCGATTTCCGGCAACGCAATCAGCTCACCGCCGCCGAGGTGCACCAGGCTCGGAACACCGAGCCAGCGCGCGGCCGCCACCGCCACCAACCCCGGGCCCTCCGACCAGATGGCGTGCAGCACATCGAAAGATGCGGCGCGATGCTCCCGAGCAATCGCGCGCAGTGCGCGCCGGCGCGTGTTGGCGACGCCGATGTTGTGCACCCGCGCGCCCAGCAAATCCCAGGACCGCGGGCGATCCTCCTGCCGTAGCGCAAACACGCAGACCTCATGCCGTGCGCTCAAGCGCCGGATGAGCGCAAGCAGCGCTGGAATGACGCGCCGCTCACCGGAAGGGTCCACCCCTCCCGGCACGACGAGGCCAATCTTCACCCCGCCTCCGTATGCGCCCACGAACCTCGGCCGTCCAGCAGCTGCGCGAGCGCTGCAACCGCCTCGCGCGGGTGCCCACCGCGGCGTAACTCAAAGACCGGGAGCCGCGCGACGCGCGAGAGAAACGGCCGCCAGCCGGGCTGGTGGGCTGCGTATCGCTGCTCGGCGCGGAGCCGCGTGGCGAGCGTGCGCACCGGCAGCGGGGTGAGTAGGCTCGTGTGAGCGCGCGCCGGCTCGGGCGTGAGAAACACTAAAGCACTGAGCCGCAGCGGCCTGGGCGCAAGCGCGAGATTCCCCTGCCGCAGATCGACCTCGTACTTCCTGACGCCGCTGCGCCTGTGGATCACGGGCGAGCGGCGGATGTGGCGCGCGAGTGGCGTGCCCGCGACAAAGCGCAGCGAGTCGGCCCGCACGTGCAGAAAGTTCGCAACGCCGGTCGCCCGAAGGTCCAGCGGTTGCACCAGAACACTGTCCTCGGCGAGGAACTCGAGCCCGCCCTCCGCCAAGCTCTGCAGCATGAGGGTCGACTTGCCCGCACCACTTCGTCCCAGCAACAAGACACCGCGACCCTTACTGCCGAGGCACGCTGCGTGCAGCGGTACGAGCTGCTGTGCGCGCGTGGCAAGGCAATAGACGGCGAATTCGAGGAGCTCATAGCGCAGGTGATGGGGAAAACGCAGCAGTTGCGGCGGAATCACGATGAGCGCGGAGCGCTGTTCGGGGCTCATGGTCACGCACGCTGACCCCTCCACGGCACCGCACAAGAGTCCGCCACGGGCGAGCGCCTGCACGGGCGCGGGCTCGAACGGCGAAGCACGCCGGCGAGGCGCGCCGCCGAGCTCGAGCCGCACGACGAAGCGCGGCGCCGGCCTTGAGAATGCATGCGACGGCAGCCCGGCGTAGGCCGCACGTACCAGCCGCAGCAGCACGCGGCTATCGCTCTCAAAGCGAAACCGCCCACCGAGCACCTGCGCCAGCTCGTAAGCGCGCGGCCGCCGCCGTTCCTTGAAAGGATCGGCAGTGGGCTCGGAGGCTTTCATCGCGCGACCGCAGAGCGCAGCCGCGTGCGCACGCGGCGATAGCCGTTCACCGCCGCGCGCGAGGTTCGTGGCGCGAGTGCCAGGGCACTGGCTTCGAGCGCGCGCCGCCACCACTCCCGGTACCGCCACGCGTAGCGTGCGCTGGTGGCCAAAGTCGCCAGCGCGCCGGCCCCGGAACCAGCGAGTGCGTGACTGCGGGCGAGCTGTCCGGCGAGCGCGGCCCGGCGCCGCAGCAGCAGGCCGCGAAGGCCCGGGTCGGCGTTTTCGACCAGCACCTTTTCGATCGCATGGCGGTAGTCCTCGAGCGCGGTGGCGTCGTCGCACGAGTGCTGCGCGTGGCGGCGTACCCGCGTCAGCGGCTCATCGATGCCGTCGAGTTCACCGCACGCCGCCAGCCGGAACCACAGCTCAAGGTCGGTGCACCAGCCCATCGCGGCATCGAACGGACCGCTCGCCGCGAGCAATTCCCTCGACGCAAGCACGCTCGAGAGATGGACGGTGCATTCATCGCGCAGCAGCGCCTCACGCACCCAGCCGCTCGGCGCACAGCGTGGGCCAGAGCGCTGCGCAACCTGCACGCCGGCGGCATCCACCAGCGCAAACGCCGAGCAGCTCCAGGCGCAAGGCGGATGCGCGCGCAGCGAATCCAGCTGGATCTGAAGTTTGCGCGGCGACCACAGATCGTCAGAGTCAAGAAAAGCCACGTACTCACCCCGTGCTTCGCGCAACGCTGCGTTGCGCGTCAGGGCCGGCGACCCGGTATGTGCGAGCCACATGACGCGGCTGCGGGGTGGACGATGCACAGACTCCAGATAGGCGCGCGTCGGTGCATCCGAGCCGTCATCGGCGATGAGCAGCTCCCACTGAGTGAAGGTCTGTGCAAACACGGATTGCACCGCCGGCGGCAGAAAATCCAGCCGATTGAAGCTCGGGATGATGACCGAAACGATCGGTGGTGGCTCCATACCCCTCCTTCAGGAGGCCTGAACCTGCGCCGGTGCGTGCGCCCCACGGCCGGTCGTGCCACTCAGATCCTGGTACATGGCGGCGAGCTTGGCGCCGACCGCGGCAAAGGACAGCTCACGATCGAAGTGGGCACGCACCGCCGCCCGCGCCCGCGGACCGCAGGGCGCCGCCACCTTAACGAGCGCCGCGCACAGCGCGTTCGGATCCGCACACCGCCATAGCTGCCCGACGCTGCCGGCGCCTGTCAGCGCACGATACGAGGCAATATCGGTCACCACCGGAGGCAAGCCGCAGGCGAGCGCTTCGATCAGAGAGTAACCGCTACCCTCGCGGTGACTGCCGAGAACAAACACGTCTGCGGCCCGCATCAGTTGTTCGATAACCTCGTGCGTTTTGCGCCCAAGGAGATGCACGCGCCCGCGCAGCGCCGGATCCTGCTGGATTCGCTCAGTCACGGCCGGTAGCAGCGGCGCCTCAGCGAAGCAGCACCACAGCCGCAGCGCAGGCAGCGACCGCGCCGCCGCGCTCACGCCCGCCAGCACCGTCAGCGGGTCCTTATTGTCGTTCAAATGACCTACCCAGAGGACGAGCGGATCGCCAGTCACACCGGTGACACGCCGCGCTGCCTCCCGATCACCCGGCGTAAAGCGGCAGCTGGATTCCGGGATCTCGAACACTCGGGTGCGTGTGTGTACAAGTCCGGCCGCCGCAAACGGTTTCGCCTGCTCGCGTGCGCAGAAGGCCAGTCCGTCCACCCGCGCTGCACCGCGTCGCCACGCGCCGCGGCGCCAAAAGCGCGGCGGTCGGTCCGCGTGGTCCTGCAGGACGATCGGGACCCCCGGTGCGAGCGCGGCGAGCACGGACACATCGTGCGCAAAGCCGAGCCCCTGTACGTGCAGCACCTGCGGCGCGAGCTCGCGCAGCAGCGCCCCCAGCGCCACGCGCCGCTCGCCCGAGCGATCCGTGCGGGCGCAGGGCAGAAAGTAGTAGTTCACGTGGCCGCGCTGGAAACGCTGCGAATGCCCGCTGGCCTGGACCACCGACACGCGCACGCCGGCGCCGGCTGCGCATTCGGCGACGTCCACCAGGGTGGGCCACGCTTCTAACAGCTGTTGCGGGGCGCGGTCTTGCGGGTCCATGAAAAAGCTGATTTGGACAACGTGCAGCATCTCGGGGACACCACCTGCTCAGAGGCCTGAGGCGCGCGGGTCGTGCAAGCGGATGAGCTTCTTCGACAGGTCCAGCTCCCACGGGCGACGGTAGCGCTGATAGCGGTAGCGCCACGACGCCAGAGTGCGCAGCGCGAGCTTGCCCCACTCGGGCGAGCGGATGTCAGTCGCGGTCGGGTAGCGGCACCCCAAGACCGTCGTAAAGTCGCGAATGCGAGCGCGCAGCCGCTCGGAGACCCAGGGCGCATCGGTGTGACACCAGTAGGCGCGCCAGCGCGGCTGCGCCCATTCGTCCGCGCTGATCGGAAACCTTACCGCCTCACCACGGCAGTCACGCAACACGCTCTCGCGGCGCGCGGGTCGCATGCCCGGCCGCGCCGGCAGTGGCGTGTAGACGTACAGCATGATCTCCGTGCGCGGATAACGCTGCTTGATGTGACGGATGAATTCGAAGGTTCGCTCAGTCTCGCCCTCCGGATCCTGCGGCGGCGCCAGCATGAACGACAGTTCCGGGGTCACCCCGTGCCGGTGACAGGCCTCTACGGCCGCGAGCGTCTGATCGGAACGCGTGCCCTTGCGCACATCGTGCAGCAGCCAGTCGCTCGGGGACTCCGCGCCGATATAGGCCATCTTCAGTCCGCTCTTCTTCACTAGCGCCCAGGACGTCTCCGATAGATCGACGAGTGCGTCCGCGCGCGCAAAGCACCACCAGGGGAGGCTGAAGCGCGCCAGCACTTCCAGCAGCGGCACCATGTCCACTTCGCGATCGAAGAAATTGTGGTCGTAGAAGTTGATCGAGTCCGTGCCGAGCTGGCTAAGAAACTTAAGATCCTCCTCGAGGCGCGCGGCGAGCGGCAATGCCATGCGGCCGCGGAACATGGTCGCAACGCCACAAAACGTGCAGCGGAAACGACAGCCGAGGGCCGCCTGGTAGCCGGCCGTGCGGCTGCCGAGAAACGTGTGCTTCAAATAGGCGGTCACGTTTTCCAGACGTTCGTACGGCAGCCGCCGCGCCAGGCTCGCGGCCGAAAAGGCGCGGTCTTTGTTGTGCAGGGTTCCCCCGTGAAGACGCCAACTCAATCCGGGGATGGCGCCCAGGGCCTCGTTGCCCGGGCCGCGCAGCGCCGTCAGCAGCTGCGCAAAGGTGTCCTCTCCCTGGCCGCGCACGGCGTAATCGACGTACGGGCTATTCAGTGCCGCGTCCGGGCAGTTGGTTGGGAAGGCGCCGCCCCAGATGATCGGTACCTGCGGCGCGTGCGCTCTCACCGCCCTGGACAGCGCGATCGCGGTCGGCAGCTGTGGGCCGCCCATGACACTCACGCCCAAGGCGTCCACCTGACCGCTAGTGATCGCACGTACCGCGGTCGCCACGAAATCCCGGTCGAGGTTACCATCGAGCAGCGTCGTGGCGTAGTCACCCTCGAGGGCCGCAGATAAATTGAGGATCGCCAGCGGGAACCGCGCGTTGGCCGCGCGCGTCATGCTCGGATTGACGAGCAAAACCCGCGGCGCGCCGCTCACGACGCCCTCCGCAGCGCCGGTGGCAGCACCACCCCGGGCTCAGTCACCTGCCCGCTCGTCAATAGCTGCGCCAGTTCCCGCTGCAGCAGCTTGGCCGCGCCGTCGACGCGAACCTCAATCCAGTCCGCCGCCGAACCGAGCGTCCGGGCATAGTCGTGGTCCGCGCAGCGACCGACGCCAGCGCGGATGACTAACCGCACGTCCTTGCGGGAAGCGCACGACACAGGCATGGCTGCCGGCAGCACCAGCAGGTCGGCAACCGCCCCGAGGGCGAGCGTTCCGCGTCCCCTGAGCCGCAACAGCCGAGCACTGTCGCACGTGACAATCCGCTCGAGCGCGGCCTCATCCAGTGCCGAGCACTCACGCGCAACGCGCAGTTCGTCCAGCAAGTCCCCCGCGGCCGTGAGGCGCGAGTCGCTGCCGAGCGCAACCAACCCGCGCGCCACGAGCTCGCCCACTTCGGCCGTGCGGCCGAACAGGCGCAGATTCGAGGACGGGCACCAGATCAGGCCCGCACCTGCGGCCGCGAGCTGTTGCCGCTGTGAGCTGTCGAGTGCAAGACCGTGCACCAGCAACGTGTTGGACCGCAGACACCCGAGCGTCACGAGATGGTCAAACTCCGCACGGGACTCAGTATCGACACCTTCAGCGGCGTGGATGATCCACGGCTGTCCGGGCGGGGTGCGCGCGCAGGATGCGTGCACCTTCTCGATGCCATCGAGGTAGAGCGAATGCGACCAGCCGAATTCGACGAGCACGTGCGTCGGAAACTCGTCCTGCAGCGCCAGCGCATCCAGCGGATCGTGATGTGCGACCGTCGTCACGCCACTGAGGATGTTCTTCAGCCCTCCGGCCAGGAAGCGCTGACCGCGCGGCACCGCCACACTAGCCCGGAAGGCGCCCGCTTCGTGCCGGCGCGCATCGACATCGCGGCTCCACTCGCGCGCATTCTGGTAGTGCGTCGGGTAGGAAAGGCGCGGAAAGCTGTTGAGCTGCAGATGATCGTGGGCATTGATGAGACCGGGCAGCAGTCGATCACCGCGCAGATCGATCACGATGTCATCGCGCTCGGGCGGTATGTTGCGTCCGACGATCCGGCCCTCGTGAATGCGCAGACTCGCATGCACCCCATCACCCGTGTCCGCATTGACGAAGCTTACCGGTGCGATCTCGCGACACATGGGCTTCAGCGCCTCGCGGCGCGCACGACGAGCACGAGCGGCAGGCCGTGCCAACGCCGGTAGAAGCCTTCCGCTGCTCCGGGGGACGACTCACGCATTTCGATCCCGACACGAGCCTCCCCCACCGCCGTGACCGTGAGTCCGGTGGCCTCCAGGGCCACGCGCTGCGTATCGAGATCGTGACAGCAGTGCGGCACGGTGTAGCGTTGGTTGGATTCATCGGTGAACGTGCGTGGCAGACCCGCCCGTGCGGCAGCGGGATGGAAGTCGGAATACAGTAGCGTGCCGCCGGTGCGCAGCACCCGTGATGCCTCCGCCATCCAGACACGCACGTCGGACGCATGCCCAATCGCCAGACCAGAGATCACGACGTCGAAGGCGTGGTCGACAAGCGGCAGCCGCATCATGTCGGCGCGAACACGCCGGTCGCCCGAGACTTGTCGCAGCATCGACGGTGAAAAATCCAGTGACACCACCTCGGCAGCGCGGCCTTCCAGCAACAGCCGCGTATAGCGTCCGGTGCCGCACGCAAGATCGAGCGCGCGGCAGCCGGCAACCTCGGGCCAGTGCGTCTGCATCAGCCGCTGCTCGGCACGCATGAGTGGGTTGCCGGGCGTCTGCGGATAGTGAGGCGCCCAGCGCTCGTATCCCTCCAGTGTCGAAACCGCGATCCCGGTTCCCATGACGCGCTACGCCTCCTGCCGGGCGGCCGCCCGCGGCGGCAGCAGAGCGACGGGGCTCTGCAGATCGCGCCAGAGCGGACACACACACGTGGCGCATTCGCGGCGCGCCCCTACGCCAATGTCAGCACGCAGTGCCGCCATTGCCGGTGCATTGAGCACGGCCGCAAGATCCGCCTGCTCGTCGAGACGCGCCATCGCGGTACCGGGGATGAAGAAGCACGGTCGCACGGCGCCACGAGCATCCACGACCGCGGAAAATTCCGGCGCGTTGCAGCGCACCGACGGGTAGGCCCCCTGTCCGCGCACCGCGGCGAAGTAGTGGTACAACCGCTGAAGCTTGCACGGGCTCTCGGCGATGAAACGGGAACGAAACTCGGCGGCGTATTCGCACTCCAGGGCGGCCAACAGGCGCTGGAGCTCCGGCAAGTCCTCGGTCTGCAGCGCAAGGTCGCTGGCGAAGTCGTCCTGGCGGGCGAACGCATGCGGATTGGCGACGTCCACGGCGAGAAACGAAACCTGCCGCACACCGCACCGGCGTGCAAGTTCCACAAAGCGCGGCAACTCTCGATAGTTCGCGCGCTGCAGCGTCACGCGCACGGTGACGCGCAGGCCCGCATCAGCCGCCGCACGGATGCCGCCACAAACCTTGTCAAAGGCATCCAGACCGCGAATCGCAGCGTAGGTCGCCCGATTCGTGCCGTCCAGCGACACGGTGACGGTATCGAAGAGCACTGCGACACGGCGGGCGTGCTTGGCGAGTGACAGGCCCGAAGTCAGAAGCCACAGTTGCAGGCCGCGCTCGCGCAACAGTTCCGCGATCGCCCCCCACTCGGGGTTGAGCAACGGCTCTCCGCCCGAGATCAGCACCACCTCGGTCCGCAGCCGCGCAAGCGCCGGCAGCAGCCGTCTGACCGCCTCGAGGTTCATGTCCGCGACGCCATGACGCCAGTAGTCGCAGGTGACGCAGCGTGAATTGCAACGCTCGCTCAAGTAGAGCGTCAGCAGCGTCAGCCGCTCGAGTGCGCTTGTGCGGCTCATCAGGGGCGCCGCAAGAAGCTTAGCCTCGCGCGTGCCGGCCTCGACGTCGTGGCCCGCGATCACGGCCAATCGAGTCGCCGCCACGGAGCCGTGAGCGACGCGCGCCGCGCGGCTCGATCCATCCCCAATTGATCACATGCCACGCACGCACCCTCGACCTGGCGACTCGCTGTTACCGAGCGCTACCCCACGGACACGTCTCTGAGTGGCAATGAGCCGTGTCAGCGGTTCAAAGACAACTCGCACCGCGTGCGCAATCGCATCGGTTCCACATCGGAATTGAGGCCGTAACACTCTGATTTAGCGGAGTAAGCCACTAGGGCCTGTTAACACTAAGTGATATGCTGTGGGTATGGAAATCACACCCGAACAGTACGCACGGATCGAGCCGCACTTGCCGATTCATCGTGGCAACGTCTCGCATGAGAACCTCAACGTGATTAACGCGATCCTGTTTGTCGCGGAGAACGGCTGCAAGTGGCGCGCGCTGCCGAAGCGCTTCGGTAACTGGCATACGATCTACACGCGCATGAATCGCTGGGCAAAAGCGGGGGTTCTGGATCGGCTTTTTGCCGAGCTGCAGCGCGAACAGCTCATCCGCATCAAGATCGAAGCGGTGAGTCTGGACAGTACGATCGTGAAGGTTCATCCGGATGGTACCGGTGCTCTAAAAAAAACGGCCCTCAAGCGATCGGCAAATCCCGTGGCGGCTGGAGCACAAAAGTTCATATGGTTGCCGCGAGTGCTCGATGCGCCATAGGGTTTTCACTCTCCCCAGGACAAGCCGGAGATGCTCCCGAGGGGCGCGCGTTACTGCGCTCCATTCCCGAACTGCCCATGGCCTGCCACCTGCTGATGGACTGCGCGTATGAAGGCGATGAAACCCGACAACTTGCTTTCGACCTGGGCTTCATTCCCGTCGTGCCACCGCATCCGAACCGGGTCGAGCCCTGGAGGCTCAAGAAAGCTCTATATAAACGTCGCAACGAGATCGAGCGCTTATTCCGACGGCTCAAAGGCTTTCGCCGCATCTTCAGTCGCTTCGACAAACTCGACCTGGTGTTCATCGCCTTCATTTATTTTGCGCTCATCGTGGAAGCACTACGTCAGTAGTGTTAACAGGCCCTAGTCTGGCAGGACGCGGCATAGGAGGAAGACTTCGGCCGCGTGCGCGCGGGGCTGGCGCGAAACGCGCATGCTTCGGCGCCCCGGGGTCCGGTTCCAGCGGGGCGCAGCGGCGGCAACGCGCGAGGCTTAGGCCGGAGCCTCGCTGAAGGCTTCAGCAAAGGGTCGCCGGTGGCGGATTCTGAGCCGCTGATGCACGCCGCTGGTGTGGAACAGTTGCGGACCGGAGCGCAGCGGTTGCTCGGAGCAGATCCGGCCCACGAAGAGCGTGTGCGACCCCACGGTCTGGAAGTCGAGAACCTCGATTTCGCGGATGCGCAGGGCCATTTCCGGCAGCCGCAGCGAAAACTCCCGCGAGCGCACCACCGGGAACGGCAGGCTCTCCCATTCGACCTGGCGCTTCTTGTGGTGGGTGCCAAGCTGATAGGCCAGCTGACAAGCCTCGCCGGGAACGTCACCGAACGCGACGCGCCGCGCGCGCTTGATGGTTTCTACCGAAGGACTGGTGTTGCGCAGCGCGAGCGTGAACCGATCCGGTAGCAACGGCCCCACGAGATCCATCGGAAAGAGGTTGCTGTGCTCACCGTCGTCCACGCTGACGAAAAACACCGGGCGCGGACACAGGTAGAAGGTCAGCATCTGTTCTACCGCGGTCGGCGCCATGAGCAGCTTTTCCGGCGGCGTGAACCGCACCGCGCGCTGGTACATCCAACTATCCCACGCGCGCCGCACACGGTGCGCGCAGTAGTGGCCGCCGCCGCTCACCTCGAACAGGCCGAGCTCCGCGCCCGCGGTGCTCCAGCGGCGCACAGGTGTGAGCCGCAGTACGCCGATCACCCGCCTAAGTTCGCGATCCCACAAGCGCAGCTCCGGCGCAGCTGTCGGCTCTAGCGCGAACCTGAACTGCTCCTCAAGCCCTAGACGGATCGTGAACGGCGCCAGCGCCGCCACGGCGCTGTTGCCGGTAACGTCGTACTCACGGCCGCCGACCGCCAACTTGATCTCGACCACCTCCTGCGGCGCCGGCAGGGAAATCGCCAGCCACTGACCTGTGGCTCGCAACCTCCTCTTCAGCGCCCGAGGCAACGGTACGCGCATAGGACCTCACTGCTTCGCGAAGAGCAGAAACATGTAGCGGCTCATGGCAAGCGAAGCCGAGCCGGACGAATGCAGCCGCGCGCCGGGCCGCCGCGGCCGCCCGCGCAGCACGGTTTCGAGCCTGAAGTAAGGGGCAGCCTGCGCTGCAAAATCCGCGCGCGCGCGGCGAAATATGCCCCCGCCGGCGCCCGCCACGCAGAATCGTCCGTCGCGCTGGTAGCGCGAGCGGTTGGCCCACCACCACGGGTAGCGCAGATCGCCGACGAACCAAGGGCTCAAGACACTCGCGAGAATCTTCCCCCGTGCTGTGGTAAGTGCGTGCAGGGCCGCGAATAGTTCACGCGGTTGCTCGATCAGGTTTAAGGGTGCGAAGTTGCTGGTGACCAGATCGATCGCATACCGCTCGCCGATTGCCGCAGCCTGCCGCGCAAGAAAATCCCGGTAGAGTCCCTGATAGAGCGTTACCTGCCCGCGTTTGATCTCCGCGCCGCAGTAGGCGGTGAACGCCTGGCACATGCGCGGGTCGTTGTCGTAAGCGACGACCCTGAAACCGCGTGCGGCATAATCCTTCGCATCGAGCCCCGGGCCTGAGCCAAAATCAAATAGGCAACTCCCGGGTGCGGCGAGCTCGAGGACCGTTTCCTGAAACGCCCGCCGAGCGCTGCGATCAGACTCGCTGAGGGCAGCGACATACTCCTCACCGGTCGCCATATCTAACGCTCTCCTGGACCCACCCGTACGGGTGTCAGCGTCGGTGCGCATTAGGGGTCGCGCGCCGCGTGCTATCGTCGCTCCTGCGCGTCATGCTAGCGAGCTTCGGCTACCGCTCCGATTTCACGGCACCGCCGATGGACGAAACACGATTCGTATGAGCGCCCTGTCAAGAATAGCAGTCGGCGCTGAGAAATATCCCGCCCTCACCGGCGTAAGAGCGGTCGGGGCCAGCGTCGTTTTCTTCGACCATTTTCCGCTTTGGGTCAACGCGCACATCACCATTAACGTACTGGCGTTCTTTTATGCGTTGAGCGGCTTTCTGATTTTCCGCGTCTACTACGACCAGGCCCAACTGAAGCTCACGTGGTTGACGAAGTATTTCATCAACAGGTTTGCGCGCATCTACCCCGTCTATTTCCTGCTGCTCTCGGTTGCCGTCGGGCTGCATCATGACTTTCGCCCCTGGACGCTCCTTAAGAACTATACCCTCACGCACGCGTTGTTTTACGGCTCGACGTTTATCATCGAACCGAGCTGGTCACTGACCGTCGAGGAATGCTTTTATCTCCTCGCGCCGGTGTTCATGGTGCTCGCGCGACGCTACAACTTTCTCGCGCCGTTCGCGCTCGGATGCCTGCTGCTCGCACTCGCACTCGGAGTTTCGAGATTGGGGATTGTCTTCCTGCAGACGCCGATGTTTGTCCTATCGACCACTTTCTTTGGCCATTTTGTGGAATTCTTTGCGGGCGTTTATCTCGCGCTAGCCGTAATGAAGTTGGAAAAGCGCGGCCCCGTACGCATCGCAGGAAGCCTCCTCACCCTAGCAGGGCTAGCGGGGGTGTCTATGCTCGTCATTGCGATGGTGCTGGTCTACCGGCACATGCCCCTAAATTATCCAGCGATCATCCTCATCAACAACTTTCTTCTGCCCGCGCCTATCGCCCTGCTCTATGCGGGATTGATCCGTGAGGATACGGTGGTATCGCGGTTGCTGTCGGGGAGGTTCGCCGGACTGCTGGGCAGGAGTTCCTACAGCTTCTATCTGTTGCATACGCTGATCATCGACTACGTCAGCGTCCCTTTGTTGTTGCCGGTGAGCGGTGCGCGCGCACTGTGCGTCGTTGTGACCTTCAGCGTTTCCTGGCTACTTTCGATCGCGGTGTTCATCTGGTATGAAGAACCGGTGAACCTCTTCATTCGTCGCAAGTTCAGATCAAAGGACCGCTCGGTGGGCCTGCAGGCAACGCTCTTTCAGGTGCGGTCCTAGTGGCTGCGTAAGATGCGCCAGAAGCGAGCGCCGTTCTCGTCGAGCCCTCGCGCGGCGCGCGGAATTGGCGGGTATCACCGCTGCAGCACATGCCCCCCGCGCGCTTCCCTGCTATGAGCGGTTCGCGGAGTGTTGTCGTACGTCGTTGGATACATGTTCTGACCGAGAAGAAAAGCTCTGGATCGCAGAATCCCATCACTTGATGGCCTTAGGGCGGTCTCGATCGCGCTGGTCATGGCCTCGCACTTCAATACCGTGCCGATGCCTGGATTGCAGCGTCTGGAATACGGGAACCTCGGGGTGCGCGTCTTCTTCGTCATCTCCGGCTTCCTGATCACGTCGCTTCTACTGCAAGAGCGCGCAGACACAGGCGCGATCAGTCTCAGGTACTTCTATGCCCGAAGGTTTGCACGCATTATGCCGGCCTACTGGGGATATCTCACCGTCATTGCACTGCTCATACCTGCCGGAGCCGTTGCAGCCGAGTATCGGGACTTCGCACCGGCATTTTTCTACCTGACGAACTACGCGAAAGTGGGAGTCGCGCTGGCAGCCACGTGGTCGCTTTCGGTGGAGGAGCAGTTCTATCTGATTTGGCCGTCGGTGCTGCGTGTCGCGGGAATGCGGAAAGCCACTCTGGCCTGCGTCGCAGTGCTGATCATCGCGCCAACGTTCCGCGTACTCTCTGACCTTGGAGTATGGCCTACAAATCCGCGCGAAGCCTTCGAGTCCGTATGCGATGCGCTCGCGAGCGGGTGTCTGCTGGCGATTCTGAGGAGATCGCTGTGGGAGTTTGCTGCCTACAGGCGCCTCGTGAGCTCCCCCTATGCGCTCGTGATTCCGCTGGCTGTCCTTGCAGGGCTGGCGGTCAATCCGTCCGCACTAATGTTAGACGCAGTCGGCATCACAACGCTCAATGTTTCCATTGCGATTGCAATAGACAACCTGATGCGCACCCCGGGATCGGTGGTTGGAAAGGCGCTTAACTCAACGCCTTTGGTGTGGATGGGAACGCTTAGTTATTCTCTTTACCTGTGGCAGCAGCCTTTCACCGACACTTCGCTACCATTTCTTGTGAAAGTCTCAGGGAGTTTGGCCTGCGCCTGCGTCTCGTACTACTGGCTCGAGCGGCCGCTGCGGCGAAGGGTGAATGCCCACTTTGGAAGCCGCGCGCGACGCATCCAATAGCGTCCGAAGGAGCATTGGCACGCGCGGCTACGGCCTGCGCGCACTTGGCGCGCGCCGTGACTTGAAACGGCGCCTCAGTGAACGGTCTCGCCGTCGGAACGCGCGGCTCTTGAATTTGGCGGCCCGTGTCGAGAAGTTAGCCACGACCAAGAGATTACGAAGTTTCTTGCACTACCCGCAGTGCCAGCGCGCTTCAACACGTAACTCCCACCTCATTCTCAATAAGTGGTGAGGTGAGCACCCCCTAAAGTGGCCCGCGCGCTAAGCCACGGGCAGCCCCGCCGTCTGTTGCTGGGCACTGACGCGTGTCGGCAGCCAAGCTTTTGGACCTTTTCGCAGTTCCTGCCAAAAGACAATGTAGGTAGTCAAGAAATAATCGCGCAACACCCCTGCTATCGTGTTGCGATTGTTGAAAGGGTTCTCGTCCAGCCCGAGTGGTATAGCGAGTGTCTCCGCCCCAGTTTCGCATTCTGCGTAGGTCCCAAAGAGCCGATCCCAGATCACCAGATCGAAAGTGAAATTCTTGTCGCGGTAATCCGGCGACCTAGCAGCCTGTCGGACTTAGATCAGGGATAATCACGCTCGTCGATCTCACTGCAGTGGTACTCCATGAGCAACTTTCGACCGATCAACCGCGACACGGGATTTTTGCTGCCACCGTCGGTGGATGAGTGGCTGCCGCAGCGGCATCTGGCGCGCTTTGTGGTGGAAGTGATCGACGGACTGGACCTGTCGGAGCTGGAGAAGGTCTACCGCGGATCGGGCTCGGCGTCGTATCACCCGGCGATGCTGCTGGGGTTGCTGGTGTATGGCTACGCCACGAAGGTGTTTTCCAGTCGGGCTTTGGAGCGCGGGACGTACGACTCGGTGGCGTTTCGCTACATCGCCGGCAACGAGCATCCCGATCACGACACGATTGCCGCCTTCCGCAAGCGCTTCCTCGGGCACATTGAGGCCTTGTTCCTCGAGGTGCTCAAGCTTGCGCGCACGCTGGGGATGCTGAAGCTGGGGACTGTGGCGCTCGATGGCACCAAGGTGCACGCCAACGCGAGCCGCCACAGTGCGCTCTCTTACGGTCACGCCAAGAAGATCGAGAAGCAGCTGCGGGGTGAGGTCAAGCAGCTGCTGAGGCTCGCCGAGCGGGCGGATGACGCGGATGTGCCCGACGGGATGGCGATCCCCGAGGAGCTGGAGCGGCGTGAGGAGCGCCTCGCTGCGATCGCCGCGGCGAAGGCGAAGATCGAAGCGCGCGTGCAAGAGCGCGAGCAGGTGGCCTATGAAGAGAAGCTCGCCGCGCGTGAGAAGCGCCCCGGCCAGAAGCCCCGTGGCCGGCCACCGCAACCGCCCAGCGGTGCGGTGGAGGCGAAAGAGCAGATTAATCTCACGGACGAGGACTCGCGGATCATGCCGGTGCCCGGCGGCGGCTTTGATCAGTCCTACAACGCCCAGGCCGTGGTAGCCGCGGGCAGTTTGCTCATCGTGGCCCAGGACGTCACTCAGGCGGCGAACGACAAGGGCCAGCTCGTGCCGATGCTGCAGAAGCTTAAGACACTGCCGCGGCAGTTGGGTCGTGCCCGACGGCTGCTGGCCGACAATGGCTACTTGAGTGAAGCGAACGTCGAGCACTGCGCGGCGGCGAAGATCGAACCGCTGATGGCCTTGGGCCGTGAGCGTCACCATGCCAGTTGGCGGCAGCGCTTTGCAGCGGCCGGCACACCTCCGCCCGCCTCGGCGACCGCGATGCAGAAGATGGTGCATCGACTGAAGACCCCGGCAGGCCGCAAGCTCTATGCGCTGCGCAAACAGACTCCCGAACCGGTGTTCGGCATCATCAAATCGGCACTCGGGTTCCGGCAGTTCTCGTTGCGGGGACTGAAGAACGTCAAGGGCGAATGGAATCTGGTCACGATGAGCTGGAACATCAAGCGGATGTTCGCCCTGCAACCGGCCTGAGCGGATCACAGGCGCGACTGTGCTAACAGTTTGAACTCTGATTGACATGAACTGTCTGAAATCCCTTGGTCTTTCCCGTCGATTCGAAATCCTCAGTCCGACAGGCTCCTAGCATGGTGAATCCGGTGCATTCTGGGCGAAACAAACAGCCAGCGGCCGATCCAACCGTACCCGGTTGTCAGATTGGAATGCACGAGGTAGCCGTTGACCTGAATAGCGGCGCTATACGCGAAATAGACCACGACGATTGCGAACACCGGGCTCGCTGCGGACGGAGTCGGGGCCGTTGGACTGGTTAGCAAGCCCAGCGGCAGCAATACCAGAGCTACCTCGAAGGCTTTGGTGAGCTGAGTCTGCCGCGCCGACGTCAACATCGACATGGTGTCGGCGGAGTGATGAAACTTGTGAAGTGCCCAGAGCGCGGGGATGGCATGTTCTGCCCGGTGCATCCAATAGCGAACGAACGATTGAAACAGCAGGAAGCAGACGATCTGCGGCACCCATGTCGACAGGAACGGCGTGACAGAGTAGTTGATTTTGCGCGCCGTATAGGCGTCGAGGGCATACAGCAGTCCGAACGTCATGAGGTAGCCCAGATGTCTCTGCGGCAGGAAGAGCATCGTGATGATCGACAGGACGTCCAGCCTGACGGATGCTCGCGGCTGCCAAAGCATCCTCAAAGACGAACGGGACCAGCCGACCAGCAGCAACTCAAGCAGGTACCCCGCCACCAGCATAAGGATCGTGGCCGGAATCGCCAGCAGGAAGGCCAGCAGGAGGTAAAAAGCCAGGGACCTGTGCGTGTCCGAGATACTTTTCAGCTGCTCGTGCTGGGTCGCCACGACAACAAGGGCGCACGCGAGCAAGAAGCTCGACCACCAGCCTAAGCGCTTGATCTTTTCCATGTCTGCGGGCAGCTATCTCAAGCTCAACCCAAGCGCTGCGTCAGTCTGCCAGTGTGTGCCGGAGGGCGCGCAGGGTTTTGCGTAAGGTTCAGATTATTTAGCATAGAGGGCCGACCAGCGATCCCTATGTGGTCGGCTAGCGTTCCCGGACGGCAGGTCGGTCTGGCAGCCGACGCCCGTTGCCTCGCCGCGAGCCTGGAGAGCTTGGAGGCGGGTCACGACCCGTATGACCATCGTCGACTTGATATCTCGCAATCGGAACCCTTATCGATGATCGCGAACACGCGTCGCCTATTTTCCTGGCTGCTGCGTCCCATGCGGATCGACGTTGTATGCGACGTCGGCTCGATGGACGGGGCTGATGCGCTGAGATTTCGTGACATGTTGCCGTCGGCGCGGATCTACGCGTTCGAAGCCAATCCCGAAAACTACAAGCGCATGGCGACTGACCCTGCGCTGCGCGAGCGCTCAATTCAGGCGGTGCCGTTTGCAGTCAGTGATGCCAACGGTGCAGCAGAGTTTTTTCTGGTGGGCGCAGACTACTCTCACCCCAGCGACTCGCGCGGTATGAGCTCGCTCTACCGTCGCCCGGATCAATTCGCCCCGGTGGCCATCGCCAAGGTCGAAACGGTGCGCCTCGACTCGTTCCTGGCTAACGAGCGTGCGGCGCACGCCCGCATAGCGTTGTGGATTGACGCCGAAGGCGCAGCCTATGAGGTAATCGCCGGGATGCAAGGCGCACTGCCACAAATTCAGCTGCTGCATGTCGAGGTTGAAACGGCACCGTTGATCGGCGCGGAGCAGAAGCTGTATTCGGACGTGAAGTCACTGCTCCGTACTATGGGCTTCAAAGAGTTGGCCACGGATCACGCTCGCGGCCGGTTGCAGTTCAACGTTGTCTACGTTCGTCATGGACTGCCGTGGCTAACGCAGGCGTGGGTCTGGTTATGTCTGCTGCGCGCGCAGGCGCGCTACCTAGGCGCGACGGCGCTGCAGCGATGGTGTCCTTCCTGTTTGCGACGCTACCAGGCCACCCGCCTCAATGCTCCGGCGCGGCGCAACTGATTCGTTCAAAAAGGTCAGCGGCCGCAAGCTTTCCCATCCGGGGGCCGTGCGGGCTGGCATGATGTTCGGACCATCTGCTTGAGCTTCTTCTTCGGCTAGTTCGAGCGCCGTGACTCACCGGTGGCGGCTGGTAGCGTCCATTGCGCTCCACGGGCTGCTAATTGGCACCGTCATGGCGCATCGGAACGATCAGCGCCGCGCGCAGCGCAAGTGCACAGGCTTCGATTACAGCTACGCGCGACCATCCCGAGAGTCGAATGCAGGGCCCGTGCGGTTGCGCGCGTTCCACGATCCCCTGGCAGAACCATCCTTCAGGCGCGCGGCTCAATGTCGGGGTGCTTGGCGCACCCCCGAGCAAGTGGCCCACATTGACTCCCGAAACAACGCCCTATTGTCGTGCGATCAGGTTATCGGTCGAATTGAGTTGGCGAAGGGCTGCCCGGAGTTCTTGCTTGAGATCGATCAGCTCGGCGAGCTGCGTCTTCAGTTCACGGATTTCCGCCGCCTGAGCCGTAATTTGTCGTTGCTGTTGCTGCGTCTCACTCAACAGCATGGGCGCCAGTTCCTCATAACGAACGCCCTGGATCTGGCCTGCGCCATCGCGGATCACGAGCTCTGGATAGACCTTATCCACTTCCTCGGCGATGAGCCCGTACTGCACCGCACCCTTCGGGTCGGTCTTGAGATGGAAGGTCACCGGGCGAAGCTGCTGCAATTTACGCGTGCTCGCCCCCATCGCCGCGATCGCCTGGCTGGCGACAATTAGATTTGCCGGTAATTGTCGTCGGTCGTGGTGGACTGCGCGACGGTGACGACAATTAGATTTGCCGGTCGACGGGCCTCATCCGCGGTCTGGTCTACTCAGCCCTCACAAGGGGGGCTGAGTGGTAACAGACGAACAGGTGAGGTTACTCATGTCATTGTTAACGCAGGGGATTGCGCAGGTGACCGCGGCGGCGAAGGCGGGGATGAGCGAGCGTAGTGCGCGCAAGTACGGGCGCTTAGGCCGTGCGCCCTCGCAGATGAAGGTGCCCCACACGTGGCGGACCCGACCCGATCCCTTCGAAGGTGTGTGGTCTGAGATCGAAGCGCTGCTGCACCAGGACGGTGGCCTGCAGGCGAAGACGATCTGGACGGAGCTGAACGAGCGCTATCCGGGTCGCTTCAGCGCCGGGCAGTTGCGCACGTTGCAGCGGAGGCTACTCGCATGGCGCGCCACCTCGGGGCCGGATCGAGAGGTGTTCTTCCCACAGACGCACGCGCCGGGCGAGCAGGCGCAGTCGGACTTCACGGACATGCGACGCCTGGAGGTGATGATCGCCGGTCAGCCGTTCCCGCACCTGCTGTATCACTTCGTGCTGACGTACTCGAACTGGGAAGCGGTCTCGATCTGCCCGAGCGAGAGCTTCGAGTCCTTGAGCGCAGGCGTGCAGAGTGCGTTGTGGCGGCTCGGTGGCGTGCCACTCGAGCACCGCACCGACAACCTCTCGGCGGCAACCCATGAACTTGCGGAGAGCCGCGGGCGGGACTTCACCGAACGGTATCGTGAGTTGATCGATCACTACGGGCTGCGTGCTTCGCGCAACTTCCCCGGCAACGCGCACGAGAACGGAGACGTCGAGTCGGCGAACGGCGGGCTGAAGAACGCGATCGACCAACGCTTGCGGTTGCGCGGCTCGCGCGCCTTCGTCTCGAAGGAGGCCTATGAGGGGTTCCTCGAGGCCTGCGTGCAGGCGCGCAATGCGAGCCGGCAAGCACGGATCGAGGAGGAGCGCGCACACCTTCGAGCACTGCCGGTGCGGCCGCTGCCGTCGTACCGGGAGTCGTATGCAACGGTCTCTAGGGCGAGCGCGGTGCGCATCCTCAAGCACTCCTACTCGGTGTCCTCGCGACTGATCGGATGCCAGCTGCGGGTGCGCTTGCACGCCGACATCGTCGAGCTCGACTACAAGGGCGAACGCGTCGCGGTCATGGAGCGCTTGGTGGGCCGCGATGCACACCGGATCGACTACCGCCACATCATCCATACTCTGGTGCGCAAGCCCGGCGCCTTCCGCCGCTATGTGTTCCGCGAAGCGCTCTTCCCGAGCCTTGAGTTCCGCCGTACCTACGATGCACTCCTGGCCAGCGGCTGCGACCAGGCCGATCTCGGCTACGTGCGGATCCTGCACCTGGCGGCCAGTGACGGCGAGCAGACCGTGCGCGCAGTACTCGCGAGGTTGCTGGCCGCTGGCGCCGCTCCCACCTACGAGGCGGTCCGCGCCGAGGTTCGAGGTGCACGCACGCCAGAAGGCGTGCCGTTCTTGAACATCACCGCGCCCGATCTGGCCATTTACGACCGGCTGCTCGGCACGAGTGCCGAGGCGGTGTGCGCATGAGCGCCGCGACGATCACGGTGGATGCGACGCTTGAGCTGCGGCTCAAGGCCATGCACTTGCCCTCGTTCCTCGAGCACTACCTGCAGTTGGCGCAGCGCGCCGCTACCGAAGGCTGGAGCCACGTTCGCTATCTCACCGAGCTCGTCACGCTCGAAGCCAACGATCGCGCCGATCGACGCATGACGCGGCTGCTCAAGGATGCGAAGCTGCCACGCGAGAAGACCCTGGCGACGCTGGACCTGAACCGCTTTGCAGCCCCACTGCGCGGGCAGATCCGCCAGCTCCTGCGCGGGGAGTTCCTCTCCGGTGCCACCAACGTCTGCCTGATCGGCCGACCCGGGACCGGCAAGTCACACGTCATGGCGGCGCTGGGTCGTGCGCTGGTCGAACGGGGCCACCCGGTCCTGTTCACCTCGGTCGCAAGCCTCGTCGAGCGGTTGCTGGATGCCAAGCGAAACCTGCGGCTCACCCGCGAGCTCAAGCGCCTCGATAGCTTCGAGTGTCTTGCGCTCGATGACATCGGGTACGTACAGCACGACCGGGCGGAGATGGAAGTGCTCTTCGCTCTGCTGGCCGAGCGCTACGAGCGCAAGAGCGTGATGATCACCTCGAACCTCGTGTTCTCCAAGTGGGACCAGATCTTCAAGGATCCGATGACCACCGCTGCCGCCATCGATCGGGTCGTGCATCACGCCGTGGTCCTTGAGTTCACCGGACCGAGTGTGCGGGCAGAAGCCGCAGAGCAACGCGCCGCCCTTGCCAAGCGCGACGCCTCCGCGACAGAACGACCTTGATGCGCTCCAATCAGCAAGAGCTTCTGACGCCTGCGGCGTCAGACTGCCCTATGGTGGACCGATGATGAGGCCCAAAGACCGGCAGAAATAAGAGTCGTCACCGGAAGATATAGTTGACGCCGGACAATCGCCGTCTTGTAGCGCTCTGAGGAGGCCAGCACGCCGAGTTGTCCAGAGGAGGTTACGTAGACCGCACTGCCGGTCACTTTGGCACCGGCGATACCCGCGATGAAAGTTGCGGTTTGGGTGCTGCCGATGCGGACGAGGTTGTTATCGCCGGGCCCGCCCATGTTGCCAATCTCGATCGTATTGCTGCCACTGTAGAGGTTGTAGGCCGCCTGGTAGCCCATCGCGATGTTGTTGGAGCCGGTGGCGTCCTGATACAGCGCTTGGAAGCCGAAGCCGATGTTGGCAATGGCGCCACAGTGGGAAGTGGAGCGGGCAGGTGGCTGCGGTGATGAACATTAACGGCCAGTCAGTCAACGTTGCCCTTGATGAGCAGATTCCCCTGGCGGCACCGCAGAGCGGTTTTCACACACAAGACGTGTCGGGTGTCCTCTTCTACCACCTCACGGCAGACTGTTCAGGTACGCGATATATAAATTCAAACAACTCAGCGAACCCGGCTGGGCCGTATACCTCATATCTAATCTTTACAGTGAACAATCAGGCTGCACCTCTGTATCTTTTTTATCCGGCAACTGCGCCGACGCAGATGACGAGCCTGTCATGGGAAACCTTCACGTCTGGCCAAAATCCCCTTCAGCCTGGCACCTGCACCACAGTTACACAGCTGGTACCCCTGGCTGTGTCAGCTTATTTCGATGTCAGCACCCTCGGATTTGTGCCACCGTTTTCCCTTAAGTGATTTCGGGAGTTCTTCCCGCAATGTGAGTGACAGGATCGAGCGCATCCGCGTGCGCCTCTGATGCGACGCGGCAAGCGTCCCGCGTGGCAATCGCACAGCACAGCGATCAGATCATCGATTGGCTCGCGCCGCCTCACCGCCTAACGATAGGCCGCGACCACCAATCCTTGCAGCTCGCAATCCGGCGCGTTCATCCAGTATCTCGCTCGCCTCGGTACTGCATGGACGCGCCGCAGCAATCGGCAGCAGGATATGCGTTACCCTTCAGCGATGCCTAACTGGCGACTTGGAGGTGGCGCGACGGGCGAGTCAGGTCTCTTGTTCCTCTGCGCGAGCTGGGTTGCGATACGGCGGAAGAAAGTGTCATTATCCACCACCCTGACTAAGAGCCTACTTACCGTCGCAATTTGCGGCATTCTCGCTGGATGTGGCGGAGCCCCGACGCCCCTTTCTACTGTTTTCATAGGCGATAGCATCACCCTGAAGTGGGATCTTGCTGCTCTCGTGCCTGGCACGATCAATTCGGGCGTCGGCGCTCAGACCTGCGAGGATATGCACGAACGCTTTCAGCGTGATGTGCTCGCTTACCATCCGGTCATCGTATTCATACTCAGCGGTACGAACGACATTCGCTACAACCTGTCAGCCGATCAGACGCCTCTGTTCGCGATGGTGCAAGAGGCAGAGAGTGCTGGCGCTAAGGTTATAGTTGGCGAGCTGCCGCCTAACACCGGCTGGCCAATCTACACCGACAATTACCCCGAGATCGGGCAGGCACTTTACGAGCAGTGGAATGCGGGCGTGAATGATGGCGCCGATCAGTATGGGTATTCCGTCGCGGACTACTACGACCCCATGGTGCTAGCCAACGGCCAGCAGAACTCTCGCCTTTTCGAGTCTGATGGCACCCATCCCAACGCGGCTGGTTATGCCGTCATGTGGAGCGCGCTGCAGCCCGTACTTGATCTTGTCGCGACTCATTTGAACGGGCCATAGCGTCGCCCCGCAAAACGGCCGACACCCACGTTGCTACGTTGCGCCCGCACTCCCAGCCTCCGCCGCATGTGGACCATGTACAAGAAGGTGCCGTCCGTGAAGTACTGGGTAGTCTTGCTGCTGCTCGCCGGTTGCGGTGCCAAGCTCGCGCGCGACATGAACACTGGACTCCAGAAGTTCGTCGGCCAGGACGTGAAGGTAGCCATCGACACGCTCGGCCTGCCATCCGGAAAATTCAACCTCGATGACCAAGAGGTCTATGTCTGGAGCACGTCGCACCTGGAGGGCGCTGCCTTTTGGGGAAGCGGCGGAGTCTCGGACAATTCGTGCGTCATCCGCCTGGGCGTGGGGCCGGATCACAAGGTGACGCGTTTCACTTGGGACGGCGGCCGCGGCTGCGACTTGTACGACAACAAGCTCGACCAGTGAGCGGCGCAGTTGTCGGTGACGATCACGAGGGGCCAAACCGGCTGGCACGCGCGGACGATCCGCGTGCTGCAGGCTCAGATGCCGCGGAAGCGGTGTCATTGATTCACCAAGCACTCAGAAGGCGACCGCCAAATGGTCAAGAAGAAACTTCAGCACACCAATTTGCTCACAGAAGCTAGCAAGGCGGACGTATACGCGGCATTTCAGCGGGACTTCAATCGTGACAGTTGGCGCCACATGGTATGGCGATACGTGATTGTCGGCTGCGCAGTCGGAGCAGTGTTCGTCTCGAACCACACCGATTGGCTCTGGATCTTTGGAGCCGTCTATGCGATGGAGCGCTCGCTTACATGGCTTATCGAAAACAGCAACCGCAACTGGGCGATGCACGCGATCGATTGGTACGAAAGCGACCGAAACAGTACCGAGCACGGTGTCTCTCCGAGAGCCCCGACATGAAAAGTGAGGCGTTCTCAAAATCCGTCGCCGCCAAGCTGCAGTATTACGTCTATCGGTTGATTGACCGGCATTGTTTGCCGGATAGTCTACGCAAGCGCGGCGCGGCGAATCCGATCCGGTACGTATGACGAAGGCGGACTTGGAGCGACATGTGACACGAGAACAACCAAAGATATTTGTTGCCCGTGCTGGTAAGCACGGTGAGGACGAGGAGTACGCCCTGGAGCATGCTGTAGCGATTATTGGATTCAGTGATTTCCCTTCCCTCGAAGGCGCCAAAGACTACAACGCGGTGCTTCGACTGGTTATGCTGGCTCAGCCGGACTTGAAGCCAAGAGTGGCGGCGAATTTTGCAGGACAGCTGTGGGCATTCGCTCTAGGTATGGAAGTGGGTGATATAGTCGTGCTGCCCCGAAAGCTCACCTCACAGGTGGCTCTTGGCAAGGCTACGGGATCCTATGCCTACCGGCAGGTTGGCGACACACACCGTCATACTCGTCCTGTCCAATGGATTCGCCCGGACGTACCTCGAACGGCATTTGGTCAGGACCTGCTCTATTCATTCGGCGCCTTTCTAACGGTGTTCAACGTTTCGCGCAATGACGCGGACCGTCGCGTCGCGGCGGTGTTAGATGGCAAAGCAGATCCGGGATTTGTCGGGGAGACCGTGCGGCCCAAAGAGGCCCCACCGCTCCCTGCCAACCGACAACCAGAGACAGCCACCGACCTGGCGCAGGCAGCTCACGACCAGATCGTTGCCCACATCCAGAGTAAGTTTGCAGGTCACAGTCTTGCGCGGCTGGTCGACGCGGTGTTGCGAGCCGACGGATGGGTGACCAAGTTGTCTCCGCCGGGCCCTGAGGGTGGGGTCGATATCTTGGCGGGGCGTGGAACCTTGGGGCTGGACGGTCCGAGACTTTGCGTGCAGGTCAAGTCGCAATCCAGTCCCGCCGATGTGACGGTCTATCGGACTTTGCAGGGATCAATGCAAAGCTTCGATGCCGAGCAGGGACTTCTGGTGTGCTGGGGCGGTTTTAATCGCGCAGTACAGAGTGAGGCGCGACAAAGCCATTTCTTTGTGCGACTTTGGGAAAGCCGCGAGCTTGTAGAAGCCATTTATCGCAACTACGAGAAGCTTCCGCCAGAAATACAGGCCGACCTTCCCCTCAAACGAGTCTGGACACTTGTGAGGGAGGAAGAGGAGGAGTGATGTTGCTTTGCTCCATCCGGTCCGGAACGCTCGCCGGTACTGAATGGACGCGTCGAGGACAACAGCTTCGGCCTCGCCGCGGTAAGGCGTTGGACTCGGAGGACTGGCCCTGAAGCGCCAAACGAAAACGCCCGGGCCGCAGGCACCCGGGGTCGGTTCAGCTAAGACTCTCGACAGTATTCGACGACGTCCTCGGCGGTGTAGTCGTAGCGGGAGCCGGCGACGGGGACGTTGGTGCTCGGGTCTACGATCATGAAATCGCCGTAATTGTCGATCGAGTACTTGCGCCAGCGCGACTTGCGCGCCACGTACCCAACACGACGGGCCGCGCGACGGGCGGCGCTATCGCTTACCGATGTCTGCTTATTCACGATGGTCTCTCCTAAAGCAATTGGTTTAACCCAAACAACTTTGGAGTCGGACGCTTGTGGGTTCACTGCCCAAACGTCCGATCCGACCATGCCTTGCCAAGCCGCGACGGTGTCCCCGAGGGGACTTCTACCGGTGAACCAAGCGCGAAGCATAACTTGCCGTCGGAACTTTTGCACCGCGCCCACAACGCGTTGTCGTGCGTTGCTCGCCGCCGCGCCCACCTTCGCCAGCGATCTTGATCGCGCGCGCTGGTCGCTGCGACACGCGCTGCTGCAGCCGGCGCGGCCTTAGTCGACCTTTTTCACGCTCGGCGCAGTCTTGCCGACGAGCCAATCGAGTAGCGCGATCTGAATCGCGTTCACGCGCTGCATTACCGCCGTGTCGGTGCGTAGTTCCATGGGCAGTGTGCGTTTACCGGTGAGCAACTCGAGGACCGCTGTGCGGAGCGCCTCCTGATCAGTCTGCAGCTTGCCGTGCGCCTCGGGCGTGTAAACCTTCTTCTTGATGTCTACGAGGTCGAAGTTGTATCCGAGGTGCTGGGACATGGCGTGTAGCAGGCTGGCATAGAGTTCCCAGCGCTTATCGGCCCAAAGCGTCGGATCCATGCCCTTGGTTTCCAGGTGATCGAAGTACACACGCCACGGCCGCATCACGTCCTCATCGCCGAAGAATTCCACCGGTATTGAGTTGAAGGCATTCACGGCGTCAGCGGACAGCAGATTCGCCCGAGTGTTCATTAAGACGCGGAAGAGGCCGAGCTGGCGATTGCGCTTTTCCCGCCAACGCGACAACCACTGCTGCGCCTGTACTGCTGCGATCGGGCCGCCGAACGTCGCTAGGACGATCGCCCATGTGTCGATGTTCATCGGCTACACCTCTGCGGCACGGGTGTTACCCAAGGGTAACCGTCCGGCCGTGGCCGCATAGCAGTCGGCGCAGATGATGCCGATGATCGGCTAAGTGGGCACGTGGTAGGTGCCCACGTAAGGGCTAAGTGGACACCTCCGCCGAAGAGAGCGTTGTAACCGACTCGCTGGGCCGCCGCACAGGACCGCGTCGGCCGCACACGATTGAGGAGAAGCGCCGGATCGTGGAGGAGACGCACGTGAGGGGCGCATCGGTTGCAACCGTTGCCCGGCGGCATGATCTGAACGCGAACCAGGTGTTCGCCTGGCGACAGCTGTATCGGCAGGGGTTGCTGGATCCGAACGCAGCGAAGGGCACCGCAGCGCTGTTGCCGGTGAAGGTGAGTACTCCGACGGTGATGCCCACTGAGCGTGCCCTTGTTCAAGTGCCGAGCAGAACCAGCCGCTGCAAGGGAGCCTCTGAGCTCATTAAGATCAAGCTTGCGAACGGCCACAGCATAGTGCTTCAGGGCCGGGTGGATACGAAGGCGCTTGCGCGGGTGATCGATCTGCTGGTGCGTCGGTGATTGCACTACCGCCGAACGCGCAAGTGTGGCTGGCGGCGGGCTCGACCGACATGCGCAAGGGATTTGATGGCCTCGCTGCTCTCGTGCAGACCCAGCTCGCCGAGGATCCCTTCAGCGGGCATCTGTTCGTGTTTCGCGGTCGAGCGGGGGATCGGGTGAAGATTCTGTGGTGGAGTGGCGATGGGCTGTGTTTGTTTGCGAAGCGCCTGGAGCGCGGCCACTTCGTGTGGCCGCATGCCACTTCCGGCACGGTGGTGTTGAGTGGAGCGCAGCTGGCGATGTTGCTTGAAGGGATCGATTGGCGGCGTCCGATTCGCACAGCAGCTCCGCAGCTCGCGGTATAAAAATCCCTTATTTTATAGCACTATTCTCTCGCGCCGCACTGCCGAGTTGGCTATAATAGCGCATGCCTGAAGCGGCAGATCTGCCGAACGACATCGAAGCCTTAAAAGGCATTCTCCTCCAACGTGACGCCGCGCTTGCCGAGCGCAGCGCCAAGCTCGAAGCCACCGAAGCGCTCGTCCTCTTTCAAAAACTCCAGCTTGAGAAGCTGCGCTTTGAGATCGCCTGCTTGAAGCGCCAGAGGTACGGCCGCTCTTCCGAGCAGCTGGATCGCGAGCTCACGCAGATGCAGCTCTCGATCGAGGATCTGGAAGCCAGTCTTGCGCAAAAGCCCCTCGAGATGCGCCCGGTGCCGAAGGAGCCACAGGCAAAGCCCGTGCGACGTGCCTTGCCCGAACATCTGCCGCGCGAGCAGATCGTGCACGATCCGCCTTGCACGTGCCCGACCTGCGGCGGAGAACTGCGCTACTTAGGCGAGGATATCTCCGAGATGCTCGAGTATGTTCCAGGGCGCTACAAGGTCATGCGGCACGTGCGTCCGAAGCTCTCCTGCGCCGCCTGCCAGAAGATCGTGCAGGCCAGTGCCCCCAGCCGCCCGATCGAGCGAGGCCTCGCCGGCCCAGCTCTACTGGCTCACGTGCTGGTGTCCAAGTACGCCGATCACTTGCCGCTTTATCGCCAAAGCCAGATCTACGCCCGTGAAGGCCTCGAGCTTGATCGTTCGACGCTTGCGGACTGGGTGGGTGGAGCGAGTGCATTGCTCTCCCCGCTCGTGCAGGCCCTCGTGCGCTACGTACTCGCCACTTACAAGCTCCACGGCGACGACACCCCGGTGCCTGTGCTCTGCCCGGGTCGAGGGACCACCAAGCAGGGGCGGCTGTGGGCGTACGTTCGGGATGATCGGCCCGCCGCGAGCGAGGAGCCCCCCGCCGTCTTCTTCCGCTACTCCGCGGATCGCAAGGGCGAGCGGCCGCGAGCGCATCTGGCGAGCTTTACCGGCGTGCTCCAAGCCGATGCCTTTGCCGGCTTTGATCGCCTCTATGGCGATCGGATCACGGAAGCGGCCTGTTGGGCCCACGTGCGACGCAAGTTCTTCGACATCCACACGGCGCTGGCCTCGCCGATTGCCGCCGAGGCGCTTGATCGGATCGGACGGCTCTACGGCATTGAAGCTGAGATCCGCGGCCGCCCACCCGATGAACGATGCGGGGTACGCCAGGCGCGCGCAGGTCCTGAGCTCGAGTCGCTCCATCTCTGGTTGCACACGACAGTGACAACGTTGTCGAAGAAGAGCGAACTGGCCGTGGCGATCCGCTATGCGCTTGCGAACTGGCAAGCGCTCACGCGATATCGCGACGACGGGCGGCTGGAGATCGACAACAACGCCGCAGAGCGCGCGCTGCGCGCCGTAGCACTGGGACGTAAGAACTGGCTGTTTGCGGGATCCGACGACGGCGGTGAACGTGCTGCCGCCATTTACACTCTCCTTGGCACCGCGAAACTCAACGAGCTCAACCCCGAAGCCTACCTGCGCTACGTGCTCGAGCGCATCGCTGACCATCCAATCAATCGCATCGAGGAACTGCTGCCATGGAACCTCGCCAAGCAGCTCCCTTCCCTGCGCCTCGCAGCCTGATCAAACCGCAAGACGGCCAGCTCCGGACGCTTACACCCAAGGCGTTACCCGTGGCGCTTCTCTAGACGCTCCTTGTCTGTAAGTCCTTGATTAGATGGTGGGCCGTGTAGGGATCGAACCTACGACCAAGAGATTAAGAGTTCGCCCTCCCCCTTACCATCCCCAACCTCCGGCAACCGAAAGCGTTGATTTCATTGAGGACCGCCTTCCGGCTGGGTGGCCTCGGTTGGGGGTGGTTGGAGCAGGTTGGTTGCGAAATGGTTGTGCGAGGCTACTCAAAAGCGACGTCCGCGCTCTGCCACACCGCCTCGTAGGCGGGGATCTTGAGCGCGGCCGTGTCATCCGACCGAATGATCTCCGCGGGCGACCGCGTTGCCAAGTCCCTCAGGGACTGCGTCAGCGTCCAAGCAACCTTTCCGTCGACGAACAGCGCCCGATCATGCAGCGATCTGGGTGGCGCGAGTCGCACAGCCAGTGGTCGTGCGGCGCCGTGCTGCTTGGCCCACCGCGCGGCGGCGGTCAGTAGTGTAGGTTTGTAGTTCTTTTGATCAGCCATCAGTCGCAGACGCACGCCGCGCGGCACAGTCTCTGCAAACTCAGTCAGGACGACCTCGTCCAAGTACGGGTCCACGATCAAAACGTCCTGAGTGGCGGTCTTGAGCACTTTAGCCACCGCCGCAAATGCGTCAAAGCTCCCGCCCACTGGGATGAATGCACCGCGGACGTGCGCCGGTGCCTGCGCCTCCACAACCGCGAAGGCGCGATAGATCGTAGCCTTGATTTGGTGAGCGGCGTTGAAGCGGTCTGTGGTGCCTAGACTGTTGACGGCCACCGTGAAGAGCGGCGCGTCGGCACCGATCCCGATCTGCTCGACCAGCCTGTACGCGCGGCCGACCCAAAGGTGCGTCTCCGCGGGAACGGGGTGCTCTGTCAGGTCCGGCATCGATTCGATCAGACGCCCTATCTCGCGGTAGAGGGTTTCGGGGTCGACTCTCATACTCAATGCCGCCGCTGCCGGGCATGGCACCCCGGCAGCGCCCGGATTGTCCGCGCGTACCGGCCGATCACCCGCTGAAGCTCGTCCACATCGCCCGCTTCCACGAGGTGGTCGAGCACCCTAAGCACGCCCCGCGCGCCGGAGTAGAACGCCGCCTGCGCGAGCACCTGATCGCGGCGACTCATGCCGTCCTCGACCAGCAGCTTCTTGTACATCGTCCACATGCGGCGGAGGCTCCGGGTGAGGCTCACTGCGTTTGTCCGTGAGAAGCAAGAGGGTTGGGGATAGAGTCGTTGAGCTTCGCCTCTTTCAGTATCGTCTGGCCGTTACGCACGATGCTAAGCCGCACAGTCTTGTTGCGCTTAATCAAGAGCGCATCCTGAAAGGCCACATAGTTCGTCGCAGGCTCTCCGTCCATCGACACGATAATGTCGCCGCGCAGAATGTCCGCATCGAAAGCGGGCGAGCCATCAACCACGAGTAGTACGAACACTCCTTTGTTCGATTGAAGCGCTCCGCGCTCTGAGTCGTCGAGGTCGCGCATGTAGACGCCGAGCACCATCGGCTTGCGCTTCACGAAATACAGCGCCCCGTAGTCGAAGCGGTTTACCGTGAACGGCACGTAATTGGTCTGCGTGCCATAGGTCGTTGAGGTGGAATTCCCATACGCTGTCGCCGTGCCGCCGGGGCCAATGGCGGTTGCCGTGCCATTGGTATACGTAGTCGAAGTCGTCGGCGTAGTGATCGGCTCACTCGTGGTGCGCGATCCGGTGTAGTGCGCGTCCACTATGAGGACAATATCGGCCTGCACCTTCTCTCCCTGTCCGATCGCGTCGCTCTCGCTCTGGCGGCGGCCGCTATTGAAGGATGAGTAACCCACCAGCACGTATCCGTGCCGCAGATACGCGTCGACCAGCTCGCGGCCTGCGGCAGGCGCGTGATCTACCGCGGGAGTCTTGGGCGGCGGAGTTGCCCTGTACATCGCGATCTTGTCGGGCGTGACCCCGTTGGTGGGCCGATAAAACTGAGAGTAGCCCGCTTCGCATCCGGAAAGGGTCAGGAGAGTCAGGGCCAGTATCGGAACGCACCTGTGCATCATGGCTCCTCCGTACATCCATTCATTGTTCTGTGGCCTACTCGAACTTAAAGTCGTCGTGCGGGCACGCGTCCGGAGCCACGTACCAACCTCGGCCGACCCTACCGCGGCACTCTGCCCAAGCTTTGAATTTGCTGGTGCACTGCGCGAACTTATCTGCGTCGGTTTGCCAAGCCAAACAAGCTTGTGCCGCCGCCTCGTCACCACCAGCGCGTTTGGCTTCCTCCGCCAACTGGTGTGAGCGCCTAGATCCAAGATAGCTGAGCATGATTGCGGCGACGATGAGTCCGATTCCGGCTGGGGCTATTCGAATTCCTGTACTCATGTTTAAGCCGATTACCCTTTACGGTCGGAGGATCAATCGTGAGAATACCGCTACGCCGTCTCAGCGGGTATCGATCGCGGGGCCGGTCATCCGGCCGTAGTGGTCCCGGTGCGCCCGGATGGCTGACCATCTACGGTGCTCGTCGGCAATGAACGCTTCCTCGCGCGCTCGAATCTCTCGGCGAGCGCCGCGGCGCACTGCGCCCGCTGCTGCACGGGGGCGCGCAAGGCCGGGTCGCTGATCCGCTCGGCGCTCTCGCGCTCGACGTACGCCAGTGCCGGACATGCACGGGCGGCGGTTTCCAGTTCGTAATCGCTTAGCTGCGGTGGCACAGCGCGAATTCTGCCGCCCGTGCAGCGGTGCGTCCATGCAGTACCGGCTGAGGCGCGGGACTGGATGGGCCCGTGCGACCTTTGGCTGCAGTGCGGCACGACACGCCCACCGACCGCTAGTAGGATCGGCGTGGGCCAACATCGCAGGTGCAGCCGTGAGCGCAACACCACCGCCAGACCCTTCCCCAGTTCGCATCGTCGACATTAAAATGCCTTTCGGCTCCATGGTGGTGTTCATGGTGAAATGGGCGATAGCAGCTATCCCGGCAATCATCATCCTCGCGATATTCGGCGTGATGTTCGCCGGCGTCCTTGCGGGTCTCGGGGGCGGCTTCGGGCACAAGTAGAGCAAGCGATGGGGCGAGATTGCGGGACTCGTGGCGCCTTCAAAGCAATCGTCGTCGATAACACGCGGCCGAGCACGAAGTGAAACGACAGCGCCGCCGACATCGTTCAAAAGAAGACCCAAATCTCACAGCCAACAGGCTGCTGTTCGGGGCGGTCGACTTCGCGGACCTAGCCGACGTCTACGCCACGGCGCGGCCGGGCTTCAAAAAAGGGAACCCGTTGGTGCTGACGTTTGTGCTGGCGCTTTCGTTGGAACTCGCGCTCAAGGCGGTATTGCGAAAGGACGGCGCGACCGAGAAGACACTTAGACACCGCTTCGGGCACGACGTGGAGGCGGCCTATCGGGTCGTAGGGAAAGCCCATTCGCCATCAAGGCTTACGCGGACCCCGAGCAGAGCACGAGTGCTCAAGCTCTTGCGGCTCTACTACACAGAGAAATATTTGGAGTACACACCGCTCGGCCCCTATGAAATCCCAAAGCCGTACGTTTTGCGCGGTATGGTGCTTGAGGCCATTCGCTTCGGATTCGATCACGTATTCGGGGCGGGCGCGTCCCGCAAGATGCGTGATGCCAAGGGTGTTCGGATGGGTGCGCCAAGAGCCGCTTACGGGAATACCTCTCGGCGCGAGATGCGTAAGCGCGAGCGCCTGCTGTTCGAGAAACTCGCGGGCGATATAACAGACGGGTAAGCACAATCGGCGACTGCGCCGCCTTCCGGCGGCGTATTCGTTTAGCATAGCCCGACATGCCGACGACAGTACAAACCCGCTCCGGCCATGTTGGCTACCGCAATCAACTAGACCGCGTTCGCCGCTTCCTGGACCGCGTCAATGGTCCCCACGCGAACGACGTCGACTTCCAAGACATGATGTGGTCATTCTTCCAACACTGCTGGCACCTGAAGGACTGGGTGAAACACGATCCGCTCGCGTCTCAGGCTCAAAAGGACCAAGTGAAGAACGCCGCGCATGCGTCCGCGCTCCTGCTCATCTGCCGCGACATGTGCAACGGCACGAAGCATCTGAAGCTAACCAGCTCGAGTTCGGGGTCCGGCGCGGCACACAGTCACGTCGAGATGAAGATCACACCTGGCTCGGGGCTGCCCGGTGAGATCGACTGTCGTATCGACGATGGCACGGGCAGACTGATCTCTGGGAAGCAGCTTGCACGCAATTGCTTAACTGAGTGGGAGAAGATCCTGCAGTCGGCCGGCTTGGCGATCGCAAAGATGAGTTAGCTCAGAGCGCGCGCCGTCGCGCTGCGGGACGTCGACGTCCATGCAGTACGGGCGGGGGCTCGGGACTGGATGGGATACGGGGACCGACCTGTACACTCTAGTGGCCACGCGCATTCAGGTCACATTTTTGCCGCCAGGAGCCGCGAAGGGGGGTGTTATGCGACAGAATTGGGGCAATTCAAAGGCGACACTTCGGTCGCCTACATACAGTTAGAAGTCGCGATGGAATACAGCTTCACGCCCTGGGTTGCCGCTCGAGCAAGACGCTTGAGGCTCTATCGTTTACTTGTGAATTCATTCTGGTTTCTAATTCCGGTAATCGTCGTCCTAAATCTCCTTAGATCGTTATTTCCGGCCGCGAGCCCCGTGCTGTGGGCTGCACTATGGATTCCATTCGGGACTGCTATGTATATCTTAGCCATCCCGTGGCTGGTTACGGGTGTTGGCTTCAGTTGGGGCATGATCAAGTGTCCCGCTTGTGACTGTCGCTTTACTCGAGGATTTTCGCCGTGGATTCCGAAGACGTGCCAGAACTGCGGATTCAATATTTACACACTGGATCGAGGCGCGACTTCTAACCAGCGCTTGGAGCGGCCATGACAGCTAAGGACGCGCGCTGTGCGCGCCGGACTTATTGTGCGCGCACAGCGCGTGGACACGGTTTTGTTGTGGCCGCTCAAGCGTATCGTTAGAACTCACATGCGCACGATCTTGGTGACTTCGCTATTCGCGTACCAATTGGCCGCATGCTCGGATGATTGCACCTACTCCGCAGGCCAGGAGATCCGCTCGCCTAACGGATACTGGACGGCGCAAAGACACTCCAGCCTTTGCGGCGGAAAGATCTTGGCGCTTGGGAGTGAGGAAACCTCTGTCACTCTGATACGGCATCGACCGAAGTACCCGGACATCTCGAAGGTCGTATTTTCCGCTGCGATTGAACCGAAAGACGTCCTTGTTTCCTGGACGTCAGACTTCGACCTTGAGCTCCGAGTTCCCACCCGTACGTTTCCGAACCTGCTCGTCGCAAGCTACGACGTCATCAGCATTTCGTTGAAGACACCGGACGCAGAAGAACATGATCGCTGGATCAAGGATAAGCGAAGTGAGTTCTAACCATCGCTTGGAGCGGGCCGTGAAAGCTCGGGAGGCGCGCTGTGCGCGCGAGGATTATTTTGCGCGCACAGCGCGCATCGGGCGGCGGCGGCCGGCCGCTCAAGCTTATCGTTAGGAGTCCCGATTGCAGCGACGTGCGTACTTCTGGGCCGAAGGTTTCACCTGTGATCCTCAGGTAATCACGGACACTCTGGGGATTGCTCCCTCTGGCGACGGTCCAGCCACGTCATGGCTCATTCATAGCCAGGTTAGGGAACCCGAGGCTCCGCTGGATGCCCACATCGCGAACTTGTTGGACATGGTGGAACCACGATTGCGTGCTCTGCGTGAAGCGGTGAGGCCGTTGGAAACAGGGATTAACTGTGTAGCCTACTTTGAGGCATATCAGGGCAACGGGTTTCACTTGTCGGCGGACTTGCTTCGGCGTCTTGCTGACCTTGGGTTGTCTGTCGACTTTGATCTTTATGGCGGGACTCCTAACCAACGCTTGGAGCGGCCGTGATGCAATGGAGCTACGCGCCATGAGCGCGCTGCGCTATCTTGCGCTCATGGCGCGCAGCAGACGCATGTGCCCGGCCGCTCAAGCGCGACGTTAGGCGGCAGATATAATGCCCATAGCCTTCCCCATCCCCAAGACAAAAGCCGCGCTTCAGGCCGACGTGCCTTCCCCTGTTTGGATCTACGTGATGGCGTCGTTCATTTGCATGACCGCCGTGGTTGGCGTTGCAGCTCTTGCGAAGTCACACTGGGGAACTAACGCTCCCGCACTTTTCGGCTTTGCTGGCGCAGTCATCTCTGTCCATTTTGCTGCATGGCTATTTGCCAGGACTCAACGTCGCTCGCCGCTTGCTATAGAGCGACAGCGGCTCGTTTGGGGATGCTTCCTTGCATTCTGGTTCTATGATGAATTCTTGAGAATTGCCGTGAAGTTGGCAAATCACGCGGATTGGACCGGCGCGGAAGTTCTTACGGCAATCCTTGCCACAGTTTTTGATTTCACGTTTGTATGGGCAATCTTTCGCTATAGCGCCCCGTGGCTACTGCGAGGCTACACCGCGCGTGAACCGCCACAGCCGCCTAACCAACGCTTGGAGCGGCCGTGAGACCGAAGCAGGTTGCGCCGCGAGCGCCAGACAATTGTGCGCTCGCGGCGCTTGTTGAACCGCGGCAGGCGGCCGCTCAAGCTGATCGTTAGATGTCCTCGAATCGCCTCGACATACCCTCTCGAGCGTGGCTACTGCCAAGCGCGGCGTTGCTATTGGGCGCCTTAGTTCGCGCCTCGACAGCTACAGGGGCTGTTGGAGCTCTTGCATTGTTAAAAATGCTTGTTACCCCCGCCGCGGTCGCCATGCTTTTTATTTTTGTGCAACTCACGAACGGCTTTTCTCAAGAGTCCGTTGCGCCCGTCGCAGTCGCTATGAGTCGACGGGGTATGTACTTTCTTATTGTTGTTACCGATCTATTGTTGCTGGCGGTAATTGTTCTCGGCACTCCGTTCCTTACAGCAATGAATTCTGCTCGATGACATCTAACCAACGCTTGGAGCGGGCCGTAAGACGTCACCCGGATGCGCCGCGAGCGCGAATCTATTGTGCGCTCGCGGCGCTAGTCAGCCGCCGTGCCGCGGCCGCTCAAGCTCATCGTTAGAGTGCCGATTCAGCGTCGGGAGATAATTTCCGCCAGCTCCCGGTTTGATGCCCCCAGGGCTAGTAAGGACTTCACCAGAAGATCCAAAGATACGGTGGGATCGCCCGACTCCATCTTCGCAACCCGTGATTGGCTCGACTTTATGCTTTGAGCCAGCTGCACTTGTGTCACGCCGCGCGCCTGACGACGGGCCTTGAGGCCGCCTGCCAACTTCAGTCTCAGCTCAATGTACGTCTGCTCTTCCGCCGACAGCCCCAAGAGCTCCTTTGGGCTACCCAGCTTCCAGCCCGCGGCCTCCAGCTTTTTTCGCTTACTTACTCGCATTGTCGTACTCCTTCAGGCGCTTCCGGCATGTCGCGATAACGGCCGCGGGTGTCTGGCTGGTCTTTTTGGCGAACACTTCAAGGATCACGATCGCATCCTTATCGATGCGATACATAATTCGCCACGTGCCCGATGCATCGTTTACCCGTAGCTCATGGCACCGCGCTCCCATCGACGGCATTGGGCGCGATTGCGGCATCGATAGCAGCTCGCCTCTCTGAAGGCGACGCAGCAGAAACCCTGCCTCGAGCCGCGCTTCCTTGCTGAACGGAGGAGTCTTAAGCTCTCCGTGAAGCCACGCCAGAGGCTTGTCCTTTGGGCTCACGACCGGAGTATATGTCATTACTGACATACTTGCAAAGCGGCACTCTAACCAGCGCTTCGAGCGGGCCGTGAGGCGTCTGCGGCTAGGCGCCGCGGGCGCTAGGGAAAATCGTGCGCCCGCGTCGCTCGGCAAACGCCTGAGTGCGGCCGCTCAAGCTCATCGTTAGACGCCGTGAGAACTCTCGTCGCATTCATTGTCGCATCAGTTGCGGTGGCGGTTCTCACACCCTTCGCAATCGATGCAACGCTTCAGCCCTACCCGCCCGCTCTTCTTGTCGGGGTAATCCCTGTTGTGTGGGTATTTACTGCGCTTGTGGCTTTTCCCCTCTACGTTGCTCTACCAACGCAACGCCAAGCCCAGTTGACGCCGCTTCTGCTCGCGGGATTTCTGTCTGCATTTCTTTCGTATGCACTGTTTCACGTCGTCTTTCTGCATCCCTCATTTGAACAGGTCGGCTCTACGATTTTTGTGAAGGACGGTTCGCTAACTGCAGCGGGATGGCGCAATCTGCTGCGGCAGACCGCCTTGATGGGTGTCGTGGGCGCGATTGGCGGTAGCACTTTGTGGGTAGTACGGCGTCTAACCATCGCTTGGAGCGGCCGTGAGAGCTAGGAAGGCGCGCTGTGCGCGCCAGGATTATTGTGCGCGCACAGCGCGCGATCTGACTCGGTACGCGGCCGCTCAAGCTTATCGTTAGGTGTCATGGCGATTAGCTACAACTGGACATGCACGGCCTGTAGCGCCACAAACGCGGCTGGGACCGATCATTGTGGAAAGTGCGGCGCCGACGCGGTCATTTCAGCGTCCGAAATTGAGGCACGTGCCAACGGACATCTCGGCGCCACCGTGGTCTCGTCCACTTCGCCGCCGCTCGGGAAAGCCAAACGCTTCATTCTCTACTGCTGCATCGTTGCGATGGTTGTAGGTGTACTTCTGGAGCGCGTCAGTATTCCACCAATGTTCATTTGGTACTTGGGCTGGGGCCTGATGGCTGTCGGCGGCCTCCCGCTCTGTGTGATGGTTGCGGTGCAGAAGCGCCAATGACACCTAACCAACGCTTGGAGCGGCCCGTGACAGTTGGACTGGCGCGCTGTGCGCGCGGGGATTATTTTGTGCGCACAGCGCGTAGCCGGCGTCCTAACTCGGCCGCTCAAGCGCGACGTTAGACGTCACTTGGTGCTTACGCAGCCGCACCATTAACCCTTTGCTGAAAGGATCACAACAATGCGTGCGCTTACCGGTTCTCTCTTCTTGTTCTTGGTCCTTGCTACAGCGACATACGCGGCGCAGAAGTGGCCCTCCATTGGCACATTCGCTATGCCAGGCGGAGGCTCGGCCACGGTATTCGTTGACGCTGGCAACGGCCTTAATCGGCATGGAGACTTCTGGACCGCTAGACAGAAGACTCTCTTTAGCTCGCCGCAAAAAACATCTAAAGATGCCTCTTTCAGATCAGAGTTAGATGTCTATGCCTACGATTGTGCGGGCAATCGCACGGCGCTGGTGAGCTATGGAGCTGCCCCGTTTCCGTGGACAGTTTTCCGTCTTAGCTCTGTGATCTCATCTTCGTCATTCATCTTACCCCCGAAGGGCAGTCTGGCGCCGCAGGCGGCAGAAGCTCTTCGATCATGCGGCTGATCGTTCATGGGCGCGCTCGTAGTTGACCGGAGAGCGGTAGCCGAGCGAGGAGTGACGGCGACGCGGGTTGTACCAGCCCTCGATCCACTCGAACACCGCCATCTTCGCCTCCGCCTGGCTCTTGAACCGATGCCGGTTCAGCAACTCGCGCTCGAGCGTGGCAAAGAAGCTCTCCGCCATCGCGTTGTCGTAGGCATCCCCGACCGAACCCATCGAAGGCATCACACCGGCTTCCTGACAACGCTTACCGAAGGCATAGCTGGTGTACTGGCAGCCCTGATCAGAGTGGTGGATCACCGCCGTGGGATGGCGCTGTGTGATGGCCATGTTGAGCGCTGCCAGGATCAGCTCGGTCTTCAGATGCGTCTCCATCGCCCAACCGACGATGCGACGCGAGTACACATCCAGCACCATCGCCAGATACAAGAAGCCGGACCAGGTGGGGACGTACGTGATGTCCGCGACCCACAGCCGATCAGGGCCCGCGCTGTAGAACTTACGATCCACCAAGTCCACAGCACGCTCGGCCTTTGGATCCCGCAACGTCGTCACCACGAACTTGCGCAGCGTTGCTCCGCGAAGCCCGGCACAACGCATCAACCGCGCCACGCGCTTGCGGCCCACACGGATCTGGCGATCATCCGCCAGCTCCGCGTGGATCATCGGCGAGCCATACACGCCGTTCGAGCCTCGGTGGATCGCTTCGATCTTCCCCGTCAGCGCCAGATCCTGGCGAGCTCGAGCACACATCGGCCGCTCCAGCCACGCGTAGAACCCGCTCCTCGATACTTTAAGCAGCCGGCACATCATCCCTACCGGATGGGTGGCCTGGTTCACCTTCACGAACCCGAAGAGCGCTTCGAGGGAGTGCCTTCGGTGGCGAACCAGGCCGCGGCTTTTGACAGGATCTCCCGCTCCTCCTTGAGCTTACGGTTCTCGCGCCGCAGCCGAGTGAGTTCCTCGCGCTCCGCGCTCGTTAAGCCACCGTCACCCTTGCCCGCATCACGGGCGCCTTGCTTGACCCACAACGCGATCGTCCAGGCCGTCGGCCCGAACTCTCGGGAGAGCGCAGCGGGCGTCCGCCCGCTGCGCACCAAATCGACCATCTGTCGCTTAAACTCCGGCGTGTACCGGACACTCTTGTCTGCCATCGTGAACCCCTCCAAACCTTACGTTGAGGTGTCCACGAAACCGGGTCAACTCCACTACGCGCGGTACGAAGGAGAGGATCTTGCCGGGTCGGTGGTGGATAAGATGGAGCACACATCCCCGAGCGAGTATGAGTGGACAACACCAACACCTGGAAGCGTTCTGGAGGCGGCGCGAAAGATTGTTTGCAACCTCGCCGCAATGAGAAGCCGGTAAGACAGGACGTCTAACAAGCGCTTGGAGCGGACCGTGATAGGTAAGGAGGCGCGCTGTGCGCGCGAGGATTATTTTGCGCGCACAGCGCGCGGATGCGGTCGGACCCCGGCCGCTCAAGCGCGACGTTAGGCGGCAGATATAATGCCCATAGCCTTCCCCATCCCCAAGACAAAAGCCGCGCTTCAGGCCGACGTGCCTTCCCCTGTTTGGATCTACGTGATGGCGTCGTTCATTTGCATGACCGCCGTGGTTGGCGTTGCAGCTCTTGCGAAGTCACACTGGGGAACTAACGCTCCCGCACTTTTCGGCTTTGCTGGCGCAGTCATCTCTGTCCATTTTGCTGCATGGCTATTTGCCAGGACTCAACGTCGCTCGCCGCTTGCTATAGAGCGACAGCGGCTCGTTTGGGGATGCTTCCTTGCATTCTGGTTCTATGATGAATTCTTGAGAATTGCCGTGAAGTTGGCAAATCACGCGGATTGGACCGGCGCGGAAGTTCTTACGGCAATCCTTGCCACAGTTTTTGATTTCACGTTTGTATGGGCAATCTTTCGCTATAGCGCCCCGTGGCTACTGCGAGGCTACACCGCGCGTGAACCGCCACAGCCGCCTAACCAACGCTTGGAGCGGCCGTGAGAAATGACGCGCCGAGGAATCTCGCCGCGCTCCCGATGTGAGGTTCTCGACGGTGCCGGCCGCGCGTGAGATCTGATCACGCCGCCGGCGCTCTTCTCGCAGAGGAGTGCGGCCCGCCGCGGCGCTTGGAGGTATGGTCGGGTCCCGACCAAATTGTGCGCCCGCGGGCGGTCGCGGTTGCTTTTGGAGACGGGGCGACTCACGACTTAGGCCCCGCCGCCGAGCGTTGAGAAAACCCGGCGGATAAAGTCATTCGCGAATGCCGATCGCCGCGCGCTTCTCGGCGAGCGCTTGGAACGCGAGCCCCTGCTCGTGGCGGGCGGCCTCGGCGGCGGCTCGTGCTTGAACAGAATTTTCGCCGGTGCCCAACTCGGAGTTGATGCCGGTGAGGCGCCGCGCCACGGCTTTGAACGGCGCGAATGTGTGCTCGATGTCGCCGTACCAGTGAATGATCTCTCGGCCGGTGCGGTCCTTCTCGACCATCGAGCGCAGCTCGCCGACCGGAGCCTTGAACGCCTCGACGCGGTCGTGCACGAGTGCCTTCTCGATTGAATCAAACGCACGCTCGGGCTGGCGGCGAATGTCAACGCCGGACCAAACGTGACCGCGCGGAAGCAGCTGCTGCGCGACGCACAAACTGCGCTGGCGGAACTCCGCGGGGCTTTCCCCGAACTGGGGATGGATCATCGGCTGGCCGTTTATTTTGAACACCTCGCCGATGCGATCTCTGATCGCAAAAATGTTCTCGTCACTCATCGTCGGTCTCCTTGGGAAGTGAATTCGGGCCCGTCATGTAGGGGGTGTGGGTGTCAGGCGCGGAATGCGAGTACCCCGCGGGCGTGTCGATGTGCACCAACGGCGGCGGCAACGCCGCCTCGGCCTCGAGGTCGCGCCAGTTAGTTATCCGCCGCGGGCGGCCCACCTCATCAGCAGCCACGACCGCGGCGGTGTCGGGAGTCTCGATGCTCACGACTCGACGGCGCTCGTCGGCGAACTCGCCTGGCGCAGATTTTCCTGCTCCTGCGGGTCGTCCGTGCCGCTGTCGGCGCGCGCCAGATGGCGGGTGATGGGCGCGCGGCGGACCGGGGAGTTGCCGAAAATGGTGCCACCCGCGACGGGCAGCCCGGGCGCGGGATCTTTGGACACCTCGCGGCCGGCTTTGCTGTTGGTGGTCATTTCAGTGGTCTCCTGTTGGGGTTAATCGTCATCAGCTCGTAAATACCGTCGCACCTGCTGCGGCCGGACCTCGGATGTTGATTCCTGCCACGCCGTAATCTCGGGGGCGCGCAGCTCGATCTGCAGCGCCCGGTCCAGCGCCCGCTCCGCGATGCGCTCGATCTCCGCGTCCGTGAGCGTCCGAGAGGCAGGCGGATCGTCCAGCGGGGGTTTTCCCGCGAGCCCCGCCAGCCAGCGGGCGATGCCCAGGAAGAACCGCTCAAGCACTAAAGCGGCGCGCGCCATCATGGGACGGCAACCATGCGCGAGGTGCGGTGGCGCATCGTCTCTGAATCAAAAAGTTCCAGCACCCCGTTGGCGAACGCCACCAGCAGCACGCCCGCGGCATCGGGCCGGGTGTTGACGCCGAAGGCTCCCACCTGCCGGGTCAGATGATTCGCGGTCTTGCCCTTGTAAGCGGTTGACTTGCGCGCCTCGGGACCCAACACCACGAACTCGCTATACACATAGGCGGACGCCGCTATCGCGCGTTGCGGCATTGCCATCTCCAGAATCCGCTCATTGCGCACCAGATCGACCGGGTAGACGGCGCGCGCCTGCTCGTAAACGATTCGGCCAATGCCCTCGGGGTCCAGCGTGAGCCCGCCAGCCCTACCCCCGGTCGCGGCCGACAGCTCCTCGATGCGCGCGTAGATCTTCGGTACCCAGCGCCCGAGCGTGGCGGCCGAGAGTTTCTCTAAGTCCCAGTCGAGCAACACCAACGGCGGGTTGTCGGTATAGCGGACCGATACCGCGAAATAGATCACGCCAATCGCGTCGGGCTCCGGCCCCACCGCAGCGGCGCCGAACGCGAGGACCGCATCCACGTAGCGCAGCGCTGTCACGCGAGCCGCCATGAATGTTGCTCGACCAGCAGCCCCTCATCGAGGGGCTCGGCCTCCTTGGGCAGCATGCACTCGATCGGGATAAAACCGCCGGCCGGCTCGCCGAGCATCAGCTCGTGGATTCCCCAACACAACGCATCAAGGCGATCGGGGCTTGATCCGGTGCGCGAGCCGTCGTAGCTCGTCATCTGGTCCTCAAGCGGCCCGAAGATCCCAACATGATGCACGCGTCCCTGCTCATACAGCGCGCTCACCGGCTCGGCGCGCGTCAACTTCCCCCGACTCGCGTGCACGGCGCTGTAGGGGATGTAGGGATCGACCGCGCGCAGCGTCGACTCCACCAGCATGCCGCCGTTGTTGACCTCGGCCACGATCCGGTCGGCCGCGTGGCGGTGATAGGCGCCGATGGCGCGGCGCGCCCATTCTTCCGGCGCGAACCGGCCAGAGAGGTCATCGACCACATACACGTGTTGATCGGCACCGAGGGCGACGACAAGGATCCCACACTCATCGGAATCCGGACCGAAGGTGACCGCCGGATCAATCGCCACCACCACGCGCTCAAAAGGCTGCGGTGCGTCGCGGCGGCGCAGTTCCTCAATCCGCTCCTGACGCCACAGGGCCCCGGGCGTGTCCGTGAGCAGCTGCGCTTCCAGCTCCTGCAGGCCCAAGCGCGTGCCGGCGTACTTCGCCGTGATCTGCGAGAAGAACGATGGGGCCAGGTTGTCGCGGTTGGCGAAGCTCGACGAGCGCGTCACCACGACGTCCCCGCCGTCGCGGGCGAGCAGCTCCTTGAAACACTTGAGGGGTCGCGGCGTGGTCGTAATCAAGCACCGCGGTTTCTTCCCCACGCGCAGTCCGAAGTACGCGTTGTCGAGCACCTCCTGCGCCAGCCGCATCGCACACAGCTCATCAATCGCCAGCGTGCCGCACTGCGGACCGCGCAGCCGATCCGGCTCATCGCCCGAGAACAGCAGCGCTTGCGCCCCGTTGGGCCAAACGAGCTTACGGAGCGAGGGAGTGTAGACCGGGCGCAGGTGAGGCGGGGCGATGCTCAGAATGCCCGCGGGGCCTTCGAGCATGACGTCGCGACAGTCCGCGGCGGTCGGCGCGATCAAGTGAATGTAGCGGGAGCCTTCTGCCACGCGCTCCAAGATCCACTCAGCACTGCTGCGCGTCTTGCCCGAACCGCGGCCGCCGCAGAACACCCACGTTGACCAGTCCCCAGGCGGCTCCACCTGCTCGGGACGTGCCTGACGGCGCCAAGCACCGCGCAACGCTTCGGCGAAGGCGCGATGAGGTCTGGAGGCACGGGCGTTGACGCCGAGAGCCGCTTGCAGCAGCTCCCCGGGGGAGACTCGGGGTGCGGGCGGGGGCTTACGCGACGGCACTGGGCTGGTGCTCCAAGGCGGCACGGTCGGCGGGCGGGGTGTCTGTTGCGGCGGTCTCAAGGCGCTCAAACTCAGCGAGCACGGCCTCGCGGGCGTCGGGGAAGCGGCAGAGCACCCGGACCAAGTCCGCCTGGAACTGCGCGAACTCGGGGGAACCGTAAAAGTTGACGGTGTTGTTTTGGATCAGGGGGCTGGTGGCGAGCTGCCCGGTGATGCGAGCGATGGCGCCATTCACCTCGATCAAGCGCCCGGCAATCATCGAGCCGCCCGTGCGGTCGCCAGCTTCAAGCGCCGCGTTGTACAGCTCATAAAGTCCGGCACGCACGGCGCGGTGATGGTCGATCACTGCTTCGGATTCTTCCGCCACGCGGGCGGCGAGTGCTTCGCGCTGCACAGGGCCCAGGGCGAGCGCGCCCTTGCGAGAGGCCGAGACGTGGTGCGCCCAGTGACGCCGAACCGCGTCGTGGTGGAGCTTGAATTTCCGCCCAACGGCGGCGAAGGAAGCTCCGCCAGCCAGCAGTAACTCCGCCCGCGCGCGGTCCGGACAGGCGCAAAGGCGGCACTGGCCAGTGCGGGAGCCTTTGCGAGCGCTCACGGGGCGGCCCCCACGACCAAGGGATAGCGGAGCCCTGGTGCTTCCGGAGGTGATTGATCGGGCTGAGGGATTTCCGGGTCGCAACCACAAAACAACCATCCGCCAGCTGCCGGGGGGCTTCGGGCGGGGGTGGGTGGGGTTACCGAGAAACCCCTCGCAACGCTGTGCCCCGCCACTCGGGGTGGTGCAGGCGCCGCGATCGCTTTGGAGCTGTACCCTTGGGTCGAGGCGGAATTCGGGGCGCCGGGGAGCCCGGGCGGACGTTTCAGGTGTGCAGACGCGTGATCTCGCGGCGGTGATGTGCGTGCACCTGATCGTCTGGTGGCCTGTCGTCGCGACAGCCGGTCGCTGTGCGTGGGGTGTGTTGGAGCTGCGAGTCTGTGACGCGTGAAGACCGAACGAGCGCAGCGGTGTTGGATCATGCGCGTGTAAATCCCCGACTGCACCGTGCCGTTCGGCAACTGGCCGAGCGCCACCCCCGGACCACACCACCGCTCTCGGTCCCGCTCGTACTCCGCCATCACCTCGGTGAATGTGACGAGCTCGGCGCGGTCCTCTGGTGTGTCGAGTTTGCCGTGGCGCTTCTTGCCCGTGGCGTAGTAGGGCACCTTCTTCGGCTTGTCGGTCGGCTTGTCGGCCTTGACCTCTTTCCACAACAACCACGCAGGCAGGTCGCGCATGTCGGTGGGGACGTTGGCACGCAACTTATCGGAATCCGCTCTCAGGTAACTCATCCCATCACTCCCCGCCGCGCACCGCCGGTGCAAGGGGCATTCAGGTTCACGTTGTCGGTCACTCCACCACCTCCAGGTCCGGGTGCTTGTGAAATGACACGTTGGCGGAATCCGTGACCCGTCCGCGCTCGCCGTCGCTGCCTGCCCTCAGCATCACGCGCCAGCGGGGACCGCTGACGTCGACAAGGAAGATTCCCGCATCGCCGTGCGAATCCTTGGCAGCCAAGCGCTCCGCTGCATTCCACAAGCCGAAGCCAGTGCTGCTTTCGGTTTCGCCGCCAATCAACCGCCCAACGCATCGCGCGGCAACGTATGCGACGCAATCCGCGCGGTCTGCCATCTGTTCGCGCAGGGCGTTGATGACATCGGCTGCGTCGCGGCCACTCCAATGCCCGTATATGACGGGCGAGACTTCCTCGCTGTTAATGAACTGAATCAAGACTCTGTTCCCCATGATTGCACCTCATCCATTCGAGATTTTTCGGGACGACTTCAAAAGAACCGCCGGCTCCTCCACCGCGAACTCCACCGGTTCCGCCGAGAGAAAATCCTGTTGGTACCCGCAGCTCCGCGACTCCCAGTTAATTCGGCAAGTCACGAGCCCGGGGTGAGCGCAGCGGAGGCGGTCGATGGCGGCGAGCACTGCGTGAAGAAAGCTGGGCTCCAGCGGCAGCGCGGGCACCGGCCGCGGTGGATCCCAGACAATCGCAATCGCTCGGTCGGTGTTGATCTGCTCGGATTTTTCAGCGAGGATTCTCACCGGTGCCTGACTTCCCATCGTTGGGTTCCTTCATGGTGTTGATGCTCCAGACGCCCGCGCTGCTTGCCACGGTTCGGGCGTCGCCATTTCTACGAGTCGGTTTGTGCCCTCAGCGCTGCCATCACTCGCGCCGGCTCGAACCTGAGCAGGCGTCCGATGCGCACGCTCGGGATGCGGCGGTCGCGCGCCATCTGCTCCAATAAGGTGTCGTTCGCCCCGGTCAGGTCGGCCAGTTGCTTGCTGCTCACGAGCTTTTCAGGCTGAACGGCGGTCGGTGCTGCGCACTCTCTGCCGAACCCCAGGTTCTGCGCCCGCGCGCGCGCCTCGCTCACTGCCGCCGAGGTGAACGCGCCGCACGAACCATCCGGCAGCGCGAGCACAATCACCACGGCCTCCGCGTTCACGACGCTCACACCGCCGCGGGCGGCGCCGAGACCTTCACGCGGGTGCGCCGCGGCTTGGGCACGGCCCGCGAGCGCGATTGAATCCCGCGGATCTGCTCGATTGCGCGGGCTCCGAGTGCACGCCAGCGCTTGCCTTTGACGACGTAACAGTCCACGAGTCCCGCATCGGCCCAGGCGCGGATGCGCCCCACCGAGCACCCGGTCACCTGGCTGGCCTCTTCGACTGATAACAAAACCTGCATGGCAGTCACTCCGGTTCCTGTTCGAGCCGAACTCTGCGCCACCTTAAGGAAATAAAAACCGGGGGTATTTATCGTTTCGAAACGCATAACAGCTCTATTAAACGTTTCAGGCCTCTGAAACCATAAATCCCAGTATTTTGTGCATCTGCAACCGCATGACGGGCGTGGTGATTCCCGCTTATATGCTATTTATGTTTCGAACTTGACCCGATTAGAGCGATAATTCCCTTCGCCGTGCTGACCTCCAAACACTTTCACTCCCTGCTCTCCGGCGCCGTGCTGTACGCCAACTTGCGGCCGGAAGTTCTGAGCGGCCAGCTCGCGCCCAGCGCCCTCCCACCGTTCGAGCGGGAAGAGTGGCGGCGGTATGTGCGCGGTGGCGTAGTCGTGGCCGCTAAGACCTCGGACGGCTGCACGATCGTCGGCACGACCCCGGAGGCCGGCACCACGTCCTACCCACTCCGCCCGGAACTTCATGCCGCATGGCGGGAATTCTTGAGCACAGTGGCGTCGGGGGACGCGGGCAAAGTTCCGGCTCTACGCCAACAATGCTTGCGGTGGGAAGCGCCTAAGAAAGGTGCCCCGGCGTTCGAGTTCAACAACGCCGCGCTGTTCGTGTTCGACGACGCGGGGCGGCCACAGCTCGCCATGTTCAAAGCGCACGAAGAAGTGATGCTCGCGATGATCGGCGCGGAACTGCTCGCCCCGGGCGCGGCTTTCACCGTGAAGGCGTGCGAGCGGGCGGGCTGCCCCCGGTTCTTCATCGCAACGGCGAAAAAGCCGCGCGGGCGCCCGCAGCGCTACTGCTCTCATCCCACCTGCGTCAGCTCCACACACCGCGTCCAGGCGCTCCGCCTGCGGAAGCAGCAGGAACGCGCAAAGCCCCGGAGACACAAATGACCGCAATCGACACCCTCACCGTCCGCGAGCTTCTGAAGCTGCACTCCAGCGTCTTGGAAGCCCTGCGCACTCGCGGCACGCTCCGCAGTGGCAACAACCCGGTGGCGGACTACGCGGAAGGTCTATGCGTGCGAGCGTTCGGCTGGCAGCTCGTCACAAAGTCCACCAAGGGCCACGACGCCATCGACTCGGCCGGCCAGCGCATCGAGATCAAGGCCCGCCGCATCACCCCGCAGAATGCCTCCCGCCAGATGAGCGCGATCCGCGGTATTCAGGATCAGCACTTCGCCTTGCTAGCCGGGGTGCTGTTCGATGCTGACTTCGCTGTGATGAAGGCTGCGTTGGTTCCGCACGCAGTCGTGCTGGCCCAGTCGGCCTTCGTGAAGCAAACAAACTCCTGGCGATTTCTGCTGCGCGACAGCGTGTGGGCGGAGCCGGGCGTGGTCGATATCACGCAGAAATTGAAGGACGCGCAAGCATGAGACACCCCGAACGCCTCACCCGCACTTACGTCGACCCCGCCACCGGGAAGCCCAAGACCTACAACGTGTACCAGCTGCGGCTCCCCAAGCCCGGCGGCGGCATGGCGTACCACACCTTCAACACCCTGGCCGAGGCCAACGCCTTCGCCAGCGAGCAGGAAACCGCCCGGCGCGCGGGGCTCGTCGTGAACACCAAGGTGCGGTTCGATTCCGCGCTGCTGGAGGAATTCTCCCGCTCGCACTGCGGCGGTCTCCTGCCGGGCTCGCAGCACGATTACGCCGCCGGGTTGAAGCGCGCCCTGCCCTACTTCGCGGGCAAGCCGCTCCGTTCCCTGACGCCCAAAATGCTGGAACATTTCCGGGATACGGAGCTGGTCGCCATCCGCGAGCGGCAGCGTGCCGTCACGGCGGCAGCGCTCACCCGCGCTGAGCGCAAGCTCCAGCGGCTGCAGCGGATGAAGCTGGACACCGCCCGCGCCGAGTCCCGGATCGCCGAGCTGACGGCTCGTGCGGCGGCTGTGGAGCGCGGCGGCACCGTCGCGGTGAACAAAAGCCTCGGCGGGTTAAGGACGATGCTGCGGTGGGCACAGGCCCGCGGCTACTGCGCGCAAAACGTCGCCACGCACGTGAAGAAGCTGAAGCCGATCACGCTCTCCGATCGGCCCATGGAGGAAACCTGCCTCGGCCCAGCAGAGCTGCAACGACTGATCGCCGCCACGGCGCCGGAGTGGCGGTGCGGAATGATGCTGCTCGCCTACGGCGGGCTGCGCATCGGTGAGCTGCTCGGGCTGCAATGGGACGACGTGGAGCTGGGCGCCGCCCGAGTGCTGGTGCGACGGCAACTTGCTGGGGACACCGGCACGCTGCGCGACACAAAGACCGCGGCCGGTCGGCGCTTCGTGCCGTTGCGCCCGGCGATGGTGACCGAGTTGCGGAACTGGAAGCTCGCCTGCCCCAAGGGGCCGATGAACCTCGTCAACCCGAACCGCGACGGCGGCCCGATGAATCACTTCAATTTCAGGTCGAGAATTTTCCGTCCGGCGCTGCGTCGAGCGGGACTGCGCCGTGTCCGAGTGCACGACCTGCGCCACTCCTGTGCCTCGGCGTGGCTGGCGGCCGGGGCGCCCATCGCTGAAGTTTCCCGCGCACTGGGCCACGCCTCCCCGCTGGTCACGATGGGCGTCTACGCGCATGCGATCCAGCGCACCCAGGGCAACTCCCTCGCCGCCAAGGCGGAGGCGTTCTTGGTTGCGGAGGAAACGGATGGTTGCGATTTGGTTGTCGCGCCTTCGGCCCGGTCACGAAAACGCACGCAAGTCGTTGAGGAAATTGGTGGGCCGTGTAGGGATCGAACCTACGACCAAGAGATTAAGAGTCTCCTGCTCTACCAGCTGAGCTAACGGCCCTGGTATCTGGGGTGGACGATGGGACTCGAACCCACGACAACCGGGATCACAACCCGGGGCTCTACCAACTGAGCTACGCCCACCATCGGTCCCTCAACGTGCGGCTGGCGTGCCCGGCAGGACTCGAACCTGCGACCCTCGGCTTAGAAGGCCGATGCTCTATCCGCCTGAGCTACGGGCACGACTTCAATGCGCCCCTAGCCAGCCCCGCCGCACGGGGGCGCGAATCATACGTAAGTGGCTTAAGGAGCGTCAATTTTCCGCCTTCCGGCGGCCCTGAGCGTAGTCTAAGCGCCTTAAGTCGCCAACGCTGCCGTCTCCCGGAGCCGTTCTCGGGCGCGCCTTTGTTACACTGTCTCTTCAGCTTCTTTTTACAGGACATTTAGCGAAAATGTCGACCGATGCGACGCGGTCGGGCGTAGCCGCTGTGGCTAGTCCGCAGGCGGAACCGACCTCGGGCCCCGATCCGGCCGCCTCCGCGCAGCAAGTGGCGCTCGCGCAGCTGCGCCGGCACCTCAGCGCTTGGATCCGCCATGAACCTGGAGCGCGGCTCGGCAGCGATCCGGAAGAGTTGCATCAGCTGCGGGTGGCAGCGCGACGGATCGAGGCGACACTCGGAGTCTTCAAGCACCAGCTGCCCCCGCGCCTGGTGCATGCGCGCCAGGGCGCCAAAGGCGTGCTGCGGGCGCTCGGCTCCGTGCGCGATCTTGACGTGCAGCTCGCCGAACTGAGGCGGTACTGCTCGGCGCTACCCTCGGCAGAACGGACCGCAGCCGCGCCGCTGCGATCGCGGCTCGAGCAGGAACGCGGGCGCACACACCACAGAATGCTCGGCACGCTGGACTCGGAAGCCACACGACATTGGCTAGAAACGCTTGACCACGCGAGCGCCAATTTCACCGCTCCTGCAGCGCCCACGGCGCCCCAGGCGGCGACCGTGATACCCGAGCGGGTACGCGGCCGCTTCCGCAAACTGAAGAAAGCGGTGCGCAAACTCACCTCGCGCTCGACGATGGAGGAGTACCACGGCGTACGCCGTCGCGCGAAGCAGCTGCGTTATGCAATCGAGTGCGGTGCAGACAGGTTCGGCAAACCGGCCGAGGAGATGCTGAAAGTCCTGCGACGGCTGCAGGATGGTCTGGGCGTGCAGCAGGATGCCTCCATGGCAAAAAACCGCCTCGCCGCGCTCGCCGCCGAGGGCTCCCCCCTGCCCCCGGAAACTCTATTTTTCATGGGGCGCCTCGCCGAACATCACCTCGGAGAAACTCGCCAGGTGCGCAAGACCCTCACGCGCTCCTGGCGCCGGGTGAGCGGCAAGCGCTGGAAAGGGCTGCGTGCCAGGATGCAGGAGCTGAGCGACGCGGCGATCATTGCGCAAGCGATACTGCAGGAGAACTCCCCCAGCGCGGTCGCCGCGCAACTCGCCGCCACAGCACCGGCCGAGGATGCGCTGCTCACGGTACCCGAGCCGCGCGCCCTGCGGCACTGAGGCCGCATCCGCATGGAGCTGCTGCTCGTGCGTCACGCGATCGCCTTCGAGCGCGATCCCAAGCGCTGGCGCGACGACGGCGAGCGGCCGCTCTCCCCGCACGGTATCGCGCGCGCCCGCAAGGCGGCGGCGGGACTTAAGCGGCTCACGAAAGGCCCGACGCGTCTTTGGAGCAGCCCGCTGCTGCGCACGCGTCAGACCGCCGCGATCCTTACCCAGGTGGCCGGCTGGCCGCAGGCGGTGCCCGCCGCGCAGCTCTCGCCGGGCACTCGGCCCGAGGTACTGCTCGAATGGCTTGCGCGCCTAGGCGTCTCGCGGGTTGCCGCCGTCGGTCATGAGCCGGACCTCAGCGGCCTGCTCGCAGCGTGCGTGGGGAGCGGGAAACCCTCGGCGCTGAGCTTCAAAAAGATGGGGGTCGCGCTCGTCAGCTTTCGTGGTGCACCGCGCGCCGGAGGCGGTCGACTCGTCTGGTTCGCTTCACCGCGCGTACTGCGCGCGGCGCGCTAGCGACCGCTGCGCCATCGGCGGCGGAATCGGTCGCTAGTGGGCGCCGGAGGCAGCCGCCGCGCCGCCCGCGCCCGCGCGCAGCGGACGCGCAACCCACACGAGCCCGATCAGCCCCACGAACAGGATCCCGGAGACAAAGAAAATATCGTTGGCCGAGAGCATGAAGGCTTGCGCATCCACGAGGCGGTTGAGGAGCTCGTAACTCTGACCCGTCCCCATGCCGCCGGCATGCAGGGTATCAAGGGCTTGTGCGGTCACCGGGCTGCTCGGGTCCAGATGCTCAACGAGCTGCGCGTGGTGCAGCGTCGCGCGCCGATCCCAGAGCGTCGTCGTGATGGAAGTGCCGAAGGAACCGGCCGTGATGCGCGCGAAGTTGGAAAGACCCGAAGCCGCCGGGATGCGCTCCGGCGGCAGCCCCGCGAGCGACATTGACATGAGCGGAATGAAAAACGCCGCCATGCCGGCGCCCTGAATGATCGTGGGGATCAGCAGCGTGCCGATAGTGGCATCGGTGTTGAACTGCGCACGCATGAAGAGCACAAGGGCGAAGACCGCAAACGAGATGGTCACGAGGACGCGCGGATCGAAGCGGTTCACAAAGCGGCCCACGAATGGGGTGAGGATAATGGCGAGCACACCCACGGGCGCGAGCACCAGCCCGGCAAGGGTTGCGGTGTAGCCCATGTACTGCTGCAGCCACAGCGGCAGCAGCACCACGTTGCCGAAGTAGAGGCCGTAGGCGGACAGCAGCGCAAGCGTGCTCACCCAGAAGTTGCGCCGCCGGAAGAGCGCCAGATCCACGATCGGATGCTCCTCAGTGAGCTCCCAGATCAGAAACACCACAAATGCCACCACCGCGACAACCGCGAGCGCCACAATCTGGCTCGAGTTGAACCAGTCCAGATCCTTGCCCTTGTCGAGCATGATCTGCATTGCGCCGACCCACAGCACGAGCAGCCCCAGTCCCACCGTGTCAACCGGTACTTTCGCAGTGGCGGTCTCACGCTTGTGGAAGATCACCCAGGTGATAGCTGCCGCGGCGATCCCTACCGGCACGTTGATATAGAAGATCCAGGGCCAGGAGATATTGTCGGTGATCCAGCCCCCGAGCAGCGGCCCCACCACCGGTGCCACCAAGGTCGTGATGGACCACATAGCGAGCGCGGAGCCGGCGCGGTTCTTCGGGTAGCTCGCCAGCAGCAGCGACTGCGACAACGGGATCATGGGGCCCGCGACTGCACCCTGCAGCACGCGGAAGAGAATCAGCGCCGAGAGCGAGGGTGCGAGCGCGCACAGAAACGAGGCGATGACGAAGAGCACGACCGAGGCGGTAAAGAGCCGCACCTGCCCGAAACGCCGCGTCAGCCAGCCGGTGAGCGGTAGCGAGATCGCATTCGCCACACCGAAGGAGGTAATGACCCAAGTGCCCTGATCGGGAGAGACGCCGAGATCACCGGCAATGGCGGGAATCGACACGTTGGCGATCGACGTGTCGAGCACGTTCATGAAGGTGGCGAGGGAGAGCGCGATCGTACCGATCGCGAGCGTCGCGCCACTCAGCGGCGGCGGTTGCGCGGCCGGCGCTCCCTGAGGAGCGCCGCCGCTCACCGGTCTGTCAGCATCTTTCCCGGACACGAGCCGCCGCTCCGCGATCCATCTTGTGCGGCTAACGCAGGTGCCGACCCGTGGCAGGCAGCTGAGGGTTGTCGGCGAGAAGCGCTGCCGCGCTCGTGGCAGGTCTCACGGCAACGGGCACGGGCGCAGTTTGGTTGGCGGCGATGATGGCGCGCACGCGTGCATCAGCCAGGGCATCGCCCGCCTCGAACACATCCGTGGACCACGCAGCGGCGTTGCTCGCGAGTTGCGGGAGCCGCGCGCCCTCACCGCCGTTTCTCACCTCCACGTCGGCTTTCATGGAAAGACCGATTTGCAGCGGGTGGGTGGCGAGTTCGCGCGGATCGAGCGCCACGCGCACCGGCACGCGCTGCACGATCTTGATCCAGTTGCCGGTGGCGTTCTGCGCCGGCAGGAGCGAGAAGGCCGCCCCCGTGCCCGCACCGAAGCCCACTACGGTGCCGTGATAAATGATGTGATTACCGTAGAGATCGGCGGTCAGTGTGACCGGCTGGCCGACGCGCATGTGGGCGAGCTGCGGTTCCTTGAAATTGGCATCCACCCATACCTGATCGAGTGGCACGACGGCCATGAGCGCCGCCCCCGGACCCACGCGCTGCCCGAGCTGCACGTTGCGCCGCGCGATAAAGCCCGCGACCGGTGCCGGCAGCTCGGTGCGCGAGAGTGTGAGGTAGGCATTGCGTACCGCAGCGGCGGCATCGCGCACCTGGGGATGATTCTCGAGCGTCGTGTTGTCGACCCGCGCGCGATTGGCTGCCATCTGCTGCTGCGCGACGAGCAGGCTCGACTGGGCCGTCCTCACCGCATCGAGCGCGTGCTGCAGTTCCTCGCCGGACACCGCTCCGGAGGCACCGAGGCGCTGGCGACGCGCCAGATCACTCTGCGCCGCGGCGAGATCCGTCTGGCGCACCTGCACCGCCGCCTCCAGCTGCGCGCTGGTGGCGAAGAGGTTACGGACATCACGCACCGTCCGCGCCAGCTGCGCCTCGGCCTGATCCAATGCCACCTTGGCATCGGACTGATCCAGACGCACGAGCGCCTGGCCGGCCTTCACGAACTGCGTATCGTCAGCGCCTATAGCGACGACCGTGCCCGAGATCTGCGGCGTGATCTGCACCACGTTGCCGCCGACATAGGCGTCGTCGGTCTTCTGGTGATAGCGCAGCACCTGCGCCCAATACACCGTGTAGGCGAGGCCGATCACGAGGACACCCCCGAGCACACCCCCGAGCAGACGCCAGCGCTTGCTGGACATCGAAGTGGCCGTGCCGTTTTGCGTAGTCATGATTTCAAATCCTTCGCATTTCCCTTGTCTTTGCCGCGGCGAATAATGCCTAGGCAAACATTCCCTGAAAAAAAAGCCCCAACCCCGCTTCAGGCGCTGGCGCGCTGTACAACATCCTGCGCGTTCTCGAGCATGCGGTTGAGCAGACCCTCCAACTGTCGCGCCTCGCTCTTCGTAAAGCCGTGCAAGAAGCGATTAGCCACCGCCATCGAGATCTCCCGCATCCGCGGATACGCCTCGCGCCCCTGGTCAGTGAGCTCCAGATGCATGAGCCGGCGATCGTGCGCACTGCGGGTGCGGCGAATCAGGCCCTTACTCTCGAGGCGATCCAGCATCCGCGTCATCGCGCCGGCATCGTACGAGATGCCCTTGCACAGATCCGAGGCCGACTTGGGCTCCTCGGCTCCGGCGAGGTTCGCGATGATGATCAACTGCGCCGCACTCAGCTCCAGCGGTGCGAGACGCCTGTCGGCGGCCAGATCTTTATCGAGCGCCGCGAGCATCTCGACCCGCACGCGACTCAACAGCGCACCCACGCTCTTCTTGGGCTGGTAAGTCGCGACGTCGTAAATGTCACCCACGGTGCTGCTCCTGAGAATCTCCCCTTCGGGAGACGGTAGACCCCTCTTCGGGGTCGCCGGCAAATATACTTGCCTAGGCTGTCATTGTCAAGGCTTTCACTGCCTTGGCAGAGCAATGATGCGGAACCCGTCCGCAACAGTTCTGTAAGGCCCCTGACAGCTACCTGTCACGCCAGCGGTGCACACTCACACCGGTGTTCCGCAGGTTTATACACATGTCTCAGGCACCCGCCTTCAGTCGATGGAGAGCAACCGTGACCCAGGCCGCCCGCCAGGTTCTCTCGGCACGATGGCGTTCCACGCTCGAGGCGCTCGAGGCCGCGCGCGCGGAACACGGTCGGCTGTATGGGGCCGAGGATATCGACGTACACGCGGTGCGCAAGGCGACGCAACGCGTACACGAACTCGAGCAGCTGCGCACGATCCTCGCACGCGAGCTGCTGGCAGCGCGCTAGCGCGCTGTGGCGGGGCCGGTGCCGCGTGCCGGCACGAGGCTTATGTTGCGCTCTTTACTTTTTTGCAGCCTCCTGCTGGTCAGCCTCGCGCTGCACACTCCTGCGGCGGCTCAGGAAGCGTGCCCGCGGCCCCCATCCGGAGGGGCCGTTCCGGAGCCTACCGACCTGCGCAGCAGCCACGGAGAACTGCGGCTGGATCTCTTCGTGCGCAATAGCCGCGGCGCCGGCGGCACTCAGCACTATTGCTATCAGCTCGCTGACGGCACGCCTTCCCCGACGCTGCGGCTGAATCCCGGGGATTTGCTCGTGCTTAAACTGCACAACGCACTCAGCGCGCTCGATCCCAGCGCCGTATCCGCCCACGCCGGGCATGCCTCACGCGAGGCAGCCGCAGATCCTTGTAGCAGCGGCGCGATGAGCCCGACGTCGACCAACCTGCATTTCCACGGCCTCACGGTGCCGGCGCTCTGTCACCAAGACGAGGTGCTAAAGACCTCAATCCAGCCGGCGGACGCCCCCTTCGAGTATCGCTTTCGCATTCCCGTGGATGAGCCTCCCGGTCTTTACTGGTATCACCCGCACATTCACGGTTTCAGCTCCATACAGGTCTTGGGTGGCGCCTCCGGCGCGCTTGTCATCGAAGGACTGGAGCGCGCCAACCCTGCCGTCGCCGGGCTGCCCGAACGGGTGCTCGTGATCCGCGATCAAGAACTGCTCAACCCCGACGCGCCACCGTCGAAATCCGAGCCCGTGGTCCCCAAGATGCTGATCGACCGCGACGGGGATGCCGCCAACAATGGCACCGGCTTCGGCAAGCCTGCCAAGGATCTTTCGATCAACTTCGTGCCGGTGCCGTATCCGGATTATCCGGCCGCGCAGATCCGCATGAAACCCCGGGAGCGCCAACTATGGCGCGTGCTGAACGCCTCCGCAGTGACCTATCTGAATCTCGCGCTGCTCTTCGGGCGCACTCCACAGCAGCTCGGGCTCGTGGCGATCGATGGCGTCGCCGTCAACGCCGCCGGCACCACTGCCCCGCAGGTCCAATGGCACGACCACTTAGGGATACCGCCCGGCGGACGGGCCGAGTTCATCGTGACAGGCCCGCCGGCGGGGACGCCGGCGCTCTTCGTCACGCGCACCGTTGATACCGGGCAGGGCGGCGAGAACGATCCGAACCGCGCACTCGCCAGTGTGCTGGCAAGCCCCGAGGCGCCGGAGCTGCGCTCGCGTCTGCCCCTTGGCGCGGCGCCGTTGCCAGCGCCGCCACGATCGTGGCTGGGCAGTGTTGCGCCGGTACGCGTGCGCAAACTGTACTTCTCGGAGAAGCTCTCCGACCCTGCGAATCCCAACAGCGCCACGACCTTCTATATCACCGTGGATGGTCAGCAGCCCGCACCGTTTGACCCGGCGACGAATGTGCCGAACATCGTGGTTCACCAGGGGGACGTGGAGGACTGGATCATCGAAAACCGCTCCAGCGAGCTGCACGCCTTCCACATCCACCAGATTCATTTCCTACTGCTGGAATGGTCCGGCACGGCGGTGAATGAGCCCTTTCTGCGCGACACGGTGAACGTGCCGTATTTCAACGGTCGCACACTGCAGTATCCGAGTGTGCGACTGCGCATGGACTTTCGTGATCCGGACAGTGTCGGCACGTTCGTCTATCACTGTCATCTGCTCGAGCATGAGGATGGCGGAATGATGGGGACCGTGCGAGTAGAGCCAGCAAGCGCGGGCGCAACCACGACCGCGATCGCGACCAGTACGGCAACGCTCGCTCCGCGCAGCCCGCGCGACTGACCTCGCACCGTCACGCAGCGATCACCTTTATGCAATGCGGGCTGGGTAAAAGGTAGCAGCCCAATGCCGGGCATAAGGGAGAACTGGCATGAGACTAAGAACACTCAGGCTGCGCGTGCGCGACGGCGTGCGTCTCGCGGTCGGCACGCTCGCGGTCGTGCAAATGTCGATCGGTACATCCGTGGCGGCCGTCGCGGCAGCCCAAAGTCCCGAGGATCGCACCGCGACCCCCATCAAGCATGTCATCGTGATCATCGGCGAGAACCGCAGCTTCGATCACGTGTTTGCGACTTACGTCCCCAAGCGCGGCGAGTCGGTGTGGAATCTGCTCTCCGAGGGGATTATCAAGGCGGACGGCAGCCCCGGAGCTCACTTCGCCCGTGCACAACAGAACGCGGCCCAGGACATGGCCGCTGACGCATTTCTTCTGAACCCGGCCAAAAATGCCCTTCCGGGCGGCGTGCTGCCCGCGCCGCTGGTCGGTGGCCCGATGGATTCTTATGTACCCGACGACAGCCTGACGCTTGCGCAGCAGTCGGAGAACGGGCTGCCGGCCGACTACTACGGCTTTCTCGTAACGGGCGGCACCGGACAGACTTCGAAGACGCCTGATCAACGTATCAGCAACGTCTCGGCGCTGCCGCCCGGGCCGTTTCAGCTGACGAACGGCGACACCTTCACCTACAACTCCTATGCGGCAAGCCCCGTACACCGCTTCTACCAGATGTGGCAGCAGCTGGATTGCAGCGTGGCGCACGCTACCGCGAAGATCCCCTCCGGCTGCGACGCCTCGCTCTTCTCATGGGTTGAGGTGACCGTGGGTGCCGGCACGAACGGCCTCCAACAGCCCTCGGACTTCAGCACCGAATGGGGTCCGGGGCTCAAGACGACTGGTGAGGGTTCAACGGCACTCGGCTTCTACAACGTGCAGAACGGCGATGCGCCGTACTTCAAGAGCCTCGCCGATCGCTACGCGATGAGCGACAACTTTCATCAGTCGGTGAACGGTGGCACGGGCGCGAACCACATCATGCTCGGGCACGGCGATGCGATCTGGTTCAGCGATGGCGCCGGGCATCCGATTCCCCCGCCACACAATACCGAGGTTGCGATGGGCACCGCCAATCAGGGTGTCGTCGATGAAGTTGAGAACCCGAATCCGCAGGCCGGTACGAACAACTGGTATGCGGAAGACGGCTATGGCGGCGGCTCGTTCGGCTCGCCCTCCTACGGCGGCGGCTCCTACACCGACTGCTCCGACATGAAGCAACCGGGTGTTGCGCCGATCGTGCAGTACCTGAAGTCCCTGCCGCGCGCGATCAGCCCGCGCTGCGAGCCCGGACACTACTACCTGCTCAACAACTACAACCCCGGCTACTTCGGCAACGGCAATAACGCGTTCACAGACACCAACCCGAACAACACCGTGTTCACCATACCGCCGTCTTCGGTACGGAGCATTGGTGATGCGCTGTTGGACGCAAAGGTGTCGTGGAAGTACTACGGGGATCAGTGGAATAACTACGTGCCAGACCCGTACCAGCTCAACTACGGCGCCATTGGCGCCAAGACGGACGAGTACTGCAACATCTGCAATCCGTTCCAGTACGACACCTCGATCATGGCCGACGCCGAGGTACGCAAGGCACACATCCAGGATACTGCCAATCTGTATCACGACATCGCCCAGGGCACGCTGCCGGCCGTCTCATTTGTCAAGCCGAGCGGTCTGGTAGATGGGCACCCGGCATCCTCAAAGCTGGACCTCTTCGAGGGATTCACCAAAAAGATTGTGGACGCCGTACGCAGCAACCCGAGCCTGTGGAAGGACACTGCCATCTTCATCACCTTCGATGAAGGCGGCGGCTACTACGACTCAGGTTACGTGCAGCCGCTGGATTACTTCGGCGACGGCACGCGTATCCCGCTCATTGTGGTGTCGCCCTTCACCAAGGCCGGGCACATCTCACACGACTACACCGATCATGTATCGATCCTGAAGTTCATCGAGCGCAACTGGGGACTCACACCGGTCACGCGCCGCAGTCGGGACAACTTCCCGAATCCGCTCGTCGCCGAGGGTAACCCCTACGTACCGCGCAACACGCCCGCCATCGGCGATCTGTTCGACCTGTTCGACTTCGGCGGCAATAACCTCTAAACGCCGCGCCTAGAGCTCTTCGTTGCACAGGGGCGGCCTCACAGTCGCCCCTCTTTTTTGCAGGGACACCGGGTTGGCGTAGAATCACGCGCCCGCCGCTCCGGGGTGTAGCTCAGACTGGTAGAGCGCTACGTTTGGGACGTAGATGTCGCAGGTTCAAATCCTGTCACCCCGACCATTAATCCCAGGGTCTTACCGGACAGATAGGTAACGGTCTATACCGGTCACACGGGTGCCTATGTGTTCGGAATCCCGTGCAACCCTCGTCCCGGACGCATCGCAGGTGCGAGCTGCAAGAAGCGTTTGGCGCGCCCTATCCTCAGGCGGTCAACCGACGCGAGCCCATCGATGCTCTGATCGCAGCATTCTGCGGTTGCCGCGCGGCTCGTTTGCCGCATCGCGTCACTAGCGCACCCGGATGCGACCGCGCCCGGTGAGCGGCAAGTACGCCGGGGAAGTTTTGACGGTGGCGAGGCCCGCCGCGAAGCACCACGAGTCTGACGGCCAGACTTACTAGCCTTATGTTGCCCCCTCACCTCCTTAAGGGCACTCGTGCCGATAGAGGATCAAGTTCCCGGAGCATGCCGGTTTGCAGGGGTCTAGACTCGATTCGTCTCCAGAGCTGGCAAATGCTCGCGGTTTCGTTGCCGTCCTGGAGAAGCGAATGTGGTCACTAAGCACAGCGGAGTCGAACAGCAATAACTTCCAAATAACAGGGGGTCGAAAATGAAACGTTTAATGACGTGGGTTCCCGCCGCAATAGCGGCGTCCATGGCCGGAGGTTTTGTTCACGCTCAGACGGCCGTATGCGCTTTCCCGGGATGTAACTCGGTGCTCAGCGATGGAAACTACAATACGGCTGCAGGCTCGCTGGTGCTGCCAAGCGTATCGGGCAGTTCGAACACGGGAGTCGGGTATGCGGCTCTGGACGGTCTGACCACGGGTTCGTATAACACGGCTGTCGGGGATTTCACGCTCTCTTCTAATTCCGTTGGCACCGACAACACTGCGGTAGGCAGCTCGGCGCTCTCCTACAGCACTGGGATCGCGAATACGGCTGTCGGAGCAGGTGCGTTGACCTACGATTCGGTCGGCCAGGAAAATACAGCCGTGGGCGCCGGGGCCCTCAACCAAGACACTTCCGGCGGCGGCAATGTTAGTGTCGGCTGGAAGGCGCTCTACGGCAACACGACGGGAAACTACAACGTCGCTCTCGGTTATGGCGCGCTTTACGCCAATACGGCCGGCGGCTACACCACCGCCGTCGGCGCGTACGCGCTCGACGTCAATACAACGGGCGGCTACGACACCGCTTTCGGAGCCTATGCGCTCTCCTCAACACGACCGGCACCGGCAACACCGCCTTCGGATATGCCGCCCTGCGTTCCACCGCGACGGGCAACAACAACATCGGCTTCGGTTATCAATCCCTGTATCAGGACTCTACCGGATCCAGCAACATCGCCATGGGTTACCAGGCGGCCTATAACCTCACCAGTGGTAGCAACACGATCGAGATCGGCAACCTCGGGGGGGCCGGCGATAACAACCTCATCCGCATCGGCAGCGGTCAAACCGCCGCTTTCGTCGCGGGCATAACCGGCGCTCACATCACCGGCAGTGCGGTCTACGTCACCTCCTCGGGGCAACTCGGCGTGTTGGCCTCCTCGGAGCGTTACAAGACGGCGATCGCACCCATGGGTGGGAGCACCGGGAAGCTATGGAACCTGCGTCCTGTGACCTTTCACCTAAAGAGTGACCCTAAGGGCGCCCTACAGTACGGCCTGATCGCCGAGGAAGTCGCTAAGGTGTACCCGGAACTTGTGATACGCGATGAGGCCGGACACATTCAAGGCGTTCGCTATGAGGAATTGGCACCGATGCTACTGAATGAAGTTCGGAAGCAGGCGGCAGAGATCCGTGATCTGAAACAGCAGCGGCAGCAGTTCGCGACTCAGTCAGAGTTGAAGGCTCTGAAGAAACAGCTACAGGCGGCCCTACTCAAACTCCGAGCCTCGGATTCACTCGTGGCACAGCGCTAGCAGCCTGATGCAAAAGCCCTGTTAGAGGCGTCTGCGGGTAAAATTGTCGAGTCCAAGGCAACGCGGAGTCTGAACGGATGCGCGGTGAAGTAGATCCTCAGGGACAGATGTTCAGTTACTTCTCGCCGGAGTCGCGTGTGCCGGCGGATCATCCGCTGCGCAGCATTAAGGCCCATACGGACCGGGTGCTCAAGGAGCTGTCGGGGGAGCTTGAGGGGCTGTACGCGAGCGGCGGGCGCCCGTCGATCCCGCCGGAGCAGTTGCTGAAGGGTCAGTTGCTGATGGCGCTGTATTCGGTGCGCTCGGATCGGCAGTTCTGCCAGATGCTCGACTACAACATCCTCTTTCGCTGGTTCCTGGACATGAGTCTGGATGATGCGGGGCTGGATCAGTCGAACTTCTCACGCCTGCGCGAGCGGCTGGTGAAGGAGGATCTGGCGCAGCGCTTCTTTGATGCGATTGTGAAGGTTGCACGGCGCGAGGACTTGTTGTCCTCGGAGCACCTGACGGTGGATGGAACGCTGATCGAGGCCTGGGCGGGAGCCAAGAGCTTCAAGCCCAAGGATGGCCCGCCGCCACCCTCGGATGGTCGAGGTGGAGTGGATTTTCGCGGCCAGCCGCGCACGAACGACACGCATGGATCGACGACTGATCCGGAGGCGATGTCGGCTCGCAGAGGCAAAGGCAAGGAAGCGAAGCTGTGCTTTGGCGGTCACGCGCTCATGGAGAACCGCAACGGCTTGTGCATCGACATTCGCGTGAGCTCGGCGCTCGAGACCGAGCCGGCCGCGGCGGTGGCACTTCTGAAGCGCCAGCTGCGCAAGCGCCTCAAGCCCCTCAGCCTGGGTGCCGATAAGGGTTACCACAGCAGCGCGTTCGTCAATTTCCTGCGCCACAAGGCCATCCGGCCGCACATCGCGCAGATCGATGGACGCAGCACGGTAGGACTCGACGCTCGTACTACGCGCCATGCGAGTTACTGGATCAGCCAGAGAAAACGCAAGCGCGTCGAAGAGATCTTTGGTTGGATGAAAGCGTACGGCGGCTTGCGCCGCACCCGCTTCCGCGGCCTTGCCCGCGTGCAGCTGCACGCCTACCTGGTCGGAGCAGCTTATAACCTGCTGCGCATCAGTCGATTGCGAGCGGTCCCAGGATAGGTGTCGATTAAGGATGGCCATGATGGCTGAGAACTACGACAGACGCCTCAAATGGCTTCCGATCAGGCGCTTGAACCGATCAACGTCGCCACCTCGGGCATCGAACGCGTTCATTTCCAACGCTTTTGCATCAGGCTGCTAGACGCTGAGGCGATCCATAGCAACACCCCGACGCAAACCAGGCGGGGTGTTGTTGCAATTCGCCGCCGCGGCGCGGCCTGTCAGCATATTGCAGGCTTCGCCACTTACCTCGGACTATTCGGGTGTCAGATCGGACCTGCTGAACACCGGCGCTCTGAGCGACTGGCAAGATCGGGCTGAGGTTGATCTTCAGCGGTTTGATGCAAATCCGGCCACAGCACGTGACGGTTCGCGTCGGGTCGTGGGGGACGCAGAAGGGATACTCGAGTTGGGGTAAGTGTACGGCTCGCCCGGGTACTGCCCTGGGTTCGCACGGGAGTCGAAAGAAGCGGCGGGGTCCACAACGATTGTGCGCTTCAGTGTTCTAGTTGCACTGCCTTGGCTCGCGGAGCATTAATGCTGCCGGTGATCAGCAAGCGTTATGATAGTTGGTTCGCGCGTGATAAGGGCGCGCTATTTCTCAATTCTGTAAGCCGCCGCACCTCGGGAAACCTGCGTCGCAGCGCCCCCGTGCAGGCCGTGGTCAGCTGATAGCAGCGGAACTAGAGTCGAAATAGCGGGGAGGGCTTATGCCTGCCTTCGTATGGGTTCTCATGACCGTCTTTCCCTCGGCCGACCACGGCGTGCAGACGCCCTCAATGGCTTACCGGGACGAAAGCGACTGCAAAATCGCCGCGCACTTTATGCGGGAAGACTGGGCAAGCGCACAACACATCGAACTCAAGTGCGTGAGGGTTCAGTGGGGTACCGCGAGTACGCACAGCTCGTAGGCCGATCGCGCTACGCTTTACCGATCATCCAGTCAGGCGGCATTTACCGAAGCCGGCAAGTTGTGTTGCCCTCCTTGAGGGTCTCGATGACCTCAATCTGATCCGCTCAGGATCCACTTTGAGCGGGTTCGCATCGAGGATCACGAGGCCGGCGGTTTGCTGGGCTCAATCGAGCCTTTCTGACGCTGTTCGCCCTAGGGCCTGTTAACACTAAGTGATATGCTGTGGGTATGGAAATCACACCCGAACAGTACGCACGGATCGAGCCGCACTTGCCGATTCATCGTGGCAACGTCTCGCATGAGAACCTCAACGTGATTAACGCGATCCTGTTTGTCGCGGAGAACGGCTGCAAGTGGCGCGCGCTGCCGAAGCGCTTCGGTAACTGGCATACGATCTACACGCGCATGAATCGCTGGGCAAAAGCGGGGGTTCTGGATCGGCTTTTTGCCGAGCTGCAGCGCGAACAGCTCATCCGCATCAAGATCGAAGCGGTGAGTCTGGACAGTACGATCGTGAAGGTTCATCCGGATGGTACCGGTGCTCTAAAAAAAACGGCCCTCAAGCGATCGGCAAATCCCGTGGCGGCTGGAGCACAAAAGTTCATATGGTTGCCGCGAGTGCTCGATGCGCCATAGGGTTTTCACTCTCCCCAGGACAAGCCGGAGATGCTCCCGAGGGGCGCGCGTTACTGCGCTCCATTCCCGAACTGCCCATGGCCTGCCACCTGCTGATGGACTGCGCGTATGAAGGCGATGAAACCCGACAACTTGCTTTCGACCTGGGCTTCATTCCCGTCGTGCCACCGCATCCGAACCGGGTCGAGCCCTGGAGGCTCAAGAAAGCTCTATATAAACGTCGCAACGAGATCGAGCGCTTATTCCGACGGCTCAAAGGCTTTCGCCGCATCTTCAGTCGCTTCGACAAACTCGACCTGGTGTTCATCGCCTTCATTTATTTTGCGCTCATCGTGGAAGCACTACGTCAGTAGTGTTAACAGGCCCTAGTGGACCGCGTTAATCGTTATGGCTTTCAACGCCTCGCATCCTCTCCGACATGCAAAGGCCTGGGTCTCCAGTAATCGCCGGACGCGTCGGATGTCGCGAATCGGACCGTAGGCATCCCGTCCGGACCTTTCTGAGCCTTTTAAGCGTGGGAAAATGCGCTGCGCGACCCTGGAGCGCGGCGCATAGGGAAGGTGTATGGGGGCACAACTGATCGACGGCAGGCAGCTCGCGACTACGGTTAAAGACGAAGTACGCGCGCAGATCGAGCGGCTCATCGACGCCGGAGGCCGCCGGCCCGGTCTCGCCGTGGTCAAGGTGGGGGACGATGCCGCCTCGGCGGTGTACGTGCGCGGCAAGCGTCGCGCCTGTGAGGAAGTCGGCATTTTGTCCTTCGCCTATGACCTGCCCTCACACACCACGCAGCCGCAACTGCTCGGCCTCATCGACACGCTCAATCGCGATGCGCGCGTGGATGGCATCCTCGTGCAGCTGCCGCTGCCGCAGCAGATCGGCCGCACCGCGGTCATCGAGCACATCGACCCGGCGAAGGACGTCGATGGCTTCCATCCCTATAACATCGGCCGCCTCGCGCAGCGCATTCCCGTGATGCGCCCCTGCACGCCTTATGGGGTCATACGACTGCTCGAGCACATCGGCACCCCGTTCAAGGGCCAGAATGCGGTGGTCGTGGGAGCTTCCAACATCGTCGGCCGGCCGATGTCGCTCGAGCTGCTGCTCACCGGCGCGACCGCGACGGTCTGTCACCGCTTCACGGCGGACCTGCGTGAGCATGTGAGCCGCGCCGACATCCTAATCGTCGCCGCCGGCAAGCCCGGACTCATCCCCGGGGAGTGGGTTCGTCCCGGCGGCATCGTGATCGATGTGGGCATGAACCGCCTGTCCGACGGGCACCTGGTAGGTGATGTGGAATTTGCGCCGGCGTGCGCGCGCGCGGCCTGGATCACCCCCGTGCCCGGCGGAGTCGGGCCGATGACCGTCGCCATGCTCATGCGCAATACGCTCGAGGCCGCGCAGCGTCGGCAGCCGCAGCGCTTAGCGGGTTAGGCCCGACGCCAGGTGCTGGCCCCACCTGGCTTATCCTCGAGCAGTACGCCGGCCGCGGCGAGTTCGTCGCGGATGCGGTCGGATTCGGCCCAGTCCTTGGCTTTGCGCGCCGCGGTACGCGCCGCGATGCGTGCCTCGACCTGCGCGTCATCGAGCGCTCCGGGGGCATTCGCCACGGGGTTTCCCGCGGCCGGCAAACCTGGATTCGCAGGCTTGCCCAGGCGTGCCCATTCCTCGAGCGGCACCGTGAGCAGGCCGAGAACGCTACCCAAGGACATAAGCTCCGCTGCGAGGGCGGCGACCCGCGCCTTATGGCCGGCATCCTTGGCCGTATTCATCTCGCGCAGCATGTTCTGCAGGACCGCGAGCGCCTCGGGAGTATTGAAGTCATCGTCCATGCTCTCCAGGAAGCGCGCCGTGTGCTCGCCCGCCGCGGCCGGCACGGGCGTCACGCCGCGCAGCGCCATGTAGATGCGATTCAAAGTCGCGTCGGCCTGCTCGAGCTGCTCGAGCGAGTAGTTGATCGGTCCGCGGTAGTGGCTCGAGAGCACGAAGAAGCGCAGCACTTCCGGGTGACGTAGCGTCGGCAGCACCTCGCGCACGGTGAAGAAGTTGCCGAGCGATTTCGACATCTTCTCCTCGTCCACGTTGACAAAGCCGTTGTGCATCCACAGATTCACGAACTGATCGCCGCTTGCCGCGCACGACTGCGCGATCTCGTTCTCGTGATGTGGGAACTTGAGATCAAGGCCGCCGCCGTGCAGGTCAAAGTGCGTGCCAAGGAGCGCGGTCGACATCGCCGAGCACTCGATGTGCCAGCCGGGCCGACCCGCTCCCCACGGCGACGGCCAGGCCGGCTCCCCGGGCTTCGCCTGCTTCCACAGCACAAAGTCGAGCGGATCGCGCTTTGCCTCGTCCACCTCCACGCGCGCGCCGGCCCGCAGATCGGCGAGACGCTTGCCGGAGAGCTTGCCGTAGCCGGGAAAGCGCGCCACCGCGTACATGACGTCGCCGTTCACAGCGACGTAGGCGTAGGCGCGCCGCAGCAGCTCCTCGACCATGGCAATGATCTGCGGCACGAACTGCGTCGCCCGCGGCTCGTGGTCCGGGGGCAGAACGCCCAGGCGCGCGCAGTCCTCGTGCATGGCCGCGATGAAGCGCTCGGTGAACGCTGCGATCGGCTCGCCATTCTCGGCCGCACGCCGGATGATCTTGTCGTCGATGTCCGTGATGTTGCGCACGTAGGTGAGCTTGAAACCACGGTGGCGCAAATAGCGGCTGATGACATCGAACACCAGCAGCATGCGCGCGTGGCCGATGTGCACGTAGTCGTACACGGTAAGCCCGCACACGTACATGCGCAGCTGCCCGGGCGTGATGGGCGTCAGGAGCTCCTTCTGACCGGAGAGGGAGTTGTGGATGCGGATCATGCGAAGCGCGCGAGGCGTTGCTGCGCCTGGCCTGCCGGCATGGCCCGCAGCAGCGGCGCAAGTTCCGGCCCGTGCGCGCGCCCGGTGAGCGCCATGCGCAGCGGCATGTACAGCTCCGCCCCCTTGCGCCCGGTGGCCGCACGCGCCGCCCCGGCGATCGCCGGCAGATTGGTCGCATCCTGCGCCGCCGCCGCGGCGGCGGCGGCGAAGTAGCCGGGCCCGGCGCTGCGCACCAGTGCCTCGGCGGCCGGCTCCAGCGGCGGGGGGGCGCCGAAGATGATGTCCACCCAGGCGCGCGCATCCTCGGGCAGCACCAGATTCGGCAGCAGCGCCTCGATGAAGGCGGCGGCGGCCCGCGGCTCAAGGCTCGCGGGCAGCACGTGCGTAAGCCAGGCGCGCGCGGCGTCTACGCCGAGGCGGTGCACGGCGTCCTTCTGCCACACGTTGAGCTGCCGCTCATCAAAGCGCGCCGGCGCACGACCCAGGTGCTGCGGATCGAACGCCACCGCCATCTCCTCGAGGCTCAGCAGTCCGTGCGGTGCGCTCGAGTGCCCGAGGCGGAACAGATGGTTGGTGAGCGCGAGCGGCAGGTAGCCACGCTCGCGGTATTCGCGCACGCTCACCGCGCCGTGACGCTTGGACAGCGGCGCGCCATCGGCGCCTACGATCAGCGCCACGTGTCCGTACGCAGGCGCCGGCAGGCCGAGCGCGGCCAGTATCAGCAGTTGCCGCGGCGTGTTGGTGAGATGGTCCTCCCCGCGCAGCGCCTGCGTCACCCCCATGGTGGCGTCATCGATGGCATTGGAGAAGAAAAAGGCGGCCGTGCCATCGGCTCGCCGGACGACGAAATCGCCGATATCGTCGGTGAGGAAGCTCTGCGGGCCGCGCACGAAATCCACGAACGCGATGCGCTCATTGGGCGGCACGCGAAAGCGCAGCGTGGGCTTAAGCCCCTGGCTCTCACGCGCGGCGCGCTCCGTGGCGGAGAGCTCGCGGCAGGTGCCGGCGTAGCGGGGCGGCCGGCCGGCGCTGAGCTGCGCGCGCCGCGAGAGCTCCAGCTCCAGCGCGCTGCAGTAGCACGGATAGACCTGGCCCCCCTGCTCAAGCAGCTCGAAATAGCGGCCGTAGAGCGCGCCGCGCAGGGACTGCCGATACGGCCCCAGGGCATCCTTGCGATCCGGACCTGCATCCCAGTCAATGCCAAGCCAGTGCAGGTCCGCGATCAGGGCCGTGGTGTGAGTGTCGCGGCTGCGCTCGGTGTCCGTATCCTCGATGCGCAGGACGAAGCGCCCGCCCGCATGGCGCGCCAGCAGCAGGTTAAAGAGCGCGGTCCGGGCATTGCCCAGATGCAACTCCCCGGTCGGGCTCGGGGCAAAACGGGTCACGCAGGCCCGCTGCTCGCCCTCCGGTAAACTTGCGCTCGGCTTCATGAGTGCATGTTACGGGAAACCCACGAAGCGCAACAAAGCGCCGCGCGGCCTGACACTGCTATAAAATCCGCCGCCGGTGTGTCTTTAAGAGTTCACTTACGCGGAGGATCGATGCTAATTCAGTCCCCGACCCGCTTGGCCCTGCTCACGGGCCTGCTGCTGGCTCTCATGGTCCCCTGGGGGAGCGCGCGCGCCGCCGACGCACCCACGCAGGTCCGGGTCAGCACGAATATGGGCGATTTCGTCATCGAGCTGCGCACCGACCGTGCCCCGATCACGACGGCAAACTTCCTGCGCTACGTGCGTGAGGGCTTCTACAGCGGCACCTTGATTCACCGCGTGGTGGCGAACTTTGTGATCCAGGGCGGCGGTCACGACGCGGCGACTTTGAAGCTCAAACCCACCCATGACAGCGTCTTCAATGAATCCGGCAACGGCCTGCAGAACAAGCGCGGCACGGTCGGCATGGCACGCAGCGAAGGGCCGCACTCGGGCAACTCGCAGTTCTACGTGAACCTGGTGGACAACCCGGACCTGGATCCGGTGCCCACGCGCTGGGGCTACACGGTCTTTGGGCGCATCGTGCAGGGCATGGACGTGGTCGACCGCATCGGCGAGACCGCCACGGGCGCGAGCGGACCGTTCAAGTCTGATGCGCCCTTAAAACCCGTCATCATCGAGAAAATGGAGATCATCGGCGCCAGCGCCGCGCCCGCGCCCAGCGCACCGACGCCGGTGACGCCGAGCCCGAACCCGGACAACATCCTCTCGCCGAAGTAGGCGACGCGTGGCGCGCCTGTTTGTTTCGGACGTGCATCTGGATGTGAGCGCGCCGGAGGCCAGTGAGCAGTTTCTCGCCTTCCTGCGGCACGAGGCGGCGCAGGCCGAGGCGCTCTACATCCTCGGCGACCTGTTCGAGGCCTGGGTGGGCGATGATGATGCCGACCCGGACAAGGAGCGCATCTGCCAGGGGCTGCGGGCGCTAACGGATTCCGGAGTGCCCTGCTTTGTCATGCACGGCAATCGGGACTTTCTGCTTGGGCCCGGCTTCTGCCAGCGCGCGGGCTGTCGCTTGCTGAGCGACCCGGTCATCGCGCAGTTCGAGGATGACCGCGTGCTCCTCACGCACGGTGACGCGCTGTGCACCGACGACCATGCGTACCAGGAGCTGCGCAGCCTGGTACGCGACCCGCTCTGGCAGCGGCGCTTTCTTGCGCTGCCACGCGTGCGGCGGGAACTCTTGGCGGATGAAGCGCGCGCGGGCAGCCGACGGCACACCGCGCGCACCGTACCTACCATCATGGACGTCAATGCCGGTGCGGTGACGAGCGCGTTCCGCAGCAGCGGCGTGCGGCGCATGATTCACGGCCATACGCACCGCCCGGGCGTTCACGATCTCACCGTGGATGGCGTGCCCGTGCAGCGTCTCGTGCTGGGGGCGTGGTACGAGCAGGGCAGCTACTTAAGTCACGCCCACGGGCGCTACGAGCTGCACGTGCTGCCGCGCTGAAGGGCAGCGCACGGGCTCCAGTCCTAAGGTGGCGCGGACTGCGCGAACCGAGTGAGGTCCGCGCAGTCCGGCAGCGCACTACTGCGCGGCGGGGGCGTCGCTCGGCGGCGGCCCGCGGTGATGGAAGTGCGGGTGCATGTTCTTCATCACGATCTGAAACTTCGCCAGCTGCGTCGAGTTGAGCACGGGTGTGAGCTTCTGGATCGTCTCGGCCTGAATCTGCTGGTGCAGTGCCTTCATCTGCGTGAAGTCCGGCTTGGTGCCCGAGGCCTTGGCCTGCTCGAAGGCCTCTTTCATCGAAGCATGCTCTTCCTGAAGGATCGCCTGCACCTGCGTCTTCTGCGTCGCGTTGAGATCAAGCAGGGTCGCCAGGTCGTTCATCCTCTGCGCCTGGTGTGCAGCGGCGTCGGCAGGCGCGGGCGTCTGCGCGAGCGCGGCCCCCGCGCACAAAAGCGCGAGTGCTAAAACAGTGGCTCTCATGTCGACTCTCCTAGCGGGGGCGGTAAAACCCGCTTTACTGATGTTAAAGCTTAGGTCGACCCGGCGTACCGGGGGTGAACAATCGTGAGGGAGTGTGACCCCCCGTGGACGCCGTGTTAGTTCAGCCTCGCGGCAGCACCAGCAGCGCCTCCAGCCCCCCGTCGGGCAGATTCTGCAAAATCAGGGTGCCGCCGTGCGCCTGGGCGACGTCGCGGGCGATGGTGAGGCCGAGGCCCGTACCGCCGCTGGCGCGATTGCGCGAGGACTCGAGGCGGTGGAACGGCTCAAAGACGCGCTCGAGCTCCTCAGCCGGAATCCCCGGTCCCTGATCGCGCACGCGGATCGTGAGTTGCTCGCCATCCGCGACGATGAGCTCCGCGCGCGTACCGAATTTGATGGCATTGGCGATGAGGTTGGTCAGGCAGCGCTTGAGCATCTGCGGCTTGCCGGCGAAGGGACGCTGCGCGTGGCCGCTGATCGTCACCTCATCGCCCATGAGCGCGAATTCCTCGCGGATCTTCACCAGCAGCGCATCGATGTCGACCGGCATCACCGGCTCACCGTCATCCAGGCCGCGGAACAAGGAGAGCGCCTCGCGCACCATGCTCTCCATCTCATCGAGCTCGTGCCCGATGCGGGCCTGCATGGGTGGGTTATCCAGCGCTTCCACCTGCAGCCGCATCCGCGTGAGCGGCGTCTTCAGGTCGTGCGACATCGCTGCCAGCACGCGCGTGCGGCTGTCAAGGTAGCGCCGCAGCCGATCGTTCATGGTATTGAAGGCACGCGCCGCATCGCGCAGCTCGCGCGCTCCCACCTCGGTCAGCTGCGCCGGTCGCGTCTGGCGGCCGACGCTGTCCGCCGCCTGCGCCAGTTGCGAGAGCGGCCGGGTGATGCTGCGGGCCACGAGGTACAGCACGACGACCAGAATCAGCACCAGCAGGATCAGGTTGATCAGCAGATTGCGCGGCAGCGGTGCGCCGCCGGCCATGCGCGTGAGGCGGTACACCACCGCATACCCGTCCGGGAAGCGCACCGTGACGTCGTAGTGCAGCACGCTGCCCTCATGCGCAGCGAGTTCGTGCGCTTCGTAGAACGGCACCGGCAGGGCGACGGCTGGCGGCGCCGGCTCGGGGGTGGCGCGCAGCTCGATCCCGTATTCCGGCCCCAACGCGGCGTGCAGCTGCTCCTTGAGGGTGCTCTCGAAGTCCGACAGCAAGGGCAAGCGCAGAAAGAAGCGATCCGGCGGCGGGGGGCCGCGGGCGACGTTTTCGGGGGGTATATGCAGGCCGCGTCCGCGGCGCCCGCGCGCCGCGGTGAGCTCGCTCAGCGCGTCGGCGCGTTCGGCGGCGCTCAGCGGCTGCAGCATGAAAGTCGTCTCGGCGATCCGGCGCGCCCATTCGCGCACGCTGCCCTGCAACACGAAGTGCTCACGCTCCTGCGCGATGAGCAGCAGTCCCACCCCCTGGGCGAGCAGCACCGCGATCACGGACGCGGCGAGCAGGCGCCCGAACAAGGACTGGGGCCAGAGCTTCACGCGCATCGGCTAAGGCGTTCGCACCTGGCGTCAGTCGGTCACGACGCTAACGCCGACGACGTAACCCTCACCGTAGACGGTCTTGATGATCTGGGGTGCACGCGCGTCGTCCCCCAGGATCTGTCGCAGCCGACTCACCCGCACGTCGATGCTGCGATCGAAGGGATCGGCGTCGCGCCCGCGAAGCAGTTCGGTGAGCTGCGCTCGCGTCAGCACGCGATTGCCCGCCCCGAGGAGCACCGCCAGCAGCCGGTACTCCGCGCCACTTAAGGCGACTTCCTTGCCGGCGCTGTCGGTGAGGGTGCGCGTCACGGTATCGAGCCGCCAGCCGCCGAAGGAGAAACCACGCACGCTCTCCGGACTCGGGTCGCGTGGGGCGTGAACCGCGCGGCGTAAGATCGCCTTGATGCGACCGAGCAGCTCGCGTGGGTTGAAGGGCTTGGCGACGTAGTCATCCGCCCCGAGCTCGAGCCCGATGATCCGATCAACGTCCTCGCCACGGGCGGTCAGCATGATGATGGGCACCTGCGAGCGGGCGCGCAGCTCGCGGCACAGCGACAGGCCGTCCTCGCCCGGCAGCATCAGATCGAGCACCACCAGATCGACGTGCGAGCGCTCGAGTACGCGGCGCATCTCCTTGCCGTCGGCCACGGCGGTGGTGCGGAACTCGTGCTTCTCCAGATACTGCGCCAGCAGGCCGCGGATCTCGCGATCGTCGTCCACGATCAACACGTGCGCTCGGTCGTTCATCATGTCTCGCCTTCGAGTGTGAGGATACCGGGGCAAGAGACCGTTGGCAGCTCAATTGGTGCCGTGGGCTGCTTACGTTCAATGCGCGCTGCCGCGCGCCATTGTAAAAAACTGTGGCCCTACGTGCGGCTTTCCAGCGGGCCGGAGTGAAAGCGCAGCACCCGCTCCGGACTCGTCACCAACTGCGCCTCGCGCACCGCGAGCTTGAGCAACCGCTCGCGCCACTCCGCAGGCGATGTCGCGCGGGCAAAGCCGAGATACAACTCGAAGTGGCGCGCCTCGCAGCGCCCGAGCTCCGCGTACAGCCGCGCGAGCGGCGCCGGCAGGCGCGGTGCCAGTAGCGCGAAGCGCTCCGCGGAGCGCGCTTCGATCAGCGCGCCGATGAGCAGCAGATCGAGCTTGCGGCCGGGCTCGGCGCTGCGCAGCGGGGCACGTAACTCGTGGGCGTAGCGTCCGGGGCGCTGGCGCGTGAAGGGTACGCCGGCCGCCGTCATGGCACGCAGCACCTGCTCAAAGTGTCGCAGCTCCTCGCGCGCCAGGCGCGCGAGTGCCACCGACAGCGCGCGGTCCTCGGGGTAAGCGAACATGAGCGCAAGCGCGGTGGAGGCCGCCTTCTTTTCGCAATTGGCGTGATCCAGAAGTAGCTCCGGCCACTCGCGCACGGCGTCCGTGACCCACGCCTCGGGCGTGCGCGCCTGCAGGATCTGCGCCGGCGCAGGCGGCGCCGCATCGCTCATCGCTGCGCGCCCCGCGCCCGCCAGCGCGCGAGGGTCTCCTCGAGGGCGCGCGCTGCTTCGGTGGCGCTCGCGTAACGCTCGGCCGGCAGCTTCGCGAGCAGTCGTTCGAGCACCGGCTGCACGGGCGAGAATTTCTGCGGCAGCTGCGGGATGGCGTCCTTGCGGTGCTTGTAGACGATCGCCATCGGATTCTCGGCGCGAAAGGGTTTCTCGCGGGTGAGCATCTCAAAGAGGATGACGCCCAGACTGTACAGGTCGCTGCGCTCATCGAGCGGTTCCGCGTGCCCCTGCTCGGGGCTCATGTAGTGCGGCGTGCCGAAAATGGTGCCGGTCTCGGTGATGTCCAGCGCCAGCGCTGCATCCTTGGACATGCCGAAATCGATGAGCGCGATGCTGCCATCCTCGCGCAGCATCACATTGCCCGGCTTCAGGTCCCGGTGCAGCACGCCGGCCGCGTGCACGGCGCCGAGCGCGTGGGCGATGGCGGCGGCGAACTGCAGCGCCTGGCGCGGCGTCAGACGCGCACGCAGGCGGCGGCGCAAGTCCCCGTGCGCAAAGTATTCCATGACGAGCCAGGCGTGCTCATCACTCACCCCGAGGTCGTACAGCTTCACGACCGCAGGACTTGCGATGCGCTGCGCGATCTCGTATTCCTGCAGAAAGCGGCGGAACGCATCCACCGGTTGGTCCGGCTCGCTGAGCCGATCGCGCGCGACTTTGAGCACGACGAGCGTGCCGGCGCGCTCGCTCTCACCCAGATACAGGTCGGTGGTCGCGCCGCTGGCGAGACGCCGGACGCACCGATAGCCGCGGATGAAGGCATCCCCGAAGCGCTGCGTATCGCGGCCGATGAGACTTGAGCGCCACAGGGCGCGCGCGTGCGCCTGGCGCTGCGCGGCGGCGGCCAGTACGCGCGCGAACACCTCGCAATCGAGCTCCGCGCGGCTCACCGTGAAGGCGCCCAGCGCCGCCGCCTCGCGCGTCGCGGACTGATCGTTCTCGCATAGAAGTACGATGGGCGCGAAGCCGGCGCGCGCGGTGAGTTCACGCGCCCAGAGAAGTCCGCGCCCGCCGGGCCACTCCTCGGCGAGCAGCACCGCGTCAAATCCCTGCGCGAGAAACTCCGGCGCAAGGGCGCCGGAGCGCACCGGGCTGTGCACGATGAGCTGCGCCTGCGGCCGCCAGGTGGCGAGGCGCTCGCGGATGTACGCACAGCGGCGCGCATCCTCCTCGATCAACAGCACACGCATCAAAGAATTACAGCACGCGTGAGCGCGGCCCGCCACGCAGCGGCGGTAGCGTATGGGCGGCGGGCAGCTTAAGTCCGATCACGAGGTCCCCCACATTGGTGCCCGTCGGCCCGGTGTGCACCAAGTCCCCGCTCGCCGCCAGGGCGCGCGCGGAGTCGGCGCGCTTGAGGCAGGCATCCGCATCCAGTTCCGCAAGCGCCACGCGCGCACAGGAGTCCGCGTCCACGAGCGCGCCCGCATCGTCGGTGACCCCATCGCTTCCATCCGTGCCCGCTGCGAGCAGCAGCAAATCGGCGTGGCCGGCGATCAAGCGCGCGACGGCCAGTGCCAGGTGCTGATTGCGGCCGCCGCGGCCCGGGTTCGGCGGCAGCGCCACGGTCGACTCCCCGCCCCACACGCACACCTGCGTTCTCGCCAGACTCAGCTCGTGCGCGCAGCGCGCCGCGAGGCGCACGGCGCTCTCATCGAAGCGCCGCGCCGCGGTGTGCACGGTGAGGCCGAGCTCGCGCGCACGCGCGGCGACTGCCGCGACCGCCTGCTCGATGGAGGCGACCACCGTGCGCTGCACGTTGTCCGGGCCGCTCGCGGCCGGCCCCATCAGGCCCGAGCCGATCACCGCCGGATCATCGTGCGGCACATCCGAGATAAAGAGCGCGCGCGCCGGGCGTCCGCCCAGGCGCGCCGCGAGCCGGCCGCCCTTGATGCGCGAGATGGCGACGCGCCGCGCGTTGAACTCGCCGATCGCGATGCCCTGCGCCAGCGCTGCGCGGTTGAGCGCCTGCAGATCCGCAAGCGTTACGTCCTCGCTCAGTACTTCCACCAGACTCGAGGCGCCGCCGGAGATCAGAAACAACGGCTGCACATCCGTGGGCAGCTCATCCACCCAGGCGTAAAGGCGCGCACCGGCGAGCAGCGAGCGCTCATCGGGCAGCGGGTGCGCGCCGGTAAGCACTTCGACGGCCGGCATGGCGGTGAAGTCCGCGGCACTCGCGGCATCGCGCGTAATGATGAGGGTGCGCGCGATTTTCTCGCCGAGCGCATCGTGTGCGCCCTGCGCCATGGCAGCAGCGGCCTTGCCGACGGCGGCCACCCACAGCGGCGCCCCCGTAGGGGTGCGCGCGCGCGCCAGTGCCTCGCGCACACAGCGCCGGCCGTCGACGCCAGTGAGGCCCGCCTGCAGAAGCTCGAGCAGTAAGGCGCGCCGCGGGTCGGACGCGTCGGCCAGTCTAGGCCCCGCGCACGACTTTGAGCTTGCTGTGGCGCTCGCGGCGCGCCACCTTCGCGGCATCCGAGCGCTCCAGCTGCAGCCGCTCGAGGTACTCAGGGGTGACATCGCCGGTCACGTACTCCCCGGAGAAACAGGAGGTATCGAACTCCTCGATGCGCGCATCCTCGTGCTTGCAGGCGGCGATCAGGTCATCCAGATCCTGATAGATGAGCCAGTCGGCGCCGATCAGACGCGCCACCTCATTCACCGTGCGCCCGCTGGCGACCAGTTCGCTGGTGGCCGGCATGTCGATGCCGTAGACGTTCGGGAAGCGCACCGGCGGGGCGGCGGAGGCGAAGTACACTTTGGTGGCGCCCGCCTCGCGGGCAAGCTCGATGATCTGGGCCGAGGTCGTGCCGCGCACGATCGAGTCATCCACCAGCAGCACCGTCTTGCCGCGAAACTCCAGGTCAATCGCATTGAGCTTGCGCCGCACCGATTTCTCACGCTGCTCCTGGCCGGGCATGATGAAGGTGCGGCCGATGTAGCGGTTCTTGATGAAGCCCTCGCGGTACTTCACCCCGAGACGCTGCGCCAGCTGCAGGGCACTGGTGCGGCTCGTGTCCGGCACGGGGATGACCACGTCGATGTCGTGCACCGGGCGCTCGCGCAGGATCTTGTCGGCGAGCCGATCGCCCATGCGCATGCGCGCGCGATACACCGAGATGTTGTCAATCTTGGAATCCGGACGCGCGAAATACACGTATTCGAAGATGCACGGCGTGTGCCGCAGGGTCGCCACGCACTGCTGCGTGTGCAGCCGCCCGGCTTCGTCGATGAACACCGCCTCGCCGGGCGCGACGTCGCGCACGAACCGAAACGACAGGCTGTCGAGCGCCACGGACTCCGAAGCGAGCATCCACTCCGTGCCGCGCGGCGTGCGCCGCTCACCGAGCACCAGCGGGCGGATGCCATTCGGATCGCGAAACCCGAGGATGCCGTGCCCGATGATCATCGCCACCACTGCGTAACCGCCCCGGCAGCGACGATAGACGGCGCTCAGCGCCGCAAACACGTCCGCCGGGGTGATGCGGGCCGCACCGACGCGCTGCAGCTCGGAGGCAAATACGTTCAACAGCACCTCCGAATCGGAGGTGGTGTTCAGATGGCGCCGGTCCTCGCGGATCAGGATCTCGGCAAGTTCGGTGGAATTGGTGAGATTGCCGTTGTGCGCCAGGCAGATGCCGTAGGGCGCATTGACGTAGAAGGGCTGCGCTTCCGAGGCGCTGTCGCAGCCGGCGGTCGGGTAGCGCACATGGCCGATGCCCACATTGCCCTTGAGCTCGAGCATGTGATGCTGCTGGAACACATCGCGCACGAGCCCCCTGCCCTTGCGCACGTACAGCTCGCCCTCGGCCGAGGTCGCGATGCCGGCCGCATCCTGGCCGCGGTGCTGCAGCACGGTGAGCGCGTCATACAGCCGTTGGTTGACCGCGCTGGTGCCGACGATGCCGACGATGCCGCACATGCTGTTTTCAGCCCCCTAGATGCGTGTGTTCGCGGAGCGCGTGTGCGGCACGTGGGCTTCCCCCACGAGCGAGCGCAGGCCGTTGGCGATCGACTCGCCATACGGAATCATCAGCGAGTGCTGCCACCAGCCTTCCTCCTGCAAGCGCAGCAGCTGCCCGAGGATCACGAACACCCCGAGCACGAGAAAGCCGCGCAGCAGCCCGAAAGCGAAGCCGAGCAGCCGATCGATGCCGCTGAAGATCGACAGGCGCACGAAGTGACCGAGCAGTGCCCCGATGCCCGCCCCCAGCACGAGCACCAGCACCACGATGATCACGCGTGCCGCCCAGGGCCGCACCTCCGAGTCCGCCATGAGGCCCCCGAGGTGCGGCTCGATGAGATCGGAGAAGTGCCAGGCGACAAACAGCGCCACGATCCAGGCACCGAGCGCGACCGCCTCGCGCAGAAACCCGCGCAGGGCACCGGCGACGGCCGAGATGAGGATGGCGGCAATAATCAGATAGTCCGTCAGGGTCATCGCAGTCGTTCGTAAGCGCGCTCGATTCCGCGCGGCGCGGATTGTACAAGAGACCGCCCGGGTTGCCTAAGTAACCCGTCACGCCCCCCGCGGGTGCTAATTCGGCACGATCGAGCCGGAGTGACCGGCCGCCTTGAGTTTGCTCTGCAATTGGGCGGCGGCGGTGCGATCGTGCACCGGGCCGACACGCACCCGATACAGATGGCGGCCGCTCGTGGCCTGCGAAACGCTCGCCACGAACCCCTGCTCCTTCAGCTGGTGCGCGAGCCGATCGGCGTTGGCGCGACTTGCAAAACTGCCCAGCTGCACCACCAGGGCACCGCTGCCCTCGCCCGCCGCAACGGGCACTGCGGCGGGCGCGGGCATCGCGGCCGCGGCTTGCGGGGGTGGTGGGGCGGCCGAGGCCGCCGGCGCGGGCGTCGCCGCAGCGGGCGTGTCCTTGCTCGCCGCGGGCGCGTTGGCACTCGCGGGCGGCGCTAGCGGCTCGGGCGCTGCGCTTTGCGGCTGCGCCGCCGCGCTGCGCGCGCGGGCGTCGTCGCCAAGATCGATGGTGTAGGAGCGTAATGGCGGTTCCTCCGCGGAGGCGACCACGGCGCGCGGCGCGGACTTGATCGGCCCCGTCAACAGCTCGGGCACCAACAGCACGATCAGCGCCACGAGGATGATCGCGCCCGTCAACCGTTCTTTCACCAGATCACCCACGATTGGGGCTAAACCGCGCAAAGCAAGCGCGGCGTATACCGCGCTTTTAAGTTCCAGGCGCCGCTCGTGCGGGCCATGGCTAGTATATCCGAAGCCATTCGAGCGCCGGCCCCACCGTGTGCAGCGAGCCGCAGACCACCACGCGGTCCCCGGGGCGCGCCGCGGCGCGCGCCCGCTCACAGCCGGCGACGACCGAGGGCGCAAGCTCCATGGTGTGCGCCGGGCGCGCGAGCCGTGCCGCGAGCTCCTCGGCGCGCTCGCCGCGCGGGCCCGGCAGCGTGCACACGATCCAACGGTCGATGACCCCAGCGAGCGCCGCCGCGATCGCCGCGGCATCCTTGTCCTTGAGTACTCCGATGACCGCGAACGCGCGGCCCGCGCCGCTGCCGTGCGGCAGCGGCCGCGCGGCGAGCTCGGCGGCGAGTACGCGCGCGGCGGGTTCGTTGTGGGCAATGTCCAGGATCCACTCCACCTCGCCCGGGAGCACCTGGAAGCGCCCGGGGAGCTGCACACGCCGCAGTGCCCGCCCCACACGCTGAGCATCGGGCGCGGCCAGGAGGCGCGCGGCGCGCGCCGCCCGCGGGTTCAGGTCGGCGCTGGCGGTGAGCGCTTCGAGCGCGGCCAGCGCGGTGGCGGCGTTGCGGTATTGGACGCCCCCAGCGAGCACCGGAGGCGGTAGCTCGCGCAGCGCAACGGCGAGCCCCTGATAGTCCCAGCTGTGCGCATCCACGCGCCAGCGAAAGTCGCGCTCGGCGAGCACCGCACGCGCGCCGCGCGCGCGCAACAGCGCGTAGACGCTCGCGGGCATGTCCGGTGTGCCGAGAACCGCGGGGCGCTGCGCGCGGAAAATCCCGGCCTTCTCCGCGCCGATGAGCTCGAGGGTATCGCCGAGCCAGTCGCGATGATCAAAGCCGACCGAGGTGAGAACCGCGACGTCCGCATCGATCAGATTGGTAGCGTCCAGACGTCCGCCGAGGCCCACCTCGAGCACCGCTACATCGACGCTGCGGGCCGCGAAGATCAGTAGCGCCGCCAGCGTGTTGTACTCAAAGAACGTGAGCGTGGTCGCCCCGCGGGCGCCCTCGATGCGCTCGAACGCGTCGATGAGCTGCGCGTCCGAAGCCTCAACCCCACCGATGCGGATACGCTCGTTGTAGCGCACCAAGTGCGGCGAGGTGAAGAGCCCGGTTCGTGCGCCGAAGCCATCGAGCAGCGCCTCAAGGTGCGCGGCGACCGAGCCCTTGCCGTTCGTGCCGCCCACGGTGATCACGGCACAGGCAGGTTCAGTGAGACCGAGCGTGCGCGCCACGGCGGACACGCGGGCAAGTCCCATGTCGATGCTCTTGGGGTGCACCGACTCCTGCAGCGTGAGCCAATCTGCCAGCGTACGCATGGCGCGCAACGCAGCGGGCGCCGAGGGCAGCTCAGGCGGCAGCGGCAGCAGCAGCAGGCAACTTCAGCAGCAGGCGCAGGAGCGCTGCGATGCGGTCGCGCATGTCGCGCCGGTCCACGATCGTGTCGATCGCCCCGTGCTCGAGCAGAAATTCGCTCCTCTGGAAACCCTCGGGCAACGTCTCGCGCACGGTCTGCTGGATGACGCGCGGCCCGGCAAAGCCGATCAGCGCGCGCGGCTCGGCAAGGTTCAGGTCCCCGAGGAACGCCAGACTCGCCGACACCCCGCCGGTCGTCGGGTCAGTGAGCACGGAGATGAACGGCAGGTGCGCCTGCGCCAGACGTGAGAGCGCCGCGGCGGTCTTCGCCATCTGCAAGAGCGAGTACAGCGCCTCCTGCATGCGCGCCCCGCCGCTCGCCGAGAAGCACACGAACGGCCGGCGCTCCTGGATGCAGTAGTCGGTGCCGCGCTTGAAGCGCTCCCCCACGACCGATCCCATCGAGCCACCGAGGAACTGAAACTCAAACGCACAGGCCACGATCGGCAGTGCGTGCAGGGTGCCCGTGAGCACGATCAGCGCATCGCTCTCCCCGGTCGCCTTCTGTGCCTGGGCGAGCCGATCGCGGTAGCGCTTGCTGTCGCGGAACTTCAGCGGGTCCTCTGGCGCGATGCCAGCGCCGATCTCCTCGATCGTTCCCGGATCAAGGAAGCGCTCGAGCCGCTCGCGCGCACCCATGCGCATGTGGTGACTGCACTTGGGGCACACGTACAGATTGCGTTCCAGCTCGGCGCGGTAGAGCACCGCATCGCAGGCAGGACACTTGATCCACAGCCCCTCCGGCACCGAGCGCGTACGCCGCTCGGTCTTGATGCGGGAGGGCATGATCTTTTCGAACCAGGACATCTAGGCCGCCTGCGGGCTCACTCTGAAGTACTGGCGGCGGATCATAGCCGATTAGGGGGAAACACCTCCTGCAGGGGCTGCCCCAGCAGCCCGAACGCGGCCGGGTAGCGCACGGCCGCCAGGTAAAGACCCGTGGCGGGCGCCGTGGCGGCCCCGAGCGTGCGATCGCGCCCCTCGAGCACCTCGCGGGCCCAGGAAGGGGCGGCGTCCCCGCGGCCGACGCGGATGAGGAGTCCGACGATGTTGCGCACCATGTGGTGCAGAAAGGCATTCGCGGTCGCCTCGATCGTGAGCCAGTCCCCGCTACGCACGACGCTCAGCCGCTCGAGGCGCCGGATCGGGGACTTCGCCTGGCATTGCGCGGCGCGAAAGGCGCTGAAGTCGTGCTCGCCCACGAGGGAGCCTGCGGCTTGCGCCATGCGCTCGGCATCAAGCAGGCGGTGCACCCACGCGGCGCGGTGCGCGTAGAGCGCCGCGCGCGCGCTGCGGTTCAGGATGAGGTACCGGTAGGTGCGCGCCTCGGCGCTGTAGCGCGCGTGGAAGTGATCCGGCACGGGTTGCGCCCAAGCGAGGCTGATATCCGCAGGCAGCTCGCTGTTCGTGCCCAGCACCCAGCTGCGCACGGAGCGCTCGGCGGCGGTGTCAAAATGCGCCACCTGTCCTGAGGCATGCACGCCGGCGTCGGTGCGTCCGGCGCACACGAGCGCCACGGGCGCGTCCGCGATGCGGCTGAGGGCGCGCTCGGTGAGCGCCTGCACGGACGCTACCGAGGGCTGCGCCTGCCAGCCGGCGTAGGCGCTGCCGTCATATTCGACGCCGACGGCAATTCGGGCCACGCGTGTCGCGCCGCCTGCGGGGAGGGCGCGGGGGTCTTCAGCCGGGGAGCGATTCGATGAGGCGCTGCGCTTCCTGCTTCTGCGCCGCGGAACCTTCGCTCAGCACTTCCTCGAGGATATTGCGTGCACCGTCCGGATCGCCCATGTCCATGTAGGCACGGGCCAAATCAAGCTTGGTACCAACCTCGCTCATGGTGACGGGCTCAAGATCCGGTAACGCCAGATCCTCAGAGGCGAGCCGCTGCGTGGCCGCGAAGGCCGCATCCGGCACGGTCGCAGTCCCCACGTCCAGATCCAGGGTTCCCCCCTGGGTCTCGTGCGTGTCGGTGGCGAGGCCCACGTCAAGATCCACCTCACCGTGGGCCCGGTGCGTGCCGGTGGCATCACCGACGTCCAGATCGAGTCCCTGGCCGCTCAAGGCGCGCAGGCGCGAGGTCGCCGAGGCGTCGGGCATCGCCGCGTTGGTCTGCGTGAGCGCGGCTTCGAGCTCGTTCTGGTCAAACTGCCAGGCGCCCGTGGTTGCGCCGGTCTCCTCCTTGGCCGCGCGACGGTGCGCATCTTCCATCAGGCGGCGTGACTGCTCGTCCAGACCGGCCACTAGTGTCGGGCCTTCCGGAGTAGATGCGGCGGCCGAAGTAATCCCGGGCTGATCGATCGTGTCGACCTGGGAGCCGACGTCCAGTCCCAGATCATCGATGGCCAGTTCAGCGGTGTGCTCGCTCACGCCCTGGCGCCTGGCGGTCTCGAGCTTCTGGCGCAGCGTCGGGTTGTCGGAGCCGGCCAGCTTCGGCTGTTCGACCGTCGGACCTTCCAGCTCAGCCGTGCCGGTACTGCCGCCCTGGCGCATGCGGGACGTCATCTGGCGGGTGGCGCCGGTGGCGGCTCCGGTGAAACTATTCTCCAGCGCCTGATTGCGGTCGGTGATGCCCGACTGCGACTCCGCCGTCGCCTCCAGGTCGCCCACCGCCGAGCCGATATCCAGATCCACGCCCTGCGCGGATCCGGCTGGCACCGGTTCATCGCCGAGCAGATCGAAGTCCACGCGGCTCTGGCCGCCCTCCAGATCCAGATCGACGCCGCCGGCCGTGGCTCCAGCCACCGCGCCGCCGCCGGAGAACAACGGGTCCTCGGGGGCAAGCTGCTTGCCCATGATCAGCATCTTTTCCCATTCTCCGGGCGCCGCCTCCGCGCGGCTCTGCGCCAGCTCGCGGGCGCTCGTCAGGAACTGTTCCTTGTTGCCCCAGACGAAGAACACTTCCAGAAGCTTCAGCTTCAGGTCGCGCCGGCCGGGCTCGCGGCTGATGGCGATGCGGATCAAATCTGCGGCCTGGTCGTACAGGCCATACGCCATGTGGAAGTCAGCCTCGGCGAGCGGATCACCCTGATCGAGGTTGATCGCTGTCTCGCTGCTGATGGTCTCGTCGCTCGCCACGTGCTTGGGCGCAGCCATCGACTGCGCGCCGGTGGCACCCAGACGGGGACGCTCGTGCGAGCCGGTCTCCTCGACGAGAAACGCAGCCTCAGGCAGCGGTGCGGCCGGACCGCGTCCGGCGGGCACGCGTGCTGCAACCGGCGGGGGCGGCGGGGGCGGTTCAGGCTCGAAGCGCGCGCTCATCCCGCCCAGATCCCCACCATCGTCCCCTTCGGCCGCCAGTCGTCCGAGTGAATCGCCGAATTCGCTCGTGCGGCGTGCACGCAGCAGTCGCGAAGCGAAGAAGCCGAGAAGCGCGAGCGCGATCAGCGCCAGCACCCACCAGTAGCTGAGGAGCGTATCCAGGAATGATCCGCCGGGGGCCGGCGCGGGCTTCGCCTTCACCGGCGGCGCCGTCACCGGCACGGGCGCCGGGGCAGTCTCCACCGCCGGCGCGGGCGCGGGTTCAGTCTGCACAGCGGGGGCCTGTTCGGCCGGTGCGGGCGTGAGCGCAGGAGTTGGCTGAGGCGCCGGGGTGGCGCTCGCGGGCGCGGCCTGCTTGGCGGCGGCCTGCGTCTGCATGCGGGCGAGCTCCTGGTTCTTTAGCTCCAGGAGCCGCTTGGCTTCGCTTTCCTGAGCAGCCTGCTGGGCGGCCTGTTGGGCAGCCTGCTGCGCGGCAGCTGAGCCTTTGGCGCTCGGGGCAGGCGGCGTCACATTCGCGGCCGCAGGCTCATTCTCCGACGGCGTGACGAGCTTCAGCCGTCCGGGCTGCGCAGCCGTCGAGGCCCTCGCCGCTGGGGTCGTGGAGCGCCACGCCGCGTACTGACGCCGGATCTCCGCCGTCGCCGTGCTCGGGGAGATCGCGGCCGCCTCGGAGGCCTCCGGAATTCGCAGCACCACGCCCGTGCGCAGCACGTTCATGTTCTGGCGGAAGGCTTGCGGATTCGCCTGGTAGATCGCAAGCATCCAGCTGCGCGACGTCGGGGAGTTGGCGCCCGCGCCAGCCACACCGCTCGCGATGCCCGACAGCGTCTCGCCGCGATGCACGAGATGGGAGGAGGCTTCCGATTCGCCGCCACTCGTCGGGGCAGGCGCCGGTGCGGCGCGCGCGGCACGTGTCGGCGCGGGGGACGGAGTCGGAGTGGGAGCCGGGGCCGCAGTGGCGGTGGCCGCTTCGGCCGGGGCGGCCGCGGGCGGCTCGGTCGCTGCGGGAGCGGCCGGCGGTGCCGGCGGCGGTGTTTCCGCCGCCCGCGCAATGGAGCCCTCGCGGGCGCCGGCGCCGGTCGCCGGAGCGGTCACCGGGGCACTGGCAACGGCGGCTCCGCCGGGCGCGTAGACCGGCGGATCGAGCAGCATGGTGTACTCGCGCACCAGGTGGCCGCGCGACCAGTTCACTTCGACCAGCAGCGTAACGAAGGGCTCGGAAATCGGATCCGTGGACTTGAGCTTGATGATCTCCCGACCATCCGGCGTGCGCACCAGCTTCAGCTGCACACCGTTTAAGTACGCCGGCCATTCCAGACCGACCTTACTGAAGGTGTCGCGCGAGGCGAGCTGCACCTGCACCGTGTTGAGCTCATCGGGGGCGACATCGACAAGCTCGATCTCCGCATCGAGCGGCGCATTGAGCGGCGACGAGAGATGAATATCTCCCAGACCTACGGCAAACGCTGCTGAGGGCAAAAGCAGCAGCAATGCCAGCGCCCGGCTGGAGCGTTTGGCGAGCATCAGGGCACCCCGACACGAATCATTGGGTGAAATATCTTGTGGAAACAAAAGGATGGGGCATAAACAGCGACCCCCCCCTCAATCCGGCGGCAATATAACTTAAATAGGCCGCCGGGCCAAAGCCTCTGCGATCTGCAGGCTGTTCGTGGCCGCCCCTTTGCGCACATTGTCAGCTACAACCCATAAGTTAAGTCCACGGTCCGGGGCGAGATCTTCACGGATTCTGCCGACATAAACTGTGTCGCGGTTCGCTGCCTCGGTAGCCGCCGTGGGGTACCCACCCGGGCGCGGCTCATCCAAAACCGTGACGCCTGGCGCATTGCGCAGTAGTTCACGGGCGGCGTGCGCGCTCAAGGGTCGTCGTGTTGTGATGTGCACCACTTCAGAATGCCCGTAAAACACCGGCACGCGCACCGCGGTGGCATTTACCCGCAGCTGAGCATCGCCGAGGATCTTGCGCGTCTCCCAGACGATCTTCATTTCCTCGCGGGTGTAGCCGTTGTCCTGAAAAACATCGATGTGCGGCACGCAATTGAAGGCGAGTTGCTCCGTGCCCGCGGGGATTTCTAGCGGGCCTTTGCCGCTCAACGCCGCAATCGACTGGAGCGCGAGTTGCTCCAGTGCCGCCCGCCCGGCGCCGGAGACGGACTGGTAGGTCGCCACATCGATTCGCTCGATGCCGGCCGCGTCGTAGAGCGGCTTGAGCACGACCACCAGCTGAATCGTCGAGCAGTTCGGGTTGGCAATGATCCCGCTCGTGCCCACGCCCGCAAGCGCCTGCGGGTTTACTTCGGGCACCACGAGCGGCACATCCTCGCGGTAGCGGAACTCGGAAGTGTTGTCGATGACGAGGCAGCCGGCGGCGAGCGCGCGCGGCACGTGCTCGCGCGACACCGCCGCACCTGCGGAGAATAAGGCGAAGTCACACTGCGCGAAATCAAACGTTTTCAGCTCCCGCACCGGGTAGCTGCGGCCGCGAAAACTGACACTGCGACCGAGGGAGCGTTCGCTTGCGAGCGCGTACAGTTGGGCGACGGGAAAGGCGCGTTCCTCAAGACCGCTGATCATCGCTTCGCCGACGAGGCCGGTCGCCCCGACCACGGCCACCCTGAACTCTTTATCCATGTTCACCTCGCGTCCATTCTGAGGCACCGAGCCCGCGCCCGCCGAGGCTTGTCCTGCCGCGCCGCCCCGATCCGGTGCTGCCGGGCGGGTGAATCAAGTCTGCGGGGCCATAATGTCGGGAGTCGCGGACTGAACGTCCGCGTTCTGCCCCCGGTGCCGCAGATAGTGATCCATGAGCACGAGGGCGAGCATCGCCTCGGCGATCGGCGTCGCGCGCAATCCCACGCACGGATCGTGCCGGCCCGTAGTCTCGATCTCGACCGCGTTGCCGTGCACATCGATGGTGCTGCCGGGGATCTGAATGCTCGAGGTAGGCTTCAGAGTCAGGTGTGCAATCACCTCCTGACCCGTAGAGATGCCCCCGAGGATCCCGCCGGCGTGGTTGCTGCGAAAACCGCTGGGGGTGAGCTCATCGCGATGCTCGCTGCCGCGTTGCGCGGCGGCGCGTGTGCCCGCGCCGATCTCGACCGCCTTCACCGCGTTGATGCTCATGAGCGCGTGCGCGATGTCGGCATCGAGCCGATCGAACACCGGCTCACCGAGCCCGGGCGGCACGCCGCTCGCCACCACCGTGACGCGCGCCCCGATCGAGTCGCCCTCGCCGCGCACGTTCCAGATCAGTGCCTCCAGCTCCGCGATGCGCTGCGGATCCGGACAGAAGAACGGATTCTGATACGCGAAGGGCGGATCGACGGGCTCGATCTCAAGCGCGCCCACCTGGCTTAAGTAGCCGTAGATGCGCACGCCGAGACGCTGTGCCAGATAGCGCCGCGCGATCGCCCCGGCGGCGGTGCGCATGACGGTCTCGCGTGCCGAGGAGCGCCCGCCCCCGCGGTAGTCGCGCAGCCCGTACTTCTGCTGATAGGTGTAATCCGCATGTCCGGGGCGGAAGCGGTCCTTGATCTTGTCGTAGTCGCGCGAGCGCGCGTCGGTGTTCTCGATGAGAATGCCGATCGGCGTGCCGGTCGTGCGCCCTTCGAATACCCCGGAGAGGATACGCACCTGATCGACTTCGCGACGCTGGCTGACAAAGTGCGATGTGCCGCTGCGCCGCCGGTCGACGTCTTGCTGCAGGTGCGCCTCGGTGAGCTCAAGCCCCGGCGGGCAGCCATCCACGATGCAGCCGAGCGCCGGCCCGTGACTCTCGCCAAAGGTGGTGACGGTGAAGAGTCTGCCGATGGTGTTGCCGGACATGCGCCTTCAGTGTGCCTGCAGTTGTTCGCGCGTGAGCAGGAACACCCCGCCGCCACCGCGCTCGAATTCAAGCCACACGAAGGGCAGGCGGGGAAACGCGCGTCGCAACGCACGCTCGCTGTTCCCCACCTCGACTACGAGCAGCCCGCGCGGGCGCAGATGCCGGCCCGCGTCGCGCAGGATGATCCGTACCGAATCAAGTCCCGTGCGGCCGGCCGCGAGTGCCACGCGTGGTTCGTGCCGATACTCCGGCGGCAGTCCCTCAAGCTCGCGCGCCCCCACGTAAGGCGGATTCGTCACGATGATATCGTAGGTGCTGCCCCGGAGCGCGCGGAAGTGATCCGATCTGACCGGCCGTACGCGCCGCCCAAGACGGTGCCATCGCACGTTGGCGCGGGCCACCTGCAGGGCTGCCGCGCTGATGTCCGCTGCATCCACCCGTGCGCGCGGCAGCGCCCGGGCGACGGCAATCGCGATGCACCCGGAACCGGTCCCCAGATCGAGCACGCGCGTCACGCGCGCCGCCTCGATCCAGGGCCGAAAGCCTCGCTCGATCAGCTCCGCGAGCGGGGAGCGCGGCACGAGCACGCGGGCGTCGACCTTGAAGCGCAGACCCGCAAAGAAGCTGACGCCGGTAAGATAGGCGGCGGGGATGCGTTCACGGATACGCCGGCTGAGCAGTGCCTCGGCGCGCTGCGCGGCGCGCACGCTGACGCGGCGCCGATACACTGCCGCAGCCGCATCGTGTGGCAGATGCAGCGCGTGCAGCACGAGCGCGGCGGACTCGTCGCGGGCATTATCGGTGCCGTGCCCGAAAAACACGCGCGCGCGCTGCAAGCGCCGCGCGCCGTGTTCGATGAGCGCGCCCACCGTGGGGGGCGATGTACGCCGCCCGGCGCGCCGGCGGGTATGAAATAATTCACTCATGCAGATGACATCCGCCCGCTGGCTCCTCATCGCCGCCGCAATCTGCGCCGCCGCGGCGGGCTTTTATCTGGCGCGACAACTTGACAGGGGTGGCCCGCAGCTGGCAAGCGGCACATGGTTTCCCCAGGCGCGCGCGATCGGAGATTTTCAGCTCGAGGACATCAACGCGCATCCCTTCACGCAGCAGAACCTCTCCGGCACGCCCGCACTGGTCTTTTTCGGTTTCACGCACTGCCCGGATGTGTGTCCGACGACCCTGGTGAAGCTTGCGCAGATTAAGCAGCAGGCGGCGCTCGCGAAGCTGCGTGTACTGTTCGTCACGGTCGATCCGCAGCGCGATACGCCGCAGGCGCTGGCGCAGTACGTGCACGCGTTTGATCCGCAGTTTGAGGGGCTCACCGGCGAGCCGGCCGAGATCGGCACGTTCGCAAAACGCTTCGGCGTGGCCGTGAACCGCGTGGAGCTGCCCGGCGGGGACTACACCATGGATCACTCGGCGGTGGTCTTTCTGCTCGACTCCAGCGCGCAGATCGTCGCCATATTCACCCCGCCGTTCGAGGTGAAGAGTTTCGTCGCGGACCTGCACACCGCGGCGCCTTACCTACAAAGCGCCGGGCACTGAGTCGGATGAACCCCGACCCGGACAGCGCCACGGCGCGCGCCTTTGTCGCGCTCCAGTATGTCTTGCCGCAGCACTGGCTCACCGAGGGGGTGCATGCGCTCGCGCGCAGCCGCGTGCCGCGGCTGAAAAACGCGCTCATCCAGGGCTTCCTCGCCCGCTTTCACCCCGACATGAGCGATGCCGAGCAACCCGACGCGCGCCGGTACGAGAGCTTCAATGCCTTCTTCACGCGCGCGCTGCGCGCGGGCGCGCGCCCCATCGATCCGGATCCGCGCACGCTCGTGTCACCGGTCGATGGCACCGTGAGCCAGATCGGGCGCCTCGATGGCTCCTACCTGGTGCAGGCCAAGGGACACGCCTACACCCTCGAGGCGCTGCTCGATGAGGAGGGCTCCTGGGCGTCGCTGTTCCGAGGCGGCGCGTTCGCCACGCTCTACCTGGCGCCTTTTAACTATCACCGCATCCACATGCCGCTGGCTGGCGCGCTGCGCGCCGCCTGGTATGTGCCGGGGCAGCTGTTCAGCGTCAACGCGAGCACCGCGGCGAGCGTGCGGGGCCTGTTCGCGCGAAATGAACGCATCGTGTGCGTGTTCGAGGCGGGTGCGCTCAGCTTCGCGCTGGTGCTGGTCGGGGCCCTGTTCGTCGGCAGTATGTCGACGGTGTGGCACGGTGAGGTGACGCCGCGCCGCCCGCGACGGCGCACGGTGCTGCCGCTTGAGGGCGCAACGGCCGTACTGCCGAAAGGCGCCGAGATGGGTCGCTTCAACATGGGTTCCACCGTCATCCTGCTGCTGCCCCCGGGGGCAAACGAGTGGCTGCCGCAGCTGCCAAGCGGCAGCACGGTACGCGTGGGCCAAGCGCTCGCGCGGTTGACATGAGTCTGGAGGATTCGGGCGACTGGCGTCCGAGCGCCTCGCGCGCGCGGCTTGCCGCGCGCGCCGCGCTGCTGGCGCGGGCACGGCACTTCTTCGCCACACGCGCGGTGCTCGAAGTGGACACCCCGCTCATCGTCAACACGCCGGTGAGCGATGTGCACATCCATTCGGCCACCGTGCAGCTCAGCGCGCCCGGGGCCGCCAGCGGGCCGCCGCCTACCGCATTCTTTGTGCATACCTCGCCCGAGTACGCCATGAAACGCCTGCTGGCCGCCGGCAGCGGCGACATCTACCAGATCTGCCACGTGGCCCGCGGCTTCGAGGCCGGGCCCGTGCACAACTGCGAGTTCACCCTCATCGAGTGGTATCGCCTGGGCTTTAGCCTCGATGAACTGATGAGAGAAGTCGAGGCGCTGGTGCGCGAGCTATTGGGAGAGCCGGGAGCGCGCCGCCGCGCCGAGCGGCTAAGCTACCGGGAGGTGTTCCTGCGCGAACTTAACCTGGATCCGTACGCGGCGGATCTGCGCACTCTCGCACAGGCGGCCGCGGCGGCCGGTTTCAGCAGCACACCGGTGCGCGCTCGCGATGAATACCTGGAACTGCTCATGGGGACGCTCATCGGGCCGCGCTTAGGTCGCGATGCCTTGACCTTCATCTACGGCTATCCGGCCAGTCAGGCGGCGCTCGCGCGCCTGGACTCGCAAGATCCGCAAGCAGCGCAGCGCTTCGAGCTCTATGGCGATGGGCTCGAACTCGCCAATGGCTTTCACGAACTCACCGACTGCCACGAGCAGCGCCTGAGGTTTGAACGCGATAACGCCGAGCGGGGCCGGCTTGGCTTACCGGTGCATGCGCTGGATGAGCGGTTGCTGGCGGCGCTGGCTCACGGCCTGCCGGACTGCGCAGGCGTGGCCCTCGGCTTTGACCGCACGCTCATGCTCGCCACCGGCGCCACCCATATCGATGAGGTATTGGCGTTCCCCACCTCGCGGGCCTGAGAATGCCCACCCCGCTCCCCTTAAGCGCGCCCGCATGAATCTCACGAGCACACGCTACGAGTTCAAGGATAAGCCGGCCGACTATCGGCGCCTGGCGCAGCAGCTTGAAGCGCTGCTTGCGGGTGAGACGGACTTCATCGCGAACGCGGCCAATACCGCAGCTCTGCTCTTCGAGGCGTTGCCCGCGATCAACTGGGCCGGTCTTTATTTCCTCAAGGCCGGCGAGCTCATCGTGGGACCGTTCCAGGGCAAGCCCGCCTGCGTGCGCATCCGGCTCGGCCAGGGCGTCTGTGGCAGCGCGGCGGCCGAGCGGCGCACGCTCGTCGTGCCGGACGTGCAGGCCTTTGCCGGCCACATCGTCTGCGACGCGGCCTCGCGCTCCGAGATCGTGGTACCGCTGCTTGAGGGGGGGACGCTACTCGGCGTGCTCGATCTGGACAGTCCGCAGCCGGCACGCTTTGATGCGGCGGATGCTGCCGGACTTGAGCGCCTGGCGGCGCTGTTCATGGCCGCAAATCCGGCGGCCGCGCGCGCTGCAAGCGCCGCATGACCCCGGCACGTCTCTCACCGCGCGGCCTGCTGGCCGGTGCGGGCGCGTTCACCATCTGGGGACTGTTCCCGATCTACCTGCACCCGTTGCGCGAGGTACCTGCCTTGCAGGTGATTGCGCATCGCATCAGCTGGTCGTGCCTGCTCATCCTCGCGTGGATGCTGTGGCGCAGAGAACTCGGGGAGCTCTCGGCCATCTTCAGGCGGCCCGCACTCCTGGCGCGGCTGCTGCTGAGCGCCGTTCTCATCAGCTGCAACTGGCTGGTGTACGTCTGGGGCGTGAGCCACGGCCACATCGTCGATACGAGTCTCGGCTACTACATCAACCCGCTCGTGAACGTCGTGCTGGGGATCTTCGTCCTGCGTGAGCGCTTAAATCCGGTGCAATGGCTCGCCATTGCCCTCGCAGCGGTAGCGGTGGGTTACGTCACACTCGAGGCCGGACGGCCGCCGTGGATTGCGCTCACGCTCGCGGTAAGTTTTTCGCTCTACGGGTTCGTGCGCAAAGTCATCGCCGTGGAGGCGCTGCCGGGGCTTGCTACCGAGACGATTCTGCTCATCCCGCTCGCGGCCGCCTACCTTTTGTGGTGCGAGGCGAACGGCAGCGGCGCGTTGACGCGCTCGGGTGCTGACGTCGCGGCGCTGCTGGTGGGCAGTGGGCTCGTGACCGCGGTGCCGCTGTTTCTCTTCGCGTACGCGGCTCGGCTCTTGCCCTACTCAACGGTGGGCGTACTGCAATACATCGGCCCGAGCCTGCAGCTCGCCTGCGGCGTGTGGCTGTTTCACGAGCGCTTCGACGGCGCGCGTGCGGCAGGATTCGTGCTGATCTGGGTGGCGCTGGCGATCTATGCCGCCGACGGGGTGCTGCGTTCGCGCGCCGCCCAGGCCGCGCGCGCCTGAGGGGACGTCTGTTACTGCTTGCCGCGCGAGATGTATTCGCCGGTGCGCGTGTCGATACGGATGACTTCGCCCTCGTTGATGAAGAGCGGCACGCGCACGACGGCGCCGGTCTCAAGCTTCGCAGGCTTCTGACCGCCGGTGGCGGTGTCGCCGCGCAGTCCCGGATCGGTCTCGATGATCTTCAGTTCAATGTGTGGGGGCGGGGTCACCAGCAGCGGCACGTTGTTCCACAGCGTCACGACACACACGATGCCGTCCTTGAGCCACTGGGCGCTGTCGCCCACTGCGGACTTGCCCGCGGTGTACTGCTCGAAGCTCTCCGGCACCATGAAGTGCCAGAACTCCCCGTCCTGGTAAAGATACTGCATGTCCGTATCGACGACGTCGGCCGCCTCGAGCGACTCCCCCGAACGGAACGTCTTCTCGATCGTGCGGCCGGTCTTGAGGTTACGCACCTTGATGCGGTTGAACGCCTGGCCCTTGCCGGGTTTTACGAACTCGTTCTCGATCACCGAGTACGGATCGCCGTCGAGCAGGACTTTGAAACCCCCACGGATCTCGCTGGTGGTGTAGCTGGCCATGACTTAATCTCGCGGTCTTATGAGCCGCGGAACGCGCGGCCCGCTCAAAAGGGCCGCGTATGATAGCGGCTACCCCCCAGAGCCGCCAGCCGCGCCTGCGGCGCGCGCTTTAGCGCGCCGCGCGGACACGCCGCCAGTGCGCCACCGCGGCCACAATCGCGAGCAATCCGAGCCCCTCGTGCACAGCGGCCGCACTCTCGTGCGCCGGGCCGGTCGAGTAATAAAGCGCGTAGCCGCTCACCACCAGCACGATGGCGCAGCCGGCCAGCCAAAGGCCGGAGACACGGTTCGCGGCCGCGGCCCAGCGCGCGTAGATATGTCCTGCACCGATCCAGCCGAAAAGAAAGACGGCCGCCACGGCGATCAGCCCGTGCACGCGCATCAAGGGTGCTTCCCAAGGATTGGGCAGCGCGCCAAACTCGTTGCGCTGCGGGAAGACAAAATGCGCCGCGAGCCACGCTGCGCCGGTGAGCCACAGCAGCGCTGCGGCGGCGAGCACGGCGGAGCGCATGCCGCGCGCCATGGGGGCGGGCGTAGCCGGCTGCGCGGGCGCTGCGGGCAGGGGCCGCATCGGGGCTAGCCGCGTGTCAGCGGCTGCAGCAGCACCTGCCACAGCGCCAGCACCCAGCGCACGCCTTCAGTCACGTGCTCGCACGAAAGCGTGGCGCCGGCGATGTTCTTGATATCGGTGCGTACCCTGAGTGCCGCAAGAGCGCCCCGCCCGGCGAACTGCCCGCGCCACGCGGCGCTGCGAATCTCCCCGCCGTGACTCTCGCGGTAACTCAAGACCTCGGGCGTACCGAGTCGGCCGTCCGTGTGGACGGAGACCGCGTAGGTGATGAAGTCCTCCTTGCCGATGACCTCGTCGATGAACACGTAGCCCAGGGTCTGCGCGCCCGCCAGGGCCCGGTAGATGCGCAGGCTGCGATGGGGCGGCTGCGCGCCGGCCAATGCGGCGATCTGCTCGCGCTGAGCGCTCGTGAGCGCGGGCACCACCTCGGCGAAGTGATCCGCGTCGGGGAAGAGCGTCTTTTGCGCCGCCTCGACCGAGAGGTAGTCCGCGGCGATCACCACCTGGGGCACCGCGGCAAGGAGCCCAAGGGCGCCGAGCCACCCGGTCGGATCTGCGCGGGACATCTGAGCCTCTCAAATGCGAATGATTCTTAATTACTGTAGCATGGGGCGGCTTTTTCATGAACTGCCTGCCCTCAGCCGCACGCGCGCCCCTAGACGCACCCCTGCTCGTGCGGGTGCGGCGCATGCGCGTCCTGATGGGTACCGGGGTCGTCATCGAGGCGCAGGCGCGCACCTCTGAGAGTGCGCGGACGGGGGTCGAAGCCGCCTTCGCCGCTGTGGCAGAAGTGGCGCAGCGCCTTGATCCCCAGCACCCCGGCAGTGACCTTGCGCGGATCAACTGCGCCGCCCCGGGGGAAGCGGTGTGCATCGGCCGCGGTACGCGCGAGCTGCTGCGCTTTGCGCAGCAGCTGCATGCGCGCAGCGCGGGTGTGTTCGATCCGTGCCTCCCGCGACGAGCCGGGCGAATCGCGGACCTTCAAATCACGGCGGTCGCGGCGATCTGCCATGCACCGCTTGAGCTGGATTGTGGCGGCATTGCCAAGGGATTTGCCGTGGATTGCGCGGTCGCGGCGCTGCAGGCGGCGCGCTGCGAGGCCGGACTCGTCAACGCCGGCGGCGATCTGCGCGTATTCGGTGCGGCGCGCGAAACGATCCTGTTGCGTCGTCCCAATGGGCGCTTCCAGCCGCTTGAGCTTGCGGACGCAGCGCTCGCGGTGAGCGATCGGGACGCCCCGCGCGCGCCTTCGGGTCATCGCGGCTACTACGTGCGCAGCGGCGCTCCGGCGCGCGCGCGCCGCTATGCGGCCGTGCGCGCACGCACCACCATGAGCGCCGATGCCCTCACCAAGTGCGCCCTGCTGTGCCCGGCGGCCGTGGTGCGGGCGCTGTTGGACGAATTCGGCGCCGAGGAGCTCAGCTAGTTTTCACCGTGCTTTCCGCGACATCGCGCACGCGGGCCCGCCGCGCGCGGGTGCTAGAATCCGCCGCTGCCGCGAGCCCACCGTGGAGGGCGACTTGACCGAGCCGAACGCCGTGCCGCTCATCGTGCTGAGTTCGGCACGTGATCCTGTGGAAGCGATCAACAGCGTGCTACGGCGTGCCGGCCATCCGGTGCATTGCACCTGGATCCCGGCGCTGCGCGATCTGGGCGATGCGCTCGGGCAGATCAACCCGGAACTGCTGGTGCAGGTGGCCAACACGCCCGCCGAACTCACCCCCGTCATCGGCTTGCGCGATCAGCTCGCGCCCACCGTGCCGGTGCTGCTGCTCGCCCCGGCGGTGGACGAAGCCCTGATCGCCCAGGCCATCGAACGCGGTGCGCGCGATGCCGTGACGCTCGCGCATCCGGCGCGCCTGCAGGCGGTCATGCTGCGCGAGCTAGGCGTGTTTCGCATCGAGCGCGCGCTTGATGTGACGCAGAAGTCCGCTCACGACGCGCGCAGCCAGCTCGGCGTGGTGCTGCAGCGCTCCAACGACGCCATCATCCAGGTGCAAGAGGGCATCGTCACCGAGGCAAACCCCGCCTGGCATGAGCTGTACGGCGTCGAGGATGGCATCTGCGGTCAGCCGGTGATGGATCTGTTCGAGGAATCCACGCACGCCGCCCTGCGCGGTGCACTCGCGGCGTGTCAGCAAGGTCGCTGGAACGATCACGCCCTGCGCGCCAATGCGCTCTTGAACGACGGCACAGTGCTGCCGCTGGAAATCACGCTCACCCTCGGCGAACAGGAGGGCGAGCCGGCCGTGCACCTGGTGGTGCCCTCGCGCCCGCGCGCCGACCAATTCATCATTCCTGTGCCCGTCGTGGCGACGCGTCCGGATCCGGCCGCGGGCCTCATGCGCCGCAGCGAGCTGCTGGAGGCGCTCGCCGAGCGCCTCGCGACGCCCGCGCCCGGCGGCATGCGCTGTCTGGTGCTGGTGCGCATCGACAAGTTCGCCGCGCTCGAGCGCGTGGTGGGCGTGACGGCGAGCGAGGAAGTGGTCAATGAGGTGGCGCGACTGCTGAAGGATAGCTTGCACCCGAAGGAGGTCGCGGGCCGCTTCGGCGGCGTGCGTTTCCTCGCGCTCCTCGAGCGCGGCAACGAACATGACATCAACGCCTGGAGCGAGCGGGTGCTGACGCGCGTGCAGCGCCACGTCATGCGCATCAACGACAAGTCAGTTTCGGTCACCTGCACGATCGGCCTGTCGGTGGTCGCCCCCGGGGAGCCGCAGCTGGATGCGGTCGTGCAGGATGCGATCGAATGCGCGCGCAAGGGCAGCGCACGCGGCGGCAACCAGAGCATCGGCTCGACCCGCGCCGACAACGACAGCCGCGTGATGTCCTATGACCGTGTGTGGGTCAAGCACATCAAGGCGGCCTTGATGGAGAACCGCTTCCGCCTGGTGCAGCAGCCGATTGCGAGCCTGCAGGGCGAGGATCCGGGCATGTTCGATGTGCTCGTGCGCATGATCGATCAGCAGGGCAAGGAAGTGCTGCCCTCGGAATTCATGGCGGCTGCCGGGCGCAACGATCTGCTGAAGAACATCGATCGCTGGGTGGTGGGCGCCTCGTTGTCGTTCGCGGCGCAGAAGAAGCCGGAGTGCCTGTTCGTGCGCTTATCGCGCGAGACGGTGCGCGATGCAGCCTTTCTCGAATGGCTCGACAATCACCTGCGCACCAGCCGCGCCGATCCCAAGCGGCTGTGTTTCCAGGTGACCGAGGAGAGCGCCGCGAGCCACATCGAGGAGATGAAGACCCTCGCCGCGGCGCTGCGTGAGCGACGCTTCCGCTTCGCGCTCGAAGGCTTCGGCTCCGGCCGTAACAGCAGCGGCATGCTCGAAACCGTGCCGCTGGACTTCGTGAAGATCGACGGCACCCTGGTGCAGGGACTTGCCGGGGACCCGCAGCTGCAGCAGCGCGTGCGCATGCTGGTCGAGGCGGCGCGCAAGCACGGCATCCAGACCGTCGCCGAGCGCGTCGAGGACGCCAACACCATGGCGGTGCTGTGGCAGATCGGCGTGCAGTACATCCAGGGTTATTTCGTCAATGAGCCCGAAGAAGTCGTGCTGCGCGCTGAACGCTGAGGCCCCCCTAGCAGGCTGTTGAAAATTGCCACGCATGCGTCACAGTACGACCAACGCGGTTGATGATGGATGAGCAGCATGCGCGGAACGGATATGGATCAAGGTGGCCTCTTCAGCTATGTCTCGATGGAGAAGCGGATACCGCCGACGCATCCGCTGCGCAGGATCCGAGCGCTGCTGGATGAGGCGCTGGGCTCGATGAGCCGGGACTTTGACCGGGTATACGCCGACGGTGGTCGCGAGTCGGTAGCCCCCGAGCGCCTGGTGCGGGCTCTGGTGCTGCAGGTGCTGTACTCGATCCGCTCCGAACGACTGTTGTGTGAGCAGCTGGACTACAACCTGCTGTTCCGCTGGTTCGTGGGGCTGTCGATGGATGATCGGATCTGGGATCACTCGACCTTCACCAAGAACCGCGACCGGCTGATCGAGGCCGGGGTAGCGCGCAAGCTCCTGCGGCGCATCGGCCGGCGTGCCCGGCGCGAGGGGCTGCTGTCTGCGGAGCACTTCAGCGTCGATGGCACCCTGATTGAGGCGTGGTCGGCGGTCAAGAGCATGCGCCGGCGCGATGGCAAGGACGATCCACCGCCCCCAGGACGCAACCCGCACGTAGACTTCCATGGCGAGCGACGCACGAACGAGACGCATGTGGCCCCGCATGAGCCGCAGGCGAAGCTGTTCAAGAAGAGCCAGGGCCAGGCCGCGAAGCTGTGCTACATGGGGCACGTGTTGATGGAGCACCGTCAGGGTCTGCCCGTCGATGTCGAGATCACCGAGTCGAGCGGATTTGCCGAACGCGAGGCAGCGCTCAGGATGCTCAAGCGCCAGGCAGCGCGCACCGGCAGAACGGTGGCCGGGGACAAGTGGTATGACACCCGTGGCTTCGTCGCCGCCTGCCGTGAGCTGGGTGTGACGCCGCACATCGCCCAGTCGCTCAAGCGTGCGGGCGGCTCGGCGATCGATGGGCGCACGACGCGCCATCGCGGCTACTTTGCCAGCCAACGCTTGCGCAAGCGCATCGAAGAGATCTTCGGCTGGAGCAAGGACGCCCGGGCACTGCGCAAGATGCGGGTACGCGGTCTGCCGAGCGTGGCCTTCATGGCGACCCTCACGATCGGCTGCAACAGCTTGCTGCGGGTAGCGAAGCTCCTCCCCGATCCGGCACCAGCGTAGGACACGTGTCGATGAAATCAGCCTCAAGCCCTCAAAGACCCCTCGATCCACTCGCGCAGTACGCTCGGATCGGCCAACGCGGCTCGCTGCCACACCCCGAGAGGCTTCAAAAATGAGTCGATCGATCATGCCCGCGTTGATCTATCCCGAATTTTCAACAGCCTGCTAGAACGCCAGACCCAACCCCAGATCCAGGCGCTTAAAATTCTCGTTGACCTCGTACCACTGGTAGTCGGCCTTGAGCACCAGATGCGGCCCGATGTAGAAATTCGCGCCGACCGTCCAGACGTGGTCGTGATTCTGCGGCCATAGGCCATAGTCGCCCGGCGCTGCCGACAGCGGCACCTCTCCTACCGGGATCACCGGGCCGCTCGTACCCTGGTAGCTGGCGCCCATGTTGTAGACCTCAAAGCGCGCGAAGGGGTTCAGCCGGTAGTCCCCGCGCTGCCATAGCTCGTAGGCCGCTTGCAGGTAGTAACCGTAAAAGGAAGCGGGGAGCGGATTCGGCGAGCCGGGGTTGGCGATGTTCGCCAGTGCGGTATTGCTGATCGTGCCGCGGGCGTAGATCGCCGACAGGTCCCAACGCGCGGGCACCCAGCGCGCGTGCGCTTCCCACAGTGTCACGCGCTGATTGCCCGGGATCGGGGCGTTCGGCGGTGCGGGTACCGGTACCGCATCGCCCGTGCTGATGGCCCCACCGAGGGTCAGGCCCGGAACGCCGTAGTAACTTAAGGCGAGGTACTGCGAGAGGTGGCGCGAGTTGGCGAGCGCTGCCTCCTGGTGCGTCGCCTGCAGCGGCGCGACGTCATTATCCTCAAGCTCCAGCGCGTTGTTGTACTGTGGGAACTCGGGCGCGAAATTCCACTTCGACAGGTCAAAGCCCGTCGTGAGCCCGACGTTCCAGCCGAAGCCTGCCGCGGTGTCGCCGTGCAGGTTCAAGCCGCCCTCGCGCCAGGTGCTGGGGATGATCAGCGTCTCGACGAAGTTGCGCTGCATGCCGTAGAAATTTATCGGCTCGTGATGCTCGTTGATAAAGCCAAACGGCATGAGAAAGACGCCCGCCCGAGCGCTCACAGCATCGCTCAGGCGCCGATCGACGTAGAACTGCTCCACTTCAAACTCGCCGGCATCCGTTGAGGATGCCACTGCGTGCTCGACCTCGTACTCGGAGTTAAATTCGGTGCGCTCATCGAAGGCATAGCCGATCCCGAACACGGCACGCGCCAGATCAAACTGCGATTGATTGCGCGCGCTGGTCGGATCGGTGTAGTAGACCTCGCCGTAGCCCCACAGCCGCAAGCCGCCCAGGCCCGCCAGCGAGTACCCGGGCGCTGCGGCCACCGTCGGCAGCACCGAGGTGTTCGGCAGCGCAGCGCCGCCCGGAAACCCCGCCACGGCCCCCGGGGCTGCGTCGGCGGCCGGCGCGGCAGCAGACTGCGCCACCACAGGCGCCGCGGCCCCGGCCGGCGGGAGGGCTGCAAGCTCGGCGAGCTTGCGGTCGACTTCACGCTCGTGTTGGCGCAGCGCGCGATTCTCATCGGCGAGTCGCTGCACTATCGCTTGCACCTGCTCGAGCTGGCGCTGCAGGGTCTGCAGGCGCGCATCGTCCGTGTCGCTCGCCGCCGCGGCGAGCGTTTTGGCGCCGAGCGCTGCGGCCAGCAGGAGGACGCAGAGGCGCGGCTTAAGCGCCCGTGCAAGCAGCGGCAAGGTGCGGTGCATGAGAGTGATTTCCGTGGGTTTAAAGGAGGGGCCGGCCGCGTTAGTTCGCCCCGGGCAGACACTGCGCAGGGACGTTGTAGGTGGCCGGGCGCTTCGGGTCGTAACCGTCGGTGAGCGTGCACAGGAACGCGACCACGTCATCGATGTCGGCGGCGCTCAGGGTCGGCGCCTGGCCGCCGGCGAATGTCGGGGGGGTGTAGGGGGTCTCGCCGATATTGATGTTGGCGTCGAAGGAGGCCGGCAGATCGTTGTACTCGTCCAGATCCGGCGTGCCATCGGCGGCGAGGTAGGGGGTGCCGACGGGGAAATAGGGATTGCCGCCGGGGCCGGCCGGCACGGGCGTGGGATTGTTGCCCGTGTCGTTGTTGATGTCGCGCGTGACGTACCACTGCACGACCTTGTGCAGCGTCGCGAATTCGCCGTTGTGAAAGTACGGCGCGGTGATCGCGACGTTGCGCAGGCTGGGCACCTTAAAGAGCCCGCACAGCGTGGTGGTCGTGGTGAATACCGGTCGCGGGTTCGGATCATTCGCCGCCGGCGCGAACGGTCCACACAGGCCGAGGTCGTAGTAGGCGTACTCGGCATCCGCGGGCACGTTGAGCTCGGCCGGCAGGTAGTCGAGCGGCTGCCCGCTGATCGGGCTCGTCGGATGGGGCCAATTGGCGCGGACGTGCCAGTTGCGCGGCACGCCGATGTTGTCGTACGTGAAGTCGGTAAACAGCGCATGCGCGCTGTAGCCTTGAGGCTGGCTCGGATGACACGCCGTGCAGTTGCCCTGGCCCGGATCGTTAAATCGCGCAAGTCCGCGCTGTTCCGAATCGCTTAACTGAGCCTGCCCCTGAAGCCAGTAGTCGTACTTGCTGCTGAAGGGCGTGAACTCCGGCTCGCTCTCGTAGGCGGCAATCGCGGCACCCATGGCCGCGAGCGTGGCCTCAGGATCGGTGAGCACGTCCTCGCCGAAGGCGGCCACGAAAAGCTGCAGCGTGCTCGCTGAGGCCTCAAGGCGCGTCAGCACCTCCGCGGCATCCGCGTTGGCCATCTCGAACGGCATGACGAACGGTTGCTGGGCCTGCACCGCGAGCGAGGAGGCGCGACCATCGCGGAAGAACCCGCCGGTCGGTGTGCCATTGGCGAGGAAGAACGGCGGGGTGAGTGCGACGTACAGAAGCGAGGGGGCGTTGCGAAATCCCGGCAAATCCATGTGGCGGCCGCCGAGGGGCACGGGCAGACCGTGATCGGTGGCCGGGTCCGCCGTGAACGCGCGCGCCGGCACATGGCAGGTCCCGCAGGACTGTTGCCCGGAGGCCGAAAGACTCGTATCGAAGAACAGCGCCTTGCCGGCCGCAGCCTTCCCCGATAGGAACGCGGGCGTGGCCGTGGGCGTGACCGCAGGGGAGCCGCCAGCCCCGCCACAGCCACACAGGCCCACCGTGAGCACTACAGATAGGCCTGCCGGCCACCGCGCCCCCCTTAACATCCTGAGTCCTCAACGGAAATGCCCCGCTATATGCAAATACTAATGCGAATCATTCGTATTCGCAAACAGGGGGGCAAGGCCGGGTACGGCGTCTCAGATCCAGAGAGGGACGGCGCGCGCGGGCGCGCCTAGACGGACGGGGTCGGCAGCTTCGCTTCCATGCGGTCGATCTTGCGCGGCCAGCCGCGGCGCAGCACCGCGCCGCGCTGGGCGCGCTCGCCCGAGTAGTCCTGCAGCTCGCGCCACTCGAGCACTTTCTGCTGCTCGCCCGACCAGAGCAGGAGGCTCGCCTTGGGCGCTACGACCGCCACCGCAATCATCAGCTCACTGCGCGCCCGCGCCCTCTTGCTCGGAATGTCGTAGAGCTTAATGCCTTTGCCACGCGGCATCTCCGGAACCTCCCCGACCGGGAAGACGAGGAGCTTGCCCTCGCTGCTCACGACCGCCACCACAGAATCCGCGCTCAGCACCGGGGCGGGTGCCAGCACGTGCGCGTTCTCGGGCACGCTCAGCACGGTCTTGCCGGCACGTCGGTCGGTGATGAGGTCCTTCAGGCGCGCGGTGAAGCCGTAGCCGGCGTCACTGGCGAGCAGCCATAAGTCCTCGGGCTCCCCGATCATCACGCCTGCGAATTTCGCGCCATCCGGCGGATCCAGCCGCCCGGAGAGCGGCTCGCCGTGGCCGCGCGCGGAGGGCAGTGAATGCGCCGGCAGCGCGTAGGTGCGTCCGGTGCTGTCGATGAACACCGCCGGCTGCAGGCTCCGGCCGCGGGCGAGTGCCTGGAAGGCATCGCCGCCCTTGTACGAGAGCGCCCCGGGCTCGACGTCGTGGCCCTTGGCGGAGCGCACGAAGCCGCCGGTCGAGAGCACCACCGTCACCGGCTCGTTCGGGATCAGGCTCGTCTCATCGATCGCAACCGCGGCCTCGCGCTCGATGATCTTGGTGCGCCGCTCGTCGCCGTACTTCTCGGCATCGGCGCGGATCTCGGCGGCGATGAGCTTCTTCAGCTTCGCCTTGCTCTTGAGGAGTGCCTCGATCTCCTCGCGCTCGGCCGAGAGCGCCTTCTGCTCCTCGCGGATCTTCATCTCCTCGAGCTTGGCGAGGTGGCGCAGGCGGGTGTTGAGGATCTCCTCGGTCTGCTCCTCCGAGAGCTTGAAGCGCTTCATCAGCACCGGCTTCGGCTCGTCCTCGCGGCGGATGATGCGGATCACCTCATCGAGGTTGAGGAAGGCGATCAGCAGGCCATCGAGGATGTGCAGGCGCCGCGTGACCTTGCCGAGGCGGTACTCCAGGCGCCGCGTCACGGTGCGCGTGCGGAACTCGAGCCACTCGCTGAGGATCTCCCGGAGGTTCATCACCCGTGGCCGGCCGTCGAGGGCGATGATGTTGAGGTTGACGCGGTAGTTGCGCTCCAGGTCCGTGGTCGCGAACAGGTGGTTCATGACCTCGGTCAGGTCGACGCGGTTTGAGCGCGGCACGATCACGACGCGCGTCGGGTTCTCGTGGTCCGACTCGTCGTTGAGCGCGTCCACCATCGGCAGCTTCTTGGCGCGCATCTGCTCGGCGATCTGCTCCTGCACCTTGGTCGGGGAGACCTGGTACGGGAATGCCGTGATGACGATGTTGCCGTCCTCGATCTCCCAGGTGGCGCGCGCCTTGAACGTGCCGATGCCCTTCTCGTAGAACTCCTTGAGGTCCGCGCGTGGGGAGATCATCTCAGCGCCCGTGGGCAGGTCCGGGCCCTTCACGAACTTCATCAGCTGCGCGGTGGTGGCCTCGGGCTCCTCGAGCAGATGGATGCAGGCGCTCGCCACCTCGCGCAGGTTGTGCGGCGGGATGTCGGTTGCCATGCCCACGGCGATTCCCGAGGTGCCATTCAGCAGGAGGTTGGGCAGGCGCGCCGGCAGGAACACCGGCTCCTCGAGCGTGCCATCGAAGTTGGGCTGCCAGTCGACGGTGCCGTCCGAGAGCTCCCCGAGCAGCACGTCCGCGTAACGGGTGAGCTTGGCCTCGGTGTAGCGCATCGCGGCGAAGGACTTCGGGTCATCCTGGGAGCCCCAGTTGCCCTGGCCGTCGATGAGCGGGTAGCGATACGCAAAGGGCTGCGCCATGAGCACCATGGCCTCATAGCAGGCGGTGTCCCCGTGCGGGTGGAACTTGCCGAGCACGTCGCCCACGGTGCGCGCCGACTTCTTTGCCTTGTTCACCGCCGAGAGCCCGAGCTCGCTCATCGCATAGGTGATGCGCCGCTGCACGGGCTTGAGCCCGTCACCGAGGAACGGCAGCGCCCGGTCGAGGATCACGTACATCGAGTAGTCGAGGTAGGCCTTCTCGGTGAAGGTGCGCAGCGGCTGACGCTCAACGCCCTCGAAGTTCAGTTCCTGGTTCTCCGGCACGTCTAGACCTGCACTTCCGCGAGATTGCCCTTCTCTTCAAGCCACTCGCGCCGGTCGGCGGCGCGCTTCTTGGCGAGCAGCAGGTCCATCAGCTGGTCGGTGTTGTCCTTGCCGTCGATGGTGAGCTGCACGAGGCGCCGCGTGCGCGGGTCGATGGTGGTCTCGCGGAGCTGGGTCGGGTTCATCTCCCCTAAGCCCTTGAAGCGGGTCACCGTGGGGCGGGTGCGCGAGTTTTCCTTCTCGATACGCTTGAGGACCTGATCACGCTCGCTGTCATCGAGCGCGTAATGCACCTGCTTGCCCGCATCGATGCGGAACAGCGGCGGCATGGCGACGTACACGTGCCCATGCGCCACGAGCGGGCGGAAGTGCCGCAGAAACAGTGCGCACAGCAGCGTCGCGATGTGCTGTCCGTCCGAGTCCGCATCCGCGAGGATGCAGATCTTGTGGTAGCGCAGCTGGCTTAAGTCAGCGGATCCCGGATCAATCCCGAGGGCGATGCTGATGTTGTGCACCTCCTCGCTGGCGGCGATCTGGTGGGCATCGAGCTCCCAGGTGTTCAGGATCTTGCCGCGCAGCGGCATGATCGCCTGGAAATCCTTGTCGCGCGCCTGCTTGGCTGAGCCGCCGGCCGAATCGCCCTCCACCAGGAACAGCTCGCAGCGCTTGGGCTCCTGGCTGGCGCAGTCGGCCAGCTTGCCCGGCAGCGTCGGGCCGCCGGCGATGCGCTTGCGCACGATCTTCTGTGCCGCCCGGGCACGCTCCTGGGCGTTCGCGATCGCGAACTGCCCGATACGCTCACCGGCATCCGGATGACGATTGAGCCACAGCGCGAGGGAATCGCGCGCGAAGCTCTCCACCAGCGGCGCCGCATCGCGCGAACCTAAGCGCTCCTTCATCTGCCCGGCGAACTGCGGGTCCTGGATTTTCACCGACAGCACGTAGTTCGCCTTATCCCACACATCCTCGGGCGTGAGCTTGATGCCGCGCGGCACGAGATTGCGGAACTCGCAGAACTCGCGCACCGCCTGCGCCACCCCGGCGCGCAGGCCGTTCACGTGCGTGCCGCCCTCGATGGTGGGAATCAGGTTGACGTAGCTCTCGCCGAGCGTATTTTCCGCTTGCGGTGCCCAGCACAGCGCGTAGTCCACCGCGTCGTTGTCGCCGACGCGGTTCGCCGTGATCGGCTCGCTCGGGATGCGCTCCTCCTTGCCCAGTTCCTCGATGAGATAGGCCCCCAGATCGCCGGTGTAGAACCACTCGTCCTTCTCACCCGTGGCCTCGTTCTTGAAGCTGATGCGCAGCCCCGGACACAGCACCGCCTTGGCCTTGAGCATGTGCTTCAACTGCGGCACGGAGAACTTATCGGAGTCGAAGAACTTCGGATCCGGCCAGAAGCGCACCGTGGTGCCGCTGTTGCGCTGCCCGACGCTGCCGATCGCCTCGAGCTTGGAGGCGATCTTGCCGTCCTTGAAACTGATGTTGTATTCCTTGCCGCCGCGCTTGATCCAGCACTCCAGGTGCTTGGAGAGCGCGTTCACCACCGAGACGCCCACGCCGTGCAGGCCGCCGGAGAATTTGTAGGTCTTGTCGGTGAATTTTCCGCCGGCGTGCAAGCGCGTCAGGATCAGTTCCGCGCCGCTCACCTTCTCCTTCGGATGTATGTCGACGGGCATGCCGCGGCCGTCATCGGCGACCTCCAGCGAGCCGTCCTTGTGCAGCGTCACGTCGATCTGCTTGCAGTAGCCGGCGATGGCCTCATCGACGCTGTTATCAATCACCTCGTGCGCGAGGTGATTGGGGCGCGAGGTATGCGTGTACATGCCCGGCCGTCGCCGGACCGGCTCCAGGCCCGTTAAGACCTCGATGTCGGAAGCGGTATAGGACTGACTCATCCGTGCTTGGGGCTCTGGGTTGACTTGCCGCGCGTGGCCGGCGCGAGTGTAGCAGCCCGGAGCGCGGACTTGGGTCTTCGCGGGCGCACGCGCGCCGGCCGGCGCCGCTAGCTAAGATCGGCGAGCAGCGCTTCTCGCACCGCTGCGCTCACCTGTACCGCGTGGCGGTAGTGCTCATGATCGATGCCAGCGGCGAGTGCTGCGCCCGCGCGCAGTGCGCCGCTCATGCCCGGCGGTAACTCGAAGCGCAGAAAGTGCACCGCCGAGGTCTTCTCGGCGTTCTCGCGCGGCAGATCCTCGTCCGCGATCCCAAAGACCCGCTCACTGCCGATCTGCACGTAGCAACGGTGCTCCATGCCCTTCAGGCGCGCGAGCGCAGCCGGCCGCTCGGTCGGCTCGAACTCCAGCAGCAGCGTCACTTTCCAGTTGCTGCCATCGGGAATGAGCGGATTGTAGGCGCCGAGCTCTTCGGCGATGCCCTCGGGCTCGAAGATGCGCTCGGTGCGCAGCATCTCCTGCACCTGGTACTGCACGGTGAGGCGATCCTCAAACAGCCAGGTGCTATTGGGCCCCACCGCCAGATTGCGCCGCGTCTTGTGCTGCAACACGCGGGTGCGAAATGCTGCCCGCTCGCGGGCGTATAGCTCGAGCGGCATCAAATCAGCGACGGCTAGCTTGTCCATGCGGGGTCCGCGCCTAGATCCCGTAGGCGAGCCGCAGGAGCTTCAAGGGGTGCTCGGGCGCGCGCGCCGCGCCGATGATGCTCTCGATCTGGTGTCCGGCCATGGGACAGTCGCTGCTGTAGTGGTCGGCCTTGGCGCTCTCCACGCGCTGCGCCACGGGCCGGCCGATCTTCACCGAGGCGGCGCGGAACTCCTTCTTCACCCCGTAAGTGCCGTTGTGCCCGGAGCAGCGTTCGATCACTTCCACGGTCGTCTCGGGGACGAGCCTGAGCACGTCGCGGGTCTTTAACCCCAAATTCTGCACGCGCAGGTGGCAGGGCACGTGGTAACTCACCTTCCCCAGATGCCCCTTGAAGTCCGTGCGCAGCAGGCCTGCCTCATGGCGCAGCATCAGGTACTCGAACGGATCGAACATGCGCGCGGCCACCTGCCTCACCTGCGCATCTTCCGGGTACATGAGCGGCAGCTCCTGTTTGAACATCAGCACGCACGAGGGGATCGGGGCGACCAGGTCATAACCTGCGGCGACCGCGGCAGCGAGCTGCGGGATGTTGACCTCCTTGAGCTTCGCGACCCCCGCCAGGTCACCGAGCTCGAGCCGCGGCATGCCGCAGCAGCGCTCGCGCGGCAGCAGCGTCATCTCGATGGCGTTGTGCTCGAACACCGCCACCAAATCCTCATCAAGCGCCGGCTCGTTGCGGTTACCGTAACAGGTGGCAAAGAGCGCGACCCGTCCGGTGGTGCGCGGGCTGGCTTGAGCGCTCCTGCCGCCATCGATGCTCGCCGGGGCTGCGCTCGTGCCCAGGCGCTTCAGACGCGCGCGCGCGCTGCGCGCGTAGTACTTCGGCAGCGGTGCGCTGCGATCCACGCCGAGCGCCTTATCGAGCAGCGCGCGCCCCGCGGCGGAATGGTTCACGGCGTTCACGATCTCCACCACCACCGGAATGCCGACGAGCGCGCCGACGGTGTCGGTGTCGGCGAGCACCTTCTGGCGCACGCCGAGGCCTTGCGTGCGGGTGCGCGCCGCCTTGGCGCGCAGCATCAGGTGCGGGAAGTCGACATTCCAGGGATGCGGCGGCACGTAGGGGCACTTGGTCATGAAGCACATGTCGCACAGGTAGCAGTTGTCCACGACCTCCCAGAAGACCTTCTTGTCGACGGCGGCAACCTCACCCTCGCTCGTGGCGTCCACCGCATCGAACAACGTGGGAAAAGCGTTGCACAGATTGAAGCAGCGGCGACACCCGTGGCAGATGTCGAAGACGCGCTCGAGTTCCTTCTCAAGCGCCTGCGGGTCATAGAACGCCTCGCTGCGCCACTCGAGCGCGTGGCGTGTCGGGGCCTCAAGGCTTCCCTCGCGCCCACCACTCTTTGGGACCGGGGCGGCCGGCGTCGTGTTCATGCGCGTGTTGCGACCTTCAAGTGCGCACACGCCGCGGACCGGTGAGCTCCGCGGCGCGCACGGTGGGCAGAATCAGCCGCAAAGCTCTCAGAGCGTGTCGAGGGCCTTCTGGAAGCGGTTGGCGTGCGAGCGCTCGGCCTTGGCGAGCGTCTCGAACCAGTCGGCGATCTCGGCAAAGCCCTCATCGCGTGCCGCCTTCGCCATCCCCGGGTACATGTCGGTGTACTCGTGCGTTTCCCCGGCAATCGCGGCCTTAAGATTGTTGCGCGTCTCGCCGATCGGCAGACCCGTCGCCGGATCCCCGACCGCCTCGAGGTACTCGAGGTGCCCGTGGGCATGCCCGGTTTCGCCCTCGGCGGTTGAGCGGAACACCGCCGAGACGTCGTTGAACCCTTCCACGTCGGCCTTGGCGGCGAAATACAGATAACGACGATTCGCCTGCGATTCCCCGGCGAATGCGTCTTTGAGATTCTTCTCGGTCTTGCTGCCTTTGAGATTCATGTCGTTCCTCACTTAGACTGGGTCTAACCTAAGGTCGGCGACTGTATGCCGCCCTTGAGACGACGTCAACGGTACGTTTGACCCTCGGGCGCGGCGCTGTGTAACGTTGCGCGCCCCGCCCCGCACGCCCGCAGCTCACGGAGTTTGACCTTGACCCGCACCAGCAAAGCGCCCGATTTCGAGCAGGCTCTGGCCGAGCTGGAGACGCTGGTTGAGCGTCTCGAGCGCGGGGACGTGCCGCTGGATGAGGCACTGAAATTGTTCGAGCGCGGCGTCGCGCTCACGCGGCAGTGCCAGTCCTCACTGCAAAACGCGCAGCAGCGGGTCGAGATCCTGCTCAAGCGCGGCAGTGAGGCACAACCTGAAGTCTTCGAGGGCGCGGGTGAGACCTCCGGAGCCACGGACCCCGAGTGAGCGACGCCTGCGCCTCCCGTGCCAGCGATGCCGGGCCGCCGGCGCTTGAGGATTTCCCCGCGCGTGTCGCGGCCTGCCAGGCGCGCATTGAAGCAGTCCTCGATCGCACCCTGGAACTGCCCGACCCGGGTACGCCGCGTCTGCGCGAGGCGATGCGCTACAGCGCCCTGGGCGCCGGCAAACGCCTGCGACCCACGCTCGTGTATCTGACCGGCGCCTCCTTCGGGGCGCCCCTGAAGAGCCTCGACGCGCCCGCGGCCGCTGTGGAGCTGATCCACGTCTACAGTCTGGTGCACGATGACCTGCCGTCCATGGATGATGATGACCTGCGCCGCGGACGCCCCACCTGCCACCGCGCCTTTGATGAGGGCACCGCCGTGCTCGTCGGGGATGCCCTGCAGGCGCTCGCGTTCGCCGTGCTCGCCAATGCACCGGAGGCCTCCGCACCCGCGCGCCTGGAGATGATCCGCGTGCTCGCCGCCGCCACCGGCACCGGAGGCATGGCCGGCGGCCAGGCGATCGACCTTGCGGCCGTGGGCCAGCGGCTGAGCGTCGCGGGCATCGAGAATATGCACCGTCGCAAGACCGGCGCTCTCATCGAATGCAGCGTGCTGCTCGGTGCGCTTGCGGCCGGCCTCACCCGCGGCGCGGAACTCGCGGCCCTCAAACACTTCGGCGCCGAGATTGGTCTCGCCTTCCAGATCCAGGACGACATCCTCGACGTCGAGGGCGACCCGCGGCTGCTCGGCAAGGCCACCGGCGCGGACGCGGCGCACGCCAAACCCACCTACCCGAGCACTGCGGGCCTGGCGGCCGCACGCCGCCGAGCGGATGAGCTGCGCGATGCCGCGATCGAGGCGCTCCGCCCCCTGGGCGCGCGGACAACCCCCCTGGTGCAGCTGGCTGATTTTGTTGTCAGCCGTGCCAGCTGACGCACGCACGGGGGTTTTCTCCGTCGCTCCTAGGCGCGTGTAAACTGACCAGCAATGGCTGTAGCGCTCGACAAGTACCCGCTGCTCGCCGCGATTGCAACGCCGGCGGACCTGCGCCGCCTGCCGATCGGCAAGCTGCCAGCGCTGGCGCATGAGCTGCGCGATTTTCTCATCCACAGCGTCAGCACGCGCGGCGGGCATTTCGCCGCCGGCCTGGGCACGGTCGAACTCACCGTCGCCCTGCACTACGTCTTCGACACACCCCACGATCGGCTCGTGTGGGATGTCGGACACCAGGCCTACCCTCACAAGGTGCTCACCGGCCGGCGGGATCAGCTGCACACCATCAAACAGGACGGCGGCCTCGCGCCATTCCCGAGCCGCGCGGAGAGCGAGTACGACACCTTCGGTGTGGGCCACTCGAGCACCTCGATCAGCGCCGCGCTCGGCATGGCGGTGGGGGCGGCACGCGCCGGGCAAGCGCGGCGCGTGGTGGCGGTGATCGGCGATGGCGCGCTCACGGCCGGGATGGCCTTTGAGGCCTTGAATCATGCCGGCTCCCTGCCGGCCGACCTGCTCGTGATCCTCAACGATAACGACATGTCGATCTCGGAGAACGTCGGCGCCCTCTCCAATCATTTTGCGCGCGCGCTCTCGGGTCGCGTGTATGCACACTTGCGCGAAGGCGGCAAGAAGGTGCTGCGGCAGATGCCCACCGTGTGGGAACTGGCGCGCCGCTCCGAGGAACACCTCAAGGGCATGGTGCTGCCCGGAACACTGTTTGAGGAGATGGGCTTCAACTACATCGGTCCCATGGACGGGCACGACGTCAAGGCGCTCGTGCGCACGCTGCGCAACCTGAAGCAACTGCGCGGCCCGCAGTTCCTGCACGTCGTGACGCGCAAGGGCAAAGGTTACGCACCCGCCGAGGCCGACCCGATCAAGTGGCACGGGCCCGGTCCCTTTGATCCGGCGAGCGGCACGATCTTCAAGGAGAAGAGCTCCGGCCCGAGCTACTCACAGGTGTTCGGCGAGTGGCTGTGCGACATGGCGGAGCGCGATCCACGCATCATCGGCATCACGCCCGCGATGCGCGAAGGATCCGGCCTGGTCGAATTCTCCAAGCGTTTTCCGGAGCGCTACTTCGACGTGGCGATCGCCGAGCAACACGCCGTCACCTTTGCGGCGGGACTCGCCACCGAGGGCCTGAGGCCCGTGGTGGCGATCTACTCCACGTTCCTGCAGCGTGCCTACGATCAGATGATTCACGACGTCGCCTTGCAGAACCTGCCGGTCGTGTTCGCGGTGGACCGCGCCGGACTCGTTGGCAGTGACGGCGCCACGCACCAGGGCAGTTACGATCTGTCCTACGTGCGCTGCATTCCCAACACCGTCATCATGGCGCCTTCGGATGAGAACGAGTGTCGCCAGATGCTCTACACCGCTACGACGCTCCCGGGGCCAGCGTTCGTGCGCTATCCACGCGGCAGTGGTCCGGGCGTGCCCGTGCAAAAGGAAATGAGCGCGCTGCCGGTGGGCAAGGCGCAGATGCGCCGCGAGGGCACGAGCGGGCTGGCGCTCTTGGTGTTCGGTGCGCTGCTCGCACCCGCGCAGGCCATCGCCGAACGCCTCGACGCGACGCTCGTCAACATGCGCTTCGTGAAACCCCTGGATGAGGATCTGCTGATCGCACTCGCCGCGCGCCACCGCGCCTTCGTGAGCATCGAGGAAAACGCGACCCACGGAGGGGCCGGTTCTGCCATCGGGGAGTTGCTGGTCGCGGAGGGCCTGCAGATCCCACTGCTGCAGCTGGGTATCCCGGATCGCTTCATCGAACACGGCTCGCGCGATGGCTGTCTGGTTGCGGCGGGCCTGGACGCCGCAGGTCTTGCCGCGAGCGTCGAGCGCTGGTGGGCCCTGCAGCCGCATGAGCGCCTGCGCTCGGCCAGCACCGCTTGATCGCGTTCCCCACACCCCCACCTACGGTGCGTTCCCGCGCCATTTAACTCTGCGTGGGCGCACGCGGTGCGGCTCCTTATTTAGGGGTATATGCGGAACGTGGGCGCGCTGGCGAGAATGGAATTACGGATTTTCGCGCGTTTCCTGTAGGCTTTCCCCACCATGAATCCTCCGTTTGCCACGGCCAAGATTGCGCGCGCCACGGGCGCCGAGGTCGAAGACGTGCAGGCGCGCGCCGATACGCGCCAGCTGCCGATCAACCGCGTCGGGATCAAGGACATCAGCCACCCGGTGCGGCTCAAGGACCGCTCCGCGGGTGAGCAGCACACGATCGCCAGCTTCAACATGTACGTGAGCCTGCCGCACAACTTCAAAGGCACGCACATGTCGCGCTTCGTGGAGATCCTGCACGGCGAGCGGGAGATCTCGGTCGAGTCCTTCCGCGCGATGTTGCGCACAATGACTGCACGCCTCGAGGCGGACATCGGTCACATCGAGATGAGCTTTCCGTTCTTCATCATGAAGAAGGCGCCGATCTCAGGTGTCGAGAGCCTGATGGATTATCGCTGCACGCTCATCGGTGAGCATCGCCAGGGCCACACCGAGATGTGGGTGCGGGTCACGGTGCCGGTCACGAGCCTGTGTCCGTGCTCGAAGAAGATCTCCGACTACGGCGCCCACAATCAGCGTTCGCACGTCACCATCAAGGCCAAGCTGCGCACCCACATGTGGATCGAGGAACTGATCGAGATCGCCGAGAGCGAAGCCTCCTGCGAGCTGTACGGCATTCTCAAGCGTCCCGATGAGAAGTACGTGACCGAGCGTGCTTATGACAATCCGAAGTTCGTCGAGGACGTGGTGCGCGATGTGGCTACACGCTTGAATCGTGACGAGCGCGTCGCGGCCTACGTCGTGGAGTCGGAGAACTTTGAGTCGATCCATAATCACTCCGCCTACGCCCTTATCGAGCGCGACAAGGACGCCTGAACGCCCCGGCGGCCGCCGGGGCGCTGATGCATGACGATTTCTTAATGCCGCACACATTGCAGCGCGGCGCGTCCCTCATCTAATTTCTGTGGCTATCCGGAGTGTTGCGGCAGCCGCTGGAGGAGCGTGCGCATGAAGATCTCGACCCTGTGTGCCGTGGTGGCGCTCAGCTGCAGTGCGGCCCTGGCCGCCGAGCCGCCCGCGGCACCCTCGGCAACCCCGATCAAGCACAACTCGCTCAAGACCTGCAACAAACAGGCGGACGCCAAGAAACTCACCGGCGCCGCGCGCACGCAGTTCGTCAAGGACTGCCGCGGTACGAACCCCTCCTAGGCACACGGCCCGCGCCGCCTAGCTCAGACGGGCAGCTCGATCACGACCTTGAGCCCCGGGTGATTCTCCTGCAGCTCAAGACGCCCGCGATGCAGGCGCACGATCGCCGCCACGAGGCTTAAGCCGAGTCCGCTGCCGTGCTGGGCGGTATCCGCGCCGAAGCGTACGAACGGCTGACCGGCACGCGCGCGATCCTCGGCCGCGATGCCCGGCCCGTTGTCGCTGACGCTCAGGTGCACCGCGCCGCTCACGGGTCGCACGCTCAGCTCGATTCGGCCGCGCGCCGGCACGTACTTCAGCCCGTTCTCGATAAGATTGGTGAGTAGCTGCGCGAGCAGCTGGCGATTGCCCTGCACGAGCGCCGGGCCTTCCGTCACACACACCAGCTCCAGGGCTTGCGCGGCCGCGAGCGGCTCGAACAGTTCGGCCAGCTCCGCGGCCAGTTCCGCCAGGTCCACCGCCGCCGGCGCAGCAAGGGGTGCCCCGGACTCGGCGAGCGCGATCTGCAACAGCGTTGCGAGCGTGCGCTGCAGGTGCTCGACCTCGCGCAGCGCCGCGTCCACCGACTCGTACACCGCCGGCTCCAGCGGCGGGGTACGCATGAGCAGCGCGTCCATGCGGGTGCGCAGACGGTGCAGCGGCGCGCGCAGGTCGTGGGCGGCGCTGTCAAAGGTCGCGCGCAGCGTGCGCGCCTGCTCCTCCAGACGATCGAGCACGCGGTTCACTGAGAGCGCCAGCGAATCAAACTCGTCGCGCGTGCCGGCCACCGGCAGGCGCCGGCCCGCTTCCCCGGCCATGATGCGCTGGCAGGTGTCGGCGACTTGCCCGACGCGCCGCGCCAGGCGGTAACTGAACCAGAAGCCGGCGAGCGCTGCGGCGAGGGTCGAGAGACCGATGCCCCACAGCGTCGCGAAACGGAACTTGTCCGCGAAGCGGCGTCCCTGGGAGATGTCGGTGCCGACTAAGAGCAGGTCCCCGCCCGGGAGCGTGCGCACCGCGGCACGCACCGGGTGCACGGCGCGACGCCCCGGCTCGATGGTGCTGATCTCGAATTCGGGCCAGCGCTCGCTCGGCATGCCATCGAAGGGCCAGTCGGTCACGTTGCCGGCGATGCGCTCGAAGTTGGCATCCGCGAGCATATAGACCGCGCCGATGCGACCCCAGCTGTCGATACGCAGATTGATCTCGTCGGTGACCCCCGGCACGCCGCTGCGCGCGAACTTCTCCTCGAGGCTCTGCAGCTCCGTATCGATGATGAGGTCCACCTCATCGGTAATCAGGCTCTCGGTGAGCAGGTAGGCACTGCCGAGGGTTACGCTGACGGCGAGCGTCACGAGCAGCGTGTAGCCCACCGACAAACGGAAGGCCGTGGTGTTGAACAGGTCCGGCCGCACGGCGCCTAGGGTTCGCTGCGCAGGATGTAGCCGGTGCCACGCACGGTGTGGATCAGCGGCTGGTCAGTGCCGCGGTCGATCGCCTGGCGCAAGCGGCTGATGTGCACGTCGATGAGGTTGCTCTGTGGATCAAAATGCAGGTCCCAGACCCCCTCGAGCAGCATGGTGCGCGTGACCACCTGGCCGGCGCGGCGCATGAGGTATTCGAGCAGCTTCAGTTCGCGCGCGGTGAGATCCAGCTCGCGGCCGGCACGCGTTACGCGCCGGGCGATCAGGTCGAACTCGAGATCCTCGACCTTCAGACGCGTGGTGTGCGGGGCGCTCGGATGCCGCCGCAGCAGCGCTTCGATGCGTGCCAGCAGCTCCACAAAGGCGAACGGTTTGGTGAGGTAGTCATCGCCACCGGCCTTGAGCCCGCGTACGCGATCGTCCACACCGCCGAGTGCCGAGAGCACCAGCACCGGGGTGGCGATCCCCTTAGCGCGCATCGCCTCGATGACGCTCAGACCATCGACGTGCGGCAGCATGCGGTCGGTGATGACGAGATCGAACTGCCCGCTGCACGATTGTGCGAGGCCAGCGCGACCGTCAGCGGCGTGCTCGACCGTATAGCCGCTTTCACGCAATCCCTTCACGAGAAAGCGCGCGGCTTCAGTGTCATCCTCGATGAGCAGCACGTGCACGGAGCAGAGAGTAGGAGGCGCTGCCCACGGCACGCAAGCGCGCCGTGCGGAGGCGGCGACCGCCTAAGAGGCGGACGGCGGGGCGCGCTCGGCGCTTTGCAGGCGGGCGATGAGGGCGCTGAGGAACACGCGATTGAAGCGCAGCTGGCTGGAGGCGGAGACCTGCTCGAGCAGGGTTGAACTCACCTTGAGCACAGTGACCTCGCCCCCGGCTCGGATGGTGGCGGTGCGCTTGGCGCCCGGAACGTAGCTTGCCTCGCCGAAGCAATCCCCCGTGCCCAGCGCGCCGATGCTCTTGCCGTGGCGCTCCACCACGCAGCCGCCGGTCACGAGGATGTAGAAGCGATCGTCCATCTCGCCTTCCTTGACGATCTCCTCACCCGCTGCATAGTCCTGCCAGCTACTGGCACGCAGCACTTCCCAGATCTCCGCGTGCGAGAACTCGTGGAAGAACTTAAGACGGCGCAGCACACCGAACTGCTCCTGGCGGTCGATGCGCGAGTTCGCCTCGCGCAGGCGCTGATGCACGCGCGTCAGTTCCGCGGCAAAGTCCAGGCCGCTCTTGCAGCGCTTCTCCGGATCCTTCTGCATCGCTTGCGCGACGACGGTCTCGAGCTCCTCGGGCACGTCCTTGCGCAGCGTATGGATCGGCGGCGGGGTCGCATACACGATCTGGTGCAGCAGCTTCTGCAGGTTACCGGCGCGAAACGGGCGCGAGCCGGTGAGCAGCTCGTACATGACCGCCCCGAGCGAATACAGATCCGAGCGGTTGGTGAGCTCGAAGCTCTGCACCTGCTCGGGCGACATGTACGAGGGGCTGCCAGCGATGCCCTCGATGCGCGAGATGTCCGAGTCCGACACCAGCGCGATGCCGAAGTCGATGATGCGCACGTCGCTGTCCTGCGTGAGCATGATGTTGGAGGGCTTGATGTCGCGGTGAATGACGCCGCGCGAGTGCGCGTAGTTGAGCGCCTTGGCGCACTTGAACATAATCTCGACGGTATCGTCGATGCGCAGCAGGTTATCCGGGCGGCAATAGGCAGCGAGCGTACGCGCGCCGTGCACGTGCTCGGTGACGATGTAACAGTGGCCGTTTTCCTCGCCGGCGTCGTAGATCGGCAGGATGTGCGGGTGCTGCAGCATGCCGACGAGGTGCGCTTCCGAGAGGAACATCTTGTGGGCGATGCGCGCGCGTTCCTCATCCCCGCCGGTGTCCATGTTGTACACCTTAATGGCGACGTCGCGGCCGTAGTAGGCATCGTGCGAGAGGTAGACGACGCCGGTGCTGCCGCGTCCTACTTCGCGGATGACCGTGTACTTGCCGATCTTGTCCGGCATGCGTGCCACGGGCTTTGCGGCGGGAACCGATGTTTTAGCCGATAATGACATGGCGCGCGTGAGTCGAAACGGCGCGTCAGGATACGGTCTCGCGCCGATACCCTACTGTGATGTACCCCTCACGCGTCCCGGTGCGTACTACGCCGCGCGGCCGCGGCAGCTCAGCGGCCTTCAGCTGAAATGCTGATAGCCGGAATGCGAGAACTCCATCACAGTCCCGCCACGCAGCACCTGCGCGCCATCGCCCGCGCGCACCGAGCCGATGCGCACGTAGCCCCACTGCGCAGGCGGAAGCTGCTGCAGCAGCGGCGCGATTTTGCCGGCGGGCACGGCGAAGCACAGCTCGTAGTCATCGCCGCCGCTGAGTGCCAGCAGCCGCGCACCCTCATCGCCCAGCGTCGCGCACAGCGCTTCGGAGACGGGCAGCGCCTCGAAGAGCACCTCCGCGGCGACGCCGCTCGCCTGCGCGAGCTTGCCGACATCGCCCAACAGACCATCGGACACATCGATGCAGGCGCTGGCGTATTCGCGCAGCCGTTCCCCCAGCGCAACCCGCGGGCTGGGCAGCAGGAAACGCTCGCGTAGATAGTCGCGTGCCGCGGGCGCGGCCTCGAGGCGGTGCTGTTCGAGGGCAAGACCTGCGGCCGCATCCCCGGGAGTGCCGGAGACGAACAGGGCATCGCCCGCGCGCGCGCCACTGCGCCTGAGCGCCGCCCCCGGTGGGACAAGCCCCAGCAGCTGCACCGTCACGCACAAGGCGCCGCGCGTCGTATCCCCGCCGACCAGCGCCACGCCGTACTCGTGCGCAAGGGCGCCCAGACCCGCGGAAAACTCCTGCAGCCACGCCTCCTGCGCCTCCGGTAGCGTCAGCGCGAGCAGCGCCCAGGCCGGACGTGCACCCATCGCGGCCAGATCGCTCAGGTTCACCGCCAGCGCCCGGTGACCGATGGAGGCGGCCGGAGAATCGTGCGGAAAGTGCACGCCCGCGACTAAGGTGTCGGTGGTCGCAACGAGGGCGCTGCCGGGCGGCACGCTGAGGATCGCCGCGTCATCGCCAATGCCCAAGGTGACGTCGGCGCGTTGCGCGCCCGCGCCCCGCAAGTAGCGCTCGATGAGGGAAGTCTCGGTCAGCGCCATGCGATTGAGCCGTGCGTGGCCTAGTGCTCGTGCGGGCGCAGTTCGCGCGCCGCGCGATCCAACACGGCGTTCACGAACTTATGTCCGTCGGTGGCGCCGAAACGCTTCGCCAGACTCACCGCCTCATTGATGGCGACACGATACGGCACCTGCGGCTGCGCGGTAAGCTCGTACAGGCCCACGAGCAGCACGGCGTGTTCGATCGGATCGAGCAGATGTGGCGCTCGATCTCCGAGTACTGCCAGGCGCGTGTCCAAATCCTCGCGCGCATGCCACACGCCCTCGACCAGGGTACGGAAGTACTCTCGGTCCGCGCGCGCCATGTCCTCGGCATCGCCGAACTCCTGCACCAGGTCCTGCCAGGGCGCCGCGTTCAGCTGCCAGCGGTAGAGCGCCTGCAGGGCCAGTTTGCGCGCCACGCTGCGCGTGCCGCTCAAGGCGCGGCTGCTCGCTGAGCTCATCGCCCACCCCTCACAGGCGCGCCATCAGCGCGGCCATCTCGAGAGCGCACTCCAGGGCCTCACCACCTTTGTTGCCCGCGGACGTGGCGGCGCGCTCGAGGGCCTGCTCCAGGGTCTCCACCGTGAGCACGCCGAAGATGATGGGCACGCCGCTTTCCAGGCTGGCAAGCTGCAGGCCGCGGGCGCACTCACCGGCCACGTAGTCAAAATGCGGCGTGTCACCGCGGATCACGCAGCCGAGCGCCACGATGGCCTCATAGCGACCGCTCGTGGCGAGGCGCCGTGCCAGCACCGGCAGTTCGAAGGCCCCCGGCACGCGCACCACGAGCAGCTCCTCACTGGCACCGCCGCGGGCGAGCCACGCCGCGCGCGCGCCCTTTAGCAGACTACTGACGATAAGGTCGTTAAAGCGGGCGGCGACGATCGCGACCCTGCGGCCGCGGGCGCTCGCCTCACTCTCGCTGAGCTCGGCCGAGCTCACCCCTCTTCCCCGACATATCCTTCGATCTCCAGACCGAACGCGGAGATACCGTGCATCTGCTTCGGCGCCGACAGCACGCGCATGCGCCGCACACCGAGATCCTTGAGAATCTGCGCGCCGACGCCAAACGTACGCAGCACCGCCCCGCCGCCTTCGGTGGTCGCTTCCGGCGCACCGCGCGGCGGGGTGCTGGCGGCGGCGAAGGAACGCACCGCATCGGCTAAGTCGCGCGCGGATTCCTGCTGGCGCAGTACCACGATGACCCCGCTCCCGGCCTCGACGATGCGTTGCATCGCTGCGCGCAGCGTCCAGGTGCGCGCCGCGCCCTGCAGGCCGAGCAGATCGCGCAGCGTATCGGCCAGATGCACCCGCACCAGGGGCGCGGGTGTGACATCCAGCCGCCCGTGCGCGAGCGCCACGTGTACCTCGAGATTCACGCAGTCCTGGTAGGCGTAGAGCCGAAACTCCCCAAGGTCGGTCTGCACACTCTGCTCAGAGAGGCGCTCGACCGAGCGCTCGTTGCGCAAGCGGTGACGGATGAGATCTGCGATCGTGCCGATCTTCAGCGCGTGATGGCGCGCGAACTCCTGCAGTTGCGGGCGACGCGCCATGCTGCCGTCGTCGTTCATCACCTCGCAAAGCACCCCGGCGGGCTTCAGTCCCGCGAGCCGGCACAGGTCCACGGACGCCTCGGTGTGCCCGGCGCGTACCAGCACCCCGCCGCGCCGCCCCTTGAGCGGGAAAATATGCCCCGGGCGGGCGAAGTCACCGGGTTGTGAATCCGGAGCGGCGAGCGCGCGGATGGTGGCCGCGCGATCGGCCGATGACACCCCGGTCGTGGTGCCCACGCGCAGATCCACGGACACGGTAAAGGCGGTGCGGTGCGACTCGCTGTTGACCGGGACCATCTGCGGCAGATCCAGCCGTGCGAGCGCCTCCTCCTCCATCGGCACGCAGATGATGCCGCTCGTGTGGCGGATCATGAACGCCACGGCCTCGGCCGTGGCATGTTCGGCGGCCATGATCAGATCGCCCTCATTCTCACGATCCTCATCGTCCATGATGACGACCATGCGCCCGGCGCGCAGCTCCGCGAGGATCTCCGATACCGGGCTCAACGAGGGCCCCGAACCGGCGGGTACAGGTTTTCCGGGCAGCGGCAGGACTTTGGACATAGCGGCGGAATCGCGTGATTCGGCAGGCCAGTATACCCGACCGCCCGTCGTTCCCGCCCGGCGTGCTCAGTGTGGCAACAACGGCAACACGGCCTGGGACAGGGACTGCTCGGTCACGGCCGTGCCCGACACCAAGCGCGCGCGTACCACTCCGGTGGAATCGATGACCCAGGTCATCGGCACCGCCAGCGCCGGGCCGAAGCCATTCACCTTGGCGCTCGCGGCGAGCGCCGCAGGGTAGCTGAACTTCTGCATGATGCTAATGACGGCCGGCTGCTCGTGCGCGTCATCCACACTCACGCCGAGCAGCACCACGCCCCGCGAGCGATAGCGCTTGTAAAAGTAATCCAGCACGGGCATCTCGGCGCGACACGGCGAGCACCAGCTCGCCCAGTAGTTCACGATCACGACCTTGCCACGCTGCGCGGCCAAATCAAACTCGTGACCGTCCAACTGCGGCACGACCAGCGCCGGCGCAGGAGCGCCGACTGCGCCCGGCGCGGCGGCCGTCACTGACGCACTCCACACCGCTGTGAGCAGCGCGCCGCCCAGAGCGCCTACCACGAACCTGCATTTCATCGTCCAAGCTCCTGCGAAAACGCGACCACCCCGAGGTTTGAACTGCCTGTGCGTGTCATCGCACCGTCATTTGCTAATGCGGGGCCCATGTCGCACATTATGCCCATGGTCGATCTTCGAAGAGTGCTGCGTCGCGAATACCTGCGGCAGGGTATTGTCGCGATCACGCTTTTCGCCGCCCTGTGTCGGGGCCTGATCCCGATCGGTTTTATGCCGGGCGTTGTTCAGGGCTCAGTTGGGTTGATGCTGTGCGATGGCACGGCGCATCACCCGCATCACGGCGGTCAGCCGGTGCCGGCGACACACACGCCCTGTCCTTTCGCCATGAGTGGCGGTGCTGCAGCGCTCTCGGCAACGATCGACTTCGCAGAGGCGCGCTGGCTGCCGCAGCGCGCAGCGCTACCCGTCGCATTGTCCCTCCTGCCTACGGCCACACCGGCGCGCCATACCGCGCCGCGCGGTCCGCCCTCGCTCGTCTGATCTTGGTCTGACGTACGGATCCCGGTCCCCCGGCGAGTTCGCCTCGGGAGCGTGGGCCGTTTCTCCAGGACGAGTCGGGGAGTGGGACGTGGTGGTTTCAATCGGGCGTGCCCTTAGCGCTGCGCTGGCGGGCGCATCAAACGGCTCAAGATGGATATCGGCGCTGCCGCACTCGGCAGTCGCTGTGGCTCTCTTACTCGGACCGAGCAGGGGTTTCGCCTGTGCGTGTGGCTGCGGCATATTTGATGTCGGAACTGTCACCATGCTGCCGACGGGCCCGGGCGGCGTGGTGTATCTGGAAGATGATTACATGGATCAGAACCAGAACTGGGTCGGTTCGCACGCGGCACCCGCGAGCGCCAACACCGATAAGGAGATCGAAACCAACTTCGGCGGAGTGGGCCTCGACTACCAGTTCAACAGCGACTGGGGCGTGTCGGTCAAGATTCCGTACACCGACCGCATTTTCCGTACCGATATCGGAACCGCAACGGCCCCCGATGTGACCACTTATCGTCATAGCGCGCTCGGCGATATACGCCTTCTCGCTCGCTATACCGGGTTCTCATCGGACCTGTCGACCGGAGTCATGCTCGGTCTGAAGCTCGCCACGGGAGATTGGACGTACCCTAATTTCGACCGCGATACCGCCATCGGTACGGGCACGACGGATCTGCTGCTCGGCGGCTATCACTTGGGCACTCTGAGCCTTGCACATCATCTGAAATGGTTTGCTGAGGCACTGCTCGATCGTGCATTCAACTACCGCGAGGGCTATCGACCCGGAACTGAAACGGCGGCCGCCGCCGGGGTGTTGTACGACAACATTCCGCTTGGACAATGGGGTTCACTAGCGGCAGTGCTGCAGGTGCTCGGCTCGTATAGAACGCACGACAGCGGGGTGAACGCGGATCCGCCGAACAGCGGTTATCAGCGCGTCTTGCTATCGCCGGGCGTGGAAGCCAGTTTCGGCCGCTGGAAGGTCTATGGCGATGCTGAGTATCGCCTGTATTACTACGCCGACGCCGCACCCTCCGTGGCATACGAGGGTACGCAGGGTCAGCTCTCAGCAAACTGGCTGTTCAAACTCATGGTGAGCTACAACTTCTGACTCTGCACTCGAATACAAGCGAGGCGCGGGAATCGCGTAGCGTGCCGATTTCTGTCTAGGAGCAGGTGAAGGTGAGAACTGCATGGCCGGCTGCCGCCGACTCGTGACCGCTGTCGACACCGGTCACCGTTGTTGCCTTGCCGAGTGACCTGCATTTCTCGTTCGCTGCCTCGGTCGCTCTGTGCTGCGCGTCAGCAGTTTCACCGCGCACGAGACCTGCGACGACCGATACCTGATAGGTCTGCGGCCCGACTTGTACGACTTCGTACGACTTGCGATAGCAGCGTGCCGGGCTTGCTTCTGGGTGCTGCGTACACCACGCGTCGCTCATCTGATAGAGGCCAAGCGAGGCGCATCCAGTCAGGCCAATCCACGCCACCGCAACGACCCCAGCCACTGCAAGCCCCAGCCTCGCGGCGATAGAACCACAAAAAGGGTGCCGGTTTAACGGCCTCATAAGAGCATCACCGGAAACACTGGCGGAGCCGCCCAAGACCGAGCTCGATACTAGCGAGAATGGCGCGGCAGGCGGCCGCGCGGGGAAATTAATGTGACCCCACTCTCACTGCACCGCCTCGATCGCTAGGTTGTCACCCGAGCACGCTGATCACGGTGCGACAGGCGACATAAGCCGCTCGATATACCGCGCGAGCTGGTCCACTTCCAGATTCACGCGAGTGCCCACCGTCAAGTCGCCGAAGGTGGTGACCGCCTGAGTGTGGGGAATGATGTTCACGCCAAAGCGTGTGCCCTCGACCTCATTGATGGTGAGGCTGACCCCATCCACCGCGATCGAGCCTTTGGGCGCAAGATAGCGCGAGAGCGGCGCGGGTACGCCGATCAGCAAGCGCTGCGAACGCGCGTCGGCACTGATGGAGAGCACCTGCGCCACGCCATCGACATGCCCGGACATCAGATGCCCGCCGAGTGGGTCGCCGGCGCGCAACGCCAGCTCAAGATTCACCGCCGCTCCCGCCGTCAGCTCCCCCAGGGTGGTGAGCGCGAGAGTCTCGCGCGATACGTCGGCCGCGAAAGTGCGCCCCTGCACGTGCGTCGCGGTCAGGCAGCAGCCTTGCACACAGACACTGTCACCGATACTGAGGCGCACCGGATCCAGGTGGTGGGCGATGAGCAAACGTACATCACCCCCGCTGGGCGTGCTGCTCTCGATGCGGCCGACATCCTGGACGATCCCGGTGAACATGTCCCGCCCGGTTTTAGGTCGCGGCCGCCAGCGGCCGCAGGCGCAACCGCAGATCCGGGCCCACCGGCTGTGTTTCGATGAGCGTGAAGGTCGGCGCGTCCTTCAGGTCATGCAGCGGCGGCAGATCCACCAGCCCGCGCGCGCGCGCCCCGAGAAGCTTCGGCGCCACGTACAAGAGCAGTTCATCGCAAAGTCCCAGGCGCAGCAGTTCCCCGGCCAGCGTCGCTCCAGCCTCCACCAGAACCTCGTTCGCCTCGAGCTCGCCCAGACGCGCGAGCACGGCCGGTAATTCCAGGCGCTGTGCATCGAGGGGCAGCGTCTCCAGCCGCGCGCCGCGCGCGCTCAGGGCGGCCGCGCGTGTTTCATCAAGCCCGGTGAGTGCGGTGAGGATCAGGACCTCACCGCCGACGGTAAAAAGGCGCGCATCGGCGGGGGTGCGCAGGTGCGTGTCGAGTACCACGCGCAGCGGCTGGCGCCGCTCAGGACCGCTCGCCGGCGGCCGCACATCCAGGCGCGGATTGTCTGCGAGCACGGTGCCGACACCGGTGAGCACCGCGGAGCTGCGCGCACGCCAAGCCTGCACGTCCTCGCGCGCCGCCTCACTGCTGATCCACTGGCTCGCGCCCGCCGCGAGCGCGGTACGGCCATCGAGGCTCATCGCCAGTTTCACGCGCACGAACGGCCGCCCGTGCTGCATGCGCTTGATGAAGCCGGCGTTCAGCTCACGGGCCTCCGTCTCGAGCAGCCCTGCCTCCACCGTGATGCCGCCGGCGCGCAGCGCCTCAGCGCCGCGTCCGTTCACGAGTGGATTCGGGTCACCGATCGCGTAGACCACGCGCGCTACGCGTGCGGCAGTCAGCGCCAGTGTGCACGGCGCCGTACGGCCCTGATGGCTGCACGGTTCGAGCGTCACATAGACGGTCGCGCCCGTCGCCTGCCCGCCGGCGGCGCGCAACGCCACGACCTCCGCGTGCGCCTCGCCCGCGCGCTCGTGCCAGCCCTCCCCGACGATACGCTCGCCGCGCGCGATGACGCAGCCGACCCGCGGATTCGGGTCAGTACTCTCCAGGCCGCGCGCCGCCAACGCCAGCGCGCGCTGCATGGCGGTGCGATCGAAGTCAGAGAACATAGCTGCCCACAATTCGCGTGCGGATCATTTTTTGCCGTCCGTATCGGGTTGATCGTCGGCGGGCTCGGCGGGCAGCAGCGGCAGCTGCTCGCGGTTGGCGGCGCGGCGGCTCTCGCGCTTGTGCACCCGCACGTGCGCCCCCGCCGCCGGCGCCGCGCGTGCGCTGCGCAGTCGCTTGATCTCCTCGTGAAAGGCCTCCACATCCTCGAACTGCCGGTAGACGGAGGCGAAGCGCACATAGGCCACCTCGTCCAGGTGCCGCAGTTCCTCCATCACCAGCTCCCCGATGGCGCGCGCCGAGACTTCCCGATCACCGAGACTGCGCACGTTGTGCACGATGCGGCTGACGGCCTCATCGATCTGTTCGCGCGGCACGGGGCGCTTCTCCAGCGCCTTTTCCATGCCGGCCCGCAGCTTGGCTTCATCGAACGTCTCGCGCGCCCGGTCGCCCTTGACCACAAGCGGCATGAGCAGTTCTGCGGTCTCGAAGGTAGTGAAGCGCTCGCCGCATTTCAGGCACTCGCGGCGGCGCCGAATCTGGCGCCCCTCGCCGGCAAGGCGTGAGTCATTCACCTTGGTCTCTTCGTGGCCGCAGAACGGACAGTGCATGCAGCGTAAGTGCGGCTAGGGACCGTAGACCGGGAAACGGTGGCACAGCTCGATCACCTGCGGGCGCACCCGCTCAATCGCCGCATCAGCACCCTCGGCATCCAGCACCTGCGCGATGAAATCGGCGACCTGTTCGATCTCCGGCTCTTTGAAGCCGCGCGTGGTGGAGGCGGGCGTCCCCAAGCGCAGCCCGCTCGTCACCATCGGCGGCCGCGGATCGTTGGGGACCGCATTCTTGTTCACCGTGATATTGGCCCGACCGAGGGCCGCATCCGCCGCCTTACCGGTGATGTTGCGGTCGGCCAGGCTCAGCAGGAAAAGGTGATTATCCGTACCCCCCGAGACGATCTGATAGCCGCGTTGCGCAAGGCGCGTAGCCATCGCGCGCGCGTTGGTCAGCACCTGGCGCTGGTAGTCGCGAAATTCCGGCTGCAGCGCTTCGAGCAGCGCGACCGCCTTGGCGGCGATGACGTGCATGAGAGGTCCGCCCTGCGTCCCCGGGAATACCAGGGAGCTGAGCTTCTTGGTGATCTCTTCATTGGCGCGCGCCAGGATCAGTCCGCCGCGTGGCCCGCGCAGCGTCTTGTGCGTGGTCGTGGTGACCACATCGGCGTGTGCGATCGGATTCGGATAGATGCCCGCGGCCACCAGGCCTGCCACGTGCGCCATGTCGACGACGAAATAAGCAGCCACGCTCTTGGCGATGGCCGCGAAGCGCGCCCAGTCGATGACGCGCGAATAAGCCGAGAAGCCGGCGATGATCATCTTGGGCCGGTGCTCGTCGGCCAGGCGCTGCACCTGCTCATAGTCGATCTCGCCCGTGTCGGGTCGAATTCCGTATTGCGCGGCGCGGAAGAACTTGCCGGAGAAATTCACTTTCGCCCCGTGCGTGAGGTGGCCGCCGTGATCCAGACTCATGCCGAGGATCGCATCACCCGGCTGTACGAGCGCAAGGTAAGCCGCCGCGTTGGCCTGCGAGCCGGAGTGCGGCTGGACGTTGGCGTAGTCGGCGCCAAAGAGCTTCTTCGCCCGATCGATCGCGAGCTGCTCGACGATATCGACGTACTCGCAGCCGCCGTAGTAGCGCTTGCCCGGGTACCCTTCCGCGTACTTGTTGGTGAGAACCGAGCCTTGTGCCTCGAGCACCCGCGGACTGGCGTAATTCTCCGAGGCGATGAGCTCGACATGCTCCTCCTGGCGGCGGCGTTCGCCGGCCAGGGCGCGCGCCAGCTCAGGATCGAACCCTTCGATGGTCATGGAGCTCCGGAACATGGGGGGCACGGCCTCAGGGCAGGTAGGGAAACGGGGCGCGAATTGTACCGGAACGACTGGACAGCCGCCCTTGTTGCCAGCCGCCGTTGCTACGGAAGGTTCGCGACGGCCGCTCCGAGGCGCGCTAGATCAGGTTCTCGACCACCGCGGTCCACGCCTGCGCAAGGTTGGTGCGGTTATACCCCCCGCCGCCGAGGGCCAGGAGGCGCCCGTGCCCGCACCGCTCGGCGAGGGCCGTGAGCTCGCGCGCCGCGCGCCCGTGGGATGCGGCCGTGAGGCACAGGTGCGTGATCGGGTCACCCTCCAGGCTATCCGCCCCGCACTGCAGAATTACGAATTCCGGTGAGAACTTCTCCAAGTGCGCGGTGACCGCCGGCCACATACCGGCGAAGACACGGTCATCAGCGCCCGGGGGCAGCGACAGATTCAGCTTGGTGCCCGTGGCGGCGCCGGTGCCGATCTCCTCCGCGCTTCCCGTGCCCGGATACAGGTAGCGCCCGTCCTCGTGCAGATCCGCAAACACGACGGCCGCATCGTCCTCGAAGGCGTAAAACACCCCATCGCCGTGGTGCGCGTCGATGTCGACGTAGGCGACGCGCTTGAGGCCGGCGCGCTTGAGCAGCTCGATCGCGACGCCGCAGTCATTGAAGACGCAGAAGCCGGCCGCGTGATCGCGAGCGGCGTGGTGCAATCCAGCGATTGGCACGAACGCGCGACGGCACGCGCCCTGCAGGATCGCATCCATCGCACTTAAGGTTGCGCCCACGACGCCCGCCGCTGCCTCGTAGACACCGCGGAAAGCGGGCGTGTCACCGCCATCGAGAAAGCCGCTGCCGCTCGCGGAGCGCTCGCGCACGAAATCCAGGTAGGCCGCGGTGTGAAAGCTGCGCAGCTCCTCGTGCGAGGCCATGCGCGGCTCGAGCACACGCACGCGCCGGTCCAGACCACGGGAAGCAAACTCGCGCATGAAGGCCGCGTGGCGATCCGGCCCGAACGGGTGCCCGTCCCCGAAGCTGTAACGGGCCAGGCGTTCACTCACGACCACCGCCATACTGCTCACGGCGCTCGCGCTGCTGCTTGCGGTCACTCCCACGGCGCGCAAGCCTAACACAGCGGCGGCGCCCGTCTTGCGCCACCGACGCGCCGGCCGCGACGATATAATCACCGCACCCGCGCTTGCACCCCATTTACCCTCAGGACGACATGGCTCAATACATCTACACGATGAACCGCGTATCAAAGGTGGTCCCGCCAAAGCGGATCATCCTGCGCGACATCAGCCTGTCTTTTTTTCCCGGCGCCAAAATCGGCGTGCTCGGGCTTAACGGTTCCGGCAAATCCTCGCTACTGAAAATCATGGCCGGGATCGACGCGAGCTTTGACGGCGAAGCGCGCCCACAAAGCGGTATCCGCATCGGGTTCCTGCCCCAGGAACCGCAGCTGGACGCGGCCCAGGACGTGCGCACCACGGTCATGGAAGGACTCGGTAACACCTTCCGTCAGGTGCAAGAGTTCAACGCCGTCTCGGACCGCTTCGCGGAGCCGATGGACGATGAGCAGATGAACGCGCTGCTGGCGCGCCAGGCGACGCTGCAGGACGCCATCGACGCGGCCGGGGGCTGGGAACTCGAGCGTAAGCTGGAGATCGCGGCCGACGCACTGCGCCTGCCGCCCTGGGAGGCCCTCATCGGCACGCTCTCCGGCGGGGAGAAGCGCCGCGTGGCCTTGTGCCGACTGCTGCTGTCGTCTCCGGACATGCTGTTGCTGGATGAGCCGACCAATCATCTGGATGCCGAATCGATCGCGTGGCTGGAACGCTACCTCGAGGAATACCCGAGCACGGTCATCGCGGTGACCCACGATCGCTACTTCCTCGACAACGTCGCCGAGTGGATCCTGGAGCTTGATCGCGGGTACGGTATTCCGTGGCACGGCAATTACTCCTCGTGGCTGGAGCAAAAAGAGCAGCGCCTGGCGCTTGAGGAGCGCGAGCGTGAGGCACTGCGCAAGACGCTCGCGCACGAGCTCGAGTGGGTACGGCAGAACCCGAAGGCACGCCAGGCGAAGAGCAAGGCGCGCGTGCAGCGCTACGAGGAGCTCGCCTCGCGCGAATTCCAGGAAAGAAACGAAACCAACGAGATCTACATCCCGCCGGGGGAGCGCCTCGGCGATCTGGTCATCGAGGTGCAGGGACTGCGCAAGGGTTACGGCGAGCGACTGCTCATCGACAACCTGACCTTCAATCTGCCGCGCGGCGGCATCGTCGGCATCATCGGTCCGAACGGCGCCGGCAAGACCACGTTGTTTCGCATGCTGACCGGGGCGGAGAAGCCCGACGCGGGCGAGATCCGCGTCGGAGCGAGCGTGCGTCTGGGCTACGTGGATCAATCGCGTCAGAGCCTCGATGACAAAAAGACGGTGTGGCAGGAGATCTCCGGCGGCCTCGACATGATCAAGGTCGGCACCTACGAGACACCGTCGCGCGGCTACGTGGGGCGCTTCAATTTCAAGGGCACGCAGCAGCAACAGCTGATCGGAGAGCTCTCCGGCGGCGAGCGCAACCGCGTACACCTCGCCAAGGTGCTGCGCTCGGGCGGCAACGTGCTGCTGCTGGATGAACCAACCAACGATCTGGATGTCGAAACCTTACGGGCCCTCGAGGAAGCGCTCACCAATTTCCCCGGCTGCGCAGTGGTGATCTCGCACGATCGCTGGTTCCTCGATCGCATCGCGACGCACATCCTCGCATTCGAGGGAGACTCACAGGTGGTGTGGTTCGAAGGTAACTATCAGGAGTACACGGAAGACTACAAGCGGCGCAAGGGCGAGGCTGCCGCGCAACCACACCGCCTCAGGTACAAACCGCTGACGCGCTAGGCGCGCACGCAGCCGACCTTGTCTTCCCCCCGGACAGCGCTCGCAACCGTGGCCCCCGAGGAGCGCAGCTTCTGGCGCTGGATCGGGCCGCTCGCGGCGCTGCTGGTGTTTGCGGTGGTGGGGATCGTCCTGCACCACCAGTTCGCGCAGCTACACATCAAAAGCGTGTTTGCGCATCTGCACGCCATCCCGCGGCGGCAAATTCTCGCCGCCCTGCTGTTCACCGCACTCAGTTACTGGCTGCTGACGACGTACGAGGTGCTGGCGCTGCGCTACCTGCGCCGCGTGATCCCCTACACCCGCATCCTCTTCACCTCCTTCATCGCCTACTCCTTTGGGCACACGCTCGGCTTCGCGGTCTTCACCGGCAGCGCCATCCGCTTCCGCCTGTATGTGACCGCGGGGGTGAGCGCGATTGACGTGGCCACCGTCACCGCGTTTTGCAGCCTGTCACTCGCCATCGGGCTTGCGACCATCTCGGGGTTATCGCTCTTGCTGTCTCCCGCGCACGCGGCGACCGCACTGCATCTGCATCACAACTGGTCGCTCTTGGTGGGCGCGGCGCTGCTGTGCGTCGCGGCTGCCTATGCCGGCTGGGCGTGCTTCGCGCGCCGACCCTTTGAAATCCGCGGCTGGGCACTGCGCCCGCCAGGGCCGATGATTGGCTTAAGCCAGATCGCGCTCTCGGTGCTCGACCTGTCGCTCTCCAGCGCCGTGTTGTGGTCGCTGCTGCCGCACGGCGCGCACGTGCCGTTCATCAGCTTCCTCGGCGTGTACGCTGCGGCGGTGATCGCGGGCATCATCAGTCACGTACCTGGCGGGGTGGGCGTGTTCGAGGCGGTGGTGCTGCTCACCGTGCCCAACGTACCGGCCGAGGCGATGCTCGGCTCGCTGCTCGCCTACCGCGCCATCTACTACGTCGTGCCCCTCGTGGCGGGCACGCTGCTCTTTGGCTCCAAGGAACTGGCGGCGCAGAGCCGCCGCTTCGCCTGGGCGCAGCAGCTGGCGAGCGCCTACATCGCCCCGGTCGTACCGCAGATCGCCGGCTCCCTCACCTTCCTCGCCGGCGCACTGCTGCTGTTCTCGGGTGCTACGCCGGCGGTGGATGAGCGCTTGGCGTTTCTTGATCAATTCCTGCCGCTCGCGGTGCTGGAGATCTCACACCTGGCGGGCAGCCTCGTGGGGCTAGGCCTCTTGGTATTGGCGCGGGCGCTGTTCCGTCGCGTGCGGGCCGCCTATCACATCTCGGTGTGGCTGCTGCTCGCGGGCATCGTTGCCTCGCTTCTCAAGGGACTGGACTTCGAGGAAGCCGCGCTCCTCGCCCTGGTGCTCGGCGTGCTCGTGCTCGGCCGGCGCGCCTTCTACCGTCCGACTGCGATCCTCTCGGAGCGCTTTACCCCAGCGTGGATCGTGAGCATCACCGGCGTCATGGTCATGGCCGTATGGCTCGGCCTCATCTCTTATCGCCATGTCGGTTACTCGGATGAACTGTGGTGGACTTTCGCTCTGGACGGCAACGCGCCGCGCATGCTGCGCGCCTCCTTCGCGGTCATCGTACTGGGCAGCGCCTACATGCTGTGGAACATGCTGCGTCCGGCGCGTCCCGAGCCGGCCGTGGCCGGGGTACCGGAGCTCGAGCGCGCCCGCGCCCTGATCGCGCACGCCGATCTCACGGTAGCGAACGCTGCGCTCACGGGCGACAAGCGCCTGCTCTTCAGCGAGGCCGGCGACGCGTTCGTCATGTACCAGATCGCCGGCCACAGCTGGATTGCACTCGGGGACCCGGTGGGCTCGCCGTCCGGCGCCGAGGAGCTCGTGTGGCGCCTGCGCGAGATCTCCGATCATCACGGCGGCCAGACGGTCTTCTACCAGGTGTGCGGCGATCGCCTGGCGCTCTATGTCGATCTGGGACTGGCGGCGCTCAAGATCGGCGAGGAAGCCCGGGTCGCGCTCGCAGATTTCTCGCTCGAGGGGGCAGCACGCGCGGACCTGAGGCAATCACACCGGCGCGCGCAGCGCGATGGCGCCACGTTCCAGGTGGTAGCGCCCGAGGCGGTCGATGCGCTGCTGCCGGCGCTCGAGCGCATCTCAAATGCGTGGCTCGCGAGTAAGTCGACCGGCGAGAAGCGCTTTTCGGTGGGCTCCTTTACGCCCGCGTACGTGCGGCAGTTCCCGGTGGCGGTGGTGTACTCGCACGGTACGCCCGCCGCGTTCGCCAACCTGTGGACCACGGACACGAAGGCGGAACTGTCGGTGGACCTGATGCGCTTTGGGCCGGATGCGCCGCGTAGTGCGATGGACTATCTTTTTATCGAACTGATGCTGTGGGGTCAGCGTGCGGGCTATCGCTGGTTCAATCTGGGCATGGCACCACTTTCCGGACTGGAGGCCCATCCGCTTGCCCCGGCCTGGCATCGGGTCGGAAACTTCATCTTCCGCCACGGCGAGCACTTCTATAACTTCGAGGGATTGCGCCGCTACAAGGCCAAGTTCGAGCCCAACTGGGAACCGCGCTACCTCGTGGCTCGCGGCGGCATCGCGCTGCCGCGGGTGCTGATGGATGTTTCGGTGTTGATTGCCGGTGGCATGAAGGAGCTGTTCGCCCGATGACTGCCCCACGGCCGCCCGCCCGGCGCGCGTGGCGCCCCGCCCGTGCCGCACTTGCGCTGGCGCTGCTCGCCGGCTACGCCGCGGTCCGCGTCAGCGCCGATGCCGCGCCCCCTGCCCGCCCGTCCGCAAGCCCGCCGACATCGCCGGCCGCGCACGGCCCCGACCGCCCCGCCGCCACGCACCTGCCGGCCGGACGCTTTGGCGCCGTTACCGTCTACCTCCCGCAAGGCAAGCCGAAGAGCGTGGCGATCTTTCTCTCCGGCGATGGCGGCTGGGAACTTGGCGTCATCAACATGGCGCGCGCGCTCACGGATCTGGGAGCGCTCGTCATCGGCGTGGACATCCGGCAGTACTTCGCCAGCCTGCGCAAGAGCGCGGCGCGTGCCGACGCCCCCTGCCAGATGATCGCCGCAGACTTTGAGTCCCTGAGCCACCAGGTGCAAAAGCAGATCGGCCTGAGCAACTATCTTGTGCCGGTGCTGGTCGGTTATTCCTCCGGCGCAACCGTCGTATACGCGACCCTGGTGCAGTCCCCGCCCGGGACCTTTGCCGGAGCGCTCAGTTTGGGATTCTGTGCCGAGCAGGGCTTCGCTGGCGCGAACCTGTGCCCGGGGGCGGGCCTGCACTACTCGCCGAACGCGCGACACGAGCTTGTGTTTCAGCCGGCCGCGGCCCTCAAGCAGCCGTGGATCGCCTTTCAGGGGCAGAAGGACCAGGTCTGCAATCCCCACGCCGCGGATAACTTCGTCGCCCAAGTCGCCGCGGGGCAAATCGTGCGGCTGCCGCTCGTCGGTCACGGCTTCTCGGTGGAGCGCAACTGGATGCCGCAGTTCCGCAACGCCTACGCGCGTCTGGCGGCACCTGCGCAAGTCAGCGCCGAGCGGGCGCCGGACATCGGTGATCTGCCGATTCAGGAGGTGCATGCGAGCGGCACCGCGGACGAATTCGCGCTGCTGCTGACCGGCGATGGCGGCTGGGCGGGGCTCGATCAGGAGCTCGCGGCGCGCCTGGCGGGCAATGGCGTGCCGACGGTGGCGCTCAACTCACTCAAGTACTTCTGGCGTGCGCGCACGCCGGATGAGAGCGCGCGCGACGTCGCACGCCTGCTGCGACATTACTTCGACGCGTGGCACAAGGCGCGCGTGCTGCTCGTCGGCTACTCCTTCGGGGCCGATGTGCTGCCCTTCATTGTCAACCGCCTGCCGCCGGATCTGCGCGCGCGCGTGGCGAGCGTGAGTCTTCTGGGCATCGATTCCAACGCCTCCTTCGAGGTGCGCGTCACCGATTGGGTCGGCGCGGACGAGGGAGGCGCGCCGACGCGCCCGGAGCTGGCGCGCATCACGCAGCTGCCCGTACTCTGCCTCTACGGCGCGGGTGAGAAGGACTCCATCTGCCCGGGATTGCCCGCCGGCGGCGTCCAGCGCGAGCAGGTCGGCACCGGGCACCACTTCGGGGGCGAGTACGGCACGCTCGCGGACCGCATTCTGGCGTTCGCGCGGACGCCGCGCCCTGTGACATAACGTGGCGGCGGCACCCCGGGGCGAGCTGGAGGGCTCTGGAGGGCTGCATGGCTGAGCGCGCGTTGGAGTACCATGAGGGCGGCGGCAGACACAAGAACTCGAGCCGCTGACGCGAACGCTAATGTCCCTTTACATCGACTCTGCGAGCCGCCTGCACCACGACCTTGAAAAAAACCTGGTCGTGACGTGCCCGCATTGCCAGGCCGTGGCGCACATCACCGCGAGCGCCGTGCCGCGTTTTGAGGACCTGCAGCTGTACCGGCCCAAGCAGGTCGGGCTCGTCTACCTGTGCGATGCGTGCCATGCGCCGATCTTCCTGCGCTTCACGGTGCGCGTATACGGCGCGGCGCGCATTGAGCTGTCGCCCCAGTTCACGGAGGTCGAGCGGGCGCGCGAGAAATTCAGCTTCACCTACATCCCCGAGGACGTGGAGCTGCTGTTCCGTGAAGCGCTGACGTGCTTTTCCAACGGCGCCTTCAACGCCTTCGCGTCCATGTCCAGGCGCGCGGCGCAGGCGATGTTCAGCGATCTGGGCGAAGCGGGTAAGCTGCGCCTGTTCGATGAACTCAATGCGGTGCGCGATCTTGCCAGCATCGCGCCGGAGATCTTCACCAAGATGAAAAGCGTGCTGTTCGGCGCCGAACTCGACGCGCGCTCACCGCTGCCGCAGCTGGATGGCTACGAAGCGGGCATCATGCTCGAGGTGGTGAAGGATCTGTTCTACGAGGCCTACGTGCGCAAGGGCAAGCTGCAGCAGGCCATCATGGTGCGACGCTTCTTCCTCGACGAAACCGGCAGCAACGTCACGCCCTTCAGCTCCGCGAGCTGAAGTTTCCTTTTCCTTCAGCCGACGAAGCGGCGCGCATTGCGGAACAAGCGCGTCCAGCCGCTGTATTCGCCTACATCTCGCGGGTGCCAGGAGTTCTGCACGTAGCGGAACGAGCGCTCCGGGTGCGGCATGATGATCGTGACACGGCCGTCGTCGTTGGCGAGGGCGGCGATGCCGAAGGGCGTGCCGCTCGGATTTGCCGGATAGGTGCTCGCCGCTGTGCGGTCGTGATTGAGGTAACGCAGGCTCACGAGCCCGCTCGCCGCCGCGGCCGCCGCCGCCGCGGGTGTGGCAAATTCGGCGCGCCCCTCGCCATGCGCCACCGCGATCGGCAGGACTGAGCCTGCCATGCCCGCGAACAGCACCGAGGGAGACCCCAGCACTTCCACGAGCGCGAAGCGCGCCTCGTACTGCTCGCTGCGGTTCTTGACGAAGCGCGGCCAGTGCGCGCTGCCCGGGATGATGCTCCGAAGCGCAGCGAACATCTGGCAGCCGTTGCAGATGCCGAGCGCAAAGGTGTCGCCGCGCTTAAAGAAGCCTTCAAACTGCGCGCGCACCGCCTCGTGAAACAGGATCGACTTGGCCCAGCCCTCCCCGGCGCCGAGCACGTCGCCGTAGGAGAAGCCCCCGCAGGCCACCAAGCCTTTGAACTCCGCCAGCGAGCGGCGGCCGCTGAGCAGATCGGTCATGTGCACATCGTGCGCCGTAAAGCCGGCGCGATCGAAAACCGCCGCGGTCTCGACCTGACTGTTGACGCCCTCCTCGCGCAGGATCGCCACGGCCGGACGCAGGCCGCGCGCCACGTAGGGAGCGGCGATGTCCTCCTGCGGATCAAATGTGAGCGCGACGGTCAGTCCCGGGTCCCCCGGCGCGGTGTGGGCTGCGTATTCTTCGTCCGCACACTGGGGGTCATCGCGCAGGCGGCGCATGCACCAGCTGGTCTCAGACCAGGCGCGCTTCAGGTCCACCCAGGACTCATCCAGCTGCGTCGCGCCCACGCGTATCTGCACGCGCAGCTCGATCACCGGAGCCCCCAGGTAAAGTGCCGCAGCGTCCAGCCCGTGACGCGTAAGGATGTCGAGGAAGGTCGGCTCATCACCGGAGAGAATCTGTACGACGACGCCGGGCTCTTCGGCAAACAGCTGCGCGAGCGCCGGGCCGCGCGCGGCCGGCAGCGCAATATCCAGACCGCAGTGTCCCGCGAACGCCATCTCGATGAGCGTCGCGAACAGACCCCCGTCAGAGCGGTCGTGGTAGGCACGCAGCATGCCCGCCGCGCGCAGCTCCTTGAGGGCTGCGGCGAGCTGCACCAGCCGCTGCGGCACGTCAAGGTCGGCGGGCGCCTCGCCCAGTTCGCCGAATACCTGCGCGAGCGCCGAACCGCCCAGGCGATTCTTGCCGTGCGCAAGATCGATGAGCCAGAGCGAAGTCGGGCGTTCATCCAGCTGCAGCGCCGGCGTCAGCGTGCGGCGCACATCGGCCACGGGCGCGAACGCGGAAACGATAAGCGACACGGGGGCGAGCACGCTCTTGGCCACGTTGCCCTCGCGCCAGGCGGTCTTCATGGACAACGAGTCCTTGCCGACGGGAATGGCGATGCCCAGCTGCGGACACAATTCCTCGCCCACCGCATGCACGGTCTCATAGAGCGCCGCATCCTCGCCCGGTTCCCCGCACGCGGCCATCCAGTTAGCCGACAGGCGCACCTGCGAGAGTGCGTCTATGTCAGCCGCGAGGATGTTGGTGAGCGCCTCGGCCACGGCGAGTCTTCCGGACGCCGGCGCATCCAGCACCGCCACCGGCGTGCGCTCCCCCATGGCCATGGCTTCCCCGGCCGTACCCTGATAGTCCGCCAGCGTCACCGCCACATCGCTCACCGGCACCTGCCAGGGCCCAACCAGCTGGTCGCGGCTGATGAGGCCGCCGACGGTGCGATCGCCGATGGTGATGAGGAAGGTCTTGTCGGCGACCGCCGGCAATCGCAGCACCCGATAGGCGGCCTCCTTGAGATCGATCTTGGCGCTGTCAAAGGGCCGCTGCTCGGGAGTGAGGCTCTTAACCTCCCGCGTCAGCCGCGGCGGTTTGCCGAGCAGCACCTCGAGGGGCATGTCGACCGGGGTGTTCTTGAATAGCCCATCCTCAACCGTGAGCTCCCCTGAGCCGTTGATCTCGCCGATCACGGCAAACGGGCAGCGTTCGCGCGCGGCGATCGCGCTGAACTGCGCCAGCGCCTGCGCCTCGATGAGGAGCACGTAGCGCTCCTGCGCCTCGTTGCACCACAGCTCCAGCGGCGACATGCCCGTTTCGGCGCTCGGAATGGCGCGCAGATCCACGCGCGCGCCGCGCGCGCTGTGCGCCACCGCCTCGGGCACGGCGTTGGAAAGACCCCCCGCACCGACATCGTGAATGAGCACGATGGGGTTGCGTTCCCCGAGCGACCAGCAGTGATCGATCACCTCCTGCGCGCGCCGCTGCATCTCGGGGTTGCCGCGCTGCACGGAGGCGAAGTCCAGATCCGCGCTCGAGCGGCCGCTGCCCACCGAGGAGGCCGCACCGCCGCCCAGGCCGATGAGCATCGCCGGCCCGCCGAGCACGATGAGCTGCGCGCCGAGTGGCACTTCGGGCTTGTGCACGTGCGGGCGGCGCACGTTGCCGAGGCCGCCGGCAATCATGATGGGCTTGTGATAGCCGCGCACGCGCTGCGGCGGATCGCCGGCCGCCTGTTGTTCGAAGGTGCGGAAGTAGCCGCAGATCGCCGGGCGTCCAAACTCGTTGTTGAAGGAGGCAGCCCCGATCGGACCTTCGATCATGATCTCGAGCGCGGAAGCGATGCGGTCCGGGGCACCGAACGGGCGCTCCCACGGGCGCACGTAGCCGGGGATATTCAGGTTAGAGACCGAGAAGCCCGTGAGCCCCGCCTTGGGTTTCGCGCCCCGCCCGGTGGCGCCCTCATCGCGGATCTCTCCGCCCGCGCCGGTGGCCGCGCCCGGAAAGGGCGAGATGGCGGTCGGATGATTGTGCGTCTCGACCTTCATGAGAATGTCGATCGGCTCATGGCTGGCGCGGTAGATGCCGGTGAGCGGATCGGGGAAGTAGCGCACACCCGGGGCGCCGGCCATCACTGCGGCGTTGTCACGGTACGCGGACAGCACGCCGGCGGGGTGACGCGCATAGGTGTGTTTGATCATGCCGAACAAGGTCTCGGCACGTCGCTGGCCGTCGATGATCCAGCTCGCATTGAAGATCTTGTGACGACAGTGCTCGGAATTAGCTTGCGCGAACATCATGAGCTCGACGTCGGTCGGATCACGCCCCAGGCGCTGAAAACTCTCAAGCAGATAATCCATCTCCTCCGCTGAGAGCGCGAGCCCGAGCTCGCGGTCGGCCGCGGCGAGTGCGGCGCGGCCGCCGGCCAGCGGCACGGTGCGCAGCGGTTGCGGCTGCGTCTGCGCGAAAAGGCACGCCGCAGCTCCTGCGTCGAACAGCGCCATCTCGGTCATCCGGTCGCACAGTACCGGCGCGAGCCGCATGAGCACCGCCGGCTCGAGCGCGTGCGCCGCGCGTACCCGATACTCGACGCCGCGCTCGATGCGCCGCAGCGTCGTCACTCCGCACACGTGCGCGATGTCGGTGGCCTTGCTCGACCAGGGTGAGATCGTGCCGGCGCGCGGCACGATGAGTATGCTCTGGCCGCGCACCTCCGCCGCCGCCTGCGGCAGGCTCGGACCATAGGTGAGCAATTCCTCAAGCACGCCGCGCTGCACCGGGCTCAGCGGTTGCACAAGATCAGCGAAGTGCACGAAGCGCGCGTGCAGTTCTTGCACGGCCGGTTCCAAAACCCGCAGCCGCTCAAGCAGCTTCGCGATGCGAAAAGCGGACAGCGCCGGCGGCCCGGGTAATACGAGCATTACCGCCGCCTCACTTCTTCTCGCTCGGCGGCACCGAGTACAAGGGCATGGGAAACTGCGTGACGTTGGCGCCGCTCTCCAACGCGGTGATCTTGCTCACCCCATGCTTCTTCACCTCGTCGATGCGCAGGATCGAATGCATGGGCAGGAAGGTGCGCTTGACGCCGGCAAATTCGCCCTTGATGCGCTCCTCGGAAGGATCCAGCACGACCGAGGAACGCTCGCCGAACACCAGTTCCTCGACCTCGATGAAACCGAACAACTCCCCATGGTTAACCTTGCGGGCGTACACCTCGTAAACCTTGCCTTGATTCACGAACATAATGCGGAAAATGTGACTGGTTGCCATGGCTCGGCGCGATCTCACTGCTAGCGTTAAGGCTGGCCATTATATGTCCGGGCGTGCCAGGGACGCTGGCGCGTCCGCACGGGGACCGGTCCAGCACTTGCCAACGGACGGATTGCTCTTGAGTCGGGGAACCATGCTCAGGCTGAAAATCGTCAGCGACCAGCGCCGCTCACTGGCCGAGCGCAGCACTGCCGTGTTCTCGGTCGAGGGCGGCACGATCGGACGCTCGGCGGACAACGACTGGGTGCTGCCGGACCCCTCGCGCTATGTCTCGGCCCATCACGCGCGCGTGCAGTTCCGCGAGGGTCACTTCTATCTGCAGGACGTCAGCACCAACGGGGTGTACGTGAATGACGAGATGGAGCCCCTCGCCAAGCGCGGCTCCAGCGGCTACCGCCTCGCCAATGGCGACATGCTGCGCATCGGCGAGTACCACATCGTGGCCGCGGTGGACGTGCGCGCCGCCCCTGAGGAGGAGCCGATAGCCGCCGTGCCCACGAGCATCCAGGTGCTGCGCCCCTTAAAACGCGGGGCGGAGCGCGACATCGGCGCACCGATCAACCTCGCGGACCTGCTGCTGCCCTCGGAGGAGTCCGGGCCGGTGTTGCCCGTCAACGCCTACGGCCAGAGCGTGGACTCGGGCAAGGTGCGGGCGCTGGCGCGCACGCTTGACCCGTTGCCGCCGCTGCACCCGTACGCAGCCGAGCCGGCGCCACCGCCGCAGGCGATCGAGCCCCTGGGCGAGAGCGTGAGCCCTGAATCGATCTCGCAGCGCATGGCCCGCCTGGCGGAAGCGGTGGCCCGCGAACCGAAGAACGGCAGCAGCACCGTGGCGCTTGAGGATCTGCGCTCGGGCCTGGACGCGTTCTGTCGGGGCGCCGGCATCGCCGCGGAGAGTCTGCCGGCGGATGCACATGGGCGTCTGCTGCATCTGGCCGGGCGGCTGTTTCGCGAGACGTTTGTCGGATTCAAGGAGCTCGAGCGCACACGGGCCGAGACTCGCAACCGCTACCGCATCGAGCTGGCCGCGCCGGACGAGGATGATCCGCGTCCCTCGCTCGCCAACCTCAGGGTCGAGGATTTGCTCGTTGCACTGTTCGTGAGCCATGAGGGACGGCGCTTAGACTCGGTGCAGTGGCTGCGCGAGATGGTCGGCGAAGCCAAGGTGCACGAGCAGGCCACCGCCCAGGCCACGCGGGCCGCGTTCGTCGAGTTTCTCGATCGCCTGGATCCGGCCGAGCTCGAGGCGCGCTTCGAGCGCGCGGCGCGCCGCGGCAAGGCGCGCACCGCCGACAAGGCGCAGTACTGGGAACTATTTACGACCTTCTACCGCAATCTCATCGAAATGCCGGCGGATCATCTGCCGCACACATTCGTGGAGGCGTTCGCCGCCATGTATCGCGAGGTATTGAGAAAGCCGGTCACCTAAGAAGGGCCGCGCCGGATTCATGGCGGAGAGGGTGGGATTCGAACCCACGTGCCGGATTTACCCGACCATCCGATTTCGAGTCGGCGCCGTTATGACCGCTTCGGTACCTCTCCGGCTGCCCTGTAAGCCCAGCGGGGGCTGGTATTCTAGCGGAAAGCCCAGGCGGTGAGGGGAGGTTCGTGCGCGCAGTTGCTCTCGCCGCAGTGCTGATTCTGCTCGCCGGCCTTGGCGCCTGTGGGAAATTCCGGCCCGCGGAAATCTTCGAGAAAAGCGCGGTGACCGAGATCCGCGCGCGCGGCGAAGTGCGCGTGGTCACGCTCAATCTGCCCACCTGCTACTACTTCGGCGCGCAAGGCACCGAGGGGCTGGAATTTGACCTCGCCACCGCCTACGCCGCCTATCTTGGCGTGAAGCTGCACATGTACCCGGTCGCCAACGAACGCGCCCTGCAGGCCGAGCTGGCCTCCGGGCGCGCCGACATCGCCGCGGCTTCCCTCACCAACACGCCCGAATGGAGCCGGGTGGCCGATGCTGCGCAACCCTACACCCTCATCCCGCAGCTGGTGGTGTATCACCGCACGGGCGTCAAGCCGCGCGATACGCTGCAGTTGGAGTCCGCCACACTCGCCGTGCGCGCCGGCAGCCCGCAGGAGCGCATCCTGCAGCGCCTGAAGAGCACGGTGGCACCGACGCTGAAATGGGAGGAAACCGCGCCGAGCGTGGCCGACCCGGTCGAGGACGTCGAGACGGGCGAGGCGCAGTACGCCATCACGGATGAGCGCGAGTTCTCCTTTGCCCATCACCTGTATCCGAACGTGCTGGTCGGTTTCGCCCTGCCCGAGCAGCGGCCGGCGCAGTGGCTGGTGCGCCACGACGCGCCGGGACTGCTGGCGAGTGTCAACACGTTCTTTCACCAGCTGGCCGCTTCCGGGCGCCTGCCGCAGATGGTGCAGGAGTCCTCGGGGGATACGCGCCCGTTCGCGTACGAGGAGTCGCGTGAGTTTCAGGCCCACGTCGGTGACCGGCTGCCGCAGTTTCGCAGCTGGTTCGAGGAAGCGGCGACGCAGTCGGGGATTGACTGGCGACTGCTGGCAGCGGTGGGCTATCAGGAGTCGAAGTGGGAGGCGCGCGCCGCATCTGAGGAGGGCGCGGTCGGTGTCATGATGCTGACCAGCGACACCGCACGCGCCATGGGCATCAAGGATCGCACCGATCCGGAGCAGAGCATCGCCGCCGGCGCGCGCTATCTTGCCCAGGTGCGCGAGATGATCCCGGATCGCATTGCTGAGCCAGACCGCACCTGGCTCACGGTCGCCGCCTACAACGTGGGCTTCGGTCACCTTGAAGACGCGCGCATCATCGCGCAGGCGCGCGGCAAGAACCCGGACTCCTGGGCGGACGTGCGCGCAGTGTTGCCGTTGCTCGCCCAGGAGCGCTGGTACGAGCAGGCCAAGCGCGGCTACGCGCGCGGCTGGGAGCCGGTGCAGTTCGTGGATCGCATCCAGCGTTACCTGACGCTGCTCGAGTGGCAGCCGGGTGAGGCGCGCGCAACGGTGGTTACGCCCGCGCCGCCAGCGGCGGAGGCAGCCCCGGCCGGCGCGGCCGCACCGGCGGTCGTCCCGGTCACGATTCAGGTGGCGCCCGCGACGCCCGCGCATCCGCCGCCGCCGGCCAAGTAGCGCGACGGCCCTCAGCTACGCCGCTGCGCGAAGAAATCCTGCAGCAGCTGACCGCACTCCGCCATCAGCACCCCCCCGAACACGTCCACCCGGTGATTAAGTCCGGGCAGCGCGAACACATCGGTGACACTGCCGGCGCCCCCGGCGCGTGGATCCCACGCGCCAAACACCACCCGTCGCACGCGCGCGTGCACGAGTGCGGCGGCACACATGATGCACGGCTCGAGCGTCACATAAAGCGTCGTGTCGGTCAGCCGGTAAGTGCGCAGCGCAGTACCGGCCGCGCGCAGCACCTGCACTTCCGCGTGCGCCGTCGGATCGTGCGAGCCGATCGGACTGTTGCCGGCGCCGGCGATGATCTTCTCATCGCGTACCAGCACCGCCCCCACAGGCACCTCGCCGCGCGCCCCCGCCGCGGCCGCATGAGCGAGCGCGGCGCGCATGAAGCTGACGTCGCGGCCGCCTTCAGCCTGATCCGCCATGGGCATCCTCGGGCGCGGCCGCAGCCGGCGGCAGAAACAGCGCCGGATCGACGAAATCGCCATTGAGCGCGACGCCGAAGTGCAGGTGTGGCCCCGTCACTCGTCCGGTGGCGCCCACCTTGCCGATCACCGCCCCGGCCCTCACCTGCTGTCCGGGATGCACGTCGATCTCGCTGAGATGGCAGTACATCGTGATGAGCCCGCCGCCGTGATCGAGGATGACGGTGTTGCCGTTGAAGAAGTAGCCGCCGGTGTCCACCACGCGCGCGTCGGCCGCCGCCTGTATGGGCGTGCCGGTCGCGACGGCGATGTCCATGCCGGTGTGTGGATTACGCGGCTCGTTGTTGAAGACGCGCCGCGAACCATAGGAGCTCGAGCGGATCCCGGGCACCGGCTGCAGCAGCTGCAGCGTCGCCGGGGTAGGCTCCGAATAGGTAGCCACGGCCTTACGGATGCGCGGCTGCTCGCGCTGCACGCGCGCCAGATCCTTCGCCGAGAGGTCCACCTGGCGCGGCGCTACGGTCAAGCGTTGTACGGTGTATTGCTTGTCGGTCACCTCGAAACCGATCGCGCTGCCCTGCGCCGTGCCATCTGCGACCCGAAGGACGGCAGGACCGGGAGCCTGCGAAAGCGGAATACCGACGACGGCGAGCCAGTGCTGCTCCACGCGCAGCACGAGCACGCGCCGCTCCTCGAACGTGACCACCGGGGACTTGCCGGGCGGGGCCTCGATAGCCAACAGCGCGACGCCGCCGGGCACGAGCTCCGCCTGCGGCAGCGGCGGTGATCCCTCCTCTGCCGCCGCACTGCCGAATAGCGCGCCCACCACGAGCAGCAGCAGCGCAGGCGTGCAGCGCCTAAGGAAGTCCCTCATTCCTTCCTCCCCGTAACGCGCGCCGTGAGGCTGCCGTGCGCAAGTCGCGCTTCGACGGACTCGCCGATGGCGACCGAGCCGGCTGCGCTGACTACGACACCGTCTGCGCCCGTGACGATGGCGAAACCGCGGCTCAAGGTCGCGAGCGGACTCACCGTGTGCAGTGCGCGCTGCGCGAGCGCCAGACGGTGCGCCAGGCGCGACAGGTCAGCATCGGTGGCGTGCGTGAGCCGCGCCAGTAGCCGCTCCTGGCGCGCGCGGTAGTCGCGCAGCAGGTGCACCGGAGAGGCGCGCTCCAGGCGCGTGTGCGCCTCTCCGAGGCGGATCCACTCGCGATGCACGCACGTGCGCGCAGCTCCGGTGAGGCGCTGCACGAGATCGTCCAGGCGCTGCATCTGCTGCGTCAGGCGCACGCCGGGGTGCGCCAGCTTCAGCCGCAGCTCCGTCGCCTCAAGGCGCGTCGCGCTGACCCGCAGCTCGCGCCGCATCCCCCCGGCGAGCCGGCGCGCGCTGCGCGCGAGCGCCTCAAGACACGCGCTGCTATCGGGTGCCACAAGTTCGGCGGCGGCCGAAGGGGTCGGGGCGCGCGCATCGGCCACGAAGTCGGCGATCGTGAAATCCACCTCGTGACCCACGCCACAGACCACCGGCAGTACACAGGCGTGAATGGCCCGCGCCAGGCGTTCATCGTTGAAGGCCCACAGATCTTCCAGCGAGCCCCCGCCGCGGGCGAGGATCAGCACGTCACATTCGGCGCGCGCGGAGGCCAGTGCGAGTGCCTGCACCAAGGCGGGCACCGCCGCGGCCCCCTGCACCGGTGTTGGGTAGATGAGCACCGCCGCGGGCGGATAGCGCCGCTGCAGGACGTGCAGGATGTCGCGCAGCGCCGCTCCGCTCGGGGAGGTGACGACCCCGATGCGACGCGGGAAGCGCGGCAGCGCGCGCTTGCGCTCGAGGGCAAAGAGCCCCTCGGCGGCAAGTTGGCTCTTCAGGCGCTCGAACTCGCGCTTGAGCGCGCCGACGCCGGCCTCCTCGAGGTGTTCCGCGATCAGCTGGTACTCCCCGCGCGCCTCATAGACGCTGATGCGACCGCGCACTAGCACCTGGCTGCCGGCGCGGGGCGTGAAGCCGACCAGCACGTTCTTCATGCGGAACATGGCACAGCGCAGTTGCGCGTCCCGATCCTTCAGCGAGAAATACCAGTGCCCCGAGGCCGGTTGGGAGAAGTTCGACAGCTCCCCTTCCACCCAGATGACGCCCAGGCTCCGATCCAGCAGCGCCCGTACTTCCCGGGTGAGGCGGGTAACGCTGTAGACCTCGCGCGGCGCTTTCGCCGGCGCGGGAATATCAGGAATTGCGGGCATAAGGCACCTTAGCACGAGGTTTACCACGGCGGCCCGGGCGCATATAATTGCGCATGCGCATCCTCGAAGAAGCTCTCACCTTCGATGACGTCCTCCTGGTTCCGGCCTACTCGGAAATTCTGCCAGGCGAGGTCGATCTCTCCACCCAGGTCACGCGCCGAATTCGCCTGAACGTACCTCTGGTGTCTGCCGCCATGGACACGGTCACCGAGGCGCGCCTCGCCATCACCATCGCCCAGGAAGGCGGCATCGGCATCATCCACAAGAGCATGACGATCGAGGCCCAGGCCCGCGAGGTCGGGCGGGTGAAGAAGTTCGAAAGCGGTGTGATCCGCGACCCGATCACCGTCCCCCCCAACATGAGTATCCGCGAGGTGCTCGACCTCACCCGCGCGCGCGGCATCTCGGGCGTCCCGGTGGTCGTCGGTAAACGCGCGGTCGGCATCGTCACGCATCGCGACCTGCGCTTCGAGGACAAGCTCGAGGCCCCCGTCTCCGCCGTGATGACCCCGGAAGCGCGCCTCGTTACCGTGCGCGAGGATGCTCCCAAGGATGAGGTGCTCGCGCTGCTGCACCAGCACCGTATCGAAAAGCTGCTCGTCGTGAACCGCGGCGGGGATCTGGTCGGCATGATCACGGTGAAGGACTTCCAGAAGGCGACGGAATTCCCGCGTGCCTGCAAGGACGATACCGGACGGTTGCGCGTCGGGGCGGCCGTGGGCACGACCCCCGACACGCTCGAGCGCGTTGCCGCGCTGCGCGAGGCGGGGGTTGATCTTGTGGTGGTAGATACCGCCCACGGGCATTCCAAGGGTGTGATCGACACCGTGAGGCGCATCAAGGCCAAGTGGGCCGACGCCCAGGTCATCGCCGGCAACATCGCGACCCCGGAGGCGGCACGCGTGCTCGTGGACGCCGGCGCGGACGCGGTCAAGGTCGGCATCGGCCCCGGCTCGATCTGCACCACGCGCATCGTCGCCGGCGTCGGCGTACCCCAGATCTCCGCGGTCGCCAACGTTGCCGAGGCGCTGCAGGGCACCGAGATACCGGTCATCTCCGACGGCGGCATTCGCTACTCGGGCGACATCGCCAAGGCGCTGGCCGCCGGCGCGCACGCTGTCATGATTGGCGGCCTATTTGCCGGCACCGAGGAGTCCCCCGGTGAGGTGGAGCTCTACCAGGGCGCCTCCTACAAGTCTTACCGCGGCATGGGTTCACTCGGCGCCATGGGCGAGCGGCACGGTTCGGCCGACCGTTACTTTCAGGACGCCGCCTCCGAGCTTGAGAAGCTCGTGCCCGAGGGCGTGGAGGGGCGCGTGCCTTACAAGGGCAGCGTGGTCACGATCCTGCACCAGCTCTCCGGCGGGCTGCGCGCCGCCATGGGTTACACCGGCAGCCGCAACATTACCGATCTGCGCACCAAGCCCGTGTTCGTGCGCATCACCACCGCCGGCGTGCGCGAGAGTCACGTGCATGACGTCACCATCACCAAGGAGGCGCCCAACTATCGGGTGTCCTAGAAATCCTCTCCATGGCGAGCGTTCCACGACCTGCCGATAAGAGCCTTCCCAAGGCGAGCACGCGCCCGGACATCCATGCGCACCGCATTCTGATCCTCGATTTCGGGGCGCAATACACCCAGCTCATTGCGCGCCGCGTGCGCGAACTGGGCGTCTATTGCGAGATCCGCCCCTGGGACCTCAGCGAGGCCGAGGTGCGCGCCTTCAGGCCGCGCGGGGTGATCCTCTCCGGCGGCCCGGAATCCGTCACTGCCGAAGGCCCGCCCCGCGCGCCGCAGGCGGTGTTCGAGCTCGGCGTCCCCGTGCTCGGCATCTGCTATGGCATGCAGACCATGGCGCAGCAGTTGGGCGGGCGCGTCACGCCCTCGAGCGAGCGTGAGTTCGGGTACGCGGAAGTGACCGTCACCGGCGCATCGCGGCTCCTCGATGAGCTCGCGGACCGCCGCAACGCCGCCGGCGATGCCGTGCTGGACGTGTGGATGAGTCATGGCGATCGCGTCGCGACACTGCCGCCAGGCTTCGTCCCAAGCGCGGCGACGGGCACGATTCCCTATGCGGCGATGAGCGATGAGCGGCGGCGCTTCTACGGGGTGCAGTTTCATCCGGAAGTGACCCATACACCGCAAGGGGCGCGGCTGCTCGAGCGCTTCGTACGCGAGATCGCCGGCAGCGATGCACTCTGGAGCGTCGGCAACATCATCGAAGATGCCATTGCGCGCGTGCGCGCCCAGGTCGGCCAGGGCAAGGTGCTGCTCGGGCTCTCCGGTGGCGTCGACTCCTCCGTGGTCGCCGCGCTCCTGCACCGCGCCCTCGGCGAGCAACTGGTGTGCGTGTTCGTCGATCACGGACTGCTGCGCCAGGGCGAGGGCGATCAGGTCATGGACACGTTCGCGCAGCACTTGGGAGTGCGCGTCATCCGCGTCGATGCTGAGGCGCGTTTTCTCGCAGCGCTCGCGGGCGTCACCGATCCGGAAGCCAAGCGCAAGATCATCGGCCGAACCTTCATCGAGGTGTTCGACGAAGAAGCCCACAAGCTCAGCGGTGTCCAGTTCCTCGCCCAGGGCACGATCTACCCGGACGTGATCGAATCGGCGGGCGCGCGTACCGGCAAGGCCCACGTGATCAAGTCGCATCACAACGTCGGCGGCTTGCCCGAGAAGATGAACCTGAACCTCGTCGAGCCGCTGCGCGAGCTGTTCAAGGATGAAGTGCGCCAGTTGGGCGTAGAACTCGGGCTGCCGCGCGCGATGGTCTACCGCCACCCCTTCCCGGGTCCGGGACTGGGGGTGCGGATCCTTGGCGAAGTGCGCAAGGAGTATGCAGACCTCTTACGCGACGCGGATGCCATCTATATCGATGAGCTGCGCAAGCACGACCTGTACGATCGCACGAGCCAGGCGTTTGCCGTCTTTCTGCCCGTGCGCTCGGTCGGTGTCATGGGCGACGGGCGCCGCTACGACTATGTCATCGCTCTGCGCGCGGTAGAAACGATTGATTTCATGACGGCTCAATGGGCACGCCTGCCGTATGAATTTCTGGATCACGTCTCACGGCGCATCGTAAACGAGGTCCGCGGGATCTCACGTGTGGTCTACGACATCTCCGGCAAGCCACCAGCGACAATCGAGTGGGAGTGACACGTAGCGCGCGGTAGGAAGTAGCGCTCAGCGTGCGCCGCCCGTTGACCTCGCTATTTCGGCATCACCGTAGACGCCCTTCAGTTCCCCGTCGCGGGCGAAGTCCCGAATCATCGCAAAATATCCGGGCGCGTAGCGGGTGGACAGCCGCTCCCCACTGTCTGCTGCGATTTCAAACAGCGTCATCCCGTGTTCCGCCTGAGGATATACCGCCAGCGTGAACGGCAGGCCTGCGGCGATCAGCGACCTAATGCGACGACTCGTCTCTGCGCTCGGGGCTTCATAGTCCTCCCCACCCAGTATCCACAGCTGCGGCGTCGTGTCCGAGCGCAGCGTTGGCATTGGATCGTAGTGAAACGGCGTGCCCCACTGGAATTTAGCGCCCATCTGCCTTAGCTGTGATTCCGAATAAGGCAGGAAGAAATACGTGTAGTTGCCATGCAGGTCCTTGAACCACGGCGCCTCCTTGTACTTCGCCCGCGCGGCATCAAATTCCCCGAAGCCTTCAGTAAACCCGCTCGCAAAGATGTTTTCGGCGGCGCGCGCGACCTCGAGCGCGCTCGTGATTTCCGACGATGAATGACCTTTCTCGCGCATTTCAATTTCCACTTCCTCTTGGTCCTCGTCGATCACACTGACCGCGAGACCGAAGCAAACGATGACGAAATCCGCATGCGCGCGATTGGCCGCAAGCGGCGCCACCCATCCACCTTGGCTTCCGCCCTGATAGCCGATCCGGCCCGCGCGTCGTCCGGAAAGGCGCTTGGCTTCGCGCATCGCCGCCGCCGCATCGTCGGCAAGCAGCTGGAAGTCCTGACTGTAGCTGCCTTGGGAATCCCCCGTCCCGCGCTTGTCAAACACAAATGCACCAACCTCCTCGGCCGGCAGCATCCTCTGCAGCGCGTTGAACCGTCGCGCCGAGTCGTGCTCGGCACCGTGCACTAATACGACGATCGGAACGACAGCTGTGCCTTTCGGCAAGATGAGCCGCCCAGCAAGCTTCGCCCCATGGCTCGTAAATGCCGTGTCCGTCTCATCGAACTTGATGCGTTGCCCCTCTTCCCCATCAAAATTTATACGGCCCGCCTCACACGTCGAAAATCGGACGGACTTATTGTCGGGTCGTCCGGTCCAACCATAGGAACTGGTCCATAGGCCGCCCCCTTTCTCCGTCAACGCGCCGGTCGTGCCATCAAACCGACGCCACCGTAGCGTATTGCCCTCCGATGGTGCGATATCGACAATTACACCACCGGATAAGCGATACGCGCCGATGTGGCAGTCCATCGGTTCCGAGGCGCGCACGACTGGGACCGCCAGGGCAATGTAGAGGCCGGCTATAACGGTGGCGAAAATCGCAACGCTGCTCGAGCGGACTGATCGTTCACCGTCAATCCTTACGCGTGATGTGGCAGTCATCGGAAGCATCTGAACACCGTGGCACCGCTATTAGCCTGAGACTAGAGCCCCCTCCCCACCCCCGTATTGGACCAATTCAAGGTGGGAGCCCTACGGCATGGAACTTGGTCGGTTGAGCTCGTCGAAGACTATAATTAATGACCTGATCGATGCAGGACGGACGGGCGGATGCTGCGACGGTTCAGTGGAGCCAATATTCGAAGCGTGATTGACCGAAGCGGTGCCCGCGTTCCGGAGCATGCTCATGATTGGCCCGTACTGTCGATCTTCATACTGGGCTGCTACCTCAACGAGACGGAACTTGGTGAGACCCTAATTGCGGGTCCCTCGGCCATTCTCTATCAGGCGCGGGCCGCACACCGCAATGTCATTGGGGCCTCAGGTTTTGAGCAGATCGAGATTGAGTTCGACCCTGCTTGGCTGGGAAGCGCGCTGATGCCTGCGAGGCCTGTCTCGCGATGGCTCGGTGGACACGTTGGTGCTGAGGCACGCAGCTTGGCGCGCCTGTGCGTATCGGAAGCGCACGAAGAGCGCTTTCGCGCAGCACTGCGACGCTTCGTACAAAGCGCCAACCGCCAGGCCGTGCGCGAGGCTCCGAGTTGGGTCCATGTGATTCATCGACAGCTGCGCAGTGACACGACACTGGCAGTCACCGATCTGGCCCGGGAGCTACGACGCCACCCGTCCTGGCTCGGGACCGCATATCGGGAGGCAACCGGGGAAGGACTGAGGGAAACCGCCGCCCGATTCCGCGTCGAGTACGCGGCGCGCGCACTGCGCGAGACCCATCACGCGTACGCATACATCGCGCATGAGGCGGGCTTTTGCGACCAGAGCCACATGAATCGGACCTTTCGGCGCTTGCTCGGGCGCCCGCCATCCGAGGTGAGACATGATCGAACGGCTTTTCGCCAGATGGGCGCGCGGACGTAGACGCACGTGACTTCCAGGCGAAGCTTTCTGAAGACGACCGGCGCAATGACGGTCGGTATGGCGAGCGCATCCAGGGCAGCCGCCCCGATCCAAAGCCATGCGAGGGCCGAAAAGTACGCTGGCCCTCACGAAATGCCGACCAACGTTACGCTGCTATCCATACGCAATGCCGATGGATCGGAAACTCTCGGGGTCAAGCTAGATAACGATGCGGTCATCGACGTGCGCAACGCGCGGCAATTGCTCGGCGTTGCAGCCCCGCTGACACTCGTGGAATTGCTCAAGGAAGGTAACGCCAGCGGACTCAACAAGCTTATCGCTGTCGCGCAAACCTCGCGCAAGGCGAAGGCGGCCATGCTGAAGGAATCGTCCATCACCTTCGGCAGACTGTTCAGCAATCCCGGCAAGATCGTGTGTATTGGGTTGAACTACCGAGCGCATGTTCAGGAAACCGACATGAAGCTCCCGAGCGTGCCGATCCTGTTCAACAAGTACAACAACGCGCTCGCGGCGCACAATTGCACGATCGAGCTACCGCCCAGGGACGTTGCCTACAAGTTCGACTACGAGACCGAGCTGCTAATTGTCATCGGCAAGAGAGCTCGCCGCGTGTCTGAAACCGACGCGCTGAGCTATGTCGCGGGCTATTGCACTGCGCACGACTTTTCCGCACGCGATCTGCAGTTAGAAACTCCGAGCGCTCAATGGATGATCGGCAAGACGCTCGATAATTTCGGCCCAATCGGGCCTTATTTTGTGGCGGCGGACCTGGTGGGCGACCCCAACAACCTGAAGATCGAGACTCATGTGAATGGCGAGGAACGCCAATCCTCCAATACCAGCTTCATGATCTTCAACCCGCAAAAGCTTATCGCCTACATCACTACGATGTGGACACTTGAACCCGGTGACATCATCTGGTCGGGGACACCGCAGGGTGTCATTCTCGGCTACCCCAAAGATAAGCAGGTATGGCTGAAGGCCGGCGACGAAATCGTGAGCACGATCGAAAAGCTCGGCTCGCTGCGGTTTAGGTTGGCGTAGCGGCGCTTGTGGCGACGTGTCGTGCCGCTGAGCGCGCCGACCAAAAGGGGGGCAGCACGTTGCCCCTTCGCTTGGCCGCCATGAGCAGCAGCACGGCCGCGGAAAGGCAGACCACCACCGCGACCGCTGATGCTTCCACGCCAAAGGCCCCGCCGGTCAGCCATTCGGCGCCGACGAGCTTCGCGCGCAGCAGTCCCCGCGTCGTTCCGCCGGACACCGCGGCGGAGAAAATTCCGCCTTGCGTAAAGTTCCAAGCGAAATGGATGCCCATGCAGAGCCACAGACGTCGGGTGAGCATGTAAGCTGCGGCGAGCAGTATGCCTGCCTCTAGCATCACGGCGCCCGCGTTGAGCAGCGTCGCACCGTGATTGAGCAGATGCAGGGCGCCGAAGATCACCGCGGAAAGCGCAACGGCAAGCCAGCTTCCCAGGGATTGCTCCAGTATCCGGAACACGACCCCACGCATGACCACCTCTTCCAACACCGCGGCCAGGATGAATCCGGGCACCGTTGCGAGCATGGCCAGCCATCCATTGTTGCCGGTCACCTGGTAGACGCCCAGCGCGGCGAGTACTCCGACCGTGAGCGCCAAGAGCAGCGCTCCGAGCAGCACGCCCGCGCCCAGTTCGCGCAGCGCATGGGGTGCCGACAACTCGGTGACGGAGCGCTTCTCGATGAGGCGCACATAGGCGCTGTAGGCGCTCAGGACAACGGCCGTGAGCAGCAGTGCCCCAGCCTTCTTCAGGGACTTGTCCGAGACGTATAGATTGATGGGAACCGCGAGAGCCGCAAATGGAATGGCGATTGCCAGCAGGGCGGCGACGAGTCGGACGATGGAAAATCGCAGCAGCCGCTGGTGCCAGGACGTCGCCGCGGGGAGTTTATCTAACGCACCGCTCATCGCCTCTCCTTTGAAAGTGGAATGACAAGCGGCAGCCAGAACGCGGATCGTCTGATGCGCCCGGAGCCCCAGCGCGCCGGGCGTTCGGTATCATCGCAGGCATGAAGTCAGTTTCTTGGTTCATCGGCGCCACTGATCCTATTGTTGCAGTCTGCCGGCGGTGGGAGGAAGCGGGCTAGCGAACGTTGCTGCGCCGGCTACACCTATCAATCCTGCTATGAGCACCATCCGGCAACTGCGGCCGTGGCGGCCGGCTACGGTGATGAGGCGGATGTATTGAAGCGAATCATGGGCATGCCTACACTCCAGACGATCCTCAGGGCGGCAGCCTTCGCCGCCCACAAGCATCGGGACCAGCGCCGCAAGGACGCAGCCGCCTCGCCGTACATCAATCACCCGATCGCGCTGGCGAACATCCTGGCCAATGAAGGCGGCATCTTGGATGCAGTGGTCATCGCCGCCGCGTTGCTGCACGACACACTTGAAGATACGGAAACGACGCCCGAAGAACTGCAGGCGCTGTTCGGCACGGAGATCACCAGCGTTGTCGTGGAGGTGAGCGACGATAAGTCGTTGCCCAAGGCGCAGCGCAAGCAGCTGCAGGTCGAGCACGCCGCGCACATCAGCGAGCGCGCCAAGCTGGTCAAACTGGCCGACAAGATCGCGAACATCCGCGACGTCGCCGATGCGCCGCCGGCGGGTTGGTCCTTAGAAAGACGACGGGAGTATTTCGATTGGGCCAAGCAGGTCATCGACGGCCTAGGCGACATCTCCCCGCCGCTCAGAAGCGCATTCGACGCCGCGTACGCAAGAAGGCCCTGAGACGACCCCCGTGGATAGCGGCGGCATTGCCCATGCCGCCGGCTGAGCGTCCCAAAGGCCTACTGCGACTGTGCCGGTTGCGGCGCGGGCGTGGCGGCAGGCGCTGGCGGTGCACTCTTTACGCCGAATAAGCTGCCCAGTTGTTTGGCCGCGTCGGTCACGGCACTGACGGGTGCGGCCACGGAAGTTGCCGTGTTGCTCGTGCTCGCCTCGGCCTGGTGAATCTTCGCGCTGAGCTTGCACCCGGCGGTTTGCGCGAGCTGCGGTGTGTTGCAGCCATTCTGCGCCGCCGCAGCACCTTGCTGGTTGGCGTTGGCTGCGGGCGCGGCCGCCTGAGCACCGCCTGCGGCCAGCGCGTTCGGGGCTCCGGGCGCTGGGCCCGCGCCGCCCTGTGCCACCGGTATGCCGCCGATCACCTGGGTGCCGAGATGGAACTCGCCGCTCGTAACCCGCGCGTCGATGAGCGGGAACTCAACCATCATCGTGCCCTGATCGGCACGGTTCACGACCAGCACGTGCTGACGTGCGCCGTAGCGATCGACGAAATAGGCGTTGTTAGGGTTGTGCGGCACGTGGCCGTCGTCGACGAACTGGATGCCGGTGAGTTCCGAGCCCGCGATGCCCGCGCGGATGCCCGCGGTCTCTGCCTGGTGCACGAACACGAACGTGCAGACGACCGTCGTGCCGTTGTGCGCGCAGCCTTGCGGATAAAAGACGTCGGTGCCGTACTCAAGCGTGCCCAGTGAGGGCCCACTTTGACCGCCCGCGGGTGCCGCGCCGGGCGCGTCGGCGAGGGCGGCGCCGCTGGTCCCGAGGAGCAGCATCCCCGTGATGCCGCCAACGACACGGTACGACTTCGTGAGCTTCTTCATCGTGGGCTCCCTGATTATCGTGGGCTCCCTGATTGTTTTTTGCCCTGAGCCGCATCGCTCGTGCTCCGGGCTCGAAGCGCTTTAGAAAAGCATACTCCAAATCACGCAGCGCCCGCAGTCTCGACGACAGCGCCGATCGGTCCTCCCGGGAACGGGCCTCCTTTGCGGGCCGGGGCCGGGAAGTAATCCCGAATCAATTACTTACGAATGGACCTATCCCTCGCGGGAGCGCGAGTCGCCCGGCGCTCGTGGATGGGCGCAGAACCTGGAAAGACCAACTCCACCAACCCCCGTCAACGCACGGTGACCGGGGCTCAGCGTCGCTTGCGCGATCCTGCGCGGCGCCGCGGTTTGTCGGGGCGCGGCTTCACCCGCCGCTCGCGGGCGTACGGATTGGCATCGGTGCGGTACTCGATGAACACCGGAGTGGCAAAGAGATCGAAGGTCTTACGAAACACATTGGCCAGATACCGTGTATAGGCGTCCGGCACGGAGGTGGTCTGGTTGCCGTGAATCACGATGCGCGGCGGATTGCGCCCTCCCTGGTGCGCGTAGCGCAGCTTGATACGCCGACCGCGCACGAGCGGCGGCTGGTGCACGGTCAAGGCGTGCTCGAGCGTGCGAGTCAACTCGCGCGTCGGCATCGCGCGCATCGCCGCCTCATACGCGCGCACGGTGGACTGCATGAGTTCTCCGACCCCGGTGCCATGGCGGGCGGAGATGAAGTGCAGCGGCGCAAACGGCACGAAGTCTAGCTTCAGGGACAGCTGACGATGAATCTCCTCGCGCTGCTCTGGCGCGATGCCGTCCCACTTGTTGACGGCGATGATCAAGGCACGCCCGCGCTCCAGGGCAATCCCGAGCACGCTCGCGTCCTGTTCGGCGATGCCCTCGTGCGCATCGAGCACCAGGATGACGACGTGCGCCTCGGCGATCGCCTGCAGCGTCTTCGCAACGCTCGCCCGCTCCACGACGCCCTCGACCCTGGCACGACGGCGCACGCCAGCGGTATCGATCAGCAGAAAGGCGCGGCCGTCGCGCTCGAAGGGCACCAGGATGCTGTCGCGCGTCGTGCCCGGCTCCTCGCTGGCGATGACGCGTTCCTCGCCCAGCAGACGATTGACCAGGGTCGACTTGCCGACGTTCGGCCGGCCGATGATGGCGATGCGAATCGCATCGCGGTCGGCATCTTCGGCGGGCTGCGCGGCAAAGCCGGCGAGCACCTGTTCCATGAGTGCCTCGCAGCCCTGTCCGTGGCTTGCGGAGATGGCCAGCGGCTCACCAAATCCCAGCGCATGAAAGTCCGCAGCCACCACATCCGCGTCGAGTCCCTCGGCCTTGTTCAGCACCAGGGTCACGGGCTTCCCCGAGCGGCGCAGTTCGCGAGCCACGAAGTAGTCTTGGGGTGACACTCCGGCGCGCGCATCAGCGAGCAGCACCAGACGGTCGGCCTCCGCGACCGCGCGCTCGGTCTGTGCGCGCATCTGGGCCTCGATGCCGACTGGATTCTCGACCAGTCCACCGGTATCGATGACGATGCAGGGCACCGGTCCCAGGCGCCCGTAGCCGTACTGCCGGTCACGCGTCAGCCCGGGCACATCCGCAACGATGGCATCGCGGGTGCCGGTGAGGACGTTGAAGAGCGTCGACTTGCCGACGTTGGGCCGGCCGACGAGGGCAATGACGGGCAGCATCGCAGGGCCTGCGGCGACCGCCCGCGCGCGTCGCTACTTGCTTTCCGTCGGCGGCGGAGTCGGCGGCGGCGGAGTCGTCGGCTCTGGAGCGGTCGGCGCCGCCGTCGGCGCCGGAGCCATCGGTGCCGGAGGTGCCGGAGCTGCGGTCTCCGGTGTTGCCTTCGTGCTCGCGGGCGCGCCGTGCAACGGAGTCACACGGTAGGCATTGATCTGGCCGCGATCGTTGACGGCGACGACGATGTTGCCGGACACCACGGGCACGTTGCTGATGCGCACTTTGCCGGTCGAGACGCGCGCGGCGAGCGCGCCGCTGCTCTTGTCGAGCCAGTGCAGGTAACCCTGGAAGTCGCCCACCACAAGGGCGTCACCGATGTTCGCAGGCTCTGAGAGGCCGCGGTGCAGCAGCACGCTCTGGCGCCAGATTTCCGCCCCAGTGCGTGCCCGCAGCGCGACGACTTCACCGTCGGCGGTGGATATGTAAACCGCCTCGTCATCCATGCTCATGCCGCGATAGCTCGAGAGCTCGTGCGCCCACCAGCCCTGGCCGGTGTCGAGCGCCAGCATTGCGACGCGCCCCTGAAATCCCACCGCGTACACGTTCTGTCCGGAAACCAACACGGCCGAGTCGATGTCGGATAAGCGCTCAAGCTCGGTGCGGCCGTGCGGCGGAGTGATCGTCGCCTCCCACTGCACGGAGCCGTCATTGCCGCTGACCGCCACGACCTTACCGTTGTCGAAGCCGCACAGCACTATGCTGCCCACGATTACGGGGCGGGCCGTGCCCCGCAGGGACAGGCGCGGTACCTGCTGTTCCGTGGACCACAGCTCATGGCCATCGGCCGGGCTCAGCCCGCGGAGCTTCCCGTCCCCCGTGCGCAGGACGATCAGCCGCTCGGAGATCGCCGCCGGTGCCAGCACTTCGCCGTTGATGCGTACGCTCCAGCGCAGCTTGCCATCGGCGGCGTTCAGCGCGAACAGTCGCCCGTCGCTCGAGCCGATCAGCACCAGATCGGCGCCGGCTGAGGTGCCGCCCGACAGGGGCGCCTTGAGGCGCGTGCGCCATTGGATGCGCCCCTTGTTGAGGTCGAACGCGCCCACATCCCCCGTGTGGCCCGCGGCATAGACGCGATTGTTGTCGATGGCGATTCCCAGCCCGAGCCGCAGCTCCACGGCCTTCTTGTCGTCCACCGAGGCACTCCAGAGGCGCTGCACGCGCAGCGTCGCGGCGAAGGAGGTGAGCTTGGCGGGCTGATCGATGGCCGTGTCCTTGGAACAGGCGACCAGCAAGAGCACGGCCACGAGCCCGGTCCAGCGTTGCAGCTGTCGCATGCTATTCACTTGGCCGGCCCGGCGGCGGCGAGATCGGCGATCTTCAGATCCAGCAGCGGCGAGCTGGCGGAAGGGGCCGAGCCCTGGGCGCTGCGGTACTCATTGAGCGCCGCAACCTGGTCGCCCTTGGCGTAGTAAGCATCACCACGCACCTCGTGGTAGCGCGCCGCGAATGCACCGGAGTCGGTGCTCTTGAGAGTGTCGAGCGCCGCGTCGGCGTGTCCCTGCGCCACCTGCACACGCGCCAGGCGCAGCCGCGCCACCACGGCAAGCTCGCGGTCCTTGGAATGATCGGCCACCGCGGCCAACTCCGATGCGGCTTTATCCAGGTCGCCGTCGTCGACATAGACGCGCGCGGCCAGCAGCTTCGCCTGATCGGTGTACGGGGAACCGGGGCTCTCGCGCTCCAGCTGCCCGAGCAGCACTACTGCGCGGGTGTGGTCGCCCTTCTCCAGCGCCTGCACCATCTGCATATAGCGGCTGCCGGCCTCGAGGCGGGCGGCGTCCTGATGCTGCTGCCACCAGCGCCAGCCGGCCAGGCCTGCCAGCACCACCACGATCGCCAGGATCACCGCCGGGCCGTTCTCGCGCACCTGCGCCTTGACCCATTCCCACTGCTCTTTCTCAGACAGGTAATCTTCCACACATCCTCCCCAACTTCATGCCGCCGGCACATCCGGCAGCGGGCGCAGCGCCGCGAGCGCCGCATCCACCCCGATCGCCAGGTCCGCAATCGGGCACTCGCTCTGACCCGACTGCTCACGCAAAGGTTTCATGGCCACGACGCCGCGGGCCAGCTCATCCTCGCCCACAATCAGCGCCAGCGACGCGCCGCTCTTGTCGGCCCGGCGGAACTGTGCTTTGAAATTGCCCCCGCCGACGTTCAGCTCGAAGCGCAGCCGCGGGCGCTCGCTGCGCAGCCGCTCGACGATTCCCAGGGCCCGCGCCGCGCACTGTGTGCCGCTGACGAGCACGTAGACATCCGGGTATTTGGCAGCCGGCATCCCGCCCGCGGCCACCATGCGCTTCACCAGGCGCTCCACCCCCATGGCAAAACCGATCGCGGGCGTCGCCTCGCCGCCGAGCTGGGCGATTAGGCCGTCGTAGCGGCCGCCGGAGCATACGGCATTCTGTGCGCCCGCGGACTGGCCAATCCACTCGAACACGGTGCGGGTGTAGTAGTCGAGGCCACGCACCAGGCGCGGGTTGATCGTGTAGGCGATACCGATCCCATCGAGCATCCCGCACAGCGCTTCAAAGTGCGCCCGCGACTCGACATCCAGGTGCTCGGTGAGCATGGGGGCGCCGCGAATCAGCTCCTGCATCTGCGCTTCCTTGCTGTCCAGGATGCGCAGTGGGTTTGTCGTCAAGCGCCGCTGGCTGTCTTCGTCCAGGCGTGACTCATGCGCGCGGAAGTACTCGACCAGCCGGGTGCGATACTCGCGACGACTCTCGGGTGTGCCAAGGGAGTTGATCTCCAACTTAAGCCCCGGAATCCCGAGTCGCTGCCACAGACGCGCGCTGAAGGCAATCAGCTCCGCATCGATGTCCGGTCCGGGACAGCCGACGGCCTCCACGTCCACCTGCCAGAACTGCCGGTAACGATCCTCCTGCGGCGCCTCGCGGCGGAACATCGGACCGATGCACCAGAGCTTGTGGCGCTGTCCGCGCAGCATGCCGTTGGCGATCAGCGCGCGCGCAATACCCGCGGTGGCTTCCGGGCGCAGAGTGAGGCTGTCACCGCCGCGGTCGGTGAAGGTGTACATCTCCTTGCCGACGACGTCGGTGTGCTCGCCGATCGCACGCTTGAAGAGTTCGGTGTGCTCGACCACCGGCACGCGGATCTCCTCGTACCCGTACGCCGTCAGCAGTTCGCGGGTGCAATTCTCGAAGTCCTGCCAGGCGCCGATCTCGCTCGGCAGCACATCTTTCATCCCACGCGGGGCCTGGATGAAACCCGCCATTGTCAGTTGCCGCCTGCGGAGGGTGAGACGGTAGACGAGACCGCGCCACTCGCATCGATCGATACATGCGCGTCCCCGTGGCGGCGCACCAGGCCAGCGAGGGATGCGGGGTGGCCGTTGACTTCCAGCGCCACGGCCGGGGCGTTACCGAGCACCACGCGCAGCGGCGCAGGACCGCTGACCGCGCGCGTGCTGCCGGCCGGCTGCAGCCCATCGAGCAGCGTGTGGCCGCGGCCATCGGCAATCTGTACCCAGCTGTCGGCGGAGAACTTCAGGGTAAGGGTCGCGCCCGTGCCGCCCGCGCTGGAGGCGGGCGGTGCGGGCAGCACAGCCGTGCGCGGTGCAGCGCGCGGGCCGGGCGCGGGCGCGGCGGGCGTCGCGGCGGCCGTGCCCGCATCGGCGCTGAGCGTGGTTGCAGAGATCACCGCGCGCGGCAGCGGGCGTGGCTTCGCCCCGGGCAGCGTCAGCAGCCACCACAGAAGTCCGGCGAGCGTCAGGCCGACGACCCCGAGCAGCGCCGGCAGCATGAAGCGTGCGGAATCCGGAGCGCGTTCGGCCCGGGGTATGCGCGTGAGGTCCGGACGCGTCTGCGGGCTCGTGTTGCTGTAAAGCTCCTGCAGCTCCGCCGGGGACTCGCCCACGAGTTCGGCGTAGCGACGCAGGTGCCCGCGCGCGTACACGTGCGCGCCCAGCGGCTCGAAGTTCTCCGCTTCGAGCGCCTCGAGAACGCGCGCGTCTACGTGCAGTTTCTCGGCGGCCTGCAGGACCGTCTGGCCCTTGCGCTCGCGTGCGGCACGCAGCCGCGCGCCGATGCCGACGCCGCCACCTTCCCTCGTCATGTCATTCAGCCGGGGTTGTGGTCGAGCCCGGCCAGTGCACGCACCTGGTCGGATCCGGGGAAGTCCGTCTGTAGCTTGCGCGCGTAGTGCTGGGCGGCCCCGCGGTCGTTCTGGGCGCGCGCCACGCGCACCGCAAGCAGCAGTATGTCCGGAGTCTCGCGGAAGTTATTGAGGTAGGCGTCCAGCAGTGCGCGCGACTGCGGGAGCTCGCCGTGCTGAAACTCCAAATCCGCGAGCTGGTACGCCGCGTCGCTGAAATCCGGTCGCAGCTGCAGCGCCTTCACGAAGTCCGCGCGCGCCTCCTCGTCACGCTTGGCGGCGCGCAGACATACGCCGGCATTCGTGTAGGCCGCTTCCGGGGTACGGTAGAGCGCATTCTTCGCCGCCAGCATGAAGTGTTTCACGCCATCGTCCGTGCGTCCGTTCTGGCACAGGTAGACCGCGTAGTTGTTGATCACGTTCGGATCGTTCGGCGCCAGGCGCAAGGCGGTGCGGTATTCCGCGTCGGCCTTGGCCGGTTGTCCCATGCGCTCGAACAGCATCGCGCGCACGCTGTGCACCTCAGGGTTGTTGGGGTCCTGCGCCACCGCCTTGTCGAGCTTGTCCTTGGCAAGCTGCAGATCCCCCTGGTTCAGGTAGGCGCTGCCCAGCTGCATATTGGCGATCGCGGCATTCTTCGGGTCGGGGGGCGCCTGGTGCGGCGTGGTGTGCACGCAGGCGGCGAGTAGCAGCGCGCAAACGGCGCCCGTCACGGACAGCCGCAGCGGGACGGACCACAGATTATTCACTGATTTGCTCATGTTTGAACCGCAACGCCAATGACCTTGTTACCCAGGCGCACCGTGGTGCGATCGATGACGCGTCCGGCGAGTTGGCCGCAGGCCGCGTCGATATCCTCACCGCGCGTGCGCCGCACGGTCGCCAGCACGCCACGCTGCAGCAGCTCGTCACGAAAGCGCTGGATAACCGGCGCCGACGAACGCCGATAGCGCGTACCGGGAAACGGATTGAACGGGATGAGATTGACCTTGGCCGGATGACCCTTGAGCAATCGCGCCAGCGCGCGCGCCTGCGCGGGGGAATCGTTGACGCCCTCGAGCATCACGTACTCGAAAGTGACGCTGCGGCCGTTCTGCTCATCCAGGTAGTGCCAGCAAGCCGTCAGAAGTTCCGCGATCGGATGCTTGCGGTTGATGGGCACGAGCTCGTTGCGCAGCGCATCGTCGGGCGCGTGCAACGACACGGCGAGTGCCACGTTGGTCTCCTCGGCAAGCTTGTAGATCTGCGGCACGAGCCCCGAGGTTGAGAGCGTCACGCGACGTCGCGACAGATCGAACCCGAAGTCGTCCATGAGCACGCGCAGCGCGGGCAGTACGTTGCGGAAATTCGCAAGTGGCTCGCCCATGCCCATGAGCACTACGTTGGTCACGTGGCGCTCATCGCCCAACGGAGCGGGCGGGGCCGCCGCGACCGAGTGAGCGCGCTCGGCACGCTCAAGCTCGCGAGCGGCAAGCCAGACCTGACCGACGATCTCCGCGCTACTTAAGTTGCGGTTGAAGCCCTGCTGCGCGGTCGCGCAGAACGAGCAGTCGAGCGCGCAGCCCACCTGGGAGGAGATGCAGAGCGTGCCGCGGTCCGGCTCGGGAATGAACACGGTCTCGAAGGCCTGGTTGGCGTCGGCCTTCAGCACCCACTTGGTGGTGCCGTCCGTGGAGGTCTGCACGGACACGATCTCGGGCGGCCGCACTTCGGCGCGCTCATCCAGGCGCGCGCGAAACTCCTTGGCAAGATCGCTCATCTGTGCAAAGGAGCCGACGCCGCGCTTGTAGATCCAATTCATCAGCTGGCGCGCGCGAAAGGGCTTGCTGCCCAGCTGCGCCACAAACGCCTCCAGCTGCGTTCGGTCAAGACCGAGCAAGTTAGTGCGATCGGTGGCGATGGCATCCATGACGGTAGGCGCTGAGGCTCAGACCCGCTCAGGCACGGGGGTGCAGCTCGAGGGCACTGAAAAAGTAGGCGATCTCGCGTGCGGCCGTGTCGGGTGCGTCGGAGCCGTGCACCACGTTCTGCTCGATGCTCGTGGCGAGATCCGCGCGAATGGTGCCCGCGGCGGCCTTCTTCGGATCGGTCGCGCCCATGATTTCGCGGTAGCGCGCGATCGCGTTCTGCCCTTCCAAGACCTGCACGATCACCGGGCCTGAAGTCATGTAGCGCACCAGATCCTTGAAGAAGGGGCGCTCGCGATGCACCGCGTAGAAGCCCTCGGCCTCGGCCTGTGACAGATGCCGCATGCGCGCGGCGATGATGGACAGGCCGGCCTTCTCGAAGCGGCGATAGACCTCGCCGATGAGGTTGCCGCTCACTCCGTCGGGTTTCACGATGGACAGGGTGCGCTCGAGCGCCATTCGCTTAGCCTTTCGAAATCAGCCGATGGGTGCGGGAAGTGACCCGGCGCGGCTGTGTTCCGCCCGGGGGCAAGCCGCAAAGTGTACCTTGACGCGGGCGCCCGCAGCAACGTGATGAGACTTGGAAGTGCCGGTTTGGTAAGGCTTTTTTCACGCAGCTGCGGCCCCGATACGGCGGCAGGTCTGCGGCAGCACCTCACACGGAGAAACTCTCTCCGCACCCGCACTCGCCCTTCACGTTCGGATTTCTGAAGCGAAAGGCCTCGTTAAGCCCCTGCTTCACGAAGTCCACGACCGTGCCGTCGATGAGCTTCAAGCTCGCGGCATCGACGAACACCGGCACGCCATGGTCTTCAAAAACCGCATCCCCCGGAGCGGGGCCGTCCGCATAGTTGATGACGTAGGCGAAGCCGGAGCAGCCGGTCTTGCGCACCCCGAGCCGCAGCCCGACACCGCCGCCACGGGCGGCGAGGAAGGACTTCACCCGGTGGGCGGCGGATTCCGTCAGAGAAATGGCCATCGGTCCTCGTATTGTAGCGCGTCAAGCCCACCGTGCGAGGCAGGCGCGCAGAGCATCTTCGACCACCAGCAGCCGCCCGAGTTTCTCCACCGGCACCGCACGTGCCGCAGCCCACTCGATTGGTGTGCCCGGCAGCGGCGCGGCGCGTGAGCGACCGGGCAGCTGCGCGCACAGCCAACGCGTCGTATCCATAGTATGGGGGCAGCCCAAAATCTTAAAATGGGCCTCTTTCACATTGTCGGGGCCCACCAGAAGCTCAAAGCGCACCCAGGTGCCCTCCTCGGCCCCGCCCGCCTCGCCCCTCAGGCGCTGCTCGCCCGCCGCGAGCGGGGGCGCCACTCCCTGCGGGGCCGCCGGCGACACGGCCCGCAGGCGCACGACCTCTTCCGTTACCGCCGCGGCGGCACGGTCGACGTCGGCCTCGGTGGTAAATCGGCCCACGCTGAAGCGCAAGGAACTTTCCGCGAGTCGCGCGCTGCGACCCAGAGCGCGCAGCACATAGGAGGGTTCGCGTGACTCGGAGTTGCAGGCCGCCCCGGTCGAGACGGCCAGGCCCGTCAGGGCAGCTACCAGACTCTCGCCCTCGACCCCGACAATGGACACGTTCAGGATGCCGGGCACGCGCGGCGCCCCTTGCCCGTTTAAGTGCACACCGCCGAGCTGCGCCAGGTGCCCCCACAGGCGCTCGCGCAAGCCCTGCAGACGCGGCGCCTCGCGCGGCAGTTCCCGCGCCGCGATCTCGCAGGCGCTGCCAAAGCCTGCGATCTGGTGCACCGCGAGCGTCCCGGGACGCAGTCCGCGCTCCTGGCCGCCGCCGAAGAGCAGCGGCTGCAGCAGGGCGCGGGCGCCGCGCCGCACGTACAGCGCCCCGATGCCCTTGGGCCCGTAGAGCTTGTGCGCCGTAAAGGACAGCAGATCCGCCGACAGTTTCCGCACATCCAGCGGCACTTTGCCGACGGCCTGGGCGCAATCGCTGTGGAAGGTCACACCGCGTTCGCGGCACAAAGCACTGAGCGCGGCGATGTCCTGGCGCACGCCAGTCTCGTTATTGACGTACATCACCGACACCAGCACCGTGTCCGGGCGCAGCGCCAGTGCGAGCGCCTCCGGCGTGATCAGCCCGGTGGCGGCGGGCGTGAGGTAGGTGACACTGCCACCGAGACGCGCGAGGTGCTTACACGGGTCCAGTACCGCTTTGTGCTCGGTGCGCATCGTCACCACGTGCCGTCTTTGATCGGCGCCGGCGAGGGCGGCGCCGAGAATGGCGAGGTTGTTCGACTCGGTGGCTCCGGAGGTGAACACAATCTCATCGGCCGCGGCGCCAATGAGGGCCGCCACCTGCTCGCGCGCCTGCTCGACGCGCCGTGCCGCCGCCGCGCCGTACGCGTGCGCGGAAGAAGGATTGCCAAACGTGCCGGCGAGGGTCAGACACTCGCTCATGACCGCGGCCACGGCCGGATCGACCGGCGTGGTGGCGGCGTAGTCCAGATACACCGGCTGGTTCGCGTTCATCGGCCTTCACCGGCGGGGCGGCGGCGGCTCTGCACGGCGGTCAGAATGCCGCGCAGGATATTCACTTCATTCTCATCAAGCTCTGCACGCTGCAGGAAACGCCGGATGCGCGACATGAGATGTGTGCCGCTCTGGGTGCGGTCGCGGAAATCGATCTCTTGCAGCACCTGTGCGAAATGCTCGAACAGGCGCTGCATGTCCGCGGCGGAGGCCAGTGGGGCTGCACCCGGGGGCGCCGCCGGCACCCGCGCGCCGCGTGCCCGGAACAGCTCGTAGGCGACCAGCTGCACCGCCATGGCGAGATTGAGCGAGGCGTAGGCGTCGCTTGCGGGTATGCGAATCAGCACGTGGGCCGTTTCCAGTTCCTCGTTGGTAAGCCCGGTACGCTCGGCGCCGAACACGACCGCGGCCGGGGAGCGCTGCGCTTCCGCCACGATGCGTAAGGCGGCCTCACGCACGTCCATTACGCGAAAGTACTGGTCGCGATCGCGCGAGGTGCTCGCCGCCACGAAACCGCAGCCCTCCAGGGCCTCGGCGAGCGTACCGACTACGCGTGCCGCACCGAGCACGTCATCCGCCCCGGAAGCGCGCGCCGTAGCTTCCGCGTCCGGAAACTGCCGCGGGCGTACCAGCACCAGCTCCTCGAGCGCCATGTTCTTCATCGCGCGTGCCACGGCGCCGATGTTGCCCGGGTGCGAGGGCGCGACCAGTACGATGCGAATGGACGGGGAGTTCATCTGTTACGCTAGCGACTGTATTACGGTCAAGACTGCCGCGGGCGGTTACGCCGCCGACGGGTGATACGAGCTTAGTTACCGTGCAGCCGCTTCTCAATATTGCCGTGCGCGCCGCGCGTCGCGCCGGCGAAGTCATCATCCGCAGCCTCAACCGCCTGGAATCCCTCACGGTGACCGCGAAGGGCCGCAACGACTTCGTCACCGAGGTCGATCATGCGGCCGAACACGAGATCATCGCGACCATCCGCCGCCACTACCCGCAACACGCCTTTCTCGCCGAGGAGAGCGGCCAGAGCGGTACGCACGAGACGGTCTGGATCATCGATCCGCTGGACGGTACGACCAACTTCCTGCACGGCTTTCCGGTGTTTGCGGTCTCGATCGCCTGCCAGATCAAGGGCCGCCTGGAGCACGCGGTGGTGTACGACCCCATGCGCGGGGAGCTCTTCACCGCCACTCGCGGCGCCGGCGCACACCTGGAGAACCGTCGTATCCGCGTCAGTAAGGCGCGCGGTATGGAGGGCGCGCTCATCGGCACCGGTTTCCCCTACCGCGCCAACACGCGCTACCTCGACGCCTACCTCGCGATGCTGCGCGCCGTGGCCGTAGAGGCCGCCGGCGTGCGCCGCCCGGGCGCGGCGGCGCTGGATCTCGCTTACGTCGCCGCCGGACGTGTCGATGCCTTCTGGGAGATCGGCCTGTCGCCCTGGGACACCGCCGCGGGCACGCTGCTCATCCAGGAGGCGGGCGGACGCATCGGTACCCTCAGCGGCGCTGAGTACCGCCAGGCGGGACACATCGTCGCCGGCACGCCGAAGGTGTACAGCGCGCTGCTGGAACTGCTGGCGCCGCACATTCCGGCGGAGCTGCGCGACGCGTGAGCACGTGCGCGGGCGGCCGTGGCGCGTCCCGCTGCCTCGCTTTCCCCAGGGTGCTTGTGTAGAGTCCTCGCGCAAAACGGGGGTTCCATGGCGTCACAACTGTTAGCGACGAAGTCGATCGACGAGCTGCACGAACAGGAAGCCTCCGGCAACGAGCTGCGCCGCGCGCTTAGCGCCACGCAGCTGACGCTGCTCGGTATCGGCGGCATCATCGGTACGGGAATTTTCGTGCTGACCGGCACGGCGGCGGCCAACTTCGCCGGCCCTGCGCTCGCGCTGTCGTTCATCCTGGCGGGCCTTGGCTGCACGTTCGCGGGACTGTGCTACGCAGAATTCGCCGCGATGATCCCGGTCTCCGGCAGTGCTTATTCGTATTCCTACGCAACGCTCGGTGAGGGCGTCGCGTGGTTTATCGGCTGGAACCTTGTATGGGAATACCTGCTCGCGGTCGCCACCGTCTCGGTGGGCTGGTCCGGCTACGCGGTCAGTCTTCTTGATCAGCTCGGGCTGCATATCCCGGATGCGCTGTCGAACGCGCCGCTGGCTTCCGTCGGTGACACGCTGCACATCGTGCGCACCGGTGCGATTATCAATGTCCCGGCGATGATGATCGTCGGCTTGATTGCGACGATCTGCTACATCGGCATCAAACAGTCCGCCATCTTCAACTCCGTCATCGTCGCCATCAAAGTCACGGTGATCGCGTTGTTCATCGTGTTCGGTCTTGGCTTCATCAACACGGCCAACTGGCACCCGTTCATCCCCGAGAACAGCGGCACCTGGGGCACCTTCGGCTGGAGTGGCCTGGTCAAGGCCTCGGGCGTCATCTTTTTCGCCTATATCGGCTTCGATGCCATCTCCACGGCCGCCCAGGAAAGCAAGAACCCGCAGCGCGACATGCCGATCGGGATCCTCGCGAGCCTCGTGATCTGCACGATTCTGTACGTGATCGTCGCCTTGGTACTCACCGGCATGGTGAGCTACAGGGAACTCGACGTTGCCGCCCCGGTGGCGCTCGCGCTGGACAAGTATCCCGGGCTGCATTGGCTTGGCATTCCGGTCAAGCTCGGCGCGGTGGCCGGCATGACGTCCGTCATGCTGGTGATGACCATCGCGCAGGCGCGCATCTTCTTCGCCATGGCGCGCGACGGGCTGCTGCCCCCGGTGTTCGGACGGGTGCATCCGAAGTTCCGCACGCCCTCAACGGGCACGCTCGTCACCGGAGTGTGCGCCGCAATCATCGGCGGTTTGTTTAAAGTAAAGCTCCTCGCCGAACTGGTTTCGATCGGCACGCTGAGCGCATTTGTGACGGTGTGCCTCGGCGTACTGATACTGCGCCACACGCGCCCTGACCTGCCGCGCCCGTTTCGCACGCCGGCGCCGTGGTTCACCTGCCTCGCCGGGGCGCTCGTCTGCGGCGGGATGATGTTATCCCTGGGTCTGACCAACTGGTTGCGGCTCGCTGCCTGGACCGCGATCGGTCTGCTGATCTACGTGTTCTACGGTTACCGACACAGCCGCCTGCGAACTTCCCGCGGCGCCGCCGCCCGCTGAACCTGCAGCGCGGGCCGCGCGCTTAGCTCCTCGGCCGCTCGTTCAGACGACGCCGCAGGCGGGTGTTGAGCAGCTCCACGCCAACCGCGAACGCCATCGCGAAGTACAGGTATCCCTTCGGGATCTGCAAATGCAGTCCCTCGGCGATGAGCGCGAAGCCAATGAGCAGCAGGAACGCGAGCGCCAGCATCTTGATGGTCGGGTGACGGTGGATGAACGTGCCGAGCGCGCGTGACACCAGCATCATGACGATGATGGCCACCACGATTGCCGCCACCATGACAGTGAGCTCGCGCGCAAGACCGATTGCGGTAAACACCGAGTCGAGCGAGAACACGATGTCGATGAGACCGATCTGCAGTACCACGGCCGTGAAGCCCTGACGCAGTTGCGTGCTGCTCGGATCGCGCGCCGCGCCCTCGAGCGCCTGATGCATCTCCAGCACGCTCTTCACCAGCAAGAACAGACCCCCACCCAAGAGCACGAGGTCCCGACCGGAGACTGACTGCGCGCCGACGTAAAACAGCGGCCGCACCAGGTGCGTGATCCACACCAGTGAGAACAGCAGGCCGATGCGCATCAGCATTGCGAGCGCAAGGCCCCCCAGGCGCGCCTTGTTCTGCAGCTGCGCCGGCAGGCGCTCCACCAGGATGGAGATGAAGATGAGATTGTCGATGCCGAGAACGATCTCGAGCAGCGAGAGCGTGAGAAAGGCTAGCCAGGTATGGGGGTCGCCGAGCAGCTGGGTATTCCCCGCTCAGGGCAGATGATCGAGGGCTGCTTTCTTAACGCTCGGAAACACATGCTCGGCCGTCAGTCCACAGTCCAGCGCGATCGCGCTCGAGATGTAGATCGAGGAGTAGGTGCCGGCAATGATGCCGATCAGCAGCGCGGCCGAGAAGCCCTTGAGCACCGGGCCACCGAGGTACAGCAGCGCCACCACCACGATCGAGGTGACGACCTTGGTCATGATGGTGCGCGACAAGGTCTGGTTGATCGACTCATCGAGCACCGTCGCCGGCGCCGAACGGCGGTTGGTCTCAAAGCGCTCACGGATGCGGTCGAACACCACCACGGTGTCGTTGAGCGAGTAGCCGATGACGGCGAGGATCGCAGCCACTACCGCCAGATCAAACGGCATCTGCGTGATGGAGAAGAACCCGATCACCAGGATCGGGTCGTGCAGCACTGCGAAGATGGCGCCGAGGGACAGTCGCCAGGTATGGAAGCGCCAGGCGATGTAGAGAAATATGAAGAACAGGGTGAAGAACAGCGCATACATCGCGCTCACCCGAAGCTCGTTGCCGACCTGCGGGCCGACCACGTCCAGCTGCACCACCTGTACGCCCGGATCGGCAGCCTTCAGAGCCGCCTCCAGATGCGCCCGCACGTCGCTGGCACTTTGCTTGGCATCCGGTGGCAGGCGGATCGCGATGTCGCGCGAAGAACCAAAGTTCTGCACCTGCGGATCGTTGAAGCCGGCCGTCTTGAGCTGCGTACGCACCGCGTCCACGTCAGTGGCGCGGCTGAAATTGACTTCGGCACTGACCCCGCCGGTGAAGTCGATCGCAAGATTCAGGCCGCGGGTGAAAAACGACGCGAGCGAGACCACCATGAGCACGGCCGAGAGCGCGTACCACCACTTGCGGGTGGCCATGAACGGGAAGCTGGTCTGATGACTGAAAAATTCCACGGATGATCCTTAAGAGCGCCGCGCCGCGGCTAGCCGATGGACAGGCGCGCAAGTTTGCGCCGGCCGCCGTACATGAGCGTCAGCAACGCGCGGCTGCCCATGAGGGAGGTGAACATGGAGGTGAGGATGCCCAGCGTGAGAACCACGGCAAAACCCTTGATCGGCCCGGTACCAAGCACCCACAGCACCACACCTGCGATTAGTGTCGTGATGTTCGAATCGGTGATCGCCGAGAGCGCCTTGTCGAAGCCGGAGCGGATGGCCGCCTGCGGCGAGACGCCCTTACGGATCTCCTCGCGGATGCGCTCGTAGATCAGCACGTTCGCATCCACGGCCATGCCGACCGTGAGGATGATCCCGGCGATGCCCGGCAGCGAGAGCGAAGCGCGCATCATGGACAGCAGTGCCGTGAGCAGCACCACGTTCGCCAGCAGCACCAGATCGGCCACGAGACCAAAGGTCTGGTAGTACAGGGCCATGAAGACGAACACGCCCACCATGCCGACGACGAGTGCGGTCACGCCTTTCTGGATATTCTCGCGGCCGAGGCTCGGACCAACCGCGCGCTCCTCGATCGCGTAGATGCCGGTGGCCAGCGAGCCGGATCGCAACAACAGTGCGAGCTCGCGGGCTTCACCCGCCCCGAGACCGGTGATCTGGAACTGGTTGCTGAACACCCCGCGGATGGTGGCATCGTTGATGACCTCTTCATCGGTCACATCGCGCGTCGTCTTCTTGCCGTCGACCTCCGTGGTCTCGCGACGCTTCTCGATCAGTACCACCGCCATGCGCTTGTTGAGATTTGCCTGGGTGGTCTTGAGCATATTCTCGCCAGCACGCGCATCGAGCTTGATGTTAACCGCGGGTCCCTCCTGCGACTGACCGCTGGTGGCATTGGTCAGCTGATCCCCCGTGGCGATCACCTCACGCTTGAGCAGCACCGGACGGCCGAAGCGGGTGTGGGTATATAGCTTCGAGCCAAGTGGCGCGCGGCCGAGCTGCTGGGCCTCGAGCGCGTTGTTCTGCATATCTTCGAGGCGAAACTCGAGGGTCGCCACGCGCCCGAGAATGTCCTTCACCTCGGCGGAGTTCTGCACTCCCGGCAGCTGCACGTTGATGCGGTCGACCCCCTGGCGCTGCACGATCGGCTCAGAGACGCCGAGCTCGTTCACCCGGTTGCGCAGCGTGGTGATGTTCTGCTGGATGGCGTAGTCCTGGCGCTCACGGATCTGCGCCGTGGTCATGACGCCCGTGACGGCTGAGCCACTCGCGAGGCTCTCCGTGGTCACGGCAAGACCCTGCAAGGCCTGCGTGAGCGCGCTGCGCGCGGCACTCGCGTCGGCCTCCGGCGGCAGCACTATGCGCACGGCATTGGGCTTGTCGCTGCCGACGGCGAGGGTGCTCACATCCTTGACCGGGATTTTAGCGGCCGCGAGGGCGCGCCGGGCATCCTGGGCATAACCCTCGAGCGCCTGCGCGACCGCGGCGTTCACGTCCACCTGATACAACAGGTACAGACCGCCGCGCAGATCCAGACCCAAGGGCATCGGCCGCAGACCGAGGGCACGCAAGAACTCCGGCGTTCGTGGGGCGAACGACAGGGCCGTGATGTAGGTGCCGGTGTATTTGTCGTTGACCGCGTCGCGCGCGGCGAGCTGATCCGGGACGTTAGCGAAGCGCACCATGAGGCGTCCGCCGTCGCTGTAGCTCTTCTCGAAGTGAATGTTGCGCCCTTTGAGGAACGCCTCAAGCTCCTGCGCGCCGGTGCTGGTGATGTCGCTGTGGTCTTTGCGCGCCACTTGCAGCGCCGGGTCCTCGCCGAAGAGGTTCGGCAGCGCGAACAGCAGGCCGAGCAGCAGCACCGCAGCGATGAGGACGTATTTCCAACGGGCGTACTCCAACATCTCAGGCGCTCTTGAGAGTGCCCTTGGGCATCAGTTGCGTGATCTGCACCTTCTGCACCTTGACGCGCACGCCATCGGCAATCTCCAGCGTGACGAAGGTGTCACCCACCTCGGTCACCTTGCCGAGCAGTCCGCCGGTCGTGACCACCTCATCGCCGACCGCGAGTTTCCCGATCAGGTTCTGATGCTCCTTCGCCCGCTTCTGCTGCGGACGGAACAGGAGGAAGTAAAAGATGACAAAAAACACGGCCACCATGAGCAGCGGCGTGAACTGGCTCGGGGTCCCAGGGGCGGCCTGCGCCCAAGCGTCGGAAATCAAACCATTCATGTGTGCGGTCCGGGCAGCGAAAAGGGCGGCATTATGCCACAGCGTCGGGCGCGCGCCGGGCCGCCAGGAAACCCCCGGCCCAGGGGGCAAGGCGGCCGGCCCGGATGGCGCCGCGCAGCGCGCGCAGTAATTCGAGGTAAAAGTGCAGGTTGTGGATCGTGTTCAGCCGCGCACCCAGGATCTCGTTACAGCGATCCAGATGGCGCAGGTAAGCGCGGCTGTAATTGCGGCAGGTATAACACTCACAGGCCGGATCCACCGGTCCTAAGTCCTCCTGGTGAGCGCTGTTGCGGATGTTGATCACGCCGCCGGAGGTGAACAGATGCCCGTTGCGGGCATGGCGCGTCGGCATCACGCAGTCGAACATGTCGATGCCGCGCAGCACCGCGGCCACGATGTCCTCCGGCCGCCCCACCCCCATGAGATAGCGTGGCTGCTGCGCGGGCATGTGCGGCACGAGCGCCTCAAGAATCCCGAGCCGTTCCGCTTCTGACTCGCCCACGGCCAGCCCACCGACCGCGAACCCCGGCCACTCCAGGCGCAGCAGGGCCTCGAGTGAGGCCAGGCGCAGGTTCGCGTACATCCCCCCCTGCACGATGCCAAAGAGCCCGCCCGGCGGCTCGCCGGCGGCGCCGTAGTAGTGGCGGTGACTGCGCTCGGCCCAGCGCATGGAGCGCTCCATGGAGGCGCGCGCCTCGCTCTCGCTCGCCGGGTGGGCAGTACAGTCATCCAGGGCCATGGCGATGTCCGAGCGCAACGCGAGCTGCATGTCCATCGAGTCCTCCGGCGTCAGCCGCACCTCGCTCCCATCGATCGGTGAACGGAACTGCACTCCCTCCTCGCTCAGGCGCCGCAAACTCTTGAGACTAAACACCTGGAAGCCGCCCGAATCAGTGAGGATCGGACCGCGCCAGTGCATGAAGCCGTGCAAGCTGCCGTGCGCGGCGATTACCCGGGCACCCGGCCGCAGCAGCAGGTGAAAAGTGTTGCCGAGAATGATCTGGGCGCCGAGCCCCTCAAGCTCCTCCGGGGTCATGGCCTTGACCGTGCCGTAAGTGCCGACTGGCATAAAAGCGGGCGTTTCGATCGGGCCGTGGCCTGTAAGCAGACGCCCGACGCGCGCCGCGCCGTCACAGGCTTCAACGCTGAAGGTCGGCCTCACGGGTGTCCCCGCGTCACCAGCATCGCGTCCCCGTAGCTGAAGAAGCGGTAGCGCGCCTGCACCGCATGCGCATACGCCTCGAGCACCGCGTGTCGCCCCGCAAACGCGCACACCAGCATAAGGAGTGTCGACTCGGGCAGATGAAAGTTGGTCAACAACACATCACTCACCTGAAAATCAAATCCTGGCGTAATGAAAAGCCGCGTCTCACCGGACCAGGGCGCAAGCGTACCTGCACCGGCGCGCAGCGCGGACTCCAGCGCTCGGACCACCGTGGTACCGACCGCCACCACGCGGCCGCCCGCAGCACGCGTGCGCGCGATCGCCGCGCACGCCGCCGCGCTCAGCTGCACCTGCTCCGCGTGCATGCGGTGCGCCTCCAGATCATCCACGCGCACGGGCTGAAAGGTGCCGGCGCCCACGTGCAGCGTCACGAACGTACGCGTGATGCCGCGCGCGCTGAGCGCCTGGGCGAGCGCCGCATCGAAGTGCAGGCTTGCCGTCGGGGCCGCCACCGCGCCCGCCTCGCGCGCAAAGATGCTCTGGTAGCGCGCGCGGTCCTCGGTCACCGCGGCGCGGCGGATGTAGGGTGGCAGCGGCACCGCACCGAAGCGCTCGAAGAACTCAAGCGCCGGCGCAGGCAGCTCGATACGCCACAGGTCCGCTTCGCGCGCGAGCACGCGCAGCGGGCCGCCGGGGGTTTGCACCTCCAGCGCGGCGCGGATCGGCTTGCTGGCCGACAATTGCGCGAGCGCCTCGTGGCCGCTGAGCGCGCGCTCGAGCAGGATCTCGACGCGCCCGCCCGAAGGCTTCGTGCCCAGCAGCCGCGCCGGCACGACGCGCGTGTCGTTGAGCACCAAGAGATCCCCGGGCTGAAGCAACTGCGGCAGATCGCGCACGCTGCGATCCAGGCGCGTGCCGCTGAGCCCATCGAGCACGAGCAGACGGCTCGCAGAGCGCTCGGGCAGTGGGCTCTGGGCGATCAGCTCGGCGGGCAGCTCGTAAGCGAAGTCCTGGCGGCGCACGCGCGCATGTTACACGCTGCCTCACGCGCCCCCGGCCGGCGGTGGCGCAGCGCGCGCCCGCCCGCCTTCAGGCCAACCCGGCGCCAAAGATCACGACCTTGCGGGTGGCGTGCTCGCGCATCATCGCAGAGGCTTCGCGGCGCGCGCGTTCGTGGCGGCCGGATCGCTCGGGCAGCGTGCTTTCCAGCTCGAGGGTCTTGTGCCGGCGCATGACGCGCAGCGTCACCTTCTCTCCCGGCTGATAGGAACTCAGGATTCGTGTCGCGTGCGAGCCGCTCGAGGGCTCACGGCCGTCGATGGCGAGGATCACATCGCCGTCTTCGAGCTTGAGCGCGCCATCGGCGGGCGCGCGCACCACGAGCACGCCCTTGTCGCTGCCGAAATAGCTGCCCAGGCCGGGCGTCAGCGTCGCCAGCTCCATATCCCCGAGCGGGCGGTGCACGAGCACCGGCAGCTCCGACAGTGCGAAGTCGAGCTCGGGGATGCCGTTGGCGGCGGCAAAGATGCCCGGACGCGCACGCGCGGTGACGGCGAACTCGAGAGGCTTGCCCTCGCGCAACACCTGCACCGGCACGCGGCTGTCGGGTTTGACTTCGCGTAGGATTTCCGCGACCTCGTGGGCAGGCGCTGCGCCCTTGAGGGCGGTGCCATTCAAGGCGACGATGACATCACCGGTGCGGATGCCGGCCTCCGCTGCCGGACCGCCGGGACTGACCTCGCGCACGCGGGCGCCGGCGTTACCGCTCTGCGCCTCCAGTTGTACCCCGATGATGACGCGTGCACCGCCGAGGGGCATCAGCTCCTCGATCAGCGTGCCGCTCAGCTGCGTTGAGAGCCGGGCGATTTCGTTTGCCGCCTGCTCGAGCCTGTGCTGCGCGGCTTGCAGCTGCGCATCCAGTTCGGCCTTGTTCGGTGGCCCCGGCGGCTGCGGTGCCGCAGGGGCGGGGATCACGGGGGCGAGCGGCGCATCGGCCGCCGGCAGGTGCGCCGGCAGCAGCGCGAGCAGGGCCGTGCCGGCGAACCCGGCCACGGAACAGAACCCGAACAATTTGCTCTTCGGCATGTGTCCTCCTAGCAATTCAGGGCGTCTCATTCGCCAGGGTCTCCGCGTAGCGCACCTGCACGAGCGTGCCGAGCAGCCGCGAGCGCTCTTGCTGCAACGCGGCGAGCCGCGCGGGCGCAGCACGCGCGCCGCGCGCGGCGGTGAGCAGGTCATCCAGCTGCGCGATACGATCTTCGAGTCCCATCACCGCGGCGCGCGTACCCACGTGTACCACGGCCGGCTCGCTCGGCAGGCTTGCCAGCCAGCGCTCACTCACGCCCGCGCGCGGCGGCAAGGCGTCATCATCCGGACCCGGCGCGGCGGGGGTGAGCGCGCTGCCGCCCACGCTGCGCGGGTGCTTCGCCAGCGGCACCGGCCCGCTCAAACGCACCAGCAGCGCGAGCAGTCCTACGCCGATCACGGCGGCGATCGCAAGACGCTGGCCACCGGCGAGGCTGCGGGCGTTGCGCGCACGCTCGCGCGCGCGTCGCTCGAACTCCTGGTAGGCGTAGGGCGGCGCGCTCTGCGCGGGCAATTCGCGCAGCAGACGCGAGAGACTGTGTTGCTGATGATCTAAATCAGGGTGCATGACGGCGGATGTTCCTGTGGCGCAAGACAGGCGCGCAGACGCGCGTGCGCCCGCGCCAGCTGCGTCTTGGAGAAGCTCACGGAGCGACCAAAGGCGTGGGCGATTTCCTGGTGCGAGTAACCCTCCACTTCGTACATCCACACGATCGCGCGGGCGGTGGGCGCAAGACCGGCGAGCGCCCGCTCCAGATCGATGAGCTCGCCCGCATAACCTGGTGTGATCAACGCCGCGACTTCCGCAGCCACGCCGCAATCGATCGGTTCCAGGCACATACGGGCCCGCTTCCAGGGCGAGCGCAGGTACATCAGGCAGCGCGAGATGGCGATCTGGCGCAGCCAGGCACCGAGGGGCGCCTCCTGGCGAAACTGCGGTAGGCGCTCGTAGAAGGTCATCATCGTGTCCTGAAACAAGTCCTCCGACAGGGCGCGCTGTCCGACCATCCGGCGAATCAGCGTGAGTGTGGCCGGCGCCAGCGCGACATACAGGGCCTGGCGTGCCGGGGCGTCCCCCGCGCAGGCGCGCGTCAGTAATTCGGGGGGCACCGCGATTTGAGCCAGTCGGGTCACGGAGTACTTAGATGCGCGAGGGTGCCAAAAGGTCGCAATCCGTCTGCGATACCCATCCCGACCCGGGGGCTCTATACTCGCGCCCGTCCCGCTGGCGCGGGAACGAGCACTCGATGCCCGAGTGGCGGAATTGGTAGACGCAGCGGACTCAGACGAAAAAACTTGAGCCCTCGCGGAGAAATCCCCGGGGTGAAGCCCGTCAAACTCGGTGAAGGCCCTTAGCGCATCTGCTCGAGCTGATGCCGAGCCAAGCCCTCGCAAAACCCGGGGGAAGGTGTAGAGAGCAGACGGCGGGCACCTAAAGCCCATGCGGCCATGGTGAAGGCGTGCTCCAGACCACGAACGCGTGCGGTGTTACTGCGCGCGGCGGCGAAAGCCGAAGGGGTATGAAAATCCGCCGCCTTTAAAAGCGTGTCGGTTCGACTCCGACCTCGGGCACCACCTCGACATCCTGCGCGCGCGTTAAACCAGATGTGGCCCCGGCAGGATCTGTTTGTAGCGCGTAAAGGGGGGCCGCCTTTCACATAACACTTTTGTGACTGTCTTAGTCCGCCGATGCTTGCGCGCAGGTAGGTGCGCATGCGAAGTTAAGAAAAAACAAGGAAGGTTTAATGCAGCGCCAGCGCGCCGGTTTATTCGCAGGGACGCTTTCACTGTCGTACATCGTATTGCTTGCCGCCTGCGGCCAAGTTGGCATCAATGGGAGTGCCGACAGCAGCAGCGCCGTTGCGCCCAGCATTACCCAGCAGCCGACCAACCAGTCCGTCCCGGCTGGGCAGATTGCCAGCTTTTCCGTCGGCGCCACAGGCTCTGTGCCGCTGAACTATCAGTGGAATAAGAACGGCAATGCCATACCCGGTGCGGTCAGCCCCACTTACAGCACCTCTGCGGATCCACAGGATGACGGGGCGATGTTTGCAGTCTTAGTGAGCAATGCCGTCGGCAGCACGCAAAGCAGCGCCGCGCAACTGCAAGTAATGCCGGCGCCCGTCGCCCCGGCCATCAGCTCGCAACCTGCCGCGCAGAGCGTCACGGCCGGAGCGAGCGCGACCTTCAGGGTCGTCGCGAGCGGGACGGCCCCCCTGACCTACCAGTGGCGCAAAAATGGCGTCGTGCTCGCCGCAGCGACCGCTGCCAGCTATACGACACCGGCCGAGACCGGCGCTGACAACGGCGCACTCTTCAGCGTCGTGGTCAGCAATTCCGTGGGCAGCGTGACCAGCACCAGCGCAGCGCTCACGGTGAACCCGGCACTGACGCCGCCGAGCATTGCGACACAGCCGGTGAACCAGAGTGTCCTGAGCGGACAAACCGCGACGTTCAGTGTCAGCGCCACCGGCAGCGCACCGCTGTCGTATCAGTGGCGCAAGAACGGCGCAGCCATCAGCGGAGCGACTGCCAGGAGCTACACCACGCCGGCTGAGACCGCTGGCGATAACGGCGCGCTCTTCACGGTGCTTGTCAGCAACTCCGCCGGCAGCGTCACCAGCACAAATGCCACCCTCACGGTCAGCGCCCCTGCGGGCACTGACGTGGTCACCTTCAAGAACGACCTTGCACGCACCGGACAGAACCTGACCGAGAAGACGCTGACCACCGGCAACGTCAACTCATCCAACTTCGGCAAGCTGCGTTTCCTTAGCACCGATGGCAAGGTCGACGCCCAGCCGCTGTACCTGTCGGCCCTGAACATCGGCGGGGTCAGCCACAACGTGGTATTCATCGAGACCGAGAACGACTCGGTCTACGCGTTCGATGCCGACAGCGGCGCGACGCTGTGGCAGGTTTCGCTGATACCTACCGGCGAAACTCCCAGCGGCCCGCTTAACTGCGACGAAGTTACGCCCACGATCGGCATCACCGCGACCCCGGTGATCGACCGCTCGGCCGGCGCCCATGGCACGATTTACGTCGTAGCGATGACCGAAACGAGCAGCTCCGGCGCCTACCATCATCGTCTGCACGCGCTCGATGTAACGACGGGGGCGGAGCTGCTGAGCGGACCGACCGAGATCAGCGCCACCTATGCTGCAAGCTCCGGCACCCTCACCTTCGATCCACAGCAGTATGAGGAGCGTGCTGGCCTGCTGCTGCTGAACGGGACGATCTACACCGCGTGGACCTCTCATTGCGACAACAAGTTCTACACCGGCTGGCTCATGGCCTACAGCCAGAGCACTTTGCAGCAGACGGCGGTCCTTAACGTGGCACCGAACAGCGGCGGCGTCGGGCCGGCGATCTGGATGTCAGGCGGCGGACTTGCGGCCGATTCCTCCGGCAACATTTATCTGATCACCGCCAACGGGGCCTTCGAGTCCACGCTCGATGCCAACGGCTTCCCCAACATGGGTGACTTCGGCAACTCCTTTATGAAGCTCTCGAGCGCCGGGGGTGTCTTAAGCGTCGCGGATTACTTCTCACCCTCCACCACCACGTTCTTGTCAGCCAATGACCTTGACCTTGGTTCCGGCGGTATTCTGCTGTTGCCCGATCTGACGGATGCGGGCGGCACGACACGCCACCTGGCCGTCGGTGCGGGCAAGGACGGCAACCTCTACGTCGTGAATCGTGACGCGATGGGGCACTTCAGCGCGAGCGGCAACAGCGTCTGGCAGCAGCTCACCGGCGCACTCGGTAATCTCCTCACCAATCCGACGACCGGCAACGGCGGCGTCTGGGGCACACCGGCGTACTTCAATGGGCAGCTCTACTACGGGCCGCGCAACCTGCCGCTACTCGCCTTCACGATCACGAATGCCACCCTGTCAGCGACCCCCGCTTCCAGCAGCGCGCTGAGCTTCAACTATCCGGGGACCTCGCCCGCCATCTCCGCGAACGGCACGGCGAACGGCATCGTCTGGGCAGAACTGAACTCCAATCCGAACGCGGCGCTGTACGCGTTCGACGCCACGAACCTCGCCAACATGCTCTACAACAGCACACAGGCGGCCGGCGGCCGCGATCAGTTCGGTCTCGGCACCACCTTCGTCACGCCCATGATCGCTGACGGCAAGGTCTTCGTCAGCACGACGAGCGGCGTTGCCGTCTTCGGGCTCCTGAACTAGGCGCCCCGGGGAGCGGCCGGGCGCGGTCGACGCTGCCGGTGCCGCGTCGACAAGCGCCAAGCGCGCCCGTATCCTCACCCGCATACCATGAAGTTCTGCAATCAATGCGGCGCACGCGTGCAACGGCAGGTGCCGGACGGGGATCATCTGCCGCGCTACGTCTGTGAGGCCTGCGGCACGATCCATTATCAGAATCCGCGCCTGGTGGTCGGCTGCGTTCCCGAGCACGAGGGCAACATTCTGCTGTGCCGCCGGGCGATCGAGCCGCGCCGCGGCTACTGGACGGTGCCGGCCGGCTTCATGGAGAACGAGGAAACGCTGCAGCAGGCTGCGGCGCGCGAGTCGCAGGAGGAGGCGCTCGCCAAAGTCCTGATTGGTTCACTGCTGAGCGTGGTGACGGTGCTGCACGCCGAGCAGGTGCACGTGTTCTTCCGCGCCACGCTCCCGGAGGCGCGCTTCGCTGCCGGGCCCGAGAGCCTGGAGGTGGCCCTGGTGGCCCCCAAGGACATCCCCTGGGACGACCTCGCCTTCCTTAGCACCGATTTCACGCTGCGCCGTTACTTCGAGGACAAGGCTGCGGGTCGCGAGCTGCACTACTTTACGACCCTCGACCGGCACGCCAAACACCCCCCGCGGGGCTGATTCACGGGTCTAGGGCGGCGTGGCACAATGCCGCCCCCCTGTGCGGCGTGCGGTTTGCGACGCGCGCCGGGCGCAGGGGCGCATCCCTTTGAGGAAAACGAATGACTTTTGTCGTCACCGAAAACTGCATCAAGTGCAAGTACATGGACTGCGTGGAAGTGTGTCCGGTTGACTGCTTCCACGAGGGACCGAATTTCCTCACGATCGATCCTGAGGAGTGCATCGACTGCACGCTGTGCGAACCGGAGTGCCCGGTGGAAGCGATTTTTTCCGAGGAGGAGCTCCCGGCCGGTCAGGAGCACTTCAAGGAGCTCAACGCAGAGCTTGCCAAGCAGTGGCCGGTGATCACCGAGAAGAAGGATGCGCCCGCCGACGCCAAGGAATGGGAAGGCAAGCCGGACAAGCTCAAGCTGTTGGAGCGCTAGCGGCTTTGCGCCGCCGGCAGCCTAGCGCTGCGCGGTCGCCGCCTTCGCGGCCTCTTTCGTGGCGTCCTGCAGGCTCTTGAGCAACACGTCCGGTGGCTCGTAACCGCCCAGGAGTTCCCCGTCGGTCATGATGATGGCCGGCGTTCCCTGCAGTGCGAAATCCTGGCCGAGTTTGTAGGAGTGCGCCACAGGATTATCGGCACAGGGCTTGGTCTTGAGATCCTGACCGAGCTTCGCACGCGTCAGCGCGTCGTTGCGGTCTGGCGAACACCACACCTGCTCCGCCTTGGTCCACGAGGAGGTGTCCGGCCCCGTGCGCGGGTACAGCAGATAGCGCACGCGGATGCCGAGGCGGTTGTACTCGGCGATCTGGCTGTGCAGCTTGCGGCAGAAGCCGCAGTCAACATCCGTGAACACCGTGACCGTGTACTTCGCATCCTGCGGCCCGAAGATCAACATCTGGTTCTCGGGGAACGCGGCGATCATCTGTGCGCGCAACTCGCGGCGGTGGGCTTCCGTGAGGTTATTGTCCTTGGCGATGTCGTACAAATCGCCGTTGATCGCGTACTTGCCGTCCGCCGTGACGTAGGCGATCTCGGTGCCGCGGGTGTATTCGTACATGCCCTTGATGGGCGAGGGCCGCATCTCATCGGCCTTGGCACCGGGAATATGGCTGGCGACCTCCGCGCTCATATCCGCATTGTCCGCCGGCGGTGCGGGCTGCTGAGCCGGCGCCGCCGTCTGCGCCAGTGCGGCGCACAGCGCCAGCCAACCGACCAACCACTTGCGTGCCATGGAATGTCCCGTCACTTGTCGTGTGTGCTTTGGAGCTGCCTGGTCGCGGAAAGGTTCACCACCCGCCGCGTCCCTGCGGGCCTTAAGTCTAGCAGAGGGGCCGTCCCCGAGCAGAAGTGCGCCTGCCGGCGCCCGTTCAGCCGCGCGGATGGTGCTGCCCGTGCAGATCCTTGAGACGCTCGCGCGCCACGTGTGTGTAGATCTGGGTCGTGGAGAGGTCGCTGTGACCGAGCAGCATCTGCACCACGCGCAGATCAGCGCCGTGGTTGAGCAGGTGCGTCGCGAACGCGTGCCGCAGGGTGTGCGGGGAGAGTTCCTTGGCAATGCCTGCCTTGCGCGCGTAGCGCTTGATGATGTGCCAGAAGGCCTGACGCGTCATGCGGTCGCCGCGCCGGGTCGGGAACAGGTAGTCGGTCTGGCGCTCGAGCAGGATCTCCCCGCGCGGGCCGCGCGCGAACTCTTTGAGCGCCCGCATCGCCTCCTCACCCAGGGGAATCAGGCGCTCGCGGTCGCCTTTACCGAGGATGCGGATCACACCCTGGTTCAGGTTGATCTGGCTCTGGCGCAGGTTCACCAGCTCCGAAACGCGCAGGCCGGTCGCGTAGAGCACCTCGAGCATGGTGCGGTCGCGATTGCCGAGCGGGTCGCCGACCACGGGGGCCTGGAGCAGCGACTCGACTTCTTCCTCGGTCAACGAGCGCGGCAGCGAACGGCCGATCTTCGGCATGGCGATCTGCGCGGTGGGATCCTCGCGAATCGCCCCCTCGCGCATGAAGTAGCGAAAGAAGCGCCGGAAACTTGACAGTTGGCGCGCGGTGGAGCGCGGCCGGGCACCGGCGCGCACGCGCCAGGCGATGAAATCCTGCAAATCCGCTCGCGAAGTGCGCATGATCGGCACGCTGCGCTCGGCGAGCCAGCGAGCCAGCGCGGTGAGATCGGCGCGGTAGGCGGCCAGAGTGTTCGGTGACAGGCCCCGCTCCATCCAGACGGCATCCAGAAAGCGGGAAACCGCAGGATCTGCCGAATCGGCGGCGGGGGTCAGGGCGATCGCGGTATTGGACAAGCCTGGTCTCGCTAAGGAAGCTAAGGTGAGCGCCCGCGCCCGGCTGCGCAGTGTGCGTGCCTCGACTTCCCGGTAATGTGGTGACCCCAGTATGGTGAGCGCACCCTCTGTATCGACGTGACCATCTTCACATCCGTGCCGCCGCATTAACATAAAGAGAACCAGTTCACATCCGCGCAAGCGTTCCGCTCATGAGCCACGAGACTTTGTGAAGCTGCCCGCCATGTCCCGGGCATTCCTCCTGGTGCCACTGCGGGTGCTGTATGCCGTGTGGCTCATTACGAGCTTTCTGGTCGTCGGCCTCCTGACGCTCGTACTGCTGATCGTGCTGCCACGCCTGGCGCAGCGGCGTGCCGCTGCGCGCACCCTGGCGCGGCTCTTTCTCTTTGCGGCGGGGCTGCCCCTCACGGTGCGCTTCGCGGAGAACCTGCCGGCGGGCCAGTGCGTGGTGGTGTGCAACCACGCGAGCTACCTTGACGGCATCGTGCTCACCGCGGCCCTGCCGCCGCAATTTGGCTTCGTGATCAAGCGCGAGATGGCGCAAGTGCCCCTCGCCGGTGCGCTGCTAAAGCGACTGGGCTCGCAGTTCGTTGAGCGTTTCGACCGGCACCGCAGCGCCGCGGACGCGCGCCGCGTACTGCGCAGCGCGAGCCGAGGAGCGTCGGTCGTTTTCTTCCCGGAAGGCACCTTCACCCGCACCCCGGGCCTGCTGAAATTTCACCTCGGCGCGTTCGTCACCGCGGTGCGGGTGGGTTGCCCGCTGGTGCCGGCGGTCGTGCGCGGTACGCGCCGCGCGCTGCCCCCGAGCGGGGCGCTGCCCGTACCCGGACGTCTGGAACTGCAGATCCTGTCGGCGATCGCCCCGCCGGTGAGCGTGCCGGATGAGCATGTGGCGCCGAGATTACGCGAGGCGGCGCGCACGGCGATGCTCGCCGCGCTCGGGGAACCTGACCTCACATGTTGCGACGATACTGACCGCCCACCTGATACAACGCATGCGAGATCTGCCCCAGCGAGCAGACCTTGACCGATTCCATGAGCTCAGCGAACACGTTGCCGCCGCTTGCGGCCACCTGCTGCAGGCGCGCGAGCGCTGCGGGCGCGCGCGCCACATTGCGCGCCTGGAAGGCACGCACGGAGGCAACCTGCGCCTGTTTCTCTTCCTCGGTCGAACGGATGAGGTGCGCTCCCTTGTGCTCCTCGGCGGCGTCGTTGCCGGACAGGAACGTGTTGACTCCCACGAGGGGCAGTGAGCCGTCGTGTTTCTTGGTCTCGTAGTAGAGCGACTCCTCCTGGATCTTGGCACGCTGGTACATCGTCTCCATCGCACCGAGTACGCCGCCGCGCTCGGACAGCGCTTCAAACTCCTTGTACACCGCCTCTTCCACCAGGTCGGTCAGGTAGTCGATGGCAAATGACCCCTGCCAGGGGTTTTGGATCTTATTGAGGCCTAGCTCGCGGTTGATGATGAGCTGGATCGCCACCGCGCGGCGCACGCTCTCCTCGGTCGGGGTGGTGAGCGCTTCGTCGTAGGCGTTGGTGTGCAGGCTGTTGCAGTTGTCAAACAGCGCGTACAGCGCCTGCAGCGTCGTGCGGATGTCGTTGAAGGAGATCTCGCGCGCGTGCAGGCTGCGTCCGGAAGTTTGCACGTGGTATTTCAGCATCTGGCTGCGCGGGCCGGCGCCGTAACGATCGCGCATGGCGCGCGCCCAGATGCGCCGCGCGACGCGGCCGATGACGACGTACTCCGGATCCATGCCGTTGGAGAAGAAGAACGACAGATTGGGGGCGAAGTCATCGATCTTCATGCCGCGCGCGAGGTAGTACTCAATGATGGTGAAGCCGTTGGCGAGCGTGAAGGCGAGCTGCGAGATCGGGTTGGCGCCGGCTTCGGCAATGTGGTAGCCGGAGATCGACACCGAGTAGAAGTTGCGCACGCGCTGATCGATGAAGTACTGCTGCACGTCGCCCATCATGCGCAGCGCAAACTCGGTGGAGAAGATGCAGGTGTTCTGCGCCTGGTCCTCCTTGAGAATGTCCGCCTGCACCGTGCCGCGCACGGCCTGCAGGGCGCGCGCACGGATGCGCTCGTAGACTTGCCGCTCCACGAGCTCATCCCCCGTGACCCCGAGCAACGCCAGGCCCGAACCGTCGTGGTGCGCCGGCAGCGCACCTTTGTATCCGGGCGGCGCCACTTCGGGGGCCGCCGCGAGCAAATCGGCGATCTTCTGCTGCGCCTCGGCCCAGCGACCTTCCGCCTTCAGGTAACGCTCGACCTGCTGATCGATCGCGGTGTTCATAAACATCGCGAGAATCATCGGCGCCGGCCCGTTGATGGTCATGGACACCGAGGTGGTGGGCAGACACAGATCGAAGCCCGAGTAGAGCTTCTTCATGTCATCGAGCGTGGCAATCGACACCCCTGAGTTGCCGGTGCGCCCGTAGACATCCGGGCGGGTGTCCGGATCCTCCCCATAGAGCGTCGTCGAATCAAACGCCGTGGACAGTCGCGCCACGCCGTGGCCGTGGGCCACGTAGTGGAAGCGCCGGTTGGTGCGCTCCGGGGCCCCCTCGCCGGCGAACATGCGCGTCGGGTCTTCCTCCTCGCGGCGGTACGGATACACCCCGCCGGTGTAGGGGAAGGCGCCGGGCAGGTTCTCGTTGAGCAGGAAATGCAGCAGTTCACCCCAGTCTTTCAGGTGCGGCACGGCGAGCTTGGGGATGGGTGAGCGCGAGAGACTCTCGGTGTAGTTCTCGCCCTTCACCAGGCGCTCGCGCACCGGGTAGGCATAGGTCGCATCGGTCGCCGAACGCGCGCGTGCCGGCCACCCCTTAAGCTCAGCCACCGCTTCGCTGCCCATCTCCTCGAGGGCGCGGTTGTAGCTCGCGCGCAGTTGCCGGCGCGTGGCATCGGCGGCGGGCTCCTCGAGCAGCCCCGGCGGATAAGGCTCAAGCGGCGCGGGCAGGGGCGCGTCATGCAGCTCCTTGAGCGACCCATAGAGTCCGAAGGCGCGCCGCGCCGCCTCGACCTGCGCCTCGATGCGCGCGCGCGCCGCGCGCCCGCCCTGCGCGATCTCGGCGAGGTAGCGCGTGCGGGCACCGGGCACGAGCGCGGTGCGCGGCGTGAGCACGGTGGGGCCTGCGTCCGTCACCTTCCAGCGGCTGGCGCCGAACTGCTTGGCGTTCAAGGCGGCGCAGATCGCGCCGAACAGCCGATTGACTCCCGGGTCGTTGAAGCGGCTGGCGATGGTCGGATACACGGGCAGCTCCGCATCGGGCAGCTGCGCGCGCTCGGGGTGGTTGCGGCGCCATTGCTTGCGCACATCGCGCAGGCCGTCCTCCGCGCCACGCTTCTCGCTCTTGTTGAGCACGATGAAGTCGGCGTAGTCGAGCATGTCGATCTTCTCAAGCTGGCTTGCCGCCCCGTACTCGCTCGTCATCACGTACAGCGACAGGTCGACCAGATCGATGATCTCGGTGTCGGACTGCCCGATGCCCGCGGTTTCCACGATGACCAGATCAAAGCCGGCCGCCCGATACAATTCGATCACATCCTTGAGCACCGCCGAGGTTGCCAGGTGCGCCCGCCGCGTGGCGAGTGAGCGCATGAAGACGTTCTCCGCCGCCAGACTGTTCATGCGGATGCGGTCCCCGAGCAGCGCGCCCCCGCTGCGCCGGCGCGTCGGATCCATCGCCACCACGGCGATCTGCGCCTGCGGAAAATGCCGCACCAGCCGCGCCAGCAGTTCGTCCGTGAGACTCGACTTGCCCGCCCCGCCCGTGCCGGTGACGCCGATGACCGGCACGCGGTGGCGCGCACGACCCAGGGCACGGCGGATCTGCTCCGCCTGCGCCTCGACTCCCGCGGCACCCTCAAGCACCGAGATGGTGCGGGCGATCAGGCCGTGGTCGCGGGCATTGAGCGGGCGAAACTCATAAGCGGGCTTGCGCACCGCGCCCAAGCGCTGGAACACATCATCGATCATGCCGCTGAGCCCCAAGCGGCGGCCGTCTTCGGGGGTGTAGATCTTCTCCACCCCGTGCTGCTCGAGCGCGAGGATTTCGTCCGGGGAAATCGTGCCGCCGCCGCCGACCACGACGCGCACATGCTCGTAGCTGCGCTCGCGCAGCATGTCGACCATGTAGGTGAAGTATTCGTTGTGGCCGCCCTGATAGGAGCTGACGGCGATCGCGTCCGCGTCTTCCTCGATCGCCGCGCGCACGATGTCCGCGACACTGCGGTTGTGCCCAAGATGCACCACCTCGGCGCCGCGCGCCTGCAGCAGGCGGCGGATCATGTTGATGGCGGCGTCGTGGCCGTCGAAGAGCGAAGCGGCAGAGACAAAGCGCAGCGGCGGACGCGCCGCGAGCGCCTCACTGCGCGGCTGCAGCGCGCCCCCTTTGAGACCGGCGTTCATAATGCGTTTCTCGCTCGCGGCATGTAGTCCGATTGACGGATGGACTTACCTGTTTACCCGTGGGTAGGATGCCTACCCGTGAGTATGATCGAGACGCCGGCAGCCGGTCAACGAGGCTGCGGGCGGGCCTTTTTCCGCGTCCGGCAGGTCACGCTGCTGACGCCGCGTCGCTATAATACGCCCTAAACCATGAACAACCGTCGCTCCAGCCCCGCCCCCGCGGGCAAGAACCCCGCGCGCCCCGCCTCCCCCTGGAAGGCGAGCCACGAACGCCAGCGCGACCGGGAACTGAAACGCGATGCGGTCATCCGTGCCGCGGCGCGCGAGTTCAACCGCAAGGGCTACCACAATACCTCCCTGGATGACATTGCCGCCCGGCTGGAGGTCACCAAGCCCACCGTGTACTACTACGTCACCAGTAAGGAGCAGCTGCTCTTTCAGTGTTTCGTGGCAGGCGTCGAGCGCATCCGCGCCGCCTTTCGCGACGTGCGCCGCCTCGAGCGGCCGGCGCGCGAGCGCTTAAATGCGGTGCTGCATCGCTACGGCGAGGCGGTGGCCTCCGAGTTCGGCTGGTGCATGGTGCGGGCCGAGGAACAGGACCTCTCCCCGGCCATGAGCCGCCATATCAAGGCGCTCAAGTCCGAGATCGACCACGGCATCCGGCGCCTGATCCGCGAGGGCGTGCAGGACGGCTCGATCCACCCGTGCGATCCGAAGATGACCGCCTTCGCTCTCGCCGGCGCACTTAACTGGATCGCGCATTGGTATCGCGAGGATCAGTCCCTGAGCGGCGCGCAGATCGCCGAGGCGTTCGTTACGGTCTTCGAAGCGGGCCTGCGCCCGCGCGCCAACGGGGCGCAACTGGCCGCTGCGGGCGAAGCGCCGCGGCGCCGCCCGCGGCGCGCTCGGCGCCCTCGCCCGCTGATCCTGCCGCCAGCCACTTGAGGACACCGTCATGTCCAGCAATGAAGTCGTCATCGTCGCCGCCAAACGCACCCCGATCGGGGCGTTTTTGGGTGCCCTCGCGCCTCTGAGCGCGGTGCAGCTCGGCGGCGTCGCCGCCAAAGCCGCCATCCAGGCCGCCGGCATCGGCCCGGCTGAGCTCGAGGAAGTGATCCTCGGGTGCGTGTTGCCGGCCGGCCTCGGCCAGGCGCCGGCGCGCCAGGCGGCGCTCGCGGCCGGCGTGCCGGTGAGCGTGCCGGCCACCACGATCAACAAGATGTGCGGCTCGGCACTGAAGGCCGTGATGCTCGCAGCTGAGCAGATCCGCGCCGGCTCCGCGCATCTGGTGCTCGCCGGGGGGCTCGAATCGATGTCCAACGCCCCCTACCTGCTGCCCAAGGCCCGCAGCGGCTACCGCATGGGTCACGGCGAGGTGCTCGACCATATGTTCTACGACGGGCTGCAGAGCCCCTGGGACGGCAAGCTCATGGGCTGCTTCGCGGACGCGACGGCGGCGAAGTACCAGTTCAGCCGCGCCGAGCAGGACGCCTTTGCCGCCGAGTCCGTGCGGCGCGCCCTGAACGCGGTGGAGGCCGGCGACTTCGACGCGGAAATCGCCCCGGTCACGGTCAAGAGCCGCAAGGGCGAGACCGTGGTGGCGCGCGATGAGACGCCAGGCACCTGTGACCTCGGCAAAATCACGACGCTTAAACCCGCGTTTGGCAAAGACGGCACGGTGACCGCAGCGAGTTCCTCCTCGATTTCCGACGGCGCCGCCGCTCTGGTGCTGATGAGCGCGGAGGCGGCACGCAGCCGGGGCGTGAAACCCTTGGCGCGCCTCCTCGCCTACGCGAGCCATGCGCAGGAGCCGGAATGGTTCACGACCGCCCCTGTGGGGGCCATCCGCAAGGTGCTCAAGCAGCTGAACTGGACGGCGCGCGATGTGGACCTGTACGAGATCAACGAAGCGTTTGCCACCGTCACCATGGCCGCCATGCGTGAGCTGGAAATCGAGCACGCGCGTGTCAACGTCAACGGTGGCGCCTGCGCGCTCGGCCATCCGATCGGCGCCACCGGGGCGCGCATCCTGACGACCCTGCTCTATGCATTGCGGCACCGCGGTGCCAAGCGCGGCATCGCCTCGCTGTGTATCGGCGGCGGTGAAGCCGTCGCCGCCGCGGTCGAGCTCCTCTAGGTCCGACCCCCGTGCGGAGGCTGCAATGAGAATTCAGGACGTTCGCGCCGTCATCACCGGCGGCGCCTCGGGTCTTGGTAACGCGGTGGCGCGCCACATGAGCGCCCACGGCGGCAAGGTGGTCATCTTGGATGTGCAGGAAGGGCCCGGGCGCGCCGCGGCCGCAGCCTTGGGCGGCGCGGCGCGGTTCCTGCGCTGCGATGTGACCGCCGAGGCGGAAGTGAATGCGGCGATGGACGCCGCGCATGCGCATCTGGGCGGTCTGAATCTTCTGGTCAACTGCGCAGGTGTCGTGGGCGCCGGGCGCGTGCTCGGCAAGAACGGCCCCATGGCGGGCGAGTTCTTCACCAAGGTGATCCACATCAACCTGATCGGCACCTTCCTGTGCGACAAGGCGGCCGCCGCCCTCATGCAGCACAACGCGCCCGGCGCGGACGGGGAGCGCGGGCTCCTCATTCACACCTCCTCGGTGGCGGCCTTCGAGGGGCAGATCGGCCAAGCCGCCTACGCGGCAACTAAGGCCGCGGTCGCGGGGATGACGTTGCCGATCGCGCGCGAACTCGCCCGCTTTGGTATCCGCTGCGTCTCTATCGCACCGGGCATCTTTCATACCCCGATGATGGACGGCATGCCGGCGGAGGTGCAGGCCTCTCTCGCCGCGCAGGTACCGTTCCCTGCACGTCTGGGCAAGCCCGAGGAGTTCGCGCAGCTCGTGGCGAGCGTGTGCGAGATCCCGATGCTCAATGGTGAGACGATTCGACTGGACGGCGCCATCCGCTTGCAGCCGAAGTAAGCGCGGCAGTGAACTTTGCGGCTTGAAGGGGGACGAGTGAGCGAGGCCATCGAGCGGGACGTCATGCAGTACGACGTCGTCATTGTGGGGGCAGGACCTGCGGGCCTCGCCTGCGCGATCCGCCTGAAGCAGCTCAAACCATCCGCCAGTGTGTGCGTGCTCGAGAAGGCTTCCGCGGTCGGGGCGCACTCGCTCTCCGGAGCGGTGCTCGAACCGGGCCCGCTCGAGGCTTTGCTGCCCGAGTGGCGCAGCGAATATCCGGGCATGAAGGTGGCGGCCACGGAGGATGATTTCCGTGTCCTCACGGCGCGGCGCTCTTACAAGCCGGTCCCGGACTTTGCCGTGCGCTTGCTGCCGCGCTCGCTCACCTACAGCACCCCCTTCAATAACCACGGCAACTTCATCATCTCCCTCGGGCAGCTCACGCCCTGGCTCGCGCAGAAGGCCGAGAGCCTGGGCGTTGAGGTCTTCCCGGGCTTTGCCGCCGCGGCGGCCGTTTTCGATGAGGGCGGCGCGGTCAAGGGCGTGCGCATCGGGGATATGGGGTTGGATCGCGAGGGCAAGCCCGGGCCGAACTTCACGCCCGGCGTTGAGATCCACGCGGGTCTGACAGTGCTCGCGGAAGGTGCGCGCGGCTCCGTATCCAAGACTCTCATCGAGCGCTACGCGCTCGCCGAGGCTCACTGCCCACAGACTTTCGCACTCGGCTACAAGGAGCTGTGGCAGCTACCCCCCGGGCGGGTGCAGCCGGGGCGCATCGAGCATGCGCTCGGCTGGCCGGCGGATGCGCACACCTATGCCGGCAGCTTCCTCTATCACCTCGACAACGATCGGGTGTACGTGGGCTACATCGTAGGGCTCGACTATCAGGACCCGCGCCTGCAGCCGTTTGAAGCATTCCAACAATATAAAAATCACCCGAGCGTCAAGGCGCTGCTCACGGGCGGTGAGATCGTCTCCGCGGGCGCGCGCACCATCGCCGCCGGGGGCTGGCAATCGACTCCGACCCTCGAGATGCCCGGCGCCATCCTGGTGGGCGACGCCGGCGGCACGCTCAACTTCGCCAAGATCAAGGGCGTGCACCAGGCGATCCGCAGCGGCGCACTCGCCGGCGAGCACATTGCGCGAAGCGGCACGGGGACTGGCTTCGACGCCCAATGGCGCGCCTCACCCGGCGGCCAGGAACTCAAACGCGTGCGCAACTTCAAGCCGGCCTTCAAGCGCGGCCTGTGGTTCGGGCTCATGAACTCCGCGTGGGAAATGCTCACCTGCGGCAAATCGCCCTGGACCTTGAAGAACACGGCCGATTGGTCGCGCCTGTACAAGCTCGACGAGTACACCTCGCCCGATCGGCACTGGGGCGAGCGCACGCTACCGCCGCGCGATCGCGTCTCGTTCGTATTTTTCGCCGGCAACGCGCACGAAGAGAATCAGCCGATTCACCTGAAGGTGGCCGACACCAGCATCTGCGCCGGTCGCTGCGCCCAGGAGTACGGCAACCCGTGCGAACGCTTCTGTCCAGCGGCGGTTTACGAGATGGTGGCCGACGGCGCTGGCGGCAAGCGACTGCAGATCAACGCCGCCAACTGCGTGCACTGTAAGGCCTGCGACATCAAGGACCCCTACCAGATCATCAGCTGGACCACGCCCGAAGGGGGGTCTGGGCCGAACTACCAGTCGTTGTAGGATGTGAGCATCCGGGGTCTCCCATGACTGAACTCTGGCGCCCCACGCCCCAGCGTATCGCCGACGCCAACCTGACACGCTTCACGCAGTGTCTCAACGCGCGCCGCGGCACGCGTCTGCACGATTACAGCGAGCTGTACGCCTGGTCGATCGCGCATCCGGAAGAGTTCTGGAGCGAGCTCGCGCGCTTTGCCGACGTGCGTGCCGACTTCGGCTCCGGTCCGGTCATCGAGAATCCCCGCCAGATGCCCGGGGCGCGCTTCTTTCCGAACGCGCGCCTGAACTTCGCGGCTAATCTGCTGAAGTTCGACGACGAGCAGCCCGCGCTGGTGTTTCGCAACGAGCGCGGCACGCGCCGTGTGCTCTCCTATCGGGAGCTGCGCCGCGAGGTGGCGCGCATCGCCCACGGACTTAGCGCCAGCGGCGTCATCGCCGGGGACCGCGTGGCAGGTTTCCTGCCGAATCTGCCCGAGACTGCGATCGCGATGCTCGCCAGCGCAAGTCTCGGTGCCATCTGGACCTCGTGCTCGCCGGACTTCGGTATCCATGGGGTCCTCGATCGCTTTGGACAGATTGCGCCCAAGGTGCTCTTTACCGCGGACGGCTATTTCTACGCCGGCAAGCGCCTCGACTCACTCGAGCCGATGGCCGCAGCCCTCGCCCAGCTCGACAGCGTCACGCGCGTCGTCGTAATTCCCTACGTAGATACCGAGCCGCAGCTCGGGCGCCTCGGGGCCGCCGCCGCGCGGGCCACACCTTGGGGCTCGTTCGGCGCGGCGGGCCAGCCGGCCTCGTTTGCCCTGCTGCCATTCAACCACCCGCTCTACATCCTGTATTCCTCCGGCACCACCGGGGTGCCCAAGTGCATCGTGCACGGCGCCGGGGGCACGCTGCTGCAGCACCAGAAGGAGCATCTGCTGCACGTTGATCTCAAGCGCAGTGACCGCCTCTTTTACTTCACCACCTGCGGCTGGATGATGTGGAACTGGCTCATTAGCGGGCTCGCCACCGGCGCAACGCTCGTGCTCTATGACGGCAGTCCCTTTCATCCGGAACCGGCGGCGTTGTGGAAAATCGCTGCCGAGGAACGCCTCACCATCTTCGGCACGAGCGCGAAGTACCTCTCGGCGCTGGAGAAGCGCAACTTCGTTCCCGCCGCGACGGCGGACCTGAGCAGCCTGCGAACGCTCCTGTCCACCGGCTCGCCGCTCCTGCCCGAAGGCTTCGACTACGTCTATCGCAATGTGAAGCCCGACCTGCAGCTCGCCTCCATTTCCGGCGGCACCGACATCGTCTCCTGCTTCGCGCTCGGCTGCCCCACCCGACCGGTGTACCGCGGTGAGATTCAGTGCCGCGGCCTCGGTCTGAGCGTCGAGATCTTCGATGACGAGGGGCACGCGCTTCGCGGCGCACGCGGGGAGCTGGTGTGTACTGCGCCGTTTCCTTCCATGCCCGTGGGTTTCTGGAACGATGCCGACGGCGCGAAATACCGCGCCGCCTACTTCGAACGCTTCCCGGGCGTGTGGCACCACGGCGACTACGCGGCCATCACCGCGCACGACGGACTCGTCATCTACGGGCGCTCGGATGCGGTGCTCAACCCCGGAGGGGTGCGCATCGGCACCGCGGAAATCTACTCCGCGGTCGAGAGCCTGCCGCAGGTCGCCGAGGCACTCGCCGTCGGGCAGGAGTGGCAGGACGATGTGCGCGTGGTGCTGTTCGTGCGGCTGCAGGCAGGCGTGGCCTTGGATGAGCCGCTGCGGCAGAAAATCCGCGATACCATCCGCGCGCAGACCACGGCGCGTCACGTGCCCGCGCGCATCGTCGCGGTGCCGGACATTCCGCGCACGCTCTCTGGCAAGCTCACCGAGCTTGCGGTGCGCAACGTGATCCACGGACTGCCGGTGAAGAACCGCGACGCGCTCGCTAACCCCGACGCGCTCGAGCACTTCCGCGACCTGCCCGAGCTGAAGACCTAGGCACGCGTGAGCGGCGAATCACCGGGTACGACCGCTGCGGCGGGCGCGGGTGTGCTGCAACTCTATGACCAGGAGCTGCGCACCCGGCACTTCAGCACCGATGCCGCACAGCTCGCGGTCGTGGCGCGTCTCGATGATCTGCGCAACCGCCTGATCAGCACCGCGCCAAGCGACGCGTGGCAGGCGCCACGCTGGCTCGCGCCGCTGCTGCCGCCGCGCGCCTGGACACCGGTGACCGGATTGTACCTGTGGGGCGGGGTCGGTCGCGGTAAGACCTGGCTGATGGACCTGTTCTTCGCGAGCCTGCCCTTCCCCGAGCGGCGCCGGCGACATTTCCACCGCTTCATGCACGAGGTGCACGACGAACTTAAGCGCCTGAAGGAGCAACGCTCGCCCCTCGATCAGCTCGCCGCGGCTATCGCGCGCGATACCCGCGTGCTGTGTTTCGACGAGCTGTTCGTGTCCGACATTGCTGATGCGATGATCCTGGGGGGCCTGTTCACCGGGTTATTGCGCCGCGGGGTGACGCTGGTCGCTACCTCCAACGTGCCACCGGGCGAGCTCTACAAGGATGGCCTGCAGCGCCAGCGTTTCCTGCCGGTCATCGCGCTCCTCGAGCAGCACATGCAAGTGCTGCCGGTGACCGGTCCGACCGACTATCGACTGCGCCGGCTGACGCAGGCGGGTACCTACCTCATCGCGGGCGCTGCGGATGAGGCGGCGCGCCTGGAGGCGCTGTTCCGCGCACTCGGCGGCGCGCACGCCCAGCCGGGGGGCACGGTGCAGATCGAAGGACGGCCGATCGCGGTGCTGCGCCTCGGGCACGGCGCGCTGTGGTGCACCTTTGACGCGCTGTGCGCGGGGCCGCGCAGCCCGGATGATTACATTGAGATCGCGCGTGAATTTCAGGCGGTGTTTGTGTCGGACGTACCGGTACTTGATGCGGACCATGAGGATGAGGCACGCCGCTTCGTGGCCCTCGTCGATGAGCTCTACGACCGCAACGTCAAGCTGGTCGTGTCAGCCGCTGCCCTCCCGGCGCAGCTGTACCGCGGCACGCGTGTGCGTGCACTGTTTGATCGTACCGTGAGCCGCCTGACGGAGATGCAGACCGAGGAATACCTTGCACGCCCGCACCGCCCATAGCGGCCTTCAGATAACGCCGCGGCGGATCTGATCCTGCTCGATCGATTCAAACAGCGCGCGGAAATTGCCTTCGCCGAAGCCCTCGTTGCCCTTGCGCTGGATGATCTCGAAAAAGATCGGACCGATGACGTTCTGCGTGAAGATCTGCAGCAGCACGCCCTCGCCCTTGGCCGGATTGCCGTCGATCAGAATACCCCGCTGACGCAGCTCCTCGAGCGACTCGCGATGTCCCGGCACGCGTGCGGCGACGCCCTCGTAATAGGTGTCGGGGGTGCCCTGGAAAGCAACTCCATGGCGACGCAGCACGTCAACCGTACGGTAGATGTTCTCAGTCGAGAGTGCGATGTGCTGGATACCCTCGCCGTGGTACTCGCGCAGGTATTCCTCGATCTGGCTCTTGTCGTCCTGGGACTCGTTGATGGGAATGCGGATCTTGCTGCACGGGCTCGTCATGGCGCGCGAGAACAGGCCTGTGTGCTGGCCCTCGATATCAAAGTAGCGGATCTCGCGAAAGCCAAACAGCTTCTCGTAGAATCCCGCCCACACGTCCATGCGGCCGCGGCCCACGTTGTGTGTCAGGTGATCGATGAGCAGCAGTCCGGCCCCTTCCGCGGCGGTGACGCCGCTCACCGCACGAAAGTCGACGTCATAGATGGAGCGCTCGCCGTACAGGTCCACCAGGTAAAT
>CAWKMW010000003.1:0-23905 GCA_963850955.1 uncultured Pseudomonadota bacterium
CAACAGATGCGAACCTCACCGCGGCGGCGCTTGACGCGCTCGCCCATGACACCTGGAGTCACAAGGTGCGCTTTGTCGGGGCGGGCACGATCGGGGTGGCCGCGGTGTGGACGCTGGCGAAGCTTGTGAAGCCCGTGGTCGCCGGCCTGCGCTCGGCGATGGTGGCCTCGCGCGCCCGCGCGGCCGGCAACGCGGCGCTCTTGCCGCGCACCGAGCAGGACATCCCGATCGGCCTGGTCGGGGTGGTATCGGTGCTGTGCGTGCTGCCGGTGGGCGTGCTGCTCGCGCAATTTGCCAGCGGCAGCGGACTCGGCGATCACCTCGTCTGGCTCGTGGTGAGCGGCGTGCTCTACATCGCGATCATGAGTTTTCTGGTCTCCGCGGTGTGTGGCTACATGGCCGGCCTCATCGGCTCCTCCAACAGTCCCTTGTCCGGCATCGGCATCCTGGCCGTCATCGGCTTCGCGTTGATCCTCGTGTTCGGGGTGCGCGCCAGCGTCTCTATCGAGGCTGGCAAATCCTTGGTCGCCTACGCGCTCTTCGTGACCGCGGTGGTATTCGCCGCCGCCGCCATCGCCAACAACAACCTGCAGGATCTGAAGACCGGGCAGCTGGTGGATGCCACGCCCTGGAAGCAGCAGGTGGCGCTCGTCATCGGCGTGATCGCCGGCAGCGCCATCATCCCGCCCATTCTGGATCTGCTCAATCGGGCCTATGGCTTCGCCGGCGCACCCGGACCGCATCACGAGCATCCGCTGCCTGCTCCGCAGGCGGGGCTGATATCCGCCCTGGCGCAGGGCGTCATCCAGAATAACGTCGACTGGAGTCTGATCCAGATCGGTGGCCTGATCGGGGTGGTGATCATCGTCGCCGACGCACTGCTGCGCCGATCCAAGTCTGGCGCACATCTGTCCCCGCTCGCGGTGGGACTTGGCATCTATCTGCCAACGCAGAGCACCCTGATGGTGGTGGTGGGTGCGGTGGCGGGCTGGCTCTTCGACCGCCACGCCGCACGCCGCGCCAAGCCCGCAGCCACCAAACAGCTCGGCGTGCTCCTGGCCTCAGGGATGATCGTCGGTGAAGGGCTGATCGGCGTGCTGGTGGCGGCGCTGGTTGCGTTTTCGGGGAAGGATTTCCCCCTCGCACTCGTGGGGGACGCGTTCGCCGACAATCAGGCCGTGTGGTTGGGCGGCATCATATTCGCGCTGGTCATCTACGCGCTCTACCGCCGGGTCGGCCGGGCACTCATCAGCTAGCCGCAGCCGGAGCGAGGCGATCTCGCGCGCACGCGCGCCGCGTGCTGCGGGAGCTGAATGAGCGGCACGCCGCTTCAGCGGCGCGCGAACTTCTCGAAGCCCTTCTTGCCGATGAACCAGGAGCCGATCCAGCCGACGATCCACACGATGATCGCGGTGAGCAGCGCCGCCTTGAAGCCGCTCACATGAAAGCCCGGTACCATCCAGGCGACCAGCCACACCATCAGCGCGTTCAGCACGAAGAGAAACAGACCCAGTGTCAGGATCGTCACCGGCAGCGTGAGGATGAAGGCGATCGGGCGCACGAGAGCGTTGACCACCCCGAGCAGCACCGCCGCCAGCAGCAGCATCGGCACCGTATCCACGTGCACGCCCGGCACCCACTGGGTGGCGAGCCACAGACCCGCCGCGGTGATGACCGCGCGTAGTAAAAATCCCATCATGGAGGCGCTCCTGACTTGGATTGTTTTTCGACGAATACCTTAAGGCGCGTCATGGCCTGCTGCCAGCTGGTGCGCAGCCGCCAGTACTGAGTATCCCACTCCGGCGTCGCCGGCACACCCGAGCCGAGGAGCCGCACGATAGTGCCCCCGGCGACGCGGTCGAGGATGAAGTCATCCACCATCACCGAGTCCGACCGCGGCAGGTCCGGCACCGGCAGGTACAAGAGGCGCAGCCGCCGCCCGGGCTCAAACACATCGATGTGCGCCTCAAACTCGGTCACCCGATCGACGCTGGCGCGAAAGCTGCCGCCCGGGCGTGCGCGGATGTCGGCGCCGGGGGAGCACCAACGCGCCAGGTGTTGGCTGTCGGTAAGCGCACGCCATACCTCCCCGGCGTCCGCGAGGATATCGACGCGATGCGCGTAGCCACGCTCCTTGTCGCTCATGCGCGCATTGTGCCATTCTGATTTGAATACGGAGGACTCATGACGCTAGTTCATATCGTGATCGCGCTCGCCCTGATCGAATTCTTCGTGTTCCTGATGGCCGTCGGCCGCGCCCGCGGCACCTACAAGGTGTCAGCCCCCGCCACCAGCGGCAATGAGATGTTCGAGCGCTACTTTCGCGTGCAGATGAACACCATCGAACAGCTCCTCATCTTTCTGCCCTCGATCCTGCTCTTCGCCCGTTACGTGCACCCGCTCATTGCGGCAGCGCTCGGGCTCGTGTTCGTCATCGGCCGCTGGGTGTACTTCAGGGCCTACGTGAAGGACCCGCAGAAGCGCTCGATCGGCTTTGCGCTCTCGGCGACCCCCAACCTCATCCTGCTCCTCGGAGGGCTCTTCGGCGCCATCGTCTGGCTGGTGCGTAACGCCGGCAACCCCTGAAGAAGGCACGAGCCCCTTCAGGCCGGCACGCGCCGGTGACGCCACCAGGTGAGCGCGAGCGGGATGAGCGAGGCGCCGATGATGGCGAGTGTCACCAAGCCGAAATTCGCCCTCACGAACGGGATGTTGCCGAAGAGGTAGCCGCCCCAGATGAACACCGTGACCCACAAGACACCACCGAAAAAATTGTAGCCGAGGAAGCGCCCGTAGGGCATGCGCCCGACGCCGGCGACGAAGGGGGCACAGGTGCGAAAGATCGGCAGGAAGCGCGACAGCAGGATCGCCAGCCCCCCGTAGCGCACGAAGAACTCCTCGGTGCGCTTCAGGTACTCCACCTTCAAGAGACGGTAGCGGCCGCTGAAGGCCGGCGGCCCGATGAGTCGCCCGATGCCGTAGTTGGACATGTTGCCGAGCACCGCGGCGAGCGAGAGCACCACGGTGAGCAGTGGCGCCCGCAAGGTGCCTGAGGTGTCCACCGCAGACAGCGCACCGCAGGCGAAGAGCAGCGAGTCCCCGGGCAGAAAGGGCGTCACGACCAGGCCCGTCTCGCAAAAGATCACTGCGAAGAGGATCGGGTACAGCCACAGATCAAAGCGGCCCAGCAGTTCGACCAGGTGCCGGTCCAGGTGCAGGACGAGATCAAGGAGCCAGCCGATCATAGGCGCAAGAGAATACGGGACATGTGCGCCCGGCGCGCGCTGCGCTAGAGCCTCAGGGCACGAAGAGGCGGGTGGTGGGCGCTGATAAGGACGCGAGCGGGCGCTCGTGCTTCAACGTGTCGAGCCCGAGGCGCACGTCAGCGTCGCGCTCGGCGAGCGCCGCCGCTGCGCCGTTGAGGATCTCCGCGGGAGCCGAGCCTGCGCCTTCCTCCAGGATATCCGGCCACAGGCCCTTGCCGTGGATGGAGGCGCCCGAGGGGGTGAAGTAGCGCGACGTGGTGAGCTTCACCGCGCCGCCGCGGCTCAAGGGCAGGATCGTCTGCACCGAGCCCTTGCCATAGGTGCGCCGGCCGATGAGCAGCGCGCGTCCGTGGTCTTTCAGCGCCCCGGCCACGATCTCGGAGGCCGAGGCGGACCCGGCGTTCACGAGCACCACAAGCGGCGCCCCGTCGATCAGATCCCCCGGGGTCGCATCCATCTCGAAGCGGGCGTCGGGGGTGCGCCCATCGGCCGTGACGATGACGCCGGACTCAAGGAAGTCATCCGCCACGGCGACGCCCGCCTCGAGGACACCGCCGGGATTGTTTCTCAAATCGAGCACAAGACCCTTAATTCCGGCCGGATTGTCTCGCTTGAGCTGCAATATGGCCTTCGTCAGGTCTTCATGCGTCGTGTTGCTGAAAGTGGAAATGCGCACATAGCCGTAGCCGGGCTCGAGCGTCTGGGCGGCGACGCTATGCACTTCGACCTCGGCCCGGCGCAGGGAAAACTCAAGCAATCCGGGGCTGCCCTCGCGCCGCACGCTCAGGCGCACGTCGCTCCCGGATTCACCGCGCAGCTGCGCGATGGCGCCAGCCAGATCCGCACCGATCTCCGCCCCATCGATGCGCACGATCTCGTCCCCGGCCTGGATCCCCGCCTCGCGGGCGGGCGAGCCGTCGATGGGCTTCAGCACCCGCACCACCCCGTTACCTGCGGCGACCTCGATGCCGACCCCCGGATACGAGCCCATGGTGCTCAAGCGGATCTCGTTGAACTCCTCGCTGTCGAGGTACGCCGAGTGCGGATCCAGTGCCGCCACCATGCCGCGCACGGCCTTGTCCATGAGCGCGTGATCATCGACGTCATCGACGTACTCGCGTTTGATGCGCTCGTAGACCTCGGCAAAGAGGCTCGCCTCAGCCCAGGGGAGCGCCGCTACGGGGGCGCGCGCGGCCTCGCGCGGCCGATCGGCGAGTGCGTCGCCGGCGAGCGCGCCGCAGAACCCCAGGGCGATTCCGGCCACGAGGGCGAGCAGGGTGGGGGGGCGGGGAGTGCGGCTCAAGCTCCGCTCCTGCGGGTGCCGTTCACGTCCTCTGTAAGTTCGCAGCGCACGCGTGCGGCCTCAAGGCACCGTGCCCGCATACCAGGCCATGTCGGCTTCGCCGGTGCTCTCATCGCTCGGCAGCTCCGCCGGATCACTCGGCAGCGGCAGCTCCGTGAGCAGGTCCTCGAGGGGGATCGGTTTGCCGATGGCAAAGCCCTGCCCGTAATCAACGCCGAGCTCGGCGATGCGGATGCTGATCGCCTCGGTCTCGACGTATTCGGCCACGGTGGTGATCGACATGCTGCGTGCCAGCTGCGCGATGGCGCGCACCATGGACTCCGCACGCGGGTCTTTCAGCACGTCGCGTACGAAGCTACCGTCGATCTTGAGCATGGTGACGGGGAGCGAACGCAGGCAGGAGAGCGAGGACAGCCCGTTGCCGAAATCATCCAGCGCCACCCCGCAGCCGATGGCGCGCAGGCGGCGCATGAGGCTCTCTGCACGCGCAAGATTTGCAACCGTCGCGTTTTCGGTGATCTCGAAGCACAACAGCTCCGGGTCAAGGCCGCTGCTGGCGACCCGCTCGAGCAGGAAGTCCCCGAACGGCTCATCGTTGAGGGACTGGCCGCTAACATTGATGGCGAAGCCGAGTGCGCGGCCCTCGAGCACGCCGGCGCGCGGCTTGAGGGCATCGATCACGTGGTTGACCACCCAGCGGTCGATCATCGGCATCAGCTGGTAGCGCGTGGCGGCGGAAAGGAAACTGTCCGGACCTACGGTGTGCCCCTGCTCATCCTTCATGCGCAGCAGCAGCTCGTAGTGCGGGCGCGCGCTCTCGGCAGCGGCGAACGGCAGGATCAGCTGCGCATCCAGGTGCAGCCGCCCCTCATCGATGGCGGCGCGCAGTTTGTCGGCGATGCCGATGTCGGCGAAGCGGCGCGCGATGCTGCCGTCGCTTTGCTCATAGACCTCGACGCGGTTGCGGCCGCGCTCCTTGGCGGGCTTGCAGGCGGTCTCGGCGGCGGCGAACACGTGCGCCAGCTCATCCGCGGCCGCCAGCGGCGCCACACCGACGCTGATCGACACCGGTGCGCCTTTGTCGGACTGCAGCAGCGAGAGCCGTTCGGCCCCCTCGCGCAGCGATTCGGCGAAGCGCTCAGCGTCACTCATCTGGGCCGGCAACAGCACGAGGAAGCGATCCCCTGAGATACGCGCGCCGAAGGCGCCGGGGGGCAGGCGCTGGCGCACAAGCTCGCCGAGCTGGCCGAGAACTGCGTCCCCGACGTGCATGCCGGACTTCTCGTTGATGGCGTGCAACTGATCGACGTCGATGTAGAGCGCGCTCCAGGGCTGTCCGGGCTTGCGATCCGTGATCGCGGCGCGCACGCGCCGCTCAAAGGCGGTGCGGGTGTAAAGACCGCTCAAGGCGTCGTAACTGCTCTCGATGACGCCGATGGCCTTGCGCGCCAGGATCTCCCCGATGTGCGCATCGCGCTCGCTGAATTCCTCCGCCGCAGGCTCGCGCAGCAGCACCAACACCCCGATCGAGCGGCCGGCGCGCGAGCGCAACGGGCAGCACAGTACGCGGTACGGAAAGGCATCCGGGGCGGCGACGGAGTGCGTCTCGTTACAGACCACCGGCTCCCGCTGCGCTTGCGCGAGCGTCAGGAGCTTGCGATGCGCGCGCATCAGGAACTGCGTATCCGGAGCGCCCCCGCCGCCGGAGCGCACCAGCGTCACGTTCTTCTCCGGCACGAGCAATGCGCCGGTGGCGGCGTGCAGGTGCTCGATGGTCTGCTGCAGGAGCTCCTGCAGTTCATTCGCCCCGTCCGCAAGCGCGGCGGCCGGCTCCGCGGCGCCCTGCGTGAGCAGCAGGTTCAGGTCCTTGTCGAGTCCGCCGACCGTCTGGTTCAGCTCCTCGATGGTGGCGTGCATCACGAGATCGCGCCGCAGGCACTCGAGCACCGGCGCGAGCAGCGAATAGGCGAAGGTGAAGTCGGGAATTTTGCGTTCCTGCGAGTCGGGCGCGCGGCACACGACGGCGAGAATCGCCAGTAGCTGCTGCGCGTCATCGCGCAGCGAGCACAGGTACACCGGGAGGTTCCCGGCGAGCAGGCGCAGCTGCCCGGCGCCGCCGGGGTTAGCGCCGGCGGCCAGCAGTGCGTCATCGACGATGTTGATCAGGTCCGGGCCGATCATGGTGTCGGTGGACCACAGCAGCTCGCCCGAGGGACCAAAGAGCGCGATGCAGGAGGTGCGCGGCAGCAGCGAGCGCACCAGGCGCACGAAGGGGTCGAAGCGCACCCCCGGCTGTCCCGGCACGTACTCGCTTTGGGAAGGCTGATTCATGTCCCCTGCTGCGGGTCCGAAAACTGGCAACGGCGAGTGCTACGATTGCGTTTATGTCGCCTGGCTGCCTTGCGCGAGTTGGCGAAACCGCGTTTGCAGGGCTCCCGGGGGCCCCAAAACATTGAACCCAATCACATCCGGGCGGGGCGCCTTGAGGGCGCGGCCGGGCATGGGGGCTGCGGCGGGCTTGTGGGCTAGGGGTCGGTGCTCTTGAACCAGGGGCGCGGATCGACTGGTTTGCCGCCTTTGCGGATCTCGAAATAAAGCTCCGGACGGCTGCTGCCACCGCTGTCACCAGCCGAGGCGATGGTGTCCCCGGCGGCCACCTCATCGCCCACCGCCTTGAGCAGCTTCTCGTTGTGGCCGTAGAGGCTCAAATACCCGTCGCCGTGATCGACGATCGTGAGCAGACCCAGGCCCGGGAGCCAGTCGGCGTAGATGACGCGCCCCTGGCACACCGCCTTCACGGGGCTGCCGCGCTCGGTCGCGACCAGCACCCCGTCCCAGTGCACCCCGCCGGCACGGGCATCGCCAAAGCGTGCCACCAGCTGCCCGCTCACCGGCCAGTTGAGCTTGCCGCGCAGGCGCGTGAAGGCATCGTTGCCCTCGACGGGGAAGCGCTCAAGGGCGGCGCGCAGTTCGCGCAGCAGTTTCTCCAGGCCCGCCTGCTCGCTCTTCAGGCGCGCCAGATTCTGCGCGCGCGTGTGTGATTGGGCCTCAAGACCTGCGAGCACGTGCGAGCGCTGCTCGCGCGCCGCCTCGAGCGCATTCAACTGCGTGCGCTGCTGCTTTTCCAGCTCCGCGAGCTTGGCATCCTCGGCCTCAAGTTCTCCTTCGAGTTCCCCGATGCGCTGCACGTCGTCCTCGATCAGCTTGATCTGCCCGGCGCGCGCGCGGCCGAAGTAGCCGTAATAGGCAAACATGCGCCCGGCGAGCGCGGGGTCCTTCTGATTGAGCAGCAGCTTCAGGGGCTCCTGGCGACCGATGAGATAGGCCGCACGCATCTGCCCGGCGAGTGCTGCGCGGTTGTCGAGGAGCTGCGTTTCGCGCGTCTTCTTCTCGGTGGCGAGGGCGGCGCGCCGGGTGGCCCCTTCCGCACGCTGGCGACGTACCTCGAGCAGCGCCTCGCGCGCCTCCCCGACCGACAGCTCCGCGCCGCGCAGCTCCCGCGTGAGGCGATCGCGCTCGACCTGCTCCTCGCTCACCTCGCGCGTGATGCGCTCGATTTCCGCCTTCACCGCCTCCAGCTGCGCCTCGGTCTTGCGCGCATCCCCTTCCGGATGCGGAGCGGGGGTCGCGACCGCCGCGACGCCCAGGAGCAGGAGCGCCGCCCACCCGGCGCGGACGCAGGTTCCGGCGCCGCGCGGCGGCGGGGCGCTATAATGCGCGCCCTTTTTTGCCCTTAAGATGCCCCGACCGCCCATGGATCGCGTCCTCGAATACCTCGGCCATCACCCCTGGCTCTCGACCGCAACCGCCCTGGTCGCAGCGCTGGTCTTCGCCTACGAGATGCGCGCACGCTCGGACAGCAAAGTTACCGTGTCACCCCAGGAGCTGATTCGCCTCATGAACCAGGGGGCGCTGGTGCTGGACCTGCGCCCGCAGGAACAGTATCAGGCCGGCCACTTGAACGGCGCACGGCAGATGAGCGGCGAGCAGATCCTCAAGGCGGCCGAGTCGCTCAAGAAGCACAAGGAGAAGCCGGTGGTCGTGTACGACGACAACGGCGCGCTCGGCGGACCGGCCGTGCGCCAGCTCGCCGCGCAGGGCTTCACCCGCGCGTTCGCACTGCGCGGGGGACTGGCGGCGTGGCGCGCGGATAACCTGCCGGTGTCGCGCGCCTGAGGGCGCCCGGCACGCTCCAGGCTATGCCTGCCCCGAGGGTCATCATGTACTGCGCTGACTGGTGTGGCTACTGCGCGCGGGCGCGCCGCCTGCTTGATGCCAAGGGCGTCGCCTACGAGGAGATCGACGTGGATGTCGTCGAAGGCGCGCAGGCGCAGATGCGCGCGCGCACCGGGCGCACCTCCATACCGCAGATTTTCATCAACGACCAATACATCGGCGACTGCGATGAGCTGCACGCCCTGGATGCGGATGGCCGCCTGGATTCCTTGTTGAAAGTAACGGAGCCTTAAGACCATGGTGAACGAAACAGCCGGCGCCGAAGGCGCCGCCGGCCTCGAGGCGGTCGTCGCCCTGCAGAACGTGTACCTGAAGGACTGCTCGTACGAGTCGCCCAACGGGCCGCGCATGGAGGGCACCTGGAACCCGCAGATCAATCTGGATCTGCAGACCGGTTCCACCCCGCTCGGACCTGAGGTGCGCGAGGTCGTGCTCACGGTCACCGTGTCGGCCAAGTACGGCGAGGCCACCATCTTCCTCGCCGAGGTTAAACAGGCGGGCCTGTTCGTGATCCGCAATCTCTCCGAGGAGGACACCAAGCGGGCTATCGCGACTTACTGCCCCGGGGTGCTCTTCCCGTACGCGCGCGCCGCGATCTCGCACCTCGTCACGCAGGGGGGCTTTCCGCAGTTCCTGCTGCCGCCGGTGAACTTCGAGGCGCTCTACGCGGCCAACCTGCAGCAGACACCGCAGACCACCAACTGAGTCGGCCGCATGAGCGCACCCATGGCCCTGACGGCACAGCGGGACGCTCCGATCGCCGTGCTCGGCGCGGGCTCGTGGGGCAGCGCCCTCGCCGTGCAGTTCGCCCGCGGCGGGCGTGCGGTGCGGCTGTGGGGACGCGATGCCGGGCAGCTGCAACGAATGGCGCAGGTGCGCGTGAACGAGCGCTACCTGCCCGAGACACCGTTTCCGCAGTCCCTCGAGGTGCAGGCGGATCTCGCCACCGCGCTGCGCGGGGCGCGCGACGTGCTCATCGTCGTACCCAGCCACGCACTGCGCACGCTTTTAACGCAGCTCGCCCCGCAACTTGTCCCCGGCATGCACGTGGCGTGGGCCACCAAGGGATTCGAGGCCGAGAGCGGGCTCCTGCCGCACCAGGTGGCGCGCCAGGTGTTGGGTGCTGAGCGTCCGATCGCAGTGCTCTCGGGTCCAACTTTCGCCCGCGAGGTCGGCGCGGGGCTCCCGACCGCAATGACCATTGCCGCCCCCGACCCCGCATACGCCCAGGATCTCGCGCAGGACCTGTCTTCAGCGAACTTCCGCGCCTACACCTCCAGCGACATCATGGGGGTGGAGATCGGCGGGGCGGTAAAAAATGCGCTCGCGGTCGGCGCCGGGCTCTCCGATGGGCTCGGCTTCGGCGCCAATACGCGCGTGGCGCTCATCACCCGGGGTCTGAAGGAGATGACCCGTCTGGGCGTCGCGCTCGGCGCGCAGGCGGACACCTTCATGGGACTCGCAGGTCTCGGTGACCTCGTGCTCACCTGCACCGATGACCAGTCGCGCAACCGCCGCTTCGGCCTGCTGCTCGCGAGCGGGCTCTCGCCCGAGGCGGCGCTGGCAAAAATCGGCCAGGCGGTCGAGGGCTATGCGGCGGCACGCGCCATCCGCGGCGTCGCCGCGCGCGCAGGCGTAGAGATGCCGCTGTGCGAGATGGCCTACCGGGTGCTCTACGAAGGGCTGCCGCCCAAGGATGCGGTGCGCGCACTCATGAGCCGCCCCATCAAGGCGGAGGTCGCTTAGGACCGTGCGACTCGCAGCGGCGCGGACCAGAAGTGGGCGGCGCGCCTGGCATGGCTGCTGCTCGCGCAGCGCATCCGCGCCTAAGAGAACTCGACGCGGGCGATCCAGTTGCGCTTGCGGCGCGCGAAACGCGTGGCCTCGCTCTCGGCCTCGAAGTCGGCCGCCCCGGGGCGCAGCAGCGCCGGATCGACCCCTTCGAAGGCATTGACGCTGACGACCGCGTAGAGCTCACCCTCGATGCGGCTGCTGACGAGGGGCACCGCGCCGCAGGTGCGGCAGATATGAAAATCCGCCGTGCAGGTGCCGAAGGTGTAGCGCTGCACGAGCGCCGCATCGGCGATCTTCACGGTAAGCCGGCCGCCCGGACAGGAGGTCCAGACCCCGCCGTGCTTGCGGCAGAACGAGCAACCGCAGGCCCGCGCTGGGATTTGCCTGGGCTCGGGTAGCCATTCGAGCGCGAAGCGAATGTTGCCGCAGTGGCAGCCGCCGTGGATCAGCACTCAGGCTCTCCCGCCCCTGGCGCGCAGGCGCATCAGGTGTGCAGCAGGCGGCCGCCGGCGAACGACCAGTTCTCCCACAAGGTCTCCTTGAAGCACACCATGACGTTCTCGGCATTCAGTCCCGGATCCTTGCTCACGGCTGCGATGAGATCGGCCAGGATCTTCTTCTTCACTTTCACGCTGCGGCCCACAGAAAGGAGGATCTCGATCAGCACGAAGTCCTCGGTGCGACGCGCGCTCAGGTCCGGATATTCCGGATCGAAGCGGAAGTCTTCCGCGCTCAGCTCCAGAACGCGCTGAAAGCGGTCCTTCTCCGGAACACCCGAAGCGATGAGTGCGCCGTGCACCGCAGCGAGCACGGCGGATTTGAACTGCGGGGACTTACCTTCACGGACGGTGAGTGTGACGAGGGGCATACGAACTCCACAGCGGTGCAGATACTCAGGGATTCTCCGGCGCCGGTCCGCACAACCCGGTCGGAAACGAATCAAACAGCTGGCGTGCGGCGCGGTCCATGGGCTTGCCCGCGAAACTAACGCCTTGCACAAGCTTGCCATGCATTGTCGCCGGCAGACACCGTGAAGCGCGCGCCGCCTTTAGTGCGGCAGGGCAAGCTCGCGCTGGCGCAGTGCCGCGCTTACGACGCCCGCCAGCAGCGCAGCCGCGGCCAAAACTTCCGCCCAGATGGTGAAGTTCATCATGCCGGTGTGCAGGGCAAATGGCGCACGCCGGTAATGAAGCAGGCCATCAAAGCCAATCAGTGCATAAACGGTGAGCAGCAGCAGGCCGAGGCGCCGGTGCGCGCGGCGGTAAAGCACGTACCCGCTTACACCGAGGAGCGCCGCCGCGCACCACGCGAGGTACACGTCCGTTCGCGACAGCCACGGCGGCAGGTTCGGATAGTCGGTGAGGTATGCGGCGTTATGAGAAAAGTGCAGCAGGCTGGTCGCCGCATAAATAAGCAGCAGCCAGCCCAGTGCACGGCTTCCCCGTTGATCAGCGTCCATGATCTGCCGCGCAGGGAGAGCGGCGCTCGCTAAGTGGTCGGGCATGCATCGCCAAATTCCATCGGGCATGCGGAACGATCGGCATCCGGCGGCGGGTAGGCCTGCCGGAAGGTAAAGGCACGCACGCTCGCGCCCTCGCGGCGCAGCAGCTCGAGCCTGTCGATCGCCTCAGCAACGCTCGGCCTGTGGCCTCGGGGCACCCACCAGAGCACCACAAAGAGCTCTGTCATGCGTTCAAACCACTCGCGGCGGCGGCGCATCACGCTCGCGTGTGCGGAGTTGTACACGTACTGATGCAGTGACTCGACGTCGCGCCACACGGACATGTTGACCAGCGTGCGCTCGTTCTCGAACGGACGAATGGCGGTTGCGTCGCCGGCCTCGGTTTGCAGTCGCCAGAGGAAGCCTGGCGAGCTCTCGGCGAGCGCGTTGATGCGTGCGAGGTTCGCGGCAAACTCCGCCATGAGTGGCGAGTCCATCGATCCGCGGATGATCCCGATGTTGAGCTGCGCAAGTTCGTAGGCGGACATTCCCGTGCACCGATGCTTGAGCGTCTGTAGCCGCCCAGGAGGGTTGAGTGGGCATGCTTTCAGAAGATAGTCCGCAATCGTTGCGCTGCCAACCGCCGAGTGGAGCCGCAGCGGCGCGCACCCGTTCCCGATGACGCATCGAGGGCTGCAGCGTGTCCGCGCCCGGTTTGCTGGTGCTGCCGGCTCCTGGCTTCTCAGCGCAGCGCAACTCCGCGCGCAAAATCACTGTCCTCAAAGACCAGGACCGGCAAGCGCATCGACATGATCGCTGCCAGTACATCCGGGACGGCCGGCGCATCACTCGCTGCACTCTCGCGGTAGTAACACACGAGCGCGGGCGGCGGCGCCAGGGAGCGCAGAGCAACCGCGAGCGCCGCCGGCGAGACCTGCGCGCCGTTGAGCCTGACAACGCCCTGCGTGGAGACGGCCACCCGCGCCCCGGCGGGGGGACATGGAATGGGCGCCACGCCCGCGGTGGTGCCCGTGCCCGAATCGGGGGCTCGTGAGCACGCCGATAATGTAAGGGCCATTGCCATTGCCATCGCCACGCCCACCACATGCGCGGCCACGGTAGCGTGCCGGCAACGCGCCGCGTGGGGAATCGCAGCCACTTCAGGGTCTTTGCTCGAGCGGATCGGGGCCGAAGCGGTTCTCACCGGGCGTACCTTTCAGGAACCCGTTTTCGATCAGCGACCAGATATCGCCGAGCACGGGAATCAGATTTATCAGGATCCACCATCCGGACTTGTTGCGATCGTGCCAGCGCTTGATCGTCACCGCAAAGGCGGGCCACAGCATCGGTAACAGCACCAGAACCCCCGGGGCCTCGGCCGGATCGTGCTGGAAGCCGCCGTTAATGATCGCCGCTGCGATGATGAAAGGCAGCGTGAGCAGAACCATCAGCCAGTAATGCTGGCGTGCCACGCGACCTTGGAAGGAGAAGAGGAGTTCGCGCCAATTCATAGAGGAAGTCCTGAGGGTCAAAACTCACCGCGGGTGTTTTGAGGTGCTCAAAGGGCGCTGATCTTCGCCACGGAACCTCGGCCATTGTATGTCAGGGGCTGCGCAATGAACGCCCAGTGGCGTCAGTGCTCAGTGCGCATTGCCAAAACTCGCCCACCCATCACACGTGGCACCGAAGGGCCTGGCGATTTCGTTCAACCGCGCACGCATGGCCACAACACCCTCATAAGTTGCGAGCATTGACCTCGAGCAGTACACGCTCCACGAGCCGTTGTCGGGGCTTTGATAGATCGAAGGATCGAATCCATGCGGCTCCGCCGCACCGGCAACCCCGCGCGCGGCCGCCTCATCCGGTGCCGCCACTGAGAAGTCGATGACCATCGGCACAGCCATATCGCTCCCGCTGCTCGCAACCTGTCGCAGCGAGTCTCCGTCAGGATCGTTCGGGTAGTCGGCTGTCACGTCATCCTACGGTTGAGCTAACGCGGTCCCACGCCGCGCTAACGCGTGAGTATGCCTGACCCGAGCGCCCCCAATGGCATCGCGATAGGCATCGAACAGCACGGCGAGCCCCGTCAGCAACCGCAGCGAACCAAAGAATTTCAGCGACCCGCTGCGTGGCTCACCAGAGGTGCAGGGGGAAACGGTACACTTCGCTCGCGGCCCCGTGCACTTGGGCCCTCATGGTCGCTCCCAGCGGCGCTCAGGCGCAGCGCTACTCTTCGTACTCCGTGTTAACGCGTGGCGCGTGCGGGACTTCTTCGTCCAGGGATTGGCGATACCGGATGCAACCGCGCATGAACTGGGGCCACGCGGGAACCGCTACCGCGGGAGCTAACCTTTCCGGCAGTAGCGACCAGAGGCCCGGGTGGTGCCAGCACAAATCATGACCGCTCGAGTCTCTATGCTCGCGTATTGCCCGCCGAAGCCTCTTGACCTCGAGGATCAGCTGTTCGCGGGACAGTGCATCAAGATCAGCGTCCATAGGTCTACCTCACCGTCATGTCAGGGATCGGCCCGTCATGCGGACCCCCCTCACCGAGGTCCGCGCGCGCCGCGTACGGCCTGTCACCGAGCATCGCTGCAAGAGCAGCGTAATGACAACCCCCAGCCACGCCTCGCCGGCCGCCGCAACGATCGTTAGGCGCCCGCCTTAAGTGCCAACGTCTGTAGCCTAAGGACGGTGGCCAAGTTTCTCGTGGTGACCGACGAGCCCGCCTTGCCAAGGAGAGCGATCGCGGCCTTACTTTCCAGTATGCCAGCGGCGCAAAACAGGTAAGCCGCATGTTTACCCACGGCGAACTGTTCCGGAGGCGTTACGAGAGACCCGATGCCGGCGAGCCGCGACAGCGCTGTGGGGTCTTGAACAAATGCAACGAGAAAGCGCGGATGCTGATCCGTTGCCGCCTCGAGCGGATTCTCCGAGATGATGGCTGCCAATTCGCCGGCCGACTTAACGATGACAGGCACCTCAACCTTGAGTCGAGTCGAGATCACAACAGCAATGTCTGCCGAGTGCTTCGCGGACGTGCCTCTGGGTGCGCGGAAGACAGCGTTGCCGCTGTTGAGCAATGTAGCCACATCCGTATAGCCCATGCTCGAAAGCACAGCGCGCAGCTCGGCCATGGGCACACGCTTGGCCTTGCCCACGTTGACGCCGCGCAGCAACGCTACGAATGTACGCATTCGCGATGCGCTCGTTACGCGGACGGTGGACCTTTGAGTTCTACGGTGTTGCCTTCGGGGTCCGAGAGATACAGCGAGGGTCCCTCTCCCTCTGCCCCGTAGCGAGATACGACCTCACCCGCGGTGACACTGTTCGCCACCAGGAAGTCACGTATAGCTGCCGCGTCAAACGGCTCCACCCGCAGGCAGAAGTGATCCATATTTCTTCCGGCGTTGCTCGGCTCGGCACCGCCGGCCACGCCAAGTGCCCCCTTAACTGTGACCATGTCGATAAGAGAGCGACCAGCACGCAATTGGACGAGGCCGAGTTCGTCTTGACGCCGCTCCACCACGCAGCCGAAGACGCGACAGTAGAATTCGAGCATCGTCGGCAGGTCGATGACGCGCAGCACGACGTGGTCGAGCTCACGAATCTTGATCATGCAGTGGCCTCAAGAATGTTCCGATAACGCCGGGTTTGGGCGGCCGTATAAGCGGCAGAGACGCGCCACCGAGCGTGTCGGGGCCGATCCAAGTGCTGCTTAGGGCACGAGCGTCTTAAACATGACCAATGCATCGATGTACCCGAGCTGTGGGTGGCGGAATGCCCCTGGGAGGCGCCCTACAACTGAAAAGCCTAGCCTCTCCCAAAGGCGAATCGCCCGCACGTTGGTGGAAACGACGAAATTGAACTGCATCGCCCTGAAGCCCATTGCAAGGGCCTGCGCCTGCGAGTGTTCGCACATCAGCGTGGCCACACCCTGCCCCTGGGCCTGTGAAGCCACGACGTAGCCGCAGTTACATACGTGAGCACCCAGGCTGGGCTGGTTGGGCTTGATGAAGTAGGTACCGAGAATGCGATCGCCCGAGTCGCAAGCTACGAAGGTATCTGCTGGCACTTCAACCCAAGCCGCACGGATCTCCTGCTCGGTACTTTCAGGCGAGAACGTGTACGTGTCACCGGCCAGGAACGTAGCGTGCAGCATGGGCCAAATGGCTGGCCAGTCCGCAGCCAGATATTCGCGAATGCGGGGCATGGCGGTCGTACTCCTCCGAGCGCCCTAAGGTCGAGCTTGAGCGGCTGCCCGGGTGCGTTTACCGCGCAATGTGGGCACGACAGCGCGCAATCGATCCATTCCCCCAACCCTTCTGTTAGACGACCTTTTCAAGGGGCGTCCACCTTTTCTCGCGTCTCTCAACGCGTCCATCCGAACTCTCAGAACCGTAGTCGGCCAATGCCGCGACCGGCAGCCCCTCCGGAAGCGGCACTATGGTCAGGACATTAATAATACCGAAGGCGCCATGACCGGTCTTAATTTGCGCGCCCACATAAACCCCACAGCATCTGCACAGTAGAAAGTCAGCGGTCTTCAGACCGAACCGATAGTGCTGAAGCAAGTCGATGTCGCGGACCTGGAACTCAAGCCGTCCACGCGGATCGGACGTCGTAACTGCGCCGTGGACGCGACAGAATCGACATTGGCAAGCGCGCACGCTCCACCTGACACCTGGTAGGGCGGTTCGCAAGGAAAAGCCAAGTGCCCCGCAGTGACAGCCACCCTTAAAGTTGTGCACGAGGGAAGTCATAGCACTGGCAATGCTCGTCTAACGATAAGCTTGAGCGCCCCTGGTTCGACCGTATCTGCGCGCTGCCTCTTCAGCTCTCACAGCCGCTCCTGGCGTCAGTTAGGAGCCAATAAGGCTTCGGGATTTCTGAATAGGACATACAACATCAGTGGAATCGTCAGCAAACCAGCAACAACTACGATACGAAGTAATCTACCTGCTCCAGGGAATCTGGAGTTATACGCACACTTCCAAAGCATGGCGGATTGAACGACGCCCAGCGCGAGTCCGAGGACAACGTATATACCGATACCACTCGGCGTTTCTGGGACGAAGATCCACCCCAACACGGTGTAAACAATGGATGCACCAAAACCGTAAATCCAAATAACCTTCCAAAGGGATGTCTTTCCACGCAGCGGATCAGTGAAAGCCTGTAACCACACCGGTGCCTCCTAACGATCGTCGTAACTGTCACGGCCGCTCCAGAGGGCGGCTCATCACGGAGCGCGTCAATTTTTTACTGTGCTGGCGTCTTGTATGTCTTGTCCGTAAAGAACCCAATCGGAAGGCGCAGCGCCATGATGGCCGCCATTACAGCGCTTGCCTGAGCGGGAGGTTCCCGTTGAGGGTCGTCGCGTGAATAGCAAACCACCGTAGGGCGGGGCTGAATTGCGGCGAGCGTCCCGGCCAGGTTTTCAAGGCCAACGACTTTCCCGTTGACCGTGACCTTCCCGTGTCTGTCCAAGTAGATCCTGACACCAGACTCAGGGCAACCAGCGTCCGGGGCGTTCCCCCCGAAACAAACAAGCGATGCGGCGCATAAGCCCAGTGCCAGCAAGGCACACGCGAGCGAAGTGGTGCGAGCTGCCATTTGGCGCATGCTGCCTGCTAGAGGAGAGTTAGCACAGTTGGGCGCCGGGTGTACACGTAGCGAAGGCCGCGCGTGACTTTGAGCTATTTCTTTTCAGGCTGACGATCATTCGACGCCTTCGACAATGCGCAAGTCACGGTCAACAGCTTTCCCGAGTACGCGCAGTGCATGCTGATATCCGGGACTGTCATGCGCGCCGATCGCTTGCGCTACGCTGTCAAACTCAATGAGGACGATGCGCTCATTAAGCCCGCCTTCATAGACGCGCGCGGGTAGTCCGCGCGCCAGGAAGCGGCCGCCGGCGGCTTGAAGCGCAGGACCGGCGAGTTTGGCGTACGCAGCAAGGGCCTCTCGATCACGTACCGAGCGGTACGCAGAAATCCAATATGCTTTAGCCATAGTTTCGAGGCGTATCTGTTAACGGCATTTGAACCCCATCTTCGGCGAAGAAAATATACCCCTTTGGAGCCCCAAGAACTCGATGCCACCAGGACAAAACGCCAATATTATTTATCGTCAGATAAGGCGGACCACCACGGTTCGTGAGTGCGTACGGGCTAGAGTTCCAGTCTGATTTAACGCACTCTACGGCCCGTTTCTCTGCTCCAAGAGGGTCCAGGGCAGTGACGTGAACCAGCCGAAGGAAGCCGACGGCCAAAGAGGTGTTGATCGGCACCACAATGCCCTGACCTTGAACGGTTATCTCGTATCTCGGCACATCTAGCAGGGTGTTGAAAAAAGCCACGCATCGTGCACAGTTAGGTGCAGGCACCGAACGGAGCACCAGGGATGCGCGGGACGGATGTACAGCAGAGCGGACTGTTCAGCTACGTGTCGCTGGAGTCGCGGGTACCGCCGGATCACCCGCTGCGTGGTATCAAGGGGCTGCTGGATGAGGCGCTTTCTGGGATGAGCCGGGACTTTGAGCGCGTTTACGCCAGCGAAGGGCGTCCGTCGATCCCGCCGGAACGCCTGGTGAGGGCCTCCACCCTGCAGATCCTGTACTCGATCCGCAGTGAACGGCTGTTGTGCGAGCAGCTGGACTACAACCTGCTGTTCCGCTGGTTCGTGGGGCTCTCGATCGATGAGCCGATCTGGGACCACTCGAGCTTCACCAAGAACCGGGACCGGCTGATCGAGGCGAAGGTGGCGCGCAAGCTCCTGCGGCGCGTGGTGCGCAAGGCCCGCAAGGCGCAGCTGTTGTCGAACGAGCACTTCAGCGTGGACGGAACGCTGATCGAGTCGTGGGCGGCGGTGAAGAGCATGCGGCGGCGGGACGGTAAGGACGAGCCGCCGGGCCCGGGCCGCAACCCGATGGTCGACTGGCATGGGCAGAAGCGTACGAACGAGACTCATGTGTCCCCGACGGACCCGGAAGCGAAGCTGTTCCGCAAAGGCGAGAAGCAGGCGGCCAAGCTCTACTACATGGGACACGTGCTGATGGATCATCGCCACGGCCTGGCGGTGGATGTCGAGGTGAGCGCAGCGAACGGCTTTGCCGAGCGTGAGGCGGCGCTGGCGATGCTGGACCGCCATCCCTCGCAGCAGCGGCGCACGGTGGCCGCGGACAAGGCGTACGACACGGCCGACTTCGTCGCCGACTGCCGTGAGCGCGCGGTGACCCCGCATGTGGCGATGAACATCACCGAACACCGCGGCTCGGCGATCGACGCGCGCACCACGCGCCATGCCGGCTACCTTGCCAGCCAGCGCATCCGCAAGCGGATCGAGGAGTGCTTCGGCTGGGCTAAGGACGGCCGACCGCTGCGCAAGATCAAGCTCCTCGGCAAAGCCCGGGTGAGCTTCCTGACGACCCTCACGGTGGGCTGTTACACGATGCTGCGGCTGGCCAATCTCGGGGCCGCCCCCGCGTAGCACACGACTAACCGCCACCGAGCTGAAGATGATCCGCATCAAATGCACCGTCCCGACACCCGCAGCCATGAACCGCAACCTGTCGAGGGCACAAAAATGAGGGTCGAGCCGATCATGAGCGTCCTGTCGGCCGGTTCTTCAACAGCCTGCTAGCCGTCCAACGCTAAGCTTGAGCGGCCGTCGTCTGCCTGCGGCCACGCGCTCTCTACCACGGGCGCCAAGCGCTGGTTAGGTCCGTCCAAGAGTTCGCAATTTCACCGCGTGGTAGCCGCCGCTTGCTAAACGCATTTCGCTTCACGGCCGCTCCACGCGTTGGTTAGGCCGCACAAGATCTAAAGAGACGCGCAGCGCGTTAGCGCTGCCTCTGACGACTACCTCCCTTGAAGCATAGCCTTCGGCGGACACGACTACGGTGCCGCCAGGCGGAAGTGATTCGTAAGGAGCGAGGGCGAAGATACGTGTCTTGCGCGTAGCGGGTACCAAAACGAATTGTCCATCGGCGTTCGTTTGCGCAAATAAGCCCGGATGGTCATCTACCGAGATGGTAGCTCCCTGAATGGGCTTTTGAGAGGTGGCGTCGATTACCGTGCCCGACGCAGAGGGCGAGATATATGTGGTTATCTCGATGCAGCCGCTGAGCGACATAAGAAGCGGGAGAGCTACCGCGTACCGCCACCTGCTCATGTGCGCCCAGCGATGAGCTTGAGCGGCGTTTCGCCGGCGCACCCAAGGCAACGCGGACGCAAATCCTCCCACAGCGCTCGCGGCGCATTCTGATCAGCTATCACGGCCGCTCCAAGCGCTGGTTCGCAGGCACCTCGAGCTCCTGGCGCACTACTGGATTGTCCGTCATATAGAAGGTTGGCTCCGCGGCGCGGTGCTCCACCACGTCAGTTAAATCATCGATCGTTATGACTTCATAGAAAGGATAGTCCGAAGATGATTTCTTGAGCGTCAAAGGATGCTCGCCGCGCAGAGATCCACTGACTTTCCCAAGCCGCTGCCCCTTCGGATCGTACAGCGAAAATGTGGCGGTGCGCCCAAGAGCTGAAATGTAGTAGCCCAGTGTCACCGTGACCTGATCCCGCCGAAGCCCAGCGGGCAGCTGGATCCATCTAGGCAAGCTTGATGAGGGCGCCAATTCGAACGAAGACTGCGGGAATACCCCGCAATCGCTTCAAGGCGAGCGCCATTGGAAAAAGCTGAGGAAGCGGGATTCAAAACCCTTCACGGAATTCACGTAGTTCGGCGCGGCGGTCGCGCCAAAGTATGAGGTATAGAATCGCGTGCAGCGATCTAGATCGTGAGTCCAAAGCGCGATGTGCTCGATGTGCACAAGTCGACACCCAACGGTGAAGCTGAGCGGGCGTCCGCCACAGTCCAATAAGCGGCGCGAGCACATACTGTGTCTCTGTGCTCGCCGCAGCCGCAGCCAGGAAATCATAGAGCGCCGCAGGATCTGTGCTTTGGCCCGGAGTGATCTCACCGGCATAGCTGTGCAAGAAATCAGACACCGCAGTGTCTCCACGAGAAAGGTAGTTCGAAAGGAAGCGCTCCATGATGCGATAGGCGTCCCGGAGCGTGACTTCTCGGTTGAATAGCGCGTCGTCGACTGTTGCGTAAGGCATTGGATTAGCTACACGAAGTTGATGTGTCCACTAAGGGTCTAACGATGAACTCGAGCGGCCGGCCGCCGCCTATGATCGCGCGCTGTGCGCGCACAATAATCCCGGCGCGCGCAGCGCGCCATCTTGCCTCTCACGGCCGCTCCAAGTGCTGGTTAGAGGGCAGCGCATACGCCAAGGCGATTCCCAGGAGCGGCGCAAGGGCGCTGAACAAATAGACGACCGAAAGAGCACTCAGCGCGAGTGGCGGCGTGTACGCCGCGAATAGGAGCCCGAGCAGCCACCCGACTGGAGCAAGCAACGAGATGAGGATGGTCGAACGGGCCGGCGCGCGACGCCACAGCATGGTACCCACCCAAAAGGAAAGAGCAGCTATCGCAACAATCGCAAGATAGCTGTCGATCGTGACGTGCGCGATAGTGAAATTTTGCACGCCCGGCCAAACTGAGGTGAGTGCCAGTTGCGATAGCGCGCCGGCCGCAATTGCTCCGGCTGGCGCAAAGACGCTGAGCAGAATGCCCTTCAATAGAACTCCTACAGCCCTCTATTGTTGAGCGGCCGCACTTAGGCATCTGCTCATCGACGCGGACGCATACTGTCCCCAGGCGCCCGCGTCGCCTAGCCGGCCACGCATCACGGACCGCTCGAACGCTTTGTTAGAGGTCGCTCAGCGTATTTGTCTGCGTAGTTATCCAGAAGATTACGAATCATCTTCTGATATGGAACGCGCGACCGTGCGGCGTGCGCCTTAAAAAAGTCGACGCTGCGCTTGCTGAGGGAGATGGTGACCTTCACCCCCGTTTCCTTTAAAACGAGCTGTTCCGGAGGCGGCAAGAAGTCCTCAACCACCTCTACGCGACCTAGCTTTTCATCGGTATATCTGGGACTGCGTTTCATAGATCTTCCTGCCTCTCCGGCGCCGATGATGCGAATGACGTTTCCGCGGTAGGTAAACCTGACCGTCAGGATGCGCGGACCGACTCGGCCGAAACAGTAGAAGCGCTCTTCGGAGCGGCTGTGTGAGATATCACGAGCTATGACACGATTCGGGTCCAAGAAAGCCAGCTGCGCTTCCTCAAAGGAGACGTGATGCTTCGAGCGGTTCTCTGCGTCCTTGACGGGATCCCAGTCAAAGCTCGACATGGGCGTCACTGTAGCATAAGTATGGCGTAATTGCCATACATATATATGGGCTTAACTCCGCGACCTCTAACGATAAGCTAGAGCGGCCGACCGCCGGCCTTTGCCGAGCGCCGCGAGCGCACAATCTCTCATCGCTCGCGGCGCGATGGGATCGACTTTCACGGCCGCTCCAACCGATGGTTAGACGGCGATGGGCTTGCCGGTGCGTATTTCCGCTCCAACAGAAACGCGACGCAGGTTCCCGCGACAACAAATGCCCAAACGATCCACGGCGGCACATTGAAGGTTCCGAAGTCTGAGAGCAGAAGCACCGTACCGGCTATCAGCAATAGCGGTGCCGTAATGCCGCAGTGAAAGGTTCGATTCTTCCTCCAGTTCGCAACACAGCCGATACCCGCGGCCAGGAGAATTGTGCTCGCCGAGGCCCGCCCGAGCGGACGCCAATACAAACCGACAAGGCTGAGCACTCCCCAAGCAATCATCGAGGCCGCGACCCAATAGCAGATCGAGGCGGGTGAGCTGCAGCAAACGGCGTGCTTCGACAAGTGATGCCCCATCCTCGCCGGCTAACGATAAGCTTGAGCGGCCGGGCGCATGCGTCTGCTACGCGACATGAGCGCAAGATAGCGCAGCGCGCTCATGGCGCGTAACTCCCAGTCCCGCACGGGCCGCTCCAAGTGTTGGTTAGGCGGCATCGCGCCACTGGCGCTATACAAAGAGTGCAACATAGGTTGCAACGATTCCAGCAACAGCGACATTCCATGCCAAGGAGCGAACCAAGAAGACTCCTAAGGCGTAGAGCAGCAGATAAGCGATGCGGCCGCTGATGTAAAGGATGACTCCCCATTTCGACCATGGGGAATGAGTGCCGGTAGCGAGAACCGCGACAATCGCGGCTGCGAAGAAGGGGAAGGTTTCGAGAAAGTTCGCATTCGCTCGTGAGAGGCGTCCAGCGATGCCGCCAAGAGGCGTCAGCGGTTCATCACGAGGCCCAGCGGTCCAACGATAGCCGCGCTGGAGACTCGCGGAATGGGAGGCAAGAATGATATGCACCAGGCCGAGCGCTGCTGCGGCAACCAGACCCAGCAATTCTGTCGGCGGAGCGTTCATGAGTGCCGTTGCGTCATGCCGATGCCGCCTAACGATCAGCTTGAGCGGCCGGCCGCCGCAGTTCAATAAGCGCCACGAGCGCAAAATAGCTCAGCGCTCGCGGCGCAACCTGATCGCGTATCACGGCCGCTCCAAGCGTTGGTTAGAGGCCAACGGCTTCATCAGAATTGCGAGCCCTACGATCGTAAGTAGGGGCTGAGAGATAATCAGCACTGGATGGCAGCCGGAGAAGTCCGGTGTGCATGGAGATTGACCGAAGAAGTAGACGAGCCCGTAAGAGATTACAAGAACACTTCCAAGAGCCAGGAAGGCGACACGCCCCCAGGGCTGTCGCAGCCAAAGGCCCAGCGCGATGACCAAGAAGACACCGCAGAATATCCATCCGACTGGGCGTCGCAGCGGATAAAACCCTAGTTGCCAGAGCGACCAAGCCTGGATCGCGGCCCAGAGTAGCGCTATCAGCGAGCCGAAACGCGCGCGATTCATTGGCCTCTAA
>CAWKMW010000004.1:0-1052500 GCA_963850955.1 uncultured Pseudomonadota bacterium
CGCTCAAACTCGCGCAAGTCTATGAGACACCAGTGAAACACCCCCTGGCAAGTGCTGAATATTTCTGCCATATAAGCGTAGCTAAGCTGCTGATCCTTCAAGATAGGCGGCGAAATATTCAACAGACCCAGCCGGCAAACCGCATGACTGACCGCGCCGCGTTTGCTGCCGTCCGCAGCGCGGGCGCATCCTTGCCCAACCCGTCAGGCCACGCGACGCAATGAGCACCGAAGAAACCCGCGCATCGCAATCGACCGGGGTCGCGCAGCCATCCGCCGCGACTGGAGCTGTGTTCCTGAGCTACGCCTCGGAGGACACGGCCGCCGCTGAGCGCATCGCAACGGCACTGCGTGCTGCCGGCATCGAGGTCTGGTTCGACAAGAGCGAGCTGCGAGGCGGCGAAGCTTGGGATCGTCAGATCCACAAGCAGATTCATGACTGCGCCCTCTTTGTCGCGATCATCTCCACGCACTCTGACGCCCGCAAGGAGGGGTACTTCCGGCGCGAGTGGAGGTTGGCTGTCGAGCGGACGGCGGACATGGCGGAGGATCTTCCGTTTCTGCTGCCGGTGGTCATCGACGGCACGACGGATGCCACCGCGCGGGTGCCGGATCGCTTCCGCGAGGTGCAGTGGTCGCACCTGCCCGGCGCGGAGGTCTCGGCCGCCTTCGTCGAGCACGTGCATCGCCTGCTGTTGCCCGTGGAATCAAATGCGCCCGCAACCTCACGGCGCGCAAGAGGCCCTGCATCCCCCGCCACACCAACGATGGGGCCGCGCGCGCTCTGGGGGTCGAAGCCCGCACTGCTGGTAGCAGTCGCCGTGGTGATCGTAGGGGCGGTGGCCTATTTCGCCATCGACAGGCCCTGGATCTCGAAGCCTGCGGCGTCTGCTGTTTTTGCCCCGCCGCCGCACTCGATCGCTGTGCTGCCGTTCGTGAACATGAGCGGAGATAAGGACCAGGAGTATTTCTCCGACGGCCTCACGGAGGAATTGCTGAACTCTCTAGCTGAGGTCAACGAGCTGCATGTCGCCGCACGCACCTCGGCATTCTCGTTCAAGGGCAAGGACACTGACATCGGGACAATCGCTCGCAAGTTAAATGTCGGCGCGGTGCTGGAAGGCAGCGTGCGACGATCAGGTAACACCCTGCGCGTCACCACGGAGCTGATCAACGCGGTGACGGGCTTTCACCTCTGGTCGCACATCTACGACCGCGACCTCGGCGATGTGCTGAAGCTGGAGACCGACATTGCCGGTGCCGTCGCAAGCGCGCTCAAAGTGAGCCTTCTGGGGGACGTGGCGGCAAAGATCGAACTGGGCGGAACGCGAAACCCGGCGGCTTTCGATGCATATTTGCGTGGCCTGAAGGCTTCGAGCGTCGTGCACAACGGCAAGGACGAGGATGTCGCCATCGCCGCATATTCCGAAGCGATTCGTCTCGACGGGAGCTACGCGCTCGCGCTGACGGGCCGGTCATTGGCGTTCAGTGACTTGGGCGATCGGTACACCACGTCAACAAATGTACGGAACGCCTTCCAGGCGGCGCTGACCGATGCGCGCCAGGCGCTCGTGCTCGCACCTGAGCTTGCGGAAGGTCACTTGGCGCTTGCCTACGTTCTTGAGCTGGGCTATCTCGACTTCGCACAAGCGGCTGAGGAGTATCAGCGTGCGGATGGGCTCGCACCGGGCAACGCGCAGGTCGAAAGGACCTACGCTCAATTTGCGGCCTACATGGGTCGCCCGGCCGCTGGAATCGCTGCCGCGCGCCGCGCAGCACAGCTCGACCCGCTGAATCCTGCCGAGTACCGAGTGCTTGCCATCGTGCTTTTGTTTACTCGCGCTTACCAGGAAACCATCGAGGCTGCGGACCAGACTCTCACTCTGGATCCTGGAGATCCCGCAGCGCTTTCTCTTCGCGGCGAGGCTTATTACCTCCTCGGCGATTATGAAAGCGCCCGCACATCGTGCGAAGCCACCAAGATGCCCGGGGATCTTGCGCTGCAGCGAAACAACTACCATATTCAGCTCTGCCTCGCGCTCGCATATGAAAAGCTTGGCCGGCATGCCGATGCCGATGGCCAGATTGCAAAGATGAGAGCGGCGTATGGCGACTATCTCGCCTACCAATACACTGAGATCTCCGCGCAATGGGGCAACATACCGGCGGCACTGCAGTGGGCCGAGACGGCCCTGCGCCTGCGGGACTCCGGTTTGGGGGCACTCAGGGTCGACCCGCTCTTCGACCCCTTGCGCCAAGAGCCGCGCTTCCGCGCGATCGAGCGGGAGTTGAAGTTTCCTTAGACGGCCCGCCTTGCACGAGGTCTTCTTGCGATCGACGCGGACGGGAGGGATTGAAGCCGTAGATCCGGAATTAGTGGTGTCGCCCCACTGTGCAAGATATCGGTTCGCAAGGTAGCGGTCGCGACTGCATTTGCATATTCGACTTCGTTGATCCGACTTACGGGCACCGAGCCAGTACGGAAATTCGCGCGCTCGTCCTCACCGGTCTTGCGGCTTGCCAAAGCCGCCTCCAGATCTAGAGCGCCGGTCTGACGCGGTTCCCATGCGGTATCTTGCGCAATCGGCGGTGGGCCACTCCTCAGAGCAACTACGATTAACTACTACGGGACACCAGTGATTATCGGTGCCATCTTGGGTGTGCCGATACCCGTCGCGAGATCAAAGCCTGGGGTGGTGGGGAACAACCCGTTGTTGTTGGATTTTTGCCCGATGCCAGTGATGTCGTGGAAGAAGCCGTGATAGTCGAGGTTGTAGAGCGCATAGAGAAGCGGATTCGCATTGCCGATGCGGCCGTGCCAGAAGCCATCTCGGTCTGCGATGACCGCCGACCAGAGCGGTGATGACAGGCTCGTACCTCCGACGCCGAACCAGCCGGGCGGGATCTGGTTCCCGCTGAAGGTAGCGCACTCACTGTTGGGAGTGGCAGCGCTCCCGGTGCAGTACTCAGCGTACGGCGTGAACTCGTCAGCATTCGCCGATACGTCCGGAACCTCCCGGCACGGCGTTCCGATTGCCGCGAGTGCGCATTGCGTGGTGCCGTTGCCGTAGGTCGTGTACGAGTTCGTGATGCCAGGCCCCCGCTGGTAAAAGGGACGGCCCCAGAACTGACTGATCCCCCCGCCCCCCGCGTCCGACGCCCCGCACCACGCGTAGCCTGGGAAGCCGAGCACGTCCGCCTGGCTGCTGCAGAGATTGTCGGGATTCCACACGCTCTCGACGAAATCCGGGTATCTCGGGTTTGGATTCTCGGCGGGATTGAATGATTGGAAGGATGTGCCACCGACGCTCGTGACCCAGGGCTGCGTGGTCGGGTCAGTGGCGTTGACCATGACTCCGGTTCCTGTAGCAATGCACCCGTAGGCGCCGTTGTCCCCCGCACTGCTGAAGAAGCTCTGTCCCTGAAGAGCAATCTGCTCGAGAAACACATTCTCAGCCTGGGCAAACGCGGCCCCGACGTCGCTCTCGCATGCGAGCCAGCTGTCGCTGATTACGTCCGCAATGTCGTCCTGTGCAATCCGGGCGAACAGGTCGAGGTTCGCTTGTCCGCTTACATCGTTCGGTGCCTCGTATACGAGGAGCTGACTTGCCGCCGGTGCGATCGCAAGCTGCATCTCGATGTCGGCGTCGACCTCGACGTCATTGGCATAGCCACCGATGCCGGGGGGACACGTGTCGTCTGCCGGGCAAATTGGGTTTACTGGGCCACCGTCGACCAGGACGTCGACCAGAGGAGGCGTGTAACCAGGGCCGTAGAAATAGTGCGCCCAGGTCTCAATGTCGGAATGCTGGTAGGCGGAGAACTCGTATACGGCGAGGCGGACTCCGGCCCCCTTGCCACGGGGGCCCAACTCCGGGGCTCCATAGAGCGCGTTGTCTTGCGACGGCGTAAGGCCACTGCATCCCGGGCCGCCGCCATAACCAAACGGAAAACTAATGCCGTTAACGTAAAACTCGTAGAGCCTGTGTGTGGTCGGATATGGCGTCTCGCACTGCGCGGTTGAATTGGCATGATTCCCCGGTATCCGTATCGCATGCGCTTGCACGCGCACCGTATTCGAGAGACCTACCACGCCAAGAACTCCCGAGGCCAGACTGGTGGGCATCCGAAGTGCCGAGGCGTTCGAGAAGTACGCGATACCCTTTGCGTTGCGGTAGTTGCGCAGAGTAGTGCCGAATGCCGCCTCCACCACAGTGCTCGGCCCGCTCGCGCGCACCAGAAACGGCGAAGAGGACTGCGCTACCACCAGTCCACTCGACTGCAGAAAGCCGGCGACCGCATCGATCTGCGCCGCGCTCGGGGCAAAGCGTGTGTTGAACTCTCCTGGGACGAGCCATTGGTGGTAGCTCGGGCTGTTCGGGTTGTAAACATTCTCCAAGAGTGTGACGAGCCCCGCCTCATCCCTGGGCGCAAGGACTACTTCGACCGTCATCCTCGAGCTGCTGAATTGACCTTGATCGGCGTCTGCTGTGGGCCGGAAGCTCAAGGGAATCGTGGAATGACTCTCAGGCGCCGCGGGTGCGGCTGCCGCTCGCTCCTCTGCGAGGACACTGACTAGTGCCAGTGCAAGGAACACTCGATAAGCGACCGCGTATGCAGCCGGGAGCCGTAGAAAATGCTGACTGTTATGGTTCACGGCAACGCCCCCCTATGAACTGTTGAGCTGTTTGAGACTGCGCAAGGCCCAAAGCCAAACCCGACGGGCTTCCGCTCAGTGCCGGAACGCTTGCATACGGTGAAGTCCTGATTTCTTCTGGCACCCAGCGTATACCCCGTTACGCTCTCAAGCCATCGGGATGCCAACTGAACTTACTGCGCTCGAGGCCTACTGAGTGCTGCAGCGCAGTACCAATCAACTGGGCCGATTCGCTTCTCGTTCGAAGGGGCAGGCCGTCTTAACTGAGTTGTGGTGGGCAAAAATACAAATCGGTGTGGCCGGTCTGTAGCCTGCCCAGCGATTGCTCAGCAGAGCGCGCGATATCGGGTACCGTTGCGCCACGACCTCGTAGCCTCACGTGCTCTACATCAGAAAGAAGTTCCTTTCCTGTTTTCAGGGCAATTTCAAAAAATCCGCAACCAGCGCAATGCAAACTTGCAGTCGACTCTGCGGTCGTCGCGACGAAGTTCAGGGTAAGCAGCGCGCGGCGCGCGGGTTCTCCGCGCGCCTCTGCGCTGAAAAATATTAGACAACCGCCGAAGTGTTGGACAATCTGGTGGTTCAGCAAGCGCACTATTGATTGGCGCGCCCGGAGAGATTCGAACTCCCGACCTCCTGGTTCGTAGCCAGGCGCTCTATCCAACTGAGCTACGGGCGCGCGCGTGGATGTTCGGCTAATAAGTAGAACGGTCTTGGAAACTGAGCTGAATGAAATCAGTGCCTTACAGCTTCCAGACCCAGTCCCGAACTTCCGATTCCCGGACTGCGGCGGGGAGCTGCTGCCAGTTCTACGCCGCTCCGGGGGCGCGCATCCTACCACATCGCAGAAAAAGCACCCCAGCGGCGCGCCCTTGGCGACTTGGCCTTGGCACCCAAGTGGCGCGGCCTGAGAATGACTGAAAATCAGGGGGCCAGCATGCTTGGCATTTCATTGCGCATCTACGTATTGTTTTTCGCCTCGGTGGCGTTTCAGATCCTGGCGATGACTTTGCTGCCGCGCTCGCGCGGCTTCACGGTGGTGCTGCCCACGGTGGGATGTGCGGCGCTCTTCATCTGTGGCATATGGATGATCGCGCGCATGTATCAAAGTGGCGCGAAGCTGGGAATCATGAGTCCGCTACTCGCGGCCATCATTCCGTTGGGCGTGATCGCCGTGGGGGTTTTTCTTTACCACGAAAGCGCCTCGCCGCTGCGGATCACGTTGCTCCTGGCCGCCTGCGGACTGATCGGCGCGGCCGCCGCCGTTCCCTGACCTACAGCTGAACGGTCTGCGTTACAGCGCTGTACTGCGTACGTTCACCCGAGGGTGGTCAGGCGACCAGGCGGTTATAGATAAATAGAACGATCAGCGCGCCTACGACTGACATCACGATACCCGCGGGCTGAATTTTTGAACCATCAGCCGGCGCGCTCTTGCTGAACAGCCGCACGATAAAGCCGCCGACGAAAGACCCGACGATCCCCAGTATGCCGGTCATGATGAGACCCATGTGATCCGCGCCCGGCATGATGAAACGGGCGATGGCACCGACCACGGCGCAGGGCGATACAGCTACCGCGAACGCGATGAATGCCTTTCTCACGGATCCGAACGACGCGCGATCGATCGCGCTGGTTGCCGCCAAGGACCCAAGCTGGAACGCCACGCTGCGCACGACCTGCGTGGCGACCATGCTCGAGGCTGGACACGCCACCAACGCCCTACCGCAGCGGGCGCGCGCCAATATCAACTGCCGGATTTTCCCCGGCGTGTCGGCCGAAAGTGTGCGGGTACAGCTCGAGGAGCTGGTCGCCGATCCGGCGGTGAAGGTAACGACCCTCGAGACCCGCGGGCCGAGTTCCCCGCCGCCGCCCCTCACGCCGCAGATTCTCGGACCGGTGGAGAAGCTCGCCGCGCAATTCTGGCCGGGCGTGCCGGTGGTGCCCATCCTGCAGCCGGGGGCAACCGACGGGGAGTTCTTGAACGCCGCGGGGATCCCAACCTATGGCATCGAGCCGCTGTTCCTCGGGCGCGACCTTGACAACATTCACGGACTCAACGAGTACGTGAGCGTGCAATCGTTGATGGAATGCCGCGACTTCCTGTATCGCCTGGTGAGAATCTACGCCGAACAGCGCTAGACCCCGCGCGCTCAGCGCGAATTAGGCGGCTCCCTCAGTCGGTGCCGACCATCACGCTGGATGCCTTGATGACGGCATAGGCCCGGTCGCCGGGTTTTAGCTTCAGGCTCTTGACCGCATCGAGGGTGATGATCGAGACGATGCTGAGGTTGGGCGCCAACTCGATGGTCACTTCCGCGTTTACCGCGCCGGGTTCGATGCTGCGCACGACCCCAGGCAGCGTGTTGCGGGCGCTGATTTTCATAGATTTCTCCGCGATGGATTCCGCCGTAGCAGCCTACCGGCGATGGGCGTACTTCACAACGGAGTCACGCGCTCCGAACCGCGTCCCTGGCGCCCGCCGAAGCAAAGCAGCCAAGCGCATATACTGCGGAGGCAGCGCAGCCGCCCGCGATCTAAGCCCGAGATGGTGATACCTATGGAAAGAGCGTCAACGGGAGTTTCTCTGCTAATGACGGGGCTCGTTGGCCTGGCGGCGCACCCCGGCTACGGGGACGATCCCTGCGCCGCATTCAAATGGAACGTCACTCACGAGCGCACGTTGTTTGCAGGTACCCCGGAAAGTGTCGCGGCCGGCCGTGGCGCCGCCTCCGCCCCGAAACTGCTGCCGGACCGTCTCTACGGTCTGTCACTATCTCCGCAGGATCGAATCACCTTGTCAGTTCCGCTGGGGAAAAAGGCGCAGTTCGATGGCGCCTTCGGCGGTGTGGCCCGGCTGCACGTGCCGACGGCAGGAATCTATAGGATCGCGCTCGACCAGTCCGGATGGATCGACGTTGTGGGCGAGCACGGCGTTATACCGTCAAGCGACTTTGCCGGAGGCAGTGCTTGCCGCGCGCCGCACAAGCTGGTTCAGTTCCATCTGCCGGCCGGGGAACTGTTGCTACAGCTCAGCGGCGTCGGAAGCGCTGCTGTCAAGCTAACAGTGACCTTGGTTTCCGACCGCTAGCGTGTGCGTGGACGCGTGTCCGCGGGGTTCGGTGCCGGGATCGCCAGAATGCGCTGCAGAGCCGCGAATTCCACCGGCTTCACCAAGTGCTCGGCGAAACCTGCGGCGCGTGCGCGCGCTTTGTCCGCATCCTGCCCGTAACCGGTGATTGCAACCAGACGCACCGTTTGCAGGTCTGGGAGTGCGCGGATCCGCCGCGCGACCTCGTAGCCATCCACGCCCGGCAGACCGATGTCGAGCAGCACGATGTCCGGCCTAAAGGCCTGCGCCTGCTCCAACGCCTGCGCGCCGGTGTACGCGCAAATCACCTGGTGACCGTCAAGGCCCAGTACCATGCCGAGCGAGTCGGCGGCGTCTTCGTTGTCATCGACGATGAGAATGCGTCGCGCCGTCGGTTTCACGGGAGCGGATTGAGGTGCGGCGAGCGCGGCGTCCGTGCACAGAGGCAGCCGCAACTCAAAGGTGGATCCCTGAGCTGGCCCCGCGCTCGAGACCGTGACCATCCCGCCGTGCAGCTGCAGCACCCGTTTGACGATCGACAGACCGATTCCCAGGCCGCCATGCGCGCGGTCGAGCCTGCGCTCACCCTGCACGAACAGATCGAAAACCCGCGGCAGCAGTTCTGCACTGATCCCCATGCCGTTGTCGCTGATTGATAGCACGGCAAACTTGCCCTCTTCACGCGCTTCCACCCGGACCTCACCCTCCGCGTCGGTGTAGTTGGCGGCGTTGGTCAGTACGTTGGCGACGCACTGCACGAGTCTTTCCGGGTCGCCGTCGATCAGCAGCGGGCGGCGACTTGAGACGAGCGAGAGTTTGTGCCGCTTTTGCTGCAAGAGCGGGTCAACCGTCTCGAGCGCGCGCGCGACCAGTTCGTGCACGAACACCGCCTGGCGGCGTAATTCGATGCGCCCCTGGGTGATGGGCGAAACGTCCAACAAGTCATCGACCAGGCGCGCGAGGTGCGTGACCTGCCGCTCAATCCTCGCGACCGCTCGCGCAGGGTCTGCAGTCGACGCTCGGCGAGGATGCGCTCGGTGACCTCCGTCACGACGCACAGCATTCCGGCGATACGCCCACCGTCGTCATAGACGGGACTATAGGAGAAGGTGTGATAGGTCTCTTCGGGAAACCCGCGCCGCTCGAGAAAAAGCAGCAGTCCCTCATCCCAGGTCGACTGTCCGCGTTCCAGCACCTGGCGTATGCGCGGACCGATATCGGGCCAGATCTCCTCCCACACTTTGTCCGAGCGCGCCCCGAGAACCCAGTCCCCTTTGATGCCCACCGTGGGCAGATAGGCGTCGTTGCAGAAGAACGTGAGCTCAGGACCCCACAGCATCCACATCGCGTAACGCGAATCGAGCATGACGCGCACAATGGTCTTGAGGGACTGCGGCCAGCGCAACGGCGCACCCAACGAATGTTGTGCCCAGTTGAACTCGCGCATCCTGCGGCCCATCTCACCGCCGCCCGCGAACAGAGCCACCGCGGCCGGCGCGGAGCGCGGCGCATCGCGGTCCGCCTGCTCACGTATGTTCGCTGCCGTCATCCGCGCACCCACCACTATTCAATTGACGCACGCACCGATGCGCGGCTTCCTTGGATCTTACACGCACGCTGCGCCGGCGCTTGAGCGCCGCATGGCCGCGCTGACGAGGGACGCAGGAACCGGTGTTGGAAACGATGCGTGCGGACGCTGCACGCGTCGGGGAAAGGCTGCGATCGCAGTCAGAGGACTCCTACAACGGTCGCCGTCGCGCACGGCGACGGACTCGTGGCCACGACTGTCAGCTCGGGTACAAGGCTCGCACCCGGTCGGCGATCGAGGCTGCACAGAAACTCATGAAATCGCTTGCCGACAGCGGAACTGAAAAAAAGTGACCTTGCGCCAGCTGCACGCCCGCCGCCATGAGCGTCTCGGCTTGCATCCGGGTTTCCACGCCCTCGGCGATGACCTGCAGCGAGCTTGTCTGCAGCAGCGCCGTCAGCCCACTCAACCACGACGCTGGCGGCTTATCGGCACCAATTTCGGCCACGAGCGCACGATCGATCTTGATGAAATCGAAATTGCAGCGCGTGAGCAACGCGAGATTCGTGCCGGAGAGGATTGTGTCATCGAGCGCGACGCGCGCGCCGCTAGCCGGAATGGAGTTGAGCGCATCGAGCCCCAGCTGATCCGGTATGCCGCGCTCCGTAACTTCGACTATCACCTGCTTTATGTGTGCACGTAGCCCCGACTTGGTCGCGGCGTACAAAAGTCCGCCCCGACCGAGAACCTCCGGCGGCACATTGATGCTGATGTGAACGGCCTGATTGCCGGCCAGCCAGTCGGTCAGTTCGGCCGCCACTGTGTCGATGACCCAATAAGTGAGCAATCCCGACAAGGGAGTGTTTTCGGTAAAGGGGATGAACTGTGAGGCGTTGAGGACCATGTTCCCCAGGCGCCAGCGGATGAGTGCCTCGGCCCCGAAGCAAGTCCCGTCGCGCAGCGAGACGATGGGCTGATACACCAGAAAGAGTTGCCCTGCCTCGAGCGCCAAACGAATCGTGTTGGGGTCCATGAGACTGTGCCACTACGCTAGCGCAGCAGCCGTAGGCGACGTGCCGCAAATTGCGATGGCGCTTAGGTTCGTCCCAATCATCTGCGGTCCCCGCACAGGTGTGTGCGCCCGGCCCTCCGTCAGCCTACTGGAATGTCGCAAGAATCGCGATCTGCCGCTAACCCACAGCAACCCGCGCCTCGGGAGGGCGCATCCTAGGCCTCAACGGAGCGAACCCGCAGGGTAAGACGCGTGGACAAATTGGCGGAGATTCGAACCCTCGAAGGGCTTTTTGACCCTTATCAGGGCGAGGGTGAGTAATGCGTGTAGACAAAGTCCAGAGCTTTGGCAGGCTGGTGGCAGGGAGAGCAGGTTTCATGCACCGCCTCACTGGCAGGTTTCCCCTCTTTAAATTGAGCGTAGCCCCAGCCGCCGGTCGAGGCGTACTTCCTTGAGTCCTTAACCGACAACTGAAGGTTAACCGGGGGTCCCGCCACGAAAGATTGGGCGCGGCCAAAGACTTTGTCATTTTCCTCAGACGGAACATAGCTCCAGGCCAGCCGGGCAATGATGGCGCCGTCCGGAAACGGCAGCTTCCCTTCCCGGTAGGCCTTGATCGCGGCGTCGTTGCCGAGAACGGCGCGAAGATCGTTATTGTTGCCGGCCTCGTGAGCCACCGAGATCACCGTCCAGTCGCGGTATCCAGGGGGAATTTTGATTCCGAAGATCGGGGCAGCCTCTCCATCGGCATCCCCAGATGCCTCAGCCACGTAGCCACCGATGCCAATCAGCGCTGCAAGACCAACCAAGAGGTAAGCAAAGCCCCTCATACAGGTTTCCCTTCGAATCTCCAGGTAAGAACATGCGCCACCTCATGAGGGGTATCTATTGAACTTTAGTATCGGGCTTCGCGCGCCGGATTGGATCGCACCCGGAATTGAATCGCAAAAAACGTCCTCCAATGAGAGGGACGGCTCAGATTCCTCGCGGGTGGCTAAGGCTAGGCTTTGACAATCACAGAGAAAAAGCCGAGCGAGCGAACGCTGCGCTGCGCCGTCACCCCCAAACGTACCGACAGTGGCGGCTCACCTCGATGAGGTTGTCGCTGATACCAACGTACAAGTGTCACGGCATTACGCAGCCTGTCTAATCCCATCCCTGGTGTGGCTGTGACCGCCGCGCTAATGCCGAACATAAGGAGCGGGCACGTGAAAATTGTGATGATTCTGACGTCGCACGACATTCTTGGTAATACCGGGCTTAAGACCGGATTCTGGCTGGAGGAATTCGCGGCCCCGTACTTCGTGTTCCGGGACGCCGGCGTCGACTTGACTCTGGCCTCGCCAAAAGGAGGGCAGCCGCCGCTCGATCCAAAGAGCGATGTGGCGGCGAATCAGACTCCCGCGATGGCGCGATTCAAAAAGGACGAGGAAGCACAAAAGGAGCTCTCGCAGACGGTCAAACTCGCCGAGGTGAAGGCGCAGGACTTTGACACGGTGTTCTATGTCGGCGGCCACGGACCGATGTGGGATCTTGCTGAGAGCCCCACTTCTATCGCTTTGATTGAGGCTTTCTATAACTCGGGCAAGCCAGTTGCGTTGGTCTGTCATTCGCCCGGTGTACTTCGCCGCGTGACTTACAAAGGTGAGCCTCTGGTGAAGGGCAAGCGCGTCACGGGCTTTACCAACGGCGAGGAGGAGGAAGTGAAACTGACCCATGTCGTGCCGTTTCTCGTCGAGGACGAGCTGCTGCGACTGGGGGCCATCTTCGAAAAGGTGAAAGACTGGGGGCCTTTGGCGATTACCGACGGTCGCCTCATCACCGGCCAGAATCCGGCATCTTCAACGTCGGCGGCAAGAGCTCTTCTACGGCTGCTCGCGAAGCCGGCCGCGTCCTGGACGTCGGTCGAGGATTCTCAAGCAGCCTAACCTCCCTTCCAGGCGGTGCCGGCGGGTGCGTGTGATGCTCGCCGCCCGCCGGTTGCGCGACCGAAACAACCACGAGGTGACGATCATGAAAGACAAGGACTTGCAACAGAACGTGATGGATGAACTCAATTGGGAACCTAGCGTCAGCGCTGCCCATATCGGCGTTGCAGCGAGCGATGGTGTAGTCACTCTTACGGGGACGGTGAGCAGCTACGCTGAAAAAGATGCGGCGGAGACCGCCGCCGGCCGAGTGTACGGTGTGAAGGGGATCGCCGATGAGCTGAAAGTCATCTATCCCTCCGACAAGCAGCTCGACGACGCCAGCATTGCCAAGCGCGCACTGCAGGTACTGTCCTGGGACGCCATGGTCCCTGACACGGTAAAGGTCCGCGTCGAGGACGGTTGGCTGACTCTGAGTGGCGAGACCAATTGGAATTACCAGAGAGATGCAGCTGAATTCGATGTACAAAAGCTCAGCGGAGTCGTTGGCGTAACCAACGAGATTACGATTAAACCGACGTTGCAGGCATCGGCGGTTAAGGAAAAGATCGTGGGAGCCCTGGGCCGGAATGCTCAGATAGAGGCTGACCACATCGTAGTTACTGCCGATGGCGGAAAAGTAACGCTGGCGGGTGATGTCGACACTTGGTACGAGCGTGACCTTGCCGAAACGACCGCTTGGTCGGCGCCCGGCGTGACACAAGTGAGCAACAAACTGACAGTGATCTGATCGCTTTGCACCGCGGTCCCGCTGCGGCACATCGCGCGGCGAGACCCCGGCTCCGCTCAGAGCACAAAGGCCAATCGCCAGCACTGCGCGCACGTCATTTCCGAATCGGGACTCTATGAATCAGGTGCAAATCGAGCAGAAAAGCTACCAGATGCCGCCGCAGGATGGGTTTACCGTCGCGCACTTTCTCACCGTCGCCGACATCGAGCGATCGGCTCAATTTTACGAAACGGTCTTCGGAGGTCGCATTCTGAGCAGAGGCGCCAGCAGCGGCGCGCCGGGGTATATCCAGATCGCGAACACGTGGCTCATTGTCAACGTCGGCGGCGGCCCGACACCCGACAAACCATCGGTAATACTCAGCGTCCCCGGCGACCCCGACTCAGTCTGCAGCTTTATGAATATCCGTGTTGCGGATATTCAAGCGTGCTATGAACAATGGCGAAAGCGAGGAGCCGAATTCATCACAGAGCCAAAGGACAAGTACGGCGAGACGCGCTGCTATATTCGCGATCCTGATGCTTATATTATCGAGGTTGGGCAAAGCAAGCCGGGCTTCGCTTACGGCTAAACGGCACGAAGTTGACTGGAGAACGCGGCAGACTCTTGCGGTTTCAACTCCGACTGCAACAATGCAGGCGCCAAACCCCAGCCGCCCAGCTTCCGCTTGCATCGACCTCGGCTGATAAAGTCCGGACGTTCTAATTCGGCCCACCGCCGCACACGCCTCAGGACAACCAGACACGTGTGCCATTGGGCGCGCAGCGACCCACCGATGCTATTGCACCAACGTATCGACCAACCTATATGGCTGTTCGTGTTGCGCCAGGCTACGTATCGGCGCGAATCGGGCGACTAGTAATGCAATGCGGTAGTGGTATCCCATCTCGTTGGTGACCTGGCCGCCCGAAAAAGCCGCTGGTCTTGCGCGAGTCGAGCCACGCCATTCACTTATTCATTGGTCATTCACTCCCCTTTTCAAACAAGGGGCGTAGCGCGGCACAAGCCCGTCGGCGTGACTCCGTCAATACCATTGTCCAATGGCGGTCTCACAGCGCCCGCCTGAAAGTGCGCGTGGTGGCATTGCTCTAAGGAGGTTCCATGGACGCGACAACGAAGAAAGCACAGATCCGGCTCAGCCAGCGTTCGCCTGGATACGTGCGAGTGACATTTGACAATCCGCCACTCAACCTAATGGGTCCCCAGTTCGTTCTGGAACTCCGTAAGATCGTCGACGAGCTTGAGGCCGACGAACAGCTCAAGGTTGTAGTCTTCGACAGCGCTGTGGAAGGCTTTTTCCTGAACCATAGCGATTTCCTCGCGAAGCTCGAAGACATGACCGCGATTCCTCAAGGGCCAACCGGTCTTGAAGCGTGGCCAGACATACTTGTGCGCCTGACACGAGCGCCCTTCGTGTCAATTGCCCTCATTCGAGGTCGGGCGACCGGTAACGGCAGCGAGATCACCCTGGCCTGCGACATGAGTTTCGCGAGCCTGGAGAAGGCAATTCTGTCGCAGTGGGAAGTCGGTGTCGGCATGGTTGCTGGCGGCGGTCCTATGGCGCGCCTGCCCCGGCTGATAGGACGCGGCCGGGCATTGGAAGTGCTCCTGGGCTCCGATGACATCCGCGGCGAGCTCGCTCAGGCGTATGGCTACGTGAACCGGTCGCTGCCCGACGCCGAGCTCGATGGATTCGTCGACGCGCTGGCCACCCGCATCGCTTCGTTCGACAAGTGGGCGATCGCGAACACAAAACGTCTCACGAACACGTACCTCCCGCCGGATGTGGAGATCGCAGAGGGATGGGATGCGTGTATCAAGTCGATCGTTCGGCCGACTCCGCAGCGGAATTTCAAAATGTTGTTCGAAAAGGGCTTTCAAAAGCCGGGCGACGTCGAAAATCGCCTCGGATACCACCTCGGGCAGCTCCGCTGAACGGCGGTCGGTTCGGTGTCCCCGTGGTTGCGTCGGAGGCTACTGACCTACCGAGACCGTTCACTACAAGTGAGGAAGCCAAAATGCCACGAGAAGTCATGAGTCTGACCCTAGAGGATGCCCGACGGGCTATTGCCGCGGGCGAGCGCAAGGCCGCGGAACTTAAACTCCCCTTGGCTGGCGACAATTAGATTTGCCGGTAATTGTCGTCGGTCGTGGTGGACTGCGCGACGGTGACGACAATTAGATTTGCCGGTCGACGGGCCTCATCCGCGGTCTGGTCTACTCAGCCCTCACAAGGGGGGCTGAGTGGTAACAGACGAACAGGTGAGGTTACTCATGTCATTGTTAACGCAGGGGATTGCGCAGGTGACCGCGGCGGCGAAGGCGGGGATGAGCGAGCGTAGTGCGCGCAAGTACGGGCGCTTAGGCCGTGCGCCCTCGCAGATGAAGGTGCCCCACACGTGGCGGACCCGACCCGATCCCTTCGAAGGTGTGTGGTCTGAGATCGAAGCGCTGCTGCACCAGGACGGTGGCCTGCAGGCGAAGACGATCTGGACGGAGCTGAACGAGCGCTATCCGGGTCGCTTCAGCGCCGGGCAGTTGCGCACGTTGCAGCGGAGGCTACTCGCATGGCGCGCCACCTCGGGGCCGGATCGAGAGGTGTTCTTCCCACAGACGCACGCGCCGGGCGAGCAGGCGCAGTCGGACTTCACGGACATGCGACGCCTGGAGGTGATGATCGCCGGTCAGCCGTTCCCGCACCTGCTGTATCACTTCGTGCTGACGTACTCGAACTGGGAAGCGGTCTCGATCTGCCCGAGCGAGAGCTTCGAGTCCTTGAGCGCAGGCGTGCAGAGTGCGTTGTGGCGGCTCGGTGGCGTGCCACTCGAGCACCGCACCGACAACCTCTCGGCGGCAACCCATGAACTTGCGGAGAGCCGCGGGCGGGACTTCACCGAACGGTATCGTGAGTTGATCGATCACTACGGGCTGCGTGCTTCGCGCAACTTCCCCGGCAACGCGCACGAGAACGGAGACGTCGAGTCGGCGAACGGCGGGCTGAAGAACGCGATCGACCAACGCTTGCGGTTGCGCGGCTCGCGCGCCTTCGTCTCGAAGGAGGCCTATGAGGGGTTCCTCGAGGCCTGCGTGCAGGCGCGCAATGCGAGCCGGCAAGCACGGATCGAGGAGGAGCGCGCACACCTTCGAGCACTGCCGGTGCGGCCGCTGCCGTCGTACCGGGAGTCGTATGCAACGGTCTCTAGGGCGAGCGCGGTGCGCATCCTCAAGCACTCCTACTCGGTGTCCTCGCGACTGATCGGATGCCAGCTGCGGGTGCGCTTGCACGCCGACATCGTCGAGCTCGACTACAAGGGCGAACGCGTCGCGGTCATGGAGCGCTTGGTGGGCCGCGATGCACACCGGATCGACTACCGCCACATCATCCATACTCTGGTGCGCAAGCCCGGCGCCTTCCGCCGCTATGTGTTCCGCGAAGCGCTCTTCCCGAGCCTTGAGTTCCGCCGTACCTACGATGCACTCCTGGCCAGCGGCTGCGACCAGGCCGATCTCGGCTACGTGCGGATCCTGCACCTGGCGGCCAGTGACGGCGAGCAGACCGTGCGCGCAGTACTCGCGAGGTTGCTGGCCGCTGGCGCCGCTCCCACCTACGAGGCGGTCCGCGCCGAGGTTCGAGGTGCACGCACGCCAGAAGGCGTGCCGTTCTTGAACATCACCGCGCCCGATCTGGCCATTTACGACCGGCTGCTCGGCACGAGTGCCGAGGCGGTGTGCGCATGAGCGCCGCGACGATCACGGTGGATGCGACGCTTGAGCTGCGGCTCAAGGCCATGCACTTGCCCTCGTTCCTCGAGCACTACCTGCAGTTGGCGCAGCGCGCCGCTACCGAAGGCTGGAGCCACGTTCGCTATCTCACCGAGCTCGTCACGCTCGAAGCCAACGATCGCGCCGATCGACGCATGACGCGGCTGCTCAAGGATGCGAAGCTGCCACGCGAGAAGACCCTGGCGACGCTGGACCTGAACCGCTTTGCAGCCCCACTGCGCGGGCAGATCCGCCAGCTCCTGCGCGGGGAGTTCCTCTCCGGTGCCACCAACGTCTGCCTGATCGGCCGACCCGGGACCGGCAAGTCACACGTCATGGCGGCGCTGGGTCGTGCGCTGGTCGAACGGGGCCACCCGGTCCTGTTCACCTCGGTCGCAAGCCTCGTCGAGCGGTTGCTGGATGCCAAGCGAAACCTGCGGCTCACCCGCGAGCTCAAGCGCCTCGATAGCTTCGAGTGTCTTGCGCTCGATGACATCGGGTACGTACAGCACGACCGGGCGGAGATGGAAGTGCTCTTCGCTCTGCTGGCCGAGCGCTACGAGCGCAAGAGCGTGATGATCACCTCGAACCTCGTGTTCTCCAAGTGGGACCAGATCTTCAAGGATCCGATGACCACCGCTGCCGCCATCGATCGGGTCGTGCATCACGCCGTGGTCCTTGAGTTCACCGGACCAAGTGTGCGGGCAGAAGCCGCAGAGCAACGCGCCGCCCTTGCCAAGCGCGACGCCTCCGCGACAGAACGACCTTGATGCGCTCCAATCAGCAAGAGCTTCTGACGCCTGCGGCGTCAGACTGCCCTATGGTGGACCGATGATGAGGCCCAAAGACCGGCAGAAATAAGAGTCGTCACCGGAAGATATAGTTGACGCCGGACACTCCCCTATAACATCGCCGTCGTAGATGCAGGTGGCGGCCTGGTGGCACATGCGCGCATGGACGGCGCATGGCTCGCGAGCGTGGACATCGCGATCGACAAGGCCTGGACTGCAAGGGCATTCGACATGCCGACTGACGCTCTCGCACACCTCGCGCAAAGCGGCCAGCAGGGTTTCGGGATCAATACGACAAACCACTGCAGAGTCGTGATTTTCGGCGGTGGGATCCCAGTTAAGGCTAACGGCACCGTAATTGGAGGCGTGGGTGCAAGTGGCGGAAGCGTCGAACAGGACATCCTGGTTGCGCGAGCGGCTGTTGACGGATTGAACCTGTCTTAAGGCCCGCCCTCATGAGACGTCGAGGGCATGGACTGAGCCGTTCCCTCGCCGCATGACGTACAGTCATCGTCCGGTTGTGGGTCGCTGGCCGAGCGGGAAGCGTGTCTGTCGATGGGGCGCAGCAATTCCGGATCCGGCCTGAGGACAAGGGACACCACGCATGCGGCCACGAGCGTGATCGTCGCCACGGCTATTCCGAGCAGCATTGGAACCACATGATCATGTGCAACGCGCGCGCTCGCGCTCTTTCCTTCGTAGGAGTCCGCGACCGCAGCAATGAAGGCCCAGCCCGGCTGCATTTTAGCCTTGCGCAGACGTTCACATCGAGAGTCCAGAGCTTGACAGAGGTGACTGGTTGGGCCACCTGCCCAGGAGGCGTGACCTCGGCCGTCCGAGGGCATCTTAGGCCTGAGTCAGCTCTGGCGTACCTTTGATTCTGATGCCGCCCACGCCAAACCTCGTGACCAGGCTTCACTGCAACTCCCGCCGCGCAATCCGCGTGTCCAAACAAGCTCAGATTTGACCACAAGCATGCCTACCACGACATTGAACAAAGGTATGGGTCATTCGTCCAATCGAGCGATGACACCATCGTCCAATACGTCCTCGCACGGCCTGATGGTACTTTTTGCTGGGTGTCGTAACCTTGGAGCCCGCGGCGCGGAGTGCGCCGTGGGTGGAGCGAATGCAGGGATGAACTGAGTCAGCCTTCAATCACGCTGGTCGTTGCCCACGAGTTGCCGAGCTTCCCACATCTCGAGTTGGAGATAACTGGAAAACTTCGCTCTGTCAGGGGTCAAAGAAGCACTTCTCACCCTGAGAAGCGGCCGATTGCAACATTACGACCGTAGTCAATACCAGCGCTAAGGAGACATCGCACATGAGCACATTAGCCGATAACTCTACCTGGGACCCACCTAATCACCTTGAGGAACACGGTCGACTGAACGCGGCGCAGGTTAACGCGCTGCCAAAGAGCGCTTTTGCGTTCCCGCGATTTCGCAAGGAACCGATGACAGATGCGTCGCATGTTCGCAGCGCTCTCGCGAGATTTAATCAGGTGACGGAAGTGACCGATGCGGATCGCGACCTCGCATTTGCCAACATAAAAAAGGCTGCCAAGCACTACAACATAGAAATGCGCGAAACAGACTGGCGCCAGCTAGGCCGGAAGAAGTCCGCGTAATAGCCAACTTTGCCACTCAGCATGGGTGTTGGCCGATGCTCCGGCTGAACACCCTCTCAAAGTTGCCACGCGCCCGGAAAGGGCGACCAACACCGATGGACAATCGCTCGCCCGAATAACTCCAGTTCAATCCGAATCCGTCCGCGGCCCGCGTCCCCAGGGAGCTCTTGACGAGCTGCGCGCTTAGCGCCCCGCCGTAGCGGGGTGACCCGGGGGGCGGTCGGTGCCGTCTTCTCACGGCGGACAGCTGCCGACCAATCGGCGAACCTCAATCGTAGAAGGCAGGGAGAAGCTTAAGCGTGTCGGTTTGGCTTTTGTCATGATTGATGAAGAGCGTCGCCTTGTACGCCGCGATCAACTGCCTGACTTTTTCCATCGACGCGATTGATTCTGCCTTATTGGTATTGAGGGACGGAACGATGTTCTTCTCGAAATTCTCTTCCAGATGAACGACGTCGCCGGACAGGATAATGAAGCCGGAATTCTGAAGATGGACCAGCAGCGACTGGTGCCCGGGGGTGTGTCCGGGCGTGAAAACCAAAGTGACGCTCCCATCGCCGAATACATCGATATCACCGTCGATGAGCTGAAGGTTCTTCGGCGTGCCCAAGAGCTTGCGCGCCAGCGCCATCAATTGATTTACGTTATCGTTCGACCCGTTCGGCGAATGTATCCAGCTGTACTCCGCGCGCTGCATCACAATTGTGGCGTTGGGGAACAACGCCACGTTACCTATGTGGTCTCCATGTGTGTGCGATATTGCAACACGACCGATGTCGTCCGGCTTCAGTCCGATTTCGGCGAGTTGATCTGTCACCGACTTATCGAGGTGATACACGATCAATTTCGGTAAAGTGGACCAACCTCGGGGATCGTTGAGCGTGGCTTCCGGAACACCGGTATCCCAAAGCAGCCAATCGCTTCGATGCTTTATAAGCCAGCAAGTAGACGAGAATTGGATACTGCGTCCGACGTTTTCGCCCGGCGTCCACACCGACTCGTCGTTTGCGAGGGAGTGACCACAATCCAACCTATAAAGCCTTTCGGCGACAGCGGCGTTGATGGGATCTGGTAGTTTGGAGCCTGCGTTCGCATCGCTCGTGCCTTCCATCATGAGCATGAGGGCGAGCGTGACAAACGATACCGCTACTCTTGCTTGTCTCAACATGGCGACTCCTGATTCTAGAAGTCTGGTCAAGTCTGGTGGTCCACCGGGCGCCGCACTAGACATGGCCGCCTCGCCTCTCTACGGGCCGCTGGTTCAATCAGCCCACGTGTGTGTCGCCTCGCCTGACTTACACCACGCTTTATTAGAACCAAGGGTGTGAGCGTAACGCGATTCAAAGATGGGATAGGCGGCGCCTTCGCGGTCGCTGGATACGGAACGTACCGCGCTGTGCCGATAGACTCGGCGTGCGATTGCGGGTGATTCTGGGATGGCATCCTCAAGTCGGCTCCCCTCGGGTGTACTGGTCCGCAAAAACTTGTGCACGCTCGATGCTCGCGCCAAGTTGACGTTCGCTGACGAAGGCTGCATACCAGCGCGGCCAGTCCGCAGCCGGCCGCCCGCGATGTTCGTGCTCGGCTTCCTGCAGGAGACTGGTTAGCAGCTCGATTGGGGAGGCGTTCTCCGCGCGCTGCAATTCCTGCGGCTCGTCGGTAGTGGCTGGGTTACTTTCGGCTGTCATGATTCTCTCAAGTCCGCAGGGAGAGTGAGCCTCCGGCTGATCTCACCGGTCCAGCACAGTTCCTGGCTACCGGTCGCTCGCTAGCCCGATCACGTTGGGGGTTGAAAGCAGGTATCCGAGCGCCGCGCATTTGTGAACACATCTAAAGCTCTCACCGCATCTCGTAGGGGTGGAAGACGTAGTCCTTTGCCTTCACAGCCAAGTGGCAGATCTGCCCGCAACTGGGAGTGCCGGCTTTATCGGGTGTATAGGTGGCCGATGCCGGGTCATAGTCAAACTGGGCGTATCCCCATCCACCGGTGTCGGGAAATCTCTTGCTGTCCTTCTCCATGAAAAAAAGGTCTGCCAAAGTGTCCGGCACGTTCACGACAAACGGCGCTTCCGTGCTCTTCTTCGGCTTCCACTGCACCTTTGCGATCTTGGAGCCCTCGGGAAACGGCTTACCGTTGCCGGGAATGCCGGACTTGTAAGCCGCAATGATCGTGGGATTGCCCAGGATCACTTTCATCCGGTCGTCCGTCTCCGCGCTGGAAATAAGCTGCCAGTCTTCGTATCCCTTCCAGTCAGAGAACGCGAGTCCATTCGGCAATTTCAATGTGTACTTGTCCTGCGCGGAACCGGCCACGCCGCTCACAACCGTGAGCACGAGCACCACGGTGGAAACCATTAGGATACTTTTGCCGCTCATTGTCAGGTCCTCCTCAATCTAATTCTTGGTGGCGGTTTCATTGCCCGGCTGGCGCGCATTGCGCGCCTCAGGACAATCCGACATAGCCCGTCCATTCAGCCCGCAGCAACCAACCGATGCTATTGCACCAAGGTATCGACCGACCGCATGACAATCGCCTGGTGAGGGGAGCTCATGTCCGGATCCCCGCGCGGGCCCTCTGCGCATCAACACCTTCGACAGGAACGCAGGGTTCGGGCGGTGGGCAACGAATGCATCGGGCGCCGACTCGGATTCAGTAACTTCGCACACCCGTCGCCGTGTAGCCGCGGATTTGCCAGATAGACCTGGGCCGACCCCAACATGCCCAACGGTGGTGGTGCAAAAAGGCATACTCCCAAGTGCCGCCAGATCTCTCCGCGAGCAGCGGATGCAAGCGTCAGTGCGGGAGATTACCCGGGGATGTCAACGGCCCGTTGCGGGCGTAGTGGCTAGCCGCCGGACCAGGTATCGCGGATACCACGGTCTAACAGATTCGTCTCTGCGCTCGTGGTCTCCCGGAGGTCGGTCACAGGAGATGAACATTCGGGACATGGGTAATTGCGATGGTGCAGGTGCCTGAAGTAGTCACCGTGTCAATTGAAACCAAACTCTGTCCCTGGCGCGCCGGCTATTGCTCCTATGCGGCAACGCAATCTGGAGGCCGGCTATGAGTATCTTTTCGACAGTGTTGGCGGAGGGTCTTGGAGTATGGACGCGTACCTCGCTCTCATATGAGCTGCCGCGCTCCCATAGCAACCGCGTTTAAGTCGGCAGGCTTCCGGTAGCCTAAGCAACGCGCGCCTGCGCTCGCTGACTAGCGACGCGATCTAGAGTCAGATCTCGCTTCACGCTCCGCATTTTCCCCTGGTGCCTCCTGCCGCCACCGATACCAAGGTCTGATTCTTTTCTTAACTCCCGCCATCCAATATTGGTGACACCGAGCGACGAGCGTCGGAGCCATTTACCCCCCCCAATTTATAAGTGCGGGTGCCGAGGAGTGCGGGGTTCGTTCGCTACCGCTGTCATTGAAGGATGAGCAAAGCAGATGAAGTCCACGATGCTGGCTGTTCTTTCCGCCCTACTCGGGACCGTCTTCGCTTCCATGGCCGAGAGCGCCGTCAGGAGTGTCGTTCTGGTCCATGGTTCGTTCGCCGACGGATCCGGCTGGAGGCCGGTCGCAGACATCCTGAAGCACGACGGGTACGCGGTGCAGGTCGTGCAAGAGCCTTTGACCGGTTTCGAGGCGGACGTTGCGGCCACACGCCTGGTACTCGATCGCGCGGGCCCGTGCGTGCTCGTAGGCCACAGCTGGGGCGGGATGATCATCACCGAGGCCGGCGCTCACCCGAATGTCCGGAGCCTGGTTTACGTGAACGCCTTTCAACCGGCAGTCGGAGAGACTGCTGGCGCGCTGCAAGCCAAGACTCCGCCTGCGTCAAACAATGTCGTGTCGGTTGGGGGAGGATTCGTGCAGGAGAAGCCGGAATCCTTCCCGGCGGATTTTGCTGCCGACGTGCCAAAACCGCTTGCACAATTTATGGCCATCTCCCAAGCACCAATCACTGCCGACAGCTTTTCGGCGAAGACGACCGTCGCGGCGTGGTCTCAGAAACCCAGCTACGCGGTGGTCTCCCAGCAAGATCGGATGATCAATCCCGACCTCGAACGATTCATGGCAGGCCGAGCAAAGTCCCAAACGATCGAGCTTCACGGCAGTCATGCCATATTTCTCTCCCATCCCCAAGAAGTCGCCGCACTGATCGAAAGTGCGGCGAAAGCCGCAAAGTAGTCGCGTCGGCCGATTGCGGCGCATCACGCACGACCCCGATGTGCAAGGGCCCCACGACCGGCGTACCTTCGTCGACGCGCGGCGCGATGCGCGTTGGCAGTCTGATCGTTCGACCTGCAGCAGGTACTGAAGAGCAAGCCAGGAATTGAGCGTGCCGGTAGTAATGCATTCGCACGAAAGTCCCGACACCGCAGCGGCGCACTCCCGCGCGACTACGACCGGCCATCCGCAACATTATGTGATGTGCAGTAATCTCGGCCCACCCGGGCGCGCGTTTTTGGCCGTGGTCGCAAGATCGATACTAAAGTATGAGCGCGGGCAGCTTCAGGCTGGCGCATTCTCGGCGCACGACACCCGTCTTCAAGGAATGATCCGTCGCGGGTCGATGGGGTTGCCCTCGTGGTGCGGCCTTTCCCGTGTCGTCGGGCGCTCCCGGGGCGGCGTGTGCTGGAACCCGCATAAGGAATCTGTGAAACCTACACACCCGCTGGTCTCGATTGTCGACGACGACGAATCCGTATCTCAGTCACTCCCCGACCTGCTGACGGAATTGGGCTTCTCGGCGCAAGCGTTTTCGTCGGCCGAAGAATTCCTTGCTTCGCATCACGTCAACCGGACCGCATGCTTGCTTCTCGATGTCGCCTTGCCGGGCATGTCCGGACCTGATCTTCTGCGAGAGTTGAGATTTCGCGGGCTGGAGATTCCCATTATCTTTATCACCGCGCAAACAGGTGAGACTCTGCAGCAACGTCTGCTCGAGCAGGGCGCCGTAGCGTGCCTGTTCAAGCCCTTCGGCGAGTCCGCTCTACTAAAAGCGCTGAAATCCGCGCTTCAGACGAGCTGAGCCAACGCCAGCGGCTTTCAAGCGCATTCCCAGCAAACTTGGCGTCTACGGATAATTCGGTGCTGCAATCTCGAGCTTCGGTTTATTTTGGCACACCCGTAAGACCAAGGCTCGCCGCCATTTTAACGAGGTCGGGAAGTGAGTCGGCCTTCATCTTCTGCATCACGTTGCCTCTGTGAGCCTTCACCGTGATCTCAGAAATACCCAGCTCGCCACCGACCTGCTTGTTTAATCGCCCGGCGACCACCAAAACCATCACCTCTCGTTCGCGTCGACTGAGCGAGGCGTAGCGGTCCCGGACCGCCCGCATCTGCGCCTGCAGGTGAATCGCAGCGTGGCCACGCTCCACGGCGTTCCGGATGGCGCTCAGCAGCACTTCGTCGCTGAATGGTTTCGTCAGAAACTCTACGGCGCCCGCTTTCATGGCTCGGACCGTCCCCGGTATATCGCCGTGGCCGGTGATAAAGATGATGGGCATTTCCACCCTATCAGCGACGAGGGTCTGCACATCCAAACCATTGATGTCCGGGAGACTAAGATCGAGGACCAGGCAGCTCGGAGCTTGGACGCGTGGAAGAGCAAGGAATTCCTTTGCCGAGGCGCATAACCTCGGCTGCCATCCGGCGCAGCTGATCAGCAGTTCCAACGACTCTCGGACCGATACGTCGTCGTCCACGACGAACACGACTGGCGCAATGCGCGACATCGCTAATCCCGATCGCGAAGAGGCGCTCTCGTCCAAGTTCACGTTCGACCTAATTGAAGTGCCGGTCCATGAATCCACCCTCCCAACGGCTAAATTATGCGCCGCTCAACGACGGGCGTACATTAGGCTTTGGTGTCGTCGACCTCTCGGCTCGGGTCCAGTGCCAGCTTTGAGCGTTCGGGGTACGGCCGTAGCCGTTTCCAAACGTGCCGGACTGGGATCGTTGGGTGCGTGCGAACGCGTCGGACCCTCACGTGCACACGGAATAGAAAATGAAAACGTTGCTCCGGGCCCGTCATGACGAGCCGCCCACAGACGGCCTTGGTGATTTTCGATGATCGAGCGGCTGACAAACAGACCGATTCCCATGCCGCCACTCTTGGTTGTGTAGAACGCTTCAAAGAGTCTATCCAACTCTTGAGGCTCGAACCCCACACCCGCGTCTTCCACGGACAGTCGCACGCTGTCCCCCTCGTCAGCCTCCGCTCTGATCAGCAACTGCCGCGGGCGATCTTCAACTCCGCTCATTGCGTCAGCGGCGTTTTGCAACAGGTTCAGAATGACCTGTTGAAGCTGAACACGATCGCCCCTAATCGGCGGAAGGTCGTCTCCAAGCTCGGTCCGCAGAATCACCTGCCTGCTCTGAAGGTCGTTCAATGAAAGCGCAATCACCTCACGTGCCGCCTCGCTCAGGTCTATCGATTCCCTCGTTTCCCCTTTCTTGGCAAAGAGCGCGCGCAACCGCCCAACCACAGCCGCGGCGCGCTCCCCATCGCGTATGGTGCGTCGCGCAGTTTCACGCGCGCCGTCGAAGTTCGGAGGCTCGGCGGCGAGCATGCGTAGACAGGTGCTGGCGTTGGTGATGATGCCCGAGAGCGGCTGGTTGACTTCATGCGCGATTGACGCTGTCACCGCTCCGAGGCTCGTGAACCTGGTCACGTGCGCGAGTTCCGAACGCAGCTTACCGAGTGCCTGTTCCGACAGTCGGCGCTGCGTCACGTCCTGAACTGCGCCGATGTACTCCAGTCGACCTTCCTGGTCCCGGATTCCGTGAGCGACCATAGACAGGTACTTCACCGTGTGGTCAGGCATCTGCAGCCGATGCTCGTATTCGATGTTGCCGCTGCCCAGTTGCGCCGCGCCGATCATTTCATAGAACGACGGGATGTCTTCCGGGTGAACTCGAGTGGCGATCAGGCCGACCGTCACTGCCACAGTCGGGTCGAACTCATAAATGCGATAGAGCTGCTCCGACCACGTGAGTTCATCTGGCGTCAGACGCCACGAAAAGCTGCCGGTCGAACTGAGGCGTTGACCTTCCGCAAGAAATGCCGCACTGCGCCGCACTTGCTCCTCAGCCTGTTTGCGTTTGGTGATGTCGCGCATGAAGCCGGTGAAAAGCGGCGGCCCGTCCCCGGGGATGCGGGTGATCGCAAGCTCGATGGGAAATGCGCTCCCGTCGGCACGCATTGCCGTCAGCTCCATGCGTCCGCCCAGGACTCGCGCCTCGCCGGTGGCCAAGTACAAAGCCAACCCCCGGCGGTGCTGCGCCCGCAGGGATGGCGGGATCATGACTTCGGCCAGCTTTTGGCCAACGACCTCGGCTCGGAGATACCCGAAAGTGCGCTCCGCAGCCGGATTGAATTCAGTGATGCAGCCTTCATGATCCATGGTCACAATGCAGTCGAGTGCCGAGTTCAGGATCGCGGCTTTGCGTGCTTCACTGCGCTTTAGTTCCGTCTCCTCTTGACGTAGTCTCCCTTCGACCATCCTCCGTTCGGCGATCTCCCGCATCAGCTCTTCGTTCGCCGCCGCGAGTTCTATCGTTCGTTCTGCGACCCGTTGTTCGAGTTCCGTGGCGACCCGCTTCTGTTCGCTTAACAGCCGCGCCTCCTGTAGCCCGACGGCAGCTTGATTCGCGGCAACATTTAGAAGAAGTCTCTCGGTCTGCGCCGGAAAATCCGCTCGCTCAGACCCAGCAACGATTACGCCGACTTCAGCCTGCAGTCCAAGTCGCAAGGGCACGATCGAAATCTCTGTGTCTCCAATAGGGTTTCGAACCACCTGAGGCCATTTCTGTGGATCATCTCCCAGGCAGCGGCTGAGCAGCTCGCCGACCTCTTGCGCCCGAGCCACGAGCTTTCGTGATTGAGCGACCCGGACGATCTCAAGGGGTTCTCCGTCGACCGGACCGTTTATCCGCACATAGACGAGGTCCAAACGGAGCAATTCTAGAAGCACGGCGGGCAAGGTACTAACAATCTCGGTTGGATCACCGCCCCTCCATACGGCGGGAAGCGCCAGGACGCTGACCAGGTCATTGATGCAGCGTTGCAGACGCTTAATCTCGTCGGCAGGATTTCCGACTGGCATGGCCATATCAAGCCCCCATCGCGCGCGTCGCCATCCGCCGGCTTCGCCGCTCACGAAACTCAGGCAGAAATTCCTCTGGTGGTAGGAAGAACGGGTTATGCCGAAGCATGCCGCCGATGATGACCATGGGATGCGTCCGCATGATGTCGATTACGGAGTCTCCTCCAAATCGCGCAAGATTGTACGTGCAGACGACCGCGTCTTCGTGTCGACTCCACACATCATTAACGCGCGATTCGAACTCAACAACGTCATCGATGTGTGAATCATCCTCAACCGCCCATTCCATGTGACAGATGATGCGACTAAGGGGAAACCTCCTCTCGGCGTTGCCACTGGCGAATCCTTCGAACGCTTCCAGCATCCGGTCTTGATCGAAGCGGTCATCCTGAAGGTAGGTTTCCGTGTTGGTCCGGAGCTCGAATTGCCCGGTTCGTTGGGCGGCGGTCAGGTCGATCCCTGCCGCAACCAGCCGCTGTATATGGCCGTCGCGTTGACCCGGATTAACGACATGAACTGCCTTGTCTCCGCATTCAAACCCGTCCCTAATGAATGGAAGCAACACCCGATACGCCTCCTCGTCGCTGTTGAAAAACGCACAGACATGCCGTGTTTCGTCGAGCTGAGAGCCGGCAAAGTGAATGGGAGCCGTGGTCTTCTTCATGGATACTCCTCTGCCGTTGGTCGGTACCCACGCGGCCTTATGCGACCGTCGCGTAATCAGACGTTCAACTAGTGAGAACCGTGTGTGTCCAGCTTTCCCGCTGCACGAGGATGCACCAACTCGAGGGGTGAATGCACCGGCAGTCATTGCTTTCTAACCGGCCGGCGCCAGGAGCGTGCCGCGCAGCAACACGCCGTATGCTCTGCCTTCGCCCCGGGCGGAACCGCAGCTAGCGCGCTGCTCCGCCCCGGATGGAGACCAAGTGTGAAGAGCGTTGTCATCGCCCGATGCCGTTGTATCCACCAATCGGACTAGTTCACCTCCCGTCCGCGTCTCGCCTGGAGAGCCGGGCCGCAATGGATCTTAAGTAGTCTCAAGCAATCTAAACGCTGGATTACGTCCGACGGCTGAGAGGACGGCATCCAGCGACACGGGTCCACTGGCGGAACCTACGGCGCGGCAACACGAGCCTATGTGCAATCCATCGGCTCCATTTCTTCACAGCCTCGTACTTTTCCAAGTCGAAGCGGACAGTCGTGCAGTTCCCCTCAGCCGGGATGAATAGAGGCCGCACGTGCAACCGGACGCTCGTCAGGATCCGGAAAACCGATCGTAGCCCTGGTTCTCGCAAGATCCGTCCGAGAAGATCCGAGTCACCTCGATCGCCTGCAAGGTTCTCTGCGTTCGTAAAGCCGAGCTTGGCACGCCAGACACGTTGAAACGACCCCCTTGGACAATCGTATCAATCTTGCGCGGAGACCTAGCCTCAGCCGCGGATCGATCGAGAGGTATGATCGATGCTTTCTACCAAGTTCGCTGGGAGCTTGCGCCGTCCTTGCTACCTCACACATCGAGCAAGAATCCATGAAAACCATCAAGACCTACGCCACGAGCGTCGAGGCCGATCTGGCGAGGATCGCGTTGGACGCCGCCGGGATACCCTCAGTCGTCGTCGGCATAAGCCTGGGAATGGAAGGCGGAGGGGCCGGCGTGCAACTGCTCGTTGCGGATGATCGCGCTGAAGCCGCACTGAGCGTCCTCGGAGACGCGTGAAATCCGCCGACAGCGCGATCTGCGGTCAGACTGCGTCGGCCGCCTGATCCGATCGACGCTTGGCGGGAGCGCGATGCATGGGATCGGAGAAAACGAGAAGCCTGGGACTAGGAGAGCGGCACAACGGCGGACGCGTTTCGCTGGCCACGCGCCGCAGTACTTGGTACTCACGACCGGCATTTTCTGCCACCCTCGAGGGCATTTCTTCGTATGACCGCTAAATTCAAAGTGGGCGATCACGTGTGCTGGAACTCCGAAGCAGGTTACGTGAGCGGCACGATCATTAAGGTTCACACCAGAAGCGCCGACTACAAGGGGTACACGCATCACGCGAGTGTCGAGGACCCCCAGTATGAGATTCAGAGTGACAAAAGCGATCACGTGGCGATGCACAAAGGCACGGCCTTGCGGAAACTTGACTGACTCATGTCGACTTCAGCTCACTTACCAACCCCCGCCGCCATCTGGACGATCGGTCACTCAACGCGCTCCATCGAGGAGTTCCTGAGGCTGCTAGCTGGATCTGGCATCGAGGTCATCGCCGATGTGCGCAGCTTTCCCGGTTCACGGATGTATCCGCAGTACGGTAGAGAAGCACTTGAGGCAACCCTCCGGACGCACGCGATCAGCTACCACTGGTTACCTGCGTTGGGCGGCCGTCGGAGGGCTTCATCGGATTCCCCGAACACGGCCTGGCGCAACGCCTCCTTTCGTGGCTATGCCGACTATATGGCGAGCCCGGAATTCGCGCAGGGCCTTAGCCAGCTCTTGACGGTGTCGAACAGGGCGCGGACGGCCGTCATGTGCTCAGAAGCGGTCTGGTGGCGCTGCCACCGCTCGATGATTGCCGACGCGCTCCGCGTGCGCGGCCTCGAGGTCGTACACATCCTTGATGCCAAACACAGCGTGGTGCATCCGATGACATCTCCCGCGCGAATCGTGCGGGGGGCGTTGAGTTATGCCGTCGCGGAGCGTGAATAGAGTGCGGTTTTTTGAGTGTCCGATAGCTGCCGGTCCAGGAGGACGGGCACGGGACAAGGCCGGCCCAACATTAATGGCCAGTCGAAAGCGTGCACTTGTGCGCTTGCCGCGTTCCTGGGGCGGATCGAGGGTCTTTGCGTAGCAGACAGACATGGTCACCTCGAGGTCCATCTTCGGTCCGGTGCGTCGATACTTTCGTGCAATGGACTCTATCTGCGCACATGCCCGATGCTAACTGCGTGAACGGTGAGGGTTCTGCTCTTCGATCGTCCTGACAGCCGATCTAGAATTGAGGTGCATGATGCTTAGAAGTGCCTGGATCACCGCTCTAACGGTAATGGTCGCTTCTTCGAGCGGAGCTCAGACGCCGGCAGCGGCTACGCCTCCGAAAACTGCCGCGGCGGCGCCCTCAACAGCAATCAAGCCCGAACAGCGTGCCGACTCGACTCCCCAGGGTAAGCTGAAGAATCCGTACAGCGAGAGCAACAAAGCAATCGTGGCTTCCGGAGCCAAGTTGTTTGGCAGCGCGGCTTGCAGCGGCTGTCATGGCGGCACGGGCGGAGGAGGAATTTGTCCACCGCTGGCGGATGGCGTTTGGATCTACGGCGGCGACGACGACACGCTCTTCAGGTTGGTCACTTACGGAAGTCAGACGCTGCAGAGCAAGGGCTATACCCGCAAGGCTCAAGAGAACGTTGTCGCCCCGATGCCAGCCATGGGACAGGTTGTCGCGACGGATGATGACTTGTGGCGCATCATCACCTTCATCCGTGCGCAATACCATGGACCGCCCGAGTGTAAGTTCGGCTGTCCGCCACCGGACGACGCGCGATGAGGAAGTATGTGCCGTGACAAGGCACTGAACGGTAGAGGCCCGCGCGATACGGTGGCGACCAGGTCGTCAGTTGTCAGATGCGCAGTTCTCGCCCTTGCAGGCGCTATTGCCGCAGCACTTACGATTCAGTAACCCCGGTCAACTTGCACGATCGGCGAGTCCAGTTCACCGCAACATCCGGGTAGGTGTCCACGAGTCGCAGGGTCCCGGCGAGACTTTGAAGCGGACTCGTCGCGTCTGTTTTCAACAGGCGGCCGCCGCCGGCCGATCGCGGCGATTCAGACCGATACCATCGTGCAATCGATTCCGCACGACGCATCTGTTGTGATGATGACGCGGTCTGACAGCATGGAAAGCGATGGCCGCCGGCAAGGTAGAGCGTCCACCACGAAAGCATTTCAGCGATCGAGTGACTTGCAGCGGAGTCAAATGCCGGGCCAACGATCCCAATGAATCGGGCCTGTTTGTGGCCCGCAGCGGAGCACACGTCTGCCCCCCCGACGGTCTGCTCCGTTACTTAGCCGGCGGGTCGGCTCTACGACCCGCCTGTCTTGTGCCAAAGGTTGCCTAACGGATGCCGTTTTGCGGGGCTGCCGGTGGCGTTGACTTGACGACCATTGGCCTGCGCGCCAGTCGTCCATGGTTCGTTGGTACTGCAACGTCACCGTTGCGGCTCATACGTCCAGGAGTCCGCACTTCAGGGCGATCATTACGGCGTGAGTACTATCACCGGCATCGAGCTTTTGCAGGATGCTTTTCATGTGAGTCTCGACAGCGGCCTGGCAGATGTCGAGGCAGGGGCCGGCCTTGTCGTCCCCGGGGACTGCGGTTTCCGTACGGTTTCCGTATAGCGGATTTGGCTGGTTCTGATGCCGAGTGAAAAGTGGCTAATTTGGCGAGAGAGGGATTCACGCCACCGCGCAACTAGTTGATTGTACTTATTTATTCGTCTGGACCGAATTTCCGTACCATCAGAAGTACCAACAGGTCAGCCAGTGTCATTGGCCCTCGACGCGGGATGCCCGGACCTGGACCCCAAACCAGCCAAGCGCGAAGGTTCACTTCGGGGCACCACAAGAGTATTCATTTGCAGCTTCCAGCGCCCCAAAAGGTCTCGGAGTAGAACAATACGACGTACCACTGACGGTCTAAACGGCGAACACGAAAGACCTCACATGGTAGACCGGCGACTTTTACGGGCGGGCGTGACTCCGACGCCGCCAGCAGTGAATCAGTAGCATCGAATACTAGATACGCCACCGTGTCACCAACGCCTGCGAATCCCCAACTGTCCCACTCGGCGTACTTCAGCTTTCCGTCAGCGGGTTGCGCAAGTACATTGGCTTTGTAGCCGGCGGAAAGAAAGAACCATCGGGCGTGGTCGCGGATCAGTGAGTAGTTTGATAACAGGAGCGTCGGCACCATCAAGAAGGCAGCTAGCATCAGCAGGGCTTTGAGACGCCGCCTTCCCTTCTCAGCGATACCAAATCCGAACAGCAACCCAACCGTTACAATGCCGATGCCGAGGATCAGCAGAGCACCCGTATCAGAGCTCGCACACACCAAAGAACACACACTCAAGATAGAACTGCCCACGACACCAATGGTCATGCGCCTAATGAGCATGCTGCGAACCGGTGCCTGTGGAGTGCTCACGTCGAGGGAATCGCTACTGTACAGCCGTCATTCGAGGCCGTTGCATCGTCTCGCCCAGCCATCCGACTCATGTTGACCCACTGCTGACGATCCTGACTGTCCGCTTCGGGGCAGGCGCTCAATCGGGAATGAATTCGTAGAAGATGTACCAATTACCATGAATACGCCGGTAGGCAACAAATCCATTCCTCGACATCGGATGAATGCCGTCTAAAGTCGGCACAACAGTTACCGGCGGAGTGGTCCTATAGGCGAAGCCCTTGTCGATGTCATCAGAAACCGCCGACCCTTCGAGCCAATACAGAAAATCAATGCCGTCGTCACCATCCGAGCGCCGTCCTGCATGAAAGCCGCGGGGCGTGCCGACTTCCCCAAGCATTCTTCGATATTGAGCAAGCCGTTCGGGCGAAACTCCTACGCTCCTGGTGTCGGCTGGCATTGTCCAGTTGTCGTCGACGCGATCTAGCCCCTTATCGGCACTCGCCATCTGGGCGAGCGCCACAAATGTGGATTCGTGGCGTTCAAAGTGTCGCAGCATAGCCGCATCTGAGGGTGGCTTCCTCGATTCCCGGCCAATCCAAATTACGGCGACGAACGCGCTCGGAACCCCGAGAATCAATGCTAGGAAAAGCACGCGGCGCGAACGTCGTTGAGCGTCCGTCGAGGGTGTCATCGCCAGGCGCATTGCGATTCGCTTGGCCGCAAGCGCACCTACATAGCCGCCGACGATGAGACTAACGGCGGCGGCTGGCAGAAAAAGGAAGCCTGCTGCGAGCAGATTACCGCCACATAGAGCAGGTAACAGGACGTAGCAGGCAACTAGCCCGAAGGCTGCTCCGATTCCCACCCCGACGATTCGAGCAAAGGTCCTCATGGCTGACGGTCGATCATAATTTTACGTGGCCACTGCTGACCCGTTGTTGCCGGTCGGGAGTGTCCGCTTCGGGGCAGGTCGAGGGCGGGTCACGACTCAGCGCGCGTCGACGCGTTTACTCGAAAGAGCCCTACTGCGGTGGAAACTTCAACTCCCGCTCGACCGCCTGGTAACGCGACTCCTTGCGCAGGGGATCCATGAGCGGATCGTTCTTGAGGAGCGACAGCCCCGGGTCGCGCAGGCGCATCGCACTTTCGAGCCATTCGAGCGCTTTTGGAGAGTCGCCCCATTGCGCGTAGATCGTCGAATACTGGTATGCCGCAGTATCGCCCTGCATCGCCTGGATCTTCGCAACCGCGGCTTGTGCATCAGCATGCCGTCCCAGCTTCTCGTACGTTAGCGCCAGGCACCACTGAGTTCCCCAGTAGTTCGGCTGCGCCTCGCAGATGGCGCGCGCACCCGCGAGGTTGCCGAGCTGGTAGTCGGTCAGGCCGCTGTATTCATAGGCGCGCAGCAAATCGGGATCGAGGCTAATGGCTTCTGAGTTCGCCGCCCGTGCCTCCTCATATCGGTGGGCCAGATACAAGCCGAAGCCGAGGATGTGGTAAGTGAGTGCATTAAGTGGGTCGAGCGTGACCGCGCGCCGCAGATCAGCAAGACCGGCTTCGGTGCGGCCGGTCATGATGGCAAACAGTCCGCAGATCCTCAGAATCGCTGCGCCGCCAGGCGCGAGTGCGCGGGCGCGCTCGAACTCATCGCGCGCCTGCTTGAGGTCGAGGGCTCCGTTTGCCATGTAAAAGCCAAGAGCCACGTGCCCTTCGGCCAGGTCCGGCGCGAGGGCGATCGCCTGGTGCGCATCGGCGAGCGCCCTGTCGAAGTACAGGCGAACCGCCGAACGCGGCGCGTTCTGGGATGCGTAAAGCGACTGGACGAAGGATCGGCCCGCGAACGCGAGAGCGTAGTTCGGGTCGAGGCGGATCGCGTCCGTATACGCGGCAGCCGCGCTCAGATAGTTCTTGGCTCCGCCCGCGTCCGACGCCCTGGTCGCGTGCAGGTAGGCATCGAACGCCGCGGGGTTGCGTGTACCCCCCAACTCGATTTTCGTCGCAGTATCGGCGAGCAGTGTCACCTTGAGTGCGTCCGCAACGGCGGTCGCGATATCGGTCTGGAGCTTCAGCACATCACCCAGGTCCCGGTCGTACGTCTTCGACCACAGGTGAAAGCCCGTGACGGCATTGATCAGCTGCGCGGTGATCCTCACTGTGTGCGATGAGCGCCGGACGCTCCCTTCGAGGACTGCGCCCACGTTCAGTTTGCGCGCTATCGTGCCGATGTCAGTGTCTTTGCCTTTGAACGAGAACGCCGAAGTGCGGGCAGCGACCTGCAATTCGTTGATCGCGGCCAGAGAATTGAGCAGTTCCTCCGTCAGCCCGTCGGAGAAGTAGTCCTGCTCCTTATCCCCGCTCATGTTGACGAATGGCAATACCGCGATCGAGTGCGGCGGCGGTGCGAACGGAACAGCGTCGGCGGGACCTGCTGGTGCGGAAGCGGTCAACGTCACCGGCTCCGCAGCCAGAGGCTTCGAGATCCAAGGCCTCTCGACCAGAAGATAAGTGAAGGCGGCCGCAAGCACGGCGACTATTCCCAGTAGCGTGGTCTTTGATTGCCAAAACGATCCGGGCGGCTCCGTGATGGTCGGTGAGCCGGGCGCCGCACTCGTTGGTGGATGGCTCGTTGACGATGGCGGGGGCGACAGCAGACGCTGCATACGCTGCACGAAGGCAGGCGGGGTTTCTCCGACGGGCAGCCGCGTCCACTGCACTTCCCGGAACTTGTCCGGAACGTTCTCATCGTCATCGCGCGTATCGTCGATGACGACGGGCACGAGGAACGCCTTGTTGCCCGTCATCAGGTGGGAGCGATCGACAGCGAGCTTCCACTCAAGACGGAAATATCCCTCGTCGCGCTGGTGCGTGTGACGGGAGATGACTGGGAGGAAAAGGGCGCAAGTCTTGATCTGCCTGCGGATCGACTGATCCCAGACGTCCCCGCCCCGTAGCTCGCTTTGGTCGAACCAGACCTCGATACCTGCAGCGCGAAGTGCCTCGCAGATCGTCTGGGCAGCTCCCGCATCCTGCGACGCGTAGCTGATGAAGACCGTGGGCGTACTACCGCTCGGTTTCTCGTCGCCGCCCTCCGCCATTTCCTGTGCCCCCACCACTAGCGTGGCATCGTCGCGGATGCCTTCGGAGTTGGCAACCCGCACCGATAGGAGATACGGAATAACCGCTATCGGGCGGGTAATCCACGTCGACGGAGGACCGGTTCTGGCCGAGGCCGTGTAAAAAGAGCTGATCCGGCGGGTTTCAGGCAACCCAATGAGTAGTTTTCGTGCGGAAGGGTCGCTGCAATGCGTTCTTCGCGCGGTGACCGCTGTGCGAGGTCGTGGCAGTCTTACACGTGCCTGGAGCGGCCGAGAGTGTCGATTCCAGGGCAAAAAAAGGTCCCACGCTTTCAGCACGCCCTCAGTACGCGCAACATCTGCCCGATGCCGAGGATCTGCATGACGCGCTTCAAGTTGTAGGCGAGCACGTGCAGGCTCATCTCAGTGCGCACGCGTGCAAGCGTCCGTGTCAGGAAGTGCGTGGCGCCCATCCACATCTTGAGCGTGCCGAACGGGTGCTCCGCGGTCCGCCGTCGCACTCGCATGCTGTCGGGCCGCCGGTCGAGCCGCTCTTGCATGGCTTCGAGAACCGCCGCGTGCTTCCAGCGCTTGATTCGCCGGTAGTCGGCGGTCGTGCACAGGGCTCGCATGGCGCAGCGCGGGCACGCTGACGACCAGTACGTATCGGTCGGCAACCCGTCTTCCATCGACGTGTATCGATAGATAGCGCGCTCCCCGGCAGGGCAGCGATACTCGTTGTCGTCGGCAATGAAGATGAAGTCCTGCTTGTCGAACCGGCCATCCGCGAGGCTGTTGGACGTCATCGTCTTCGGCACGAGTGGGGTGATCCCGGCGCGTGTGCACTCCAGGATTTGCTCGCTCTTGAAGTAACCGCGGTCAGCAACCACGGTGAGTTCGTCAGCGCCGATCGCCTCCTTCGCCTTCTCGGCCATCGGCGCGAGCTGATCGCGGTCGAGACCGTCGTTGATGACCTCGTGCTCGACGATCAGGTGATGCTCGGCATCCACCGCCGTCTGCACGTTGTAGCCCACGATCCCGCCCTCGCGGTTCTTCATCGAGCGCGCATCCGGATCGGTCAGTGACACCTGCTTGTCGGGCGAGGCGTTCATCTGCGTCTCGATCGCCTTGAGCTGCTCCATCTGCTGCTTCAAGGCCTCGATCTTGTCCTGCAACCGCCCCTTCTTCAGCGCCGCTACCTCGGGCTCCGCCCGATCCGCCGTGTCCATCGCCCTCAGATATCGCTCGATGCTCTCGTTGATCACCGCCAGCCGCCGCTTCATCTTCGCCGCCGTGAAGTTCTTGTCACGGTTGTTGACCGCCTTGAACTTGCTGCCGTCGATCGCCACCAGCGCCTGCGTGAACAGGTTCAGCTCCCGGCACAGCACGATGAACTGCCGGCACACCCGCCGGATCGCCTTGCCGTTGTCCTTCCTGAAGTTGGCGATCGTCTTGAAGTCCGGCATCAACCGGCCGGTCAGCCACATCAGCTCGATGTTGCGCTGCGTCTCGTGCTCGAGCCGCCGGCTCGACTGCACCCGGTTCAGATAGCCGTAGAGGTAAATCTTGAGCAGAACCGAGGGGTGATATGCCGGTCGGCCGGTCGCCTCCGGATCGACGCCCTCAAAGCCCATCTCCTGCAGCTCCAGCTGCTCGACGAAGGCCTCGATAACCCGCACCGGGTTCTCCTCAGCCACGTAATCATCGACACACTCGGGCAGCAAACTAACCTGGGTCCTGTCCGCGCCTTCGATGAATCGCTTCATGCAGTCGGCTCCGCCTCGTGCGTTGCCCTATTTTACAGGGCCTACACGTTTTTACACAGGCTCGGCCGCCTGCTGCCGGACGACCTTCCAGGAAGCAGTCATTGCTCAAGGCCTATTGGCCCCTTCTTTCGGAAAGATGTTCGCCCGACTTGGCGTCGCCCTCCTGCCAAGACCGAAGGTTGGCGAACAATAACGCCTTCACATGATCCCTGAGGGCCTGGCATATCCGGAGCATCACTCGAATATCGTTCTGGCCTGGTCCATCGACCCGCTCACCCTGGTTCGCCGCCCTGGCGATCTGATTCAGGTTCCGGCCAATCGCTCCCAATTCCGCGGTCGTCTTCTTGAGAGCCAGCAGCTCCTCCTTCGGCAACGGGGCCAGTGATCGGAGGTGCGCCCGCACATAGACCGAGACGTAAGTAGCTGCCGCCATATTTCGTGCAGCAGCTCGCTCCCGCAGCAGCAGTTGGTCGTCGCTCCGTAGCCGCACCGTCAATCGGGCCATCCGCGCCACCGCCTGACTATCTGCGTCCGCGCCGGTGTCGCTGACCACGCCGGCGGATTGCAACGAGAGATCGATCATGCGTCTGAGCAGCGCTGAATCCGTCATGCCCTGGTGACGCGCCATGGCGCCGAACGCCGCCTTTGTGGTGGTCGGCACCCGACAGTGAATGAACGCGTCCGCCGCCATGCGGAGCATCGTGATACAACAGCCGCTCCGCGCCTATCCTGCCTTCCGCTCAGAATTCAGCGAATCGTGCCACCCGTACGCCGCGACCTGCCTGGCGGCATCGCGATCAAGATCGCTGTCCGCTCGAATCTGACATCCGCTGAATATTGCGCGAATCCCAGCTCGCGTTCTCCCGACGCGACCCTCACACTATGTGCATGCGTGACAGCTCGTCCCTGAACGACCGGAACCACACATCGAGGTCGACTGTGCACTTCATCCCGCCCGAATCTCAGCGGCCGGCACTCTCCGCCGCGCTTCCCACGCCCGCATTCCTACGCATCAAGGACGTCTTGCGAGTCACCGCGCTCAGCCGGCCGACCCTCTATCGCCGGATAGCCGCGCAGCGCTTTCCCCGCCCGGTGCATCTGGGTGGTCGGGCATGCGGCTGGGCCTCGAGCGATCTTGCGGCCTGGATCAGGGACCCTGAAGGTTACAGGGCGCCGGACACACATAACGTGCGGCCACGCGTCCCAGTTCCGCGGCCGCCTTGCCGCGGCCGTCCGCTGAAATACCCTGAGTTTCGGGAACGCTAAGCTCGGGCGTCAGGCAGCCTGGGCTTGCTGCCTGGCTTCCGGAAGTTTTCGCAAGGCATCGAGATGATCGGCCCAGGCCCGCATCATGGCGCCGCGTGGCTTGAGGTACAGAGCATGGTTGTAGGCCGCACTGACAGCGTTGCGCTCCTGGTGCGCGAGCTGCAGCTCGATATGCTCGTGCGGCCAGCCCTGCTCGTGCAGGATGGTCGAGGCGACGCCGCGGAAGCCGTGGCCCGTCATGCGACCGCGGTACCCCATCCGGTAGAGGGCGAAGAGTAGCGTGTTGTTGCTCATCGGCTTCTTGGAATTCACGTCACCGGGGAAGATCAACTCGTTGCTGAATGAGATTTCCCGCAGCTTCCCCAGCACGGCCAGCGCCTGCTTGCTTAAGGGGACGATGTGCGGCGTCTTCATCTTCATGCGCTGCGCCGGAATGTTCCACCGGGCAGCTTCCGTGTCGATCTCCGACCACGACGCACCGATCAATTCGGATGTGCGCACGAACGTGAGCGCCATCAGTTGCAACGCCAGCCGCGTGTGCTCGGAACCCACATAGGTATCCATGGCGTGCAGCAGTGGAGGCAGGTCGGCGGCATCGATCCGAGCGTAGTTGCGGCGCTTGCGGGGCTTCAGCACGTCCGTCGGCTTGATGTCCGCAACCGGGTTGTGCGCCGCCAGGTCATTGGCGATGGCATACCGCATGATCTGTCCACACGTATTAAGAACCCGCTTGGCAATGTCGAGCGCCCCGCGTTGCTCGATCTTTCGGACGGCATCCCGAAAATGCACCGTGGTCAGATCCGACAACCTCGATGCGCCGAACTCCGGAAACACGTCGGCTTCCAGGCGGCGCAGCACGTAGTAAACGTGCCGCTCATGCCGGTTGGCTTTCCAGTGCGTATGCCAGTCACGCGCCACCACCTCAAACGTCTTCTCCGATGTCTCGCGCTCAGCACCGGGATCAATCGCATCTGCCAGGAGCTGCCTCGCGCGCTGGTGCCGCGAGCGTGCCATGGCGAGGGTGACGTCAGGGTAGACGCCCAGAGCCAGCGTCTTCTGCTTGCCGTTGAAGCGATAGTTGTATCGCCAGTAGCGGCCACCGTTGGGTGCCACGAGAAGATGCAGGCCGCCGCCGTCCGCGACCTTCCAGGGCTTCTCAGCGCGTTTGGCGCTGCGAATCTGAGCATTGGTGAGCATCTGTTGGTACTTTTCGGGCTGGCCGACAGCAGGTACCAACAAATATACCAACAGGAGCGAGAAGCGGTAAGTGCGGCTGCGAGACCGCGTGAGACAATAAACTCCTTGTTTTTACGGGATTTCTGGTCCTTTTAGAGATCGCCTGAGATGGCGTGAGAAAGGAAACTGGCGGAGAGAGAGGGATTCGAACCCTCGAAGGGCTTTTGACCCTTACACCCTTAGCAGGGGTGCGCCTTCGACCACTCGGCCATCTCTCCGCTTAACGCAAACGCTGCTTTTTCAGATAGTTGCCGCAGCGTGTGCCGCCCGGCCCGGCGTGCGGGCGGCCATGATACTGAAGGGCGGGACGGGCGGCAAAACAAAGCGTTCGCTAGGTGCTCAAGCGCGCACGCACGAACCCCTCGACGGATTTGAGCGCAGCGTCAAGGGCCTCGGGTTTGTTCCCACCCGCCTGCGCAAAATCGGGCCGACCGCCGCCGCGCCCACCCACGAGCGCGGCCACAGCTCCGGCGAGTTCGCCGGCTTGAATGCGTGCGGTCTGATCCGCGGTGACACCCGCGACCAGCACGACCTTCCGCCCCTCTGCCACACTCGCCAGCACGATAACCGCGGACTTCAGGCGATCCTTCAGTTGATCCACCGCGGCGCGCAACGCGCCGGCATCCGCATCCTCAACCCTGGTCGCGACGACCTTGACGCCCTGCACGTCGATCGCGCTAGCGGCCAGATCGACGCCCTGCCCGGAAGCGAGCCGGTCTTTGAGGGAGCGCACCTCGCGCTCCAGCTGCCGCGCGCGTTCGAGCTGCTCGCGCACCTTGTCCGTGACCTCTTCACGCGAACCGCGCACGAGGCCGGCTAGGTCCTTGAGCAGCGCGTCGTTCTGCTCGACGTACTCGAGCGCCGCCTCCCCGGTCAGCGCCTCGAGACGGCGCACGCCAGAAGCGACACCGCCCTCACTCACGATCTTGAATAAGCCGATGTCGCCCGCGCGCTGCACGTGCGTGCCACCGCACAGCTCCATCGAAAAGTCTCCCATGCGCAGCACGCGTACGCTTTTGTCGTACTTCTCGCCGAACAGTGCGATTGCGCCGGCGGCCACCGCGCCCTCGTAGTCCATCACGCGCGTTTCGCTGGGCGCGTTCGCGCGAATCTGCGCGTTGACGAGGCGCTCGATTTCGTGCAGCTCCGCGCCCGTCAGTGGCTGGGTGTGCGCGAAATCAAAGCGCAGCCGATCCGGGGCGACCAGTGAGCCCTTCTGCTGCACATGCGTACCGAGCACCTTACGCAAGGCGGCGTGCAGCAGGTGCGTGGCGCTGTGATTGAGCGCGATCGCCTGGCGGCGCGCGCCATTCACGTGCGCTTCGAGTTCCTCGCCGAGGCGAATCGTGCCGCCCTTGAGGGTGCCGATATGCGAGTGCGCGGCACCGCGCTTCTGTGTGTCCGTGACCACGAACAAGGTGCCGACGGCGGTCAGCTCCCCGGCATCCCCGACCTGGCCGCCAGCTTCGGCGTAGAACGGGGTGCGATCGAGCACCACCTCGGCGCGATCCCCGGGCTTGAGCGTTTCCACCGCGGCGCCGTCCTTGAGCAGCGCGATTACCCGACCGCTCGCCTTGAGGCGCTCGTAACCCTGAAAGAGCGTGTGGGCATCGACGCTCGTATCCGCGCGTACCTCGACACCAAATTTGCTCGCCTCCTGGGAGCGACGCCGTTGTTCTTCCATCGCCGTGTCAAAGCGCGCCTGGTCAACGGACAGGCCGCGCTCGCGGGCAATATCGGCGGTCAGGTCAAGCGGAAAGCCGTACGTGTCGTAGAGCTTGAAGACCGTGTCACCGTCGATCACCTTGGCACCACGTAGGTTACGGATCGCGCCTTCCAGCAACACCATGCCGTTCGCGAGCGTTTCGGCGAAGCGCTCCTCCTCGTGCCGCAGCACACGCTCCGCATGCGTCTTGCCGCGCGTGAGTTCAGGATACGCGCCGCCCATCTCCGCTTCGAGCACCGACACCAGCTTGTAGAAGAACGGCTCGTGTATCCCAAGCTTGTAGCCGTGGCGGATGGCGCGGCGGATGATCCGGCGCAGCACGTAGCCGCGTCCTTCGTTGGAGGGAGACACCCCGTCGACGATGAGAAAAGCGCTCGCGCGGATGTGATCGGCAATGACGCGCAGGGAGCTCGAAGTGAGCACGGAGGTGCCCGCAAGCTTGCCCGCGGCGCGGATCAGGTTCTTGAACAGATCGATGTCGTAGTTCGAATGCACGCCCTGCATTACGGCGGCGATGCGCTCGAGCCCCATGCCGGTGTCGACCGAGGGTTTTGGCAACGGCGTCATCGTGCCGTCGGCGGCGCGCTCGTATTGCATGAAGACGAGATTCCAAATCTCCACGAACCGGTCGCCCTCTTCGTTGGGCGAGCCGGGTGGCCCGCCGGGAACCTCCGGGCCATGGTCGTAGAAGATCTCGCTGCACGGCCCGCAAGGGCCGGTATCGCCCATGGCCCAGAAGTTCGACGCTTCGCCCATGCGCGAGAAGCGCCGCGGACTGATTCCGATGTCCTTCAACCAGACGTCCGCTGCCTCATCATCGTCCAGGTAAACGGTGCACCACAGCCGCGCCGGGTCGATGCCGAGCGTGTAGATCAGAAAGTCCCAGGCGAAGTGAATCGCCTCGCGCTTGAAATAGTCGCCGAAAGAGAAGTTACCGAGCATCTCGAAGAAGGTGTGATGCCGCGCGGTATAGCCGACGTTCTCCAGATCGTTGTGTTTGCCACCGGCGCGCACGCAGCGCTGGCTCGAGGCCGCCCGCAGGTAATCGCGCTGCTCCTTGCCGAGGAACACGTCTTTGAACTGCACCATGCCGGCGTTAGTGAATAGCAGTGTCGGATCGTTGCCAGGCACGAGCGAGCTCGAGGGCACGATCATGTGACTCTGTGCGCGGAAGAATTCCAAAAAGCCGCTGCGCACGTCCGCCGCGCTCATATAAGACGGTTTACTCAAGGTCCCTCAGTCCAGTCGGAATCGGCGCCAGTGGCCGCTCGGATATGATCCGATGAAAAGCCACGATACTGCAAAAAGCGCATTTGGCGGGCCTTCTCGCGCCAACTCGCCGGCGCCTGCAGGCCGAACTTGCCGCGGCAGACACGCCGAGCGAGCTCCGTCCAGTCCGGTGCGCCATTGAGCGCAGCCTCAATGAGGGCCTCGGCCACACCGTGTTTGCGCAGGTCCGCGCCGATGCGCAGCGGCCCCTGCCCGCGTGCGGCATGCCAGGCGACGTAGTTCTGCGCATAACGAGCCTCATTTAGGGTGCCCGCGGCGGTGAGCTCCTCAATGACCGCGCGCGCGGTGTCGGGGCTGAAGCCGCGCGACGTGAGCTTCGCCAGCAGCTCCCCGGCGGCGAAATCGCGCCCGGCCAGGAGCGCCACGGCGGCGCTGCGCACCCCCACGGGGTTGGCGCGCTCTTCTGAACTTAATGGACTTCGCAAGCGGCGTAACGGCATCGATAGCGGCCCCGGCTGCGCAGCAATAGCGGACTACAGTATAGTGAGCCGTCCGGCGGGTGCCCCCCGGGGTTGCCGCCCCTCACAAACTCACGGAGCGATCAATGCGACTCTTCTCAGGAGTGTTGGCTTCTGTATTCCTCGGCGCAGTCTCGATGGCCATGGCGGAGGATCCGCCGGGAGAGGTGACCAACAATTCCACGCCCGCTGATGCGCCCTCCCCGGCGGCTCCCGCGGCCACCACCGCTACCCCCGCGCCCGTTGCCGGCGCGGCCAAGAGTAGTGTGACGGTCACTGCGGCGGCGACGCCGCTGCCTGCAGCGCCTCAGATCGATCAAACCGACAAACACTTTCTCGCTGAAGGCTACAAGATACAGATGAGCAACGGCCAGAAGAAGTTCTGTCGGCGAGAAGACCAGCTGGGTTCGCGTCTGGGCGGCGCCATGACCTGCAACTCGGCGGAGGAATTGAAACAGATCGAAACGCAGGCTCACGCCGCTGTGCAGAAAGCACAGTACCAGCAGTCTACCGGTCCGACCGGAAGGTAACTGAAGGCCCTGCACGCGATGCCCGTGAGGAAACGCGACTACGGCGCTGGCCAGTCGCTGCGTATCAGCCGCGGCTCGCGCCCCAAAGTAGCGACACCCCTCGTCTCCGGAGCGCTGGCTTGTGTATTCGTCGGCGCGGTCTCGATGGCCGTGGCGGAGGATCCGCCCGCAGACACGATCAACAATGCCGTGCCGGCCGCTACCGCCCCTGCCGGCTCTCCCGCGGCTCCCCCCGCGCCCGCTGCCGGCGCGACCAAGAGTAGTGAGACGGTTACGGCAGCGGCGACGCCGCCCGCAGCCACGGAAGGCGATCAAGCCGCCAAACACTTTCTCGCCGAGGGCTACAAGATGCAGATGCGCAACGGCCAGAAGGTGTTTTGTCGCCGAGAAGAACAGCTCGGCTCGCGCCTGGGCGGCGCTCTGAACTGCAACACGGCGGAGGAGTTGAATCAGATCGAAACGCAGGCCCAGGACGCCATCGACCGCGCAGCGCATCAGGTGGGCCCATATCCGAAGGGCAACTAAGGGTCCGCCATGCAATGCTGGCCAAGACTCTGTGAAATTCGCGCCGTTCAGCGGCTGCGCCGCAGCCGCGGATCCGCCTAACGCGCGCCTGGCCCCGGGGGATGCGAGTTAACTCAGGCGGAGTTCGCCGCCTGATCGGCGCGGCGCTCCTGCCGCGCCGGTAGGAGACGGGCGCGCACCTGCTCCTCGATCTCGCGCGCGATCTCCTTGTTGGCCAGCAGATAGGCGCGTGCGTTGTCCTTGCCCTGGCCGATGCGGTTTCCCTTGTAGGCATACCAGGCGCCGGATTTTTCGATGATGCCCTGGGCGCTCGCGAGCTCGATGATCTCGCCCTCGCGCGAGATCCCCTGACCGTACATGATCTCAAATTCCGCCTCGCGGAACGGCGGCGCCACCTTGTTCTTCACGACTTTCACGCGCGTCATGTTGCCGGTGACCTCCTCGCCGTTCTTGATCGCGCCGATGCGGCGGATATCCAGGCGCACGGAGGCGTAGAACTTCAGCGCGTTGCCGCCGGTCGTCGTTTCGGGATTGCCGAACATCACCCCGATCTTCATGCGGATCTGGTTGATGAACACGACGATGGTGTTCGAGCGGCTGATGTTGCCGGTGAGCTTGCGCAGTGCCTGCGACATGAGCCGCGCCTGCAGTCCCATCTGCATCTCGCCCATCTCGCCCTCGATCTCGGCCTTCGGCGTGAGTGCTGCGACGGAGTCGATGACCACGATGTCCACGGCGTTCGAGCGCACCAGCATGTCGGTGATCTCCAGCGCCTGCTCTCCGGTATCGGGCTGCGAAACCAGAAGCTCCGTGATGTCGACGCCAAGCTTCCCGGCATAAGCCGGATCGAGCGCGTGCTCAGCGTCCACGAAAGCCGCCGTGCCGCCGGCGCGCTGTACCTCAGCGATCACCTGCAGCGAGAGTGTGGTCTTGCCTGAAGACTCCGGGCCAAAGATCTCCACGACCCGCCCGCGTGGCAGGCCACCGATCCCGAGCGCGATGTCCAGCCCGAGCGAGCCGGTGGACACCGCCTCCACGTCGTAGCTGGAAGCCGCATCGCCAAGGCGCATGACTGAGCCCTTGCCGAACTGCTTTTCGATCTGGCCTAGGGCGGCGGCGAGTGCCTTCTTGCGGTTGTCTTCCATCTGCGGCTTCCCGGTGTGTGGTGGGAGGAGGCGAAAATTTTCGCCGCTAATTATCACACAAAGATGCCGCGCCCGGAGCGCGCCGCGTGCGCTCTTTCAGGGCGGTGTGTGCAGTTTTTGCCGCTTACCCAGTAGGTACGATTCAAGGACACTGTATACGGGGCCGGTCGCAGCGGTGCGGCTCTCCACCAGCGCGAACTCCGCGCACGTCCACTGCACGTTCGGCAGCGGCGTGCTGGCTGCGGCGTGCGCAACCTTGCGCGCTACCGTGACATGCGCGCGGAAGGGCTTGAGTTCCGGAAGAAAACCGGCCGCGCTCGCCGCGCGCTGCAGCGTCGCTGCGAGCGCTGCGACAGGAGCTGCCGCCGCGGCGGTCAGGGCGACCAGAATCTGCGGCTCGCGCCAGTAAGCGAGCCGCTCGAACCGCAGAACCAGCGGAGCCGCGGCGTGCGCCCCGCTGCTACCCACGCGGTGCGCGAGTGCGGTGCGGCCCGGCGGCACCTGACCCAGAAAAGCCAGCGTGACGTGTAGGTTTTCCTCTGGCACCGCGCGCCCGCCGCTGGTGCCAACCGCCGCCGCCGCCGCGGCGCTCAGCGCCCGGCGCTCCTCTCGGGTGGGCCAGAGCGCAAAGAACAGTCGGCGTGCGGATGCACGCGGTGCGGGGGTCACGGCGAATCCGGGCGCGCAGCTGCCTCAAAGTGCACCGGCAGATCCAGACGCAGGATGAGGCGCAGCGCATGCTGCACGGAGCGGCTGCGCACGAACGAGCGTTCGCCGCCGAAGAGCTTCTCCTCGGCGATGATGTCGATCGCCGCCCCCTGGCGGGCGGCAGCGCAGAACCACACCGTACCGACCGGCTTACCGGGCGTGCCCCCGTCGGGCCCGGCGATGCCACTGACGGCCAGCGCTACGGTGGCTCCGGCCACGCGCAGCGCCCCTTCCGCCATCTCCCGCACCACCTGCTCACTCACGGCGCCGAAGTGCTCGAGCGTTGCGGCCGCGACGCCGAGGTCGCGCATTTTGGCGGCGTTCGAGTAGGGCACGTAGCCGCACTCGAACCAGTGGGAACTGCCCGGGATGTCCGTCAGTGCCTTCGCCACCCAGCCCCCGGTGCAAGACTCGGCGCACACGAGGCGCCGCTCGGCGGCGCGCAGCTTATGCGCGACCCGCGCCGCGAGCTCGTACAGTTCCGGGTCGCTCACCATACCCGTGAGGCTACCCCAGCGGCACGCCCGGCCGGTAGCCGCCCCGCAGCCGGGGCGCCGGGGAGCGTCTTGGGGTAGCCTTCGCGCACCCATGAACGACGTGGTTCACCCGAAGCACACCCCAATGATGCAGCAGTACCTGCGCATCAAGAGCGAGCATCCGGACATGCTGCTCTTTTACCGCATGGGGGACTTCTACGAGCTCTTCTACGAGGACGCGCGCCGCGCCGCGGCTCTCCTGGACATCACCCTCACCGCACGCGGACAGTCCGCCGGTGCGCCCATCCCCATGGCCGGCGTGCCCTTTCATGCCCTCGACAGCTATCTCGCCAAGCTCGTGCGCCGCGGCGAGAGCGTGGCGATCTGCGAGCAGCTCACTGAGCCTGGGACCGCCAAGGGGCCCCTTGAGCGGCAGGTGGTGCGCATCGTCACCCCCGGCACGGTGACTGATGCGGCGCTGCTGAACGAGCGCCAGGACACTCTCGTCGCCGCCCTTGTCCGCGATGCCGAGCGCTTTGGGCTCGCGTGGCTGGATCTGGCGGCCGGGCGCTTCAGCGTGCTCGAGGGGCTCGGTCGTAACGCGCTTGCCGGTGAGCTTGAGCGCTTGAAGCCCGCGGAGCTGCTGCTCGCCGAGGGCAGCGCCGAGGAGGGCCTCGCCCGCCCCGGCACCACGCTGCGGGCGCGTGCCCCCTGGCACTTCGAACTGGCGAGTGCTTCGCGGCTTCTGACCGATCAGCTCGGAACGCTCGATCTTAAGGGCTTCGGCGCGGATGAACTGCCGCTCGCGATACGCGCCGCCGGGGCGCTCCTGCAATACGTGCGCGACACGCAAAAATCCGCGCTACCGCACATCCGCGCCCTCCAAGTGGAAGAGCGCACCGATGCTCTCATTCTCGATGCGGCCAGCCGCCGAAACCTCGAGCTCGACGCCAGTCTCACCGGCAACGATGAAGCCACCCTCTTCGCCGTCATCGACAGCGCGGTCACCGCGATGGGTTCGCGCCAACTGCGGCGCTGGCTGAACCGCCCGCTCACCAACCACGCACTGCTGCGGGCGCGCTACCACGCGCTCGGCACGCTCATCGATCAGCGCCGACAGGGGCTGGTGCGTCAGCAGCTGCAAGGGATCGGCGACCTCGAGCGCATCCTAGCGCGGGTGGCACTACGCTCTGCGCGCCCCCGCGATCTCACCCAGCTGCGCAGCGCCCTGGGCACGCTGCCCGCGCTGCACCAAGCGCTCGGCGCCCTCGACTCCCCGCTGCTGCGCGAACTGCATGAGCGCACGCTGACGCACGAGGACGTGGTCGCACTGCTGCGGGCGGCGATCACAGCCGAGCCGGCCACCCTCGTGCGCGACGGCGATGTCATCGCGCCGGGCTTTGACGCCGAGCTCGATGGGCTCAGGAAGATCGCGACGCACACGGATGAATTCCTGCTCGAGCTCGAGCAGCGCGAGCGCGAGCGTTCGGGACTGGCGAGTCTAAAGCTCGGCTATAACCGCGTGCAGGGCTTCTTCATCGAAGTGGCGCGCCGCGACGCGGAGCGCGTGCCCAAGGACTACCTGCGCCGGCAGACGGTGAAGTCCGCGGAACGCTTCGTGACGCCGGAACTGCAGCACTTCGAGAACCGCGTACTCGGCGCGCGCGATAAGGCGCTCGCGCGCGAACGGCAGCTGTACGAGGAGCTCCTGACACAGCTGATCGAACGCTTAGGCCCGTTGCAGCAAACCGTCACCGCGCTCGCCGAGCTGGATGCGCTGGCCGCGCTCGCCGAGCGCGCCAGCGCCCTGGAATGGTCGGCGCCGCAACTCACCAGCGAAGTGCGGCTCACGATCAGCGGCGGCCGCCATCCGGTGGTGGAGCGCTTCAGCACCGCGCCCTTCGTGCCGAATGACCTCAGCTTGGATGCCGAGCGGCGCATGCTCATCGTCACCGGGCCGAACATGGGCGGCAAGTCGACCTACATGCGCCAGGCGGCCCTCATCGTGCTGCTGGCGCACATGGGCAGCTACGTGCCGGCCGAGTACGCGCTGCTTGGGCCGCTCGACCGCATCTTCACCCGCATCGGCGCGGGCGACGATCTGGCGGGCGGGCGCTCCACGTTCATGGTGGAGATGACCGAAGCGGCCAACATCCTGCACAACGCGAGCGCGCGCAGCCTCATTCTGCTCGATGAGATCGGCCGTGGCACCAGTACCTTCGACGGCCTCTCGCTCGCCTGGGCCATGGCGCGCGACATCGCCACTCGCGTGCGCGCCTTCACGCTCTTCGCCACCCACTATTTCGAACTGACCATGCTCGCCACCGAGGTCGAGGGCTGCGCCAACGTGCATCTGGATGCCACCGAGCACGGCGATGGCATCGTGTTCCTGCACGCCGTCAAAGAAGGCCCCGCCAACCGCAGCTACGGTTTGCAGGTAGCGCAGCTCGCCGGCGTGCCGCGCCGGTCATCGCCGAGGCGCGCCGTTACCTTGAGACGCTGGAATCTGAGCGCGACGTGCAGCGGCGCAACGCCGACGGTGCAGCGGGCGCGCAGGCGGAGCTACCGCTCTTCGGTGCGGGCGCGCCCCGCGTCACGCCCCTGGCGGAGGCGCTCGCGAGGCTCGATCCGGATCAGCTGACCCCGAAGGCGGCGCTCGAGGCGCTCTATCACCTAAAAAGACTGCAGCCGGACTGAGTCCCTGCCCGTGCGCTTTCAGTGAAGCGAGAAGTGTCCGTGGGTAAGAAAGAGCCCGGTCTCCTGCGCGACACGCGCCGACATCAGCATCCCGAGGTGGCTCACCGGTAGCACCCTGTGATCTGTGGCCCCCGGCATGCGTGTCTCACTCACCGCCACCGTGCCGTCGTTAGCCTCGTCGAAATGCGCCAGGAACTGCCCGACACCCAAGGGCTGTGACCCGGCTACGATCCCGAGCTCCTGCGCGCGCGTCCAGCGCCGCTCGTGGTGCTGCAGCAGCTCCTCGGCCACCGATTGCCCCATGAGGTGGGCGACGGGCGCAAAGCGGCTTGCATTCAAGGCTGCCCGGCTCGCCACGCACGGTGTGCCCAGAAATACCACCCGCCCCGGGAAGACCGGTGCGAAGCGCTCGAGGTAGCGGTGGATCATGAGACCGCCGAGGCTGTGGCCGACAAAATGCACCTCGGAGGAGGCGGGCAGACTCTCCACAAACGCCGACAGACGCTCGGTGGTGGTTTTGACGCTGGAGAACGCCGCCGAGTAGCGAAAGGGTTCCAGCGTCAGGCCGAACTCCTGCGAGAGCCGATGCGCGAGCACCAAGGACTCCTCTCCGGGCATCCACAGACCGTGCACATACACGACGGACGTCATGATGCGCCGGAGACTCTGCGGTCGGCGCGCCCCTGCGCGCCGCTCACGGCGGCGGCACGCGCACGCGCACGTGCAGCTCGCGCAGCTGCGCCTCGCTCACCTCGGTGGGCGCGTCGGTGAGCGGATCGGCGGCGGTCTGCGTCTTGGGAAAGGCGATCACCTCGCGGATGCTGTCGGCCCCGGCCATGAGCATCGCCAGACGGTCGAGCCCGAAGGCGATGCCCCCGTGCGGCGGCGCCCCATACTTAAGCGCATCGAGCAGGAAGCCGAACTTCTTCTGCGCCTCCTCGGCGTTGATCCCGAGCAGGTCAAACACCGTTGACTGCATCTCCTGGCGGTGAATGCGCACCGAACCGCCGCCGATCTCCGAGCCGTTCAGCACCATATCGTAGGCCTTGGCGAGCGCCGCACCGGGGTGCGCGCGCAGCGCGGCCGGATCATCACTCTGCGGCGAGGTGAAGGGGTGGTGCATGGCGACCCAGCGCTTCGCCTCCGCATCCCACTCAAACATGGGGAAGTCGATCACCCACAGGGGCTGCCAGCCGGGGGTGAGGAGCTTCAAGTCCTGCCCGATCTTAAGACGCAGCGCCCCCAGTGCATCGTTCACCACCTTGGCGCGATCGGCGCCAAAGAAGATGAGGTCGTTGTCGGCGGCCTGGGTGCGCTCGAGTATGCCTTCTACGGCGCTGTCGCTCAGGAACTTGATGATCGGGGACTGCAGGCCCTCGCGTCCGCGGGCGCGCTCGTTCACCTTGATGTAGGCGAGGCCCTTGGCGCCGTAGCGGCCCACGAAGGCGGTGCACTCATCGATCTGCGAGCGCGGCATGCTGCCCCCGCCGGGTACCTTGAGCGCTGCGACGCGGCCGTGTGCATCCTTGGCCGGACCGGCGAATACCTTGAAGTCGCAATCACGCACGAGATCCGCCACATCGATCAGCTCGAGCGGGATGCGCAGGTCGGGCTTATCCGAGCCGTAGCGGCGCAGCGCCTCGGCGAAGGTGAGGCGCGGCAGCGGGTTCGGCAATTCGGTGTCGAGGACTTCCTTGAAGAAGTGGCGCACCAGAGCCTCCATGAGCGCCATGATCTCATCCTGGGCGAGAAACGAGGTCTCGATGTCCAGCTGCGTGAATTCCGGCTGACGATCGGCGCGCAGATCCTCGTCGCGGAAGCAGCGCACGATCTGATAGTAGCGGTCAAAGCCTGCGATCATCAGCAGCTGCTTGAAGATCTGCGGTGACTGCGGCAGCGCAAAGAACTTGCCCGGATGCGTGCGGCTCGGCACCAGGTAGTCACGCGCGCCCTCGGGAGTCGCCTTGGTGAGCATCGGCGTCTCAAGATCGATGAAGCCGTGCGCGTCGAGGAAGCCGCGCATGGCGCGCGTGAGGCGATGACGCAGACGCAGCCGCTGGCTCATCACCTCGCGCCGCAGATCAAGGTAGCGATAGCGCAGTCGCACCTCCTCGCCCACGTGCTCATCGAGCTGAAATGGCAGCGGCTCGGAGCGGTTCAGTACCTCCAGCTCACGCGCGAGCAGCTCAACGTGCCCGGAGGCGAGGTTGGGGTTCACCGTGCCCGCGGGCCGCGCGCGGATCTGACCCTGGACGCGGATCACGAACTCGTTGCGCAGGCGCTCGGCTTCCTGGAACACCGCCGCCTGCTCCGGGTCGAACACGACCTGCAGCAGTCCCTCCCGGTCGCGCACGTCGACAAAAATGACGCCGCCGTGATCGCGCCGCCGATGCACCCAGCCGGCGACCGCGACCGCCTGGCCGAGCAGCTCTTGGTTCACTTGTCCGCAGTAATGTGAGCGCATGAGGCGCGCGATGTTACGAAAGGCGCCCGGGCGCAGCAACCTAAAAAGAGGCTCAGGCGGCAGGTTTTTCGCTGGCGACGTGGATGGCGGCGGCGGCCGGATGGGGCACGACTACGCCGCAGGTGATGATCATCTTCATGGCCTCATCGACCGACATGTCAAGCTCGACCACCTGGCGGCGTGGCACGAGCACGAGGTAGCCCGCCGTGGCATTCAGCGCGGCGGAGATGTAGACCGCCACGTGCGGCTCACCGAGCTTCTGCGATACCTCCGGCACGTCCTCGGCCGTGAGAAAGCCGATGCTCCAGGCGCCGCTGCGCGGGTATTCCACCATCACCACCTTGCGGAAGGAATTCGACTGCGACAGCACGCTCTCGGTGAAGCTCTTAACGCCACCGTAGACGGTGCGTACCACCGGAATGCGGTTGAGGACGTCCTCGCCCCAGACGATCAGCCGGCGGCCAATCAGGTTGGTGACGAGCAGCCCGGTGAGGAACACCACGATGAGCGCGAACACGAGCCCTGCGCCCGGCAGCGCGAAACCGACCAGTGCCTGCGGGCGCCAGGCGGTCGGCAGCAGCAGGAGCGTGCGGTCCATGATATGCAGCATGAAACTCACCACCCAGATGGTGGCGAGGATCGGCAGCCACACGAGCACGCCTGCGACCATGTAGCGGCGCAGCGCGATCCACCACGTGGAGGTGGCGCCGGCCACGCGCTTCAGCGCCGCGCCGTACGCACCGGCTTGCGCTTCTTCGGCTTCGCGCGTGCCGGCACGCGTACGTTGCGGCGCGTTGTGGGGGCCGCCTTAGCCTCCGTGGGCTTCGCCTCTTTGCTCTCCTTGGCAGGCGCTTTCGCATCCTTCACCTCCCCCTTGCCATCGGCTTTGGCTTCGGCCTTCGTGTCGGCCTTGGCTTCCACCTTGGCTTCGGCCTTGGCTTCCGCCTTGGCTTCTTCCTTATCAGCGCCGGCGAGATTGCGCTTGTTCTCGGTGTCACCCTTAAAGTCGGTCTCGTACCAGCCCCCGCCTTTGAGGCGAAACACGGGCGCCGATACCAGCTTCTTCAGCGCGCGCTTGCCGCAGGAGGGGCACTGGGTGAGCGGCGCATCGGTGATCTTCTGCATGACCTCGGTGTAAAACTTGCAGGCCTGGCACTCGTATTCGTAGAACGGCATGACGCTCTTTATGGCAGTAAGTTGGTTGTGGCGGCGATTATAGCGGACGTGCACACACGGCCGGCCATCGCTTGCAGGCCTATTTGCCGCGGGCGGCCTTGCGTTCTTCTATCTTGGAGAAGCCGAGCTCCCCGTCCTGCACGACGACCCGGATGCGATCCCCGGGCACGAATTCCCCCTGCAGGATGCGCTGCGCCAGCGGGTTTTCGATCTGCTGCTGGATGGCACGCTTCAGAGGCCGCGCGCCGTAGACGGGATCGAAGCCCGCCTCGCCGAGCAGATCGCGCGCGGCGTCATCGAGAACCAGATCCATGTTGCGCTCGGCCAGGCGCTTCTTCAGGTACAAGAGCTGGATGTCGACGATGGCGCGGATCTGACGCGTGCCGAGCGGGTGGAACACCACGATATCATCGATGCGGTTGATAAATTCGGGGCGGAAGCTCTGCTGCACCACCTCCATCACCGCACTCTTCATGCGCGTGTAGTTCTGCTCGCCGGCATATTCCTGGATCACCTGCGAGCCGAGGTTCGAGGTCATGATGATGACCGTGTTGCGAAAATCCACGGTGCGCCCCTGGCCGTCGGTCAGGCGCCCATCGTCGAGCACCTGCAAGAGCACGTTGAAGACGTCCGGATGCGCCTTCTCCACCTCATCGAGCAGGATCACCGAGTACGGCCGCCGGCGCACCGCTTCGGTGAGATAGCCGCCCTCCTCGTAGCCGACGTAGCCCGGCGGCGCGCCGATCAGGCGTGCGACTGAGTGCTTCTCCATGAACTCCGACATGTCGATGCGGATGAGCGCCTCCTCGGTGTCGAAGAGAAACTCTGCGAGCGCCTTGGACAGCTCGGTCTTGCCGACGCCGGTGGGACCTAAGAACAGGAACGAGCCATTCGGGCGGCGTGCATCGGAGAGTCCGGCGCGCGAGCGGCGGATGGCGTTCGAGACGATGCGCAGCGCCTCCTCCTGGCCCACGACGCGCTTGGCGAGTGCCTCTTCCATGTGCAGCAGCTTCTCGCGCTCGCCCTGCAGCATCTTCGAGACCGGAATCCCAGTCCATTTGGAGACCACCTCGGCGATCTCCTCCTCGGTCACCTTGTTGCGCACCAACGTCGGGGCCGTGTCCTCGGCCGCCTGCGCGGACGCGAGGCGTTTCTCAAGCTCCGGAATCTTGCCGTACTGCAGTTCCGCCATGCGCTGCAGGTTGCCGGCGCGGCGCGCGGCTTCGAGTTCCAGGCGCGTGCGATCGAGCTCCTCGCGGATCTGCGCCGTGCCCTGCAGTGCGGCCTTCTCGGACTTCCAGATCTCCTCCAGATCGGCGTACTCCTTCTCGAGCGCGCCGAGCGTGCCCTCGAGCGTCGCCAGACGCTTGCGCGATGCCTCGTCCTTCTCCTTCTTCAGCGCTTCCTGCTCGATCTTCAGCTGGATGATGCGCCGCTCGAGCTTATCGAGCGCCTCGGGTTTGGAGTCGATCTCCATACGAATGCGCGCCGCGGCCTCATCGATCAGATCGATGGCCTTATCCGGTAGCTGGCGGTCGGCAATGTAGCGGTGCGAGAGCGTCGCCGCGGCGACGATGGCAGGGTCTGTGATCTCAACCTTGTGGTGCACCTCGTAGCGCTCGGCGAGTCCGCGCAGGATCGCGATCGTGTCCTCCACCGAGGGCTCGTCCACCAGGACTTTCTGGAAGCGCCGCTCGAGCGCGGCGTCCTTCTCGATGTACTTGCGGTACTCATCGAGCGTAGTGGCGCCGACGCAGTGCAGCTCGCCGCGCGCCAGCGCGGGCTTCAAGCATGTTGCCCGCATCCATGGCGCCTTCGGCCTTGCCGGCACCCACCATGGTGTGCAGCTCATCAATAAAGAGAATGATCTGGCCTTCCTGCTTGGCCAGATCGTTGAGGACCGCCTTCAGGCGCTCCTCAAACTCGCCGCGGAATTTGGCGCCGGCGATGAGCGAGCCCATGTCAAGCGCCAGGATGCGCTTGTTCTTGAGCCCCTCGGGCACCTCGGCGTTGACGATGCGCTGGGCGAGCCCCTCGACGATTGCGGTCTTGCCCACGCCGGGTTCGCCGATGAGCACGGGGTTGTTCTTGGTGCGACGCGCCAGCACCTGGATGGTGCGGCGGATCTCATCGTCGCGACCGATGACCGGATCGAGCTTGCCCGAGGAAGCGCGCGCGGTGAGGTCGACGGTGTACTTCTCGAGCGCCTGGCGGCTCTCCTCGGCGTTGGCATCGGCGACCTTCTCGCCGCCGCGTACTTCCTCGATCGCCTTCTCCACCGCGCCGCGCACCACGCCGGACTCCTTAAACAGCCGCGCGAGCGTGCGGTCCTCGAAAGCGGCGAGCACGAAGAGCTCGCTCGAGATGAACTGATCGCCGCGCTGCTGCGCGAGCTTGTCGGTGACGTTGAGCACGCGGTTCAGGTCGTTGGAGACATGCACCTCCCCCGGGGTGCCCTCAACCTTCGGCAAGCCGTCGAGCGTGCTCAACAGTCCCGCGCGCAACTTGTTGATGTCCGCCCCCGCTTTCATCAGCAGCGGGCGCAACGAACCGGAGGAGCCGTCGAGCATCGCCAGCATCACATGCGCAGGCTCGATGACCTGGTTGTCGCGCCCGAGCGCGAGGGACTGCGCATCGGCCAGCGCCTGTTGGAACCGGGTGGTGAGCTTGTCTTGGCGCACGGAATGAGGCCTCAACTGGAGTGGTCGTTTCTATGGGGACAACCGTGAGTCCATTCAAGGGGCTACAGCGCCCGAACCGCATCGCAGAGGGTACGCACCGCGGCCACCGCCCGCTAAAGATAGCGCGGCGCGGGCCACGCCGCGCGTCATCTTGGAGAAGCGCCCCGGCCGCGTCCCGGTTCAGGAGGGCAAATTGCTCAGGTCAAGAAGCGGGCCGACGAATTTTTTGTAGTGGCGCCAGCGCCCGACCGAGCTGTTGTAGACCTTCTGGCGCACCTGCCAGTAGCTGGCTGTCAACACACTGCGTTCGGTGCTGTGGAAGCTCAGACAGCGCTCATCCCACGGCAGTGCAAGGAACTCCAGCATCCGGCGCGTCCAGCCCTCTTGATCGGCGATCAGTTCCTCATACGGGACATCGAGCAGGGTCCCAGGCGGAAGGGCACTGCGCCAGTGCTTCATCAACCGCGTGACGCAGCCGGTAGTAGTGCGCGAGGTCTGCCAGGTCAAAGGTGAAGTTAAGAGCCGGCGGAAAGTCCTGAAAGTAACAGGACAGGCAGGTATCGATCGGATCGCGCTGCACGTGGATGATGCGTGCGTTCGGGAACACCGAGTGAATGACCCCAAGACTGTCGATATTGAACAGCGACTTTATCCGCGATGCGCGCCGCATTCTTGTCGCCATAAGCCGGCGAAGCTCGCGCAGATACTCGGCCGCCAACTTGCGCCGTGTGGCCTCGTCCGGCGGCCCGTGCAGCACACCGACCAGGTGCTCGGAAAGGGTATCGGGCCAGAACGCCAATTCCCCGGCGCCGCTAACCATCGGGTGCGAGGCAAGGATCTGCTCGACCAGCGAGGAACCCGAGCGCGGCATGCCGACCACCAGAACCGGCAGCGAGGAGTCCGAGGCTCCGGGGTGCGGGCCGGCGAGCGCCTCGCGAGTGTAAGCGCGGATCAGATTGTCGCAGAAGTTCGCCTGGGCTTCCTTGTCGTAGGGCAGGGGGGCCGCCTTGATCAGCTCGTTAGCGCGCCGAAAGGACTTAAAGGCTTGGGCGTAGTCCCCAACCTGATCGTAATACTTCCCCATTGCCTTGCGCACAGCTGGCCTCGTTCTGCGCCGGAATGCCCGCTGTCAGCGCTCGCCTGGGCGCCCTTGATCCACGCCTCGTCGGCTGCCGGCATCTTGCGCAATCCTGCAAGTCCGACCCACCCGAGCCAGTGTTTGGGGTTGACCTCCAGGGCGCGGTTGAACCAAGTCTCAGCTTCCGCGAAGTGTCCCTCCATCGCGCAAAGTTGGCCCATCCCCGTGAGCGCCTCGACTTGACGCGGAGCGACCCGCAGGGCTTTCTCGAAGCAACTCTTCGCCTCTTCATGTCCCCGAGCATGGAGAGCGTGGCGCCGAGGCTGATCTGCGCCTCGATCAGCGTTGGCTTCAGCTTGAGCGCACGCCGCAGGGGCTGCTCGGATGCAGCAATGTATCCCTGCGCTCGAAGCAGCGAGCCGAGGTGGAAATGCGCCTCGGCAAAACCATCTTGATCTTGATCACCTGACGGAACTGGTCGCCCCCCTCTTCGAAGCGACCCAGTCGGCAGAGGATGACTCCCAGAATATCGCGGACGAGGGCATTGTCTGGGTCAGCTGAGAGGGCTTGCTGGTAGCAATCGATCGCCTGCTCGAGGGCCACGTTTGACGATGTTCGTCACCCTGGACCAGTAAAGCGTGGACGGCCTCGCGGGTCTTGCGCTTCGACATGACGACCGGCTCATCCTTAAGCGGGCGCTGGCTCCGCGCGCCCGGTCGTCAGTTGCAGCACCACCGCCCGCGTGAGTTCCTCCACCACATTCTGCTCGACACCCTTCTCCAGCAGTCGCCACTTGAAGGAGTTGGCGAGAGTCGCGCGCCTTAGAGATATTCAGTTTCAGCGGGCGCGTTTCCTGATCCACGCGTTGCAGGAACTTCTGCAGGAACTGCTGCGGCTCCTGGCCCTGCGTGCGTTTCTGGCGCTGGCGCGCGCCGGGTGCGGAGGCAGTCTGCACGATGAAGTCATCCGCCAGTGCCGTGCCAACCTCGGCCGCTTCGCGTCCACTGAACCACTTGAACATGCTTCGCCGCCATCGATCTACGAAATTACGTCAAATGGTACCCGATCGGGCGAGACGCGATTCGCGAACCAAATCGCAAATCCACCCCGTTTCGAGCGCTCAGCGGCTACTGACGACTCAGGGCTTCGGCGGCGGCGATCGTGGCGACCCCGAGGACGATCAGCACCACCTGGATCGTGCTGGCGCGCGCATCCGAGCGGCGTTGCAGGCCAGGGATGAGGCCGGCGAGGGCGATGTACAGAAAGCCGGCGGCGGCAAAGGCCAGGGCATAGGGCAGCGCCCCCATAGCGCGCCGCAGCGCAAAGAAAGCCACGATCGCCCCGAGCACCGAGGCGAGCCCGGTGGCGAGATTCAGAAACAAGGCCCGCTGGCGCGAGAACCCCGCATGCACCAGCAGGGCAAAGTCCCCGACCCGATGCGGAACCTCGTGGGCGGCCACCGCAAAGGTCGTGACGAAGCCGAGCGAGACGTCATTGAGAAACGCGGCGGCAATCAGCACGCCATCGAGAGCGTTGTGGATGCTGTCACCGACCAGAACCAGGACGCCCGAGGCACGCTCGCGGTGCGTGTGCTCGGGAGCGACGTCAGTCGGGTGCGGCGGCGCTTCGGCACGAGGCTCATGCGCGTGCGTGTGCCACCAGAGCACCAGTTTCTCAATGACGAAGAACATCCCGAGTCCTGCGACCAGGGCGATTCCTAGGCGGTGCGCCCCGCCAACGCCTGCGCCCTCGATCGCCTCGGGCAGGAGCGCCAGCAGTGCCGCGCCGAGCAACGCGCCGGTCGCAAAGCTCACGAAGTGCGGCAGGATGCGGGCGCTGTGCGCTTCCGGAACCCAGAGGAAGGCGACCGCAAAAGCGGCACTCGCGATGCCTCCGAGGGCTGCACAGACGATGACCCACAGAAAAAGCGGCACGATGTCAGGTTCTTGTTGTTGCTGGGAGTCTGCGCCGATGCTAGCACGCGATCTTGGCGAAACGCGGCCGCGCCGTTCAGTTGAGCCAGATGAGTGCGGCCATGCGACCGCAGCACCCGTCGCGCCGGTAGGAAAAGAAGCGTGCCCGATCCGCGTACGTGCACCATTGCCCGCCAAACACCTCCCGCACCCCGAGCGCGTGCAGTCGCTGCCGTGCGAGCCCGATGAGATCGCATTGCCAGCGCCCGCGCGCGTTCACGCTGAAAGCCGCCGCGGCAGAGGCGTCGTGCCGCAGGAAGGCGGCGCGCACTTCCGCACCGACCTCAAAGTGTGCGCGTCCGATCGCCGGCCCGAGCCAGGCGAGGAGTGCTCGCGGATCGGCGCCGAGTCTCGCCACGGTGGCCTCCAGAACGCCCGCAGCCAGTCCGCGCCAGCCCGCGTGCGCGGCCGCGACGGCGGAGGCATCCTGCGTGGCCAGGAGCACGGGCAGGCAGTCCGCCACCTGGATGACGGCGACGCGACCGGGCGTGCGCGCGATCACCGCGTCCGCGCGCGGCGGCGTCGCGGGCGCGTGCGCATCGGCCTCCCAGACCTCGGTGCCGTGGGTCTGCTCGAGCCACAGCGGTTCGCCCGGCAGCGCGAGTCCCTTGCACACGCGGCGGCGGTTCTCGCTCACTGCATCAGGCATGTCCCCCACGTGTGCGGCGACATTGAGCGTATCGAAGGGCGACGCGCTGACCCCGCCGCCGCGCAACGTGAACGCCGCACGCACCGCAGCCGGCGCGGGCCATGCGGGCGTCAGACAAGTGACGGACGGTCGCATCACGCCGATGCGGGCTCGAGGGCCCGGAGCAGCGACTGCATGTCCGGCGGCAGTGGCGCCTCCCAGGCCATCGGCTTGCCGCTCAGCGGATGCGCAAGCTTCAGGCTCGCCGCATGTAGCGCCTGGCGCGGAAAAGCGCTAAGCGCCGCCGCGAGCGTCGGCGGACACCCGGCCGGCAGGCGTCGCCGGCCGCCGTAGACCGGATCACCCACGACGGGGAAACCGGCGTGCGCGAGGTGCACGCGGATCTGGTGGGTGCGGCCGGTCTCCAGCTGCACGCGCACCAGGGTGTGCGCCGCAAAGCGCCGCACGACGCGATAGTGGGTCACGGACGGGCGACCGTCCGCGCGCACTGCCATGCGTGTGCGCTGCGTGCGATGCCGGCCGATGGGCTCATCGATCGTGCCGCCCCCCGTCATGACGCCGCTGCAGATCGCCAGGTACTCGCGCGTGATCGCGTGCGCGGCCAGTGCCGCGACCAGCGCCGTGTGCGCCTCCGGGGTGCGCGCCACCACCAAGAGGCCACTCGTGTCCTTGTCCAGGCGGTGCACGAGGCCGGCGCGCGGCACGAGCGCGAGCTTCGGATCGAGCCCGAGGAGCGCGTTCTGCAGCGTGTGGCGGGCGTTGCCGGCCCCGGGGTGCACCACCAGCCCCGCGGGTTTATCGAGGACCAGGAGCGCGCGGTCCTGGTACACCACCGCGAGCGGTATCGACTCAGCGGCGATGCCTGAGTGCACCGGCAGGTGTGCCTCGAGACGCACCTGCTCCCCGCCCAGCACCCGGTCCTTAGGCCGCAGCGGCCGGCCATCCACCTGCACCGCCCCGGACTCGATCCACTCCTTCAAGCGCGCCCGCGAGTACTGCGGCAGGGCGCGCGCGAGGGCCTGATCGAAGCGCAGGCCGGCGCTTTGGAGGGGCAGCGTGAGTGCATGCGAGCGGAACTCCGTGGGTCCTGCGGCGGTCCGAAGGGCAGCCGGGGGATTCGCTATACTGGTCGGATTCAGACGGCGCGAAGCCAAAGAAAGGCCCTTTCCAGATGTTCTTGTCCCGTCCGGCGCGCGGCGGCGTGCTCGCGTTGTGTGTCGTTCTGCTTGCCGTATCCCTGACCGGGTGCCACGCCCGCCGGGACAAAGCCCTCACCAAGGATACCCCGGCGAGCCTCTTCAAGAAGGCTCACAAGGCCATGGAGTCCTACGACTTCAATACGGCCATCAAGACGTACGAGAAGCTGACGGCGAGTTTCCCGTTCACGGATGAGTCGCGCCAGGCCCGCCTCGACCTTATCTACTGCTATTACCGCGCCGGTGAGGGTGAATCCGCCACGGATGCGGCCGAAACCTTCATCCGCGAAAATCCCACTCACCCGCGGGTCGACTACGCCTGGTACGTGAAGGGCCTGGTGGAATTTGAGAAACCCCCCAATGCGATCGAGAGTCTCTTTCGCGCCGATCTATCCAAACGCCCGCCCGCCACGGCGCGCAAGGCGTATGCGGCTTTCAAGACCGTGGTCGAGCAGTACCCGAAGAGCGCCTACGCCACCGATTCACTGCAGCGCATGGTCTATCTGCGCGACCGCCTAGCAAGCTACGAGGTGCACGTGGCGCGCTTTTACTACAAGCGCAATGCCTTTGTCGCCGCCGCACAGCGCGCCAAGGGCGCCATCGAACAGTATGACGGTGCGCCCGCCACGCGCGAGGCGCTGGAAATCCTCATCGCCTCGTACGATCGGCTGAATCTGCCCAAACTGGCGGCGCAAAGCCGCGAGGTGTACGCCGCCAACTACTCGAACGATGTGCGCCTCGCCCAGGCAGAGGTGAAGAAGTCCTGGTGGCGGATCTGGTAGGGCCCCCGCCGCCTCAGCGCCGATAGCCGCTCGTGATCGGATAGCGCCAGTCGCGGCCGAAGGCGCGGCGGCTGACGCGCACGCCCGGCGGGGCCTGGCGGCGCTTGTATTCGTTGCGCTTCACCAGATCGAGCACCCGCGCAACGGTGGCACGGTCGAACCCACGCGCCTCGATCTCATCCACCGACAGATCCTCCTCGATGAACGCCTCGAGAATCGGGTCGAGCACCTCGTAGGGGGGGAGCGAGTCGGAATCCTTCTGCTCGGGGCGCAGCTCCGCGGACGGGGCGCGCTCGATGACGCGTGGCGGGATCACGGCGGAAAGTGAGTTGCGATAGTTCGCCAGGCGATACACGAGCAGCTTGCTGCAATCCTTGATCGGCGCGAAACCGCCCGCCATGTCCCCGTAGAGCGTCGCGTAGCCGACCGCCATCTCGCTCTTGTTGCCGGTGGTCAGCAGCATGCGCCCGGTCTTGTTGGAGATGCCCATGAGCAAGAGCATGCGGCAGCGTGACTGGATGTTCTCCTCGGTGGCATCGGCGGCGCGCCCGGCGAACTCGCCCTTGAGGGTGGCGAGCGTCGCTTCGAACATGTTCTCGATCGAGAGCACGCTGTAGTTCACCTTGAGGGTCTGCGCCTGGGCTTTGGCGTCGGCGAGACTCATCTCAGAGGTATAGCGCGAGGGCATCATCACGGCCTGCACCTGCTCATGTCCGAGCGCATCCACGGCGATCGCCAGGGTGAGCGCCGAGTCAACCCCACCAGAGAGGCCCATCACCACGCCTGGGAAGCCGTGTTTGCGTACGTAGTCGCGCACTCCGAGCACCAGCGCGTTGTAGATGCTCGCTTCATCGGAGGATTCCGGCACGATACGGCCCGGCCGTGGGGTCACGGCGCCGTGGCTGTCGCGGGCGAATTCGGCGAGGTAAATGCCTTCCTCGAAGGCGGGCGCGCGCATCACGACCTCGCCTTGCGCATCCATGACGAAGGAGTTGCCATCGAACACCAGTTCGTCCTGGCCGCCGACCAGATTCACGTAAGCAAGCGGCAGACCGACGTCGCGGACGCGGGCGCGCGCGACCTCTTCGCGCTCGCGCTGCTTGTGGATCTCATAGGGCGAGGCGTTGATGACGAGCAACAGCTGCGCCCCCGCCGCGCGGCTCAGCTGCGCGGCCTGCGGCGCCCAGATGTCCTCGCACACCAAAAGTCCCGCGCGCAGGCCGGCGCATTCGCTGACGCTGGGCTGCGAGCCAGGCTCAAAATAGCGCTTCTCGTCGAAGACCTTGTAGTTGGGCAGCTCCGCCTTGCGCTGGATCGCGGCGATCTCCCCGCCGACGATCAAGGCGGCGGAGTTATAGATGGCCGCTTCCGTGTACTCCGGAAAGCCCAGCAGCAGCGCAACGTCGGTGACCTCGGTGCGCACGCGCGAGAGCCCCGCCTCGATCTGCCGGCGAAAGCCACGGTGAAACAACAGATCCTCAGGGGGGTAACCCGAGAGGGCGAGCTCGGGAAACAACACCAGGTCGGCGCCCAGGTCGGTGCGCGCGCGCCGCGCGGCGGCGATCATGCGCGCGGCATTGCCCTGCACGTCGCCGACCAGGAAATTCAGCTGCGCAAGCGCAATCCTCAAGGACTCACCTTCCGTGCGCCGCCCGGCTGCCGGGTGCGTCAGTTGCGGCGGCGCGCTATTGTTTCACGACTCAACGTCGCCTGCCGCGTCCGGCGCGCCGGCTCTTCGGGGCGAGGCGCGCGCGACGGCTCGCCCCCTTGCCCGGCGACTTAGCCGGCGCCGGCTTCTTCGCGCGCTTGGCGGCACGTGCGGGGGCTCGCGGCCGGGAGTGCACGGACGGCCCGACGCGCGCACGCCGCTGGCGCAGCAGCTCAGCCATCGCTGAGCCCAGTTCCGCGGGCGACTTCACCGTGCGCACGCCCGCAGCCTCCAGCGCGGCGTATTTGTCCGCTGCCGTACCCTTGCCGCCGGCGACGATGGCGCCGGCGTGACCCATGCGCTTGCCCGGCGGCGCCGTGACGCCAGCGATGTAGGCGACCACGGGCTTGCTCACGAACCTGCGGATGTAGTGGGCGGCTGCCTCCTCGTCGCTGCCGCCGATCTCGCCGACGAGAATGATGCCCTCGGTACGCGGGTCGCGTTCGAACAGTTCGAGCACGTCGATGAAGTTCATGCCGCGCACCGGATCCCCGCCGATCCCGACGCAGGTGCTCTGCCCGAGTCCGATGCGCGTGGTCTGGAAGACCGCCTCGTACGTGAGCGTGCCGGAGCGCGACACAATGCCGACCGCGCCCTTCTTGTGGATAAAGCCGGGCATGATGCCGATCTTGCACTCATCCGGGGTGATGACCCCGGGGCAGTTCGGGCCCACCAGGCGCGTGGCCGAGCCCGCGAGCACCGCCTTCACGCGCACCATGTCACTCACCGGCACGCCCTCGGTGATGCACACCACGAGTTCAATTCCCGCGTCGATACCCTCGAGGATCGAATCCGCAGCCCCTGCGGGGGGCACGTAGATCATGCTGGCCGTGGCGCCAGTCTTGCGTACCGCATCCTTTACAGTATCAAACACGGGCAGGCCCAGATGCGTTTGGCCGCCACGTCCCGGGGTCACGCCGCCGACCAGTTTGGTGCCGTAGGCGAGGGCCTGCTCGGAGTGAAACGTGCCTTGTTTGCCCGTGAAGCCCTGGCAGATCACCTGGGTGTTCTTGTTGACCAGAATGCTCATGCGTTGCCCTTCTTGGCGAGCGCCACGACCTTGCGGGCCGCATCCGTCAGATCATCCGCCGGTGTGATGGTGAGCCCGCTCTTCGCCAGGAGCGCGCGGGCCGCTTCCGCATTCGTGCCTTCCAGACGCACCACAACCGGCACGCGCACACCCACCTTCTTTACCGCGTTGATGACCCCCTCGGCGATGATGTCGCAGCGTACGATGCCGCCAAAGATGTTCACCAGGACCGCACGCACCTTGGGGTTGGAGAGAATCAGCTCAAAGGCGGCGGTCACCCGCTCGCTGGTGGCGCCGCCGCCGACGTCGAGAAAGTTAGCCGGTCGCCCGCCGTGCAGCTTGATCAGATCCATGGTCGCCATGGCAAGTCCTGCGCCGTTCACCATGCAGGCGATGTCACCGTCGAGGGAGACGTAGTTGAGGTCGTGCTCGGCGGCCTGCCGCTCCATCGGGTCTTCCTGGCTCGCATCACGCAGCTGCGCGAGTTGCGGATGTCGAAAGAGCGCGTTCGCATCGAGGTTGATCTTGGCATCCAGCGCCACGAGGGCGCCGGCCTTGGTGACGATGAGGGGATTGACCTCGAGGAGGCTCAGATCCTGTTCGATGTAGAGCTTGTAGAGAGCGCTCGCCAGAGCCTGGAACTCGCTAATCTGCGAGCCGCTGAGGGCTAAGCCGAAGGCGAGCTCGCGCGCCTGGTAGGGCTGCAGTCCCGCCGCCGGGTGGATCGTGACCGACAGGATCTTCTCCGGACTGCGGTGCGCGACTTCCTCGATGTCCATCCCGCCTGCAGCCGAGGCGATGAGCGCCACGCGACTCTTCTCGCGGTTCAAGGTGAGCGAGAGGTAGATCTCGCGCGCGATCTCGGAAGCCACCTCGACGTACACGCGCCCAACCGGCAGACCCTCGGCCGCCGTCTGCTGCGTCACCAGGCGCGTACCGAGCATGCCGGCCGCGGCCGAGCGCACCGCGTCCACGTCGCGCACCAGCTTTACCCCGCCCGCCTTGCCACGCCCGCCGGCGTGCACCTGGGCCTTAATCACCCATACCGCGCCCCCGAGCGCCTGCGCCGCGGCGGCAGCTTCCTCGGCGCTGGCCGCCACCTTGCCCGCGGGGACCGGGATCCCGTACGTGCGGAACACTTCCTTCGCCTGATACTCGTGCAGATTCATCTTCGGTGCTCGTCGCGCGGAAAGCGCGCATTCTGCGCGTAATTGCCCACCCCTGGCCAGCATGCGGGCTGCGTTCGTTTGAAATCGGCCCAGGCCTTGAGCCATGCTCCGGGGCTGTGAGATTAAAACAGTTGGCTACCGGTTCGGTGCGCGCGCTGCTTTCAACGCGGGCAGTGCTCAGGGTGTGCTACCCCGATTTCGACGAGGCGACACTCACCCTGCTGCGCCGGGTCCTGCCCTATACCATGACGTCGCCGGCACGCATCTTCGCGGTGTGCTCGGCAATCAGATATGCGGAAGCCAACAACATCCCCGGTGCGTTCGTCGAGTGCGGGGTATGGAAGGGGGGCTCAAGCATGGCCGCGGCGCTGACTTTTAAGACCCCGCGCTCGCTGTATCTCTTCGACACCTTTGAGGGCATGAGTGTGCCGACTCAACACGATCGGCAGGCGACGAGCGGGCAACTCGCATCGACGATGCTGCGCGAAGCAGGTCAAGACGACACACTGCGCTGTTACTCGCCTCTGGAAGAAGTGAAGCGCAACATGGGATCCACGGGCTACCCGGCGGCCCAAATCAGTTATATCAAGGGAAAAGTCGAGGACACTCTGCCCGATGCAGCGCCGCAGCAGATTGCCGTGCTGCGCTTGGACACGGATTGGTATGAGTCCACCCGCCACGAACTCGAGCACCTGTATCCGCGCTTATCTCCAGGTGGTGTCCTGATCATCGATGACTACGGCTACTGGAGCGGCGCGCGCAAGGCGGCAGACGAATACCTGCGTGACTCATTGTTTCTCAGTCGCATCGACAATACCGGGCGGATCGCCATCAAACCGCGCTGAGCTTTACGTTCCCGGCAGCACGACCGGCGGCGCGCACAGCCGCCGCAGCAGCGCCGCATAGCTCGCCCCGCTGGCCGACCAGGAATAGCGTGCCTGCGCGAACGCCGCGCGCTCACGACGCCCCTCCGCGGTGGAGTTGCGAACCAGCAGGGGCGTCAGCTCAGCGAGGAGCCGGCCAGCCGTCGCCTCTGGGTTCGCGAGCTCGACCTGGATGGCTCTCAGGAACGGCGCCGCACCTTCGTCCGCCGCGGCCGTGTCGCTACCACAGATGACCGCAAGACCGCAGGCGAGCGCCTCCTGCACGACCAGCGGAAAACCCTCACCGGCGCTCGGCAGCACTAGAACGTCGCTGGCGCGGTAAAGCGAGGCGAGCCGCGCGCCGGACAGGCCGCTGCAGACGCGCACGTTCGGCAGTCGCCAGGCCGCCGGATCGAGCGGTCCGTGACCGGCAAACACGAACAGCACGTCGGTACGCGCCCGGGCCGCGTATTCCAGGGCGTGGAGACCTTTCTTTTGCACGAACCGGCCGACAAACAGGACGACCGCCCCGTGCGGTGGTAGCCCAAGGCTGCGACGCTCCTCCTGCACCTGCGCGCTGTCCGCTGCCGGCCCGAAGATGTTGGTGTCCACCCCATTGAAAACCAGCATCGGCGCACGGCGCCAGCGTAGGCTCGCGAAATACTGCCGGGTCAGTTCACTGACGAATATGACCTGATCCGCGCCCCGCAGAAGTGGCGCGGCGATACACCGATTGGCCAAGTGCAGGAGCGCGCGCAGCGCCGTGCTCTGGAAAGGCACGAAGGCGACATGCTGCACGATGACCAGCGGCTTGCGCTGAGTGCGCGCCGCCAGGTAGCCGAGGATGCTGGTCATGTAAATCGCGTCGTGAACGACGATCACGTCGTGACGCGCTGCCTCGCGCCATATTTTGCGCCAGGCCGAGAGGCGCAGCAGCGGGTACGGAATGCCCAGTAGCTTCTCTGCGGTGCGTGCAGCGGCGAGCGTATCGCAGCGATACTCGTTTTTATCGCCGTCGGCGTCGGAATTTCCGCTCGCAAGCCACAGCACTTGGAACCCGTGGGAGCTCAGCTCGCGCCCGAGTGCCGCCGCGACGGCCTCAATCCCACCGCTGTGCTGGCCGAAGTAGTGGGACAGCATCAGCACTTTGATGGGCCTGACGTGAGCGTCCATCAATGCGGACGCCACCGCGTACTGAACTCCAGTCGATTGGGAAACAGCGCTGCCATGAGGCCGCCGCGATAGTCGCCCATGAGCCGCTCACCGGCCTCGTAGCCCGTCTGCAGGGCGAGGTCCTCCCAGTCAGCCTCGCGCAGATAGCGTGCCCTCATCATGCCGCGGAACGGAGCATTGCCGAGTAGGTCGAGGACGGCGAGACGCCCATCGTCGCTCGCGCCGCGCGAAAGATGATCTTTGATGTACAGCGACCCTCGCCCGATCACGCGATGACACTCGCGCAACAGCGGCACGCGCTGCGCCACCGGAACGTGATGCAGGACGTTAAAGAGCAGCGCGCAGTGAAACGAGTCGTCAGCAAATGGCAGAGTGACGCCGTCGTACACGGCGGTCTCAATGCTGAGGGAGGGCAAGAAGCGATCCTGCACGTCGACGGAGGCGACGTGTTGCAGTCCGAAAAGCGTCTTGATCGTCTGCGCCAGTACACCCGTGCCGCCTCCGACATCGAGCACACGGGTGTGGCACGGATCCCACATGCGCTGCAGATTGGTCAGTGCGACGTGTTGATAGACGGGCTTGTGCCAGGAATAGATCGGCAGATAGGGCGCCATGCAGCGCTGCACGTCGTCGATCGTCAGCCGATTCATGAGAGGTGCCGTTCGCGCGGCGGCCGCAGCCAAGCCCAGCGGGCCGCAAGATAATTCCAAAGGAATATGAGCACGGTTGTCGCCGGCGCCAGCAGCGTGATTGACACGTGCAGCAGGTCACCGAACAGATAAAGCGCGGCAGCCCAGAGCGGGAAATTCGCCAGCATGGCGAAGCGTATAGCGCACGAACGTTGCGCGCGATGGCCGCGTCGCAAAGGTGAACATCGTGTGCAGAACGTAGCCGGTGATGAGCACCGGCCCAAAGGCCAGGACCGATGCGGCCAGGCCACTAAATCCCTGGGCGCACGAGCGCGATGACCGCCACGTTGCTGAGCAGTGCGCACAGCGCGCCGACCAGGGCAAAGCGCGAGAATCTCACGCCGCTCTTCCGGCCGCGCGTGACAAGGTTACATACACACAGGCATTGTCGCGCCGCACCCAATCCGGCGTAATCAGGTTTTCAATGTAACAGCGCGCATTCATAATCACCGCCAAAGCACTCGCCAGCATGCGGCCGATCAGGGGCACGCGCAGACACAGCTGATAGCCGCAATATCAAGCGCAGGATCGTCGTCCACGCCAGCGGCCCAAGAACCGGAATGCACTCGGTCGTCTCAAAGCCGTGGCGCGCGATCTCTGCCAGCAGCCCCTCGCGAGTCCAGCGGCGGTGATCCTCCGGATGCGGGTGATAAAGCCAGGTGCCGTGCGTTGACAGGATGAGCCAACCCTGGTCGCGCAGAATGCGGCGCGCCTCCTTCAGATACCGATCCACATCCCGCACGTGCTCCAGCACCTGGAACGAAAGCACAAGATCTGCGCTGCCATCGGCGGTGTCGACGCGCCCATTCTCATCGATGCGCAGGTCGCCACTGGCGATATCAGCACCCCGATAGATCAGCCCGCGCGAAGCGAAGATGACGCGATACGGTTGCGATCCGCAGCCAAGATCAATCGCGACCTGCCCGTCCGCGGCAACCTGGGCGGCCAGCCCTTCGATGGCTGAGCGCATCTCACGCAACACCAGCCAGTCAGCGTCAATCATGCGCGGATATAGGCGTCGCGCGGCAGATTCACTATCCATAGAATTGGCTGCCGCGGATCGCGGTGCTGCAAAAGCTTGGATTGCGCCGAATCCAGCGCCAGGATTCTGCCGAGCAGATCACACCCTCGCCCAGAGCTGCGTTGACATACTGCATTCGACAATTATGCTCCAGGCTGACACGGGACCCTTACCCAGATGGAATCGACCTTAAGGTCTGCGCTCCTTCCCCTTGCCGAGCCGGGACACGCGGAGCGCGCAGCAGCCGGTAGCGGCGCTGCCGCACCCGAACTGACGATTCTCATGCCCTGCCTCAATGAGGCTGAGACGGTCGCGACCTGCGTGCGCAAGGCCCGTGAGTTCCTCGAGCGAACCGGGATCGTCGGCGAGGTTCTGGTCGCCGACAACGGCTCGCGCGATGGATCGGTGGAGCTAGCGCGCCAGGCGGGCGCGCGCGTGGTGCGTATCGTGCAAAAGGGGTACGGCAGCGCGCTGCTGGGCGGCATCCGTGCGGCGCACGGCCGCTTTGTTATCATGGGTGACGCGGATGACAGCTATGACTTCTCGGCAGCTCGATTCCTTCATCGAGCAGCTACGTGCCGCAAACAGCCTGGTCGTCGGGCACAGATTTCGAGGCGGCATCCGTGCCGGCGCGATGCCGGCGCTGCATCGGTATCTGGGAAACCCGTTACTGAGCTTCGCCGGGCGCTTGTTCTTCTCCTCGCCTTTGGGCGATTTTCATTGCGGCTTGCGTGGCGTGGACCGCACCGCGCTCCTGCAACTCGGCCTGAGCTCACCGGGAATGGAGTTCGCGAGCGAAATGATCGTCAAGGCGACGTTGGCCGGCTGGCGCATCGCCGAGGTCCCCACCACCTTGTCGCCCGCGGGTCGCTCGCGCGCGCCCCCATTTGCGCACGTGGCGCGATGGCTGGCGTCACCTGCGCTTCCTGCTGATGATGACCCCCAGATGGCTGCTGCTCTATCCGGGGGCCACCCTCATCGTGCTGGGCCTGACGGCCGAGCTCGCCATCCTGCATGGCACGATCATCATCGGGGGCGTCGGCTTCGACATTCACTCCATGCTGTACGCTGCAGGGGCGACCGTGCTTGGCCTGCAGCTCGTTCTCTTCTCACTCCTGGCACGCACGATCGGGGTCGTCAAGAACCTGCTGCCGATGAGCCGCTCGCTCGAGCGCTTCCTGCAGGTTTTCACGCTCGAGCGCGGCATTGTGCTCGGCCTGTCCCTCGGCGCGGCAGGGCTCGGTCTGGCGATCTACTCGGTGGCGAGTTGGGCGCGCGCGCGGCTCGGCGCGCTGGACCCGACCGAGATGATGCGTGTGGCGATTCCGTCGGTCACTTTAATGCTGGCGGGCGGCGAAGTCTTCTTTGCCTCGTTTCTGCTCGGATTCATTGATCTGCGCTCGACCCCGCCCGGCGACGCATGAACGTGGCGGCAGAGGCTTCGGGTCAGCCGCTCCCGGCAACACCCGCGCTCATCGCTTGGCGCCGTGCGCTACTGCACGGGCGGCTGCCGCTTTATCTCGCCTCTACCGCGCTGGCGCTCCTCCTCAATTACCTCCTCGGCAAGGAGATGGCGTGGGACACGCTGAACTATCATATGTATGCTGGTTTCGCCGCCGTCCATGACCGCCTGAATCAGGATTACTTCGCCGCAGGGCCGCAGGCGTACATAAACCCCTACGGGTACGTGCCTTTCTATGCGCTGGTCAGCTCGGGACTTCCGGCATTGCTGGTCGCCTCCGTGCTGGCGGTGCTCCAGAGCGTCATCCTGTGGCTGACTTTCGAGCTTGCCCTGGTGGTGTTTCCTGTCCGGCGGCGAACGCCATCGTGTCACGCTCGGCATTTTTGCCACCGTGCTGGCCGCCGCCAACCCCGTGCTGCTGCAGCAGATCGGCTCAAGTTTCGCAGACATCACCACCGGCGAGTTGGTGCTCGCAGCCTGGCTGCTGCTGGCCACGGCAGTGCGCACGCCGAGCAGCACGCGGGTGATCTGCGCGGGGTTGCTCCTGGGGGTAGCGACCGCATTGAAGATGACCAATGCAGTGCATGCCATCGCCGCTGCCGCCATGCTGATCATGCTGCCCCGGCCGCTCGCCTCGAAGATGCGCTACGGCGTGCTGTACGGGGCCGCGACCGGTGTCGCCTTTGCGCTCGTGAGCGCGCCCTGGGCCTATCGGCTCGAAGGCAAGTTCGGTAATCCCTTCTTCCCGCTGCTCAACAACATTTTTCGCTCCCCGCAGTTCACGACCGAGCCCTTGCGCCACCTGCGGTTCATTCCGTCGGGCCTCGGTGAGGCGCTGTGGCGTCCCTTCGCCATGCTCGATCCGATGTACATGGTGCACGAGGAGCTCATGGCGCCCGATGCGCGCTACGCGGTGCTGTTGGTTCTGATCTGCGCGTACGCGTTTCGCTGGGTGTGGAAGCGGCGCGCCGGCCCCCGGGCCCTGGTCGCCCGTCATGCGCAAATGGATACGCGCGTGTTGGCCGCCCTGGGCTGCGGTTTCGCGCTCGACTGGGTGCTATGGCTGGGCGGCTCGGGCAACAGCCGCTACTTCATACCGATGGCCTGCGTGTGCGGTGTGCTGGTGATCGCCCTCCTGCTGCAACTGCTGCCGTCAGCCCCGAGGGCGCGCGCCTGCATCCTCGGAGCGCTAGCCGTCACGCAGGCGTTCCAATTGGTGTGGGGCTCTGAGCTGCGCTGGACCAGCGTCCCGTGGGACGGTGGTCCGTGGTTCGAGATCGAGGTGCCGGCGAGCCTCAGGACCGAGCCCGCGCTTTATCTGACTGTCGGCATCCAGTCAGACTCCTTTATCGCCCCCTATCTGGCCAAGGATGCCGCCTTCATCGATTTTTCCGGTGGCTATCCGCTCACTGACGCGGGCGCCAACGGTGCGCAGGTCGAGGCGCTCATCCAAAAGCATGCTCCGCATCTGAGGATGTTGACGCGGGGCAAGCGCCTGTACGCTGACGGCGAGCGCCGCGCCCCGAGGCTCTCGCAGGTCAACGCCGCCTTGGCGCGTTTCAGCCTGCGGGTCGACACTGCCGACTGCGCGAGGATCACCGTGCACGGGCTGCCACCCGACCTGGAGCCAGTCTTCGCCACCTCCGCTAAATTCGAACCCCAGTCGAAGGACACGACCTACATGGTCAGCTGTGGGGTCATCCCCGACAGCGCCGATCGTTCCGCCGAGATCGCCGGCCAGAAGGAGGCTGACTTGGTGCTCGACCGGCTCGAAGATGCGTGTCCGCAGCTATTCCAGCCGCGGCGGGCTCCCACCGATACACGCGGTCCCACCTCAAAGCGTCTGTACATGAACACCGATGTGGTCGCTTGGGTGAGCTTGGGCTGGGTTAAGTTCCAGGAGCCGATGCGCGGGGATGATATGGTGGTGCTCGGCCGCGAGAGCGACTGGTTAGAAGGCGCCGCCGCCGCTTGCGTGCGGGCGTCTGCAGGGTCATTACTTTGCGAGGGTGCTGGACTCGCCAGCCGCTCGCCTGGGGCACTGATCGCGGCTCTGCGTTCGTGATGGAGATTGCAGCAACAATTCCGCGTGGGATGGACCCAGTGAAGTCCGTCGGACCTGTGACACCCAGCGATCTCGCCTGGCGCGTGATCGGGCTGCTCAATCTTTACCGCCTGCTCGTGCCTTTGGTGCTGCTGGCCCTGCAGTTGTTCGCGGGTTCCGACTGGGCCCTGGTAACGGCGCGTCCGCAGTTGTTCGTGGCCGCCTGCATTGGCTACTTCACCGCGGCGGTGCTGCTCCTGATCGCACGGCGGCTACAGTGGTCGAGCCTGCGCATCGTGGCGCTCGTCAATGCCTCGGTGGACGCGCTCGCGATCGGACTCATCCTGTATGCGAGTGGTGGGGTCGCCAGCGGTCTGGCGATCCTGGTGGTGCTGCCGGTTCTGGCGCTCACCGTTCTGGCAGAACGGCGCGATGCGCTGCTCATAGCCGCCGTGGCCGCCCTGGCAGTGCTCGTGCAGCAGGTGTTCGTTGGCGTTACGACTGGGGGGCCCGACAGTGACTATGTCACGGCAGGGTTATTCGGCGCGGCGCTATTCCTCATCGCGCTCGTTATGTGGCCGGTCGCCAATCACTTGCGCGAAAGCGAGGCCCTGGTACGCCGACGGGATCTGGACCTGGCTAACATGGCGCAACTGTCACAGTACATCGTGCAGCATCTGCGCGAGAGTATCCTGGTGGTGGACACGCAGGATCACATCCGGCTGATCAATGAATCCGCCGCCGAAATACTCGGCGACAGCAACGCATTTCCCGAGGCGCTCATTGGCGAGGCCTCGCCCCGATTGCTCTACCTGCTGGAGCAATGGCGCAGGGGCACGGGCGCGGATACCCCTCCCGCGGCGGATGCGACTTTCGCTGCGGCTGACGGCGCGCGTCTCATCCGCGCTCACTTCGCCCCCCTGGGTGCCTCGGAAGGGCCGGTGCTCATCTTTCTTGAGGATACCGGTCTGATCGAGCAGCGCGTCCAGCAATCTAAGCTCGCCGCCCTCGGACGCCTCAGCGCCAGCATCGCGCACGAAATCCGCAATCCCGTCGGGGCCATGAGCCACGCGGGACAGTTGCTCGCCGAGTCACCCAACCTGAGCCAAGACGATCGCCGCCTCACCGAGATCATTCGCAGTAATGCCGAGCGGGTGAGCGGCATCATCGACAACGTGCAGCGCCTGGCGCGCCGCGAGCAGCCACGCCTCGAGAGACTGCCTCTGTCATTATGGACGCAGGAGTTTCACGAGGAGTTCTGCCAGACAATGCAATGGCCGACGGCGCGGCTCACGTTAGTGGCCGCAAGATCCGAGGTCGAGGTGCGGGTCGATCCCGGTCAGCTTCGCCAGATCGCCTGGAACCTGTGCGACAACGCACTCAAGCACGCGGTCGGCGACGATGCGGAGCAGGCTGTCGAGATTCGCTATGGTCGGATGAGCGGCACGGGCCGCCCCTTTCTGGAGGTGGCCGATCGCGGCGCAGGCGTGCCGTCCGGACATGCCGAACGCATCTTCGAGCCATTTTACAGCGGGGGGCGCGGCACGGGTTTGGGTTTGTTCCTGGCTCGGGAACTAGCGCAGACCAATGGCGCCACACTCATCTACGAGCCAAGGCCCGGGGGCGGCAGTGTGTTCAGGCTGGTGTTTGCGGATCCGCGCCGATGGGAGATGTAGTGCACCCCGCACTCGACAGCTCGGAGCCTGCCGCCGAGCAGCCCGTGGTGCTCGTGGTGGACGACGAGCCAGATCTGCTCGAGCTCGTGAGCCTGACGCTCAGCCGCATGAGTCTCAGGACCCGCACCGCCCCCGATCTCAGCAGTGCGCGCAAGCTCCTCAAGAGCGAGCGCTTCGACCTGTGCCTGACGGACATGCGTCTACCCGATGGCGACGGACTCGAGCTGGTGGGCTTGGATCCAGGAGAACCGCGCATCGGTCCCCGTCGCAGTGATCACTGCGCACGGCAACGTCGAGTCCGCCGTGCGGGCGCTGAAGCTGGGCGCCTTCGATTTCGTGTCCAAACCTCTCGACCTCGGCGTGCTGCGCAAGCTCGTGGGCAGTGCCATCAAGCTGCGCACCGGCATCGATGAGGAGACCGCGGCCACCTTGCGTGGGCCGCGTCTGCTGGGCGGCTCCGAGATCATGCGGGAACTGCGCGAGATGATCAGCCGTGTCGCGCGCAGCCAGGCGCCGGTACATATCTGCGGCGAATCCGGGACCGGCAAGGAACTGGTCGCACGCCTCATCCACGAGAGTGGCCCACGGCGCGAGGGGCCCTTCGTCGCGGTCAACTGCGGGGCGATCCCGACCGAGCTCATGGAGAGCGAACTCTTCGGCCATCGGCGCGGCAGCTTCACGGGCGCCGTTGCCGACAAAAAAGGGCTCGTACAAAGCGCCGAGGGCGGCACCTTGTTTCTGGATGAAGTGGCGGACCTGCCTCTTCACATGCAGGTGAAACTGCTGCGCCTCGTGCAGGAGAAAACCGTGCGTCCGGTCGGTGAGGCGCGCGAGCAGTCGGTGGACGTGCGCATCCTGTCCGCGACCCACAAGAACCTCGCCGATCTTGTCGCCCAGGGCCTGTTCCGCGAGGACCTCTTTTATCGCATCAACGTCATCGAGCTGCGTGTCCCTGCGCTGCGCGAGCGCAGGGGCGATATCGGCGAGATCGCCGCGGCCATCCTGCAACGTCTGGCGCGGCGTGCCAACACCGACGCCCCCGAGCTCTCCGCCGAGGCGCTGCGAGCGCTCGAGTCCTACGCCTTTCCCGGTAACGTGCGCGAGCTGGAGAATGTACTCGAGCGTGCCATGACTCTCAGCACGGGCGGCGTGGTCACGCCGGAGCACATTCGTGTCCGGGTGAGCGCGCGAGCAGCCGGTACCGAGGAAGCGGCCCGAGCACCGGCGCTGCCACTACCGGGGACCACGGCCCTGGAAAATCAGCTCGAGACCATCGAGCGCGAGGCCATCGTGAAGGCGCTCGAGCAGACCCGCTACAACAAGACGGCGGCGGCGAAATTGCTGGGCATGAGCTTTCGCGCGCTGCGCTATCGCATCAAGAAGCTCGGGATCGAGTAGGGCGCCGTCGGCAAACCCGGTAGCGCCGATCGGGTGCCCTATCTTGTCAGTTTGTGACACGAGCTCGAACAGCTGGCGTCAGGCTGCGACAGAACTAAGTCAAGCACTCCGCGGGCCCTTCCATATTTTTAGCAGTAAAATCATTGTATTAGGTGATCGCGCGCGCCTTGGCATGTGGCTTGCTTGGATTCCCCCGGGCGCCTTTTGCGCCGCTGAGTTTGTACCCCAAAAGTTTTAGGAGTTTTCACAAATGAAGTCTGTGCAAAAGGGTTTTACCCTGATCGAACTGATGATCGTCGTCGCGATCATCGGTATTCTCGCGGCGATCGCCATCCCCGCGTACCAGGACTACACCGTCCGTGCGAAAGTGACTGAAGGTCTGAACCTCGCCGGCGCTGCCAAGACGACCGTCGCGGAGGCCTTCCAGTCGAACGGTACTCCGGGCGTGACCGCCGCGGCGAATGCCTGGTCGTTCTCTCCGACGAAGTATGTGCTCTGCATCACGGTTAACACCGGTGCCGGCGGTGTGGGCACGGGTGCGGGTTGCGCGACGGGTTCGTCTGGTGCTCTTCCCGGCACGATCTCAATTGAGTATGACCCGAATGCGATTCCGCAGCTGGCTGCTGGCGCCAATGTCGTTAATTTGACCCCCAATGCGGTCAAGAAGGCGCTCACCAATACGGCGATTGCGACATCTGCCAACATCGACTGGGCCTGCGCCTCCGCCACCGCTAATACGGCGACGCTTGCACCGGAGCTTCTGACCGGTGATCACCTTGGGCACCGCACCGGCCAAGTACGTCCCGACGCAGTGCAAGTAAGCGACTCCTGAATCCTCAGGGTGTCTCTAAAGCCCCGGCCTCGTGCCGGGGCTTTCTTTTTGGCCCCCGGGGCCCATTTGTGACGCGTACCCCGCCGCCTGGGGGACCTTGTCCGTCAGAATCCGCAAGGATTTGACAATTGCGTGCCGTATTAGTCTGGGGTAAACTGAATATTCGGCTGGTCTCACTCGCCCTAAGCCCATGAATGACAACGCTTCTTTAGCTATGGGCGGCTCCCGTTCCGGTCTCGGGGGTCTGCCGCAACGGCTGGTCCAGGATGGTGTCGTCGAAGAAACGGCCATGCTGGATGCCGTGAATGCTGCGCGCGAGCGTAAGACGAGCGTGGTCACGCAGCTCGTGGCGAGCGGCGCTGCCAACGCGCGTGATATCGCGCTGGCGGCCTCCAACGAGTTTGGTGTGCCGCTCTTTGATCTGGACGCGGTGAACCTCGATCTTGAAGCGGTTCGCCTGGTCTCCGACAAGTTGCTGGCCCGGCATCGCGTGCTGCCCCTCTTCCGCCGTGGGAAGCGTTTGTTTCTAGCCGTAGCCGATCCGACCAACCTGCACGCGATTGACGAGGTCAAGTTCCAGACCAGCCTCGGCATCGAGGCGATCATTGTCGAAGACGACAAACTGCAAAAGGCCATCGACAAGGCGCTCGAGCAGGTCGACAACCAAATGTCCGCCCTCAATGAAGAGGCTGACATGGACCTCGATTCGCTCGAGGTCTCCGCGGGCGAAGATGAACTTGACGATAAGGTCGGCCGAGATGACGTTGAGGACGCACCGATCGTGCGCTTCGTCAACAAGGTGATGATCGACGCCATTCGACGCGGCGCGTCCGATATTCACTTCGAGCCATTCGAGAAGATGTATCGGGTGCGCTTGCGCATGGACGGCGTGCTGAAGGAGATCGCACAGCCGCCCGTGCAGCTGGCACAAAAGCTTTCCGCCCGTCTTAAGGTCATGTCGCGGCTGGATATCGCCGAGCGGCGCGTCCCGCAGGACGGGCGCATCAAGATGAGACTGTCGAAGAATCGCGCCATCGACTTTCGCGTGAGCACGTGTCCGACGCTGTTCGGCGAGAAGATCGTGTTGCGTATTCTGGATCCGGCGCAGGCCCAGATGGGTATTGATTCGCTGGGCTATGAGCCCTTCCAGAAGGATCTGTACACCAAGTACCTGGCCAAACCGCAGGGCATGATTCTCGTTACGGGCCCCACCGGCAGCGGTAAGACGGTCTCGCTTTATACCGGCCTGCACATCCTCAACCGCGAGGATACAAATATATCTACCGCCGAGGATCCCTCGGAAATTAATCTTCCCGGGGTGAATCAGGTCAACGTCAACCCGAAGGTCGGACTGACATTTGCCTCCGCCATGCGCGCCTTCCTGCGCCAGGACCCTGACGTCATCATGGTCGGTGAGATCCGTGACCTCGAGACCGCCGAGATCGCCATCAAGGCGGCGCAAACGGGTCACTTGGTGCTCTCGACCCTGCATACGAACGATGCGCCGCAGACCCTGACGCGCATGGTCGACATGGGTGTGAAGCCTTACGCCATTGCCACCTCAGTCAGCTTGATCATCGCGCAGCGCCTGGCCCGTCGTCTCTGCAACCACTGCAAGGTGCAGATCGACATCCCCAAGGAGGCTCTGCTCAAAGAGGGCTTCACCGAGATCGATGTCGCGGCTAGCCTTAAGATTTACGGCCCCAAGGGATGCTCTAACTGCACCGATGGCTATAAAGGTCGGGTTGGCATCTATCAGGTTTTACCGGTAACGGATGCGATTGCCCGCATCATTCTTGCCCTGGGCAGTGCCGTCGAAATTGGCGAACAGGCCGCCAAGGAAGGCGTGTGGGACTTAAGGCGCGCGGGTCTTGAAAAGGTGAAGAATGGTCTGACCAGTCTCGAGGAAGTCAACAGTGTCACGGTCGAGTGATACAGGACGGAAATAACTCATGGCTCCGGCAGCTACCGCAACTGTTAAGACGATCAAGCGCGACATTCCGTTTGCCTGGGAGGGCCGAGATAAGCGTGGCGCCCGCATCAAAGGCAAGAGCCTTGCACCGGACGAGCAGACCCTGCGCGCGGAGCTGCGGCGCCAGGGCGTGGCGCCCTCGCGAATTCGCAAACAGCGCCAGGGCCGCAAGGGCGGCAAGGTCAACCCCGGCGATATCGCAGTGTTCAGTCGTCAGCTTTCGACCATGTTAGCCGCGGGCATCCCGCTGGTGCAGGCCTTCGAAATCGTCGGCAACGGTAACGACAAACCCTCCATGCAGAGGCTGATTCTCGACGTTAAAGCTGATGTTGAAGGCGGTACCTCTCTGCACGAAGCACTCGGCAAGCATCCCCTGTACTTCGATGATCTGTACGTCAATCTCGTCGAAGCGGGCGAGCAGGCGGGCGCCCTGGAATCGCTGCTCGACAAGGTAGCTACCTACAAGGAAAAGACCGAAGCGCTGAAGAAGAAAGTCAAGAAGGCTCTCTTCTATCCGGCCGCGGTGCTGGTCGTTGCCGTGATCGTTACGGTCGTGCTGCTGGTCTTCGTAATCCCGCAGTTCGAAGCCCTGTATAAAGGTTTCGGTGCGGATCTTCCGGCCTTCACGCAGTTCGTTATTGGCGTCTCCAAGCTCGTGCAGCATGATGGCTTTTTCATCGGCTGCGTAATCGCCGGCGTGATCTGGGGCTTTACGTACTTCAAGAAGCGCTCGCGGGCGATGCGTGAGTTTCTGGATCGCCTGATCCTCAAGGTCCCGGTGATCGGGCCCATCCTGAACAAGGCGGCGATCGCACGCTATGCGCGCACGCTCTCCACCATGTTCTCCGCGGGTGTGCCGCTCGTTGAAGCGCTCGAGTCGGTGGCGGGCGCAACCGGCAACATCGTCTACGAGAAGGCGGTGCTGAGAATGCGTGACGAAGTTGCCACCGGTCAACGCCTGCAGCGCTCGATGGAATCGACCGGGCTGTTCCCCAACATGGTGAACCAGATGATCGCGGTCGGCGAGGAATCCGGCTCGCTCGATGAAATGTCGGGCAAGGTCGCGACGTTTTACGAGGCGGAAGTCGACAATGCCGTGGATGCGATGTCGAGCTTGCTCGAGCCTTTGATCATGGTGATCCTGGGCGTTCTCGTCGGTGGCCTCGTGATCGCCATGTACCTGCCCATCTTCAAGCTGGCGTCGGTCGTCTGAGGCGCTCCGCCACAGAGTGATGCCTGCCGCGGGCCGCCGCGCGCAAGCGCGGTGGCGTGCGTTAAGAGAATAAGGACAGCCCATGTCCGTCTTCGCGGTGCTTGCTGCCTCGCCGAATCTTTTTATCGGTACCTGCCTGGTCCTGGGACTCGCGGTCGGCAGCTTTCTGAACGTCGTAATCTACCGCCTGCCGCTTATGCTGGAGCGGCAGTGGCGTGCGCAGTGTGCCGAATTCGCGCACCCAGATCCGGGCGCGACCACGCTGCCCGCAGGCTCGCTTGAACCCTTCAACCTCGTGGTACCGCGCTCGGCGTGCCCGTCCTGCCAAGCGCCCATCACGGCGCTGCACAATATCCCGCTCCTCTCCTGGCTCGCGCTGCGCGGGCGCTGCGCGCGCTGCGGCAAGCCGATCTCGGTGCGCTACCCGCTGGTGGAGCTCTTGACGGGCATTTTGAGCGCCGTGGTCGCCTGGAAGTTCGGCTTTGGCTGGCCGGCACTCGCGGCCCTGCTCTTCACCTGGTTTCTCATCGCCCTGACCTTCATCGACGTCGATCATCAGCTGCTCCCGGACACGCTCACATTGCCGCTGCTTTGGAGCGGCCTCCTCGTGAGCCTGTGCGGCGCACAAACGGCTGCCCTGGGCTTCCCGGTGGATCTGCGCTCGAGTGTCATCGGAGCGATAGCGGGTTACGTGAGCCTGTGGAGCGTCTATCATTTGTTCCGCTGGCTGACCGGCAAGGAAGGGATGGGTTACGGTGACTTTAAGCTGCTCGCCGCTCTCGGTGCCTGGCTCGGCTGGAAGATGCTGCTGCCGGTCATTCTCATCGCGGCCGTGGTCGGCGCGGTGGTAGGTATCGTGATGCTCGGGCTGCGCGGACAGAACCGCGCCACACCGATCGCTTTCGGTCCGTTTCTCGCCGCGGCCGGCTGGGTAATTCTCTTGTGCGGCCCGCGGCTCGTCACGGCTTACCTCGACTGGTTCGACCGTCCGTGAGCTGGGCCCTATGAGCGCGCGAGCGTTCCGCGTCGGTCTGACGGGGGGCATCGCCAGCGGTAAGTCGACGGCCGCCAAGTTCTTCGGCGCGCTCGGCGTGCCCATCCTCGACAGTGATCAGATCGCCCGCGAGGTCGTCGAGCCCGGGCAACCGCCACTTGAGCGCCTGGTGGAACGCTTTGGGCCCTCGATCCTCACCCCGGATGGGCACTTAGATCGCCCGGCGCTGCGGGATATCGTGTTCTCCGACCCCAAGGCGCGCACCGATCTTGAGGCCTTGACCCATCCGGCCATCGGGGCGGCGCTGGAAGCGCGCTCGGCGAGCGCCGGCGGTCCTTACCAGATCCTGGTGATTCCGCTCCTCGTCGAGAAAAACCTAAGCTCGCACGTGGACCGCGTACTGGTCATCGACTGCGACGAGGAATTGCAGATCCGCCGCTTGCGGGCCCGCGATTCTTCCACAGCGGCACAGGCGCAAGCGATCCTCAACGCGCAGGCGCCGCGCGCCGCGCGCCTGAAGGCGGCGGACGATGTCATTACCAACGACGCCGACATGAGCGCCGTGCAGACTCAGGTCGCAACTCTCCACGCTCGGTATCTGCAGCTCGCCGCGCAAGCGCGCACCTGAACTCTGCGGCCCTCCCCACTGTCGCCGGACCGCGCCAGGGGCGCCTGCGCCGTTTACGGGCAGCGCACGCGTCAAGCACAATACCTGCATGACCAATTCGACCTTAGCCGACGCCGGTTACCCGGACCCCCGAGCGCCCGATGCCGGGACGCTCATCTTCGAGCAGCCCCTCAATGAGCGCATGCGCACCTTTCTGCGGCTGGACTTTCTCTACAACCAGGCGCTGTATCACAACGAGATGGCGAGCCAGTGGGGCAGCCGCGCTGCCATGGCGAGTCTTATCGACATCCTCGCGATCACCACGCGCGGGGACGTGCGCTCGGATGTGCTCAAGGAACTCGAGAGTCATCTGACGACCCTGAACGAGTTTCAGAGCAACCCGGGCGTGGACATGCAAAGACTAAAGTCTCTGGTGGCGAACCTCGGGCGTCTGCGCACGGACCTGATGAATGCCGGTTCCGCCTTCCTGCAGCCGCTGCGCGACTCGGAATTCGTCAGCGCCATCCGCCACCGCAGCGCCATCCCCGGAGGCACGTGCGAGTTTGACCTGCCCGACTACTACTTCTGGCTCACGCAGCCGGATGAGGCGCGCATGCGCACTTTCAACCAGTGGCTCGGACTCCTGCGGCCGCTGTGTGATGCGATCGCGGAGCTGCTGTGGCTCACGCGCCAAAATGGCCGCGGCCGTGCGGAAATCGCCCAGGGCGGCACTTTCAACATCACCTTTGAACGGGACAACCCGCTGCAGCTGCTGCGGATCTCCCTCCCGGCCGCTGCCGGGCTGTACCCGGAGATCAGCGGCAGTCATCACCGCTGCAACATCCGCTTTCTCACCTGGAATGGCCTCACGACCCGTCCGACACAGGCGCAGGCGGATGTGCCGTTCGTGCTCAGCTGCTGCACCTGAACCGCTGCGCCTGCACTCGCTGTGATGAGCCCCGCACGCGTCAAATGCCCGACTTGCCGCCGTGAACTGGATTGGCAGAGGGCGCCTCATCGGCCCTTTTGCAGTGAGCGCTGCCGATTGATTGATCTGGGGGCGTGGCTGAGCGAGCAGCGCGGCATCCCCGATGACTCGGCTGCCGGCACGCAGAGCACTGAAGATCAACCTCCCAAAGGAGCCCCCTGAGAATGCGATTCCGACTCACGGCCTTCGGCCTTCACCTGCTGGGCAGCGCCTGCGTTCTCACCCTGGTTCTCGGCGGACTGTATCTGGGTTGGTATCACTGGCCCGGCTGGTATCTCACCGCAGTCACGCGGATCCTGATCATCGTCGGCCTGGTGGATCTGGGGCTCGGCCCCACACTCACGCTCATCATCGCCAATTCCAAGAAACCGCGGCGGGTGCTCGCCCGTGATATCGCGATGATCGCCACCGTGCAGCTGGCGGCGCTGATCTATGGCGCCACGACGCTCTGGCACGGGCGACCGCTCTATTACACCTTCTCCGCCAACCGCCTGGAGACCGTGCAGGCCTCCGACCTCGCGAGCGAGGAGGTCGCGCTCGCTCGCAAGGACAATCCGTCCTTCGCGCCCCACTGGTACAGCCTGCCGCGCTGGGTGTGGGCGCCGCTGCCCGAGGATCCGGACAAAGCGGCGGCCATCGTCAATTCCGCCTCCTTCGGTAGTGGCAAGGACGTCATCGACATGCCCCGTTACTTCAAGCCCTGGAGCGCGGGTCTGCCGGCGCTGCGCAAGCAGCTGAAGACCCTCGGCGAGATCAAGTATTTCTCCAAGCAGGAACAGGCCACGCTGCGAGCGCGTATGGTGCGCCTCGGACTCAGTCCCGAGCAGCCCAATGCGCTCGTGATGTGGGGAGGCACCGCGCGGCGGCTGGTCGCGGTGTTCGATCCCAACGCGCTCACGATCCGAGCCCTCATCGTGCCGGACTAGGACTATTTCGCCGGCGCCGCAGGCATCCCGAGCCACTTTGCGACGAACGCCAGCTGATCCGCGTAGTCATCCACCTGCATCCATACGGGTTTGCCGGCGCCGTGCCCGGCGCGCGTCTCGACGCGGATGAGGATGGGATTCGGGCAGATCTGGGCCGCCTGCAAGGCTGCGGCGAATTTGTAGCTGTGCCAGGGCACGACGCGATCATCATGATCCGCCGTGGTAATGAGCGTCGGCGGATAGCACACCCCCTTCTTCACGTTCTGCACCGGGGAGTACGCATACAGCGTCTTGAACTGGTCCGGATCCTCCGCGAGACCAAAATCGGAACTCCACTGGCGCGCGTTCGCGCTGGCGGTGTGATAGCGCAGCATATCGAGCACGCCGACGGCGGGTAGCGCCGCCCCGAACAGATCCGGCCGCTGTGTCAGCACCGCCCCGACCAGCAGGCCGCCGTTACTGCGCCCATGGATGGCGAGTCGGGCACTGCGCGTGTAGTGCTCGCGGATGAGGTACTCGGCCGCGGCGATGAAGTCATCGAAGACGTGCTGCTTGTTGGCGAGCGTACCGGCCTTGTGCCAGGCCTCCCCGTACTCCCCGCCGCCGCGCAAGTTGGCCTCTGCAAATGCCCCGCCGAGCTCGAGCCACGCCTGCACCTGCGGCCGATAGCTCGGGGTCGCGGAGATGTTGAAGCCGCCGTAGCCGTACAGCAGGACCGGCGTGTCGCCGTTCTTCGTAAGATCCCGCCGGTGCGTGATGTACATCGGCACGCGGGTGCCGTCCTTGCTCCTATAGAACACCTGCTCGGTGACAAAGTCCGCCATCGAAGCCGGCACGTGCGGCTCGCGCCAGAGCGTCGCTTCATCGGTCGATACGTCCAAGCGGTAGATGCAGCGCGGCGTAAGATAATCGGTGTACGAGAAGAAGGTCTCGCTGCGATTCCCCTCGCCCTGAAACCCCTCGATGCCCCCAAGTCCGGGCAGCGGCACCGTGCCTGCCAGGCGCCCGTCGCGCTCGTAGATGCGCGCGACGCCGTGCGCGTCCTCCACGTACTTGGCGACGATGCGCCCGCCGACGTAGGTGGCCTCCTCGATCGCCGTCGCGCCCTCGGCAACCACCGTGCGCCGGCTCGCCGGCTGGCGCGCATCGATGGCGATCACGCGGCCTAAGGGCGCGTTTTGCGTCGTGTGGAAATACAGCTCATCCCCGCGGGAGCCGATGAAGTTGTAGAGCGCATCCCATCCCATGAGCAGTGGCTGTACCTGCGCTCCGGGCTTGAGCAGATCCAAAAGCTCGACGCCGTTCTTCTCGTACCCCTCCACCTGCGTGATGATGAGGTAGTGGCCATCCTCGGTGACGCGCCCGCGCGGGATGCGGGTCGTGCGGTCTTTGATCTCGTAGACGAGGCGGTCGGCGTCCTGGGGGGTGTTGAGCTTGTGGAAATACAGCGCCGGCCGGCCGGCATCGTCGCCTTTGCCGACGGCGAGCGCCGGATAACGACTGTAGTAGACCCCCGAGCCGTCGTGCGCCCAGGAGACGCCCCAGAACTTGGTGTAACGCAGCTCATCGCTTAAGTCCTGCCCGTCCTTCACCCGCCGGAAGCGCCAGATCTGCCAGTCCGTGCCGCCGTCCGAGACCGCATAGGCGACCATATCCCCCTGCTGCGAGGGGTGAAACTCCGAGAGCGCCACCGTAGCATCCGCGCGCGCGGCGTTCGGATCAAAGAGCACGCGCCCGGCAGCGGCGAGCGTGTCCGCGACGAACAGCACGCTTTGGTTCTGCTCACCGTCGTTGTGCAGGTAAAAGTAATGCGCCCCGCGCCGCACGGGCAGCTCGTAGCGCTCGTAGTTCCACAGTTCGCCGAGGCGTCGCTTGAGCCAGGCTCGCTGGGGCAATGCGGCCAGCTGCGGCTGCGACACTGCGTTCTCGGACAGTACCCACTGCTGCACGGCCGGGGAGTCGAGGTTCTCCAGCCAGCGGTAGGGGTCGGCCACTTTGGTACCGAAGAAGTTCTCGTTCACTTCCACGCGCGCGGTGAACGGGTAGATCGGGTTATTGGCGACGGCGGGCAGGCCGACGGCCGCATCCGTTACGGTGCGCATCGGTTTGCCACCCGGACCCGGACCCGGTACCGTCTCGTTTCCGCCGACCACCTGGGTGTTGGCGCAGGAGTAAACCCCGGCGGCCACGCTCGCGGCGAGCACCACGGCAGCGAGCAGCCTCAGAGCTTTGGACTTGAGCATCGAAGCGAGTGTAACAAGCCCACCGCCGCGCCGCGGCCGTCGCTACGCCGTGCGGCGCGCGCAAGCGGCGCTCTTAAGGAAACTTGATCTTGCCGCCGCCCGCGGCGGGCCCGGGTCCCGGCCCCACGCCGCTGCCGACATCGGGCACCACGATGCGCGAGGCGGCCTCGCGGCGCAGCTCGCGCGCCTCATCGATCGCCTGTTCGAGCGCCACCTTCACCCCCTCGGGGAATTTCTGCAGCGCCTCTTCGAGCGTGCGCGCCTCGATTTCAAAGCCGAGTGGCAGCACGCCCGCCGGCGTCAGCAGCTGCGTCTGCCCGGAGAAGAGCACGGCGCGCGAGGCATCCGGGGAGCCGTCGCTGTTGACCGGCGTCAGCCGCCGCACACTGCCGGCGTGCCGATCGGTGAAGACGTCCTCGCGATACAGGCCCTTGGGGTCGAGCTGGATTTCTGGAAGATCGTTCTGCGCTGCCATCGAAGTGTTCCGCCTTATCAAATATTCGTCCGCAATTGTACACGCCCTCCCGTGGAGGGCCCGGCCCGGCCGCGCCAAGGGCGGCTCACGGTACCGGCAGGTTCCGCAGCGCCTCGATAAAGGGCCAGTCGGCTTCGAGAATATCCTCACCCGCAAGCTCAGCCGCGGGCACCCATTTTAGCTGCTGCGCATCCCGGGGCTCGGGTGTGCCGGCGTAGCTCACGATGATCCACAAGGAGAGCTCAACTTCGCGGTCCGGATACGCGTGCTTGAGCCGCATGAAAGGATGAGCCTCCCACACCTCGACGCCGAGTTCCTCGGCGAGCTCGCGCACGATGGCTTCGCGCTCGTCTTCGCCGGGGGTGACCTTGCCGCCGGGAAACTCCCAGCGGCCCGCCATGTGCTTGCCGCGCGGGCGCTCGGCGATGAGCACTCGTCCTTGGCTGTCGTAGAGCGCCGCGGCGACGACCCGGATCACGGCAGCCTACAGCGGCGCTACTCGACGCTCGAGAGCACGCCGTGGCAGTGCTTGTACTTCTTCCCCGAGCCGCAGGGGCACGGTTCATTGCGCCCCACCTTGCGCTCGTTACGCACGAAGGTGCCGGCGGACTCAGGAGGCGCGGGCAGCGGGGGTGCGCCGCCGGGCAGCGACCGCAGAACGCCCAGGCCGCGGCCCGCGGGCGGTGCCTCAGGCGGCGCCTCGCCCGCCCCGGCGAGGAGCGATGCGGCTTCGGCGTGCTGTGCCTGCAGCGCGCGCATCAGGCGCTGGCGGCGTTGCTCTTCCTCGCGGTCGAGGTCGGCCTGCGTGAGCACCTCGGCGGTGGCGATGGTCGATGCGGTCTCGAACTTGATGCGCTCGAGCATCGCCGCGAACAGATCGAACGCCTCGCGCTTGAACTCGAATTTCGGGTCCTTCTGCGCGTAGCCGCGCAGGTGGATGCTCTGGCGCAGATAGTCCATGGCGGCGAGATGCTCGCGCCAGTGATGGTCGAGCTTCTCGAGCATCACCCGCCGCTCGACGTAGCGCATCTGCGGGGCGCCGATGCGCGTGACTTTCGCGCCGTAGGCGTCATCCACCGCCTTGACGATGCGCTCACGCAGCGCCTGCTCCTCCAGGTCCGGCTCTGCGGCGAGCCAGGCTTTCGGATCCACGCGCGTGTCGAAATCGCGCGCCAGCGCCTCGGCGAGTCCCTGCAGGTCCCAGTCCGCGGGCAAGGCCTGCTTGGGCATGAATTGGTCCATGAGCGTGCCGACCGCCTCCTCCATGAGGCCGCGGATCGCATCCGACACATCCTCGGTGCCCATGATCTCGGTGCGCTGCTGATAGACCACCTTGCGCTGATCGTTGGCGACGTCATCGAACAGCAGCAGGTTCTTGCGGATGTCGAAGTTGTGCGACTCGACCTTGCGCTGCGCCTTTTCGATCTGGCGCGTGAGCATGCCGCTCTCGATCACCTCGCCTTCCTTCATGCCCGCCATCTTCAGGAGGCGCTGCGTACGCACCGGATCGCCGAAGATGCGCATCAGGTTATCTTCCATCGACAGATAGAAGCGGCTGGAGCCCGGGTCCCCCTGACGACCCGAGCGGCCGCGCAGCTGATTGTCGATGCGGCGTGACTCATGGCGCTCGGTGCCGACGATGTGCAGGCCGCCCGCGGTAAGCACCTTATCGTGGCGCGCCTGCCAGGCGGCGCGGATGCCCTCGCGCGCCAGATCGTCGCTGTCGGTAGCCTGCGCAAGCTCCGCCTCAAGGTTGCCGCCGAGCACGATGTCGGTGCCGCGACCGGCCATGTTGGTGGCGATGGTCACGGCCGCCGGGCGTCCGGCCTGGGCGATGATGTGCGCCTCGCGCTCGTGCTGCTTGGCGTTGAGCACCTCGTGCGCGACGCCCTCCTTCTGCAGCAGGCCGGACAGCAACTCAGACGTCTCGATCGAGGCGGTGCCAACCAGCACCGGCTGCTCGCGCGTCACGCAGTCGCGGATGTCCTCGATGATGGCCTCGAACTTGTCCTTGTGGGTCAGATACACGAAGTCCGGGTTGTCCTTGCGGATCATCGGCCGGTGGGTGGGAATCACGACCACCTCAAGACCATAGATCTGCAGGAACTCGGGCGCCTCGGTGTCCGCCGTCCCGGTCATGCCGGAGAGCTTCTTGTAGAGGCGGAAGTAGTTCTGGAAGGTGATCGAGGCGATCGTCTGGTTCTCCTCGCGCACCCGCACCCCTTCCTTGGCTTCCACCGCCTGGTGCAGCCCGTCCGACCAGCGCCGCCCGGGCATGGTGCGGCCGGTAAACTCATCGACGATGATCACCTCGCCGCCGCGCACGATGTACTCAACATCGCGCTTGTACAGCGCGTGGGCGCGCAGGGCGGCGTTCAGGTGGTGCATTAGGCGGATGTTGGCCGGGTCGTAAAGACTCTCGCCCGGCTTGAGCAGCCCCGCCTGCAACATGAGCTGCTCGACGTGCTCGTGGCCGGCCTCGGTGATATGCGTCTGCTTGGTCTTCTCCTCGACCGAATAATCCCCGGGTCCCTCCTCCTCTTTCTGGCGCGTGAGACGCGGCACCAGCTGATTGATGCGCAGGTACAGCTCGGTGCTCTCCTCGGCGGGGCCGGAGATGATGAGCGGCGTGCGCGCCTCGTCGATCAGGATCGAGTCGACCTCATCGACGACCGCGAAGGACAGGCCGCGCTGCACGCGCTCCTCCAGGCGGTAGGCGAGGTTGTCGCGCAGATAATCGAAGCCGAATTCGTTGTTGGTGCCGTAGGTGATGTCGCACGCATAGGCGGCGCGCTTCTCCGGCTGGCTCTGGGCGTTCTTGATGACCCCGACCGTGAGCCCGAGGAAAGCGTAGACGGGGCCCATCCAGTCCGCGTCGCGCTGCGCGAGGTACTCGTTCACCGTGACGATGTGCACGCCCTCGCCGCTTAAGGCATTCAGGTACGCCGGCAGCGTCGCCATGAGCGTCTTGCCCTCGCCCGTGCGCATCTCGGAGATCATGCCTTTGTGCAGCGCCATGCCCCCGACCAGCTGCACGTCAAAGTGCCGCATGCGCAGCGTGCGCAATGCCGCCTCGCGCACCACCGCGAACGCCTCCGGCAGGAGCTCATCGAGCGTCGCGCCCGCCTTCAGGCGCTGGCGCAACTCCTCCGTCTTCGCCTTGAGCGCCTCATCCGTGAGGGGCTTGATCTGGTGCTCGAGCTGATTCGCGGAGCGCACGTAGCGGCTGTAGCCTCTGACGATCCGCTCGTTGCGGCTACCGAAGACGCGGGTGAGAAGTTGGCGCAAAGGTGACTCGTTTTGGAAAAAAAGAGCTTACCCAACAGGTACTTAGCCTGGATGCCGGGCCGGGAAAGCGGCGTATTGTACGCAATAGACGTTAAAGCCGCCCAATTGGTTCGGGGGCGGACGAATTCAAGGGTCGGGGGTGGCTTCGGGTCTAGTGGCCGATGTAGGACAGAGGGTCGACCTGGCGACCGTTGCGCAGCACTTCGAAGTGCACGTGCGGCCCGGTCGAGTGCCCCGTGGAGCCCATAAGTCCGACGGGCTCGCCGCGCTTGACGGTTTGCCCAACGCTGACCAGCGTCTTCTCGTTGTGGGCGTAGCGGGTCACATAGCCGTCGCCGTGATTGATCTCGACGAGCTTGCCAAAGCCGGAACGCTCGCCCGCCCAGGTGACAATACCTGCGGCCACCGCCATCACGGTCGAGCCCTTCGCGCCCGCGAAATCGACGCCCTTGTGGAAGGTCTCCTGACCGTCAAAGGGGTCCTCGCGCTCGCCGAAATAAGAGGAGATGAAACCGCTCTCGACCGGACGGCCCTCGGGGTGGATCTCCTCCTTGAGCTCGCGCGCGAGGATCGCGTTTTCCAGCGCCGTGAGCTGCGATTCGCGCAGGTCGACACGACTTTGCAGGTTCGCGAGCATCGCCGACAGATCCGGAATCTGCGCACTCACACCCTCGCCTTCGCTCGCCCCGCCGCGCGGCGGCTCACGATCGAAGTTGAACTCGCGGCTGTCGATGTCGGCCATCTCCGTCAGACGCTTGCCGAGCGCGTCCAGGCGGATGATGTGCGCGTTCACTTCTCCTAAGCGCATGGCCATCGCGTCCACCCGCAGCTGCAGCTGCTGCTTGAGGTCAGCGATCTGCTGCTTTTGCTGCGTGAGGGTCTCTCCGAAACGCACCGTGTCGCTCAAGATGAGCCGCTCGTGGCTGCCGCGGCCGAGCTGCATGCCGAACATGAAGGCGCTGCCCAGGATCAGCAGCGTAAAGCCCGCGATTAAACTTAATGTCAGCGGGTGCGCGAGGTCTAGCTGCCTCGCCTTGCCCTCGCGTTTGGACAGGAATATGACGTTCATAGCATGCTGGTGGCTTCTCTAACGCCCCCGCGTTGGAGCGCCATGCAAGCCACTGCATGAACCGCTCCGGGCCCTGCCGGACCCCTGTTTTCCTTCAGAAAACCTGTACGATGCTGGCAACCCCGCTGTCATGGCTCCTCGCTTTAGACCGGTGGCTTTGCGTCCCCGCCTTTCGGCGGGTTTGCTAGGGCAGCGGTGTCAATATGCCCAAGAAGACTCCACGGCACAAGCGCGGGAAAGCCCCAATGAGGACTCGGGCAGGTCCTACGTCACGAACACTGCGCTCGACACATTCTGTAAAGGACCTGCTGGGGCGCAGTGTGCCGATGTTGACGCGCCTCACGGAGCAGGCCGCGCGCCAGAACCTGTGGAGCGAGTGGTTGTCGGCTCAGCTGCCCGCCGAGATCCATGCCCGCATCTCCGGGGTCAACGAGCGTGACGGCAGGCTCGTGGTGTTCGCCGAGTCGGCCGCCTGGTGCGCACGGCTGCGCTTCGCGCTGATCGAGCTCGAAGGCGCCCTGCGCGCGGCCCACCCTTTGGTGCAGTCCATCCAGGTGCGGGTCCTGCCGCGCAGCTGACAGCCGCGTACCCACTAACCGACCGGGCGTGCCCGGTGGCGAGCGCGCAAGATCAGTGGGCGCTGTCCTTGGCGACGAGGAACTTCACAAGCTCGATGAGCTCCTCGGCGCTGCCTATGGAATCCACCCGGTATCGACCGTTCACGACGATGCAGGGGGTTCCGGGGACCTGCATGGCGAGGATCTGCGAGTCCGCGGCCTTCATCTTCACATCCACCGAGAACGAGCGGGCGGTGGCGAGGAATTCCTCGGGCTTAATGCCGGTCAGACGCGCGTAGACGCGCGCCGCATCCTCGATCGAAGGCATGCGGTCCTTCAGACGATGGGTGTCGGGGTCGGTGACGGCAAGCTCGCCGCTCTTCCAGACCGCATCGAAGATGCCCTGGTGGGCCCGCTCGGCGATGTGAAGGAACTGCGCCGCAAAGTAGGCGCGCTGGAACATCGGCCAGTCCTCGGCGGTGTTGAACGCCGCCGGCAGCAGCACCAGCTGGGCGTTCGCCGGCAACGCGCGCCGCAGCGCGTTCATCTTCGGCTCGAAGTTGTTGCAGGCCGGGCAGCCGTAGGAGAACACTTCCATGACCTCGATCTTGCCTGCCGGCACGCTGGTGCTCTGCGTCTGGGGCAGCCGCACGTAGTCACGGCCCTCGCTGAAGCTTCCCGCAGCCCTCGCCTCGGGAGTTGCCGCGAAAGCCCAAACGACGAGCACAGCCACTGCCAGACGTTGCATCCTAACCTCTTAAATTGTCGGACCCGTTCGGGATCTTACCGCAAGGCGCCGGAGGGAGAATTGCGCGCTCACGCGCGCCGGCCGGTAGCTTCAGCCGCCGGGTGGCAGGGCCGGAGCTTCGATGTAGGAGATCGGCGCGTCCGCGTAACGCTCAAACACGACCTCTTCCCAGGCGGCGGTGTCGGCGAGCAGCGTGCGCAACAGCTTGTTGTTGAGCGCGTGCCCGGACTTGTGGCCGCTGAACTCGCCGATCAGGCTGTGCCCGAGCAGGTACAGATCGCCGATCGCATCCAGGATCTTGTGCTTGACGAACTCGTCCTCGTAACGCAGGCCGTCCTCGTTGAGCACGCGGAAATCATCGAGCACGATCGCGTTGTCGAGGCTGCCGCCGAGGGCGAGATTGCGCGAGCGCAGCGTCTCCAGATCGCGCATGAAGCCGAAGGTGCGGGCGCGACTTACTTCCTTCAAAAACGAGGTCGTGGAGAAATCCATCGAGGCGCGCTGTGAGCGGCGCTTGAAGATCGGGTGATTGAACTCGATCTCGAAGTTGACCTTGAAGCCGTCGAAGGGATCAAACTGCGCCCACTTGTCCGCATCCTCGACCCGTACGCGCTTCTTGACTCGGATGAAACGCTTCGGCTGGCGTTGCTCCTCGATGCCGGCCGACTGCAGCAGGAACACGAAGGGTCCGGCGCTGCCGTCCATGATCGGCACCTCCGCCGCCGAGACTTCGACGATGGCGTTGTCGATCCCGAGGCCCGCAAACGCCGACAGCAGGTGCTCGACCGTCGACACGCGCGACTCGCCCTTGCCCAAGGTCGTGCCGAGCATCGTGTCGCCCACGTTCTCCGCGGTCGCGCGGATGTCGACCACCTGGGGCAGGTCCGTGCGCCGAAAGATGATCCCCTCGTCAGGATCGGCCGGACGCAGGGTCATCAGCACTTTCTTGCCCGTGTGCAGGCCGACGCCCGTGGCGCGAATCGTGTTTTTGAGCGTCCGTTGTCCAACCATGCTGTTGCTTTACTGTAACGCCTCAAGCCTAACAAGGATGACCGGCGCGCCATATGCGCCAGTGGGGAGAGGCCGCCTTGAGCCTGGCAGGCCTCTCTCCAAGGCGCTGTGTAAGGCGCGTTACCGTATCACATCAGTCGGCCTGTCGCCGTAGGAACGCCGGGATATCCAGCACGTCCTCGGCCTCGGCTTCGGTGCGCAGACCATCCCCCACCGCGCGCTGCTGACGGTGCGCCGTGGGCCGCTCGTACACCGCGTAGTCACTCGCCGTGCGTGGCCTGGCCACTACACGCATGCCCGCATCGCGTGCCTCGCGTGCCGGGGCCGCTTCGCGCTCACGCACCGGCGATCGCGTTGCAGCAGCCGGCCGTCCGAGCCCGGTCGCCACCACCGTCACCCGCACCTGGTTGGAGAGCTCCGGATCGATGACGGTACCGACGACCACGGTCGCATCCTCGGAGGCGAACTGCTTGACGATCTGGCCCACTTCCTGGAATTCCCCGATCGACAGATCCATCCCCGCGGTCACGTTGACGAGGATGCCGTGGGCGCCGGCCAGATTGATGTCTTCCAGCAGCGGGGAGGAGACCGCCGCTTCCGCCGCGGCGCGTGCGCGGCCCTCGCCGCTTGCCGCCCCCGAGCCCATCATCGCCATGCCGGTCTCGGCCATCACGGTGCGCACATCGGCGAAGTCGACGTTGATCAGTCCCGGCCGGGTGATCAGTTCCGCGATGCCCTGCACGGCGCCCTGCAGCACCTGGTTGGCGGCCTTGAAGGCATCCAACAGCGTGGTCTGCGGTCCTAACACGGTGAGCAGTTTCTGGTTAGGAATTGTAATCAGCGAGTCGCAGTACTTGGATAGCTCGGCCATGCCGTGATCGGCCACGAAGCCGCGCTTGCTGCCCTCCATCTCGAAGGGCTTGGTCACCACCGCAACCGTCAGGATGCCGAGCTCCTTGGCCACTTGCGCCACGACCGGGGCGGCACCCGTGCCCGTACCCCCGCCCATGCCGGCGGTGATGAAGAGCATGTCGCAGCCTTCCACAAGCTCGACAATGCGATCGCGGTCCTCCATCGCCGCCTGGCGGCCCACTTCCGGGTCGGCGCCGGCGCCTAAGCCCTTGGTGATGTTGCAGCCGATCTGCAGCGCCGTCTTCACCTTGGCGTGCTTAAGCGCCTGCGAGTCGGTGTTGATGCACATGAACTCCACGCCATCGATGCCGGCGGTGACCATGTGCGCTACGGCGTTGCCGCCGCCGCCACCCACCCCGATCACCTTGATGACGGCACTTTGGCTGTACGCGTCCATCAGTTCAAACATGTTGTCGCTCCTTACACAAATACAAACGGTTGGTTGAATCGTCGTTCTTCTCTCACGGCTCTGTCAGCTTCAAAAGTTCCCCTGGAACCAGGAACGCATGCGGTCGAGCACCGACTTGGCATTACCGCCCAGGGAGTGCCCGCGGCGAGCGGGCAAAACGTTGTCGCGCGCGTAGAGCAAGAGGCCTACGCCGGTGGAATAAATGGGGTTGCGTACCACATCGGTGAGTCCGCGCACGGTCTGCGGCACCCCGAGGCGCACCGGCACGTGGAACACCTCCTCGGCGAGCTCGATCGCGCCTTCCATCTTGGCGCTGCCGCCGGTGAGCACGATGCCCGCGGCGATCATCTCCTCGAAGCCTGAGCGCGCGAGCTCCTCGCGCACGAGGGCAAAGAGCTCCTCGTAGCGCGGCTCGACGATCTCGGCGAGCGTCTGACGCGCCAGGCGCCGCGCGGGGCGCTCACCGACGCTCGGCACCTCGATGCTCTCGTCCGGGTTCGCCAGCTGCGAGAGCGCGCAGGCGTAGCGGATCTTGATGTCCTCGGCGTACTGCGTCGGGGTGCGCATCGAGACGGCGATGTCATTGGTCACCTGGTCGCCGGCGATGGGAATGACGGCGGTGTGGCGGATGGCGCCGTTGGCGAACACGGCCAGATCGGTGGTGCCGCCGCCGATGTCGACCAGGCACACGCCAAGCTCCTTCTCATCCTCGGTGAGCACGGCGAAGCTGGAGGCGAGCTGCTCGAGCACCACGTCATCGACCTCCAGCCCACAGCGCTGGATACACTTCTCGATGTTCTGCGCCGCCGAATCCGCACCCGTGACGATGTGCACCTTCGCCTCCAGGCGCACGCCGGACATGCCGATCGGGTCGCGGATGCCTTCCTGGCCATCGACGATGAATTCCTGCGGCAGCACGTGCAGGATCTTCTGGTCCGCGGGTATGGCGACCGCCTTGGCCGCATCGATGACGTGCTCGACGTCGCCGTGGCTGACTTCCTTGTCGCGCACGCCGACCACGCCGTGTGAGTTCAAGCTGCGCACGTGGCTGCCGGCGATGCCGGCGAACACCGAGTGGATCTCGCAGCCGGCCATGAGCTCGGCCTCCTCCACCGCGCGCTGAATCGACTGCACGGTGGACTCGATGTTGACCACGACGCCTTTCTTGAGCCCGCGCGAGGGCTGCGAGCCTAAGCCGAGCAGCTCGATCGAGCCGTCGGGGCCAACTTCCCCGACCAGGGCGACGACTTTGGAGGTGCCGATATCGAGGCCCACGATGAGATTTCGCTCGGAGCGCTTAAGCATCGTGATTCCCCTCGCGGCCCGTGCCGCGGGCGGCATTGCCGCGCCAGCCGATGGCAAACCCGTTCGTATAACGCATGTCCACGTAGGCAATGTCCTCGCCGCGCTGCGTGACGAGCTTCAGCGCGGTGCTCATGAATTTCTCGAAGCGCTCATCCACCTGGCGCCGTCCCAAACGCACGGTGACGCCGTTGGCCAGATCAAATTCCCACGCCCCGCGGGCATCCAGACGCAGCGCCGTAAGGCGCAGGCCCGCCTGGATGAGGCGCCCTTCGGCGGCGAGGTAGCGGTGGGCCACGAGCGCCTCCTTGCCCTCCGGACCCTCCAGCCGCGCAAGCTCGGGCGGAATGTGGCGCTCGTCAGAATCAAACAGCTCCCCGCGCATGTTCAGCAGCCCGCTCTCGCCCCAGCGCGCCGCGGCGGTCTGCTCGATCACGAGCACCGTCAGCCCGCGCGGCCAGGCGCGCTGCACACTCACCCCGTCCACCCAGGGGAGCGTGTGAATGGCACGGCGCACGGCCGCCAGATCCACCGATAAGAGGCCCGCGCCCTGCACGCAGCTCTTCACCACGCGCTCTACGTCCCCGGGCGTGACGCGCTGGAAGCGACCCTGCACCGCAACGCTCTGGATCGGCTGATTCAGCGCCCACAGCACGCCCGCCGTGGCGCCGCCAATGAGCACGAGCGCTGCGGCGCTGTAGCCGAGATAGCGCCAGTTGAGCGCCGGCAGCTTCAAGCGGCGGCGCGCTTCGGCGGGCTTACGGCGGTTCTTGGGGCGACGCAGCACGCTTAAGCCTGACCTTTCTCGGGGGCAAGAAGCCCGCGCGTGAAGCTCGTCTCCAGCACCCGCCAGCACAGTTCCGCAAAGTCGATGCCGGCGGCCTGCGCGGCCATGGGCACGAGGCTGTGGCTCGTCATGCCCGGGACGGTGTTGATCTCGAGCAGCTGCGGACGAGCCGCGGCGTCCATCATGAAATCCGCCCGGCCCCAGCCACCGGCGCCGCAGGCCTCGAAGGCGCCGAGCGCCAGCTTCGCCAGCTGCGCCTCGTCGCTCGCGGACAATCCCGAGGGGCAGAAGTAGCGGGTGTCCTGGCGAAAATATTTCGCCTCGTAGTCGTAGAAGGTGCGCGGCGTCTCGATGCGGATCGCGGGCAACGCGGCGTCCTGCAGGATCGAGACGGTGTACTCAGCGCCCGCGAGCCAGGGCTCAGCAAATACCAGCGTCTCAAACGCGGCCGCGGCGGCGTAGGCGCTGGCAAGGTCCGATCCGCGCTCGACCTTCGCCATACCGACGCTTGAGCCCTGCGTCGCAGGCTTCACGATGAGCGGCAGCCCGAGGCGCTCGATCGCGGGCGCAAAATCCTCCGCGCCGGCGAGGATGAAAAAGTCGCACGTCGGCACCCCGGCCGCGACCGCAAGACGCTTGGTGCGCAACTTGTCCATGCCGATCGCCGAGCCCATGACGCCGCTGCCGGTGTAGGGCACACCCAGATACTCGAGCGCTCCCTGGAGCGTGCCGTCTTCCCCGCCCGGGCCGTGCAGCGCGATCCAGACGCGCTCAAAGCGCTCACTCAGCAGCTCCTGCAGCGCGTGCTCGCGCGGATCAAAGGCGTGCGCATCCACGCCGCGGCGCCTGAGCGCCTCGAGCACGGCGTTGCCGGTGAGGAGCGAGATCTCCCGCTCGCTCGAATCCCCGCCAAAGAGCACCGCGACGCGCCCGAACTCCGCGGCGCTGCTCACCCGTCGCAGGCGGTGTGGGTCGTACGTGAGGCGCACTTACGGCACCCCCACGATGCGCACTTCCGGCTCGAGCGTCACGCCGTGCAGGCGCGCGACGGTGTCGCGCACGTGCCGGATGAGCTGCTCCAGATCCTGCGCGCTCGCCTGACCGTGGTTGATGATGAAATTCGCGTGCTTCTGCGACACCGACGCATCCCCGATGCGAAAACCCTTCAGCCCCGCCGCCTCGATGAGGCGCGCGGCGTGATCCCCCGGCGGATTGGTGAACACCGAGCCGCAGCTCCACTCCCCGATCGGCTGCGTCGCCTTGCGCCGCGCAAGGAGCGCGGCGACCTGCGCACGCTGCGCGCTGGGGCGCGCCTCGAAGGTGAGCTCGGCGCCGAGGAACCACTCCTCGGGCGCCGGCGCCTCCACGTGCCGGTAGCTCACGCGGTACTCCGCCGCCGCGCGCGCATGCAGCGCGCCGCGCCGGTCGATGGTCTCGACCTGGCGCACGTGCTGCCAGGTCTCCCCGCCGAAAGCGCCGGCATTCATGGCGAGTGCGCCGCCGAGGGTGCCGGGGATGCCGGCGAAGAACTCCGCCGGGCCCAAGCCCCACTTGAGGCACTGCCGGGCAATGCGCGCGCAGGCAACGCCGGCTTCGGCGCGCACCGTGGTGGCACTCAGGCGCTCGAGCGCATCAAGGGTGCCGTGGGTGCTGATGACGACGCCGCGGATGCCCCCGTCACGCACCAGAAGGTTGCTCCCAAGCCCGATCCACTGGATCGGCTCCGCGGCGGGCACGGTGCGCAGGAAAGCGCTGAGATCGGCGCGGTCGCGGGGATTGAAGAACACTTCCGCCGGTCCGCCCACGTGCCAGGAGGTGTGGCGGCTCAAGGGCTCCTCACGGCGTACGCGCGGGGCGAATTCGGGTGCCACGGCCATGCTCATGTTCACTCCACCCTCCCGGGCGGCAGCAGCTCGCTCAGGGCCTGCGGGAGTGCGTGCGCCACGGCGCTGATGTTGCCGGCACCCATCGCGAGGAGGACATCCGCGTCCTGGATCACATCCTTGAGCGCCTGCGCCAGCTCCTCGACCTTCTCCACGAACAGCGGCTCGAGCTGCCCGCGGCTGCGCACCGCGCGGCAGATGGCGCGCCCGTCGGCGCCGGTGATCGGCGCCTCCCCGGCCGCGTACACCTCGGTGACGCACAGCGCATCAGCCCCCGAGAGCGCTTTGCTGAAGTCATCGATCAGATCGCGCGTGCGCGTGAAGCGATGCGGCTGAAAGGCGAGCAGGATGCGCCGTCCGGGGTAGGCCTGGCGTACCGCGGCCAGCGTCGCGGTGACTTCCGTCGGATGATGCGCGTAGTCATCGATGATGCTGACGCGCCCGACAGCGGTGACCACGTCGGCGATGTGCTGCAGGCGCCGGTCGACGCCCTGGAAGGCCTCGAGTGCCCTCAAGATCGGCTCATCCTCGATGCCCAGTTCGCTCGCCACCGCGATCGCCGCGAGCGCATTGCGCACGTTGTGCAGGCCCGGAAGGTTCACCTTGACGGGTAGCGCGGCGGCGGCGCTGCGCGTCACGTCGAAGTACGTCGCGGCTCCTGCCGGGCGGATATTGACGGCGCGCACGTCGGCCCCTGCCTCAAGGCCGTAGGAGAGGATCGGGCGGCCGATCTCCTGCACGATGCTGCGCACGTGCTCATCGTCCAGGCACAACACCGCCAAGCCATAGAACGGCAGGTTGTGCAGAAAATCGAGGAAGCTTTGCTTGAGCAGGCCAAAGTCCCCGCCATGCGTGCTCAGGTGATCGTTGTCGATATTGGTGACGACCGCGATCAAGGGCTGCAGGTGGGTGAAGGAGGCGTCGCTTTCATCCGCTTCGGCGACCAGGTAGCGTCCGGCGCCCAGGCGCGCGTTGCTGGCCGCACTCTTCAGCCGTCCGCCGATGACGTAGGTCGGGTCCTCCCCGCCCTCGCCGAGGATGCTCGCGAGCAGGCTCGTGGTGGTGGTCTTGCCGTGCGAGCCGGCGACCGCGATGGAGTAGCGAAAGCGCATAAGTTCGGCGAGCATCTCGGCGCGCGCGACCACCGGGATGCGCGCCTTGAGCGCCGCCTCGATTTCGGGGTTTTCGCGCGCCACGGCTCCGGAGGCCACGATGACGTCGGCGCCGTGGATGTTCACTGCCGCGTGGCCAATGGTGATGCGGGCGCCGAGGCCGGCGAGCCACTGCGTCACGGGACTGGCACGCAAATCCGAGCCCTGCACGGCGTAGCCGAGATTCAGCAGCACTTCGGCGATGCCGCTCATGCCACTACCGCCGATGCCGACGAAGTGGATGGTATTGATGCGTCGCATGCGGTCGCGCCGCTCGGGGTTGACGCGACGCTCGATCTGCGGCCGCTCCGGCAGTGTGCGGCGTTCGCGGCTCATGCGGCCCTCCGTGCCAGTTCCAGACACGAGGCGGCGAGCTCATCGGCCGCGCGCGGTTTGGCGAGCAGGCGCGCACGCTCGGCCATGGCGAGGAGCTTGCCGCGCCCGGCGCACAGGCGCTGCAACTCCGCCGCCAGACGCTCGGCGGTGAGCTCGCGGTCGCTGATGAGCACCGCCGCCCCCTCGCGCACCAGGTACTGCGCGTTGTAGGCCTGGTGATCGTCGACCGCGTTCGGAAACGGCACGAGGACGGAAGCCACACCGACGGCGGCCAATTCTGAGACGGTGAGGGCCCCGGAGCGGCAGATGACCAGGTCCGCCCACGCGTACGCCTCGCTCATATCCTCGATGAAGGGCCGCACGTCCGCGCGCACCCTGGCCTGCACGTAGCTTGCGCGACCGGCATCGATCCAGCGCTCGCCGGCCTGGTGACGCACGTCGAAGGCGAGCCAGGAGGAGAGCCGCTTGAGCGCAAACGGCACGACCGCGTTCAAACGTGCCGCGCCCTGGCTGCCGCCGATGACGAGGATGCGCACCGGACCGGTGCGGCCGGCGAAGCGCACCGAGGGCGGCGGCACGGCGCTGATGTCGGCTCGCACCGGGTTGCCGATCACCTTCGAATGCACGTCGCGTCCGAAGCTGTTGGGAAAGGCTTCCAGCACCTGCCGCGCCAAGTGCGCCAGGCAGCGGTTGGTGAAGCCGGCGATGGCGTTCTGCTCGTGGATGAGGAGCGGCCGGTGCGTGAGCCACGCGGCGAGCCCGCCGGGCCCGGTCACAAAGCCGCCAAGACCCACCACCACGCTTGGCTGGTAGCGGCGCATGATGGCGAGTGCCTGCAGCAGCGCGCGGAGGAGGCGAAAGGGCGCGGCGAGCCAGGCGAGCGCGCCCTTGCCCCGCAGTCCCCCGATCGACAGGCGCTCGATCGGAATGCCCTCGGCGGGGATGACCCGTGACTCCAGGCCGCGCTCGGTGCCAAGCCAGATCACCTCGAGCGACTGCTCGCGCAGCAGCCGTGCGAGGGCCAGAGCGGGAAACACGTGCCCGCCGGTGCCGGCCGCCATGATAAGGATCGGGCGGCTCACGTCGCCCCCCGCACCGTGGCGGAGCCGCGCTGCTCGCGCTTGGCTTCGTGATACACCCGCAGCAGCAGTCCCAGCCACGCGAGCGCCACGATCAGGCTCGAGCGGCCGTAGCTCATGAGCGGCAGCGTCAGGCCTTTGGTCGGCAGCACCCCCATGTTGACGCCGATGTTGATGAAGGCCTGGATGCCGACCCACAGGCCGAAACCCGAGGCGAGGTAGGCCGGGAACTTCAGGCCCGCATCCGCCGCCAGGCGCGCGATGTAGAAGCTGCGCCACACCAGCCCGAGAAACAGCGCGAGCGTGAGCACCACGCCCACGAGCCCGAGCTCCTCGGCGAGCACTGCGAAGAGAAAGTCGGTGTGCGCCTCGGGCAGATAGAAGAGCTTCTGTACCGAATCTCCCAGGCCCACCCCGAACCACTGCCCGCGCCCGATGGCGATGAGGGACTGCGTGAGCTGAAAGCCGCTGTTGAAGGGGTCCGCCCACGGATCCAGGAATGCGGTCAGGCGGCGCATGCGGTAACTGGAGCTCACCGCCAGGAGGCCGAAGCCTGCGGCCGCGAGCGCGGTCATGGCGATGACGTAGCGCAGGCGCGCACCGGCGAGGAACAAAAGGCCGAAGCCAGTCGCAAAGAGCACCGTGGCCGCGCCAAAGTCCGGCTCGATGAGTAGCAGCGCACTCACGCAAAAGAGCAGGCCCAGGGGCTTCACGAGGCCGGCGAAGGATTCGCGCAGCTGCGCCTCGCGGCGCACCGCGTAGCTGGCGATGTAGATCAACACGAGCACGCGGGCGAGTTCGGAGACCTGGAAGTTCGCGCCGCCGAGGCGCAGCCAGCGGCGGCTGCCGTTCACGGAGTGCCCGAGTCCGGGTACGAGCACGATCAGCAGCAGCACGATCGCCAGCGCGAGCAGGGGCAGGGAGGCGCGCTCGAGCATTTCCGTGGGCACCGAGAACACCAAAGCCGCGCAGGCCGCGCCGATCAGCGTCAGCAGCAACTGGCGCTCGAGGTAATAGAAAGGCTGCCCGCTCTCCTGTCCGGCGATGGACACGGAGGCCGAGGTCACCATCACGAGCCCGAGCAGCACGATCCCCAAGGCGAGCGCGATGGTGACGGAATCCAGGTGCAGCGCGCCGTTCTTGGCGCTCGAGCGCGAAAATCCCATGAGCGAGGTGTGGGCGCTCACGCCGCCAGCTCCTGCACGGCTTGCACGAACACCGTGCCGCGCTGCGCGTAGTCCTTGAACATGTCAAAGCTGGCGCACGCGGGCGAGAGCAGCACCGTATCGCCCGGGCGTGCAGCGGCGGCAGCGGCGCGCACCGCCTGCGGCAGCGTCGCGGCGCGCTCGAGCGGGCACACGCCGCGCAGGGCCTGCTCAAGCTGCGGGGCGTCGCGGCCGATGAGTACCGCGTAGCGCACCTTGTCGCGAAAGGCCCGCGCGAGGGGGGTGAAGTCCTGCTGCTTGCCCTCACCGCCCAGGATCATGACGAGCGGTCCGGGCATTCCGGCCACCGCCGCAAGCGTCGCGCCGACATTGGTACCCTTGGAGTCATCGATGTAGCTCACGCCGCGCACCTCGGCCACCCACTGCGCGCGGTGCGGAAGTCCGCCGAAGCTGCGCAGCTCCTCGAGCATCAGCTCAAGCGGCAGCGCCAGTGCCTCCCCGAGCGCGAGCGCCGCGAGCGCGTTGGCGGCGTTGTGCAGCCCCTGGATCTTCATGGCCGCCAGCGCCAGAAGCGGCACCTGCGCGCGCGTGAGCCACCAGGCGCCCTCGTGCTGCGCCACCGCGTAGTCCGCGCCAATCGCCGCCCGCAACGAAAAGCTCAGCGTGCGCCGTGCCGCGTGCGGCATAGCCACCACCAGCGGGTCATCCAGGTTGATCACGGCCGTGTCGCAGCGGGCGAAAATGCGCGCCTTGGCGGCCGCATAGCTGGCAAGGTCCGGGTACCGATCGAGGTGATCCGGCGTCACGTTGAGCACCGTGGCCGCCCGGCAGGCGAGCGATGCGGTGGTCTCGAGCTGGTAACTGGACAGTTCCAAAACGTACAGCTGCGTCCCCGCGGCGAGGAGCTCGAGCGCGGGCGCTCCCAGGTTGCCGCCGACCCGCACGCGCAGGCCGGCGCGGGCGGCCATGCGGCCGATGAGCGTGGTGACGGTGCTCTTGCCGTTGGTGCCGGTGATGCCCACGACCGGCGCATCCGCGGCGCGTGCGAAGAGCTCCACGTCGCCCACGATTTCAAGTCCGAGGCGGCGCGCCTCGGCGAAGAACGGCTCGGCGAGCGCAACGCCGGGGGATGCGACCACGCACACCGCCTCTGCGAGCAAGCCGGTGTCGAGGCCGCCCAGGCGCACCGGGATGCCCGGATCCAGCGCCGTGAGCTGCGCAAGTTCAGGCGGCGCGACGCGCGTATCAGTCACCGCCAGGCGCCAGCCGCGTGCCTTGAGGTAGCGCGCGCAGGAGATCCCGGTGCGGCCCAGGCCGACGATGACGGCGTACGGGGCTTGCGCGGCGGCGCTCATCGCAGCTTCAGGGTGGCGAGCCCTGCCAGTACCAGAAGAAGCGAGATGATCCAGAAGCGCACGATCACCTTCGGCTCCGCCCAACCCTTGAGTTCGAAGTGATGGTGGATCGGGGCCATCTTGAAAATACGCCGTCCGGTGAGCTTGAAGGAGGCCACCTGCAGGATGACCGAGGCGGTCTCGAGCACGAACACGCCCCCCATCAGCAGCGCCACCAGTTCCTGGCGCACGATCACGGCGATGACCCCGAGCGCGGCGCCGATGGCGAGCGCGCCGACATCGCCCATGAAGACCTGCGCGGGGTAGGAGTTGAACCACAGAAAGCCCAGTCCCGCCCCGGCGAGGGAGGCACAGAAGATGAGCAGCTCGCCGGCGCCGCGGATCTCGGGGATCTGCAGGTAGTGCGCAAAGACGGCATTGCCGCTCGCGTAGGCAAAGATGCCGAGCGCGGCGCTCACCAGCGCCGCCGGCATGATGGCCAGTCCGTCGAGCCCGTCGGTGAGATTCACCGCGTTGCTCATGCCGACGATCATGAGATAGGCGAGCACGATAAAGCCGAAGGCCGAGAGCGGGGCTTCGAAGTGCTTCACGAACGGCAGGAACAGCGCGGTCTCGGCCGGTTCCGCCGCCGTGTAAAAGAGTGTCGCCGCGGTGGCAAGACCGGCCACCGACTGCCAGAAGTATTTCCAGCGCGGCGCAAGTCCGCGCGGGTTGCGCACCACGAGCTTCAGGTAGTCGTCGTAGAAGCCGATGAGACCAAAAGCAAACGTGACCCCGAGCACCATCCACACGAGCCGGTTGGACAGCTCCGCCCACAGCAGCGTGCTCACGAGCGTGGTGACGAGGATGAGCGTGCCACCCATGGTCGGCGTGCCCGCTTTGAGCAGGTGCGTGGGCGGACCGTCGTCGCGCACCACCTGGCCGATCTGGTAACGCGACAAGCGCGCGATCATCGAGGGCCCCACGAGCAGCGACAGCCCGAGGGCGGATGCGGTCGCGAGAATCGCGCGGAACGTCAGGTAGGAAAAGACGTGCAGCCCGCTCACGCGGCCGGCGAACTGTTGGGTGATCCAGTACAGCATCAGTGCCCGCTCGCCTGCGCGTTGCCGGTGAGTGCATCGACGACGCGCTCCAGGCGATTGAAGCGCGAGCCCTTGATGAGGAGGCGCACCTCGGGCCCCGCGCCACGCAGCGCCTCATCGACCGCCGCGGTGAGCTCGGCGGCGCTGCCGAACCAGCGGGCGCCGGCGCCGAAGCTGTCCACGGCGCGCTGCATGAGCGGCCCGGTCGCATACAGCCGCTCGATCCCCTGCGCGCGCGCGAAATCGCCGATGTCGCCGTGGGCCTCCGCGGCGAAGCCCCCAAGCTCGCCCATGTCCCCGAGCACGAGCCACTTGCGACCGCTTAGCGAGGCGAGCACCTCGATCGCCGCACGCACCGAACTTGGGTTGGCGTTGTAGGAATCATCGATCAACCACGCGCCGCTCTTGCTCTGCTTGAACTGCAGACGCCCGGGCACGGCGCGCACCGCCGCAAGGCCGGCGGCGATCTGCGCGAGCGTCGCGCCGGCGCTGGCGGCGGCGGCGCAGGCGGCGAGCGCGTTGGCGACGTTATGCGCACCGCCCAGGGACAGCTCGATGACGGTGCTGCCCTGCGGGGCGTCGAGCCGAAAGCGCGTCTTGAAGCCTTGCGCGCCGACCGCAGTGTGCACCTCATGCGCGCGGAAGTCCGCCGGGTGATGCACCCCGAAGGTCACCACCCGCGCCGGCGTCGAGCCGCGCCACAGGCTCACGAACTCATCGTCGGCGTTGATGACGGCGGTAGCCGCGGCGGTGAGCCCGGTGACCATCTCACCTTCCGCGCGCGCCACCCCTTCGAGCGAGCCGAAGCCTTCCAGGTGCTCGGCGCCCGCATTGGTGATCATGCCGATGCTCGGGCGCGCCAGGGCCACGAGCGCTGCCACCTCTCCGGGGCGGTTCGCTCCCATCTCGATGACGGCGAAGCGATGTTCGGGCATCAGACGCATGAGCGTGAGGGGGACGCCGATGTGGTTATTGAGGTTGCCGCGCGTGGCAAGGCAGTCGCCCGCCTGCGCGAGGATGGCGGCGGTCATCTCCTTGGCGGTGGTCTTGCCGTTGCTGCCAGCGACGCCCACGAGGGGGCCAGCGAAGTGCGCGCGCCAGGTGCGCGCGGCGCGCTCGAGCGCGAGCTGGGTGTCGGCGACCACGATCTGCGGCAGCGCCAGCGGCTGCGCGCGGCTCACCAGCGCCCCGGCGGCGCCGGCCGTGAGCGCTGCGCCCACGAAATCGTTGCCATCAAAGCGCGGGCCCGCGAGCGCTGCGAACAGCTGGCCGCGCTTTAAGGTGCGCGAGTCGCTCACGACATCGGTGAACGCCCCGTCCGCGCCCAGCAGGCGCCCGCCGCAGGCGCGTGCGAATTGCTCCAGCGTGCGCTTCATGCGGGCAACCTCGCCAGCTCGCGGCTGACGACGGCCTGGTCCTGAAACACGCGCCGCTCGTGGCCGACGATCTGATAAGCCTCGTGGCCCTTGCCGGCGATCAGCACGACGTCCTCGGCCGCGGAGCGCTCGAGCGCTAAGCGGATGGCAAGCGCGCGGTCATGCTCCACCACATGCGGCGTATGGCGCTCCATGCCGGCGATGATGTCCGCCACGATGCGCGCGGGATCCTCGCTGCGCGGATTGTCGTCGGTCACGATGATGTCATCAGCGAGCTCGGCGGCGATTTTGCCCATGAGGGGGCGCTTGCCGGCATCGCGATCCCCGCCGCAGCCGAACACCACGCGCAGCTCCCCGCGGCAGTGCAGGCGCGCGGCGCGCAGCGCGTTCTCGAGCGCATCGGGGGTGTGTGCGTAGTCGACGATCGCAAGCGGGGTGCGGCCGCGGCCGCCAAACAGCTCCATGCGTCCGCTCGCGGCGCGGCTCTTGGCGAGTGCCTGGACCGCTTCGTTCAAGGGAATCTGCCACGCCAGCAGCACCGCGAGCACGGTGAGGGCGTTGTCGACGTTGAACTCCCCCACGAGCCGCACCGGCAGCTGCGCCTTGCCCCAGCTCGATTCCACCTCGATCAGCAGGCCCGCGGGGTCGGGGGTCACGCGCACCGCGCGCACGAAGCGCGCGCCCGGGGGCAGCGAGGTGTGCGCGCTGCGCGTCGTGACGATGAGCGGGGCGGCGGCAGGCTCGGCGGCGAGTGTGCGGCCAAAGGGATCATCGACGTTGATGATGCGGAAGCTCAGGTGCGGCCAGCCGAACAGGCGCGCCTTTGCGGCCCCATAGGCCTGCATGCTGCCGTGGTAGTCCAGATGATCGCGGGTGAGATTGGTGAACACGGCGGTGTGAAAGCGCACGCCCTTGACGCGCGCCTGATCGAGCGCGTGCGAGGAAACCTCCATGCACACATATTCGGCGCCCAGGTCGCGCAGCTCAGCGAGCTGGCGCTGCAAGGTCACCGCATCCGAAGTGGTGTGCGGCGTCGGCGTCACCTGCGGCGGAAGCCCATAGCCGAGGGTGCCGATGTAAGCGGCCGGGCGGTGACAGTGCCGCAGTGCCTGGGCGAGCAGCCACGCGCAGGTGGTCTTGCCGTTGGTGCCGGTGATGCCGGCGATGGTGAGCGCATGCGAGGGCGCCCCGAAGAAGCGTGCGGCGATCACGCCGACCTGTTCACTCAGGCGCGGTACCGCCGCGATAAAGGTGCCCTGAGCGGCCGGCGGCGGTGCCGGCGCCCCCTCGCGCTCGTAGAGCACCGCGCGCGCCCCGCGCGCGATGGCTTCGGGTGCGAAGGCGAGCCCGTGATGGCTGCGGCCGCGGCACGCGAGAAACAAAGCCCCCGGGGTCACGGCGCGGCTGTCGAGGGTGAGATCACTCACGAGCACCTGCGGGGGCACATCGGCCAAGCCCGCGGTGAGTTCGGCGAGCGGACGCGCCGCAGCAGCACGCGGCGCGCTCATGGCAGCGCCGCCGTGCGCACGGTACCGAGGGCGGGACTGGCGGGCAGCTCCTCGGGCGCGTTGACCGGCTGATCGGGAGCCACGGCGAGCAGGCGCAGTGCGCCGCCGACGATGCGCGAGAACACCGGGGCGGCCACCTGGCCGCCCATGTGCTGTCCGGCGCTCGGCTCATCAATCACCACCACGGCCGCCAGGCGCGGCGCGCTCGCCGGTGCCACCCCGCCCCACACGGCCATGTAACGATCCGTCGAGTAGCCCCCGGCGGTGGCCTTCCAGGCGGTGCCCGTCTTGCCGGCCACGCGGTAGCCGGGAATGGCGGCAAGCTTGCCGGTGCCTTCTGCGGCGACCACCGACTCGAGCATGCCGACGAGCTCGCGGCACACGTGCTCTTCCAGGGCGCGCTCCTCGCTCGGGGGGCTTTCGAGGCGCAGAAACGAGACCGGACGGGCGATGCCGAAGGCGCCCACCGTGGCGTAGGCGTGCGCCAGTTGCAGCGGGGTTACCGAAAGTCCGTAGCCGTGGGACATGGTGACGATGCCGATCGGGCGCCACTGCGCGTAGTTCGGCAGCAGGCCCGCCGACTCCCCCGGAAAGCCGCTGGTGGTGACCTGGCCGAAGCCTAAGTGCGTGAGCGTGCTCCAGATGCCCTGCGGCGGCAGCGTGAGGGCGATGTGGGCCATGCCGACGTTGGAGCTTTTCGCGAGCACGGTGGCGATGTCGATCGCACCGAGGTTGTGCTCGTCCTCGAAGATCTTGGCCCCGACTTTGAAGAAGCCCGGGGAGGTGTCGATGATGCTGTGGTTGTCGTACTTGCCCGAGGCGATGCCGGCGGCGACGAAGAACGGCTTGATCGAGGAGCCCGGCTCAAAGATGTCGGTCGCGGCGCGGTTGCGGTAGATCGCCGGCTGGATCTGGTCGCGGTCATTGGGGTTATAGGCGGGCTGGTTCACCATCGCCAGAATCTCCCCGGACGCAACGTCGATGACGACCACCGAGCCGGCCCGCGCACGCTGGTCGCGGATCGCCGCCTTCAGTTCCCGGTAAGCGAGGTACTGGATGCGCAGATCCATCGAGAGGACCAGATCCTTGCCCGGGCGGGCCGGGCGGATGCTCTCGACGTTCTGCACGATGCGTCCGTAGCGGTCCTGGATGACCCGCTTCGCGCCATCCTCCCCGGCCAGCCAGTGATCGAAGGCGAGCTCCAGGCCCTCCTGTCCGGCGTCATCGACGTTGGTGAAACCGACCAGGTGCCCGGCCACTTCGCCGGCGGGGTAGTAACGGCGGTACTCGCGCGAGGTGTAGACACCGGGGATGCCGAGCGCCTTGATCTGCTCGGCCTCGGCCGGCTGGCGGTGGCGCGCGAGGTAGAGAAATTCCCGATCGAGGTTGCTGGTGATGCGCCGCGCGAGCTCCTGGCGGTCCAGATCAAGCGCCTTGGCCAGACGCGGGATCTGGTCGTTCGCCAGCGCCAGTTCCCCGGGGTTCACCCAGATCGAGTCCACCGGGGTGCTCACGGCGAGCGGCTCCCCGTAACGGTCGGTTATGGTGCCGCGGTGCGCGGCGATCTGCAGCACGCGCGAGAAGCGCGCATCGCCCTCCTTGGCGAGAAAACTGTGGTCGACGAGCTGCAGGTTGACCGCGCGGTACAGGAGCGCGAACGCGCAGGCGCTCAGCAGGCTCATCAAGAGGTACGCCCGCCAGCGAAACGAGCCGGGTGCAGCGGCGCGTGCGTTGCGTGCCTTCATGGTCGGACGATCTCGATCTCCTTCGGCGGCGGCAGCGCCATATGGAGCTTGGCGCTCGCGACGCGCTCGACGAAGGCATGGGTGGACCAGGCGCTCTGCTCGAGCTGCAGCTGCCCCCATTCGATTTCCAGGTTGTCGCGGCGCCCGTTGAGGGTCTCCAGCTCCACGAACAGCGCGCGGGCGCGGTGCTTGCAGTAGATCGCCCCCGCCGCCGAGCCGAGTGCCGCCACCCACAGCAGCGGCACGGCGAGGAACAGCACCCGGCGGCTGATCACGGCAGCCGCTCCGCCACGCGCAGCAGCGCGCTGCGCGAGCGCGGGTTGCGCTCGAGTTCTGCTTCAGCCGGGCGCGTCTTGCGCCCGATGGGCTTCAGGCGCGGCCGCGCGCTTACCGGCACGACCGGCACGTGCTTGAGCGCCGGGTCGATCTGGGAGGCGCGCTGCATGAAGCGCTTGACCGCCCGGTCCTCGAGCGAGTGGAAGCTGAGCACGGCCAGCCGCCCCCCGGGACTTAAGACCTCGAGCGCCCCTGTAAGACCGCGCTCGAGCTGCCCCAGTTCATCGTTAATGAACATGCGCAGTGCCTGGAAGGTGCGCGTGGCCGGGTGCTTGCCCGGCTCGCGCGTCCGCACCGCGCCGGCTACGAGGTTCGCGAGCTCCCCGGTGCGCGTCAGGGCGCCCACGCGCCGCGCCGCCACGATGGCCTGGGCCACGCGCCGTGCGAAACGCTCTTCGCCGAAAGTTGCGATCACCTGGCGAATCTCATCGACGCTCGCCCGAGCGAGCCACGCCGCGACGGGCTCCCCACGCGTCGGATCCATACGCATGTCGAGCGGACCGTCGGCACGGAAGCTGAAACCGCGGCCCGGGTCATCAAGCTGCGGTGAGGAGACGCCGAGGTCGAAGAGCACGCCCCGGCAAGGGCGATCGTGCGCGTGTGATCGCACGAGCGTGCCGAGATCGGCAAACGACGCGTGCACGAGCGTAAGCCGCATTTCGTGGGCAAAGCGGCGCCGGCCGGCCTCGATGGCCTGCGGATCGCGGTCGAGCGCGAGCAGGCGACCTTCTCGACCCAGGGCCTGGAGGATGAGTGCCGTATGGCCGCCGCGCCCGAACGTCGCATCGACATAGTAACCGCCCGCTTCCAGGGCCAGCCCTGCGAGTGCCTCAGCGGCGAGCACCGGTGTGTGCTCATCCACGCGCGAAGCGGTCCGCCCCCGCCCCCATGAGTGCTCTTGCCATGGGCTTTGGCCCAGCTCAGCTCGTTGCGAAAAACACCTAAATCGACAGCGATTCGAGCTCGGAGGGCAGATCGGTAGCGGCTTCTTCGTTCTTCAGCCACAGGTCGCGCCGCTCGTTCCAGCGCGCCTCGTCCCACAGCTCAAAGCGATTACCCTGGCCGATCAGCATTCCGTGCCGACCGAGCTGGGCGAATTCGCGCAGTTCGGGCGGCAGCAGGACCCTGCCGTGCCCGTCGAGGGGCAGATCAGTCGCGTGGCCGACCATCAGGCGCTGCAGCCGACGCGCGGTCGCGTTCAGGCTCGGCAGTCCCATCAGCTTGCGTTCGATCAGCTCCCACTCGGGCAGGGGATAGATGAGGAGGCACTGGTCGCGGTCGACGGTGACGACCAATTTCCCCTGGGCGAGCTCGTTGATCTGCTCCCGATAGCGGTTGGGCATAACCATCCGCCCCTTGTCGTCCAGGGTGATTTTTGTTGCACCGCGAAACATGACCCATGAGGCGAGTTATCGCCCATTTCCCCCCACTTTCTCCCACTGGCCGCCACTATAGGAATCGGGGGCGAACTATGTCAATTGAAATACTGAGAAATCCGTCGCATTCACAAAGACTTATGTGGAAATGAACAGTGTCGGCTCATCATCGCGGCGCTTTCATTCTTAGCAATCAGCGGCTTGCCCGGCGAACTTTATACAGTGGTTGATCCCATCGGCCCCTGTCGGGCAAAAAGCGCTGCCGGTGCGGCGGGGAGCCCCGAGAGGCGGGCACGTGGGACGTCCGAGAGGCCCGCCGGGGGCTCAACCCTAAGGTGCTGCGGTGCGGGGCGGGGGCGGGTTTTGCGGGCCGCCGCCGAAGCTGCGATGCGTGGCACGCGTTGCCGGCGCGTGCCGGCGTTTGATGTTAGATGTTAGGTGTTAGACATTGCCCGCACGGCGCTTATTGCGCGGCCGCCGGCAGCAGACGCAGCTCACCGTTGTGCACCTGTGCCCAGCCAAGCTCACGCCGCACGCGACGGTCGGCATCCAGACTCAGCCGCCCGGTGAGGCCCTCGATGTTGATGCTGCCGGCGACGCCGCGGTGCGGCAGCGACTGTGCCAGACGAAAGGCATCGAAACCAAAAGCGAACAGGCGCCCGCGGTACGGACCGCCGCTCGGCCACGCGTCGCGCGTCGCGGCGTGTACCGCATCGGCAAGGTCACCGCCCAGAATCCAGGGCATGTCCGGAAACATGAGCCCGTCGAGATCCTCATTGGCGCGCGTATCAGGCTCGAAGGCATCCGAAGTCGCGTAGGTCGGAATGTCACCGGCGTAGTGGAAACGCAGCTGCGGCCGCAGCAGCCGTTCAGTGGACGCGGGCGCGGGCGCAAAGATGAACTCGACGTCCGCACGCCGGCGCGGCTCGAACTGCAGCTTAGTGCCGAGCACCGACTCGAGGCGCTTGTAGCGCGCGGTACTCTCGTTGATGCGCAGCACCTCTGTGATGGAGGCGGAGTAGTCAGTGCGTGCCACATCGATCGGCGCGGTGGTCATAAGATCACCGCCGCCCGCGATCAGCTCCTGCTTGAACGCGGCGAGCACGCGCGTGCCCCACTCATTGGAGGGCACCAGCGCGACGCCGCGCTTGTGGTGATCCTCGAGAACACGCCGCGCGGCCAGTCGCGCCTCATCCTCGGGCGAGAGCGCGAACTGATAAAACTCCGCGGGCGCCACTTTCTCCGGCGGCAGAAAATTCAGCGCCAGAATGGGCGCGTGCACGCCCGTATAGTCCGCCGCCGCCGTCACCTCCTCGCGCGTCAGCGGCCCAACGATGAAATCCGCGCCCTGTTCGCGCGCCTGGGTGAGCGCATCGGCGATGCTCACGGTGCCGGTGTCGTAAATGCGCACGCGCGGGCGCTCCGCGGCCGGCGCCTGGTAATAGGCGCTCATGAAACCATCGCGCACGCTGGTGGCCGCACCGGCCGCGCGGCCGGTGATCGGCAACAAGAGCGCGATGTGCGGCCCGCTTTCCGCCGCCGCCGCCCGCGTCGGGGCGGCGGGCGCGCGATGCACCGCGCCTTCCGCCACACTCGCCTTGAGCTGGCGGTAACGCGCCGCCAAGGGAGCGGCGTGCGGCTCAGGAATAGCCGCGAGCTCGCGCGCCGCTTCCTCGCGCCGGCCGCGCTCGAGGGCGAGCTGCACGTTAAGGAGTGAGCGCTCGGTGCTCTGTTCGGCCGACAACGGTTCCTCGGCGAGCGCCAGCGCACGGGCGGCATCTTCGGCGTGCTGTGCATCAAGGTAATCACGCGCCGCGTGCAGCGCAAACGCGCTGCGATCGCTGCCACTGTTGTGGGTGGCGAGCGCCTCATACACGCGCGCCGCGCCGCTCAGATCACCGGCCTGCTCGAGTTGCTCGGCCCGATCCACCGAGGGCGGCAAGCCGGCGCGTTCGGTGAGACTCGGACAGCCCGCTAAAGCGAAGACCAGCAGCAGACAAACGAGCCGGCGTACGGGGAGCATCGGTTGAAGGGCCTCTCGGGGGCGTGCAGGATGGTTGGTGAAGCCGCAGTTCCCTCAGCGGCATGAGGTCAGGGGCTAGTGTGACCAAGGTGCGCGGCACGCTGCAAGTCGTAGCCACCCCGATCGGTAATCTTGCGGACTTAAGTCCGCGCGCGCAGCAGGTGCTGCGCGATGCTGATGTCATTGCCGCGGAAGACACGCGCCGTACACTGGTGCTCTTTAAGTCCGCGGGTATCGTGCGGCCACTCGTCTCGCTCTACGAACATAACGAGGCACAGCGCGTGCCGCAGCTGCTCGCGCGTCTGGAGGGCGGTGAAACCGTCGCCCTGGTGAGTGATGCCGGCACGCCGCTGTTGTCCGATCCGGGCTTCGAACTGGTGCGGGCGGCCACGCGCGCCGGCTTCACCGTGCAGGCGATCCCCGGGCCCTCGGCGATCACCACTGCGCTCGCCGCCGCGGGCCTGCCCGCGCAGCGCTTCTGCTTCGAGGGTTTCCTGCCCGCGCGAGCCGGCGAACGGCGTGCCGCCCTCGCCGCCCTCGCGCACGAGGAGCGCACGCTCGTCTTCTTCGAAGCCCCGCACCGCATCCTCGCGACCCTCACCGCCATGGCCGCAGAGTTCGGCGCGCAGCGCGAGGCGGTGGTGGCACGCGAGCTCACCAAGGCGCACGAGAGCCTCTACCGCGGCACGCTCACACAACTGGTCGCGCGCGCACAGGCGGATGAGAATTTCGCGCGCGGGGAGATCACGCTCGTCGTCCATGGTGCCGCGCCGGCGGACGTGCAGCAGGCAGACCCGGCCGAATTGCGGCGCATCGTGGACCTTCTTCTTAAAGAGCTGCCCCCGGGGCGCGCGGCGGCGCTGGCTGCGCAACTGACCGGGGCCTCCCGCGCGGCCGCCTACGCCCTCGCCACGCGCAAGACGGCGGATGAGGGGAGCGCAGGTCCCTAGGCCACCGGCAAAGCCGCTCGGCGCCGCGGCGATTGACTTCACGGCGCAGGCCCGTATCGTGCGCACCCAGAGTCGGCCGGGCAGTCGCTGCTTCGGGTGCAAGCCTGGGGTGGAGGAAAGTCCGGGCTCCGGCGGATCGGGTGCCAGGTAACGCCTGGGGGGCGCGAGCCCACGGAAAGTGCAACAGAGAGCAGACCGCCTAAGTCCTTCAACGGACCGGCAAGGGTGAAACGGTGCGGTAAGAGCGCACCGCGTCGGTGGCAACACGCGACGGCACGGTAAACCCCACCTGGAGCAAGGCCAAATAGGGAAGCCGTCCGGCACCTAACGGTGTGGGGACAGCGCCGATCCGCGCGCGCTTCCGGGTAGGCCGCTAGAGGTTCGCGGTGACGCGGATCCCAGAGGAATGATTGCCCTCGACAGAACCCGGCTTACAGGCCGACTCTTTCTAACTTGCCGCGTCGCAACACAAAAAACTAACAGCGCAGATTTGTACTGACGCTGTATGTAGGACTATTCTGACTGCAACGACTGTGCGGGTTCACCCGCACAGGCCTGCCCAATAACCAAGTACAAGTTGCAGGGGACCTAACATGAAGAGATCAACGCTCGGGGCGTTACGCGGCGGCATTGCCGCGACAATCGCGGCGATCGCCTTGCCCGCCCACGCCCAAGTCACCTATGTCTACGACACGGTCGATGTGCCGGGCCAACCCGGCTCCTTTTTGACAAGCCTGAATGATTCCGGCCAGGCGATCCTCGACGCCAACAGCGGCCAGTTTCTTTACAACCCTACGAGCGGCCTCACGCCGCTGCCAAATCCGCCCGCCTCAAGCCCGTACTTCAATAATGTGGCCGCGTACGGCCTAAACAACAGCGGAGTGGCGGTGGGGGCCGGCTGCAACTGCACGAACGCCAACCCCAACGGCACGATCCAACAAGCGTTCATCCTGCAAAACGGTACCTACACGTTCTTCAGCTACCCGGGGGCCAGCGAGACGATCGCGCGGGGGATCTCCTCCTCCGGGCTCGTCACCGGTTACGACAACGTGAGCGGGGGCTTTCTCTACAACCCGGCCAACGGCGCGTTCACGGCGATCTATCCGCCCGGCAGCGTGTCGCCGGTCGTGCCGTACGCGCAGACCAGCCCGGCGAACTTCACACCCGCGCAGGGCATCACGGCGAGCGGTCAGATTGTGGGCAGCACCTTACTGGCGGCCAACAACCCGGCCACCGCCTCGAATCAGTTCTTCTCCGGGTATGTGTACAACCAGGGCAGCAGCAGCTACAGCACGTTCCAGGTGTCCGGCGATTCCACCCAGGCCCGCGGCATCAATGACGCGGGGGTGATCACCGGATTCGTGCAGCTCGCCAACGGGAACACCGACGCGTTCGCCGGCACGTTAGGTCACTTCCAGCTGCTGAGTGATCCGAACGCACTCGCCGGCACCTACGGCGAAGCGATCAGCAGCTCCGGTCAGATCGCAGGCGTCTATTACGTCACCACCCCGGACGGTGGCGTCAACTCGAACGGCTTCATCGCCACGCCGGCCAACTCCCCGAGCAGCAGCCACGGCGGTGCGTACTCCTTCGACATCTCGGGGGTCAACGGCTCGGTCACGTACCTGGGCCCCATGGTCGCGGGCGCGTACCAGTATCAGACTGGGACCGGTAATCCGAACTTCGCGAGCGTGGTGCTGCCGATCGGTCTGGACGCCAGCAACTCGTATGCACTCTCGCTGTGTAACGGCACCAGCCTCGGCACGATCGCCGGCGGCCAGACCTACAGCTTCGCCGCCGCCGGCGTGTCCTGCTTCGACGTCAGCGGCGTCACGGGCGTCACCCCGCAGGACACGAACGCCTTCGTCACCGGCCTGACCTTTACCGGATCGGGGAGCTTCACCGGCACGGTGGATCCGTTCAGCGGCTCCACCAGCGGCGGGGGCGGCAGCACGGGTGTGCCCGAGCCCGGTACGCTGGCGCTGTTTGGACTGGGCTTCCTGGGCCTCGGGTTGGCGCGCCGCCGCCGGTGCAGCTAACGCTCAAGAGGCTACTTCACGACTTTCAGCTGAGGGCGGCGCGAGCCGCCCTCTTCTGTTTGCGGCGGATGCGTAGGCGGCTGCGGGCCCAGGTCCTGCTCGGAGAACACCATGCCCTCGCCGGTCTCGCGCGCGTAGATGCCGAGCACGGCGCTCACCGGGAAGCGCACGTGGTGGATAACGCCGGCAAAGCGGGCGTCGAATTCCACCAGATCCGCCCCCAGCCGCAGGCGCTGCGTCGCCCCTTCGCTGAGGTTCAGCACGATCTTGCCGTCCTTGACATAGGCGCGCGGCACTTCGGCGCCTTCGCGTCCCGCATCCACGATCACGTGCGGGGTGTTGCCGCAGTCGGTGATCCATTGGTGCATGGCACGCAGCAGGTAAGGGCGCTTGGGCAGCAGCTGGCTCATGGCTCTTGCGGCAAACCGACTATAAGAGTCGCATTTCCTGTTCCCGCTCGGAAAGCCCCTCACGAAACGCCGGACGCGCAAACACCAGCTGCGCGTATTTTTCGATCGCCTGTGCCTGCGGCGGCAGGTCGATCTCATAGTAAGGCAGCCGCCACAGCATCGGGGCAATCGTTGCATCCACCAGCGAGAACTCGTCCGAGAGGAAGTAAGGCTTGACCTTGAACAGGTCCGTGCTTTGCAGGATCGTGTCGCGCAGGATCTTCTTTAGCTTGACCGTCTGCTTCTTGTCCGGTTCCAGATCGATCTGGCGCGCGACGCTGTACCAGTCGCGCTCGATGCGATAGAGGGCGAGGCGAAACTGCGCGCGCGTCACCGGATCGACCGGCATGAGCGGGGGGTGCGGAAAGCGCTCATCGAGGTACTCGATGATGACGCGCGAATCGTAAAGTACGAGATCCCGATCAACCAGGGTCGGCACGCTGTGATACGGGTTCAGGTCGAGCAGGTCCTCCGGAAAGCGGCCCGGCTCGACGCTCACGATGTCGATGCTGATGCCTTTCTCCGCGAGCACGATCCGCGTGCGATGACTCCACGGGTCACTCGGTGCAGAGAACAGCGTCATGATGGATCGTCTGCTCGACAACTTTCCGCTCCTGCGACCCGTGCCAACAAAGCCGCCGGACGCTTGCTGCGCCCCGCACGGTCAGTGCACGTCTTTCCAGTAATCACGCTTCATGAGCCAAGCAAGCCAGGTGAACACGAGCAAGAACAGCACGACCCACACGCCAAGCGCACGCCGCGCCGCCTGGGTCGGCTCGCCGACGTAGTCGAGGAAGTTCACCGTGTCGCGCACGAAACCATCGTACTCGGCCGCCGTCAGCCGCCCCGCAGCGATCGGCTCGAAGTGATCGAACAGCTGCTCATGCGTCACCTGGCCGTCGACGCTCTTGGTCACGTCCTTGAACACCGCGCCCTTTAAGCCCTCGAGCTCGGAGAGTACGTGCGGCATGGCCGTGGTCGGCAAACGCAGGTTGTTGACGCCGGTCGGGTGCGTCGGGTCGACGTAGAAGGTCTTGAGGAACTGGTACAGGTAGTCCGTGCCGCGCGCGCGCGCCATGAGCGACAGATCCGGCGGGGTCTTGCCGAACCAGGCTTCGGCATCCGAAGCCGGCATGGTGGTGAGAATGTACTGCGTCGAGTTGTCGCCCGGCGGGATCAGCTCCTTCTGCAGCAGATTCGCCGGGATCGCAAGATCCTGACCGAGGCGCGACCAGCGCTCGTACTTGAGCGAATGGCAGCCCAGGCAGTAACTGACGAAGTTGCGCGCGCCGCGCTGCACGGAGGGCATGTCCGTGACGTCCACGTTCACATGCCAGTGCTGCCAGTCGCGGGCGGCCGCGGCGGCCTCCTCGGCGGCGCCAGCGTCAGCCTCCGCCGCGCGCGCGCTGCCGGCCATCAGACCGGTGAGCGACAACAGCATGACGCCGAGTGCGCAGTGTGCGGCGGCCCGCATGTCAGTGCGCATGGTAGACCACTCTTTCAGGCACGGGCTTGACCGGATCAAGTTTCGTGTAGATGGGCATCAGCCAGAAAAAGGCGAAGTAGATGACCGCGAAGATGCGCGCCAGCACCACATACAGCCCTTCCGCCGGCTGCAGTCCGAGAAAGCCGAGCGCTACGAAGGACAGCGCGAACAAGGCGAGCGCGGTGCGCGATATCCAGCCGCGATAGCGCATCGACTTCACCGGTGAGCGATCGAGCCACGGCATGAAGAGAAACGACACCACGGCGAGCAGCATGAGCAGGGCCCCCATGCGCTGATCCGGCACCGCACGCAAAATCGCGTAGAAGGGCGTGAAGTACCACACCGGCGCGATGTGCTCGGGCGTCGAGAGCGGATTGGCCGGCTCGAAATTCGGGGCTTCGAGGAACAGGCCGCCCAGGTTCGGCACGAAGAACACCACGATCGCGAACAGCACGAAGAAGACTGCGATGCCGACGATATCCTTCACGCTGTAATACGGGTGGAAGGGAATGCCATCGAGCGGCTTACCGTCCGGACCCACCTTGTCGTGGATTTCGATGCCGTCGGGGTTGTTCGAGCCGCTCTCGTGCAGCGCCACCAGATGCAGCACCACGAGCAGCAGCAGCGCGAGGGGCAGGAAGGCGACGTGTAGCGCAAAGAAGCGAGTCAGCGTCGCGTCCGCGATGCCGTAATCGCCGCGGATCCACTCCACCAGCCCCGGGCCAATGCCCGGAATGGTGCCGAAGAGATTGACGATCACCTGCGCGCCCCAGAAGGACATGTTGCCCCAGGGCAGCACATAACCCATGAACGCCTCGGCCATGAGCGCGAGATACACCGCCATGCCGAACAGCCACAGCAGTTCGCGCGGCTTCTTATAGGAGCCGTACAGGAAGGCGCGGAACATGTGCAGGTAGACGACGATGAAGAACGCCGAGGCGCCAGTCGAGTGCAGATAGCGGAGCAGCCAGCCGTAGTTGACCTCTCGCATGATGTATTCGACCGAGTCGAACGAGGTCGTCTCGCCCACCTTATAGAACATGGTGAGCATGATGCCCGTGACCAGCTGCAGCACCAGGACGACGAGAGCGATGGAGCCGAAGAAGTACCAGATGTTGAAGTTCTTGGGCGCGTAGTAACCGGTCATCTGGGATTCAATGAACGCATCGACCGGCAGGCGCTTGTTGATCCAGCCCCACAGACGCTTTCTCGCCGGCGCGTCCGGGGGCAGCGTCGCGGGCGCGCCGCTCGCGCTCTTAACGGCCATCAGGCGCTTCCTTTCTCATCAGCGCCGACCAGGAGGGTCGTGGGCTTCGGATACGAGTACGGGGGGACGCGCAGGTTGATGGATGCCGGGGAGCCATCAAATACCCGTCCGGCCAGATCAAAGCGCGAGCCGTGGCACGGGCAGAAGAATCCACCCGGCCAGCTCGGGTAGAGCTCCCCGGCACTGAAGCGCTGTTTGGGCAGGCATCCGAGGTGGGTGCAAATACCGACCAGCACGAGGATCTCGGGGGTGCGCGAGCGCTGCGTATTGGTGGCATACGGCGGCTGGGTCGAATCCTTCGACTGCGGATCCTTCAGGTCGGCATCGTGACCGGAGATACGCTGCACCATGTCAGGGGTGCGACGCACGACGTAGATCGGCTGCTTGCGCCAGATCGTGATGGCCATCTGGCCGGGCTCGAGCTTGGAGAGGTCCAGCTCCGCCGGCACCCCCTGGGCGCGGGCGCGCTCGGAGGGCTGCCAGGACTCGATGAAGGGCACGGCGGCGAATGCCGCACCAACCGCCCCGGTGGCAATGGTCGCCCGGGTAAGAAACTTGCGCCGGCTTAAGTCGACTGCTTCATCGTCGGCGACGACTGCGTGATCCGCCATCCAACCGTCTCCCGCTTTAACACACCCGCCGCCGCCCTTCGGTTCGCGCTCTCGCCGCCGTACGCACGCTGCCGGGTGCACGCGCGATTTCATACCTTGCGGGGGGCGGCGCATTATACACAAACGAACACCCCCTTCCGGGCGCGCGCGAGCGCGCGCCACAGCGGGTTTCCCGGAGCTCAACGATGCTGAACCGCCTCGGGCGCGGACTGATTTTCATCGCCGGATCAGTGGTCGGGGGCCTCGCCCTCGCCTTCCTGATCGTGGCCGCGCGCCCGGAGCTGATCCGCGGCGCGAGCGGCCTGCCCTCCCCGGCTCTGCCGCTGCCACCGGCCGTCCCCCTGGTGCCGGCGCAAGTCAGCTACGCCGCAGCCGTGCAGCGCGGCGCGCCGTCGGTGGTGAATGTCTACGCGGCGCGGGTGGTGACCGAGCGCGTGGCCCCCTCGCTCGGGGAGCTGTTCGGGGACTACATACCGCGCTACCGGCAACGGATCGAACGCAGCCTCGGATCAGGGGTGATTGTCGATGAGAGCGGGCACATCGTCACCAATCACCACGTCATCGCCAACGCCGACTCGATCCGCGTGCAGCTCGCCGACGGACGCGTGGCGGATGCGCACATCGTCGGACGCGACCCGGACACGGACCTCGCCGTACTGCAGATCGATCTGTCGCCGCTGCCGGTCGCCGTCTTTGGTCGCTCCGATCAGCTGCGCGTGGGCGATGTGGTACTGGCGATCGGTAACCCGGTGGGCCTGTCGCAGACGGTGACGCATGGCATCGTGAGCGCCACCAGCCGCCAGCAGCTCGGGATCGCCCCGCTCGAGGACTTTATTCAGACAGACGCGCCGATCAACTTCGGCAACTCCGGGGGCGCGCTGGTGGATGCGAGCGGCGCACTGGTGGGCATCAACACCGCGATCGTCGCCAAGAACATCGGCGTCGAAGGCATCGGCTTTGCGATCCCGGTGAATATGGTGCGCGGGGTCCTGAGCGAGATTATTGCGCACGGGCGCGTGATCCGCGGCTGGATCGGGATCGTGCCGGAGGATCTATCGGATGAGCAGGCGCGGCAGCTCGGCTTGCCCCACTCCGGTGTCGTGATCGGCAATCTCTACGTCAATAGCCCCGCACAACAGGCCGGCCTGCAGCCCGGGGATATGCTGACCGCGATTGACGGCAGCGAGCCGCACAGCGCCCAGGACGCCCTCGGACGCATCGCCAGTCACAAGCCCGGCACCACGGTCGTGCTGCGCGGCCTGCGCGGCCTGCGCGGCGAACGCAGCTTTGAAGTACGCGCCCAGGTCGGGGAGCGCCCGCGGCCGCCATGACGACACTCACCACCCGCGTTTTCGGCTCCCGCAGCACCCTCGATGCGGCCCTCGCCGAGCGCCTGGCGCGCGCGCTCGCGGCCCCGTGCGCCTCGGCCGTGATGCTCTCCGGTGGTACTACGCCGCTGCCTGCTTACCGTGCGCTCGCGCAGCAGCCGCTGCGGCATGATGATCGTCTGCACGTGCTGTTCACCGATGAGCGCTACGTGCCCGCCGATTCCGCCGCGAGCAACTACTACCAATGCAAACCGCTGCTGGATGTGTTGGCGCTCCCCGAGGAAGCTCTGCTGCGCGTGCACACCGACGTGCCGCTGGATGAGGCGGCCGCACGCTATGAGCGCGAGCTCACGACGCTACTGAGTTCGGGCGTGCGCATCGGACTGGGTCTGCTCGGGCTCGGCGCCGACGGCCACACCGCCTCGCTCTTTAGCGCGCAGGACCTCGAACGCGCCCGCGGCCGCTACGCGCTGCCGGTGCAGCGGCCCGATGGCATGGCGGCCGTGAGCGTCACGCCGGATCTGCTCGCCAGCGTGCGCGAGCCGGTGTTCGTGGTGGCCGGCGCGGACAAGGCGGCGGCCGGGCGCTCGCTCACCCAGCAGGACCGTGCCCTCGTGGCCTGGCGCGCGGTGCAGGGCTGCGCAGACGTGGAGCTGTGGGTGCACGAGGGGGACTGAGCACTGAATCTTCGCCAGCGCGGGCGAGACTGGGGTGCGCTTCGGCCGCGGCGCAGCCGCGGCGGCACCGAGGCGCGCGCGGCAGCGCTCCTCCGCCACAGCTGGCACGTCTATACTGGCCCCCACTGAAGGCCCTGATGGACTGGCCATGTTCCTGCAACTAGAGAACTTTCTCGCTGCCGCGGAGGTGCAGGCTATTGCCGAGATCGCCCGTCAGGCAAAGTTCATTGACGGCAAACTCTCCAACCCCCACAACCTCGCCAAGGATAACGTCATCGGCGACAACACTGACCCGATGGCGCGCAAGGCTGCGCAGATCGCGCTGGCGGCACTGCAGCGCAGCGAAGAGGCGAAGAATTTCGTCTTTCCACAGCGAGTCGCCGTACCGACATTATTGCGCTACGACGTCGGCATGAAGTACGGCGCGCACGCCGACGCGGCATTCCTGCCCGTAGGTCCGCAACCGCTGCGCTCGGATGTTTCCTGCACGATGTTCATCGCGAACCCTGCCGATTACGAGGGCGGGGAGCTGCTGATTCACCTGGGTACGGAAGTCACGCGGATCAAGGGTAACGCCGGGTCCGCCGTGTTCTACCCCTCCACCCACGTGCATCAGGTGAGGCCCGTGAGCGCCGGCGTACGCCTCGTCATGATCACCTTCATCGAGAGCCAGATACCGGACGAGATGCAACGCGAGCTTCTGTACACCCTCAATGAGGTGCGGGCGCTTGAGGGCCTGAAGATGGACTGGCACAACCGCACGCAGCTTGAATACGTGAGTGCGAACCTTCTGCGCATGTGGTCGAGATAGTGCTCGGCTGAGCAGCAGGCGGCACGCCGACAGCGCTGTGGGAGTGTGCAGAAGACCGCCAGCGGCCGGCCGCTGGGCGCGGCGCTTGATCCGCGCTGCGCAGGACGCGCCTTACCGCGCGGGCGAAGGCGCGAGGGCGCGCACCCGTAAAGGCTGCTGGTGACGACTCCTGCCCCGACCCTGGTGCCTATCTTCGCGACGCCCTTCGTCGTCGTGTCGCTCAGCGCGGCCGAGCTCAACGCGGCCCTGGCGTCCCTGTTCCTGAGCCGCGCCACGGAGGCATACCGCGACCGGGCGGTACGCCCGGACCCGCTGTGTTTCCGCAGCCGCGAGGAGCTCTTCGAGTGGCCGGATGAAGCGGTCGGGCACTTGAGGCGGCAGATGCTCGGCGGGATCTGTGCCGCGGTACGGGCCGCGAACCTCTACACGGACGCAGAGTTCGACGCCTTGCGGGTGCAAGCGCGCGCCCGCTTTGCCATTGTGCGCCCCGATGGGAGCCTCCCGGCCGCCACCGCCCCCATGGCCTCCTGGTACGCCCTCTACTGCGTGGCCGCACCTCCGCCGGTGCCTGCCCGGGCTGACAGCGGAGTCCTGCGCCTCTACGCGACTCGCGACGCGAGAATGTTCATGGACGCCGCGAACTGGCGCCTGCGGCCCCCCTTCAGCGGTAGCCATCATGGGTGGGCGCCTGTGGCCGGCCAGATGGCGGTCTTTCCCGCCTCAATTTTGCACGAAGTCGCCCTGAATCGCGCCGCGGCGGACCTGCTGCTCGTCATGGCGCGGCTGCGCTTTGCGCATGCCGGGCAGAGCGCGATGCCACCCTGGTGAACCCGACGATCCACATCACTTCCGCGTTTGCCGTGCCCTTCGGCGAGGCGCGGCTGGCGGACTGCGAGGGGCTCAACCGCCAGCTCGAGGCGCTCTTCCTCGCCCGCCAGACCGATGAATACCGCAATCCAACCCCCACGCACACCCCGCAGCAGGAGATGTTCGAGAGCCGCTTCAACCTCTTCCTCTGGCCCGAACGCTGCGTTCAGGAACTGCGCACCTTCGTGCTCAACTGCGTCGCACAGACCGTCCTGCAAGCCTCTGAGCTCACGCCTGCGGAGCTGGCCCGGCTCCAGATCCACAATCACACCTGGTTTCACGTGACGCGCTACGCCGGCTCCTTCGTCGCCCACAATCACCCCCTGGCCTCCTGGTCAGCGGTGTATTGCGTGCGGGCGGGCGAGCGCTGCGCGGATCAGCCGGAAAGCGGGATTTTGCGTTTTATGGACACCCGGCCCGGGGCCGATGCTTATCGCGATGCCGCCAACCACCGTCTGCGGAGCCCCTTTGCCCTCGGCTGCCGCGAAGTGCGGCTCGAGGAAGGTCAGGTGATCGTCTTTCCCTCCTTCGCTTTCCACGAAGTCTCCCCGTTCTACGGCCGGGACGCCCGCATCACCGTGGCTACGAACTGCTGGTTCGGCTGAAACGCCCCGCGGCGGCCCCGAAACCGCCGGCGTCCTCATATGATTTGGCCGGTCGGGCACGCCCAAGGCTTGTTGCGAACCCGCAACATGGGTGCACCCCACGCTTCTGCGAGCGCTTTAAGGCCAGTGTGAACGTCGCCGGCGAAGTGGGGCAGGTTGGCAACACCGCAACAGCGTGCTAATAATGCCGCCCCAAGTCGATCGGCGACCCCAACGGATGGATTCGGCTTAAGGGAATGGGTGGGGCGCCGAGACTGATGCCCATTATAAATTCGCGAATCATTGCAGAGGAATAAACACATGGCGAACAGTCGCAGCTTGCAACAGGCGGTGCGCTTCGCGCTGGCTACGGTTACGGCCGCAGCCGGGGTCTCCGCGCTCCATGCCCAGGAAGCCCCGGCGCCCGCGACCACAGCCGCGCCCGTGGAAGAGGTAGTGGTTACTGGGTCACGTCTACAGACGCCGAACGAGCTCTCGATCAGTCCGATCACGACGGTGTCGGCCACCGACATCCAGGCGACCGGTCTGACTCGCGTTGAGGACGTCCTCAACAATCTGCCCCAGGTCTTCGCGGCCATGAACTCCACCACGTCGAATGGCGCGGATGGCACGGCGACGGTGGACCTGCGCGGCCTGGGACCGCAGCGCACACTGGTGCTGGTGGATGGCCTGCGCCTGGGTCCGGGTAACGGCACCGGACGCAACTTCTCAGACATCAACCAGGTCCCCGCCGCCCTCATCGAGCGCGTCGAGGTGCTCACCGGCGGCGCCTCAGCCGTGTATGGCGCGGACGCGGTCGCGGGCGTGGTCAACTTCATTCTCAACACGCATTTCGAGGGCATCAAGGTCGATGCGGGCTACCACTTCCAACAGCACGACAACGACAACCAAGCAGGTGTGAACTCGCTCGTCACCGCCGCCGGGGATCAGCTGCCGAGCGGGAATGTCAACTCGGCGTTCGGTAAGAATGCCTCCGTCCTCATGGGCTCGAACTTTGACGACAACAAAGGCAACGCCACCGCCTACATCACCTATGACAATCAGGGCGCCGCGCTGCAGAGCAAATACGACTACAGCGCCTGTACGCTTGCACCCGCAAGTGCCTCGACATTGGCGTGCACCGGCTCCGGGACAGCCGCGAAGAATGGCGCGGGCGGGCATTTCTACGCCTCGACCGCCAGCGGCCATAGCTTCATCCACCATACGGTGGACGGCCTGACGGGCCAGTTCCGGCCCCTCGCCGGCGCCACCGACGACTACAACTACGGTCCGCTGAACTACTACCAGACGCCCAATACGCGCTGGACGGCCGGTACGTTCATCAACTACGACATCAATTCGCACATCAACGTGTACATGAACGTCATGTACATGAGGAATGAGCAGGACGCCCAGATCGCCCCGAGCGGCAACTTCTTCCAAAATTCGTTCGTTCCATGCGCCGATCCGCTTCTGACGGCGCAGGAGCGCGCAACGCTGTGCACCACGGCAAACCTTGCCGCGCAGGGCAATCCGTTCGAGACCTACAACGGGGTGAATTATCCCGGTCTTAACATGGTCATCGGGCGCCGCAACGTCGAGGGTGGCGATCGCATCTCTGCCTTCACCAACGACGCCGCACGCGAAGTGGTCGGCATGAAGGGCGACTTTGCGGATCCGCAGAATGCCTGGACGTACAATGTTTACGCCCAGCACGGCCAGGTGGACAGCCAGCAAAGTAACGAGAACTACCTCAGTAACAACGCGATCGACCAGTCGCTGAATGTGCTGCCGGGACCCGGGGGAACGAAGGTCTGCGGTGGACCCTCATCGCCGGTGAATAACGGGCCCCTGGTAGGCCAGGGTACGGGATTCACCCCTAATACCGCCTGCGCACCGTGGAATATCTGGGTGCCAAACGGCGTAACGCCCGCGGCACTCGCCTTCCTGTCCGTCCCGCTGATTGCGAACGCGACCACCGAGGAGTACGTCGCGAACGCCTCGGTCACCGGTGACCTGGGCAAGTACGGCGCGAAGCTCCCCTGGGCCGATTCGGGGCTGCAGGTCAACGTCGGTGCGGAATGGCGCCAGGAGTCCTCGAGTTTCCTGCCGGACTACCTGAGCCAGCAGGGCTCCGCGGCCGGTAGCGGCGGCCCGACGACACCCGTCAGCGGCGGTTTCACCGTGAAAGAAGTGTTCACAGAAGTCCGCTTGCCGATCGCCCAGCACCTGCCCTTCGCCGAGGATCTTTCGTTCGATGGCGGCTACCGCTACTCCAAGTACAGCGAGGGCTTTGATACCAACACGTACAAGGCGGGCCTTGAGTGGGCGCCGATACGCGACATTCGCTTCCGTGGCGGCTACCAGCGCGCCGTGCGTGCACCGAACATCGGCGAGCTGTATATCCCGCAGGCAGTGGGCCTGGATGGCTCGGTGGATCCGTGCGCCGCGCCGAAGGCGAACGCTACCACGCTCACCAACGGCGTGACGCTCGCGCAGTGCGAAGCGACCGGTGTGAAACCCGGCCAGTTCGGCAACATCCTTCCGAACTCGGCCGCCCAGTACAACGGCCTGCTCGGCGGAAATCCGAACCTGCAACCCGAGGAAGCCGATTCGTACACGATCGGCTGGATAGTCACGCCGCGCTTTCTCCCGAACTTCACCTGGTCGGTCGACTACTTCAACATCAAGATCGACAACGTGATCGGCGCCATCGGTGGCAATACCATCATCAATGACTGTATCGCGGAGGGAACTTTCTGCGACGATATCCACCGCGACGCCACGGGGTCGTTGTGGAGAACCCAGCTCGGGTACGTGACCGATCTCAATCAGAACCTGGGCCAGCTGAGGACCCAGGGCATCGACGTTCAGGGCACGTACCGCGTGTCCCTCACCGGACTGGGTTCGTTGTTGTTCTCGCTGCAGGGCACGAAGACCAAGGAGCTGGTGACCACGCCGGTGGTCAACGGGGGCTCGTACGACTGCGTCGGGTTCTTCGGCGCCACCTGCGGCGGCGGAAACCCGAAATGGAAATCGATATTCAACACCACCTGGTCGACGCCATGGGACGGACTCGACGTCAACCTGCGGTGGCGTTATATCGGTCCGAACGAGTCCGAGCAGACGTCCAACAATTCGTTCCTCGCGGGAACCCCATACCTGCCGCTGGCTCACATCCCGGCCTACAGCTACTTTGATCTGTCGGCCACGTTCAATGTGTACAAGAATGTCAGGCTGCAGCTGGGTGTGAACAACATCACCGACAAGGTTCCGCCGCTCATTGTCGGGGGTGACTGCTCCACCAGCACCCCGAACGGCGCCGGCGCGAACTGCAACGGCAACACCTTCCCTGGAGTCTACGACGCGATGGGGCGGTACCTGTTCGCCCACATCACGGCGCAGTTCTAAGGCGCGACTGCTGAAGTTAGAAACGGCGGGCTGCAAAGCCCGCCGTTTTTTTTCGCCTCTTCAGCGCAGCCGGCTCACGCGGTGCGTGCGCTTGCTCGGAGTGTGCATGAGGTACGACCCGAGCGCGGCGCGCGTGATGGTCACGGTCTCCCCGACGGCGAGTAGCGGGTCTGAGTCGTCCATTTGCCAAACGGCCCCACCCTCGAGCGACACGGTCATGCGGCCGCTCGGGCTGCTCCCCAGTGCGATCACGCGAGCCTCCAGTGATGCGGCGGCCGCGGCCGGGGGTGGCTTGGGATGTTCGGCCTCATAGAGCCCGAAAGACTCCTTCGGTGGCGTTGCAGGCGCGGCCGGCGCTGCCGCGGAGGCCGTGCCGGCAACAGGCGGTGCGGCGACGGCGCTCGGTGTCGCTGCCGCAGCTGGCGCCACAGCCGCAGCTGGCGCCACAGCCGCGGCTGGCGGCACTCCCGCGGCCTGCGCCGGGGCCCCTTGCGCGGGGGCGCTGGGCAAAGCGCGCCCGGCGAGTCGGTCGTAGCAGGCGAGCCGGTCGGTATCCGCGGCGATGCTCGCGCAGGCTTGCAGGGTGCTCTGTGGTGTGGTTGCGGCAGATTGCGCCGCACTGGCCGCGATCGGGGCTGCCGTTAGCGCGAACGCGCCCAGCAGCCGCAGGGCGAGGCGCGGGTGTGCGATCCTCGCTCGCCGGGAGCTCACAGCGCTTCCTGCGTGGTAGCCCCGTAGTACGTGCCAACGGTCTCCGTGACGGCGCGGACCAGGTCGCGCTCCGCCGCGGTGAGGAAGGGATTCCATATGTCAAAGATCAGGACCCCGCGCGGCACGTCCGATAGATTCCAGGCCTCATGCTCGATCGTGTCGTCGAACACCCACGCCTTGCCCGGCACCCATTCGCGCGTCTCGCCGCCGACGCGAAAGCCGCAGCCCGGTGGCACGATGAGCGGCAGGTGCACGGTAAGTCGCGTGTTGGTCACGCCGGTATGCGCCGGGATGCGGGTGCCGGCATCGAGGATCGAGAAGAATGCGGTCGGGCCCCGTGCCACCACATCGCACTGCGGCGCCCCCTTCAGCGCTTGCGCCGTGCGCGGACAGCGCGCCAGGTGCGCCGGCTGCGGGACCGACTGGTTCCACAGGAAGTACGCACTCCAGCGCCGCGACTTGTTGAGCTCCTTCCACTGGTTGAGCGGCGCGCCCTCGGGGTAGGTGATATAGGGCTCAAGTCCCTCGCGATCGGAAACGAGCACGTTCATCAGCTCCGTGCGAATTTCATCCGTGGCCGCCTCGATTGCATCCAGCCACGGAAAGTCGGCGCGGTCGAAAAACTCCACCGCCGGAATCTCCGGGAAATACAGAAACATCGGTTGCGGCAGGTAGCGTGTGCGCCTACCCGTCAGCAGATCGATGCAGTGCTCGACGCGCCGGTACTGTCCGCCGCCATGGCGCTCGCGTATCGCAGCAAGACGCGTCTCGATTGTGCTCGCCAGAGCGACATCGTCCTTGGCGATCGCGGCGCGCGCGTGCTCAATCATGGCGGCCAAGGTCGGCGGCGGCGGAGCCTCCCCGGGGGGCAGCGTTGCCAGCGCGTTGCGATAGGCACGCGCGCCGTTGCGCGGATCGCCTGTGGCCTCAAGAAGCGCGCCCTTCTGCAGGAGCGTAGCGAGGTGGCGCGGCTCGAGCGCGAGTGCCCGCTCCAGGGCGTCGAATTCGTCCGTCGGCAGGTTCAGCGCGTGCAGGCTGGAGGCGAGGTTCGACCACAACGCCGGATGGCCGGGGTCAGCCTGAGTTGCCCGCTGGAAGAGCTCGCGTGCGCGCGCGGCATCGCCCCGCTGCAACATCCGCAGGCCCAGCTCGTTGAGCACCGCCGGATGGGCGGGCGCGAGTTCTGCCACGCGCGCGAGCAGCTGATCGGCCTCACCCGTGCGGCCGGCGGCGCCCGCCGCCTTGGAGGCCTGGATCATGCGCAGCACCGTGGCATTGTCCGGGGCCGGGGTGCCGGCCATGGCATTGACGTCGCTCAAGAGCTTCCCCTATGGTTTGACGAATTTGCGCCGCGATATTAGCGCGATCAATCAGGACTTGGAGAGCGCGTTGACCCTGGCAGGTGAAGTGGATTTTAAGCTGATTCGCGCCGCCTCATTGTTGGAGCGCGATCCGGTCGCCGCCGCCGCCGCGGCCGCGCAGATTCTGCGCGCGCAGCCCGGGCACCAAGCAGCGCTCCTGCTGCTCGGTACGGCACACCGCGCCGCTGGAGACGCGCCGGCCGCCGCCCGTGAGTTCGCCGAACTCGCCGCGGCACAGCCCGAATCGCCCGTGATCCGCCTCGAACTCGGGCGCGCGCTGCGCGCCCTGGGACGCGACGCCGAAGCACGGGTGGCTCTCGAGCGGGCCGTAGAGCTGGCGCCGGATCTTGCAGAAGCGTGGCGCGAGCTTTCGCTCTTGCACGCGGCGCGGGGCGACACCGCCGCGTGCGATGCAGCCTACGCACGGTTCGAGCGGCTCGCACCCGAAGGCTCCCGCCTCACCGAGGCCGCAGCCGCCCTCGCCACCGAAAGGCTCACCACCGCCGAAGAGCTGTTGAAGCGCGTGCTCGCGCGCTCCCCCGAAGATGTCGTCGCGCTGCGCATGCTCGCCGAAGCTACGGCCGCGCGCGAAGACTACCAAGCCGCCGAGCGGTTGCTCGGGGAGTGCCTGCGGCTGGCACCCGGCTACAGCCGCGCGCGCCTGGATCTCGCCCAGGTCCTGCACGCTCAACTGAAGGCGGAGCCGATGCTGCCGCTGCTCGAGCGGTTGCTGGCCTTTGAGCCCGAGAATCTGCCCTACCGCATACTGCAGGCGGCGGCCTACAGCCTGCTGGGGCGCTCGGAGCGCGCCACGCAGATCCTCGCAGCGCTGGTGCGCGAATTCCCCCGCGATGAGCGGGTGTGGCTGAACTACGGCCACACGCTGCGCTCCGCGGGACATCAGCGCGAGGCCATCGAGGCCTACCGCGAGTGCATCTCGATCAAGCCCGACTCCGGGGACGCCTGGCTGGCGCTGGCGAATCTTAAGACTGTTCGCTTCACGGCAGCGGACCTCGAAGCGATACAAATCCAGCTCGCCCGCCCGGAGCTGCGTCACGACGATCGTGCGCAGTTCGAGTTCTCGCTCGGCAAGGCGCTGGAGGATGCGGGCGACTTCGCCGCCTCCTTCGAGCACTATGCCCGCGGTAATGAGCTGCGGCGGGCCGTTATTCACTACCAGGGCGAGAGCGTCACGCGCCTCGTGCAACGCACGCGGGCGCTCTACACGCGGGAATTTTTCGCCGCGCGCGCCGGCTGGGGCTGTCAGTCGCCGGACCCGATTTTCATCGTCGGGCTGCCGCGCGCCGGCTCTACGCTGCTCGAGCAGGTGCTCGCCAGTCATTCCCAAGTGGAGGGTACGCGCGAGCTGACGGACGTATTGGGGTTTGCGCTGGAGCTCGGGGACCGCGACGAGGAACCCGGCAAACCCCCGACCTACCCGCACTCCGTCGCGCGTCTGACGCGCGAGCAGTGCGCCGCGCTCGGGGAGCGCTATCTTGCGCAGACGCGCGCGCATCGTCTGCTCGGCCGCCCACACTTCATCGACAAGATGGGCAGCAACTTCAGGCACCTGGGGCTCATTCACCTCATGCTGCCGAATGCACGCATCATCGACGCGCGGCGCTCAGCGCTTGGCTGTTGCTTTGCCAACTTCAAGCAGCATTTCCACAGAGGCCTGTGGTTCACCTACAGCCTCGAGGATCTTGGTCGCTACTACCGCGAGTACGTGAATCTCATGGCGCACTTCGACACGGTGCTGCCCGGTCGCATTTACCGTGTCGACTACGAGGACGTGGTGCGGGATCTTGAGGGCGAAGTGCGTCGGTTGCTCGATTACTGCGGCCTGCCGTTCGAGGAGCAGTGCCTGCGCTTCCACGAGACCCGCCGCATAGTGGCCACCGTGAGCTCCGAGCAGGTGCGCCAGCCGCTCTACACGGAAGGCGTCGCGCAGTGGCGCAACTTCGAGCCGTGGCTGGGACCTCTCAAGGAGACCTTGGGCGAGCTGGCGGTGAGCCCGCCGCACCCGGCGAGCCCCCGGTAGCAACAAGCTCGAGCAGCCGCCGCAGCGGCGCCACGTGCTTCTCGTAGTTGCGCCAACGCCCGACCGATTCGGCGTTGATCCTCTGGCGAACCTGCCAGCGGCTGGCGGTGATAATGACACGCTGCGTCTGATGGAAATCAAGACACTGCGGATCCCACGGCAGGCCGATAAACTCCAGCATCCGCCGCGTCCAGTACTCCTGATCCTCGATCAGCGCCTCATAGGGAACTTCCAGCAACGTCGTCGCCGGAAGCACGGCCCGCCAGTGATTGGTGATGCGGACATATTCGCCGTAGTAGTGCACCAGGTCGTCGAAATCGGCGGCGTACGGGTGCAGCGCGGAAAAATTCTGAAAGTAAATCGACAGACACGTATCGAACGGGTGGCGTTGCATGTGCAGGATTTTGGCCTGCGGGAACACGGCGTGGATCAGGCCGGCGTAGAGAAAATTCGCGGGCATTTTGTCGACCACACGCTGCGCTCCGCCCGCCAAGGCGCTGACCTGCTGCAAATAATCGCGCGCCATGCGCGCCAATGCGCCCGCGCCCGCATCGCTCTGCGGCCCTGCGGAGGTGAAGGCCTCGAATGCGCCGTCCCAGAATCTCGGCTCTCCGGCACCGAATACTTGCGGGTGCGAGGCGAGGATCTGTTCGGTCAGTGACGTTCCCGAGCGGGGCATGCCGATGACGAAGACCGGCAGCTGCGAGGCGGACGCTCCGGCGTGCGACTCGCTCACGAAGGCCCTGCCGAACTTGCCGATGCTCTGCTCGACCTGCGCCGTCAGTTTCACGCGGTCGTACTTCGATTCGTGTCGCTTGGTGAGTTCGTTCGCCTGTCGATACTGGCGGAACGCGTCGTCGTATTGCCGCAGGTCGTCATAGTACTTGCCGAGGGCGTAGCGCAGACCGATTTCGTGCGCGCGCGGCAAGGGCTTGGCGAGCAACGCCTCAACGCCCCGCAGCCAGGTGGCGTCGGCCGGCGTCATTTTGCGATGTGCGGCAATACTGCAAAAAAGGGCCGGAAAATCCGCCTTGAGCGCCAGCGCTCTTTGAAATATCTCCTGCGCTTGCCCAAACTCGCCGCGGTCAGCGCACAGGTCACCGAGCAGGCACAGTGCCGCGACATCGTTCGGCCCCGTGGCGAGCGCTGCGCGGCAGCTCGCCTCGGCTTCGGTGGCGTGGCCCTGAAGGCGAAGTGCCATCGCCAGGCCTAGATGGGCCGCCGCGTAGTCCGCTCGCAACGCCAGGGCACTGCGGAAACTAAGCACCGACTCTGCGACACGTCCGAGCTCGTATTGCGCATGGCCGAGGTTGTAGCGAATGTCAGCACGCCGCGGACTGAGCTCGGCCGCGCTGCGATACAGCGACACTGCTTCGCCGTGATCTCCCAGATCGCGCAGTGCGTTGCCGAGGTTGTTCAGCGCCTCGACGAAGTGGGGGTTCAGTTTCACCGCTTGGCGGAAGCTCGCGACGGCTTCTTTACTGCGCCCAAGTGTTGCGAGCGCGAGCCCCAGGTTGTTGTGGGCCACACTCAGTCCCGGTTCGAGCGCGATGGCCCGCTGACTGCAGGTCAGCGCCTCGTCCAGCTGGCCAAGCTGGCGCAGAGCGTTGCTGAGATTACAGTGCGTCTCCGCATCGTCGGGTTGGACCGCGAGCGCCAGGCGGTAGCAGCCGACGGCTTCGGCGCATTCGCCCAGCTCCTGGAAGGCGTTTCCCAGATTGTTGCGTGCCTCGGGCGAGCGCGGTTCGATCTGCACCGCCTGCTGGTACAGCGGCACCGCCTCACGAGCTCGCCCGAGCGCGCACAGCGCATTGGCGGCGGTCATCAGTACCGGGACGTCGCGCGGTTCGCTCTCGAGGCAGCGGCGCAGGCTCGCCAGCGCTTCCTCCAACCGTCCGCGCTCGTACAACACCGCGCCGAGGTTACGGTGCGCTTCGGCGTCATCCGGCAGCAGCTCCGCCGCTTTGCGCAACGCCGGCAACGCGTCCTTGCCCTGGCGCATGAGCGCGACGCCGAGGCTCTTCCATAGCACCCCGGAGTCTGGAAGATTCCGCAAAAGCGCGCGGGCGAGGGTTTCCGCCTCAGCCAGGCGCCCTTGGTTGAGCAGCGCGACGAGCGCGTCGGTTTCCTGCCCCGGCAGTGTTTCCCGCCCCTGCGTTGCCTCCGGTGGCTGCGGTGTTTCCGGCGACGCGGCGGCGGCCTGCAGCGCTCCGCAGCAGTGCTTGTATCTCATGCCGCTGCCGCAGGGGCACGGATCGTTACGACTCGGTCTCATGTGCTAGCGCTCAGGAAGCTGCGCAGCACGCGTCGCTGAGCCAGCCTCCTGCGCGAGGGGGACAAGTGCGTTATGGATCGCAGCGAACACCCCGTCCCAGTCACCGCGTCGCGACTGACGAAAGAGGCGCATGCTCGGATACCAGGGACTATCAGCCCGGTCCAGAAGCCAACGCCAGTCGGGCACGTGCTTGAGGGCTACCCAGGTCGGGCGGCCGAGCGCTCCGGCCAGATGCGCCAGCGCCGTGTCACAAGTGATGATGAGATCAAGTTCGGTCATGACCGCCGCGCTGTCAAGAAACGCCTGCGCGCCCGCGTCGAAGTCGTCCCCGAGAACCTCGAGCGCCAGGTCTTTGGGTCCTTGTGCAAGTCCTTCGCCTTTCTGCAGGCTGATCAGACGTACCCCGGGGATGGTGGCCAGACGAGAAAACATCTCGAGGGGCACCGAGCGGCCCACGTCGATGCGATTGCGACTGCCTTGCCACGCCACGCCGACCTTAAGCCCCGGGGCGGCAATTCTTTGACGCCACTGCGCCACGCGCAGCGGCTCCGCGAACAGGTAGGGCACCGCGGCAGGAACGTCCGCCAGCGTGGTTCGGAAGGCGCGCGGCAAGCTCATCAGGGCACAGTGATAATCGAACCCGCCCGCCTGCTCGCCGGGGGCGACGATGCGGATCGTCGGGCTGAGAGTGGTCAACAGCTCGCGCATCTGGGGCTGTACGGCGAACACCACGCGCGCGCCGCGCTGCTCGGCCAGTTTCGCGTACCGACAGAACTGAATCGTGTCACCGAGCGCCTGGTCGGCGTAGACAAACAGCGTCTTACCGGAAATGTCCGCCTCACCGAGCCAGATGGGTCCGGGAAGGGACGGTGCAGCGGCAGGTTGGAGCTCCTTGCGCCACTCGTATAATGGCAATCCCTGCGCAAACTCACCCGAGAGCAGCAGGCATACGCTTTTGTTGAAGAGTGTCTGCGCGTGCTGAGCGTTCAGTCCGATCGCCCTCTCGTAGCTCGCCATGGCATCCGCGAGCAGCTTCAGATCGAACAGGGCGTTACCACGACGACAGTGGTTATCCGCTTCCTGAGGAGCCTCGAGCACCGCGAGCTCATACTGCGCCAGCGCCTCCTCCGGGCGCTGCAGATCCCGCAGGGCGTTTCCCAGATTGCCATGTACGCCGCGCATCCCCGGCTGCAGCCGCAGCGCATGGCTGCAGCTGGCGAGCGCCGCGGCCGCTTCCCCGAGCTCGCATTGCGCCGTGCCGAGGTTATTGTGAGCCTCGGCAAAATCCGGTTGCAGGGCGAGGGCGCGCTCGTAACTGCGCGCCGCCTCCCGATAGCTCTGGAGAGCCTGCAGCACGAGTCCGCGGTTGTTATAGGCCGCGGCAAAAGTCGGCTGCAGTGCGATGGCCCGGTCATAGCTTGCAAGTGCCTCGGGCAGGTGCTGCAGCTGACGCAACGCGTTGCCGCGATTGTTGTGCAGCTCCGCGGATTCCGGCCGCAGCGCCAGCGCCCGATCAAAGCTTGCGAGAGCCTCGGTAGTACGTTGCAGCGGCTGAAGTGCCATGCCGCGGTAGTTGTGTGCCTCGACGCAATGGGGAGCCAAGGCAATGGCCTGATCGAAGCTCGCAATGGCATCAGTGAAACGTCCCAGATCGCGCAGCGCCGCGCCGCGATGGCAGTAGGCGTCCGTGCTCGGCTGCAGAGCGATGGCGGCGCTCGCGCGTGTCAGAGCCTCCTCGGGGCGGCCAAGTTCGCGCAACGCCGCGGCACTGCCACTCATGGCGATCGGGTGATCCGGTTGCAGCGCGAGCGCGGCGTCGTAGCTGGCGAGCGCCGCAGCGCGACGACCCAGTGCCATCAGGGACTGCCCGAGGCTGAGGTAGGCTGCCGCGGTGGCTCGCAGCGCGATCGCTCTGCCGATCAAATCGACCGCCCGCTCATACCGGGCGGTCTGGTGTGCGATCACACCTTGCAGATGCAGCACGTCGAAGTCGGCCGGATTTTGGCGCAGCACGTCCGCGTAGATCCGTTCCGCTTCGGCGTACCGGCCCGCACGATGCAAGGCGATCCCGCGCTCGCGAAGCGTTGCGAGTGTCAAGACCACCTCGGGCCGCGCGGCCGTATCGAGCGCACGCTGGCGTGGAGAAGATCGCGGTCATCGGTCACGACAGCGCCTCTGCCCCTGCACCGGAGGTGTGCCCGAAGCGCAGCGCGCGTGGCGTCTGTGCTGGCAAGGCATCTTTCCGGGCGGCTCATGGCGGCATCGGCGCTGCGAGCGGATGGCGCCTGGCCATCGCGTGCAGCCAGTCCAGGCCGCGGCGGATCTCCGCGGCGTGCTCGCGGTCCGCGGACTCGAGCAGCTCGCGCCGCAGCGCGGCGTCGTAGGCATGCTCGGGCGCCTTCGAATACTGCTGCATCAGCGGCCCGCTCACGAGGCTCTCCAGCTCTGGATCGGCAGGGCCTGCACCGAACCGATGGAAAATGCTCCGCAAACCCGTGACGGGGTCGCCGAGGAATGCGTCGAAGTCTACCCAAAGCACCTGCGCGGCAGAGCGCAGCGCGGCCTGGCGCAGCGCCGTCATTTCACACAGCCAGCTCATGGCGATGTATTCGCCCTCCGAGCGTGGAGCCGGCCACGATTCATCCCCTCCCAGGCGCCGCTGCAGACGCTGCAGACGCGCCGTGCTCAATTGGCGGGTCTCCAGGCGCGAATTCGGGCCAGCGAATATGCCCTGCAGGTAGGCGCGCGGCCGGGCGAACATGAAAACGGCCGACGACTGCGCGCTCAGCGCGAGTATGGTCTCCGCCAGCTCGCTGACGAAGCTCGTGAGCTTCAGCACCGCGCGCTGGCCGGGTCTCCACGTACGCCCCAGGAGCGCGAGTGCGACCGGAAGGCTCGGCAGGCCGGACGCGGCGCCGTCTGCGGCCAGTGCACGCAGTAGCGCGGGCTCGCGCAGCGAGAAAAAGCGCTCGTGCGCACCGATCAGGCGCGAGATGAGCGTGGAACCGACGTGACCGGTGTGAAAGACGTAGTGCGCCCGCGCGCTCAGAGCGCCGGCGGCCTCGGCAAGCAGCGCGGGGGCACACAGCTCTTGCGCACAGCCGCACGCGAGCAGGCGCTGGTCAAGAAAGCTCGCCGCGCGGTATGCCGCCTCATCGAGCTTCACCATCCTGACCGCCGCCCCCTGCATTTGCAGCGGTAGCCAGGCCGGCGAGCGCGTCAGTTCATCCGCCGTCAGCGCCATGCTCAGGCCGCCCGCGGCCGCATGAGCGCGTCCAGTCCTGCGGCTTCGCCCCCGGGTTGTGCCAGCTGCACGAACCCTTGATCAGATCATCCGCCTCCTTCGGTCCCCAGCTGCCCGGCAAGTATTCAATGGGCGCCGTGGAGAGGTTCAGGAGCGGATCGACGACTTTCCAGGCCGCTTCCACCTCGTCCTCGCGGGCGAAGTGGGACGTGTCACCGACGAGTGCGGCGCTGATCAGCACCTCGTACGCGTCCATGTACTCCCCCTGCTGCTGCGCGACGTACAACTCGACGTCGCGCCCGGTCATGACGGGACCGGGCTTCTTGGTGTTGGCACCCAGCGCGATGGCGACGTCAGGGCCGACGCGAAAGCGCACATGATTCGGCTGTTCCGGGGCCTGGTCGCCGAACACATTGGCCGGCGGCGGCCTAAATTCCACCACGACCTCGGTGGCCGTCACCGGCAGGCGCTTACCGGCGCGCAAGTAGAACGGCACGCCGCTCCAGCGCCAGGAATCAATGTGCAGCACGAGCGCGGCGTAGGTCTCGACGCGGGAATCCTTGGCGACCCCCGGCTCCTCGCGATAGCCCCTGAACTGCCCGCGCACAAGTTCCGCCGCTGTGGCGACCCGCACGGCCTTCAAGAGCTTCACCTTTTCATCGCGCAGCGATTCGCCCTCAGCGTTGACGGGTGCTTCCATGGCGAGCAGCGCGACGATCTGCAGCAGGTGATTCTGGATCACGTCGCGGATCGCACCGGTCTCCTCGTAGAATTTGCCGCGGCCGGCGACGCCGAGCGACTCGGCCATCGTCACCTGAACGTTGGCGATGAAGTTGCGGTTCCACACCGGCTCGAGAAAGGAGTTCGCGAAGCGAAAGTACAGGAGGTTCTGCACCGCCTCCTTGCCAAGATAGTGATCGATGCGAAAGATGTTGCTCTCCGGAAAATGCTTGTGCAGCGTCTGGTTGAGCCGCTGCGCGGAGGCAAGATCGCGGCCGAAGGGTTTCTCCACGAGCACGCGCGCGCCCGGCCCGACGCTGGTGGCGCTCAAGTGCTCGATCACCACCGGGAACATGCTTGGCGGGATGGCCAGATAGTACAGCGGCCGCTGCGCGTCGCCCAAGCTCTTGCGCAGCGATTCAAACGTCGCGCGGTTGTTGTAGTCGCCGTCGACGTAACGCAAGAGAGCCAACAGGCGCGCCATCGCGGCCTCGTCCGCGTCCGGCACGAAGGCCTTCAGGCTTTCGCGCACGCGCTGCGTCAGCTGCTCGATTTTCCAGCCCCGGCGCGCCACGCCGATCAGCGGCACGTTGAGCACGTTGCGGCGCACGAGTTGAAAGAGCGCCGGGAAAATCTTGCGATAACACAGATCCCCGGTCGCGCCGAACAGTACCAGCGCATCACCGTCACGTCGTTCCATTCCCAGCCTCCTTGCGTCTTGAGCCTTTAGGAAGATTTCTCGACATGTCCGCCGAAACCCAGGCGCATGGCCGACAGAAGCTTGTCGGCGAACTCGGCATGACCGCGCGACTCGAAGCGCGAATAAAGCGCGGCACTCAGCACGTGCGCCGGCACGCCGACCTCAATCGCCGCCTCTACCGTCCAGCGGCCCTCGCCGGAGTCGGCGACGCGCCCGGCGAAGGCGGCGAGCTTACCGTCCTTAGCGAGCGCCGCCGCCGCCAGATCCAGTAAGCGCGAGGCGATGATGCTGCCATGGCGCCAGACTTCCGCGATCGCCGGCAGGTCCAGCTGGTACTGGAAGTAGCGCGGGTTCGCAAGCGGCGCGGTCTCCGCATCCACCTGCGTGCTCTTGAGTCCGGCGTCCGCATGCGCGAGCACGTTAAGGCCTTCGGCGTAGGCGGCCATCAGCCCGTATTCGATGCCGTTGTGCACCATCTTCACGAAGTGCCCGGCGCCGGAGGGACCGCAGCGCAGGTAGCCCTGCGCCGCGGCGGCACGGCCCGCGGCGCCCCCGGAAGGTAATTTGCCGCCCGGGGCGAGCGTCGCCAACGCCGGTTCGATGAGCGCCACGGCCGCGGCATCGCCGCCGATCATCAGACAGTAACCTTGCTCGAAACCGAGCACGCCGCCGCTCGTGCCGACGTCGAGGTAGTGCAGCCCGGCGCGCTGGAGCTCCTCGGAGCGGCGAATGTCATCGTGGTAGTTGGAATTGCCACCGTCGATCAGCACATCCCCGCGCGCAAGCAGCGGGCGCAGCTGCTGGATGATCGCATCCACGATGCCCGCCGGCACCATGATCCACAGCGCGCGCGGCGCCTTGAGCGCCTGCACCAGTGCGGCCACGGAGTTCACGCCCCGCGCCCCGTAAGTGGCGACCGTCTGCACCGCCTCGGGCTTTGGATCGTAGGCCACACATTCGTGCCCACCCTGCACCAGACGGCGCACCATGTTGGCGCCCATGCGTCCGAGTCCGATCATCCCGATCTGCATCGTCTGACTCCTTGCGCGCGCCCACGGGCGCGTGCGCTGCAGTGGCGCTAGTTGGGTACGCGACGAATCTGCGCCCCAAGCTGCGCGAGCTTCTCCTCGATCGCCTCGTAGCCACGATCGATATGATAGATGCGCTCCACATCCGTGCGGCCCTCGGCCACGAGGCCCGCGAGCACGAGACTCGCCGAGGCACGCAGGTCTGTCGCCATGACCGGGGCTGCAGTCAGGCGCTCCACGCCGTGAATGATGGCGGTGTTGCCCTCGAGGCGGATCTCAGCCCCGAGCCGGCGCATCTCCAGCATATGCATGAAACGGTTCTCGAAGATGGTCTCGGTGATGGTGCCGACGCCGCGCGCCACGGTGTTAAGGGCGGCAAACTGCGCCTGCATGTCGGTCGGGAAGGCCGGATACGGCGCGGTGCGCACGTCGACCGCCTTGAGAGTGCGGCCGCGCATGTCCACCTCGATCCAGTTGTCGCCGACATCCACCTTGGCGCCGGCTTCCTCGAGCTTGCCCAGCACCGCGTCCAGATGATCCGGGCGCGTGCTCTTGATGCGTACATGGCCGCGGGTGATGGCGCCGGCCACAAGGTAGGTGCCGCTCTCGATTCGATCCGGCAGCACCTCGTAGGTGGTACCCCGCAAGCGCTTCACCCCGTTGATCGTGATCTTGTCGGTCCCCGCCCCGTGGATGTTCGCCCCCATGGCGATGAGAAAGTTGGCGAGATCCACCACTTCCGGCTCGCGCGCCGCGTTCTCGATGACGGTCTCACCTTCGGCAAGCGTGGCGGCCATCATGAGGTTTTCAGTGCCGGTGACGGTGACGGTGTCGAGCACCAGTCGTGCGCCCCGGAGGCGATCGGCGCGCGCGCGGATGTAGCCTCCCTCGATGGTGATGTCCGCCCCCATGGCCTGGAGTCCTGCGACGTGGATGTTCACCGGACGCGCCCCGATGGCACAGCCACCGGGCAGGGAAACGTCGGCACGGCCATAGCGCGCCACCAGCGGACCTAACACCAGGATGGAGGCACGCATGGTTTTCACCAGGTCGTAGGGCGCGAAGCACTCGCGCACGGTCGTGCCGTCCACCTCGATGCGCATGCGCTCGTCGATCGTCACCGTGGCGCCCATGCGCCCGAGCAGCTCGACCGTCGTGGTGACGTCTTTCAGGTGCGGCACGTTGGCCACCACGACCGGATCCTCCGCCAGCAGCGCCGCGGCGAGGATCGGCAGGGTGGCATTTTTGGCGCCCGAGATGCGCACTTCGCCCTCGAGCGCCACGCCCCCTTGAATCTGCAGCTTGTCCATCCCTCAGCCTCGTGCGGCCTCTTGCGGTGTCAGCGCTTCGATCGACAGCGCGTGTATCTCGCGCCCCATGAGCGCACCGAGCGCGCGGTACACCAGCTGGTGGCGCGCAACACTGCGCTGACCGGTGAACTCGCGCGCCACCACGCGCGCACTGAAATGCGTGTTGTCCTCGGAGGCCACAGACACCTCCGCACCGGGGAGGCCTGTGCGGATCAGCCGCGCCACGTCTTCTGGGGTCATGGGCGCGATATTACATGGGCCGCGCGCGGCCGCGCCTATAATGCGCAGCATGAATTTGCACCCCGCCGCCGCCTCCGCCGCGCAGGTCAAGGATGAACAGTTGCTCGCCTCGGGGCGCCGCGCGCTTGACATTGAAACGCGTGCGCTCGAGGCACTGGCGCCGCGGCTCGGGAGTGCCTTTGCGCAGGCCTGCCGCATTTGCCTGGCGTGTCAGGGCCGGGTGGTCGTCACCGGCATGGGCAAGTCAGGCCACGTCGCCGGCAAGATCGCGGCGACGCTCGCGAGTACCGGTACCCCGGCGTTCTTTTTGCACCCGGCAGAAGCCGGGCACGGGGATCTGGGCATGATCACGCGCCAGGATGCACTGCTCGCGCTGTCCAACTCCGGGGAAACCCCGGAGCTCGTGCTTCTGCTGCCGCATCTGAAGCGCCTGGGCGTGCCGCTGCTGCTCATGACCGGCAAGACCGACTCGACCTTGGCGCGCGCCGCCGCCGTCACGCTCGATGTCTCGGTGCCCGAGGAAGCCTGTCCGCTCAATCTGGCCCCCACGGCGAGCACCACCGCAACGCTCGCCATGGGCGATGCGCTCGCCGTGACCGTACTCGAGGCGCGCGGCTTTACGGCGCAGGACTTTGCCCGCTCGCACCCGGGGGGCGCACTCGGCCGCAAACTCCTGCTGCACGTGGAGGATCTGATGCGCACCGGCAGCGCGGTGCCGCGCGTGGGACCGCAGGAGCTCTTAAGCGAGGGGCTCCTGGAAATGTCGCGCAAGGGTCTGGGGATGACCGTCGTGGTCGATGCCGCAGAGCGCATTGTCGGGGTGTTCACCGACGGGGACCTGCGCCGCACGCTCGACCGGCAGCTCGACGTGCACACGACCCGCATGAGCGAAGTCATGACGGTGAACTGCAAGAGCATCGCCCCCAAGGAGCTGGCCGCGCAGGCGGTGCACCTGATGGAGCTGCACCGCATCACGGCGCTGCCGGTCGCCGATGGCGCCGGGCACCTCGTCGGTGCCCTGAACGTGCACGACCTGCTGCGCGCCGGCGTCGTGTGAGATGCCGCAGGCCGTGCCGATGCCCAGCCACATCCGCCTCGTGGTGCTCGACGTTGACGGCGTGCTCACCGATGGGCGGCTGTATTTCGGCGCGCGTGGGGAAGCCCTGAAGGTCTTCCACGCGCGCGACGGGCACGGCATCGTGCAGCTGCTGCGTGCCGGTCTTGAGGTCGCCGTGATCTCCGGGCGGCGCTCCGCGATGGTGCGCGTGCGCTGTCGGGAACTGGGCGTGCGGTACGTATACCAGGGCGTGCGCGACAAATTCGCGGTATGGCAGCGCTTGCTCAAGCGGCTGCGCCTCACGCCCGCCGCCTGCGCCTGTGTCGCCGATGACGTGCCGGACCTGCCGCTGATGCGCAGCGTCGCACTCTCCTTTGCTGTGTCAGACGCGCATCGTGACGTCCGCCGCGCCGCGGATATCGTCACACACCTGCCCGGAGGCTTGGGCGCGGTGCGCGAGGTGTGCGATCACCTGCTCGCCCTGCAGGCGCGCCACGAACGCCGTCGATGATGTATCGAGTGATCGCGATTCTCGCCTTCGTGGCGCTGCTCATCGGGGTGGTGGTGCTCTCCGGCGGCGAGCGCCAGGGGGCAGCCCCGGTGACCGTCGGGAGCACGGCGCAGGATCTGGGCTATTCGGCGAAGAAGGCGCGCCTCATACAGACCGGCCCCGATGGCCAACCCGTCTACACGGTCGATGCCGCGCAGGTGCAGCAGCAGCCGGCGCAGGGCACCGTCGACATGCAACAGGTGGTGCTCGGCTTCAAAGATGCGGCGGGTGATCAATGGACTGCACACGCCGAGCGCGGCCAGCTCGCCCAGAACAGCGGCATCGTGCAGCTTGAGGGTTCGGTACACGTCACCGGCATCGTGCCCGGAACGGAAGAACCCGCCGACATTACGACCGAGCACTTGGCGTTTGACACCAACGCGCAAATCGTCACCACGCGCGATCCTGTTACGCTCGTCATGAGCGGGCGCAAGCTTGACGCGGACGGCATGGTTGCGAACTTGAAGGAGCGTCATGTGCAGTTAGAATCGGCCGTACATGGCACCTACAGCCCCTAAGATGCCGGCGCTGCTCGCCGCGCTCACCTACTGGGCGGTGGGTGGTGTGGCCGCCGCGGCGCCGGCGGCCGAGCAGCCGGCTGCGCCCCAGCAACTGCCGGGCGAGCAGCCGATCAAGCTGGATGCGGCCTCCTCCGAGGTCGACTACAAGACCAACACCGTCGTGTTCAAGGACGTCATCATCTCGCAAGGCACGATGCGTGTGCAGGCCGACCATGCCCGCGCCACCGGGCTGAACTTCGCCAACAGCAAGTGGACCTTCGAGGGCAATGTGCGCATCAACGCCGAAGAGCACGGCAACCTGCGTTCCGATTCAGCGGTGGTCGAGTTCAAGGACAATCACATCCTGCGTGCCACCGTCCTCGGCAAGCCGGCGGAGTTTGAGCAAAAACGCGCCGCTTCCGAAAAGATGGCGCGCGGGCATGCGGACAAGATCGTGTACGACGTCGGCGAGGGCACGGTGCGGCTCTCCGATGAGGCGTGGCTCTCCGACGGACAGAGCGAGATCTCCGGACCGCTGCTGGTATACGACATCCGCGCGCAGCGTGTGCAGGCGGCCACCCAGCCCGACTCGGGCGAGCGGGTACGCATTACGATTCAGCCGAATGCGCTGCCGCAGTCGGACAAGGATGCCGCCAAAAAGCCGACGCCTGCGCCCGAATCCCCTAAGCCCCCGCCCAGCCCCCAGTCATGACGGTCCTGAAAGCGGTGGGCCTGGCCAAGAGTTACAAATCACGCCAGGTCGTGCGTGAGCTGTCCCTCGAGCTCGCCAATGGCGAGGTCGTCGGCCTGCTCGGGCCGAACGGGGCCGGCAAGACCACCGCCTTCTACATGATCGTGGGCCTGGTGCCCTGTGACGCCGGGCGTATCTATCTGGGGGATCAGGACCTGACGCTCCTGCCGATGCACCGGCGCGCGCAGCTGGGCCTGGGCTACCTGCCCCAGGAAGCCTCGGTGTTCCGCAAGCTCTCCGTCGAGGACAACGTGATGGCGATCCTCGAGACGCGCCCGGACATGGAACGCGCGGGGCGCGAAGAGCGCCTCGAGCAGCTGCTCGAGGAACTGCGCATTGGGCACGTGCGCCGCAGCCTGGGACTTGCACTCTCCGGGGGCGAGCGGCGGCGGGTGGAGATCGCGCGCGCCCTGGCCGCCGAGCCCAGGTTCATGCTGCTCGATGAGCCCTTTGCCGGCGTCGATCCGCTCTCGGTGCTGGATATCCAGCGCATCATCCGCGAACTCACCCAGCGCGGTATCGGGGTGCTGATCACTGACCATAATGTGCGCGAGACGCTCGGGGTCTGCGGCCGCGCTTACATCGTCAACCAAGGTACGGTGATCGCCGCGGGGTCTGCGGAAGAAGTCCTTGCCAACCCCCAAGTCCGTGAGGTGTACTTGGGTGAGTCCTTCAGACTTTGAGCGCTCCGGGCGGTTGAAGACAAATACATTGCTTTTCAAGTAATTACGGAATGAAATTGGAAAGGCTGCGACCAGCCTTTCGCAAGTCACCATGCTGAAACCTTCTCTGCAGCTGAAGCTGGGTCAACAACTCACGATGACCCCGCAGCTGCAGCAAGCGATCCGGCTTCTGCAACTGCCCGCCCTCGAGCTGCAGGCGCACATCCGTGAGCTGCTCGAAACCAATGTGATGCTGGAACCGATGGAGGAGTCCGAGGCGACCGGGACCTTCGAAGCGGTCGTCACCGCCGCCGAGCAGCCCAAGGCGCAGGAGCCGCAGAGCACCGTTGAGGTACTCGATGACGGCTGGGATGCGCGCGGGGCGGGGCCTGCCGAGAGCAGCTGGAACTCCGACGAAGACGAGCGCCAGCAGGACTACGCGGACGACAGCGGCCAGTCGCTACAGGAGCATCTTCTGTGGCAGCTGGAACTGGCCACGCTCGCGCCGCGGGAACTGGCGATCGCGCGCGCCATCGTCGATGCGATCAGCGACGATGGCTATCTCATCGAGTCGCTGGAAGAGATCGCGCACACCCTGCGCCCGGAGCTGGAGTGCTCGGCCGATGAAGTCGGCGCCGTGCTCGCCGGCGTACAGGCGCTCGATCCGCCCGGCGTGGGGGCGCGCTCGGTGAGCGAGTGCATCGAGCTGCAGCTGCGGCAACTGGATCCGGCCACCCCCGGTTATGCGACCGCCCTGAAGATCGCACGTCATCACCTGGAACTCGTCGCGGAGCGCGAGTTGTCGCTCCTGCGCCGCGAACTGCGGGCCACCGAAGAGGAGATCGCGAGCGCGCTCGCCCTGGTGCGCTCGTGTCATCCGCGCCCGGGAGCCACCGTCAGCGCCGGCAGTGCCGAGTACGTGGTGCCCGATGTGTTCGTGCGCCGCACCGAGCACGGCTGGGGGGTCGAACTGAACCCGGCAACGCTGCCGCGCGTACGCCTGAACCAGGGTTACGCGAGCCTCATCGGCCGCAATGCCAGTCACGCCACCATGCGCGCACAGCTGCAGGAGGCGCGCTGGCTGCTCAAAAGCCTGGAGATCCGCCACGAGACCCTGATGAAGGTCGCCCGCTCCATCATCGAGCGGCAGACCGCCTTTCTCGAGCACGGCGAGGAGCACATGCGGCCGATGATCCTCAAGGACATCGCCGAGGCAGTCGCCATGCACGAATCGACGATTTCGCGCGTCACGTCCGGCAAGTACATGCACACCCCGCGCGGCGTGTTCGAGCTGCGCTACTTCTTCTCCAGCCAGGTCGAGGGGGCCGACGGCTCGGGGACTTCCTCGACCGCCATTCGCGCGAAAATCCGCAAACTGGTCAAAGAGGAAGACCCCGAGGCGCCCTTGAGTGATGGGCGCATCGCGGAGCTGCTCTCGGGTGAAGGCATCCCGGTGGCGCGGCGCACGGTTGCTAAGTATCGCGAAGCCATGGGTATTGTCGCCTCGAACGAGCGGCGCCGCGCGGGGCTCAGACAAATGTAAGCCGCAACTTAAGATTCCAGTGCGAGTGCGAACACAACGAACAGGAGACGGACATGCAGCTTAATGTCACCGGTCACCATGTCGAAGTCACTACCTCATTGCGGAGCTACGTGGAGAAGAAGTTCGAACGTATCGGCCGGCACTTTGATCAAGTCATCGACATGCACTGTGTATTGACGGTGGAGAAGCTGCGACAGAAGGCGGAAGCGACGCTGCACGTGAGTGGCAATGCGATCCACGCGGATGCGACCGAGGAGGACATGTACGCGGCCATCGACCTCTTGGCGGACAAGCTGGACCGCTGCATTAAGAAGCACAAGGAAAAGCGCACCGCGCACCGCGCCCCCCAGCCGCGTATCCTGCGGACTTAAAAAACCCGCACGCGCCGCCGCAACCCGGAAACTTGCAACCACAGCCGCTGTGGATACCATCTAGGCCGTGCGCATCATCGTCCTCAGTGGGCTGTCCGGTTCCGGCAAGAGCGTTGCCCTGCATATGCTCGAGGACTTCGGCTTCTACTGCATCGACAATATTCCCGCCGCGCTTTTGAAGCCGTTCGTGTCCTACACGGTCCGCAGTCCCGAGCCGCGCTACGAGCGCACGGCGATCGGGCTCGACGCACGCAACACCGCCGCCGAGGTAGCGAGCGTGCCGCGCCTGATCGATGAGCTCAAGCGCAGCGGTCTGCAGTGCGAGGTGATCTTCCTCATCGCCGCGGATGATGAGCTGCTGCGCCGCTTCGCCGAGACGCGCCGCAAGCATCCCATGGCACGCAGCGACGTCGGCCTGCGCGAAGCGATGGCGATGGAGCGCGAATTGCTCGAGCCGATCGCCTCGATCGCCGATCTTTTGATCGACACGTCGCGTCTGAGCGTGCACGCGCTGCGCGATATCATTCGCCGGCGCGTCGAGCAGCGCGCGGTCGGGCGTTTGTCCATCACCTTCGAATCCTTCGGCTTCAAGCGCGGCATTCCGGGGGATGCCGACTTCGTGTTCGACGCGCGCGCGCTGCCGAACCCGTACTGGGAGCCGGGCCTGCGCAACCTCAACGGCCGCGATCCGGAAGTCATCCGCTTCCTCGAGACCCACACGCATGTGAACGCGCTGGTGAAGGACATCGCACAGTTTGTGCGCAACCGTATCCCCGAATACCAGGCGAGCAACCGCGACTATCTCACCGTGGCCGTCGGCTGCACCGGGGGCCAGCACCGCTCGGTTTACATCGTCGACCGCCTGGCGACGGAGTTCGCCGCGGAATTTGAGGAAGTCACGGCCCGCCACAGTGGCCTGCCAGGCGCCAAGCTTTTCCAGCCCCAGGCGCGCAACGTGAGCGGCACGAGCGCCTAGGCCAGGCGCAGAAACCCGACCTCGAGGAGCTTGGCGGCGAGGGACAGGCGCACGTCATCGCCGATCTCGCCCGGGATGTCGCGCACCCGAAACAGCGGCGTATTCACCATGTAGACCAGACTGTGCTGCACCAGGCGGTTGATGTACACGTGACCGCCGGGGTAACTGAAGTCGATCTTCTCCGCATTGGCGGTGAGGTGGCAGAAGGCGCCGTCGGTTTGCGCGAGCTGCGTATCCAGGGTGACGGCCGGCACGAGCGGCGGCTGCGCCAGGCTGGTGAGCGCGCCGATCGCGCGCGCCGAACGCCGTTGCAGCGCGGCGTTCAGGTAGCCTTGCGTGCGGCACGCGACGCGTAGCTGCTCCACCGCGTCCAGCACCGGCGGCAGGAGCGCTTCAAAGCCCACCCCCTTCAGCTGAGACCCCAGACGTGCCCCCACGGTGAGCCGCAGCTTCGGATCAACGTCCGAGAGGTGATCGAGCGCAGCCTGTACCAGGTCGCGCACGGTGAGCGGCGTGAAGCCGACGGCCAGATGCAGCGAGGCGGTGTCCGAATCGACCGTGTGCAGCGTGCCGCGCGGCAGGTAGAGCACGTCACCCGGGGTCAGGTCGACCGTGGTGCTCGGCCCCAGATCGAGCAAGTGATCCGCCGGTATGCCCTTCCACGCATTGGGCAGCCCGGAGGGCTTATTGGAGATGTACCAGCGCTTGGCACCGCGCAGCTGCACGATGAGCAGGTCATGGTCGTCGAAATGCACCGGCGCGCGCATGCCGCCCTTGCTCCAGAACGCTGACATGGTCACCGGCTGATGCAGCAGCACCTCGAACGCGCGCGCGAGCTGTTCGAGCGGCGCGGACAGCGGGCGCAGCTCCGGAAAGCGCACCGAATAGTTCAGGGCATGAAACTGCTCGATCCGCTGCAGGAAGTCGCGTGCGTCGGTGATGCCCTCGAGCGAGGGCGCACGCCCGAGAGCATTGGCCGAGTGAAAGGTCAGCTGGGGGGCAAGATAGTATGCCTCACCGAGCAGCGCCTGCGGGTTGGGGCCCAGCAGCGCGGTGCGCGGACCGCGCGGATTGCCCGGGATCTTGCGGAAGCCACCGCTTAAGGTCTGATCGAGAAACTCATCGAGCGTGAGCGGCGCCAGAAACTGCCCCAGCGTGCGCTGGGCCTCTTCAAACTGCATGCGTCTCCTTCCGACGCGCTGTGACCCAGGTCCGCCAGGTGCTGAGCGCGTGCCGAGGATTGTCGGTGAAAATCGGCAGCTTGTGCAAAAAAGGCGTAGGCCGGCGCCCGGCGGCGCAGCGCTTCAGGTCGCCTGTACGACGCCGGGGGCGGTCACCACCGCGGGCAGCTTCTCGCCGCTCATGAAGGCCATGAGCGCGGCGCGCGCCTGCATCGCATCGCGATACCCCAGCTCGATGAGCGCGCGGGTGTAGCCAGATTCGAACATAAGATAACTGGCGAGCTGATAGATGGAGGCGTCCCGGCCGCCGATGACGCGCAGCAGCGCGCGCAGACCCCGCGGCATCCCCCCCGTGTGGCGCGCGGCGATCTCACGCGGATCCACGCTCGGGGCCAGCATGAGTGTCTGAATGCTGCGCTCGCCGTGCGCGGCCTGCGGCGCGTCGAGCACCAGGTCGTTGATGCGCTCGAGCTGCTCAAGATCACTGTAGATCTGATCGGTGAACAGCGTGTCGAGCATGTAACCGAAGACCTCCCCCGGGGTCGGCATGGTCGTGTTGATGCGATTCACCGAGACTCCGGCCGCGCGCCGCGCGCGCACGCCGATGACCAGCAGCCGATCCGCTCCCAGATGGATCGCCGGGCTCAACGGATGCATCTGCCGCACGGCGCCGTCGCCGAAGTAGTCATCGCCGATCTTGATGGGGGGGAAGAGCAGCGGGATCGCCGCGCTCGCCATCAGGTGATCGAGGGTCAGGGGGTTGCGCCGTCCAAAGCGCTGCACCCGCGACCACTCCGCGATCGAATCGGCACCGTCGAAGAAGGCGACCGAGTGTCCGGTGCTGTAGCTCGTCGCGCACAGCGCGAAGGCGTGCAGATGCCCGCGCGCAATGCTGCGCCGGATACCCTCACAGTCGACGTGTACGCCGAGCAGCTGCCGCAACGGGCTGTTGTCGAGCATCGATTTCGGCGGCGACAGCACGAGTCCCCCCGAAACCAAGGACAACACCCAGTGCGCCCCGGCGCGCAGCATGTGGGGCATATCGACGTGAAAGACCTGACTTGAGCGGAAGTTGGCCCACACGTGCTCCAGCCCCGCGACCGCGCGCCGCCAGTGGTGCGCTTCGGCGGCCAGCACGCTCGCGGCCACCGCGCCCGCGGAGGTGCCGACGATGATCTGGAAGGGATTACGGGCGCGCGGCAGCAGCTCCGCCAGCGCCAACAGCACCCCAACCTGGTAAGCCGAGCGCGCACCGCCACCGGTCAATACCAAGCCGACGCTCGGTCGATAGCCGGGCCGCAGGGCGGAATCGCTCAGACCATCCATAGGGGGGTACATCCCATCGCATATTATGAAACGCGCGGCGGGGGATGCTGTGTGATGGGCGTCGCGGGCGGCGGCGGCGCGGCCGCCGGGGCGCCCAACGGTCGCTTAAGTTCCCGGATCGCCAGATCCAGGCCGGCGATAGTCAGCGGAAACATGCGCTCGCGCACCAGCTCGCGCGTCAGGCGCACGGAGGGGGTGTACGCCCAACGCTCCTCAGCCTCGGGATTGAGCCAAACCAGACGCGGAAACGCCGCCCCCAGCCGCTGCATCCACAGCGTTCCGGGTTCCTTGTTCCAGTGCTCGATACTGCCTCCAGGCTGGGTGATCTCGTAGGCACTCATGGTTGCATCCCCCACCACGATGAGACGGTAATCGCGCCCGTAGGTGCGCAGCACCTGCTCGGTCGGTGTCAGCGCGGCGAAGCGGCGGCTGTTGTCCTTCCACAGATGCTCGTAAATGAAGTTGTGGAAGTAGAAATGCTCGAGGTGTTTGAACTCGCTGCGCGCTGCGGAAAACAGCTCCTCGCACACGCGCACGTGATCATCCATCGAGCCGCCGACGTCGAGAAACAACAGCACTTTGACCGCGTTGTGCCGCTCCGGGACCAACTTCAGGTCAAGCAGCCCGGCGTTGCGCGCGGTGGCGTCGATCGTGCCTTCCAGATCGAGCTGATCAGCGGCACCTTCGCGCGCGAATTTGCGCAGCTTGCGCAGTGCCAGCTTGAGGTTGCGCGTTCCGAGCTCGACCGAGTCATCCAGGTTCCTAAACTCGCGCCGCTCCCACACCTTGACGGCGCGCCGCTGACCGAAGCGCTCCTGGCCGATGCGGATACCTTGCGGGTTATAGCCGTGCGCCCCGAAGGGCGAGGTGCCGCCGGTGCCGATCCACTTGTTGCCGCCCTCGTGGCGCTCCTGCTGCTCCTGCAGCCGCTCACGCAGCGTCTCGAGGAGCTTCTCCCAGCCACCGAGGGCTTCGATACGCTGCTTGTCTTCCTCGGAAAATATCCGCGCGCCGAGCGCGCGCAGCCACTCGGCGGGGACTGCGCCCAACAACTCCTGGAAGAGCCTTTCCGCGCCCGCAAAAACCTCCGCAAAGACACGGTCGAAGCGGTCGTAGTGGCGCTCGTCCTTGATAAGACAGGCGCGGGCGAGATAGTAGAAGTCCTGTGCCGAGACCTGGGCCACGCGCGCCCGCAAGGCCGCGAGCAGCACCAGGAACTCGCCGATCGACACCGGGATCCCTGCGCGGCGCAGTTCGAAGAAAAATTGCACCAGCACGGGGGCGAAAACCTATGAGCGCGCCCGGCGGTGCATGAACACCAGTTGCTCGAACAGATGCACATCCTGCTCGTTCTTCAGGAGCGCACCGTGCAGCACCGGAATCACCTTCTTGGCGTCGCTGCTGCGCAGCGCCTCGGGCGCGATGTCCTCGGCCACCAGCAGCTTGATCCAGTCCAGTAGCTCCGAGGTGGAGGGTTTTTTCTTCAGACCCGGGGTGGCACGCACGTCAAAAAACACCGTGAGCGCCTCGGCCAGCAGCTCACGCTTGAGGTTCGGAAAGTGCACGCCGACGATCGCGCGCATCGTCGCCTCGTCCGGGAAGCGAATGTAGTGAAAGAAGCAGCGGCGCAGGAACGCGTCCGGTAGTTCCTTCTCGTTGTTGCTGGTGATGATGATGATCGGCCGGTGGCGCGCCTGCACCAGCTCACGCGTCTCGTAGACGTAGAACTCCATGCGGTCGAGTTCACGCAGCAGGTCGTTCGGAAACTCGATGTCGGCTTTGTCGATCTCGTCGATCAGGAGCACCGGTTGCAGCGCTGACTCGAACGCTTCCCACAAACGCCCCTTCACGATGTAGTTGCGGATGTCGTGCACGCGCTCATCGCCGAGCTGCGAATCGCGCAGGCGCGAGACGGCGTCATAGTCGTACAGCCCCTGTTGCGCCTTGCCGGTGGACTTGATGTGCCACTCGTACAGCGGACGCTCGAGCGAGCGGGCGATCTCCTGCGCGAGCTGCGTCTTGCCGGTACCCGGCTCTCCCTTGATGAGGAGCGGCCGCGCGAGGACGATCGCGGCGTTCACCGCCATCATGAGCTCATCGGTGGCGATGTACTGATCGGTGCCGGTAAAGCGTTGATTCATAGCGGGCCAGTCTAACCGCGCAGGCGCCGGGCACGGAAATGGCCCCAAAAGGCGAGCGCGCGTGCCTAGTTGGGCGTGAGCGTGAGAGTGTGCTCGCTCGCCCCCGGGAGCAACGGCAGCGCCTCGCCATGTGCCCAGCCGAGAAAGTCGCTGCGGTAGTAGGGTGAGAGCGGATGCCCGCTCTCGCCGCCGGGCAGCTCGAGGTAGGCCTCCGCCTCGTGCCCGGGGGAGACCGCGAAGCGTTCCGAGGCGCCGAAGGCCCCATCCTGTACGCGCGGCATGTCATGATCCCCGGGCAGTTGCAGCGTCGGCATGTCGAGCAGCGCCGCAAGGAGCGGCAACGCGCGCGACAGCGGGTGGCGGATGCGCACGAGGTTGCGTGCCCCCCAGGTGCAGCGCGCAAGCTCAGGACAGCTCGGTGCCAGCTCCGCGAGGGTGGCGTCCGCCTGCGCGCGCAGAAACTGCGGCCAGCTCGCGTAGGGGTGCGGCAGCATGTGCAGGGGCTGTGAGGTCAGCAACTGCCACAGCGGGCCTTCGAATTGCGCCGGCGGACCCACCTCCGCATCCGCCTGAACGGCGAGCGCGCCGAGGATCGCGTCCCAGACCGCCTGCTGCACGCGATCGTGGTAAGCACGCACCAGGCGGTAGGCGACCGAATCAACGCTCGCGTGGCCGTTCCAAGCGGCCACTAGAGCGCGCAGCTGCGCGCGTCGCGGCTCGCCTTGAACGCTCTGCTCGTCGAGTAACGACAGTAACAAGCTCTGCCAGCGAGCGAGGAAGCGGGCACGATCATCAAGCTGAATACTCAGCATGTCTGCCGGCTTGATGTGGCCCGGCAACGCCATGAGGGCGTCGCGGATCTGGCCCGCGCGTGCCCCCAAATCGTACTCGGAGCCCAGACTCGCCACGTGTCCGCCGATCAGCTCGAGCTGGCGCGGATCGGATGCGACCCGAGCATTCGCGGTCCACAGCCGGCCGGCCGGCGGATCGATGATGTGCGGGTGCTCGCCCGCGGTGGTCCAGGCACCCGCGGCGCGCGCGCGCTCCGCTCCGGTATCGAGCGGGATGCGCCCGAAGATCGTCCAGCCGATGTGCCCCTCGCGGTCGCCGACCACCAGATTCTGCTCGGGCATGCCCATCTCCGGGGCCAGCGCGATCGCCTCATCGACCGACTTTACCTGCTCGAGCTTCATGAGGTTCATGTTGGTCGCGTCTGGGCGCTGCGCAAGCCAGGCGCCGAACCAGCACGAGTGCGTGGCCGCATCGATGCGCACGAGGAGGCCGCGAGGTCCGGAGCGCACCAACTCAACTGCGGCCGCCGCGCCGTGCACCCCGATCTCTTCGCGCACCACCTCAAGCGGCACCGTGCCGGCGGGCGTGTGCATGCCCTGTGGGTCGACGGCGCTGCACTCCACGCGCTCCACGGCGAGCCAGTCCCCGTAGCTGTTGGTGAAGCCCCAGGCGATGCGCCCGTTCGAGCCGGCGACCAGAAGCGGGGTGCCGGGCAAGGTCACGCCGTTCAGATCCAGCTGCGAGGCAGGACCGGCGCCGCTTATCTTGAGGCGCGCGTGGTACCAGATGGTCGGCACGCGCTGATTCAAGTGCATGTCGTTGGCGATGAGCGCTGCGCCGCTGGCGGTGAGGCGTCCAGCCACCGCCCAGTTGTTGCTGCCGGCCTCCATCATCCGCACGGCAGGAGCTGCGGCGGCGGAGGCAGCCGGCGCGTCGCGCACGTCGAGCACATCCGCCCCCGGCACGGGCCCCTCAGCGGCGGGCGGCTCGGGCGTGGCAGCGTCGGGCGCATCCCAGGCGGTGGCGCGCGGGTACAGGAACTGCATGGCGCATTTCCAGCCCGCCTCACACACGGCACCGCCCAGGCGGGCGTTAATCTCAAGCCGCAGAATCTCGCGCCGGAAGCCGTTGATCTGCAGGTCCCACCACATGGCATAGGCCACGAGCATGGCGTCCTCGGTGCGCCACGCCGCCGGCTTCTGTCCGAGCACCCAGTACTCCCAGGGTCGCGCCCGCAGCCCGGCAAGGCCGGCGTTGACGCCGCGCGTGTAGGCTTCGATCACGGCGCGCTGCTCGGGACTTGCCTGGGAGATCACCTGCCGCGCAATGCTGCGGAACCTGAACAACCGCGCCTTACGGTCCTGCTCGAGGGCGACTGGGCCGAACAGTTCCGCCAGTTCTCCGGCGGCCAGACGGCGCGAGAGGTCCATCTCGAAGAAGCGATCCTGGGCGTGTAGAAAGCCGGTTGCGAAGGCCAGATCGGCGCGGTTGGCGGCCTCGATCGTCGGCACGCCGCGCGCATCGCGGGTGATGCGCACCGGGGCGGCGAGCTCGGGCTGTCGCAGCTGCCCGTCGAGCTGCGGCAGCGAGCCGCGCAGGCACAGGTAGGCGCCCAGCAAGAGCGCAAGCAGTAGCAGCGCGCACAGCACGCCGAAGTACTTCAGCTTTCGCATGCGCGTGTCTGGGGGCTCGCTAGTCCAGCGCGACTTTCAGGATCTGCATCGAGTTGGTGCCCCCCTCGACCCCAGAGGCCTCGCCCTTGGTGAGGATCACGAGGTCGCGCTTTTTCACCAGGTGCAACTCAAGCAGCCGCGTGAAGAGCGCGCGGTAGAGCTGTTCGGTGGATCCCCCCGCCCCGGTGACATCGAAGATCACCGGGTACACGCCGCGATAGAGCGTCACGCGCCGCCGCGTCGCCTCGTGACGCGTGAACGCGTACACCGGGATATCCGAGCGGATGCGCGACATCCACAGCGGCGTCGCGCCCGATTCGGTGAGTGCGACGATCGCGCGCACCTTCAGGTGATTGGCGGTGTAAGTGACCGCCATGGCGATCGCCTCTTCGGTGCCCTTGAATTCGCCCTCGGCGGCGCGCTGGCGCAAGCGCGGATGCTGCAGCTGGTACTTCTCCGCGCCCACGATTACCTGCGCCATTGCCTCCACGGCTTTCACCGGATAACGGCCGGTGGCGGTTTCCGCCGACAGCATGACGGCATCGGTTCCGTCCATGACGGCGTTGGCGACGTCGCTCACCTCAGCGCGCGTCGGCACCGGATTCTGGATCATCGATTCCATCATCTGCGTCGCGGTGATGACGACACGGTTGCGTGTGCGGCTCTCATGGATGATGGTCTTCTGCAGCCCGGTGAGCTCCGCGTAGCCCATCTCCACGCCCAGGTCGCCGCGCGCGACCATGACGACGTCGGACGCCTCGATGATGCCACTGAGATTCGCCACCGCTTCGTGCCGCTCGACCTTGGCGACCAGGCGCGCCTCCCCGCCCGCCGCGCGCAACAGGCCGCGTGCCTCCTCCATATCGGCGGCGCTGCGCACGAAGGACACGGCGAGGTAGTCGATGTCCTCCTCGGCCGCAAAGCGGATGTCCTCGCGGTCGCGCTCCGAGATCGCCGGCGCGGAAATGCCGCCGCCCTGGCGGTTAAGTCCCTTGCGGTCCGAGAGCTCCCCGCCCACTCGCACCCGCGTTTCGATCGTGGTGCCGCCGACACGCACCACGTCGAGCACGATCTGCCCATCATTGAGCAGCAGCGTGTCGCCGGCACCGACATCACGCGGCAGGTTCTTATAGGCAACGCCGACGCCACTCACCGTGCCGCCCTTGGGATCGAGATCAGTATCGAGCGTGAATCCGGCGCCCTCGATAAGCTGCACCCGTCCGTCGCGGAAGCCCTCGATGCGGATCTTTGGGCCTGCGAGATCCATCAACACTCCGACGCAACGGTCGGCGCGCCGCCCGGCCTCGCGCACCATCGCCAAGCGTCGGTGCCGGTCCGCCGTCGTGCCGTGGGAGGCGTTCAGCCGCACCACGTCCACACCCGCCTGCATCATCTGGGTGAGTACGCCAACATCATCGGTCGCAGGACCCAGGGTGGCGACGATCTTGGCGCGCCGCAGTGTGGCGGACGAGCCTTGGTCAGCCACGCGCACGCTCTTCGAGCACGGCGACCGCCGGCAGCGGTTTACCCTCCACAAACTCAAGAAACGCACCCCCGCCCGTGGACACGTAGGAGATGCTGTCCTCGACCCCGTATTTCTCGATGGCGGCGAGCGTATCGCCGCCGCCGGCGAGCGAGAAGGCCTTGCCGCGCGCGATGGCCTGAGCGATCGCACGCGTGCCCTCGCCGAACTGCTCGAACTCGAACACCCCCACCGGTCCATTCCAGACGATGGTGCCCGCGGCCTGCAGCAGCCCCGCGTAGTGATCGGCGCTGTCAGGCCCGATGTCGAGAATCATCTCATCGGGGCGCACCTCATTCACGGCACGCACGTCCGCGTGCGCGGTGGAGGCGAACTCGCGGGCCACCACGACGTCGGTCGGCAATGGAATGGCGGTACCGCGGGCGCGTGCCTTGTCCATGAGACGGCGCGCCACGTCGAGCATGTCCTTCTCGCACAGCGAGCGGCCCACGTCCGCGCCGCTCGCGGCGAGAAAGGTATTGGCGATACCGCCGCCCACGATCAGCTGATCGACGCGCTCGAGCAGCGACTCGAGCACCATCAGTTTGGTCGAAATCTTCGAGCCGCCGACGATCGCCACCAGCGGGCGCGCCGGCTCCTTGAGGGCGCGCTCGAGCGCCTCGAGTTCCCCGACCAGCAAGGGGCCGGCGCAGGCGACCGGCGCGAAGCGCGCCACGCCGTGCGTGCTCGCCTCGGCGCGGTGCGCGGTGCCGAAGGCGTCCATGACGAACACCTCGCAGAGGGCTGCCATGCGGCGCGAGAGCTGCTCCTCGTCACTCTTCTCGCCCTTATTGAAGCGCACGTTCTCGCACAGCACCGCATTGCCAGCCGCGCAGTCGACGCCGTCCAGCCAGTCCTTGCGCAACGGCACGGGCTTGCCGAGCAGTTCTGACAGGCGCGTAGCCACGGGCGCAAGGCTCAGCGCCGGGTCATACACACCCTCCTTGGGGCGCCCGAGATGCGAGAGTATGAACACCTGGGCGTGCTGGTCGAGCGCGTAACGGATGGTGGCGAGCGAGGCGCGGATGCGCGCATCGCTGGTCACGATGCCATCCTGCACCGGCACGTTGAGGTCTTCGCGGATCAGGACCCGCTTGTTGCGCAGGTCCGTGTCCGTCATCCGCAATACCCTCATGGTGCCTTGGACCACGCGAGCGTGGTGTCGAGCATGCGGTTGGAGAACCCCCACTCGTTGTCGTACCAGGCGCATACCTTCACCAGTGTGCCATCGATCACCTTGGTCAGGGTCGCATCGAACACCGAGGAGTGCGCGTCGTGGTTGAAATCGACCGAAACCAGCGGAGCCTCGTTGTAGGCGAGGATTTTGTGCAGCGGGCCGGCCGCGGCGGCTTGCCTGAGCGCCTTGTTCACTTCCTCGACCGAGGTGGCGCGCTTGGCGGTGAAGGTCAGGTCCACGAGCGACACGTTGATGGTCGGCACGCGCACGGAGAAGCCATCGAGCTTGCCCTTCAGCTCCGGCATCACCAGGCCGACAGCGGCCGCGGCGCCGGTCTTGGTCGGGATCTGCGACATGGTGGCCGAGCGCGCGCGGCGCAGGTCCGAGTGGTAGACGTCGGTGAGCACCTGATCGTTGGTGTAGGAGTGAATGGTCGTCATGATGCCGGCGCTCACGCCCACCTGGTCGTGCAGCACCTTCACCACCGGTACGAGGCAGTTGGTGGTGCAGGAGGCGTTGGAAATCACCGTGAAGCTGCTCTTGAGCACCCCGTGATTCACGCCATAGACGATGGTTGCGTCCACGTCCTCGCCGCCGGGGGCTGAGATCACGACGCGCTTGGCACCCCCCTTCAGGTGCGCGCTCGCCTTCGCCTTGCTGGTGAAAAGCCCGGTGCACTCGAGTACGTAGTCCGCGCCCACTTCACCCCAAGGCAGCTTGGCCGGATCGCGCTCGGCAAACACGCGGATGCGATCATCGTTGACCACCATGTAGTCGCCGTCCACCCGTACTTCGCCGTGAAACTTGCCATGCACGGTGTCGTAGCGGGTGAGGTGCGCATTGGCCTTGGGGTCACACAGGTCATTGAGCGCGACGATCTGCAGCTCGCCGGTGCGCTGGCCCTCGTAGAGGGCCCGCAGCACGTTGCGTCCGATGCGCCCATACCCGTTGATACCGACCTTGATTGCCATGCGCCTTAGGCCTCCAGGAGTTCGCGGATTAGCCGGCCGATATTATCGGCAGTGAAGCCAAAATGTGGGAACACATCGGCAGCCTTTCCAGAGGCGCCGAAGCGATCGATGCCGAGCACCCGCCCACCGAGGCCGACGTAGCGCCACCAGCACTGGGTCGCGCCCGCCTCGACCGCCAGGCGTCGGGACACCACCGGAGGCAGCACGCTGTCGCGGTAGGCGGCCTCCTGAGCGTCGAAGGTCTCGGTGCAGGGCAGCGAAACCAGCCGCACGCGCCGTCCGGCGCCGTTGAGCGCGTTGACCGCCTGGGCGGCGATACCGATTTCCGAGCCGGTCGCGATCACCAGGCACTCGGGGGGCCCGTTGGGCTCGAGGAGCACGTAGCCGCCGCGGCGGATCGCCTCAAGCTGCGCCGGGGTGCGCGGCTGCTGCGGCAGCGCCTGGCGGGTGAGAACCAGTGCCGTGGGCGCGTGGCGCTCGATGGCGAGCGTCCAGGCGACCGCGGTTTCCGCCGCATCACAGGGGCGCCACAGGCTCAGGTGCGGCATGGCGCGTAGGCTGCTCAGGTGCTCGATCGGCTGATGCGTGGGCCCATCTTCCCCCAGGCCGATGGAATCGTGCGTGTAGACCAAAATCACGCGCTGCTGCATGAGGCAGGCGAGGCGCACGGCATTGCGGGCGTAATCGGAGAACACCAGGAAAGTGCCCCCGTACGGGATGAAGCCCCCGTGCAGCGTGATGCCGTTCATGATCGCCGTCATCCCGAACTCGCGCACGCCGTAATGCAGGTAGTCGCCGCTCTCATCGGCCGCCGTAATAGTTTGCGCACCCATGAAAAGCGTGTTGTTCGAGCCGGTGAGGTCGGCGGAACCGCCGAACAGCTCCGGTAACTCCGGTGCCAGCAGGTTGAGCGCCGCCTGCGAGGACTGGCGCGTGGCCTGCGGGGCGCTTTGCTTCTGCAGCGTCTGAAGGGTCTGGCGTACCGTGTCGTCCCAGTTCTGGGGCAGGTCCCCGCGCGTGCGCCTCTCGAATTCTGCGGCCAGATCCGGGTGCGCCTTCGCATAGCGTGCGAACAGCTCGTTCCACGCCTGCTCGCGCTGCGCGCCGTGCTGGCGATGATCCCACTGGGCACGTATCGAGTCGGGAACCTCGAACGGCGGATAAGGCCAGCCGAGCGTGCGGCGCGCTGCCTGCACTTCCTCGACGCCGAGCGCCTCCCCGTGCGCTTCCTTGGTGCCCTGCCTGTCCGGCGCGCCAAAGCCGATGATGGTCTTGCAGCAGATAAGCGACGGGCGCTCTCGTTCCGCGCGCGCGGCGCGCAGCGCCTTCTCCACCGCGGCCGCGTCGAGTCCGTCGACGCGCGGCAGCACGTGCCAACCGTAGGCGGCAAAGCGCTCCGGGGTATCGTCGGTGAACCAGCCCACGACCTTGCCGTCGATCGAGATGCCGTTGTCGTCGTAGAAAACAATGAGCTTGCCCAAGCCGAGCGTGCCGGCGAGCGAGCACGCCTCGTGCGATACACCCTCCATCAGGCAGCCATCACCGCAGAAGGCATAGGTGTAGTGATCGACGATGTCGAGACCGTCGCGATTGAACTGCAGGGCGAGCATTCTTTCCGCGAGCGCCATGCCGACCGCGTTCCCGAGCCCCTGCCCGAGCGGCCCCGTGGTGGTCTCAATGCCGAGCGTCAGGTCATGCTCGGGGTGGCCGGGTGTCTTGCTGCCCAGCTGGCGGAAGCCCTTGATGTCCTCGATCGTCAGCGGGTAACCGGTCAGATAAAGCACCGAATACAGCAGCATCGAGCCGTGACCGTTGGATAGCACGAAGCGGTCACGGTCAACCCACTCGGGGTGGCCGGGGTTGTAGCGCAGGAAATCGCGCCACAGCACCTGCGCGATGTCCGCCATGCCCATGGGCATGCCGGGGTGTCCGGAGTTGGCCCGCTGCACGGCGTCCATGGACAGTGCGCGGATGGCGTTGGCAAGTTCGCGGGGTGTGCTCATGGGGCTTCTGTCAGCGGCTCGGGGCCGCGCTGCAAGGGGATCGGCGATTTAACGGCACCGGGCGCGCTTAAGCTGCGTACGCCGGCGGGGCGCGCATTTTCCACCAGTCGCGCCCGATGCTCAATCGCCGCCGCCGGTAGCGCCGCCGCTTGAGCCTGCGCCATGCCCGCCCGCCCCGCTTATGTCGGCGCCAGAAGTTCCCGCCGCGACGCACCCGAGCGTGGGCGTGCTTCACACTTCACAGACTCCGCAGTGCGAAGCGGTACCGCTCATGTCGCCTGCCAGTGACGCTGCGACGCAGGGGACCTGGTTCACTGCAGGTGCGCAAATGCCTCTGGTAGGCTGACTCACATGAGCCTGCTACGGCTGACCCATTTCACCGATCCGCACCTGTATGGTGAGGCGAACGAATCGCTGCGGGGCGTGGCGACGTTACCGGCGCTGAGCAAAGCGATCGCTCACGCGCAGGGGCGCGACTGGCCGCCCGACGCGGTACTGGTCACCGGGGACCTGGTGCAGGACGACCCCGCCGGCTATCCGCATTTTCGCCGCCTGTTCGGCACCCTCGGCCTGCCGGTGCTGTGCCTGCCCGGTAATCACGACGAGCCGCGCGCGATGAAGCGCGAGCTTACCGGGGCGCCCTTCGTGCTCGGCGGCCACGTCGACATGGGACGCTGGCGCATCGTGCTGCTCGACAGTTGCATCCCCGGCTCCGCCGGCGGCGCCTTGAGCGCACAGGAACTGGCCCAGCTGGATGAGGCGCTCGGCAGCGCCGGTACACGGCACTGCCTGGTGTGCCTGCACCACCACCCGGTGCCCATGTCGAGCCGCTGGCTCGATCGGGTCGGGCTTACAAATGCGTCCGAGTTCCTGCACCTCATTGATCAGCACAAGAACGTCCGTGCGATCGTGTGGGGCCATGTACACCAAGCGTACGATGCGCTGCGCAAGGGGGTGCGTTTGCTCGCCACGCCCTCCACGTGCGCACAATTCTTGCCCAACTCCGATGACTTCGCGGTCGATCAGCGCCCGCCGGCCTATCGGACGCTCGAGTTGCGCGCCGATGGTTCACTCGTGACGGAGGTCGTGTGGGTCGAACAGCATTGCGGTGGCTCCTCGCGCTCGGCCTGCTCGGCAGCCTAAATGGCTACGCCGCGAGCCCGGTGTGGGCCGTGCGCGGCGCGCATAACACCGTGTATCTTGCCGGCTCGATTCACCTCTTGCCCGCCAACGACGCCGCCCTGCCACCGGCGCTCGACCGCGCCTACGCCGATTCGAGCAAGCTGGTCATGGAGCTTGACTTAGCCAAGTTCGACCCGCTCGAGGCCACGGTCTGGATGATGGATCATGGCGCACTGCCGAAGGGCACCAAGCTGCGCACCGTGCTCGGCGAGGCCCGCTACGGGCGCCTCAGTACCGCGGCCGCCAGTCTCGGGCTCGCGATGGGCGGGCTCGAGGAGCAGGCCCCGTGGGTAGTCGGGATGGAGCTGACCGATTTTGCCTACGCGCACGAGGGCTTCGATTCGGACCAGGGCGTGGAGGAGCAGCTCGTGCGACGCGCTCAGGCCGACGGCAAGCCGACCGCAGGCCTAGAGACGCTGCCTGAGGAACTTAGCGGCCTGGTCGCGCTCTCGCAAGAGGATCAGATCCACATGCTCGATGAGACGCTCGATGAGCTCAAGGATCTCAAGAGCGAGATGCATGACGTGCTCGGCGCGTGGCGCCAGGGGGATGCGCCGCGATTGGCAGCGCTCCTCGCGAGCGAGTACCAGGCCTTTCCTTCCCTCTACGGGCCGCTGGTGACGGACCGCAACCAGCACTGGCTGCCGCAGGTGGAGGAGCTGCTCCACGGCCCCGGCAACTCACTGGTTGTGGTCGGCGCGCTGCACCTGGTCGGTGAAGGCGGCCTGCTCGAGCTCTTGCGCAAGAAAGGCTACAAGGTCACGCAACTGCCCTGAAGGGGCCCCTCAGGCGCGGGCACTGCGGCGCTGGTAGAAGCGCACCAGGGGCCGCGCGAGCACCACAATCCAGGCAAACACCAGCCAGCCGACGAAGCCGTCGAAGCGGCTGAGCAGGAAGCCACCGGGCGCCTCGCGCAGCGGTCGGCTCAGCTCGTGCACCACGAGCATGATCCAGACCCAGCCGGCGTGCAGACCGATACAGGCGGCGATGTTGCCGGTGGCCGCACGCACCAGTCCGAGCAGCACGCCGACCGCCAGGAGCGCGCTGAAGGCATCGGCAATCGCCGCCGGATGGGCGAACGCCTGCACAGTGCCCAGCAGCAGGTCCACGCCGCTGTGCGCGCTCACCTGCGCGGGTGCGATGTGGTAGCTGGCAAAAAAATGCGTGGCCGCGTAAACGAGCGCGGTCAGCGTGACGGCCGCCGTCGTACCCGACTCGCGTTCGATGCCCGTGTGCATCGCGCCGCGCAGAAACGTCTCTTCGATGAAGGCGACCGCGAGGCCGCTGAAAAGCCTGAGCACGACGAGCTTGACGAGCGCCGCGGCGCTGAGCGTCGCAAACCGCGTCCACTCCAGAAGGCCGAGCGCGCTCATGGCGGCGACCACGGCGAGCATGCTCGCGACACCCAGCGCCAAGCCGACTGCCAGCTCGCGCAGGAAGGCGCGCCGCGGCACTCCGTAGCCGAGACTCTTGCGGTCAGCGAGCCCCAGGCGTCGCGCGAGGAGCACAAAGCCGACGAGCAGCGCGAGCATGCCGATGCGCTCGCCCATGCGGTGGAACGGAAAGTCGAAGTAGGGATGCAGCAGCACCCAGGCCGGGTACGAGCACACCGCGATCGCGGCCAGGGCGAGCCCCATCAGCAACAGAAACCAACAGAAAGTGCGCATGGCGCCTAAAGTACGCGGCAGCGGCGCGGCGCGCCAACTCCGCGCCGTGGCGCCCGCCGGCGATGCATCACTGCTCGAGCAGCGCCCGCCATTGGGGCAGCACGGTGGTCAGGCGAAAACGCGCATCCGCTTGCGGCCGCGGCCGAGCACCGGCGCGCCAGGCGCGCACGCGCGCGACGAACGGTTCGAAAAGTCCGGCCTCCGCCGCCAGGCGCGCCGGCGCGCGCCGCAGCCGCGCCGGCAAAAGCTCCGCCATCGTTTCGTAGATGCGGTAGGCCCGGCGCAGCGGCAGCACTTCCTCAGGGTTCGCGAGCACCTCAAGTGCGGCACCGCAGTCCACGGTCAGCACCGGGGTGCCGAGCGCGTGCGACTCGGCGAACACCAGGCCAAAGGTTTCCGGAATAACAAAGTTGGGAAAGAAGGTGCACAGCGCGCCGCGCACCTCGGCGTGCACGCGGGCCTGCGGCAGCGCGCCAAGAAATTCCACTCCCGGTCGAGGTGCGTCGCGGTCGGCCTTATAACCGGGGTTGGCGACCAGCAGACGCAGATCCGGCATCGCCCGGCGCAAGGCCCCAAAGGCATCGAGGCTGAAGTTGAGTCCCTTGTTGGGTGAGGAGAAGAACACGAGCTTGCGCTCATCCACCGCGGTGTCATCGGGCACGAGCCGGTCATCGATCGGGTTATAGATCGTGAGGGCGCGCACGGCCTCACCCACGCCGATACACCGCAGCGTCGCCTCGACACCGCGTCGCTGTGAGTCAGAAACGCATACCGCCGTGACCGCCAGCTCGCGCAGCAAGCCGGCCGTGGCCGCCAGGCGGCGGGCGCGCTTGGAGCCGGGGTTGAGCTGATCGTGCAGCCACAGTGACACCCGCGCGTTGGGAAACAGCTGCTGCACGCGCGCCAAGGCGCGCGAGTCACGCACCACAACCACATGGCGGATGCCCGCCAGGGGCCGCACGGGCAGGTAGCGTCCCCAGACCGCTTCGCGCGCTTGCTGCATGACGTACGCCTCGAGTGCGTCGGCAATGCGCGTCACGGTCGACTCGGTGCCGCCGGTTGCTTTGTCCGTGAGCGTGCGTGTGTCATAGGGATGTTGGCACACCGGATCAAAGAACAGCGTCGCACTCATTCGCGCTATTCTATGCGTGATCCGCAAGCGACGAATGGTGAGGCGTGGCGAGCCCAGGCAGCCTGTCGGCGTGCATAGTCACTTACAACGAAGCCGACCGCATCGAGGCGTGCCTGCGTGCGGTGAGCTTTTGTGACGAAATCATCGTCGTGGATTCGCATTCCACCGATGACACGCGCGCGCGGGCCGCGGCGCTGGGCGCACGCGTGATCGAACGCGACTGGCCCGGCTATCGCTCGCAAAAGCAGTTCGCCGTCGACGCTGCCGGCTCTGATTGGGTACTGTGCCTGGACGCCGACGAACGGGTGAGCGTGCGGCTGCGCGAGGAAATCGTGGCGCTGCGCGCGGCGGGCTTTGCCGGCGCCGCCGGCTGGTCGGTGCCACGGATCACCGATTACTTTGGTCGCTTCCTGCGCCACGGCAATGCCTACCCGGACCGCCTGGTGCGGCTCTTCGACCGGCGCTGTGGCGGCTGGAGCGGTTACGAGATTCACGAGAACACGCGCATCAGTGGGCGCATCGGGCGGCTCAAGGGACACCTCGAGCACTACTCCTACCGCAGCCTGAGCGATCACCTGAACCGCATGCAGCGTTATGCCGACCTCATGGCGCAAGCCCTCTTTGAGGGCGGCCGGCGCTGCGGGCTCGCGCCGGTGCTGCTGAACCCGCAATGGCGTTTCATTCGCGGCTACGTCCTGCGTCTGGGGTTTCTCGATGGCTGGCGCGGCCTGGTGTTCGCGCTCATCGAAGCCAACTACGTGCGCTGCAAGTATCTGGGCCTATTCATGCGCACGCGGGGGCTGCCGGGCTGACCACGCCGCGACCTGCGTCAGCCGCTGCAGCGGTTCGGTGAGCTCGAGCAACGCGAGCTTGTCCGGCAGTTGCAGCGGCAGCACCTCCGCCCAGCGATTTGCCACCCAGCCCGCGTCCGCATAGTGCGCCTCGACGTGCGCGTAGGCGCCACCGAGGCGCGGCAGCAGCTCGCGCAACAGGTCCGCCAGATGCGCCAGCTCCGCGGGTAGTTCGCACGGGACCTCCGCCGCCAGGGACTGCACTTCGGCAACATTCAGACCATCCGCCTGCTGCCAGCGGCGCAGCACCCGGAAGCGCTCCTCGCCCACACAGGTGATACCGAGCAGCCCATCGGGGAGGGGATCAAAGTCGACCAGCCGTGCGCGCGTGCCGATCTCGGCGACCTGTGCGGCTGCGCCGGCCTCCGTACCTTCCAGAATCGTCACCACGCCAAAAGCGCGCTCCTCCTTCAGGCAACGGCGCACCATGTCGAGGTAGCGCGGCTCGAAGATGCGCAACGCCAGCGGGCCGCCCGGGAAGAGCACCGTGTGCAGTGGAAACAGAGGCAGCGCCGCGGCGTCCACGGCGGCTAGTGTGCGCGCCGCAACTCGGCGAGGAGTTTGCCGTGCAGTCCGGCGAAGCCGCCGTTGCTCATGATGAGTACATGGTCGCCGGGGCGCGCAGCGCCCGCGAGCTCACGCGCCAACGCCTCGACATCGGCGCTGACGTGGCCGCGCGCCCCGAGGGCGCGCGCGACGGCGCCGACGTCCCAGCCCAGATCCGGCGGCGCGTACAGCCACACCTCATCGGCGCCGGCCAGCGCCGCTGCCAGGGTCTGCTGATGTACGCCCATACGCATGGTGTGCGAGCGCGGCTCGAGCACGGCGAGGATGCGCGCGCCCCCTACGCGGCGGCGCAGCCCATCGAGCGTCGTGGCGATGGCGGTCGGATGATGGGCGAAGTCATCATAGATGCGCACGCCGTTCACGTCGCCGGCGAGCTGCATGCGACGCGCAATGCCCTTGAACGTCGCGAGCGCCGCGATCGCCTGCGGCACCGGCACCCCGGCATGGCGCGCGGCGGCGATAGCCGCGAGCGCGTTCTCCATGTTGTGAGCGCCGATCAGCGGCCAGGCGACGCGGCCGCGCGATTGGCTGCCCTCGCGCACCTCAAAGCGCGCGTAGTCCTCATCCGCCGGCCCGGCAGTCCACAGCGCCTCGGGGCGCGCCGTGCGCGCAAAACCCTCGAGCGGCGTCCAGCACCCCATCGCGAGCGTCGCCTGTAGCGTCTCATCCGCGGCGTTCCAGACAATGCGCCCGCCCCCGGGCACGATGCGTACCAGGTGATGGAACTGGCGTTGGATGGAGGCGAGGTCCGGATAGATGTCGGCGTGATCGTATTCAAGATTGTTGAGGATCACGGTACGCGGCCGGTAGTGTACGAACTTGGCGCGCTTGTCAAAAAACGCCGTGTCGTATTCGTCCGCCTCGATGACGAAGAACGGCTCCGCGCCCAGACGCGCGCTCAGCCCGAAGTTCTCCGGCACGCCGCCGATCAGGAAACCGGGGTTGAGTCCGGCGGACTCGAGTATCCAGGCGAGCAGAGAACTGGTCGTGGTCTTGCCATGCGTACCGGCCACGGCGAGCACCCAGCGTTTCTTGAGTACCTCGCGTGCGAGCCACTCCGGGCCCGAGCAGTAAGGCAGGCCGCTCTCGAGCAGCGCTTCGATGACGGGCTGGCCGCGGGTCATGACATTGCCCACCACCACCACGTCTGGGGCGGGCACAAGTTGCGCCGCCTCGAAGCCCTCGGTGAGCTCAATGCCGAGCGCTTGCAGCTGCGTGCTCATCGGCGGATAGACGTTGCGGTCCGAACCGGTCACCTTGAAGCCGGCCGCGCGCGCAAGCGCGGCGACGCCGCCCATGAAGGTGCCGCAGATTCCCAAAATGTGAACGTGCATGGGGTGCTTCAGCCCTGCGGGATGGAGAACAGCTCCCGCTGCAGCACTAAGCCGGCGAGAATCTGCAGGATGACGAGCACGACGCTCGCGGAGCTGGACCACTCGAGCGCGGCCTTCACGATGTGGCTGTTGGCCGCGATCAGCCACACCACGACCACGATGGCGAACAGGTTGACCGGAATCATCCAGGTCGTATCCTGGGCGAGACGCGGCGACAGCCAGCTCTCGAAGCACAAGAGCGGCGCGAGCACGGTCTGAAGGCCAAACACCGCGGTGCTGGTCTGCAGGGTGCGCTCAGGCCGACCCGCAAGGCGCAACAGCACGACGTACCAGAGCAGCGTAAATGCGGTATCCACCAGCAGTTGCGCCGGGTAGGTGTGCAGTTCGGCCGCATTGGACGGGGGCAGCACGGCGATCAGCAGCAGGTTGAGGACGAGGTAAGCGACCACCGTGAGCACTAACAGCAGCATCGATGCGGGCAGATCCTGCGGCCCGCGTCGCAGCAAGGCGATTTGCGTAAAGAGCTTGACGAGCTCCGTCATGGCTTTCAGTACCGGCGCGCTCCTGCGCATAATGCGCCTATAACGATTGTACAGATCATCGCCGCACCGCGTTTGCAGCCCATCGTCACCACCAGCGCCGCTCTCGCGGAACTCGCCGCGCACCTGGCCGCGCAGCCGCGCGTCGGCCTCGACACGGAGTTTCTGCGCGAGCGCACCTATCGTGCGCAGCTGTGCCTGGTGCAGCTGTCCTCGCTCACCCTCGCCGCCTGTGTCGACCCGCTCACCCTGAGTGAGCTCGCGCCGCTCGCCCGCGTGCTCACCTCTGTCACGGTGCTCAAAGTGATGCACGCCTCGCGCCAGGATCTAGAGGTCTTGCTGCCGCTCGCGGGCCTGACGCACCCGGTCTTTGACACGCAGATCGCCGCCAGTCTCACCGGCCTGCCGGCCCAGATCGGCTACGCCGAACTTGTGCGCCGCCTGCTCGGACGCGAATTGCCCAAGTCGCACACGCGTACCGACTGGTCACGCCGGCCGCTCTCGCCCGAGCAGCTCACCTACGCGCTCGATGACGTCCATTACCTGCTGCCCCTCGCCGAGCATCTGCAGGAGGAGCTCACCCGCCTCGGCCGTCTCGACTGGCTACAGGAGGAGCTCGCCGAACTCGCCGACCCGGGCGCGCTGAGCACCGCGCCTGAGATGGCGTGGCTGCGGTTGAAGGGGCTGCGCGATCTTGATGCGGGGCGCGCACGCCTCGCGCGCGCCTTGGCCGCGTGGCGCGAACGCAGCGCCATCGAACATAACCGCCCGCGCGGCTGGATCCTCGATGAAGCCGTGCTGCGCGAGATCGTGCTGCAGGTGCCGCGTACGCTTGAGGCGCTCGAGGCGATCCCGCAGATGCCGCCGGGCCTGGTGAAGCGCCGCGGCGCGGAGCTGCTCGCGTGCGTGGCGGCGGCGGACCTGCCCGAGCCGCCCCCCCCGCTGGCAGGTCGCGCGCGCCCGGACCCGGCCAAGATGTTGCTCATCAAGAAACTGAGCGGCATCGCCCAGACCGCGGCGTCCGAGCTCGGACTTGCCCCCGAGGTGCTCGCCACGCGGCGTGATCTTGAGCAGCTGGCCGCAGGGGCGCGCGACGGCGCCGTACTGCACGGCTGGCGGCGCGCGGTCCTCGGCGAGCAGCTGCTGGCGGCGCTGTAAGGAAGCGGCTCTTTAGCGCCGCTTAGCGCGGCGCGCCCGGCTGCGCGCGGCGGGCCTGGTGCGGGTTGCCGGGCGCGCGCTGCGCACCTTGGAGGCACGCGGCTTGCGCGCCGCAGGCGCGCCCGCGCGCACGCTCTTGCGACGCGTGGTCTTTTTCCGGGCCGCACGTTTGGCGGCCACGGCCCGCTTGGGACGCGCGGCGAGACGCAGCGCCGGCACCCCCAGCACCTGGGCCAGACGCCGCGTGACGACATCCAGATCCCCCTGGGCGTCGATCACGCGCAGGAGTCCCCGCGCGCGGTAGAAATCAATCAGCGGTCGAGTCTTCTCGTCGTACACGCGCAGCCGCTCGGCGACGGTGGCTTCGTTGTCATCCGGGCGCTGTACCAGCCGGTGCGGCTCTCCGGTGATGGGACAGCGGGCGTTGGCGCCGCGCGGCGGGGAGGTCAGCAGGTTGAAGACACGGCCGCAGTCCGCGCAGGTGCGCCGCCCGGAGATGCGCTTCACGAGCTCCCCATAGTCAACGTCGAGCTGCACCACCGCATCGAGCGGCTGCCTCAGGGCCTCTAGCAAATGATCCAGCGCGTGCGCCTGCGCGAGGTTGCGCGGAAAGCCATCGAGGATGAAGCCCTTGCGGGTGTCCGGTTCGCCGAGTCGCTCGCGGATCATGCCCAAGACCAGCGAATCGTCCACCAGCCGACCGCTATCCATGGCCTCCTTGGCCTGGCGGCCAAGTTCGGTGCCTTTGGACACTGCGGTGCGCAACAGATCCCCGGTCGAGATCTGCGGGATACCGACACGCTCCACCAGACGCTGCGACTGGGTGCCCTTACCGGAGCCGGGGGCGCCCAACAGAACAATGCGCATGTTTTGCAGTGCCCATCGCTGCCGCTGGCAGCACAAAGGTGCGCCACGTTACCGGCCGCCCCCGGAGAGGTCAAACCGGTCCCGGGCGCCTCTTGCCCGCCGCGGCGCCTGCGCTATTCTTGCCCGCCCCGCAAGCCGGACACCCCCCCATGAACAAGACCCGCCCCCGAAACGCCTTCTACGCCCAGTCCGGCGGAGTCTCCGCCGTCATCAACGCCTCGGCGTGCGGGGTCATTGAGACGGCGCTGCGCTCCAGACACATCGGCAAGGTGTACGCCGGGCGTCACGGCATCATCGGCGCCCTGACCGAGGATCTGATCGATGTCGGGCGCGAGAGTCCCAGTGTGATCCGCGGGCTCAAGTACACCCCGGCCGGGGCCTTTGGTTCCGCCCGCTTCAAGCTCAAGGGCATCGAGGAGAACCGCGCCGAGTATGAGCGGCTGATCGAGGTGTTCCGCGCCCACAACATCGGCTACTTCTTCTATAACGGCGGCAACGACTCGATGGATACCGCCCTGAAGGTCTCGCAGCTTGGCGCCGCGCTCGGCTATCCGATCACCTGTGTCGGCGTGCCCAAGACGGTGGACAACGATCTGCCGCACACCGATTGCTGCCCGGGCTTCGGCTCGGTCGCGAAATACGTCGCCGTCTCCACGCGCGAGGCGGCCATGGACGTGGCCTCCATGGCGCGCACCTCGACGCGCGTGTTCGTTCTGGAAGTGATGGGACGCCACGCCGGCTGGATCGCCGCGGCAGGCGGGCTTGCCGGCCAAGGGACGGCTGAGCCGCCGCACGTCATTCTCTTTCCGGAGGTGCCGTTCGAGCAGGAGAAGTTTCTCGCACGCGTGCGCCAATGCGTCACCGACTACGGCTACTGCGTGATCGTCGTCTCCGAGGGGGCCGCCTACGCGGACGGTAGGTTCCTCGCCGACGCCGGCACGCGTGATGCCTTCGGCCACACGCAGTTAGGGGGGGTGGCCCCCGTGGTGGCCAACATGGTGCGCGAGGCGCACGGCTATAAGTACCACTGGGCGGTCGCGGACTACCTGCAGCGTGCCGCGCGGCACATCGCCTCCAAGGTCGATGTGGCGCAGGCCTACGCGGTCGGCAAGGCGGCCGTGGAACTTGGCGTTAAGGGGGTCAACGCGGTAATGCCGACCATCGTGCGCAAGTCCTCCAAGCCCTACCGCTGGGTCATCGGCCACATCCCGCTGGCGCAGGTGGCCAACCAGGAAAAGAAGGTCCCCGCGGACTACATCCGCGCCGACGGTTTCGGCATCAGCGCGGCCTGCCGCCGTTACCTTGAACCTCTGATCGGCGGGGAGGCGTACCCCCCCTACAAAAACGGCCTGCCCGCTTACGTTCACATCAAAGGCGCTGGGGTGCCGCGCAAGCTCAAGAGTGAATTCAAGGTGTGACCGTGCTGCGCCGCGGTCCGCGGGGGGCGGCCCGGCAACCTAACGGCGCCCGCCGGCGGCGGTTGGCGCCCGTGAGCGCCGTGCTATAGTTCGCGGCCTTTTTGGGGGAGGTTTGCCGATGGCTGTCACCGCGTGGCTGTGGGTCGCGATCGCGGCCGGCGTGCTTGCCGTGCTGTACGGGGTGTTCTCGATGGCGGCCATTCTGCGCCTGCCGGCCGGCAACGCCCGCATGCAGGAGATCGCCGCCGCCATTCAGGCCGGCGCCAAGGCCTACCTCAACCGTCAATACACGACGATCCTCGTGGTGGGCATTGTGCTGTTCCTCGCCATCGGCTTCTCGGCCCTCGGCTGGCCCACGGCCGGGGGCTTCGCGCTGGGCGCGATTCTCTCGGGCCTCACCGGCTACATCGGTATGAACATCTCGGTGCGCGCCAATGTGCGCACGGCGCAGGCGGCCACGGTCGGCCTCAACGCAGCGCTCGGCGTCGCGTTTCGCGGCGGCGCCATCACCGGCATGCTGGTGGTGGGCTTAGGTCTGATCGGCGTGGCCGGCTACTACCTCTTCCTCAGCCGCTTTAGCTCCATCGGACCGGAGGGTGCGCTGCACGCCCTGGTCGGACTGGCTTTCGGCGGCTCGCTGATCTCGATCTTCGCGCGCCTCGGTGGCGGCATCTTTACCAAGGGTGCCGATGTTGGGGCGGATCTGGTCGGTAAAGTCGAAGCGGGCATCCCGGAGGATGACCCGCGCAACCCGGCCGTCATCGCCGATAACGTCGGTGACAACGTCGGCGACTGCGCCGGCATGGCAGCCGACCTGTTCGAGACTTACGCGGTCACCCTCGTCGCCACGATGCTCCTCGGCGGGCTGTTGTTCGCCAAGGACGGCGCCGATGCAGCGCTCGCCGCGGTGATCTACCCCTTGGCGCTCGGGGCGGCCTCCATCGTCTCCTCCATTATCGGCACCTTCTTCGTCTCCGCACGCGCGGGCGGCAAGATCATGAACGCGCTCTACAAAGGCGTGATTGTCTCGGCCGTGGTGTCGGCGGTAGCGTTCTACTTCATTACGCAGCAGATCATGCCGGGCAATATGGCGGCGCTGTACGGCTGTGCCCTGATCGGCCTGGGACTGACGGCCGCGATGATCATGATCACCGAGTACTACACCGCCACCGAATACAGCCCGGTGCGCAAGGTGGCCGCGGCTTCCCAGACCGGACATGCAACCAACATCATCGCCGGACTCGGCGTTTCCATGAAGGCGACGGCGCTGCCCGTGATCGCGGTGTGTCTGGCGATCTGGGGTGCGTTCACGCTCGATGGCTTGTACGGCATTGCGATCGCGGCGACCTCGATGCTGTCGATGACCGGGATGATCGTAGCGCTCGATGCCTACGGTCCGATCACCGACAACGCCGGCGGCATTGCCGAGATGGCGGGGCTGCCCAAGTCGGTGCGCGACATCACCGATCCTCTGGATGCGGTCGGCAATACCACCAAGGCCGTCACCAAGGGTTACGCCATCGGCTCTGCCGGGCTGGCCGCGCTCGTGCTGTTCGCCGACTACACCCATAACCTGGAGGCCGCCGGCAAGCTTGCGACTTTTTCGCTCTCGGATCCGGCCGTGATCATTGGCCTCTTCATCGGTGGCCTGGTGCCTTACCTCTTCGCCGCCATGGCCATGGAGGCGGTCGGCCGTGCGGCCGGCTCGGTGGTGAATGAGGTGCGCCGCCAGTTCCGCGAGATCAAGGGCATCATGGCGGGCACGGAGAAGCCCGACTACTCGCGCGCCGTGGATCTGCTCACGCGCGCGGCGATCCGCGAGATGATCGTGCCGTCGCTGCTGCCGATCCTGGTGCCGATCGTGCTGGTCGTGGTGATGAATGCGCTGATGGGTGCGGGGGCCGGCGTACGTGCGCTCGGTGGATTACTCATCGGCACCATCGTCACCGGTCTCTTCGTCGCGATCTCCATGACCACCGGGGGCGGCGCCTGGGACAACGCCAAGAAGTACATCGAGGAAGGTCACTTTGGCGGCAAGGGCTCGGAGGCGCACAAGGCGGCCGTCACGGGCGATACGGTCGGTGATCCCTACAAGGACACCGCGGGGCCAGCCATCAACCCGCTGATCAAGATCATCAACATCGTGGCGCTGCTGCTGGTGCCGCTACTCTGAGGCACCGGTAAGAGTGGAGGTTCGAGCCCGGCCGCAGCTGGGCTGAGTTTAGGCCGCGAGCAGCAGCGGCTGCGGGCGCCCGATCGCGTAGCCTTGCAGGTAATCGACGCCCATGCGGCGCGCCGTCTCCACCGCCGCGGCGTCTTCCACCTGCTCGGCGATCACCTTGAAGTTCAGGGTACGCGCCAGCTCGATCATCGCCGTGACCATGGCCTGATTGACGGTATCTCGCGCCAGATTGCGCATGAAGGAACCGTCGATCTTCAGGTAATCGAGCGGCAGGTTCTTCAGATTCGAGAAAGAGCCCAGGCCGGAGCCGAAATCATCGAGCGCGAACTGGCAGCCCATGCCGTGCAGCACGCCGACAAAACGGCGCGCATGATCGAGGTTGGCCATGACAGCGTTCTCGGTGATCTCGAAGCACACCTGCGCCGGAGAGGCGCCGGTGCTGTCGAAGCACTCGACCACGAACTCGAGGAACTGCAGGTCCCCGAGGGTCTGCCCGGAGATGTTGATGGCGACGCTGCGGTTGCTCGGCACCGCGATCGCGCCGCGGCCGAGCGCGGCGAGCGTGGTCTGCACCACCCAGCGATCCACCAGCCCCATGAGGCGGTAACGCTCGGCCGCACGCATGAACTCCGCCGGCGCGAGCTCGTGGCCGTTCTCATCCTGCAGCCGTATCAGCACCTCCATCGCCGGGCCGCCCTCCTCGTCGTGCGCCGCCACGATCACCTGGTGGAAAAGCCGGAAGCGGTTTTCCTTGAGCGCACTTTGCAGACGCTGCAGCCACTGGATCTCCCCGGTGTGGCGCGCGAACGCCTCATCGCGCGCGGAGTACACCACCACGCGCCCGGTGCCCTGCTTCTTGGCGACGTAGCAGGCGGTGTCCGCGGCGGCCAGCAACTCTTCCAGCGTGCCGCTCTCGCGCGAGATCTCCACCAGCCCAACGGATACGCCGATGTTGAAAATCTTGTCCTTCCAGACGAAGCGGTAATCGCTCACCGCGCGGCACAGGTCATCGGCGATCTGGCGCGCCTTGTCCAAAGGACAGCCGATCAGCAGCGTGCCGAACTCGTCCCCGCCCAGGCGCCCGACGGTGTCGCTGTCGCGCACCGCATCGCGCAGCAGCTTCGCGACCTCGCGCAACATGCTGTCACCGGCCAAGTGTCCGCTGGTGTCGTTGACGAGCTTGAAGTGATCCAGATCCAGATAGCACAGCACGTGCTGACCATCGCCGCGGTGGCCGCTGTCGATGCACTCCTGCAGGCGCCGCTCGAACTCGTGGCGGTTGACAAGCCCGGTGAGCGCATCGTGCGTCGCCTGGTAGGACATCTGGCGCGCGAGCCCGCGCAGTTCGGTGATGTCGTGCAGCATCACCACCGCGCCGATCAATTCCTTGGCGGGGTTGCGCATAGGAGAGGCCGTGAGCTCGATGGAGCGCTCGGCGCCGTTGGTACGCGACAAGAGCAACGCACGGCGGCTCAGGTTCACCGCCGCCCCGCTCGTGAGTGCCTGGCGCACCGGATCGGTGAGGATGCGCCGGTCGGTCTCGTCCACAAGACTGATCACTTCCTCGAGCAGCTTGCCCGTGGAGGCGCCCGCCTCGTTCGACGTGAGCTGCTCGGCGGCGGGATTCATGAAGGTGATGCGCCCTTCCTTATCGGTGGCGATGATCGCTTCGGCGAGGGACTCCAGTGCCAGGCGCTGCGGTTCGGCGGGGGCGCCCTCGGCCGGCAGGCGCAAGGTCTGCAGCGTCTGCGTGGGGATGATCTCCACCCCCGTGATCAGCAGCGCGTTGCCCTTGTCGTACGCGACGAGCGTCGAGCTGATCTCGAGCCGGCTCACCTGGCCCTGCAGGCCCACCATGTCGATCTCGTAGCGCTCGGCGGCGGTCTCGCCCGCCAGGCGGCGGCTGATATTCTCGCCGACAAGGTCGGCGTATTCGGGCGGCACGAGGTCGGCCAGACGCCGGCCGATGAGCTCGACCCGATCCACGCCGACGAAGCTTGCGAACTGCCGATTGGCATACAAGATGACCTCGCCATGCACCAGCACGGCCTCGTGGATGCGATCGCCGAGGTCGGCAAAGAGTTGGGGCGTCTCAACCGCCTCGCTCTCGGCGGCGGGTCCTGCGCGGGTGAGGAGGTGATTGACGGCCGTAATGAGCGCGGCGACCTCCGGGCGGTCACTGCCGACGTCCACCCGGCCGGCGAGGCGCCCGCCGATGGCGATGCGCTGCAGCTGCTGCGACAGCTCCACGACGCTCTTCATGTCGCGGCGCTGCAACGCATAGAGCACGAGGAGCAGAGCGGCGATGAGGGCGAACAGGAGGCACAAAAGCCCGATGATCGACATCTACCTTCTTCTTACGCCTTGCGCGGGTCTTCCGCGCGCTCCGGGGCACTCTAGTTGGACTTGTCGTGCCGGCGGAAATTACGGACAGGAGAAGCATAGCGCAGGCGCTGGCACGCCCCGTCGGTATTTCACCATATCTCGTCGCAACTCCGCTTGGCAGGGCGCCGGAAAACCCGTAACTTCTCCGGCCTTTTCCGCGGCTCGGCAATAAGTCCAATTCGGAAGGTCCCAGGATGCAAATAGCACAGATCCGCGAACAGATGGTGGAGCAGCAGGTGCGCGCTTGGGACGTGCTGGATGAGCGCGTGCTGAACGTCATGCGCCAGGTGCCCCGCGAGCTGTTCGTGCCCGACGGCCAGCGTTACAGCGCCTACGCGGACGCCGAGGTGCCCCTGGGGCACGGCCAGCACATGCTGCGTCCGAGCGTGACCGGGCGCTTGCTGCAGGCACTGCTGCCACAGCCGCAGGAACGAGTGCTCGAGATCGGGGCCGGCACGGGCTTCGTCACGGCGTGCCTGCGCGCCATGGCGGCGGCCGTGCGCTCGCTCGAGCTGTATCCGCAGCTCGCCGCGAGCGCTCGCGCCAACCTTGCAACGCTCGGGGTACGCGACACGGAGGTGATGGACGCGGACGCGCTGCACTTCGAGAGCGCGGTGCGCTACGACGCGATCGCCGTCACCGCCTCACTGCCGCTGTACGATGCGCGCTTCGAGCGCATGCTCAACGTGGGTGGACGCCTGTTCATCGTGGTCGGTGAGGCGCCCGTTATGGAAGCGCGGCTGGTGCAGCGCACGGCGCCGGACAGCTGGAGCGCCCAGAGCTTGTTCGAAACCGTGATCGATCCGCTGGTGCACGCGGTGCGGCCGCCGGAATTTACTTTTTAGGCGCAGCGCGTGTCTAAGAGCGCAAACCGAAGGGACTTAAAGGGACTGACATGAATCGCGCCGCCATTTTCGCGCTGAGCTTGCTCGCCGTTTGCGGCCTCGCTTCCGGGAAGGACCTGAAGGGGGTGTTCGAGGATGCGGTGCAGAACGATCCGACGATCCGGCAGGCGAATGCCAACCGGCTCGCAGCCCGCGAAGCGCGCCCGCAGGCCTGGTCGGCGATCCTGCCGCAGCTAAACGGTACGGCAGGAATAAACTGGGATCACAACTCCGGCTACCAGGACCAGGTCACCGCACTGACCAACCCGGCCAACCCCAACGGACCGCCGATATACACGGTGCAGCCCCTGCCGGAGACGATCGACGCGACCAACAAGAACTGGGCGCTGAGCCTGCGCTCGAGTCTGATCTCCTGGACCAACTGGATGAACATCAAGGCCGCGAGTAAGGAAGTCGCTCAGGCCGAGGCTAACTACCAGGCCGCCGAGCAGAACCTGATCCTGCGCACCTCCCAGGCGTACTTCGCGGTGCTGGCCGCCGATGACACCCTCGCGGCCAACCAGGCGTCCCTCGAAGCCTTCAATCGGCAGTTGGATCAGGCCAACAAGCGCTTCGAGGTCGGCCTCATCGCCATCACCGATGTGCAGGACGCCAAGTCCGCACGCGACTCAGCCGCAGCCGCGGTGATCGCCGCCAAGCGCGCTCTTGCGACCACCCAATACCAGCTGGCGGAGATCACCGGGCAGCAGTACGACAAGCTCTCCAAGCCCGGTGCGGATATGCCGCTGAAGAGCCCGGAGCCGCAGGACGAGAACCGCTGGGTCGACATTTCCCTTGAGCAGAACCTGAGCCTGGTCTCAAGTCGCCTGGCTGCCGACATCGCGCGCGACAACGTGCGCGCCGCGATCGGCGGTCACACGCCCACGGTCGACCTCGTGGCCGGACGCTCCTACACCCAGCAGAATTCGGACCAGAACATCCTCTACATACCCTTCAGCGACGTCAACAGCAAGTTCAACGACCGGCAGATCGGCCTGCAAGTCACGGTGCCGATCTTCAGCGGCGGTTTCACGCAGTCCAAGGTGCGCCAGAACGAATACCTGTGGATTGCGGCGAAGGAAGCGGTGGTGCAAAGCTCGCGTGCCACGGAGCGCGCGGCCCGCGATGCCTACCTCGGCGTCATCAGCGGCATCGCGCGCGTGCAGGCGCTGCAGCAGGCGGTGGAATCCAGTAGCACGGCGCTCAAAGCCACCGCGGCCGGTTACGAGGTCGGCACGCGCACTTCGGTCGACGTGGTCAATGCCCAAAAGACCCTGGTACAGGCCGAGACCGACTACGCCGCCGCCCGCTACGATTATCTGGTGAGCGTGCTGCAGCTGCGGCTTGCGGCCGGTACGCTGGATCGGGCGCAGCTGCTCGAGATCAACAACTGGCTGACGACGACGGAGGCAACCTCGCCCAAAGTAGTCACGCCGGAAAACGTATTGCCGACGGCGCCTGCGCCCCAGGAAACCCCGGCGCCGGCGCCCGGCACCGCGCCGCCGCCTACGCCACCGGGAAGCGGGCGACGCTAAGCCGGCACCGCACCGAGCAGCGGTTCGATCAGTCCGAGCAGCTTCGCGAGGGCTCCGCGGTTACCCTCGATGCAGGCGCGTCCGGCGGCGCCGAGGCGCGCGCGCTCATCGGCGTCGCGCAGCAACTGGATGACACGCGCGGCGAGTTGCGTGGCGTCCTGAAGGACTTCCGCCGCGCCGCGCGCGAGCAACAAGCGCGCGACGTCCGCGCTGTTGAAGTTGTGAGGCCCGGTGAGGATCGGCACTCCGAGCGCGGCGGGCTCAAGGAGGTTGTGGCCGCCGACGGGCACCAGGCTGCCGCCGACGAAGGCGACGTCGGCCGCGGCATAGAAGTCGAGCAACTCCCCGAGCGAATCCAGCAGCAGCACTTCGCAGTCGCTCGCCAGCAGTCCGCCCTCGGAGCGGCGCGCGAAGCGTACCCCGGCCTGTGCCAGTGCCTGCGCGGCCTGCGCGAAACGCTGCGGGTGGCGCGGCGCGATGACGAGCAGTGTGTCCGGCAGCTGCGCACGCACCTGTCGCTGCGCTTCGATCAGCGCCTGCTCCTCGGCGCCGCCGTGCGTGCTGCCGGCCACCCACAGTGGGCGGTGCGCGGCGTACTGCGCGCGCAGCCGCGCGCCGCGCGCGGCGATATCCGCGGGAAGTTCAAAGTCAAACTTAATATTCCCCGTGACGTGCGTGCTCGCGGCCGCGGCGCCCAGGGCGCGGAAGCGCTCCGCGTCGGCGGGCGCCTGCGCGGCGACGACGGCGGCCTGCGCGAGCGTACTGCGGAACAGCCCTCCGAGGCGCTGATAGCGGCTCACCGACCGCTCCGAGAGGCGCGCGCTCGCGATGACCAGGGGGATGCGCCGCTGGCCGCAGGCGCGATACAGATTCGGCCACAGCTCGGTCTCGAGGATGACCGCGAGGCGCGGCTGTACGCGGCCCAAGAACCGCCGCACGGCGCCGGGCAGGTCGTAGGGCACGTAGCACACCTGCGCCACATCACCAAAGAGCGCCCGGGCGCGCGCCGCGCCGGTCGGTGTGAACGTGCTCACCGTGAGCGGCAGCTCCGGATGGCGCCGACGCAGCGCCGTGACGAGCGCGGCGCAGGCCTGCACCTCCCCCACCGAGACCGCATGCAGCCACACCCCGCCGGCGGGACGCGCGGGCACGAAACCGAAGCGCTCGCTGAAATTGCGCCAGTAGCTGCGCTCGAACAGACCGCGCCACAGCAGCATGACGGAGATGAGCGGGGCGGCGAGGTAGACGGCTAAAAGATACAGGAAGCGCAAGCTGGACCTGTTATGCCGGCAGCTCGGTCTTGCCGGAGGACTGGCGGTAGCCATCGAGCAGCCCGTGCCAGTCGGATTCGGTGAAGCGCTCCGGTGGCATCCCCCAGGTCACCTTCTCCAGCGAGCGGCGCAGGCGCACGAGGTTGCCGTCGCGCCAGATGCCCGGTTTGCGCAACTGGCAGCGGTCGAAATCGATCAGATACACGCTCTCCTCGCTCAAGAGCACGTTGTGGGCATTCAGATCCGCGTGACACACACCCAGGTCGTGGAAGCGGCGGATGCAGCGCCCGATCGAGATCCAGGTGACGATTGACAGCGCTCCGGTGCGCAGGCACTCGGTGAGCGAACCGACCGCCGGCACGCGCTCGGTGATCAGATCGCCGGTGTAGGTGGAACCTTGCTGGCGGTAACGCGCCGCGAGCGGCACGGGCACCGGCAGTCCGGCGCGGTGCAGGCGGTAAGTGAGCTGCCACTCGGCAAAGGGGCGCGTACTTTGTTCGTCACGCCAGCGGTAACGATCGCCGAAAAGCTGCGCCGGCAGACCGCCGCGCCGATAGTGGCGCAGTACGAAGGCGCGGCCGGCCGCCTTCACAAAATACGTGGCACCGCGGCCGCGCGCACTGCCGTCGAGTTCGCCGCGCGCCTGCCAATAGCGCGGCTCGAACCAATCACTGCTCAAATTGCCGACCCGCGAGGTGTCATATAGCATGGCGCCGCCTGCGACCGCGCTGCGTTTGACTTCCGGGCCGAGCGCGTAGCGCCCACTCACAAGACTGACTCCATCATGTTGTCGTTCGCCGAGCCGCCGCGCAGCGTCTGTATCCTGAGGTTGTCGGCGATCGGTGATGCCTGCCACGTCGTGCCGATCGTGCGCACCTTACAGCAAGCGTGGCCGGCGACCCAGCTCACCTGGATCATCGGCAAATCCGAAGCGCGCCTCATGCACCTCCTCGAGGGCGTGGAGTTTATCACCGTCGACAAGCGCTCGAGCCTCGCCACGGCCCGCAGCCTGCGCGCCCAGCTGCGCGCGCGCCACTTCGACCTGCTGCTGCACATGCAGCTGGCGCTGCGCGCGAGCCTCATCGCGCGCCGCGTGCCGGCGAGCATCAAACTCGGCTTCGACCGCGCGCGGGCCCGTGAGCTGCAGTGGTTGTTCACCAACGCGCGCATCGCGCCGCGCAGCCGCGAACACGTGCTCGACAGCTTCTTCGGCTTTCTTGAAGCGCTCGGCATCACCGAGCGACTGCTGCGCTGGGACCTGCCGCTGCCCGCCGCGGCGCGCGCCTACGGCGCACGCCTTATCCTGCCGGCGCAACCGACGCTCGTCATCAGCCCGTGCTCAAGCCACGCACTGCGCAACTGGCCCGCCGTGCGCTACGCCGCCGTGGCCGAGCATGCGGTGCAGCGTCACGGCCTGCGCGTGATCCTCGCCGGCGGTCCGAGCGAGCTGGAACAGCACACCGGGGTGCAGATCGAGCGCGCTTGCCGCGTGCCACTCATCAACCAAATTGGCAAGGACACGCTGCCGGAGTTGCTGGCGCTGCTGGCGCGCGCACGACTGTTGCTAACGCCCGACTCAGGCCCGGCGCACATGGCCACGATGGTGGGCACGCCGGTGGTTGGACTGTACGCGGCCACCAATCCGGCACGCAGCGGCCCTTATCTGTCGGGCCGCTGGTGCGTCAACGCCTACGCGGAGGCGGCGCGCGTGTTCCGCGGCGTGGAGCCCGAGCAGCTGCCCTGGTCCCACAAGATCGAGGAGCCCGGCGTCATGGAACTGATCCGCGTCGAGGATGTGAATGCGAAAGTCGACGAGTTGCTGAGCGGCGCGCAGGGCTGAGGCGTTCCAAGCCGCGCGCAGGCGCTGACGGTACCGACCGCGAGCGGTCCGACAGTTGTGAGGGCTGCCATCGGCTTGCTTAAATGGCGCGGGGGGGGGTCGGCGCGCCGCAACCAGGAATGAACGCATGAACGATATCCTCGTACCCATCTCGGCCGGTGAGCTGCTGGATAAGATCACCATCCTCAGGATCAAGGTGGCGCGCATCCAGGAGGGCGCCAAGCTCGCCAACGTCAGACTTGAGCTGTCGCTGTTAGAGAAGACCTGGGCTGAGTCGGGCTACGCGGCGCAGGCCGTGGCGGCGGACGAGCGCGCGCTGCAGGAAGTCAACGAGCGGCTGTGGGACATCGAGGACCTCATACGCGACAAGGAAGCGAAACAGACTTTTGACCGCGATTTCATCGAACTGGCGCGCGCGGTCTATATCGCTAACGATGAGCGTGCGGCGATCAAGAAGCGCATCAATGTGCAGCTCGGATCGCGCTTGGTGGAAGAGAAATCCTACAAGCAATACCGCTGAGCCGGGGGCGCCCTTAGCGCTGCAGCGTGTACTCCGCGCCGCAGTACGGGCACTTCGCCCAGCCGGTCGTCTCGATCGGCAGATACACCCGCGGGTGCGAGTTCCACAGGTACATCTGCGGCATCGGGCAGCACAGCGGCAGATCCTCCGCACCGACTTGGTACTGGTTCTGCGCGTTTGCTTCGATGAGCGGTTTCGCCGTCGCGGCCATGGGGGAGTCTTTGCCGGTCCACGGATGATGCCGCGATTATACCCGGCCACCGGCGCGACTTAAGTGGCCATCGTCAGATCCCACAGGCGCGTCACCGCCGAGCGCAGGTCGCGGAATTCCTCCGCGGGCACGAGCGCCGCGGCGCCGGCGAGCGACAGATGGTGGCTGCGGGCCCGGTAAGCGCGATAAGCGCCCGTGAGCACGTCGACGCTCGCCTGCGGCACCAGATCCGCGGAGGCCACCGACTCGAGCTGCCGTATCGTGTCCGAATAGAGCGCGACCGGAGGGTAGTCGAGCGCCCACTTGAGCGCCCAGTACTGGGCCAGGAATTCGATGTCGGCGATGCCGCCCGGATCCTGCTTGACGTCGAAGTGCCGTGCGTCGCCCTCGGAGAGCTCCTTGCGCATGCGCTCGCGCATGGCGCGCACCTCGCTGCGCAGTGTGTCGCGGCGCACGTGGTGGCACAGCACATCGAGCCGCACGGCCTCGAAGCGCGCACGCAGCGGGCTGGAGCCGGCCACGGCGCGCGCGTGCAGCAGCGCCTGGTGCTCCCAGGTCCAGGCGTCCTCGCGCTGATAGTCAGCGAAGGCGGCAATATTGGTCACAAGCAGGCCGCCCTTGCCGCTCGGCCGCAAACGCACATCCACCTCGTAGAGCCGCCCGGCGGCGGAGTGCATGGTGAGCAGATGCACGATGCGCTGCGCCAGGCGCACGAAGAACAGCTGGTTGTCGATCGGCTGGCCGCCGCTGGTCTCCTGATGCTCACCGTCTGAATCGTGCAGGAACACCAGATCCAGATCCGAGGAATAGCCGAGCTCCATGCCGCCGAGCTTGCCGTAGCCAACCGCGCAGATGTTCACCGGGCGCCGTGCGTGTGCTTCCCCACACATGGGCACGCCGAACTGCGCGGTGATCTGGCGCCAGCCTAACTGCAGGGCGCGCTCGACGATGAGCTCAGCGATGTCGGTGAGCCGGTCACTTACCTGCATGAGCGGCAGCAAGCCGGTCAGGTCCGCCACCGCCACGCGAAACAGCGCGGCGCGCTGGAACTGACGCAGGGCCTCCACCTGCTGCTCCGGATCCTCCTCGCGCAGCTGTTCCATGCGCGACTCCAGATCCTGCGCGAAAGCGGCGCGCTCGGGCAGCTGCGAGAGCAGCCGCTCATCGATCAGCTCATCGAGCAGCAGCGGATGGGTGGCGATCTGGGTGGCGAGAAAGTCGCCGTGGCGGCACAGCTCCACGAGGCGCGCACGCGCCGCGCCATTTTCCTGCAGCAATGCAAAGTAGGCCGAGCGCTGCCCGATGGCCTCGACGATCCTGAGCACGCGGCGCAGCACCGGCAGCTGAGCGCTGCTGTGCGCCACGTCCGCCAGCAGCACCGGCAGCAGGGCCTGCAGGCGCCGCCGCCCCGGCTCATCGAGTTTGCGCACCAGCGCCGAGGCGCGCAGCTCAAGCAGCAGGCGCGCCGCCTCGGCGGCGTCCGTGAAGCGTGCGTGCACTAAAGCGGCCTCGAGCGCAGCGGTCTCCGCCTGCGTGTCCCAGAAGCGCCCAAGATCGATGCGCACGGCGTTCCGCTCGGCACTGCTGCCCCCAAAGATCACCAGCCGGAAGTGTCGGCTCACGTGCGTGCGCTGCACCTCCAGCTGCGCGAGCAGCGCCGGCCAGTGCGCCGCTCCCATGGCGTGCGCGAGGCGCTCGCGCGTCAGCGCGTCCGCGGGCAGCTGGTGGGTCTGCTGGTCGCCGAGCATCTGCAGGCGATTCTCCAGACGGCGCAGGTACAGATACGCGCTGCGCAGCTCAGCGACCGCCGCCGGCGGCAGCAGGCGCGTCTCGCCCAGATGGGCGAGCGCGGCCAGGAGCGATGGGGTCTGCAGACGCCGGTCGCGGCCGCCGCGCGTCAGCTGCAGCGCCTGCACGATGAACTCAATCTCGCGGATGCCGCCGGGGCCGAGCTTCACGTGCTCGGCGAGTTCGCGGCGCTCGACCTCGCGCTCGATCAGCGCCTTCATCTCGCGCAGGCTCTCGAACACGCCATAGTCGAGGTAGCGCCGGTACACGAACGGGCGGACGGCGGCGGCCTCGATTTCCCCGTAGCGTTCGGCGCCCGTGATGGGGCGCGCCTTGACGTACGCGTAACGCTCCCAGTCGCGCCCGTGCCGCTGCAGGTAATCCTCGAAGGAGGCAAAACTTGCCACCAAGGGGCCCGAGTCCCCGAAAGGCCGCAGGCGCAGATCAACGCGCAACACGAAGCCCTCCGCGGTCGGCGTACCCAGCAGGCGCGCCAGCGCCTGGCCCAGGCGCGTGAAGAACTCCTCGTTGGCGATGCCGCGCGGTCCGTCAGTTTCACCGTGCTCGGGGAACAGCAGCACCAGATCGACGTCGGAGGAGAAGTTCAGCTCGCGCCCGCCGAGCTTGCCCATGCCGATGATCACGAGCGGCTGCACCTGCCCGCCCGCGGCGCGCGGCTCACCGAAGCGCGCCACGAGGCCGGCGCGCGCCTGCGTCAGCGCCACGGTAATCGCAGCGTCCGCGCACTCGGTGAGTTCGCGTAGCGTCTCGGGCACGTGCGCCCAGCCGGCCAGATCGCGCCAGGCGATGCGCGTGTACTCGTAGCGCCGCCAGCGGCGCAGCTGCGCGGCGAACTCCCCCTCCGCCTGCGCCGGATCGGACGTGAAGCACGGCGCACGCTGCGCAAACGCCGCAGCGTCGAGCGCGCGCTGAAGATCCCCGGAACTGAGGAGACGAGCAAAAAGCTGCGGATCGCGCGCGCAGGACTGTGCCACGAAGTCACTTGCGGCAAATACCCGCAGCAGCGAGTCGCGCACCGCGGCGGGCGCTGCCGCGAGGGTGTCGCGCGCGCCCTCGTGCGCGAAGAGCGCCTCGCAGGCGCGCTCGAGGTGGCCGGTGAGCTCGGTACTGATCCCCGCGAGCGGGGTCAGTTCCAGATGTTGCCCCCCAGGTCATGGAAGGCAGCCGTGTCGAGGCTTCGGGTCAGGCCGCGGAAGCGCGAGAAGGTGATGTACACCTGCGCACCGCCCGAGGCATCAATCGAACCGCCATCCCCTTCAATCAGACTGTTGTCGATGTACACGTTGGCGCCGCGCGCCAGCACGCCCACGCCCGCGGCGCTGATGTGACTGTTGGTGATGTGGATCTCGCAGCCGTCCTCGGCGCTGACGGCATCGCCATCGAATTCGAGATTGCGGTTGTCGATGTGCAGCAGCCGCGAGCCCTGACAGATGATCGGTTCGCGCCGGCGCTCGACCGCGGCGCTGGTCACGCCCGCATCGCGCAGCCGTCCGCGCGGGGGCGCGGCCGCCGGTGCGCCGGAGGCCTTGATGCTGAAGCCGGGCCCCGACTGCGTCATCGCCGCCGCCGTGGCGCCGGAAGCGGCTTGAATGCTGTAGCCGGGGCCTGACTCAAGCAGCGCTCCGCCGGCCGTGCGCACCGGCGGGTGCGCCGCTGGCTCCTCGGCGGGCGGCGCGGCGGGCTCTTCAGCAGGCGGCGGGGCGGGCGCGGCAGACTCTGGCGGCGGGGCGCTCGCGCTCTCGGCAGCCGTGTTCGCCGTGAGCGCCTGTGGCGGCGCCGCTGGCGCGGGGGCCGCGGCACCTAGCTCCGCGCCGAGCGCGGGGGCTGCGACCACTTCATCGACGCGCACCATGCGCAGTTCGCCGCTGTCCTTGACCCTCACCGTGAAGGTGCGGCTTTGCGGATCAGCCGCCACGATCTCAATCTGCCCGTTGCGCTCAAGCGCGGCGCGGGCCCAGCTCATCTGGTCGTGCCCTTCACGCGCACAGGCGCCGAGCAACACGAGAGCGGCGCAAGCGGCGCCAGTGAGCGCGCGGCGGCAAGCGATAGCCATGGGGAGCCTCCTCTATGCAGCGACGATAAACCCGCCGCCGTGCCCGGGGAAGTGGGCGCGGCGCAAAGCGGGCAGACGCGTGGCGTGGCCGCGCAAAAAAACAGGCCCCAGATGACTGGGGCCTGCGAGGAATGCGCGGAATAGGGGGTCTTGTTCCGCGGCTTAGGGGCCAACGGCCGGCTGAGGCCGGCCGCGAACCCTTAACTGTTATGTAAAGCTTATCGGCACTTCCTTGCGGAATCGATACCTCTTTAGAGAGGTTCTCACATGTCCATCCCGCCCATGCCGCCGCCCGGGGGCATGCCATGGCTGTGCTCTTCGTCCTTCGGAGCCTCGGCCACCATGACCTCGGTCGTGAGCAAGAGCCCTGCGACGGAGGAGGCGTTCTGCAGCGCCAGACGCGTCACCTTGGTCGGATCCAGGATGCCCGCTTCCAGCATGTCGCCGAACTCGCCGTTGGCGGCGTTGTAACCAAAGGATCCTTTGCCTTCCTTGACCCGATTCAGGATCACCGCAGCGTCCTCGCCTGCGTTCTCCACGATCTGGCGCAGCGGCTCCTCGATCGAGCGCGACAGGATCTTGATGCCGACCGTCTGGTCCTCATTCGCTCCCTCGAGCTTCTCCAGGGAACGCTGGGCGCGGATCAGCGCCACACCGCCGCCGGGAACGACGCCCTCTTCGACCGCCGCACGCGTGGCGTGCAGCGCATCCTCGACGCGCGCCTTCTTTTCCTTCATCTCGATTTCGGTGGCCGCGCCGACCTTGATCACGGCGACGCCGCCGGAGAGCTTGGCCACACGCTCCTGCAGCTTCTCCTTGTCGTAGTCGGAGGTGGCCTCTTCGGCCTGCTGACGGATCGATTCGATGCGCGCCTTGATGTCGGTGCTCTTGCCGTTGCCGTCGATGATCGTGGTGTTTTCCTTCTCGACGACGATCTTCTTCGCCTCGCCCAGATCATTGGTCGTCGCCTTCTCGAGCGACAGGCCGACCTCATCGGAGATCACGGTGCCGCCGGTGAGGGTCGCGATGTCCTGCAGCATGGCCTTGCGGCGGTCGCCGAAGCCTGGGGCCTTCACGGCGGCCACTTTCAGGATGCCGCGGATGTTGTTGACGACCAGCGTCGCCAGCGCCTCACCCTCGACGTCTTCCGCGATGACCAGCAGCGGCCGGCCGGACTTAGCGACGCCCTCGAGCAGCGGCAGCAGTTCGCGGATGTTGGAGATCTTCTTGTCGGCCAGCAGGATCACCGGCTTTTCAAGCTCGGCGGTCTGATTGGCCTGGTTGTTGATGAAATAGGCTGAGAGGTAGCCGCGGTCAAACTGCATGCCCTCGACGACCTCGAGTTCATTCTGCAGGCCTGAGCCTTCCTCGACGGTAATCACGCCTTCCTTGCCGACCTTGTCCATCGCCTCGGCAATCGTCTTGCCGATCGACTCGTCGGAATTCGCCGAGATCGTGCCGACCTGGGCGATCGCCTTGGAATCCTTGCAGGGCTTGGAGTGCTTTTTGAGCTCCTCGACGGCCACAATCACGGCCTTGTCGATGCCGCGCTTGATGTCCATGGGGTTGCGGCCCGAAGCGACGGCCTTGAGGCCTTCGCGGATGATCGCCTGGGCGAGAACGGTGGCGGTGGTGGTGCCATCGCCGGCCTCGTCAGAGGTGTTGGAGGCGACTTCCTTCACCATCTGCGCGCCCATGTTCTCGAACTTGTCCTTCAGCTCGATCTCCTTGGCGACCGAAACACCGTCCTTGGTGACGGTGGGGGCGCCGAAGCTCTTGTCGAGCACGGCGTTGCGGCCCTTGGGACCCAGAGTTGCCTTGACGGCGTTCGCGAGGACGTTCACGCCCCGGAACATGCGCGCGCGGGCGTCATCGCTGAAACGTACTTCTTTAGCAGCCATTGTCGTGATCCTCGCTTACTTGCCTTCAATCACGGCCATGACGTCTTCTTCGCGCATGACCACAAGATCATCTCCGTCGACTTTGACCTCGGTTCCGCTGTACTTGCCGAACAGGATCTTGTCGCCGACCTTTACATCAAGAGGACGGACCTGGCCGTCTTCAAGTATCTTTCCCTTACCAACCGCGATGATCTTTCCCTGGACCGGCTTCTCCGCCGCAGTGTCCGGGATCACAATGCCACCCGGGGAGGTACGCTCCTCTTCCAGGCGCTTGACGATGACGCGGTCATGAAGAGGACGAATCTTCATGTTGAACGCTCCTTAACAGTCTGATGGATGTTGAGTTTTGAGCTGGGGAGCTGTTAGCACTCGCCCCCTGCGGCTGCTAATGATAGGGGGCAGGGGCCCGATTTCAAGCCTCGGAGCGGCTTTTTTTCCCGCCGGGGGCGGGAAACGGCCGGCGCCGGCGGTCCCAGCGGAACGCTCCGCTGCCGCGAAGGTGAACCCCAGTTCCTGCCACTCATCAAAGACTTGCGCTATAAGGGCGCCTCAAAACCGATTCGGGTCTTCGGTTAAGGTATCGGCCGTGAAAGCCATGAGACATATTCTCAGCACCCTGGCAGTGGCGCTGGGGCTGCTCCTGCAGGCACAGGCGGGCGAGCCCGCCGCACCCGCACCCGCGGCGGCCGCACAGGCTGCGAAGCCTGCCGGCGCACTGGACGCAATCCTCAAGGCGCCCAAGGGCCAGGGGGATGACTTCCTGCCCCCCGATGAAGCTTTCCGCTTTGCCGCCCTCCCCGACGGCAGTGATCGGGTGCGCCTGAACTGGGAGATCGCCGACGGCTACTACCTGTACCGCGCGCGGATCAAGGTGAGCACGAGCGCGAGCAACGTGCAGCTGGGCACCCCGCAGATGCCGGCCGGCCAGGTCAAAAACGACGAGTACTTTGGCCGTCAGGAGGTCTACCACCACGAGCTCATCGTCACGGTCCCGGTGGCACGCGCCGCGGGGGGGCCGCTGGAGCTGCCCCTGGAGGTCACGTACCAGGGCTGCGCGGATGCGGGGCTGTGTTATCCGCCGATCCCGAAGAAGGTGATCGTGAAGCTCACCGGCGGCGGTGCGACCCCCGGGGCCGGTGGCAGCAGCAGTTCAGCCACCCCCGGCGGGAGCGATCAGAACTGGTTCGCGGGCGTGATCCGCAACGACAGCCCGCTCATGATGGTGGCACTGTTTTATCTGGCGGGCCTGGGCCTTGCCTTCACGCCGTGCGTGCTGCCGATGGTGCCCATCCTCTCGGGAATCATCGCCGGGGGTGGCAAGCACCTCACCACCGCCCGCGCCTTCATGCTCTCGCTCACGTACGTGCTCGGCATGGCGGTCACTTACACGGCCGCCGGTGTCGCCGGCGCGGCGATGGGCAAGGAGGTGCAGGGACTGTTCCAGCAGTGGTGGGTGCTTGCGCTGTTCGCGGCGCTCTTTGTCGCGATGGCGCTGTCGATGTTCGGCCTGTTCACCGTACAGATGCCGGCCGCGATTCAGACGCGCATCGCCAGTGTCAGCAACCGCCAGTCCGCCGGCACCTTCGGCGGCGTGGCGGTCATGGGCGCTCTTTCGGCGCTCATCGTGACCACCTGCGTCGGACCGGCCCTGATTGGGGCGCTGCTCGTCATCAGCCAGACCGGGCAGATCGCGCGCGGGGGCGCGGCGCTCTTCGCCATGAGCATCGGCATGGGGACGCCGCTTTTGATCGTCGGCGCTTCCGCCGGGAAGCTCCTGCCCAAGGCCGGCGCCTGGATGGATCTGGTCAAGAAGCTCTTTGGCGTCATGATGCTCGCGGTCGCCGCCTGGATGCTGGCGCGCATCCTGCCGGAGCGCCTGACGCTGCTCATGTGGGCAATTCCCGCCTTTACCCTCGCGTGGCTGCTGTGGCGCGAGATCCGGGCGCGCTCGGCGCTCATGTGGGGGCTGCGCGCCCTCGGGGTCCTTGCCGGGCTCTACGGGGTCGCGCTCACCGCCGGCGCCGCGCTCGGGGGCACAGACCCCCTCACGCCCATCCCGGCGCTGGGGCAGAAGACCCACGAGCTGCCCTTCCGCCCGATCAAGTCACTCGCCGACCTCGACCGTGAGGTGGCGCAGGCGAAGGCCGCCGGTCGCAGCGTGCTCGTGGATTTCTCGGCCGACTGGTGTACCTCCTGCAAGGAAATGGAGCGCTACACCTTCACCGATCCGGCGGTGCAGCAGGCGCTCAAGAGCACCGTGCTGCTGCGGGCCAATGTCACCGAGAACAACGCCGATGATCAGGCGCTGCTGAAGCGCTTCGGCATCTTCGGGCCGCCGACGATTGCGTTCTACGGCAGCGACGGCCGCGAGCGTGCTCAATTCCGGGTGGTCGGCTACATGAAGGCCGACGCCTTCGCGGCGCGCACGCGGGCCGCGTTCGACGCCGCTTCGTGAGCGACTCCGGTGCCGCGCGCGCACCGGGGCCCGTGCCCGGGGCGCTGCTCGCGATCGGGGTGCTCCTCGGCTGCGCGGCGGGGGGATTTTGGCTGCAACGGCTCACGCATCCGGCGCGCGCGGGACTTTACCCCGCCGCGCTGACGGCGCACGCGGCGGCGGGCCCTGCCGCAGCGCCCTCAGCGCCGGATTTGCCCGCGGCGCCCGCTCGCCAGATCCCAGATCAGCTGCCTGACATCGCCCTGCCCGGGCCGGACGGGGTCCTGCATCGGCTCTCAGACTTTCGCGGCAAGCTCCTGCTCGTTAATTTCTGGGCCACCTGGTGCGAGCCGTGCCGGCGGGAGATTCCTCTGCTGCAGACATTGCGGCGCGAACGTGCGCAAGATGGTCTCGAAATTGTCGGCATTGCACTCGATCATCGCGCAGATGTGGTGAAATACGCTTCCGAGCGCCACATGACCTACCCTCTGCTCATCGGCGAGAAGGGGGGGCTTGAGGCGATCAGTGCCCTCGGGATGGATACGGTACTGCCTTTCTCGGTCTTCGCCGACCGCTCGGGCCGAATCGTCACCCTCAAGATCGGCGAACTGCACGCGGATGAAGCGCATCTGATCCTCGACCGCATAGGCGACGTGGACGCGGGCCGGATGGGACTCGAGGCGGCCCGCGAGCAGATTGGCGCCGGAATCGCCCGCCTGAATGGCGTCCGCGCTGCGATGCCGGCGGCCTCGCGCGAATAGACCTCCTTAAAGCCAGATAGCCGTCATTCGGCGCCGGAGGCTGCCCAATGCCCGCGAATTGCGGTACATTCGCGCCGCGTCGCTTGTTGTACGACTGTATAAAAGACCGGAAGGCCCATGGCCCGCGTGCTGTTGCTTAACGGCCCCAATCTCAATCTGCTCGGCACCCGGGAACCGGCCCTTTATGGCACGGATACCTTGGAGGCGATCGAGCAGCGGGCGGGGGTGCTTGCGCGGGAACTGGGTCACGAACTGCTCGCGTTCCAGAGCAACGCGGAGCACGAACTCATCGAGCGCATCCATCGGGCCAAGGCGGAAGGGGTCGCCTTTGCGATCTTCAACCCCGGCGGCTTCACCCATACCAGTATCGCGCTGCGCGATGCGCTGCTCGGTACCGCTCTGTCCTTCATCGAGGTGCACCTGTCCAACACGCACGCCCGCGAGGCCTTTCGGCGCCACTCCTATTTTTCTGACATCGCGGTCGGCGTGGTCTGCGGCCTCGGCGCGTTCGGTTACGAGGCGGCGATCCGTGCCGCCGCGCAGCGTCTGGCCCGACCGGCCTGACGCGCATTATAAGAACATTTCCGGCTTTTCGATCTTGGGGGCATTCCCGGCATGGACATTCGGAAAATCAAGAAACTGATCGAGCTGCTGGAGGAATCCGGCATCGCGGAGATCGAAATCAAAGAGGGGGAAGAGGCGGTGCGCATCAGCCGCATGCCTTTCGGCACGCACGCCCCCCAGGTCACGCAGCTGGCGCCGGCGCACGTGTCGCCCTCGGCCGCGGCCACCGCGGCCGCCCTGCCGGCACCGGGGAGCGCGGCGCCGAAGCCTAAAAGCAACGAACACGTCATCACCGCGCCCATGGTCGGCACCTTTTATGCCTCCCCCTCCCCGGGGGCGAAAGCCTTCGTCGAGATCGGCGATGAGATCAAGGTCGGCCAGGTGCTGTGCATCATCGAAGCGATGAAGATGATGAATCAGATCGAGGCGGACAAGTCCGGGCGTGTCGCCTCGATCATGGCCCGCAACGGGGATCCGGTCGAGTTCGGTCAGCCCCTCTTCGTCGTCGAGTGACCGGCGCATGATCGAGAAGCTCGTCATCGCCAATCGCGGCGAGATCGCGCTGCGCATTCTGCGCGCCTGCCGGGAGCTGGGCATCAAGACCGTGGCGGTGCACTCCACTGCCGATTACAGCCTCAAGCACGTGCTGCTCGCGGACGAGTCGGTGTGCATCGGCCCGCCACCCTCCTCGCAAAGCTACTTGAACATGCCGGCGATCATCTCGGCGGCTGAGGTCACCGACTCGGTCGCGATCCACCCAGGCTACGGCTTCCTGTCAGAAAACGCAGATTTTGCCGAGCGGGTGGAGAAGAGCGGGTTTGTATTCGTCGGGCCGAAGGCCGAGACCATCCGCGTCATGGGCGACAAGGTATCCGCGATCAAGGTGATGAAGTCGCACGGCGTGCCGTGCGTGCCCGGCTCCGGCGGCCCGCTCGGGGATGACGCGGATGAGAATCTGCGCGTGGCGCGCGACATCGGCTATCCGGTGATCATCAAGGCCTCCGGGGGCGGCGGCGGCCGCGGCATGCGCGTGGTGCACACCGAAGCGTCGCTCCTGAACGCGATCGGCATCACCCGCGCGGAAGCGCGCGCCGCCTTCGGCAACGACCAGGTGTACATGGAGAAATACCTGGAGAAGCCGCGCCATATCGAGTTCCAGGTGCTCGCGGACGGCTACGGCAATGTCATCCACCTCGGCGAGCGCGACTGCTCGATGCAGCGTCGCCACCAGAAAGTGATCGAGGAGGCGCCCGCTCCGGGCATCACGGTGCGCCAGCGCCGCTTCATGGGCGAGCGCTGCGTCGAGGCCTGCCGTGCGGTGGGTTATCGCAGCGCCGGCACGATGGAATTTCTCTACCAGGACGGGGAGTTCTACTTCATCGAGATGAACACGCGCATCCAGGTCGAGCATCCGGTGACCGAACTCATCACCGGCATCGATCTGGTGAAGGCGCAGCTTCTGATCGCGGCCGGCGAGCGCCTGCCCTATACGCAAAGCGACGTGCAGTTCCGCGGCCACGCCATGGAATGCCGCATCAACGCCGAGGATCCGAAGACCTTCATGCCCTCGCCGGGCCCGATTCGCCTGTGGCACGCTCCCGGGGGCCCGGGAATCCGGGTCGACAGCCACGTGTACTCCGGCTACAACGTGCCGCCCTACTACGACTCCCTCATCGGAAAAGTCATCGCCCACGGTGACACGCGCGACACGGCGATCGCGCGTATGAAGAACGCGCTGGCGGAGATGGTGATCGAGGGCATCAAGACCAACGTGGCCCTGCACCAGGAGATCTGCAACCACGCCGCCTTCCAAAAGGGCGGCACCGACATTCACTACCTGGAGCGGCGACTCGGTCTGCGCTGAGGTGCCGTGGCCGGTTTCCTCGAGCTGTCCTTCGATCTGGGCTCGCTGGACCCTGAGGCTGCGGAGGCGGCCTGCCTGGCGTGCGGCGCAAGCGCGGTCACCCTAATCGATGCGGCGGACGATCCGGTCCTCGAGCCGCTGCCCGGGGAAGTGCGACTGTGGCGCCTCACGCGACTGAAGAGCCTGTTCGCTGACCCGACGGACGCGGCGCTTCTCACGCGCACGCTCAGCGCCTCACTGGGCATTGATGCGCGCTGCATCAGCACGCAGCAGATCGCCGATCGCGCCTGGGAGCGCGAGTGGCTCAAGGACTTCCACGCCATGCGCTTCGGCACGCGCCTGTGGATCTGCCCGCACCACGAGCAGGTGGCGGACCCGCAGGCCGTAGTCGTCGCCCTGGACCCGGGACTGGCCTTCGGCACCGGGACCCACCCGAGCACGGCACTGTGCCTCACGTGGCTCGATGAGCGCCTGGCCGCGGGTGCGCAGGTCATCGACTTCGGTTGCGGCTCCGGCGTGCTCGCGGTGGCCGCCGCCAAACTCGGCGCACGCGCCGTGCACTGCTTTGATATCGATCCGCAGGCGCTGACCGCGACGCGTGAGAACGCCACAGCCAACCGCGTCGGGAAGCGTGTGTACGTGCATGCGCAGGCCGCGGGGCTCCCGGCCGGTGCCGACGTGCTGCTCGCCAACATTCTGGCGACGACGCTGTGCGAGCTCGCGCCGGCCTTTGCGCGCCTCGTGCGGGCGCACGGCCAGGTCGTGCTCGCGGGCCTCCTCGAGCACGAGGTGGCCGACGTGACAGCCGCTTACGCCGCGTGCTTTGATGTCGCCCGGTTCGGTGGTCGCGACGGCTGGGCGGGTCTGGCCGGGCGACGCCGCTGAAACCTGCGCCGCCATGTTCACAGTCTGTCCAAAATGCGCTCTCACCCTGGTGGTCACCGCGGCGGACCTGCGCGTCGCGCAGGGGTACGTGCGCTGCGGGCGCTGCTCGAGCGTCTTCAACGCGCTCGCCCGACTCACCGAGGAGCGCCAAGGCGCGGCGGCCGAGCCGGCCGCGCTCCCGGAGGCTGAGCCGCCGCCCGCCGAAGCGGTGCCCGCCGCCGGCGCCGCCGCGGCGGCGCCGGCGGCGTCACCCGAGGAGCTCATCCCCGAGACTGCGCTCGAATTCGATCCGGCGACGACCGACGTGAACTCGGTGTTCGTACAGGCGCCACCGGATCCGCAGTGGACCGCGGCGACGGGCTCTTTCAAGGCCATGGTCGCGGCCAACCAGGAGGCGACCGAGCCGGAACTTGCGGACTCGCAGGTTGACGTGGAGATCGACGCCGCCTTCCTTGCCTCCATGATGCGCGCCGAGAGCGTCGCCGCTGAAGCCGCGCCCGCGCGAGCGCCGAGCCCCGCTACGGCGGCCCCCGCGCCGCGGGCCGCCGCGCACGCCCCGGCCGCAGACGAGGCACCGCCGGCAGCGGTCCCCGCCGGCACGCAGCGCGCCCCCGCAGCGGCGCGAGCTGCCGTGGGTAGCGCGCCAGCGCACGCACGTGCGCCACTGTTCGACAAGTCAGATCCCGAGGGGCTGGGTCTTGCGGTCACGGAGGAGCACGTTGCGCGCGCCACCACGGTTACCCCCTTGCCCCTCGATGAGGAGACCGCCGAGGGATCTGCGGTCGTGGCGGCCGGTCCGCCCCGGCACGCCTGGTCGATCGGCGCAGCGCTCGCCGCACTTCTGCTACTGGCGCAGATCGTGAATCACTCTCGCGACGAGTGGGCCGCGAAGCCGCGCTTTAACCGCCCGCTCACCTCGTTGTACGGGTTGCTCGGCGTGAAGCTCTTCCCGCGCTGGGACCTGCGCGCTTACGAGGTGCGCCAGCTGGGCGCCTCGGCCGGCAGTGGTGGCGCGGGCCTCATCACCGTGCGCGCCAGCATCAAGAACGCCGCGCCGCAGCCTCAGCCGCTGCCGCTGCTGCGCGTGACACTGCAGGACCGCTTCGGTAACCGCATCGCGGCCCGTGACGTGCAGCCCAAGGCCTATCTGCCCGGCGTCATCCCGCCCTCCTCCTTCCTTTCTGCCGGTCAGCGCATCGACGCGGAGATGGGGTTCGCTGACCCCGGGGCGGACGCGGTGGGCTTCGAGATCGATGCCTGCCTGCCGGCGCGCGGCGGTGGTATCGCCTGCGCCAACGACGTGGCGTTGCGCTGAAGTGAGGCAGCCGATGCGCGTGCAGATCGGACCTTACGTTCTGCCTTCGGCGGTGGTGCTCGCGCCCATGGCCGGCGTCACCGATCGGCCGTTTCGTGTGCTGTGCCGCAAGTTCGGCGCAGGGCTCGCCGCCTCCGAGATGATCAGCTCCGACACGCGCCTGTGGAATACGTCCAAGTCGCGTTGCCGCATGAATCACGAGGGCGAACCGGAGCCGCGCGTGGTGCAACTCGCGGGCGCCGATCCGCGGGCGCTCGCGGAAGCCGCGCGCATCAACGTGGCACTCGGCGCGCAGATCATTGATCTGAATATGGGATGCCCGGCGAAGAAGGTGTGCGGCAAGCTCTGCGGCTCGGCGCTGCTCACGGACGAGCCACTGGTGGCACGCATTCTCGAGGCGGTGGTCAAGGCCGTCGACGTGCCGGTAACGCTCAAAATCCGCACCGGCTGGGATCGCGAGCATCGCAACGGCGTGAACATTGCATGCATCGCGCAAGCCTCTGGAATTGCGGCACTCGCAGTGCACGGGCGCACGCGCGCGGATTTCTACGAGGGCGCGGCCGAGTACGCAACGATCCGCGCAATCAAAGCGCAGGTGCGTATTCCGGTGTTCGCGAACGGCGACATCACTACGGCGGAAAAGGCGCGCGAGGTACTTGATTTCACCGGTGCTGACGGAGTAATGATCGGTCGCGCGAGCCATGGCGCACCATGGATCTTTCGCGCTGTCAACGCCCGGCTCGCCGAAGGAATTGCAGCGCCGACACTTCAGCGCGGCGACGTGCGTGATATTATTCTCGCGCATCTTGAATCTCTGTATCTCTTCTACGGCGAGGAGAGCGGAGTGAAGATCGCGCGAAAACATCTCGGCTGGTATTGCGAGCAACTGTTGAAATTCCCGGCCCAGGTACGCCGGGAGCTCATGGGAGCCGCAAACACGGCCGCACAGTTCGCGCACGCGGTTAAGCATTTCGAAGACTGGGTGAGCGAGGCCGTCGCGGCGGCCTGACGAATGATTTTCCCTGGGGGTCTCGCATGACGGCAAAAAAGAAGACTCGAGCTCGTGAAGCCACCGCCGCCAGAGTCCACGGACGGGATCTGCCGCTGCGCAACCACGCCGAGCGTGCGCTGAGCGATTACTTCACGAGCCTGAACGGTCACCGCCCGGCTCACCTTTATGACCTGGTCCTGCGCGAGGTCGAAGAGCCGCTGTTCCGTGTGGTGCTCGACTACGCGCAGGGCAATCAAAGCCGTGCTGCGGGCATTCTAGGCATCAACCGCGGTACGCTGCGCAAGAAGCTGAAGCAGTTTGGGCTGGGCGGCTCCTAGGGCCGCCACGTCCACCGGCCTCGGCCCGCAGGCCGCTTGAGGGTTTAAGGTCATGCCGCTGCCGGTCCGCCGCGCGCTCCTGTCGGTTTCCGACAAAACCGGGCTGATCGAGCTGGCGCGCGCGCTGGCGGCGCGCAAGATCCAGATTCTCTCTACCGGGGGCACCGCGCGGCTCCTGGCGGACAGCGGCATCGCCACGACCGAGGTCGCACGCTACACCGGCTTCCCCGAGATCATGGACGGGCGCCTCAAGACGCTGCATCCGAAGATCCACGGCGGACTGCTCGGACGACGCGGCACTGACGAGGCCGTCATGGCCGAGCAGGGGATCGCGCCCATTGATCTTCTGGTCGTGAACCTCTACCCCTTCGCCGCCACCATCGCCCGCCCCGGGTGCACCTACGAAGAGGCGGTCGAGAACATCGACATCGGGGGACCTGCAATGCTGCGGGCGGCCGCGAAGAACCACGAGTCGGTGCTTGTGGTCGTGGACCCGGCCGACTACACCGCGCTTCTGGCGGAGCTCGACGCGCATCTGGGCGGCAGCACTTTCCCCACACGAGCGCGCCTGGCCGCCAAGGCCTTCGCGCATACCGCGCGCTACGACACGCTGGTCGCAGCCTATCTTGCGGCGCGGCATGGGCCGCCCGCGGAGGAGTTCCCGGCCACGCTGCCTCTGGTATACGAGAAGCTGCAGGACCTGCGCTACGGTGAGAATCCGCACCAGCGCGCCGCCTTTTACCGCGAGCCCGGAGCGCGGGGCGCGGGCATCGCCACGGCGCGCGTGCTGCAGGGCAAGGACCTGTCGTTTAATAACATCGCCGACGCCGATACCGCCATCGAATGCGTGCGCCAGTTCACCGAGCCCGCCTGCGTGATCGTCAAGCACGCCAACCCCTGCGGCGCAGCGCTCGCCACGACGCTGCGCGAGGCCTACGAGGGCGCCTACCGCACCGATCCGACCTCCGCCTACGGCGGCATCATCGCCTGCAACCGCGAGCTGGACGCCGCCACCGCCGCGGCGATCACCGAACGGCAGTTCGTGGAGGTGCTGGCGGCGCCCGCGGTGCACGCGCAGGCCGCTCAGGTGCTCGCCGCGCGACCCAACGTGCGCGTGCTCGTGCTCGGAGAACTGCACGCCGAGGGGGCCCGTGCGCTCGAATTGCGCAGCATCACCGGCGGTGCGCTGCTGCAGACGCGTGATCTGGCGGATCTGAGCGACGACGCGCTCACGATCCCGACGCGCCGCCAGCCTACGGCGGCGGAACTCGCCGACCTGCGCTTCGCCTGGCGCGTGTGCAAGTTCGTCAAGTCCAACGCCATCGTGTTCGCGCGTGCCGGTGTCACGCTCGGGGTGGGGGCCGGCCAGATGAGCCGCGTGTACTCCACGCGCCTGGCGGCGATGAAGGCCAGGGATGAGAAGCTCAGCGTGGCCGGCGCGGTCATGGCCTCGGACGCCTTCCTGCCCTTCCGCGACAATCTCGACGTCGCGGCCGAGTACGGCATCCGCGCCATCATCCAACCCGGTGGCAGCAAGCGCGACGCTGAGGTGGTCGCCGCCGCCGACGAGCACGACATGGCCATGGTGTTTACCGGCGTGCGCCACTTCCGGCACTGATGAAGGTTCTCATCGTCGGCGGCGGCGGCCGCGAACACGCACTCGCCTGGAAATGCGCCAGCTCCGCGCGCGTCGCCGAGGTGCTCGTGGCGCCGGGCAACGCCGGCACGGCGCTGGAACCGAAGGTGCGCAACGTCAACATCGCCGCGCATGACCTCGCAGCGCTCGTGCAACTCGCCTGTGCCGAACGCGTCGCCCTCACCATCATCGGGCCTGAAGGTCCGCTGGTGGAGGGTATCGTGGATGCGTTCGCGGCGCGTGGCCTTGCCTGCTTCGGGCCGCGCCGCGCGCCCGCGCAGCTTGAAGGCTCCAAGGCCTTCAGCAAGGCGTTCCTGCGCCGCCACGGCATTCCCACGGCGCACTCCGCCACCTTCACCGCGGCGAGCTTCGATGCCGGCTGGCTGCGCGCGCAGCGCGCCCCGCTCGTTGTGAAAGCGAGCGGACTTGCCGCCGGCAAGGGCGTCGTAATCGCCGCCACCCTCGCGGAGGCCCTCACCACGATTGAGTCGATGTTTGCCGGCCAGTTCGGCGCAGCCGGTCACGAGGTCGTGGTCGAGGAGTTTCTGGAAGGCGAGGAAGCCAGTTTCATCGTCATGGCAGACGGCAGCCACATCCTGCCGCTCGCGACTTCGCAGGACCACAAACGCCTCGAGGACGGCGACCGCGGCCCCAACACCGGTGGCATGGGCGCCTACTCGCCGGCACCCCTCGTCACGCCGGGTCTGCATGAGCGCATCATGCGCGAGGTCATCGAGCCTGCGGTCCGCGGGCTGGCGGCGGAGGGCATGCCGTACAGCGGCTTTCTGTACGCGGGCATCATGGTCGCGCCCGACGGCACACCCAACGTGCTCGAATTCAACTGCCGCCTCGGCGATCCGGAAACGCAGCCGATTCTCATGCGCCTCGAATCGGACCTGACGCTGCTGTGCGAGGCCGCCCTCGCCGGCCGGCTCGACAGCGTGCGCGCCACCTGGGACGCGCGCGCCGCGCTCGGCGTTGTCATGGCCGCCGCCGGCTACCCCGAGCGCGTGCGCCAGGGCGACGTCATCGAGGGACTCGAGCGCGCCGCCCGCCTGCCGGGGAAGATCTTCCACGCCGGCACGCAGCTTGAGGCGGGCAACGTGCTGACTCACGGCGGCCGGGTGCTGTGCGCAGTGGGCCTCGGCTCAAGTGTGCGGGCGGCCCAGGAGGAGGCCTATGCGCTGGCCGATAGCGTGCACTGGGCCGGGATGCAGTATCGGCGCGACATCGGCTACCGCGCCGTGGCACGTGAGTCGGCCGCTGGCGTGGGCCGCGCGTGATCCCTTGGGACTTGCCCGCGCCGCACGTCATCGAACTCAACGTGCAGCCGGCGGACATTGACGCATACGGTCACGTCAACAACGCGGTCTACCTCACCTGGCTGGACCGTGTCGCCTGGTCGCATTCCGCGGCGCTCGGCGTGCCCATGCAGCACTGCACCGGCCTGCGCCGCGGCATGGCCGCGCAGCGCATCGAGATCGACTACCTGCGCGCGGCGCTGGCCGCCGAGCACTTGGCGGTGGCCACCTGGATCGTGAGCAGCGACGGCAAGCTGCGGGTCGGCCGGCGCTTCCAAGTGTGGCGGGCGCGCGATGCGCGCACCCTGGCGCGTGCGGCGGTCGATTACGTGTGCATCAACCTGGACTCGGGGCGCGCCGCGCGCATGCCGGCGCAGTTTGCGCGCGCCTACGTCGCCGGCGCGCCGCCGTAGTGGTAACCCGCCCGCGAAACACCGGCTAGAAGCTGAAGCGTATGAACGCTTCAGGTCCGCTGATGCTCAGATTGTAGTAGCCGGGGAAAGTGCCGCTACTTTGGGTGAGGGAGGTGCGGGTCGTGGAATAGCCGACGCCCACCACGAAGTTGGGGTTCCAGCGGTACTGCAGGTCCTCGTGATAGTCGGCGTACCAGCCGCGAATGCCACTGACCGTTGCCTTCAGGTACGCCCCGTGCGCCGTGGCCGACCAGCGCTGCGAGATACACCAGACCAGATCCAGAGGCAGTGCCGGAAAGGGCGAGGCGCCGGAGGCCTCCTCGCGTAGCGCGATTGCGAAGGGCTGCGGCTGATAGATGACCATGTCCACCTGCAGGAAGTAGACCGCCAGTCCCGCGCCGACTTCAAAGTGTGCGTTGCGGATGAACGAGTAGGTGTAGGTGATATCGAACTGCGTCCAGTTCAGGGAGGTCTGCGCCAACTCACCGGCGAGGAACACCTGATTGCTGAAGGCGATATCGCTCGCCAGCACCTTGTTGCCTGAGCGGTCCGCCTCGTAGTACTCGAAGCGCACCTTGTTGCGATCGCGCAGCCGGAACATGAATTCCACGCGACCCTTATCTAACTTGTCCGGTAGTCCCAGAGCGTTCTCGGCGTTGAAGGTCGTGCCCATGACACCGGGGACCGCAGGCGAGGGATCAACGCGCAGATTCGTGCGCAGATTAGGCCCGTAAAAGGCGGCGCGCGCGGCAAAGTGGTCGGTGATCGGACTGGAAGTCTCGTGCTTCTTCGGCGGCAAGGGGGCCCCGGACTGCGGGTCACGGTCGGCGAGTGCCGGTGCGGCGTGCATGGCCAGCACCAGCGCGACGGCCGTGAAAGAGATGCGCATGCGGCTATGGCTCCTCGCGCAACAGGCGCAGGTGGCCCGATCTTACTGACCGTAAGCCTTGCTCTGCCAGCGTCGCCGAGTGCCGACGTGACGCGACGCACACGCGCGACCTAACCGCTTGCGGTAGGCGGGCCGCCAGCGGGTCCTAGGTGGCAGTTGCGCGAAATCGCCGGATCCGGGCGCCGCGCGCCTGCGAATCCGGCCCGTAGCGGATCAGCGCTTCATCGCCTCGAAGAATTCGCTGTTCGACTTGGTGTCCTTCATCTTGTCGAGCAGGAATTCGATCGCGGCCAGCTCATCCATCGGGTGCAGGAGCTTGCGCAGGATCCACATCTTGGCGAGTTCGCCCTGGTCGGTGATCAGCTCTTCCTTGCGGGTGCCCGAGCGGTTGATGTTGACCGCGGGGAATACGCGCTTCTCGGAAACGCGCCGATCGAGGTGGATTTCGCTGTTACCGGTGCCCTTGAACTCCTCGTAGATGACATCGTCCATCTTCGAGCCGGTATCAATGAGTGCGGTCGCGAGAATCGTGAGGCTGCCGCCCTCCTCGATGTTGCGCGCGGCACCGAAGAAGCGCTTCGGGCGCTGCAGCGCATTGGCGTCCACGCCACCGGTGAGCACCTTGCCGGAGGACGGCACCACGGTGTTGTAGGCGCGCGCCAGACGCGTGATCGAGTCGAGCAGGATGACCACATCCTTCTTGTGCTCGACCAGCCGCTTGGCCTTCTCGATCACCATCTCCGCTACCTGCACGTGGCGGGCGGCCGGTTCATCGAAGGTGCTCGACACCACTTCACCCTTCACCGTGCGCTGCATCTCGGTGACTTCCTCGGGCCGCTCATCGATGAGCAGCACGATCAGATAGACCTCCGGGTGATTGGAGGTGATAGCGGTGGCGATGTTCTGCAGCAGCATCGTCTTGCCGGCCTTCGGCGGGGAGACGATGAGGCCGCGCTGGCCCTTGCCGATCGGCGCTACAAGATCGATGGTGCGGGCGGTAAGATCCTCGGTGGAGCCGTTACCGCGCTCGAGCTTCAGGCGCTTCGTCGGGTGGAACGGGGTCAGATTCTCGAACAGCACTTTGCTGCGCGAGCTGTCGGGTGAATCGAAGTTGATCTCACCCACCTTGAGCAGCGCAAAGTAGCGCTCGCCGTCTTTGGGCGGTCGGATGAGTCCCGAGATCGTGTCGCCGGTGCGCAGGTTGAAGCGGCGGATCTGGCTCGGGCTGACGTAGATATCGTCAGGGCCGGCGAGGTAAGACCCATCGGCCGAGCGCAGGAAGCCAAAGCCATCCTGCAGGATCTCGAGCACGCCGTCGCCGTAGATGTTCTCGCCGTTGCGCGCGTGCGCCTTGAGGATCGAGAAGATGATGTCCTGCTTGCGCGAGCGGGCCAGGTTCTCAAGTCCCATCGACTCGGCAAGCTTCACCAGTTCGTGGATCGGCTTCGCCTTAAGCTCGGTGAGATTCATCGAGCTGCGCGACTGCGTCAGCTCCGCAGGACTGATGATCTCTGAGTCGTCCGCGTCGAACGGCTCCGGCTCGTGCATCATCTCATCGGGGCGGCCGCCACCGTTGTTACCCATGTTGCCGCGGTTACCGTCACGATTGCCGTGGCGCGGGCCTTTGTTGGGCCGGTTACGGCCCTGATTGCCAAGATAGCCTCTCACAGGTTGCTTTCCAGGAAGGCGGAGAGCTGGGACTTAGACACGGCCCCCACCTTCTGTGCCTCGACCGTGCCGTTCTTGAACAGAATCAGCGTCGGGATGCCGCGGATGCCGAACTTAGGCGGCGTCTGCGGATTCTCATCGATGTTGATCTTGGCGACTCTGATGCGATCGTGATATTCGGTCGCGATCTCATCGAGGATTGGGGCGATCATCTTGCACGGACCGCACCATTCGGCCCAGAAGTCCAGCAGTACGGGTTTGTCCGACTTGAGGACGTCCTGTGCGAAAGTGGCGTCCGTGGTGTGCACTATGTGCGAGCTACTCACGCGGTTGAACCTCCGTCAGATGCAGAAGCGTGAAAAAATACAATTGAAGAAATTTGGGAGTCCGAAGCGGATCGGCAACGGGGTAAACGAAAAGCGATGCCAGAAACACCCGCTAAACGGTTACACTAATAACTCGTGATTGAGTATGAAACCTAAGGAATTAAGGGGACCTGGCTGGCAGGTGCGGACCTGCTGGCCCGCTGACTTAAGATACTTTGTAGCGCTTCCGAGTCGCTTTTGCAAGTCTCGGATAGTTTTTCCGCACCACATTCCAGAACTAATTGATGACTGACGCACACTCCGATCCTGTGACCTTCGCGTCGCTAGGCCTTCGAAATGAGGTCATGGCGGGCATAAAACAAGCCGGCTTTGTCAACTGCACGCCAATTCAGGCGCAAACGCTGCCGATTGCACTCGCCGGCCGCGACGTTGCGGGCCAGGCGCAGACCGGCACGGGCAAAACGGCCGCATTCCTGGTCGCGCTCTACCAGTCACTCCTCACACGGCCGGCGGCCGCCAACCGCTCCCCGACCTCCGTGCGTGCCCTCATCGTGGCGCCGACCCGGGAGCTGGCGGTGCAGATTCACCACGACGCCCGCACACTCGGGGCGCACACGGGGCTAAAACATTACGTGGTCTATGGCGGCATCGATTACGAGAAGCAGCGCCAGGAGCTCGGCCAAGGCTGCGACGTGCTGATCGGCACACCCGGGCGGCTCATCGATTACTTCAAGCAGCACGTGTTTGACCTGCGCCACGCGCAGGTGCTGGTGCTAGATGAGGCCGACCGCATGTTCGACCTCGGCTTCATCGCCGACATCCGTTACATCATGCGCCGCCTGCCACATCCGGAACGGCGCCAGTCGATGCTGTTCTCCGCCACCCTCTCGCATCGGGTCCTTGAGCTTGCCTACGAGCACATGAACAACCCGGAACTCGTGCGCGTGGAGCCGGACAAGATGACCGTGGATCGCGTGCGCCAGCTCATCTACTACCCCTCGATGGAGGAGAAGGTACCGCTGCTGATCGGGCTGCTGCATCAAAGCGAAGCGGTGCGCACCATGGTGTTCGTGAACACCAAACGCACCGCGGAGCGGCTCGAGGCCACGCTCAAGGCCAACGGCTTTGAGGCCCAGGCGCTCTCCGGAGACGTGCCACAGAACAAGCGTCTGCGCTTCCTGCGCGAGTTCCACGAGGGCAAGCTCGCGGTGCTGATCGCGACCGACGTCGCCTCGCGCGGCCTGCACATCCCCGACGTCAGTCACGTCTTCAACTTTGACCTGCCCCAGGATGCGCCCGACTACGTGCACCGCATCGGCCGCACGGCGCGCGCCGGCGCCGAAGGCGATGCCATCAGTTTTGCCTGCGAGGAATACGCGGTCTCGCTGCCGGAGATCGAGGAATACCTCGGCCACAAGATTCCCTTCGTCCCGATTGCGCTCGAGCTGCTCGCCACCGGTGTCGTGGCCGGGGCGCCGGTGCACCGGCCCCACCCCCCCGGCGGTCGCCGCCATGGCGGCGGCGGACACGGGGGTGCACACGGCGGCGGCCGTGACCGCAAGGGTGCGCGTTCCGGCGGCCGCTCGCAGCGCGGCCGCGGCCGCTGACATGGCGCCGGCAGCGTCACTCGGCTAAGCTTCGGCTGCTTGGCGGCCGCCGCCAACAGCTCCAGAGCCGTCCAAGCCCATCAGCTGCCGGATCATGGGCCCCCGCATGGCGGAAATCGAAGACAACGTCGATCGCGAGCTATTCCGTAACGTGGAGAAGCTGCGTCAGTTGCGCATCGAGCACCGCGACCTCGACGAGGTCATCTGCCGCCTCTCGCTCGATATGCACATCGATGAACTGCAGCTGAAGCGCCTGAAGAAGCGCAAGCTCATGCTCAAGGATCAGATCACGCGTCTGGAGAGTCAGCTGATCCCGGATCTGAACGCCTGATGGACGGAGCCGAGAGCGCACTGCGCGGCGCGCTGCTGCAGCTGACCTCACCGCCCGCGCTGGTCGCTGCGGTCGTGCTGCTGATCGCCGCGGTGGTGGCGCTCATTGTGGCGCGCGCGCTGCGCGCGCGGCGCACCGGGGCCGCCGCCGCGCGCTCCCCGCACGTAATGGATCACACGCTCGAGGGCGCCATACGCGGCGCGCCGATACTCGCCGCGCTCGCCACCTTGGGTGCCGGACACGTGCTCGTGGCCACCCTCGGCATACCGACGCTGGTGATCGACGGGGCTGCGCGGCTGCTCGTGGCGCTGGTGCTGGTGCGGCTTACGGTCTATGTGCTCGGGCTGCTGCTCGGCCCGAAGTCATGGGTGCGCACGCGCGAGAACCGCATCACGCTCATCGTGTGGCTGATCGTGGCCGTCGCAACCTTGGGCTGGCTGGATGTGCTCGAGGCGACCCTGACCCGCATCACCCTCCTGCCCGGGCGCTCCCAGTTCAGCCTGTGGGCGCTCTTGAAGGGGCTGGTGGTCGTCACCGCTTTTGTCATCGTGACCAGCCTCATCGCGCGCGCCATCGAGCGGCACATCATGCGGCTCGATCAGCTGGCCGTGTCGACGCGCGTCGGCATCTCGAAATTCACCTACTTCCTGCTCGTCGGCCTGGGTGTGCTCTTGGGCATCAACGCCGCGGGCGTCGACGTCACAACCCTCAACGTCCTCACCGGCGCCATCGGCCTCGGTCTGGGCTTCGGCCTGCAGTCGGTCGCCAGCAACTTCGTGAGCGGTTTCGTGCTGCTCATGGACAAATCGATCAAACCCGGCGATGTCATCAGTTTCACCGGACAAACCGGCGCCAGCGCGGGTAACTTCGGCTGGGTGCAGGAGCTGCGCGGCCGCTACGTGGTGGTGCGCGACCGCGACGGCGTCGACACGCTCGTGCCGAACCAGAATCTGATCACGAGTTCCTTCATCAACTGGAGCTATTCGGATCAGCGCGTACGGCTGAAGCTGCCCGTCACGGTGAGCTACGACGACGATCCGGAGCTCGCGCTGCAGCTGCTGGTGCAGGCCACCGAAAACCATCCGCGCATTCTGCACGATCCGGCGCCGGTGTCGCGCCTGATCAGCTTCGAAGCCAGCGGCATGGCGCTCGAGATCCGCTTCTGGATCGCCGATCCGGTGAACGGCGTGAACAACGTGCGCTCGGACGTCAACCGTGCGATCTGGCGCATCTTCCGCGCCCACGGGGTGCGCATCCCGGTGCTGCAGCAGGAAATCCGTATGCTCGAATCGCGGCTGCCAGGCCCGCCGAGCGGCTCGAGCGCACAGCCCCCGGCCGGACTCGACCAGCAGGCGGACTGAGCGCGCGCATCGACCGTGCCGCTGACCCTCGCCCCGGGTGTCGAGATCCCTGACAGCGATGTGACGCTGTCCTTTGTGCGCTCTTCGGGCCCGGGCGGTCAGAACGTCAACAAGGTCGCCAGCGCTGTGCAGCTGCGCTTTGATCTTGCGCACAGCGCCGCGCTGGCGCCCGAGGTGAAGGCGCGCCTGCGGGGGTTGAGCGGCCGGCGCCTGACGAGCGAAGGCGCCATCCTCATCATCGCCCGCAACCACCGCACCCAGGAGAGCAATCGCCGCGAAGCCGAAGCGCGGCTCACCGAGCTGATCCAACGCGCGCTCGTTCCTCCGAAGCCACGCAAGGCGACCAAGCCCACGCGCGCCGCGCGCGAGCGGCGGCTCGAGCAGAAGACGCAGCGCCGCAAGACCAAACGGCTGCGCAGCAAGCCCGGCTGGGACGCTTGAGATGGGCGCGCCGGCCCGCGAAGAGGGTGTACGGGGCGCGATTGAGAAACTCGCACTGCCCTGCGTAGACTAAAGTGCGCGCAGCCACGCTGCTAGCGCCGGTGGGTTGCGCGCCGTGGGGCGCGCAAGATCGCCGCGGGGGAGAATCACCGTGTCCGCCGCACTCATGGCGTTCCTGCACCACCTGGCCGCGTTCACCGTCGTGGCGACGCTGGCGGTCGAGGTGGTCCTGTTTAGGCCACCGCTCTCGCTGGCGCACGCGCGGCGCCTGCAGCGCACCGACCTCCTCTTCGGTGCGGCTGCCGCCGCAGTCCTCGTGATCGGGCTGCTACGCGTCACGTATTTTGAGAAGGGCCCCGCGTACTACTGGCACGACAGCTACTTTCTCCTCAAGTTCACGGCGTTCATCCTCGCCGGCCTCATCTCGATCTATCCGACCGTCATCTTCCTCTCGTGGAAGCGCGCACTCGCGGCCGGCGAGGCGCCGCAGCTGTCTGAGGAGCGCACGCGCCGTGTGCGCCTGTGCCTGATGCTGGAGCTGGCGGCGATCGTCATCATCCTGCTGTGCGCGGCACTCATGGCGCGCGGCTTCGGCTTTCGCTGACAGCGTGCCGCGTCAGCTCTGGGGCGGCGCGGCGAGCAGCAGCCGCGCTCCCGCTTACGACGCACCCTAGCGCACGCCGCGCAGCTCAAGTACCCGCGGCTGGAAATCCCCCGCGGTACGCTGATGGCTGAAGTCGTAGGAGCGCGGTTCCTCGTTCTGCAGGCCCGAGGCGAGGTAGCGTCCGTTGGACAGATCCATCACGAGTTCCAGGGCCGTCCACAGGCTCGGTACCTCGTAGTAATTAATGGCGTGACCTTCCTGCACCCGATAAAGCTCCCCGCGCGCGTCGTAACAGTCGATGACGAGGATCTGCCAGGAATCTTCGTCCACATAAAGCGTACGCCGCGTGTAGAGATGGCTCAGGCCCGCCTTGAGTGTGGCCTCCACCACCCACACGCGGTGCAACTCGTAGCGCGCGTAGTCCGGGTTGATGTGATGCTCATGGAGCAGCTCGCTGTATCTGATCTTCTCGCTTTGCAGCTGGTAGGCGTTGTACGGGACGTACATTTCCTTCTTGCCGAGGAGCTTCCAGTCGTAACGCTGCGGGCTGCCGTTGTACATGTCGAACTGGTCATCCGTGCGCAGCCCGTCAGCGTTCGTTTCTGCATGGTCGAACGCCACCTGCGGCGCACGCAGCACGCGCCGCTGTTTGGAGTTGTAGATCCAGGCCCGGCGCGCCTCCCTCGCCTGGTCGAGAGTCTCCTGCACCAGCAGTACTGAGCCGGTCAGCGGTGTGGGCAGCAGGCTCTCCTGCATGAAATAGACAAATATGTTCTCGAGCCCCGTCTGCGTCATGCCCGGCCGGTAGTACGGGAAGAGCGCGGCCTCCTTCAGCCGCAGCACCTGATAAGCGCCGCCGGCGCTCAGCGCCGCCTGCCCGACCTGACGCGCGATGGACACCCCGCGATAGCGCAGCAGGTGGTTCCACAGGACCTCAAGCCCGGATTTCGGAATCGGAAAGGGAATGCCGCCCACGGCGCCCACAACGCCCTCGCCGTCCTGCACCAGCATCGCCGTCGTCGCGATGCGCTTCGTCGCCTCGGCGACCCGCGCCGGCACCGCGGCACTGCGGTGTGTCGCGTAGACCGGCATCTGGTAGTCCGGATAAGCCCTGAAGAGCGCCTTGTGCCCTGCCGTAACCGCCGCCGCGTAACGCGCCAAGTTCGCCGTCGTGATGGTGAAAAGGGGCTTCTCGCTCGCGTAGGGATCCGGATGATGGTCCCCGGAACGGTAATTCGGGAAGCCCGCCTCGGCGGCCGACTCGATGCCGCCGGTCCAGGCCGGAATGCTGCCGTCCGCGTTGCCGGCCTTCTCAGCGCCAAGCGGCGTGAGATCTTCGCCCAGATACGCGGCCTCCTGTGGCGTCACCGCCCCCCAGGCGAGCTGGGCGAGCAGCATGGCTGCCCCGGCAAGGCGCGTGCGCGTCTTCATATCAGCCCCGCCATCGTGTGCTGCCTCCGTGCCGCGGTGTGATGTTTCAGGCGTGCATGATCTGCAGGATGCTGTGGCGCAGTTGCTCGCTCAAGACGAGCTGGGCGTCCTGCGCCACATGGGTGAGGACCTCGCCGAACTCGAGGTTGCCGCCGGCGGCGGCGCGAATGACACCCCGCTCGCGCAGCAGACCGATGAAGTTCTGAAACAACGTCCGGTCGAAGAACTCCGGCGAGTTCAGGCCGTAGAGCACGGCCACACGCTGGGCGGTGAGCTGGCAGCGCTCCTCGAGCGTCTTCTGGTCAATCGTGCCGCTGCCTGCCTTGACCAGCTGGGCCACCACCATGTAGTAGCGCTCGATGGTCTGCACGGTCGCCTGCGCGAGCAGTGACAGCTGCATGGCCTGCACGGAGGCCGGCGGCGCACGGCTCCAACCATCGACCGCGGACTCCGGCTCGATGAGGCCGTAGCGTGCCATCGCCGCGAGCACCCCTTCCAGTACCTGGGGCAATTCCTGCTCACTCCAGCGCAGGAACAGCTCCGCGGCAATGTACGGATAGATGCGCCCCGCGAGGCGCTGGATGTCCCAGGTCGACACCTGGGCGTTGCTCACGAACACGCAGGCGATGAGCGAGGGCAATGCGAACAGGTGCTGGATGTTATTGCGGAAGTAGGTTGCGAGCACGGCACTTGCATCACTCATGCGCACGATGTCCCCGAGCGCATGCGCCTCGCGGTAGATCTGCTGCAGGGCAATGCCGTGGGAGATCATCTGCGCGCCACTTAGCGAGGTGAGCGTGACCCGATCGCTATAAGGGCAGCTACCGAGCAGCGCCTGATACAGCTCGAGCTGGCGCACCAGGTCCGCCTCCGGCAGCGCCTGGCGCGGCATGCCGAGCAACGTCACGGCGATGAGGTTGATGGGCGTCACGGCCGCGGCGGAGTTGATATTGCGCATGATGGTGTCGGCGAGGGCAGCGACCGCGCCGGCCACCCAGGGACTGCGGATATCGTCCTCGAAGCGCTCGGCGCGCCAGGCGGTATGGTGCGCATCGAGCAGCGCATCGAGGGCGATCGGCTCGCCGAGGTTCACATAGACCTTACCGAATCGCTCGCGCAGCACACGCCAGGAGCGAAGCAGCCCGAGTACGCTTTCTTTCTCCTTGGGGCGTCCGGAGAGCTCGCTGATATAAGTGCGGCCTTCCACCAGGCGTTCGTAGCCGAAGTACACCGGTACGAACACCACCGGGCGCACCGGCTGCTGCAGGAAGCTGCGTACCGTCATCGCGAGCATGCCGGTCTTCGGCTGCAGCAGCCGCCCGGTGCGGCTGCGGCCGCCCTCGATGAAGTACTCGATCGGATGTCCGCGCGCCATGATGGTCGCGAGATACTTCATGAGCACCACGGTATAGAGCGCGTTGCCGCGAAAGCTGCGGCGGATAAAAAAAGCGCCGCCCTGGCGCAGGAAGCGCCCGATGATCGGCAGGTTGAGGTTCACCCCGGCCGCGGTGTGGGGCACCGCGTAGCCCTGCACGTAGATCGCATAGCCGAGCAGCAGGTAGTCCATGTGGCTGCGGTGGCAGGGGACGTAGACGATCTCGTTGCCTTCTGCAACCGCTTCGAGCGTCGTCGCGTGCCCGAACTCCACGCCGTCGTACAGGCGGTTCCACAGGTGCGTGAGCGCGTGCTCCATGAAGCGCACAAACGCGTGCGAATAGTTCGCCGCGATCTCCAGCGCATCGGCGCGGGCGCGCAGCATGGCCTTGCGACGCGTCAGGTGCCTGACACGCATTTCCTGTCTGACCCCCGCACGCACCGCACGCGTACGCAGCACCTCGTTCACGATGGTGCGTCGGTGGGATAGATCCGGCCCAATGCGCACTGCCCGCCGACGCGCGTACACCCCCTGCAGGCTGCGGGCCACGCGGCGCCCGCGCAGCGCCGCGCCGAGATCCGCGCCCAGCAGCTGCCGCAGCGAGAGTGGCTCGTCAAACTCCACGAGCGTGTCACGGCCATTGAACAGCACCTGCAGGAACTTGCGCAGGCGCGTGGCCAGTACCCAGTCCTCCACCAGCAGCAGGCGCAGCCAGGAGCCCTCGCGCTGCGGTGCGCGGCCCCAGTACACGGCCGCCGGCACGAGCTTAAAGTCAGCCGCCGGATCCACGCGCAGCACGCGAATCATCTGCGCAAGCTGCGGCGGCGGGTGCGGGTCCGGTCGCATGCTCCAGACGCTGCGCGGCTGGGTCAGGTAGAAGTACGAACGCAGCTCCTTACCCAGGCCGCGCAACGGCCGGCCGGGCCGCGGCAGCTTCAGCGCCAGACACGCCTGCTGCAGCATCGCAAGGTCACTGACGCTGCGCCGCTCGAGCACGTAGCAGACCGGGTCGCTCAGGCCGGCCAGCAGGGCCGCGGAATTCTCCGGAACCACCCGGAAGCGCACCCACAGCGCGAGCAGTCGCCGCAACAGCCAGTTCATCGTTCTATGATGCGCTCCAGCGCCGCTGCGCGGCGTTCGCTTAAGGCCATGGTTGCAAATGCCGACATTCGCGGGCAAGACAGTGTTGATTACCGGCGCCTCGGAGGGGATTGGGCGTGCGCTGGCACTGCAGCTGGCTGCCGAGCGCCCCAATCTGGTGCTCAACGCGCGCAACGCAGCGCGTCTGGAGGACACCGCACGCGAGTGCGCCGCCCGCGGCGCGGCGGTTGCGACCGTTGCCGGGGACATCGCGCTGCGCGCCGACTGTGTGCACTTCGTGGCACACGCCGTCGAGCGCTTCGGCGGTGTCGATGTGTTGGTCAATAACGCCGGCGTGACGATGTGGGCACGTTTTGATGCGGTGCGCGACTTCAGCGTCTACGAGCGCCTGCTGGCGGTGAATTATCTGGGTGCGGTCTACAGCACCGCCGCCGCACTGCCTTATCTGCAGGCCTCGCGCGGCCTGGTGGTGGCGATCGCCAGCATTGCCGGTCTCACCGGGGTTCCCGAGCGCACCGGCTACGCCGCCAGCAAGCACGCCATGGTGGGATTCTTCGAATCACTGCGCATCGAGCTCGCCGCCAGCGGGGTCGCCGTCACGATCGTGGCGCCTGACTTCGTCGTCAGTCAGATTCACCGCCGCGCCAGCGGGCCAGATGGCCAGCCGCTCGGGCAAACTCCCATGCAGGAAGCACATATCATGACGGCCGAGGAATGCGCCCGCCGCATCGCGCGCGCCATGCACCGCCGCCAGCGCTTACTGATCACGTCCGCCCGCGGCCGCTTCGTGCGCTGGGCGCGGTTGCTGGTGCCAGGGCGGGTTGACCGCCTGGCCGCGCGCGCGATCCGGGAGCGCCGCTGATGGGTTACTCGAAGGCGATCGCCGGCAGGTCGAGCGCGATGAGAAAGTACTCGAACAGGTACTGAATGACGCGCAGCTGGTTGTGGAGTCGATGATCACTCTCGAGCAGATGCAGCGCCGCTTTGCAGCTTTGCGCGAAGCGCACGCTGTGATCGTACGGCACCACGTCGTCGCGCCAGCCATGCACCACCGAAGTCGGGCAGTCGACCACGGCGGAGCGCAGCTCCGGCAATCCGGGCACGTAGAGCGCAGGCGCCATCAGGAACAGGCCGCGCGCGTGCAGCAGGGAGGCGGAGGTCACGGCGACGTAGCCGCCGAGGCTCGAGCCCACGAGTACCAGATCGCCGCTCAGCTCCTTGCAGAAATCCACGAGTTTGGCGACGCGTGCCCGCGGCTCATCCAGTCCGCGATAGTCGACCGAGTGCGCATCGTACCCTTCCGAGCGCGCCACCTCGGCGAGCGCGGAGATCTTGCGGCCCCACGGCCCGCTTTCCTTGCCGTGGGAGAAGACCACGTGGCGGGACATCACCGGCTCTTGCATGGCGGCACCGCTATCGCTGGGAGCTTCCCTCGCATGCGCGAATAATGCAGGCAATGGAATCGTTAAGCCAATCAGACACGCCGTGCCACCCCACCCCAGTGGGCTGGCAGTTCTGGATCGACCGCGGCGGCACCTTTACTGACGTCATCGGCTTCTCTCCGGCCGGCGCGCTGCACGTGCGCAAGGTGCCTTCGGTGCTCGCCGGCGGGGCGCGCGGCGATCCGGGCCTGCACGCGGCGGCGGACATCCTCAAGGCCGCCGGCGGCGCCGGCGCGGTCGTGGAGGCGGTGAAGGTCGGCACCACGGTCGCAACCAATGCACTCCTCACCCGCAGCGGCGAGCCGGTCGTGCTGGTCACTACCGCGGGGTTCGCTGACGGGCTGCGCATCGGCTACCAAAACCGCCCCGACATCTTTGCCCGCCACATCGAGCTGCCGCAGCGACTGTATGCCGAAGTCATCGAGGCGCGCGAGCGCGTCGATACGGCCGGAGGCGTGCTGGTGCCCCTCGATGAGGCGCGCCTGCGCGCAGATCTCACCCGCGCTCGCGCGCAGGGGCGGCGGGCGCTCGCCATCGTGTTCCTGCACGGCTGGCGCCACGTCGCGCACGAGCGCGCCGCGGCGGCCTGCGCGCGCGAGCTGGGATTCGAGGAGGTCTCTGTATCGCATGAGCTCTCCCCGATCGTGCGCTACGTCATCCGCGGCGACACGACGGTGCTGAATGCCTATCTTGCCCCGCCGCTGCGCAGTTACCTCAACAGCGTGCAGCAGGAGCTGCACGCCCTTGATCCGCGCGCCACGCTGGCGCTCATGCAAAGCAACGGCGGTCTTGCCGCCGCGGAGCGCTTCCACGCGATGTCGAGCGTGCTGTCAGGGCCCGCAGGCGGGCTCATCGGCATGCGCTGGGCGGGCGAGCGGCTCAACTTCCCGCGGCTCATCGGCTTTGACATGGGCGGCACCTCCACGGATGTGTCCCTGATCGATGGCGAATTGCCCCAGCGCTTCGAGCACCTGATCGCCGGGGTGCGCCTCGTGCAGCCGATGCTCGACGTGCACAGCATCGCCGCCGGCGGCGGTTCGATCCTCGCGTACCGCGACGGACGCTTCGCCGTCGGACCCGCCTCCGCCGGCGCGGACCCGGGGCCGGCCTGCTACGGGCGCGGCGGTCCGCTCACTCTTACGGATGTGCAGGTGCTGCTCGGGCATCTGCGCAGCGACACGCTGCCGGCGCTCTTCGGGCGCGAGGGCACCTCGGGCATCGATACCGAGGTGGTTCGGCGTGGCTTTGTGCAGCTGAGTGCGCGGGTCGCCGCCGCGAGCGCGGCGGAAAGCGTGGCGGAGTCATTTCTCGAGGTCGCCGTTGAGTCGATGGCGAATGCCATTCGTCAGGTCTCGACCCGCCAGGGGCTGGATGCGGCCGACTTCACGCTCTTCTGTTTCGGCGGTGCCGCCGGCCAGCATGCCTGCCGCGTGGCCCGCGCCGCGGGCGTGCGCCGCATTCTCGTGCACCCGCTGGCGAGCGTGCTCTCGGCGTTCGGCATCGGCGTGGCGGATCGGCTGGCCGTGCGCCGTGCGAGTCTTCGGCGTGAGCTCGAGGAAGCCGGGCTTGCCGCGGCGCGCCGCGCGCTCGAGGATCTGCAGGTGCAGGCGCACGCGGAACTCGCCGCGCACGGCAGCCGCGCGCCGGCGGTGCGCGTCGCACACTTCCTTGAGCTGCGCGCCGGGGACAGCGAGGTCTCGCTCTCGGTTCCCATGGGATCCTTAAGCGAGGTGCGCGCGCGCTTCCACCGCGAACACCTGCGCCGTTTTGGCTTTGCTGCAGAGGCGCTCACCGTGATCATCGAGGCATTGCGGGCGGAGGCGCGTTTCGCCTCGGTCAACGCCGCCACCCTGCACCTGTCTGCCGGCGCGAGCGAGTCAGTGCTGCCGCCGCGAGTACGCGCCTGGTTCGGCGGCTGGCGGGACGTGCCGCTCGTGCCGCTCGCAGCGCTCGAGGCCCCCCTGGCGGGCCCGGCGCTCATCGTCGAGCCGCACACCACGGTCGTCGTGGAAGAGGGCTGGCGCGCCTGTCCGCTCACCCCCGGCGCCCTGCTGCTCGAGGATGAAGGCACCGCGCAGCCGGTAGCGGTGGCGGCCGATCCGGCGCGCCTCGAGATCTTCAACAACCTCTTCATGCACGTGGCCGAGCAGATGGGCGAGGTGCTCAAGGCTACGGCGCAATCGGTGAACATCCGCGAACGCCTCGATTACTCGTGCGCGCTGTTTGACGCGCATGGCGGCCTGGTCGCCAACGCGCCGCACATGCCGGTGCACTTAGGCTCGATGGGTGCCAGCGTACGCGCGGTGCTGCGCGCACAGCCGCGTATGGCGTCGGGGGATTCCTGGCTCCTCAACAGCCCCTATCACGGTGGCACGCACCTTCCGGACATGACGGTGGTTACCCCGGTGTTCCTCGGCGGCGGCGCGCAGCCGGATTTCTTCGTGGCCTCGCGCGCGCACCACGCCGATATCGGCGGCGTCACCCCCGGCTCGATGCCCCCCTTCAGCCGCACCATAGAAGAGGAAGGCATCCTCTTCGAGTGCTTTGCGCTGGTGGCCGGTGGCGTGCTGCGCGAGCGCGAACTGCTCGCCGCGCTCGGCGGGGGGGCGTGGCCGGCACGGCGCCCGCGGCAGAATCTCGCTGACCTGCGTGCCCAGCTCGCCGCCAACGCCCGCGGCATCGCCGAGATCGAGCGTGCCGCGCGGCGCCACGGGCTCACCACCGTGCACGCCTACATGCGCGCGGTGCAGCAGAACGCCGCGCATTGCGTGCGCAACGCCCTCGCCGGCCTGAGCAGCGGCAGCTTCAGCTACGAGATGGATAACGGTCAGGTGATCGCCGTGCGCATCGACATCGAGCCGGGCGCGCAGCGCGCGCGCGTAGATTTCACAGGCACCTCCGCCCAGGGCGCGCACAACTTCAACGCGCCGCGTGCGGTGTGCACCGCCGCCGTGCTGTACGTGTTCCGCACCCTGATCGCGGAGGCCATCCCGCTCAACGAGGGGTGCCTGGAGCCGCTCGAGATCCTGATTCCACCCGGCTCGATGCTCGACCCGCAGCCGCCGGCGGCGGTGGCCGCCGGCAACGTCGAAACCTCGCAGTGCATCGTCGATGCGCTCTACGGCGCGCTCGGCATCCTCGCCGCCTCGCAGGGCACGATGAACAACCTCACCTTCGGGGATGCGCGGCTGCAGTACTACGAGACCATCTGCGGCGGGGCGGGCGCGGGTCCGGACTTCGCGGGCTGCGATGCGGTGCAGACGCACATGACCAACTCGCGCCTTACGGACCCGGAGATCCTCGAAGCGGAGTACCCGCTGCTGGTCACGGAATTCGCGATCCGCCGCGGGTCCGGCGGCCGCGGTCGCAACCGCGGGGGCGACGGCACGGTGCGCCGCTTGCAGTTTCGGGCGCCCTTCGCCGGCGCCCTGCTCGCCAATCACCGCCGCATCGCCCCCTTCGGCCTCGCGGGCGGCGCCAGCGCCGCCTTAGGGGAGGCGCACATCCAGCGCGCGGACGGTCGGGTGGAGACGCTCGGGGCGACGGCGCGCTTTGAGGTCGCGGCCGGAGATGAACTCAGCATCCTCACCCCCGGTGGTGGAGGGTTTGGTGAGGCTCCGTAGCCCCTCAGCCGCGCAGGATCGAGGTCTCGATCTCCCACTCGACCCGGTTCTTGGCCGTCTCAGAGCGGTTTACCGACACGGGGCGCACGCGACTCGCACCGGCGCGGTGTGTGACGAGCCAGGTGTCGAAGGCGCCGGGCTTGCTGGTGGCGAAACCGAACAGCAGGTTGAACTTGCCTTCCGCCAGCGTCTGCGGACGGTTGACGCGCTCATCGGCGATGACGAAGTGGGTCTCATCGGCCGCCGCGCCGGCAAAGGCGCCCTGCGCCGACAGCTCATCAAGAAACGCCTCGACCTGCGCCTGCGCGCGCTCCCAGGTGGCCGGTCCGTTGTGCTCAAGCAGTACCCAGCGCGTCCCCTGCTCAACGCTCGCGGCCACGAACAACGCGAGCCGCCGCGCCGAAAGATACTTCCAGTCCGAGGCCCCGCTGCCGCCGGCCGCCAGCGTGCGCGGGCTTACGCCGGTGCGCGCGCCGCCGCGCACCGAGACGAGCGTATTCACGCCGGCCTGCGCCAGACGCAGCCGCTCGGCCTCGTTCACGGCGACCGCCGGACGCAGGCCCGGGCGCAGGATCGCCTCCTCGCTCTCCGCCGCGCTCCACACCGGCCAGGTCTCATCCGAGCGCGCGATCATGCCGGCGGCGGCGCCACAGGAACCGAACACCTCAACACGTCCACGCAGGCGATCGAACGCCTGCACGCGCGGGTAGTACAGGAGCGCGCTATCGCTGCGAAAGGGCCACAGGCGCAGCGCCTCAAGCGCCGCGCGCGCGGAGTTCCAGGGCGCGGGCGGATCGACGACCAGGAGCGCATGGCGCTCGCGACACAGACGTGCGGCCACCAGCAGGGTCGACAGTCCGACGTCACGCTCGCGCGTCAGCGGCGGGATACATAAGAGGTTAAAGCGCGTGCTGCCATCGAGGGCGAACAGTCCGGTGCCGGTGCCCGAGGCGCCGATGATGTCGTAGTCGGTGAGCGGCGCACCGTCATCCCCGTCCGGGTTGGAGAGGGTGTAGCCGGCAGCCACTCCACCCGGGCCCCCGGCGGAGCGGTCCGGGCGCTGCGCGGGCACGCTGCCGCAGAGGCGCACCAGGCGCGACTCGAGCAGCACGTCGGTGACGAAGCGTCCGGAGGCCGGCACGATCGAGACACGCCGGTAGATTTCCTGGTCTTCGACCAGCTCGGAGCCGGCGGTGCGCACGCGTTGGACCACCAGATTGAAGCGTTCGTGTTCGGAGGCCGTGAGTCCGTCGTAGTCGACCGAAGCGCGCAGATATTCACGCGAGCCGGGGTTCAGGGCACTCAGGCGCAAGACCCCGCCGCCGGCGGGCAACGTCAGCGTCGGCGGACGCGCGCCGTTGACGACACGCACGATGCGCGCCTCGCGACCGCCATTCTCAAAGAACTGTTCGACCGCGTACGAGAGCGTGGAGGGCTGCCATAGGCCGCCGAAGTGTTGCTGGAACTCGACGAAGCTGCGTACGGCGATCGGATGATTGACCGGACCTTTGAGCGTGCGTCCCACGAAAGCAACGACTCCGGTCGCCACGCGTTCAATCGCGTGATCAGTACGGCTTTGTTGTACGAGTTGTACGCCGGACGCGGGGCTGTCGGCCACTCAAGCGCCTCTTCAAATCTGCCGGCGCGACTCTAACACACGGTGTCAGCGGCCTGTCAGATTATCAGTCAGCCAGAGTGGAAAGTTTTTCGACACTGCGCATCCTGCGGTGCGCTGCGACGCGTCGCCGCCTCTTGCTCGGCGGCACGGCGCACCGCTTCAGCCTGCGCGCGTTCGGCCTCACCCTGCTTGCGCGCGATCTCCGCGAGCATCAGCTGTAGCCACTCCGACAGCGCGCTCATGCTTGCGCGCTGCCTCAGCTGCCACTCTTCGGTGCCGTGTGCACCGGCGTCTTCGCCCCGTTGGCCGGACTCCCCGCCGGCGCACTGCTTGCTGCCGGGGCGCCGTCGTCCGGTTCGATCTCCGAGACCATCTGCTTGAAGGTCGCCTCATCCATCGGCAAGTCGCTCTTGCCGTCCCAGGTAGAGCCTTCGGGAACCACGTTCTGTACGTGCGGTGCGGCGGCCACAATCTGCTCGACGCTCGCATCGGTGAGCGTAATGGGCACCGGAATGCCGCGCGGGCTGCGCGACAAGGCGGACACGAGATTCCAATCGACTTGTTCGTGGTTCTGCTGCAGCTGCTGCTGCAGTCGCGCGGCGAAGGACTGCGTGAGCAGCCTTTTCTGTGCCTTGGTCCAGTCGCGCGTGTCGTCCTCGAGGACATCGTAGGGCTGCATGTACAGCTGCCCGTCACGCCAGCCGAACAGGAACGGCTGGTTGACCACCCGCACCTGCGTGCCAAGCGGCACCATGTTGAAAAACTGCTCGATATCCTCCGGATACAGGCGGATGCAGCCGTGGCTCGAGCGCAGTCCTACGCCTGCGGGCTTATTGGTGCCGTGGATCAGGTAGCTCGGCCACTGCAGATAAAAGGCGTACTTGCCGAGCGGATTGTCCGGCCCGGGGCCGATCACCGGCTCAAGCTCCTCGCCGTTCTCGTGGTGCTCCTTGCGCACCGACACCGGCACGCGCCAGGTGGGGTCCTTCTGGCGGCGCACGATCTTGGTGACCCCTTCGGGGGTGCGCCAGCCGACCTTGCCGATGCCGATGGGGTGCGTGAGTACGATCTGACGCTCCCCCTTCTTGACGGGCGGATAGTAGAAGATGCGCATCGCGGGGATGTTGATGACAAGTCCGGTGCGCGCGGCATCCGGAAGGATGAACTGCGAGGGCACCACGATCTGCGTGCCCTCCCCGGGCAGCCACGGATCGATCTTCGGATTGGCGCGGATGATCTCCTCGTAGCCGACGTTGAAGCGGCGCGCGATGTCGGTGAGGGTGTCCTCCTTGCTGGCCTTCACGACCTGTACGGTGCCGACGATCTCCTGCCCCGGCGAGAGTTCGAAGCGCTCGTTGGCGACCGGCGCGGCTTCAAGGGGTGGTGGCGGCGGCGGTGGTGGGGCGGGCGGCGGTGCCTTCTCGTGCGGGCCAAAGAGCGAGCACGCAGCCAGGGTGAGACACAAAAGCGCGGTGCCGGCAGCGGCTGTGACGGACCTCTTCATGGGGCGGAGATTATGACCTATGTACGCCGGGCACCGATTGTCGGTGAACCGCTACAGCAGCACCGGCTGATTGGGCAGCTCGTTGCTGCCGCGCTGGCCGGGAAAGTGCTTCCCGAGCAAGGCTCCGACCCCGAGGATGCCGACCTCGGAGCCCTCGCGGAAGCGCCCGGCGCGGTAGTGTGCTTCCATCTGCCGGCACACGGCCGCCCACTCACTCGGCGAGACGTGCTGCGCGATGCCGCGGTCGGCCACGATCTCAACGGCGTGATCGGCCATGAGGACATAGATCAGGACGCCGTTGTTGTGCACGGTGTCCCACACCCCGAACTGCCCGAACAGCTGCAACGCCCGCTGGCGCGCAGGCATATCGCGCCACAGCTCCGGCAGGTCAAAGGCCGTCTCGACGATAAAGCGGATCTCCCCGCCGTGGCGGCTCTCGCACTCCCCGATGGCCTGCTTGATGGCATCGAGTACCGGCCGCGGGAAATGCCGGCGCGTACTCCAGCGCGTGGTGAACAGATGGCGAATGAGACGGCCGAACTTCATCCCGGTCGCTCTTTACCAGCCCCCGGAGGCGCCCCCGCCCCCGAAGCCCCCGCCGCCACCGCCGAAGCCCCCGCCGCCTAAGCCACCCCCGCCGAATCCCCCACCGAGTCCGCCCCAGCCCCCGCCCAAGCCGCCGCGGGTACCGCTCGACCAGCCGCTGCCGCGGCCGGCGGCGCCCATGAGCAGCGTGAGAAGAAAGGCGCCCACTGCCGCAACGCCGGCGAACACGAGCGCGAAGCCGCCAAGATAGACCAGCAGGCCCGCGCCTGCGCCCGTGAAGGCCGACCCGAGCGTGCGGCCGAAGATGCCCCGCAGCACGACCGAACCGATGAGCACCGCAAACAACAGCTCCGGAAACAGCGCGGAGCCTGCGCCGTGGCGGCCGGACCGCCAGGCATGCTCGGGCGGCGGCAGCGGCTCGCCCTCGATGAGCTTCATCATCTGGTCGAGGCCACCGTCGATGCCGCCGTAGAAGTTGCCCTCGCGAAAGGCGGGCGTAATGGTCTCGGAGATGATGCGGTTGGACATCGCGTCCGTGAGCACGCCCTCCAGACCGTAGCCGACCTCGATGCGAATGCGGTGATCGTCCTTGGCGATGATGAGCAGCGCCCCATCGTCCACGCGCTTGCCATTTACCGTCCCGCGCCCGAGCTTCCACTGCTCGACCACGCGGATCGAGTACTGCTCGATCTCCTCCGGCTTGGTGCTCGGCACGATCAGCACCGCCAGTTGCGAACCCTTGGCGGCCTCGAACGCGGCGAGCTTCTGCTCGAGCGCACTTTGCTGCTCGGCGGTGAGCGTGCCGGTGAGATCCGTCACGCGCGCGCTGAGCTTCGGGATGGGCTGCAAATCCTGAGCAGCCGCATTCAGGCCGAGGCCAAAGAGCCACAGCAGCGCAAAGCCCGCCAGTACGCGGGCGCGGCGCGGGCTTCGGGTCATTTCGTCGGTTGCGGCGGCGGAGCCGCCGCATGCGCACCCGGCGTCGAGGTGTCAAAGCTCACCGTGGGCGCCGTGGAGATGGCTTGCTCGTTCTCGACCGTAAAGTTCGGCTTCACCTGATAGCCGAACATCTTCGCCGTCAGATTCACCGGGAACTGCCGCACGGTGACGTTATAGTCCTGCACCGCCTGGATGTAGCGGTTACGCGCGACGGTGATGCGATTCTCGGTCCCCTCGATCTGCGACTGCAGATCGCGGAAGTTCTGGTCCGACTTCAGCTGCGGGTAGTTCTCGGTCACCGCGAACAGGCTCTTCAGAGCGCCCGTTAGCTGATTCTGCGCTGCCTGGTATTTCTGGAAGAGCTCCGGATTGTTGAGCACTTCCGGCGTCACTTGGATGGAGCCGACCTTGGCGCGCGCCTCGGTGACATCGACGAGCACCCGCTGCTCCTGCGCCGCGTAGCCCTTCACCGTATTCACCAGGTTCGGAATGAGATCCGCCCGGCGCTGATACTGGTTCACCACTTCCGACCAGGCAGCCTTCACGCCCTCATCCTTCTGTTGCAGGCTGTTATAGCCACAGCCTGAGAGGCAGAGCACCGACAAAGCGAGTAACGCAGACGACCAGGCACGCATCGAACTTCTCCTTATGATTTCAGCCCCGCCCCATGCCGGGGGACGTGAATTGTCACATGGCGGGGAAAGCGGCGTCGATTTTCGGGCCTTCGGGCCCAATTTGCGGGGGGCGCAGCCCATGCGGCGGCGGCGCGGGGGTCTTCTTAAGGAGTCAGGGGCCGGAGATGGGCGAAAAAAAACCCCAGGTTTTGAGGCCTGGGGTTGGTAAGGGCGGACCTTCGATGAAGGGAAGGAAGTCCGCCAGGGGATACGTCAGTGCAATCGTGCCCAGTGCAGGATCCGGATGTCTTCGGAGTCCAGGTCGAAACTTTGTGCCAGCAGCGCGCGCAGTTCTCGGTTCGCCCGGGTCTGCGTCAGCGGCTCGCGCAGCTCCACCACACCGCTCCACTCGTTGCCCGGCCCGGCGCTCTTGGCCTTGCTGCCGTGGGTGACAAAGTGCGTGTAGTACTTAGTAGCCACGGCTTGCAGGTTAGTAGCGTGGCGGTGGCAGCGTCCGTGAGATATTCCACAGAAAGCCGGACTTCGGTAAAAGGGAGTGCGACATAATTCACAGGATTTTCAGCTATGGGCCGCTTTCGGGCGCGTGAACCGGCCGGCTCCAAATACATCACGCGCCGCGGCGAGCAGCGCCTGCGGGCGGAGCTGGAGCAGCTGTGGCGCGAGGAGCGCCCGCGCGTCACCCAGGCGGTGGCCGCGGCGGCCGCCCAGGGGGATCGTTCGGAGAACGCCGAGTACATCTACGGCAAGCGCCGCTTGCGCGAGATCGACCGTCGGGTGCGCTTCCTGCGCAAGCGACTTGAGGGGATGGTGGTGGTGGAGCAGCACCCCGCCGATCCGCGCCGAGTGTTCTTCGGCGCTTGGGTGCTGCTGGAAGCGACGGACGGCAGCCGCGAGCGCTACCGCATCGTCGGTCCGGATGAGTTCGACATGGGGCCCGGCTACATCAGTATGGATTCCCCGCTCGGGCGCGCGCTCCTCAGCCGGCGGCTCGATGAGGAGGTGACCGTCGAGGCCCCCGCAGGCAGCCGGCTGCTGGTAATTGTGGGGATCGAGTACGAAGCGCGCGCCTGAAGGCGCCGCTACCAGATGACCCGAACGTTCTTGAACTGCCAGGGATCGGTCTTATCCAGATCCTCGTTAAAGAGCCGCTCGCGCTCGTGTAGCGGCGTCCACTCGGTGTATTCACCGATGACCGGGCCTAAGTAGGGCCTGCAGATCTCAAGGTTGCGGCGAAAATCCATCTCATCCGGCTCCACCACGCCCAGGTTCGGATTCTCCATGGCCCAGATCGCCCCGGCGAGCACCGCGGCGCACACCTGGAGGCTCGTGGCGTTGTTGTAGGGGGCGAGCTTGCGCGCCTCCTCGATGGACAGCTGCGAGCCGTACCAATAGGCGTTCTTTTTGTGGCCCGCGAGCAGCACGCCAAGCTCGTCGATGCCGCTGGTGATCTCCTCCATGAGGATGCGCTGGCGCTCCTGCTGCACGTAGTTGCGCCCGGCCAGCTCGTGCACCGACATGACGGCCGAATCGCACGGGTGATAAGCGTAGTGGACCGTCGGGCGATAGGCGATCTGCATGCCCTCGCGCACCGTGTAGTAGTCGGCGATTGAGATCGCCTCCCCGTGCGTGATGCAGAAGCCGTAGAAATGACCCGCCTTGGGCGTCCAGGTGCGCACGCGCGTACCGGCGCCCGGCTGCATCAGATAGATCGCGGCGAGGCAGCCTGAGTCATGCCGCTTACCGTCGCGCGGGAAGTTGCGCTCGTGGCTGCCCCAGCCCATCTCACTCGGCTGGCAGCCCTCGCTCACGAAGCCATCTACCGACCAGGTATTGACGAACTCGCCCATGAGTTTGGGCTGATTCGAAACCTGCGAGTCGCGCTCGGCGATGTGCACGACCTTGACGCCGAGGCGGCGCGCCAGCTGCGCCCACTCGGCGCGCGAGGTGGGATTGCCGGCATCGAGCTGGGTGTCGGTGGCGATATTGAGCAGCGCCTGCTTCATCAGGTGCGATACCAGGCCTGGATTGGCGCCGTGAGTGAGCACGGCGGTGGGCGCGCGCGCGTTGCCGGTGCGCAGCGCTAGGGCTTCCTCGCGCAGGGCATAGTTGGTGCGCTTGCCGGCCGATACGGTCGGATCGGTGTAGCCGCCCGGCCACGGCTCGATGCAGGTGTCGAGGTACATCGCGCCCTTCTCCCAGCACAGCTTGATAAGCGCGATACTCGAGACTTCGACCGAGACATTGATCAGGAAGTCGCCGCGCCCGAGGAGCGGATTCAATACGCGGCGGTAGCTCTCGCGCGTCAGGCGTTCCTTGACGAACTTGATGCCGTACTTGGCCGCTTGCTCGCTGCCCTTGTCCTCGGCCGTGACAATCGTGATGCGATCGGGCGTGATGCCGATGTGGCGCAGCACGAGCGGCAGCACGCCCTGGCCGATACTGCCGAATCCCACCAACAGAATGCGCCCCGGAAACTCGACATGGATCTTATGGCTGTTGCTCATGATTAACGCTTTAAGCAGTGCTCGAGAAAGGCGCGCGGCGTGCGCCTTGCCGCAGCGTATCAAGTCAGGCCGGCGTCACTCAATTTTCCCGACGCACGGCATCGCCCGGCGCAGTCAGCTCTCGCGCCAGTGCGGCGGATAGGTGCGCTCGTAGCCTGGCTGTGCGGCCACGCGCGCCAGCCAGCGACCCAGCGCCGGGTAGTTCACCTCCAGCGGCATGAAGCGCGAGGACAGCGCCGCGGCCTGCGGTTTCTCCAAGGCGCGCTTGAGCAGCTGGATGCCGGGGAAGATCACCATGTCGACCGCCGAGTAGGAATCTCCCACGATCCAGTCGGACTTGGACAGCCGCGCCTCGATGGTGCGCGCTTCGCTGGCGACGGCGTGCATCGCCGCGGTGATCTCGTCGGCACCCAGATCGGCCTTCTCAAAAAAGATCGCGCGCGCGATCTTGGTGACGTTAGGCTCGATGTACGCCTGGTACTCGCAGATCACGCGCAGGATGGTGCCCGCCTCTTCGGGCGTGCGGCCGAGGATCGGCGGCTGCGGGTACTTGCGTTCCAGGTAGTAAAGGATCGCGAGCGATTCGAAACACACATAGTCGCCGTCCTTGAGCACCGGTACGCGGCCGCGCGGATTCAGCGCGAGCATGTGCGGGGACTTGTGTTCCTGCTTGGAGAACTGCAGCAAATGCCCGACGTAGGGCAGACGCTTGAACTCAAGCGCTAGGAGTACGCGCCACGCGAAGGGACTGCCGCTGCCCCAGTAAACCTCGATTGCCATCATGCCTCCGCGCGCCGGGGATGGCGGCGATTGTAACGACAACCGCTCAGCGCCGAAAATGCATCGCGCGCGCCGCGCGCCGGAGGTAACCATGCCAAGCACACTGATCGAGCCGCAGGCGCTGCTCGCGCACCTGGACGACCCGGACTGGGCAATCATCGACTGCCGCTTCGAGCTGGCGCGCCCCGCCTGGGGCGCGAGCGCCTGGGCGAGCGCCCACATCCCCGGGGCGCTGTACGCGGACCTCGATCGGGATCTTGCGGCCGCCCCCGGGCCGCGCACCGGCCGTCACCCGCTGCCGCCGCTCGAGGCGCTCGTGGCAAGCTTTGGGCGGCTCGGCATCGACGAGCAGGTCCAGGTGATCGCCTACGACCAGGGCTCGGGCATGTTCGCCGCACGCCTGTGGTGGCTGCTGCGTTGGCTCGGACACGAGCAGGTGGGGGTCCTGAACGGCGGCTTTGCCGCCTGGGAACGTGCCGGGCTGCCGGTGACGAGTGCGCATGCGCCGCGCGCGGCGCGCACCTTCAAGGCGCGCGCCGCGCCCACGATGCTCGTGAGCAGCGCGCAGGTTGCCGAGTGGGTCGCGCAGGGGCTGTTTGAGCGCGCCGAGCTGCATCTTATCGACGCACGGGCGGCGGACCGCTTCGCCGGGGAAAACGAGACGCTCGATCCGATCGCCGGTCACGTACCGGGTGCGCGTAATCACCCCTATGCGCACAACCTCGCACCCGACGGGCGGTTTCTTGAGCCGCGCGAGCTGCGGCAGCGCTGGCAGAAGACGCTGGCGGGGCAGCCGGCCTCGTGCGCCATCGCCATGTGCGGTTCGGGCGTCACCGCCTGCCACAACCTGCTCGCGCTCGAGGTGGCAGGACTCCCCGGGGCACGCCTGTTCGCGGGCTCCTGGAGCGAGTGGATCCGTGATCCGGGCCACGCGATCGCGCGCGGACCGTAACCGTTGCCGTGCGCGGCACTCTTACTTGACACGCAATTTTGATATAACGCGCCGTGGCCGCTGATCCGAAAACCGCCGTTAACGGCAATCGCAAATTCAATCCCGCGCAGCCGTGGGGAATCGCCGACTCGCGCGAGCTGTACAACGTAGGGGCCTGGGGCAAGGGCTATTTCAGCGTCAACGCCGCCGGTCACGTGGTCGTGCGTCCCGACACGACCGAGGGGCGCGAGATCGACCTATACGAGGTCGTCGAGGGACTGCAGGCACGCGACCTGACGACACCGGTGGTGGTGCGCTTCTCGGACATCCTGGCGCATCGGCTGCGCCGTCTGCACGACTCCTTTGCCCAGGCGATCACCGAGAACGACTACAAGAACCGCTACGCCGCCGTCTTCCCCATCAAGGTGAACCAGCAGCGCCTGGTGGTGGAGGAGGTGTACCGCTACGGCAAGGAGTTCGGCTTCGGCCTGGAGGTGGGTTCGAAGCCCGAACTGCTCGCCGTGATGGCGATGACGGAGAACGCCTCCGAGCGCCTCATCATCTGCAACGGCTTCAAGGACGACAGCTACATCGAGGCGGTCACCTTCGCCACCAAGCTCGGCCGCACGATCATCCCCGTGGTCGAGAACTTCGAGGAGCTCGGACTGATCCTCAAGCACGCCCGCACCTACCAGGTACGGCCGCGCATCGGGGTGCGCGTGAAGCTCTTCAGCGAGGGTTCCGGGCGCTGGAGCGCTTCGGCGGGCGACAAGTCCAAGTTCGGCCTGTTCATCACCGAGATCCTCGAGCTCTTCAACGTGCTCAAGGCGCACGACATGCTCGATTGCCTGCAGCTCGTGCACTGTCATCCGGGCAGCCAGCTGCAGGACATCCGCCGCGTGAAGGAAGCGATCAACGAACTTGCGCACGTGTACGCGGAGCTCAAGCTCATGGGAGCGGGGCTGCAGTACATTGACGTCGGCGGCGGCCTCGGGGTGGACTACGACGGCAGCGGCACGAATTTCTCCTCTTCGATGAACTACACGCTCACCGAGTACGCGAACGATGTGGTGTATCGCATCGCGAGCGTGTGCAAGGCGCGTGACATCCCGCACCCGATGATCGTGAGCGAGTCGGGGCGCGCGATCGCCGCCTATCACAGTGTGCTCATCTTCGACACGCTCGGCTCCTCGGCGCTGGACAAGTTCCGCGTCACCGGGGATCCGGCGCTCGATTACCAGGGGAACGAGGAGCTGCCGCAGCCGGTGCACGACCTGTTCGATGCCTACCGCACCGTGAGCGAGCGGCGTGTGGTGGAGTGCTATCACGACGCCCTCACCGCGCGTGAACAGGTGCTGCAGATGTTCAATCTCGGGCTGCTGTCGCTCGAGTTCCGCGGTCTTGCCGAGCGGCTCTACTGGGCGACCTGCGCCAAGATTCGCGACGTGTGCCGCAAGCTCGAGCGCTTACCGGAGGAACTGGAGGATCTCGAGTCGATCCTCTCGGACAACTATTTCTGCAATTTCTCGGTGTTTCAGTCGCTGCCGGACAGCTGGGCGATCGATCAGCTCTTCCCGATCATGCCGATCCACCGCCTGGAGGAGCGACCGACGCGCACCGGTGTGCTCGCGGATATCACCTGCGACTCGGATGGCAAGATCGATCACTTCGTGTCGCTGCGCGACGTGAAGCGCACGCTCGAGCTGCACGAACTCAGACCCGGCGAGAAATATTATCTGGCCGTCTTCCTCGTCGGCGCCTATCAGGAGACCCTGGGGGACCTGCACAACCTCTTCGGCGATACGCACGTGGTGCACGTGCGCTTGCACGATGAGGGGGGCTGGTGGATCGAGGAGATCGTCAAGGGCGACACGGCGAACAAGGTGCTCGAGTACATGGAGTATGACGTCGCCGAACTGTACCCGGCACTGGCGCGCGACTGCGAGCGCGCCATCCGCGATGGTCGAATGACACTCGCCGAGAGCCAGGCCCTCAAGCGCTTCTACGAGAGCGAACTCGAAGGCTACGCGTATCTGGAGCCGGCGGGCGCCTAGGCAGAGGTGGGCGCCAACGACTCGCGAGCGGGTCGTTTTGCGCGCGTCGAGACTGCGCTTCTGAATGTTAGACCCGTTGCGGTCCGAACCCCACGTGCTCCAGGCGTTGCTCGCCCAGCTGAACCTGCTGCGGAGGCCACGCGCGCTCACTCAAGCCCGGTATGCCCCATAAGCGCGAGCACGCCGAGCACCAAGAAAGCCGCGGCGGCGAGGCGATTCACCAGCTTGATCGGCACGCGGTTCGCGGCCGCGCCACCCAGGAAGACGACCGGGACGTTGGCGAGGAGCATGCCGAGGGTCGTGCCGGACACCACGGGTAGCAGCTGCTGGTACTTGGCGGCGAGTGCCACGGTGGCCAGCTGGGTCTTGTCGCCGATCTCGGCGATAAAGAACGCGATGAGGGTCGTACCAAAGGCCCCGAACCGCGACGGCTTGGCCTCCCCTTGCGGCGCCTTGTCCGGAATGAACATCCACGCGGCCGTGGCGAAAAAGGACAGCGCCAGCGCCCAGCGCATCACGGCAGGACTTATGTAGGCTGCGAGCAACGTCCCGACCCAGCCCGCGGCCAGGTGATTGGCCAAGGTGGCCGCGAGAATCCCCAGGATGACCGGCAGCGGCGCGCGGAAGCGCGCCGCCAGCACCAGCGCCAAGAGCTGCGTCTTATCCCCAATCTCGGCCAGGGCGACTACGCCCGCCGAGATAAGCAACGCTTCCATTCCCACCCCTGGTTTGCGTAGCGGAAAGGCCGGGAGTAGCATGACACGGGCGTTCATATCCGTCGTGGATGAGTGCGCCTTGTTTGAATGTGTTGACTTTATTTCCCGCCCCCGCGCCTCTCATCCGTGCGCGAACGCAGGTGCAGGCCTGCGGCCCAAGCGCTGCGCATTGACTTAAAACTGCCGATCGTGTGCCTTGAAGCCTTGACCTGTTTGATTCACGCGGTACATGCGACCGACGCGTGCGGTACGCCGCTGTCCGCCTTCCAAGAGAGAGTCCCGGATGACGACGATTTACGTGGGCAATTTGCCTTTTAACGCCACCGAACAGGACGTGAAGGCCCTGTTTGAACGTCACGGTAAAGTGGAATCGGTGAAACTCATCAATGACCGGGAAACCGGCAAGCCCCGCGGTTTCGGGTTCGTCGATATGCCGCAGGCGGAGGCGCAGAGCGCGATCCAGGCCCTGAACGGCTTTCAGATGAACGGCCGTCCGCTGCGCGTCAACGAAGCACAGGAGCGCCCACAACGCCCCCGCCAGGGTGGCGGTCCGTTTCGCCGCTGACGCAGCACAGATCGAGCGGCAGACGCTAAAGAACCCCGCCCGGCGCGGGGTTTTTTAGCGCGCCCATTGTTTTACCGACGGTCCCGCAGTCGAAGGACGAGCCGAATGTTCGCGAAACGAAAACTCGCCGCCGGCCTGGCGTGCGCGGTGCTGCTGGCGGCCTGCGCCGCCACCAGCTCGCGGCAAAGCACCGCGGAGGACCTGACCGGCATTCTCGCCGGCGACCAGCGCACGGAGGCCGACCGCACCCGCGATGTCTACCGCCACCCGAAGGAGACGTTGCTGTTCTTCGGCCTCCGGCCGGAGATGAGCGTGCTCGAAGTGTGGCCGGAACCGGGCTGGTACACCGAGATCATCGCGCCGCTGGTGCGCGAGAGGGGTAAGTACTACGCCGCGCTCATCGCAGCGGATCCTGCCAGCACCTACAACACCAAGCGCCTGGACAGCTACCGCGCACTGCTCGCCGCGCGCCCGGAGCTGTACGACAAAGTGCAGGTCGTGACGCTGCCGACTAATGGCGCTGATGTGGTGCCGCCCGGCTCGCTCGACATGGTTGTGACGTTCCGCAACCTGCACAACTGGATGTCCGCGGGCGACGCCTCACAGGTCTTCGCGACGCTCTACAAGGCACTCAAGCCCGGTGGCATCCTCGGCATCGTCGAGCATCGCGGCAATGCCTCCGTCCCGCAGGACCCCAAGGCCAAGAGTGGCTACGTCAATGAGGAATACGCGATCCACCTGATCGAGGCGCAGGGCTTTCGCCTGGTCGCCAAATCGGAAGTGAACGCTAACCCGAAGGACACCAAGGACTACGAGCAGGGCGTGTGGACGCTACCGCCCTCGTATCGGCTGGGCGAGAAGGATCACGACAAGTACGCGGCCATCGGCGAAAGCGACCGCTTCACCATGCGCTTCGTGAAGCCGGCCAAGTAAGGCCTCACCACATATCGCGCAGGCGCGCCCCGACGTCGACCGTGACCGGCGTCGTACTCTCCTGCAGCGCATCGCCACCGCCGATCGCGGAGCTGTGGAAGGTGATCGCGTCCATGCTCTTCTGCACCTTCTCGGTCACGAAGCGGCTGCGGCCGCCGTAGACGTGCGCATCGCCCTGACGCGACTGGTTCGTCAGGTGAAACTTCAGCGGCACCATCATGAGCAGGTCGTTCTGCGCACGCGTCAGCGCCACATACAGCAGGCGCCGTTCCTCCTCGATCAGCTCGGGTTTGCCGGTCGAGAATTCGTTGGGAAAGCTGCCGTCGACGACGTTCAGCACGTAGACCGTGTCCCACTCCATGCCCTTGGCCGAGTGGATGGTCGAGAGCACCAGGAAATCCTCTTCGAGCGTCGGGCGCCCCGAAAGATCGCTCGTGGCGTTGGGCGGATCGAGCGTAATCTCGGTGAGGAAGCGCTCGCGGGACGGGTACTGTCCGGAGAGCAACTCGAGCTGCTCCAGGTCCCCCATACGGGTGTGGAACTGCTCGTAGAGGCGCTCGAAGTGCCGCCGATACCACTCGCGCGCCTGGCTCAGCTGCCCGTTCCAGGGCCGCTGTGGATCGGCGAGCGCCTGCAGCAACTCCACCAGGCGCTGCCAGTCGACCTCGGCGGTCTGCGGGGGCTTGAAGCTCTTGAGCGACTCGAACGAATGACCGCCGGCCTCCAAATGATCGATCGCCGCGCGCGCGTTGACCGGCCCCATGCCCGGTAGCAGCTGCAGGGTACGAAAGGCGGCGAGCGCGTTGTGCGGGTTGTCCACCCAGCGCAGTACCGCCAGCAGATCCTTGATGTGTGCGGCCTCGAGGAACTTCAGTCCCCCGTACTTCACGAACGGGATCTTGCGCTTGGTGAGCTCCACTTCGAGCAGGTCGCTGTGGCTGGCGGTGCGAAACAGCACCGCCTGGCGTTTCAGCGGCACGCTCGCCTCGCGCCGCCTGAGCACCTCGGTGCAGACATACTCCGCCTGGGTCTGGAGCTCATCGACCGTGACTGCCCGCGGGCGCGCGCCATCGCCGCGCACGGACAGCAGGTACTTGCGGTGCTGGCGCGGCGCTTCGGCCATGACGGCGTTCGCCACATCCAGCACCGGCTGCGTCGAGCGGTAGTTCTGCGCGAGCGTCACCACTTCCGCGGCCGGCTGGAAGCGCTCCGCGAACCCGAGGATGTTCTCCACCGCCGCCGCACGGAACGAGTAGATCGCCTGCGCGTCGTCGCCGACCACCACCAACCCGGAGCCGTCGGGCTTGAGTGCGTGCAGGATCTCGGCCTGCAGGCGGTTGGTGTCCTGGTACTCATCCACCAGCACGTGGTCAAAGTGCGCCCCGATGTGCTGCGCCAGGCGCGGCTCGCACATCATCGCGTGCCAGTAGAGCAACAGGTCATCGTAGTCGAGCAGGCGCGAGTGCTGCTTCTGCTCGACGTAGGCACGGAAGAGGTTCGCGAGCTCGGTCTCCCACTGTGCGCACCACGGGAAATAATGCTCGAGCGTCTCGGGCAGCGAGGCGCGGGTGTTGACGCGGTTGGAGTAGATCTGCAGGCAGGTGTCCTTGCGCGGGAAGCGCTGCTCCTTGTCCGCCAGCCCGAGCTCCTGGCGCAGACTGTCCATGAGATCCGAGGAGTCGCCGCGATCGATGACGCTGAAGTGCGGATCCAGCTGCAGGTGCGGCGCATAGTGGCGCAGCAGGCGGTTGCCGATGGCGTGGAAGGTTCCGGCCCAGCTCAGGCGCTGCGCGATGCCTTGGCTGAGGCCCCCGAGCGGCTCATTCAAGGCCTTGCGGGTGATCTCGTGTGCGCGCCGGCGCATCTCCGTGGCCGCGCGGCGCGTGAAGGTGAGCATCAGGATGCGCGCCGGATCAACCCCGTTGATCACCAGGTGCGCGACGCGGTGCGCCAGGGTATCGGTCTTGCCGGTGCCGGCGCCGGCGACGATCAGCAAGGGCCCCGACTGGTAGCCTTTCTCGGGCAACGGCTCACCGTGTACCACGGCCTTGCGCTGCGCGGCGTTGAGACGTTCCAGATGCGCGGTCGTTGCCATAGGTGCAGCCGGACTATACGCGCGGCAAACGCCACCTGGCGATTTCAACGCACGCAGAGCGTGACGCCGCGCGCACCGCGCCGGCGAGAAGCGCTCTCGGGCAGCCGCGCCGAGCAGCGGTTAGGATGCGGCGCATGAAGCCCGAGAAACAGACCCTGCACTATTCTGGACGCGTCATCCGCCTGACGACCGATGAGGTGACGCTGCCGAACGGCCACCGCACACTCCTCGAGGTCGTGCATCACCCGGGCGGCGCCGCCGTGGCGGCCGTGGATGAGCACAGCCGCGTGTGCCTGCTGCGCCAGTACCGCTACGTCGCCGATGGGTGGATCTGGGAACTGCCGGCGGGCAAACTCGAGCCCGGCGAGCCGCCGCTCTTGACCGCGCAGCGTGAACTGATCGAGGAAGCGGGCGTGAGCGCCCGCGCGTGGCACGAGCTGGGCACCTGCCTGTCCTCCCCCGGCGTGTTTACCGAGCGCCTGCACCTCTATATGGCGACCGACCTCACGGCAGCGACCCGAGCTCCCGAGCACGGCGAAGTCATCCAGGTGCACTGGGTGCCGCTGGCAGAGGCGTGCGCCTGGGCGCTTGATGGCACGATCGCGGACCTGAAGACGGCGCTCGGGCTCTTGCGCGCCCGAAATATGTCCGCTCAACAACGCTGACACGCGCACGAAAATTCCGTGACGGACCTCGCGGAATGCGACACGCCTCACAGTTACTCTGACGTCGGGAAATGGCGACGCTGCACTGACAGGCAGTACATAATCCGTGAGTCAACCCTCGAAGAACAAGCGCGACGCGCAGGTCATACCAGAGGCCGAACGGCGCCGCATCGGCCAAATCGTGCGCGACGAACGCGGCAATGCTTTCCTGAACTGGCGCGATGCTCCGGCGGATGAGACACGGCCGGTGCTTGAGATCCTTGGCGAACCGAAGCTGACACTCAAGGCCGCCGAGGAGACCTTCGACCCGTATGCGCGCAGCCGTCCGCCGCGCGAAGCGACCCGTCCCAAGAGTGCCGCGACGCGCACCGACCTGCGCCGGCTCTCGGAACATATCAAGCTCATGCGCGCGCTCGAGGAGCGCAGACGGCACGGGGACGACGAGGAATAAAGCGTCGCGCGCCGCCGCCGCGGCGCTTCTAGCTGGTGCGCTCGATGTGCGCGCGCTTGCGCGCATGCGAGAGGCGGTAAAAGCGCCGCAGCTCCGCGAGCACCTGCCCGTCGGCCCCCTCTTGCTGGCGCACCGTGCGCCGGCTGGCGAGGGAGTGCTCGAGCCGCCGACAGAAGCGCTCGGCGTACTGACTCGCCTCGCGGTATAAGCCCGCGCGGGTTGCGTCCAGGCGCGGATCCGGGCGCGTGCGCTCGAACAGCACGTGGCGCAGTTCCAGCGGAAAGCGCCCGGGCGACTGGCGCCTGAGCAGGAGGTGACTGGCGATGAACTTATCGACCTCCGCCTGCATCTCCAGCTCCAGCAGCGACACCGAGCGGTCGTGTCCCGCGTTCCACGCCAGATACAGGAAGTGGCTGACGCCCTCGAGCGCCGTCAGGCAGTCAGCGACGTTGCCGGCGTTGAGGCTTTGCAGCGGATCCGCGTGCGCCAAGCGCCCGAGCAGTTGCGGGTCCAGGTACAAGGACAACGCGACCTCGCTGCCGTCGGCGGACTGCGCCACGAGCAATTCCTCCTCGGCCGCGCCGCCGCGGGCGGCCGGCGGCAGGTGTGCGCGGTCAGTCACGAGAAAATCGTAGACATCGTGCGCGATGCGCACATCGTAGATGCCGCCGATCAGCTCCTGCAGACGCGAAAGCAGCATGTGCGCTAGTGCGCGAAGGCCGTACCGCCGGCCATGGTGGGATTGACACCCAGGCGCTTCAGGAGCGCATAGGAGCGTCCGCTGCCGGTCTTTAGCCAGATCTCGTACAGGCGCAGGATGTCCCGGTCGGAGTGGGTGTAGGAGCTCTCGCTGACCTCGTTGAGCGCATCGACCAGCGGCTGAAATTTCTGCGCGAGCTCGCCGAACACCGCCGCCAGTACCCGCCCGCCCCCGCGCGCGGTCGCCGCGGCGAGCGCGCCATACGCGCGCCCGCCCATGCCGATGTGGTAATCGATGTCGATGAGCTTGGCGGCGAAGCTGTGCGCAAAGAAGCCGGCGATGAAGAGCGATACGTCCCCGAGGCGCTGCAGCGCGCGGTGACGTGCGCCGGGGGTCGGGGCTTCGAGCGCATCGTGCAACATCAGCGCAAGCGGCCGCAGGCGCACGCCCTCGGGCGTGCTCTCGTAGAGCGCTTCGGAGCGCGCAAAGAGCGTGAGCAGATTGACCACGTACTGCTCGGTCTGTTCCTCGACCGCCACGTGCTGTTTGGCGAGCGCCCCGTGCACCGAGTCCTTAAAGAACTCGCGCAAATTCGCGACCGGAAGGACGCGCTTTCCTGGCTCAGCCATCGTTCCTCACCTCACTGTTATGTGGAACGCTACCGCCCCCTCTAGGTTCACCCCATGCCGCACATAATTCCGTGATGCGCTACGCTGATCAACTCATGTTTGAGTTCGCCACTTAGCAGCGCACACCCAACAGTGCTAACAGGCCCGTAAGGACGTCGTTGGATTCACACCCCCTGCATGCGTCGCACCGCCTGCTCGGCTTCTCGGCCTACGAGTGGCTCGTCATCGGCGCGGGCTGGGCCGGATGGGGATTTGACGTGTTCGATGCGGTGCTCTTTAACTTCGTCGCTCCCAACTGCATCCCGGCGCTCCTGCACCTGACGCCCGGTTCGCCCGCAGCGCACGCCGCAGTGGTGTTCTGGACGGGCGCGATCAGCTCCGTACTGCTGCTGAGCTGGGCGGCCGGCGGGGTGCTGTTCGGCTGGCTGGGCGATCGGCTCGGGCGCAAGCGCGCGCTGTTCGCAACGATCGCGATCTATGCGCTCGGCACCGGGCTTTGTGCCCTCGTCAGCAACCTCGGGGCGCTGATCGCCTGCCGCACGCTCGCCGGTCTGGGCATTGGCGGGGAATGGGGCATCGGGGCGGCACTGATCGCGGAGACCGTGGCACCGGCTCGCCGCGTGACAGCCGGGGTGATCATGCAAACCGCTTCGCCGCTGGGCATCGTACTGGCGAGCGTGGTGAACTATCAGATCGCGGGAGTCTGGTTTGCCGCCGACCCACACAACTCCTGGCGTTACGTCTTCCTCGCAGGTCTCGCGCCGCTGCTGATCGCCGTCACCGTGCGGCTGTTCCTGCGCGAGAGTGCCGCATGGGAAGCCAGCCGCGCGCGCGAGGCGCGTGCGCCCTCGCCGCGGCAGCTGTTCACGCCCGAGCTGCGGCGCGCCACGTTGAGCGGGGTGTTCGCGGCGGTGACCGCAGTGCTCACCTGGTGGGCCTGCAATGCCTTCATCCCGCTGCTCGGCAGCACGCTCGGCGCCGAGTACGCCGCCGCCACGCACCTGGCGGCGCCAGCGGCCCGGCAGCTTGCAGCCGCCTGGCAGGCACGCGCCTCCAACGCCTTCAACTTCGGGGGCCTGTGCGGGGCGCTGGCAGCGATACCGCTCGCACGCTGGATCGGCCGCCGGCCGCTGTTCATGACCTACTTTTTATTTTCCGCCGCCGCGCTGGCCGCAACGTTCGGTCTTGCGCTCGCGCCGGCGCTGCGCCTGAACCTGCTGTTCCTTGTGGGCGCAGGCGTCTACGGAGTCTTTGGCGCCCTCACCTTCTACCTGCCGGAACTCTTTCCGGCGCGCCTGCGCGCCACGGGCGCGGGCTTCTGCTACAACATCGGCCGCATCTTCGCCGCCAGCGGTCCCTTCGTTGTCGGCACGGTGAGCGCACGGGCCGGCGGCTCAAGCGGCGCGCTGAGCGCGATCCTGTGCTGGGTGGCCCTCGCCCCGCTCACCGCGGCACTGCTCGCGCCGCGCGTGCTCCTTGAGACGCGCGGCCGAAGTCTCGCCCTGTAGGGCCTCTTCACGGGGCGAGCGCGCGCGCCAGCTCGCTGCAGTCGCGCACGCTCAGGTCCGCGGGCGTAAGCTCGGCGGGCCAGGGGTGGCCGCGCCGGTTCATCCACGCGCTCTTGAGTCCCGCCGCGCGCGCGGCGAGCACGTCGAGGTGCGGGTCGTCGCCCACGTAAAGTACCTCGGCGGGCTCGAGGGCGAGCGCCTGCGCCAGGTGCTCGAAGCAGCGCCGCGCGGGCTTTGCGGCGCCGATCTGGCGCGCGTTCAGCGAGAGTGCGAACAGGTGATCCAGGCCGATGCGGGCCAGCTCGGCGTTGCCGTTGCTCAGTGAGGCGAGCGCATAGCGGCTCTTCAGGCGCGTAAGCCCCGGGGCCACATCGGCGAACACCGCCACTTCGCAGCGGGCTGCGAGAAACACCTCGAAGGCGTGCTCGGCAATGCGTTCCTCGTAGCCGTGCTCACGCGCGTGCGCGGCCAGGGCGGCGGTGCGCAGGTAGGTAAAATCGTGCGCGTTCTGCGGTTCGCGCCGGGCGAGCTCCTCGCGGGCGTGTTTCATGTCCTCCAGGCTCAGGCGCGTCGTGATGCGCGGGCAGTGCGTCTGCAGCCAGGCGAACAGGCGCGCCTCGGCGCGCGCGAGCACCGGCTCGACATCCCAGAGTGTATTATCCAGATCGAAGGCAATGGCGCGCACGTTGCTCAACACCCGCAGAGGTTAACATTCCCATGGCGCCGCTTACGCTGGTCATCGGCAACAAGAACTATTCCTCCTGGTCGCTGCGGGCGTGGCTGCTGCTCAAGCGCCTGCAGGTGCCGTTCAGCGAGGTGCTGATCACGCTCGACACCCCGAGCACGCGCGAGGATATCGAGAAGTTCAGTCCGAGCGGACGGGTGCCGGTGCTGCGCCACGGTGAGCTCACCATCTGGGACTCGCTCGCCATCTGCGAATACCTCGCGGAGGTGACCGGTAAGGGCTGGCCGCAGGCGGCGGCGGCGCGCGCCGTGGCGCGAGCGGTGAGCGCGGAGATGCATTCGGGCTTCACCAACCTGCGCTCGCTGTGGCCCATGAATGCGCGCGCCCGCAACCGCCGCACGGCGATGACGGCGGCGCTCGAGGCGGACATCGGGCGCGTGGACGAGATCTGGAACGACTGCCGTGCGCGTTTTGGCACCGCAGGACCGTGGCTCTTTGGCGAGTACAGCATCGCCGATGCCATGTACGCCCCGGTGGTGCTGCGCTTCAACACCTACGGGGCGAGCATCTCCCCGACCGCGCGCTGGTACATGGCGAGCGTACTCGAGGATGCCGCGCTACAGGAGTGGCTGCAGGCCGCCAAGCAGGAGTCCTGGACCAACCCGGCGAGCGAAGTCGGTTAAGAAAAACCGCTCGTCGCATCGATTCGCAGCTCACCACCAAGGAACAGGGACGTGACGGCCGTGTCGCGACCGATTGCGCCCACGGAGCGAGCGGTAAATGAGTGAGCCCGTTTAGGCCGGCTCCTTCACGCGCACTCCTCGCCCGACGGTGCATGCCTAGGCCTCTCCGTGGCTCAATGCCGCGGCGAATTGAACCAGGTCTTCAACTGGGCCAATACCACCAGCATCGCTGCCGCGGATCGCGATCAGCACGCGCAGGCGAAGTTCCTGTCCGGCTTTGAAATTCGATAAAGTTGCCGCGGTGGGGCGGTTATTGACGTTCGCGGAGAAAGAGATGACAAGCCTCACGCTGATGCAATCGATGAAGGACGCACTGGCGCTACATCAAGCCGGACGGCTCGCCGATGCCGAGCCCCTTTACCTGAAGTCGCTCGCGGTGGATAAGGATTTTTATCCCGCGTTGCACCTGATGGGTGTGTTGCGGCTCCAACAGGGCCGTGCCGCCGAGGCGCTGCCATACATCCAACACGCGCTGAGGGTTCAGCCCAATACGCCCGAAACGCTCGCCAACTACGGCATGGCACTCGAAGGGGTGGGCCGGCATTCAGACGCGCTGCAGGCGTTGGCGGGGGTCGTGAATCTTACTCCCAACGACAGCCGCGCCTGGAGTGCCCGCGGCGCGCTACTGTCTAAAGTTCATCGCAACGAGGAGGCGCTTGCCGATTTAGATCGCGCTGTCTCGCTTGATCCTCTCTCTGCGGATGCCTGGATGAATCGTGGCACAACCCTGATGGCGGTCAATCGGACCGAGGAGGCGCTGGAATGCTTTGACCGCGTACTGCGGCTTAGGCCCGATTATGTGGAGGCGCGCAACTCTCGTGGAGTAGCGCTGAAGGCGATGGGACGGGCAGGCGATGCGCTGGCCGAATTCGACCGCGTGCTACAGGCGCAGCCCGATCATCTGCGGGCTTTAATGAACCGCGCCATTGCGCTGCGGGCGATGGGACAAGTAGACCAGGAGCTTCAAAGCTATGACCGGGCACTGGCGATACAGCCCGACATGGTGGAAGCGCTCATCAGCCGCGCCCATTGCCTTAGGACTTACAAGAAGGACTTGGCGGGCGCGATCGCCGACCAGGCACGGGCGGTAGCGATCCAACCCAACTACCCCTATGCCCGGGGTGATCTGCTTCACATGAAGATGCTTGCCGGGGATTGGCGTGATCTGGCGAGCGAACTCGCCGTGTTGAACCAGGGCGTGCGCGAGGGCAAACGGGTGGTTAACCCTTATGTGTATCAGGGGCTTTCATCTTCCCCCGCCGATCTTCTGGCATCGGCCAAGATCTATACCCAATACAAATATCCACCGTTGTCCGGTCCGCGCCGGCAGGGCCGGCGGCAGGGGAAAATCCGCCTAGGCTATGTCTGTAGCGACTTCAGCGCCCAGGCAACCATGCATCTGGCTGCCGGCCTGTTCGAGCATCACGACCGCTCTCGGTTCGAGGTGACTGGCTTCGATAACAGCCTCGAGGATGGAAGTCCTATGCGCCGACGCGTCATCGCCGCCTTTGAAAAATTCCTGCCCATCCAGGGGCTTCCTGACCGCGAGGCCGCACAGCTGATCACGGCAAACCAGATCGATATTCTGGTCAATCTGAACGGCTATTTCGGTATGCCCCGCATGGGCGTTTTTTCTCTCCGACCCGCGCCGGTTCAAGTCAATTACCTGGGTTTTCCCGGAAGCCTAGGCGCGGAATATATGGATTACATCCTCGCCGATGCCGAGGTAATACCCAGCGGCGAAGAGCCATTCTATAGCGAGAAAGTGGTGCGGCTTCCGAGCTCCTATCAGATCAACGACTGCACGCGGCCCCGGCCCGCACCTAGTTCCCGCGCAGTGCATGGACTGCGGGAAACGGACTTTGTCTTCTGCCACTTCAATTATTCCTACAAGATCACGCCCGAGATTTTCGCGGTGTGGCTGCGGCTACTCAAGAGCGTGCAGCCGAGCGTGCTGTGGCTTCTGGAGAGTAACGCTTTGTTCGCTGCGAATGTGCGCAGCGAAGCTGCGCGGGCCGGCATCGATCCAAGCCGGATCGTCTTTGCTCCACCGATTGAGATTTCGGCGCACCTCTCGCGCCTGGCGCTCGGCGATCTGTTCTTGGATTCGCTACCGTACAATGCTCATACCACGGCAAGTGATGCACTGTGGGCAGGACTGCCGCTTTTAACGTGCCGCGGCAACGCGTTCGCGGGACGCGTCGCGAGCAGCCTGTTGCGCGCCGTGGACCTTCCGGAACTGATCACGGACAGTCTGGACGAGTATGAGTCGCTAGCGCGCACCCTGGCCAAGGACCGTATGCTGCTTCAATCCTATCGTGATCGTCTTACTCGCGATCCCGCACGGCTTCCCCTGTTCGACACGGCGCGTACCACCCGGCAGATCGAAATGGCCTATGAAGAGATGATCGCGCGCTGGAACAGCGGCGAATTGCCCGAGAACTTTTCCGTGTTGGCATAAACATTTTTCTGCTATGGATTAGGTTGCAGCGGGGGCAGGATGACCTCGTCATGTCAGAGGCCGCACAAACCGTGGTGACCTAAGACTGCGGGCATATCCTGAGCGGATCAAAGTGCTTGACCTCCGTGCGCGGGAACAAGGCGCCGCCCTTACGCCCAGCCAGACATCTCGTCGATGCGAGGCGGGGACAGAACGAGTAAGGTCAGCGACACGAACATAGGTAACGGGAACTCCCAACATGCGTCTTTTGCTTGGCCTCGCGGCGCGTCTGATCCTGTGTCTCACCGCCCTCAGCGGTTCCACCGCGCTCGCCGCCGACGCGGCCGCGCCGTTCACGGTGGAGGACCTGGTGCGCCTGAAGCGCATCAGCGACCCGCAGCTCTCCCCCAACGGGCGCGTGCTCGCCTTCGTGCAGCGCGAAACCGACATGGACGCCAACCAGGGACGTACCAGCCTGTGGCTGCTGGATCTGGCTGATCCGGCCGGCGAGCCGCAGCGCGCCACGGGTGTGGCGGCGAATGACTCCAGCCCGCGCTGGGCACCCGATGGCCGCACGCTTTATTTTCTCTCCAACCGCGGCGGCAGCTCGCAGGTGTGGCGCCTGGACCTGCCGGCGCTCGCGGCGCTGCGCGTCACCGACTACCCGCTCGACGTCGGCTCCTTCAAGGTCTCCCCGCGGGGGGATCGGCTCGCCGTATCGATGGAGGTTTTTCCGGATTGCGACTCCCTCAAATGCACCCAGGAGCGTCTCGAGCAGCGCGCCAAGGACAAGGCGCACGGGCGCATCTACGAGCGCATCTTCATCCGTCACTGGGACACCTGGAGTGACGGCACGCGCGCGCATCTGTTCACCGCACTCCTCAGCCCGGCCGGCTTCGCCGGCGAGCCGGTCGACGTGTCGCGCGGCTTCGATGCGGACATCCCCGAGAAGCCCTTCGGCGATGACCAGGACTACGCGTTCAGCCCGGACGGTCGCCGGCTGGCATTTTCCGCCCGCATCGCCGCGCGCAGCGAACCGTGGTCCACGAACTTCGATGTGTATGAGACACCGGTGGACGCGAGCACAGCGCCCGTCAATCTCACCGCCAACAACCCCGCCTGGGACGCGCAGCCGCACTTCCTCGCCAACGGCGATCTGGTGTGGCTGGCACAGGATCGCCCCGGCTTCGAGTCGGACCGTTTCCACATCGTGGTCAAGGACGCCCATAGCGGCGCGGTCCGCGCCCTCACCGGCGGCTGGGATCGTTCCGTGGCGCGCCTCGCGCCCACCCCCGACGGTCGCAACCTCATCGTGAGCGCGGACGACACCGGACAGAAAGCGCTATTCGTCGTCGATGCGCGCAGCGGCGCGCCGCGCAGGCTCACCGCGGACGGGGAGGTGGATGACTTCGTCGTCACGAGCGAGCGCGTCGTGTTCGTGCGCGCCGATCTCGGCGGACCTGCGGACCTCTACAGCGTGCCGCTGCGCGGTGGCGCGCCCAAGCGGCTCACGCAGGTCAACAGTGCGCTGCTCGCGCAGCGGCAGATGAGTGAGTTCGAGCAGTTCAGCTTCAAAGGCTGGAACGATGAGACGGTGTACGGCTATGTGATGAAACCCTACGGCTTCGAGCCGAACAAACGCTACCCGATCGCCTTCGTGGTCCACGGCGGCCCGCAGTCCTCCATGCAGAACATCTGGAGCTATCGCTGGAACGCACAGACCCTCGCCGGCGGCGGCTACGCGGTGGTGATGATCGATTTTCACGGCTCACCCGGGTACGGCCAGGCGTTCACCGACTCGATCAGCAAGGACTGGGGCGGCAAGCCGCTCGTTGACCTGCAGAAAGGACTCAGTGCCGCCACCGAACGCTATGCGTGGCTCGATGCCGAGCATGCCTGCGCACTCGGTGCCTCCTACGGCGGCTTCATGATGAACTGGATCGAGGGTAACTGGCCGCAGCGCTTCCGCTGCATCGTCAATCACGACGGGCTCTTCGACCAGCGCATGATGTACTACGCCACCGAGGAGCTGTGGTTCCCGGAGTGGGAGTTTGGCGGCCCGCAATACGAGGTGCCCGAGAACTACGAGCGCGTTAACCCGGTCGACTTTGTCGCCCAGTGGCGCACGCCGATGCTCGTCATCCACGGCGAGAAGGACTTCCGCATTCCCTACAGCCAGGGCATCGGCGCCTTCACCGCGCTGCAGCGCCGCGGGATCGAAAGCAAGCTTCTGATCTTCCCGGACGAGAATCACTGGGTCTTAAAGCCCGCCAACAGCGTGCAGTGGTATCACACCGTGCTCGGCTGGCTCGATCAACACCTGAAGAACTAACAGCAGCGCGGCGGCGGGCGCGCGGGCCGCCCGCTTCAGTGCGCGCTCTTGCGGAACTCAAAGCCGCCGAGCGTGAGCGATTCGGACGTGAGGGTGGCTTCGGGGCCGCCCGCGTCCGCGCCGCCGGCACGGTGGCAGTGCTTCGGATCGTGATTCGCGGTGAAGCGCTCACCCGAGCGCTCCCAGATCAGCTCGCACCCGATCGGCGCTACGTCCTCGACTACCACGCCGGTAAAGATCTGCGGATTCTGCGCGCCGTCGCGCCAGCGGCTCGGCTCGATGAAGTTGTAAATAAGGCCGATGATGCCGCGCTTCTCGTCGATGTCGAAGCTGAGCATGCGCTCGCTCATGACCAGTTGCGGACTGTCCACCGACATCTCCTGGGCGTAGAAGACGTGATGACCGAGGCGTGGCGTCTGCACCGGGATGATGACGATCGCGATCTTCTGGTGTGCCGGGTGCACGCCGCTCTTGGCATCGCGCTCCGCCTGAGCGACGTTGTCATAGCGGCCCGGCAGCCAGGAGAGCAGCTCCGCCAGCTCCCCCTCCCGCTCGTGTTGCCGTTGCTGGGCGGCGCAGCCGCCCACCGCCACGGCGCACACCAGGAGACTCACCGCCGCGAGGCGGCCGAAGATGCGTTCAGCCATACGATGCCCGCCACTGTGCCCGATATTTGAGGCCGAGATCCATGAGTCGCTCGAGCAGCTGCGGGTACGCAACCCCGCTCGCGCGCGCGGACTCGGCGAAATCCTCGGCCGTCTCGAGGTTCGGATTGGCATTGGCCTCGAGCACGTACACCTGTCCCTGCGCGGTCACGCGAAAGTCCATGCGAGCATAGCCGGACATGCCCAGCGCCCGATAGATGCGCCGCGAGAGCCGGTCGAGCGCGGTCAGCACCGCGGGCGCCAGATCCTGCGCGGCATGGGTCGTGATGCCGTAGCGGGCCTGGTAGCGCTTGTCCCACTTGACTTTACGCGTGGCGATGCTCGCGAGGGAGTCGGGCATCGAGCCAAACACCATCTCCCACACCGGCAGCCGGGTGAGGCGCTCGTTGCCGAGTACCCCGACGTACAGCTCGCGCCCCTCGATGTACTCCTCCACCAGCGCGTCGGATTTGACCTGCTCGTGCACGAACTCGATGCGCTCCTTGAGCTTGCCCGCATCCTCGACCACCGAGGCCTGGGCAATGCCGAGGGAGGCATCCTCGACGGTGGACTTCACGAACAGCGGGAAGCGCAGCTTGCGCGGCACGTGCAAGCGCGCGCCGCGGCGGAAGACGGCGAACTGGGGCGTCGCGATGCGATGGAACTGCAGCAGCTGTTTGCACAGGGACTTGTCGCGTGACAACAAGAGACCGCGCGGATTGCAGCCGGTGTAGGGCTGGCGCATGAGCTCGAGGAACGCCACCACGTGCTGATCGTAGGTGACGATGCCGTCGAACTCCTCGAGCAGATTGAAGATGATGTCCGGTTGCCAGTCGGCGATCGCGCTGCGCAGTTCCGTGAGGCTGTCGAGCACCCCCAGGCAGCGCACTTCATGGCCGCGCTGGCGCAACGTCGTGATGACGTCGTACTCGGTGCGCCACTCCTCGATCTCCTTCTCGCTGTGGCCTTCCAGGCTCTGCGGGGGCACCAGGCTCGCGTGGACCACGACGAGCGTGCGCATTCGTCTCATAGGGGCAGGTGCGGAGTCTCGCCCTGCGAGTAAAGCCCGGTGAGCCGCTCGAGCATCCAGCGCGAGTAACGGTTGGCATCGCGCTGGTTACCGCGCACGTACAGGTTCAGCGCCTCGCTGCGCTCGATCAGCATGCACAGCACCTGCTGCACGCTGTACGGATCGATCCTCAGCGCCCGGGCGACCACGGCGCTGAGGGTGCGCGCCCGCGCGCGCAGCAGCGTCGCGGCCTTGAGCTGCGCGCGGCGCGTGCGCTCGGCGGTGAAGGCGCGCTTGAGCAGCTCATCCGCCAGGCCGCGCCGGATCTGGCGATTGTGCGCAAGCTTGCGGCGGTAGTGCGCGGCGAGCGTGCGCGTGTCCTGCTCCAGAGGCTCGATGCGGGTGCGATTGCGCACCGGCGCGCGCCGAGCGCGGATGCTCGCGACGAGCTCATCGACCGCCTGCAGCTTATGCAGCGCCGGCCAGTCAGCGTAGTTGCGCCGCCAGGCGGACTTCGGCGTCAGCCACACGGCGAAGGTTTCCGCGAAATCCTCGGTCGGATGCGCCTGCGCATACCACTCCCCGAGGTGCTGCACGTAGCGACGGCTGCCGGCGCGGGCGCGGTAACGCGCCGGGTACGGCCGGCTCGCGTGACCGAACACCTCACGCCAGCGCTTGCGCCGACGCAGACGGTAGGCGTTGTCCAGTGCGTGACCGGCCTCGTGCCGCAGGATGCGCATCAGCAGGCGCGAATTGCCGCCCTCGGCCTCGTGCATGAGACGCCGCTCGAGGCGCTCCAGGCGCGGGTGCGCAAGATAGAAGGGCACGGCGATACCCGGTACGCCATCCGGGGAGAACCATTCCTCGGACAACCAGACGTGCGGACGCAGGTGGATGCCGCGTCGCTGCAGATCCGCATACAGGCGGCGCACGTGTCGGGCGAGCGGGGAGCGTTCGATCGAGAGCTTCAGATCGCAAAAGCGCATGCGCAGCAGTTGCTCATCCGACAGTCGCGCCCAAGTACGTACGGCCGCGGCACGCCCGCGGGGACGCGCTCGCAATGCAGGCGGGCCGTTGACGCGTGTCTGAGACATCCGCGGACTTGGGGAACTTTCGAGGGGAAACCTGGCTGCGAGCTTACGACAGCGCAAGGTGTGCTGTCTGCTGCTCCCGGCGCCTCGCCGGCCGCCTTTGCACGAGAAGATTCAGCCACTGAAGTCCACCAGTGCGTGGGCTAACAACTGATCCGCGAAGCCCTCGAGCAACTCAAGTTTCATCAGGCTGTTGCGCCACTTTGTGGGGATGGCACCTGCACTGTAGTGGGCCCCCGCGAGGGCCCCGGTCGCCCCGGCCACCACGTCCGAGGCGCCCCCCAGGTTTGCCGCGGCCAGCACCGCGTCGCGGAAATTGTTTGTGCGGGCAAAGACATCGAGGGCCGCCGCGAGGGCGGCCGGCGCCGACCCCTCCTGGCCAAGGGCCGAAGGCCGGGAGATCTGCCCGAGGAGCGCCTCGGCGGCGGCCAGGATCTCGCGCTTAGCCGCCCCGGAAAGCGCCGCGTGCAAGGCACGTGCTAAGGCGCGGCAGGCGTTGAGCACCGCCGGCGCCTGGCAGGTGGTGCGCGCGGCCTCGGCCGCCTGCGTGGCGGCCGCCTCGGCATTGGCGAAGAAGTACATGACCACGGGGGTGACACGCGAGAGGGTCTCCGGGTCGAGCGCCTCCGGGTCGTGGGAGCCGGAGAAGCTCTGGCGACGCCATTGGGCGCGCGCGAGCGCCCGGGCGGTCGCAGCGCTGATGCCGACGCACTGCCCGGTCGCCGACAGATACCCTTGCTGCTGCCAGCGCCGATAGCGAGCCACCTGATCGCGCGCATCAAAGCCAGCGCTCTCGAGCAGACTCTCTGCCAGACACAGCGCCATGGCGGTGTCATCGCTCCAGGCGCCGCGCGGCAGGTCAAACGGGCCGCCCCCGAGCAGGTCGCCCACGGGCGTGAAGCGTCCGGCGCGCCGGTACTGGGTGGGTGCCGCCACCGCATCCCCCACCGCCAGTCCGAGCAACGCCCCGAGGAAGCGCTCACGGACCCCGCGCACGGCCGCGAGCGTTGCCGGCTCCAGGAGCGGATCGTCCTGGGAGGCCGCGGCGCTCCAGGTGCGCACGTACGTGCTCTGCTCGTCGGTCTCGGGGACCGAGAACCACTGCCCGGAGCGCGCACTCTGCTGCCACCGGTGGTTCAGTTCCTCGAGCGCTTCCTCGCCGGTGCGCCCGGCCTCCGCGAGCAGGCACCCGACCACCATCCCGGTGCGACCGATGCCCGCGCGGCAGTGCAGGTACACGATCGCTCCGCCCTGCAGTGCCGCGCGCGCGCAGACGAGGATCTCGCTCATACGAGCGTGGCTGGCGGGCAGTCCGTGATCGGGGATGGACTTGCGGTGATAGTCGACCGACGGCGGCAGTTCCTGGGCGTACGCGGCGCACTCGTGCGGCTCGGTGAGGTCGATGAAACAGCCGACACCGGCGGCCAGGAGGCGCTTGAGGCGCTCGCGCGTGGCCTCGGCGGTGGCACCGGCCGGATGCTCCCCGGCGAGCACCTTCCCGGGCAGCGCCCAGTAGCTGTTACTCAGCGGCAGCGACGGCGGCGCAAGGGGGAGCGGGGCGTCCACGCGGCTTCAGGAGGCCAGAGCGGCGGCGCGCGTCGCGGTGAACGCCTCCTCGTCCGCCTCACTCATCGGGGCGACGCGTCGCGCATCCAGGCCCGCGAAGTCAAAGTGACGCGGGTCCGCCAGGTGCGCGGGCTCGAGGTTCTTCAGGGCCGAAAAGATCGTCTCGGTGCGCCCGGGAAACTCACGCTCCCAGGCCGCCAGCATCCTCTTGACCGCGACCCGCTGCATATTGTCCTGCGAACCGCACAGCTTGCAGGGGATGAGCGGGAAGGCGCGCCCGCGCGCATAGCGGGCGATGTCGCGCTCGGCGACGTAGGCGAGCGGACGGATGACGACATGCCGGCCATCATCGGAGAGCAGCTTCGGCGCCATGGCCTTCAGACGACCGCCGAAAAACAGGTTCAGGAACAAGGTTTCAACGATGTCATCGCGGTGATGCCCGAGGGCGATCTTGGTGATCCTGTGTTCGGCGGCAAAGCGGTACAGCGCCCCGCGCCGCAGGCGCGAACACAGCCCGCACAGCGTACGGCCCGCGGGGATCACGCGTTGGACGACGCTGTAGGTGTCCTGCTCGATGATGTGGAACGGGACGCCCCGCTCGCTGAGGTAGGCGGGCAGCACGTGCTCGGGGAACTCGGGCTGCTTCTGGTCGAGATTCACCGCCAGTAGCTCAAAGCGGACCGGGGCGCTGCGCTGAAGCGAGAGCAGCATGTCGAGCAGCGTGTACGAGTCCTTGCCGCCCGAGAGGCACACCATCACGCGATCCCCGGCACTGATCATGCGGTAATCGGCGATGCACTTACCGACCAAGCTGCGCAGCTGCGCACTCAGTCGAATGAGCGTGCGGGAGGGTTTCTCGGCGGCACTCATGTCGATGGACCGTGGACTCATCCTGACCGCCCGCGGCGGAGATCAGGAGAGTTTAAAGGCCTTCAGGCCGCAGCGCTGCTGGCGTTGGTCTCGAGGTACTTCGCCTCGACATAACGGATGAAGGAGACGGCGGACAGGGTTTTGCCGGTGGCGTTTTTCAGCAGCTCCTGCACCGGCACCTTGGCGCCGAGGCCGTGCACCTGGGTGCGCAGCCAGCCAAAAAGACCGGAGAACTCCCCGCGCGCCAGCTGCTCGTCGAACGCGGGCAGCTCCGCCCGCATGCTCTCGTACAGTTGCGCCGCGATGACCGCCCCGAGGGCGTACGAGGGAAAGTACCCAAAGGAGCCTACCGCCCAGTGAATGTCCTGTAGGCACCCCTCGGCGTCGCTGGTGGGGCGGATGCCGAGGCGCTGCTCCATGCCGGCGTTCCAGGCCTCCGGGAGGTTGCGCACCGCGAGCTCGCCTGAGAGCAGCTGCTTCTCCAGCTCGTAGCGCAGCATGATGTGTAGCGGATAGGTCAGCTCGTCCGCGTCCACGCGGATCAGCCCGCGCTGCACGCGGGTGAGGTGGCGGTAGACGTTCTCCATGTCCCATTCCGCGCCGCTGACCGCGAAGTGCTTCATGAGCAGCGGCTGCACGTAGCGCACGAACGGGCGGCTGCGACACACCATCATCTCGATCAGCAGCGACTGGCTCTCCTCGAGCGCCATGCCGCGGTCGCGTCCGACCGGCTGATCGCGCCAGTCCTGGGGCAACCCCAGGTCGTACATGGCGTGGCCGGTTTCGTGCAGCGCTCCCAGGAGCCCGGAAAACACATCGTCGGGGTCAAAACGCGTGGTGATGCGGATGTCCCCGGGACTGCCCTCGGTGAAGGGGTGCTCGCTCTCATCGAGCCGCCCGCGGTCAAAGGGAAACCCCACCGCTTTCATCACTTCGACGGCCAGCGCACGCTGCTTGCCGGGCGCGAACTTGCCGGTGAGCGGCAGCAGCGGCCGGCTCTCCTGGGCAAGGATTGCTTCGCGAATCAGCGAGGGCAGGCGCCGCGAGAGGGCCTTGAACATCGCATCGATGTCCACCGTGGTAAGGCCGGGCGAGAACTCATCGACCAGGGCGTCATAGGGCGCAAGGTTCAGCGCCTGCCCCAGCAGCGCCGCTTTGTCGCGCACCAGGTGCACGACCTCTTCGAGATAGGGTGCGAAGGCTTCGAACTTGCCGTCGGCGCGCGCCTCGAGCCAGCGCGACTCGGCACGCGAGGCCGCCTTGGTGAGCCGGGAGACAAGCGTCACGGGTGTGGCGATGGCGTGGTCACGCTGGCGGCGCATTTCACGCAGATTGGCGATTTGCCAGTCCTCCAGTCCCTGCGTGTTCGCCTGGGCGCGATCCAAAAGGCGCGTGATGCGCGGCGCGGTCAGCAGCGCATGGTGCTCGGTCTCGAGCGCGGCGAGCTGATCACCCCGCACGTCCGCGCTTCCCCGCGGCATCATGACAGCGGCATCCCATCGCAGCAGCGCCAGCGCGCCGCGGAAGGCATGCAGGCGCTTGAACTCCTGTTCGAGTTGCTTGTAGGGCGAGGCAGACATGGGCGCGATCGTCAGCGGGGAGCGGTGGCTAGTTTACCAGCTCCCGGAGCTCGCCGCCCCGTCAAAAAGTTATTTTGTCTTTTAAAATCAATGTTTTGCGCTTTGTTGCACTAAATTGGCGATGCTGCCCTCTTGACGGCGTGCGCGCGGCGGGGGGCCGTTCCGGAGCCATTATGTCGCCCGCCCCGTGCGATCCTGGAGTCCCGGAGGGTGGCCGGCGCGGCACGCGAGAGAGCGGTCCAGGCCAGCATCGCGCGCTTGCGCTCTTCGCCCCAGTGATAGCCGCCGAGCGTGCCGTCCTGGCGCAGCACGTTATGACAGGGAATCAGCCAGGCCACCGGGTTCGCCCCCACGGCGTTGCCGACGGCGCGCGCTGCACCGGGCGCCCCGATGAGTGCCGCAAGCTGCGCATAGGTGGTGGTTGCGTCCGGGCCGATCTCGAGCAGGGCCTGCCACACCTTCAGCTGGAAGTTCGTGCCGCTCACCGCGAGCCGCAGCGCAGCCGGTGCAGATTGTAGATCCCAGATGCGGGCCGCGAGCGTACTCGCGGCCGCGTCCTCGCGGATGAAGGCGGCGCGCGGCCATTGCAGGGTGAGACTCGCCAGAGCGTGCGTCTCGCGGCCCGGCTCGACGAATGAGAGGTGCGCGACGCCGCGCGGGGTGCTCGCGATGAGCGCGCGACCAAAGGGCGTATCCGTGAAGCCCCCGCGCAGCTGCAGCCCCGCGCCGCTGCCTCTGAACTCCCCGGGAGTTACCGCCTCAAGCGTCACCATCAGATCGTGCAGCCGTCCGGAGCCGGACAGGCCCACCTCGTAGGCCGCCTCGAGCACCGAGGGCGCGCTGGCGAGCGCGCGGCGGGCCGCGCGCGCGGTCACGAACGCCAGATACTGGCGCGGGGTGAGCCCGGCCCAGCGGCGGAACAGCCGGTTGAAATGAAACTCCGACAGATGTGCGGCCTGCGCGATCTGTGCCAGGCGCGGCTGCGCGCGGAAATGCTCCTCGATGAAGCGGAGGGCACGGGCGATGCGCGCGAAATCGCGGCTGTTAAGAAACGCGCGGGTTGGATCGTTCATGAACGTCATGATAGTCAGGGCGCGGCCGCTGGCGACCCGGTTCTTGCGCGGTCGGTGAGCTCAGGCGGGCGAGCGGCTTCGGTTACACTGCCGGCGGCGCCTTAGGCCCTCAGCGCCACAGGAGCGGCCAGCGAGCGACGGTCACACCGATACCGATGGAGACTGCGAGGAGCAGCGCCAGGGTGAGCGCGATCATGAGCCGGCGCATCCGCGCATCATAACCTTAAGCCTCGGCGCGCACCGACCATGAGCCCCGCCAAACGACTCGCCGTATGCCTGTTAGCCTCCGAGGTGGCACCGCTGTCCAAGACCGGCGGACTCGCGGACGTCGCCGCCGCCCTCACCAAGATGCTGGTGAGTGCCGGTCATGACGTACGGCTCTTCACGCCTGCCTACGCGAGCGTCGATCGCGCCGCGTGCGCTGCGCGCCCGGTGCCGCAGCTGCAAAAACTGCGTCTGACCATCGGCGCTCAGCCGTTCGCCTTCTCGGTGTTACGCGGCAAGCTCCCCGGCGGCGCGCCGGTGTACCTCATCGATTGTCCGGCGCTTTTTGCCCGCGAGAGCCTCTACACCAATGATCCGGACGAGCACGTACGCTTCCTTGGCTTCACCCGCGCAGCCCTGCTCGCCTGCAAGCAGATGCGCTGGGCACCGCGCATCGTGCATTGCAACGACTGGCACACCGCGTTTGCCCCGCTGTTCCTGCGCACGCTCTACAAGTCCGAGCCGCTGCTCGCCCCGGCGCGCACGCTGCTGACGATCCACAACATCGGCTACCAGGGCATCTTTGCGGCGACGCGCGTGGCCGACCTCGGCCTTGAACCGCAGGAGTTGGCGCTGCTCGACCGGCAGGATCTGCGGGCCGGGCGCATCAACGCGCTGCGCGAGGGCATCGTCTACGCGAACGCCATCAACACCGTGAGCCCCACGCACGCGCGCGAGATCTGCTCGGACGAATACGGCATGGGGCTGCAGGACAGCCTGCGTGCGCGCGGCGCCGCCCTGAGCGGCATCCTGAACGGCGTCGACTACGAGGAATGGGATCCGCGCCACGACCGCTTCCTGCCGGCGCACTACGATCCGCAGCATCTTGAGGTCAAGGCACAGCTGAAGGGCATGCTGCTGGAGCGGTGCGCCCTTGAGTCGCGCGCGGGGATCCCGCTCGCCGGCATCGTGAGCCGGCTCGCCGCGCAAAAGGGGATCGAGCTGATGTTCGGGGCGCTGCCGAAGATCCTCGCCGCGCGGCCGCTGAGTCTTGTCGCCCTGGGCAGCGGCGAGGCGCAGTACGAGGAGTTCTTTCGCGGGCTCGCACTTAAGTTCCCCGCACGGGTGCACTTTCACCACGGCTACGATGAGCCGCTCGCGCACTGGATTGAAGCGGCGAGCGACTTGTTTCTCATGCCCTCGCGCTACGAGCCGTGCGGCCTGAACCAGATGTATAGCCTGCGCTACGGCACGGTGCCGCTCGTGCGCCGCACCGGCGGACTCGCCGACTCGGTCGAACCGTTCGATGCCGCAGCCGGCACCGGCACGGGCATCGTGTTCAACGATTTCGACACCCCGGCGCTCGAGTGGGCGCTGAACACCGCGCTCGACCTGTACGCGCAAACCCCCTCATGGGCGCGGTGTGTCCAGAACGGCATGGCGCAAGATTTCTCCTGGGGCCGACAGGGCAGCCAATACGTCGCCCTCTACGAGCGACTCACTGCAGATTGAAGGTGCCGCGCTGGTCGAAGGGAATCGAGCGCAGAAAGCCCTCCGAGAGCGAGACCTTGCCGGTGAGGTGATAGGCCACGGACTGCCTGTCGGCCGCGCGACCGAGCAGTTTGATGAACGTGCCGGCCAGATTGGTGGTCACGTTCATGTCGAACTCCGCCTCCCCGAGCGGCGGTACGACGAAGCTTGCCGCCGACTCCCCGCTGGCGAAGGGCTGCCCCTCGACCTCGAGCGTGTACACGATCCCCTGGATGGGCAACGCGCGGTCGTTGGGGTTCTGTACGTGCATGCGCACCTTGAGGCGCTGTTGCCACAGATCGCCGCCCACGACCTGCACGCCCGCCACTGACAGGTGCGGCGCCTGAAACTTCGGCGCCAGCGCGCAGGCGCCCAACAGCAGCGTGGCGAATATCGCGAGCAGAGGGGGCGCGCGGCGCTTCATAAACGACATGGTAACAAAGGCCTCCAGGGGCGCCCGCAAGAGGCCTCAGGCACGCCCGAAACTTCCATTCAGACGCGCACAGTGGCGCGCCAGTTCCTCGCTGAGCGCCCGCTCGGGCAGACGCCACCGCCAGTTCCCGTGCGTCGTGCCCGGCGTATTCAAGCGTGCCTGCGAGCCCAGGCCCAGAAGATCCTGCGCGGGGATGATGGCGAGTTGCGCCACCGAGCCAAGCGCTGCGCGGATCAGCGCCTCGGGCATGGCCCCGGGCGTTACCCGCAGAAAGAAATCGACGCGTTCGCGGGTGGCTGGATCGAGCTTGGCGTACCAGCCAAGGGAGGTGTCGTTGTCGTGTGTGCCGGTATAGGCGACGCACTCGCGCACGTATCGGTAGGGCAGATGCGGATTGGCCGGGTCGCCATCGAAGCCGAACTGCAGCACGCGCATCCCCGGCAGAGCGAAGCGGCGCATGAGCTCGAGCACATCCGCGGTGATGACACCCAGATCCTCGGCGACCAGCGGCAGGTCCGGCAACTGCGCCGTGAGCGCCTCCAGGAGCGCAGCCCCCGGCGTGTTGACCCACGCGCCGCTGCGGGCATCGGCGGCATCTGCCGGGATCGCCCAGTGCGCCGCGAACGCACGGAAGTGATCGAGGCGCAGCAGGTCCAGGCGCTCAAGCTGCGCAGCGACGCGCGCCGTCCACCAGCGGAAGTTATCGCGCGCGAGCGCATCCCAGTCGTAGAGCGGATTGCCCCACGTCTGGCCTTTTTCCGAAAAGTAATCCGGCGGCACACCGCCCACGGCGGCCGGCTCGCCGCTCGGGCGCAGCTGAAACAGTTTCCGCTGGGTCCACACCTCCGCCGAGGAAGGGGCGACGTAAAACGCCAGATCCCCGAAGAGGCGCACGCCGCGCGCCAGAGCGTACTCGCGCAGCGCACGCCACTGCCGGAAGAACGCGTACTGCTCACGCTCGATACGCTGGATCTGTGCCTGCATCTCACGGCGCGCAGTCGCGAGGGCCGGCGGCGCACGGTCCCGCAGCGGCGGCGGCCAATCCCAGAACGGCGCGCCTGCCTGCGCGCGCGTGAGCGCCTCGAAGAGCGCGTAGTCGGGTAGCCAGTCGGCGGAGGCGGCGAGGAAGGGCGCCTCGAGCGGCGCATCCGCCGGCGGCAGCTCCGCCTCATCCAGCAGCGCCGGATTTCCCGCCCGATCCGAGCGCACCCAGTAGGGGGAGCCGTCCGCGCCGGTGGGCCCGAGCGGCAACACCTGCCAGACCGAAAAGCCGCCGCGCGCGAGCCAGTCGATGAACGCGCGGCCCCCGCGTCCGAGCGGCGCCGGCAGCGCCGAGAACGGCAACAGCACGCCCGCACGACGCTGATCAAACACGGACAGTCGCGTGTTCACGGTCGCGCTTGCTGTCCTCAGCCTGCGGTGGCGCGGCGCATGACGCCGCCGTGCTCGGGCGTCCCCGAACCGGTGGAGATCGGCAGCGCCAGCTCTGGGGGCGGGGTAAGATTCAAGCGGCGGTAGAGCGTGACGAGCTGCCGTCGGTACAGCCGGTCAAACTGACTCACCGCGTCCGCGGGGTTGTAGTCCCCGAACCACCAGAACCAGTCGGAGCTCTCGCACAACGCCAGCTGCCGCCCGGCCGAAGTGCGCTGCGCCGGGTCGCTCACATTCGGCATGACCCGGTCGACGGCCTCCTTCGCCTGGCACAGCAGATCCCACGCGCGGTTCTTGGCGGCATCCCCGATCCAGGTGCTGAGCGTGCCATGCACCCAGCTGCCGGCCATCACGCGCGGCAGTGGCGCCGGCTGCAGCCCGCGCTCGAGACACTCGGCGAGCGTCGTGAGCTCAAACTGCGGGTGATCGGCCAGCTGCGCGTAGAGCGCCTGCAGGAAGTAGTAGCCGTTGAAGGGATAGTGTTCCCAGGCATTCTCGCCGTCGAGGGCGATCAGCACGGCGTGGTTGGCGCTCGCCTCGTAGCGCTGCGCGCGCGCCGTGAGTTCGTTCACGAGGTTATGCACGGCGTCATCGCCGTGCCAGGTGGCGTAGGTGAAGCCGATGAGATCGGAGAGCGCGTCATCGCGGAAGAAGCAGTGCATGCCCGTGCCGCCGAGGCGATAGGGACGGTCGTAGGCGAGCGCATCGGCGGCAGCTTGCGGGTCGGTCAGCACGAGACTGCCGCGCAGCACCGCGGCACTGCTGGCCGCCCAGCGAAACTGTCCGACCGTGGCGAGCAGCTCGAGGGTGGCAGCGCTGATCGCACCTTCGGCGGGCCAGCACCCGGACGGCCGCGCCCCGAAGGCGCGCGTGAATACGCGCACCGCCTCCTCGATGTGCCAGCTCGCGCGCGCCGCGCCGCCCGGGTACTGCGCATGCTCGGGCAGCGGCAGCGAGGGCAACGCATCGCGCGCGCAACGAAAGTCCAGCAGCAGCGGGATGATCGGGTGCCCGTAAGGGGTCACGGAGAGCTCGATCCGGCCGCCGGCGCTGAGGGCGCGGTAGCGCGGCAGGATCTGGCTGACGAGCTCCCCGACGAGGGTGAGCAGATCGCGTCGCTCCCCGGGGGTGAAGTCGCGGCCGCGCTCGGTGAGACGCGCGATTAGCGGATGCGCGCGCCGCACCGTCTCCCCGAGCCACGAGAGGTGATACCAGACCGCCAGGTCGTGGATGAACTGGTCGGAGGCGTAGCTGATGCGGGCCGCCGTGCCGAGCGTCTCGGCGATGGTGGCGAGCTCCAGATACGGTCCGAAACGCTCGATCATGTGTTGGCGCTGGGCGCGTAGGCAGGCACGCAAGAGCGCCAGGCGCTGCGTCGGCTCGATCGGCACCGCCTCCGGCCCCAGGAGCGCCAGCACCGGGTCCGGCAGCGGCGTGCCCATCTTCAGATGCTCGCCGATGCGCCCGGCGATCTCCTCGACCTGCTCGATGAGCACCGGGCTGAAATTCACCACGGCGCGCGCCGCCGGATTCGCCTCCAGATGCGCCGCCATGTCGGTGTAGTCCTTGATGGCGTGCAGGTAAGTCCACGGCAGCGTGTACTGCCCGGTGAGGGCATCGCGGTATTGTGGCTGGTGCATATGCCACAGGAGGATGACCGGCAGCCGTGCGCGGCTCGTCACGCGGGATAGCCCGGGCGGTGGCGCTGGATGCGCAAGTCAGTCCCCGCGCAGGCCGCGCAGCATGTCGGCCGTGACCAGCACGACCCCGTTTTCGGTGACGTGGAAGCGCTGTGCGTCCGCGCCGCGGTCGACGCCGATGTTGGTGTTGTCCGGGATCTCACAGCCCTCGTCAAGGATCGCGCCCATGATCACGCAGCTGCGGCCGATCTCCACGTTCGGCAGCACCACGGAGCGGTGAATGCTGGTGCGCTCCTCGACGCGCACGTTCGAGAACATGAGCGACTCGCGCACCACGGCGCCGGAGATGATGCAGCCGCCGGAAACCATCGAGTTGATGGCCGTGCCGCGCCGGCCGTCCTCGTCGAGGATGAACTTCGCCGGCGGCTGCTGCACCTGGTAGGTCCAGATCGGCCAGTCCTGGTCGTAGATGTTCAGCTCCGGACGCACGTGCACGAGCTCGAGGTTCGCATCGAAGTAAGCGTCGAGCGTACCCACATCGCGCCAGTAACTTTGCGCACGCGTCTTCACATCCTGGAACGGATAGGCGAACACCTGGCGATTGCCCGCAATCGCCGTCGGCAGGATATTCTTGCCGAAATCGTGCGCCGAGGATTCGTCCGCTGCATCCGCCGCCAGCACGCTCTCGAGGAGGCGCGAGTTGAAGACGTAGATGCCCATGGAGGCGAGAATCGCCTCCGGGCGCGCCGCGAGCGTATCCGGCTGCGCCGGCTTTTCGGCAAACTTGGTGACCCGGTTCCATTCGGTGGCGGTGAGCACGCCGAAATTGCGCGCCTCGCGCGCGGGCACCTCCACCACGCCCACGGTGATGTCAGCGCCCTTCTCCACGTGATAGGCGATCATCGGGCCGTAATCCATCTTGTAAATGTGGTCCCCCGCGAGCACCAGCACGTGCTTGGGCCGGTGCGCGAGGATCAACTCGATGTTCTGGCGCACCGCATCCGCGGTACCCTGATACCAGCTCTCGCCAAGCTGCTGCTGCGCGGGCACCACCTCGATAAACTCGCCGAACTCCCCGCGCAGGTAGCTCCAGCCGTGCTGCACATGCTGGATGAGTGACTGCGCCTTGTACTGCGTGAGGATCGAGATCTGCCGGATCCCGGAGTTCACACAGTTGGACAGCACGAAATCGATGATGCGGAACTTGCCGCCGAAGGGCGTGGCGGGTTTGCAGCGATGCGCGGTGAGATCGCGCAGCCGCTCGCCCCGCCCCCCCGCCATGATAATGGCCAGTGTCCCGCCGGTGAGGCGGCTGACATAGCGGCCGGAGGAGGCACGGGCGGGCTGGCGCTGCATAAGCGTTACTACACCGCAACGCGTATCGCGCGCGCAACCTCGCAGCGCTCGCGCCTTACAGCCACTTCATTAAGCCGAGCTCGTACGGATGCGACAGCAGCTCGTGCCAGGGGTAGATGCGCACCTCGGTCCGAAACTGACCGCACTCGGGCGGCTCGATGTCGAGCGCGAAGATCAGCGCCCCGTCGACGTCGTGCTCTTCGGTCGCGGCGAGCGCGCCGTGCCACAGGCCCGCGCGCGGGGGCTGGTCGTAGGAGGACAACGGCGGGGGCTCAACGTCGGCCTCGGGCAGCAGGCGGCGGGCGACGAACTCGACGCGTACGTCCGCCGGGGACAGCCCGTTCAGGCCGGCCGCAACGCGCAGCCGCAGCCGCTCCCCGCGCGGCAGGTCGCGGGCAGCATCGGCGAGGAGCTTCAGGCTCACGCGCGGCCACGCCTGGCGCACCTTCTGCTTCCAGTCAGCGAGCGTGCGTGCCCCGGTGAAAGCATCCGCGGCCAGCCGGCGGTACTGCGCGGCTGCTGGCCGGTAAAGGCCCTGCGTGTAGTCAAAGAGCACCCGGCGCATATTGAAGCGCGGTATGACGCTTATCATCGCGCGCTTGCTGAAGCGCACCCAGGAGCCAGGCATTCCGGCCTCGTCGCGCCCGTAGTAGAGCGGCACGACCTCCTCCTCCAGCGCCCCGAGGATCAGCTCCGCTTCGAGCGCATCGCGACGCTCCGGATCCTGCACGGAGGCGGGCGGGATCCCCCAGCCGTTGTCCTGCATCCACCCTTCCGCCCACCAGCCATCCAGGATGCTCAGGTTCAGACGCCCGTTGATGGCCGCCTTCATGCCGGAGGTGCCGCTCGCCTCCAGCGGGGCGATCGGATTGTTCAGCCACACGTCCACGCCCGAGACGAGGCTGCGGGCGAGCTGCAGGTCGTAGTCCTCGAGAAAGACGATCCGGCCGGCGAACTCCTCGCTCATCATCAGCTGGCGGATTTCGCGCAGCACGTACTTGCCCGGCTCGTCTGCCGGGTGCGCCTTGCCGGCGAACAGCACCACCACGGGGTGCTCCGGATCGTTCACGAGGCGCGCGAGGCGCGCCCGATCGCGCAGCAGCAGCGTCGCGCGCTTGTAGGTGGCGAAGCGCCGTGCAAAACCGAGCGTGAGGATTCCGGGGCGCTGGGGATCCAGGAAGCGCGTCACGTGCCGCAGTTGCGCCGGACTTAGGCCCTTGCGCTGGTACTCGCGCCGCAGCCGCTCGCGCACGCTCGCAAGCATGCGTGCCTTGACGTCCTGCGCGGTGCTCCAGTAACGCTCATCGGGCACCGTTTCGAGCGCGCGCCAGAAATCCACGTCCCGCAGCCGCTCGCGCCACTCCCGCCCGAGCTCGCGGTCGAAGAACTCCATCCAGCGCTGGTGCAGGAAGGTCGGCACGTGCACCCCGTTGGTCACCCAGCCGACGGGGTTGTCCTCCGGGCGCACCTCCGGCCACTGATCCGCGCACAGCCGCGCTGACACCGCCCCGTGAATGCGGCTGACGCCGTTGATGTGGCGCGCGCCATTCAAGGCGAGGCGCGTCATATTGAAAAGCCCCGGCGCGCCCGGCGCGCGGCCGAGTTCGAGGAAGCGCTCGGCAGGAATGCCCAGCTCACGGATGAAGTCCCCGAAGTGCTGCACGATGAGGTCCGGCCCGAAGGCGTCGTGCCCGGCGGCGACCGGGGTGTGGGTCGTGAAGACGCAGTCAGCGGCCACCGCTTCGAGCGCCGCGTTGAAAGCCAGCCCCTGGCTCACATACTCGCGCAGCAGCTCCAAGATGAGGAACGCCGCGTGGCCCTCGTTCAGGTGCCACAGGGCCGGCGGGATCTGCAGCGCGCGCAGCGCCCGCACCCCGCCGATGCCGAGGATCATCTCCTGGCGCACGCGCGTGGATTCATCCCCCCCGTACAGACGGTGGGTGATGTCACGGTCGGAGGGGGCGTTCTCGGTACAGTTGGTGTCCAGCAGGTACACCGCCACGCGCCCGACCTGCGCCTTCCACACGCGTGCCACCACATCGCGCGCAGCGATTCGCACCGTGATCTTGACCCACTCGCCGGCCGCGTTGCGCTCCGGTTCGACCGGCAGATCGCGCGGATCGCGTTCCACGTACTCGGCGTGCTGCACACCATCGTTGTCGACGGTCTGCGTGAAGTAGCCCTGCTCGTAGAGCAGCCCGACGCCCACGAAGTTGGCGCGTTCATCGCTTGCCGCCTTGCAGTAATCGCCGGCGAGCACTCCGAGACCGCCCGAGTATGTCGGCACGCTCTCGTGAAAGCCGTACTCGGCGCAGAAGTACGCGACCAGCGGTTCCTCGGCGGGCGGGGGCGCCACGTGTACGTACGCGTCGAGTGTCTGCAGCGCGGTGTGATAGCGCGACAAATACGTTTCATCGTGCGCACAGCGCTCGAGCACGTTTTGACCGACGCAGCGAAGCATGAGGCGCGGATTCCCGTTCGTCTGCTTCCACAGCTCCGGGTCTAGATCCTCAAACAAAGCGCGGATCGGGCGGTGCCAGCTGAAGAAAAGATTGCCTGCCAGTTCGGTCAAGCGGGACAGGCTCCCCGGGATGACTGGCGTGACTTCGAGGAGCGAATTGCGCATCAGTGGCTTTCGGCGGCGTGCGGCGGCCGAAAGTCTATCAGCCTCATGTACGTGCCCCGGAATGAGCTTTTTTTGAGCCCGGTCATGCGGAGCCCCCCGCGAGAGGCTCTTGCGGCCGTCAGGGTCGCTGCCTTTGAATTTACAATACTGTTTGACGTCCAGTACTATAGACTTGATAATACTGGCCTATGGATGATACCCAGGGCCGCAAGTTCCAGAAAGACCTCAACGCGGGGTTGGTGGCGCTCGTGCTCCTGGGGGTCCTCGGGCGCACCCCGGAGGATCTGTACGGCTACGAGATCGCCAAGCGGCTGCAGAAAGCCAATCAGGGCGAAGCGCTTTTCAAGGAAGGCACCGTTTATCCGGTGCTGCGGGCCCTGGCGGCACAAGGGCTGCTCACGAGCCGCATCGTGCCCTCCTACGCCGGGCCGCCGCGCCGTTATTACCGCATCACCGAGGAAGGCCGCGCGATGCTCACGCAGTGGAGCGAGATCTGGCGCCAGACGCGCGGCTTCGTCGATCGCTTTATCGAAGGAACTGACACATGAACGCTCCCCGCTCGATCGATGAGTACCTGCGGCAGCTGCGTCTGGCGCTCGCCGGCCAGGACGCGGCACTGATTCAGGACGCCTTGTACGATGCCGAAGAGTATCTGCGCGCGGAAGTGGCGGCCCACCCGGGCAAGACCGAACCGGACGTGCTCGAGCTCATCGCGAGCACCTACGGGGCGCCCGAGGAGGTCGCGGCCGCCTATCGGGATACGGAGGCCAAGGTCAAGGCGGCCCTGCGGCCCCCGGCGCCGAAGGCGAACGCCAGCGCCTCCCCGCTCACGCGCTTCTTCGGCGTGTACCTGGACGCGCGCGCCTACAGCTCTCTCTTCTACATGCTGCTGACGCTCGCGACCGGCGTCGTGTACTTCACCTTCGTGGTCACGGGCCTCTCACTGTCAGCCGGCTTTGCGATTCTCATCATCGGCGTGCCCTTCTTTCTCGCCTTCATCGGCATCGCGCGCGTCATCGCGCTCGGCGAGGGGCGGCTGCTCGAGGCCGTCACGGGCGAGCGCATGCCGCGGCGCCCCGTACACCCGGGGCCGGCGGGCAGCTGGTGGGCGCGCATTCTTGAGATGCTCAAGGACGTGCGCACCTGGACGACGCTGGCGTATCTGCTCCTCATGCTGCCGCTGGGCATCATTTATTTCACCGTGGCGGTGTGTGGACTTGCCATCGGCGGCGCGTTCATCGGCACGCCGCTCATGCTGCTGGCGCGGCAGCTCGGCTGGGCGCACATCGACTTCACCATGAACGACGATGTCTTCGGCGGCGCCTGGTCGATGGCGCACCCACTCATCGCCTCCGTGGCGCTGTTCCTCGCCGGGGTCATCATTCTCACCGTGCTCATGCACCTGGCGCGCGCCCTCATCCGCGGCCACGCCCGGCTCGCCAAGTCGCTCCTGGTCGTGCCCGGCGCCTGACTTGTGGCACCTGCACCGCGGCAGGCTAAACTTGCCCCATGCGCATGCGCCCTGCTCTGCTTTACGCGGCCGCCCTGCTGGTGGCCGCGCCGCTCACCCGCTCGGCCGATCCCCCGGCCGCCCCGGCGCACGGTTGTCTGCCCACCGGTAACGGCTACCTGCGCGCCCGCATCCGTGGCGCGATGAATGTCGATGTGAACTGGCACAACGCCGAGATGCAGTGCGAGGGCGGACCGCGACCCGATGGCAGTGGCCTGCGCGTCGCCTTCGCTGGACCTGCGCACGCGGACGGCCGACGCCTGCGCCTGGTGTTCGGCGTCGAGGCGGCACACGAGGGCCGCCCGGGGCGGGAGCTGCCCACGAACCTCACGGTGATCTTCGAGGGGGAGGCTCGCTTGTTCGCCACGCGCGGGGACGATCATTGCACGGTGGATGAGCTGAAGCAGGAGCGCCTGGGCGCACTCGGCGGCACGGTGCGCTCCTGGCGCATCGTCGCGCGCGGCTTCTGCATCGCCCCGGCGAGCACGCTCAACAGCGACGCGCGCATTCTCGTCAGCAGTTTCGATTTCGCCGGTACCGCCGTTTTTGAGGATGCGCCGGCGGACGAATCCGCGCCCCGCTCTGCGGCACAGAAGCTCTAGGACCTTAGCACCATGGCAGCACCCAGCTGGCACTCCCTTTCAGTGCGACTGGCAGGCGGCGTACTGGCGCTGCTCGCGCTGCTTACGCTGGCGTGCCTGCAGCCGCTGCGCGCGCAGTCCCAAGGCGCGCCGCTGGATCTTGCCACCTACCCGCGCACGGAACTGACGATCACCCCGGCGCCGCCCGCCAAGGCACACGCCTTCCGCGTGTGGATCGCCGACACGCCGCAACGCGCCGAGCAGGGACTCATGTTCGTGAGTGATCTGCCCGAGAGCGAGGGCATGGTGTTCCCGCTGCAACCGGCGCGCGCGGAAAGCATGTGGATGAAGAACACCTACATCGAGCTCGACATGCTGTTCATCGGCACCACCGGTCGCGTCACAAAGATCATCGAGCGCGCCCATCCCCTCTCGCTCGAACCCCTGAGCTCCGACGCGCCGGTCACGGCGGTACTCGAACTGAGGGGCGGCGCGGCAGCCAAGCTCGGTCTGAAGATCGGGGATGCGGTGAGCTGGAAGAAGCCCGCGCCCTGACGACCCCGCCGCGCGCGGGGCGCACTGAATTGTTGCCGAAGGTGCTCACGGGGCGTCCCGGCCGCTGACTTCTCTTCGTTGGTGGATTCCACGGTGGCCTGCACATAAGCTCGGGTTACAGATATTTGTCACTTATGTTACAAACACGGGACATAGCATCGGGCAGTGCCTGACCATTGGGGTCGGGGTACTCGCATGACTATGCGAACAAAAACTCAACAAGCAGAGCAGAACATCGGCATCGGTTCGGTAGCCGGCGGCCGGGTCTTCTGGATTACCGGGTTGTCCGGTGCCGGCAAGACGACCGTGGGCAGACGGCTGTGGGAGCGGCTGCGCGCTGCCGGCCGGGCCGCGATTTTCCTCGATGGCGACGCACTGCGTGAGACGATCGCCGAGGATCTCAGCCACGGCATCGCCAGCCGCCGCAAGTCCGCGATGCGCAACGCCCGCCTGTGCCGCCTGTTGGCAAGTCAGGGGCACGATGTGGTCTGCCCCACCATCTCGCTGTTTCACGAGGTCCAGGGCTGGAACCGCCAGAACATTCCCGGCTATTGCGAGATCTACCTGCGGGTCCCGCTCGAGGAGCTCGGACGACGCGACGGCAAGGGCATCTACGCCGCCGCGCAGCGCGGTGATCTGGTCAATGTGGTCGGTCTGGACGTTCCGGCGGAGTTTCCGCAGCAGCCGGACCTGACTCTGGATAACTTTGGCCTCCTGCACAGCGAGGCCGCGGTCGATCAGATCTGGCAGCAGTGCGTGCTGCAGGCTGCGCCGCCGCCGCGCGCAGCGCAGGTGCCATTCATGAGCAAGGCGCAGACCCTCGAGGCGCTGGCCGGCCGGCTGCGCAGCGCACAGGTGCTGCCCCAGGTACGCTTCACGCTCGCACAGTGGCGCGCCGATCCTGCCGCCGTGGCGGCGAGTGTCCTCGCGTTGCCCTGGGGCACGCAGCCGCTCATCGTACGCAGCAGCGCGCGCGATGAGGACCGCGAGGCGAGCGGCACGGCCGGGCGCTACGACTCGGTGCTCGGTGTGCACGGGGGCGCCGCGCTCGGCGCGGCGGTCGAGCGGGTGATGGCCTCGTTCCCGCTGGCCGGCGGCGAGGAGCACCAGGTTTTCGTGCAGCCGCTGCTCGAGCGTGTCGCGCTCGCGGGCGTCGCCTTCTCGCGTCGCATCAGTGGCGGCAGTCCCTACTACATCATCAACTACGATGCTCACAGCGGCCGCACGGATGGGGTCACCGCGGGCACGGGCGAGCAGCTGCAGACGTTTCTGTGTCTGCGCTCACGCAGCGACTCCTGCCCCGCGCCGCTCGCTCCGGTCATTACGCTGGTGCGCGAACTCGAAGAGCTGCTCGGTTGCGATGCGCTCGATGTCGAGTTCGCGATCGGCGCTGACGCGCGGCTGTATCTGCTGCAGGTGCGCCGCCTCGCGCTGGATCTGCGCGACCAGGTGAGCGATGCGCAGGTCGAAGCGGCACTGGTGGACGTCGCGCGCAAGGTCGAGCTGCTCAGCCGCCCGCACCCTTACCTGCACGGCAGCCGGGCGATCTTCGGTGTCATGCCCGACTGGAACCCGGCGGAGATCGTCGGCCTGCGGCCGCGTCCGTTGTCTCTCGCGCTTTATCGGGAATTGATTACCGATGCGATCTGGGCCTACCAGCGCGACAACTACGGCTACCAGAACCTGCGCAGCTTCCCACTGCTGGTGAGCTTTCACGGACTGCCGTACGTGGACGTGCGCGTGAGCTTCAACTCCTTCATCCCGCGGGATCTACCGGCACCGCTCGCCGACCGCCTGGTGAACTACTACACCGAGTGCCTGCTGGCTGCCCCGCAGCTGCACGACAAGGTGGAGTTCGAGATCGTCTTCTCCTGCTATACGCTCGATCTGCCGCATCGCATGCGTCGGCTCGCCGACCAGGGCTTCTCGAGCGCGGACGTCGAGGCGCTGTCCGCCGCTCTGCGACGCCTGACCAATCGCATCATCCACGGCGACACGGCACTGTGGCGCCGGGACCGCGCCAAGATCGATCTGCTCGCGCAGCGTCTGCCCACCATCGCTGCAGCACCCCTGGACAAGATCAGTCGCATCTATTGGCTGATCGAGGACTGCAAGCGCTACGGCACGCTGCCGTTTGCGGGGCTGGCGCGCGCCGGTTTCATCGCCGTGCAGCTGCTGAAGTCATTCGTGAGCGTCGGCGTGCTCGATGCGCAGGACTATGCGACCTTCATGGCGAGCGTCAATACGGTCGGCTCGCGCATCGGCCGGGACTTCGCCGCGCTGTCGCAGGGCGAGTTCCTCGCCCGCTATGGGCATCTGCGCCCAGGTACCTATGACATCCTCTCGCCGCGCTACGATGAGGCGCCGGATCTTTATTTTGACTGGTCCGGACCGCGTCCGCCGGCACCGGCCCGACCGCGCTTCGCGCTGTCGATCGAGCAGTTGCGCCGCATCGAGCAGCTGCTGCGCGAGCACGAGCTCAATATCGACGTGCTCGGCCTCATGGAGTTCATCACCGCCGGCATCGAGGGACGCGAATACGCCAAGTTCGTATTCACACGCAGTCTGAGCGATGCGCTGCTGCTCATACGGCAGCTGGGCGCGGATTACGGCCTGTCGCTGGAGGATTGCGCCTTCCTGGACTACGACACGATCCGCACTCTTTATAGCAACAGCGGCTCGGTACGGGAGCTGCTCATGGAGAGCATCGCGCGCGGCAAGCAGCGCTACGCGCTGACGCGCAACCTCGTCTTGCCGCCCTTCATCGCCGCACCCGAGGAGGTCTTCGCCTTTCACGTGCCCCCCACGCAGCCGAACTTCATCACGCGCAAGAGCGTCACCGCGCCGACCGCTTCGATCGAGGATGCGCCCGAGAGTTTCGCCGGACGCATTCTCTTCGTGCCGAGCGCTGACCCGGGCTTTGACTGGATCTTCACGCGCGGCATCAGCGGCTTTGTGACCCAGTTCGGCGGCGCCAATTCGCACATGGCAATTCGCGCCAGCGAGCTGGAGATACCCGCCGTGATTGGCGCCGGTGAGACGCTGTATCAGCGCTGGCATACCGCCCGGAAACTGACTCTTGACTGCACCAATCAGCAGGTGCTGCTGATCGCATGAGACTCGTCGCCGTTACACAGCGCGTCACGCAGATCGCCGACCGCGCCGAACGCCGCGATTGCCTGGATCAGGCCTGGCCGCGCTTTCTCACGGCCTGCGGGCTGCGGCCGCTGGCGCTGCCCAACCTCCCCGAGGTGGCGCTCGGCATGTGCACGCAGCTGCAGATCGCAGGACTGCTGCTCACCGGCGGCAATGATCTCGCTGAGCTCGGTGGCGATGCGCCCGAGCGCGACGCCACTGAGCGTGCGCTGCTGGCGATGGCCGAGAGCCGCCGCTTGCCGGTGCTCGGGGTGTGCCGCGGCATGCAGGTGCTGCAGCAGCGCTGGGGAATCGAGTTGCGCCGCGTCGCAGGACATGTGACGCCGCGCCAGCAGATCTTGATCGGGGGGGAGCCGGTGCAGGTCAACAGTTATCATCGCTTCGGCGCCAGCGAATCGCAGCTACCGCTTAAGACCTGGGCGAGCGCGGCGGACGGCGTCGTGAAGGCCGTGCGCCACGCCGATCTGCCGGTGACCGGGATCATGTGGCACCCCGAACGCACGGCGCCCTTTGCGCCCGCTGACATCGACCTCTTTCGGCGCGTGTTCAGCTGATGCGCGCCCTGATTCTCGCCGCCGGGCGCGGCAGCCGCATGGCGCAGTTGGGCGACAGTCGGCCCAAGTGCCTCGTCGAGCTTGCCGGCCAGCCGCTGCTGGCGCGTCAGGTGGCCGCGCTGCGGCGCGGGGGTGTCGCGGAGATCGGCGTGGTACGCGGCTACCGCGCGGAGATGCTCGACTTTCCGGGACTGACGTACTTCACCAACGCGCGCTGGGCGGACACGAACATGGTGATGTCGCTCGTCACCGCGGCCAGCTGGCTGCGGGCCGGACCGGTCATCGTCAGCTACGCGGACATCTTCTACCGCGCCGCGCTGATCCGCGCTCTGCGGCTCACGCCCGGTGAGCTGGTCATTACCTATGACCGTGCGTGGCGGCATCTGTGGACACGACGTTTCAGTGATCCGCTCTCGGATGCGGAGACCTTTCGCGTCGATGCGCGCGGGCGCCTGCTCGAGATCGGCGGCAAGACCACCCGCATTGAGGACATCGAGGGGCAGTACATGGGGCTGCTGAAATTCGAGCCCGCAGCGTGGCGCGCGGTGGAGGAACTGCTGGCGAGTCTGGATGAACCCAGCCGCGCACGCCTCGACATGACGGGCTTGTTGCGGCGCTTGCTGTCTGCGAACGCGGTGCCGATCAGTACGCACGCCACCGAGGGGCAGTGGGGTGAGATTGACAACAGCGGGGACGTCGGTCTGTACGAAATGATGCTGACCGAAGGCTCGCTGGTGCTCGAAGAGGCGCCGCCGCTGCGCTCATCTAACGGAGTATGAAGGAAGTATGAAACACGGAGACTTTACCGGCCTCGCCAGCGACTACGCGCAGTTCCGTCCGGGCTATGCCCCGCAGGTGGCGAGCGCGCTCTTGGGCTACCTCGGCAAGCCACGCGCCGCGGTCGATGCCGCCGACGTCGGCGCCGGCACGGGCATCTGGACGCGCATGCTCGCCGCCCAGGGGCTGCGCTCGCTCGTAGCTGTGGAGCCCAACGATGATATGCGCTCGCAGGGTGTGACGACTTCCGCCGCTAGCGGCATCACGTGGCGCAAGGGCACGGCCGAGAACACCGGACTCGCCGACGGCGCAGTGGACCTCATCACCATGGCCTCCTCATTTCACTGGGCGGATTTCGACAAGGCCCTGAAGGAGTTTCATCGCAGCCTGCGCGCCGCGGGGGTTTTCTGCGCTCTGTGGAACCCGCGCTTCATCGAGGCCAACCCGCTGCTGGTTGAAATCGAGGCCGAGATCAAGCGCCTGAAGCCTGACGTGCGACGCGTCTCCTCGGGTCGCTCCGGTCTCACGGAACGCTTGACCGAGATGCTCAGTGCGCAGCCGCACTTCAGCGACGTGCTGTATCTGGAGGCTCGTCATCGCGTGCAGCAGACGCCGGCGCAGTACCTCGGGGCCTGGCGCTCGGTGAACGATCTGCAGGTGCAGCTCGGGCCGCAGCTGTTCCACAAGTTCCTGGAGACGGTGGCCGCTCGTACCGCGGGGCTGAGCACGATCGAGACGACCTACCTCACCCGCGCCTGGCTCGCGCGGCGCGCATGAACACCTCGACCCCTGTGACGCCGTGCGCGCCGGCCGCCATGAGCGTGCCGTTGGCGCTCGAGGGCGGCACGAGCCCGCTGTTGCAGCGTGCCTGCGCTGCCTACCGCGAGCAGGCGCAGGCGGCCGGCGAGCTTGCGGCGCACAAACTGGAGCTGGTGCAGCACTACGACGTGGGCGGCATGCAGCGTGCGGTGAACATCTGTTATTGGGGGCGCAGCGGTTCGTTCTTATTGGCCAGCTACCTGGACAGCCATGATGAGATAGTGATGCTGCCGCAGGAATGCGCAGCGGGCATCTATCCTTTTTGGAGCCGCTTTGCCGCTCTGACGGTGTGGGAGAAGCTACTCACCTATCCCACCTATCTCACCAGCAAATACGGGCCGACGGTGGATTTTTTTGCCGGGGAATATGCCATCGAGTCCGTACACTACTATGCGGCCGTGCACGCGCTGTTCGCCGCGTATGGTGAGCGCCCGGCGGCGTGGCTGAATACGCGCCAGCGCTTCTTCCAGCTGCTGCACGTCGCCTATGCGCTCGCAAAGGGGCAGCGCACCGCGGACCCGCGACCGCTGATGGTTTACGCCCAGCACGCAACCGATGATGAGCTCGCGCAGCTCTTCAGGGCCGATTTTCCCCAGGGACTCTTCATCCATACGATTCGCGACCCGATCTCCACGGTCGACTCCTGGTTCGAGCGCCAGGTGGTCATGCAAAGTGAGGTGCGTGGCCAGCGCCTCGATCTGGCACTGCGTTACGTGCATCCGGCGACGGAGACCATGCGCACCCTGCTGCGCTGGGACCGGCCGCATGTCGGGATGCACGAGCGTACCCGCGCGATACGCTTCGAGGATCTGCACCTGCAGCCGGAGGCGACCATGCGGCGTCTGGCGCAGTGGCTGGGGATCGGCTTTCGCCCGAGCATGCTCGAGAGCACATTCAACGGCCGCCCGTTCGTATGGCGGAGCGCCGGCAAGCCCTGGGTCGGGGCCAATCCGAGCAACGCCCAGCGGCGTTCAAACAACCTCAATCGCGCCGACCGCGTCTTGATCTACGCCCTGCTGCAGCGCAACTTTCTCGCGTGGGGTTACCCCATGTCACGCGTATTTCACAGCAGGACGCTGTGTCTGGCCGTGCTCAGTGTTGCGTGGCTGCTGCCGATGAAGATCGAGTGGATTACCGCGCAGATGATCCTCAGCCGCCAGGCCTGGCCGGCGTTGCGCCGTGGCAAGGTGCGCTTTGCCGGCGGCGCCGGGTATTTTCTGCTGCGACTGCGTGCCCGCATGATGGGTTTGATCGCCCGGGAGGGGCGCGCAAGGCTCACCGGTAAACGCCCGCTCCTGCAGCCACTCTAGGCAACCTCGGGCTTGCCCGCAGCGCCGCCTGCGCTCGAGCGCGGCGCCAGCGCTTTCTTCAGGACGCAGACAGCGGCGCAGGCGCGCTGCCGCTGGGCTTCTTCTTCACGCGCTTGGTCAGGATCTTGTCGCCGATGGGCGCGCCATAGGCGTTGTTCTCCGGCCGCGGCCGCGGCGCGAACGAACTGGGCTTGTTGGGTTTGCTCGCGTCCTGCATGCCGGCGCTGGTCGGGCAGGGCACGCCCGTGCGCGCCGCGCCAGCACCCTGCGCGGCCAGCAGTACGAAGATCATCATTCCGAGTGCGCCCACCAGACCCGCACGCATACCCGCCACTCCTTACAAACCCACGCGCCCAGTGTTACCCAGGCGCCCGCGCGGTTAAAGAGGTTGCGGGGTTATGACAAGGGTTGAGTTGGCAAAGCTGCGGAAGCGGTCTCACTCCTCCTCGGCACGCGGACGCCACGCCTGGGCGAGTTCGTGTTGTTTGCGCGGCGGCACCGGATCGTAGTGGCTGAGCTCCATGGTGTAGGCGCCCTGGCCGCCGGTGAGTGCCTTCAGGCGCGACTGGTATTCGGACACTTCCGCGAGCGGCACGAACGCCATGAGCGTGGCGCGCTGGCCGGGCAGGGAGTTGTTGCCGTTAATGCGCGCTCGCTTGGTCGCCAGATCACCGGTGATGTCGCCGATCGCGCTCGCAGGAGCGGTGATCTCAAGCCGCATGATCGGCTCGAGCACGATCGGCGTCGCCTTCTGCAGAGCGTCCAGAAACGCCTTGCGCCCGGCGGAGACGAACGCCACCTCCTTGGAATCCACCGCATGGTGTTTGCCGTCGTACACCGTAACGCGCACGTCCTGGATCGGAAAACCGGCCAGCGCGCCTTCGGTGAGTACCTGCCGCACGCCCTTTTCAACCGCCGGAATGTATTGGCCCGGAATCGCGCCGCCGACCACATCATCGACGAACTCAAAGCCCGTGCCGCGTCCGAGCGCCTCGATGCGCAGGAACACCTCGCCGAACTGCCCGGCGCCGCCGGTCTGCTTCTTGTGCCGGCAGTGGCCGTCGGCCGGACGGGTGATGGTTTCGCGATAGGGGATGCTCGGCGGGTGAGTCTTCACGTGCACCGCGTAACGCTCCCCCATGCGCTCGAGCAGCACGCGCAGGTGAAACTCCCCCATGCCATAGAGCACCGTCTCGTTCACGGCCGCATGATGCTCGATGCGCACGCACGGGTCCTCGGCGGTGAGCTTGTGCAGGGTGTCCGCGAGACGCTGCTCATCGCCACGCCGCTCAGGCTCGATGGCGATGCCCAGCATCGGCGGCGGAAAGCTGACCGGTTTCAGGTGATACTGATCCTCGTCGTGCGAGTCGTGCAGCACGGCATCCAGGTGCAGCTCATCGACCTTGGCGATCGCGCAGATGTCCCCCGGCATCGCGCTCGGGATCTCGCTCGTCTCCTTGCCGAGCAGCCGGAACAGGTGCGCGATCTTGATGGGCTTGCGGGCATCGCCGACGAAGAGCTGGCTCCCCGCACGCACGGTCCCCTGGTGAACGCGCAGCACGCCGAGCTTGCCGACGTACGGATCGATGCTCACCTTGAACACGTGCGCGATCACGTGCCGGGCCGCATCGGGCGCCACCGGAACGCGCTCCGCCACTTCTCCCGCACCGCGCAGGAACGGCGGCGGGTTGCCCTCGGCGGGATTTGGCATCAGCCGCTCAATCACCTGCAAGAGCTCCGGCACGCCCGCGCCGGCCTCGGCCGAAGCGAAGCACACCGGCACGAGATGGCCCTCACGCAGGGCCTGCTCAAAAGGGTCGTGGAGTTGCTCCGGCGACAATTCCTCGCCCTGCTCCAGGTACAACGCCATGAGCTGCTCGTCGAGCTCGACGACCTGGTCGATGATCTGGGTATGCGCCGCCTCGACCGAGGAGAAATCGGTGTCACGACCGTGCGGCTGAAAGAAGCAATCGACGACCGCATCCCCGCCGCCGGCGGGCAGATTCAGCGGCAGACACTCCGGCCCGAACGCCTCGCGCAACTGCGCGAGCACCTCGCCGCAGCGTGCCTCGCGGCTGTCGATCTTGTTGATGATGACGAGACGGCACAGCTCGCGCTCACGCGCGAACTCCATGAGGCGCTGCGTGAGGCTGTCGACCCCGTTCACCGCACTCACGACGACCGCCACCGCCTCCACCGCCTCAAGCACCGAGAGCGCTTTACCGAGAAAATCCGCGTAGCCGGGCGTATCGATGACGTTGATGTGCACGCCGTGGTAGTCGAAGCTGCAGATCGCGGTATCCAAGGAGTGCTGCAGGCGCTTCTCCTGCGGATCAAAATCCGAAACGGTGGTGCCGCGCTGCAGGCTACCGCGGCTGCGGATGGCACCTGCCTGCAGCAGGAGCGTTTCCAGCAAGGATGTCTTGCCCGCGCCGGCCTGTCCGACCAGCGCGATGTTGCGGATGCCTGAAGTCGTGTACCCCATGGCGTATGCTCCCCGGCCAGGATGACCGGCGCCGCACGAGCATCACCGGTAGCAGCAAAAGCCTACTCCCGGTGCGCGCCTGCGGCTACCGGCATCACACCGCACGATTCAAGGAGTCTTCAAATGAGCGATCCGGCCGATGACACAGACCGCGAGCGCCTGAGGAAGCAGAAAATCCAGCGCCAGCTCGATGAGGCACTCGCCGACAGCTTTCCAGCGAGCGACCCGGTATCGATCGTCACCTCGAACGAGGAAGAGGACTGGGGCACAAGTGGCGCGGCCCCGGGGGTGCCCAAGGAACCCGCGCCCCCCTCCAAGCCCTAGGGGCTGCTAAGGCGCGGTCAGCTCGAGCGTCGCGCCGGCCTGGTTGAGGGTCGTGAGCACGATGGGCCGCCGCCACACGCGGTGCAGGTAGTCTAAGACCTTGCGGCTACGCTCAAGATCGAGTCCGCGGCCGTCCACGCTGCTGTCGTGGGTCAGCTCAAGCGTGCCGTCGTTGCGCACGTGCGCCGCCGAGACCACCGGTGCGCCGAAGTTGTATTTGGGCGCGAGCAGCGCCTCATGCAGCGCCGCCAGATCCTGCTCGAGCACCTTCACCTGCCCGTCGCTGCGGGCGTTATAGCGAAACAGTCCGAGCTCCTCGGCGAGCTCGCGCGTGAGGTGGTTACGCACGAAGCCGAAGTCATCGTCCTGTTCCATGATGCTGCGTGCCGCCTCCAGGCCCTGCTTCTCGACGATCTTCTCCCACATCGCGAAGCCGAGGTGGTACGGGTTGATGCTGAGTGAAACCTGCGCGTCGGCGGCAGTCGGCCGCACGACGTCGGAGTGACACTTGATCGCATCGACGTAGGCCTGCTGGGGCACGAAATCCGCCTCGCGCAGCAGACGCGCGTGCCAGTAGGAGGCCCAGCCCTCATTCATGATCTGCGTGGCGAACACCGGATAGAAGTAGAAGGATTCCTCGCGCACCGCGAGAAAGATGTCGCGCTCCCAGCTCTCCATCTCCGGCGCGTAGTGCGCCACGAACCACAAAAGATCGCGCTCCGGGTGCGGCGGCACGGGGGCGCGCTTGCGTGCCTCGATCCCGCCCGCGCCGCTTTGCGGCTCCAGGGCCGCGAAGCGTTTGCGGAACGCGTCGTCCACGAGAGCCTTGGGCCCCGGCGCGTACTCCGGATAGCGTGGCCGGCGCAGCGCCTGATCGACGTCGATGTGCTGCTCGAGCGCGAGTGCAGCATCGAGGGCGGCTTCGACGCGCTGCGCGCCGTGCGCTTCGATCGCTTGGCTGATCTGGCGCGCGTGGTTGGCCGCGTGCTCGACGATGCGCTCGCTCACCTGTTCCTGGCAGCGGCGGAACAAGAGGTTGTTGCGCGAGAAGTCCGCGTGGCCCAGCACGTGCGCGGTGACCAGGATATTCTCGGCGAGCCCGTTGCTGTCGGCGAGGTAGGCGTGGCCCGGATTGCCGGGAAACACCACTTCGAACAGCCGCGAATAACCCATGTGGCGCTGGATCAGCTGATAGATGTAGCGCACGCCGAAGGACCAGTGCGGCATGCGCACCGGCAGACCGTACACGGCGATCTCCATCATGAAGCTGTCGGGCACCGCCTCGAAGTCGACCGGGTGGAACTTAAGACCCGAACGGGCGGCGAGTTCTTCGATGCGGCGTATGTAGCTGTGCCAGTCACCGCTCATGCGCCCGCCGGCTCCCGATTATGGGCCGTGAAGAAATGCTTCACCGCCGCCCAGACTTCGTCGAAATCGTTGAGCGCATAGCTGCCGGCGGCACAGCCGGCGGCGTTGAGCTCCGCGAACAGTTTGCCGGTCTCGGTATCCAGCTGCCGCGATACCCCGGAGGAGACTTCGACGTAGCCGGTGAAACAGGTGTCGGCGGTGATGGCAGCCAGCGCGGTACGCGCCTCGGCGGCATCACTCACCGCGTTGTCGCCGTCGGAGGCGTAGAACAGATAAATGTTGCTGCGCGCGGGGCTGTAGCGCGCGTCCATGATCTCGCGCACCTTCAAAAGCCCCGCGGAAGCCACCGTACCGCCGCTGCCGCTCACCTGGAAGAAATCCGGTTCGTTGAATTCCCACGCCTCGGTCGTGTGCGCGACGAACACGGTCTCGAGCGAGCGGTACTCGCGCCGCAGTCCCTGCACCACCCAGAAGAAGAAGGTCTTGGCGAGTTTGCGGTCACGATCCGACATGCTGCCGGAGACGTCGAGCATGAAGAACACCACCGCATGCACGGCCGGCTGGCGCCGGCGCGTCAGTTGCCGGAAGCGCAGATCCTCATCGGTCAACGTCGGGGTCGCGCCCGCCGTGCCGCGCCGCTTCACAAACTCCTTGAAGGAGCGGCGCCGATCCAGGCGCGAACGCGCCCCGCGCCGATCCCAGCCCTCGCGCACCCACTCACTCTCATCGGACGGGCCCGTGCGCGGCTTCAGATTCGGCAGCTGCATCTCCTCCCACAGCCAATCGACGATGTCGTCAACCTTGAACTCGAGCAGCAGCTGCACCGCGCCCTCGTCGCGCCCGCCGGCGCCCTTCTCCCCGGGCCCCTGATCGCGCGCCGGATCGGAAAGCACGTCCCCGGGCTTAGCCTTACCCTGGCCGGCGCCCTGCTGTTCCTCGGCACGCCGCAGACGGAAATGGTAGTGCTCGAGCATGCGCACCGGTACGCGCACGGTGCGCCCGCCGGCGTTGATCACGTCGCCGCCGGCAATGATCTCCGGCAGATTGGCGCGCACCGCCTCGCGCACCTTCTCATCGTGACGCAGCCAGTCGCGTGCGCCGCGGGAAAACAGCTCGTACCACTTGCCGGCACCGGGGTGGTCGCCGCGCTTGCTGTGGTCCTCATCCATGGGCGTCGCTGGATCTCCCTTGGCCGGTGGGTGGCTGCTACTCCTGGGCGAGCAGTGTCGTGACGTAGCTCAACGCCTCCTTGGCGCTGTGCTCGTCGTAGCCGTACTCGGTGACCAGGCGCTGCTGCACGACCGAGATCTTCTGCCGTGCCTCATCGTCCGGACGTGCGGTGGACGTCACCAGGCGCAGCACGTCGCGGCGTTCCTCGAACAGATACTGCTCGATCGCCTCGCGCATACGCGCGTGGCTCGCGAGCTTGAACTTCTCTCCGGCCTTGAAGGCCACCATGGCCTTGCGCACCACTTCCTGGCGGAAGGAGAGCTTGCCCGAATCGGACACCTTGATCTTCTCCTCGACCGAGCGCAGGAAGCGTTCATCGGCGGCGCGATTGTCGCCGGTGATGGGGTCGGTGACCTGGCGATGATCGAGCGAGGCTTCCACCTCGTCCAGATACTTCTCGAGCAGCTGCTGGGCCTCGGCCTCGAAGGAGGCAAACATCGCACGATGCACGTCCTCCTTGACCCAGCGGTTGTAGAATTCCTTGCGCGCCGTCACCAGGTGATCAATCCAGGCCTTCTTCTGCTTCGCATCCATGCGTGCATCATTCTCGATCGAGTCCTTGAGCGCGAGCAACAACTCCATGCTGGTGAGGCTGTGGGTGTTGCCGCGGGTGATCGCGTTCGAGATCGCATTGATCACAAAGCGCGGGCTCACCCCGTTCATGCCTTCGTCGGATGACTCCGCGCGCAGCCGCGCCGCCTCGCTCTCCGGCATACCCTCCACGGCCTCACCGGCATAGAGGCGCAGCTTCTTCGGCACGTCCAGCCCCTCGCGTTCGGGTTTGACGAGGCGCGTGAGAATGCCAAATACCGCCGCCAGGTTCAGCACATGCGGGTCCAGATGCACGTTGCGGAACGCCGGCGCGCCCGAGACGAGCTTCTGATAGATGCGCGACTCGTCACGGTAGGAGAGCGCGTAGGGGATCTTGATGATCACCATGCGATCCAGGAGCGCCTCGTTCTCCTTCTCCTGCAGGAACTTGTGGAACTCGGCAAGATTGGTGTGCGCCAGAATCGTCTCATCCAGGTGAATCAGCGGGAAGCGCGACACCTTGACGTTCTTCTCCTGCGTCAGCGTCAAGAGCAGGTACAGAAACTCGCGCTTGACCTTGAGAATCTCGATCATTTCGAGCACGCCACGGCTGGCGGCATACACGGCCCCGGACCACGACCAGGCGCGCGGATCGCCCTCATCACCGATCTGGGCCACCTTGGCCAGATCCACCGAGCCGACCAAATCAGCGATATCCGCCGTCGTCGGATCGTGCGGCGCGTAGGTACCGATACCGACGCGTGAGGCTTCGTTGAGAAATACGCGCTCGACCGGCACGCGCACGAAGTCACCCTCGAACTCGCGTTCCACGAAGTCGCGCGCCCAGGGCGACAGTTCGCCTTGAATGTGCACCCCGTAGCGCTCGCGGAACTCCGCTCTCAGGCTGGTCGGAATGAGGTTGAGCGGATTTTCGCGCAGCGGCGAACCGCGGATGGCATACAGCGCCCCTTCGTCGGTGCGGCTGTATTCCTCAAGCCCACGCTTGAGCAGGATGGCGAGAGTCGATTTGCCGCCCGAGGGCGGACCGAGCAGCAGTAGCAGCCGTCGCCCGACGTCCGAGCCGGCCGCGGCGGCCTTGAAGTAGTCCACGACGCGCGACAGCGGCTCGTCGATGCCGAACAGCTCGCGCTTGAACAGCTCGCGCGCACGCTGATTCTCGGTGGCTTCCGCGGCGGCGGCGCGCCCGTGCCAGCGCAGCATATCCCAGATGTACTCGTGGCTGCTGCGTGCGAGGGCGACGGGATTGACCGGTAAAATCGCGGTCAGGAACTCGCCGAAGGTGCCTTCCCAGCGCTGCGCCCGGTGCAAACGGCTAAACGAACTGAGCGTATCGATGAACTCGGCGTTACTGCCGTGGGAATTCTGGTCAACAGCGAGCGGTCGCATCGTCCTTCCCTCCCGTTGAGCTCATGGGTCTCCTGTGGGGCGTCGGCCGCAGCCGGCGGCGCCAGCGCGCTTAACTTAGTCTCAACTCCTCGTACAAAAAGTGATGGCCTTCCGTTCCTGAGCACCCATTAGGTTAAGACGGTCACAGCATCAGATTGTTCACTGCGCAATGCAATCGCGCTAGCCCCAATTCGCCTACGCGGGTGGCGGGAAACAAAGTTTATCTTAAGTGACTGATTGAAAAGCGCGTTGCGCGCACCCGGCTGGTGCACTCTGAGGGCGCGCTGCTCCAGTTCCGTGCACCCGCGGGCTCGCGCGCGCACTCGGCGGCGGCGCGGGCTGCGGCGGCAAAAAGCCGCTGCGCGCGCGTGCCGCACGCATCCGGCATGCCAGCCCGGCGCCGTGCATTCGCAAAGCGAGCAGTGCTTCAAAGGTTTGGCGACCCACGTCGCACGCTCCCGACGAGGCCTGTCGTTATTGTGAACTGACGCACTGCGCTGCTTCAGAGGCAACATATCCTGCAACGGCGGGACTTTGCGCGCACCGGCAGTAGCTTAGCTCTGGCACGTGCGCCCGCCTGCGCGAACGGAAGAATTCGCCGCAGTGAAGCCGACGACCGCTCTTGTTGGAGACGCCAAGTGGCCAGTGCACCGTCGACCGCCGCCCGCAGCGCCGAGACTGCGACGCAGACACCCGCGAGCGCCCAGCCTGCGGTCGATGTCACTGCCGTCACGACCCGGGACGATTTTTTGCTCGAGCTCGGTGATACGCTCGACGGCCAGGCAGCGGTGCGCCCGGTGGATACTCTGGAGGCGGCGCTCGAGGGTCTTGGCGGCAAGCGCGCGCAACTTCTGGTCATCGATGCGCGCGCTGTGCCGAACCTGCGGGCCGCCGTTGATACGGCCGCCGCGCGCGCCCCGCGTGCCCTGGTGCTGGTGTTCGCTGAGGACGCGGCCGAGAAGCGGGTGGGCGCCGCCTTAAAAGGCAGCAAGGTCTTCGCGGTGCTGCCCACGCCGGTGGACCGACGCAAGACGCAGGCCGTATTCGAAGGCGCGATCGCCGAGGCGCTCGCCGCGCACGCGCTCGCGCCGTCGCGGGCGGCCGCTGCAGCCGGGGATCTGAGTATCGGCGCTTTCCGCGCGCCGGTGGCCTCGGCGAGCGACAGTGGGCGCGCAGGTCCGGATGGCAAGTCCAAACTGCTGCTCGCGGCCGCAGCGCTGGCGGCGCTGGCGGCGGCCGGCGGTGGTTTCTGGTACTTCACGCGCAGCCAAGCACCGGCCGCAGCAGCTGCAGCAGCCCCGGCGGGGCCGGCCACCACGAGCGCTCCGGCAGCGCCCACGGTGCCCGCGAGCAGCGCGTCGCCTGCGGAGGCTGCGCCCGCGGCAGTCGCCGACACCTCCATCGTGCAAGGCAAGGTCGATGAGCTGCTGGAGAAGGCGCGCCTTGCCATGCACGAGCGACGCTTCACCGAGCCGAGCGCGGATAATGCACTGGTTTATTACCGCTCAGCCGCCGCCGCCGACGCGAGCAGCGCCGAGGCGCACGACGGCCTGCAGCGCGTGGCCGCGGTGCTGGCCGCACGCTTTGATGAGGCCCTGAGTGGCGCGCGCTTCGATGAAGCCGCGCAGACGCTGGCGAACTTCAAGGCCGCGACGCCGCAGGATGCGCGCGTGGCGGGTTTCGAGCAGCGCCTGTATTCGGCCGAGATCGCCAAGGCCCTCGCCGACGGCAACGTGGATCGGGCGGCAGCGCTCCTGCACCAGGCGCAGCAGGCGGGCACGAGCACTCCGGAGCAGCTGACGAAGTGGCGCGCCGACATCGGGCGGCACGCCGAGGATGCCAAGGTGGTGCGCCTCGCCGGGCTCATCGCCGATCGCATCCGTGACGGCAAGCTGACTGATCCGGACGACAGCGCCAAGAGCTACATGGGGCAGCTGCTCGCAGCCGCACCCGCGAATCCCACCACGCAGCACACGCTGCACGACCTGGGCAGCGCGTACCTGCGCAAGGCGCGCGAGGCGGCGCTGGCGAAGAACTCAGCGGACGAGGAGCACTGGCTGAGTGAGGCGCGCGGCGCGGGCATGAAAGCCGCCGACATCAACGCCTTTCAGCACGACTTGAGCAACGCACGCCAGAAGGCGATGCAGGCCGAGAGCGAGCGCGCACTGCAGGCCGCACGCGATCGCATCCGCGACGGGCGCCTGACGGATCCGGCGCAGGACAGCGCGGCCTTCTACCTGACGCAGCTGCAGACGAGCGACCCGAACAACGCCGCGCTGGCGGATGCCGGCCGCGAACTGGCCGCAAAGCTGCTCGATCGCGCCCGCGCCACAGTGGCGGCCGGCAAGCCCGCGGACGCCGACCTCGCCCTCGCCCGGCGCTGGGGCGCAGATCCGAAGGATGTGCAGGCCGTGCAGCAGCAAGGTGCCCCCAAAAATGACGGCCTGCCCGATGCGGCGACGCTCGCTGCGAGCCTCAAGCGCCTGCGCACCACGGCGCCGGACTACCCCGAGAGCGCGCTTACGCAGCACGTGAGCGGTTCGGTCACCGTGCAGTTCACCGTCGATGTCCATGGCGAACCGCGCGATATTCACGTGATCGAGGCGACGCCGCCCGGGGTGTTCGACCGCGCCGCGCTTCTCGCCATCAAGCATTGGCGCTACGCGCCGATGGTCGTCAACGGCACCCCCATCGAGGTACCGGTGAAGACGCTGGTGCGTTTCGAGCTGCCCAAGTAGAACAGGAGAATCCGTACAATGAGCCTCGCTGGCACTGAGCGCCGCCGTCAACTCGTCACCGCCGGCATCGGCACGGCGCTGACCCTGGTGATGGGCGCGGTACTCATCGTGGGATTCCGCCTCGCGACGCACATGCGCGCGGATATCAGCGCACTGCAGGCGGCGAGTACGCTCCAGACCTACCCGGAGGAGATCGCCCACCAGTTAAATACGCTGCGTGACCGCCTGGAGATACGCGCCTACTCCGGTCAGGCGCTCGCGGACCTGCAAAGCACCGTGAAGCACTTCGACCAGGAGCTCAGGCTGATCAACGCCAGCGGCGAGATGGATTCGCCCCAGCTCGGACGCGCGCTGCTGCTGTGGCATCAGTACGCCCCGGTGCTCGACCCGGTGATCTCCTTCAACGACCAGCCGTACCTCGACTCCGACAGCGGCGGCAGCGCACTCTCGCGCGAGGGCCGCGAGCACTACGCCGCGGTCAAGCGCGCCCAGCTCTTTGCGAGCGAGAACGCCCGACCGCTGCAGGCGCAACTGTCCAATCTCGCCGCCACGCTGCAGCACACTTCTTCTGATGCCGCCGGGCGCCTGCGCGGCCTGCTCGCCACCGGCGTGCTCGCCGCCCTGGTACTCGCCGCCGCAGCCGCCTACTTCCAGGTCACCCGCGCCCGCCATGAGCGGGCCGCACGCGACGCGCAGGAGCAGACGCGCGACATTCTCAAGACCGTGCGCGAGGGCTTCTTCCTCCTGGACGCGCAGTATCGCATCGGCTCGGTGTGGTCGGAGGCGCTCGCGCGCATGTTCAGCCGCACAGATTTCGCCGGCCTGTCCTTCGAGGAGCTGTTGCAGGACCTGGTGCCCAAGGCAACCCTCGCCACCGCCACCAAGTACATCAAGCTGCTGTGGGGTGATCGCGCCCACGAGAACCTAATGAAGAGCATCAACCCCCTCGGGCAGCTCGAGATCACGATGGAGAACGGGCACGGCGGCAAGGAAACCCGTTATCTGCAGTTCGACTTCCACCGCGTCATGGGGCCGGAGGGCATTAAGCACGTGCTGTGCTCGGTGGGCGACATCACCTCGAGCGTGCTGCTCGCCCGCGAGCTGCACGACTCACAGGAGAACGCCAACGCGCAGCTGGACATGATGCTCGGGATGATGCACGTCGATCCGCTGCAGTTGCTGTCCTTCCTCGACACCGCCGAGACGGGGCTGAAGCTCGTCAACACAATCCTCAAGGAGCCGGCGCGCACCGATGCGGAGTTTCGCAAGAAGCTCACTGGGTTGTTCCGTGAACTGCACTCCATCAAGGGGGAGGCCTCGGCGCTCAATCTGAAGAGCATCGCCAGCCGCGTGCATACGCTCGAGGACATGGTGAGCGACTGCAAGAAGCGTCCGGAGCTCTCCGGCAACGACTTCTTGCCCTTGGTGCTCAAGCTCGACGATCTGCTCGCGCATCTGCGCAGTGTGCGTGAGATGGCCGCACGCCTCACGACGCTCAAGGACATCCCCGCAAGCGCCCCCGCGGGGGCCTCCACGATTTCCACCGATACGGTGGCACCGCGGCCGGCAGCCCCACCGCGGCCGGCGGCCCCACCGCGGCCGGCGGCCCCCGCCGCGCCCCGCACGGGCACGGCACCGAGCGAGCGGCCGCCGCCGTCGCGCGCAGTCGAGGATCTGTCCCCGGCCCTGCACGCGATGGCCGAGCGGCTCGCGCAGGATCACGCCAAACGCTTCCGGCTCTCCCTCAGCGGACTCGCCGAAGTCCCCAACGCCTACAGTGCCACGATCAAGGACTGCCTCATCCAGATGCTGCGCAACGCCGCCGTACACGGCATCGAGGCGCCCGAAGTGCGCCGCGGGCAGGGTAAGGAGGATGGGGGGGTCGTGCAGGTTGACTTCCGCAAGGCCGGCGAAAGCTACGAGCTGATCTTCGAGGACGACGGTGCGGGCATCGCGCCGGATTCCCTCCGGGCGGCGGCGGTGCGCAAGCAGCTGATCACCGAGGAGGAAGCCTCGCTCATGGATACGCGCTCGACCATGGCGCTCATCTTCCGTCCCGGCTTCTCCACGCAGGATGATGTGTCGATGGATGCCGGCCGCGGGGTGGGCATGGACGTCGTGGCGCGCAGCGTCTATGCCCTCGGCGGTAAGATCGGCGTCAGTACCCATCCGGGCAAGTTCACGCGCTTCAAGATCGTACTGCCCGCGGCGGACGCGGTCGGCAGCACGGCGGTCGCGTAAGCGGCGCGGCGGCTGTCATGGCAAATCACGGACCTGCGATGAACGGCAAGCGCCCCTACAAGCTCATGATCGTGGACGACTCGAACATCATGCGCCGGCGCATCGAGCGCTCGCAGCAGTTCGAGGAGTTGCAGCTGGTCGGCACGGCCGGCAACGGGGAGGAGGCGCTCGAGCTGTTCAAGAAGACCGATCCGGACGTCGTCACCATGGATCTGACCATGCCGCGCATGGACGGCATCGAATGCATCGGCAAGCTCGTGGCGTTGAAGCCGGCGGTGCGTATCCTCGTGGTCTCGGCGCTGGCCGATAAGGCGACCGCGGTTGAGGCCATGGAAAAGGGGGCGAACGGCTTCCTCAACAAACCCTTTACCGATCGGCAGCTGAATGAAGCGATCGCCGAGCTGATGCGCTAGGCTCGCATAAGGACACCCTCACCCATGCTGTACGAACAGGAGCTCAAGACCTTCGTCGAGGGGACGACGAATTTCTTTGAGGTCGCAGCCCAGCAGCCCGCCTCGATCGGCTCGCCGTACCTCATGGAAGGCTCCCCGTCGGTGCACGAGTACACCGGCATCATCAACATCTCCGGCAAGCGCGAAGGGGTGGTGTATTTCACCGCTCCCAAGGCGATGCTCACCGTGCTCTTGATGAAGATGCAGGAAAATGACTTCAGCCACGAGACCATGCGCGATCTGGTCGGCGAAGTCGCCAACACGATTTCCGGCAACGCGCGCCGCGACTTCGGCCGCGACTTCGTCATCTCCGTTCCCAGTGTGCTCTCGGGCGAGAAGCCGGCCATTCCGCAGAAGCCCGGGCAGCGCTCCTTCATCATCCCCATCAACTGGCGCAGTCACTCCGCCAAGCTGGTCGTCTCGCTCACCTGAGGGTCCGCAGGGCTGCCGGGGCGCGCGTTCTTACGGCCGCAATACTCGCGCGCTAAGCTCAGATGTGAACTGTGTGACGGCTGCACTGTTGCCGCCGGTAACTTTCAAGCGAGATGGCGCCAATGCAATCGAGTGCGCTTGCAATCATCACCCTGCGTCGCGAGATCGCGGCACGCTACGAACGGATCAACCGCCTGTGGCTGGCGGCGCGCACCGCCTATCGGCGTCTCAACGAGGCTCCGGTGCAGAACCTGAACGCCTTGCGCGATGCCGCCCAGCGCCTGGATCAGCTGGCGCGCGGCCGCGCGGCGCTGCTGCGCGATCTGAAGGCGCTCTCGGACTGAAGGCTCAGCGCCGGCCGCCCAGGACGCGCGCCGGCAGGAACACGAGCGCGCGCACCAAGGCGAGCACCCCCTGCACTGCGATCCCCACCAGCCGCAGCGGCAAGACGATGAGCCACACGAGCGGCCAGAGCACGAGCGCCAAGAGCGCGAGCGGCCAACAGAACACCAGCAGCAGCAGCCATAAAATAAACCCGACCATGGCATCCTCCAGCCGGCAAGTCCGCGCCATCCACACGGCGCTCCTGCCCTTAGAGTGATCTTACCCCGCCGCGGTTTAAGCGCACGCTCGCCCGGGGCCAATCGAGCGATAATCCCCCCACCGACGCATGCATCCGTGAGGCCGCGTGAGCACCGCCCCCTTTCCACCCTGTGAGCCGCTTCGCCCGGGAGATGCGGTCGCCGTGATCGCCCCCGCCAGCGGCTTTGAGCGCACCGCCTTCGAAGCCGGGCTCGCGGTGCTCGCGCGCCGCTATCGCCCCGAGTACGCCGCGGGGATCTTCGCCAAGCATCGCTATCTGGCCGGCGATGATGCGCGGCGTTTCGGGGAGCTCATGGCCGCGCTCGCGGATCCGGCGCTCAAGGCGGTGTTCTGCGCGCGCGGCGGCTACGGCGCGACGCGCCTGCTGCGGCAGTTGCGCGCGGGCGCCACGCCCGGGGCGCGCAAACTCCTGGTCGGCTTCTCGGACATCACGGCACTGCAGATGTGGCTCGCCGCGCAGGGCCGGATCAGCCTCCACGGACCAGTCCTCACACAGCTCGGGCGCCTCACTCCCCCGACCCACGAGCGGCTGTTCGCGCTGCTGGAATCGGCGGCGCCCGCGCCCGCCCTGGAAGGTACGGACACTTATGTCCCGGGCGTGGCCGAAGGACGCCTGCTCGGAGGCAACCTCTCCGTGTTCTCACGCCTGCTTGGCACCGCTTACATGCCGGTCCTCGATGGGGCAGTGCTGCTGCTCGAGGATCAGGGCGAGCGCCCCTACCGGCTCGATCGCATATGGACGCACCTGGAGCTCGCCGGCGTATTCGAACGCGTGCGGGGCATCGTGCTCGGCACCTTCACGCAATGCGAGGAGCCGGACGCCCCCTACCGCAGCAGCGATGTACTACGCGAACTCGCCCTCGCCACCGGCCTGCCGTGCGCGGCCGGCTTCCCGATCGGGCACGGCGCGCACAACGAGCCGGTGGCGCTGGGCGTGCGCGTGCGTCTGGACGCGGACGCCCGCCGACTCACATTCCTGGAAGCGGCGGTCGGGCGCTAGAAGAGCGATCCGCCTGCACCCACCATCGCTTCCCGGATGAGCGGAATCGGCCCGGTGTACGACATGAACTTGTCGTGGAAGTCGTGCCAGTACGGCTTGGGGTCCGCGCTCGGCTGCACACCCGGCTGCTGCGCCAGCCAGTCGGCGCGCAACTTGCGGATCATGAGCTTGCCGAGGGTGTACTTGAGGTACTGCGAGTCGTAGGTGCCGCGCGCGGCCTGCTGGCGCGCGGTGCCCACGTCAAGGTAGGCGCGCTCGCGAAACATCTGGTCCGCTTGCGCAAGGGACATGCCCTGGGCGTGCAGGCCGATCGCGCACAGGTAACGCACATTGCGCTCCAGTGCGTTGACGAGCTGGCCGACGTGCTGCTCGGCATCCCCCTCACCGAGCCCCTCTTCCCACATGAGCTCTTCGCTGTAGTGCGCCCAGCCCTCCGCGTAGGCGTACCCCACCCACAAAGCCGCGATTTTGGAGGGGTTGCGGTTGGAGTGCAGAAACTGCTGGAAGTGACCGGGCCACACCTCATGCACGCTCGTGTACAGGAGGCTCGCCTTGCCCGGAACGTACTCGGCGCGCTCCTGCGCGCTCCAGGCCGGATCGGGCGGGGAAATGTTGTACACGTACGCCACGCCGTGCTCGTACGGCCCGGGTATGTTGATGTAGGCGGTGTTGGCGCGGTTGTAAGGGGGTGCCTCGGCGACCTGCGCCTGTTCATCGCTCGGGATGCTGACGATGTTCTTCGCGACGACGAAGGCCCGCAGCTGCGCCAGCTGCGCGCGTGCCCCCTCGACCGCCCCGCCCTTGGCCTTGTCCGCGTTCATGCGCCTGACGCACGCGGCGAGTGTGCCGTGCGGCAGGTAGTGCGCACAGGCCTCATTGAGGGCGGCGGTGTTGCGCTCAAGGTCCGCGTTGCCGATCTCCAGGAGCTTCGCCAGGGGCACGTCCACGCGCTCGGTGGCGCGCAGCATCTCCAGGAACAGCGTCTCCCCGAGGGCAAAGCCCTGGGTGGCGTGCGCTCGTTCGGTCTCGAGCCAGCTCTTCAGGCCGTCCATCGCCTGGGCGGCGGCGGCGTCCGCCTGGGCGAGCTGCTGTTGCGCGGCAGGGTCGGCGACGCTTGCGAACACCTTGCCGACGTCGCGGCGGTAGAAGGCGGCAAAGCCGCCGAAGCCATCGATGCCGCGCTTGATGAAGCTCTCGGGCAAGGGCGTCTTGAGGTTCGCGCGCACGGCGGCGGCGATTTTCGGAATCGCGCGCGCGTAGCCGAGGTAGCCCTGCAGGCGCTGCGCCAGGGGGGCGTAGTCGCGGTTGAGGTATACATCAGGATCCAGCTGATCGATGTACCAGGCCGGGTTGGTGAAGGGCATGCGCGCCCGCTCGAGCCAGAACAGATCGCTGTCGATTGCCGTGTACAGCAGCTCGCGCTCCTGGCGCTCCGGGGAGCTGAGGGCGGCCGCATCGAACCCCTGCGCCTCGGCGCGCAGCCGCTTGAGCAGGGCCACTTCCGCGGCGATGCCCGCGGCGCTCAGGTCCGGCATCTGGCCGTCGAACTCATGCCGCCCCGCCTGCACTGCGAAATAGGGATTGGCCTTGAAGTAGTCGGCGAGGAAATGCGCGGAGAACGCCGGCCAAGGGTCCGGCGGCGCCGTCGCGACGCTCGGTGGTGACGGGGGCGCCGGCGCGCTGCAGGCGCACAGCGTGATCACGGCGCCAACAACGAGCCAGCCGGCCCGCACGGGTAATTGCATAATGAGTGATCCCCTCTACTTCGATCGAGCCCTTAATCGAGCCGGCGTACTTGCAGCGCCAGCAGCGCCCCACCCGGGTCACGCTCGATGTGGAACTCGATTGGTCGACAGCATACTTCGCAATCTTCGACATACGCGGGTTCATCGCCGGTCAGATCAACGCGCGTTTCCAACCGCTCGCCGCAATACGGGCAAGCCACGGCGACGAACTCCTCAAGCCCGAGCGGCGGCACGCCGGAGGCGGGCTCCCAGATCGGCTCCAAACCGTAGAGCCGATCGATGCTGTCCTCGTCCAGCTGCTCGATGCGTTGGCGCAGGCGGGCGAGTTCCGGTGCGGTGGGTCTTTTCATCGTTGCGCGAGAAGGTGGCGAACTGCGATGCTGCGCCTTGTCACAGGCTCAGCGAGGATACCCCAATATGCTCACGGTTCGGGCGCGCACGCTCCTGCTGTGTGCCGCGGCCGCCACGCTGCTCGGCGGGTGCTGGACGAGCAGGGTTTCACCCGAAAGCTCACCCGGGGTTTCGCTCGCGGGCACCTGGAAACTCGATGCCGCAGCCTCCGATGACCCGCAGAAGACGCTGGATCAGATGCGGGCCGAGGCGTTGAAAATCATCAACCGCAACGCCGCCAACGCGCAGGCGCGGGGGGGCACAGCTCCGGGAGCCGAGGCCGACGATCCGGCCCCGGCGCACGGCCCGCGACGCGATCCACTGCAGCACTCGCCCATGGCGCACATCATCCAGGACCTGATGGCGCGCGGGGACACCCTCATCGTGCGGCAGACCCCGGGGCAGCTCTCGTTTGATTACGGCACCGTGCGCCGCAGCTTCACCCCCGGCGCCCACAGCGTCGTATCGGTCGAGGGTGGCGTCGGCGATCAGACCTCCGGCTGGCACGGCGACGAGTACCTCATTCTCGTCAAGGCCCAGAATGGACCGGAGGTGGAGGAGCGCTACAGCGTCTCGCCCGACCGCGCGCACCTGACTGAAAAGTTTCGCATGTACCCTTACGAACTGCCCGGCGTCAGCCTCAAGCGTGTGTACGACGCCGCGAGCGAAAACACGCCGCGGCGCCCGACCAGCGACTAAAAGGGGTGCCGGGGTTGCTCATGCGCGCCGCGCGCGCTGGACTGATGCTCGTGAGCGGGCTGCTCGGTGTCCACCTGACCGTACACGCGCAACCGGCGAGCCCGCCCTCCGCAGGCACCGAGGCGCCGCTGCAGGAGATCCTGATCGAGGGCCGCCATGAAGGTCCGCGCCTCTGGACCGTGCGCCAGGGCGCACATACGTTGTGGATCCTCGGCACCATAGCCCCGCTGCCGAAGAAGCTGGTGTGGCAGCCGGACGCCGTGCGCGCCGTGCTGCGCGAGACGCAGGAGGTGGTGCCGGCGTGGCCCACCTACGGCATCGGCGCGAATCCCTTCACCGCGTTGCGCGTCTTCATCGAATGGCGTCATCTGCAGCAGCCCCCGGACAACATGCCGCTGCGTCAGACGCTGCCGGCGCCGCTGTACGCGCGCGTCGAGGCCCTCAAGAGCCGCTATGACGCGAAGGACAGCAAGCTTGAGCAGATGCGTCCCATGCTCGCGGCGCGGCAACTGATGACGCGGGTGTTCGACGCCGCCGGACTCGCGCAGCACAACGAGGTGCAGGAAGAGGTACTGCGGCTCGCCCGGACGCAGGGCGTGCGCGTGCACCAGGACAAGCTGAGAATCGAAGATCCGGTGAACGTGCTGAAGGACGTAGGCCACACGCCGCTCGATCGCGAGGTGGCTTGTCTTGATTCGGTGGTGACACTCCTCGAGACCGACATCGCACCGATGCAGGCGCGGGCGCAGGCCTGGGCGCTCGGGGACGTCGAAACGCTGCGGCGGCTGACGCACGCGGATGACCGCACCGCCTGCATCGCGGCCGTCTCCAACTCCGAGCGCGTGCGCAAGCTCATCGCCCAGGCGCAGGATGATTGGATAATCGCGGTGGAGGACAGTCTGAACCGCAACCACGGCACGCTCGCCGTGCAGTCAATGGATCGGCTGCTCGGCGAGCACGGCGCGCTCGCGGCACTGCGCGCCAAGGGTTACAGCGTCGAGGGTCCGTGAGCAAGCTTCAGCTCGCGAGTGCGCACCACCAGGCGATGATAAGCGACCCCAGTGCCACCGTGCCGCTGACCGATTGTGGCACCCGCTTAAGCCACGCCTGCGTACCCGGAAGCGCCACCGTCGCCCCAAACAGCGCCCCGACACCAAAGCCGGCAACGTGGGCAATGACATCCGTGCCCTCGCCGGCGGAGCCGGTCCACCCGAGGAGGATGACCCCGGCGATGAGCGGCCCCCAACGGCGCACCCAGCGCTGCGGGCGGTGCAGACGCTCGCGCCAGGAGAACGCCGACATCGCCCCGAGGGCCGCAAACACTGCGGTCGAGGCCCCGACCGAGCGATGGTCGGGCGGCGCAAGCAGACCCTCAAGGAGGTTAGCCAGCGCGCCTCCGCTCACGATGAGGAGCCAGGCGGTGCCAGCTCCCATTTGCCGCGCGGCAAGATAGCCGAACCACACCCCCGCGAGCAGGTTCGCCGCCAGGTGCGGGCCATCCAGGTGCAGCGTCAGCGCCGTCCACGCCCGCCACCACTGCCCGGCCTGCATGCGTGCCGCATCCAGCTCGCCCACATCAAACGCATCCAGGCGCACGAGCGCGTGCGTGAGTGCGGCGGCGACACCGAGCAGCACCAGCACGTAGAGAATGCAGCCGACCCAGGCGTAGGGATACAGGTACGGCGGCGGCGGTGGTGGCGGGGGCGGGCGGTTCTCGACCTCATACTGCAACAGGTGGCGCGTGGCGTACCCCGCATCGAGCGGATCCACCTGCAGCAAGAACGTGCCCTCGCCGAGGGTAACGAGCGCAGCAACGCCCACCGCCGTCAGCACCAGCAGCCGTTCATCGCAGTCGCGCTTGCGCGGGGAGCGAAACACGGTCGTCAGATCCGGCGCCGACATGGGCTGCGCGTTGCCTTAAGAGGTGTGCCGTCGCAGGTGCGACGCGGCGAACAGGCGCCGCGCGACGTCCCCGATCAGCTCGTACAGCGCCTCGGTGGAGCGTTTGAGCGCGGCCACGTTCGGCAGATAGTGCAGCGCGCTCGGCTCCGGCGGCGCCCACACGCCCGTGGGCGCGGGTATGACCTCAAGTCCGCACGCTTCGAACTCGCGCGCCGCGCGATACTCGTGCGTGGCGCTGGTGACTAAGAGGATGCGGCTCACGCCCGACTCGCGCAGCAGCGGCGCCGAGAATTGTGCGTTCTGGAACGTGTCGTACGAATGGCTCTCGATCCAGCGCGTGGCGACGCCGAATTCGCGCGCGAGCGAGGTGTGCATCGCCTGCGCTTCGATGGGATCCCCGCTCACGAGGACCGGGAGCCGCGTGCGACGCGCCAGGTACGCCCCATAAGCGAGCCGCTCGAGCAGCTCCGCGCCGGTCGCGGGCGCGTGCCCGAACTCCGGTGCCGAGGACCGCACGGTGCCGCCGCCAAGAATGACGATGGCCTGCGCGCCGGCCGCCCGCGCTTCATCGAGCACCGGCTCGCGCTCGGCGCCCCGCTCAAGAACATCCGCCACCACCGGCAGCGACAGCAGCCACAGCGAGCCAAGTCCGCAAACCACGAGCACGATGCCGGCGCGCCGCGTGAGGCCGGCGGCGCGCCGGCCGAGCAGCCACGCACCGGCAATCGCCAGCAGCGCAGGTCCTGCCGGAGGCAGCAGCAGCGTGCGCACCACACTCTTCACCGTCACAAATATCGGCACCACGCGCGTCGCCTTCTACAGCGTGATCTGCTGCCAGGCGCGTGAGCGCCAGCGCAGAAACAGCGTACTGCCCAGCACCATGACGTACAGGAGCACCGCCACCCAGCCGCCGACGGCACCGTAACCGAACTGCGGCAGAAAACTCACCCACCCCTGACCCGGAGCGAACGTGAGGGCGTGCGCGAGTGGCACGAACAGGAAGATGGACAACGTCAGTACCAGCAGCGCGGGCACCTTGACATCCCCCGCCCCGCGCAGGCACATGCTGCTGCCCATGTTCAGGCCGTCAAAGAACTGAAAGGCCGCGGCCAGCCAGAGGAGTCTGTGGCCGAGCGCCACCGCTGCGACCGCGTCCGCATCGTGGGCACCGGTGAAGAACGGCAGCAGCCAGCGTCCGGTGAGTGCGATCAGGACCCCGATGCCGCCCATATAGAGCGCGGCGAGCAGGATCGTCCGATTGCCCACCCGCAGCGCCCAATCGCGCGCGCCGGCGCCGATCGATTGCCCGACGAGGGTCGTGCCGGCCGAAGCGATGCCGAAACCGGGCATGTAAGCGAGGGAGGTGAGAATCACGACCATCTGCGTGGCGGCCCCGTCCGCGGTACCGAGCCACGTCTGCATCATCTGAAAGATGGCGAAACCGAGCAGATCGGCTGCCGGGGACAAACCCATCGGTACACCGAGGCGCAGCTGTGCGAGCAGGCGCTGCGCGTGCGGATGCCAAGTGAGGTGCGTGTGATAGACGCGCCGGTAGTACGGCTGCAGGAAGATCGCCAGCGCGAACAAGAGGCCGATGAGCTGCGCGCAGTTAGTCGCCCAAGCGGAGCCGGCAATGCCCCAGCCGAGACCGAAGATGAATACCTGGTTCAGCACCGCGTTGGTGCAGGTGGTGACGAGCGTGACCCATAGCGTCAGGCGCGGGCGGCCGATACCGTTGAAGAAGCCGAGCATCGCCCACAGTGCGGCGCCCACAAACGCACCGCCGATGCGCGGAAACCAAAAGGCCGCGGCGAGCCGCTCGATTTCGGCGTCAAAGCCGAACGGCGCGAGGATCAGATGCCGGGCGGCTCCCACCAGCACGAACAGCGGCGCCGCGCAGGCCATGCCCCACAACGCCGTCCAGGCGGCCTCGCCCGCGCGGCTGTAGCGGCGCGCCCCGAAGTGCTGCGCCACCAGTGTTTGTACCGCCGTACCGGCGCCGCCGAGTACCAGCACCGCCACCATGATGAGCCACTGCACCGCTCCGACCGCGGCGAGCGCCTTGGTGGAGATGCGCCCCATAAACCACATGTCGGTGAGGTTGAGGACGATCTGCACCGCACTGTTGGCCATGAGCGGCAGGGCGAGCGCGAGCACGGCACGCTGGTCGACGTGCGCGTGCCCGGCAGCGTCGATGCGCTGCGCGGGTAAACGCGCAAGACCCTCCGCCGGGCGCGGAGCGCTCGCTGACTGAGTGGGGGCGTCCATGGCAACATCCTGTGCAATCGGTCATTCTCGCACACTCAATTCCAACGGGAGATTGCGCCATGGCCGCACGCCGCAAGACCGCCGCTCGCAGCACGCGCCCACGCGGCCGGCTCGGGCCTGGTGAAAAAACTCGCGGGCTCGACGCCGCTCAGGTGGCCGTGGCGCTCGATGATGCGAGCGTTGCTGAGCTCGCCCAACTCGTGCGCGCCGCCGGTGGCGCGCCGCTGGGTGCTTACAAGGAGCCCCTCGGCGGGCGGGCGCTGCTGCTCGCGAGCCTGCCCTGCGCGGCCGTGCAGCCGACGCCTTTTCAGCGCGATCTGTCCCCCACGCACGCCAAGCGACTCGCGGCTGCGATCGAGGCGACCGCGGCTTTTCTGGACCCTTTGATCGTGGTGCGCGGTGAAGACGGGCGGCTGTGGACGCCCAACGGCCGCCATCGCCTGGCGGCAGCGAAAGTGCTGGGACTGAAGCAAATCACGGCGCTGATCTCCGGGGACGAGGCGCTCGCTTACCGCATTCTCGCCCTCAACACGGAGAAGGCGCACAACCTCAAGGACCGCAGCCTCGAGGTGATCCGCATGGCGCGCAATCTGGCCAAGCGACGCGGCCGCGAGCGCGAGGATCAGTTCACCGCGGAGTTCGAAGCCCCCGAACTGCTCACGCTCGGCATCGTCTATCAGAAATCCCCGCGCTTCGCCGGCGGCGCGTACAGCGCCTTTCTGAAGAAGGTGGACCGTTTCAGCGAGCGCACGCTCGCGGCGAGCTTGAAGCAGCGCGAGGACTACGCCGCACGGCTGATCGAAATCGACGGCCGGGTAAAGTCGGTGATCGCGGCGCTGCAGGCGCGCGGCTTCAAGTCCCCGTACCTGCGCAATTATGTGGTCGCGCGAATCAACCCGGTGCGCTTCCACAAGGCGAAGAAAGGCGACACGCAGCCACCCATGCCGATCGCCCAGGCGCTCACGCGCATGGCGGCCGCCGCGCGCACCTTCAACGTAGGCTCGGTCTCCAATTCCGATCTCGCCTGGGTGGCGGTCGGCGCCGCTGCGGACTAAACGTCGCAGCGCTCGGCGGGCCGCCTCCGGACAAAGCCGCGCCCTCAGCGCTGCGCCCGCACGCTGTGCGGCGCGGCGCTCTCGGGCAGCTTGCCGAGGTAGCCATCGTCGGCATAGGTGAGGCCATAGCCGAAGGGAAACAGCGGCGGCTCCCCGGGCCTACCGTCCACGGCCGGAGGCCGCGGCGAGGCCGGCCAGGAAAACGGCAATTTGCCGCGAAAGTCGTAGCGCACTGAGCCGTCGGCTGCCCGGAAGAGCACATCGGCGATGCCGCCGCCCTCCGGCCCCGGCAGCCACGCCGCCACGAAACTGTCGGCGGCGTTGATCTCGGCGTTGACCCACAGCGGCCGCCCGGAGAGCAACACCGCCACGACCGGCACGTCGAGCGAGTGCAGACGCCGCAGCAGAGCGAGGTCGTGCTTATCGGCGGCACTGTAAGCAAGCGTCGCGACGTCGCCGGCGAACTCCGCGTACGGGTTCTCGCCAAAGACCACGATCGCCACATCCGGGCGGGTGTGAAACTCGCCCCCGGCACTAAGCTCCGCGCTGCCGCCGGCTGCCTTTACGCGCTGGGCAATGCCGGCGTAAACGGTCTCGCCGTGCGGGAACACCTGATTCGGCTCGGTGCCCTGCCAGTTGATCGTCCAGCCCCCGCTTTGCTTGGCGATGCTGTCGGCACCGTCGCCGGCCACGAGGACGCGCAGCTTCGGTGCCAGGGGCAGCAGATGATTACGGTTCTTCAGGAGCACGAGCGACTCGCGCACCGCCTGGCGCGCGACGGCACGATGCGCCGCGGAACCGAGCAGTTCGTAGTGTCCCGCATAGGGCCGCGAAGAGGGCCGACCCTCGGTCAGCAGGTGCGCGCGCAGCTTCACCCGCAGTATCCGCCGCACGGCGTCATCGAGGCGGCTCGCCGGGATCTGTGCGGCGGCGGCCTGGGCGATGAGGTTCGCGTGCAGCTCCTTCCAGCCATCGGGCGCCATGAGCATATCGAGTCCTGCGTTCACCGCCGCCGCGCAGCTGACCGGCGTGCAGCCGGGCAGCTGTGCGTGAGCGTTCCAGTCCCCGAGCACGAAGCCATCGAAGCCCATGCGCCCCTTGAGAACATCCGTCAGCAAGGCATGGTTGCCGTGCATCTTCAGGCCCCGCCAGCTCGAGTAGGAAGCCATCACCGTCTGCGCCCCGGCGGCGAGCGCCGCCTGGTAGCCGGCGCTGTCGATATCGCGCAGTTCGCGCTCCGTCGCGGGGTTGTCACCTTGATCCTTGCCGAGTGTTCCACCATCGCCCAGGAAGTGCTTCGGCGTGGCGAGCACGTGGGCGGCATCGAGGAAGCCCGGCGTCCCGGGAGCGCCCTGGAGTCCCTCCACCATGGCGGCGGCGTACTGGCGCACCAGCTGCGGGTTCTCGGAGTAACTCTCGTAAGTGCGTCCCCAGCGCGTATCGCGGGCCACGGCGACGGTCGGGGAGAACGCCCAGTCGAGGCCGGTCACCCGTACTTCAAGCGCGGTGATCTGCCCGATCCGTCGGATGAGCTCCGGGTCGCGCGCGGCGCCGAGGCCAATGTTGTGCGGAAAGATGGTCGCGCCGGGGATGTTGTTGTGGCCGTGAACCGCATCCGTCCCCCACAGGATCGGAATCTGCGGCGCCACCCGGGTGCCGGCGGAGGCCTCATAGAACCGGTCGGCGAGCGCCAGCCACTCACTCGGTGCAGCGAGCTTGTCGTCACGGGGCGAGGAATTGCCGCCGTTAAGAATGGATCCGAGGGGATAGTGGCGCAGATCATCCGGGGTAATGCTGCCGATGTCAGCCTGAACGAGCTGACCGGCTTTCTCTGCGGGCGTCATGCGCGCCAGCAGCTCCTCGACGTGCGCCTCGAGTTCCTCGTCCCGTTTCAGGGGAGGCGTGAGCTTGGGCCAGCGCTGCGGATGGATCACGGCAGCCGGCTGCGGGGCTGCGCTCATGCCAGGGCTCGGCGCGCAAGCCATCAGTGCGAGCCCTGCGCAATACCCGGCCGCGCGGGCCGGTCTCATGTTCATGGTGGCTAGGATACACACCAGAGGTCGACGCACATGCTGGATCAAGTAACCCCGTCCCGTAGCCTCGATACCCCGGCCACCCTCGCCCGGCGCGCAAGCGCGGTCGCGGTGACGGACCACAAGCCCGACCTTTTACTCATTGAACGCGCGCGCGCGGGCGATGAGGCGGCCATCGAAGCGCTCATCCGCCGCTACGCAAGACGACTGTTCCGGGTAGCCCGCAGTGTCATCTCCGATGACGAGCGGGCCACGGCCATCGTACAGGAGGCCTACCTCGCTGCGTTCGGGGATCTCAGCCGCTACGAGCCGACCGGCAAGTTTGCCGCCTGGCTGACCCGCCTCGCCTATCAGCATGCGCGTCTACAGCGGGTTGAGTTGCGGTTCGCGGCGGCAAACCCGCAGCCGGCGACAACGGCGGCCGCCGACGCTGCGGGCGAGCTCTCGGCGCAGCGCGAACTTGAACACGCCATCGGCGCCCTGCCGGAGGTGTTCCGTACCGTGCTCGTGCTGCGCGTCCTCGAGGGCATCAGCGGCATTGAGACCGCAGCCTCCCTCGGTGTACACGAGACCACGGTACGCACGCGGCTGTACCGCGCGCATCGCAGACTCGATGCGGAGCTGGTGCGTCGCATGCGCAGCGCGCCGGCATTGCTGGAGCTACCGCCCGCGCGGCTCGAGCGCCTGGTGAGTGCAGTGCTGGTGCACCTGCCGCGCGGTGCGCTGCACAGCGCCCCCGCTGCGACGCCCTGAAAGCTGCCGGCGCGGCCGCCCTACGCGCTCAGTCCCGTGAGGCGGGCACTCGCCTGCCACAGCCGCTCGGCATTCTCATCGCTCTGTGAGGCGGCACTCGGCGCCACGGCCCGACAGCGCGCGTAGTAGCCGCCGCTCAGGCCCTGCACCTGCGGCGAAGTCGCAAGATAAATGCTGGTGCGCGCACCGGCCGCCGACGTGAGCATAAAGGGTCGCCCGAAGGCGCCGAGCAGCACCCGCAGCGCGGCGTGATCGTGGAACAGATGGCTGTTGACGAAACCCGGGTGCAACGCGTTTGCCGTGACCGCACCGTCGGCAAGTCGCCGCGCGAGCGCGCGGACAAAGAGAATGTTGGCGAGCTTGGAGCGCGCATAGGCCGGCAGGAGCCCGGCAACCTTGGAGTTCATGAGGTCATCGAAATCCAACGTGGCACGGCGGTGAGCCTCCGAGGCCACCACCACGATGCGCGCCGGCGCCGAGTGTTGGAGCTTGCCGAGCAGCAGGTTGGTGAGCAGGAACGAGGCGAGATGATTGACGGCGAACGTGAGGTCGTAGCCCTCGGCGCTCTGGGCGCGTGCGGCGCTCATCATCCCAGCGTTGTTAATGAGCACATCCAGACGCGGCAGCGTGGCGCACAGCTCCTGCGCCAGGCGGCGGATGTCGGCCAGGCGGGCGAAGTCCGCCTGCACCGCATGTACTTCAGGGTTACCGGTGTCGCGGCGCAACGCCTCGGCCACGGCCCGGGCGCGGGTGAGGTCGCGACCGTGCACCCACACGCGTGCGCCCCCCGCGGCCAGCGCGCGGGCGGTCTCCGTGCCGATCCCGTGGGTGGCCCCGGTGACGAGGCAATACTTGCCGTTCATACTTCAGCTGGGGAGCTCACTCGGAGGGATCGTATATGAAAGACACATGGCGCATCCTGTCCTTGGCGTTCACCCTGTGCACGGGCGCGGCGTTGGCGCAGGCGACGGCACCCAGCCCGGCCCCGGAATTCACGCACTATCGCGACTCGGACTGGCCGCTCCCACCCCTCACCCTGGCTGCGCTCAAGGGTAAGGTCGTGCTGGTGGAGTTCTGCGCCTTCGAATGCGTCAGCTGCCTCGATTCGAGTGCCTGGGTCGAACAGATCGGACGCGACAAGGCTGGCGCGGGGCTGGTCGTGATCGGCATGCACACCCCGCAGCTGCCCGACGAGAAGTCCGCGTCCAAAGTGCACGAGGCCGTGCAACGCTTAGCGATTCATTATCCGCTGATGATTGATACCGACTGCTCCTACTGGCATAAGCTCAAGAGCCACTACTGGCCCGGGTTCTATCTGATCGGACGCGACGGCAAGCTCTACGGCCACGCCTACGGGAAAATGCACGTCGGCCAGGACTCGGCCAAGCGCGTCGAGCAGGCGCTGGATTTACTGCTCGGCGCCGCGTCACCGCCCGCGTGAACGATCTCGTCAGCGCCTTTCTGCTGACCTTTGCGGGACTCTTCCCGATCGTCAATCCGATCGAGGCGGCGCCGTTTTTCTTCGGCATGACCGCGGGTCTCACACCCGCGGAGCGCAACGTGCTTGCGCGCAAAGTCGCCTTCAACGGCTTTGCGCTGCTGCTCGGCTCGATGGTTCTGGGCCCCTACCTGCTCGAGTTCTTCGGTATCCGTCTGCCGGTGGTGCGCATCGCCGGCGGCTTTGTCGTGACAGCGCTCGGCTGGAAGCTGCTGACGCAGGAGGAGTGGTCCGATCACAGCAATCCGGACCCGCCGGCCCGCGGCCGCCCGAAGGTCGGCAGTTTCTACCCGCTCACCATGCCACTCACGGTCGGTCCGGGCTCGATGTCGGTGGCGATCACCATTGGCAGCCGCAAGAGCCCGGGCTTCCCGCCGCTGAGGGAATTCGCCTCGCACGCGACGGGTGCGTTTCTGGGCATCATCGCCATCGCCGTAACGATCTACCTTGCCTACCGCTTCGCTGCCGCGATGGCGAAGTTTCTGGGCGATACCGGCCTTGAGGTGCTCGTGCGCCTGTCCGCGTTCATCCTGATGTGCATCGGGATCGAGATCATCTGGAGCGGTTACACCGCGCTCACCGAAGTGCACTGAAGAGCCTCCTGTACCCTTGAGGTCGTCGGCAGCGAGACTGCGCCGGGCGCACACAAAGGGTGCAATCCGTCCGCGCACCGCGCTGCCGGCGTCCGAATGGATGCTGCCGCGGGCGCGGCAAGCTTGGTCTAATATCCTCGATGCCCACTCCGTACGACGAAATGCTCGACACCGCCGGGACGCCGCGTGCCCACTGCCGGCAGTACTACGAATGGCTGCGCGAGCAGCCCGCGGAGCACCTGGCGCGCAAGCGCACCGAGGCGGATGCGCTCTTTCACCGCGTGGGCATCACCTTTGCGGTCTACGGGGAGAACGAAGGCACGGAGCGACTGATCCCCTTCGACATCGTGCCGCGCATCGTGCCGGGCGCAGAGTGGCAGCGGCTCGAGCTGGGGTTGAAGCAGCGCGTGCGTTACACCCCCGGGACGACCAGCGTGGAGGACTCCGCGGCGGTGGTCTTTGCCCGTGGCCAGGGCGTCTGCCAGGACCAGGCGCACGTGTTCGTCGCCTGCTGCCGCGCCGGCGGGATACCGGCGCGCTACGTGAGCGGTTATCTCTGCAGCGTGGATGGCAGCGATTCGGCGAGTCACGCCTGGGTGGATGCCTGGCTGGAGGATGCGCAAGGGTGGCTCGGCATCGATGTCACGCATCTTAAGCCTAAGAGACCGAAGCACTGCCGGCTTGCGGTCGGGCGCGACTATCTGGATGCTGCGCCGGTGCGCGGTGTGCGTCGCGGCGGGGGCCGCGAAGTAATGGATGTGAACGTCGCCGCGATGAGTTCGGGCGAACAATAAGGGAGAGCCGAGTTTCATGACTTATTGCGTGGCCATGCTGCTCGATACCGGCATGGTGTTTCTGTCGGATTCGCGCACCAGCGCCGGCGTCGACCAGATCAGCACCTTCCGCAAGACCAGGCGTTTTTCAGAAGCCGGGCGAGCGCGTCCTGGTGGTACAGAGCGCCGGCAATCTTGCCATCACGCAGGCCGTGACCACGGTACTGCGCGAGAATCTCGAGGCGGTGGATTCCGGCACGAACCTGTTCAATTGCCGCAACATGTTCGAGGCGGCGCAGTGCATCGGTACGGCTTTGCGCGACGCGCACTCGCGTGACGCGGAGACGCTGAAGGAGTTCGGCGTCGATTTCAACGCGAGTCTGATCCTTGGCGGTCAGATCAGGGGCGAGATGCCGCGCCTCTTCAGCATCTACTCGGCGGGCAATTTCATCGAGGCAACCGCCGAGACCAGTTACTTCCAGATCGGGGAGTCAAAGTACGGCAAGCCGATCATCGATCGCGTGGTCCGGCGCAGCAGCAGTCTTAACGAGGCCGCCAAGGCGGCGCTGGTTTCCATGGACTCCACCATCCGCTCGAACCTCTCCGTGGGGCTGCCGCTGGACCTGGTGCTGTTGAAGCGCGATCAATACGAGATCGCCCGTCACATCAGCATCGATGAGGACAACGCCTACTTCGCCAGTATCCGCAAACGCTGGAGTGAAGCGTTGCGCGAGGTCTTCGTACAAGCTGCCCGAGCCTGACTGGCTGCGCAGCCGCCAGCACACCTGAAGCAGTGCCCGGCGCGCCGCGCTCAGCCGCCGAGCAAGGCGAGCACTGCCGCGCGCGTGGCGGGGGCATGCACGGGCAGCGCGAGTACGTCCCCGGGGCGCGCCCACTCGAGCGCGCAGTGCACCGCCTCGAGCTCGCTCGGCCGCATCGGCAGTGCATTTTCCGGCAAGCCGGCGCTGCGCAGTGCCGCGTGGATGAGGCGCGGGATCTCCCCCACCGCGCGGCCGCGTAGATAGGCCTCGTCTTCCTTCACAACGACGAGGTCCGGGTTGAACTGAGCCACGGCCAGCGCCAGAGCCTCGATCTCGCTATCCCGACGGTTGCCGGCCTGACCGAGGACCGTGCCGAGGCGCGCGCCGGGGCGGCGCAGATATTGGGCCACACGCAGCAGACCCTGCATGCCTTCGGGGTTGTGCGCGTAGTCCACGAGGATACAGACCCCGTCGCGCTCGAAGCGCATCATGCGGCCGAGGTTGTCACTCACCTGCGCGCCAAAGCGTGCGAACACGGCGGCCATCACCGGCGGAGGTATGCCGAGTGCGCCCCCGGCGAGGGCCGCCGCGGCCAGATTGGCGATGTTGTAGCTCGCGCTGCCCTCGACTGTGAGCGGCATGGCCGCGACGCTGCCGAGGTCGTGTTCGCGCGCCGCCTGATACAGCTGCAACCGGCCATCGCGCACACCGCAGGTGGGGCCGCCGTGCTCGCGATGCGCACGCAAGGAGGGGTGGTCCGCATCGAGCGCAAACCAGCCCAGCGGCGCACAACGTCCGAAGCGCTCAGCGAGATGCGGTGCCTTCGCCACGAGCTGCGCATCCTCGGCGTTGAGCACCAGCAGCCCCTCGGGGCGCACCACCCCGGCCAGCGCGAGTTTCACGTCGGCGAGTCCGGACAGATCATCAATTCCATACTCGCCGAAATGATCGGCGCTGACATTGGTAACCACCGCGACGCGCGCCTGCGAGATCGCCAGGCCGCGGCGCAGGATCCCGCCGCGGGCGGTTTCGATGATCGCCGCCTGTGCGCGGCGCTCGCGGATGACGCGGCGCGCGCCTTCCGGGCCGGAGTAATCGCCGCTCAGCTCGGCTGTGGCCTCGAAGAACACCCCGTCCGTGCAGCAGAAGGCACTGCGCCAGCCGTGGGCGCGCGCGCAGGCGGCCAACAGTCGCACGGTCGTGGTCTTGCCGTTTGACCCGGTGACGATCGCGGTCGGGACGTCGTGCAGCGCGTGCCACGGCACCGCGCTCGCGGCGGGGAGCTGCGCGAGCGCAAAGTCACGCCCGCCCGTGCCGGCGCCGAGAGTCAGAGCCGTCTCGTCCAGCACGTGCGGCAGGCCGCGTTGCGCGGCGGCTGCCAGCAGCGCCATAAGAGGCGGGTGCGCCTCGCGCGCGGCCAGCGTCGCAAAGCGCGCGAGCGCCCGGGACTCCTCGAGCACCGGGGGAATCACGGCGGCCGGATCGGCCGCGTCCTCGAGACTCTCGGCAAGCAGCGCGGCCTCGAACGCCGCGGCGCAGCCCGGATCACGCTCCGCCACTGTCGCGCACAGCGCCCACTCGTTCACTTCCGTCGCCACGAACAGCTGATCGCAGGGGGCGGCCAGTGCCAGGGACACCCCGCTCGCGTGGGCACGCGCGGCAAGGCCCGACGGGCGCCACGCCAGGTGTGTGCGCGCGCGCATGACGCGCGCGCGCCAGCCGGCGAGCAGTGCCTCATCGACCGTGATGCCGTCGGTCTCGAGCTGCGCCCCGGTGCTACTGAAAAAGAGGTTCGGCCCCGTCAGACGCCGCGAGGCGTCAAACGGGAGTCCGGTCTTGGTATTCAGTCTGCCGCCTCCGGCGCGTAATGCACGCCGCGCTCATCGCGGATCAGGCCCTCGAGACTAAAGACCGGCAGTGCCGGCTCCGGCGGGCTCCCCGGCAACGAGCCACCATCGCGCGGCGGCGGCGCCGGCGGCGGGGGCGCGCTGGGCGCGGCCACGCCGGCGGGCTTGAACTTGGTGACCTGCTTCCACGAGCGCACCAGCGCGTCGGCAAATATCAGCAGCAGATCCCCTGGCTTACCCATGTTCAGCGCCGCGCTGATCGCTTCCTGCTCGTCCGGAATGACGGAGATCGCCGCCTCCGGAACGCCGGCGGCCCGCAAGGCGGCGGCCTGGATGCGTGGCACCTCGTCGGAGGCGCGCGCGCGCAGATTGTCGTCGCGCCGGCAAATGTAGTGATCGAAGCGGCCGACAACGGCGTGCGCGATCGCCACCAGGTCCTCGTCGCGCCGATCTCCCGGGCCGGCCAGCACGACAATGCGACGGCCGGTGACGTCCAGACGTTGCGCAAGATCGGCGAGCGCGGCCACCGCGTGCGCATTGTGGCCGTAGTCGAACAGCACCTTGAAGGGATGCTCGTTGAAGATATTCATGCGCCCCGGCGCCTGGAAGAAGGTCGCGTCAAAGGTGCGCAGGCCCTGCCGGATCGCATCGAGCTTGATGCCGAGTGAGAAGCTCATGGCGGCCGCGAACATGGCGTTCTGCACATTGTGGGTCGCGCGCCCCTCGAGGGTTGCCGGAATCAGGTGGGTCCACAGCAGCGGGATGTGACCGCTGCGGTCGTACAGGGTGATCATCTGGCCGTTGACGCCCGCCTCCAGCGCGCAGGCGCGGCCGCCGGCGCGGATGTGCTCGCGTACCAGCGAGTGCTGCGGGTTCATGGTGACGTAGCAAATGTTCTTCGCGTCCGTGTGCCCGGACATGCGCAGCACCAGCGGGTCATCCGCGTTCAGTACGGCGCAGTCAGTGGCCACTTCGACGACGACGCGCTTGACCTCGGCGAGCTGTTCGAGTGTCTCGATGCCCTTGAGCCCGAGGTGATCGGGCTGCACGTTGAGCACGGCGCCGACGTTCACCTCGTTCACGCCCATGCCAGCGCGCAGCAGCCCGCCGCGCGCGGTTTCGAGCACGGCAACGTCGATCTGCGGATCCGCGAGCACCATGCGCGCAGAGACCGGACCGGTCATGTCGCCCTGCACCGTGCGCTGCCCGTCGATATAGACGCCGTCGGTGGTGGTGAGTCCGGGGGTGAAACCGGCCATCTTGGTGATGTGCGCCAGCATGCGCGCGGTAGTGGTCTTGCCGTTGGTGCCGGTGATCGCGGCGATCGGCACGCGTGAGGCGGCACCGGCGGGGAAGAGCATGTCGATGACCGGCGTGGCGACATCGCGTGCCGTTCCTTCACTCGGCGCCACATGCATGCGAAACCCGGGCGCCGCGTTTACCTCGCAGATACCCCCACCGATACTGCGATAGCTCTCGGTGATGTCCTTGGAAAGGAAGTCGACGCCGCCCACGTCCAGGCCGATGGCGCGCACCGCACGTTCGGCCATCTCCCGGTTGTCAGGATGGATGACGTCCGTCACGTCAGTTGCCGTACCCCCGGTTGAGAGATTAGCGGTGGAGCGCAGGTAAACGATCTCGCCCTTGGGAGGCACCGATTCGGCCGTGAGTGCGGCGCGCTCGAGCATCTTCAGCGCCTGCGCATCGAGCTCCAGGCGCGTGAGCACCTTCTCGTGGCCGACCCCGCGACGCGGGTCGTGGTTTACGATCTCGATCAGGGCGGCGATGTTGTGCTCGCCGTCGCCCACCACGTGACCCGGCGTGCGCCGCGTGGCGGCGACCAACTCGCCGTTGACGACCAGCAGGCGGTGATCGTCACCTTCGAGGAAGGTTTCCACAATTACCGAGCGTGAATGCTCGCGTGCCGCGTGAAAGCCCTGCGCCACTTCCGCATCGCTCGTCAGGCGAATTGAGATCCCGCGGCCGTGATTTCCGTTGTAGGGCTTGGTGACCACCGGGAAGCCGATGCGGCGCGCGGCGCGCACCGCCTGCGTTTCGCTGTTCACCAGCTCCTGCTGCGGCACCGGCAGGCCGAGGCCGGCGAGGATCTTGTTGGTCTCCTCCTTGTCGCTCGCAAGCTCCACCGAGATGTGGGGCGTGCGTCCGGTGACGGTCGCCTGGATACGTTGCTGGTACTTGCCGTGCCCGAGCTGCACAAGCGACTGATCGTTCAGGCGCAGCCACGGAATGCCGCGCTGCTCGGCGGCGCGCACCAGCGAGGCGGTGGAGGGGCCGAGTGCGCGCCGCTGCGCGAAGCGGATGAATTGATCTCGCGCCTCGGGCCAGTTCCAGCCCTCGGGCACGCTGTCGGGGGGACGCAGCTGCGGTGGCAACAGCGAGCACAGCAGCCGCAGCCCGAGCTCACCGGCCGCGATGCCCTCATCGCGCTGCGCGTATTCGTACACGATGGTGTAAACCCCCGCGGGGCCGGCGCTGCGGGTCTTGCCGAAGGTGACTTCTTCGCCGGCGATGTTCTGTAGTTCGATCGCGACGTGCTCCAGCACGTGCCCGAGCCAGGTGCCGTCCCCCTCGCGCATGCGACGGAAAAAGCCCCCCGGTTCGCGGTAGGAGCAGCCGTGCTCGGCGAGTCCCGGCAGTGCCGCGGCGAGTGCATCGATGAAGGGGCTGCCCAGACGCCCGGTCGGCCACGCTTCCAGCGCCCCAAGATCCAGCTCCAGCCGGATGACGGGGAAGCGCGCGTACAGCGAGGGGCCGACGTAGACGGATCGATCAAGAATGCGCATGGGGTGTTGCTCATCTAATAGTTGTTCGGGCAACGTGTCGCGCCTGTGGGTGCCGGCGGTCGACTACTCCTTTAAACGTTCGAGCACGCCGGGGCGGGCCACGCGGGTGTGGAGGTTGAAGGTTGCCCCGGCCACCAGGACGTGCAGCCGCAGCCCGAGCATGCAGGCGGGTTGGCCGTCAGTCACTTCGTCAATCGAGGAATAACTCACCTCCGAGCCATCCACGATCGTGACTCCGCCGGTGCCCTCTACCTCGATGGTCTCATCCGGACCGATGAAGGCGGCCGTGTCCTCATCCAAGCCGATACCCACGGCGAAGGGATTGTAGGCGATCGCGGTGAGGAGTCTTCCGAGGCGGTCGCGCTGACGAAAGTGCTGGTCGATGATGAAGCGGTTGGTGAGGCCTAAACCGGCCGCAAGACGCACGCTGCCGGCGATGACGGTCGAGCCCTCATCGCCGGCGGCAATCATGTGCTCGCTGAGGATGCTGGCACCGGCGCTCGTGCCACCGACGGTGACGCCACGGGCGTTGCGCGCGCGCACAAGCTTCGCGACCGGCGTGCCGCCGAGCAGTGTCGTGAGCCTGAGTTGATTGCCGCCGGTGAAAAAGATGCCGGTCGCCTCCTCCAGACGCCCAAGGCGCCCGCGCTCCTGGCAGTCGCGTCGCGTATCGAAGTCCATCGCGGTCACGCGCGCGGCGCCGATGTCCCTGAAGAGCTGCTCATAGCGCGGGCCGGTCTCGTGCATGCGGCTGGCGGTCGGGATCACGACGATGTCGGCCTGCAGGCCGCCGGAGACGCGCACGAAGCGCTCCAGGATTGGGCGGTCATTTTCCTTATTCTCCGCGCCACCAATCGGCACAATCCAACCGCGCGTGTGTCCGTCGGGCACTCTGCTGGGCATCCTTAACACACTCCTACATCAGGCCTGGTACGGGTGAAAGGTACCATGGCGGACGGCCCTCTTGCCGAGGGCTCTCGCACGGATCCAGCCGCCGCGCCCGGCGCAACCCCTTTAGACGCGCTCCAGCAAACGCAGCGCCAACGCTCGCTCCAGAGTCCTCACCTGACCGCTCGGGAAGCCGGCAATGCGCAGCTGAAAGAAAGCGCTGCCTTTGCGCACGCTGAGTGCGGTGCCGAACGGCGGCATGCTGATGTAGTAAGCCTCGTCGCCGATCCCGGGGGCGAGCGTCTCGGTGACGCCCTTCACCGGTGTCTTACCGGCCTCGAACGAGCGCGCGCTCAAGAGGCTCAGGACGATCTTCTTCGAGCCGATGCTCGGCCCCTCCGGGCCCATCCAGCCGCACGAGGTCACCGAGTTCGGCACGACGTGCTCGCCCGCCTCGACGGCGCTGCCCAGCACGTTACTCACCTGGGCTGCCGTGAGCAGCGTGCACGCGTCGGTGGCCACCGCCGCTTGGCCGCCCACGGGGGCGATCGTAGCCGTGCCGAGTAACAGTGCCGCGGTCAGCGGCAGCGATGCGCTCCTACTTAATCTCATCGTGTGCTGCCTTCCATGCGCTGCGCTCGGGCACGCATATTACGCGCACCCCGGCGCCGGGCGGCAAGCCATCCGCGCCGCGCCGCCGCGCGCGCGTGTTGTCGGGCGGATCTTGATCCGGCGCGCCGCAGGTACCACACTGCCGCCGCCGCTCGGGCGGCACCTGAAGCTCTCACACGCACAACCGGAGGTCCCATGGTCGGAAAACTGCTTCTCTGCACCGCTCTGCTTTGCACCGTTTCCGTGGCAGCCGCTGCCCCACCCGTGGACAACGTCAGTGGCAATCGTCATCCGAATCTCGCCGCCGCGCAGCGCCTGGCCACCCAAGCGTACGAGAAAATCTCCGCGGCGCAGGCCGCCAATGAATTTGACATGGGCGGTCACGCTGCCAAGGCGAAGGAGCTGCTCGATCAGGTAAATCAGGAGCTCAAGCAAGCCGCGGTAGCGGCGAATCATCACTGATCCTTGAGCGCACGAGATCCGTCCGCCGCCCGCGCGCCGGGCGGCCGGATCTTGCCTGCGCCGCTGGGCGGCGCTTCGAGCACGGGGTGGCTGAGGGGCGGTGGCGCGCCAATCTTGATCGCGGTCACGGCGGCCGCAAGCGCCGCGGGTGAAGATCCCTGACCGATGAAGCTGCGCAACGTGCTCTGGCTCACACTGGTCGGCGGCTGCCTCTGGGCCGGCTGGCAGCGCTTCGAGCACCGGCCCGTGCACCCGCCCGACGGCGCTGTGGCGCCGGATGATCCGCGGCAAACTCAGGCGCACGATGAGGCGCCGCTGCGGCATGGTCGCTGGCTGCTCACGCCGCGCGCCGACTACGACATCACCGCGCGCATCCTCTCGCGCGAGGATTATCGCTTCGACGCACTGTCTGACCTCGTGCCGGAGGATCTGGCGCTCGGCTGGGGGCCGATGTCCGACAACCGGGTGCTCGCGCACTTCGATATCTCGCAGGGAGTGCGCTTTTACACCTGGCAGCCGCGTGGCGCCCTGCCCGTCCCGCGCGAGGCCGTCATCAGCCACAGTGCCAATACGCACCTGATTCCCGCCAACGAGCAGGTGCGCTCGGCGCTGGCGCGATTGCGCGTGGGTGAAGTCGTGCACCTCACCGGCCCCTTAGTCGATGCCCGGCGCGACGATGGCGCCTGGATTAATACCTCGCTCACGCGGCTTGATTCGGGCCCGGGCGCCTGCGAGGTTCTCCTGGTCGAGACGGTCGAGGTGCGCTAGCGCCGCGCGGCGCGGCGCGGCGCTGCCGCTAAAGTTCTCTTACGCCCTCGAGCAAGCGCTCAACTTCATCCGCGGTGGTGTACGCCGCACACCCGGCGCGCACGAAGCCCTCCAGTTCCCGACCATAGACGCGCGCCACGGTGCTGGCGTAGAAGTCCCCGTGCGAGACAAACACCCCGCGCGCGGCAAGCGCGGTAGCGATCGCCTCCGGGGCATGCCCGGCGAGCGTGAACGACACGGTTGGGGTGCGCGCGCTCTCCGGGGGCGGCCCGTAGAGCCGCGCACCGCGAATTGCGGCGAGCCCGTTCCAGAGCTTGGCGAGAAGCTCCGCTGCCCGCTCGTGCAGGGCCGCGGACACCTGCGCGAGCCGCGCGCGCCGCGGCTGCTCAGCGCCGGCGAGCCCAGCCAGAAAGTCAACTGCGGCACCGGCGCCGACGATGCCTTCGTGATTGAGCGTCCCGGTCTCCAGACGCTCCGGTGCGGTGTCGTTTGCCGGCGCGAGCTTCGGTGCGTCCAGCTGCTCGATGAGCTCGCGCCGGCCCCACAGCACCCCCACGTGCGGCCCGTAGAACTTGTAGGCCGAGCAGGCGAGGAAGTCACAGTCCCAGGCGCGCACGTCCGGCATGTGGTGGGCCGCATAGTGCACCCCGTCCACGAATACGACCGCGCCCGCGGCATGCGCCAGCGCCGTGAGCCGTGCGACTTCGTTGATGGTACCGAGCGCGTTGGAGGCGGCTCCTAGTGCGAGCAGTCGCACGCCAGGGGTCAGCTTGCGCGCCGCGTCCGCTTCGTCGAGCCGTCCGTCCTCCGGGCGCATGCGGATGACGCGCACCTCGACGTCACGCTCACGCGCGGCCTGTCGCCAGGTGTCGGAGTTGGCGTGGTGGTCGAGTTCGGTCAGGACGATGACGTCGCCCTTGCGCCAGGCGCGTGCCAGCGCACGTCCGAGATGGAACGTGAGCGTGGTCATGTTCGCCCCGAACACGATCTCCTCCGGCGCTCCGCCGAGCCAGTCGGCCAGTGCCGCGCGTGCCCCCAGCAGCGCCGCATCGGTCTCCTGGCTCGTGGCAAATGCCCAGTGCGTGTTGGCGTTGTGATGCAGCAGATAGTCGCTGACCGCCTGCGCCACGCGGCGCGGTACTTGCGTGCCGCCGGGCCCGTCGAAGTAGGCGACCGGGAAATTTCCCTGGCGGCGCTCGAGCGCGGGGAAGTGACTGCGGATCTGCTCGGTGCTGGCGACAAGGGGCATACGCGATCCTAAGGAAAGACGGTGGCGGCGGGGGCATGATACTAGCCGCAACCCCTGGGAGCCGGCCAACCCGCGCCACACGGCGGGTGGCATACTTATCTTGATATGACCAATCCCGAGGCCACATCGAGGACCCGCCCACGTCGACCGAGTACCCCGCGCGGCGGCACCACTACCGCGGCGGAACGCTCGGCGCGCTACCGCAACCTCGTGAATCCGTTTGAGCCCGTGCGGATTTTCTCTGACGACCAGGTCGCGAACATGCACCTCGCCGCGCTCGGTATACTCGAGCGTCAGGGCATGCGCGTGCTCTCGCCACGCGGCCGCGCGACCCTCGCCGCAGGCGGCGCGAGCGTCGATGAAGGCACCCATATGGTGCGTCTGGATCCGGCGCTCGTCGCGCAAGCTCTCGGCACGGTGCCCGCACAAGCCAACCTGATCGCGCGCAACCCCGCGCGCTCGTGCCGCGTCGGCGGACGGCACGTGGTATTCGCGCCGGTCGCCGGGCCCCCGAGCGTGAGCGATCAGGCGCACGGCAAACACTCCGGTACGATTGCCGACTACCGCGACTGGGTGCGCCTCGCGCAGTTCTTCGACGTGATCCACGTGCTCGGGCAGATGGTCGAGCCGCAGGACATACCGGTCGCCGAGCGCCATCTGGAGACGACCCTGGCACAACTGACCCTCGGGGATAAGGTGCCCTACTTCTACTGCCGCGGTGACGGTCAGCTCGCCGACTGTTTTGCGATGCTGCGCGTCGCATGCGGCATCGACGAAGCAACTTTTCAGAGCCAGCCACACTGTTACACCATCTGCAACACCAATTCGCCGCTGCAGCTTGACCTGCCGATGACGGACGGCATTCTCGAGTTTGCGCGTCACGGGCAGCTGGTGATCATCACCCCCTTCACGCTGGCGGGCGCCATGGCGCCCATCACCATCGCCGGAGCTCTCACGCTGGCGCACGCCGAGGCACTCTTTGGCATCACCCTTGCGCAGATGATCCGCCCGGGCGCTCCGGTCATGTACGGCAGCTTCACCTCGAACGTCGACATGAAGTCAGGTTCGCCGGCCTTCGGCACGCCTGAGTACACCAAGGCGGCGTTCGGCGCCGGGCAGCTGGCGCGGCACATCGGCGTGCCGTGGCGCTGCTCGAGCGCGACAGCTTCCAACGCCCCGGACGCGCAAGCGGCCTACGAGTCCCAGATGAGCCTGTGGGGCGCGCTGCTCGGCGGCTGCCATTTCGTGCTGCACGCCGCCGGCTGGCTCGAAGGCGGACTGACGGCCTCGACCGAGAAGTTCATCCTGGATGTTGAGATGCTGCAGATGTTTGCCGAGCTCTTCCAGCCAGTCTCCGCGTCGATCGAGGAGATCGGCATCGATGCGATCAGCGAAGTGGGGCCTGGCGGTCATTTCTTCGCCGCGGCGCATACCATGCAGCGCTACCGCGACGCCTTCTACAGTCCGCTGGTCTCTGATTGGCGCAATTTTGGCGCCTGGTCGGACGCGGGCGCGAAATCCGCGACCGAACGTGCCGGGGCCCTGTGGCGCGCCACGCTCGCCGCCTTCCAGCCCCCGCCCATGGACGCGTCCATCCTCGAGGCGCTCAACGCCTTCGTCGAGCGCCGACGCCGGGAAGGCGGCGCGCCGCCGGTCTCGTGAGCCCCAAAACGCCGCGCCGCCCCGCTAAGCCATGCACTACCTCACCGACACACCCCTGGCGCTCGCTCTCGTCTCCTTCGTGGCGCTCTGGTTGTGTGCCCGCTTCGGGGCGTCCTATCTGGGCCGGGGGGCGCCCGAGGATGCTGAGGCGCGCGACGACTTAGGCCTGGTGCTGGCTGCCACGCTCACCCTCCTCGGGCTCATCATCGGTTTCAGCTTTTCGATGGCGACCAGCCGCTACGATCTGCGCAAAAACTACGAAGAGGCAGAGGCCAATGCGATCGGCACCGAATACCTGCGCGCCCAGTTCCTCCCGGAAGCCGACGCAGCCCGCACGCGGGGGTTGCTGAAAGAGTATCTGGCGCAGCGTGTACTCTTTTACCGCAGCCGCGATCGCGCCCAATTGACGCAGATCAACGCGCGGACCGGGGAGCTGCAGGGGCAGCTGTGGGCCTCGGTACGGGCGGCGGGCAGCCAGCCCAACCCGATCAACGCGCTCGTAGTCGCGGGCATGAACGACGTGCTGAACTCCCAGGGTTACACGCAGGCGGCGTGGTGGAACCGCATCCCGCCGGCGGCGTGGACGCTCATGATCCTGATCGCCGTGCTGTGCAACCTCATGCTCGGTTACGCGGTGCGTCACCTCAAATCCGGCGTCGGGTTGCTGAGCGTGCTGCCCGTCGTCGTGGCGATCGCCTTCTATCTCATTGCGGACATAGATAGTCCCCGCGCGGGCTTCATCCACATCCAGCCGCAGAATCTTCTCGCCCTCACCGACACTCTTCGCTAAGTGCCTGCGAGGGCAGCCTACCCCCGGCAAACGCACCCGGCGGCGCGCGCCGTCCTACAATCGCGCCCGTGACGCCCCTCGCCTCGTTGGTCGCTACCTCGCAGCGCGTGCGCGCCACCCGCGCACGCCTGGTGAAGGTGCGCGAGCTCGCCGCGCTACTCAAATTACTTGCGCCGGCGGAAATTCCGCTCGCCACGCGCTACCTATCGGGGGAGACCCCGCAGGGGCGTATCGGCCTCGGCTACGCGACGCTGGCGGCCGCAGCGGCGCAAACTCCGGCGAGCTCACCGACACTCTCTGTCATCGAGCTGGACGAGTGGCTGAGTGCACTGGCAAGTATGCGCGGCGCAGGATCCGCGGCGCGCCGCGATGAGGCGCTGCGGCAGCTCTTCGCGCGCGCGAGCGCGGCGGAGCAGCAGTTTCTGCTGCAGCTGCTGGCAGGTGAGCTGCGGCAAGGGGCGCTCGAGGGCATCATGCTCGAAGCGATCGCCGCCGCCGCGCAAGTGCCGATCGCGCAGGTGCGGCGCGCGGCCATGTATGGCGGCGACCTCGGTGCGGTCGCGTACACCGCGCTGCTCAGCGGCGCGCAGGCACTCGGGCAGTTTCAGCTGCGAGTGTTCGCACCCGTCGCTCCCATGCTCGCGCAGACCGCGCCGGATGTCGGCGCAGCGCTGCGCGAACTCACCGGAGAGGTAGCCTTCGAGTGGAAAATGGACGGGGCGCGCATCCAGGTGCACAAGCAGGGCAGCGAGGTGCGCATCTACACGCGCGCGCTCAACGAGGTGACGGAGGCCGTGCCGGAGATTGTCGAGGCAGTTCGCAGCTGGCCTGCGGCGGTACTGATACTGGATGGCGAGGCGATCGCGCTCGACTCCCAAGGCCGCCCGCGCCCCTTCCAGGTCACGATGCGTCGCTTCGGCCGTAAGCTCGAGGTCGAGCAGGTGCGCAGCGAGTTACCACTGCGGGCCTTCTTCTTTGACTGTCTGCGCAGCGAGGCAGACACCCTCGCCGACCGCCCGACACACGAGCGCTTCGCGGCACTGGCACAGGCGGTGCCCGAGTCCGCGCGGATTCCGCGCCTGATCAGCGCCTCGGAACCCACCGCGCGCGCCTTCTACCTGGAGGCGCTCGCCGCGGGCCATGAAGGCGTCATGGCCAAAGCGCTGCAGGCCCCCTACGAGGCAGGCAACCGCGGTGCGAGCTGGCTGAAGATCAAGCGCGCACACACCCTCGATCTGGTCGTACTGGCCGCCGAATGGGGCCACGGGCGCCGCAGCGGCAAGCTCTCCAACCTGCACCTGGGGGCACTGGAGCCGCTCACCGGCGCATACGTCATGCTGGGCAAGACCTTCAAGGGGCTTACCGATGAGATGCTCGCCTGGCAGACGCAGGAGTTTCTCGCGCGCGAGGTGCGGCGCGACCCCGGGACCGTGTACGTCAGACCCGAACTCGTCGTGGAAATCGCCTTCAGCGACTTGCAGGCCAGCCGTCGCTACCCAGGCGGCGTCGCGTTGCGCCTGGCGCGCGTAAAGCGCTATCGCACCGACAAAGCGGCCGCCGAAGCGGACAACATGGACGCAGTCCGCAGACTCTTCGCCGCTCAGACTGGCGCGGAGGCGGGTACGCCGCAGGATTTGTGATCTTCCGGCGGCGCTACTTCGCCTTGCGCCGCCGCGGCACTTTCGCCCCGCGCCGGCGTGCTTCTGAAAGCCCGATCGCAATCGCCTGCTTGCGGCTGGTGACTTTCTTGCCCGAGCGGCCGCTGCGCAGCTTGCCCTGCTTGCGTTCCTTCATCGCCCGCTCGACCTTAGCGGCCGCTGCCTTGCTGTATCTTGCCATCTGGAGTTTCCCGCGCCTGGGGGTGTGTCAGCGAGCTTGACCCGGGCGCGCCGTTTCACTTATCGGACTGCGGCGCCACTGCGCGTAGGATTTGGCCCGCGCCGCAGCGCGTTGCGGAACCTAACTGCGCAGATACGAGGCGCCGTTCACGTCCACGATGGCGCCGGTCATGCTCGCGGGTGCATCGAGCGCGCAGTACGCGACGACCTCGGCGACTTCATCCGCCACGGCGACCCGCCCCAGCGGCTGCTCGGCCAGCAAGGCTGGATCCTGTACCGCGCGTGCCACGCGTGGCGTCGCCACCCAGCCGGGAGCGACCACAAACACATACACGCCGCGAGCGGCGAGCGCCTTGGCGAGGGACTGGCTGAAGGCATTGAGGCCTGCCTTGCTCGCCGCGTAGGCCGGCGCCCCCGGTTCGCCGCGGAAGGCGGCGCGCGAAGACACGTTGACGATCCTGCCGTGACCCTGCTCTGCCATCGTGCGCGCCGCGCAATAAGAAAGGTGCGCCGGACCCTTGAGGTTGATGGCAAGCGTGCGCTCCCAGGCAGCGATCCAGTCCACATAATCCGTGCTGAGCGGCGGATGATCCGGAAACACCCCGGCATTGTTGATCACGGCATCAATGCGCCGCGACGCCGATACCTCGCGCCACAGCCGCTCGACCGCTCCCGCATCGCTCAGATCGGCCTGCACCACGGTGTGTCCTCCGCCGGCCAGGCTGCGCAGCGCTTCTTCGGCGGCAGCGCGCCCACTCTGGTAATGCAGCGTCACGGCAGCGCCGCGGGCAGCCAGCGCGCGACTGATGGCAGCGCCGATACCGCCCGAGGCGCCGGTTACGAGTACATGGGTCATGAATCGATTCCTCTGCCGGCGCGCCGATTTTTGGGCCGCCCGGCGTCGCTGCCCGACTCATTCTCAGCCCCTACCACGGCGAGCCGATGAGGCCGACGAGCGCCAGGGCGCCGGACGCATAGATGCGCGTGCCGGCGCTGATCATTCATCCTGCCGCGCGCCCGTTGAAAGGGAGCACCCCGATCGCCAAGAGCGGCGAAGCGGTGCGACGCTCATGGCTGATGCGTCGCACCGCTTGGGCCGGGGTTCAGAAGCTACCTGCCGAGTCGGTAGCTCACGTCAATACCAAAGGTTAGCGGCTGCGCCACGGCGACGCGATTGAAAGTCGCAACGTTGACGTTGATGGCCGGGGAGTCGCTGAGCTTGGCCACCTTGTTGGCGACGTTGTCCACAAACAGCACGGCGGTCCAGTGATTGTTCTCAACTCCCGCCCGGATGTTGATCAGGTCGTAGCTTGGCAGGTAGTTGGCCTGCGCGGTGGTATCGATGCGCGAGCCCACGTAGACATTGTCGACGCGGCCGATGAAACGCAGCGCATCGGTAATGCTGTGCTTATAGGAGAGTGACGCCGCCGAGGTCCAATCTGGCACGTTCTGCACGCGCTCATCGATGGTCGTGTCGGGCACGGCGTTCTGCACGTAACGCGCGTGCGACCAGGAGCCGTTGAGGGCGAACATCAGGCCCGGCGCGAGCAGCGCATCAAGTTCGACTTCCGCGCCGTAGATATGCGCATCCCCCGCGTTGCCGGTGAAGGGAAAGCCGCAGGACAGCGGAATGTTCTGCTGAATGTGCTCCCAGTTCTCGAAGTAGGCGGCCGAATTAAGCGTGATGCGGCCGTCGGAATTGCGGAACTTCTCACCAAGCTCGTAGCTCCACACGCTGTCCGGCTCGAAGCCGAGCGGCGCCGCGTTCAGACCAATGGCCTGAAGGTTCTGCAAACACTCCGTGCCCAATGCGCCGGAGGTCGGGATCGGCTGATTGCCACCGCCGGGCCGGAAACCCTTGGCGGCGGTCGCGTAGACGAGCAGGTCCTTGTCCGCCTGATAGGACAAGTTAGCCTTCGGCAGCGCTCCCTGATTGCGTTCGTCGGTATGGAAGTAATCGTAGTTATCACTCCCTGATGAACTCAGCCATCCGGACACCGCGGTGTTCACCGTGCCGCTGTAACTGTAGCGGCGCACACCGGCCGTTCCGGTGAGCTGCGGCAGGAACTGGTAGGAGATCTCGCCAAAGAACGATTGCTGAGTGATCTTGGTGGGCTGGTATTGCGTGAAGCCGTTCGCAATCAAGCCCACACCGACCGCGTCGGGCGTGGGGACGAACAGATCCCAGTCGGACTCGAAGCCCTGGTAGAAGTAACCCACCAGCCATTTGAATGCCGTGTCGCCCACTGAGGTCAGACGCAGCTCCTCGCTCGTCTGCCAGGACTTGTCATCCTCCAGGGAAGTCGGCGAATTCGGACCAATACCACCCTCGGAGGGATAGAGGGGGAAGTAGCCGAAACCGGCGGGCGGAGGAGCATCGAGCACGGTTGCGATCTCCTCGGCGCCATCCTGGCGCAAGTCCTCGTCGCGGTTCCAGTAGGAGGTCGTCGAGCTGACGTCAAAGGGATCGAAGTGGTACTGCACATTCAGACTGGCGATGTCGATCCGATCCGAGAATGGCTCGGGTGCATCGAACGGCTGATAGTTGGTGTTGGTACCGGGATTGCTATCGATAAGACTCAGACCGTCCTGGGTGATCTTCTGGTAGAGAAACGAGGGTGAGATCGACAATCTGTCGGTTGGTTTCCACAGCGCCGAGATCCTGACGGCAGTCTCATCTTCATCGTTCACGTCGTTGTAGCTGGCCGCGACGGGCGCGGCCGCAACATTGCCGCGGGTCGTGCCGAACAGCGGCGTCGGCTGCGGGAAGTCGAGGTTCTGGATCACGACACGATCGATCCAACCGCTCAAGTGTTGCTGCGACCCGACGATACGCAGCGCCAGTGAATCAGTGACCAGCGGCAGGTTGACCATGGCGCTCTCGCCGTGATTGAAGCTGCCACCGTCCGTGTTGCCGAGGATCACGTCTCCGGAGGCATCAAAGGCGCTCGTGTCCGGGGCGTTGGGCACGAGCTTGATCGTGCCGCCCATCGAACCGGAGCCATAGAGCGTGCCCTGCGGGCCGCGCAATACCTCGACGCGACTGAGGTCGTACAGATTCGGGTCGATGACCACCTTGCCGTTCTGCGCCGAAGCGGGCGAGGTGAGCGGGATGTCATCCAGATAAAACCCGACCGTCGATGAATTGCCCCCCGATGAGGTCATGCCGCGCATCTCAAGCTCGGTCTGCCCCGGGCCGCTTGTCCTCATCGATACGCCGGGAACGGACTGCACGATCGACTGAATGTCGTTGATGCCCCGATCCTGAAGTTCCTGACCGGTAAGAGCGGTGATGCTGATCGGCGCTTCCTGGACGGTCGATACGCGTTTCTGCGCGGTGACGACGACCTCCTGCAATTGCTCCGCCGAACCCTCCTGTTGCGCAAGAGCTACACCTGTAAAGGCGAGACCTAAGAGCGAAGTGCTCAGAACTCGTAATGCACGGCGCGAAAATCCTCGATTCATCACAGCGCTCCCCTGGTCAGCGTGGTCAACATGAAGGCGGATGACAGGATGCTACCGCAGCGCACGAACCGCTGCAGCAGCCGTAACGAAGCCCTTTTTGACGTCGGCATTCGACAACGATCCGGCGGCCAGTGCTTGTAACCGTCCGACATCCAACAGTTCCGTACCGGCCGAGCGCTACGCTGGCAGCGTAGGAGGTTGGCGGGCATTGCGAGCCCGTTCGAAACTGCGGCCTATTTGCAACAACCGCCCCTCCCGCCAGCGGGGGGCGACGAAGTGAATTCCCACCGGCAACCCGGCCACGAATCCGGCCGGTACGGTGAGGCTCGGGTAACCGGCCACGGCCGCAGCAGAGCACATGGGCGGCCAGCCGCCGCTGTTCTCATAGCGGTCGCCCCAGACGTGGTCGATGAGCTCGGCGGGCCCGTTGCCTGAGGCGACCAGGGCGTCAAGGCGGTACTTGGCGAACACTTGGCCAAGACCACTCGTGTCCGCGACATCGAGGATGTGATGCAGCGCTTTCTGGTATGCGGGGGTCGTGCGCGGCCCGCGTGCCTGAGCCTGCACGAACAATTCCTGGCCGAAGAAGGGCATCTCAGCGGCCGCGTGCTGGTTGTTGAACTCGATGAGATCGGCGAGCGTGTGCACGGGCAAGCTGCCATTGAAACGCGCGAGGTAGGTGTTCAAGTCCGCCTTGAAATCGTAGAGCAGGACTTCGAACTCCTCCTCGAGCAGCGTCGACCAACCCGGCGGCGCCGGAACATCGATGAGTGTGAAGCCCTCACGCGCGAGCAACTTGAACCAGTCCTGTGACTGATGCAGGACCTCTGGATGGGTCGAGTCCGGCGGCGGCAGGACCCCGAGTCGCAAGCCCCGGGGGCCGGACTCCAGGGAGCCGATGCCGTCCCAGCGCACACTCGGCTGCGCCATGATCGACAGCAGTAGCGCTGCGTCGGCGACCGAGCGTGTCATCGGTCCGGTCGTATCCTGGCGCGCCGTGATGGGCACGACGCCGCTGCTGCTCACGAGACCGACAGTGGGCTTAAGACCGACGAGCCCGTTGAGCGAGGCCGGCGCCAGGATGGAGCCGTCGGTCTCCGAGCCGATCGCGGCAGCGCACAGGTTGGCGGCCGTGCCCGCGGCCGGGCCAGCGCTGGAACCGGACGGGTTGCGCGTCGGATCGTAGGGGCAGCGGGTCTGGCCCCCCACGGCGCTCCAGCCGCTCACCGAGCGGCTGGAGCGAAAATTCGCCCATTCGCTCAGGTTCGCCTTGCCGATCACGAGCGCGCCGGCCGAGCGCAAGCGTGCCGCCATCGGGGCATCCTCGGCGTGCCGGGCGGTGGCGAGCGCCAAAGACCCTGCCGTGGTCGGCAGCGGATCGCGCGTCTCGATGTTGTCCTTGAGCAGCAGCGGAATCCCATGCAGCGGTCCGCGCAGCTTGCCAGCACGCCGCTCCTCGTCGAGGGCGCGTGCCGCGGTGAGGGCGTCCGGATTCACCGCCAGCACTGCCCCAAGCTTCGGTCCTTGCCGATCGTAGCGCTCGATGCGCTCAAGGTAGCTGCGGGTCAGCGATTCGGCGCTCGTACTACCCTGCGCCTGCGCGCGGCTGAGCGCGGCGATGGATTTTTCCGTCGGGTCAAATTCACCCGCGCGCGCGCTGTCAGGTTGCGCCGCGGTGCGTGCACCGGCACTCCTCCACCGGCTGCCCGCAGCCAGAGCGACGGCTCCGACAGTCTCAACGAAGTCGCGACGGTTCATGCGGTGATTCATCCTGTTTTTCCGTGGGGAAGTCGCTTTGAGTTATTTAGCGGGCGAGTCAGGGCGCGCCGGGATGCGCTTGGACATGGGCACGAAGCAGATACTCAGTCCGTCGGGCAGGGCGTAGCTGATGGGCTCTCTTGCCACATAACCACACTTTTCGTAGAGCCTCACCCCCGGTAGCGTCGCCATCAGCTCAAAGACGCAGAAACCCGCCCGGCGCGCCTCGGCTTCGCTGCGCTCGAGGATGCGGCGCCCCAGCCCGCGGCGCGCGTGGGCCGGGTCGACAAAAAAAGCGCGGATCTTGGCCGCTTCGGCGCGCGGATCGAGCCAGGAGTCGTCGCGCTCGGCGCGCGTGTCGCTGCCAAACAGCGTACGCCGCCGACTCCAGCCGCCGCAGGCGACGATCTCGCCGTTCTCGGCAAGCACGACAAAATAAGTACCGTCGCGGATCAGGTTGGTGTCGACGCCGAAGGCCCCGCGCAGAGCCGCCTCGATCTGCGCCGGCGAGTAATCAGACGCGCCAAGTTCGCGGATCGAGCGCGCGATGAGCTGACGCAGGGTGCCTTCATCCTCCAGTGTCGCCACTCGTAGCTGGTAGTTCATGCTGGCTTGTTATGCCCGGCGCCTCGCGCTTGCGCCAGATTTGCGCAGCCGAGTGAATGGCTGTCAAGCCCCGGCGCTGCAGCGGCGCGCGCAATTGAAAGGCGGCGAAGGGCTCGCCAGCCTTTGCGGATTCAGTCCTGGCATACGTTGACAAGCGTGTCGCCGCAGCGCAATTCTTTGCCGCAAGAGCGATGGACACCATCGCCTTGCTGAATCCTCACCCAAGCCTTGAGGCCGTGTTTAATGAATCGCGACGTGTCTGTCGGCGCCGCAACTCGCGCCGCCTTCATCCTGGTCGTTGTCGGTGTCGCCCTGCTCAGCGCTTGCCAGACAACCCCGCCAGATGTCGCGGCGTATGAGGACAATCTGGCTGCCGCCGGCTTTGTCAAACGCGTCGCGAGCACACCGCAAACCCAGGCGATGTTGGCCCGCCTGCCCCCGAACCAGTTCCTGATCCGGCAGAACGGTGACACTCTGCACTATGTGTACGCCGATCCGCTGGTGTGCGGCTGTCTCTACGTAGGAACGCAGCAGGCGTACGACCAGTACCGCGCCAACCAGCTGCAGCAGCAGGTCCTGGACGAGCAACGCCTGATCGCGCAGATGTACGCCGACGACGCCTGGTCTTGGGGTGCGTGGGGACCTTGGGAACCAGCCGAGGCTGGATTCGGATTTACTTACGCTCCGACCGGCTGGTGATGCTGCGCAAGCAACGCGGCCGCTTCGAGCGCACGGTCTCTTGACAATACTTTTGACTCGATCGCCGTGATGCGCACCTTCCGCACACTCAACTGCGCGCACGCCTCGGCTAGAATGACTTCAAGTATGCGCAACGGTGAAACGAGTGCCACGTGATCCGATTCAGAATTCGACCGTTGATCGGCGCGGTCATCGCGCTGGTAGTGAGCGCTGCCTTCGCGGCCGCGCCCGACAGCGGCCCCGGAGTGCAGGATACAAAGCCGGATGAGGGCGCGAAGAAAGCCGACGGACGCGGTTTTGAGCCGTTCAAACCCGAGGCGGTTGTCAGCAATGCCAGCGTAACGATCGGCCGCCCGATCCCCTACCAAGCGATCGCCGGTACCCTCATCGTGCATCCTCGGGGGTGGGACGATGTGCCACGCGATCCTGGCGAAAAGACCGCCGCGGGGACCGAAGAGGTCGGCGAGCCGAAGAATCCCACCGCGGAAGCTTCGATGTTCTATGTGGCCTACTTTAAGAGCGGGGGCGGACCGCGACCGGTCACCTTCTTTTACAACGGCGGTCCGGGCTCCTCCACCATGTGGCTACACTTGGGCGCGTTTGGACCACGCCGTATCGTCACCGCTACCGACGCCCATACGCCCGCGGCGCCTTACTCGCTGATTAATAACGCCTACAGCCTGCTGGACGTCACCGATCTGGTGTTTATCGATGCCCCGGGCACCGGCTTCAGCCGCATCGCGGGTAAGGACAAGGAGAAGGCGTTCTTCGGAGTCGATCAGGACGCTTACGCCTTCAGCGAATTCATCACCCAATTCCTCACCAAGTACGGGCGCTGGAATGCTCCCAAGTATCTGTTCGGTGAAAGCTATGGCACCCCGCGATCGGCGGTGGTTGTCAATCAGCTCGAAGCAAACCGCTCCATCGATCTAAACGGAATCATCCTGCTTTCGCAGATCCTCAACTTCGATCTAAGTCCGGACCGGCCGACGGGCAATCCGGGCGTCGACCTGCCGTATCAGACCGTGCTGCCCACGTACGCGGCAACTGCCTGGTATCACCACAAACTGCCCGCCGAGCACCCGCGTCTTGAAGCCCTGCTTACCGAGGTCGAACAGTTTGCGATGGGCGACTACGCGCGCGCGCTTGCGGCCGGATCCGATCTCAGCAGCAGCGAGCGCGCGGCCGTGGCCGAGAAGCTGCATCAATACACGGGGCTGCCGGTCGATTACATCCTCAAGGCAGACCTGCGCATCGACGGGGGCGAATTCCGCCAGAATCTGCAGGGCGACAGCAGCCTGACCACCGGGCGACTTGATACGCGCTTCTCCGGCCCGGACATCGATCCTTTGAGCCAACGCGCCGACTACGACCCGCAGTCGAGTGCGCTCAGCTCCGCTTACGTGTCGGCTTTCAATGACTACGCGCGCAAGGATCTGCGCTATGGCGAGGACAAGATTTTTAAACCGAGCATCCAAACGTTCCGCACCTGGAATTTCGCCCATCAATTGCCGGGACAGGGTGACCAACCGGCCTCGGCACGTCAGGGAACGAATGTCATGCCTGATCTGGCAAACGCGATGAAGCTCAATCCCAATCTGAAGGTGCAATTGAACGCGGGGTATTTTGACCTGGCGACGCCCTTTTTCCAGGGCGTTTACGAGATGCATCACCTGCCGATCCCGCAGAATCTGCAGGCGAACATCGAATATCGCTTCTACGAATCAGGGCACATGGTCTACGCCAAGGACGCTTCGCTCAAGCAGCTGCACGACAACGTCGCGGACTTCATCCGGCGCACGAGCAATCCTGGGCCGTAGCGGTTGCAAGCGGATCGGGCCAGGGTGCATGTGCACCACTGAAAGTCCGCCGTTCCTGCGGGGCGCCGCGGTGACCGTACGCGCGTCGTGCGCTGCCAGCACATCCGTGCCTGAGACTCAACCGGTCGTAAGACCGCTCACGAGCAGATAAATGGCCAGCATGACTCCTATCGCGGCAATCGCCAGGCTAACGACGGACCCCAAACCAATCAGATAGCCGGCCGAGACGTCCCGGCTCGGCAGCGTCTTGACGAATCGCGCATACCCCACACTGGAGGCGAGGGCTATGCCAACGCCGAGCAGAATGAGAGCCACACCAACCAGCAAAGAGAACATATGAGGCTTGGGCGTCGCGGCCACATTGCGCACCGCGGCCAGGAAAAGACTGAACCGCTCTATTACGAAACCGAAGCCCATCAACGCCAGGCTACTGCGCTGCCACGCGAGCAGCGTGCGCTCCGCCGCAAACAACACACGCGGGTCAGGTGGGGTCGACATAGCGCAACATCCTGGGATTGCCGATTGAAGCAGCGGAGCACCGTACGCTCATCTTACTATCGGACTTAACCGGGCGGGTTCCGCAGACAACTGATGCACACTAACTGACGCGGCCTGCAAGGCGGCAGCCATCGTCCCTTCTGCGGCGGCTGAACGCGGGCCGTGCCGTACGCGCTCGCTCAGGAGTCCAGTACCGCCGCCGCCTCGACCAGCGTGCCGAGGCCAGAGATGTTTTTCAGCAGCTCCGAGGACAGCCCGTGTCGCCGCTGCAGATACTCCGGAGTGTTGTACGACACCCAGACGCGGCCATCCGTGGCCTGCCACGCCAGCACCTTCAGCGGCAGATCGATCGCAAGAGTGGGGCTTGCCGCCATCAGCGGCGTGCCCGCCTTGGGACTACCGAGGAGCAGCAGTTCGGTCGGCCGCAGGCTGAGGCCGACGCGGCCGGCGTCAGCGCTGAAGTTGATGCGGGCGAATATCATGAGGCCACGTTCCTTCGCCAGCGCCTCGAGCCGATCGAGCGTCGCGGTGACTCCGCGTGGCGCGGGCAGAGTTGTCAGGCCATCTACCGGTGGTTGCGCACTCATAAGAACCCTCCCCAGAAACGTTCGCGACCACGATAATCAACGAAGACAGTCGCGGCGACCGCTGCCGCGGTCAAGGTGGGGCCGCGACACCCGGCGAGCGCAGCCCTTAGCAGGCGACCGTGCTGCCACCATACATCCGGCTGCAGTAAGGTCAACGTTAGAATCCGCCCTCACTTGGTGCGAGAGGTTTCGGTGCAACAAAGCGCTTGCTGGCGCGATCCAGATCTGCCGATTACGCCACGGGGGATAATCCATGGGTTCTGCTGATGAGATTGCTCCCCCTGTTCCACAGGAGTCCCCGCCGCCGGGGCCGCTCGCCGAGGGCGCTGGCCGGCCGGAGATCTCTGGAACCCTGACGTCGCTGAGTGTGGCGGCGCTCGGCGTGGTATTCGGCGATATCGGCACGAGCCCGCTGTACACCCTGAAGACGGTGTTGAACCTCACCGGCGACCGGCCCGATGCCTTCACCGTGCTCGGATCGCTGTCGCTGGTGATCTGGACGCTGATTATCATCACATCGGTCAAGTACGTGAACGTCGCCATGCGCATCGACAACGACGGGGAAGGCGGCATTCTCGCCCTGATGTCGCTGCTGGTCGTGAAAGGCCGCAAGCGCCCCGCCATAGTCGCCATCGGCCTGTTCGGCGCTGCCCTGATCTACGGCGACGGTGCCATCACGCCGGCGATTTCGGTGCTTTCGGCGCTAGAAGGACTGAAGATAGTGGCACCCGGCTTCAATGCCTACGTACTGCCCGCAGCCGTGGTGGTCCTGATCGGCCTGTTCGCCTTTCAGCCGCAGGGGACCGCCAAGATCGGCCATGCTTTTGGGCCGATCATGGCGCTGTGGTTCATGGTGATCGGCGCACTGGGTGTACGGGGCATTGCCCAACATCCTGCCGTGCTGTGGGCTCTCGATCCGCGGCACGCCATCGAGTATCTATTCTCTGGCGGCGCCACCAGCTTCCTGGTCCTCGGCGGCGTATTCCTGTGCGTGACCGGCGCCGAGGCCCTGTACGCGGACATGGGCCATTTCGGTGCCCGACCCATCCGCCTCGCCTGGAGCGCCCTGGTTTTTCCCTGCCTGATACTGAACTACGCCGGACAAGGGGCGATGGTGCTCGCCGGAGCGCCCACCGCGGACAACATTTTCTTTCGTCTCTGTCCGCCCGTGCTGCTCGTGCCCATGGTGATTCTAGCCACGATCGCCACTATCATCGCCAGTCAGTCGATCATCACCGGCGCGTTCTCCATGACGCGCCAGGCCATCCAGCTCGGCTGGATGCCGCGCCTGCCGATCAAACAGACCTCCGGCTCCGGCTACGGTCAGATCTACGTGGGCCCGGTGAACTGGCTGCTGATGATTGTCACGCTGGGTCTGACCATCGGGTTCGGTAAATCGGACAATCTCGCCGCCGCGTACGGGATCGCGGTCTCTGCCACGATGTTGATGACCTCGGCGCTGCTGTTCATCGCGATGCGCGAGATCTGGCACTGGGGTCTGCGGGCTGCTGGTGCCGTGGCCGGCGCCTTTTTCATAGTGGACGCGGGCTTCGTGGCAGCAAATTTCATGAAGATCACCGAGGGCGGCTATGTGCCGCTGCTGCTGGCGGTGGCGGTGTACGGGGTGATGTGGGTCTGGCACAGCGGCGCCCAGTCCGTGTCGGCGCGCATCCAGGAACACCTCCTACCCATCAGCGAAGTGTTGCGGCAGATCACTGAACAGCACATCCCACGTGTGCCAGGCACCGCGGTATTCCTTACGCGTACGCAACAGGACGCCCCACCGGTGCTGGTTTGGCACCTCAAACACAATCGCGCCCTGCACGAGAGGGTGTTCATACTCACCACGGTTACTGAACTAGTGCCACGCATACGGCACGGCGAGCGGCTGAAGGTCGAGAACGTCGCGCCGGGCATGTGGCGCGCCACGGCCCGCTTCGGCTTTATGGAGCGGCCGGACGTTCCCGGCCTGCTGCGGCAGGCCAATGCGCTCGGCTGCCGGTTGAAGCTGGACGATGTTACCTATTACGTTGGCCATGAAACCGTGGTGCGCCGCGACGATGGTAAGGGTCTGCCGCGCATTGTGGAAACCCTGTTCGCGTACTTGCAGCGCAACTCCCTGCACGTGAGTGATTACTTCCGCTTGCCGGCGGACTCCGTCGTGGAATTGGGTCGGGAGATCGCAATCTAGAAGATACGATTACTGGTCCGGAGTATTCTGGCGGGCGATCGATCCGCAGATGGAGCAGGCTGAATGAAGAAGGCGTCGCGCATTACCGGTTGGGTCGCGCTTGCACTCTGTGTGGTGCTCGGCTACGCGGGCTACCGCATCGTCTGGGGCAAGCCCTTCAGCATGAATATGCTGGCGAATCGCCAGGCGCTTGAGTTTCTCATCAGGAACCCGGAACTCTTCACCGAGGTCGGGATCACGGATGGCACGGTTCTCGACCACCACTCCGGCAAGCTCGCTCCTTACACCCTCAAGCAACGCGACGGCGATTACGCGCAGCTGGAAAAGTTCCAGAGAGAGGTGCAGCAGTTCGACCGTGCCAAGCTTGATCGCAACGACCAGATCACCTACGACATCCTGATCGATCAGTACCAGACCGGGCTGTCGTTCAAGCGCTTTGGCTGGCTGTCGGCGGACCAATCGTTGTACGCGATCAGTCCCATGTTTGGCGTGGAAACACAGTTGCCGAGCTTCATGCAGACGACGCATGTGGTGAGTAACGACAAGACCGCACGCAATTACGTCGAGCGCCTGCGGGCGATGGGCGGCAAGCTCGACGAGGCGACCGCGGACATGCAGCGGCAGGCGCAGGCGGGGGTGGTGTTGCCGGCGGCGCTTCTGGATCGTTCGCTGATCGTCATCCACGATACGGTCGCCGCCAAGCCCGAGGAGAACGCGCTGGTCACGACCTTTGTCGAGCGTATGAACAAGGTCAAATCGCTCGAGGGCTCCCGCAAGCAGCAGCTGCAGCGCGAAGCGATCGAGGCGCTCAAGACGCATGTCTACCCGGCCTACGCGCGCATGAGCGCGGCGCTTGAGGGCCTCAAGCCCGCGGCCGCCTCCCAAGGCGCCGGCGTCAGCCGACTGCCCGATGGCGCCGCCTACTATGCGGCCATGCTGAAGCAGGCGACGACCACCGACTACACACCCGCGCAGGTCCATGCGCTGGGACTGGCAGAAGTGACACGTATCAGCGCGGAGATGGACACACTGCTGAAGGCACAGGGACTCGCCGCCGGCAGCGTGGGCGCGCGCATGACCGCGCTCGGTAAGGATCCGCGCTTTCTGTACCCGAACGACGAGGACGGCCGCAAGCAGGCGCTGGCCCGCTATCAGGAAATTCTCGATCAGGTCAATGCGCGCATGCCTGAATACTTCCGCTCGCTGCCGGCGAAGCATCTCACGGTCGAGCGTGTTCCAACCTCACAGGAGAAGGGAACTTCCGGGGCTTACTACCAGCAGGCCGCGATGGACGGCTCGCGACCGGGGATCTTTTTCGCAAACCTGCGGGACATGAAGGAAGTCCCGCAATGGGGTATGAAGACCCTTGCGTACCACGAAGGCATTCCCGGACACCATTTCCAGATCTCGATCGCACTGGGCCTGAAAAATCTGCCCCTGATCCGCCAGCAGACTCTCTACACCGCCTATGCGGAGGGCTGGGCCCTCTACGCCGAAGAGTTCGCGGCCGAAATTGGCATGTACAAGGATGATCCGTGGGGTGACCTCGGACGGCTGCAGCTCGAACTGCTGCGGGCCGCCCGCCTGGTCGTCGACACCGGGCTTCACGCTGAGGGCTGGTCACGCGAACAGGCGATCGAATACATGGTGAGCACGACCGGAATGGCCGAAGGCGATGTGACTTCGGAGGTCGAGCGCTACATGGCGCTCCCCGGCCAAGCGTGCGCCTACAAGGTCGGCGAATTGAAGATCCTCGAGTTACGAAACAAGGCCAAAGCAGCGCTCGGCCCAAAATTCAACCTGAAGGACTTTCACGCCGTGGTTCTCGAAAATGGCGGCGTGCCCCTGACGGTTCTTGAGCAACTGGTCAACGAATGGATCGCGCGCGCCCAGACCACGTGACCGACACGACAGCGTTCTCTCTCGTCTGGGCCGCATGGATGACTCGCGTGACCGGGTGTTAGAACTGTTCCGGACTATCTTTTGCAGAGGATGATTCGCGGGCCAGCATGATCTACGCGATCGAGCTCGCCCAGGTGGAGAGACAGTATGATGCTCTGCGCGAGAGTGCCAGGGCTCTCGAGATCAGCGGTGATGACCCGATGATGCTCTATAACTGCGCGTGCCTGCATTCGCGGCTCGGCCAGCTGCCACGCGCCATGGCACTGCTGCGACAGGCGGTGGCCAATGGCCAGCTGAACTTCGCCTGGATGAGGCATGACCCGCACCTGATTGCGCTGCGCTCAAGTCCCGTGTTCATCGCACTGACGGCCGAGCGCTAAGTACGCTCCCGGTTCGCCCGGAGCGAGGCGTCACGGGATTCTCAGAGGTCCCTGCGATAGACGATGAAGCCGGAGCGCTCAGCGAGCGCGTCATAGAGCTGCCGCGCCACAAGGTTGGTCTCGTGCGTCTGCCAGTAGACGCGCGTCGACCCGGCCTCGCTCGCCCGCAGATAGACGGCCTCGATCAGCGCGCGCCCGACGCCCCTGCCGCGACTGTCCTCGCTCGTGAACAGATCCTGCAGGTAGCAAATCGATGCCAGCAGGGTGGTGCTGCGGTGAAAGATGTAGTGCACAAGGCCGACAAGGCGGTTATCGAGTTCTGCGACGAGTGCGTGCACGGGCTCGGCGGGATCAAAGAATCGTTGCCAGGTCGTCGCGGTTATCTGCGGCGGCAGCGCGGTCGGGCCGACCCGCTCATAGAACGCGTTGTACCCGTGCCAAAGCGGCAGCCAGCGCTCGTAGTCCGCGGGCGCGATCTCGCGTATGCGGGATTCAGATTGCATTCTCAGCTCCGACCGTGTAGCGCGCTCACGCGGCGCGGTCGGATTTCATGTGCCGGCCTCGCTCAGCGCGAGCGGGTGCTTCTGAGCCTGTTGAATGTATTCGCGCCATTGCCGCACGTCATGCACGGGGCGCAGTTCGGGTACGACACCTTCAATCAGTCCGCCTGCTTCGTGCAGTAATGCCGCACTCTTTGGCGGATCGGCGAGCGCCTGGGCATAGAGCGCGGCGGCAAGCTCCATGGGGAGCCAGCGATCACCGTGATTCTTCGGCGCGAGCTCTCGCTGGAATTTCACTACCGGGCCGATCGTCTGCGCCGCCTCGCTCAGGTGTCCTTGGCGCGCCTGCGCCAGCGCGATCCAGGTACTGATCTCACCCAGATCGCGCCGATCCCCGATCGCCTCTCCCCCGGCTGCCTTACGCGACGCGAGCGCCTTGAGTTCTGCCTGCTCGGCGGCCGCGAAATCGCCAAGCTGATACTCCGAGCGGCCCAAAGTATGGTAGGCGACGAACAGGCTGATTTCTTTCTGAAACTGCTGCTCGCCGCCGTGCGGCGTGATTGCCTGCAGGTCACTCACGGTCTCCAAACTCATCCGCGTCGCGCTGCCCAGATTATTGGCCTCGAAGGCGACCGCGGCGGCGGTAAGCTTTCCAATCGCATCGACGATGACTACCGTTACGCTGCCCGGCCGCTCGCTCTGGCGAAGCTTCGCCAGATACGGGGCGTTACCGGCCAGTGTGCCCGCCGCAGCGGCGGCTTCACCGAGTTGTGCCTGTCGCACCGCCGTCCCTGCGCTGACGTAGGAGCGCACGATGAAGAACCCCGCTCCCCCGCTGGTGGCGCGGCCCATCGCGTCGAGCTGCTTCAGAGAGTACGGTATGGCCTCGTGCAGCCGCCCGGCCTGCCACAATGCGTCCGCCACGCCCCCCTGCGCGGCGCCGAGGTTGTTGATGCTCACGACGTTGCTCGGGTCCAGATTCAACAGCGTCAGTGAGGTCTGCTCGCCCCGCAGACCCATGCGCACGCCTTCCAGCGGATTCAGGTCGTTTTGCGCCACCGCAGCGAGATTAGTCTCGATGACCTGCTGCCCGTGGAGGGCGAGGCGATAGCCTGGCCGTCGCGCGAGCACCTGGTCGGCGAGGCCGATCGCCTCCTCGCCCGCATGGCGCGCCTCATCGTTGCGTCCCAGGGTTTGCAGCCCTTGCACGAGCCAGGCACCGGCCTCCACATAGAGCGCGCCCATGTCCAGGTTCGAGAGATCGCGTGCACCCAGGTCCGTAGCGATGCGCTGGGCCTCGCCTGCGGAGCGCACGCACTCTGCGGGCTCATTGGAATTCGTCTGCTCGAACGCGATGCGCACCAGCGTCTCGGCATAGGCGCCTCGGGCGGCGGCCGAAGCGTGGGGTGCTTCGGTGAGTGGTCGCAGCAGTTCAGCGGAGCGGCGGGCTGCCGCCGGCCCCGCGGGATCATTCTTATTGTCGAGGATCTGCGCCTTGACGACGTAGGCGCGCCCCAGCGCGATTGCGGTGCCCTCGGACTGGTCCCCGCCCTCGCGCAGCCGCGACAGCAGCTGCACCGCCTCGTCCGCGTTGGCGTTGCCGCTCTCCAGATCGCCCAGCCAGCGCAGCGCGCGTGCGTGGTGCACTAGCGCAAGCGCACCGTTGCGCGTGGTTTCCGCGCCTTTGAGGGCCGGCGGGAGGGCATGGAAGTAATCAATCTGGCGCTGGGAGAATTCCGCCAGCACGTTCAGCCGTCCGAAGCTCTCGAGTTCGCGCGCGAAATCGTCGCTCAGGTAACCTAACAACTGCTCCGCCTGGCCGCGCGCCTGATCGGCCAGCACGCGTGTCTCCTGGGCTTCATGTTCGGCGCGGCGCGCACGGACACTGCTGAAATACGCGAGCACCGCCGCCGCAACCGCCACGACCGCCAACAGAATGCAGCCACTCGCCACCTGGCGCGCGCGCACTGCCGCACGTCGCGCCGCGAGCTCGCGCGCGCGCTGCTCGGCGAGCAGCCGCTCGGTCGCTTCGCGCGTCTCGCGCTCGTGCCGCTGATCACGGCTGCTCTTGACGACAGCGCACAGCACATCGTGCGTGAGCTCCACGCGCCGGATATCGAGGCGCTCTTCGATGCGCAGCAGACGGCGGTTGACGAGCAGGGCCAGGGTACCGGGCGCGGCCCCCGCCTGCGCAAAATGACTGAGCAGGCTTTCTTCGGCGACGTTTTCACGATAACCGGATGCGGTGAGCAGTTCGTCCTCGATGACCCGCCGCACAGCCAGCGGCTGGTCCGCAAGCGCACGCTCATAAAAGTTGCTGAGAATGGTGGCGTGCGAACCCGCCAACAGGTCAAGGGAGATCTCGCTGCGACCCTGTGCGATACGCGCATCATTCAATTCGCGGCAGATGAGACTCAAAAGCGATGGCTCGACCTCGGCATTGGCCAGTTCCGCGCCGCCGGCCACGAAACGTACGATCGCGGCAGCCACTTCCTCGAAGACCAGTTTCCCGCCCGGGCGCAGCACCGCGGCCAGCGCCTGGGTGCCGGTCATCGGCGCAAGGCGCAGGCGGTTCTGCGAGATGCTCGGGATGTCCCGCTTCAAGCCCTCGAGCGGCGCAAGATAGTCTTCGCGCAGCGCGATCAGTACCCGATAGTCACTGCGTGCAAAGTCAAAGTGCTCGGCCGCCGATTCGTCGCTATCAAGCTTCGCTTCAAAGGCCTTGGGCGGGCGGTTCTCGACCAAGTCGGCAAGTTCCGCGACGAAGCGCGCGGCGCGCGCCCGACCGAACTCGTCGCTCTGCGCCAGCGTAAAGATCTCTTCGAACTGATCGAAGATGAGCAGTGGGATGAGCGTGGCGCCTGCTTCATCGCGCAGCACGTCATCGCGATGGTGCAGGAATTCCCACAGCGACTCTCCCTGCACCGCCACCCCGGCCCGGGTCCATTGGCCCGAGCGCCGCGCGGTTCGCATGATGGCCTGTTTGATCTGCTCGGCAGGCTCAGGCGCCGGGCGGCTGTAATCGATACGCACGTATACCGGGCAGTAGCCCTGCCCGCGCAACCGCGGCACGATTCCGGCGCGCAGAATCGAGGTCTTGCCCAGGCCGGACTGACCGAAGAGCAGCGTGAGGAGCTTGCGCTGCACCCGGCGCGCGAGTTCGGCGACCTCCTCTTCGCGTCCGAAGAAAAACGCCCGTGTCTCTTCGGTGAAGGAGGCCAGTCCCAGCCACGGGTTACTCTCATCGACGGTCGTCGTCGCATCCGGGGCTGTAGGCTTGGCCGCGGTGTCATTCATTTGGAGCGCGCCCGCATGAACTCTTCCAGGCGCTGCGCAAAGTCGGGGGCCACCTGTCCGGCCGGGAGTTGCGTGAAGTGCAGCGCTTTGAACTTGTCCGGTACCAGCGCCTCGGCGGCATCCGTGCCGTCGATGCTCACCGGCAGAATGAACAGCGCGCCGTCGGCCATATTACGCGCCCGGTCAATCGCGTAGCTCCACTCGCGCCGAAAGTAGCCCTCGAGGCGGCGTTGTGTAGTGGCCGAGACCACGGGAATGAAGTACGAGCAGCGTGCGATGTTGCGCTGGATCTTGCGATCGTAGTCATCGCCGACCTCCAGACGGTCAATGTCGAACCAGGTCACGATGCCGACCGCTTCCAGTCCCGCCTTGATCTGCTGCACCGCGGCCAGATCTTCGCGCGCGTAGCTGATGAACACAGCGTTCTCCGGCATCTCCCGTGCGGGCGGCAGAAAGCGCGCGGGCGAAGCACTCGCGGTCGCCGCCATGGGTTTGCGTCGTGCCTGCCAGCGCCCGTGCAATTCCTCGACGAAACGCTCGGCGCCCGTGTAGATGCGAGTGCGCACGCTCACCTGCTGCAGAAAGGCCATCAAGCGATCGTCCTGACTGCTGTGGTCGTCCGCCAATACCTCGCCTACATCGCGCGGATCGGACAGGCGCTGCCGTTTGGCCATGCGCAAGAACAGGCGCGCCAACCAGTTGGTGAAGTTGCTGCCGATGAACAGCAGGTGATTGTGCTCGAGCTCGTAAAAGAGCTTCTCGGGCACCAGGTGTTCGCTCTGCAAGGCGCAGATGAACTCGAGCAGATCTTCATCCGAGATGACATAGGTGGGCGATGCCGAGAGCTTACCGAACAAGTGATAGACCACGGTGCGCTGCAGCCGATCGCGCTCGGCGGGCAGGTCGACGACGCGATTCGGGGCGTAAGACAGTACCTCGGTCGAAGACGCTCCGGCGAACCGCTCGAGGTTGATCGCGGTCTCGAGTAGCGAATCGGCGGTGGTCGAGACAAACAGATCAAAATCGGTAATCGCCGCCAGCCGTCGCAACGCCGGTGGCGTTTCGAAATTCGCGTCCTTGATAATGCTGCGCAGGCGCACATAGGCCTCTTCGCGCCGGCCACGCCCTGCAAGGAACACGCACACCACATCATTAAGAGTGTAGGGATGCGGCAATTCGGTGGTGTTGACGTTGAGCCGGGCGGCAAGTTTCTCCGCGGCCCAGTCAAACAGCAGGCGCGGCCCCTTCTCGGTCGAGACCATCAGCAGCTCAGGCCCGACGATGGGGATGACGCGGCGCTCCTCGATGAAACTGAGGAGGTCATCCCACGCGTCATCATCGAGCGTGGTCGCCGTTACGTGCGCGGCCGAGCCGTTAGCCATGCTTAGCCCGCTCGTGCGCGCGCGCATTCACCTGTCTGCCAGCGTGCCTACCGCTGCGGCGAGTGTCGTTCAACCGGATCCCCCAAGCTTTCCAATCTGATGAGAATTCAACCGCCTGCACGGCGCTGATCGCACAGCCCGCGATACCGCTGCCGGGCCTCGCCGTTTGGGCGCCGGGTTTGTTTTTCGCCGTTCGAGTGTGCCGCAATGCAGCGTGCACTGCAATTGCAAACCCCACGCAGACACAGCCGCCAGCGCGCTCGCGCGCCTTCTGGCGCTGCCTTCGGTCGTGCTTGATCGGCCTTCAATTATTGCGATTTGAGTCCTGGCTCATTTCACGGTAAGCGGTCGCTCCCACGCAAGCAGCTCCGCCCGCAACGGCCACTGCGGCTCGGAACCCAGCACGACGACCAGCCGTAAGCCATCGGTGTAATAGGGGTCGTCGGTGAGATTCTCGCGTGGCCTCGCCACGGTTGATTCTCCGACGCCTTTCACATAGCCAAAGCGTTCAACCAAGCCGGTCAGCAATAGATCCTGCAAGAGGTATTCCCGATCTTGGTCCACCTGCGCGCTGATCCGATGTGTCGTGAGGGACCAGGACTTGGTGGTTAGTTTCACACCGACGTCACGACTGATCTGCCCGATCCACACCTTCTCACCTTGCAGCGTGAAGGGTGCCATCCAGAGCCGCAGATGATTACGCTGGCTGACCGTGCTGCGCGCCTTTTGCAGCGCGAGGTCCTGATAGCGGTTAAAGAGGTACAGCGGGCTCACCGGCGCGGTGTCGTATTGCGAGCGCAACAGGAATGCCTTCGTCATGCGCCAGGAACTACTCGCGTCCACCGGTTCGTTCAGATGCCAGCCGCGCGCGCTGAAGGCAAAGAGCGCATCCACGCCATTCCCGATGATGACCAGATTCAGCGGATCGCCGTAGGCGCCGCCGGACTTGTTCGTCACGCAGCAGGGCAAACCTTCAAGTTTCGTCCGCAGCTGCTCGAGCGTCATATCTTGAATCGTGTCAGGCGGATACAGCTTCGAGAAGTCCACTCGCTGCACCGCGTACTGGACGCCGGCGACCGGGACCACAAACCGAAAGCGTGTGACCCGCCTGGAACCTACGAGCCCAACATTGAGAAGCTTCAAGCCGCCATCTTCGTGGGTGTAAACGAAGCCGGACGCGGTGCCGTGTGCCGCCACGTAGTAGGGCATCAGATTGCTCTGAAAGGCCGCGTCCACCAGATCATTCGTTCGACTCGGCAGCCAGCCGTGCAGGCGCTGCGCCACCTCCTGCGGGGCGAAGTAGTTCGGGTCAGTCAGGATCGGAAGAAAAAGGGCGGGATCATCGCTGTCGTTCTGAACCTGTATCCACACCGGCTGGGCGTCAGCGTCGGCGGTCGACCCGCCGAAGTAGCGTCGCGACTCATCATCCGTCAGCACGCTCGTGCGCACGATGATCCCCTGTTGCTCCTGAGTGAGCGCACGCTTGATAAAGATCGCAGCAGCGGAAGCATCCGGCGCACTCGGTCCACACCCTGCCAACGCGATCAGCGCCGCAATCGAGAATAGTACGCGCCAGCTCGGCGCCCCAGCGTTGCCACCCATTGCCTACTCCCACCCCGAAGGTCGGGGGTTGCGTACCACCGTCAAAGATACAGCCTCGGGGTCCGAGACGTGGCTATACCGGCTACCGTAGCCGCGCGATGCATAGGTGCATGCGTACCGAGGGGCACCAACTCTGCGTTTGGCGCGAAGTTGACCGGGCGGCCGATAGCCCAAGACCAATGCGGCGCGCCGGCAGGATAAGGCACGCGGGCAGGGATTCAACGGTGACCGGGCGCGGATTCGAACCCCAGTCCGGGATTCGAATCCGCTTATCTTCCTGATTGTGTTTACAAAGGTGTCGGCTATTAAGTGTGCGCGGAAAAGTCCCTTCGTTCACTCGGTTGGCAGGCGATACACAGAAAGGGCGTTGGTAACGTCATCGACGGCGGCATAGTTGAAACCACCGTTGCTATCTGTGGTGGTATCGAGTCCGAATGCTCCGCCCTGGCTCGCATCGACGTTGTACTCACGCACGAAGCGACCTGACTTGGTGAATTCCACGATCTCGCTCGGGTGGACTAAATCGGCGTTAACCGCGTCACCGTTGGCTGCGAGCAAATCCCCGTTGGGCGCAAAGCGCAATGCCAATGGCCCGCGCAGATGTGGATCGGCGAATACCAAGCGGCCTCTGTTGACGGCGCTGGTCGCGCTGGTCGCGTGCGCGACGGCGTAGATCGCGTTATCGGCGGTGGATGCCACGCAGAGGGTGTCGTTATCCTCGTCGAATGCCAGCCCGGTAGGACCCAGAATCAGAGCCGCAGCATTCGGCACGTGCGTGTAACCTGCTGCGATCGTTTTCTTTTTCAGTAAAGTCAATCGGGCCTGTCCCACCGAGACATCCAGTCGAGACACGGTGCCATTCAGCACGTTCGACACAAATATGTGTGCCTGGGCTCCGTGGTCATCGAGCGCCAAGTCCCAGGGGCCGTCGAGAACCAGTGGGTCAGTCCAGGTCTGAATCGATGTACCGTGCCGATCGACGATCTGCAGCGCGCCCTGGCCGATGGTACTAAAGGTGCCGTCCGTGGTTGGCAAGTTGCCCACCACCACAAACCCGCGCCGCAGCACCCCCAGTGCCGTGCTAAGGCCCGGCAGTGGACTGCTGAAGAATGTGGTGGCAGCCCCCGGAGGTGCCAATGTTCCGCGCGGCGTGAGTTGAATGATCGTGGTCCCGATACCCTGCGCGTTGGCGCTGTTGTTGAAGTTGCTGACCAGGACATCGCCCGCGGCGAGGGCCCCGCCAGAAGGAAACCCTTCCGGAACGAAAGCCACTCCATACGGATTCAGGTCGCCGTTTGCCGGAATCGTCGAGGAATTGACGAGTCGAGGAATGAAGGCTCCGCCCTCATCGGCTGAGCTTGCGACGGCCGTAAGCAAGCTTAGGCTTGCCGCCAGCGCACTGCTGCGCAGCGCGCGCCCGCTAATCTTCCTTTTCCACATGACTGCTCCCCTTTCCAAGGATGTTTGTGTGCTTTGCATGCTGACGCCACCAAACACCTCGGAAACGACAGGGCGGGCGTCTGCGCCCTGCCATGCACCTGCGGGATCCGCTCGCTTCCGAGGGCAGCTCGCGCGAGCGAGATATCGCAACGCATCAGAGACGTTGCTCAACTCGCCGCAGCTCAGCGTCAGGTGTCGCCGCGCAGATCGCGGCTTTTTTGGTAGGTGGTGGCGGGGAGTAGCCGAGGTTCTAGTGGCAGGGTTGCATACGCTGCGACGACCGTTCCCAGCGGCGTTTTCTGACTGCGGCTCATGTGCCTAAAAGCCGATGGCATTGCGCGGGAACAATCGCCTCAGTAGTGGGGAGGACGTTCATCTTCCGGAGCGCGCTCGTCGTTGCCAGACTGCACTGTCTGCAAACGCTCTAAAACCTCCTTGAGCCTCGCAGCCAGAGCCTGGATCTCTTGCTGCTGTCGAAAGACCACGTCACTCAATTCAGTATTCGCGCGCTCCAGATACGCGATTTTTGATTGAATCTGCTCAAGGGCTTCACTATCCATTTTAGATTTGTCCTTTGTCCGGCCGCTACCAACATGTCCCTCGGCCACCAACCCGGCCGCAAGCTCCGAGTCTGCAGTGCGTGCGGGTCTCTTCGATGGTGCATCACAGCGACGTACCGGTCGAGCCCGCTACGGCTGTGTTACCTCACGCCCAGCTTGACCCGCCGTGCAGCTTGAGCTCTATTTGCGCCCGTCAGCCTTAGCGGGCTTGTCAAGGAAGGCCGCTTGCCGAAGATCATCACGACTATAGCGCTGTGTGGTGTGCTGTTCGGGGTCGGCGCTACGTGCGCCGACGAGATGCAGGCGCGCTTTGATGGCGTCTGGACCACCGTCGTTTCGTGCTCTGTGGCACCCGCTGCGCTGCCTTACTCCTATGAGTTCCCCTCGACGGTCAAAAACGGCGTCCTGCATGGCGAGAGGGGGGTCAGGGGCGTGCCAGGATGGTTGCAGCTTGACGGCCGCATACTGCCGGACGGGTCGGCTGAGATCTCCGCCCATGGACTGGTGGGCAAGGAGCGCTACGCGGTCGAGGAGCGGCCGCCGGGTGCGCCCTACAGCTATCGTGTTGAGGCCACATTCTCAGAAAACTCCGGCACCGGCCATCGGATCAAGGGGCGCACCTGTACGGTTTCTTTCAGCAGGAAGGCCGCGTGAGACGCCGCGCGCGCTCGAGCGTCCGCGCAGCCACGCGCTGCGTACGGAAGGATCTCGAGAAACTGGTGCTCGTCCGCCCATAGGTCGAAGATGCACTTTCCCTACATAGATACGCCGGGGGTCACGTGAACATCAGGAAACTTCAACAGGGGCTCAAGTACCGCGGTCGGGTTGCAGGGGTGCGGCAGACGTACCACGTTTTCGAGGCGCAGGATTATTTCTTCGTGCTCTCCTTCGCGCTCTCGATGGCACGTAAGGGGTCGGGCTACTTCAATGTCGTCGATCTGGCGGCCGTCAACTACGTGCAGCAGCGTCTTGGTGGGAAATCAGGAATCACAGCGAAAGAGGTGTTCGCAAGCGCCCGACGTACCAAACACGTTTCTTCAAGTCTCGCAGCACTGAATATCCTGTACGTGCTCGTCGCGCTCGAACAGGCGGCGCTCTTGCGAGTCGGCGCGAATCGACAGCTGTTTTTTTCCATTAAGAAAGCGCGGCGGTCATCTGCTTCTTGAGGTTGTTTCAGGCCATCTTCAGGGTTGAATTCCGACGCGCGCGCGTGGGACTATCGCGCGAGACCACCATCCCCGGGATCTCTCATGGTAATGCGAATCGCAGGTACCCTCTGCGTGACAATGACGATGCAGTTGGCGGCCTTCGCCCAGGAACCCCCGATGGGGCCGCTGCGTCCGGACCAAACGAGATTTCTCGCCCTCTACAAGGAATTGGTAGAAACCAATACCACGTATTCGAGTGGCAGCTGCACTCTAGCGGCCGAACGCATCGCCGCGCACTTGCGCGCCGCGGGCTTCGAGGACAAGGATCTCACGCTCTTTGCAGTTGCGGAGCATCCCAAGGAAGGCGGTCTGGTCGCGGTGCTCCCGGGCGCGTCCAAGTCGGCAAAGCCCCTATTGTTGCTGGGGCACCTGGATGTGGTGGAGGCAAAAAGAGAGGATTGGACCCGCGATCCATTCACCCTGATCGAGGAAAACGGTTACTTCTACGGCCGCGGGACTGCGGACATGAAGGCGATGGATGCCACCTGGATTGACGCCCTCATGCGGTTCAAGCAAGGCGGCTATCACCCCAAGCGCACGATCAAAATGGCGCTGACCTGCGGTGAAGAGACCACCTATGCGTTCAACGGTGCCGATTGGCTGGCCAAGAACAAACCCGAGCTGATTGCGGCGGAGTTTGCCCTGAACGAGGGCGGCGGCGGGCGCACCGATGGACATGGCAAGCTGCTGCTGGAGGCCATTCAGATAGGCGAGAAGGCCGCACAGAACTACCGGCTCGAGACCACCAATGCCGGCGGCCACAGCTCGATTCCGATTCGTGACAATGCGATCTATGAGCTCGCGGACGCCTTGGCCAAGGTGCGTGATCACGAATTCCCGGTGAAGTTCACCGACACGACGCGCGCGTTCTTCGCCAAAGCCGGCGCCGCCCGCAACGATGAGCTGGGGCGCGCGATGGTGGCGCTGTCGAAGAATCCCCACGATCAGGCCGCCGAGGCCATCGTCTCCAAGGATCGCAGCTACCACAGCATGCTGCGCACGACCTGCGTCGCCACGTTGCTCGACGGCGGGCATGCGAACAACGCGCTGCCCCAGCGCGCCACCGCCAATGTTAACTGCCGTATTTTCCCCGGCGAGAGCGTGGAGGAAACGCGCGCCGCTTTAGTGACTGCCATCGCTGATCCTGGCGTCGCAGTGACGCCTGTGCCGCCTGTGCGACCGCTCGCCGTCCCGCCGCCGCTGGACCCGAAGATCGTCGGCCCGGCCGAGAAGCTGGTCGCGAAGTATTTTCCGGGTGTGCCGCTCGTTCCCACGATGTCGACAGGCGCCACCGACGGTATCTTCCTCGAAGCCATCGGTATTCCGGTCTACGGCGCACCGGGCGGCTGGGGGGATCCAGATGGCAATGGCGTGCACGGCCTCAACGAACGTCGCAGCGTGCGCGCGGTGTTCGTGGGCAGAGATTTTCTCACCGACCTGATAAAAGTGTACGCAGACGCTGACTGAAGCGCGCGGCGCTTAACGAATCGATTTGCCGAGTGGCGCTATCGAACCGCCGCGCGCGACGGCGATGGACTCGGTGCGCATTCACTCCGTCACCCAGCGTCAGCCAACTCAGTCACTTCCCTCTGCCGGCAAGTGTGGTTGGATGATGCTGGGTGACGTGGTCTCAACAGACGTCCCGGACGAATCACCAATTCCGCGCTCGATAGGCGCGGGCGATCGTTTTCGCCATGAGGCGATGCCCGGACTGCGTCGGATGCACGTCACATAAGAGCTGGTCTGCGGCGCTGGCATTCAGCAGGCCCGCGTTGCAGGTCTTGCCGCCGAAGCTCGGATTGGACGCGACGGTCTGAAACGCAGTGAACACATCGGCCACGACGGCACCGTATGCGGCTGCCGGCGCCGCGATGGCGCTGTTCAGGAGCACGGTAAGCTCGGTACCGGCTGCGTCGGAGTAGTCGACCGAGTAGTAATTGGTAAGCACGATCACGCCGCCAAATCCGGTCGCGCGCAGATCCGCGAGGATCTTCTGCAAATTGCTTGCCACCGTGGCGAGCAACGTAGGCAAACCGGCCTCGATGCAAGCAGTCGGGTTCGGTTGCGTGGCGCAGCTGTCTTCGAGCAAGAATCCGTCATTCGCACCCAATGTAATCGTGACCAGGCGCACGTCGTGGTGTTCTTGCAGGAAGCGCGTCGCAAACTGTGCCTGCGTTGCACCATAGGCGACATGCAAAGGAAACGCGGCACGATAGGCGCGGCAGCCATTGTCGGGCGCTGTGGAAGACAAGAAGCTGCCGGTCGTCTCGCCGGGGCAGCCGGCGTCGGCCACGTCCAGCTGCAACTCACCGTCGAGATAATTAGCGAATCCGACAAAGTTGTCGGGGTTGATGTACTCATGCCCCGCCGTGGCGATATACGCGAAGGCGACGCTGTCGCCTAACACTAGCGCCCGGGCATCATGATCACGATCCCCTGCCGAAGCCGTCACGCCTACGCCGGCGGCTGCGATCAGCCCCATCAGGACAACATGTTTTGAGAGTCTCATGACACATCATCTCCTTGGACCTTTGGTTTTGGTTTTAAACATCCTGCTTCAGCGCGATGCCACCCACGGCGTAAGAACCCCCCGGGGCACGGGAGATTCGAGCCGGCGAACTTCGGAGAAGAGTCTGTAGCCTCACGTGGGTGCGACGCGCCGTGCGTGACTGAACCGCCTCGACGATGCGACCTCCGCACTTCAGCTTCCCCCCTGCGAGCCCGGCTTTGCGCTCTCAAAGGAGAGCGATACCGCGGTGCCGTTGGCGGCACACTCAATTCATCAATGATTTCCCCCTGACGCCAGCGTAGGTTGCCACGCCCGCGATCCGGGCGACACCACGCATTAGTTGCTGTGCCGATTATTACATCAACCCAGTCGCGACCCGATCCAATACCGCCACGTTACCGCTGACGCTTTTGCGTTCCCGGGGTGCCGGGGCGCTTCCAGCCACTTTCCTTGGGCAGCGCCTCGCCGTGCCAGACCCGGCAGGTGGATGTCGCTCGGACAACGACGCCGAGTGACAGAAGCTGCACCGCGCACGCTGAATGCAGTCCGCGCCCGCTGACATCCCGCTCACTTGGGGTCGACAGTGCTGCCGAGCTCGCTCCGTTATTGAGCGGATTTGCGCGGCCGGGCGAAGCGCGGACCGACACTGTCCATGGGGAAGATCCGCACGCGCACGCGGAAGCGGGCCGCTCATCCGCCGCTATCTTCTGCCGGCGGACGACGGTGAAATTGGCGGACCGCAATCGAGTCGCCTCCCTTGACCGAAGGCCACCACCCCATCACAGTAAGGCCCGCTGCGAGTTCGAACTCGCTCTAGCCTTCTTCCACCCTCAGATGACGATCACGATCGACAAGCCGCTGCTGGATGCTGCATGGGAGACCGTCCGCCCGGTGGTGCGCTGGACACCACTGTTGCGCTCTGACTACGTCGACTCGATCGTCGGCGCGCGCGTTTTTCTCAAGGCCGAATCGCTGCAACTGGCGGGCTCGTTTAAGATGCGCGGCGCATGCTTTCGGGTAAGTCGACTGACGCAAAGCGAGCGCGGCCGCGGCGTGGTCGCGTTCTCGTCGGGCAATTTCGCCCAAGCGCTGGCGCTCGCGGGCCGTCTCGCCAGCGTACCCGTCACGATCGTGATGCCTTGCGATGCGCCGCAGCGCAAGATCGAGTTGACGCGTCGCGCAGGTGCCACCGTCATCCTGACAGAGCACGGCCAGCGGAACCGCGAGGAGGTGGCCAGTGCTCGCGCACGCGAGATCGCCGAGCAGGAAGATCGTGTGCTGCTACACCCCTTTGACGATCCCCTGGTCGTCGCCGGGCAGTCAACCCTGATGCGTGAAGTGCAGATCGACGCCGCACGCGAACGGGTAAGATTCGACTGCATTCTCTGTCCGGTCGGTGGCGGAGGCTTGATCGCCGGAACCGCACTGGCTGAGAAGCACTTTGGCAGCGGTGCTGAGGTGATCGCCGTCGAACCCGACGCATGCGATGACATGCGTCGCTCGCTGATCTCCCACCGCCGCGAACAGAATATCGGCAACCCATCGACGATCTGCGATGCGATGCAGGCGTTCACACCCGGCGCAGTGCCCTTCGAGGCGGCCGCGGATCTGGTCTCTCGCGGAATCACGGTCGATGACGATACCGTGCGGACCGCGATGCGCATTGCGTTTGAGGAGTTCAAGGTGGTACTCGAACCAAGTGGCGCGATTGCGTTGGCCGCGGCACTGCACCACAGCGCTGAGTTCAAGGACCGCACACTGGTGCTCCTGTGCTGCGGAGGCAGTGTGTCGGTCGAGGACCTCGTCCGACTCGCCGGCAGACCCGCACCAACTGGGTGACCTGCAGAGACTTCGAGCGGCTGATCCTGCTCGCTGGCGTGCACCGCGGGCCAGACTGCGCCGAATAACCAAGGGATACGAGATGCAAAACGCAGGGACCATGCGGCAATTTCTTCATGCGGTGCTCGCCGCAGCGCTCCTCGCAGGGTTAGGCCAAACACGAGCCATGGCCGCCGTTGATGACGCGGAGCTCGCCAACGAAAAGAACGGCATCGACTGGCCAGCCTACGGGCGCACCTTCAGCGAGCAGCGCTTCAGCCCCCTCGACCAGATCAACCGGCAGACCGTCTCGAGGCTGCGCTTGGCCTGGTCGCTGGAGTTGCCGGACGTGTGGAACGTCTCCAGCGCGCCAGTGGCGGTGGACGGGGTGATCTACATCGCGGTCGGCTTCAGTGTCATTTACGCGGTGGACGCGGCGAGCGGCAAGCTGCTGTGGAGCTACGACCCCAAGGTGGCGCCGCAGAAGATGCGCATGGCCTGGGGCATTCGCGGCCTCTCATTCTGGAAGGGCAAGGTCATCGCCGGCGTGCAGGATGGGCGCCTGTTCGCACTCGATGCCCAGAGTGGCAAGTTGCTTTGGGAAACTCTCACCACCGAGCCGGGCGACAATCGCTATATCACCGGCGCACCGCGGGTCTTCAACGGCAAGGTCATCATCGGTCACGGCGGCGCCGACTTCGGCCATGTGCGCGGCTACGTTAGCACCTACGACGCCGAGACCGGCACGTTGCTGTGGCGCTGGTACATCGTGCCCGGCGACCCAGCCAAGGGCTTCGAGAACAAGGCCATGGAAGTGGCCGCCAAGACCTGGAAGGGCCAGTGGTGGAAGTACGGCGGCGGGGGCACCGCCTGGAACGCGATGACGTACGACCCGGAGTACAACCGCATCTATATCGGCACCGGCAATGGCGGCCCCTGGAACCGCAAGCTGCGCAGCCCAGGCGGCGGCGACAACCTGTTCCTGTGCTCGGTGGTCGCACTCGATGCCGACACCGGGCAATACATCTGGCACTACCAGACCTCGCCCGGGGAAAGCTGGGATTTCACGTCCACCATGGACCTGGTACTGGCCGACATCGCCATCGACGGCAAGCCGCGCAAGGTCATCCTGCATGCGCCCAAGAACGGCTTCTTCTATGTCATCGACCGCGCGACCGGCAAGCTGATATCGGCGGACAAGCTGGGCAAGGTCACCTGGGCCAAGGGGATCGACATGGCCACTGGCCGGCCCATTGAAAACCCTGGCGTGCGCTATGAGGATGGCGAAGCGCTGATGTGGCCCGGCTCGGGCGGGCTGCACAACTGGCAGCCGATGTCCTTTAGCCCCGACACCGGCCTCACCTACATCCCGGCGCACGAGATGGCGGGCTACTACAACGACAAGGGGCTCGATCCCAAGACCTACCAGATGGACCGCGACGGCCCGATGGGAATCAACGCGTTCCGGGATGACATCCCGAAGAGCGCCGGTAGCAGTTCGCTGCTCGCCTGGGACGCGGTGCAGAAGAAGAAGGCCTGGGAAATGGCATTACCCGGCGCCACGAACGGCGGCGTGATGAGCACCCACGGGGGCCTCGTGTTCCAGGGCCAGTCCGACGGGCGGTTCGTGGCGCGCGACGACCGCACCGGCGCGGTGCTGTGGAGCGCCGATATGGGTGTTGGCACTCAGGCACCGCCGATTACCTATAGCGTCGGCGGGCGGCAGTACGTGTCCATCCTCGCCGGTTGGGCCGGCGGTCAGATGCTGCTCGGCTCGCTCAGCGCCCAGCACGGCTGGGTTGGCCGCGATCATCCGCGGCGCTTGCTGACTTACGCTCTTGACGGCCGTGCCGCGTTGCCGCCCTCCCCGCCCCCGTCGCAGCCGCTGCCGATCGACGATGCCTCGTTCACGATCGATCCGAGGCTTGCCACACGAGGCCGTACGTTGTATGACCGATGCCTCATCTGCCACGGCGCCGGTGTGGTCGCCGGGGGTTTCGCGCCTGACCTGCGCGCCTCGCCTGTACCACTGAACGCGCAAGCATTTGCCAGCGTGTTGTATGGCGGTTTGCAAAGCCGCGGTATGCCGCCGTTTCCCGAACTGAGCGCCGAAGATCTCGCCGCACTGCGCCACTACATCCGCGAGCGCGCCCGCGATAAGCCGACCGTCGGTGAGCAAGTCAGCACCACCTGGCACTACCTGATGCTGATGCTGAAGATGAAGCTCATGGCCTGGGGCTGGATCTAGTGCAGCCCGGGCGGGAGCCCGGCCAACCCGGGCTCCTCGTTCCTGCAGGGCATCCGGCTTCAACCGCAGTCGTTGTGCAGCACACCCGTCGGGGGCCCCGCTACGCAGGGTATGGCACGGAGATATTCGTAAATGGCACGCAGGTCGTGCTCGCTCAGGTGCCGCAACTCAGGCCAAGGCATGACCTGCAGCTTCTCGCCGTCGTAGGGATATTTGAGCGGGAAGCAGGTGCTGCTGGCCGTAATCGTCGGGTCGGAGCAGTTCGGGTGCACAAGATCCAGATCAACCCCTGTTTGCATGACCAGCCGGAACTCTGCGAATGTGCGGCCCCCCTCCGGTCGGCCGGTTTTGTCGGGCGTGAGATTGCGGGAAACAATGGCCGGGGTCGCTCCCGCCACCTGCGATGCGAACACTCTGCCCCCCCCGAGATATGTGGCCGGGTTGACGGTCGTCGGCTGATTACCCTTGAAGTAGGGATTTCCGCCGGTCGCGTATTCCGTTGCCGTCCCGGCAGAGTGGCACATGTTGCATGAACCCACCGCGTTAACGAGATAGCTGCCCAGCCCCACCAGCTCTCGATCCTTGCCGCGCAGGTTCAGCGGCACCGGGGCGATCTCGAAGCCCTTACGGATTCGAGAATCTTGTTCGTCCTCATCGGCTTGCGCGCGCACGATTCCGAGGAATGAGCCGACGCCGACCGCCACGGCGAGCGCTGCCGCGGCAGTCAGTGCGGTAAGTGCCTGTTTCACGTTCATTTAGCTTTCTCCCATAGGCCAAAGGCAGGTTTGCGGTGCGACCAGCGCACCAGCAAACGCACGGTCGGATGAAACGAGCGCTCAGACAAGCTGCAAAGCACGGCAGGCTGCCGCGTCCGGCGCCGCGCCGCGCAATACCGTGCATTGCAGCTGCCCAGGTGGGATGCAAGAATCCTCGCTGCCCGTCCGGCGACAGGCGGGAGTGCATTGGACGATCCTCACAACAACGCAAACGGTGCAGAGGTTTCGGATCGGCCGGATGACCGGCTCGAATCCTGGAAGAAAATCGCCTCGTACCTGAAGCGCGACGTCAGCACGGTACAGCGGTGGGAGCGGCGCGAAGCGATGCCGGTTCACCGCCACCTGCACGATAAACTCGGCTCGGTCTTCGCGTATCGCTCCGAGCTCGACGCCTGGTGGAACGGTCGGCGCGCCCGACTGACGCTGGACGAGGCGGATGAGACCGCGCAACCCCCACCCCCGGTACAGGACATCCCGCGCGCGACTCCTTCGCGCCGCTTCCCACTGTGGTGGGCGCCGGCGACCGCGGTGGTCCTCGTGGCCGGCGGCCTCCTCTGGTTCCTGGCCGCTACGGATTATCTTTGGAGCAGTCCGCTCGCCCACGCGAAATTCAGCCGCCTGGTGGATTTCCGCGGAAGCGAACAGGCGGCCGCAATTTCTCGTGACGGGAAATTCGTCGCATTTCTTGCCGACCGCGACGGGCAAATGGATGCTTGGGTCACCGAGGTCGGCAGCGGCACCACTCTCAACTTGACGCACGGCGCCATACGCGAGCTCGTCAACCCGGCGATCCGTACACTCGGCTTCTCCGCAGATTCGTCGCTGGTGTCAATCTGGACGAGGCGTGCCGACGGTTCCCTGCCCGGCGATGTGAACATACTGGCCGTGCCCACGGGCGGCGGAGCGCTACGACCGTATCTGTCCGATGCCGCCGAGTTCGACTGGTCGCGCGATGGCAAACGACTCGTGTACCACACGACTGCGCCAGGGGATCCGCTCTACCTGCGCGAAGCAGGGCAGCCTTCGGACCAGGCCGATCAGCGGATCTACGTGGCACCGACGGGCATGCACTGCCACTTCCCGGTGTGGTCTCCCGATGGCGCTTTCATCTACTTTGTGCGCGGCGTGCCGCCTGATAGCTGGGACATCTGGCGAATTCGTCCGTCCGGCGCGGGATTGGAACGCGTAACCGCTCACAACAGCCGCGTCACGTATCCCGTGATGCTCGACCAGCGCACGCTTGCCTACCTGGCGACCGATGCGGACGGATCCGGGCCGTGGATGTTTACCGTGGATGTCGAGCGACGGCGGCCGCGTCGTGTCAGTTTCGGCCTCGAAAGCTATACCTCACTTGCCGCGAGCGCCGATGGCGCCCGCCTTGTGGCGACGATTGCCAATCTGCGCACGAGTGTTTGGCGCATGTCGATAAAGGACGACGGAACCGCGAGCGCCGGTGCTCCGTCATTGCTCGCCGCAAGCGGTATCACGCCGCGGCTCGGTGCAGACCTGCTGTTGTACGTGTCCTGGCACGGCGAACGACAGGGGATATTTTCGCTGACGCGCGGAGTCACCCGCGAAATCTGGAGCAGCGCCACTGCGCACATCGTTGGCGGGCCGGCGATTTCGCGCGAGGGCCGACACGTAGCCTTCGTGGTAAAGGACGGCGACAGAACAGTGTTGTACATGATAGACAGTGAGGGCTCTCATCTGAGAGTTCTGGCCGATGCGCTGGCATTGCGAGGCAATCCGAGCTGGGCACCAGATGGGCAATCGGTAGTGTCGGCGGTGGTGCGCGACGGCGAGCCGCGACTAACGCGCATCTTCCTCAATGGCGCGTCGCCGCTGCCTCTGGTGTCGGAGTATTCTGTTGACCCGGTGTGGTCGCCCGACGGTCGCTTTGTGGTTTATTCAGGCGCAGATGTCGGTACCACCTTTCCGCTGCGCGCGGCCGCCGCGGACGGGCGGCCCTATCCGCTGCCGAGCGTAATGCTGACGCGTGGCGCGCGCCGGGTAGCTTTCTTCCGTGACCCGCAGACACTCGTGATTCTAGGCGGTGAGATCCGCCACAAGAACTTTTGGCTTCTCGATCTTCGAACCGGCGAGCAGCGCGTACTGGGGCGGCTTCCTCCGGATTTCGATATCCGCGACTTCGACATCTCGCCCGACGGCTCGGAGGTGGTGTTCGACCGTGGCCAGCTCACCTCCGACCTCGCGCTGATTGACCGCGTACATTGAGTCCCGGGTCGGCAGCGCAGCTCTCTCACCTGAGCCAGTATCGGAGCTGGCGTGCCGAACCGCGCGAGACCATCGCTGGGGCGCCTTGGGCTCGCAAATGGCGCGGTTTGCGCGATCGCGCGGCGCGGTTCATTCTGCGCACCCCAGATTCAAACCCCGGAAAATAACGCCTTGCCGAACGAACCGGGGCTTGGTGGCGACCCGACGACCGTGGGTAGCCGGCGAGCCGTATTCATCAGCTACGCCTCGGAAGACGCGCCGGCTGCGCAGCGGATCTGCGCCGCGCTGCGTGCCGCTGAAATCGAGGTTTGGTTCGACCAGAGCGAGCTCAAGGGCGGCGAGGCGTGGGACGCCGCGATCCGCAGGCAGATCAAGGCCTGCGCCTTGTTCATCGCGGTCATCTCGGCGAACACGCGCGCTCGTGCCGAGGGGTACTTTCGCCTGGAGTGGAAGCTGGCGGTCGATCGCTCCCACCTGATGGCCGCGGAGAAGGCATTTCTGCTGCCCGTCGTCATCGACGGTACCCGCGAAGCCGACGCCCTCGTTCCTGATAAGTTCCGCGAAGTGCAGTGGTCGCAGTTGCCGGCCGGGGCCACCCCAGCCGCTTTCGTCGCGCGAGTGTCGCGCCTGTTGTCGCCGGATCCTCCGGTCGCCTCACCGGCGCCGCGGCTCTCGGGCAGTGTGGGTGAGATAGCACCCGCGACGCCGGTCACTGAGGCCCCCGCAGAGTCTCTCGTCCCGCGCCCCGCGCCAGCGGCGGGTCTCATGGCACGCAAATGGCCCATCCTGGTCGCGGCCGCCCTATTGATCGGCGCGCTATTCTGGGTGGCAACCCAAAGAGGCAGCGCGGGACGTAATCCACTCGCCAATGCCCGATTCAGTCGCCTGTCCGACTTTGAGGGGATCGGACCAGCGGCTGCGATCTCGCGCGACGGTAAATCCGTGGCATTCCTCGCGAACCGCGACGCCCAAACCGATGTCTGGTCCACCGAGATCGGCAGCGGCAAGTATCGAAACTTGACGCGTGGTGCCCTGCGCGGACTCGGCAATCCGTTGATCCGCATGCTCAGCTTCTCTGCGGACTCTTCGCTTGTCTCAATATGGACACGGCAGCTGGACGGTTCGCAGCCGGAGGATGTAAATATCCTCGCGGTGCCGACGCTCGGCGGAACGCTGCAACCGTACCTGCGGCCGGCCGCGGAGTTCGATTGGTCGCATGATGGCAAGAGAGTGGTATTTCACACCACCGCACCGGGCGATCCGCTGTTTGTGCGCGAGTCGGGTAAGGGTGCGGACCGGCGGATTTATGTCGCGCCCGCAGGCGTGCATTGCCACTTCCCGTTGTGGTCTCCCGATGATGCGTTTATCTATTTCGTTCGCGGCATACCGCCCGATCATTGGGATATCTGGCGAATACGACCGTCCGGCACGGACCTCGAACGCCTGACAGGCCACGACACACGCGTGGCCTACCCGGCCCTGCTCGATCGGCACACACTTGTATACCTCGCCACCTCTGCCGACGGTTCAGGCCCCTGGATGTATGCGCTGGATGTCGAGCAGCGCATTTCACGTCGCATCAGCGTCGGACTTGAGAGCTACACCTCCCTTGGCGCAAGCGCGGACGGCATGCGCCTGGTCGCGACCGTGACAAACCCACGCAGCAGCGTCTGGCGTCTGTCGCTTACCGACAAGGACGGCGCTCACACATCCGCACTGAGTCCATCGCCCATGGCGGCGAATGGGGCCACACCACGGTTTGCTCCGAACTATATGTTGTATGTTGCGTGGCAAGGCGGAAGAGAAGGCATCTGGAGCCTGATGCAAGGCACCACGCGTGAGATCTGGAGCAGCACCCATTCACTGATAGTCGGTGCTCCGGCTCTTACGCCTGACGGGCAACGTATCGCCTTCACAGTCAAGGACCGCGATAAGACGCTCCTTTACGTCATCGACAGTGATGGCTCGCACGTCCGGGTCGTAACTGATTCGCTCCCCTTGCAAGGTTATCTTGCCTGGGCACCTGACCAGCAATCGGTGGTGACTGCGGTGGTGCGCGACGGCGAGCCTCATTTGACGCGCATTTTTCTCAGTGGCGAGCCACCGCTTCCTCTGGTTTCCGAGTATTCCGTCGATCCAGTTTCATCGCCGGACGGTCGATTTTTAGTGTACTCAGGAGCCGACATCGGCACGACCTTTCCGCTGCGAGCCGCCGCCGAAGACGGTAGGCCACACGCGCTACCGAACCTTCTGCTGACGCGTGGGGCGCGACGTGTTGCTTTCTTGCGTGACGGCCAGTCGCTCGTGATTCTTCGTGGCGATATCGGCCACAAGAACCTGTCGCTTGTCGATCTTCAAACCGGCAGCGAGCGCATACTCGCGGAGCTGCCGCCCGATTTCGTTACCAGCGACTTCGACATTTCCGCCGATGGATCGGAGATCGTACTCGACCGCTCGCAGGAGAGCTCCGAATTGGCGCTGATCGAGCGAACTCACTGAATGCCTCTGGCGTATCCGTAGTGGAAACAGTCTCGTTCGTCGCCGTCGGCGGCGTCTTTTGAGGGCGGGGATGACGCCCGTTCTCGCAGATTTTTCCGCTCCCTGGAGCCCGACGCTGCGGCTTACGACGACCGTCTCGGTCGCGGTGCTGTTGAGCGTAATGCTGGTGGGCCTGTTAACGGGACCGCGGCAGTTGCTAGTGTGGCAGGTGGCGATGGTGGGACTGCCGCTCGTACTGTTGTCGAGTGCGCTACCGTTTATGGTGCGAGGGTATGTATTGAGGGCAACGCATATTGAAGTGCGGCGCCTGGGATGGAGCACAGTGCTACCGCTCGCGGGGCTCGTCGCGGTGACGGGGGAACCCGAGGGGTTGCGCGGCTCGCTGCGCTTGTTTGGGAACGGGGGGCTGTTTGGGTTTAGCGGATGGTTCTGGAATCGCAGGATCGGCCGTTTCCGCGCCTACGCCACTGATCCGGGACGCGCGGTGTTGCTGCGCTATCGGGACGGAAAGAAAGTGGTCGTGACACCGCACGATGTGCAGCATTTCATCGTACGCGTGAGGACGCTGGCGAACTTAAATCCCGACGGTCGCAATCTATGATCAAGAACAACGCGGTGCTGACGCGCCAGAGCTCGACCCAACTGCCCAGCGCCAAGGAGCCGCCTTGCCGCTCACCGATCCGCCGCGCTCCTGGCAGCGACTGGCTTCGTTGACGAATCGGCGCGATGCGCGACGCGCACTAAATCAAAGAATCAGCGCGCTGCGTCGGGGGCATCTGCGACGCGCGTCTGATCGGTAATCCAATTTACTTCCCAGGTCCTGCCTCCATCGGCAGAGTACGACTGCTCGAAATGTGGAGAATTCGAAGTCGTCCTCGACCACACAAATCGGACCAATAGGACCTTGCCGTCCAGCGTGTCCTGCGCGTAGAACTCGCCAACGCCGTTGGTGAACCGGCCGATCTGCGGCGGGTCGAGGATGCCGACTTTGCTGTTGGCCCAGTAGAGCCGCCATTGGTGAGACTGCGGATTGAAAAGGCGCAACGTCAGACCTTCTATATGACCGCCCGCAGCGTCGGTCTCAAACTGTTCAATCTGCGAGCGTCCGTCCCAAAGCTTGCGCGTCACCGAGGTGCCGTCGAACTCAACCCAGGCATTGGAGCCAGTCAGCGGATGCATCAGCTTCTTCAGATGAATCTTCCACGAGCCCACTTCGAAATCGAAGTCGTGCTGTCCGTCGGTCGGTGCGACCGCCGGCGGAGTGGCGGTGGTCGACGTTGGTGGATTGGCTGCGAGCGGAGCGGACACGAGGAGAAGTGAATAACTCAGCAGAGTACTCATCCGAATATACTTCAATACCAGCATGTTGCCCTCCGGCGATGCGCAGACTAACCTCAAGAAATCCCTAACTCACGGGCGTCGTTGCACGCTGCTCGCATTCACGGAAACTTTCTTGACCGCCAGAGGACAAACAGCGCCGGGCATCGGGACCATGGGCCCCAAGTGAGCGCCGGTGCTCGAGATGCCCGATTGATAAAGCTCCAACGGCCGCAGTGCCCATGCGCCGCAGGTCGCAGTCACCAACAGCATGCTCACGAGGACACTCCCGAAGATGCGGCGACGCGGCGGAACCGCCGGTTGCCGCAGATGTTGCAGCCGCTGCAGCAGTGGACTCGCTGCCTGCCATGTACTGCCCATGGGAGCGTGGGTATCTAGCGAGACGGTCTTGAGTATCGCGCTCGCGTACGCCTTGCGCGCGCGTGAGCGGTCGAGCAGAGTCCTGGCGTCGCAGGCGAGCTCTTGGTCGAAACGAAAACGACCCACCGCCAGATGAATGAGCGGGTTAAACCACAGCAGACAACTGATCAGTGAGCAGAGCGCGTTGGCGATCAGGTCGCCACGGCGTATGTGCGTGTGCTCGTGCGCCAGGATCAGCGCCCGCTCTTCTGCCGTATAGCGCGAATCAAAGTCCCCCGGCACAACGATGCTCGGGCGCAATACGCCAACGACCACCGGGCTAAGCGTAGTGCGCTCGGCGTACGCGATGCCATCACGAACAACCATGGCTCCAAGGCTGCGAGTAAATCGCACCTGCCGCACCGCCAGCAGCACGGCGGCGAGAAGTGCTCCGCTAGGCCAGATCCATACCACCCCAGGCAGTTCGGGCGCAGAGGTCCAAAGTGCAGCAGCCCAGTCACGAGAAAGGTCGAATAGGCGGCCGCCGATCAGGGTGAGACCCGCGCGCTCGCTCGCCGCGGGAAGCACTATCACTATCACCCCCAACGGCACCGTCACCCAGGCACCGTACGCGACCGGCGCGCCAAAGCAGCGCCGCAGCGCGCTTCGCAGCAGCAATACCAGGGCGACCGTGACCGAGGACGCGAAGGTCGCCGCCAGCAGCAGCGCCGTGGCTTCACCCGTCATCGTTCATCTCCGCGATCAACTGTTTAAGATCGGCGATATCCTGCTTAGTCAGCCGATGGTGCTGGCCAAAGTGCGCCACCAACGGCGCAACCCTCCCGCCAAACAGGCGTTCCAGCAGGCGCGTGCTCTCGAAAGACAGCCATTGTTCGCGCGTCAGCACCGGCACATAGAGGTAGCGACGCTGATCCCTGCTCGCCTTAATCGCCCCTTTCCTTAAGAGCCGGCCCAGCAGAGTCTTCACCGTGCTCTCTTGCCACTGCTGCTTGGATAGAGCCTTGACGACATCTTCGCTGCTAGTAGGCCCACCGACGTGCCACAACACGTCCATGACCAAGGACTCGGCCTCACTGATGGCGATGGGCTTGGGCATTTACCCTCTCGACTACAGCTGTAGTCCATGCAAGTTTACACGTGTAGTCATTGGCGTCAAGCGGCGCGGATCGTGCTGAGTACGCCAGCCGAAAAGCTGAGCAATTCGCTGCAGACAGCGAGCCGAAGACCGGCCAGGCGCCCCACCAAGGCGACGATAATCTGAGGACCTCCATTCACAGGCTGCCCACCTCACCGACGCGCATCCCGCGCTGCGCCAGCGCTCACTCGCTGTTGACTCTATGACGGCGAACTTGGATCGTTCGCCCCATCATGGCTACCGCCTCCGACCCCAATCGCCCGCGACTGACGGTGTTCTTGAGCTATGCCTCCGAGGATCGCAAAGCGGCGCAAACCATTAGGGACGCGCTGCCGACCTACGGACTTGAAGTCTGGTACGACGAAAGCGGCCTGGACGGAGGGGACGTGTGGGACCAGAAGATCCGTCGCCAAATTCGCGAATGTGATTTTTTTATGCCACTCATCTCTGCCCAAACCGAAGTGCGCCCCGAAGGCTACTTCCGCAGGGAGTGGCGGCTGGCTGTCGAGAGGACGCTCGACATGGCCGACGATCACACCTTTCTCTTGCCTGTGGTCATAGACAGCACCGCCGAGGCTGGCGCGCGTGTCCCGGATAAATTTCTCACGGTCCAATGGATGCGGCTCCCCGGTGGGCAACCCACGCCTGCGCTTGAGGCATTGTGTCGACGACTTGTCTCGGGCGCCCCCTTGGAACCACCGACGCGCAAAAAGACGCCGGATCAGCATCCGCCGATTAGGATCCCCTCTCCGACGCCGACACCCGCGTACCCGGAATTCCCGCGGGAGGAGCCGGGACAGAGGATAAGATTTTGGGTTCAAGTGCTTGGATGGGCATTCCATGCAGCTTGGATGCTTTTCAACCGCTTCCCAAGATGGGTGCGGATTTTGGCTGGCGTGTGGCTCTTCATAGCTCTGCTGTCTCGAGGCTGCAGCTCATCGGACGAGCATCGCGAGAGAACTGCGCCCTCACCTGCCAAGGGCGATGCCAAGACGGCGGCGGCTAACTATCAAGACAATGAAACCGCGGCGGCCGTCACAAAACTGGGCGCGCAAATCGCACGAGAGTTCACCGAGCAAGCCGGCGCGAAACTCACCGTGCACAGTACGCTACTGGCGATACCATTCGGTGCACCTTCCGACGATCCAGCCGCACAAAAACTTGCGGACTCCGCGTTTGCGCAGATGTACGGGAAACTTGCGATCTCCCATCACGGACACGTGGACTCGCTGAACGAACCGCTCGCGTCCCTCGATTCGTCTGCGGCTGCCGAGAGTGGCCGTGCTCATCACTCGAACTATGTTCTCTTTGGAGCTATTGACAGCCAGTCGGCGCCGCCGAGCCTGATCGTGAAAATTGTGGCGGTAGCCGACGGCTCGGTGCTGTGGTCGCATGCCTATCCTTCGACGGGCGCTGACCCCGCCAAGATCGCGACGGACGTGAATTCCCAAGTACAGAGTCTGGAAGAGCACTAAGAATCCGCCGCCGGATGAACAGCGCCAATTCTTCGATCAGCGGAGGTTTTCAGCGCACTTGCCGGATCTGTATTTCAAATCAATTACTGGCCTGTTGCCGCGCAAGTTCAGCGCCGTAGGTACGTGCGGCCTCATTCACCGCGTCGCGATAGCCACCGGGATCGACCCAGACAGAAGAGCCCTCCTTGGGTAGGCGATCGAGTTTGGCGACAAAGTCGAAGTAGGCTCCATGCGCGCCCAGGAAGATGTCGCAAGGCAACGCTTTCAGGATGGCGAAAGTGTGCTCGAAATCAGTGGTAATGCCCGGATAAGCTGCGGGCTTTCCGTGGCTCGGGACGAGGAGCACACCAGGATTCGCCGCCCATCCCCCGACAATGACGACATTGAGGGTTCGGCCCTGCGCATGCGTCTGCATCGCCCAGGTAGTGCAACCTCGGGTATGGCCAGCTGTCTTGTGAGCAGTAAGCGTAGTGCCGCCAAGGGTAACGGTGTCCCCGTCATGCAAAACGCGATCGACACGGGACGCAGAAAAGTGCGGTAGGGTGGAATCGAAGTCAGTCAGCCCGCCGCTCTCGATGACGCCAACGTCGCCATCCATGACCATCTGCTTCGCTCCGGTTTCCCGGAGGACTTGGGGCGCTCCGGCAACGTGATCGTAATGTGCTTGGCTATTGAGAAGTATCTTTGTGTCTGTCCAGCGAAAACCAAGTGCCTCGATACTGCTGCGAATTTGCCGCGGCGAAGATTCCAAGTTCGCATTGATCAGGATATCGCCTTGAGGCGTAACGATCAGGTAAGCAGCCAGATCCTGAGAACCGACGTAGTAGAGATTGCCGGAGATCTTGAACGGAGAGACTGGCGTGGTCCAGGCAACAGGCACGGCGTGACAGGGAGCGTCCCCGAGGCCGAGGAGTAGCGCCGCCATGAGGAGGTCCCTCACGGAGTGACCGAGGTATCGCACAGGACGATGTGATGAAAACTTGATGCTGATAGTGGTGAGCGAGCTTGGGCTCAATATCGGATCGCGTTCACTGCCGCTCGGTTTGCGAGACGTCGCGAATGTCCGTCACCCAGGGCAGCGCGGAGCGGAACCAGATTTGGCCCGTCGGCCGTAATTGGGCGCGTTGCTTGAGCGTACCAACACGGATGCCGTATGCCCGTGGTTCATGCGGATCGGTCGCGTATATCGGTGTGCCGCAGTTGGGGCAGAAGGCGTGCGCGCGCTTGTTGCCGCTTTCAGCCGTTTTGATGTAAATCCTGGGAGTTCCGGATCGCAGAGCGAAACCGGCTGCGGGCGTTTGTACATTGACTCGATAGGCGGAGCCAGTGAGCGTCTGGCAATCAGTGCAGTGACAAATCCGCACAGCGTCCGGATCGATCTCGGCTTCAAAGGTAATTTGTCCGCAGTGGCAACTGCCTTCGACTTTCATGGGCATCCTCCTGAGCGCATAAATCGACAGCAGGCGCGAATCATAGGGCGTCGATAACCGATTCGTACACTGAAAATCGAGTGGCTAGACATTCAATAGCGACAGGCAGGGACTCTGCATCTGCCCCAGCAGTGGTATCTTACCGACATCTTGGAAGCTGTTCGGGCCGCCTGAGCGTGGAGGCGAGAAGAGACGCATGACCGAAGTCCGGACGAAGTGGGAAGGCGAGGTTGTAAAGGGAGTCTTCCCCTTGCGCCGCTTCCTGAATGGCTCAGACCACAGCGCGGTATTCCTCACCGACCATCCGTCTCAAGGCCCTAACAATGCCGCGATCAAGATTATCCCGGCTGATCGCGCGTCAGCGGAGGTACAGCTCGCGCTCTGGAGGTCGGCGGCCGCCCTCTCCCACCCTCACCTGATTCGGCTTCTCGACAGCGGTTATTGGCAATTCGGAGGCGAGCAATTTCTGTTCGTCGTGATGGAATACGCGGAAGAGACTCTCGCTCAGATCCTTCCGCAACGGGCCCTTACTCCCAACGAAGTTCGGGAGATGCTGCTTCCCACCCTCGATGCCTTGGCTTTCCTTCATCGCAGAAATTTAGTGCAGGGCCAGCTGAAGCCGCGAAACTTTCTGGTCGTCAATGATCAGCTGAAGCTAGCGAGCGACACCATCCGTCCCGTGGGCGAGTCCACGGCACAGATCGCCAAGTTTTCCTTGTACGATCCTCCCGAAGCAAGAAACGGCACGGTTTGCGCGGCCGGTGACATCTGGGGTCTCGGTGTCACCACAGTCGAGGCTCTCACCCAGCACCCACCCGTGTGGCAGAACGAACGATTCGAGATTGCGAGCTGGCCTGCGACTCTTCCTCCAGCATTCGCGGACGTCGTTCAGCGATGCCTGAGTCCGGACCCCGCCAACCGTCCCACGGCCACAGACCTCGCAGCCCTGCTCAAACTGCCGCCCCCAAGCTCCGTGGTTTCCGTTCCTCCACCGGTCGTTCGCGAAGCTTCGGGCCGAGCCGCTGCTGCACCAGCCTCGCCCAGAGCGCGCGTCTCGATGCCGGCGATCGCGGCGGTCCTCATTGTATTGGCGGCTGCCTGGGCTGGCTTGCGCCTGTTTCGAAGCCATCCAAACTCGCAACAGTCCGCTCCAGGTGATTCTCAAACTTCCGCGCAACAAGCTGCCGCTCCCTCCGCGGCCGCTTCGCAGAGCGCCGCGACGTCTTTGCCACCGCCTCCCGAGATCTCTGCTCCCTCGTCCCGCGCAAGGTCTACGCGGGGTAACGCAGCGCCTTCGCGCCCTGTTTCCCCCTCGCTGAATAAATCCGGACAACTGTCGGCAGAGGCTTCAGCCGCCGTAGTCCATGAAGAGATCCCCGCCGTTCCTCGCAGCGCACGCGAGACAATTCAGGGCCATATCAAGGTCGTGGTGCGTGTGATCGTCGATCGTTCAGGCAATGTTATCGACGCGCTCCTGCAAAATCCGGGTCCAAGCGGGTACTTCGCCCGCTTGGCTAGAGACGCTTCGAGAAAATGGAAATTCGTTGCATCAAACACTCAAGACTCTCGTGAGTGGTTATTGACGTTCGAGTTCACTCGCGGCGGCACCACGGCACGCAGCGTCGCACCGCGGTCGTAGCCGTATCGGCTGCCGGCGAAAACACGCCGTTATGCCTGCTCGATTTCAAAGACCTGAAACCGGCGCAGATACACGATCTGCCGAATTCAAAGGTGGAACCGCCGTAGCCGCAGAGACGGGGCTGACTTGTCCGAACGAAAAGGTCAACCCCAGCGTGTATAGAACGTCGACAGGATTACCCGGAGCATGAGCCCAACCGTGAGTCGAACGCGCCTTGATGTCGGGGCGCAACGCCCAGGTGCCTGAACCATGAGTGCTCCCCCACACCTTAATGATGGCGCCCAGGCCTGGTTGCGCCATGAACTCCGTCCGGCTCTCCAGCCCCGTGTCCGAGGCAGGCGCCAGGTGTGTCACTCCGGCTCCGATCGACAGGTAGGGCGCGAAATCTCCACTGCCGTTGAAGACCCGCAACAGATCGAGCGCGCCGCCATAGAGGCCGGTATGTCCTGAGCCGAGCCGGTCACTCAAGCGCGCGCCGTTCAGATCAAGTTCGGCGCTCCAGACCGGGGAGAAGCTCGACCCGATGTCGAGCCCGTACAGAGCCGTACTCCCTCTACCGCCCCACGGCTTGTCCGGGGTAATGCCGCCAAAGTAGGGACTCAGGTACCAGTATCCACCCTCATCTTGAGCGAACGCTGTGAGCGGGACGCACAGAGCCAAGCGGCTCACGAGCGAAAGACGTCTCATCGCGATTTATCCCCCAGGTGCGCGCAGGACGAAGCGCGCGTCCTTTTAAGTGCGTTGAACAAGCGGACGTGCAATTCATCGAACAGCTGGGCAACACGAGTGCAGCGCGCACCGTAGAGAAAGAAGTCGTACCGATTAAGACTGTGCGGGCATTACGCGAGTAGTCTGGTCGCCAAATCTTCAGTCGTAGGCGCCAAAACATCTACCCCGACCGTGGCAAGCTCTCACTGAAGCCAGGCCGTTCCTGCGGCCGTGCGACGCAAGTGGTCCGCGGTCCGCTATCGGGAGCCGCCCTTCCAGCGGCGGAACCGAACAACCCCTCATTCCACTCCAAGTACTTAGGCGGCCGCTTTCGGATCGACGCTTGTGGATTGCGCTGAGTGATGATGGGGTGCAAAACCGCGGGGTAACCAGGGTGCCGTCGGCTCTTTGACCTTGAAGAAGCCCCGCATGCCATTACTCAGCGCTCGGTTACACAATATGTTGCGGCAGCCAGTTGACGGCCCGTCCTGCTGGGGAGCACCCTTGGCCTGAGGGCGATCAGGAACCTTACCCGCACCCGGAGTCATTGCAGCGGCGACTCGGGAAAGGTGGGGCGGCCTGCATAAGAACAAGAACAACCGGAAAGTCACTATGGTGCGGCAAGTTAAGCGCCCAGACGAGGCCCAAGCGGACCTCGAAAATACCGACGAACTACCTACGCTCGATGTCGCCTCGTACGAGGCTAAACTTCTCGCTGGCAACGCAGGCGGCGAACTAACCGGGTCGAGAGGATCGGAGACGGCCCGGGAAGAAAGCCGCTCAAAACCACTGGCGGAACTACCTCCGGCCGAAACGCTGCGGGATATCGAGGCGTGGATCGCCGCGCAAGAGGTGCGCGCGCTCAGCCACGAGCGCGTTCTTGCGGAACTGCGAGCAGCGAACACCGCCGCCCAGGCGCGAGCCGACAATCTCGCGCTCGAGCTCGAGGTCGGGCAAAAAGCGCTATACACTGCCCTGTGTCGCGCCAACGACGGCGAGCGCCTCGCGCTCGACAACCGTGCCGCGGCCCAGGCCGCGGAGTCTCGCGCCGCACAGTTGCAAACCGAGCTCGAAGACACGCGACAGGAGCTCGCAAGTGCCGCCGAGCGTCTTGGCGCCGCCACGACAGAGCTCGCAGGAACGCACGAATCCCTCGCCGCGAAGGCGCGCGAACACCAGGAGATACGGCAGCGTCAGGCCGAGCTTGAGCGGGCGCTGGATGAGCGCTCAAACCAGATGACCCAGGTCGAGAGTGAGCTCGCGAGCCTGCGCGCGCAGCTCGCCGCCGCCGAGAGCGAACTCGCGCAACGCGCTGAGCGCATAGCAGTCATTCAGCAGGAGAATGAAGCACAACAGACCACCGCCACCGGTTTCGCGCGGGAGCGCGACGCACTAGCCATGCGCATCGCGTGCTTTGTCGAGAATGCGCAATCAAACGAGTGGAAGCGCAATGTGTGGGAAGATGTGTGGCACGAGCTAGACGCTGAGCTCACCGCTGCGCGTGCGCTACTGGCACGGGTCGAAGGTGAGCGCGCGGACTTCGCCGCTTCCATCGATAAAGCACACGCCGAGCTTGCCAAACGCGACGCGACCATCGCGCGCCTTGAGGCAGATCGCACCGCTCAGTCCGCGGCGCTCGAGGAGTCCGCCGCGAGCCGTGCGCGCGAGCAGCAAACCTATGCCATCAGCGCGCAGACGCTACGGGTTCACGGCGAGACGCTGGCCACCGAGATCATGTCACTCGAGGAACGCCACCAGCGCAGCACAGAGTCTGTGGCGGACCGCGAAGCGCAACTCGCGGCGTCGCATGCCGCGCGCACGGCGCTGGAGGAGACGCTGCGCGCCGTGCAAGCGAGTGATACGGCGCATGCGGCGCGGGCGGCGGAACTGGACGCCCTCGCGACCAACTTGAGCCAGGCGCTGCAAGTGCAGGCTGAGGCCACGAAACGCGCGAGCGCGCTGCTCGAAGCCCGGGAACGCGAGCTTGCGGACGAGCGGACCCGCGCCTGTGCACTGGAAGTCGAGGTACAGGCGGCGACACACCGTGCCACCGACCAATCAGCGTCCGCCCAGGCGAGCGAGACGGCGCTTCACACGCAGCTCGAGCAGCGCGCGGCGCGGGAGGAGCAGCTGGCCCATTTGGAGCGCGAAGCCGCCCACCAGTCCGAAAGCCTCGCGAACTTACAAACGGAACTCGCCGAGGCCAAAGCGTTAGCCGAGCAGGCCGCGGCGTCGCGACGCCCGGTCGAAAACGAGCTCGCGCGCGTTCGCAGCGAACTGCAACGCGAGACCGAGCGGGCGGTCGCTCTGGGTGCTGCGCAAGAGAAACTCGCGCTGGACCTCGAGTGGACGCGCGGCGCACTGGACGAACGGGAATTGCAGCTACGACGGCTCGAGCGTTATGCGAGCACCAGCGCCCAGGTGTTGAGTCGGATCAAAGTCGGTATCGAACGTGGAACCAACACTCCGCCTTCCGAGACGCTCGAGTTGCCGGCCGATGGCGCGACGCTCATTCCGCTCGACGATAGCGATGCACCCGCGCTGCCGCTAGGCCACCACACGACGATTGGCCGGGCACCCGAGAGTGATCTGTGTCTTAAGGACTCCTCGGTCAGCCGTCGGCACGCCGTCGTGACGATCGGGCCCAAGGGGGCATTTATCGAGGACATACGTAGCGTCAATGGTGTGACCGTGAACCGTCAGCGCATACGGCACGCGCGGCTCGCTGACGGGGATGTGATCGAGCTCGGGCTGCGACGGTTTCGATTTACGGCATCGCCGGCACAGGCGTCGATCCCTTCTCCCACGTGACCACCCGAAGATGCACCGGCTCGGAGGTGGCGGCGAGGGGCAGAATCGAACCGGTGGCCCAGGGGCGGGAACCCTGTGTAATTCCTGAGCCGCCCCCTGCCGTCGGGGTCGCACGACTAAGAATGTGACGGAAGACATAGCGGGCAGGGGCTCACTCGGTGATCACTACGGCACCGAATTTACCAATGGTAGGGTGAGCGATGATTCCGCTGAATTCGAGGCAGGGACTTCCCCCCAACGCGCTTTGGTATTTGCTGCTGCGCTCTTTCGGCGTGGCGATATTAATGATTCTGATTGGAGCTCTGGCCCAACTGGCGGCCAGCGCCCCTAACGCCAGATGCAGTGGCCTCCTCTGCGGAAAGATCTCCGGCGGCGCAGTGGCGATGCTCCTCTATCTGTCCGCCGTCATGCTCGTAGTCAACGCCGTTCTGCGCTACAAATGGTTTTCGTTCGTACTAACGGACAAAAGTCTCAGCGTTAACGCTGGCGTCATCTTCCAGAGCTCGACCACCTTTCGTTTTGACAAGATCCAGGACATCGATGCGTTCAGAGGCCCGCTTCGCATGTGGCTGGGACTCAAATCGGTCGCGATTTGGACCGCCTCTTTGGATCAAAGCGCTAGCAAGAAGAGAAAGCCCGATGGCTCGATTTTGCTTGACGCCGACACGGCCGACTGGCTTAAGGACTATTTGGCGGATCCGCCGACGGCCAGTGGCGCCAATTCTGCCGCGGGCAGCAATCGAGGAGGGGCGCAGCCCTCTCAACTGCGCGGTTCAACCACAAGCCTGCCAGCAAACTCCGGATTCGCGCTCACACTGGTTGGCGTCGCTCTCATCGCACTGATCGGGGTGGTGGGGGTGTGGAAGAAGCAGACCTTGCGCGCACCTATCGCTGCAAGTGCGCTCACCGCCGCACCTGCAAGCGTGCCTGCGCGCCATCCCCATCTGCACACTGATCCTCGGCAGCCCGCACAACCCGCTGCAGCTTCCCAAGTGGGGCCGGGCGGCTACTCAGTCGCCTGCGCGATTCATGCAGCGGGAGGTATCGAAAGCTGTGGCGACTTGGCGGAGGCGCAGCGCTGCACACATGAGTCTGATTTCCCCTCGCGACCCACGCAACCGCCGGCCGAGCTGACCATCGTCAACCGTAGCGACGAGGACGTAAAGTTCTATTGGTTGACCGGCACGGGCGCCAGGACGCTCTACGCTACGCTCCCTCCAGGCGGCCACGTCACGCAGCAAAGCCATCTCGGCGCCCACTGGCTGGTCTCCACGCAGGATGATCATTGCATCGCAGTCTTTGACGCGACGACGAAGACGATCGGAATTTTTTGAGCCTTACCGACTTAGTCCGATCTTGCCGGGCAGTCAACTTCGCGGACTACGTTCTTCTTCCGTGTGAGATTTTCTCGAAAATACGTTGGCGATGAAACTCCAAGTACACCCACTGTTCTGGTCGGAAAGGTTGAGGGGCTCGGGTCTTGTCCAGTCCCCAAGCCCTCAACACGGTCGGGTTCAGATGGTCTGAGATCAGCATCCGGCCGTCGTTCGAAAATGAGATGTGCCCACGATCAAACAGATGGGCAATGTGCGGCGAGAGAAGCAGACCATTAAAGGCATCGATCTTTTCCCGATCGTCAGAAATCTTCCACGGCTTGATATGACTTGCGCGAAGATGCCGGCGATCGAGCACGCCAGTCACCCGACAAGCCTTCTCGATGCGTTCAACATTTTCCCTGAAGATTCCCTGACCGATCCGAGCACTGATGAGTTGGCGCTTTTCGCGCGGTCCGAGGTTGCTGCGCTGCCAAATCTCCTCCTCCATGGCCGAGTCCGTCAGCTGCTCATCCATCTCGACCGCAATCTCCTCTTGGATTTTATGCAGTTGCTCCTCAAGCAGACCCTGTATGACGGTGGCCATACTCGGCGGTATCTCCGCTAGATAGATGCCCTGGTTGCTATTACCGTTGGCGCGAAGCGGAGAGTGCGCACGAGGAAGCACCGTCGCGATCACCTTCATGTGATTCTTTGGGATGAGCGGACGCGATAGCGCCTCAAACCGCACTGGTAACAGACCACCTGCATCGGCCTGCCCCTGTTCCGCGGCGTGTACGAACTCTGCAGGCGTGAACGCTGTTCGCACGCGGTCGATAACGATGCCGACGGCCCCGATCCGGCCGTCCGCATATGAAAACACGATGTCCCCCGGGACGGCTCGGGTCATATTCTCATATGAGACATTCTTCGCCCCATTCTTATTCTTCTTCGGCGACCAGAGATAACTGCCCTCGATCTCCTGCTTGAAGGTCTGCTTGTGGTTGACCCACCAGTGTCGCATGGTTCTCTCCGCTCCATCTGAGCCGACGCGGAGTCGCTACAGCCTTCGCGTCCCGCAGCATTCAAGATTCGGGCGATCGACTCCCCTGATGGATTCTAGTTTACCGCCAGAGAGGGTTGCCCAAGCCACGCTAACGCGCCCACCTCACGCAGCACCGAGGCTTGATCAACCATCGGTCGAAGGCATGTTGCCCATCGCAGGCTGCCACTGCCGCTACCTTCACCAGCGCCAGCTGAGGCCGAGGGTTAGGACGTCGCGATCCTGATCATCGGAGGTTACACCACGATCCCAGACCGCGCGCACGAGGAGTGAGCGCGTAAAGCGCCAGCTTACCGACAGCGACACCATCCCTTCGATGGGCGCGCCCGTCTCCCCGTCCGCGCTCTCGCGCTTTTGTAGAGCAACGTATGGGCCGGCCCCGATCCCGACCGTGGCCCGATGGTATAAAATCGGGTCGACGAGCCAGACCTCGCCCACCAGGCCGTTGTGGCTGGCGCGTCCGTCTGCCTCGTTTAGCCACTCCGCGGACAGCTCCAGATTTTCGCTCAGTCCGCGGCGGTATTCGACGCCGAAGGCGCGTGAGCGCTGCGAGACGTCGCTGTTGACTATCGTCTGGCCGACGAAGAAGCCGAGTTCGTTGCTCGCCGCAGCGCCGCGGGCAAAGCTGTCACCGAGCTTATCCAGCAGAGGATTGAGGCTGTGACCCACGCCCAGCACCAGCATGCGGGTGTTGACGTTGCCGGGCGCATGGACTTCGCTCAGGTTCAGCCGTGCAACCCAATCCGAGTCCCAGTGGTAGCTAAGCGATGCCGTCAGAAGTTCACCGACGCTGTGGTAGTCGTGGAAGCCCGGCGCAGAGTCGGCCGTCTGCGTGTCGAAGTAGAAATAAGGTCCGAGGCCGAGGGCCATATCCAGGCCGTGCCAGCTCGGACTCACTGCCCAGAATTGCACGGTCGCACCATCGCGGTGATGACCGAGCAGGTGGCCCTCGTTCAGGTAGGCCATGGAAAGGTCAAAGTGCGGACGCAGCTGCTGACGGTACTCAATCTGCCAGGAGTACGTGGCGGAGGTGTGATCATCCGTGTCGGTGGCACCGGCGAATACCGCGAGCTCTTCGGCGTGAGCGCCCCTTGCACAGGCGAGGAGCGCCAAGGCATTCGCCAACCGCATGGCGCGCGCACGCGCGCTGCGCTGGCGGCGGCTCATGCGCGCGGCCGCCGGCAGGGTCAGAGATATCCTCGGACACAAACGCACCCAGCAGGATGTCCGGTGCTCGTTGCGCAGCCTGGTGTTGTATTGGGCAACTGCGTTCGTGCCATTTCGGTCAAGCGACTCATTTGTTGTGGCGCTCGGCGGAATCGAAGCGCCGACGCGCGGTTCTTCGGTCCGGGATTTTAAACCGCTAACCAATTGAAATGCTGTTAAAAATCGTCTTCTCCGACTTTCCCGTGAATCTGCCTACTGACCCGGCTCATCGGTCGAGATCTTGCACAGATAGTATTTGAGGCGCGTGGCCCGACTTCTGGCTAGCCCGAGTCGGCGCTAGTCTCACATGGCTCAACGCTTGCTTAATATCGACATGAACCGTTTGGGGTGACTGTGTGAACAGGCCAGCGGGTAACGACCGTCTTCGTGGACCCGAGGCGAAGCTTGTGCCTGCTTCTGATGTTGATGTCTGCATCAAACGAATCTACGAGAGCCCGGTGCGCCGCGACGGCTATCGCGTACTTGTGGATCGCCTCTGGCCACGCGGAATCAAAAAGGAGAGTGCGGCCCTCGACGAGTGGTTGCGTGATATCGCGCCCACTACCCAATTGCGAGAATGGTTCGCGCCCGAACCGGGACGCTGGTCCGCGTTTCGTGACCGATACCTTGTGGAGCTCGGCACTCAGGCACCGTTGCTGGATGCACTTGGCGAGCGCCCGCCAGCGCGTGACGCTTCTGTACGCCGCCAGGGACAAGAAAATGAATCATGCGGTGGTCCTTGAGGAGGCCATTCGGACACGAACGGGGCGCGCGGCGGCCGTGAAGCCTCCCTCTTCCGCGCTGAGGCTTGAGGATGCCGACACAGATTGACGCACTGATCGTCAGCCCAGACAGCCACTGAGCTTTGGAGTGCCCCAGCAAGTGACGGCAGGTACCGTCGGGTGACCGTGGATTGGAACCGGTCGGCTTACCTGCTCGGCTTCACGAATCTTAGGGTCATCCGATCCGACTCGCCGATTGCCAGATACTTGTCGCGATCCTTGTCACCGAGCGCGAGCGTCGGGGGCAGGGTCCACACCCCTTCCGGATAGTCCTTGGTGTCCTTCGGGTTGTCGTTGACGGGCGATTCTGCGTCGAAGCGGAAGCCCGCGGTCGCCGCCAATTTCTTGATGTAGTCCTCGTCCATGTAACCGGACTTACGCATCTCCTCGAGACTGGTCCCCGGCTTCGCGCGGTGCTCGACCACACCGAGCACGCCACCCGGCTTCAGAGCCGTGAAGAACGCGTTGAACTGCGCCTGCTGATCGCCCGTTGCTAACCAGTTATGCACATTTCGGAATGTCAGCACCACATCGGCGGTTCCAGGCGGGCAGATCTCGGTAAGCTGCGGCGGATGCAATTCGGTGACGATCACCTTGCCAAGGTGAGTCGGATCGTCCGCGATCTTTTTGCGCAGCACGGTCGCATTGTCCTTGGCCTCCTTCGCTGCGCCCGGTACATCGGGAGCCTCAATGGCAGCGTAGTACTTGCCCTGCTCACGCAGGTACGGCGCCAGGATTTCCATGTACCAGCCGCGGCCGGGCCAGATCTCGACCACGGCCTGGTTCGGCCGCACTCCAAAGAATCGCAGCGTTTCGAGCGGATGGCGATACGGGTCGCGCGCGGTGAATTTCGGAGTGCGCGAGGGACTGGCAATCGCCGCGGCGAGCGGATCTTGGGCTTCTGCCGCCACCGCGCTCAGGGCAACGGCGAGCAGCGTCAGAAGCCACGTGGCACGAACTGATCCTGTGCAGGGCACGGCGGTATCTCCCGTAAGCTGAGGGTTCTCGAAGCCGCCATACTACCGCCACCCGGCCTTCGCGGAGATGCGATCGTTCTTCCGTGGCGCAGCTGAGGCAGTTTCCGCTGCGTCTCGAGTCTCGATCGAGACTCGGACTGCGGCCCGACGGCCGAACGGCACTCTGTTCCAAGGAGCGCGCGAGCTACGTAGACTTTGCCACCGAACCTCCTATCCGCACAAAGCGCCTATGTCTCTGATCACACTGCTCAATGCGCATATCGCCCTCGGCGAGCGGCCGCTCCTTGATGACGCGCAACTCACGGTACACGTCGGCGAGCGACTCGGGCTCATCGGTCGCAACGGCACCGGTAAGTCGACACTGTTTGGCGTGCTCGCAGGTCTCACCCCGTTGGATGACGGCGAGCTGCAACGACGCGAGGGCTTACGCCTTGGGCTCGTCGAACAAGAACCGCAGCTCCCCCCGGCAGAGACTCTGCAAGACAGTCTGCTGCTGCGAGCCAAGCAATGCGCGACCTGGAGCGATGGGGCGCCAGCCGATGAGCGCGAGCACTGGCGCCTGGAGTCGCGCCTCGAGGAATTCCTGCACCGCCTCGGTCTTACCGGGACCGGCGTCATTTCGCCGACGGGTTGTTCGGGTGGAGAGCGCAAGCGTGCTGCGCTGGCTCTGGCGCTCGCGCTACAGCCTGATCTGCTGCTGCTCGATGAGCCCACCAATCATCTCGACATCGAAGCCATCGAACGCCTCGAGGAGCTGTTGCTTAAGGTGCCCGCTGCCATGGTCATCACACACGATCGCGCCTTCCTCGATCGCATCACCACCCGCATCATCGAACTGGACCGCGGTGTACTGCGCTCCTACCCCGGCAGCTTCGCGGCCTATGAGCAGCGCAAGGACGAGGAGCTCGCGGCTGAGGACACCGCGCGGCGCCGTTTCGAGAAGTTCTGGCAGCAGGAGGAGGTCTGGATCCGCAAAGGCGTCGAGGCGCGCCGAACGCGCAACGAAGGACGCATACGCCGTCTCGAGCAATTGCGTATTGAGCGCGCTACGCGACGCGACCGGCTCGGAAACATTCACCTTACTCTCGAGGCGGGTGAGCGCTCAGGCGATCTGGTGGCCGAGTTCGATAGGGTGAGCAAGCGCTTCGCGGCCCAACCGCTTATCGAAGGTCTCTCGATGCGGATCATGCGTGGCGATCGCATCGGCCTCATCGGCCCGAACGGCGCGGGAAAGTCGACTCTGATCCGTCTCATTCTTGGCGACTTTGCCCCGGACGCCGGCACGGTACGCCTCGGAACGCGCCTAAACATCGCTTACTTCGATCAGCTGCGAGCCCAACTCGATCCGAGCGCGACCCTCGCCGAGGCCATCAGTCCCGGCTCAGACTGGGTGCAGCTCGGCAGCGAGCGCAAGCACATCGTGAGCTATCTGGGGGAGTTCTTGTTCCCCGCACAACGCGCGAAGTCCCCGATCAGCATGCTCTCGGGCGGCGAGCGAAACCGCCTCCTGCTCGCGCGCCTATTCGCGCAACCTGCAAACCTTGTCATATTGGATGAGCCGACGAACGATCTCGACATCGAATCCCTGGAGCTACTCGAGGAGCGGCTGCAGGACTACAAGGGTACGCTGCTGCTGGTGAGTCACGATCGGCGCTTTCTTGACAATGTCGTCACCCAAACGTTGGCCGCCGAGGGAAATGGGGTATGGCGCGAGTACGCCGGCGGTTACAGCGACTACCTGCAGCAGCGGCCGCCGATGCCGGTCGGCCGCGCAACTGAGGCCGGTCAGACGCCTGCGCGCCATGCCGCGCGCGAGCGCTCTTCGGGTGAGACTTCCCTCAAGAGCCGCACGCGCCTGAGCTATAAGGAGGAGCGCGAACTGGCCGCCCTGCCGGAGGAAATCGAATCGCTAGAGCGCGAGCAGACTGAGCTCACCGCGCGCATGAGTGAACCGGAGTATCACCGACTTGGCGGCGAGCGTTTACGGGGCGACCGCAAACGGCTTGCGGAGCTCGAAGAGCTACTGCCGGAGAAGTTCGCGCGCTGGGAATCGCTTGAGGAACAGCGCGCCCGCTCAGCATAGCCGTCGAGCAGGAACGCCTGCGCAACCATCGCAGAGGGCTCCGGCCGTGCACTACACGCAGGTGGATTCACGCTGGGTGACGGCGGATCGGAAACTGATGTGCAGACGGCCTTCGTGGCCGCGCCCCGCCATCGACGCGGCCGGCGCCCAATCCTGATTTCTGCTGGTGAATGCCGGTGGAAGGGGGGAAAGGACGCGAACCCTCGAGCCCGGATTGAGAGAGCGGTAACGGAAAACGTGTCCGCTACATAATCGGCGCCGCTGTTCCGTCCGACCAGTGAGCTACGGGGACGAGGAAGATGGTCTCGGGCTCCGGCACTTCGCGATCATCGAGAACCACGGGTGAGCCCCGAAGGTTCGCTCCCCAGCTTGCTCCGTCGGTCTTCGGGACGTGAAACATCAAGTGGGAATGCCAGTGACCCTCCCCATCGCCGAGATACCCATCCTTGGACATCATGAATGACATCGCGCCCGGCTCCGGCCACGGCAGTTCCTTGCGCGCTGCCGCGGCGCGAATCTCATCGAGCATCTGCGCCTTCGAGTGCCCGGCCAGTACGAGTTTCGTCCGCCGCAACGTGTAAGCGAGGATGGATTTCGAGGCAGCGGGATTGTAGCAAACGGGTCCTCGGATCTTCGGATTCCAGAATTCCGGACTGTCGAGCGGCGACATCCACGACCTCTCCACAAGGCAGGTGAATCCGTTGGTTCCATTCACGGCAGTCTCGTACCCATGCGGTTTGAGAGTGAGGAGTGTGGCCTTGTCCGAAATCGCGGCCGGCGCCGCGCTGCGCGCGAGCATGATCTCGGCATTAACATCGGGCATCAGGTACTCATCGAGGCGCGCCATCCGTTGGTACAAGCTCGCGCCGCTCCGGGTGTCGCCCGCCGCCGGCGCATCGGTCGCGGCGATGCCCGCCAGCGCGCAGAGCACTATGCTCCCCGCTACGGCGGCAGCGCATCGATGTGCGTGCTTTGTGTCCATGCAAACGCTCCTGGGATTTGCCAATCCTAGCGAGGCCGGCGCGTTACGTCCGCATCATTTTGAATGGTGACCGGGAGCGGAATCGAACCATCGACACGCGGATTCTAAGTCCGGCGTCAAAACTAACTATGTCGCTGAAATAACAGCGAAAATCCCAGTCGCAACGTCCACTGGCTGCGAGCTACGGGGAGTTAAGGTCCTGATTTCCCGAGATAACGTCACTTAATATCGGACCCTCTAGTCGGGCCCGAAGCGTGGTTCCACACAACGCACCGCTCGATCCTTAGCGTCGCGAGGAAGAGCACATGGCGAAAGCGCGAGTGCAGAATGCGGCGGTCGTCGGCGTCGCCGAGCACGGTAACTCGGCGGTGCTCGTCACGGTCGCGCCCGGGGGTGAGCTCCTCGATCGCCGGCGGGTCGACCTCACCCGCGGTCTACCGACGCACCCGTATCACCACGAAGGGTCGTGGGCGGTGGGTCGTTACTTGAACAGCCCGTGGGCGCGGGCGACGTCGCTCGCCGACGCCGTCGCGCTCGTCGAGCGCGTGCGCGAGTCAGCCGCGCGCGGCGCGCGCGCGAGCCTCGAGGCGCTGGCCGCGACGGTGTCTGTTCCGATAGCGAGCATCGCAATCCGCGTGTGCCCACAGCTTCCACCCACGACGCAAGAGCGGATCGCCGACACGCGCGCGGCGAACGTCGCAGACTCAGTCATGTATCGGAAGGCCCTGGCCAATGCAGCCGAGGCGCGCGGCTGGGCCGTGCATTGGTACGACCGCGAGCGGGTGTTTCGCGACGCAGCGTTGGCGCTCAGCGGCGAAGATATCGCTGCTCTCCTGCACGCGATGGGCCGATCGATCGGTCCGCCCTGGCAGGCTAAACACAAGCTTGCGGCAGCTGCGGCTCTTGCAATGGGAGCGCGAAATTGACGCGAGCGATACGACCGGAGCGGCGCAACACGCAGGTGGAAACGATTTGCGCTGCCACGCACGAGGTAGGCAGCGCGAACGCATACTTGGCCTTGCATTCATTCTAGCGGCCCCCGCGCCCGACATGTGTTGCAGCTCGTGGCGCAGGTCTAATGAGGAGCGCCGGTTGCCAAAGCCTGTGAGTCCCGTGAGGGTCGCCTCATAGCGCTCAAGATCCAAGCGGGCGACAGTCATCGCGCGGCGGTAGCCTTAACTGCGCCATAACCTTTGCAGCCCAGGGCGAAATAAGCCCCCTCGATTCTTGCGCGCCAAGCCGGCTCGGCTATAACGGAACGGTACCGTTGCGTTTCTTGGCGCGGCCGAGTACCGTCCCCAGTGGACTTGCGACGAGTCTCACGTCGCCACAAGGAGCACGCTATGCCCAGACTTAAGCAGACGGTTTTCGCCGCAGTCGCAACCGCCACAATCGTGTGTCTGCCGATCAGGCCAGCCGCAGCCGCCGGACCTTTGCTCTTCGCCCCGTGGGCATGGGGGCACATCGCGCTGCCCCTGATCGTCGCAGCCGCAGCGGCATCCGCCCCACAGACGCCGTACCCCCCAAGTCCTGGCTACTACGGGGGCGCCCCCGGCAACTACGCACCGCCCAACTACTACGTTCGGCCGCCGGCGTACTACGCAGCCTCGCCTGGATACCCACAAGCCTACTACCGACCACCGCTCTCCTATGCTCCTCCGATGGCCCGTTTCTACGCGCAGCCGCGTGGTTACTATCCATCACGCCCGCCTTACTATGGTCCTTATGGGAGGCAGGGATCTTATCGGTCGGGCGGCTTCGGTTATCGCCGCTGGTAAGTCACACCGGCGCGAGCGGAACCGTAAAGCACGCCATGGCGGCAGGCCCTCGCGTGCTGCCGCGCTGCAGTTGCGCGATCGAATCTTAGAAGTCGCGACCGGGTTGTTCCTGACGGAGGGCTACGGATCGACATCCATCGAAGCGGTGGCCGCGCATGCTGGTATCTCCAAACGCACTTTCTACCACCGCTTCGACGATAAGGCGGGGTTGTTCGCTGCGGTCGTCCATCGAATCATCGAGCAGATTCGTCCGCCCCCCGAAGTGCCACTGCTCGAAGGCGCGAAGCTGGAGGAGATCCTACGCCGCCTCGCCGGAATCATCCTGCACGCGGCGCTCGAACCTCAGGCGATTGCCTTGCACCGCCTCATTATTGCCGAGTCAGTGCGCTTTCCCAATTTGGTTCGCGCGGTCTACAACGAACCCGGGACCCAAGAGGCGATGACCTTGATTGGCGATCTGCTGGCGCGCGAGCTTCGAGATGCGCGGCTGACCATCGAGCTTCGACGCTTTGCGGCAGCGCAGTTCTTGCACATGGTCGTCGCCCTGCCGCAGCGTCGCAGCATGGGTCTGGGCTCCCCCATGACAGCAAAAGAGCTCGAGGCGTGGGCACACGACACCGTCAATCTATTTCTCAACGGCTGTCAAGGACTGTCCGGAGCGTTATCTCGTAAAAAACGCTAATCACGGCGAATGTCAGTAGAAGCACTTGGCTGCTTTCCGCCTTGGGATAGGGCTCGGTAGATAACGCTGGGCGATACTGGTTTGGAAACCAATGCGGAAACAGGGGCCGTAACGGGCCACTCAGTTTTCTGCTTCCCAGCACCATACGCGGTCCGTCCTGCTTCCGTGACTGCCCGTGACACGGCAGCGTATATGATGTTCATCGCTCGCCGGCAAAACACCGCCCGATCCGCTCAGTGAACCCAATTCTTGCAACCTGGCCGCTCCTGCTCGGCATGGGCATCCTCATGCTGGGCGCGGGGCTGCAGAGCACGCTGCTCGGCGTGCGTGCGACGAGCGAGGGGTTCCCCACAACTATTACCGGCATGATCATGTCGTGCTATTACGTGGGTTATCTCCTCGGCACGCGACTCGCGCCGCGGCTACTGCGGCGGGTGGGACCGGTGCGCGTCTTCGCCACCCTCGCCGCTCTTGCCTCCGTGGCAGTGCTGGTGCATGCGTCCTGGGTGCATCCGGCCCCCTGGGCGCTGATGCGTTTGCTCTCGGGTGTCTGCTTCGCGGGCATCTACGTGGTGGCGGAGAGCTGGCTCAATCACCGTGCCTCGAGGACCAACCGCGGTCAGCTGCTCGCCATCTACATGCTCGTACTGTATGTAGGGCTGGGCGGCGCGCAATTCCTGCTGGTGCTTTCTAGTCCACAGTCCACCGAGCCGTTCATGCTGGTCTCCGCGCTGATCTCGGCCGCGATGGTGCCGATCGTCGCCTCTGCGCAGGAAGTTGCCGGGCCTGTCCTGCCGCAGCGGGTGCGTTTCCGCGACCTGTACCACAACTCCCCGCTGGGCGTGGTGGCAGTGGCGTTCTCGGGCATGATCTCCTCCATTATCTTTTCCATGGGCCCGGTCTATGCGCGGCTCTCGGGTTTTGACACACGCGGCGTAGCTGCGTTCATGGCGGTCAGTATCCTATCCGCCGTGCTCACCCAGTATCCGGTCGGGCGCCTCTCCGATCGCATGGACCGTCGCACGGTGATCGCGAGCATGTGTCTGCTCGCCACCGTCGTGGCCGCTGCAATCGAGGTGTTCGGCCCGCTACCGCGAATCGTCTTCCTGACGCTGGCGGCGCTGTTCTCGGGCGCCGCGCTGACGCTCTATTCGCTCTCGGTCTCGCACGTCAACGACAAACTCGACCCCTCCCAGATGGTCGCCGCGAGCAGTGCGCTACTTCTCATCAACGGCATGGCAGCGGCCTTCGGACCGGTCATCACCGGTGCACTCATGGGTGTGTTCGGCACGCGGGCGTACTTTGGCATCCTCGGCACCCTCACCGGCGCACTGACGCTCTTCGACCTGTGGCGCAAGCTGCGGCGGGGCCCCGTGCCGCAGAACCAGAAAGGTCCGTTCATCAACACGCATGAGCTCGTCACTTCCGCGGGCCTGGACCCGGCCCCTGTGGGTGGCGCCGAACCACTGGAGCTTTCCGCGGCTCGACGGGTGGCTAGATCGTCTCCTTGATCATCGTGTCGGTCGCTCTGATGTGATCACTGTCTTCGATAATAAGGGGCACGCGATCCTGGGTCGGCGTAGTCTGGCTTAGCGCCGCCGGCGACCCGTATACGAGCCCGAAGGCACCGCGCTATCACATCCGTGTCAGCCGAACGATCTGCGGTGTCCTGGACTATAAGGCCATGCTCGCCGATCAATGCGCCTGCGAGCCGCTCTGCGTCGGCCGCTACCTCAGGTGCGAGGGGCTCTCGAGCACCGAGGCGATGTACGTCTTTACCGACCGCTCATGCCCGCAGCGCCGGGATCATCTCATTGAGCGCCGTCGAAATTTGGCGCGTAACCCGGAAGGCGCCGGCGCGGAAAGAACTAGTAGACCTCTGGTACCAGCATCTCAGCGGGCACTGCCTGGCGCGAATAGTGCTCGTGGTGCTCGCGCTCGGGCAGCGCGATTGGCTCCTTGTGCACTTCGGTATAGGGAAACTGCTTCAACAGGTGATCGATGCAATTAAGCCGCGCACGCTTCTTGTCAACCGCATGCACCACCCACCAGCGCGCCTCGGGGATGTGAGAGCGCTGCAGCATCACCTCTTTTGCAATCGTGTATTCCTCCCAGCGGCGACGTGACTCCAGGTCCATCGGACTCAGCTTCCATTGCTTGAGCGGATCATGGATACGACCCAGGAACCTCAGGTGCTGCTCCTCATCCGTAATTGAGAACCAATACTTCAGCAGCCGGATGCCCGAGCGCACCAGCATGCGCTCGAACTCCGGCACCGAGCGGAAGAATTCCTCGTACTCGGCCGCAGTGCAGAACCCCATCACATGCTCCACGCCCGCTCGGTTGTACCAGCTGCGGTCGAAGAGAACGATTTCGCCCGCTCCGGGCAGGTGCGGAACGTAGCGCTGGAAGTACCACTGCGTGCGCTCGCGGTCGTTGGGCGCCGGCAGCGCGACGACGCGGCAGACGCGCGGATTCAGCCTTTGCGAGATGCGCTTGATGACGCCCCCCTTGCCGGCGGCGTCACGCCCTTCGAAAAGGATGACGACCCGTTGTCGGGTTGCGACCACCCAGTCCTGCAGCTTCACCAATTCAGCCTGCAGCCGAAAGAGCTGCGAGAAGTAGTGAAGTCGCTCGTCCCTGCTCTCCGCTTTGGGGGCGGACTGGCCGTCCGCTTGCGGGTGGCGATCCTCGATCTCCATTTCCAGCTCTTCATCGTAACCATCGACTAGATCGCGACTGATGCGGCGGATGATCTCTTCATGATCGATTGACGACAGTTCAGCCATACGCAGACTCCGGGCGACCACCATCGCGGAATCGTCCTCTGCGATTGTGTCAGATTTGTTTCGCTACCCCGCCCGCTGCCTCCCAGCCGCATAAACGCCTCTTTCCATCCGCTCGGCAAATCCTCACGCTAGAATCAATCCGCGGGTCGTGCAATTTTGTCCGACGCCGGAGGTGCATTCGTGAGCGTACCGAAGCCGGCGCCGATGGCGTCATTCGAACTGCGTGACCCGGTGAATCCGGCGATGATGCGGCGACTCGAGCGGCTGGGGCTCGCCGATCACGCGGAGCAGTGGACCGAGCGTTACCTTTTGTGCCAGCACGTGGTCGATCCGCCGGCCGCAACCACACGGCAGGAGTTCGAGGCTACCAGTCGCTTCATCCGTGATCTGATCGCCCACCGCTGGATCAAGACCGCACGCGTGCGCGAGCGCAGCCTGCCCAAGCGCATCCACTACATGTCCATGGAGTTTCTGCTCGGTAGGACCCTGCGCAACAACATCATGAATCTCGCCGCCGAACCACTGGTGCGGGACGCGCTACAAAACCAGGGCTGGAATCTCGAGGCGCTGATCGAGGAAGAGCCAGATGCGGGCCTGGGCAATGGCGGACTGGGGCGTCTCGCCGCCTGTTTCATCGATTCGCTGGCAACCCTGCAATACCCGGCGATTGGCTACGGGTTGCGCTACGAGTATGGCATCTTCCGTCAAGTGATTCGCGATGGCTCCCAGATCGAGCAGCCGGACAACTGGCTGCGCAACCGCGATCCTTGGGAAATCCCACGACCCACCAAGGTGTATTCGGTCCCGCTGAACGCGACTTTCGAGCTGCGCGGTTCCGAACTGAAGTTCACCCCTAACCGACCCGCCCGCCTGCTGGGCATGGCCTACGATCGCCCGGTGGTCGGCTACGGCGCCAACTGCGTGAACACGCTGCGTCTGTGGGCGGCAGCAGCGCCGCAGTCCTTCGACTTCGCCGAGTTCTCGCAGGGCGATTTCGCCGGCTCGGTAATCGCCAACGTCGCCGCAGAATCCATCACCCGCGTCCTCTACCCCGATGACTCGACCGAGGCGGGCCGCACGCTGCGCTTCCTGCAACAATACTTCCTGGTGAGTTGCTCGTTGCAGGACATCATGGCGCGACTGCTCAAGAGCAAGGACGTCAACTGGTTTTCGTTGCCCGACCTGGTCGCGGTGCAGATGAACGACACGCACCCGGCTCTGTGCGTCCCCGAACTGATGCGAATCCTCCTCGATCAGGCCCACCTGCCATGGGAGCAGGCATGGGACATCACCTTGCGCACGCTCGCTTACACCAATCACACGCTGCTGCCCGAAGCGCTGGAGCAGTGGCCGGTCAGCCTGTTCGAGGTCCTCATCCCGAGACAGCTGGAGATAGTCTACGAGATCAACAAGCGCTTCCTGCATGACGTGCGTCGTAGGTATCCCGGCGACGAGGCGCGCGTGCAGCGCGTCAGCCTGATTGCGGAGACCGACGTGCGGCGGGTGCGCATGGCGCACCTCGCAGTGGTGGGCTCACACAGCACCAACGGCGTCGCAGCGATTCACACCGACCTGCTGCGCACCCACGTACTGCGCGACTTCGCCGAGCTCTATCCGCAGCGATTCAACAACAAGACCAACGGCGTCACGCCCAGGCGCTGGCTACAGCAGGCAAACCCAGCCCTGGCGGCGCTCATCACCGCCACGATTGGCGAGGCATGGATTACCGACCTTGGGAAACTGCGCGAACTTCTGCCACTTGCGCAGGACGCCGGCTTCCGCGAGCAATTTCGCAAGGCGAAGCGCGATGCCAAAGTGGCATTTGCCGGCTGGCTGCGCGCAACCTACGACGAGGTCGTGGACCCGGATTCGATCTTTGACAGCCAGATTAAGCGCATCCACGAATACAAACGCCAGCTGCTGAATGTCCTGCACATCATCGTGCTGTACAACCGCCTGCGCCAGAATCCGAATTGCGAGATGGCCCCGCATACGTTCTTCTTCGCGGGCAAAGCGGCGCCCGCATACCACTTCGCCAAACTGGTGATCAAGCTCATCAACCGCCTTGCCGACACGATCAATGATGACCCGACTGTGAGCCGATGCCTCAAGGTGCTGTTCCTGCCCGAATACAACGTGAGCCTCGCGGAACGCCTCATCCCTGCGAGCGACGTGTCAGAGCAGATCTCCACGGCCGGCTACGAGGCGAGCGGGACCGGCAACATGAAGTTCATGATGAACGGCGCACTGACCATCGGGACGCGGGATGGTGCGACCATCGAGATGGCCGCCGAGGCTGGCGAGGAGAACCTTTTCCTCTTTGGACTCACCGCGCAGCAGGTAGCCGACAGCGCCCCCTGGTACGACCCCCGCTGGCACTACGCCCACGAGCCGGAGACGCGCGCGGCGCTCGACCTCATCGTCTCCGATCTATTCACGCGCCACGAACCGGGTGTCTTCGATTCGATCCACCATGCACTGCTCGAGGGTGGCGATCACTACCAGCATCTGGCCGATCTGACTGACTACGCCCGCGCGCATCGTCAGCTAGATCGCTGCTACGCCGATACCGAGTCCTGGACCGCGAAGGCGATCTGCAACGTAGCCAACTCGGGGAGATTTTCCAGTGATCGCACGATCCGTCAATACGCCGAGGAGATCTGGAACCTCAAGGTGTCGCCGGTCTCCTAGTCAAAGGCGCCGAGGCGGCTTGCCCTCAGGCCCCGACCGCGTTCGGATCGCGCCATGCCCGCTCGAAGGGCAGCCTCCAGGTGTGTGGGGCAATCAGCTGATGAATCGCGTTGGGCCCCCAAGAGCCCGGGGCATACGGGCGTACGGGCAGGGGGGCCTCGAGTAGCAGCGTCGAGACTTCCCACAGCCGCTCAATACCCTCGGCCGTGGTGAACAAGGTGTGGTCACCGCGCATGGCATCGAGGATCAGGCGCTCGTACGCCTCGAGCACGTCACCGATGTGACCGGTGTCATGCATGGCGAACTGAAGACTCTGCTTGTCCAGTCGCATGCCTGGTCCGGGCCGCTTGCCGTAGAAGGACAACGACATCTTCGACGCATCGGCCAGGTCGAAGGTCAGATGGTCCGGACCCTGTGCCCCGACGCCGGAATCTGGCGGGAACATGCTCCGCGGCGGCTCGCGGAAAGCGATCGAAATAATGCGCTGGCCCTCGGCGAGACGCTTTCCCGTGCGCAGGTAGAACGGGACACCGGCCCAGCGCCAGTTGTCGATGGCGCATTTCAGAGCGATGAAGGTCTCCGTATCTGATTCGCGATCGACGCCCTCTTCGTCCCGATAGCCAACGTATTGCCCGCGCACGACGTCGCCGGGTTTGAGCGGCAGCATGCTGCGGAATACCTTGTTTTTCTCCTCACTGATGGAAGCCGGCTCCAGGGCCGTAGGGGGCTCCATGGCCGTGAAGGCGAGGATCTGGAACAGGTGCGTGACCACCATGTCGCGATATGCGCCGGTGGCCTCGTAGAACGCGACCCGCTTGCCGAGGTCCAGCATTTCGGGCACATCGATCTGGACGTGGTCGATGAAGTTGCGGTTCCAGATAGGCTCGAACAGCCCATTTGCGAAGCGGAACGCAAGGATGTTCTGTGCAGGCTCCTTGCCGAGGAAGTGATCGATTCGAAAGATCTGCTCCTCGGAGAACACTTCGTGGAGGCGCGCATTGAGGGACACCGCGCTCTGGAAGTCAACGCCGAAGGGCTTTTCCATCACTATCCGGGCGCGTTCGACCAGTCCGGCCTCGCCCAGCATGCGCACCGCGGACAGCGCCGCGTTGGGCGGAACGCTCAAGTAATGCAGGCGCCGGCTCTCCGCGGGCCCGAATGACGCCTCGGCTCGTTCGACGCCAGCCCGCAGCCTATCGGCACCAGCCGACAGCGGCATGTAGTCCAAGCGGGACGCGAAATCATCCCAAGCTGCGGCCGTGACTTCGTGGTTGCAGAACTCCCGCAGCGCCTCGCGTCCAAAATCGCGGAATGCCTCCGCCCCCATGTCATCGAGCGACACGCCGATGATTCGGCAACCCGGGATGAACCCCGCGCTCGACAAACGGAACAGGCCCGGCAGGAGTTTGCGACGCGATAGATCGCCCGTGGCGCCAAAGAGCACCACGACGTGCGGGAATTTCGGGCCGCCGGCCGGGGGTATCTTCGGCACAGTCAGGTGCTCACGTGAGCTGCGTTGATGGTCAGAGGGCTTACGTTTGGCATGCTCATGATGCTCCAAGAAAGTGGATCGTGTCGGCCTCGCCGAACCCAGCGGCGAACACAAAATGTATGGGCAGACCAGCGCTAGCGAACACCTCTGCCACGCAACAGATTACTGACATCGTCAATCTTTTCGTCCAGCAGATTTAACTTACGTGCGAGGCCCTGGATATCGGCGGCAGCACGTCGGTTGAGGTCGAAATCGAGTTCCCCGCGTCGCCGGTCTTTTGTGTCCTCGCTATTTTGACTCATCCTGATTACGGAGGCTTGAATGACCGCGAGCATCGAGAGAAATAGGTTCAGGAGGATGAGCGCATAAGGGTCCCCGGCCTTAACGCCCCGGGGCGATGTCGATCCGGCCAGTGTCAACGCAACCTGATGAGATACCGCAACGGCGCGTGGCTGCCCCGCGAGCCCGCGTCTCATGTCCCGCGCTTGTGGAACACCAGCACGAAGCGGTCGGTGTGCCCCAGCATCGGTGGCTCGTAGCTGATAAGAGTACGGTCATCGTTGCGCTGATGCAGCACGTCGGTCTTGGCGACGTACTGAAAGCCGTGCTTCTCGAAGTCGCGCCGCGCATAGTCGTCCGTGATGCGGTGCAGCCGGCCGGCATCGCTGCTCCCGGTGCCTGGCTTCGCCGAATGGTCGACGAGCAGCAGCACGCCGCCCGGCTTTACGACGCGTGCGATCTCATTCAGCACGGCCTGCGGGTCGAGCTTCGGCCACGGGGTGTTCGGCCGCTCGTCCACCCAATAGAAGTCGTGGTACACCTTGATGACGAGCATCGCATCGAGCGAGGCGTCAGGCAGCGGCAGATGCTCGAGCTCTATCCTACGGTGCTCGACGTTCGGCAGGCGGTTGTCAGCGAGGCGCTTCTCCCAGCCGTTGTTGCTCCAGTAATCGGTCGCCAGGTTGTTAAGCATCAGTACGCGTCCGGTGGGGCCGACAATGTAGCTCACGAGTTCGCTGTAGTAGCCGTCGGCGGCGATCAGGTCGCCGACCTGCATACCGGGCTTAAGGCCGGCGAGCCGCAGCAATTCCGCCGGGTGATCGATCCGATCGCGCTTGAGGTCGGCCTCGCTGCGGCCGGCGTGGGCGACGGCGGCGCTGTAGAGGTCGGGCTCGGGCTCAGCCGCTGCCGTGTCGAGCACGGCGGTCGCAAGTACGGGGAAGAGCGCGAGAGCGCCTAGGGACCGTAAGCGGTAGCGAGTCATGCTGGTACTCCCTGCTGGGCGCAGCCGGTTTAGAAGTATGCATGGGGCGCGCCCCGCCGGTCGAGGGCGTGGCCCGGGGAGTCGCGTCGATGCTCGACGCAACGCGTCCCTCGCTGATTGTTCGGTCAGCGTTCGATGTCGGCCATATTCCCTGCATCGTGGCGCTTGCCGGCGCCCGGAGCCGGCGGGAGCTTGTTTTTCTGTCACTCCGGCAAATTCATCTTCCGCAGGAACGCCAGGTGCGCTAGCCTACAATCACCGGCCGCCTCGGGGTTGGATTCGGTCTCACGAGCACGCTGTTTTCTTGCTCGCACGCCCAAGCAAGGCGTCCAGCTTGCGCAGCTGACTTTCATTGCCGGCGCGAGCGCGTTCAGTCCAAACCTCGTCGTGCATCGCATCAACGGTAATGGTCACCTTCACCCCAGCAGAGACGGTGCGTAGATCGACAACTGTGGCCACCTCGTAGGGCTTCACGCCGGGAACGAAGTCGGCAAGAGTCTTGTAGGCGAGCCTGCTCGGTGGCGAGACCTCGGTGTAGGTGACCTTACCCTCGGTGCACAGCGGCATGCCCGCCTGCTTCATGAATGCCACCTGATCTGGTGCCACAGCGGTCATCGTATAAATCAATTCACCGCCGGGCCTCAGGTCGAGGGACGCGACCAGAACGTCGAACCCCTCCGGACCCCACCAAGATTCGATGCCCGTTTTGGTCGTCCAAAGCGCCCAAGCCTCCTCTACCGTTGAGTCATAGGTACGCTCCATTGAGAACCGTGCCCGAGCGGGCCTCTTCTCTGCCGTTGCCATCACAATGGCCCCCGCGAGCGCCTCTTGGCGACCGCGTGCTTCTTTTCGAGGGCGGATCCAAAGCGGTCGAGGCGTGCTTCCCAGTGGCGGCGATATCCTGCCACCCACGCCTCGAGTCGATCGAACGCGCCTTTGCGCAGCGAGTAGAGACGCTTCTGTCCCTCCGGACGCATCTGCACGATCCCTGCCTCTGCCAAGATGCGCAGGTGCCGTGATACACCCGATTGGTGTATGTCCATGCGCTCAACGATATCGCAGACTGCGCACTCCCCCGCCCTCATGGCCTCGACGATGCGAAGCCTTGCCGGATCGGCCAACGCCTGAAATAGGTCTATTTGTCCTACCATGTATATACGCTGACATGCATATATAGACACCGTCAAGTGGTGCTGCTGCTGTCAGTGTTCCGAGATGACCGAACTGGTTCCGAGATTGCTTCGGCGGCATCGGCTTGAGCCAGGATTCAATTGAGAGCACGGGGTTACGAGCGACGGAATTAGTCGGGCGGTGAAATATCGCTTCGATATTTCACACTTGACGCTTGTTCGACGCGCCGCCTTTTTATTTGGTGGTGGCATGGGGCCGAATCGAACCACCGACACGCGGATCTTCAGTCCGAGTTCCAAAACGACCTAAGCATCTGAAGCGACCGCGAGAATTTACCGGTCGGAGATCCCGTCGTAGGCGGCGGCTAAGCTTGGGTCGTGCCGCAGTGCTTCTTCGAAGCACTCTATGCTCCTGCGGATGCCCTCCTCGGTGCGCCGGTACCAGAAATGGCGACCCCGAAGATACAGCTCGTACGCCTGCGGATTGATTGACCGCGTCTTGTCGGGATCCAGGCGCTGCCTCTCGTGCGGGGTCAGCTTGATTTGGATTTCCCGCGCGACGGCCCGAGAGACTTCCGCCTGTACCTCCAGCACATCGTGAAGACCTCGCTCGTAACTCTCAGCCCACAAGTGCGATTCGTCGCTGACCCGGATGAGCTGCGCGGTGATGCGCACACGCTCCCCTGCCCGGCGCACGGAGCCTTCTAGGACATGAGAGACGCCGAGCTCGCTACCAATCTGCGCGGTGCTTTTCGGAGTCGACTTGAACTGCATCGCCGAGGTTCTGGCGATCACTCCGAGCCGCTCCGGGCTCAGGCGAGCTAGCTCCGTGATCATTTCCTCGGTCAGCCCGTCGCTGAAGTAGTCGTATCTCTCGCCGGCGGTGAAGTTCTCGAACGGCAGGACCACCAGCATGGCCCTATCGACCCCGCGGTCCGGTACCCCGGATCCAACCCGCTTCACGGACGCCACGAACCGGTAGCCGCGTTTCGGCAACGTCTCGATGAAATCCTGCCCCTGCGGACCGTTTCCTAGGGCCTTGCGCAGCATGGAAATGTGGGAGGTGAGGCTTCCCTCCTCAACGACGGTGTCGGGCCACAGACGCTGCAGCAGTTGCTCTCTGGTGAGCACCCTCCCCGCGGCCTGCACCAGGGCGACCAGGAGCTCGGCCACCTTGGGAGGCAGCGCCACGTGGTCCCCCTCCTTAAACAATATCCGGCCTTGCACGTCGAGGCGGTAAGCGCCGAACTCGTATTGACCGGAGTCCATCGGACGAGGTCCTGAGAAATTAATCAGAAAAATAGCAGGAGTCCCCAAGGACTACTAGCCGCAGGGTCAGTACGCTCCACCAATTGCGGGGCGTCCGAACGGCAGGAGGCGGTCACCATGAAGAGGCCTTTGTCTGCGGTAGCTTGCGGGCTGGCATCGATGATGGCCTATACAGGGACTTGCGGAGCCGACACCGTCACTGATTGGGACACCAAGGCAACCGCAGTGGCCTCTCCCGCCGCCCTCGGCGAACGCGAGGTGACCATCGTCGATCTCGCGATGTTCGATGCCATCAACTCAATCGAGCGCCGCTATCAGCCATATCTGGAGCAGTTGCCGACCCCGAGACCCACCTCGGCAGATGCGGCTGCGGCCAGTGCCGCAGCCACCGCTCTCGCGGGCCTCCATCCAGAGGCCGCCGCGTCCTTCAAGGCTGCGTTGGCCGAGCATCTCGCGCACCTTGACGCCGCCCCGGAAGCGCTCAGTAATGGCGTGCGCCTCGGGGAGGCAGTCGCGCTCAAGATCCTTGAGGCGCGCGCCCACGACGGCGCGACAGCAGCTGATGCCTACCGTCCCAAGACCAAGCCGGGGCAGTACGTCCCGACCACGGTCATGGTGTGTTCGACCTGGCCGACGATGCGACCATTCGCGCTCGCCTCGCCGTCGCAGTTTCGCCCTGGCCCGCCGCCTTCGCTGAAGAGTCGCGAATGGGCGGCGGACTACAATGAGATCAAGGAGCTCGGCGGCAAGACGAGCAACAGGCGCAGCGCGCAGCAGACCGAAGCCGCGCGCTTCTGGCTGATGGTGGGCCCACAGGCATATCACCCGCTGGCGCGCCAGATGGTTGTAGAGCGCCATTTGAATCTCGTCGACAGCGCACGCTTCATGGCGCTGTTCGCGATGACCCTGACCGACGCCTACATCGCCGTGTTCGATGCGAAGTATCACTACGGGTTCTGGCGGCCGGTGACCGCGATCCGCAACGCCGATCTCAATGACAATCCGGCCACCGAGCGCGATGCAACTTGGCAGCCGCTCGACAACACACCCATGCATCCGGAATACCCCTGTGCCCACTGCATTGAGAGTGGCGCAGCGCGGGTGGTCCTGGAGTCACTGGGTCAGCCTATACCGGAGCTCTCGCTCACCAGTTCGACCGCGCCGGGCGTAACACATCGCTGGTCGAACCTCGATGATTTCACGACGGAGGTGGCGAACGCGCGGATCTGGGCAGGGTTTCACTACCGGTTCTCAACCCGCGTCGGCACGGCGCTCGGGCGGCAGGTTGGCGAGTATGTGGCCAACACGATAATGCAGCCAGTTAATAGGACGGCGCAGCGTTGAAGACGACTCACCCGTTTCCGCCGATTGGGGGGCCGCGGGCACATCGAAGGGCGTCGAGCCGCTTTGCCGTGCGCTGGGCGAAGAGGATGATCCCAACCTTCATGTCCGAGATAAGAAGCACAGGCAGCCTGTGGCGGTGGGGCATCATGAGCGCGCTGCTCTACCTCGCGACCGCGGAGGCGGCTGCGGAACCCTCGCCGTTGCCAACGACACAACCAGTTACAGTGAAAGTGGACATCAGTGGCCTTCCCGCCAGCGAACAGGCCGCCCTCGTTCCGATCATCCGGGCCGCGCGCCAAATGGACGCGCTGTATATGCGACAGGTATGGCCTGGCACCCGCGCGTTGATAAGAGACCGACAGGCCGCTCAGACGTCCGCTGCAGAGGCGGAACTCGCTGCGCTGAAGTTCTTCAAGGGCCCATGGGGACCCGCCGGGGCCGCCTTCATCGCCGGCGTGCCGCCCGAGCAGCCGATCGGCGACTACTATCCCTCGGGGACCACCAAGCACGACATCGAAGCCTGGCTCGCGACGCTCTCGGAGCCCGACCGCAAACGGGCGCTCGACTCCTTCACGGTCATCGAACGTGGGCAGAACGGTCAGTTCGAAGTGGTGCCGTATGCCCGCCACTACAAAGACGGGTTGACCGCGGCGGCTGCTGCACTTCGTGAAGCAGCGGCGCTCACCCACGAGCCGACACTCAGAAACTACTTGGCCATGCGTGCGCGGGCGCTGTTGGACGATGACTTCTACGCGAGCGATGTCGCTTTTGTCGGCCTCAAGGGACCGATTGATGTGGTGCTGGGACCCTATGAGGTCGACGATGACGCCTGGTTCGGCGCCAAGACGGCTTACGAGGCTTCAATTGCAGTGGTGAATAAGCCCGCGACTGACCGCATCAGCCAGATCGCGGCACGCTTGCAGGAGCTCGAGGATCATCTGCCGCTCAGCTCCGAGCTGCGCGGACGGAAACTGGCCGCTCTGTCACCGATCGTGATTCTCGACGTGATCTATCACGGCGGCTTGAGCGGGGCCGGCGGCGCCGACGCAGGTTACGGACTTCCAAACGACTTGCGTGTTCTGGACGCTGTTGGGGCGCGCACCGGCACGTACAGCAACATCCTCAAGCTGCGGTATGACAGTATTTTCCGGCCCCTTGCCGACGCCGTGCTCTCAGAGGAGGACCGATCGACATTGCGGTTTGAGGACGTACGCGATGCGGTCGTGTTTGTCCGTATGTTCGACTCGCTGGGTCCGCAGCTCGTGACCGGAACCAAGCAGCCGATCACCGAAGCTTTGGGCGAAAACGGCAGCGTCGCGACCCAGATCCGCTCGATGCTCCTGTCGTTGTGGGGTCACCGCTATCTGATCGAGCATGGCTATCTCGATCGGCACGAAGCCGCCTCGCGCTATAGCGGGTTTCTGATTGAGGCATTGGCGCGCGTTCACGGCATCCAGGGCGGTAGTCCCGCCGCCCGAGGCTCCACCTACGTGCTTAATCATCTTCTCGAGTCCGGGGCGATCTCTGTTGGCGCTGACGGCCGGTTGAAGATTGACCGCGCCGCCGCTGACGCCGACGTTGAGCGGGCAGCGATGGAATTCATCTCACCGATGTCGAAGGGCGACGCGGCCGCCGTCAGTACGTTGCTGCGGCACTATGTCGTAGTGACTTCCGAGATCCGCGCCGTATTGGCGCGGCGCGGACCCACGCCAGCGCTGCAGCGCCCGGTGTACTCCACCGCCGAGCGCCTGAGCCCGCCTGCCCCATAGTTCGGCGGTCCTTTATTGGTCAGACGAACAGCGGACTGAAATATTGGACACCGGCGTTGGGATTGGACCGAGAGCCGATGCGCTCCGACGCAACTTGTTGATCTAACAATTTGATTTGATGGTGGCCAAGGGCGGAATCGAACCACCGACACGCGGATTTTCAGTCCATTGTCGCTGGTTCTAGGGGCTCAATAATCAACCACTTGCAGCGCTTGCCACCCCCGTCGCCAGGCACACCAAGGCCCAATTACGGCACACCCAATCTGAGCTCGACACATTCTCGGCACGACGGCGGATACCTTGATCTTCACGGAGCCGCCTAGTCACGCCGACCGCCGATGAGCTCATCACACGCGCGCGCGGATGGCTTTGCCAACCTAGCGGATAGCTGAAACGCTGCAGTGCGCGCGGGCCATCACGCGCTCCGCCGTCGAACCGGTGAACCATCGCTCAATGAGTGGTCGGCTTCGATGGCCAACGACGATGTGATCGATCTGGTGCGATTCAGCGTAACGGACGATCTGCATGACGGGATGTCCGACAGAAACCTTGAAGTGAACGCGCAGGCCCGCTACGCGCGCCCTCAACGGCTGTAGTATCAGGTCACAAGGTTGGCGCTCGTGTTCGATCGCCGCCGTGGTTTCGACGTCGGCGCCGACTTTGGGCACCTGCGCCACCGCCAATACGTGCAGCTCCGCGCCGTGTTCGCCAGCGAGGTCGCGGGCAAAATTGAACGCCCCCTTAGCGGCGTCCGATCCGTTATAAGCGATGAGCAGTTTACGGATCATGTCGGTCTCCGTCGTTGCCACACCACACGTCAACGCAAGCCAAAGGCGTTTGCGAACGCCAGCAACTTCCCGTCTCTCAACGCACTGCGTCGCACTAGTCTTGGATCGTGCTCAATGGAGGATCGTCGGAATCCGGATTAATGACACCGAATTTCGCCGGGATCTTCGAGTAGAGCAACCGCACGTGCTCGGCCCGCAGGAGCTCCAGCAGCGCGCTCGTCTCCTCGTCGTTTACGATGAATTCCACCTCCACGGTAAGGTCGCCCGCGGATTCGAAAAATCGCGCTTCGTGCAGCACATGGTGGCGGCCAAACCCTGCCATGGCGCGAAACGCCGATCCTCCACGGATCCCAAGGTCGTTCGCCTGCGTGAGCAGCCACTCCCAAAGGGGGCGATCGTGATGCCGATCGCGCTCGTGCACATAGAACCGGAGGAATGTTCCCTTCATGGTCCTTAGCTCCGCTCGTCTTGCCCCTGCTCGCTCGGCTTCATTGATTTAATTGGCCACGGTGACTGCGCCCAGTCCCACCGCCAGCGCCAGCAGCAAAGCCAACAGTACGTAAGCAATGTAAGCATTGATGTGCCCATGATGCATCTGTGCCAGCTGACCCGCGAGTGCCATGATCCGGTTCTTCGTCGGCCGCAACAGAAGTCGATCCGCGATGTGCACGGTCTGGCGGTCGCGGCGGATGGCCATACGGAAATGCTCCGCCACCGTCTCGCGCGTGTCCTCGACCGTCGTCGGACGGAATATCGCATCGAAGATCACCCGCACCGGGTTGGAAAATCCCGTCGCCGTATACGTCATTTCCGGTAATAGCCGCCGTACTCCGCCGTCCCAACGCTCACGCCGGATCCAGCGCCGCTCACGCGTCAGCCATAGCCGAATGACAGCCCAGGTCAGAGCCAGCAAGCTGGTCAGCGCCAGCAACATGTAGGAAGTGGACATAGCGAAGACCACCGGGTTCTGCGCACCGCCGCGATGCAGGACTACCAGCCCACGTCCCGGCAACACCCCCTCCCCCACCTGCGCGCCCAGGTCGTGGAACTCGCTGACGAATCCTGGGGGCAAAGCACTATGCCCTTCGGCCGAGGCAAAGAAAGGCGGCACCAAGGCGTCGGAACTCGCAGCACTCCACGGCTGCAATTCACGACTCAGAGCCGGAATCACGTAAGTCGGCAGCACGCCCAACAGGAAACAAAGTACCCCCAGGAACGCCATCGCCACGATGGACGCACTTCGCGCTTCGACGGCCTTTGCAGCGCCGTCCGAGCGCGCCATGCCGAGAAAGCCCATGGCGAACATCTTCACAAAGCAGGTCACCGCCAGTGCCGCCGTGAGCGCGAGTGCGGCCCCGCACAACGCGAATATGATTTTGATCGGCACGGAAGGCAACTCGGCCGAGCGCAGCATCGTCTGCAGCGTCAACCACTCGCTGACAAATCCGTTGAATGGTGGGAGCGCTGAAATCGCGAGTGTGCCGATCAGCACGGCGCCAGCGGTGAACGGCATCACGCGAATCAACCCGCCCAGCCGGTTCAAATCGCGCGTGCCGGCACGGTCATCCACGGTTCCCGCGCCCAGAAACAGGAGCGCCTTATAGAGCGAATGATTGATCATGTGATAGAAGGCCGCGATGAACGCGATGCCCGCCAGCACGGGCCGACCGTAAGCGCTGAAGATGATCCCGGCGCCAAGACCCGCGGTCACGATTCCGACGTTTTCAATCGAGCTGTGAGCGAGCATCGCCTTCAGGTCGTTTTCGGTCGTGGCGTATAGAATTCCCACCAGGGCAGACACCGTTCCGACGATAAGCACTACGACGCCTGCACCGACCGTGGTGAAGGGCACGAGATCGAGATTCAGGCGAACGATGCCGTAAAGGCCCAGATTCAGAATCACCCCGGACAGGATCGCCGACACGTTGGCAGGCGCCGCGGGATGCGCGCGGGGAAGCCAGGTGTTGACGGGTGCCAGTCCCGCCTTGACACCGAAGCCGAAGAACGTCAGCAGAAAAACAAGCCAGCGCGCGAGCGGTCCCAGGTTCGCGCCCGCGGCTTTGAGCGCCGAGAATTCCAGCGAACCTCCATGCGCCGCCAGGATCAGGAACCCCACCACCACGGCCATAAAGCCCGCCTCACCCATGGCCAGCATGAGATAGCCCGCCTGGCTGTTCTCGTCGCGCTTGTTCTCGAAGTTGACGAGCAGGTAGCTCGTGATTGACATTCCCTCCCACGCGAGCAGCAATAGCAGCGCGTCATCGGCGATCAGGATCAAGGTGATCGACGCGAGCAGCAGCAGATACCATGTGTTCAGCGCCTTGAGGCTGTAATGCCCCAGATACCGCTTGAGGTAGCTGGCGGAAAAGATGGAGCTCGCGAGCATCACCAGCGCCGCCACAAACTGAAACAGTGCCGACAGACGATCGAGCGATACGCTCAGGGTTCCGAGCGGCTGGATCGCCCAGAGTTCGCTCTTGAAGGCACCGCCCGAACGCAGCACGTCTGCGCTGACCCACAACATCGCCAGCGCCGCGAGTGAGCCGACCCAGGCCAGGAACGCCGGGATCCGCCGCTCAGGTACTGCAAGTCCGGCCAGCGCGCCCACGCCACAGAGCGCGAAGACCAAGACCAGTAGCGACCCATCGGTGGTCATATAGCTTTCCCGACCGCCCGGCGCGTCCGCGCGCGCAAGCTCGCATCACGATGCCGGCAGCACGGCAAAAACGATCAGCAGAGCCAGAAATGCATAAGTCACGTATGCGTTGATGCGTCCGTGGTGCATCGCCGCCAAAGCGCGCGCGATCCACAGCGCCGCCAATCTGACCGGCTGGAACACCAGTCTGTCCACGAGATGCACGTGTTCCTTCTCGCGGCGGATCGCTATACGGAAATGCTCCGCCACCGTCTCGCGCGTGTCCTCCACGGTCGTCGGACGGAATATCGCGTCGAAGATCACCCGCACGGGGTTGGAAAATCCCGTCGCCGTATAGGTCATCTCGGGCAGCAGCTGCCGCACCCCGCCGTCCCAACGCTCGCACCGCGTCCGCCGCCGGGCGCGTGTCAGCCACAAACGAATGACGATCCAGGTCAAAGCGAGCAAACCGGTCAGCGCCAGCAGCATGTAGGAGGTGGACATGGCGAAGACCACCGGATTCTGCGTTCCGCCGCGATGCAGCACTACCAGTCCGCGCCCGGGCAGAACCGTCTCCCCCACCTGCGCGCCCAGGTCGTGGAACTCGTCGACAAAACCCGCGGGCAACGCGCCGTGCCCTTGAGCTGAGGCGAAGAACGGCGGTACCAGGGTGTCTGAAGCGCTGGCTCCTGCCAGCTGCGTCGACGCCGGGTCAAGCATCGGGATCACGTACGTTGGCAGCACGCCAAACGCAAGACACAGAACCGCGAGGATCGCCATGGATGCAAGCGTCCGCGGGGCGGCCTCGGTCACCCGCAGTTCCCCATCGAGCCGGCGCATCCCCAGAAAGCTCATCGCGAACACTTTGACGAAGCAGGTCACGGCCAAAGCCGCCGTCAGCGCAAGTCCTGCCCCGCATAGGGCAAATACAATCTTCGCGCCGACCGAAGACAGCTCCGCCGAGCGGAGCATCACCTGCAGCGTCAGCCACTCACTGACGAAGCCGTTGAACGGCGGCAGCGCGGCGATCGACAGCGTGCCAATCAGGAAGGCGAACGCGGTCAGCGGCATCCATTTGATCAGGCCGCCGAGTTGGTCGATGTCCCGCGTGCCGGTCTGTGTCTCCACGGAGCCGACGCCGAAAAACAGCAGCGCCTTGTAGAGCGAATGATTGAGCATGTGGTAAAGCGCCGCCACGAAGGCGATCCCCGCCAGCACCGGATGATTCGTAGCGACGAATACCATCCCCGCGCCGAAGCCGGCGACCACGATCCCGACATTTTCGATGGAGCTGTGCGCCAACATCGCCTTCAAATCGTTGTCGGTGGTCGCGTAAAGGATCCCGAGCAGCGCCGAAATGGTTCCGACCACGAGTGTGACCAAGCCCATCCCCGCCTGCGTGGCCGGCAAGAGATCGGCGTTGACACGCAGGATGCCATAGAGGCCGACGTTCAATGTTGCCCCGGCGAGCACCGGGGCAAACGCCCGGGGCGCCCCAACGTAAGCCCGTTGCAGCCAGGAATTGACCGGAACCAGGCCGGCCTTCACGCCGAATCCAAAGAACGTGAGGAGAAACACTCCCCAGCGGGCAGTCTGACTCAGAGCGGAGGCACTGGATTTGAGCGCTTCGAACTCCAGGGAACTCGCCCCCAGCGCGAGCAGCAGGAATCCGAACGCGGCCGCCAGCGTTCCGGCTTCGCTCATCGCAAGCAGCAGGTACGCCGCGCCGACCTGGCCGTTGTCACCTTCCCTGCTGCTCGCCACGAGCAGGTAGCACAGGATGGACATGACTTCCCACGCCAGTAGGAACAGCAAGGCGTCGCCGGCGATCAGGATCAGAACGAGCGACGCGTAAAGCGCCAGCAGCATCACCGTGAACGCGCGCTCGTGGCCGCTAAACGATTCGCGTCTCAATTCGCCGCCGGCGTAGATCGAGGCCGGGAAGAGCACGAGCCCGGTAACGAGTACGAACGCCCCCGAGAGCGGGTCAAGGCGTAGCGCGAGCATAGTCAGCCCCGGCAACGACCACAGCGGCTGCGTAAATACCTCGCCAGTCAGGAGCACGTGGGCGCCGATGACAACCGCGGCGATCGCAGCTAGGCACCCAAGCGCTGTCAATACAACGGCCTGGCGCCCCGGGCGTACCCGGAGGGAAAGCAGGATGCCGGCGCCGCAGGCCGCAAAAAACGCGATGACGGGTGTCTGGGCGTTCATTATTGCCCCGCGCGACCCGCCTGGTAGTCGCCCTGTGCCAACGGCTCCGGCGGCTTGCGTCCGACTGCTACAAGTAATCCGTGCAGGATGGCAAGCGGTGGCGGCGGATTTCCCGGCACCATCACATCGACCGGCAGGACGTCCGCTACGCCGTTGGCGCACACGAAGCTGTTCGCAAACACCCCGCCCGACAGCGCGCACGCGCCTACGGCGATAACTCGCTTTGGCGTGGGCATCGCCGTGTGGATCTTCTCTAGCGCGAACCGCATCTGATCGGTCACGGGACCGACGACCAGCAGCACGTCCGCGTGGCGCGGGGTCGGCGTGATGAAAAAGCCGAGCCGGTGCATGTTGTAATACGGATTGTTGAGTTGCTTCACCTCGTTCAGGCACGCGCCGCAGTCACCTGCATCCACCACGAGGATGTGGATGGACCGCTCGAACGCCTGTCCCAATCCATTGACCGGCTGCGGCGCTGCGCCCGCCCATTCGTAGGTCGGCTCCCAGTTCAGCGGCTGCTCGATGCCACGAACGCAGCGATAGCAGTGCACACAGCGGCGGCTGTCCACCGAGATTACCCCCTGCGTTTGATCGAGCGCGCAGGTCGGGCACCGTGCAACGATCGCGGGCGCGGCAGCGCCGAAGTCGCCCCCGCGCGGCAGCCCGGGTGTGACCCCGGCGGCGCGTTCTACGTCGCGCGGATACACGGTGGTCCTGATCCCCGTGCGAATGCCTTTGAGAACCCATTGGCTCATGTCTTCACCCGCGCTTTCGTCGTCACCGATCGTTCTCCGCCACGGACAAATCGAAGGTCGCGAGAATGATGGGGAAATCTTGGAACGCGAATTTCTCTGCGGCCAGGTGGAAGCTATGCCAGTTGGTGAAAGACGGCGTCACGATCCGGTAGCGCGCGACCCGTCCGCCTTCGTCCAACCTCACCCAATGGAACGTTGCGCCGCGCGGCGCCTCGACCCAGCCTAGCGCGGCACCCGAACGGTATTCCACCGCCCGACACACCTCGCCTTCCGTCAGCGCCGTCACCATCTGCTCCATGATGCGGACCGATTGCCGGGCTTCGGCGAACAACACCCGAAGCCGCGCATAGCCATCGCCTTCGCGTTCGCTCGGCACATCGAAATTGCACGCCTCGTAACCCGAATACGGCAGTGTCCGGCGCAGATCGCGGATGAGTCCCGAGGCGCGCGCGACCGGGCCGACCAGGCTGTAATCCTTCGCGGTTTGAGCCGGGATGACGCCGACGTCCTCGATCCGATCGAGAAAACTGCTGGAGACGCTCAGCCGCCGTTCCAGTTCATTCAGCCGCTTGAGGATGTCCCGTGCCCGCTCGAGCGTCCCGCGGCAGGCATCTGTCGGCAGATCGCATAGCAACCCGCCCGGGGCGAGCAGGCCGAACAGGTAGCGATGACCGGTCAGTTCGCCCGATAGGCGCAGCAGTTCTTCCTCGAGAAGTCCCGCTTGGCTGGTGGCGACCGCCAGTGCTGTCGATTCGCAGATCTCCTGGATCGCGCCGGCGTGCTGCCGCAGCCGCTCGAGCTCGGCCAGAAATACCCGCAGCGCTCGCGCCCGTGGGGGCACCTGCACGCTGCAGACGGATTCGACGCCCTGGCAAAACGCCAGTCCGTGAGCGAAGGCCGTTGTCGCAGCGAACCGCTCCGCCAACAGGAGGCCTTCCTCGACCGTCTTGCCCTCGGCGAGCTTCTCGACGGCGCGCCACTTGTAGAACAGGCGGGTCGATGAGCGGATGACGTCTTCACCGACCGTTTCGAGCAAAAAATGCACAGATTCCGTAATGCCGGAGAACTTAGGCCCTATGGGCATAATGAACGCGCCGGGCTCCTGGACGATGCGCCGGGGCCGCCAGTCGATGTTCGGACGGCGGTTGTGCATCGCCGTTTGCGCGTTGAATCCGTGGCGCATCGGCTCGACCCCTTCCTGCCAGACGTCGTCGTGAAGCACGAAATCTCCGAGATGGGGGTGCCCCTCGAAGCGCACGCCGAACATGTCCTCTGCTTCCCGCTCGTGCCAGTCCGCAGCATGAATCCACTCGACCACGCTGGGGAAAACCTTCTCGGCGAGGGGGGCGCTCACCAGCACGTGCACCCAGCTGCCTCCGCCGTAGAATGCGTACCGCAGCTGCCATGCGCTCGCGCCCTCCTCGACGATCAAGCCGGCGAAGCTGCAATGCCACTCCTCGACCATCCCACCGCACACCTCGGCAAGCACGGTGCGCGTACACGTCACTTCGCTCGTCGAAGTCGAGGCGTCAACGCGGCATTGTGCTTGCCCAGGCCAGTGACGTTCGATCTGCTTCTGCAATGTGGAGAAGTTCATGCGCGCCTCATCGGGTCAACGCAGCCGCCGCCATCGCCAGAAGGTCCTGCAGTGCTTTAGGAACGTAGACGCCGAGGACGAGCACCGGTATGGCAGTGAGGACAAGTGCAAGCTGGCAACTGAAAGGCACTCGTGAGGGTGCGATTGCCTCCGGCCGCGAATGAGCGGGCTCCGGCGAGGGGGTCGCGGGTGCGCCAAAAACCATGCGGTTCACGTGGGCCAGGATGCCGAAAAACGCGATGACGATGAAAATCGCGAGTAGCCCCGTCACCAGGTACTGTCCCTGCGCCAGACCGGCTTTGAGAATTGAGAACTCGCTGAGGAAGACCGCCAGCGGTGGCGCGCCAGCGATCGCAAGCGCGCCGAAAACGAGCGCAGCGCCGGTGAGCGGGGAGCGCCGGATCAGTCCGCGTACGGCGACGATCTCACGGGTTCCCACAATCAGTAACGTTGCGCCCGCTGCGAAAAAGCAAAAGGACTTGGTCACCGAATGACTGACTATCTGCTGCATCGCGCCGTAATTGGCCGCCGATGAGCCAAGTCCGATCGCCGTCAGGATGATCCCCATGTGCTCGACGGTGGAGAAGGCAAACAGGCGTTTATAGTCCTTGACTTGCAACAGTAGGAAGGCCGCGGTGCCGACGGAAATGAGGCCAAAGACGAGAGCCCAGGTCGTGGCATGCGCACGCGGCACGGCCTGCATCACCGGAAATAGCCGCATGATCACGTAGAGTATCGACGTAGTTTCAATTCCGGAAAGCAGCGCGCACACCGGCGACGGCGCCTGGCTGTGGGCATCCGGCAACCACGTGTGCATGGGGACCAGACCTACTTTCGTTCCGAGGCCGATCAAGATCAGCAGAAACGCCGACTGCAGTAGAAGCGGCGGCATTTTGGGAGCCGCCGTCACGAGCCCCATCCAGGTGTAGATTCCCCCGCCCCCGGCATGCATGGCGGCGAATAGCACCATAAAACCGAACAACGCCACGCCCGCGCCCATGAGCGACAGCACCACGTACTTCCACGCCGCCTCGAGCGCCTCGCGCGTGTTGTCGAAGGAGACCAGCAGAGCTGAGCAAAGCGTCGTCAGCTCCACCACGATCCACACCAGTGTGGGCTCCGCTAGCACGGGAATGGCAAGCATGGAGAAGATGAAGAGGTTGTAGTTCGCGTAATAGAGGCGAAGCTTTTTGCCATCGAGGTTTGACTGCGCCATGTAGCCGACGGAGTAGATTGCGGCAGTGCTTCCGACAAACGCGATGAGCAGCAGGATGAGCGCGCTTAAGCCGTCGACGGCCAGCCATTTGGACCATGCCGGCTCCAGCAGTTGCGCTGGGACGGCACCGGTCACGACCTGGCGGGCCAGCCGTCCGACCAGAATGAGATCGGCCAGGCAGAATACGACCGTTACGCCCGGTACCCACCGTTTGCCAAATGGAATGCAAACGAGCAAGGCAGCGGCGAGCGGCAGCAGCAGAATGACGATGACGCTCACAGGAGCCCTTCTTCCGCCGCCGGCACCGTCGCCGTCTCCTTGAGACTCGCCAATTCGCCGACGGCCGTCGTGCCGACCTGCTTCTGCACGGCGCGCACCAGCACGCCCATGATGAACACAATCACCAAGCCGTCCGTGGCGATAGCAAGCTCGACCAGCATCCCGAGATCACGTGCGATGGAGATCCCGGCGAGGAACGCGCCGTTCTCCATCACTAATAGGCCAATCAGCAGCGACAGCGCCTCGCGCCGCACGGTTAGGGTGAATGCGCCCAGCAGCAGCACGGCGATTCCGATCGGCACGTTCGGGCCGCGGAATTCCGGCCCGACGGCATTGGTCAGCGGAGTGCCCACAAAATACGCGCCGATCGCGAGCGCCAGAGCGATGAGCAGAGCGGCCGGAATATTCAAGACCTGGTCGATTTCACGCCGGGTGTAGATCTCCGCCGGGGACGTTCTGCGCAGTAGCCAGGGGACGATGATCGGCTTGCTGATCAAGTTGACAAGTGCCACCCCGTAGAGGTGCCCGGAGTCGTACCGCAGCCCCAGCAGCGCTGCAGACGCAGCGAGCAGCAGCGACTGTGCGATGAACAGATTCAGGCAGCCTCTGGCCTGTCGCATCGCAACGATGCCGAATGCCGTGAGCAGGAACAGGCCTGCCGCCAAAGCGTTCAGGTTCTCCAGCAACTCCTTTGTTGCAGCGCTCATGGTTCGCTCACGGCAGAAAAACCTGCGACACCATGGCCGCTACGGAAGTGATGAACGCGGCGCCCAGGAATTCAGCAATGCGAAACAGCCGCAGCTTGGAGAGGGACGACTCAATGACCACCAACACGAGCAGAAAGCAGAAAACCTTGAGGAGCACTGCCGGAATCGCCAGCAGCACGGCTCCGAAAGTCTGCTCACTCGCCAATCCCCACGGCGTCACCAGCACGTTGAGAAAGATGCAGAGCAGTACGAAGAATTTCATCTGACCGCCCCATTTCACCAGGGCGAAGCCGCGACCAGAGTATTCGAGCGACTTGGATTCGTCGATCATCGCCAGCTCGAAATGACCCGTAGGGTTATCGACCGGGATGCGGCCACCCTCGGCGAGAATCAACATGAGGAACGCGAGCACGAGCAGTACGTGTGACGGCGCAAAGAAATTCGCGAACGGAGTCACCCATTTCTGCTGGACGATGTAGGGAATCGTGGAGCCGGCTACGAAGGAAACGGTGAAGAACACGATCATGAATACCGGCTCAGCGAGAAAGCCGACCATTCGTGTGCGGCTGGCTCCCACAGGTCCGTAGGGGTTGGCCGTGTCAACTGCCGCCAGCGTGGCGAAGAAGCCGCCGAGAGCCAGCACGAAGCCACCGCCGAGCATGTCGCCCATGAAAGCGAAGAAGAGCGGGTAGCTCGTCAGCACCGGAATCAACAACGCGACAAAAATCGGCGTGACGAAAATGATGTAGGGCGTAAAGCGAAAGATCCAGGAGCTGTCTTCCGAGACGATCTCGTCCTTGTGGAACAGCTTCCAGAGGTCCCGGTAGGGCTGAAAAATGCTCGGCCCGCGCTTGGACTGAACCATTTCCTTGAGCCGGGCCAGGACCCCCGCCGCTAGTGGCGCGGCGATCATCACCACCGCGACCTGCAGGAGGTTGAACAGGATGCGCGCGATCACGCTTGTGCTCGTCGGCAGAAGGAGGGAGCGCCGGTGCGTGTGCCCGGACAAAGGCGCAGGAAGAACTGGAACGCCGGCCAAACGGTCATGCCTATCCTCTTCTCCGAAGAGAAATCAGGTAGGCATCATCAGCCGGTCAGGCGGTTTTTTCTTGTAGGAGGAATGCCATCTCCCACGGTGATCAGCGTACAGATAACAGCGCGTCAGATCAAGGTCGGGCACAACTCATCTAGGGCTCCCGCGCGTGTCGTAAGCTACGATGGTCGCGTGAAGGCAAGGGCAAGAGTCCGGGTGTGCACGCGATCTATTGCGTCGCGCTAACCCGGTGGCCATGCACGGTAGTGTTCGCGAACTCCGCTCGGATTTGTTCGATCGCGTGGGACGCGGTGAGCACCTGATCCTCTACGGCCCGCGCGGTAGTGGTAAGTCCACCCTCGTGTCGCAGTTGCATGCTCGTTTTGCCAAAGCGAACACTCCCTGTGGGGTCGCTCAGTACACTTCTTGCCTGGATGAAATTATGCGCACCATGGAACGCGCCTATCCGGAAGTGAACATCCAGGGAGTAGCCCGTAGAACGGCTCGGGTCAAACTGTGGAACGCCGCGGACCGGCGCGGCTGCGTGTTGCTGCTTGATCATCTCACCAAGGTAAGCACCGCCATGGTCGGGTTCTGTCGTCGGCTCCGCGGAGGCATTGCGGGCATCCTGTTCGTCATCGATGTCGACGTCGAGCGCGAGCGACAGCGAATGCGAGCGAAGCGCCTTGCACTGTCGGTGCGCATGCCGCCCGTATCCATGCGGCAATTGCGCACGCTGCTTCGGTCGCGGTGTGCCGAACACCATCTGACAGTCGCGCTGGACATGGAGAGGCAAATACTGCGCGCGGCACAAGGTCGTCCCGGTTGGATCGTCCAGTGCACGACACTCATGCCTCAGAGCCGATACTGGCACGACAGGCAGCTTTACCCTACCCTGCTTTGCACCGATACGGAGATCACGCTCCGACAGGGTCATCTGCGTCTGCTGGCACCCGACGGCCATAGGACGTCAGCTGACGTGGCCAAGCCTGGCATGCAACGGATCTGAAGACACGCCGGCTCGCCCGGCAAACGAGGCTCCCGAGCCCGCCGACGTCGACCGGCTGCGCGCCTTGATCGCGCAGGGCAAGCTCACTCAGCGCGCAGCGGCACGCGAGCTCGGTGTCGACGAGCGCACGATACGGTACTGGTGCTCGGGCGATTACTCCCCTCCTCCGATGGCGTTCCGGGCGCTCGACCTTGCTGTCCGTCACCGCGAGAACCTGAGGCGCACGATTCGCGACAACGAGCAGCGGATCGAGATGCTCGAGTCGGGACAGATGACCGTCGGCTTTGGCCCCGAGCTAGGGAGCGCCAGCAATGCAGCAGCGGAGGCCGCCCGGCTGCGCCGGCAGAACGATGAGCTGCGGTCGATCCTTCGCCAGGAGGAAGCGTTTGAACGGCGGCAGCGGGCGTTCTTCGCAGTTCATCAGCAGTTTCTACCGCATGGAAACGGGCGCCCGAGCGAGGAGAGCATCGCCGAGTTCGAGGCTGCGGAAAAGGAATGGCGCAACGCACAGGAAGAGGCCGAGCGGATCGTCAAGGAGATCCGCGCCGGTCTGAGGTAACAGGTCGTGGCAATCAGCATTTTCGAACTTTCTCTTCGCAGGATGAGTCCAGCTACGTGGCCATTCACGCCGAGGATGGTCGTCCCCTACCCATCAACTGCGTATCGCCGGCATCGCGCTCGACGACCTGGATTCATTTGGCGGCACGCCCACACCGGAGCAGCGGCGTCGGTTCGTGCGACACAACGTCGACGAGTTCAGGGAAATCACTCAAACGAAGCTCGACTGCCGCGACTACGTCACAGAAGACTGGCACGGTCGCGATGCGCTCTCGAGATGGATCAGGGGTCCGGACATCGAGCGATACCTTGCGACGACGGGCGCCACTCTGAGCGTCGTGGCATTCGACCCCAAGAGGCAGGACTGTTAATCGGCGTCGAGGATTGACCAGTGTCCGGCTTCCAAAGTTGACCATGCGAAGATGCGGCAAACTCCAGATCCTCATCGAGAAATGCCGGTGAGGTCCTGGTCAGCCTTCGGCGCCGGTTAGGCTAAAATCCTGGTCAAACTTCGACGCCTGTTTACAGATCAGGGTATCCGTCGGGGCCCCGCTCACAGCATTGAGCAGCACGATCAGTTCCGAGGGTGACTCCATGAATTCCGCACCGCGGTTATGTCCGATATGAGGGAATACCGAAGTTGCTTTCCCTCGACATCGATATCAGTGCGCCACCCTCTGGCGGTGAACCAGCGGGTGAACTCCTCCTCAAGCTCGGTCAGCTTGCCACGCGGATAACGTGTGGCCGCTCGTTTTAGCGTGGTCACGATGCCTACGACTTCGCGCAAAGCCTCTAGGTCTTTTCCCGGACCACTATCAACGAGCTTGAATAGCTTTTCGCAAAGGCGCTCGGCTTCGTTGGAGTCCATTGAGTCAACCGGCCCGCGGACGCCGCGCCTAGCGACATAGTTCGCGTTTAATGTGATGGCGAAGAATCGACTTCAGTGCCTGATACTTGTCGCCGGAACATTTGAAGTCCAATAACGGCGAATGTGCCGACGCCAGCTCACCGTAGAACTTCAGGATATCGTTTTCGGTTCGTGCCACTTCCGGGCGCTGCAGCCACGCGGCGATGAGTTCCCGCTCATGCTCTTTCAGATGAGATAGTCTCGCCATCTCGCTACCACCGCCTTGCAGGGGTACTCCGCTGCTTAGATGGGGACGAGCGCAGCTGTTCTCAATGCTCCGCTTTCATTCCGACCGCCCAACTGCACGAGCGGCCTCATCTGCGGCGACTAACAGGACGGGGCGCCCACGGTCTGTGTGTTGCAGGCCATGAGCGCCGACTCTTGCCGAGTGCGTTCGCTGGCCGTACGGACTCGCTCACCTTGACTGAGTAACGTTTTGGCGGCTGAATCCATATCTCCCACTGAACGTGTCCCGGGCGAGCTAGCTCCCATAGCCACGCTCTCACTCCTCTCGTCGCGCTTAAGCCTGCCGGTCAAGAAGTGAGGAGCACCCCCCTTAAGCGATGAAATCCTTATCTACCCGATCTGGATGGCGTCGACGCGGTCAGGATAGAAGGCGAGGTATTCCCGGATCTCTGACACCGCGGCGTACGGCGCTTCGTAGGTCCATACAGCATTGACTGAACGCTCGCCTCCCAGAGGAATGCTGTAGTAAGCGCAGTCACCCTTGTACGGGCAGTAGGTGACGTGGTCCGTCCGCTCGAGCAATGCGATGTCCACATCCTTGCGTGGAATGTACTGGACCGCGGGGTAGCTCGCCTCGCGAAGCGTCAATGCGGCCCGCGTATCAGCGACGACGCGTCCCGCGATCGTAACGACGAAGCGATTCGCGTTGCGCTCGATTGCGATCGGATGGTCTGGTCCGGGAACCTTGATGGTCTTCGGTTTCCGTTCGGCAGGTTCCGACATGGCTTACTCCTTCAATCTCGCGCCTCTGGCGTGCCGGAGAAGTCTAATCCTAGCCCGAATGACAAGTTCATATACAGCGATGGTTCGGACAAATACCGGTTCTACTACTTCTTGAGGACACCGCAGTGCCGGCCGTTCGTGCATATCAAGGATGACGAATTACGGCGTTTTCCATGGCAGCGTCGATATGCGGATACTTGAACGTATAGCCGACCTCGCGCGTCCGAACCGGCAAGACTCTCTGTCCCTCGATCATCATGAGCGCACCTTCGCCGAAGACGAGCTTGAGGGCGAACGCGGGCGTCGACAGGAACGCCGGACGATGCAACGCGGCGGCCAGCGCGTTCGTGAAGTTCGCATTCGTTACCGGATCTGGAGCGGTGGCGTTGAGGATGCCCCCTGCCCCGTCGATTGCCGCCGTGTAGATCCCCACTTGATCGTCGATGTGAATCCACGAAGTCCACTGCTTGCCGGAGGCGAACCGGCCGCCGAGTCCGAGCTTGAACATCGGCATAAGCGGCTTGAGCGCCCCGCCGTCGGGCCCCAGTACGATCCCGGTGCGAAGAACCGCGACCCGCATACCGCACGCGGTCGCGCGGGTCGCTTCGCGTTCCCATCCGACGCAAACGTCGGCCAGAAAATCATTCCCCGGTGCACTGTCTTCGGTGAACGTCGCCGTGAGCGATGTCCCGTAGTAGCCGACGGCCGAGGCGGAGATATAGGCTTTCGGTCGCGTTCCCCCGGGAAGACGTCCAAGCTTCTCGATGAGCGCGCGGGGCACATCCACACGCGAGCGACGAATCTCGTCTTTATAGGCAGCCGTCCATCGTGCCGCGGCCGGGGCGCCCGCGAGATTCACGACGACGTCGGATCCTTCGCATTCTTTCGCGGCTGAGGTCGCCTCACGAAGTCTGCCCTCGATCACGGTATCGCCGCGCTTGCGCAGATGCGCTGTGAGGTGGCGCCCGATGAAGCCCGAGGCTCCGAGAATCGTAATCTTCAGGGCAATTCTGGGCATGATTGAGTCTCCTTAAACAGCAGCGTGAGTAGGGTTCCATGGCTGAGCGGCTTGTGCCAGCCCATCAAGGCGTGCCCGCCCGTGGCAGGGAGCCAAAGGCAGACTGCAATCAGACGTCCACCGGGCCACTGCAGAACCTTGAGTCGAAGTTCGCAGTAAGGTTCTGGACGTTCGACGAATCACGCCACGCGCGATTCGCATGGCTATGTCATATCGTTAAGGTAGACGTAGCATCCCGACAACGTCGCTAGCGGTGGTCCTTTGAGGAACCACTAAGCGAATAACTGCGTCGCTCGAGCTTCGGAGTCAACGAGCTGGACGTAGCTGCGCCAATCACTCTTCTTCGAAGTGGTATGCAGGCAGCGTGGTGAGCCGTGTGTCCTCGACCTGACCACCCACGGTGAAGTGATAGAAGCTCTGCCACTCGTGCGAAGTGATCCCGAAAGCCTCATGCACGGGATCGTCGAAGTAGCAGCCGATCCCTGTCGAGCGAATGCCAGTCTCTTCGGCCTCGAGGTATAGGACCTGGCCCACCATCCCGGCCTCCCAGAACAGGTTCCTGTAAAACGCTGCGCCGTACGTAGTCAGGCTGCCCCTGTAGTCCGCGATCATTCCCAGGCTGAACGCTCCGTCGCCGGCGATATGCTGGCCGCAGGAGACTCTGGCCGCGAGCGCCCGACAGTCCCCTTCCTGGAGCAAGTACAGGGGGAGCCCGGGCGGCGCCGAGGGCAGGCGCTGCCAGCGAAATTCCTGCCGCATCACTTGCTTGAGAGCCGCGAGCTTGTCGGGATCGCGCGCGAGCGCGTAGAGACCCCGGGGGACGCCTTCGACGCGGTGAACGAAGAGGCCGAGATGGATGCGCGGCCGCCACTGGATCGCATCCCAGGGCATCGATCGCCCGTTAGGCGTCGGAATCAACCGAGCGAGCATGCGAAAGAACGCTTGCTGCGAGATCGCCGTCGAGCCGTCCATCGATACCGCGCTGCGGCGCGCCAGGATTGCCTTCTCCGCGGTGAGCAGACCGTGGCGGACGGGGATCCCGAACAGTTCCTCCTCGGTGGGGAACCGGGAGAAGTCTTCGGTGATCGGTGCGCTTGTCGATCGTCGCGTGGCCTGCGCAACCTCGTCGATTACGGGCCACTGGACGCCGTGCTCGGGGCTCAGCGCGTTGGCCCGGCCGCACCATCGTGCGCTCACGCTACCTGGCGTCAGCCCGTTTAGAAGCTGCGGAGCCGGCCATTGACGGCCGGGTGTGATCAATGCCAGAAGCTCCGGCTCCTCACGCTCTGCCTGCCCGTAGTCGTCACCGCGGTTGAGCCCGAACAGACCCGCGATGGCACTGTCGCTGATCCCGTCGAAGAGCACCAAGCCCCAGCCAAGAGCCGCCGCCGCAATGCGCAGGGTTGCAAGTGCATGCCCCGCATCGTGTTGGCAATATCGGAATGCGCGCTCACCATACTTCCAGGCTTCCCGCCAGTGGATTGACGAGAGGCCCACGAGGAAGGACCCTTCCGGAAACGACGCGCAGAGCTCGCGGCACGCCTGCGAGTCGAGGATCGCCCGCCGTTCGAGAGCGTGCTCCTTGGGTGCGTAGTGGTACACGGCGGGGGCGTTGCCGAGGCATTCGATCGAAGGTAGAACCGCATACCCCTCCGTCGGATGGAGATTCCCGCTCGAGGGGTTCGCGCGCAGCGACCACGTCGTTTCATGGAAGCGTTTCCACGCCGTCACAGACAGCGCGTACCGGAACAATAGAGAGATCGACTCCAGCGATAGCGGCTCCGATGGCACATCCCCGAGAGCATAGAGCTGCCAGTAAGGAAGCGGACGGGCCAGTTTGGGTAGCAGAAGCCGAACGACGTCCGCTCCTTGATAACGTCGAAACGGATCCGGCTGCGTGGCCCAGTCCATGCAGCCGAGCGAGGCCGCGTACCGGTGAAAATGGTGCTTCGTCCGCTCATGGTAGGCAACGATCACCTCTTCGGGAGAGACGTTTGCGTCGAGCGGACCCCCCGGCCCTGCTGCCGTATCAGTTGACACGGTAGGAAGGCGATACGAAGCCACAGGGGTCGTCGTCACGCAGTACAGCTCTCGATGGGTGCCTTCACGGTCGTCACGGAAACAGTGTGCAGTGCGCTTGCGAGGAACGTAGGCCACAGGTGGGCCATCGAATCGGTGGCTGCGCTTCCGCGATCGGAACAATCCTCAGAAAATGCCAGCACGCAAGTGGGAAGGTTAGCGAAGCGGCGACCCTCGACCCATGCTGTAGCGGCGCGCTTGTCATTGGCTAATGCGATCTCAAACGGGCTCCGCGGTGCGACGCCCTGGGCGGATACGAGATGCGCGAAGCCGACGGCGTTCTTTGCGTCAGGTTGAGGCATCCGCTCGTCTGATATCTTCATCGTGCCTCCCCTGCGCGCGCGTAGAACGGCTTCTTCCCTGCCGCGTGATCGGTCGTGTCGACGATGTTCACGATCTCCGGTGCGATCCTGCGCACCATGAGCTCGAACCCGTCTTTCAGGGTCACTTGCGACGCGGTGCACCCCTGACAACCGCCGCTCATCGCGATCAAGAGCTTGCCGTCGCGAACATCGACGATCGAGATCTGTCCACCGTGGCTCGCGATGGAGCGGTTGACGACCCGATCGAGAAGGTCTTGCACGGTCGCACGAACCTCGGTGTCGGACCGCTTACTGGCACCGGCGTGCAGCGGACTTTCAAAGATGGCGCAGATTCCCGTGAGCAGCTGGCTTCTAATCACAGCCCCGATCGAGGCGTTCAGCCCCGACCAACCGGTGTTGCTCTCCTTGCCTACGGTGACCACGTTGCCGGCGACGAGCACATGTGCAACGCCCGGCAGCTGGAACAGCCGCTCGACGAGCGGTGACCCCTCGGCTTGCTCGCGGTTCTCAAAGAAGAACGGGCCTCCGGGATGGACCGTCCGGCTTACGGTGAACTTGCACGTGTCGGGATCCGCAAGCGAAACCTCCGCACGGATGCTGACTGGCGGCTCAACAGGGCGGGCGTCAGACATCTTCGACACTCTTCCCCGCAGCACGCTCGCCCAAGGAGCGAAGGTGGTCGAACGAATAGATCCCGGAGTTATGGCCGTCGTTCCAGTCGATCCCGATCGCATAGTTACCAATGCTCGAGATCACGCGCGGGCTCACATCGGGTCGCACCGTCTTCGGATCGAGCAGCTTCCGGCCACTCATCTCTTGGATGCAGAGCGCGCAATGACACGCCAAGCGCAGGTCGCGGACATCGAAGTCGTCGCGACGGCCGTCCTCCCAGAGCACGCAGAGCGTCCGCGCGTCGCGCTGGCGAAAACCTATCGCCATGGTTCGAGAGCCCGACGGCCGCACGACGCTCTCCATCCAGCTCGGCTCTCCCTCATTGCTGTCCCACCTCCACACAAACGGCTTCACCGCGGTCGCCGGCGCGACCTGGAGCTGTTCCACGAGCGCAGCGGCAATCGCAGCGTACGCCTGGGAGGTAACCGACTGCGGCTTGTCGAGCACGATGGGACGACCCTCGTCACCGCCGGTGACGACATCGGCATCGAGGGGTATGGCACCCAAGAACGGAACCCCGACCTGCCGGCTCATCCGCTCACCGCCGCCGCGACGAAAGATATCGGTGCTCTTGCCGCAGTGGGGGCAGGTAAAACTGCTCATGTTCTCGACGATCCCTAGAATGGGGACGTGCACCTTCTCGAACATCCGCAGGCCGCGGCGGGCGATTTTCAGACTGACATCCTGCGGAGTCGTGACAATCACGGCGCCAGACAGCGTCAGGCTCTGCGCCAGTGTCAGCTGCGTGTCGCCTGTGCCGGGCGGCAGGTCGAGAATCAAGTAGTCGAGGTGCCCCCACTGTACACCGCCGATCAACATGCGCAGATACTTACCCACCATCGGCCCGCGCAGCACGGCCGGTGTGTCCTCACCGGTGAACATGCCCATCGACATTGTCTTGACGCCGTGTCGTTCCGCCGGGATCGCCTTGCCATCTGGGGTCGCGGCCGGCGGCCGGTCGGTCGGGATACCCAGCATGCCCGGGATACTGGGGCCGAGGACGTCGGCGTCCACGAGCCCTATGCGCCCCCCGAGTCGCTGCAGCACGAGTGCCAGATTGACGCTCACGGTCGACTTGCCAACGCCGCCCTTACCGCTGCCGATGGCGACGATGTGGCGGATCCCGGGCAGCTTCTCAGGCACCGCGGGACCCGATTTGATCCGTGACCGTGTGGTTCATGGTTCATCCTTGCGCTGGCTCGCTGATCCTCCAAATCTTTAGACCTACAAGCTGTTCCCAATCATGCTCCGCGCGCGAATCGGAAACGGCACACGTGGCCGCCTTGCGCCATGCACTCGTGCAGCTCGAGGCGGCTGCCGCTAGCGGCGGACAGCAGCGCGAGATCAAAGTGACAGATCTGTGGGTTCCGCATCGCGAGTTCGTGGAAGATGCAGTTGTCTGCCTCGATCGTCGGTGCGCCGCCCACATCTTTCGCCAGGTGCGTGTCATAGCCGAGTTCGTCCATCAGCGCGGCGAGCTGTTGCACTTTCTGCCGTCGGCTCTTCGTCTCGGAGAAGCGGTTGCGCAGCTGCGCCGCGACTGCGGAGCCGATGCGCCCGAGGCGCGCGCGCAGGCCCGTCGCGCCGTGCTCCCCAGCCATCGCATCGATCAGCAGCTGCGCAAACCACGAGTAGTGGCGCGGGAACGCCTCCTTGCCCACATCGGTGAGTAGGTAAAGCTGCTGCGGGCGGCCGCCCGAGGGGCGCGTCGCACCAAGTACGACAAACCCGTCGCGCATCAGCGCTGCGAGGTGCTGGCGCACTGCCGTGCGCGTAACCGCGAGGTTACGCGACAGTTCATTCACGCTCAGCCCCGCCTTGTTCCTCAGAAGCTGCCGCAGCAGCTGCTGCTTCCGGTCACGGAGCACTCTGACCATAGCGATCCCCCGCCGCCCTCGAAGGGCTTTTGGCATATTTAGCATACTTTAGTGTGGCTGCACTCACGCGAGAAGAGACACACCAGAGCTTCGGGTGCAGCTGCCGGGAGCCGCACTCCGCTTCCGCGCGGTCTATCGGTCTATTCGCGCCCTTACCTGCCTCGAAACCAGGCTGAAGCAGCCCGCTGGCCGCAAGCTGTAACGCTCCCGGCATTTGCAATCGGGACGAGTAGGATTCGCAGGTTCACAACCCATGATCCTGAGGAAGCCGATCAACAACTTACCGCAATCTTAAGGCGAGCCACCGTGCTCCGCGGCTAGGCAGACGAGGCCCGCGATCGCGACCGGTCGATCATCCGTCCACTGAAGCGTCGCAGACCGGGCTCGGGCGTATAATCGGCAACGTGCCGCCCGTGATGCCTGCGGACAATGGTCTCCCCCGCAAGCGTAAGCCAAAGGGGAACTGGCATGGCCAAGATTGTCTGCGTCCTCTACGAAGATCCCGTTACGGGCTATCCCAGGACGTATGCGCGCGATGGCATTCCGGACATTGACCGCTACCCGGGCGGTCAAACCACTCCGACGCCCAGGTCGATCGATTTCAGGCCCGGGCAACTGCTCGGGAGCGTGTCCGGCGAGCTCGGCCTGCGTAAGTTTCTCGAGTCGCTGGGTCATACGTTGGTCGTCACCGCCGACAAGGACGGTCCGGACAGCGTGTTCGAGAAAGAACTGGTCGACGCCGACATCGTCATCTCACAGCCGTTCTGGCCTGCCTACCTGACAGCCGAGCGAATCGCCAAGGCCGGCAAGCTGCAGCTCGCGATCACCGCCGGTATTGGCTCGGATCATGTTGATCTGCAGGCAGCGATGGAGCGGGGGATGACCGTCGCCGAGGTCACCTACTGCAATAGCATCAGCGTATCCGAGCATGTCCTCATGATGATTCTCGCGCTGGTGCGCAACTATCTGCCGTCCCATCAGTGGGTGGTCGACCGCGGTTGGAACATCGCCGACTGCGTCGCGCGCTCGTACGACCTCGAGGGCATGAACGTCGGCACGGTCGCGGCCGGCCGCATCGGCACGGCCGTGCTGCGGCGTCTCAAGCCTTTCGACGTCAAGCTGCATTACACCGACCGGCACCGGCTGCCCGAGGCGGTCGAGAAGGAACTGGACCTGACGTTTCACTCGACCACGGAGTCGCTGGTGAGGGTGTGCGACGTGGTCACGATCAACGCCCCGCTGCACCCGGAGACGGAGGGCCTGTTCAACGATGCGTTGATCGCGAAAATGAAGCGCGGTGCCTACCTCGTGAACACGGCGCGCGGCAAGATCTGCGATCGCGATGCCGTCGTTCGTGCGCTCAACAGCGGACAGCTCGCCGGCTATGCCGGTGACGTCTGGTTCCCGCAGCCGGCGCCGCGCGAGCACCCCTGGCGAACCATGCCGTTCGAAGCCATGACCCCGCACATCTCCGGCTCGTCGCTGTCCGCGCAGGCCCGATACGCGGCGGGTGTGCGCGAGATCCTCGAGTGTTGGTTCGAAGAGCGGCCGATCCGCGATGAATACCTGATCGTGCAGGGCGGCAAGCTCGCCGGAGCGGGGGCCCACTCCTACAGCGCGGGCGATGCGACCCGCGGCTCCGAGGAGGCAGCCCGATTCAAGACCCCGAGAGGAGCGGGCGAATCAACTCACGGCTAAGGCGAACATCGGCTCTGGAGGGGAAGAACGGAGGAGGGGATCATGACAATCGCGGCATCCGTGCAGGACTGTCTAGTCCGCGAAGGCGTGCACTACGACCTGATCGCGCACGAGCGCACGCAGGACAGCAACCACAGTGCCCACGCAGCTCACATTCCCGGTGATCGACTGGCCAAATGCGTCATGTTGGAAGACGACAAGGGTTTCCTCATGGCCGTGGTACCGGCCAGCCACAAGGTGGACCTCGGTGCCGTGCGTCGTCAGCTCAATCGCGAGCTTGGGCTCGTGACCGATCGCGAGCTGGTCGATCTCTTCAAGGACTGCGAGCCTGGCGCCCTGCCGCCCCTGGGGCTCGCCTACGGCATCGACACGATCCTCGACCAGAGTCTGGTCGATGCGCCGGACATCTATTTCGAGGCGGGCGATCACCGCGCACTGGTTCATGTGAGTGGCAGCGGCTTTCTCAAATTGATGGCCAACGCGCCGCGCGGCCAGATCAGCTATCACGCGTAGTCATCGAGCAGAGCGAGGGCATTCGCCGAGCACTTCGGCGCGAGGCCGTGCAACGACACCGCGTACTGATTTTGGCGAGCATGAATCGCGGCCACTGGGATTCAAGAAGGAGGCAACGGGACGGACTTTCCGGAAGAGCAACCCACAGTGAGGGGCATACCGCGCACAGTGTCCTGCCGGCCCGTTCGCCTGAAGAGTCCGTCGAAGGCCTCTTCAGATGTGCGAACTCTGCGGTTACCGGAAGTGTCGCGGACGCGCGAGCGATTCTCAACGGCCCGCGCTTCCGCCGAATCTGTATCAGCCACCTCACGCACGATCAGGAATAACCTGTTGAGACCCCACAACTAGCGGGCGCGACTCACGCTGGCTCACACTTGCAAATTCGGGAGTTCGTCCGCAGTGAGGTGCATGCAAGCGGCGCCGCGCCACCCGGGTCGCTGATGCGGTCGGCTCGAAGTGTGGGCGAGAGCAATTATCCGCGCGGCTGTGGCACGATGCGGATATAGGGCTTCGGTGCCTTCCAGCCCTCCGGGTATTGCTTTTTGGCGTCATCGTCGGATACCGAACCCGCGATGATGACATCCTCGCCGTTCTTCCAGTTCACCGGCGTCGCCACTTTGTGTTTGGCGGTGAGCTGAAGCGAGTCGATGACGCGCAACACCTCATCGAAGTTGCGGCCGGTGGTCATCGGATAGACCAGGATCAACTTGATCTTCTTGTCGGGCCCGATGACGAAGACGTTCCACACGGTCTGATTGTCGGCCGCAGTGCGCTGGGTCGGATCGCCTGACACAGGCGCCGGCAGCATGCCGTAGAGCTTCGACACGTTGTAATCGACGTCAGCAATAATCGGATAGTTCGGCGCGAACCCTTGCGTTTCCTTGATGTCGCTCGCCCAGCCGGAATGACGATCGAGCGGGTCGACGGATAGACCGATGATCTTGACGCTACGCCGGTCGAACTCAGGCTTGATCTTGGCCATGTAGGCGAGTTCGGTCGTGCATACCGGCGTGAAGTCCTTGGGGTGAGAGAACAGCGCTACCCAGTTGTCGCCGATCCAGTCGTGCAAGCGGATCTTGCCCTCGGTAGTCTCAGCTTCGAAATCGGGAGCGATGTCGTTGAGCGAGAGTGTCATGGCGAGCCTCCAAATTCCCCGCGCTAATACCAGTCGGGAGGTTGACGGAAATTTGCATGTCCAAATCGGTGTTTATCGCCCTTGTGCAACGCTTTGCAATGCGAATCTTCGCCACGAAATCAAGCAGCAGCACGTCCACGGAAGTAAAGGAATGTTCGATTACCGCTTTTTTCAGGAGCTGATCGACGTCTCGAGGCCTTTGTCCTTCAGGACGCGGCCCAGTGTCGTGTCGGACCGATAGCCCTTCGCGAAAGTCTCGCCGTAGGTCTCGCGTAATGTACCGACATGCGTATCCCTGCGCTTGTGCCGAATCTCACCGTCGCGATCGCGCCGCCCTTTTTCGTCGAATCCTTTGCGAGAATGCTTAGCCACGCTGCTAAGCGTGCCCGAAACGAGCTGGGATAGATCGATGCGGCTAGGGTTCCAACACAGCTATTCCTCATTGCCGAGCCGGTTCTACGCGCGGGCTAATCCGACCGTCGTCGCGAACCCGCAGCTCGTCGTTTTCAACAAACGCTTGGCCGAAGATCTTGGACTGGAACCGAACGTCATCGAGCGTGAAGCGGCGGCCATTCTCTCCGGTAATCAGCTGCCAGACGATGCAAACCCAATCGCGATGGCCTATGCAGGGCACCAGTTCGGTAGCTTCGTGCCGTGGCTAGGTGACGGGCGCGCTGTCCTTCTCGGAGAACTCATAGGGTGCGACGGTATTCTCCGCGACCTTCAGCTGAAGGGTGCCGGCCTCACGCCCTTTTCTCGTAATGGTGATGGCCGGGCCGCCCTGGGACCGATGCTGCGCGAGTACCTCATTAGCGAGGCCATGCATGCACTTGGCATCCCCACCACGCGATCGCTCGCCGTGGTCACGACCGGCGAGCGGGTCTTTCGCAAAGGCGCGCTACCCGGCGCAGTGCTGACCCGCGTGGCCGCGAGTCACATCCGGGTCGGGACGTTTCAGTACTTTGCCGCCAGGGGCGACCAGGACGCCATACGCAACCTGTTAGACTATGTAATCGCACGACACTATCCCGGGGCACGTGAGGCCGACGTGCCCGCGCTGGCGGTGCTGAAGGTGGTCGCGCAGCGACAGGTTGCGCTCGTTGCGGACTGGATGCTGGTCGGTTTCATCCATGGCGTCATGAATACTGACAACATGGCGATCTCGGGCGAGACGATCGACTACGGCCCGTGCGCGTTCATGGACAAATACGATCCGAACACGGTTTTCAGCTCCATCGATCATAGTGGGCGGTATGCGTATGCGAACCAGGCGGCTATCGCCCAGTGGAACCTGGCACGATTTGCGGAGACGCTGCTGCTGCTCATCGACCCCGAACCCGAGAAAGCGGTCAGTCTCGCGACCGAGGTAGTCCAGCCCTTCATCGCGCGATTCGACGCGTGCATCCTCGAGCGGATGCGCCGAAAGATAGGCCTCTCATCGGCCATGGAAGGCGATGCCGATCTTATAAAGCGTCTACTCGCAACAATGCAGCGTTCTAAGGCGGATTTCACTCTAACGTTCCGCAGGCTTGCTCTCGCAGCGGAGAGCCCCGGCGAGCAGACGGCGCTGCGCGAGCTGTTTGCAGCGACCTCTGACATGAATGGGTGGCTGCGGGATTGGCAGGAGCGCTTGACGTGCGATCCGCAAACTGTCGCCGAACGAGTAGCGGGCATGCGTGCCGTAAATCCCGCCTTCATTCCCCGCAATCACCGCGTGGAGGCCGCGCTGAACGCGGCTTCCGAGGATGGGGACTACAACCCCTTCCGCGAGCTTCTCGGAATTCTGCAGAGCCCCTATGAAGACCACCCTGAAGCGGGCGAGTACGGCCTGCCGCCCCAGCCGTCAGAGCGTGTGCTTCAGACTTTCTGCGGAACCTGAAAAGAATTCGGCGTGCCGGTTCGATTCCCGCTAGCGATTCGAACGTTTCAGCTCGTGAGCCCGCGGGACGGCTAGTCCAACCCGAAGTCCTGAAGCGGCACGTCTCGCTAATACAAGATGCGCGCATCTCGGCTCACTCACGGGTACGGACCACACTTGACCTCCCGCTGGCCATCCCTCTCAAGGCTGTAACACGGGTTCGAATCCCGTAGGGAGCGCCATAGAATCAATATCTTATAGACGTCCAAGTCTAGCCGTACGAAAACGGTACGAAAAATAATGCCACAGTTTCGGCATGCACCGCCTTAGACGCCGGTGGCCTTTTCCAGTCACGCGTGCATGCGCGGCGATAGGCGTCGGCTGAGGCGGTCAAGCACCTACGATCGCCGCATAAGTAGTCCGAATTAGCTCATCCACAATCGCCGGCGGCCGCTCGGTGCGGCGCAGATGCGGCCGGACCGCGGCCAGCGGAACCTCGAGGAGCACGAAACTTGCCCGCCTGAGCTGCCTCGAATCCGTGCTGTTGAAGTTCTCGCGTGCAAATCGCTTCACGCACGATTCGACTTGTCGCGCCTGGCCCGCCACCCCCAGCTTGGGCGCCTCAGGCCACTCGCCGCGCACGAAGTCATCCCTGTGGTGCAGCAGCAGAAAGCAGGCGGATTTCAGATTGACGCGCGCTCAACGGGGCGTGTGCAGCGCAGCAGCGAGCCCGTCGCCGGCTTCAATGGCGGCGACAAATCCTTCCTGGAACGCCAGCACCGTGGTCAACCAGTGGATGCGCCTGGATATCGCGATCTGCACGCGCCCGCCGGCTGTTCTGCAGTTGCACGTCCCGTGTTCGGCCTTCTTGTACTCCGGTGAGAGATTGGCCGACATCGCGCAAAAAGCGTACAACAATCCGAGGACGCTGTAGCGCGAGCCGCACATGGGCAATGAGAACACCCGTTGGCGTGAGGCATCGGACGTGCTTCCGATATTCCCCACGCTTGTGTGGAAAGTCGAGCTCGAGGCACAGTTGCGCGAAGCCATCTGCGCTCAGGCGCTTGCAGCGCTCGCGCGCATGAGGCGGGACCTGCCGCGGCTTGCGCCCGGCCAAGGGTGGCAGTCGGTCCAGTCACTCCACGAGCTCGATGACTTCCGGGATCTCGTTTCTTGCATGCACCGCGTCGTGCCGGGAATTTTGCGATTCCTCAGCATCGGCTACGACGCCTACCAGGTCACCGCCTGCTGGGCGACAGTCCTCGCGAGAGGCGCGGCGCACAAGATGCACCAGCACCCGAACAACTTCCTGAGCGGTGTTTACTACGTGCGGACCCATCCGGGCGCGGACACCATCAACTTCCATGACCCGCGCAATCAGACCGGGATCATCCGGCCACCGGTCATGGAGCTCACGGCCGAGAATACCGACCAGGTCATCGTGAGAGTGAAGGACGGAACGATGCTCGTATTTCCGGCCTACCTGCAGCATTCCGTCGACGCGAACGCGAGCGAAGACGAGAGAATCAGCATCAGCTTCAATATCATGTTTTCTTCGTTCACGGAGAATCTGAGTAAGCCGCTGTGGGGAGCGGCGGCAGCGCCCACACGCGCCGGCGCGCAGTCGAGTTTGGCTAACGGCGACCGACAGCGAGATTCAAGTCTGGCAAAGGCCGTTGAGTGCGCGCGAGCGCAAGGATGAACCATGAATCACACGGCCACACATCAAGGCGGGGGGCTCCGGGTGCGTCGCCCAGAGCGGTCCTGAGAAACTGCCCGGGATCCGCCATATCGTCGCCATCGGCAGCGGTAAGGGCGGCGCAGGCGATCTGCTCTGGTCGTTATACGGCAATATTCTTCGCTCGCGCCCCTGATGAGATGCTGGTACCGAACACGTAGTCCCAGACTGGCGTCGTCACACCGAAATTGCCGGATCCATAAGCGGAATGATGACGCAGATGTCGATGCGACGTTGCCTTCAGGACGATTGCCAGTCGGCGCGGACGGCGATGATGGATGACATGGTGCACAATCCCGTACCAAAGAAAACCTATGATGAGCCCACTGATCACTCCGAACGCGATATTGAGCGTAAACAGGCGCCAAATTGGCAGGAAGAATAGTCCGCCCAGGATCAGCAAGCTTAGCCACGTCGGGGTGCTGACGTAGGCACGCGGTGTCGCATGATGGGCGTGGTGGACATCGGCGATCAGGGGCATTCGATGAAACACGAAGCGATGCAGAATGTATTCGACGAGCGTCCAACTTCCAGCACCAGCGATCGCCGCACCCAGCCAGATCAACTGATCCGACCGACTCCCTCTCAGCGTGAACGCGGCCAACGCGAACAGTAGCACCGCGTAGATGATGAAGTCCGCGTAGTAGCCAATCTTGCCGCCATTCAACATGCGTGCCTGCCTCGCCCTTCCAGCTGATACCGCACGCCTGTGGCTGATGTCACTCACCGAGGTTACGTTCTGCATTGCGCGCGCCCGCGGCTGCTTCGACTCTGGACACAGTTAGAGTTCTCAGCACACCGACGGCTTATGAGAGCCGTCTGAACGCGCTGCGCGCGTGTCCGTCCGTCTTACATATCCATCCCGCCCATTCCGCCGCCGCCCATGCCGCCATGGGCATGCTCTTCGTCCTTCGGAGCCTCGGCAACCATCACCTCGGTCGTGAGCAACAGACCGGCGACGGATGCGGCATTCTGCAGCGCAAGCCGCGTAACCTTCGTTGGATCGAGAATGCCCTCTTCGAGCATGTCGCCGAACTCACCGGTCGCCGCGTTGTAGCCGTAGGCACCCTTGCCGGCTTTCACCTGGTTCAGGATGACCGCCGCATCCTCGCCGGCATTCTCAACGATATTTCGCAGGGGCTCTTCGATCGAGCGAGCGAGAATACGGATGCCAACCGTCTGATCCTCATTGGCACCCTCTAACTTATCGAGTGCCTTGAGGGCACGGATCAGGGCAACACCGCCGCCCGGTACCACGCCTTCCTCGATGGCCGCACGCGTTGCGTGCAGGGCGTCTTCCACGCGTGCCTTCTTCTCCTTCATCTCAATTTCGGTGGCTGCACCGACTTTTATCAGCGCTACACCGCCTGAGAGCTTCGCGACACGCTCCTGAAGCTTCTCCTTGTCGTAGTCGCTGGTCGCTTCCTCGACCTGCTGGCGGATCGACTCGATGCGGGCTTTGATGTCCGTGGCCTTGCCGGCTCCGTCGATGATGGTCGTGTTCTCTTTTGCGACCACAACCTTTTTGGCGTTGCCCAGATCGTTCACGGTGACCTTCTCGAGCGACAGGCCGACCTCATCGGAGATCACGGTGCCTCCGGTCAGGGTCGCGATGTCCTGCAGCATCGCCTTGCGACGATCGCCGAAGCCGGGTGACTTCACCGCTGCAACCTTGAGGATGCCGCGGATGTTGTTGACGACCAGCGTCGCGAGCGCCTCGCCCTCGACATCCTCAGCGACCACGATCAGCGGACGGCCCGCCTTCGCGACCGCCTCCAGCAGTGGGAGCATCTCGCGGATATTCGAGAGCTTCTTATCGCACAAGAGAATCAGCGGCTTTTCGAACTCGGCGGTCTGACTCTGCTGTTGGTTGATGAAATACGCGGAAAGGTAGCCGCGGTCGAACTGCATGCCATCGACCACCTCGAGCTCATTTTCAAGTCCTTGGCCCTCTTCGACGGTGATGACACCTTCCTTACCAACTTTCTCCATTGCATCGGCAATAGTCTTGCCGATGGACTCATCAGAATTCGCAGATATCGTACCGACCTGCGCGATGCCCTTGGACTCCTTACAGGGCTTTGAGAGGCGCTTCAACTCGTCCGTCGTGACAAGCACGGCCTTGTCGATGCCGCGTTTTATGTCCATGGGGTTGCGACCGGAGGCGACGGCCTTCAGGCCCTCGCGGATGATCGCCTGGGCAAGCACCGTCGCCGTCGTCGTACCGTCGCCGGCTTCGTCCGAGGTGTTAGAAGCGACTTCCTTCAGCATCTGCGCGCCCATGTTCTCGAATTTGTCTTTGAGCTCGATCTCCTTCGCAACCGAAACACCGTCCTTCGTGATGGTTGGGGCGCCGTAGCTCTTCTCGAGCACCGCGTTGCGGCCCTTCGGGCCGAGTGTCGCCTTCACCGCATTCGCAAGGATGTTGGCGCCCTTGAACATGCGTTGGCGCGCATCATCGCTAAGTCGTACTTCTTTGGCTGCCATTGTCGTGTCCTTCGGGTGAGTTACTTTGACTCGATGATGGCCATGACGTCTTCTTCACGCATGACCACGAGTTCTTGGCCGTCGACCTTCACTTCGGTGCCGTTGTACTTGCCGAAAAGAATCTTGTCGCCGACCTTGACGTCGCAGGGACGCACTTGTCCGTCCTCAAGGATCCTGCCCTTGCCGACCGCGACGATCTTTCCTTGGATGGGTTTTTCGGCCGCCGTATCGGGAATCACGATGCCGCCAGGCGAGGTACGATCCTCTTCCAGGCGCTTCACGATGACGCGGTCATGAAGAGGACGAATCTTCATAATTGGACGCTCCTTTGAAGCAGTGGGTATTGTTAGGCTGTAGATGGTGACTGTAAGACCGGATTTCAAGGATGGATGGAAACGGGTAGCTACGACGCGGTGCTTCTGGCTATGGCAGGGAGTCCTAGCACCACTAAATTCTGATAACGCGGCGCTGAGTCATTCAATTGCCAACGCCAAACCGCCAATCTGGCAGTTACGGGGCTCTGGAAATTCATCGTCCGGGTGGCTTGCTGATGCGCCCACCTACTCTACCTTTTCTGCTCATCCATTGAGTTACCACTTTACCTTTCAGGTCCAGCCTGGAAACAAAGCTCCAGAAGTCCGTGCACCGTCATGGCGACGCGAACACAATCACTGCCGCCGGGGGCCTGATAACGTCTCTGTCAAAACTGCCACACCTGATGACCCAAGCTATCCTGATCGTCGCCCTCGAACTCCTCGGGGCTTTCGGTGCCCTCGTCGACCGCGCGCACCGGCGCCTCATTCTCACCCGCATGTTCATCGTCTCGGTCATCGTCATCATCTTCGGTGCCACTCGTCGGGTGCGCGGGGAGAATCAATCCCTGAAACTGGCGCGAGGTGTGTAGTTCTGGTTGTATGGTGGTCATGCAAAAATCCTCATAAACGTAAGGAGGGGCCAAGCTACTTCGGCCCTTTGGGTGAGTATCCGCCTGTGCGACTTTAAGAGGCTGTCAGCAGACGACCTCCGCGCGTGGTTCGTCGTGACCCAGCTTTGCGCCTGTGGTTCTCAGATGAGCCAGGCGAGAACGCCTTGGAAGTTTGAGCACTTCGCCGATTAGGGCGTTGAGCTCATCGAGGTTGACAGGATTTCTCAGCAGATAAACATCGGTGACCAGCGCAAGCTTGCCGATCTCTATGCACGTCTGAGTCGTTAGTAACACCGCGGGAACGTTGTAGCCCAACAATAGACGCGTTTTGTCGATCACTGCGAGGCCGTCATCCTCGCCAGTGAGGTCTAAATTCGTGATGATGATGTCAATAAGCGATGTTGCCATCCGGGCCCGGTCGAGCGCTTCGTCCGCGTTAGCTGCCGCGAACGCCTGATATCCTGCGCATAACAAATAGATCCGTAATGCGCCCAAAACTCCTCGGTCCTCATCGATTAAGAGGATGCGGCGCGTGCGAGTCGCTGGCCCGAGCGCCACGGGCCCCTCGCGGCGGTCCACAGCGGATATCATGGACCATTCGGCTGACCATTCCTCAGCGCTCCGCTCGGGCGTTTCGCTCGCCTCTCGCAGTTCTCCACCAGCAGAGCTCGACGCACGGTCGGTGAGCGGTGCTGGCCACCGCGCTATCTCGGGCTCGCCGATCGTCAGGAAGCTGTCAATGAGATCGGCCATCACTTCGAGCGCTCGACGTTGTTGTTCGATCATTCTTACCGCCACCGCGTCGGTCCCCCGAACATTCCAGTCGCTGCTGAGCCGCAGCATTGCCGCCAATGGTTCGCGCAAATCGCGGTGGGCTCCAGCCAGCAAGGAGCGCCTCGCGCGACTCGCGGTTTCGGATCGATCGCGCGCGCGGCGCAAGGCGACGGTGAGCCCTTCCACGCTTGCCAGGTCGTCCTGCCATCCTTCGCTGGTACGGTGCTTCCCCCGTGGTGCTGTTCGCGAACTCAGTCCCACAGCCTTCAACGCAGAGGTCGGCGGGTTAAAATGTTCCGCGGCGATGGCCGCATCGATGACGTCTGTCGCCAACGGCGCAGCACAGATGTATTCCGCGAAGTCCTGGGGAAACTCGGACTGGCGATACGGTCCCGTGGCAATCAGTGCTTCGCGCGCTGACGGACCGACCGGTGACAACGTCGCGGCAAGGGCCGTGAGATCTTTGGCACGAAATGGGTTCATGGCGTTCCGACTAACACGGGCGGGTGCAGTGGACTTCAGATCGCTACGAGACTGAATACTCATGAACACGACTCCTCAAGCGTCCGCCGGCTTCGCACAAACCGCTTGGGTTGCTTATGGAATGAGCCGTCGCGGCGCGCCCGCCATAGGACGGGATGATCGCGCAGATGCCGGGAGACGCACTACGCGCGTGGCGTCCACACGATAAACCCGCAGGCGACGCATACCGCGGCATGCCTGTCTAGTTCGGAGGACCGGTCGGATTGCGGGCTGGCGAGAGTGGCGCCTGAATCGCGCCCGAGCCAATAGATACTCGCAAGAGGAAAGAGTCACGAGCCGCCAATGACCGTACGCTGAGTGTTATGCAATGTCCAACGCTATTTGGTCTTTTTGGGCCTGCGCCACACACTCGCCAGCCACGGCTGCCGTTCGCGCGGCAGCCCGACTGGCCGGTAGTAGTACTCGAGCTCTGTGAACCGCGCATCTGACATGTAGCGACGCCACGCTTCAAGACTGTGGTAAGCGCCGTAGCGACCGCGGTTCCAACCTTCCTCGTTCTCGCCGTGCGGATTGGAGCTGAACAGGATGCCCCCAGGCTTCAGTGCAGCGCGCAATTGCCGCAAGACGCGCGGCAATTCTTGGGACGGCACATGAAACAGCGCAGCGTTGGCGAAGATGCCATCAAAGCGCTCCCCCGGCAGATCAAGCTTGAGGAAATCCTGCTGGCACACTTCGCACCCGGTGTCGGCACGCGCCATGGCAGCGAAGGCGGCTGCCCCCTCCAGCCCGATGGCAGTGTGGCCTAGTCCGGACAAGGTCTTGAGGTCGCGCCCCGGCCCGCAACCAAAATCGAGAATCGTGAAGGGCGACTCACCTTCGATATGTCGCAATAGCGAGGCAATGTTCTGGCTGACATCGTGATCGTGCGTCCCGGCCCGAAACTCCTCGGCCTGCTGCTCGTAGTGCGCGAGCGTCGCAGTGGCGATCTTGTCCAGCTCGTGAGGTCCGAGCGGCTTGCTATGCATCGAGGTGTTTCTGCGTTCGACCATTCCCCCTACCCCATTGTGGCTCAGATCGGCGCTTGAGCCCGATCCCAAGCATCGTATGATCTGACAAGGCTGACTGCCGGGAGCGACTCGGTTGCCACGAGCCGAGTGGCCACATGCTTCCGCGCGAGCATGATCCGAGCGGCGATCGGCTCGCATCCTTGGTTTTTGGAAACAAAATGGAAACGGATAACGTCCGAGAAACTCAACTAGAGTTGCCGGGCGTGGAAAACCTCCGGTAACTCAACGTGTTGAATGGTGGCCAGGGGCGGAATCGAACCACCGACACGCGGATTTTCAGTCCGCTGCTCTACCAACTGAGCTACCTGGCCGCCGGAGGGAGGGCGCGTATTAGACCGGCCTCCCGGAAGCCCGTCAAGCAAGCGCCCCGATAAGCCATTGATTCTTTGGGCCGTGCCGCTCCGGTTAGCCTGGCCGCTGCACGCGTTGCCCGTCCAAACGAGGACCCGGCCACCCCTCTTAAGATAGAGAGCCGCCTTGTCGTGCAGAGAACCGGTTCTACGCGCGTTAAACTTGCGCATTCACGGATCGAGAGCCAAAGCTCCCTATGAACGCAAACGTCGCCCCTTTACCCGCCGAAGCCAAGCCTGCTCCGTGCGCGGAGAGCCTGACGCGGGCCAACGAGTCGCTTCAGGCGCGCGAGCGGCTGCTGACCGCCACGGCACGCGCGAGTCGCCTGCTGCTGCAGGCGCCAGACGTGCGGGCCGCGATCCCGGGCGTGCTCGGTCTCATCGGCGAAGCCGCCCATGTGGATCGGGTCAATCTTATGGAGACCCGCACCGGGCCGAACGGCGAGCCGCTGCTGGTGGTGGTGAGTGAGTGGACAGTGGACGGCGTGACGCCGCACTTGAAGGACGTTGCGCTGTGCTCCTGCGATGAGCGCAACTTCGCCACGGTGTGCGCCGAACTGCGGGCGGGCCGCAGCGTGTGTTTCAGCAAGACGGAGCTGTCGGCCGTGCGCGGCTCCTCGAGCATCGAGGGTGTGGGCACCCAGACCAAGGCCATCGTGCCGATCTTCGTCGCCGGTGAGTTCATCGGCGTGGTGGGATTTGACAACACGCGCCAGCATCGTGCCATCGACGCCGCGGAGCTCGCGGCGCTTGAGACCGCGGCAGGGGTGATCGGGGCAGCTCTACACCGCGAGCGGCTCGTGGATGACGTGCGCCGCGAGCGCGAGCACGCCGCCGAGGAACGCGTCGCAGAGCTTGCCAAGGCGAACGCCGTGATCCGCGGTAACCTTGAGCGCCTCGCCGGCGAAACTGACCTGCACAGCTTCATGGGCCATATGCTGCTCGAGGCCAGCCGGCAGTTTGATGCCGTCTCAGGCGTCGTGATCGTCCTCAAGGACTCGGTGCAGGAGTGGCGCATCGTGGCGCACGTGCGCGACGGACAGGTGGCGCAACCGCCGTACGCAACCAGTGTACCGGTGGCGGGCTCGGTCTTTACCAGCCGATTCGGTGAGCTGCGCGAGCCCGTCTACCTGAACGTCGCACACATGGGGAGCGAGATCTGGCCGGGGTTGCTGGCGTTCCATCGCGGCGAGAACGCGCAAGGCACGCTGATCTATCCGTTGGTGTTCGGCGCCCGCAGCGTGGGCTTTCTGGCGCTGACCTTTCAGCGCAATGCCGAGGAGGTACTGCGCAGCGAGCTCCTGGTGGCACTGGTGCAGCAGGCAACGCTCGCCGTGCAGCTGACCCGGCTCGCCTACTCGGCCAAAGAGACCGCGGTGCTCATGGAGCGCACGCGTATCGGCCAGGAGATTCACGATGGTTTGGCGCAGGCCTTCACCGGCATCCTGCTGCAGCTGGGAGCCGTCGAGGAGTTCCCCTCCTGCAAGAAGCGCGGCTCGGAGCTGGCGCTGACCCTGTCGCGCGTGCGCGAGCTCGCGCGCGACGGCCTGGCCGAGGCACGCCGCTCGGTGATGGCGCTGCGCCTCGATCAGACGCGGCGTGCGGGCCTCGAGATCGCGTTGCGCCAGCTCGCCGACCGCTCCACCGTGCCCGGCGGCGTGACCTGTACGTTTGATGGCGGCGGCATCGTCACTGGCCTGCGCCCGGAACACGAACACGAGCTGCTGCGCATCGCCCAGGAGGCGGTGAGCAATGCCATGCGGCACGGCCGTCCGCACCTTGTGCGCATCACCATGAGCGAGGAGCCGCAGCACTGGACGCTCGCGGTAAGGGATGATGGTGTCGGCATGCAGCAGCGGCCGGAGCTCTCCGCGCGCGAGGGTTTCGGACTCTCCAGCATGCGCCAGCGCGCCGGCGCCATCGGCGGGGAATGGCAGATCGAGAGCCAGCCGGGCGCGGGCACGCGCGTGAGCGTGCGCATGGCGAAGCGAGCCTCCTAGTGTCGGCGGTCATGAAGACAAAGATCCGCGTCGTGCTCGCCGATGATCACCCGGTAGTGCGTGACGGGCTTGCGGCCATCGTCAACCAGCAGGCGGACATGGAGGTGGTTGCGGAAGCCGGCGACGGCGACGAGGCGATCGCCCTCTATGAACAGCACCGTCCGGATGTCATGGTGCTGGACCTGCGCATGCCCAAGCGCGACGGGGTTGCAGTCGTGCAGCGAGTACTCGAGAGCCACCCGAAGGCGTGCATCCTCGTCATGACCACCTACGATGGCGACGAGGACATCTTTCAGTGCCTGTCGCAGGGCGCGAAGGGGTATCTGCTCAAAGACGCACCGCGCCAGGAAATCCTGTCCGCCATCCGAGCGGTGAGCGAAGACCGTCCCTACACCTCCACCACGGTGGCGGCCAAGGCGCTGCAGCGCATGGGCAAGCCGAGCCTCACCCAACGCGAGCTCGACGTACTGCAGCTGGTGGCGCAGGGACGCAGCAACAAGGACATCGCGCGTCGCTTATCGATCACCGAAGGCACCGCGAAAACCCACGTCAAGGCGATCCTCACCAAACTCGATGCCATCAGCCGCACAGAAGCGGTGGCGGTGGCGCACAAGCGCGGCCTGATCCACCTCTAGCGCGCCTCTCGGCGCGCGCTTAGCTCTTGGGCGGCTGGTAGCCCTGCGGAGCCTGCGAGCCCGCCCCGAAGAAAAACTTCTCCATCTCCGCCTCGAGGAACTTGCGCGCCTTGGGCTCGATCGGCGTCAGGCGGTACTCGTTGATCAGCATGGTCTGGTGCTTAAGCCACTGGGCCCAGGCTTCCTTGGAGACGTGCTCGTAGATGCGCCGTCCGAGCTCACCGGGATAGGGGATGCGCTCAAGGCCCGGGGCTTCCTTCTTGAGTACTACGCACTGCACCATGTGGGACACCTTGGCTTTCCTCGCTCGTCACTGCGGCGTCGCTGCATCGAACAGCGAGTCGCCCGCAAGTCCGGACAGGAGCGTCGTGATGGGCGCCGGCAGACCGATGCGCGCGGCGGGCGAGCGGATGTTATACCAGAGACTCCCGCCCTCCCCTATCTGCGCGACCTCGCCCGCGCAGCGCACCAGCAGCGGGGTGATGGCCAGGTCAAAGTGTGTAAAGCCATGCTCAAGCCTGCCCAGCGGCTGCGGCTCACGGCAGCCGGCGAGGGAGTTACGGATGAACGCGCTGGCTGCGCTCGCGGTGGCAAATTCCGGCAGGCACCACAGTCCGCCCCACACGCCGCTTTCCGGACGGCGCTCGAGCAGCACTTCGCCGCTGTCCTGCAGCGCGACAACCATGAACACGTCCCGTTTGGCTCGCACGCCGGCGCGCCGCGGCGCGGGGATCTCGTGTTGTCGCCCACTGCGCCGCGCACTGCAATGCGATTCGAGCGGACATTGGCTGCACAGCGGACGTCGCCGCACGCACACCGTAGCGCCAAGATCCATGATGGCCTGCGTATACGCGGACACCTGCACCGCAGGCGTTTGTTCCTCGGCGAGCCGCCACAGACGCTTGAGCACAGTCGCGTCGCTCGCAGCGCCTGCGACGCCGAAGTAGCGCGCCAGCACGCGCCGCGCGTTGCCATCCAGAATCGGAAAACGCTCCTCGCGGGCGAGCGCCAGTATCGCCCCGGCGGTGGAGCGACCGATGCCGGGCAGTGCCAGGATCTGCGCGAAGCTGCACGGCAACTCCCCGGCGTGCTCGTCGCGAATGCGCAGCGCGGCGCGGTGCAGGTTGCGCGCCCGGGCGTAATAGCCTAACCCCGACCACAGGTGCAGCACCTCATCGATCGACGCCGCCGCCAGGGCGTTCACGTCGGGGAAGCGCGCCAAGAAACGCCGGTAATACGGGATGACGGTGCCGACCTGGGTCTGCTGCAGCATGATCTCCGATACCCACACCCGATAGGCGGTGCGCTCGAGCTGCCAGGGCAACTCGTGCCGGCCGGCGCTCTCGTGCCAGGCGAGCAGCGCGGGCGCGAGCGGGGGCTTCGGGACGGTCATAGGAATATTCTACGGTCGGCGCCCCGCGGGCCGCCGCACCCCGGGGAAAAAAAGCGCACCGGCCTTTCGGTCGGTGCGCAACATGCCCATCTTCAGGAACTAATTACGGTCGCAGATCTCGATGTCGCCGCTCATCGTCTTCAGCCGCATGTGACCGGTCCCCTCGCCGCGCGAACCGGAGATGGAATGCCCGACAATCCCGCCCTTCTCACGCTTCGCCTCGAAGCAATCGCTGATGTCACCGCTGAAGGTCGAAACCTCGTACGAGTAGCCGCCCTCGGCACTGGCGCGCACGTTCAGGTCCCCGCTCACGGAGCTCGCATCAAAGGAGGCGCCGCGGGTGAGCTTGCCCTCGAAGCGCAGGTCACCGGCGGTGGTGCGTGCATGCAGCGAGCGGGCCGTGTCGAGCGACACGACCAGCGTGCCGCTCACGGAATTGATCTCGAGGTCGCCCGCGCCGTGCTCCAGATGCACATCGCCGCTCACCGTGCTGACGCGCAGCCGCGCGCTCTGGCCATGTCCTTTGATCTTGACGTCACCGCTCACGGTCTTCAGGTCCAGGTCGGCGCCGGCGATCTCCGTACTGACGTCGCCGCTGACGACATTCACGCGCTGTGCGCCCTGCACGCCGCTGACATTCGCATCCGCGCTGACCGTGGTCAGATGCAACTCGCTGTCCTTGGGAATCTGGATGTGCAGCGTCGCGTCGCCGTTGCGGCCGGAGTGTTCGGGCAGCACCACCCTGATCAGGGTGCGCCCGGACTCACTGGTGACGTCGACGCGCTCGACGCCCTCGCCGAGCTCCCCGTGTACGCTCACCGCGGCGCGGTCCCAGCCGGTGACCACCACCGAACCGCTGGTGTTGGAGATCTCGACCACGCCGTGCGCCTCCGCCGCGACTTCTTTGTCGAAGGGCTTGACCTCCTTGTCGATGGCCTTTGAGCTCGCGCCTGCCGCTAACCCGCTCGCACCGAGCGCGATCATCGAGGCTGCAAGTATCACTATGGTACGCATTCAGATCCCCCTGCCAGGGTCGCTGGCTTCGTGCACATCCGTGAGGGCGCGCATCTCATCCTGGTAAGTGTTGATCAGCAGTTCCTGCAGCAGCGCGTTGCTCGGATCCTTGCCGAGCGCGCTTTCCAGATCCTTCTTGGCGGTGTCAATGGCCGCCAGACTCGCGGCCACTTTGGCGCGCGCCGGTACCGGCATCGCATCGAGCTGCGCCTGCAGCGACTTCAACAGCTGCTCGCGCTCGTGCCGATAGCGCGGGTCACTGACATAGGCCGCCTCGACCGCGGCGCCCTCCGCCATACCCGTCAGGTTCGTCGCCTGTAGCGGCGCACTCACGGGGGCACCGAGCGGCAGCAGGTCGTGACCGATCCACACCCCCACCGCCACGCTCGCCACCATGGCGGCGGCGGCGAGCCAGCGCAGCTGCGCCACGCGCGTGCGGGCCGGCGGCGGCGCCGCGGCGGCCCCCGCACCCTTGAGGCGCCCCTCGATCTCGGGCCACAGATCGCGCCGCGGGTCGATCGCAGCGGGCAGCTCGCCGAGCGACGGCACCTTGCGTTCTTCAGGGCCTGACATGTCAGTTGACCTCCATATTCAGTCGCTCGCGCAGCAGCTTACGGGCCCGGTGCAGCTGCGCCTTGCAGGTGCCTTCGGCGATGCCGAGCATCTGCGCCGCCTCCCCGTGCGAGTACCCGTACAGCGCATGCAGTACCAGCGCGTCGCGTGCGCCATCGGGCAACGCGCCGATCGCCGCTTCAAGTTCCTCAACCTCGACCGGAGTCTCAAGCGCCCAGCTGCCGCCGAGCTCCCCCTCCTCCTCGGAGGGTGGTTCCAGTACCGGGGAGGCCTTGCGCCGCTTGCCGAGGCTCACGTTGACGGCAATCCGGTGCAGCCAGGTCCCGAGCGAACTGCGCGTCTGAAAGTGCGGCAGCGCTTTCCAGGCATTGATGAAAGTGTCTTGCGTACAGTCCTCTGCCAGGTGTGCATCCCGTGTCATTCGCAGGCACAGTCCGTAGACGCGGCCGGAATGCTCGCGGTACAACCGCTCGAAGGCCCGGGTGTCACCGGCAACGGCGCGCTGCACCAGCGCCCCCTCCCAATCGACCCGGCTGTCTTCCGCCTGTGCTTGCATCTGTTCTTTAGAGGCGGCTCGCCTGCGCCCGGTTTAAAGCCAACGTCGCCCAAGGGCAACACTTTTTGACGGAACCCCGGCGCATTTGCTCCACTCCTTACTTATTGCGTGACGTGTGAAAGGCGAACGGCCAGGCAAGGAGCCGATCATGGGAAGAACATACAATGGGTTTCAGCGCCTATGGCGGCCCGGGGGAGAAACCCTGGAGGCCATCAGCGAGGTGCTATCGCAGCGCTGGCGCGCCGCCGCAAAACTGACCCCGACCCGCCTATTCTGGCAGGCCCCGGGCAGGTGGCTGAAGGTGCAACCGCCGGCCATGCCGCTGGAGGTGCGTGCTTACCAGCGCACCAGAGGTGGCAGGCTCATCAAGTAGGCCTCCGGATCCGCATCCGTCTGGAAGCCGAATTTCGTGCCACGGTCATAGACCAGGTTGAACTCCACGTAGCGCCCGCGCTTCAGCAGCAGACGCTGCCGGTCGGCCTCGTCAAAAGGCGCGTCCTTGCGGCGCGCCACGAGCTGCGGATAGACCTGCAGAAAGGCTTCTCCCACCGAACGCACGAACGCGAAGTCCGCGTGGGCATCGCCGCTCGCTAGATCGTCAAAGAAAATCCCGCCCACGCCGCGCGCTTCCTGCCGGTGCGGTAAGTAGAAGTAGCGATCGCACCACGCCTTGAACTCGGCATAGGCATCCGGGCGGTAGTGCTCGCAGGCGCGCCGCAGGGCGGCGTGAAAATCCCGCGTGTCCTCCTCGAAAGGGTAGGTCGGCGTCAGGTCCGTGCCGCCACCGAACCAGGCGCGGCTGGTGCGCAGGTAGCGCAGGTTCAGATGCACCGCCGGCACGTACGGGTTCATCATGTGGGCGACGAGCGATAGGCCACAGGCGACGAAGCGGCCGTCGGACTCGCGCGCACCGGCGAGCTGGGCCCGGGCTTCGGGGGCAAGGACCCCCCACACGTGGCTCACGTTGACGCCGACTTTCTCGAAGACCGCACCGCGCATGAGGCGCGATTCGCCGCCGCCCTGCAGCCGATGGCCCTCGGGTTTGCTCCAGCGGCGCGCTTCGAAATGGCCGCTCGGTTCCAGCGCGGCGAACGCCGCGCACAGCCGCTCCTGCAGATCGCGGAAGTACGCCGTCGCGGCGGCAGCCTGATCCTCAGCGCCGCTCATGCACGTAATCGACCAGCCGGGCGACCGCATCCGGATCGGTGTCGGGCCAGATGCCGTGGCCAAGGTTAAAGATGTGCCCGGGCGCAGGACCGGCTTCTTCGAGCACCGCATCCACGTGACGCCGAAGCTCGTGCGGACTGGCAAAAAGCGCCGCCGGATCCAGGTTTCCCTGTACGGCCTTGGCCGGCCCGAGGATCTGGCGCACCTGTGCGAGCCCCATGCGCCAGTCGACGCCGATGACATCGACATCCAGGTCCGCCACCTGGGGCATGAGGGCGGATCCCTGGTTCACGTAATAGATGAGCGGCACAGCGGTGCGGCGCAGCGCCGCCGCGGTGCGCCGCACGGCCGCGAGCGCGAAATGCGCGAACTGCGGCGGCGCGAGCAGTCCCGCCCACGACTCGAACAGCATCAGCGCCTGGGCACCGGCGGCAGCTTGCGCGCTCAGATACTCGGCCATCGCATCCGCCAGATGCGCGAGCAAGCGCTGCGCGGACTCCGGTTGCGCATAAAGGAAGGCGCGGGCGGCGGCGAACTCCTTGGAGGGCTTGCCGCACACGAGATAACACAGCAGCGTGAACGGGGCACCCGCGAAACCGATGAGCGGCACGGCGCGCGGCGCGCCGGCGCGCACCAGGCGGATCGTTTCCAGCACGAACGACACATCGCGCGCCGGTACCAGCTGGGGCAACGCGTCGATCTGCGCATCGGTGCGGATCGGCTCGCGCACGATCGGTCCGGGCTCAAACTTCAGCTCCACCCCCATGCCCTGCAGCGGCGTCATGATGTCACTGAAGAGGATCGCGGCGTCGAGCTCAAAGCGCCGCAGCGGCTGCAGCGTCACCTCCGCCGCCAGCTCCGGTGAGCGCGTCAGGGTCTCGAACGGCACCGTGGCGCGCAGCGCCCGGTACTCGGGCAGATAGCGTCCCGCCTGACGCATGATCCAGATCGGGCGGTGCGCCGGCTGCTCGCGGTGGCAAGCAGCAAGGAAGGCGCCTCGTGCGCTGGGCGCCAAGGCCTTCTCCGGCACGCTCATGCGCGCAGCCACTGCGCCACCTGGGGCGCAAAATAACTGATGATGAGGTCCGCCCCGGCGCGGCGGATGCCGATCAGCGTCTCGAGGACCGCGGCGCGCTCATCGATCCAGCCGCGCGCGGCGGCGGCCTTGATCAGACTGAACTCTCCGGATACCTGGTAGGCCACCACCGGCACGCGCACCGTATCGCGCACCCGGCGGATGACATCCAGGTAGGGGCCGGCGGGCTTTACCATGACGAGGTCCGCGCCTTCCTCGACGTCGAGCAGCACCTCGCGCAGCGCCTCACGCGCGTTGGCTGGATCCATCTGATAGGAACGCCGGTCGCCGAAGGCGGGTGCGGATTCGGCCGCCTCGCGGAACGGGCCGTAGAAGGCGGAGGCGTACTTGGCCGCGTAAGCGACGATTAGCGTCGTCGCCTTGCCATTCGCGTCAAGCAATGCGCGCATCGCGGCCACGCGCCCGTCCATCATGTCACTCGGCGCCACGGCATCGGCGCCGGCCCGCGCGTAATTCAGCGCCACCTGCGCCAGTGTTCTGACCGAGGAGTCATTGTCAATGGCGCCCTCGGGGCTCACGTGTCCACAGTGCCCGTGGTCGGTCGCGCCGCACAGGCACACATCCGCCCACACGAGCAGCTGCGGGCACGCCTCCTTGATCGCCCCGATCGCCTGCGCCGCGAGCCCCTGCGAATCGAGGGCGTCGCTCGCCTCCTTGTCCTTGCGCGCGGGAGCCGCGAACAGCAGCACGGCGGCGATGCCGCTGGGCGCCACCTCGCGCGCGTGCCGGACAGCCTCGTCGACCGAGAACTGAAAGATCCCCGGCATGCTGTCGACGGCGTGGCGCACCGCGCGTCCGGGCACCACGAACATCGGGTAGATGAGCCCTTCGGGCCGCAAGTGAGTCTCGCGCACCACGCGGCGCCACAGCTCCGACTGGCGCGTGCGCCGTGGACGTATCTTGGGAAATGTCATGGTTATGCTCTCGAGTGCAGTAAGCGATGAGTGGTGCTGGCGAGCCCCTCGAGCGTGGCCGCTGATGCGACGACGGCCTGGTGCCCGCGCGCGCTCAAGGCGCGCGCCGTCGTGCGCCCGATGGCCACCGCCGCAGCCCCGCTGAGGAGGCGCTCGAAGTCCGCATCCCCGAGTGCGTGGGCGAGCTCGTCCACCGCCGAGGGGCTCGCGAAGGTCACCGCCCCGATGCCCGCGCGCGCAATCCACGCGCGGCAGTCCGCGACATCCAGCGCGGCACCGTCGGTACGGTAGGCCTCCACTTGCACCACCTCGGCACCGAGCTGCCGCAGTCCCGCCGCGAGCGTCGGCAGTGCGCGCGAGCTGGCCGGATAAAGCACGCGCGTATGCGTGAGCATACCCGGTGCGCGCGCTGCGAACGCCGCCACCAGCGCCGCGGCGTTCGCCTCATCGGGTGTCAGGTCGACCGGCCAGCCGCGTTGCCTGAGCACCTGCGCGGTCGCTTGGCCGATGGCGGCGACCGCCAATCCCGCAGGAGCCCTGGGCAGGAGCTCAAGCACCGCCGCCACCGCATGGCGGCTGGCAAAGACGATCCAGCCAAAGGCGCCGATCGAGTCAAGCGCCGCCGCCAGCGCGGCCGGATCGGCCCGGGCGACCCTGACCGCCGGCCACAAGAGCACCTGCAGTCCAAGATTCTTTAACTCGCGGCTCAGGGGCCCGTCGGCGGACTCCGCGCGCGTCACCACAACGGGTTTATCGACCGCGGCGTTCATGGCGCGGCCACCGGCAGGCGGGCGCGCTCGTGCGCGATGAGCGCGCCGGCGCCGCGCGCCAGGAGCTCGTCAGCCACGCGCTCCCCGAGCGCGACGGCATCAGCAATAGTGGCCGGTCCTGCGCCCTGCGCGGCGAGCTGGCGCGTGCCATCGAGCGTGCACACGCTCGCCTGCAGTTTCAGCAGCCGGTCGTTGACCGTGGCGAGCGCCCCGAGCGGCACCTGACAGCCGCCCTGGATGCGCCTGAGCAGCGCGCGCTCGGCGCTCGCGGCGAGTCGCGCCTCGCGGTCATCCAGGGGCAGCAGCCAACGCAGCGTCGCCGCATCGGCAGTGCGTGCGCACACGCCGATCACCCCCTGCGAGACAGCAGGCGGAAACACTTCCGCCGGCAGGTACTCCGTGACGTGCTGCAAAAGATCCAGGCGCGCGAGCCCCGCGGCCGCAAGAATGATCGCCTCGTAATCCTCGCCGCCGCGCAGGCGCTCCACCCGCGTCGGAACGTTACCGCGCAATTCAACCTGCCGCAGGTCAGGGCGCGCGCGGCGCAGAAAGGCGCGCCGGCGCAAACTGCTGGTGCCCACGCGCGCACCCTGTGGCAGGTCGGCGAGGGTTACGCCGCCGCGGCTGAGGAGCACGTCACGCGGGTCTGCGCGCGTGAGCGTCGCGGCGAGCGTGAGCCCGGACTGCAGCTGCGTGGACAGATCCTTCAGGCTGTGCACGGCAAGATCGATCGTGCCTTCGATGAGCGCGCGGTCGATTTCCTTGGTAAAAAACGCCTGCCCGCCCGCCTGCCACAGCGGCACCTCGTTCTGCACGTCGCCGGTGGTCTTGATGTGTACCAGCTGCACCGGGGGTGCGCCCTGGGCGTGCAGCAGCGCCGCCACGTGCTCGGCCTGCCACAGCGCAAGCGCCGATGCGCGGGTGCCGATGCGCAGCGCTGCGCTCTTCATGGCTCCCCGTCCCTAAGAAAGCGGTAACCGACGCCCCACACCGTCAGGAAGTGCCGTGGGTTGGCCGGGTCGCGCTCGAAGCGCTTGCGCAAGCGCAGGATGAAATTGTCGACCGTACGCGTCGAGGGGAACACGTCATAGCCCCAGACCTTCTCCAATAAATCCTCACGCGAAACGATCTCCCCGCGGTGCTCGGCGAGGACCTTGAGAATCATCGCCTCCTTCTCCGTGAGCTCCTGCGCCTCCCCGTTCCAGGCGCGCGCACGAAAGGCGCGGAAATCCACCTCGTTGCCTCCAAAGCTGAGCACCGCGGTGGCGGCGGTCGCCGAGACGCTGTGGTACCAGTCCCAGCGCCGGAGGATCGCGCGGACGCGCAGCAAGAATTCCTGCAGATGAAACGGCTTGGCAAGGTAGTCATCGCCGCCGGACTCAAGCCCGCGCACACGATCGGCCGGATCGCCGCGCGCGGTCAGAAAGAGTACCGGGGTGTTGTTGCCCTGTTCACGCAGGGTGCGGCACACGCTGAAGCCGTCAATCCCGGGCAGCATCACATCGAGCACGATCAGCGCGCAGTGGGTGCCTCGGAGCCAGGCGAGCGCTTGCTCGCCATCGCTCGCTGCGCTCACCTCATAGCCTTCCGCGCGCAGGTTCTCCAGCACGCCCGCGGCAAGGTGCGGGTCGTCCTCGACCACCAGCACGTGAGGTGTCGCCTGCGCCGCGGCACTCACGGGCGCTGTCCCGCAACGTCGGCGACCGTCGGCCAGCTGAGCACGAAGCACGCGCCGCGCCCCTGACCCTCGCTGTGCGCGCTCACGCGCCCATGCGCCAGCTCCATCAGGCGGTGCACGATGAAGAGTCCGAGGCCCGTGCCGTAGTAACCCCCGCCACCACCCGGGTGCAGGCGCGTGAACTTCTCGAACAATCGCGCGCCGTCGGCCGGGGCGAAGCCGACGCCGCTGTCCCGCACGGACAGTTCCACTTCCCCGGCCAGCGCCCGCGCGCTAAGGACGATAGTGCCCGCGCCCACGGGGGTAAGCGCCGCCAGCGCGTTCTCGAGCACGTTGCGCACCACGACATCGAGGGCGAGCGGATCGGTCATCACCTGCAGCTGCGGCTCGATGCTCGCGCTGATGCTGACGCGCGCCAGGCGGGCCCGCTCCTCCAGTTGCGCGATCACGCGTGCCACCGCTCCGCAGAGCTGCAACGGCTCGGACTTGAAATCGACGCGCCCGCGCTCCAGGCGAGCGCTCTCCAGGATCTGCGTGACCATGAGCTCCATGCGCGCTAAATCTGCCAGCATGCGCTCGGTGAGTACGCGGGCCTGTTCGGGCGCCGGGGCGCGCAGCGCCAGCGTCTCGAGCGACAGTTGTAAGCTTGCGAGCGGGGTCTTGAACTGGTGACTGACGAGGGCGAGAAAGCTGTCCTGTTCCTCGAGCACGTGCGCCTCGGCGCGCAACGCCCGCGCGATGACGGCGATGCAAAGGCCGAGCGCCAGCAGAAAGAATGACCCCTCCCAGGCGTACTGCCGATCGCGGCTGCGCTGCGCCTCATCGAGGCCCCCGGTCACCTCGGGGGCGATGCGGGCGCGGCCGTCGGCCACGACGACCTTGGGCAAGAGCAGCGTGACGCGCTCGGGGCTCGTGCCGGCATCGAGCAGCGCCTGCGCGGCGGCGGCCTGCTCGGCATAGGCTTTGCGCGTCGCCGCTACGGAGGCGGCGGTGAAGCTGCGCTGATCAAACAGCCACCAGCCGACCTGCACCACCGATACCAGCACCAGGGCGAGGGTCGTCAGCTGAAAGACGCGTGTTGATTTCATGCGAGGGCCGTGAAGGACTCGCGCAGCGCTTGCGTGAAGTGCTCAAGATCCGCGCGCGTATGGGCCAGTGACAAAAAGCACGCTTCGTAGGCCGACGGCGGCAGGTAGACGCCACGTGCGAGCATGGCGTGAAAGAGCGCGGCGAAACGCGCGCTTTCCCCCGCGGTAAGCGTCGCGGCGGTGCGCGGCGCGCCGGCCTCGTGCAGCGACATCCAGAAGAGCGAGCCCTGGCGCACCCAATGCACCGGAAACGGCGCGCCCGCCAGCACCGGCATGAGCAGCGCTTCGAGCTCCGCGCCAAGCGTTTCCAGGCGCTGCCACCCCTGCTCGCGCTCGAGCAGATCGAGCGTGGCCAGCCCGGCCGTCATCGCCACCGGATTGCCCGACAGCGTGCCCGCCTGATACGTGTCCCCTTGCGGGGCGAGCCGCGCCATCACGCGCCGTGGACCGCCAAAGGCCCCGACCGGCATCCCGCCGCCGATGACCTTACCGAAGGTGGCGAGGTCGGGAGCGATGCCCAGGAGTTCGGCCGCACCGCCGCGCGCCACGCGGAAGCCGGAGATCACCTCATCGAAGATGAGCAGCGTGCCGTGCGCGCTCGTGAGGCGGCGCAGCGTTTCGAGGAAGGCGCGTCGCTGCAACAGCAGACCATGATTGGCCGGCACCGGCTCGATGATGACCGCCGCAATGCGGGCGCCTTCGCGCGCAAAAAGCGCGCCGAGCGCGGCTTCATCATCCAGAGGCAGTACGCGCGTGCAGGCGGTAAAGCCCTCCGGCACGCCGGCCGAGGAGGGCCGGCCAAAAGTGGCGAGTCCCGAGCCGGCCGCCACCAGCAGGTGATCCGCATGACCGTGATAGCAGCCGGCGAACTTCACGATGAGGTCGCGTCCGGTGTACGCGCGCGCTACGCGGATGGCGCTCATGACCGCCTCGGTACCGGAGGAGACGAAGCGCACCTGTTCCACCTGCCGATAGCAGGCCACCACGCGCTCGGCCAGCTGCACTTCCGCCTCGCACGGCGCCCCGAAGGTCGTGCCGCGCGCGAGCGCCGCAGTAACGGCCGCCACCACCGCTGCCGCAGCATGCCCCGCGATCAGCGGACCCCAGGAGCCCACCAGGTCAAGATAACGGTTGCCGTCGGCGTCAAACACGTATGCACCGGCGCCGCGCGCGATGAACAGCGGCGTACCGCCGACGGCGCGGAACGCGCGCACCGGAGAGCTCACCCCGCCGGGGATCACGCGGCAGGCGCGCTCATACAGTTCGAACGAGCGCGGATAGCGCTCCGAGGCGTCGTGCGAAGCGTTGCTCATGTTTTTTCCGTATCCGTGCGCGCGCGGCCGGCTTTGGCGGCGCTGAAGAACGCCTCTAGCGCGTCCGCATCGGCGTGCAATGCCGCGGCACGCAAACCGACGAGCGGCAGGTGCGCGAGGCGCCGTGCCACCGTCGAGGCCAGCCGCGCCAGCTGCCCGCGTTCCTCCTCGTCCAGTGTACGCAGCTCGTGCGCAACGGCACGCGCGACCTCCTCGGCGGCGATCTGTTCAAAGGCCTCACGCAGATCCGCCAGGCGCGGGCCGAAGGCGCGGGTGGCCAGCTCCGTGCGCAGGTGCGTAAGGCGCTCGTCGATCGCTGCGCGCACCGGAGCCAGGCGCATGAGCTCGGCGAGCCGCCGGCTCTGCGCGGCGGCAATGAGATCGTTCATCCCGACACGCTCCAGGCCGACGCGCCGCGCCACCGCCGGATCAACATTCGGGGGCACCCCGAAATCGATCAGCAGCGGCGCCGCACCCGCCTTGAGAGCGACGAGGGCCGCCTCTACGAGCAGCGGCTCCCCGCCGCCGGCGGCCAGCACGACGGCGCGCACGGAAGGCGGATCGCGACGAAAATCTTCCAGCGATTGCGCGTCACCCGCGATAGCCTGCGCAAGTTCCGCCGCAGCCTGCGGCGTGCGGTTGACGATGATGAGGGGTACCTGTGCGCGGCTGAGTACCGTCGCGCAACGGCGCGTCATGGGCGAGACACCGACGAGCGCCACGCGATCCTTCTCGCCCTGCAGGTGCTGCAGCACGCGCTGCGCGGCCAGATCACCGAGCGAGGGAGCTCGCTCGCCACCGGACAGGCGCTGCACGCGCCGCGCCATGCTCAGCGCCTCCCCCATCAAGCGATCGAGCAGCGGGCCGGAGGTGTGCGCGGTGCGCGCATCTTCCCAGGCGCCGCGTAACTGCGCCGCGACCTCCTGCTCGCCGGTCTGGGCGGAATCCAGCCCACAGGCGAGCAGAAACAGGTGCTCGACCGCGGCCTCCCCCGTCCAGGCGCGCAGCAGGCGGGTGGCTTCGCCCGAATGCGGTTCGCGCCCCGCGAGCGTCCGGAATACATCCTGACGCGCATCGCGCGCGGCCGCCCCGTCTTCGGTGGCAAACACCACTTCGACCCGGTTGCAGGTGCCAAGATAGAGGATCTCGGCGGCCTTGAGGCGCTCGCGCAGCGTGCAAAGCCGGGCGCCGACGTCCGCGCGCGGCAGGGCGAAGCGCGCCACCTCATCCACGCCGGCGTGGCGATAGGAGAGCCCGACCACCCCGATCTGGTGCATACGCTAGCTTAGTCGCCCCTGCGGGCGGTGAATGTCACCGATTCGTCACAGCCCTGAGAGACATCGCCCAGTTTTGCGAGCACGGGCCACAGGCGCCGCCGCGCGGGGCTGACAGACGGCGGCAGTTGCACAAGCCGCCCGCGCCCGGGCAAGGTTGCGCACCGTGCGATACCGCCGTCAACACCCCTCACCCCGACAGGTCACCATGCTACGCAACAGACTCTTCCCCGGCCTCGCGGCCGTACTCCTCGGCGCGGGCGCACTCAGTGCGATGGCTGCTGACGCGCCGCCCCGGGCGCGGGATCTGGGCGTGCCCTTCGATGGAACGCCGGGTCCTTTGAACGCCATTACCGACGTGGCCGGCGTGCTCGTCGGGCATACGACCCTCGTCAGTGGCTCTGGCAAGCTCGTGGTCGGCAAGGGCCCGGTGCGCACCGGCGTCACCGCCATTCTGCCGCGCGGACCGGACTCCATTCAGCGCTTCTCCTTCGCCGGCTGGTTCACAGAGAACGGCAACGGGGAAATGACCGGTACCACCTGGGTCGAGGAGTCCGGCTTCCTCGAAGGCCCGGTCATGATCACCAATACGCACAGCGTCGGGGTGGTGCGCGACGCGGTGATCGCGTGGCGCGTCGCACACGGTCCGGCCGATGCGACCGGCGCGTGGTGGTCGCTGCCGGTGGTCGCTGAGACCTGGGACGGCTGGCTCAATGACATCAACGGCTTTCACGTAAAGCCCGCGCATGTGTTCGAGGCGCTGGATCATGCCCACGGCGGCCCGGTCGAGGAAGGCAACGTCGGCGGGGGCACGGGGATGATCTGCAACGGCTACAAGGGCGGCATCGGTACCGCCTCTCGTAAGCTCAGCGCCAAGGACGGCGGCTACATCGTCGGGGTACTGGTGCAATGCAACTACGGCACGCGCGAAAATCTGCGCATCGCCGGCATCCCGGTTGGACGGGAGATCTTCGGCGAAGACCCGTATGCCTTCGTTCCGTCCGATCTGGCCGAGCGCGGCTCCATCATCGTCGTCGTGGCGACGGATGCGCCGCTCTTGCCCCACCAGCTCAAGCGCGTAGCGCGTCGTGTGTCGCTGGGTATCGGGCGCAATGGCAGCATCGCCGGCAACGGCTCCGGAGACATCTTCATCGCTTTCTCGACCGCCAATCCGGACGCGAGCAACAGTGAGCACCTGGCCGAGCTGCACATGGTGCCGAACGATTCGCTCGATCCGGTTTTTGCCGCGACCGTACAGGCGACCGAGGAAGCCATCGTGAATGCGCTGGTCGCCGCCAAGGACATGACCGGTGTGGACGATCACCACGTCACGGCGCTCTCGCATGAGAAACTGCGCGAGGTGCTGAAGAAGTACAACCGCCTGTTGCCGCAGTGAGCACACGCCGGGGACCGACGAGTGAACCGGCGCGCGCTTGTTGTGATGCAGCAGGAAACCGGTGAGGTGCGGCCGTATGAACTGGGGGTGCTCGAAACGAAGCGGTTGGCGCAGAAGCTGAATCTGCGGAGTTAAGCACCGCTCTCAGCGCAGCGCGCCTTAGTCTGGCTCACTCGAGCGGATTGACCGCTGCGGCACCCCGGCGTAACGTTTCCGCTGCCCTGCGGCCGCGCGAGATCTTCCATGCGCGTCAAAACAACAACCCTGCTGATGGGACCGGCAGTCGCTTTCGCATTCGCCTCGCCACTTTGGGCGCAGACCGCGACACAGGAGCCGACGAGCCGGCTAGCACTCAAACTCCTGCGCCAACGCCTGAGCAACATCATCGAACAGCCACGGGGGCGGTTCGAGCCGCCCAGGCATCAGCGCCTGCGCTCGGCCTGGCGTGGCCCAGTGCTGCCGAACGTCGCGAGATGCGGAGCGGGTGATGGGAATCGAACCCACGTTAGCAGCTTGGGAAGCTGCAGTTCTACCATTGAACTACACCCGCCGGGAGCGCCGACTCTAATCGGGTTACGCGCAGTTCGGCAACTGCCGGGCCGGCGTTTAGCTGAGGCCCAGGGCACGCCCGGCACCCTGCTTGCCGCCGTGCAGCAGGAACCTGACGGGAAACCCCGCTCGTGGGTCATCCGCGTGTTGGCCGGCGCCCGCGGACGGGAAGCGCATCAACCAGACCGCTATCAGCTAGCGACCGCTCACGGGTGACCGGCTTTCTCGAGCGCTCCCGCGCAAACTCAGCTTGCCGGCGCCGCCGGGCTTCAGGGCGTGCCGGTGTCTGGATTCGCGCCGTTCCCTCGGTATAGAGTGCTGCAGTGTCGGTGCTCCTAACAGGGAGCATGCGACAACCTCGACAGCGGAGGGTTTGATGGCATCCGCGATGGTTCTTGAGCGCCATCTTCTGGTCTGGCGCGATCCGCCCTTGTGGCCGTTCCTTTGGCGCGGCCTGCTCCCGCTCGCCGCTCTGGGGCTGGTTGCGCTCTACGCGTTGGGTCCGTTCGCGCATTACGCCATCCAGGGGACCGTCGAGCGTGAAGTGCGCGAGCAGCTGAATGCCGGCGGCTTCGGCTGGGTCGGGGTCTCGGTTTCCGGACAGAACGTGAAGCTCGCGGGCGTGGAGCCGGCCAGCGGCGACGGTGTGCGCGCGCTGCAGCTCTCGCGCGCCGCCACGTGTCCGACCTGGCTCGGTCGACGCACCTGTGCGGTGACTGTCAGCGCGCAGTTCCTGCCGCCCGTGGCGGCCGAAGCGGTCCCGGCAGCCGTTGCCCCTGCCCCGCGTGCCGCCGAGGTGCCCGCACCCGTCACCCGCCAGGGCTGCGAGAGTTCACTGGCGAGCATCCTCGCCAGCGAGCAGATCCAGTTCGCCCCGGGGAGCGCGAAGATCGACGCGAAGAGCACGGCGCTCCTGGATCAGCTGGCGCACGAGGTCAAGGCCTGCCCGGGCAACATCCGCATCGAGGGCTACACCGATACCGTCGGCCGCGGCCGGGTGAATCGACGCCTGAGCGAAGAGCGGGCCGCGGCGGTGCGCCAGGCGCTCATTACCCGTGGCATCCCGGCGCGGCGGCTCACCGCCAAGGGCTATGGCGCGCGCCGTCCGATCGCCGACAACACGACTGAGGCGGGGCGCGCGCGCAACCGCCGCATCGAGCTTCATACCGTTTCCGCGACCTAGAACGCGCGAGGAGCTTTCATGGGCTTTCTCCTGGTGAAGATGCTGTTCCTGTTGGCCCTGGCGGCCGCCGGCGGCGCCGGTTTCGCCTACTGGTGGTTCCGCCGTCACTACGAAGACATCTCGCTCGAGTACGCGCGCTCGCGCGAAGAGTGGATGGCGTGGCGCCGCGGCTTCGAAGAGCGTCTGGCGGCGCGCCCCGCGGTGGATCTTGAGCCGATGAGCGCACAGGTGGCCGCCGTGCATGCCGCGGTGAGTGACATCGACATTCCGATACCGGAACGGGTGGATCTTGCGCCCGTGCATGCGCGCCTCGAGGAGCTTGCGCGCCGCGTGGGGGAAATCCATGTGCCGGATGCGCCGGATCTGTCCTCCACGGACGCACGCCTCACGGCCATCGAGCATGCGCTCTTTCCGCTGCAGACGCGCCTGGACGAGCTGGCGAGCGCGGTGCGCGCCGTGCGCGTGGCCGAGCCGCAGAGCCTGAACCTGCAGCCCGTGCTTGAGCAGCTCGACGCGCTGCGCACGCGTATCGAAAGTCCCTCCACCTCCACGGCGGCCCTCGTCGAGGGCAGCCAGAACCTGCTGACGCACCCCGAACACGGCAAACCCGATGACCTGACGCAGATCAAGGGCGTACCGAAGGTGCTCGAGCGCAAACTACACAAGATGGGGGTGTTCTATTTCTGGCAGATCGCGGACTGGTCCGCCGAGGACATCCGCCAGGTCGACAGTCAACTGACGCAGTTCCAGGGCTGTATCGAACGCGACGACTGGGTGCATCAGGCGAGCGAACTTGCGACTTTGCCGAGCGCCTCACCGCGCCCGGAACCGCCCCCGCACTAAGAGCGCGCCGCTCGCGCGGTCTACTCCCGGAATGTACCCCGCAGGCGCGCGTGCCCGGTGTGCGCCGCCTTTATAATGAGGGGCCGTGTTCTGCCAAAGCCGCTGCGCGTCCCCATGAATGCTGCCCCCAGCCCTGTCGCCCGGCGCACCGTGTGCGTGTACTGCGCTTCGAGCCGCACGGCGCACGCGGACTATCGCGCCGCTGCGCGGCGCCTCGGCGAAGTGCTTGCTGGCGCGGGCATCAACATTGTGTACGGCGGGGGTGCGGCCGGCTCCATGGGGGCGCTCGCCGACGGCGCGCTCGCCGCCGGCGGTCGTGTCATCGGCATCCTGCCGCGCTTCATGGCCGACCTCGAATGGGGCCATCCGGGTCTGACCGACCTGCAGCTGGTCGAGGACCTGCGCACGCGCAAGCATCTCATGCTGACCTTGAGCCAGGCCGCGATCGCGTTGCCGGGGGGCTCCGGCACGCTCGAGGAGCTGCTCGAGGCGATCACGCTTAAGCGCCTCGGGCTTTACCTGAACCCTATCGTGCTCATCAACACGCGCCGCTTCTTCGACCCGCTCCTCGAAGTGCTCCGCCGTGCGGTGGAGGAGCACTTCATGGACACGCGCCACCTGTCGATGTGGCAGGTCGTGGACTCCCCCGATGAGATCCCGCAGGCGCTCGCCAATGCCCCCGGCTGGAGTGCCGAGGCGCGCAGCTTCGCGGCGCTCTAGCCGGGTGCCCTCAGGCTCTGGCGCTGCGGGCCGCCGCGAGGTCAAAGGGCAGCGAGCGCAAGCGCACCCCGCTTGCCGCGCGCACCGCGTTGGCCACCGCGGGCGCGATCGGCGGCGTGCCCGGTTCCCCGACGCCCGAGGGCGCATTGGCGGAGGGTACGAGGTAGACCTCGATCAGCTTGGGCATCTCGTTGATGCGCAGCACCTGGTACTGGTGGAAGTTGGTCTGGTCGACGTGGCCGTCGGTCAGCGTGATCTTGCCGTGCAGCGCCGCCGATAACCCGTAGCCGATGGCGCTTTGCATCTGTGCCTTGATCACGTCCGGCGTCACCGCGATGCCGCAATCCACCGCGCACACCACGCGGTCGACGGTGATCTTGTCGCCGCTGACCGTGACCTCCGCGACCTGCGCGACCACCGTACCGAAGGATTCGTGCACGGCGACACCGCGGCCGCGCCCTTTTTCCTTCGTGAACGGCTGCTCCCAGCCGGCCTTCTGCGCCGCAAGTGTAAGTGCGGCCGCGTGGCGCGGATGCTTGCCGAGGTGCGCCAGGCGAAAGGCGACCGGGTCCTGACCCGCCGCCTGCGCCAGCTCATCGATTATCACTTCCTTAGAGAACGCCATGTGCGTGTGACCCACCGAGCGCCACCAAAGCACCGGCACACCGACCTGCGGCTGCGTCCAGGAGAGGTGCGTGTCATCCAGGTCGTACTGCTCGGGGGCGTTGCCTTCCACAGCGGTGGGATCGATGTTGTTCTTGACCATCATGGCGGCGAAGGGCGTGCCGGCCATGATCGACTGGCCGACGACGCGCTGCCGGTAAGCCACCTTGCCGTCCTTGCCGATACCGGCGCTGACGCGATGCACGTTCAGCGGCCGGTATCTGCCGCCGGTGATGTCATCCTCACGCGTCCAGATGAGCCGCACCGGATATTTGCCGCGGGTGGCCTTGGCGATCGAGGCGACTTCGGCAATGTAATCCGACTCCGCGTTCGCGCGGCGGCCGAAGGTGCCACCGGCGGCGAGCGTGTAAATGATCACCTGCTCGGGCTTCATGCCGACCTGAGCGGCGGCGTTCGCCTGGTCCATCGTTTGGAACTGGCAGCCGGCCCAGATCTCGCACTTATCGGCGCTTAAGCGACACGCCGCGGTGAGCGGCTCCATGGGCGCATGCGCAAGATACGGGAATTCAAACTCGCCCTCGACCTTGTGCAGCGCACGCGCCAGTGCGGCGTCGGCGTCGCCTTCGGCCGTCACGGTGAAGGCCTCGGAACCGCGCGCCAGGGCGTGGTATTCCTTGAGCAGCTGCGCGGTGCCGCGCTTCTCGGCGGCGGACTCGTCCCAGGTGACGGAGAGGGCCTCGCGGCCTTTCTTGGCCGCATACATATCGCGAGCGACGACCGCGACGCCACGCGCGATTTGCACGACGTCGACGACGCCTGCGATCGCCTTTGCCTTCGTGGCATCGACAGTCGCCACCTTGCCACCGAAGCGCGGCGGGCGCAGCACCACGGCCGTCATCATCCCGGGGAGCATCACGTCGATCGCGAACTGCTGCTGGCCGCTGGACTTGGCGCGCGTGTCAAGGCGCGGCAGCTTCTCGCGGCCGATGATCTTGAACGTGCCCGGATCCTTCAGCTTCACCTCCTGCGGCACCGGCTGCTCAGCGGCAGCGGCGGCCAGCTCCCCGAACGTTGCTTGCTTGGCGGCGCCGGCGTGCGCGACGACGCCGTCGCTGACGCTGATCTCGCCCGCCGGCACGTTCCAGTTTTTGGCCGCAGCGCCCACCAGCATGGCGCGTGCGGTGGCGCCGGCCTGGCGCAGCTGCATCCAGGAATTGGCGACCGCGGTCGAACCCCCGGTCAGCTGCACTTTGCCGCCCATGGCGAGGTTGCCGTACTGCGGTACCTGGGCGGGCGCGCTCTCGACGCGCATTTGCCCCCAGGCGGCGTCGAGTTCCTCGCAGACAATCGCCGGCAATCCCGTCCACACGCCCTGGCCCGCCTCCAGGTGCTTGCAGATCACCGTCACCGTGTTATCCGGTGCAATGCGCACGAAGGGCATCGCGAGCGGCCCCGCGGCGGCGCTCTTCGCGGCCGGCCCCGGCGCCGGGGCGCAGCCGGGCAGCAGGATCCCCAGCGTGAGGCCCGAGCCGGCCAGCGTGCTGAGCTTCAGGAACTGCCGCCGCGTCAGCTCGGGTACGGATATGCCGGCAGCGAGTGCCGCCGCTTCATCCATTGGGCGAAAATACATGACGCTGGATCCCCCTTAAGTTTGCCGTGTCAGCCGTGCGCCGCTTGGGGCGACAGCGTCTCGGCCGCCTGGTGGATGGCGCTGCGAATACGCACGTACGTGGCGCAGCGGCAGATGTTGCCGCTCATCGCCGTGTCGATATCCGCATCGTTGGGCTTCGGGTTGCTCGCCAGCAGCGCCGCGGCCGACATGATCTGTCCGCTCTGGCAGTAGCCGCACTGGGGCACGTCGAGCGCAATCCACGCGCTCTGCACGGCGTGGGCCGCCGGCGTCGCCAGGCCCTCGATCGTCGTGACCTGGCGGCCCTGGGCCGCTGCGATGGGCGTGACGCACGAGCGCGTGGCGTGGCCATCGATGTGCACCGTGCAGGCCCCGCACAGGGCCATGCCACAGCCGAACTTGGTGCCGGTGAGCTGCAGGTGATCGCGAATCGCCCACAAGAGCGGCATGTCCGGCGCGACGTCCAGTTCGCGCGCCACGCCGTTCACCGTCAGCTGAATAGACATCGAAGACTCCCCATGCAGATCTCACCGGTACCGATATGCATTTTTCGCGCGCATCGCTCGAAGACGCCATCTCTCGTATGAGAGACGGCCGAAGAGACTCCCGCGCTAGCACACCCGCCGCGCACCCCTCATCGGCTTTGCGAGCAGGATCAAGTCCACCCTCAGGAGCACGGGCGGCGGGGGCCCTTCCTCGCCGGGGCGGGGCCGGACGACAAGCGCCGGCAGGTTAACAGAGTTTAATCATTTGCCCACGGCCGGAGCATGTGGCTCGGACTACTGTCGCTGCTTCATGCGGGCGCGACGGCAGAGCCGAGGACCATTGCTATGGGAGAGCCGGCACGGGCGCTCTCTAGTGGCGTGTGCGTGCGCCGCCGCACTCGCCGCCTGCAGCCTCGGCCCGCATTACCATCGCCCTGACGTGCCGCCACCGTCCACGTGGCTCACGCCCGCGGACGCTGCGGCACCGCAATGGCCGCCCAGCGACTGGTGGCACGGCTTTGCCTCCGATGACCTGAATCAGTTCATCAGCCAGGCGCAGCAAGCGAACGATGATCTGCGCGCGGCGATTGCGCGCGTACGCGAGGCGGACGCGCAGCGGCGTATCGCCGGCGCGCCGCTGCTGCCGGCCGTCGGGGTGCAGGCCGCTGCGTCCCGAGCGCGCGCCCCCATCGTCGAGAACGTAGGCTTTGTGACCAGCAACGATTTCAATCCCCTGGTGACCGCCAGCTACGAACTGGACTTCTGGGGCAAGAACCGCGCAGCGCTCGCGGCCGCCACCGCAAGCGCACAGGCGAGCCGCTACGACCGCACGACGGTCGAGCTCACCGTCGTCGCCGGTGTCGCCACCAGCTACTTTCAGGCGCTCGAACTGCGCGACCGGCTCGACATCGCCAACGCCAATCTGGAAAACGCCACCAAGGTTCTGCAGGGATTGCAGCTCGAGCAGCGGGCCGGCACGGCCACGGCACTCGACGTCGCCCAGCAACAGACCGTGGTCGCCACCGTCAACGCCACAATTCCACCGCTGCGCCAGCAATTGCGTCAGAGCCTCGATGCGCTCGCCATCCTCATCGGCAGCACGCCGGAAGCTGTCGATGTGACGCACGGCACCCTCGATGGCCTGAGCCAACCTCAGGTGCGTCCCGGGCTGCCCTCGCAGCTGCTGGCACGCCGACCGGATGTCGCAGAAGCGGAGGCACAGCTGATCAGCGCCAACGCCAATATCGCTATGGCGCGCGCGGCATTCTTTCCCAGCATTTCCCTCACCGCGGACGGCGGCTACGAGAGTTCCTCGCTCGCCACACTGCTCAGGCCTGCGAACCGGGTGTGGTCGCTCGGGGCCGGACTCACGCAGCCGATCTTTCAGGGCGGGGCGCTCGTCGGGCAATACCGCCTCTCCCAGGCGCGCTACGACGAACTGCTGGCCGACTATCACAAGGCGGTGATCTCGGCGTTCGCGAATGTCGAGGACGCGCTCATCGCCGTGCAGCAGACGAGCGAGCTGGTGACGCGTGACCGAGAGGCCGCCAGCCAGGCCGAGCGCGCCTATCGCTTCGCGCAGATGCAGATGCGCGCCGGCACCATCAACGTTCTGACACTTCTCAATACGGAGACCGCCTTGTTCAGCGCCCGGGATGCCCTTGCGCAAGCCAAATACGCGCACCTTGTGGCCCTTGTCTCTCTCTACCAGGCACTCGGCGGTGGCTGGCAAGCGGAACAGGCGCTGTGAAGCAGCGCAGGCTCATCATCGCTGCCCTGGCCGCTCTCGTGCTGCTGGGCGCGGGGCTGTGGCTGCGGCCGAAGAGTTCCAACCCCAACAAAGCACCGCCGGTCATCGCGGTCGACGTGGCAACGGTGCAGGCGGCGGACGTACCCGTGTACGCCGAGGGCCTCGGCACCGTGCAGGCCTTCTACACGGTCACCGTGACCGCACGGGTCGACGGGCAGGTGGATAAGATCGGCTTCCAGGAAGGCCAGGAGGTCAAGAAGGGTGCGCTGCTCGCGCAGATCGACCCGCGTCCCTTCCAGGCCGCACTCGGCGTCGCCATCGCCACGCGCGACAAGGACCACGCGCAGCTGCAGAACGCGCACCTGGACATGGACCGCTACCAGCTCCTCGCCCCCGAGGATCTCGCCAGCAAGCAGACCGTCGACACCCAGAAGGCGCTGATCGCGCAACTGGGCGCGCAGGTGAAGGGCGATGATGCCGCCATCGACAATGCGCGCACGCAACTCGACTACACCACCATCCGTTCCCCGATCGATGGTCGTACCGGCATCCGCCTGGTTGATCCGGGCAACATCGTGCACGCCACCGATACCAATGGCATCGTGGTGGTCACGCAGCTCGAGCCGATCTCGGTAATCTTCAGTCTGCCGGAGGAGAGCTTCTCGCAGGTGAACGCGGCCCTGCAGCGCGGTGCGGTGGAGGCGATCGCGCTCTCGCGCGACCGCAATGAGGAGCTTGATCGCGGCACGCTCGCGCTCATCGACAACCAGATCGATCAGACCACCGGCACGCTGCGCCTGAAGGCGACGCTCCCGAACAAGCAACACCACTTGTGGCCGGGCCAGTTCGTGAACATGCGGGTGCTTACCCAGGTGCAGCACCAGGTGCTGACCATGCCCGCCGGCGCGCTGGAACGCGGTCCAGACGGGCTGTTTACCTACCTCGTGAATCAGGATTCCACGATTAGCGTCGCGCCCGTCACGATCGGCGAGCAGAACAGCGAGCTTGTGGTGGTGCAGAAGGGACTCAAGGCCGGCGACAAGGTCGTCGCCAGCAACCAGTACCGCCTGCAGCCCGGCAGCCATATCCGCCCGAACGCGCCGCGCACCAGCACGGGAAGAGCCAACAAGGCCGCGGGGCAGGCACCGTGAACATCTCCAAGCCCTTCATCGAGCGCCCGGTCGCCACCACGCTTTTGATGGCGGGACTGTTCTTGGTCGGGCTCGCCGCCTTCCCCTTCCTGCCCGTGGCACCGCTGCCGCAGGTGGATTTTCCGACGATCCTCGTGAGCGCGAATCTGCCGGGCGCGAGCCCCGAGATCATGGCCTCATCCGTCGCGCAGCCCCTGGAGACTCAGTTCGCGCAGATCTCGGGTGTCTCGCAGATGACCTCTACCAGCGTGCTCGGCTCGAGCCAGATCACGCTGCAGTTCAATCTCGAGCGCAATATCGATGCCGCCGCGCAGGACGTGCAGGCGGCAATCGACGCCGCCGCCGGTCAGCTGCCGAAGAATCTGCCCGCGCCGCCCGCATACCGCAAGGTCAATCCGGCGGACTCGGCAATCCTGATTCTGGCGGTGCACTCGGACGTGATGCCGGTCACGCAGGTCGATGACTACGCGGAGACCGTGATCGCACAGCAGCTCTCGCAGCTGCCGGGCATTGCGCAGGTGACGGTCGGCGGCCAGCAAAAGCCCGCGGTGCGCGTGCAGATCGACCCGGTGAAGCTCGCCGCCGTGGGACTGCAGCTGGAAGACGTCGCAAACCTCATCACGACCGCCACGGTGGACTCACCGCAGGGCGCCATCACCGGCCCGAACAAGAACTTCGCCATTTACGATAACGACCAGCTGCTCAAAGCCGCCCCGTGGAACGATGTGATCGTCGCCTACCGCAACGGGGCGCCGGTACGCATCCGCGACATCGGCGTCGCGGTGGACGGCCCGGAGAACTCCCAGGTGCGCGGGTTTCAGAACGGCAAGCTCGGCATCCTGCTCCTGGTTTACAAGCAGCCCGGCACCAACGTCATCGATGCCGTTAAGGGCATCAAGGCGACGTTGCCGCGCGTCATGAACTCTGTGCCCCCCTCGCTCAAGGTCGATCAGGTGATCGATCGCACGACCACCATCCAGGCCTCGGTCAAGGATGTCGAGTTTTCGCTGATGCTCGCTATCGTGCTCGTGGTGCTGGTGATCTTCCTCTTCCTGCGCAGCTTCTGGGCCACAGCAATCCCCGGGGTCACGGTACCGCTGTCCCTGTTGGGCACCGCAGCTCTCATGTATGCGATCGGCTACAGCCTCGATAACCTCTCGCTCATGGCACTCACCATCGCGGTCGGCTTCGTGGTCGATGACGCGATCGTGATGCTCGAGAACATCTACCGCCATATCGAGGAGGGCCTGAGTCCGTACGAAGCGGCCATCAAGGGCTCCGGAGAGATCGGCTTCACCATTCTCTCCATCAGCACCTCACTCGTGGCGGTATTCATCCCGCTGCTGCTGATGAGCGGCATCGTGGGGCGACTGTTTCGCGAGTTCGCCGTCACCGTGACGATGACGATCGCCGTTTCGGCCGTGGTGGCGCTCACGCTCTCTCCCATGATGTGCGCCCTGTTCCTGCGCAATGAAAAGAACGTGCAGCACGGGCGCTTCTACCTGACGCTCGAGCGCGGCTTCCAGTGGCTCATCGAGCACTACACGCGCGGGCTGGACTTCGTGCTGCGGCACCAGCGCGCCACCATGGTGACGTTCGTGATCACCGTCGCAGCGGCGGTGCTGCTGTATGTGGTGGTGCCTAAGGGCTTCTTCCCGCAACAAGACACCGGCATCATCCAGGGGCTCACCGATGCGCCTCAGGATGTGTCCTTCGAACGCATGCTACGGCTCCAACGCCGCCTGACTGGCGTGTTGGCGAGCGACCCCGGGGTCGCCTCCTGGGCGGCTTTCGTCGGCGGCGGCCGCCCGCTCAACAACGGCTTTGTGGTCCTGGGGCTCAAGCCGCGCGACGAGCGCAATGCCACGGCGGATCAGATCATCGACCGGCTGCGCAAGAAGATCGCGCAGGTTCCAGACGGCACGGTATATCTACAGGCCTCTCAGGACCTGAACGTCGGCGGCCGCCTCGCGCGCACGCAATATCAATACACCCTGCAGGATGCCAATCTCGATGAACTCAACACCTGGGCGCCGCGCATGCTCGAGGAGCTGAAGAAGCTGCCGCAGTTGCGCGACGTCGCCTCGGATCAGCAAACCAGCAGCAGCAAACTCTCCCTCGACATCGACCGCGACCAGGCGGCGCGCTTTGGCATCCAGCCCGCGCTCATCGACAACACGCTCTACGACGCCTTTGGTCAGCGCCAGGTGACGCAGTACTTCACGCAGCTCAACAGCTACCACGTGGTGCTCGAGGTCTTGCCCGCGCTGCTCGGCGACCCAGCCTCACTCAATAAGATCTACATCAAGTCCCCGCTCACCAACGAGCAGGTGCCGCTATCGGTGTTTACCAAGTTCGACACCGACCACACGAGCTATCTGTCGATCAATCACCAGGGCCAGTTTCCGGCGGTCACCCTGTCCTTTAACTTGGCACCCGGGGTCGCGCTCGGGGATGCGGTCAAGGAAATCCAAAAAATCTCGGCCACCATCCGCATGCCGGCCGCGATCCAGGGCACCTTCCAGGGCACGGCGCAGGCGTTCCAGGCGTCGCTCAAGACAGCGCCCTATCTGATCCTGGCGGCCCTGCTGGCGGTGTACATCATTCTCGGCGTGCTCTACGAGAGCTACATCCACCCCCTCACGATCCTCTCCACGCTGCCCTCGGCCGGTGTGGGTGCGCTGCTCATGCTGATGCTGTTCCACTTTGATCTGTCGGTGGTGGGACTGATCGGCATCATTCTGTTGATCGGCATCGTCAAGAAAAACGGCATCATGATGGTCGATTTCGCCATCCACGCCGAGCGCGTACAGCACCTCGCGCCCGAGGCCGCCATCCGCCAGGCCTGCCTGCTGCGCTTCCGGCCCATCATGATGACCACCATGGCGGCACTGCTCGGCGCGTTGCCGCTCATGCTCGGTCGCGGTACCGGCTCTGAGCTGCGTCAGCCGCTCGGCTATACAATGGTCGGCGGGCTGGTGCTGAGTCAGATACTGACCTTGTTCACAACGCCCGTGATCTATCTGTACCTGGATCGTCTGGTCGTACGTTGGGCGCGCAAGCACCCGCAACAGGAAGGCGTCAGCGAACCTGCGCCGCAGAGCGCCGCATGAAGATCCTGATCGTCGAGGATAATGAGCGCGTCGCGCGTTTCGTGACGCGCGGCCTGCGCGAGGCCGGCCACACCGTGGAGCACGCTGACAATGGCCGCGACGGCCTGTTCATCGCCGCGAGCGAGCCCTACGATGTCATCATCCTCGATCGCATGCTACCTGGGAACATCGATGGCCTCGGTATCATCGAGGCGCTGCGCAAGTCCGGCAACCGCACCCCGATCCTGATCCTGAGCGCGCTCAACAACGTCGACGAGCGCATCAAGGGCTTGCGCAGCGGCGGTGATGACTATCTCACCAAGCCCTTCGCTTTCGGGGAACTGCTGGCGCGCGTTGACGCCCTCGGCCGTCGCTCGGTCGATCACGGCGCGGAGCGGCTGCTGCAGGTCGGCGACCTGCGCGTGGACCTCTTGTCGCGGCGCGTGACGCGCGGCAGCCGTACCATCAACCTGCAACCACGCGAGTTCAAGCTCCTCGAGTACCTGATGCGCCATGCGAACCAGGTGGTTACGCGTACCATGTTGCTCGAAGCGGTGTGGGACTACAATTTCGATCCCCAGACCAACGTGGTCGACGTACACATCAGCAAGCTGCGCCAGAAGCTCGAGCTCGACACGGAACGGCCGCTGGTGCGCACGGTACGCAATGCGGGCTACATGATGAGCGAGCATGAGTAGGCTGATCCGCTCCTCTGCGCTCGCCTGGGCGCTCGGCTATGTGCTCATGGGGATCGCCGCGCTCGCCGCCTTCGCGATACCGCTCTGGTACGCCTGGAACGGGACCATCCGCACCGCCCGTGAGGAGATCCTGCGGGATGACGCCCAGCGCCTGAGCGCGGTGTTCACGCGCGTGGGCGTCGCCGGGCTCACCGCGCACATCAACGCGCGCGTCGGCCTGCAGATCGCCGGCGAGCGCACGCTGCTGCTCACGGATGGGGCGTACCACCGGCTCGCCGGCAATCTCGCCGCGTGGCCGCAAGATATCCGCCCTACACCTGGCATGCGCGCGGTGCTCTCCGACTTACCGGGTAAGCCGACGCGCACGCTGTTCATCGAAACACTGTTGCCCGGCGGCTATCACCTGCTCGTCGGCCGCGATCTCTCGCTCTTCCTGCCACTCGAGCAGCGCTTTAACTGGGGGCTGATCAGCGCGATCACGTTTCTGTTCGTGGTAGGCTTCGTCGGGGCATTCCTCATCCGCCGCGCGCTGCTCGCGCGTGTACAGGGCATCGGTCAGGCGGTCGCGGCGATCATGCAGGGAGACCTACGCCACCGCCTGCCGGTCGGCGGGTCGGAGGAGTTCGCGACGCTCTCGCGCACCTTGAACGGCATGCTCGATCACATCGAGCACCTGATCTCGGGTATCAGTAATGTCTCCAACTCCATCGCGCATGACTTGCGCACCCCGCTCGCAGAGGTGCGCTCGCGCCTGGAGGAGCTCGCGCTGACGCGACCACCGCCGGCGGAAGCGTTCGCCGAGATCGACGCGGCGGTCGCGGACATCGATCGCGTGATGCGCATGTTCAATGCGCTGCTGCGGCTGGCGGAGATCGACTCCGGGGCGCGCCGCTCGGGCTTCGTGCGCGTGGACGCGGCGGCCGTGGCGGCCGAAGTAGTGGAATACTACGAGCCCGCTGCGGAACAGAAGGGCGTCGTCTTTTCGTTCCAATCCGCCGGGGATGCGGCAGTGGCCGGGGACCCGGTACTGCTCGCCCAGGCGGTCAGCAACCTGATCGACAATTCCCTGAAATGCGTCTCCGAGCGCGGCGCCATCAACGTGCACGTCGCGCGCCGTGCCGATGGGGCGGTCGAGATCGCCGTGGCGGATGATGGCCCTGGAATCGCCGATGCCGACAAGCCCAAGGCGACCGAGCGCTTCTTCCGCGGTGATTCCAGCCGCGGTACGCCGGGGGTCGGCCTGGGCCTGAGCCTCGTCGACGCGGTAGCGAAGCTCCACGGTGGCGTACTGCAGCTGCTCGACAACCATCCGGGTCTTAAGGCGCAGATGGTGCTGCCGGTCACGGCCCTGCGCGCCGGTCCCTGAGGGGCGCTGCCGAGGCTGCATCCGCGCCGTTCAACTGCGCGTATACAGCAGAGTGACACCGAAGATCCTCCGGGGCGGGTTGGCCTGCCTCATCCGTGCCCCTGCAGTCGTGGCGCCTGTCGCTCCCCTGGGCCGGCCACGAGGCTGCCGCGGCTTGCCGGTCGACCACGCGGCACGGGCAACTTTCCGAGAAGCCATGGGCGCGCGTGCTTGCGCCTGGCTCCTTGCACATGGCATATACCTGCGCGAACGGAGCGGCGGCTGCGCGGACCGCAGGTTTCGTTCGCGAGCACCTCTGAGCGAGTCATCCACATGCGGTGTTTGAATGTCTGAAGCGAGCGAACGCTCCCGATCCGCGCAGGGCGCGCTACCGCTGGAGGCGCTGCTCGCCCAGGTGGCGCTCGGCAACCGCGCTGCGTTCGAAACGCTGTATCGGGAAACCTCGGCCCGGCTGTTCGGTATCTGTCTGCGCGTGCTGCCCGAGCGCGCCGAAGCCGAGGAGGTGTTGCAGGAAGTGTTCACCTCGGTATGGCGGAAAGCCTCGCAGTTTGAACCGACGCGGGCCGCTGCCATGAGCTGGCTAGGCATGATGGCGCGCAACAAGGCGATCGACCGGCTGCGCGCGATGCCCGCGCGCGCCGTGCGGGCAAGTCTGCAGTTCGCACAGGAAATGGAGGATCCGGCGCCCTCACCCGCACAGCAGGCCGAGGCGCTCACCGGGCGCGAGCGTCTCGAGCGCTGCCTCGAGCAGCTCGAGCCCAAGCGCCGCTCCCTGATCCGGGAGGCGTTCTTCGGCGGCTTAACGTACGAGGAGCTGGCCGCGCATCTGCAGGCCCCCCTGGGCTCGATCAAGAGCTGGATTCGCCGCGGCTTGTTGCAGCTGCGCGCCTGTCTTGAGCCGTGAGCAGCGATCTGCCTCCCGGGGAGCCGGACTTCGCCGAGCGGGAGCCGCCCGGTGATGATGACGTGCTGGCGGCCGAGCTGGTGCTGGGTGTACTCAACGCGGAAGCGCGCCGCAGCGCACAGGTTCGCAGCGAGACCGACCGCGCGTTTGCCGCGCACGTTGCCGGCTGGGAGCGGCGCTTTGCGCCGTGGCTCGGGGAGATCGAACCGGTCGCAGCGCCCGCGCAGCTGTGGTCGCAGATCGGGCAGCGGCTCGGCTGGCAACCCGAGCCCGCGTCGCGGGGACTGTGGCAGAGCGTGGCGCTGTGGCGCGCGGCGACCCTTCTGGCGACGCTAGCAGCGCTTGCCATCTGGCTGACGCGCCCGCCGACGCTCGCGCCGCAACCGCCGCTGGCCGCCGTGCAAGGCGGGGGCGTCGAACCCGTCGCGCAGCCCGTGACCACACTCGCGCGCGATGACGGCACGCCCGGCTGGCTGGCATCGGTCGATCGGCTGCACGCCACGGTCCTCATGGTGCCAGTGCCGAGTGCTCCGGACGCCCAAGGACGTGTGCCGGAGCTGTGGATCATCCCGGCCGGCAAGGCCCCACGCTCACTGGGAGTGCTATCCATCGACAAGTCCCAAGCGGTCGCCGTGCCGCAAGACTCGCGCCCGGCGCTGATACCCGGTTCGGTGCTGGCGATCACGCTTGAGCCCCCCGGCGGGGCCCCTGGCGGCGCGCCGACCGGTCCCATCATCGCCAAGGGTGCCATCCGCACCTGAATCTCGCGCGCTACGGTCGTTCGGTCGAATCGATGAAGGCGTCGATGTCGCGTTTCATCTTGGCGATCGAAGGCGCATGCACGTACATCATGTGACCCGCCTCGTAGTACTTCATGCTGATGCGCGCTCCCACCTGTGCCGGTACGCCGAGGTGGTTCATGACGTACTCGGTCGCGCAGAAGGGCGTCGCAAGATCGTAGTAGCCGTTCAGCACCAGTACCTTCAGACTCGCATCCTTGATGAGCGCCTCGGCCAGATCGACGCCGGTATTGACCACCGGCTGATCGCCCTTGGCCGTCTTGTGCGTCCACTTCCATTGGTCCCCGATGCTGAAGTTGGTGGTGTGATAGGTGCTGCCCTGGCCGAACTTCAGCTCCCCGTGGTAGTAGTCAAGGAAGGTGGCCGCGTAAGCGGCACTGATGGCAGATGACTGCGGGTCATAGTCGGAATCCTTCTCCAGCGGATCCCAGGTGGGACCCACGAAGCGTCCATCCAGCCGCCCGACGGTCTGGCGCTGCGCCTTGAGCAGTTCGTGCGTGAAGGCGCTCTGCGGCACGCGCAGGTGTGCGGCCTTGAGGTAGTCGACCGACAAGCCGGTGTACTCGTGCATCTTCTGCGCCACGGCCTCCAGCTCCGGCTCGCTCAGCGCATCCCCCTGCAGGAGCGCGCTCGCGAAGGGACCGAGCGCGTAGGCACGCACTTCGGCCAGGAAAGGCGCGAGCGCCGCCGGTTGGCTTGGCAAGCGCTTGTGATACCACGCAACGGCCGCGTACGCGGGCAGGTACACCGCGTAGGGGCGATCATTACCCGGCAGCTCCGCAAAGATGGCCTCGATGTCGGTCGCGACCGAGATCAGAATGAGCCCGTTGAAGGCCAGCGAGCGGCGCGCGCGCAGGTAATTGACGATGGCGGCCGCGCGCGTGGTGCCGTAACTCTCCCCGAGAAGATACTTCGGCGAGCTCCAGCGCTCGTTGTCACTCAGGTACTGGGCGATGAAGCGGCTGATGGAATCGATGTCCGGATCGACGCTCCAGAACTCATCGTCCTTGTGATCGCACACCGCATGACTCAAGCCGGTGCCGACCGGATCGATCATGACCAGATCGCTCTTGTCGAGCAGCCCGAACTCGTTCTCGACCGTATGGTAAGGGCCCGCCGGCTTGGGGTCCGGATCTGCGACCACCACGCGCTTCGGTCCAAGCACGCCCATGTGCAGCCACAAGGATGAGGAGCCCGGGCCACCGTTGAAGGCGAAGGTGAGCGGGCGCGCTCCGTCGCTGCCCTTCGCGTCGCGGCGCGTGTAGGCGACGTAGCCGATGCTCGCGATCGGTTTGTCGTTATCGTCGCGTACGATCAGCGTGCCGGCGGTGGCGGTGTAGTCAAAGGACTTGCCGCCTGCGGCAAGGTGATGCTGCGTCACCGAGCTTTCCGCCTTCGGCAGGCGCATCCACTCCTCTTTCTTATCGCCCTTGATGTCAATCTTGCACAGCTGCGAGAGAGCCGCCGTCCAGGCTGCCGCATGCTCGTCCGCCTTGGGCGGCTCTTGCGCATATGCGCTGCCGATACATGCGCTCAGGGTGATGAGCGTGACTGACCAGCTCTTCGACATCGACAGCTCCTTTGAGGACTTTCGGTCCTACGTGTGAACGCAACCGCGCGCCTTATACCACGAGCGGCGCGGGTGCCGCGCGCTACCAGCCGCCGCACAAGGGTGGCAAACACGGCGGCACGCGCAGGGTTAAGATCGCAGCCACACAGACTCACGCGCATCCGTCAACCCCATGTCCGAGAGCGAACATCCGCGCTCGATCCGCTCGTTCGTGACGCGCGCCGGGCGCATCACGGTAGCGCAACAGCGCGCGCTCGAGGAGCTGTGGCCGAAGTACGGCGTTGAGTTTGCGCCGGCGCCGCTTCAGGTGGCGGCGCTCTTCGGCCGTGTCGCTCCCCTCACCCTCGAGATCGGCTTTGGCAATGGCGACAATCTGGCGCGGCTGGCGGGCGCTCACCCGCAGCGCGACTTCCTCGGTATCGAGGTGCATCGCGCCGGTGTTGGCCGGCTGATGCTGGCGTTGCAAGCGCAGGCACTTTCCAACGTGCGCATCATCTGCCACGACGCAGTCGAGGTGCTCGAGCGGCAGATTCCACAGGCATCCGTGGCCGAGATCCTGATTCTCTTTCCCGATCCCTGGCCGAAGAAGCGCCATCACAAGCGCCGGCTTGTGCAGGAGGCCTTTGTGAGGCTCGCCGCGCAGCGACTCGGCCGAGGCGGCCTGTTGCGGCTCGCTACCGATTGGCAGCCCTACGCACTGCAGATGCTGGAAACCTTAAGTGCCGCGCCGGATCTGCAGAATCTCGCCACCGCGGGCGGCTTCGTGCCCCGCCCCGCGGAGCGGGAATCCACCCGCTTTGAGCGTCGGGGCGAGCGCCTCGGTCATGAGGTCTGGGATCTCGCCTTTCAGCGGCGCAGCGGCTGAGAAATCAGCCGACACCGAAGGCCTGCCGCAGGCCGTCGAGTACGAATTGCACCGCGAGCGCTCCGAGGATCACCCCCAGCAGCCGGCCCGCTACGTTCGCCCCGGTCACGCCGAGCACTCGCATCAGTGGGTCCGCCAGCACCATGAGCGCGAACGCAATGCCGAGCACCACCAGAACCGCGACGAGATAGGCGCCGAAGAGCACCGGCTGCGTCCCCAGATGCACCGGCCCGAACCACAGCAGAATGGTGGCGAGCGCCCCGGGGCCGGCGATGAACGGAAAGGCGAGCGGGAAGACTGAGATGTCGGCACGACGCTTGTTCTCGGCGGCCTCGGGGCTTGAGGTACGGCTACCGGACTCGCGCGCGAACACCATCTCCAGTGACAGCAGAAACAACAGCATGCCGCCGAAAATGCGAAACGCCTGCAGACTGATACCCATCAGATCAAGAAACGCGGCGCCCCCGGCGGCGAACAGCACCAGGATGGCGGCGGCGACGATGACCGCCTTGAGCGCCATGCGACGTTTGTAGTGCGCCGTGGCGCCGCTGGTGAGGCCGGTGAACAGCGGGATCAGCGAGACCGGCTCGACCACGACGAAAAAGACGACGAGAAACTTCAGCGGCTGCTCGAACATGGTGCTCTGCGCAAAAAGCCGCACCTGCGGCGAAAACGTAACCGTGCATTTCGCCCGGCTGTGCGTACAAATAAGTTCTTGAAAGCATCACAGCCGAGGCGCAACATGATTGTAGAACGTGCGCGTATCGTGCAGCACATCGAATCGCGACCTTGCAGGAGAACAGCGACCATGGCGACTCCTCAACCGGGCATTGGCGACTGGTATCGCTTGAACGGCGGTGCGTTGTTCGAAGTGGTGGCGCGCGATGACGACGATGGCACGATCGAGATTCAGTATTTCGACGGCACGGTCGAGGAGATGGACATCGAGGACTGGGACGCGCAGTGGGAAGACGGCGCCCTCGAGTCCGCGGAAGCCCCCGAGGACTGGAGCGGCTCGGTGGACGTCGAAGCGAATGATGATACGCGCGGGGCCGGCTCGGATTCTCTGGGCGATGACCGCGATCTGCGCGCCAGCTCTCTGGACGGCATCGACCTGCTCGACTAAGTCTCGCTCGCGGGAGCTTCCCGCAGCGCGTTGACATCCACGCTCTCGGCGAGCATCACGAATCCGCTGTGCACGTTAAGTGCCAGCGGCACAAGGGCGCGGCCGGCACACGGACCGGCCACACAAAAACCGGTGGCCTTCTCGAATAACGCGCCGTGCGATGCGCACAGGATGAGCGTGCCGTCGGGGCTGAGGAAACGCCCGGGCAACAGATTCAACGGATGCCCGGCGTGCGGACAGCGATTCACGTACCCGTACACCCCGTGACCTGAGCGCACCACAAAGCCCCTGAGCGGCCAGTCCCCGCTGCCGATCGTGAAGGCGCGTGCGCCGCGTGGCTCCAGATCCTCGAGGCGGCAGATGACGCGCTCAAGGTCAATCGCAACGGCGGCCTCGCGGCTGCCGCCGCTCACGGCGCCCCCGTGGCGCGCGCGTGATCCAGCGTCTCGATCGCGCGGCGCTTCCACCACACGATGGCGAGACCTGGCAGCGCCAGGGCAAAGCTCGCCACGAAATACACGTACCAGCCCCCATGATCGGCGATCCAGCCGGCCGGATACCCGAGACTGTAGCGCGGCAGCAGAGCGAGCGCGGACAGCAAGGCGTACTGAAAGGCGGTGTAGCGTGCGTCACACATCGCCATGATCAGCGCCACCAGCGCGATGCCGCCCATCGCACCGGCGATGTGCTCGATGATCACCGCGGCGGCCATGATGGGATAGCTCTTACCCGCAACCGCGAGCGCGCAGTACAGAAGGTTGCTCAGCGCCTGCAGCACCCCGAACGCGAGCATCGAGCGCAGCAACCCCAGGCGCACCATGAGAATGCCACCGAGCACAGAGCCCAGAAGAGCACTGGCCGTGAACAGCGCCTTGACGATGAGGCCGATCTCGATCTTCGTGAAGCCGACGTCCATCATGAACGGCGTAAAGAGCTTGTTGGCGAACGCGTCCCCGACCTTGAACAGCAGCACCACCAGCAGCAGCGTCAGCGCGCTTGGTGTGCCCAGCAGTTCCCGCAAGGGCTCGATGATCGACTCGCGCAGCGAGCGCGGCCGGTAGTCGTTGTGCGAGGAGGGTGCGTAGACGGTGGCGAAACAGAACAGCAGCATGAGGCCGGCGAGCACCAGAAAGGCAGCACGCCAGCCGACGGCCCCTGCGATCACGAGCGCCAGCGCCGAGGCCGTCCAGGCCGCGGAGCGATAGCCGAGATTCGTGGCCGCGGCGGCCAGGCCACGTTCGCTCGGCGCCGCGACGTCGGTGCGATACGCATCGATCGCGATGTCCTGGGTGGCTGAAAAGAACACGATGGCGACCGCGCACAGCGCGATGGGTGCCAGCGAGCTCGCCGGGTTCTGCACCGCAAAGAGCGCGATGCCCGCCGCGAGCGCGATCTGCATGGCGAGGATCCAGCCGCGGCGGCGGCCGAGGAAGGGCAGCGGATAGCGATCGATGAGCGGTGCCCACAGGGGCTTGAGCAGGTAGGGCCACGCCACGTAGGACATGATGCCGATCGTGGTATTGGTGGCGCCGCCATCCTTGAGCCATGCCTGCAGGGCGCTCTCGGTGAGCTGGTTCGGATATCCGGAGGCTGCGCCCAGGAGCAGGATCGCGAGCATCTTCGGACTCGCAAGCACCTGACGAAGGCCGGGCCGTGCCTCGAGTGCGGCGGCGCTCAAAGATCGTAGTCCATGATAAGCGGTGCGTGATCGGAGAAGCGCTTCTCCTTATATATAGCAGCCGCGCGTGCCTTGCCGGCGAGCGTGGCACTCACCACCTGGTAGTCGATACGCCAACCGACGTTGTGTGCGCGCGCCTGCCCGCGGTTGGACCACCAGGTGTACAGATCCGGCTCCGGGCGCACCTCGCGAAAGGCATCCACGTAGCCTGCCGGCCCGAACAGCTCATCCATCCAGGCGCGCTCCTCGGGCAGGAAGCCGGAATTTTTCTGGTTGGAGCGCCAGTTGCGCAGATCGATCGCCCGGTGAGCGATGTTCCAGTCGCCGCTGAGGATGTAGTGACGCCGCCGCCGGCGCAGACGCGCCAGGTGCGGCCCGAAGGCCTCCAGGAAGCGGTATTTCGCGGCCTGCCGGTGCGGGCCGGCGGCGCCGGACGGCAGGTAGAGCGATACCACCGCGAGCCCCCCCACCTGCGCCTCGAGGTAGCGTCCCTCGCGATCAAACTCCCCCACGCCGAACCCGCGCAGCACGCGTTCGGGCTTGTGCCGGGTATATAGGGCCACGCCCGCGTAGCCCTTTTTCTGCGCGTCGCTGAAGTAACTGTAATAGCCGGGCAGCTTTACGTCATGCTCGGCGAGCTGGTGCTCCTGGGCCTTGGTCTCCTGCAGGCAGATAAAATCTGCCCGCTGCCGTCGCAGCCAGCGGAACAGGCCCTTCGCCGCCGCCGAGCGTATGCCGCAGACGTTGACGGTGATGACACGCATGAGGGCATGATATGACATGCAGCAATACCAGCTCACTTTCATCGACCTGGCACTGAAGCGCGCGGCGCTGCGCTTCGGCACGTTCACCCTGAAGTCCGGCCGCCAGAGCCCCTACTTCTTCAATGCCGGGCTTTTCAGCGACGGCGAGGCGGCGCACGTACTCGGGCACTGCTATGCCGCGGCTCTGGTGCACTCCGCAGTCGCCTTCGACATGCTCTTCGGTCCTGCCTACAAGGGGATCCCGCTGGCGACTGCGACCGCGGTGGCACTCGCCGCCGCCCACGGGCGCAGCGTGCCCTACGCCTTCAACCGCAAGGAAGCCAAGGATCACGGCGAGGGCGGCCGCATCGTCGGTGCGCCGCTTAAGGGGCGCGTTCTGATCGTGGACGACGTCATCACGGCCGGTACCGCGGTGCGCGAGTCGCTCGAGATCATCCGCGGCTGCGGCGCAGAGCCAGTCGGCGTCGCGCTCGCTCTGGATCGACAGGAGCGCGGCAGCGGCACGCTTAGCGCCGTGCAGGAAGTTGAGCAACAGTACGGGCTCAAGTGTGTGAGCATCGTCACACTGGCCGAGCTCATCGAGGCGCTGTCGCACGGCGCCGACGCGGCAGCGCGCATTTCTGCCGAACAGCTCACATCGCTGGAGGCTTATCGGCAACGCTACGGCATACTTTGAGCTTGCCAGCGGGCCGCCGGCCGCCGGAAACTAGTGATATGTCGTCCTGCGCGAAGCGTCCTCTCCTTGTCGTGCTCATCGGCGCTGCGTCACTGCTGAGCGCTCAGGCGTACGCCTCACCGGGCAGCGCCTCCAAGCAAGGCGGCATCGCCTACAAGTGGGTCGATGAGCAAGGCGTGGTGCACTACGGCGATCACATCCCGCCGCAGTACGCGCAGCAGGATCGCGAGGTGCTTAACAGCCAGGGTGTCCCGGTCGGACACGTTGAAGCGGCGCAAACCCCGGAGCAGGCCGCGGCCGAGGCGCTCAAGAAGGCGGAAGTATTCAAGCAGCGCCAGCACGACAGCTTTCTTGTCTCAACCTACACCTCGGTGAAGGACATCGAAGCGCTGCGCGACGTGCGGCTCGATCAGCTGCAGGGGCAACGCACGGCCGCCGAGCAGTACGTGGAGAGCCTGCGCTCGCGCTTGGGCAGCCTGCAGGTGCGCGCGGTGGCCTACCAACCCTACAGCTCCAACCCCGACGCGCGCCGCATGCCGGATGATCTTGCCGAGAATCTCGTGCGCACGCTCAACGAGGTGCGCGTGCAAAGCGCGGCGCTGGCCGCGAAGAGCGAGGAAGAAAAGACGCTGCGCTCACAGTTCGACGCGGATATCCAGCGCTACCGCGAACTGCACACGATCCACCAGCAGTAAGGCGCACCCCTAACTGCGGCCGGAATGGCCGAAACCGCCCGCACCGCGTGCGCTGGCGGCGAAATCCTCCACGACCTCAAGTTCCACCTGCACCACGGGCACGACCACCAGCTGCGCAATGCGCTCGCCCGGATTGACGGTAAAGGGCGCGGCGCTGCGGTTCCAGCACGACACCATGAGCTGCCCCTGGTAGTCCGAGTCGATCAGTCCGACGAGATTGCCGAGCACGATGCCGTTTTTGTGCCCGAGGCCGGAGCGCGGCACGATGACCGCGGCCAGCCCCGGGTCGGCGAGGTGGATCGCAAGCCCGGTGGGGATGAGCTCGGCGCGGCCGGCTGCGAGCAGCAAAGGCGCGCTCACGCAGGCCCGCAGGTCCAGTCCGGCAGAACCCAACGTCGCATAGGCGGGTAAGGGGAATTCGCGGCCGAGGCGCGCATCGAGGATGCGCACCTTGAGGGCGCGGCGCGGGGCCGGCACGGCGCTCAAGCGAGCGCCGGACCGCGCTTGCGCGCGCCGCTGCGTGCGGCGAGATCCTCAGCAATCAGGCCGATCAGACCGCGCGCGAGGGTGAGCTTGCTGGCGCGCGCGAGCTCGCGGCGCGCGTTGCGCCCGAGCACGATGAGCTGGTTGTCCTCGCAGTCAAAGGCCTTGTCGTGACCGACCTCATTGGCGGCGATCATGTCGAGGTTCTTCTTCATGAGCTTGGCACGAGCGTTCTGCTCGACGGCCTCGGTTTCAGCGGCGAACCCCACCACGAAGGGACGATCCGCGCGCGCAGCGACCGTGGCGAGAACGTCCGTAGTGCGCTCCATCGCCAGCTCCAGCGTGTCGCTGGTCTTCTTAATCTTCTGTTCCGCCGCGCGTGCCGGGCGGTAATCAGCCACCGCGGCGGTGGAGATAAAGACATCCGTGCCCGCAAGTTCGCGCAGCACCGCGGCGAGCATGTCGGCCGCGCATTCCACGTCCACGCGCTTCACCCCCGCCGGGGTGGCAAGACTCACCGGTCCGGCCACGAGCACGACGCTGGCGCCCGCCTCGCGCGCCGCCTGGGCGACGGCAAATCCCATCTTCCCGGAGCTGCGGTTGCTGATGAAGCGCACCGGATCGATGCGCTCGCGCGTGGGGCCTGCGGTGATGAGCACCCGTTTACCGGCGAGCGCGCCACCGCCTGCGAACAAGACCGCCAGCCGCGCGGCGAGATCCAGCGGCTCGAGCATGCGCCCGGGGCCGCTCTCGCCACACGCCTGATCCCCCTCGCCCGGACCGAGCACGTGGACACCGCGTTGCGCCAGGAGCGCCACGTTCGCCTGGGTGGCGGCGTTGGCCCACATCAGGTGGTTCATGGCCGGCGCAACGGCAAGGGGTGCGGCGCTCGCAAGACACAGCGTCGCCAGCAGGTCATCGGCCTGACCGCTGGCGAGGCGCGCCAGGAAATCCGCGCTCGCCGGAGCGATCAGCACCGCGTCCGCCCAGCGTGCCAGTTCGATGTGTCCCATCGCCGCCTCGGCGGCTGGATCCCACAGCTCGCTGCGCACGGGCCGCCCGGAGACCGCCTGAAAGGTGGCGGCGGTGACGAATTCGCGCGCCGCGACGGTCATGACCACCTGCACTTCGGCGCCGCGCTCGCGCAGACGACGCACGAGATCCGGGCTCTTGTAGGCGGCGATGCCGCCGGTGACACCTAACAGGATGCGCTTGTCTTGCATGCGATCTTGCTTCCGTTCCCGCGAGGATTATCGCACCGCGGCTGCCCCGCCGCGCAAACCCGCGCACAGCACCTTAAGGAAAAACACGGCATTCGGGGCAGTTTGTGCCCCTCGCCGGCGGGGCACGGGCCTCCTTAGACTGCCGGCCCCGCTGCTTAGAACGTAAAGATATGAGCATCCGGCACCAGACTGGCACCCGCGGCCCAGCGCCCCGATGAGCGCCTCGGAACAGCTGCCTCTGCCGCTGACAGAGCCCCCGCAGGGCACGGCGGTCGCAGGATGCGGCGACGCGGCGGCGACAGCGGTACAGCGGCTCTGGGTGCGCGGCGCATTCGATGAGCTGCGCACCGCTACGGCCGCGGAGATCATCGCCGCGGCGCGACGGGCGATGACGCGGCGCGTCCGTCGGGGGATGTCCATGGACTCCGCGCGCGCCGTCCGAGAATTCCTCACGATGAAACTCGGCACCCTCGAGCATGAGACGTTTGCCGTATTGCTGCTGGACGCGCGCCATCGGCTCATTGATTACGTGGAACTGTTTCGGGGCACGATCGATAAGGCGAGCGTCTACCCTCGCGAAGTGGTGAAGCTTGCGCTCGAACGCAATGCCGCAGCCTTGGTGCTGGCGCATTTTGTGGCGGGGCACAAAATGAAAGTTATGTGCCACTGATTGTTTTGTGCTGTCGCCACGGATTGGCCTGATGGGGAAGGCTATTTTCGCAGAGGCGGCCACATAACGACGGCTTAGCCTCAGGCTCTCACCTCCTGTCATTCCACAGAGAGGTGATTGTCATGTTGGAGCATTACTTCGTCCGGCCTCGGACGGTTGATCGTCTTCGCGCACTTTGGCTCGGCCCGGCGATCAGCCGTTACGCCGAGTGGCTGTCGGATCGCCAGGTGTCGCGCGCCTCGGCGCTGTTCAAGCTGCAGACGCTGGTTCTCTTTGATCGGTTCGTGACAGCCCGGTGCGTCCACGCGATCGAGGAGCTACCGGCGCAGATCGAGCCGTTCATTGCGGAGTGGCGGCGCACGCGCGGACGCCGGCCGCATTCGGCCTCCTATGGGCGCTCGCTCCGCGCGGGGCCGCGAGCGACGCTCGAGCAGCTGCTGCATCTGGTGCTCCCGGGCTTCGTGGGCACTGAGCGTCGTCAGCTCTGGCCGCTGCAGACGACAGTTCCGGGTTTCCTTGAGCACCTACGCGATGAGCGCGGCCTACGACCCGATACGCTTGGCGGGTACGAGCATCACCTGCGCGTTTTCGAGCGGTTCCTGCAGTCGGCGCGGATCGCCGATCCGTCCACGCTCACGCCGGCCATCCTGAGCCGCTTTTTGCTGGAGAGCACCGCGCGGATCTCCCCGGCTGGGCGCCAGGGGCGCGCCGGCGTGCTGCGTGTTCTGCTGCGCTTCATGTATCGGCAGGGGCTCGTCGCATCAGATCTGAGCCGGGCGATCCCTCGCGGTCGGATGTACAAGCAGGTTTCGATCCCACGCTCCATCCCCTGGAGCGAGGTGCAGCGCGTGCTCGCGAGCATTGATCGCCGCGACGCCCTCGGCAAGCGCGACTACGCGATCCTGACGCTGCTGGCGACCTACGGCCTACGCTCCCAGGAGGTGGCGGCGCTTGAGCTCTCGGCGCTCGACTGGCATCGATCGCAGTTCCACGTGCTGGGCCGCAAGGCGGGTAACTCCACGACCTATCCACTGGCGGCTTCGGTTGGCGCGGCGATCATCGACTATTTGCGCAACGCCCGACCCCCGTGCGCGGACCGGCATGTGTTCCTCACCCTGATGGCCCCGTATCACGGCATTGGCCACTGGGCGGTGGCCGGCAGAGCCAGCCTTTATCTGCGTCGCGCTGGCGTTAAGGTGGCCCGACCCGGTTCGCATACCTTCCGCCACAGCTGCGTGCAGCGGCTGGTTGAGGCCGATGTGCCCTTCAAGCTGATCGGCGATTACGTCGGCCATCGCTCCGAGGATGCCACGCAGATCTATGCCAAGGTTGCCCTCCACAAGCTGCGCGCACTCACCCTCGGCGATGCGGAGGACGTGCTATGAGCCGCCCCCTCTGGCAGCGATTCGAGAGCGTCCTCGCTGATCCGATCACACGGTACCTCGCGCTCAAGCGCTCGTTGGGTTGTCGCTTCGACACCGAGGACCGCGCGCTCCGCCTCCTCGATCGATACGTGGCCGATCAGGGCGTCCAACGCGTTTCCGAGATCACCGCGCAGTGCCTGGAGGCGTTTCTCGCCTCGCGCCCGCGCACGAGCGCCCGCAGCTACAACAACCTGCTGGGTATGGTGCGTCGCTTGTTCGAGTGGATGGTCGATCAGCAGGAGCTGACGGCCTCGCCCCTCAAGACCTGTGCACGCCCACAGACCACCCGGCGGCTGCCGTTCCTCTACGACAAGGCCACGATCCGCCGGCTGCTCGAGTATGCCGCAGAGTTGCCGGATAACTCGCGCGCCCCACAGCGCGGTTCAACGTACGCCACGATCTTTGCCCTCCTTGCTGGGCTCGGCCTTCGGATCGGTGAGGTTTCTCGCCTCCGATGCGGCGACCTCGACCTGCAACGCGAGGTGATCCTGGTGCGTAACAGCAAGTTCGGTAAGAGCCGACTCGTGCCGTTTGGACCGCGTCTCGCCGCTCGGCTGCGAGCGTATGCGGCGCTTCGCGCAGAGCGCCGCGGCATCGCGCTACCCGAGGCCCCGTTCTTCACTTGGAACGGCCGGTCCGCGGTCCAGACCAACTCGATCCGTAACACCTTCCGCGAGGACCTTCTGCCGAGGCTGCGCCTCCAGGTCCCCTCCGGCACGCGAGCGCCGTGCGTTCATGGGCTGCGTCACACGTTTGCCGTCCGAACGCTGCTGCGCTGGTACCGTGATGGCCTCGATCCAGGGCAGCGGCTCAACCATCTCTGCACCTTCCTCGGGCACGTCAACCTGCACAGCACCGCCGTGTACCTGACGATCACGGGCGAGCTCCTCGAGGCGGCCAACCGACGGTTCGAGGCTTTCGCGAGCCCGGCCCTGCGGGAGGTGCGCCCATGAGCCCTCTCACACTCGGATCCGTCGTGCACGGCTTCTTCCTGGACTACCTCCCCCAGCAGAAGGGCCTTCGCCAGAGCTCGGTGCGCAGCTACCGCGACACGCTGCGACTGTTCCTGCCGTTTGTCGCGACCCAGGCGCACCGACCCATCAGCCGCTTGCAGCTCGAGCAGCTCAGCCTCGAGCGCGTGCTCGGCTTTCTGCGGCACATGGAGCAGGATCGGCATAACAGCGTGCCGACGCGCAACCAGCGGCTCGCGGCGTTGCGGACCTTCTTTGAGTACCTCGGCCGGCGCAGCCCCGAGGCGCTGCTCCTGTGCCAGCAGGTCGCAACCATTCCTGTCAAGCGCTCGCCGCTACCGGAGACGCGATTCATTGCACGCGATCAGGTTCAGGCGCTCTTCGATCGCTTGCCGGGCCTCGGGCGGCTCGCACTGCGCGACCGCGTCCTGCTGCTCTTCCTCTACAACACCGGAGCCCGCGTACAGGAGGTCGCGGACCTACGCATCGAGCATCTCACGCTCGAGCCACCCGCGTACGTGCGACTCTGCGGTAAGGGGAACAAGTGGCGGCAGTGTCCGCTGTGGCAAGAGACCGCCGAGCAGCTCGCAGCGCTCCTCGAGCGACGGCACGTCTCCAATCCCGCAGCTCCCGTGTTCGTTTCGGCCTCGGGGCGCGCGCTGACGCGGTTTGGGATCTATAAGCGCGTGCGTCATCTCACCGCCGGCGTGGAGACCGCCGGCCGTGCCGGCGACTCGCGCCAGATCTCACCGCATATCTGGCGACACACCGCCGCGGTCCACCTGCTCGAGGCCGGGGTCGATGTCAATGTCATCCGCGGCTGGCTCGGTCACGTCAGCCTCAACACGACCAACCGCTATGCGCAGATCACCCTGCGCATGAAGACTGAGGCGATGAAGCTCTGTGCACCGGACGGTTCCGACGCCCGCAAATCGCAGAAAGCGGCATGGCAAGATGACGGTTCGCTACTTCATTGGCTAACGACGCTTTGAAGGCTTCCTTATGAGCACCATTCTCCTGCTAAGTTTGTCAAACATTTTCATGACTTTCGCATGGTACGGACACCTGAAGTACGGCCATGACTGGCCCCTCTGGAAAGCAATTCTGATTTCCTGGTGTATCGCACTGCTCGAGTATTGTTTGGCAGTGCCCGCCAATCGCTTCGGCTATGTCCAGTTCTCAGGATTTCAACTCAAGATCATTCAAGAGGTGATCACGATCTTGGTCTTTATCGTGTTCGCCATTCTGTTTCTCAAAGAAAAGCTCGCTTGGAATTATCTCGTAGCGTTTGCCTTGCTTGGTGTTGCCGCCTTCTTTGCCTTTGCGTTCAAGGCTCCGGGATCCGTCATGTGAACGCGCCAGTCATTTATTGAGATCTACAAAGCCCGGCTCTTGAGCCGGACCCTGGCGTCCAAATTACAATCATCTCTCTGTGGAGCGATAGGAGGTGGCAGCTTCAGTCCAAGCCAACGTTATGTGTCCAGCCACGGGGAAGTCTCACTGGGAATCAATACCGAAGGTCGTGCGCGCCACAGAACAATCCGGGGCACATAAGGCGCACCCCCATCCCTCGGGCGCCGCCGATCCGAGCCAGGCCGATGAGCTCATTACCCGACGTCTGAAGGAATAATGCCAAGCTTGGCATTATTCTCGTTATGGCAAGGAGCCAGTAATGCGTGTCCGGCGTCAACTATATCTTCCGGTGACGACTCTTATTTCTGCCGGTCTTTGGGCCTCATCATCGGTCCACCATAGGGCAGTCTGACGCCGCAGGCGTCAGAAGCTCTTGCTGATTGGAGCGCATCAAGGTCGTTCTGTCGCGGAGGCGTCGCGCTTGGCAAGGGCGGCGCGTTGCTCTGCGGCTTCTGCCCGCACACTCGGTCCGGTGAACTCAAGGACCACGGCGTGATGCACGACCCGATCGATGGCGGCAGCGGTGGTCATCGGATCCTTGAAGATCTGGTCCCACTTGGAGAACACGAGGTTCGAGGTGATCATCACGCTCTTGCGCTCGTAGCGCTCGGCCAGCAGAGCGAAGAGCACTTCCATCTCCGCCCGGTCGTGCTGTACGTACCCGATGTCATCGAGCGCAAGACACTCGAAGCTATCGAGGCGCTTGAGCTCGCGGGTGAGCCGCAGGTTTCGCTTGGCATCCAGCAACCGCTCGACGAGGCTTGCGACCGAGGTGAACAGGACCGGGTGGCCCCGTTCGACCAGCGCACGACCCAGCGCCGCCATGACGTGTGACTTGCCGGTCCCGGGTCGGCCGATCAGGCAGACGTTGGTGGCACCGGAGAGGAACTCCCCGCGCAGGAGCTGGCGGATCTGCCCGCGCAGTGGGGCTGCAAAGCGGTTCAGGTCCAGCGTCGCCAGGGTCTTCTCGCGTGGCAGCTTCGCATCCTTGAGCAGCCGCGTCATGCGTCGATCGGCGCGATCGTTGGCTTCGAGCGTGACGAGCTCGGTGAGATAGCGAACGTGGCTCCAGCCTTCGGTAGCGGCGCGCTGCGCCAACTGCAGGTAGTGCTCGAGGAACGAGGGCAAGTGCATGGCCTTGAGCCGCAGCTCAAGCGTCGCATCCACCGTGATCGTCGCGGCGCTCATGCGCACACCGCCTCGGCACTCGTGCCGAGCAGCCGGTCGTAAATGGCCAGATCGGGCGCGGTGATGTTCAAGAACGGCACGCCTTCTGGCGTGCGTGCACCTCGAACCTCGGCGCGGACCGCCTCGTAGGTGGGAGCGGCGCCAGCGGCCAGCAACCTCGCGAGTACTGCGCGCACGGTCTGCTCGCCGTCACTGGCCGCCAGGTGCAGGATCCGCACGTAGCCGAGATCGGCCTGGTCGCAGCCGCTGGCCAGGAGTGCATCGTAGGTACGGCGGAACTCAAGGCTCGGGAAGAGCGCTTCGCGGAACACATAGCGGCGGAAGGCGCCGGGCTTGCGCACCAGAGTATGGATGATGTGGCGGTAGTCGATCCGGTGTGCATCGCGGCCCACCAAGCGCTCCATGACCGCGACGCGTTCGCCCTTGTAGTCGAGCTCGACGATGTCGGCGTGCAAGCGCACCCGCAGCTGGCATCCGATCAGTCGCGAGGACACCGAGTAGGAGTGCTTGAGGATGCGCACCGCGCTCGCCCTAGAGACCGTTGCATACGACTCCCGGTACGACGGCAGCGGCCGCACCGGCAGTGCTCGAAGGTGTGCGCGCTCCTCCTCGATCCGTGCTTGCCGGCTCGCATTGCGCGCCTGCACGCAGGCCTCGAGGAACCCCTCATAGGCCTCCTTCGAGACGAAGGCGCGCGAGCCGCGCAACCGCAAGCGTTGGTCGATCGCGTTCTTCAGCCCGCCGTTCGCCGACTCGACGTCTCCGTTCTCGTGCGCGTTGCCGGGGAAGTTGCGCGAAGCACGCAGCCCGTAGTGATCGATCAACTCACGATACCGTTCGGTGAAGTCCCGCCCGCGGCTCTCCGCAAGTTCATGGGTTGCCGCCGAGAGGTTGTCGGTGCGGTGCTCGAGTGGCACGCCACCGAGCCGCCACAACGCACTCTGCACGCCTGCGCTCAAGGACTCGAAGCTCTCGCTCGGGCAGATCGAGACCGCTTCCCAGTTCGAGTACGTCAGCACGAAGTGATACAGCAGGTGCGGGAACGGCTGACCGGCGATCATCACCTCCAGGCGTCGCATGTCCGTGAAGTCCGACTGCGCCTGCTCGCCCGGCGCGTGCGTCTGTGGGAAGAACACCTCTCGATCCGGCCCCGAGGTGGCGCGCCATGCGAGTAGCCTCCGCTGCAACGTGCGCAACTGCCCGGCGCTGAAGCGACCCGGATAGCGCTCGTTCAGCTCCGTCCAGATCGTCTTCGCCTGCAGGCCACCGTCCTGGTGCAGCAGCGCTTCGATCTCAGACCACACACCTTCGAAGGGATCGGGTCGGGTCCGCCACGTGTGGGGCACCTTCATCTGCGAGGGCGCACGGCCTAAGCGCCCGTACTTGCGCGCACTACGCTCGCTCATCCCCGCCTTCGCCGCCGCGGTCACCTGCGCAATCCCCTGCGTTAACAATGACATGAGTAACCTCACCTGTTCGTCTGTTACCACTCAGCCCCCCTTGTGAGGGCTGAGTAGACCAGACCGCGGATGAGGCCCGTCGACCGGCAAATCTAATTGTCGTCACCGTCGCGCAGTCCACCACGACCGACGACAATTACCGGCAAATCTAATTGTCGCCAGCCAAATGCGAAGGACGCAGGCCGGGAGCCTATTTTCCCCGAGGTTTGAGCGCAGCGTCCTTCGCATTATTCGGCCGGTCACAGTGAGTCGAGCCAGGCAAGGAGGTTCGGGTTTCGCTTCCAGCGCGGAGGGCTGCCAGGGCGGGTGGAGCGGTCGACGCGTTCGATAGCCTGGCGTTTGGTCTCGATGTTCGCGCGAGCGTAGTGGTTCGTGGTGTCGAGGCTGACGTGGCCGAGCCAGCTGCGGATCACGGTGATGTCGACGCCTGCGGCGACGAGCTGCACACCCGCGGTGTGGCGGAACGTGTGGGGAGTGACGTGTTTGTCCTTGAGTGAGGGCAGCGCCTTCGCTGCAGCGCGGACGTACTCGGCGAGCTTGTAACGCACGCCGGCAGCCCCGAGCGGTCGGCCGTAGCGGTTGACGAACAGGGGTTCATCGTCAGAGCGGGGATAGCGCTTGAGGAGCGCTGCGAGCAGCTGCGCAGTCTCGGGCCACAGCGGGCTGATCCGCTCCTTCCGGCCCTTGCCGTGGAGCTTCACGTGGGCGGGAGCGGTGAGTCGAACAGAGGCCGGACAGAGACTCAAGGCCTCCTGGATGCGCGCACCGGTGTTGTATAGGAGAGCCAGGAGCGCATGATCGCGCTGGCCCTCGAGCGTGGAGCGATCCGGCCGCCTGAGGATGGCCGTAACCTCTTCGCTGTCGAGGTAACTCACCGCCGGTCGCACCGTCTTCTTCGTCGGGATCCGCAGGACGGCGGCGCACTGCGCCGCCGCCAGCGGCTCGTGATCGGCGAGGTAGCGGTAGAACGAGCGGATCGCGGCCAGACGGCAGTTGCGGGTACTGATCTGGTCACCCCGATCGACCTCGAGGTGGTTCAGGAACGCGAGCACTTCCTCGGCGGTGAGCTCAGCGAGGGTGAGCGTGCTCACCCCTCGGCGCCGGCGCGTCGCAACGTAGCGCAGGTACAGTCGCCAGGTGTCGCGGTAGGACTGCATCGTATGGCGCGAGCAGTTACGCTGCTGAGCGAGCCACTCGTGGAAGTAGGAGTGGAGCCAGTAGGTCAGCGGCGCCGGCGTCATGGCTGATCTCCCGCACCGAGTGCCGCAGCACCCCGCCGTCTATAGCGCTCACTCGCCTGCTGCAAGAGCTCCGGGGTGATGTTGAGGTAGACGAGCGTGGACAGGATGTCCTTGTGACCGAGGTAGGTTGCCAGGTGTGGCAGGCGGCTCTGTGGATCGACGCCGTCGCGGTACCACTTCAGCATCCGGTGCGCGACGAACGCGTGTCGTAGGTCATGGACGTGCGGGCCGCGCCGGCCTCTGGCCGGTTTTAACCCCGCGCGCCGGATCACCCGCGTGAGCAGCTTCTGGATTTCTCCGTAGCTGTAGCCCTTGCGGCGCAGCGGACTCCACCATAAGGGAGCTTCGGGCACGCGAGGCGCTCGGGCCGCCTGGCGCGCCGCGAGGTAACGCTCGAGCACCTGCATGACCCCAGGAGCAAGCGGTAGTCGGCGGGATTTAAAGAACTTGGTGTCTCGGATCTCGATCAGGCGATCATCGCGATCGACATCGGCCAGGGTGAGCCCGGCGATCTCTCCGAGTCGCAGTCCCGCGCAGTACGCGAGCGTCAGCATCGCCTCCACCATGAGCGGTCGATGAGGTGTGTCCCGGCCGGGGAACGTGCGCGCCGCCTGGTAGAGCCGTTGGATCTCGACTGCGGTAAAGAGGTGCGGCTTGCGCTCGGCTCGTTCAACGCGACGCTGCAGTCCTCGCGTGATCGCCACGATCGGGAGGTTCAGATCCTTACGGTGCAGCGCCTGGGTCAAGGTGCGCGCGCACTGCTCGACCCGCAGCTCGTGTCGAGGTGTTCTTAAGGTTCGACGCCAGGCCGCGAGCTGCGCCTCGAGCGGTTGATCGGCGAGCTCGCGATACCGCTGCAGGTAGCGGTCGAAGCGCCTGAGGTCCCGAGCTCGGACCTCGTATTTGTAGCCGAGCGAGCGCATCCGGGCGATGTGCTCGCGTATGAGCGGGCCCTGCACGCTTCCCCATTCGGGCAGCGGTCGCAGCGCTTCGAGCGCGCTCGAGTAGTTATCCTTAAGCACTGCGCAGACGATGGGCCTCAGTCGGCCGCCGTATTGGGCTTTGAGCTCGGCGATGGGATTGGGGCCTGCGCCGTGTGCGGCGCGCCAGTTGAGGTAGCGCCCGATCACCGCGACCCGCGCGACCACAGCCGGCAGCGGTGAGCGCGCGGCATCGCGCTTGAGCCACTCACGCACCGTATCGATCGAGGGTTCGCGTTGCGAGCACAGCGCGCGGAACGCGCGCAGGCTGGTGACGTAGCTATATCGGGATCGGGGTGCGACCTCGAGCGACTCGAGGAAGCGGTGGATGTCGTCGGTGGCACTCATAATGCCACCTCCGAGGGTAAGTCCAGCGCCACCGATCGCAGATCCTCCGTGGCGAGTTTTAAGTAGACGGCCGTGGATCGCTCGCTGCGGTGTCCGAGCACATCCCCGATCACTTTGAGCGGCACGCCGCCGCGCAACAGGCTCACCGCTCGGGCATGCCGCAGCGCGTGCGGGCCACACCGGCCCGCAGGTCGCACGCCCACGGCGGCGAGCCGCCGGATCACGATGCCGTGCAGGTTCGTGTTTGGATTCAGTGCTCGGTAGGGGGCTTGAGCTCTCAGGAACACCGCGCGCGCCGGGCTCGCCGGTCGGCCGTAACGCAGGTAGCTCAGTAACGCGTCCGCCGGCGCGCGCAAGAGCGGCAGCTCCGAGTACGCGCCGGTTTTGGTATGCCGGATCCGTATCCGCTCGCCCCCCCAGTGGATGTCCGAGAGCTTCAGCGCCTTGATCTCTCCGGCGCGTAGACCGTAGGTCACGAGCAGCATCCAGATCGCATGGTCCCGGCGCCCGAGCGCCGTGCGATCCTGCTTGAGGACCTTGAGGGCGCGCTGCACATCCTCAGCTCGGATCGTTGAGGGGATACCCTCCAGAGCGTAGATTGCAGGACCTGTGATCTCCCCAGAGAGGTCCACAGGCGTCAGTCCACTGCGGTGGAGGTGCCGAAGCACCCCGCGCACGCAGCTCACCATCTCGGCGATGCCGGTTCGTCGCTTTCCCTGACTGCGCCATGCGATGTAGGCATCCAGGTCCGCCACCGACAACGCGGCCGCCGTCTTATCGTGCTCGCGCATCCAGCGCAGCAGCCACCGGGCCTCCGCCCGCGCATGCCGCCGCGTATTGGGCGACAGTCCCCGCAGGTCTTTCATCCACGCATCGTAGCGATCGATGATCTCCCGATCGGCGCGCTCCTCCGCGCTCGCCGGCAGCTCCTGCGGCGGCCACCGCCCACAGCTCAGCCGCAGCAGCATCTTGATCGCCGCGCGATGCATCCGGCGGAACTGCTTCGGGTAGGGCCGGTGCGAGCCCTTCAGGCGCCGTGAGTCGAGATACCGATCGACGTCGGCAGGTGTGACCTCCTCGAGGCTCTGCCCTCGACGCTCCAGATATCGCAGGAACGATCTCGCCGCGTACGGATAGCTGGCCCGAGCGCACTCGCCGTAGCGCTCCTCGCGGATGTGCGCTCGCAGCTTCTCCAGCAGCGGTTCAAATTGTGGTTCGCTAAATCTGGACATGGGTCTGGCTCCTTGGGTAGGGAACCCAAGGACCGTACGCCCCAGATAATGCGAAGGAGAACGAGCGGATTTCCCCTCTCAGCGCCGCGCGGTCGCCGACCTTCGCATTACGGAGTCCTTCTCATAAAAGGAAGCCCTGGCGCTAGTGGATGTCCGCTTGCTCGATCACATCATCGTCGCCGGCGGAGATGCCATCTCGTTTGCCGACCGTGGGCTGCTTTAATGCAGTGCATCCACCGCTCCCCACCTTCTGATCGCATGACGCGGAGGGTTCAGGAGCGGACTTTGAGGCGCCAGATCAATAGGACAACGCAAGGGCGGCGACTTGCATTCCTCGCACCACGCAGGAAACCTTCGCCCGAACACCCCGGAGCGAACGCACCATGGCTGCTTCAGCGACTCACGCGCAAGGTCTCACCCATGTGCTGCTCGGCGTGCTCGCCCTGGGCGTGTGGGGTTTGCTGCTGCGACCGCATCTGCCATTCGCTTTTGCCGACGCTCAGGCGCTGCCCGTGCAGGGCTCCGCGACCTTCGATACGCTGACCGTGCAGCGGATCAACGTTACCGATGCCGCGGGAAAAACGCGGTTGATTCTCGCCAACAGCGAACGCTTTCCAGACTTTGAGCTGCGCGGCAAGGTCTATCCACGCAGCATCCACGATACCGCAGGTTTGCTGTTCTTCGACGCCAAGGGCGAGGAAACAGGCGGCCTGGTGCTGGCAAAGCTGCGCGATGAAGACGTGGCCAATCTGACGTTCGACTACACCTATCAGCCGACCGACGGCATCAGGATCATCAAGCAGGAGAGCGCCGATGGCATGCGCTGGCAGGCGGGTTTTGATATTTTCGATCGCCGCCCCTACCAGCCCGGCCCGATCGACTCAAGTCAGGGCGTGCCGCGCATCGCACTGGCCGACGAAAACCAGAACGCGCAGCTCGTGATTTCCGATACGCGGGGTCATCCGCGAATCCGCATCGGCGTGGACCAGACCGGCAAGCCGCGCATCGAGATGCTCAGTCCCGACGGCAAAGTGACCTATCGTGCGGGCGGGTAGCAGGGCCGTACGAGCCCGCAGGCTGCACGGGCGCGAGTCGCCGGACGGCTTGCCAGAGACCCGGCTTCTTGAGATCCCGCCCCCGGGCTGGTATAAAGCCCGCCCCGGGAGCCCGAGGGGCGTGCTTCCCTCGATCCTAAGTCACTGAAATCTCTCAAGGTTGTTCGTATGTCCCGCGTCTGCGAGATCACCGGCAAGAAGCCGGCCGTCGGTAACCGTGTCTCCCACGCCAACAACAAGAAGCGCCGTCGCTTCCTGCCGAACCTGCACACGCAGCGTTTCTGGGTGGAAACCGAGAAGCGCTGGGTCACGCTGCGGCTGTCCACGAACGGCATGCGCACGGTGGAGAAGAAGGGCATCGACAAAATTCTCCAGGAGCTGCGCGCCAAGGGCCGCAGGCTCTGAAGCGGCATCTGAAGGAGCCCCCATGCGCGAGAAGATCAAGCTTTTGTCTTCGGCCGGAACCGGCCACTTCTACGTGACCACCAAGAACAAGCGCCTGCACCCGGACAAGCTGGAAGTGCGCAAGTTCGATCCTAAGGCGCGCAAGCACGTCGCCTACAAAGAATCGAAGATCAAGTAACCGCGCGCGCTGATCGGCGCGCGTGCCCGAGCTTCCCGAAGTCGAAACGACGCGGCGCGGACTGGCGCCGCACGCGCGCAAGCGCCGCATTGTCGCGCTTGCGGTCTACGAGCCGCGCCTGCGCTGGCCCATCGCGCGAGCACTGCCGCGCCAGCTGGCGGGCCGGCGCATCGAGCGCGTGGGGCGCCGCGCCAAGTACCTGCTGCTCGAGCTTGAGTCGGGCACGCTGCTCTTGCATCTGGGCATGTCCGGCAACCTGCGGGCGGTGCCCGCCGCCACGCCGCGCCTGAAGCACGATCACTTCGACCTGCTGCTCGATTCGGGGCTCGCACTGCGCTTCAACGACCCGCGCCGCTTCGGCAGCCTCCTCTATACCGATGATGACCCCGCCGAGCACCCGCTGCTGAAGCACCTCGCGCCCGAGCCCTTCGCCAAGGGCTTTGACGCGATCTACCTGTGGCGCATCAGCCGCGGGCGGCGCCTCGCGCTCAAGCAGTTGCTCATGAACAGCCGTCTAGTGGTGGGCGTCGGTAACATCTACGCGAGCGAGGCGCTGTTTCGGGCGCGCCTGAGACCGCAGCGGCGCGCCTCCTCGCTGACGCGCGCCGAATGTGCCCGCCTGGTGCGCGCGGTGCGCACGGTGCTCAAGCTCGCCATTCGCGCCGGCGGCACGACGCTGCGCGACTACCTGGGCGCGGATGGCGCCCCGGGCTACTTCAGCCAGCGCCTCTACGTCTATGAACGCCGGGGGAAACCCTGTCGGCGCTGCGGCACTGCAGTGCGCTCCCTCACCCAGGGCCAGCGCTCCACGTACTATTGCCCGCACTGCCAGAGATAGCCCTCACCCATCCTCCGTGCTTAAGGTGGCCTCATGAGCAAGCACATCCAGGCGCATCTTGCCAAGGCCGACGCGGTGATGGCGGGCCTGATCCGCGCCGTCGGACCTTATGCGCTCGAGCCGCCCGAGGAGGTGCATCCGTTTCAGGCGCTGGCGCAGGCCATCGCGCACCAGCAGCTAAACGGTACCGCCGCCAACACCATCCTCAGACGCCTCATCGATTCGTGCGGCCAGGGCAGCTTTCCCACGCCGCGCTGCGTACTGGAGGCATCCGTCACGAGTCTGCGCGCCGCTGGTTTCTCCTTCGCCAAGGTCGCGGCGCTGAAGGACCTAGCCGCTAAGACGCTCGAGGCGGTGGTGCCGGATCACGCCGCACTCGCCACGCTTACGGATGAGGAGATCATCGCGCGTCTGACGCAGGTGCGCGGCATCGGCCGCTGGACCGTGGAGATGCTGCTCATGTTCCGGCTTGGCCGCCCCGATGTGCTGCCGGTGGACGACTTCGGCGTGCGCGCCGGTTTTCGCGCCGCCTACGGACTGAAGAGTCTGCCGCACACGCGCGCGCTCGCCACCTGGGGCGAGCGCTGGAAGCCATATCGCTCCGCGGCCGCCTGGTACCTGTGGCGCGCCCTGGAACTGCAGCGCGCCGGCACGCTGCCCGCGCCCGCCGAGCGTATCCGGCTGCCGCGGATAAAGAAGCGGCGGCGGGCGCGGCCCGCGGGCAAGGCGAGTGGCCGCAAAGCCCGCGCTCAGAAAAAGGCACCGGCGCGGGCCGTGCGGGCGCGGGGGGCTAAGAGGAAGCAATAGGCGCGCGAGTGTAGGTGATGCGCAGTTTGCGCCGATCGGGTCGCTGCTCAAGGTTCGCCGGGCGTTCGGGACGCTCCAGGTCGTAGCACACCGTCAACTCATCGCCGCGCAACTCGTAGATCGCGAGCATGGTGCGACCGGCATGCGGGCCGCTCTGTCCGACGATGTCCATGGTGGGCGGCGAGCGCTTCTCGTCCAGGTGGTAGTGTCCGCGGTCGACCACGTGGTTACTGGCGTCAACGATCCGGTACTCGCCCGCGTGCAAGAGCAGATAGCGCACGCGCAGATCCTCGACCCGCAGTGGCTTATCGGCGACGCTCGCCGCGATCGGCGCCCAGGCGCCTTGCAAACTCGGGTGCACGCTTTTGCCGGAGGCTGCCAGAGGATGCGTCCTTCAGCTGCGGCGATGTTTCTTAAGTTCCGCTTCCACGATCGGGTGCACGAACTGGCGCACATCCCCGCCCAAGACCGCGATCTCGCGCACCAGGGTCGAGGAGATGAACGTGAAGTGTTCCTTGGGCGTGAGGAACACGGTCTCGAGGCTCTTATCGAGGTGGCGCGACATGTTGGCGAGCTGGAATTCGAATTCGAAGTCCGAGACCGCACGCAGGCCGCGCACGACCACCGCCCCCCCGTGCTGACGGGCGAAATCCACCGTGAGCCCGTCGTAGCCTTCCACCGTCACGTTGGGCAGGTCACTGAGCACGCGGCGTGCGAGATCGACGCGCTCTTCCAACGAAAACATCGGGGTCTTATTGGGGTTGGCGGCGATCCCCACTACCACGGCATCAAAGATCCCGGACGCGCGGCGCACCAGGTCCTGATGACCGTTGGTGATCGGGTCGAATGTGCCGGGGTAGACGGCGTTGCGTTTCATGCGAGCTTCAGAGCGTCGGTTGCGGGGTATAGGCAAAGAGATAATAACCGACCTCGCCCGCCTGCTTGGCTTTAAGGGCGGCGAAGCTGCCGGGCACCGGGGGCGGCCCGGCGCGTGCGGCGCATTCGACATAGATCAGCGCGCCCGGGCGCAACCACTCGCCCTGCGCGAGGCGCTGCGCCGCCTGCGCGAGGAGCTGCGAGCCAAAGGGCGGATCCAGGAACGCGATGTCGCAGGCTTGCGGGGCGCCGGCGAGGAACCTCAGGGCATCCTGGTGCTCAACGGACGCACCCTGCGCCTGCCACTCGATGAGCCGCGCACGCAGCGCGCCTGCCGCGGCGGCGTCGCGCTCGATGAAGGTCACGTGCGCTGCGCCGCGCGAGAGTGCCTCCAGACCAAGGGCACCGCTGCCGGCAAACAGATCGAGACAGCGCGCGCCGGGCGTGCGCGTCCCGAGCCAGTTGAACAGGGTCTCGCGCACGCGATCGGGGGTCGGCCGGATCTCAGGACCGGCCGGAAAGCGCAGCTTTCTGCCCCGCCACGTGCCGCCGATGATTCGCAACACGCGCGCATGAGCACCACGGCGCGCCGCGGCGTCCGCGCGCGCAGCTGACTTGCCCGCAGAGCCCCGGCGGCTCACTTTCTTAAGCGATGCGATACCTTGCCACCTCTCTCGCCCTAAGCGTACCGTAGCTTGCCCGGTCGCTAGACGCAGCGCTTTAGAACAGCAGATCTTCGTCGGCGATCCTGTGGTACTGCCGGGCGCGCGGCGCGGCGGTCCGTACACGTACTGGTCAGGGCGGCCGAACGGCCGCCCTTCTCGTTTGGCCGCTACAATGCCCGCCCTATGTTCCGACAGGCACCCGAAGGACCCGCCGCCCCGGCCGATGAGCGCCCGGGCTTCTTCGGTCGCCTGCGCGCTCGCCTGAACCGCGGCAACTCCTGGCTGACCTACGATTTGGCCGATCTGCTGCGTGGCCGGCAGATCGATGCGGCCATCCTGGATGAGCTCGAGTCGCGTCTCATCACAGCCGATGTAGGGGTGGAGGCGAGCGCGCGCATTCTGGAGGACCTGCGCAAGCGCGTCGCCCGCAAGGAGCTCGCGGACGTGGGCGCCCTGATCGAGGCGCTACGCTCGAGCATCGTCGAGATCCTCAAGCCCTGCGCCCGCCCCCTCGTCATCGATAGCGCCCGCCGCCCGTTCGTGATCCTGGTGGTCGGGGTCAATGGTTCGGGCAAGACGACCACCATTGGCAAGCTCGCACGGCGCTGCGCGGGCGAGGGCAAGAGCGTGCTGCTCGCTGCCGGGGATACCTTCCGCGCCGCCGCCATCGAACAGCTCAAGGTATGGGCGGAGCGCTCGGGCGCCGCCTTTGCCGCCCAGGTGCCCGGGGCCGACCCGGGCGCGGTGGTGTTTGATGCGCTGCAAGCGGCCAGGGCGCGCGGCAGCGACGTCATGCTCGCCGACACCGCCGGGCGACTGCACAGCCAGTCGCACCTCATGGAAGAGCTGAAAAAGGTCAAGCGCGTGCTCCAGCGTGTAGAGCCGTCCGCACCGCACGAAGTGCTGCTGGTGCTCGATGCAAATCAGGGACAGAACGCGCTCACGCAGGCGCGCCAATTCAACGAAGCGGTGGGCGTCACGGGGCTCGCGCTCACCAAGCTCGACGGCACCGCCAAGGGCGGTATCGTGCTCGCGATTGCACAGACGCTCAAACTGCCAATCCGCTACATCGGCGTCGGCGAGGCGCCCGAGGACTTCGGGGAATTCGATGCCGAGGCCTTCGCCGCCGCCCTCGTCGAGGGACCGCAAGCGGGCACGACCGATGCGGCGGGCGCCGCATGATCGTCTTCGATCGCGTCAGCAAGCGCTACGCCAACGGCCGTGAGGCGCTTACCAACATCAGCTTCAGCATCCACAACGGGGAGATGGTGTTCCTCACCGGTCGCTCGGGCGCCGGCAAGAGCACGGTGCTCAAGCTGATCGCGCTGCTCGAGCGCCCCACGCGCGGTGCGGTGCTGGTGCAGGGGCGCAACACCCAGACGCTCAAGGCGCGGCACATCGCCGCCTTCCGCCGCGGCATCGGCGTCGTCTTCCAGGATCACAAGCTGCTCGCTGACCGCCCGGTGTACGACAATGTCGCCCTGCCGCTCGCGGTGGCGGCCACGCCGCTCAAGGAGATCGATAAGCGCGTGCGCGCCGCGCTCGATCAGGTGGGGCTGCTCGGCAAGGAGCGCGCGCTGCCCCAGGAACTGTCAGTCGGGGAGCAGCAGCGCGTCGGCATCGCGCGCGCCGTGGTAAGCAAGCCCCCGCTGCTCATCGCGGATGAGCCCACCGGCAACCTCGATCCGGATCTGTCGCTGGAGGTGATGCGGCTGTTCCGGCGCTTCCAGGACGTGGGCGTGACGGTCGTGGTGGCCACCCACGACCTGCACATCGTGCGCGAATTCGGCGAGCGCGTGATCACGCTCGAGAACGGCGCACTCCAGGGCGACCCGGGCGACACGCTGCCCTCTGTCGTGGCCACCCGATGAGCGTCGGCGTCGCCAGCGGCCGCCACCTGCAGGCCCTGCTCGGCTCCCTCGGGCGCCTGGCGCGCAGCCCGCTGGCGAGTTTCCTGACGCTGCTCGTGATTGCGCTCGCACTTGCGCTGCCGACGGCGCTGAAACTGTTCGTGACCAACGCGCAGGCGGCCACGGGAAATTTCGCGAGTGCCGTCGATGTCTCGGTGTACCTGAAAACCGATGTGCCGCTCGCAAAGGCCCAGCAGCTCGCCCAAGCCGCGCAGCAGCGCCCGGATGTTGCCGCGGTCACCCTCATCAGTGCGGACAAGGGACTTGAGGACTTTCGCACCTACTCCGGCTTCGGCGATGCGCTCGCAGCGCTCAAAGAGAACCCGTTGCCGCACGTGCTGCATGTACGCCCGCGGGCCGAGGCGAGCTCCGCCGCGGCGCTCGAGTCGCTGCGGCGCTACTTCGCGGCGTGGCCGGAAGTGGACGTGGTGCAGGTGGACTCTGAATGGGTCATGCGCTTTAACGCCATCCTGGAGGTGCTGCGGCGGCTGCTCATCATCGCCGCAGTGCTCTTAGGGATCGGGGTGCTCGCGATCATCGGTAACACGATTCGCCTGGAGATCCAGGCACGCCGCGCCGAGATCGAAGTGACGAAGCTCGTCGGGGGCTCGAACGCTTTCGTGCGCCGCCCGTTCCTCTATACCGGCGTGCTGTACGGGCTTGGCGGCGCGCTGCTCGCCTGGGGGATCCTCGCGCTCGTGGTGCTGGTGCTGCGCGATGCGGTCGCCACGCTCGCCCGTCTCTATGGCAGTCGCTATCTGCTCGAGGGGCTCACGCCTGAGGATATCGGCGTGCTGCTCGGTGCCGGGCTCGTGCTCGGCTGGCTCGGCGCCTGGATTGCGGCGGCGCGGCACCTAAAAAGCATCGAGCCGCGCGCCTGAGGGCGCGTCACGGGCGGGGAAGGCGCAGTCAGGCGGCGGCCGGCGCCACCGGCGGCCCGGCTCAGGTGGTGGCGGGGAGTCCCGCGGCGTGCGCCACGGTCGCTTCCATCCACTTGCGGATGCGGGTGGCATCGGCCACACGGGTGCGCTTGCCGAGGGAATTCAGCAGCACGATGACGACGGTGCGCTCCTCGATCACCGTCTGCATCACGAGGCAGCGGCCGGCTTCGGAGATGTAGCCGGTCTTCTGCACCACGATGTTCCAGTCCGGCTTGCTCACGAGCGAATCGGTGTTGCGGAACTGCAGCAGCCGCCCGCTCACCGGTACCACGTAGTCGCTGTCGGTGGAGTACTCGCGGATGGCGGGCACCTTGGCGGCCGCCATCACGAGCTTGGACAGATCCTCGGGGCTGGCGACATTTTCATCCGAAAGCCCTGTCGGCTCGACGAAGTGGGCACTGGTCATGCCCAGTTCGCGTGCCTTGGCGTTCATGGCCGTCACGCAAGCGGCCACCCCGCCCGGATAGTTGCGCCCCAGGGCGTGGGCGGCCCGGTTCTCGGAGGCCATGAGGGCGAGGTGCATCAGGTCACCGCGCGATAAGCGCGTCCCGGGAGCCAGCCGCGACGCGGACCCCTTGCCGAGACTGCGGTCCTCGTCGCTGACCACGAGTTCCTCATCCAGCGCTTGGCCGGCGTCCGTCACCACCAAGGCTGTCATGAGCTTGGTGATCGAGGCGATCGGCATGGCGACGTCCGAATGGCGCGAATACAGCACCGAGGAGTGGGTCGCATCGAGCACCAGGGCCGCGCTGGAGCGCAGCGAAGGCTGGGCGAGGGAGCTACGATTGGCGTACTTCAGGTGCGTACGCACTACGCTGCCGGAGAGCTCGGCGGCCTGGCTGAGCGACGCGGCAAATCCCAGGCAGACCACTGCCGTGATCCCTAACCAGCGAACCTGATTCATCGACCCCGCCGCCTCATCGTTACTTTGCAGATGAGTCTATCAGAGCAGCTCTTATGTCAGGCATACGTGACGGACTTTTAAGTTTTCGCGTGAGTTACGTAAGCAAGTGCGCGTGAATTCGCTCTATCGGGTCACTCACGGACATAACTCAAAGGGCGCGTGACGCAGTCGGCGTCGCGCGCCATCGCAGCCCCCGCCGTTGATTTGCGTTCAATGTGGCCACAGCCAACCGAAAGTGCCGGCGGTGAGTGCCGCATAGATCAGCCCGTCGAAACACCCCTTGAGTGTCACCACCCAGGAGCGGCGCAGCCAGATGGAGTTCTGCAGCAGCGCGAGCGCGTACCCCATGAACGAGCCGGTGAGGACCACCTTGAACACGCGCGGATAGGGCGTGCCCGAAGGCAGCGTGTGAGCGGCGATCAGCGCTGTAAAGGTGCCCACGATCAGCAGGTACACGAACCACAGCGCGAGGGGCTTACCCATCACCACCGGGCCATTGGGAAGAATGGTCACGAGCGCGACCGGCCCCTGCTTCATCTTTTCCTGGAACTCGGGGGATTTCATGTTCCGCTGCTCGGTCCACGGGACGAAGTAGTCCCCCGGGGGAATCCCGAGCGGTCGCAGGGCGCTCATGAGCTCCGCCTCTTTAGGAATGCCCCGATAGTCACTCTTGTGCCACAGCGGCGCCATGTGGATCACCGAGCTCGCCACGAACACGATCACGGCCGCAAGCAAAATGGGCAGCCACAGCGATGCGATGCTGATCATGAAAGCCTCCCCTTTGTCTTTCTTGTGTACGGCGCCGGCTTCGCAGTCGGGCGGACTTTACCCCCAATGTCGCGCACACCGCCAACCCCCGCGTCCTCACCTGGCTCAGTCTCCAGTGAGGACACTTTTCGGGCGTGCCGCGGTCCTAGTGACTGCGCGCCACCCGGCCGGAAGTTGCCACGCTTAAGGCTCTGTCCGACACCCCCCAATGGCGTCGGGCGGCCCCCTCGTAGGGGGGATTCTCTGGGCCTCAGAACGCGCGCAAGCTCTTGTTTGGTAAGACCCGCCTCGGGGGCCCCGGGGAACTATCCGGACCCTTAGCACTCTAAGAGGGTGACTGCTAGAATGCCCACCCATTCCACGGGAGATCCAATGACCGCAACTGCACTGGTTGCCCGCATGGGCGATCACGCCTTAGCCGGTCCGCTGGGGAGCCTGGACGCCTACCTCGAGCGGGTCAGCCGTATTCCGGTTCTGACGCGTGAGGAAGAGCGAGCGCTCGCCGAGCGCTTCCGCAAGGAAGAAGACCTGGCCGCCGCGCGCCAGCTGGTGCTGTCGCACCTGCGTTTCGTCGTGCACATCGCGCGCGGCTACAGCGGCTACGGCCTGCCGGTCGGGGATCTGATCCAGGAGGGCAACGTCGGGCTCATGAAGGCGGTCAAGCGCTTTGACCCCACGCTCAACGTGCGCCTGGTGTCTTTCGCGGTCCACTGGATCCGCGCGGAGATCCACGAGTACGTCTTGCGCAACTGGCGGCTGGTGAAGATCGCCACCACCAAGGCGCAGCGCAAGCTCTTCTTCAACCTGCGCCGGATGAAGAAGAACCTGACGTGGCTCTCGGCCGAGGAGACCGCGGCGGTGGCACGCGACCTGGGGGTGACCCCGGCCGAGGTCACCGAGATGGAGAAGCGTCTCGCCGCACGGGACATGTCCTTCGATCCGACGCCGGAGTCGGACGAGGAGGAGGTCTACAGCCCGGCCGCCTATCTGCCGGCTCCGGATGCGGATCCGGCCGAGCAGGTCGAGAGCGCGGAGAGCAGCGAAGACGATTCCGACCGTCTGCGCGGGGCTCTCGATCGACTGGACGCGCGCAGCCGTGAGATCGTGCAGCGGCGCTGGATGAGTGAAGACAAGGCGACGCTCCACGAACTGGCCGACAAGTACGGCGTCTCCGCGGAGCGCATCCGCCAGATCGAGTCGAGCGCGCTGGGCAAGCTGCGCGGCATGATGGTGGCCTGAAAAAACCGCACGGGCGCCGGCAACCTCAGGTTGCCCGGCGTCCGGTAGCGTGGGTCCGCATGCGCAGCCTCAGCTGACTGGCTCGGCGAATACGGCGCGAGCCACCAGCATCCGACCAACAAACGCTTGCACTGGATCTGCGTCGGGCACGACCGTGGGCTCGAGCAGCAGATGCAGCACCGCACACAGCGCAGTCGAGATCAGGCAGCCGCGCGCCAGCAGATTGCCGGTCGGCTCCTGCCACAGGAGCCTGAAGACGCAGTACGCCGCCCAGAGCGCGCCGCTGAGCAGTGCCAGTGCGATGCCGCCGGTGGCGAGCGCAACGTGGCCGTCCCAGATGAGGATCACCGCGCCGGAGAATCCGAGCACGAGGCCGAGGATCTGCCGCGCACGCAAGCGAAACACCCCGACCGTCGCACCGATGACGACGATCATCACCGGCCACAGGTAGACCAAGAGGTTCGCCTGCGCCGCCGGGATGCGGTGCAAGGCGAGCAGGAAGCAAACATCGCCGCCGGACAGCGCGCCGGCATAGACCAACCCCGGAATCCACGAACGCCAGGATCCGCCCGCTGCCGCGGCGGGTTCTCGCGCACTGATGTGCAGCGCCCTGAAGCTGATCGAGCCACACAGAAACGCGAGAGTGAGCGTCTCAAGCGGAGGCACCGCGGCAGTGCGCAGCGCGAGCGAGGGCCACATCGCCCACAGTGGGATCGCCAGAGCGCCGATCGCCGTCCACTGCCATGGGGACAGATGAGGCCTGAGCGGGTGCGCCGCAGTGGGCTCGCCGAAGCAGACGGCCGTGCTCGTCATGAAGACGGGCCCTTTTTTCGCAGGTGAGGCGGGTGAGTTTAGCTTACCTCGGCCGCGCGCTATCCCACCTCAAGGCCACGCCCCGGGGCGGCGGCGCGCACCGCGGCGGCCACCGCCTCGTGCAGCGCTTTGTCCAGCGGATCGGGCACGAGTTCACCCTCGTTGCGCGCAAGCCCTGCAATCGTGTCCGCGGCCGCCATGAGCATCGCCTCGGAGAAGCGGCGCGCGTTCGCTTCCAGAGCCCCCTTGAACAGCCCCGGGAAGGCGAGCAGGTTGTTAATGCCCTTGCCATCAGCGGCGAAGGCGGCGCCGTGCTCGCGGGCGACGAGCGGCTCGATCTCCGGGTCAGGATTGGAGAGCGCGAGGATCACCTGACCCTTGCGCACCCACTGCGGGCGAATGAGGCCCTTCACGCCCGTAGTGGCGATGACGATATCGGCGCGCTGCATGAGCGATTCGAGCGTCGTACCCTCCCCGCCCTGCGCCTCAAGACGCGCGACCGCCGCAGGATTGCGATCAGTGCCGAGGATGTGCTTCACGCCATAGGCGCGCAGCAGCTGCGCGATGCCCGTGCCGGCGGCGCCAAGTCCGATCTGTCCCACGGTGCTCGTGCGCAGCTCCTGCTGCGCGTAGCGCGCCGCGTTCTGCAGCGCCGCGAGCGCCACCACCGCCGTGCCGTGCTGGTCGTCGTGCATCACCGGCTTCGCAAGGCGCGCCTGCAGGCTCTTTTCGATCTGGAAGCACTCGGGCGCAGCGAAGTCCTCCAGCTGAATGGCGCCGAAGGAGGACTCGATCGCCAGCACCGCCTCCACCACGCGCGCCGGCTCAGTCTCGTTCAGTAGTATCGGTACGCCGTTGATGCCGACGAGCTCAGCGAACAGCGCCGCCTTGCCTTCCATCACCGGCAGGCCCGCGAGTGCCCCGATGTTACCGAGCCCGAGCACCGCGGTGCCGTTGGTCACAATGGCCACCGTGCGCGCGAGCGCGGTGAATTCGCGCGCCGCCTGCGGATCTTTCTGGATAGCAAGGCACACCCGCGCCACCCCGGGGGTGTACACGTCGCGCAGCACTTGGCGCCTGTTGATGGGCAAGCTTGCGACCGTGCGGATCTTGCCACCGCGGTGACGGTTGAACACGCGGTCGGACTTGCCGACGAACCGCGCCGTGGGCAGCTGGCCGATGCGCTCATACAGCGAGCGGTCGGTTTCTTCATCCATCTCCAGCGTGATTTCCCACAGCGTGCGTCCCTGATCGCGACGCAGCGCAGTGAGGTGCTCGATGGCGAGCCCCGCATCGGCGATCACCTGCAGCACCTTGGCAAGACTGCCGGGCTGGTGCACGGTCTCCACTAGGAGGATCTCGGGGATTTTCATGGGTGAAAGGGTGCACCAACGGCTGCGCCTGTGCCACCCTCGAGCGGCGCGGGATGCCCTCTTGCGCGATACCCGCTATCATGCGCGCCCCGCTCTGCGGGGCTTCTTTTTTAGCGTTTTCCTTCAGGAGAGTGCCGTGGCTGCTACCCCCCACCCTGCCGCTCGCAAGGCTGCGGGGGCTGCGATCGACCCGCTGGATCTGTTCGGCGTACGCGCCGCCTTAAGCGAGGAAGAGCGCCTGGTACAGGACTCGGTGGCGCGGCTGGTGGATGCTGAGGTGTTACCCGTCATCCAGCAGGCGTTCGAAGAGCATCGCTTCCCCAAGCAACTCGTGCCCAAACTCGCCGAGCTCGGGCTCCTGGGCTCCTCGCTCCAGGGTTACGACTGCGCCGGACTGAATGCCGTCTCCTACGGTCTCATCTGCCAGGAGCTCGAGCGCGGCGATTCCGGCATCCGCAGCTTCGTCTCGGTGCAATCCTCACTGTGTATGTATCCGATCTGGGCGTTCGGCTCGGAGGAGCAGAAGCAGAAGTATCTGCCGCGCATGGCGCGCGGGGAGCTGATCGGCTGCTTCGGGCTCACCGAGCCGCAGGGCGGTTCGGATCCGGCCAACATGAAAACGCACGCGAAGAAGCGCGGCACGGACTGGGTGCTCAACGGCGCAAAAATGTGGATCACCAACGGCTCCATCGCGGATGTGGCGCTGGTGTGGGCGCTGAGCCCGGAGGGCATCCGCGGCTTTCTCATCGAGAAAGGGACCCCGGGATTCTCCGCGCCCGAGATCCAGCACAAGTTCTCGCTGCGCGCCTCGGTCACTGCGGCGCTTTACTTTGACAACGTCGTGGTGCCCGCCGCGCAGGTGCTGCCGGGCGTCGTCGGCCTCAAAGGTCCGCTCTCCTGCCTCACCCAGGCGCGCTACGGCATCGCCTGGGGAGTGATCGGTGCCGCGCAAGCCTGTCTTAAGCAGCTGCTCGAGTACACCCAGAACCGCTCGCTCTTTGGCCGTCCGCTCGCCCAGAACCAGATGATCCAGGTGCGTCTCGCGGAGATGGCGCGGCGCCTCACCACCGCGCAGCTGCTGGCGCTGCAGCTCGGGCGCCTGAAGGACGCCGGCACGATGCAGCCCGCGCACGTCTCGCTCGCCAAGTGGAACAACTGCCGCATGGCGCTCGATGTCGCGCGCGACTGCCGCGACATGCTCGGCGGGGCGGGCATCAGCGCCGAATTCGCCCCGATCCGCCACATGCTGAATCTTGAGAGCGTCATCACCTACGAGGGCACGGAGACGATTCACCAGCTCACGATCGGGCGGGAGCTGACGGGCTTTAACGCGTTCTAAGAGCGCGGCGCTGCGCCCCCGCCGCGGGGGTCGCTGCGGCATACTGTGCCGATGCGAGCGGGTCGAGCGGCTGCCGTGCTGTTGGTCCTGATCTGCGCAATCCTCGTGATCTGCGTGCGGATGCGCCCGCGAGCATCAGCTCCATTGCGACCCACTGCATCCGCCGCAGCGCTTGCCGCAGCCGCTGCGCGCACGCGTGCCACGGCGACGCCCGCTGCGTGGCCGGTCGCTGGCAGCAGCGCGTCGGCACCCCTTACGGCTTCAGCTTTCAACGCCCGTCTGCGTTGTGCGCAATATCATTTCGTTCTGGCGCGCGCAGCTTCGCCCGAGGTGTTGTCGCTGCTGTGTGCAGGCAAACTACTGGACGCGCTCGGGCGAGTCCTTCCCCTGGCGCGCGCCGGCGATCAACACGCACTGCGCGTTCTGATCTCTCTGTCTCAATGCAGCGGGCCGGAGGAATCAGCGACGCACCGCGAGCACATGCTGCAGATTGCCACCCGCAACGGGGCGGCACCGGAAACACTGCAACGTCTGGACGTGCTGCTCACCCAGGAGCAAGCGGGCCCCAGCGCGGATGAACTCACAGCCTGCCAGCAGGCCAAGTCCGAACTCACGCATGAGCTGTTACCGCGACTCAAAGAGGAGGCCGTCAACATCTTCGGACGGGCCCTCGAGACGCTGCGCGGCGCAGCTGAGCTGGATCTTGAGATCGAGTACGACCGCAAGACGCTCGCGCTCGGCGATGCCGATGGCAAAGCCCAGCTGGCGCGCGCACTGTTGCGGAAAGGTACGCCTGAAAGTCAGGCGGAAGCGATGACGCTGTTGCGCGACGCAGCCGACCGTTCGCCGGACGCCGCCGAGGAACTGGCACGCTGTCTGCTGAAGGGTTGCCCGACGCCAGCGACGGATCCGACCGAGGCACGGCAGCTGCTCGTCGCGGCGGCCTCCGCGGGCAATCTGGCCGCGCTCATGGTTCTCGCCGGACCGGCGGACCCCGAGGGCCACGACCTTGACCCGAGCCTGCCGCCCACGGAGCGCTATGCCTGGAGCCAATTCCTGCAAAGCCTGAACCAGGAGGGCTGCTTTGGCGTGGCGCAGTACGCGAACTGGGCGGCGTTCACGCCGGCGCCCTCATCGGCGCTGCGGGCCCTCTCGCCCGCCGACGCAGCCGCGGCGCAGGCGCGCGCGGCGGCACTCCTCGGCGCGCCACTCTCCCAGGTGCGGGCGCAGTTGGGCTGCGGCTAAAAGTACCGGCGCTCGCGCGCGCCACTCAGACGATGACGAGGGCGAGCAGCGCGAGGAGCGCCAGCCAGTTGAGGATCACTTGCGCGCGCGGCGCGCCGTGCGCGCGTGCCTGCAACTGTGAACTCATCGAACTCTCCCGTGCGTACGACATGGGAGTATTTCGCGCTGCGGCCGCGGCAATCTGCGGCGGCAATCGTGGCGCGGCGGTGAAAAATTGTGGCGCAATATGGCGGCGCGCGGCGCTTTCACCCTGCCGGCTTCGCCTGTAGCCTTGACCCCATGAAGCGTCTCATCGCCATCATCGAAGATGAACCCGCGCTGCGTGAGAACTACGCCGCCGCTTTCACGCGCGAGGGCTACGCGGTACGCACCTATGCGAACCGCGCGCAGGCGATGAGTGCCTGCGCCGCGCGCTTGCCGGATCTGGCCGTCATCGACATCTCGCTTGAGGAGGAACCGGAGGGCGGCTTTGAACTGTGCCGGCAGTTGCGCGCGCTCTCCGCGGAGCTGCCCATCATTTTTCTCACCGCACGCGACAGTGAGCTTGATGCCGTGTCGGGCCTGCGCCTGGGCGCGGATGACTTCCTTACCAAGGATCTGAGCCTGCCGCACCTCATCGCGCGCGTGCACGCGCTCTTCCGCCGCGTCGATGCGCTGCGCCGGCCCGCCGCCGCCACCGACGCGATGCGCCGCGGCGCGCTCACGCTCGACGCCGAGCGCATGACGGTGCAGTGGGACGGCAAGGTGGTGCCGTTGTCGCTCACGGAGTTCTGGATGGTGCACGCGCTCGCGCATCATCCGGGCCATGTGAGAAACCGCCAACAGCTGATGGATGCTGCCAACGTGGTGCTCGATGACAACACCATCACCTCGCACGTGAAGCGCATCCGTCGCAAGTTCCAGGCGAGTGACTCAAAGTTCGACGCACTGCAGACCGTCTACGGCATGGGCTATCGCTGGGTGGAGTAGGCGCACGTCCATGTCGTTGCGCCTGAAGCTGCTGCTGCTCGGCCTCGCCACGCTCGTGCTGCCCTGGGCTGGTTGTCGCTACGCGCGTGAGATGGAATCCGCGCTGCGCCAGGGCGAAGCGGACTCCCTGCAGGGGCTGTCGCAGACCATTGCCACCTCTCTGCAGGGACGCACCGACCTGCTGTACCGCGAGCCGCGCCCGGCGCCGGAGTCCCTCACCGAGGCATCGGCAGGTGCGCCGCCGCCTAGTGAGCCGGACCCGGACTTCTACAAACCCACCCCTTACGATCTTGAGCCGATCGCACTGCCGGCCGCGCCGCTTCTGGATGGCTACGCCGCGGACTGGCCGCACGAGGGAAAGCTGTGGACGCACTTCGACCGCGACGAACACCACGGCTTCGCGATTCTCACCGGCGTGCACGAGCGCATGCTGTATGTGGCGCTGCGCGTGCACGACGAGCATCCGCTGTTTGATGCGCCGAGCAACAATCCCCTGGATCCGGTCACCTTCGGTGATCGGGTCTGGCTCGGCTTCGAGGACCCGCAGGGCGTGCAGCAACAGGTCTTCGTGGCCGCGACCGGACCGGGAGCGGTGAGCGCGCGGCGCATCGAGAGCGGCGAGTACGGCCGCCAGAGCGCCCGCATCGAGCCGCGCATCCGGGGTGCCTGGCAAACGAGTGCCGACGGCTATCGCCTCGAACTGCGCGTGCCCTTGTCGATGCTCGGCAAGGGCTTCGGGGTGCTCATCGATGATCGTGACGCGCGCGGCGCGCTGCCGGTCAGTTACGGCACGCTGCGGCCGGATGATCTGCACACCATCGGGCACCTGATCCTCGCCGCGCCGGAGCTTGATCGCTACCTCACGCAGTTCCTGCAGCCGGGGCTGAAGCTCTCGGTGTCAACGCCCGCCGGTCGCGTCTTGGCGCGGGCGGACGCTCTTGCGCGGCCCGTCGATCTCTCGCCCGGGCCGCCGATGCTGGCGCGCCTCTACCGACGCTTCGTCGACCGGCCGAGCGAGCGTCAGCCGCTGCAGTCCTCCAGCCCCATCTATGACCGCGACCACGCACTCGTCATCGGTAAGCTCGAGGTCACGCAAAGCGCCGATCGCTGGATCCGCCTGCGCGACCGGGCGCTCACTCACATGCTCAATTTCACCCTCGCCACCAGCGCGATCGTCATCAGCGCGATCCTCGCCTTCGCCGCCTGGCTCGCGGTGCGTCTGTCGCGGCTGCGGCGCGCGAGCGAGTCGGCGCTGACGCGCGCGGGACTCGACACGAGCTTCCCCGAGACCGCAGCGCGCGATGAACTCGGGGACGTCGCGCGCAGCTTCTCGACGCTACTCGGGCGGCTGAACGAGTACACCAGTTACCTGCGCACGCTCGCCGGGCGCCTCGCGCACGAGATCCGCACACCGCTCACCATCGTGCGCTCCTCGCTGGATAACCTGGAGTCCGAGCAGGTGCCCCCGGCGGCGCGCGCTTACCTCGAGCGCGCGCGCCAGGGCAGCGAGCGCCTCAATGCCATCCTCGTCGCCATGGGCGCCGCAACGCGGGTGGAAGAAGCCATCAGCAGTGCCGAGCGGGTGCCTTTCGAGCTGCCGGCCGTGCTCGCGGCAGCGGTGAGCGCCTACGCGGCGGCGTTCCCGCAGCGTACGTTTCGCTTCGACACCACCGTTGCGACGCTCACGCTCCAGGGCGCGCCGGACCTCATCGTGCAGATGCTCGATAAGCTCATCGAGAATGCCGTGGACTTCAGTCCCGTGCAGGCGAGCCTCACGGTGCGCCTGCGCCACGAAGGGCACTTCGCCCTCATCGAGGTCGAGAATCCCGGCCCTGCGCTGCCGCTGCACGTCGAGGGGCGGCTGTTCGAGTCCTTGTGGCGCTCGCGCCCCGGGCGGGACGAGCGGCCGCATTTCGGGCTCGGACTGTACATCGTGCGCCTCATCGCCGAATTTCACAGCGGCGAGGCGCGCGCCGCGAACCTCCCGGACGGGCAGGGCGTGCGCTTCTCGGTGCGCATCCCCTGCTGAACCTTCAGCCGCCGTGGCCGGCTTATGTCACATCGATGTTCCCGCGCGACGGGTGATTTTCCTGAGCAATGTCTCTAAATCACGACATCGCTTTCTGGTGTTGGAATGAGTACAATTAGCGTCCAAGGCACCGTCAGTAAAAGAATTTTTTCTCCCGGCCGAACGCGCTCTTGTGACGGTGATGCGCCAAAGCCATGAATAGAGGACGAAGGTACAACACAAGAAAACTCGGGGATCGACGCGGGCACGGGTGACGACAATCGCGAACTTGTTGTGGTTGTCAGGAACGATACAACGCGTGGATGAACATGCGGGCCTCGCGATAGAAGCCGGAGCAGTGGCTCCAAGCGTTTCAGCCGGAAAGTTTAGATGCTCGTGATGACGCAACGTGCCGAAGGCGGGAGCGGGATGGGAAGTCCGCGGCGCTTGTCGGAAGGAGCTGACAGCGAACCACCGGGTCGTTTGAAGGCGAAAAAACTAAAAAGCCCTGCGCCGTGCGCGGGGCTTTTTTTATGGCGCGCCTAACTGACACCGAGGTAGTTGAGAATGCCGCGCGCCGCCTCGCGTCCTTCAAACACCGCGGTCACGACCAGATCCGAGCCGCGCACCATGTCCCCGCCGGCGAACACCTTCGGGTTGGTCGTCTGAAACGCGCGCGTCTCGGCGGAGGAGACACGCACACGGCCGCTGTCGTGCAGGCGGATCGCGTGCTCGCCGAGCCAGGCGGGCGGACTGGGCAGGAAGCCAAAGGCGATGATGACCGCATCGGCCGGCACGATCGCTTCGGATCCGGGTACCGGCTGCGGTACACGGCGGCCGCGCGCATCGGGCGCGCCGAGCGCGGTGCTCACCAGCTTCACCCCTTCGACGCCCTCGGAACCGACGATCTCGATGGGCTGACGGTTAAAGAGAAACTCGACGCCCTCCTCGCGACTGTTCTTGTAGTCGCGCCGCGAGCCGGGCATGTTGCGTTCGTCCCGCCGGTAGGTGCAGGTCACAGATTCCGCGCCCTGACGTAGCGCCGTGCGGTTGCAATCCATGGCGGTATCCCCACCGCCGAGCACCATCACACGCTTACCGCGCATGCTGATGAGCCCGCCACTGGCGCCCGGCAGTGCCAGCTCGTGGCGGATGTTGGCAATCAGGTAAGGCAGCGCCTCGTGCACCCCGGGCAACTCTTCTCCGGGAAAGCCGCCGCGTACGGCGGTGTAGGTGCCCATGCCGAGGAACAGCGCGTCGTACTCGCTCAGCAGCTGCGCGAGCTCAAGATCCGTGCCGATCTCGATGCCGAGACGAAACTGCACTCCCATGCCTTGCATGATCTCGCGGCGCTTCTCCAGCACTTCCTTCTCGAGCTTGAAGGGCGGGATACCGAAGGTCAGGAGACCGCCGATGCGCTCGTGCCGGTCGAACACCACGGGAGCCACGCCGTTGCGCACCAGGATGTCAGCGCACGCAAGACCTGCAGGCCCCGCGCCGATCACCGCGACGCGCTTGCCGCTTACCTGTACGTGCGACATGTCCGGCTTCCAGCCCGCCTTGAGCGCCTCGTCGGTAATGTATTTTTCGATCGCGCCGATGCTGACCGCGCCCAGACCATCATTGAGGGTGCAGGCGCCCTCACACAGCCGGTCCTGCGGGCAGATGCGCCCGCAAACCTCGGGCAGCGAGTTGGTCTTGTGAGACAGCTCGGCCGCCTCAAAGAGGTTGCCTTCCTCGATGAGCTTCAGCCAGTTGGGAATGTAATTGTGGACCGGGCATTTCCATTCACAGAAAGGGTTGCCACAGGCAATACAGCGCCCGGCCTGCTGGCTGGCGGCCGTGGCATCAAAGGGCGCGTAGATCTCGCGAAAATTTCCCACGCGCACCTCCACCGGCGCCTTCGGCGGGTCGGCGCGGGGGATGTCGAGGAACTGCAGGTTCTTGTCGGCCATGACGAGGGCGAGGGCGCGCGCTAGGCTGCGCGCCGCAGGTTATCGATGAGCGAATCGATCGAGGCCGCCTTGGGTTTCACGACCCAGAACTTCGGCAGATACGTGCGCAGGTCATTCATGATCTCCGCCGCCCAGAGGCTCTCGGTCTCGGTCACGTGCCGCTCGAGCAGCCCCTCCAGATGCTGCACGTGCGACTGCATGGCCTCAGGATGAATGCGGCTGATGTCGATGAGCTCGTGGTTGTAGCGGTCGACGAAATTGCGCTCCAGGTCCAGTACATAGGCGAAACCGCCGGTAAAGCCGGCGCCGAAGTTGACGCCGGTGCGCCCGAGCACGCACACCGCGCCGCCGGTCATGTACTCGCAGCAGTGATCCCCGGCCCCCTCGAGCACCGCCACCGCGCCGGAGTTGCGCACCGCGAAGCGCTCGCCGGCGATACCGGCCGCGTACAGCTCCCCGCCGGTTGCCCCGTACAGGCAGGTATTGCCCATGATGACCGTGTCCTTCGCCACGAAGCGCGCGCTGCCGGGGTGACGCAGCACGATGCGCCCGGCGGCCATGCCCTTGCCGACGTAATCGTTGGCATCGCCTTCAAGATACAGATGCAGTCCGCCCGCGTTCCACACCCCGAAGCTCTGCCCGGCGTTACCGCGGCAGCGCACGGTGAGGGGCGCCTCGCTCATGCCGTAATTGCCCCAGCGGCGCGCGATCTCCCCCGAGAGGCGCGCGCCGATCGAGCGATTGAAATTCTTCAGTTCGTAGCGCCACTCGCCCCCGGATTTGCTCTCGATCGCCGGCAGCAGCTCGCGCACCATGCGCTCGGCGAGCTCGCCCTGATCGAACGGCACGTTCGAGGCGCTCAAACAGAACTGCGCGCTCGCGGCATCGACGCCGGCAGCGGAGAGGATCGGCGTCAGATCGAGCTTGCGCTGCCGGGCGGTGGCGCCCTCGAGCACCTCGAGGTACTCGGTACGGCCGATCACCTCGCTCAGGGTGCGCACCCCGAGGGAGGCGAGAATCTCGCGCACCTCCTCGGCGACGAAGCGGAAGTAGTTCATCACCATCTGCGGCAGGCCGATGAAGTACTTCGAGCGCAGCACGTTGTGCTGCGTCGCGACCCCGGTGGCGCAGTTGTTGAGGTGGCAGATGCGCAGGTACTTGCAGCCCAAGGCCACCATGGGTGCGGTACCGAAGCCGAAGCTCTCCGCGCCGATGATCGCCGCCTTCACCACGTCGAGGCCCGTCTTCAGGCCGCCGTCGGTCTGCAGGCGCACGCGGTGACGCAGGTCATTCACGCGCAGCGTCTGATGGGTCTCGGCGAGCCCGAGCTCCCAGGGCGTGCCGGCGAACTTGATCGAGGAGAGCGGGCTTGCCCCGGTGCCGCCGTCGTAGCCGGAAATGGTGATGAGATCCGCGTACGCCTTGGCGACCCCGGCGGCGACCGTGCCGACGCCCGGTTCCGCGACCAGTTTCACCGACACCAGCGCCTTAGGGTTCACCTGCTTCAGATCGAAGATCAGCTGCGCCAGATCCTCGATGGAGTAGATGTCGTGGTGCGGGGGCGGGGAGATCAGGCCCACGCCCGGCCGCGCAAAGCGCAAGGTCGCGATCATGTCGTTGACCTTGTGGCCGGGCAGCTGGCCGCCCTCGCCCGGCTTGGCGCCCTGGGCGATCTTGATCTGCAGCACCTCGGCGTTGATCAGGTACTCCGGGGTCACCCCGAAGCGCCCCGAGGCGACCTGTTTGATCTTGGAGTTTTTCTCGGTGCCGTAGCGGGCCGGATCCTCGCCGCCCTCCCCGGAGTTGGAGCGCGCCCCGAGACGATTCATGGCGATCGCGAGCGCCTCGTGGGCCTCGGGCGAGAGTGCCCCGAGGGACATGCCGGCGCTATCAAAGCGCGCCAGCACCGCTTCCACCGACTCGACCTGCTCGAGCGCGACGGGCGCGCCGCGAGACTTAAGCGCCAGCAGGTCGCGGAAAGTTGCCGCCGGGCGGCTGTTCACAAGGTGCGCGTACTGGCGGTAGTGCGCGTAATCCCCTGAGATCACCGCCGCCTGCAGGGCGGCGATCACGTCGGGGTTGTACATGTGGTACTCCCCGCCGTGCACGTACTTCAAAAGCCCACCCTGCCCGATCGGTTCGCGCGGATCCCAGGCCCGCGCGGCCAGCTCGCGCGTGTCGTCCTCCAGGTCCGCAAAATCCGCACCCTGCACGCGGCTCTCCGTGCCGGTGAAACACAAGTGCACCACCTCATCGGCCAGGCCGACGATCTCGAACAGCTGCGAGCTGCGGTAGCTCGAGATGGTCGAGATGCCCATCTTGGACATGATCTTGAACAGGCCCTTGCGCAGTCCCGCACGGTAGCTGCGCCCCAGTTCCAGGCGCGCGGCGAAGTCGAGTTTGACGCGCCCCTTGCGCATCATCTCGAACAGCACCTGGTAGGCCATGTACGGATACACGGCGGTCGCGCCGTAGCCGATGAGGCAGGCAAAGTGGTGCGGCTCGCGTGCCGTGCCGGTCTCGACCAGGAGGTTGCACTTGCAGCGCAATCCCTCCTTCACCAGGTGATGGTGCACCGCGCCCGTGGCGAGCAGCGCGTGCGCGGGAATGCGCCCCTTGACGAGGTAGCGGTCCGAGAGCAAGAGCACAAGCTTGCCCTCGCGCACGGCGCTTTCCGCCTGCGCGCACAGGCGCACGATCGCCGCACGCAAGCCTTCGGTGGGCTCGTACTGCAGGTCGAGGAATTCGTGCGTGACCTCCTCGATCGCAAGAATCTGGCGCAGCTTGCGCTGCGAGAGGATCGGCGAGCCGAGCACGACCTGGCGGGCGTGCCCGGGGGCGGGCTCGAAGATGTTGCACTCGGGCCCGATCTGCGTCTGCAGCGACATCACGATCGTCTCGCGCAGCGGATCGATCGGCGGGTTGGTGACCTGCGCGAACTGCTGGCGGAAGTAATCGTAGAGCGAGCGCACCTGGTGCGACAGCACCGGCATCGGTGTGTCATCCCCCATCGAGCCGACCGCCTCACTCTCATCCTGGGCCAGCACGCGAATGATGTCGTCGCGCTCTTCCTGCGTGACGTTGAACATCTTCTGGTAGAGCGCAAGCGTCGCGCGGTCCATCGGTTCTGCGGCGAGGCGCGGATCGACCAGGTCGCTCTCCAGATAACGCACGCCCTGCTTGAGCCACGCCTTGTAGGGATGGCGGCTCTTGAGGATCTGGTCGATGTCGGCGGAGGCGAGCAGCGTGCCGGTTTTCAGGTCGAGCGCGATCATGTCCCCGGGCCCGAGCTTGCCCTTGCGCACCACATCCTCGGGCGCGTAGTCCCACACGCCCGCCTCGGAGGCGATGGTGAGGCAGCGGTTGTTCGTGATGCAGAAACGCGCGGGCCTAAGTCCGTTGCGATCGAGGGTGCACAGCGCGTAACGGCCGTCGGTCAGCACCACACCGGCCGGCCCGTCCCAGGGCTCCATGTGCACCGAGTAGTACTCGTAGAAGGCGCGCAGGTCCGGATCCAACGTGTCCAGCCCGTGCCAGGCGGGCGGCATGAGCAGGCGCATGGCATGCAGCGGATCAAGGCCGCCCATGAGCAGCACCTCGAGCATGTTGTCGAGGCTCTGCGAGTCTGAGCCGGTGAGCGAGACCAGGGGCAGCACCTGCGCGAGCTGCGGCAACAAAGGTGAGCTCAGGAGCGGCCCGCGCGCCAGGGCCCAGTTGCGATTGCCCTGCACGGTGTTGATCTCGCCGTTATGCGCCAGATAGCGGTACGGGTGCGCGAGGCGCCACTGCGGCAGGGTGTTGGTGGAGAAGCGCTGGTGGAACACCGCCACCGAGCTTTCGAGCCGCGGATCGGCGAGATCGGGGTAGAACTGCGCCAGATACTGCGGCATCACCATGCCCTTAAAGACCAGGGTGCTCGCCGAAAGACTCGGCACATAGAAGGCCGCATCTGCCGCGAGGGCTTTCTCGGTGAGGCGCCGCGCCATGTACAGCCGCCGGTTGAACGCGGCTTCATCGACTTCGGGGTTTCGGCAGTTCACGAACACCTGCTCGATGCGGGGCAGCGACTTGAGCGCCTCGGCGCCGCAGGCGCTCGCATCGATGGGCACGAGGCGCCAGCCGGCGAGCTCCAGGTCCTGCTGCTTAAGCTGCTCGCCCAGGAGCGCGCACGCCGCGCGCGCGGCCTCAGGCTCGTGCGACAGGAAGATGAGGCCGGAGGCGAAGCGCTCGCTGAGCGCGATGCCCGCCTCGGCCGCCACCGCGCGCAGAAACCTCTCGGGCTTCTTCAGCAGCAGACCGCAGCCATCCCCGGTCTTGCCATCCGCGGCGATGGCCCCGCGGTGGGTGAGGCGGTTGAGGGAGGTCATCGCGGTGCGCACCAGCCAGTGGCTGGGCGCATCATCGAGGCTCGCGATCAGCCCAAAGCCGCAGCTGTCGCGCTCGTAGGCTTCTTTGTAGAGTCCGCGCTCCTGAGAATGCATGGCGATGGCCCCGGTATGGTCTAAAACGCGGCCGCGCTCGCCCCGGGGACGATCGATCCCTCGGGCTCGTTGAAGCGGCGTGCCGGCAATTCAGGCGCTGAAGGAGATCCGCAGGACCTACCAGGACCGCGAATGAGCAGCCCACGTCGAAACGGGCACCGGTGCCGCCCGCCGAAGGACTGTCTTACACCATCACTATGCGTTCGATAATACCGGCCCGGGATGAGCTTGCAAGGGCGGCCCGTGAGTGAGCTGGCGACGCCTCGCCTGCAGCTGCGGCACTGGCGGGCGGCGGATGCCGCCCCCTTTGCCGCGCTCAATGCCGACCCGGAGGTCATGCAATTTATGCCGGGCGTTCTCAGCTGCGAGCAGAGCGACGCTTTCGCCCTGCAGGCGCAAGCGCAGCTGGTTGAGTGCGGCTTTGGCCTGTGGGCGGTGGAGGTGCGCGCTCAGAGGCCCTTCATCGGCTACGTGGGCCTGCGCCCGGTGAGCTTCGCGGCCCCCTTTACGCCTGCGGTGGAGATCGCCTGGCGCCTCGGGCGCGCCCACTGGGGCCACGGTTACGCGACCGAGGCGGCGCGCGAAGTCTTACGCTTCGGCTTCGAGGATCTGGAACTGCACGAGGTGGTCGCCTTCACGGTGCCCGCCAACCTACGCTCCCGGGCCCTCATGCAGCGCCTCGGGTTTCGCTACGACGCGCACGGGGATTTTGAGCATCCGCGGCTGCCGGCGGGGCACGCGCTGCGACTCCACCTGCTCTACCGGCTCAGTTCAGACGCGTGGCCGGCCTTGCGCCCTTGAGCGCGGCGGGCGGGTGCCGCGCAGAAACTGCGGAATGAGCTTGCCCGCCGCGCTGAGCTCGACCAGGACCGCCGCGCGTCGCGCGCGCGTCTCGGGCCGCTGTGCGCGGATCACCCACCAGATGGCGGCGCGGCGGTACGAGGGGATCTGACGCATGAAGAAGCGCGCAGCGGTGGCATCGCGCCGGAGCAGTCGCGCGTGCGGCTCGGGCAGGCGCGTGGGACGCTGCTCGTAAGAGTAGCGGCCCGAGCGGTGCGCGCGTCGTGCGCGAAAGGCCTTCAAACCGGGCGGCTGCATGATTCATCTACCGCTCGCTCCTCTGCACCCGCAACCCGTCGCGGCGGGGTTGCAACTTCCCTGTCGCTTCTTTGGGCCTCATGCGCCGAGAACTTTAACCTGCGCACTTGCATCGCGCGAAGTGCTGCCGCAACATGCGCGCCGCCGAATCCCCCCAAGCAATCGAGGTGTTGGCACCGAAAATGAAGCAGCGCAAAGCGTCGACTGACAGCGACTCCGAGCCCCGTCTGCAACGTCTGAACGAATATCTGCAGAAGAATTTCCCCGATTTCTTCGCCGAAGTGCGCTTCCAGGTCGGGGATGATGACTACTTTCTCTATGCCCGCTTCGGGCAATACCTCGCCCGTGTGATCGAGCACAATCGCGCCGGCGCTGGGCTGATCAACCGCGGTTTCACGCTCCTGAACAAGATGGCACGCGCCTCGGCGCGCGACCCGCGCATCCGCGAAATGCTGGTCTCGGGGCCACTCGAGTACCTGCTGGACGCGCCCAAAGCACGCGCGCTCGCCTTAAAGCGCCTCTCGCCGGCGGCACAGGGGTATCTGGAGAGTCTGTGCGAGTGAGCGCCGCTTAAGCCGGCGGTTCGCGGGCAGTCAGCGCGATCGTGAGCCGCTGCGTGCGGCGCACGATCTGCAGCACAAGTTCGCTGCCTGGCGGCACGCGCCCGAGCAGGCGGCGCAGGGTGTCGATGCCGTCCAGCGGCTCCCCGTTGACGGCCACGATCAGATCCCCCGGCTGCAGGTCCGCCTGGGCCGCAGGACCTGCGCTCTCACGCGAAAGGATCTCCACCGCGCGCGGGCTCGCAAGCTCCAGTGCGCGCACGAGGCGCACGTCGAGCGGCCGGTCGCGCGCGGCGATGCCGAGCCACGCGCGCCGCACCCGGCCCTGGGTGAGGATCTCGGTCAGGACCCACTGCGCGGTGGCCGCCGGGATTGCAAACCCGATCCCCTGCGCCATCGCGATGATCGCGGTGTTGATGCCGGCGACCCGGCCGCGCGCATCCACGAGCGGGCCGCCGGAATTACCCGGATTCAAGGCGGCGCTGTGCTGCACGACGCCCTCGATCAGACGGCCCTGCCGGCTGCGCAGCGAGCGCCCGAGCGCGCTCACCACCCCGGCGGAGACGGTGGACTCAAATCCGAAGGGGTTGCCGACCGCGACCACGAGCTGCCCGGCACGCAGGCGCTGCTGCGGGACGAGCTGCGCGTAGGGGAGCGCGGCGGCCTGGGCCCGCAGCACGGCCAGGTCCGTCGCCGGATCGCGCCCGGCGACCGTGGCCGGCACGCTGCGGCCGTCGACGAAGGTGACGCGCGCCTGGCTGACCTTCTGCACGACGTGCTCGTTGGTGAGCAGGTACCCATCCGGCGTCACTACGACCCCGGAACCGGCGCCGCCGCGGGCGCGTTCGGCCTCGTCGGCGCCACCGACGTAGACGCTGACGACCGCCGGGCCGACTTCATCGACCGCGCCGACGACGGCGGCCGAGTAGGCATCCAAGGGATCGCTGAGGGATTCAGGTGGGGGGACAGTTGTGTCGAGCATCGCGCAGGCATGGGGACCGGCGCCGGCAAACTCAAGGGTGAACGGGGCGGCCGATTCCTGCGAGAATCGCCAAGTCCATGATCTCACTCGCCCAGACCGCGATCCTGCTCACTGCCGCCGTGGTCGCCGTCTCCTTGTTTCGCTTCCTGCGCCTCTCCTCTATCTTGGGCTATGTCGCGGCGGGCCTGGTGATCGGCCCCTGGGGGCTGAATCTCATCGGCGACTTCCAGCGCGTGAAGCAAGTGTCCGAGTTCGGCATCGTGCTGTTGCTCTTTATCATCGGCTTGGAGTTGCAGCCGACGCGGCTGTGGGTGATGCGTCGCACGGTGTTCGGGCTCGGCGCGGCGCAGGTGCTGTCGTGCTCGCTCGCGCTCGCCGCCGCGGCCTACGCCTGCGGGCAGCCCCCGATCGCGGCGGCGGTCATCGGTTTTGGCCTGTCGCTCTCCTCGACACCGCTCGTGCTGCAGGTGCTGGCGGAGCGCAAGCAGCTACAGACCCAACACGGGCGTGCCGCCTTCAGCATCCTGCTCTTTCAGGATCTTGCCGTGCTGCCCGTCCTCGCGGTGCTGCCGCTGCTGAGTGGCCAGGCGAGCGGGCCGCACACGGGCGGCTCCTGGTGGCTGGGACTGGCGAAGCTCTTGCTCGTCATCGTGGTGGTGATCGTCGCCGGCGGCCGCTTGGTGCTGCGCCCGGCGCTCAGGTTGGTCGCCCGCGCGCAGGTGAGCGAGGTGTTCACCGCCGCCGCATTGCTCACCGTGATCGGCACCGCGCTGCTGGCGAATCGGCTCGGGCTGTCCGCATCGCTCGGGGCCTTCGTGGCCGGTGTGCTGCTCGCCGACAGCGAGTTCCGCCACGAGCTGGAAGCGGACCTGGAGCCCTTCAAGGGCCTGCTGCTCGGGCTGTTCTTCATCACCGTCGGCATGTCGGCAAACTTAGGGCTGTTGCGCTCCGCACCCCTGCTGCTGCTGGGCGTGACGGTGGGCTTTCTGGTTACGAAGATTGTGCTGGTGGCCGTGCTCGGGCGGCTCGTCGGACAAAAGAGCGACACGGCGCGGCGGCTGGCGTTCTCCATCCCGGCCGGCGGCGAATTCGCCTTCGTGCTGTTCACCCTGGCGGCGCGCCAGCGTCTGCTCACGGACGAGACCGCGGATCTGCTGGTGCTCGCGGTGACGCTGTCGATGATGCTCGGACCGCTGCTGCTCATCGCCTACGAGGCGATCGCGCAGCGCTGGCTCATGCCGCCGCGGCAGCCCTACGACGCCATCGAAGCGCGCGACGGGCCGGTGATCATCGCCGGCTTCGGCCGCTTCGGCCAGATCGTGGGCCGCGTGCTGCGCGTGAAGGGCATCCCCTTCACCGCGCTCGACAGCAGCCAGACGCACGTCGACTTCGTGCGCCGCTTTGGCAACGAGGTGTTCTACGGCGACGCTTCGCGGCTTGACTTGCTGCGCGCCGCGGGCGCGGCGCGAGCGCGCTTCCTGGTGCTGGCCATCGACGACATCGAGGGCTCCACGCGCACCGCGATGCTCGTGCGCGAGCAGTTCCCGCACCTGCGTATCTTCGCGCGCGCGCGCAATCGGCAGCACGCGTTCGCGCTCATGGACGCGGGCGTAACCGACATCGTGCGCGAGACCTACGCGTCGAGCCTGGAAACGGCCGCGAAGCTCTTGGCGGCGCTCGGGCTGACGCCGGCCGCGGTGCGCGATGTGGTGCGCCGCTTCCGCGCGCACGATGAGGCGACGCTCGAGAAGCAGTATGCCGTGAAGGAAGACGACACCAAGTTCCTCGCCACCTCGCGCGAGGCCGCGCAGCAGCTCGAGAAGCTGTTCGAGGCCGACCGCGACAGCAAACCGGAGTAAGGCATGGACGAGGCGCGCAGTGTCAGGGACTTCTGGTTCGGACAACAAAAGCCGCCCTCGCCCGTGGAGCTGGACCGGCGCATGCGCTTCTGGTTCGGCGATGAGTCTTCGCAGATTCGCCAACGGCGCGATGAGACCATCCGGCGCCGCTTCACGGGTCTGCTGCAGCGGGCTGCCGACGGGGAACTCACCGCCTGGGCCGACGGACCGCGCCGACGCCTCAGCCTCATCATTCTGCTCGATCAGTTTCCGCGCAATATCTACCGCGGTACGGCGCGCGCCTTCGCCTACGATGCGCAGGCGCTGTCGCTAACGCTCTCAGGGATGCAGTCGGCCGCGGACGCCGCGCTCGAGGTGGTGGAGCGGATCTTCTTCTACATGCCGCTGCAGCATGCCGAAGCGCGCGAGGTGCAGGAGGAGTCGGTGGCCGCTTACCGGCGCTTGCTGACCGAGGCGCCGAGCGAGCTGCGCGCGCCGTTCGAGGGTGCGGCGCGCTCGGCCGAAAACCACCGCGCGATCATCGAGCAGTTCGGCCGCTTCCCACACCGCAACGAGACTCTCGGGCGCACCAGCACGGCACCGGAAGTGGAGTGGCTGCAGCGCGGCGGCAGCGCTTTCGGTCAGTGATTCCCCGCCAGAGCCTCCAGATGCCGCAGGCGCCGCTCGAGCGCGCGCTGCGCTTCGAGCAGTTCCACCGCCAGCGCCGCGCCGCTGACATTTACCCCCAGATCGTGCATCAGGCGGCCGATGATCTGCAGGCGCGGCAGCGCGGTGGCGGGCAGTTCAAGGCCAGCGTCCGTGGCGCGCGGCGTGACAAGCCCGAGCTCGCCGAGCTCCTGCACCGCTGCAAGATCGATACGACACAACTGGCAGATCTCGGTCGCGCCAATCCAGTCGCCGTCGGTGAGGACGTGCGCTTCGAGCACGTGTGTGGTGATGCGTACCATTCTCGTTACCTCGCGAAATCGGCGCGCGGATCGAAGTTTAGCTTGGCGCGCATCTGTTCATACAGCGCCTTCGCCTCAGGCGAGCTTGCGCTCGGCAGCACGACCTTCAACTGTACGTATTGATCGCCCGCGGGTGAGCCGGGCAGACCGCGTCCGCGCAGCCGCAGCTTCTGCCCGGACTGCGAGCTTGGGGGAATCTGCATCTCGACTGAGCCGCCGAGCGTGGGCACGGTCACGCTGGCGCCGAGCGCGGCTTCCCACGGCGCCACCGGCAAGGTCACCGTCACGTCACGGCCGTCGAGCGCGAAGAGCGGGTTCGGCAGGATGTGGGCCTCGAGGTACAGATCGCCCGCCGCACCCCCCTCACCGGCCGCGCCGCCCTGACCGGCGAGGCGGATGAGCTGTCCTTCCGCGACGCCGGCGGGAATCGAGACGCGCACGGTGTGGGTGGCGAGCTCGATGCGGCCATCCTCGCGCGCCTGCGGACGGCGCAGCTCAAGCGTGCGCGTCGTGCCGCGGAAGGCTTCCTCGAGCGTGATGTCCACGCGCGCGTGATGATCGCGCGCCGCGCGGCCGCCCGCGCCGGCGAAGGGCGTCTCCCCGCCAAAGAGCGAGGAGAAGAAATCACTGAAGTCCTCCGACGCGGGCTCAGCGGCGCCCGCGCGATGGCGGCGCTGCTGGGGGCCGCCGCGCTCGGGACCGCCGGAGAATTCAAAGCCGCTGCCCCAGTCGGGCGGGGGCCGAAATTGCTGCCCGGACTTCCACTCGCTGCCGAGCTCATTGTAGGCGGCGCGTTTTTCCGGGTCCTTCAGGACCTCGTACGCCTCCTGCACCTCCTTGAAGCGCTCTTCGGCATTCTTTTCCTTGCTGACGTCCGGGTGGTACTTGCGCGCCAGCCGGCGGTAGGCGGTTTTGATCTGCTCCGCCGTCGCGGCCCGCTCGAGCCCCAAGATCTTGTAGTAGTCCCGGTATTCCATTGCGTAGCCCCGCACCCCTCGAACACACCCGCCGCCGGGGATTCTAGCCGCGCGGCGCACCGCAGCGGTGCAGTGCGCGCCGTCCGCGCACCGCCCTGTAGCACGGTGCGCAGCGGGCGCCGCTCTCGCCCCGTGAAGACGTACATCTTCGCAGGGGCATGGATTTTGCTTCAACACTCAGGCGGACTAAGGATGGTAAGAGATGATGCGCTTGTCCCGACCCCCGCCGCTGAAAAATCTGCGGGCGTTCTGCGCGGCGGCGCGTCATCGCAGCTTCAAGTTCGCGGCCGATGAACTGTGTGTGACGCCTTCGGCGGTGAGTCATCAGATGAAAGAACTGGAAGCGGCCCTCGGTATGCGACTGTTCGAGCGCAAGACCCGTGCGCTGGAACTGACCACCGCGGCACATCGGCTGCTCGATGAGGTCGAGCCGCTGCTCGAGGCGCTCGATCGCACGCTGGCGCAGCTCGCGCGCCGCAACGGGCGCCAGACGCTGCGCATCAGGCTGCCGGCGCTGTTCGCGAACGAGCTCTTCATTCCGCGTCTGGCGGCGTTCTGCGCGGCGAATCCGCAGGTCGACGTGCAGCTCGACACGCGCGACCCGCGCCCGGCCGCGCACCCGCCGACCGCCGACGTCTCGATCGTGGTGGCGGACGCGGCGCCAGCGGGCATGAAGAGCGTGCGTCTTTTCTCCTCACCGCTCATCGCCGTGTGTGCGCGCGAGCACGCGCCGCGAGTCGCACAGCTCGGGCGCGAACTGTTCGGTACCTTGGCGTTGCTCGTCGATCGTACGCGCCCGTTCGCCTGGGACAGCTGGGCGGATGAGGTGGGCTTGGAGACGCCGGAGCCCAAACAGGTCATCGAACTTGACACCATGTCGGCGGTGGTGCGCGCCGCCGAGCGCGGATTGGGCGTAGGCCTTGTGCCCGCGGTGTTGTGCGATTCGTGGATGCGCTCGGGCGCCCTGGTGCGCGTGTTCGCCGTGCAACTCAACACCGGCGATTCTTACTATCTGGTGAGCCGCCCGAAGGATGCCGAAAAACCCCAGGTGAAAGCGCTGACGTGTTGGGCGCTGCAGGAGTATCAGCGTGGTTGAAGACTCATCACGCATCGCGCCAATTCTTTTCGTTTGTCGCGTCGCTCGGTCGTTCGTATCGTCCACGCACGCGCTGCGGGTCATTGCGCGCCGCGAGGGCAGCGAACCGACAGCTCACCGCCCGGCGGGCGCACCCGGAGAGAAGTTCTCAGACAACCGCGGCCGCTCAACGGGCGGGCGCGCAAGAATGACCGGAGTGGGAGACGGGGCGTCACTTTCGATCCCCCTCGAGCGCACGTCTCGTCTCCCCTCCGATCACCCAAAAAAAAGCGCCGCGAGGCGGGGGAAGTCGCATCGCGGCGCGCAGGAGCGAACACGGGGAAATTGTTCGCAGCTGCCTGGGATAGAGCAAGGGATGTGCCAAGCAGTGAAATGTAGCTAAATCAGATAGTTAACGCGGATCCCGGTCAGCCTGACGGGTGACGCGATTTGTCACTTTGGAGCCAAGCGCAGCAGTGTGAGCCTTAGATGGCATTCGGCCGTCGGTGAAAACCGACGGCCTTTTTCTTAAGGCAAATCAACGCGGGATGACCGGGACGCAGGCCTGCGACTGCTCCTTGAGCGCATCGCACACGGCGCGCGCCTGTGCCTCACCGCTGGTCGGGGCCTGCAGCCGGTAGAGCGTGCCGCTGTCGCTGCTCGCGACCACGATGCGCGGCGCGAGGCCGCCGAGCTGCGAGCCGAACCGACCCTGCAGGCGCTGCCATTCCCGATCCGCACTGGCCTGCGTGCCGAACGCACCCAGCTGAATGCCGTAGCCCTCACTCGCTCTCGGGATCCCGAGCACTGGCGTCTCTTTGGCGGCCGGCGCCGGCTGGGCGAGATCGGCCGCCGGGATGGCCGTGCCGCTGGGCACGGCGGCGAAAGTGCTCGCGGACGCGGGCGCTGCACCCACCCCGGTCGCAAGCTGTAGCGCGTTCACGCCGGTGCGCGTCGCGCTCAGGGCCTGCGACGCTGTGCCGTCGGTGCGCGGAGCGGAGCCCAGCGAGAATCCCTCGATGCGAATGCGCGCTTGCTCGGCCCATTTGCCGCGCGGGTGCTGCACGAGAAACTGACGGTACGCGTCCACCGTCGCCACCCCATCGGCGTGACCCCAGTCGCGCTCCTCCTGCAGCTGCGCGATCCGCAGGCGCGCCTGGTTCGCAAGCTCGCTGTCCGCGTGCTGCTCGAGAAAGCGCGCATAGGCTTCGCTCGTATCGGCGGCCTCCGCGGAGCGCCAGTCCTGCTGCTCGCGGCTGCAGCCGGCGGCGAGACTCAGCAGCAGGGCCATCAAGGTCACCCGTGCTGCCCAGAATGTGATCATGGTCGGCCTTTTGGGGCAGGTGCGTTCGTATTATGACCCCTGCCGAGCCCCCCGGAGTGAGCGGATGAGCGACTTGCACAAACGCAGGCTGATCGACTCGATCGGGGACTCCCCGACTTTTGTCGCCGAGGGCGTGCGCCTCAGCGGCGATCTGGAAACCCCCGGGCCGCTGGTCGTCTGCGGTGTGATCCGCGGGGACGGCCGCGTGGGTGGAACCTTGCGCATGGCCGTGACCGCGCAGTGGGAGGGGGAGATCCATGCGCAGGCGGCGGTGATCGCCGGGCGCATCACCGGGCGGCTTGTGGTTGAGCACAAGCTCGAGATCGGTGCCACGGCCGTCATTCGTGCCGACATCGTCGCCCAGAGCATCGCGGTCGCCCGTGGCGCGGTCATCGACGGGGCCGTGACCGTCACCAGCGGCCAGGCCGTGGTCGAGTTCGAGGAGAAGCGCGCCGGGCCTTAGAGCGGCGCCCCGCCGAGCTGCGTCACGATGCGCCGCTCGAGCCAGGTCGGTCCGCTCAGGCGTGCAAAGAAGGCGCAGTGACCGCCGTAGCGCGACACCGTCACCGACAGTGCCGCCGGGCGCGCCAGGCGCGCGAGCCCCGCCGAGGGAATGATCGGATCATCCAGTGACGTAAAGATGCTCGCGGGGACCTCAAGCTGCGCCAAACGCGTGCCGGTGATCGCATAACCGTTCAGGTAATCCTCGAGTGTGGCGAAGTCGGTGTGCTCGCGCACGAGCTCGGCGGTCATGGTTTTCAGGTCGCGCCTGCGGCTGATGGTGCGAAAGTCATACGCGTCGGGCCACGCGGCCTGCTTCTTGCGCAGCGATCGCAGCCACTTGCGCACGAAGTACAGCTCGTAACCGGGAAAACCGCGCTGCAGCGCCGCCAGGGTGTCAATCGGATCAAGCACCGGGGAGACGGCGATCACCTGTGCGAGCGGCAGGTCGGCCGCGCGCGCCTGCGCCGCCACGCGCAGCATGAAGTTACCCCCGAGCGAGAAGCCGACCAGCTGCGGGGCGCGCCCGGCGAGGTCTTGCCGCTGCAGCGTGCGCACCGCGCCCACCACCTCCGGCAGGCGGCAGGAGTGGAACAGATCGCGGTTCAGGTGGTGCGTTTCACCATGATCGCGCAGGTTCAGCCGCACGACCTCGAAGCCCTGCTGATACAGCAGCTGCGCGAGCGAGAGCACGTACAGCGACTCCGCGCTGCCCTCCCAGCCGTGCAGCAGCACGACCGGGGCACCGCGGCTCTCGGGCGGCCGCGAGACAAAGCACTGCAGGCGCACGCCCTCCCCGCAATCGAGTACCCGCTCCTCGGCGGCCGCAAGCATCGCCCGGGCGCGGGCGAGCACGCGCGCGCGCCGCCAGGCGGTGCTCGCCAGCATCGACTGCAGGTGACGATTGCGCAGCCAACGCGCAGGCTGAAACTCATCCTCGGCGGAGGCGGCACTCAGGACGACAGAGTTCAACGCGAGCGGATCTCGATGCGATTGTTGGCGATGGCCGCGCGGTTCCACTCCCCGGCGGTGAGCGTGGGGGACACCTGCGGGTAAGGCACCGCCAGGTTCGCCGGATCCCCGACCGCGGCGCGCACCAGGAGCGCCCCGTTGCTGGAACTGCGCACATCGCCGATCAGATTGGCGAGCGCAAGCGGCATGCGCTGCGCCGGCGAGAGCGCCTCATCGTAAGGATTGCCGACCACATCACAACGCGAGAACAGCATCTCCTCGGGCGCCAGCGAATAGCCATCCGTGCCATTGCCCATCAGGCAGAAGCGTGCCGCGAATGTGCGGATATCCACCAGCCCGCTCGCCCGTTGGGCTACCAGGCGGTACAGCAGCTTGCCGATGACGTCCAGGCGCGCGCCCCCGAGCGCCTCGGCACCGTACGGGACCAGCGCGGCGATCGGCTTCGCTTCGACGACCGCTGTCGCCGCACTCGCGGGCGCTGCGACGACGCCGGCCATGCTCGCCGCGAGCGGCGCGGCGCGCTGCAGGCGCAGCTGCGCCACCTGGTCGGTGAGGCCTTCGAGCAAGCGCACGCTGCGCCACCACAGCGCGCTGCTGATGAGCGCGATCGCCAGCGCGCTGCAGGCGACGATCCACGCCCAGGGCGGGCTCGCGCGCCGCCGCGGCGCGGGCCCGAAGCTGAGCAGGGCATCCTCGGAGGCGGCCGGCTGCGGCAGTGATTCGAGCAGCAGCGCGCGCACCTCCGCGGTGATCCGATCGGTCTGGGTGTCAACGCCTGCGACCAGCGCGCGGCGCAGCTCGGCGAAGTGCTCGCGAAGCGCCGTGTCGGTTAGGGGCTTGGAGAGCATGCCGGCGGGGGCCTCCGGCGCGGCGCCGTCCACGCGCAGGTTGATCGGCATGAAGCTCGACTGCTCCGGGGTGCGCCGATCCGGAACCAGATGCAGCTGGTAAAGGACCTTCGAGACGTCCGTGGGCTTGATCTGTTTGGGCAGCACGCCGATCGCGCCGAGCGCGCGCGCCTGGCCGAGGTACAGCTCCCCTTCCTGGGAGGTGTACATCATGATCGGAATGGTGGCGGTGCGCGGATCGTTCTTGATGTGCTGCACGGCCTGCAGGCCGTCCATGCCCTGCATAAGGTGATCCATGAAGATCACATCGGGGCGGTTACTGGTGAGGTAGTTGATCGCCGCCTCGGCGCTCTCGGCGCTGTCGACGTCGATGTCGTACTTCTCCAGGACACGGGCGAGAAACAGGCGCGCGGACTTCGAATCGTCCACGATCAAGGCCCGTTTTGCACCCATGCTCCGCTCCAAACACCCGCGGTCAGGCAGTGGGGAAAGTGTAGCTCAGAACCGCGCCAGCGCACCGCTGTCGCTATGCAAAGACGGGTGCGCAGCGCTAGCCGGTCACGCCGGCGCGCGCCTCAGAGTGCGACGCGGCGCACATTTCCCGGTAGAGCGCAGCAAGTCGCCGCGCCATAGCGGCCGAGGACCAGCTGTGCGCGTAGGCGCGCCCACGGGTGGCGAGGCCCTCGCGCAGCCCGGCATCGGCCAACACGCGAAGCACCGCGGCGGCGAACGCCGCCTCCTCCTCGGGCACGACCAACGCACCGCTCTGTGGCACGAGGATCGAGCGCGTTCCAAGTTCGGCAATCGATACCACCGGCACCCCCTGCGCCATCGCTTCGAGCAGCACGAGGCCCTGGGTCTCGGTGTGCGAGGCAAACACGAACACGTCCGCGGCCGCATAGCAGTCGAGTAAGGCGCTGTCGCGCTCCAAATAGCCGGCAAAGTGCACGTGCGCGGAAAGGCCGAGGGAGGCCACCTGCGCGCGCAGCGGCTCGCGCGCCGGGCCCTCGCCGGCGATCACCAGGAGCGCCTCGGGCACCTGCGCGAGCACGCGGCGGAACATGTGCACGAGAAAGCCGATGTTCTTCTCGTGCGCCACGCGGCCGATGTAGGTGACCAGCGGCCGTGTGCTCGCAATCCCCGCCTGGGCGCGAAAAGCGCCGCCGTCGCCGGCACGGAAGCGATCCGCCGCCAGCCCCGTGGGCAGCACGTGGATGCTGGTGCGCACCCCGTACGTGCTCAGCACCGCGCGCATCGGTTCGGAGGGTGCGATGAGCGCCTGTACGGCCGCGCACTGTGAGCGCGTGAAGTGCCGCGCCGCCCAGCGCCCGAGGGCGCGCGGCAGCACCGGCACGTAGTGGTGCAGGTACTCCTCGAAGAAGGTGTGATAGGTCGCAAGACACGGCACCTGCGCGCGCCGCGCGCAGCGCACGCCCGCGTAGTGCGCGAGGAAGGGCGTATGGATGTGCACCAGGTCGAACGCGCCGCGCGGCTGCGCATCGAGCGCGCGCGTGAGCGCACGCCAGTGCATGCGCCGATCTTCCGGATCCTGCGGCACGCCGGCCGCGGCGACGCGCAGGACGCCCGCTTCCTCAGGTTCCGCGCCGTAACGCGGCGCCACGAGGAGGGTGTCGACGCCCTGCTCGGCCAGGTCGGCGCGGAACGTGCGGATGGAAGTGGAGACGCCGTTGACGCGCGGGAAGTAAACGTCGGAGATGAAAAGCACGCGCACGTGCTAAGGATACCGGCGCGCGCGCTGCACGCTCAGGAGGGCAGCGATGGCCATGGCTGCTAGGGCCTGTTAACACTACTGACGTAGTGCTTCCACGATGAGCGCAAAATAAATGAAGGCGATGAACACCAGGTCGAGTTTGTCGAAGCGACTGAAGATGCGGCGAAAGCCTTTGAGCCGTCGGAATAAGCGCTCGATCTCGTTGCGACGTTTATATAGAGCTTTCTTGAGCCTCCAGGGCTCGACCCGGTTCGGATGCGGTGGCACGACGGGAATGAAGCCCAGGTCGAAAGCAAGTTGTCGGGTTTCATCGCCTTCATACGCGCAGTCCATCAGCAGGTGGCAGGCCATGGGCAGTTCGGGAATGGAGCGCAGTAACGCGCGCCCCTCGGGAGCATCTCCGGCTTGTCCTGGGGAGAGTGAAAACCCTATGGCGCATCGAGCACTCGCGGCAACCATATGAACTTTTGTGCTCCAGCCGCCACGGGATTTGCCGATCGCTTGAGGGCCGTTTTTTTTAGAGCACCGGTACCATCCGGATGAACCTTCACGATCGTACTGTCCAGACTCACCGCTTCGATCTTGATGCGGATGAGCTGTTCGCGCTGCAGCTCGGCAAAAAGCCGATCCAGAACCCCCGCTTTTGCCCAGCGATTCATGCGCGTGTAGATCGTATGCCAGTTACCGAAGCGCTTCGGCAGCGCGCGCCACTTGCAGCCGTTCTCCGCGACAAACAGGATCGCGTTAATCACGTTGAGGTTCTCATGCGAGACGTTGCCACGATGAATCGGCAAGTGCGGCTCGATCCGTGCGTACTGTTCGGGTGTGATTTCCATACCCACAGCATATCACTTAGTGTTAACAGGCCCTAGGGGATCGACAGGCCCAGCTCCGCGAGCGCCGCCCCGATGGCCGCGCCCGCGAGCACGTCCGAGGGGTAGTGCAGGCCGAGCACGACGCGCGAGGCGCCGATCAAGGCCGCGAGCGGCACGAGCACCCACAGCAGCTCCGGGAAGTGCGCGCCGGCCTGCCAGGTAAAGGACACCGCGTGCAGGGTATGCCCGGAGGGGAAGCTGTAGCGGTCCAGCGGCGCCGCCGCCCGATCGATGCTGGTGTGCGTGATGAAGGGTCGCTCGCGCACGAACAGGCGCTTGAGGAGCCCGTAAATGAGTACCCCCAGGGCGCCGGTGAGCGCCATCACACCGACCGGTCGCAGTGCGCCGGCGCCATAAAGCAGCGGCAGCGCAATGAGCAGCGCATACCAGGCAATTCCGTCACCCAAACGGCTGGCCACCTGGAGGATGCGCCGCGGCAGCGCGAACGCGGCGCCCCGATTCAGCCTGCGGCACAGGCCGTACTCGGCGGCGTCGACGCGCGCCAGGAATGCCGTGAATCCGGTTGCTTTCATGACGCACACAGCCTCGCCGGGACGCGCGTCAGTCACATTAAAAAAATGTGAAACTTTTGTTTCGACAAGGACTTAGGAGTCATTTTGTGTGTGCTACATCACATATTTGCTGCGCCGCGCCTTAACTTCCGCCGCACCCCCTCGGCAGGCCGCTTGAGCGCCTTCCGCGCGAACCTGCGAAGAAGCTTCCGGCAAGCTCAGATCTGCGCCGCCAAGACCGGCCAGCGCGCGCTCAGCGGGCCGCGAGGCGTTGCAGCGTCGCGACGGCCAGACGCTCGGCCGAACCCGGCGCGTGCGCAAAGAACAGCGACGGCTCGGTGATTTCCAGCTCGAGCAGACGCGGCTCACCCCCCGCGCCGCGGATCAGATCGATGCGCGCGTAGAGAAGCGTGCCGAAGGGCAGCGCCGCGAGGATGCGATCCGCGACGGCCCGTTCGTCGGCGCCGGCCGTACGCGGGGTGATCTCCTCCGGGGCAAAGAGCGCCGCCGTCGCCGCCGCACCGGAGGGCAGCAGCGGGCCCTTGCGGATGGCATGACTGTAGCGGCCGTCGAGGTAGATGAGGGCGGTCTCGCCCGCGTGATCCACGCTCGGCAGGTACGGCTGCAGCAGCACGCTGCGGCGCGCACCGAGCAGCACGCCCATGTGCGCGAGGATCTGCGCCACCGCCGTGCGCGCATGGCGGCGTGTATCGCGCGAGCCTGCGCCGACGGCCGGCTTTACCACTAGCTCCGCCTCCTGCTGCTGCAGGAGGAACTGCTCAAGCACCTGCGCGGCGTCCTGGTGCGGCTCGCAGAAGCGGGTCGCGACCGTGGGCAGCCCCTGTCGCGCGAGCTCGGCGAGATAGTGCTTGTCGGAATTCCAGCGCACTACGGTGGGCGGATGCAGGAGCGTCGTGAGTGTGGCGGTGCGCTCGACCCAGGCGAGAAACTCGCCCAGGTGCTCGGTGTAATCCCAGGTCGAACGCAGCAGCGCTGCATCAAAATCGCCCCACCCGACCCGTGCATCGTCCCAGTCGGCGATCTCGGCGCTGACGCCGGCGGCGGCAAACGCCGCCAGGAGCGGCGGCATGTCCTCGTCCAGGGCGCGCGCGGCGCGCGCGCTGACGAGCGCGACCCTCCTCAATCGCGGATTCCCGTGCCGCGGTTCATAAGGACGAGTGCCGCGGTGAACAGCACCACGGCTGCTCCCACCATGAGCGTGAAGGCCACGCGCACATCCACGTCCGATACGCCCAGGAACCCGTAGCGAAACGCGTTGACCATGTAGAGAATCGGGTTCGCGTAGGAGAGCGTGCGTGCCCAGCCGGGCAGCAGGCTCACCGAGTAGAACACCCCGCCGAAGTAGGTGAGCGGCGTCAGCACGAAGGCGGGGATCCAGTTCACCTGGTCAAAGTTCTTGGCGAACAACGCGTTCAGGAAACCCCCGAGTCCGAAGGTGAGGGAAGTCAGCAGCAGCGCGGCCAGTACCACCGGCAGGTGATGCACCTGCAGATGCGTGAACACGAGCGACACCACGGTGACAGCCGCCCCAACCAGCACCCCGCGCAGGATGCCCCCGGCCGCGTAGCCGCCCACAATCACCCAGTTGGGGAGCGGCGAGACCAGCAGCTCCTCCACGTGCTTGCCGAATTTGGCACCGAAGAATGAGGCGACGACGTTGCCGTAGGAGTTGGTGATCACCGACATCATGATCAGACCGGGCGCGATGTACTGCTTGTAGTCAAAGCCGTCCATCGACCCGACGCGCCGGCCGATGAGGCTGCCGAAGATGGCGAAATACAATACCGAGGTCACCACCGAGGGCACGATGGTCTGCCCCCAGATACGCAGGATGCGTCCGTATTCGCGGATGACGATGGTCTTGAAGCCGATCCAGCGCACCACGTTAAGATTGACCGCCGGCACCGCGGCGACAACGACGCTGTTCATCGCGCCACTCCTGCCGGCGTGCGCGCCGGCAGCGGCGGCAACGCAGCGGCGGCGCGCGCCACATCGTCCGCGCCACCGCGCCCCTCGACCAGGCGCATGAAGATCTCCTCCAGGCGGTTCACCTTGTTGCGCATGCTCAGCACTTCGATCCCCAGGGCCGAGAGGCGCGCGAAGATGTCGTTGAGGTTGTCGTCCTTGGAGAGCTCCACTTCCAGGGTGTGATCGTCGATGAGGCGTAGTGCGTAACCTTCGAGCGCCGGCGCCTGCGTGAGTGCATCGCGCAGGTTGAGCACGAAGGTCTCAAAGTGCAGGCGGCGCAAGAGGCTGCTCATGCGGTCGCGCTCGACGATGCGGCCGCCGTTGATGATGGCGATGTTGCGGCACAGCGTCTCGGCTTCTTCCAGATAGTGCGTGGTGAGAATGATGGTCGTGCCGCGTGCGTTGATCTCGCGCAGGAAGTCCCACATGGAGCGGCGGATCTCGATGTCCACGCCCGCCGTGGGCTCATCGAGAATCAGCAGCCGCGGCTCGTGCATAAGCGCGCGCGCGATCATGAGGCGGCGCTTCATGCCGCCGGAGAGGCCGCGCGAGATGCCGTTGCGCTTGTCCCACAACTGCAGCTGCTTCAGATACTTCTCGGCACGCAGCCGCGCCACCGGGCGCGGGATGCCGTAAAAACCCGCCTGGTTGACGACGATCGTGAACGGCGTCTCGAACATGTTGAAGTTGATTTCCTGCGGCACCACGCCGATGCACGCCTTGGCGGCCTCAAGCTCACGGTCGATGTCGTAACCGAACACGCGCGCGTCGCCTGAGCTCTTGTTAACGAGCGAGGTGATGATGCCGATCAGCGTCGTCTTGCCGGCGCCGTTCGGACCGAGCAGCGCGAAGAAATCGCCCTGCTCCACGTCCAGGTCGACGCCCTGCAGCGCCTGCACACCGTTCCTGTAGGTCTTGGTGAGTCCGCGTACCGAAAGAGCATTCATAGCGAAAGGATCGGAGGTTGCGCGCGGGAGCGCAAGCCCGCAGCCGACAGAGTTGGGCAGCGTCGGCGGGCACACCATGCCTCCGGCGGGGGATTGACGCGTGTGGCGCGCGCGAGCACGCGCCGCGCGCTCAGCTGGCGGTCTTCAGCAGCTCCTGCTGCAGGTCAAGGGCCCCCTGCTCGGCGGGTTCATGGAATGACCAGCCGTCGCGGCCGCGTGCCTTGATGGTGTAGAGCGCAAGGTCCGCGAGGCGCACGGCGTGCTCGTGTGCGTAGTCACCGCCCGGATCGACCGTGGTGACGCCCACGCTCACCGTGACGTAGGGACGCGTGGTGGAGGCCCCGTGTGCGATGCCCAGCTCCGCCACGGCCTTGAGAATCGCCGTCGCCACATCCGCGGCGTGCGCCCGATCCGCCCCCGGCAGAATCGCGATGATCTCCTCGCCGCCGTAACGGGCCACCATGTCAAGCGGCCGCCGCGCCACGGAGCTACGGATCGCGCTGGCGACCTGCTGCAGACACCGATCGCCCGCCTGGTGTCCGTAGCGATCGTTGTAGGCCTTGAAGTGATCGATATCGATGAGGAGCACCGAGACCGGCAGGCGCGCGATCTGCGCGTGTCGCCACAGACCGCGCGCCTGCTGTTCCAGGGCGGTGCGGTTGAGCAGTCCGGTCAGTCCGTCGTGCAGCGCGACCTCGGAGAGCCGGCGCCGCTCGAGGAAGGCGACGCGGTTGGCGTACTCGAGCGCGTAGCAACCGGAACCGCCGATAAGATTCGCGCACAACAGCACCCAGAGCCAGTACACCGCCACGTGGTGTCCGATGGTGCCCGCGAGCACCGCGACCGCAAACATCCCGATCAGTATCAGGTTCGTGCGCACCGCCGCCCCGAAGGTCAGGCCGATCATGAAGTAGAAGTAGAACGCGGCGAGCAGCAGTCGCGCGGCCACGAGCGGCAGCTGCTCGGGCGTCGCCTCCATCGCCATGAGCACGGTGCCGGCGGCGAACAGTGGGGCTGCCACCTGCATCGCGGGCTGATACCAGCGCACGTACCAGCGCGGCGTCGTCAGCACGAGCATGATGAGCACCAGCGGCAGCTGCAGCCCGAAGCGCCAGATGTCCGGCTGCACCAAACGCGGCCCGACGAGCAGCACGTGATCGATGATGGCGAAGCCGAGTACCGTCGAGAGCGCGACGACGAGGCTCACGCGTATCCACGGCCGCGCGCTGGCGCGGTAGCTCAGAATGAATTGATTTTCCAGTTCCGCGTCACGGAACCTGAGACGCATGCCGTCAGGGCGGTGTTGGCCGGAGGGCGCCGTGTCTGACTGCCCGGTATGCAATCGCCCCCCTTCCGAGTCCCGTCAGCGTCGCGGGTCGGCCTCGCGCTCTTGCGACCGGGAAGCACTCTTCACCCGAGTGCGCCATACATCGTAGGGATCCCAGCCGCACTGCGGCTGATTTGGCACAGTGTATTCGCCGCCAACTTCCCTAAATTCCTCGTTCGCCGCTAAAGAGTCCTGAGGATCAGCGGGAAGTCCTTCCGCGCCTTTGCTCTTCATCGTCCTGCGCTCCTGCTTGTTGGTCGACGGTCCTACCGTTTTTGCTCTTGTCTTCCGTTGCCCGGTCGCCCTTCCATAGTGCGACCTGGGAGCAAAGTTTATGTCGTCCCGGGGTCAAAAGCGAATGCGAAAGTTTATGATTATGTTACGTTAACCGCGCCTGAACGCCCCGGACATGCCCCTTTTCGGTGCTGTTGTTTTCAGTCCGCAAAATAACGCGCCAGGTACTGCTCAAACGTTCCCCGATCGCTCGCCTCGATGCGGCGCTGGGCCACAAGCGACTCCTGTGCCTCCTCGGCGAACTCGCGCAGGCGTTCCTCGTTGGGGGGGTACAGCTCCAGGAAATAAGCCTTATGCGCCGCGGACATGCGCAGCGCGAGGTCAAAGAACGATTCCCCGGCGTTGAGCTCCGTCATGAGCCGGGCGGAGGGCGTCAGGGCGACGTCTTCGATCTTGGCAGCCTGCATGGCCAGAGCCTGGCCGTACGGGCGCGCCGGATCCGCGTGGTCGAGCAGCTCGCAGATGCCGGCCATGGAGTCGAGTAGCTCACGCGCCCACTGCCGCATCGGCACGTCCCGCCCCTCCCGCCAGAGCATCAGGGCAGGGTCGCGGCCGCGGCGTGCCACGGCAACGTGGTTCTGATCCAGCGCCCCCTGCTCGGAGTCGGCGATGGGGGCGCTCTCCTTCATCAGGCACAAGGCGACGAAGGCCTCCAGGAAACGCAGCTTGTTCTGATTGACGCCCACGGGATCAAAGGCGCTGACATCGAGCGCACGCACCTCGACGTACTCGACCCCGGCGCGCCGCAGCGCCTTGGTCGGGCGCTCGCCCGAGCGCGCCACGCGCTTCGGGCGGATGAAGCTGTAGTACTCGTTCTCGATCTGCAGGATGTTGGCGTTGAGCTGGCGGTATTCACCGTTGACCTTCACCCCGAGCGCCTCATAGGGCGGGTGCGGGGTGCTGATGGCGCGTGTCAGGTCGCGCACGTACTCATCCAGACTGTTCACCGACACCGCGAGCCCCGCCTGGTTACGGTTGCGGTAACCGACATCGCTCATGCGCAGACTCGTGGCATACGGTTCAAACGCCGTGCCCACGCCGAAGTCCTGCAGCTGCAGCTCGCGTCCGCGCAGAAAGCTCTTGCACACGACCGGGGAGACGCCAAACAGATACAGCACGATCCAGCCGAAGCGTCGGTAGTTGCGCAGCAGGTCGAAGTAACAGGCGGAGATGAAATCCGCATCGTGGGTGCGTGCGGCACGCGCCGCGGCATAGGCCTCCCAGAAGGGCAACGGGAAGGAGTAGTTGAAGTGCACCCCGGAGATGGCCTGCATCATGCGTCCGTAGCGCAAACCGAGTCCGTTGCGGTAGATGGTCTTCATGCGCCCGACGTGGGAACTGCCGTACTGCGCGAGCGGGATGTCGCCGTCGCGTTCGATGGCGCACGGCATGCTGGTCGCCCACAAGAGCTCATCGCCCAGATGCCGGTACACGAACTGGTGCAGATCAAGCAGGTATTGCAGCAGCTCCCAGCTGTGGGTGAAGGCGGGGGTGACAAGCTCGATCAGCGCTTCGGAGTAATCGGTGGTGATGTGCTCGTTGGTGAGCGCCGAGCCCAGCAGCAGCGGGTGCGGGGAGTACGCGAGGGTGCCGCTCGGCAGCACCCGCAGCGACTCCTTTTCAACGCCCTTGCGGCCGCCCTGCAGGATCTGTGGTTGGCCGTTGTTGATGAGAGCGGCGAGGCGTCTTTCGAAGACGCGGTCGATGCCGGGTCTGCTCATGCGAGTCGCTTTCGGCGCGCTACCAGGGCACGCGGCCGGCCAGCACCTCACCGAGCATGAGGACATCCCCGCGCAGGCTGTAAAGCGGATGGCGGAAGGTTGCCGGGGAGTTGCCCTGGAAGAAAAAGTGCCCGAACCAGGCGGGCAGGTAGCCGGCGAGCGGTACGGCAAGCAGCGCGACCCAGCGGCCGCTCAGCAGCGCCGCAGCACCGATCAGCAGCGCCAGTACCGTGCCGCACACGTGCAGGCGGCGGCAGGCGGCGTTGCTGTGCTGCTCGAGGTAATAGGGATAGAACTCGCGGAAACTTGCGAATTGCGGGGAGGCTCCGCTCTCACTCGAAGAAACCGCCATGTCAGCGGTCTGGCTTGCGCAGCATACGAATCATCGTAACGCCACGCCCCGTGTGGGAGCCACATATTCAGGGGAATTGACGGCGCGCACCGCCGGGGCCGCCGGCTCGGAGGGTTATAACAACCCCTGCGGGGCGGCGGGATGCCCAGTGGTTGGTAGCGACCGCCAGCCGGGCCCTGAGTTGTTGGTGCCCGCAAGTTTCAGGCATCTTCCGTCTTCGTCATCGAGCCCCGCGGGAGCACGAACATGATTGGCATCATCGGGGGTACCGGCCTTTACGCGATGCCCGAGCTCAAGGCCCCACGGGCGCAAGACCTCCCCACACCCTTTGGTGCGCCCTCCGCGCCCCTGATCCGCGGAACGCTGCGTGGGCGCGAAGTCGCCTTCCTCGCCCGCCACGGAGTGAGCCATCAGCTGCTGCCGAGTGAGATCAATTTCCGCGCCAATATCTGGGCGCTCAAGAGCATCGGCGTGCGCACGGTGATCGGCGTGTCGGCGGTCGGCAGCCTGCGCGAGGCGATCCGCCCCGGCGATCTGGCGCTGCCCGCACAGTACCTTGATTTCACCAAGGGGCGGCGCATCGGGAGTTTCTTCGGTGCCGGCCTCGTCGCCCACGTCTCCACCGCGCACCCCACCTGTCGCGCCACCGCCGCGCTCATCGCGAGCGCAGCGCGCGCGGCCGGTGTGACGCTGCACGAGCAGACGACCTACGCCTGTGTTGAAGGTCCGCGTCTGGGCACGCGCGCGGAGAGCCTGTTTCTGCGCGGCGCCGGAGCCGACCTGGTCGGCATGACCAACGTGCCCGAGGCGTTTCTCGCCCTCGAGGCGCAGCTGTGCTACTGCACGATTGCGCTCGCAACCGACTATGACTGCTGGCTCGATGACCCCGCGCAGCATGTCTCCGCCGAACAGGTGCTCGCGGAGTTCCGCAACAACCTGGTGCGCGTACAGCAACTCCTGGCCGACACCGTCGCGCAGTACGAGGAAGATGAGACGCGGCCGTGCCGCCGGGCGCTGCGCGGCGCCCTGGTCACGCCGCGCGAACGCATGACGGCCGAACAGCGGGAGCTGGTCGAGCTGCTGTTGCGCTAAGGGCTGCCGGCTGGCGGCTGCCGGCCCGCAACTCAGCGGCCGCGCGCACCCAACGGGGCGACGCGCACGGATCGCTTAGTTCTCAACCGTCGCGGCAGCGAACAGATCCCCCGTCCACGCACGATCGGCGCGGTAAGCACTCAGCTGCCGCTGCAGGGCGGCCGTGTTCCAGCCGAGGGCCTGCGCCTTGCTGATCGCCACGCGTTGCTGCGCGCTGGCCTCGCGAAAATCCTTGTTCGCGGCATACGCGGCGGCGACCGCCTCGAACATCTGCGGATCGGACTGGATCTCCCCGGCGAGCAGTTGCTGGGCGACTTTGAGCGCGAGTGGCGCATCGTGCACGGCTTGCACCGGGGACGCCGCGAGCAGCGCCACGGCGTGCTTGCGAGCGTAGTAACTGTCGGTGGCCGCCGCGCGCGCGAGCAGGCCGCGCGCCTGCGCCACCGCCTCCTGCGCCGGGCTCGCGCGCAGCAGCTGCTCGGCCTCAACGACCGCAGCGGAGCCACTGCCGCCCTCGGCCGCGTGTCGCAGCCACACGCTCGCGTTCGCCTGCGGATGACACGGCGCCGCCGCCACCACCTGCGTCGCCACCCAGTACTGGGCGGCGGGGTCGCCGGCGCGCGCGGCGCTCATGAGCATTTGTCCGGCGCGCGCGAGCGTTACACCGAGGGAGGGGTCCAGATTGGCGGTCAGCCCCACGAGGTACTGTGATGCCGGGTCGTTCGCCTCGGCCGCCGGTAGCGCGGCTTGGTAAGTCGGCGCGCTCGCCAGATTGCCGGTGGCTCCCACAAAGCGCAGCTTCGCCTGCAGCCGCGACTCGACCGCCACGCCGCGGCGCGTCGCGGGGGCGAAGCGCGAGTTGAGCCACGCTTCGACCGCCGCCGCGGCGAAGGCGGTTTTCGGCACCGCCAGCAGGACCTCCGGATCGCGGGCGAAGCCGTCGGTGCCCACCGTGAGTGCCGTCACGACGATCGCCTCCGGGGCCTGGCCGCCGGAGAGGCGCGGATACTCCGGAGCCGGTGTCTCGATTACGTTCGCCGGAACCAGATCGCGGCATTCAAAGTTCGGAGCGAGCACTCCCTGGGCCTGCAGGGCATCGTAACCGTAGCGCCCGAGGATGCCCGCCGCGGCGCGCGCTTCTTCGGGGTTGAGACTGGCGAGGAGCGCCGGGATGCGATCACCGACCTGCTGGCGGCAGCCGTTGCTGAGGGCGGCCTCGAGCCAGCCGACACCGGCGCCGCGATCCTTTGCGCCCCCCTGCCCCTTGAGCGCCATGGCCCCGAGGTTGAATTGCGAGGGACAGTCCCCGAGTTGCGCCAGCGACTCAAACTGCGCGCGCGCGGCCTCGTAATGGCCGGCGCTGTAGTCCTTGAGTGCGTCGGCGAACTCCCCCCGTGCGAGCGCACTGAGTCCGAGCGCCGCTGCGCCCAGCACCGCGCAGACTTTGCTGACATCCACTGCTGATCCTCCCGGGTACCGACCGTGCGGACGCACAAGACCCACCTAGCGCTCGATGATGGCCGTCACTCCCATCCCCCCGGCGGTACACACCGAGACCAGCCCCCGCTTGGCATTGGCGTCCGCGGCGAGGATCTTGGCGAGCGAGGCGACGATGCGCGTGCCGGTGGCCGCAAACGGGTGGCCGAGGGCAACGCTGCCGCCCTTGATGTTGAGTTTGCCGCGGTCGATGCTGCCGAGCGGGGCGGGCAGCCCGAGCGCGTGCCGGCAGTAGTCCGCGGACTCCCAGGCCTTGAGCGTGCAGAGCACCTGTGCGGCGAAGGCTTCGTGAATCTCGTAGTAATCGAAGTCCTGTAGCGTGAGGCCCGCATCGCGCAGCATCGCCGCCACCGCGTACGCGGGCGCCATGAGGAGGCCTTCCTTGCCGCTCGCAAAGTCCACCGCCCAGGCTTTGCCGTAGCGCAGGTACGCGAGCACCGGCAGGTTGCGCCGGGCGGCCCACTCGGGTGTGGCGAACAGCACCGCGCTCGCACCATCGGTGAGGGGCGTGCTGTTGCCGGCGGTCAGCGTGCCGTCCGCCGCAAAGCTCGGCTTGAGCTTGCCGAGCTTGTCGAGACTTGTGTCGCCGCGCACGTTGTTATCGCTCTTAAGTCCCAGGTACTCGATGACGAGGTCGTCGTAGAAGCCGCCGCGCCAGGCGGCGGCGGCCTTCAGATGGCTGTCGTAGGCGAGCAGATCCTGGTCGCTGCGGCTGATCTGCCAGCGCTTGGCCATGATCTCGGTGCTCTGCCCCATGGACAGTCCGGTGCGCGGTTCCACTACCGCCGGGGCGACCGGTTTGAGGTCCCCGGGGCGCAGGCCAAACCAGGGTGTCAGACGCTGCCAGGCGCCGCGGCCCCGGTAACTGCGCAGCAACAGCTGCTGGTAGGAACGCGGATAGACGATCGGGGCGTCACTGATGGAGTCGACGCCGCCGGCGATGCCCGCCTCGATCTGTCCGAGCGCGATCTTGTTGCCAATGTCGATCGCTGCCTCAAGACCGGTACCACAGGCGCGCTGCATGTCCAGGCCGGGCGTCTGCGGATCCAGCCCGCTCGAGAGCACGCTCTCGCGCACGAGGTTGTAATCCTTCGTGTGCTTGATGACGGCGCCGGCGACCACATCGCCGAGCCGTTCGCCCGGCAGCTTGAAGCGCTCGACCACGCCGCGCAGCGCGGCCGTGAGCATGTCCTGATTGCTGGCCGTCGCGTACGCGCTGTAGGCGCGGGCAAAAGGAATACGTAGGCCACCGATGATGGCGACGCGCCTGACTGCAGGTCCGACCAGCATGACTCCTCCCACTGCGCCGCAGGTTAGAATGCCACGCCCAATCTGGCGAAGCCATGGAAGCCGTACATGGGTGACTACACCAGCATCATGGCCCGCGACGGGCACGAGTTTCAGGCCTGGCTGGCTGCGCCGCCCGGCCGGCCGCGCGGCGCCGTGGTGCTCCTGCAGGAGATCTTCGGTGTCAACAGCCACATCCGCAGTGTTGCGGACGGGCTGGCGGCGGAGGGCTACACGGTGATCGCGCCGAGCCTGTTTGACCGCATACGCCGGGGTATTCAGCTTGGTTACTCGGCGCCCGAGGTGCAGGAGGGGGTTGGCTACCGCAGTCAGCTCACCCCGCAGACGAGCCTGAAGGATGTGGCTGCCGCCGCAGCGGTCGTGCGCAATTCCGGCCGGGTGGGGTGCCTGGGCTACTGCTGGGGCGGGACGCTCGCGTACCTGGCCGCCGGGCAGCTGCCGCTCGCGTGCGCGGTGGTGTACTACGGCAAGGTGGTGGCGTATCTGGACCAGAGGCCCCGCTGCCCGGTGATGTTCCACTACGGCAGCAACGATAAGAGCATCTCCCTCGCCGACGTGGAGCAGACGCGCGCCGCGGTGCCGGCGCCGCAGAATGTCTACCTCTACGAGGGCGCCGCTCACGGTTTCAACTGCGAGCAGCGTGACAGCTACGACCCGCAGGCGGCAGCATTGGCGCGCACGCGCACGCTTGAGTTCCTGGCCCGCTACCTTACGGGCCAAGCGGCCGCAGAGGGTTGAGGCATCCTGAGTCGAGGTTCGTATGAAACTGCGTGATCCGGATCTTTTGCGTACCCGCGCCTTCATCGGCGGTGAGTGGGTGGATGCCGCCGAGGGCGGCACGCACCCGGTGTTGAATCCGGCCACACGCGAGGTGATCGGTACCGTGCCCATCATGGGTGCGAGTGAGACGCGGCGCGCCATCCAGGCGGCAAGCGGCGCCTTCCCCGCGTGGGCGGCGCGCACCGCCAAGGAGCGCGCGGGGATCCTGCGCCGCTGGTACGAACTGCTGATGGCGAACCAGGAGGACCTCGCCACGCTCATGACCGCCGAGCAGGGTAAACCCCTCGCCGAGGCAAAGGGCGAGATCGCCTACGGCGCCGCCTTCATCGAATGGTTCGCCGAGGAAGGCAAGCGCCTCTACGGCGACATCATTCCCGGCCATCAGCCCGACAAACGCCTGCTGGTGCTGCGCCAGCCGGTCGGGGTGGTCGCGGCGATCACGCCCTGGAATTTCCCGCTCGCCATGATCACGCGCAAGGCGGGACCGGCGCTGGCGGCGGGCTGCACCTTCGTCTGCAAGCCCGCCGGGCAGACGCCCTACTCGGCGCTCGCCGCCGCGCGCCTCGCCGAGCGCGCCGGGGTGCCGGCCGGGGTGCTCAATATCGTCACCGGGGAGGCCAGTGCGATCGGCGCCGAGATGACTTCGAACCCGCTGGTGCGCAAGGTGACCTTCACCGGCTCCACTGCGATCGGCAAGAAGCTGATGGCGCAGTGCGCCGGCACGGTGAAGAAGATCTCGCTCGAACTGGGCGGCAACGCGCCCTTCATCGTTTTTGCGGACGCCGACCTCGATGCGGCTGTCGCCGGTGCCATCGCTAGCAAGTACCGCAACACCGGTCAGACCTGCGTGTGTGCCAACCGCTTGCTGGTGCAGGCGCCCGTGTACGAGGAGTTCACGCGCCGGCTCGTCGAGGCGGTAGCGAAGCTGCGGGTCGGCGACGGCCTCAAGGGCCCCACCGACCAAGGACCGCTCATCGATGAGAAAGCCCTCGCCAAGGTCGAAGAGCACCTCAAGGATGCGCTCAGCAAGGGCGCGCGGGTCGCCCAGGGGGGGCGCCGTCACGCACTCGGCGGCACGTTCTTCGAACCCACAGTGCTCACGGACGTGACCCCGAAGATGCTGGTGGCACGCGAGGAGACCTTCGGACCGGTGGCGCCGCTGTTTCGTTTCGAGTCCGAGACCGACGCGGTCCACATGGCGAATGACACCGAGTTTGGGCTCGCCGCGTATTTCTACACCCGCGATCTGGCGCGCTCGTGGCGCGTGGCCGAGGCACTCGAGTACGGTATCGTCGGGCTCAACACCGGGCTCATCTCCACGGAAGTGGCACCCTTTGGCGGCGTGAAGGAGTCGGGCACGGGTCGCGAAGGCTCCAGGTACGGCATCCTCGACTACACGGAACTGAAGTACCTCTGTGTCGGCATCGGCTAACACCCGCGCCACGCGGGCCCGGGCGTTTGCGCTATGGTAGGGGCCGTGGCCGCTGCAAGTTCATCGCCGCCGCGCGCCGACGGCGCCGAGCGTATCGGCATCCTGCTGGTCAACTCCGGCACGCCCGAGGCTGCCGAACCGCGCGCGGTGCGCGCCTTCCTCGCCCGCTTCCTCGCCGACCCGCGCGTGGTCGAGTTGCCGCGGCTGCTGTGGCTGCCGCTGCTGTACGGGGTGATCCTGCCGTGGCGTCCGCGACGGATCGCACGCAAATACCGCCAGATCTGGACCGCGTCCGGCTCGCCGTTGCGTGAGCTCACCGAGCGGCTGTGCGCGGAACTGACCACGGTGCTGGCACAGCGCGTGCTCGCGCCGCTGTCGGTGGAAGTGGGCATGCTCTACAGCGCGCCGGAACTGCGCGCGGCGCTCGAGCGCCTACGCGACGGGGGCGCGCAGCGCCTGCTGGTACTGCCGCTTTTCCCGCAGTACTGCGGCGCCACCGCGGGCGCCGCCTTCGATGCGGTGAGCGCGGTGCTCAAGGGCTGGCGGCGGCTGCCGCAAGTGCACTTCGTCAGCGACTACCACGATAACCCTGGCTACATCGAGGCCCTACGCGCCAGCGTCATGGAACACTGGAACGCGCGCGGCCGCACGGCGCACCTGCTGATGTCCTTTCACGGCATTCCGGAGCGCAACGTGCGCGCCGGCGATCCGTACTTCGAGCAGTGCCACAGCAGCGCACGGCTGCTGGCGGATGAATTGCTGCTGCGCGAGGGCGAGTGGAGCGTGAGCTTCCAGTCGCGCTTTGGACCGGCCGGCTGGCTCAAGCCCTACACACACGCCGTGCTGAGCGCCATGCCAGCGCGCGGGGTGCACGAAGTGAGTGTCGTGTGTCCGGGATTCGCGGTGGACTGCCTCGAGACCCTCGAGGAGATCAACATCGAGAACCGCGCCGCGTTCCTCAGCGCCGGCGGCGCGCGCTACGAATACGTGCCGGCGCTCAACGCGCGCCTCAGCCACGCGCAGTGCCTGGCGGACCTGATTGCGCAACACTGCCAAGGATGGATGGGGGCCGGACACGACAGCCTGCCGCAGGCGGCGCGCGGCGCCTCCGCCTGATGAGCGGCGCACCGCTACCCCTGCTCGGGACGTTTCACGAGTTCAGCGTCGCCGTCGCGGACGTGCGCGCGGGAGTGGAGTTCTACGAACGTCTCGGTTTCACGCAGGCCACGACCACGGATACCTACGCACACCCCTACGGCGTACTGACCGACGGGCGGCTGTTCGTCGGACTGCACCAGCGTGCCGGCGCCGCCTCTACCCTCACCTTCGTGCGCCCGGGCGTGGCGCAGAGCGTGCCCGCCTTCGAGCGCGCGGGGATCGAGCTCACGGTGCGGCGCGTCGGCGAGGAGGTCTTCAATGAGCTGGGCTTCGTGGACCCGTGCGACCAGGCGGTGGCCGTGCTCGAAGCGCGCACCTATTCGCCGGTCGACCGCGGCGCGACCGAACCGTCCTTGTGCGGGGACTTCGCCGAAGTGAGCCTGCCCGTCACAGACTTCTCGCAGGCCCAGAGCTTCTGGGAGCCGCTCGGGTTCGTCGCCGCGGATGCGGCGCAACACCCCTACCCGCACCTCACTCTGACGAGCGATCACCTGGACCTTGCCTTCCATGCTCCACGCCTGTGCGAGCGGCCGATGCTGATATTTCGCGACGCCGACCTGCCCGCGCGCCTTGCGCGGCTGCGCGAACGCGGCGTGAGTTTCGCGGCCACCCCGCGCGCGCTCACCTCCCCTGCCGCGCTGCTGCAGGCGCCGGATGGCACCCCGCTGTTGCTGCTGCCCGCGGAAGACTAAGAGAACTAAGCCACGCCGGCCGTCGGGCTCTTGGTGATGGCGACCGCGAATATGTACAACACGAGCGCCAGAGCGATGAGCCACGCGGCGAGCTTGCCGCGCATGCTGCGCGCGCGGCGCACCGCCGCGTGTCCGACGGTGAGGTATGCGACGAGCGCCAGAAATTTCGCGGTCAGCCACCGCGTCAACGAACGGATACTGCCGGATAATCAGCGCCAGAGCGATGCCAGCCAGGAGCAGCAGGCTGTCGATGATGTGCGGGGTGACCCGCCGCCACCCGCGGGCCGGCTCGAGGCCGCGGATGCTGCGCCAGGCCCGCAGCGAGAACAGCACCGGGCTTAAGGGAGCGAGCAGCATGTGAGCCCCGAGCAGCGCCACGCAACTTTCAAGCATAATTGCGTCTTAGAAGTGCCCTAGAGCACCCCAGAATAACCCCGTGAAAGGATCCCGCATGCTGCGCCGTGCCCTGCTCGCCCTCATAGTCCTGGTGATCTGCGTACCCGCCTTCAGTGACGGGGGCATGTGGACCTTCCAGCAGTTCCCACACGCACTGCTGCAGAAGGAACACGGTGCCGATGTCAGCAACGCGTGGCTCGATCGTGTGCGCACCGCCACCATCCGCTTGTCCAACTGCACCGCTTCCTTTGTCTCCCGCGAGGGGCTGATTCTCACCAATCACCACTGCTCGGAAAGCTGCCTCGATGAGCACTCGAGCAAGGATCAGAATCTGATCACCGCGGGCTTCCTCGCGCGCACGCGCGAGCAGGAGCTCAAGTGCGGCACGCAGATCGCGGACGTGCTAATGGCCATGGAAGACATCACCGCGCAGGTGGATGCGGCAACCCGCGGACTGGATGCCAAGGCTGCCAACGACAAGCGCAAGGCCACGATGACGCAGCTCGAGCAGGCGTGCGAGCAGGAGAGCAAGGGCGCCAAGGGCGGCCCCTACAAGTGCGAGACGGTCGACATGTACCAGGGCGGCCAGTACTGGCTCTACAAGTACCACCGCTACAGTGACGTGCGGCTGGTGTTCGCGCCCGAGCGCGGCATTGCCGCCTTCGGCGGCGACCCGGATAACTTCCAGTTCCCGCGCTGGTGCCTGGACATGTCGGTGTTGCGCGCCTACGGAGCGGACGGCAAGCCCGCCGCGACGCCCAACTTCCTCAGTCTGCGTCCGGAAGGGCCGAACGCGGGCGAACTCGTGTTCGTCTCCGGGCACCCGGGAAACACCTCGCGCCTGCTGACGGTGGCGGAGCTGGAAACGCTACGCAACGTCATCCTGCCGCGCTGGCTCTTGCGCGCCTCGGAGATGCGCGGCCGCCTGATCGAGTACGGCAAGACCAGCCCGGAAGCTGCCCGCATCGTCGAAGATCCGCTGAACGGCCTCGAGAACTCCATCAAGGTGCGCCGCAAGCTCCTCGATGCACTACTCGATGATCGGCTGATGCAGAGCAAGCGCACCCAGGAGGAAGCGCTGCGCGCCAAAGTGGCCGCCGATCCGCAGCTCGCCAAGACCCTCGGCGATCCGTGGGGAGAGATCGCCAAGGCCCAGGTGCGCGAGGAGGAAATCTACCTTCCCTACGTCTTCGTCGAGCAGGGCGTCGGCCTGGGCGGCAACTTCCCGGGGCGGCTTTTCGGTTATGCGCGCACGCTCGTGCGCGGGGCCGCCGAGCGCACCAAACCCAACAGCGAGCGGCTGCGTGAATACAGCGACAGCGCGCTGCCGCGCGTCGTGCAGCGCCTCGAGGCCCCCGTGCCGGTCTATCCGGAATTGGAAAAGCTCAACCTCTCCTTTAGCCTCGAGCGCATGCGCGAGTGGCTCGGACCGGATGCGCCGATTGTGCGCCAGCTGCTGTCGCAGGATTCCCCCGATACGCTCGCAGCAAAGTTGGTAGATGGTACGCAACTCGCCGATCCGCAGGTGCGCAAGCGCCTGTGGGACGGCGGCGCGGCGGCGGTGGCTGCTTCCACGGATCCGATGGTCGTGTTCGCACGCAGCGTCGATGCACAGGCGCGCGCGGTGCGCAAGACCTACGAAGATGAAGTGGAGGCGCCGGTCAATGCCGCCTCGGAAAAGATCGCACGCGCGCGCTTTAAGGTGTTCGGCACGAGTGAGCCGCCGGATGCCAACTTTACGCTGCGGCTGAATTTCGGCACCGTGCAGGGCTGGAAGGAAGCCGGACAGGAGGTCGAGCCCTTCACCCACCTGTCGCGGCTGTTCGAGCGTGCCACCGGTCAGGAGCCGTTCAAGATCCCCGACTCCTGGCTGCGCGTGAAAGACACACTCGACATGCAGACGCGCTTTGACCTGTCCACCAACAACGACATCGTGGGGGGCAATTCCGGTAGTCCCCTCATCGACGTCAACGGCCGGATCGTCGGGCTGATGTTTGACGGCAACATTCACTCCATTGCGGGGGACTTCTGGTTTGATCCGCAGATGAACCGCGCGGTCGCGGTGGACCCGCAGATCATCTTCGAGGCGCTGCACAAGGTGTACAAGGCCAACGAGCTGCTCAGCGAGCTCGGCGCCAAGTAAAGCCCCACCACGTGCGCCCGGCGACCCTCACTCGGTCGCCGGGTTCTGCGGGCGCGCCTCGGATGTTATGTGGCTCGGGTGAGCCACGATGCGGAAACTCACGTGCATCTCATCCTGCACCTGCAGCGCGCCGAGCATGGCGCTAAAGGGCTTAAGTCCGAGGTCGCTTTGTTTCAGGACGGTCGCCCCACTCACGGTGAGGCCCGCGGCGGAGCGCTCGTAATGCACCGGCACGAAAAGCACATGCACCTCGCCGCGCACGCTCGCCTGCATCTGCGCGAGCGCCGCGCCGGGGCGCGGCGGCTGCGTCGCCTGCAGCTGCACGGCGCGCAGCACGATCTCCGGGTAGTGCGCGCCATCGAGCAACGCCTCGCCGAGCATGTTGCGCCGGGTACCCTCCTTGGCCGAGTCGGGGACCTCAGGCGGAAAGTCCGCGCTGCCTTGCGCGGCCCGCAGCTCGCGCTCATCGACCGTGAAGCTCTCGACCGGCACGTGCACCTCGAAGCTGGTGTTCAGCACTTGCGCGGGCACGTAGAAGGTGCCGCTAAGTGCGTGCGAGGCGATGATATGGTTGTGACCGGCCGCCGCGAGCGCACCGCCTTTGTAGACGCGGATCGTGAGCAGCGATTCCGCCGCCGCGATCTCGTACGGGGTGCCCACGTGTGCGGCGGGCGTCGCGGCCGCACCCTGCGGAACGGGCAGCGGCGCACGCACGGCGCAGCCGGCGAAGAGCGCCAGCAGCAGCGGGGCGCTGGCGCGCAGTAGGCAACGAACGCTCGCCCGCTTAAGCTTAGAACCATGGCCATACGCAACACCACGCGCCGCTGGGGCGCCATTGCCCAGCTGCTTCACTGGCTCATCGCCCTTTTCATCATCGCGCAATTCACCCTTGCGTGGCTCTTTGATGATTTGCCGGCCGGCGCCAAGAAGCTCACCCTGCTCGCGCGCCACAAGTCGATCGGCATCAGCATCCTGATGCTCGCCTGCCTGCGCCTCGGCTGGCGCTGGGCCAATCCGACCCCTACGCTGCCGGACACGCTCAAGCCCTACGAGCGCAGCCTCGCCCGCTTCACGCATGCGCTGCTGTATGTACTGCTGTTCGCGGTGCCGCTCACCGGGTGGACGATGTCCTCCGCGCGCGGCTTTCCGGTTAGTTGGTTCGGGCTGTTCCAGCTTCCCGATCTCGTGCCCAAAGATAAGCCCCTGTATAACATGCTGCTGACGACCCACACGGTACTCGCGTGGATCCTCGGCGGCGTGGTAGTGCTGCACCTGGGCGCCGCGCTCAAGCACCATTTCATTGCTCAAGGACGATGTGCTGCGACGCATGCTGCCCTTCGCTTCACACAAGCCGCAAGGGTCCACCCGATGAGAACCCCGGTGCGCTGGCTTATCGCTGCCGTGCTGCTGGCGTCGTTCCCGGCTTTCAGCGCCGACGCACCGGCCGTTCCCCACTACGTGCTGGATCCGGCCAAGAGCACGCTGGAATTCAACTTCACCCAGGCCGGCGCCCAGAACAAGGGCAAATTCAAGCACTTCACCGTGAACTTCGATTTCTCGCCCGACAACCTCGCGGCCAGCCGTCTGGAAGTGACGATCGATATGACGTCGCTCGACACCGGCGACCAGGAACGCGACGACACCCTGCGCGACACGGACATGTTTGCCATCAAGAAATTTACCCAAGCACACTTTAGCGCCACGCAGATTGTGAAGACCGCGAACGGCTACGAGGCGCTCGGCAAGCTGACGATCCGTGACGCCACGCGTGAGGCGCGCGTACCCTTTACGTTCCGGGTTGCGAGCGAGGCGGGCGCGAATGATGGCTACATGAACGGCAAGACGACGCTCAAACGACTCGACTACGGCGTCGGTCAGGGAGACTGGAAAGCCACCGATCAGGTCGGCAATGACGTCGGCGTCTCCTTTGCGCTGCGTCTGACGGCCGCAGCGCACTGAGCGCGCTGCATCAGCAGGGTGTGCCGTCGCGGCGCGTCATCTTGAAGCGCGCGTGCGCCGGACTCCACATGAGGTCCACGTCCGGATCCGAATAGTGCGCCGTATCCTCGGGGTCGCGGTTGCTGATGACGAGGTAGGTGACCGGCTGCGTGCTGCGGTTGATGAAGTGATGTCCGTCCTCGCAGCCGGCGGGAAAGCCCGCGCACATCCCGGCGCGCAACACCTGCTCGCCCCCGTCGGTGCGCAATACGACTTCCCCCTCCAGTACGTAGACGAACTCGTCCTCACGCGTGTGCCAATGGCGCATGGAGGATTGCTTGCCGGGTAGCAGCCGCGCCATGTTGATGCCAATGCGCGTGAGTCCCAGGGCATCCCCGAGCGCACGCACTTCGCGGGGCAACACGCGCGAGCGATACGGTTGCGGATAGCTGCTGCGTGAGAGCGCCTCGAGACTCTGCGGATCCAGGGCGAGTTTCTGCACAGGTATACCTCCTGCAAAGGCAACGCGTGGTTGACGCGCGCCGCACGCTTCGGGGAGCATGCCACAAGCTGCATGGTTGAAATACTTGATGACGTCGGCCACTGCGTCGATGCGGTGCTGCGCCGCCTAGGGCCGCGCGTCGTACTCGCACTGCCGCTCGGCATCGGCAAGCCCAATCCGCTCGCCAACGAGTTCTATCGGCGCGCACTGCGCGACCCGGGCATCGACCTGACCATCATGACGGCGCTGTCGTTGCTAAAACCGGTGGCGCATGGTGCGCTCGAGCGCCGCCTGCTCGAACCGCTGGTGCAGCGCGTCTTCGGCAGCTACGTCGAGCCCGAGTACGCCCTCGCACTCCAGGCGGACACCCTGCCACCGAACGTGCACGTCATCGAGTTCTTCCTCACCCCGGGGGCTTTCCTCAACTCACTGCACGCGCAGCAGCACTACCTGAGCGCCAACTACACGCAGGTGGCGCGCGCGCTCATGGAGCGCGGCGTCAACGTCATCGCGCATCTGGTGGCGCGCCGCACCGTCGATGGGCAGTTGCAGCTGAGTCTGGGCTCAAATCCGGACGTGACTGCGGACCTGCTGCCGCTCGTGGAACGCGCGCGCGCCGCGGGCCGTGACATCGTGCTGATCGGTGAGACGCACGCGCAGATGCCCTTCATGAGCGGTCACGCACAGATCGACCCGGAGTGCTTCGACTTTCTCATCGACGCGCCGCACTACGACTACGACCTCTTTGCACCCCCGAACGCCGCGCTCGGCAGCGTCGAGCACGCCATCGGGCTGTACGCCAGCACTCTGGTGCCCGATGGCGGCACGCTGCAGGTCGGCATCGGCGAGCTGGGCGATGCCCTCATCTACGCCCTGCTCCTGCGTCACCAGCAAAACAGCGCCTGGCGGGGCACCCTCGAGGCGCTCGGCACCGCGGATGCGGCCGCGCTCATCCGCGCGAGCGGCGGCGAGGCGCCCTTTACGCACGGTTTGTTCGCGGCCAGCGAGATGTTCGTCGATCAGCTGCTCGAGCTGTACCGCGCCGGCATCCTGCGCCGCCGCGCCTACGATTCGCTGCCGCTGGAGCGGCTGCTGGCCGCCGGGCACCCGGAGCGCTTTGACGCCGAGATCCTGCCAGCGCTGCGCAGCGTCGGGGTCGGCCCGCTACTTAGCGAAGCTGAGTTCACGGATCTGAGGCACCACGGCGTGTTTCGCGAGGAGGTTGAATTCAGCGCCGGGCGCGTGCGCTCGCCCGGCGGGGAATGGATCAGGGCGGACTTAAGCGACCCGGCCAGCTGCGCGCGCATGGCCGCCGAGTGCCTCGGACGGCAGCTGCGTCACGGGCAGGTGCTGCACGCGGGGTTCTTTCTCGGACCGCGCGGCTTTTATGCCGCGCTGCGCGAGCTCTCCGAGCAGGATCGGGCGCAGTTCGGCATGCGCGGCGTGGGCTACGTCAATCAGCTCTATGGTACGGACCAGGAACTGCGGACGCTGCAGCGGCGCGCGGCGCGCTGCATCAACAGCACGATGATGGTGACGCTGCTCGGTGCGGCCGTCTCGGATGCACTCGAGAGTGGCCAGGTGGTGAGCGGGGTCGGTGGCCAGTACAACTTCGTCGCCATGGCGCACGCCCTGCCGGACGCGCGCTCCATCCTGTGCCTGCGCGGCACGCGCACCCGGCAGGGGCGCACGAGCTCGAATATCCTCTGGAGCTACGGTCACGAAACGATCCCGCGTCATCTGCGCGACATCGTGATCACCGAATACGGCATCGCCGACTTGCGCGACCGCACGGACGAGGAAGTGATCGCTGCCCTGCTCAACGTGACGGATTCACGCTTCCAGCCGGCGCTCCTGGCGCGCGCCCAGGCGGCCGGCAAGATCGGCAGTGACTACCGCATACCGGAAGCCTATCGCGACAACTTGCCGCAGCGGCTGACGCGCGCTCTGGAGCGGCAACGCGCGCGCGGTTTCTTCAGCGAATACCCCTTCGGCACCGACCTGACAGCGCAGGAGGTCGCGCTCGCGCGCGCGCTGAAGTTTCTCGAGGCGCACGCCGGCTCGCTGCGCGCTCGAGTGCGCAGCGTGGCCGCAGCGCTCGTGCACGGGGCACCCGCGCCGCGCCACGCCGCCGCGCTCCAGCGCATGGGCCTTGCAAAGCCGCGCGGCGCGCGCGCGCGCCTGCAGCAGCGGCTGCTCGTGGTCGCGCTCGATGCCACCTGTGCCGTCGCGGGCGAGGTTGGCTAGGACGCGGGTCCACACGCCTTGGGACAGTCGAGGAGTCCGCCCTTAGCGTTTGCGCGCCGGACGCCGGCGCGCGAGCTTGCGCGGCCGCCGAACGGCCTTGCGCGGCGCGGCACGCACCGGGCGACGCGCGGTGCTGCCCCGCGCTGCAGCCGGCTTTGCTCGCGCGCGTTTGGCTTTCTTGACGCGCTTGCGGGACTTCCCGGGCTTGGCCGCCGACCTTGCGGCGGCCTTCTTCGGGGCGGCCTTGGCGCTTGAGGCCGCGCTGCCGGTACCGCGCAGCTGATCGAGGATCGCCGGGTTCTCGAGCGTCGAGACGTCCTGGGTGATCTCTTCGCCCCGCGCCACCGACTTCAGCAGGCGGCGCATGATCTTGCCCGAACGGGTCTTGGGAAGATTGTCGGCAAAGCGGATGTCATCGGGCTTGGCGATGGCACCGACCTGCTCGGCCACCCAGTCGCGCAACTCCTTAACGAGCGCGCTGACATCACCCTGCGGGCGGTGGCCGCGAAGAACGACGAAGGCGAATACCGACTCACCCTTGATCTCATGCGGCTTGCCGACCACGGCGGCTTCCGCGACACGCGGGTGCGCCACCAGCGCGGACTCGACTTCCATCGTGCCCAGGCGATGCCCGGCGACGTTCAGCACATCATCGATGCGTCCCATGATCCAGAAGTAACCGTCCTTGTCGCGGTGCGCGCTGTCGCCGGCGACATAGAAGCGATTGTCGAACTTTGCCCAGTAGGTCTCGAGATAGCGCTCGTTGTCGCCCCAGATGGTGCGCAGCATGGCCGGCCAGGGTCTGCGGATCACGAGGTAGCCGCCGGCATCGGCGCGCACCACACTCTTGCCGTGATCATCGACAATGTCCGCATCGATTCCTGGCAGCGGCTGCGTACAGGAACCGGGTTTGGTCGCCGTAGCCCCCGGCAGCGGCGCGATGAGGATGGCGCCGGTCTCGGTCTGCCACCAGGTATCCACGATCGGGCAGCGCCCCGCGCCGATCACGCGGTGATACCAGATCCAGGCCTCCGGATTAATCGGCTCGCCGACGCTACCGAGCAGGCGCAGCTTCGATAGATCATATTTCCGCGGCAACTCCTCGCCGAGCTTCATGAGTGCACGGATCGCCGTCGGCGCGGTGTAGAAAACGGTCACCCCGTGGGTCTGGCAGTTCTTCCAGAAGCGCCCACCGTCGGGAAAGGTCGGCGCGCCCTCATAAATGAGCACGGTGGCGCCCGCGGCGAGCGGACCGTAAGCGACGTAGCTGTGCCCGGTGACCCAGCCTACGTCCGCCGTGCACCAGAACACATCGTCATCGCGCAGATCGAAGATCCACTGTGTGGTGAGCTTCGCCTGCAGCAGATAGCCGCCGGTGCAGTGCTGAATGCCCTTCGGCTTGCCCGTGGAACCGGAGGTGTACAAAAGGTACAGCGGGTGCTCCGCGTCCACCCATTCCGGTTCGCAGGTCGGCGGCTGGCCCTCGATGACCTCGTGCCACCAGAGATCGCGCCGCGGCTTCATCGAGACCGGCTTGCCCGTGCGCTGGTACACGATCACCCGCTCAACGCTCGCGCAGCCGCTGGCGAGGGCCTTATCCGCCGCCGCCTTGAGCTCGATCACCTGGCCGCCACGCCAGCCGCCGTCGGCCGTGATCACGAGCTTGGCGCCCGTGTCCTCGATACGATCCTTCAGTGCCGGGGCAGAGAATCCGCCGAACACGACCGAGTGGATGGCGCCGATGCGATTGCAGGCGTGCATGGCCACGAGTACTTCGGGCACGAGCGGCATGTAGATGACGACGCGGTCGCCGTACTTCACGCCCTGCGCCTTCAGCGCATTGGCGAAGCGGCACACCTCGGCGTGCAGTTCCCGATAGCTCAGGCGCCGCGCATCCCCCGGCTCACCCTCGAAAATGACCGCCGTCTTGTGGCCGCGCTCTTCGAGGTGCACGTCGAGGCAGTTGAAGGAGGCATTGAGCCGCCCGTCCGTGAACCAGCGGTAGTTCGGCGCGCGGCTGTCATCGAGCGCGCGCGTGAAGGGCACCTGCCATTTCAGTTCGCGCGCCGCGAGCTCCGCCCAGAAGCCGACATAGTCCTCGCGCGCGCGCCGCCGCAGAGTCTCGAGGTCCGCCGGCTTGATGCGCGCGCGCGCGCTGAACGCGGCAGACGGGGGAAAGGTGCGCTCTTCCTGCAGAATCGACTGGATGTTCTTGTCCGACATGGCTCTCTCGGCGTGTTGCAGTAACACCCCGGTGCGCGGGGGCTTTAGAGCATAGCCGAATCGTGTGCGGGCGGCCTGTCGGGGCGCCTTCAAGCCAACAATCGTTCCATCATCGCCCGCGCCTGGTGCGCGTAGCCGCCGCCGAACAGGTTGGCGTGATTGAGTACGTGGTAGAGATTATAAAGCTCGCCGCGTGCCTGCCAGCCCGGCGCGAGCGGTGCAGCAGCGCTGTAGGCATGGTAGAAGCGCGCCCCGAAACCACCAAACAGCCGGGTCATCGCAAGATCGGCTTCGCGATCACCGTAGTAAACGGCCGGGTCAAAGACCACCGGTTCACCCTGGGAGCTTGCCAGCCAGTTCCCACCCCACAGATCGCCGTGCAGCAAGGAGGCGCGCGGGTGGTGGCCGGCGAGCAGCGCCGGCACGTGCTCAAGAAGGCGTGCGCCCTGCTCCGAGAGCAAAGCCGCATGGCCGCTCTGCGCGGCGAGTGTGAGCTGTGGTCGCAGACGCCGGTCGCGAAAGAATTCGGCCCAGTCCGAGCTCCAGCCGTTGCGTTGCGGCGTACGCCCGATCAGATTGTCGTAGTGGAAGCCGAAGCGCGCCGCGCTCACCGCGTGCAGCGCAGCGAGCCCCTCGCCGAGGCGCGCCTCACACTTCTCATCCGGGGCTTTCGATTCGATCCACTCCAGAGCGAGGAAGGCGGCGGTGTCGGTTTCCCCATGTGCGATTACGCGCGGCACCCGCAGCGCGCCGGCGCGCGCGAGCTCGGCCAGGGCCAGGGTCTCGCCTTCGAAGGCAGCGCGTGCGCCTCGGGCGCCGACCTTCACGAACAGGAGCTCCGAGCTGCAGCGCCACGCATAGCACTCGTTGATGCTGCCGCCGGCCACGCTGCGCTCGGGTGCGGGCGCGCACTTCAGCCCGCTCAGCGCGGTAAGTTCGTGTGCGATCGCAGCAAAACGCGCCATGCTCAATTCCGTCGTGCGGCCCCGGGCCGAGGACCCCTGCGATGCCGTCGCGCTCTGAAAGAGCCGACTCCTGCGCTCACCGGGCACGCAAAATCATGAGCCTTGCGCGACCCGCAGACTGGCGTGTGCCTCACTGAGCGCAGAGCGCACACGATGGCCAGCGCCTCGATACAAACAAACTTAGGCCTCACGATGACGCCGCGCGACGCGATGCAGCGCGGGCTCAGCAAGTCGTGAAATCGTGCTTGACGGAGGCGAAGGTCACGCGCATATCTTACGTGAAGGCATTCCAAGGGCAGGAGTTCCCGTGAACACGCGAAACCTTCGAGCGACCGTCTTGGTATTAACCCTGCTCGCCGTGCTGATAAGTTGCGCGCCCGTGTCGGGGAACTCGCCGGACGTCACCCAGAAGTTAAAAAGGGTGAGTGCCGATTACACCGGGTGTGGCGCGGATGATAATCAGATCTCAAATGTCGTCATGCAGCCTGGCAATAGCGGCACATGGACCGCCACCTGCAAAGGGAATGTTTTTAACTGCACCGCGTACGGCGTCCCGGGCGGCCATGACTCGTTTACCTGCCGGCCTGCGTCTCCTTAGCGGCGCAGGTTCATCGCGCCTCGACATTCTTCGTGCCGGCACCTCTTGAGTCAAAGCCGGCGGGAAACAGTGTGAGTCGCACCGGGGTTCAAGACCGCGGCAAGCGTTCGTCAGCGGCTGCGCCCAAAGAGAGGTCCTTAGGTTGCACGAGGTCCCATAGGTTGCCGTAGAGATCACGGAACACGGCGACGGTGCCGAATCTTTCTTCTGAAGGCGGTCGAACGAAGCTGACACCCTTGGCGACATAGGTGTTGTAGTCGCGCCAAAAATCATCGGTGTGCAGGAATAAAAAGACGCGCCCACCGGTCTGATTTCCAACCCGTGACTCTTGCTCCAAGCCAGCGGCACGCGCGAGCAAGAGTCGCGACTCCGCGGCCCCAGGAGGAGCCACAACGACCCAGCGCTTATTTTGTTCAGGAAGTGGCGTGTCCTCGATGAGGGTAAAGCCAAGAATCTCCACATAGAACGCAATAGCGTCGTCGTACTCACGGACCACAACGGACGTGAGGGCGAGCGATTGTTTGGCTATTGCGTGCTGAGAAGGCATGCGAGCCGGTTGCGATCTCTAATGTCGAGCTTCGGCGCCCGCACGCCCCACTCCGATGAGCGCCGCGGGCGCACCATATCGCTGCGCGCGCGGCGATGCGGCAGTTCGCTTCAAGGCCGCTCCAAGGGCTGGGTAGCTGTCGGCTGACTCACTGAGTGGTTTCCGCAGGGCACGTGAACGTGAACATACTGACCGCGACGGACGAGATAGGCTTTCCGTCGAGTCGCGCAGGCCGAAACCGAAAGCGACTCACCGATTGAACCGCGGCCGTTTTAAGCAGCGCGTCGGATAGCTTCACGGCGTACGGGGAAGAGACCTCACCGGTATTTCTGACGATGTAGAGGACAAGGGCGCGTCCCGATATGCAGTGCTCATGAGCGTACGCAGCGGCCGGTGGTCCGAAACCGCTAACACCCTTCGGCCCGACATAGATGTGATCCTGGTCAGTCACGTCCACAACGTTATAGGTCTTACCGTAGTGTTCGTGAACAAGCTTATCCAAATCAGTGAGCGGGCCGGCGGTATGATTAAAAACCGTAGGCTTATCCGCACCCATGCAATAGCTGGGGTTAGAGACAAAGGCGATCACGAATAGAACGAGGACGGGGTGCACAGCAGCTAACGATGACTTTGACCTGCCGAGCTGAGACGAAGCGCACGCCATGAGCGCCACATAGCGGAGCGTGATCATGGCGCGTCTCGACAGCTGTCTCACGGCCGCTCCAGACTGACGTTAGAGCCCGACGGCTCATCGAGCATCGCGCCCAGCGCCTTCGTGACTAGCTCGGTGTCTAGGTATTCGGTGAGTTCTTTAAGAAAACCATCCTCCATGCGACACACATAGCAGTAGGTATTGTTGTAGGCTTGGCCGGACTTCGTAATGACGTTGCCGCGGCACTCGACAACAACATAGTCGTCTTCTGCTATGAAGCGCGTCGCCGTGTTGGTGTAGCGAGTCGCAAATCTTGCAAATAGCGGCGTCATAAGATCTTTACGTACCGACTCGCTACCACGATAGGTCTTGGACCACGGCGTGTTGCCGATGATGGTCCAGGTGAAATCCGGCGCCCACAACGCCGCGAAGGGAGCACCATTACCCTTTGAAAGTTCTTCAAAAGCTGCCTTTAGAGAAGCCTTGTTTTCCGCCGCGGCCATACTGCGTTCTCCGTCGCGCGCTACCGATAAGCTTGAGCGGCCGCGGTCCAATCGCATCGGCGCACCGGCTGCGCCTTAGCTCTCACGATCCGCTCCGGAGCGCGCGTTAGGATCCAAGCGCCAGATACACATACAAAATTGTCGCCGAAGCGCTAAGCACCGTTCTCACCGCGTGAAGTTTCGCCCAGCGACTAAGCAAAAGGCGCGTCTCTTCGCTGCTAAGATCGCGCTCCGGCGCAAGCAGGGCTTTGTTGGTCGGCATGATGCCGAGAAATGTGAAGGGGATGACCGCGCCGATGAGGACAGCGGCAACGGCCCATCCGGGACCACCACGCAACAGCCACGCGCCAAGGCCGGCGATCAGACTAAGCAGCGCCAGGGGCGCCTGCAACCAGGTGGCACGTCGGTAACTAGGAGCCCACTGCGTCGCCGCGGACTTGGTATCAAGCGTCATCCGTGCGGGGTGCTCAGCGACGTTTATGTACAGCGCTGCGCCAGAGAACAGCGCGCCGGCGAGCGTGGCAACGAATTTCAGAAACGCGAGCATCGGCGTCTCTTACATCCTAAGGGTGAAGTTGAGCGGCCGGCCGGCAGTGCCCGATAAGCGCAGCGGGCCGACACTGTCTTCTGGCGCCCGCGGCGCATAACTACGCACCGTTGGCGGCCCGCTCCAATGGTTAGACCGCATGCCGCCGAAGCTTCCCCGACTTTATTCAGTGAGCGGTGGACTCGTGAGCATATACGACCCGCCATCCCTCGTGACGCTTCTGCCAAACGGAGGATATCGCAAACTCGCCCTCGCGAATCTCGCCGTCAGGCATAGTACGACGTGAGCGTAAGAAAATCGTTGTTATTACAACGTTCGCGCTTAGCACGGAGAATCGGGGCTTTCCCTGCATCGTATAGATCACGTCTGATTTTCCGTTCCTCCATATCTCGCTCTGGTTGTCGCGTATGGCCGTCCATCCGACGATCGCCTTACCGTTAAAGATGAAGGTAACCGCAGGATCGTGAGCGTAGAAGCCCACGTGCCGTTGAACGTCATGGGCGTTTGCCGCCGCTCCCATCTGCGCCAATAAGGGCGCTACCTCTGCCGCCGGGTCCGAGCTCGCGGGCTCCGCTGCGGCTCGAGCCAACGTGGCGACAGCGATGAGAATCCAGGACCAATGGGCGACGTAAGCCATGGGCGCAATCCCGGGGGGCGAGGATTAGATTTTCTTCGACTTCGAACGTGTGGCGCGGGCGTTCGCGCACTCTAACTGCAATCAGGCAGCACATCATCACTCCGTGCGTCGGTAGGCAACATGCTTGAGGCCAGTTAATCGCCGAGGGTACGGTACTACGCGATGCTGCACGTCCAGGTCCCAAGGTGCGGGAAAGTCTGCGATGAGTTCTGTGGCGGCGGAGGAACAGCTTTCCTTAACGCTAGGATCAGGCGGGCCGTCATATTCAAACCTGACGTGAACGAGCTGAGAACCGGGGTCTAGCTCAATCGAGGCCTGACGGAGCTGCGAGTGTTCCGCTGCGCTTAGTGCTCGCTGCAGAGACAGGAGGAGCTGAGAACGGTCCGGAATGGCATCCACGTACTGCCCAACTACAATTAAGCGACGGGCAGTTGCGTGAGCCGTTCGCCCTGGCGCCGCAGAAACGGTCCGAACCCCAGGTGATCGTAGAGTCCCGACAGCGCGGGCATATTCGGCAGGCGGCGGCGTAGGCCCTCCATGCCGATGCCGAGCTGCAGATCGCACGCGATGCGTGTCAGCCGGCGGCTGAGGTAAACCGCTTCGCGGTGCTCGGTGAGTTTCTGTGCCAGAGTGCCGGCGCCGCGCAGTTTCAGCTGCGCGACGCGCCCCAGATCCCCATACATCTCATCGAGCGAGCCGAACGCCTTCATCAAAGAGGCGGCGGTGCGATGGCCAATTCCGGGGACGCCAGGAATGTTGTCCACGTCATCGCCCGTCAGCGCCAGGTAGTCCGCGAAGCGCTCCGGCAGGACGCCGAAGTGCCGCTCGATATCATGGTAGCCAAACTGCTCGCGCGCGCCGAAGTCCCAGAAGACATCCCCGTCACGCATGAGCTGCGCCAGATCCTTGTCGCGCGTGATGAACGCCGAGCGCACGCCCTCATCGCGCATGAGCGTGGCGAGTGAGCCGATAAGATCGTCGGCCTCGTACTCCGGGTCGACGAACACGGCGAGTCCCAAGTGCCGGCACAACTCGCGACAGCGCTCGAACTGCAGTACGAGGTCCGCCGGGGCACGCTCGCGGTTAGCCTTGTAGGGCGGATAGATACGGTTGCGGTAGGAATTCGCACGGCGCTGATCGAACGCGACCGCGATGTACTTCGGTCGCACGCGCTCGATGAGATCCCCGATGAAGCGGGCGAAGCCGAACACCGCATGCATCGGGTTGCCGTCGCGGTCGCGCATGTCCGGCAACACGGAGTGATAGGCGCGAAACACGTAGACCGAGGCGTCGATGAGGAAGATCAAGCGGCGTGGCACTCCCTTGGGTGCGCGCCACCTTAACAGCGTGGCCCGTGATCGTCACGGGCGAAAGTGTCAGGCCAGCCAGCGCTGGATGCGATCGTGCAGCGGGCTCGAGCGCGGAAAATGCGCCAGCAGATACTCCATCTGGTCAGCCAGCACACGCCGCCCCTTGAGGAAGATGTACTCCGCGTAGGTCGGCGTGAAGGGCACCGCGATCAGCTGCATCTTGGCCTGTTCGGGCGTGCGCGAGGCCTTCTGGTTGTTGCAGCGCCGGCAGGCCGCGACCACGTTCGTCCACAGATCCGCGCCCCCCTGGCTGAAGGGACGGATGTGGTCGCGCGACAACTCGCGCGAGGCAAAGCGCTGGCTGCAGTACATGCACAGATACGCATCACGCCGGAATAGCGTCTGGTTGTTGAGCGGCGGCACATAGTCGTGGCGCGTATTGCCCGGATTGCCGGTGTGGCCGACGGTGGCGACGATCGAATTGACCTCGAGCATCGTGCGCCGTCCGGTACGTGCGTTGACGCCGCCGTACAGCTCGAAAAGCGCCGAGCCGCACGTGTAAGCGACCTGTTCCTGGTGATACAGTCGCGCGGCTTCCTTGTAGTCGATCCACTCGAGCGGCATACCGGCGACGTCGGTGCGCAGGACGAGCTGCGACAGCCCGCGCGTGGCGGTCGCGACGATGCGCAGGTCCTGAATCAGACCGTGGTCAGCGCGCTCCAGATCGATGCCTAGCATGGCGGCGTGTAAGATACGGCACTTTTGTGCAAGAATTCAACAGCGCAAGGTGTTAATTCGATTACAGATTTTTAACAGCGTGGCCGCTCGGCCACGTCCCGCAAGAGGCTGAGAATGCCAGTAACCATTGGCGCGCTTCGCGAGAGCGCTCCGCAAGAGACGCGCGTCAGCCTCGTGCCCGAAGTGGCCGACAAACTCCTCAAGGAGGGCGCGCGCGTATTGCTCGAGCGCGGCGCGGGCGAGCGGGCGCGTTTCCCGGATTCTCTTTATAAGAACGTCACCTGGGCGGACTCCGCCGAGCAGGTGCTCAGTGAAGCCGACGTGGTGCTCACGGTGCAACCGCTGAGCGTTGCGCAGATCGAGCGCCTCAAGCCCAGCGCCGTGGTCATCGGTTTCATGCAGCCGCACGCGCGCGCCAACGAGGTGCGGGCGCTTAAGGCGCGCGGCCTCACCAGTTTTGCCATGGAACTGGTCCCGCGCATCTCGCGCGCCCAGTCGATGGATGCGCTCTCTTCGCAGGCCGCGATCGCCGGCTACAAGGGGGTGCTGATCGCCGCAAACCACCTGCAGAAGTTCTTCCCCATGCTGACGACCGCCGCGGGCACGATTCGTCCGGCCCAGGTGCTGGTCATTGGCGCGGGCGTCGCGGGACTGCAGGCGATTGCCACCGCGCGCCGCCTGGGCGCGGTGGTCGAAGCGTACGACGTCCGCGGTGCGACGCGCGAGCAGGTGAAGTCCCTCGGAGCCAAGTTCGTCGAGACCGGCGTGAGCGCCGAGGGCAGCGGGGGCTATGCGCGCGAGCTTACGAGCGAGGAGAAGGCCAAGCAGCAGGAAGTGCTCGATGCGCGCATCGCCGCCGCGGATGCGGTGGTGACCACCGCCTCGGTACCGGGACGGCCGGCGCCGAAGATCATCACGCGCGCGGTAGTCGAGCGCATGCGTGCCGGCTCCGTGATCGTCGATATCGCGGCCGAGCAGGGCGGCAATTGCGAGTTGACGCGCCCCGGGGAGGTGCTCGAGCACCAGGGCGTGAAGATCGTCGGTGCGGTCAACCTGCCGGCCGAGCTCGCCTATAACGCGAGCGAGATGTATGCCCGCAACCTCTTTAACTTTCTCAAACCCGCCCTGGTGCAGGGCGAGCTGACGATCGACTGGAATGATGAGGTATTTGCACAGTCATGCCTGACGCGCGGCGGTGCCATCCAGCACGAGCCGACGCGCAAGGCGCTGGAGGGCTGAAGATGACCGGGATCGTAGCGCTGTACATTTTCATGCTCGCGGCCTTCACCGGCTATGAGGTCATCTCGCGCGTACCGGTGATCCTGCACACCCCGCTCATGTCGGGCTCCAATTTCGTGCACGGCATCGTCCTGGTCGGCGCCATGGTCGCCTTAGGCGGCGCGCACACCACGCTCGAGAAGAGCATCGGCGTCATCGGCGTGCTGCTGGCGGCCGGCAACGCCGTCGGCGGCTATGTGGTCACCGAACGCATGCTCGAGATGTTCAAGGCAAGCGGCACGCGCGCCGCCGGCAAAGGGAGCCACTGATGCCGGCGTGGCTTTCGCGCGAGCTGCTGATCCAGGCGAGTTACTTCGTCACCGCCGCGCTCTTCATCATCGGGCTCAAGCGCATGAGCTCCCCGGTGAGCGCGCGCAGCGGCATCCTGTGGGCGGGCGCCGGCATGCTGGTGGCGACGCTCGTCACCTTCCTTTATCCGGGGATGAGCAACTACGAGCTGATCCTTCCGGCGATGTTCGTGGGGGCGGGTCTTGCCTGGTGGAGCGGCAAACGCGTCGCCATGACCGACATGCCGCAGATGATCGCGCTCTACAACGGCATGGGCGGCGGGGCGGCCGCGGCGATTGCGGCGGTGGAGCTGTATCGCGGGGAGGCGCACGGCTACACGGTGAACACGCTGGCCGTGGCCGGCGGCATCATCGGTGCGGTCTCCTTCAGCGGCAGCGCCATCGCGTTCGCCAAGCTGCAGGGCCTCATCAAGCGCAGCTTCCGCTTCCCGGGCCAGCAAGTCCTCAATCTGCTGTTGCTGGCCGCGGCCCTGGTGCTGGGGGTGCTGATCGGCGCGCACCTGAACGCCGCGCCGCTCGTGGTCACGGGTCTTTTCGTACTGGCGCTCGTTCTCGGACTCACCATGACGCTGCCGATCGGCGGCGCGGATATGCCGGTCGTCATCTCGCTCTACAACGCCCTCACCGGGCTGGCGGTGGCCTTCGAAGGCTTTGTCCTGAGCAACGAGGCGATGATCATCGCCGGCACCGTCGTGGGCTCGGCCGGCACGCTGCTCACCAAGCTCATGGCCAAGGCGATGAACCGTTCCCTCGGTAACGTGCTGTTCTCCGGCTTCGGCGATACCGGCGGCGCGGCCACGGGCACCGTCACGGGTAGCCTGAAACCCATCGACGCGGCGGACGTCGGCGTCATGATGGCTTTCGCTCATAAAGTCATCATCGTGCCCGGCTACGGCATGGCGGTTGCGCAGGCGCAGCACAAGATCTGGGAGCTGTGCCAGCTGCTCATCGATCGGGGCGTGACGGTGCGATTCGCGATTCACCCGGTGGCGGGGCGTATGCCCGGGCACATGAACGTGCTCTTGGCAGAAGCGGGCGTGCCGTACGATCTGATCTCGGACCTGGATGAGATCAACGCAGAGTTCGAGACGGCCGACGTCGCGCTCATCATCGGCGCGAACGACGTTGTCAACCCGGTGGCGCGCACCGACAAGTCGAGCCCCATTTACGGCATGCCGATCCTCAACGCCGACAAGGCCAAGAACGTTATCGTCATCAAGCGCGGCCAGGGGGCGGGCTTCTCCGGGATCGAGAATGCGCTCTTCTATCTGGACAACACGCGCATGCTGTACGGGGATGCGCAAAAGGCCGTGAGCGAACTGATCCAGGCGGTCAAGGCGGTCGACTGAACGCGCGCAGCAGGCCGGGACACGAACTTTGAGCGGCACACGCCATGCAGCGTAGAAGTCTTCTAAAGAGCGCGGCGGCTCTGCCACTGCTCGGGGTATTCTCGGGCGCCGCGCTGGCGCGGGTCATGTCGCCCTTTCGCCGCGTGCGGCCGCAGGATCCGTTCTGGCCAAGCGTTGAGCAGTGGCAAGCCCTCAAGGCGCAGCTCGGCGGCAACCTGCTCGAGGTGCAATCGCTCTTCGCCCCGTGCGCGAGCGCGCCCGAAGGCGCCGCCTGCGCGGAGGTGTACAAAAACATCCGCAACCCCATCTATATCGGCGATCAGGCCGGCGGTACCCAGGTGTCCGGCTGGCTGGACGCGTGGACGCCGGCGCCGAGTGTGTACGCGGTGAAGGCGCGGCAGGCCGCCGACGTCGCCGCGGCAGTCAACTTCGCACGCACCCACAACCTGCGCGTCATCGTGAAGGGCGGCGGGCACAGCTACCTCGGCACCTCGAACGCGCCCGACTCGCTGCTCATCTGGACCCGGGCGATGAATGAGATCACGCTGCACGAGGTCTTCGTCCCGCAAGGTTGCGCGGGCCAGGTGCCGCCGACGCCGGCCGTCACGGTCGGTGCGGGCTGCATGTGGATCGACGTGTACACCGCTGTGACCACTCAGGGCGGGCGCTACGTGCAAGGCGGTGGCTGCACCACCGTGGGCGTGGCCGGCCTCATCCAGAGCGGCGGCTTTGGCAGCTTCTCCAAGGGCTTCGGCAATGCCGCCTCCGGATTACTGGAAGCGGAGGTGGTGACCGCGGACGGCAGCGTGCGCATCGTCAACGCCTGCAGCGAGCCGGATCTGTTCTGGGCGCTCAAGGGCGGCGGCGGGGGCACGTTCGGTGTGATCACGCGCCTGACGCTGCGTACCCACGATTTGCCGGAGTTCTTCGGCGCCGCCTGGGGCACGGTGAAGGCAAAGTCCGACGACGCCTTTCAACGGCTGATCGCCCGCTTCGTCGCCTTCTACGCAACGAGCCTCGCCAATCCGCACTGGGGCGAGCAGGCGGCGGTGCAGTCGGACAACTCGCTCAAGATCTCGATGGTCAGCCAGGGCCTGAGTAAGGACGAGGCGCGCGCGGTCTGGCAACCTTTCTTCGAATGGGTCGCGGCGTCTCCCGACTACTCGGTGACGGATAAGCTCGGTGCGGGAGCGCACCGCGCGCAGAGCTGGTGGGAGGTGCAGGGCAACCCGAGCATGATCCGCGACCTGCGCCCCGGCGCCTCTGCGACGCACGGCTGGTGGCAGGGTGATCAGGATCAGGTCGGCGCCTACCTGCACGGCTACGACTCGCTCTGGCTTCCGGCGTCGCTCCTCGCGCAAGCCGAGCAGCCGCGTCTGGCGGCGGCGCTCTTCGCCGGCAGCCGCCACAAGAGCATCGAGCTGCATTTCAACAAGGGACTCGCCTTCGCCTCGCCCGCGGCCATCAAGGTCGCTCTCGAGACGGCGATGAACCCGGCAGTCACCGAGGCCTTCACCCTCGCCATCATCGCCGATGGCGAGGGGCCCGCGTATCCGGGCATGAAGCGGCCGCCCTTCGATGCCGAGGCGGCGCACAAGGACGCCCGCGCGATCGACCGTGCGACGGAGGAGCTGCGCCGCGTCGCCCCGCAGCCGGGCTCCTATCTCTCCGAGAGCAACTACTTCAATGTGAACTGGCAGCAGGCCTATTTCGGCAGCCACTACCCGAGGCTTCGGGCGATCAAGAAGCAGTACGATCTGCAGGGTCTGTTCGTCGTGCATCACGGAGTAGGGAGCGAAGCGTGGAGCGCGGACGGCTTCACGCGCGTGGACTCCTGAGCGCTATGGCCCGCAAAACTGTCACCACCTTTGCCTACGAGCACCGTTGCGAAGCGCCGCTCTCGAACCGCCTGTTTTACGTGCGACTGGTGCGCCACTTCGCGCTCGCCGTGGTACTGCTCGCGGTCTCACTCTTCATCGGCATGCTCGGCTATGAGCACTTTGAGCATCTGGAGTGGCACGACGCCTTCGAAAACGCCTGCATGCTCCTGGGCGGCATGGGGCCGGTGAACAACCCGATCAGCAACGCCGGCAAGCTCTTCGCCGGCTGGTACGCGCTCTACGCCGGCCTCATCTTCCTCGTGACCGCCACCATCATCCTGGCTCCGGTGCTGCACCGCATGCTGCATCTGCTTCATTGCGACGAGCGCGACCGATGAGGCGCCCGGGGAAGGCGGCGCGTCCGGGCCGTGCCACAGTCATCGCGGCCGCACTGCTCACGTGTGCCGCGCCACTCGCAGCCGTCGCGGCGGCGCCCGCGGCCCAGCCAAAGAAGCCCCTCACGACTGCAGAGGTGCTCGGCGCCTCCAGCGCCGCGGACTGGCGTGCGCTTGATCCGCTGAACACTCTTTATATGGAGCTGCCCTCGGGTCGGGTGATCATCGAGCTCGCGCCGCTCTTTGCCCCGCACCACGTGGCCAACGTCATCGCGCTGGCACGGGAGCACTACTTCGATGGCCTCGCCATCATGCGCGCACAGGACAATTACGTCGTGCAGTGGGGCGATGCGGACGGCACGAAGCCGGTCGGCGACGCGCAACGCACGCTCGCGGCGGAATTCGAGCGTCCGCTGCGGGGACTGACGGTGGTGAAGCTCGCCGACCCGGACACCTACGCACCCCTGGTCGGCTTCATCGACGGCTTCCCGATGGCCGCGGATCCCACCACGGCTCGCGCCTGGCCGGTGCACTGCTACGGCATGCTCGGTGCCGGGCGCGACAACGACGTTGACTCCGGGGGCGGCACCGAACTGTACGTCGTGATCGGTCAGGCGCCGCGTCACCTCGACCGCAACGTCACGCTGCTCGGGCGGGTGGTGCAGGGCATGGAGCTGCTGAGTGTCATGCCGCGCGGCAGCGGCGCGCTCGGCTTCTACGAACACGCCGAGCAGCGCGTACCGATCCGATCCGTGCGGGTCGCGAGCGATGTGCCGGTGGCGCAGCGCACCGAGCTTGAGGTGCTGCGTACCGATACGCCCACCTTTCTCGCCTACGTGGCGGCGCGTCGCAACCGGCTCGAGGAATGGTTCAAGGTGCCGGCCGGACGCGTGGACGTGTGTAACATTCCGATCCCGGCGCGCGTGCGCCCGCGCCCCGCGGCCCAGTAGGGCGCCGCTCTAGCGGTGCGGCGGCGGCGCGTGTGGTGGCGCTGACTGCTTCAGGTGCTGGCGCGCGTGCTGGATCATCTGCTGGCGTTGTGCGGGCGTGGCTGCGCGCCATTGCTCGCGCAGCATCTGGCGCCGGGCCGGCGGCAGCTGCTGAAAGCGGTGAAAGTTCTCGCGCACGATGGCGCGCTCATTCGGCGGCAGCGCCTGGAACTGCTGCCAGCGGCTGCGCAGCGCCTGGCGCTGTTCCGGTGGCAGGGCGCGCCAGCGCGCAAAGCGGTCGCGGGCCTGCTGCTGCTGCTCCGTGGACATCCCGAGCCAGCGCTCGCTGCCGCGCGCCAGCGCCTGCTGACGCGCCGGCGGCAGCGTATTCCACTGATCGCCGAACTTGGACAGCAGCTGCTGCTGCGAGGGCGAAAGGCTCGACCAGTTGACCGGTGCCGGCGGCGCGGCGGCGGGCGCTGCGGACGGGGCCTCCTGAGCGAGCAGCGGCGCGACGCACAAGAGGAGCGCTGCCAGAAGGAGCGAACGTCGGGTGTTATTCATTGTTCTTCACTCCGGCAGCGCTCGCGGGCGGCGGCGGCGCGGGCGCCGCGGCCGGCTTCACCGCCGCACCGGCGGGTGCCGGCGGCGGCGCCCGCACGACACTCGCCTGCGCGAGGTAATCCGGATTGACCTCGGCAAGCCCGTCGACGCTGCCGAGAAACTCCAGAAAGCCGGGATCCGGGTCCGCGCTGGGTGGCGCCTTGTGCCCGTCGTCGCCACGGGCCGTGCCGGCCAGCAGCGCGCACACCAGCAGCACCGTGAAGCCCGCGATTTTGTGGGGCATTAGCCCTCGCTCTCGCCATTGTCGGTCTGGGCCGCAGCCCACTCGTAGAAGGAGCTGTCCCCATTCTGGATCAGATCCAGCCCCTCGCTGTCGGCGAGCATGTCGATGTCCTCCATCGCCGAGTGCTGCCCTTCGAGCAGCGGCAACTCGCCGCCCGGGTTGCGATGCCACAGCGTCACGGCGACCAGCACCGCCACCGCGGCCACCCCGGCAGCCGGCATCAGCGTGAAGCTGCGCCAGCGGGTGCGGCGAGGGCCCTGCGCGGCCTCGAGCGCCGCGTGTCGCGCCTGATTCAGGCGCGAGCGCGTGCGCGCATCGATGCGCAGCACACTCTCTTCGAGGATGGTGCGCGCGTTGCGTTCAAACGTCGTCAGCGGCTCATTCGCCGGGCTCATAGGTAGAGCTCTCCGAGTTGCGCGCGCAGCGACTGTACTGCGCGGAAATAATGTGTCTTCACGCTGCCTTGCGAGCAGCCCATCGCGGCCGCCGTCTCCGCCACGTCCATCCCCTCGAGCGTGCGCAGCAGGAACGCCTGCTGCTGCCGGCGCGGCAGCCCCTCCAGGGCCTTTTGCAGCGCACCCATCGCCTCGTCCAGTTCCAGCCGCTTGACCGGCTGCGGCTCCGGACTTGGCGCCTGGCTGATCGGATCCGGCTCGTCCTCATCCTCGTCGCCGCGGAACGGGAGCCAGGCGATCACGCGGCCGCGCACGGTGCGGCGGCGCTGCATGTCGCGGATGCGGTTTTCCAGAATACGGTAGAAGAGCGGTTTCCACTCCTCCGGCGGGCGCTCGGCATAAGCGCGGGCGAGCTGCAGCATCGCATCCTGCACCGCATCGAGGGCGTCGTCTTCGTGCCGCAGCGCCGCCTGGGCGATCTTGAATGCCTTGAGCTCGACGCTGGCCAGAAACTGGTTCAGCGCACGGGATCGGTTCTGGACAGAGGAATCCGTTTGGTCCACGTCGCCGTGTAATGCGGCCGGCATGCTATAAGGCGAGGCGAGCGTAGCAAACTCGTACATGGCGTGTATAACGCGCACGCGCCGGCCCCGGTTGACGGGCCAGCTGTCCCGCAAGTCACTGATTTAGCTAAAACGTGAGCTCTGAGTCCCAAGTGCTGCGGGTGGCGCTCGACACCCCCCTGCGCCGACTGTTCGATTACCTGCCGCCCCCCTCTGGGGACGCCCTCTCCGTGCCCGTGGGAGGCCGCGTCCGGGTGCCCTTCGGCCGCCAGCGCCTGGTCGGCCTGGTTATGGCAAGCGCCGCTCACTCGCAGCTCACCCCCGAGCGCCTCAAACCGGTGCTGGAGGTCCTGGACCGCGAACCGGTGCTTGATACCGCAGCACTTGCGCTTCTGACGTGGGCGGCCGAGTACTACCACCACCCGATTGGTGAGGTCGTCGCCGGCGCCCTGCCCAAATCCATGCGCTTGGGGGCCCCCGCACAGGCGCAGGAGCAGCACTGGCTCGTCAGCGCGGCCGGGGCGGAACCGTTCGCGCAGGGGGAGCCGCGCCGGGCCCGCAAGCAGCGCGCGCTCCTTGAGCTCCTCACGGCTGCGGGGGCCTGCTCCGCGCAGACCCTCACTGAGCGCCTGCCCGGCTGGCGCGAGGCCGCGCGCGCCCTGCTCGCCCGGGGCTGGCTCGAAAGCCGCGAGGTCACCGCAGCCGCGGCCCCCTCGGATGCGAGCGTGCGCATGGCCGGCCCTGAGCTCTCCGGGGAGCAGGCAGACGCCGTGGCCGCGATCGGCGCCGCGCTCGGGGACTACGGCGCATTCGTGCTGCACGGGATCACCGGCAGCGGCAAGACGGAGGTGTATCTGCAGCTCGTGGCCCGCGTGCTCGCGGCGGGCCGGCGCGCACTGGTGCTGGTGCCGGAGATCGGGCTCACCCCGCAGCTCGTCGGCCGCTTCCGCGAGCGCTTCGCGACACCGATGGCGGTGTTGCATTCGGCGCTCACCGATCAGGAGCGGCTGCGCGCCTGGCGCGACGCCTTCAGCGGCCATGCCCGCATCGTGCTCGGCACGCGCTCGGCGGTGTTCGCCCCGGTGCCGAACCTCGGACTCATCGTCGTCGACGAGGAGCATGACGCTTCCTTCAAGCAACACGAGGGGGCGCTGCGTTACTCGGCGCGCGACCTGGCCGTGGTGCGCGCCAGCCACGCACGCGTACCGGTGGTCCTCGGCTCGGCCACTCCGGCGCTCGAGACGCTGCAGAACGTGGTCGCCGGGCGCTACCGGCGGCTACGGCTCGAGCGTCGCGCGGCACAGGCGCAGCCGCCGCGACTGACACTCGTTGACCTGCGCAGCTGCGCCGTGCGCTCCGGCATCGCGACCCCGGCGGTGCAGGCGATCGAGCGGCATCTGGCCGAGGACGGCCAGGTGCTCATGTTTCTGAACCGCCGCGGCTATGCGCCGACGTTGCTCTGCACGGCCTGTGGGTGGATCGCGCCGTGCCGTGAGTGCGACGCGCGCCTCACCGTGCATCAGGGCGCCGCGCGGCTGCGCTGCCACCACTGCGGCGCCGATGCACCCCTGCCGCAGCGCTGCCCGCAATGCGGCTTCGCCGTGAAACCCGTGGGCCAGGGTACCGAGCGCATCGAGGAGACCCTCGCGACGCTCTTCCCAGCGGCGAAGGTCGCGCGCCTCGACCGCGACGTGGTGCGCCGGCGCGGGGATCTGGAGGCGGTGGTGCAGCGCATGGCCTCGGGCGCCGCACGCATTCTCGTCGGCACGCAGATGGTGACCAAGGGGCATGATTTTCCGAACGTCACGCTGGTCGTCGTGCTGAACGCCGACCAGGGCCTGTTCAGCACCGACTTTCGCGCCCCAGAGCGTCTGGCGCAGACCATCGTGCAGGTCGCGGGCCGGGCCGGTCGCGGCAGCAAGCCCGGGGAAGTGCTCATTCAGACCGAGTTCCCCGAGCATCCGCTGCTCGGTAACCTGCTGACGGATGGGTATGACGGCTTCGCGCGCGCCGCGCTTGAGGAGCGCGCGCAGGCGGCGTGGCCGCCCTTCTCGCGTCTGGCCGCGGTGCGCGACTCGGCCAAGACGCGCGAGGCGGCGCTCGGCTTTCTCTCTGAGGCGCGCGCACTGGCGCGCGCCGCGCCGCGCGGTGTACGCCTCCTCGGCCCAGTGCCGGCCGCCATGGCCAAGCGCGCCGGGCGCTATCACGCGCAACTGCTGATCGAAAGCGCCGAGCGCGCGCGCCTGCACGGCTTTCTCGATGCATGGTTGCCGCAGGTCGAGCAACTGAAGAGCGCGCGCGTGGTGCGCTGGTCGCTCGATGTGGACCCGCTGGAACTGTTCTGAACGCTCGGGCGCACCGCGCGCGTCTGTGCCTTAGCAGAAGCGGTCAGGCCCGCCGGCGCGGTAATTTCGCGCTGCGCGCCCAAAGACGGCCAATCACGGATCGCTTCGGGTAAACTCGCGCGCTGCCATCTGCCGCGGAAATCTCACCCCTTTGAAACAGGAACTCGAGCAGCTGCTGCTCGCCGCCTTGGGCAAACTCGCCGGCACCGTGTTGCCCGAGGTGCCGCCCGCCTCCACCGTGACGCTCGAGCGCACGCGTGATGCGCAGCACGGTGAGTTCGCCACCAACCTCGCGCTGCGTCTGGCCAAGAGCGCGCGCAAGAACCCGCGCGAGCTTGCCGCGGCGATCGTGGCCGCCTTGCCGGCAAGTGCGCTGGTGGCGCGGGCCGAGGTCGCCGGCGCCGGCTTTATCAACTTTCACCTCGCGCCCGCGGCCTACGCGCGCGAGCTGGCCGCCATTCATGCGCGCGGCGCGCACTATGGCGAGAGCACGCTCGGAGCGGGCGAGCGGGTGCTGGTGGAGTTCGTGTCCGCCAACCCCACCGGTCCACTGCACGTCGGCCATGGCCGTCAGGCCGCGTACGGTGCGACGCTCGCCAACATTCTCAGGGCCGTGGGCTTCAGCGTCGAACGCGAGTACTACATTAACGACGCCGGTCGCCAGATGGACATCCTCGCGGTGAGCACCTGGGTGCGTTACCTTGAAAGCTACGGCGAGGCGCTGCCGTTTCCCGAAAACGGCTACCGCGGCGACTACGTGCGACCCCTGGCGCAGAAGCTTCGCGCCACCCTCGGCGATAGTCTGCGCCGCCCGGCGGCCGAGGTGCTCGCGCAGTTGCCGGCGGATGCGCCCGTGGGGGACAAGGAAGCCTATATCGATGCCCTGATCGCGCGCGCACGCGCGCTCCTGGGCGCTCTAGGCTTCCGCCAGGTACTCGAGCTCTCGCTCACCCAGATGCTCGCCGACATCCAGGAGGATCTTACCGAGTTTGGCGTGCTGTTCGAGCACTGGACTTCCGAGCGCGCCGTCGCCGAGAGCGGTGCCATCGACCATGCGCTGGCGGTGCTTGAGGCCCGGGGGCGGCTCGAGCGCCGTGACGGAGCCGTGTGGTTCCGCGCCAGCGAGTTTGGCGATGAGAAAGATCGCGTGGTGGTGCGTGAGAACGGTCAGAAGACCTACTTCGCCTCGGATATCGCCTATCACGTCGCCAAGTGCGAGCGCGGCTTCAAGCGCCTCATCGATGTGCTCGGCGCCGATCACCACGGGTACGTGGCGCGCGTGCGCGCCGGCCTTATCGCCATGGGGCAGCCGGGCGAGTGCCTGGAAGCGACACTCATTCAGTTCGTGAGCCTGTTCCGCGGCGCGCAGAAGATACCGATGGGCAAGCGCGAGGCGCAGTTCGTGACGCTGCGCCAGCTGCGCGAGGAAGTGGGCAACGACGCCGCCCGCTTCTTCTACCTGATGCGCAGTCACGACCAGCCGCTCGATTTCGACCTCGAGCTCGCGAAGTCGCGCACCAACGAGAACCCGGTGTACTACATCCAGTACGCGCACGCGCGTGTCGCGAGCGTCATGAAGCAGCTTCTCGCGCGCGGCCTGTCCTTCGACCGCGCCGCCGGACTCGCGGCGACCACGACGCTCGGCAGCGCCCAGCAGCAGGGCGTACTGAGCACCCTCACCCGCTATCCGGAGTTCGTCGAACAGGCCGCGCTCAACCGCTCCCCGCACACGCTGGTGCACTACCTGCGCGATCTGGCCAACGTCTTCCACACCTACTACAACGCCGAGCAGTTCATCGTCGCGGACGCCGCGCTGCGCAACGCGCGCCTGGCGCTCGTGCTCGGGGTGCAGCAGGTGCTGCGCAACGGACTTGCGCTGCTTGGTGTGTCGGCACCGGAGAGCATGTGAGGGCGCGCTTGTTGTCGCGCGCGCAGGGCGCGAACCTGTGGCCAAGCTGACCGGCCGCGACTACAAGGGCAGCCAGCGCCGCGGGCTCAAGGTGCGCGGTCTACGCGAGTTCGCCTACGGTCTCATCGCCGGCGCGGTGCTCGCGAGCCTCGCGTTTGCCTTTGTCTACAGCCGCCTGCACAAGTCCGCCGAAAGCGGCGACATCCCGCGGCCGGATCCGCACCGTGCGGCGCGCGCCGACGCTGAGGCGAGCGGCCCAGGCTCGGGCAAGAGCGCCGAGAAGTACGACTTCTACGAGATGCTGCCGAATTTCGAGGTCGTCGTGCCGGAGAAGGACAAGGACGTCAAGCGCGATCCGCCGGCGACCGCCAAGATCGAGCGCCCCGGGGTGTACGTGCTGCAGGCCGGCTCGTACCGCAATGAGACCGACGCCGATCGCGTGCGCGCCCAGCTCGCGCTGCAGGGAGTCGACGCCAAGGTGCAGCGCGTCGCGGTCGACGCGGATGTCTGGCACCGCGTGCGCATCGGCCCGATCAGTAGTCTCGATGAACTTAACAAAGTGCGCAAGCAGCTGCAGGCCGCCGAAGTAGATGCGCTCGTGATTCGCGTAGGCGACTGACCAACATCCGACACGAACGATTGTAGTCAGCCTTCCTCCTGGCCGTCAGAATAAGAAATGAAAGAAGTCGACGGGTTCCTCGCAACATCACCGGGCACGTGACGCAGCGCAGGCTAAGCGGCGCGCCGTTGCGAGCACGCTCGCGGGCTAAGCAGCCTGCGCGTTCAGCGCAAGCGCCTGCTTTTCGCTCTCGGGCTACGCCGCTTATGCGGCATCACGGTCGCGGCGCCTGCGGCCCGGCTTGCCAGTGAACGACGGCTCCAGGTGAGCAGCTGCTCGAAATCTTCCAACACCTCTGCCGGCACCTCGAAGTAGCTCATGCTCACCTCGGGCCGGTCCGCATAGGGCCTGAAGGCTGCCATGCCGCGCGCCGTGTAATCGGCGCGGTTCGCCTCATCGACGCGCAGGTAGAGCGTGTCCTCGCTGATGATGCCGAAGAAGATTTCCTCGCAGTAAAGCCCGGCGGCGCCGAACATGCGCCGCGAATGCACGTGACCGAGGCCGCGCAGCTGCTCGAGGATAAACTGCAGATAGTCGCTGCTGACTGCCATGAGTCAGACCGGGCGAATCTTCAGTCGTCGCTGATGTTGCGGAAATCAACCCCGAGCGAGCGCAGCTTGCGGTACAGGTGCGTACGCTCCATGCCGACCCGCTTCGCCAGCTGCCCCACCTTGCCGCTGCAGAGCAACAGCTGCTGCTGCAGGTAGGCACGCTCGAACTGTTCGCGCGCCTCGCGCAGCGGCAGGGCGAGTAAGTCCTGTTTCACGAGCGGCTCATCCGCGGGCGTCTGCACGGCGAGCTCGCGTTCGATTTCCTCGAGCCGGATCTCTTCGGTACCGCCATGAATGAGCAGCCGATGCACCAGATGGCGCAGCTCGCGCACGTTATCCGGCCACGGATAATTGCGCAGGCGGTTCTGCGCGGCGACGCTGAAGCGCCGGAACGGCAGGCCATCGGCATCGACCATGCGATCGACCTGGTGGCGCAGCAGATCCGGCACGTCCTCGGCGTACTCGCGCAGCGGCGGCACGCGCACGATGAGCACGTTCAGGTGCGCGAGCAGATCGCGCCGCAGTGCCTCATTCCCGGCGCGCTGCTCGATGCCGGGCTGCCCCGAGGAGAGCAGGCGGGCGCGCAGGTGCACCGGCTCGCTGCCGCCGAGGCGCGTAAACTGCCCGGATTCGAACACGCCGAACAGCAAGCGCTGCGCGCTCGGGGAGAGGTCCTCAACCTCGTGGATGAAGAGCGTGCCGTTGCCGGCCTCCTCGAGCACCCCGGTCACCTTGACGCCGTCGGCCTCCTCACGGCCGAACAGGCGCGCTTCCGCATCCACATCGCGCAGGCTGCTCGCCACCAGCGACACGAACGGAGCGTTCGCGTGCGCGCCGTGCTCGTGCAGGTAGCGAGCGAACGCCTCGCGCCCGGAGCCAGGCTCACCGATCAGCAACACCGGTGAGGGATTGGTGGCGATCTGCTGCAGCTCCGCCCGCAGCTGCTGCATGACACGGCTCTTGCCGGCCGGCAACGCGAGCGGGGTGCCCATGAGGCGGCCGGACTGACGGTGGCGCCGCCCGGCATCGAGCGCGCGCTCCACGGTGCGCAGTAACTTCGCGAGCGAGAGCGGTTTCTCGACGAAATCAAAGGCGCCGAGGCGCGTGGCTTCGACCGCGGTCTCGACCGTGCTGTGCCCGGACATCATGACCACCGGACAGCCATCGCTCGGGCCCACGGACCACTCGCGCAGCAGCGTGATGCCATCGACGTCCGGCATCCAGATATCGAGCAGCACCAGGTCCGGCACCTGGCGAGCACGCGAGGCACGCGCCTGGGCGGCGTTGGCGGCGACGTCGACCTCGTAGCCCTCCTCGGAGAGGATCTCCTTCAGCAGGCCGCGGATGTCCGCCTCGTCATCGACCACGAGAATGTGTGGACTGCTCATGCCCGTTCCCTCCGCAACTGCTCTCGGCGTTCGCGCGCGCCCCCGGTCGCGGACCGGGTGCTGTCCTTGACGGGCAGCACGACGCGCACGCGTGCTCCGCCTTCGGGTCGGTTGTCGGCATCGATCCGGCCGCCGTGTTCTTCAATGATTTTTTTCACGATTGCGAGCCCCAGTCCGGTCCCCTTCGGCTTGCTGGTTACGTACGGGTCGAAGACCCGCCCCAGCAGTTCGCGCTGGAAGCCCGGTCCATTGTCACACACGCTTACGGCGGCGTACTCGGCATCGCCGCTGGATTCGAGCTTCGTCGTGATCTCGAGCTTCGGAGAGCTAACCCCATCAAGTGCTTCCAGCGCGTTGGTCACGAGATTGTTGAGGATCTGACGCACCCGGCCGCGGTCGGCCTCGATCGCCTCGATATGCTCATCGAGCTCCAGGCGGATCTGGGTGCGCGGGTCCTGCGAGCGGTACAGATCGGCGACTTCCGCCACCAGCTGATTGAGGCTGAAGCGCGTGATGTGCATCTCCGGGGCGCGCGCGTACTCGCTGAACGCGTTGACCATCTGCTGCATGGTCTGCACCTGTTGCACGATGGTGCGTGTGCCGCGCTCGAGGATGTCCGCGTCGCGCTCGCTCATGCCGGCGAGCAGGCGCCGCCGCAGCCGCTCGGCGGAGAGCTGGATCGGGGTGAGCGGGTTTTTGATCTCGTGCGCAAGGCGGCGTGCGACCTCGCCCCAGGCCGCGTCGCGCTGCGCCTGCAAGAGCGCGGTGATGTCATCGAACACGATGACGAAGCCGACGCCTGAGTCCTCGCCCGGGAGCGACGTGCAGGCGCACATAAGCGTGCGGCGGCCCCCGGCACCGTCAAGATCGAGCTGCTCGCGCCACTCCTCGCGTCCGGCGGCGAAGCGCACCGCGAGCGCGGCGACGAACTGCCCGAGGCGCTCGTTGCCGGCGGCAAGCTCCGGCAGCGCGCGTCCGGTGGCCGCCGACAGATCCGTGCCGAGGATCGCACCGGCCGCCTCGTTGGCGTTGCGCACCGTGAGGGAGCGGTCGATGGCGAGCACGCCGGTCGAGAGGCGCGCCAGGATGATGGCCAGGCGCGTGCGCTCGCGCTCGACGGCTTGCTGACTGTGCGTGGCCTCGGCGCGCGCCCGTCGCAGACGCTTGGTCATGTCGTTGAAGGAGTGCACGAGAAAGCCCATCTCATCACGCGAGGGCAGCGGCAGGCGCGTGGCGAAGTCGCCCTTGCCCACCGCGCGCGTGCCCTCGATCAGATCTTGCACCGGGCGCACCAGACGCTGCGCGGAGTGGATCGCCAGATAGATCGCCGCCAACATCGCCAGCAGCACCACGAGCGTGAGCGTGAGCCGGAAGCTGTACTTGAGCGGCTCCCGCATGGCCGCGAGGTTGCCGTATTCGTTGTAGGAGTTCTGCACCGCCTCGGCGAGCGCGGCGAGCTGCGCCGGCACCGGGTAAAGCGCTACCACGAAACGCGTTTCGTCCCCGGCGGTGGCGCGCGGCAGCACGGCGGCGGTGCGGATGAGGTAGCGGCCGCCGTTTTGCGGCTCGAGGCTCACGTACGGCAGGCGCTGCTCGACCTCGCGCACCAGATCCGGCGCGGGCTGCGAAGGTAGTGTCTCGAGCGGATTCTCGAGGCTGGTCGCCACGATACGGCCATGCTGCCCGAAGAGGGAGACTTCCAGCGCAGAACCGGCGCGCCGCTCGGCGTCGAGCTTGGCCGGAATGTCGGCGGCGTCGGAGCCGGCGAGCGCGGCGGCGAGCGCCACGGTGCGCACCGAGTACTCGCGCATGCGCAGATCGAGCGCCGCGCGCGACAGGCCGAGGGCATCGTTCAGGCCCTGTTTCACTTCGACCTTGAACCAGCTGTCGATGCCCTGGTTGATGAACTCGAGCGAGGAGACGTACACGATGAGCAGGGGGGCGATCACGAGGGCGCCGAAGATGCCCACCGTGCGCGCCGTCAGGCGCGAGCCGGGTACGTGGGCGCGGTAGTCGCGCACCAGGCGCCACAGCTTGCGCGCGAGCAGCACGCTCATGCCGATGACGCCGAAGGCGTCCACCAACAAGATCCACAGTTGCAGGCGGCCGAACTCCGCGGAGTTCTGCACGCTCTTCGCCAGGAGCACGAACGCGCCGAGTCCGATCGCGCTCCACAGCAGCACCTGGCCGACGGCGACCCAGCGCAGGCCGCGCGGCGGGCGTGTGGTTACACCGGGAGTGACCATGTGTACCACTCGCTCACGCGCGCCCAGTCATCGGTCCAGAAGAGAATCACGCGCATCGAGGCGGGCAGGTGCCCGCGACGCACACCCGCGCGCACGCTGATGTTGTAGTTGCCCTCATCCAGTTGCGGCTCGACGAGAATCGGCCACGCCTCCACGCGGCCGAGGTAGCCGAGCGCCTCGTCGAGCGTCGCGAACGTGTTCTGATCCCCGCTCTTGGTGTCCTTCACCACGTAGCGGTCGCTGACGGCGTGATAGGTGAGCTCGCGCCGCAGCGTGAGGTCGACGATCGCCGCGTTGAACCAGAAATGCCGGTCGCGTTCCACGCGCGCATCCAGGTCAAAGGTCAGCGTGATGCCGTCGCGCAGCGCGTCGCGGATGGCCGGACTCTCGGGATACTCAACGCGCGCGTACAGGAGAAATACCCCTTTGTCGACGTTCACGTAGGCCGATCGCACCTCAAGCACGCCTTCGAGGGCGTTGCCGTGCGCCAGCCCCCCGAGGAGGAGCCCGACGGCGCACAGGGTCGTGATCAGCCTGCCCGGGGTCAAACCAGTCCTTGTGGAACGCCGTCCAGCATGGGCGCCTGCGACGCGAGGTGCTTAGGTTCCGGCCGTTGTCTTTTCGAGACAAGCATAATAGAAGCCATCCGTCCCCGCCTCTGCTCCGGGCAACAGCTGCACGCCGAACGCGCGATCGAGCGCCCCTGGTGCCAGCGCCGCCGCCTTGGGCATGGGCGCCACGGTGAGCGCCGGCACTTCTTCTAAGAGACGCCCCACCACCTGTTCGTTCTCTTCCGGTAGTACGGAGCAGGTCGCATAGACCAGGCGCCCGCCGGGGGCCAGGAGCGCCGCCGCCGAACGCAGCAGCTGCAGCTGCCCGGCCGCGAGCGCCGCCACATCCGTCGGGCGCCGCAAGAGCTTGATGTCGGGGTGGCGGCGGATGACCCCGGTGGAGGAGCACGGTGCATCTACCAGGATGCGCTCATAGGGGCGTCCGTCCCAGAAGGAGGACGGCTTACGCAGGTCCCCGACGAGGGTGCGGGCGCGCCGGCGCAGGCGGCGCAAGTTCTCCTCGATGAGCGCGACCCGCTCGGCGCTCACATCGAGGGCCGTAAGATCGAGATCCCCGGCCACTTCCAGCAGCTGCCCGGTCTTGCCCCCGGGGGCCGCGCAGGCATCCAGCACGCGCTGTCCGGTGCGCACTTGGAGCAGGGCGGCGGTCAGCTGCGCGCCCGGATCCTGCACCGAGACGACCCCATCGGAAAAACCTGGAACCTCACCGATGCCCCGCCCATGATCCAAAATTACGCCCGAGTCGATCCATTGTATTTCTTGCGCGTCAATAGAGGCTTCCCTCAGCTGGGTGACATACGCGTGCGCCGTGGTGCGGGACAGGTCTACCCGCAGCGTCATGGGGGGATGGCGGTTATTGGCCTCCAGGATCTGCAGCGCCTGTGCGGGCCAGAGCTCCTGGAGCTTTTCCACCAGCCAGCGCGGATGCGCGAGCCGTCCGGGGAGTGTGCTGTCGATGCGCCCGAGGACCGCGGCGCGCTCGCGCACGAAGCGCCGCAGGAGCGCGTTCGTGAGCGCCGCGGCGGGGGCCTTGCCAAGGAGGCGCGCCGCATCGACGGCCGCATTGACCGTCGATTCCGCGACGTTGCGCGAGTACTCAATCTGGTGAGCCGCGCACACGAGCAGCGCATGCACCGGGCCGGCAATTCCTCTTGGCCTCCTGAGCAGGGCATCGATGGCGGGCGCCAGCCGCAGATACCAGCGCAGGCTCCCCAGGGCGATGGCGCGTACGGCCGCGCGCTCGCGGCCGTGCTCGAGTGTGCCCAGCGCAGCATCCGCGGACTGGCCCCTCGAGATCACGGCGTCCACCGCGCGGGCCGCCCCGGCCAGCGCGGGCGCGCCCGGCGCCCAGGTGGTCCTACCCAAGGCGGCGTCCGAGGAGCTTGTGGCTGTGGGAGAAGTCTCGGACGCTTACCGGCTTTCGCCCCGGTTGCTGCACCTGCGTGACCGCCAGCGTCCCGTGACCGCATCGCACGAGGATGTCGTCGTCCCGTACGGCGATGATCTCGCCATATTCGATACTTTTAGACGCAATACGAGGCGCGTTAACGACATTTTCGTCGCTGGGGTAAGCAGCGTGGACGCGCAGCTGCGCCCCATCCAGGGTGGTCTCCGCCACCGGCCAGGGGTTGAAGGCCCGCACCTGCCGCCCGATCCCCGTAGCATCCTGGCTCCAGTTGATGCGCGCCTCGGTCTTCCCGATCTTCGCAGCGTAGGTCACCCCCTGCGGCGGCTGCGGCAGGGGGCTCAGGCTTCCGCCCTCGAGGGCGGCGAGCGTCTCGAGTAACGCCGTCGCACCCAGGAGTGCGAGGGCGTCGTGCAGTGAACCCCCGGTGTCGGTTGCGGAAATAGGCCGCCCTTTCTGCATGAGGATGGCACCGGTGTCGAGGCCCTGATCCATCTGCATGATCGTCACACCGGTTTGCGCATCCCCGGCGAGGATCGCGCGCTGCATGGGCGCGGCCCCGCGCCAGCGCGGCAAGAGGGACGCGTGGATGTTCAGGCACCCGTAGGGCGGCAGCGCCAGTATCTCGCGCGGCAGCAGCAGCCCGTAGGCGACGACGATGAGCGCCTCGGGCGCCCACCCGCGCAGCACGTCGCGGGCGGCTTCGCTCTGCAGGGTCTCGGGCTGCGCCACGGGCAACCCTCGTGCGAGCGCGGCCGTTTTCACCGCGCTCGGCTTCACCGTGCGACCGCGCCCCTGTGGGCGGTCCGGCTGGGTGAGGACGCCGATGACTTTATGCTGCGCGCACAGCGCTGCGAGCGCGGGCAGCGCAAATTCCGGCGTGCCGGCGAAGGCGACGCGCAATGTCAGTACGCGCGCCGCGCGCCGCCTGCTCCGGGCGCCTGCGAGGCGCGCTCCTTGCGCTCCTTGTCGAGCTTCTTGCGGATGCGTTCGCGCTTCAGATCCGACAGATAGTCCACGAAGAGCTTGCCGTCCAGGTGATCCATCTCGTGCTGGATGCACACGGCGAGAACATCCTCGTAGTCGCCCTCCACGAGCGCGCCGTGCCGGTCGTGCGAGCGCAGCCGTATCTTGGCGGCGCGTTTGACCTCATCGAAGATTCCCGGCACCGAAAGACAGCCCTCCTCGGTCTTCGCCTCGCCCTCGCGCGTCAGGATCTCGGGGTTGATCAGTACCCGCGGCTCATTGTGTTCATCGGAAACGTCGATGACGATGACGCGCTGGTGCACGTCCACCTGGGTCGCCGCCAGGCCAATGCCGGGTGCGGCATACATGGTCTCGAGCAGGTCATCGATCAACGTGCCCAAAGCGGCATCAAAACGCGTCACCGGCTGTGCACGGGTGCGCAGTCTCGGGTCGGGAAATTCAAGGATGGTTCGTAGGGCCATGGGGTGATCTATGTGGGGGCGCACCGGCCGTGATCCAGCGCACAAAGTTGACATTAATTCGTATGCCGGGGGCCGCCGTGCCAGTATAACGAACTAGAATTCCGGCGCGGGACGTGTGGTCAACCTCGCGCCATGAGGAGTGGAGGATGGTCTCAAATCAAGTACTTGGGGCTCGCGCTGTGGCGGGCCTGCTCATTTTATCCGTAGCGCTTTTCGGGTGCTCGCATGCGCAGCACCAGGATCAGGCCGCGGCTGCGCCCACGCCCGTGACGGCGAATGAGCCGGCCGCGCAGGCGCAAGCGGCGCCCCCGGAGATGACGGCCACCGAAGCGGCCATCGCCGCCTCACCGGCACCCGGTAGTGCGGCGGTCGTTACCCGCGACATGGTCAACCCGACCGCACCGATGCACTACACGGTGAAGCGCGGCGACACCCTCTGGGGCATCGCCTCGATGTACCTGAAGGATCCGTGGCTGTGGCCGGAAGTGTGGGTCATCAATCCGCAGATCCCTAACCCGCACCTTATCTATCCGGGTGACCAGCTGGCGCTCGCCTACGGTGCCGACGGCCGTCCGAGCGTGCGCGTCGAGCAGGCCGGCGAAGTGCGCCTGGATCCGCGCCTGCGCAGCACGCCGCTGCTGAATGCCATCCCGACCATCCCGTACTCGGCCATCTCCGCATTCCTCGGGCGCCCGACGGTCATCAGCGAAGAAGAGGTCAAGCACGCCCCGTACGTGCTCGGCTTCCGTGACATGCACCAGGCCGCCGGCTCGAACCAGACGGTCTACATCCGCAACCTCTCGGCGGTCGAGAATTCGCGCTACGCCATCGTGCACATCGCCGGGCCGCTGCGCGACCCTGATGACAACAAGCTCCTCGGTTACGAGGCGATCTACACCGCTACGGCGCTCGTGGAGCGCCCAGGTCAGCCGACCAAGGCACTGCTGATTGATCCGGCGCGCGAAACCTTGGCCGGTGATCGGCTGCTCTCGGCGGAAAACACCGAGACGCCAGTGACCTTCACGCCGCATGCGCCGGCCAGCACCGTGCGCGGACGCATCATTGACCGCGTCGCCGGCACGGATCTGGTCGGGCTCTACGACGTCGTCGTTCTCAATCGCGGCAGCAGCCAGGGCCTGAATGCGGGCACGGTGCTTGCGGTCGATATGGAAGGGGACGTGGTGCCGGATATCTATCGCGACGGCCGCAACATCGGCTCTACCGGTTCCATCACGTTCGCCCCGAAGGTGAAGCTGCCGAATGAACGCAACGGGACACTGCTCGTGTTCAAGGCGTACGCGCGCGTCAGCTACGCGCTCGTTATCGGCGCGGACGACTACATCCAAATCGGGGACGTTGTCCACAATCCCTGACGGCTGAGCGCGTCGCGCGTTTTAAGAAAAGCGCGCGGTTCAACCCCACCCACCGCCGCGGCGCCGATAAGCGCCGCGGCGGTTTGCATTGACGGGCAGCGCTCGGCGCAAACTGCATCGCACGGGTAAAAACATATGTCGCAAGAAGCACTTACGGCTGCGCCACGCGCGCCGCGCGCGCTGTCGGTATTGGACAAGTCCCGGGAAATGCTGTTAGATGCCCCCGCACTTGAACCGGCGACAGTTGAAATTCCCGTCGCACGTACCTTGTTGGGCGAGTCGGTTGCCCCGATGTGGTCGCATCCGAAGCTTGCGGGCGTGCGGTGGCTCTTCCTGGCGGCCGCTGCGGCCGAATACCTTGCATGATGACTGACAGCGTTCTTGACATCCTGATCTACGTCTTCGACCGGTACATGCTCAACGAGACACCGGACGTGCCCGAGCGCGAGCGCTTGGCGCGTGACCTTGAGCGCGTGGGATTCGCACCCGCGAACGTGGAGCGCGCGCTCGACTGGCTCGCCGATCTGGCCTTCGGGCACGAGCAGGCGGCCGACACGGCGCGCACCGAGGGCGCATCCCTCGGCGTGCGCGTGTTCAGTGACAGTGAGCTCGTACGCCTCTCGACCGAGTGCCGCGGACTGTTGCTCAGGCTCGAAAACGCCCGGGTGCTCACGCCCCAGCAGCGCGAGATCGTCATCGAGCGCATGCTGGCGCTGGATGCCGACGAGCCGGACACCGAGCAGCTGAAGTGGGTGGTGCTCATGGTGCTCTCGAGCCAGCCGGGGCAGGAGCTCGCGGTCGAGCGGCTCGGCGGCCTGATCACGGACGTGCGCCTCAGTGCCCCGCATTGAGACGGCAGCACGCATGCGCTACGGCAGAGCTCCGCGGCTTGTCCGCGGTTTTTCGTTTTAGGAACTGACGTTTTTTCTCATGGCAGATAACCTCGTCATCGTCGAATCCCCGGCCAAAGCCAAGACGATCAAGAAGTATCTGGGCCGCGATTTCGACGTACTCGCCTCCTACGGTCACGTGCGAGATCTGGTCCCCAAGGAAGGCGCGGTCGATCCGGACGCCGGCTACGCGATGAAGTACCGCGTGCTGGAGAAGAACGAGCGCCATGTCGAGGCGATCGCCAAGAGCCTGCGCAAGTCCAAAGCGCTGTACCTCGCCACCGATCCGGACCGCGAAGGCGAGGCCATCGCCTGGCACCTGAAGGAGATCCTGCAGGAGCGCGGCGACCTCGACGGCAAGGACGTGCACCGCGTGGTGTTCTACGAGATCACGCGCAACGCCATCCGCGAGGCCGTCGGCAAACCGCGCAGCTTATCGCTCGAGCTCGTCAACGCGCAGCAGGCGCGTCGTGCGCTCGATTACCTGGTCGGCTTCAATCTCTCCCCGCTCCTGTGGAAGAAGGTGCGCCAGGGACTGTCGGCCGGGCGCGTGCAGAGCCCGGCGCTGCGCATGATCTGCGAGCGCGAGGAGGAGATCGACGCCTTCAAGGCCCAGGAATACTGGACCATCGAGGGCGAGGGCGCGCACAGCGCGCAGGCCTTCCCTCTGAAACTGCTCGAATACCGCGGACAGAAGGTCGAACAGTTCAGCTTCACCAACGAGGCGCAGGCGCGCGAGGTCGAGCGTGCCGTTCAGGCCGCGGCCGGCGCAAGCGCCGAGCGCGCCGGCACGCTGCGCGTCATCGCCATCGACCGCAAGCAACGCCGGCGCAACCCCGCCCCGCCGTTCACCACCTCGACGCTGCAGCAGGAGGCGGCCCGCAAGCTCGGCTTTAACGCGCGTCGCACCATGCGGCTCGCGCAGCAGCTGTACGAGGGCCAGGACATCGGCGACGGCAGCGTCGGCCTCATTACCTATATGCGCACCGACTCGGTGTCGCTCGCCGCCGAGGCCGTGCAGGAGATCCGGGAGGTCGCCGCGCGACTGTACGGCAAGGACGAGGTCGCCGAGGAGCCGCGCATCTACAAGACCAAGTCGAAGAACGCGCAGGAAGCCCACGAGGCGATCCGCCCGACATCCGCGGCCATCACGCCCGCGGATGTCGAGGGCAAGATCGACGAGGATCTGTATCGGCTGTACGCGCTCATCTGGAAACGCGCCGTGGCCTCACAGATGAGCCACGCGGTATTCGACACCGTCGCGGTCGACATGCTAGCCGGCAGCGATGGCGCGCAGCGGCACCTCTTGCGCGCCAACGGTTCCACGCTCGTGAAGCCCGGCTACATCTCGGTGTACCAGGAAGGCACCGATGACTCCAAGAGCGACGAGAGCGATCACGTGCTGCCGCCGATGAGCGAAGGGGATGCGGTCAGCCTCAACGCACTGCGCGCCGAGCAGCATTTTACCGAGCCGCCGCCGCGCTACAGCGAGGCCTCGCTGGTGAAGGCGCTCGAGGAGCACGGTATCGGACGGCCCTCGACCTACGCGACCATCATCTCCACGCTCCAGGACCGCGAGTATGTGGAGATGGATAGCCGCCGCTTCGTCCCGACCGACATCGGCAAGATCGTCAACCGCTTCCTGACGCATCACTTTCACCGCTACGTGGAGTACGGCTTCACGGCCGCCATGGAAGATGAGCTGGACGCGGTGTCGCGCGGGGAAGAGGACTGGACGGTGCCGCTGGAGAAGTTCTGGAAGCCCTTCATCCACCAGGTCGAAAAGATCGAGCGCACGGTGACGCGCGAGCAGGTCGCGCAGGCGCGCGAACTGGGCAAGGACCCGGCCACCGGCAAGCCCATGACGGTGCGCATGGGCCGCTTCGGCCCCTTCGTACAGATCGGCACCAAGGACGATGAGGAGAAGCCGCGCTTCGCAGGGCTGCGTCCGGGACAGAAGATGGATCACATCACCTTCGCCGATGCCATGGAGCTGTTCAAACTGCCGCGCACCCTCGGGCAGACCGAGGCCGGCGAAACGATCATCGCCAACGTCGGTCGTTTTGGTCCGTACGTGAAGTACGGCAGCAAGTACGCCTCGCTCAAGGAAGACGATCCGTACACGGTGACGCTCGAGCGCGCCCGCGAAGTCATTCGCCTGAAGCAGGAGGCCGATGCCAGCCGCCTCATTCAGGACTTCCCCGATGCGGGCATCCAGGTGTTGAACGGCCGCTACGGGCCGTACATCACCGACAAGAAAAAGAACGCCAAGATCCCCAAGGAGCGCGATCCGAAGAGCCTGAGCCTCGAGGAGTGCCGCACGATGCTGGCGGCCGCTCCGGAGCGCGGTCGCTTCGGGCGCTGGGGTCGCAAGAAGGCCGCACCCGCCGCGGCCAGTGCGGCCGCCGAAGCCCCTGCCGCCGCGCCGGCGAAGCCGCCCAAGGCCGCAACTCACGCCAAGAAGGCCACGCGTGCTGCGGCGCACGGCAAGAGTGCCGCCCTTGCCGCAGTGCGTGCCCCGGCCACCGTTCGCGCCACGACGGCGCCGCCGACACACGGCACGCCGCGCAGCGCGACGCGATCGCGCAAGGCGCGCACCAAGAGCGCGCGCAAGACGAGTGCTGCCAAGACACGCGGCGCTGCCGGCGCGGCCACCGCGCGCGCACGGCGCCTGAAGTAGCCCGCGCGGCGCGCCGACCGCGCTCGGGCCCGGTCCGCGATGAAGTACCGACACAGCTATCACGCCGGCAACTTCGCCGACGTGCACAAGCACGTGACGCTGCTCGCGCTCATCGGCGCGCTGAAAAAGAAAGACAAGGAATTCTTCTATCTCGATACGCATGCCGGCCGCGGCAGTTACGATCTGTCCAGTCTCACCGCCGAAGCCGCCGGCGGCATCGGTCGCCTGGCACTCTCTTCGCACGAGGCACCGGAGCTGCGCGCCTACGCGAGCGCGCTCGCCGCGTTACGCGAGCAACTGCAGCAGCGGCACCTGTACGCCGGCTCCCCGCTTCTGGCGCTCGGCGCGCTGCGGCCCCAGGATCGGGCGGTGCTCATCGAGCTTGAGGGCGCCGCGGCGCATGGCCTCGAGGAGTCGGTGGCAGCTTTGGCCCACGCGCGCGGCGCAGCGCTTGCCCAGGTGCGTGTGGAGCGCGGCGACGGCTTCCAGCGCCTCAAGGCGTGGCTGCCACCCCCGGAACGGCGCGGCCTCACCTTCATCGACCCGCCTTACGAGGAGCCGCAGGAGTTTTCACGGGTGAGCGCGGCGCTCGCGGAGGGCTTGCGCCGCTTTCCGACCGGCGTGCAGGTGGCGTGGTACCCGATCAAGGATGAGCGCACGAGCAGTGCCTGGCAGGCCGGCTGCGCGCGCACGCTCGCCGTGCCCACCCTCGCCAGCGAACTGTGGCTGTTCCCGCGCGACTCGCGTGTGGCATTGAACGGGTCGGGACTTCTCATCGTGAACCCGCCCCACCTGATTCTCGAGCGCATGCAGGTGTGGCTGCCGGAGCTGCTCGCGACGCTGCGCAGCAGCGCGGACGCGGGCAGCAGCGCCCGGATGCTGTCAGAATCGGCGCAATGAGCACGGTTGCCGAGCAGTACGGGGTCTTTGGCCATCCGGTCAATCACAGCCTGTCGCCCTTCATCCATGGCCTGTTCGCCCGCGAGACCAGCCAGGAGATGACTTACCGCGCCTTTGACGTGAGGCCCGAGGAGTTCCCCGAGCGGGTGGCGGATTTCTTCGCGCAGGGGGGCCGCGGACTCAACATCACCCTGCCGCACAAGATCGCCGCGGTCGAGGTCGCGCACGAGCTCACCGCGCGCGCCGCGCACGCCGCTGCCGTCAACACGCTCGCGGTCAAAGGCGACGGCATCCTCGGTGACAACACCGACGGGGCAGGATTGGTGCGTGACCTGTGCGACAACCTCGGGCTCGTCATCACGCATCGGCGGCTACTCATGATCGGCGCCGGCGGCGCCACGCGCGGCGTGCTGGCGCCGATTCTGGGCCTTGAACCCACCCTGGTGGTGATCGCCAACCGCACGCCCGAGCGGGCCGCAGCGCTCGCCGCGGCGTTCTCGGATCTTGGCACGACGCAAGGCGTCGGTTTCGAGGATGTGGAAGCTGCGCCCTTTGATCTGATCATCAACGCCACCTCCGCGAGCCTCTCGGGCGAGATACCGCCCTTGCCGGCGGGCGTGATCGGGCCGCAGACCGTGTGCTATGACCTCGCCTACGGCAAATCGGCCACCGCGTTCGTGCGCTGGGCGGCCGCGCAGGGCTGTGCGCGCGCGCTGCAGGGACTGGGAATGCTGGTCGAGCAGGCCGCGGAGTCTTTCCGGTTGTGGCGCGGCGTGCGGCCCTCCACAGCCCGCGTGCTCGATGCGCTGCGCGAGCGCGCCGGCGGCGCCTACCTCTGATACGTCAGCGCAAGGTGACGAATTCTTCCGCGCTGGTCGGGTGAATCGCCACGGTGTCATCGAAGTCTTTCTTGGTCGCGCCCATGCGCAGCGCCACCGCGAAGCCCTGCAGCATCTCATCCGCGCCCTGCCCCACGACGTGCAGCCCGACGATGCGCTGCTCGGGACCGTGTGTCACCAGTTTCATCTCCACGCGCACCTTCTCGGGCGTCAGAGCGTGATACAGCGGCACGAAGCTTGAGCGAAAGACGCTGACGTTCGCAGCTCCATAACGCTCGAGCGCCGCCTGCTCGGTAAGTCCCACGGTGCCGATCGGCGGATGACCGAAGATCACCGTCGGGATGTTCTCGTAATCCAGATGCCGCTCGGGCTGGCCACCGAACAGGCGGTCCGCCAGGCGCCGGCCGGCCGCGATCGCCACCGGCGTGAGCTGCACGCGACCGGTGACATCCCCGACCGCATAGATCTGCGGCGCGCTCGTCGTCTGAAACTTGTCGGTGCGGACAAAGCCGCGCTCCGTGAGCGCGACGCCCGCCTTAGCCAGGCCCAGATCCTCCACCGCGGCTACTCGCCCGATGGCCCACACCAGAGCGTCAAAGAGTCCGAGCCGGCGCCCGTCGGCTGCCTGCGGTTGCAGCGTCCCGTCGGCGGCGCGCTCGAGGCGCCCCGGCACGACCCCGGTCAGGACCTTAACGCCGCGGGCGCGCAGGTTAGCGAGCGTGGCTTCCCCGAGCATGGCATCGAAGCCCCTCAGCACCGCCTCGCCGCGCAGGATCAGGGTGGTCTCGGACCCCAGGCCCGAGAAGATACCGGCGAGTTCCACGGCGATGTAACTGCTGCCCGCCACCGCGACGCGCTGCGGCCGCGCCGGCAGCGCAAAGAACCCATCCGAGGTGATGCCGAGTTGTGCCCCGGGAATCGGCGGCAGCAGCGGCCGTCCGCCGGTGGCGATGAGGATGTGCTCGGCCTTAAGGGTGCGGGCGCCCGCGCGCAGGCTGTGCTGATCAAGAAAGCTTGCGCGCGCGCGCACCAGCTCGACATCGCGCTTGGCAAGGTTGGCCGCGTAAATCCCGTTCAGCCGGTGCACGTAGGCATCGCGCCCGGCCTTGAGGTGTCCCCAGTCGTTGCCCGACACTTGCAGCTGAAAGCCGTAGCCGGGCGCATCGTGCAGCGCGCCCCCCAGTTCCGCCGCGTTCCACATGATCTTCTTCGGTACGCAGCCGACGTTCACGCAGGTACCCCCCAGGGGGCCGGACTCGATCAGGACGACCTTGGCGCCGTACTCTGCCGCGCGCTGTGCGGCGGCCAGCCCGCCGCTGCCGCCACCGATCACCGCGAAGTCGAATTTCTCGCTCATAGACCCTCAGCTGCCGCGGGGGCGCAGGGTCATGTTATATGAGGTCCCGCCGCGTGAGTTCGAGAGGCGAAAACCCCGCGCTGCCGCCGGGCCGCTACAATGGCGCTTCCAGACCAGTGGAAGTGCATGGAAAACCCGTTACTTGGCCAGGAACCGCTGCCCCAGTTCCTGAAGATCCGTCCCGAGCACGTCGAACCGGCGGTGCGCGAGCTGCTCTCGGAGCACCGCGCGCGCATCGAGGAACTTGCGACCCTCTCCGAGCCGACCTTCGCTTCGGTGGTCGAGCCGATGGAAGAGCTGCACCACCGCACCTCGCGCACCTGGTCGCCGGTGAGCCACCTGAACGCGGTGCTCAACTCCGATGCCCTGCGCGCCGGTTACAACGCCTGCCTGCCGCTGCTGTCCGCCTACCACACCGATCTTGCCCAGAGCGAGCCGCTGTTTCGCGCCTATCGCACGGTGGCCGAGCAGCAGGGCGCGCACCTGGCGCCGGTGCAGCGCCAGCTGCTCGAGCACCGCGTGCGCGACTTCCGCCTGGCCGGTGTCGGGCTGCCCACGGAGCGCAAGGAGCGCTTCAAGACCGCGATGCTCGAGCTCACGCAGCTGCAGGCGAAGTTCGAAGAAAACGTCCTCGATGCCACCAACAACTGGACCTGGCACGTCACCGACGCCGCGCAGCTGCGGGGACTGAACGAGATGCTGATCGAGCAGGCGCGCGCGCGTGCCATGGAGCGCGCGCTGCCCGGCTGGGTACTGAGTCTGGATCAGCCGACCTACGTGGCCGTCGTGACCGATGCGGAGTCGGAGCCCCTGCGGCGGGCCTTCTACGAGGCCTGGACCACGCGCGCTTCGGACCGCGGTCCGAACGCGGGCCGCTGGGACAATTCCACGGTCATGGAGGAGATCCTCAGGCGTCGCCACGAAGCCGCGCGGTTGCTGGATTTCAAGAATTACGCCGAGTACGCGCTCGCCACGCGCATGGCGCACAGCGTCGATGAGGTGCTGAAGTTCCTGCACGAGCTCGCCGGCGCCGCACGCAGCGCCGCGCAGGCGGAGTTCGCCGAGCTGGAGCGCTTCGCCGCACGCAAGCTCGCCGCCTGGGACGTCGCCTTCTACGCCGAGCGGCTGCAGCGGCAGCTATTTTGCGTGTCGCAGGAGGAGTTGCGGCCGTACTTCCCGCTGCCGCGCGTGCTCGCCGGGCTGTTCGAAGTCGCGCAACGGCTCTTCGGTGTGCGCATCCGCGAGCGTGCGGGCGCCCCCGTGTGGCATCCGGATGCGCGCCTGTTCGACATCGAGAACCTGCGCGGCGAGGCGGTGGGCAGTTTTTACCTGGACGCGTACGCGCGGCCCAACAAGCGCAGCGGCGCCTGGATGGACGAATGCGTCGGACGTAAGCGCCTCTCGAGCGGTGCAGCGCTGCCGGTGGCTTACCTTGTGTGCAACTTCCTGCCCCCGGGGCAGGAACGCCCGGCACTGCTCACGCACGATGACGTGCTCACGCTCTTTCACGAGTTCGGCCACGGCCTGCATCACCTGCTCACGCGCGTCGACTACCCGAGCATCGCCGGGATCAACGGCGTCGCCTGGGATGCGGTGGAGCTGCCGAGCCAGTTTCTGGAGAACTACGCCTGGCACCCGGAGGTGCTACAGCGCATCTCCGGTCACTTCGAGAGCGGGCAGGCGCTGCCGGCCGAGCAGCAGGCGCGGCTCATCGCGACGCGCAGCTTCCACGCCGGCCTGCAGATGATGCGGCAGCTGGAGTTCGCGCTGTTCGACTTTCGCATGCATACCGAGTACTCCCCCGAGCGCGGCGGTCGCATCCTCGAGATCCTGCGCGAGGTGCGCAGCGAGGTGGCGGTGCTGCCGGTGCCGGAATGGAATCGGTTTCCCAACAGCTTCGGCCACATATTTGCCGGCGGCTATGCGGCCGGCTATTACAGCTACAAGTGGGCCGAGGTGCTGGCAGCGGATGCCTTCGCGGCGTTTGAGGAGAGCGGTGTTTTTGATCGCCCGACTGCGCAACGCTTTCTTGATGCGATCCTCAGTCGCGGCGGCAGCCGCGATGCGCTCGATGCCTTCATCGAGTTTCGCGGCCGCCGACCCGACGTGCGCGCTCTTTTGAAGCAGCATGGCATCCTCGGCGCAGCGCGCCGCGGCATCTGAGCGTGCCGCGCATTCACCCCGCCGCCTTCGTCGCACTCGCGCTCCTGGCGCTCTCGGCACGCGCGCGCGCAGCTGACACGCTGTACGTCGTCGAGCAGGTGGTGGTGAGCGTCAGCAGCACCGCCGATGGCAGCGGCGAGCGCATCGGCACGCTCAAGAGCGGGGATCGCGTGGAGCTGATCGAGCGGGCGGGCGAAGCGGTGCACGTGCGTCTGCCCGACGGCAAGGACGGCTGGCTGCGCGCCATCTATCTTTCGGGCGATGAGCCCCTGCGCCCGCGCCTGCAGCAAAGCGAGGCGGAGCTGACGCGTCTTAAGGCGGAGGTGAGTCGCCTGCAGGCCGAGGCGAGCGCTGCCGCCAGCATGCGCACCCCCGCCCCGGCCGCCCCTGCGGCGGCGGAAGATCCGGTGGCGAGCGCATCCGGTGCACTCTTCAGCGCCCCCGATACGGCCCCGCGCCGCCTGTGGCCGTGGGTGGGCGGGGCGACGCTCCTGGCGCTCGCGCTCGGCTTTGCGCTCGGCTGGCGCATGCTCGATCGCACCATCCGCAAAAAGTACGGCGGTCTTAAGATCTACTGAGGGGGCTCTTGGAGCGCGCGTCGCCAGCGGGTGCCTCGCGGGCCGGCGCCCGTCACAGCGCGCTTACGCTCTTGTGTCGCCGCCCGAGGGATGGCTGCCGGGGTGACAATAAACGGGTAATCTTCGCGGGCAAAGTGTGCGCCGTGTCGCGGTAGGGCCCGGTATGAACTGCCTAGACTCCGCTTCAAGCCGCCGCTTGCGCCCCTCAGGGGATGGGCCAACGCGCTATCCGTCACGATCTCGTACACAATGAGCAAAACCCGGCGCAGTGATTTCGACGTGACCGACAGCGTGCAGGTGAGCTCGCCCGCGGCGGTGCTCGCGGCCGTTGAGGCGCTCTTCCGACCGACCTGGCCACAGCTCTCGACCGAGCCCCTGACGCGCGCCTTCGAGCACTTCGAGCGGCTCTTTGCCGGCGAGGTGGAAGGCTTCCATGGCGTGGACACCGTGTACCACGACCGTCAGCATTCCCTCGACATCACCCTCGCGCTCGCGCGCCTGCTCGTTGGCTACGAGCGCCAGCACGAGGAGCCGCGGCGCCTGGGCGGCGCCCGCGCCACCGTCGGTGTCCTCACGGGACTGTTCCACGATGTCGGCTACCTGCGCCGCAGCGATGACCGCGACTCGCGCAACGGCGCAGAATTCACGCGCACCCATGTCTCGCGCGGCGCACGCTTTCTTGAGGAATATCTGCCGGTGCTCGGCTTCGCGGAGTGGGTCCCGGTCGCTACCCAGATCGTTCACTTCACCGGCTACGAGGTGCCCTTCGCGCGCATCGAAGCGCAGGTGGCCGATCCACGCGACATAATGGTGGGGCACCTGCTGGGCACGGCCGACATGATCGCCCAGATCGCCGATCGCTGTTACCTCGAGAAATGCCGCGACCGGCTGTACGCGGAGTTCGTGCTCGGGGGCGTCGCGCTGCCCTTCAGCGATGGCAATCCCCAGGTTAAGTACGCCTCGGGGCTCGATCTGCTGCGCCAGACGCCTGACTTCATCGCCGACGTGCGGGCCAAGCGCCTCGACCGGGATTTCCGCGGCGCCTATCGGTACCTGGAAACCCTCTACGGCGGCAGCAACCCCTACCTTGAGGCCATCGACCGCAACGTCGAGTACCTGCGCCAGATTCTGCGCAGCGAGAGCTGGCAGCTGCTGCGCCGCCGTCCGCCGATCTTCGCGGCCACCCCGGATCCTATGGGCACCATGCGCGGCCTGATGCTGGGGCACATCAAGCGCGTGTGGTCGGGGGCCTGAAGTCGGTAGCCTTGAGGCTTAAGCGGCGGTTAAGATCAATCCCTCATAAGTAAGGGGATCAGCCGCCAGCGGGTCAAAGTGCCTCCCGCGGCGACGTCGCACGTGACCGCCGCCAGCTTCAAGCTCAAGTACTCCGCTACCGCCTTTGTGCTGGTGCTGTTCGCCGCGGCGGTGGTCATCAGCCTGTTCCTGGTCCGTCACGATGCGGATACCCGCACCCTCGGGGCGCTCGCCGAGCAAAGCGCGCGCGAGCGCGTTACCCCGGAGCTGCAGGCGCGGGCCCAAAGCCTCGCGGCGCACGCCGCCGACTCGATCGCCGGTGTCGTGCGGGCCGGGGATGAGCGCGGCATGCTGCGCCGGCTGCAGCCGTTCTTGGACAACCCGACGGTGGCCGCGATCAGCGTCACGGACGACACCGGCAAGAGCCTGTATCGGTGGCAGCGCGCCGAGGCGCCCGCGAGCGCTGCGCTCACCGCCCAGGCGAGTGCGCCGGTGCGCACCTATGTCGAGAACATTCCCGGGGCGGCCACCCCGACGACTTTCGCAGACCTCACGCTCACGCTCGAGCAAGCCGCGCCGGTGGCCGCGGTGAGTGTCGGCGGGCGCCTCGAGGCGGCCAACGCCCAACGCACGCGCCTCACCTGGCTCCTCGGGCTTGCGCTCGCAGGCGTCGGCGCGGCGCTCGCTGGGGTCTTCGCCTGGCGCGCCATCGGACAGCTGCAGCGTCCGGTTGCCTCGCTCATCAAGAGCGCCGAGCGCATCGGACAGGGCGATTACACCCGCCCGGTCGAGGTGCGCGGCGATGATGCCCTCGGGGAACTCGAGCAGGCCCTCGAGCGCATGCGCGGCCGGCTGCGCCAGTCGACCATCAACAAAAGCTACCTGCACAGCGTGCTCAACAGCATGACCGATGCGGTGTTCGTCACCTCCCCGGACGGGGTGATCAAGATTGCGAACGCGGCCGCCTGCAAACTCCTGGGCTACGCTGAGGAGGAGTTGCTCGGCAAGGGCATTCTCGCGGTGCTCGATGAGCGCGAGCGTGAAGACTTTGACCTGCTGCAGGCGGCGCAGGAAACGCGCGAGACCGTCGTGCGCACGCGCAGCGGCCAGACGATCCCCGTGTCCTTCACCGGCTCGCGCATCGACAGCGACGATCCGCAGTTCCAGGGCAACATTTTCGTGGCGCGCAACATCACCGATCGCAAGCGCGCCGAACGCCGCATTCGCTATCTTGCCCGTTACGATGCCTTGACCAAAATTCCCAACCGCATGCAGTTCCATCACGTGCTGCAGCAGACCATCGCGCGCGCCCTGCGCAGCGGCCAGGTGGTGGCGGCGCTGTACCTGGACATGGACCGCTTCAAGGAGGTGAACGACACCTTCGGTCACGGCGCGGGCGATCGGGTCCTGGAGGTACTCGCCGAGCGTCTGACGCACTCCTTGCCCAAGGAAACCGTGGTTGGACGCCTCGCCGGGGATGAGTTCGCGCTCTTCGTCGACGGGCTGCCGGCGGACGCGGATAACCGCGGGCCAATCGCGCAACTGGCGCGCTCGCTCTTGACCGAGGTCAGCCGGCCGTTTCAGCTGAATCAGCACGAGGTGTTTCTCACCGCCAGCATCGGCATCGCCTTCTGTCCGCGCGACGCCGAGAACGTCATCGATCTGCTGCGCAACGCCGACGCGGCCATGTACTACTCCAAGCAAAACGGCGGCAACACCTTCGCCTTCTACTCCCCGGAGATGAACGCCGCGGCCGTCGAGCGGCTCATGCTCAAGAGCAAGCTGCGCCGCGCCCTGGAGCGCGACGAACTCGATATCAAATACCAGCCGAAGGTTGATCTGCGCAACGGCCGCATCATCGGCGCCGAGGCACTGTTGCGCTGGCGCCTGCCGGGCCACGGCGATATTCCGCCCTCGCAGTTCATCCCGCTCGCCGAGGAGACCAATCTCATCCTGGACATCGGCGAGTGGGTGCTGAACCGCGTGTGTCTTGATTACCGCCGGATGCAAAAGGAAGGCGGGGATCCCGGGCGTATCTCGCTCAATCTGTCACTGAAGCAGCTGCGTCAGGCGAGCTTCATCCTGCGCTGCCGCTCCGTGTTCCGACGCCACCACGTCTCACCGACCGCCTTCGAACTTGAGATCACGGAGACCACGCTGATGGCCGATCCGCAGCGCACTGTGCGGCTGCTCGATGAGCTGTACGCCATGGGGCTGCACCTGTCGATCGATGACTTCGGCACCGGCTACTCCTCGCTCTCGGCGCTGCAGCAGTTCCCCATCGGCACCCTCAAGATCGACCAGTCCTTCGTGCGCGACGCGACCGAGGACGCCAACGATGCCACGATTGTGCGCACGATCATTGAGATGGGGCGAAGCCTCGGCATCGAGGTCATCGCCGAAGGGGTCGAGTCGCAGGCCCAGCTCGAGTTCCTGCGCACCAACGGCTGCAATTACGGACAGGGCCGCCTCTTTGGCGAGCCGTGCACGGCGGAAGAGTTGCTCGCGCTGCTTGCGCACCAGGCGCAGGGGCCGGCACCCTTCGGCCACCTGCTGCGCTCCAGCGACGAGGCCGCTCCGCGCTCGGCCTGAAGCCGATTGCTTACTCTTGCCAACGCGCGCGTCCGCCGCGGCACCCAGGTGCTGCTCGATGAGGCCACGGTTACCGTCTTTCGCGCCGAGAAGATCGGCATCATCGGCCGCAACGGCTGCGGCAAGTCGACGCTGCTCGCGCTGATTCGCGGCGAGCTCAGCGTGGATGCCGGCGAGTACGCCGCGCCGCCGAATCTTACGATCGCCGCGGTCGCACAGGAACTGCCCGACACGGACACCCCGCTGTGCGAGTACATCCTCGCGGGCGATGAGGAGCTGTGTGCCGTGCAGGCGCAACTCGCCGCAGCGCGTGCACGCGAGGACGGCACGCACGAGGCGGTGCTGCACGCGCGCTACGAGGCGCTCGAAGGCTACGGCGCGCGCAGCCGCGCGGCGCAGTTGGCCGCAGGCTTAGGCTTTGACCCGGCCGATCTGGAGCGCCCGCTGCGCGCCTTCTCCGGTGGCCTGCGCATGCGCGCCAACCTCGCGCGCGCGCTAATGCGCCGCTCCGAGCTGCTGTTGCTCGATGAGCCGACCAATCACCTCGACCTTGATGCGCTGCTGTGGCTCGAGGAGTGGCTGCGCGCCTACCGCGGCACGCTCATCCTGGTCTCGCACGATCGCGAATTCCTCGATCGCATCGTGACGCGCATCCTGCATATCGAGGGCGTACGGCTCAAAGCCTACGCCGGCAACTACAGCGCCTTTGAAACGCAGCACGCCGCACACGCCGAGCGCACCGCGGCACTGCAGGCCAAGCAGACCCGGGAAGCGGCCCATATCGAGAGCTTCGTGCGCCGCTTTCGCGCCCAGGCGAGCAAGGCGCGCCAGGTGCAAAGCCGCCTGAAGTGGCTGGCGCGCTTAGGAGAGCTGGCCGCGGTGCACACCGATGCGGATTTCGAGTGGGAGTTCGCCGCGCCACGCAAACTGCCGCGCCCGCTCGTGACCTTGGAAAAGCTGAGCGCCGGCTACGCGGCGCGGCGCGTGCTGCACGAGGTCTCGTTAAGTTTAAATCCGGGCGAGCGCCTGGGAGTGCTCGGCCGCAATGGCGCCGGCAAGTCCACCCTCATGCGCGTGCTCGCCGGTGAGCTTGCGCCCAGCGGCGGCACGCGCACGGCTGCCCCGGACCTTGCGAGCGGCTTCTTCGCGCAGCTGGAACTTGAACAGCTCGACGGCGGCGGCTCGGCCATCGCGGAGCTCACGCGACGCGGCGGCGCCGCGGTAACCGCCTGGACGCCGCAGCAGCAGCGCGACCATCTCGGCCGCTTCGGCTTCAGCGGCGCGCGCGTCTTTGAGCCCACGGCGAACTTCTCCGGCGGCGAGCGCTCACGTCTGGCGCTCGCGATCCTGGTGGCGCGCCGGCCAAATCTGCTGTTGCTCGATGAGCCCACCAACCATCTTGATCTTTCCATGCGGCACACCCTGTTGCTGGCGCTGCAGGAATTCCCGGGCGCGGTCGTGGTCGTGTCGCACGATCGCGCCCTCCTGCGCGGCGCTTGTGACCGCTTCGTGCTGATCGCCAACGGGGCGCTCACGCCCTTCGAGGGGGACCTGGAGGACTATGCCGCCTGGCTCAACGCCAACCGCACACCCGCGCCGGCCACGACTGCGGGCAGCGCCGCTCCGTCGCGCCGCACGCAGCGGCGCCTGGAAGCGGAGGCCCGCCAGCGCCTGAGTCCACTGCGCGGTGAGCAGCAGCGGCTCGAGAGCCAGCTCAGCGCGCTGGCAGGCGAGCGTCTCGACATCGAAGCGGCGCTTGCGGACCCGGCCACCTACGCGGCGCGCCCGGCTGAGGAGCAGCGGCAGCTGGCGCTGCGCCACGGCGAACTTGCGCACGAGATCGCCGCGCTCGAGGAGCGCTGGCTCGTGGTGATGACGGCGCTCGAGGAGCGCGCCTCATGAGCGTGCGCTGGGGGCGCATCCTGGGCCTGAGCGCCGGCGCCGCCTGGATCGCCACCGCCGCCTGGCAGACGCACAAGTCCCTGCCGCCGGGCATGCACACCGCCTCGGCGGTGTGCACGGTGACGACGCAGGAGGTGAGCTTCATCGCCGACATCACCGCGGCGGATGCCTACGGGCGCGCGGTGTTCAGCCAGGACATTCTTGATGAGATGCTGCGTCTGGTGCATGGGGCGCGTGAGTTCATCGTGCTCGACTACCAGCTGCTCAGCGCCGATGCCGCCGACGCGAGCCCGCAGCGGCGCGTCGCCGCGGAACTTACCGACGCGCTGCTCGAGCAGCGCCGCCTGCACCCTGCGCTTCGGGTGCTGTTCATCACCGACCCGGTGAACGAGCGTTACGGCGCGGCGCCCTCGCCGCAGTTTGAGCTGTTGCGCGCGGCGGGCGTCGCCGTGGTGCGCACGAACCTTGATGCGCTGCGCGACCCGAACTTCATGTATTCGAGCCTGTGGCGCCTCACGCTGCACTGGTGGGGCGGGCCGCCCGGGGGGCTGGGGACGCTGGCACGGGAACTGAATTTCAAGGCCAACCATCGGCGTGTCATCATCGCCGACGACGGACGCGGCGCGCTCGCCGCGCTCGTGGGCTCGGCGAGTCCTGTCGACCGGCAAAGCGCGTGGTCCAACACCGCGCTGCGCTTCGGTGGCGGGAGCGTGCGCACGCTGCTGGCGAGTGAGCTGGCGATTGCCCGCTTTTCCGGCTGGCACGGCGATACGGCCGCGTTCGGGCCGCCCGCCAATGCCGCCTCCGCCTGCGATGCCGTCGCGCCGGCCGAGCCCACGGCCACGCAGGCACGCGTGCAAGTGCTGACCGAGGGGGCGATCCGCCGCGAGCTGCTCGGGCAGGTGGGCGCGGCGGTCAAGGGCGACTTCGTCGATTTCGCGCTGTTTAAGCTCGCCGACCGCGGCGTGATCGAAGCGTTGCTTGAGGCCGCGCGACGCGGGGTGCGCGTGCGATTGATACTGGATCCGAACGAGGATGCCACCACCACCACCCCCTCGGGACTCCCCAACCAGCCGCTCGCGAGTGAACTTGTGTCGCGCAGTGCCGGTGCGATCCGCGTGCGCTGGTATCGCACCCACGGGGAGCGCTTCCACAGCGCGCTCGCCATGGTCTACGGTGCCGAGCGGCTGTGGCTGCTCGTCGGATCGGCGAACTTCACGCGCCGCAGTCTCGCCGACTATGACCTCAATGCCGATTTGGGCGTCGGGCTGACGCGCGATGCCCCCCTCGCGCAGCAGACCCTTGAGTACTTCGACACGCTGTGGAGCAACCGCGCGGCACTGGGCATCGAATACACCGCTGATTTCGCCAGCTTCGCCGACCCCTCGCAGGCGGACTACTGGCTGTGCAGGCTCTTGGAGGGTGCCGGACTTGTAGCGTTCTGAGCGGCGTGTTCGGCATCGCTGCGCACCGCCTGCAGCGCCTGCTGGCGCAGCGCCTCGAGGGCGCTCCCGACCGCCTGCTCGAAGGCACCCACGACCTCCGCGCGCCGGTTGGCCGTGGCCGGCGCGCTGGCGGAGGCTACAAAACTGCCGACGACGTCGCGCCCTTCGCGCCGCCCGATGATGCAATCAAACTGCACGTGCACCTCCGGAGCGGAGCCCTCCGCGCTGTAGTCGGCATCAAAGCGTCGCACTGTGATCTGCAGCAGGTAGTCGGACGGAAAGGGGCTCGCGGAGTCCTCCACCGAGCTCCAGTTACCCGAGTCGCGCAGGGTCTGCACGGCGAGCGCAGCGACCACATCCGGCGTCGGCGCCGGCCAGCGGCTGCCGGCGTAGAAGCTCATGCGGTGATCAGGCTCGCGCAGCATGATGTGCGCGGTGTCGAGCCCCGGATCAGCCAGGGGGTGCCCCACCCGCACCGAGACGTCCGCAGATGCGCCGGGCGCAGCGTTGCCCGGTACCGGTGCGCGCAGGTAGTAGATCTGCTCGGGCGCAGCGCTGCTGTGGAACAGTCCCGTACAGCCGCCCACGAGCAGCACCACGAGCAGCACGCCGCCGCGCACGCTGCGCGTCAGGTTCACCGCGGAATCTCCACGCCGCGCTCGGCGGGCTGATAGAGCAGCTGCGTGGGGTCCTCGCGCAGACTGTTCGAAAGTGCGCGGATGTCCGCGGCCGCGGCCCGGCCTTCGCGCACGAAGCGCTCGATCTCCGGCAGCCCGTCGCGCGTGAAGGAGCGTATGTCCTTGCGGTTCTCCGCAAGGATCGAGTTCAGCTGATCGCTGGCGAGCGCCAGATGATCGGCGACCGTGCGCAGGCGCTGCGTGGCCTGCTCGACGTCCGGGCCCACCGCGCTGATCAGCCCGCGCGCGCCCTTGGCCGCCGCGCCCAGTTCCGCCGTGGCTGCCCGCGCCTCGCTCACCAGCGCGTCGAGGTCTCGTTCGGTCTGCGGCAGGCCGCGGCTGGCGCTCTCGAGGTTGGCGAGTGCGTGCGTCACGGCCTTGAGGTTATCCTCATCGAAGAGCCGGTTGGCGCGCTTGACGACATCGTTGGCGCCGGACACGAGCTCCGGCAGGCTCGAGAGGAACACGTCAAAGCGCGATGGTGCTGAGCGGATCACCGGGTACTTCAGGCCCGCGATCGCCGGCGCGGTGCGCTTGTTCTCGCGGTCTTCAATCAGATCGATGTACAAGAGTCCCGTTACGCCCTGCAGCTGCAGCTCCGCGACCGTGTGCTCCGAGATCGGCGTGGTGGAATCGATGTCGACGATCACCTCCACGCGCCCTGAGTCGCGCGGATCGACGCGAATGTTGTAGACGCGCCCGACGCCAACGCCCAGATAGCGCACGCTGGCACCCTTATCCAGGCCGCTGACGCTGCCGGTGAAGTAGATCTCGTAGCGGTCGTAGTCGCGGTGATCGCGGGTGCCGGAGTACCAGTAGACGAACAACGCCGCGGCGAGCGCAGTGAGCAGCACGAACGCGCCCACGGCAGCATAATTGGCCTCACGCTCCATGCTGCAGTGCTTCCAGGCGCGCGCGCGCCCGCTCGCCGTGAAAGTACTCCTGGATCCACGGGTTAGGGTTGTCGACGATGCGTTCCAAAGTGTCCGATATCATGCGCCCATCCACGATCACCCCGACACGATTGCAGGTACGGAAGATACTGTCCAGATCGTGCGTGATCATGACGATAGTCAGCTTCAGCTCCTTCTGCAGATACAGCACTAGGTCATCAAAGGCGGCCGCGCCGATCGGATCCAGCCCCGAGGTCGGTTCATCCAGAAACAACAGGTTGGGGTCCAGAGCGAGCGCCCGGGCGAGCGCGGCGCGCTTCACCATGCCCCCGGAGAGCTCGGACGGGTACTTGTCCGCCGCCAGCGGCGACAGCCCGACCAGACAGATCTTCAGCAGCGCCAGATCCTCGAGCGCGCGTTCGCTGAGCTTAAGGTACTCGAGCATCGGCAGCTGGATGTTCTCCTTCACCGTCAGGCCCGAGTACAGCGCCCCGGACTGGAAACTCACCCCGTAGTGCGACTTTACGGTGCGCAGCTGCACTTGCGTCATCTGCGTGATGTCGTGGCCGTCGATGCGCACGACGCCCGCCTGCGGGCGCTGCAGCCCGAGGATCGTGCGCAGCAGCACCGACTTACCCGTGCCCGAGCCGCCGACGATGCCGAATACCTCGTCGGGCATGACCTGCATGTCCAGTCCGTCGTGCACCACCTGCGTGCCGAAGCGGTTGACGAGCCCCTGCACCTCAACGGCCGGGACCATCAGATGTCCATCTCCAGGAAGAGCACCGCGAACAGCGCATCCGCCAGGATGACGAAGAAGATCGCCTGCACCACGGCGACCGTGACCAGGTGTCCAAGCTCGCGGGCGGAAGAGCGCACTTGCAGGCCGCGGTAGCAGCCCGCCGTGGCGATCAGCAGCGCGAACACCGGCGCCTTGATGATGCCCACCCAGAAGGTCGTGTCCGAAATCGCATCATTGACGCGGCCGATGTACTGGCTGAACGGCATGTCGAGCAGGAAATGGCATAGCACCGCGCCGCCGGCGAGCCCGACCAGATCGGCCACCACCGTGAGCAGGGGCAGTGCGATGGTCAGTCCGATGATCCGCGGCACCACCAGCACCTCGAACGGATCGACGCCGGTGGCAATCAAGGCATCGACCTCCTGGTTGAGCTTCATCGAACCAAGCTCGGCGGCGAAGGCGCTCCCGGAGCGGCCGGCAACGATGATGGCCGTGAGCAGCACGCCCAACTCACGCAACACGCCGATGGTCACGAGATCTGCGACGTAGATGTCGGCACCGAGCCCGCGCAGCTGCCGTGCGCTCATGTAGGCAATGATCGCGCTGATGAGAAAGGCAATGAGGGCGACGATCGGCAGCGCGGTGATGCCGGTGTCGTAGATGTGGCGGGCGATAGAGGTCGGACGCAGGTGCTTCGGGCGGGCGACGCTGAAGAGCGCGGTGAGGCTCGCCTGACCGAGAAACGCAAGTCCGTGCTCGAGGTTGCGGCCGAAATGCACGGCGTGCCGGCCGACGTCGATCAACAAATGCATGACGGGGCCGTGCGGCGGCGCGGCCGGCGGCGGCGGCGGGCCGGCCTCGACGCCCTTCTCGGCTTGCTTGAGCGTCTCATCGAGCAGGCGCAGCTGCTCGGGGGCGGCGCCCCGGAAGCTCACCTCGGCACCGGCGGCGCGCGCGCGCGCAATGAACTGATGCAGCGCCCAGGCGCCGGTGAGATCGAGCGCGGTGAGCGCTCGCGTGTCAATCTGTACGCGCCGCACCGACTGCACGTCGACGGCCGCCAGTTGCGCCTCGAGGGTGTCGAACTCGCGCGCACCCCACGCGCCGGTCAGCGTTAGCTCCAGACCCTCTGCGCTACGCCGGACCTCGGCGACCATGCTGATGGGGGCTCTGAGACTTTCAGCGCCGTTCGTGCAGCAACTTCATTATGTGGGTGCGGGTGCCCAGCGGCAGGTCGTGCTTGGTCTGGAACATAGGGACTCCTTGGCTGGACCGCATTTAATCATTGGCGGGGGCTGCCGGGCCAATCGCCATCGGCTGATGGCGCTGACTAACACGCTCGATCGGACGCCCCGGCATCGCTCTTCTAAGGCTTAATACGCCGCGGCGGAAAAAGTCTACCTCAGCAAATCCGCCATTTCCTGCTTTGCTGCTTTTTCGCATCGCGGCACGAGCGCGTGCGCACAGCGTGGGGTTGCAACTCCCGCGGCGTACCGCGCAGCGCTCTGGCTGGCGTTAGCCGGGGCGCGAATCCCAGACCCGGGCAGAGCCGCTCTTCAGGTGTCGTCGCGGTAGCGGCGCACGCGGGCGGTGACATACAGCAGGATCGCGGCGGCCAGCACGCCGAGCCACAGTCCCGCGCTGCTGAAAGCCGCACCCCAGTTCAGATCGCTCAGCAGCCGCATGTGCTCATTCATGACTGAATGACCGTCCCGGGTCCCCAGGATGTGCCAGATCCCCGTGGCGCGGTACTGAATGAAGTGCCAGGTGTAAAAGGTGTGGAACACGATCAGCTCCAGCAGCCACAGCAGGAAGGGTCCGAGGAATGCCCACAGGATCGGGCCGCGCTTGAGCCAGGCGGACAAGAGCATGGAGGCGGCGACGAGGGGGGCATACCAGAGCGAACTCAGGATGAGGCACAGCAGGATGACGAGCGCGCCGCGCAGCCAGGCGACGGTGTCCCAGATCACCACGTCGGGCACACCACCGCTCGCCACGCGCAACTCCCAGATGATCAGTGCCACGAGGTGACTGGCGATCGCCAGCACAAACACCCCGAGCGGCACGATCACCGTGGCGACCAGGAACTTGGAGAGCACGGTCAACCCATCCGAGACCGGCAGTGACTTCCAGAAAAGAATGCTGCGGTCCTTACGCTCTGCATACAGGCAATCGAGGGCGTAGAACGTCACGACGATTGAGGCTGAGAGGTAGATGAGCAGGGCGAACATCGACTGGCTCATGTTGAGCACGACGATGCGCGCGGAGTCATCGAGCGCGTGCAGGTGCGCGCCATTCACCTCGATACGCCAGGCGAAGAGCGTCGAGACCGCCAGCAATGCGGCCACGATCAGCGGCACGCGCCAGAGGGCGGCGTGCTCCCAGAATTCCCGCCGCACCAGGGTGATGAGCGTTTGGCGCGTGCCGATACTGCGCGCGGTGCTCACGGGGGCGGCGGTCCCACTCAGGTCGACCGTTTCGGTGTTCATGACTTCAGCGTCCCCTGCATCTTGGCGACGAACAGGTCGGCGATCGAGGGCGTGCGCAGCTCACCGAGCGGGGCAAGCTCCGCAGCGGAGCGTCCCTCGAAGAACATGGCGACCCGACCGAACACCTCGCGTTCGTAGAAGGGCTTCAACGCGCGCGCGCGCGCTGCGGCGTCGGCGCTCACGTTCAGCTGCAGATATTGACTGCCGAGCTCTTCCACTGAGGTGGCCAGTGCCAGCTGGCCGTGGTTGATAAAAATCACATCGGTGAAGAGGTTCTCCACCTCTTCCACCTGGTGGGTGGTCAGAAGAATGGTGCGGTCCTTGTCGAAGTAATCATTGAGCAGCGTGTCGTAGAACTGGCGCCGATAGAGCAGATCAAGACCCAGCGTCGGCTCATCGAGCACCAGCAGTTTGGCGTCGATGGCGAGGATCAGCGCCAGGTGTAGCTGCGTCACCATGCCCTTGGAGAGCTCGCGCACGCGGCTCTTCATCTGAATATCGGTCTTGCGCAGGAAAGTCTGCGCGCGCTCGCGGTCAAAGCGCGGGTGCACACCGCTGCAGTACTCGAGCGCCTGGCTCACGCGCATCCAGCGCGGCAGTACCGCAACATCGGCCATGAAGCACACGTCGCGCATCAGCTCATCGCGGTGCGTGCGCGGGTCAAGGCCGAGCACCTTCAGATCGCCGTTGAAGGGCGTCAGTCCCAAGATCGCCTTAAGAGCGGTGGTCTTGCCGGCCCCGTTCGGGCCGATCAAACCCACGATGCGTCCGGCGTCGATGTGGAAGCTCACGCCCGCGAGCGCCTGCGTCGCGCCGAAGTGCTTGGCGAGTCCGCGCGCTTCAATTACTGCTGTCATCTTTTTCACCTTGCGAAGCGGCAGGGGCACCCGAGGCGGGCCACGGTGTGGCCGGCGCCGCGGCGCCCGCGCGCTGCAGTTCATCCGGAGTCAGTCCCAGGCGCTGGATGGTGGCGTAGACCTTGGGCCACTCCTCGTCCAGAAACCGCTGGCGCTCATCCTTTAGCAGCGCCTTGCGAGCCCCGGGGCTCACGAACATCCCCAGCCCGCGCCGCTTCTCCACCAGCTGCTCGTCCACGAGCTGCTGGTAGCCTTTGAGCACGGTGAGGGGGTTGACCCTGAAGTCCGCGGCGACATTGCGGACCGAGGGTAGCGGGTCACCTTCCTTGAGGACGCCCTCAAGGATCATCGCTACCACCCGGTCGCGCAGTTGCCGGTAGATCGGCAGGCTGTCATCCCACTGCGGGTCCATGATCGTTGACACGGTGCCTGTGACGGGGGAATAGCCGACTAATCTACCAAAACGGCCGGCTCGGGCTGCCCGAACCACGCGTGCTGAGGCTCCACACCGAGTGTGCGAACGGCCGGGACGTGCGTGCCCGGGGGCACGGCGGTGGAGGCGACGAAGCTCATGCCGAGCACCGCAGTGATGAGGATGGCGGCGGCGGCGCAGGTAACGTCACGATACAAAGTGTTGGCGAAGGTGTTCATGGTCATCTCCTTGTGGGGTCTACTTCGATCTATCTGCCTCGGAAGGGCTTGGGGCCGGGCCGGTTGCCTTCCTTGGTGTTGTACTCTAGTAGAACACTACTTAAGTGTCAAGCTACCTCACCCAATTATTTTGGGGAGCGTTCCCGCCCCCGGACGGGGGCGGAAGAGCCGCTAAAGAGGTTCTCGGGGGGCCTGGGGGCGTGCCCCGGGCCCTCCCCTGGAGGTGCGTCCCCGGGTGGGATTTGAGGCGGCGGGGCAAGCCCGGGCGCGCACGCTAGAATTCCGGGCTCTGTTCGCCGCAGGAAGAAGACCCCCACCATGAAAGCCCCCGTCAACGTCGCGATCACCGGCGCGGCCGGCCAGATCGGCTACGCGCTCGCCTTCCGCGTCGCCTCCGGAGCCCTCCTCGGGAGTGAGACGCCCGTGAATCTGCACCTGCTCGAGGTGCCGGCCGCCTTGCCGGCACTCGCTGGCGTCGTGATGGAACTCAATGACTGTGCCTTCGCGACGCTCAACACCGTCATCGCGACCGATGAGGCGAAGCGCGCCTTCCGCGACTGTCAGGTGGCGATGCTCGTCGGGGCGCGGCCGCGCGGTCCGGGCATGGAACGCAAGGATCTGCTGTTGGCGAACGCGCAGATTTTTTCCGCGCAGGGCAAGGCGCTCAACGAGGCCGCGCGGCGCGATGTGAAGGTGCTGGTGGTCGGCAACCCCGCCAACACCAACGCGCTCATCGCGCGCGCCAATGCGCCCGATCTGGACGCACGCAACTTCACCGCCATGACGCGCCTGGATCACAACCGCGCGCTCTGGCAGCTCGCCGAGAAGACCGGCGCCCACGTCACCGACATCCACCGCATGACGATCTGGGGCAACCACTCGGCCACTCAGTATCCGGACCTGACGCACGCGCAGGTGCACGGCAAGAGCGCCGTCTCACTCCTCACGCGCGAGTGGATCGAGCAGAGCTTCATCCCGACCGTGCAGCAGCGCGGTGCCGCCGTCATCAAGGCGCGCGGTTCCTCCTCGGCCGCCTCAGCCGCCTCGGCCGCGATCGATCACGTGCACACCTGGTTCCACGGCACCGCTGCGGGTGACTGGGTGAGCATGGCGGTGCCCGCCGATGGCAGCTACGACATCCCCGCCGGTGTCATCTACTCCTATCCGGTAACGGTGAGAAACGGCGAGTACCAGATCGTTGCGGGACTTACGATCGATGAGTTCAGCCGCAAGCGCATGGACGCGACCCACGCAGAGCTACTTGAGGAGCGCGATGGGGTGAAGAGCCTGCTCGGCTGACACGTATCTTGCCCGGCGCGGGGCCGCTATAGTCGCAGCGGCGCGCGCGGACGAAAGGATGATGCCATGTTGGGTGCGATCGTCACGCTGATCCTGGTGGTGGCGGCGGCCTTCGCGGTCACGCAGATCGGCGGTGTGATCACGCTGCTGTTCATCGCCGCGGTGCTGTTCCTCGCCTACCGCCGCCTGTCGCTCCTGACTTTCACGGCGACCTTCACGCTGCTCTTGGCCGCCTACACGCTCTTCGGCAGCGCCGGCATGCCGGCCGGCATCTGGAAGGGATTTCTGTGGCTCTTGCTCGCCGCGCTGTGGCTGCTCAACCTGCGCCCGCTGCGCAAGGCCCTCATCACCCGTCCGTTCATGCGCGCGTATCTGCGGCTCCTGCCCTCGATGTCGCAGACTGAGAAGGAGGCCCTCGAGGCGGGCACCGTGTGGTGGGACGGGGAACTGTTCACCGGCGCGCCGCGCTGGGAGAAGCTGCTCGGTGCGAAACCTCCGGCGCTCTCGGCTGAGGAGCAGGCCTTTCTTGCCGGGCCCTGCGAGGAGCTGTGCCGCATGCTCGATGACTGGAACATCACACATGAGCGCGGTGACCTGCCGCCGCAGGTGTGGGATTTTCTAAAAGAGCGCGGCTTCTTCGCGATGATCATCCCCAAAAAGTACGGCGGGCTGGAGTTCTCCGCGTACGCTCACTCGTGCGTGCTCGCCAAGATCGCCAGCCGCAGCGCCACTGCCTCTTCCACCGTAGCCGTTCCCAACTCCCTCGGGCCCGCCGAGTTACTGCATCACTACGGCACCGAGGAGCAGAAGAACTATTACCTGCCGCGCCTGGCGCGCGGGGAGGAGGTGCCGTGCTTTGCGCTCACCGGGCCGCGCGCCGGCTCGGACGCGGGCTCGATTCCGGATACGGGCATCGTGTGCCACGGCAGCTACCAGGAGCGCGAGGTGCTCGGGCTGCGGTTGAACTTCTCCAAGCGTTACATCACCCTCGCCCCGGTGGCGACGGTCATCGGGCTCGCTTTTCGCATGTTCGATCCGGAGAAGCTCCTGGGCGAGAAGAGCGACCTGGGCATCACCTGCGCGCTCATCCCGCGCAACACCCCCGGGGTCACGATCGGGCGGCGTCACTTCCCGCTTAACATTCCTTTCCAGAATGGGCCCATCCAGGGAAAGGACGTATTCGTGCCGCTGGATTTCATCATCGGCGGTGCAAAGATGGCCGGCAGCGGCTGGCGCATGCTGGTCGAGCAGCTCTCGGTCGGGCGCTGCATCTCGCTGCCCTCCAACACCACCGGCGGGGCGAAGGCGGCCGTGTGGGCGACGGGCGCCTATGCGCGCATCCGCACCCAGTTCAACATGCCGGTGGGCAAATTCGAGGGTGTGGAGACGGTGATCGCGCGCATGGTGGGCCTCACCTACGCGATGGACGCGGCGCGCTCGGTCACCGCCGGCGCCATCGACGGCGGCGAGCGCCCCTCGGTGCCCTCGGGCATTCTCAAGTACCACGTCACCGAGATGGGCCGGCTCGTGGCCAACGACGCCATGGACGTGCACGGCGGCAAGGGCATCTGCCTGGGTCCCAAGAACTATCTGGGCCGCGGCTACGAGGTCGTGCCGGTAGCGATCACGGTGGAGGGTGCGAATCTTCTCACCCGCAACCTCATCATCTTCGGTCAGGGGGCGATCCGCTGCCACCCGTTCGTGCTGCGCGAGATGACCGCCGCGCGCAACCCCGATCGCACGCGCGGCGTCGCTGAGTTCGACCGCGCGCTCTTCGGGCACATCGGCTTCACCCTCTCAAACGCCGTGCGCTCTTTCATCATGGCCTTAACCCACGCGCGCTTCACGCGCGCGCCGGTGCAAGGCGCCACGGCCCGCTACTACCAGCACGTCGTGCGCTTCAGCGCCTCCTTCGCCTTCGCGGTGGACGTGGCGATGCTCACTCTGGGTGGCTACCTGAAGAAGAAGGAGAACCTGTCCGCGCGCTTGGGCGATGTGCTCTCCTGCCTGTATCTGGCCTCGATGGTGCTCAAACACCACGAGAACCAGGGACGCCAGGAAGAGGATCTGCCGATGCTCGAATGGGCGTGCCGCCATCTGCTCTACAACGCGCAGGAGCAGCTGCATGGCTTTCTGCGCAATTTCCCGAACGCCTTCCTCGCCGGCGCGATGCGCCTGCTGATCTTTCCGCGCGGACGGGTCTACTCGGCGCCGGGCGATCGGCTCGCCCGCCGCGTGGCAGCACTCGTGACGAGCCCCACCACGGCGCGCGAGCGGCTCGGGGAGTTCGCCTACCGCACGCTCGAGCCCACCAATCCGCTCGGCCTGCTGCAGGAAGCGCTGCTGCTCGCCGTGCAGCTGGAGCCCTTGGAGAAGCGCATTCGTGTCGAGGGCGTCAAGACCGGCCGGGTGACGGCGCTTGATCTGCCCGGACGCATCCAGCAGGGGCTCGCCATCGGACTCATCTCGGAAACCGAAGCCGCAGCGCTGCGTGACTATGATCGCAAGGTGATGGATCTGATCAACGTGGATGACTTCGAGCCGCAGGCGTTCGGCACCCAGGCGCAAGCGGCTACGAGGTCTAGCGCGCACGTGGCATGAATACCTCGGTGCCGCTTGCCACCACGCCGCCACAGGTGCCGGCGGCACTGCCCGTGCCGCCGCTGGAGCGCTGCGAGAACTGCGGCAACGAGGTGAGCCAGCGCTACTGTGGCGCCTGCGGTCAGCGCCGCGATGCGCCGGTGCACTCGCTGTGGCACTTCTCGCAGATCGCCACCGAGGACCTCACGCACGCAGACTCCCGCGTGTGGCGCACGCTCTGGGCGCTGTTGTTCAAGCCCGGGCACCTCACGCACGAGTTCCTCGGCGGGCGCCGGGCACGCTACCTGCCCCCGGTGCGGCTATACCTCGTGCTCTCGCTGGCGTTCTTCCTGGTGGCGAACGCGGTACACAGCCGCTTCACGGTGCTGTCGATCGATGACGAGCATCCCAGCCGCAGCAAGGCGCTTCCCGCCAACACCGTCAACGACGCGGTGGCGAGCGTGGCTACACCGCGCCCCGGGGAAACCCCCGCGCAGCGCGCCGATCGCGTCTGCGCCGATACCAACTACAACGGCCCCGCCGCGAAAACGCTGCAGCCGCTCTTCCGTCAGGCCTGCCGCAAGAGCGTCATCGACAATGGCCGCGAGCTGCAGGCGCAGTTCCTGCACAACGTTCCGCGCGCCATGTTCATCTTCCTGCCGCTGCTCGCCGGCCTCATGATGCTCATGTACTGGTGGCCGCGGCACTACTACGTGGAGCACCTGCTCTTATTCGTGCACAACCACGCGTTCGTGTTCCTGGTGGCGAGCTTGGGGCTGCTGCTGTCGGGGCTCACCCAGCGGCTGCCGGTGCTGAAGTTCGCGACCTTCCTGTATTTTGTCTGGTATATGTACCGTTCGATGCGCGTGGTCTACCAGCAAGGGCGCGCGCTGACGGTGAGCAAGCTCATGCTGTTGTCGTTCTTTTACCTGGTGTTCGCCGCGCTGATGCTCGCGCTCACCAGTGTCTATAGCGCAATCATGCTGTGAGTGAAGGAGTCTGCCATGCGTACCGTGATCATCGCGCTGCTCGTACTTGGCGCCACGTTCGTCTTCGCGCAGGAGCGCACGCCCGCACCGCCGGGCGCCGAGGTCTACATCATCAGTCCCAAAGACGGCGCGCGGGTGCACGCCCCGGTGCTGGTGCAGTTTGGCTTAAAGGGCATGGGCATTGCCCCGGCGGGCGTGAAGTTCGATAACACCGGCCACCATCACCTGCTCATCGACACCGATGCGCCCGCGGACTTAAGTGCGCCGCTGCCGGCGACGGACAAGATCGTGCACTTTGGCAAGGGGCAAACGGAGACGACGCTCCACCTCGCCCCGGGCAAACACACGCTGCAGCTGCTGCTGGCGGATCAGAGCCACATCCCGCACCGCCCGCCCGTGCTCTCGGCGAAGATCACCATCACGGTGTTGCCGTAAGCGCAGCCCCGATGCCCATGACGCGTGCCGTCTTGCATGTCGACATGGATGCGTTCTACGCCTCCGTCGAACAGCACGATGACCCCTCCCTCAAGGGCCAGCCGGTCATCGTCGGCTGGGAGGGCGCGCGCGGCGTGGTGGCGGCGGCGAGCTACGAGGTGCGCGCTTTTGGCGTGCACTCGGCGATGCCGATGCGCACCGCCCTGCAGAAGTGCCCGCACGCGCGCTGCGTGCGGCCGCGCATGCCGCGCTACCAGGAGGTCTCGCGCACGGTGTTCGGCGTCTTTCACGAGATCACCCCGCTCGTTGAGGGGCTGTCGCTCGATGAGGCGTTCCTCGATGTCACCGCAAGCCAAGCCCTGCTCGGCGGCGCGTTCGAGATCGCGCAGCGCATCAAGCGCCGCATCTGCGAGCTCACCGGACTTACCGCCTCGGTGGGGGTCGCCTCAAACAAGCTGGTCGCCAAGATCGCCTCCGATCTGCACAAACCCGACGGCCTCACCGTCGTGACGGCGCAGTCGCTGCGCGCGACGCTCGATCCGCTCTCGGTGCGCAAGCTCCCCGGTCTCGGACGCAAGACCGGCGCCCGGGTTGAGGCGGTCGGCATCGGCACCCTCGGGGAGCTGCGCAGCGCCCCGGACGCCTTGCTGTGGCCGCTTTTCGGCCGCTACTCGGCCTGGATCCGCGAACGCGCCTCCGGCATCGACGAACGGCCGGTGCAGCCGGACCTGGACGAGAAGTCCCTGAGCGCGGAAGACACCTTCGAGACGGATATCGGTGAGCCGCGCGTGCTGCAGCGCCAGCTCGCCCGCCTGGCGGATCTGGCGGCAAGCCGTCTGCGCGCACGCGAGCTCACGGCCGGCTGCATCGGGGTGAAGATCCGGCGTGGGGATTTCACCACTTTCACGCGCCAGCGCGCGGTGGCGCCCCCCACCTGCGAGGGCCGCGCCATCGCCGGGGTATCCGCGGAGCTGCTCACCCGGTGGCTCGCAGGGAACCCCGGTGCGAAACTTCGGCTGCTGGGCGTGGTCCTCACTGAGCTGACCCCCGCCGCGCAGCTCGGTTTGTTCGAGGATGCGCGCCCGCAAAGCCGTGTGGATGCCACGCTGGAGGAAGCCCGGGCGCGCTTCGGCACGCGGGCACTGCGGCGCGGTAACACCATCGAGTAGCATCGCCGCATGTACCTGACCTTCTTCGGCCTCAACGAAAAGCCGTTCGCGATCACCCCGGATCCGCGCTATCTGTATCTGAGCGAGCGGCACGCGGAGGCCTTGGCGCACCTGCTGTACGGCATCAACGAGGCCGGCGGCTTCGTGCAGCTCACCGGTGAGGTCGGCACGGGCAAGACGACCATCGTGCGCTCGCTCTTGGCGCAGACGCCAAAGAACGCCGAGATCGCGCTGATCCTCAACCCCAAGATGACCCCGGCGGAGTTCCTGCTCACCATCTGCGAGGAGCTCGGTATCGGCGTGCCGGACGCCTCGCTCGAGAGCCTCAAGGACCTGGTGGACATCCTCAGTCACTACCTGCTGCGGGCCCACGCCGCCGGGCGCCGTGTGGTGCTGGTGGTGGATGAGGCACAGAACCTCTCCCCCGAGGTGCTCGAGCAGGTGCGCCTGCTCACCAACCTTGAAACCAACACGCAAAAACTCCTGCAGATCATCCTCATCGGCCAGCCGGAACTGCGCGAGCTCCTCGGGCGCAACGAGCTGCGGCAGCTCGCGCAGCGCGTCACCGGCCGCTATCACTTAAATCCGCTGTCGCGCGATGAGACCACCGCCTACGTGCGTCACCGTCTGCGCGTCGCCGGAGCCACGAACGACATCTTCAGCCCCCAGGCGCTGAGCGAGGTGTTCCGCCTCTCCCAGGGCGTGCCGCGCGTCATCAACGTGATCTGCGACCGGGCGCTGCTCGGGGCCTACTCGCTCGACCGGCACCGCGTGACCACCCCCCTGGTGCGCAATGCCGCCGCCGAAGTGTTCGGCCGGCAGTTCACGCCGCACTGGCTCCCCTGGGCACTCACCGCGGGCCTCGCCGCGGCGCTCCTCGCAGGTCTCATGGCGCTGTGGCACTTCGAGCCCTGGAGCCGCCACGCCGCGCCGCAGCTCACGCAGACCGCGCCGGGAGAGGCGGCCGCTGCGGTGCCCGCGGTCGCTGCGCCGCAGAACGCGCCCGCAGCGGGGGCTGCGGCCGCGCCAACGCCGCCGCTCGCGGAGCTGCTCAAGGCGCACGCGGCGGAAACTGACACCGACGGCGCCTTCGGCAAGCTCTTTGGTCTGTGGGGCGCGAAATACCAGGCGAGCACGATCGATCCTTGCACCCAGGCCCAGCAGCAAGGACTCGAGTGCATCGCCGAACGCGGTTCCTTCGGGCAGCTGCGTCTTTACAACCACCCTGCGATACTGCTGCTCACCGACAGCAGCGGCGCGAGCCACCAGGTGGTGCTCAGCGCGCTTACCGACGATGCGGCGCGCCTCGACTTGGGCGGTGTCCACAGCGTCGGCCTCGGGGAGCTGTCACGCTACTGGCTGGGAGACTTCGTGATGCTGTGGCGGCCGGCCAATTCACCCGTCAAGCCCCTGTCCGCCGGCATGCGCGGAGAGCAAGTGCGCTGGCTGCGCCAGAGCCTGGAACACCTGCGCGGCGGCGGCGGCGCCGCTACGCCGGTAAGCGACGTGTTCGATGCCGACCTCACCGCGCAGGTGCGCGATTTTCAGCGCGCGCATCAGCTGGCGGTGGACGGCATCGCCGGCGTGCAAACGCAGATTGCGCTCGCCAGTGCGGTGGCGACCCCGGGTACGCCCTTGCTGTCTGCCATCGAAACCCACCACGGCACTTGAGCCATGTCGTTCATCCTCGACGCACTGAAGAAATCCGAAAGCGACCGTCAGCGGCAAGGCGGGCCGGCGCTGTTCGAAGTGAAGGTGGCGCCGCGGCGCACGCGTCTGCCGCTGTGGGCAGTCGCGGTCGCGCTGCTGCTGGCCGTCAACCTCGTAATCCTCGCCTGGATGCTGCTGCGACACCCGGCGGCGCACGCCGACGCCGCGCTCGATACCGCGACAAGCCATCCCGCCCCGGCCCCGCTGCCCGCCAGCGCCGTGAGCGCAGCGCTGCCGGCCGCCGCGCCGCCGGCCAGTGTCGCGCCGGCCTCACCGCCCCCAGCTGCGGCGGTGACCGCAGTCCCCGCGAGCGCGGTGAACGTGCCCGCAGTCGTGGCCACGCAGCCCAACAACAGCGCGGAGGAGCAAAATCCCGAAGACCTCGCGCCGGCCGCCGAGCCGATCGCCGCGCCCCTGAGCACGCACGTGCGCCGCGGCACCGCCGACGGCGTGCCGCTCTACCAGGACTGGGCGGCGAGCAGCGGCACCAGCCTCCCGCAGCTGCGTCTTGACCTGCACGTCTACGCGGCGCGCCCCGAGGAACGTTTTGTCATGATCAACATGCACAAGCTGCGCGAGGGCGACTCGCTTCCCGAGGGCGTGCGCGTGGAGGGCATTACCCCCGAAGGGGCGGTGCTCTCCTACAACGGCGCACGCTTTCTCTTGCCACGCGACTAGACGGCAGCGCGCGCGCCAGCCACGGCAGAACATGTCGCATCGGTCGCGACGGGCGCACGTTTTTTGGGGTTTTTGCCGACCGATTCACATGCGACCCGGTGACCCCCGGCACCCTCCGGGAACCCCCCTGCCTCACATGATGATCAGTTTCACAGAATCCGGCGCCCGTTAGCGACAGGCTGCGCGGCTTGCGTCATCGTGGCTCGAGCGGCCAGGCTCCAAGGCCGTCGGGCGGGTTTTCCATTGTGACAGTCGTGCTCAGTACCCCAGCGCAGCCTTCCAAGGGAACGGTGCCGCAAGGCATCGCGCGTGGGCTGTTTGCACCCGTTCCCCCGCCCCTCATCGCACTCACCCAGGATGAGCGCTTCCTCGCGACGCTGCGCAAGATCTCCGCGCCCGCGCACACCGTGCACGCCGCCGGCTCGGAAATCGATCTGGCCGCGAGCCTCATGGCGCAGGAAGCCGGGGTCGCAGTGCTCGACTCCGCCGCGGTGGCAACCCCGATCGATCAGCTGACGGCGCGCCTGCACACTCAGTTCCCGGACCTCGTGCTGATCGTCGCCGGCACCGCCGAGGAGCAGGGCACGCTCGCCGCGCAGATCACCGACGGCTCGGTGCATCGCTTCCTGCACAAACCGGTCTCTGAGCAGCGGGTGCGACTCTTCGCCGAAGCCGCCTGGCGGCGGTACGAAGAAACGCGCAGCGGGCGCCGCGCCGCCGCCGCCGCGCCGCTGCCGCCGCGGCGCGGCCGCTGGGGTCTGATCGCGACCGCCGTCCTGGGCGTTGCGGCCGCGCTCGTGTGGCTGTTCACGCGTCCGCCGGCGACCGAAACCCCGCCGCCGGCCGCACCGGCGGCCGCCAACACCGCGGCAGCCGCGGCCAACGATGCCGCGCTCGAGGATCTCTTGGCGCGCGCCGACAAAGCGCTCGCGGATGGGGCGCTGGTCAGCCCGGCCGGCGCCAGTGCGGCTGACCTTTACCGCGAGGCGCTGCGCCGCAATGCGCGCGACCCGCGCGCCGTGAACGGACTCGAGCAGGTCATAGATCGCCTCGTGACGGATGCGGAGGCGCAGCTGCAGGAGCACCGGCTGGATGCCGCACAACAACTCGCCGATCAGGCGCGCACCATCAACCCGAGCCACCCGCGCGTCGGGTTCCTCATCGCGCAGATCGGCGCGCAGCGCGAGCGCGCGATGCTCGGCAAGGCGCAGCGCGCCGCCGCCAGCGGCGATGTGGGCGCGGCTCTGGCGGTGCTTGATGACGCCACCCGTGGCGGCCACCGCTCCACGCTGGTGGACGAGGCCCGCCAGCAGCTCGCGCAGAAGCAGATCGATGAGCGCGTCGCCGACTTCGTCGCGCGCGGCCGCGATGCCCTCGCGAGTGGCGCGCTGCTTGAGCCCCCCGAACAGAACGCGCACTTCTTCATCGAGTCGGCGCGCGCGCTCTCGCCGAACGATGCGGCCGTGCAGCAGGCGCGCCAGGATCTTATCGCGCGCCTTGAGGGCGAGGCTCGCAAGGCACTGGCCGCCGGCAACGCCGACCAGACGGACAGCTGGGTGAATGCGGCGGCGGAAGCCGGCGCGGACGCTGCGGACGTGGATACCTTGCACGCGAGCGCGCAGCAACTGCGTGGCGCGGCCAAGGCCGACACGCTCGCGCAGGTGGAATCCCTCTTCAACCAGCGCCTCGCACAAGGGCGGCTCTTGGAGCCCGCTGCCGACAGCGCCAAGTACTACCTCGGCCAGCTCGCGCAAGCGGAACCGGCCGCCGCCTCGACACTCGCCGCCCGCACCGCCTTTGAGACGCGCCTGCTCGATGAGGCGCACGGCGCCGTGCGGGCGCAGGATTATCCGGCCGCGCGCCGCTGGCTCAGCGAGGCGCATAGCGCCGGCGCAAGTCCTGCGGGCATCAGCGCCGTGGAAGCTGAACTGAGCGCGGCGCAGCCCGCGCCGCCGCCCGCCGCCGCGGCCGGTGCCGCCAGCGCCACCGCGCCCGATGGCGCCTACGTGAACGAGAGCGCCCTCACCCGCACGCACTACGTGGCACCGCAATATCCGGCCAGCGCCAGCGATCGGGGCATCGCCGGCTGGGTGGACGTGCAGTTTCTGGTCAACACCGATGGTTCCCTGAGTGAGGTGACGATCGTCGGCGCACAGCCGGTGGGGGTATTTGAGCAGGCGGCGCTCGATGCCGTGCGCCGCTGGCGTTATCAGCCGGTGCTGCACGACGGTGAGGCGAGCACGCAGCGCGCGCGCGTGCGCGTGCGCTTCGCGGTGAAGTCATGACGGCCCGCCGCACCGCGCCCCCGGCACGCGTGCTGGTGGTGGACGATGACGTGCGCTACGGGGAATGGCTGCGCCATCACCTCGATGTGCTGTGCCCGCAGGCGAGCGTGAGCATGCTGAATCTTGAGGAATTCGGGCGCTGGTGCTCGCTGTTCTCCGGGCGCGACTGCGATCTTTTGATGCTGGCTGCGAATTTCGGCGCAAGCCCGGAGGATCCGGCCGCGCACGGGCTGACGCTGTTGCGCCGTCTGCGCGAGCAGCCGGCGAGTCCTGCCGTGATCGCCCTCGCCGAAGACGGCAACGAACTCACGGCCGTGCGGGCGCTGCAGCTCGGTGCGGTCGACTACCTGCCCAAGCGGCTGCTCACCGCCGAGCGCCTGAGCACCGCGGTGCTCGTAGCGCTGCGGCGCGTCGAGCGCCGCGTCGCGCGGCGCCTGGCGAGTCTTGCCAACCTCTCCCGCAACCAGGCCGCGAATGCCGATCCGGCCGCTACCGCCGGGCCCGCGAGCGCGGACGCGGCTTCGGCCGCCGCCGCCAGTGGCGAGGCTGCCGGCGCTGCGGATGCGGGCGCCGGGGAGGCGCTGCAGCCGGCCGGGGTGGCGGCGCTGTTGGCCGCGGCGAACGCCGAGGTCATCCCCGGATACACGCTGCGGCTGAAGATCGGCGAATCGGAAAAGGCGGTGGTGTATCTGGCGAGCAGCGCGCACCGCGGGCACAACGTGGCGCTCAAAGTGAGCAAGACGCTACGTGATGAGGCCGCCGGACGGCAGTTCCTCGAGCGCGAATACACCGCCATCATGGCGGTGCGCAGCCAGCTGGTCGTGGAGATCTACGACTACGGCGTGCACGGGGGCTTCGAGTACCTGGCGATGGAATACCTGCCGCGCGGGGACCTCAAGGCGCGCATCCAGCGCGGCGTGAGTGAGGCGGAAGCGCTGCACTACCTGGTGCAGGTCGCCGCCGCGCTGCAGGTGGTGCACGAGGCGGGCCTGGTGCACCGCGATCTGAAGCCCGCCAACGTCATGCTGCGCGAGAACGACGGCGTGGCGCTCATCGACTTCGGGCTCGCCCGCTCTCTCGACGGCAACAGCCTCAGCACCCACACCGGAGTGCTGCTCGGCTCACCGCTCTACATGAGTCCGGAGCAAGCACTCGGGGAGCCCCTCGATGCGCGCTCGGACTTCTACAGCCTCGGGGTCATCTGCTACGAGATGCTGACGGGCCAGAAGCCCTACACGGGCGGCACGGCCATGGAGGTGCTGCAGCAACACGTGAGCTCGGCGCTGCCGACGCTGCCGGATAATCTGGCGCGCTACCAGCCCTTCCTCGCGCGTCTGCTGGCAAAACCGCGCGGCGAACGCTTCGCCACCGCCGCCGAGATCATCGTCGCGGCCGCCGCGCTGCGTAACGGCGCGGGGGGCGAGGCGCAGACCAGCGCCGCCTAGGGACTGGCGCGGGCGCTGGGACCGCGCTGCTGAAAGGCGCGTCCCAAGGCGAGCGCCAGGACGGCCCACAGGGCCGAAATCCCCGCACCCAGCCAGCCGATCGCACTCGGGCTGGCGCCAAAACCACCGGTCAGCGCCTTGTAGAGGGAGCCGCTCAGCGCATCCCCGCCCCGGTAGGCGAACGTGTCGATGAGGCTCTTGGCCTGGTATTTTTCCTCGCGACTCACCACCGTAAACAGCGAGTCGCGGCACGGGCGCGTGATGGCGTAGTCGGCGACGCGGCGCACCGCGTACACGACGACCAGTACGATAAAGACCGGATTGAGCGCGAAGAGCGCGTAGCCGGCCGTCATGATGAGCGGCACCGAGGCAAGCAGCGCCCGCATGCCGAACCACTTGAACAGCCGGCCAAAGAGCAGAAACTGGATCGTCAGCGATGCGGCCTGCACATATAAATCGATGCCGGCAAAAAAGTGCGTGCGCTCATCCGCGCTATGAAACGCCTTGGCGACGAACGCTTGCTGCTCGAGGTACAAAAACGTCGATACCCACGTCATGAGCAGCACGAACAACGTGATCCCAAGCAGGTAGGGCGAACGCACCACCTGCGCGAAGGCGGCGAACACGCCGCCGCCGATCCCGCCGTGAGCCTCTGGCGCCCCCTCCTGCGGCCTCGCGGCCGTGGGCGCCGCGGCCTGCCGGCGCTGCCAGCGGATCACCACTGCCATGAAAAAGAGCGACAGCAGCAAGAGCGCGGCGGAAAGCGGTAAGAGATTGATGGCCCCGAGCGGGAGGGCGAGCTTGCGGTCGATGAGTGGACCGAGCAGCCCGCCGGTGCTCGCGCCCGCCCAGATAAAGCCGAACAGACGCCCCGCCTGCTCACGAGTGAACACATCCGCCATCAGGCTCCAGAACGCCGCCACTACGAACAGATTGAACACGCTCACCCAGACAAAGTAGGTACGCGCGATCCAGGTGTGATCCGCCTGCACGCGAAACCACACCCAGAAGATGAGCAGGTTCAGGGCGAAGAAGCCGTACACCCACGGCAGAAACACCGAGCGCGGAAAGCGCGAGGTGAGCCACCCATACAGCGGCTGCAGCAGCAGCATGACGACGAACACGCCCCAGAAGAGGTAGGGAATGTTCTCCAGTCCCGAGGTGATGCCGAGCGCATCGCGCACCGGGCGCAGGATCGTGTAGCTCGCGAACATGCATAGCAGCGTCGCAAACGACGCCAGCAGCGCCGGCGCTTCACCGGGCTGTAGCACGACCAGGCGCCGCAGGAACTGGTTCATCTTCTTCTGTTCCTTCGTTGCAAGCGGGCAGCGCCCTCCGGACACCGCGCCGGCGCGCTAGTGTGCCACAGCCGCGCCGCAGCAACCCTGAGCTTGACGGCACGGGCGCCGCAGGAGCACGCTCGTAGCGCGCACGGAGATCACATGAAAAGAAGAGAATTCTGCGCCGCCGGGGCTGCCGCGCTCACCACTTTGTGCCTGCCGTACGCTCGCGCGCGCGCCGCGGCCGCCGAAGTGCCAGCCATCAGCGCCGATGGGCGCCCGATAAGTCTCAGCCCGGGCGACCTCGCGGATCTGCGCGCGGGGTTGCGCGGGGATCTGCTGCTTCCCGGTGACGGCAGCTACGATGCCGCACGGCGGCTGTGGAACGCCGCGATCGATCGCAAGCCCGCACTGATCGTGCGCTGCGCCGGGGCGGCCGATGTAATGCGTGCCGTCAGCTTCGCCGGCACACACAGCCTTTTGACCGCGGTGCACGGTGGCGGCCACAGTCTGTCGGGCCAGTCCAGCTGCAACGGCGGCATCATGATCGATGTCTCCCCGATGCGCGCCATCGACGTCGATCCGGTGGCGCGGCAGGCGCGCGTCGGCGCAGGCGCGCTGCTCGGGTATCTGGACCTGGAGGCGCAGGCCTTCGGACTCGCCACCACCGCGGGCACCGTCGCGGACACCGGTGTCGCAGGCCTGACGCTCGGCGGCGGTGTGGGGCGCGTCGGCCGGCGCTGCGGTCTCACCTGCGACAACCTGCTCGAGGCGCAAGTCATAACCGCAGACGGTCGCTGGCGGCGCGCGAGCGCGAGTGAGAATCCGGATCTGCTCTGGGCACTGCGCGGCGGCGGGGGCAACTTTGGCGTCGTCACCGAGTTTGTTTATCAGCTGCACGAGATCAACCCGCAGATGTACGGGGGCGAGATCCTCTTCCCGCTCGCCGGCAGCCGTCAGCTGCTGCGGCACTTCGCCGAGTGGATCGCCGCGGCACCCGATGAGCTGTACGTGGATGTGGATCTGCAAACCGACGAGAAGCTCGGCAAGGCCGTGGGCTTTGATGTCTGCTACAGCGGCCCGGTGAGCGATGCGCCGCGCGTGCTCTCGCCGCTGCGCAAGCTCGGTAAGCCCCTCAAGGACACTCTGGCGCCGGCCACGTACGTGAAGCTGCAGGGCAGCGCCGACACGCCGGGCTTCAGCCATTTCGGCTCCTACATCAAGGGCGGGCTCATCTTTGGCGTGACGCCCGCACTCATCGACGCGCTCGTGGGCTTCATGGAAGAGGCGCCCTCGGACTTGCTCGATGTGTGGCTGCAGCACCAGGGCGGCGCAATCAGCCGCGTGGCGCCGCAGGCCACCGCGTACTGGGGCCGCGGCGCGAGTCACAACCTCGGGCTGGCAGGCGCCTGGAAAATCCCGAGCGCCGATGCGGAACGCAACACCGAGTGGGTGCGCAATGCCTGGGCGCAGATCGAGCCACTGACGCGCGGCAACTACGTGAACCTCGCCAACACCGATGATCGTGACAGCCGGGTGCACGCGGCGTACGGCGACAACTACGCGCGCCTTGCGAGTGTTAAGAAAAGTTACGACCCAACCAACCTGTTCCGTCTGAACGCCAACATCAAGCCGGCCGCGTGAGCCGTTACGCGCGGTTGGCATGACGCCGCCACGCTTGACACACCTGCTTCATAAAGGTGCAATGCACCCCGGTCGCATGCTGGCTGGGCAGGGGCCGCAAAGCCGAAACAAGAATCCATGCATCTCGTCGACACGACCCTGTTTTATTCGCCTACGAGCGGTGGCGTTAAGCGCTATCTGTCGGCCAAGCACGCCTGGCTCAGCGCGCACACCTCCTGGGAACACACCATCGTGGTACCAGGCGAGCACGGCGCGATCGAACGCGGCGGCATCTGCACGCTGCCCGGCTGTCCGGTTCCCGGCACCTTCAACTACCGGCTGCCGCTGAACCCGCGCCGCTGGACGCAGCTGCTCGAGAGGCTCGAACCCACGCTCATCGAAGCCGGCGACGCCTTCCATCCGGCCTGGTGCGCCTGGCGCGTCGCGCAACGCCGCGGCATCGCGCTCGCCGCGTTCTATCACTCGAACCTGCCGCAGATCATCGGGCAGCGCTTCGGCCGCGCGCTGTCGGAGCCGGCGATGCAGCGTTACCTGCGCTTCCTCTATGAGCGCTTCGACGTGGTGTTCGCGCCGAGCCGCCTCATGTGCGCGTATCTGAAGGACATCGGCGTAGCGCACGCCGTGCACCAGCCCCTCGGCGTGGATGCGCAGGTGTTCAGCCCCGAGCGTCGTGGCGTACCGGCAACCGAGCGCCTCGGTCTGCCGGCGGATGCGCGTGTGCTCATCTACGCCGGCCGCTTCGCGCAGGAGAAAAACCTGCCGGTGCTGCTGCAGGCATTCGCCCGTTTGGGGGCGCCCTATCATCTGCTGCTGATCGGGGGTGAACGCGAGGCGCGCCCGGCCCGCAACGTCACCATGCTGCCCTACCGACGCGATAGCGTGGAGCTTGCCGGCTGGATCGCCTCGGCGGATGCGCTGGTGCATGCGGGCACCAAGGAAACCTTCGGGCTCGTGATCCTGGAAGCGATGGCTTGCGGGCGGCCGGTGGTCGCTGCGCGGGCCGGGGCTTTTCCGGAATTCATCGATGACAGTGTCGGCGTGCTAGCCGAGCCGCACGATGCGGCGAGCATGGCGGAGGCGATCGCCGCGCTCTACGAGCGCGACCTCGAAGCCCTCGGCAGCGCCGCGCGCGAGCGCGTGCTCAAGCAGTTCACCTGGCACCGCGCCTTTCATGCACAGGTGTCGACCTACGCCTCCCTGGTCGGCACGCAGCGCCTGCCGCTGCCGGAGGTGGAAATCCTGTCACTGCGTTCGCCGAGCTCCTAGGCGCTCGCGCGGCAACACGCCTTCAGCGCGTGATGAGCAGCACGCCGCCAAAGAGTAATGCCGCCCCCGAGAGCCGCATCAGGGTGAGCGGGTGCTGCGCAAAGCCAAGCCAGCCGAAATGATCGACGATGAGCGAGGTGCCCAGCTGCCCGAGCACCACGAGCGCGAGCAGCGTCGCCGCGCCCAGGCGCGGACCGACGATGACGCTCGCGGCCACATAGAAGGCGCCGAGAATGCCGCCGAGCCACGCCCAGGCCGGCACCGCCGCGAGCTGTGCGCGTTCGGGCAGCGGCGTGCGCATGACGGCGCACAAGCCAGCGAGTGCGAGCGAGCCCACCCCGAAACTGATGAGTGCCGCGAGAATCGGGCTGCCGAGGATGCTGCGCAGCGTACTGTTCATGCCCACCTGGACCACGAGGCCGATACCGACGCCCAGACCGAGCAGATAAAGCAGGCTTGGCATGGCTCAACGTCCTTCAGCGCCGCAAGGCGCGCAGCAGAGCAAATCCGGCACGGCTCGCCGCCAGCGCAAACACGATGCGAAGAACGAAACGTTTGGCGGCGGGCACCGGTCGCGGCGGCAACGCGCGGTAGAACTCGCGGGCGATCTCGCGGGTGAGATGTACCGCGCGGGCGATGAGGCGCCACTCGCGCGCGGCGCTCGTGATGCGGTACTCCCCGGGGGCGACGCGCTCCACGAGCGCGTCCGCGAGCGTCTCGGGGAAATCTGCGGGCGCGGCCGCACTAAAGGCGAGTGTCGTGGCCACGCCCGGCCGCTCGCACGTGTCACCGCTCAAGGTAAGACCGAGCGGTCCGGCCGCGCGCTGCGCGCGCACCGGCCCGCGGAACGTGGCGAGCACCTCAGGCACCGGCGGGCGCGCCGATGCGCACCTCCGTCGTCACCGAGTTCGCAATGAAGCACTCCTCGTGCGCGCGGTGGTGCAGCCGCTCGATGTCGGCGGCCCCGGGCCGAGGCTCACCGGAAAACTTAACCTGCGGCCGCAGTGTCACCTGCAGCATGGCGGTTTTGCCCGCGGCGTTGCGCCCCATGACTCCCACCGCATCGTCGCTGTAGTCATCCACACGCCACCCGCCGGCGGCGGCGAGTGACAAAAACCACAGCATGTGACAACTGGAGAGTGCCGCCACGAACGCCTCCTCCGGATCCACGGCGGCCTCCACCGACAGTGGCACGCGCAGCACGCTTGGCGAGGAGGACGCCGGGACCTCGACGCCGCCGTCGAAACGCCAGCTGTGCCCGCGGCTGTAGCGATTGTCAGTGAAGGGCGCGCTGCCGCGCGCCCAGTGAATGAGGGCGTGATGCTCGTGGCCTGCCATGTGATTACTCCGTGCTGCGGCCCGAAGGATTGTACGACAGCCGAGCTCGGCGGCCGGGACTTCAATCCGCCTCCAGCTCCCACAGCATGAGCGGGGCACCGCGGCGCAGCCAGAAGCCCAGCCCGGCCTCGCGGAACTGACGCCGCAGGCGGCTGCGGTACCAGTGGGCACTGCGCAGGTACACGTTGGCATCGGTGCGCGCAGGATCGGCGTTGTGCTGAAGGTCGTAGCGGGTGAGGGCGCTGAAGTACAGCACGCCGCGGCACAGGCGTGCGAAATTCCTCAGCGCGCGCGCCGCCGCCGGCGCGTCGAGGTATTGCAACACGTCGTAGCAGATGACCAGATCAAACGGCGTGCGGCTGCGGTACGCCTCGATGCGACCGTGCTGCCAACCGTAGCGCCGGCAAAGATACTCGCTCGTGTCAAGTCCGACGTACTGCGCCTGCGGCAGCAGGCGCTTGAGCGGCGCGCGCAGCATGCCTGTGCCACAGCCGGCCTCGAGAATGCGCCGCACCGGCAGGCCCGCGTGCTGCGTAAGGGCTGCGATCAGGCGCGCGCGTGCGCGCATCTCGGTGCGGCTTGCGACCGCCGTGCGCGGATCGAAATAGTAGCGCTGGTAGTAGTCGCGGTCGAAGCTCATGCGTCATCCAACATGTGGTGGCGCTGCGCGGGGCGCTGCCGGGACGGCCCTGAACCGCGACTGAACGCGCCCAAGCTCACAGATTTCGCGGACGCGGTTCGCATTCTGGCTACTGTAACCTTCAATTCCCCTGCCCAATATGTATGCTCGCGCCCTATCTCGCGCGTTGCTTGCGAGTAGGTTCACGCACGGTGCGTGAACAACAGGAGGCAGATGATGAGACCTATTTCACTCAAGGCCGCGGTCGCGGGCGTGTTGCTCGCCGCGGCACTTTCAGGCTGCGTCGTCACGGCGCGTCCAGCGGCGGTGGTGGTACCCGGAGAGGTCGTGGTCACTACCGCCCCCCCGCCGGTGCGCTATGAAGTCGTCGGCGTCCCCCCGCAGCCCGGCTACTTCTGGGTTGGCGGCGCCTGGTTCTGGGAAGGCGGCCACTACGCTTGGCATCCGGGGCGCTGGGAAGCGCCGCGTCCGGGTTATCACTGGGTCGCGCACGAGTGGCGCCCGGTCAATGGCAGCTGGCACATGGTGCCGGGCCACTGGGCCCGCAGCTAAGCTGATTAGCCGCTGAAGCTCGCAGCGCGGGGCCCGCCTCCACAGGCGCGGCCCCGCGCATTGATTTGCACTGCGCCCCTCGGGCGCTGCACACTGCTTCCGCCGGTGCGGACGGCGTTCGCGACTGAGGAGCAGGGGTGATGAGAGGCACGCTAGGCGGGGCGAGCGCCTGGTTCGCGAGCGTGGTATGGGCGGCCGCGGCAGCAGCGGCTGACGCGCCCGGCGCGAACTTCACTCTGAGCAGTGCCGACATCGCCCCCGGCGCCAGGATCGCCAACGCCCAGGTTTACAACCGCTACGGCTGTATGGGCGACAACATCTCCCCAGCACTGAGTTGGAGCCACGCACCCGAGGGCACCCGGAGCTTCGCGCTCCTGGTAGACGATCCGGACGCGGGCGCCGGCAGTGGCTGGTGGCACTGGGTGCTCTACAACCTCCCCGCGAGCACGAGCTCACTGCCCGCGGGCGCAGGGGATGCGCAGAAAAGCGCGTTGCCGCCCGGGGCCGTGCAAGGGCGCTCGGACTTCGGCACCTCCGACTACGGCGGCCCCTGTCCGCCGCCGGGCACGCCACACCATTATCACTTCCGGCTGTATGCCCTGAAGGTCGCCAAGCTCGCCCTGCCTAGCGACGCGAGCGCCGCGTTGGTCGCGAGCACAGTTCGCGCCCAGGCCCTCGGCAGCGCCGAGCTGACCGGAATTTATGGCAACTAGGCCCCGCGAGCGCCGCCCGGCGGTGTGGCCGTGGCTCGTGATGCCGCTCATCGTCTTGGTGGCGTTCTACGCGCTCTACCGCGTGCACCAGCGGCCGGGAAATGCGCCCCCGCCGGCGCAAATGAACTCCGCCACATCCACCGGCGGCGGCTGATCCCAAGGCAAGTGGCGCCGCCGGGTTCGCGCGGCTAGCATAGCGGCCCTTTCTGGCTCCCCAGGCCTCGTTGAGGCCGCCGCCCCATGCCCCGTACGCCCGTGAAGACCCGCCCCCGAGCCCGCCCGACCGCGCAAGCGGCGGGGCGGGGACGCCATGCGCGGCGCGCTCCCAAGGTCGGCTTTGTGAGTCTCGGCTGCCCGAAGGCGCTGGTGGACTCCGAGCGCATCCTCACGCAGCTGCGCGCCGAGGGGTATGAGGTCGCCCCGACCTATGCGGCGGCGGACGTAGTGGTGGTCAACACCTGCGGCTTCATCGATGCCGCCGTCGATGAATCGCTCGATGCCATCGGCGAAGCCCTGGAACAGAACGGGCGCGTGATCGTCACCGGCTGCCTCGGCGCGCGGCCCGAGCGCATCCTCGCACGTCACCCGCGCGTGCTCAAAGTGACCGGGCCGCACGCCTACGAGGACGTCGTCGGGGCGGTGCACGAACATCTGCCGCCGCTGCATGAGCCGTTCTTCGACCTGCTGCCGCCGCAGGGCGTGCGTCTGACGCCGCGGCATTATGCGTACCTGAAGATCGCGGAAGGCTGCAACAACCGCTGCAGCTTCTGCATCATTCCGGCGATGCGCGGCCGTCTGGCGAGTCGCCGCATCGACGAGGTCATGCGCGAAGCCGAACGACTCGTGCAGGCCGGGGTGAAGGAACTGCTGGTGATCTCGCAGGATACGAGCGCCTACGGCGCCGACCTGCGCTACGCGCCAGGTGAGTGGCGTGGCGTCGCGTACCAGACGCGTTTCATCGATCTGGCGCGCGCGCTCGGGGAGCTGGGCGTCTGGGTGCGGCTGCACTACGTCTATCCGTATCCGCACGTGGATGCCGTGATTCCCCTCATGGCCGAGGGGCGGGTGCTGCCGTATCTGGACATCCCCTTCCAGCACGGCAGTGCCGCGGTGCTCAAGCGCATGCGCCGCCCCGCCCACGCGGTGGACACGCTCGCGCGCATCCGTGCCTGGCGTCGTGACTGCGCCGAGCTCACGCTGCGCAGCACCTTCATCGTCGGCTTTCCGGGCGAGACGGAAGCGGAGTTCGCGGAGCTCCTCGCCTGGCTCGATGAGGCCGAGCTCGATCGCGTCGGCTGCTTTAAGTACTCCCCGGTCGAGGGCGCAAGCGCCAATGCGCTGCCCGATCACGTGCCGCCGCAGGTCCAGGAGGAGCGCTATGCGCGCTTCATGGAACGCGCGGCCGTCATCAGTGCACGACGCCTCAGGGCGCGCGTCGGACAGCAAGTGCGCGTCCTCGTGGATGAAGTAACCGCGGGGCGTGCCGTGGCGCGTAGCGCTGCGGATGCGCCGCAAATCGATGGCGTCGTGCGCATCGAGCCGGCCGGCAAACTGCGCGCCGGCGACTTCGCCGACGTCAGGATCGTGGGCGCGGATGCCTACGATCTCACCGGCCGTCTCGAGCCTAAGGCTCAAGACGGCCGGCGCTAACCGCGAGCGGCGAGTGACTTAGGAACTCATCCCGAGGGACTGCATGATCTGGCTGGCCTTGTCCTTGACGGCCTGTGCCTTGCTCATGGCGGTGCTGTAATCGCCCGAAGCGGCGGCGCTCTGAGCATCGCTCCACATCGACTTCAGCGAATCGAGGCCGGACTTCGCGCCCGCGAGCGCATCCTTGCTCACGTTGGCCGGCAGATGGTGCGACTTGGAGAGGATGCCGACGCGGCTCTGGATGGCATCAACCATCTTCGGGGTATCGGTGCTGATTGAGGTCCAGGCGTCCTTGGCCTTCGACATCGCCGCCTGCGCATCGGCTTCCTTGGCCTGCGCCGCATCCTTCAGACCGCTGATCGCCGTGGTGATCGCCGGCACTGCCGCCAGCACGCCCTTGTAGTCGCCCTTGGCGAAGGCGTCCTTGGCGCTCGCGATCTGCGCATCGACGGCCTGCAGCTGATCCGGAACATATTTCTGTGCCGTGTCGCGCACCGCCGCCAGCGCCGTCTCCGCGCCCGCGATCGCCTGCTCGGCCGGCCCCTTCTGGTTCGCACAGCCGACGATGAGCACGCTCATCATCGCAGCGAGCAGCCAAACAAATTGCTTCTTCATTTTCGACATCCTCTGTTGCGGTTTTTCCAACCAGGGATCGGTCTTAGGGAATCTTCAGCTTCTGGCCCGGGAAAATCTTATTCGGATCTTTGAGCACGTCACGGTTGGCCTGGAAGATCTTGTCGTAGAGCGCCGGGTCGCCGTAGTACTTCTGCGCGATTTTTGAGAGTGTGTCACCGGCCTGCACAACATGCGTCTGCGTGTAGGGATTGTCGCCGGCCGAGGTGGTGTTGTCCGCCATGGTGTCCTCCACGATCCTTCGGATATTAATTTTCCGTAACGTTTCAGGGTGCGCGGCGGCGCGGGTTCACGTGCCGTCTTATTTTCGTGGCACGCCCATAACGCCGCTGCGACCGGAGCGCCTGTTAGTGGTGAGGCGAAAGGTTAACACGATCCGGGGACGCTATCCCAACAGGTGCCTGAGCGGCTGTCAGACAAACACCCAAAACGGCGCCCTAACCGTTAGTGTGCCGCCGCGTGCGGCGCAGGCAGTACGTGCCGGTCCTGCACCGCATCGTCCACGCTCGAATAGTCGAGCGATCCGGCCGGCACCTGCGCGCGCGCCAGCGCGTCGCGCGTATTTTCCTTCAGACGCGCCAGGCGCAGCTCCCCGCCGCGGGCGCGGAACCAGCTGCAGAACTCTGACAGCGCTTCAAGCGCCGTAGTGTCCAGGTCCGGTGACTCCTCGAGACTTAAGATCAGCACGCGCACCGCCGGCTGCGCCAGCACGCGTTCCCGCGCTTGCGTCAGCAGCGGCTCGGCGTTGGCAAAAAACAGCAGCTCCTCGGGACGCAGTATCAACACGTCGGGCCGCGTCACCGCCTCCGGAAAGCGCGTCACACTGACATAGTCGTGCGCGCCGACACGACCGAGCACCGACAAGCGCGGCGCGGCGAGTGAGCGCACCAGCATCGCGAGACTGAAAACGATCGCAGCCAGTAGCCCGTTCAACACGCCGAAAATCATGACAGCCAGAACCGCGGCCAACACGATCAGCCGATCGCGCCGCCAGCGGAAGTAATTGCGGAACACGCTCAGGCGCAGCGACTTGCTCACGGCGTGAATGACGATCGCGGCCAAGACGGGCTCCGGGATGCGCTCGATCCATCTGAGGAAGAGCAGCACCAGCAGCAGCACCACTGCGGCGGCGGCAAGTCCGGCGAGGCGCGAGCGCGCGCCCGCGGCCTCGTTCGCGGAGCTGCCCGAGTAGCCGGCGCCGACCGGCGTGCCCTGAAATAGCCCGGCGACGAGGTTGGCCACGCCGAGGGCGATGAGGTCGCGGTTCGGCCGCACCGCCTCGTCGTGCTTGAGTGCGAAGGTGCGGATTGAGCCGTACGACTCGGCGTACAGGATGAACATCAACGCGAGGCTGAACTCAACGACGGGCAGCCAGCGCACGCCCGCAGGCGTGGCAAAGTGCGGCGGGGTGAGCGCCAGATGGATGGGCCCGGTGAGTGCGACGCCGTGCGCGGCCAACCAGCCCGCGCTGGCGATGCTCGCGACGATGACGACCAGCGCGCCAGGAATCCGCGGCAGGCGCTCGAGCAGAAAAAGACCGGCGAGCCCCGTGAGGCCGCAGGCAAGACTCGGCAACTGCCAGGCGGGGTAGGCGCGCGCAAGTTCCGCGAGCAGCGCGAAGAAGCCGCTGCTTTGGGTGTGCACGCCCACGATGTGCGGCCACTGCTTCACGGCGATCACGAGCGCCAGGCCAAAGGCATAGCCGCGCAGCACCGGGCGGGCGATCAGGTTCGAGATCGCCCCAAGCCGCAGGGAACCTGCCAGGGTGAAGGCGATGCCGGTACCCACGACCAGCAGTGACGCGAACATCACCCGCTGCGCGACATCGGTGGCACCCAGCGCGAGCATTGCAGAGGCGAGCACGGCACCCGAGGAGGACGTGGCGCTCACGATGGCGTAGCGGCTGCGGCCGATCAGGCCGTAGCAGAGCAGGCCGGCGAACAGCCCGATCACGCCCGCCTGCGGCGGCAGGTTCGCAACCCCCGAATACGCCACCGCCTCCGGCAGCAGAAGGCCCGCGATCGACAGGCCCGCGAGCAGATCCGCGCGGGGAATCGTTGTTCTCATTTGCGCGCCATCCTAGCGCAATCCTCACTTGGGCAGGGTTTGCGCGCGGACGCATATAACCGCCGAAGCGCTTACTTACTCCTTCGCGAAGTGCAACCTCAGAGTGCGCGCGATGCGGTCGCGCTCAGCTGCGAGCACGCCGGCCTGCTGCGCGTAGCGGGGCCAGTTTTTCACCGCGCCGATGACGTCGGCGAGCATCTCTTCATCACGGCCGCGTTTGAGCCCGACGAGCTGTGCACAGGCTTTGAAGTCTGTGAGCGTAAAGCCTTCCGTCTTGCCGTTAATGCTCATCTGATGACGTGCCGTCCAGGCGCCCTGGGGGTTGTAGGCATACGTCACGTCAAAGGCCGGTGACAAGGACCAGGCGCCGTTTTTGTCCATCAGGAAGGCGATGTTCTTGACGTGATCATCCTGGTTGCGTGCGGCTACGTTGAACAGCATGCGGCGAAACTGCTGCTCGATCGCCCGCATGGGAAGCCCGAGTGTCTTGATCACCGCGAAGGCCTGTTCGTAGGCGTACGCGCCCGCGGAGTGGAAATCAAAATGTGCGAGGGCGGCGAGCGATTGCATGTGCAGCTTGCCGCCATCGGCTTGCCGATCGAAGCGGCGCGTCATGAAGTGCCGGCGGCCACCCTCCTCAAGCAGCCTGCACTCGCTCATCTCGATGCCGGCCTCCTGTGCCATGAGCGCGTACGCGTATTCGATTACCGTGTAGCCCTGCGGGTCCTCGAGCTCCTTGTCTTTGTTGGCACTCACCCCATCGAATTTGAGGAGCCAGTAACCGAACCCCGGCGGCGCCTTCACCTGCCCCGAGCGCACCTCGTTGGTGTGCGGGTTCCAGGCGATGATGGCTTTGGCGCGCGCCCCGCCGGCCGAAGTGCCTACGCGCAGGATCTCCTTGAGCCCCTCGTGGCGCGTCCCGGCTGCAAAGGAGATCTCGAGTGAATCGCGATGCGTCAGGACTTGCGATGCCAGCGCCGCGAGGGCATCGACGCGCACTTTGACGGATCCGCGCAGCGGCGGCCCGAGGACCGGCGCGAACTGCAGTGCGCCCATACCGCGTACGCCGATGTAGCGGAGCCGCTCGACGGCATTGAAACTCTCGGGCCGGCGGCCCTGGGTGGCGAGCCACGCGTCGATCAGCGCGTTACCGAACCGGTCCGGCAGCGAATCCGCCAGCAGCCCCGGCAGGCCGTGGAAGGAGACCTCGGGGAGCGCGGGAAACTGGTACACCTGCGAGGATAGCGGCATCACGATGGGGGAGATCTGGATCCCGCTCGGCACAAAGGCAGCGGCATACTGGAACGCGGCGATGCGGGCCCCCTCCTCGAGGGAGACGGCTCCGATCGTGCTGCCCCAGAGCCGCACTTCGGCCACGCTAGCCACGGTCTATTCGCCCCACTTCCAGGGAGCTGAGGGCGCAGCCGTGCCGCGGCCGCTCTTGCTGCGGGCACGCCGCACACGCTGTCGCTCGCGGCCCTTCTGCTTCAGAAGCGTGATCGGACTTTGCGGGCGATCCGAGAGCAGACTTTCCAGGCCCTCAACGAGCTTCAGCGCCCGCAGGGCCCGAACGAGCATGACGAAGTCCGTGCGACGTCCGGCCTCGATGCGCTCCAGCGTACGTTTGGAGATGCCCGCTTCCTCGGCCAGCTGCGCCTGCGTGAGATTGGCGTCGATGCGTCGGCGCTCCAGGCGCGCGCCCAGCTCTTGGAGGACGGCCGCATCGGTGAGCTCCGAGGTGAACTTCATAAATCGCCTTTATGAGCGAGCAAACCTACCGGATAGCGATAAATAGACTTCTGCGACGAATAAACCGATTATATCGCGCAAATCGTTACTCGTCTTAACAGGCGAGTTTAGATACAATTTACTGATTATTCGTCTTAAAGGACGAGATACGAGTCACACTGGTCTAGGGAGCTAAACCTCAGACCTACGCACACCCGCGAGAGCCCCGGTGCAGCGGTCAGGCCGCGCAAGCCGCGGGCTATTCGACCGTGACACTCTTGGCGAGGTTGCGCGGCTGATCGACGTCGGTGCCCTTGAGGATCGCCGCGTGGTAGGCGAGGAGCTGCAGCGGGATCGTGTAAACCACCGGAGCCTGCACATAGGTTACGTGCCGCGGCATCTCAATCACGGTGACCCCGTCGCTTGAGGTGATGCCCGCTTCCGGATCCGCGAACACGATGAGTTCACCGCCGCGCGCGCGCACTTCCTGCAGATTGGACTTGAGCTTCTCGAGCAGATCGTTGTTCGGTGCCACGGTCACCACGGGCATGTCGGCATCGACGAGCGCCAGGGGCCCGTGCTTGAGCTCACCCGCCGGATACGCCTCAGCGTGGATGTAGGAGATTTCCTTGAGCTTCAGCGCGCCCTCCATCGCGATCGGATAAAGCGCGCCGCGCCCGAGGAACAGCGCATGGTGCCTGTCCGCAAAGCGCTCCGCCAGGCGGTGAATCACCGGCTCCAGTTCGAGTGTCTTCTCGACGAGTGCCGGCAGCTCGATGAGACGCGTGATCAGGCCGCGCTCGCGCTCCGCGTCGGCGCCGTTATGGCGGGCGAGCGCCACCACCAGCATGCCGAGCGCTGCCAGCTGGGTTGTGAACGCCTTGGTGGAGGCGACGCCGATCTCGGGGCCTGCCCGAGTGAGCATCACGAGTTCCGACTCGCGCACCAGGGAACTCTCTGGGACGTTGCAGATGGCGAGCGCGGAGAGGTAGCCGGACTGCTTGGCGAGGCGCAGCGCGGCGAGCGTGTCGGCCGTCTCGCCGGATTGTGAAATGGTCACGAAGAGCGAATTCGCGGGCACGAGCGGATTGCGGTAGCGGTACTCGCTCGCAATGTCGACCGTGCAGGGAATCTTGCAGATCTGCTCGATGAAATAGCGCGCGACGCTCGCGGCGTGGTAGCTCGTGCCACAAGCGACGATGTGCACCTGCTGCGTGCGCTTGAAGACCTCCGTCGCCAGGGGTCCGAACGCTGCCTCCAGCAGTCGGCCGTTGGCGACGCGCTCGGAGAGCGTGTCAGCGAGCGCACGCGGCTGCTCGTGGATCTCCTTGAGCATGAAGTGTGCGTACGGGCCGCGCTCGGCGGAAGCCGCCGACAGCTCGCTCTCGCGGATCGGGCGCTCGGCGGTGTTACCGTCGCGGTCAATGACGCGCACGCTCTTGCGGCGCACCTCGGCGACATCGCCCTCTTCGAGGAAGATGAAGCGCCGGGTCACCGGCAGAAGCGCGGCGACGTCGGAAGCGACGAAATTCTCATCGACGCCGAGCCCCACGACCACCGGACATCCCTGGCGCGCAAGGATCAGCCGCTCCGGATCATGCTCGCTTACCACGAGCAGCGCGTAGGCGCCCTCAAGCTCGGCGACCGTGGCGCGCACGGCCTTGAACAGGTCTGCCACCGTCTGCAGGTGATAGTGGATGCGATGCGCGATGACCTCGGTGTCGGTCTCGGAGGAGAACTGGTAACCGCGACGCTCCAGGTCCGCGCGCAGCTCCTCGTGATTCTCGATGATGCCGTTGTGCACGATCGCGAGGCCGTCACGCGAGATATGCGGATGGGCATTGCGCTCGCTCGGCACACCGTGGGTCGCCCAGCGCGTGTGGGCGATACCGATCTCACCGTGAGTCGGGGTCTGCTCGAGCGCATCATCGAGCATGCGTACCTTGCCGACGGTGCGCAGCCGGGTGAGGTGCTTGGAGCCGTTGAGGACTGCAATGCCCGCCGAGTCGTAGCCGCGATACTCCAGCCGGCGCAGCCCCTCCATCAGGACGGGGACGATGTCACGCTCGGCGACGGCTCCAACGATTCCACACATGGCTTCTTGCCTCGATTACCCGGCCCCCGGGGCACTTTGGGGCTCACTGAGTGCCAAGTGTGCCTGAAGTGGGTCGCACGGGCGGATTTCCGTCGCTGAAACGAGACCCAAGCCCCTGACACGGGCGCTCCCTGCGCAGCTCTGCGGCCGGGCTGCGAACAGGCCGCCGTGGCCGCCTTACGGGGGCGCTATTTCTGGGCCTTGCGGGGTCGTTGCCAATCCTCGAGCGTCACCTGGCGGGCGCGGGCGAGGGTGAGCTTGCCACCGGGCACCGAATGCGTAACGGTGGATCCGGCGCCAATGGTCGCGCCGGCGCCCACGGTGATCGGTGCCACCAGCACGCTGTTGCTGCCGGTGTGGACGTCATCCGCGATGAGGGTGCGGTGTTTGAGGGCGCCGTCGTAGTTCGCCACGATGGTGCCGGCGCCAATGTTCACCCGCGCGCCCAGCTGCGCGTCCCCGACGTAGGCCAGATGATTCGCCTTGGAGCCCTCGCCGAGCTGCGAGTTCTTCACTTCCACGAAGTTACCGATATGCACGCCGGCGGCGAGCGTCGAGCTCGGCCGAAAACGCGCGAACGGTCCGATGTTGCAGTGCTCGCCGATGACCGCACTGTCGATGACGCAGTGGGCAAACACCTCGGTGTCGGCTCCGATCTCGCTGTTGCGCAGCACGCACCCCGGACCGATGCGCACGCGGTCCCCGAGTGTCACCCGGCCCTCGATGACGACGTTGACGTCGAGAAAGACATCCGCGCCGTGGCGCAAGCTGCCGCGCACGTCCAGGCGCGCCGGGTCCGCCAGCGTCACGCCCGAGCGCATGAGTTCCTGCGCTACCTGTGCCCGCCAGGTGCTCTCCGCTTGCGCAAGTTGTGCCTTGTCGTTGACACCCAGCACTTCCGCGGCCGTGCGCGCGATGAGCGGTTGCACGGCGATCCTCTCCCTCGCCGCCAGGGCGATAACGTCGGTCAGGTAATACTCGCCCTGGGAGTTGTGCGGCTTAACCCGCGCGAGCCACGCCTTGAGCAGCCGCGCCGGACAGGCGAGCACGCCGGTGTTGCACTCCTGCAGCGCCAGCTCGCGCCGGCTGGCCTCCTGGTGCTCGACGATCTTGCGCACTTGCCCGCGGGCGTTGCGCACGATACGCCCGTAGCCGTCGGGCTCCGCGAGCTTCACCGTCAGAAGGCTCAGCCGCTTCGCTCCCCCGAGTGCGAGCAGTTCACGCAGCGTCTGTGCGCGGATGAGGGGCACGTCGGCATACAGCACGAGCACGGTGTGGGTGTCCGGAATGTGCGCCAGCGCCTGCAGCACGGCGTGCCCGGTGCCGAGGCGCTGGCGCTGCGGCACCCACACGACCGGCTCATCCTTGAGCACCTCGCGCACCCGCTCGCCGCCGTGACCGTACACGACGTAGATGGCGGCAGGGGCAAGCTCGCGCGCCGTGTCGATGACGCGCTTGAGGAGTGGCGTGCCCGCCAGCGGCTGCAGCACCTTCGGCAGCGCTGCTTTCATGCGTTTGCCCTCGCCGGCGGCCAGGATTACGACCGAAAGCGCAGTGGGCGCCGGGGCGTTCGCGGGGCGTTTCTTAGGCATGAGGGCGGATTGTACTCACCGCTTGACGGTAAACGAGTGGTGCTCGGCGGCGGGCCGGCCGGCCTCGATTTCGGCGAGCTTGGGCCGCATCGCCGCACCCACGAACAGCTGCGGGTTGGAATGGGTCTGGTGATCGGCGTCCTCGCGCTGCGCGATGAGGGCGCTCGCCTTGCGAAAAGCGTCCTCGAGCGAGGTGCTGGTCGGCAGGGCATCTTTCAGAAAGGCCTCGCCGAACCAGGTGAGGTCCCGGTCCTCCTCGCAGCCGAAGGAGGTGTGGTCGGCATCGGCGGCGGTCACGATCGCGGTGGTATCGCTCTTGAGTTCATCGATAAACACACCCGCGTAGCACGCCGAGACCACGATGAGGCGCCAGCGGATGCCGGCGGTATCGAGCGCCTCGTGCAGATCCGCGGGCGCCAGTTGCGCGAGCGGCAGCGAGCCATTTTGCACCTCAAGCCCATCCTGCGAGCCGTGTGAGGTGAGAAAGAGCACGAGCACGTCATTGTCCGGGTCCATGCGGGCGCTGAGCGCCTTCAGGGCCTGACTGAGTCCGGAGACGCTCGCAAGCGGGTAGGAATCACGGTCCTCGACGTCATTGATCAAGAGGAGCGAGCGTCCCTCGGAACCGAAGCGCTCGCCGAACACCTCGCTCGCGAACTGCGCCTCGCGGCGAAAGACGGCCGGATCCCCATCGCCGGCGAAGCCGACGAAATACACGCTGGTGCGCCCGCGCACGCTCGCGCGCACGCGCTGCACGGCCGCGGCGATGCGCTGTGGCTGATCATAGAAAAGCACCTCCGCCTGGGTGGAGTCCTCATCGCTCTGCGACTCCCCGCTGTCGTCCACCACCCACAGGCGCGTATCGAGGTTCAGCGTGGCGAGCACCCAGGGGGAGACGAGCAGCAGGAAGAGCGCCAGCAGCACCGGCCGGGCGCGCGCGAAACCAAACGCCGCGCCCAGCACTCGCACGCTGAGGAGGGCCAGATAGAAGAGCGCCGCCACTGTGCAGAGAATCGGCCGCGCGTGCGCGAGCGGCAGGTCGCTCGCCAGCCAGAAGACAAGGAGTACCCAGGGCGCCACCGCCAGCACCGCCACCAGCAGCGCGCGCGTGTCGGCACTGCGGCTTTGCACGCGCGCCACCAGCGCGCAGGCGCCGAGCCCGAGCAGCAGGTAGCACGCCCAGCCAAAAAGTCCGTCGAGCGTGAGCGGCGCGTGCGCGGGCGCATGGACTTTATCGAGCAGCGCCCAGATGAGCAGGTTCAGCGCAAGCAGCGTCGCCACCTGATCGAAGCTCACACTGAGCTGCGCCGGCCAACGCCGGCGCAGCCCCACGAGTGCGAGCCCCGTCTTCAGATTGCGGGTGAGGGCGGCGAAGAACCCCGGCGCCGCGGCGGGCGGCACGGCAGGCGTCGGCGGCAGCTCCGGGGACGGATCCAGGGATCAGCCCCGGAGCTTGCGCAAGCGCTGGAGCACCTTCAGCTGGGCGATGGCGCGGGCGAGTTCAGCCTGCGCCTCGGCTATCGTGATGCGGTCGCTCTTGTCGAGGAGCGCCGCCTCAGCGCGCTGCTTGGCGGCGAGTGCCGCGGCTTCGTCAATATCCTTGGCACGCAGCGCGGTGTCGGCGAGTACGGTCACCTTGTGCGGCTGCACTTCCAGGGCCCCGCCCCCGACGAAGAAGAAATGCTCCTCGCCATCGGGCGTCTTCACCCGCACCTCGCCGGCCTTCAGCAGCGACAAGAGCGGCGCGTGACGCGGATAGATACCGAGGTCACCTTCCCGGGCCGGTGCGAACACCGTCGTGGCATCCCCGGAGAAGATCTCCCCTTCCGCGCTCACGATGTCGACATGGATCGTCGGTGCTTCGGCCATGGGTGTTTGCTCGGGTGCCTGTTACTGCAGCGTCTTGGCCTTGGCGACCGCTTCCTCGATCGAGCCGACCATGTAGAAGGCCTGCTCGGGAAGTGCGTCGAATTCGCCGCTGATGATGCCCCGGAAACCGCGGATGGTGTCCTTGAGCGGCACGATCTTGCCGTCCTGGCCCGTGAACACCTTGGCGACGTTGAACGGCTGCGACAGGAAGCGCTGCACCTTGCGCGCGCGGTACACGGTCTGCTTGTCCTCTTCGGACAGCTCGTCCATGCCGAGAATCGCGATGATGTCCTGCAGCTCCTTGTAGCGCTGCAGCACGGCCTGCACGCCGCGTGCGGTGTTGTAGTGCTCCTCGCCCACGACCAGGGGATCGAGCTGCCGGCTGGTCGAGTCGAGCGGGTCCACGGCCGGATAGATGCCCAGCGAAGCAATCTGGCGCGACAGCACGACCGTGGCATCCAGGTGCGCGAAGGTGGTGGCGGGCGAAGGATCGGTGAGATCGTCCGCCGGCACGTACACCGCCTGGATGGAGGTGATCGAGCCCTTCTTGGTGGAGGTGATGCGCTCCTGCAGCACGCCCATCTCCTCGGCGAGCGTCGGCTGGTAGCCGACCGCGGAGGGCATGCGCCCGAGGAGGGCCGACACTTCGGTGCCCGCGAGCGTGTAGCGGTAGATGTTGTCGACGAAGAACAGCACGTCGCGGCCCTTGCCGCCGGAGTCCGGACGTGTCTCGTCGCGGAAGTATTCGGCCATGGTGAGGCCGGTGAGCGCGACGCGCAGACGATTGCCCGGCGGCTCGTTCATCTGCCCGTACACCATCGCCACCTTGGAGTTCGCGAGCGTGTCCTTGTCGATGACGCCCGACTCGATCATCTCGTGATAGAAGTCATTGCCCTCGCGGGTGCGCTCGCCGACGCCTGCGAACACCGAAAGGCCGCTGTACTGCTTGGCGATGTTGTTGATGAGCTCAAGCATGTTCACGGTCTTGCCGACGCCGGCGCCGCCGAACAGGCCGACCTTGCCGCCCTTGGCGAACGGGACCAACAGGTCAATGACCTTGATGCCGGTGACCAGCAGGTCCTGCCCGCCCGCCTGCTCGTCAAACGCCGGCGGCGGACGATGGATCGGCAGGTACTCGGTGGCCTTGACCGGGCCGCGGTTATCCTGCGGATGCCCGAGCACGTCCATGATGCGTCCGAGTGTGCCCGCGCCCACGGGGACCGAGATCGGGGCTCCGGTCGCGGCTACGGCGAGCCCGCGCTGCAAGCCCTCCGAGGGGCCCATGGCGATGGTGCGCACCACCCCATCCCCGAGCTGCTGCTGCACTTCGAGCGTGAGATCGACGTCTTTGAGCTTGAGCGCCTCGTAGATATGCGGGATCGACTCGCGTGGAAACTCCACGTCGATGACGGGGCCGATGATCTGGGTAATGCGTCCCTCTGCGGGAGTAGCCATGATGTCCTTCCTCAAACCGCAGCCGCACCACCCACGATCTCCGAAAGCTCCTTCGTGATCGCGGCCTGGCGGGCCTTGTTGTAAATCAGTTGCAACTCGTTGATCAGCTTGCCGGCATTGTCCGAGGCGGCGCCCATGGCGATCATGCGCGCGGCCATCTCGGAGGCGACGTTCTCGACCGCACCGCGGTACACCTGCGACTCAATGTAACGCATGAGGAGCGTATCGAGGATCGCGGCCGCTTCGGGCTCGTAAATGTAGTCCCAGTGCTCCTGCAGCCCTTCAGTGTCGAGCGCCTCGATGGGCAGCAGCTGCAGGACGTCCGGCTTCTGCGTCATGGTGTTCACGAAGCGCGCGTTCACGAGCATGAGCCGATCGAGCTTGCCTTCACGGTAGGCGTCCAGCATCACCTTCACCGGCCCGATCAGATCCTTCACGTGCGGCCGATCACCCAGACCGGTGATGCTTGCGAGGATCGGCAGGTCCAGGCGGCGGAAGAAGTTTAGGCCCTTGGTGCCGATCACCGAGAGGCTCACCTGCGCGCCCTTGCCCTGCCACTCGCGCGTCAGCTGCAGCACCTGCTTGAAGACGTTGGCGTTGAGGCCCCCGGCGAGTCCGCGATCGGTCGAGATGACGATGATGCCGACGTTCTTCGGCTCGCGGGTGGCCAGAAACGGATGCCGGTAGTCCGGGTTCGCCTCGGTGAGATGGCCGATGACGTTGCGCATCTTGGTGGCATAGGGACGCGCGAGACGCATGCGCTCCTGCGCGCGGCGCATCTTGCTCGTGGCCACCATCTGCATGGCCTTGGTGATCTTCTGAGTGCTCTTCACACTCGCGATCTTGGAGCGGATTTCCTTGGTGCCGGGCATCGCGTCGCCTTCAGGTGCGTCTTAGCGCTCTTTCAGTAGCTGCCGGTGGCGAGGAAGTCCTCGATGCACTTCTTCAGGAGCGCCTCGTTCTCCTTGGAGAACTTCGGTGTCGCGTTGATGTCATCGAGCATGGACCTGTAGTTCGAGTGTGCGAACGCCTGCAGCGCCGCTTCGAACGCCACGATCTTCTTCAGCTCCACCTTATCCATGTAGCCGTTGTTGACCGCGTAGATCGACAGCGCCATCTCCGCCACCGACATCGGCGCGTACTGCTTCTGTTTCATCACTTCCGTGACCCGCTGGCCGCGCTCGAGCTGCTTGCGGGTGGCCTCATCAAGATCCGAGGCGAACTGCGAGAACGCGGCGAGCTCGCGGTACTGGGCGAGCGCAAGACGGATACCGCCGCCGAGCTTCTTGATGATGTCGGTCTGGGCCGCGCCGCCGACGCGCGACACGGAGATGCCGGCATTCATCGCCGGGCGGATGCCGGCGTTGAATAGATCCGTCTCAAGAAAGATCTGCCCATCGGTGATCGAGATGACGTTGGTGGGCACGAACGCGGTGACATCGCCCGCCTGCGTCTCGATGATCGGCAGTCCGGTGAGGGAGCCGGTCTTACCCTTGACCGCGCCCTTGCTCACCATCTCCACATACTCTTCGTTCACCCGCGCGCTGCGCTCGAGCAGCCGCGAGTGCAGGTAGAACACGTCCCCGGGAAAGGCTTCGCGGCCTGGGGGGCGGCGCAAGAGGAGCGAGATCTGGCGGTAGGCGACGGCCTGCTTGGACAGGTCGTCATAGATAATGAGCGCATCTTCGCCATTGTCCATGAAGTACTCGCCCATGGTGACGCCCGAGTAGGCGGCGATGTACTGCAGCGCCGGGGGTGTCGAGGCGGAGGCGGCCACGATGATGGTGTGCGCGAGCGCGCCGTGCTCCTCGAGCTTGCGTACCACGTTCGCAATCGTCGACTGCTTCTGGCCGATCGCGACGTAGACGCACTTAATGCCCGAGGACTTCTGGTTGATGATGGTGTCCACCGCGAGCGCGGTCTTGCCGGTCTGGCGATCGCCGATGATCAGCTCGCGCTGCCCGCGGCCGATCGGCACCATGGAGTCGACCGCCTTGTAGCCGGTCTGTACCGGTTGGCTCACGGATTTTCTGTAGATGACCCCGGGCGCCACGCGCTCGATCGGCGAGGTACGCGTGGTCTTGATCGCGCCCTTGCCGTCAATCGGTGTCCCGAGCGCATCGACCACACGGCCGAGCAGCTCCGGGCCGACCGGCACTTCCAGAATGCGTCCGGTGGTCTTCACGGTATCGCCTTCCGAGAGGTGCTTGTACTCGCCGAGCACCACCGCGCCGACCGAGTCCTGCTCAAGATTCAGCGCAAGACCAAAGGTGTTGCCGGGGAACTCGAGCATCTCACCATAACGCGCATCGGCCAGCCCATGGATGCGGGTAATGCCGTCGGTGACCGACACGATCGAGCCAACGTTGCGCGCCTCGGTGACCGATTTGAAGTTCTCGATCCGCTGCTTGATCAGATCGCTGATCTCGGTTGCCTTGATGGCCATGGACGTTCTCTCTTGCGACGAATTCGTGGGGCGTGCGTTACGCGGTCAGTTCGTGGGCGATGCGCTCGAGGCGCGTGCTCAAGGAGCCATCGATGACGAGATCCCCGGCGCGCAGGATCGCGCCGCCGATGAGGTGCGGGTCGATCTCGCAGTGCAGGCGCACCTTGCGCTTCAGGCGCTTTTCCAGCGCGGCGGACAGCTTCTGCTGCAGTGCTCCATCGAGCGCCGCCGCCGAGGTGATGGTGACATCCGCGACGCCCTGCGCGGCATCCTTGAGCACGTCGAACTGCGCGGCGATCTCGGGCAGATAGGCGAGACGGCGGTTATCCGCGAGCGTGCGCACGAAGTTCGCGCCATGCTCGCCGAGCTCGGGGCCCGCGATCCCGATCAGAAGCTGCGCGAGCTCTTCGGGCGTCACGTGCGGGTTGCCGAGCAGGTTCTCGACACGCGGATCCTGCACCACCTGCGCGGCGACCTTGAGCGAGGCGGACCAGGGCGCGAGGCGATCCTCGCCGCGGGCTTCCTCGAAGGCTGCGCGCGCGTAGGGTCTGGCGATGGTGAGTTTGTCCGCCATGGGTGCGGTTAGATCTGTGTCGCGAGCTGATCGAGGAGCTCTGCGTGCTTGCGCGCATCGATCTCGCGGCCGAGGAGCTTGGAGGCCGCGCCGACGGCGATGCCGGCGACTTCGCGACGCAGGCTCTCGCGCGCACGCGTGGTGTCGAGCTCGATCTGCTGGTGCGCCGCCGCCACGAGGCGCGCGCCTTCCACGTTGGCCGTGCCTTTCGCCTCCTCAACGAGCTCATTGGCGCGGTGCTGCGCCTGATCGATGATGTGGTTCGCGCGCTCGCGCGCCTCGCGGATAATGGCCTCCGCGTTGGCACGCGCTTCGGTGAGCGCCTGTTCGCCTTTTTCCGCCGCGGCCAGCCCCTGCGCGATCGTGCGCTGGCGCTCAGCCATCGCATTCAGGATATGCGGCCAGATCCACTTCATCGTGGCGTAGATGAGCACGGCGAACACGGCCATCTGCACGATGAGCGTGAGATTGATATTCACGGTCCTGTCTCCTGCCTCGAGCCGTCACGCAACTAGCGTGCTTTAGTGTGCGGCCTGCAGCGCGCTCACGAACGGGTTCGCGAAGGTGAAGAACAGCGCAAAGCCGATACCAATCATCGCCACCGCGTCCAGTAGTCCTGCGACCAGGAACATCTGCACGCGCAGCGTCGGCAGCAGCTCCGGCTGCCGCGCCGAGCCTTCAATAAAGCGGCCACCGAGAATGCCGAAGCCGATGGCGGTGCCGAGCGCACCCATGCCAAAGATGATGCCGACGGCCAGCACGGTCATGGCCTGGATGTGTGCAACGTTTTCCATTCAATCTCTCCTCGAAAGAACCCAAGTACAAAAATGGAGGCGTATGCCTCGCCAATCAATGGTGTTCGCTGGCCATTGACAGATAAACAACAGTCAGCACCGCGAATATGAAAGCCTGAATCGTGATGATGAGGATGTGGAACCCGGTCCAGATGAACCCAAGAATGAATTGCCCAATTATTCCCACCCAACCGCCGATCGTCAGCAGGCTGCGGAGGCCGTGTGAAAGAGTCAGCGCGGCGATGAGCAGGAAAATCATCTCGCCGGCGTAGAGATTTCCGTACAGACGCAGCGACAGCGAGATCGGGCGGGCGATGAAGGTCACCGATTCGAGAATGAAGTTCGCCGGCACCAACAGTGCCTGCACGAACCAGTTCTTGGCCTGGAAGGGCTGCAGGGTGAGCTCGCCGATGAAGCCCCCGATGCCCTTCATCTTGATGCTGTAGAAGATGATGAGCGCAAAGACGGTCAGCGATAAGGCAAAGGTCGCATTCAGATCCGTGCTCGGCACGATCTTCAGGTGCTCAAAGCCTGCCCCGCGTGCGGCGGCGGGCAACAGATCGACCGGCACGAGATCCATGAAGTTAAACAAGAACACCCAGCAGAAGATCGTCAGTGCGAGCGGGGCGATGAGACGGCTCGTGCCCTTAAAGGAGTCGCGCACCTGTTCATCGACCTTCCCAACAATCCACTCGATGATGCTTTGCGTCAGTCCGGGCACGCCCGAGGTCGCTTTGCGCGCCACCGTGTAGAAGAGCCCGAAGAACACCAGCGCCAGCGCCACCGAGAAGAACACGGTGTCGTAGTTGATGACCGAGAAATCGACGATGCCGTGCGGCGCCTTGTTCGAAAGAAAGGTCTGGTGGTGCAGGATGTATTCGGTTGCGCCCGGCGCTTGTTGTGCTGCGTCTGCCATACCTGTCAGTCCGTCGATCCCACCCTCAGGCGCGCGGGCGCGCGCGGCCGAGGGAGGGCAGCGCGCTCACCAGCGCGATCCAATACACCAGAAATGTTGCGGCGAAGGCGAGAAACATCGCCAGCGGCGCCACATTCACCCACTTCAGAGCTATCACAAACAGCACGATCACGAGCGCGACCTTCACGGCCTCGCCGACGTAGAACATGCCCAGTACGCGTCGCGCGTTCATCCCCGTCGCGCCCCCGAAGACGAGAGCAGCCATGACAAGGCTCCCGCAGGTGGCAATACCGCCACCGAGGAGTGCCGAGAGCGCTGCGCGGAGGTCCGCGACCCCCAATGCACCCAGCGCCGCCGTCACGGTGACCGCCGCCTGGGCCAGCACGACGCCGAAGGCCAGCCGCCGCGCGTGGGGCAGATCGATCGCCAACACCTTATATAAGTCCCGTTACGGGGCTCAAAACAGCCACGGTTCTTGCGCGTGAGCTCCAGCGCAAGCGGCTTAACATTACGTCGGCCGTTCAGTCACTTAGGGCTGTCCCGGCCAAAAAGCCGCGGGATTATAGAGACCCCCCGCGCGTGAGTCCACAGCACCCGGCCAAGCGCTTAATACCTACTGAATGTGCGCGAGGATCCCGTCGAGCTCATCGAGGCTGTTGTAGGTAACGACGAGCCGGCCCTTGCCGCCCGTGCCGTGCTGGATCGCGACCCGGGCGCCGAGCTTCTCGGCAAGATCCTGCTCGAGCTTGTGCACGTTTGGATCGCGCGCCGCACCGTCGTGCCCCGCGCGCTGCGCGGCGGGTGCCTGCAGGCGCCGCACCAGCGCCTCGGTCTCGCGCACCGAGAGGCCCTTCTTGGCGACGAGGCTCGCGACCTCGATCTGCTTGCGACGCTGCTCGAGCGCCAGAAGCGCCCGCGCATGCCCCATCTCCAGCTGCCGATGCTCGAGCAGCTCGCACACTTCCGGGGCAAGTTCGAGCAGGCGCAGGAGGTTACTCACTCCGGCGCGCGAGCGCCCGACCGCTTCGGCCGCCTGCTGGTGGGTGAGCCCGAACTCGCTGATGAGGCGCTCGAGCGCACGCGCCTCCTCCAGGGGATTTAAGTTCTCGCGCTGGATGTTCTCGATGAGCGCCATCGCAATGGCGGCTTCATCGGGGATATGGCGGATGACGGCCGGGATCTCACTTAATCCGGCCATCTGCGCCGCGCGCCAGCGGCGCTCACCGGCGATGATCTCGTAGCGCTGCGAGGCGCCGTTGCCGGGGGTGTCCACCGGACGCACCACGATCGGCTGCACCACGCCCTGCGCCTTGATGGAGTCGGCGAGTTCGGCGAGCGTCTCGGTGCGCATGTCCATGCGCGGCTGGTAACGACCGCGCTGCAGCAAATCCAGCGGCAGCCTCGCCAGCTCCTCCCCGCGGTGCTCGGGCGCTTCCGCCAGCGGCGCCATGAGCGGTCGCGCCTGGCCGAGCAGATCCGCAAGCCCGCGTCCGAGAGTCGGCTTTCTCATGCTCCGGTGTCCTTGAGCATCACACCTGCGGCGGCAGACTCCGGGGCGAGCGTGCCGTGCGCGGCGGGTGCTTCCTCGCTCGAGGCACCATTGCCAGCGGCGAGGAGTGCGGTGGTGGGCACCTTGGTAACGCCGTGGGCCACTTCCTCGCGGCGGATCATCTCCCCGGCAAGCGCCAGATACGCGAGCGCGCCGCGTGATTCCTTGTCATGAAACAGCGCCGGCTTGCCGAAGGACGGTGCTTCGGCCAGGCGGATATTGCGGGGGATCACGGTGCGAAACACCTGCTCGCCGAAGTGCGCGATCAGCTGCCCGCTCACCTCGTTGGAGAGGTTATTGCGCGGGTCGAACATGGTGCGCAGCAAGCCTTCGATGCACAGCTGCGGGTTGGCGGCGATGCGGATCTGCTCCACCGTACTTAACAGCGCCGACAGTCCCTCGAGCGCGTAGTACTCGCACTGCATCGGGATCAGCACACTGTCGGCGGCGACGAGCGCGTTGATGGTGAGCATGTTTAAGGCCGGCGGGCAGTCGATGAGAATGACGTCGAACTGCTCGCGCAGCGGCTGCAGCGCCTGGCGCAGCTTGATTTCCCGGCCGATCGGCAGCGACAAGAGGCGCACTTCCGCCGCCGTCAGATCCTGATTCGACGGCAAGAGCGTAAAGCCGCTCTGCTCCACCGTCACGAGTGCGCTCGCCAGATCCGACTCCCCGAGCAGCACCTCGCAGGCGCTGCGCGTGAGCTTGCCCTTGTCGACCCCGCAGCCCATGGTGGCGTTGCCCTGGGGGTCTAAGTCCATGAGCAGCACGCGGCGGCGCGTGGCGGCGAGCGAGGCCGCCAGATTGACCGCGGTCGTGGTCTTGCCGACGCCGCCCTTCTGGTTCGCGATGGCGATGACGCGCTTCATGGGCGACAGTGTACTTCACTGCGCCGCCCGCGCCGGGGCCGGCGCGGTTTTTGCCCGCCTTGAGCTTAAGCGACCCGCTGCTGGCGGGGACGGCCGAGGCGCTCGCGCGCCATCTCATCCGCCACCTCGTTCGTGGTGCGGTTCTCGCGCCGCGCGCGCTCGAAGATCTCCGTGAGGCGCGCGGGGATGGCGTGGATATCGGCGATCACCTGTGCCTCGGTCGCGCCGCCGTGGTACTCGCGCGAAACGCTGATGATGCCGCCGGCGTTGATGACGTAGTCCGGTGCGTAGAGGATGCCGGCCGCCGGCAGCGCCGCGCCGTCCTGGCCCTGCGCGAGCTGGTTATTGGCCGCTCCGGCGATGACACGCGCGCGCAGGCGCGGGATCGACTGCGCACTGAGCACCGCACCGAGGGCGCAGGGGGCGAGCACATCGACGTCCTCGAAGAGCACCTCTTCCACTGCCACCGCGCGCGCCTTGAACTCATCGCACACCCGCTGTACCGCGATCGGGCGCACGTCCGCGACCGCAAGCTGCGCCCCTTCGGATGCAAGCATGCCGCACAGGTGATAGCCGACGCCGCCGGCGCCTTGTACCGCCACCGAAACATCGGCGAGATCGGCGCGTCCCAGGCGGAATTTCACCGCGGCCTTGAGGCCGAGGAACACCCCGAGTGCGGTCTTCGGTCCCGGATCCCCGCCCGCCTCGCCAGGCGCGGCGCCGAGGCCGGCGACGTAGCGCGTGGCGCGCGCGACCTGGGTCATATCGGCCGTCGTCGTGCCTACATCCTCGGCGGTCACGTAGCGGCCGCCGAGGGAATCGACGAAGCGCCCGAACGCCTCGAACAGCTGCGGCGTCTTGCCCTTGCGTGTCTCCCCAATGATGACCGCCTTGCCGCCCCCGAACCCAAGACCTGCCATGGCGTTCTTGTAGCTCATGCCGCGCGAGAGCCGCAGCACATCGGCCACGGCCTCCGCGGTGCTCGCGTACGGCCACATGCGGCAGCCGCCCGCCGAAGGACCCAAGGCGGTGGAATGAATGGCGATGATGGCGCGCAGGCCGCTCGCGGCGTCATGACCAAAGGCGACGAGCTCGTGGCCGTCGAACTCGCGCATGTCGAAGATTTCCATCGCAGCTTTCAGCCTTGGGTCGAAAGGCCCGCAGGGAGGGACTTTGCCAGCCTACCTCGGGGATCGTGCACGGCGCGTCACAAAACTTGCCACTGCAGCTGCACTAGTGAATCATTCATCTCATTTTCTCATAGATAGTGAGTTATTCAGTGCAACCTGAATTAGACCGCAGCGACTTGCGCATCCTCGAGCTCCTGCAGGATCACGGCAACCTCTCGGCCGCCGAGATCGCCGAACGCTTAAGTCTCACGCCCTCCACCTGCTGGCGGCGGGTGAGCCGCCTGGAGGAGCTCGGCGTCATCCGCAAGCGCGTCGCGCTCCTCGACCGCGAGAAGCTTGGCCTCGCCGTCACGGTGTTCTCGCACGTTAAGGTCGCCGGCCACGGCCGCGATGCGCTGCTGCGCTTTGAGCAGGCCGTGCGCGCGCACCCGGAAATCCTCGAGTGCTACACGCTCATGGGAGAGACGGATTTCCTTCTGCGCATTGCCTGCCGCGACATCAAGGCGTACGAGGCGTTCTTCCTCGATCACCTTTCGCGCTTTCCGGGCGTGCAATCGGTCAACTCCTCGATCGCGCTCGCGGTGATCAAGGAGACCACCGCGCTGCCGCTGCACCTGGGCTAGTGCACCGCAAGGGCTGCCTTGGATATTGGTACCCATATCCCCTAGTATGGGTCGCCATATGAAAACCACGATCGAGATCGCTGACGCACTCTTGCAAGAAGCCAAAGCGCTCGCGCGGCGCGACGGGGTCACTGTGCGGTCCCTGGTGGAGCGGGGCCTGCAGGGCGTTCTGGCCGAGCGGCGTGTCCCGCGCTCCTTTCGGTTGCGCGATCTGTCCTACGCCGGCCAGGGCCTGGAGCCGGGCGCAGCCGCCCGCTCCTGGGAGGAGCTGCGTGCCATGACGTACGCGGGGCGGGGGGATTGATCGCGCTCGACACGAACCTCCTCGTGTACGCGCATCGGCGCGACAGCCCCTGGCATGAGAGCGCCGCCGCCCGGGTGCGCGCCCTCGCGGAAGGGTCCGCGAACTGGGCGATCCCCTGGCCGTGCCTTCAGGAGTTTCTGAGTCTCGTCACCCACCCGCGCATCTACGCGCCCCCCACCCCCCTCACCAAGGCCCTGGCGCAGGTGAACGCCTGGCTCGAGTCCCCGACGCTTGCGCTTCTTGCCGAGGGGGAAGGGTACTGGAGCGTGCTCTCGCGCCTGCTCGAGCGCTCCCGGGCCGCCGGCGCCCAGGTGCAGGACGCGCGCATTGCGGCCCTGTGCATCCACCATGGGGTGCAGGAACTGTGGAGCGCCGATCGTGACTTCAGCGCCTTTGCCGAGCTGAGGTTCCGCAACCCCCTGACCGCCCCCTAGCGCTGCGCGCGCTCAGCGCATCAGCACGATCACGCAGCGCGCGGCCTCAAGCCCCGGCACTTCAATCGGCCGTGAGGCGACGACGCGCCATGGCGCGGGCAGCGCGGCAAGCTCCTCCTCGGGCCAGCGTCCCTTCATGGCGAGCACGCGCGTTTCGCTCCCGCACAACCCCTCGACACTCGGCAGCAGCTGCGGCAGTGCGGCGAAGGCGCGCGCCAGCACGGTGTCAAAGGGCTCCCCGGCTTCGAAGGTCTCGGCGCGCGCGTGCACGGCCGTGACGTTGGTGAGCCCCATGAGGTGCACCGCGTGCGAGACGAAGCGGATCTTCTTGCCGTTGGAGTCGATGAGCGTGAACTGTCGATCGGGGTTACACACGGCGAGCGGCAACCCTGGAAAACCCGCGCCGGTCCCGACATCCGCGATGCGCGTGCCGTAAAGATCCGCCTGCACCGCCAGACTGTCGAGCAGATGGTGCGTGAGCATCTGCTCGGGGGCGCGGATGGAGGTGAGGTTGTAGGTACGGTTCCAGCGCTCGAGTTCCTGCGTGAGCGCCAGGAGCCGCCCGGCGTCCGTGGCGCCTAACTCGACCCCCAAGGGGGCGGCATCCCGGATGAGACGTTCGGCGGGGCTCAAGCTGAAAGCTCCTTGCGCGCCAACGGGCGCGATTGATCATACTTTGCAGGCCATGAGACTGCTGCTCGTCGAGGATGACCCGATGATCGGGGAGGCGATCCGTGCGGGGCTGAAGCGCGACGGTTTCGCCGTCGACTGGGTGCGCGAGGCGCGGGCGGCCGAGGCGGCGCTCGATCGGGAGCCCTTCGAGCTGCTGCTGCTCGATCTGGGGCTGCCCGGGCGCGACGGCCTCTCGCTCCTCAAAGCACAGCGCGAGAAGGGCCTCACGCTGCCGGTCCTCATCATCACCGCGCGCGATGCGGTCTCCGACCGGGTGCAGGGGCTCGACGCCGGCGCGGATGACTACCTCATCAAGCCCTTCGACCTGGATGAGCTCGCGGCGCGCATCCGCGCGCTGCTGCGCCGGCGCGCCGGGCGCAGCGCCGCGGGCCTGGAGCATCTGGGCGTGAGAGTCGATCCGGCCGCGCACCAGGTGATGCGCGATGGGGTGGAAGTTGCGCTCTCGCCGCGCGAGTTTGCGCTCCTGCAGCTGCTCATGGAGCGCCCGGGCAGCATCCTCTCGCGCACCCAGCTCGAGGAGCGCCTGTACGGCTGGGGCGAGGAAGTCGAGAGCAACGCGGTGGAAGTGCACATCCACGGGCTGCGCAAGAAGCTCGGCGCGGACTTCATCCTGACCGTGCGCGGCGTCGGTTACCGCGTGCGGCCCACCGTATGAGCTCGCTGCGCGCGCGCCTGCTCGCCTGGCTCCTCGGCGGCGTGCTGGCGCTCGGGGCGGGCGGGGGCTTCATCGTGTACCGCAACGCGCTGCGCGAGGCCGGGGACTTCTTTGACTATCACCTGCGCCAGACCGCGCTCGTGCTGCGCGACGAGCCGGTCGAGTACCAGCTCTCCCCGCGCATCCCGGCTCCCGATGCCTCCTACGACTTCGTCGTGCAGGTCTGGTCGCTCGATGGGGTGCGCGTGTACCTGTCGCGCCCGCATACGGTGTTGCCGCAGGTGACCACGCTTGGTTTCGCCACCGTGGACACGCGCGAGGGTCGCTGGCGCGTGTTCGGCGTGCAGGCCGAAACGCGCGTCATTCAGGTGGCACAACCGATGAGCGTGCGCCAGGCGCGCGCTGCGGGCCTGGCACTGGAAACGCTCAAGCCGTTCGCGCTCTTGCTGCCGGCGCTTGCGCTGCTCATCTGGTTCGCCGTCGGACATGCGTTGCAGCCGCTCGAGCGCCTCACCGCGCTGGTGACGGCGCGACGCGTGGATGCGCTCGATCCGCTGCCCGCGGAGCCCTTGCCCGCTGAGGTGCAGCCGCTCATCATCGCGCTCAACGACCTGCTCGCGCGGCTGCGCAGCGCGCTCGGCCGCGAACGCGCCTTCATGGCGGACGCGGCGCACGAACTGCGCACGCCCCTGACCGCGCTGCACCTGCAGATGGGCATGCTGGCGCGCGCCAAGAGCGAGAGCGAGCGCCTGGCCGCCATGGACACCTTATCCGCGGGGGTGCAGCGCGCCATCCGCCTGATCGAGCAGATGCTCGCGCTCGCGCGTCAGGAGCCGCGCGCGGAAGTTGCGCGCGGGCCGGTGCGCCTCGATGAGCTCGCGCGCGAAGTGGTGGGCGAGCTCGTGCCGCTCGCGGACCTGCGCCATATCGATCTGGGCGTCGCCGCCGCCGCAGCGGCCGAGGTGCACGCCGATGCGGATGCGCTGCGCACGCTCCTGCGCAATCTCATCGACAACGCGGTGCGCTACACGGCCGAGCACGGGCGCGTGGACGTCTCGGTCGAGACTCTCGCCACGCCCCCCGCTGCAGTGCGGGTCACCGTGAGCGATAACGGCCCGGGCATCGAGCCGCAAGAGCGCGCGCGCGTCTTCGACCGTTTCTACCGGCGCCCCGGCACGGCGCAGCCGGGCAGCGGGCTCGGCCTTGCGATCGTCAAATCGATCGCAGACGCACACGGGGCGACCTTGCAGCTTAGCGAGGGGCTCGATGGGCGCGGGGTCGCGGTCGCGATCACTTTTCCGGGCAGCGCGCCGCCGCCGAGCGCACCCAAGGAGAGGCTTTAGTGCGCGAGTTTCTGCAGGAAGCTCGCCGCCACCTCAAGATAGGCGTCGCGATCGGCCTTCCTCCTGAAGTCGTGCCCCTCGCCCTTCGCGGTGAGATACCACACCTGGCCGCCCGCGGTGCGGATGCGCCACACCAGTTGCTCGGACTCTGAGGCCGGCACGCGCGGATCGTTGATGCCGGCGACCACCAGGAGCGGCTGCTTGATGCGCGCCGCGTTGGTGAGGGGTGAGATGCGCTCGAGGAACACGCGCGTGTGCAGGTCGCGCTCATCACCGTACTCGGCGCGGCGCAGGTCGCGCCGGTAGGCGGAAGTGTTGTGCAGGAAGCTGACGAAGTCGGTGATGCCGGCGACGTCGATGCCGCCGCGCAGCCGCTCGCCGTAGGTGATGAGCGCGGCGAGCGTCATGTAGCCGCCGTAGGAGCCGCCCATGACGGCGACGTGTTCGCGGTCCATATCCGGCTGCACGCCGATCCACACCAGGAGCGAGCCGATATCGCGCACCGCATCCTCGCGCAGCTCGCCGTTGTCGAGCGCCTGGAAGCTCTTGCCGTAGCCGGAGGAACCGCGCACGTTCGGCGCGATCACCGTGTAGCCCTGCTCGTTCACCAGATACTGCACGAACGGGTCGAAGTCCGGGCGCGCCTGCGACTCCGGACCGCCGTGGATATTGATGACGACCGGGGTGGGACCCTTGGGGTGAGCGGGGCGGTACACCCAGGCGGAGAGCATGCGCGGATGGTTGCCGAGGCGGTCCCAGGTTGGGAATCTCACCAGCTCCGGGGAAACGAGCGAGGTTGCATCGATCGGTCCGATCTCGCTGTTCGTCCAGCGCTCCACTTTGCTGTGCGCGATGTCAAACACGTACACATCGCGCGGACTGGTCGCCGACTCGGCCGACATCGCCAGCCGCGTGCCGGTGTGATCGAAGCGCACCGTGCCGATGTGACCCTCGGGCAGTCCGCTCGGGGCGAGCTCGAGCTTCGCCTGGGTGTCGAGCACGGTGAGGCGGCTGCGGCCATCCTCGTTGAACACGTAAGCGACGTAGCGGCCATCGGGGCTGACGTCGAAGTCCTCCACGTCCCAGGGCGATTCGGGGGTGATGCGGCGGGTGGTGTGGGTGATCGGGTCCTTGAACTTCACCGACGCCACCTCGCCGTCCTCATCGGTGAGCACGTACACCCCGCGCCCGTCAGGCCCGAACTTTGCGCGTCGGATGCCGCCGGTACCGGGTTTCAGATCCAGCGGCGTCAGCGCCCCGGTCGTGGCATCCGCCAGATACAGGTAGCTCTCGGCAGCGGACAGGTACTTCCACACCAAAAGCTTCGCATCATCCGCCGACCAGTCGAGCGGGTACCAGGTGTCATCCTTGCCGCCGATCAGCAGTTGCGGCGCGCCGTTGCCGGTGACATCCACCACGTAGATGTCGTAGCTCAGGGTATCGCGGTCGTTGCCGTAGAACACCACGCGCTTGCCGTCGTGCGCCCACACGGGGCTGCCGTGGATGAAGTCGCCGTGGGTCAGTTGGCGCGTCTGGCCGTTGGCGCCGAGGTAGTAGATCTGGTAGTTATCATCGCCCGCTTTGTCCTTCCAGTAGATGAGGCCGTTGCCGGACTTGGCGGCCCGCGCCCACTCGATCGGTTCGGGATAAAACGTCAGCTGCTCGCGCGCGCCGCCGGCACCGGCGACGCGGTGCAGCTGTTCGCTCTCGGCGAAGCGGGTTTTTATGAGCACGCTGCCGTCGGCCATCCAGTCCAGGAACGTGGCGCCGCGCGACTGCAGGTAGCGCTGCAGGTTCGCGGCAAGCAGCGGATCGGTCGGCGGGATGCCTTCATACACCAGCGGCCCATGCTCGATGTGCTTCGGCGCCTCGGCGGGCTGCGCCCCGGCAATGCTGCTGCAAAAAAGTGCCGCGACGGCGAGCGCGTGCGCCGCGCGTGGCGAGTTTCGGGAGCTCATGTGTCGACACCCTAGCGTACGGGTTACGATGTGTACATCGCGCCGCGCGCGCCGCCGCAGTCGTCCCAAGCTCGATGCTCCCCGTGAAAGCGCAACTGTATCCTCACCCGCACGGCATCACCGCCGTGGATGCGCAGTACCTGTACCCCGGGCACGCCGCGGCGCACATCATCGAGGATCACGGCCGCGCCGCCTTCGTCGACGTCGGCACCAACTTCTCCGTTCCCTATCTGCTCGGCGCACTCGAGCAACTGAACATTGCGCGCGCCGCGGTCGATTACGTGCTCCTCACGCACGTGCACCTGGATCACGCCGGGGGTGCGGGTGCGCTGTTGCGCGAGCTGCCGCACGCGCGTGCGCTGGTGCATCCGCGCGGCGCGCCGCACATGCTCGATCCGACCCGCCTCATCGCCGGCTCCAAGGTGGTCTACGGCGAGGAGCGCTTCGCGCGCTTCTACGGGGAACTCGTGCCGATCTCGCCCGAGCGGCTTGCCGTGGTCGAGGACGGGGAACGCGTGCGCCTCGGCGAGCGCACCCTGGAGCTATTGCACACCCCCGGACACGCACTGCATCACTACGTGGCGGTCGATGCGGCGCACGCGAGCATCTTCACCGGCGACACCTTCGGCATCTCCTACCGCGCGCTCGATTCCGCGCAGGGCGCCTTCATCTTTCCCACCACCCCGCCCACCCAGTTTGATCCGCAGCAGGCCATTGCCTCCATCGACCGCATGCTCAAGTTCCAGCCCGAGTCGATGTATCTGATGCACTTCAGTCGGGTGACGGACGTGCCGCGTCTGGCACAGGAGCTCAGGCGGCAAGTGACGGAGTTTGCGCGCATCGCGCGCGCGCACGCTTCAGATGCGCATCCCGCCCGCGGCATCCGGGCCGATATGCTCGCGCTGTGGGTGAGCGCTGCGCGCCGCCATGGCCTCACGCTCAGCGAGGCCGAGCTCGAGAACTTCCTCGAGGGTGATCTGGAACTAAATACCCAGGGTCTTGTGGTGTGGCTAGAACGGGAGCGACGGCAATGACGGATAGGTTTCAGGCGTTTCGCATCCACTCCGAGGGCGGCCGCATCGTCAGCCGCTTTGAACAGATCGCTCTTGAGGACCTCTCCCCCGGTGAGGTCGTGATCCGCGTCACGCACTCGGGTATCAACTACAAGGACGCCCTCGCCGCCACCGGCGCGGGCAAGATCCTGCGCCGCTATCCGCTCGTCGGCGGCATCGATCTGGCCGGCGTCGTCGAGTCCTCCGCCGACCCGCGCTATCAGGTGGGAGAAGGGGTGCTGGTCACCGGCTGCGCGCTCTCGGAGACCCATGACGGGGGCTATGCGCAGTTCGCGCGCGTGCAGGGGGACTGGGTAATCCCGCTGCCCGCCGGCATGAGCGCCTTTGAGGCGATGGCGCTCGGCACTGCAGGCTTCACCGCCGCGCTCGCCATCCATCGCATGGAACACAACGGCCAGCGCCCCCAGGGCGGCCCGATCGTCGTCACCGGCGCCTCGGGCGGCGTCGGCAGCGTCGCCGTGGACATGCTCGCCACGCGCGGTTACCGAGTGATTGCGCTGACTGGCAAGGCGGACGCGACACAGTACCTGAAGGATCTGGGCGCCGAGGAGGTGCTGAACCGCCAGCAGCTGGATCTTGGCACCCGGGCACTCGAGACTGCCCGCTACGGCGGCGCCATCGATAACCTCGGCGGCGAGTTCCTCACCTGGCTTACGCGCACGGTGGACTTCTGGGGCAACATCGCGAGCATTGGGCTGGCGGCGGGACCCGCGCTGAACACCACGGTCATGCCCTTCATCCTGCGCGGCGTGAGCCTGATCGGCATCAACTCCTCGGCCACGCCGCGCGAGTGGCGCCTCACCGTTTGGCAGCGCATCGGCACGGACTTAAAGCCCCGGCATCTCAAGAAGATCGTGACCCGCACGATCGAGTTTGCCGAGCTGCCGCAGGCCTTCCCCGCCTACCTTGAGGGGGCCGTGACCGGGCGCACGGTGGTGCGCATCGGCTGAACGGACTACCGCGCGCTCGGGCGCAATCCTACCGCCGAGTAGGATCGCGCGCGCCGGCGCGGCACGGTTAGAATGCGCATCCCTTGCGAGGTCCTCCGTATGTCGGAAATTAAAACCGCCGGCGCGCGCCTGCGGGCCGCGGTCGATGAGGAACGCCCCCTGCAGGTGGTCGGCGCGATCAACGCCTACGCGGCGCTCCTTGCGCAGCGGGCCGGCTTTCGGGCGCTGTACCTCTCCGGTGCCGGCGTCGCCAATGCCTCCTTCGGCCTGCCGGACCTCGGCATGACCTCCCTCAATGACGTCTGCGAGGATGTGCGCCGCATCACCGCGGCAAGTCCGCTGCCGCTCCTGGTCGATGCGGACACCGGCTGGGGGACTGCCTTTAACATCGCCAAGACCTGCCGCGATCTCACCCGCGCCGGTGCCGGCGGCATGCACCTGGAGGATCAGGTATCGGCCAAGAGATGCGGGCACCGCCCGGGCAAGGCCCTGGTGCCGGCCGCGGAGATGGTCGATCGCATCAAGGCGGCGGTGGACGCCCGCACCGATGCGGGCTTCGTCGTCATGGCGCGCACCGATGCGCACGCCGTCGAGGGCCAGAACGCAGCCCTCGAGCGCGCCGCGGCCTACGTGGCGGCGGGCGCCGACATGATCTTCGCCGAGGCGCTGAAGAGTCTCGAGGAGTACCGCGCCTTTGCCACCCGCATTCCCGTGCCGGTGCTCGCCAACATCACCGAGTTCGGTCAGACGCCGCTCTTCACGCGCGAAGAGCTGGGAGCTGCCGGCGTGCGGCTCGTGCTTTACCCGCTCTCGGCGTTCCGCGCGGCCGCCAAGGCGCAAGTGCGGGTGTATGAGGCCATCCGCGGCGAGGGCACGCAAAAGAGTGTCGTGCCCGACATGCAAACGCGCGCCGAGCTTTACCAGGTCCTCGGCTATGAGGAATACGAGCGCAAGCTCGATGAACTGTTCGGGAAGACAAGCCATGAATGAGCCGGCGGCCGGATTCAAGCCGAAGAAATCGGTGGCGCTCTCGGGTGTCATTGCGGGTAACACCACGCTGTGCACCGTCGGCACCACCGGCAACGACCTGCACTACCGCGGGTACGACATCCTCGAGATCGCCAACACGTGCGAGTTCGAGGAGATCGCCTACCTGCTCATCCACGAGAAGCTGCCGACCCGCGCGGAACTCACCGCCTACAAGGGCAAGCTCAAATCCCTGCGCGGCCTGCCCGCCGCATTGCGCAGCGCGCTCGAGGTGCTGCCCGCGGACGCGCACCCGATGGACGTCATGCGCACGGCCGCTTCTGTGCTCGGCTGCATCCTGCCGGAGAAGGAGGATCACGCCGCACCCGGGGCGCGCGACATCGCCGATCGCCTGGTCGCCTCCTTCGCCTCGGTGCTGTGCTATTGGTATCACTTCAGCCATGCCGGCCTGCGCATTCAGGTGGAGACCGAGGATGACTCGGTGGGCGGGCACTTCCTGCACCTCTTGCACCGGCGCGCGCCTCCGCCGTCGTGGGTGCGCGCCATGCACACCTCGCTCATCCTCTACGCCGAGCACGAGTTCAACGCCTCGACGTTTGCCGCGCGCGTCATCGCCGGCACCGGCGCGGATATCTACTCCTGCATCACCGGGGCGATCGGCGCGTTGCGCGGACCTAAGCACGGCGGCGCCAACGAGTTTGCGTTTGAGATCCAGAAGCGCTACGAGACCCCTGAAAGCGCGGAAAGTGACATCCGCGCGCGCGTCACCAACAAGGAAGTCATCATCGGCTTCGGCCACCCGGTGTACACGCTCGCCGACCCGCGCAACGAGCTGATCAAGGAGGTCGCGCGTAAGCTCTCCAAGGAAGCGGGCGATATGAAGATGTTCGCGATCGCCGAGCGCATCGAGGCGGTGATGCGCGCGACCAAGAACCTGTTCGCCAACCTCGACTGGTTCTCGGCCGTCTCGTATCACATGATGGGCGTGCCGACCCCGATGTTCACCCCGCTCTTTGTCATCGCCCGCACCACCGGCTGGGCGGCGCACGTGATCGAGCAACGCAGCGACGGCAAGATCATCCGCCCGGCGGCCAACTACACAGGTCCCGAGAACGTGAAGTTCGTGCCCATCGAGAAGCGCACCTAAGGCCTATGTCCGCACACGACATCAAATCCGCCGAGCGCCCGCCGCCGGATGCCATCCTCACCGCGATCGCGGCCTACGCGCGCAACGCCACCCTCTCCAGCGCCACCGCCTACGAGACGGCGCGCTACTGCCTCATGGATACCCTCGCCTGCGGCTTCCAGGCGCTCAAATACCCGGCCTGCCGCAAGCTTTTGGGCCCGGTGGTACCGGGTGCGGTGATGACCGGTGGCGCACGTGTGCCCGGGACCTCCTACGAGCTCGAACCGGTGCAGGCGGCCTTCAACATCGGCGCGATGGTGCGGTGGCTCGACTTCAACGACACCTGGCTCGCCGCCGAGTGGGGCCACCCTTCCGACAACCTCGGCGGCATTCTCGCGGTCGCCGACTACCTGGCGCGCCGCGCGGTGATGCAGGGCCTGGAGCCGCCCACGGTGCGCGATGTGCTCACCGCCATGATCAAGGCGCACGAGATCCAGGGCGTGCTCGCACTCGAGAACAGCTTCAACCGCGTCGGGCTCGATCACGTGCTCCTGGTGCGCGTGGCCTCCACGGCGGTCGTGACGAGCATGCTCTCGGGCACGCTCGAGCAGGTGGTGAACGCGCTCTCCAACGCCTGGATCGACGGGGGCGCGCTACGCACCTACCGTCACGCGCCCAACACCGGCTCGCGCAAGAGCTGGGCGGCCGGGGATGCCACGAGCCGCGCGGTGCGCCTGGCGCTTATCGCACTCACCGGGGAGATGGGCTACCCGTCCGCGCTCTCAGCTAAGACCTGGGGTTTCCAGGACGTGCTGTTCAAGGGCAAGCCGCTCACCCTGCCGCAGCCCCTGGGCAGCTACGTCATGGAGAACGTGCTGTTCAAGATCTCTTACCCCGCGGAGTTTCATGCGCAGACCGCGGTGGAAGCGGCCATGACGCTGCACCCGCAGGTGAAGGAGCGGCTGGCGGACATCGAGCGCGTGCTGATCGAGACGCAGGAGCCGGGGGTACGCATCATCGACAAGACCGGCCCCCTCGCCAATCCGGCCGACCGCGACCACTGCCTGCAGTACATGGTGGCGATTGCGCTCATCTTCGGGCGTCTCACGGCCGAGGACTACGAGGATAAGGTCGCCGCCGATGCGCGCATCGATGCGTTGCGCGCCAAGATGCAGGTGCGCGAGAACCCGACATTCACCGCCGAGTACTACGCCGCGGACAAGCGCTACATCGGCAACGCCGTGCAGGTGTTCTTCAAGGACGGTAGCGCGAGCCCGCGCGTGCAGGTGGATTTTCCGATCGGACACCGCAAGCGCCGCGCCGAGGGCATGCCGGTCTTGGTGAAGAAATTTGAGGCGGCGGTCGATGCGCACTTCGCACCGAAGCAGGCCGAGCGCATCAAGGCCCTCTTCAGCAGGGCGGCGCCGCTGGAGGCGATGCCGGTCAATGAGCTCATGGCGGCGCTCGTCACCAACGGCGCGCCGCCCTGAAAAACACACGGCCCGCTGCCGCGTGAGCGGCGACGGGCCGTGCGTGTGCGCGGGGTCTTGTGGACTAGCCGACGCGCACCGGCACGAAGATGCGCGCCTCGCCGCGCTGGATCAAAAGCGCGATGTGTCCCTTGGACTTCTCCACGGCGTTCTTCAGGTCATCGGCGCTCGTGATCGTCGCGCCGTTCGCCGCCAGCACCACGTCCCCGGGCTGAATGCCCGCTTCCGCCGCCGGCCCGCTGGCGCGCTCGACCACGAGCCCGCCGGGCACGTTGCCCTGGCGGCGCTCCTCCGGGCTCAGCGGACGCACCGCAAGTCCGAGCTTACCGCCCTGCTCGTGCGAGGCCGTGTTGGCCGCCGTGCGCTTGTCCTCGAGTGCCCCTAAGGTGACGCTCATCTCCTTGGAGGCGTGGTTGCGCCAGATCTCAAGATTCACGCTGGTGCCCGGGGTGATCCCGGCCACGAGTGCGGGCAGCTCATTTGAGTCCATGAGCGGCTGGCCGTTGAGCTTCAGAATCACATCCCCCGGTTCAATCCCGCCCTTCTCAGCCGGTCCGCCCTTCTCGACACTCGAGACCAGGGCGCCCTCGGGCTGCGGCAGGCCGAACGAATCCGCGAGCCCCTGCGTCACCGGCTGGATGACGACGCCGATCTTGCCGCGCGTCACGTGACCGGTGGTCTGCAGCTGATTGCTCACCTGCAGGGCGACATCGATCGGGATGGAGAACGAGACGCCCTGGTAGCCGCCGCTGCGGCTGTAGATCTGCGAGTTGATGCCGACGACCTCGCCCTTCATGTTAAAGAGCGGACCGCCGGAGTTGCCCGGGTTGATCGGCACGTCGGTCTGGATGAAGGGCACGTAGCCGGAATCGAGCGTACGTCCCTTGGCACTGACGATGCCCGCGGTGGCACTGTTCTCGAAGCCAAAGGGCGCGCCGATCGCCAGTACCCACTCGCCGACCTTGAGGCTGCGCGAGTCGCCCGTCTTCACGACCGGTAGGTCCTTGGCGTTTATCTTGATCACCGCGATGTCGGACTTGGTATCCACGCCGATCACCTTGGCGGTGTACTCGCGGCGGTCGGTCATGCGCACGGTGACTTCGGTGGCGCCGTTGACGACATGGGCGTTGGTCAGGATGACCCCATCGCTGCGGATGATGAAGCCCGAGCCCTCACCGTGCACCGGGGCGGGGTGGCCCTGGAAGGGCTGGCCGCGGAAGAACGGCGCGAACGGGCTGTTGGGACCCAAGGGGCCGTTGGGCCCGAACGGGGAGGCGTTACCGTTGTCGTTGTCGTCGTTGTCATCTTCATCGCCCTGGTCCATGGCGGGCATGGCCTTGCTGGTGACGGCGATGTTCACGACCGCCGGTCCGTAGTGCTGCACCATGGCGCTGAAGTCGGGCAGCTGCGCGGTCGGGTTCACGGTCGGCGCGGCCGGCGTCGGCTGCGTGGGGGTGGTGGTGGTGGCGGCGGCGCGGGTCGCCCCGGCCACGTACAGCACGCTCACGGGCGCGCCGATCGTCGCGGCGCCCAGGAGGGCCGCGACCAGGGGCTTCTTAAGGACATTGGGCAGGTTCATAAATCGGGTGCTCCGTACAAAGCGCAAAGAGGCCTTCTGGGGCCAGGTACACCGTACGATAGGAAAGACGCCTTATGGGAGCCTTAAGGCCCGCGCCGGGGCCTCAAAAAGGCAGCGCCGCCGAAGATTTACTCGCCGAAGCGCGTGTAGGGGCGACTCTCGGTCTTCAGTCCCGGGGTGAGCTTGCTGAAGTAGGCGGCGATCACGGTGATGTCCGCATCCGTCAGGTTGCCGGCGAACTGCTTCATGATCAGGTTCTTGCGCCCGCCCTTGCGGTACTCATCGATGGCGCGCACGAGGTAGTCCTGGTGCTGTCCGGCGAGGGAGGGGTAGGTCGGCGCGATCGCCACCCCTTCGGCGCCATGACACGAGGTACACAGGTTGGCCGCCGCCGGCAGGTTCGCGGGGGGCTTGCCGGTGCTGGCATTGAGCGGCTTGCCGGCGAAGTAGGTGGCGATGTCGGCGATGTCCTGGTCCGAGAGCGTGGAGGCCTGCGAATGCATGGTGAGGTGCGCGCGGTCGCCATCGCGGTAGCCGTGCAGCGCCGCGTCCAGGTACTCCGGGTGCTGCCCCTCGAGCTTGGGCACGCTGTACATGGGGTAGGCGTTCTTATAACCCTCGATGCCATGACAGCCGAGGCAGGTGTAGGAGAGGGCCTTGCCGCGCTGAGCATCCCCGGTGGGTGCCTGCTGCGCGAGCGCGGCGCCTGCGTACACCGACAGCGTGAGCGCGCTGATACTGAGTGCCGCGCGTCCCACGAACCCTCGCTCGCGCCTCATCCGTCCTCTCCCCACCGTCGCAAAATGGCCCCGAATCTTACGGACTCGTCAGCGCAAATGCCACACTACGCTCGCCGCCCATGATCGCCCTCATCCAACGCGTCAGCCGCGCGGAAGTTTGCCTCCGCGAGCAAAGCGTCGCGGCCATCGGCCGAGGTCTCCTCGCGTTTATCGGGGTGCGCCGCGGTGACACCGAGGAGGCCGCCGCACGACTCGCCGCACGCGTACTCGCCTATCGGGTCTTCCCCGACATCGAGGCACGCATGAACCTCTCGGTGCGCGATATCGGCGGCGCGGTGCTGCTGGTGCCACAGTTCACGCTCGCGGCGGATACCGGCAAAGGCAGCCGCGCGGGGTTTTCTACCGCCGCACCACCGCCGCAGGCGCAGCAGCTCTTTGCACACCTCCTCGCGTGCGCGCAGCGCGCCTATGCCCCTGTTTCCGCTGGCGTATTTGGGGCCGATATGCAGGTGTCACTCGTCAACGACGGGCCCGTCACCTTCTGGCTGGAGAGCCTTTGAGAGGCCCCCCGTGACGTGCGTCGCGGAGTCGCTCGAACTTGTAGGGTTCCCGGGGCTCATTTGACCTATGATTTCATTCTTTTCTCCGCACCAGCGGAGATGTGGAGGCGTGTCATGGGTTTAGGAATGCGCGAGCTGGTGGTGATCCTGCTGGTCGTGCTCGTTGTCTTCGGCGCGAAGAAGCTGCGGACCGTGGGTTCAGATCTCGGGCACGCCGTGCGGGGCTTCAAGAAAGCGATGAGCGACGGCGAGGAAGAGCAGAGCAACCCGCCCAAGCAGATCCGCTCGGAGACCCCGGACGCGGAGTTTGCGGAAGTCGCGAAGAAGAGCGACGCGAATAGCGACACGAAGAGCGAGCGGAGCAGCTGACCTGTTCGAGGGCCGGTTTTCGGAAATCCTGATCATCTTCGTCCTGGCACTGATCGTGCTGGGACCGGAGAAGCTCCCGCGCGTGGTTTCGGAACTGGGTCGCTGGGTCGGGCGTGCGCGCGCCATGGCGCGCCAGTTCCGCGAGCAACTCGAAGAGGAAGTGCAGCTGGAGGAGGCGCGCAAGGCACAACCCATGACCCCGCCGCCGCCGCCGGTTGCTGAAGCCGCCGCCGTCGCACCCCCGGTCTCCGAGCCACCCCCGCCGCCACCGCCGCCCCCGAGTTTCTCGCACGCGCCTGCGACTGAAGAGACCGGCGCCGACAGCAGCGTGCCTGCGGCCGGTGCGAGCGCCGATGAGCAGCGAACCTGAGAAACTCGCCGAAGGCACGTTGATCTCGCACCTGCTCGAGCTGCGCGATCGGCTGCTGCGCGCGCTCATCGCCGTGGCCATCGCCTTCGTACCGTGCGTGCTCAACGCCAACGCGCTGTTCACTTTTCTCTCGCGCCCGCTCCTGGAGAAGCTCCCGCCCGGCGGTAACCTCATCGCCACCGGCGTCATGTCGCCTTTCACCACGCCCTTTAAGCTCTCGTTCTTCGCCGCGCTCATGTTGGCGATGCCGTACGTCATCTACCAGCTGTGGGCGTTCGTGGCTCCGGGCCTGTACCGCAAGGAACGCCGCTTCGCGGTGCCCTTGCTCGTCTCCTCGATCCTGCTCTTCTACACCGGCATCGCCTTCGCCTATTACTTCGTGTTCCCGGCGATGTTTCGCTTCTTCGCCAGCACGACCCCCCAGGGCGTGGCGATGATGACCGACATCAACAACTACCTCGACTTCGTGCTCACCATGTTCTTCTGCTTCGGGCTCGCCTTCGAGGTGCCCGTGGCGGTCGTGCTGCTGGTGCTCATGGGAGTCGTGCGCGTCGAGAAGCTGGCGAAGAACCGCGGCTACGTGCTCATCGGTATCTTCATACTGGCGGCGCTCCTGACACCCCCGGACGCCATCGCACAGTGCTCACTCGCAGTTCCGATGTACCTGCTCTACGAGGGGGGCATCCTCATGGCGCGCCTGCTCGCACGCCACAAGGCCGCGGAAGAACCGGCGAGCGCCGACGGTCCTTAGCCCTGCGCAGCCGCGCCGTTGCGCGCGCACCTTGAAGTGGGTCAGACTCGCGCGCACTGTGCGCCGCGCCCAATAAGACCCTAAGCCTTATTTCATGAACCAGGCCGCCGACGCCCTGCGTGCACCTGTGGTGCCGGGCCCGACCCTCTTCGGCCAGCCGCGCGGCATCGCGACGCTCTTTCTCACCGAGATGTGGGAGCGCTTCACCTACTACGGCATGCGGGCGCTGCTCATCCTGTTCATGGCCGGCGCGCTCAAGAAGGGCGGCCTCGGCATCAACGATGTCTCGGCAAGCGCGATCTACGGGTTGTACCTGGGCAGCACCTATCTTCTGGGGCTGCCGGGGGGCTGGATCGCCGATCGGCTGCTCGGCGCGCAACGGGCGGTGATCAGCGGCGGCCTCTTCATCGTGGTGGGCAACGCGCTCCTCGCCTGTGGCAACACGGCGCTGTTCTTCATCGGCCTCCTCGTCATCGCGCTCGGCGTGGGGCTGCTCAAGCCAAACGTCAGTGCGCTCGTGGCCTCGCTCTACCCGGAAGGTGGCGCACGGCGCGATGCGGGCTTCTCCATCTTCTACATGGGCATCAATCTTGGGGCCTTCCTCGGCTCCTGGCTCGTGCCGCTGTTTGCCGCATGGTTCGGCTGGCGCTGGGGCTTTGCGCTGCCGGCGCTGGGCATGGGACTCGGCGTGGCGCAGTTTCTGGTGACGCGCCGCTATCTTCTCGGTGCAGGTCTCACCCCTGCCAAGGAGCGGCGCGGCTCCTGGACGCCCGTCATCGTTTTTCTGGCGCTGCTCGCGGCGATCGTGACGCTCGCCGCCACGGGCGCGGTGCACCTCAACGCCGTCGCGCTCGCCGCGTTTGCCAGCTGGGGCTATCTCACCCTCGCGGTCGGCTACTTCGCCTATCTCATTTTCTTCGCCGGACTCACAGCGACCGAGCGCAACCGCGTGCTGGTGATGGTGGCACTGTTCGCAGCTTCCGTGATCTTCTGGTGCGGCTACGAGCAGCAGGGGGCGTCGTTCAACCTCTTCGCCGATCGTTACACCGACCGGCACATCTTCGGCTGGAACATGCCCGCGGGCGTGCTGCAGGCGGTGAATCCCTTCTTCGTCATCACGCTCGCCCCGGTGTTCGCAGCGCTCTGGCTCGCCCTCGGCAAGCGCGGCCTTGATCTGCCCGCCACGACGAAGTTCGGCATCGGGCTCATCTTCCTCGGACTCGGCTTCCTGGTCATGTACTTCGCCTCCCTGCACGTGCTCGCCGGGCAGATCGTGCTGCCCACTTGGCTCGTGTGCACGTATCTGCTGCACACGTGCGGGGAGCTGTGTCTGTCGCCGGTGGGATTGTCGTACATGAGCAAGCTTGCACCGCCGCGCTTCGTCGGCCAGGTGATGGGCATGTGGTTTGTGTCGCTGGCCCTCGGCGGCAATATCGCCGGACAGCTCTCCGGGCAGTACGACTCGAGTCACCTCGAATCGCTCCCCGGGCTCTTCCGCCAGGTGTTCTGGTACGGCGTCATCGCCGGGGTGGTGATGCTGCTGCTCACCCCGCTCATCAAGCGCCTCATGGCAGGCGTCAAATAAAGGCACCTCCGATGCTGAAATTCTGCGCCGTCGCTGGCGCGCTCGTGCTGCTCCTCCTCGGCAGTTGTGCGCGCGAGAGCGCTGCGCCGCCCGTCGCGGCCAAGCCGCAAAGCGCCGAAGAGTTCGTGACGCGCGTCAACAAGGAGCTTAGCGCCCTCAACGAGGAGAGTTCGGCCGCCGGCTGGACGCAGGACACCTACATCACGGTCGATACGCAGTTCCTGAACGCGAAGGCGAACGAGCGCTACCTCGCCTACCTCACGCAGGCGCTCGATGAGGCCAAGCGCTTCGATGCCCAGAAGCTCGCATCGCAAACCGCGCGCGCGCTCATGAAGCTGCGGCTGAACGTCGCGGCGCCCGCGCCGGAGGATGCCGCCAAGCGCGCCCGCATGACGCAGCTGGAGGCGCGGCTGGAAGCCAAATACGGCGAGGGCAAGTACTGCCCGGCAGGCGCCGCTTCCTGCAAGACCCTCGATGAGCTCTCGCAGATCCTCGCCCAGAGCCGCAACTACGATGAGCTCACGCAGGCCTGGAAGGGCTGGCATGACGTGGGGAAAAGCATGCGCGCGGACTACACCGAGTTCGTGGCGCTTGCCAACGAAGGTGCGCGCAACCTCGGCTTCAAGGACTTAGGAGTCATGTGGCGCGCCAACTACGACATGGCTCCGGAGGCCTTCGATGCGGAGTCCGAGCGGCTGTGGCAGCAGGTGAAGCCGCTCTACGAGGCTCTGCACTGCTACGCGCGCGCCCGTCTCGCGCAGCGCTACGGGGCGGACAAAGTGCCCCCGGGCCAGCCCATTCCGGCCCAGCTGCTCGGCAACATGTGGGCGCAGCAGTGGGACAAGATCTACGACGATGTGCTCAAGCCCTACCCGCACGCGAGCATCGAGAGTGCCGATGCGATGCTCAAGGCGCAGAAGTGGGACGCGGTGCGCATGGCACACTCGGCGGAGAGCTTCTACACCTCACTGGGTTTCCCGCAGCTACCCCAAGCGTTCTGGGAGCGCTCCATGCTCACGCGGCCGCGCGATCGGGAGGTCGTGTGTCACGCGAGCGCCTGGGACATGTCCGCCGGCACCGACGTGCGCGTGAAGGCGTGTCTTGAGCCGACGGAGGCTGACCTGCACACGATCTACCACGAGCTCGGCCACGACTACTACTTCCTCAGCTACGCAAAGCAACCGTACCTGTTCCGTGATGGCGCCAACGACGGCTTCCACGAGGCCATCGGCGACACGGTGAACCTGTCGGTGACGCCGGCTTATCTGGCAAAGATCGGCCTCATCCACGAGGTGAAGCCGAGCCGCGAGGCGCTCATCAACCAGCAGATGAAGATGGCCCTCGACAAGATCGCCTTCCTGCCCTTCGGCCGGCTCATCGATCAGTGGCGCTGGAAGGTGTTCTCGGGCGAGATCACCCCGCAAAACTACAACACGAGCTGGTGGGAGCTGCGCCGCCGCTACCAGGGCATCGCCCCGCCGGTGCCGCGCACCGAGGCCGACTTCGACCCGGGCGCGAAGTACCACATCCCGGCCAACACCCCTTACACGCGTTACTTCCTCTCCTTCATCCTGCAGTTCCAGTTCCACAAGGCGCTGTGCGCGGCCGCCGGCAACCAGGCGCCGCTCTACGAGTGTTCCAACTTCGACAGCAAGGCGGCGGGGGAGAAATTTGAGGCCATGCTCGCGCAAGGCGCCTCCGCGCCCTGGCAGGACACGCTCGAGAGACTCACCGGCACGCGCCAGATCGATGCGGGCGCGATCAGCGAGTACTTTCAGCCGCTCATGCAGTGGCTGAACGAGGAGAACCGCGGACAGCAGTGCGGCTGGTAGGCGCGGCTACTGCGGCGCCTTGGCATCCTCGGCGACCCGTACCGTATTCACCCAGTATTCGGTTTCTGCAAAGCAGGAGTTCGGGATCCACTTGTGCTGCTCGTAGTGCAGCACCAGGCGCTTGCCGATGTCGGCGTTGATCTGCGTGGCGATGGCCTGATCGGGCACGGTGAAGGCGAACTTCTCCGCCACCGTCCCCGGCATCGTCACCATCGCCATCTCACCTTCCCAGGTCTTGCACAGCCAGCCGCGGCGCGAGAACTTCTGCACGTAACCAGCACGCTCGCCGTCGGAGTAAACCCAGTGCAGGCTCAGCCAGGTGATACCCGCGAGCACCAGCGCGCACACCACGAGCACGACGCCCAAAAACTTGAGCACGGGGCGCGAGCGCTTCTTCACAGGGGTATTCATGCGATCACCTTTCGCTCCGGCGGGCCGGCGGCGGCTTCACCGCCGCTGTTCTTGGGGCAAGCATACCGCGGGCGCGCGCCCGCCGGCGCAGCTAAGATGCCCTGCTATGGATCTGCAGCCATTGGCCGGGCGCACCGTAGCGGTGCCCGAAAGCCGCGAGCTTGAGGTGTTCGCCGCGCTCCTCGAGCGCCGCGGGGCTGCGGTGCTGCGCTGCCCGCTGGTCGCCATCCGCGACGCCCCTGACCCGGCCCCGGTGCTCGCCTTCGCCCGCGAGCTTGCCGCCGGGGCCTTCGATGATCTGATCCTGACCACCGGTGAGGGGTTGCGACGGCTCATGGGGTGCATCGAGCGCGAGGAGCCCGCGCTGCGCGCGGCGTTTCTCACCCAGCTCGCGCGCGTGCGCAAGATCACGCGCGGGCCGAAGCCGGCGCGCGCGCTGCGCGAGCTTGCGCTCAAACCCGACCTCGCCGCCGTGCAGCCGACCACCGCCGGCATCATCGAGACTCTGAAGGACGAGCCGCTTGAGGGGCGGCGCGTTGCGGTGCAGCTGTACGGCACCGAGCCGAACGTGCCGCTCATAAAGTTCCTGCAACAGGCCGGCGCCGCGGTGACGAGCGTGGCCCCCTACGTGTATGCGGATGCCGCCGATGCGGCCTCGGTGCTCGGGCTGCTTAAGCGCCTCGGCGCCGGCGAGGTGGACGCCATCGCCTTCACCAGCACCCCGCAGGTCGAGCGGCTGTTCGCCGTGGCGCCGGCGGCGCAGGTGTGCGAGTCACTCCGGCACACCCTGGTCGCAGCGGTGGGACCTGTGGTCGCCGACACGCTGCGCCGCCGCGGCATCGAGGCGCGCCTCATGCCGGAAGAGGCGTTTTTCCTCAAGCCCCTGACCACGGTGCTCGAAGAGGCACTGCGCCCGCGCATCTGAAGAACCCCTCGCCCGCGGTTTTCAGCCTTCTTGAGAGGCCGAGGCTGACAATCGGCTGGCGGTGCGGTGGCCATGTCTGCGAGCATGCGCGCAGCGCCCGGGGGTTGCTGGCGCTGTGACCTGGAGAAAAATGAGATGAACGAATCACAGGCCGAGCTGACGCTGCGCTCGCTGATCCTGGGTGTCCTGATCACGCTGGTGTTCACCGCGGCCAACGTCTACTTCGGGCTCAAGGCCGGCCTCACCTTCGCCACCTCGATTCCGGCCGCCGTGATCTCGATGGCGGTGCTGCGTGCTCTGCGCGGCACCTCGATCCGCGAGAACAACATCGTGCAGACGGTCGCCTCCGCGGCCGGCACGATCTCCTCGATCATCTTCGTGCTGCCGGGCATGGTCATGATCGGCTGGTGGACCGGCTTTCCGTACTGGGTCTCGTTCGCCATCTGCGCGTTCGGCGGGATCCTGGGCGTCATGTATTCGATTCCCCTGCGTCGTGCACTGGTGTCGCAGTCGGATCTGCCCTATCCGGAGGGCGTCGCCTGCGCCGAGGTGCTCAAGGTGGGCAGCGGCGAGCATGGCTCGGGCGTCGAGGAGAGCCGCGCGGGTTTAAGCGCGCTCTTGTGGGGTTCGGTGGTCTCGGGTGCGTTCTCATTGATCACGGCGACCCGGATCCTGGCGAGCGACGTCGCCCGTAACTTCCGCGTCGGCGAGCGGGGCGTCACCGGCTACGACTTTCTCTTGTCGTTCGCGCTCTTTGGTGTTGGTCACCTCATCGGCTTGTGGGTGGGTCTGGCGATGCTGGTGGGCGCACTGATCGCCTGGGCGTGGGGCGTGCCGCATTTCTCGGCTCTGGCGGCAACAGATGCGAACCTCACCGCGGCGGCGCTTGACGCGCTCGCCCATGACACCTGGAGTCACAAGGTGCGCTTTGTCGGGGCGGGCACGATCGGGGTGGCCGCGGTGTGGACGCTGGCGAAGCTTGTGAAGCCCGTGGTCGCCGGCCTGCGCTCGGCGATGGTGGCCTCGCGCGCCCGCGCGGCCGGCAACGCGGCGCTCTTGCCGCGCACCGAGCAGGACATCCCGATCGGCCTGGTCGGGGTGGTATCGGTGCTGTGCGTGCTGCCGGTGGGCGTGCTGCTCGCGCAATTTGCCAGCGGCAGCGGACTCGGCGATCACCTCGTCTGGCTCGTGGTGAGCGGCGTGCTCTACATCGCGATCATGAGTTTTCTGGTCTCCGCGGTGTGTGGCTACATGGCCGGCCTCATCGGCTCCTCCAACAGTCCCTTGTCCGGCATCGGCATCCTGGCCGTCATCGGCTTCGCGTTGATCCTCGTGTTCGGGGTGCGCGCCAGCGTCTCTATCGAGGCTGGCAAATCCTTGGTCGCCTACGCGCTCTTCGTGACCGCGGTGGTATTCGCCGCCGCCGCCATCGCCAACAACAACCTGCAGGATCTGAAGACCGGGCAGCTGGTGGATGCCACGCCCTGGAAGCAGCAGGTGGCGCTCGTCATCGGCGTGATCGCCGGCAGCGCCATCATCCCGCCCATTCTGGATCTGCTCAATCGGGCCTATGGCTTCGCCGGCGCACCCGGACCGCATCACGAGCATCCGCTGCCTGCTCCGCAGGCGGGGCTGATATCCGCCCTGGCGCAGGGCGTCATCCAGAATAACGTCGACTGGAGTCTGATCCAGATCGGTGGCCTGATCGGGGTGGTGATCATCGTCGCCGACGCACTGCTGCGCCGATCCAAGTCTGGCGCACATCTGTCCCCGCTCGCGGTGGGACTTGGCATCTATCTGCCAACGCAGAGCACCCTGATGGTGGTGGTGGGTGCGGTGGCGGGCTGGCTCTTCGACCGCCACGCCGCACGCCGCGCCAAGCCCGCAGCCACCAAACAGCTCGGCGTGCTCCTGGCCTCAGGGATGATCGTCGGTGAAGGGCTGATCGGCGTGCTGGTGGCGGCGCTGGTTGCGTTTTCGGGGAAGGATTTCCCCCTCGCACTCGTGGGGGACGCGTTCGCCGACAATCAGGCCGTGTGGTTGGGCGGCATCATATTCGCGCTGGTCATCTACGCGCTCTACCGCCGGGTCGGCCGGGCACTCATCAGCTAGCCGCAGCCGGAAGCGCGCGGATAGGGGGGGGGGGGGGAGGGGGGGGGGGGGAGGGAAGAGAGGGGGGGGGAGGGGGGGGAAGGGGGGAAGGATGGTGAGGAGAGGGTAAGTGATAAGGAGTGGCGAGGAAGGAGTAGAAGATGAGGGCGGATAGGATGAGGAAGGAAAAGAGAGGGGGGAGGAGTGCGTGTGCCGAGAGGAGGAGGAGTAAAAGTAGAGAAGTGGGGGAGAATGTGATTGTAGGAGATAGATGGGGGGGGAGGGAAAGAATGAAAAGGGGAGGGGAAGGGGAGAGAGGTGGGAGAAAGGGAGAGGAGGGAAGAAAGAAGAGGGAAAGGGTGGGGTGAGGGGGGGGAGAGGGAGGGGAGAGGAGGGTAGAAAGAAGAAAGCTGCGCGTGATGGTGAAGAGAGGGAGACGTAAGAGTGGGGGGTGTAAGAGAAGTAGAAGGTGGGGAAGAAGGAGATGGGGGGAGCGGGGGTGAAGCCGGGGAAAGGTAGGCGATAGGAAGTGAAAGTGAAAGCTGTGATAGCGGAGAGTGGGAGGGCGATGTGAAGGTACACGGGGAGCTGTGGAGAAGGCGAAGTAAGGCGATGCGGTGGTGCAAAAAACTGAGCGGCCGGGGCAGCGTGAGGAGCCCAGGGATAGAAGGGCAGGGACGAGGGCGGTGAGCGGACGGGCGAGGCCGCCGCCCGAGCGAGAGCCAGACGCCGACGGCGCGCGGAGAGAACGCAAGCCGCCCTGACCACGACGCCAAGAGAGCCGAGACGAAGCGACACGGCGCGCAAGAAACGATGAGAGAAGCCGGGGGGAGCGAGAGGCGACGAGGCCAAGAAAAGCGCGGAAGACGCGACACCGCCGCGGCGACGGAGGCCGAGGCCCCGCAGGGCCCAGCGGTCGGGCGCGGCGGAGGCGACACAAGACCAAGCGACGCCACGAGCAGCGGAAAACCAAGGCGAGCGAGGCGAGACCGCAAGCAAGAGAGGAGGAACGCCGGAGAAGAGAGAGCGGGCGAACCGGCAGGCCGGGTAGACAGAGCCAAAGAGATAAAGATAGAAGAACGGGTATCCACGTATAGCGGACGTGTGAGTCCCCGCAGGGAAGAAGGAAAACAAAGAAGAAGAAAAAGAGGAAGACAAGAAGAAGAGAAAGGGGAAGAGAGAAAGGGAAAGAGAGATGAGAAGAAGAAGACAAAGGACGAGAGAAAGAACGCAAAAGGGGAGAGAGGAGGCCAAAGAGAGCGAACCGCCGCGCCGACAGCGCGACGCTGCGGGCGCCAAGAGATGCACCGACAAGAGAGGTATGAGCCAGGGCGCCGCGAGGAAGCCCGGAGCGAGAGACGAGCAAGACACCCCGAAACGGCAGCGCGACGACAGAGAGACAGACGGAGGAAGAACGAAAAGACAGACCACGGAAGGGGCGAGGCGATCTCGCGCGCACGCGCGCCGCGTGCTGCGGGAGCTGAATGAGCGGTGAGAAAGTAACTGTTGCTCTGTTGGGATATAGCTTGCGCTCTTGATGGGCACTGATACTGGTGCGAGTTGCAAGTACAGCCGTTAGGCGCTCGTGCGGCGCGCACGTGCGCCGCGTGCTGCGGGCAAGAGCACGCCGCTTCAGCGGCGCGCGAACTTCTCGAAGCCCTTCTTGCCGATGAACCAGGAGCCGATCCAGCCGACGATCCACACGATGATCGCGGTGAGCAGCGCCGCCTTGAAGCCGCTCACATGAAAGCCCGGTACCATCCAGGCGACCAGCCACACCATCAGCGCGTTCAGCACGAAGAGAAACAGACCCAGTGTCAGGATCGTCACCGGCAGCGTGAGGATGAAGGCGATCGGGCGCACGAGAGCGTTGACCACCCCGAGCAGCACCGCCGCCAGCAGCAGCATCGGCACCGTATCCACGTGCACGCCCGGCACCCACTGGGTGGCGAGCCACAGACCCGCCGCGGTGATGACCGCGCGTAGTAAAAATCCCATCATGGAGGCGCTCCTGACTTGGATTGTTTTTCGACGAATACCTTAAGGCGCGTCATGGCCTGCTGCCAGCTGGTGCGCAGCCGCCAGTACTGAGTATCCCACTCCGGCGTCGCCGGCACACCCGAGCCGAGGAGCCGCACGATAGTGCCCCCGGCGACGCGGTCGAGGATGAAGTCATCCACCATCACCGAGTCCGACCGCGGCAGGTCCGGCACCGGCAGGTACAAGAGGCGCAGCCGCCGCCCGGGCTCAAACACATCGATGTGCGCCTCAAACTCGGTCACCCGATCGACGCTGGCGCGAAAGCTGCCGCCCGGGCGTGCGCGGATGTCGGCGCCGGGGGAGCACCAACGCGCCAGGTGTTGGCTGTCGGTAAGCGCACGCCATACCTCCCCGGCGTCCGCGAGGATATCGACGCGATGCGCGTAGCCACGCTCCTTGTCGCTCATGCGCGCATTGTGCCATTCTGATTTGAATACGGAGGACTCATGACGCTAGTTCATATCGTGATCGCGCTCGCCCTGATCGAATTCTTCGTGTTCCTGATGGCCGTCGGCCGCGCCCGCGGCACCTACAAGGTGTCAGCCCCCGCCACCAGCGGCAATGAGATGTTCGAGCGCTACTTTCGCGTGCAGATGAACACCATCGAACAGCTCCTCATCTTTCTGCCCTCGATCCTGCTCTTCGCCCGTTACGTGCACCCGCTCATTGCGGCAGCGCTCGGGCTCGTGTTCGTCATCGGCCGCTGGGTGTACTTCAGGGCCTACGTGAAGGACCCGCAGAAGCGCTCGATCGGCTTTGCGCTCTCGGCGACCCCCAACCTCATCCTGCTCCTCGGAGGGCTCTTCGGCGCCATCGTCTGGCTGGTGCGTAACGCCGGCAACCCCTGAAGAAGGCACGAGCCCCTTCAGGCCGGCACGCGCCGGTGACGCCACCAGGTGAGCGCGAGCGGGATGAGCGAGGCGCCGATGATGGCGAGTGTCACCAAGCCGAAATTCGCCCTCACGAACGGGATGTTGCCGAAGAGGTAGCCGCCCCAGATGAACACCGTGACCCACAAGACACCACCGAAAAAATTGTAGCCGAGGAAGCGCCCGTAGGGCATGCGCCCGACGCCGGCGACGAAGGGGGCACAGGTGCGAAAGATCGGCAGGAAGCGCGACAGCAGGATCGCCAGCCCCCCGTAGCGCACGAAGAACTCCTCGGTGCGCTTCAGGTACTCCACCTTCAAGAGACGGTAGCGGCCGCTGAAGGCCGGCGGCCCGATGAGTCGCCCGATGCCGTAGTTGGACATGTTGCCGAGCACCGCGGCGAGCGAGAGCACCACGGTGAGCAGTGGCGCCCGCAAGGTGCCTGAGGTGTCCACCGCAGACAGCGCACCGCAGGCGAAGAGCAGCGAGTCCCCGGGCAGAAAGGGCGTCACGACCAGGCCCGTCTCGCAAAAGATCACTGCGAAGAGGATCGGGTACAGCCACAGATCAAAGCGGCCCAGCAGTTCGACCAGGTGCCGGTCCAGGTGCAGGACGAGATCAAGGAGCCAGCCGATCATAGGCGCAAGAGAATACGGGACATGTGCGCCCGGCGCGCGCTGCGCTAGAGCCTCAGGGCACGAAGAGGCGGGTGGTGGGCGCTGATAAGGACGCGAGCGGGCGCTCGTGCTTCAACGTGTCGAGCCCGAGGCGCACGTCAGCGTCGCGCTCGGTGAGCGCCGCCGCTGCGCCGTTGAGGATCTCCGCGGGAGCCGAGCCTGCGCCTTCCTCCAGGATATCCGGCCACAGGCCCTTGCCGTGGATGGAGGCGCCCGAGGGGGTGAAGTAGCGCGACGTGGTGAGCTTCACCGCGCCGCCGCGGCTCAAGGGCAGGATCGTCTGCACCGAGCCCTTGCCATAGGTGCGCCGGCCGATGAGCAGCGCGCGTCCGTGATCTTTCAGCGCCCCGGCCACGATCTCGGAGGCCGAGGCGGACCCGGCGTTCACGAGCACCACAAGCGGCGCCCCGTCGATCAGATCCCCCGGGGTCGCATCCATCTCGAAGCGGGCGTCGGGGGTGCGCCCATCGGCCGTGACGATGACGCCGGACTCAAGGAAGTCATCCGCCACGGCGACGCCCGCCTCGAGGACACCGCCGGGATTGTTTCTCAAATCGAGCACAAGACCCTTAATTCCGGCCGGATTGTCTCGCTTGAGCTGCAATATGGCCTTCGTCAGGTCTTCATGCGTCGTGTTGCTGAAAGTGGAAATGCGCACATAGCCGTAGCCGGGCTCGAGCGTCTGGGCGGCGACGCTATGCACTTCGACCTCGGCCCGGCGCAGGGAAAACTCAAGCAATCCGGGGCTGCCCTCGCGCCGCACGCTCAGGCGCACGTCGCTCCCGGATTCACCGCGCAGCTGCGCGATGGCGCCAGCCAGATCCGCACCGATCTCCGCCCCATCGATGCGCACGATCTCGTCCCCGGCCTGGATCCCCGCCTCGCGGGCGGGCGAGCCGTCGATGGACTGCAGCACCCGCACCACCCCGTTACCTGCGGCGACCTCGATGCCGACCCCCGGATAGGAGCCCATGGTGCTCAAGCGGATCTCGTCGAACTCCTCGCTGTCGAGGTACGCCGAGTGCGGATCCAGTGCCGCCACCATGCCGCGCACGGCCTTGTCCATGAGGGCGTGATCATCGACGTCATCGACGTACTCGCGTTTGATGCGCTCGTAGACCTCGGCAAAGAGGCTCGCCTCAGCCCAGGGGAGCGCCGCTACGGGGGCGCGCGCGGCCTCGCGCGGCCGATCGGCGAGTGCGTCGCCGGCGAGCGCGCCGCAGAACCCCAGGGCGATTCCGGCCACGAGGGCGAGCAGGGTGGGGGGGCGGGGAGTGCGGCTCAAGCTCCGCTCCTGCGGGTGCCGTTCACGTCCTCTGTAAGTTCGCAGCGCACGCGTGCGGCCTCAAGGCACCGTGCCCGCATACCAGGCCATGTCGGCTTCGCCGGTGCTCTCATCGCTCGGCAGCTCCGCCGGATCACTCGGCAGCGGCAGCTCCGTGAGCAGGTCCTCGAGGGGGATCGGTTTGCCGATGGCAAAGCCCTGGCCGTAATCGACGCCGAGCTCGGCGATGCGGGTGCGGATCTCCTCGGTCTCGACGTATTCGGCCACGGTGGTGATCGACATGCTGCGCGCCAGCTGCGCGATGGCGCGCACCATGGACTCCGCGCGCGCGTCTTTCAGCACGTCGCGCACGAAGCTGCCGTCGATCTTGAGCATGGTGACGGGCAGCTGACGCAGGCAGGAGAGCGAGGAGAGGCCGGTGCCGAAATCATCCAGCGCCACCCCGCAGCCGATGGCGCGCAGGCGCCGCATGAGGCTCTCTGCGCGCGCAAGATTTGCAACCGTCGCGTTCTCGGTGATCTCGAAGCAGAACAGCTCCGGGTCAAGGCCGCTGCTGGCGACCCGCTCGAGCAGGAAGTCCCCGAACGGCTCATCGTTGAGGGACTGGCCGCGAGAAATTGATGGCGAAGCCGAGTGCGCGGCCCTCGAGCACGCCGGCGCGCGGCTTGAGGGCATCGATCACGTGGTTCACCACCCAGCGGTCGATCATCGGCATCAGCTGGTAGCGCGTGGCGGCGGCAAGAAAGCTGTCCGGACCTACGGTGCGCGCCCTCCTCATCCTTCATGCGCAGCAGCAGCTCGTAGTGCGGGCGCGCGCTCTCGGCAGCCGCGAACGGCAGGATCAGCTGCGCATCCAGGTGCAGCCGCCCCTCCTCGATGGCGTCGCGCAGCTTGTCGGCGATGCCGATGTCGGCGAAGCGGCGCACGATGCTGCCGTCGCTTTGCTCATAGACCTCGACGCGGTTGCGGCCGCGATCCTTGGCGGCCTTGCAGGCGGTCTCGGCGGCGGCGAACACGTGCGCCAGCTCATCCGCGGCCGCCAGCGGCGCCACGCCGACGCTGATCGACACCGGTGCGCCTTTGTCGGACTGCAGCAGCGAGAGCCGTTCGGCGCCCTCGCGCAGCGATTCGGCGAAGCGCTCAGCGTCACTCATCTGGGCCGGCAACAGCACGACGAAGCGATCGCCTGAGATGCGCGCGCCGAAGGCGCCGGGCGGCAGGCGCTGGCGCACAAGCTCGCCGAGCTGGCCGAGAATGCGTCCCCGACGTGCATGCCGGACTTCTCGTTGATGGCGTGCAGCTGGTCGACATCGATGTAGAGCGCGCTCCAGGGCTGTCCGGGCTTGCGATCGGTGAGCGCGGCGCGCACGCGCTGCTCAAAGGCGGTGCGCGTGTAAAGACCGCTCATGGCATCGAAACTGCTCTCGATGACGCCGATGGCCTTGCGCGCCAGGATCTCCCCGAGGTGCGCATCGCGCTCGCTGAATTCCTCCGCCGCAGGCTCGCGCAGCAGCACCAACACCCCGATCGAGCGGCCGGCGCGCGAGCGCAACGGGCAGCACAGTACGCGGTACGGAAAGGCATCCGGGGCGGCGACGGAGTGCGTCTCGTTACAGACCACCGGCTCCCGCTGCGCTTGCGCGAGCGTCAGCAGCTTGCGATGCGCGCGCATCAGGAACTGCGTATCCGGAGTGCCCTCGCCGCCGGAGCGCACCAGGGTCACGTTCTTCTCCGGCACGAGCAATGCGCCGGTGGCGGCGTGCAGGTGTTCGATGGTCTGCTGCAGGAGCCCCTGCAGTTCATTCGCCCCGTCCGCAAGCGCAGCGGCCGGCTCCGCGGCGCCCTGCGTGAGCAGCAGGTTCAGGTCCTTGTCGAGTCCGCCGACCGTCTGGTTCAGCTCCTCGATGGTGGCGTGCATCACGAGATCGCGCCGCAGGCACTCGAGCACCGGCGCGAGCAGCGAATAGGCGAAGGTGAAGTCGGGAATTTTGCGTTCCTGCGAGTCGGGCGCGCGGCACACGACGGCGAGAATCGCCAGTAGCTGCTGCGCGTCATCGCGCAGCGAGCACAGGTACACCGGCAGGTTCCCGGCGAGCATGCGCAGCTGCCCGGCGCCGCCGGGGTTAGCGCCGGCGGCCAGCAGTGCGTCATCGACGATGTTGATCAGGTCCGGGCCGATCATCGTGTCGGTGGACCACAGCAGCTCGCCCGAGGGACCAAACAGCGCGATGCAGGAGGTGCGCGGCAGCAGCGAGCGCACCAGGCGCACGAAGGGGTCGAAGCGCACCCCCGGCTGTCCCGGCACGTACTCGCTTTGGGAAGGCTGATTCATGTCCCCTGCTGCGGGTCCGAAAACTGGCAACGGCGAGTGCTACGATTGCGTTTATGTCGCCTGGCTGCCTTGCGCGAGTTGGCGAAACCGCGTTTGCAGGGCTCCCGGGGGCCCCAAAACATTGAACCCAATCACATCCGGGCGGGGCGCCTTGAGGGCGCGGCCGGGCATGGGGGCTGCGGCGGGCTTGTGGGCTAGGGGTCGGTGCTCTTGAACCAGGGGCGCGGATCGACCGGCTTGCCGCCCTTGCGGATCTCGAAATAAAGCTCCGGCGGCTGCTGCCGCCGCTGTCGCCAGCCGAGGCGATGGTGTCGCCGGCGGCCACCTCATCGCCCACCGCCTTGAGCAGCCGCTCGTTGTGGCCGTAGAGGCTCAAGTAGCCGTCGCCGTGGTCGACGATCGTGAGCAGACCCAGGCCCGGGAGCCAGTCGGCGTAGATGACGCGGCCCTCGCACACCGCCTTCACGGGGGTGCCGCGCTCGGTCGCGACCAGCACCCCGTCCCAGTGCACCCCGCCGGCACGCGCATCGCCAAAGCGTGCCACCAGCTGCCCGCTCACCGGCCAGTTGAGCTTGCCGCGCAGGCGCGTGAAGGCATCGTTGCCCTCGACGGGGAAGCGCTCAAGGGCGGCGCGCAGTTCGCGCAGCAGTTTCTCCAGGCCCGCCTGCTCGCTCTTCAGGCGCGCCAGATTCTGCGCGCGCGTGTGCGATTGGGCCTCAAGACCTGCGAGCACGTGCGAGCGCTGCTCGCGCGCCGCCTCGAGCGCATTCAACTGCGTGCGCTGCTGCTTTTCCAGCTCCGCGAGCTTGGCATCCTCGGCCTCAAGTTCTCCTTCGAGTTCCCCGATGCGCTGCACGTCGTCCTCGATCAGCTTGATCTGCCCGGCGCGCGCGCGGCCGAAGTAGCCGTAATAGGCAAACATGCGCCCGGCGAGCGCGGGGTCCTTCTGATTGAGCAGCAGCTTCAGGGGCTCCTGGCGACCGATGAGATAGGCCGCACGCATCTGCCCGGCGAGTGCTGCGCGGTTGTCGAGGAGCTGCGTTTCGCGCGTCTTCTTCTCGGTGGCGAGGGCGGCGCGCCGGGTGGCCCCTTCCGCACGCTGGCGACGTACCTCGAGCAGCGCCTCGCGCGCCTCCCCGACCGACAGCTCCGCGCCGCGCAGCTCCCGCGTGAGGCGATCGCGCTCGACCTGCTCCTCGCTCACCTCGCGCGTGATGCGCTCGATTTCCGCCTTGACCGCCTCCAGCTGCGCCTCGGTCTTGCGCGCATCCCCTTCCGGATGCGGAGCGGGGGTCGCGACCGCCGCGACGCCCACGAGCAGGAGCGCCGCCCACCCGGCGCGGACGCAGGTTCCGGCGCCGCGCGGCGGCGGGGCGCTATAATGCGCGCCCTTTTTTGCCCTTAAGATGCCCCGACCGCCCATGGATCGCGTCCTCGAATACCTCGGCCATCACCCCTGGCTCTCGACCGCAACCGCCCTGGTCGCAGCGCTGGTCTTCGCCTACGAGATGCGCGCACGCTCGGAAAGCAAAGTACGTGTCACCCCAGGAGCTGATTCGCCTCATGAACCAGGGGGCGCTGGTGCTGGACCTGCGCCCGCAGGAACAGTATCAGGCCGGCCACTTCAACGGCGCACGGCAGATGAGCGGCGAGCAGATCCTCAAGGCGGCCGAGACGCTCAAGAAGCACAAGGAGAAGCCGGTCGTCGTGTACGACGACAACGGCGCGCTCGGCGGACCGGCCGTGCGCCAGCTCGCCGCGCAGGGCTTCACCCGCGCGTTCGCACTGCGCGGGGGACTGGCCGCGTGGCGCGCGGATAACCTGCCGGTGTCGCGCGCCTGAGGGCGCCCGGCACGCTCCAGGCTATGCCTGCCCCGAGGGTCATCATGTACTGCGCTGACTGGTGTGGCTACTGCGCGCGGGCGCGCCGCCTGCTTGATGCCAAGGGCGTCGCCTACGAGGAGATCGACGTGGATGTCGTCGAAGGCGCGCAGGCGCAGATGCGCGCGCGCACCGGGCGCACCTCCATACCGCAGATTTTCATCAACGACCAATACATCGGCGACTGCGATGAGCTGCACGCCCTGGATGCGGATGGCCGCCTGGATTCCTTGTTGAAAGTAACGGAGCCTTAAGACCATGGTGAACGAAACAGCCGGCGCCGAAGGCGCCGCCGGCCTCGAGGCGGTCGTCGCCCTGCAGAACGTGTACCTGAAGGACTGCTCGTACGAGTCGCCCAACGGGCCGCGCATGGAGGGCACCTGGAACCCGCAGATCAATCTGGATCTGCAGACCGGTTCCACCCCGCTCGGACCTGAGGTGCGCGAGGTCGTGCTCACGGTCACCGTGTCGGCCAAGTACGGCGAGGCCACCATCTTCCTCGCTGAGGTTAAACAGGCGGGCCTGTTCGTGATCCGCAATCTCTCCGAGGAGGACACCAAGCGGGCTATCGCGACTTACTGCCCCGGGGTGCTCTTCCCGTACGCGCGCGCCGCGATCTCGCACCTCGTCACGCAGGGGGGCTTTCCGCAGTTCCTGCTGCCGCCGGTGAACTTCGAGGCGCTCTACGCGGCCAACCTGCAGCAGACACCGCAGACCACCAACTGAGTCGGCCGCATGAGCGCACCCATGGCCCTGACGGCACAGCGGGACGCTCCGATCGCCGTGCTCGGCGCGGGCTCGTGGGGCAGCGCCCTCGCCGTGCAGTTCGCCCGCGGCGGGCGTGCGGTGCGGCTGTGGGGACGCGATGCCGGGCAGCTGCAACGAATGGCGCAGGTGCGCGTGAACGAGCGCTACCTGCCCGAGACACCGTTTCCGCAGTCCCTCGAGGTGCAGGCGGATCTCGCCACCGCGCTGCGCGGGGCGCGCGACGTGCTCATCGTCGTACCCAGCCACGCACTGCGCACGCTTTTAACGCAGCTCGCCCCGCAACTTGTCCCCGGCATGCACGTGGCGTGGGCCACCAAGGGATTCGAGGCCGAGAGCGGGCTGCTGCCGCACCAGGTGGCGCGCCAGGTGTTGGGTGCTGAGCGTCCGATCGCAGTGCTCTCGGGTCCAACTTTCGCCCGCGAGGTCGGCGCGGGGCTCCCGACCGCAATGACCATTGCCGCCCCCGACCCCGCATACGCCCAGGATCTCGCGCAGGACCTGTCTTCAGCGAACTTCCGCGCCTACACCTCCAGCGACATCATGGGGGTGGAGATCGGCGGGGCGGTAAAAAATGCGCTCGCGGTCGGCGCCGGGCTCTCCGATGGGCTGGGCTTCGGCGCCAATACGCGCGTGGCGCTCATCACCCGGGGTCTGAAGGAGATGACCCGTCTGGGCGTCGCGCTCGGCGCGCAGGCGGACACCTTCATGGGACTCGCAGGCCTCGGTGACCTGGTGCTCACCTGCACCGATGACCAGTCGCGCAACCGGCGCTTCGGCCTGCTGCTCGCGAGCGGGCTCTCGCCCGAGGCGGCGCTGGCAAAAATCGGCCAGGCGGTCGAGGGCTATGCGGCGGCACGCGCCATCCGCGGCGTCGCCGCGCGCGCAGGGTAGAGATGCCGCTGTGCGAGATGGCCTACCGCGTGCTCTACGAAGGGCTGCCGCCCAAGGATGCGGTGCGCGCACTCATGAGCCGCCCCATCAAGGCGGAGGTCGCTTAGGACCGTGCGACTCGCAGCGGCGCGGACCAGAAGTGGGCGGCGCGCCTGGCATGGCTGCTGCTCGCGCAGCGCATCCGCGCCTAAGAGAACTCGACGCGGGCGATCCAGTTGCGCTTGCGGCGCGCGAAACGCGTGGCCTCGCTCTCGGCCTCGAAGTCGGCCGCCCCGGGGCGCAGCAGCGCCGGATCGACCCCTTCGAAGGCATTGACGCTGACGACCGCGTAGAGCTCACCCTCGATGCGGCTGCTGACGAGGGGCACCGCGCCGCAGGTGCGGCAGATATGAAAATCCGCCGTGCAGGTGCCGAAGGTGTAGCGCTGCACGAGCGCCGCATCGGCGATCTTCACGGTAAGCCGGCCGCCCGGACAGGAGGTCCAGACCCCGCCGTGCTTGCGGCAGAACGAGCAACCGCAGGCCCGCGCTGGGATTTGCCTGGGCTCGGGTAGCCATTCGAGCGCGAAGCGAATGTTGCCGCAGTGGCAGCCGCCGTGGATCAGCACTCAGGCTCTCCCGCCCCTGGCGCGCAGGCGCATCAGGTGTGCAGCAGGCGGCCGCCGGCGAACGACCAGTTCTCCCACAAGGTCTCCTTGAAGCACACCATGACGTTCTCGGCATTCAGTCCCGGATCCTTGCTCACGGCTGCGATGAGATCGGCCAGGATCTTCTTCTTCACTTTCACGCTGCGGCCCACAGAAAGGAGGATCTCGATCAGCACGAAGTCCTCGGTGCGACGCGCGCTCAGGTCCGGATATTCCGGATCGAAGCGGAAGTCTTCCGCGCTCAGCTCCAGAACGCGCTGAAAGCGGTCCTTCTCCGGAACACCCGAAGCGATGAGTGCGCCGTGCACCGCAGCGAGCACGGCGGATTTGAACTGCGGGGACTTACCTTCACGGACGGTGAGTGTGACGAGGGGCATACGAACTCCACAGCGGTGCAGATACTCAGGGATTCTCCGGCGCCGGTCCGCACAACCCGGTCGGAAACGAATCAAACAGCTGGCGTGCGGCGCGGTCCATGGGCTTGCCCGCGAAACTAACGCCTTGCACAAGCTTGCCATGCATTGTCGCCGGCAGACACCGTGAAGCGCGCGCCGCCTTTAGTGCGGCAGGGCAAGCTCGCGCTGGCGCAGTGCCGCGCTTACGACGCCCGCCAGCAGCGCAGCCGCGGCCAAAACTTCCGCCCAGATGGTGAAGTTCATCATGCCGGTGTGCAGGGCAAATGGCGCACGCCGGTAATGAAGCAGGCCATCAAAGCCAATCAGTGCATAAACGGTGAGCAGCAGCAGGCCGAGGCGCCGGTGCGCGCGGCGGTAAAGCACGTACCCGCTTACACCGAGGAGCGCCGCCGCGCACCACGCGAGGTACACGTCCGTTCGCGACAGCCACGGCGGCAGGTTCGGATAGTCGGTGAGGTATGCGGCGTTATGAGAAAAGTGCAGCAGGCTGGTCGCCGCATAAATAAGCAGCAGCCAGCCCAGTGCACGGCTTCCCCGTTGATCAGCGTCCATGATCTGCCGCGCAGGGAGAGCGGCGCTCGCTAAGTGGTCGGGCATGCATCGCCAAATTCCATCGGGCATGCGGAACGATCGGCATCCGGCGGCGGGTAGGCCTGCCGGAAGGTAAAGGCACGCACGCTCGCGCCCTCGCGGCGCAGCAGCTCGAGCCTGTCGATCGCCTCAGCAACGCTCGGCCTGTGGCCTCGGGGCACCCACCAGAGCACCACAAAGAGCTCTGTCATGCGTTCAAACCACTCGCGGCGGCGGCGCATCACGCTCGCGTGTGCGGAGTTGTACACGTACTGATGCAGTGACTCGACGTCGCGCCACACGGACATGTTGACCAGCGTGCGCTCGTTCTCGAACGGACGAATGGCGGTTGCGTCGCCGGCCTCGGTTTGCAGTCGCCAGAGGAAGCCTGGCGAGCTCTCGGCGAGCGCGTTGATGCGTGCGAGGTTCGCGGCAAACTCCGCCATGAGTGGCGAGTCCATCGATCCGCGGATGATCCCGATGTTGAGCTGCGCAAGTTCGTAGGCGGACATTCCCGTGCACCGATGCTTGAGCGTCTGTAGCCGCCCAGGAGGGTTGAGTGGGCATGCTTTCAGAAGATAGTCCGCAATCGTTGCGCTGCCAACCGCCGAGTGGAGCCGCAGCGGCGCGCACCCGTTCCCGATGACGCATCGAGGGCTGCAGCGTGTCCGCGCCCGGTTTGCTGGTGCTGCCGGCTCCTGGCTTCTCAGCGCAGCGCAACTCCGCGCGCAAAATCACTGTCCTCAAAGACCAGGACCGGCAAGCGCATCGACATGATCGCTGCCAGTACATCCGGGACGGCCGGCGCATCACTCGCTGCACTCTCGCGGTAGTAACACACGAGCGCGGGCGGCGGCGCCAGGGAGCGCAGAGCAACCGCGAGCGCCGCCGGCGAGACCTGCGCGCCGTTGAGCCTGACAACGCCCTGCGTGGAGACGGCCACCCGCGCCCCGGCGGGGGGACATGGAATGGGCGCCACGCCCGCGGTGGTGCCCGTGCCCGAATCGGGGGCTCGTGAGCACGCCGATAATGTAAGGGCCATTGCCATTGCCATCGCCACGCCCACCACATGCGCGGCCACGGTAGCGTGCCGGCAACGCGCCGCGTGGGGAATCGCAGCCACTTCAGGGTCTTTGCTCGAGCGGATCGGGGCCGAAGCGGTTCTCACCGGGCGTACCTTTCAGGAACCCGTTTTCGATCAGCGACCAGATATCGCCGAGCACGGGAATCAGATTTATCAGGATCCACCATCCGGACTTGTTGCGATCGTGCCAGCGCTTGATCGTCACCGCAAAGGCGGGCCACAGCATCGGTAACAGCACCAGAACCCCCGGGGCCTCGGCCGGATCGTGCTGGAAGCCGCCGTTAATGATCGCCGCTGCGATGATGAAAGGCAGCGTGAGCAGAACCATCAGCCAGTAATGCTGGCGTGCCACGCGACCTTGGAAGGAGAAGAGGAGTTCGCGCCAATTCATAGAGGAAGTCCTGAGGGTCAAAACTCACCGCGGGTGTTTTGAGGTGCTCAAAGGGCGCTGATCTTCGCCACGGAACCTCGGCCATTGTATGTCAGGGGCTGCGCAATGAACGCCCAGTGGCGTCAGTGCTCAGTGCGCATTGCCAAAACTCGCCCACCCATCACACGTGGCACCGAAGGGCCTGGCGATTTCGTTCAACCGCGCACGCATGGCCACAACACCCTCATAAGTTGCGAGCATTGACCTCGAGCAGTACACGCTCCACGAGCCGTTGTCGGGGCTTTGATAGATCGAAGGATCGAATCCATGCGGCTCCGCCGCACCGGCAACCCCGCGCGCGGCCGCCTCATCCGGTGCCGCCACTGAGAAGTCGATGACCATCGGCACAGCCATATCGCTCCCGCTGCTCGCAACCTGTCGCAGCGAGTCTCCGTCAGGATCGTTCGGGTAGTCGGCTGTCACGTCATCCTACGGTTGAGCTAACGCGGTCCCACGCCGCGCTAACGCGTGAGTATGCCTGACCCGAGCGCCCCCAATGGCATCGCGATAGGCATCGAACAGCACGGCGAGCCCCGTCAGCAACCGCAGCGAACCAAAGAATTTCAGCGACCCGCTGCGTGGCTCACCAGAGGTGCAGGGGGAAACGGTACACTTCGCTCGCGGCCCCGTGCACTTGGGCCCTCATGGTCGCTCCCAGCGGCGCTCAGGCGCAGCGCTACTCTTCGTACTCCGTGTTAACGCGTGGCGCGTGCGGGACTTCTTCGTCCAGGGATTGGCGATACCGGATGCAACCGCGCATGAACTGGGGCCACGCGGGAACCGCTACCGCGGGAGCTAACCTTTCCGGCAGTAGCGACCAGAGGCCCGGGTGGTGCCAGCACAAATCATGACCGCTCGAGTCTCTATGCTCGCGTATTGCCCGCCGAAGCCTCTTGACCTCGAGGATCAGCTGTTCGCGGGACAGTGCATCAAGATCAGCGTCCATAGGTCTACCTCACCGTCATGTCAGGGATCGGCCCGTCATGCGGACCCCCCTCACCGAGGTCCGCGCGCGCCGCGTACGGCCTGTCACCGAGCATCGCTGCAAGAGCAGCGTAATGACAACCCCCAGCCACGCCTCGCCGGCCGCCGCAACGATCGTTAGGCGCCCGCCTTAAGTGCCAACGTCTGTAGCCTAAGGACGGTGGCCAAGTTTCTCGTGGTGACCGACGAGCCCGCCTTGCCAAGGAGAGCGATCGCGGCCTTACTTTCCAGTATGCCAGCGGCGCAAAACAGGTAAGCCGCATGTTTACCCACGGCGAACTGTTCCGGAGGCGTTACGAGAGACCCGATGCCGGCGAGCCGCGACAGCGCTGTGGGGTCTTGAACAAATGCAACGAGAAAGCGCGGATGCTGATCCGTTGCCGCCTCGAGCGGATTCTCCGAGATGATGGCTGCCAATTCGCCGGCCGACTTAACGATGACAGGCACCTCAACCTTGAGTCGAGTCGAGATCACAACAGCAATGTCTGCCGAGTGCTTCGCGGACGTGCCTCTGGGTGCGCGGAAGACAGCGTTGCCGCTGTTGAGCAATGTAGCCACATCCGTATAGCCCATGCTCGAAAGCACAGCGCGCAGCTCGGCCATGGGCACACGCTTGGCCTTGCCCACGTTGACGCCGCGCAGCAACGCTACGAATGTACGCATTCGCGATGCGCTCGTTACGCGGACGGTGGACCTTTGAGTTCTACGGTGTTGCCTTCGGGGTCCGAGAGATACAGCGAGGGTCCCTCTCCCTCTGCCCCGTAGCGAGATACGACCTCACCCGCGGTGACACTGTTCGCCACCAGGAAGTCACGTATAGCTGCCGCGTCAAACGGCTCCACCCGCAGGCAGAAGTGATCCATATTTCTTCCGGCGTTGCTCGGCTCGGCACCGCCGGCCACGCCAAGTGCCCCCTTAACTGTGACCATGTCGATAAGAGAGCGACCAGCACGCAATTGGACGAGGCCGAGTTCGTCTTGACGCCGCTCCACCACGCAGCCGAAGACGCGACAGTAGAATTCGAGCATCGTCGGCAGGTCGATGACGCGCAGCACGACGTGGTCGAGCTCACGAATCTTGATCATGCAGTGGCCTCAAGAATGTTCCGATAACGCCGGGTTTGGGCGGCCGTATAAGCGGCAGAGACGCGCCACCGAGCGTGTCGGGGCCGATCCAAGTGCTGCTTAGGGCACGAGCGTCTTAAACATGACCAATGCATCGATGTACCCGAGCTGTGGGTGGCGGAATGCCCCTGGGAGGCGCCCTACAACTGAAAAGCCTAGCCTCTCCCAAAGGCGAATCGCCCGCACGTTGGTGGAAACGACGAAATTGAACTGCATCGCCCTGAAGCCCATTGCAAGGGCCTGCGCCTGCGAGTGTTCGCACATCAGCGTGGCCACACCCTGCCCCTGGGCCTGTGAAGCCACGACGTAGCCGCAGTTACATACGTGAGCACCCAGGCTGGGCTGGTTGGGCTTGATGAAGTAGGTACCGAGAATGCGATCGCCCGAGTCGCAAGCTACGAAGGTATCTGCTGGCACTTCAACCCAAGCCGCACGGATCTCCTGCTCGGTACTTTCAGGCGAGAACGTGTACGTGTCACCGGCCAGGAACGTAGCGTGCAGCATGGGCCAAATGGCTGGCCAGTCCGCAGCCAGATATTCGCGAATGCGGGGCATGGCGGTCGTACTCCTCCGAGCGCCCTAAGGTCGAGCTTGAGCGGCTGCCCGGGTGCGTTTACCGCGCAATGTGGGCACGACAGCGCGCAATCGATCCATTCCCCCAACCCTTCTGTTAGACGACCTTTTCAAGGGGCGTCCACCTTTTCTCGCGTCTCTCAACGCGTCCATCCGAACTCTCAGAACCGTAGTCGGCCAATGCCGCGACCGGCAGCCCCTCCGGAAGCGGCACTATGGTCAGGACATTAATAATACCGAAGGCGCCATGACCGGTCTTAATTTGCGCGCCCACATAAACCCCACAGCATCTGCACAGTAGAAAGTCAGCGGTCTTCAGACCGAACCGATAGTGCTGAAGCAAGTCGATGTCGCGGACCTGGAACTCAAGCCGTCCACGCGGATCGGACGTCGTAACTGCGCCGTGGACGCGACAGAATCGACATTGGCAAGCGCGCACGCTCCACCTGACACCTGGTAGGGCGGTTCGCAAGGAAAAGCCAAGTGCCCCGCAGTGACAGCCACCCTTAAAGTTGTGCACGAGGGAAGTCATAGCACTGGCAATGCTCGTCTAACGATAAGCTTGAGCGCCCCTGGTTCGACCGTATCTGCGCGCTGCCTCTTCAGCTCTCACAGCCGCTCCTGGCGTCAGTTAGGAGCCAATAAGGCTTCGGGATTTCTGAATAGGACATACAACATCAGTGGAATCGTCAGCAAACCAGCAACAACTACGATACGAAGTAATCTACCTGCTCCAGGGAATCTGGAGTTATACGCACACTTCCAAAGCATGGCGGATTGAACGACGCCCAGCGCGAGTCCGAGGACAACGTATATACCGATACCACTCGGCGTTTCTGGGACGAAGATCCACCCCAACACGGTGTAAACAATGGATGCACCAAAACCGTAAATCCAAATAACCTTCCAAAGGGATGTCTTTCCACGCAGCGGATCAGTGAAAGCCTGTAACCACACCGGTGCCTCCTAACGATCGTCGTAACTGTCACGGCCGCTCCAGAGGGCGGCTCATCACGGAGCGCGTCAATTTTTTACTGTGCTGGCGTCTTGTATGTCTTGTCCGTAAAGAACCCAATCGGAAGGCGCAGCGCCATGATGGCCGCCATTACAGCGCTTGCCTGAGCGGGAGGTTCCCGTTGAGGGTCGTCGCGTGAATAGCAAACCACCGTAGGGCGGGGCTGAATTGCGGCGAGCGTCCCGGCCAGGTTTTCAAGGCCAACGACTTTCCCGTTGACCGTGACCTTCCCGTGTCTGTCCAAGTAGATCCTGACACCAGACTCAGGGCAACCAGCGTCCGGGGCGTTCCCCCCGAAACAAACAAGCGATGCGGCGCATAAGCCCAGTGCCAGCAAGGCACACGCGAGCGAAGTGGTGCGAGCTGCCATTTGGCGCATGCTGCCTGCTAGAGGAGAGTTAGCACAGTTGGGCGCCGGGTGTACACGTAGCGAAGGCCGCGCGTGACTTTGAGCTATTTCTTTTCAGGCTGACGATCATTCGACGCCTTCGACAATGCGCAAGTCACGGTCAACAGCTTTCCCGAGTACGCGCAGTGCATGCTGATATCCGGGACTGTCATGCGCGCCGATCGCTTGCGCTACGCTGTCAAACTCAATGAGGACGATGCGCTCATTAAGCCCGCCTTCATAGACGCGCGCGGGTAGTCCGCGCGCCAGGAAGCGGCCGCCGGCGGCTTGAAGCGCAGGACCGGCGAGTTTGGCGTACGCAGCAAGGGCCTCTCGATCACGTACCGAGCGGTACGCAGAAATCCAATATGCTTTAGCCATAGTTTCGAGGCGTATCTGTTAACGGCATTTGAACCCCATCTTCGGCGAAGAAAATATACCCCTTTGGAGCCCCAAGAACTCGATGCCACCAGGACAAAACGCCAATATTATTTATCGTCAGATAAGGCGGACCACCACGGTTCGTGAGTGCGTACGGGCTAGAGTTCCAGTCTGATTTAACGCACTCTACGGCCCGTTTCTCTGCTCCAAGAGGGTCCAGGGCAGTGACGTGAACCAGCCGAAGGAAGCCGACGGCCAAAGAGGTGTTGATCGGCACCACAATGCCCTGACCTTGAACGGTTATCTCGTATCTCGGCACATAGGGACCCCCCCCGCCCCCCCCATAATATGGCTTTGCTAGCCGTCCAACGCTAAGCTTGAGCGGCCGTCGTCTGCCTGCGGCCACGCGCTCTCTACCACGGGCGCCAAGCGCTGGTTAGGTCCGTCCAAGAGTTCGCAATTTCACCGCGTGGTAGCCGCCGCTTGCTAAACGCATTTCGCTTCACGGCCGCTCCACGCGTTGGTTAGGCCGCACAAGATCTAAAGAGACGCGCAGCGCGTTAGCGCTGCCTCTGACGACTACCTCCCTTGAAGCATAGCCTTCGGCGGACACGACTACGGTGCCGCCAGGCGGAAGTGATTCGTAAGGAGCGAGGGCGAAGATACGTGTCTTGCGCGTAGCGGGTACCAAAACGAATTGTCCATCGGCGTTCGTTTGCGCAAATAAGCCCGGATGGTCATCTACCGAGATGGTAGCTCCCTGAATGGGCTTTTGAGAGGTGGCGTCGATTACCGTGCCCGACGCAGAGGGCGAGATATATGTGGTTATCTCGATGCAGCCGCTGAGCGACATAAGAAGCGGGAGAGCTACCGCGTACCGCCACCTGCTCATGTGCGCCCAGCGATGAGCTTGAGCGGCGTTTCGCCGGCGCACCCAAGGCAACGCGGACGCAAATCCTCCCACAGCGCTCGCGGCGCATTCTGATCAGCTATCACGGCCGCTCCAAGCGCTGGTTCGCAGGCACCTCGAGCTCCTGGCGCACTACTGGATTGTCCGTCATATAGAAGGTTGGCTCCGCGGCGCGGTGCTCCACCACGTCAGTTAAATCATCGATCGTTATGACTTCATAGAAAGGATAGTCCGAAGATGATTTCTTGAGCGTCAAAGGATGCTCGCCGCGCAGAGATCCACTGACTTTCCCAAGCCGCTGCCCCTTCGGATCGTACAGCGAAAATGTGGCGGTGCGCCCAAGAGCTGAAATGTAGTAGCCCAGTGTCACCGTGACCTGATCCCGCCGAAGCCCAGCGGGCAGCTGGATCCATTAGAGTGTGGATGAGGATTTGTGAGGGAGAGGGTAGGTTGTTAGAGTTGTTGGGTGGTGTAGGGTGAGGGGTGTTGTGTACTTGTGAGTTTGTTGAGTTTGTGAGAGACTGCGGGAGTGGATTGATGATGCGAACACGGTTGGGAGTCTGTTGCGAGCGCATAGAGCTGGCTGGGGGTTAGTGATGCCATCTTCTGCATCGCGGTGCGAGGCGGGCGGAGGTGTGGGGCTGCAAAGCGCTGCGCAACTGGCATGGTGATGTCACGGCAGGCCTCAGCGGTTCGATCTTCGCGCGCGCAGTGCTCGACGTTCGCTTCACTCAAGTAGCCATTGGGCCAGCCTGGGCACGACCAACTGCGCGGCAGTGTCTAAGTGCAGATGGGAGTGGGTGTGGTGAGTGAGTTGGGGATGAGCATGGGGTAAGGTGGGGTGTGGATGATGGGGGGGTGATGGAGTGTGTGAGATATTGCGGGGGGGTGGGTGGGGAGGGGTTGGGGGCTCCGGGGGAGTTATAGGTGGGCGGGGGATTGTGGGGGATGAGGAGGGGGCAGTGGGGATGTTGGGTGGTATGGGGGAGTAGAGTGTGATGAGCGGATGGGTGAGTAGAGAGGGTGGGGGGTGGGGTGGTGATGAGGAAGTAGAGTAGGTGGGAGTGAGTGAGGAGGGGGGGAGTGGTATGGTGGTGGGGGAGTGAGAGGGGGGGGGGGAAGGGGAGGGGGGGGGGGGGGGGGGGGGGGGGGGGGGGGGGGGGGGGTGGGTGGGGGGGGGGTGGGGAGGGGGGGGGGGGGGGGGGGGGCGAGGAGGTGAGGGGGGGGGTGGGGGGGTGGGGGGGGGGTGAGAGGTGTGAGGGGGGGAGGGGGTGGGGTGGAGGGGGTGATGGGGTAGGTGTGGTTGTGGAGATGAGGGGTGTGGAGGAGAGGGGAGGGGGTGGGGGGGGGTGGGTGGAGGGGGGGATGAGGGAGAGGGGGGGGGAGGTTGTGAGTGATGATAGGGGGTGTGGTTGGAGGGAGAAGGAGAGTGGTGGGATGGTGGGTGTGTGTGATGAATGTTTGTGGTTGCGCGGCGGGGTTGAAGGAGGTTGAGGGGTGAGGTGGTGAGGTGAGATGGAGGGAAGAAGGATGAGGAGGAGGAGTGAGATGGGTGAGGGGGTGTAGGGAGTGTTGTAGGTTTAGGGGAGGAGGTGTGTTAGTTTGGGAGTGATGATAGGATGAGAAGGGAGATGAAAGAGAATGTGAGATAGATAAAGGGAGAAAGTGTGAGGTATGGAGAGTGGTGGGTGTGATGTATTGGATGATAGAATATATAGGTGTGAGAGGGGGGATGTGTAGTGAAGTGTTAGAGAAGTAGGTTAGATGTAGGGAGAGGTGTGAAGGGATTAGGTAGTGAGGATGATGGAGGAGTGAAGGGAGAGAGTGAGTGTAGTTAGAAGGGGGAGGGAGAGTAATAAGAGGAGGTAAGAGAGAGGTTAGAGGTGAAGTAAGAGAGAAGGGTGAGTTTTGAAATAAGTGAGATTGGATTAAGAAGGTGAGGGAGTGAGAGGAGGTGTGAGTGAGAGAGAGAGATAAGGTGGATGAGAGGAGAGAGGTAAGGAATGTGAGAGAGAATGAGTGGAGGAGGAGAGAGAAAAGGTGGAGTATGTGAAGAGAGGAGAAGAGAAAGATAGAGAGATAGAAGATGAGAGGTGAAAAGGATGAGAAGATGAAGAGTGAAATTGGAGAGAGGAATGAAAGATGTAGAAAAGAGAGGGTAGATAGAAGAAGAGAGGGAAGAAAAAAGGTGAAAAAAGTTGAGAAGGAGAAGGGAAGGAAGTGAAAGTATGGAGGAGAGGGTGAGAGATGGTAGAAAGGGGAAAAGTGTAAAAGGTGAGATGTGAGAGTTGATGGATGAAAGAGAATGTGGTAGGAGATGATGAATAGGAGTGTGAGATAGATGAATAGGAAGTATAGAAAGAAGAGAGGAGATGAATGATGATGTAGAGAGAGAAGAGAGAAGAGAGTGATGATAAATAGAAGGAAAGTGAGAAGATAAGGATGATGAAGGCGAGAGACGCCGACACCACCAACCACACCCCCCCACCCCCCCCCCCCCCCCACACCCCCCCCCCCCCCCCCAACAACCCACACCCACAAAAAAAAAAAAAAACTAGGCAAGCTTGATGAGGGCGCCAATTCGAACGAAGACTGCGGGAATACCCCGCAATCGCTTCAAGGCGAGCGCCATTGGAAAAAGCTGAGGAAGCGGGATTCAAAACCCTTCACGGAATTCACGTAGTTCGGCGCGGCGGTCGCGCCAAAGTATGAGGTATAGAATCGCGTGCAGCGATCTAGATCGTGAGTCCAAAGCGCGATGTGCTCGATGTGCACAAGTCGACACCCAACGGTGAAGCTGAGCGGGCGTCCGCCACAGTCCAATAAGCGGCGCGAGCACATACTGTGTCTCTGTGCTCGCCGCAGCCGCAGCCAGGAAATCATAGAGCGCCGCAGGATCTGTGCTTTGGCCCGGAGTGATCTCACCGGCATAGCTGTGCAAGAAATCAGACACCGCAGTGTCTCCACGAGAAAGGTAGTTCGAAAGGAAGCGCTCCATGATGCGATAGGCGTCCCGGAGCGTGACTTCTCGGTTGAATAGCGCGTCGTCGACTGTTGCGTAAGGCATTGGATTAGCTACACGAAGTTGATGTGTCCACTAAGGGTCTAACGATGAACTCGAGCGGCCGGCCGCCGCCTATGATCGCGCGCTGTGCGCGCACAATAATCCCGGCGCGCGCAGCGCGCCATCTTGCCTCTCACGGCCGCTCCAAGTGCTGGTTAGAGGGCAGCGCATACGCCAAGGCGATTCCCAGGAGCGGCGCAAGGGCGCTGAACAAATAGACGACCGAAAGAGCACTCAGCGCGAGTGGCGGCGTGTACGCCGCGAATAGGAGCCCGAGCAGCCACCCGACTGGAGCAAGCAACGAGATGAGGATGGTCGAACGGGCCGGCGCGCGACGCCACAGCATGGTACCCACCCAAAAGGAAAGAGCAGCTATCGCAACAATCGCAAGATAGCTGTCGATCGTGACGTGCGCGATAGTGGAAATTTTTCGTCTTAGTTTTTGATTCATTTCTTCATCATTTACACCCGAAGCGCAGTCTGCCGCCGCAGGCGGCAGAAGCTCTTCGGCATCGACTGATCGCTGATGTGCGCGCTCGTAGTTGACCGGTGAGCGATAACCGAGCGAGGAGTGACGACGATGAGGGTTGTACCAACCTTCGATCCATTCGAACACAGCCATCTTGGCTTCCGCCTGACTTTTGAACCGACGACGGTTCAACAACTCACGCTCGAGCGTGGCGAAGAAGCTCTCCGCCATCGCGTTGTCGTAGGCATCGCCCACCGATCCCATCGAGGGCATGACGCCGGCTTCGCGACAGCGCTTGCCGAAGGCGTAACTGGTGTATTGGCAACCGCGATCGGAATGATGGATGACTTCGGACGGCTGACGCTGAGTGATCGCCATGTTCAGCGCGCCAGGATCAGCTCCGTGCGCAGGTGAGTCTCCATCGACCAACCGACGACGCGACGCGAATACACATCGAGCACCATCGCCAAATACAAAAATCCGGACCAGGTGGGAATGTAGGTGATGTCGCGACCCACAATCGATCGGGCTCGGTGTAGAACTGCCGATCCACGAGGTCCACGCACGCCCGGCCTGCGATCAGGCTGCGTCGTGACACGACCCGCAGCGTTGCCCGCGAGCCCGCAGCGCGCATCAGCCGGCGACGCGCTTGCGGCCGACGCGGATCTCGTGGTCATCCGCGAGCTCGGCGTGAATGTTCGGCGAGCCGTAACGCCCTTGGAGCGTCGGTGGATCGCCTCGATCTTCGCCGTCAGCGACAGATCCTTCCGATCTCGATCGCTCATGGGTCGGTCCAGCCACGCATAGAAGCCGCTTCTCGAACTGCAGCAATCGGCACATGACCCCGACCGAGTGGGTGGCCTGGTTCGCCTTCACGAACCCGAAGAGCGCTTCGAGGTCCCGCCTCGGTGCGAACCAGGCCGCGGCTTTTGAGAGGATCTCCGCTCCTCCTTCAGCTTGCGGTTCTCGCGCGCAGCCGCGACAGCTCTTCGCGCTCCGCGCTCGTCAGCCCGCCGTCGCCCTTGCCGGCGTCGCGCCGCGCCTGCTTGACCCACAGCGCGATCGACCAGGCCGTCGGCCCGAACTCCTTCGGGACAGCGTCGCCGGCGTCGCCGCTGCGTACCAAATCGACCATCTGCCGCTTAAACTCCGGCGTATATCGGACATTTGCGCCATCTGAACACCTCCAAACTAACATGAGGTGTCAAAACTGAGGTGAGTGCCAGTTGCGATAGCGCGCCGGCCGCAATTGCTCCGGCTGGCGCAAAGACGCTGAGCAGAATGCCCTTCAATAGAACTCCTACAGCCCTCTATTGTTGAGCGGCCGCACTTAGGCATCTGCTCATCGACGCGGACGCATACTGTCCCCAGGCGCCCGCGTCGCCTAGCCGGCCACGCATCACGGACCGCTCGAACGCTTTGTTAGAGGTCGCTCAGCGTATTTGTCTGCGTAGTTATCCAGAAGATTACGAATCATCTTCTGATATGGAACGCGCGACCGTGCGGCGTGCGCCTTAAAAAAGTCGACGCTGCGCTTGCTGAGGGAGATGGTGACCTTCACCCCCGTTTCCTTTAAAACGAGCTGTTCCGGAGGCGGCAAGAAGTCCTCAACCACCTCTACGCGACCTAGCTTTTCATCGGTATATCTGGGACTGCGTTTCATAGATCTTCCTGCCTCTCCGGCGCCGATGATGCGAATGACGTTTCCGCGGTAGGTAAACCTGACCGTCAGGATGCGCGGACCGACTCGGCCGAAACAGTAGAAGCGCTCTTCGGAGCGGCTGTGTGAGATATCACGAGCTATGACACGATTCGGGTCCAAGAAAGCCAGCTGCGCTTCCTCAAAGGAGACGTGATGCTTCGAGCGGTTCTCTGCGTCCTTGACGGGATCCCAGTCAAAGCTCGACATGGGCGTCACTGTAGCATAAGTATGGCGTAATTGCCATACATATATATGGGCTTAACTCCGCGACCTCTAACGATAAGCTAGAGCGGCCGACCGCCGGCCTTTGCCGAGCGCCGCGAGCGCACAATCTCTCATCGCTCGCGGCGCGATGGGATCGACTTTCACGGCCGCTCCAACCGATGGTTAGACGGCGATGGGCTTGCCGGTGCGTATTTCCGCTCCAACAGAAACGCGACGCAGGTTCCCGCGACAACAAATGCCCAAACGATCCACGGCGGCACATTGAAGGTTCCGAAGTCTGAGAGCAGAAGCACCGTACCGGCTATCAGCAATAGCGGTGCCGTAATGCCGCAGTGAAAGGTTCGATTCTTCCTCCAGTTCGCAACACAGCCGATACCCGCGGCCAGGAGAATTGTGCTCGCCGAGGCCCGCCCGAGCGGACGCCAATACAAACCGACAAGGCTGAGCACTCCCCAAGCAATCATCGAGGCCGCGACCCAATAGCAGATCGAGGCGGGTGAGCTGCAGCAAACGGCGTGCTTCGACAAGTGATGCCCCATCCTCGCCGGCTAACGATAAGCTTGAGCGGCCGGGCGCATGCGTCTGCTACGCGACATGAGCGCAAGATAGCGCAGCGCGCTCATGGCGCGTAACTCCCAGTCCCGCACGTGGGGGGGGGGGGGGGGGGGGGGGGGGGGGGGGGGGGGGGGGGGGGGAGAGGGGGAAAAGAGAGAGAGAGTGAGTAAGGGATGGAGTGAGGGAGTGAAGTGGGAGTGGGGGAGTGAGAGAGAGAGGGTGGGGAAGGGAGAAGAAGGAAAGAGGAGGGTGAGGGGAGTGAGGGGGTAAAGGAGGGAGGTAGGGAGTGAAGGAGAGAGAGTAGAGTGGGTGAGGTGTGGGGGAGAAAGGAAAAGTAGAGAAGGTAAAATTGAAGATGTGAGGTATATAGAGAAAGAGAATGATAGTGAAGTGTGTAATGGGGTGTGATAATGTGGTATAAAGGTGAAGTTGAGGGGTAGGGTATAATGTTGGTGGTGTGAGGGGATAAAATAGTGAAAGAGGAGATAAGAAGAAAGTGTATAAAGGATAAATAAAAAGATTGTTAGGTGGAGGAAGAGATTTAGGAAAGTATAGAGTGAGAGGATGTAGTTAGAGAGAGATTGATTTTAGTAAAGTAGTGAGAGAGAGAGAGTGTTTAAAGTATATGTATGTGTAGATAAAGTGTGATTTATAAAGGTGTGAAAAGGAAGAGATATTAGAAAGTTGAAAGGAGATAGGTGTATAATAAGAATTGTGATGATAGTGATATAGAGATGTAAATGAGTATTTTAGAGTGTATTAAATATGATAAAGTATAGTGTGATAAAATTGAGATATAAAGAGATGTATATTAAAAGATAGTATGTTATAGTGATTGTATAGAAGGTGTAGATAAATGTGTTGTGATTGTTATAAAAGAGTTTATATAATTTTGTTATAAGTTTATGTAATTTAGTTAGTGTTTTTAGTTATTGTGTTGTGATATATGTTGTGTATTGAGTTATAAGTGTTGAAGTAAGAGAGTTAATATTATAAATATATAAAGATAAGTTTGAGTGATTAATTGATGTGATTTGTTAAGTGATGTGAGTGTATAATTTTTAGTTGTTTGTGTTGTTATTTGCTAATTTATGATTGTTTTAAGTGTTGGTTAGTTGGTGATGTTTTATATGGTTGAAATATTTTTATATGAAAGTAGAATATATATTTAAGAAAGATGTAGTGTGAGTTTTTTGAGATTTTTAAGTAATTGAATATTTTGGTATTATAGTTATATTGTAAAGTGATGTTGATTTTGTATTTTGTTATATATGTATTATATTGTGATATTAATGTGTTAAGTTATTTGTTTTTTTTTTTATAAGATATGTATATGAAATGTATTTGATGAAATTTTTAATAAGACAAAATATATTTTTATATTGGTATGTGTTATGTATAGAATTGTATTGTTGTTAATAAAGACATAAAGTGTTGATAGGGTGAAGTAGAGAAAAGATAATTTTTTGAGGTAGTATAAATAGTTTGTTAAGGGAATTTTTGATTTGATAAAAGAAAAAGGTGTAGTAATGATAGGAGATAGGAAAGAAGTAGAGTTGTATATGAGAAAAGTAATGTTGTATAGGTAATGTATATGAGATATTATATTATAGTTAGTTAAGAAAGAAAAAAAGTGATTATATTGTATTTGTGTAAGTAAGTGTAAAATAATTATGTTGTGTATATTGTGTTATTTTAGTTTTTATTGTTTTGTTATAAGTGTTGAATAGAGGTAAGAAATATGATGAATGATTAATGTTATAGTTTGTTGGTATAAGTAAAAAAAAGATTCACATCATAGAGATATATAATGTTATAATAATAATGATTGAGATTGTAGTGAAGAGATAAGAGTAAGTATAAGTAATTATAGTAGAAATATTGTTTAGTGTTTATAGTGTTGAATTGATATAATTTAAGAATAAGGTGATAAAAAAAAGTAATAAAAAAAAAAATAAAGAAAATATAATAGAACATCTCATCAGACATATAAAAAAATAACAAAAATGAAAATAAATGAAGAAATAAATGAAATTAAGGAAAAATAGTAATGATAAGAAATTATGTGTATCAATATAGAAAAAAAAAAATAAATTATAACACTACATATCATAATACCTCATAAAGATAAACTTAAAAAACAAACTACAACTATTCAATAAATGCAACAACACAAAATAATCTCACCTAACACACAATCTATAAAATTTCACAACAACTAAAAACATAATTAAAAAAAAAAAAAATATATATAAATTATAAGATAAAAATTAATAATTATAAAGAAAAAAAAAAAAAAAAAAAAGTGATATATTAAAAATAAAAAAAAATAAAAAAAAAAGAGTGAAATAAAAAAAAACAAAAAAAAAAACAAAAATAAAAAAAAAAAAAAAAAAAAAAAAAAAAGAAAAACAACAAAAAAAAAAAAAAACAAAAAAAAAATCAGAAAAAAAAACACAAAAAAAAAAACAAATCATACAAAACACAAAAAAATAAATAAAAAAAAAAAACACAATCCAAAAAAAAAAACAAAAAAATAAATCAATACAAAACAACAACTATCAAACAAATCAATAAAAAAAACACCAACACAAAACAAATAAAATCAACAAATAAATCCCAACTCTACACAACACAAACCACCAAACCAAACACAACAACAACCACAACAAAACCATAACCACACACTAACCACACACAATAAAACCAACACACACAACCATCAAAAAAACAAACCACCCAAACACAAAAAAAAACACCACAAACCAATATAAAAATAAAAAAACCACAAAAAAAACACCAAACCACAACAAAAACCCAAAAAAACAACAAACACAAACAAACCACAAACCACAACAAAAACCAACACCCAAAACCAACCACAACAAAAAAAAAAACAAAACAAACCAAAAAAAAAACCAAAAAACAACCCACAACAAAAAAAAAAAAAAAAAAAAAAAAACAAAAAAAAAAAAAAAAAAAAAAAACCAAAAAAAAAAAAAAAAAAAAAAAAAAAAAAAAAAAAAAAAAAAAAAAAAAAAAAAAAAAAAAAAAAAAAAAAAAAAAAAAAAAAAAAAAAAAAAAAAAAAAAAAAAAAAAAAAAAAAAAAAAAAGGCCGCTCCAAGTGTTGGTTAGGCGGCATCGCGCCACTGGCGCTATACAAAGAGTGCAACATAGGTTGCAACGATTCCAGCAACAGCGACATTCCATGCCAAGGAGCGAACCAAGAAGACTCCTAAGGCGTAGAGCAGCAGATAAGCGATGCGGCCGCTGATGTAAAGGATGACTCCCCATTTCGACCATGGGGAATGAGTGCCGGTAGCGAGAACCGCGACAATCGCGGCTGCGAAGAAGGGGAAGGTTTCGAGAAAGTTCGCATTCGCTCGTGAGAGGCGTCCAGCGATGCCGCCAAGAGGCGTCAGCGGTTCATCACGAGGCCCAGCGGTCCAACGATAGCCGCGCTGGAGACTCGCGGAATGGGAGGCAAGAATGATATGCACCAGGCCGAGCGCTGCTGCGGCAACCAGACCCAGCAATTCTGTCGGCGGAGCGTTCATGAGTGCCGTTGCGTCATGCCGATGCCGCCTAACGATCAGCTTGAGCGGCGCCGCGCAGTGCAATAAGGCGCACGGGGGGGGGGATGTAAATATGAATAAAGTTTGGCAGTTGAAAAGGCGAAAATATAGAGTAAAGCGACAGAAAAAGAGGGACACGATCGCTGAAGAAAACAACAGTAACCAGCCAAGGGATGGATAAGATATACAAAGCAGTCCGAAAGGAAACTATAGAGCAGCACACAGCAAGGGGCTCGCGGCCGGAAATAACGATCTAAGGAGATAGAGGACGACGATTACCGGAATTAAACACGGCGACATAAATAATGCAGCATAGTGATATCATGGCATCGTTCTTTCTCTGGGAGGAAGACGATGCGCAAGCTGCAGATCGAGGATGCTGAGGTGATGCGAATAGCGATCCAGCAGGAGATCGAGCGTAGCGAGGAGTCGCGCTACGACCATCGACTGCATGGGTTGCTGCTGGTGACGGCCGGGCAATCCTGCCGAGCAGGTCGCAGCAGCTGTTTGGCGAGAACGGCACGACGGTGCAGCGCTGGGTGCAATCGCTTCGAGGAGGGCGGACTGGACGCTCTGCGCGAAGGCGAACGATCGGGCCGACCGCGCACGCTGGATGCGGCAAAGATGGCGCAAGCTTGCAGGGGGAGTTGCGCAAGACGCCGCGAGACTTTGACTTGGCGGCCACGCTCTGGGATGGTCCGGTCTTGTCCGAACACCTGCGTCGGCGATACGGCGTGGACCTGGGCGTGCGGCAATGCCAGCGACTTGTTTCGGCAGATGGGCTTTCGGCTACGTAAGCCGCGCCCCCAAGTCGCTCAAGTCGGATCCGCTGAAAGTCGCGGCGGTAAAAAAAACTCCGGCGCCTGGCTCGTCGTGCCGAGGTCGAACTGTGGAGTCTGGATGAATGTCACTTCCAACAACACGGCTCGCGCTGCCGCATGTGGGTGCCGCCGGAAATCAAGGACCCGATCCTGCGGCATGCGCCGACCCGCAAGTCCGTGGCCTGCTTCGGGGCGGTCAGTCTGAGCACCGGCCAGTTCGTGCGAATGATGTGCGAGATCTTCAACGCCGAGACGTTCCAGGACTTTCCTCAAGCGATTGCTGCGCCAGCAAACGCCCGAGCGCCGCATGATCCTCGTGCTCGACAACGCTCGCTACCACCACGCGAGTGCTCCTGGCTCCGTTCCTGCGTCGTCATGCTCGACACCTGCGCTCTGCTGTTCCTGCCGCCCTACAGCCCGCAACTCGCTCCGATCGAGCGGGTATGGAAGCTGGCCGGCGCCTGGCGACGCACAACCGCTACTTCGCCACGCTGGGCGAAGTACTGCAGGCTGTCAACGCCTGCTTCGATCGCTGGCGCAAGCCAAACAAGGTATTGCATCGGCTATGCTGCATTACTTAAGACGCTGTGTTTAGAAACCAGAATGAATTACAAGTAAACGATAGAGCCTCAAGCGTCTTGCTCGAGCGGTAACGAAGGGAGTGAAGCTGTATTATAACGAGACTTCTAAAGATAAGCTTCAGCGGAAAAAACAAAACAGTGTACACGCGCTGTGAGCGCAAAATAGCTACAGCGCTCGCGGCGCACCTGATCGCGTATCACGGCCGCTCCAAGCGTTGGTTAGAGAGCCAACGCGGCTGCATCTGGGGGCTTAAGCATGAGAATTAGCTACTACAAATAAAGGAGAGGTAAAGAGGTGATAGGAAAGTAAAAGGAAAAGTTATAGAGAAGTAGGAAGGAGAAAAAAAAGATATGGAGCTCTACATACATAGAGTAGGACGAGTCCTGCAAGACGAGAACAATGTACTCGTACGTGGAAAGTAATGGTCGGACGGAGAAGTACCAGCGAGGATGGGACGGATTGAGCGGTGGAAGATGAAAAAAGGAGGAGAGAGATTTTAGAAAAGAGTAGAAAGAAGAGTAGAAAGGGTAAGGTGGTTAAGATATATAGGAGCTAGTAGAAAATAGAAGAAGAAGCGCTAGGACGGCACTGTCGGAGAAATTACGAGATGACATAAGGCTTCCTAAAGATAAGCTAGAGCGGAAGCGAAAGAGTAAGATAGAGAGATGTGAGAGAAAAATAAAAATGGAGAGAAAAGAGAGATTTCCTAGCTCTCAAGGCCGCTACAAGAGATGGTGAGACGCCGTACTACCCACAAAGTGCTACCGCCAATAGCGCACACGACACCCATAAAGGCGGTCTGCCGCAGCAGATTGCGCCATCGCGCTGCAGTTAGCGAACCGTCCTTCACAAAAATCGTAGAGCCGATCTGTTCAAATGAGGGATGCAGAAAGACGACGTGAAACAGTGCTACGAAAGAAATGCAGACAGAAATCCAGAGAGCAGAAGAGGAGTCAACTGGGCTTGGCGTTGAGTTGGTAGAGCAACGTAGAGGGGAAAAGACACAAGCGCAGTAAATATCCACACGACAGGGATTACAAAGACAAGAACAGAGGGAGGGTAGGGCTGAAGAGTTGCATCGATAGAGAAGGGTGTGAGAACCGCCACCGCAACTGATGCGGCAATGAATGAGACGAGAGTTATCACGGCGTCTAACTAACGTAGCTCAGCGGCGGCCGTAGGCCGACCGCTGCAACGAGAGTTAGACGGACTGGCTACATCGAAGAGACAGAGTGTAACCGCTCAATAGCTGATGACGGTTCCAGTGCCGCAAGGCGCAGATTGAAATGCTGCTCTCAACCGAAGCCGCAGAGGCGTCGATCCAAGCGAGCTTGATCGGCGACTTGCGGCTTCGTTGTAGCAGAAATTTTGAGTTCCGAGATATCGACATATGGCACCAACATCACCAGATTTGAGTGTTGACTTTGATCTCGCGATTTCTTCCGGGTCAGACTAACGATCGCGCTCAGGCGCGCCGAGCGAGTTCTTCGAGCGAGGGTAAAACGGCATGCGGAGCGAATGCCGGGGCGGCGCCTGGGCGCCTTGTTAGGAGTCGTGTCACCCGAAGAAGCACGCATATCGATCCTCTTGAACCAGCGCGATGAATTACTCAATCGTAGATACCTCCGGGGCGGGCTCGTAACCGTGCCACTTAAGGTCTTGACGCAGCCAGAAGACTCTACAGCGGTGCCGTGTACGCACGTACGTGGCCTTCGCAAATGGGTGCTGGCGTTTCTCGCCAGAGGGCACGCGACAGATAGGCCGCACCTCGAATAGTTCAACACTCTGCCGAGAAACACGGAACCCGAGATCAAGCTTCGGCCGAACATGTGGGGGCGGCCTGCGGCGTTCAACGAAGTCGCCCACGACCTTTCTAACTCGCGCTGCCTCAAGCTCGCTCAGTGCCAACTGACCGACTCCTAACGTTCGCGCTCAGGCGCGCCGAGCGAGTTCTTCGAGCGAGGGTACCACGGCATGCGAAGCCAATGCCGGGGCGCCGCCTGGAGCGCATGGTTAGACACCTGACGGATGCGTCGCAACACATGTCTCTCTATTAAGGCTGTGACGGGGTAAGCCTGTCAGCATTCCTCTCTGGGTCGATAGGGATGCTGACCTACGTAATGATCGGCCAGCGGCTGGCCTGCCCATGTTCTCACCCAGCGAGGCTCCGACGTGCCCCGCAACTTAACGAGGAAGCACTGCTGGTACCAACGGAGCTTGGCGCAGGAGTTGACGCCAAGCACCTCGACGTCGTAGCACGACTCAGATCTCGTCGGTTCGTATGCCGGTACCAAGATGCAGAGTGCTAAGAACACAGCCAAGACCAACGAAATGGTGCGAGGGCTCACGGTGGCTAACGATGAGCTTGAGCGGCCGCCGCAGCGTTCAATAAGCGCCACGAGCGCAAAATAGCTCAGCGCTCGCGGCGCAACCTGATCGCGTATCACGGCCGCTCCAAGCGTTGGTTAGAGGCCAACGGCTTCATCAGAAACGATTGCCGATCGTGCCCTAAGAAGTCGTTATCAAGTAGCGACGAGATGCCCCGGATAATCGGAATAGCATGGATGAGTGACCACCAGCCGGAGAAGTTCCGATCGTGCCACCGATTGATATCACCGAAGAAGCGAGCCAGAGAATCAATAACAGAGCAGGAACCCAGGGCTGTCGCAGAAAGGCCCAGCGCGATGACAAAGACACCGCCGAATATCACATCCGCGGCGTCGCGCGGATAAAACCGTAGTTGCATGAGCAACCAGGCCTGGAGGCGCCCGAGTAGCGCTATCAACGAAAGCGAAACGCGCGCGATTCATTGGCCTCTAACTATATTTCGATGACCGAACCGGGGTGATGAAATACCCCAAACACGTCAGATAAGAAGGTCGACCTGTGGCCGCCAAACTGATTCGATAGCGCCACCGAGCCGGCGCCGCCGGCCGCGGATATGCGAAGGAGCAGCCATGGGACCGAAACCTGGATTGTTTGCCGTAGCGCGCGACAAGATGCGCACGCACGCGTCACCTCGCCCTGAGAACGGAGCAGGTTTACCTGCAGTGGCTGCGGCGTTATGTCGCGTTTCATCATCGTAGGCATCCGCGCGAACTTGGCGCGCCGGAGGCCGAGCAATTCTTGACGCATCTAGCCGTGCACCGCAAGGTCAGCGCGGCAACGCAGAACCAGGCGCTGCAGGCGATCCTGTTTCTGTATCGGCACGTGCTCGAAATACAGTTGCCCTGGCTGGGCAACGTCACCCGCGCCTCAAACGCGAAGCGGCTGCCCGTGGTCCTCAGCCGCGCCGAGGTGCGTGCGCTGCTGGCACAGCTTGAGGGCACCCCCTGGCTACTCGCCAATCTGCTCTACGGCAGCGGGCTGCGGCTCATGGAGGGGCTGCGCCTGCGCGTCAAGGATCTGCAGCTTGATCGCGGGGAACTCATCGTTCGGCAGGCCAAGGGCGGCAAGGACCGCCTGACCATGTTGCCCGGCAGCCTCGAAGTGCCGCTGCGCGCGCATCTTGCGCGGCTGCGCCAGTGGTACGAGGAGGAGCGGCGGCGCGGGAGCCCGGGTGTGTCATTGCCCTTTGCGCTGGGGCGCAAATACCCCCGGGCGGCCACACAATGGGGCTGGCAGTATCTTTTTCCTTCAACACAGCTGTGTCAGGACCCTCAGACCGGCCAGCCGGTACGGCATCACCTGCACGAGAAGAGCATTCAACGCGCCGTGCAGTCGGCCGTACGTAAGGCCGGCATCACCCAACCGGCCAGCTGTCACACGCTGCGGCACTGCTTCGCGACGCATCTACTCGAGGATGGCTACGACATCCGCACCGTGCAGGAACTGCTCGGTCACGCGGACCTCAATACCACGATGATCTATACCCACGTCCTGACCAAGGGTGCCCACGGCGTGCGCAGCCCGCTGGATCGCGAGGGCGGTGCGGCGGCGGCGCAGCCGCAGCGTGGGCTATGAATGGCCCTGATGCGGCCCAAAGCCGTTCTGCCGCCACGCTTCGTAGACGACCAGCGCGACCGCGTTCGAGAGGTTGAGGCTGCGATTACCCGGACGCATGGGGATGCGAAGCTGCCGGTTACGCGGGACCTGTCCGAGAATCTGCGCCGGCAGGCCGCGGGTCTCGGAGCCGAAAACCAGCGCATCCGTGGGGCGGAATTTCGCCTCGCTATAGGCACGGGCGCCACCGGTCTCGATGGTGAACACGCGCGCGCCGCACAGCGACTCAAGACAGGCGCTGAAGTGCGCGTGCACCCGCACCTCGGCGAGCTCTGCGTAGTCGAGACCGGCGCGGCGCACCGCCCGACGCGTGAGCTCGAACCCCAGGGGCCTCACCAGATGCAGCGTGCAGCTGCTGTTCGCGCACAGGCGAATGACGTTGCCCGTGTTGGGCGGGATCTCGGGCTGAACGAGTACGACGTGGAACATGCGGCTGTGCAGGCGGCCGGGCCTTGAGGCGTGTGCGATAATGCCTGTGATGGCGACGGTGGAACCAGCCTTAGGCGCAGCCGGAGTGGCGGCGGCGGATGCCGCGCTCCTCGCTTTCAAGTTCTGCGGTCTTGATTTCGCCTCCCCGGTCGTGCTGCTCTCGGGGTGCGTCGGGTTCGGCGAGGAATACACCCGCATCGAGGGGTTCTCGAACCGCGACGCCGGCGCGGTCGTACTCAAGGGCACGACCGGCAAGGCGCGCCTGGGCAACTCGCCGCACCGCGTCTATGAGACCCCCGCGGGCATGCTGAACGCGATCGGGCTGCAGAACCCGGGAGCCGAGCAGGTGGTGAGCCATATCCTGCCGCAGCTGGATTTCAGCGAGACGCGCTTCATCGCCAACGTGTGCGGCTCCACGATCGAGGAGTATGTCGAGGTGACGCGGCGCTTCGATCAGTCCCCGATCGATGCGCTGGAGATCAACATCTCCTGCCCCAACGTCAAGGAGGGCGGCGTCGCCTTCGGCAACTACCCGGACATGTCCGCGCAGGTGGTGGCCGCCTGCCGCCGCGTGACCCGCAAGCCCCTGATCACCAAGCTCTCGCCGAACCAGACTGACATCCGTGAGAACGCGCGCCGCTGCATCGAGGCGGGCAGCGATGCCTTGGCGGTGATCAATACGGTGATGGGCATGGCCATTGACCTGGCGACCCGCCGTCCGGTCCTCGGCAACGTGCAAGGCGGCCTTTCCGGTCCTGCCATCAAGCCGATCGCGCTGCTCAAGGTGCACCAGGTCTACGAGGTCGCCCGCGCACACCGCATTCCCATCATCGGACAGGGCGGCATCACGAGCGCCCACGACGCGCTCGAATTCCTTATCGCCGGCGCGAGTGCGGTCGGCATCGGCACAGCGCTCTTCTACGAGCCGATGGTCTGCAAGAAGGTCAACGAGGGCATCGCCGAGTACCTGCGCGCGCAGGGGCTCGCCAACGTGAGTGAACTCGTGGGCACCCTCAGCACCGCGCGCGATACACAGGACTGCGCAGTTTCAGGATGAAAAAACTCCCCGCGCTGACCCTCACCGCGGCAACCCTCGCCCTGGCGCTCACCCTGGATGCGCGGCTGGCCCACAGCGGCGCGCAAGAGGAGCAGGAGCCGGCCCCTAAGTTTGCGCACCTGAAGCTCGATGCGCGCGAATATTCCCTGGGACGCAGCGATGCGCCGCTCACCATGCTCGAGTTCACCGACTACCAGTGTCCGTTCTGCCGGCGCTTCCAGGCCGAGACCTGGCCGCTCCTGAAGAAGAACTACATCGACACCGGCAAGCTGCGCTTCATCGTGCGTGACCTGCCGCTGCAGTTTCATTCCGCCGCGCGCCCGGCGGCCGAGGCCGCCCATTGCGCCGGCGAGCAGGGCAAGTTCTGGGAGATGCACCACGCGCTTCTCACCGGGGATGACCCGCTCGCCAACGGCGGCATCGAACGGCGTGCCAAGGCGTTCGGCCTTGATACCGAGCGGCTGCAGACCTGCATGAAGGCGAACCGCTACGAGTCGGCGATCGCGCGCAACATCGCCGCCGCTGATGCGCTCGATATCCACGGCACCCCCTCGTTCGTCATCGGCCGCATGGCGAACGGCGGCCTCGAAGGCCAGCTGGTCGATGGCGCGCAGCCGTACGATGAGTTCGACGCGGCCCTCAAGCAGCTGCTGGCAGCTCACTAGCATTTCCCGGGGGACGCACGCCTCGGCGGTCGGCACGCGCGGCCTGCTGCGCCGCCGTCGACCAGCTGGCCTGATTCCTCAGAGCAAGCGCCCCTGGCCGCCGGCGTCGGACGCCGGCGGCTGTACGTGATGCAGACGTACCGGTGTCGGGGTCGCTCCGAGGAAGCTCACGCCGAGCGTGCTGAAACGCTCGAGAATGCGCAGGTTGATGCTCTGCTGCGCGTCCGCGTAGACCTTGAAGTCCGGGCTGGTCACGAAGTACACCACCTCGAACTGCAGTGCCGCGGCGCCGCAGCTGAGGAGGTGGCAGCGGTCGAAGCGCGTCTCGGGTGTCGCCTCGATGATCTCACGCACAGCGCGGGGCACCGCGGCGAGCGCCGGCACGGGCGTCTCGTAGTGTACGTCCAGACGAAACAGGGAGCGCCGCTCGCGCAAGCGCCCGAAGTTGCGCACGCGCGCCTTGAGGAGCTCCGCATTCGCCAGGATGATCTGCTCGCCGTTGATGCTGCGCAGACGCGTGCTCTTGACACCGATGTGCTCGACCGTGCCCTGGATGTCATCGAGCGTGAGGGCGTCGCCGATGCCGAAGGGCTTATCGAGCGCGATCGAGAGCGAGGCGAGCAGGTCCGCGAGCACCGTCTGCACGGCAAGCGCAAGCGCGATGCCGCCGATGCCCAATCCGGCGAGCAGCGGCCTGATCTCGACCCCGAGGTTATCCAGCGCCAGGAGCGCGGCGATCCCCCAGACGAGGATGCCCGCGCCGAACAGGATTACTTCCATCGAGCTCTTGAGGAGCGTGTCCGGACCGCTCGAGCGCACGCGGCGCGCATCGATCGCAAAGCGCACCGCGGTCATCGCCCAGCTCGCGGCCTGCATCCAGAACAACAGTACCAGCGCGATGGTGAGCCAGTGCTCGACACGCGGCGCAAAGGTGAGATCGCGCGAGGCGAGCCACACGGCTGCGCCCAACAGGAAGAAGCGACTGGTGCGCGCCACCAGCGCGGCGGTGAGCTCAACCGCGATGTGGCCGGTACCGAACTCGCCCTGATGGCGGCGGCGTGCGCTGATGACCCGCTTCAGAAGTGGCAGGATCGTGAAGGTGATGAGGAAGATGCCGAGCGCGATCCCCCAGGCGACAAGCTCATTGCCCAGGAACTCGATATGCCCCAGATTGCGCCAACCGGCCATGCGCGCAAAACTCCCCGTGAAGGCCGCGAACCTTACCGGGTTCTAACGCGCGCGACTACGCGTCATCCTCCGCGTCGTTCATGTCAAGTTCCTTCAGCTTGCGCGTGAGGGTGTTGCGCCCCCAGCCGATGAGCTTGGCCGCCTCCTGGCGGTGACCCTGGGTGCGCTTCAGCGCCGTGCGGATCAGCACCCGCTCGAACTGCGGCAACGCGACATCCAGCAGCGGCTCCCCGCCGCCCTGGGCGGCGCGCTGCGCCCAGGCGGCCAGGGCCGTCGCCCAGTCCGGTGTCTCCGTGTGTCCTGCAGCGCTCGTGAGCTCCGGCGGCAGATCCGCCAGGTGCACGACGCTTCCGGGTGCCAGCACCGAGAGCCGTCGGCACAGGTTCACGAGCTCGCGTACGTTGCCCGGCCAGTCGTGCGCGGCCAGGCGCGCCAGCGCCTCGGGCGCGAGCGCCTTGGGCTCGACGCCGAGCTCCGCCGCCGCCACCAGCATGTAGTGCTTGAGCAGATCCGGAATGTCCTCGCCGCGCGCGCGCAGCGGCGGCAGCTCGATACGGATGACGTTCAGACGATGATAGAGATCCTCGCGGAACAGGCCACGCGCCAGGCGATCCTCGAGCGCCTGGTGCGTGGCGGCGATGACGCGCACGTCGACGCGGATCGGGGTCTGGCCGCCGACGCGGTAGAACTCCCCTTCGGCGAGTACGCGTAACAAGCGCGTCTGCAGCGGCAGCGACATGTCCCCGATCTCATCCAGAAACAGCGTGCCGCCGTCGGCCTGCTCGAAGCGACCGCGGCGCTGCGAATCCGCGCCGGTGAAGGCGCCGCGCTCGTGGCCGAAGAGCTCCGATTCCAGAAGATCCGCCGGGATCGCCGCGGTGTTGAGCGCGACGAAGGGCTTGCCGCCGCGCGGGCTGTGCTCGTGCAGGGCGCGCGCCACGAGCTCCTTGCCCGTGCCCGACTCCCCGGTGATGAGCACCGTCACGCTCGAGCGGGCGAGCCGGCCGATGGCGCGGAACACCTGCTGCATCGCCGGCGCACGGCCGAGCAGCTCCGGGATGCGCGCGGCGCCGGCGGCATCGCTGTTGCCCGGCGCGGCGCCGTTGGCGGCGCGCCGCACGAGGGCTACCGCCTTGTCGATGTCGAAGGGTTTGGGCAGGTACTCAAACGCCCCGCCCTCGTAAGCGGACACCGCACTGCCAAGATCCGAATGTGCGGTCATGACGATCACCGGCAGCGAGGGTCGGGCATCGCGGATGAGGCGCAGCAGTTCTAGCCCGGAGGCGCCCGGCATTCGGATGTCGGTGATGAGGACGTCCGGGGATTCGCGTCGCAGCGCATCGAGCGCAGGCTCCGCGGCCTCAAAGGCGCGCGGCGCCATGCCGTCGTTGCGCAGGGCACGCTCCAGCACCCAGCGGATGGAGGCATCATCGTCGACCAGCCAGACACGTAACGCTGTGTTCATGGATCCTCTCCCAGGGGCAGGAGCAGTGTGAACACCGTGCGCCCCGTTTCGCTTTCAAATTCAATGAGGCCGCCGTTGCGGGTGACGAGTTCCTGTGCTACCGCGAGCCCAAGACCGGTGCCGTTGGCGCGCCCGGTGACGAGCGGATAGAAGATTGAGGAGCGCAGGTGTGCCGGCACCCCCGGGCCGTTGTCCTCGATCTGCAGACTTGCAATCAGGCGATGCTGCACCGAGCCGATGCTCACATTCGAGCGCGCGCGCGTGCGCAGTACGATGCGCCCGAGATCCCCCTGCGCCTGCAGCGCGTTGCGCGCCACGTTCAGCAGCGCCTGGATCATCTGGTGACGATCGAGCATGGCGTTGGGGAGGCTCGGATCGTAGTCGCGCTCGATCACGACGCCGCTCGCGGCTTCCGCGCGCAAGAGGTGATACACGTGCTCGCAGATCTCGTGCACGTTGAGGGAGCTCTTGGCCGGGGCGCGCGTGGGACCGGACATCGAGTCAACGAGTGCTGTCAGCCGGTCGGCCTCGCCGATGATCAGTTGCGTGTATTCGCGCAGTGCCGCGGCCGGCAATTCCCGCTCGAGCAGCTGCGCCGCCCCGCGCAGGCCGCCTAAGGGGTTTTTGATCTCATGCGCGAGCTGGCGAACCATGAGGCGGCTGCCGTCGAGGCGTGCCAGCAGGTCGTTCTCGCGCGAGATGCGCTGGCGCTGCGTAGTGTCGGCGATCTCGAGCAAGAGCTGCGTGCCGGTGAGGCCGCTGAAGGGGGTGATCGTGACATCGAGGGTGCGCACCTCGCGCGGTGCCCCGGCCGGGCGCAGCGCCACCTCGCGATCGGCGATGCTCTCCCCGGTCTCGAGGGCGCGCCGGAGGATGCGGCTCAGGCCTTCCGCGTCGTGCAGGAAATCGGTGAAGGGTCGGCCGCGCGCCATCTTGAGGCTGAAGGCGAGCAAGTCCTGCGCGGCCACGTTCGCATACACCGGGCACAGCTGCGCATCGAGCATCACGATGCCGGTGGCGAGCGCATCGAGCAGATCCGCCGCGTCAAAGTGCGAAAGCGCCGAAGGGGCGGCCTGTTCATGCGCCATGAGGATCCCGCCCCGCCTGCGGCAGGGCCGGTGCGCGGCGCGCGCGCTTCAGTGCGGCTTGACGGGGTTGACCGGGTTCTGGACCGAGGGCTGATGAGCACTGAAGGTCACGGCCGGGGTCTGGCACATGAGCGCGCCCGTGCCATCGCGAACCACCGCCTGAAGCGTGTGCGTGCCGCGCTCGACCGGAGAGAGCGTGAACTGGGTGCCGACCGGTTGGGCGTTGTTCAGCGGCGCGCCATCCAGCATGAGAAAGATCTGATGCCCCGGATGCAGCGACGGGTCCGTGCGCACCACAATGCTCAGGGACTCGAGATTGGGGTAGTCCTGATTCTCGACGGGCTGAGCAATCGCGCAGCCGGCGTAAGTCGCCGAGGACCCAGCATTCGAAGACGCCGGCTGCGCGGCGCCACCGCCGCCAGCATCGTATGGCCCGGCCTTGTAGGTCTGCACGGCCTGCACGTGCACCTTCTCGGCGTTCGGGTGCGGCTGATCCGAGTAATGGACCACACCATCCTCGTCGACCCACTTGTACACCGTGGCCGCGAGCACCGCCGAACAGGCGAATGAGATTAAGGTAAACAGGAGTGTGCGCATCGTCATCCAGCATAACCCCCAAGGCGCCGCGGAACAAAAGCGGGGTGCGGCGGCTTGTGAACACCGCTACCCGCGCCCCTTTGCCGCCCACGCCGGCAGGGCGGCCACGGCACGGGCCGCGGCTGCAAGGCGTCAGTGAGAATCCTGGGTGTCGCATGACATCTTCAGCAGCTGTAATACAGCTCCAGCTCAATCGGGTGCGTGGACATGCGAAACTTCGTGACCTCCTGCATCTTGAGGTTCATGTACGCATCGATCACATCGTTGGTGAACACGCCGCCGCGAGTGAGGAACTCGCGATCCTTATCGAGGTGCTCGAGCGCCATGTCGAGCGAGTGGCACACGGTCGGAATGTGCTTCGCCTCCTCGGGTTCCAGATCGTAGAGGTCCTTGTCGGCCGGATCCCCCGGATGGATCTTGTTCTGGATGCCATCGAGGCCCGCCAGCATCATCGCCGTGAAGGCGAAGTACGGATTCGCGCTCGAGTCCGGGAAGCGCACCTCGATGCGGCGCGCCTTAGGATTGGAGACCCACGGAATGCGGATCGAGGCGGAGCGGTTGCGGGCCGAGTAGGCGAGCATCACCGGCGCCTCGAAGCCGGGCACGAGGCGCTTGTAGCTGTTGGTGCCGGCGTTGGTGAAGGCGTTGAGGGCCTTGGCGTGCTTGATGATGCCGCCGATGTAATAGAGCGCCAGGTCCGAAAGTCCCCCGTACTTGTCACCGGCGAAGAGCGCCTTGCCCTCCTTCTGCAGTGACTGATGCACGTGCATGCCGCTGCCGTTGTCCCCGACCAGGGGCTTGGGCATGAAGGTCGCGGTCTTGCCATAGCCGTGCGCCACGTTGTGCACGGCGTACTTCAGCAGCTGCACCTGGTCGGCCTTGTAGACGAGCGTGCCCGCGCCGATGCCGATCTCGGACTGACCGGCGGTGGCCACCTCGTGGTGATGCACCTCGACCTTGAGGCCCAGTTCCTCGCAGGCCAAACACATCGCCGAGCGGATGTCCTGGAAGGCATCTACGGGGGGCACGGGGAAGTAGCCGCCCTTGATGCCGGGACGGTGACCCTTGTTGCCATCCTGGTACTCGGTGCTGGAGTTCCACGCGCCCTGCACCGAGTCGATCGCGTAGGAGGCACCGCGCATCTCGTTGGAGAAGCGCACGCTGTCGAAAATGAAGAATTCGTTTTCCGGGCCAAAGAGCGCGGTCTCGGCGATGCCGGTGGACCTCAGGTACGCCTCGGCGCGCTTGGCGAGCGAGCGCGGGTCGCGCTCGTAGCCCTGCATCGTGGCCGGCTCGATGACATCGCAGCGGATGTCGACCGTGGTCTCTTCAAAGAACGGATCGATGACCGCCGTCGTGGCATCGGGCATGAGGATCATGTCGGACTCGTTGATGCCCTTCCAGCCGGCGATCGAGGAGCCGTCGAACATCTTGCCGTCGCGGAACAGGTCCTCGTCGACGAGCCGTGCCGGGATCGTCACGTGTTGTTCCTTGCCACGCGTGTCGGTGAAGCGCAGGTCGGCAAACTTCGCCTGTTTTTCTTTTATGAGCTTCAGCACATCACTGGGTGTCATATCGCCTCCGGGAAAGGGGTATAAACCTCGCCGTTCAAAGACCCAATAGGGCGTCGCGCCCGAATGAGCGGCAGAGGAGCTGAGCTTTGCAGGCCCTGTGCCACCCGCGGGCAGTCAGGAAATCAATCACTTACGGTGCAGCGAATCGTGTCGATGCACTCTATTGGTGCGCTATCCCGAGATTATTGCACCAAATCTGTGCGAAATCTCCCCAAGAACCGGGTCGGCACCGTACGGGGTGAGCGCACCGCGCGCTGCTGGTGCGCCCGACGGTGCCGCGCCTGCCTGTTGGGACGGCTCAACCGGCATTGAGGCGGCCGGGCGGTGTCGGCCGTTATACTCGCGCGCTCTTTTTGAGGTGTTGGTCAGCTCACCTATGAAAACCGGCCGCGCGCCCCGCACCTTTCAGGATCTGATCTTCGCCCTGCAGCTGTACTGGGCCGAACAGGGCTGCATCATCCTGCAGCCCTACGACATGGAGGTCGGCGCCGGCACGTTCCACACGGCGACCTTTCTGCGCGCCGTCGGACCCGAACCGTGGCGGGCCGCGTACGTGCAACCCTCGAGGCGTCCGACCGACGGTCGCTACGGGGACAATCCCTTCCGTCTGCAGCACTACTACCAGTACCAGGTGGTGCTCAAACCCTCGCCCCTGGAGATGGTGGATCTGTACCTGGGAAGCCTCGCCGCACTCGGCCTGGATCCCTTAGTGCACGACGTGCGCTTCGTCGAGGACAACTGGGAATCCCCGACGCTCGGGGCCTGGGGCCTGGGCTGGGAGGTATGGCTGAACGGCATGGAAGTCACGCAGTTCACCTACTTTCAGCAGGTCGGTGGCCTTGACTGCCGCCCGGTGACCGGCGAGATCACGTACGGGCTCGAGCGCCTGGCGATGTACCTGCAGGGCGTCGAAAGCATCTACGACATCCTCTGGAGCGAGGGACCCGACGGGCGCATCACCTATGGTGACGTCTTCCACCAGAACGAGGTCGAGCAGTCGGCGTACAACTTCGAGCACGCCGACGTGCCGACGCTGCTCAAGCAGTTCGAGGATCACGAGCGCATCTGCAAGAAGCTCCTCGAAGCGAAGCTCGCACTGCCCGCGTACGAGCAAGTGCTGAAAGCCTCCCACACCTTCAATCTTCTGGATGCGCGCCGCGCCATCTCCGTCACCGAGCGGCAGCGCTACATTCTCAAGGTGCGCGCGCTCGCCAGCGCCGTGGCGAAAACCTACTACGAGTCGCGCGAGGCGCTCGGCTTCCCGCTGCGGCGCGCCGCCGACCCCGCATCCGGGGCGAGCGCGGCGTGAAGGTCGAGCATCACGACTTCCTCCTGGAGATCGGCACCGAGGAGCTGCCACCGCGGGGACTGCTGACGCTGCAAAAGGCCCTGGTCTCGGGGCTGACGGCCGGACTCGATAAGGCGCAGCTCGCGCACGGGGAACTCATCGGTTACGCCACTCCGCGGCGCCTCGCCGTGTGGGTGAAGCGCCTCGCCAACCGCCAGCCCGAACAACATCTGAAGCGCAAGGGTCCCCCGCTCACCGCGGCCTTTGATGCGGCCGGTGCTCCCACGCGCGCCGCGCTCGCCTTCGCCGAGAGCTGCGGCGTGCACGTCAGCGCCCTCGAGCGGCTCGTGGAGGGCAAGGGGACGTTTCTCTTCTTCGTCGGCACCAAGCCCGGGGAGCGCACCGCGGAGCTCCTGCCCGGTATCGTGCAGAGCGCGCTCGATCTGCTGCCCATTGCGCGTCGCATGCATTGGGGAGCGGGGGACGCGCTCTTTGTGCGCCCGGTGCACTGGCTCCTGATGCTCTTCGGCCAGGAGATCGTGCCGGCCACGCTCCTGGATACCCCCGCCAGCCACATCACCTACGGTCACCGCTTTCATGCGCCAAAGGGGCTGCGTATCACGAGCGCCGGCGCCTACGAGCGCACGCTGCGCGAGCGCGGCCGGGTGCTCGCCGATTTCGACATGCGCCGCGAGCGCATCCGCACCGAGGTCACATCGCTCGCGCGCAGCTTGAACGGCCGGGCGCTGATCGGGGAGGAACTCCTGGAGGAGGTCACCGCGCTGGTCGAATGGCCCGTCGCTCTCGCCGGGCGCTTCGAGGAGCGCTTCCTGGCGCTGCCGCGCGAGGTGCTGATCTCGACGCTCGAGGATCATCAGCGCTATTTCCCCGTGGAGGATGCGGCCGGGCAGCTGCTGCCCGCCTTCATTACCGTCAGCAATATCGAGAGCCGCGATCCGGCCAAGGTGCGCGAAGGCAACGAGCGCGTGGTGCGTCCGCGCCTGGCGGATGCCGCGTTTTTCTGGGAGCAGGACCGCAAACAACCCCTCGCGGCACGCCTGCCCGCGCTCGATGCCGTCACCTTCCAGGGCAAACTCGGCTCCCTCGGGGACAAGACGCGGCGCATCATCGCGCTCGCCGTCGACGTCGCCGCTGCGATCAACGCGCCCGTCGACGAAACGCGGCGCGCCGCGGAGCTGTGCAAATGCGATCTGCTCACCAGCATGGTGGGCGAATTTCCGGACCTGCAGGGGGTGATGGGCGGCTATTACGCCCGCGCCGAGGGCGAGGCGGCGGAAGTGGCCGACGCCATCCGCGAGCACTACCTGCCACGGGCCGCCGGGGATACGCTGCCCGCGACGCGCAGCGGCATCGCGGTCGCGATCGCGGACAAACTCGATACCCTTGCGGGAATCTTTGCGATCGGCGAGCGCCCCACCGGCAACAAGGACCCCTTTGGGTTGCGCCGCGGCGCCCTCGGCGTGCAGCGCATCCTCATCGAGAAGGGCCTCGAGCTGGATCTGAAGCGCCTCATCGATCTGGCGGTCGCCGGCGTGCGCACGGATATCGACCGGGTGCGCGCGAGCACCGGGGCCGCGCCGGCGAAGGCTCACGTGGGCGCCGACGTCGTCGCCGCCTGGATCTACGATTTCCTGATGGAGCGCCTGCGCGCGTATTACCTCGAGCGCATCAGTGCGGCCCCCGGGCGCGCCGCGGTGACCCCCGAGATGTTCGACGCGGTGCTGGCCGCGCGACCGGCCTCCCCGCTGGATTTTGATGCGCGCCTGAAGGCGCTGAGCGCGTTCCTCGATCTGCCCGAGGCCGGCAGTCTCACGGCCGCCAACAAGCGCATCGCCAACATCCTGCGCAAGGCCCCCGCCGCCGCCACGACGGCGGTCGACATCGAACAGCTGCGCGAGCCGGCCGAGGTGCGCCTGTATGATTCCATGCGGGCGCTCAAGGATGCGGTAGCGGCGGCGACCGCCGAGCGGCAGTACACGGCAGCGCTGGGTCGGCTCGCGCAGCTGCGACCCGCCGTGGATGCCTTCTTCGATTCGGTCATGGTCATGGATGAGAACCCGCACCTGCGCGCGAACCGGCTGAGCCTCCTCGCGCAGCTGCAGGCCCTGTTCGGCGGGGTCGCGGACCTCTCGCGACTGCCCGGTTGAGCGCGGCAAGCAAAAGCGGTGCCGCCCGGTGGCGCGGCCCGCGGGTGCAGTTTCTGGGCTCGCTGTTCTTCACGTGCTTTCTCTTCGTCTGGACGTTTCTCTACGCCATCCCGTTCGTGCTCCTGTGCCTGTTTCTGCCCTTCCCGCGCCGCTACAGGCTGGTACGCATCTACGGCGGCAGCGTCCTGTGGGTGCTCAAGTGGAGCTGCGGCCTGAGTTATCAGGTCGAGGGTGCGCCGCTGCCGGAGGGCTGCCACATCGCGCTGTGGAAACACTCCTCCTCGTGGGAAACCATGGCCATGATGGTGGTGTTTCCCCGCCAAGTGTGGGTGCTCAAGCGGGAGCTCCTGTGGATACCGGTCGTCGGACTCGGCGTACGCCAGATGCATTCGATCGCCATCGATCGCAAGGCCGGTCACTCGGCCGTGGCGCAGGTCATCGAGCAAGGCAAGGCGCGGCTCGATGAAGGCGACTGGATCATGATCTTTCCCGAGGGCACGCGCATGGCCGCCGGCGAAACGCGCCGGTACGGCGTCAGCGGCACGCTGCTCGCCCAGGAGGCCGGCAGGCTCATCGTGCCGGTTGCGCACAACTCCGGTTACTACTGGCCACGACGTGGGCTCATGAAGAAGCCCGGCACTGTGCGCGTGGTCATCGGCGCGCCGGTCTCGCCGGGCGGCCGTGACGTGCGCGAAGTGAACGAGGAGATTCAGAACTGGATCGAGGCAACGGTGCGAGACCTCACCCCGAGCGACCCTGGGTAGCGTTTCTTGCGCCAATACCGCGATATTCGTGCAGCATTGTATCTATATAGGGTCAATAGGCGCATCGACGTCTTCGCCCTCAGGCGCGAATCCGGCTCAGACGTCGAGATTCATCACTGACAGTGCGTTCTTCTCGATGAACTCCCGACGCGGTTCAACCTGGTCGCCCATGAGCGTCGTGAAGATGTCATCCGCCGCAACCGCATCATCGATCTTCACCTGCAGCAGGCGGCGCGTCTCCGGATTAATCGTGGTCTCCCACAGTTGTTCCGGATTCATCTCGCCGAGTCCCTTGTAGCGCTGGATCGACTGTCCCTTCTTCACCTGGTCGAACAGCCAGTTCATCGCCTCCTTGAAGGAGCCCACTTCGCGGCGCTCGTTGCCGCGCGTGATAAAGGCGCCCTCGCCGATCAGACCGGCCAGGGTGCGCGCGAGCTCCGCGATACGCTGGTATTCGGCGGACTCAAAGAACTCGCGCGGCAGGTACTTGTGGGTCGGCGTGCCGTGCTCGGTCTTGTGCACGATCACGCGCGCCGCGTGACCCTCGGCGGCGGTACGAGTCTCGACACGATACGTACGCGTGCCATCCGCGAGTGCATTCAGGTGCTGGTTCAGATCCGCCGCCCAGCCACGCAGCCAGTCCGCACGATCGAAGTTGGTCGGCGTCACCTCGGGCATGTAAATGAGCTGCTCGAGCAGCCGGTCGTCGTAGCGCTTCGACCAGCGCTTGACGATGGCCTGAACCTCCATGTACTTGCGTGCCAGCAATTCCAGCCCGGAGCCTGAAAGGGCCGGCGCGAGTGAGTTCACGTGCAGACCGGCGTTCTCGAGCGCACCGTTGAGCAGCAGTTGATTGAGTTCGTTATCGTCCTTAACGTACGTTTCCTGTTTGCCGCGTTTCACCTTGTAGAGCGGCGGCTGCGCGATGTAGATGTGGCCACGTTCGATCAGCTCCGGCATCTGCCGATAGAAAAACGTAAGCAGCAGAGTGCGTATGTGGCTTCCGTCAACATCCGCATCTGTCATTATTGCAACGGTGTGATAGCGCAGCTTGCCGATGTCGAAATCGTCTTTGCCGATGCCGCAACCTAACGCGGTGATGAGCGTGCCCACTTCAGCGGAAGACAACATCTTGTCGAAGCGCGCGCGCTCGACGTTCAGAATCTTCCCCTTCAGCGGCAGGATTGCCTGTGTGCGCCGATCACGGCCCTGCTTCGCAGAGCCGCCGGCGGAATCGCCCTCGACGATGAAGATCTCCGACAGGGCTGGATCTTTTTCCTGACAGTCGGCGAGTTTTCCCGGAAGACCTGCGATGTCGAGCGCACCTTTGCGGCGCGTCATCTCGCGCGCCTTGCGCGCCGCTTCGCGCGCGCGCGCCGCCTCGACCATCTTGGCAACGATCGCGCGCGCTTCCTGTGGATGTTCTAACAGGAATTCCTGCAGCTTCGTGCCGACCGCGTTCTCCACCACGCCCTTTACTTCGGAAGAAACCAACTTGTCCTTCGTCTGCGAGGAGAATTTCGGATCCGGGAGTTTCACCGATAGGATCGCGGTGAGGCCTTCGCGCGCATCATCACCGGTCATCGGGATGCGGTCCTTTTTTCCGGACAGTTCCTTCTCGACGTAGTCATTGAGGGTGCGCGTGAGCGCGCTGCGAAAACCCGCCAGGTGTGTGCCGCCGTCCTTCTGCGGAATGTTGTTGGTGTAGCAGAACATGCTCTCCTGGTAGGAGTCGTTCCACTGCAGCGCTACTTCCACCGACACCGGCCCATCCTGCGTGCGAAACCAGAACACAGTCTCGTGCACCGGCGTGCGCGTGCGGTTCAGGTAGGCCACGAACGCCTGCAGGCCGCCGGCGTGTGCAAACACGTCGGATTTGTTTTCCCGCTCGTCGATAAGTTCGATGCGCACGCCGGAATTTAAGAAAGACAGCTCGCGCAGGCGCTTGGCGAGGATGTCGTAGTGAAAACTGATGTTGGTGAAGATCTGCGAACTCGGCCGAAAACGGATGACCGTGCCGCGGTCGTGCGTCTCGCCCACTTCCGCCAGCGGCGCGACCGGCTCACCGAGGTGATATTCCTGCCGGTGCAGCTTCCCGTCGCGGGAGATGTTCAACAGCAGGTAAGCCGAAAGCGCATTGACGACCGAAACGCCCACCCCGTGCAGGCCGCCGGAGACCTTGTAGGAGCTGTCATCGAACTTACCGCCCGAATGCAGCACCGTCATGATCACTTCGGCCGCCGAGCGGCCCTCTTCGGGGTGGATATCCACCGGGATGCCGCGGCCGTTATCGGACACGGTGACGGATTCGTCGGCGTGGATAGTGACGACGATGCGGTCGCAGTAGCCGGCTAGTGACTCGTCGATCGAGTTATCGACGACCTCGAAAACCATGTGGTGCAAACCGGTGCCGTCATCGGTATCCCCGATATACATCCCGGGGCGTTTGCGCACCGCATCAAGACCCTTTAAGACTTTGATTTTACTGGAATCGTAGACGTCGTCTGCGGCCATGAAATGACTCGGTTTTGTGACACGACATTATACCGGTTGCACCCTCCCCTGATCCACGTGGAACGTGCGTTCGGGGGCCCCGAAAAGCCGTGATTCCGAAGTCAGGGACGTCACGATTAGTTGCGAGCGCAACTGTGTGACCTGCTCGATGAAGAGCCGCAGTCGCTCCCCGTCGAGTTCGGCCGCCGGATCATCCAGCAGCAGCGTCGGCGTCGTGCCCGTCAGCGCCTGCAGTAGACGCAGCTGCGCCACCGTCATGGCCACGGCCACGAGCTTCTGCTGCCCACGGGAAAGCACTTCGCGGGCCGGCCGACCGCCCAGGCGCACGGCGACGTCGGCGCGGTGCGGGCCGGAGTGCGTCAGGCGCCGCAGCTCGTCGCGCGCCCGGGAAGCGATCAGGGCCTCGGCCAGTGTGCGGCCTGCGCTCCAGCCGCGCAGGTAGTGCAACTGAACATCCAGTCCGCTCAAAGCCGCCACGGCCTCCCGCCAGTAGGGTTGCAGCTGCGCAAGAAAGCTCTGGCGGGATTCGGCGATGACTGCCCCGGCGCGCACGAGCTCGGCGTCCCAGGCTGCCGCCTGCTCCGGGTGCGTTCTCAGTGCGGCGTTGCGCTGCTTGAGCGCGCGGGTGTAGCGCAGCCAGGTCTCCGCGAACTGGGGTTCCACGTGGAACACGGCCCAGTCCATCCAGCGACGGCGCCGGTGCCCGCCCTCCTCGAGGAGCTTGTGGGCGCCGGGTTCGATCGCCTGCACCGCAAAGACCTGCGAGAGCTCCGCGAGGGAGGACACCGCGCGCCCCGAAACGCGGGCCGAAACCCCGGACGCACGCGCTTCGAACCCAATCGTTTGGGAATAGTCACCGGCACTGATACGTCCAACGACTCGCAGGTGATCCTGTCCGGCCCGAATAAGCCTCTCAGTGTTTCTCGTGCGGAACGATCGGCCACGTCCAAGCAAAAATATGGCCTCCAGGAGGGAGGTCTTTCCCGAGCCGTTGCCGCCCCACAGGAGGGTAACCCCCGGCGCGACTTCCAGCTCCGCATGCTCGATGCACCGCAGATTGCTCACCGTGAACGCCAGGAGACTCACGCTGCAATCCTCGGCCTCATGATCGCCTCGGCCACTCCGGTCCACGTTGGCGGAGCGCGGATTGCCCCTGCGATGTCGTCGCCCCACCGCGGTAGCCGGATACCTGGCCCAGCCGCCGGGCGGGACGTTCCACGTGGAACCTCTGGGACGAGGATCGCCGGGCCCCTCGCTTGACAGCGAAGCGATCGACCTGTGACCCGTGCGCTCGGGTTTCTCCGCGGCGACTCCGGCGGCGAGGACATCACGCCCACGGCGGCCCCTGAGGCAGGGTCGACCCTTCGCTATCAAACAGCCGATACAGCAACGGCAGACGTTCCACGTGGAACGCCAGTCCGCAAAGGACACGTCTATAGATGGAACCGGCGTCCTGGCTCGCTCCTCGCAGCGCACGCGCCGGAGGCTGAGGAAACGTCCGAGCTCGAGGGGCGGGGAATCGAATGAATCTTGCCACACGCTCCCCGTCGGGAGTCCGGCCCCGCCGGTCGCAGGCCGACCGGGATGCCGGGGGCGGCTGAGACGCCCCGCTTGTCACCGCGCGCCGAACCCTAGAGCCGCATCGGCATCACGACGTAGCGTGTGTGTGCCGTGCCGGGCGCATGGATGAGGCAGCTGCTGTTCGAATCGGTCAGTCCGATCTCCACTTTGTCCCCCTCGATCGCGCTCAAGGCGTCGAGCAGGTAATTCACATTGAAGCCGATCTCAACTTCCTCGCCCTTGTACGAGACTTCGACCTGGTCTTCGGCTTCCTCCTGCTCCGGGTTGTGCGCCTGCAGAGTGAGCAGATCCGGCCGTGCGGTCAGCCGGATGCCGCGGTATTTCTCGTTCGAGAGGATAGCGGTGCGCTGCAGCGCCTGGCGCAGCGTCTCACGATCCGCCTCCACGGTGCGGGGGGGACTGCTCGGAATAACGCGGCCGTACTCCGGGAAACGACCATCGATCAGCTTCGAAGTGAAGCGAATGTCGCCGATCTGGGCGCGAACGTGATTCGTTCCTATCGCGAGCTCGATATTTCCGTCGGTGCCGAGGATCCGCTGCAGCTCAAGCACCCCCTTGCGTGGGATGATGACCTGGTGCGTGGTTTTCGCCTTACCCGGGAGCTCCATCTCGCACAACGCCAGCCGATGCCCGTCGGTTGCGACGGCCCGCAGCGCCTTGCCGTCGGTCTCAAGCAGAAGACCGTTCAGGTAATAGCGCACGTCCTGTTGCGCCATCGAGAAATGGGTCTTGTCGATCAGGCGGCGAAATTCTCCCTGCGGCACGGTGAGTGTCTGCTGGGCGTTGATTTCTTCGACAAGCGGAAATTCCGCGGCCGGAAGACTCGACAACGTGAAGCGGCTGCGCCCGGCGCGTAGCGATACGCGTTCACCTTCGGTAGTGAGCGTAATGCTGGTTTTCTCGGGTAATGAGCGAAAAATATCGAGCAGCTTGCGTCCCGGTATCGTGATGTCACCGCTTTGCTGCACGCTCACCTGCGTGGCGGCAACCAGCTCCACCTCAAGATCCGTGCCCGTCACGCTCAGTCGGTTATCGCGCGCGGCGAGCAGCACGTTCGCAAGCACCGGCATCGTCTGGCGACGCTCCACCACACCGATGACACTCTGCAGGGGAGTCAGGAGATCTTCGCGCGTGGCCGTCAGCTTCATGGGGTTTTAACTCTCTCTGGAAACAATCTTTGTAGGATTAAAGTTCTCTTATTGTAGGAACTATAGAGGCCGCTGATAACGGTAATAAGAATATTTATCCAGGTAAATCAAATTCTTGCTGCGTATTCGGTGAGGCACATCTTGTAGGACGAACGACCGAACGACTGTGGGGCTCCTGTGCATAACTTTATCCCCAACTACGCTCACACGTAATCCACAGGCTTTGCCCCCTCAACCCGCCAGAGTTCTCAACAGGTTCGAATAATCTTCCTTCATCCGCTGCTCAAGGTCGCGCAGTTCCTTGATGCGCTTGCAGGCGTGCAGCACGGTAGTGTGATCGCGGCCGCCGAACGCATCGCCGATTTCCGGAAGGCTGTGAGTTGTGAGTTCCTTCGCGAGCGCCATCGCTACCTGGCGCGGACGCGCCACCGAGCGACTGCGGCGCTTGGAGAGCAGATCCGCCAGGCGCACCTTGTAGTAATCGGCGACGGTCTTCTGGATGTTCTCGATGGTGACGAGCTTGGCCTGCAGTGACAGCAGGTCCTTGAGCGCTTCCTTGGTGAATTCCAATGTGATCGCGCGTCCGGTGAAGCGCGAGTTGGCGATCACGCGCCGCAGCGCCCCCTCAAGCTCGCGTACGTTGGAGCGGATGCGCTTGGCGATGAAGAAAGCGACTTCCTCGGGCAGCGTGACGCCCACGACGTGCGCCTTGGTCATGAGGATCGCGACGCACGTCTCAAGCTCGGGCGGTTCGATCGCCACCGTGAGTCCCCAGCCGAAGCGCGATTTCAGGCGCTCCTCCAGACCGTCGACCTCCTTCGGATAACGATCGCAGGTGAGGATCACCTGCTGCTGCCCTTCGAGCAGTTCGTTGAAGGTGTGGAAGAACTCCTCCTGGGAGCGGTCTTTTCCGGCAAAAAACTGGATATCGTCGATGAGCAGCGCATCGAGCGAGCGGTACGCGGTCTTGAACTCGTTCATCGAGTTGTGTTGCAGCGCGCGCACCATGTCGCCGACGAAGCGTTCGGAGTGTATGTAGGCGATGCGCGCTTCCGGGTTGCGCTCCTTCACCAGATGCGCGATGGCGTGCATCAGGTGCGTCTTGCCCAGGCCCACACCGCCGTAGAGGAACAGCGGGTTATAGGCGCGGCCCGGGTTCTCGGCGACCTGCAAGGAGGCGGCCTTGGCGAGTTGGTTACTCTTGCCTTCAACGAAGCTCGCGAAGGTGAAGTCCGCATTCAGGCGGGCGCCGACGACGAGGCCTTCGGCGCGGCGCGGGCGGCTCGGCAGCACGGGCGCAGGGGCACCGCGCAGTGGCATTGCGCGCGCGCCGACCTCGACGGTGACGATGGGCACGTCCCCGGTGCTCTCATTACGCAGCAGCTCACCGATGCGCGGCAGCAGGTTCGCGTTGATCCAGTCCACGACGAAGCGGTTGGGGGCCAGGAGCTTCAGCGCCCCATTGCCCTCCATGACCTGCAGGGGCCGCACCCAGGTATTAAATTGCTGCTCCGGAAGCTCCGTCTCCAACGCGCCCATGCAGCGAGTCCAAAGCGACGCTTCCACGCGCGTTGCCTCCGCGACGTTTTCTTGAACGTAAAGGAAAAGGTCGCGAAGTCTATACTGATCGCGGGGCGTGCTGAAGGCTTTCCGGAACTGAAAATATTGACACCTTGACGCTCAACGGCTTAGCCTTGCCGCCCTTTTTTGAGCGCCACGGATCGTTCACGGAGCCCACGGCATGAAGCGTACCTATCAACCAAGCAAAGTGCGTCGCAAGCGCACCCATGGGTTCCGTGCGCGCATGGCCACCAAGAACGGCCGCAAGGTGCTCGCGCGGCGCCGCGCCAAGGGCCGGCGCAAGCTGATACCCTAAAGTAAGGCGGGTCACGCGCACGGCTTGCGTAGCGCTAAGGGCCCCGATCCTGAAGGTTTCCTCAAGGGCTCGATGCCAGGGCGGCTCACTCTGCCGGCGCGACTTCGCCTGCGGCGCAAGCGCGACTTTGATGCCGCCTACGCGCGCGGGCGACGTATGGGTGATGGATTTTTTGCGGTGACTGCGACCATGAACACTGCGGGCGCGCCGCGCCTGGGCCTTGCGGTAGCGGTGCGCGTCGCCGGCGGGGCCGTCGAGCGCAACCGCATCCGGCGCATCATCCGCGAGTCCTTCCGCCTGCATCAGCGCGAGATTCCCGCCGTGGACCTGGTGGTGAGCGCGCGCGCAAAGGCGCGTGGCGCCCCCGGCGGGCAGCTGCGCGAGAGTCTGGCGGCGTTGTGGAAGAAAGTCGGTGAGCAATGCGCTACCTCGTCGCATTCCTGATCCGCATCTACCAGTGGACGCTCAGCCCGCTCATCGGGCCCGCGTGCCGCTTCTATCCGAGCTGCTCGCAGTACGCGCACCAGGCCATCCTGCGCTTTGGCTTGCTGCGCGGCGGCTGGCTCGCCTTGAGACGTCTCGGGCGCTGCCACCCGTGGCACCCCGGGGGCTTTGACCCCGTGCCGCCCACAACGACGGACCTCCTTTGCACGCATCACGCCCATGAGCAATAACTTTCTGCCCAACAGTCCGCGCGTCTACCTCTGGGTGGCCCTCGGGCTGCTCTTGTTTCTGAACGTCGAGTACTGGTTCAAGGACTACGCACCGACCACGGCGCCCGAGGCGGCACCGGTGGCAGGCACCACCACCGCTTCGCCGGCGAACGATCTCACCGAGCGCCTGCCGGCTGGTGTGCAAAGTCCGGCGGGCGCAAGCGCCGCCGCCCCGGTGGCCCCGGCGGCGGAGTCTGTCGCCGCAACGCCCGCCGCCGGCGCTGCGGCCGCACCGGTGGTGAACGTTCGCACTGACGTGTACGACATCGACATCAGCACGCGTGGCGGCACGCTCGCGCGCGTCGACCTGCTCGCCTATCCGCTGGTGAAGGGTGAAGCCGCACGCGTACGTCTGGAGAACCACGACTCCGCGCAGACCCTGTATGAGCTGCAGTCAGGACTTAGCGGCCCGGCCGGCGCTGATTATCCGGATCAGTCCGCGCTCTTTACGAGTGCGAGCCCGGCCTACCACATGGACAGCAGCGCGGAGCTTCGCGTCCCGCTCACCTGGAGCGCCAACGGCGTCACCGTCACCAAGACCTTCATCTTCAAGCGCGGCCGCTACGCGATCGACGTGCAGTACGAGGTGCACAACGAGAGCAGCACGCCCTGGGAAGTGCGTCCGTACGCACAGATCGTACGCAACGATCCGCGCACCAAGCGCTCGTATTTCGACGTCGGCAGCTACGCCTTCCACGGGCCGGCGATACACGACGGCACGAAGTACCGGCCGCTCGATCCGACGAGTCATGAGTCGAGTCAACTCTCGCTCGAGGTGCGCGACGGGTGGCTGGCCGCCCTGCAGCACTATTTCGTGAGCGCCATCGTGCCGCCGCGCGGCGCCCCGTGGCACTTCTCGCTGCAGCTGGCGGGCGATCAGTACCAGCTCGCGGCCACAGGTCCGCTGCAGACCGTGGCCCCGGGCGCGAGCGCGCAATTCCCGCTCACGCTCTTCGCGGGACCTAAGCTGCAGGATCAGCTCGACGCCACCGCACCGGAGCTCGACCGCGTGGCCGATTACGGGCACCTGTGGTTCCTGGCGCAGCCCCTGTACCTGCTGCTCGCGAAGGTGCACGCCCTTAGCGGCAACTGGGGCATCGCCATCATTCTCGTCACGTTCCTCCTGAAGCTGCTCTTCTACCCGCTCTCGGAAGCGAGCGGGCGTTCGATGGCGAAGATGAAAACCCTGCAGCCGCGCATCAAGAACCTGCAGGAGACCTACAAAGACGACCGCGAGAAGCTCGGGCGCGCCATGATGGAGCTGTATCAGCGCGAGAAGATAAACCCCGTGGCCGGGTGCCTGCCGATCATCATCCAGATCCCGGTGTTCATCGCCTTCTACTGGGCGCTGCTGGAGAGCGTCGAGATGCGTCAGGCGCCGTTTGCTTTGTGGATCCACGACCTGTCCTCACGCGATCCCTTGTTCATCCTGCCGGCGATCATGGCGGTGGCGATGTTCGTGCAGTACAAACTCAACCCCGCGCCACCCGATCCTGTGCAGGCGAAAGTGTTCATGATCATGCCGCTGGCGATGTCGGTGATGTTCGCGTTCTTCCCGGCGGGCCTGGTGCTTTACTGGGTGACCAACACCGTGCTCTCGATCGCCCAGCAGTGGAACATCAACCGCCGCATCGAGGCGGCCGCGGCGGCCAAGCGCGCTAACTGAACCCGCGCCGCCTTTCTTCCGGGTGCGCGGGGCGGTAGCCTTCCGCCGCAGACTGAACATGACGCATCCGGACACCATCGTGGCCGCCGCGACCCCCCCGGGACGGGGAGGGATCGGCATCGTGCGTGTCTCGGGACCGAAAGTGCCGCAGATCGCCGCGGTGATGCTCGGGGAGCTGCCGCCGGCGCGCGCGGCGACCTTCAGCCGCTTCCTGGACGCGAGCGGGGAGGCCCTCGATGCCGGGCTTGCGCTTTTCTTTCCCGCGCCGCATTCCTACACCGGCGAGCATGTGCTCGAACTGCAGGGCCATGGGGGACCCGTGGTAATGGAGGCGCTGCTCGCGCGCGCCCTGGAACTTGGCGCCCGCCGTGCGCAGCCCGGGGAATTCACGCAGCGCGCTTTCCTTAACGACAAGCTCGATCTGGCGCAGGCCGAGGCGATCGCGGATCTGATCGATGCGGGCTCGCGCGAGGCGGCGCGCGCGGCGATGCGCTCGCTGCAGGGGGAGTTCTCGAGCATGGTGCGCGGGCTCACCGAGGCGGTGATCGACCTGCGCACCTATGTCGAGGCGGCCATCGATTTTCCGGAAGAAGAGATCGACTTCCTCGCCGACCGCGAGCTCGCGGAGCGTTTCCAGACCGTGCGCGATCACTTCGAGGGCGTGCTCGATTCCGCCCGCCAGGGACGGCTCCTGCGCGAGGGCATGACGGTCGTCATCGCCGGGCGCCCGAACGCCGGCAAGTCGAGCCTGCTCAATCGTCTCGCCGGCTACGACGCGGCGATCGTCACCCCCATCCCGGGCACGACGCGCGACATCGTGCGCGAGCGCATCGCCATCGACGGCATGCCACTGCACGTGCTCGACACGGCGGGTCTGCGCGAAGCCGCCGGCGATCTGGTGGAGGAAGAGGGCATCCGGCGGGCCCAGGCGGAGATGGCGCGCGCCGACCGGGTGCTGTTTGTCATCGATGCCAGCCAGGATCCGGCCGCCAGCGCCTTTCGCGAGGAGCGCGCCCGGCTGCCGGCGGACGTGCCCGTCACCTTGGTATTCAACAAGTGCGATCTTGCGGTCGGGCTGCCGGTGGCCGACACCCTGAGCGGGCCGCCGCGCATCACGCTCTCCGCTCTCAACGGCACGGGGCTGAATGAGCTGCGCGCGCACCTGAAGCACTGCATGGGTTACCAGAGCGTGGAGGCGGGCGCGGTGAGCGCGCGGCGCCGCCACCTCGAGGCGCTCGCGCTCGCACGCCACCACACCGAGGAGGCGGCGCGTCAGCTCACCGAGACGCGCGCCGGGGAGCTGATCGCCGAGGAACTGCGCGCCGCGCAGCAGGCCTTAAGCGGCATCACCGGCGAATTCACCAGTGAGGACCTCTTGGGGCGGATCTTCGCCGGGTTCTGTGTCGGCAAGTAAGCCGCTTTAGGTGCTGCCGGATCCCAGGCGTGCCTCCACCGCGCGCGCCAGCGTCTTGGGCGCGGCCAAGCAGTAGCTGAGCTCGATGATGTTCGTCACTTCGCGCCAGTCGATGGGGCCGCGGTCGAGCCGCAGGCCGAACCAGCCGCGCGCGCCAATGTAGGCGGGCAGGTAGTAGCGCTCGGGGAGGCGGGCGGCGCGATCGACGCCCTCGCCGAGGGAGGACTTGACGCACACCGAGACGATGCCGTCGCCGTGGTGATTGTTGAGAAAGTAGGCGAACACTTTCTGGCGCACGCGAAAGTCGGCGTGATCCCCGCGCAGGGCGCGCACCGCCTCGGGCAGCGCCAGACAGATGTCCGACAGGCGCGTGAGCCGCGGGTCCTCGGTGCTTGCAGCCATGGCATTCTCCGGCAAGTGCTTAGTGCGCCGCGCTCTTCAGAGCGAGGTCCTTGCTGTAGACGACATTCATGACGTTGTCGTACCAGCCCTGCACCCGCGGTTTCACCAGGTGCTTGTTGACGTAGAAGTACAGCGGCAGCAGCGGATGATCGGCGAGCATCACGCGCTCGGCCTCCTCGAGCAGTTGCCGCCGTTGCGCAGGATCGGTCTGCGCGGCGGCGCGCTCGAGCAAGGCATCGTACTGCGCACTGCGGTAGTGCGGCAGGTTCACGCCAAAATCGCTCTTCAGGTACTGCGCGAACGTATAGGCGTCGTTGTAGTCACCGACCCAGCTCGAGCGGAACATCTGCACATCGCCCCGATCGATGTCCTGCAGCAGGGACTTGAACTCCACCTGCGTGAGCTTCACCTCGGCGCCGAGTGACTCCTGCCACATGGAGGCGACCGCGAGCGCCACCTTCGTGTGCACTTCGCCGGCGTTGTAGCGCAGCTCGAAGCGCAGCGGCTTCTCGCCGGAGTAGCCGGCCGCCTTATAGAGGCGCTGCGCTTCGCGCACGCGCGTCGCCATCGGCTCATCGCGGTAGTCGAAGGCCTGGGACCTGTAGTTGTCGATCCCAGGCGGCACCCAGCCGTAAGCGGGCAACTCGCCCACCCGCAGGATCAGCTGCGCGAGCTTCTCGCGGTCGATGACGAGGGAGAGCGCGCGGCGCAGCGGCGCGTTGTCCTTGAAGGGCGCACGGCGCAGGTTGAAGCCGTAGTAGTAAGTGCTGAGCTGCGGGGCCACGTGCAGCTGATCGGCGAGGTTTGCCTTGATCCAGTCGAACTGCCCGCGCGGCACGACGAAGGTGACGTCGAGCTCGCCGCCGCGGTAGCGTGCCAGCTCCGCGTTCTCATCCGGGATCAGCAGATACTTCACCCCGTCCAGATGCGTGGCTGCGTCATTCCAGTAGCGGTGGTTGCGCAGCGCGAGGATGTAGGAGCCCTGCACCCACTCGCTTAAGACGAATGCGCCGTTGGCGGGCATGAGGCCCGGGCGCGCAAACCCTTGCGGGTGCGCGGCGAGCGTCGCGCGGTGCACCGGACAGGTGCTCGGGTGCGAGAGCAGCGTCGGCAGGTAGGGCGCAGGTCCGGTGAGGCTGATGACGAGCGTTGCCTCATCGGGGGCTGCGACGCCTAAGTCCGTCGGCGGTCGGCGGCCGGCGACGATCGCTGCGGTGTTGGTGATGACGTCCACGTACTCCGCGTAGCCGGAACCGGTGGCCGGATCCACCAGGCGCTCGAGCGCCGCCACGAAATCCGCCGCGACTACTGCATCGCCGTTCGACCAGCGCGCCTCCGGGCGCAGGTGGAACGTGTAAGTGCGCCCATCCGCACTCACGTCCCAGCTGCGAGCCACCCCGGGGGCGACGTGTGCGTTGTGATCGAGCGTCGTGAGCCCCTCGCACAGGTCGCGCAGGATGCTCTGCGCCTCAAAGCCGCGCGCCTTCTGCGGGTCGAGCGAATCCGGATCCGGTCCTCCGCCGCGCACCAGGATCGCAGCAGGTAAGGCAGCGGTGGGCGCCGGTGAACGCGCGCAGCCGCCGAGGGCTGCGAGCACGGCGAAGGCGGTGACGAGCGCGCCGGCGCGCGCCCTCATCGGGGGCGTACGCGGCTGCGGTTGATCTCGGTGCGCAACGCCTGCGTGGCCGCACGCGCGGCGCTCGCGAAGTCCGCGCCCTGCGAGCCGTAGAGGATGGCGCGCGAGGAGCTCAGCAGGAGTCCCGTGCCCGCGGCCGTCTGGCCCGCGCGCACTGCCTGCGCCACATCGGCGCCCTGCGCGCCGACGCCCGGCACGAGCAGCGGCATGTCGGCCACCAGGGCGCGCACCGCGGCGAGCTCCTGCGGGTACGTCGCGCCGACGACCAGAAGACAGTTGCCGCGCGTGTTCCAGCGTTGCGCGGCAAGCTCGGCCACCACCTGGTAGAGCGCTCGCTCGCCGACGTTAAGATCCTGCAGGTCGCGGCCGCCGGCGTTGGAGGTGCGGCACAGAACAAGAATGCCCTTGTCGGCGTACTTGAGGAACGGCTCGAGCGCATCGGTGCCCAGATACGGATTCACCGTCACCGCATCGGCGCCGTAGCGCGCGAAGGCTTCGAGCGCGTAGCGCTCGGCGCTGTTGCCGATGTCGCCGCGCTTCGCGTCCAGGATCACCGGCACGTGCGGGTAGTTCTTATGGATGTACTCGATGGTGCGCTCGAGCTGCTCTTCGGCCGCGTAGGCGGCGTAGTGGGCGAACTGCGGCTTGAACGCGCACACCAGATCGTGGGTCGCATCGATGATGGCGCGGTTGAAGTGAAAGATCGGCGAGGGTTCCGCCGCGATGTGTTTGGGGAAGCGCTCCAGTTCCGGATCCAGCCCCACGCACACCAGCGAGTCGTGCTGCTCCCAGGCGCGCTGCAGCTGTGCGATGAAGCCGGTCATGCCACGCGCGTGCGCGCACCGGCGCGCTTGAGGTGCACGAGCAGGATCTGCACCGCCGCCGGGGTCACCCCGGGAACCCGCGCCGCCTGCCCGAGGGTCGCGGGACGCACTTCCGCAAGCTTCTGGCGCACCTCATGCGAGAGGCCGCTCATAAGCGCGTATTCCAGCTCCGCGGGGAGCGCCATTTCCTCGTTGCGCCGCGCACGCTCGATCTCCTCGCGCTGCCGCTCGATGTAGCCGGCGTACTTGGCGCGCACCTCGACCTGGGTGCGCACCTGGGGCGCCAGTCGATCATCGGCCGCGCCCGGTACCGCCCAGGCGGGTACGCCGGTCAGTGCGCTCAAGGCCTCGTAGCTGACCTGCGGGCGGCGCAGCAGTTCAAAGGCGCTGGTGTCGCGCGTGAGGGGACCGCCGAGCACCCGCTCGCTCCAGGCGGCGGGGACCTGCGCGGCCTTGAGGCGCATCTGCGCGAGGCGCCCGACTTCGGCCTCCGAGAGTCGCTCCTTGGCCTCGAACAAGGCCCAGCGCTCATCGTCGATCAGGCCCAGGCGCCGGCCCCGCGGCGTCAGGCGCAGGTCCGCATTGTCCTCGCGCAGCAGCAGACGGTGCTCGGCGCGGCTGGTGAACATCCGGTAGGGCTCACGTGTACCGCGGGTCACCAGATCATCGATGAGGACGCCGAGGTAGGCGTCGCTGCGCAGGGGGACCCAGGGGGGCTCGCCCCGCACGCCCAGTGCCGCATTGATGCCGGCGATGAGTCCCTGCGCGGCGGCTTCCTCGTAACCGGTCGTGCCGTTGATCTGTCCGGCAAAGTACAGGCCCGCCAGCGCGCGCGTCTCGAGCGAGCCATGCAGGTCGCGCGGGTCGAAGAAGTCGTACTCGATCGCGTAACCGGGGCGGGTGAGGTGGGCGCGCTCGCAGCCGCGGATGCTGCGCACGAGTGCCACCTGCACATCAAAGGGCAGGCTCGTGGAGATCCCGTTCGGGTAGATCTCGTGGGTGTGAAGCCCCTCGGGCTCCATGAAGATCTGGTGCGAGGACTTTTCCGCAAAGCGTACGACCTTGTCCTCGACGGAGGGGCAGTACCGGGGACCTATGCCCTCGATGAGGCCCGTGAACATCGGCGAGCGATCGGTGGCCGCGCGGATGATCTGGTGCGTGCGCTCGTTTGTGCTCGTAATGAAACAGTCAACCTGTTCTGGATGCTCACTGGCGCGCCCGAGATACGAAAACACCGGCGTGGGCCGATCCCCCGGCTGGCGGGTCATGAGCGACCAGTCGAGGCTGCGTCCGTCCAGGCGCGGCGGCGTCCCGGTCTTCAGTCGCCCCACGCGCAGCGCGAGCTCACGCAGGCGGCTGGCGAGGCGGTTAGACGGGGCGTCCCCCGCCCGGCCCCCCGGAGCGTTCTGCAGGCCCACATGGATGCGCCCGCCGAGAAACGTGCCGACCGTGAGAACGACCGCGGGCGCCTCAAACGTGATGCCGCTGATGGTAACGACGCCGCGGACGCGCCCACCCTCGACGCGGAGGTCCGCGACCTCCTGCTGAAAAAGCTGCAGGTTCGGCTGGTTCTCGAGCCGGCTGCGGATCGCCTGCCGGTACAGCTGCCGGTCCGCCTGCGCGCGGGTCGCACGCACCGCCGGCCCCTTGCTCGCGTTGAGGGTGCGGAACTGGATGCCGGCGGCATCCGCGGCGCGCGCCATCGCACCGCCCAGCGCGTCGATCTCGCGTACCAGGTGTCCCTTGCCGATGCCTCCGATCGCAGGATTGCAGCTCATCGCCCCGAGCGTCTCGAGGCTCTGGGTGATGAGGAGCGTACGCGCGCCGAGTCGTGCGGCCGCCAGCGCCGCCTCCGTACCGGCATGCCCGCCCCCGATGACGATGACATCGAGTGCGGAGGCTGAGGGGTGCTTAGGACTCGGGGGCATAACGCGTTCGTTCAGGCCGTGCGCGCAAGGACGCGTATTGTAGGGCCGCGCAGCGCGCGAACAAGTTCGGCACGCGTTGCCTTATTCTGTGAGCGACAGATGGCTGCGATGAGCGCTTCGAAAGTCGGGCATGCGTGCGGCGCTTAGAGCGCTCGCCTTAGGCGCCCTCGTCGCTCCGGCTCTGGCGGCCACGCCTGCCGCACCCGCTCTGCCGCGGTTGTCCCTTTGGCCCTGCCAGATCGAGCATCCCCTGAGGCTGACCGTCGTGGCGGCCGATTGCGGCGTGCTGGAGGTACCCGAGAACCCACAGGAGCCCAACGGCCGCAAGATTGGGCTGCACGTGGCCCGGGTGGCGGCGATCAACCGCCGCAAGCAGCCCGATGCGCTCTTTGTGCTCGCCGGCGGTCCGGGACAGGCGGCGAGTGCCTTCTACGCGAGCGTCGCGGCCGCGTTCGAGCGGATCCAGCGTGAGCGCGATATCGTGCTCATCGATCAGCGCGGCACCGGCGCCTCCAATGCCCTCAACTGCGCCGAGGACGAGGAGCACCTCTATCAGGCCTCCGACGCGCAGCTCCTCGCCGCCACGCAGCGCTGTCTCGACACCCTGCGCTCGCGCGCCCGCCCCGCCTACTACACCACGAGTCTTGCGGTGTCCGATCTTGAGCGCGTGCGCGCCGCGCTCGGCTACGAGCGCATCAACTTCTACGCGGTCTCCTACGGCACCCGCGTCGCGCAGCAGTACCTGCGGCGCTTTCCCGCGCGCGTGCGCACCCTCATCCTCGATGGCGTCGTGCCGCCTGAGCTTGCCGTGGGTCCGGCGGTCGCACTCGATGCGGAGCAGGCGCTGCGCGGTATCCTGGGGCGCTGTGCCGCCGACAAGGACTGCCGCGGCCGCTTCGGGGACCCGGCGCACGATTACGAGGCCGTGCGCACGCGTCTTGCGCAACACGCCGTGCCGCTCACGCTGGCGGATCCCTCGAGCGGCGCGCCGCAGCCGCTGAATTTCAACAAGGAGCACCTCGCGAGCGTGCTGCGCCTCGGCGGCTACAGCGCCGACTACGCAGCCCTCCTGCCCCTGCTGTTGCACGCGGGCGCGGGCGGGGATTTCACCCCGCTCGGCGCGCAGTTCCTGTGGCTCGAGCGCGCCTATGCGGGCATCGCGGTCGGCATGAACAACAGCGTGGTGTGTGCCGAAGACGTGCCCTTCTACCAAGCGAGCGCGATCGACCGCGGCCGCCTCGCTGCGACCTTTATGGGCACGGCGCAGCTGGATGCGCTCACCCTCATCTGCCGTATCTGGCCACACGGTCCGGTGGATGCGGACCTGCACGCGCCTCTGCACAGTGACGTGCCGGCGCTGCTGCTCTCCGGCGGCGATGACCCGGTGACGCCGCCCGCTTACGCGGCCGCCGCGGCGCGCGGCCTGCCGCACGCGCTCAATCTCGTGCTGCCCGGGTTCGGGCACGGACAGCTCACCGTGCCTTGCATGGACCGGGTACTCGCGCGCTTTCTTGAGCTCGGCTCCGTGCAGGGCCTGGACAGCACCTGCACGCAAAACGCGCGCCCGATGCCCTTTTTCACCTCCGTGAACGGTCCGCCGCCGTGATCGAAGCGCTTGCGCTCTCGAAGCATTTCGGCGCCGTAGAGGCGGTGCGCGGCGTGAGCCTCAGCGCTCGCGACGGAGCCATCACCGGACTTTTGGGTCCGAACGGCGCCGGCAAGTCCACTACCCTGCGCATGCTTTACACGGTGCTCAGGCCCGATGCCGGGGATGCCCTCATCGACGGGCACAGCGCCGTGCGCACGCCGCTCGAGGCGGCACAGCGCCTGGGGGTGCTCACGCACGGCGCGGGCATCTACCCGAACTTAAGCGCACGCGAGAACATTCTTTACTTCGCCGCCCTCTACGGGCTCTCCCGCGGCGCCGCCCGCGAGCGCGCCGCGCAGCTGATCCGCCTTCTGGAGATGGAGGAGTTCGCCGAGCGGCGCGCCAAGGGCTTCTCGCAGGGCGAGCGCCTGAAGACTGCGCTCGCGCGAAGCCTCGTGCACAGCCCGCGCAACCTCATCCTCGATGAGCCGACCAACGGGCTGGACGTCATGGCGGTGCGCGCGCTGCGCCGGCTACTGCGGCAGCTGCGCGATGCCGGACACTGCGTGCTCTTCTCGAGCCACGTCATGGCCGAGGTGAGCGCGCTGTGCGATGAGGTCGTCGTCATCGGCGGCGGCGTGGTGATCGCGAGCGGCACGCCTCAGGCGATCGCCGCGCGCACCGGCACGGGCACGCTCGAGGATGCGTTCGTGCAGCTGCTCGGCGGCCGGGCGGACGCGTAAGCCATGCGCGCCATCCTCATCGTGTTCCTCAAGGAGTTTCGCGAGAACCTGCGCGAGCGGCGCACGCTGTTCACCGCGCTGATCTTAGGTCCGCTGCTCGGTCCGGTGTTGTTCGCAGGTCTCCTGGGCCTTCAGATCCACCGCAGCGCCGAGGCCGGCGACCGCCCCCTCGCGCTCGCGGTGGCGCATGGCGAGCGCGCGCCGAACCTGCTGCAGTTCCTGAAGGAGGCGGGCGTCACGGTGACGGCGGTGACGTACGAGGCGCCCGCCGCGCGCAGCGCGGTGCAGGCGCATCGCCACGCGCGCGTCTTAAGCGTGACGGCGCAGTACGCCGCGCACCTGGGCGAGGGCTCGCCCGCACCGCTTGAGTTGTACGCGGATGCCTCCGACGCCGCCGCGGCCGCCGATACGCAGCGCGTGCGCGCGCTCCTCGGCCAGTACGCGGCGCAGCTCGCGCGCCTGCGCACCCTGGCGCGCGGTGTTGATCCGCTCGTGCTCTCGCCGCTGGCCGTGCAGGACATCGATGTCTCGACCCCGGCGACGCGCTCGGTGCTGCTGCTCGGAACCTTAAGCTACCTGATGCTCCTCACCATGCTGATGGGCGGCATGTATCTGGCGATTGACGCGACCGCCGGTGAGCGCGAGCGCGGTTCGCTCGAGTCGCTGCTCACCGTGCCGGTGCCGCGCGCCTACCTCATCTTCGGCAAGATCCTCGCCACCTGTGCCTACATGCTGCTGTCGCTCACCCTCACCGTGCTCGCCTTCGGCATTTTGTTGCGCTTCACCGGTCTTGAGCGCTTCGGCATGAGCGTCAACTTCGGCCCCTGGGTGGCGCTGCGGCTGATTCTGTACTGCCTGCCGTTCGTGCCGCTCGCCGCCGCGCTCATGACCATCGTCGCCGCCTACACGCGCACCTACCGCGAGGCGCAGTCGTATCTGGGGGTTGTGCTCCTGGTGCCCACGCTGCCGCTCGCCTTTGTCGGCGTGCTCGGACTGCGACCGACGCTCACGCTCATGGCGCTGCCCTCGCTCAGCCAGCACTTTCTCATCACAAGTGTGCTGCGCGACGAGCCGTTGCCCTGGACCTACGTTGCAGTGTCGGTGACCGCGACGCTGTTACTCGGGACGCTCTTGGTGCTGATCGCCGGCCGTCTGTACCGACGCGAGGCGCTGCTCGGCTGAGGCGTTGCCGAGGCGCGCGTGCAGCCGCGGCAAGTGCCGATCGGCGAAGGTGCGCGCCTCGATCTCGAAGCGGTTATTCCAGTAGCCGTGCCGCAGGCACTCGGCGAGGTAGCCGGCGACCGTGAGCCTGCCCGGCTGCCACTGGTGGATGACGTGGCAGTACTCGTGCAGCATCAGCCAGGGATTGCCGAAGAAGTCCTGCGCGCTGCCGCGCAGGTAGATGCGTTGGGTGCGCGTGGTGGCGACCGCCCGACCGTGCAGGCGTGCAAACCAGGAGTACTCGATCACGCGCACCCGATCGAGCGGCGCCTCAAGAATGCTTTCCAGTGCGGCGCGCAGCGCGGCGGGGACGGCGGCTTCGCGAGAGCGTGGCATGAGCGCACTTTACGCGCGCGTGTGCACCCACCCCATACTCGGCCGGAAGCGCAGCGCCCGCACCGGACCTGCCGCGACGTCCTCGGGCAGCAGACGCACCCCGGCGTCCTCCAGGTAGCGCTTCACGAGTGCCACGACCATCCCGCAGGTGGCTTCCGCCTGCGCCGTATCGGCCAGGTGCACCACGATGCGCGCCTGCAGGTGGCGTGCGGCCGGGGCCGACTCACGCAAGGATGCCACGCAGCGATCCAGCAGCAGCAGCTCGGTCGCGAGCGTCGTGTCGGTCACGTCCGCGGGCTTGGAGGTGCGCACGATGCAGCGCAGGTGCAACAGTGCCCCGGCCTCCTCGGCCGCGTCGTACACGCACACCGCGATCGCCGAGTCCAGTTCGGTGACGAGCAGTACGTCGCCCAAGATGACCTCGAACTTATCCGGTGCGACATTGATTTCGCGGGTTGCCATCCTTAGTTGTATACCGTCTCGTTGCGCGAGCATGCCCGGCCTCCTGCCCAAACTATGAACTGCCGCACGCGGCGCGCGTAGAATATGCGAATGCGTACCATCGGACATGGAAACATGAAACGCCTCCTCGGTGCCGTGCTCGCGTGCGCACTAATCGCCCCGGCCTTGGCACAGCAGCCGCCCGTGTCGTCGATTCGCGTCACCGGGGACTCGCAGGTGACTGCCAAACCCGACCGCGTGCAGATCGACATCGGCGTCACCACGCACGCCGAACACTCGCAGGAGGCGGCCGCGCAGAACGCACGCGAGGTTGAGGCGGTGCTGAGCGCGGTCAAGAAGGCGGCCGGCCCCACCGCGGTGCTCAAGACTGTCAACTACTCTCTGTCTCCGACCTACAAGTACCAAAATGGTCACGAGCCGACGCTGACCGGCTACGGCGCCGTGAATCTTGTGCAGGTGACGCTCGATGATTTGACAAAGATCAGCAACGTCATCGACGCGGCGGCGCAGGCCGGCGCCAACAACGTGCGCGGCATCTCCTTCACGCTGCGAGACCAGGATGCCGTGCACGCGGATGCGCTGCGCAAGGCGGCGGCCAAGGCGCGCGCCGATGCGGAGGTGCTGGCGGCGGCGCTGGGACTTAAGATCGTGCGCGTGCTCACGGTTGAGGAGACCGGTGGCCGCTTCGTGCCGGTGATGCGCGCCATGTCGGCACCGAGCGCGGCGGCGGCGGCCGAGGTGGCTACCCCGGTCGAATCGGGCACGCTCGACATCTCGGCGAGTCTTGTGCTGACGGTGGAAGTCGCGCCGCGTTAGGCGCGCGCGGAGCTTACTTACGCCAGTACGCCCGCCGCGCCAGCACCACGATGCTGAAGATCTCCAGGCGCCCGAGCAGCATCGCCGCGGTGCAGATCCAGGTCTGCAGCGCACTCAGGGAATGAAAGTTGTGCACCGCCCCGGGTGCGCCAAAGCCGTGCGCGGTGTTGTTGATCGAGGCCACCACCGCGGCGACGGATGAGTCGAAGTCCAGTCCCGTGAGCAGCATCGCGAAGGTGAGGAACGCCACGGTGACGAAGTAAAGAAAGATGAAGGCGAGCACGGCGTTGCCCACCGCATCGGGGATGGCGCGCCCGCCGATGCGCACCGGCGCCATCGCCGCCGGATGGATGAGCAGCTTCAGTTCCCGCCCCGTCTGATGTGCCAGGAGCAGCGCGCGGAACATCTTGATGCCGCCGCCGGTGGAGCCGGTGCTGCACACGATGCAGGTGAGGAACAGCATCCAGTACGGGGCGAACACCGGCCAGCTCTGGTAATCCTCGGTGGTGAGCCCGCTGGTGGTGGCTTGCGAGATAACGTTGAAGGCCGCGGCGCGCAGCGACGGCAGCCAGTCCGGGTACACGCCGTGCCAGTGCAGGAGGGCTGCGACACCGATGACACTCAGCGCGAGCACGAGGAAGATCGCCTTGCATTCCGGATCCTTCTTGTAGGTCTCGAGCGAGAGCTGGCGCAGCGCGACGAAGTGGCGCGCGAAGTTGAGTGAGGCGATCACCATGAGCACCACGAGCACGAACTCGATCGCCGCGGAGTCGAAGTAAGCGATGCTGCGGTCATGAGTGGAGAAGCCCCCGAGGCCGATCGCGGAGAAGGCATGACAGATCGCGTCGAACCAGGACATGCCGCACAGGCGCAGGCTCACGATGCCGGCCCCCGTGAGCAGCGCGTACACCAGCCACAGGTTCTTGGCGGTCTCGCGGATGCGCGGCGTGAGGCGCTCCTCCTTCACCCCCGGCGCCTGCCCCTTGTAGAGCTGCATGCCGCCGACGCCCAAGAGCGGTAGCACGGCGAGCGCCATGACGATGATCCCCAGGCCGCCGATCCACTCAAGCAGATGGCGCCAGAAGTTCAAGGACGGCGGCAGCGCGTCCAAGCCGTTGAGCACCGTGGAGCCGGTCGTGGTGAGTCCGGACATGGCCTCGAAGAAGGCCCCGGTGAAGCTTAGGCCCGGGATGCACATGAGTAGCGGCAACGCGGCAGCGGCCGGAACGAAGAGCCAGCCTAAAGTGACGAGCAGGAAGCCGTCGCGCGGTTTGAGCTCCCGCCGGAAGCGGTAGGTGGCCGCGGCGAGCGCGACACCGCAGCCGGCGGTGAGGGCGCCCGCCTCAAGAAAGTGCAGCGCGAGACCGTCACCGAGCCACAGCGACCCGAGCAACGGCAAGAGGTAGCTCGCCGCGAAGCTCACGAGCAGGAGACCCAGGACGTGCGCGACTGCCAGCACGAAGCTTTTCTCCCCCGCCGTTAGCGCGGCGAGCGCAGGAACAGCCGCTCGACTGCTTCCAGGTGGCGGCGGTCGGCGAGGAAGAGGATCACATGATCATCGGCGCGCACGCGCGTGTCATGGTGCGCCATGATCACTTCGTCCCCGCGCACCACCGCGCCGATGGAGGCGCCCTCGGGCAGGGGGATTTCCCCTACGGTCTTGCCGACCACGCGCGAACTGCGCTCATCGCCGTGCACGATCGCCTCCAGCGCCTCGGCCGCGCCGCGCCTGAGCGCATGCACGCGCACCACATCGCCGCGGCGCACGTAGGCGAGCAGCGAGCCGATGGTGATGGTCTGCGGGGAGATGGCGATGTCGATGCTGCCGGACTCGACAAGCTCGGTGTAGGAGGGCTTGTTGATGAGCGCCATGACCTTGTGGGCGCCTAAGCGCTTGGCGAGCATGGCGGAGAGGATGTTGGCCTCTTCGGAGTTGGTGACCGCGGCGAACACGTCCGAGCTGTCAATGTTCTCCTCGATGAGCAGTTCTTCGTCCGCGGCGTCCCCGTGCAGCACGATCGCCTGCTCGAGGAGTTCTGAGATCTTGCGCGCGCGCCGCGCGTCGCGCTCGATAAGTTTCACCTGGTTGGTCTTCTCGAGCGTCTTCGCCAGGCGAAAGCCGATGTGGCCGCCGCCGGCGATCATGACGCGGCGCGCCGGATCATCGCCGTGACGCATCTCCGCCATGGCGCGGCGGATGTCATCGCGCGCGGCGAGAAAGAACACCTCATCGCCTTCGGCGACTACGGTGCTGCCTTGCGGTTCCAGCGCGCGCCCGTCGCGGTAGATCGCCACCACGCGCAGCTCCATGTTGGGCAGGTGCTTGGCGAGCTCGCGCAGCGGGTGCCCGACCAGGAGGCCCCCGCGCCGCGTGCGCACCCCTACGAGGCGCACCTTGCCGTCGGCGAAGTCGAGCACCTGCAGCGTGCCGGGGTGGTGGATGAGGCGCTCGACGTACTCGGTCACCAGCTGCTCGGGGCTGATGATGACATCCACCGACAGGCCGCCGGGGCGGAACAGCTCCGGGCGGCTCGCGTACTCGGCCGCGCGGATGCGCGCGATCTTGGTGGGCGTGCGAAACAGCGTGAACGCCACATCACAGGCGACCAGATTCACCTCATCGCTCGAGGTGAGCGCGACGATGATCTCCGCCTCCGCAGCACCGGCCGCCTCAAGCACCGTCGGCAGCGCGGCGTTCCCCACCACGGTGCGCACGTCGAAGCGGTCCTGCAGCTCGCGCAGCACCTCCTCGTTCACGTCGACCACCGTCACCTCGTTGGCCTCCTCGCGCGAGAGGGCCTGGGCGGCGGTGCGCCCGACCTGCCCGGCGCCGAGGACGAGTATCTTCATGGCACGCGCCGTGCGCGAGCACTACAGCGGTTCAAGATTCGCATACTGCACCATCAACCATTTCGTGCCCTGGCGCTCGAAGCTTACCTGTACGCGGGCGTGCGGTCCGTTACCCTCCACATTGAGGATGACGCCGTCACCGAACTTGCCGTGGCGCACCCGTGCGCCGAGGCGCACGCCGGCGCTGGCCGGTTCCTCGGGCGCGCGGAAGCGGCCGACGGCCACCGGGCGTGACACCTGCACCCGCGGGCGCACTTCCTCGAGCAGCTCCTTGGGGATCTCGCGGATGAAGCGCGAGGCCTGCCCGTAGCTGTCGACCCCGTGCAGCCGGCGCTGCTCGGCGCAGGTGAGATACAGCTGGCGCATGGCGCGCGTCATGCCGACATAACACAGCCGCCGCTCCTCCTCGAGACCCGCCAGATCATTCAAGGAGCGCTGGTGCGGAAACAGGCCCTCTTCCAGGCCGCTCATGAACACCACCGGAAACTCCAGTCCCTTGGCGCTGTGCAGCGTCATCATCTGGACGCAGTCTTCCCAGGCGTCCGCCTGTCCCTCGCCGGACTCGAGCGCCGCGTGCGCCAGAAACGCCTCCAGCGGCGGCAGTTCCGTGGCCTCGGGTGCAAAGCCGCGCGCCGCGCTCACAAGTTCATCCAGGTTCTCGACCCGCGCTTCGCCGCGCTCGGCCTTCTCGCGCCGGTAGTGCTCGATGAGGCCGCTCGCCTTGAGGACCTGATCGACCTGCTCGTGCAGGGCAAGAGCGCTGCTCTCGCGGGCGAGGCGCTCGATGAGGCCCATGAAGCCGTGCACGGCCGCGGCGGCTTTGGCGCCGAGCGTGCCGGCGCCGAGTGCCGCCCCGGCCGCCTCCCACAGCGAAGTGCCGGCGCCGCGGGCGTACTCGCGCACCACGTCCAGGCTTTTTGAGCCCACCCCGCGGGTCGGCAGGTTCACGACGCGCTCGAAGGAGGCATCATCCTTGCGGTTGGCGATGAGACGCAGGTAAGCGAGCGCGTCCTTGATCTCGGCGCGCTCAAAGAAGCGCAGGCCGCCGTAGACGCGGTACGGGACGCGCGCGGAGAGGAACGCCTCCTCCAGCACGCGCGACTGCGCGTTCGAGCGATACAGGATCGCGATCTCGCGCCGCAGGCCCCCGTGCGCGACGTGCTCGCGGATGCGATGCGTGACGAACTCCGCTTCGTCGCGTTCGTTGAAGGCACTGTAGAGGCGAATCGGTTCACCCTTCGCACCGCTCGTCCACAGGTTCTTGCCGAGCCGTCCGGCGTTGTGCGCGATGAGCCCGTTCGCGGCCTCGAGAATGGTGGCGGTGGAGCGGTAGTTCTGCTCGAGGCGAAAGAGCTGCGCGCCCGGGTAGTCGCGGCGGAACTGATGCAGGTTCTCCACCTGAGCGCCGCGCCAGCGGTAGATCGACTGGTCGTCATCGCCCACGACGAACGGGTAGCTCACGTGTCCCTGGGCATCCGGCATCCCCGGGGCGATGAGGCGCATCCAGGCGTACTGGATGGCGTTGGTGTCCTGGAACTCATCGACCAGCACGTGCCGGAAGCGGCGGCGGTAATGTTCGAGCAGCGCGGGGTGGTCGCGCCACAGTTCGTACGCGCGCAGCAAGAGCTCGCCGAAGTCCACGACGCCGGCGCGCGCGCACGCTTCCTCGTAGCTCGCGTACAGCTTAATCAGCTGGCTGCGGGGCGGATCGTTGCCGTCCTTGAGGTGCTGCGGGCGCTGCCCCTCGTCCTTGTTCGAATTGATGAACCACTGCACCTCGCGCGCGATCCAGCGCGTCTCATCGAGCTCGGCGCCCCGGATGAGCTTCTTGATGAGGCGCTGCTGATCCTCCGAGTCCATGATCTGGAAGCCCTGCACCAGGTTCGCCTCGCGCCAGTGCATGCGCAGCAGGCGGTGCGCGATGCCGTGGAAGGTGCCGATCCACAGCGAACTGCCGGGCAGACCTAAGAGCTGCTCGACCCGGCCGCGCATCTCCCCCGCCGCCTTGTTGGTAAAGGTGACCGCCAGGATCCCGTGCGCGGAGGCGCCCTCGGCCTGGATCACCCAGGCGATGCGGTGGGTGAGCACGCGCGTCTTGCCGCTGCCCGCGCCGGCGAGTACCAGCACCGGGCCGAGCGGTGCGGTGACCGCAGCGCGCTGCGCGTCGTTCAAAGGGTTGAGGATCGGGGACAGATCCATAGGGGCGCGCATTCTACGGGAAAGCGCCCGGGCAGGCTTACGCCGGCGGGCGCTCCTGCGAGAAGCGCGCCAGCGCGACGATGAAGCTCAGGAGCACCGGCCCGATGATGAGCCCGAGGATGCCGAAGGCGGCCACGCCGCCGATCGCGCCGATGAAGATCGCGAGCGTTGACACTTCCGCGTGATGGGCGGTCAAGAGCGGGCGCAGAATGTTCTCACTGATCCACATGAGGGCGGTCCAGATGGCCAGAAAGATCGCGAGGCCCCAGTGTCCGCTAAAGGCGAGATACAGCACCGCCGGGATCAGCACCAGGGCGGCCCCCGTGGGCAGGAAGGCGGCGATCGTGGCGAGCACGCCGAACACCACCGGGGAGGGCAGCTTCACGATCGCAAAGCCGACGCCCACGATCACCCCCTGCAGCACCGCCGTGGCGGTCGAGCCGAAGATCACCGCGCGCGTGACTTCCCCCAGATACTTCAAAAGCTGCGTGCGCCGGGCCCGCTCGACCGGCACCAGGCGCACGGACTGCTCGAGGATCGTGCGTCCGTCGCGCAGCAGGAAGAACAGCATGAAGATCATGAGGAAAAAGCCGATGAGCGTGCCGAACACATTGAGCGCAACGCTCCCCCCCATGGAGGCGGCGCTCTTGAGAATCGCCTGCAGCCCGTTGGTGAGCCAGCCCTGCACCTCCGCGGCGCTGATGGTGGTGTTCTCCTGCACCCACTCGACCGCGCTGCCGATCAGCGGGTAGCTGGACAGCCGCTGTACGAGTTCCGGGTAGGACACGTCCGTCTGCGCACGCAGGTACTCGATGACGCGCGCCACCTGGCCGGCAAACACCGCGCCGAGCACCGAGAGCGGCACGAACACCAGAAACGGGGTGATGCCGGCGATGAGACCGGCGGATAAGGCCTTGCGGCCCTTGAACTGACGCGTGAGGCGCTCGTGCAGCGGGTAGAGGATGAAGGCGAGCACGACCGCCCAGCCGATGATGCCGAGCAGCGGCGCCACGATGCGGTAGGCCGCATAGCCGAGGATCGCCGCGATGACGATGAGGAAGCAGCGGCGGTAGAAGGCAGAGCGCATGGCCGCCCTAGAGTATAGGGAAGGCGGCCGTGATGCGAAGCTCGCCGGCCGCCTTCCCCGTCAAGCGCTAGTCGGCGTTGGTTTCCTTGCCGAAGCGGTAGTTCACGCGCAGCCCGTACACGCGCGGTTCGTTGACGGTTAGACGCAGGTCAAAGTTACCGGTGTTGCTGTAGACGATCGCGTTCTTGTTCGCCAGGTTCGTGACATACAGCTCCGCCAGCCAGTGACCGCTGTCGGGATTGAGTCCGAAGCGCAGGTTCATGATGGTGTAGCTCGGCTGCAGGATGCGCGGCAGGCCCGTGTTCGGGTCATTCGGATTCAGGCCGTTCCACATGTCACCCTTGTGCGCCATGTCGAACTGCGCGTAGCCGCGCATCTGCGCGTTGAGCGGCTGCTCGTAACGCGCGTTCCAGCTCCAGCTGAAGTAAGGCGCAAAGGGCAGCCGTTCGTTCACATACGCCTGGTAGGCCGGGGTAACCGTCGAGATGATGCGCGCGTCGGTGTAGTTGGCGGAAGTCTGGAACGACCAGTTGCTGTTGATCTTGTAGTCGATGTTCGATTCCACGCCATAGATGCGCGCATCGCCCACGTTGATGTTGTAGCTGGAGGAGGGGCACACGAGCGCGTTGTAGATGAGCGCCTGCAGCTGCTTCCAGTCCATCAGATAGGTCGCGCCGTTCCACAGCAGGTGCCCCGCCTGGCTCGTGGTCTTCCAGCCAATCTCGTAGTTGTTAAGGGTGTCCGGGGTGTAGTTCTGCGGCACGCCGGAGTTGTAGCACCCCTGCGGATCACCGGAGTTGTTGCCGCCGTCGCGGAAGCCCTGCGCAAAATCCGCATACACCATCGCATGGTCGGTAACTTTGTAGTTGATGCCGTACTTGCTGTTCCACTTGTGCGAGCTGCCCGTCGAGAGACTCGGGGGCTCATCGTAGTAAGCAAACTGAGCGTACGGGGTGTAGTACGAGAAGTCGGAATGGAAGTGCACGATCCCGGCTTCCACATTCAGTCGGTCCGTGAGGTCGAAGCTGATGTTGGCGAACTCGGTGGTCTGCAGGTAATCGGAGCGTTCCAGGTACGAGTACCACTGTCCGGGCGGCAGCGTCGCGGCGGTCAATTGATAGTAATTGAGCTCATACTGGAATGCCTTGCCGCCCGTTTGCAGGCCGGGCATGAAGTAGGTATTGCTGTAGTCCTTGTCGGTGGTCTTTTCCCAGTAAAGGCCCGCGAGCCAGTGAAAGCGGCCGCCTGGCTTGGAGACGAGCCGCAGTTCATCTGACCAGCGCGTCGGGTTGAGAAAGTACGAGTAATACTGTGTCGCCGGCTTGCAACCGGTGAAGGGCGTGCCGCCGTAGGCGGGGTCGCTCAGGCAGGTGAATCCTTCCTGGGCACCCGCCGGGGCTCCAGTGGGATAAAAGGGAGTATAGGACGGGGCGAAATTCTCCATGTACTGCGAGTATTCGTCCCACTGGCGCCGCGGCTGCGCCCAGTAGGTGCTCGCGAACACCAGATCGCCGATGCCGACATCCCCCTGCAGGTTGAAATCGACCATCTTGGTCTGAAAGTCATCGCTCTCCGGACCGAAGCGCTCCACCGTGAGCGGCGGCAGTGTCGGGCTCTCGTCCCACGCCCCGAGCGTGCTCTGACGCTGGTAGGCGTAAGTGAGTGTGGCGCTCCAGCGCTCGTTGAAGTCCGCCTTCAGGGCCGCGCGCATGCCTTCGACGTGCTCGCGATTGTAGTTATCGCGTGCCCACTCCGAATTGTTCGAGACCGCGCCATTCACCCAGGTGCGCGTCACCAACTGGTTGTTGATGAAACCGCCGTGCGAGTCGCTGAAGGCGGAGGCACGAAAACCGAGGACGCCCTGGATGATCGGGATGTTGACGAAGCCTTCGTAAGTCCAGTTCTGCTGGGCGTCCTGGATCTGGCCGGCGTTGAAGTCCACCCCGGCGCTGAACGCGTTGACGTCAGGCTTATTGGTGATGTAGCGGATGGCGCCGGACATGGAACCGGCGCCGTAAGTGGTGCCCTGGGGACCGTTGAGGATCTCGATGCGCTCGATGTCGTACAGGTGCAGGTCGGGCTGTGCGCCCTCATAGCTCATCGACATGTCATCGACGAAGAAACCCGTCGAGGAGGTGTTGGCGTAGTTGGGGTTACTGCCGTCGGAGACCCCGCGCATGACGAAGAGCTGGGTGCCGGGGCCTGTACTGATGAAGGAGATGGACGGCACTTTTTGCGCGTAGTCATCGAAGCTCGTGATGGCAAGATTCTGCAGGTCCTTCTTGGTGAACACGTCGATGCTGACGGGCACGTCCTGCAGGTTCTCCTCACGCTTGCGCGCCGTGACCACCACTTCCTGCAACGCACCGCCGCCTGAGGAGGCGGTGTCGGCGGCCGCGTCCGCCCACGCCGGCCCCGCGGGCAGGGCGGCGCCGGCGAGTGCGGCCGCGACTGCGAGGCGGATGGCCGAGCCCCCGGGGCGGGGAATCATCATCAATGCCTTGGGAAAATAGTTTGCCGCACGATTCCGGCCACGTGAACGCATCAGGGAACCCCCAAAGAGCTTAATTTGATAGACGCGCGCGGCCGTTCCCGGCCGAGGACGCTCCCCGATCATCCTTTGAGCGGGCGCCCTTAGTCAACGATCGTTCAACAAGGAATTACGGGGGGCGAACGCGCCGGTCAGGAAAAGCGCGCGAGGCTCTCGCCGAGTGCCTGGCGCAGGGGCCCAAGCTCGCTCTCGAAGTGTCGCCAGTAGCCCACCCCCGAGGAATACAAGGGCTGGCGTACCTGCTCGGCGCTCGCCGTGCGCACCGAGCGGCGGGTCTCGTGGAAGTTCAGGCACGCAGGCTCGAAGGTGAGGCCGCAGTGCTCGAGCAGGCGGCGGATCTGGATTTCCGGCTCGCGCACCAGCTCCTCGTATTGAAGGTGCAGTACCTTGCCCGGCAGGACCGCATCCCAGTGGTCCATAAGCGACAGGTAGCAGCGGTAGTAACGCCCCAGGTCCTCGAGGTCGTAGCTGAAGGCCTGACCCTGCGCGAAGTGCTGCTTGAAGGTGCTGAAGCACGAATCCATCGGATGGCGGCGCGCGTCGATGATGCTCGCGCGCGGCAGGATCGCCTGAATGATGCCGATGTGGTTGAAGTTGTTGGGCAGCTTATCGGTGAAGTGCTCGCGCCCCGAACGAAGGCTCAGCGTTTCCTGCAGGTAACGGGTCCCGAGTGCGGTGAGCTGTGCATCGGGGACCGTGCCGACGGTCTCGGGGTAGCCGTCGCGGGTGGGGACCATGTCATCGAACTCATAGGCAAGGTTGATGATGTTCGGCAGCTCCATCGTCCCCTCCACACGCGAGTGGCTGGCGAGGATCTGCTCCAGCAGCGTGGACCCGGAACGCGGCAGGCCGACGATGAAGATGGGCGCGCTGCTTTGGTTGCCGGCGCCGGCACGCGCGGCGAAGAACTTGCCGTCGAAGAACGCGCGGATCCGTGCCGTGCGGCGCTCGAAGTTCTCGATGCTGAACGGCACGTCGAGCCGCCGCAGCGCGTTGCCTTTGACGTAATGCGCGAAGGCTTGCGGGTAGCGCGCACGCTGTTCGCAAGCCTTTCCGAGTGCGAAATGCAGTTGGGCCTCGTTGTTGCGGTCACGCTTATCGCCTGCGAGCAGCCCCTCCATCGCGGTCATCTCGGCATCGCCGAACGTGTAATTCTTTAGGTCCGCAAGACTCCAGTACGCTTCGGCGACGCCCGGATCCATCCGCAGGGCCTGCTTGTAGGAGGCCTCGCTGTCCGGGCGCCGCCCGAGGGTCTTCTGCACGTGGCCGATGGACAGGCGCAAGCGCACCTCCTGGGGCTGCAGCCGCGCGGCGTGTTCGTAGGCTTCGAGCGCCTCCTCCTGGCGCAGATGGCGCGTCGCGACGCTCGCGATCATGACCCAGGACTGGGGATTGTCGGGCTCGATCTTCATTAAGCGGCGCGCCGCCGCTTCCGCCTCTGCGACGCGACCCAGGCCGAGGAGCGTCGGGCCGAGTCCCCGCCAAATGAGGGGCATGTGCTCGGTTTGCTTGAGCGCATGGCGCAGCAGGCGTTCCGCATCGCGAGGGGCGTCAGCGGTGAGTGAAAGCGCCGCCAGTCCTACCAGCGCTGCGACGTGACTCGGGTCGGCCTTGAGAATCTCACGGAAAATGTCTTCCGACTTCTGGCGCTCGTCCGCCGCCAGCGCCCCCGTGGCTGCCTCGATGAGCGTGCGCTGCGGATCCGTCAGGCGCGCGCGCTCGAAGGCAATGCGCGCATCCTCATACTGACCCAGGTCCACCAGTGCATCGCCGTAGGCAAGCCACGCGCGATGATGGTGGGGGACCTTATCGAGCACCCGCCGTACTTCTTCGCGCGCCTGCGCGGCGCGCCCGGCGCGCCGGTAAGCACGCGCCAGGTCCACGCGTGCGTGGGCGAAGTCGGGCACGCGCGTGAGCACGCGCTCGAGCGTCGCGATGCTCTCGGCAATCTTGTCCTGCTCGAGGAGCGCGACGCCCAGCAGCCACTGGCAGTTCACTTCGCCCGGAAACTGCGCCTCGAGCGCGCGCAGCCAGCGCTCGGCGGTCGCTGCGCGGCCAGCGCGCAAAGCCGCGTGTGCCCGGCGGCGGCTCTCCTCGAATGCAGCTTGGGCGGGGGTCGCGTTCATGGTTTGCGCGGGGACAGTGGCCTCAGAAAGCCTAGCATGCGAGCCGCATGCGGGTGGCTGGCGCGACCTGTAGCGCCACGGCGCTTCAGGCTAAACTTCGCGCCGCCCGCGCCGAAGCGCGGCCGGTCACCCGTTGAAACGAAAACGGCCCCCCGGGGCTTTAGGGGGCAAGGACTCATCGTGCACGCCAAGCGCCTGCTGCTGGTTCTGATCGCCCTGACCGCCTGGGCACTCTCGGGCGGCGCGTACGCCGGCCGCGCCCTGAGCCCGCAGGACTGGTATCGCTTCCAGCCCGTGTCGGACCTGCAGATCGCCCCTGACGGGGCGACGGTGGCTTACCTTGTGACGACGTACGACAAGGAGTCCGACGAGAGCCGCACCGCCTTGTGGATCGCGGACTGGGCGGGTACGCAGAGCATGCCGCTCACGCGCGGGGAGAGCGTGACGGATCCGCGCTTCAGTCCGGATGGACGGTACTTAAGTTTTCTTGCGGCGCGGCCCGCCGAGAGCGCCACCCAGCTGTGGCTGCTCGACCGGCGCGGCGGAGAGGCCCGCCCCGTGAGTCACGTGACGGGCGAGATCTCTTCCTACGAATGGTCACCCGATGGCGCGCACGTGGTGCTCGTCATGCATGCCGATTCCGATGGGGCGAGCGAGGGCAAAACGCCGGGCAAGCCAGTGCGCCCGCTCGTCATCGACGCCCTGCAGTTCAAGCAGGACAAGGAGGGTTATCTCACCGCCGAGTCGCGCACGCAGCTGTACCTGCTCGATGTGCGCACGGGGGCCTGCGCGGCGCTCACAAGCGATACGAACCGCGAGGATTCCGCCCCGGCCTTCTCCGCGGACGGCCGCGAGATCGCCTTTGTCGGTAATGCGCTCGGTAACGCCGCGGATCTGGGCCGCGACGTGATCTACCTTATGGCGCCCGAAAGCGGTGCCACCCCGCACCAGCTCCTCACGACGTTCTCGCCCAATCACCAGAAGCTCTTGTGGAGTCCCGACGGCACGCAGCTCGCGTTTCTGCAAGGCGATGCGCCCAAGTTCAACGCCTACATCACCGATCGCCTGGCGGTCGCTGAGGTCAAGTCGGGGAAGGTGCGGGAACTGACCGATGCGCTCGACCGCGCCGTCTTCAGCCCGCAGTTCGCCGCCGACGGCCGCTCGATCCTCTTCACGGTCGAGGACGATGGCTACCAGTACCCCGGCGCGGTGAACCTCTCGAACGGGACGATCACGCACCTCGCCGACGCCCTGGTGGTGCACGAACTCGTCGCGGCCGCAGGTCACACCGCGGTACTCGTCTCGAGTGATGTGGCCCCCCCCGAGGTGTACGCGCTCGAGCAGGGGAAGCTGCGCCGCCTGACACACCACAACGATGCGCTGTTCGCGCAACTCACGCTCGGCTCGGTCGAGGACATCGCCTTCCGCAGCGGCGGCGGCACCGAGGTTCACGGGCAGATCGTGAAGCCGCCCGACTACACGAGCGGCCGCCGCTATCCGACCCTCCTGTGGATCCATGGCGGCCCGAACGGCCAGGACGATCATTCGCTTGAGCTGTGGGGCTACGGTCCCCCGCTCGAACGGCAGTTTTTTGCGACCCACGGCTACGTGGTGCTCGCGATCAACTATCGCGGCGGCACCGGGCGCGGCGCGCAGTACGCGCGCGCCATCCTCGCGGACTGGGGCCACAAGGAGGTCGAGGATCTGCTCGCCGGGGTCGACTACGCGATCGCCCGCGGCATCGCCGATCCACAGCGCTTAGGTGTCGGGGGCTGGAGCTACGGCGGGATCCTCACCGACTACACGATCGCAAGCGATACACGCTTTAAGGCGGCCATCAGCGGGGCCGGCAGCGGCAACCAGACCGCCATGTATGGGGCGGATGAGTACCTGGTGCAGTACAACGCGGAGCTCGGGCCGCCGTGGCGCGATGCGGCGCTGTGGCTGAAGGTGTCCTATCCGTTCTTCCACGCCGACCGCATCCGCACGCCCACGCTGTTCCTCGGCGGCGATAAGGATTTCAACGTACCCCTCGCCGGCGGTGAGCAGATGTACCAGGCGCTGCGCACGCTCGGGGTACCCGCGCAGCTCATCGTCTATCCGGGCGAGTACCACGTGCTCACCCGTCCGAGTTTCCTCATCGATCGCTCGCAGCGCTATCTGGACTGGATGGACCAGTACCTCAAGGGGAAGCCTTAGTGCGCCTCGCAGCGCGCACACGCCGCAGCGGGCGCAGTGAATGCCTCGTCGGTGAGACTGTTGAGGAAGGCGATAAGATCGGCGCGCTCGGGTTGCGTCAACGGGACCTGCGGCAGGCGCCGGTCCACCGAGGGGCGTAGCTGTGCAAGGCGCGAGTAGTGCTCGAGCACCGCCTCGAGCGTGGCGTAGCGTCCATCGTGCATGTAGGGGGCGGTGAGAGCGACGTTGCGCAGCGTCGGCACGCGCAGCGCCTGGGCACTCGTGCCGTCCACGGCGAAACTCGCCCGTCCCGTCGCGCCCTGCGCGTCGCGCCAGTTGCCCGAGAAGTTGATGCCGGAGTGACACGCGGCGCAGCCGGCGCGCGCCGAGAAGAAAAGCGCCATGCCGCGCTTGGCCGCAGCCGACAGCGCGGCGTGCTCGCCCTCGAAAACGTAACGATCAAACCCCGAGCGCCCGAAGATCAGCGTGCGCTCGAAGGCGGCGATGGCCTTGATGAGGTGATCGAGGCTCGGTGCGGGCGCGGCCGGGAATGCCTGCGCAAAGGCCTGCGCGTAGAGCGGATCCTCCTGCAGCTGCGCGCACAGCGCGTGCGTACGGCCCTGCAGTCCGAGCTCCACGGGGTGCGCGTTGAAGAGCGGCTGGCGCATCTGCGTCTCGAGTGAGCGCACCTCAGGGTGCTGCCAGCCGAAGCTGATGTTGTAGGCCACGTTCGCGAGCGTCGGGGTGTTGTGCGGCAGTGTCACCCCGGTGGCGCCCTGCGCGCGCGAGCGCCCGTCGGTGAAGGCGCGTGCCGGGTCGTGGCAGCTCGCGCAGCTGTAGCGGCCGCTTACCGAGAGGCGCGGCTCGAAGAACAAGCGCCGGCCGAGGGCGACCTTAGCCTCCGACATCGGGTTGTCGGCGGGCACGGCCGGCCTCGGAAAGCCGCGCGGCAAATGCCAGGTGTACTCGGCGGCCGCGGCGGGCAGTGCGAGCACGGCAAGCAGCAGCGCCGCGCGGCGCGCGGCGCGCGTGCGGGGCGCTCTCAGCGCCAGCTGGCAGCGGTGCCGGCGCGCGTGAGCGCGGCGGTCTGCCCGGCGATCTGCTCGCGCTCCTGGATCCACTTGTCGAGCTCATCGAGGTTCGCGACGTTCGTCCCGGCGGCGCGCTGCGCCGTCGTCCAGCTCTTCATCGCCGTCAAGAGCTTTGCGGCCAGGGCGCGGTTGCCGGCGTACAGGTCAAGGTAGGACTGCTGAGCGTCCGGGACGCGGTTCAACCCCAGGTACGCCTCGCCGCGGTACTCGAGCGCGTCCGGATAGCCGGGCTTGAGTGCGAGGGCCTTCGCGTAGCCGCCGAGTGCGTCCTCGTAGTGGCCGAGCTTGCGGCTCGTGTAACCGAAGTAATTCCAGCCTTCGGCCAGCGAGTCATCCAGTCCGAGCGCCGCCTTGAAGCGCTCGAGCGCTGCGGCGTAGTCCCCCTGGGCCTCGTGCAGCGCCTTGTCTTTCTTCGCGGCATCGCTCGCGTGCAGCGCGTAATCCTGTGCGCTGTCGGCCTTTTTCACCAGATGCACCCCGTCGTTATAGGCATCGCGTGCCCGCTGCTGCGGGGTCTCGACGCGGGGCATGGAAGGCATGGAAGAGGACATGGAGCCGCCACCGTTCGCCCAAGCGAGAGTAAGCGGAGTGGCGAGCAGGGCTGCCGCGAGAAGCTGTACCCGGGTGCGCATGGGACCTCCGTCGAGCGTGCTCGTGCGCCTCGAGCGCACGCCCCTATGCTGCCTCGTCTCTAGCGCGGCCAGCAACCAGCGGAACACTGCGCTCTCGTTCCCGCCGCTTACGGGGGCAGCGATGACCAGTGGGCGCTGCGAAAACGCCACTGCCCGTCGCGCCGCTCGGCCAGCGCGGTGAAGTAGCCGCGGTCGGTGTGCGGCTGACCCTGCGCATTGGTCTGCACCTCGGAGTAGGAGCAGCCGATGAGCGCCAATGTGTCGGTGAGCACCTGCACGCGCACATCGTCCCCGAAGCGCAGCTCAATCTTCGGCAGCGTGTGGGTGAGCGCCTCGATGCCGCGCGCCGCCGCCGCCCCGTCCGTAAACACCAGCTGCCCGTTGGCGGCCATGAAGAATTCGGGGCCGTCGGTGAACGCGCGCCGCCAGGCACCGGGCCCCTCGCGGCTCACCTCCTGCGCCACCGCCTGCACGAAGGCGCGCACGCTCGCCTCCTCGGCGCTGCGCGGCGGCGGGGCGGAGGCGGCGCTTCCCGTGCCCACACCGGCGGGCGAGCCGCAGCCTGCGGCCACGAGCGCCAAGAGCACGGCGGCGCCCGCGCGCGCGCTTACCACTTGTTGCGCAGCTCGCGCAGCTTCACGAACACGGTCTTCGGATCCGGGCGCTCCCCGATGTCCGGAAACTTCTCACGCAGCTTTCCGATCACTGCCGGGCTTTGCAGACGCAGGAAGGTGTTGATGCGCTTCTCCTGGCCGAGGGTCGTCACCGGAGCCTCGGGCGCCTGGTGCTTCTTCGCCTCGGTGAGGAACTCGGCGGCGTCCTTGTTGGTCGGCTCGCGGTCGAGCGTGAACTCAAGATTGCGCGCGAGGTACTCGTGTCCGGGGTACACCTGGGTCGAGTCCGGCAGGCGCGCGATCTGCATCGCGAAGGTGTCGTACAGCACCTCCGGGTTGCCGCCGTTGAAGCAGTTGCCGGCGCCGGCGTTAAAGAGTGTGTCGCCGCAGAACAGGGCCGGCGTATCGGTATGCGACAGGAGACACACGTGCGTCATGGTGTGCCCCGGGGTGTCCAGGCTCTCGAGCTCTACCCGGCCGACCTTAACGACGTCCCCCTTCTTCAGCCCGCGGTCGACCCCGGAGATGCGCGCGGCGGCGCCCTCGTGTGCCAGCACCTTGGCGCCGGTCGCATCCTTCAGGCCCACGTTGCCGCCGGTGTGGTCGGCGTGCTCATGGGTGTTCAGGATCTGGGTGATGTTCCAGCCGCGCTTCTTGGCTGCATCCAGCACCAGGCGCCACTCGAGCGGGTCGATCGCGAGCGCTTCGCCCGTCTCGGGGTCGGCGATCAGGTAGTGAAAGTTGCGCAGCGAATTTCCCGACCAGATCCGTTCCGTCAACATAGAGCACCTCCATTCCCGTCGTTTCCCGGCAACGTACCCGAAAAACCCGGGTGCGCGCCATAATGTGCGCATGAAGCATACGTTTGTGTTCGAGCCGGCGGTGTGGGCCGGAACGGGGACACTCTGGCGTGCCGACGGCGAACCGCTCAAGGCGTACGCGCGCACCGAGATCGCGCACCGCCCGGAATGCTGGCTGCTGTCGGGCAAGCTGAGAGTACTCGGCTCCCCGCCCACCGAGTTCGTGCAGGCCTACCTGATCGAGCCCCCGCGCGCCCCGGGGGAGAGTCTGAAATGGACGTTCGAGAGCGCCATGTTCGGCAAATTGCAGGGCCGCTTTGCGATCATCGATACCTCCATCCTCTCCGTGTACGGCTGCGAGGCGTCTGGCTACTACGGCGCGGAGCATTTCGGGCACCTCGCCTCGGACAGTTACCGCTCCTCCGGCATGCTGCTGCTGAAGGACAAGCTCGTCTATTCCTGGCAGATGATGCACAAGCGCTCCGCCTAAGCGGCGCTGAGTTTTGCGCGGCTACTGCGGCACGAGCAGCAGGTCGTGTTGCTCGTGCACCTGCGCGAGCTGCGTAAGGCTCATCGGCAGCAGCTGAGCGCCCCGAAAGCAGCGCGCGCTCAGGCGCGCCGCACGCAGCAGCTCGATCAGCGCATCCGGTTGCAGGCCCGCCAGGCGCAGGCTCGCGGGGGAGTACTCGAGGAAGATCTGTCCACAGCGTGCGAGCAGCTCCCCCGCACCGCGCAGCACAAAATATTCAAACCCCTCGACGTCGATTTTCAGAAACCGCAGCGGACGCTCCCCAAGCGCCCGCGCACGCCAGAACCCGGCCAGAGTCTCTACGGCCACCGGGACCTTGTCGGCGGCCGGCCCGTCCACGATGAGCGTATGTCGGCCGTTGTTGCTGTGCTTGTAGCGGCGCAGCTGCGCGGTGCCGGGGGTATCACCGAGGGCAAGATTGAGCGGTGTCACGCGGTCCGCCGCGTTGGCGCGCAGATTCGTGCACAGCAGGGCGTAGGTCTCCGGGTCCGGCTCGAAGGCGAAGATCTGCGCGCCCGGCTCGCTTAGGTGTTGCAGCAGGAGGCTGTACCAGCCGATGTTCGCACCTACATCGAGCGCGACCTCCCCCGCACCGAGGCGCACGTGCTCGATGAGGTAGCGCGTGATCGCCGGCTCATGCGCCCCGAGGCGATAGATGTGCCGCGTGATGACATCCGCCGCGGGACCGGTGAAGGTGAGGCCGAAGGGCGCCGCGCGGGCGGTGACATAGCCGTCGCGGCTCAGGAGCCGCGCAAGGCCGAACTGCACGGTGCGCAGCGCCCGCAGCGCCCAGGGGTATTGCACCGGAGCCGGCGACGGGCCGGGCGCGCCGGCAGGGGCATTGCTCGCAGGGGGCACGGGGGCGCTCATGCAGGCCCGCCATGGTACTCCTTGCCGGGTGCTCAGCCTGCGGCCGCGCTTTGAGCAGACCCTTCGTACGGTGACGGCGCCCAGGCGTCGCTCCTACACTCGGCCACCGCCCCCCTCGAGGACTTTTGTATGTTGCAGGTGCGCCGCAGTGCCGAACGGGGTTTTTTCGATCACGGCTGGCTGAAGACCTACCACACGTTTTCGTTCGGAGAGTACGAGGATCCGGCGTGGATCGATTTCGGGCCGCTGCGCGTCATCAACGATGACCGCGTCGCGCCCGGGGAGGGCTTCGGCAAGCACGGCCACCGGGACATGGAGATCCTCACCTATATCCTCAGCGGCGAGCTTGAGCACAAGGACTCGATGGGCAACGGCTCGCTGATCCGGCCGGGCGATGTGCAGCGCATGAGCGCTGGCACCGGGGTGCTGCACGGCGAATTTAATCCCTCCGCCACGCAGGAAGTGCATCTGCTGCAGATCTGGATCCGGCCGTCTCAGGAGCGACTCGCCCCCGGCTACGAGCAGAAGCACTTCAGCGAAGCCGAAAGACGCGGCCGCCTGCGACTCATCGCCTCCTGCGATGGCGCCGAAGGATCGGTGCTGATCCATCAGGATGCGCGCGTGTACGCCGGACTCTTTGACGGCGCGGAGCGCGCCGAGCTGACACTGCCGGCCGCACGGCGCGCCTGGGTGCACGTGGCCTGCGGCGCGCTGTCGCTCAATGAGACCGCGCTTGCGGCCGGCGATGGCGCCGGCAGCGAAGGCCCTTGGCATCTCACGCTGCAGGCGGGCGCGGCAGCGCAGGTGTTGGTGTTCGATCTGCCCTAAAGCAACAAGGGCGCACCGCTCACGGGGCGCCCTTGCAGTTTTGACGAGCGTCTTTGCGGATCAGCTCGGCGTCAGGCTCCTGCGCCGGCGCTGTGCCAAGGCCGCGCCCAACAAACCGAGGCCCATCAGCGCAAGCGTCGCAGGCTCAGGAACCGACGTTGAGCCGCCCGCCGGCCCAAGGCCGCTGAAGACCGCGGTCGCGCCGTCATCGGTCACGCTCACCGACGGATCGGTGAACGAGGGGGCGTTGGTGAAGATGGCAACCGGGTTGGTCACATTGGTCGTGATCGGCCCTATCCCGACCGCGGACGTGCCGAGGTTGCTGAAGGTCAGGGTATCACCCACACCGCTGCTCCTTGAGGCCAGCCCGGTTGCCGTCCCGCAGACCGTGGCGCTGGCGATGAAGGGGTTGCAGCCCTGCACCGAAGTCGTGAGCGCGCCGAAGTCGGTGGGGAGCGAAAAGCCCGGGAGCGATGCGGACAGCGCAGTCGGACTGTTGGACGTGGAGATCGCGAAGGCGAAAGTCACACCGGCCGGATTCAAACTGGTGGTGAGCGCGAATTCGTCAAACGTCACGTCCACCGCACTTCCGCCGACCATGATCGATTCGGTCTGCAGTCCGGTTGAGCCCAACACCGTGAAGGTGGGCACAGGGCCGCTGTAGGTGGGTATCGTCACGTTGTTAGCACCGGGCGCAACCGGGGCGGGCTGCGACCACGCTCCTGCCGAAATCGTCATCGCGGCCAACGTGGCAGCGACCGCCGTTAGAATTTTATCCATGAGGATTCCTCCGTGCGGCACGCCTTCGCCGTACCGCGGCCATTTGTTTAGCCGGCCGGTATCGTCCGCCCGTGCCACCGGGACTTCAACCGCTAGCGTGCGCTTAGCCTTATGGCAGAAGCCTTACGGGATGAAGAAATTCAGGGCCTAAACGCGCTCGCCGCTTGCGCTCGGTGAGTGAGCGCGACGCGCGGCTGATGAGTGAAACAGAAAGGCCCGCGCTGCGCAGGGCAACGCGGGCCTTCCGGGAGGATCGAAGCGAGACTAGGCCTGGCGCCGGCGCCGCAGGAACGTGCCGAGCATCCCAAGACCAAATAGTCCGAAGGTCGCAGGCTCCGGCACGCCCGTGGTGCCGCCGCCACCGCCGCCACCGCCACCACCGCCACCACCGTTCGCGGTGCCGGCCGGCGCGATGCCGTTGAAGACCGCAACCAAACCGTCATCCGTCACGGTCACCGATGGATCGACGAACGAGGACGCATTGGTGAAGATCGCGACCGGGTTGGTCACATAGGCCGGGCCGATCAGCGGTACCGAGGTCAGCGTAGTGCCCAGGGTGCTGAAGCTCAAAGTACTACCGGCGCCCGTGGACCTGGAGGCAAAGCCCGTCGCCGGGCCGCACGCCGTGGCAACGGCGACGAAGGGATTGCATCCCTCCACCGAAGTCGTGAGCGTGCCCACAGGGAGCGAGAAACCTGGGAGCACTGCGGACAGCGTCGCCGGATTGTTGGTGGTGGCGATTGCGAAGGCGAACGTCACACCGGCCGGATTCAAGCTGGTGGTTACCGCATATTCGTCAAAAGCTATCGCGACGGATGTGTCGCCGACGAGGACCAGGTCGGTCTGAATTCCGGTCGAGGCCAACACCGTGTAAGTCGGCACCGGGCCCGTGTAGGTGGGTACTGAGATGTTGTTGGCGCCGGGCGCGACGGGTGCGGGCTGCGCCCACGCCCCTGCGGAAATCATCGCCGCGGTGAATCCGGCGGCGACGGCCGTCAGAATCTTTGGACTGCTCATGAGATTCTCCGTTTAGGCCGCGTGCGTGAACACGGCATCGTTGTTGTTGTTGGTTGTCATAGTCCGCCTGAAATACAGGGACTTCAACCTAAAGCTGAAGCGCGACCACAAGCCATTTAACAGTTGTTTTTCTAAACGCCCGCGCGCAACGCGGGCAAGTAATGATCGACCAGGAGCGCGGCGAACAGCCACATGAGGTAGGTGACCGAGAAGTGAAACACCCGCATCGGCAGCTCTTCGCGCGCGGAGACTTTGAGGGCGAGTGCGTAGTAGAGGAAGCCGCCGTTAAGGCCGAGTGCGGCGGCGAGGTACAGCAGCCCGCTCATCCGTGTGACATAAGGTAGGAGCGTCACCAGCGTGAGGAGCACGGTGTACAGGAGCACCTGCAGGCGGGTGTACGCGAGTCCATGCGTCACCGGCAGCATCGGAATGCCGGCGCGCGCGTACTCGTCGCGCCGCGCGATCGCGAGCGCCCAGAAGTGCGGCGGCGTCCACACGAAGATGATGAGGAACAAGAGCAGCGCGTTCGGATCGACGCTGTTGGTGACGGCCGTCCAGCCGAGTACCGGCGGGGCCGCGCCCGCGGCGCCGCCGATGACGATGTTCTGGGAGGTCGCGCGCTTGAGCCACACGGTGTAGATCACCGCGTAGCCGATGAGGGACAGGAAGGTGAGCACCGCGGTCAGAAGGTTCACCAGAAAGGCCAGGATCGCCATCGCGGCCACCCCGAGGGCTGCGGCGAACAGGAGCGCTTTGCGCTCGGTGAGCGCGCCGGTGGGCAGCGGCCGGGCGCGCGTGCGCGCCATCTGCTCATCGATACGCCGGTCGAGCACGTGATTGATCGTGGCGGCGCAGGCGGCGGCGAGCGCGATACCGAGGTTGCCGTACACGAGCGCTCCGAGCGGGGGGAGCCCGGGACTCGCGAGCAGTGTGCCGACGAGGGCCGTAAAGGTAATGAGCGCGACGACCTTTGGCTTGGTGAGCTCCAGGTAGCGCCGCCAAAGCGCGGGCGCGGCCGGTGCATAATGCGATGTCGCCACGGCTCGGAAAACTTCACCGGTCAAAATAGGGGATGCGCAGCCTAGCAGATCACGGTGGGCTCGGATCTGCGGCGCCATCGACGCTGCGCGCGGCGACCCAGGAACCCATGCAAATGAGGCAGTAGCGGAGCATGAACTTTCCCGAAGACATCTTCACCGAACAGGACGCGAATCCGGACACGCTGGCGAACCTGGGCCCGCTGCGGCCCCTGGCGGGGATCTGGGAGAGCCGCACGGGGGTCGACGTCAACCCGAAGGCCGAGGGCCCGGAACGACGCGACTACAGCGAGCGCATCGAACTGCAGCCGATTGATGCGCAGTCCAACGGCCCGCAGCTGCTTTACGGTTTGCGCTACCACACGCGCATCCTCGCCAGCGACGAGGATGCGACCTTTCATGACCAGACCGGCTACTGGCTGTGGGAGCCGGCGACCGGAATGATCCTGCAGACCCTGTCCATTCCGCGCGGGCAGGTGGCAATCGCTGCCGGACACGCCGTCCCCGATGCCACGGAGCTGGTGCTCACAGCGCAGCGCGGCGCGACCAACTACGGCATCTGCTCCACGGACTTCCTCGAATACGCCTTTCGCACCGACTCGTACCGGATCGAAGTCGTGTTCAATCCCGATGGCAGCTGGAGCTACGTGCTGGATACCATGCTCATCGTGCGCGGTCGCGCCGAGCCCTTCCTGCACCGCGACCGCAACACCCTGTTCAAGGTGGCCGAGCCCACGCCCAATCCGCTCATGCTGCTGCGCAAGGCGCCCGGCGCGGGCAAGTGATCCGCTAGCCGGTCTTCAGGGCACGCAGCAGCGCGAGGGTTGCGAGCAGGAGCAGCGCTGCTCCAGCGGTGTGCGCGGTGGCCAGCCACAGCGGAAACCCCTTCAGCACCATCGAGATGCCGATGAGGAGCTGCAGCGCGAGCGCGGCGAGTACGAACCAGGCCCGCGGCCGCGCGGCGGCCAGCCCGCGTCGACGCAGCACGAACAGCGCCGCGAGCGCGAGCGCCGTCGTGGCCAGGAGTGCACCCAGGCGATGGGTGAGATGGATGGCCACGCGCGAGGGGTTCCCGAGCACGCCGCCTTCGTAGTTGAGGTTGAGCCCGTGCCACAGCACGAAGGCGTGCGGGTAGTCGGTGCGTGGCCACCAGGCATGCTGGCAGGTGGGAAAGTCCGGGCAGGCGAGGGCGGCGTAGTTGCTGCTCGTCCAGCCCCCGAGTGCGATCTGCACGATGAGGGCGGCGAGCCCGAGGAGCGTGAGGCGGTAGGCGCTCAAATACGGCAGCGCGGCGCCCCCGCTGACGCTGCGACCGGGTCCGCGCATGGCGCTCGCTCCCCAGGAGCTCATCGGCAAGGAGAGCGTCAGCCACCACAGCAGCGCAAGCGTCGTCAGGCCAAAGAGCAGGTGCAGTGTCACGATAAGGGGCTTGAGCTGCCAGGTGACGGTCAGCATGCCCAAGAGTCCCTGCACGATCACGGTCGCGAGCAGCGCGAGCGCGAAGGGCACGCTCACCAGATGCTCGCGCCGCGTGCGCAGCGCAAGAGCGGCGAGGACGAGAATGATGAGGCCGAGGGCGCTCGCCGCGTAGCGATGGATCATCTCGTGCCAGGCCTTGCCCACCTCGAGCGGCCGGCTGGCATAGGTGGCCTGGGCGGCGGCACTGTGCTCGGCGCCGCTCGGCGTGAGATGTCCGTAGCAGCCGGGCCAGTCCGGGCACCCCAGCCCCGCGGCGGTCAGGCGCACGTAGGCGCCGAGCACCACGACGGTGAAGCATACGATCACCCCGGCGACGGCGAGGCGGCGCATCCAGCGGGCTACGGGCATGGTGGCAACGCTTCCCCTTAGCGCCATCAGCCGATGTGCGAGAGCCTGAGCAGCTTCTGCAGGTCTTCGAGCAAGCCGCGCGAGTTCTGCCGGGCATCGTAGCGCATCATGAGGTTGCCGAGCGGATCCACGACGAACAGCGCGTGGGCGCGATCCGCGCTGTCAAAGGCGCGCAGCAGCGGTGCGGCCGCCGCGCCTTGCGCATCGAGCACCCGCAGACCCGGATGCTCGCGCGCGAGAAACTCGCGCGCGCAGCAATCGCCCGTGACGAGGAACACCTGCGCCACGCGGGTCATGTCGGTATTCAGAGAAAGACGCGCCGCGCGCATCACGAGCAGCGCTGCGCGACAGTCCGCCTCACAGGCGCCGCTGCCGAGGTAGACGAGCGACCACCGGTCTCGAAAGAGCGCGGGCGTCTCAGCGGCGGCCGCGGCGGGCAGCACCTGCGGCAGCGATACCGCGGGCAGCGCGCGCACCGGGGAGATCAGCCGGCCGTGATTCACCGCCCCCGTCGGGCGCCAGCTGCTGCCGTAGTAGGTAAAGAAGGCGAGCGCGAGGGGCAGGAGGAAGAGCCCCGCCAGCACAGCGAGCGTACGCAAATTGCGGCTCCGCACCGCGGCGGCGGAGGGCTCCATCTTAGGCCGCCCGCGCGCGCTGGCCGCGCAGCGTCAGGATCGCCCACACCAAGAGCACGAGCGCGGCAAAGCTCCACCACTGGATGGCGTAAGAGAAGTGCCGCAGCGGGGACATCCCCGGCGGCTGCCAGTCGCGCACATAACCGTGCGGCGCGGCCGGATCAAGGAGCAGCACCCGCGGCTCGAGCGCGGCGCCGAGTGCGCCGGCCAGTTCCGCCATGCTCGGGAACGCGGTGACCTTCGGCCACGTGCCGCTCGGGGGTGCATGCCCGAGCGCGAGCCCCGGGCTCGGCAGCAGCCCACTGCGGCCCGTGAGGGTCACGGGGGCATCCGTGTCGAGGCTGACGTCGGGCAGCTGTGCGCGCGAGCCGCCAAAAGGCACCCAGCCGCGGTCGACGAGTACGCTCATCGCCCCGGCACGCGTGAGCGGGGTCAGCACCTCGTAACCCGGCCGCCCCTGGTAGGAGCGGTTGTCGAGGAGGAACTGGTGCTGCGCCTCGAGCGTGCCGCTGAGGCTCACCCGCTGGTAAAGCGGCACGCTCGCGAGCGCGGCGGAGCCGAGTGTGCGCACTTGCTCCGCGCCGCGCGCGAAGCTCTGCCACGCCTGCTGGCTGTCATCACCGCGCTGCCATTGCCACAGTCCCAGGCGCACGAAGATCGCCACCGCGAGCAGCGCGAGCAGTGTGAGCAGCACGGCGGACACAGCGGGGTTTAGCCGCGGGCGCATCGCACGTTGCTCGCAGGCATGCAGGCGTTAAACTGAAGCGGCATGGGATCGGTTATTTGGCTGTTGGTTCTCTTGTGCCTTGCCGGGATCCTGGTGAGCCTCGGCTCGGGGCTGTTTTATCTGTCGCGCGGTACGGAGGAGGGTTCGCGCCGGCTGCTGCGCGCACTCACGGTCCGCATCACGCTATCGATCGCGCTGTTCGCGCTCCTGGTCATTGCCTGGCGGCTGGGACTCATCGCGCCCCACACCCTCGCCGGTGGCCCGGTCCCGCCGCCTTAGGCGTCCGCCGCGGCCGGCGCCCGAGCACCTACCCCACGGTGCCTCGCCTAGAGCCAGTACACGAAGATGAAGAGGCCGAGCCACACCACGTCGACGAAGTGCCAGTACCAGGCCACCGCCTCGAAGGCGAAATGGCGCGTGGCCGTGAAGTGCCCGCGCAGTACGCGCAGCCAGATGACGAGCAGCATGATCGCCCCGATGGTGACGTGCAGCCCGTGGAAGCCGGTGAGCATGAAGAACGTCGAGCCGTAGATGCCGGTGGAGAGGCGCAGGCCGAGCTGCCGGTAGGCCTCGCCGTATTCGTGCGCCTGGAAGCCGACGAAGGTGAACCCGAGGAGGAAGGTGAGCGCGAGAAAGAAGGCGAGCTTGCCGCGCTGGCCGGCGCGCAGCGCATGGTGCGCGATGGTGACGGTGAGGCCGCTCGTCAGCAGGATCGCCGTGTTCAACAACGGAATGCCGATCGCGGGGATGGTGCTGAACGTGCCGTTCGCGCGCCCGCCGACGTGCGCCGGTCCGTTCGTGGGCCAGGCGCCCTCGAAGTGCGGCCACAGAACGTAGTTGGTGAAGACCTTGACGCCCTCACCGCCCAGCCACGGCACCGCCAGCACGCGCGCGTAGAACAGCGCGCCGAAGAAGGCGCCGAAGAACATGACCTCGGAGAAGATGAACCACATCATCCCCATGCGAAATGAGCGGTCGACCTGCAGGTTGTAGATGCCGTGCTGGTTCTCATCGATCACCACGGAGAACCAGCCGAAGAACATGAACGCGAGCAGCAGCGCCCCGGGCAGGAACACGAGCCCGCTCCCCGCCCAGTCGTTCAGGTAGGAGATGGCGCCTAGCATCACCGTGAACAGCGCCACCGAGCCCACGATCGGCCAGGGGCTGTGGTGCGGGATGTAGTACTGCTTGCCGTCGGTGGTCTGTGCGTTCGCCATGTCGGGGACTTTCTGCTGAACCTGCGTTAAAAAAGCCTAGCGTTGCGCGGTGGCGCGCGAGGAAGCGTCATAGAAGGTGTAAGCGAGCGTGATCATGTCGATGTGCTGCGGCAGCGCCGGATCGATGATGAACCGCACCGCCATGTTGCGCCCCTCATCGAGCTTGAAGTGCTGGGGTGAGAAGCAGAAACACTCGGTCTTGTGGAAGTAGGCCGCGACCTCGGAAGGGGCGATGTTCGGCACCGCCTGCGCCGTGGTGTCGCGCCCGGTGAGGTTGTGGGCGAAGAACTCCGCCGTGTACAGCTCCCCCGGGTGCACCTCGATGGTGCGCTTGAGGGGGCGGAACTCCCACTCGCCGGAGCTGGCAACGTCGGCGAGGAACTCGACCGTGACCGTGCGGCTGAGGTCCGGATGCTCGATCGCCGCCACCTTCTGCAGGAGCTTGGTCTGATCCCCGTAGCCGGTGACTGAGCACAGCACGTTGTACAGCGGCACCAGCGCGAAGCCGAACCCGAAGCTGCCCGCGGCCATCGCGAGCAGCTTCCAGGTCATGTTGCGGTTGGCGCGGCGTGTGTCAGTCATTTGGCGGCGCGCACCACGCTCATCACGATGAAGCTCAGGTAGAAGCCCGTGGCGATCAGCGCCCAGAAGATGGCGCTGTTGCGCACGCGCCGGCGGCGCGCGCGCTCAGCCTCGTTGGCGAGCACCGCAGCCATCAGTGCGCGGCGGCCCTGGCGATGAGGGCATCCGAGGGGGCCACGGTCCAGGAGTGATACGGCGCCGGGGAGGGCAGCTCCCACTCAAGCCCATGTGCGCCTTCCCAGGCCTTGTTGCCGATCGGCACGCCCGAGCGCACGCACTTCCAGATGATGTAGGGGAACAAGAGCTGCGAGAGCCCGAAGCCGAAGCCACCGATCGAGGACACCATGTTCCAGTCGGTGAACTGCACCGCGTAATCGGGAATGCGGCGTGGCATGCCGGCGAGGCCGAGGAAGTGCTGCGGGAAGAACAGCACGTTCACGAATATCGTCGACAGCCAGAAGTGCCAGGTGGCGAGCTTCAGGTCGTACATCTTGCCGCACCACTTGGGCAGCCAGTAATACACCCCGGCCATGATGCCGAAGATCGAGCCCGGCACGAGCACGTAGTGAAAGTGCGCCACCACGAAGTAGGTGTCCTGGTACTGGTAATCCGCCGGTACGATCGCCAGCATCAGTCCGGAGAAGCCACCGATGGAGAAGAGGAACAGGAACGCGAGCGCGAACAGCATCGGCGGCTCAAACGACAGCGAGCCCTTCCACATGGTCGCCGTCCAGTTGAACACCTTCACCCCCGTCGGCACCGCGATCAGCATGGTCGAGAGCATGAAGAACAGCTGCGCGGCGAGCGGCATGCCGACGGTGAACATGTGGTGCGCCCACACGATGAAGGAGAGGAAGGCGATCGAGGCGACCGCGTACACCATCGCCTCGTAGCCGAACAGCGGCTTGCGCGAGAAGGTGGGGATGATTTCCGAGACGATGCCGAAGGCGGGCAGGATGAGGATGTAGACCTCCGGGTGCCCGAAGAACCAGAAGATGTGCTGGAACATCACCGGGTCGCCGCCGCCGGCGGCGGTGAAGAAGGTGGTGCCGAAGAAGTGATCGGTGAGCAGCATCGTCACCGCGCCCGCGAGCACCGGCATCACCGCGATCAGCAGGTACGCGGTGATCAGCCAGGTCCACACGAACAGCGGCATCCGCAGCAGCGTCATGCCTGGGGCGCGCAGGTTCATGATCGTCACCACCACGTTGATGGCGCCGAGGATCGAGGAGGCGCCCATCATGTGGATGGCGAAGATCAGCATCGGAAAGGAGGCACCGTTCTGCAGAACGAGCGGCGGGTACATGGTCCACCCGCCCGCCGGCGCACCGCCGGGCACGAAAAGCGACGACAGCAGCAGCGTGAAAGCGAACGGCAAGATCCAGAAGCTGAAGTTGTTCAGCCGCGGCAGCGCCATGTCCGGGGCCCCGACCTGCATCGGGATCATCCAGTTGGCGAGCCCGGTCCACGCCGGCATGATCGCCCCGAAGATCATGATCAGCGCGTGCATGGTGGTCAGGGAGTTAAACAGCTGCGGATCCACCCACTGCATGCCGGGCTTAAAGAGCTCCAGCCGGATCACCATCGCCATCGAGCCGCCGACGAAGAACATCGTGCAGGCGAAGATCAGGTACATCGTGCCGATGTCCTTGTGATTGGTCGCGAAGACCCAGCGGCGCCAGCCGTGCGGCTTGTGGTCGTGATCCTCGTGCGTGGCGTCGTGTGCGTGCGCTTCGGCCATGGCTCGTTCTCTTACGTCTGAAGGGGGTGTCTTAAGGGGCGGTCGTGGCCGCGCTCGTGCTCGGGGCGTCCGCAGGTGCGGCGGGGGCGGAGGCCTGCTTCTGCGCGGCGGCTTGCTGCTTGAGCCACGCGGCGAAGTCTGCCTTGGAGCGCGCGTCCACCACGATGGGCATGAAGCCGTGATCGCGCCCGCACAGCTCCGCGCACTGACCGCGGTAGAGGCCCGGCTTGTCCGCGTCGACCTTGAACCAGGCCTCGTTGATGAAGCCGGGGATCGCGTCCTTCTTCACCCCGAACGCCGGCACCCACCAGGAGTGGATCACGTCCGCGCCGGTGATGAGCAGGCGCACCTTGGTGTCGACCGGCACGACGAACGGCTGATCGACGTTCAGCAGGTAATGCTCGACGCTATTCGGGTCGATCCCCGAGGACAGCTCACGCGCATGGTTGCTGGCGCGGTCCAGGTGCGAGTAGTAGGAGACTCCCTCATCAAGGTAGTCGTAGTTCCAGCCCCACTGAAAGCCGGTCACCTTGATGGTGAGCTCGCTCTTGGTGGTGTCCTCGATCTCCACCAGCGTCTTGGCGGCGGGCACCGCCATGACGACCAGGATCACCACCGGTATCACCGTCCAGATGAACTCCACCTTGGTGTTGTGCACCAGCGTGACATCGGCGATCGCCCCCTTGGATTTGCGGAAGTTGATGAGCGACCAGATCATGACGCCGAACACCACGACCGCGATCGCCACGCAGATCCAGAAGATCTTCATGTGCAGGTGATAGATATTGCGGCTGATCTCCGTCACCCCGGGGGTCATGTTCAGCTGCCCCCAGCCGGAGACCGTGCCGTCTTCCTCCGCGTAGGGTGCGAAGCTGACCGCGAGGGCCACGAGACCCAGGGCGTAGGAGGTGAGTCTTGGACGCGTCATCATGAACCTGTGCCTTACAGCGCGCGTGCGGCCGGACCGCAACCGCGCAAAACCTACCGAACAATGCGTTCCACCGCGCCGTCCCCACGGCTCTTAGCGCGCCACGAGCTCCGGCGACTCATCCAGGCGCCCGATCAGACGCTGTAACCGCAAGGCCAGTCCGCGTCGCTCTTCTTCCGTGAGGAAGCTGCCCAGCTCGCATTGACGGCCGTGCGACTCGATCACCAGCCGGCTCGGGTGCAAGCGCGCTGCGGGGCGGCGCAGTTTAACCCGCGCCCAATGCCGCGGGAACACAACCTGCTCGCACGCGCCACGCCGGCGCGATTCGATGCTCACTTCCGCTTCCGTGACGGTGATGCACTGCTGGTGATGGCGCCGTTCGAGCGAGACTAAGAGCGCCCAGCCGAGCAGCAGCACCTCGAGCCCGGCGAAGGGCAGCACCGGCCAGAAGCCGCGCAGCGCAAGAAGCGTCGCAATGAGGAGCGGACTTAAGCAGACGCTGAGGAAAAACAGCCCCGCACCGCGCGAACTCAAGGCGCAGTTCGGGCGGATCTCGATGCAGAATCTGGGCGGGTGCGACACCGCTTAGGATGGTAGCGCTCGAGGACTTTTATTCAAGGCGCCTCAGATGCTTAAGCTGCGCTGCGCGAGGCGTGCGGCGCACTCGGTGAGGCACAGCGGGGCGCCGCCGGGCCCCTGGTGGGCGATCACGGCGAGCGCGCGCTCACCGAGCACGCGCTCAAGTGTTGCGAGGTTCTCCTCGCGCCGCTCGAGCTGCGCCTCCACGCAGTTTGCGATCCAGCCGGCGAGCGTGACGCCGCGCGCCTCGATGGCCAGGCGCGTGAGCTGCGCGTGATTGAGGCACCCGAGCCTTACGCCCACGACCATGAGCGTCGGAATCGATAGCCCCCACGCCAGATCCGCCATGCTCTGGTGCTCGCTCAGCGGGGCAAACCAGCCCCCGGCCCCTTCAACCACCACCCAGTCGGCCTGGGCAGCCATCGCGTCGTAAATATGCCGAATGTTGCCGATATCAATCTCGATCCTGGCCTCTTTTGCGGCGATATTCGGCGAAATGGCCGGCTCGAAGCAGTAGGGATTAACTTGCTCGTAGGGGGCCGGCACAGTGCTGCACGCGGCGAGCGCCAGGGCGTCCGCGTTGCGCAGACCCGCCGGGGTAGGCTGCGCGCCCGAAGCGATGGGTTTCATGACCGCCACGCGCGCCCCCAACGCGGCAAGAGCGCGCACGAGCGCGCAGGCGATAAGGGTCTTGCCGACCCCCGTATCCGTGCCGGTCACGAAGATTCCCCGCGCACTCATGGTCGGACGGCGCGCCCGATGGCGCCGGGCGCGATGTGTACTTCACCGGCCACCGCGAGGGCGGCCGGGCGCCCCGCGGCGCCCCAGGCCGCCCCGTAGATGACCTCGAACGTTGCCGGCAGCAGCGCCTCGCGCCGCAGCTCCTCGTAGGCGGCCTGCATGCGCCGTAAGCGGCTGCGCCCCCGCAGCGTGCGCGGACGGCCGGCGGTGACGTTGTGCGCGCCGATCGCCTTGAGGTCACGCATCAGCGTGAGCGCATCGGGGTAGGCGATCTCGTGCCGGTCCACGTCGAGCACCGGTTCGCTTAAGCCGGCGCGCACCAGCGCACCCCCGACGTCGTGCACGTCGATGAAGTGGTTCACGTGACTGTAGTCATCCGCCGCCGCCCAGGCCTCGCGCAGCTCGTAGAGCGTGAGGGGGCCGAAGGTGCTGAACGCGAAAAAACCGCCGGGCCTGAGGACCCGCCGCACCTCGGCGAGCGCGGCGTCGAGGGGCTGGCACCACTGCAGCATGAGATTACTGAACACGACGTCGACGCTGGCGGTGGCGAGCGGCAGACGCTGTGCATCGGCACACACGCACGCGAAGCGCCGCCACAGGCTCTGATGGTGGCGCGCCTGGCGCAGCATCCCCAAGGACAGATCGAGCGCCAGCACCCGTGCGCGCGGGTGGGCGCGTTTGAGCTCCCGTGTCGCACGACCCGTGCCGGCGCCCAGATCGAGCAGCACCTGCGGCTGCAAGGCAAAGCTCGCGAGCCGCCCGAGCAGTTCCTCGCCCACGCGCCTCTGCAGGCGCGCCGCGGAGTCGTAGCCGGCGCTGGCGCGATCGAAGGCGGCGCGGACGCCGGCGTGATCCAGAAGAAACAGATCCTTGCGCTCAGGCACGCACGAATCCGTCCACCAGCTGCGCGAACTGTCGCGGGTGCGATAGGAAGGGGGCGTGCGCGGCGTCGGCGAACTCGACGTAGCGCGCATCGGCCAGGGCTGCGAGCGCGCGCGAAGCGGCGGGGCGCACGATGCGGTCGTGGGTGCCTGCGATCACCAGCGCCGGCACGCGCACCAGCGGCAGCGCGGGGCGCAGGTCGGCGTTGCGCAGCCGCTCCAGGCCATGCGCGAGTGCCTCCGGCTGCGCGGCGCCGCGCGCGAGCGCGCTGCGCAGCGCGGTGAGAACGCGCGCGGCGGTGCGCGGGGTGTTGCCGCGCACCTGCAGTTTCAGGAACCCATCGATGGCGTCCGCCTCCCCGCGCCGCAGCCGCTCGGCGAGCTTGCCGAGGAGCGCAGGCGCGGTGCCGAAGGGCCAACCCGGGGCGGCGAGGAAGCGCGGCGTGGTGCTCACGAGCACGAGCCGCTCGATGCCTGCCGGCATGGCGGCGGCCAGATCCAGGGCAAACTGGCCCCCGAGGGACCAGCCGAGCAGCGCGTAGCGCTCCGTGAGCGGCGCGAGCGTCTCGTGCACCCGCCACGCCTGGGCGGCGGGCGTACTCGCCTTCGGGTCCCAGTCGCTCTTGCCGTGCCCGGGCAGGTCGATCGCAATCACGCGGCAGCTGCGCGCGAGCTCGCGGGTGAGCTGATCGAAGACGCGCAGGTTCAGACTCCAGCCGTGCAACAGCACCAGATCACGGCCCCGGCCGCGGACCTGAAAATTCAGCGCGCTCACACCGCGACGCTCCGCGCGCGCGCAAGCTCCGTAACGAGCTGCTCCAGCTGCGCCGGGGTGTGCGCGGCCGAGAGCGTGACGCGCAGGCGCGCGCTGCCGGCGGGCACCGTCGGGGGACGGATCGCCATGACGCACAGCCCCGCCGCCTCCAGCTGGCGCTGCGCGGCGAGCGCCGCCGCGGCGCTGCCCAGCAGCACCGGCTGGATGGGGGTCGCGGAGGCCATGAGCGGCACGCCGGCACTGAGCGCGAGTTCACGAAAGCGCGCGATGTGCGCCCCGAGGCGCTCGCGCCGCCAGCTCTCCGTGCGAATGAGCGCGAGCGCGGCACGGCTGGCGGCCGCCACCGGCTGCGGCAGCGCCGTCGTGTAGATATAGGAGCGCGCCTTCTGGATCAGAAACTCGATGAGCTCGCCGGGGCCCGCGACGAAGGCGCCGCAGGAGCCAAACGCCTTGCCGAGCGTGCCGATGAGCACCGGCACCTCGGCGACGCCGAGGTTGAAGTGCTCGAGCGTGCCGCGGCCAGTGGCGCCGAGGACGCCCAGGCCGTGCGCGTCATCAACCAGCAGCCACGCCTGCTGCGCGTGCGCGGCGCGTGCCAGCTGCGGCACCGGGGCGAGGTCCCCGTCCATGCTGAACACCCCGTCGGTACCGATGAGCGCGGTGTGCACCGGATCGGCCGCGGCGAGGCGCTCGGCGGAGTGCGCATCGGCATGGCCGTAGCGGCGCAGCTGTGCACCGGCGAGGCGCGCCCCATCGATGAGCGAGGCGTGACTGAGCCGATCGAGCAGCACGCGCTCACCGCGGCCGACGAGCGCACTCATGACGGCTAGATTCGCCATGTAACCGCTCGAGAAGAGCAGCGCCCGCTCGCGTCCGGTGAAGTCGGCGAGTTCCTCTTCCAGCTGCGCGTGCTCGGCGCCGTGCCCGGTGATCAGGTGCGAGGCGCCGCTGCCGGCACCCATGCGTGCCGCGCACTCACTCATCGCGCGCACGAGCGCCGGGTGGCGTGCGAGGCCGAGGTAGTCATTGCTGCTGAAGTCGATAAGCGCGCGCCCGTCCTGCATGCGCAGCACCCGATCTTCGGGGGCCGCGAAGCCCCCGACCGTCAGGCGCCGGCGCCTGAGCTGCGCTGCGTCGAGCTGGGCGAGCGCGGCTGCGAGCGCCGCCACACCGCGTTTGCGCGCGAGCGGCTGCAAGGCAACTCAGGGCGCGCCGACGGCGGCGCCGCCCGCAGCACGCGCGCGGCGCGCGGCGGCCGCCGGTGCCGCCTCGGCAGCCAGACCCAGGCGCGCGAACAGCTGCCGGTCGCGCTCCACGTCGGGGTTGCCGGTGGTCAGGAGCTTCTCGCCGTAGAAGATCGAGTTCGCGCCGGCGAGGAAGCACAGCGCCTGCAGCTCATCGCTCATCGCCTCGCGCCCGGCCGAGAGGCGCACGTGCGCGCGCGGCATGAGCAGGCGCGCGACCGCGACGGTGCGCACGAAATCGAACGGGTCGACCGGCGGGGCCTGGGCGAGCGGGGTGCCGGGGACCTTCACCAGCTGGTTGATGGGCACACTCTCGGGGTGCTCGGGGAGGTTCGCGAGCGTGCGCAGCAGCTGCGCGCGGTCCTCTGCGGACTCCCCGAGGCCCACGATCCCGCCGCAGCACACCTTGATGCCCGCCGCGCGCACGGCACTGAGGGTATCGAGGCGCTCCTGATACGTGCGCGTCTTGATGATCTGCCCGTAGAACTCACTCGAGGTGTCGAGGTTGTGGTTGTAGTAGTCCAGGCCTGCGGCCTTGAGGGTGGCGGCCTGCTCGGGCCTGAGCATGCCGAGGGTTGCGCAGGTCTCAAGTCCGAGCGCGCGCACTGCGCGCACCATCTCGGCGATCACCTGCAGCTCGCGCGCCTTGGGCGCGCGGTAGGCCGCGCCCATGCAAAAGCGCGTGGCGCCAGCGGCCTTGGCGCGTGCGGCGGCGCGGCGCACCTCATCGACCTGCATAAGCGGCTCGGCCTCGATCCCGGTGTCGTAGCGCACGCTTTGCGGGCAATAGGCGCAGTCCTCGGGACAGGCGCCGGTCTTGATCGACAAGAGCGTGCTCATCTGCACGGTGTTCGGTTCGTGGTGTGCGCGGTGCACGGCCTGCGCGCGCAGCAAAAGATCCAGGAAGGGCAGCGCGAACAGCGCCTGCACCTCGCTCAAGGACCAGTTGTGCCGGGGGGCTGCGGGTGGGAGGGGATTCATCGATGGCATCCTTTTGAGGCGCGGGCGCCGGTGCTGCGGCGCGGGCGACGATGCCCGAGGCTGGCCTTTCATGTCAACGCCGGTGAGCCCCAGAAGTCGACAATGGCCGTCCGCCTAGCGCATCCGCAGCAGGTGCACCAAGAGCGCCCCGGCGACCGCGAGCGCGCCGAGGGAGGCGATGAGCACGGCCGCCGCCGCGCAATCCTTCACCGCACGGATCGCCGGGCTCTCGGCCGGGTGCAGCGTATCGGCCAGATGCTCGATCGCGGTGTTCAACAATTCCGCCGCGAGCACCCCGGCGGCGGCGAGCAGCACCGCCGCCCACCAGATCGGCGCGGGTCGCAGCAGCGCGAGCGCCCCGAGCGCGCCAGCCAGGCCGAGCAGCTGCAGCTTCAGACTCTGCTCGCTGCACAGCGCGTGCGCGAAGCCGCGCAGCGCGCACCCGAGGCGCACCGCAAACGGGCGGTTCTTCCAGGCGCTCAAGGGGCGTAGATGTACTGCAGAAGGATGCCGACGAAGATGACGAGGCCGACGTATTGGTTGTTAAGAAAGGCACGCAGGCAGCCGCCCGGTTCGCGCTTGCGGATGAGCCACTGCTGCCACAGGAACAAGAGCGCGGCGCCGAGGACGCCGGCGTAATACCAGTTGCCGAAGTGCATGTTGCGGCCCACGAGCACCAGCGCCCACAGCATCATCAGCTGCATCGTGCCGATCAGGAACTTGTCCATGTCGGCGAACAGGATGGCGCTGGATTTCACGCCGATCTTAAGATCATCCTCGCGGTCGACCATGGCGTAGATCGTGTCGTAGAGCGCCGCCCACATAACCGCCGCGATGTACAGCACCCAGGCGACACGCGGCAGTACGCCCGCCTCCGCCGCGAACGCCATGAGCACGCTCCAGCCGCCGAAGGAGATGCCCAAGTACAGCTGCGGCAAGGGGAAGAAGCGCTTCAGGAACGGGTACGACACGGTGAGCAGCGCGCCGATAACGGCGAGTTTGATCGTCAAGGGATCCAGGCGCGTCACGAGGCACAGCGCGATCAGAATCAGCACGCCAAACAGCGCCAGCGCCTCCTGGGGGGAGACGCGCCGCGCCGCAAGCGGCCGGTCGCGCGTACGCCGGATGTGGGGGTCGATGTCGCGGTCGGCATAGTCGTTGATGACGCAGCCGGCGGCGCGCATGACGAACACTCCGAGCACGAAGATGATCAGTACCCGCGGCTCGGGCCGGCCGGCGCCGGCAACCCACAGCGCCCATAGCGCCGGCCACAGCAAAAGCCACGTGCCCACCGGCCGGTCGAGCCGCATGAGACGGGCGTACTCGGTGATGCGCCGCCCCAGGCGCTGCGACAGCGGCGCTTCGAGGGGTTTGCTCGTCAGTGGCAGTTCAGGGGTGGTGGCAGCCATGCAGCTTTGGGCGACGCGAATGGCCGCGACGTTATCACAGCCGCCGGCTGCGTTTCGCGCACCCGGGGCTTACTTCCCGGACCAGGTGTTGCGCATCGGATGCGCCTCGGTATTGAGCACCACGGCGCGCGGATCGAGCGTCGCGGGCGGGGCAAACAGCAGATAGAAGTACTTGAAGGTCTCGGCGAACAGGAAGCTTTCCATATCATCGGCCTGCTCCTTGGTGCGCACGTCCGCCAGGGCGGCATAGCCGTCTGCGCTGCGGCAGTAGCGCACGAAGTCGCTGAACAGCTTCTCGCCGAGCGCGCGGTACTGCCCCTCCCCGGTCAGCCGGTACAGGTACCAGGTGGACTCGATAATCTCCGGGCGCAGCGCATAGGCAGCATCCGTGATGCGGCGCGCACGAAAGTCATAAGCCTCCGGCTCGATGCCGCTCACGTCCCACATCTGCACCGAGGCGGCGTGCAGGCGGCGCGCCTCCTCCAGGTGCCCGGAGTAGGCGAGCAGACCGGGGAAGAATGCCTGCAGCGCCCCGTACTCGCTGCCGCGCGCGGCGCCGCTGTACATATCGACCTCGCCGTACCAGAGCGTGCCCTCCACCTCCTGGGGGTAGTAGCGCCGCGCGGCGGCGCTGCTCTTCTGCCACATGCTGTGGCACTGCGGATCGTGAAACAGCCGCCAGCATTTCCACAGGTACTCGTAGTAGGAGTCGATGCGCGCCCCCACATGGCTTGTGGTGTTGGTCCACTCCCCGCTGAGCACATCGAAGCGCTCACCGACCAAATCCAGTGCCGAACGCCGTGCGTACACGGCCCGCAGCGCGCGCATGGCACGTTCGTAGTAGACGGGCTTGCCGGTGAGGCGGGCGAGCGTGCCGTACTCGATGATGAGCGCGGCCTCGGCGGGGTTGCTCTCCGTGCCGCGCGTGTGCCCGGTGCGCAGGTTCACGTACACGAACGGCAGCCCGGTCGGGGAATCAAACGCCGGCAGCAGCCGTGTGCCGAGATCATCGGCGAGCCTGAGCAGGCGCGCATCGCCGGTCAGCTGGTAGGCGGACAAAAGGCCCCCGAGGAGTCGGATCACGATCTCAAAGTGCTTCACCTCGACATCGCGATCGAAAGTGAGGGTGCGGGCGATGAGTTCGCGTGTCTCCTGCGCCTCGGACTTCAGCCCCATCAGTACCAGCGTGTCGAGCGCATCGACCGGCGTCATGAGGAGCGATTGCCCGTACCAGTCACGCGGCTCGCGGCTTAAGGGTTTGAGCGCATCGTGACCCCAGGCGTACTTTCGATAGGCGCTCCAGGCATGCAGGAATTCCTCGCGCACGCGCGTGGCCATCTGCGCGCTGCGCGCCGCATCGTAGACTTGCGCGCCGGCGAGCGTGGGGGCGAGCGTGCCGAGCAGCACTGCGCCGAGGAAAGAGGCAAGGTTCGCCACCGCCGGCTTCCTCATGGCTGCCCGCCCGCTACGCGTCGTTGCGGCACAATAGCCCATCCAACACTGCCCCAGAACCTAAAGGCGATCATCGCATGAACCTCCCCGCGCACGCCGCGAGGCGCCTACGCTCCTTTCCCCTGCTGTGCGCGCTCGCCGCAACCCTTGCGAGTGGCGGCGCTGCGGCGGGGAGCCCGGGGAAAGACGCCTACGCCGCCGTCGATCCCTTCATCGGCACCGGCGGCGACGGCCACACCTTCCCGGGTGCCGTCGTGCCCTTCGGCATGATTCAGTTGAGTCCCGACACGCAAATCCGCGAGCGCAAGGACGCGTACGGCTGGGCGGCGGGCTATCGCTACGAAGATCACACCATCGTCGGCTTCTCACATACGCATTTCTCGGGCACCGGGCACTCAGACTTAGGCGACGTGCTGCTCATGCCGATCGCAGGCGAGGTGAAGCTCGAGCGCGGCACCCCCGAGGAGCCCGGCAGCGGCTATACCTCGCGCTTCAGCCACACGAGCGAGGTAGCAGAACCAGGTTATTACGCGGTCACGCTCGAGGATTACGCGGTGCGCGCCGAGCTCACCGCCGGCGCGCGCGTCGGCATGCACCGCTACCGCTTCCCCGCCGGCCGCCCCGCGCACGTGCTTATCGATTTGCGCACCAGCCTCTACGACTACCCGGGCAAGGTGTTGTGGTCGCGCTTGCGGCTGCGCCGCGACGGCAGCGTCACCGGTTTTCGCGAGACGCGCGGCTGGGCGCCCGGGCGGCAGCTGTACTTCGCGCTGCGCTTCTCGCGCCCGATCAGTGCGCATCAGTTTCACGACACCGAGACCGATGTGCCCTACAAGGGCTTCCCGCCGCCGGCGGCGCGTGAGCCACGTGAGCGCGCTCAGCTTGAAGGGCGGCAGCTCATCGGGGCGTTCGATTTCGCCGATGCAAGCGGACAGGTGCTGCTCGTGAAGGTCGCGATCTCCTCCGTGAGCGAGGAGAACGCGCTCGCTAACCTTGAGGCCGGCGCGCCGGGCTGGGATTTCGATGCCCTGCGCGCGGCATCGCGCGCGGCGTGGCAGCGCTCGCTCGGGGTCTTCGAGATTGAGGCGGACGAGCCGCTGCGGCGCAGCTTCTTCACCGCGCTCTATCACGCCTTGATGGCGCCGAGTCTTTTCATGGACGTGGACGGGCGCTTCCGGGGCCCCGACAACGCGGTGCATCAGGCGCACGGCTTCACCAACTACTCGACGTTCTCGCTGTGGGACACCTATCGCGCGCTGCACCCGCTGCTCACGCTCATCGAGCCGCCGGCGCGCACCAACGACATTGTGCACTCGCTCGTCACGGCGCAGCAGCTGAGCCCCTACGGCATGCTGCCGGTGTGGGCGTTTCAGGGCCAGGAGACCTGGTGCATGATCGGCTATCACGCGGTCGCGGTTATCGCGGACGCCTACCTCAAGGGTATCCGCGGCTACGATGCGCCGGCCGCATTGCACGCCATGGTGGCGACTGCGACCTACGCTCCCTACGCGGGGCTCGGGTCGTACATGCAGCTCGGTTACGTGCCGATCGACGAGGAGGGCGAGGCGGCCTCCAAGACGCTCGAGTACGCCTTCGATGACTGGAGCATCGCGCGCATGGCGCAGGCGATGGGGCGCCCGGAGTTGGCCGCGCAGTTCTTTAGGCGCGCCGCCAACTGGCGCAACGCCTACGACCCGGCGAGCGGCTTCATGCGCGCCCGCAAGCGCGACGGGTCCTTTCGTACGCCATTTGATCCGGCCGCGAGTGGCTACGGCTCCGACTACACCGAGGGCAACGCCTGGCAGTATTCCTGGTACGTGCCGCAGGATGTGGCGGGGCTGGTGCGCGCGCACGGCGGGGCGGACAAGCTCTTCGCACAGCTCGATCAGGTGTTCGACGCCAAGATCGATCCGCAGGTGTTCGCGCATATGGAGGACATCACCGGTCTTATCGGCTGGTACGCGCACGGCAACGAGCCGAGTCACCACATCGCGTATCTGTACGCCGCGGCGGGCGCGCCGTGGCGCACGCAGGCGCGGCTCGGCACCATCATGTCGAGCCAGTACGCGCCGCGCCCGGATGGGCTCGTGGGGAACGATGACTTAGGGCAGATGTCCGCCTGGTTCATCTTCACCGCGCTCGGCTTCTATCCGGTGACGCCGGCGAGCAACGAGTACATCATTGGCCGCCCGTTCCTCAAGCGCGCCACACTGCACTTGCCAAACGGCCGGCACTTCACCGTGATCGCGAACGCCGCGGATGAGGCGCACCCCTACGTGGCCGGCGTGACACTCAATGGCCAGCCGCTGGCACGCGCCTTCCTCCGGCACGAGGAGATCAGCGCCGGGGGCGAACTCATCTTCACGATGCAGGCGCAGCCCAACCGCGCGTGGCCGGGCGCGCACGCCCTGCAGCCGTACTCGATGTCGCCGCCGCCGCGCTGAGGATTCGCCCGCGCTAGCCGACGCGCCCGTAGCGCTCGCCGGCGCCGATCCAGCGCTGCGTGAGCGCGTTGCCGCTGTCCGGGTCGGCGGCGAGCAGCCGTTCCGCAGCCTCCTGCACCTTCGGCAGCAGGGGCGCATCGCGCATGAGGTCCGCGACGCGCAGCTGCGCGAGCCCGGTCTGACGGGTGCCGAGCAGCTCCCCGGGTCCGCGCAGCATCAGATCGCGCCGCGCGATCTCGAAGCCGTCGTTCGTAGCGCGAATCACCTTCAGACGCGCGCGCGCCAGTGCCGAGAGCGGCGCACGGTACAGCAGCACGCAGCTGCTCGCGGCCGTGCCGCGTCCGACGCGCCCGCGCAGCTGGTGCAGCTGTGCGAGCCCCATGCGCTCGGCGTTCTCGATGACCATGAGCGTGGCGTTGGGCACGTCGACCCCCACCTCGATGACCGTGGTGGCCACCAACAGCTGGATCCTGCCCGCCTTGAAGGCGAGCATCGCGCCGTCCTTCGCCGCCGCCGGCATGCGCCCGTGGACCAGGCCCACGCGCACCCCCGGGAGCGCAGCACTCAGGCTCGCCGCGGTTTCCTCCGCGGCCTGCGCGCGCAGCTCATCGGACTCCTCGATCAGCGGACACACCCAGTAGACCTGCCGCCCGGCACGGCATGCCTGCACGATCCGGGTGACGACCTCCACGCGTCGCTGCTCGGGCACCACGACGGTCTGCACCGGCGTGCGCCCGGGGGGCAGTTCGTCGATCACCGAGATGTCCAGGTCCGCGTACGCGGTCATCGCGAGCGTGCGCGGGATCGGAGTCGCGGTCATGATCAGCTGGTGCGGGACGCGCCCCTGTGTGTGCCCCTTCTCTTGCAGTTTCAGGCGCTGCTGCACGCCGAAGCGGTGCTGCTCGTCCACGATGATGAGCGCGAGGTTCTTAAACTCGATGCCCTCCTGAAAGAGCGCGTGCGTGCCGACCACGATGCGCACCTCGCCGGAGGCGATCGTCTGCAGCGCGCTGCGGCGCGTACGTGCCGGCTGCGACCCGCACACCAGCGCCACGGTCTCCCCGAGCGGGGCGAACCAATCCTTAAGGTTGCGCCAGTGCTGCTCGGCGAGTAGCTCCGTCGGTGCCATGAGCGCGGCCTGCAGCCCGGAGCCCGCCGCGCGTGCCGCTGCCGCGGCGGCGATTACCGTCTTGCCGCAGCCGACATCGCCTTGCAGCAGCCGGGCCATCGGTGCTCCGGCGAGAAGGTCGTGCTCGAGATCCGCGTGCGCGCGCGCCTGCGCGCGCGTCAGACGGAAAGGCAGCGCCGCAAGAAAGCGCTCCCCGAGGCGCGCCGCGTCAGTGAGTGCGAACGCCGGATCCTGCTGGAGCGTGCGCTTGCGCAGCTTGAGCGCCAGGTGATGCGCCAGAAGCTCCTCGAAGGCGAGCCGCTGTTGGGCGGGGTGGCGGCCGGCGGCGAGCTCGGTGAGCTGCGCCGCGCGCGGCGGCCGGTGCAGGTAGTTGAGCGCCTCGGGCAGGCTTGGCAGACCTGCTGGCAGCCCGGCCTGCGGCGGAATGAAGTCGCGCAACGGCGCGCGTTCGAGCTCGCGCAGCGCCTCGCCGATGAGGGCGCGCAGGCGCCCCTGCGGCACCCCCTCGGTCAAGGGATAGATCGGCGTGAGCGTCTCTTCCAAGGGTGCGGCGGCCTGGCTCAGACGCCGGTACTCCGGATGCACCATCTCCAGGCCGAGCGGGCCGCGGCGCACCTCACCGAAGCAGCGCAGCCGCGTGCCGCGCGCGAGGTTGGCCTGCTGGCTCGCGGAGAAATAGAAAAAGCGCAGCGTGAGCATCCCTGAGCCGTCGGAGATGCGGCACAGCAGCTGTCGGCGGCCGCGGTAGGCGACCTCGGTGAGCTGGATCTGCCCGTCCACCGCCGCGCGCGTGCCGGGGGTGAGCGTGCCGATGGCCGCGACCCGCGTGCGGTCCTCGTAGCGCAGCGGCAGCACGAACAGCAGGTCCGCGACGCGCGTGACGTTCAGCCGCGCCAGACGCTCGGCGAGGGCGGCGCCCACCCCGCGCAGCGCGGTGACCGGGCGCTGCTCGGCGCGGCTGACCGGCGCGGTACCTGGAGCCGTCTTCAGCCCAGATGCAGGACGCACTCGATCTCGACCTGCGCACCGCGGGGCAGCTGCGCGACGCCGACCGCCGCACGGGCGGGGTAAGGCTTCTCACAGTAGGCCGCCATGACCTCGTTCACCTTGGCGAAGTGCGCCAGATCGGTGAGGTACACGTTCATCTTCACCGTCTGGGCGAGCGAGCCGCCGGCGGCCTCAGCCACGGCCTTGAGGTTCTCGAACACGCGGCGGATCTGTGCCTCAATGTCGCCGCTGACGAGCTGCATGGTGGCCGGGTCCAGCGGCACCTGGCCTGAGAGGTAAACGGTGTCCCCGGCGCGCACCGCCTGCGAGTAGGTGCCAATCGCCTGCGGGGCGCGTTCGGTGTGAATGGTCTGACGGCTCATCGGCTGCTCCTTCAGTGAAATCGTGCGCCGCGCTGCCTCAGGCGCTGCGCTCCGGGTCAGCCTCATTGTCGCTCACGCGGCCGCCGCGGGCATGGGCGGCGATCGTGCGCGCCACGCGCGTGACGTCGGGCATGCGACGGATGACGCGCACCAGGCGCGCGAGGTGGCGCCGATCGCGTACCCGCAGTTCGAAGGTGAGCACGGCCGTGTCGCTGTCCTGCTCATCGATCGAGACGTGATCGATGTTGGTCTCGGTGCTGGCGATCGCGGCGGCCACCTGGGCAAGCACACCGGTGCGGTTCACCACATAGACGCGCAGCTCCGAGCTGAAGAGCCGATCCGGAGCCGCCTGCCAGCTCACCGGCAGCCAGTTCTCCGGATGCTTGCGGTAGTCCTCGACGTTGACGCAGTTCTCGCGATGGATCACCACGCCGCGGCCCGCGGAGAGGAAGGCGAAGATCGGATCGTACGGAATCGGGAAGCAGCAGCGCGCGTAGGTGACCAGCAGGCCCTCGGTACCGGCGATCGCGAGCGGGGCTAAGGCGGCGCCGCCGTGCGGATGCGCCGCACTCGGCAGCAGGCGTCGGGCCACGAGCGGTGCGAGCCGCTCGCCGAGGCCGACTTTCTCGTACAGTTCATCGAGGTCCTTCATGCCCAGCTCCCCGAGCGCGGCGCGCTGCACGTCGGCGCCGACATCCTCGAGCGACAGGCTGAATTCCCCGAGCGCCTGCGCGAGCAGCTTCGCGCCGAGCGCAATGGCTTCCGAGCGCCTGAGGCTCTTCAGGTAGTGGCGGATGGCGCTGCGCGCCTTGGCGGTGACGACGAAATTCACCCACGAGGGGTTAGGCGTGGCGCCCTTGGCGGTGATGATCTCCACGGTCTGCCCGTTGCGCAGCACGGTGCGCAGCGGTGTCAGCCGCCGGTCCACCTTGGCCGCAACGCAGCGGTTGCCGACGTCCGTGTGCACCGCGTAGGCGAAGTCCACCACCGTGGCGCCGCTGGGCAGGCGCAGGATCTGGCCCTTGGGCGTGAACACGTAGACCTTGTCCGGATACAGATCGACCTTGACGCTTTCGAGGAATTCCTCCGAGGAGCCCGCCTCCTGGAGCAGCACGAGGTTGGAGAGCCACTCGCGCGTGCGCTCTTGCTGCATCGAGCCGGCATCATCGCCGCTTTTGTATTTCCAGTGCGCGGCGATGCCCGCTTCGGCCACGCGGTGCATATCGGCAGTGCGGATCTGCGCCTCGATGGGCACGCCGTTGGGTCCGAAGAGCGTCGTGTGCAGCGACTGGTAGCCGTTGACGCGCGGGATGGCGATGTAGTCCTTGAAGCGCCCGGGCATGGGCTTGAAGACTGCGTGCACGGCGCCGAGTGCGCGGTAGCAGGTGTCGGGCGAGTCGACCACGATGCGGATGCCGTACACATCGACGATCTCGTTCAGCGGCGCGCGCTTGCGACGCATCTTCTGGTAGATGCTGTACAGATGCTTCTCGCGCGTTACGACGCGCGCCTCGATCGGGCCCTTGATGAGCGCCGCGTTCAGCTGCTGCTCGATGCGGGTGAGGAACTCCTTCTGGTTGCCGCGCGCGCGCTTGAGCGCCCGCTCGAGCACGCGGTAGCGGCTCGGGTAGAGCGCCTTGAAACCTAAGTCCTCGAGCTCGAGCTTCATGTTGTAGAGCCCGAGCCGCTCGGCGATCGGCGCGTAGATCTCGAGCGTTTCGCGCGCGATGGCGCGCCGGCGCGCCGGCGCCATGGCTTCGATAGTGCGCATGTTGTGCATGCGATCGGCGAGCTTGACGAGGATGACGCGCAGGTCGCGCACCATCGCGAGCAGCATCTTGCGGAAGGATTCCGCCTGCGCCTCCTCGCGGCTCTTGAACTTGATCTGATCGAGCTTGGTGACGCCGTCGACAAGTTCAGCGACGTCTGCCCCGAAGCGCGCCGCGAGCTGGTCCTTGGGCGTCGGGGTGTCCTCGATGACGTCGTGCAGGATCGCCGCGATGATGGTGTCGGCATCCAGGTGCAGGTCGGCGAGGATCGCCGCCGTCGCCACCGGGTGCGAGATGTACGGTTCCCCGGAGAGGCGCTTCTGGCCCTGATGCGCCGAGGTGCCGAATTCGGCCGCCGCGCGTACACGGCTCACCTGATCAGGAGCGAGGTAGCTGCCGACGGTCGCGAGCAGGTCCTTGAGCCCCGGGGTGCGTCTTCCGCCGGGCAGCAGTCCCAGGAGCGAAGACGCGTAGTCCATAGGGCTGACTTTGGGCCGTCAGTCTCCGAGACCGAATTGCGGCGCGCGGAAGCTCGACTGGTTGTCGGCGTCGGGGACGACCGGCTCGGGCACCGGGTCCGGCTCGCGCAGCATCTCCGCCGTGACGTTGCCGGCGGCGATCTCGCGCAGCGCCAGCACGGTCGGCTTGTCATTCTCCAGCGGCAGAGTGGGCTCGGCGCCGTTGGCGAGGCGGCGGGCACGCTGCGCGGCCAGCAGCACCAGCTGGAACAGGTTATCCACGTTATGCAGACAGTCTTCTACGGTAATTCGGGCCATGGGTTCGCTTAACACAAAGATTGGGAGGCACCCCGAAGGGGTGCACAGGGCCTGCCACTATAGAGGAAAACCCCGCCATCAGGCCAGAAAGCCGAGGCCCCGAGGGCCAATGCGCGTTCGGAGGCTTGGCTGTTCGCGAGGCTCGACCACGCGCATTGTCGGGCCTGCGTTAAGTGAGGCGATGAGCTCGCCGCCGGCGGATCAGCCCCAGGAGCGCGGCCAGTTCCAGGACGCCCATCGTGCCGCCCCCGCCCCCGCCCCCACCGCCGCTGCCGGCGCTGGTGCCGGGCGCGGCTACTTTTATGGTGACGTCCTGCGCGACCTGCTCGTTATTGACCCCACAGTCCAACTCGTACGTGAACGTGCCGTTGGTGGTAGCGCTCTGGGTGACGGAACCTGAAGGCGCCAGCGTGCCGGACCAGGGCGAACCGTCGGCGCCGCCGCCGCTGGCGGTACAACTGGTTGCCCCGGTGGTGTTCCACGACAAGGTGAAGGAGCTGCCGGTGCTGACCGAGGAGGCGCTGCTCAGGAACGTCTCCGACAGCGCCGCGATCGCCAGTTGTGCCTCGGTCGAAGCGGCCGGCGTGGACGGATCGATGCTGAAACAGGACAGACCAAAGCTGAACTGGCCCGCCATTGCCACCTCAATGATGCTGCCGGCGGGGGCATCCATGGAGCTGATCCACCCGTCGCCCGGGATCCCACCCGTTCGACTGCAGCTGCTCGAGAGCGTGGAGGACCAGGAGACGGTGAAGGTCTCACCGGCGACCACGGTTTCAGGGTTAAAGGAGATCATCGCCGTGGGCGGTGCGGGCGGCGTCACCGTGAGCGTCAGGGGCGCGGAGGTCACGGGCCCGGGGTTCAGCGGATTGCAGGTGACCGTGATGGCGTACCGACCGGACTGCAACGGTGTGAGGGTCGCCCCACCCTGCGGGGACGTGGCCAGACCGAACGGGTCGTTAGGCGAGGCTAATAGGCCGGACGGCACCGAGGGGCTGCAATAGGAAAGATTGGAGTTCCAGCTCAGCGTCACGTAATCCGCGGGCGAGGCGCTGAAGGCGACCGACGCCTGGTTGAGCGAGGCGGTGACGTAGGGAGGGGAGTTCTCGAAAGTGACCGTGACACTTTGTTGCGCCGTCAGTGCACCGGAGGAGCAGCTGAGCGTGTACGTATACGTGCCGGTCGAGTTGACCTGCGGTGAGAACAGCGTGGAGCCGGCGCCGCCGAGGAAGTTGTTGCCCGACCAACCGTCATTGGGCGCACCGCCCGAGCCGGTGCAGGAGTCCGCGAAGCTCTGCCAATAGAGGGTGAAAAGCTGTCCGAGTTGCCGGTCGGTGCCGTTGGCCTCGAAGATCACGCCCGGGGTCGCGTACTGCACCAGCGTCGCGATCACACCACGGTCATTCCCCGCACCGCAGCTGAGCGTGTAGGTCACATCCGCGCTCGTTGTGGCCGTCGTCGTGGTAGTGCCCGAGGCCGCAAGATTCGTCAGCGCGAGCGTTCCGCCGTTGAGCGAACACGGCGTGACGTTGGAAGTCCAGCTGAGGGTTACCGGCCGCGTGGTCCATACAGCCGCCGGCGTCGCTACCAGTGAGACTACCGGCGCAGGCCCCTCCCAGGTCACGGTCACCGAGGCCTTTGCGCTGCGTCCGCCTGGGTAACTGCAACTCAACGTGTAAGTCGTCGCACTGTTCGAGGCCGATTCGGTCAGCGTCTGGCTGCCCGCCGCGGCCAGGGTTCCTGACCAGCCATCCCCCGCAAGCCCGCCGCTGGCGGTGCACTGCGTGGCGTTCGAGGCGCTCCAGGTGAGCTGCAGCGGCTGGCCGTAAACCTGTGTCGAAGTGGAAGCGTTGAAGGAGATCGCGGACGCCGGCGCACTCGGCACCACCACGGTGCCGGTGCTTTGCGGATCGAGGATGGACTTGATGGTCGCCGCGCCAGTTGAACTGTAGATGTCGCCGGTCGCGCTCCACACGGCCGCGAGCGCGGTGAAGTCGGCGACGCCGTTGGTGCCATCCGGCGCCGGCGGAGTCGCCACCGGGCAGGCACCGTACCCGGATGGGTCGTTCGTGTCGCGGCCGTAGGTGAGCGAACCGACCAGGTGGTTGTTCTGATCGAAGAGCGCGCCGCCCGAGGCACCCGGCCCGATGTTGCCGGTCGAGTTCACCGTTTCCAGGAAGTTCGCAAAGCCGGCAAATTCGGACACCGACGCCGGCTGCCCGAACCAGGCAACGAACTGCTTGTCGTAACCCTCAGCGTGGTGGACCGTGTAGCCGCCGTTCACCGCGCCGCCACTGGCATCGAAGCCGGCGAACTGCGCATCCGACACCACCGGGTTGACGTCGAGCTTGATGAGCCACGCGTCCTGCTGTTCGACCAGCGTCACTGCGCCGGTCTGAGCGGGAATGTTCGCATCGTAGATCGAGCCGAGCGCCGCCCCACAGCTCGTCGTCGCGTCCCAGTACACCGTGGTCGCGCTGGCCGCGGCGGTCGGGTCGTCCACGACGCCTACCTTGCCGCTGATGCAGTGCTTCGCCGAGAGGATGTAGGGCGTGTTGTCGCCGGGCACATCGTTGATCAGCGTGCCGGTGCACTCGAACTGGTTCTGCACCAGCAGCGCCACCGTCGCCGCCCCCGCGGGCGTATTGGCACCCGTGATCTTGCACTCGTAGTTGGTGACGCACGCTGTGTTGCCCGTGCTAGCGGCGGCCTGCGCCTTCAGCTGCCGGTAATACGGATGGTCCTCGACGCCGGCCCCGAGGGAGCGGTAGCCCGCCTGCAGGCTCACGATGCTGAAGGTAACCTGCGCGCGCTCGGCGGCGGCCACGGTCAGCGTGAAGTCCAGCCCCGCGCCCGGTTGCACGCGGCTCCACAGTTCACCGCGGTGCAGGTCACGGGCGCGATAACTGGTCGTGGTTTGCGCCCCGCGCACCACGAGCGTGGCGCTCGCGGGGAAGGAAATCTTTATCGCGTGGAACGAGAGCGAGACGGCCGTGGGTACCTGCACGGCATAACGCCAGGTCGCCTGCCCGTTCGCGCTCGACCAGCTGCCGCCGCTCGTCGTGGATACCGCGTGCGGCACGAGCACGGCAAACTGCACCGGCGACTGGCTCGCCGCACGGATGAGCGGTTTCAAATCCGTCCGCACGGTGTGCACCGGCTCGGCAGCGGCTGCCGCGCCTAACGTCGCCAGCACAAGCGCGAGTGCGAGCGCGCACGCGCGCCGGCGAGCTGTCGTCGTCACGGGGACCCCCTGCGTGGCCAGCGCAACCGCTGCCTTGTGCGTAACTGTGCGCCGGGTGCCGATGGGCAACCAGTGCGCCGGTCGCAGGCGCGGGCGTTTACGCGGAGGGCATGACTTAATCCGCAGCGTCCGCGGCAGAGGCGGGTGCGGGCCGCAGCCGGGCGACGGCGCCACAGACGAGCGGGTTCAGCACGATGGAAAGGAGCGCGCCGGCGACGATGTAGTTCTGCCCTTCCGCTGGCAGCACTTCCATGCTGACACCCATGACGGCGAGGATGAAGGAGAACTCCCCGATCTGGGCGAGCGCGGCGGCCACCGTGAGGGCGGTGCCCAGGGGCCGACCGAGCAGCCGCACGATCGCCAGGGCGGCGAGGGACTTGCCGATGATGATGATGGCGAGCACCTCGAGGACCTCGAGCGGGTGACGCACGAGCACGGTCGGCTCGAACAGCATCCCCATGGCGACGAAGAACAGCGCGGCGAACACATCCTGGAGCGGCTGCAGGTAGGTCTCGGCGCTGTGACTGAGATCTGAGCCGCTGATCACCATGCCGGCGAAGAAGGCGCCGAGCGCCACGGACACGTCGAACAGCTTCGCCGAGCCGAACGCCACGCCAAGCGCAAGCGCAACGGCGGCGAGCGTGAAGAGCTCGCGCGATTGGGTGCGCACCACGCGTCGCAAAATCCACGGAAACACCCGCGCGCCGACGATCAGCATGAGCGCGACGAACACGGCCACCTTGCCGAGGGTGATGCCGAGCGTGCGGGCAAGATGGCCGGACTCGGCGCCGGCCGGTGTTGCGCCACCGAGCACGCCGGCGAGCGCCGGCAGCAGCACCAGCGCGAGCACCGTGATCAGATCCTCCACCACGAGCCAGCCAACCGCGAGGCGGCCGTCGGCGGAGTCGAGAGTCCCCTGCCGCTCGAGCGCCCGCAGCAGCACCACGGTGCTCGCCACCGAGAGCGCGAGCCCGAAGATGAGCCCCGCACCGAGCGACCACCCCCAGAAGTGCGCGGCGCACATACCAAGGGCGGTCGCGACCAGGATCTGCGCCAGTGCGCCGGGTATGGCGATACCCTTGACCGCCATGAGATCGCGCAGCGAGAAGTGCGTGCCAACCCCGAACATGAGCAGCATCACGCCGATCTCGGCGAGCTGCGGGGCAAGGTGCGTGTCGGCGACCCAGCCGGGCGTGTAGGGGCTCACGGCGATGCCGGCGAGGAGGTAACCCACGAGCGGCGGCAGGCGCAGCCGTACCGCCGCCAGCCCGAACACAAAAGCGAGCGCAAGGCTCACCGCGAGGGTGGCGATCAGGGTGTCTTCGTGCAGCATGGATGCTCAGGTGTGCAGCGCGCGGCCGGGGCGCCTTGAGGTTACGGCCCGGCCAGCAGCTCCTTCAGCAGGCCCTTAAGCTGCGGGCGATCACTGGCAAGGTCTTGACCCTCACCGGCGATGATGCGACGCAGGTCCGCCAGCGCCTGCGCGAAGTCATCGTTCACGACCACGTAATCGAACTCGCGATAGTGGGACATGTCGGCCGTCGCGTCCCGCAGCCGCCGCGCGATCACTTCCGGGGCGTCCGTGGCGCGCTTGGCGAGGCGTTCGGCGAGCGCGCGTCGCGAGGGAGGCAGGATGAAGATGCTGAGGCATTCGGGCAGGGCGGCGCGCACCTGCTGGGCGCCTTTCCAGTCGATCTCCAGTAAAACGTCGTGTCCCTGGCGCAGCTGCTCCTCAACGAACGCGCGTGAGGTGCCGTAGAAGTTGTCGAACACGCGCGCGTGTTCCAGAAACTGACCCTGAGCGATCAGTTGCTCAAACTGCGGCTGCGTGACGAAGTGATATTCGCGCCCGTTCGTCTCGGTGGGGCGCTTGGCGCGGGTGGTGTGCGAGATCGACAGGCGCAGGTTCGGTTGCGTCTGCAGCAGCGCGTTGACCAGCGAGGTCTTGCCGGCCCCGGAGGGAGCGGTGATGACGAACAGCCTGCCGCGCTTCATGGGCCCGCAATATAGCCCTCGCGTGCAAGGCCGGCGATGAGAGCCTGCAGCGCCTGCGCACGGTGGCTGAGGGCGTTCTTGCGTGCGGGCAGAAGCTGGGCTGCGGTGCACGTCTCCCCCGCCGGCACGAACAGCGGGTCGTAGCCGAAGCCGCCGCTGCCGCCGGGCACGTGCGCGATGTGTCCCTCCCAGGTTCCCGTCGCGATCAGGGGCTGCGCATCCTCGGCGCTGCGCACGCAGGCGATGACGCACTGATAGCGCGCACGGCGCTCCGCGGCCGGGACCGCCGCAAGTTCCCGCAGCAGCCGCTCGAGGTTCGCAGTATCGCTCGCCGCCGCGCCGGCATAGCGGGCCGAGCCCACCCCGGGGCGTCCGCCCAGGGCATCCACCTCAAGCCCGGAGTCATCCGCAAGAGCCGGCAGACCCGACTGCCGCGCGGCGGCGCGCGCCTTGAGCAACGCATTCTCGCGGAACGTGGTGCCAGTTTCCTCGGGCGCTGCGATGCCCAGCTCGCCCTGGCTGATAAGTTCCAGACGCAGCGGTGCCAGCAGCGCCGCCAGCTCGCGCAGCTTCCCAGGATTGCTGCTCGCGAGCACGATCCGCGTCACGGCCGATTCAGAACCTGCGCTTGCAGCTGGAAGAGTGTGCCGATGCCCTCGGCGGCGAGATTGAGCAGCGCATCGAGCTCGTGGCGGCGGAACGCATGGCCCTCGGCAGTGCCCTGCACTTCCACGAAGCCGCCCCCGTTGTTCATGACGACGTTCATGTCGGTCTCGGCTTGGGAGTCCTCGTCGTAGTCCAGATCCAGCACCGCGACGCCGCCGCAGATGCCGACCGATACTGCGGCCACCTGCCCGTGCAGAGGGCTCGCGGGGATCAAGCGGCGGCGCACCAGCTGCTCGCAGGCCTCCGCGAGCGCCACGAAGCCCCCGGTGATAGCCGCGGTGCGCGTGCCCCCATCCGCCTGCAACACGTCGCAGTCGAGCGTGATGGTGCGTTCCCCGAGGGCCTTCAGATCCGCCACGGCGCGCAACGAGCGTCCGATGAGGCGCTGGATCTCCTGCGTGCGCCCGCTCTGGCGGCCGCGCGCCGCTTCGCGCGCGGTACGCGTGTGCGTCGCGCGCGGCAGCATGCCGTACTCAGCGGTGATCCACCCCTGGGCTTTGCCGCGCAGGAACGCGGGCACCGTGTCCTCGACGCTCGCCGTGCACAACACCTGGGTGTCGCCGAACTCCACGAGCACTGAACCTTCCGCGTGCTTGGTGTGGCGACGCGCGAAGCGCACGGGGCGCAACTCATCGGCGGCGCGTCCTGAGGGTCGGCCCATGGGCGTGCTAATCCCCGAGCCAGCGCAGCGCCGCCGCGGAGGTGTTGTCGCTGCCGTTGCCGGCGCGCTGGACCGCGCGCTCCCCGAGCTTCAGGAGCTTCGCGCGCAACGCGCCGGGCGTGCCCATCTCGGCAACGATCTCCTCATCCTTAAGGCTGCCCCAGAAGCCGTCGGTGCACACAAGCAGCACGTCGTTCGGCTGGATCGGCCGCCGCCGCGTTAAGGACATCTCCGGCAGGATGGGGTCCCCACCGAGGCAGCATTCGACGAAATTGCGCATGGGGTGATGGTGCGCCTGCTCGGCGTTGATCAGGCCCTCGCGCAAGAGCAGCTCGACGTGACTGTGATCGCGACTGCGCGCCACGAGTGCCGCGCCGCGCACGTGATAGAGGCGACTGTCACCCACGTGCGCCCACCAGCTCGCGTGCTGCTGCACCAGACACACCGCGCAGGTCGCCCGCGGGCGCTGCTCGAGCGGCAGCTGCACGCCGAGCTTGACCACTGCTTCGTGGGCGCGCCCGAATGCCAGATGCAGAAAGCCGAGCGGATCAAACAGCGGCTGCGGCGTGTGCCAAAACGCCTCGGTGATGACCTGCTGCGTCACCTGCGCGGCGCGGGCACCGTCGGCGTGGCCGCCCATGCCATCGACCACCACGAGCAGCCCCGCATGCTCGGCGACGGCGGCGCTCACCCGGTCCTGGTTCTCCTCGCGCCCGCCCAGCAGGCTGATGTCGGCACTTTCCACCCGCAAAGAACAAATCCATGTATCTGTTAGACTTAGCTGCACTTTATATCACCTGTGCGGCGCACGAGCGTAGCGGCGCGGCCCGAAAGAGGCCGCGCCTCCTTGGGGGCGTTCTGCGGCACTCTGGCCGGACGGACAGCAGCAAATGATCGCGAGCATGACGGGCTTCGCCCGCCGCGAGGCCACCGGAGCGTGGGGCACGCTGGTGTGCGAGCTGCGCAGCGTCAATCACCGCTTTCTTGAAGCGAGCCTGCGCTTGCCGGATGAACTGCGCGGGGCCGAAGGCGAACTGCGGGCGCGTCTTGCCAAGCAGCTGCGCCGCGGCAAGGTCGACTGCAGTCTCAACTATCGTCGTCCGGTGGTCGGCGCCGCCGCGGCACTGGAGATCGACAGTGCCGCACTCGAGCGTCTGCTCGCCGCGGTGCACGTGGTCGCGCGCACGATGCCGCAGGCTGCGGCGGTGAACGCGCTCGACGTGCTGCGCTGGCCGGGTGTGGTGCGCGATGAGTCCGCAGTCGGGGACGAACTTCTCGCCGCCGCCTATGCCGTCTTCGGCGCAACGCTCGATGAGCTGGTCGCGGCGCGTGCGCGCGAGGGGTTGCGGCTGCGCGAGCTGCTCGGGCAGCGCTGCGCGGGGCTCGAAGCGCTGGTGGCGGACGTGCGCGCGCGGCTGCCGGAAGTGCACGCGCGCATGCGCGCACGCCTCACGGAGCGCCTGGCGGAGCTTGCCGCCAGCGCCGACCCGGAGCGGCTCGAGCAGGAGCTCGCGATCCTGCTGCAGCGTCTGGACGTGGACGAGGAGCTCGAGCGCCTCAGCGGCCACATCGCCGAGGTGCGCCGCGTGATCGCGGGCAACGAGCCTGCCGGGCGACGGCTGGATTTTCTGATGCAGGAGCTGAACCGCGAGGCGAACACCCTGTCCTCGAAATCACAGGATCTGGAAACCACGCGCAGCGCGGTGGACATGAAGGTGCTCATCGAGCAGATGCGTGAGCAGGTGCAGAACGCGGAGTGAGCGGTACCGGCATGCAGGCTCAACCGATGGGTGACTGGACGCACCGCCACGCGCAGATCAACGGCATCCGCATGCATTACGTGGAGCAGGGCGAAGGCCCGCTCGTCATCCTGTGTCACGGCTTTCCGCACCTGTGGTTTTCCTGGCGGCATCAGATCCCGGCCATCGCCGCCGCGGGCTGGCGCGTCATCGCCCCTGACATGCGCGGCATGGGACAGACCGAAGCACCGGCCGCCGCCGCCGCCTACGACATCGAGCACACGGTCGGGGATCTCACCGGACTCCTGGATCACCTGGGTGAGCAGTGCGCGGTGTTCATCGGGCTGGATTTCGGCGTGTTTGCCATCTACGACTTAGCGTTCCGCTCACCCGAGCGGCTGCGGGCCATCATCGGGCTGGAGAATCCGGCCACGCCGCACAACCCGCAGCTCGCCCCGCTGCGCGAGGCGGCGAGCTGGGCACAGGATCATTTCGATCACATCCACTATTTCGAGCCACCCGGTCCTGCCGATGAGGCCTTGAACGCGCACCCACGCGAGTTTCTCACCCGGGTGTTCTATGCCCTCAGCGGGGATTATCACTACCTGGACGTGTGGAAACACCCGCCCGGCACGAGCTACCTGGACGCCTTGCCGCTGGCGCCGCCGCTGCCGTGGCATTGGCTCACGGAGCTGGAGATGGAATTCTTCATCAGCGAGTACGCGCGTACGGGCTTTACCGGCGGCCTGAACTGGTATCGCGCCATGGATCTGCGCTGGGCGCAGCGGCGGCGCTTTGAGGGCGTGAAAAACACCGTGCCGTTCTACTTCATCGGCAGCGAACGCGACTGTGACCTGGAGGCGTGGCACGGCGATGATCCGCTCGGGGCACTGCAGCAGCAATACAGCGACGTGCGCGGCGTCGCCATGCTCTCTGAGGCCGGACACATGATGCAGATGGAGCGGCCGCGTGAGGTGAATGGCTGGATCCTGAGGTTTCTTGCCGAGCTGCGCTGAGGCGCTCTCCTGACCGCCCATGTCCGCGCTCGCCCCACCGCCGCTGTCGCTCTACGTGCACTTTCCCTGGTGCGTGCGCAAGTGCCCGTATTGCGATTTCAATTCCTACACGCTGCACGGCGAACTCGCCGAGGAGGCCTACGTGCAGCGCCTGGGGCGCGATCTTGCCGCGCAGGCCCCCGGGGTGAGGGGGCGCGAAGTGGGCACGGTGTTCTTCGGCGGCGGTACCCCGAGCCTGTTCTCGCCCCGTGCCATCGGACGGGTGCTCGAGAGCGCGCGCGCGCATCTGCAACTGGCCGCGGATGCCGAGGTCACGCTGGAAGCCAACCCCGGCACCATCGAGCGCGGTGTATTTGGCGAGTACCGCGCCGCGGGCGTTACCCGCGTCTCCCTCGGCGCGCAGAGTTTCGATGCGGCGCGATTAGCCGCGCTCGGGCGCATCCATTCGCCGGCCGAGACGCGCACCGCCGCCGCCGAGTTGCACGCGGCCGGACTCGGCAACTTCAATCTCGATCTGATGTACGCGCTGCCTGGACAGGACGTGAACGCGGCGCTGCACGACCTCACCGAGGCGCTCGCGCTTGAGCCTGCACACGTCTCTCACTACCAGCTCACGCTCGAACCAGGCACCGTGTTCGCAGCGCAACCACCCGCGTTGCCCGATGACGATGCGGCCGCAGAGATGCTCAGCGAGTGCGCCCAGCAGCTCGCAGCGGCCGGTTACGCGCAGTACGAGGTGTCCGCCTACGCGCGCAGCGGCCGCCAGTGCCGGCACAATCTCAATTATTGGACGTTCGGGGATTACCTCGGCGTGGGCGCCGGCGCGCACGGCAAGCTCACCTTGGCGCCGCGTGGGATGATCGTGCGCACAACACAGCCGCGCGAGCCGCGCCGCTACCTGGCCTCGGATGCGCAACCGGTGCGCCACCGCATCCCCGCACGCGAGCTGCCGTTCGAGTTCATGCTCAATGCACTGCGGCTGTGCGAGGGATTCACCGCGGAACTGTTCAGTGCGCGCACCGGGTTGAGCCTGGAACACATCGCGGCACCGCTCGCGCTTGCCCTGGAGCGCGGCCTCGTACTCGGCACCGCTCGCGGGTACCGCCCGAGTGCACTGGGACTGCGCTTTCTGAACGAGGCGTTGCTCCTTTTTATGGCAGAAAATCCGCAAACCGCCGAGGATTCTGCGTTGTCAATCACTGTCCCTGAGGCGGGCGCAGGCAACTCCGCGGCTTTATTCACAGGGTCCGGCGGCCCAGCCCAAGAATGAGTGAATTACGAGCCAAACCGGTCAAGACGCTCCACAAGAACCCGGTAACTCATTGAAGAAACAACTTAAAATTGCCTGCTCATTTTTTGATCAAGGTAACAAATATGCAATCTGGCCGCGAAAACGCGGCCCTGCGGCAAGCGTAGTCCACAGAGTTGTCCACAGCTTCTGTGGATAAGGAACCGCCGCTGGGGGTAGCTGCGGCGGCAGGGACCTTGAGGGGACGCGACACTGCCGCTAAACTCCCGCGCCCTTTAACTTCGGTGGCCGCCCCCCATAAAGCGGTACGCCCCTTCCTCCGAACGCTGTGAGCCCGCCATGAAAGCCGCGATCCACCCCGAATACAAAGAGATCACCGTGAGCTGCACCTGCGGCAACACGTTCAGGACGAGCTCGACCCTGGGCCATGACCTGCAGGTCGAAGTGTGCTCGAACTGCCACCCCTTCTATACGGGCAAGCAGAAGATCGTCGACACGGCCGGCCGCGTGGACAAGTTCCGCAAGAAGTACGCCGCCGCGGGCGCAAAGTAACGCGTCTCCCGGGCGGTCCTCGCCGCGCACTTTCAATCGGATCGACTTCCGCGACGCAGCGTCGTGGGAACGCCCTGCCCGCTGGGTGTCCCGCCTGGTTTCTCGATGCCCTTTGCGCGCCAGCCGCACTCCGTGCCTCGCGCGCTATTTTCCCGCGAGCGCGCGCCGCCGTCCTCCATTGAGACGATGCGCGACGTACCCGACGGGAGGAGCTCGATCCTACTAGCGAGTAGGACCGGGCCTGCCTTGATTCGGCGCACGGACCATGTAAACCTCCCGCGTGCACGCGCCACCGGCGTCACGTGGCGTGCCCATGCATCCTGCCCACACGGAAAGCAGCGGCGGAAATGACTGAGAAGAGCGGGCCAACATTCGAGCTCAGCGACCGCGCCACCGGGGCGAGCGCGCAACTGCCCGTGCGCGAGGGGACCTTGGGGCCGGCAGCGCTCGACATCGCGAACCTCTACCGGGACCTGGATGTCTTTACCTACGACCCGGGGTTCGGCGCGACGGCGGCCACCGAGAGCCGCATCACCTTCATCGACGGCGATGCGGGCGTGCTGCTCTACCGTGGCTACCCGATCGAGCAGCTGGCTGAGCGCAGCTCCTTCATGGAAGTGGCGTACCTGCTGCTGATCGGGGAGCTGCCGACGGCGAAGCAGCTGCTGGAGTTCACCGGCAACATCCGTTATCACACGATGATCAACGAGTGGCTGCTGCGCTTTTTCAATGCCTTTCACCACAACGCGCATCCGATGGCGATGGTCTCGGGCGTGGTGGCCTCGATGTCGGCGTTCTATCACGACACGATGGACATCCATAATCCGCGCCACCGCGAGATCTTCTCCCACCGCATCATCGCCAAGATCCCGACCATCGCCGCCGCCGCGCACAAGCACTCTCTCGGGCAGCCGTTCATCTATCCGCGCAACGATCTGGATTACGCGGGGAACGTGCTCAGCATGCTGTTCGCCGTGCCCTGCGAGCCCTACAAGCTCGACCCCATCGCGGCGAAGGCGCTCGATCTGCTGTTCGTGCTGCACGCGGATCACGAGCAGAACGCCAGCACCTCGACGGTGCGTCTCGCCGGCAGCACCGGCGCGAACCCCTACGCGGCGATCTCCGCGGGAGTCTCGGCACTTTGGGGCCCGGCGCACGGCGGCGCGAACGAGGCGGTGCTGGCGATGCTCGAGCAGATCGGCACGGCGGACAACATCCCGAAGTTCCTGGCGATGGCCAAGGACAAGTCGAGCCACTTCCGCCTCATGGGATTCGGGCACCGCGTCTACAAGAACTTCGACCCGCGCGCCCAAATCATCCGCGAAATGTGCCACAAGGTGCTCGCGCAGCTCGGGCGCAGCGACAACCCGCTGCTCGAGCTCGCACTGCGCCTCGAGGAGATCGCGCTCAAGGACGAGTACTTCGTCGAGCGCAAGCTCTACCCGAATGTCGACTTCTACTCGGGGGTCATCTACAGCGCGATCGGTATCCCGCGCTCGATGTTCACGGTGATGTTCGCGATCGCGCGCACCGTCGGCTGGGTGGCGCACTGGCAGGAGATGATTTCCGATCCGGCCATGCGCATCGGTCGACCGCGGCAGCTGTACACCGGGCCGACGCGACGCGATTACGTGGACATCAAGAAACGCACCTGAGGCGCCGCCGCGCGCCGCGGCCGGGGGTGTCCGTCGAGCGCTCCTCCCGGCACCCGTTGAGGGGGAGCGTGCGCCGGAACGCTAGGAGCGCTCGAGCAGCGCCTCCACTTCGAGTGCGTTGGCGCGGCGCATCGGCCGCCCGTCCACCGGGCTCACCGGCGCCTGGCGGATGCCCTCGGGGGGAAACACCGTGGCTTCGATCGACTGATCGTCCATCTCAAAGCGCAACCCGGGAAAGGCGCGGATGCGTTCGGCATTGAGTTTTACGCGCCGCTCGGTCACTTCGTGCGGGATGCCCCGATCGATCAGCTTCAGCGTCACCGACTCGGCCCGATCGGCGAAGAGGTGCAACTGCACCCCGGAGTGTTCGGTCGCCGTGCCCGAGAGCACCGCGCCCACCAGACGCGGCTCAAATTCGCGCAGGTAGCGCATGGCCGAGAGCGCGGCGCTGCGCTGCGCGTGCAGCGCCTGCAGGTGCGAGGCGCCGCCGAAGAGGCGCTGGTAGGCGGCGAGCGCATCCTCGATCTCGCTGTTTTTCGGCAAGAGCGCCGCGCCGTCACTGACGCCGAGGCGCTCGGCGGCCTTGCGCTTGGCGACCAGGAAGTCGCGGATGCCGTGCTCGGCCATGATGCGCGCGGCTTCCTGCGCCAGAGCGCGCCGCAGGTTGTCGCCGCGCGTCGCGTGTCGCTTCACTCTCATCGCGTTCAGAAGATCGGTTCGCCGCTCGCCTGGGCCTGCTGGCCCTGTGCCACCGCCGCCGCATCCTCGGCCGAGGGCAGATGATCCGCCATGAAAATCTCCGGCAAGCCGTTGGGATTCTCCGCGCTCACGAGGGTGCCGGTCTCCGGTGAGATGCGCAAGGTCACGATCCCATCGGGCATCGGACGGTGCTCTTCGGTGACCCCCTTGAGCGCCTCGCCCATGAAGTTGATCCAGATGGGGAGCGCCGTGTGCGCGCCCTCCTCGGCCTCCCCGAGCGGGCGCTCCTGGTCGAAACCCACCCACACAGTGGCCACCAGAAAAGGCGTAAAGCCGTTGAACCAGGTGTCCTTGGCCTCGTTGGTCGTGCCGGTCTTGCCGGCGATGTCGCCGCGGTTAAGCGAGCGCGCGCGCACGCCAGTGCCGCGCTTGATGACATCCGCCATCATGTCGTCCATGACGTAGGCGTTCTGCGCCGTGATGACGCGCGGGGCGACCTCCTGCGGCGGCAAGGGCGCCGGCTCCCCCTGCGTGGCATCGGCGACGCGCACCGCCTGCGCGCCCGGTTCCCCCGGCACCCCGGGGGCGGCGGCCTGCTCGCATTGCGGGCAGACGCGGCGCGGGGCGGCCCGCCACACGACCTGGCCGGCGCCATCCTCGATGCGCTCGATGAAGTACGGCTGCACGCGGTAGCCGCCGTTGGCGAACACCGCATAGGCGGCAGCCAGATCCAGCGGCGTCACCTCCATCGTGCCCAGCGCCATCGTCAGATCGTGCGGCAGCGTCTTCGCATCGAAGCCGAAGCGCGGGACATAGTCGATCGCGGCCTGGATGCCGATCTCCTTGAGGATGCGGATCGAGACCAGGTTGCGCGAGTGCACCAGCGCCTCGCGCATGCGCGTGGGACCGCCGAACTCGCGCTCAACGTTCTCCGGGCGCCACGAGTCCTCGTTGCCGTTGCCGTCGAGCACGATCGGCGCATCCAGGATCACGCTCGCCGGGGTGAAGCCGTGCTCGAGCGCCGCTGAGTACAGGAAGGGCTTGAAGCCTGAGCCGGGCAGGCGCCGCGCCTGCGTCACGCGGTTGTACTTGTTCGTGAAGTAGTCAAACCCCCCGACCAGCGCAACGATGCTGCCGTCATTCGGGTCGAGCGCCACGAGCGCGCTTTGCGCTTCAGGAATCTGACCGAGCTGCGCGTGGCCCTTGCCGTCAGCGACCACGTAGATGACGTCCCCGCGCGTGAGGACCTGCGCGGCCTCCTTCGGCGCCGGGCCGACCGTTTCGTTGCGCAGCTCCTTGCGCGCCCACGACAGCCCCTCCCAGTCGATCTCGACGGGACCCAAGGACTTCACGTAAGCGCGCGCGCTCTTGTCCGCCACGGCGAGGACGATGGCGGGGGAGAGATTGCCGATCGCGGCGTACTCATCCACCAGGCCATCGTAGTCCGGCTCGCCGTGCGCGGGCAGCTCGACGTGCCCGGCCGGTCCGCGCCAGCCGTGGCGACGGTCGTACTCGATAAGCCCGACACGCACGGCGCGGTTGGCATCCGCCTGCAGCCGTCCGTCGATGGTGGTGTAGACCTTGTAGCCGGCGCTTTCGGCACTCGGGCCAAAGCGCTGGCGCAGCTCGAGGCGTGCCATCTCCGCGACGTAGGGCGCCTCGACGTCAAAGAGCGGCGCGTGCGCGCGCGCTTCCATCGGTTCCTTGTTGGCCGCCTCCGCGGTGGCGGGATCGATAAAACCCAGTTCACGCATACGCCGCAGCACGTAGGCGCGCCGGCCGGTGGCGGCCTGCGGATCGGTGATCGGGTTATAGCGCGAGGGCGCCTTGGGTAAGCCGGCGATGGTCGCCGCTTCGGCCACGTCGAGCCTGTCGAGCGTCTTGCCAAAGAAGGCTTCGGCGGCGGCGGCGACCCCGTAGGCGCGCTGCCCGAAGAAGATGACGTTCAGGTACAGGCCGAAGATCTCCTGCTTGCTGAACTCGTGCTCCATGCGGTAGGTGACGAAGGTTTCCTGCAGCTTGCGCCGCGCGGTCTTATCCAGACTGAGGAACATGTTGCGCGCCGCCTGCATCGTGATCGTGCTCGCGCCTTGCGTCTTATCTCCGGACACCACATCGACGAGCACCGCGCGTACCACGCCGAAGTAGTCGATGCCGTGATGCTCGAAGAAGCGCTCGTCCTCGGCGGCGAGGAAGGCGTGTTTGACGAGCTCAGGAATCTGGTCGTAGGTGACCGGGATGCGTCGCTGCTCGCCAATCTGCGCGATGAGCGCACCGGTGCGCGTATAGACGCGCAGCGGCACCTGCAGTTCGACGTTGCGCATCGATTCGATCGAGGGAAGCGAGGGCACCAGGTACACGTAACTGCACGCCAGCGCGTACGCCCCCAGAAGTGTGATGAGCATCACACTGCCGGTGATTGCCGCCAAAACTCGAAAGTAATTCCATTTCACAGAAACCAACTCTCTCCGCTTGCGCTCCCTGCGGGGGCTATGCATAGTACCGGCCGATTCAGGGCAAACTCACCGAAAGGTGGGGACGCAAAGCCTCCGGTCTACGGGACGCACGTACCTATGACAGCGGGGTTGCCGGTTCGAACGTTAACGCACTCCGCTGCGACGGGTCACGCGCAGGAAGTCGCAGTTCAACCGACTCACCCCCTCGCACTGCCTGCCCCCGTACTGCCGTAACGCTTCGCGCGTCCCCAGGGAAACTTGGACCGATCGCCGCCGCAATCGTTGATGCCATACGCCGCTAAATGTGGCGTACGTGACGCTGTCGGCGGTCCGCTACAAGCCACTGCGGGTACCGTGCGCATCCGTGAGGCCTCTCACGTTCAATTTAACTTTGCGCTGATATATAGTGCGCCTGAGTTTAATACAGGGTGGTCATTTCAGGCGTAATGTCCTGAAAAGGAAATAAAAATGTTGCTGCTGCAGCGTAAGTACCGCCCCCTGCTGGGACTTGACATAACCACGTCCTCGGTGAAGCTCATTGAGCTCGCCATGGCGGGCGGCCAGTATCGGGTGGAGGCCTATGCGGCCGAGCCCACGCCCCAGAACGCGATAAACGAGAAGGCGATCGTGGATGCGGAGGCGGTCGGTGAGGCAATCCGCCGCGCGGTCAAACGCGCCGGCGCCAAGAGCGGCGAGGTGGCCGTCGCAATCTCCGGTGATGCGGCGATCACCAAGGTGATCCAGATGCCGCGCGCGCTGCGCTCGGGTGATCTTGAGGCGCAGGTGGAGATGCAGGCCGATCAGTACATCCCCTTTCCGATGGATGAGGTCAGTTACGACTACGAAGTCCTCGGACCAAATGATAAGGATCCGGACAGCAACGACGTATTGCTGGTGGCGACGCGCACCGAGAACGTCGAGCAGCGCCAGGCGGCCGTGAAGGCCGCCGGACTCACCGCCAAGATCGTAGATGTCGAGGCGTTCGCGCTCGAGAACGCCTGCAAACTCATGACGCACCAGATGCCCGATGGCGGCATCGATCGCACCATCGCGGTGGTCGACTTCGGCGCGAGCAGTACCACCTTCAGCGTGCTGCGCAACCTCAAAGTGGTGTACACGCGCGACTTCGCTTTCGGCGGGCAGCAGCTCACCGAGGAGATCATGCGCACCTACGGGCTGGCGATGGAAGAGGCCGGCCGTGCCAAGAAGGAAGGCGGTCTGCCGGGCAACTATCAGTCCGAGGTGCTCGATCCGTTCATCGATGACATGACGCAGCAGGTGAGCCGCTCGCTGCAGTTCTATCTGGCCTCCGGCTCCGGACGCGAACAGCCCGAGAAGATCCTGGTGTGTGGCGGTTGCGCCAACATCCCCGGGGTGGCGGAAGTGATTTCCAGCCGCGTCGGCATCTCCGCCGAGAAGGGCGACCCGCTCGGTCAGATGAAGCTGTCCTCGCGCGCCAAGGCGCAGGCGGTGCAACGTGATGCCACCGCACTACTGACGGCGTGCGGCCTCGCACTGCGGAGTTTTGACTGATATGCCACGCATAAACCTGCTTCCCCACCGGGAAAGCAAACGCAAGGAGCGCAAGCTCAAATTCCTCGTGGCGCTCGGTGCCGCCGCGGTGGCGGCCGGCGTCACAGCCTTCGCCGCCTACCTTATGTACGGGCAGATGATCGACGCGCAGCAACACCGCAACGAGCTGCTGCGCGCGCAGATCAAGAAGCTCGACAAGGAAAACGAGGAGATCAACAACCTCGAGACCGCCAAGCAAAAGTACATCGCGCGCATGGAGATCATCGAGAAGCTGCAGCGCTCGCGCCCGGAGATCGTGCACGTGTTCGATGAGATCGTACGCACCCTGCCCGAGGGCGTGTATTTGACGGCGATCAAGCAGAGTGGCACCACGCTGAAGTTCGACGGCATCGCGCAGTCAAGTACGCGCGTGTCCTCCTTCATGCGCAACATCGACGGCTCACAGTGGCTGCGCAGTCCGGCGCTCGAAGTGGTGCAGACCACCAAGGGCTCCGGCCCCGGCTCGAGTTTCACCCTGACCGCCCAGCAGGTCACGACGGCAAGCCCGGACAGCAACGGCGCACGCGCCGCCAAGGGCAAGATCCGCAAAGCGAGCCTCGGCAGCACGGGAGCGCAGCAATGAACATACTCGAGGAGCTGCGCTCACTGGATCCGCGCGACCCGGGCCGCTGGCCCCTGCCGGTACTCGCCGGCGCGGTCCTGCTCGCCTTCGTCGTAGTCTCCGGCGTGCTCATTTACCTGCTGGTGTGGAACGAGCAGCGCCCGCGCCTGCAACAGTTCGCCGCCCAGGAGCAGCAGCTGCGCCAGGAGTTTCGCGAGAAGCACGCGAAGGCGGTCAATTTGGAGCAGTACAAGCAGCAGCTGAAGGACATCGAGCGCTCCTTCGGCGCCCTGCTGCGCCAGCTGCCGGGTAAGACCGAGGTGCCCAGTCTCCTGGTCGACATCTCCCAGACCGGTCTTGCGGCCGGATTGCAGGAGAAACTGTTCCAGCCCCAGCCGGAGCAGAAGAAAGACTTTTACGCGGAGCTGCCGATCAAGATCCGTCTCACCGGCAGCTATCATCAGTTCGGCGAGTTCGTGAGCGGCATCGCGGCCCTGCCACGCATCGTCACGCTGCACGACATCGACATCAAGCCGGACAGCAAGGACGCCTACGACCAGTTGTCCCTCGAGCTCACGGCGAAGACCTACCGCTACATGGACGAGGATGAGATCGCCGCGGGCGAGGCCGAGAAGGCCAAGAGCGCTCCCCACAGGCCGGCGGGCGGCTGAGAAAATGAACGGCATGACTGCGGTACTTACCTATGCATAAGCCCTCATACCGAAGCGGATTTCGCCTCACGTGCGCGGCCGTGGTGTGCATCGGCTACGCCCTCCTCACGGCGTGTTCGAGCGCCGACGATGAGCTGCAGCGCTTCGTGGAAGACACCAAAAAGGAACCGGGCGGACGGGTTGAGCCGCTGCCGGAGATCAAGCCGTACGAAACCTTCGTGTACGCCGCCGCGGATCTGCGCTCGCCGTTTCTGCCGAGCAGCCCCGGCTCGGGCGCCGGTCTTGCCGGTGTGCGGCCCGACCAGAAACGCAACCGCGAGTTTCTCGAGCAGTATTCGCTCGATACCTTGAAGATGGTCGGCACGCTGCGTCTGGGCAGCTCGATCTACGGCCTGGTGCAGACCAAGGACGGGCTGGTGCACCGTGTCACCACGGGCAACCACATCGGCCAGGCCGAAGGCAAGATCACCGAGATCAGCCCTTCGAAAATCAGTGTTGTTGAAATCGTTCCGGACAGCCTCGGCGGGTACATGGAGCGCCCCGCTGCGCTTGCCTTGAACGAGTAAGGTCCAGCAGGGAGTTCTTAAGAATGCAACGCCATCGCCTGATGAATCGTCTCCTCGGCACGGCCCTCGTGCTTGTAGGAGTACTCGGCATGCTCCCGGGAGCACCTGCGCTGGCCGCGGATCAACCCGCGCTGCAAGCCATCGATGTGCAGCCCCTCACCGGGCAGCAGCTGCAACTCACCATGCGCCTGTCGGGCCCGGCGACGCAGCCGGTGTCCTTCACCATCGATAATCCGGCGCGCATCTCCTTTGACCTGCCCAACACCACGCTCGCGCTGCCCTCGCGGCGCATCGACGTGCACGCCTCGGGCCTGGACACCATTCTCGCGGCCGAGACCAAGGATCGCACCCGCCTGGTGCTGAACCTCGACAAGCTCGTGCCTTACGACACGCGCGTGGAGGGTAACAACATCATCGTGCTGCTCGGGGGCACGAACGCCGCTTCCGCGGCGGCGGTGGCGGCCGCACCGGGCCCCGCGGCGCCGATCAGCAGCGGCGGAGTGCGCGAACTGCGCGCCATCGACTTCCGGCGCAGCGCCGATGGCGCCGGTCGCGTAATCGTCAAGCTCTCCGATCCGCATACGCACATCAACCTGCACCAGGTCGGCAATCAGATCGTCGTGGACTTCGGCGATGCGGCCGTGCCGCCCAACCTGATCCGCCGCTACGATGCGAGCGACTACGGCACTCCGGTGAGCAGCTTCGATGTGACGCGCGCCGGTAACGGGGCGCGTATCTCGATCGCGGCCAACGGTGACTATGAACAGCTCGCCTACCAGTCCGACGACCAGTACGTGGTGGAAGTGGCGCCGCGCCACAAGGCCGCCAATGCGCCTGAGGACAAGCCGGTGTACACCGGCGAGCGGCTGACGCTGAACTTCCAGGACATCGAGACCCGTGCGGTGCTGCAGCTGCTGGCGGATGCGAGCGGCCAGAACATCGTGGTGAGCGACTCGGTGAGCGGCAACGTCACGCTGCGCCTGCAGAATGTGCCGTGGGATCAGGCGCTCGACATCGTGCTGCGCACCAAGGGCCTGGACAAGCGCCGCCAGGACAACGTCATCATCGTCGCACCGCAGGCCGAACTGGCTGCGCGCGAGAAGGCGGAATTGGCCGCCCACAAGGAAGTGCAGGAGCTCGCGCCCCTGCGCTCCGAGTACCTGCAGGTGAACTACGCCAAGGCCGCTGACATGGCGGCGCTGATCAAGACGCAGACCAACTCGCTGCTCTCGGCACGCGGCAGCGTCGCGGTGGATGAGCGGACCAATACTCTGCTCTTGCAGGACACCACCGACCGGCTCACGGACATCCGCCGCCTGGTCGCAACGCTCGACATTCCGGTGCGGCAGGTGCAGATCGAGGCACGTATCGTGATCGTGAATAACGACTTCGAGCGCGATCTTGGCGCGCGCTTCGGCTTCACCAACTTCCAGAAGAACGGCCAGACCGGTCTCGTGACGACCACGGGCACCGCGGCCGGCACCGATCAGATGATGAGCTCGGCGATCAGCAACGTGCAGAGCACCGGCAGCGTCTACCCGATCTCGGTGCCGACCGGCACCGCGGCGGCCAATCGCTACAACGTTAATCTGCCGGTCAGCAGTCCGGCGGGCTCCTGGGCGCTGGGTATCCTGGGCAACAACTACATTGTCGATCTGGAGCTGTCGGCGGCGCAGGCCGAGACGCAGGCGAACATCATCTCCTCGCCGCGCGTCATCACCGCCAACCAGAAGGAGGCGACGATCGAGCAGGGTGTGGAAATTCCCTACCAGCAGTCGGCCTCAAGCGGCGCGACCACCATTCAGTTCAAGAAGGCCGTGCTGTCCCTCAAGGTCACACCGCAAATCACCCCCGACAACCGCATCATCCTCGACCTCGACGTGCGTGACGACAACGTGGGCACGGTGGTCGTGGCCTCGGGCGGTGTGAACGTGCCCTCGATCAACACGCGCGAGATCGCGACCCAGGTGTTGGTGAACGATGGGCAGACCGTAGTGCTCGGCGGCATCCTCTCGACCACGCAGCGCGAGGATGACACCAAGGTGCCCTACCTTGGCGACATCCCAGTGCTCGGTATCCTCTTCAGGCAGACCCAGCACACCGATGACAAGGATGAGCTCATGATCTTCATCACCCCGAAGATCGTGCATGAAGGCGTCAACGTCCTGAACTGACGCTCTTCAGTCCCTCGCTGATGAGAGCCGCGGCCGCCTTTACAGGCGGCCGCAGCGTTTTAGGTATCCTGCACGCATGCGCGGCAGAACCAGCGTCTTTCTGATCGGCCCGATGGGTTCGGGCAAGACGGCCGTCGGCCGTTACGTGGCGCGCACGCTCGGCCTGAGCTTCTACGACAGCGATGCGGAAATCGAGCGCCGCACGGGCGTGGACATCCCGTTCATCTTCGAGAAGGAGGGCGAGGCGGGTTTTCGCCAGCGCGAATGCGAGGCGATTGAGGCACTTACGGTCCTCGAGAACATCGTGCTCGCCACCGGGGGCGGCGCGGTGCTCATGCCGGAGAACCGCCGTCACCTGGGCGCGCGCGGCTGGGTGGTGTACCTACAGACCTCGGTCGCCCAGCAGGCGCACCGCGTGCGCTACGGCCGCAACCGGCCACTGCTCGCGCAGGGGGATGCCGCCGCGCGGCTCGGCCAGCTCATGGATGCCCGCGCGCCGCTCTACGCGGAGATCGCCGACTTCACCGTCAGTACCGACGGCCGGCGGGTGCAGCACGTCGCGGAGAGCATCCTGCGCGAGCTTGCGGGGCCGGCGGCCTGAAGGAGCCGCCGCGGCGCGCTCAGCCTCGTCCCTGCGGGCGCTCACGTATACTCAGCCCCGATCCTGCGCCCGCTGCCGCGTCGTGCGAGCCGAAGTGGATACTCTGAACGTCGAACTCGGAACCCGCAGTTACCCGATCCTCATCGATGCCGGGTTGCTCGAGCGTCCGCCGAGCTTCACTGCCCTCTTGGCGCGCGACGTGCTCGTTGTCAGCAACACAACCGTGGCTCCGCTTTACCTGCGCGCGCTGCGCGCAGGCCTGGGTGAGCGCCGCATCGTCGAGGTCCTGCTCCCCGATGGTGAGGCACACAAGACCCTCGCCAATGCGGCACGCGTGCTCGATGTGCTGGTCGCGAACCGCTTCGGCCGCGACGGGGCGGTGCTCGCCCTGGGTGGCGGCGTAGTCGGAGACCTGGCCGGCTTTGTCGCCGCCTGCTATCAGCGCGGCGTGGCGTTCGTGCAAGTGCCAACGACGCTACTCGCACAGGTAGATTCCGCGGTGGGCGGCAAGACGGCGGTCAATCACCCCGGTGGCAAGAACCTGATCGGTGCCTTTCACCAGCCGCACTTGGTCGTGTGTGATACGAGCACGCTGAGCACGCTGCCGGGCCGGGAGCTGCGCGCCGGGCTCGCCGAGGTGATCAAGTACGGCCTGATCTGCGATGCGGAGCTCTTTGCGTGGCTCGAGGCGCATCTGGAGGCGCTGCTGGCGCGCGAGCCGCGCGCCCTGGCCCATATCATCGTGCGCTCCTGCCAGATCAAGGCGGCAATCGTCGGCCGCGACGAGCATGAACACGGCGAGCGCGCGCTGCTCAACCTCGGCCATACGTTCGGGCACGCTGCCGAGTCAGCGACCGCCTACCGGGAGTGGCTGCACGGGGAGGCGGTCGGCGCGGGTCTGACGATGGCCGCGGCCATGTCGCGTGAGTGCGGGCTACTGGATGCGCAGGCGGCCGAACGGGTGCGACGGCTGGTGGAACTGGCCGGACTGCCGACGCACATCCCCTCGGTCACGCCCGCGACCCTCCTCGAGCACATGCGTATCGATAAGAAGGTGCTGGGCGGGCGGGTGCGTCTGGTGCTGCTGAAGCGCATCGGCGAGGCCTTCGTGACGGCCGACTACCCCGCGCCGGCGCTCGCACGCACGCTGGCCGCACATGCCGGAGGCGCAGCGTGAACGATGTGAGCGCCGCAGTCGCGCTGGCGCCGTACGCGGCGCACGACGCGCAATCGCGCGGCCGGCGCTTCCCGGAGCCGCGCCCGCAGTTTCGCGGCGAGTTCCAGCGTGACCGCGACCGCATCATCCACTCCAACGCCTTTCGTCGACTGGTCTACAAAACGCAGGTGTTCGTCAATCACGAGGGGGATCTGTATCGCACGCGCATCACCCACTCGATCGAGGTGGCGCAGATCGCCCGCTCGGTCGCACTGGCATTGCGCTTGAATGAAGCACTGACCGAGGCGGTGAGTCTTGCGCACGACCTCGGACACACGCCCTTTGGCCACGCCGGCCAGGACGCGCTGAATGAGTGCATGCGCGAGTTCGGGGGCTTCGAGCACAATCTGCAGTCGCTGCGGGTGGTCGATGAACTCGAAGAGCGCTATGCGCAGTTTCCGGGACTTAACCTCACCTTCGAGTGTCGCGAAGGCATTCTCAAGCACTGTTCGCTGCGTAACGCGCGTGAACTGGGCGAGCTCGGGGAGCGCTTCATACATCGCCGTCAGCCCGGGCTGGAGGCGCAGATCGCCAATCTCGCCGACGAGATCGCCTACAACAATCACGACGTGGACGACGGCATCCGCGCGCAGCTGCTGGATCTGACCTCGCTGCGTGAGGTGCGCATGTTCCGCCGCCAGTACGACGCGGTGCTGGCGCTTTATCCGGACCTCGGCGAGCGGCGGCTGGTGCACGAGACGATCCGTCGCATGATCAACTACCTGGTCAGTGACTTTATCCGCACAACCCAGGCGCAACTTGACCAACATCAGCCGCGCTCGATCGACGAGGTGCGCGCGCACAGTGCGCCGCTTGCGATGCTCAGCGCCGAGTGCCAGGAAGAGCACCTGGAACTCAAGTCCTTCCTACGCGAGCACGTGTACCGGCACTACAAAGTGCTGCGCATGACTTCAAAGGCGCAACGCGTGTTGCAACAGCTCTTTGAGGGATTTTTCAAGGACGTGAGTCTCATGCCGACCGAACATCGCGATCAGGCGCTGCGCGCGGAAAGCACTCACGGCAGCGTCGGTCGCGCTCGTGTCGTCGCCGATTACATCGCCGGCATGACCGATCGTTACGCGATTCTCGAACACCAGCGGCTCTTCGAGCCGGGCGAGCGCACGTAAGACGTCTCTGACGCACTGTTGCGCGTTCGCATCGATTGACATCCCCGAGGCCTTCCTAGCCCTCCACCGGCGATCAGCGGGCCGTTCCCGGTTCGACAGTAACCTTTTGTTTCTCCTTGGATTTCGTCGTTGTACGAGCGATCAACAGCGCACGCGTCATAAATAGTAAATTGACATAAGTCACTGAAGTACCTAGAGTTATGTAAGAACAATAGCTGCACCACAATGAACAAATCCGCCCGCCAGAAAGAAGCGGTGTTGAATGTGTTCGCATCTCTGGTGCGACCACTTACTCGCGTCGCCTTCGAATACGGAATTTCCGCGAGCGAGATTTCGGGTGCGGTGCGCCGCACATACATCCAGGCCCTTGAAGCGCGGCTGCAGGAGCAAAAGAGGCCGACCAGCGACGCGCGCCTTGCTGTGGTGTCAGGGTTGGCAACCTCGGACGTAGCCGCCCTGCGCGAAGCAACGCGGGCGGGAGCTCCTCATAGCCTCAGGGCTACGGTCAGCCTGGACCAAGTGACGAATCTGTTGACCGTCTGGCATACGCGCTCCGGTTTCTCTGGAGCGTATGGGCTCGCACTGGAGTTGGATCTTGTACCGACCCCCGGTTCTCCACGCCGGAGTTTCTCCGACCTTGTAGCAATGGCCTGCCCCGGTGCCGACCGCGAGGCTCTGCTCGATGAACTCGTAGCGTCCGAATCCGTAGAAGTCGTGCAGGGTTCGACGGTCCGGTGCCTGTCGCGAGCGTATCTCCCGCAGGAGACCGACGTTAAGCGAATCGAGTGGATGGGCAGGGTCTTGTCGAACGTCGCGGCTAGCTTCGTGCATAACCTGTTGCGATTGGCGTCCGACCCCATTTACTTCGAGCGCGCTGTTGTCGCCGATCATCCAATTTCCGAATCAGGACGCGATAAGTTCCTTGCCTTGGCGGGAGAGCGAGGCCAGGAGTTATTGACTGAGTTAGACACATTTCTCACGCGTCTTGCGCCGCCGGATCCGAGCGAATCGGTACGGAAGTACGGCGTCGGCATTTACTTTTTTGAAGACCAACCGAGCAACTCGCCGGCAGATGTGCAGCCGGACAAGACCTACGACGAAACGGGCAACCGCGTGGCTTCGCAGCCAATCGAGATCGACGTTCTCGCGGGCGTGACCCAGAGAAATAAGCGACTTTGACGGGGAGAGATCTATGAAGATGATAGGCGCGGCTGTTTTGGTGGCACTAGTGGCTTCAGCGACTAGTTCTGCAGGAGTTAGTCGCGATAGCGCCGAGCTGTTGGTAGTTGGTCCCGTAGAGTCGATTGATGCTGCCAATAGGACGGCAACCGTTCTAGGGCAGCGTATCCAAGGCGCCATGGTCGGCACACTCGCTGTCGGCAACACCGTGGCTGTATTTGGAGCAGCGCGCGCGGACGGAACTATCGAAGCGTATGCAATACAGCCTCGGGGCCTTTACGTGGCTGGCGCTAGCAACGTATTTCTTTCGGGCACCGTTCAACGAAGTGACGCGGCTGTCGGTCGGATAGTCCTGAACGGGGTCGATGTAGATCTTACCCCTGCAATGTCTGGTGGGCCGCTGTCGCCGGCTATCGGAACCAGAGTAGCGGTATCCGGAGTTCAGCCCTCCAGCCACGGTGTCGTAGTTGTAGACGGTATTGCCGGCACCGGCTCAGCTGTCAAAGGCATCGCGATTACAGGGTCCGCGGTGAACGGAATCGCCGGCACCGGCTCAGCTGTCAAAGGCATCGCCGGTACAGGCTCTGCGGTGAACGGAATCGCCGGCACCGGCTCCGCCGTGAACGGTATCGCCGGCACCGGCTCAGCTGTCAAAGGCATCGCCGGTACAGGCTCTGCGGTGAACGGAATCGCCGGCACCGGCTCAGCTGTCAAACATATCGCCGATACCGGGGCCGCCGTGAACGGTACCGCCGGCACCGGCTCAGCTGTCAAACGTATCGCCGATACCGGGGCCGCCGTGAACGGTATCGCCGGCACTGGCTCGGCTGTCAAAGGCATCGCGGGTACAGGCTCCGCGGTGAACGGAATCGCCGGCACCGGCTCCGCGGTGAACGGTATTGCCGGCACCGGCTCCGCCGTGAACGGTATCGCCGGTACGGGCTCCGCCGTGAACGGTATCGCCGGCACCGGCTCCGCCGTGAACGGTATTGCCGGCACGGGCTCAGCTGTCAAAGGTATCGCCGGTACAGGCTCTGCGGTGAATGGAATCGCGGGCACCGGCTCCGCCGTGAACGGTATTGCCGGCACGGGCTCAGCTGTCAAAGGTATCGCCGGTACAGGCTCTGCGGTGAATGGAATCGCGGGCACCGGCTCCGCCGTGAACGGTATTGCCGGCACGGGCTCAGCTGTCAAAGGTATCGCCGGTACAGGCTCTGCGGTGAATGGAATCGCGGGCACCGGCTCCGCCGTGAACGGTATCGCCGGCACGGGCTCAGCTGTCAAAGGTATCGCCGGTACAGGCTCTGCGGTGAATGGAATCGCGGGCACCGGCTCCGCTGTGAACGGTATTGCCGGCACGGGCTCAGCTGTCAAAGGTATCGCCGGTACAGGCTCTGCGGTGAATGGAATCGCGGGCACCGGCTCCGCCGTGAACGGTATCGCCGGCACGGGCTCAGCTGTCAAAGGTATCGCCGGTACGGGCTCTGCGGTGAATGGAATCGCGGGCACCGGCTCAGCTGTCAAAGGTATTGCCGGCACGGGCTCAGCTGTCAAAGGTATCGCCGGTACAGGCTCTGCGGTGAATGGAATCGCGGGCACCGGCTCCGCTGTGAACGGTATTGCCGGCACGGGCTCAGCTGTCAAAGGTATCGCCGGCACGGGCTCAGCTGTCAAAGGTATCGCCGGTACAGGCTCTGCGGTGAATGGAATCGCGGGCACCGGCTCCGCTGTGAACGGTATTGCCGGCACGGGCTCAGCTGTCAAAGGTATCGCCGGTACAGGCTCTGCGGTGAATGGAATCGCGGGCACCGGCTCCGCCGTGAACGGTATCGCCGGCACGGGCTCCGCCGTGAATGGAATCGCCGGCACGGGCTCCGCCGTGAATGGAATTGCAGGCACCGGCTCCGCCGTGAATGGAATCGCCGGCACGGGCTCCGCCGTGAATGGAATCGCAGGCACGGGCTCCGCCGTGAACGGAATCGCAGGCACGGGCTCCGCCGTGAACGGAATCGCAGGCACGGGCTCCGCCGTGAACGGAATTGCCGGCACGGGCTCAGCTGTCAAAGGTATCGCCGGTACAGGCTCTGCGGTGAATGGAATCGCGGGCACCGGCTCCGCTGTGAATTGAATCGCGGGTACGAACGCTCACGCCAGCTCGCGTATGCTCGTCCGATGATTCGCTTAGCGTAGCGCTGACCGAAGCGGGCAGTTGCACCTGAGAAAACGGGGGCGTCCGCCGCTCCCGTCATACATGATTTCTGCTTAGGTGTACGGCTCACATCTAGCTTCGCAATTCTGCATCAACGGACTAACTCGCCGCCCTGTGGCACGCGACAATGTCGCGCCACACATCCTAAGCGTTCGGAAATAATTTGAAGGCCGCCTGCGCCGTGCCCAACTCATACGAGCGCTGAATGACTTCAGTTCCGCTTCCAAAAGGTCTTGAAGCGAGAATCGACACGCCTCTTCAAGAGCTGCTAGTGGAACTCGCTTCGGTTCTGCTCCATTGCGGAGTGACGCCAAAAGCGTTCGCCGGATTTGCCAAGTACGCTTTTGTTCAGGCCGCGGCTCGGACCTCGAAGCTAAGTAACGGGAAGATCAACCGTTCAAGAGTAGCGGCGAAGACCGGCTTAAGTCGTGCCGAAGTGAGCTCGATGTTGCAGAAGGGACTCGTCGTATCTTCGCGCGTTGATGAATCGCCTTTGCACAAAGTGATTCGCGGGTGGGGCACAGACCGTCGATTCACAAGGTCACGTGGGGGCCCCAAGCGCTTAAAGGTGTCTGACGCCAGGGGGTCGTTTCGTCATTTGGTGAAGTGTTACGCGGGTGACATCCCATATCGAGCCGTATTAGACGAGCTCGTTTTGATTGGCGCAGTGGTAATTCGCAAGGAAAATGTCGAATTGCAAACGGCGAATTTGGAAAGAGTTCAGAACGACTATCGATTCCTAGTACCAGCACTAAGAATGTTGGTCGATGCCCTACGGCAATCCTGCATTTCGTCCACACCCGTGAAGGTCTGGCGACTTACTTCACGTGTTGACAGCGATATTGAAGACGTGCGGGACACGTGTAAGGAACTAGTTGAGCGGCTCATTCGCATGCCGCGCAAAGGGGGAGGGAGTCGAACGCGGACGCACAAGGGATCGGCGTGTTACTTGACGATCTCGATTGTCCAGAGCAAGCGAAACTGATGTCTACGTTGCTTATAGTCTCGATCAAGAGGCTTTCAGTTCGTCCCTGAGCGCCTTCCTCAGAATCTTTCCTACATTCGTCTTGGGGAGTTCTTCTCGAAAATAGACGTGTTTTGGCACCTTGTAGCCTGCTAGTGACTTGCGGCTGTGCTCTATGACGTCCTTCTCGGTCAGATTAGGGTCCTTGCGCACAACAAAGAGTGCCACGACCTCGCCCGAACGTTCGTCCGGCTGTGCCACCGCAGCTGCCTCCAGGATGCCTGGGTGTGTGACAGCGGCTGCCTCTACCTCGTTCGGATACACGTTGAAGCCGGACACCAGGATCATGTCCTTCTTGCGATCCTCAATGTATACGAATCCCTGTGCGTCCATCCGTCCCACATCGCCGGTCCGCAGCCAGTTTCCAGACAGCATTACCTTCGCCGTTTCGTCAGGTCGGTTCCAATAGCCTTTCATGACTTGCGGACCGCGAACGCAAATCTCGCCAATCTGACCGAGTTCAAGATCGTTACCGGCGTCGTCCTTGATCGCAATCTCCGTGGAAGATATCGGCAGGCCGATCGACCCGTTGAAGTCAACATCCATTGGATTTATGCACGCTGCCGGAGACGTTTCGGTGAGTCCCCAGGCCTGGGTGAGGATGTTGCCAGTGGCCTTCTTCCAGCGCTCCGCGACAGCCGCCTGCACTGCCATACCGCCGCCCAAGGTGACCTTGAGGCCGCTGAAATCTATCTCGTTGAAACCCGGTGCGTGCAAGATGGCGTTAAAAAGCGTGTTCACGCCGCTGATGTAATTGAACGGATGCCTCTTCAGCTCGCCGATGAGGGCCGGCAGATCGCGCGGGTTGATGATCAGGACATTGGTCCAGCCGAGGCGCGCGAACACCATGCAATTCCCGGACAGCGCGAAAATGTGATACAGCGGTATGGCGGTGATGAGTACGCCGCTCTCGCCCAAACCGTTGCCTATCCAGGCGCCCGCCTGCAACACGTTGGTGCTGAGGTTGCCGTGCGAGAGCATGGCGCCCTTGGCAACGCCCGTGGTGCCTCCGGTGTACTGCAGAAACGCCAGGTCCTCTGAATCGACTTCGACCGGCGCGAGTGGCAATTTACGTCCTGCGGCAACGGCGGCCTTAAAACGCACGGCCCCCGGGATGTCCCACTTGGGGACTTGCTTGCGCACCCGGCGTACCACGTAGTCGACGATCAGTGATTTGGGGAACCGGAGGAATTCGCCCACCGAGGTCACGAGAACGCGACGCACCTGGGTACTGGAGAGGACCTTCTGCAGGATGTGCGCGAAGTTTTCGATCACGAGAATCGCAGTGGCACCGGAGTCAGTGAGCTGGTACTCGAGCTCTGGCGCGGTATACAAGGGGTTGGTGTTCACTACGACTAGGCCCGCGCGCAACGCTCCGAACAGCGCGATCGGGTACTGCAGCGTGTTCGGCAGCATGATGGCGATCCGATCGCCCTTCTTGAACCCCTCGTGCTGCAGCCAAGCGGCAAACGCCTGACTGAGCTCATCAAGCTGCCGGTAGGTCAGTTGCGCACCCATCTGGATGAACGCCACGCGATCGGCGTGCTCTGCGCAGGTCTTCTCCACCAGCTCCTTGAGAGTGCGCAGGTCTGCGGGGTTGATGTGCGCCGGCACACCGCGCGGATAGGATTTCAGCCAGATTCTGTCCATCTGCACTTTCCGCTTCTTATGGATTCTTTTTCAGGAGGGGTTTCAGGTAAGGCCAGACGTTGTCCAGCACAGGTGCCTCACCCGCAGCGTTCGGGTGCATGCCGTCCTCTTGCATACGCGCCGTGTTCAGAGCCACGTCTTGCAGCAGGAACGGCACCAGCGGCAGATGATATTGCTTCGCCAGTTCCGGGAACACACTCGCGAACTCTTCCGTATAGCGTGGTCCGTAGTTGGGGGGGATGCGGATGCCGACCAAGAGCACGCGGGCGCCCGCCTCCTGGGACAGGCGCACCATCTGGGCAAGATTGGCCCGCGTGCCGCTCAGCGGCAGTCCGCGCAGGGCATCGTTCGCGCCCAGCTCCAGCACAACGATGCCCGGTTGGTGCAGTTGCAGCGCCCGCGGCAGGCGCTGTAGGCCGCCATCGGTGGTTTCCCCGCTCACGCTGGCGTTGATGATCTGGTACCCGTACCCTTGCACCTGAAGTCGCTGCGTGAGCAGCGCAACCCAACCCTGCTCTGGCCGGATTCCGAAGGCGGCACTCAGGCTGTCGCCGAATACAAGGATCGTACGGTCGGAGGCCACCGCGTTCTGGAGCGCGATGAACACCAATCCTAAGCCAAGCGCCCAAGCGCCAATGATCCGCAGCAGCGTTCTCAAGGCAGTTAACCTCTCCAAGCAGGTTAGCAGTCCGGAAGGTTCGCTGACTATTGTCGATGATGTCTCACTCGATATCGGCGCGGGTGAATCAGTCGCCGTCACCGGGCCTTCGGGCGCCGGCAAGTCGACGCTGCTTGCACTTCTGGCAGGCCTCGATATTCCGAGCGCCGGCCGGGTGCTGCTGGAAGGCCACGATCTCACACAGCTCGACGAGGACGGCCGCGCACGGCTGCGGGCGCAGCGCGTCGGCTTCGTGTTCCAGTCTTTTCACCTGATTCCGGCCCTGACGGCGCTTGAGAACGTGATGCTGCCCCTGGAGCTCGCTGGCCGAGCAGATGCGCGCGGCGTCGCCACTGCGACCCTGGCGGGCGTGGGGCTCCAGGACCGCACCGGGCACTACCCGCGTCAGCTCTCCGGCGGCGAACAGCAACGCGTCGCGATCGCCCGCGCCTTCGTCACGCGTCCGGCGGTACTGTTCGCCGACGAGCCCACGGGCAACCTTGATACCGCCACGGGTACACGTGTGGGGGAACTGCTGTTCGAACTCAACACCCACGCACACACGACGCTGGTGCTGGTCACGCACGATCGGGAACTCGCCGCGCGCTGCGGACGGGTCGTACGCATGGAAGCGGGTCGCGTCGTATGAAAGTGGTACGCCTCGCACTGCGCATGCTCGCGCGCGAGTGGCGCTCGGGTGAGCTTGGTGTCCTGCTTCTGGCGCTCACGGTCGCCGTGGCAGCCCTCACTGGGGTTGGATTTCTAGTAAGCCGCATCAGCGCCGCGGTCGCCCTGCAGGCGAGTGAAGTGCTCGCGGCCGACCTGCGTCTCGGTTCGCCGCAGCCCCTCGCGGATGCGTACTTCGAGGAAGCCACGCGGCGCGGGCTGCGCTCGACGCGCAGCACTTCCCTGCTCTCGGTGGTGTTCAACGGCGATGCGAGTCAGCTGACGAATGTGGCCGCTGTGGCACCGGGCTACCCGCTGCGCGGCCGGGTACTTGTGGCCGCCGTGCCCTTTGGCCAGGGCATGCCCGCTGTCGGGATACCGGCGGCGGGTGAGCTGTGGCCCGATTCACGCCTCTTGGCCGCGCTCGGCGCGCACCTCGGATCTGAGCTTTCGATCGGAGCGGCAACGCTGCGCGTCACTCGCGTGCTGATCTCCAAGCCCGACCAGGGCAGCACCTTTGCCGAGCTCGCACCGAGCGCGCTCATGAACGCGGCGGATCTGGCGGCGACGCGCCTCATCCAGCCGGGCAGCCGTGTGAGTTACGCAGGATTATTTGCCGGCGAGCGCGCCAAGGTTGATGACTTCAAAGTCTGGCTGCTCGCGCACAAGCGTGCGGGCGAGCGTCTGCGCGACATCACCGACGCAAGCCCGCAGGTCCGTAATGCCGTGCAGCGTGCCGGGCACTTTTTGAGTCTGGCGAGCCTGGTGAGCGTGCTCTTGTGTGCGATCGCCGTGGCCATGGCGGCGCGCCGCTACGTGCACCGCCATCTGGATACCGTGGCGCTCCTGAAGACCTTGGGCGCCACGCGGGCGTTCACACTCGCGCTGACGCTGTTACAGCTTCTGTTGCTGGCGCTGGCAGCGGCAATCGTCGGGGCGGCGCTTGGTTACCTGGCGCAGGAATGGCTGCTGCGTACCATCCGCGGGCTCCTCGCGGTCACCGAGCTGCCCGCGGCGAACCTCACGCCACTCGCCATCGGGTTCGTTACGGCGATCGCGGTGCTGGCAGGCTTTGCGCTGCCGCCAATCCTGCAGCTCTCCCGTGTGCCGGCGCTGCGGGTGCTGCGACGCGATGTCGGGCCGCCGCCGCCACTCGTGGTGCTGGCCTTCGGCCCGGCGATCGCCGTCGTGCTGCTGTTGATCTACTGGGTGGTGCCGGAGGTGAAGCTGTTCCTGTACTTCACCGCGGGTCTGAGCGCGTTCGTACTGCTGCTGACGGCGGCCGGAATGCTGCTCGTTTTTCTCGCCGGGCGGCTGCGCGGGCGTGTCGGTGTGGCGTGGCGCTTCGGTGTCGCAAACTTAAGCCGGCGGCGCACCGAGAGCGTCGTGCAGCTGGTGGCTTTTGGCAGCGGGATCATGGTGCTGTTACTCCTCGGCATCCTACGCGCGGACCTGAACGGCGACTGGCAGCGCACGCTGCCGCCGAACCTGCCCAACTATTTCTTCGTCAACATTCCGCCCGCTGAGCGCGCACAGTTCGTGCAGTTCCTGCAGGCGCAGGGCGCGCGTACCACCAAGGTATTGCCGATCATCCGCGGCCGACTCACCTCGATCAACGGCAGGCCGGTGGAGGACGCGAAGTCCACGCGCGCCAGCGAGGAGAATTTCGCTACCCGTGAGCAGAACCTCACCTGGTCCTCCGAGCTCGGCGCCGACAACCGCCTGCTCGCCGGACACTGGTGGACGAGCGCCGATGTCGGCAAACCGCTGGTGTCGCTCGCCAGTGAGTTCCAGGAGTCTCTCGGAGTTAAGGTGGGGGATCATCTGACCTTCGACATCGCCGGGGAGACGCTCGATGTCACCGTGGCGAGTATCCGCAAGGTGAAGTGGGACACCTTTCAGCCGAATTTCTTTATCGTGTTCGCGCCGGGTGTACTCGAGAACGTCGCCGGTACTTATATGACGAGCGCCTACTTCACCCCGGGGACCAGCGGCACGCTTGCGCAGCTGGCACACCGTTTCCCGAGCGTGTCGATATTCGACATCGATGAGCTTCTCACCCAGGTGCGCGGGGTGCTCGACCGGGCCGCGCTCGCGGTGCAGAGCGTCTTTGTGTTCACATTGCTCGCGGGGCTGACGGTGCTGCTGGCCGCAGTGCAGTCGAGCCGCGACGAACGTCGGTACGAGAGCGCCATGCTGCGTACGCTTGGCGCGAGCCGCGCCACGGTCGTGCAGGGCGTGCTGGCAGAATTCACCACGCTCGGTGCCCTGTCCGGCTTTCTGGCGGCGCTCGGCGCCTCGGTCGCCGCGTTCTTTCTCACCACCCGTTGGCTGGACCTGCGGTACAGCTTCGAAGTGTTGCCCTGGGTCGAGGGCGTGCTGGGCGGTGCGCTGCTCGTGGCCGCGGGCGGATGGCTCGCCACGCGGCGCGTGGTGAATCAGCCGCCGCTCACGACGCTGCGTGCCGGCTGAGCGCGCGCCACGCGCCCGCCCGGCAGGTCACGCCGAATGCGCTGCAACAAGAGGTGAAACCGCGCCACGGTTGCACCTAAAGGGCGTCAGCGTATTCTTTTGTCGGCCGTGTTAATCCGGCGGTGCGCTGCAATCAAAGGGGGAGAACATGAACAAGAAATTCCTCATCGCCTGGGTCGTGCTGTTCGTCGCCTGGTTCGTCGGCAGCTATGTCGTGCATGGCGTGCTGCTGCATGCCGACTACATGCAGCTCAGCGGTCTTTTCCGACCCGAAGCCGATGCGCAGAGATACTTTCCCCTGATGATATTGGCGCACGTGATCTTGGCCGGCGCCTTCGTTTGGATCTATGCGCGCGGGGTGGAGGCGAAGCCGTGGCTTGCGCAGGGGGTGCGCTTTGGCATCGCCGTCGCGCTGCTGACGATCGTGCCCTCCTACCTGATCTACTTTGTCGTGCAGCCGATGCCCTCGGGTGTGGTCATCAAGCAGATCGTGTTCGATGGCGCTCTTATGGTGATCCTCGGGATAGTCGTCGCCTGGTTGTATCGAGGCACAGGAATAGCGCCGCGCGCCGCGCTCAGCTAGCGTATTGGCCAGGCGCCGGCGCGGCAAGGGAAGAGGCCTCGTTGCTGCAGCCACTTCGGGCTTCGTTTGCATGAGGACGGTCGTGCGTTGCAGTAGCACTCGATACCTGCTCGCGGCTGGCCTGGGAGTGGCCCTTGCACTCGGTATGCTCAGCTGCGGCGGCACCGGGGTTTCCGGTTCCTCCGCGGCGCTGTCTTTCAATCGCAGTGCCAACCTGAGCTGGACGCCCGTGGCGACGAAGACCGACGGTACTGCGGCGGACGTGGTGGGCTACCGGGTCTACTACGGGACATCGAATTCCCTGAGCCCGAGCACGATGGTCGAACTGGGGAATCGGACGACTTACCTCGTCAGCAATCTGCCTGCGGGTACCTGGTACTTCGGCGTCAAGGCTTACGCCAGCAACGGAACCCAGAGTGCGATGTCCAACATCGTTCAGAAATCGATTCGCTAATTCTCCTCCTCCACTCAAAGAAGGCCGAGGACGCGATGGACTGCGCGGGCGCAAGGCCCCGGGGCTACCGGCTAAAGGACCCATGACACGCACTATCCAACTTAAGAACGTCACGATCGCGCTGGATGATATCGGCGCGGGGCCGCCACTGCTTCTGCTGCACGGCTTCCCGGCGACGCGCCGTCTGTGGTCGCGCGTTGCGCCGGCGCTGGCTGAGGCCGGCTTTCGCGTTCTCGTCCCGGACCTCGCTGGCTACGGTGCTTCCGAGGCCGCCGCGGGGGTGCGTGTCGACATGCTCAGTCAGGCGCACTGGTTGCTCGAGGTCCTCGACGCGCTCGGCATAGCGCAGGCAGCGATCGCAGCGCACGACGTGGGCTCGGCTGCGGCGCAGCTTATGGTCGCCAGCGCGCCGCAGCGCGTGCGCGCGCTCGCAATACTCGATGGGGTGTACGGCGCGGAGTGGGCGATGGCGGCGGTGACGAGTATTCAGGCGTGGGACCCGGCCGACGCCGCGCGCCTTTTCCCCGTGCTCGTGCGGCGTCTGGCCAAGCGCGGTGCGCTGCGTGAAACACTCACGGCATACGAAGGTGAGCAAGGCGGCCTGCGCTTGATCCGCGCGGCACGCGATCTTGATCCGCGCCAGACGCAGCACATCGGCGAGGCGCTGCGCGCCAGCGGCGTGCCTGCGCTGGTGCTCTGGGGGCAGAACGATGCGTTCCTACCGATTGACACCGTGGCACGACCGCTCGCGCAGTTGTTAGGGGCCGCCCTGGTTATTCTGCCGGGCGGTCACTTCACACCTCTGGATTGTCCAGTCGAGGTTGCCAACGCACTGAGCGGCTTCTTGGCCCAGGTGCCGACGGCAACTTGACGGGGCGATGCGGGAGCAGACGCGCGCGGGACGTTCCTAACCGGGCCGCCTCAGCTTGACTTCACTGCCTTGCACATGCGGCGCGCGCCGCGAGCGCTGGCCGCTGCGGCTTAGCGCTGGATACCGATCGTGATCCAGGAATCCGGTTCCGGGTCGCCGCGCCAGTTCAGGCCCTCGATGGTCAACTGATAGTTCCCGGGCCCGAGTGCGCTGCTGTTCAACGCAATGCGCAGGTGACCGTTGGAATCCTTGACCAGGTTGGTGATCACTCCAACACGGCCCTGGTCGATGCGATCGATGGTCACGCGGAAGATATGATAGGGCGAGCGCGACTCGTCGATCTTGAAGTCCGCCAGCTGCGCGCCGCCGGCGCCGATGCTGATCGCGGGCGCGTTGGAGGCACCCTCGCGACTCGGCAGCACGCGGATCTCGCGGGTGCTGGTCGCCGGATCGAGCGGCTGATCTTTCGCCTGCTTCTGCAGTTCCTCGATCTTGTGGCTCTTCGCAGCGCCGGTACCGCTGAGCGCCATGAGCGCGAGCGCCAGAACCGCGGCGATGGCCGCGAGCGCGATGGTCACCTGCGGCTTCTGCCATGCCGGCCGTGGCGCTTCCTGCCAGGGTTCGGGTTTGCCGCTGGCCTCGAGCAGGCGCAGCCCGGCGTTCACTCGCTCGGGCAGGCCGATCTCATCGAGCAGCTCGGGGTGCCTGCCGACGAACTGCTCGAATTCGGTCGCGCCTTTGAGCGGCAGTCGCCCCGAGAGGTAGCGTTCCACCACCTGGTTGCGCGCGATGAAGTCGCGGTCCATCGGTGCGGCCGGAGCGCTCGTCGAGCTTCCCGTGCTCGTGCCCGCGGTCGCCTTCGGCGCGGGGGCGGAGCTCTTGGGGACCGCCGCCGTCACACGCGGCGCGCCAGGGGCCGAGGCGGCGGAAGCCGGCGCGGATTTCGGCTTGGGCGCGGGCGCGGCAGCCGCACGTGCGCTTGTCCAGCCCGCAAGTCCTTCGCTCGTGCCCGTCGATGTCGAACTCGGGGTCGCAGCTTTGGCGGGCGCTGGCCGCGCGCCCGGCATCACGGGCGCGGCGGGTTTGGGCGCTGGCGGCTCGACTGAGCGTTTGCTCGCCGCCGCGAGTTTCGTAGCGGCCGCTTTGCTAGCCGCGGCCGAGAGAGAGGCGGTCTTGATGAGCGGTACGCGCGCTTCGGTGCGTGCGGCATCGGGGGTCGCAGCCGGTGTAGCCGCCGCTGTGGGCGCTGGCGTCGGCGCGGGAGTGCTCGTCTTGGGCGCTGGCGGCGGGGCCGCGGTGAGCAGTTCCTCGACGACCGCCGGATCTTCCAGCAGCACAAGCTCCTCGGCCGCGGAGACCACCGGCGCCGCCGCGGCGATGCTCGGGGAAGGCTCAGGCGCTGTGCCAGGCTCCAGGACCAGCGACGCAGGGTCCAGGAAGGTTATGCTGGTCTGCGCAGCATCCGTCGAGGCTGGGCTCCCGCTGACCGCGGCTGCCGTAGGTGCCGCAGGTGCTGCGGGTGCCACAGGTGTCGCAGGTGTCGCAGATGTCGGCGCAGGCGATGCCGACGGCCGCTGCGCCGCGGTATCTACGGGCTCCTCGACCGGCAGATCGGAGAGCAGTTCCAGGGACGGTCGGGACGCGGCTTCCATATGTGGACATATCTAAGCAACACGCGGGCCGCAACCGCGTCGCGATGGCTCACATATCGGAGCATGCGTCCGCGGGTTCGTGACACAGGTCTCATTTGTGTCCACTGCGGCGGTGGGCGGAGAACTGGTTCACGGCGGCAGCCAGCGCTTGTGCACGCCCGCGCGGGGGCATAGGCACCGGGCCGGCTGACCTTGCTCCGCGGCATCCGCCCCGGGGCGGCGGTGCGCCTACTTCGCGTAGTGATCGGCGCCCAGGAAATGCAGCGATACGTACGGCGCCTCGCCGATGACCCAGGAGTCATGCGGTTCGGGCGGGATGTAGAAAAGATCCCCGGCATGCATCTCGGTCACGCGGCCGTCGGCAAACGCTGCGGTCGCCGCGCCGGAGAGCACGAGTCCGACGTGCTCGACCTGACAGCGCTCCTGTCCGAGGCCGCGCCCCACGTGCTGCGACCAGCGCCAGCCGGGTTGGTAAGTGGCGCGGCCGAGCGTCAGGCCGCCGAGCCGCACGACCTCGAAGCGCCCGAGAGTCATTTCGCGCACCTCATCGGGTGCGTCGAAACGCTTGAGGATCATCTGCACCATCTGCGGACTCATGAGATTCTCAACCGATGTTGAGCGGCTCTTCAGCTCGCCGAGCCGCTGAGGAAGTATTCGACCTTGTCGCGGTAGGTACGCGAGAGTTTCAGCTCGTGTCCGCCTTCCAGGGTGAGGAAGTACTCGCCGTTCATGTGCGCCCGCAGACTCTTCACCAGGCGCAGGTTCACGATCGTCGAGCGGTGTACGCGCTGGAACAACTTCGGGTCCAGGAGTTCCTCGAGCTCCTTCATCGTGCCGCGCAGGATGTGTGTATCACCGCCGGCGTGGATGCACATGTAGTCACCCGCCGCGTCGATCCACTGGATCGATGCCACCGGCACACGCATGGTCTCGCGGCCCTGCCGGATGGGCAACACTTCCGGCCGTCGTCCCTCGATGGCCTTGCGGCCGTGCTCGAGCAGTTCATCGAGCGCCAGTTCTCCGCAGCCGGTGATTTCCGCGATGATCTGCATGAGGCGGTCGCGCTGATCGGCGGCGCTGCGTGCGCGCACGTGCTCGCGTATACGCGCAAGAGTGGCCTCGAAGCGCACCTCGTCGATGGGCTTGAGCAGATAGTCCACCGCGCGCGCCTCGAAGGCCTGGATGGCGTACTGATCGTAGGCGGTGACAAACACCACGACCGGCAGCGATTCCTGCGGCAGGTGCGCCAAGACCTCAAAGCCCGACATGCCAGGCATCTGGATGTCAAGGAACACCAGATCCGGCTTGTACTGCTGGATGGCCGCGAGCGCTTCGCGGCCGTTGGCACACTGGGCCACGATCTCGAATTCCGGCGCGGCGCGCAGGCGGATCTCGATCCCGCGCCGCGACAGCACCTCGTCATCGACAATGAGGGTGCGGATCTTCATGCGTGCGCGCCCCGCGCGGCAGTCGCAGGGGCGGCACGGTTCAGGGCGGACTCTGGGCTGGGGTCCGCAAGTTCAAGAGGCAGTGTCATGTCCACGCGCACTCCGGGGTTGAAGTTGGATACGGCAAAGTGTGTGTTATTCCCGTAGAGCACCGCCAGGCGCTCGCTGGTGTTGCGCAGGCCGACGCCGCGCCGCTCGCTCACCGGCGTGCCATCGCGTAACCCCGGGCCATCGTCGATGACCGACAGCTCAAGCCAGCCCTCGCGCGTACGACCCTCGATGCGCACCAGGCCGCCCTGCTCGCGCGAGGACACGGCGTACTTGAGCGAGTTCTCCAGCAGCGGCTGCAGCAAAAGGCTGGGCACCAGCGCATCCAGGGCCGAGTCTTCGATCGCGTACTCCAGGCGCAGCCGCTCGGCAAAACGCAAGCGTTCCGTACCGAGGTACAGGTCGAGGGCTTCGAGCTCCTGGCGCAGCGTGACCTTCTTCATCGGGTCCTGATCGAGCGTGTAGCGCAGAAACTCTGACAACCGCGTCACGGCCTGGTTCGCCTTGCGGTTCTGATTATCCAGGATCAGGGTCGAGATGGCGTTGAGGGTGTTGAAGAGGAAGTGCGGGTTCAGCTGATAACGCAGCATCTTCAGCTGCGCCTCCTGCGCCAGCGCCACCGCCTTGAGCATCGCTTTCTCCTGCTTGCGCTGCGACTCGTAGAACCGGATGCCGAAATACAGCACGCTCCAGCACAGCAGCAGGTACGTGGTGGACAGCGCTCCGCCGAACAGTTCAAAGAGCCTGCGTGCCTGCCACTCCGGGTCGACGAACGCCTTGTATGAGAGGTTGATGACGTAGCGCAGCCCGAGGGCGGTGACGTAGCACGTCGTCAGTACGCCGAGGATCATGGTCCATGGCGGACGCTTCCACAGGCGCCGGTAGATGTAGCGCATCGGCGTCGACAGCACGAAACCGGCGATGGCCGACACCGCGATCACCCGCGCGTAGCTGGCGGGCTTCTCGTAGAGCAGGGCACCGAAGTATTGCGTGATGCCGTACGCGGCCCAGCCGGCCGCGTGCAGGCTCCAGAAAAGCACGCTGCGGTTGGTGCGGAACTGATCGAGGGTTGGCATTCGCATGTCAGCGGGGGAAGCTTAGGCCATCACGCATGCCGAAAGCCGCCCCCGTTGGACGCGCGGCGCGCTCGTTTGGTCGCAGCCCGCGCCGGGCTGCGCACCCTGAGAGGGCAGCTAAGGGATTGATTGGTAAGGCTTAGATTACGTCGGCAACGCCATCGCCGAGATCCCGGTTGGGTCCGGGGAGCTGGCGAGGGCATCCAGGGGCTGGGGCCGCGCGAGCGCCTGTCCCTGGGCGAAGTCGCAACCGATCGCCGTGAGCCACTGCAGCGCTGCCTGCGAGTCAACTTTCTGAGCGGAACAGTGGATCCCGAGCACCTTCGCGGCCTGCACGGTGGCGACCACCAGCGCCTGACACAGCTTGTCTTTGAGCGCCGAGGAGCTGAGCTTCGGATCGATCTTCACCAGCCGCAGCGCCTTGGACTTAAGCAGCGGCAGTACCTGGGAATCGAACGAAAAGTCATCGATGATGACCCACGAGCCGACCTTATCGCACTGGCTCATGAAGCGCTCCACCTGCGCGCGGCGCTGGGTGCACAAGGCTTCAGTGATTTCAAAGCCGATCGTCTCCGCGGCGATGCCGTGCGTATTGAGCGTCGCCGCCATCTTCTGCGCGAAGCGCTCATCCTCGAGGGTCGCAATCGACAGATTGACCGTGAAGCTTGTGGGCTGGGAGTTCCACGAGGCGCGGTGCGCCGCGAGCCATCCGAGCAGGCGCTGCATCACGAGGGCATCGAACGCTGCGGGATCGCGATGGGGCGCGGAGGCGCGCGCCAGCACCTGGAAGCGACGCGTCTGACCGCCCGCCCGCAGCTTCGCGAAGGGCAGCAGCTCGAGCAACAGGTTCGGGTCGTTGACGACGGGAGTCGCGGGCGCCGCGTTCACCGCCGCCGCTGGAGGTGGCACCCGCGTCCGCGTGAACGGGCGCGCGGCAGGTGCTGCCTGAGCTGCAGGGGCTGGCGCCGGCTCGGGTGCCGCCACGGGCGGCGCGACGCTGCGCGGGGGTTCGGGGGCGGCCGCGGGCGGCGGGGCGCTGCGCGGAATCGCACGGGCGGCCGGACCCTTCGGTGCGGGCGGCTGGAATTCCAGTGCCACCATATCCAAGGACAGCGGCTCGGGGCTGGCTTGTTCAATCCCGAGCTCACCTAGCTCGACGTGTACGGCGGTAATGGGCGGCATGGCGGGGGACTCCTGACGAGGTGCGGCCCGCGCAGCCTGCAGCTCCATGTCGAACTCCAGAATGTCGTCGATTTGCTCGGGCGTGATCACCGCGCTGGGTGCTGCGGCGGGGGCCGGCGGGGCCGGCGGCGCGGCGATCGTGGGAATGCGGGCCGCGAGCGGGGGCAGCGGCTGGGTGATCGGCTCGGGCTCCTCGGCGAGTTCCAGTATCGGCACGCGCGCGGTACTGGCCCGCAGCTCCCCGTTCGGCCGCAGCAGCACGGCAAGACGCTGCATGATCGCGCGCACCGGGGCGGCCATCATGCGCTCGAGCGTGTCGTCACCGACGGACTTGCGGTCGGCGAGGATCATGGCGATGCCGACCGGATCTCCGCTCGGGGAGCGCACCGGGAGGAACAGCGCCAGGCGTCCGTCCTCGAGACCCATCTCGTGGCAAGCGAGCGAGGTGTCCGCCGCGAGCAGCACCAGCGCCTCGGTCACCAGACTGTGCTCGTCTGGCCCCAGCGCGCCCTCGCTCAGCCACAGTACGTTCGCCTCGTTGTCGCAGAGCGAGATCGACTGCAGGCGCCGTGTCGGGAGTACTTCGCGCAGCTGCTGGCCGAGCGCTTCAACCGTGAACGGTCCGGACGGTGCAGCAGCCGGTGCAGCCGCGGGCGCAGCGGGTGCGGGAGCAGAGGTACGCTTGGCAGCAGTTTTGAAAAACAAGTGAATTCCCCGCCCTGAAAATGATGCGCGAGTGGCGCACCGTACGGCTCGAATAGAAGAGTGGCAGTGCGCCGTCCCTGGCGCCGTGAATTCCTTCGCGTTCTGTTCGCAAATAGGCGACAGCCGGACTGGCGCCATTTGTCATATTTGACTATGGCTCGCGACCACCGCCGATGAAGTCCTTTTTGCCGAGATCCACGCCATTGTGACGCAGGATGTTGTAGGCGGTCGTCACGTGAAAATACACGTTCGGGATCGCCCACGTTTGCAGGAAAGCGAGTCCCTTGAACTCCAGCGTGCGCTCCCCCGCAGGCAGCTTGATGTCGCGGGTTTCCGCGCCCTCGAACGCGCTTGCCGGCACGCTCTTCAGGAAATCGATGGTGCGTGCCAGCCGCGCGCGCAGCTGTTCGATCGTGGTCTCAGTGTCTTCAAAGCGCGGCGGCTCCTGCCCGGCGAGGCGCGCCACGGAGTTTTTCGCGATGTCCCCTGCGATCTGGATCTGGCGCGTGAGCGGCAGCATATCCGGTGCCAGACGTGCAGCGAGCAACACGGCCGGCTCGATCTTGCGGCTGGCGGCGCTCGCAGCGCCCTTCTCGAGAATCCACGAGAGATTGCCCAGAGCCTGGCTGAACAGTTCCACCGAGAAGGCGTGCATCGAGGCTTTCATGATTTCCCCTCCGGGAGTGCGTGAGTCGGTTCGGGCCGCCGATTCTAGTCTGCGGGGGCTGGCGCGTCTGCCTCTCGGGTGAAACAATATGCTCCCTCCAAATGGGGATTGAGGCTGCCATGAACCTGATCTGGACACCGGCCCAGTTGGCCATGCTCGCCAAGGTCGTGGATCTGAACGGGTTCTCGGCGGCTGCACGGGCGCTGGCCGTGCCCAAGGCGGCGGTGAGCCGCGCGGTTGCAGACCTGGAGAAGGCGCTTGGCGTACGGGTGCTCGAGCGCACCACGCGCCGCGTCGCCCTCACCGCTGCGGGACGACTCGTGTATCCGCACGCGCGCCGCGTCGGAGAGGAGGCGGATGCCGCCCGGGCCGCGATCGGGAACCTGCAGTCCCCGCAAGGCCGGCCCCTGCGCGTGGCAGCCGACCCGACCTATGGTCGCGTTCTGCTTTCCCCCCTCGTGCCGCGTTTCCTCGAGGCGTTTGCGCAGGTGCCGCTCGAGGTCGCACTGGATGCGCAGCAGCTTGCCGCGGGCGCCTGGGACGTGGCGATCCGCACGCGTCCGCCGGTGGATGCCGCCATGACCCAGCGGCTGCTCGGGGCGCCGCCGGCGCTCTTGTGCGCGACGCCCGCCTACCTGCAGCAGCGCGGCGCACCGGAGCGCCCGGATGAGCTGCGCACGCACGACCTGCTGACACCGGATGCGGCGGAACTGCCGGAGTTTCGGCTGCTGCTGTCGCGCGGCGCCCAGCGCGCCGAGGTGCCACTCACCCCGAAGCTCGCGGTGGATGATCCGGCGGTGCTGCACGCGGCCACGGCCGCAGGTCTCGGCATCGGTCTGCTGCCGGAATTTTTGTGCCGCCAGGGGCTGGCTACCGGGCGCCTGAAGGCGGTGCTGCCGGACTGGGCGGTGCCGCCGGCTGCGGCGCTGTATGCGCTGTATCCCACGGCGCTCGAGTCGGATGCGCGCGCGCAGCAGTTTGTCGATTTTCTGGCGGCCAACATCGTGCCCGCCCTGGCGCTGCCCGTAACCGGCCACCGTGCGCCCTCGACAGACGCCCGCTAGCGGTGTCGTTCTTGCCGCGCTCCGGCCCTGCGAAATGGTTACCCACGGGTAGGATGAGCGGTGAGCGGCTAAACTAGCGCTTCCTGCGAAGGCACTGGCGCCGGGCGCGCAGCGCGCCCCGCCCGAAGAGGGAAATCGACCATGTACTCCGCGCCCCTGCGTGAAATGCGCTTCGTGCTCGAGGAGTTGCTCGGCACCGGGCGGCTCGGCAGCTCCGTCAAGCTGCCCGACTACTCGGACGAGTTGGCGCAGTCGGTACTGCAGGAGGCGGCGCGCTTTGCGGAAAACGTGCTCGAGCCTCTGAATCAGCCCGGCGACGTGCACGGCGCGCGTTGGACACCCGAGGGCGTCATCGCCGCGCCCGGGTTTCGCGACGCCTACCAGCAATTCGTCGCCGGCGGCTGGCCGGCGCTCGGCGCGGAACCTGCGTACGGCGGTCAGCCGGTGCCGCGCGTGCTGGTGAGCGCGGTCGGGGAGTTCTGGGGTTCGGCCAACCTCGCCTTCAAGTTAGCTCCCATGCTCACCCACGGGGCCGTGCACGCGCTTGAGCTGTGCGCCTCCCCGGCACAGCGGCAGAGGTATCTGCCCAAGATGGTGAGCGGGGAGTGGACGGGCACGATGGTGCTGACCGAACCGCAGGCGGGCTCGGACCTCGGGCAGGTGCGCACGCGGGCGGCGCCCGAGGGCGATCACTATCGGCTCTCCGGGCAGAAGATCTTCATCACCTGGGGCGATCACGACCTCACCGCCAACATCATCCACATGGTGCTCGGGCGCATCGACGGCGCTGCCCCAGGCGTCAGGGGCATCTCACTGTTCATGGTGCCGAAGTTCGTGGTGAACGCGGACAGTTCGCTCGGAGCGCGCAACGAAGTGCGCTGCCTGTCGATCGAACGCAAGCTCGGCATCCACGCAAGTCCAACCTGCGTGCTCGCTTTCGGCGAACGCGACGGCGCCCTTGCCCACCTCGTGGGCGAGCCGGGGCGGGGCCTCGAGTACATGTTCGTGATGATGAACAGCGCGCGCCTGTCGGTCGGGAGCGAGGGCTACGCGGTGGGCGAACGGGCCTTCCAGCGTGCGCTGCAGTGGGCGCGCACCCGCGTGCAGGGTAAGCCACCGGTGGCAGCTCCACAGGGTCCGGTGCCAATCATCCACCACCCGGACGTCAAGCGAATGCTGCTGCGGATGAAGGCCCAAACCGAAGCCTCACGCGCACTCACGCTTTACGCGGCCTTACAGTTTGATCTGGCCGAGCACAGCAGCGGTGGAGCGCAACGCACCGCCGCGCAGGCCCGCGGCGAGCTGCTCACGCCCATCGTCAAGGGCTGGTGTACGGAGATCGGCAACGAGGTTGCCGCCCTCGGCGTGCAGGTGCACGGCGGCATGGGTTACATCGAGGAGACGGGTGCCGCGCAATACGTGCGCGACGTGCGCATCACGACGATCTATGAGGGCACGACCGGCATCCAGTCGAACGATCTGATCGGCCGCAAGCTCGGTCGCGACGGCGGCGTCGCCATGAGCGCCCTCATCGCGGATATGGAGCGCGAATTGCAGGGGCTTGCCGCCACCGACGCCGCGGTCAGCAGCATCCGAGAGGCGGCACTGGAGGCGGTCGGACAGCTCGGCAGCGCCACGCAGTCCCTGCTGAAGAACCTCGCCACGCATCCGGATGCGGGCATGGCGGTCTCAGTGCCGTACCTGAAACTGTGCGGCTACGTGATCGGTGGTTGGCTCCTCGGAAAGTCCGCGGCGATCGCCGCCAGCAAGCTCTCCGGCACCGAGCGCGAGTTCTACAGCGCGAAGCTGCGCACGGCGGTGTTTTACGCCGCGCAGGTGCTGCCTGTGGCTGCAGCGCTCACGCGCGTCGTGCAAGCAGGCGGCACCAGCGTCACCGCGACCGACGCTGCGCTGCTGTGATGGCGCGTGCCGCGGGCAAACATGCGTGCCGAGCGCAAGCGGGAAGCTGCGCATGAACCGACGTGAGCTTCTGAGCGCGGGAGTAAAAGTGATGGCCGCCGCGACGCTTACGCGTTCGGTAGGCGCCGCAGCCACCGACGCGCTCATCACTCGCAAGATCCCTGCGAGCGCCGAAGAGCTGCCGATCATCGGGCTTGGCACCTCGGGGCCGTTCGAGGTCGACGGCACCGAGGCTAAGCGTGCGCCGTTGCGTGAGGTGCTGGAGGCGTTCTTTGCCGCCGGCGCGCGGCTCATCGACACTTCGCCGATGTACTCGACCGCGCAGGGCGTGCTCGGGGACTTACTGAGCGCGCCGATGCACGAGCGCGCTTTCCTCGCCACCAAGGTGTGGACGCGCGGCGAGCGCTCGGGCGTTGAGCAGATGACGCACTCGGCACAGCTGCTGAAGAGTCAACGCCTGGATCTGATCCAGGTGCACAACCTTCTCGATCTTGACACGCAGCTGAAGACGCTGCGCGCCTGGAAGGACGCCGGGCGCGTACGCTACATCGGTGTCACCCACTACACCGTGGGCGCACACGCGCAGCTCGCCCGCGTCCTCGAGCGTGAGCGGCTCGACTTCGTGCAGTTCAATTACTCGCCCGTGACGCGTGAGGCAGAGCAGCGGCTGTTACCGCTCGCCGCCGAGCGTGGCGTCGCGGTGCTGATCAACCGGCCCTTCGAAGACGGGGAGCTGTTCGACAGAGTGCGCGGCAAGGCGCTGCCCGCCTGGGCATCCGAGCTCGACGCGGCGAGCTGGGGGCAGCTGGCCTTGAAGTTCATCGCCGCGCAGCCGGCGGTGACCTGCATTATTCCAGCGACCGGCAAGCTCACTCACCTGCAGGACAATCTAGGCGGTGGTCGCGGGCGGCTACCGGATACGCGCCAGCGCGAGGCCATCGCGCAGGCCTTTGCCTAGGGCTGCAAAGTTTCACGACTCCGAGCCATCCGCGGGAGGTTGCCGCGACTTCGGCTGCGGCGCGTACTTTCCCATCAGCGCGAGCACGACCAGGGCAAATACGAGCCCGATGAGCGCTGCGGCCATCTGGCCGAGGCCGGCGGCGGCCGCCGCCGCCGCCGTGAGCCGGATTCCGGCCGCGGTCGTGAGGCTGTGGATCTCGTGCTCCGCGGTGAGCTTCAGGATCGCGCCGCCCCCGAGGAAGCCGATGCCGGTGATGATGCCCTGAACAATCCGCGACAGGTCCGAGTTCGAGAGGCCCGCATCGCTCGCCGTGAGCAGGAGCAGTGCCGTGCCGAGGGCGACCAGCATGTGAGTGCGCATGCCGGCGGTCTTGTGCGAGCTGGCGCTGCAGGCCGATCGCCGCGCCGATGATCAGCGCAACGCTCAACCGCCCGAGGATCCTCACCAGGTGAGTCAGATCCGGAAGCGAGCGGGTGAGTTCAGTCATCACGGTATTCAAGCAAGCGGCCCCTTGCCTAACGGCGCGGCCGGCGCGCCGCGCGCGGCACGCGCAGTTTCAAGTGCGGTGGTTCGTTGAGGTTTTCCAGAAACAGCCGTCGCTGTTCGGGCGCGAGCGCGGCCCAGTCCACCTTATCAGCGTGCGTGCGCCGCAGCTGCCGGTCACTGATGCGCACGCGCGCGCGACTTGCGCTACTCCAGCGGTCGGGCAGACGGCGTGTGCGGCCCTTGCGCAGGATGTCCACGACCGCGGCCGCGACCAGCGGATCGCGGGTGAGATCGCTGTGCGCTACGCGTGCGAAGGCACTGCGTGCGCCGGCGAGCGTCGCGCTGCTCGTCGGCACGGTTCCATCACCGTGTCGCGTGAGCGTGTACACGAACTCATCGCCTCGGCGCGCGATCGCGGTGACCGTCTCCTGCCCCACCCCGGCGATGACCGTGAAGCGCTCGTCCGCGGGCGCGAACTGCTCGCGCGCGGCACGGGCCGCCTGCAGTAGTTCCCCGCGCGGGCGCGGGCCGCTCCTCGGCCACAGCGCCGGATCAAAAAGATCGGCGCTGCCGGGGCCGCAAGGCAGCAGGTCATACAGGCTCGGGAAGGAGCTGAAGACCTCGCTCGTCAGAGTCTCAGCCGAAGCGCTGGTGTCGAGCCGCGCCACTTTGCGCACCACGGCATAGGTGCCGCGCAACGCCTGCACCGCGGCGAATGAGCCGCGGTTCGGCGTGCCCAGCAGCAGCACGCGCTGTACCTGCCGCGACTCAAGGTGCGCGAGCGCGGCACGCGTGACGAGCCCGCCCATACTATGGGCCACGATCGCCACCGGCGCCGGGGCCGCGCTGCGCAGCCGCGCGGCGAGCCCCTGCCCGAGCTGGATCACTGGCAGCCGCCAGTCGTAGTCATGAAACTCGACGCGAAAGCCATGCGCCTGCAGGTACAGCTTCAGCCGCAGGTAGGAAAAGAGAACCACGCCGAGAGAGACGATGCCCGCCGGGCCGGGCAGACGCAGTGCCGCGAGGCGTCCGCGCTCGATGTCGATGGGGTCGATCCACACGATGTCATGCGGCAGCGGCGGCTGGCGCGGCAGCCCGAGCTGCGAGCCCATGATGCCCGGGATGATGAACACCCGCAGCGCAGGGTCGGCAACGGCACGCGCCGCGCGCCGCGCGAGCGCGGTGAGCGCGCGGTATTCCGCGCGGCCGAAATAGGCGTTCAGTTCCGGCGCGTGCGCGCCGCTTGCCAGCCAGCGCTCGATCTGCGTGTCGCTCCAGGCAAAGCGATCATAAGGAGTGACGTGATCCGGAAGGGTGTGAGTGAAGATCACGAACTGCCGCGCGGCGCGCCCGAGGAGCGCGTCACTCCTGGCCCAGGGGCCGAACGCGCGCCGTCACCTCGAGGGTGCCCCCGTCCTGCAGCAGCAGCACGAGCGGCACCTCGTCCCCCGGTTGGAGCGGATGCGCGAGCGTGTGCAGCATCACGTGCAGACCGCCGGGCGCGAAACGCACGGTTTCTCCGGGCGCGAGACGCAGTTGCTCGTGGGCCCGCATCGTTGACTGCGTGCCCACGAGTCGGGTTTCGTGAATCATCGCCATTCCCGCGAGCGGCGAGCGCACTCCGACGATCGTGATCGGCTGCGTACCCGCGTTGCGCAGCGTGAGGTAGGCGGCGGCGACGTCGGCACCCGGCGTGACGCGCACCCAGGCATCGGTCGCGCTCAGCGCCGGGGCGGCGGCGCGGACCACGACGGCGGCGAGAGTCGCGAGACAGACGGAAAGATACGCAGCAGGAGTTCTCAAGCGGGCATCCGTTGCGCGCGGTGGTGCGAGCGAGCGCGGCAATTATGCCAGACGGCTTGCGAGTGGACCGACTATGATGCAACACCCCGCGACCCGAGCCATGGCAGACCGTACCGACGCTTCCGAACTTCCCGCGTTGCTCGCGCTGTTTACCGGCGCACTGGCGATCGGCAGCTCGGGTATCTTCGTGCGACTGTCGGAAACCGGGCCGACCGCCACCGCTTTCTGGCGCGGCGCGCTCGCACTGCCGTTTCTTCTCCTGTGGGTGTCGCTGGCGCGGCGTGAAAGCTTCAGTGTGCGCGCCACGCTGCGCGAGCCGCTGTTCCTGTGGGCGGGGGTATTTTTTGCCGGCGACCTGCTGCTGTGGCACTGGTCGCTGCTGCTCACTTCCATCGCCGCCTCGACCCTGGAGGCAAACTGCGCGCCGCTGCTGGTGACGCTGCTCGCCTGGGTGCTGTGGCGCGAGCGGCCGCGTCCGGCGTTCCTGCTCGCCATCGCGCTCGCCTTTGGCGGCATGCTGCTCATTCTGGCGCCGAAACTCGGCTCCGGCAGTCACGCGCTCCTCGGGGACGTACTCGGGCTGGGGACGGCGTGCTTCTACGCCGGGTACATTCTCATCGTGGCGCGACTGCGTGCCCACCATGGCACCGGCATCGTGATGCTGACCACTACGGTGGTGTTCACCGTGATCCTGCTGCCGCTCGCACTCACGCAGAAGTTTCTACCCACGACGCCACACGGCTGGTGGCTGCTGCTGGGCTGCGCCCTGTCCGCGCAGGTTCTCGGCCAAAGCCTGATCGCCTATGCATTGGCACACCTGCCGGCCACTTTCAGCGCGGTGGGCCTGTATGCGCAGGTCATCGCCGCGGCGGCCTACGCCTGGTTCCTCCTCGGCGAGCGTCTGGCGCCGGTACAGATACTCGGTGGCGTGATCGTACTCGTGGCCATTGCGTTCGCGCGCGCCGCGCGGCGTCCGCCGGCCGTTGCCGTTCAGACGCCGCGCGCGTCGATCCAGTCGAGCGCCGCGCGCCAGAGCGAGTCGCGGTAGCGGGCGGAGAAGAAACCATGATGACCGAGCGAGCGGGCGCCGACGTCGGCCGGTCGGGTCCAGCGGCGCTCGATCTGGGCGCTGCGGTAGGAGCCGAGTAGTGCCTCGACCGCAGGCGGTGTTGCGATCGGGTCATCCGTGAAGCCCCACACGAGCAGCGGTCCACGCACCTGATCGAACTGACTGTCGACAAGATCGGCATCAAGTTCCGGCCCGTAGCGCGCCGCCGACAGACCCCACCTGCGCCATTGCCGGAACACCCCCGGCGGCAGCGATTCTCCGCGCCACACGATGCCGCGCGGCACGTAGCCGCGGCGGCGTAGCATGAGCGGGCCGTAGATCTTCCAGAAGATCAGCGCCTGGTAGCGAAACGGCACGCTCTGCCGGCGCCAGTAGGCGGTTGAGGTCGCAATCATGACGTGCGCCCGTGCCCGCTGCGCATTGTGCATGGCCCCGATCAGCTGCCCGCCGACGCTGTGACCGAGCGTGAAGAGCGGCAGGGCGGGGCAGCAGGCCGCGAGCGACTCAAGCGCCGCAGGCATATCCAGCCGTCCCCACTCGCTCATGCGCGCCGGCTCGCTCCTAAGTGGCGCGCTGGCGGAGGCGCCCATGCCGCGATAGTCATAGACGAGCGTGTGATAACCGCGCGCGGCGCTGTAGAGGGCGAACCTGAGGTAGAACTCGCGCAAGAAACCGGTGGCGCCGTTGAGCACGAGCGCCCCTCTGGGGCGCGCAGCCTCGATGAGCAGTCCTGCGAGCGCGCGGCCGTCGCGCGCGCGCACCTCCAGTGGCCGCGCACTCCCTGGCGCTGCGCTCAATGGGCATGCTCGCTGACGAGGGTGCACAGTACCTCGATCGCAGCGCGGCGCGCGCTCGTCTTGCGCCATACGGCGCCGATGTGGCGCAGCGGGGCCGGCTTGGCGAAGGGCCGCAGCACGACGCCGCGCGCGTTGCGGTAGGCGCCGCGCCCGGCCAGCTCGGGCAGCAGGGTAACGCCGGCGCCGGTGGCCACCATTTGCCGCAGCGTCTCAAGACTCGTGGCGCGAAAGTCCTGCGAGTCACGCACGCCCACGCGGCTGCAGACCTCGAGCGCCTGGTCGCGCAGGCAGTGGCCTTCCTCGAGAAGCAGCAGTGTTTCGCCCTTGAGGTCGGCGACCCGGATACTGGCGCGGGCCGCGAGCGGGTGGCGTTCCGGCAGCGCGACGGTGAAGAACTCGCGGTACAGCTCGCGCGACTCGAGGCCCGCCAGTGCCACCGGCAGCGCGAGGATCCCCACGTCAAGTTCCCCGCCGTGCAGCTTCTCGAGCATCGGTCCGGTCTGATACTCATACAGGCGCAGCTGCAGGCGCGGCAGCGCCTTGCGCACTGCGGGTGCGACGTGCGGCAGCAGGTAGGGGCCGATGGTGGGCAGCAGCGCCACGCGCAGCTTGCCGGCGAGCGGCTCGCGCTGACTGTGCGCCAGCGTCACTACCTCATCGGTGGCCTCCAGGATGCGCCGTGCGCGCGCCACGATCTCGACGCCGGCTGCGGTGAGGGTCACGTTGTTCGGCGCGCGCTCGATGAGCTGCAACCCGAGGCTCTCCTCGAGCTTCTTTAGCTGGGCCGAGAGTGTGGGTTGGCTGACGAAGCACTGCGCCGCCGCACGCCCGAAATGGCGCAGGTCGGCCAGCGCCACCAGGTAGCGCAGGTCCTTGAGTTTAAGCTCCATGTTCGCAATATACGCCATCTATCGAGATCATAAAATCCATCGATTGGAATAATACCCACCGCGCCCCCATGATCGCTGCAGCAACCACGTTTAAGGAGTCATACACATGGTAGGCATCGGTCAGCGTTTTCCACAGTTCGCCCTCACCGGCGTCGTTTCCAGCGACCCGCACAAGGCGTTCCAGCCCATCACGCACGAGAGCTTTCCCGGCAAGTGGCAGGTCGTGTTCTTCTGGCCGAAGGATTTCACCTTCGTCTGTCCCACCGAGATTGCCGCCTTTGGCAAGCTCGAGAAGGAATTCCGGGCGCGCGATGCGCAGCTGCTCGGCGCGAGCATCGACAGCGAGTACGTGCACTTGGCGTGGCGGCGCGAGAAGGAGGAGCTGCGTAGCCTGCCCTTCCCGATGCTGGCCGACATCAAGCGCGAGCTCGCCGGCGCCCTCGGTATCCTCGACCCGGAAGCGGGCGTGGCACAGCGTGCGACCTTTATCGTCGACCCCCAGGGCGTGATCCGCTTTGTCTACGTCACGGACCTGAGCGTCGGCCGCAACCCCGAGGAAGTACTGCGGGTGCTTGATGCACTGCAGACCGATGAGCTGTGCCCGTGCAACTGGCAACAGGGCGATGAGACCCTGAAGGCGGCCTGAACATGAACACCACCCTCGAAGCGATCCGCGACGCGCTGCCCGGTTATGCCCGCGACCTGGCGCTGAACTTAGGCTCAGTGCTCACGCCCGCCGGCGCGCCCGGGCTCACGGAGCGGCAGATCTGGGCGGTGGCGCTCGCCGCCGCCGCCGCCTCGGATAATGCCGCGTTCACGCGCAGCATGCAGACCCTGGCGGTGCAGCACCTCGATGCTGCGCACGTCAGTGCCGCGCACGCCGCGGCGGCGGTGATGGCGATGAACAATGTGTACTACCGTTTCCTGCACCTGGTGCAGGATGAGGAGTACGCAAAGCTGCCGGCACGGCTGCGCATGAATGTGCTCGGCAATCCGGGCATCGCCAAGGCGGACTTCGAGCTGCTCGCACTGGCAGTCTCGGCCATCAACGGCTGCGGCACCTGCGTCGCCTCGCACGAACGGCAACTGCGCGCACACGGATGTACGCGCGAAACGGTGCAAAGCGCGGTGCGCATTGCTGCCACCGTCCACGCCGTGGCGCGAGTGCTCGCCAGCGTGGCCGGTGAGAGCGCGCTCAAGGCTGCCAGCCGGGCGGCCTGAAGGAAGCAAGCGGACGCGCGTGCGCGGCGCTCTAGCCGAGTGCGTACAACTGTCCGTCCCAGCTGCCGAAGTAGAGCGTGTCCCCATCGACGACGGGCGAGGACAGCACGGCGCCGACACTCATCATGCGGTCAACACCGATGATGAGGGCGTCGTAGAAGGAGTCGCTGTAGGCGGCCTTGTAGTTCGGGGAGCCGTCCGCACGGGTGAGCGCCGCGGCGTTGCTGCTCGCGCCGTCGGTCGCAAAGCTCCACGCGGTCTTCCTTTCCCTCAGATCCACTGCGATCAGTTTGCCCGCGTGCGAGCCGATGTAGAGGTAGTCCCCGGCCAGCGCCGGGGAGGAGAAGAACGGCCAGTGGTTGAAGCTCAGTTCAAAGAGCAGCGCGCCGGTGCGGGCATCGAGTGCCCGCACCATCGCGGAGTCCGAGGTGGCGAAGTAAACCGTGCCGTCGCGCACGCTCGGGGAACTGATCACCCAGGAGCCCTTGTTGTCGAAGGCCCAGCGCTGGGCGCCCGTTTTCGCATCCAGCGCGTAAAGATGAGAATCACGGCAGCCAAAATACACCGTCCCGTCCGCAATCACCGCGGAGGACTGGATGCCCACCTGATTGCTGATGCGCGCATCCTCGCCGGTCTTGAAGCGCCAGCGCTCCTGGCCGGTCGTGGCATCGAGCGCGTAGAAGAAACTGTCCCAGCTGCCGACATAGACACTGCCGTCGGCCAGCGCCGGCGAGGCGTGCACGACGTTGCCGGTGTGAAACTTCCAGCGCAGCGCGCCCGAGTCCGCCTGTAGCGCGTAGACATTGCCATCCCCGCTGCCAAAGTAGACCGTCTCACCGCTCACCGCGGGCGATGACAGAAAGACATCGAACGGGTCGGGCATCACTTCAGCTGCCGGTTCCGCGCCGTGCAGGTGCCGCGCGCTGAAGCGGCGCTCACCCTCGGTCGCGAACTTCCAGCGCTGTTTGCCGCTCTTGGCATCGAGCGCATAGAAATTGCCGTCGTAGCTGCCGATGTAAACGGTCCCGTCCACCACCGCCGGCGAGGACGTGACGCGCCCCTGCGTCGCGAACTTCCAGCGCAATGCGCCGGAGCGTTGATCGAGGGCGTACACGTTGTGGTCGCTGCTGCCGAAGAAGACGGCGCCGTCACTCAGCGCCGGGCTCGAAACGATGGCGCCGCCGGCGCGGAACTTCCATTTCACGCCGTGCAGCACCGGCACTCCAGCGCCCTGATAGAGGCCGCTGTGTGCGGGGTCCGCGCGGAAGGTAGGCTGCGCGGCCAGTGCGGCCGAGAAAAGCCCAAGCAGCAGCGTAATAGCCGGCCTTTCCATAGGACTCCCTCCAGTCGCGCGCGTCGCGCGCCGCTCGCAGATGATAGGTGCGTGCCGCGCCTGACCGGGCTCAGCCGGCCGCGCAAACCGAGCGCCTGGGCGCGCGCACGGATGCCATCGTGCATAGCCCGCACCGGCGATGCCTGCGCGGGGCTGTGCAACACTCGGGTTGGCGGCGGTGGGCGATGTACTTCATTATGGCGGCAGGCTATTTACGGATTGAAGCCGCTGCGAATGATGGGAGCCTTCATCGCGCGCCTGCTCGCGGCGGGGTTTGCGCTCGCGCTCGCCGGCGCAACCCAGGCCCGCACCGTCACGGACGATCTGCTTCATTCGCTCGTCGTACCCGAGGCTCCCTTGCGCATCGTGAGTCTCGCGCCGGGCGCGACCGAGATGTTGTTCGCCGCTGGCGCCGGCGGTGAGCTCATCGCCACGGTCGAGTACTCCGACGAACCGCCCGCGGCACGCCAGGTGACGCGCATCGGCGATGTAGCTGCCGTGGACATGGAGCGTCTGGTGGCCTTGCACCCGGACGTGGTGGTGCTGTGGGCCGCGGGCGGCAATCCGGCGCAGCGCGCGAAGATCGCCGCCCTCCATATCCCGATCTACGAACAGCAGGTGGAGCGCCTGAGGGATATCCCGGCCGCCGTGCGGCGTCTGGGCGTCCTCGCCGGCACCTCCGCCGTGGCCGAGCGGGCCGCGCAAGCGATGGCGGCGCGCCTGGCGGCCCTCACCGCCGCCTATGGCACGCACCCGGGACGGCGCCCGAGCGTGCTACTGCAGGTGTGGAACCGGCCGATTTACACCGTCGGCGGCCATCACCTGATGAGCGATGCGCTCACGCTCTGCGGCGCGCGCAACGTGTTCGCGGACTTGTCCGAGGCCGGACCGATCGTGGATATCGAATCGGTCATCGCGCGCGACCCAGACATCATCATCGCCGCAGCACCGGCGGGTGAGGGGGCGGCCTGGGTCGCAGACTGGCGGCAGCTTAAGAGCCTAAGCGCGGTGCGGGGCCATCGGGTCGTGGCGTTCGAGGATCAGGCGCTCAGCCGCCTGGGACCGAGCGTGATCGGCGCCACCGAGGCGCTGTGCCGGACGCTCGCGAGCGTCAGTCCCGAAAATTATTGAACTGCAGCGGCACTTCAAGTTTTGCCGCGCGCAACAGCGCCATCGCGGACTGCAGATCGTCGCGCTGCTTGCCGGTAACGCGCACTTTCTCGCCCTGCAGGCTCGCCTGCACCTTCAGCTTCGAATCCTTAAGCAGGCGCGTGATCTTTTTGCCCGTTTCCTGGTCCACGCCATGCTTGAGCAGCACTTCCTGATGCGCCGCGGAGAGCGTGGTCTGCGGCTCCTTGACCTCCAGGCACACCAGGTCGATGCCGCGCTTGGACAGTCGCACCTTTAATATCTCCAGCATCTGCTTGAGCTGAAAGTCCACCTGCGCGTGCAGCGTAACGGTGAACTCCTCGAGCTCGAAGCGCGCGCCGGTGTCCTTGAAGTCGAAGCGCTGTGACAGCTCGCGGTTCGCCTGGTCGATGGCGTTGGCCACCTCGTGAGCGTTGAGTTCGGAGACGGCGTCGAAGGAGGGCATGGCGGACTTTCAGCGCGTTTTTTTCTTCGGTTTGGCTTGCAGCTTGCGCCGATGCTGGCGCGTGAGGTCCATGAAACGCGGCGTGGGACCTACGTCCTCAAAGAGCGGATCGCCCTGCTCGTCGGTGGAGATCACGCGCTGGCCGGCAACGTAGGGCATCGCGGCGGCGACTTCCTTGAGCGCCGCGCCGAGCAGCTCGGTGATCAGCTGCTCGGGCGTGCGGCCGGGGAACATGTCGGCGAGCGCCCCCAGGCGCGCGGCGTCATCCACCGGCAGGCGCACCGCGTAAGCTTTCGCGGTGCGCGGGACGGCGGCACTTTCGCGCCAGCTCTCGAGCAGTTCTTTGAAGCTCACGGGCTGTGTACCTCTGCAGCATTCTAACTAAAAGGCGCGCAAATCCGGCTATGACCGGCTCTGCAGGATGATTTCCCGGCTTACCGGATAGCCGCTCATGGGTAAGGTGCCCGAGTAGGCGATGGTGACGCTTTGCTTCACCGATACCGAGGTCAGCACGTCGCGCCAGTTGCTCACCGTCTGCGTGCGCTGGGTGCCCTGCGCATCGGTCCAGGCGAGCGTGCTCTGTAGCTTGAGGGCGTTGAAGGTGCCGGCCGGCACCGTCACGGATTCGACATCGACGACGGTCCCCGTTTGCACGTACGTCACGGGCGTCTGCTCGCCGCAGGCAAAGGTATAACTGAGTGACCAGGTCATCCCGACGGCCACCGGAAAGTCCGGGCCCGGTCCGTGCGGGGTGAAGGTGCAGTTGAAGGGGGTGCCGGCGGTATCGACGTAGGCGTAGTGGATCTCCTGTCCGGAGTTGTTGACCTGAATCGTCTGTGTCTGGATCAGGTAGTCCGTGCCGTTCACAACCACCGATTCGTGATTCGGGTCCTCCTGCAAAACGCTATAAGTGCCGTTGCCGTTAACCGCGGTCACCGTGTCGGTGAAAGCAAGATCGATCGTGTTGTTTTCGTTGTCGACGATCATTTCGCTGTACATGCGTTCGGAATTCAGCGACGGGGCGACAAAGGCGTAGAGGATGCCGTCGTCACTGCTGGAGTCGCCACAACTGCTGAGGAGCGCGGCGGCGCCGACCAGCGCAAGAGCGTTTGCGTGCACTTAAAACCTCCCGTTGCGCTCACCGGCCTCCCGCCGGCGCATATTCTAGCCAAAGCCCACCGGCAGCCCCGTTCCGCTCGGCGACCGAAGCGCGGCGGCGTGCCTCAAACGAGCGCTCGGGGCGGGCGGCGGGTGCTTTCTTGACGTCCTCGCCACGCCACGGCGATACTGCCCCACAATGTTGCAGCAATCTTCAAACCTCGCACGCCTGTGGTGGTGGCGCCCTACATAACGGAAGTGGGCTGACGGTTAGCTGTTTCTTGCGAATTTAAGATCCGACGAAAACCAGAACCCATCTCCGGATGCCCCCGGGATGGGTTTTTTGTTGCCTTGCTGAAACGGGAGTCGATCGTTGCAACCGCTCTTTGACATCGCCGGTGACCTGGACACGCCAGTGTCCGCGTTCATGAAACTCGCCGCATTCGCGCCGCGTTTCCTGCTCGAGAGCGTCGAGGGTGGTGAGCGTCTCGGGCGCTACTCGTTCATCGGTTTCGGGGATGCGTTCGAGGTGCGCCTGGATGCGGCCGGCTTTGCAATCGGCGCGGAGCGGCGTCCCGTGCCGCAAAGCGGTGCCGAGCTTCTGGACGGGCTGCGCGCCGCGCTCGCCCAGGCGCCCCAACCGCAGGCGGAGACCTCCGGCGTGCCGCTGGCGGGTGGGCTGGTCGGTTACGCCGCTTATGATGTCGTGCGCCATTTCGAGCGCCTGCCGGTACGCGGTGCCCGCTCGAGTGGCGTTCCCGCGCTGCATTACCTGGCGCCACGTTCGGTGCTCGTGTTCGATCATCTGACGCGCGGCATTGCCCTGGTGCACGCCGGGTCGGCCGAGGAGCGGCGCTCGCTGCGGCATGAGGTCGTGCGCGCCCTGCGTGGCGCGCTGCCGCAGGCCGCGCGGCCGGGACGCTACGCGCCGCCCACGGCCGCCTTCCCGCGCGCGGATTACCTGGCCGGTGTGCGGCGCACCCAGGAGTACATCGCGGCCGGCGACGTGTATCAGCTGGTGCTCGCGAGCCGCTTCTCCGGGCGGCACGAACTTGACCCGTTCCAGGCCTACCGCGCGTTGCGGCTCATCAATCCTTCTCCTTACATGTACTACTGTGTGCTCGGCGAGGTTGCGGTGGTGGGTTCATCGCCCGAGGCGCTCGTGAAGCTCAACGGGCGCGAGGCGCAGCTGCGCCCCATCGCCGGTACGCGGTCGCGGGCGGCGGATGCGGCCGCCGATCAGGCGCGCGCGACGGAGTTGCTCGCCGATCCGAAGGAAAACGCCGAACACGTCATGCTGGTGGACCTGGCGCGCAATGATCTCGGGCGCGTCGCGCGCGCCGGCAGCGTGCGGGTCGAGCCGTATCGCTCGATCGAACGCTACAGTCACGTCATGCACATGGTGAGTGGCGTGCGCGGGGAGCTCGCGCCCGGCAAGGACGCCTTCGACCTGTTCGCCGCGGCCTTCCCGGCCGGAACGCTGGTGGGCGCGCCCAAGGTGCGCGCGATGCAGATCATCGATGAGCTCGAGCCGGTGAGCCGCGGACTGTACGGCGGCACCGTCGGCTACTTCGGCGCACGCGGTGACATGGATCACGCGATTACCATCCGCACGCTCGTGTTCCGCGGCGATGAGTACAGCTACCAAGCTGGCGCGGGCATCGTCGCCGACAGCGTGCCGCAGACCGAGTACGAAGAGGTGCTGGCCAAGAGCGGGGCGATGGCGCGCGCGCTTGAGCTGGCGCAGGAGGGGTTGTGAGACCTCGATTGCTGCTGATCGACAACTACGACTCCTTCACCTACAACCTGGTGCAGGCCTTCCTGGTGCTCGGCGCCGAGGTGAGCGTGTATCGCAACGACGCACTCAGCACCACCGCCGCCCTTGCGTGGGCGCCCTCGCACCTGTGCATCTCTCCGGGTCCGGGCACGCCCTACGACGCGGGGGTCTCCATGGACATGATCCGCGCCTTTGCCGGGCGCATCCCGGTGCTCGGCGTGTGCCTCGGGCACCAGTCGATCGTGGAGGTCTTCGGCGGCAAGGTGGTGCGCGCGGAGCGCCTGATGCACGGCAAAACGTCCCTCGTGCGCCATGACGGGCGCACGCTGTTCACCGGCCTGCCTGAGCCATGCGAAGTCGGACGCTACCACTCCCTCATTGCAGCCCCGGCGAGCATGCCGGCGCAGCTCGAGGTCAGTGCGCGCACCGCGGAAGGGGAGATCATGGCGGTACGGCACCGCGCGCTCACGGTCGAGGGCGTGCAGTTTCATCCGGAAAGCATTCTCACCCCCGAAGGTCCGCGCCTCCTGGGCAATTTCCTCGAGCTCACCGCCGGGGAGCGCACCCCCCAAGTGAGCGACGGAGCGAGCCGTGCCGCTTCCGCGTGAGCTGCTCGCCCAGCTGCTCGAGCGGCGCGACTTGAGCGAGGCGCAGGCCGAGGAGCTGCTCGCGCAGCTGAGCGACCCGATGCTGCCGCCGGCCATGGGCGGCGCGCTGCTGGCCGCGCTCGCGGCCAAAGGGGTGGTGGCCGATGAAGTGCGCGGCTTCGCTTTGGCGATGCGCCGCCGCGCGCGCCGCCCCGACATCCCGGGTGAGCTACGCGCCATCGACATCGTCGGCACCGGCGGGGATGCCTCGGGCAGTTTCAACATCTCCACCGGCACGGCGCTCCTGACCGCCGCCTGCGGCGTACCCGTCATCAAGCACGGCAATCGCTCGGTCTCCAGCCGCTGTGGTAGTGCGGATGTGCTCGAAGCGCTCGGACTTCCGATCCCGCTCGAGGCCGCGGTGGCGGCCGCCTGTCTTGCCGCGACAGGCTTTACGTACCTGTTCGCACCGCACTACCACTCGGCCACCAAGGCGATCGCCCCGATTCGCGCCGCGCTCGGCGTGCGCACGGTATTTAACATCCTCGGACCCCTGGTCAATCCGGCGCAGCCGCCACTGCATCTGGTTGGGGCCTACAGTCTGGAGGTCGCGCGCCTGATCGCCGACACCTTCAAGGGTCTACCTATCGAGCGCACCTTCGTGGTTCATGGCGCCGAGGGCTGGGACGAGCCGACGCCGATCGGCCCGTTCACCGTCTTCGATGTGCGTCCGGGGCAGGTCGAGATGAGCGTGCGCACGCCAGAGGACTACGGCCTCCCTGGCTGCCGGGCGCAGGATCTAGCGGGCGGGGATGCGGCGCACAACGCGCGCGCGCTGCGCGCCGTGCTGTACGGCAAGGACCGCGGCGCACACCGCGATTGCCTGCTGCTCGGCACGGCGCTGGCGCTGGAGGTCGCCGGCGAAATCGACAGCCCGCGCGCGGGCATCGCCCGCGCCGCGGCGGCCATCGACACTGGCGCGGCGCGCCGTCTGCTCGATACGCTCGTGCCCCCCGGCGCGCTCGCCTCCGCGGAGCCTCCGGCGTGAGCGGGGGGTTTCTTGAACAGATGGCGCAGGCGAGTCGCGCACGTGTGCGCGCCGCGCAACGCCTGCGGCCGCGCTCGCAGCTCGAGCAGCAAGTGCGCTCGCTGGCGCCCGCGCCTGCGCTGCGCCTGCACCGTTCCGGCTTTGATCTGATCGCGGAGCTGAAACTGCGCTCACCGGCGCAGGGGGCGCTGCGCGGCGCCGGCGAGGATGTAACCGCACGCGTGACGGCCTACGCGCATGCCGGCGCGGTCGCGGTCTCGGTGCTCACCGAGCCTACGCGCTTTGACGGTACGCTCGAGCATCTTACGAGTGCGGCCCAGGCGCTCGCCCCGCTTGCGGTGCCTACGATGCGCAAGGATTTTCTGGTCGACCCGTATCAGCTGCTGGAGGCGCGCCTCGCCGGTGCGGGCGGCGCGCTCGTGATCCTGCGCCTGCTGCCGCGCGCGGAGATTGAAACCTTGCTCGAATGCGCGCGCGCCCTCGGGCTCTTTGTGCTCCTGGAAGCCTTTGACGCGCAGGATATCGCGCTCATGCGCGAGCTGGTGCAGCAGGCAGGCGCGGGAGCGCAGCTCTTGGCAGGGGTCAACTGCCGCGATCTGCGCACGCTTAACGTTGTGCCCGAGCGGCTGCTCGAGTTCGCGCCGCTGCTGCCGCCGAGCGTGCCACGTGTCGCCGAGAGCGGGGTGGGTTCGCCCGCGGCGGCCCGCGCGGTGGCCGCGGCCGGGTACGAGCTCGCCCTCGTAGGTAGCGCGCTCATGCAAGGGGATGATCCCCAGGCCCTCGCCGCACAACTGCTCGCGGCGGGACGCGCGGCGCGCGGAGCATCTTAGATGTGGATCAAGATCTGCGGTCTGACGACCCCGCAAGCCGTGAACGCGGCACTTGAGCTTCAGGTGGACGCGCTCGGCTTCGTGTTCGCCGAATCGCCGCGCCGGCTGAGCCCAACGCAGGCCGCGCAGCTTGCGCACCCGGCGCACGGGCGGGCGCGGCGCGTGGCGGTCACGCGGCATCCCACCCAGGCAGCGGTGGATGAGATATTGGCGCTGTTCCGGCCCGACGTGCTGCAGAGCGATGCGGCGGATCTGGAACGGTTGCGCCTGCCGGCGACCCTCGAGTTGCTGCCGGTGGTGCGCGATGTGGCCGCTGAGCTGCGCAGCCTGCCCGCGCGCATTCTCTTTGAGGGGGCGCTCAGCGGCCGTGGTATCGCGAGCGACTGGCATGGGGCGCACCAACTGGCGCAGCGCACGCAGCTGATACTGGCCGGCGGACTCAACCGCGGCAACGTCGGCGCCGCGATCGCCCGGGTGCGACCCTTCGGCGTCGATGTGTCAAGCGGGGTGGAGGAGCGGTTCGGACTTAAGAGCCCGGCGCAGATGCAGGAGTTCGTTGAGGCCGTACGCGCCGCCGCGCGTGCGCCCACACAGACAGGCACAGAGGATTTGTCATGAATGCACTCGCGGCTTCCTTGGATACCGCGCGGCTGCTCGCGGAGCTGATCGCCGGCAAATACCCCGATGCGCGCGGCCGCTTCGGCCCCTTCGGCGGCCGCTATGTTCCGGAGACGCTCATTCCGGCGCTCGAGCGCCTCGAGCGCGGCGTGCGCGCCCATCTGCACGCACGCGACTTTCAGGCCGAGTACACCGGGCAGCTGCATAGCTGGGTGGGGCGGCCCACGGCACTGACCTTCGCCGAGCGGCTCTCGGCGCGCTGGGGCGCGCAGGTGTGGCTCAAGCGGGAGGACTTGGCGCACACCGGCGCACACAAGATCAACAATGCGATCGGCCAGGCGCTGCTCGCCCGGCGTCTGGGCGCCACCCGTATCGTCGCTGAGACCGGCGCCGGCCAGCATGGCGTGGCGACGGCCGCGGCGTGCGCGCGTTTGGGTCTGCCGTGCACGGTCTACATGGGCGCCCTCGACATGGAGCGCCAGGCGCCGAACGTCGGACGCATGCGTTTGCTCGGCACCAAGGTCGTACCGGTCACCTCCGGCGATCGCACGCTGCGCGCCGCGATTGATGAGGCGATGCGCGATTGGGTGGCCGATCCGCTCGACACCTACTATCTGCTCGGCTCGGTGGTCGGACCGCACCCGTATCCGTATCTGGTGCGCGAGCTGCAGGCGGTCATCGGCCGCGAGGCGCGCGCGCAGTTCCTCGCGGCCACCGGATCGCTGCCGGCGGCCCTCATCGCCTGCGTCGGCGGGGGATCAAACTCCATGGGCGCCTTCCACGCCTTCATCGCCGATGCCGCCGTCGAAATGATCGGTATTGAAGCCGGTGGTCGCGGCGCGCAGCTGGGTGAGAATGCCGCGACCATCGCCTTCGGGCGTCCCGGGGTGCTGCATGGCACCTATTCGCTGCTGCTGCAGGACGCGGACGGTCAGATCCAGGAAACCCACTCGGTCTCCGCCGGGCTCGATTATCCCAGTGTTGGCCCCGAGCACGCGCTGCTCGCGGCCATCGGCCGCGTGCGCTACGACACGGCGAGCGATGCGGAGGCGCTCGCCGCGGTGCGCGCCCTGAGTGAAAGCGAAGGCATCCTGCCGGCCCTCGAGAGCGCGCATGCGCTCGCGGGTGCCGAGCGTTGGGCCAAGGCCCATCCCGGGCGCACCATCCTCGTGTGCCTCTCCGGCCGCGGTGACAAGGACATGCCGACGCTGCAGCGCACGCTGCTGCAGACTGAGGAGCCATGAGCCCGCAGGAGCGCATCGGCCAGAGCATCCGCGCGGCTGCGGCGGGCGGGGAGCCGGCGCTCATCGCCTATCTGACCGCGGGCTTTCCCGAGCGCACGAAATTCGCTGAGCACGTGCGCGCGCTCGCGGCCGCCGCCGACGTGGTCGAGGTCGGCGTGCCGTTCACCGATCCGATGGCCGACGGGGTGACGATCCAGCGGGCGAGTCTTGCCGCGCTCGCGCAGGGCGTGAGCCTCGGGTGGATCCTCGGGGAACTGGAAGCCTTGGGGGAGCTGCGCGCGCCGCTCATCCTCATGAGCTATCTGAACCCGCTGCTCGCCTGCGGCGCGCCGCTCGCTGCGCGCGCCCGGCGCGCCGGGGTGTCGGGGTTCATCGTGCCGGATCTGCCGCTCGATGAAAGCGGCGAGTTGCACAGCGCCCTCAACCGCGAGGGTCTGGCGCTGGTGCAGATGGTGACCCCGGTCACGGAGCCGCAGCGCATGCGGCGCCTGTGTGAGAGCAGCGAGGGATTCGTGTATGCGGTCACCATGACCGGGACCACCGGCAAGAGCGTGGCGGTGCCCGATGCCGTGCTTGAGTACCTGGACCGGGTGCGCGCCTGTGCGCGCATTCCGGTTTGTGCCGGCTTCGGCATCCGCAGCCGCGAGCAGGTCCAGCGTCTGCGCCGGCACGTCGACGGGGTGGTCGTGGGCTCCGCCCTGGTCGAAGTGCTCGAGCGCGCCGAGGATCCGCAGCTGTGGCTGCGCAGCCTGCGGGGCCCGGGCACGTGAAGACGCTCACCGTCGCCGCGCGCTTTTGTGGTCCGCCGAGCTCGGCGAACGGGGGCTACTTCGCCGGGCTCGTGGCGACGCTCGCTGCGCGCACGCTCGCCGTGCGCTTGCGCCAGCCCCCGCCCCTGGAGACGCCCTTCGCCGTGACCGAATCGGCCGAAGGGCACTGGCGAGTCCTCAAGGGCGAAGAGCTGATCGGGGAAGCCGAGCCCGAGCGCCTCGAGCTCGAACCCCCGCTGCGCCGCCCGCACTACCTGGAGGCGGTCGAGGCCTCACGCCGCTACGCGGGCTTTCGCTACCACCGCTTTCCCAGCTGCTTTGTCTGCGGCACGCAGCGCGCGCGCGGTGACGGCCTGCGCATCTTCGCCGGTCCCATCCCGGAACTCGGCGTCGTGGCAGCCCCCTGGGTGCCGGATGTCTCACTCGACCGCGGCGATGGCAAGGTACGCCCCGAGTTCATGTCCGCAGCGCTCGACTGTCCGGGTTACTACGCCGTCGCGCTGCAGGATCAGATGATGCTGCTCGGTGAGTTCACCGCGCACGTCGACCGTCTGGTGCAGGTCGGGGAAGCCTGCACGCTCATCGGCTGGGAGCTCAGCACCCGCGGCCGCAAGCACGAGGCGGGAACGGCACTCTATGACGGCAAGGGCGAATTGTGCGGGCGCGCGCGGGCGCTGTGGATCGAACCGAAGCCGCCAGGCTGAGGTGCACGAGCCGCGCGTCAGGCGCGGGAGGCATCCTGACTCCCAGAGGCGCGCTGCGATCCTGAGGCCCCGGTTGACGGATAAGGCACGCCCCGGCATTGTGATATCGGGGGCGTCGATATCTCGCGGTCGACCTACAGATCAGACTAGGGGGAGGCGCGCGTCATGAACAGATTCTTACGCGATCGCCGGGTAAGGCTTGTGGCCGCAGCACTCCTCGCCCTGGTGAGCCGCGGCGCGTTCGCAGCCGTTACGGGTGCCCTTGCCGACACCGTCGCCGATTGGATGTCGGTGTTCATCCTGCTCGTGATGCCGCCGGCGGGGATCTACCTGTTCTGGATGTTGCACATCCTGCCGGAAAAGGCGGCGAAAAAGCGCAACCACCCCCAAAAGGACGCCATCCACATGCTCTGCCTGCTGTCGCTCGTGTTCGGCGGCTTGCTGTGGCCGATTGCGATGCTTTGGGCTTACGTAAAACCGATGGGCATGCGGGTCGCGCTGGTCGAGGCCGAGCATCTGCACGCAACCGAGCTTCCGAACGTGCAGGTACCCCTGGAGCCGGAGCCACTGCAGGACGTGAACATCACGACAGCGCCTCGCGACGGGAAGAGCGGCTGATGGATGCGCTGATTCTTGCAACCTACGCGCTCATCGTCTGGCTGATCTTTTTCAAGTTCAAGCTGCTGCCGTGGAATACGACTTCCCAGGTGATCGTGTTTACGATCCCGGTAGTCGGGATGTTCACGCTCATCATGCTCTTGAACCGCTACGCGCCCTCCAGCGCCGACGTGCGCGTCATCAAGTACACCATTCCGATCGTGCCGCAGGTGCGCGGACGCGTGATCGAGGTGCCGATCGAGCCGAATCGCGCGGTGAAGAAGGGCGATGTGTTGTTCCGTATCGATCCGACCCCGTACAGCCTGCAGGTGAAGGCGCTGGAGGCGCAGCTTGCCAACGCAGTGGGAGCGAACAACTCCCTACGCGAGCAGCTGAAAGCGGCGTCCGCCAAGACCGATGCGACGCGCGCCAAACTGGATCTCGCCCGCATGCGCGTGAAGCAATATCGCGAAATGGTGGCGGCCGGAGCGGGTTCGAAGTTCGAGCTGGAGGCGGCGGAAGCGGACGTGCGCGCTCTGGAGGGCGAGCTCGCAGCGGCGAACGCGGGGGCCGGCCAGATCACCGAACAGCTCGGCGCGGTGGTCGGCGGCGATCAGGCGCAGGTCGCGCAGATCAAGGCGCAGTTGGAAAGCGCGCGCTGGGATCTGTCGCAGACCACAGTGCTCTCGCCCGCCGATGGCACGGTCGTCAACCTGCAGCTGCGCCCCGGTGGCTATGTGACCGCCTTTCCGGCGCTCGCACCCATCAGTGTCGTGGAAGACGTCTACCAGATCTACGCGCTGTACTATCAAAACGAACTCGAGGAAGTTGCGCCCGGGGATGAGGCCGAGATCGTGCTGCCGACGCATCCGGGAAAAGTCATCAAGGCCACGGTCGATTCGGTGATCTGGGCCCAGGGGCAGGGGACGGCCCAGGTCACCGGCACGATCCCGCAGACGGGATTTGCGCCGGCCATACCCGGGCGCTTTCCCGTGCGCCTGGATCTGGCCGATCCGGACAAGGAGACGTTCATCGCCGCCGGGGCGGTCGGCGAGGGGGCGATCTATACGCAGCACCTGAAGGCCATTCACATCGTGCGCAAGGTGATCATACGCATCTCGTCCAAGTTGAATTACCTGATCCTCAAGCTGCACTAGCGACGCGATCATATGTCGCGGAGATCGCATTGAAGCAGCGGTTGATCGGGGTGCGCAGCGCCGGGCTGCTCGCGCTGGCGGCCGCGCTGGCGGTGGGTCCCGGTTGCATTCACCTGCACACCGCCCCCTCGACTCCGGAGCTGGCAAGCAAGGCTCTGCCGCAGGTGCATCTGCCCGCGCAGTGGATCGCACAGGGCACGCGTCCGGAAGCCGTGCAGAGTGGCTGGCTGACCGAACTCAACGATCCGGCGCTCGAAGCGCTGGCGGCGGAGGCACTCACCTACAACCCGGATCTGCAGGTCGCCCAGGCCCGGGTCGAGCAGTCGCGGATCCTCATGGAGGCCGCCGGCGGCGCGCTGCAGCCGACGCTGACCGCCGTCGGTAAGAGCGGCGGCAAGTTGGGCGCGGACGCGAGCGGGGTGAGCGGCGCCTTCCTGCTCGCCTCCTGGGAGATCGACGTGTGGGGCCGCATACGCTACGGGCGCATGGCGGCGACCGCCCAATACTCCTCGGCGGTGGCGGATGCGGCGTACGCACGCCAATCCCTCGTCGCCTCGCTGGCACGCGCCTGGTTCGGCGCCAAAGAATTGACGGCGCAGATTGAGCTGACGCAGAAGTCGATCGACTCAGCGCAGCAACTGGTGAGCCTGACGCAGGTGCGCCAGCGCGTTGGCACGGCGAACGAGGCGGATGTGGCCCTCGCGCAGGCTACCCTCGCCGGCTACCAGGACAGTCTGCGCGAGCTTAAGCGCGCGCGCGCCCAGGCGCAGCGCGCGCTCGAGACCCTCCTCGGGCGCTATCCGGCGGCGGAACTCACGGTCAGCGCCGAGCTGCCGCCCGCGCCGCCCCCGGCTGCCGCCGGGATTCCCTCCCAGCTGCTCGAGCGCCGTCCGGACGTCATCGCCGCGCAGCAGCGCGTCGCGGTCGCGTTTGCGCGCACCGAGGAGGCCAGTGCCGCACGCTTCCCGCAGATCAGTCTGACGGCGGCAATCGGCACCATCTCCAGCGAGGTGTTCGTGCTTAAGAACATCGACAATCCGCTCTGGTCCGTCGGCGCAGAATTCGCCGCACCGATCTGGAACGGCGGGCGGCTGCAAGCGGCCGTCTCGGCGCGTGCCGCCGAGCAGCAGGCCGCCAGTGCGGATTTTGCCCGCATCGGTGCGCGCTCCTTCGCCGACGTGGAAAACGCGATCGACGCGGAGGCGGCGCTGCGCGAGCGCGCTGAGCTTGCGGCCGCGGCGCTCGAGGCGCAGCGCCGGGCACTCAGCGTCACCGAGGTCGAATACCGCGTCGGGCGCACGGACGCCCGACCGGTCGTGCAGCAGCAGCTGCGCGTGCGCGCGGCTGAGATGAACGCGCTGCACATCCACGCCGAGACGCTCTCGCAGCGCGTCATGCTGCATCTTGCGCTCGGCGGGGACTTCGGCACCGCCCAAGCCCCCTCGTCCTGAGCAACGACAGGGGGACGACGCTGCGGGCTCTTCTAGCGCAGCGAGCGCGGGCGCCGTCGCAGAAGCCGAGGCCACTGCGCGCGCCCCCCGCCGGGATGTGTCAGGCGCGCACCAAGCGCATCATGCCTTCCGGATAGCGCGCTCCGGCCGTCATCCCCGCCGGGATTACCGCCTCGATCGTGGCGAGATCGACGCTGCTCAAACGCACCTTGAGCGCGCCGAGATTCTCATCGAGGTTGCGCACGCGACGCGTGCCCGGGATCGGAATCACGTGCTCGCCCTGCGCCAGTACCCAGGCGAGCGCCAGCTGCGCGGGGCTGCAACCCTTGTCGTGCGCGAGGGTCTTCACCTTCTCGACCAGTGCAAGATTGCGCGCGAAGTTCTCGCCCTGGAAACGCGGGTTCAGCCGTCGGTAGTCATCGGCCGCAAAGTCCTCGGCACTCTTGAGCGCCCCGGTAAGAAAGCCGCGGCCGAGCGGGCTGTAGGGGACGAAGCCTACGCCGAGTTTCTCGCACATCGCGAGCACGCCGTCCTCCGGGTCGCGCGTCCACAGCGAGTACTCGCTCTGCAGCGCTGTGATCGGATGTACGCGATGCGCGCGCTCGAGGGTCTGCGGGGACACCTCGGACAGCCCGAGGAAACGCACCTTGCCTGCCTTCACCAGCTGTGCCATCGCGCCGACGGTGTCCTCGATGGGCACGCTCGGGTCCACGCGGTGCAAATAGTAAAGATCAATCTGCTCAACGCCGAGGCGCTTGAGACTGCCTTCGCAGGCTACCGGCACCCGCTCCGGGCGGGCGTCGATGGCCCGCGCGCCTGGGTTGTGCGCATCGCGCACGAAGCCAAACTTGGTGGCGAGGAAGGCATCCTGGCGCCGGCCGCGCACGGCCCGGCCGACCAGTTCCTCATTCGTGTAGGGGCCGTACATGTCCGCGGTGTCGAGGAAGTTCACGCCGACATCGAGCGCGTGCTTGAGCGTCGCGAGCGACTCGCGGTCATCGTGCTCGCCATAGAACTCGCTCATGCCCATGCAGCCGAGGCCGAGGGCAGAGACGCTCGGGCCGCCGCGGCCCAGTGTGCGCGTTTGCATGGGGTGTGCTCCGGAGGAAGTTCCGAGCGCGGATTGTGCGCCCAAAGGCGCAGCGCTTCGAATACGCAATTCGGGAGAGGCGTGGACTGGCCGCTCGGGCGCCGCCTCTGGGAGCATGTGGGCGTGGCGCCAGCCGCCGAACTTGTAATACCCCGCAGCAAGTAGTGAAGCAAGGAGTGACGAGACAGGGAAACTCCACCACACGGCATCCGCCTGATATTTGTCCAGGAAAAACCACGCGAGCGGGAAGCGCACCAGGAGCATGGAGATGGTGAGCACGATAAGCGGCGCGATTACCGCCCCCGTGGCGCGCACCACGCCGAAGAGCGCCACCGAGATGCCGAAGAAGATGAAGGAGGGGCTGACGATGCGGTTCAGGTGCGTGCCGATGTGCAACGCCGCGGAGCCCGCCGGCAAGAAGAGCGCGAAGATCGGCCGCGCGAGCAGTCCAATCACCAGTACGATCGAGCCGGTCAGGAGCACGCTGTAGAGCACGCCCACCCCGGCGATGCGCGTCACGCGATCCCATTTGCGCGCGCCGACGTTCTGCGCGGTCATGGCCGACACTCCCATCGCCACGGCGAAGGCGGGCATCTGGATGTAGTTCCAGATCTGCATGGCGGCGCCGAAGGCTGCGGTCGTGTCCACGCCGAAGCGATTGACGAGCGTGATCATGAACACGGCGCTGAGCGAGATGACCAGCATCTGCGCGCTCATCGGCACACCCTTCTTGACAAGCGTGCCGATGATCGACCAGTCGATCTTCAGATACTTGAGCTCATCCTGATGCAGGCACAGTACATGCTTACGCCGGTAGAGGTGGCGGATGAGGGCCGTGAGGCTCACCACCTGAGCGACGAAGGTCGCGAGCGCGGAGCCGGCGATCCCCAAGCGCGGAATGGGACCGAGACCGAAGATGAACACCGGGTTCAGGGCGATGTCGATCCCGACCGACAGCAGCATGAAATAGAACGGCGTCTTCGAGTCGCCCGCGCCGCGCAACACGGCCATGACGAACGCGTACAGGTAAAGGAAAGGCAGCGCGAGGAAGATCACGCGCATGTACGCGACCGCAAGCTCGAGCGAATCCGGCGGCGTGCTCATGGCGATGAGCAGCGGGCGGCACAGGAGCAGGCCCGTGAGCGCCATCGCCACCGAGATGCCGGCGAAAAAAGTGGCGCTGGTGCCGACCACGCGCTTGGTCTCGCGCAGGTCGTTTGCCCCGATGCACTGGCCGATGAGGATCGTCGCCGCGAGCGCTACGCCGAAGGCGGCGCCGATCAGCAGAAACATCACCGTGTTGGCGTTCGAGGTCGCCGTCAGCGCCGCTTCGCCGAGGAAGCGTCCCACCCACACCGAGTTCACCGAGCCATTGAGCGACTGCAGGATGTTGGCGAACAGGATCGGCAGGAAGAACTTGAATAGCCCGCGCGGGATCGAGCCTTCGGTCAATGAACGCGGCACTTAGGTCACCGCCACAGGCCGTAGAGGAGTTTGGCCGCAGCTGCCGCCAGGAGGCCCCAGCCGAGCCAGGCGGGCTCACGCGCGAGCGCGAGCCAGCCGAAGCCGGCCAGAAACAGCATGGCGCCGAGCGTGACGGCGTTGCGCTGGCGCTGCTGCGCCCGCAGTTCCGCGCGCAATTCGCGCACTTCGGTGGCGGCATTCGCCGCCGCCGCCGCGGCCGGCGCGCGCAGCAGGCGCTGCAGCAGCAGCGGCAGTCCGCGCGCCGCCGTCATGATCTCCGGGGCCTGCGTGCGCAGCGAACGCACGAGGGCGCGCACGCTTGTGCGCTCGCGCATCCACTCGCGCAGGATCGGGCTCGCCGTGCTCCAGATGTCCAGATCCGGGTACAGGTCGCGCCCCAGGCCCTCGACGTTCAGCAGCGTCTTCTGCAACAGGATCAGCTGCGGCTGGATCTGCACGTTGAAGCGCCGTGAGATCTCGAACAGGCGCAGCAGGATGCGCCCGAAGGAGATATCCTTGAGCGGGCGATCGAAGATCGGCTCGCACACGGTGCGCACCGCCGACTCCATCTCATCCACGCGCGCATCCGCCGGCACCCAGCCGGATTCCAGGTGCAGCTGCGCCACGCGGCGGTAGTCACGGTCGAATACCGCGAGGAAGTTCTCCGCGAGGTAGTGCTGGTCACGCGGATCGAGCGTGCCGACGATGCCGAAGTCGACCGCCGCATAGCGCGGACGCTGCGGATCATCGATGAGCACGAAGATATTGCCCGGATGCATGTCGGCGTGGAAAAAGTTGTGGCGGAATACCTGGGTGAAAAAGATGCGCACCCCGTTCTCGGCCAGGCGCGCGATGTCGGTGCCGGCGGCCTTCAGGCTTGCCATGTCGCTGATCGGCACGCCGTGGATGCGCTCCATCACTAGCACATCGGTGCGGCAGTAGTCCCAGTAGATCTCCGGCACGTACAGCAGTTCCGAGCCGGCGAAGTTACGCTTCAGCTGCGAGGCATTCGCCGCCTCACGCATCAGGTCGAGCTCATCGAGGATGGTCTTCTGGTACTCGTTGACGATCTCGCGTGGCCGCAGCCGCCGCCCCTCCGCCCAGTAGCGCTGCGCGAGGTCGGCGAGCGCGTGCAGCACCTCGAGGTCGCGCTCGATCATGCCGCGCATGCCCGGGCGCAGCACCTTGACGACGACCTCCTCGCCGCCGGGCAGCCGCGCCGCGTGCACCTGCGCGATCGAGGCGGCCGCGAGCGGGGTCTGCTCGAACTGCGCGAACACCTGCGTGACGCTGCGGCCGTAGGACTTCTCGATCAGCAGCTGCGCCTCAGTGCCCGGAAACGGCGGCACCCGGTCCTGCAGCTTCGCGAGTTCGTCGGCGATGTCCGCGGGCAAGAGGTCACGGCGGGTCGAGACGGCCTGGCCGAACTTCACGAAGATCGGCCCGAGCTCCTGCAGCGCGAGCCGCAGTCGCTCGCCGCGGCTCGCCTCGCGTCGGCGCTCGAACCAGATGCCCGGGGAGAGGAAGAACATGAAGCGCAGCGGCCGGTACAGATGCGTGGCACGCACGTAGTCATCGAGGCCGTGCTTCAGCAGCACGCGCTGGATTTCCAGCAGCCGCAGCGCCACCCGCAGTTTCACGGCGCGCCGCGCCGTCGTGCGAGCAGCTCCAGTCGCGCCTGCAGCCGATCGACGTCCTCGCGCACCGCGTCCACACCGCGCAGGAACTGCTCCCCTTCGGCGCGCGGTACGAGCTCGGCGCGCTCATGCCCGAGGTACTCGGCCGCGTTCGTGACGGCGGTCGCGGCGGCCTTGCGTCCGAAGGCAAGACCTGTGCGTGCCAGGCGTGCCAGCTGGTGCGCCGGCACATCCCCGACGAACATCGACAGCTCCTCTTCCGCGTCCGGCCGCAGCAGCGCGAGCAGCTCGCGGAAGGACTGCGCCAGTTGCGTATCCCCGAGCACGGTGACATCGCCGCGCTGCACGAGCCGCTGCGGGGAGCCCCCGAGCAGGCCCAGCAGTGCGAGCGGGCCACCGCTTAAGGTCGCCTCGGCCGGCGCCGCGCTGCGGCTGAGTGCGAGGGTGGAACCGGTCGAGCTCAGGCGCAACCGCGTGAGGTCACGCACCTCGATGGCGAGGCTCTTACCCGAGAGCTGCAGGCACAGCTCACGCGCGCGCGGCGAGCGCGGCAGGCCACGGTTGAGCACGTTCTCAAGGGTCATCGTCAGCATGGCAGGGGCGTGCGCCTTTTTTTAGTACTTGTAACCGCGGTGCACGGCGACGATGCCCCCGCTCAGGTTGTGGTAGCGACAACCCTCGAGGCCTGCCTGCTGCATCATCTGCAGGAGCGTCTCCTGGTTCGGGTGCATACGGATCGACTCGGCCAGATAGCGGTAGCTAGCCTCATCGCCCGCCACCCACTTGCCCAGGAGCGGCAGCACGCGAAACGAATACGCATCGTAGAGGGGCTTCAATCCCGGTGCGCTCGGGTGCGAGAACTCCAGCACCAGCAGCTGTCCACCCGGGCGCAGCACGCGGCGCATGGCCGTGAGCGCTGCGGCCTTGTCGGTCACGTTGCGCAACCCGAACCCGATTGTGATGCAGTCAAAGCGGTTGTCCGGGAAGGGCAGATGCTCCGCATTCGCCTGCACGTAGCGCACGTTCTCGAGCACCCCCGCGTCGAGCAGCCGGTCGCGGCCGCGCGCGAGCATGGCGGCGTTGATGTCGGTGAGTACCACAAGCCCGCCTGCGCCGACCTGGCGCGCCAGCCCCAGGGCAAGATCACCCGTGCCACCGGCGACATCCAGCGCCTGCTGCCCCGGCCGCAGATTCGCGAGCGCGAGAGTGAAGCGTTTCCACAGGCGGTGGGCACCTGCGGACATCAGGTCATTCATCCGATCGTAGTGGCCGGCCACGGAGTCAAATACCCCGCGCACGCGCCGCGCCTTGTCGGCGCGCGGTACGCGCTGGAAGCCGAAATCCGTCGAACGATCGTCCGTCATGGCGCTGCAGCAGTCGGTGGGTTCAGACACATTCTACGCAACGAGCGCGCTCTGGCGTGTCCGCCACGTGCGATCGTGGTTGCATTTCCTGGCGTGCGGCGCGCAGAATCGCCGCCGTTAAGGGGGTCTTGTGACGAGTCGGGCCGGGCAGCGATGTCCGGCCCGCTTCATTTGCGGCCCACGCCCCGCGGGCCTCAGGGCACACCGCTTTTCGGCCGCGGCGCTTGCGCGCACCGCTCCAGGTAGCGCGCCCATTTCTGCGCATGCTCGCGGCCCAGCTCCGCCAGGTACTTCCAGGTGTAAAGACCAGTGTCGTGGCCGTCGTCAAACACCAGTTTGACGGCATATTGACCCACGGGTTCTACCGCGCGGATGCCGACGTTCGCCTTGCCAAGCACCAGCACTTCCTGACCGGGCCCGTGTCCTTTCACTTCGGCGGACGGGGAGTGCACGCGCAGGTACTCGAACGGCAGCTCAAAGCGAGTGCCGTCGCTGAAGCTCACCTCGAGCAGCCGCGAGGCGCGGCGCAGGCGGATTTCGGTGGGGATGACTTCGCTCATGGGCTCAAAGTATAGGCGGCGGCACCGGGGACCCGGGTTGCTGCAGTGCAATATATGTCAAGCTCGGCCGTCCGTCGCACGCTTTGTGCCCTCCGCCACGATGACAATCACGGGCGCCCCTCTATACTCACGGTCCCCTGTCCGCCGCCGAGGGCTTAGGGCGTTTTGCACGCCCAAGCAGTGAATGGAACCGACCGATACTTCCCATCCCGACTACTACCATCGAGTTGTGGATTGCCAGTGGGCCTGCCCGGCTCATACCGACGTCCCGGAATACATTCGACTGATCGCGCAGGGCCGCTTCACCGATGCCTACATGGTGAACCGGCACTCCAACGTATTCCCCGGCATCCTCGGGCGCGTGTGCGACCGACCTTGCGAACCGGCCTGTCGGCGCGGTCGCATCGAGCAGAAGCCGGTGGCGATCTGCCGCCTGAAGCGCGTCGCCGCCGATCACCGCGATGATGTCTCCGGCAGGCTGCCGAAGATCCCCAAGGTCAAGAACGGCAAGCGCGTCGCGCTGATCGGCGCCGGCTGTGCCTCCCTCACCGTTGCCAACGATCTGATGCCCCTGGGCTATGAGGTCACGATCTTCGAGCAGTACGGGGAGCCCGGCGGGCTCATGCGCACCAACATTCCCTCCTTCCGCCTGCCGCACGCGGTGCTGAACGAGGAAATCGCGATGATCACGGGCATGGGGGTGGACCTGCGCCTCAACACCCCGGTCAAGAGTCTGCGTGAGCTGCTGCAACAGGGTGGCTTCGATGCCGTATTCGTCGGCTCGGGGGCGCCGAAGGGCAAGGAGCTGACGCTCCCGGGCCGCGAAGCAGGCGCGGCCAACATCCACATCGGCATCGCCTGGCTCGAGTCGGTGGCTTTCGGCCACATCGAGAAGATCGGCGCGCGCGTCTTGATCATCGGCGTCGGCAACACGGCGATGGACTGCTGCCGCACCAGCTTGCGTTTGGGGGCGCAGAGCGTGAAGGTCATGGCGCGCAAGCCGCGTGGCTTCTTCAAGGCCTCGGAGTGGGAGCTCGAGGACGCGGAGGAGGAGAGCGTCGAGATCGTCGTCAATCGCTCCCCCAAGGCCTTCGTCCTCGAGAGCGGCAAGCTCACCGGCATGCTGTTCGAGAAGATGGAGTACGAGCTCGATGCGCAGGGCCGCATCACGGCCGAGCGCGTGAGCGGGGAGGAGTTCCTGCCCGCGGATGATGTGATCCTCGCCATCGGCCAGGAGAACGCCTTCCCCTGGATCGAGCGCGACCTGGGCATTGAGTTCGACAAGTGGGACGTGCCGCTCATCGACAAGAGTACGTTCCAGTCCACGCGCGCGGGTGTGTTTTTTGGCGGCGACGCCGCCTTCGGGCCGAAGAACATCATCTGGGCGGTCGAGCACGGCCACCAGGCGGCCATCTCTGTCCATCGACACTGCCAGGGCGAACCGGTGAGCGTGCGCCTGGCGCCCGGCATGAATCTGCAGAGCCGCAAGATGGGCATGCACGAGTGGAGCTACGCGAACGACTACACCCCGGTCGAGCGGCGGCTGATGCCGCACGTGTCCCTCAAGGACCGCTTCAAGAAGCTCAACATCGAGGTCGAGCTGGGCTTCACCGCCGCACAGGTGGAGCAGGAGGTGCAGCGCTGCCTCAACTGCGACGTGCAGACGGTGTTCACCGCGAAGCTGTGCATCGAGTGCGACGCGTGCCTCGATATCTGCCCGGTCGATTGCCTGACGATCACGCACAACGGCGCGGAAGCGCAGCTGCGTGAGCGTCTCAAGGCGCCGGCCAAGAATCTTGCACAGCCGCTGTACGTCTCCGCCGGTCTGCCACAGACCGGACGCGTCATGGTGAAGGACGAGGACCTGTGCGTGCACTGCGGCCTGTGCGCCGAGCGCTGCCCGACCGCCGCCTGGGACATGCAGAAATCCGAGCTGCTCTGGCCGCAGGCCGGCGATGAAGCCGTTGCGATCGAGGCGAAGAAGCCCAAGATAGCCTAAGTGAAGTGACCCCGCGTGCGCGGGGCGAGCGCCAGGAACACCGCACCCTATGTCTCAAGCATCCGCAAACCGCGTCAACGATTTCACCATCAAGATTGCGACCGTCAACGGCACCGGCTCCGCGAGCGCCAACGCGCTGCTCATGAAGTCGATCTTCCGCAGCGGCATCCCGGTGATGGGCAAGAACTACTTTCCGTCCAACATCCAGGGTCTGCCGACCTGGTACGAGATCCGGGTGACGCGCGACGCGTATGTCGCACGCGCCGGCCAGACCGACATCATGGTCGCGATGAACGCCGAGACCTACGCGCGCGACGTCAAGGAGGTCGCCCCGGGCGGCTATCTCATTTACGACTCCACCTGGCCGCGTCCGGCGCTGTTGAAGCGCGAGGACATCAGCGTGCTCGGCGTACCGCTGGCGCGCCTGTGCAACGAGAACTTCAACGGCGTGCGCACCCGCATCCTGATGAAGAACATCTGTTATGCGGGGGTGCTGGCGGCGCTGCTGGATCTGGACCTGGAGCGTATCCGCGAGCTGCTGGCAGAGACCTACGCGAAGAAACCGCAGCTGGTCGAGAGCAACATGAAGGCGATCCAGCTCGGCTACGAGTACGCGCGGACGAACTTCGTCTGCCCGCTGGCGCTGCACGTGCAGAAGCTCGCGCAGACCGCCGGCAACATCATGATCGATGGCAATACCGCCGCCGCGCTCGGCTGCGTGTTCGCCGGCGCCACCGTGGCGGCCTGGTACCCGATCACCCCGTCCACCTCGCTCATGGATGCGTTCAAGATGTTCAGCGACCGGCTGCGCGTCGACCCACAAAGTGGTCGCAAGAACTTCGCCTTCATCCAGGCCGAGGACGAGCTCGCAGCGATCGGCATGGTGATCGGCGCCATGTGGAACGGCGCGCGCGCCTTCACGGCCACCTCCGGCCCCGGCATCTCGCTCATGAACGAGTTTCTGGGCCTGGCCTACTACGCGGAAGTGCCGGCCGTAATCTTCGATATCCAGCGGGTGGGTCCCTCGACCGGCATGCCGACCCGCACGCAGCAGTGCGACCTGCTCGAGTGTGCCTACGCCTCCCACGGGGACACCCGTCACGTGTGCCTGTACCCGGCGAACCCGGAGGAGTGCTTCTACATGGCGGTACAGGCGTTTGATCTTGCCGAGCGTCTGCAGACCCCGGTGATCGTGCTGTCCGACATCGACATCGGCATGAATGACTGGATGTGTCGGGATCTGAAGTGGGACGACAGCTACGCCCCGGACCGCGGCAAGATGCTGAGCACCGAGGAGGTCCTCAAGCTCGAGAAGTTCTATCGCTTCGTCGACAGGGACGGCGACGGCATCACCTACCGCACGCTGCCGGGCATGCACCCGAAGGCGGCGTACTTTACGCGCGGCTCGGGGCATTCGCAGTTCGGCACCTACACCGAGGACTCCGCCGAGTACCAGCAGGTGCTCGATCGGCTGCTGAAGAAGTGGGCGACGGCGAAGAAGCTGGTGCCGCGCGCCGTCATCGATGCCACCGCCGCCAGCAAGATCGGCATCGTCTCGCTCGGCAGCTGCGATGGCGCCATCCACGAGGCGATCGACATTCTCAAGACCCACGGCGTCGGCCTGGATTACATGCGCGTGCGCTCCTTCCCCTTCAGCGAGGACGTCGAGAAGTTCCTCGCGGCGCACGAGCTGCTGTTCATCGTGGAGCAGAACCGCGACGCGCAGTTCCGCGCGCTGCTCACGCTCGAGACCGTGGTCGAGAAGGCGAAGCTGCGTTCGCTGCTGCACTACGACGGACTGCCCATCTCCTCGGCGTTCATCGTCGAGGGGGTGCTCGCGGAGCTGCAGCCGCGTGGGCAGTCAAAGCCCAAGGGCGCAGCCCATGGCTGAGCGCCCGCAGATGCACGTGTTGGCGGCGCGCGCGACGCGCCGGAGGCGGATATGACTTTTCTGGCAAAGCCCAAGGTAGCCCACCCGTCGCTGCCGCGTAACGCCCTCGGCTTCACGCGCCGCGACTACGAGGGCGCGCTGTCCACGCTGTGCGCCGGCTGCGGCCACGACTCCATCACCGCGGCGATCGTCGAGGCGAGCTGGGGGCTGGCGATCGAACCGCAGAACATGGTGAAGCTCTCCGGGATCGGCTGCTCCTCCAAGACGACCGCTTACTTCGTCAGCGGCGGCCACGGGTTCAATTCCGTGCACGGCCGCATGCCTTCGATCGCCATGGGCGCAAACGCGGCCAACCGCAATCTGAGCTACATCGGCGTCTCCGGCGACGGTGACACGCTCTCCATCGGACTCGGGCAGTTCTGTCACGCGATCCGCCGCAACCTCAACATGCTCTACATCATCGAGAACAACGGGGTGTACGGGCTCACCAAGGGACAGTTCTCCGCCTCCGCCGACATCGGCACCAAGGCGAAGAAGGGCGAGACCAACTTCCAGCCGCCGATCGACCCGGTGCTGCTCGCCATGACGCTCGGCGCCTCCTTCGTGGCCCGCAGCTTCTCCGGCGACAAACGGCAGCTCGTGCCCCTCATCCAGGCGGGGCTTAAGCACCAGGGCTTCGCGCTCATCGATGTGCTTTCCCCGTGCGTAACCTTCAACGATCACGAGGGCTCGACCAAGAGCTACGCCTACACGCGCGAGCACTACGAACCGGCGGTGCACGCGGACTTCGTGCCGCTCGAGCGGGAGATCACCGCCGACTACCAGGAAGGGCAGACGCTGCCGCTCGTCATGCACGATGGCAGCCGTATCGTGTTGCGTAAGCTCGATGCGGCCTATGACCCGACCAACCGCACCACCGCCGCCGCGCACATCCAGGAGCGCATGAAGGCCGGGGAGTACCTGACGGGACTGCTCTATGTGGAGCCCTCCCAGAACGAGTTCCACGCGGTGAACGCCACGCCCGAGCAGGCGCTGAACAGCGTGCCGTATGCGGCGCTCTCGCCCGGCTCACAGGGCCTGCAGAAGATCCTGAGCCGCTACCGCTAAAAGGGCGCACGGCGAGGGACCAAGGCGGCCCCGGCGGGCAGCGTCGCGGAAGTTACCCGCCCCAGATGGCACGCTTATGGCAAGAGAGTGTTTCAGGGGTGGCGGGGCCCCGCGGCCGCGCTCCCGGGCTGATTATGTTGGGCGCGACGCCCCTCGCGGCCAGCGTCCTGCGGGACATGCGGCCGGCCTCTCAATTGCAACATGGGCTGACTTGTGCGCCGCCGGCCCCTTGCGGTATCGTCCGCGCCGGATCGTGACCTTTCCCTTTCCTGCCGCCTGCCGCCCGCCTTGATTGCGAGTTGGCTTCCGAGTCTGAAAAGCCGAATCGTTCTCGACCAGGTGGCAGAGTGTGCGCGACCAACTTCCGTCATGCACTCCTGCTAGTACAGAACGCATAGGAGTTTGATTGCATGACGAAGATCTATGTTGGCAACCTGCCTTTTTCCGCCACCGACGCCGAGGTTCGTGAGCTGTTCGCACAGCACGGCACCGTCGAGTCCGTGAGCATCATCACCGATCGCGACACCGGTCGTCCGCGTGGCTTCGGCTTCGTGGAGATGTCCCGGGCCGACGCGTCGCGCGCGATTCAGAACCTCAACGGCAAGGACCTCGGTGGTCGTCCGCTGCGCGTGAATGAGGCTCAGGAGCGCACCGGCGGCGGTGGTGGCAACCGCGGCGGCGGTGCACCGAAGCGCTGGTAAGCCAATAGCTGCCAACGGGCCGGTCGTCAGTGCCTCACAGGCATCGGCGCCCGGCCCTTTTCATTGCCTGACATATTTAATCGGAGTCTGTTCTCATGGGTAAGGGCGATCACAGAAGCCGCCGCGGCAAGATCTATCAGGGGTCATTTGGTAAAACACGCCCCAAGGATCCGGCGAAGAAAAAGCGTCGGGCGGCCAAGAAGTCCACGCGCCGCTAACAGGCAAGTTTGAGCGGGCCGCCGCGCTTCCTAGAGACCTGCGAACGGGTCCGTCGCCGGCCGCGCGCACGGGGTGTTCTTGCGCCTGAGGCAGTCATGGATCAGTTCCAGCGCCGAGCGCTCGTTTGCGGGCAGCTCGGCGTTGCTCGTTTGCAGCGGATGCGTGCGGCTGCCCCAGCGCACCACGTGCGCGCTGTAGCTTAGGCCGCCGCCAAAACCGGGCAGCAGCAACAGCGCTCCGGCGCGTACGCGCCCTTCCTCCACCGCCTCGCACAGCGCGATCGCCACCGTCGCCGCCGACATGTTGCCGTAGCGGTGCACGTTCACGAACACCCGCTCCATCGGCACCTGCGCCCGCCGGGCCACCGCCTCGATGATGCGCAGGTTGGCCTGGTGCGGCACGACCAGGTCCACCTGCGCGGGGGTAAGCCTTAACCGTGCGAGCGTGTCCTCGCACGCGCTGCTCATGCCCGTGACCGCGCGCTTGAAGATCTCCTGGCCCTCGAACTGCCAGCGCGTGATGCCATAGAGGATGCCTTGGTTGGCATAGCGTCCGCCCATGCCCTGTACGCGCAGGATCTCGCGCGCCTCACCAAAGCAGCCGAGCTTCTCGGCAAGCACGCCTTCGGGCCGCTCGCTCGCCTCGAGCACGACGGCGGCGGCGCCGTCACCGAAGAGCACCGCGACGTCACGATCACTCCAGTCCATGAACGGGGAGATAAACTCCGCGCCGATCACGAGCGCATTTTTCACGACCCCGGTGCGGATCAGCGCCGTGGCCGTGGAGAGGCCGTAGAGAAAGCTGGTACAGGCGGTGTTGATGTCGAAAGCGGCGGCCGGCTGCGCGCCGATGCGCGCCTGGATGCCCGAGGCCATGTTCGGCACCTGATCATCGTGACTGCAGGTGCCAAAGACGATGAGCTCGATGCTGCGGCCCTCGATGCCGGCCGCGGCGAGCGCGCGCATGGCGGCGACGTAACCGAGCTCCTCGAGGCCGACGTGGGAGATGCGCCGCTCGCGGATGCCGGTGCGGCTCACGATCCACTCATCGCTCGTGTCGAGAATGCTGGACAGGTCCTGGTTGGTCAGTACCGCCGGCGGCAGGCACTTACCCCAGCCGGTAATCGCCGCGTGGGTCACCCGAGGCCCCCCTCATGAGCGCTTCGTAAGAATAGCAGGCTTGGGCTTACAATCGGCGCGTGTCACATCCCCCCGCGTACTCGCGCTGGCGGCCCCACCCCTGGCACGGCCTGGAGAGTGGACCGGATGCACCGCGCGTTGTGAACGCGTACATCGAGATCACCCCGTTCGATCTTATGAAGTACGAGGTGGACAAGGCGTCCGGCTACCTGCGCGTCGATCGCCCGCAGCGCACCTCCTCGCAGCCGCCCTCGCTCTACGGATTTGTTCCCCAGACCTACTGCGGCGAGCGCGTGCGGCGCTTGGCGCCCGGTTGCGAGCGCGGCGACGGGGACCCGCTGGATATCTGCGTCATCAGTGAGCGTCCGATCAACCACTCGGAGGTGCTACTGCGGGCGCGGGTGCTCGGGGGACTGAAGATCATCGATCGCGGCGAAGCAGACGATAAGATCATCGCGGTGCTTGAGGGCGACTACGTGTGGGGCAACGCCACGGAGATCGACGAGTTGCCCGGGGCGCTGCTTGAGCGCATCGAGCACTACTTCTGCACTTACAAGCTGGTGCCGGACGAGCCACCGAAGATCGCGCTGACCGGCCGCTACGGTTACGCGCACGCGGCGGCGGTCATCCGCGCGTCCATCGAGGACTACCGCGACAATTTCAACCAGCCGGACGCCTGAGCCGCGCGCGCCTCAACGCCGCTCATCCGGCGCGTAGTCAAAAGAATCGAAGTACAGCCGCTCGGGCGGCAGACCGTGGCGCGGCAAGCTGCTGCGCAGCGCCTCGATCATCGCCGGCGGTCCGGCCGCATACGCCTCGAAGTCCCTGAGGCGGGCGTGATCGGCGAGCACCGCCTCGTGCACCCAGCCCACGCGCCGATGCGTGGCCTCAAGGTCGGTGGCCTCCGAGAGCACCGCCGTGAAGGTGAGCGGCGGGTAGCGCCGCACCCACTCGAGCACCTGCCTCTCCTCGTACAGATCCTGCCCGTGCCGCGCGCCCCAGTAGAGGTGAATGGGGCGGCGGATACCCCCCTCGAGCACGTGCCGCAGCATCGACTTTAAGGGGGCGAAGCCGGTGCCACCTGCCACCATGAGCATGGGGGCCGTGCCGTCGCGGTAGCTGAACTGTCCGAGCGGTCCTTCGATCTTCAGCAGCGCTCCCTCCTTAAGAGGTGCCGCGGGCGTGGCGCCGAACAGCCGTTCGGTGAAGCCCCCGCCGCTCACGCGCCGCACGTGCAGCTCCAGCAGCTCGCTGTCGTGCGGCGGGCTCGCGATGGAGAAGCTGCGCCGCCGGCCGTCCTCGAGCAGTACGTCGAGGTACTGCCCGGCGTGGAACGGCAGCCGCTCCACCGACGGCAGCCGCAGCCACACCTGCATGACGTCGGGGGCGAGTGCTTGCAGGCGCGCGATGCGGCAGGGCAGGGTCTTGATCTCCACGTCCGCGACGCTCGCGATGAAGCGGGCCTCGACGGTGAGCTCGGACGCGGGGCGCGCCTGGCAGAGCAGCACGTAGCCGCGCGCCTCCTCCTCGCTCGTGAGGCCGAGCGGGCGGCCGTGCGCGTAGCGGATCTCCCCCGCCACGAGGCGCGCGCGACAGGAGCCGCAATGCCCGGACTTGCAGCTGTGCGGCAGGTTCAGCCCCGCCGCGAGCGCAGCCTCCAGCACCGGCTGCGCCGCGCCGACCTTCAGGCTGCGGCCGTGCGGCTCGATGCGTACGCTGAACTCGTCACTCAAGTGTCACGCCTTTTGAGAGCCACAGGGTGTAATGGCTAGACTAGACGTCCGAGGAGGCCCACGCCAAGGAGCGAGCATGTTCGTGAACCCCCCGCCGCAGAAGCTCGCCGAGCTGCTGCGCAGCGCGCAGGTCATCGCCATCGTCGGGCTGTCGGCCGACCGCACCCGCCCGAGCCACGGCGTCGCGCGGGCCCTGCAGCGTTTCGGTTACCGCATCATCCCCGTGACCCCCTCGGCTGAGACCGTCCTCGGGGAGGCCGCAGTGCCGGCGCTTGATCAGCTGCCGGAGGTTCTCGCGCCGGGTGAGCGGGTCGACATCGTCGATGTGTTCCGCCGCCCCGAGCACGTGGCGGGGATTGTCGCCGACTGTATTCGCCTGAAGCTGCCGGCGCTGTGGCTGCAGGAGGGCGTGATCGACCAGGCGGCCGCCGAGCGCGCGGTGCGGGCGGGCATCTTTACCGTGATGGACCGCTGCCTGTTCAAGGACCGCGCCGCCCTGCGCTAGGGCCCCGCGGTTCGCGCACGCGCTGCGAAGTTTCGGCTATGCTTGCGCGCAATGCGCATCGATTTCACGAAGATGCACGGGGTCGGCAACGATTTCGTCGTCTTCGAGGCACCCGCCGACGAATCGGTCCTGCAGCCCGAGCGTCTGCGCAGTCTGGCCGACCGCCGCACGGGCATCGGCTTTGATCAGGCCCTGGTGCTCGGCGGACCCAAGCGTGCCGATACGGCCGTCTTCTACCGCATCTTCAATGCCGACGGCGACGAGGTGGAACAGTGCGGCAACGGTGCGCGCTGCATCGCCGCGCTCCTGCATCACCGCGGACTCACCCGCAACGGGGCGATCGCCCTCGACAGCCCCGCCGGCGTGGTGCGCGCCCGCATCGCCGATCAGCGTGTATCGGTGGACATGGGGGTGCCGGACTTTGATCCGCGTTCGCTGCCCTTTGAGGCACCGGGCGAGACCGACCCCTATCCTTTGACGGTGGCCGCACGCACGCTTGAGATCGGCGCCGTCTCGATCGGTAACCCGCACGCGGTGCTCGCGGTGGCGGACGTCGAGGACGCCCCGGTGGCGACGCTGGGCCCTGCGATCGAGCGGCATGCGCGCTTCCCCAAGCGCGTCAATGTGGGTTTCCTGCAGATCGTGGCGCGCACGCAGGTGCGCCTGCGTGTCTACGAGCGCGGCGCGGGTGAGACGCGCAGCTGCGGCACGGGCGCCTGCGCGGCTGTGGCGGTCGGGCGGCGGCGCGGGCTTCTGGATGCCCGGGTGTGTGTGGCCACGCGCGGCGGCGAGTTACAGGTAGACTGGCAGGGGCCGGGGGAAAGCATCTGGCTCACCGGTGGGACACAGATATCCTTTGAAGGTCACGTCGAGGTCTAAAGCACTATGACAACACGCGAAGCGCGCGGGCTGACGGCGGTGGATGCCGAAGAGGAGTCTGTCGCGAGTTATCTGCAGCGCAACCCCGAATTCTTCGAGCGCCACCAGGCGGTGCTCGCGCGGCTGAAGCTGCCGCACGCGCGCGGCGGTTCCACCATCTCACTCGTCGAGCGCCAGATCGAGGTGCTGCGCGAGAAACAGGCGGGGCTTGAGAACAAGCTCGCAGAACTGGTGCGCGTGGCGCGCGCCAACGACGCCATCGCCGAGCGCCTGCACCGCTTCACGCGCCGGCTGCTGCGCGCGGTGCCGCGCGCCGCGGCCATCGCGCACATCGAAGCGGGCCTGCGCGAGGACTTCGATGCCTTCCACGCCGCCCTGGTGCTCATCGGCGCGCCCCCGGATCCGACGCTGCCGTCGTTCGTGCGCACCGTGCCCGCAGAAGATGCGCAGTTGAAATCCTTTGAATCGCTGTTCGCGAGCGGCAAGCCGCGCTGCGGCCAGGCGCGCGACTCGCAGCGCGAGTTCCTATTCGGCCCGGAAGGCCTCGAGATGGGCTCGGTGGCGCTCGTGCCGCTCGGGGACAAGGGCGCGCTTGGCCTGCTGGCCCTCGGCAGCGCGGACCGCGACCGCTTCCACCCGGGGATGAGCACGGAATTTCTCGCGCGCCTCGCGGACCTCATCAGCGACGCCCTGAGCAGTCCGGTCGCGCGCTGAGCGCGCCGGGGCCTTAAGGGTATGCGTCCGGCGGCGCTCGAGTGGGTGGCGCGCTTCCGGCGCTATCTCAACTCCGAGCGGCGCCTGTCCGCGCACACCGACGTAAATTACGCGCGCGATCTTGCGGCGCTCGTGAAATTCTGTGACCGCGCCGGCCTTGCCGACTGGCACGCGCTCGACAGCCAGCACATCCGCCTGTTCGCCGCGCGCTCCCACGCCGCCGGCCTCGCGCCGCGCAGCATCCAGCGCCGCCTCTCGGCGGTGCGCAGCTTCTATGAGTTTCTGCTGCGTGAGGCACAGGGGACGGGCGCGCGCGTGCGCCGCGCCGAGCGCGTCACGCGCAATCCCGCGCAGGACGTGCGCGCACCCAAGGCAGCGCGGCGCTTGCCGCAGACGCTCGACGCGGACCAGATGGCGCGCCTGCTCGAGATCCCGGCGGGCGATGAGCTCAGCGCGCGCGATCGCGCCATCATGGAGCTCTTCTACTCCTCGGGCTTGCGCCTGGCGGAACTGGTCGGGCTAGAGCTGACGAGTGTGGATCTGAAGGATCGCACCGTGCAGGTGCTCGGCAAGGGCAACAAATCTCGCATCGTGCCGGTGGGGCGTGCCGCGGTGCAGGCACTGAAGGGCTGGCTGAAGGAGCGCGCGGCCCTCGCCCGCCCCGCTGAGGCGGCCCTGTTCGTCGGCAAGAACGGGCGGCGGCTCGGGCCGCGCGCCGTGCAGTTGCGGGTGGCGCTGTGGGCGCGCCGCCAGGGGTTGAGCATGCACGTGCATCCGCATCTGTTCCGGCACTCCTTCGCCTCGCACCTGCTTGAATCCAGCGGGGAATTGCGCGGCGTGCAGGAGCTGCTCGGCCACGCTGACATCTCCACCACCCAGATCTACACTCACCTTGACTTCCAGCACCTCGCCCGCATTTACGACGCTACCCACCCGCGGGCGCGCCGCAAGGCCTGAGCCCGCGCTGCGGGGCCAACGATTCTGGAGGCTTGCGCCAACCCCATGTCCGACCCTCACCTTTTCAATCCCCACGGCACGACGATCCTCGGCGTGCGCCGCAACGGCGCTATCGCGCTCGGCGGCGACGGCCAGGTCACCCTCGGCAACAGCGTCATGAAGGGCAACGCGCGCAAGGTGCGCCGCCTCGCCAACGATAAGGTGCTCGCCGGCTTTGCCGGCGGCACGGCGGACGCCTTCACGCTGTTCGAGCGTTTCGAGGGGAAGCTGGAGAAGTACGGCAACCTCACGCGCGCGGCGATTGAACTTGCCAAGGACTGGCGCTCGGACCGCTACCTGCGGCGCCTGGAGGCGCTGCTCCTGGTCGGGGATCCGGATAAGTTGTTCGTCATCTCCGGCAACGGCGATGTGATCGAGCCGGACTATGACGTGGCCGCCATCGGCTCGGGCGGTCAGTACGCGCTCGCGGCGGCGCGCGCGCTGCTGGCGGACTCGCAGCTGGATGCGCGCAGCATCGTCGAGCGCTCGCTCAACATCGCCGCCGACATCTGCATTTACACCAACCGCAACCTCGTCATCGAGGAACTGCACCGGGCCCAGGGCACCAGGGTCTAAGGCGACATGTCAGCACTCACCCCCCGCCAGATAGTCCAGGAACTGGACAAACACATCATCGGCCAGGACGCGGCCAAGCGCGCGGTCGCGATCGCGCTGCGCAACCGCTGGCGCCGTATGCAGGTCGGCGAACCGCTGCGCCAGGAGATCACGCCGAAGAACATTCTCATGATCGGCCCGACCGGGGTCGGCAAGACTGAGATCGCGCGCCGTCTCGCCAAGCTCGCCAATGCGCCCTTCGTGAAGGTGGAAGCCACCAAGTTCACCGAGGTTGGCTACGTCGGCCGCGACGTCGAGTCGATCGTGAAGGAGCTGGCCGACGTGGCGGTGAAGATGACGCGCGAGCAGGAAATGGTGAAGGTGCGCGAGCGCGCGCTCGATGCCGCCGAGGAGCGCGTGCTGGACACGCTGCTGCCCAAGCCGCGCATGATGGGCTTCTCCACCGATGAGCCGGCGCACGCGCGCGATTCGGAAACGCGTCAGAAATTCCGCAAGATGCTACGCGAGCACGAGCTCGATGACCGCGAGGTCGAGATCGAGCTGCGTGCGTTGCCGAACGGTGTGGAAATCATGGCGCCACCGGGGATGGAGGAGATGCAGCAGCAGCTGCAGTCGATGTTCCAGAACCTCGGCGGCAATCGTACCCGCACCCGCAAGGTGAAAGTCGTCGAGGCGCTCAAGCTCCTCACCGACGAGGAAGCAGGCAAGCTCATCAACGAGGATGAGCTGAAGATCCAGGCGCTCGCCAACGCCGAGCAGAACGGCATCGTGTTCATCGACGAGATCGACAAGGTGACCCGGCGCGGGGAGATGATCGGCGCAGATGTCTCGCGCGAGGGCGTGCAGCGTGACCTGCTACCGCTCGTAGAGGGCTCGACGGTGGCCACCAAGTACGGGCCGATGAAGACCGACCATGTGCTCTTCATCGCCTCGGGGGCCTTCAGTCTTTCCAAACCCTCGGACCTGATCCCGGAGCTGCAGGGACGGCTGCCGATCCGCGTGGAGCTTGACTCTCTCAAGGTCGGGGACTTCGTGCGCATCCTCACCGAGCCGGACGCCTCCCTCACCGCGCAGTACAAGGCGCTGATGAAGACCGAAGGGCTGGAGGTTGACTTCGCCCCGGACGGCGTGCGGCGCATCGCCGAGATCGCCTTCCAGGTCAACGAGCGCACCGAGAACATCGGTGCCCGGCGCCTGCATACCGTGGTCGAGCGGCTGCTCGAGACGGTCTCCTACGACGCCGCGGAGCAACAGGAAAAGTCCAACGGCTCGGCCCAGGTGACCATCGACGCGAAGTACGTCGACGATCACTTAGGGGCGCTCGTCAAGGACGAGGACTTGAGCCGCTACATCCTCTAGGTGCGCCCGGCGGCGCTCAGGTCGCGGGCACGCGCAGGATGTGCTCGCGCGTGATGCTGGCGAGCGTGGGCGTGCCCGCCTGCTTCATGATGTCGGTGAGTTCGCGGTTGAGGATGTCGATTACCGCGGCCACCCCCGGCTGACCGAATGCGGCCACCCCCCAGCCCTGAGGGCGGCCGATGCCCACCGCGGTCGCACCCAGCGCCAGCGCCTTGAAGACGTCGGTGCCGCGCCGCAGGCCCCCGTCGACGAACACCGGCGCGCGGCCGCGCACTGCCGTCACCACCTCGGGCACACAGTCGATGCTCGCGCGCAGGGTCTCCTCGTTGCGGCCCCCGTGGTTGGAGACGATCACGCCATCGGCGCCGTGTTCCACCGCGAGGGCGGCGTCCTCGCCGCTCACGATCCCCTTGACTAGGAGCTTGCCTTTCACCTGCGCGCGCAGGCGATCGAACCAGCCGAGGGTGAGGTCGGGCGGTGCGAGCGCGTGCACTCGCGAGACGTCAAGCCCCGCAAACAGCGGCGCCCTGAGCCACATGTCGTGGGAGTTGTTCTTGTGACAGGCCGTGCACGGGCGGTTGTCCGCAAGCGTTGCGCGCGCGAGCATCTCGTTGTTGCGGTGCTGGACGTGCGAGTCCACGCTCAGCACGATCGCCGGACAGCCGGCGCTCTCCGCGCGCCGCACGAGCCCGAGCGTCACGGCCCAGTCATCGGTCGGGTACAGCTGCTGCCAGGGCGCGGTGCCGAGGGCACCGCGCACCTCCTCGAGCGGTGCCGATGAGCCGCTGGAGAGCATCATCTGCATGCCGCGCGACTGCGCGGCGCGCGCCACCGCCAGCTCACCCTCGGGGTGAAACGCGCGCATCGATGACAGCGCGGACAGGTACAGCGGGCTTGGCCAGCGCACGCCGAAGATCAGGCGCGACAGCTCAAGGTGGCTCAGGTCCGCGAAGCGGCGCGCGCGGATCTCGTAGTGTCCGAAGGCCTCATGGTTAAGGACAACGGTCAGGTCATCGTCGACACCGGTTGCGAGGTAGCCGTAGTGCGCCGGCGGCAGTGCGATGCGTGCCAGGGGCTCGAAGTCCATGACATCGAGCACTTGGTCGGCGGCGGTGATCGGCGGGGGCTCGCGGCGGTAAAGCAGCGAGGGCGGCGCCACGGCCTGCTGCGCCAGCGCGAAGGAGCCTAACGCGGGCAGCGCGCCCAGTCCGCCCAGAAATGAGCGCCGCGTGAGCGGCAGCCGGCTGCGTTGCATTTCTTTCCCCCTCGCGTGGCGAGCCGCGGATGTCAGGGCACCCGTTCCTCGCCACGATCAGATTCTGAATCGTTCTTTCAGCTCACCGGCCATGCGGCGGCTCACCGGCAACGGCGCGGCGCAGCCGCGCAGATGCACGAAGTACTGCCCGTCCGCGTTGCGCTCGATGCGCTCCAGGTGCTTCACGCCCACGAGGGCGTTGCGGTGGATGCGCACGAATGCGCCGCTGAACTCGCTCTCGAGCAGCCGCAGCGAATCTTCGATCAGATCCTCACCCTTCAGATGCTTGACGGTGGTGTACTTCTGGTCGGCGAGGAAGTACTGCACCTCCTCGAGCGGGATCAGCCGCAGGCCCTCGCGGTGACGCGCGGCGACATGGGTGCGCCGCTCGTCTTCGCCGGCGGCGAGCCGCTGCAGCTGGGCACGCGTCAGCCGCCCGGCACGGGTGAGCGCGGCGGCCAGCTGCTCCTTGCGCACCGGCTTCAGCAGATACCCCACCGCGTGCGCTTCGAAGGCCTCCACCGCATACTGATCAAAGGCGGTGGTAAAGATGACCGCCGGCGGCTCCTCGAGCACGTTCAGGTGGCGCGCCGCCTCAAGTCCATCCATCCCCGGCATGCGCACATCCAGCAGCACCACGTCCGGCGCCAGATCGTGCGCGTGGCTGAGCGCTTCGCGCCCGTTGCGCGCTTCACCGGCCACCTCGACGTCGGCGATCTCGCCGAGCAAACTGCGCAGCCGCTCGCGTGCTGGCGGCTCGTCATCGACGATGAGCACCTTGAGTTTGGACGCGGGTGGCATGTCAGGCCGGGGAAGGCACGCGCGTCTCGGTGTGCCGCTCGATGAGCGGGAAGCGCAACGTGACGATGTACTCATCGTCGAAACGCCCGGATTTCATGAGCGCCTGCTCCCCGTACATGAGGCTCAGGCGCTCGCGGATGTTGGCGAGTGCGAGGCGGTTGCCCTCGTGCTCACCGGGGCTCGGGGCGAGGGGATTGCGCACCACGAGCGTGATGAGATTGCCGCTCACCTCGCCGATGATGGTGACCGTGCCGCCCTCGGCGCGCGGCTCGACACCGTGGTAGATCGCATTTTCCAGCAGCGGCTGGATCATGAGTCCGGGCACGAGCGCATTGGCGGGCAGTGCGTCGGTCTTCCAGAGCACCTGCAGCCGAGTGCCGAGGCGCAGCTGTTCGATGCGCTGGTAGGTGCGCGCCACCTCCAGTTCCTCGGCGAGCGTAATGGTGTCGCGTTTGTCGCTCAAGGTCGCGCGAAACAGGTCGGCCAGATCCTGCACGGCGGCTTCCGCGCGCGAGGGGCTGCTGCGGGTGAGCGCGGCGATCGTGTTCATGCTGTTGAACAGGAAGTGCGGGCGGATGCGCGCCTGCAGGGCATGCACCCGCGCCGCCGCGCGCAGCTCGACGCTGCGGCGCCAGTGATGGGCGACATAGAAGTAGCGCAGCGCGAGCCCGGTGATGATGAGCCCGATCCATACGTTGCCCAGTGCGAAGCGCGAAGCGCTGGGTGGAAAAAGTTCCGCGCCGCCGGAGTCGATGACCATGCGGGTACGGCCGAGCAGATAAACGCACAGCGAGATGACCGCCACCACCGCGGTGATGAGCGTCATCACCGCCGCGGAACCGGCGGTGACGTTCAGCCGCGCCAGCCTTGCGCGCAGCACGCACAGCAGTCCCGCACTCGCAAGCCCGATCCACAGCAGAAACAGCGAGGTGCGCACCAGGTCGGTCCAGAAATCCACCAGCACGCTCTGGCGCGCGAGCGTCAGCACGAGGGCGGTGAGCTCGACGATGAGCACGATGGCAAGGGTTGCCTGCGAGGTGCAGAAATCCGGCAGGTAGAGCGCCTGATCACTACCGGCCGCCTGCGTCTTCATGCGTCGCCGCGCGCCGGTGCACTCATGATGTTGGTGCGCTCGAAGAGCTCGGACTTCAGCCGGTAGGTGGCCGAGATATCCTCGTCGCCGAAGCCGCGGGCGATGAGCTCGGCGTACTCGCCGAGCATGCGCTCGACGAGCGGTAACGCCACCCCGAAGCGCGCCGCCATGTCGCGGCAGATACCGAGGTCCTTGGCGTGCAGCCGCACGCGAAAGCCGGCCGGAAACGAGCCGCGTGCCATGTTCGGAGCCCGATGCACGAAGTACCAGGAGGAGCCTGCGCCTTTGCCCAGGGTGTCGATCAGCTTATCGAGCGGCAGCCCCTGCGCGTGGGCGAAGGCCATCGCCTCGGCGACCGCCTCGATGATGCCGGCGCACATGATCTGATTGGTGGCCTTGGCCGCCTGGCCACTGCCGGTAGGCCCGAAGAGCGTGATGGTCTTGCCGAGTGCTGCGAGGATCGGCTGCGCGCGCGCGAACGCCTCCGGCGTGCCGCCCACCATGATAGCGAGCGTGCCATCGCGCGCGCCTTCCACCCCGCCGCTGACCGGGCAGTCGAGGAACTCGACCCCGACGGCTTCCAGCCCCTGCGCTGCGCGCCGCGCGGTTTCTGCCCCGATGGTCGAGCAGTCGAGCACGAGCGCGCCGCGCTTGAGCGCCGGTGCCAGGGCCTGCGTCACGGCGAGCACGTCCGCGTCCGCCGAGACGCACGACACCACCGCATCCACATCCGCCGCGAGCGCCGCCAGCGTCGGATAGGCCTTGACCTGCAGTTCCTGCGCCAACTGCTGGGCTTTGTCGGCGGTGCGGTTAAAGACCCCGGCGAGCAGACCCGCCCGGTGCAGATTGCGGGCCATGTGCATCCCCATGGCACCGAGTCCGACAAAACCTACGCGCATGTGTGTGTGCCTCGTGCGGGTGGGCCGCGGGCCTCACTATAGTGCGTTCGGGGGGACGCACGGAATCACTCACCGCCCCTGGGGCGGCGTCTCGAAGATCACTCGGAAGTGGCGAGCGCCGGGTTGACCTTCGGTTCCGGAATCGGCTGCGGCTGCGGGTTCAGCGGCGTCTCGGGATTGAAGGTCGGCACGCTGCCGCACAGGCCCTGGACATCCTTGCGGGCGGTCTCGCGGTAGGCATCCAGTTCCGCATCCGAGAGATATTCGCGCTCACCGTCCTTTTCCGCTTTGAAGATGCGGTTATTCTCGATCGCCTTCATGTAGCGATCCTGCGCGGCCTTGCACTTCGCCGCGCGTGTCTTGGCAAGGTCCTCCTGCACGCCGCGGGCATTGGCCGCGTCATCAAGCTGCGCGGAGACTTTATTGCTCGAGGCGGTGAGGTTTTTCTCCTCGGAGGGGCTTTCCGACCCTGGCTTGGCCTTGTTGTTGGTCTTGATGACCGTCGAGCCGGGCACCCACTGGTCGCTGTAATGCGGTTCGCCGTGTTCGTCCACCCAGCGAAAGACGTCCGCCCGGGCGACGCTGAAGGTCCCGGCAAGGATAAGAGCGGTGATGGGTACGAGTCGCAACATAAAAGGGCCTCCCCGGGCGCAGTATGGCGCTTGAAACGGGCATGACCTTTGAACTCCGTCACACCCGCCACAAGGCGTAGTCGCCCCGGGGTCACACCCTACAAAGAAGAGGCCCCGGGCGCCAGCAAGACGCGGCGGGGCCAAAACGAAGTGCCGATCGAAACCGAAGCAGTGCTACAGATCGTACGCCCGCTCGCCGTGCGAGGTGATATCCAGGCCTTCGCGTTCCTCTTCCTCCGGGACGCGCAGCCCGACGAGCAGCTTCACGAGGTAAAAGCCGGCAAAGGCGACGAGCGCGGTCCACAGCACCACCAGGCACACCGCCTTCAGCTGGATCAGAAATTGCGCCGCGACGCCCGGATAGCCGCTCGTTCCGCTCACCCAGTCGGTCGTGGAGCCTGGGCCGCCGAGGAAGGGCGCGTTGAAGATGCCGGTCATGAGCGCACCGAACACGCCGCCGACCGCGTGCACCCCAAACACATCCAGAGAGTCGTCCGCCTTGATCAGCTTCTTGAGCCCCGTCACCCCCCACAGGCATACCACGCCGACGCCGATCCCGATCGCGAACGCGCCCGGTATACCGACGTTGCCGGCCGCCGGGGTGATCGCCACCAGCCCCGCCACCGCGCCCGAGGCCGCACCGAGCATGGAAGGCTTGCCCTTGATGAGCCATTCGGCGCCGATCCACGAGAGCACCGCGCACGCGGTGGCCAGATACGTATTCATGAAGGCGAGCGCGGCGGACCCGTTCGCCTCGAGCGCCGATCCGGCGTTGAAGCCGAACCAGCCGAACCACAGGAGCGAGGCACCGACCATGGTGAGCGTCAGGCTGTGTGGCGGCATCGGCTCCTTGCCGAAGCCGACGCGCTTGCCGAGCACGAACGCACCGATGAGGCCCGCGACGCCGGCGTTGATGTGCACCACCGTGCCGCCGGCGAAATCGAGCGCTCCCCACTGCCAGATCAGTCCCGCCGAGGCGTTCAACGCCGTGACCTTGTCGGCCGAGGTATACGCGTCCGCCCCCGGCCAGTACCACACCATGTGCGCGATCGGGCAGTAGCTGAAGGTGAACCAGATGACGAGGAACAGGAGCACCGCGGAGAACTTGATGCGCTCCACGACGGCGCCGAGGATCAGGCAGCAGGTGATCGCGGCGAAGGTGGACTGGAAGCCGACGTACACCAGCTCATAGAGCGTCGTGTTCTTCGAGAACGTTGACACGGTAGCAAAGGCGCCGGTCTTCGGATCGAACGTGCCGTGCAGGAAGAGCCGCGACAGACCCCCGATGAAGGAGTTGCCGGCGGTGAAGGCGAGCGAGTAGCCATACAGGCACCACAGCACGGTGATGAGCGAGAAGCCGACGAACACCTGCATGAGCACCGAGAGCATGTTCTTGGTACGCACCAGGCCACCGTAGAAGAGCGCGAGTGCGGGCACTGACATGAGCAGCACGAAGGCGGTGGAGGTGAGCATCCAGGCCGTGTCGCCCTTGTTCGGGGTCGCAGGATCGGCGGCCGCGGCGAGGGCCGGCGCCAGAGCCGCAAGACCCAGCAGCACGCGCCGCACGCTACGCACGCTCATCAAAGCGGTGGGCATGTTCTCTCCGCAGCAGACTACTTTCTTCGCTTCATCGGCATGCCCGCTCCTGCTGCGGCCGGCGGCCGCAGCAGTTAAGCTAGGCAAATCGCGCAGGAGGGTGCAGATTCCGTGCCATGGCGGCTGCGGGCGCAGATTCCGCAATTTGCGCACGGCGGGTGTGCAACCTGCGCACCGTTTTGGAGCCTAAGCGTACGATCTGCCTCAATTCGGGGCACACGAGGTCTGTTATGGATTCCCTGCGCATCGATGAAATCGCACGCCGGCTGATGGAGCGGGTGCCGCCGGCGCTGCGCAGCATGCAGGCGGATTTGGAAAGCAACTTCAAGGCGATCCTGCGCGAGCGTCTGAGCAAGCTCGACCTGGTGAGCCGGGACGAGTTTGATACGCAAGCCCGCGTGCTCGAGCGCACGCGCGCGCGACTGGAAGCGCTCGAGGCACGCCTGGCCGCACTGGAAGGGACGCCCACCGCGGCCTCGGCCGGCCCGGCACCGGGGAGTGCGGCGCCCTAAGGGTGTGCGGCGCCGGACGGCGCGCTTACTGCGCCATCTGCAACATGTGATCGACGGCCTGCTTGATCAGGTCGTCCGAAAGATCCGGACGTCCGCCCTTAGGCGGCATCACGGCGCCGTTACTCTGGAAGCCCTTGATCGCGTGCTCGTAGAGCGTCGTCTTGCCCTCGGCGATGCGCGCTGCCCAGGCGGCCTTGTCGCCCGCCTTCGGCGCCCCGGCAATGCCCGCACCGTGGCAGGCGCTGCAGGTCTGCTGGTACACCTCCGTCCCATTCTTCGGCAGCGCCGCCGGGCTCGCGGAGCCCGCCTGCGTTGACTCGCTGCTCTTGATGGCCAGAGCCGAATTGTCCTGTCCCGCGACGGCCACCTGGCTGGGGGACTCGAGGCGGGCGGCGACGCGTTTACTGTAAGCGGCCTCGCTGAGCACCTGCTGGTCCTGGGTATGACTCGCCACGATACGTGCGAAGGCAAAAATGCAAACCGCGATCGTCACCAGCAGGCCGATGACGACGCTGAAAACGTTGGTGAAATGGGTGTCTTGCTTGCTCACGATGCCATCCGCGGAACGTGCCGAATTGGCCGCGAAGTATAGCCGCGGAGCCGTGGGCAACGTAAACAAACGCGCGCTGGCGGGCACCGCGCGGCACTCGGCGGGAAGCTTAAGACGGCGCCGGCAGAGGCGCCGCGATCGGGCTCAGCGGGTCTGCAGAGACGTGTCCAGCATCTGCAGGGCGTTACCCACTTGCGGGTTCTGACGACCGGTGCTGTCGATCTGCTGCTGCGAGTAGATGCTCCCGCTCGAGATGCAGTCGCCCTGGGCCTGCGGGATACGCGACCCGCTGCTCAGGCATGCCGGCTTCGCCGTTGTTTGTGCGGTCTGCTGTGGAGCCGGCGTGCTCGCGCATCCGGCGATCGCCACGACCGCGCAGATCATCAGTGTTCGCATCGGCCTTCTCCCAAACGTTAAACTCGAGCACACTATTAGACGCCTTCCAGGGGGTCCGGTTCCAGTGCCGCGGCTTGGGCTGCGCCGCAGCCTCTAAATGGACGGCCCCGGGGCCCCGCGCGTATCATCGCCGGCCCCAACGCGCCCGTAGCTCAGTTGGATAGAGTGGCAGCCTCCGAAGCTGCAGGTCGCTGGTTCGAATCCAGTCGGGCGCGCCACGTCTGCCGTTCGTCTGTTCCGGATACCCATTTTGGGGTGTCCCACCCCAAGCCTGGCCTGCCTAGGGCTTTGGCTGCGGGCACGGGTACTTGGCCACCATGGTGGCCGCAATGAACGCCGAGGCATCCAAAGCGCGGTCCGCGGGAACGCGCTCGAGGTGCTCGCCGAGTTTGCTCTTGACGGTGAGCTCGAGGGCATCCCCGGAGAGCGCCGCGGGGATGCAAGGGCGGCCGCCCTTCATCTTGCCCGCCGCGATGTCCATCCCGAGCGTGATTCCCTGGGTCACACCGAGGATATAGACGCGGCATACGTTCTTGCTGGTCGTATCGGAGTCGTGGCACAGCTGCTGCAGATCACCGGCCGTGATCACCGGACTTTCGGCGTCAGAGGCGGCCGGAGCGCTCAGGAAGAGCGGTGCCGCAATTAGCAGCGCAGCAGCGATGGATCTCATGGTGTTGGTTTCCTTGCGGCGCAACGTCGTGCGCCCGACAGAGTGGTCATGTGCAGGCGCCCCTCGCGCGCGTGTCTGGAAAGCGCAGCCCGCGCGCGTCCCTGTGGGCTTCGCCGCGCTGCCTCAGTGGCCGTGCTCGGCAGCCGTCAGATCGCTGATGAGCTCGATCAGCTTCGCCTCCCCGCCCGTGTGGACGAGCTCGGTGTACCCGCCCGCCTGGGCGACGTCGGTCGTGTATTTGCCGTTCACGACGATGAACGGCACGCCCTCTACGCGATAGCGCTGGGTAATTTCCTCAGCGCGCATGAGGTCGGAATTCACGCTGAAGGAGTTGTAGGCCTTGGCGAAGTCATCGGCACTGACGCCGTTGTCGGTCGCGAATTTCTGCTGCAGCTTGAATGATTCCTGCTCATCGTTGCCGGCGAGCGGCACGCGCTGCTGCGCAATGGTATCGAAGGCCTTTTCCACCAGGTCCTGACGGCCCAGTGCGACGAGCGTGTAGTAAAGCCGTGCATGGGCCTTGTGGATGTCCTGCCAGATCACCGGCACGCGCACGAACTCCACGTACGCCGGTTTGCTCTTGAGCCAGGTGCGGATGAACGGTTCGAGCTCATAGCAGTGCGGGCAGGCGAGCCAAAACACCTCCAGGACCTCGATCTTGCCGGCCGCGACGCTGGTTGCCTGTGCCGGGACGAGGAGCGTGTAGTTCACCCCCGGCTTCCATTTGCCGGCCGGCAGTGGCACGGCAGCGGGTGCGGCGGCCATCTGCTCAAGCGAGGCATCGCTCGGCGAGTGCTCGGCCTCGCCGCCGGACTCCTGCGAACGGGTGGCCTGCTCGATCTCGCTTTGGGGGGCGGCAGCCGCGGGCGGTGCTGGTGCGGTGTCGGTGGTCGCAGCCGGTGCCGGGGCGCTCGGGGGAGGTGCAGGCTCCTGGCGCGCACAGGCACACAACGCCAGCACGCTCGCCAGGGCGAGGAGGCGGATCATGTCGCGCCCGCGGATCAGCGCATGCCCTGGACGTAGGAGGCCACGTCGCGGATCTGCTCCGGACTTAGACGCTTGGCAATCGTAAACATCATGATGGCGTTGGGCGTCGCCTGCGCGGGGTGCTGGCCGGTGTAGCGCGCACCGCTCGCATAATCATTGAGCTGCTTGACCACGTAGACCGACTGCTGTGCGCGCAGCGCCGGGTAACCCGCGGCGAGATTGCCGCGGCCCACCGGGCCGTGGCAGGCGATGCAGGCTGGCACCTCGTGCGCGGCATCACCGCGCAGGTAAAGCGCTTCTCCCGCCTGCCAGTAAGACGGATCCGCCTCGAGCCCGAGTGGGGTCTGAGCTTCGTAGTAGACGGCAATATCGGCGATGTCCTGGTCGGACAGCCCCGTGGCCAGCGGCATCATCGTCGGGTTGGCGCGCGCGCCGGAGCGAAACAGGCGCAGCTGCTCGGCGATATAGACTGCGTTCTGCCCCGCAAGACGCGGCCAATCCGGGTTGGCGCTGTTGCCGTTAGGTCCGTGACAGGCGGAACACACCGCCGTTTTGGTGGCGCCGTCGGCCGCCTTGCCGTGGGTGAATGGGAAGGCCTCCGTCGGGGAAATCGTCGCGGGCGCGGCCGCCGGTGCCGCCGCTTGGGCAGCACTCAAGGACGGTGCAACACACACCAGGCCGGCCGCCGTCAGGGCAGCCCATTCCATCCAACCGGGTCTTCGGGTCTGCGGCATTGCTTCAGTATCCGAGGGTTCGTTTCCGCGATACGAGGGCGCCGAATTGTACACTACGGCCGTGCACGCGCTGCCTGAGCCCTAAGACCCGATGAGCCGCTTCAGTCAGGCGCGTTTTCTCATCAGTGCCGCGGTCCCGCAGCAGTTCCCGCCCGATGTTGGCACCGAGGTCGCCTTCGTCGGGCGCTCCAACGCCGGCAAGTCCAGCGCCATCAATGCCATCACGCACCGTCAGGCACTCGCCCGTACCAGCAAAATCCCCGGACGCACGCAGTTGCTGAATTTCTTCGAGCTGGCGCCCGGGCAGCGCCTGGTGGATCTGCCCGGGTATGGGTATGCGGACGTGCCCGCCGCGCAGCGCCGCACCTGGCCTCCGCTGATTGAGGCGCTGCGCACTCGCGCCTCCTTGAAGGGGCTGTTCGTGATCGTGGATGCGCGGCGCGGACTGAAGGCGGGGGATGAGAATCTGCTCGAGTGGGTTTCCCCCACCCAGAGTATTCACGTGCTGTTGTCCAAGGCCGACAAGCTCAACCACGGCGAGGCAGCCGCGGCGTTGCGGGCGGCCAAAGCCGCTCTCGCCGACCGGGCTACGGTGCAGCTGTTCTCGAGCCTCAAAGGCACCGGCGTCCGGGAAGCCGAAGACACGCTCGAGGCATGGCTGCGTGAGAAGCTCTAGGGCATAAAAAACCCCGGCGGTTTCGTTAGAAGCCGCCGGGGCAGACTAACCCGGCACAGGTCTCATGAACCGGGTTGACCCGCTCAGGGAGGGAAGCGGGGAGTGCTAGGCACTCGCTAAGTTCGACTGGCGACCCCCCGGAGAGTTCCGGCGCGGTTCCGAAAAAATATCTTTTCAAATCATAAGTTTGCTTAACTACTTGTCGCATTCCCACCACAGCAGGCGCCCTGATCTGCAGCAGGCTGATCACGGCGTCCAAGGAAAACACCTGCGCTGCGTTGGTGTTCGCGATATCGAAATGTTCGTGCTTCAGAACGCGCGCCGGTGTTGCCGACGTGCACCTGCGCCCCCACGCCCCGGGCGAAATTGGGCCCGTTATCCGACAGATGAACGAAAGCGCCCCGGCGGGGGCGCTCGAGCAGGGGTCCCGGTGCAGCTGCCAGCGGGCAACTCGGGCCTTGCCGTAGGCGTCGAGGAACGGCAGGGCAGCGGCAGATACCGACGCCATAGGCGGCGAATGCGTTCGCATCCGAATGCACGCTGCCGCCGCCGCAAGTGTTGATGAACTGGTCCGAGTGACCCCCCCCCCAGATCCAGTGGCTAGTGCGCCTCGTCCCAGTTGGCGCCCGTACCGACCTCAACGCGCAGGGGCACACTCAGGGAGGCGGCATTGACCATGTGCTCGCGCACCACGTGCGTGAACGCCTCGACCGCGGCGCGTGGCACTTCAAACACCAACTCATCGTGCACCTGCATGATCAGTCGCGCGGGCGAGCCGACGCGCGTGATCCATACATCCACCGCGATCATGGCGCGCTTGATGATGTCGGCCGCCGTGCCCTGCATCGGCGCGTTGATGGCGCTGCGTTCAGCGTACTGGCGCAGCTGCGGATTGCCCGAGCGGATGTCCGGCAGGTACAGGCGCCGGCCGAACACCGTCTCGACGTAACCGCTCTCGCGCGCCTGCGCGCGCGTGTTGTCCATGAAGCGCTTCACCCCCGGGTAGCGCTGAAAGTAGCGCTCCACGTGCTGCTGCGCGGCGGCGCGCTCGATGCCGAGGTTGCGCGCCAACCCGAAGGGCGACATGCCGTAGATGAGACCGAAGTTGATCATCTTCGAGGTGCGGCGCTGCTCGGCGCTCACCGCCGTGAGTTCTACACCGAACACCTCCGCCGCTGTCGCCTGATGCACGTCGCGATCGGCCGCGAAGGCTGCGCGCAGGCTCTCATCTCCGGACAGATGCGCCATGATGCGCAGCTCGATCTGTGAGTAATCGGCGGCGAGCAGCACACATTCGGGCGGTGCGATAAATGCCTGGCGGATGCGGCGTCCCTCCGCGCGCCGTATGGGGATGTTCTGCAGATTCGGCTCGACCGAGGACAGGCGGCCGGTGGCCGCCACGGCCTGCGCGTAGGAGGTGTGGATGCGGCCGGTGCGCTCGTTGACCAGCTCGGGCAGCTTGTCGGTGTAGGTTGACTTGAGCTTCGCGAGCGCGCGGTACTCGAGCACGATCCGTGGCAGCGCGTAGTTCGCGGCCAACTCCTCGAGCACGTCCTCGGCGGTCGAGGGCTGGCCGGTGGGCGTGCGCCGCCGCACCGGCAGCTGCAGCCGCTCGAACAGGATCTGCTGCAGCTGCCGCGGGGACTCGATGTTGAATTCGTGCCCGGCCTCGCGATGCGCCTGCTGCAGCAGCTCCTGCAGCTGGTGCGCGAACTCGCGGCTTTGCGCCCGCAGCCGTTCCCGGTCCACCAGCACCCCGTAGTGCTCCATCTTCATGAGCACCGGCACGAGCGGCTGCTCGCATTCCTGGTAGAGCTGCGCCAGCGCCGGCACGCTCTCGAGCTGCGGCCACAGCGCCTGGTGCAGCCGCAGCGCCACGTCGGCGTTTTCCGCCGCGTAGGCGCTGGCGCTCTCGAGGGGGACCTGGTCGAAGCAGATCTGCTTGGCACCCTTGCCCGCGACCTCCGTGTAAGGCGTGGTGCGTATGCCGAGGTAGCGCTGTGCGTCGGACTCAAGCTCGTGGTTGGTGCCGACGCTGTTCCACACGTAGGACTCGAGCATCGTGTCGTAGCGCATGCCCGCGAGTGCGAGGCCGGCGTTGGCGAGCACGTGCGCGTCGTATTTGAGGTTGTGACCGACCTTAGCGCGCGCCGGGTCTTCCAGTATCGGCTGCAGCGCCGCCAGTACCGCCTCGCGTGGCAGCTGCTCGGGCGAGCCCGGAGTGACGTGCGCAAGCGGCACGTAGGCGGCCACGCCCGGCTCGATGCAGAAGGACAGCCCAACGATCTGCGCGCGCATGTAATCGAGGCTGCTCGTCGCAGTGGCGAAGGCGAACTGCGGCGCCGCGCGCAGGGCGTTGAGCCAGCGCTCCAGCTCCGGCCACGTCGTGATCGTTTCGTAGTGCTGCTCGATCTGGGTGAGCGGCGTACTCGGCTCCTGCGCCGCGGCTGCGCCCGCGGCGGACGCGCCGGCCGGCGCCGTGAGGGCCGCGTCGCTGCCCTCCAGTTGCCGCAGCAGCGCGCGCAGTTCCAAGCGCCCGTACAGCTCGCGCAGCGCCGCGACATCCGGGGTCCCGGGCGCGAGTTCCTCGAGCGCCAGGGGCAGTTCCAGGTCCGTGCGGATCGTCGCCAGGCGGCGCGACAGCTCGAGTGTGTTCAGTCCCGCGCGCAGGTTCTCGCCCACCTTGCCGGGGATCTCACTCAGGTGCGCCAGCACCCCCTCGAGACTGCCGTACTGCTGCAGCAGCTTCGCGGCCGTCTTCGGTCCGACCTTGTCGATGCCAGGAATGTTGTCGGAGCTGTCACCAATGAGGGCGAGGTAGTCGATGATCTGCTCGGGGAAGACGTCGAATTTCGCCTTGACGCCCGCACGGTCGAGCACCGAGTTGTTCATCGTGTTGATGAGCGTGATCGATTCATTCACCAGCTGCGCCATGTCCTTATCGCCGGTGGAGATGAGCACCGACTGCCCCGCGTGCGCTGCGCGGCAGGCGAGCGTGCCGATGACGTCGTCCGCTTCCACGCCGGGCACGCGCAGCAGCGGCAGTCCCTGCGCCTGGATGATGTTGAGCAGCGGCGCGACCTGCGCGCGCAGATCGTCGGGCATCCCGGGGCGTTGCGCCTTGTATTCCGCAAACAGCTCGTCGCGGAAGGTCTTGCCCGGGGCGTCGAACACCACCGCGATGCGGCGCGGCTGATAGTCCTTCAGAAACTTCAGCAGCATATTGAGAACCCCGAGCACCGCCCCGGTCGGCTCACCGCGCGAGTTGGACAGCGGCGGCAAGGCGTGGAACGCCCGGTAAACATAAGAAGAGCCGTCAACGAGAACCAGGTCCGGAGAACGCGTCATGAACAGTGCTGCCTCAGGCGGGCCGCGAGTATAACGAAAGCGGCGTGGCCCCCAATCCTCGGTCAACCCGCGCCACCCCTGCTGCGCTATAGGGGTTCAGACACACGAGGGATGCCTGCGCATGCTTGAGCCGGCCACTGCCGCGATCGCTGCCAACCGCTTCGGGCTCGGTGCCCGTCCCGGGGAGCTCGCCACGATCGGCGCGGACGGGCGCGACTGGCTGCGCGCGCAGCTGAAGGCGCCGCCGCCGCTGCTCGCCGCTGCCGACCTGCGGCCCTCGCAAGAGACGCTGGCGCAGGCGCAGGGGCTGCGCCGCGAGATCCAGGCGCAGCGCAAAGCCGAGCGTGTCGACCCGGCGGCCGCCGAAGCGCAGCTGCAGAAGGTCGGACAGTTCCTGAAGCCGATCTACATCAGCGAGGCGACCGCGCGCTTCCAGCAGGCCGTGAGCAGCGACCGACCGCTGCTCGAGCGGCTCACGCAGTTCTGGACCAACCACTTTGCCGTCTCCGTCGACAAGCAGCTGCTCGCAGGACTGGCCGGCAGCTTCGAGCGCGAGGCCATCCGGCCGCACGTACTTGGCCGCTTCAGCGACTTGCTGCTCGCGGTGGAAACGCATCCGGCGATGCTGCTGTACCTGGACAACCAGCTCTCAGTGGGACCCGATTCGGCCGCCGCGCGGCGCCTCGAGAGCCGCCAGGTCGAGCGCAAGATCGGTATCAACGAGAACCTCGCGCGCGAGATCCTCGAGCTGCACACCCTCGGGGTGGGCGGCGGTTATACGCAGACCGACGTCACCACGTTTGCGCAAGTGATCACCGGCTGGTCGATCGGCGGCGGGCAGGGCCGCTTTGCCGGCGGCGAGCCGGGAAAATTTCTCTTCCGGCCGGAACTGCACGAGCCGGGCACCAAGGTGGTGCTCAACACGCGTTATGCGGACAGCGGCTTCGGTCAGGGCGTCGCGGTGCTCAACGATCTGGCGCGCCACCCCTCAACCACGCAGCACATCGCGCTGAAGCTCGCGCGGCATTTCATCGCCGACGAGCCGCCGCCGGCCGCCGTCGCGCGCCTCGCGGGCGCCTTTACCGCGAGCGAAGGGGACCTGCCGACGGTTTATCGCGCGCTCATCGAGGCGCGCGAGGCGTGGCTTGAGCCGCTCGCCAAGTACAAGACTCCGAGCGACTACATCATCTCCGCCTACCGCGGCATCGGTCTGCCGGTGGAAGCCGGACACGGCCCGCTCGTGCCGTTTGAGCTGCTCGGGCAGCGCACCTGGCAGCCCGGCTCACCTGCGGGCTGGCCGGACAAGAGTGCCGACTGGGACGGCGCCTCAGCCCTGATGAAGCGCATCGAGTGGGCGGATGCGGTGGGGACGCGTCTTGGCAGCCGCCGCGATGCGCTCGAGCTGGCCCCGCAGCTGCTCGGTGCCAACCTGAGTGGCGCGACGCGCACCGCGGTCGCGCGCGCCTCGAGCGCTGCGCAGGCGGTCACACTCTTACTCGCGGCGCCGGAGTTCATGCGCCGCTAGCGGCCAAGGAAGCAACACCCATGTCAGGCATGAAGCGACGCGAGTTTCTCAACCTCACCGCGCTGGCCGCGGGCGGGGCCTTTCTCACGAGGCGCCTGGCGTTCGCCGGCGCCGGCAAGCGCAAGTCGCGCTTCGTACTCGTCATCATGCGCGGCGCGCTCGACGGGCTGGCCGCAGTGCCCCCCTACGGCGACCCGGATTACGCGACTCTCCGGCGCGACGTCGCGCTGCACGCCCCGGGCGCTGCGGGTGCGGCGCTGCCGCTGAACGGTTTCTTCGGACTGCACCCGTCTCTCGGTTTTATGGCGCAGTGCTACAGCGCGCGCGAGCTCATCGTGCTGCACGCCGTCGCCAGCCCCTATCGCGAGCGTTCGCATTTCGACGGCCAGGATGTCTTGGAGAACGGCACACTGCGTGCGCATGCGCTGCAGACCGGCTGGCTCAACCGCGCACTCGTGCAGCTGCCAGGCCAGGTGTCGCGGGAAGCCGGCGTGGCCCTCGGGCAGAACGTGCCGCTCATCATGCGCGGGCCGGCGGAGGTGACCTCCTGGTCACCCTCCAAGATGAGTGCGCTCGATGAGGAGACGCTCGCCCGCATCACGGACCTCTACGCGAAGGACCCGCTGCTGTCAGTGCGGCTCGCCGATGCCCTCGCGGCCGATCAGATGGTGTCGGCGGAGGAACCGGCCGCCATGAGCGCGAGCGCGCAACGTGCGCCCACCACGGGCGCCGCACAGATGCTGGCGGGCGCGCCGGCGCAGCCTACGGCGCAAGCCTACGGCGCGCGCTACACCCAGATCGTCACGGCTGCCGCCGGATTTCTGCGCCAGGAGCAAGGCCCGCGCGTGGCCGTGTTCGACACCACCGGCTGGGATACGCATGCCAACGAGGGCGGTGCCGAAGGACAGCTCGCCGGACGTCTCGGCGCGCTTGATAAGGGATTGGCGACGCTCAAGCAGGAACTCGGGCCCGCGTGGGCCGATACCGCAGTGCTGCTCGTGACGGAGTTTGGCCGTACCGCCGCCGTCAACGGAACGCGCGGCACCGATCACGGCACCGGGGCGGCGGCCTTTCTCCTCGGCGGTGCGGTGGCCGGCGGGCGCGTGATGGCGGACTGGCCAGGCCTGTCCGCGCGCGCGCTGTATCAGGGGCGCGACCTCGCTCCCACCCTCGATTTACGCTCGCTCTTCAAGGGCATTCTCGCCGAGCACCTGTCGGTCTCGGCTCGCACGCTCGAGGAGAGCGTCTTTCCGGACAGCGCAGCCGCAAAACCCCTGCGCGGTCTGCTGCGCGCCTAAGTGCGCCCCGCGCGCACCGCCTACTGCGGCGGCGGCGCGCTGTCCCCGTCCGGGTCCTGGTCCGTCGTCTTCTTGGGCGGCGCTGCGGGCGCAGGCGGCGCAGGCGCGGCGGCGGGCGCGCTGGTCACCACGGCCGCGTGTTTATCCGGCAGGTACAGGGGGCCTTTTTGCCCGCAAGCCGCGAGCAGCAGCATTACGCCCGAGAGCAGAAGCGCCGCAACTCTCATACATACATCGGGCGCTTGTCCTTGAGCGCGAGCCAGCCGCGCACGACGCGGTAGGCGATCCACACCCCGAGCGCTACGTGCGCGAGGATGAAAAGCGGAATGCCGATGAGGATCAGCATGAGCGGCACGGCAACCGCCCAGATGAGCACGCTCCACAGCACCGCAAACCAGAAGGTGCGGATCTGCCAGCGGAAGTGCGACTCGAGAAAGGTGCCGATAGTCGCCGAGCGGCGCGCATAGTTCATGATCACCGCGATGATCGAGGGCAGGCCCCAGATGAAACTGCCGACGATCGTGTGGAAGGTGGAAAGTCCGATGAGCACCGCGAGCGCGTGCAGCGCATAGATCACGTGCGTGTACGTGATGAGGGATTCATCAACACGTGGTGCATCCGCGGTCATGGAGGGCATTGGATCGCTCATGGCTTACCTCGCGTTGTTATGTTTTGGGGCGCCGTTCGACGACCGCCATGGTGAGGCGTGAGACGCACACCAGCCGATCACTCTCATCGCGGATCTCGATCGACCACACATGACTGCGCGCGCCGATATGAAAGGGGCGCGCCGTCGCCGTAACCGTGCCTGAAGACACCGCCCGCACGTGATTGGCGTTGATCTCCTGGCCGAGCACCAGGTACTGCTCCGTATCCACGCACAGCATGGCGGCGATACTGCCGGCGGTTTCTGCGAGCGCCACCGAGGCGCCCCCGTGCAGCAATCCGTACGGCTGGTGCGTGTGCTCGGTCACCGGCATCGTGGCGCGCAGGTAATCCGGGCCGATCTCCGTGATGCGGATGCCGAGGTGCCCGGGCAGGCTCTTGCTGCCGCGCTCGGTGAGGAACTCCGGGGTGGGGGCCGCATGCCAGATGCTCATAAAGCTAGTCTAGCCGTTTGCGCAATGGCAATCTGCACCCGAAAGGGGTGAGGGGTGGTGTCAGTGCGATGAATGCTTTTTGTTTCCCACCGGACGCCCCGCCGAGCGTCGCCGTGGCCGCAACGTCGGGGCGCTTCCCGGTGCACCGCATTTACTGCGTCGGGCGCAATTACGCCGATCACGTGCGTGAGATGGGCAACGATCCGCAGCGCGAGCCACCGGTGTTTTTCACGAAGCCCGCGGATGCGGTAGTCGATAACGGCGCAGCGGTTCCCTACCCGCCGGCGACGGCTAACCTGCAGCACGAGATCGAGCTGGTCGTGGCCCTCGGCAGCGGTGGCCGCGATATTGCGCTCGCGCAGGCACTCGATCACGTGTTCGGTTACGCCGCCGGCAACGACCTGACGCGCCGCGATCTGCAGGCCGCGGCTAAGGCGCGCGGTCAGCCCTGGGATGCGGCCAAGGGTTTCGATTTTTCGGCGCCGCTCGCGGCCATCTGCCCCGCCGCCGCCGGCCATCCGACCCGCGGGCGCATCTGGCTTGAGGTCAACGGCGTGCTGCGTCAGGAGTCGGACGTGAGTCAGATGCTGTGGGACGTGCCGCACATCATCGCCGCGCTCTCGCAGCTGTACGAGCTACGGGCCGGGGATCTGATTTTCACCGGCACGCCCGCGGGCGTGGATGCGCTTAAGGTCGGTGACCGCGTCCAGGGCGGCGTCGAGGGACTCGAGGTGCTGCGGCACAGCGTGGCGCCCGCAGCCGGGGGGTGAAGGGCGATGCAGCTTTACGGCTATTTCCGCAGCTCCGCCTCCTACCGGGCGCGCATCGCGCTCAACTACAAGGGCGTCGCCTACGAATCGGTGGCGGTGGATTTGCGCGCGCCGATGAGTGCGCAGCGCACGCCGCAGTTCCTCAGTCTCAACCCCGAGGGGCTCGTGCCGGTGCTCGTCGACGGCGACACGGTGGTGCGGCAATCGCTTGCCATCATCGAGTACCTCGAGGAGACCCACCCGGCGCCGCCACTGCTGCCGCGTGTGCCCGCCGCGCGCGCTCAGGTACGCGCGCTGACGCTCGCGATCGCCTGCGACATCCATCCGCTCAACAACCTGCGCGTACTGAATTACCTGCGCGACCCTCTGGCGCACGCCGATGCGGAGGTGCACGGCTGGTATGCGCACTGGATCGCGTGCGGCTTCACGGCGCTCGAGGAGGAGGTGCGGCACTTGAGCGGCGATGGGCGTCACATGTTCGGCCACGCTGTCACTTTGGCGGATGTCTTCATGGTGCCGCAGATGGCCAACGCGCGGCGCCAGCAATGCGACATCGAACCGTATCCGCGGCTGCGGGCGATCTGTGCGCACCTGGAGAGCCTGCCCGCATTCGCCCGCGCGGCCCCCGAGGCGCAGCCCCAACCCTGAGGCGCGCGCCGCAGTTAAACAGGCGGCGGTGTGCGCCGCAGGAACGCCACGAAGCCAGCGAGAAACTGCTTCAGCTGCTCCTCGACGGCGGCGTCCTTGAGCGCGCCGGATTCATCGAACACGGTGTTGGCGCGAGGCACCATGAGGCGACCGCCGGTCCACAATTGCACGCCGAGGGTGCGCAGTACCGGCAACCAGGCGCTCTGGCTGAGGGTCGTGCCGAACGCACCCGGTGAAGCACCGATGAGGGCAAAGCGTCGGCCGCCAAAGACGCGCCGCGCATCCACGTTCGGCCGCGACAGCCAGTCGATCGCGTTCTTGAAGACTCCGGGAATGCTGTTGTTGTATTCGGGCGTGACCAGCAGTACCCCATCGGCCGCCACGACCGCCTCCTTCAGCTGCGACACCGTCGCCGGGATTCCCTGCGCCTCGATGTCGCCATCGTAGAGGGGAATACCGCGGATGGTGGCGACTTCGAGCCTCGTGGCCTCGGGCATCAGCGACGTGGCCGCGCGCAGCAGCGCGCTGTTGTAGGAGCCGCGGCGCAAACTGCCGGAAATTCCGAGCACCTTTGTCATTGAGTTCCCCTGAGCGTCGCGCATGCCAGACTGCCCTGCCCCCCGCTGAGGTGCAAGGTGCGCGGTGCGTCGCGACTCGCTATTCCGCGAGCTTCGCTGCGATGCGGCGGTACGCCTCGCGGAACGGAATGCCCTCCCGCACTGCCAGGCGGTTGGCTTCTTCGGCGGCATGAATCGCCGGATCCAGCCGGATCGCCGCGGGGCGGAACTGCAGCGCCTCGATGGCCGGCGGCAGAATCGCAAGCGTTGCAACCGCCAGATCGATGCCGCGGAACAGCGGGAACTTCAAAAGCTGCAGATCACGCTGATAGCCCGATGGTAGCTTCGCGCAGATGCCGAGCGCCTCGCTCAGACACGCCTGCGCGCTCGCCGAGCGGCCGCGGATGAGCTCGAACAGATCCGGGTTGCGCTTCTGCGGCATGATCGAGGAGCCGGTGGTGAACTGCGGGCTCAGCGCGAGGAAGCCGAACTCCTGCGTCGCAAACAACAGCACGTCGGCGGCCAGGCGGGCCAAGTCCTGCATAAGCAGTGTGATCTCAAAGAGCAGCTGCGCTTCGGCCTTGCCGCGCGAGAGCTGCACGGCGGTGACCGGCTCGTGCACGCTCGCGAACCCGAGCTCGAGCTGCGTCGCGCGTCGGTCGATCGGCAGTCCCGGCGTGCCGTAGCCGGCCGCGGAACCTAACGGACTCTTGTCGATGCGGCGCAGGACCGCCGTGAGCCCCTGCGCATCGTCGCGGATCTCGCCCGCGAACCCGAGCGCCCACAGCGCGACCGAGCTCGGCATGGCCTGCTGCAGGTGCGTGTAACCGGGCAGCACCGTGTGCGCCTCGCGCTGCGCGAGCGCCTCCAGCGCCTCGGCCACCTTGACCGCCGCGGCGCTGAGGGTGCCGAGCACCTCGCGCAGGTAGAGCCGGATGGCGGTGAGGACTTGATCGTTGCGCGAGCGACCCAGATGAATCCGTCCGCCGCTCGCGCCGATGCGCTCGGTCAGCCGCCGCTCGAGCGCCGTCTGGCCGTCCTCATCGGCGAGCTCGACGTGCCAGCTGCCGCGGGCGTGCTCCTCGGCGAGCGCGGTGAGTCCGGCGCGGATGGCGGCCAGATCGGCCGCCGACAGCAACTGCTGCGCGTGCAGCATGTGCGCGTGCGCGAGTGATGCGCGCACGTCGTAGGGCACGAGGCGCTCATCGAGTGCGTAGTCCTCGCCGGCCGTATAGCGCAGCACGCCTTCATCCAGGGGCGCGCCCTTGTCCCACAGCCGCTTCATGCGGCGCCCTGCTGCTCGGCGGGCGAGAGCGCGTGCACGTCAGCGACGATGAGCGTGCCGGTGCCCTCGTTGGTGAACACTTCACCGAGGATCCCCTCCGTGGACAGGTAGGAGACGACGTGCACGCGCTGCACGCCGCCGCGCAGGGCATCCGCGATGGCTTTGGCTTTCGGCAGCATGCCGTCGGCGATGCGGCCCTCCTCGCGCAGGCGCTCAAGCCCGTGCACGTCCGTATAAGAGATGAGTGATCCTGGGTCGTTCGCATCGCCTAAGATCCCGGCGGCACCGGTGCACAGGATGAGCTTCTCCGCGCCGAGCGCCGCTCCGATGGCGGCCGCGACCGTATCGGCGTTGATGTTGAGCAGCATCCCGGACTCATCCGCCGACAGCGGGCTCACGACCGGCATCAGGCCGTTGTCGAGGAGCTTCTTCAGCACCGAGGTATTCACCGCGACGATGTCGCCGACGAAACCGAAATCGATGAGTTCGCCCGCGCTGCTCTTCACCGGCGCGCGGCGCTGGGCGCGCACCAGGCCCGCGTCCACGCCGCTGATGCCGACCGCCTCGATATCCAGCGCCCGGCAGATGCCGAGCAGGCGCGTGTTGATCAGGCCATTGAGCACCATGGCGGTCACGTCGATCGCCTTCTGATCCGTGACGCGGCGACCCTCCACCATATGGGTCGGCACGCCGAGCGCGGCGGACAGTTCGGTGAGCTGCGGACCACCGCCGTGCACCAGTACGACGCGCACGCCGAAGTAGTGCAGGATTGCGATCTGCTCGATCAGCACGCGGGTCGCAGCCGGGTCGGCGAACACACCGCCGCCGACCTTCACCACGAAGGTCTTCCCCTTGTACAGGCGGATGTAGGGGGCGGCGCTGCGCAGCGCGCGGATGGCGAGAGTCGGATCGCTTCGGTGCATGATCATGAGAACGACTTCCTTGGCCGCTTTAGGACCTCAGCATCTGGTGCAGCACCGCCATCTGCGCGGGCAGGCGGTTGTAGGCTTCGCGCTGCACGATGCTGCGCGCGCTGTCGAGCACCTCGTCGGCAATCGCGGTATTGCGCCGCACGGGCAGGCAGTGCATGAGGTGGCAGTCCGGCGCACTCGTGAACCACTCATCGCGTACGCACCAGCCGGTGAGCCCCTGGCGCAGCCGCGCGTCCACGCCGGCATCCCCGTAGGCACTCGTGGCACCCCACTCCTTAACATAGAGGACCTGCGCACCCGGCAGCGCCTCGGCGCGCTCGCTGGTCTCGCGCACCGAGCCGCCGGAGGCGCTCGCGGCGCGCCGCGCGCGCTCCATGAGTGGCGCGGGCAGAGCGAAGCCTTCCGGACGCAGCACGATCACTTCCATGCCGCGCAGCGCGGCCATGTGCAGCGCCGCCGCCGGCACGGCGAGCGGCAGCGCGCGCGGGTGATAGGCCCAGCAGAGCACGAAACGTCCGCCGCGCGGCACCGCCAGATCGTCCAGCGTCTTCCAGTCCGCGAGCGCCTGGCACGGATGATTGACGGCGGATTCAAGATTGATGAGGGGTTTGTCGGTGAGGGCTGCCATGGCGTTGAAGGTGATATCGGCCAGATCCCGCTCGAGATCCTTGCCTTCGGCGAAGGCGCGGATGCCGAGCGCGTCGCAGTAGGAGGCGAGCACCGGGATGCCCTCGCGCACGTGTTCGGCCGCGGCGCCGTCCATGACAACCCCGACGCGGGTCTCCAGCTGCCAGCTGCCCTGGCCGGCGTTGATGACGAAGGAGCTGCCCCCGAGGCGCGCCATCGCCACCTGGAAGGAGGCGAGGGTACGCAGCGAGGGATTGAAGAAGAGCAGTCCCAGGATCTTGCCGACAAGTGCGCGCGGCTCGGGCTGCTTCTCCAGGCGCCGCGCGAGCTCTAACAGCGAGAGCACCTCCTCGCGCGTGAAGTCGCCCAGGTCCAGGAAGCGTTTCATGGCGGCAGATCGCCGAGCGCATCGCGCAGCATCTCGACGTGCTCTTCTTCGAGGATGTACGGCGGCAGCAGGCGCAGGATGTGCGGGTCGGTTGCGGTGCCGGCGAGTATGCCGCCCTCGAGCAGTTCGGCCTGCACCTGCTTCGCCGGACGGCGCGTGCGCAGACCAATCAGCAATCCCTCCCCCTGATGCGCGGTGACCGGCCCGGTGAGGCAGTGCGCGCGGATGTAGGCACCGATACGCCGCACGCGCTCGAGCAACCCCTGCGACTCGATCGCCTCGATGACCGCTTCGATCGCGGCACACGCCATCGGGCCACCGCCGAAGGTGGTGCCGAGGGACTCGGGCTTTAAGGTTGCCGTCACCTTCTCGGACATGAGCAGCGCCGCGCACGGGAAGCCGTTGCCGAGCGCCTTGGCGGTGGTGAGCATGTCGGGCATGACCCCATAGAGATTGGCCGCGAAGGGCTCACCCGTGCGGCCCATGCCGCACTGCACCTCATCGCATATGAGCAGCGCCCCGAGCTCATCGCAGCGCCGCCGCAGCGCCTGCAGGTACGGCGCCCCCAGAGCGACCGCCCCGGCGAGCCCCTGGACGGGCTCGACGATCACCGCGGCGGTCGCATCACTCAGCTGTGCGAGGGCGGTGCTGTCGCCTCGCGGCAGGAAGGTCACCTCGAAGGGCGTGCGCGGAAAGCCATACCACTTTTCGCGCGCGCCGAACGTCACCGCACCGGCGGCGGCCGTGCGGCCGTGAAAGCTGCCCTCGATCGCAGCGACCTGCGGCCGGCCGCTCACGCGCAGCGCGATCTTCAGCGCGTTCTCGTTGGCTTCGGCCCCGCTGTTGACGAAGAACACGCTCGCGAACGGCAGCTGCGCGAAGCGCACCAGGCGCTCGGCGGCGCGCGTGCGCACCTGCATGGCCACGGCGTTCGACTGGAAGTTGCACGCTTGCGCCTGGCGGGCGAGGGCGGCACAGAAGCCCGGATGCGCGTAGCCCAAGGCCGCCACCGCGTGGCCGCCGTAAAGATCCAGTACGCGCTCGCCGCGGCTGTTGGTGAGCCACACGCCGGCGGCCGACTGCACCTCGAGCGGGTAGTGCGTAAACACCGGCGCAAGATAATCGTGCACGGGCGCTATGGCGGGGCTCTGCGGCGTCATAGTTATTTTTAGGTCCAGCCGGGCGCCGGCGCGGTGAGCCCGGCGGTCTCCGGCAGCGCGAACATGCGATTCATCCACTGCACGGCGCCGCCGGCGGCGCCCTTGTTGAGGTTGTCCAGGGCGCACATCACCGCCACGGTGCCGCTCATGACCACCGCGGAGAGGTGCGCGTAGTTGCTGGCCACGACCTCCTTGACCCGCGGCGCTTCGGCGCTGACGCGCACGAAGGGTGCATCCGCGTAAAAGGCGCGCAGGATGTCGAGCGCCTTCTCGGTATTGAGCGGACGCTTCAGCGCTGCCTGCAGCGTGACGTGAATGCCGCGCGCGAACGGGCCCGAGTGCGGCACGAAGGCGAACTCGGCCTCGACCCCGGAGGCGGCGCGCGCGCAGGCGGCAACCTCGGGCACGTGCCGGTGCACGAGCGCGCTGTAGCTGTACAGATCGGCGTGGCGCAGCGGGTGGTGCGTGCCGGGCACGGGCTTGCGCCCCGAGCCGGTGCTGCCGGTCACCCCGCTCACGAAGAGCGCAGGCGTCACGATGCCGTTGGCGAGCAGCGGCACGCTCGCCAGCAGCAAGGCGGTGGCAAAGCAGCCCGGGTGAGCGACGTGGGGCGTCGCCAGCTTGTTCAGGTGCTCCGGCAGCGCGCAGGTGAACTGCGCCAGTCGCGCCGGCGCGCCGTGAGCGTGCGAATAGACCGCAGCGTACGCCGCCGCGGAGCCGTAGCGGAAATCGGCCGAAATATCCACGACACGCGGGTGCGTGCCGGCCCGCTCCGCGGCACTCAACAGCGCGTCGATCAGACCCGCCGACACCCCGTGGGGGGCCGCGGAGAACACCGCCGCCTGCGGCGCCTCGCACAGGGTTTTCTGCACTTCGGCCTGGGAGCTAAAGCGCAACTGCGGATAGGCGCTTATCAGGTGCGGAAAGGCCTCCGCCACCGCCCCGCCGGGTTGGCTGTCCGACATGACCGCGGCGAGTGAGAAGTGCGGATGAGCGGCGATCAGGCGCAGCAGTTCGCCGGCGACGTAGCCGCTGCCACCGAGCACGATCGCGGGAATCGTGCCGCTCATGCGAGGGCCGCGGCCTTCAGGCCGAGCGCCTCGATGACCCGATCACCGAGTGCGGCGCCGTTGCTGAGCGCGTTGAAGGCGGGCACGCCAAGCTGGCTGGTGATGATCTCCACGCCCACCTGGTTGTCGGTCGAGGGTCCGGTGACCACGCACGGCTCGATCCGGAAGCGCTCGCGCAGCAGTTTCACCCCGCCCCAGGCGGCGACCGGGTCGTTGGCCGAGAGGATAACGCCGCTGAGCGCCTGGCGGATGTCGGGGCACTCGAGGATCGCATCGACGCCGTAGGTGCCGAGGATCCCGTCGCCGAGTTCGAACACCAGCACGTCAGGCTTGCCGGCGGCGAGTTCACTGAGCATCGTGCGCGTGAGCGCCGGTCCGTTGCTGCGCGTCGTCGTGACGACCCCCAGATCGGTGAAGATGGCGCAGTGGCGTGCGCCGGCGTCCTCCATCGCGAGGATGTCGCGGCGCAGCGAAACCCCGGTCGCTTTGAAGGCATCCACCGTGAGTCCGCGGTGACGCATGCGACTGATGAGCGCGCAGGCGGCGGCGGTCTTGCCCGCTTCCATGCAGGTGCCGGCGAGCGCCACCACCGGTACGCCGCGCGTATCGAGCGGCGCCTGGGGGTCGAGCCGCTTGTGCCCGACGCGCGCCGGCACGCCAATGCGCTCGCCGAGGTAGGGGAAGTGCAGCGCGACGCCGAGCACCCGGCAGTCGAAGGGCTTGCCTTTGTCGGGATTGATCGAGTCGCACATCCCCAGCACGCCGCCGATGTTGAGCATCTGGATGACGTCGCCGGGCTGCACGGCGCTCGGCACGTGGCCGGAGTAGCCGAACAGTGCCTTGCGGTGCCCGAGGGCGCCGGCGACGATGTCGCCCTTGCCCACCTTCGCCATGCGCCCGCTCACCAGTTCAAGCGTGTTGTAGGTGGTTTTGTTGTTCAGCACCTCGACCACGATCACCACGCCTTCCTCGGCCGGGATCTCGGCCGCGATGCGCACCTCGTGGGAGAGGTTGCACGCCTGCGTCACCGAGGCGAGCTTGTCGACAACGACGCTGCGCATGTCGACCATGGCTTACGATTCCTGCGGCGCGTTCGCGCCGGCGCGGGCATAGAAAACTCCCGGCAACGACACGATGCGCGAGAACCCGAGCGCATCGCTCGCCGACCACTCCCCCGCGGCCTCCCCGTACACGCCCTTGGAGGCCGCCATGAGCGAGAACGGCGACTCGACGCCGGCGATAAAGAGATTGCCGGTCTGCAGCAGCAGGTGCACATCCCCCGTGACGCGCTCCTGCGAGCTCAGCAACAGCGCCTCGATGTCGCGACACACCGGATCGAGCAGCTGCCCCTCGTGCACCAAGTCCCCGTAGGGCTGCGCCACGAGGTCCTTGATGCGTTGCTGACGAGCGCTGAGCACGAGTTTCTCGAGCTCGCGGTGCGCGCTGAGCAGCACCTCGGCGGCCGGGGCCTCGAACGCCACGCGTCCCTTGGTGCCGATGATGGTGTCGCCGAGGTGGATGCCGCGGCCGATGCCAAAGGGCGCCGCGAGGCTCTCCAGCGCCTCGATGAGCGCGACCGGTGCCAAGGGCTTCCCGTCGAGGGCAACCGGACGTCCCTTCAGAAAGCGCAGCACGTGCTGCTCGGCCGCGCGCGGCTCCTGGAAGGCGTTCTTCGTGAGGATCCACGCCTCATCCGGGATACTGCCGACGGAGCTGAGGGTTTCCTTGCCGCCGATGGTCACGCCCCACAGCCCGCGGTTGACCGAGTACTGAGCGCCGCTCGGGGGGACGGGGAGCTTGCGTTCCTGCAAATACGCAAGCTCCGCCTCGCGCCGGAAGGCGTGGTCGCGCACCGGAGCGAGCACCTTCAGATCCGGCGCCAGCGTGCGCAGGGCGACTTCGAAGCGCACCTGATCGTTGCCCGCCGCGGTGCAGCCGTGTGCCACGACGTCGCTGCCGAGTTTGCGCGCCATGCGCGCGATGGTCTGCGCCTGCATGACGCGCTCGGCGCCCACGCACAGCGGATACAGCTGCCCGCGGCGCACGTTTCCCATGATGAGAAAGCGCAGCACCTGCTCGAAGTAGTCCGCGCGCGCATCGATTTGGTGGTGCGCGATGGCGCCGAGGGCGCGCGCGCGCTCGGCCAGGGTCTGCGCGGCCGCGGTGTCGATGCCGCCGGTGTCGACGGTCACGGTGATGACCGGGCGACCCTGGTGTTCGGCGATCCACGGCACGAGGAAGGAGGTGTCGAGCCCGCCGGAATAGGCGAGCACGATGGGCGTGGCGCCCGGGCGCGAGGCGGTGGCGGACATGGCTTAGACCCGAAAGAGCGTACGCAGGCGCCCGAGCAGTTCCTGCTGGGCACGGGCATTGGCGGTGGCGATGAAGATGGTGTCGTCGCCGGAGATGGTGCCGGCCACTTCCGGCCACTGCGCCTTGTCGATGGCCACCGCCACGCTTTGCGCAGCGCCGATCGTGGTGCGCAGCACGGTAAGCGAGGGGCCGGCGCTGCGCAGTTCGCGCACGAACTGCGTCAGGGTGCCGAAGTCGCCGTTGGCACGCGTCAGTTCATCCGGCGGCAGCACGTAGCGGCCGCGTGCCTTGAGCACGCCCAGATCGCGCAGGTCGCGGCTGACGGAGGACTGCGTGACCGGGTGGCCCTCCTTCTTCAACAGGCGCACCAGATCGGCCTGCTTGCCGACCAGGCCGCTGCGCAGGATGCGCAGGATCGCGCCGCGCCGCTCCAGCTGCTGGGCATCGGTCAGCATGGGGTGTGATCTCCTCGCATAAAGATGCGCGTATTGTGCATTTTAATGCACGGACGTCAAGGGCAGCCGCCGTCCCGGTGGCGCACGGGGGCAAGAAGCTCGCTGCTGCGAGAAAAGCTACTTGGAGATGCTGTAGACGAGGTCGGCGCCCTGCGCCTGGCCGAGCTCGGCTCGGATCGTCCAGTGATCACCGAGGGTATAGCGCAGCTTGAAGGTGTTCAGGTTCTCCGTGAGGCTGATGCCGTAGCTCACGTACAGACGCGGCGACAGATAGCGCCCGAGCACGAGGGAGGTGTCGTTGGTGACGTCCGATTCCAGGCTCGCCTCCTGGATGCCGACCCACGAGCCGTATTCCTGGGCGAGCATCGCCACACCCTGCCCGATAGCGACGTTGCTGCCGCGGTTCTGCGCGGATTCGAGCGAGCCGCCGGCGAGGATCAGCGACACGATCTGCGATTGCGGCAACGGGGGAACCGAGGAGAAGGACATGCGCGGCTGCAAGAGCGTGCCGCGCACGTTCACGTAGGCCGTTACGTCCGGGAAGACCTTCGCCGCGGTGACCTGGATGCCGGGGTTGTCGATCGGGCCGTTGAAGTACAGCTTACCGCCCTGGATGTCGAGGAGTCTGCCGTAGGCCATGTACTTGCCGCTTTCAATGTTGAGCTCACCCTGGCCACGCGTGATCGCATCCGAGCCGCTCCTGATCTGCAGGCCGCCGCCGAGTTTGGCGGACAGGCCGAGCGTGTCGATGTTGATGTGATCGCCGAGCGCCAGCCCGATATCGCTCACGACTACGAAGCGCTTGCTCGGATCCTGCTCCTCCTCGCCGACGATCACCTCATCGTCCGAGGCCCGTACGGCGTTGGTGATGTCCTTGGGCGCGATCTTGGCGTAGGGCACCAGGACCTTGCCGGTGACCTCGATCTTGCGTCCGGTGATGGTGAAGTCCAGATCCGGCGAGGCGTCGATCTGCGCCTCCGGAATATCCGCCACGCGCAAGTTGGTGCCCTGCAGGTGAAACTTGCCGTAGGGCAGCAGATCACGCCACTCCAGGTGCCCATCGGCATTCACCGTGCCCGTGCCGGCGCTGGCGCTGCCCTTGAAGTCGAGGCCGCGGTCGCTTAAGCGCGCCTCGAGCGCGATCGCCCGCAGCGCAAGATTGGTCTGGTAGACGTCGAGCTCCCCGTCGCTCACCTTGACCGCACCCGCCAGGTGCGGGGCGCCCAAGGTGCCGCTGACTTGCATGTCGGCGTTGAAGTGCCCCAAGGCGCGGTCGACATCCGGAACGTACAGCGACACGAGCGCGCAGTCCGCATTCAGGATGTGCAGCTCCCCGCTGACGGGCATGTTCTGCCACTCGGGCGTGGTGCGCTGCGCGTTGAAAGCCCCATGCAAGGTGCCGACCTCCCCGCCGCCGAGATCCGACTGCGTGGTGATCGTGTCGGGCGCCAGCGTCACGCTGAAAGTGCCCGAGCCGATGCGGGTGTGTTCGACTTTCTTGCTGGCGAGGCGGTGCGCGATCTCGGCGTTGGCAAGTTCCGCACGCAGATTCCCGAGGACCGCTGTCGTGGCGCTGCCGGAGAGGTGCGCGAGCGCGCTGATGGTACCGAGGTACTGCACCTCGGGCGTCATGCCGGCGGTCAGGGTGGCGAGCGGCAGCTCGTTCGTCATGACGGTCGTCGACCAGCTCGCCGGCGTCCACTCTCCATCCGCACACACGCTGCCCGGAGCGCCCACCAGGCACAACCACTCGAGGCGCACCTGATCCAGTGAGGCGAGCAAGCCGACCGGACGATCCAGTGCCAGGTGCAGCGACTCGTTGCCGCTGAGCGCGAGCGCGGTCAACTGACCCTTGAAGAGGCCGGCGCTGTAAGCACCTTGGGCCTGCGCGTTCGCGGCGAGGCCCGGCGCCGTCGCGGTGAAGCGCACCGTGTAGGCGCTCGGCGGCCCCTTCAAGGCGAGCGTCGCGGCCGTGAGCGTGCGCCCCGCATAGCTGAGCAGGTGCAGCCGCGCGTCGATCTTCGATTCCTTGCCTGGCGCGTCCGGTTCGAAGTCGATGTCCGCGTCAAAGGCCTTGAGCTTGATGCCTTGGTAATCGATGTCCAGGCCGTGCGCGACGCCCACGAGCGAAGGATCGCTGAATGTGCCGCCGAGGGTGCCGGAGGCCTTCAGCTCGCCGCGGCTGCCGGCGCTGAGCAGACTCAGGTCCTGCGCACTCAGCGCAAAACGCAACTCCATGCGATCGTCGATGTGCCCATCGAGCGCGAGGTTGGCGTTGCCCAGGCCCACGCGCAGGTTGCTGAAGCTCCAGGTCCTGCCGGCGTGCGTCACGGCGCCCGCGCCGCTCGCCGTTGCGCCGCGCAGCTTGCCGCTCAGGCCGCTGAAGGAGGCACTCAGAGTGCCCTTTGCATCAAAGCGCGTCCCCGAGGCGCTGTAGTCGAAAGTGAGGCTCCCCGGCAGGTCGGGGCGCAGCTGCGCCGGATCGATGCCCGCGGCGTGACCGCTCACCGACCAGGTGTCCTGGGGCGCCCAGGTGACTTTGCCGCTGGCGCTGGCGTGGCCGCCGTAGAGCTCAACCTCCGCACGCTCAAAGGCGAAGCTGTCCTTGTCCAGCGTGCCGGTGAGGTCGACGGGCATCACCGGCAGATCCAGCGCGCGCGCATCGCCCGTGAGGCGCACGCGGTAGGGCATCAGTCCCTCGAGCGCGAAGGTGCCCGCGGCGCTGCGCACGACGACATCGCGCCCAACGAGGGGCCAGCGAAACTCGTTCCAGCTGCCCTTCAGGTCGAGCCGCGGGCCGTTGTCGACAATCGCGATCGTGCCCGCGGCGCTGGCGCGTGCGCCGGAGTCGATGTGGCGCGCCTCCATGCGCTTCGCGCTGAGGACCTTATTGGCGTACCCGCCCTCAAACTGCACGTCAAACGCGCCCGCGCGCAGCCCGGTAGGGTTCACCGCGCCCTGGGCGCGCCAGAGGTCGGCGTCGCCGGCGCCGGCGAGGTTGCCGGTGATGCTGCCGAGTGGTCCCGCCACCCCCCAGGCGCTCAGGTCAAAGCGATGTAGGGCGGCATTGGCGACCCAGTGGAAGTGGTTGGTCAGATCGAGCAGCTGCCCGTTCACGTCACTGCGGAACGGGCTCTCGATGCGGGCCCTGACCTGCAGCCGGTTCAGATCCCCGTGCGCACTGCCGTCGAGCAGATACTGCGGCTGTCCAGAGGGCTGCCAGTCGAGGTGGCCCTTAACGTCGAGGCCAAATGGATCGGTCGCAAAGAGCTCACCGATGGCGCTCACGTGCGCGCCCTCGAGCAGCCCCTCGGCCTGGAAGAGGCGGATGCTCTTGTGACGAATGACGGCCGCGGCGCTGATCTCGGTGACCGAGAGCTTAAAGCCGTTGTAGACGCTCAGGTCCGCACGCTTCACGTGCGCCTCCTCGGCGCTGATCAACAGCCACGCGGGCAGAAACAGCGGCGGCGAGGGCGTTGGGGGATGCACGCGACGCTTCACCTCGATACTCGCGCGCCCGACGCTCCCGTAGGTCGCGCGGATGGTCTGCAGCAGCAACGGTGCGAGCGCCACGTGCGCCTCGATGTCCTCGAATTTCAGGTGCACCAGTTCCTGATCGATCTCCACGCGCTCGACGTGCAGCCCGCGTGCGACCGTGCCGCTCAAACCGGCAATCTGCAGCTGCACGCCGGCCATCTGACGCGGCAGGTGACGCACGATGAACTGCGCGCCGGCCGTGGTGTAGAGCGCGCACCACGCCAGCACCAGCGGCCCGAGGATCAGCGTTACGATCAGGACGCTGGCGAGCCCGAGAACTCCTTGGCGCAGGGTGGGTTTGCGCATCACAGCTTCGGGGAGAAATTGATGTGCAGCCGCGGGCTGTTGGGCGTGCAGCTGCCGAAGGTGGCGGGCGGCTGGCACGGCTCGTACAGCGGCTGCGCGATGTCGATGCCGAGGGTGAGCACCGGCAGGCGCACCCGCAGCCCGACCCCGACCGAGTAGGCGAGGTGCGTGCCGAAGTGATCGAAGGCGTTGCCGTAGTCGAAGAAGGTCGCAAGACCAAGGTTGTTCGGCAGGTCGCGCACCACCTCCACCGTGCCGGTGACCACGTCCTTGCCGCCGACCTTGATGTAGGTTTCGATCGCCTGGCAGGTGCCGTTGGGGTTCTTCAGGAACTGCCCATTCGGCCCGGTGGTGCACACCGCCTGCAGCGGCGACAAATCGTTGTAGGCGAAGCCGCGCACGCTGTTGTCGCCGCCGGCGAAGAAGCGGAACACGGTCGGCAGATCGCTGAACTCCGAGACGAGCGTCGCGCCGACTTCCCCGCGCAGCAGCAGGTGCCATTTTTTCGCGATCGGAAACACGCGCTCCGCCTGTATGTGGGCCTGGACCCAGTTGGAGTTGGAGCCCAGGGAACTGTGCGAGCCTTTGATCTCGATGAACAGCGGATGCTCGAACAGCGGCTCGCCGAGGTAGCCCTTGGGCACGGAGGCGAGGTCCAGTTCCGGCACGAGCAGGGTGTCGGTCTCGTTGCCGCCGATCGAATCACTCGTGGTGTGCACGGCGTTCACGGTCCACACGTGCTGCCAGCCGTTGGTCACCGCCGTAATCGCCGGCCCGAAGGACTGGGTGGTGGTGGTCACATCGCCCCAGTCGCGCTGCTCGATGCTGCCGCGCAGACTGAAACTTTCCACCGCCGGATCACCGATCGGAATGGTGTAGCGGCTCTGCAGGCTGTATTTGGTCACCTGCGCCGCCTGCACCGCAACGGAGAAGGTATGGCCGCTCTCGTTGATACGGTGATCCTCGAAGCCGAGCGTGCCGCGCGGGCCGGTGTCGGTGGCGTAGCCGGCGCCGATCGAGTAGCGATGCCGGCGACTGGCCTGGGCACGAATGCTCACCGGCACGGTGTGGTGGTCGCGGTCGGGGTCCCCGGGGATCACCTCGAGGTTGGCAAAGTACTGCGAATCATCGAGCGCGAACTGGGTGCGCAACACCTGCGTGAGATCGAACGGGTCGCCCTCGCGGTAGCGCAGGTAGCGGCGCACCAGGCTCTCCTTCACCACGGTCTGCTGGATGGTCGTCCCGCCGAAGCGATAGCGCACGCCCGTGTCGAGCTCCAGCGCGATGTCCGCCTTGTGCGTCGGGGGGTCCACGACCAGGGTGTTGCGGACCAGACTCGCATCCAGGTAACCGTAGGTCGCCGCCGTGCGCTGCAGGTCGGTCTTGATGTCCTCGTAGGCCTTGTGGTTCAGGCGCTGGCCACTCTTGAGCGGCAGGTGCTTCAGAATGCGCTGGAACAACGGGTCGCTCCCCCCCGGACCATCGACGCGCACGTCCAAGTGATCGATCAGCACGGGTGGGCCGGGGGTGATGTTCACGGTGACGTGCCAGACCCCGTTCTCCTGGTTTACGCTCGACTGCACCTGCGGTTCGTAATAACCGAACGGCCGCAAGGCTGCGTCCACTTCGCGCTCCACGCGGTTGTGCAGCCGCTCGACGACGTCGGGCGTCAGCTCGGTGCCGCCCTTCTTGTAGCGCTCGAAACTCAGATACGCGACCACATTTTCGCGCAACTCCTCGTCGACACCGCGGATATCCACTTCGACACTACTGGCAGCCTGCGCAAGAGGGGCGGCGAGCAGACACAGGAAGACCGCCGGGGTCCGCCTGTGCCGTCGACGAGCCCGCGGCAAGTGGTTGCGCTGCGCCATCAAAAGCGTGTGCCTGGAGAAATTCCCGGAATTCTAGAGCCTTGCGGGCGAAGGCGCTTGCAGCAATCAGACTCGCCGCGGGCGTGAGAGGTTCCGCGGCACCTCAGGGCCACGCGCCGGGATTCAGCTGAAATTCAGTTTCGCCGCTGCGCTCGCCGCGGGAATCGAAGCGCCGCTCGGCAAGGTAGCCGCCGCCATCCGCCTGCAGCAGCAGTACCGTCGAGGAACGTGTGCCGTAGTCCGGGTGTTGCACGAAAGGCGCCGAGAGCACCCGCTCCCAGTCGCGTGTGAGTCCGGTCTGCGGCAGCAGGGCATCATCGGCCACGCGCGCGCGATCCTCGAGCAGAGAAAGCAGCTGCGCCGGGCCCTGCGCCTCCTGGCTCAGCCAGTGCGCAAACCCGGCGCGCACGCGCGCGAGTTTCGGCCAGGGGGTATCGAGGAACTCGTTGGACAGTCCGTAGACACCCGGCGGCAGCTCGCGGGCGAAGGGCGTGGCGCGGTTGCAGGCATACCAGAGCGCCTCCTGATCGGCGAGCAGCAGGTTGAAACCAGAATAGGCGCTCGCCTGCACGGCCAGAGCGGCGCAGAACGCCGCGGGCGTATACGGGGAGCTGAGAAACTGCGGGATGAGCTCCCCGCGCGAGGGCGCGCCGGGCTTGGGCGGCTGCAGGTCGCGAAAGTTGGTGACGACCCCGAAGCGGCGCACGCGATCAAGAGCGAGCCAGGTGCCCCCGGCACGCAGGTCGCGGCCGGCGAGGATCTCGTGCGGCGGGGGCCACGGGGCGAGCGCGGCGGCCGGCCGCTCGTGATACTCGTCGCGGTTGGCGGCGAGCACCAGGCGATAGCGCGGATGCGCACGCCACGCAAGCACCAGCAGACACATGCGTTAGGCCGCGCCCTTCAGCCAAGTCTCGATCAGGTGCCACGAGATCGATTGCGTCGGCGGCGCCAGAGCTTCACCGGAGCTGACCTGCGCGCGCGTGAACCAGCGCGCGTCCTCGAGTTCCCCGCCCACGTGCACCGCGCTGCCGGGTGCGGCGCTGGCGAAGAAGCCGACCATGAGCGAGGCCGGAAAGGGCCAGGGCTGCGAGGAGTGGTAACGCACGTTACTCACCGCAACGCCGGTTTCCTCCAACACTTCGCGCACCACCGCATCCTCGAGGCTCTCACCCGGTTCAACGAAGCCAGCGATGGTCGAGTAGCGCCGCGGCGGCCAGCTCGCCTGGCGCCCGAGCAGCGCCCGCTCGCCATCGCTCACGAGCACGATCATCGCCGGGTCGAGGCGCGGAAAGAATTCCTGGCCACAGTCCGGGTTGGAGCACAAGAGCACGTGTCCGGCCCGGTGAGGCACGGTGGCGGCGCCGCAGACGCCGCAGTGGCGCTGGCGCGCACGCCAGATGCCGAGCGCGCGCGCGTAGGCGAGCAGTGCTGCCGCCGGCGCCGCCAGCATGGGCGCGAGCGGGCGCAGCTCCTCGAGCCTTGTTCCGGCCGGGGCTTGCACGGGGCGCTGCGGCGGCAGATCGACGAACACCAGCCGCTCGCCGCCAAACCAGCCGAGGAGCACGAGATCCTCATCCGCCGCCGCGCGCACCAGCGGCGCCTCGTTCCCGAGCAGCGCCAGCGCGGGGTCGGGCTCAAACTTGAGCAGTTGCGCGCTGCGCTGGCCGATGAGGTAGCGGGTGTTGGGATCCGCGCGTGCCGCCCGGATCCACTCAGGATCCTCACGCGCCTCTGCACGCCGCTCGAGGTACGGACCGGAAAAGAAGTTTGCCCGATGCTGATCCATGAATGCGCGTCCGCCCGACAGAGGGCCCAAGAGGGCGGATTCTAGCAGCGCGACTGGGCGAGCCCGGTACAGTGATGACAGCGCTTGGCGCGCAGCGCGAACACCTCGGTCACCACGAGCGCGCCGCAGCCTGCGCACCAGCCAACCCGCAGCTGCTCGCCGCGCGTCAGCGCCACGCTGAGAAACACGGCGTGCTCGAAGGAGATGAGGGCGGCTGGCCGCGCCAGACGGTAGGCTTCGAACGCCGTGCACAGGAGCGCGCCGTGCGCGAGCGCTGACAGCGAGCCGGGCGCCTGCGGCTCGGGCGCGTAGGCGAGCACGCCGAGCAGCCACAGCGCGGTCGCGAGCGCCACGGTTTCTTCCTGCACGCGTAGCGAGCGGGTGAAGTAGGCGATCTGGTGCGGGGACTTGCCGCGATGGCGCGGCAGGTCGCGCCTTGCGTCCCCGAGATAGGAGCGGTAGAGCTTGCGGATGCGGTCGTCGGTGAGACCTGTCCAGGCGCGGATCGTCTGCGTGCGCGCCTCGTGGCGCAGGAAACGCAGCGCGAGTTCCATGCGCAGGCGCTCGCGGTGATAACGATCGTCGGTGATACGCATGGCGGTTCCGCTCTGGCTCCGGGGCGATGCGCCATTTTGCGAGCAGTCAGCCGAATTTCCTACTCTCAAATTTGGTTAAAAATCACCAAATCAGTGGATGGCTTTTTCAGCCCCAGCGGCTACCATGGCGGTGCGGTCCTGCGGGGAGGTGAGTCATGGTGCTGCAGTGCGAGATGGAATACGCCGGTGGTGAAGGCGACGGCGGCTGGCTGCGCGGCGCGACACTCGCCTCCTTGAGCGAGTTGAACGCGGAGTGCCTCGAGTTGCTCGCGCAGCAGGCGAACGCGACGCCCGGCGCTGCGGTGCTCGGGGAATTCGCGCGCGGGTGGGTCGTGCTCGATGCGCCTGCGCGGCAGCGTGCCGCCGGCTGCCTTTATCTGCTCCTCGATGCCGGCTTCGCCGATCCGCAGCATTGGCGCACGCTCGCGGCGCGGCAGGTCGAGGACGCGGACGGCGGCCCGTACGCAGCGTTCTTCAGCGTGCCGGGGGCCGCGGAGGTCGCCCAGGCCGTATTCACCTTCGCCTGGCACCTGGCGCGCTGCCAGCCCGCTGCGGCGCGCCTCCTGCTCGGCATGCCCGCCGCCTGTGTTGCTGAGCTGGCGCGGCACACGCTCGGGCAGGTGCGCGCGCTCGCCGCGCGCCATCCGCGCTGGCTCAGGCCGCGCTGGTCGGCACACCCGGACATGTGGCGGCAGTTCCTCGGCGCCGCCGCCGCCGAGGACGCGGCGGCGCTTGAGCGCGCACGCCTGCGCGGGCAGACCTTGCTCGCCGCCGAGGCGCGCTCGGCAGCCCCGCTGGCGCGCGCGCGTCGCGCGGGCCCCGAATGCGCCGCGGAACTCGTCCTGGCGTACGCCCGAGGAGCCTGAGGCTGCAGCCCACGGACACGGCGCGGCGCTTCGTGCGCCAGAATGTCCGTTTTTGAGGTGCGCCGTGAAAAGGCGGCGCTTTCCAGTGGGTGAAAGTCCCACCCGGCAACTGCTCCAGCCGGATGCAACCGGAGCAACTGTGGAGGTAACGAAACGGTTGAAGCCTTCGGTGAAGCTATCACGAAATACGGTGATGGCGCGCGTGTGCAGGCTGTAACGCGAGTGAACGCTGAGCAAACCTCGAAAAGGACGATGCGCAGGCCGACCCGAAACTCTGATCGGGGAAGGCTGATACGGCTGGGGAAGCGAGCAGACGAGGCACCCAGTGGCTGCGCCGGGGTAGTGGCGATGGCATGTACACAAGGGAAAGCGCACGCAACACGGGAAGCCCCACGGCGTGGTCAGTGATGACTAACCGGACGCCCGCGAGGGATGGGCCGGGCGCCATGGGGTGACGGAGAGGCCCGTATTACCGCGGAAGCCGGGTAATGCCGGCGGAGGGAAGGGGCCTTAGTTCAGGACAAACGCAAAGACGTAGCGAGGGACAGGAGATTGGGCAACCTATCAACTCCGAAAAGCGTTCAGAAGCTGCAGAGGGCGTTACACGCGAAAGCGAAGACGGAAGCTAGTTACCGCTTCTACGCCCTGTACGACAAGATCTACCGCGAGGACATCCTGGCGCATGCCTATGCTCAATGCCGCTCCAACAAGGGGGCGCCGGGCGTGGACGGTCAGGACTTCGCGGACATCGAGGCGTATGGGGTCGAGCGGTGGCTGGGCGAACTGGCGCTTGCGCTCAGGGAGGAGGCGTACCGACCGGATCCGATCAGACGAGTGTATATCCCGAAAGCCAACGGCAACTTGAGGCCGCTGGGCATCTCGACCCTGCGGGATCGGGTCTGCATGACAGCAGCGATGCTGGTGCTCGACCCGATCTTCGATGCTGATCTTCCACCCGAGCAGTACGCCTATCGACAGGGCCGCAATGCCCAGCAGGCGGTGATCGACGTGGAAGAGGCGCTGTTCTATGACCATCCGGAAGTCGTCGACGCCGACCTTGCGGACTACTTCGGCAGCATCCCGCACGCCGACCTGATGCGCTCGCTTGCGCGGCGCATCGTGGACGGACGTGTGCTGCATCTGATCAAGATGTGGCTGGAATGCGCGGTCGAAGAAACCGATGATCGAGGCCGGAAGACGCGCACGACCGAAGCGAAGGACAGTGGTCGCGGCATCCCGCAAGGTTCTCCGATCTCACCACTGCTGGCCAATCTGTACATGCGCCGGTTCGTGCTGGGATGGAAGAAGCTCGGACTGGAAGAGCGCCTTGGCAGTCGCATCGTGACCTATGCGGATGATCTCGTGATCCTGTGCAGTCGGGGCAACGCCGCCGAGGCGCTGACCCGGATGCGCGAGCTCATGGGCAAACTGAAGCTGACGGTCAACGAGGAGAAGACACGGATCTGCAAGGTACCGGAAGGGAGCTTCGACTTCCTGGGGTACACGTTCGGGCGGATGTATCAGCGCACGACCGGCAAAGCCTACTTGGGCGTGCGGCCGTCGAAGAAAAGCATCCGGCGCATGGTCGAGAAAGTCCATGCGTTGACCGCGGTCTCCGGAACGTGGCAAGAGACCACACAGCTGGTTGAGCAGTTGAACCGCACGTTACGCGGCTGGGCGAACTACTTCCAAGTAGGTACCGTCCGCCCCGCGTACCGGGCGCTCGACAACTACACCGCTGTGCGGTTACGTCGGTGGCTGCGCAACAAGCACAAGGTCAGGCGACACCGGGGCGGGAGCTATCCACTCTCGCACCTGTACGGGTACTTCGGTCTCGTACGCCTCACACAGCTTGGACGCGGCCCGTCGTGGGTGAAGGCGTGACGTTCTGTCCGAGAGCCGGATGCGGGAGATCCGCACGTCCGGTTCGATGAGCGGGGTGTGAAAACGGAGCGACGGCGCGGGTACTTGGGCACCGCCAGACGAAAGAGGCGGCAACAGACCACCCGAACCTAATGTCACCGCGTCACATCCCGACTCTACCCCTGCGCGTCCCTCGAAGCGCTGGTACAGGCGCCCCCGCTACCGGAAGATGAGCCCAATACCCGCCTCACGGGCCCGAGACACATGAAGCAGGCACTCCTCGTGGTGGACGTGCAGGAATCCTTCCGCAGCCGGCCGTATTTTCGTGCCGATGAGCTGCCAGATTTTCTGCGCAACGTGCAGTCGCTGATCAACCGCTGCCAGGCACGGGGCATCGCGGTGGTCCAGGTGTTTCACCGCGAGCTCGATGAGGACCCGAGGAATCCCTTCAGCGGCGCCTCGGGCCAGGTGCAGGCGATGGCCGAGCTTGCGATCAAGCCGGATAGCGTCATCCACAAGCACGTGCACTCGGCGCTGTTCGGCACCACCGAGTCGGGCACGACGCTTGAGAGCTGGCTGCGCGCGCACGCCATCGCTGAAGTGCTGATCTGCGGCATCCGCACCGAGCAGTGCTGCGAGACCACCGCGCGCCATGCCTCGGACCTGGGCTTCAAGGTGCGCTACGTGAGCGATGCCACGCTCACCTTCCCCATGCACACCCGCTCGGGTCGGGAGGTGTCGGCGGCGGAAATCCGCGAGCGCACCGAGATGGTTCTCGAGGGACGCTTTGCGCAGATCGTCTCCACGGCCGGCGCCCTCGCCTGAAGCGAGCGCGCGCGGCGCCGCAGCGCCCCTTCAGTAGATGGCGATATCGCGGCGGCCGTTTGAGTCGCGCGCGCCGCGGAACATCCCCTCGGTGCTGAAATCCATGACGATGCCCCCGGCGCGATCGACGGCGATCAGACCGCCGTCGCCGCCGAGCCCGCGCAGGATCTCGTGCAGCATCTCGCGTACCGCCTGCTCAAGGGTGATCCCGCGATATTCGACCGCCGCGCACACGTGGTGGGCCGCCACGGCGCGGATGAAATATTCCCCGTGCCCGGTCGCGGACACCGCGCATACGCCGTTCTTGGCGTAGGTGCCCGCGCCGATGATCGGCGAATCCCCGACGCGCCCCGGGCGCTTGTTGGTCATGCCGCCGGTGGAGGTGGCGGCGGCCAGATTCCCGGCGGCATCGCGCGCCACGGCACCGACGGTGCCCTGGGTGCTCGGCGGCACGAGGTCCGACACGCGCTCGCCGCGCTGTTCGAACTGCAGCTGCTCGAGGCGCTCGGCGGTGCGGAAGTAGCGGTTGGGCACGAGGGCAACGCCCTCCTCGAGCGCGAACTCCTCCGCGCCCGCCCCGACTAGCAGCACGTGGCGCGACTTCTCCATCACGTGGCGTGCCAGCTCCACCGGGTTCTTCACGTGGCGCACCGAGGCGACGGCGCCGGCGCGCATCTGCTGGCCGTCCATGATGGCCGCATCCAGCTCGGCGGCGCCATCGCGCGTGAGCGCCGCGCCGTGTCCGGCGTTGAACAGCGGATCATCCTCGAGGATGCGCACCGCGGTGGCGACCGCATCGAGGCTCGTGCCGCCCTTCTCGAGTACGGCGTAGCCGCCATCGAGGGCCGCGGCTAATCCTGCGCGGAAGCGCTGCTCGCGCTCGGCGGACAGCGAGGCGCGCGGTACCGCGCCCGCACCTCCATGGATGGCGATGGCATGCATAGGGGCTCGTCCTAGGGGGTGTCGCGGTACATGGCGATCTCGCGGCGGCCGTGCGCATCGCGCGCCCCGCGGAACATGCCCACACTGTTGAAATCCATGACGATCTCGCCCGCAGGGTCGAGCGCGATCACGCCGCCTTCACCGCCCGTGGCGCGCAGCTTCTCATGTATCACCTCGGTCACCGCCTGCGCGAGCGTCAGGTGCTTGTACGCGATGAGCGCGCAGATGTCGTAAGCGACCACCTGGCGGATGAAGTACTCACCCTGCCCGGTCCCGGACACCGCGCAGGTGCCATTCTCGGCATAGGTGCCCGCACCGATAAGGGGCGTGTCGCCGACGCGGCCCCGGTGCTTGTTGGTGAGACCGCCGGTGGAGGTGGCCGCGGCGAGATTGCCGGCGCGATCGAGCGCCACCGCCCCGACCGTGCCGCTGCCGGGGCCCCGCGTCGCGGGCCGCGCTTCCTCGGCGCGTCGCGCCTCCTCAAGCTCCGCGATTCGGGCCCGCGTGCGAAAGTAGCCGCGCGGCACCAGCACCACGCCCTGCTCGAGCGCAAACTCCTCCGCCCCGTCGCCGACCAGCAGCACGTGCGGGCTGCGCTCCATCACCAGGCGCGCCAGCTCGATCGGATTCTTCACGTGCCGCACGGCCGCCACCGCCCCGGCGCGCGGCCCGTGCCCGTCCATGATGGCCGCATCCAGCTCCGCATCGCCGTCCTGGTTTAAGACCGCGCCGCGGCCGGCATTGAACTGCGGATCATCCTCCATCATGCGCACCGCGGCGGACACCGCGTCCAGGCTCGAACCACCGCGCTCGAGGATGGCGTAACCGGCATCGAGCGCCGCGGCGAGACCAGCCCGGAAGGACGCCTCTTTTTCGGGCGTCATCTTCGCGCGCTCGATGACGCCCGCACCGCCATGGATCGCGATCGCCACGGCGGGCGGTGGCGGCGGGGCAGGCGGCGCAGCGGCGCCGCTCACGGCGGCGATCAGCAGCAGCAGACCGGCAAGCGCAGACAGGTTAGGGCGCGACATTTTGTTCTCCACGCGGCTATGATCGAAGCCGCACCCGGCCGACACGCATACGTCATCCGCCGGGCTCGCTCCTCGTTCTGACGGTGAATCTTAAGGTGAAACCCGCCCCCTCGCAGCGGATCCGTAGTCTTCTGGTCGCCAATCGGGGCGAAATCGCCATTCGCGTCATGCGCGCGGCCAGCGAACTGGGGCTGCGCACCGTGGCGGTGTACTCGCACGAGGATCGCTTCTCGCTGCACCGGACCAAGGCGGACGAGGCCTACCTCGTGGGCCGTGACAAGGGGCCGGTCGAGGCGTACCTCGATATCGCCGACATCCTGCGCATCGCGCGCGAGGCGCGCGTGGAGGCGATTCACCCCGGCTACGGCTTTCTGGCCGAAAATCCCGAGTTCGCGCAGGCCTGTGCTGCCGCGGGCGTCCTGTTCGTCGGGCCCTCGCCCGCCACCCTGCGCCTGCTCGGCAACAAGGTATCGGCGCGCGAGCTTGCCGTGTCTGCCGGGGTGGCCGTGATGCCGGCGACGCCGCCACTGCCGAGGGATGCGGACGCCTGTGCGCAGCTCGCGCAGGCGGTGGGTTACCCGGTGATGCTCAAGGCGAGCTGGGGAGGGGGCGGGCGCGGCATGCGTGTGGTGCAATCCGATGCGCAGCTCGCGGAGCTCGTGCCGCTCGCGCGGCGCGAGGCGCACGCCGCCTTCGGCAACGATGAGGTGTACCTCGAGAAGCTCGTGCAGCGGGCGCGCCACGTCGAGGTGCAGATCCTCGCTGACGAGCACGGCACGCTCGTGCACCTGTACGAGCGCGACTGCACCGTGCAGCGGCGCAACCAAAAGGTGGTCGAGCGCGCACCGGCGGTGTTTCTGGATGAGGCGCAGCGCCAGGAGCTGTGCGCGGCCGCGCTTAAGATCGGGCGCGCCGCCGCTTACCGCAATGCCGGCACGGTGGAGTTCCTGCAGGACGCCGACAGCGGCCGTTTCTACTTCATCGAGGTGAATCCGCGCATCCAGGTGGAACACACCGTCACGGAGTGCGCGACCGGCATCGACCTGGTCAAGGCGCAGATCCGCATCGCCGGTGGCGCGCGCATCGGTACGCCCGACAGTGGAGTCCCGCCGCAGGAGCAAATCCGCATCAGCGCGCACGCGCTGCAGTGCCGCATCACCACCGAGGACCCGGAGAACAACTTCATTCCCGACTACGGCAAGATCAGTGCCTACCGCAGCCCGGCCGGCTTTGGCGTGCGCCTGGACGCGGGCACCGCCTACACCGGCGCCATCATCACGCGCTCGTACGACTCGCTGCTGGTGAAGGTGACGACCTGGGCACCGACGGCGCAGGAGACCATCGCGCGCATGCATCGGGTGCTGTGGGAGTTTCGTATCCGCGGCGTCGTGACCAACCTGCGCTTCCTCGATCAGCTCATCACGCATCCGCGCTTCGCGCACGGCGAGTACACCACGCGCTTCATCGAGCAGACCCCGGAGCTGCTGCAGTCGCCGCGCAAGCGCGACCGCGCGAGCCGCATTCTTACTTTCATCGGCAGCACCATCGTCAACGGCAACGCGGAAACCCGCACGCGCGCGCGCCCCGGGGGCTTTACGAGCGTGCGCCTGCCGCCCGGTCCGCTGGCGCCGCCGGCGCCCGGCACCAAGCAGAAGCTCGATGAGCTCGGACCTGCGAAGTTCGCGCAGTGGATGCTCGCCGAGGAGCGCGTGCTGTTCACCGACACCAGCATGCGCGATGCGCACCAGTCGCTGCTCGCCACGCGCCTGCGCACGCGCGACATGACGGCGATCGCCCCGTACTACGCGGCCCTTCTGCCGCAGCTGTTCTCGGTGGAGTGCTGGGGCGGGGCGACCTTCGATGTCGCCCTGCGCTTTCTGCGCGAGGATCCGTGGGCGCGACTGACGCAGCTGCGCGAGCTCATGCCGAACCTGTTGCTGCAGATGCTGCTGCGCTCCGCCAACGCGGTCGGTTACGCCAATTACCCCGATAACGTGGTGCGCTTCTTCGTCGCGCGCGCCGCCGCCGCCGGTGTGGACGTGTTCCGCATCTTCGATTCGCTCAACTGGGTCGAGAACATGCGCGTGGCGATCGATGCGGTGGGGGCGAGCGGTAAGCTGTGCGAGGCGGCGATCTGCTACACCGGAAACCTAAGCGACCCGCACGAAAACAAATACACGCTCGACTACTACCTTACCCTGGCACGCGAACTTAAGGCCGCCGGCACGCACCTGCTTGGCATCAAGGACATGGCGGGGCTGTGCCGGCCGCGGGCCGCGTACGCACTCGTGAAGGCGCTCAAGGAGGAAGTCGGCCTGCCGGTGCACTTTCACACGCACGATACCAGTGGCATCGGCGCGGCGAGCGTCCTTGCGGCGGTGGCCGCCGGCGCCGATGCGGTTGATGCAGCGATCGATGCCATGAGCGGGCTCACCTCGCAGCCGAACTTCGGTTCGATCGTTGAGGCGCTGCGTTTTGGGCCGCGCGATGCGGGCATCGATCCGGACAACCTGCGCGCCATCTCCGCCTACTGGGAGCAGGTGCGGCGCTACTACGGTGCCTTCGAGAGCGATCTGCGCGCGAGTGCCTCGGAGGTGTACGTGCACGGCATGCCCGGCGGGCAGTACACTAACCTGCGCGAGCAGGCGCGCGGGCTCGGCATCGATCAGACACGCTGGCCGGAAGTGGCCGCCGCCTACGCGCAGGTGAACGCCCTCTTCGGCGACATTATCAAGGTGACGCCGACCTCCAAGGTGGTCGGGGATCTGGCGCTGCTCATGGTGAGTTCCGGCCTCAGCTGCGAGAAAGTGCTCGATCCGCACGTCGAAGTCGCTTTCCCGGAGTCGGTGGTGCAGTTCTTTCGCGGCGACCTGGGCCAGCCCTACGGCGGCTTTCCGCCGGCGCTGCAGAAGAAGGTGCTCAAGGGCGCCGCTGCCCTTACGCAGCGCTTAGGCGCGATGCTGCCGCCGGTGGATCTCGCCGCCGAGCGCGCCCGTATCCAGCAGCTGCTGCCGCGACCGGTCACCGATGAGGACCTGGCTTCCTATCTTATGTATCCGCGCGTGTGGCTCGACTACGCGCGCAGCCGCGCGCTCTACGGCGACCCGGGGATCCTGCCGACGCCTGTTTTTTTCTACGGCATGGAGCCGGGGCAGGAGATCACCATCGACCTGGAGCGCGGCAAGACCCTCATCGTGCGCTATCTGGCGAGCAGCGAGCCGCACGAGGACGGCACGCGCACGGTGTTCTTCGAGCTCAACGGCCAGCCGCGCTCGGTACGCGTGCCGGATGAGGCCCAGGTTGCCCGCCACGCCCCGCCGCGCAAGATCGAGCCGGGCAATGCCGCGCACGTGGGCGCGCCGATGCCCGGGGTCGTGGCGAGTGTGGCCGTTGAGGCGGGGGCACAGGTGGCGCGCGGGGATTTATTGCTCACGCTCGAGGCGATGAAGATGGAGACCGCCGTGCGCGCCCCCGCCGCCGCTGAAGTCATCGAAGTGCTGGCGCGCGCCGGTCAGGCGGTCGATGCGCAGGAGCTGCTGATCGTGCTGCAGGCGCACGCTGACGATGCGGCCGCTTAGAGGCAGTCCTTGAGCGCGATCGCCGGATCGGCGAGTTTCACCGGATCCGGCCGCGCGTGCACGGCGATCAGCTTGCGTGCCGCCATCTGGTCCTTGGGCGCGTTGATGCTGTCGATCGCGATGAGCTCGCCCGCGCGCAGGTAGCAGGCGCTGAAGCTGCGGCTCGCGGGCGCGCCGCGCATGACGAGCGTGTCGTAGCCGTGGCCCACGCCAACGATGATGAGCTTCAGGTCAAACTGATCGGACCAGAACCACGGCACCTTGTCGTGCAATGTCGGCGTGCCGAGCATATTCAGCGCCACGGTCGTGCCTTGTTCGAAGGCGTTGTCCACTGATTCAAGGCGCAGGTGCTTGCCGTACTGGCGGTTCAGGTGACTCGCGCAGTCCCCGGCGGCCCAGATGTCCTCATCACTCGTGCGGCAGTACACATCCGTGAGGACGCCGTTCTCGCACTCGAGCCCGGCCGCCCGGGCGAGTTCATCCGCGGGCGCGACGCCGACGCCAACGAGCACTAAATCGGCGGCGTGCTCGGCGCCGTCCTCGGTGAGCACGCGGCCCACGCGCCCCGTGCGCGTATCCGCGTGCAGCGCCGCCACGCGCGCGTTGCAGTGAATGCGCACGCCCGCGCGCGCGTGCTCGGCCTGGTAGAAGGCGGAGACTTGCGCGCAGGTGACGCGCGCCATGACGCGCTCGGCCATCTCGAGCACGGTCACCTCAAGGCCCAACTCGCGCGCGGTCGCTGCCACCTCGAGTCCGATGTAACCGCCGCCGATGATGACCAGGTGCCGATCCGCGGCCGCCTCGGCCCGGATGCGATCCACGTCCGCGATGGTGCGCAGCGTATGCACGCCGGCAAGCTCCGCCCCGGGGATAGGCAGGCGGCGCGGCCGGCTGCCGGTGGCGAGCAGGAGCGCATCGTAGGGCAGCGCCAGCCCATCATCCAGGTGCACCCGCCGCGCGTGTCGCGCGATCTCGGTAACGCGGCGGCTCAGGTGGGTGCTCACCTGGTGCTCGGCATAAAAGGGGGCCGGCCGGATGAGCAGCCGCTCGCGCTGCACCGCGCCGGCCAGATACTTCTTAGAGAGCGGCGGTCGTTGATAGGGCAGCCACGGCTCGTCCCCCACCACGGTGAGCTTCCCCGTGAAGCCCTTGCGGCGTAGGGTATCCACGGTCTGCACCGCGGCCTGCCCCGCGCCGACGATCACGATCTGTTCGTACATCGGCGCGAAGAATAGCCCATGATCGGCGCAGTCGATCGCACCAGCGCGAAGCGGCGCGCGTCCCGGCCTGCTCCAGGATGGTGCGTCAGCGGGGCAGCGGGCGCGAGGGTCGCGGCGCGGAAGCTGCGTTTTCGCGGCATTCGACGGGGTGGCATGAAAACTGCAAAATCCCTCGCGCGCTAGAGTCCCGCCTCAAGACGGAGAGTCCCATGAAACTGGTCACCGCCATCATCAAGCCCTTCAAGCTCGACGACGTCCGCGCCGCGCTCTCGGACATCGGCGTCTCGGGCATGACGGTGACGGAAGTGAAGGGCTTCGGTCGGCAGCGCGGGCACACCGAGCTCTACCGGGGCGCGGAGTACGTGGTGGACTTTGTGCCCAAGACCCGCATCGAGGTCGCGGTGCGCGGGGACCTGGTGGACCAGGTGATCGAGGCGATCATCAAGTCCGCCAAAACCGGCAAGGTGGGGGACGGCAAGATCTTCATCACCGATATCGAGCGCGTCATCCGCATCCGCACCGGCGAGACCGATGATGCGGCGCTTTAGCTGAGCGCCGATAGTCTGCACGCCCCGCCGCGCGTTATCCTGCGGCTCCTATGCCAGTTGCGATTCGCTTCTACGAGCACGGCGGACCGGAAGTCCTGCGCGTCGAGGAACTCCATCCGGGCAAGCCCGGCCCCCACGAGGTGCAGGTGCGCCACACCGCGATCGGCCTCAATTACATCGACGTCTACGACCGCACCGGCCTTTATGCGGTGGCGCTACCGAGCGGGCTCGGGCGCGAGGCCGCCGGCGTGGTCGTAAGCTGCGGGCGCGGCGTGCGCGGCTTTCGCAGCGGCGAGCGCGTCGCCTACGTGATGCCCACGCCGGGGGCGTACAGCGATTTGCGCAACGTGCCCGCCGAGCGCCTCGTGAAGGTGCCGCGCGGCATTTCGGATGAGCAGGCGGCCGCGCTCATGCTCAAGGGTCTGACCGCGCACTTCCTCATCCGCCGCACCTATAAGGTGGCACGCGGGGATACGATCCTCGTGCACGCCGCCGCCGGCGGCGTCGGTCTCATCCTGTGCCAGTGGGCGAAGGCCCTCGGCGCGCAGGTGATCGGCGTCGTGGGCAGCGATGCGAAGGCTGAGATCGCGAAGAAGCACGGCTGCCGGCACGTACTCATCTCGGGGCGGGACGAGCTGGTCGCCAGCGTCAAGGCCCTGACCCGCGGCACCGGCGTGGCGGCCGTATACGACGCGGTCGGCAAGGATACCTTCATGGACTCGCTCGACTGCGTACGCCGCTTAGGGATCATGGTGAGCTACGGCAACGCCTCCGGTGCGCCCCCGGCGGTGAGTCCGCTCGAGCTCGTCAAGCGCGGCTCGCTCTTCCTCACCCGGCCCTCGCTCTTCAACTACATCGCAACGCGCGCGGAGCTCACCGCCGGGGCGCGCGAGCTGTTTGCGGCCGTGAAGGCGAAGAAGGTGCGCGTGCTGATCGGCCAGCGGTATCCCTTGGCGCAGGCCGCCGAGGCGCAGCGCGACCTCGAGGGCCGGCGCACCACCGGTTCTACGGTGCTGCTGCCCTAGACGGTCGCCGCTGCCGGCCGCGCCCGCAAGGGACGCGCGCTCCTTGAGATCCCGAGTGCGCCGCTGCGCACCACTTCAAGAAGCTCGGCGCGGCGCGCGAGCTCGGCGACGAAGCCGTTCACCTCCGCCTCACTCGCGGTGAGCTCCACGATGAACCCTTCCATGGCCGGATCCAGGACGCGGCCGCCGCTGCGCACGACCTGGCCGCGCACCGCATCCGTCTCCCCTGCCGCCACGCGCAGCTTCAAGAGCACGAGCTCGCGCTCCAGGTGCTCCCCACGGGTCATGTCGAGCACGTTCACCACGTCCACGAGCTTGTTCAGCTGGTTGGCGATCTGCTGAATGACCGAGTCGGAGCCGGACGTGACGAGCGTCAGGCGAGACACGGTCGGGTCATCGGTCGGAGCGACCGAGAGCGACTCGATGTTGTAGCCGCGCGTGGAGAAGAGACCCGCGACGCGGGTCAGAGCTCCGGCCTCGTTCTGCAGGAGTATGGCGATGATATGGCGCATGCAACGCTCAGCGAAGAGTGGGGGAACTACTGCAGAATAAAGGATCGGGCCAAGTTTGCACCAAGAAGCCAAGCTGCTAGGCTCGCCGATCCCTTCGAGTTTTTTCGAACGGCTGAGCGTTTGAGGCCAAGAAGTGCGCCCATGACCGACACCGTGATCCAGCCAAGGCCGCCGGCCCACCCGCTCGCCGGTGAGCGCATGAGTGGCGCACGCATGATCATGCAGGTGCTCGCCGATGAGGGCGTGCGGGCCATCTTCGGCTACAGCGGCGGGGCGATCCTGCCGACCTACGATGCCGTGTTTCTCTATAACGAGGCCGCCGTGCGCCTCGGTTACCCCCAGATCCCCCTGATCGTGCCGGCCAACGAGCAGGGCGCCGGCTTCATGGCGGCCGGCTACGCCCGCGCGAGCGGTAAGGTGGGGGTGTGCCTCGTCACTTCAGGGCCCGGTGCAACGAACACTGTTACGCCCGTGCGCGACTGCATGGCAGATTCGATACCTATTGTCGTAATTTGCGGCCAAGTCGCCCGCGCTTCCATCGGCACGGACGCCTTCCAGGAGGCCCCCGTCCCCTCGATCATGGGCTCGGTGGCCAAGCACATCTTCCTCGTGACCGATCCGGAAAAGCTCGAGTCCACCGTGCGCACGGCGTTCGAGATCGCCCGCACCGGGCGCCCGGGACCGGTCGTCATCGACATCCCGAAAGACGTGCAGAACTGGGAGGGCGCCTTCTCGGGCGTGGGGCTCTTGCCGATTCCCGGCTACCGGCGCCGCATGCGCGAGCTGGCCGAGTCCGCCCTGGAGGCGAGCGCGGCGGCGCGCTTCTTCGCCATGCTCGAGGAGTCACGCCGGCCGCTGATCTACGCCGGCGGCGGGGTGATCAACGGCAACGCGGCCGAGGCGCTCGGGCAGTTCGCGAGCGCGTTCGGCATCCCCGTGGTGACCACGCTCATGGGGATCGGCGCCTACGACACGACCCGCCCGCTGGCGCTGCGCATGCTCGGCATGCACGGGGCGGCCTTCGCCAACTACGCGGTGGATGACTGCGACTTTCTGATCGCGGTGGGCGCGCGCTTTGATGACCGCGTCGCAGGTGTGCCGGAGAAGTTCGCCCGAAACGCCGTGCGCATCGCACACCTGGACGTCGACCGCGCCGAGGTCAACAAGGTGAAGCGCGTGCAGTGGAGCCACGTGGGACTTGTGGCCCCGGCGCTTGAGGCCTTGAGCGCGCACGGGCGCGGGCTGAGGTTCAACCGCGACTTTGGCGCCTGGGCGGCTGAACTCGCGGAACTGAAGCGCGTGTACGCCATGAACTACGACCACGCGAGCCCCCTCATCCAGCCCTACTACGTGATCGAGGAGATCAACCGTCACACGCGCGGCTCGGCGATCATCTGCACCGGCGTCGGCCAGCACCAGATGTGGGCGGCGCAGTACTGCGATTTCATCGCGCCGCGCCTGTGGCTCACCTCCGGCAGCATGGGCACCATGGGCTTTGGCCTGCCGGCGGCGATCGGCGCGCAGATCGCCTGCCCGGAGCGGCTCGTGATCGACATCGATGGCGACTCGAGCATCCGCATGAACATCGGGGAGCTGGAGACCGTGACCACCTACGATCTGCCGGTGAAGGTGGTGGTGCTTAACAACTTCGGTGACGGCATGGTGAAGCAGTGGCAGAAGCTCTTCTTCAAGGGGCGCCTGTCGGCGAGTGATCGCTCGCTGCACAAGAAGGACTTCGTCAAGGCCGCGCAGGCGGATGGCTTTCGCTACGCGCTGCGTCTTGAGCGCAAAGCGGACGTGCCGTCGGTGATCGCCGAGTTCCTCGCCTTCAAGGGCCCGGCCTTCCTCGAGGTCATGATCGACCCGGACGCCGGGGTCTACCCGATGGTCGGTCCCGGGCAAAGCTACGAGGAGATGATCACCGGGGAATTCATTCCCTCGCGCACCAAGGTCGACATCAAGCCGCCCGACCCCTCGGAGATGTTCTGATGCCGCAAGCGCTGCCGCGCCGCGCGCTTTTGCTCGCGCTCTGGCTCGCAGGCCTGGCCGCCGGCGCGGCCGTTGCCGCGCCGCGCACGGATGAGATCCTGATCCTCGGCAACCCCGCCGGCTCCCAGACCGTCACCCTCGTCGGCGGCGTCGCCACGAGCGCGGAGTACTCCTTCAACGATCGCGGGCGTGGCGATCACATCGTCGCGCACTGGACGCTCGATCGGGCGGGGCTCCCGAGTGCCTACGCCGGCAGCGGCAACGACTACCACAAGACGCCCGTGAGTGAGACCTTCGGCGTCACCGGCGGCCGCGCCGCCTGGCACAACCGTACCGAGCACGGTGAGAGCGGCGCGGCGGGTGCCTTCTACGTGCCCGCCGATGCGCCGCCGGAGTTTCTCGGCGTGCTGGCGCGCGCGCTCCTCAAGGCGCCCGAGCATCGCCTCGCGCTCCTGCCCGCAGGTGAGGCGACGCTCGAGGAGCTCGGGCCGCTCGCCACGGACGGCGCCGCAGCCGAATTCCTCCACTACCAGATCACGGGACTTGACTTCTCGCCCACGCAGATCTGGCTGCGGCGCGACGGGGCAACGGCGGCGATCCTCTCGGGTTGGTTCTCGGTGCTCGCGCCGGGCATGCACGCGCTGCTGCCGCAGCTGCTCGCCGCGCAGACGCAGGCGAGCAGCGCCTGGTTCGCGCGTCTGGCGCGCGAGCAGACGCACGTGCCGGCCGCGGCGGTCCTGATTCGCAACGCGCGCCTCTTTGATCCGCGCGATCTGAGCGTCACGCCCGGCACGAGCGTGCTGGTGCGTGGGGCGCACATCGTACGCGTAGGCGCGGATGAGAAGGTCGCCGTGCCGGCGGATGCGGAAGTGATCGAGGCGCGCGGCCGCTTTCTGATGCCGGGGCTGTGGGACAACCACCAACACTTCGGCGACAACGTCGGCGTGCTCGATCTCGCCAACGGCGTGACCAGCGCGCGCGACATGGCGAACGACACCGACGAGTTCCTCGAGCGCGTGGCGCGCTTTGAGGCTGGGACGGAGCTCGGGCCGCGTGTGTGGAAGGCGGGCATCATCGATGGCACCGGACCCCTCGCCGGGCCCACCAAGATGCGCGTCGACTCCGCCGCCGAGGCCGTCAAGGACGTCGACTGGTACGCCGAGCACGGCTACGGACAGATCAAGATCTACTCCTCAGTTCCGCCGGCGCTGGTCCCCGTCATCGCCGATGAAGCGCATGCGCACGGACTGCGCGTCAGCGGCCACGTGCCCGCGTTCATGAGCGCCGAGCAGTTCGTCGCGGCCGGCGCCGATGAGATCCAGCACATCAACTTCATCGTGCTCGACTTTCTCTTCGACACCGTGAAGGAAACGCGCAACATGAACCGCTTCACCGCGGTCGCCGCGCACGCGCGCGAGTTCGGCCCCGAACAGCCCCAGGTGCGGGCCTTCATCGCATACCTGCACCACCAGCACACCGTGCTCGACCCGACCGTAAATGTCTTCGAGGGACTCTTCTGCGGCGACCCCGCCGCGGTCACCCCGGGACTTGAGAGGATCGCCGCGCGCGTGCCCGCGCAGGTGCGTCGCGACATGCTCTCGGGGGCACTCGCGGTGCCGCCGGGGGAAGAGGCGGCGTATCGCGCGGCATTCCCGGCACTGCTCACGCTCCTCAAGGCGCTGCACGAGGGCGGCGTCACGCTCATCCCCGGCACGGATTCGATGCCCGGCTACGAGCTGCACCATGAGCTGGAGCTCTACGTGCGCGCCGGTATCCCGGCCGCCGAAGTGCTGCGCATGGCGACGCTCACCTCCGCGCTGGTGATCGGGGCGAACGGGGAGCGTGGCGTGATCGCGCCAGGCAAGCTTGCGGACCTGATCCTGGTGAACGGCGATCCGAGCCTGCGCATCAGCGACATCGAGAACGTGGAACTGGTGATGAAGGGTGGCAAGCTCTACGACCCGGCGCGTATCGAGCGGGCGCTCGGCATCGCGCCGCGCGGCCCTAACTAAAGTTTACGATCCGGCATCTCCCGAGGCCCCCATGAAGTATCTGCACACCATGGTCCGCGTCACGGACATCGACGCTTCGCTGCGCTTTTACTGCGATGCGCTCGGACTGAAGGAACTCTCCCGTCAGGAGAACCTACGCGGGCGCTTCACGCTCGTGTTCCTCGCCGCCCCCGGCGATGAGAGCGCACAGGTGGAACTCACCTACAACTGGGATCCGGAGAGCTACAGCGGCGGGCGCAACTTCGGGCACCTCGCCTACGCGGTCGATGACATCTACGCCACCTGCCGCCGTCTCGCCGAGCACGGCGTGACGATCCTGCGGCCGCCACGCGACGGGCACATGGCGTTCGTGCGCTCGCCGGATAACATCTCCATCGAGCTGTTGCAGCAAGGCGAGTCGCGCGCCCCGGCGGAGCCCTGGAAGTCGATGCCGAACAGCGGCAGCTGGTAGAGCGCACGGCACGCGCCCCATGGCATGAAAACGATTCCGAGCCTGCTGATTGCGGCGGTGTTCGCCCTGCTCACGTTCGCCGCGTGGGCCTACCTCAATCGTCCGACGAGCGAGCCGCCATGGCCGAAAGTCATCTGGGGCTTCGCCTTCTCGCCCTTTCGCCTCAACGAGGATCCGACGCACAACATACTGCCGACGGATGCGGAGATCGACGCGGACCTGAAACTGCTGCAGGGCAAGGTGCACGCGCTGCGCACCTACAGCGTGCAGGGGACGCTGGCCGATATTCCCGAACTGGCCGAGGCGCGCGACATGAACGTCGCGATCGGCGCCTGGCTCGATGATCACCGCGACAAGAACGAGCAGGAGCTGCAGACCGCGATCCGCCTCGCCGGAAACCACATGAACGTCGTGCGCGTGTTCGTCGGCAACGAGGTGCTGCTGCGCGGGGATTTGCCGATCGGCGAGCTCGAGAAACTCCTCGACCGCGCGCGCGCGGCGATCGAGCAGCCGGTGGGCACGGCGGAGACCTGGAACACGTGGCTCACCCACCCGGAGCTGGCGCAGCACGTGGACTTCATCGGCGTGCACCTGTTGCCTTACTGGGAGGGCGTGCCGGTGGACCAGGCGGTCGACTACTCGCTCGCGCAGTTCAAACGCCTGCAGAAGGCCTTCCCGCACAAACCGATCGTGGTGGCGGAGATCGGCTGGCCGAGCCGCGGGCGCACGCACGAGTCGGCGGTCGCCTCCGAGGCGAACGAGGCCTTGTTCCTGCGCAGCTTTCTTGCGCGCGCGCAGAAGGAGCAGGTCACCTACTACGTGATGGAAGCCTTCGATCAGCCGTGGAAAGCGTTTCTGGAAGGCGCGGTCGGCTCGTACTGGGGCGTGTACGACGTGAACCGCCAACCGAAGTTCGAGTTCACCGCGCCGATCGTGCGCGTGCCCGAGTGGCACATCCTCGCGGCCGTCTCGGTGGCCGTATCGCTGCTCCTGCTCGGGTTCCTTTATCTGAACAGCGACGCGCTGCGCAACCGCGGCCGCAGTTTCCTGGCACTCGTGGTGTACGCCGCCGCGACGCTGGCGGTGTGGGTCATCTACGATTTCACGCAACAGTACATGACCGTCTCGAGCGTGATCGCAGGGGTCTTGCTGCTGCTCGGCATGCTCGGGGTGCTGCTCGTGCTGCTCGCCGAGGCGCACGAGTGGGCCGAGGCACACTGGGTTTCCTACCGCCGCCGCCTCGGTGCGCCCATTTACGTCCCAAGCGTCACGCCGCCGAAGGTTTCCGTGCACGTGCCCGCTTACAACGAGCCGCCGGCGATGCTCATCGAGACGCTCGATGCGCTCGCGCGCCTGGAGTATCCAGACTTCGAGGTGCTGGTCATCGACAACAACACCAAGGACGAGAATGTCTGGCGCCCGGTGCAGGCGCATTGCCTGAAGCTCGGGCCGCGCTTCCGCTTCTTCCACGTCGCCCCGCTCGCCGGCTTTAAGGCCGGCGCGCTGAACTACGCGCTCGCCCGCACCGCGCCCGATGCCACCATCGTCGCCGCGATCGACAGCGACTACGTGGTCGATCCGGCGTGGCTACGCGATCTAACACCGGCCTTTCACGATCAGCGCATCGCCATCGTGCAGGCGCCGCAGGACTATCGCGACGCGGACCAGAGCGCCTTCAAGGCCATGTGCTATGCGGAGTACCGCGGCTTCTTTCACATCGGCATGATCACGCGCAACGAGCGCAACGCCATCATCCAGCACGGCACCATGACCATGGTGCGGCGCGCGCAGCTGGAGGAGTGCCGCTGGGCGGAGTGGTGCATCACCGAGGATGCGGAACTCGGGCTACGCATCTTCGAGCACGGCTTCGATGCGAGCTACGTGCCCGCCACTTACGGCCGTGGCCTCATGCCTGACACCTTCATCGACTTCAAGAAGCAGCGCTTCCGTTGGGCCTACGGGGCGATGCAGATCCTCAAGGCGCACGCGCGCACGCTGTTTCTGGAAGGCGGTCCGCTCTCGCCCGGCCAGCGCTATCACTTCATCGCCGGCTGGCTCCCCTGGATTGCCGACGGCTGCAACATGCTCTTCAACCTCGCAGCTCTCGGCTGGTCGGCGGCGATGGTGTGGGCCCCCGGCAGCGTCGATCCACCGCTTGTCATGTACTCGGTGCTGCCGCTCTCGCTCTTCACCTTCAAGCTCGCCAAGCTCGTGCACCTGTACCGCGTGCGCGTCGGCGCCAACGTGCGCCAGACCCTCGCCGCAGCCATCGCCGGACTTGCCCTCACGCACACCATCGGCATGGCTTCCATCAAGGGCCTGCTCACCAAGAGCGAGCCGTTCTTCCGCACGCCCAAGCAGGGCACAACCTCGGGCCTGTGGCATGCGCTCGCGGCCGCTCGCGAGGAGACGCTGATGATGGTCGGCCTGCTGCTCTCGGCCTGGGGGGTGTCCTCCATGAGCACCCCGCAGAACGCAGGCCCCGACCGTCTCGCGTGGATCATCGTGCTCCTGGTGCAGTCAGTGCCCTATGCCTCCTCGCTCGTGGTCTCCCTCGCCAGCGCCTTCGCGCTGCCGGCGCGGCTGCTCGGCACCCACTATCGTCCGCTGAGCTCGCCCGGCAAGCCCGCGCGCGCGGTGACCGCTAAGCCCCCGGAGGCGGACGCGGCCGGCTGACGCCATGCGCCACGGCAGGCTTCGCGCGATCGTCTCCATGATCGCAGCGGTGGCGGTGTTCTCCGGGATGGACGCGCTGCTGAAGTTGCTGTCCGCGAGCTATCCGCCGCTCGAGGTGGCGGTCCTGCGCGGCGCCGCCTCGATGCCATTCATGCTGCTGCCGGTGATCCTCACGGGGCGCTGGCGTACCCTCAAACCGCAGCGCTTCCGCATGCACCTGGCGCGCGGTGCGCTCGCGGTCGTGGTCCTCGGCGGCTTCATCTACGCGGTGCGCACCCTCACGCTCGCGAACGCGTATGCGGTGTTCCTGTCCGCTCCCCTCATCATGACGGCGCTCGCCGTGCCGCTGCTCAAGGAGCGCACCGATGCGCGCGGCTGGACCGCGATCAGCGTGGGGCTCGCGGGCGTTCTGATCATGCTGCGGCCGAGCGTCTCGGGACTGGTGTCCCTGGGCGCCCTTGCGGCCCTGATCTCGGCCGTCGCCTATGCGGTAAGCGGCATCCTCGTGCGCGTGCTTACGCGCACCGACACGACCGCGAGCGTCGTGGTGTGGACCATCGGCCTCATGACCGTCTTTTGCGCCGCACTCGCCCTGCCGCACTGGGTGCGGCTGCAACCGCAGCATTACCGCTGGCTCATCGCGCTCGGCGGACTGGCCGCCGTGGGCTCCTACCTGCTGACGGAGGCGTTCCGCGCCGCGCCGGCGGCCGTGGTGGCGCCGCTGGAGTACACCGCCCTGCTGTGGGGGATCCTCATCGATCGGGTGGTCTGGCACACGCTGCCCTCCACGCGCGTGTGTGTCGGGGGCGCGGTCGTCATCGCGAGCGGCCTGTACCTCATCTGGCGCGAGCGCACGCACGGCGTGCACGAACCGGCGCAGGAGTCATGGAAGTGACGCGCGCGGCAGGGCAGAATGTCGCGCCGATCGTCGACCGTAGAAGCGGTCGCGCGCCAACAAGAGGAAGACTCACTATGAGCAACGCCGAGGTCCGTGGACGATTCATCTGGCACGAGTTGTTGACGACTGACACAGCCGCCGCTGCCGCCTTCTACCCGAAGGTCGTGCCGTGGCGGACGCAGCCCTCCAATATGCCCGGCTACACGATTTTCATGGCCAGCGGGACACAGGTCGGCGGCCTCATGGCGCTGCCCGCCGACGCCAGCGGGACGCCGGCGCACTGGCTGGTCTATGTCGGCACGCCCGATGTGGACGCTACCTGCGCCCAAGCCCAGGGCCTGGGCGCGCGTATTTGCAAGGCGGCCACCGATATCCCGAACGTCGGGCGTTTCGCGGTGCTCGCCGATCCGCAGGGCGCCACCTTCGCCGTGTTCACCCCGAGCGGTCCGCCCCCGGGCCCGCAACCGCCGCAGGGGGCCTTTTCCTGGCATGAACTTCAGACCACGGATGTCGCCGCGGCGCTGCGCTTCTACGGGCAGCTCTTCGGCTGGAGCAAAGGCGTCGGACACGACATGGGTGCCATGGGCGTGTACCAGCTGTTCGAGCACGGCGGCGCGGCCGTCGGCGGCATATGCAACACGCAGGGACCCTCGACGCCCCCGTCGTGGCTAAGTTACGTGCACGTCGCAGATGCCAACCGGGCGGTGGCGTCCGCCAAGGCAGCCGGCGGACGGCTGCTGCACGGACCCATCGAGGTGCCCGGCGGCAGCTGGATCGCGCTGTTCCTGGATCCCCAGGGCGGTGCGTTCGCGGTGCAGGAAGCCCCCCGCGCCATGAGCGCACCGAAGCCTGCGGCAACCCCGAAAGCGACGCCCGCCGTGGCCCCGGCTAAGGCGCCCACGAGCGCGGCCAAGCCGGCCAAGGCCGGCAAAAAGGCTCCCAAGAAGAAGGCTTCGAAGAAGAAGGCGGCGAAGAAAAAGGTGGTGCGCAAGAAAGCCAAGGCCGCCAAGCGCAAGGTCGCGCGCAAGAAAGCTGCGCGCAAGAGTGCGCGGCGTGCGGCTCCCAAGAAGCGCGCCCGCGCTCGCTAGAACCCCCGCCGCCGCGCAGGATTCTGCGCGGCGGCGGCTCTCGCGGGGCACACGCGCCGCGCGCTTTACTGGACTTGTTTCTCCGCCTCGCTGCGCTGCTGCGCGGCGGCGTCCTCGGCAGCCTGCACCTGCTGGGGCACGCGCGCCTCCATCTTTTTCGCCTGAGCCGCCTCATCGGCTGCCGCGGCGGCCGCGCTCGCGCCGGCGCCGACCCCGCCGCAGCCTGCCAACACAGAAACGAGCACGGCCAGTCCCAGTACGCGTCGCATGGTGGGGGGAATCTCCGGTAAAACGGAACGGCCCCACTGTACGCAGCGGCGCCCGCGACGCAACAAAAAGCGGCGATCGTGGCACTATGTTGCCCATGCCCAAACCGACCCTGAAGCCGGCCGTTGCCGCCGCCGCCCGTGTGCGGCGCGGGTATTTCGAATGCCGTTACGGGCAGCTGCACCTGCACAACGCCATGCCCCCGGGGGGCGGATTCGAGGAAGGCACGCCGCTTTTGTGTCTGCACGACTGCCCCGGATCCGGGCGCGCCTTCAGGCCTTTCCTGGCCCTCGCTGGTCGCGAGCGCTCGGTCTACGCCCCCGACCTGCCCGGTTTCGGCGAGTCTGACGGGCCGCTGACGCGCCCCTCACTCGCCGACTATGTCGGCGCCGTCGGGGACTTTCTGGACGCCATGCGTCTGCGCAAGCTCGATGTGCTGGGCATGCGCGCCGGAGCGCTGCTCGCCGCCGAACTGGCCGCCACTCGCGCCGCGCAGGTTGGCCGCGTCGTCATGGTGTCCGTGCCGTTGCCGGTTTCCGCAGGGTCCCACGCGGGTAGCACCGCGCCCGAGCGGCCCGCGCTCGAGCGCTGGGTGCAGGAGGCCGTGACGGGGGGCGCGGTACGCGAGCGGCTCGCCCGTCTCTCCCAGAAGCTCCTCGTGCTGCGACCCAAGGATGATCTGTGGGAAGGCACGGCGCATGTGCGGGACGTGCTGCCGGCCGCCCGAGTGATGGATCTGGAGCTCAGCGGATCGGAGCTCCTGGCGCACTCCCCAGGCCGGCTGTTCGACGCAGTTCGCGACTTCCTTCGCGGTTGAGAGAGATTTTCGGGATTCTTCTCACACATTTATAGCTGCGCGGGGGGGCCTGTCGGGTCGCGGCGCTACACTTTTTCGCCGCAAGCTACGGGGAATCCGGGATAAATCGATGAGTTCGCGTTCGATGTCGCCGCCGCCGGCCTCCCCTGAGGCTGACCTGGACAGCACGGCCGAGCTGCCGGTGCTCGATCCGGTGCCGCCGGCGGGGGCGGACGAGCACACGAGCACGGACACCTGGGCGGCACTGCCGCAGCTGCGCCCCGATCACGAGCAGCACCTGGAGAGGACGCTTCAGGCGATGTCCGCGGAGCTGCGCTCCGCGCAACAGCTCCTCAATAGCAAGGCCGATCGGCTCACCGAGCTTGAGCGCGAGCGCGAGGAAGCGCGCGCTGCGCACGCAGCAGCGGAGGAGCGCGCCGTCGAATCCGCCGCGGCGGTGGCACGGTTGGAAGCGGGCGCGGCGCAAGCGGGCGCCCAACACGCCGCCCAGATCGCCGAGCTCACGCAGGCCCGCCTCGGTGCCGAACAGCACGCGGCGGGACGGGCCGCGGAGCTCGCCCATCTGCGCGCTGGCGGCGATGCCACCGCCAGCACCCTCCTGGAAGTGCGCGCCGCCGCCGAGCAGCGCGCCGCGCAGCTGGATGCGGAACTGGCGCGCCTGCAAAGCGCCGCGACGCAGCACGCCGCGCAGTTCAGCGAACTCACCCAAGCGCGCACCCTCGCCGGGCAGCGCATCGTGCAGCTGGACGCGGAGCTCGCCACCGCACGCGAGCAGCTACGCAGCGCCACCGCGCAGTCCGCGCAGCTCGAGCAGCGCCTGCAGGAGCAGGCGCGGGCGGCGCAGGCCGAGCGCGCGCGCGAGCTGCAGAGCGAACAGGAGCGCGCCGAGCGCGAGCACGCGCACGCCACGCACGCGGCCAGTGTCATGAGCGACCTGCACGAGGAGCGGGCGCGCGCGCTGAGTTACTTCGAGTCCCTGCAGAGCGTGGAGAGCCGCCGCGCGCTGTTCGAAAATCTCGTGACGGACCTGCACGAGGAGGCGCACGGGCGCGAAACCGATCTCACCCGGCTCGCGCACCAGCTGCTGGCCGCGCAGGCACGCCTGCGCGAGCAGGACGCGCAGCTCGCGCAGCGCGCCGCACGCATCGAGCAGCTCGAGCAGCAGCTGAGCTCCTTTGGTGCAGCCCTTGCCGAGCGCGATGCGCAGCTGCGCGATGGGCGGCGCGAGGCACAGGGGCTGCACGGCAACATCGCCCGCCTGCAGGCGCAGCTGGAGGCGAGCGGCGAGCGGGTGCGTGCGCTGACCGCGGTCACTGAACAGCACACCACCACCGAGTCGCAGCGCAAGAGCGAGCTGAGCCGCCTGCTCACCGAGCGCGTCCATCTCACCACCGCGGTCGAAGCTGCGCGCGCCAGCGCGAGCACCGCCGCCGCCCAGGCGGCCGAGCATGAAGCCGCGCTCAACCAGCGCCGTGCACACATGGTGGAACTTGAGAGCGCGCTCGCCGAGGAGCGCAAACGCGCCAAGGAGCTCGAGGAAGAGCTGGGCACGCTGCGCCGCGAGATGGAGGACTGGGGGAGCGCCCTCAAGAGCGTGCACCAGGAGCGCGGCACCTACCAGACGACACTCGCCGCGGCCGAGGCGCGTGCCGGCGAGGCCGAGCGAGTCGCCGCCGAGCACGCCGCGGACCTGGCGGCGCTCAAGACCGAAAGCCTCGCTCAGGCCGGGCAGATCGCTGAGCTGGAGGCTGATCTCGCCGCGGCCGAGGAGGCGGTACATCGCCTGGAGTCCGAGGCGCGCAAGCACGCCGCGCGGGCCGAGGAACTGGAGAAGGCGAATCAGCAGTGGCGTGCCGCGCTCGAGGAAGAGCGCCCGAGCGTTGCCGATACCAGCGCTCACCCGATGCTGCGTGAGTCCGACGAAGGCGAGCCGCCCGGGGCGCCGCTGCCCGAAGGGGCGACGCGGCTACTCATCTACCATCAGGAGGGGCGCGAGATCGTGCACGTGCTCGGGCGCAAGACGAGCGTCGGGCGCACCCCGGACAACGATTTGCAGATCGATGCGAGGTACATCAGCCGTCACCACGCGGTGATCCTGGCCGGCCCGGTGCAAACGGTCATCGAGGATCTGAACAGCACCAACGGCGTGCAGGTCAACGGCCGACGCGTGACCCGCCAGGTGCTCAAGGACGGCGACACCGTCTCGATCGGGCGCCAGCAGTACCGCTTCGTGGTACGCAAGAACAACGACAAGCGCTGACAGGCTGCGCGACCACCGCTAAGCTCTCGGCTGTCACGAGAGGCGGGCGGAAGATCACGGTGGCCAGTCCCTACATCGAGAAGATTCTCAAGGCGCGCGTCTACGACGTGGCGATCGAATCGCCGCTCGATGCGGCGCCGCGCCTGTCGCGACGGCTCGCCAACGAGGTGCTGCTCAAGCGCGAGGACCTGCAGCCGGTATTTTCGTTCAAGCTGCGCGGCGCCTATAACCGCATCGCGCACCTCTCGGAGGCGAGCGCGCGGCGCGGCGTGGTGTGCGCCTCGGCCGGCAATCACGCCCAGGGCGTGGCGCTCGCCGCCCGCCGCCGCGGCATCCCTGCGGTCATCGTGATGCCGCAGACCACCCCGCAGATCAAGGTGCAGGCCGTGCTCGATCTTGGGGCGCAGCTGGTGCTGCACGGGGATGACTATGACAGTGCGTTCGAGCACGCCCTCGCGCTGGCGCGCGAGCGCTCCCTGGTGTTCGTGCATCCGTTCGACGATCCGGATGTGATCGCCGGCCAGGGCACCATCGCGGTGGAGATCCTGCGCCAGTGCGGCGGCAACCTCGATGCGATCTTCGTGCCGGTCGGCGGCGGGGGACTGCTCGCCGGCATCGCGGTGTATGTGAAATACCTGTACCCGGCGGTGAAGATCATCGGCGTCGAGCCGCAGGATGCGGCCAGCATGCACGATTCGCTGCGTGCCGGGCGGCGCATCACGCTCGAGCGCGTCGGGCTCTTCGCCGACGGCGTTGCGGTGAAGCGCGTGGGCGAGGAGACCTTTGCGTTGTGTCGCGGCCAGGTCGATGAGATCGTGCTCACCAACGCGGATGAGATCTGCGCAGCCATCCAGGATGTGTTCGAGGATACCCGCTCGATTGTGGAGCCGGCCGGGGCGCTGGCGGTGGCGGGACTGAAGAAATACGTGGCGCGCGAACACTGCCGCGGCAAGCGGCTCATCGCCATCAACAGCGGCGCCAACATGAATTTTGACCGCCTGCGCCACGTCGCCGAGCGCGCTGACCTCGGCGGCGAGCGCGAGGCGCTGCTCGCGGTCGTCATTCCCGAGCGGCCCGGCAGCTTCCTGCACTTCTGCGAAGTGATCGGCCCGCGCAGCGTCACCGAGTTCAATTACCGCTACGCGGGCGTGCACAGCGCGCAGATCTTCGTCGGTCTCGCCCTCACCCAGGGGCGCGAGGAGAAGGAGGCCGTACTGCGCAGCCTGCGCGCGGCGGACTTCGCGGTCACCGACATGAGTGACGATGAGATGGCGAAACTGCACGTGCGCTACATGGTCGGCGGCCACGCACGCGGCATCGCGCACGAGGTGCTCTACCGCTTCGAATTTCCCGAGCGTCCCGGTGCGCTGCACCGCTTCCTGCAATCGATCGGCTCACGCTGGAACATCACGCTGTTCCACTACCGCAACCACGGCACCGACTACGGACGGGTGCTGGCGGGTATCCAGGTGCCAGCGGCCGAGCGCGCCGATTTCCTGCTGCACCTGAACGAGCTGCACTACGTGTACGTCGAGGAGACCGCCAATCCCGCGTACCGCATGTTTCTCGGCACCTGAGGCGCGAGGGATCAGCGCGAACTAGGCGCGCGGCGCGCCGCCGCCGGCCAGCCACTCGCGCCACACGGCGAGCAGCACGGCCAGAATCACCGGCCCCATGAAGAGCCCGACGAGCCCAAAGGCTGCAAGTCCGCCCAAGACGCCAAACAGCACGATGATGAAGGGGATCTGCGCGCCGCGGCTGATGAGCAGCGGGCGCACGAAATGATCCGTGCTCGCGACGACGATCACCATCCACACAAACAGCGCCACCCCGGGCACCGTGTGCCCGGTGAGCACGAGCCACACGCTGACGCCGCCCCACAAAAGCGGCACCACAGCAAACGGGATGATGCCGCACACCGTGGTGAGCGCGGCGAGGAAGAGGGGGGCGCCGATGCCGGCCAGGTAGTAGCCGAGGCCCGCGAGCACGCCCTGCACCAGCGCTGCGAGCCCGAGCCCGTACACCACGGCCTTCACGGTCTGGCCGATGGCCGCGAGGTAGTTGTCCACGCGCGGACCGAGCAACTGCTCGAGCGCCCGCGCCACCTGGCTCGCGAAGGCCTCCCCGCCGCGGTAGACGAAGAAGAGGCTCAGCACGGCGAGCCCCAGCTTGAGCGCGTTGCGGCTGATGTCGCCGATGACGTGGGCGATCTGTTCGAACGAGTGGTCGGTGAGCTTGCGCAGCTCAAGTCCGAGGGCGTGCGGGTCCTGCGCGATACTGGTGGTGAGATCGCGCAGCTGATCGCCAAGCCAGGGAATCTTCAGCAGCGCCGGCGGCAGCTGCAGACCCCCGGTGAACAGCGCCTGCGTGTCGTGGTAACCGCGCACCAGGTCGATGCGCAGCACCACGGCGAGCCAGGCGATCGGCACGATGACGGCGGCCGAGACGAGGATCGTCATGATGAGCGCCGCCAGCGTCAGGCGGCCGGCGAGCTTGCGCACCATCCACTCGTAGGCCGGCCAGCTCACGTAGGCGAGGATCGTCGCCCAGAGGATCGGCACGATGAAGGGCTCGATGACGCGAAAACCGAGCAGCACCAGTCCGCCGAGCAGCACGGCGGTGATGAGCCGGCGCAGCCAGGGGGCGGATAAGTCTTCCATCTGCGGCAGCCTCGTCAGGCGAGACCGGCGGCGTCCGACACGAACATCGTGAGCGCGAGCAGCAGGCAGATCGCAATCGATAACTGACGGCGCAGGTTGAGGTAGTCCGGCGGCAGCGCGCTTCCGAGCACGCGGTGCTCGTACAGCCACAGCCCGCCAAAGCCCACGACGAGCAACGCGAGCGCCCGCTGACCGCCGAGCACCCCGGCCACGGCGGCGGTGAGCATCGGCACGAGTGCGCCGGCGATGCGCTGCGCCTGCCACGGCAGGCGGCCGGCGAGTGCGAGCCCCCAGTGCACCGCGCCGCTGAAGGCGAGCAGCGCCGCACCCCAGGCAATCGTGGCGCGCTGTGCCAGCTCGCGCGCCGGGTACTCCTCCAGCAACCCTACCGCGGCCAGCCCCAGCACCAGGGGCACAACGCACAGGTACGCCGCCCATTCGGCGGCGTTGTTGGCGCGCGGCCAGCGCGACGTGACCGGGTTTTGTTCGGTTTCCACCCAGACCGGATCATGCCACGCGCGCGAGCGACCGCGCGGCACTTGACGCGGACGAGCCGCGAGGGGCAGGCTTCGCGCCTCGTGAGGTGTTCGTTCGACCGCGCGGCGCCCCCAGGCTGGGAGCGCACGTGGCAGGACGAAAAAACGGGAAGTCCGGTGAGGATTCGTCCAAGCCCGGCGCTGCCCCCGCAACGGTAACCGAGATCAAGCGGATCACATAGCCACTGCCCCGGAGGGGGCGGGAAGGCGATCCGCCGGAGAGACCCTCCAGCTCGGGAGCCCGGAGACCGGCCTTGCGTATCACCGATGGGCGTCGCGGCGGGCGGTGCGGGTGGGCGGTACGCGCAGGCGCACCGCACCCCTTGAGCTTCCGCAAAGCCACGCGCCTTCGGGCACGGGTGTGTGCTTTTTAGGGAGCTTTGATCCATGACAACAGATCTTTATGCGTACCGCGCGCAGGTTCGCGGCGCGCCGCCGTGCGCGCACGGCTTTCATCGCTCGACACCCTTACGAGTGCTTCTGGGGGTGGCCGTCCTCGGCCTCGCCGTCGCCGCCGGCGCGGCACGCGCCGCGGATCCGGACGAGCTGCAGGCCGTCGTGATCAGCGCGACGCGTATCCCCACGCCGCAGCTTGAGGTCGCGAGCAGCATCACCCTCGTCACTGCCGCGGACATCGAGGCACGGCAGGAGCGCACGTTCGCCGAGGTTCTCAAGGACATCCCCGGCCTGAACGTGGTGCAGACCGGCGGCCCGGGCGGGGTGACCTCGGTGTTCATGCGCGGCACCAACTCCAATCACACTAAGGTGTTCGTGGACGGGGTGGACATCAGCGACCCGAGTAACTCCACCGGGGCGTTCGACTTCGGGCAGCTGCTCACGCAGGACATTGAACGCGTCGAGGTGCTGCGCGGTCCGCAAAGCGGCCTCTACGGCTCCGACGCCATCGGGGGAGTGATCAACATCATCACCAAATCGGGCGCCGGCCCGACGCAGCTGGCGGCCCTCGTCGAAGGCGGTTCCTTCGACACCTTCAATCAAAGCGGCAGCCTCAGCGGCTCCCAGGATGCCTTTCACTACAGCGCCAACGTGATCCACTTTCACGCCGGTGCGGTACCGGTAACCCCGCTCGATCTGCTGCAGCCGGGCGAAGCGCGCAACGATGACTACGACGACAATCTGACGTTCTCGACCAAACTCGGGCTTGATGTCACGCAGAACTTCGATCTCGGACTCATCGCGCGCTACACCGACGTTCACTTGCATACGACCGGGGAGGACTACAGTGACCTGCCCCCTTACCTGGGGTATCCGGCTCCTGAGCAGACCACCGCGGCGACGGATGAGTACTTCACGCGCCTCTTCGCGCACGCCAACACCTTCGACGGTTTCCTCGATCAGACGCTCGGATTCGCCTTCACGCACGAACGCACCGATACCGTGGAGCCGCAGACTCCGGCAGCGCTCAACACCGGCGAGCGGCAAAAGACCGACTGGCAGGGCAACCTCAAGGCTGCGACTGATGAGACCGTGGTGCTGGGCGCTGAGTACGAGCGCGACGAGATCAGTGAGCCGCTCACGGCCGACGTGCACGTGAGCTCCGCGTACGCGGAGCTGCAATCCCAGATCGGCGAGCACTGGTTCTCCGCGGCCAACGTGCGCTACGACGACAACAGCCGCTTCGGCAGCAAGGTAACCTACCGCTTTGCGCCGACGTGGGTGATCTCCGAAACCGACACGAAACTCAAGGCCTCGGTGGGCACCGGCTTCAAGGCGCCGACCTTAAGCGAGCTGTACCAGAATTTCCCGCCCTTTTTCTTTGCCAATCCGAACCTGCAGCCCGAGACCAGCACCGGCTATGACGCTGGAATTGAGCAGGGCTTCGCACAGGACGTCCTGCGTGTGGGCGTAACCCTCTACTACAACCGCATTCACAACCTCATCACCACTGACGTGACGGGGACGACCTATGCCAACATCGGACAGGCCACCACGCAGGGCATCGAGAGCTTCATCGAGTACCAGCCGCTGAAGGTGCTCACCCTGCGGGCCGACTACACCTACACCGAGGCAACCGATGACCTGCTGCATCAGGAGCTGCTGCGGCGTCCGAAGAATAAGGGCACGCTGAATGCGTCCTGGCAGGCGACCAACGCGTGGCTCGTTGACCTGAACGTCCTGTGGGTCAGCACCTGGGTGGACGGCAACCGCGACTTTTCGATCCCGCGCCTGGATGCGCCCGGTTATACGACCGTCAATCTCGCCACGACCTACGATTTGAGCCAACGCTTCGCCGTGTTTACGCGCATCGACAACCTCTTTGACCGGCGCTACGAGAATCCGGTGGGTTTCCAGCAACCCGGTTTTGGGGTCTATGCGGGCATCAAGGTAAAACTGTCACCTTAAGGAGGATCGGGCGCACTTGAAGTGATACGCTTAAGCTCGCCATGAGCGACCCGAGCGACACTCCGGTACCCGGCACGGCGCCCACCGAGAACGAGCGCACCTGGGGGATGCTCGCGCATCTGTCCGCGCTCAGCGGGGTCGTGGTGTGGCTGCTCGGATGCATCCTCGGGCCGCTCGCCGTGTGGATCGCGCGGCGCGATCAGTCGGCGTTCGTCGCCGAGCACGCGCGCGAGGCGTTGAACTTCAACATCACGATCGTGCTCGCAGCTCTCGTGTGCATGCTCCTTATGCTGGTGTTCGTCGGTTTCATCCTCGGCACGGCACTTTTCGTCGTCTGGCTCGTGTTCACACTCATCGCCGCGATCAAGGCGAGCGAGGGTGAGCACTACCGCTATCCGTTCTCGTTGCGCCTCGTGAAATAGGCCTATTACTGCGTTTTTGCACTAGAAATTGACGTTGCCTGCAATACTGTATTTATATACAGTATTGTCATGCGCCGCACGCTCATCGGAAGGCAGTCATTTAAGGGAAGGGGCGCCCTTTCGAACCCGCCCGGGCGCTTCGACCGCCAGCAGCTCGTCCCGGTGGATGATGGTTGGTACCTCGAGGAGGCACCCGAGAGCCTGGCCACGACGCTCGAGCCCGAACGGGCCCGCGAGATCATCACCACCAATGATTCTCCGGACATTCCGTTCGAACAATCCATCAATCCGTACAGGGGATGTGCTCATGGTTGTGTGTATTGCGTAAGGGGTGAGACACCCATCCTGATGGCGGATGGATCGACCCGAGAGCTGGCGAAACTGCGGGTGGGCGAGTGGATTTACGGCACGGAACGCCAGGGGTTCTATCGCCGCTATGTGAAGACCCAGGTCCTCGCACGCTGGGGTGTCATCAAGCCCGCGTATCGCATCACGCTCGAGGACGATACGCAACTGACGGTCGGCCCTGACCATCGTTTCCTCACCGATCGGGGCTGGAAATTCATCACTGGCACCGAATGCGGCCGAGCGCGACGACCGCATCTCACGACCCACAACAAACTCATGGGGACGGGCGCATTCGCTGCTCCGGTGTACCAGGATGCCGATTATCGGACGGGGTACTTGTGCGGGCTGATACGCGGCGATGGAACAGTGGGCACGTACACCGCCCTGCGTGCGGGTACGACTCGCCTAGACACAACACATCATTTTCGTCTCGCGCTGTGTGATCTCGAAGCACTCAATCGTGCGCGAACGTGGTTGTCATACCGATACATTGAGACTCGACAGTTTGCGTTTTCGGCGAGCTCGGTGCGACCGATGCAGGCGCTCTCCGCTCAAAGCCGCGATAAAGTAAATGGGATTCGCGAGCTGATCGCCTGGCCGCACTCGCCGCCGCGTGCTTGGCAGGCGGGGTTCCTGGCGGGGATCTTTGACGCCGAGGGTAGCTATAGCGGCGGAATTCTGCGCGTTTCTAACACGGATCCAGAAATTATCCGGAGGATGGGTGACGCGCTGCGGACCTTCCACTTCCGGTTCGTGGTGGAGCACCAGCCGCGCGAACAGACTAAGCCCATTGATTACGTGCGCATCGTAGGCGGATTGCAGGAGCACCTGCGCTTCTTTCACACGACGGGTCCTGCGATCACGCGCAAACGCGACATCTCGGGGCAGGCCGTCAAGAGCACCGCCAAACTGGGGGTAGTTAGCATCGAGCCGTTGGGCAAAACGATGCGCCTCTATGACATCACCACGGGCACCGAGGACTTCATCGCCAACGGCGTGGTGAGCCACAACTGTTATGCCCGCCCCAGCCATGCATACATGGGGCTCTCCCCGGGTCTCGACTTTGAGACCCGGCTTTTCTACAAGGCCGATGCGGCCGCCGTGCTGGAGAAGCAGCTCGCGCGGCCGGGGTATGTCTGCAAGCCCATCACGCTCGGCGCCAACACCGATCCGTATCAGCCGGTGGAACGGCGCATGAAAGTGACGCGCTCGATCCTGGAAGTGCTGCTGCGCGCGCGCCACCCGGTCACCGTGATCACCAAGGGCGCGCTCGTGATGCGCGACCTGGATCTTCTCTCGGAACTGGCAGCCCAGGGATTGGCGAGCGTCGCGGTGAGTGTGACCACGCTGGATTCAGAACTGAAGCGCACGCTCGAGCCGCGCGCGGCGGCGCCGCAGGCGCGATTGCGCGCGCTGCGCGAGCTGAATGCCGCCGGAATTCCAAGCGGCGCACTCGTGGCCCCGATCATCCCGGCACTCAACGACCACGAGATGGAGGCGATCCTGGAAGCGTGCGCCGCGGCCGGCGTCGGTTGGGCCGGGTATGTGCTGCTGCGCCTGCCGTATGAAATCAAGGACCTCTTCCGCGAGTGGCTGCAGGAGCACTATCCGCAGCGCGCGAGCCACGTGATGTCGCTCATCCGGGACATGCGCGGCGGGCACGACAACGATCCGCGCTTCGGCACGCGCATGCGTGGCACGGGGCCGTTCGCGGAACTGCTGCGCAACCGCTTTCACCTGGCGTGCCGCAGACTCGGTCTCAACGCCTCCAAGCGCGGCGAATTGAACACGACGCTGTTCCGGCCGCCGCCACCGCTCGGCGCACAGCTGTCCTTGGGCCTTTAACGGCTGCCCCGGGAGTCCTACGGCTGAACGCGCGGCCCGCTGCGTCCGACGGTGGCATACTAGAAAGCTCTCTCGTGCATCACTTTCGTGATCGTGCGGGATGAGATTTGTCATAGGGGCACAGGCGGCGCAGCCACCTGCAGCGGATAGGACATGAACGAGGCGGCGACAGCAAACAACGGGCAACCCCTGAAGACCCGCTACGTCCTGCGCGAGCGACTCGGCGTCGGCGGGCAGGGCGAGGTGTGGCGCGCGTTCGATCCGCAAAGCGGCGCGGACATCGCGCTCAAGATCCTGCATCCGTCCGCCGGGCGCAGTGCCGCAGCGTGGGTGGCGCTGGTGCACGAGCACGAGAGCGCGAATCGCCTGGATCATCCGGGCATCCTCAAGGTGTTCGCCCCCGAGCGCGAAGGCACTACGTTTCTACTGCCCATGGAGCTGGCCACCGGCGGGGACCTCAAGCGCCTGCGCGGCGCGGGCTATCTCACGATCGTCCCGGTCCTGATCGAAGTCGCCCGCGCGCTCGAGCACGCCCACGAGCGCGGCGTGATCCACCGCGACCTTAAGCCCGGCAATGTGCTGTTTGATGAGCGCGGCCGCGTGAAGCTCGCCGACTTCGGTGTCTCGGGCAATTCGCTCGATCCGGGCACGGACTCGATGGTACGCGGCCTCTCGCCCTTCACCGCGAGTCCCGAGCAGCTGCGGGGCGAGCCGCCGACACCCGCGGACGACATCTACGGACTCGGCGCCCTCGCGTATGAACTCCTCTCGCGCTATCCGCCGCACTATCCGCACTTTGACGCCAAGCGCGTACAGGAAGAGGCGGTGCCGCCACTCGTACCGGCGCAGCAGATCCCCCCGCAGCTGGCCACGCTCGTGGGCGCCATGCTGGAGAAGGATCCGAAGCGGCGGCCGGCGAACATGCACGACGTCATCGACGAGCTGGACGCCTCGCTGAACGACACGCTGACCTTCGACTTCGACTCCGAGGCGCCCGAGGGAGCGGCGAACGAGACGGTGCCGCCGCACGACCGCCTCACGCTGCCGCCGATTTCGCCCCACGCGTCACCGCCGCCGCCCATTTCCGTCGAAGCCGCGCCCCCGGCGCCCGCAGCGGGAGAGGTCGATGGGGCGGGGATCTGGGAAGAGGTGCGCCAGGCGCCGCTCCCGCGCTCGCGCCCCGAACTCATGCCCAGTGGCCTGCCGCGTGCGCTCATTGCGATCGGGGTAATTGCCGCCGGCGCGGCCGCGGCCTACCTGTGGATGCCGCGCTGGCTGCCGGGCAGTGCCGCTGCCGGGGCAGGCACCGCTGCCCAGGCGCCGCCGCCGAGCGCTGCGGCCACTTTGCAGGCGAGTGCACTGGCGCAGCTGAAGGCGGACCACATTCTGCTCGAGCAGCGCATCACGGCTCTCGAGGCGCGCGGCGCCAGCATCTGGGCAGGACCGGACTTCGCCGCGGCCAAGTCCCGGGCCGCAGAGGCCGGCAGTGCGCACGATGCGGGCAGCCTTGCGGGCGCGCAGACGCAGGTGGCGGAGGCCAAGCAGCTGCTCGATAACGTCGAGCAGGCGGCGCCGGCGGCACTGGCGTCCGAGCTTGCCGCCGGGGAGCGCGCGCTGGATGAGCACGAGCGCACACTCGCGCTGCAGGCGTATGACCTCGCCGTGCGTATCGCGCCGCAGGACGAGCGCGCCCTCGCCGGACAGGCGCGCGCGCGGGAGCTCGCGGCAGGTACCGCATCAGCGGCCGCAGGCTCTGCCGCCGCCACCGCTAACCCGCCGGCACCCTCCCCGAAGGGCGCCGCCGCACCTGCGGCCTCCACAGATGCCTTCGGCAATGACCGCTACGCGAAGGCTGCGGGCGAGGGGTTTGCGGCACTCGGCGCCGGCCGGCTCGAGGAAGCGCGTGCTGCCTTCGAGCGCGCGCGCGCCGCCCGCCCGAACGGCGCGGAAGCGGCCGACGGACTCAAGCGGGTCGATGCGGCGATGCGCGCGCGGGGCTTCGGCTCGCTGCGCACGCGCGGCGAGGATGCTGAGGCGGACGAGCGCTGGGACGATGCGATCAGCGCCTACGGCTCCGTCTTGCGGGCGGACCCGTCGCAGGCCTTCGCCGAGGAGGGCCGGGATCGGTCCCGCGCGCGACTGGAGCTCAATAACTCCCTGCAGGCGATCATCGACCGCCCCGACCTTTTGGCCTCCGCGGACGCACGGGCGCAGGCGGCGACGCTGCTGCAGAGCGCGCAGCAGATCAGCTCGCCAGGTCCCGTGCTGCGGCTGCAGATGGCGCGCGTCTCGGCACTCCTGCCGGAGTTTGAGCGGGCGGTGCACCTGTCGCTGCTGTCCGATGGCTTCACGCAGGTGACCATCATGAATGTCGGCACCTTCGGCAGCTTTACGCATCGCGACGTCGAACTCAAACCCGGCCGCTATACAGTGATTGGTTCACGCGAGGGCTACCGCGACGTGCGTCGCGACATCAGTGTGAGCCCGGGTCAGACGCAGACCATCAGCGTAAGCTGCTACGAGCCGATCTGAAGCGCAGGGGGCAGCAAGCGTGCGCGCGCCGCCGTCCGCAGCGCCGGGCGCCCTTGCCGTGCGACCCGCGCACTCCTAAGCTTGAGAGGTAAAACAAACACCCGTGCGCGGGCGGGGTAACGATGGCCGACGGGGATGCGAGGATCGTATTGCTGGCCGGGGCGACCGGACTTACCGGCGCGCGCACGCTGGATGCGCTGCTTGAGGCGCCTGACATCGCGCGCGTGCTCGCGATCACGCGCCGCCCGCTCGGGCGCGAGCACTCGCGTCTCGCCAACCGCATCGTGCAATTTGAGAACATCGAGACGCAGCTGAAGGGCATCAGCTGCGAGGCCGCACTGTGCTGCCTCGGTACGACGATCCGCCAGGCGGGCTCAAAGGAGCGCTTCCGCGCGGTGGACGTGGATGCCGTGCTTGGCTTTGCGCGCGCGGCGAAGGCGGCGAATGCGCGGCGCTTCGTGGTCGTCTCGAGCGTAGGCGCCAATCCCGCGTCGCGCAATTTCTACCTGCGCACCAAGGGCGAGATGGAGGAGGAGCTTGAGGCGTTGGGCTTCGAGTCGCTCGACATCCTGCAACCCTCGACGCTGCTCGGCTGGCGCGCGGAGATGCGTCCGCTGGAACTTGTGGCGATGGCCTGCATGCCGCTCGTGAATCCGCTGCTCGGGGGCAAGTACGCGCTCTATCGGGGCATCTCGGCGCGCACCGTCGGGGAGGCGATGCTGGGCGCCACGCGCTCCGGGCGGCGCGGCGTGCAGCGCTATACCTACGCTGGCATCGAGGCGCTGGCGCGCCTGAGCGCACCGCGCGCCCGCGCGCCGTCGCAGCCGAAGGCGCCCGCGCGCGCGCGTTAGCGCACGGTGCACGCGGCGAGCCGCCCGCGCCCGCGCACCGCGCTCGTGCTCAGCGCGCTGCTCTTGAGCAGCTGTAGCCTCATCGCCTCGCGCCCGCCCGCCCCGCAGCTGCCGCCCGCGCCGCTACCCGCCAGCGCGCCGCCGTCGGCTGAGCCGGGCGCGACGATCGCAAACCTCGCCGCCTCGCTCATCGGCACCTCGTACGAGTTCGGCGGCGCGGACCTCACGGGCTTTGACTGCAGTGGGCTCGCACTGTTCGTGCATGAGCGCGTCGGTATCAGCATCCCGCGCAGCGCGGCAGCGCAGCAGCGCGCCGCGCCGGCGGTGCCGCTCACGCAGCTGTTGCCGGGGGATCTGGTTTTTTTCCGCATGGGATCCGGCGGCATCGATCACGTCGGGGTGTATCTGGGTGCCGGCCGCTTCGTGCACGCGCCACGTCGCGGTGTGGCGGTTTCGTCCGCGGATCTGAGCGAGGGCTTCTTTGCACATCATCTGGTAAATGCCGGGCGCTTCTGGGGCGCTGTGGTGTCGTCACCTTGAGACATAAGACGGCGCAATACGCGCGCGTTGCGCGTACGTCACAGCACTTGAGAGGCTTCGCACATTTCAGTACTTGACTCCAAACCGCGACGCTTTGACACTCTGAGTCAGTGACAAGGGCAAACCCGTCGAAAGACGGGGACGCAAAGCCACCGGTCTAAAGGACGGGTTCCTATGACGGCGGGGCTGCCACGATCGCGCACGAGGCGCGAACGCTCGCACTCCCACTCCCGTCGCGCGAACTCGCAGTTTCCGCAAAGACCGTGGCCGTTGATGGTTTCGGTCCGGGGAAGTTTTTTATGACAGCAACGCCCAACTTCGCTTCTGACGCCGCGCGCGTCGGAGCAGGGGATGCGGCGGTGTCCGCGGGCAACGCGGGACCGTTCGTTCTCAATCTTTGCTCTTCAACCACGCCGATGGCACTCGCGCAGACGGATCTGCCGGAACTGAAGCGCTTCAATTTCTTTGTGAGCCGGCGCTTCGAAGAAGGCCGCGAGCGCTTCCGTCTGCACATGGGCTATTTCGCTACGCTCGCGGAAGCCGAAGAATGGCTGAGCGTCGTGCGTGAGATTTATCCGGGAGCGTGGGCTGGTGAGGCTCCGGGCCGCAAGCTGCGCGAGCGCGCCGCGGCCGCCCAGGCCGCGCAGGCGCAGCACGCCGCCGGTCCTCAGCAACAGGTCAGCAGCCCGCCGCGCGCGGCAGCGCCCGCACCGGTCGCCGTGGCTCCGCCGCCGCCGCCGGCGCCGTTTCCGCCGCCGCAACCGCTGCCGATGGACTCGCTCGCGATGCGCGCGCCGGTGTTGAAGGCTGCACCGGCGGTGCGCGCGCCGGCACCGTCCGCGCGCCCCGCCGCGGCAAAGCCTGCACCCGCCAAACCCTCAGCGCCCGCGCAGCGAGCGGCGGCTGCGCCGCAACCGCCGCCTCGGCGCACGCCGGCTGCACCGGCGCAGGCGACGAGCGCCCCTGGGGCTCCCGCGCGTGCCGCGGCGCCCCGGGCCGCCGCAACACCTGCGACCGTGCCGGCCGCACGGCCGCCGCTCCCTGCAGTCGCTCGGGCGGCGACGCCTGCGCCGCAGGCGCCGCGCGCGGCGCCCGCGCAGAAGACCCAGACGAGTGAGAAGAGCGCCAAGGGCGTCTTCGGTGATTCGAACGTGCGTGAGGTGCTGCAGGCGCTGGGCGATGCGACCGCGACGGGCGAGACGCGTCTCATGCGCGCGCCGCCACCCCCGCCGCCCAAGGAAGCGCCCCCGGCGAAGAACAACCTGAGCGACACGCAGGTGCTGAAAATGCTCGAGGCGCGTCGCCCCGAAGGGAGCGAGACGCCGCCGGCCCAAGATCCGGCGCACGGCGCCATCCCGCTGCTCAAGCCCGATGACACCGGCACGCGCGAGGCGCTCAAGGAAGCCGTCACGCAAAACGCCCCGGTGCTGTTCGCGGTGCAGCTGCAGTGGTCGGTGCAGGCGGTCGAACTCGACAAAGTGCCACCGCTGGCGATCTTCAGTGCCTACACGCTCTACACCGTCGAGGGCAGTCGCGACGCACGCAAGTGGTACGGGCTGCGCCTGGGATTCTTCACGGACGCGATCTCCGCCAAGCAGGTCGCGCATTACGTGCGCTCGGAGTTCGCCTCCGTCGCGGTGGTGCCGGTGAGTCCGCAGGAGAAGGCGCGCGCCACCGAGCAGGACAAGCAGGCCGCCACCCTCGGCGGCCCGGTCGCAGCCCCGGCAGAACCCGCGGATGAGTTCAAGCTGATCGATGACAACCGCCTGCAGGAGGAAGTCGACAAGCTGGCGGCACGCCAGCCGGCCGCGCCCGCGGCGCCGAGTCTCACCGACGCCAGCGGGCGCAAGCTACCCGGCCGGCCGGTCCCGAAAGTGGCCGTTGGGCGTGCCATGACGCAGCCGACGGCGGCACCTGCGCTGGCCGCCCACCCAGCGGCGCAGCCCAAGGAGCGCGGCGGCGTGGCCGGCAAGGTCGGGGCGCGCGAGAAGCGCGGCGCGCAGTCGCTCGAGGAGACGCTCGAGATCCTGGGCGCGAGCCAGCTGTCAATCGACAACGGCAACGGCGAGACGCTCAACCAGAGCGGTGTGCGCCACCTGCGCGTTGAAGTGCAAAAGAACTCGCCCTTCTCCAAGCTCCTCGAACGACTCAGTGAGCGGATGAAGAAGTCGTAGCGGGGCTGTCAAACTCGGCGAGCATCCAGCGCCGATAGGCGTCGAGGTTCGTATCGCGGCCGAGGAAGTCGCGCACGAGCTGCGCCGCCGGCCGCGAGGCACCCGGAGCGAGCACCGTCTGCCGGTAACGCATGCCGGTCGGGCCGCCGATCAGGTTCTGCGGGTCAAACTGCGCGAAGAAATCCAGCGCAATCACCTTGTCCAGCACGTAGGTGTAGTAGTTGGAGCTGTAACCATTCAGGTGCGTGAACGAGGCCCACATGTGGTCCCCGGGCACGTACGCGGTGCTGTTGTAGTGCTCGAAGTCGCGCTGGTATACCTGATCGAAGTTCAACGTCGCAGGCTTCATCGTGTGGAAGTCGAGTGAGATGGCGGTGAATTCCAGCTGACGCTGCTGATCGGCCGCGCGACCGTAGGTGTCGGCGCGCGTCATGCGCGCGTACAGTTCTTGCGGCAGCACGGCTTTGGTTTCGTACTGATGCGCGAAGGAGGAGAGCACGCCGTAGTCGTGGAAGAACTCCTCGAGCATCTGCGAGGGCGCCTCGACGAAGTCCCCCTCGACGCTGAAGGCGCCTTCGCCGGCGAAGCGATTCTGGCCGCCGATGAGGTGGTGCATGAGGTGGCCGAACTCATGCAGGAAGGTGACGACATCCCCGTACTGCATCAGGCCCGGATCCCCGGGCTTGCCACCCGGGAAGTTACACACCAGCGCGCCCTCGGGGAGCTGGCGCCCGCGTACGCCGGCGGTGAGGGGCTGCGTCGAGAACCACTTGTCCTTGCCCTCGCGCGGGTGCATGTCGAGGTAGATGGTGCCCAGCTGCTTGGCGCCATCGAATACCTCGTAGGTCGTGACCGAGGGGTGCCAGGTGCGCAGTCCCGACACCGGCTTGATCTGCACGTGAAAGAGCCGTGAGGCGGTGTCGAGCACGCCGCGCTCCACCGCCGCGAACGGGAAGTAGGGGCGCACGCTTTGCGAGTCGAAGCTGAAGGTGGCGCGCCGGTACTGCTCCTGCCAGTAGCGCACATCCGCGGCGGAGATCTTCTTGACGCTCGGATCCTTCCGCTGCACGAAGGCGAGGAGCGCCGCATCCTCGCGCGCGCCCGGTTCGCGCGAGGCGTCGTCGACCTTCTTGAGGAACTCGGCGAGCTTCGTCGGCGAGCCGATCATCTGGTCGGCCATGGCGTAATCGGCCCAGGTGCCGTAGCCCAGAAGATGCGCGAGCTCCTCGCGCGCTTCGACCAGGCCGCGCAGAATCTCGGTGTTGGCCGGATAGCCCACCGAATGCACCGCGAGCCACAGCTTGTGGCGCAGGTCCGCGTTGTTGGCGAACTTCAGTGGCGGGTAGGCATCCGGCGGGTCGGTCGTGATCTTCACCTGCCCCTGGGCGTCGGGCTTGTGCGTAGCGAGGTAGTCGGGCGGCAGGCCATCCAGCTGCGACTTGTCGATGCTGATGGTGCGCACGTCATCGTGCACGGTGCGCTCGAACGCGAGCCCGCGCTCGGTGATCTTGTCCTGCAGCACCTTGATCTTGGCGCGCGTCGCCTCATCCTTATCCACGCCCGCGAGGCGGTATTCGAGCAGCGTGTGCTCCAGATAGTGACGCGTGCCCGCATCCGCGGGGGTCGGTATGGCGCTCAGGGCCTGATAAACGGCCGGGTTCAGGCCGAGCGCCGTCAGGGCCGCACTCGCGGTCTGCGTGAGCGCCTGGGCCTTGTCGCGCAGTGGCGCGGTGGCGCCGACCCCGTAGAGCACTTGCGCCTGCGACTGCGCATCAAGAAGCGTGGCGAACGCTTCATCATAAACGGCGAGCGTGTTGTCCACCGTGCGCGCGCCCTTGACCGCGAGCAAGCGTGCGACCGCGGCGTCGGCCTGCTTGAGCTTCTGATTGACCCAACCCTCGAGCGCGGCTGGGTTGTCGCCGCCTTCCCAGGCGCGCGCGGCGGGCGCCGCGGCCGCTGCGGGCGGGCCCAGTGCGAGTGCCGGTAACAGCGCCGCGGCGCAGACAAGCACGCCGAAAGACACGCGCGGCCGGTTCGATGCAATCATGCAGTCACTCCTGATGTCGTGGCTGCCGGGGGGTGCCCCGGCGCACGGGTTCATTATGCGGGCAATTTTAGCGCGAAGGAGCCGCTCATGCGCCGTGTCGTCGGGCGCCTGCGGCAGGGCGAGCGCTTTTCAGCGCTTGCCGAAGAGCTTGTCCAGTTCGGCGCGCACCTTGTCGACCTCGGCGGTGTTGGGAGGAACGTAGGCTGCGGGGCGCGGCTTGAAGTGATCGCAGAAGTTCGCGTGCGTCTTATCGTTAACTTCCTCCGCGGTCGGCTCGCGGCAGTGCTTGGCGACGCGCGTGTCATAGTCGACGCACATACGGCACACGTGCAGCTCGGCGTGACAGGCGGGGCACTCCTCGAGCCGGCGCAGTGGCAGAGTGAGCGCGGCGAGCGACGCGCCGCATTTCCAGCACACCAGATCGTGGGCCATGGCGGGGCCTCCTAGTGCGAAGCGGCCGCACCGGGGGGCCGCGCGCGGGCCGGGGTGCTGAGCCGTTTCATCTGGTACAGCGCAAAGGTCGACCAGCGGCCGTCCTTGTCCTGCGCCTCGATCAGGAGCGTGCCGCGGCCCGCATCCGCAAGCGTCAGGGTGTCGCGGAACGCGCCCTCCGCGTAGGGGAAGTTGAGCACCAGCGTGCGCTCGCTCAGGTGACCGCTCCCGAGCACGCGCGCGCCGGCGGCGCCGAACTTGTCGAGCCAGTGCGCGATGTAATCGTCCGGGCCGCGGTCGTAGCCGATGTAGACGCGCGCCTCGTACGCCGGGGGCGTGCCCAGATCCCGCATGGAGAATTCGAGCCAGCTGCGGTTGAGCACCCAGGCCCCCTGCGCGCGGTAGTGGGCGGGCTTGCCCTGCACGGTGCCGGTGAGTTCCCAGTCCCCGCTGAGCTCGGCGAGGTAGGGCGAGGGCACGGGCGGCTCGGCCGCCGCCGCCGCCGCGGCAGCCCACAGCAGGGCGAGCAGCAAGGTGCAGGCTTTTGTCGTTCTCATGCCTCGGGAGCTCCTCACCTCATTATCCGGTCGCCGCGATCGGCAGCGTACGCTCGCGCAGGAAATTATCGAGCACCCGGCCGGTGTGCGAGTGTTTGCGGTGGCGGGCGATGTGCGCCGGCGTTCCCTGCGCCACGATGCGCCCGCCGCCTGCTCCGGCCTCGGGCCCCAGGTCGATGATCCAGTCCGCTTCCGCCATGACGTCGAGGTTGTGCTCGACCACCACGGCGGTGTTGCCGGCCGCCACCAGACGATGCAGGACGTGGGTGAGCTTCTCGACGTCGGCCATGTGCAGCCCGACGGTCGGCTCATCGAGGACGTAGAGTGTGCGCTTGGCTCGGTGGCGCGGGTCCTGGCCCACCTCGTCGCGCACCTTGGAGAGCTCGGTGACCAGCTTGATGCGCTGCGCTTCGCCGCCGGACAGGGTGGGGCTCGGTTGCCCGAGCGTGAGGTAGCCGAGGCCGACGTCCTGCAGCAGTTTCAGGGCGTGGTGTACCCGCGGATGAGCGGCGAAGAAGTTCACCGCGTCATCCACGTCCATCGCCAGTACGTCGCCGATGCTCTTCTCGCGCCACAGCACCGCGAGCGTCTCGGAGTTGAAGCGCCGACCGCCGCACACGTCGCACAGCACTTTGACATCGGGGAGGAAGCTCATCTCGATGGTCTTCACGCCCTGACCTTCGCATGCCGCGCAGCGCCCGCCGGCGGTGTTGAAGGAGAAGCGGCTGGGGGTGTAGCCGCGGATGCGCGCCTCGGTCGTGCCCGCGTAGATACGCCGGATCTCGTCCCAGAAGCCGATGTAGGTGGCAGGACAGGAGCGCGGTGTCTTGCCGATGGGCGTCTGGTCCACTTCCAGTACGCGCTCGAGGTGCTCAAGTCCGCGCACCGCCGCGCAGCCCAGGAGCGGTGCGCGGGCGGCGCGCCGGCGCGGCTTGCCGCGCGTCGCCTGCTCGCCGAGCAGGCGTTTGAGGTTCGCATACAACACGTCGCGCGCCACCGTGGACTTGCCCGAGCCGGAGACGCCGGTGATCACCACGAGCCGCGCGAGCGGGATGCGCACGTCCGTACCTTTCACGTTGTGCAGCGCGACGCGCTCGAGGCTCAGCAGCGCAGTTGCGGCATTCACCGCGCGGTGCGGTTGCGCCGGATGCAGGAGCGGCTCGCGCAGGAAGCGGCCCGTGGTGGAGCGCGGGTTGCGGATGAGGTCCTTGACGGTGCCGGCACCGACCACTTCGCCGCCGCGCACGCCCGCCTGGGGACCCAGGTCCAGCACGTAGTCGGCACGCCGGATGGTCTCCTCGTCGTGCTCGACCACGACGAGCGTATTGCGGTGTCCGGCGAGCTCGCTGAGTGAGGCGAGCAGGATCTCGTTGTCGCGCGGATGTAGCCCGATCGTGGGCTCATCGAGCACGTAGCACACGCCCTGCAGGTTCGAGCCGAGTTGCGCGGCCAAACGGATGCGCTGCGCCTCCCCGCCCGAGAGCGTTGGGGCTGCGCGATCGAGCTGCAGGTACCCGAGTCCCACGCGCTCGAGGAACTTCAGGCGCGCACGGATCTCGGCGAGCAGATCGCGGGCGATCGCCCGCTCGCGCGCTCCTAAGCGCAGGCGGGCGAAGAACTCCTGGCTCGCGGTGACGGACTCCGCGGCGAGCGCGGCGATCGAGCGCTCGCGGAAGCGCACGTTGAGCGCGGTCGGATTGAGCCGCTCACCGTGGCAGTGCGAGCAGGACTGCGGCTCGTGCGCGTACCACTCGTTCCACCACCGCTCCTCACCGCTTTGCTCCCCATCGAATCCGGGCATCTCCACACCCGTGCCGTAGCAGCCCTCGCACCAGCCGTGCTTGGAGTTAAAGGAGAACAGGCGCGGATCCAGTTCCGCGAAGCTCTTGCCGCAGGCCGGGCAGGCGCGCTTGGTGGAGAACACCGTGACGCGCGCCGCCTTGGGCGCGAGCACGTGCAGCAGCCCCTTGCCGAAGTCGAGCGCGCGCTCAAGCCCGGCGCGCAGCGCCGCTTCGTTCTTCACGCTCACGTCCACCGCGGCGACCGGCAGCTCGAGGGTGTGCTCGCGGAAGCGTGAGAGGCGCGGCCAGGGCGCGGTCGGCAGCAGCTCCCCGTCCACCCGCAGGCTCTTGAAGCCCTTCTTCGCCGCCCATTTGGCGAGATCGGTGTAGTAGCCCTTGCGCGCGATGATGAGCGGCGCCAGAAGCGTGATGCGCTTGCCCTTGTAGTCACGCAGCAGCCGCGCGGCAATGGACGCCGGGCTCTGCGGCTCGATGGCGACGCTGCAGTCCGGGCAATACTGGGTGCCGAGCTTCACGTACAGCAGGCGCAGGAAGTGATAGATCTCGGTGAGCGTGGCCACGGTGCTCTTGCGCCCGCCGCGGCTGGTGCGCTGCTCGATCGCCACCGTCGGAGGAATGCCGAAGATGGCATCCACATCCGGGCGCGCGGCCGGCTGCACGAACTGCCGCGCATAGGCGTTCAGCGACTCCAGATACCGTCGCTGCCCCTCGTTGAAGAGGATGTCGAAGGCGAGCGTTGATTTTCCCGAGCCCGAAACCCCGGTAATCACCGTGAAGCGATCGCGCGGGATCTCGACGTCAATGTTCTTCAGATTGTGCTCGCGCGCGTTGTGGATGACGATCGCGTGGCGGCCGCGGCCGGCGGCCGCCGCATACGGAGCGGGCGGCTCGGCAAGCGCGGCAGGCGCATGCGCCCCGGCGGCCGGCGACAGCGCCTGCTCGTACGCGGCGAGCGCCTGCCCGGTAAAGGAGCGCGGCGCGAGCTGCAACTGAGCCGGTGTGCCCTCCGCTACGATCTGCCCGCCGTGCTCACCGCCTTCGGGCCCGAGGTCGATGATCCAGTCGGCCGCGCGGATCACGTCCAGGTTGTGCTCGATGACGAGCAGCGAGTGTCCGGCGACCAGCAGCTTGCGAAACGCCTTCAGCAGCTTCGCCACGTCCTCGAAGTGCAATCCGGTGGTCGGTTCATCGAACAGGAACAGCTTGCCGCGATGCGTCGTGCTCGAGAGCACCGAGCCCGCCGCCGCCAGGTGCCCGGCGAGCTTCAGGCGCTGCGCTTCACCGCCGGAGAGCGTCGGCACGGGCTGCCCGAGTTTCAAATACTCGAGTCCCACATCCGCCAGCGGACCCAGGCGCAGCGCCACCTCGGGCGCATCCGCAAAGAACGCGGCCGCCTCCGACACCGTAAGCGCGAGCACCTCGGCGATGTTCAGACGCCGCCCGTCGGCTCCCTCGCGGCGGATGTCGAGGACCTCGTCGCGATAGCGGCAGCCGTCGCAGTCGGGACAGCGCAGGTAGACGTCGGAGAGGAACTGCATCTCCACGTGCTCGAAACCGTTACCGCTGCAGGTCGGACAGCGGCCGTTGCCGGAGTTGAAGCTGAAGGTACCGGGGGTGTACTTGCGCTCCTGGGCGGCCGGCTCGGCGGCGAACAGGGCGCGGATCGCATCGAAGGCGCCGACGTAGCTTGCTGGATTCGAGCGCGTGGTGCGGCCGATCGGCTTCTGATCGACCATGATCACATCGTCGATGAGTTCTGCCCCGGCCAGACCTGCGAACTGGCCCGGCGCCTCCGTCGGCCGGCCGCGATACTTGAGCAGCGCCGGGTACAAAACATCCTCCACCAGCGTCGACTTGCCCGATCCGGAAACTCCGGTGACGCACACCAGGCGCTTCAGGGGGATACGCACATCGAGGTTCTTCAGGTTGTGCTCGCACGCGCCCTTGAGCTCGAGCCAGCGGTTCGAGCGTGCCTCGGCCACGACGCCGCCGGCGGCCGGCGTGCGCACGCGCGCGAGTGCTTCGGGTGCGCCGGTGACGCGCTTCGCGCCGCTCAGGTACTGACCGGTGAGAGAGCCCGCCTCGGCGCGGATCGAGGCCGGGGTTCCAAAGAAGACAATGTGGCCGCCACGCTCGCCGGCACCGGGTCCCAGATCCAGGATGCGGTCCGCCTCGAGCATGATCTGCGGATCGTGCTCCACGACGACGAGCGAGTTGCCCGCATCGCGCAGGCGTTTCATGACGCCGATAACGCGCAGCATGTCGCGCGGGTGCAAGCCGATCGAGGGCTCGTCGAGCACGAAGAGCGTGTTGACGAGCGAGGTGCCGAGCGCGGTGGTGAGGTTGATGCGCTGCACCTCGCCCCCGGAGAGCGTGCGCGACTGGCGGTCGAGGGTGAGATAGCCCAGACCCACATCCACCAGATAGCGGAAGCGCCCGCGGATCTCCCCGAGCAGGAGCTCCGTGGCTTCATCGAGCGGGGCGGGCAGGCACAGCTGCTGGAAAAACCGGTAGCTGCGCTCGAGCGGCAGAAGTACGACGTCGTGGATCGAGAGACCGGGCAGCTCGTTCAGAACGTCCGCACCCCAAGCCACGCCCTGGGGCCGAAACGGTGCCCGGCCGCTCAAGGCCGTGCGCGCCAGCGCCTGGTTCCCGATGCGCCACAAGAGCGCCTCGGTCTTGAGACGTGCGCCTTCGCAGCTGCCGCAGGGCGTGTAGGCGCGGTAGCGCGACAGCAGCACGCGCACGTGCATCTTGTAGGCGCGTGTCTCGAGCCACGCGAAGAAGCGCTTCACCCCGTACCAGACCTTCTTCGACCAGGCCCCTTCGCCCTCGATCACCCACTGGCGCGCCTCGCTGCCGAGCTCACGCCACGGCGTATCGAGCGGGATGCCGCGCAGTTTCGCGAACTTCTCCAGATCCTCCTGGCACTCGGCGTAGGACTTGGTCTGCCACGGCTTGATCGCCCCGCCGCGCAGCGACTTGGTCTCATCCGGGATCACGAGCCCGTAGTCGATGCCGATCGTGCGCCCGAAGCCGCGACAGGTGTCGCACGCCCCCAGCGGGGAATTGAAGGAGAACTGGCTGGGAGTCGCGGCGCGGTACGCCAGATCGCACTCGGCGCAGTGCAGCTCGCTCGAGTAGCGCCAGGTGTCCAGCCTCTGCGGCGGGTCCGCCTCATCGACCACTTGCACGCGCAGGCGGCCGCGTCCGACGCGCAGCGCCGCTTCTAAGGACTCGAGCACACGCCCGCGCTCGCTCGTGCTGGCGCGCAGGCGGTCCTGCACCACCTCCAGCGTGACCGTGGGGGGCACTGCGGGGGGCGCGCGCTTCTTGCCGCGGCGCGCAGTCGCCGGCGCGACGCTCCTCGGCACTCGGATCACCGGCGCGCCGAAGTAGCGCGAGTAGCCCTGCCGTGCGAGCAGTTCGCGCACTTCCTCGACGCTGAAGTTGGCCGGCACGCTCACCGGGAAGGTGAGTAGCAGGCGTGGGTCGCCGCGCGCGGCTGCACGGGCGCACAGATCCGCGTAGATGCTTTCGGCCGTGTCCTGGCGTACGGGCCGGCCGCAGCGCTGGCAGTAGAGCGCGGCGACGCGGGCAAAGAGCAGCTTCAGGTGATCGTTGAGCTCGGTCATCGTGCCAACGGTGGAGCGCGAGGTACGCACCGGATTCGTCTGGTCGATGGCGATCGCCGGCGGAATGCCGCTGATCGAGTCGACCTGAGGCTTGTCCATGCGATCGAGGAACTGCCGTGCGTAGGGCGAGAACGTCTCGACGTAACGGCGCTGACCTTCCGCGTACAGCGTGTCAAAGACCAGCGAGGACTTGCCCGAGCCGGACACGCCCGTGACGACGATCAGCTCTCCGAGCGGCAGGTCGAGGTCAAGATTCTTCAGGTTGTTCTGGCGTGCGCCACGCAGGGAAATGGCATCACGTGGGGCGTCGGTCATTCCGTCACCGTCTTCAGGGCCGTTGGTGGAGCGCGCAAAGGGGAAACAGGCGCAGGTATAGGAATTCTACTCGATTCTGCCGCAGTGCAGCCGGCGCCGTGTGCGCCACCAACAGCGCACTCGAGCGCCTGCAATCCAGTACGGTAAAGGCCGGTCTACTGTACGGCCGCATTGCCGGTACTGAGTTTTGGCGCGGGATTGTGTTGGCGCGGAAGCACTTACGTCGTTCGCGTGCGACACACGCCCCTGAAGGTACTAGGCGTACAATCCGCGGCGTTCCGTGTTGCCTCTAGGAGACTGCGAATGACTTCAAAAATGCTGTCCAGTGTTGCACTGGCCGCGGCTGCCGCGGTGATGTTCTCGACGGCGGCGGTGAGCACCGCCCGCGCCGATGAAGCCAAAGTAAAATGTGAGGGTGTCAATTCCTGCAAGGGACACTCGGCCTGCAAGAGCGCCAACAACGCCTGCAAGGGCCAGAACTCCTGCAAGGGCAAGGGGTTCCTCGAGATGTCTCAGGCTGACTGCAATGCTGCCAAGGCGAAAGCCAAGTAAGCGCTTGCGGGCCGGGCCTTTACGCCCGGCCCGCTTTTCCCTGCCATGCTGACGCGCCCCTCGCTCGGATTCGGCTTAGGTCTCAGGGTCGATCACTACGAGGCGATCCTCGCGGATCGCCCGCACGTGGACTGGTTCGAGGTGCTCACCGAGAACTACCTCGTTCCCGGTGGCAAGCCGCTGAACTACCTGATGCGCTTTCGCGAGCGCTATCCGCTCGCGATGCACGGCGTGTCGCTCTCGATCGGCAGCACCGCACCGTTGAACCGTGAGTACCTCGCCCAGGTGAAGGGGCTCGCGCAGCGCCTCGAACCTGAGTGGGTGTCCGATCATCTGTGCTGGACCGGCATCGCCGGAGCCAACATCCATGACCTGCTGCCGCTGCCGTACACCGAGGAGGCCCTGGCGCACGTGGTGGAGCGCGTGCGCACCGTGCAGGACATTCTCGGCCGTCGCATCCTCCTCGAGAACGTCTCCAGCTACGTCGCCTTCCGTGACTCGCCCCTCACCGAGTGGGAGTTCCTGCGCGAAGTGGCCACGCGCGCCGACTGCCTGATACTGCTCGACGTGAACAACATCTACGTGAGCGCCGTGAACCACGAGTTCGACGCGCTCACCTACCTCAACGCCGTGCCGGCCGAGCGCGTGCAGCAGATCCACCTCGCCGGTCACGAGAATCACGGCGACTACCTGGTAGACACGCACGATCACCCGGTCTCGGATCCGGTTTGGGAGCTGTATGCGGCGGCGCTGCGCCACTGCGGGGCGGTGTCCACAATGATCGAGCGCGACGATCACATCCCCCCGCTGTCCGAGCTGTGTACCGAGCTTGAGCAGGCGCGCGCCCTGAGCGCGCGCACGCTGGATGTGCTGCCAGGGGGCGCGGAGCGCACGCGCCGCGCCACGGTGGCCTCGTGAGTGCCCTTGCGGACGTGCAGGGGGATTTCCAGGCGTACCTGCTGCGTGGGAGCGACGCGGCCGTCACTCCCCACCTCCTCGGCACCGCACGCGTGCCGCTGCCGACGCGCCTGGGTATCTACGCCGGCGCCTACCGCAGTCGCCTGGCCGAGGCGCTGGCGGCCAATTACCCGGTGCTCGCGAAACTGCTCGACGCGGACTTCGACGCGCTCGCCAGCGCCTATGTGCACACGCACGACTCGCCGTATTTTTCCATCCGCTACTACGGTGATGACCTCGCGCGTTTCCTCGCGACGCACGAGGATTACGCGCCCGTCCCGGTGCTGGCGGAACTCGCCCGCTGGGAATGGGCCATGACACTCGTCTTTGATGCCGCCGATGCGCAGCCGCTCACGCACGCAACGCTCGCGCGCGTGCCACCCGAACAGTGGGCACAACTGCGCTTTCAGTGGCATCCGAGCGTGCAGCGGCTCGCCCTCAACTGGAACGTGCCGCAGACCTGGCGGGCGCTCAGCGACGACGCTGAGCGGCCGCCGACCCTCTTTAGCCACACCCCGACGCAGTGGCTGCTGTGGCGTCAGGAGCTGACCAGCTACTTTCGTTCGTTGCCGCCGACGGAAGCTGCGGCGCTCGATGCCGCGCGCAGCGGCTGGCCGTTCGGCGAACTGTGCGCGCTCTTGTGCGATGAGTTCGGCGACGCTCAGGCGCCGCTGCAGGCCGCGACGCTCCTGCGCGGCTGGGTCGACTCCGGCCTCATCCGCGCCGCCCCCTAAGCGGCGCACACGCGGGCGGCGCGCCGCCGGGCCGCCGCGTACAATTGCGCCCGTGACTGCGCAAGAGCGGCCCCTGCCACCCCCCACCTATACCAACGTGCTGCAGATGATCGGCAACACGCCGCTCATGGCCGTGCGCCGCATCGACACCGGACCGTGCCAGCTGTTCCTGAAGCTCGAGAACCAGAATCCGGGCGGCTCGATCAAGGATCGGGTGGGTCTGTACCTCATTGAGGCGGCCGAGCGCTCCGGACGCTTGAAGCCCGGGGACACGCTGATCGAGGCCACCGCCGGCAATACGGGCTTGGGCCTTGCGCTCGTCGCCGCCCAGAAGGGCTACCGCCTGCTGCTCGTGATCCCTGACAAGATGAGCCAGGAGAAGATCTTTCACCTCAAAGCCATGGGCGCGGAAGTGATGATGACGCGCTCGGACGTGAGCAAGGGACATCCGGAGTACTACCGCGACGTCGCCGAGCGTCTGGCAGGGGAGATTCCCGATTCGTATTTCGTCAACCAGTTCGGTAACCCCGCCAATGCGCAGGCGCACGAGGAGACCACCGCGCCGGAGATCTGGGCGCAGATGGGACACGATGTGGATGCGGTGGTGTGCGGCGCGGGCACCGGCGGCACGCTCGCGGGGCTGACGCATTTCTTCGCGCGCACCGCCCCTCAGGTGCAGCTGGTGTTGGCGGACCCGCTCGGTTCGGGTCTGGCGAGCTATGCCACAACCGGCAGCTTGCCGCAGAAGATGACCCCGTGGCTGGTGGAGGGCATCGGCGGTGACTCGGTGCCGCCGGTCGGGGACTTCTCGCGCGTTTCCCAGACTTACTCCATCGCGGATGCGGAGGCGTTTCGCACCTGTCGTGAACTGCTCAAGCAGGAGGGCATCATTGCCGGCACCTCCACCGGTACGCTGCTCGCGGCGGCGCTGCGTTACTGTCGCGCGCAGCGCCAACCACGGCGCGTCGTGAGCTTCGTGTGCGACAGCGGCAACAAGTACCTCTCCAAGGTCTACAACGACTATTGGATGTTCGATCAGGGGTTCTTCGAACGCGAACACCTCGGCGACCTGCGCGACCTCATCGCGCGACGCCATACCGAGCGCGCGGCGATCACCGTGAACAGCAGCGAAACGGTAATGGCGGCCTACCGCCGCATGAAGCTCTACGACGTCTCGCAGGTGCCGGTGATGCAGGACGGACGCATCGTCGGCATCGTCGATGAGGAAGACATCCTGCTCGAGGTCATCGCGCATCCGGAACACTTCAGCGAGCTGGTGACGCGCGCCATGGCGAGCCACCTGGTCACGGTGCCCGTGGATGCCTCGGTGACGCAGCTCATGGAGATCTTCAAGCGCGGCATGGTGGCGATTGTCATGCACGGCCCCGAGTTCCAGGGGCTCATCACGCGCATCGACCTGCTCAACTGGCTGCGTCGCAAGCAGTAATTTTTCAAAGGTGCTTACCGCATGAGTGACCCGACTAAGCCAGCAGGCTTTGCCACGCGCGTGATCCACGGCGGCCAGCGGCCCGATCCGCTCACCGGCGCGGTGATGCCGCCGATCTACGCGACCTCGACCTACGTGCAGTCGAGCCCCGGCGTGCACAAGGGCTATGAGTACTCGCGCACGCACAACCCGACGCGCGATGCGCTGCAGGCGTCGCTTGCCAACCTCGAGGGCGGCGCCGCCGGCTTTGCGTTCGCCTCCGGCATGGCGGCGACCGCGACGCTACTCGAGCTGCTCGATGCCGGCGCGCACATCGTCGCGATGCACGACCTGTACGGCGGCAGCTACCGGCTGTTCGAGAACGTGCGCAAGCGCTCCGCCGGTCACAGCGTCTCGTTCGTGGATCTCTCCGACCTCAAGGCGCTCGAGGCGGCGCTGCGTGCCGATACACGCCTCATCTGGGTGGAGAGCCCGACCAACCCGCTGCTGAAGCTGGTGGATCTGTCGGCGGTGGCGGCGATCGGGCGGACCCGCGGGATCCTCACGGTGTGCGACAACACCTTTGCCACGCCCTACCTGCAGCGCCCGCTCGAGCATGGGTTCGACGTCGTCATGCACTCGACGACCAAGTTCCTGAACGGGCACTCCGACTCGATCGGCGGGGCGGCCGTGGTGCGCGCCGGCTCCGATCTCATCGAGCGCATCGCCTATTTGCAGAACGCACTCGGCGCCATCCCCGGCCCGTTTGATTCCTTTCTGACGCTGCGTGGCATCAAGACCCTCGCGCTGCGCATGGAACGCCACTGCGCCAACGCGCTCGCGATTGCCCGCTTCCTCGAGGCACACCGCGCCGTCGAGCGGGTGTATTACCCCGGACTCGCCAGCCATCCGCAACATGCACTCGCACAGCGGCAGATGATCGGCGGCTACGGCGGCATCGTGACCGCGGTGCTGCGCGGCGGACTCGAAGCGGCGCGCCGCGCGCTCGAGCGCTGTCAGCTGTTCTCACTTGCGGAGAGCCTGGGCGGGGTCGAGAGCCTGATCGAGCATCCGGCGATCATGACGCACGCTTCGCTTCCTCCGGCGATGCGCGACGCGCTCGGCATCGGCGCGGGCCTGATCCGCCTTTCGGTAGGCGTTGAGGATGTCGAGGATCTGAAAGCGGAACTGCGCGCGGCCCTGGAGTAGGGCGGCGCGCCACTGCACGGCTGCGTGGGCGGGCGCGGCTAATAAGTTCTTGTCCGCACTTGCTGAACAAGGCTTTGCGCGGCCTCAACGATCGTTTGGCTGACGTGGGCATACTGGCGCGAGAACGGCGGCCATCGCTAGCCCAGGCCGATGACGTCGTTGACGACGAGCACCTGGTCGTCTGCGGATCAGAATCGCTGTTGCACGGCAGGTCGCCGATGAGGTCCGCATGGGCGCACCGCGGCGTACGGCGCCGATGTGTTAGCGTATGTGCTCGATCGTGACGTGACGGGTGCTGTCGAATCCCATCTCCACCATTCCGACCGTGTCGCCCACCAGAATCACCGGCACCCCGGCCTCTTGCAGACAGCGGGCGACGGGGGTCGTATAGGCTGTCAGCATCGGGATCGGGATCAGCGACTTCATCTGGCGCAGTGACCGGGCAGTATGCTTCCGCGGATGCGGCGCTGGCATATGGCCCTCACAGGGTTGCGGCCTCATTACGCACGCCGGGCAAGTCCTGCGGCGTTCCCGCACGTGCCGGTGCGGCACTCTACTGCGCGTGCGCGATCCACTTACAAAGTCTCTCTCGTTCGAGAGAGGCGCGGGCATTTCTGAGATATTTCCGGCCCCGCTCCTCTATTATTTGTTACAGGTTATGCCCGTCCCGGCTCGGGCATCTTCGAGCCCACAACAACGAGAACAACTACTCGCAATGTCACTGAACTGGGTTCTGATCGTCTGGTCGATGGCCGCATCGGCAAGCCTCATGCTGGCGGGCATTCATTTTCTGGTCTGGTGCAAGGACCGCAGCGCCTGGGCCAACCTGTCCTTTTCCCTGATGGCGAGCGCGGTCGTCGCTCTAGCGTTGTGCGAACTGTGGATGATGGGGGCCGCGACGCCCGCCGAGTTCGGTACGGCGCTGCGCTGGCTCCATGTGGCAGGGTGGGCCACTGTGCTGTCCATGGTGGGCTTCGCACGGGTTTACCTGCGGGCCGGGCGTCCCTGGCTCGCCTGGACCTACTGCGCCGTGCGCACTCTCGCGCTGCTGCCCAATTTCCTGAGCGGGCAAAACATCAACTTCCGCCAGATCACGGCGCTGCGGCACGTACCCTTTCTCGGCGAGTCCGTGGGGGTCGCCATCGGCGTGAAGAGTCCGTGGATGCTCGTCAACCAGTTGGGTTTGCTGCTGCTCGTGGTCTTTATTGCCGACGCGGCCTACTCGGTCTGGCGTCGCGGCGAGCGGCGGCTCGCGCTGGTGATGGGGGGCAGCATCCTGCTCTGTATCCTCGGCGCCACCGTGCAGAGCGTGCTGGTGCTCTGGGGGACAGTGAGTGAGCCGCTCACGCCCTCGCTGTTCTTCGTCTTCGCCATCGTGGCGATGTCCTACCAAATGAGTCTCGAAGTGCTGCGCGCCGCGCAGCTGGCCGCAAAGCTTGAAAAGAGCGAAGGCGCGCTGCGCCTAAGCGAATGGCGCTACGAGCAGGCGGCCGAGGCCGCCGGTGTCGGCACGTGGCAATGGGATCTCCTCGAGGACGAGATCTGGACGACGGACCGAGGTCGCGCGTTGCTCGGCTTCGCTCCCGGGGAGCGAATCGATGCCGCGAGCGTGGCGGCGCTGCTGCGCCCCGAGGACCGCGAGGCCGTACGCGCGGCGTTTGCGCATGCGCGCGATGCGAGGGGCACGTATCAACGGGAATGCCAGGTGGTGTTGCCCGGAGGCGGTACACGCTGGATTGCCACGCGTTGTCGCATTGAGAGCAACGCCAGCGGCAACGCGGTGATGGTGCGCGGGGTGTCCTTCGATGTCAGCGAGCGCGTGCGCACGACGCAGGAGATCGCCCGTCAGCGCCACGAGCTTGCGCATCTGTCTCGCGTGAGCATGCTCAACGTGCTCTCCGTTTCCATGGGACACGAACTGAGTCAGCCTCTGCAGGCGATTCTCACCAATGCACAGGTCGCGCAGCGGCTGCTGGGAAATGAGAATCCGAATCTCGAGCAGATCCGCGAGGTTCTGCGGGGCGTAGTGCAGGACGGCGAGCGCGGCAGTGAAGTCATAAGCGGATTGCGCGCCCTTCTAAAGAAAGGCGAAGCGCGCTTCGAATCGCTGGATGTCAATGAACTGGTGCGCGATGTTCTCAGGCTGGTTAATGGCGAGCTGCGGCTCGCAGGCGTCGCCGTGGCAACCACGCTCGCATCCGGTCTGCCATCGATCGAGGGCAACCGCGTGCAGCTGCAGCAGGTGCTGCTGAACCTGATCATCAATGGCTGCGAAGCGATGGCGGCGGTCGCACCGAAGAATCGCCGGCTGCTCGTGAGCACCGAGATGAATGAGGACGCGGCGGCTCTTATTTGTGTCACCGACGGTGGGCCGGGCATCCCGCCGCACGATCTGGAGAGTGTGTTCGACGCATTTTTTTCGACCAAGACCAACGGCCTGGGCGTGGGCCTGTCGGTGAGTCGGTCGATCATCGCCTCGCACGGCGGCCATCTGTGGGCCGTAAGCGACCCCGGCCCCGGCGCGCGTTTCTGCTTTACGGTGCCGTCAGTGCTGCCTCGCTCTCAGGCAAACCGGTCCGGGAAATACGCGCAGAAGGGCGTGCCGTCGCATCCGTTTCAGTAGGTTAATCGACCCACCCAGCGCCTCACGCGCGCTTGCGCAGAAAGACGTGGGTCGCGCGTTCACCTGCAACATGCATCGCGCATTCATAGCCCAAAGCGCGCATATCGATATCGTGCAGGAGCTGCTCTCCGGAACCGAGTAACACCGGCCGGAAGGCCAGGTGCAGCTCGTCGATCAGGCCGGCGCGCAGATACTCGCGGACGGTGGCAACGCCGCCCCCGAGGCGCACGTCGCGACCGTCTGCCGCGGCAGTTGCCTCGGCCAGCGCGGCGTGAATGCCTCCGGTGACAAAGCGAAACTCCGTGCCGCCCGCCATCTTGAGCGGTGCCCGGGCGTAATGCGTCAGCACGAACACGGGGGTGTGATAGGGCGGCTCCTCGCCCCACCAGCCCTTCCAGCTCTCATCCGGCCAGGGGCCCCGGACCGGGCCGAACATGTTGCGCCCGAGAATCCAGGCGCCGATTCCGGCAAAGCCCAGCTCGGCGAGGCCGTTATCGACGCCGGTCTCTCCATCCTCCTGGCCATGAATCTTGCGCCACGCGCGTGTGTGGAAAAACCACTCCATCAGCTCAGGGCCGTGAACGCCGAGCGGATTTTGCCGATCCTGGTTCGGCCCGGCGCCATAACCGTCGAGGGAAATCGCGAAGTTCAGGACGCGCAGTTTCGACACGATATTTCTCGCTCTGTTGATGCGTGGCGTAGCAACCATAACGATGGGGGTGGGCGGCCGCCGGCGTCAACCGCGCAGAAGCGCGACCGCTTAGTCCTCGACGAAGGTTCCGTCGGCACCGTAACGGAAGCGGAAGTGTCAGACATTCAAGCCCGCCCAGAAATCCAGTTCCCGCACGATAAATTGCGCGACCGCCTCCTGGATCGAGGCGTAGGAGCGCTGCGATGTGGGGTTCTTCAGCTCACCAATCTCCCCATCCCTCAGCACGTACCAGCCCTCGTCCGTGCGCTTATCGTCCGAGTAGGTGAGCCACTCCTCGATCAGGGCGGGATGGACCGCGAGCACCGCCTGCAGATCTTGCGCGCCGAAGCTCGAGCGGTAAGCGGCATAGTCGGTACGCGCGATGGCATCCGGCAGCGCAAGGCGGCCCGCGCTGGCCGAGACGTAATAGGCAATGCGCAGGATTGCCACGAGCCGAAAGTCAGCATCACTCATATGCCCCTTACCGCGCAGAGTTGGGCCGGCGTGCGCCGCGTGCCTTAGGGCGCGAAAACATAGAGCGGCTTGCCCTTGTCGACGATGTGCACCGTGAAGAGCTTGAGCGACATGCCGCCGACGACTGTAAAGCCCGCATGTGGCACGTCGCGCAGGTTCAAGACCGCAGCGCCGGTGGGCAAAGTGACCGGAGCCTTTCCGGTGTACTGCACGCTGGCACCTTGCAGGACGTACGCCGCTTCCACGCCGTGGTGGCTATGCAGTGCCAGGGAGTCTCCTGGCCTGTATTCAGCCACCGAAGCGATGACTTCCATCTCCGGCGCACCCGTCAGGTCCGTTCGTTTCTGCTCAACACGCTGCGGGGAGTCGGATGAGTTTTGTACCACTTGAGCCGTGGCGACCCCGAGGCCAAAAGCAAACCATCCCCGCGAGAGATCCGATCAATGCAGGCACCTTCATGAGTTCCTCCGCTGATGCTGGCCTGTCTTAAGGGCGAATGTTTTCGCAGCGCAGTTTGAGGGCGGTGCTGAAGGTGTCGATTTCCACTTGGCGATCGCCGACCGACTTGAGGATCAGCGGCGCCACAGCCCACTCATGCGCAGGTGCAGCCGAAATTCCACGCCGCCCGCGCAGGCAGTCAAAGTGAACAACCGTCGGCCGACGAACAAGCCGAGCGGCAAACCCTCCGTCCATTCCATACGGTTGGGCGGCTCAAGTGCACTGACGCGAAGCGCCACTCTTCGTACCGCGCCGTCGCCGAGGCGTACGTGCGCTGTGATGCGCTCCCCGCGTCCGATGCGCCCATCGACCTGGACGATCTCCGGGTTCCACTCTCGATACCCTGCACCGTCGGTCAGCAGGGCCCACACCGCCCCCTGTGACGCACGGATCATCGAGGCGCAGCTGTATTCCTTCATGCTGTCATTTTACCGAGCAAGAGTGGTGAGCGGGCAGCACGCTAGCGACGTGCGGCCCGAGCCCCTAAACTTTTCCAGCGCTCACACGACAAGGGCAACCCTTCTAGGCCGCGGAAAAGTTTGTCAGGCGCGTCAGCCGGTGGCGCACGCTCACTCGAGATACTTCCACGTCCAAGTGGAGGCACCGTCGAGCTTGCGAACGCGCACTCCCTGCAGTACATCCGGTTCGAAGTTGGTCGCATTTACGCCTACGGTGCCGCTGCCCCACTTTTTTATGTACTGGTAGTGCGTGACGCAACCGCAGGTGTTGCAGCGAAAGTAGGCGCGAATCTTACGGCGCCAGGCGTAACGCGACAGCCCGCCTTTCGGCGCTTGAATGTGAACCGAGCCAGTCGCGTAATACGCCCAAAGTGCACCGTACCGACGGCAGACTGAGCAATTGCAGGAGGTCACGGTCCGCGGCGCTCGCCGCACGCGAATGCGGACGCGACCGCAGTGACAGGTGGCAATGAACGTCGATGGCGCGGCGGCTTTGGGGCCTGACGAAGAGCGCGATCGGGCGACCTTCGCCGCACCAGGAGCGCGCCGACGCACCGTCCTTGCGGGCGCCCTCCGCCTGAGTGTCACAACCGCTCCAAGCGCAGGTTAAACGGTAGTGGAGCCTAGGCGGCCGTCGTCTTCTTTTCCGACGGCCATTCGGCGAACGCAAGATAGTAAATGAAGATTAAATTGGCCAAAGGCACCAGCACCAGCAGGCTGAGCCAGGGGGAATAGCCAACTCTCTTGCAGATGCGCCAGAAGGGCACAACCGCAATCGCCGCTAAGATCAGCCAGGACGGACCCCACCCATGATGGTACATACGTGTTCTCCGCGCGCCCGAGCAATGATTCCGCGTCGCTATAAATGTACCTTCCGGTTCGCGCCGTCAAGTTGCCGCCCGGCGCAGGCGGGTGTCGCCCTCCCCGACCAACTTTTTCCCGTAGGCGAATGCCCGGCCACGCCCCGGTCAGAGCCAGTTGCAAGAGCGTCGCGGCGAGAATCGCTCCTGCTGCCGAACTCAGACCGCCCGCAGCCGTACCTTGCGTCGGAGAGGCTCGCCCGGCTTGCTCGTTAGCCCGGAATCTCCGGTTCCACGAGCTTCGCAAGTTGTGCGAGCGACTCTTGCCAGCCGAGATAGCACATCTCCACTGGAATCGCTTCGGGCACCCCTTCTTGCAGTACGTGAAGCTCAGTTCCGCACGACACGGGCTTCAAAGTCACGGTCGTGTACATTTCTCCGGGCAGGTTCGGGTCGTCGAACCGGTCCGTATAGCGGATCTTTTCGAACGGCACGAGTTCGTGATACTCGCCACCAAAGGAGTGACCAGCGCCGGTCGCAAAGTTTGTGAACGACATCTTGTAGGTGCCACCAACCTTGGCATCCAGGTGGTGAACCTTGCAGGTGAAGCCGTATGGCGGCAGCCACTTGGCCATCGCGTCGGCCTCCAAAAACGCCCGATAGACACGCTCGGGACTCGCCTGGAACACGCGGTGAAGTCGGATGGTACCAGTGGGCATGATGAGTTCGCCTTTTGATTGGTCGTTGGGTGAGCTTGCACCTAGCACGGAGCGCTCGCGGCGCACTCGCTTCTATTGCGTCACGGGCCGCCCCAACGCGTGTCAGGCGGGCAAGTCGTCATTTTTGAACTCTGAGAACGGGCGGGCAAGCAGCCACGCTTCTCGGGACTTATCGCCGATGTATAGCGCCTCGAGATCCGACCAGGAAACGGGGTCCGGTTCGGCCGCGTCACGATCGAGCGGAAGTTCAACGACGAGACCTAGGTCATTCGTGCCGCTGACGTCAGCAGGGAGCTTCTCCACAACCATTCCAAGATCTGGCAGCGGTTGCACTGAATCATCATCCCTGTCAGATGCCGGAAACAACCGCGCTTCGTTCGCATCAAAGTTAAGTTCCACGCGTCCGACAGCACACAGCAGGACGTCGGCGTTATCACTGGGCGTGGGGTGTGGAGCTGCAAGAAACAACGTGTAGTTCATCACGTCGTCTGAGGCGTCCTGTAGCTGCGCATAGAGCTCGGAGAGCTTCATGCAATGCCCGCTTCACGATCAGCTTCAGCGGCCGCCCGCTCTCTTCTGGTGCTCGCGGCCCGATTCACTTTCTCTGTCACGACCGCTCCAAAGTGGTTAGGCGCCGGATTGCCGATCTGATCTTCGATATTCCTCGATGAGCGGTACGATGGCTTCCAGCCGCCGTAAGCTCTCCTGGGGCCAATACTTCTGTCGGTCATAGTAGACCGGTACGACAGGTACATCCGGCGGCAACACGACCCAGGGCTGCTTCGACGCCGTGAAAATGTGAATGTCTGGTGGCAACACATCAGGATTGTCGAGTGTGCCTACTCGCACAAAGCTCACCACCGGACCGGCACTGGAGTAGTGACTCCACAATGCCACTCGACAGGCCTGGCATCTGGCAATTTGCTGTCCGCGCCCGCTATGCGACGGCGTACTCACCAGCTCTGGTTTGACGCCCAATGTAGTAATGCGAGCACTTTCGATCATCGCATTGAGGGCAAATGAAGCGCCGCTCTCGCGCTGGCACCAGCGGCAGTGACAACAATGGACAACCATCGGCGGGGTTTCGATTCGGTACCGAACCGCGCGGCAATCACATCCACCTTCGAGGGGAAACGACATCGAGCTCTATTCCTCGCCAATTCCAGATGCGTAGCCAATATAAGGACTTCCCCGTCCCGAAGCGACACTGAGGTGTCAGGCTGACCGTCGCGCGACGCTCTGGTTCTCAGGCGAAGGCACCGTCCTTCGATCCTTGACTCACCCTCACAGGTTCCCGCGCCGCGCGCGGGCGAGCCGCTGGTTAGGTGCCATTTGCCCCTAGGTCCATTACGAGCTTACCCGCGAGGGGCCCCACAGAAGCGCCCGCTGGTGGACATACTATTGTCTCTCGGGGTCATTCTCGACGTCCGCGCGCGGACGGTTCATGCCGCTTGGTAGACAGCTGCCACGACGCCAGAGCCGAAGGGGGTCGCGCTGATTAGTCGCAGGTCAACCGGGCTGCGCAGTCCGGAGAACAGCGGTTGGCCTCGGCCCAGCACAACCGGATGAATGACCAGTCGATATTCGTCAATGAGGCCGGAGGCGACCAGGCTCCGGGCGAATCCGGCGCCTCCATGTGCCAGGATAAAATTGCCCGGCTGTTCCTTCAGTCGGACGACTTCCTCCGCGAGATCTCCGCGGGCCACCGTGGGTTCAACCCAGGACCGCAGCACCGCTGCTGTCGGTGTGACGCTTGTGCGGTGGCCAATGCGATCTTTGTTTGCATCGGCGAGCGCTCGCGTCGTCCGATCCAACACGTTACCGTCCTTGATACCGCTCCTCGAAAAGACGACCTTGGGGATGTCATTCATCGCCCGGGCGAGCGGGGAGTCCGAAGACGGCCAGAACGCCGCCATGTCGTAATAGGTACGACTCCCCATTATGTGCACGCCGGCGTTTCGAAGGGTATCGACGACCCATCCGGTAGACTCGCCCATTGTCCGAAATATCCAGTCAACCTCGCCGTTCGGTCCGCCGACAAAGCCGTCCAGGGAGACGGACATCTTCAACACCAGCTTTCTGTTTGTTGCCGTTGCGGTAGCCATTAGATGCCCACATGCGGTTCAGCGAGCCAAGAGCATGGTTGCCCCGAATACCATTTTGAACGCCATCCAATGCCCATAGCTTGTTTAACCCGATCGTAGGCCTCTGCCATAGGCCGAAGCCGGCACACGCGCACAGCGTCACTCCGAGCGCCGCACAGGCGGGAGCAAAGGCTACGGCCATCGGCAAGAAATGCAGGCCAACTGCAAAAAGGATAGCCAAGAGCAAGGAGCGCTCGCCTGCCAGTCGATACAATCCTACAGCCATCCGAACAAGAGCGTTCAGTAACGATCGAGCCGAAGAGAAACCAGAGCTGAAGTCTAGTCGGCGTACCGAACGGAGCAGAAAGGCGAGCAGCCAAAAGGATAATGGCAATCGTAGCAACCACAGCCCCGAACACAAGAAACAACCTGCGTCTCTTTGGGACAACGGCCCCTAAGGCCACGCCGACACCCATGATCAAGATAAACACACCGCCGGCACGGACCATCGGAAACGCGCAGGCCCAGGACGGAGGCTCCAAGGTCACTGGCAATCTAACGAATGTAAGGGACTTCCCCGTCCCGAGAAGATCTTAACGAAAGCTGAGACGTGCACGGTATGACTCCAAGAGCAGAGGTGGCTCCGGTTTTTCGGACACGGGTATAAGTGGATTTCTGGCCGGGCATGACCGGAGGGAAGTCCATGAGAAGGCCGAGACGTAACCATTCAGCGGCATTCAAGGCGCGAGTGGCCTTGGAAGCGATCCGGGGTGAGAAGACGGTGGCGGAGATTGCTGCTCACCATGAGGTGCATCCCACCCAGGTGACGAGCTGGAAGACGGAGTTGCTGGAGAAGGCCGCGTCGATTTTCGGCGGCAACGCGATAGCGGCGGACGGCAAGGAACGCATCCGCGAGCTGCACGAGAAGATCGGCGAGCTCACCGTGGAACGGGATTTTTTAGAAGGCGCGCTCGGGAAGTTCCCCGGTCCGAGCGGCAAGCGATGATTGAGCGGGGCGCTGAGGTGGCGGTGAAGCGCCAGGCCAAGCTTCTGGAGCTGAGCCGCTCGAGCGTGTACTACGTTGCACGAGCGTTGCCGGAGCGGGATCTTGCGCTCATGCGTCGGCTCGACGAGCTGCATCTTGAGCTGCCGTTCTTCGGCTCCCGCAAGCTCGCCGACGCGCTGAGGCGTGAAGGCCAGGAGGTCGGCCGCCGGCACGTGAGGACGCTGATGCGCCGGATGGGCATCGAGGCGCAGTACCGCCGTCCGCGCACCAGCATTCCGGCACGGGGTGCGGGGATTTACCCGTATCTGCTCTCGGGTCTTGTGATCGAACGGCCGAACCAGGTGTGGTCGAGCGACATCACGTATCTGCCGATGGCCCACGGATTTATGTATCTGGCTGCCATCCTGGACGTCGCCAGCCGCAAGATACTGGCCTTCCGGCTTTCGAACACGCTGACCGCGGACTTCTGCGTGGAGGCGCTCGAGGAGGCCCTGGCGAAGTTCGGGCCCCCTGAGATCTTCAACACCGACCAGGGATCGCAGTTCACCAGCGAGGAGTGGATCGAACGCCTCAAGAACGCCGGCGTTGCGATCAGCATGGACGGCAAGGGCCGCTGGATCGATAACGTGTTCATCGAACGGCTGTGGCGCAGCGTCAAGTACGAGGAGGTTTACCTGCGCGCGTATGCGAATGGCACCGAGGCGCGCACGGGCCTCACCCGATACTTCAGCTTCTACAACGCGCGCCGTTCTCATCAGTCCCTCGAGTACCGGACACCGGACGAGGTGTACTTCGAGGCACTCGCCGCCTCGATCCCGGTCGCTGCCTGAGCCATGACGTCGAACCCAAAACCCAAAGAGCTTCTGCCGCCTGCGGCGGCAGGCTGCGCTTCGGGTGTACGATTAACAAAGAACGAACAGACCATCATCATCAACCGCCCAGCCGCATCCACTTATCCGAAAGAGAAATCTGTCCTAAGAAGCGGAGCCACCCCTAGCCGCATCAAGTGCCGTCTAACGATCGCGCCTGGAGCGCTTAGTCAGAGCGCGAATCACTTATGCGCTTCCATGTACGCGCGTAGCAGTGCGTTCATTCGGGACTGATATCCAGCACCCTGTTTCCTAAACCATTCGATCACGTCAGAGTTGATTCGAAGAGACAGAAGCGCCTTCTTTGGGACTGTCTTCAGGCCTTTACGCGCGACGGCGCGCGCGAACATTTCAGGGGTCCACTCCGGCGCGTCGCCGTCGCGCACTATATCGGCGTCTATCGTTTTCCGTACCCTGGAAAGGTTAGTTAAAGATTTGCGAGAAGTAGTAGCGCGCTTCATGTTTCGTGGCCTTGCGAATGGGGGGAGCGAAGCGCCGCGTTGAATCGCGGCAGTTCGGTCAGGTTATGCGCGCGCGGCACGGCCTCGCTACACCACTTCCACAAGCGTGTTCCCCTACCGCTTGGAAGGCAATCCTGCGTGGCTTGTGAGATAGACCGCGAAGGTCCCGAGCCAGTGTCCACCCTCGTAGTATTCCCCGGTGACGGCCGGCAGTGCCGCCGCGGCGTGCTCGTTCGCCGCGCTGAGCAGTACCGGGATGCGGGAGTCACCTGAAGGCAGGCCATAAGCGATGCCCTCGAGCATCCAGGCCCGACTCAGGTTGAGCCCGTCGACGTGAGCGAGTTTCGGATCTGCACGATCGGTGACCACTCCCGGCGCGAGCCATGGGATGGGACTCGTGCCGGCTGCTCGTTTCGGGATCTGTGGCAGGAATGCCGACAGCCAGACTGCGAATGCCTGCGGTTCGAGTACGCGGCGCATGAAATCCGCCTCGGCGAGACACGGGGAGAGAAAGTCCTCGCCCGAGGGCTCGTAGCTTAGCGGGCAGCTGCGGTCGTGTTGGTAGAAACGCTGCGCCGCGTCACGCAGCACGGCGCGCATGGCGTCATCATTAACGATCTGCGCCCAGTCCCACACCAGAGCGAACGCAAAGGCCGTCTGATCATGCTCGCCGATGCGGATCGGGTAATGAAGCTTGGGGACCCAGCTTTCGATGCGTGCGGCGGCTTCTGTCTCCAGTGGCGCCAGCGTTGATGACCAGCGGCGCGCGTCTGGATCGTCCCAGGCGTGCAGTTCCGCCGCCAGTTGCAGGAGCCACGCCAGCCCGTAGGGACGCTCAAAGGAGGCGCGTCCCGCGCCCTTGAGGTAAGTGGTCTCCGCGGCGATATTTTCCGCCGTGAAGCTGCGCGCAAGTTCGCTGCGCGCCTGCGCGGCGAATGGCGCCTGCGGCATGAGGCGCAGCAGTCGTACTAGGAGCCAGTGCCCGTGCACGTCGGAGTGCCAATCGAGGCAGCCGTAGAACGCCGGCGTCAGCTCACGTGGCGGGCGCGCATCCGCATCGCTGTTGAGCGTGTGGGAGACGTGATTTGGATATTCCTGGTGCAGGCACTTGAGCGCAAGGCCGGCAAAGCGGCCTGCGGCGCCGTCCGTCAAGGTCGCAGGTACAGGCGGCACCTGCGGCGCGGCGCAGGCGAGCGTGCTCACCAGGATAGCGAGGAGGGGCGCGCTGCGATGTTTCATGTGCACATGTTACGCTGCCGGCCGTGAGCGAGCTTCTGCCCGTTGTCCTGGTTCCCGGATTACTGGCTTCGGCGCGCCTGTACGCACACCAGATCGGCGCGCTCTGGCCGAATGGCGCCGTACAGGTCGCTAATCACACGCGCGATGACAGCATGCCGGCCCTGGCGCGGCGCATCCTCGCCGAGGCGCCACCGCACTTCGCCCTCGCTGGCCTTTCGATGGGCGGCTACGTCGCGTTTGAGATTCTGCGGCAGGCCCCTGAGCGCGTCGCCCGCGTGGCGCTGCTTGACACCGCCGCGCGCGCGGATAGCCCCGAAGTCAGCGCCGTGCGGCGCACGCAGATGGACCTTGCGGCCAGCGGGCGTTTCGTCGAAGTGATCGACGCACTGTTTGCGCGGGTGGTGCATCCGAGCCGCCGGGAGGATGCGGCGCTGCGCGAGCTGATGCGCCTTATGGGCACCGAGGTCGGTGTGGCCGGGTATCTCAGACAGCAGACCGCCAACATGACCCGCATCGACTCGCGCCCAACGCTCGCGGCCATCCGCTGTCCCACGCTGGTCCTGGTGGGTGACAGCGACCAGCTCACGCCTCCGGAGCGCGCAGCCGAGATTGCCGACGGCATTCCTGGCGCGCGGCTCGTGGTCGTCCCGGACTGCGGTCACCTCTCGACGCTCGAGCGCCCGCAGGCGGTTACGGAGGCCTTGCACGCGTGGCTGCGCAGTTGAAGTCGAGCGCGCTCGTGGTGGTGCAGGACGCACAGCGTTCCGTGCTGCTGGCTCACCCCGACTGCGCCTGTCCTGCGGTTGCAGCCATCGCCGTGGAGGCGCAGTTCGCAGCCCCTGCGCAGCTTGTTTGCCGGTACGCGCTGCAGGGCGACATGGGCCGCGTGCGTCTGCCCGATGCGCCCCGCGCCGCCCGCACGGATGGGCTGTGGCGGCACACCTGCTTTGAGGTCTTCGTGGGGCCTGCAGGGGCGGCGGGCTATTACGAATTCAACTTTTCACCCGCGCTCGCCTGGGCGGCGTACCGCTTCGAGGATTACCGCCGCGGCATGGCGCCCGCGCCGCTCGCGCAGGCGCCGCGCCTGCGCGTGCAGAGTGATCTTGGGTGCCTCGAACTCGCCGCGACGCTCGATCTTGCCGGATTGGTGGACCTGGCCGCTGCACCGCGCCTGCGACTGGCGCTCGCGGCGGTGGTCGAGGATGATGCCGGCCGCCTGGCGTACTGGGCGCTGCGGCACGCGCCCGGCAAGCCGGATTTTCATCATCGCGATGCGTTTATGCTGCAACTGCGCGCCCCGTGAAGACCGGCCTCGACCGCTTGCTCGAGGAGCCCGCGCTGCGCCAAGCCCTGTTGGGACGGCGCGTGGCGCTGCTGGCGCACCCGGCCTCCGTGACCCGCGATCTGACGCACTCGCTCGATGCGCTGGCCGCCTTACCCGGGCTGCACTTGAGTGCGGCGCTGGGTCCGCAGCACGGGTTGCGCGGGGACAAGCAGGACAACATGATCGAGTCGCCGGACTACGTGGAGCCGGTGCACGGTGTGCCGGTGTTCAGCCTTTACGGCCCGGTGCGCCGCCCGAGTGCGGCGATGCTCGAGGCGTTCGATGTGCTGCTCGTCGATCTGCAGGATCTGGGCTGCCGCATCTACACTTTCATTACAACGCTGCGCTACGTGCTCGAGGTGGCGGCGCGCACCGGCAAGAGCGTGTGGGTGCTGGATCGCCCTAACCCCGCCGGCCGAGTGGTGGAGGGACTTGCACTGCGACCGGGATGGGAGAGCTTCGTCGGCGCGGGCCCCCTGCCCATGCGGCACGGTTCCACGATGGGAGAGCTGGCGCGCTGGTTTGTCAGTTCTCTGCGCCTGAACGTCGACTGTCAGGTCGTACCCATGCAGGGCTGGGCGCCGCTCGCAGCGCCCGGCTACGGCTGGCCACTCGGGGAGCGCACCTGGGTGAATCCGAGCCCGAATGCACCGAACCTGTGGATGGCGCGTTGCTATGCCGGTTCGGTCCTGCTCGAGGGCACGACGCTCTCAGAAGGGCGCGGCACCACGCGGCCGCTGGAGCTGTTCGGCGCGCCCGACCTGGACGTGGCCGCGCTGCTCACCCAGATGCACGCGCTTGCGCCGCAATGGCTTAGTGGCTGCCGCCTGCGTCCCTGCTGGTTTGAGCCCACGTTTCACAAGCACGCCGGCAAGCGGTGCGCGGGTCTGCAGGTGCACGTGGAAGATCCGGCCTACTACCAGCACGACCGTTTCCGGCCCTGGCGGCTCTTCGCACTCGTCTTCAAGGCGCTGCGCAAACTGCGTCCCGACTATCCGCTGTGGCGCGACTTCCCCTACGAGTACGAAGAAGGGCGCCTTGCGATCGACGTCATCAACGGCAGCGAACTGTTGCGCCAGTGGGTCGACGATCCTCTCGCAACGCCGGCCGACCTTGACCGGCTGGCGATCGCCGACGAGTCCGCCTGGCAGCGCGAGCGGCAAGGATCACTGCTTTATTGAGAGGGTTTGGGGCTCACGCGGCACACCGCGTTCATGAGCCAGGATCCGGCAGGAGAAAGCTGCGGCGGGCGAATGCGGAGCTCAGCTGCTCGGGTCGGTACCAGCGCGCGAGCAGCGCCTTCTCAAACAGATCCGGATTGGCGCCGGCAAAGGCGGCGAAATCGGCGCCCGTGGCGCGCTGCATGCGCTGCGCGATCAGTGCCAGCGAGGCGATCGTCAGGGTCTGGTTGAAGTTCTGCGGCCGGCCAGCCTGCTGCGCCATGGCCCGCAGCGCGTGGGAGAAATGCAGGACGGTTTCGGCGAAGTCATGGTGTAGCAGCATCTGAAACGCCATGCGCACGTGCTCGCGGTGCCCGAAATCCGCCGCGGCGATCTGCCCACGCACGAAGCGCTGCAGCTCCTGCCCCTCAGCGCTCATCCGCGCCGGCCTCGCGCAGCTGGTGCGAGTCGCGCGCCACGAGCTCCAGCCCGTAGACCGCCTTGAGTGCGCGGATCTTCTTGAGCGTGGCCGCGGAGAAAGGCGCCTTGCCCTCGAAGGCGTGCAGCACCACCCCCTCCAGCAGATCCCCGAGCGACAGGTCAAGCTCGGTGGCGAGCGCCTTGAGAACCTTCAGCAGACGGCTCTCCAAACGCACCCCGGTTTGCGTGCGGGTGATTTCCTTCATGGGATATATGGTACCAAGGTAACTTGGTAACAATCAACCGCCATACCTCGGCGCCGCGCCACGGCGCGGGCGGCAGCGCGAGTAAAGCTCGAGCGCCCCGGTCGTCGGGGAAACATGACCGCGGGGCGCTGGATCTGGTCTAATTCACGGCCCTATGCAGCCGGCACGCGACATCTACAGCTACCGCAGGCACTGGGCCGCGCGCTACGGTGTGGCCCCGTTTCTGCCCATGTCGCGCGCAGAGATGGACCTGCTCGGCTGGGACAGCTGCGACGTCATCATCGTCAGCGGGGATGCCTACGTCGATCACCCGAGTTTCGGCATGGCCATCGTCGGGCGCGTGCTTGAGGCGCAGGGCTTTCGCGTCGGCATCATCGCGCAGCCGGATTGGCACAGCGCGCAGGATTTCGCCGCCCTCGGCCGTCCGAACCTGTTCTTTGGCATCACCGCCGGCAACATGGACTCGATGGTCAACCGCTACACCGCCGAACGGCGCGTGCGCAGCGATGACGCCTATACGCCCGCGGGGGCGGGCGGGCGTCGACCCGATCGTTCCGTCATCGTCTACGCGCAGCGCGCCCGCGAGGCCTATCGCGACGTACCGATCGTGATCGGCGGCATCGAGGCCTCCTTGCGTCGCATCGCGCACTTTGACTACTGGTCGGAGAAGGTGCGCCGCTCGGTGCTCCTTGATGCCAAGGCGGACCTGCTGGTGTATGGCAATGGCGAGCGGCAGATCTGCGAAATCGCCCACCGCCTGGCCGCAGGCGAAGCGATTGGCGCTCTCACCGACCTGCGCGGCACAGCATTCGCGCGCAAGGACATGCCCGAGGACTGGATCGAGATCGACTCGACGCACCTGGATGCGCCGGGGCCGCTCAACCCGCCGGTAGACCCGTATGCGATGGAGCGCACCGAGACCGCGGCCGCCGCGACAGCGTGCGCGGCCCCGCCGGCGGCCGAGAAGGTCGTGCGCTTCGTGCGGCGTGTGAAGAATATCGACCGCGAGCGCAGCGTCATCCGCATGCCTTCGCACGAGGCGGTCGCCGCCGATCCGGTGCTCTATGCCCACGCTTCGCGCATCCTGCACCTCGAATCAAATCCGGGTAACGCGCGCGCGCTGGTACAGCGTCACGGTGATACGCAGGTGTGGCTGAACCCGCCGCCGATTCCCCTCAGCACCCGCGAGATGGACTGGGTGTACGAGCGGCCGTACCAGCGCGCCCCGCATCCGTTCTACGGCGACGCGCAGATCCCGGCCTATAAAATGATCCGCTTCTCGGTCGCCATCCAGCGCGGCTGTTTCGGCGGCTGCACCTTCTGTTCCATCACCGAGCACGAGGGCCGCATCATCCAGAGCCGTTCGGAGGACTCGGTGCTGCGCGAGATCGAAGAGGTGCGCGACAAGGTGCCCGGCTTCACCGGCGTCATCTCCGATCTGGGCGGTCCCACCGCCAACATGTATCGCCTGGCCTGCAAGAGCCGCGAGATCGAGAGTGCCTGCCGCCGCCCCTCGTGCGTGTATCCGGGTATCTGCCCGAATCTGAACACCGATCACACCCCGCTCATCCGTCTGTACCGCCGCGCCCGCGCGCTCCCGGGCATCAAGAAGGTGCTGATCGCCTCGGGCGTGCGTTACGACCTCGCGGTCGAATCGCCCGCATACGTCAAGGAGCTCGCCCAGCATCACACCGGCGGCTACCTCAAGATCGCCCCCGAGGCGATCGCGGAGGGACCGCTGGCGAAGATGATGAAGCCCGGGGTGGGCGCCTATGATCGCTTCAAGGAGCTTTTCGATCGCTATTCGAAGGAAGCCGGCAAGGAGCAGTACCTGATCCCGTACTTCATCGCCGCGCACCCGGGCACGAGCGACGAGGACATGCTGCAGCTGGCGCTGTGGTTGAAGAAGAACGGCTTCCGCGCCGACCAGGTGCAGGCGTTTCTGCCCGGTCCGATGGCCACCGCCACTGCCATGTATCACTCGGGCAAGAATCCGCTCAAGCGCATCACGCGCACGAGCGAAGACGTGCTGGTCCCGAAGGGCCTGAAGATCCGCCGCCTGCACAAGGCCTTCCTGCGCTACCACGACGCGAACAACTGGCCGCTGCTGCGCGAGGCGCTGCGCCGCATGGGCCGCGCGGACCTGATCGGCAACGCCCGCCAGCAGCTGGTGCCCGCCTACCAGCCCGCCGGCAGCGGCGGGGCTGTCCCGCAGGCACGGCGCACCAAGCGCCAGCCGTTTCGCACGCAGCACACCGGCCTGCCGAAAACACCGCCTCCGCCGCGCGCCCGACGCGCGCTGAAGCGCTCCTGAGGGGCAGTCGAGCGGGCGCGGGCACCCGTTCCTGAACTGCCGCGTCCTCACATAACATCCTGTCGGCGTGCCGCAATTGCGGACGCGGCCGGCGCAAGAGTAGGGTGTTCCGCATGGGACACCCGCGACTTGCCTGCCTGTTCGCCGCCGGGGCACTCGCGCTCGCGGCCACGGTGCGCGCCGAGGTTTCCGGCGAGCCGCCGCCCGCGCCGGGCAGCGCCACCGTGCTCGAGATCCAAGGCCCGCTCGGTCCTGCCACTTCGCGCTACGTGGTGCACGGGATCGAAGCGGCGCGCAACACTGGCAGCCGCCTCATCGTGCTCGAGCTCGACACCCCGGGCGGACTCGACAGTGCGATGCGCGACATCATCCGTGCGATCCTGGCTTCGCCGATCCCGGTGGTGAGTTACGTGAGTCCCGCGGGTGCGCGCGCCGCAAGTGCCGGCACCTACATCCTGTACGCGAGCCACATTGCGGCCATGGCGCCGGCTACCAACCTCGGGGCCGCGACTCCGGTCTCCATTGGCGGGGAGTCATCGCCCGCACCACCCCTGCCGCAGCCGAACCCGCCCGGCGCCGAGAAATCCAAAGAGGAGGGCAAGGCGGATGCCCCCGGCAGCACACTCGAGCACAAGGTGATCAACGATGCGGTGGCCTATATTCGCAGCCTGGCGGAGCTGCGCGGCCGCAATGCCGAGTGGGCCGAGAGCGCGGTGCGCGGCGCGGCGAGCCTGTCGGCCAACGCCGCGCTCAAGGAACACGTCATCGATTTGATCGCGAGCGACCTGCCGGATCTTCTGGCGCGCATCGACGGCCGCGAGGTACGCATCGGCGAGCACACCGTGAAACTCGCCACGCGCGCGCTGACGCTGGTGCACGTGAGCCCCGACTGGCGCACGCAGCTGCTCGCGGTCATTACCAACCCTACCGTGGCCTACGGCCTCATGCTGATCGGCATCTGGGGGCTCTTGCTGGAGGGTTACAACCCCGGCGCTGTGCTGCCTGGCGTCGTGGGCTGCATCTGTCTTCTGATCGCGCTGTTCGCCTTCCAGATCCTGTCGGTGAACTACGCCGGACTGGCGCTCGTCGGGCTCGGCAGCGGCATGATCGTGGCGGAGTTCTTCTTTCCCACCTACGGCTCCCTCGGGATCGGCGGCCTGATCGCCTTCGTAGTCGGCTCGCTGATCCTCTTTGACTCCGACGTCCCGGGTCTGCGCGTCGCTCGGCCGCTGATCGCCGCGTTCGCGACCGCCGGTGGCCTCACGATCGCCGGCATCGTCTATCTCGCCGGCCGCTCGCAGCGCCGCCCGGTGGTCACCGGCACGCGCGGCATGCTCGGCGCGAGCGCCGAGGTGGTCGCGGACTTTACCGGCCGCGGGCACGTGCGCTACGGCGGGGAACTGTGGTCGGCGCACAGCGCCGTGCCGCTCAGCGCCGGCCAGCAGGCGCGCATCGTGCGGGTGGAAGGGCTAACATTGTGGGTCGAGCCGCAATGAGCATTACCTGACACCCACGGAGACTCCCATGCCCTTCGTAATTGCCCTGATCGTGCTGCTGGTGGTGCTGCTCTTTAGCGCGCTGCGGGTGCTGAACGAATACGAGCGCGGAGTCATGTTCACCTTCGGGCGCTTCACGGGCGTGAAAGGCCCGGGCATCATCTTCGTGTGGCCGATTGCGCAGCAGATGCGCAAGATGGACCTGCGCGTCATCGTGCTCAACGTGCCCAAGCAGGACGTGATCACCCGCGATAACGTGTCGGTGAAGGTGAACGCCGTCGTCTACTTCCGCGTCGTGGACGCCGGCCGCGCCATCATCCAGGTGGCAAATGCTTTCGATGCCACGAGCCAGGTGGCGCAGACCACGCTGCGCTCGGTGGTCGGCCAGCACGAGATGGACGACCTCCTATCGCAGCGGGACAAGCTCAACGCCGACCTGGCGCGCATCCTTGATCAGGCCACGGAGAACTGGGGCATCAAGGTCTCGAACGTGGAGATCAAGGACGTCGATCTGGATGAGAGCATGATCCGCGCCATGGCGAAGCAGGCGGAAGCCGAACGCACGCGGCGCGCCAAGATCATTCATGCCGAAGGCGAAGCCCAGGCTGCCCAGCAGCTGGTTGAGGCGGCGCAGTCGCTCGCGAAAGCCCCGAGCGCGCTGCAGCTGCGCTACCTGCAAACGCTCGCCGACATCTCGCACGAAAGAACCCAGATCATTGTCTTTCCGCTGCCGCTCGATCTGATCAAGCCCTTCCTCGGTCCGCACGGTGAATAGCGCGCGCACGCTCGCCGCCGCCGGCGTGCTGCTCGCGCTCGCCACCGTCTGCGGCGCCTTTGGCGCGCACGCCCTGAAGACACAGCTCGCGCCCGAGCGCCTGCAGCTGTGGGAGACGGCCGTGCGCTATCAGTTCTTCCAGGCCCTCGGGCTGCTCGGCGTGGGAGCGCTGCGCGCGCTGCGCGCGGCGCGGCCATTCCCGGCTGCTGCGGCGCGTCGATGCCTTGCGGCCTGCGACGCATGCGCCCTCCGCGAGCCGATCACCGACGCCGCCCGGCTGGCGCTGCGGCGCTCACCGCGGCCGCAGATTCCCCCCTGGGGTCTGGATCTCGCGGCGCGCGATCTTGCGGTGAAGCCGGGGGATGACTTTTATCGCTACGCGGACGGGCACTGGCTCGAGGGCCATACGATCCCTGCCGATCGCAACCGCTGGGGCTCCTTCGATGAGCTCGACGAGCGCTCGACGCAGCAGGTGCTCAGCCTCGTGCAGAACCTGCCGGCCAGCGCGCCCGAGGGCAGTAACGCGCAGAAGGTGGGCGACTACTACCGCGCCTTCATCGATACCGCGGCCATTGATCAGAAGGGCATCGAGCCGGCCCGCGCCGGTATTGATGCGATCTCGGCGGCCAAGAATCACCACGACCTCACGCGCCTCATGGGGCGGCCGGATCTGGCGCTCACCGCGCCGCTGCACGTTGACATCACGATCGACGAGAAAAATCCGGACCGCTATGCGGTGTTCATTACGCAAAGCGGCCTCGGTCTTCCCAACCGCGATTACTATCTGAAGGACGACGCGGTCTACACCGCGTTGCGCGAGAAGTACCGTGCGCACATCGCGCGCCTCCTCACCCTCGTCGGCGAGGTGAACCCGGAGGCCGAGGCGCAGGGGATCTTGGATGTCGAGACGCGCATTGCCAAGATCCACTGGGCCGCGGCCAAGCGCCGCGACCGCGACCTGACCTACAACCCGCGCACCCGCGAGCAGCTCGAGCAGCTGGTACCGGGGTTCCACTGGGAGACACTCTTCGCGGCCGAGGGCGTGGACGCGCAGCCGCAGTTCATCGTGCGTGAGCTGGATGCGGTGCAGGCCCTCGGGCGACTGTTCCTCGAGGTTCCCCCCGATACCTGGCGGCCGTACTTCAAGTACCACTATCTTGTCAGTATGGCGGCGGTGCTGCCCCAGGCCTTTGACCAGGAGACTTTCGACTTTTACGGCCGCACGCTCAAGGGTCAGCAGCAGCAGCGCCCGCGCGATAAGCGCGCCGTCGCAGCGCTCGACAGCGACCTCGGCGAAGCCGTCGGTGCGTTGTACGTCGCGCGCTTCTTCCCGGCCTCCTCCAAGGAGCAGGTGCGCACACTGGTTGAGAATCTGCGCGCCTCCTACGCGCAGCGCATCGAGCAGCTCACCTGGATGACGCCCGCGACCAAGAAACTGGCGCTCGAGAAGCTCGCCGCGTTCCATCCCAAGCTCGGTTATCCGGACGAGTGGCGTGACTACGCGGGGCTGTCGATCGTCAAGGGCGACGCCTTCGGCAACAACGTGCGCGCCTCGGTGTTCGACTGGCGCCGCCAGGTGCTGCGCCTGAATGAGCCGACCGACCGCGCTGAATGGGGCATGACGCCGCAGACCATCAACGCCTACTACAACCCGACCTTCAACGAGGTGGTGTTCCCGGCGGCCATCCTGCAGGCGCCCTTCTTTGACCCGCACGCGGATGCGGCGGTCAACTACGGTGGCATCGGCGCGGTGATCGGGCACGAGATGGGGCACGGCTTCGATGACCAGGGCGCGAAGTCCGATGCGCACGGCGTGCTGCACACCTGGTGGGATGCGGCCGATACGGAGGCGTTCAAGCAGCGCACCGATGCGCTCGCCGCGCAGTACGACCAGTTCACGGTGCTGCCCGGACTGAAGGTGAACGGCCGACTCACCCTCGGTGAGAACATCGGCGATCTGGGCGGACTCACCGTGGCCTATGACGCCTATCACCGCTCGCTGCACGGTCAGCCCGCGCCGCTGCGCGACGGCCTCACGGGCGACCAGCGCTTCTTCCTCGCCTTCGCCCAGATCTGGCGCGCCATCAATCGCGATGAGGCGATGCGCGCGCAGGTGCTCAGCAATCCGCACAGTCCGCCGCGTTTCCGCGTGAACGGCGTGGTGCGTAACATGGACGCCTGGTACAGCGCCTTCGGTGTGCAGCCGGCGGACAAGCTCTACCTGCCACCGGCCGAGCGCGTCCGTATCTGGTGAAGTCGGGGCTGCCTATCGATGCGGCGCTCGGCGCGCTGCGCACTGCCCTGGAGACGCAGCGCGCGGCGGTGCTCGAGGCGCCCCCGGGGGCTGGCAAGAGCACCGTGGTGCCGCTCGCCCTGCTCGAAGAGACGTGGGCGAGTCGCGGGCGGATCCTGATGCTCGAGCCACGGCGGCTTGCCACGCGCGCCGTGGCCGCGCGCATGGCGCACACGCTCGGGGAGCCGCTCGGGCGCACGGTCGGCTACCGCATGCGCCTGGATACTAAGGTCTCGCGCGCCACGCGTATCGAGGTGCTGACCGAAGGCATCCTCACGCGTCTGCTGCAGGAGGACCCGGCGCTCGAAGACGTCGCCCTGGTCATCTTCGATGAGTTCCACGAGCGCAGCCTGCAGGCGGACCTCGGTCTGGCACTCACCCTGGATGCGCGCGCCAACTTAAATCCGCAGCTGCGCCTGCTCGTGATGTCCGCCACCCTGGACGGCGCGGCAGTCGCGCACCTCATCGGTGATGCGCCGCTCATCAGCGCCCCGGGCCGCATTTTCCCGGTGAGTACGCGTTACCTCGACGCCGGGCCGCCGCTGCTGCCGGACAGTGCGGTGGCGCGCTCGGGCGAGACGCCCGAGCGGCGCGTGGTGCAGCTGATCGGGCGCGCGCTGCGCGACGAGGACGGCGATGTGCTGGTGTTTCTACCCGGAGCGCGCGAGATCCGGCGCGTGCAGTCCGCGCTCGCCGACGCCGAGCTCGGCACGGCGGTACAGGTGCGGCCACTCTTCGGGGAGCTCTCCGGGGAGGCCCAGGATGCAGCGCTCGCGCCGGCCGCACCCGGGCAACGCAAGGTCGTACTCGCCACCAACATTGCCGAGACCAGTCTTACCCTCCCGGGCGTGCGCGTGGTGGTCGATTCCGGGCTCGTGCGCCGCGCACGCTTTGACCCGGTGACCGGCATGAGCCGCCTGGAAACGCAGCGCATCTCGCGCGCCTCCGCCGAGCAGCGTCAGGGGCGTGCGGGCCGCAGCGCGCCGGGGGTGTGCTATCGCGCCTGGGGCGCGGGCGCGCACGCCGCGCTTGCGCCCTTCACCGCCGCGGAGATTCTCGAGGCTGATCTGGCGCCGCTCGCCCTCGAGCTCGCCTGCTGGGGCGCACGCGATGCCGCGGCGCTGCGCTGGCTTGATCCGCCGCGCGCCGCCTTGCTCGCCAGCGCCCGCGCTCTGCTGCGGCGTCTGGGCGCGCTCGATACCGAGGGGCGCATCAGCGCGCACGGGCGCGAGCTGGCACGGCTCGCACTGCACCCGCGTCTGGCGCACATGCTGCTGCGTGCCCGCGAGCTCGGCGCAACCGCCCTCGCCGCGCCACTCGCCGCCGTGCTCTCCGAGCGCGACCTGCTGCGCGCCGGCGCGCCCGATACGGACATCCGCGCGCGTCTGGAACTGCTGCGCGGGGAGGCACCTGCCGGCGCCGGCGCCGACCGCGGCACGCTCGAGCGCGCCCGCCGCGTGGCACGCGATCTTGAGCGACAGGTGCAGAGCGGCGCGGCTGCGGCGCCGCCGGGCGCTGAGCCGGCGACCCCCGGGCTGCTACTCGCATTCGCGTACCCCGATCGCATCGGCCGGCGCCGCGCAGGCGGGGAGGGTCGTTACGCGCTCACGAGCGGGCGCGGTGCGCACTTTGCGACCGCCCAGGGGCTCGCGCGCCAGGAGTTCATCGTCGCGGTGGACCTGGATGACACCGAGCGCGATGCGCGCATTCTCCTCGCCGCGCCCCTGGCACGCGCGGACCTATACGAGCATTTCGCAACGCAACTGGTGCGCCGCGACAGCGTGGCGTGGGATTCGCGCGAGCAAGCGGTGAGCGCGCGCCGTACCGTCATGCTCGATGAGCTGCTGCTCGAGGAGCAGCCGCTGCCGCACATCCCGCCCGAGCTTGCGCGTGCGGCGATGCTGGCCGGCGTGCGCGAACTGGGCCTCGAGGCGCTGCCCTGGGAGCGCGACACGCGCGAGTTGCAGGCACGCGTCGGCTTCGTGCGCGCCACGCTCGCAGCGGAGTTACCGGCGGCATGGCCGGACCTGTCCGACGAGGCGCTCACGGCGCAGCTTGATGCGTGGCTCGCGCCCTGGCTCGAGGGGGTGACGCGCCGCGAGCACCTCGCCCGCATCGCGCTGGGGGATGCGCTGCGCGCCCAACTGAGCTGGCAGCAGCAGCGCGAGCTTGAGGAGTGGGCGCCGACGCACCTCACGCTCCCGGGAGGCGCGCGCGTGCGCGTCGATTATCTGGATGAGAACGCGCCCATGGTCGCGGTGCGGCTGCAGGAGGTGTTCGGGCTCGCAACGACGCCGCGCCTGGGGCGCGAGCGGCTCGCGGTGACCTTCAAGCTGCTCTCCCCCGCGCAGCGGCCGCTGCAGGTGACGCGCGATCTGGCGAGCTTCTGGCGCGGCGCCTACGCCGAGGTGCGCAAGGACATGCGTGGACGTTATCCGAAGCACTACTGGCCCGAAGATCCGCTGCAGGCGCAGCCAACGCGCGGCCGGCGGCCGCGGTCCTAGCGCACGCCCCGCACTGTGCGGCGGATCGGGTATATTCCGCGCAAGTTCATCCACCGAAAGACACCGCCGCATGATCTCGGCACACGAAGCGCTGCAGGCGCTGCGCGAGGGCAACCACCGCTTCGTCAGCGAGCAGCGTCGCGATGAGGGTGATACCAGCGCGCGGCGGCGCGCGCTCGCCGCCGAGCAGGCACCGTTCGCCATCATCCTCGGCTGCTCGGACGCGCGCGTGCCGGCCGAGCTCGTGTTTGATCAGGGCCTGGGGGATTTGTTCGTCATTCGCGTCGCCGGCAATATCGTCGCACCCTCGCAGGTGGGCAGCGTCGAGTTTGCCGCGGAGGCCTTCGGCACGCGCCTCGTGGTGGTGCTCGGCCATTCCAACTGTGGCGCGATCCATACGACGCTCGAGCAACTGGCGCGCCCGTGGCGCGAGCAGTCGCGTAACTTAAGCTCCATCGTCGATCGCATCCGCCCGGCGGTCGAGGACCTGCTCGACGGCACCGCGCACAATCGCGCCGAGCTCGAGCACCGCGCCGTGCGCGCCAACATCCGCATGTCGGCCGATCACCTGCGCCACGGCTCGCAGGTGCTTGAGCAGCTCATCCGCAACCAAGGCCTGCTCATCGTGGGCGCGGAGTACTCGGTCGAAAGCGGTGTGGTGGATTTCTTTGACGGCGTGCCGCCGAGCCGCTGAAGAAACCCGGTGCGGCAGCTGCGGGGCCGTCGCACCGGGGGTGGCCGCGCGCTCAGCTGAAGATCCGTGCGCGCGCCGCGGGGAACCAAGGGGCGAAGTTACTTGCCCGCCTTGGCCTTGGCGGCGTCGCAGTCCGCCTTGCTCATCTCAAGAAAGCCCTGACCCTTGCAGGAGTTCTGGCCCTTGCAGGCGTTGTTGGCACTCTTGCAGGCGGACTGGCCCTTGCAGGAGTTGACGCCCGTGCAGTGAATCTGGGCGTCAGCGGCGACGGCGGTGCTGAGCAGTCCGGTGCCGAAGAGCATGGCGGCGGCAGTGGCGACGGCCACGCCGGAGTTTTTCAAACGCATGGATGTTTCCCTCGTTCAGTTGCCCCGGGTAAGGCCCGGGTAAGCGAGAAGACCGGGGCGCCCCAGGATTTGCGTCAGTCCAGGCGTCCGGCCGGCGTTCCCGCGTGTTGGCGCCGGAACCAGCCCTCGAGCCAGTGATCGACCGATAGCGCCCCGGCGCCGGCGATGGCAAGCCACAGGAAGAGTGCGAGGTACTCGGTCTCATCGAAGCCGAGCAGCGTTTCCAGCGAGTCGACGTCGGCCCACTTCGCCGAGCGGATGGCGACGATCATGGTAATGCCGAGGGCGCCGGCGGAGATGCGCGTGAGCAGCCCGATGAGCAGGAACAGGCCGCCGAAGAACTCCACTCCGGAGACGAACGGGGCGAGCAGGTGCGGCGCGGGGATACCCCAGCCGACAAAGTTCTCCGTGACCTGCGGCAGGGCGTTGAGCTTGCCCCAGCCGCTCCACAGAAACACCCAGCCGACGGTGATGCGCGCGAACAGGGGGGCGAGCCAGCTGAGGTGCCGGGCGATGCGCCGGGGCCATTCGATCAGCCATTGCACGAGAAACTTCACGGGTGCTCCTGTCGCGGTTGATTCAACGCTCGGCCGACTGGACCGGTCGGCCTGACGCGATATTGCCGGAGTTGCCAACGGGGCATGCGTATAATCGCGTGCGGGCCGCCGCAACGCCATGCGCAATCCCCAGCCTGAATCCCCGGTCTTGTCAGTAGGTGGGCGGCTGCCCGGAGACGATTCGGGCGCGCCCCTCACGCGACTGTTCGAGTCGCTGCGCCCGGATCTGTTGCGTTTTGCCCAGTGGTTGGCGCGCGATCGGGCGATCGCGGAGGACATCGTGCAGGAGTCCCTGCTACGCGCCTGGCGTTCCCGCGAGGCGCTGAAGGATGCGGGCGCGGCTCGGCCGTGGCTGCTTACCATCGTGCGTCGGGAACATGCACGGCTCTACGAGCGCAAGCGCCTGGAGCTGGTGCCTCTGGATGAGGTTGCCGAAACCTACGCGGGTCCGGCCTCCGTGGACAACGAGGATGATTTGTTTGCGCTGCGCCATGCAATCATGAAATTACCGCTCGAGTATCGGGAGCCGCTCGTGCTGCAGGTCCTGGGGGGCTTTTCCACCGAAGAGATTGCGCAGGAGCTGTCGCTGTCCGCGACCGCGGTGCTGACGCGCCTGTTCCGGGCGCGCAACAAGCTGCGCGTCATCTGTGGCCTGCCCGGCGTGCCGGACGTGAGCGACGCCGGGGGTCAGGCGTGAACTGCGAGCACGCCCGCCTCCTGATCGGCGCGGAGCCGCGCAGCAGCGCGCCGGAGCTCGCGCAGCACCTGCAATCGTGTACCGCATGCGCACAGTTTCGTGAGGAGATGCTCGGGCTCGAGGGCAACATCCAGCGCGCCCTGCAGCGTCCGCCGGAGGACGCCGTGCGAAGCGGCGGCGGGCGCTGGCGCTCAGCGCCGCTGCAGCGGTGGCGGCCGTGGGCGCTCGCAGCGAGCGTGCTGTTAGCGAGTGTCGCCGTGCTCGCCGTGTGGCTGCTGCGGCCGACGGATACGCTGGCACGCGATGTCGTCGCGCACGTGCAGGCGGAACCGGAGAGCTGGCTGAGCCAGCAGGTGAGCGCGCAGGACATCGGCGCGGCGCTCCAGCGTGCGGGCGTGACGCTCGCTGTGACCTCCGACAAGATCACCTACGCGCAGAGCTGCTGGTTTCACGGCCATTACGTGCCGCACCTGGTAGTGCAGACCGCGCAGGGCCCGGCGACCGTGCTCATCCTGCGGCACGAGCAGGTCACAGGTCCGCGCAGCTTCCGCGAGGCGGGCATGAACGGGATCATCGTGCCGGCGCAGAACGGCAGCATCGCTGTGCTGGCGCGCGGGGGCAACGTGGACCTTGTCGCGCAGCAGATGCAGCAGGACGTGCGCTGGCTGCCGGAGCCGCAGTAGCCGCGCCGGTTCGGCTCGGAGCGGCGCGCATGGAACCGAAACTCGTCACGCGCCGTGAGGATCGCGCCGTTCTTGAGGAACTGCGCGCGCGTGAGCCCATCTTCCACGGAGCCCTCTACCGCGGCTCGCGCGCCGCACTCGAAGAACTGGTGGACGAGGATTTCTGGGAAATCGGCGCCTCCGGACGCCGCTACAGCCGCCAGTACGTGCTCAAGACCCTTGCCGCGCGCGCCACCGAGCCGCCCGAGGATCACTGGGAAACCAGTGACTTTTACTGCCGCTCGCTCGCCGCGGACGTTTACCTCCTCACCTACACCCTGCTGCAGGGCGAGCGTCGTACGCGCCGCGCCACGATCTGGCGGCGCACTGCGGCGGGCTGGAAAATCCTGTTTCATCAGGGAACCCTCGTCGAGGATTAGGAGTTGCCGTGGCAGGGATCAATCGTCGCCATCTGTTTCTGGGTGCCGGGGGTTTCGCCACCGCTTTGCTGGCGCGCCGCTCCAGGAGCGCCGCAGGCGCCATCCCGCCCGCGCCGGTGGCGCGCGTCGCGGTGGTCAAGGACATCTACTTCGGGGAAACCCTGAGCGACCCATACCGCTGGATGGAGAACGACAAGGATCCGGAGTGGCTGCCGTTCCTCAAGGGCCAGAATGCCCACGCACGGGCCGTGCTCGACACGATTCCCGGCCGTGCGGCGCTCTTGCAGCGCATCCAGCAGCTCTCGGGCGACACGGCCGTCACGCGCGACGTGCAGCGCGCCGGCGGCCAGCTCTTCTTTGAGCAGCGCCCGGTCGGTGCGGATAACTTCAAGCTGTTCGTCGAGCAAGACGGGCGCCGCCGCGTGCTCATCGACCCGACGCGCAAGTCCGGTGCGCACGGGCATCTGTCGCTTGACTGGTGGCTGGCCTCCAACGATGGCGCGCGCGTGGTCTACGGGCTGTCCAAGGACGGCAGTGAGGATTCGATCCTGCACGTCTTGAACGTCGCCGACGGCGGCGATCTTGCCGAGCAGATTCCCAACACCGAGGTGGCAAGCCCGCACTGGCTCGATGATGGGACGGGCTTCTTCTACAACCAACTCACCGGCAAAGTGGCTACGCCGGAGCGTTATCTGGACAGCCAGGTGCGCTTCCACCGCCTGGGCACGGACCCGGCCTCTGATCCAATCCTCATGAAACGCGGCCTCGATGCGCGCGTGCCGTTTGAGCGCATCCAGGTTCCCAACATCGCGACCTTCGAGGGTTCCCGCTATGCGCTGCTCTTGCTGCAGGACGTGCGCAGCGAGATGCGCATCTTTATCGCGCCGCTCGCGGACGTGCTCGCGCAGAAGGCGCACTGGGTGACGGTGGCGGACTTCGAGGATGAAGTCACGGACGCGCAGATCGACGGGCAGTCGCTGTATCTGCTTGCGAACAAGGGGTATCCACGCGGCCGCGTGCTGCGCTCGTCCCTGCAGTCTCCGGCCGTCGGCGCTGCCGTCGAGGTGATCGCGCAAGGTGACTGGGTGATCGAGGACCTGCACCTTGCGCGCGACGGGCTGTACCTGCGCATGCTCGATGGTGGCCTGGCGCGCCTCAAGCGTCTCGGGCGCGACGGGGGCGTACGCGAGATCGCGCTGCCCTTCGATGGCACGCTCTCAGCGCTCGCGACCGACACCGAGCATGAGGGCGGGCTCTTCTCCTTCACCGGCTGGCTCGCGCCGGCCGACATCTGGTCGGTGGATGGCGCCGGGCGGGTGGCTGCGACCGGCCTCACCCCGAAGCCGCAGATTGATGTCAGCCCGTATGAGACGCAGCGGCTGTTCGGCACTGCGCGCGATGGCACGAAGGTGCCTTATGCGCTCATCTACCGGAAGGGGCTGAAACTCGACGGCCGCACGCCGGCTTGGGTCTGGGCGTACGGCTCCTACGGCTCGGTGGCCTACACCCCGTCGTTTACCCCGCGCACGCTCGCACTGGTGGACGCGGGCTTCATCGTCGGCTACGCCTATGTGCGCGGTGGCGGTGAATACGGCCGCGACTGGCACAAGGCCGGCCAGCTCGCCAACAAACCCAACACGTGGCGCGATCTGATCGATGTGTGCCTGGATCTGTGTGCGAAGAAGTACACCGCGCCCGCGCGGCTGGCGATCTTCGGCCGTTCGGCCGGCGGCATCACGGTGGGACGTGCGCTCACCGAGCGTCCGGATCTGTTCGCAGCGGTGGTCGATGGCGTCGGCTGGTCGAACCCGCTGCGCTACGTCGCCGAGCAGAACGGCTACGGCGAGGAGCCCGAGTGGGGCAGTATCAGCGAGGAGGCCGGCTATCGGGCGCTCAAGGGGATCGATAGCTACCAGGCCGTGAAGCCCGGCGTGCCTTACCCTGCGGTGCTGCTGACGACGGGCGTCACCGATCCGCGCGTGGCGCCCTTCCACGTCGGCAAGATGACGGCGCGGCTGCAGGCGTGCAGCAGCTCCGGCAAGCCGATCCTGCTGCGGGTTGACTTCGATGCGGGGCACGGCATCGGCTCCACGCGCGCGCAGCAGGATCGCGAGGCCGCTGACACCTATGCGTTCCTGCTGTGGCAGACCGGCGTCAAGGCTTATCAGCCGCCCTGAGCGGGGCGCAACGCACGCGCTCTCGCTGAAGCGGCGTTGCCGGCATGGAGCGCGTCCGATAACCGCGGATGCCGCACGCTTTTGATCGGGGGTTTGATTGGCGCCGAGCGTGCGCATAACCTTTGTTGTCGGTGACGCAAGGAGACCTGCCATGGGACACATTCGACGGCTGAACACGCTCGGTTGCTGCGCCGTTTGGCTCGCAGCCTGTTCGACCTCATCGCACGTCCTGGTGGGAACAGCACGCCCGCCGATCGCGCCCGAGAGCGTGCGCGTGTATCTGCAGCCGCCGCCGCACTACGAGCAGATCGCCACCGTCAACGCCTCCAGCCAGGGCTCGCTCGCCCTCACCAGCCAGCAGAACATGGACAAAGCGATCGAGCGCATGAAGAACGAGGCGGCGAAGCTCGGCGCCAACGGTGTCTTGCTCCAGGGTGTGCAGGATGCGCAGACCGGCGCGATTGGCTTGGGCGGGGGCAACACCAGCTACAGCGGCAACAGTGCGACCGGGGTTGGTGTCGGGGGCTCCTTCGGGCTTACCAACAAGGTAACCCAGGGAATTGCGATCTACGTGCCGCCGGGTGAGTGACGCGCGGCGTGTGTGGCGCTCGGCCAGGATCGCAGCAGCGGTTCAGGTCGAGTCCGCCCGCCCGGGCGGATGCGCCCGTGACCTAGATCTGCACCCCTAGCGCACCTCAGGAGCCTTATCCGCGAGTCGCGCCCAGGCGCCGACCATCCTCGGCATGAAGCTCACCCGCTCGTGTGCCACTGCATCGTCCCGTATACGCGTTGCGAGGGTATCGATGCCGACTTGCGCGGCCGTCGCGATACCGTTTCGTTCTACCAGCGGCAGCAGGCTCCGCAGGACCTGCACCATGTAGTCGTAGCCCGGCAAGCTCGGACCGCACACCACGCGCGTGGTCGCGATCATCTCGGGCGTGGGGAGGCCCGCGCGCATAAAGGTGGAGTACAGCTTCGTCCCCATGTCCAATTCGGCACCGCTGGCGGCGAAGGCTTGCAGAATCCACCCCCGCGTTTGCATGAACAGCGCCGAGGGAGGCGACTGCGAGACCTGTGAGATGTCCAACTCGTGAAACACCACGATGCCGCCAGGGGTCAGCTTGCGGGACAAACGCCGCAGTGCCGCAGCCGGATCGCGCAGATAAAGCAGCACGAAGCGGCCGACGATCGCGTCGAAGGTCAGATCAGTGTCGAATGTTGTGACGTCGGCTTGCTCGAAGCGAGCGTTCGCTACGCTAAGGGATCCGGCCCGTCGGCGTGCCGTCTCCAGCGACGATTCAGCCCGGTCGATGCCGAGGACGTTTCCCGCGGCGCCGACCATTTTCGCAACCAGCAGCGACACATCACCGACGCCACACCCCAGATCAAGCACGCGCATCCCCTGCCGTACACCTGCGCTCTGCAACACCTCCTCGGTGAGCTTCTCAAGCAGTGCGCCTTGCTCGGCAAGGCGTCGCGCCTCCTTCTCGGAATAGCCCAGAGGATAGTCTTGCGACTGGCTCATCTTGTCCTCCCGAAGCCTCAGAGCGCGTCCGACACGGCGCGGAAGTCCGGCATCAGAATGTGGGCCCGGTAGGATTCGAACCTACGACCAAGGGATTCACTTGCCCCGTCGTTTCCGGCGGGAGTGGACTATCTCTTCACCCGTGCACAGCCGCTGTGCGTGTGGGTGCGGGATGCTCCAGCCTGTCATCAAGGGCGCTCAAGCCCTCAGGTAGTCTCTGCACCTTCCGCCGGTGTACCGGCGGCTCGGCTCAGGGTTGCCATGGGGTCACGTCCCGAAGGTTTCCCTGAATTCATCCCGTCCACTTCGCGCGTTTCCGCGCGAAGGCACCGTTTGTCGATGAGTCCCCTGCACTAACCGCTGTGCTACAGGCCCAACCGCGGCGGATTGTAACAGTGAGGCCGCGCGCGAGTGGCGAAACTGCGGATCACCAGCCATGCACGGACAGCGCGCGAACGCCGCCTCGAGTGTGCCCCGCAAGCCGCTTAATTTTGCTACCGCCGCGTGCTTGGGCCGCGCTGTTGCACCTCACGGTGCAGCGCAGCGCCGTGGGCGGTACCGTCGATCGCGCATGACTGCGGGCCGGGCAGGGGTTGCTGGCGGTGGTACCGGCAGCCGCAGAGCGCCATCGCAACCGTAACGACCGCGGCCGTGATGAAAAGCGACCTCATGGCACACCCCTCTTGCCATCGCTGCCGGCAACGTTAGCATGGCCCTCCCGCGCACGGGTATGTGCGCCCTCGAGCGGCATCAGGTCAAGGAGTCAACGCCATGAAGCTCTACTATTTATCCGGGGCCTGTTCGCTGGCCTCCAACATTGCGCTGCGGGAGGCGGGCCTTAAGTTCGAGCTGGTCAAGGTCGACCGGCACACCAAGAAGGCCGCCGACGGACTCGATTTCAACGAGGTGAACCCGAAGGGTTACGTCCCCGCGCTCACGCTCGACAGCGGCGAGACACTCACCGAGAACATCTGCGTGCTGCAGTACATCGCCGATCGCAACCCGGGGGCCAAACTCGCCCCGCCCAACGGCACCATGGAACGTTACCGCCTGATCGAGTGGCTGGGCTTCATCAGCGCCGAGATCCATAAGAACTTCTCTCCGCTCTTCCGCCCGGACGCGCCCGAGGACTTCCGCCAGTTCGTCCTCGGCAACCTGTCCAAACGACTCGATTACCTGCAGCGCGCGTTCGGCTCCAAGACCTTCCTGACGGGCGAGCAGTTCACCATCGCGGACTGTTATCTGAGCGTCGTCCTGAGCTGGTCCGCACACGTCAAGCTCGATCTGGGCAAATGGCCGGAGCTTAAGCGCTACGTAGACCGCGTCCAGGCGCGTCCGCACGTGGTGGAGGCACTCAAGGGCGAAGGGCTGCTGAAATAACCCATCAGCGGCTGCAGCACGCGGCCGCCGCCAGCCCGTCGGCGGTTTGCTGTTACCATCAACAGCGTGCAGGGTTTGCACGCGAGAGGATAAGAATGGCTACCAAACTCAATAAGCAACTGAAGCGCGAAATCGAGATCGACGGCAAGCCCTACATGGTTACATTGGCGCCCGAGGGCCTCAAACTCACCGAGAAGGGCAAGCGCCTGGGTAAGGAAGTGACCTGGAAGGAGCTCCTCGGGGGCAGCGCGGCGGCGACACCGGCCGGGCTGTCACTCGGAGGCGGGACCTAGAGGCGGAGCGCGCGCGATGAGCGAGGAGAGCCTGCGGGAGCTGCTCGCCCGCGTGCATCAGCATCTGAGTGCGGGCGGCAGCGTGGAAGCGGATGTGCGCGCGCAGCTGGGCACCGTGATGCGTGACATCGAGCGTACGCTCGGCGCGGACGCGGACACCGCTGCGGCGGCGGCGCCGCGGCTGGAAACGCTGGCAGTGCGGTTCGAAGCCAGTCATCCGGCGCTCGCCGAGACGCTGCGCGAGGTGATCGACGCACTCGGCAAGGCCGGCATTTAAGAGGGGGCGGAAAAACAAAGGCCCGGTGTGGTTACCCACACCGGGCCTTTTCTTTGCGGCGACGGCGCCTGGGGAGGCGCGCGGTCAGTCATCCATCAGGAAACTGCGCAGCTGCTCGCTGCGGCTCGGATGACGCAGCTTCCGCAGCGCCTTCGCCTCGATCTGGCGGATGCGCTCGCGCGTCACGTCGAACTGCTTGCCGACCTCTTCCAGGGTGTGGTCGGTGTTCATGTCGATGCCGAAGCGCATGCGCAGCACCTTCGCCTCGCGCGGCGTCAGCTGCGCCAGCACCGAGTGCGTGGTCTCGCGCAGCGACTCCATCGTCGCCTGGTCGATCGGTGAGGCGACGGAGGTGTCCTCGATGAAGTCCCCGAGGTGAGAATCCTCGTCATCCCCGATCGGCGTCTCCATCGAGATCGGTTCTTTTGCGATCTTTAAGACCTTGCGCACCTTGTCCTCGGGCATCTCCATGCGCACCGCGAGCTCCTCGGGCGTCGGCTCGCGGCCCATCTCCTGCAACATCTGCCGCGAGATGCGGTTGAGCTTGTTGATTGTCTCGATCATGTGCACGGGGATGCGGATGGTGCGCGCCTGGTCGGCGATGGAGCGCGTGATGGCCTGGCGGATCCACCAGGTTGCGTAGGTGCTGAACTTGTAGCCGCGGCGGTATTCGAACTTGTCCACCGCCTTCATCAGGCCGATGTTGCCCTCTTGGATCAGATCCAGGAACTGCAGGCCGCGGTTGGTGTACTTCTTGGCGATCGAGATCACCAGGCGCAGGTTGGCCTCGACCATTTCCTTCTTGGCGCGGCGTGCCTTCGCCTCACCGATCGAGACCTCGCGGTTCACGTCCTTGATGTCGTTGATCGTGAGGTGATAGATGACCTCGAGCTGCTCGAGCTTCTTCTGACGCCGCTCGATCTCGTCCTTGAACTTCGCGAGCGGCGCGGAGTACTTCTTGCCGCCCTTGACGTGCTTGGTGAGCCAGCGCGGGTTGGTCTCGTTCTTGGGGAACGAGGCGATGAAGTCCTTGCGCGGCATGCCGGCGTCGCGCACGGCAATGACCATGATTTCCTTCTCAAGCTGGCGCACTTCCGAGACGTGCGTGCGCAGGTTGAGAATGAGCGCGTCGAACATGCGCGGCGACAGCCGCAGCTCCATGAACTCATCCGAGAGTCTCTTGCGCTGGCGCAGCGTCTTCGGATCCTTGGCGCCGAGCTTGCCGATCGAGCCGAGCACCTGGGCGTGGATCTTGGCGATGGAGGCGAAGCGCGTCGCGGCCTCGATCGGATCCGGGCCCGTGTCGACGGCTTCCTCTTCGCTGTCGTCCGCTTCTTCAGCCTCTTCCTCGTCGTCCGCCTTCTCCGGCGCGGCGACTACTTCGAGTTTGGTCGGGTTCTGCGGCTGCGCGATAACGTCCGGCGCATTCGGGTCGATGAAGCCGACGATCACATCCACCAGGCGCGCCTGGCCGACTTTGACCGGCTCGTACGCCCGCAGCAGAAAATCGTAGGTGGGCGGATACATGGCCAGCGCGCGCCGCACCGCGTCCAGGCCCTCTTCGATGCGCTTGGCGATGCGGATCTCGCCCTCGCGCGTCAGCAGTTCCACCGTGCCCATCTCGCGCATGTACATGCGCACCGGATCGGTGGTGCGCCCGAGCTCGGCGTCGAGCGCGGCGAGCGCGGCGGCGGCTTCCTCGATCGCCTCTTCATCCGCGGGCGCCGAGGGCTCGGTCGCGAGCAGCGACTCGGTGTCCGGTGCCTTCTCGTACACCGGAATGCCCATGTCGTTGATGGTGTTGACGATGTCTTCGATCTGCTCCGGATCGACGATCTCGGAGGGCAGGTGATCGTTCACTTGCGCGTACGTGAGGTAGCCCTGGTCCTTGCCGCGCGCAATCAGCAGCTTCAGCTGCGACTGGCGATCCTCGGGCATGGCCGGCACGCGCCGCTCGATGCCGAGCGGGCGCTTGTCGGCGGCGTGCTTGCCGGCCGCGGGACGCACCTCGGCTGCGGCACCCTTCGCGTGCGGAGCTGCCGGACGCGGTGCGGGCACGCCCTTTTTCGGCGCCGGCGCGAGCTTGCCGCGCTCCTTGTCACGCAGGTTCGCCACCGCGGCGACCGCCTTTTCGGTGGCGACCGATTTCACGGGCTTGGCGAGCTTGTCTGCGGGACGCTTTTTATGGGCCGTCGGGGGCTTGTGCTTACGTGTCATGTAGTGGTGGCGTAAAGGTGGTTTCCCCCTATGTGCTGCCCAGAAGCGGGCGGCTCAAGGGGGGCGAAGGCAAAGCGCACAATTTTATTAGACGGCGGGCGAATCGCCAAATCAAACTTAGCCGCCACGCGCATCGCGGGTCCGCAGTTTGACGATAAGTTGTTGAAATTCCTCAAGTTCACTCGTAGATAGTGTCCCAATTCGGCTCCGAGCCTCCAGCGCCTCGAGGCGACGCCCGGCGGCCTGTTCGGCAAGTTTCACGAGCGCGCCGCGAAGCTCCCCGGCCGCTCCGGGGGCATCGGTAAAGACTTCCTCGCGCTCGAGGAGTTTCTGCAGCGCCTCGCCCCCCTCACGGTCCGCCCAGCGTTGCACGACCTGAGCGGGGATCTGTGCCGGGCGCGCGCGCAGCTCATCCAAGAGCTCGCGCAGGAGCGCAACTCCGGGCTCCTCGCTCGCATCCAGTCCGGCGCGCTCGGGCGCGCTGACCTCGGCAGCGATCTGCGGATGGTGCAACAGCCGCACGATCGCCTGGCGCACCAGACTGCCGCGTCCGGCCCCGATCCCGGTGCGTGCCGGCGGCCGTCGCAGCGGGACGGGCGTCTGCGCGGCGCTGCCGGAGGCGGCCCCCGGCGCCCACAGCTCCGCAAGGCGCTGCGGTGCGAGCCCGATGACTTCGGCGAGGCGCTCGAGCAGCAGCTCGCGGTACACGCCCTGCGGCACCTTAAGAAAGAGCGGCCGCGCAGCTTCAGCGAACGCGGCCCGTCCGTCCGCGTGGGTCAGATCACTGGGCTGCGAGAGCTCGTGCACCAGATACTCGGACAGGGGCAGCGCGCCGCCGAGGCGCGCTTCGAAGCCCTCGCGGCCTTCGGCGCCCACCAGCGTGTCCGGATCGTGCCCGTCGGGCAGGAACAGGAAGCGGATCGCGCGCCCCTCGCGCGCCTCTGGCAGCGCCTGCTGCAACGCGCGCCAGGCCGCGGCGCGCCCGGCCCTATCGCCATCGAAGGCAAACACGACCGCAGGCACGAGCCGGAACAGGCGCCGTAAGTGCTCGGCGGTGGTGGCGGTGCCGAGGGTGGCAACCGCGTAGTCGACACCGGCCTGATGCAAGCGCACGACATCCATATAGCCTTCGACGATCAAAAGGCGTGTCAGGTTGGTACGCGCGCGGCGCGTCTCGTATAGCCCGTAGAGCTCACGCCCCTTGTGAAAGAGCACTGTCTCCGGGGAATTCAGGTACTTCGGCTCGCCCGCATCGATGATGCGGCCGCCGAAGGCGATCACGCGTCCGCGCGCATCGCGGATCGGGAACATGACGCGGTCGCGGAAGCGGTCGTAGTGGCGCTCGCCGTCGCGCATCTGCCCGCGCTCGCGCTCGACGATGAGCCCGCCATCCAGGAGCGCCTTGCGCGCGCCATCCGTGGCGCCGAAGCGGCGCAGCACCTCGTTCCAGGAGTTGGGGGCGTAGCCGATCTGGAAACGCTCGAGCGTCTCGGGGGTCAGACCGCGCTGAGTGATGTAATCGCGGGCGCGCGGCTCACGGATAAGCGCGTCGGCGTAAAAGTGCGCCACGTCCTTCATCACATCGTAAAGGGGCTCATCCGCCCGGCGCGGCGCGTTGTCGGCGCCGCCCTCGTGCGGTACCTCAAGGCCTAAGCGCGTGGCGAGCTCCTCCACCGCTTCGGGGAACGCCATGTGATCGTGGTCCATGAGAAAGCCGAGCACGGTGCCGTGTTTGCCGCAGCCGAAACAGTGATAGAACTGCTTGTCGGGGCTCACCCAGAAGGAGGGCGTCTTCTCAGCGTGGAACGGGCAGCAGGCCTTGTACTCGCGCCCGGCCTTCTTCAGCTGCACGCGCAGCCCGATGACTTCCACGATGTCGGCGCGGGCGATCAGTTCGTCGATAAAGTGCTGCGGGATGCGTCCCAAGTGCTGGCGCCTTGCGTGCGGTGCGGCGAATCAACCTCAAGGCAAGCCTGCCACGGCGCGCGCGCCTTGGCAGCAGGGAAAATCAGCCGAGTTTCTGCTTAATGCGCGCGCTCAGGGCGCCCATGTCCACGCGCCCCTGGGCTTTGGGCTTCACGGCCGCCATCACTTTGCCCATGTCCTTGATCGAGGCGGCGCCGGTGGACTGGATCGCCTCCTGGATCAGGGTGTCGATCTCCGCCTCGCTCATCTGCGCCGGCAGGTACTGCTGCAGCACGCTGATCTCGGCGCTCTCTTTGGCGACCAGGTCGGCGCGGCCGCCGCTTTGAAACTGGGTGATGGCCTCGCGCCGCTGCTTGATCATCTTCTCGAGCACGGCAAGCACCTGGGTGTCATCGAGGCTGATGCGCTCGTCGACTTCGCGCTGCTTGATCGCGGCCAGCGCCAGGCGGACTGTCCCGAGCCGCTCTTTTTCGCCGGCCCGCATCGCAGTCTTCATATCCTCGGTGATTCGATCCTTGAGCGCCATGGCGCTTATGCAAGCACCCCTACGAGCGGGAGCTGCGCATGCCGTCGCGTGAGACGCGCTTCATGTGCCGCTTGATGGCCGCAGCCTTCTTGCGCTTGCGCTCCTGCGTCGGCTTCTCGTAGAACTCGCGCCGTCGCAGCTCAGTCAGGATGCCGGCTTTCTCGCAGGCGCGCTTGAAACGCCGCAGGGCGGCATCGAAGTACTCGTTCTCACGCACACGCACGCTCGGCATCGAAACCTCAAATCATTGATCGGGTTAGGAATCTCGCCTGACCCGGGGCGACCCAAAATGCTGCGGCCGCTCGGGGGCGGGGGATTCTAAAGGAGCGCCGGGTATAAGGCAAAACCGCTAGGGGCGAGGAGGGCGGGCAGACCCTCCGGCGGCGTTCGGCACAGCGGCCCGCGTCTTCTTCGGGCAGACCTTTAAGGCCCTTTCAGGGGCCGATCCCGTGCTGGCCCATTTGCGCGGCGATCTGCGGTTGCAGCGCCGCAGCGGCCGCCAGGTCTGCGTTGCCTTGAGCGCTTTGGCCCTGGTGCAACCGGGCGACGCCGCGCCCGTAGAGGGACGAGGCATTTTTCGGCTGCGAGCGCAGCGCGTCGTCGTAGTCGGCGATCGCCTTGGCGTATTGGCCTTGTCGCAGGTACACGAGTCCGCGGCTGTCCAGGTACGCAGCCGTATTGGGGTTGAGCTTCAAAGCGGCGTTACAGTCCGCGAGCGCCTGCTCGAGCTGCTGTCCCCACCACGCTCTGGCCCAGCAGCGCGCGTTCAGGGCGCGGCTCATGGCCACGTCACCGCCCTGATGCGCGTCGATCCACTTCGAGTACTGCGCGATGGCCGCCTGGGACTGCCCGATGTATTCGTACAGATTGCCCATGCGCATGCGCACCGGGTCCTCCTTCGGCGCCGCGCGGTCCGCCGCGTCCAGGTCCGCCAGCACGGCGGTTGCCGGGTCATGACGGCCGGCGCGCGCGCCGGCCCGGGCGACGAGTGCCGGCACATCGTCGGGTTTGAGCTTGATGGCCGCGTCGAAATCGGCGAGCGCCAAATCCGGTTCCTTGTTCTGCCAGTGGGCGACTCCCCGTTCGTAGAAGTAACTTGCCTCCGTGGGGGCGAGTTCGCAGGCGTGGCTCAGATCGGCGATGGCTTGTGGGTAGTCGCCGCGGGCGGCGGAGGCGGCGCCGCGCCGGGCGAACCCTGCGGCATCGCTCGGCTGCGCTTCGTCGGTGACTGCGGACGCTGCGCTTTCTGGGGCTGTTGCTTGCCCCAGATTGAACACCGGGCCGCCGTTGTAGGTGAAGTAGAGCTTGCGCTGGCTGCTGGCAACATAAATGCGATGCGACAGGAAGAAGTCTGCGCCGAGCAGCATGTCGGCCCCAGATAGGCCAAGGTCTGCGATGCGCAGTCGGGTGTTGCGGATCTCCTCGTCGCCGATCTTGAAGCTGGCAAAAGGAGCAATCCAGGCCTTTACGGCGCGGCGTCCAATGCCTGACGCATACCCTGCAGCAACCACGCCGGGACCATCGAGGCTCACACCGGCGCGCTTCGCGGCCTGCGGGGTGAGCGCAGATGCTGCTGCGCCGGTGTCAAATATGACGCGGATCTTGGTGCCGTTCACGTAGGCGACGCCCATCGTGTGAGGCTCGAGTGGCGTTGCAAGGTCAATGTCGATGACCGAATACGGCTGGGAAGAATTCTGGACCCAGTAAGCAAGTTCGCTATTCTTGCAATTGTTGGGTCGAATGAGCCGTATGGCGCCCTTCGCGAGGTCGTACTCGACATCCGCGATGCGGAAGATGTTTTGGCCGAGAATTCCCGCCACGCCTTCGCCCAAATCATTTCCCATGACGAGAAAGTCCACGTTGGGTACGGGCAGGTCAAAGATGGTGAAGGTCTGAATCTTGGTGAGCCAGACGCTGCCCGCGTCGCCACCGACGCCCCGCACGATGAGGTCATACGGCGCCGCGACCAGCCGCAGCTTAAATTCGGCGGCGGCCGCGGGAGTGAGTGAACTGAAGAACGCGCCGCTGTCGGCGAGAAACAGCGCATCCGTGCCGTTGATCTTCGCGTGCACCAGAGGTCGCAACCCGTTCATGGTGACCGGCAGTTCCGCGAGCCGTCCGAGACTGCAACCCGCGGCGTGGGCCCGGGACCCCAGGAGACCCGCCGCGGCGACCAGAAGTAAGAGCAGGCCGCGCCCGGCCGTGCCCGGGCTCATCAGCCCCAGGCGCGTGCGGCCGCGAGCAACAGTGACAAGGCCCAAAACGCCTGCACTCCGGAGACATCTTGAGCGCTGACTATAGCATTGGGCTTACGAGGCCGATGACGGTAGAGTTTCCTTAATCATGCGCGTGCTCGCGATCGAATCCTCCTGCGATGAAAGCGCCGTGGCGGTGCTGGATGAGCACGCCGGGCTCATCGCGCACGAGCTCTTCAGCCAGGTCGACCTGCACCGCGTCTTCGGCGGCGTGGTCCCCGAGCTCGCCTCGCGCGATCACGTGAAAAAGCTCCTGCCGCTCGTGCGCGGCATCCTCGAGGAGGCCGCCCGCCGCGTCCCCGGGCCCGTGACCGGCGTCGCCTACACGGCCGGCCCCGGACTCATCGGCGCACTGCTCACCGGGGCCGCTCTTGCGCGCAGCCTCGCCTTCGCCTGGGGAGTGCCCGCGATCGGGGTACACCACCTCGAGGGACACCTGCTCGCAGCGCTGCTCGAGGCCGAGCCGCCGCCCTTCCCGCACGTGGCGCTGCTGGTCTCTGGCGGCCACACCCTTTTAATAGAGGTGGCCGGGATCGGGCGCTACCGCGTGCTCGGTGCGAGTCGCGATGATGCGGCTGGGGAGGCGTTCGACAAGACGGCGAAACTCCTCGGGCTGCCCTATCCGGGCGGCCCGGAGCTCGCGCAGCTCGCCGCCCAGGGTCGTCCCGGCAAGTTCAGCTTTCCGCGCCCCATGCTCGATCGGCCGGGGCTCGAGTTCAGTTTCTCGGGGCTGAAGACCGCGGTGCGGCACGCCGTGCAGGGGCGCGAGCTCACCGCGCAGCTGCGCGCGGATGTGGCGCGCGGCGTCGAGGATGCGGTCGTCGACACGCTCATCGCTAAGGCCTTGCGGGCGCTCGAGGAGAGGCAGCTCTCGATGCTCGTCGTCTCCGGCGGCGTCAGCGCCAATCGCACGCTGCGCGCGCGGCTCACCGAGGCGGTCGGCGCGCGCGGCGCGCGCGTGTACTATCCGCGCATCGAATTCTCCACCGACAATGCGGCGATGATTGCCGTGGCGGGCCTGGCGCGCCTGAAGGCGGGTGAGCACGACTCGCTCGCGATCGAGGCGCGTGCCCAGTGGCCGCTCGAGTCGCTGCCGCCGGTGTCCGTGCCGATCGGCTGAATCAGGACCCAGAACCCCATGAGCGACAGCCGCGCGACCGGCGACCGGATCTTTCTGCACGGGCTCACCACCGAGTGCATCATCGGCTTCATCGACTGGGAGCGCCGCGTCAAACAGACCGTGGAGCTCGACATCGAGCTGCCGGTGGATTGCCGGCGTGCCGCCCTCGGTGATGACGTGGCCGATACGCTGGACTACAAGAAGGTCGCCAAGCGCGTGCTCGCCTTCGTCGAGGGCTCGAGCTTTCACTTGGTCGAGACGCTCGCGCACCGCCTCGCGCTCGTGCTCCTGGAGGAGTTCCAGCTTCCCTGGGTGCGCATCGCACTCAACAAACCCGGGGCCATCCGTCATTCGCGCGACGTGGGCGTGCTCATCGAGCGCACGCGCGCGGATCTTGAATCCGCCGCGCGGACTTAACACCGTGCCCGAGGTCTACGTCGCCGCCGGCAGCAACGTCGCGCCCGGGGAGAGTCTTGCGCGCGCGGTGCGCGAACTTAACCTGGCCTTCCCCGGCGTGCGCTTCTCGCCCTGGTATAGAAACCGCGCGGTCGGCTTCAACGGCGAGGATTTCATCAATCTCGTCGCCGGCTTTACCACCGCGCTGCCCCTCACCGAGGTGCTGCAGAGGCTGCACGCGATCGAGACGCTGTGTGGCCGGCCGCGGGATGCGCCGCGTTGGGCGCCGCGCTCGATGGATCTGGACGTACTGCTCTACGGGGATCTGGTGTGCGATGAGCCGGGCTTGAAGCTGCCACGGCCGGATTTGCTCAAGCGTGCCTACATGTTAGGTCCGCTGGCGGCGCTTGCACCGGAGGTTCTGCACCCGACCGAGCGGGTGAGCATCGGCGAGCTGTGGCAGCGCTTCGATCGCGCCGCGCACCCGCTCGAGGCGCTGCCGCGCTGACGCGGCGCACGGAGGCAGTCGTGTCACCAACCGATGCTGCGGCCGCCGTCGACGGCCAGGACCTGGCCGGTCACATAGGGGGCATCGCTTACGAAGTACAGGCAGGCGTGCGCCACTTCCAGCGCGGAGCCGGCGCGCTTGAGCGCCGTGCGCCGGATGATCTTCTCCTGCAGTTCCTTGTCCAGCCCGTCCGCGGGCCACATCACCGGCCCGGGCGCCACCGCGTTGACGCGTACGTGCGGACCCATCTCGCGCGCCAGGGACTTGGTGAGCATGATGAGCCCCGCCTTGGCGATGCTGTACACCGGGTAGCGCCGCAGGGGCCGCAGGGCGTGAATGTCGGCGACGTTGAGCACCAGACCTGCCCGCTCGCGCAGCGCCGCGTTGGCGGCCTGGGCGAGAAACAACGGCGCCTTCAGGTTCGTGCCCACAAGATCGTCCCAGTCAATCTCGGTGATGTCCCCCACCGGGGTCGGATAGAACGTCGAGGCGTTGTTGATGAGCACGTCAAGAGCGCCGAAGGCCTGCAGCGCCGCCTCGATGAGCGCCGGAAACTGCGTCACGTCCAGCAGATCGCACTCGGCGCTCTTGGCCGACCCCGGCCGCAGCGCGTTCAGTTCGCCTTCCAGGGCGAGCGCATACTCCGCGGAGCTGCGGTAGTGCAGCAGCACGTTCGCGCCGGCGGCATGCAGTACGCGCGTGATCTCGGCCCCCACGCGGCGCGCGGCGCCGGTGATGAGGACGCTCTTGCCGGTGAGGCACACGGGGATCGGGCGGGGTGTGTCGGTCATGGGTGCGGATTATGACGGCATCCGCCGCGCACTCAATGCTGCCCGCGCTCAGCGCCGAGGAGGCGCATCACAGCCGCGCACTCGCCGCCCTGATCGGCGCGCAGGTGGCAGCAGCGGGTGGCTGGCTGTCCTTTGAGCGCTTCATGGAGCTCGCGCTGTACGCCCCGGGCCTCGGCTACTACAGCGCCGGCGCGGAAAAGCTCGGTCGCGGGGGCGATTTCGTCACCGCGCCGGAGGTGTCGGATCTCTTCAGTCGCTGCGTGGCGCGCCAGTGTGCCGCGGTGCTTGCGGTAACCGGGGGCGGGATTCTCGAGCTCGGCGCCGGTACCGGCCGCATGGCCGCCGCCGTGCTCAGCGCTTTGGATGCCGCGCAGGCGCTGCCGGATCGCTATGCGATCCTCGAGGTGAGCGCGGATCTGGCCGCGCGGCAAAGAGCGCATCTTGGCGCCTTGCCGCCGCAGCTGCGCGAGCGCGTGGTGTGGCTCACGCGGCTGCCGGAGCCCGGATTTCGCGGCGTCATGCTGGCCAACGAGGTCGCTGATGCGTTGCCCTGTGCGCGCTTTACCTGCCACGGCGGTGCGGTGCGCGAGCTTGGGGTGGCGCGCGATGAACAAGGCGCCCTGCACGAGGCGCTCGCTGCGCCCGGTGCCGCGCTCGAGCAGGCGTGCGCGGCGCTGTTTGCGCAGCTGCCGGCGCCGCTGCCGGAGGGCTACGTCTCGGAAGTGTGCCTGCGGGTCGCGCCGTGGATCGCAAGTCTCGCCGATGCCCTGGGCGCAGGGGCGCTCCTGCTCTTTGACTACGGCCTGCCGCGCCGCCACTACTATCACCCGCAGCGCACCGGCGGCACGCTGCGCTGCCACTTCAAACAGCGCGTCCACGACGATCCGTATCTCAACGTCGGGGTACAGGACATCACCGCATGGGTCGACTTCACCCGCGTGGCGGAGGCGGCGCTCAGCGCCGGACTCAGCGTGAGCGGCTTTGCCACCCAGGCGGCGTTTCTGCTCGCGACGGGGCTTGAGGAGGAGGTCGGCGCCGCCACGAGCGACGTGCAGCGTGCACGCCTGGCCGGCGAGGCGCGCCGCCTCCTCATGCCCGAGGAGATGGGCGAGGCGTTCAAGGTGATGGCGCTCACCCGGGGCCGGGAGAGGCCCCTGGCCGGCTTTGCGCTGCAGGACCTGCGTCACCTTCTGTGAAGGCCACTGCCACACCCGCGGGCCGTGGCGCGCGCGGATGGGTAAGATGGCGCCCCCTTCTCCTCCAGAAAGCGCAGCGCTCGTGTCTGACACCCTGAACACCGTCCTCCTCGGCATCATCGAAGGCATCACCGAGTTCCTGCCCATCTCGAGCACCGGACACCTGCTGGTCGCCGAGCGCTGGCTCGGGGAGCGCTCGGAGCTTTTCAACGTCGCCATCCAAGCCGGTGCGATCCTTGCGATCGTCCTCATCTACTGGCGCCGGATCGTGAATCTTCTGACGCGCTTCGATGACCCGCAGAACCGTGATTACCTCGCAAAGCTCATCGTCGCCTTCCTCATCACCTCGGTGCTGGGACTGATCGCCACGCGCCTGGGGTGGAAGCTGCCCGAGACGGTGCTTCCGGTTGCGCTCGCGTTCCTTATCGGTGGCATCCTCATCCTGCTAATCGAGCATCACGTCGCCGGCCGGCCCCCCTCATCGGTCGTGACCTGGAAGGTGGCTTTCTTTGTGGGTGGCTGTCAGATCCTCGCGGCCATCTTTCCCGGCACCTCGCGCTCGGCGGCGACTATCTTCGCCGCCATGCTCGTCGGGCTGACTTTTCGGCCGGCCGCGACCGAGTTCGCATTCCTGGTCGGCATTCCGACGATGTTTGCCGCCACCGGGTACGAGTTCCTGAAGATCCGCGGTCACAGCCAGAATGAGGACTGGAACGCGCTGCTCATCGGCTTCGTGGTCTCCGGCGTCGTCGCCTTCATCGCCGTCAAGTGGCTGCTGCGCTACGTGCAGTCGCACCGCTTCACGGTCTTCGCCTGGTACCGGATCGCCCTCGGCGCGGTGCTGCTCATCGCCATTATGATGGGTGCGATGCGCTAGAGGGCGCGGGCCGCTTCGGGCGGCCTTACTCTTGGGGCGCGGCCGCCGCCTTCAGGGCGCTGAGCGCCTGCAGGCGCCGCCTTCTGAGCTCCTCACCGATCGCAGGTCCGGGCAGGCCGCGACGCTCCTCGGCGCTCAGCGACACGGCGGCCGCGGTGCTGAGCGCGGTGCGCAGATACTGTGCCTGCGGATAAGGTTCATGCTCGCGTCCGGTGCGACCGCGGGCATCCGCCTCGCACGCGAACAGCAGCTCGCCGAAGCGCTCGGGGCGGCGCAGGGCGTCGCAGTTCTCGAGCAGCGTGAGCACGGTCGCGGGTCTGAGCTCGAGCGCGCGGTGCACGAGGGTGTGGTAGCGCGCGCTCAGCAACGCCAGCTCGCGGTGCGCATTCGGGACCCGCAGCCGCTCACACAGCTCCTCGATGAGCGGCACGCCGAACTCCTCGTGTCCGGGGTGGCTCGGCCAGCTCGCCTTGGGGGTCGCGGCCTTGCCAAGGTCGTGCGTCAGCACCGCGAAGCGCACGGTGCTTGGCGCGGCATGATCGGCCGCATAACGCAGCGCGAGCATGACGTGCACGCCGGTGTCGATCTCCGGGTGCCAGCGCGGCGGCTGCGGCACGCCAAAGAGTGCATCGATCTCGGGGAAGATGACGGCGAGGGCGCCGCAGGCGCGCAGTGTCTGAAAGTAAACCTCCGGCCGGCTCTCCGCGAGCGCGCGCTCGGTTTCGGCCCACACGCGCTCGGGCACGAGCGTACGGGCCTCGCCGTCCTGCGTCATGCGCCGCATCAGGGCGAGCGTCTCCTCCGCCACGTGGAAGCCGAGATGCGCATAGCGCGCCGCAAAGCGTGCCACGCGCAGGATCCGCACCGGATCCTCCACGAATGCCTCCGACACATGGCGCAGCACACGCGCTTGCAGATCCCGCTGGCCGCCATACGGATCGATGATCGCGCCACTCTGATCCTGCGCCATGGCGTTGATGGTCAGATCGCGCCGCTTCAGATCCTCTTCCAGCGTGACGCTCGGCGCGAACTGCGTCGTGAAGCCGCGGTAGCCGGGACCCACCTTGCGCTCCAGCCGCGCGAGCGCGTGCTCCTCATGGGTGACCGGATGCAGGAACACCGGGAACTCGCGCCCGACCGGCTCGTAACCCTGGCGCACCAACTCCTCGGGTGTGGCGCCGACGAGCACCCAGTCGCGCTCGTGCACGGGCAGCCCGAGCAGCCGGTCCCGAACCGCACCACCGACCAAGTAGACTCGCATGGTGTGCATGTTAACCGAGACTATCCCGCACGGCGCAGCGCGGGGCGTGTGGCGCCGGCGGCGTGCACTCTTCATCTGCGCGCTGTGCATCTGGCTGAGCGGCTGCGGCACGCCGTACCTCATGCAGGCCGCCTCCGGGGAGTTTCACGTGATGCATGCGCGCGTGCCGATCGATCAGGTGATCGCCGATCCGCACACGCCGCAGGAGCTGCGCACGCGCCTTGAGCTGGTGCGTGCGGCACGCCAGTTCGCGAGCACCAACCTCGGGCTACCGGACAACAAGAGCTACCGCACCTACGCTGACATCGGTCGCCCTTACGTGGTATGGAACGTCGTGGCGACGCCCGAGTTCTCGGTCGTCCCACACCATTGGTGCTTCCCGGTGGCCGGCTGCGTCGCCTACCGCGGCTACTTTCACGAGGCGAGCGCGGCAAAGTTCGCCGCCGGCATGGCCGCGCAGGGCTTCGATGTGGCAGTCGACGGGGTGCCGGCCTACTCAACGCTCGGCAAGTTCGCCGATCCGGTGCTCTCCTCCATGATGCGTTACGGCGACGATGAGCTCGCGGCCACGATCTTCCACGAGCTCGCGCATCAGCGGCTGTACGTGAAGGACGATTCGGCGTTCAACGAGGCGTTCGCCACCACGGTCGAGGATGCGGGACTTGAGCGCTGGCTCGCGCATGAGGGCACTCCGGCGCGTATGCGCGAGTTTCGCCTGGACCAGGCGCGGGAGGCGGCTTTCGTGAAGCTGCTGGCAGGGGCACGCGCGCGTCTTGCGACGCTGTACGCCTCGGGACTCGCACCCGAGCCCATGCGACAGCAGAAAAGCGAGATTTTGGCCACCCTCGGCGTCGACATCCACGCGTTCGAGCAGCGTGAAGGCGTGAGCTACCCGCTCTACGATGAGTGGATCAAGGAAGGCCTCAACAATGCGCGGCTGGCATCGGTCGCCACCTACTACGACTGCGTGCCCGGCTTCAAGCGCCTGCTCGCGCAGGAAGATAACGATCTGCCGCGTTTCTACGCCGCCGCGCGCGAGCTGGCGCACCGCTCACGCGCCGAGCGCCACGCGCGCCTGTGCGGTTCGGCGGCGGCCGCGGCAGATACGGAGGAGGACTGAGGGCAGGCCCGCAGCCGCCGCCACCGCCTCAGCGCAGCGGGATGAGCAGCACGGTGTTGCCGCGGCGCACCTCGAGCACGAGGACGGCGGCGCCCTTGGCGCGCTCGTGCAGCTCGCGCACGCTGCTTACGCGGCCGCGGTTGGCCCCGACGATGAGATCATCGGCCCTGAGACCTGCCTGGGCGGCAGCACTGCCCGCCTCGACGTTGCGCACCAGCGCACCGCCGGCGTCGGGGGCGTCCTCGAGCGTCGCACCGTCGAAGCTCTTGTGAATGCTGCTCGGGCCGCCGCCGAGTTCGGCGGCGGTGTCGGCGATGACCGCGGTGACGCGCAGCGGCTTACCATCGCGCACCAGTCCGATCTCGACCTTGTCCCCGACGCGGCGCAGGCCGATGGTGTTGCGCAGCTCGCTGTTGGATTTCACCGGCTGGCCGTTGACGGAGGTGATGACGTCGCCCGTGCGGATGCCGGCCTTGTCGGCGGGTGAGCCTTCCACCACCTGCGAAACCAGGGCACCCACGGCGCTGTTCAAGCCGAGCGAATGGGCGATGTCGGCCGTCACGGTGTACATGCTGACGCCGAGCTGGCCGCGCTTCACCGAGCCGTACTTGATGAGCTGCTCCATGACGCTGCGCGCCATGTTCACGGGGATGGCGAAACCGATGCCGATGTTGCCGCCGCTGCGCGAGAGGATCGCGGTATTGATGCCGATCAGCTCGCCGCGCAGGTTGACGAGGGCACCGCCGGAGTTTCCCGGGTTGATCGAGGCATCCGTCTGGATGAAGTCCTCGTAGCCATCCGGGTTGATCCCAGAGCGCGACAGCCCGCTGATGATTCCGGAGGTCACGGTGTGCTGCAGGCCGAAGGGATTGCCGATCGCCACGACAAAGTCCCCGACCTCAACCCGGGCCGAGTCGCCGAGGGAGATTTGCGACAGGCCGTCGGGTTTAACCTTCAGCACCGCGACGTCCGAGGGCGCATCACTGCCGACCACTTCGGCCTTCAGGTCACGTCCGTCCTGCAGCGTCACCGTGATCTCGCTGGCGTTCTCGACGACGTGCGCGTTGGTGAGGATATAGCCGGCCTTGGCGTCGAAGATGACGCCCGAGCCTGCGCTCTGGAAGGGGCGCTCGCGCGGACCGGTATCCGGGGGGACGTCGAAGAAGCGGCGGAAGAAAGGATCATCGAGCAGCGGGTTCTGCTGCCCGCGGTCGCGGACCGTGCCGCGCGTGGCGATGTTCACCACCGCCGGAGACACCTTTTTGATCATCGGTGCCAGCGTCGGCATGGGGGTGTCCCCAATGATAGGGGGCAGGCCGGCCGGCAGCGGGGCTGCGGCCAGCGCGAAAAGAAGCCACAGGGCGACGGCCGCGCGTTTCATGCCCAGAGAATTCTAGCCCACGGCGTCGTGCCGCGGCGGTATGGAAAGACGCAAAGCCGGCAGCGCTTAACGCGCTGCCGGCTCAGCTGATCGCAACAGGCCCTTAGGCAGCCTGGATCTCAATGCGCCGCGGCTGCTCCTGCGGACGCTTGGGGATGGAGATCTCGAGCACGCCATTGGTATGCGTGGCCTTGATCGCATCCGCATCGGCGCTCTCGGGCAGGGTGAAGCGGCGCAGGAAGCTGCCGCTGGCACGCTCAACGCGTGCAAAGCCGTCGTTCGAGCTCTTCTTCTCGGAACGGCGCTCACCGCGCACCGTCAGCACGCCCTTCTCGGCCGTGATTTCGATGTCTTTGCCTTCAACGCCCGGCAGATCGGCAACCACAACGAAGCGCTCGGCCTCTTCGTGGATGTCTACGCGCGGGATCCAGCTGACCTTGGGTGCATCGGCGCCGTCGGCCTCAGTGTTCAGGGCCTGATCGAGCTGCTGCTGAAAGCGGCTCACGAGCGCCCAGGGCTCGTATTGCAGAATGGTCATGAAAAATCTCCTTGAGAAAATTAAGGTGAAGCCAAAAATCGGTGGCGCTCATCGCGCGCTTGGTCCGGATGTGTGTTCGGCTTTTTAAGTTTCAAGGGCTCACATGCAGCCGCGGCTGCGGATGTGATTTTTCCTTGGGGACTGCGGGGCGCGTATTAAAGACCTCCGGCTGCGCACTGCAGGCTGGTCAAGACGTGACCAACGGCCCCTGGCAAGCTCGGGCCGGGCCATGCGGCTGTGGGTTGCGCTGGGGCGGTGGCCCCCGCATTAAAGAGTCCCTGGGGACGAGGACCGGCCGCTGGTCAAAAAGTGACCAACGGGCCCTGCAAGGCCCGTGTGGGCCCTTACGCCTGTGCGCAGCCTGTGCAAAACCTGTGCTCGACCTGGGCACAACATATTGGGTTTTGGAGGGTGCAGAGAAAGCGACGTGTTTTTATAGAAATTCGCGGGCTTCCTGCGGCCGATAACGTCGTAAACTTAAGAAAAATAAGATAAAAAATGACGTTACTAAATCTGGCTGCGACGCTTGACGCTCCCGGGCACCGTCATTAGGCTCTTGACCCCGACACAAGATCTTGTGTTCGCGTAAGCGATCAGGGTCACGCGGTCGGGGGGAGGTTTCAGGGACCTGACTGTCGTCGAGAAGAAGACAGCGGGTACCGGTCAGGCGCGCGAGGCTTGCTGAGCTCCATGCGTCACGTCGGCATTCCCTGCAATCCGTTGGACAAGGCGTAAAGAACTTTGGAGCGCCGCGGATTAATGAACACAGTCGTGAAGATTGAACCCAAGGACGTCGATGCGATTCCGTTTCAGGAGGCATCGCTCGACATCTGGGATAAGAAGTATCGCCTCGTCGCAAAGGACGGCACGCCCGTCGACAAGACGATGGACGAGACGTACCAGCGCGTCGCGCGTGCCCTCGCGGATGTTGAGCGCGAGGAAATGCGCGAGCACTGGTACGAGCGTTTCCTGTGGGCGCTGCGTCGTGGCGCGATTCCGGCAGGCCGCGTAACCTCCAACGCGGGCGCGCTTGAGCACAAGCCCGCCACCTCGACCATCAACTGCACGGTGTCGGGCACGATTCTCGACTCGATGGACGACATCCTCAGGAAGGTCCACGAGGCCGGACTCACGCTCAAGGCCGGTTGCGGCATCGGCTATGAGCACTCGACGTTGCGTCCGCGGGGTGCCTACGTCTCGGGCGCTGGCGCCTACACGTCCGGCCCGCTGTCCTTTATGGATATCTTCGACAAGATGTGCTTCACCGTCTCCTCCGCCGGCGGACGCCGCGGTGCGCAGATGGGCACATTTGATATCGGACATCCGGATGTTATGGAGTTCATCCGCGCCAAGCGTGAGAACGGGCGTCTGCGACAGTTCAACCTGTCGCTGCTGATCACGGACGAGTTCATGCAGGCGGTGCGCGAGGATCGCGACTGGAAGCTCGCCTTTCCGCTGTCGAAGAAGGAATCTGAGTCGGAAAAGCCGGATCTCACGGATCCCACGAGATTCCTGTGGCGGGAGTGGCCGGTGCACGAGGGCTATGTCGTCAACGACGAGGGCCTGGTCGCCTGCAAGATCTATAAGACACTGCCGGCGCGGCGCATGTGGGACCTGATCATGACGTCCACCTACGATTTTGCTGAGCCGGGGTTCATTCTCATTGACCGCGTCAACGAGATGAACAACAACTGGTGGTGCGAGAACATTCGTGCCACTAACCCCTGCGGCGAACAGGCGCTTCCTCCCTATGGTTCGTGCCTGTTAGGTTCGGTGAATCTCACGCGTTTTGTGAAGCATCCGTTCGGAGAATTCGCTGAGTTCGACTGGAACGAATACCGCGAGGTCGTGAGGGTATTCACACGCATGCTCGACAACGTTGTCGAGATCAACGGCTTGCCACTAGAGCGACAGCGCGAGGAGATCCTGCGCAAGCGCCGTCACGGCATGGGCTTCTTGGGGCTCGGCAGCACGATGGCGCTGCTAAAGATGAAGTACGGATCGGCCGAGTCGGTGCAGTTCACCGAGGATGTGACGCGCGAGATGGCGGTGGCGGGCTGGGAAGCTGCGCTCGAGTTAGCGCGCGAGAAGGGCCCGGCGCCCATCATGAACGAGGAGTTCACCGTCACGAAAGAGATGCTGCGGAAGCGGCCCGAGATGGCAAAAGATGGCTGGCGGCCGGGGTCGAAGATCGCTGGCCGCCTGCTGCACGCAAAGTACAGCCGATACATGCAGCGCGTGGCGCAGGTCGCACCGCACCTCGTGCATGAGCTCGCTGAGACGGGTGCGCGCTTCACGCACCACACGTCGATCGCGCCCACGGGCACGATCTCGTTGTCCCTTGCTAACAATGCTTCGAACGGAATCGAACCTTCCTTTGCGCACCATTATTTCAGAAACGTGATCCGGGTAGGCAAGAAGTCCAAGGAAAAGATCGACGTTTATTCCTTCGAGCTCTTGGCGTATCGCGAGCTCGTGAATCCGAATGCCCAACCTGGAGCAACGAACGATGCTGAAAGACTGCCGGACTACTTCATCGCCTCGGACGTCGTCGCCCCCAAAGAGCATGTCGAAGTGCAGGCTGCGGCCCAGAAGTGGGTCGATTCATCGATTTCTAAGACGGCGAACGTGCCTACGGATTTCCCCTACGCGAAGTTCAAAGACATCTATCTGTATGCACACGAGCAGGGCCTGAAGGGCTGCACGACCTTCCGATTCAACCCGGAAGCTTTTCAGGGCGTGCTCGTCAAAGAGCAGGACCTCAAGAACACGATCTACAAGTTCACGCTCGAGGACGGGACCGTAATAGAAGCTCGCGGCGATGAGGAAATCGAATATGACGGCGAACTGCACACCACCGCGAATCTTTACGATAGTTTGAAAGAGGGCTACTTCGGGAAGTACTGAGGTTGCGCATCTCTCAGGTTCAGGACTTTAGAACATGACCATCAAGATTGATCGAAAAATCGTCAAGTACGCGGTGCAGAAGCCGGACGAGAAGCCGGTGGAGAAGCCGTCGGAGCCGAAGTCACAGACGGGCGAGCCGGAGACGGTGCGCGACCGCAACGGCCATATGGCCAAAGTCATCCGGATGCACGAGAAGCTCGAGCGCCCGGAAGTACTGATCGGCTCAACCTACAAGATCAAGACACCGATCTCCGATCACGCGATGTACGTGACCATCAACGACATCGTGCTGAACGAGGGCACCGAGTACGAACAGCGCCGACCGTTTGAGATCTTCATCAACTCGAAGAACCTCGATCACTTCCAGTGGATCGTGGCACTGACGCGCATCATCTCGGCCGTGTTCAGGAAGGGCGGCGACGTCACCTTCCTGGTCGATGAACTCAAGGCAGTGTTCGACCCGCGCGGCGGTTACTGGCAGCCGGGCGGCAAGTTCATGCCCTCGATCATCGCCGAGCTCGGCTATGTCATCGAGAAGCACCTGCAGACCATCGGGCTCATCCGCAAGACCCAGCTCGATATCCACCAGCAGAAGCTGGTCGACGAGAAGCGCGCCGAGTTTGAGGCGCGCGCCAAGCAGGCCGACGCCTTTGCCAAGTCGCATTTCCCGGAAGGCGCGCAGCTGTGTGGTCGCTGCAGCACCGCCGCGGTCGTGATGCTGGACGGCTGTATGACGTGTCTGAACTGTGGCGATTCGAAGTGTGGGTAAGTCCTGATTTGATGACCAACGCGAACTGACAGACTCCGGTCTGATCCTTGAGGCAGCCTTCGGGCTGCCTCTTTTATCTTCTGCGCCCGCGCGGCCGTACACACTCAGCGCGCGGGGAATTGCCACCCGAGTTGCGACTCAAGCTCGAGGCTTTGGGGCGCGGCCACGCCGCCGAAGTGACGGTCGATCTCGAGCAGGAGCTTCTGCGCATCCGCCCGGTGCTCGCTTGCGATGAGCGCCGCCACCTCCTTCAGCTGCCCCGCGACCTGCTGCGCGATCGCTGCGCGGCAGGCGGTGAGTTTGCCGGCCGGGGCCGGTGCGGGATGGAGCAGGGCGTTGAGCGCCCGGCCGAAGGCGCTGGCAGCGGCGACCTCGTGCGCGGCCCCGAGTGTGACCTCGGCTTCCGCGTCGAATACGCACCACTGGTGCAGTGAGCGAAGACTGTCTGCGTCCATGTTGAGGTGCACGGTGTCGCGTTCGCCGGTCACGTACACGAGCCGCGAGGACTCCTGAAACTGCTGCAGCAGTTGCGGCGAGGGCGGTGAGGGTGGCCCGGCATCGAGCGGATCGCTGCCGGCATTCAAGAGCGCCCCGTGGAAGAGGTCCGGGTACGCGAGCGCCAGACGCAGTGCGACGCGCGCGCCTCCGGAGAAGCCGCCCACGTACACTTTCTGCGCATCCACCGGGTAGCGGCTCATGAGGTTGTACGCGGCCAAGAGCGCGAGCGGCGCACGGCGGCCTAGGTCGTTGGCCTCGTTGCCGCTGTTACGGGCGCTGACGAAGATCACCTCATCGCGATCAAGCACCGCAGCCCAGCCCGGCGGCAGCCGTGCCTCCGGCCAGGGCGGGACGAACACCAGAAGCGCGTAGCCGTGCGCGGGCGCCACGCGCGGCACATAGACCGTGAAGCCTTCTGCCGCAAGATCGATCGATTGCTCGCGCAGCTGCTGTCGCGACTCCTGCAGCGAGCGCTCGATCTGCCCTGCCGCGAGCGGGCTGAGGAGCCGGCGCACGACTTCCGACTCGGATGCCAGAGGCGAGTATTCGTGAAAGACCACGCCTTCCTGAAGTCCAGTGGGGCTTTGCGCGGCCGTGCTCGCGCTGATGAGGAGGGCGATCAAAGCGGCGGCGCGAGCCCGTTTCTTCAGTGGTCTCGGACGCGTGCGCTTCATCGCGGAGATTTTGCCACTTGTCTCAGCGCGGCCGTTCGCTGAGCATTGCCATGGCCTTGGCGGTGGGAAAAAAAACCCCGCCGGAAGGCGGGGTGTCGGTCGCTTGCTTGTGTGTGGAGGAGTGTCTTCTCGTTATTGTTATCTGGTTGGCGCGGTGCCCGATGAGCCCTGTGAGGCCTCATCCGACGTTTGCGCTCTTGTTTCGGTCATTCCCGTGCTCTGGCTTCCTTCCCGGCGGTTATGCCGTCGGTAATGAGATATGAGCAACACTCATGCCAATATCTGAGCCACCTGGGGACAGGGCACCGGTTCGCTGCCGCATCCCTTGCAACTGTGACGCAGTGCGCATTTCGTCCTTGCGCGGGGTCGTTTCCGGGGCCTCGCGGCCGAGCCGGGCAAGCCCTCTGGGATGGACTTTTCAGTCATAGTGTCAAAATCTCCGACGCAAACCTCCGCGACGCTGGCCACCCTTGCGATGCGCAATCTGCCGCAAGCCCTTGAACTGATGCAGGAACCCGGATCTTTCCGCTGGTGTAAATGAACCCGACAGGACGTCTCAGGCGCATTCCGCCCCCGTGGGCCCTCTGGGCCTTCGCCTTGATCAGTGCCTTTGCCGCGCTCAGGTGCGTGCGCGCCGCCGACGATCCGATGCCGCGGCCGCCGGAGCTCGAGCGCGACGTGCAGTTCTGGATCCGCGTGTACACGCAGATCGACACCAACTCCGGCTTCCTGCACGACCAGTACAACCTCGCGGTGGTGTACCAGACCCTGCACTTCGCCCCGGACACCCCCTCGCGCGAGCGCCAGCACGAGGTCGACGAGGCGCGCGAGGCGCTCGCGGCGGCGTTGCGCCGGATCGCCGACGCGGGCGATGCGCCGCTGTCAGCCGAGGATCAGCGCATCAAGGAGCTGTGGGGCGCGGAAGGCACGCCCGCGCGGCTGCGCGCCGCGGTCGAAGACATCCGCTTTCAGCTCGGGCAGGCGGACCGCTTCCGCGCCGGGCTCATCCGCTCGGGCGCCTGGGAGACGCACATCGCCGAAACGCTTGCCAATCTCGGCCTGCCCGCGCAACTGGCCGTGCTGCCGCACGTGGAGTCCTCGTTCAATCCGGCGGCCTACTCGAAGGTGGGCGCGGCGGGTTTGTGGCAGTTCATGCGCTCGACCGGGCGGCGCTACATGCGCATCGATGCTGCGGTTGATGACCGGCTCGATCCGTTCCGTTCCACCGAGGCTGCCGCGCAGCTGCTCGCCTACAACTACCGCCTGCTCGGCACCTGGCCGCTCGCCCTCACGGCCTACAACCACGGCACCGCCGGCATGCTGCGCGCCAAGGACAGCCTCGGCACCGATGACATCGTGAAGATCGTGCGCGGCTACACCGGCCGCACCTTCGGCTTTGCCTCGCGCAACTTCTACGTCTCCTTCCTCGCCGCGCTCGACATCGATCGCAATCCGGAGAAGTACTTCGGCCCTCTGCAGAAAGAGAGCGAGGCGCGCTTCCGGGAAGTGCCGCTGCCGGCCTACGTCTCCGTGTCGGCGCTCGCGCACGCCCTGAAGATCGACAGCGGCGAGTTGCACGCGCTTAATCCCGCGCTCCTGCCGCCGGTGTGGAGCGGGCAGCAGCGCGTCCCCAAGGACTATCACCTGCGCTTGCCGCTCACAGCGCAGCCCTGGACGAGCGACCTTCTGGCGCAGCGTCTGAGCCCGAATGACATGTTTTCCGGCCAGCGCGGACCGCGCCGCTACAAGACGCAAAAGGGTGACACCCTGCTCAGCGTCGCTGCGCTCTACGACGTGTCGGTCGAAGTGCTCGCGCGCAGCAATCATCTGCGTACCAGCGCGCGCCTCTCCCCGGGGCATGTGCTGACGCTGCCGGAGCCGCCCGCGCCGACGCTCGCCGCGGCCGCCGAACTGTCCGCGCCTGCGGCCGCTGCCGCGCCCGCCCCCGTGGCGCCGGCTGCCGCGCCGGTGGCCGCCACCGTCGCGCCCCCCTCCGCCGGTGGCGCGGTCACACCAGACGTCGCCGTGCGCGAGAGCGCCGAGGACGCCGCGGCCGTGGCGGCCGCTGCGCGACCGAAGCGCTACGCCAGCATCACGATCGAGCCGGTGTCCGCGGCCCAGGAGGAGGCCATCGGGCCGTCGCTCGGCCCCGCATCCGATGCCGAGCAGAGCGCCGATCCGACCGACTACACGGTGGCCAAGGACGACACCATCCGCATCGCGCCCGATGAGACCCTGGGGCACTACGCCGACTGGACCGGGATCGGCACGCAGCATCTGCGCGAGTTGAATCACTTTAGCGCCAAGCGGGCGCTGCGCATCGGCGAGCGGCTGCACCTTGACTTCAGCAAAGTGAACGCCGAGACGTTCGAGAGCCGCCGTCGCGAGTTCCACCGCGAGCTGCAGGCGGGCTACTTCGCCTCCCACCGCATCGTCGGCACCGAGGTCTACATTGCGCGCTCGGGGGATTCACTGTGGACGCTCACGCAGCGCGCCAAGACGCAACTGCCGCTGTGGCTGCTGCAGCAGTACAACCCGGAAGTGGATTTCGCGGATCTGCGCCCCGGCACGCAAATCGTGATGCCGCGCGTCGAGGAGGTCGCCAGCAATGGCTGAGCGTGCGTCAGGCATTCCTGACCCCAAGCGTGTGACGGACGCACATGCCGGGCGCGGCCATTGATGTCTATAATGGCTATGCTGATGCGGAACACCATGTCTTTCAGGATCTTAGCGTTGCTCATCGGGCTGAGCGGGCTCGCAGGCGCAGTGCGCGCCGACGGCTTGCCCGAGACGCAGCCGGCGATGCTCACCGCGCCGGCGAGCGAGCAGCTGCCGAACGTCGACCGCGTCATCGTGCGCAAGTCGCAGCGGCGCCTCATTCTCATGCACGGCGGCAACATCGTGCGCTCCTACCACGTGCAGCTCGGGCTGAATCCGGTGGGCCAGAAAGAGCGCGCCGGCGATTTTCGCACCCCGGAGGGCAGCTACCGCCTCGAGCGCCGCAATCCGCGCAGCGACTTCTTTCTCTCGCTCAAGGTCTCCTATCCGAACCCTGAGGACCTGCGCCGCGCGCACACGCATCACTGGGACACCGGCGGCTCGATCATGATTCACGGGTTGCCGAACTCGCTGCGGCACGAGCAGGACTACTACGAGTCGCGCGACTGGACGGACGGGTGCATCGCCGTCTCCAATGCCGACATGGTAGAGATCTGGATGCTGGTGCCGGACGACGTGCCGATCGACATCCTGCCGTAGCATCTTTCCGTGGCCAGCGAGTTTTCAGAATTCGTCGACGCGCGCGTCGGTCCGCGCGGCAGTCTCGAAAATCTTTCCCAGAGCGAGATCGACAAGCTGCTCGACACCGGCCAGGGCGGGTTGTATCCGCTGTTCCGCCGCTGCGCGCTCGCCGTCCTCAACTCCGGCGCGCCCACCGACAACGCCAAGGAGATCTTCGACCGCTACCGCGACTTTGAGATCCGCATCCTGCGCCACCCCTGGGGGGTGAAGCTCGAAATCCAGAACGCGCCGGCGGCCGCCTTCGTCGACGGACAGATGATCCGCGGCATCAAGGAGCACCTGTTCGCCGTACTGCGCGATGTGGTGTTCATCTCTAACGAGATCATCGAGAGCGGTCGCTTCGACCTCACCGACTCCGCCTCGATCACGAACGCGGTGTTCCACGTGCTGCGCAACGCGCACCTGCTCGACTACAAGGCGCGCCCCAACCTCGTGGTGTGCTGGGGCGGGCACTCGATCAACGCCTCCGAGTACCAGTACACGAAGAACGTGGGCTACGAGCTCGGCCTGCGCAGCCTCGATGTGTGCACCGGCTGCGGGCCGGGCGCCATGAAGGGGCCGATGAAGGGCGCCACCATCGGTCACGCAAAGCAGCGCATCCAGCACGGTCGTTACATCGGGATCACCGAGCCGGGCATCATCGCCGCCGAGCCGCCCAATCCGATCGTGACGCAGCTGGCGATCATGCCGGACATCGAAAAGCGCCTCGAGGCCTTCGTGCGCCTGGGGCACGGTATCGTGGTCTTCCCGGGGGGCGCGGGCACCGCCGAAGAGATCCTCTACCTCACCGGGATCCTGCTGGATCCGGCCAACCGCGCGCAGCCCTTCCCGATCGTGCTGACCGGACCGAAGGAGAGCGCGGCCTATTTCGAGCACATCGCGCGCTTCATCTCCGGCACCTTAGGGGATGAGGCGCTGCGCCACCTCACCGTGATCATCGATGACCCCCCTGAGGTCGCCCGGCGCATGGTGCGCGGCATGGATGCGGTGCGCGAGTTCCGCCGCAAAGCCAGTGACTCGTACAATTTCAACTGGCTGCTTTCGGTGCCGCCGGATTTCCAGCGGCCCTTCGAGGTCACGCACGCCTCCATGCGGGAGCTGAACCTCAAGCGTGCGCAGCCGGTGCACGAACTCGCCGCCAACCTGCGCCGTGCCTTCTCCGGCATCGTCACCGGCAACGTCAAGGCGGGCGGCATTCAGGCGATCGAGACGCTCGGTCCGTACGAACTCGCCGGTGACCCTGCGATCATGCGCGGCCTTGATGAGCTGCTCGCCGCCTTCGTCGCGCAGCAGCGCATGCGTTTGCCCGGCAGCCTCTACCGCCCGGTCTATCGCCTGGTAGCCTGAGGCGGCCGCGGTGACATAACGCTTTCACGCGCAGCACACTTTGTGCGCGCCTCGCGCAAGATGCGGCGCGGCGTCACGCGATAGCCGACCTGCCTGTGAACCAGTTCCTGCGGCCGCACTAGCGAACACGTACGCTCGATCCCAGACATCAGGAGCTTCGCAATGAGCTCGAGTGACAGGGGGCGAGACGACGTGCCCGGTGCGCCACCACGCGAACCGGCACCCACCGCCAACGGGCCGGGTGGGGCGGATGCGTACGCCAACTGGCTGGACCGCATGCAGCGCGCACGTGCCCGGCAGGCTGCGATCACGCGCAATCTGTACACCTGGTCGAACTACAAGAGCTGGGCCGAACAGGTGCGCGGCTCCTGGGACGCCACCGACACCAGCTCCGGCACGGGTGCCTCCAACAAGCCCAAGAAGTAGCGCGCTCGCGCTCGAGGCCCCGGCGCCTCAACAGCTCGCGCCGGCCGTCGCCGCGCCCTCAGCAACCCTTTTCAGTAACGCATAGGCCTCGCGCGGGACCCTCAGGCGTTGGACACAGCTGCCGGCAGCGGCGGCAACTCCGCCAGGGCCTTGTCCAGCACCGGCTGGGTGTCCGTGCCTGAGCCCTCCCCTGCAGCCCCCGGCGTCTGCCCGCCGCCCGCCGGGGCCGCCCCCGGGGGTTTCGCCGCCGGTCGCGGCCGCGCCAGCCACTCCACCAGCGGGGCCCACTGTTCGGTGTCATCGTGGGCTACGTAGCTTTTCATCTCGTGCACGCCGATGCCGAGTTCGGCGGCGCGCACGTAGTTCTGCGAATCCCTCAGCGTCGCCACGATCGGGATCCCGAGGGTGTGCAGGAAGCGGATGAGGGACTGGTAGGTGAGGGTGTTGCGACGCACGCGGTTGGCGATGACGCCGATGCGGTCATCCTCGCGGCGGATCTTCGCCACCAGCAACAGATCGCGGATGCAGCGTGAGCAGGTGTGGATGTCGATGTCGGAGGGCAGCACCGGCACGATGATCTTGGCGGCATCGCGCACCATGTCCGGCAACTGCCCCGGCGTGAGCGCCGCGGGCGTGTCCACGATGAGGTGCGAGGAATTTTCTGGTGGCCGCAATTGGAACGCCCGCGTCGTGCGGGTGTCTTTCTCAAAGGCGGCGATAACGTGAATGGGCGCCTGGGTGGGCTTGCGCTTGCGCACCCAGCGCACCGAGGACCCCTGAGGGTCATAATCCATGAGGACGGGAGCATGTCCGCGCGAGGCCAGATAGCTCGCCAGATTGATCGCGATGGTCGTCTTGCCGGACCCACCCTTGGGGTTCAGGACGACAATGCGCTGCATGATTGCCTTGTGCGGTCGCGCCCGCGTGACGCGGGTCGCAGCCAAGCCTACGCACGCCCATTAAGTCCTGCAAGCCAAAGCGCGAGTGTGAGGATGCGCACGCCGCGTGAGCGCGCGTGCCCGTAAAGTTCTCACCGCAATGGAAGAATCCTTTCTGCACCTGTGGGATGAATTGGACGATGTCCTGTGCGCCTGTCGCCACCTGGCGACCTGGGCGGCCGACGAGACACTCGCCAGCGCCGCCCCCTTTATCGCCGCCCTCCTGGGCGCGACGGCGACACTGCTCCTGGCGCACCCGCAGCTCGTGAGCCTCACCGGCTGAAGGCACGCTGAGGCGCCCCGCGCACGCGGCGCTTGAAAATCGCGCGCCGATTCCCAAGATCGCTGATCCTTGTAGGCCCTTTTCCGGGGCGGTCCACAGGATTTAAGCGAGCCATGGCCGAAGAAACCCTCCAAAGCGCCGCCGGCGCCAGCGCGCGCGAGACCCACGGCTTCCAGGCCGAGGTGCGTGAGCTCTTAAAGCTCATGATCCACTCGCTCTACAGCCACCGGGAGATCTTCCTGCGTGAGCTCATCTCCAACGCCTCCGACGCCTGCGACCGGCTGCGATTCGCGGCGATCGCGCAGCCGGACCTGCTCAGCGAGGACCCGGAGCTCTCGATCCGCATCGATTCGGACCCCGCCGCCGGCACGGTGACGATCACCGACAACGGCATCGGCATGAGCCGCGAGGAGGCGATCGCCAATCTGGGCACCATCGCGCGCTCGGGCACCGCGGAGTTCTTCCGTTCCCTCTCCGGGGATGAGCAGAAGGCATCCGCCCTCATCGGCCAGTTCGGGGTGGGCTTTTACTCCGCATTCATCGTGGCCGAGCGCGTCGAGGTGCGCTCGCGCAAGGCCGGGCAGCCGGCCGCGACGGGCGTGCGCTGGGAGTCCGGGGCGGACGGGGAGTTCACCGTCGAGACCCTCACCCAGGCCTCGCGCGGCACCTCCGTGACGCTACACCTGAAGGCTGATGCCAAGGAGTTCGCGGACCCCTTCCGGCTGCGTGCGCTCATCCGCCGCTATTCGGATCACATCGGCTTCCCGGTGCGCATGCACAAGGAGGGCGAGGCCTCGATCGAGTACGAGGTGGTGAACCAGGCCAAGGCGCTGTGGACGCTGCCACGCACGGAGATCAAGGACGAGGAATACAAGGAGTTCTACCAGTACCTCGCGCATGACTTCACCGACCCGCTCGCGTGGAGCCACAATCGCGTGGAGGGCAAGCGCGAGTACACGAGCCTCTTGTACATCCCGGCCCGCGCGCCCTTTGACCTGTGGCAGCGCGATGCGGCCCGGGGACTGAAGCTGTACGTGCGGCGCGTATTCATCATGGACGACGCTGAGCAGTTCCTGCCGCTGTACCTGCGCTTCGTGAAGGGCGTGGTCGATTCCAGCGACCTGCCGCTGAACGTCTCGCGCGAGCTCTTGCAGCAGGAGCCGCAGGTCGAGGCCATCCGCAACAGCCTCACCAAGCGCGTGCTGGACCTCCTGACGCGCCTCGCCAAGGAGGAGCCGGAAAAATACGCCACCTTCTGGAAGGAATTCGGCACGGTGCTCAAGGAGGGTGTGGTGCAGGATCAGGCCAACCAGGCCGCAATCCTGGGGCTGTTGCGCTTTGCCAGCACCCACCAGGCCGAGGACACCCCCACGGTGAGCCTCGCCGAGTACGTCGCACGTGTGCAGGCCGGCCAGGAGCGCATCTACTACGTGGTGGCCGAAAGCGTGCCTGCCGCCCGTGGCCACCCGGCGATTGAGCGACTCAAGGAGCGCGGACTTGAGGTCCTGCTACTGTCTGAGCGGATCGATGAGTGGATGATGGGGCAACTGAGCGAGTACGAGGGCAAGCGCTTCAAGGACGCCTCGCGCGGTGAGCTCGAGCTTGGAGGCTTAAGCAGCGAGGCCGACAAAAAGCAGCACGACGCGGAGCTCAAGGAGAGCCGGGGGCTGCTCAAGCGCGTCAGGGACGCCCTCGGGCAGCGTGTGACCGAAGTGCGCGTCAGCGAGCGCCTGAAGGACTCCCCCGCGTGTCTTGTGATCGGCGAGCACGACATCGGCGAGCAGATGCGCCGCCTCCTGGCCGCCGCCGGCCAGAAGGCCCCCGAGGCGCACCCGGTGCTCGAGCTGAACGTCACGCACCCGCTCGTCAAGTACCTCGAGGGCGTCACCGACGCGGGCGAGTTCAACGAGCTTGCGCAGCTGCTGTACGAGCAGGCCGCACTCGCCGAGGGCACGCAGCTTAGTAATCCGCCCGAGTACGTGGCGCGCCTGAACCGCGTGCTCGTACGCCTTGCGGGCCACTCGCGGCGCGCCGGCCTAGACGTGCAGGTGCCCCGGGCCGAACGCCTGAGCATCACCGGGCCCGCCGGGGCACTGCAGGCGCTCATCGAGTCCCCGGTGTCGGATGCGGGCACGGCGGCGCCGGTGCGCGCCTTCGCGGTCGTGTGCCATCCGCACCCGCTCTTTGGCGGCACGATGGACAACAAGGTCGTGTACACCGTGGCGCGTGCATTCGAGCAGTTGCATTCTCCCGCCATCCGCTTCAACTTCCGTGGCGTCGGCGCGAGCGCGGGCGTCTACGACGAGGGGCGCGGGGAAACCGACGACGCGCTCGCGGTGATTGCCTACGGGCGCGAGCGCTGGCCGCAGGCGGCGCTGTGGCTCGCCGGCTTCTCCTTCGGTGGCGCGGTGGCGCTGCTAGCGGCCGCCACGGCCGTCCCCGAGCGCCTGGTGCTGATCGCCCCCGGGATCACCAAGATCGACGTCGCGCGCGCACCGCCGCCGCCGTGCCCGTGGCTTATCGTGCAGGGTGATGCGGACGATGTCGTGCCCGCCGATCTCGTGCTCGGCTGGGCCGCGAGCGTCAAACCTGCGCCGCAGATCACGCTGCTGCCCGGGGCGGGGCACTTCTTCCACGGCCGCATCCACGAGCTGCGCGACGCGGTGCTCGGCTTCATGTCGGCCTGAAATCCGCAGCTTTCCCTTAGCGGCCGGCGCAAACGCCAAGGCCCGGCCGGGAGCACGTCCCGGCCGGGCCTTGGTGCGCTTGGAAAGCGTGTTAGACCGAATCTTAAGAGTTGACCATCGCCTTTAAGCTCTTAAGCGGCATGACGCGGACCTTCTTGCTCGCCGGCTTCGCCTTGAACATCATCTTCTCGCCGGTGAACGGGTTGACGCCTTCGCGGGCCTTGGTCGCAGGCTTCTTCACGACCTTCATCTTCAGCAGCCCCGGCATCGTAAACAGACCGTTACCGCGCAGGCTCTTCTTGATAACGCCGCCCAGCGAATCGAAGACGCTGCCGACTTGCTTGCGGGAGAGCCCCGTGTCTTTGGAGATGTGTGTTAGGACTTCCGACTTGGTCGGTGCGCCACCCTTTTTCGCCATTTTGCGCTACTCCTCGAAAATTTAGTTTGCGTTTACGCGGTGTCAGCAGCCGCGCGATGAGAATCGGCGCGGAAAATAGCACATGCGCACACTTTCGCAAGAGCTTTTTTTAATTCGGGTGTTGCGAAAGTGCCCTTTTTTTCAGAGTTTTCGCGCTGCACGAGTCTTGCATCCGGAGCGCGAACGTGACAGGCATGGCGATGTTCCACGTGCAGCAATGCTTCGATTTTCGTTGTGAAGTCAGCGCTAAGCACGTGTTTCGGCACACACATCAACGCGGCGCTGCCGCGCGGCCTGCGCCTGCGGAGGCGGTTTTTCCCGGCTTTTTTCAGCGCAGCAGGATGAGCAGCGCCTGGATGATGATTCCTGCCCACAGTGGCGACAGATCCAGTCCCGCCACCGCCGGCAGGATGCGCCGGATCGGCCGCAGCACCGGTTCGCACAGCGAGCTTAAGAGCGACTGCAGCGGCGAATAGCCGCCCGGGGCGATGAGGCTGAGGAGTGCGTAGAGCACGATCGCGTAGAAATAGGTCCACAAGAGCGTGCGCGCGATCTCGGTGAGCACCGCGCTCACCCACAAAAGCGGTGCCTCCGCGAGGGGCACACCGCTGAGCGCGAGGAGCGAGGCGACCTTGACGGTGGCCACCAGCACGACCGCGACCACCGAGGCGGTGTCGATCTTGCCGACCGGGGGCAGCACGCGCCGCAGCGGCAGGATCAAAGGATTGGTGAGGCGCACCACCGCCTGACACAGCGGATTCCTGAAATCCGCACGGGTGAGCTGCAACAAAAGACGCACCATCACCACGAACAGCGCCAGCCACAACAGGGTGTCGATGATGTAAGTGATCGCGCTCATAGGAGTTTCAGCCTGCAGGATCAGCTCTTGGGAGGGGCGGCGAGTTCGCGGCCGCGCGCCGTGGCGGCCGCAAGCGCCTGGGCGACGAGGCTGCGCAGTCCGCCGCTCTCGAAGGCGCGCAGCGCCGCCTCCGTGGTGCCGCCGCGGGAAGCGACCTCGGCGCGCAGCCGCGCGAGATCCTGATCCCCGGCGTGGGCCATGAGGCCGGAGCCGTAGAGCGTCGCCACCGCCAGGCGCTGCGCGGTCGCGTGCTCGAGGCCGAGCTGCGTCGCCGCCGCCGCCATGTACTCGGCGAGCAGGAAAAAGTACGCCGGTCCGCTGCCGGAGAGCGCCGTCACCACATCGAGCGTGTCCTCGGTGGGCACCCACACGATCTCGCCCAGCGCCTTGAGGATCTCCTCCGCCGTGCTGCGCTGCGCGGGCAGCACCTTCAGGGGCGCGTACAGGCCGCTGATGCCCGCGCCCAGCAGCGCCGGGCGGTTTGGCATCGCGCGTACCACCGACACCGCCTCACCCGCCCAGGCTTCCAGATCCGTGACGCGGGTGCCGGCGCACACCGAGATCAGCAGCGCCCGCGCGGCGCTGAGGGCGGGCGCGAGCGGTCTGAGTACCTCTGCGGCGTCCTGCGGCTTGACGGCGAGCACCACGACGCTCGCGCCGTTCACGGCCGCCTCGTTGTCCGCGCTCGCCGTGATACCGAGTTCGCGCGCGAGCGTGGCGCGCGCCTGCGGCACGCTTTCCCCGACGCTGATGAGTTCAGCGCGCGTGCCCGCGCGCAGCAGCCCGCTGATCAATGCGCGCCCCATGTTGCCGGCGCCGAGTATGCACAAACGTCTGGTGGTCATGGCGCTGGGCGCTATTGTACGGATCTGGGGCCAAACAACACGGTGCCGAGGCGCACCAGGGTTGCACCCTCCAGGATCGCCGCCTCAAAGTCATCGCTCATGCCCATCGAGAGCGTATCGAGCGCAGCGCCGGCGGCGTTCAGCTGCTCAAGTTGCGTGCGCAGCTGCGCGAACCAGTAGCGCTGACGCGCCGGCTCGTGCTCGGGCGGCGGCAGGCACATGAGGCCGCGGAGCTTAAGCCGCGGCAGTGCGGCGACCGCCGCGGCGAGCGCCGGCAGCTCCCCGGGCGCAACGCCGCCCTTGCGCGCCTCGCCCGCCAGATTCACCTGCAGGCACACGTTCAGGGGCGGCGCGTGGAAGGGGCGCTGCGCGGCGAGGCGTTCGGCCACCTTCAGCCGATCGACGGTGTGCACCCAGGCGAACGCTTCGGCGATCGGGCGTGTCTTGTTCGACTGCACGCGGCCGATGAAATGCCAGGTGAGCGCGCGATCCTGCAGTGCCGCAATCTGCTGCCGCGCCTCCTCGAGGTAATTTTCCCCAAAGTCCGCAACGCCCGCCGTCGCGGCGGCGGCGAGCAGTTCCAGGGGCTGCGCTTTGCCCACCGCCAGGAGTGTGACCGACTGCGCACTCCGGCCGGCGGCAGCGGCGGCAGCGGCCATGCGTGCCCGCACTTCGGTGAGGCGCAGGGATAAATTCTGCGGACCCATTAACATATTGGACGTGTGACCCCTCCGCTATACTGCCTGCGCGTTTGAGGCGCAGGCTTGCACGTCGCTTTTTCCTGCCCATGCGCGCCGTTCCCAGGGAGCACCAATGGCCGTCGATATCGCGCAACTCCTGGCATTCGCCGTCAAGAACAATGCATCGGACCTGCATCTGTCCTCGGGCGTGCCGCCGATGATCCGTGTCGACGGCGACATGAAGCGCATCAACATGCCGCCGCTGTCGCACAAGGAAGTGCACTCCATGGTGTACGACATCATGAACGACAAGCAGCGCAAGGCGTATGAAGAGTTTTTCGAGACGGACTTTTCCTTTGAGATTCCGAAGCTGGCGCGCTTTCGCGTCAATGCCTTCAACCAGAACCGCGGCGCGGGCGCCGTGTTCCGTAACATTCCCTCCGCCATTCTCTCTCTGGATGACCTGAACTCGCCGAAGATCTTCCGCGACCTGTGCATGCTGCCGCGCGGGCTGGTGCTGGTTACCGGACCTACCGGTTCGGGCAAGTCGACGACGCTCGCCGGCATGGTCAATCACTGTAACGACAACCGCCCCGACCACATCATCACCATCGAGGACCCGATCGAGTTCGTGCACGAGTCCAAGCGCTGCCTCGTCAACCAGAGAGAAGTGCACCGCGACACGCTCGGGTTCAGCGAGGCGCTGCGCTCGGCGCTGCGCGAGGACCCGGACGTCATCCTGGTCGGCGAAATGCGTGACCTCGAGACCATCCGTCTTGCGCTCACCGCCGCCGAGACCGGCCACCTGGTGTTCGGCACCCTGCATACCAGCTCCGCCGCCAAGACCATCGACCGCATCGTCGATGTGTTCCCCGGTGAGGAGAAGGACATGGTGCGCTCGATGCTGTCCGAATCACTGCGTGCGGTCATCTCCCAGACCCTCATGAAGAAGAACGGCGGCGGCCGCGTGGCCGCGCACGAGATCATGATCGGCACGCCGGCGATCCGTAACCTCATCCGCGAGGGCAAGATCGCGCAGATGTACTCCTCGATCCAGACCGGTGGCGCGCAGGGCATGCAGACACTCGATCAGTGCCTGACCGAGCTCGTCGCCAAGGGTGTGGTCACGAAGGAAGAGGCGCGCTACAAGGCGCAGAATAAGGACGCGCTGTAAGGGCGTACGCGAAGGCAACGACCATGGATCGCGATCAAGCCATCAAGCTCATGCAGGACCTGCTACGGCGGGTCACTGAGAAGAAGGCCTCGGACCTGTTCATCACCGCCGGGTTTCCGCCGGCGATCAAGGTGGACGGGGAGATCCGCCCGCAGAGCGAGCGCGCACTCACCGTCGAGCAGTCCGCGACGCTCGTGCGCGCCATCATGAACGACCGACAGACCAAGGAATTCGACTCCAGCAAGGAATGTAACTTCGCCATCGCCCCGCCGGGCATCGGGCGCTTCCGCGTGAGCGCCTTCGTGCAGCAGGGGGCGGTCGGCTGTGTCATCCGCCTCATCAACGCCAAGATTCCGACCTTCGAGGAACTTGAGCTGCCACCGGTGCTTAAGGAGGTCGTGCTCTCCAAGCGCGGCCTCGTGCTCCTCGTCGGCGGCACCGGCTCGGGTAAATCCACTTCGCTCGCCGCCATGATCGGCTACCGCAACGAGAAGACCCGCGGGCACATTGTCACCATCGAGGACCCGGTCGAGTACGTGCACACCCACAAGGGCTGCGTCATCACGCACCGCGAGGTGGGAGTGGATACCGACTCGTGGCAGAATGCGCTCAAGAACACTCTGCGCCAGGCGCCAGACGTGATCCTCATCGGTGAGATCCGTGACCGCGAGACCATGGAATACGGCATCCAGTTCTCTGAGACCGGCCACCTGGTGCTCGCCACGCTGCACGCCAATAGTTCCAACCAGGCGCTCGACCGCATCATCAACTTCTTCCCCGACGAGCGGCGCGAGCAGCTGCTGATGGATCTGTCACTCAACATTCGTGCGCTCATCTCCCAGCGCCTCATTCCGCGCGAGACCGGCACCGGGCGCATCGCGGCGATGGAGATCATGCTCAACTCGCCCCTCATCCAGGATCTGATCTTCAAGGGCAAGGTTGCCGAGATCAAAGAAGTCATGTCGCGTTCCAACCGTCTCGGCATGAAGACCTTCGACCAGGCCCTGTACGAGATGTACGAGACCGGCTTCATCTCTTACGAGGACGCGCTGCGTAACGCGGACTCGAAGAATGAGCTGCGCCTGCGCATCAAGCTTGAGAGCAAGCGCGAACAGAAAAATATCGACGATGGAGGAGCCCTCAAGATCGTCGAGGAAGAGCAGGGCCGTAGCCTGTGAAGGCGGCCAAAGAGCAGGCCGCCGCCGCCGAAACGACGGGGGGCGTGGCCGCGGTAACCGCGGAGGCGGTGGCCGCGGCGGTCACCGGCCGTCATCCGACGCTTAACACCAAGCCGCTCTTTAAACTCATGGTGGAGAAGAAGGCGTCCGACCTCTTCTTTACCTCCAACGCCCCCATCAAGATCAAGATCGAGGGCCAGATCCTGCCGGTGAACAAGCAGGTGCTCACCCCGGAGACGGTGCGCCAGACCTCCTTTGCGCTCATGTCGGCCGAGCAGCGCGAGCACTTCATGAAGGAATGGGAGCTTGACTTCGCGGTCTCGGAGCCGGGCCTCGGGCGCTTCCGCGTCAACGTCTTCATGCAGCGCGGCTATCCGGCCATGGTGATGCGCTACATCACCGCCGACATGCCGCGCCTGGATTCACTCGGCCTGCCGAGCGTCATCACCGATCTGATGCTCATGCGGCGCGGCCTGTTGCTCATGGTGGGCGCCACCGGCTCGGGCAAGTCGACGACGCTCGCCGCCATGATCAATTATCGCAACGAGAACTCCTCCGATCACATCGTCACCATCGAAGATCCAATCGAGTTCCTGCACACCAACAAGCGCTCCATCGTGAATCAGCGCGAGGTGGGGCTGGACACCAAGAGCTACGCGCGCGCGCTGCGCGGCGTGGTGCGCGCAGCGCCCGATGTCATTCTCATCGGTGAGATCCGCGACAAGGACGGCATGGAGGCGGCCATTCACCTCTCCGGCACGGGGCATCTGGTGCTCGCCACCATGCACGCCAACAACTGCGCCGAGTCGCTCGATCGCATCATCAATATGTTCCCGCGCGAGCAGCACGCGCAGATCTTCCTCGACCTGTCGCAGTATCTGCGCGCCGTCATGGCGCAGCGCCTGGTCATGGGTAAGGACAACCGCCGCCTCGCCGCGGTCGAGGTCATGATCAACACCCCGCACATCGGTACGCTGGTGAAGAAGGGCGACGTGGTGTCGATCAAGGAAGCCATCAACTTAAGCGGTGAACCCGGTATCCAGAGCTTCGACTCCGCGCTGCACCAGCTGTACAAACAGGGGCGCATCGGGCTTGAGGAGGCGCTGCTCAACGCCGACTCGCGCGCTAATCTGGAAGCCAAGATCAACTTCGGCTAGGGCTGGTGGCTTGAGCGCGCGGACGGCCGCCCACCGGCGGGTTTGTTCATCTGCAAGCTGCAGGATCGCCGATCCTCTCAGCAGCACCTTTAGAACGATGCAGCTCAGTCGCCGCGCCCTTTAATGAGCGACCGACCCGCCGAGGATGGCTTTGATCTCGGCGACGTACTGCTGCGTTGCCTTCTCGAGCGTGACGCTGCTCTTCTGCGCCAGGTAGGCATGCAGTTGCGTCGCCGCATTCAGGCTGCTCGCCATGCTCTGGCGGCCGGCCGGCGTGCGCGAAAACTCCGCGATCTTGCGCAGGTCCTCGTCGCTTAAGCCTGCGAAGCTCTGTGCCCACACCGCTGCGGCCTGCGCGACATCCGGCGTGAAGCGCGACGCGATGGCAAATCGGTCCGTGGCCGCTTCGAATTTTTCTCGCTGCTGCGCATTCATGCCCGCGAGCTGGTCCGCAAACTGACTCTTGATGCGCTCGATGCTGCGGTGCGCCTCAGCGAGGGACTCGGTGTGCGCACGGTTGATGGTGCCCTCGACGTCCGCATCGCTCACCAGCTCGGCCATGCACTGCTGGCGCGTCAGCGGCGGCGCACTCGCGCAGGAGGCAGTCAGTGCCAGAAGCGCAAGCGACGTCAATGCTGCACAGGTCGTATGGCAGAAAGCTCTCATTCAATTCCCCTTTTCCGGATCTGATTGCTCAGGCGTCCCGCGTCGCCGCTCGTACAGCGCTGCGCGGCACACTGATGCACCGCCGCCGCCGTCGCCCGCGGCAGCGCGGCCGACAGCCGCAGGGCCTTGCGGCGCAGTCCGTCGCTTAGGCGAAACCCCACCAACACGTCCGGATCGATCCCGCCGACCTCGTTGGCACCATCTGCCCGCAGCCGCGCGCAGTCCGGCAGTTCCAGAATCGCCCCGCTGTGGGTGAGGGTCGTGGGCGTGCCGCCTTCGGTGTGCCCGCATCCTGCGCCCACGGTCGGCGAGCCGACGATGAGGGCGGCCCGGTTGTCCTGCAGGACCGCCGCGAATTCCTCTGCGGCGGAGCCGGTGCCGCCGTCGACGAGCACGATGAGAGGCCCGTCCCACACCCGCTCGGTGAACTCGTACTCGGCGGGGCTGAAGACGCTTCTTCCCCAGGGCTTCTTTCGCAGGGCCGCCGCATCGCCTGCACCGAGGAGCCCGGTGGCGTAGCCGGCCCTTGCGAGCCACTCGCACTGAAGGTGTCGGCCGGACCAGAGAGGCTCAGAGGGGCAGGGCGTGTCCGCTTCGCTTCGGGCGTGTTCGGCTGCGGCGGCCCACTCGAGCAGTTTCGGCTTATCCTCATCGCTCGCGCTTGCCGCGGCGGCGCGCAGTTCCTTCGCGAGTGAGGCCCAGTACCGGCTCCAGTGCTCCCCGCGCACGAAGCCGCGACGCTCCGAGCGAAGCGTGAGCGGGCTTACCATGCGCGCCGCGGCTTCCGCCCACTCCGAGCCCCCGCCGTTGCCGGTCAGATCGATGAGGAGCACGCGCGCACCGAGCGTGCGCAGCATGCGGATGCGGCTTTCCAGATCGCGCGACAGGATCGTGTAGGCGGCGCTTTCGACCTTGTCGGCACAGGCGTCATCGCAGGCAGCGTCGGGCGCGAGCGCAAGAGCCTGCAGGGCGGACGCACACACCTCCGGAGAGGTCTGCGGGCCGAAGAGCCCGATGCGCAGGATCGCGACCTTGCGACCCGCCACCTGGACAAAACCTGCCGGAAACTCCGACGTCACCGCGCGCGACAGCGACTCGTAGCCCTCAAGGTGCGGCCCGAGTGCACGTCCGCCCTTCTCGGGGTCATACCCGAGCCGCTCGCACAGACTGCGCGTGCCTGCGCCGGCCGCAACGGCGGCCGTCCGGGGCCAACGCACACCGACATGTCCGTCACCGAAGCTGCGCGTGAGACGCTCGATCGCGGCTCGGGCTTCCGCCTCGCCCGTCGCCTGCTCAAGACGCGTCTGCGCTCGCGCAAACAGATCATTCAGGTCGACCTCGCGCTCGGACACCTGCCATTCGAGGTTCGCGTACTTGGCCGCGACCGCGGCGCGCATCTGACTTAAGTCCTCGAGCCAGGGCTGCGAATCGAAGCTCGGCGTGGCCGGCGCCTCCGCCGCTGCCCCGGCAAGCGCCGCCAGCAGTGCGCAGCAGAGGGCAAAAGCGCCCCTAGCAGGCTGTTGAAAATTCGGGATAGATCAACGCGGGCATGATCGATCGACTCATTTTTGAAGCCTCTCGGGGTGTGGCAGCGAGCCGCGTTGGCCGATCCGAGCGTACTGCGCGAGTGGATCGAGGGGTCTTTGAGGGCTTGAGGCTGATTTCATCGACACGTGTCCTACGCTGGTGCCGGATCGGGGAGGAGCTTCGCTACCCGCAGCAAGCTGTTGCAGCCGATCGTGAGGGTCGCCATGAAGGCCACGCTCGGCAGACCGCGTACCCGCATCTTGCGCAGTGCCCGGGCGTCCTTGCTCCAGCCGAAGATCTCTTCGATGCGCTTGCGCAAGCGTTGGCTGGCAAAGTAGCCGCGATGGCGCGTCGTGCGCCCATCGATCGCCGAGCCGCCCGCACGCTTGAGCGACTGGGCGATGTGCGGCGTCACACCCAGCTCACGGCAGGCGGCGACGAAGCCACGGGTGTCATACCACTTGTCCCCGGCCACCGTTCTGCCGGTGCGCGCTGCCTGGCGCTTGAGCATCCTGAGCGCTGCCTCGCGTTCGGCAAATCCGCTCGACTCGGTGATCTCGACATCGACGGGCAGACCCTGACGGTGCTCCATCAACACGTGCCCCATGTAGCACAGCTTCGCGGCCTGGCCCTGGCTCTTCTTGAACAGCTTCGCCTGCGGCTCATGCGGGGCCACATGCGTCTCGTTCGTGCGTCGCTCGCCATGGAAGTCTACGTGCGGGTTGCGTCCTGGGGGCGGTGGATCGTCCTTGCCATCGCGCCGGCGCATGCTCTTGACCGCCGACCACGCCTCAATCAGGGTGCCATCGACGCTGAAGTGCTCCGCAGACAGCAGCCCCTCGCGCCGGGCACGCCGGCCGATGCGCCGCAGGAGCTTGCGCGCTACCCCGGCCTCGATCAGCCGGTCGCGGTTCTTGGTGAAGGTCGAGTGATCCCAGATCCGATCATCCATCGACAGCCCCACGAACCAGCGGAACAGCAGGTTGTAGTCCAGCTGCTCACACAACAGTCGTTCGGAGCGGATCGAGTACAGCACCTGCAGCACCAGAGCCCGCACCAGGCGCTCGGGGGCTACCGACTCGCGACCACCGTCGGCGTATACCCGGTCAAAGTCCCGGCTCATCGAGCCCAGCGCCTCATCCAGCAGCGCTCGGATCCTGCGCAGCGGATGCGTCGGCGGTATCCGCTTCTCCATCGAGACATAGCTGAAGAGGCCACCTTGATCCATATCCGTTCCGCGCATGCTGCTCATCCATCATCAACCGCGTTGGTCGTACTGTGACGCATGCGTGGCAATTTTCAACAGCCTGCTAGCAGGCTGTTGAAAATTCGGGATAGATCAACGCGGGCATGATCGATCGACTCATTTTTGAAGCCTCTCGGGGTGTGGCAGCGAGCCGCGTTGGCCGATCCGAGCGTACTGCGCGAGTGGATCGAGGGGTCTTTGAGGGCTTGAGGCTGATTTCATCGACACGTGTCCTACGCTGGTGCCGGATCGGGGAGGAGCTTCGCTACCCGCAGCAAGCTGTTGCAGCCGATCGTGAGGGTCGCCATGAAGGCCACGCTCGGCAGACCGCGTACCCGCATCTTGCGCAGTGCCCGGGCGTCCTTGCTCCAGCCGAAGATCTCTTCGATGCGCTTGCGCAAGCGTTGGCTGGCAAAGTAGCCGCGATGGCGCGTCGTGCGCCCATCGATCGCCGAGCCGCCCGCACGCTTGAGCGACTGGGCGATGTGCGGCGTCACACCCAGCTCACGGCAGGCGGCGACGAAGCCACGGGTGTCATACCACTTGTCCCCGGCCACCGTTCTGCCGGTGCGCGCTGCCTGGCGCTTGAGCATCCTGAGCGCTGCCTCGCGTTCGGCAAATCCGCTCGACTCGGTGATCTCGACATCGACGGGCAGACCCTGACGGTGCTCCATCAACACGTGCCCCATGTAGCACAGCTTCGCGGCCTGGCCCTGGCTCTTCTTGAACAGCTTCGCCTGCGGCTCATGCGGGGCCACATGCGTCTCGTTCGTGCGTCGCTCGCCATGGAAGTCTACGTGCGGGTTGCGTCCTGGGGGCGGTGGATCGTCCTTGCCATCGCGCCGGCGCATGCTCTTGACCGCCGACCACGCCTCAATCAGGGTGCCATCGACGCTGAAGTGCTCCGCAGACAGCAGCCCCTCGCGCCGGGCACGCCGGCCGATGCGCCGCAGGAGCTTGCGCGCTACCCCGGCCTCGATCAGCCGGTCGCGGTTCTTGGTGAAGGTCGAGTGATCCCAGATCCGATCATCCATCGACAGCCCCACGAACCAGCGGAACAGCAGGTTGTAGTCCAGCTGCTCACACAACAGTCGTTCGGAGCGGATCGAGTACAGCACCTGCAGCACCAGAGCCCGCACCAGGCGCTCGGGGGCTACCGACTCGCGACCACCGTCGGCGTATACCCGGTCAAAGTCCCGGCTCATCGAGCCCAGCGCCTCATCCAGCAGCGCTCGGATCCTGCGCAGCGGATGCGTCGGCGGTATCCGCTTCTCCATCGAGACATAGCTGAAGAGGCCACCTTGATCCATATCCGTTCCGCGCATGCTGCTCATCCATCATCAACCGCGTTGGTCGTACTGTGACGCATGCGTGGCAATTTTCAACAGCCTGCTAGAAGACCGCGTAGGCATCAAACACGGGTCCGTCGACACACACGCGCTTCATGGCAGGTCCTTGCGACGTACGCACTTCGACCGTGCAGCCTGCGCAGCCGCCAACCGCGCACGCCATGAACTCTTCCAGCGATACCTGACAGGGCACGCCGAACTGCCGCGCGAGCTGCGCGGTGGCTTTGAGCATCGGCGTCGGGCCGCAGGCGAAGATTTCGACCTCGGCGAGTTGCTCAGGGCCGAGCGAGGCGAGCCACTCGGCGGCAAGCTCGGTGACGAAACCCGAATAACACCCGGCAAAATCCGCCCGACTCGCCAGACGACTCGGCACGCCCCATGCCTCGAGCAGCGGCATGCAGGCGAGGGTGCCCGCGGGCATCCCGGCGACTACGGTTGCGGACGGGCGGGTGCGAAACGGAAAGGGCACCTCCGAGCCCATGAGCACGAGGGGCTTGTAGGAGCGGTCCTCTTTCAGTCGCTCGGCGAGGAACACCATCGGCGGAATGCCGACCCCGCCGCCGACGAGTAGCGTGCGCGGGCGCTGCGGGTGCACGCTGAAGGGCTGGCCGATCGGGCCGAGTACGCTCACCGCATCGCCCGCCTTGCGCGCGGCGAGTGCCTGTAACCCTGCGCCCACCACCTTGTAGAGGATCTCGATCCAGCCGGCCTTGGCATCGGCGCGCATGATCGACAGCGGCCGGCGCATCGGGATGCTCACATCGCAGGTGAGGTGCGCAAAGCTGCCCGGCTGCGCGCGCGCGGCGCATTGCGGCGCGGCGAGGCGGATCACGAACTGCTCAGCGTCGTAGGCGAGCTGCGTTACGACCCGTGCTTGCTCGAGGAAGATCGTGCCGCGGTGCGCTGCGCTCACAAGTTACCGCCGCGCGAGCCGAGCACCTCGGCGAGCACCGCCATGCGCACCGCGACGCCGTTTCTCACCTGATCGCGGATCACCGACTGCGGCCCGTCGGCGACCTCGGAGGCGATCTCGATACCGCGGTTCATCGGCTGCGGATGCATGACGATGGCATCCGCGCGTGCGCCGGCCAGCCGCTCGCTCGTGAGGCCCCAGGCGGCGAAGTACTGCGCGCCATCGGGCAGCTCCGCTTCGCGGATGCGCTCCTTCTGGATGCGCAGCATCATGATGACGTCCGCAGCTTCAAGACCGGCGGCGAAGTCGGTGTAGCGCGTAGCGCCGGGGAACTCGTGCGCCTCGGGCATGAGCGGCGGCGGGGCGAGGATGCGCAGGTCCGTCACCCCGAGCGTGTGCAGCGCCTGCCAGGCCGAGCGCGCCACGCGCGAGTGGCGGATGTCGCCCACGATCGCCACCGAGAGACCCGCGAAGCGCTGTTTCTTCTGATAGATCGTGAGGGCATCGAGCAGGCCCTGGGTCGGGTGCGCGACGTGGGCCTCACCCCCTGACAGCACGCTCACGTGCGGGGCGACGTTCGCCGCGACGAGCTCCGGCACCCCCACTTCCGCATCGCGGATGACGAAGGCATCGACGTGCAGCGCCTCGAGCGTATAGACGGTGTCGAGCATGCTCTCGCCCTTGACGCGCGAGGAGAGCTGCACTTCGAGGTTCACCACCTGCGCGCCTAAGCGCTTGGCGGCGAGCTCGAAGCTCACGCGCGTGCGCGTCGAGGGCTCGGTGAACAGATTCGCGATCGTGTTGCCCGCGAGCACCTGGCTCATGGCGGGGCGGGCACCTAGGGGGCGCACCAGGCTCTGCGCGCGCTCGAGGAGGCGCTCGATGAGGCTCTTGGGCAGCCCCTCGAGGGTGATGAGGTGGCGCAGCGAGCCATCGAGCCGCAGCTGCTCAGCCATCGCCGCTGTCCGTCCTCATTTTCGTCCCTCCCCCGCAAACCAGCGCCCGAGAATCACCGCCGCGGCCGCACTGTCGATGTCGGCGCGCCGCACACGATGCTTGCGTGCGCCGCTCGCGCGCCGCTGCTTGAGCGCCGCGGTCGCCTCGAGCGAGGAGAAGCGCTCATCCACAAGATGTACGGGGAGTGCGAAGCGGCGTTCGAGCTCGGCGGCGAAGGCGCGCGCGCTCACCGTCATCGTGCTCTCGCTGCCGTCCTCATTATACGGGGCGCCGACGATCAGGCGTGCGGGAGCGAGGGCACGCACCTCGCGGGTGATGAGGCGCCAGTCCGGGCCCTGGACGCCGCTGAACGCCGCCGGTCGGGGCGAGCTCGAGCGCGTCAGCGAATCGCCCGAGGCGATGCCAATGCGCTTGAGTCCAAAATCGAAGGCGAGGACGGTTTCAGGCGCGGTCATGCCCCGAAGCGCACGCGCTTACGCATGACCGGCTTCGGGACTGAGGCGGTCTACGTCGACCCCGAGGAGCCGCCAGGCGCCGGTCCAGCGCTCTTCGAAGGGCAACTCGAAGACCACACGCGGATCGACCGGCACAGAGGCCCAGGCGTTGTCCTTCAGTTCGCGCTCGAGCTGCCCGGATTCCCAGCCGGCGTAGCCGAGCGCGATGAACGCATCCGAAGGACCCTCACCCTTGGCCATGGCGGCGAGCACATCGCGCGAGGTCGTCACCTGGATGGTGTCGGACACCTTGTGCGTGTGATCCCAGTGACCGCCGGGGCGGTGCAGCACGAAGCCGCGGTCGGTGTGCACCGGTCCGCCGCGCAGCACCGGCTGCGCGCCGATGTCCTCGGTGGAGGGCTCGAGCTTCATCTGCGAGAGCACGTCCGAGAGCTTCATCGGCAGGGGCTTGTTGAGCACGATCCCAAGCGCCCCCTTGTCGGTGTGCTCACAGATGAGCGCCACGGTCTGCGCGAAGTTCGGATCCGACAGCTGCGGCATCGCGATCAGCAGGTGGTTCGTGAGGCTGCCGGGGGGGCTTTCGGCAAAGGTCGGCTCCCCCGCCGCGGCCTCGCTCGCAGGCTCCTCATCAGCTCCCAGGCTGTGCTTGCCGCCCATCAGCCACAGTATGGGCATCGGATCGGGCAGTCTCAAGGAACTGATACCGCTCCTGCCGCCTGTCCCCCCGTGAACTGCCACTCGTAGGAAAAGCGCAACACCCGGTACTGCCGGGCGAGTTCCGGCGGGAAGGGGTCAAAGGGGCTGGCGAGTTTCAGGATGGCCAATGCGGCTTGGTCGAGCTCGGCGTTGCCGCTTGAGCGGTGAATCACTGCCCGGTCGAGCTTGCCGTCCGCATCGATGCCGACCTCGACGATCGGGCTGGCCGCCGCGCTCGCCACGCGCGCCACGGTCGGATAGTTGATCGTGCCGATGCGCTCGACCTTGCGGCGCCAGGCGTCCAGGTACGGCGCGAGCGTCGCCGCGCGTGTGTCCGGGGTCACCCACAGCTCATCACGCTGCGGGCCCCGCAGCTGCGCCGGTCCCTCCTCGTCCGGGCCGGGCTCTGCGCTCTCGGGCTGGTCGATGAGGAGGGGCTTGTCGCGCTGCGTGCCCTCGCCGCCCTCCGGGGCGAGGTAGCGGATGCTGGTGCTCCAGGCCACCGTGCTCAGCACACGCTCATCCTGAGTGCTGCCGGCGCGCTCGCCCGCATCGGTGAGCGAATTGCCCTCCGCCGTGCCGGCATGCTTGAGCGTCGGGAGCGAGGCGGTGCGGTTGCGCGGCGCGACGGCCTTGCGCGTATTGCCCGAGCCGATCTGGGTGCGCTGGGCAAGATAGGTGGCCGTCGGGTTCTTGTCCGCGTCGGGCAGCTCATCGGAGACCAGCAGCACCTCCAGCCCCGGGGCGCTCGACTTGTCACTCGCCGCGGCATTGAAGGTGAGCCCGACGATGATCAGCCCGTGCAGCAGGGCCACGAAGAACACCATGGTCAGCAGCCGGTCCCAGACCGGGGCGACGCCTTCCTTCAGCATCAGCGCGCGACGCGCCATCGCGAAATCCTCAGCGGTCCCGGGCGAGCAAGCGCCGCTCCAGAGCCGACATCAGTAGGTCCCCGATATGGATCGGGAACTGCTTCTCAAGTTCACGGATGCCCGTCGGGCTCGTGACGTTGATCTCGGTGACGAAGCCGCCGATCACGTCCAGGCCGACGAACAGCATGCCGCGCGCGGCAAGCGCCGGGCCGATTTGCCCGGCGAGCCAGCGGTCGCGCTCGTTGAGCGGCCGGCCGACGCCCTTGGCACCGGCGGCGAGATTGCCGCGGTGATCTTGTGCGGAGGGCATGCGGGCGAGGGCGTACGGCACCGCCTCCCCATCGACCAGGAGCACCCGCGAGTCCCCCGTAGTGGCGATCTCGGGCAGATAGCGCTGCACGATGGCGAAGCGCTCGCCGTACGCGCTCAGAGTCTCGAACACCACGCGCGCGTTCAGATCCTGCTCGGCGAGCACGAAGATCGAGCGACCGCCCATGCCGTCCAGGGGCTTCACCACGATCTTGCCGTGTTCCTTGAGAAAGGCGCTCATGTCATTCATGTCGCGCGTGATCAGCGTCGGCGCGCAGCACTGCGGGAACCAGGCCGTATAGACCTTCTCGTTCATATCGCGCAGGCCCTGGGCGCGGTTCACCACCAGAACGCCCGCCTCTTCGGCGCGCTCCAGGATGTAGGTGCTGTAGATGTACTCCATGTCAAAGGGCGGGTCCTTGCGCATCAGCAGGCACTGAAGCGCGCTTAAGGGCTCCAGCGCCGCTTCCCCGAGGCTGAACCAGCCCTGGGGGTCGGCTTTGACCGTGAGCGCACGCATGCGCCCGAAGGGCACGCCGTCGCGCAGCAGCAGATCCTGCATTTCAAGGTACGCAAGCTCAAAGCCGCGCGCCTGGGCGGCCAGCAGCATCGCCAGGGTCGAGTCCTTCGCATAATTGATGGCGCCGATCGGGTCCATCAGCACGCCCAGTCGCTTAGCCGTCGTCATCGGATCCTTCAAGGAAGCGCAGCTAGGAAACGTCGATTATGGCGAGTGCTGCACGAATATGTCTGCCCCGGGGATCTCCGGGGCCTCGGGCTGCGGACGAGCTTCGAAAAACGTGACGCGCATGGCATAGCCGGGGGTATACCGATATGTTAAAACCGCGCTGCGCTTGGCCCGCAGGGTTTTGCAGGGCCCGTGAGACGATCTGGCTTGTGTGGACGGTGCGCGCCTTCAGGCGTTGAGGCCGTGGAAGAGTCTTGCGGGAGCACCGGGAGCCCGCCGCGCTGTTGCGTGGCTCGTTGAGGGCCGTGGGGTCTTTTCGCCGCTTGGCCTAACGGAAGGAGTCACTCGATCGTGACCGGCAGCAACACCAAGCTCCAGGGTCTGAAGGTACTCGTCATCGATGACAGCAAGACCATCCGTCGCACGGCCGAGACGCTGCTGGCGAAGGAAGGTTGCGAAGTGTTCACGGCGATCGACGGCTTCGATGCACTCGCCAAGATCGCCGACCATCAGCCCGATATCGTATTCGTCGACATCATGATGCCGCGACTGGACGGCTACCAGACGTGCTCGCTCATCAAGCACAACAAGGTTTTCCGCTCGATCCCGGTCATCATGCTCTCCTCCAAGGACGGCCTGTTCGATCGTGCGCGCGGCCGCATCGTCGGCTCCGAACACTACCTCACCAAGCCGTTCACCAAGGATGAGCTGCTGTCGGCGATCGAGACGCATATCGGGAGATGATGGCAATGGCGCTGATCCTGATCGTCGATGACTCTCCGACCGAGCTGCACGTCATGCAAAAGGCGCTCGAGAAGCACGGCTTCCAGACCGCCGCCGCGGTCGACGGCGCCGAGGGCGTGCGGCTGGCGCGGGAAATCAACCCGGATCTGATCTTCATGGACATCGTGATGCCGGGCATGAACGGCTATCAGGCGACGCGCGCGCTCGCGAATGATCCGCGTACCAGTTCCATTCCGATCATCATGGTCACCTCCAAGGGCCAGGAGACCGATCGCATCTGGGGACTGCGCCAGGGCGCGATCGACTACATGGTCAAACCGGTTTCCCCGGATCAGCTGGTCGCCAAAGCGCAGGCGACGCTGTCTTCGTGAGGGACCGCACGCGCGTGCGCTTCACAATACCCGCCCCGACGTCATGAGCGAACCGACCCCGGCACCCGAGATTGAGCTGAAGTCCCTGCGGGACCGCCCGTTCGAGCTGCTCGCGGAACTCGACCGGCGCGGCCGCGCGGTGTCCGCGCAGCTGAGCCAGGAGACCACCGCAGGACGGGAGTGGGTCGGGGTGGCGCTGCGCATGGCGGGGGATCTGTATCTGGTGGCGCGCGAGGAGACGCGCGAGGTGCTCGGCGTGCCCGCGAGCACCACACGCGTGCCCGGAGCCAAGCCCTGGATCAAGGGGCTGGCGAACGTACGCGGGCAGCTGCTGCCGATCATCGACCTGCGCCAGTTCCTGGGTTCGGGCGTCACCCCGGTGACGCGCAACACGCGCATCGTGGTCGTCAATCATCGCGAGATCCCCGCCGGTCTCATCGTGGACGAGGTGCTCGGCTTTCGGCGCTTCGCGGAAACGGAGTTCTCCGGCGATGCCCCACCGACCGTGGCGCGCTGCGAACGCTACCTTGCGGGCGCCTTCCGCCGCGCGCAGGAGCAGTGGCCGGTCTTGAGCCTGCGCACCGTGCTCGAGAGCGCCGCGTTTGCGGATGCGGCGGCATGAGTCAAGCCGCCGCCACGCGTTCACCGAGCGGGCTCGTACTGCTCTTGAGTCTTGCGGCGCTGCTGAGCGTGGCGAGCGGCCTCGCGTACTGGTTCGCGCAGAGCCGCCCGGTCGAGAAGACTCACAGCGTGCCGGTAGAGGCACTCTACGGCCTGGCGCTCGATGCACCGGGCGCCGTCGCCGGCGATGCGGCCGCGCTCACACGCTTCCAGGAGCGTCAGAAGGCGCTCGAGGATGCCGCCGCCAAGGATGCCGCGGCGCCCTTTGCCAGTGATGCGCGTTTCACGCGCCTGATGAACAACGCCACCGCCGTGCTGCGCGCGCGCAGCGCTCTTGCGGATGCGGGCGCGGCTGCGCACGACACGAGCACCCTCGTGCCGCGCCTGGTGGCCGAGGCGGGCGCGCTCGCACAGACGCTGCCGCCGGGGAGTGCGGGGCCTGCGGCCGGTGCGCTCGAGCGCTTCGAGGCGCGCGCCCAGCGCCTGCAGCTGGATGTCGCCGCGCTGACCGAAGGCACGGCCGATCCGGGGCAGGCCGCGCAGCACATCGCCGAGAGCAGCGATTACCTGAGCCAGGTCATCTCCGCCCTCGCCGGCGGCACTTCCGCGCTCGCGCTGCCGAAGGTGACGACGCCCGATGGCCTCAAGCACCTGAAGAACCTCGATTCGATCTACCAGGAGCTCTCGGCGGCAGTCACCCGCGCCGTGGGCGCAGCCCCCGCGTTGCCGGCGGCGCAGACCGCCGCACGCGCCATCGCCGCGGATGCGCGCGATCTGGCCGCCACCGCGCCCGCCCCCGCCGTGGCCGCCGGTGCCGGCCCTATGACGTACCTGCCGCTCGTGCTGCTCGCGGCCGGGCTGGGCTTTTTGATCGCAGCACTGGTGTCGGCACTGCGCATGCACCGCACGGTCGAGCGCCAGAGGGTCAGCGCGGATGCGCAGCGCAAGGAGACCGATCGCAACCAACAGGCGATCCTGCGCCTGCTCGATGAGCTTTCGAGTCTCGCCGATGGGGACCTCACGGTGCAGGCGACCGTCACCGAGGACATCACCGGCGCCATCGCCGACTCGATCAACTACGCAGTCGATGCACTGCGCGGGCTCGTCACCACCATCAACGGCTCGGCGATCCAGCTTGATTCGGCCACGCGCCAGACGCAGGCGCTGTCGCAGCACCTCGCCAAGGCCAGCGGCGCGCAGTCCAAGCAGATTGCTTCGGCCACCGAGTCCGCGGCCAGCATGGCTGCCTCGGTCGAGGAGGTCTCCGGCAATGCCGAGCGCGCCTCCGATGTCGCCCGCCACTCGGTGGAGGTCGCGCACAAGGGCGGCGATGCCGTGCGCCGCACGATCGACGGCATGAACACCATTCGCGAGACGATCCAGGAGACCTCCAAGCGCATCAAGCGCCTCGGCGAGAGCTCCCAGGAAATCGGCAACATCGTCGAGCTCATCAACGACATCGCCGAGCAGACCAACATCCTGGCGCTGAACGCCTCCATCCAGTCCTCCATGGCGGGCGAGGCCGGCCGCGGCTTTGCGGTGGTGGCGGATGAGGTGCAGCGCCTGGCCGAGCGCGCCGCCAACGCCACCAAACAGATCGAGGTGCTGGTGCGCACCATCCAGACCGACACCAACGAGGCGGTCGTGTCGATGGAGCGCAGCACGACGGATGTGGTCGGCGGGGCGCTGCTCGCGGAGAACGCCGGAGCGGCGCTCGAGGAGATCGAGCAGGTCTCCAACCAGATCGCGAGCCTCGTGCAGAACATCTCCGGCAGCGCGCGCCAGCAGACCGGGGCGGCGCAGAACATCGCCCGCAACATGCAGATTCTCAAGGAGATCAGCGCCCAGACCGCCGAGTCGACCTCGGCCACTTCGGCGGCGATCGCCAAACTCGCGGAGCTCTCGGCCGGCCTGCGCCGCTCGGCCGCCGGTTTCCGCCTGCCCGGCACCGGCACGGAGCGCGCCGCCGGCCCCGTCAAGCGCGCCGAGGATGCGCCGCTGAACACCGCCAAGGTGCGGCAGATCTCCGCGCTCGGCGGCTCATGATCTTCCTGCGAAAGCCCCTGCATGCCTGAAGTCGTCTCGCAGACATTTGATCTGGTCGGTCGTGAGGTCAACGCCACCCTGGGCGAGGCCCGCACCGCGCTGGAAAGCTACGTCGAGCAACCCGACAACGTGTCACTGCTCGAGAAGTGCGCCGAGGACCTGCACCAGGTGCAAGGGGTGCTGCGCCTGCTGGAGATCTATGGGGCTGCACTTCTCGCCGAGGAGATGGAGCACGTCACCCAGTACCTGATCAGCACCCACAGCGAGCGCAAGAGCCAGGCGGAGAGCCTGGATGCGCTCATGCGCGCCATGGTGCAGCTGCCCGGCTACCTTGAGCGCGTGCTCGCCGGCGGCCGCGATCTGGCGCTGGTGTTGCTGCCGCTCTTGAATGACCTGCGCGCCGTGCGCGGCAGCTCGCTCCTCTCGGAAGGCACGCTCCTCGTCCTGAACCTCAAGTCCGACCAGCAGCCCCAGGCCGCCGACGGCGCCCCCGGGGAGCTGCCGATGACGGTGGAGCAGTGGGCGCGGCGGCTGCGCGCGCGCTACCAGGTGGGTCTCATCGGCTGGATCCGGGGCGAGCGCGTGGAGCAGCACCTGGAGACCCTCGCCAAGGTCGCGCAGAAACTCGAGCAGATCGCCACCCGCCAGCCGGTGTTTCAGCTGTGGTGGGTAATCGGGGCGGTCGTGGAAGCCCTGCAGCAGCACGGCCTGGAGAGCGGGCAGTCGGTCAAGCGCCTGCTCGGACTCGGCGATCGGGAAATCCGCCGCCTCTACGAGCAGGGCGAGGCGCGCTACGCGCAATCCCCGGCCGTGGAGCTACTCAACAACCTCCTCTACTACGTCGGCCGCGCGGAGTCCTCCGGCCCGCGGGTGACTGCGGTGCGCGCCTCGTTCCGCCTCACCGAGCTGTTGCCCGTGGACGAGAGCATCGAGCAGGAGCGCGAGAACCTCTCCGCTCCGAGCATCAAGCTCATGCAGACCGTGGCGGCGGCGATCCGCGAGGATCTCGCCAAGGTCAAGGACGTACTGGATATCTTCGTGCGCCGCGGTGCCGGCCAGCCGCAGGAGCTGTACTCGCAGGTCGAGCTGCTGCGCAAGATCGGCGACACGCTCGGCGTGCTTGGGTTAGGCGAGCTGCGCGCCAAGGTGCAGTTCGAGACCGACCGTCTGGGCAAGATCGTGGACGGCTCGCTCAAGGCCGATGAGACGACGCTGGTGGAGATCGCCGCCACCCTCATCGGGGTTGAGGACAGGCTCGATGACAGTCTCGTCGGCATGATTCTGCCGAAGGACAAGGACCTGCCTCAGCCGCCCGAAGACTCCGAGTTCCAGCAGGTGCAGGCGGCAGTGCTGCGCGAGTGCATCGTGAACCTGGCGCGCATCAAGGAGGCCGTGACGCAAAGCGTCGGCGGCACGCTCGATGCGGCCGGCATGGACAGCTGGCAGGACCTGATGCGCGGCATGAAGGCAGGGCTGCTGCTTCTTGGCAAAACGCGAGCGGTGGAGGCTATCGAGGGGATCACGACGCAGCTGAAGCGCGTCATGCAGCCGGGCGTGCACGTCCTGCCGCCGGGCTTCATCGACCGGCTCGCCGATGCAATCGTGAGCGTCGAGTACTACATGGAGACGCTGCAGGCCGGGCGCGCGGATCCGTGGTACATGCTCGACAACGCCCAGACCTGCGTGCAGGCGCTCGAACAGCAGCCGACACCCTCCGTGCCCACCGTACCGCCGCTTGAGCCGGGCGCGTACGCGAAGACGGTGCAGATCTCACGCGTGCCGCCCACGGCGGCGCGCGCGGACGCCGCGGGCCTCGATGCCGCGGCGCCGACGCTTGCGGCATCCCCGGCCTCCAAGGCGACGCCGCTCGCCGAGCACGCGGATCCGGAGCTCATGAAGCTCTTCATCGAGGAGGCCAACGAGGAACTGGCGAAGATCCAGCGCGGCTTCCCGGTGTGGGACGAGAACCCGCTCGAGCGCGATGCGCTCATCACCGTGCGCCGCTCGTTCCATACGCTCAAGGGCAGCGGCCGCATGGTCGGCGCCCGCGACCTCGGCGAGTTCGCCTGGTCGATCGAGAATCTGCTCAACCGCGTCCTCGACAACACCCTCACCCGCTCGCCGGCCATCCTCGAGACCTTGCGTGCCGCGATCGCCGCGCTCCCCGAGCTCATCAAGCAGCTCGAAAGCGGCGCCCCGGTGCGCCCAGACCTCGTCGTGATCGCCTCGCGCGCGCACGCGCTCGCCGCCGGCCGCCCGAGCCACGCGCGCGCCGCGGACGAGGAGACTGCCGAGACCTCGATCGGACTCGGCGCCACCGGTACGCGCCGCACGCCGGCCCCACCTCCGGCGGCGCCCGCGGCCGCGCGCCCGGCTGCACCGGCCCCCGCGGCACCCGCCGCGAGTGCACCGCCGCCGCCCAAACCGCAGCTCCCGGACGACACACTGCGCGACATCTACGCGCGCGAGACCGCCACCCATGTTTCCACCGTGCGCGCCTATCTGGCGCGCGAAGCGAAGCTGCCCGGGCCGCACGCGCTGCCCGAGGAGATCTACCGCGCCTGCCACACGCTCTCGGGCAGCTCGAAGATGGCCCAGGCGCGCCACGGCATCCGCCTCGCCGAGCCGCTCGATCACTGGCTGCGCCGCGCCTTTGGCAGCGCCCCTGGGCTGACGGACGAGGACCTCGGCCTGCTCGCGGACTGCATGTCGGCGATGGAGTCGGTCGCCACCCACCTGGATGAGTCCACCGGCTACTTCGTCAATCACTGGCAGCTGCTCGAGCGCATCGAGCGCGCCGACAAGAGCCTCGAGCAGCGCATCGCCGCGGCCACCGCGCAGGCGGAAGCTGCGGCCGCGCCAGCAAGCGGCGGGGAAGCTCCCGAGGAAGCGGTCGACTTCGATCCGGAAGTCGCCGCCATCTTTACCGACGAGGCCACCGAGCTCATCGAGGCCTCCGAGCGCGCGCTGGCGGACTGGCGCGCGCAGCCGAACAGCCAGGACCTGCGCCTCGGGCTCAAGAGACCGCTGCACACCCTCAAGGGCGGCGCCCGCATGGCGGGCATCATGCCGATGGGCGACCTCAGCCACGAGCTGGAAAACCTCGTGATGCTGGTCGATAACGGCACCGTCACCGCCGACACGCCGCTCTTTGATGCGATCCAGGCGAGCCTGGATGAGCTCGCGCGCATGCGCGAGCAGGTCGTGAACGGCCGCCGCGTACCCCCGGCACGCGCGATCATCGAGCGCCTGCAGACCTTCTCGCGTCCGGCTGCGGCCCCCGCTGCAGCGCCCGCGCCGCCGCCGGCGGCCCCACCGCCGAAGGTCCCCGCGCCGTCGCCTGCCGCCGCGGCGCCTGCGCCCAAGGCCCCGGCGCCGCCGCCGCCCTTGACGCTGACGGAAGACACCGCCTCCGAGACCATGCTCGCCAAGCTCAACGCGGAGCTGCTGTTCGCGGGCGAGGCGGCCGCCGCGCCCGCAGCCCCCGCCGCGCCGGTGCGGCAGGTGGTAAAGCCCGAACCCACAGCGCCTGCGCCGGTGGCGAAGGCGCCGCCCGCACCCGCCGCACCGCCCCCGCCCGCAGCCCCCGCCGCGCCCTCCGCGGAAGGCGGCTGGTCCGCGGCCGGTTCGGTCTCCTCCCCGTCGCCGTTTGCACGGCTGCGCGCGGAAACCGAGGAAGGCCTCGCCGCGCCGCTGCCCGTACCCCCGGGGCGCGAGCCGGTCATGGGCGGGGAGCGCCAGGAAATGGCGCGCGTGGACGCGGACCTGCTCGATCAGCTGCTCAACATCTCCGGCGAAGCGAGCATCGCGCGCGCGCGTCTCGAGCAGCAGCTCGGCTCATTCGATTTCAACTTGGGCGAGCTGTCGCGCACGGTGACGCGTCTGAAGGAACAGCTGCGCAGCCTCGAGATCGAGACCGAGGCGCAGATCCTGCACAAGCACGAGGACGAGGGCGCGCACCGCAGCGAGTTCGACCCGCTCGAGCTTGACCGCTACTCCTCCATCCAGCAGTACTCACGCGCGCTCGCGGAGACCGCCAATGACGTGGCGAGCATCCAGCAGCTGCTCGAGAACCTCGCCAAGGATACGCAGAACCTCTTGCAGCAGCAGGCGCGTACCATCACCGAGCTGCAAAACGGCCTCATGCGCACACGCATGGTGCCCTTCCAGCGCCACGTGCAGCGTCTGGCGCGCATCGTGCGCCAGGCCGCCTCCGATACCGCCAAGCGCGCCGAGCTCATCGTCGAGGGCGCCTCGGGCGAACTTGACCGCCAGGTGCTCGAGCGCATGCTGCCGCCGTTCGAGCACATGCTGCGCAACGCGGTCGTGCATGGCATCGAGAAGCCCGAGGAGCGCGTGCAGCGCGGCAAGCCCGACACCGGGCGCATCCTCCTCGAGCTGCATCGCGAGGGCGCCGAGGTCATGGTGCGCCTCACCGACGACGGCGGCGGCATGAACCTGAAGGCGATCCGCGACAAGGCGCTCTCCCTGGGGATGATCAGTCCCGGCAACACCTTGAGCGATGAGGATGCGATGCAGCTCATCCTCGAGCCCGGCTTCTCCACCGCCGGTGCCATCACTCAGCAGGCCGGCCGCGGCGTCGGCATGGACGTGGTGGCCACCGAGATCAAGCGCCTGGGCGGCGCGCTGCACATGGAGACCAAGCCGGGCGAGGGGACGGTGTTCACCATCCGTCTGCCCCTCACGCTCGCGATCAGCCACGCCCTCGTGGTGCGTACGGATGAGGAGTACTACGCGCTGCCCCTGCCGACGGTGGAGGGCGTGTTGCGCCTGTCCAAGTCGGAAGTCACCGCGCACCTCGGACGCGATGCGGCGGTGTTCGATTACGGCGGCCAGAAGTACCGCTTCCAGCACCTGGCGAACTTCGTCGGCCTGCCGCCGTCCGAGCTGCCCGGGCAGGACGTCACCATCCCGGTCGTATTGGTGCGCGCGGGCGAGCACTCCACCGGACTTGTGGCCGATGAGCTCGTCGGCAGCCGCGAGATCGTGGTGAAATCCGTCGGCCCGCAGATCTCGGGCATCCGCGGCATCTCCGGCGCCACCATCCTCGGCGACGGGCGCATCGTCATCATCCTGGACATCGGCGCGCTGGTGCGCGCCGAGTGGCGCACACGAGCGCAGGCGCCCGCGCCGCCGCGCGAGCGCGGCGACCGGCGCACCTTCGCCATGGTGGTGGACGACTCGATCACCGTGCGGCGCGTGACGCAGCGCCTGCTCGAGCGCAACGGCATGCGCGTGCTCACGGCGCGCGATGGCATGGACGCGGTGGCGCTGCTGCAGGACAACATCCCGGATGTGATCCTGCTCGACATCGAGATGCCGCGCATGGACGGCTACGAGGTCGCAGCTCACGTGCGCAACGACCCGCGACTCAAGGACGTGCCGATCATCATGGTTACCTCGCGCGTGGGCGAGAAGCACCGCGCGCGTGCGATCGAGCTCGGCGTGGATGACTATCTCGGCAAGCCCTACCAGGAGGCGCAACTGCTCGATGCGATCGCGCCACTGGTCGAGCGCCGCCGCGCGGCCGCCCGCTACGCGGGCGTGGCGGGGAGTTAAGCCATGGCCGAGCGCGTCGCCGAGATCTACAGCCTCCTCGTACCACTCGTCGACGGCCGTCTCATCATCCCGCGCGCCTGTGTGGCGGAGGTGATCGGCTTTCAGACGCCCTCAGAGATGACCGGTGCTCCGCCCTGGTACATCGGCACCGTGCCCTGGAACGGCAAGGCCGTGCCGCTCGTGTCCTTCGAGGGCGCCTGCGGGCAGATGATCCCGCCGGCGAGCGGGCGCACCCGCATCGTCATCCTGCACGCGCTCGGCACCCAGGTCGAAGGCGGTCACTTCGCGCTCGTCTCCCAGGGCTTTCCGCAGCTGGTGCGCGTGAGCTCGGATGTCGTGCGGCCCGACAACTCGCGCGTCTTTCCTGAGCGTGCGCCGGTGATCTGCCAGATTCGCATGGTGAACGAGACGCCACTCGTACCGGACCTGCAGCGCCTGGAAGAGATGATCGCGGAGGAAACCAGCATCGTCGCCACCTGAAGCCGCTGCCAACGGGCGCTTCGGTTCGTGATCTTCGTTCAGGCGCGCCGCTCTTGCCCCGCAGCGCTGGGACGGCTCTCCCGATAGCGGCCGTTCAGAGTAGTGAAGCGAACATTGACTGCATCGCTGGTCGATCCGTCGGCCAAACTTAGCCACTTGGGCTAAGCTGCTGCACACGGAGGCGATCAGAAGAGCTCCCACGGTCTGTCAGGGGTGATCCGGCCGGTGACTGAGCCCTCGTACGCGGTATTTGTGAGCTACGCCTCACAGGATGCGGAGCCTGCGCAGAGGATTTGCGAGGCACTTCGTGCTGCCGGAATCGAGGTTTGGTTCGACCAGAGCGAGCTGCGAGGCGGAGAAGCCTGGGACCGGCAAATCCGCAAGCAGATTCACGACTGCGCTCTCTTCATCCCGGTCATCTCCGCGAATGCTCACGCCCGTGTCGAGGGGTACTTCCGCCTCGAATGGAAGCTCGCGGTTGATCGCTCGCACCTGATGGCGCCCGACCAGACTTTCCTGCTTCCGGTGGTGATCGACGGCACGACGCAAGCCGATGAACGCATTCCCGACCGATTCCGCGAGCTGCAGTGGACGCGCGCCCCAGGCGGGCAGGCATCAGCGGCGTTCATCGAGCGTGTGCGGCAGCTGCTGTTACCGGCGGCAGCTGATGAGCCCATGACACGCCCCGGGGCGCCGGCGGTGTCCTCCGCCACGATGACAGGCCGCCAAGTCATGCGCGGACTGCAGAGCGCGAAGCCTGCGCCGGGGGTGATCGTCGCCGTCGCTGTCGTCGTCTGCGCGGCGCTGGCGTACCTCGGGGCTGACAGGCCCTGGCTCTCCAAGCGCCCAAGTACGTCCGCTGGGGACACCGCATCGCGAGCCACTGCCGAACCAGCCGCGGCTGCCTTCAACCCGCCGCCGCACTCCATCGCAGTGCTGCCGTTTGTGAACATGAGCGGCGACAAGGAGCAGGACTACTTCTCGGACGGGCTGTCCGAAGAGTTGCTCAACGATCTTGCGCGCATCAACGAACTGCAGGTCGCCGCGCGCACCTCCGCCTTCTCGTTCAAGGGAAAGGACACCGACATCACCACTATCGCGCACAAACTGAATGTGGGTGCAGTGCTCGAAGGCAGTGTGCGCCGCTCAGGCCACACCATTCGTGTCACCACGCAGCTGATCAATGCGGTGACGGGATTTCATCTGTGGTCGGAAACGTATGACCGGGACTTGGGCGACGTGCTGAAACTCCAGACGGAGATTGCGACCGCGGTGGCGAGCACCCTGAAGGTCACTCTACTCGGGGACGAGGCAGCAAAGATCGAGGCCGGCGGCACGCACAACCCGGCTGCGTTTGATGCCTACCTTCGCGCCGAAAAGACCCTTTGGGGCGGTTACAGCCCGAAGGTTATCGAAACCGCCGTGGCCGCCTACACGGAGGCAATCCGCCTGGATCCTGATTTCGCCCTTGCTTTCGCAGCCCGGGCTCTCGCATTCGCCAGCAACGCCGCACTTTGGGATACCACAACGTCCGCTGTCCGTGCTGACCTCGATAAGGCGCAGGCTGATGCGGCCAAGGCCATAGCACTGGCGCCTAATTTGAGTGAAGGCTACTTAGCCCGGGCCGTCGCCTACCAGGACCTACTCGAGTTCAAAGAGGCCAGCGAGGAGTACGAACGTGCCCTGGTGCTTGGGCCCGGCAATGCACGGGTATTGCGAGACTATGGCAGTTTTGCCGTTTACATGGGTCGCAGTGACCCCGGACTCACCGCGCTCCGGCGCGCCGTCGTGCTGGATCCGTTGAACTCCAGTGCCCAGGGCTTTCTCGGCCAGGCTCTGGTCGCCCTGCGACGTTATCCAGAGGCCGTTGCAGCGTATAACGATGCTGAGGCTCTACCTTCGACCACCCCGGGGCCATTCTTAGCGACGATTGGCACTGCCTACTACCTCCTCGGTGATTTCGAGAGCGCTCGCGCCTCTTGCGAAGAGAATCGCGATGACTCCGAGAGTCAGTCTTGCTTAGCGAAGACCTATGAGAAGCTCGGACGACATGCCGATGCCGAAGCGGTGTTTGCGAAGCTCAGAAGCACGAGGGGGGACGCCTGGGCGTACGAGTACGGGCAGATCTACGCGCAGTGGGGGAACACCGCCAAAGCACTCGAGTGGCTGGAAAGCGCCCTGCGGCTGCGTAATCCGGATCTCGTACGCCTGAAAACCGAGCCCCTTCTCGATCCGCTGCGCAAGGAGCCGCGCTTCCAGGCGATTGAGCGGGAGTTGAAGTTTCCGAGCTAAGAGGCGTGCGGTGCCGGCGCAATTCCTTCGGTCCCTCGAAGATCGTTCTGATGTCCGCTATTTAGAGATATTGAGGTCTTCTCGAGGGGCCGGAGTTGGCGGCCTGCTGACGGATTGAGACGTTATTGCGCTTCTCACCCAAGGCGCTCGGACGCGAGCGGCCGCTTCCGGGGTGCGCCGTGAAAAGGCGGCGCTTTCCAGTGGGTGAGAGTCCCACCCGGCAACTGCTCCAGCCGGATGCAACCGGAGCAACTGTGGAGGTAACGAAACGGTTGAAGCCTTCGGTGAAGCTGTCACGACATACGGTGACGGCGCGAGTGTACAGGCCGTAACGCGAGTGAACGCCGAGCAAGCCTCGAAAAGGACGATGCGCGGGCCGACCCGGAACCCGAATCGGGGAAGGCTGACATGGCTGGGGAAGTGAGCAGACGAGGCACCCAGTCGCCGCGCCGGGGTAATGGCGACAGCATGTACACAAGGGAAGCGCACGCAACACGGGAAGCCCCAAGGCGTGGTCAGGAGGGCCAACCGGACGCCCGCGAGGGAAGGTCCGGGCGCCCTGGGGTGACGGAGAGGCTCGTAGTACCGATGAAGCCGGGTAACGCCGACGGAGGGAAGGGGCCTTGGTTCAGGACAAACGCAAAGACGTAGTGAGGGACAGGAGATTGGGAAACCTATCAACTCCGAAAAGTGTTCAGAAGCTGCAGAGTGCGTTACACGCGAAAGCGAAGACGGAAGCTGGGTACCGCTTTTACGCCCTGTACGACAAGATCTACCGCGAGGACATCCTGGCGCATGCCTACGCTCAGTGCCGCACCAACAAGGGGGCGCCGGGTGTAGACGGTCAGGACTTTGGGGACATCGAGGCGTACGGCGTGGAGCGGTGGCTTGGCGAACTGGCGCTTGCGCTCAGGGAGGAGAGCTACCGTCCGGATCCGATCAGACGAGTGTATATCCCGAAAGCCAACGGCAACTTGAGGCCGCTGGGCATCTCGACTCTGCGTGACCGGGTGTGCATGACAGCAGCGATGCTGGTGCTCGACCCGATCTTCGAAGCCGACCTTCCACCCGAGCAATACGCCTACCGTCAGGGCCGCAATGCCCAGCAGGCGGTGAGGGAGGTGGAGGAGACGCTGTTCTATGACCATCCGGAAGTCGTCGACGCCGACCTCGCGGACTACTTCGGCAGCATCCCGCACGCTGACCTCATGCGCTCGCTCGCGCGGCGCATCGTGGACGGGCGTGTGCTGCATCTGATCAAGATGTGGTTGGAATGTACCGTCGAAGACACCGACGATCGAGGCCGGAAGAGGCGCACGACCGAGGCCAAGGACAACGGACGCGGCATCCCGCAGGGCTCACCCATCTCACCACTGCTGGCGAATCTGTATATGCGCCGGTTCGTGTTGGGGTGGAAGAAGCTCGGTCTTGAGGAGAGCCTCGGCTCTCGCATCGTGACCTATGCGGATGATCTCGTGATCCTGTGTACACGGGGCAACGCCGATGAGGCGCTGGTCCGCATGCGCGAGCTCATGGGGAGACTGAAGCTGACGGTCAACGAGGAGAAGACACGAATCTGCACGGTCCCGGAAGGGACGTTCGACTTCCTGGGGTACACGTTCGGGCGGATGTATCAGCGGACGACCGGCAGAGCCTATCTGGGCATGCGGCCGTCCAAGAAGAGCATCCGGCGCACGGTCGATAAGATCCATGCGCTCACGAGCAACTCGATGACGTGGCAAGACACCACAGAGCTGGTGGAACAGTTGAACCGCACGCTGCGCGGCTGGGCGAACTACTTCAAGGTAGGCACCGTCCGCCCCGCGTATCGGGCCCTCGACAACTACACCGCTGTGCGGTTACGCCGGTGGCTGCGCCGCAAGCATAAAACGGGGGGACGCCGGGGTGGGACTTACCCACTCTCGCACCTGTACGGGTACTTCGGTCTCGTACGTCTCACACAGCTTGGACGCGGCCCGTCGTGGGTGAAGGCGTGATGTTCTGTCCGAGAGCCGGATGCGGGAGACCCGCACGTCCGGTTCGATGAGCGGGGTGTGAAAACGGAGCGACGGCGAGGGTACTTGGGCACCGCCAGACGAAAGAGGCGGCAACAGACAACCCGAACCTAATGTCACCGCGTCACATCCCGACTCTACCATTCACCTTCTAGGCAAATGGTTATGCTGGGCTTGCCGGCTCCCAGAGCTCGATCGGATTGCCGTCCAGATCGTGCAGTCTGGCAAATCGACCGTAGGGAGATTTTTCAGGATCCACCTTCACCTCAATGTTGGCCTTCTGCAGCTGCGCGACCATGGCGTCTAAACTTCGAACTCGAAAGTTCACCATCCACCCTTGCTGCTTCGATCCGAAATAGTCCGTATCCATCGCAAACGGAGTGAATGCGGTCGGGCCGGCGGCTTGTTGCCACACTCGATGGTCAATCCCGAGATTGAGTTCATACCACTGCGCCAATTGTTTGGGGTCGCGGCTCCGGAAGAATAGTCCGCCGATGCCCAGTACGCGTTCAGTTGGCGTATTCATCTGTACCTCCACTGTGTCAGGCGTGGCACTCTCACCAGCGCCGACCGCGGTCAACGCGGCCGCGCCGATTATCACGCTTCTACGGTCGATCAGCATGTCTTGGTATATGACTATGATGCCGCGACTGGCCTGCGGACTATATCAGCTAAGGCGATGAGCGAGCGCTATGAAGAGGCGGCCTTCGCCGACTGCCCATCCAGGTAATCCGCGCACGCCGGCATCAAGCGGGTTTGATATTCGCGTTCAAGCGGAAGAGATTAAGGGGGTCAAACCTTTCTTTTAGCGCTGCCAGCCGCGTGAAATTAGGACCGTAGTTACGATCCGTACTCTTCGGATCCACGTCATTCAGATTTACGTAGTAACCGTCTGTGAATGGGGCCACCTTGTCCCAATTGGCGTGAACCATAGCGCGGCCCTGCTCGTTGTAGGATGCCTCCTCCCACCGGCCTCCGAACATCATGTTTGCGATTGCGTTTCGATGAGAGAAGGCGGTTTGCGGCACCTCCGCGACTGCGCCGTTGGCGTTCTGGAAAAAAGCGCTGAGTCGCTTGTCAGGCCTGAACTCACGCGCGAGCACATCAATGAGCCCCGGGGAGTATTCGCGGACGAAGCCGCCCTTGAGATAGTTATTGCTCGGATCAAGCGGAGGCCCGTCAAATTGAGTTTGTACTTCGTGATACGTCTTGGGACCGATGGTGTTCTTGGTGGGCTTACCGAAGCGCTGCAAGGGCTCCAGAAGTTTGGCGCCGCTCTCGGGCTCTCCGCTGTAGAGCACGTAGATCTGGGCGCTGGGTTGGCCATCGGCACCCGCAGACAGGCCCAGCTCGACGCTGAGTTCGTGGGGCGCGTTCGAGAGGAGGTTGGCGTAGAACTCGATCGCGTCCTTGACCTGCGGCGCCGGGTAATCGACGCGGCCTGCCAGCACGTGGGGGTTGAGCGGATGCAGTCGATAGTCGAATGAGGTGGCGACGCCGAAGTTGCCGCCGCCGCCGCGTATGGCCCAGAAAAGGTCTGGCTCGTCCTTCTCACTTACGCGTCTAAGCTTGCCATCGGCGGTAACGAGTTCCGCACTCAAGAGGTTGTCGCAGGCCAGGCCGAAGCGCCGCGACAGCCAGCCGAATCCGCCGCCGAGCGTCAAACCGCCCACGCCCGTGTTGGAAATCTGTCCAAGCGTGGTGGCGAGCCCTTGCTGCTGCGTCGCAGCGTCGACGTGGGCCACCCAGGCGCCACCGCCGACGCGGGCGGCTCGCTTGGGCACGTCCAGGTGCACTGAGTTCATCGATGACAGATCGATCATCAGCCCGCCGTCGCACGTCGAGTACCCAGGAAAGCTATGGCCGCCGCCGCGCACCGCCAGCAGCAGTTCACGTTCGCGCGCGAAGGTGACGACACGCCCGACGTCAGCGCCGTCAGCGCAACTTGCGATGAGCGCAGGATGCTTGTCGATCATGCCGTTCCAGATGCGCCGCGCGGTGTCATAGCCTTCCTGACCTGGCGTGAGCAGCGCACCGCGCAGGCTGGCGCGTAGGTCCGTCACAGCCGCGCGCTCGATGGTGGTTTCCGCACCCGACAGCTTTACCGCGCGCAGATCAGCGGGCTCAGCCTGCACAGACTTGCCCTGGGCGTAAATCAAGCGGCCAAGCGGCAACGCTGCGGCAGCGCCCGCGAGCAAAGTCATCCCGCAGAAACCCCGTCGCTTCATGGAACTACCCGCCTCTTGTTGGTGTTAACCGTTTTATCGGCGTTGTACTAATGATCCACCCTGGCGTCAGTTGGCACAACCCACGCACGCGCCATCTTGTTCAATTGCGAAGGAACTTTACTTTCACCCAACGGTGTGTCCGCAACCTAGGTACCAGCGCATCAGTTTCTGTAACACGCTGTGCGGCTAGTGTTTACTTCACCGATCGATTCATCCCACTACCAGATGCCCCCGAGTGCCACGGTGATGGCCTCGCCGTTCACGCCACCGGCAGCGTCACTGCACAAGAACGCGATCACCCGCGCGACCTCGAGAGGCTCGAGCACCCGGTTCTGCGGGTAGATGGCGGCGCGCTCGCGCCATACCTGCTCGACGCTGATGGCGCGCCGTTCGGACTCAGTCTGTGCCGAGCGCTCGGCCATGGCCGTTCGAACCCAACCCGGCAGCACGGCGTTGGAGGTGACGCCGAACGGCCCGGCGTCCTGGGCGATCGCGCGGGCGAGCCCGATTACCCCGTGCTTGGAGGCGGTGTACGCGCTACCGGAGCGTTCGGCTTTCTCCCCGGCGGTGGAGCTAGTAAATACCAGTCGGCCGAAGCCGCGCTTGCACATGGCGCCAACCGTCAGCCGCGCGAGCTCGAACGGACCGTCGAGATTGACGCGCATCGTCTCGCGCCAGACTTGCGGATCCTGCTCCCACACGAGCCGCTCGTGCGCCGAGCCTATGCCGTGATTCACGACCAGCACGTCAATCGGACCCAGTCGCTGCTCGGTCTCAGCAACCGCCCGTGCGCAGCCCTCGGGGGTGCCGAGGTCGGCGACAACGTATTCGAGGCCCACGGCCGCCAGTTCCGTCGCGCTGCGCGACACGATCATCACGCGCGCGCCTGCGGCCGACAGCAATAACGCCGCCTCGCGTCCGATGCCCCGGCCGCCGCCCGTGACCAGCGCCACACGTCCGTTCATCTCTTCGCCCCCTCGGTGTTCAGCGAATCCTCCCTGGCCATTATGTTTTGTCCCTCCGCGGCGGGGTACACCGGTCAGGGTTCCTCTGTGAATCCACGACACACGGCCGCGAGCTTGTTGCCATCCGGATCGCGCACATAGGCCGCATAGAAATCGGGGCTGTAGTGCAGCCGAAGCCCCGGCGGCCCCTCACAGCTGCCGCCATGGGCGAGCGCGGCTGCGTGAAAATCATCGACCCCTTTCCAGGAGCGTGCACTGAAGGCCACCATCGTGCCGTTGCCTGCCGTGGCGGCTTTCTGGTCGAAGGGCTTCCCAATCCAAAATCCCAGCTCCCGCGCGCCGCCGTTTTCGTAGATCCCCCACCCGGCGGCAACCCGATCCCACTCCGCATCGCCGGTGATGCAACGCGGCATCCCGAGCGCGGCGAACAGCGCACTATAAAACCGAACCGCCCGCTCAAAATCGTTGGTGCCAAAGTAGACGTAGGACAACATGCCGTACTCCGGGAACAAGAGCTCCGTTAAAGACGCCCCTACAGATCCCCGAACTGCCCTTGCAGCAGCGTGAGCGCGGCGATCGCCGCGGTCTCGGTGCGCAGCACGCGCGGCCCCAAGCGCACGCCGAGAAAGCCCGCAGCCGCCGCGCGCGCCTGCTCCTCGGCGCTGAGTCCGCCCTCGGGGCCGATGAGCACGGTGACGGGGCCGGTGGGCGGTGGCACGTCGGCAATGCCGAGCGCCGCCGCCGAGGAGAGCAGCAGCCGCGTGCCGTCCGCAACCGTCTGCTGCAGGAACTCGCGCAGCTCGAGCGGCTCGCTGAGTTCCGGCAGGTGATTGCGGCCACTTTGCTCACAGGCCCCGATGGCGATGGCGCGCCAGTGTGCGAGCTTGCGCGCCGCCTGGCGCGCATCCAGGCGCACCACGCTGCGCTCGGTCAAAAGCGGCACAAGGCGCGAGACACCAAGCTCGGTCGCCTTCTGTACCACCAGATCCATGCGCTCAGCGCGCGAGACGCCCTGCGCGAGCGTGAGGCAGAGCGGGGACTCGCGTTCGGTGGGGCTTGCTGCCCCGACCGCCACCGTCACCGCATCCGCGCGCGCAGCTTCGATGGACCCGGCGAACTCGCCCCCCTTGCCGTTAAAGAGCGTGAGAGGTGCCCCAGCGCGCAGGCGCAGCACCCGCGTGACGTGACCTGCGGCGCTGCCCCGGAGCGTGACGCGCGCGCCGCTGGCGAGGGGCGCGTCGAGGAACACGCGGCTCAGTCGCATGTCGCCCGCTCGATCCCCTCGCGGGCGACCTCGACCATGAGATCGATCTCCGCCGGCGTGACGATGTACGGGGGCATGAAGTAGACGACGTTGCCGACCGGGCGCAGCAGCACCCCGCGCGCGAGCGCGTGGCGGTAGAGGATCAGGCCGCGGCGCTCCTGCCACGGGTAGGGCGCGCGCGTCGCCTTGTCCTGGGCGAGCTCGAGCGCCACGATCATGCCGCGCTGGCGCACCTCGGCCACGTGCGGGTGATCCTCGAGCTCGCGCGCGCGCGCCCCCAGGTGTGCGGCCAGCGCACGGTTCTTCTCGAGCACATCCTCCTCGCGGAAGATCGCCAGACAGGCGCGCGCGGCGGCGCAAGCGAGCGGGTTGCCGGTGAAGCTGTGCGAGTGCAGGAAGGCGTTGAGCTTCACATACTCATCGTAGAAGGCCGCGTAGATCTCGTGCGTCGTCAGCACCACCGACAGCGGCAGGTAGCCGGCGGTGAGGCCCTTGGAGAGGCACATGAAGTCCGGACGGATCCCGGCCTGCTCGCAGGCGAAGAATGTGCCGGTGCGCCCGAACCCGACCGCGATCTCATCGGCGATGAGGTGCACCTGATGGCGGTCGCACGCGGCGCGCAGGAGCGTGAGGTACACCGGGTCGTACATGCGCATGCCGCCCGCACACTGCACCAACGGCTCGACGATCACCGCGCAGCTCTCGTTCGCGTGGGCGGCGAGCGCGGCCTCCATGTGCGCGAACTGCGCGCGGCTGTGCGCCTCCCAGCTCACCCCCGGCGCGCGCGGGTAGCAGTCCGGGGAGGGCACGGTGATCACGTCCATGAGGAGCGGGCGGTAGATCTCCTTGTAGAGCTCGACGTTGCCCACTGCGAGCGCCCCTAAGGTCTCGCCGTGGTAACTGTTGGCGAGTGTGATGAAGCGGCGCTTGTGCGTGCGGCCGACGTTGCGCCAGTAGTGGAAGCTCATCTTTACGGCCACTTCCACCGCGGAGGAGCCGTTGTCGGCGTAGAAGCAGCGCGTGAGCCCCGGCGGCGCCAGCGCCGCGAGCTCCTCGGAGAGCGCGATCACCGGCTCGTGCGTGAAGCCGGCGAGGATCACCTGCTCGAGCGACTCCAGCTGCGCGCGCACCGCGGCGTTGATTTTCGGGTGCGCGTGGCCGAAAAGATTCACCCACCAGGAGCTCACCGCATCCAGGTAGCGCTTGCCCTCGAAGTCCTCGAGCCACGCGCCCGCACCCCGGCGGATGGGAATGAGGGGTAGTTCGGCCTCGTGATCCTTCATCTGCGTGCACGGGTGCCACACGTGCGCCAGGTCACGCTTGACGTAGGGGGCGTTGGCGGAGCTCATGCGGCAATTGTGGCATGATCGTCATGACGGAGCCTCAGGGGCACCGCTACACGTAAAGCCTTAAGCGATGTCAGCTCTTGCTGCGACACTCAAGGTCGAGACCACAACCGGTCTCCTCACCGGGGTCCGCCAGGTCCTCTCGCCGCATCGCGATGCGCGTCCGCCCGGGATGCTGCCGGAACTGATCATCGTGCACGGCATCAGTCTGCCGCCCAACGAATTCGGCGGCCCGTGGATCAATCGGCTCTTCACCGGCACGCTCGACTGGGATGCGCACCCGTATTTTCGCCAGATCGAGGGCCTGCGCGCCTCATCGCACGTACTCATCGGCCGCGACGGGCAGCTCACGCAGTACGTGCCCTTCGGCGAGCGCGCCTGGCATGCCGGCCTCTCGCAGTACCGTACGCGCAGCGGCTGCAATGATTTCTCGATCGGGGTGGAGCTGGAGGGCGCGGACGACATCCCCTACACGGATGAGCAGTATGCGCACCTCGTCGAACTCATCGCCGCACTCATCGCGGCGTATCCGTCGCTCGCTGCGGAGCATATCGTCGGGCACTGCGACGTTGCCCCCGGGCGCAAGAGCGATCCTTGGCCATCCTTTGACTGGCCGCGGCTGCGCGCGCAGCTGAACGAGCGGCTCAGGGCCGCAGGCTGAAGCCTACTTCGGGCGCTCGTGGCGCCAGAGCACTTCCGTGCCGCGCTCGTGCCGCGCCAGCACGCGCGCGATCACGAACAACAGATCCGACAGACGATTGAGGTACCTCACGACCTCGGGGCTCACGCTCTCCGCGCGCGCAAGCGTCCACACGCGCCGCTCGGCGCGCCGCGCCACGGTGCGCGCCAGGTGACAGGCGGCGGCGGCGGTGCCGCCGCCCGGCAGGATGAATTCCTTGAGCGCCGGCAGGGCGTCATTGAAGGCATCGAGCTCTTCTTCCAGGCGCGTGATCTGGTGCGCCTTGATCGCGGTGTGCCCGGGGATGCACAGCTCTCCGCCCATGTCGAATAGCTCATGCTGCACTTCGGTGAGACAGTGGGTTACGGCCGCGGGCAGGTCCGGGACGGCGAGCAGCACGCCAAGGGTGCTGTTGAGCTCATCCACCGTGCCGTAAGCCTCGACCCGCGGGCTGTCTTTGGGCACGCGGCTGCCGTCCCCGAGACCGGTGGTACCGTCATCTCCGGTGCGGGTGTAGATCTTGCTCAGCCGATTTCCCATGGCCCAGGCACTCTACCGCAGAATCGGCGCGCTTGAAGTCCTTGCGCCGCGGCGCCGAGGTACGCTAGACACTTAAGGCGATAAGGATCCGGAGGCGCAGGATGAGCACAGTTCTGGTGACGGGCGGATCGGGCTTCATCGGCAGTCACGCCATCCTGCAGCTTCTGGCGGCCGGCCATCGCGTGCGCACCACGGTCCGAAGCCTTGCGCGCGAGGCGCAGCTGCGGGCCATGCTGCGCGAAGGCGGCGCCGACCCCGGTGAGCGGCTGTCCTTATTTGCGGCGGATCTGGAACACGATGCGGGCTGGAGCGAGGCAGTCGCCGGCAGCGACTACGTGCTGCACGTCGCCTCGCCCTTTCCTGCCGGCGTGCCGCGGCACGAGGACGAGCTCATCGTGCCGGCGCGCGAGGGGGCACTGCGGGTGCTGCGCGCCGCGCGCGCAGCACTTGTGAAGCGCGTGGTGCTGACCTCCTCCTTTGCGGCGATCGGTTACGGGCATCCCGCGCGCACCGCGCCGTTCGATGAGCGCGACTGGACCGACATGAGCGGCCGGCTGTCCGCCTACGTCAAATCCAAGACCGTGGCGGAGCGGGCGGCCTGGGACTTCATCGCTCGCGAAGGCGGCGCCCTTGAGCTCGCCGTGGTGAATCCCGCCGCCGTTTTCGGCCCGGTGCTGGGAGCGGACTATTCGACCTCGATCCTGATCCTTAAGACCATGCTCGAGGGCGGCATGCCCGGCTGTCCGCGACTGTACTTCGGTGTCGTTGACGTGCGCGACGTCGCTGACCTGCACCTGCGCGCCATGACGCACCCGGGGGCGCGCGGTGAGCGTTTCGTCGCGGTCGGCGGCGAGTGCATGTCGTTGGCCGGCATCGCCCAGGTGCTCAAGGCGCGCCTAGGGACCGTGGCCGCGCGCGTCTCGACGCGCGAACTGCCCAACTGGCTGGTACGCGTCGCGGCGCTGCGCAACCGGCCGGCGCGCGAATTCCTGCCCGAGCTCGGCAAGGTCAAGAACGTGAGTAACGCGAAGGCGCGGCAGCGGCTGGGCTGGGCGCCGCGCTCAAACGAGGAGGCGATCGTCGCGGCCGCGCAGAGTCTGCAACGACTCGGGCTGCTCAAGAACGCAACACCCGCCGCCGCCGCGGCGGGCTTGCCCGCGCGGCCCTGAGCCCTCGCCATGGCCTCCCAGGAACTCAAGGCGGCGATCGAGGCGGCGCAGGCGGCCGCGGCGCTCATTCGCTCGCTCTACCAGACCCAACTTCCCGTGCACACCAAGGCGGACGCCTCCCCCGTTACCGAGGCGGATGTGCGCGCCGAGGAGCTCATCCGCGCCACCCTTGAGCGGCATTTCCCCGGTTACGGCTTCTACGGCGAGGAGAGCGGCCCGCATGCACTGGAAGCGCAGAACCTGTGGCTGGTCGATCCAATCGATGGCACCAAGTCCTTCATTCGCGAGACGCCGTACTTCTCCACGCAGATCGCGCTCCTGCGCGAGGGGGAGCTCGTGCTCGGGGTCTCCAGCGCACCGGCTTACAACGAGTTCGCCTGGGCGGAAGAGGGCGGCGGGGCGTTCCTCAACGAGCGCCTGGTGCGCGTGAGTGCGGTCGCGCAGCTGAAGGATGCGTTCGTCTCGACCGGCAACCTCAAAAGCCTCACGCAGCCGCAGCGCTGGCAGCGCTTCGGCGAGCTCGTGCGCACCGTGAGTCGCGTACGCGGCTACGGCGACTTCGTGCACTACCATCTTTTGGCACGCGGCGCGCTGGATGTCGTCATCGAGTCGGACGTGAGTATCCTCGACATCGCAGCGCTCGCGGTGATCGTGCGCGAGGCGGGCGGCACCTTCACCGATCTTTCGGGCGCGCCGGTGGGACTGAAGACGACGAGCGTGCTCGCCACGAACGACCTGCTGCACGACCCGGTGCTCGAGGCCCTCAGGCCGTGACAAACACCCGCCGGCCGTCCTGGCCGAGCTCGATCATCGGCGTCAGGTAAAGCTCGCTCAGGGTCGCTGCGGTGAGCGCGGTGCTGACCGGTCCTAAGTGCCAGCGGCCATCGCCGAACAGCAGCAGCGCCCGGTCGGCAAAGCGCGCGGCCAGCGTCGGATCGTGCAGCGTCGTGATGACGGTGCTGCCCGCGCCTGCCAGCTCGCGAAAGAGGCTGAGCACTGCGAGCTGATGGTGCGGATCCAGGTGATTGGTGGGCTCATCCAGCAGATACGTCTTCACCTGCTGCGCCAGGAGCGCGGCGACGGCCACGCGGCGCTGCTCGCCGCCGGAGAGCGTGTCGGTGCGGCGCTGAGCGAACTCGCTCATCTCCACCGCCGCGAGCGCGGCGCGTGCGATGCGTTCATCCTCGGCGCTCTCCCATTGCCACAGCGCAAGGTGCGGGTGACGGCCGATCAGCACCGTCTCGAGTGCCGTCGTGACGAAGGCCTCCTCCAGGTCCTGCGGCAGCAGCCCGAGGCGCTGTGCCACCGCGCGACGCGTCAGCGCGCCCAGCGGCGTGCCCTCGATCGTGACTTCGCCTGATGCCGCCGGGCGCAGGCCCGCGAGCGTGTGCAGCGTGAGGGTCTTGCCCGAGCCGTTGCGCCCGAGAATGGCGAGCACCTCCCCGGGGACGAAGTGCACGGTGAGTTCGTGCACGAGCTCGCGCGCACCGGCGCGCACGGTGATGCCACGCGCGTCAAGGCCACTGGTCGCAGGAGCGCTCACGGCCTCATCCAGCGGATCTCGAGCGCGGTCGCGGGGCCCACGATCACGTGGCGCAGGTCCGCCGGCATCTCCGCTTCGCTCCGGGACAGCGGCCGGCGGCCGGCCATAATCTCAGTGTTTTCCTGCGGGTACAGCGGCTCCTGCTGCGGATCCGCATAGCCTGTGGGGAAGAGTGGGGCGCCGCTTGCCAGATCGTACTTGTCGCTCGCGCCCACGGTGTGCAGCAGCTCGTGCGCGATCACCATCGCGTTGCTGCCGGTCATGGTGTCATCGGCAAAGGCGTGCACCACGCCCACGAGCCCCTTCTGCAGCCCGTGCGAGTCGGGCAGGTGCTCTAGGGTCTGTGGATCGTGGTAGAGGACGAAGAGGCGGATGCGAGAGGGCGCGTGGCCGGCAAAGTCCGTGTGCCGCCACGCGAACCAGCGCAGCTTGAGCGACCACCAGGCGATCGACAGCACGCCCGGCTCGCGCGGCAGCGCCGGCGGCAGGTGCGTCCCCTGCGGATAAAGCTCGATGTGGATGGGCGTCTCGGCAGTCACCCCATAGCGGTGCCCCTCGCGGGCAAAGAACGCCTCGATGCCGGCAAAGTCCTTGGGGGTAAGCGCGGCGAGGTAGTGCTGCGCGGCGGGCGACTGGTCCGCATCCAGGGGAAACAGGCCGACCCAGAGCGTCTCCTTCCAGCTCTGCGTGGCGACCCGATCCAGGAGCTGCTGGCCGGCGACGACGGCGAGCACGAGAAGCAGCAGAGTGATGCGCAGGGTCTTCCACACGGGCGGCGGGCGCGGCGCGGCTTTTTCTTACGGCTGCAGGCGCGTCGCGGACCAGGCGCGGGCCTTGAACGAGCCGTCCGTCTGGCGGGTGAGCGCCCGCACCCAGCGCGCGCGGTCGTGTACGCGCGCATCCCCCTCGACCCACAGCTCCACGCTTTCCGCCCACAAGCGATAACCGCCCCAGTGCGGCGGCCGCGGCACGTCAAAATCCGACGCTTCATTCGCCTCGGGCGAGCCGGGCACGGGCGTGCCGAAGCGCGCCGCCGTCTCCTGCACCGACTTCATCAGCACCTCGCGCGAGGCCACCGGCTGACTCTGGGCACTCGCCCAGGCGCCGATGCGCTTTGACCAGGTGCGCGAGGCAAAGTAGCGGTCGCTCTCGGCACCCGGCGCAAATGAGATCGGGCCGTCGATGCGCACTTGGCGGTGCATCGCATCCCAGTGCATCACTGCCGCGGCGCGCGGGTTGTCCTTCAGCTGCTTGCCCTTCATCGATAGATAGTTGGTGAAGAACACAAGATAGCCGGGCTGGGGCACGATCTCCTTGCACAGCACCACGCGCGCGGACGGCTTGCCATCGGGCGTGCTGGTCGCGAGCACCATGGCGTTGGGGTTGGGCTGAGCGCGCATCGCCCAGGCCTCCTCGAGCCAGCGCTGCGTCAGCGCGAGTGGGTCCGCGGGCAGCGGATCGGGCAGGAATTCGGTGATGTCAGCCATAGCGGTGCGTAATGTTAGAGCGTTTTTCCTGCGCGTGTGACGCTCTTGCCGGTGCCGAGCGCGGCCGCATCAATTTGCGATGCATGATAGCGCCGGCGCGTCGCCCCCCCGCCTGCCCGCTCGGTCGCACTTTCGGGCATCCGGCTTGCGGCCCCGCGGTGGCCCCGCTAGAAAGGAGGCAACTTCAGGAGACTGCCTCCCATGACCCAGGGCACCGTAACGCTGGATGAGCTGCGCCAGCGCGTCACCGAGATCGACCGCCAGCTCATTGCGCTCGTGGCCGAACGCAAGGCGGTGAGCGAGGAGGTCGCGCGCGTCAAGCGCGCCACCGGCGCCCCGACGCGTGACTATCAGCGCGAGCGCGACGTGATCCTGGGGGTACGGGCCCAGGCGAGCGAGCGCGGCGTGTCGCCGCAGCTGGCCGAACAGCTCCTGCGCCTGCTGATCCGCTCCTCCCTCACCACCCAAGAGCACGCGAGCGTCGTGGCAGCCGGGGCCGGCACCGGGCGGCGGGCACTGGTCATCGGCGGCGCGGGCAAGATGGGCAGTTGGTTCGTGAGTTTCTTGGGCTCGCAGGGATTTGCCGTGGAGGTCGCCGATCCCTCCCCGACGCCCGAGGGCGTGAGGCGCGTGGAGGACTGGCGCAGCAGTGATCTGAAGCACGACTACATCGTGCTCGCCACACCGCTTGGGACCACGGATGCGATCCTCAAGGACCTCGCGCTGCGGCGTCCGCCCGGGGTGATCTTCGATGTGGGGTCGTTGAAATCCCCGCTGCGCGCCGGGCTCCTGGCGCTCAAATCCCACGGCTGCAAGGTGACCTCCGTGCACCCGATGTTTGGCCCGGACACCGAGCTCCTCTCCGGGCGGCACGTGGTGTTCGTGGACTTAGGGCACGCGGCGGCGCTGGCGAGCGCGCGCGAGCTGTTCGCGCCCACGATGGCCGAACAGGTGGTGATGAGCCTCGATGATCACGACCGCCTGATCGCCTACGTGCTCGGGCTTTCGCACGCGCTCAACATCGCCTTCTTCACCGCGCTCGCCGAGAGCGGCGAGGACGCGCCCAAGCTTGCGCGCATGTCCAGTACCACCTTTGATGCGCAGCTGGATGTGGCCAGCCGCGTCGCCCAGGACAGCCCGGAGCTGTATTATGAAATACAGAGTCTCAATGACTACGGCGCCGAATCCCTCGAGGCCCTCTCCCAGGCCATCGAGCGGTTGCGTACGGCAGTGCTCTCCCAGGACCGTGCAACATTTGTTGCTTTGATGCGCCGCGGCCGCGATTATCTGGCGGACCGGCGCAGCGATGCGGAGCGCCGCGCCTGATTCCAAGCGCCTAAAGGACCGCGCGATGCGCCGAAGCCAACCCGAGCTGGTGACTGACTCCGGCGCTGCCGAGCCCGGCGGCCTTGAGGCCGAGCACCGCCTGCTGCAGGCGCGCCTCGCCGCGCTCACGGAGGAGGTGAGCCGCAACGAGTCACTCCTGCGCAAGACGCAGGACCGCGAACTTGAGCTGCTGCGCGCCGGCTCCCTCACGCAGCTCTTCGAGCGGCTCATCACGGGTCTAAAGAGCTCCTATCAGCTCGATGGCGTCGCGCTCATCATCAATGACCCGCAGCACGAGATCCGCCACCTGCTCTCCGGGGACGGCCTGGAGGAGCTGCAGGGCGTGTCCTTCGTCGATGCGCTCATCACAGTGGCGCCGCAGCTGCCGAACCTGGAGCGCCCCTGGCTCGGCCCCTTCCACAAGGCCGACCACGAGCTGCTCGTGGGTCCGAGCCAGCGGCCCGGAAGCATCGCCCTCATCCCGCTGCGCCGCCACGAACAGCTCGACGGGGTGCTGGTGTTCTCGAGCACCGATCCGTTTCGCTTCACCCAGGACCTGGCGAGCGACTTCCTCGCGCACCTGGGTGTCGTGGCCGCGATCTGCATCGAGAACGCGGTCAATCGCGCCCGGCTCCTGCGCAGCGGCCTCACCGACTTTCTCACCGGCTTCCACAACCGCCGCTACCTGCACGCCCGGCTGCGCGAGGAGCTGGCGCGCGCCCAGCGCGCCAAGCAGTCCCTCGCCTGCCTCATGATCGACGTGGATCACTTCAAGCGCATCAACGATCAGTACGGTCACCTCGCAGGCGATGCGGTCCTGCGCGAGGTGGCGCAGCGCATCGATGCGGAGATGCGTATCAGCGACACCGGGGCGCGCTTCGGCGGGGATGAGTTCGCGATGGTGCTGGCGCAGGCGGATCTTGCCGAGGGCGAGAAGGTCGGCGCGCGCGTGCTGCACACGGTGCGCAACCACCCGATCGCGATCTCCAAGCAGGTGAGCGAAACCGTGACACTCTCGATCGGTGTGGCCGCCGCGCATCCGGGGCCGGGTACGCGCGACTACAAGGTGCTCGCCGAGCGGCTGATCGCGGAGGCCGACGCGGCGCTGTATCGGGCCAAGAGTGCGGGGCGTAACCGCCTGTCGGCCTCACCGAACGTGGTCAGCTAACCAAAGCCGCTCGCCCCGGGCGTTCCGATGCGCGTCATCGGCCCGACGCATCTTTGCAGCCGCGGATCGAAGCACACGAGAAAACCCCCGCGCAAGGGGGCGAGGTACAGCGTGACCGAGCCGCCCACGGGGGTGAGGTGGCCACTGCAGTCGCTTCTGCCGTTGGATCTCTTGATCGTGTTCACGAGCACGTAAATCCCTCGCGAGTCGGGCGCCGCGGCGATCTCGTACTCGATGAAGGTCTCCTCGGCAGCGCTCAGGGTGTGCGCCGTGCCGTCGGGGCGGTATTCGTACGTTTCCGTGCACCGCGACCCGGGCAGCGAGAGCTGCCAGGTACCGAGGATCGGATGTCCGGGCGGAGGCGGCGCGGCGTTGCCCGCTGCGGCAAAAAGACAGGCAACCCCGAGGATGGCGCGGCGGCGGCTCATGGTCCTTCGCCTAGCGACGCTGTCGCAGCAGGATCACGAACAGCGGCGCCCCGACGAGCGCCATGATCGCCCCCACCGGCAACTGACGCGGAGCTGCGATGGTGCGCGCGACCAGGTCCGCCGCGGCGAGCAGCATGCCGCCGCTCAAGGCCGCTGCGGGCGCTACCAGCCGGTGATCGCTGGTGCGGAACGTGAGGCGCACGGCGTGTGGGGTGATGAGGCCGACGAAGCCGACGGTGCCGGCGCTTACCACCGCGAGCGCCGTAAGCGTAGCGCAGACGATGAACAACACCGTGCGCCAGCCCTCGAGCGCCAGACCCACCGTGCGTGCGCGCAGCTCACCGGCGGCGAGCACGTTGAGCGGGCGGGCGAGTACGATCGCCAAAGCAACGGCGAGCAGCGCCGCCCCCGCGCTCAGCCACGGCTGCACCGCCCACTCGAGGTCCCCGGCGAGCCAGAACACCATGCCGCGTACCCGCGAGGAATCGGCAAGCGCGAGCAGCACGCTCACGAGCGCCCCGCAAGCGCTCGCGAGCACCACACCGGTGAGCAGCAGGCGCGGCGTGCCGCCGCCGCGGGCGAGCAGGTACACCAGGGCGATCGCGCACAGGGCGCCCGCGACCGCCGCGGACTGCACCAGGAGCGCGGCGGCGCCGGCGATCATGGCGAGCAGCGCCCCGACCGCAGCGCCCCCGGACACCCCGAGCACGTACGGGTCGGCGAGCGGGTTACGGAACAGCGCCTGCAGCAGCACCCCGGAGAGGGCGAGGAGGCTGCCGACGCCAAAGGCGGCGAGTACCCGGGGCAGGCGCACGGCGATGAGTACGTTGCGGGTCGTCTCGTCGCCCGAGCCGCCGAGCGCGGCGAGCGCCTCGCGCAGCCCGATGCGGGAGCTGCCGGTGAGGAGCGCCGTCGTAAACACCGCGGCCGCCAGCACGAGCAGGATCAGGAGGCTGCGCCAGGGGGTCGCCCGGAGGGGGCTGCGGTCCAGTGGTGCGGCTTTGCCCACGCGCATCCTTGAGAACGAAGGCCCGCTAGCCTCATCGAATTTGTTGGAAAACGCCATCCCCCGAGGATGAGCCGTGCGCCCTCTCGGACCGGCGCGCTCTGTGGCAGACTCTCGCACGGCCAACATGAGTGATGTTATCGATCCTGACGGCTTTCGCGCCAACGTCGGCATCGTCCTGATGCACGACGCGCGGGTATTTCTCGGCCGCCGCACGGGCGGCAAGGGCTGGCAGTTCCCGCAGGGCGGCTTAAGGAGCGGGGAGTCCCTCGAGCAGGCCCTGTACCGCGAATTGCACGAGGAAATCGGCGTCGCGCAATCGAGCGTGCAGCTGATCGGGCAGACCGAGCGCTGGCTGCGCTACCGCCTGCCGCCGCGCTACGTGCGCCGCAAACAGCAGCCGCTGTGCACCGGGCAGAAGCAGCGCTGGTTCCTCCTGCGCCTGCAGAACGAGGTCGTCTTTGATTTCGGCCGCACGAGCGAGCCGGAGTTTGATGAGTATCGCTGGGTGGATTTCTGGGAGCCGGTGCGCGAGGTCATCTACTTCAAGCGTCCGGTCTACATCCGCGCGCTCACCGAGCTTGCGCCACTTGCCTTTCCGCGCGGCAAACAGCCGCCGTTTCCGGACTGGTGGACGCAGTACTCGCAGCCGGATCCGAAGGCCGGCGTCGCCGAGACGACCGACTGACGATCTTGCGCGCTCTCGCGTCCCTGTTCGGCAAGCACGGGGGCACCCCACGGGTGGTGCGTGCGCGGGCGCCGGCGCTGCGCACGACGCTCCTGGTCGCCGCGCTCCTCGTGGCGCTGTTCGCCCTCTACGTCGTCTACGAGCTCGGCCGCTACGACGCCGGTTACGACCGTCAGGCGGTCGCGCAGCAACGCACGGAGCTCGAGGTGAGGATCGAGCACCTGGAGAAGGAGAATCGCGAGATGCGCACTCAGATGGCGGAGCTGGACACCTTCCGCGTCGGGCGCGCACAGGAGCAGGCGGAGGTGGCGCGCGACATGGGAGAACTGCAGGCGCAGGTGGCACAGCAGTCGCAGGAGCTCGCCTTTTACCGCGGCGTCGTGGCGCAGGGCGCCACGAGCATCGGGCTGAAGATCGAGCAGCTGCGCATCACGGAAGGCAACGCGCCCTACACTTACCTCGTGCACTTCTCGCTCATGCGCTCGGGTCATGAGGAAGGTGAGGCCGCCGGCAGCCTCGCCCTGAGCCTCGATGGCACCGCCGGCGCGGAGCCGAAGTCGCTGGATTTCTACGTGCTCAGCGACGGCCGTACGCGCGAGCTGCGCTACGCGTTTCGCTACTTTCAGGACTTCGACCAGCAAATCGCCGTGCCGCCGAGCTTCAAGCCCGAGCAGCTGCTGATCGAGGTGCGCTCGGGCAAGAAGGACGTGGCGCCCCTGTCGCAGTCGTTCCTGTGGACGGTCGAGTCCCGCTAAGCCATCTCAGTCACCCGCACTTCCGGAGCCCATCATGTTTACGCGCGATTCCAAGCAGCCCCGTATCGACACGCTGATCGGCAAGAGCGCGCGCGTGCAGGGCGACGTCGCTTTCGAGGGCGGGATGCATCTGGACGGGCACATCTTCGGCGGCGTGCGCTCGGATGAGGCACCCGACTCGAGCCTGACGGTGAGCGAGAGCGGCGCCGTGGAAGGCCCGGTGCAGGTGCCGAACGTGCTCCTGCACGGCACGATCAAGGGCGACATCCACGCCACCCAGCGCGTGGTGCTCGGCGCCACCGCGCGGGTCGAGGGCAACGTTTACTACGGGGTCATTGAAATGACCCTGGGCGCCCAGATAGTTGGAAAGCTGGTGCGCCTTGAGCCTAACGGGCAGCTTATGGCCCCCCAGGGTGCCCCGGGCTGAAAATGCGGCCCCCTGTGAAGTGCGGCTTTGACCTTAGGTGGGGGCCCTTCTAGACTGACCGCCGAGAGGATTTAATGAGTACCCCCGAAGCGCTGCAGGATGCACCTGCGCTCCTTTTCACCGAGGCGGCTGCCCGCAAGGTCGGTGACCTGATCCGTGGCGAAGGTAACCCCAAGCTCATGCTGCGCGTGTTCGTGCAGGGAGGCGGCTGCTCGGGTCTGCAGTACGGCTTTGAGTTCGACGAAGCGATCCAGGACGGGGACACCTGTGTGGAGACCCTGGGGGTGAAGCTCATCGTCGATCCGATGAGCGTGCAGTACCTGAGCGGCGCCGAGATCGACTACCGCGAGGGGCTCGAGGGGGCCCAGTTCGTGATCCGTAATCCGAACGCGGCCACCACCTGCGGCTGCGGCTCCTCCTTCGCGGCCGCCTGACGCGCACGCTCTCGTGCCCCCGGCAGCCACCGCCCGCTCCGCCGACCTCAAAGCCCCCGTCCGACCTGCACCCCGCCCCGTCCCCGACGTCCTGGCGGCGGTGGACCTGGGCTCCAATAGCTTTCACATGGTGGTGGCGCGCTACCAGCACGGGCAGCTCGTCATCATCGATCGGCTGCGCGAGATGGTGCGCCTCGCCGCCGGCGTCGCCGAGAACGGCCGCATCGACAAGGACGTGGCGGCGCGCGCGCTCGGCTGCCTCGAGCGCTTCGGACAGCGCCTGCGCGACATACACGCCAACAGCGTGCGCGTTGTGGGCACGAACGCGCTGCGACTCGCGCACCGCAAGCAGGCCTTCCTCGAGCGCGCGCGCGAGGCGCTCGGCCATCCGATCGAGATCATCGCCGGCATGGAGGAGGCGCGCCTCATTTACCTGGGCGTCGCGCACACCATGCCGAACGTCACCGGCCGGCGCCTGGTGGTGGACATCGGCGGCGGTAGCACCGAGCTCATCATCGGGGACGGGCTCACGCCGCTGCAGCTGGAGAGCCTACAGATGGGCTGCGTGGCCTTGAGCGAGCGCTTCTTCCGCGACGGCAAGATTTCCGCCCGGCGCATGGAGCGCGCGCGCCTGGCGGCGCGCATGGAGCTTGAGCCGGTGCAGGCGGCATTTCGTCGCCGCGGCTGGGACTTTGCCGCCGGCAGCTCCGGCACGGTGCGCGCCATCGGCGATGCCATCCACGCCCTTGACCCACAGGCGCTCACCATCACCCCCGCAGGTCTACAGCGCGCGATCGAGTACAGCGTGGAGGCTGGACACACGCGCGAGCTGAATCTCGAGCCAATCACCGAGGATCGCCGCCCGGTGTTCCCGGGGGGGCTCGCGATCCTCGCGGAAGTCTTCAGCGTGCTCGATGTGAAGGAGATGCAGGTCGCCGACGGGGCGATGCGCGAGGGCCTGCTCTACGACATGCTCGGCCGCTACAAGCGCGAGGATGCCCGCGAGCGCACCGTGCGCGCCATGCAGCAGCGCTACCACGTGGACACCGAGCAGGCCGAGCGCGTCGAGGCGAGCGCGCGCAACTTTCTGGAACAAACGCGTGACACCTGGAAGCTCGAAGAGCCGCTCGCGCATCTGGCGCTGAAGTGGGCCGCCCGGCTGCATGAGATCGGCCTCGACGTCTCCCACAGCGGCTATCATCGCCACGGCGCGTATCTTCTGGAAAACGCCGACATGCCGGGCTTCCCGCGCGAGGAGCAGCGCCTGCTGGCGCGCCTGGTCGGCGCGCACCGGCGCAAATTCACGCTCGATCGTGTGGAGGAGCTCGTGCCGCCCTGGGATCGCAGCGCCGTGCATCTGATCGTGCTGCTGCGCCTCGCCGTGCTGCTGCACCGCGGCCGCAGCACCACGGCGCTGCCGATGCTGGAGCTGGCGGCGACGCCAAAGTCCCTCGAGGTGCGCTTCCCGGCGCGCTGGCTCAACGAGCATCCACTCACGCTCGCGGATCTGCAGCAGGAAGTGGACTACTTGCGCACGAGTGGTTTTCGGCTGCGGGTTTTCAGCGGTCGCGGCTGAACGTCAGCCGGGGCCGGATTGGGGAGCGCAGACACAGGTCCAGGCCCGGCGGCGTACGTCGCGAGCAGTTCCGCCTGCACGTTCACAGGCTTAGCGGAGCCGCGCTCGATGCGCTGGTAGCTGCCGTCGGGCAGCAGTTTCCACGTCTGGCAGTTATCGCTCAGGCACAAATCCAGATCGCGCAGGATGCGCTCGCGATGGTTCTGCCGGCGCACCGGAAACGCCACTTCCACGCGCCGGAAGAAGTTGCGTTCCATCCAGTCCGCGCTCGCGCAGTACAGCTCCGCCTCCCCGCCGTTCTCGAAATAGAAGGCGCGCGAGTGCTCAAGGAAGCGCCCGACGATCGAACGCACCGTGATGTTCTCCGACACGCCCGGGACCCCGGGCCGCAGCGCGCACACGCCGCGCACGATCAGGTCGATCTTCACTCCCGCGTGCGAGGCGCGGTAGAGCGCCTCGATCGCCTGCGCGTCCACCAGCGCATTCATCTTGGCGATGACGCGTGCCGGACGCCCAGCGCGCGCGTGCTCGGTCTCGCGGGCGAGCTTTGAGAGCACCATCTCGTGCATGCTGAACGGGGACTGCACCAGGCGCTTGAGTTTGGGGGTCTGGGTGAGGCTCGTCAGCTGCAGGAACAGCTCGTGCACGTCATGCCCGATGTCGTCATCGCAGGTGAACAGCCCGTAGTCGGTGTACTGGCGCGCGGTGCGCGGATGGTAGTTGCCGGTGCCCAGGTGGCAGTAGCGGCGGATGCCGCCCGGCTCGCGGCGCACGACCAAGAGCAGCTTGGCGTGGGTCTTGTAGCCTACGACGCCGTACATGACGTGGGCGCCGGCCTCCTGCAGGCGGTTGGAGAGCTCGATGTTCGCCTCCTCGTCGAAGCGCGCCCGCAGCTCCACGATCACCGTCACGTCCTTGCCGGCATTGGCCGCCGCCACCAGCGCGTCTACGAGCGGGGAGCCATGGCCGGAACGGTAGAGCGTCTGCTTGATGGCGAGCACCTGCGGATCGGCGGCCGCCTGGCGCAGGAAATCCATCACCGGCACGAAGCTCTGGTAGGGATGCTCGAGCAGAATGTCCTTGTGACGGATGGCCGCGAACATGTCGGTGCCGCCGGTGAGGCGCTTGGGCATGCCCGGGGTGAAGATCGGGTACTTGAGATCCGGGCGCTGCACGATGTCGTACATCGCCGAGAGACGGTTCAGGTTCACCGGTCCATTAACCGGGTAGGTGTCGAGCGAGGCGGAGGCGAACTGGGCCTGCAGAAACCTCACCATGTCCTCGGGGCAGTCGCTGGAGGTCTCAAGCCGCACCGCCGCGCCGTAGCGCCGGTGCTGCAGCTCGCCCTCGAGCGCGCGGCGCAGGTCGTCGATTTCTTCCTCATCGACGAACAGGTCGCTGTTGCGCGTGACGCGGAACTGGTAGCAGCCGATCACTTGAATGCCGGTGAAGAGCTTGTGCACGAAGGCCTGCACGATCGCAGATAAGAGCACGCAGCCGCGGCTCGCGCCGCCGCCCGGCAGCGGCACCACGCGCGGCAGCGAACGCGGCGCCTGCACGATGGCGAGCTCGCTGTCGCGGTTGAAGGCATCCTTGCCCTCGAGGCGCACGATGAAGTTCAGGCTCTTGTTCTGAATGCGCGGGAAGGGGCGCGCCGGATCGAGCCCTAAGGGGCTTAAGACCGGCTCGACCTCCTGCTCAAAGTACTGCTCGAGCCACTCGCGCGCCTGTGCACCCCACGCCTCGGGACCCAAGAGCGGTACGCCCGCGTGCGCCAGAGCGGGCAGCAGCAGTTCGTTGAGGCAGCGGTACTGCTCATCCACCAGGCGCGTGGCGCGCTCGTGGATCGCCGTCAGCTGTTCGGAGATCGACATCCCGTCCGCCGCCAGCTGGCCGCCGCCGAGTTCCTGCAACTGCTTCAGCCCCGAGACCCGGATTTCGAAGAACTCGTCCAGGTTGCTGCAGGAGATGCACAGGAACCTCAGCCGCTCAAGCAGCGGTACCGATTTATCGAAGGCCTGGTCCAGTACCCGCTGGTTGAACTCGAGGAACGAGAGCTCGCGGTTGATGTAGTGCTGGGGCGCCTTGAGATCCGGCGAATCCATGAAAACAGGCCTCGCCGCACTCAGGGCGGCTGATCAATTTGTCCATGGTACCAGCGCGAAAGCGATGCGACTGTTACGGCGCTTCAGCGCGAGACGAGCATGGGTCCGGAAGTAGGCTCGAGCGTGGCCAGCAGGGGGGCGGCCTTGGCGAGGAAGTCCTCACGCCAGCGGGCCTCGATCGGATCCGCCCCCGGCAGGTTCACCGTCTGGGGGTTCTTGAACACCCCGTTGACCCGGTACTCGTAGTGCAGGTGCGGCCCGGTGGCAAGTCCGGTCATGCCGACATACGCGATCACCACCCCCTGCGTCACATGCGCGCCCACATGCGTGCCGTGCGCGAAGCGTGACAAGTGGCCGTAGACGGTCACGACGCTGGATGAGTGCTCGATCTCCACCACGTTGCCGTAGCCACCCTTGAGGCCGGCGAAGCGGATGCGCCCATCGCCTGCGGCCTTGACCGGGGTGCCCATGGGGGCGGCGTAGTCGACGCCCTGGTGGGCGCGGATCAGGTTAAGGATCGGGTGGTAGCGGGCGGAGTTGAAGCGCGAGCTCACGCGTGTGAACTCCACCGGCGCTCGCAGGAACGCCTTGTGCAGGCTCTTGCCCTCGGGCGTGTAGTAGTGCGAGCCGCCGTCGGCATCGGTGTAGCGGACGGCCCGGAAATCGCGCCCCTGGTTGACGAACTCGGCCGCCTGGATCGGGCCGTCCTTCACGTACACGCCCTCGCGCCAGATCTCAGGGTACGTGACGACGAAGGCATCCCCGGGGCGCACATCGAGGACGAAGTCGACGTCCCAGGCGAAGATATCCGCAAGCGCCACCGCGGTCTGATCATGGGCGCCGGCGGCTTCCACCGCTTCGAAAAGGGAGCTGTTGATCACCCCGCGCACGGTGCGCATGCGCATCTCGAGCGGGCTTTGCAGCACGTCGGCCTTCAGTCCCACGGCCGGATCGCGCGAGACCTTGAGCGTCTCGCTCTCGTTCAGCCGCCTCTCGAGCCCGTAAAGCGAGCCATCCTTGTGCTCAAAGTGCAGCGATTCCCCGGGTTGCAGCGAATCGAGCGCCTGGCGCACGTTCGGCAGGCTGCGGAGCGATGCGAGGTCGGCGAGGTTCAGCTTCAGGCGCCGGAAAATGTGGTCCAGCGTATCGTTGCGCGCCACGATCACATCGATGGTCGAGAGCGCGGCGCTGCCGAGTGAGGGCACCGCTGCGAGCGATGCCACCGGCGCCGGGGCCGCCGGGACCGTGGCGGGCGTGCCGGGGTTACCTGGCGCAGGCGGGTCGGCCGGTGCGGAGGTCAGGGCTCCGTGCAACAGAGACCAGGTCACCACCGCGCAGGCACCCGCCTGGAGCCAGAAAGCCGTCGAGGGCCAGCGAATCCAGGATTTTTTCGGCACCGGCGGGGTGTTGGGATCCATCGACTACACTTAGAGGGGTGATTTAAAAGGGCGCAACGTACCGGGCCGGGAGTCGCGGGTCAATGTATGTTAAGTGCGATCCCGGAGATTACGGGTTACGTTATCTCCGTCGCGTTAGTTTTTTCAGGACCGGCTTCACGGGAATACGATGAATTTCGACGAACAGATCGCAGAGCTCCATCGCGGCACGAGTGAGGTGCTCACCGCCGCGGACCTCGTCAAGAAGCTCAGGCGCGGCACGCCGCTGCACGTGAAGGCGGGGTTCGATCCGACCGCCCCGGACCTGCATCTGGGGCACACGGTGCTGCTGAACAAGATGCGCCAGTTCCAGCAGCTCGGGCATGAGGTCACCTTCCTCATCGGCGACTTCACCGGCATGATCGGTGACCCGAGCGGACGCAACGCCACGCGCCCGGCGCTCACGCCCGAGGAGATCCAGGCCAACGCGCGCACCTACGAAACCCAGGTGTTCAAGATCCTCGACCGCGAGCGCACCCGCATCGATTTCAATTCCCGCTGGCTCGGCAAGCTCACCTCGACCGAGATGGTGAAGCTCACGGCGCACTACACGGTGGCGCGCATGCTCGAGCGCGATGACTTCGCCAAGCGCTACAAGGCAGGTCAACCAATCTCTATCCACGAGTTTCTCTACCCGCTCGCGCAGGGCTACGACTCGGTGGCCATGCAGGCGGACGTTGAGCTCGGCGGCACGGACCAGAAGTTCAATCTCCTGGTGGGGCGCTCGCTGCAGGAGGCCTACGGCCAGGAGCCGCAGGTCGTGATCACGACCCCGCTGCTCGAGGGCACGGATGGGGTCAACAAGATGTCCAAGTCCCTCGGCAACTACATCGGCATCACCGAGGAACCGGACAGCATGTTCGGCAAGCTCATGTCCATTTCCGATGAGCTCATGTGGCGTTACTTCGAGCTGCTCTCGTTTCGGCCGCTGGCGCAGATTGCCGCCCTTAGGCGCGCCGCCCACGAGGGGCGCAATCCCCGCGACATCAAGCTCGAGCTCGCCGGCGAGCTCGTGGCGCGCTTTCACGATGCGACCGCTGCGACGCGCGCGCAGAAGAACT
>CAWKMW010000004.1:1057500-3652599 GCA_963850955.1 uncultured Pseudomonadota bacterium
CGGCAGATATGCGTGTTGATGTAACTGTAAGAACGGTCCTAAGGTAGCGAAATTCCTTGTCGGGTAAGTAACATTGCCCGGGACGGTGGCAACACTGTTCCATTTAACCGGCTCAAATCGGTGGAACCCACACGACGTTTCATGCAGGGACGTCACGGGCAATACCGAGGGTAAGATTCGAAGCAATTCGAATCCCCGTAACGACTCAAGGGTTGAGAGCCCTTGGATGAGATCGAAAGATCCCATAACACGCCGGCCCTGATCCTTACCGATGGATTTGAATTCCTACATCTCGGGTTTCGTAGACGGCGAAGGCTGTTTTTGCGTTTCGTTCCAACCTGGCGATCGTCATCGCTTTGGATGGGAGGTTCGGCCGAGTTTCTCGGTCAGCCAGAACGCGGAGAGAGCTGAACTGCTCTACGTGATCCAGGATAAATGGGGATGCGGATTCATCCGTCCGGATCGGTCTGACAAGACGCTTAAGTTCGAAGTGAGAAACGTCGGAAATCTGGTAGCTCACGTGCTGCCACATTTCAGGAGGTTTCCACTGATGTCGTCCAAGCAAACCGACTTCGAGAGATTCGCGAGAATCTGCGAACGGGTAAGCAAGGGTGAACATCTGGAATCAAAGGGTTTTGAGCAGATCGTTCGGCTTGCGATGGAGATGAATCCATCGGGTAAGCGAAAGTACTTTGGCAGCGAGATACTCAGCTCGCTCCGATCAGGTGAACGTATAGTCTGTGCCACAGGAAACTGTGGAAGTACATGAAGTTCCGACCTGCACGAAAGGCGTAACGCTGGCCCCACTGTCTCGACCCGAGACTCAGTGAAGTTGAAATCGCTGTGAAGATGCGGCGTAGCTGCGGAAAGACGGAAAGACCCCGTGAACCTTTACTACAGCTTTACACTGAACTTTGACCTTGTCTGTGTAGGATAGGTGGGAGCCTTTGAAGCAGGGGCGCTAGCTCTTGTGGAGGCAACGTTGAAATACCACCCTGATAATGTCGGAGTTCTAACCTTGGTCCGTAATCCGGACCGGGAACACTGTATGGTGGGTAGTTTGACTGGGGCGGTCTCCTCCTAAAGAGTAACGGAGGAGTGCAAAGGTACCCTCAGCGCGGTCGGTCATCGCGCATTAGAGTGCAATGGCATAAGGGTGCTTGACTGCGAGACTGACAAGTCGAGCAGGTGCGAAAGCAGGTCATAGTGATCCGGTGGTTCTGTATGGAAGGGCCATCGCTCAACGGATAAAAGGTACTCCGGGGATAACAGGCTTATTCCTCCCAAGAGTCCACATCGACGGAGGAGTTTGGCACCTCGATGTCGGCTCATCACATCCTGGGGCTGTAGCAGGTCCCAAGGGTTCGGCTGTTCGCCGATTAAAGTGGTACGCGAGCTGGGTTCAAAACGTCGTGAGACAGTTTGGTCCCTATCTTCCGTAGCCGTTGGAGATTTGAGGGTGAGCTGTCCTTAGTACGAGAGGACCGGGATGGACGCACCTCTGGTGTTCCGGTTGTCACGCTAGTGGCACCGCCGGGTAGCTATGTGCGGACGGGATAACCGCTGAAAGCATCTAAGCGGGAAGCCCCCCCCAAGATTAGATCTCCCTGGGAACTCGATTCCCCTAAAGGGCCCACGAAGACTACGTGGTTGATAGGCTGGGTGTGTAAGGCCAGTAATGGCTTCAGCTAACCAGTACTAATTGCCCGTGAGACTTGACCATATAACCTCAAGTGGTTTGAAGCCACGAAGAGGCTTGATGCCGATGGAGTGATTCCATCGTGAACGCGACAAGCGTCGAAGCAGAAACTAACCAGATTGGAGGCGTGTGAAGCCGCACCGCAAGGTGCGGCTTCATAAACCTCAAACAGTTTGCCTGGCGGCCATAGCGAGTGGGTACCACCCGATCCCATTCCGAACTCGGAAGTGAAAACGCTCTGCGCCGATGGTAGTGTGCCTTTCAGGCATGCCAGAGTAGGTCACCGCCAGGCTTCAAACCAAAAAGCCCCTGAGGTCGAAAGATCTCAGGGGCTTTTTCTTTGCAGTCCGCCTCACTGGTCGCCAGCGGCACTTTGCGGCACGCTCACCTGCCAGTGGGGAGCGACCGGAACTGTGACGACCGCCGAGTTAGGACTCTCTGAGGGCAAAGATCGAGCCCCGGTTGCGCGGGGGATGGCACTCGCGGCTCTGCTTATCTTTTCTCCCCTCGCGCATGCGGACGAAACCGCTACCCAGGCGTCGACGTCCACTGCCGCTGAGGGCTGCAACCCCGGCTCTGAAAACGAGAGCTTCTGGCAGAGACTTGCTGACAGCTACAAAGCACACCTGCACCCGAATGAGCCCCCGAGCGCTGGCACGGCGGCACCGGCGCCTCCAGGCACGGACGCCACCGAGGCGGCTGCGGCTCCCAGCATCGATGCCGGCGGCTACCGACGCGGCCTCTCGCCGCCTCCGGAGAGCGTGCCTCCATGGCCCTACTCGACCTGGCCGATCGGCGGCACGCCGGCCATCGGCTACGAGAACCTCTATTACGGACCGCTGATGGATGCGATCTGGTGCGGCAAGAACGGCAAGCAGTGGAAGGACAGCCGTTTCACGATCTACGGTTGGATCGAGCCGGGCGCTAACCTCAGCACCTCGAGCAGCCACTACAACCTAACGACCGGTACCGGCGGCAACTATCCTGCGGCGTACGCCTTCGAACCGAACAAGATTCAGCTGGATCAGTTTGCGCTGTACCTCGAGCGCACGCCGGATGAGATCCAGACCGAGCACTTCGACTGGGGCTTCCGCTTCACCGGCCTCTACGGGACCGATTACAAGTACACATTCTCGGACGGGATCCTCAGCAGCCAATACACCCAGTCGGGACAGTTCTACGGCTTCGATCCGGTGATGTATTACCTCGACTTCTACTTCCCCAAGATCGGCGCCGGCACGAACCTGCGCATCGGCCGCTACGTCTCGATCCCCGATATCGAAGCGCAGCTGGCGCCCAACAACCTCACCTACAGCCACTCGCTCCTCTATATCTTCGATCCGTACACGCAAAACGGCATCCTCTCGACGACGCGGTTCAACAAGAACTGGACGCTGCAGCTCGCGATCTCCGGCGGCAATGACATCAGGCCGTTTCTCGCGCACGAGAATCATCTGACACCCGTCATGTGCGTCATGTGGCAATCCGATTCGGGAAACGATGCGTTCTACCCCTGCATGAACGGCATTAACGACAGCGACTGGCGGTGGGACAACATCCAGCACGCGGTGGCGAGCTGGTACCACAAGTTCAATGACAAGTGGCACACGGCGACGGAGGTTTACTATACCTGGCAGGCGCACACACCGAACGTCAACAATCCGCAAGGCTTGGCGGTAATTGCCGCCCGCTATCCGCCGCCGACTTTCAATTTCGGCGCGCCATTTGGTGCGCAGTGCGACCCTCTGGTCGTCTACTGTTATTCCTACGCCTGGGCTGCCGTAAACTACGTGAACTATCAGTACACGCCGCATGACATCTTCGTATGGCGCAGTGATTTCCTTGATGACGCCAGCGGGCAGCGCACGGGATTTAAGACCCGATACGCCGAGTTCGGCCTCGGCTATACGCACTGGATTGGAGACGCGATTGAGCTAAGGCCCGAAGTGCGCTTCGACCACGCTTTCAATGCCGATGCCTACGACAACCCGAGCGGGGTTTTAGGCGGCGGCAAGAACAGCCAGCTGATGTTAGCGGCGGATCTGATCCTTCACTTTTGATCGCTTCGGGGGCCAGCACCCACGGCAAGCGCGAGCCGCGCAAGACCGACGCCCCGGCTGTACCGGGCCCCGAGAGTTCTTCACCCCCACTCAAGCCTTCCTTGCACGCCAGTCGGGTACGACGATTGACAGGGTAGGGCGCCCGGGCGTCTAGTTGTTGGTACGAATCCACACCCCGTTCTTGCCTCAAGGTGACTTATGGGTGGCATGCGATGGCTGGCCAGTATCGTCCTCGCCGCGAGCACCATAGCGATGGCGGGCGGCAACCCGTCCGGCGTCAGCGCGGTGCATTCCTCGGGAGGAGCCGGCGGCCGGAGTGAGACGGCCGGAGGCGATGCTCATGCCGCGGTCGTGAGTTCCGGCGCGCTCAGTGGCACGACGGTCAGCCACGTCATGATCGGCGGCGAGCAAGCCAACGTGGCGCATCTTCCGTCCCACGCGCCCTTCAGTGAAGCAGAGCTCCGCAAATTCCGTCACGCCGGCTACTACGCGTTTAAACACGACCAGGCGACCTACTGGTGCCGTCGGGTGCGCTGGACGGCCCAGGGCTGGGTGAAGGATTGCTTCGAGTAAGAGAATGCTCTTAGGCTGGAGGCGGCCGCACTTTCCTGCCGTGCGTTGCTGCCCCGCGCTCTAGCGCAACTGAATGCCCGGATACCAGCCGCTCTTGGCCAGGAACGCCTTCGGATCGTCCATTTCCAGAATCTCGCGCAGCGCGCGGCGCTTGTCCGGGGCCTGTCGGTAGTAAGACTTGACGATTCGATAGCCGACCCAGTAGCCAAGGTCACCGGGCTTTTCCAGCGTGCTGTTGTTCAGCCAGTGGGAAAGGTCGGTGTCATCCTCATCGGCGACGAAGGCCGTCTCGAGCTCCTTTTCGCGCCCCTTCGTCGAGGCGGCCAACTGCGAATACGCGACCTCACCGGAAATCAGCTGGGCGGTGAATTCCGCCGTCCCTTCGATCAGGGACAACTCGAGCACCGTGGGATGCTCGTCATCGACGAGGGCCCGTGCCTGCTGCACGTGGGCATATTCGTGAGCGATCACGTGCACAAAGCGCTCTTCAACGTTGGGATTGAGCCACTCGGTGGCGCACAGCGTCTCGAGCCCGATCTGGACGCCGGAGACGGGGCTGCCGATCGCCACGGGCTTGCCCCGGCCGACGGCGATTGTGACGGGCGGGAATACCGCCTGCGGATACAGATGCCCCAAGGTGCGCAGGTCGACCCTGAGGCGCTGACGCACGCGGGGCAGCACGACCATGCACCGGCGGGCACCTGAATAAAGCTCCGGATGCGTGTCCAGGGTGGCCGCGATCCTCACACCGGTGATGTTGCGGGCTTGGGCAAAATGGTGCAGGCCTTGCGAACCCGGATCGAGGTAGTCGTGTTGCAGCTGATCGGCACTCGGGTGGCCGCCGGCGGCATCGTAGACCCGATAGAAGCGCTCGACGTCCTCGATCTGAATGCTCGGCCCCGCCGTGTCGGAAGCCATGGAACTCGCGCTCACCGCGAGCGCTGCACAGACGAGCACGTCTCTCATCCGATACGCTTCATGTGGGTCCTTTCGACCTGTTCCGCGGCGCAAAGGTACCGCGACCGCACTGGTTCAGGAGGGGCACGAGAAAGCGCTTAGGCCTCCTTGAAGGCCCGAAGGTTAGAAGACGGCGGGGACCTTTAGTCGAGTGGATAAGCGGCGCTACTGTCCGATGCGCGGGTCGGTCGCCTCGGCGAAGGCAATACTGTTGCCGTCCGGATCCTTGATCATCACGACCTTCACGACTTTGCCGACGATCCTAGGTCCCGCATCGAGGCCGAGACTCTCGAGGTTTGCGATCTGCTCCTCAAGATCGCTCACCGCGAGCGTCACGGAGCCTGAGCCGGCGCGCTGGCGGTTCTCGTAAACCTGCAGCCAGCCCCCGCCGTCGAACTTCCACTCCGTCACTTCGGGCATGGGACTGGAGTCCGCAGGCCGGCCGAAGAGTGCTTCGTACCACGTGGTGGCGGTGCGCAGATTGCTGACCGCCACGCTCGCGAGGGCGTTCCTGATGGCCATCCGGTTCCTCCTTGTTCGGTCCGCGGGGACGATAGCACCGGCGCGCGCGCCGCGAAGCGCCAGCGTATGTAGGAAGGGGATGACGCGCCGCGCCGTGCTCGCGCGAGCCGTTCAGAAGAGTGCCCCGAGCACCATCAGGACTCCTGCGAAGGCCACGGTCCACGCGAGCGTGCGCACATACGGGAGACCGATGATGTAGATCGGCAGGTACGCCAGGCGTCCCCAGAAGTAAAGTTGTGTCCCGAGCGCTGTATGGGACGAGTTCGCCTTCGCGAGCACCACGGCGAGGACAGCCGCGGCGAAGAACGGGAAGGTTTCGAGGAAGTTGCGGTTCGCCCGGTGCGCGCGCGCCGCCGCGCCCGTCAGAGGCTTGCTTTCCTGATCGCGGTTGCTGAGGTTCCAGCCGAGACTGCGCTGTGCAGTCCCGAGGCTTAAGGCCACGAACACCGAGACGATCCCCAGACAGATCGACCAGGCCAGCATCTTCAGTTCGACGTTCACGCGTGCGACTCCCGGTAAGGCAGAGAACCCCCCGAGGCTCAAGGCCCCAGGGGGCCCATTGAGTCGCCTCTACAGTTCCCGGTAGAGGCTGTCGGAGGTGATCGTGCGCACCTTGTCGAGGCCTGCGAGCCACGCGGAGAACTCCGGATCCGCGGCGATCTTGCTCTGCGACTCGGAGAAGGCTGTCCAGCTCGGGTACTCCTGGCTGACGATCACGGTGCCGGTGTTCGGGCCCGCGTAGGTGGCGCGCCAGATACGCAGCTGCGTGGGAATGTTCAGGCGCTTGAGCATCGCGCGGCCCTTCTCCAGCTGCTGCATGTAGGCGGATACGTTATCGGTCTTGACGGTGATCACGCGCAGCACGACGGTGCTGGCGGCGGAAGCGGCGCTGGACAGGGTAAAGGCGAGGGCCGCCGTTGCGATGAGTGAGGTAAATTTACGCATGAAGGTTTTCCCCCCGTTAAAGGTGGTGTGCTAGGCGCAGGTGACCGTGAGAGGGTCGTTGTTTTTCGGGCAGGCGGATCTAACTTCAAAACCTGTCACGGCGCAATCGCCATCGCACTACAGCGCGCACCGCACGGGGGGGCCGCGATAGAAAAAGGCCCTGGGGTCGTGAAGACCTCAGGGCCTTTCAGTTACGGGTTTTATGCGGTGTTTCTAGGCTTTCTTGACCCAGACCTTGCACCACCCGTTCGCGTTCACGAGCTTCCCCGCAAAGATATTGCACGGCCGCCAGGCATCCCCGGCATTACCCATCAGCTGCGCGCACGTGCTGCACATCTGGCCGGCCTGATAGGTTGGAAAATCCTTCGCGTTGACCGTCTTGGCGCTCTCGTGATAACCGAGCGCCTGGGCGGTTGGATCGCTCTCGGTAAGATGCGGCGGTGCATCGGCACGCGCTTCGCGCACGACGACTCCGGCTGCGCCGACCACCAGAGCAATGCCCTTGAGTGCGTCGCGACGTGAGAACGAATGGCTCATCGGTATCCCCTTCATTGTTCGGTGGCGTGGAGATTTTCGATCAGGCCCGCGCGCGCGTCCAGACGAGTTTCCAATCACGGCCAGATGCGAGCGCCAGCGCGAGCCGGGCTTCGTGCGCGAATGCGTTGAGGGAAAAATTCAGTTGAGAGTGATTCTCAACTGGTGCCGGAACGCTACTTGCGCCCGGGCTTTGGCTTGGTCACCTGGTTGTAGGGATCGTAGCCGCCGCCGGTTTTGGGGCTGTCGGGCATGATCCGCAGTTCCCCGTCGTGCGTGTCTTCCACCTTCAGTTCCGGAGCGTCGAGTTTCTTCAAAAGGCGCGAGGTCGCTCCGACGAAGATACGACTGGTCTGGGCGATGAATTCCCATACCGCATTGCCACGCTCATCGTGACGCACCTTGCCGCTCGGGCCTGCCGCCGGTGCCGCGCCGGCCGGTGAGGGCTTGGCGGGCACACCCGGTCGGCCTGGGGAGGAACTGACCGGGCGCGTCGGGTTAAAGGCGGGCGCGGGTCGCGCCGCGTGCGAGCCAGGGGCGGCCGGGCGCACGGCGGGCGCGGCAGGCTTCCCGGGCTCAGGCGTACCGGGGTGAAAACCGGGTTTGAGTGTCTTCGGATCGTTCATGCAGCCGTCAGGCCCCTCATTCGGGGGTTAAGTTTCATCCTCATCGTGCCAGCACCCTTATAACGAGGCGGTGTCCGAGTCGTCGCTCCGGTGTGGCGGAATTGTGCAGACGGTCACAGTCGCTGCGCCGCAGCGGTGCCTCCGCGCCGTCGGGTCGGCGGGGTGAACCGCACGCACTTAGCGTTCGGTCGAATGAGCTGCGCTCAAGAGCCGAATATTGCGGAAATTTTTCGCTTACTGCCTAGCTTGCACCCTCATACGCTGCGGGCAGAGACTAGCTGCGGGGTCGCAAACAAGGCTTTGAAAAAACAGTCGGGGAGGCTGTGCATGTACGTCCGCGCGTACCAGCAGGCACGGCTCATGGACGAGTCCGAGTGGCGTGTCGAGATAGCGGCGAGTTCTCGCTTGCCCGAGGAATTCCTTGCATCCCGAGTTCTCGAGAACCCGCTTACGTATCGGCGCTGGACAGCCGAGCACCACCGGCTGTTGCAGCCCGTGGCCGCGCAGTCGCGCGTGGAGAGCCAAGTCGTCTCGCTCAGGTCCGCGGCGCTGAGTCTGGTGCATCGCAAGGCACTCTTCGAATATCTGCGCGAGCGCTCGCTCACCGGAAGAAAGCGGCGCCGGCTTTTTGAGCTTTTTTACGGTTATCGCGATTACACCAACGCGGTGCTCGCCGAGCACAACAACTACGTGCGCTGCAGCTCAAGCTACCTGTGCGCCCAATACCTCGCCGAGCACCTCATGCACGATGAGGCCATGCTCGAGCCGCTGCAGATCTACGAGCAGCGCTTCGCGGAATACTTCCGCGCCTTCTGCGACGGCGAACTGGCCGAGACCCAGGAGGAGCGCAGCTTGGCCGAGCCGCTCGATGTGTTGCGGCCGCTGCTGAAGTATCAGCTGACGGAAGCGCGACAGGCGATCCTGAAGATGCCGCTTGCGCCTGAGCGGCAGTGGCGCGAAGTGGAGATCCGCAAACCCACCGGGCAGACGCAGCGGCTGCGCGCGCTGTTTGATTCGGGCAGCCCGCCGCGTTGAAGAGCCTCTCGGGCCCTCGGACTCACCACGGCAGGATCCGCCCGTCGTAGCTGTTGATGCCCTGGGCGGCCTTGGCCTGGTCGAGCTGCTCGATGACGCGGATCATCCCGGCGACACTTTGGGCCGGCGAAACCGTCGCCACGGTCGTCGCACCGTAGGCGCTGCGATAGCGGCCGAGCATCTCGGTCTCGGCCGTGCCCGGAGACACGACCGCAACGATGGCGCCTTGCGACTTAAGGTCCGCGCCCAAGCCCTGCATGCCCATGTTGAGCGCGGTCTTGCTCATGCGGTAGAAGTACGGTCCGTGCGGCATGGCACCGGCGATGGCGATGGAGCCGAGCCCGCTCGTGAGCGCAACGATCTTCTTCTGCCGGCTCGCGAGCACGTGTTCACGCAACGCCTGCGAGACCGCGAGTGGCCCGAAGGCGTTGACGTCCAGGGTGGCGGCGAAAGCGGAACGGCTGAAAGTGCCAAGCGCCTGCTCCTCGGGCTCGCCAAGCACGCCGGCGTTATTAATGAGGATGTCGATGGCGCGCCCGCGGCAGCGCTCGGCGAGCCCCTGGATGCCCGCATCATCGCTCGCATCGAGCCGCTCCACCGCAACGTTCCCGCGGGCCGTGGCCAGCGTGCGCAGTTCGGCCGCCTTGTTCGGGTCGCGCACGGTCGCGATGACGGTCGCGCCGCGCTCGGCATACTGGCGTGCGAACTCGAGTCCGAGTCCGCGCCCGGCGCCGGTGATGAGGACGGTCACAGCGGAAGCTGAACCGGACTCGGCGGGCACGGATGCCGCCAGCACCGAAAAGAGAGTCTTCATGGAGCACCTTTCGGATCCGTCGGGGGCCCACCGAGGCTAGCACGATCGCCGGCGGGGCGGCCGGCAGGTGCGCTACGCAGGGAGCGCCGCTAGACTCACCCGGGCGCGCCTAACGTGCGGCGAGAGAAGGAGAATTCCTCGATGAATCGGATCCTGGTGATTGCGGCCTTGTTGCTCCTCGCCTCAGGCGTGGGAGCGGCGACCTGGCCGTATGATGAGAAGGCCGACGCCGGCGCCCAGGTGCAGCAGGCGCTCGGGGCTGCGCGCGCCGATCACAAGAAGGTGCTGCTCGTGTTCGGGGCGAACTGGTGCGAGGATTGCCGCGCGCTGGATAAGGCGCTGCAGGGCAGCAGCCACGCCCTCATCGAGGGTAAGTTCGACGTCGTCAAGATCGACGTCGGCAACTTCGACAAGAACCTGCAGCTCGATGCCCGTTACGGCCACCCGATCAAGAACGGCATCCCGGCCGTGGTGGTTCTGGATGCCGACAACCAGGTGATCTACTCGACCAAGGGCGGCGAGCTTGCCAACGCGCGCCGCATGGGCGAGCAGGGGATCTACGATTTCCTCCTCGCGCAGGTGGCCGCGAAACCCTCCGCCTGAGGTTCACCGCGCACGCTCAGAGGAGGGCGGCCCTTCACCAGCCGATGCCGTAATCCTCACCGTGGTTGCTCGAGCCCCCCCAGAGGGTGCCGTGCTCACGGTCCACGCGAATCGCATTGATGGGACCTGAGCTGCGCTCGACGAACTCGAGTTTGTAGCCCATGCGGGTGAGCTCGGCGCGCACGGCCGGCGGCGTGGAGGTGTTCACGGTGATCCGGCCGGGGAAGGACTCGTGCGCGCCGAAGGAGTCGCGCATCTGGTAGCTGGTGATGTTGCCCGCCTCGGTGCCTTCCTGCACGGTCATGCCAAATTCGACCACGTTCAGGAAGAACTGCAGCAGGTTCTGGTCCTGCGTGTCGCCGCCCTGGACCGAGAAGATGAGCACCGGTTTTCCATCCTTGAGCGCAAGAGTGGGCGTGAGAGTGGCGCGCGGGCGCTTGCCGGGTTTGAGCACGTTGTAGGGGTTCTCCGCCGCCTCGAGCACGAAGCTCTGCATGCGTTGGCTAAGTCCAATGCCGGTGTGGCCAGCGATCACCGCCGGCACCCACCCGCCGCTCGGGGTGACCGAGACCGCCCAACCTTCGGCATCGGCGGCTTCCACGCTCGTGGTCCCCAGGCGGAACGTGCGGTCGAACTCGGCGCGCGCGCTGGGCGTGTTCGCCGGCATCTTGCTGTGCCACTGCTCGAGGAGGGAGGTGAAGGGATTCTTGCCCCCCTGGAAGGGATAAGGATCCCCGGGGCGGATGTCCGGATCGTTGTGCTCAAAGTGGATGAGCTTGGCGCGCTCACGGGCGTAGTCCTTGGAGAGCAGGCCCTGGATTGGGGAGAGTGGCGGGAAGTCCGGGTCGCCGTAGTAGAAGTCGCGGTCCGCATAGGCGAGGTTCATCGCCTGGTAGAGGGTGTGAATGTAACGGGCGCTGTTGTAGCCCATGGCCTTGAGGTCAAAGTTCTCCAGGATGTTGAGCGTCTGCAGCATCACGGGACCTTGCACCCAGGTGGTGAGCTTGTAGACCTCGTAGCCCTTGTAGCTGGTGTGCACGGGCTCTTCGATCTTTACCTTCCAGCGCGCCAGATCCTCGAGCGTGATGAGGCCGCCGGCCTCGTGCACGCCGCGCACGAATTCCTGCGCGATGTCGCCCTTGTAGAAGCGGTCGTAGGCGGCGTAGATCGCCGCTTTGCGGTCCTTGCCGGCCGCGAGCGCCTGGCTCTCGGCCTCCACCAGCTTGCGCAGCGTGGCCGCAAGTTCCGCCTGATGGAACATCTCACCCGGATATGGCGCCTCGTGCGCGGTGCCCGGATGGATCAGCATCACGCGCCGCGTGTCCGGCCACTGGCGCATCCGCTCGACGTTCTTCTCGATGGTAGCCACGAGCTCCGCTTCCATCGGATACCCGTCCGCCATCTGGATCGCCGGCGCCAGCACCTGTTGCAGGCTCATCGTGCCGTACTCGGCCAGCATGGTCATGAGGCCGCCCGGAGTGCCGGGCGTCACCGCCGCCAGAGGCCCGTACTCGGGCGGAAACTTCATACCGAGCTTGTGAAAGTACTCAGGCGTCGCGCCCGTGGGGGCGACGCCCAGCCCGTTGATGCCGATCACCTGGCCGGTGTGGGGGTTGTAGATGAGCGCCTGGGTCTCCCCACCCCAGGAGAGCGTGTCCCACATGGTGGAAGTGGCCGCGATCATGGCGCACGCGGCATCCACAGCGTTGCCGCCGCGCTCAAAGATCATCGCGCCGGCCGTGGCGGCGAGGGGCTTGCCGGTGACGGCCATCCAGTGCGCGCCGTGCAGGGCGGGCTTTTGCGTGCGGGCGGTGGCGCCGGGCGGCGCAGCCAGGATGAGTGCGCCCAAGGCGCCTGCGGCCGCCACCCGAAGCAGCGCCGTACGGTGACCGAGCCTGAATTGTGTGCCCCCGCGCATGGAACGATCCTCGAGTTCTTGGTCGGCCGCAGGAGCATAGGGCAGACTTCCAACGAGCGCATCTCGCCGCATGCAGCAGGGGGCGATATTCCTTCCCGGGGGACTTAGGGCCATGTCAGACACGGCAACCTTGAGCGGTCTCTTCATCTATCCGGTGAAGTCAACGCGCGGTATCGCCTGTGCGAGCGCACGCCTGACCCCGCTCGGCCTTGAGTGGGACCGCCAGTGGATGATCGTGGATGCGCGCGGTGTCTTTGTGTCCCAGCGCACGCACCCACACCTGGCGCGCCTTGTGCCGCGGATCGAGGCGGACGCCCTGGTGCTCGCCGCACCCGAGCTCACCGAGCTGCGCGTACCGCTGGATACACAGGGCGAGGGGCTCGAGGTTAGCGTCTGGGATGACCACATGAGTGCCATCACTCAGGGCGCGCACGCGGATGAGTGGTTGAGCTGGGCCGTCGGTCAGCCGGTGCGACTCGTGCGCGTCGCGGCAGGCATGGGCCGGCAGGCGAATCCTGCGTTCGCGGGCACGGTGCCAGCCCCGATTGGCTTCCCCGACGCCTATCCGTTTCTCGTCTGCAACACCGCTTCCCTCGAGGATCTGAATACGCACCTGCCGGAGCCGATTCCGATGGTGCGCTTTCGCCCCAACCTCGTGCTCGAGGGGCTACCCGCCTGGGCGGAGGACCGCATCGACACGCTGATCTTTGAGGGGCTCACCGTGCGGCTCGTGAAGCCCTGCACGCGCTGCTCGATTCCCTCGCTCGACCCTGTGACCGGTGCACCGTCGACCGATCCGACGCCGGCACTGAAGCGCTTTCGCTTCAACCGCCAACTGCGCGGGGTCACCTTTGGCGAGAACGCTGTGATCGCGCAAGCCTCAGGAAACGAGCTGCGACGCGGGACCCGCGTCGCGGTCACCTGGCGCGCTCAAGCGTCTCTTAGTGGCCCAACGGCCCTAACCCACACTTAAGACTCGCGGGCCCCCGCGCAGGGTGCGCTGGCGCCTGAAACTGTGCGCAGCGCACGACTGCCTCTTGAACGCATGCGCCACACTCGTTGAGACATTTCCGGGACAAAGTGTGAACCAGTTGGCATTTGCTCTTGGCGCGCTGGCGGGCTTAGTTTGCGCCGCCGTGGCGTGGCTCCTGTGGCGGCTCGTGCGTCCCAAGGCCCCCTCGTGGCTCAAGGACTACGACGAGACGCACCTGGCGGCCTTCGAGCAGTGGCCAACCACCGCTCTGGTGCTCGATCCGGGCAGTCAGCGCGTCCTCGCGGTGAATCCGGCCGGGCTGCGCAGCTTCGGCTACGCACTCGAAGAGGTGCGTTCCTTGAGCTTCAGCGACCTCTTCAGCGCCGAAGGGGTGGACGCAAAATCCCTCGTCCGCAAGCTCCAGGAGGCCAGCTCCCGCGCCCCCGTGGAAATGCGCCAGCGCTGCAAGGACGGCTCGACGCGCATGGTGGAAGGCAGCTGTTACCCGCTGAATTTAGGCAGCCGCTCGGCGCTCGCGGTCGCGGTGCACGACGTCACCGTGCGCCGCAAGGTCGAGTCGCACCTGCTGGAGAAGCATCAGGAGCTCGATCACCTGGCGCATCACGACCAGTTGACCGGACTGCCGAACAGGCTCTACCTGCAGGCGCACCTGCCGGAGGCCATCGAGGAGGCGAGAAAGTCCAGCGCCGTGCTCGCGGTGCTGTTTCTGGATCTTGACCGCTTCAAGCACGTGAACGACTCGCGCGGGCACGAGACCGGCGACAAGCTCTTGAAGACCGTGGCGCAGCGCATCCGCTCGACCATGCGCGCCGAGGACGTCGTGGTGCGCATGGGCGGGGACGAATTCGTCGTCATCCTCAAGGGCGTGAGCAGCACCCAGCAGGTGAACGAAGCCGCCGCGCGCATCAACCACGCCCTGGGGGCGCCGATGGTCGTCGACGGCCGCACGCTCGTCACCACCGTGAGCATCGGGGTCGCGCTCTACCCACACGACGGCACCGACATGGGCGAGCTTCTGCGCCACTCAGACACCGCCATGTATCAGGCGAAGGACCGCGGCCGCAACAATTTCCAGCTATTCGCCCCCGGCATGGACAAGCGCCTGAAGGAGCGCATCGCGATCGAGTCCTCGCTGCGCACCGCGCTCTCGAGCCGTCAGCTCGACGTGCACTACCAGCCGATCGTCGACATCGAATCCCAGCGCGTGGTGGCGCTCGAGGCGCTGTTGCGCTGGAAGCACCCGAACCACGGCTACGTGCGCCCCGAGCGCTTCGTGACCGTGGCCGAAGAAGCCGGCCTCATCGTGCCGATCGGGGATTTTGTCATGCAGCGGGCGATCGAGGACACCGTGCGCTGGCGCCAGGCCGGCGGCACGATCGTGCCGGTCGCCATCAACGTCTCGGCCGTGCAGCTGCAGCGCTCCAATCTCGCCGAGAGCATCTCGCGGCTCACGAAACAGCACGGACTCGAGCCCTCGATGCTACAGATCGAACTCACCGAGAGCGCGGTGTTCGAGCGGCGCGAGGCACGCGCCCGCGAGGCGAGCCAGGACGCGGTCGCGAAACTGCGTGAGCTCGGCGTGCATATCGCCATCGATGACTTCGGCACCGGCTACTCGAGCCTCTCGTACCTGAAGCGCTGGCGGGTGGATACGCTCAAGATCGACCGCAGCTTCGTGCGCGACCTCGTCACCGATATGTCAGATCTGGCCATCGTGAGCGCCATCATCGCCATGGCGAAATACCTGCACATCAAGGTGGTGGCCGAAGGCATCGAGGGCTGGCCACAGCTGGAGAAGCTGCGCCAGCTCGGCTGCTCCTACGCGCAGGGGTACCTGTTCGCGCGCCCGGCGCCGGCGGCTGAGTGTATGCGCTACCTCACGGGCACGCCGCTCGATCTCACCCAGCGCCTGCCGGTCCTCGACCTCATGGAGAACACCGGCAGCGGCGAGCACGTGCAGGTGCTGCGCGCTTAGAAAACCGGCGGCCCCGGAGGGGCCCTCTCGCGAGGGTGTTGGTCTTCGGGGTCGCCGCTGCGCAGTCGGGCCCGAGCTTGCGAACGTGCGAGAATGCGCCATGGCAGCGCCTTCGCACAGCCCGGGCTCCCCGCCGCCGCCGCGCCAGCAGTGCGCGGATGCCGTCCTCATGGTGCGGCCCAGGCACTTCGGCTTTAACCCCGAGACCGCCGCCACCAACACGTTCCAGAAGCCCGATGCGGGCGGCGTCGATCCGGCGCTCAAGGCCCTGGAAGAGTTCGATGCGCTCGTGCGGGCGCTGCGCGCCGAAGGGGTCGAGGTGTGCGTGGGGGAAGACTCTGCCGAGCCTGTCAAACCGGACGCCGTCTTCCCGAACAACTGGGTGAGCTTTCACGCCGACGGGACACTCGTGCTGTATCCGCTCGCGAACGCGAACCGCCGCCCCGAGCGGCGAGAGGAGCTGATCGAGGCGGTCGTGAGGCAGCTGAGCTTCACGGTGAGGCATCGGCTGGATCTCACCGGGCGCGAGCGCGAGGGGAAGTTCCTGGAGGGCACCGGCAGCCTCGTGCTCGATCACGTGACGCGCGTCGCCTACGCCTGCACTTCCCCGCGCACCGATGCCGACCTCGTGCGCGAGTGGGCGCGGGCGCTCAAGTACGAGCCGGTGGTTTTTTCCGCCGCGAATCGCAGCGGCGTGCCGCTGTATCACACCAACGTGTGTCTGTGGATCGGCGCCCGTGTGGCGGTCGTGGCCGCCGAAAGCATCGCCAAGGCCGATCGCGCGCGCGTGCTCGCGCACCTCACGGCAAGCGCGCGCGAAGTGATCCTCATCGGTCACGAGGAACTCGAGCACTTCGCGGGCAACATGCTGGAACTTGGCACCTGGGATGAGGCGCTCGGGGATGCGCGCGTGCTCGTGATGTCCGAGAGCGCCCGGCGGGCGCTCGAGCCGCGGGTGTTCGCGCAGCTCGCAGGCTCTACCGACACCGTGCTCGCCGTCCCCATCCCCACGATCGAGACGTTTGGCGGCGGGAGCGTGCGCTGCATGCTCGCAGAAGTATTTCGCTGATTTTGTGCTCGAGCTCTTGCTCAAGGCCGCGCTCGCCTATCTTCTGGGCTCCATCGTCGGCGGCCTCGTCATCGGCCGCCTGCGCGGTGTGGACCTGCGTACGCTCGGCAGCGGTAATGCCGGGGCGACCAACGCGCTGCGCACCCAGGGCAAGGCGGTGGGCTTGGCCGTGCTCATCATCGATCTGGCCAAGGGGTGGCTCGCCACCGCGTGGCTTGCGCGCGCGACGCTGCCGTTCATCCTGCCGGCGGCCCCGGCGCTCGAAGCCTGGAGCGTGCCGGTGTGTGCGCTCGCGGTGATGCTCGGGCACATCTATCCGGTCTGGTCCGGGTTCCGGGGCGGCAAGGGGGTTGCGACCCTGGTCGGTGTGCTCCTCGGTATGAGCCCGACCCTGCCGGCAGCGTTCCTCCTCAGCTTCCTCATCGTGGTGATGCTCTTCGGCTATGTCGGTCTCGCATCCATGCTGGCTACGCTTGCGGTGGCGCTTTTTATCGCGGCGGGGCACTTCTCCCCGCGCGGGCCGCTCCTGACGTTCGCGCTGCTCGCGCTCCTCCTTATCCTTTACACCCACCGCGGCAACATCGAGCGCATGCGCACCGGCACCGAGTCGCGCGCGCGGCGGCTGTGGCTCTTCGGCCGCCGGGCAGCCTAAACGTGCCGCGCGCTAAAAAGGTCAAGGCAGTCGGTGCGCGCGTGCCGCTGACGGCGCAGCTGTTCGCAGCGCTCGGCGATGGCGAGTTTCACTCCGGGGAGGCGCTCGCGGGTCAACTCGGCGTCAGCCGCAGCGCGGTGTGGAAGGCGGCCGGCGCGCTGCGCGAGCTCGGCACCGCGCTCGAGGCGGTGCGCAACCGCGGCTATCGGCTGGGCCACCCGAGTGAGCCGCTCGAGGCGGCGAAGATCCGCGCTGCCATCCCCCGTGAGGTGCGCGGCGGCATCGTAAGCCTTGAGACGCTCTGGTCGACGGCCTCGACGAATACCGCGCTGCTCGCGCGCGTGAATCCCCGCCCCGGTACGAGCGCGGTGCTGCTGGCGGAGTTTCAAAGCGCCGGCCGCGGCCGCCGCGGACGCTCGTGGCTCGCACCGCCCGGAGCGGGCATCTGCCTGTCGATGAACTGGACCTTTCCGGAAGTCCTGCCGGAGCTCGGGGCCCTGGGGCTTGTCATCGGCGTGTGCGTACTGCGGGCACTCAAGGGGCTCGGGGTGAAGGATCTTGCGCTGAAGTGGCCGAACGATCTGCTCGCCGGGGAGCGAAAGCTTGGCGGCATCCTCATCGAGCTGCGCGGCGAATCGGGCGGTCCTGCCTGCGTTGTGGTGGGGATCGGGCTCAACGTCGCACTCGGTCAGGACCTGCTGAAGAAAATCGCGGCCACCGGCGTTCTTGCGACGGACCTTGCGGGCGCCGGACTCAAAAGCGCTTCGCGCAATAAGGTCGTGGCGGCGATCGTGAGCGAATGCGTGCGTGGGCTCGCCGAGTTTGAGCGTGCGGCACTGAAGCCTTTCCTCGAGGAGTGGCGCGCGGCCGATGCGCTCGCCGGCAAGGCCATCAACGTCGCCGGCGCGCAAGGCGTGGCGGCAGGTTTGGCACGCGGCATTGACATGCACGGGGCACTGCTCCTCGAGACGCCCCAGGGCGTGCAGCGCTTCATCTCAGGGGATGTGAGCGTGCGGCCCCTATGAGCGTGCTCCTCATCGACGCGGGCAACACGCGCATCAAGTGGGCGCGACTGTGCACAGGAGAGCTCTTAGCTTCGCGCGCCGTGGTGCACGCAAAGTGGGATGCGGCGCAGTACGCGCGACGCCTCCTCGGCACATCCGCAGGATCCGTCGAACGGATCCTGGTGTCGAGCGTGGCCGGCCCTCAGGTGAACGCGGCGCTCAAAGCGGCCGCGCGACGTTTTAAGGTGCGCATCGAGTTCGTGAAGGTCCCGGTGCGCGGCGGCGGCATCACCGTAGGCTACCTGGAGCCCTGGCGGCTCGGGGTCGATCGCTTCGTGAGTCTGGTCGGCGCGCATCAGCTTTTTCCCGCACTGCCGGTGTGCGTGGTGAGCATCGGTACGGCCATGACACTCGATCTTCTGAACGTCGCCGGGCGACACCTCGGAGGCGCGATCGTGCCGGGGCCGGCGCTCATGGTGGAGACGCTCCTCGCCCAGACCTACGGCATCCGCCGCCGCGCCCAGGGCGGTCCGCGACAAAGCTCGGGACCCTTCGGGCGCTCGACACGGGATGCGATCGAGCAGGGCGCGCGTTACGCGGCCGCGGCGGCGATCGGGCGGCTGGTCGAGGAGGCCGTGCCGCGGGTGCGGCGAGCGCCGCTCCTGGTCCTGACCGGCGGTGGCGTAGGCCCGGTACGCCCGCTCCTCGCGTATCCTGCGGTCACGGTGCCGCACCTTGTCCTGCGCGGTCTTGCGGTGCTGGCCCGCGCGGCGCAGCCGCGCCGGCATTGATCTAGAATCGCCCCGTGCGTCGGGTCTTCTTCGCGCTCGTGTTCATGAACCTGGCTTACCTCGCCTGGGCGTACTGGGTGACCCCGCCTCCCACGGTGCCGGTGAACGAGGCGATCGAGCGACTGCCGCGCCTGAAGCTCGTCGAGGAACTGCCGCCCTCCGAGCGCCCGGATCCGAATGCAATCAAACTGCCCGACACCGCGCAGGTGTGTCTGTCGGTCGGTCCCTTTCCGGATGTCAACAACAGCGCGCAGGCGGCCTCGATCCTTAAAGAGCGGGGATTTGATCCGAAGCAGCGCGCGGCCCCCGGCGAGATGTCCGACGGGTTCTGGGTGTTCGTCGGCGGTATGAAGACCGAAGCGGATACGGACAAGATGCTCGCGAATCTCGAGCACAACGGCGTCAAGGATGCGCTGGTCATGCCCGCCACCGCGACCGACGGCCGCCGCGTCTCGCTCGGGCTCTTCAGCGAGCGCGCCCGTGCCGAGCGGCGTGCGGAGACGGTACGCACCATGGGGATTAAGGCCGAGGTGGCCGAGCGCAAGCTCCCCGGGACGCTCTACTGGGTGGATCTTGCGCCCCTGCCGGGCATGACCACCGTCCCGCTGCAGGATCTTTTTGCCGAAGGTGTCAGTTCCAAGATCGCCGTGCAGCCGTGTCCGCCCGCCGCCGCCGCCGCGGCACCGGCCGCGCTCGCTCCCGCGGCGGCGCCTGCGCCGGCCACGCCCGCCGCCACGGCTCCGGCAAGTGCCCAGCTACAGCCCGGGGGAACCCCGAAGCTGCCCTGAGGGCTGATCGCTGCGGCATCGGTGCGGACTGCGCTTCGCGGCGCCCCTGCGTGGGCCACGCGCGTCGCGCCCCGCCCTGGTGCCGGCGGGGCCTCTAGAAACACCGGAGAGAGAATCGGCTCCCCGATACAATGCGTCGGATACGCTAATAATGCGATGCGGCTCGATTGGCTTATTATTCATGGACCTGGGCATCTTGGGATCTGTCTTGCGCGCTCGGATGAGGGGTAACCCCGGGGTCGCAGCTTGGGCGGGGCGTGTATCCTTTGGAGAGCTATGCAATTGAGTGCTGAACCGGATGGATCTCAAAATGCCCGCGGCGGTACCAGCGCCCCGTTCGCTGCCGATTCCGAATTACTCATCTTGGTGGATGCGGCCGATCGCGAGCTCGGTCACCTGAGCAAGGCGGCCTGCCATGACGGCCGTGGCATTCTGCACCGCGCCTTTTCGTTGCTGATTTTCAACGACGCGGGCGAGCTGTTGTTGCAGCAGCGCGGGGCATCCAAGCGCCTGTGGCCGCTTTTCTGGTCCAATAGCTGTTGCAGCCATCCGCGCCGCTCCGAGAGCGTGGAGGCGGCGGCCCAGCGACGCTTGCGCGAGGAGCTGGGCATCAGCTGCCCGCTGCGGTTCCTGTTCAAGTTTGAGTATCAGGCACAGTTTGATCACGCCGGTGCCGAACGGGAACTGTGTTCGGTCTATATGGGGCGTTGCAACGAGCCGATCGTGAGCGATCCGGCGGAGATTCGGGCGTGGCGCTGGATCAGTTGCGAGGCGTTGCAGTCGGAGCTGGCGGCCGGAGGCGAAAAGTTTACGCCGTGGTTCAGGTTGGAGTGGGAGCGGATCTGGCGCGATCACCGCGCGGACCTGCTCGCTCTGGGATAGGAGACGACTTTGGGCGTGCCGTTGATCCAGGCCTATCGGGTGGGGCGCTACATCGCGACGCAGAAGCTGCGTGGCGTGAAGCGCTACCCGCTGGTGCTGATGCTTGAGCCACTGTTCCAATGCAATCTTGCCTGCGCGGGCTGCGGCAAGATCGACCATCCGAAGCAAATACTGCAGCAACGCATGAGCGTCGCGGACGGCTTGCGGGCGGTGGACGAATGTGGTGCGCCGATGGTGTCCATTCCCGGCGGGGAGCCGCTGATTCACCGGGAAATGCCGCAGCTGGTGGCCGGGATCGTCGCGCGCCGCAAGTTCGTGTACCTGTGCACGAACGCGATCCTGCTGCCGAAGCATATCCATGAGTATCAGCCGTCCAAGTACCTGACTTTCTCGATCCATCTGGATGGGAATAAGGAGCGCCACGACGCCTCGGTGTGCCAGGAGGGCGTGTTCGAGAAGGCCGTGGTAGCCATCCGCCTGGCACGCGCGAAGGGCTTTCGCGTGACGGTCAATTGCACACTCTTCAACGGCGAGGACCCGGATCACGTGGCCGCGTTTTTCGATGAGGCCATGACGCTCGGGATCGAGGGCATCACGGTTTCGCCCGGTTACAGCTACCAGCACGCGCCGCGTCAGGATGTGTTTCTCGGACGCAGTGCGAGCAAGCGGCTGTTCCGCGAGGTCTTCAAGCGCGGGCGGACGGCGGCCGCCAAGGCCCGCCGCCGTTGGTCATTCAACCACTCGAGCCTCTTTTTGGATTTTCTCGCCGGCAACCAGGCGTATCAGTGCACGCCCTGGAGCACCCCGACGTACAACATCTTCGGCTGGCAGCGACCGTGTTATCTGCTCACCGACGAAGGTTATGCGGACAGTTTCCGCTCCTTGCTGGAAGACACGGCCTGGGACGCATATGGGGTGGGACGCAATCCCAAGTGCGATAACTGCATGGCGCACTGCGGCTTTGAGGGCACGGCCGTCAACGATGCCTTCTCGCATCCGCTCAAGGCGTTGAAAACGGCGATTCTTGGGCCGCGAACGACGGGTCCCATGGCGGCCGATCCACCCGTGGCGTATCAGAATGCCGGGCGTCCTCACGAGGTGGCGGTGCCCGTCCCCAGCGTGACCCGCCCGCGGCGTGAGCCCGAAGCCCCGCGACTGCAGTAGCCGGAAAGCGCCTACCTTGCCCGAAACTGCACCCGTCAATCGCACCCTGCAGGCCGTGAGTCCCACGCCTGAGGATGCCGCGCAGCGCGAGAGCTTTCCGGCACTTCTTAAGTCCTGGCAGGCGCGCATGGAGACGGCGCTCGCGAGTCGCCTGCCGGATGCGGATGAGAAACCGGCGCGCCTGCATCAGGCGATGCGCTACAGCACCTTGGGCGGCGGCAAGCGCATCCGACCGGCGCTGGTGTTCGCCACGGCGCGCACGCTCGGCATCGCGGAAGCACAGGTCGAAGCAATCGCCTGTGCCATCGAGTTCGTGCACGCTTATTCGCTCATCCACGATGACCTGCCGGCGATGGATGATGATGATTTGCGCCGCGGCCGACCCACCTGTCACAAGGCCTTCGACGAGGCGACCGCCATTCTTGCCGGGGATGCCCTGCAATCGCTCGCCTTCCAGGTGCTGGCCGCGGATGCCTCCCTCACGGTGACTCCCGAGACGCGCTTGCGTCTGATTGGCCTTCTGGGGGAGGCGAGTGGCACCTTTGGCATGGCGGGCGGACAGGCGATCGATCTTGCGGCGCAGGGCAAATGGCTGGATATCACCCAGGTAGAGGACATGCATGCCCGCAAGACCGGCGCCTTGATTCGCGCCTGCGTGCTGATGGCCGCGACCTGCCTGCCCAACCTCGGCGCGCGCCACTACGATGCGCTGGCACACTTCGTCGACTCGATCGGCCTTGCATTTCAGATACAGGACGATCTTCTGGACGTGCTCGGTGACAGCGCCGCGCTCGGGAAGCCGGCGCGCGCGGACCGCGAGCGCAACAAGCCGACGCACCCTGCGATCTTAGGCGTCGAGGCATCGCAGGAACGGGTGCGCTCGCTGCACGCCGAGGCGCTGCAGTCGCTCGAGCTCTTCGGGGCGTCCGCGATGCCGCTGCGGGCGCTGTCGGCCTGGCTCCTCACGCGCAGCCACTAAGGCGCGCAGAACTGCAAGCCCGTTCAGTCGCGGCTACGCACCGCGGGCCACGGGCACGCTCTTACCCTGCGCACTCCACCAGCGCTCGATCCGGGTGGTGAGTCCGCTGAAGTCCAGTCCCGCACCGCTCAAAGAGCGCTCCCGCGAGCCGTGCTCGATGAAGCGGTCCGGAATCCCCAGATGCAGCAGCGGGATCTCAAGGCCGTACGACCTGATGAGTTCACCGACGGCAGAGCCGGCGCCGCCGCGCGTGGCGTTTTCTTCAATCGTGACGAGCGCCTCGTAGCGCGCGCACAGCGCGCGCACGAGCGGCGCATCGAGCGGCTTGACGAAGCGCATGTTGACGAGCGTGGCATCCAGGCGCTCGGCTATTTTGCGCGCCGTCTCAAGCAAGGTGCCAAACACGAGCAGTGCAAGTCCGCTGCCGCCCTCGCGGCGAATCTCCGCTCGACCCACGGGCAGCGCACGCATCTTGCGGGCGAGCGCCACGCCGGGGCCCGCGCCGCGCGGGTAGCGCACCAGCACAGGTCCGGTGAGCTCGCAGGCGGTGTGCAGCATCTGGCGACATTCGTTCTCATCGGCCGGCGCCATGATGATGAGGCCCGGGATGCAGCGCAGATAACTCAAATCGTAACTGCCCTGCTGTGTGGCGCCGTCGCTGCCGATGAGGCCGGCGCCGTCGACGGCGAACATCACCGGCAGCTTCTGCAGGGCGACGTCGTGGATCAGCTGATCGTAGGCGCGCTGCAGGCCGCTCGAGTGAATGGCGAGGATGGGCTTGTACCCTTCCGTGGCCAGTCCTGCCGCAAACGTGACCGCGTGCTGTTCGGCGATCGCGGCATCGAAGTAGCGCTCCGGAAAGCGGCGCGCGAAATCGCTCAGGTGTAAAGCGGTGCGCGTCGCGGCCGCGACGCACACGATCTTAGGATCAACACTCGCCGCCTCGCACGCCCACTGGCCGAAGACTTCGCCGAAGGAGGCAACGGCCTCCAGCGGTTCAGGCGCAGCACCGCTTGGTGGATCAAACGGCGCCGGCCGCGCTGCGCGCGCGGGGTCAGCTTGCGCGGGCGCGTGCCCTTTGCCCGGGCGCGTCACGACGTGCAGGAACTGCGGTCCGCGCAGCTTCTGTACGTTGCACAGCGTGCGGATGAGCCCCTTCACATCGTGCCCGTCCGTAGGCCCGAGGTAGTTAAACCCCATCTCCTCGAACAGCGTGCCGGGCAGAACCATGCCCTTCAGGTGCTTCTCCGAGCGGCGCGCCAACTCGCGCATGGTCGGCATCTGGCGCAGCATGCGCTTGCCGCCCGCGCGCAGATTTGCGTACAGCGGACCTGAAAGGGCGCAGGCAAAGTGCGCCGACAGCGCGCCGATGCCGCGCCGATCGGCATCGCTGCTGTCGTTCAGTATCACCAGGAGGTCTGCGGGCAGCGCGCCGGCATGATTTAAGGCCTCAAAGGCCATCCCGGCGGTCAGGGAGCGATCGCTGATCACGGCGACCACGCGCCGGCTCTCACCCTGCAGGGCTGCCCCGATGGCGGACCCTAAGGCGGCGCTGATCGCATTGCCCGCGTGCCCCAGGGCTGAGGCGTCGTGCTCGTTTTCGGTGCGCGAGGCGAAGGGTGCCGCTCGACCGCTCTTTCGGGCGGCGTGCAGCCGCGCGCGCCTACCGGTGAGTATCTGGTGCGGGTCGGCCTGTTGGCCACCGTCCCAGATCAGCCGGTCATGTGGGGTTTTATAGGCATAATGCAGGGCAATCGCGAGCTCGACCGCACCCAGGCTGGCCGCCAGGTACCCCCCGCGGCGGCCCCCCCGGTCGATGAGGAACTGGCGCAGCTCACAGGCGAGAGCGGGGAGTTTATCGAGGCTGAGTCGGCGCACATCCGCCGGGGAATTGACTCGGCTCAGCAGAGGATGCTCTTGGGGCGAGCCGCGCATCGTGGCTAGTATAGCCGCAAAGGTCGTTCACCCGCCCGGGCGCGAGGTCGAATTGCGACGCCCGATCGCATGCGAGACACTGTTCGAATGGAGCTTATTGTCACCGACCAGGAATGTCAGGAGCGGATCTTACCGCACGTGTCGCGCACGTTCGCGCTGACGATCCCGCAACTGCCGCCGCGGCTGCGCATCGCGGTGAGCAACGCCTACTTGTTGTGCCGGATAGCCGACACGATCGAGGATCAGACCGCCTCATCGGACACGGTGACGCTCGGCCTGCTGCACCGTTTTGTGGCCGTGCTACGCGGCGAGGAAGAGGCGGGGAGGCTGAGTCGGGATCTGTTGCCGCGATTGTGCGAGCAGACATTGCCCGCCGAGCGCGAGCTCATCCTCAACATGGGACAAATTGTGCGTTTGACCGCGGCGCTGGATGCACCGCAGCGCCGCGCGATCCAGCGCTGCCTCGAGGTGATGTGCGATGGCATGCACCAGTTCCAGCGCACCGCGAGCTTAGGCGGACTCGCCCGCGTGCGCGACCTGGATGACTATTGTTACTACGTCGCGGGCGTGGTCGGTCAGATGCTCACGGAGCTCTTCTGCGCGTACGCGCCGGCCATCAACCGCCAGCGCGCGCAGCTGGAGGAGCTGAGCGTATCGTTCGCGCAGGGCTTGCAGATGACGAATATTCTCAAGGACGTCTGGGAAGATCGTGAGCGGGGTGCGTGTTGGCTGCCGCAGGAGGTCTTCACCAAGTATGGCGTCGAGCTTGGGACGCTGCGTGCGCGGCAGCAGCCGCAGGGCTTTGATGAGGGCCTGCATGAGCTCGTGGGACTTGCGCACGCTCACCTGCGCAATGCCCTGTCGTTTACCTTACTGATACCGCCCGAGGAGCCAGGGATCAGGCGCTTTTGCCTGTGGGCGCTCGGTCTTGCGGTCCTGACGCTGCGCAGGATCCAACATACCCCGGGCTTCAGCGCCGGCGCCCAGGTGAAGATTTCCCGCTCGGCGGTCGCTGCAACGCAGCTCCTGACGAGCGCCGCGGTAGGCAATGATTGGCTGCTGCGCCGCCTGTTCGAGTTGGCCGCAGCCGGCCTGCCGGGCGCGACGCTCGCCGCGCGGCCGCCGTCAAAGCGGGCCGCCTTAGCACCGCTGCCCGCGGCGCAGGATTCCTCCTCTTCGGGCGCAGAGTATGCGCAAGCGCGCGACCTGCGCCGTGATGGGAGCAGCGGCGCTTGACGCGTACCTCGCCCATTTCCGACCCGAATCTGCCGGAGCCCTATGCTCCGGTGCAGGAGCCCGCGCCGAAGCTCGGCGGACGGCTCGTGCAGGGCACGTGGCTGGATCATGCCATCGCGGCCGCTCGCAGCGCACTCACCGGCGTGCAGCACGAGCGCGGCTTCTGGCTCTTTGAGCTCGAGGCCGACTGCACCATCCCCGCCGAATACATCCTGATGCAGCACTTTCTGGGTGAAGTGGAGCCTGCGCTCGAGGCGAAGCTTGCCAATTACCTGCGCTCGCGACAGGCGCCGCACGGCGGCTGGCCGCTCTATCAGGACGGGGAGCTGAACATCAGTTGCACCGTCAAGGCCTACTACGCCTTGAAACTTGCCGGGGATGCGATCGATGCGCCGCATATGGTGCGCGCGCGCCAGGCGCTGCTCGCGCGCGGCGGCGCGGCGCGCGCCAATGTGTTCACGCGCATTACGCTTGCGCTGTTCGGCCAGGTGCCGTGGCGCGCAGTGCCCTATATCCCGGTGGAAATCATGCTGCTGCCGCGCTGGTTTCCCTTTCACCTGGACAAGGTCTCGTACTGGTCGCGCACCGTCATGGTGCCGCTGTTCATCCTGTGCACGCAAAGAGCGCGGGCCAAGAATCCGCGCCAGGTGCACATTGACGAGCTCTTCGTGACACCCGCGGCGCTCGAGCGCGACTATTTCCCGCTGCCGCAGGGAGGCGCGCGTACGCTCGCCCGCGCCTTTCTTTTCCTCGATCGCTGTGCACGCCGACTCGATCCGCTCATCCCCCGCTGGCTGCGCCAGCGGGCGACGCGGCGCGCCGAAGCCTGGGTAGTCGAACGACTGAACGGTGAGGATGGGCTCGGCGCCATCTTTCCGGCGATGGTCAACGCACTCGAGGCTTTGACGGTGTTGGGATACGCCGCGGATGATGCGCGACGCACAAGCGCCAAGCACGCGCTGCAGAAGCTGCTGGTGGTCACCGAGGCGAGCGCCTACTGCCAACCGTGCGTCTCGCCGGTGTGGGATACGGCACTCGCCGCGCTGGCGATGCAGGAGGAGGGCGGGACAGCGGCTCTGGCCGGCTCTGAGAAGTCACTGGAGTGGCTCGCGCAGCGCCAGTTGCTCGAGGAGCCCGGTGACTGGCAGCGCTCGCGCCCCAAGCTCCCCGGTGGCGGCTGGGCGTTTCAGTTCTCGAACAGCTTCTACCCCGACCTGGATGACACGGCGGTGATTGTCTGGGCCATGCGCCGCGCGCGCGAACCGCGGCGGTACGCAGAGCGCGTGGAGCGGGCGCTCGACTGGCTCGTGGGCATGCAAAGCCGCAACGGCGGTTTTGCCGCGTTCGATGTCGACAATGTTCATTATCGGCTCAACTACATCCCCTTTGCCGATCACGGCGCGCTCTTGGATCCGCCCACCAGTGACGTCACGGCCCGCGTCGTGACCGTGCTCGCCCTTGGCAATCGGGCTCAGGACCGGGACGCGCTCGAGCGCGCGGTCGCGTATCTGCGTGCGGAGCAGGAGACGGACGGCTCGTGGTTTGGCCGCTGGGGAACGAACTATATTTACGGTACGTGGTCGGTGCTCATGGCTCTCGCGCAGACGCGTCTCAAAGCCGACGACGCCACCGTCGCGCGCGCGGTGCGCTGGCTCGCTGACCAACAGAACACGGACGGCGGCTGGGGCGAGAGCAACGACACGTACACGCAGCCGCTGCAGGAGCGCCAGCCCGCCGCCAGCACTTCATTCCAGAGTGCCTGGGCGCTTTTGGGGTTGATGGCCGCCGGCCAGGTCAGGTCACAGGCGGTGCAGCGCGGCATCGACTATCTGCTCAACACGCAGAACGGTCGGGGGCTTTGGGATGATCCGAGCTTCACGGCGCCGGGATTTCCGCGGGTCTTCTATCTTAAGTACCACGGCTACAGCGCCTATTTCCCGCTCTGGGCCCTCGCCGCCTACCGCAATCTCACCCGCTCCGGGGGCACTCATTGACGAGGGGTGTCGTCGGCGTCGTCTGCGCTCTGCGCAGCGAGGCGCGTCATCTGGGTCGGACGGTTTCAGGACATGCCGCGCTCGCAACGCTTGAGGACGGCACGCTCTTGAGCGTGAGCGGCATGGGCGGTGCCGCTGCCGCACTCGGCGCCGAGAAGCTCATCACCGCCGGCGCCGCTTCACTCGTGAGTTGGGGGATGGCGGGGGGGCTTGATCCCTCCCTGCCTGCCGGCACGATTCTTTTGCCCGACGAAGTCGCCGCCGCGGACGGAGTGGCGATTGCGACCGCACGGCGCTGGCGCGAACACTTAAGCGCGGCCCTGCTGCCGCACCGGAGGCTCACTTGCGGCAAGCTTCTCACCAGCGACACCGTGATCACGTCCGTCGCGGCCAAGGCGTCGCTCTTTCGCGCCACCGGCGCTGCCGCGGTCGACATGGAGAGTCTGTACGTCGCGCAGGTCGCTCGGACTCACGGCTTACCCTTTATCGCCGTGCGGGTCCTCATCGACGTCGCGGGTGACGCCGTGCCCGATGCGGTGCGTGCGGCCACGGATGTCGGGGGCCAGGTGCGTTTCGGGCGACTCCTCGGACAGGTGCTGCTGCGGCCGAAGGAGGTATGGCCCCTCGCGCGCCTTGCACGCGGCTACCTCGCGGCCAACCGCGCGCTCGCGCACGTGGCACGCGCCGCTGCGCTCGCGCCACCGGCGAGCACCTTCGAACCTGACACGGGCGGTGCGCACGGGGCGAAGCTCTCGTGAGAGCCCTGCTCACCGGCGGCACCGGCTTTGTAGGCTCCGCGGTGGCGCGGGCACTGCTGCGCAGCGGCTGGGAGGTTCGGGCTCTGGTGCGGTCGAATTCAGACCGCCGCAATCTTGTGGGACTGCAGCTCGAGACGATCGAGGGCGATCTGGGCGATGTAAGTTCGCTCGAGCGCGCGGTGGGCGGTTGCACCGCTTTATTCCACGTGGCGGCGGACTACCGCTTGGGCGCTCGCAGGCCGCAGGAGCTCTATCAAACGAATGTCCAAGGCACGCGCAATGTCTTAAGCGCGTCCCGCAACGCTGGCATCGAGCGGGTCGTCTATACCAGCAGCGTGGCCACGATCGGTCTGCCGGCCGATGGTTCACCCGGGGATGAGGCCACCCCGGTCGCGCTCGCCGATATGATCGGACACTACAAACGCTCGAAGTTCCTGGCCGAGCAGGTGGCGCGCGACGCGGCGCGCGCGGGGCACTCGGTGATCATCGTCAACCCATCAACACCCGTCGGTCCCGGGGACGTGAAGCCCACGCCCACGGGGCAGATGGTGCGCGACGCAGCCCGCGGGCGCATGCCCGCTTATGTGGATACCGGACTCAACATCGTACACGTCGATGACGTTGCCACCGGTCACCTGCTCGCGCTTGAGCGCGGGCGCGACGGGGAGTCCTACATCCTCGGCGGCGAGGACATGACGCTGCGCGCGATCCTGGTGCAAATCGCGCAGATCGTGGGAGGCAACGCACCCCGCATTCGCCTGCCGGCGGCGGCGCTCTTGCCGGTGGCGCTCACGGCCGAAGCCTGGGCGCACCTCACCGGCCGCTCGACGCGCATTACCGTTGAGGGCGTGCGCCTCGCACGCAAGCGGATGTTCTTCTCCAGTGAGAAAGCGGTGCGCGAGCTCGGCTATCGCTCGCGCCCGGCCAGCGAGGCCCTCTCTGACGCGGTGCTCTGGCTGCGCGAGCAGCGACTGCTTTAGTCCCGTCAGCCCCCAGGTCCAGCGGCACAGGCCGGACGCCTAGCGTGCCGGCCGGCGGCCTGGATACCAGTTCCAGCGTCCGGCGATCGCCATCACGGCCGGTACAATCAGCGCGCGGATCAGCGTGGCATCGACCAGCACCGCGACACACAAACCGACACCGGTCATTTTCAGCACGGGCAGTTCCGCGCTCGCAAAGGCACCGAACACGACCACCATGATGAGACCGGCGCCGGTGATGACCGGTGCGACGGCGGTGAGACCCTCGACGGTGGCGCGGTTGTTGTTCTGATCGCGCGCATATTCCTGCTGGATGCGAAACAGCAGAAACAGCTCGTAATCCATCGACAGTCCGAAGCTTAAACAGAACACCATCAGCGGAATCTCAAGCGGTATGGTCGTCAGCGGGCGCTCAAGACCCACAAGCCCATGCAGCCATCCGAGCTGAAACACCGCAACCACCGCGCCGATGCCGGCGCCGACCGCCAGCAGATTCATCAGCACGCCCGTAAACGGCAGAAGATACGAACGGAAGGCGGCGAACAACAAGAGCAATGTCGCGCACAGCACGAAGCCGAAGATGAGCGGCAGGCTCTCGAACATGTAGTGATCGAAGTCGTTGTGTTCAGCAGGAGCCCCACCGACCAGGATCGTGAAGCGACCGGCCGGGGTGGCCGTGGTGAGCTCGCGCGCGAGGCGTCCGATGTCCTTGACGCTCAGGCCGTCAGCCGGGATCACCTGGAAGAGGGTCGCGCGGCGATCGCGGCTCAAGTACAACTCCCCGATCGTCGGGTAATCGTGAAGCGCGGCGTCCGGATCCGCGTACAGCTCGCGATAGTCATCGAGGCTCAGTCCCTCTTGCAGGGAGAAAGCCGAGTTCACCGCCGCGATGCGCGGATCGCGCCCCAGCCGCTCGGCATACTCGAAGAGCGGCGCCAGGTGCGCGGCAGCCAACAGGGGCAAGTCGTCGTTCGCCCGCACGATCACGTAGATCGCGAGTGATGCGTTCTCGTTGCGCACCGCCGTGAGCAGCTCCGCGCCCACGCGCGACTCCATCGCCGCCGGCAGAAACCAGCGCTCGTTGGTGACGCCGCTGTTCATGCGCAACGCGGGCGCGGCGAGGGCGAGCACGAAGCTACCGGCGAGGCTCAGGGTGACCCACGGATGCTTCACGATCCAGCCCCCGAGCGCGCGCCAGAAGGCGACGCTGCGGCGTGGGCCCGCGCGGCGCGCAATGATGGGCAACCAGTCGATGCGCGGGCCGAGCAGCACGAGCGTTGCCGGCAAGAGCGTCAGTGCCGCCAGGACCGACACGCACACGACCAGTGCACCGCCGATGCCGACGCAGCGCGTCTCAAGCAGCGGACTGAACAGGAGCCCCAGGAGCCCGATGATGACGGTCAGGCCCGACCAGGAGATCGTCCGCCCGGCGCCAGCCACGGTGGCCGCGACCGTTGCCGCGACCGTGGCGTGCGGCGCGTGCTCGCGGTAGTGGGTCACCATCAGCAGCGAATAGTCGATGCCGATCGCAAGCCCGATCATGGTGACAACGTTGCTGAGCAGGTTCGACACCGGCATGAGATGGGCGAGGAGGTACGCAAGCCCGAGCGAAACGGTGGTCGTCGTCAGTCCCGTCATGAAGGGCAGCCCCGCTGCGACCAGCGTGCCGAACGCCAGGACCAGGATGGCCAGCGTCAGGGGCAGTGCACGCTTTTCGGCGCGGTCCCCGCCGGTGGCGCTCCAGGTGTTGACGTCAAGATCCGCCGCCGCGCCGCCGGTGACGGCCGAGCGCGCGCCCGGATCAAGCCGCGCCAAAGCCGCATGTAAGCCCGTGAGCGCACTGCGCACGGCAAGCACCCCACGCTGGCGGCCGTTGGTGTCAGGGGCGCGAAGACCAACGAGGAGCATCGTGACGTGCCCATCCTTGGAGCGCAGGTGCGCGTCCCGCGCATCGGGGTAGCTGGCGACGCGTCGCACTTCCGGCAGCGCCGCGAGCGCGCGGGATGCAGCCTGCACCCAGGAGAAATACGGCTCCTTATCAACGTCCAGGTGCGGTGCGCTCACCGCCACCACGAGCGGGTCAATGAAGGGGTTGTCGAACTCGGTGCGCAGCGCATGGCTGGCCTGCCAGGAGGCACTCCCCGGTACGCCGCCTTCACCGCCCGTGGCAACGGCGCCCAGGCGGTGTGCTCCTAAGGCCCCGAGCACAATGGCCGCGATCCAGGCGAGGAGAATTCCCCACGGGTGCCGCACAACCCACGCTCCGAGGTGCAGAAAAGCGCTATTCAAGGCGACCCCCCTTGAAGCCCGGCAACGCGCGGGCCGCAACACCGCGCCGGGGTGCGATCCCTGCACGCCACGGCCATGAGCATGATTTTCCTGTCCACCGGAGCACCCCTGCGTTACAGGGTATTTCATTTTGGTGGCGTGGCAAGGAGGTGGGTAAAATGTTGCCAACACGTTGCGCGGGCCGTATTGCCTCCTATGTCTGAACCTGCTCCGCTTCCCCCTGCCCGCGCTACCCCGCTGCCCTGGGATGCCCGCCTGGCGCGCGCTCTGGTGCGGCCCCTGCAGCACAGCCGCGTCACGCCCAACCATCTGACCACCGTGCGCCTGGCCATCGGCATTGCGGCGGCGGGCGCGTTCACGCGCGGCGGTTACGGCTGGATGAATATCGGCGCGCTGCTGCTCGTGGTGTCCAATTTTCTGGACCATACGGACGGGGAGCTGGCGCGTATCAGTGGTAGGACGAGCCGCGTTGGCTACTGGTACGACCTCGCGTGCGATGCGCTGATTACGACCCTGCTCTTCCCCTGCATTGGCGTGGGAGTAGGCGCGAAGTCACCCGCCGTGCTCAATGTTTCTCCGCTGCTGCTCGGCAGCATCGCGGGTGTCTCTGTCGCGCTCATCATTTTTCTGCGCATGCGCATCGAGGCGCTGGGGGGCAAAGCTGCCAGCCAACAGGCTTCCCTCGGCGGTTTTGAGACGGAGGACATCCTCTATCTCGTGCCGCTCGTCACCTTGTGCAATGGGGCTGCGCCGTTTCTCGTGGCGGCCGCGATCGGCGCGCCGCTGTTTGCCGTCTGGGTATTCTTTGATTACCGGCGCGTGGCGCGCAGTGCCGCCCGATGACAGACGTCATGGCCAGCCCGCTGAGCGGCTTGGATGTGCCGCAGCTGCGCACGGCGTTCGTCGCGCAGGGCTCGTTTTTGTATCTGCCGGTTTTTCTGCCGCCTGAGCTCACCGCACAACTCGCCAGCGCGGTGCGCACGGTTGAGCGCTCGGTCAATCGCAACTATCTGCCGGGGCACAAGCAGGGCGGCAGCGTCAGCCGGCACACGATCGACGCACTGGCGCCGCTCATCGCGGCGCTCTATCGCTCGCCCGCACTGATTCAGTGGCTCGGGCAGCTGGCGGGCGAAGAACTGCAGGTATCCCCGGGCGATGACCCGCACGCCTACGCACTGTACTTCTACACCGAGCCGGGGGATCACATCGGCTGGCACTACGACACCTCCTATTACGCCGGGCGCCGCTACACGCTGCTGATCGGCGTGATCGATCAGTCTTCCTGCCGCCTCGACTACCAGCTGCACACCCGCACGGCCGGGAAGGAACCGGTTTCCGGCTCCATACAGATTCCCCCCGGGGGCCTGGTGTTCTTCGACGGCGATGCGTTGCGTCACCGCCTCACGCCGCTCAAGACAGGCGAGCGGCGCGTATCGCTGACTTTCGAATATGTCACCGATCCGCACATGCATCCGTGGCGGCGCTTCGTGTCCAACATGAAGGACTCGGTGGCCTACTTCGGTTTTCGTCAGGTATTTCGCCGTCGCAACCCGACTCGCGCCGCTTCGCGTACTGACTCGAGACACGCGTGACGCGTGCCGCCTTCTGGCTCCTGGGGGCCGGGGTGCTCCTGTTCGTCGCGGTGTTGGTGTCGCAGGGCATCAGTGCGGTATTTGCGACGCTGGCGCTGGCCGGATGGGGGCTGCTCGGCGTCACCCTCTTTCACCTGCTGCCACTCGTGCTCGACGCCGCCGCGATTCGCGTGTTGTGGCAGCGCACGCGCGGCACCTCGCTGCGCAACGCGGTCCTCGTGCGCTGGATCGGGGAGTCCGCCAACAGCCTGCTGCCGGCAGGTCAGCTCGGCGGACCGCTCTTGATGATCCGCCAGCTGATTCAGCGCGGCATGCCCACGCCAGATGCTGCGGCCGCCATCACGGTCAGCACCACCCTGCAAGCCCTCGCCCAGGCGGTGTTCGCCCTCATGGGGCTGGCGCTTCTGGGCGAACGCGCCACGGGCCTGGGGCGCGCGGCCTCGGGGACGGCTGCGATGACCGCGCTCTGTGTGCTGGTGCTCTTTCCTGCGGCCTTCTACCTGCTGCAGCGACGGGGTCTCTTCGCCAGGGCGAGCGGGCTGCTGCGGCGTTTTTCCGGCCAGCGCGACTGGTCGAGCGTACTTAGGCAGGCGCAGGCGATCGATGCTGCGCTCCAGAGCACTTACGAAAAAGGCGCAAGCGTGACGGGTAGCTTTGTCTTGAGCCTTATCGGCTGGGTCGTGGGCACGGGTGAGGTCTGGCTGCTATGCCGGCTGCTCAACTCCGGGGTCAGCTGGTCGGACGCGCTGGTGCTGGAAAGTCTAGGGCAAGCCATTCGGGCCGCCGGATTCGCCGTACCAGGATCCCTGGGCGTGCAGGAGGGCGGGTATCTGTTGTTGGCGCCGCTCGCGAGTCTGCGTCCGGATGTCGCCCTGGCGCTGTCGCTGGCCAAGCGTGCGCGCGAATTGCTGCTGGGCGTGCCGGGGCTGATATGTCTGCATTTCTCTGAACGAGCCTTTCGCCGCCGCGAGAAACTCTCACCTTTGAGGGATTGACCGCGCGGCGGGCAGGCAACATACCGGGCGCGATTTTGTACTATGCACGCCTTGTTATTCCTTGAGGATGCTCATGCGCGCCATTTTGCTTGCGGCCGGCCGGGGTTTGAGAATGCAACAGCCCGAGGGCGGCCCCAAATGTCTTCTGGAATTCGGCGGCCAGAGCCTCCTCGAACGGCACCTGCGACTGCTGAAAGCTGCCGGGGTACACGAGGTCGTCGTGGCGCTTGGGTTCCGCCACGAGTCCGTAGAATCGGAGCTTGAGCGCCTGGGCTGGCGGCCGCGGCCCGAGGTCGTCCTGAACCCCGGGTTCGAGCTGGGGAGCGTTTTGACCGTGCACACCGTGGCCGAGGCTCTCACCCGCGGGGGCGATGTGCTGCTGATGGACGCCGATGTGCTCTATCACGAGCGCATCATGGCCGCCCTGGTCGCAGGCGAAAGGCACGTGAACCGGCTGTTGATCGATCAAAACTTTGAGGCCGGGGATGAGCCGGTCAAGGTATGCGTGCGTCGCGGCGTCCCGATCGAACTGCGCAAAAAGCCCGCCGCGGATCTTCAGTACGACCTCATCGGCGAGTCGGTGGGATTTTTCCGCTTCGATGAGCGCGGCGCCCATCGCCTGGCGGCCCTGGTGGATGACTACGTCGGCAGCGGACGCTCGCATCTGCCGCATGAGGAGGCGGTACGCGATCTGCTACGCGAATCGGGCCCCGTATTCGAAGTTACCGATATCACCGGCCTCCCGTGGATTGAGATCGATTTTCCCGCGGACGTCGAGCGCGCCGAGCGCGAGATACTTCCGCGACTGCAGTCACCGGCATGAGAACGGCGGTGACGGATCCTGTGGGTACTCTCATTAGTCAGTCTGAGACAATGTTTCGCACCCCCGATGGATGGTGGGACCGCAGTGGATATCGATGGTCGGCTTCAGCGTTGCGCGACGGTACGGCGGTGAGCGAACGTACGCCCCACGCAAGATGAGAGTGTTCTGGCTGAGGTCCTTGAGGGTTGCGGCGCTGGCGACGCTGGCGCAGGGCTCCCTGGCGTTGGCGCAGTTGCCGCCGCCTGACACGCCGGCGCCGCCGTTTCCTGTCCCGGCTTCAACACCGATGCCTTCTCCTCCGGCGCCTCCGAGTGGGGTTGCACGCTGGTTTAACCCCTCGACCGCGCCTTTCATTCCGGTGCCCGAGATCGGCACGGATCCGAACAGTGGCACCACCGTCGGCCTCCTGCCGGTATGGCTGCGCACCGATCAGGACCACGACATTGATCAGATCATTGCGCCCGATATCTCGCGCAACCCGTATTTCGGTTGGGGCACGCACGCGCGGCTCTACGCCTATCCGTCCGCGGACGAGCAGTGGTCAGGGGTAGCGGGCATCAAGGAGCGCGTCGAGCGCGACCTCGATCTTGAGTATCAGACGGGCCGCGCCCGCCGTGCGCGCTGGACCTTCAACGTGAGTCTCGTCTACGACCGCGACGGCACGCCGCGTTTCTACGGCATCGGCAACGGCACGCCGGAGGCCGCAGAAACCAACTACACCGCGAACCAGCAATACGCGCGCGCCCAGATCGGGTTCAATATCTCCAAAATCTGGCAGCTCGCCTACACCGTCCGCGTGCGTCAGGTCGACGTACTGCCCGGGACGCTCTCGGGCGTCGAATCGATCCAGCAACGCTTCGGGGATGAGATCCTCGGCACCAAGCGGGAGTTTGTCAACCGGCTGTCCGTGATCTATGACACCCGGGATGATCCGACGATTCCCAGCCACGGCATGCAGTGGATTGCGTACGGCGGCCTCGCGGGGGGTGGCAGCGGATGGGTCGATTCGCTCTACACCGAGACCGGGGTCGACGGACGCGCATTCTGGCAGGTGCCTTACGACTCGGTGCTCGCCGCGCACGTGGCCGTTCGCTATCTCCTCAGTGCTAACAACGCGCCCTTCTGGACCCTCAGCAGTGTGGGCGGAGCGCTCAGCGACATCGGCGGCGAACAGCCGCTGCGAGGATTCGGGGCCGGGCGCTTCACCGACCGCGATGGCTTTTCAACGACGGTCGAATTGCGGCACCGACTGCTCTCGTTCGACGCCGTCTCCACGCACGTCGATGTTGAAGTGGCGCCCTTTGTGGACGCCGGTCGCGTGTTCGCGGACTCGGGCACCTTCCCCCTCGAGCGCCTCCACACGGTCGGGGGCATCGGGTTTCGCGGGATCGCGCGGCCCTTCGTGGTGGGTTATGTGGACCTTGGCTGGGGGAGCGAGGGGGTCGCAGTCTTTACCGGAATCAGCTATCCCTTCTAAAGGCGCGGGTCCCCCTTCAGCCTTCCGAGGCTGCGCAAGCTCGCCGCCGCAACGGCCTAAAGCGCCGCGCGTACGGCGGCGGCAATCCCCGGCGCTTCGAAGACGGGCGTGGGGCAACGGCTCGGGGTGCACATAGGGACTCGGGTACAATTTGCGCCGCCCGGGAGACCCGTCGCGCCGTTTCTCGATGCCGGCTTAGCTCAGTGGTAGAGCAGCGGTTTTGTAAACCGTTGGTCGGGAGTTCAAATCTCTCAGCCGGCAAACTCATTTTTCCGTTCAGTGAGTTAAACGCGGCGACTGCAAAAGTGCCACCTGCCTCGAGTCGATCGGTTGACTCAGCTAGCCCGACGGGCAGCATCGCGCTGTTTCTCTGACTTCAGCGACTTAGGCGGCGGGTGTCAGCGTCTAAACGAGTTGCCATGACCAACCGGGCAAAAACCGATGGACGGATGCTCGGGTGCTCATGCGCGGGAGGCGAGGGCGGACCTCTCCGCGGGTGGATCATGCCTCGTGCATAGGCGAGGCCGATGCCATAGCCCCTTCGTGGAGGCCCTTTATCACGATCCCGTGAAGAGGTAATCGCCCCCTATACGGCGAGACTGATCGAGAGTCAGGAAGCCGATCCCGGCCGATACAACTTCGCCGGCATCGCGGCGAGCCAAATCCATGTCAGCTCACCTTATTCCACACGATATCCCAGCTCTCGCGCCGTTCGATAAAGCCGGTCACTTTGCCGTTCGCGTCGTACTGGAAGATCTTGCGGATGCGCGGATCGCCCTTGATGAAAAACACGTCGCGCGTCTCTGCATTCCATTCCGATGGCGCCTTGCCGGGCCGGCCGCCCATCAGCTTTCCGTCGATGAGCGCAAGCGCGTAGGTTGGCTCGGAATCCTTCAGTTTGTAGTTGCCCGCGAATTTCTGCAGATCGCCCACGGACAGCGCGATCGATGGCGGGTCAACCCTCTCGGCCAGGACCTGTCCCTCAATCTGCTTCCAGCCGTTGGGGAGCTTCTTCCACACCGTGTTGGTTAGGTAGCTCGCGTGGATCGTCTGCCCGTAATAGCGCTCGATCTCGTGCTGGCGGAAGAGCGCCACCGCGGTGTCGCCGTCCTCGTAATAGGAGAGAAGTTCGACCTTGATAGCCCCGCCGAGACCTTTCGGCAGCGGACGGACTTCCTTGATCATCCCGTCCTTACCTTTGTAGCTATCGTCCTCTTCGGCGAAGATCACGTCGCGATCGAGGAATCTATCCCACACCGCGGGCGTGCCGTTGGTCAAGGCATCGCACAGTTGCTGCTCATATTGAGTGAGTAGCGCGCGATTATCGGCGAGCGCGGGTGTCGCGAGCGCCGCCAAAATCGATGCTAAGAGAATTGTTCTCAAGCCGCGCCGATTCTCCACGGCTCGCTGAGTACGACCGCGATACTTGGTTGAGGGCCATGGCCCTTCGTCTGGCGGCCCGGCATTCCAGGACGGTCCGCGAACCGGCGCCACAAACAGGCCTAGCACTGCGATGTGCGCCATAAGCAGCACTACGGAGCACGCCAATACTTGCAACTCTGCGGTCATACGCATTATCTCCCTATCCGTAGTCCCCCAAAGTGGTCGGTTGGTGCTCAGCACCCTGACGCAGATATTGTGGGAATCTGTGATGCCATTGGCAACTTTGCTTCCGGATAGCCACCCGGGCAGTTCGCGCAAAAAAAGCTCTCGAAAATTTCTAAACCGGAGGTCATCTGTTCAAATCAGATAGCCGGCATTTCGTTCTCAGAGATTCCTGTGGTTCGTCCTGCCGCAGTAACTTCATTGCGAGAGTGTGAACGGTCGCACTGAGCGCCGATGCGGTCGGCACGTACCATCCGCACATGACGAAATGGCACGCGCTCAAGAAGATAATGAGTAACCACACGACGGCGCGGTGGGGGTTGCCGATCGCGATCTTGGTGATCGGTATGCTCGTGGCACCCTATGCGGCCGGTACGCTCGCTTTCCTGGTTCGACCGGGCACGGCGGCGTTCCTCGGCGGCTTCATCGCGGTACTGCTGTTTCGCATGCTGTCAGCCGACCAGCGCTAGATTCACTTCCAGTCGGTCTTTGTCTGCGCAGTCGGCACCGGCCAAACCAAGCGGCACGTAGAGGATGTTGGCGCCCTAGCGTGTTTCGCACCCTTGTCAATGGCGCGTTCGGGCGGGCGAAGGTAGTCCTCAAGCCTTCGGCTACGGAGCATGCGAGCGACACTGCGCAAGGACAAGACGCAGCGCATCGTGCCTTACCTCCCGGCTCATGCGTAAGCTGGTTTGCGCCCCAGGCGGCGCCGGCTCATGACCGTTAAGCTTCTGCTGACACCTCAGCATCACGAGCCAGCGGAGAGTTCGGCGCGGCGTACACGGAACGAGGTCGAGCGCTAACGCACCGGGTTTGGTGATGGTTAACGCGGTGCCGACTTAAGTCACCGACGAGCGCGAAGCTTGCGACACCAGCAGCCCGGAACGCGCGACCTTTACTCGCGCGCTAGCGTGTAGCCCGCAGCGGTCAGCATTCAGAGTCGCGATTTTCTTCCCGTGATTGCGTGGTAAGCGAACAGGACCACGACAGCGCCAACCACCGCGACTAAGAGGCTGTAAATATTTACACCGCTGACGCCCGCCATGCCGAAAACGCTGAATAACCAGCCACCGACGACTGCGCCAACAACTCCCAAGACGATGTCTAGAACTAGCCCCTCACCGCTCTTGTTCACGATTTTACTCGCGATGAATCCAGCGATTAGGCCAAGGACGATCCAGGCAATAATTGACATAAAGCACCTCGTCTATTTTTATTACTAATGACACTGCTGGTCGAACGGAAGGTTCAAGCGCGAGCAAAAGCATTCAGTAGAGCGAGTATGCACCCGTCGGCGCCCCGCTGCGCAAGCTTCTCTGATCGACTCTTCGTGTTGGTTGCTCAAGGCGGCTACGCTGCCTTATCTACCGTCAAGCTAGCGGTTTGAACGGCCTCGAGCTTCCGGGGGCGGCGTAGAGGAGGACTCAGAGTTGAGGGTAACCAACCGGATTGCCGTTCTGTACCAGCCGTTCGAAACGGTCCGATGCGGGCCGTCCGCTGCAAAAGCCCCGACAAGAGCTCCCGATCCGCTGCATGGGGTCCATCATCCTGTACGCTCAAGCGTGGGTTTCATCACATTGAGCGCTGCGTCCATCTGCTGCCCGACATAGTTTGCCAATTCGTTTGGCAGCAGATCCACCGTCCATACCAGCCGGCAGTGCGCATTGCCGTCGGCGAACACCTGGACGGCGGCATTGTAATGTTTCACCCGTTCGTTCGAGATCGCATAGACGAGCCGCCGCCCAGAATTGTCACAATCGACTAACTCTTCGCGCGCGATAGCTCCGTTTGCAAAGGTCACGATGCGGGCTGTGCCGTCCGGTTCTGAGCGTGTGATGAAGCCCGGTGCGACTCGCTTGTCGGCTGCCTGAAAATCACGCAGCGCGTCCCACACGCGATCGACTGTCTGCTCGAGAGCGATCTCTCTTCGAATCGAAGCCATGGTTTCCTCCTTGGGTACAGTTTCGAGAGCATAGCGAATGGCACCAGCCCCGATCGGCAATTCTCGGCTGTGGTCATCCTCCTAAGCGCTCAGGCGACTTTCGCGGAAGTCGCTGCGAGTTGGATTGCCTCGGAAAAATTCTCGGCAAAACTCAGCGCATGCCCGTCCGCCTGTAACCCCATCTGCGCCAGGATCTCGCTTGGTTGCCGGCGCAGTCCCGAGAGGATCACCCGGGTGCCATTGCGCCGGCAACGCTCAATCATCTGGCGCAGCGCCCGCACTCCGCTGACGTCAATCAGCGGCACAAGGCGCATGCGTAAGATAAATACCCGAGGTGTGGTCGTGAACTGGTTGAGTACATCATCGAGCCGATTTGCGACAGCGAAAAACAAGGGTCCGGAAATCTGAAACGCCTCAACGCCCTGTGGAAGCTGCGCGCGTTGATCCGCAGGCGGCGCATGGGTGAAATCGTCCTCGTCTTCCTCGATGAGTGAGATGCGCGATTCCACGGCCACGACTTCACTCATCGAATGCATGAAGAGGAAGGCGGCGAGCACGATTCCGACCTCGATGGCCACGGTGAGATCGAACACAACCGTCAGTCCAAAGGTCACAAGCAGTACCATCCGGTCGCCGAGGGGCCCATGCATTAGGTGGCGGAAGCTCTCAACCTCAGCCATGTACCAGGCCACCATTATCAGTACGGCTGCCAGTACGGCGAGCGGCACGTAGCTCATCAGTGGCGCCAGCGTCATGGCGAATAGCAGCAGAAACAGTGCATGCGCCATACCGGCAACGGGCGAGCGCGCTCCCGAGCGGATGTTCGTCGCGGTGCGAGCGATGGCGCCAGTTGCCGGTAGTCCACCGAACAGCGCCGATGCGATGTTAGCTATGCCTTGCGCGACAAGCTCGCAATTGGAGCGGTGTCTGCCGCCGATCATGCCGTCGGCCACGACCGCGGAGAGCAGGGATTCGACTCCTGCGAGGAACGCGATGGTGAACGAGCTGGGGAACAGGTCGCGCGTGCGTTCAATTGGAATGTGCGGGAACGAGAAATGCGGCCAGGTCGCAGGAATGCCGCCAAAGCGCGTGCCGATCGTCGCCACGGGCAGGTGGATCGTGGCTACTAGGAGTGCGCCGCCGACTACAGCGATCAGGAACCCCGGCCAGTTCGGCCGGATACGACGCAAGGTGACAATCAGCGCGAGACTTGCGGCTGCGAGCGCCACGGTCACGCCGCTGACGCTCGGCAAATTGGCAAGATAAACAGACCAGCGTGCGAAGAAATCGGCGGGCACCCTATCGATGTGCAAGCCGAGCAGGTCCTTTATCTGGCTGGAGAAAATGCTGACGGCGATCCCGGAGGTAAAGCCGGTGATCACCGGCTGCGGGATGTACTTCAGCAGCATACCGATACGAAGCACGCCGGCGGCGATCAACATGATGCCGGCAAGCAACGTGCACAGGATCAGTCCGCCGTATCCAAATTTGTCGATGACGTTGAATACCACCGGAACAAAGGCCGCGGTCGGACCGCCGATCTGCACGCGTGAGCCGCCCAGGAGCGATATGAGAAAGCCGGCCACGATCGCGGTGTACAGACCCTTCTCCGGCGTGGTGCCCGAGGCAATGGCGAGTGCCATCGCCAGCGGCAGGGCGACGATCGAGACGGTGAGGCCGGCGACCAGGTCGGCGCGCAAGTCACCGGTCGTGTACCCAAGACGCAAGACGGTGACTAGTTTCGGAACGTACGCGTGCCAGGTAACCGGACGCGGCGCAATGAGGCTCGACATGCGGGAAGATTCTACGACGTGCCGGAGTGAGAATCTCCGATTTGCGACACCGATTGATGGGCCGTGAGAAGTGGCTCTCAGCCCTCGGAGCCGATGACACGGCTACTCTCTAATGGCCAATTAAAGGCCAGCTGGACCTTGCTCGAGCGGTACAGACATTCGCCGCTCAGCTCAAATGACCCCTCACTGACTGAGACGGAAGTGCTTAAGACGACACTCCTGCAGAGAGAGACCTTAAGAACCTAGGGCGACAGAGCGGCTAGCACCTCTGACTCGGGTCGACAAATAACGTTCGAGCTTGCCCAGCGAGCCGGCCCAGCCCCGTTTATGGCTCTTGCGGGAACTCTCAGTTTGCAGCAGCGCGTGGGTGAAAGTGAGCTCAGTCCCGGTATCGATCGGTCTGAGATCGATTGCGACGCGAGACACCCCGTCACGCTCATCCGGTTCTCCTCCGACTGTCCATTGCCAGGTCATGACCAAGCGTTTGGAATCCACGACCTCGAGGCACTCACCGCTGCCTTCATGCTCGGTTCCGTCGAGCATGCGAAACCGCACCCGGAAGCGCCCCCCGACTCGTGCATCGATGTCGGCACTCAGAACCGGACCGGCGTCAGGCCCCCACCAGTGGGCAATGCCCTCTGGAGTGCTCAAGGCTCGGAACACGATCGCGGGTCGCGCCGCGATTCGGCGCACTAGCCTGAACCTGCTCATCGGCCCTTCCTGCTCGCTTTGGCCTCTTCACTTTCAGCATACTCGGCAAGACGATCCAGGCGAGGGGCCCAGAAGCGCTCGTAGCGACGCAACCAGTCTAGTGGGCTTCTCATGGGGTCAGGCCGCAGCCGCACCGTGACGGTACGTCCCTGCTTCCAGCGGGTGATGAGACCGGCGTCCTCAAGAACATCCAAATGCTTCATCACGGCCGGTAACGTTATCGCGAACGGCCTCGCAAGTTCGCTGATGCTTATGCCGTCTTCGCGTTCGAGCCGATCGAGTATCGTCCGGCGAGTCTGATCGACCAAAGCCGCAAAGGTGCGATTAAGATGCGGATCCTTATACTTCACCATATAGCAAAGAGTGTGGTGCGTCAGACTCTGGTTGTCAACCAGAGGACCAGAGCGCTCAGGACGAGAAGAACGCGCCCCACGGCACGTCATCGGATGGCGGTGCATCTTTGATCGTGCACCTAATGGTGAAGTATGATTTGGCAGCCTATGGTCCGTATCTGACGCCTCGCAGATAAGCATGACCGGTTCCCTTCTTGATTCGATAGTGGGCCAAGTCGAGTGGAGCTGCCCGCTCGCCATGCTCCTCGTCGAACCATCTGAAGCCAGTGCTGCGGTATCCCAAGTCAAACTGACCCTGGCCGACGAGGTCTCCGCAGCGACCGGTGCGCACAGTTCGCTGCGCGCAGTGCCCCCACGCTGCCGCATTCAGCGCCCGAACAATCGGCTGAGCGCACCGAAGTCACGATCCATTGGGTGAGGGCGAGGACCGCCGCCCCTATCGCAACGCGTTCCCCGAACCTAGGGCGGTCGAAGTCCCGCTCCCACCGCCTTGGGTGGTATTGGAGCAACGCGCATTAAAGGGCTAGGGGTGACATAGCTCCACTGATACCTCACTAGAAGGTGAACTGTCTTGCACTGCTCTCCGGCTGTCAGCTTGGAGTGCTGCGTGGGCTTTGTCGCATCAAAAACACATTTGGTGCTTGACAGAGAAGCAGAGGATCCCTAATAGTTAACCTAACGGTAAAGTAAAAGAAGTGCAACAAGCTCTTTTAGGCGAATTGCCCAACGGCGATAAGGAAGCTTCGATCTTGCGACTGCTGGATCACATTGCGCAGTGCACCGACCCGTTCCTGGTACGCCAGAACTGTGGCGACATTTGGCGACTCACCGGCGCCGCCGATTTTTCCGCAGCCCTCGCGCGCTGCCCTTTGCGGTACGTTCTCGCGGACGAGCTCGTTCGTGCATGCGTTGAGCTTGCCTACTCCGAAGGGGATGCGCTGTCCGGGTGCCTCGATCTTGTGCACCTGCCCGCCGAACGACTTTGGGTTGAGTGGAGCGAGCCGGCGCGGCGTGAAGCGCTGGGGTGCGTGTTCCCCCAGTGGGTGCCGCCCGACGATACGGGCCTCGAGCGTTCGGGGGTTCTGATCTGCGCCGCGCGAGGTGGGCGCTCGGGGAGCCTGCGCACTTTCTTTTTGCCGAGCCTTCAGCCTCGTGAACCCATGGCAGCGGCGTTGGAGACGCTGCTGGAACTGGACGGTGGCGGCGCAGCCGGGCCACCGGAGGCGCTTCTGAAGGGCGGCGCGGTTAGCGTTTGCGACCCGCAGAACGGGTGCGTGAACGAGCTGCTCCGCTGCGCACGCTTCCGTCTCGATTCTGCGTGGCGGCGCTACTACGGAAGCGTGCTCTCCGATCCCTTAGACCCCGTGCAGGGTGCGCGAGTGACCCGCCTCTTGATCTCGAGCGTTGCCTTGGACATTCCAATGCTCCTCGCCCTGTTTCCTACTCATGACAGTCCGCGCGGATTTGGTGCAAACCGCCGTCAATCCCGAGCGTCTGAATCGCAAGCGCGCGCGGTTCGGGCGGCCGCCGTTGCTCGAGCACGTGGAGGTGTCGACCCCCCTGTTAGTGCAGGCCGCGTACCGAAATGCAGAACACCCGGTCGCAGCGCGAAGCGGGCCGCGTTTTCACCATGTGCGCGGCCACATCGTGCGCCGACGTAATGCCGTGTATTGGCGTGGACCGCATTGGCGCGGCCATCTGCGCCTGGGACAGGTGCGCAGCCGCACGGTCGAGTTGCGGCTGCATTGAGCTGCAGCTCAGGTGATTACGAAAAAGGGCTGATGAACAGGTAATCGACGTCGCAGTGAGTCGGCCCTGGCGTCGCGTTGCCGAGGGGGGTTTGCCGGTCCGATCCCACACTTCCGGATAGGGGAGAACGCATGATAAAGAGTCGGAGTTTGCAACAGGCGGTGCGCTTCGCGCTGGCTACGGTTTCAGCCGCAGCCGGGGTCTCCGCGGTCCACGCCCAGGAAGCACCGGCGCCCGAGACCACAGCGGCGCCCGTGGAAGAGGTGGTCGTCACCGGGTCGCGTCTCCAGACGCCGAATGAGCTCTCGATCAGCCCGATCACGACGGTGTCGGCCACCGACATCCAGGCGACCGGTCTGACTCGCGTTGAGGACGTCCTTAACAATCTGCCCCAGGTCTTCGCGGCCATGAACTCCACCACGTCGAACGGCGCGGATGGCACGGCAAGCGTTGACCTGCGCGGTCTGGGACAGCAGCGCACCCTGGTACTGGTGGACAGTCTGCGACTGGGGCCGGGCTCCGCGGCCGGCGGACGCAACTTCTCAGATATCAACCAGGTCCCCGCCGCCCTCATCGAGCGCGTCGAGGTGCTCACCGGCGGCGCCTCAGCGGTGTATGGCGCGGACGCGGTCGCGGGCGTGGTGAACTTCATTCTCAACACGCATTTTGAGGGCATCAAGGTCGATGCGGGCTACCACTTCCAACAGCACGACAACGACAACCAGGCGGGCGTGAACTCGGTCCTCACCGCGGCCGGGGATCCGGTGCCGAGCGGGAATGTCAACTCGGCGTTCGGCAAGAACGCCTCGGTCCTCATGGGCTCGAACTTTGACGACAACAAAGGCAACGCCACCGCCTACGTCACCTATGACAACCAGGGCGCCGCGCTGCAGAGCAAATTCGACTACAGCGCCTGTTCGATCTCACCGGCAAGCGCCACGCAACTGGCCTGTGTAGGCTCCGGGACGGCGGCGAAGAATGGCGCGGGCGGGCATTTCTACGCCTCGACCGCGAGCGGCCATAGCTTTATCCACCACACCGTGGATGGCCTGACGGGCCAGTTCCGGCCCCTCGGCCCCGGCGACGACTACAACTTCGGTCCGCTGAATTACTACCAGACGCCAAACGAGCGCTGGACGGCCGGTACGTTCGTCAACTACGACATCAATTCGCACATCAACGTGTACCTGAACGTGATGTACATGAGGAACCAGCAGGACGCGCAGATCGCCCCGAGCGGGGACTTCTTCCAAAATTCCTTCGTCCCGTGCGCCGATCCGCTGTTGACGGCGCAGGAGCGCACGACGCTGTGCACCACGGCGAACCTCGCTGCGCAGGGCAATCCCTACGAGACCTACAACGGGGTGAATTATCCCGGTCTTAACATGGTCATCGGACGCCGCAACGTCGAGGGTGGCGATCGCATCTCGGTCTTCACCAACGACGCGGCGCGCGAGGTGATTGGCGTGAAGGGGGATTTTGCGGATCCGCAGAACGCCTGGACGTACAACGCTTACGCCCAGCACAGCACGGTGGACAGCACACAAATCGCCCTGAACTACCTCAGTAACAACGCCATTGACCAGGCACTGAACGTGCTGCCGGGAGCCGGCGGGACGCCGGTCTGCGGTGGACCCTCATCACCGGTGAATAACGGGCCCCTGGTCGGCCAGGGCACGGGGTTCACCCCCAATTCGAAGTGCGCACCCTGGAACGTCTGGGTGCCCAACGGCGTAACGCCCGCGGCACTCGCCTTTCTCTCGGTCCCCCTGCTCGAGGACGGTATCGTTGAGGAATACGTCACGGACGCCTCCGTGACCGGTGACCTGGGCAAGTACGGTGCCAAGCTTCCCTGGGCCGATTCGGGCCTGCAGGTCAACGTCGGTGCGGAATGGCGCCAGGAGTCCTCGAGTCTCCTTCCGGACGAACTCAACCAGCAGGGCTCCGCGGCCGGAGGCGGCGGCCCGGCACCGCCTATCGCCGGGAGTTTCACCGTGAAGGAAGTGTTCACGGAACTGCGCCTGCCGATCGCCCAGCACCTGCCTTTTGCCGAGGATCTTTCGCTGGATGCTGGCTACCGCTACTCCAAGTACAGCGAGGGTTTTGACACCAACACGTACAAGGCGGGCCTTGAGTGGGCGCCGGTGCGTGACATTCGCTTCCGTGGCGGCTACCAGCGCGCCGTGCGTGCACCGAACATTGGGGAGCTCTTTACCCCGCAGGCGGTGGGCCTGGACGGCTCGGTGGACCCGTGCGCCGCGCCGAAGTTAAATGCGACCACGCTCACCAACGGCGTGACGCTCGCACAGTGCGAGGCCACCGGCGTGAAACCCGGTCAGTTCGGCAACATCCTTCCGAACCCGGCCAACCAGTACAACGGCCTGCTCGGGGGCAATCCGAACCTGCAACCGGAAGAGGCGGATTCGTACACGATCGGCTGGATACTCACGCCACGCTGGATCCCGAACTTCACCTGGTCGGTCGACTACTTCAACATCAAGATCGATAACGTGATCGGCGCCATTGGCGGCAACACCATCATCAATGACTGTATCGCGCAAGGACTCTTCTGCGACGATATCCACCGCGACGCCACGGGGTCCTTGTGGAGGACCGAGCTTGGGTACGTGACCGATCTCACGGTGAACGAGGGCCAGCTGAGGACCCAGGGCATCGACGTCCAGGGAACCTACCGCCTGTCCCTCACCGGATTGGGATCGTTGTTGTTCTCGCTGCAGGGCACGAAGACCAAGGAGCTGGTGACCACGCCGGTGGTCAACGGAGGCTCGTACGACTGCGTCGGGCTCTTCGGTGCCACCTGCGGCGCCGGACAGCCGAAATGGCGTTCGGTCTTCAACACCACCTGGTCGACGCCGTGGGACGGACTCGACGTCAACCTGCGGTGGCGTTATTACGGTCCACTCGAGTCCGAGCAGACGAGCCAGAGCTCCTTCCTCGCGGGCACCCCGTACCTGCCGCTGGCTCACATCCCGGCCTACAGCTACTTTGATCTGTCGGCCACGTTCAATGTGTACAAGAATGTCAGGCTGCAGCTGGGTGTTAACAACATCACCGACAAGGTTCCGCCGCTGGTGGTTGGGAACGACTGCTCCACCAGCAGCCCGGCTGGCGCGAACTGCAACGGCAACACCTTCCCTGGGGTCTACGACGCGATGGGGCGCTACCTGTTCGCCCACATCACGGCGCAGTTCTAAGGAAGCTCTGCGCGGGGGTCAGCGCTTGACAACCCGGCCCCTGCGTCCGCGGGAGCCGGGTTGGGAGAGCAGGGATGCCAACGCCCGGGCAGGCGCGCGTTCTGATCGTCGTTACTTACCGGCCTGTCGCAGCGCGAGCATCCGCGCCGCGGCCTTCGGGTACCCGAGGTTATTGGCGTCGTACTGTACGAGCGTGCGCGAGGTGAGATCTACCGTGACCGAGTCGTCCGGGGCCTTGGTCGTGGCACCGTCGCGCGCCGGGTGATACTCGATGCGCAACTGCTTCTTTGTCGCGATGATCCTCAGGTAGCCGTAGTTCTGATCATCGTAGTTCTCCAGAACCACAAGATCGCTGCCGGCGGAGGATTTCTGGATGACCTGCGGAGCGCGCAGGGTGTGACCGGCCGAGGGCGACAGTGACTGCAGGCCATGGCCGCCGTTGCCGCAGACGACGTACGGGATCTGTGTCTTATCCACGTTGCGGGTCCGCGTAAAGCGCTGGTAGTTGTGCGCATGCCCAGAGAGAAAGACGTGCGGCCACACGCCCCACTTGGTGCAGACCTTATCGATCTGCGCGAGCATCCCCACGCTCCAGCCGTGGCGGCCGGCGGTGTAGGGCGGGTGATGATTGGCGAACACGAGCGCCCCGGCGAAGGCTTCGCTCCTCACGCGGTTGAGCGCGGCTTCAAGAAACTCTAGCTGCTGATTACCGACGAAGCTGCCAGCGATGACGCCGGGGTCCTCCAAGGTGTTGCTGTAGAGGGTGAGGATGCGCAGCAGCGGGGCTTCGAAGGTGAAGAACACACCCGGCTGGATCTGGGCAGTGCGCGATAGGCCACCGGCTTCGGGTGTGACCGTGAAGGACTCGGCGCAGAAATTTCTCAGGTAGGCCTGGAGGCTCCGGGCACCGGCAAGCGGGGAGATCATGCCGTCATGATTGCCGGGCGCGGCCAGAATTGGCGCCGGATAGTTGCGGTAGGGCTCGTAGAACTGGTCGTAGTAGTACTGCGCCTCGCCGAAACTGTAGACGACGTCGCCCAGCAGCAGGTGAAACTGCGGAATCTCACGTGGATCGGCCTCGCTGAAGTCACTCAGCAGCTTGTCGACAACTTCATTTTGTGTCGCAGGTCCGGAGGTGCTGCCGCAATCCCCGAGTGCATGAAACACAAGCTGCCCCGCGGCCGTGATCGACTGCACTGTGGCGCGGGCGGTTGCTCGCACCTTTGCCGGGGAACCGGAAATATCGCCGAGCACCTGCTGCAGCGTCAGTCGCGGTTCGGTGCCACCGCGTGGCGCAGGAAAGGGCAGCGGATGGATCTTGTGCTCGCGATTGAGCTCGTCGATGACTTTGTAAGCTGCGCCGTCGGAAGGGTGGGGCACACGGAACGTCGTGGGATCCTCGGTGCGCGTCGGTTGCGCGAACACCGGGCGGTCAAGCTCGCGGGTGATAGCCTTTACTGCGCGCGCATCGCGCGGATGCGCTGACGGGGTGTTTCTCCTTCGCGGCATAACGGTTGCTCCTTCGCCTCAGGGGGAGCTTGAAGCTTAACGGATCCGGGTTGCAGTTCTGGCTACCTCCCGGGTCCGATCGCGTGGTTCGGCGCTTCCCCATCCTGTGGGCTGAACGCCTCAGTCCGGCCCAACGTGGCGCTTGCCTCGGGCGCAAGGCTGATCTGCCGGGTATATGCCATGGATTCTGGCAATGTGATAACGACTTCCTTCATGTGACTACTTTATTTTCTGGAGGGTTTGCTGGTCGGTCTGACAATCACTCCAACGATGCTGCAGATTTGAGTATCACGACTGCTCGCGGGCTGCCGCGCCGCTGTCTGTGTGCTCCGTAGAGTTATGATTCGGACCAGGTTGCGCAGGACACAATAATCGTCAGGTCCCATCGCGGGTAACTAAGGTAGGAGGGGCTATTCATGCGGATTGCGGTAGCGCTAATGGTGTGCTTACTGACTGGGGCGCTGGGCGGAGCCGTTACGCAACCGCCGGTTGCGCCGGTCCGACCCGTGACCGATCACTACTTCGGGACTTCCGTGGTCGACCCCTATCGCTGGATGGAGGATCGCTCCTCACCCGAGTTCATCTCGTACATGACGGCGCAGGGTGCTTACGCACGTGCCGTACTCGATCGCATTCCGGGGCGAGTGAGGCTGCAGGAGCGGGTCGAGTTGCATACCGGCGGTGGGGTGCTCGTTAACGACGTGCAGACGGCCGGCGGTCGGATCTTCTTTCTCAGACGCACGCCGACTGAGAACACCTTCAAGCTCTTTGTCCGGGAGCCATCAGCGGCGGATCGCCTGGTCATTGATCCGGATCGCGACGCAAAGCCGGGACAACATTTCTCAATCGACTACTACCAGCCCGCACCAGATGGCAAAAAGATAGCCTACGGTATCTCTCCCGGTGGCTCGGAGCACAGTGTCATCCATATCGTCGATCTCACCAGCGGCAAGGAATCCGCGGAGACCATTGACCGCGCCGAGAATGGTGGCGTGTCCTGGCTGCCGGATCAGTCCGGCTTCTTCTATAACCGGATGACGGAACTCAAGCCCGGCGAGGCGGACACGGCGCGCTACCTCAACAGCAAGGTGTTCCTGCACCATTTGGGCGAGGAACCAGCCAAGGATCGCGCGCTGATCGGAACCGGCGTCCCCGGATCGCCCGCGGTCGTGCCTGCCGACGTCCCCTTCATCGCAGTGCAGCCTGGAACGAACATCGCGGTCGCCGTAATCTCGCACGGCGCGGAACCAGCTCTCGAGGTGCTGCTCGCACCCTTGTCGCAGGCGACCCGCTCCGGGGCGCCGTGGCGCAAGATCGCCGACACGCCCGATGGGGTCACCTCGCTCGCACTGCACGGCGCAGAGATCTATCTGCTTACTCACAAGGATGCGCCGCGTTACCGGATCGTGGCGCTGAGCGTCTCGGACCCAGAGTGGTCACGGAGCGAGTCGATCGTGAAGCCGAGCGAGCGGGTCATCGAGGACATGGAGGTTGCCGCGGACGGGCTGTATATCCGCGATCTCGACGGCGGCCTCAGCCGGCTGCGGCGCTATGAATTTTCGGCCCACCGTCTCACCGAGCTCACGTTGCCTGCGCAGGGTGCCCTGAGCGGGCCGGTGACGGATCCGCTGCGAGCGGGAGCGTTGTTTGGCATACAGAGCTGGGTTGTTCCGCCGCAGTGGTATCGCACCGATGGCACCCATTCCGAGAGCGTGGGCCTCGCGCCGCCGTGGGCCGAAGACCTGTCCGCGTACGTCTCCGAAGAGCTGAAGGTGCGAGCACGTGACGGGGTGATGATTCCGCTGTCCGTCGTGCATGGTCGCCGGCTCGCCCTGGACGGCAAGGCGCCGTTGTGGCTGACCGGTTACGGCGCCTATGGAATTGCGATAAGGCCCGCCCTGGCAGCTGCCCGACTGGCTCTGCTGGAGGATGGCGGAGTCTACGCGGTGTGCCATGTGCGCGGTGGCGGCGAGTTCGGCGAGGAATGGCACCAGGCCGGAATGAAAGCCACCAAACCCAATACTTTCTACGATCTGATCGACTGCGCCGGATACCTGCACGTGCATGGTTACGGCTCGCCGCAGACAACCGCGATCGAGGGACGCAGTGCCGGCGGAATCACCGTTGGCATGGCGCTGGTCGAGAGACCGGATCTGTTTCGGGTGGTGTTCAGCGGCGTCGGTGATTCGAACGCACTGCGCGCTGAGTTTGAAACTGACGGCGAAGCGAACTCCAAGGAGTACGGCAGCGTGAAGACCGAGGCTGGCTTCAGGGCGCTGTATGCGATGGATGCGTTGTCGCAGGTTAAGGACGGAACCGCTTATCCGGCGGTTCTGTTCACCACCGGACTGAATGATCCGCGCGTTGCCCCGTGGCAACCCGGCAAAATGGCGGCCCGCCTACAGGCAGCGACCTCGAGTGGCCGCCCGGTGCTGCTGCTGGTCGATGCGGACGCGGGGCATGGCATGGGCTCGACGAAAGCGCAGCGCGACCGCGAGACTGCCGACCAGCTTGCCTTCCTGTACTGGCAGATCGGTAAGCCGGGTTACCAGCCCGCGGATCACTGAACGCGCAAGAGTGCTTTGCGCCGGAGCAGATTCCGCTCTAAAGGCTTCGCAATCAATGGATTGCGCGACGTGACGTTCGCTGCGCGTAACGTCTGAGCCGCGTGTCAGTAGCGCGCGATGGGTCGTGGGACCTTCGAGCCGGCGAGCACAAACTCCCCGTTGAGGACGCTCCCGCGGGCGCGACGGCGGTGATGTTGTTACGCCATCCGTCGGCAACATCACCGGATAGCGCTTCCCTTAGCTACTGACCGCCGCGTTCACTCTCTGTTGCTGGGTGAGCTCGCATCTCACCGGGATGACAAATGGCGCGTCCGGTGAGACAGGCTGCTGCGGCCACACAGGTAGCACGTGTACCGTACACAGGCGCGCAGCCTCAGGGATCCTGCGCGTGAGGGTCTTAGGCGAGCGGCGTGACTGAACTTGGCAAAAAGACTACTTTTTCGCGCTCGCACTCCGGACCGGCGGCACCCATGGCAGCTCGTATGAGCGAAATTGCAGCTCGTGCCCGTAAATTGAGGCCCGCCGGCCGGTACATGGCGCTAACGGGGGGCTCAGAAGGGAACACGAGCGCCATCCTTCACCGTCACGCGGGATTACGGATCGCCGCATCATCGGATTTCGGCGCAGGGGGCCCGCAGCAGCATCGTCTCGCTCCTGGAGAGGGGATACTTCTCGAGGCCTTGGGAGCAGCACTCCTTTGCGCCGATCCGGATCAGATGTGCGCGCTGGCAAGGCAAACGGACGCGCAACGTTTGTTGCTTGAGCCTGAGCGTTACGTTCGCGCAAATGATGCGCAATCGTCACCGGCCACGACAGCTGATGCGACCTGGGGCCTCGAAGCCGTGGGAGTTCTTAAGTCCCGCTACAGCGGTCGGGGAGTGCGGGTCGCGATTCTGGATACGGGGATCGACCTGGGACACCCGGATTTCGTCGATCGTACGATTGTGGCGCGCTCGTTCCTCAGGCAGGTGCCCGTCGAGGACCGCAACGGCCACGGTACTTTCTGTGCGGGCGTGGCGTGCGGGCCCAGACAGCCCGCAGGTGCGCGCCGCTACGGCGTGGCGTTCGGCGCCGATCTCTACATCGCACAAGTTCTTGACGACGATGCGTGTGGCACGGACGGAGATGTGCTCGCGGGCATCGACTGGGCGGTGCGCAACCGTTGCGCCGTCATCTCTATGTCACTCGGCTCGCCGGTGTTGGTGGGGGACGCGTATCCGAAGATCTACGAGGAGGTTGCGGCGCGGGCCCTTGCCGCGGGGAGCGTGTTGATCGCACCCGCGGGCAACGAGAGCCAGCGGCCGGACTCGATCGCACCGATTGAGCATCCGGCCAACTGTCCCTCGATCGTGGCCGTGGGCGCAGTCGATCTGACGCTGAGCGTGGCGCCGTTTTCAAACGGCGGCGTTAATCCTGCAGCCTCCGGTGTCGATCTCGTGGCTCCCGGAATTGGGATCTTCTCCTCGTGGGCGCGGCCGACCGTGTATGCGTGTCGCAGCGGAACGAGCATGGCGGCGCCGTACGTTGCGGGGATCGCGGCGCTCATCGCGGAAGCGAATCCCGGCGCACGGGGCGGGCGACTCCGGGCGCTGCTGCTCGAAGCACTCCGTACATTGCCGGCTCCGGCACGCGATGTCGGGGCGGGCTTTGCGAAGGCGCCTCAGTAAGGCTCAAGCCATGGGGTGTTCATTTCTGCACGACCGGGCTCCATGGAGGATGCATTCCGTGCGTCGCGCCAATGTCGCGATCGCGGTCGCGGAAGAGGCACGTGCTCACATTGATCAGGTGATCGCTGCCTGTCGTGACGCTGGTCTTGAGCATACCGCGACGCTGACGCGCATCGGCGTGGTTACCGGGTCGGTCGAGCTGGGCACTCTGCCCAAACTGCGAACCGTCGCAGGCGTGCTGGCGGTCGAGCTCGAAGACGACCTTTGACTCAGGGAACTGTGCTGGCGCGCAGCTTAAAAGAGAACGTCAAGGGCGGCCCGGAGGTTTGCGACTCGCTGTCGACGTGTAGTTGGTAGCGACCGGGTGCCAGACCCGAGACGTCCGCATAGAAATGCACGTAACCGTCCGCGTTCAGGGGAAGACCCGAGAGGGCACCGATCGGCTTTGACGTGGTGCCGTCCTCCCGCGTGAGCGCTACGCGGTAGCTCGATGCACCGGTGCGGGTCGACGGCAGGGTGCGAAACTCGATCAGGCCCACCGCGGGCATCTGCAGATCGGGCGTCGCGCCGTCACGCAGCGCGACGAAGGTGAAATGTGCCCCGATCGCAGGCGACTCACCCGTCCCGGTGTGTGCCGGCAGCGAGCCCAGCAGAACGGGCGCGGCCGGGATTCGCGGCTGCAGCCACAGAATGAGCGCCAGTGCCGCAGCGGATGCGGCCGCCGCGGCCGACACCCAAAACCGAATCGCCCGGGGCGGGGACGCATGCCGCTCGAAGTAGCCCTCCGCTTGCAATTGCTGCAATCCCTCGCGCAGCTGCAGGGACTGCTCGATCTCTCTAACCAGATCCGGATCGCGCGTGAGTTGATCCTCGAAGATCCGTCGCTCCTCGTCCGACAAGCGTCCGACAAGATAGCCGTGCATCCGTTCGAGGTCGCGCTCCATCGTGTCAGCCCTCGTGCGACAGAGGTACGGAGAGCACGCCCGCGGCATGGGTAGCCGCAGCGTCGCTTACCCTACCCGGGAGCGCCGATTCGCCGCAAGCGAGACAGCAGCTGAGCGCCGCGACGGCGAGCAGATCCGCCTTCCACAACCCACGTCGTTCCAGCAGCTCACGGAAACGGTTGCGCGCCCGAAAAATTACGCGATTGAAGTGCTCCTGCGACAAACTCAGCTCCTGACAGATCTGCTCCTTGGCTTCATCATTCAGGTAGAAGCGCCTGAGCAGCTCCCGGTCGCGCACGGTCGGCATCTCATCCAGCATTCGCCGTGCGGCCTCGGCCCATTGCGGTCGCCCCACCCGCTGCCAGTCAGGGTCATCTTCGTCGCTGCGAAGATCATCGAGGGCCGCCGCGCTCGAGAGCGGCGTGCGGTCTTTACGTCGGTGATTGCGCAGGTGATTGATGGCGACGCGATAGAGGTAGCCTCCCACATTCTGCGGGTCGGCGATCTCGCCGCGGCGCAGTTTCTCGAGCGTCGTTACCGCAGCGTCCTGCAGGATGTCAGCGGCGACTTCCGGATCGCGCACGCGTCGCAGGATGAGCGCACGCAGGCCGGGGTAGTCGCGATAGACTCTGGACAAGTGGGCGATCGAGTCCGACACCGATGCAGAAACGTCTGGACTCGGGGACACCACGGCGGGTGCTGCTTGCTCGTCAACCCCAATCATAAGCTGAGTATAAGCCGCAACCCGGATAACCCGCAGCCGCGGATCCGGGTGGGTCAGATCGCACTTGGCGTGCTCGCGGTGGTCCTGGCCGCCGGGTCATCGCGTGCCACGGCAGCCCCCTCCTGCGCGAGCGAGCTGGGAACACCGCCGGCGAAAGCCGGGAGCCTCAGCACCCACGGCACCACTCCCGCGACGGTCGAACTTACCGTCGTGCCGGGCCACACGTACCTGATCGAGGTCACGGAGCAGGGCAATGATGCGCTGGTCGAAATCGTCGATACGAAAAGGGGGATTGTCGCCCGCGCCGATCACCCGGAGCGCCGCACGGGAACCCGTCGCGCGGTCGTTGCGACGGACAACCCCGCGCTCACCGTGCGCGTGACCGGAAAGGAACTTGCGAGCGCCTCGGGCACCGCCGGCGTTCGTGCCCTCGATCTCGCGACGCTCGCGGGACGACCCGACTGCGTCGCGATCGTCAAAGTGCTGGCAGGCGCCGATGCCGACTATGCAGTAGCGCAGGACCTCGCGCGGGGCCGCGCAACCTCTGCGGCAGGCAGTGCACGCTCCGCTTTTTTGCACGCGGCGGCCGAGTACTCGACGGCCGAGACTGCGCTTGCGGTTAGCGGCGATGAGGGACTGCGCGGCGAGACTCAATTGGCACTCGCGGGGCTCGAATACCACGATTTGCAAGATTGGGCACAGTCGGTGGATTGGGCAAGGGCGGCGGCGGAAAGTCTCGGCAGTGCGGATGCCTACCGGCGCGCGCGCGCGGAGGCGCTCATCGTGCTCGCCTGGATCGAGATCGGATGGAGCGCGCCGCCTGGGGGAATCATTCCTGGCTATGGGGTATCGGCCACCGAGCTCCTGAGTCGCGCACGTACCCTGGCGCAGCGTCTGAGCCGTTTTCATCAGGCGCGAGGCGAGAGCCATGACGCCGGGCTGCAACTGACGAGCGTGGGCAACACCTACTACGGCCAGGGCCGCTATCCCGAATGCGCCACCGCCGACATGCAGGCGAGTCGCCTGTTCGATGAGATCCACGAGACGCCGCGGCGCGGGCAGGCCTGGCAAAACGCGGCGCTCTGCCTGTGGGGACTGGGACGGCTGCCAGAGGCGCTGGTCTTGTTTAAGCGCTCGCTCCCGGACATTGGCCCGGATCCCTATCCGATTCTATACGTCGCCGCGCTCACCAACACCGCACTCGCGGACTACGCGCTCGGCCACCTCGACGAGTCGCTCGAGCTTTTCGATCGCGCCCTCACTTTCACCAACAAGATCCAGGCACCGCGGGACCAGGCGTACTGCCTGTATGGCATCGGGGTGGACTATTACGCGCTGGGCGACCGCGAGCGCGCCCGGGAGTTCCTCGAGCGCTCGCTCGCAATCCGCACCCCGGCGCTCGACGGTCGTGGTCGCGGCGACTCGCTCAGGGCTCTCGCGAACATTGACGCCGAACAAGGCCGGTTCGAGAGCGCTCTGGCCTTCGACCGCGAAGCGCTCAGCCTGGCGATCAGCGCGCCCGCGATTCCACGTATCAGGATTCAACTGGCCGTGCACACGGCGGCTAGTGGCAATCTCGGCGAAGCGAAGGCACAGCTCGATGAGGTTATTGGCCAGACGAAGACCGATCCACTGATCCAGGCCGAGGCGCTTTTGCAGCGCGCCGTGGTGCTGCGAAAAATGGGCGAGCCGCGCGCCGCCCTCGCCGATCTCTCGATCGCCCGACCGCGACTGGGAATCCTGGGAGGAGTGACCCAGGCGTTCACCGCAGATCTGGAGACCGCGCGCGCCCTGCGACTGCTGGGCGACCCACAGGCCGCGCTCGCCGCGGTCGATCGGGCCCTCGCGCAGGCCGATGCGGTGCGCCTGCAGTCCGCAAATCCGGAGCTACGCGCGCAGCTGCAGACCCCGCTTCGTCCTGCCTACGACCTCAAGCTCGAGTTGCTCCGTGAGTACTTCGAGCATGCTTTGGCGAGCGGTCGCCAAGCGGACGCCAGCCGGCTTGCCGCCGAAGCATTCGCCACAGCGGATGCCTCCCGCGCACGCTCGTTCGCCGATGTCGCGGCACAACGGTATTCCCCGGCCGTCAGACGCACACTGGCCGCCGAATTTCGGCGCAGGGAGGAGTTGTACCGTGAGCTTGCCGCCCGCCGGTTTGCGCTCGATGCCCGCCTGGACCGGTCGGGCTCGGGCAATCCTGCGGGTCAGCACCTCATCAGTGACATCGCCGAGCTCGAGCGCGAAGTGGACACGGTCAATACGCGCATCGCGGCACAGACCCTGCCCGGCGCCGTATCCGTGCGCGTAGGCACAGTGCGCGCGCTGCCCGCAGTGCCTTCCGACACCGCGATCGTCTCGTACTGGCTCGGATCCGATTCGGCCTACGCGTGGGTGGTATCGCCCACGGCGATTCAGTGGGTGCGTTTGTCCGCGCCCGCGCAGATTGGTGAGCGGGCCGCCGCGTTCCATCGCTCCCTGCGGCGACTCGTCGATGTGCCCGTTGAGCAGCGCTTGCAGGACGGTCGTGTGCTCTACGACCTCGTACTTCGGCCGCTGGAGTCATGGCTGAGCGGCGTGACCCAATGGGTCGTCATTCCGGACGGGGCTCTCGACTACGTTCCTTTCGCGGCGCTAAGTACATCTGATGCGGAGCCGAATGCCTTCGTTGCGGTGCAGCATGACGTCGCGTTTACGCCCGCGGCCTGGATGCTCAACTTAGGTGTGACGCACACCCCGCCGAAAGATCGTCGCGAACTGCTCCTGGTCGCCGATCCGGTCTATCAATCAGACGATCCGCGGCTGGTGGGCGTCAACCGGGCGGCCCAACCCCTGCCCGTCGCCCGAACCGCAGATCCCGGCAGCCGTGAGTTTCAACGTCTGCCCTTTAGCGGGCAGGAGGCCGTGCAGATCCGGGCGCAGTTTTCGCCGGCAGACGTGGACGCCCTGATCGGTCTCGACGCGACGCGCGAGCGGCTGCTGTCGATGGACTGGTCCCGCTACCGCTACATCCACATCGTTGCGCACGGCATCGTTGACGCACAGGTTCCGCAGCTGTCGGCTCTGGTGCTCGGGTCTTATGATACGCAAGGAGAGCGAGTCGACGGCGACGTGCGCGTCGCGGACTTATCGCTCGAGACCCTGCACGCCGACGTCGCGGTATTCAGTGCCTGTGACACCGCGCTCGGCAAGCAAGTGCCGAGCGAAGGACTGGTCGGCATCAGTTTCACGACTCTGGCCCGAGGCGCTCAGGCGGTCGTGGCTTCGCTCTGGCCGGTCTCGGATGAGATCGGCGCCCGTCTGATGACAGATTTCTACCAATATCTGCGACATGACTCGATGAGCGCCCCCGCGGCTTTGGGTGCGGCCATGCGCTCGGTCATCTTGCGCGACCGGAATGCGGATCCGGCGCTTTGGGCCGCGTTTCAAGTCTCGGTGGTTGCGATCGGGCCCGGCCTCCCGAACAACAACGCCAAGACCGCGAAGGTCGCCATTACACACAGGCCCGAGGAGTCACCGTGAATCACTGGATCGACACGTACGTGAGGTTGAATGACAGCTGGGGGCCCGGTTCCGCGCATACGCTCTCGACACCACTGGGGAAGCTGCCGGAATTCTCCGTGCGTCCGCGGTATCTGCGTGACCGCGAGGGCAAGTCTCACCTGGCCCACTTCTCGATCGATTTCTCCTCGGGCTACCTCGCGGACGGCTGGCAGGGTGTCAATTTAATTCCCATGGGTAAGGTCGAGGTCGCCGGCATCGCCGGGCTTCCGGCGTGGGATCCGACGCACAAGGACACCTACCAGACGATGATCGAGACGGCTCGCCGCAGCCTTGACGATTCGCGCACGCTGCGGCTGGAGGGCGTCATTCCCTACGTCGGTTCGAAAGGACTCGGCTACAACTGCGTGCGTTTGTTCTACGTGCCCGGTGCGGTTAAAGGTAAAGGTAGGGTTGCGGATCTCGTGGTGATCCGGATCGTGACGTACACCGGGATGTCCGGAACGGTGCAGGCAAAACAGGATGGAAGTGCGCACGGACCCCCCGGTTAGTAGGGTGCTTGCGAACCATGGAACGGCGAAATGCGCCCAAGCCGCAACACCGTTGTTGTTTGTCGCGCGACTGCGTGGCTGCTGGCGTTTTCGCCGACCTAGTGGAGCGCGAGCCGCGGGACGGGGAACCGGCTGGGGGCTGACATCGATGGTTACCGTCTGGGCTCGCAGCGAAGTGGCGACCACGAACCCACCTCGCCGCAGGTCAGCGTCACCGGCAACTCAGCTGCGCGACGTGAGACCGGAGAATTGGCGGTGGGTCTTTTGTCTCACCTACTCGTTCCCATCGAGATTGAGCCGATGTCGCAAGAGCTTTCAGCGTCGAGATGCGATGCCCAGGCGTAGCGCGTCTGCGTCAGAAATGGTTGGCGCCGTCCTCGATCCAGTACTGTATTGTGGTTAAGGCTGAACTCGGCGTTGTGACCTTCCCGCCCAGGTGAATATTCCCGGAACACCCTTCCTGCGGCCAGCACAGCAGAGCGCTGTTCGGCACGGAACCTAGGTTTGGTGGCGATTGCTGCAGCGAAGATAAATCAACGAAGGCAACGGCTCCGCCGGCACTTTGATGAGAATCCGGAGCCGAGCATATCGGGCTTGGCTGCGACATGTCGCAGATGCTGTCGTGAGTCGTCCCCGTCGATAGCACGCTATAGGTGGCCTGACCCAATGGCGGCCCCACGTAATTTTGTGTCTGTGGGTTGATCGTATTGTGACAGCCGTTACAGTGCCCGGTGCTCGGCGCATTCCATACGTTCTGAAGGTCTGCGAAGGTAACCCGCGCTTGGACGGGAATCACGAATTGACCTGAATTTGGCGATGTCTGCACCGTGCTATTCAGCGCGGTGCAGGTCAGCTGGTACGACAAAGTCTCTTGGCCATTCGGTACGCTCTGAGGCACACCAGCGTGGCTATAGGTCGCAAACCCGGGCTGTGGCGTGTAGGACAAGATCTGCGAGTTCGGGGCGAAAAGGGCCGCGGAGGCGCGAGCACCGGTATAGCTGACGTTTATGACCTGCAGAGTCCCCGGCTGACAGTTCGGAAATGCAGTACCCATTGGGTCGACGGCGATAAGTAGATTGTAGGCCTGCGGTCCGCCTGGATTTGACGGTTGCCCTAAGTTTGCGGCGACGGGGGGCGACAAGACTATTGTTTGGATTGGCGCCTGGAGGGCGGCGGATACGGTAACGGGGAGCGATTCGGAATTCTGCGAGTGCGTGCCCAGCCCGGTGACTGTAATGCTTAAGGATGACGTTATTGTCAGATTGCCGGTCGACTGCAAGGTGAAGCCACTGCTGGGCAAACTGGCGAGGGTGCAGCCATACGGAGGTGTCGTGCACGCGATCGGTTGAACGCTCAGCCCCGGGCCCGGTTGCAGCAAGACCTGGTTGTTCGCGATGGGGCCGTTGCCATATTGACTGATCAGAGCCGAAAGCGACACCGACGTCACTGAGCCGAGCTGCAGGCTCAGCGCCGCGTTCGAAACAAATTGCGGCGTAATCGCCGGCACGGAAAAGAAGCTTGTGGCGACGCATTGAGCATCGTCTACGCATTGGCCATTGTCCAAGGACAAGGTAAGCTGAAAGGTAACAGCATCGTCCACGAAAAAACCGGCAAGTACGCTCCGGGCGCCTACGACCGGCAACGATCGCTCGCACTTACCAGGATTGCTCACCGTGCCCGAGCAGGCGCTGAGGGTCCAGGACACTTCGTCGGGGAAGTCGCTCGTGAGCGCGTTGAGCATCACAGCGTTGCCGACATCCGCCGACGCCGGCGCGGGCGAAGCGGTGAACAGGGCAATCGATGTGCCCGGAGTCGGGATGGCGACCTTCGGCGTTTGCTCGGCGAAGTGACTCTGCAACACAGCGCCGGCGCTTGTAGAACCATCCGGCTGTACCCAGAAGCGGTCTGAAGTTCTGCGCGCAAACGGCATCACGCCGCCGCCCACAAGCTGAGCGAGGCCGCTTGCGTTCTCAAATTCCCAGAAACAACCCATGGGCACTTGGCCGGCTTGCGGGTTGGCGGTCTTGGCGCACATGGGCGGCGTGCGCGGATCTACTCCGGCAGGCGGCGCCTGCATGATGTGGCACATGCGGCAACCGCGCGCAAACGCATTGGTATACAAAGTTACCGAGTCCGCGGGGTTATCGTTCGCGCCGCCGGGTTGCCAACCCGGCGGCACGAACGAGCCGTAGTACGCTCCCGGCAAACCCGGTCCACCATACCAGCCCTCGACCAGCTCGCGCTCGAGCGCAAAGCGGTTCGGATCATCCATGGTGAGGTACGCAGCGACGTTGAGAAGCTTCAGAGGCACCAGCTGGTTGCTTTGCGTGTATTGGGCCTTCAGGGCCGCGTCCTCCGGCTTCTGTGAAAAACCCGGGTCGGTGTCGGAATAAAAGAACGCATCCAGGTCCCAGGGCAGGAAGCCCGCACCAACATCACCGGCGGGGGAGCCTTTCGGCGCCGTGCTTGGATAGTTGGGCGCGAAACTCAAGGCGACGGGCGTCGCCGGAATGCCCCCGTGACACACCACACAGGACTGCGGCACGGACTTCTGGCCGCGATGATCGAGGTCCACGCTGGTAACGCGTTGCAGTTCACCGCTGCGCGTGTCGGGCGCGAACACGTAGAACTTTGTGAAGCGCGCTGGATTTCCGGGTGAGGCGCTGTATTCCATCGCGACCGCGACAATCGTATTGAGGTGCTCGGCGGCCGCCTGCACGCCGACGTAGTTCACGACCACCGCTGCGACATCGCAGTGACCGATCAGCTGATGCAGCGATTGTGCAGTCGCTGCGCTCAGGGCTTGAGTGCCGAATTGCGACACAGGTGAGGCACCGTAGCCGGAGTCGCAGGTACCCACCTTCATGTACATGTCACGGCCGAGACCCAGGTCGTAGTTGTTGGTATAGATCGCGTGCGCGTCCGCCGCCCAGCCTGATACATTGGGATTGAACCCATTGACCGAAAGCCACGCGCTCAACGTAGCGCGGCTCCCAGCCGGGTCGATGGTTGCGTAGTACTTATGCGCCGAAGCACTGGTGTCGAACAGGTCCTCGGAACCGTTCGAGGCAGCCGTCAGCGCATCGGCCGTGATGGTCGCGACGCTGACCTGGGGCAGATTGGGATTCCCTACTATGCAGAGTGCCGCTGTGGTGCCGGCGGGAAGGGGGCCGGTTGCCTCAATCTGAATCTGAGCCTCGACCAACGCGGGCGGAATTTTGGGGTCGGCCGGATCGCGGTCAATGTCCGCGGTCTGCATGACATCCGACAGGCGCATGCCGGTGCTCTGGCCGGCGCTGTTGTATACAAAGTCATCAAGATTCAACCTCGGGATGGGAATCACGGTTTGTGGATTGCGGGTATCTGCGCAGTTGGGTCCGCCGCTGCCGAGCACCGTGGACCAGCCGCCGTTGTAGAGCTTCGGCGCGCCGACGGGCACGCGGGTGTGCGGTACGAAATTGCTGTCGGTGTAGCTGACGAGCTTCGTCACGGTGATCGTATAGGGGACCGTTGCGCCGGCAGACGCCTGTGAAGATGCTGGCAACGCCGCATTAGTGATGGCGCTGACAGTAAATGTGTCCTGCGTGTTCGGAAAAGTGAGGAAGTGATCCTCATCCCGTACCGGCACGACCGTTACCTGCGCTTGTGTGGTTGCAGAGGCACCGCCAGCGGTCGCTACCGTGAGCTGGAATGTCAGCAGCGTCGCGGTGGTGACTTGCGGCGCGGTGAACGACGAGACGCTGCTTGAGCGCCTGACAAGGTCAACGGCATAAGCACCCGGATTGAGCTGTTGCCAGGTCCATTTGATGATCGGGATTCCGGTATCATCCGGGCCGGCCTCGCTGTTCCCGCCACTGAGCACGACGTCGGCACCGGCTCGCACCATGGTGTGCATCACGCCGCCGGTGTCTGTGGTGAATGGCTGACCGATGGTCGCGGCGCTCGCGGTCGGGGCTCCCTGGGGCAGGTTCCCAACCTCACTACCGTCGTTGCAAGCCCCCAGCACCAGGGCGCCGACTATCGCCAACCGTCTCCACCGCGGCCGCATAGAGTCTACCTCACGTGTGCCCGGCTGTTATTCACAGCTCAACACGGATTCCTGCGCTGATCAGCCGACTAGTGACGTACTGCATCGAGGCGGTCGTCTGGAATTGCGCAAAGGCCTGGATCCCGTGCCTGAGCACCATCGAGAGCCCGCCTGCAAACACGTAAAAATGCTCGGCGGCAGGGTCGGTCGGCAATTCGAACTGCGCGCCGCCGCCCGCGATCGGACTGAAGGCAGCCACGACCGTGTAAGTGTTTGCGCCGAAGACGTGATGGTACTCAGCGCGCGCGTACGGCACGATGACCCCGAACCGGGGCGTGAACGTGTAGCGCAGACTCAAACCGACCGCAGAGTCGCCAATGCGGTACGTTTCCGGGGCGTAATCAAGGGCAAATCCCGAGGTCTGTCCCGCCCCCACGGCTTCGGGGTTGTTGACGCTGGTTTCCTGGAATCCTGACAGATCGATGTGACGGTAGTCGACACTCACAAAGGGGTCGACGGCCGCTGCGCCGCGCGTGAATGACCAGCCGGCTGAAAACGACGCGATCAAAGAGTTGGTGTGGGTCGAGCCCTGGGCGGTCGCAGACGTCGATGGCACCGCGATGTTGAACGAGGGATAGGTGATGAGCCGGGTCTCGTTGAGGTTGCTGCGCTGCCAGCCCGCTGAGGCGGTGATGTAAGGTCCTTCCCACTCATAGAGCCCATACAGAAGGACACCGTAGCCGTTGGAGCTGAAACCGCCACCCGCGACGCTGCGCTCGGTGTCGAAATCGACGCTTTGATGCGTGTAGCTCGCGCTGGCACCCAGCACTAAGCGGCGAGTGAAGCGGTAGTCAACGCCGAGCGTTGCGTCCGTACTGTCGAAGGCGAAGGCATCCTCGAGCACCGAAGGCTGCCGGAAGCCGTAGCCGTAACCGCCGTTGAGAAAGCCGCCCCAGCGAGAAGCGATGCCAACATCAGTGCTGTCGGCGCTCGCGCCGCCACCTAAGGCGAGCGGCGCGTTAAACCCGACCGCCGTGCTCCCATCCGGTCGCAGGTTGAAGCCGCTGAGCGAAAAACCGCTCGCACCGAGACGCAGGGCGTCAACCCGGGCGGCAACGCTCGCGAGTTGCCCGTTGGCAAACTCGGTTCCAACCGACCCGGGCGCCGCCAGATTCTCTCCCGCCGTCCAGCGCAGCGCGAAGCCAAGGCCCTGATCGTCGGTATGCAGACTGTAGCGCGTGGGCTGGCCATTGTTCAGCAACTCGTTGGCCGACTGCACAAGCTCGCGCACATTGTCGAAGACCAGGAACTGCTGTTTGTTACAGGTAGCCGAAGGGCCGGTTAGCGTCGGACTGCAGTAGAGGCTGCCATGGGGATTCGCAGTCAGAAAGTTGTACGACGCCTGGTTCGCAATCGCCGACAGCTGCTCAAGCTCGTTGAAAGTTCCCGGCGGCGCAGTAGTGACCAACTGAACCAAGCTGCCCTGTACGGTCGTGCTGCCGGCAGAGGTTTGTGCGTCGACGCCTAAGCTGGTAAGCGACAGGGTTAGGGCAGCAAAGGCCCGCGCATCTGATTGGCGTCGGTTCTGGCCGACGCCACAACAAAGGCTCGAAGCCCCTACCCTGTGGGTCGAGCTGAACACATGGACTCCCTGGCGGCGCGCTTCTATTGGAGTCAGCTTGTCATTGACGCGCTGCGGAGCCAAATTAGTCTCCTCTATAAGCCGGTGTCAAGGGTGCGCGATGCCCCGGGGAAGTAGCTGTCGGGCGGCCGTGCGGATTCTCGATTTATCGCGCGGCGCATGCCGGGTGGGTGTGCTGTGCGTTGCCGCTGCGTTGACGATGGCGGGCTGCACAACCCCCCTCGAACACGCTGAGCGCATTGCGCAGCGGGGAGGTCTCGAATCTCTGCTTCTTCCGGGCACAGCGTTCTCACATCGCGCGTTCGCACGTGCGAGCGGAAGGGAAGGCTTGCTCATCCTCATTGTCGACGGCGACGGTAGCCCCTGGGGACGTACCGGAATGCGGGTCGCTTCGGATCCAACACCGCGTGTACCCCTTGCACTCAAACTGGCCGTGGAGACACCGCATTCCGTTTTATATCTGGGTCGGCCGTGCTATTTCGGGCTGCAGCGAAAGGCTCCCTGTTCTGCACGAGATTGGACCTCAGACCGCTACGCGGCAGACATCGTCGCCAGCATGGTAGCCGCAGCGGATAACTATGCCGAAGCTCACCAGGTAGCGAAGATACTGCTCGTCGGATACAGCGGCGGCGGGACGCTGGTTATGCTCATGGCGCCCCACATGCCTCAGGTTGTCGGCGTAGTCACGATCGCGGCGAACCTCGATCCGGATGCCTGGACACAGCTTCACGGTTACGCACCATTGACCGGTCTCAACCCGACCCTGGAGCCGCCTCTGCCGAGAAATGTGCAGGAGTGGCACCTTGTTGGAGAGCGCGACACGAACGTTCCCTATAGCGCGACGCAACGTTACCTGCAGCGCGTGCCGCCTGATCGGGTAAGACGGTATGTTGGCTTTGACCACGTTTGCTGCTGGGAGACAGAGTGGCCCTCAGTGCTGCATCAGGTGCGTGAAGAACTCGAAAGGTAGCACCAAGGGCTCGGGCCACCGCGACAGGGCAAATCAGTTTCGGGTCGATCCTCGTCGCGCTCGGGGTGACCAATCGATCGACAGAGGCTTGGGCCGTCCCGTGGGCCAAACCGCCAATAGGTGCCCCAGCTGACCCCCAGGGCCGCTGCTGATAGGGCGCTGACCGCCGTCCGCGGCCCCGCAGGAGCGGACCGTTCTTCCTTTTTCAAGCGCATCGATACGCGGCGGGACGGAAGGCGTCCGGGTCGGGTTCTTACCGCCGATTAAAACTTCAGATCCTTCGGCACGAAGAAAAAATCACCGAATTCATTGCCGGCCCCGTTGATCGATTTGAACTGCGGCGTTTGCACAAATTTGTTCTGCGCCGTGGCCACCCGTTTCAAAAGATCGGCAAAGAGCTCCGGGGTGGACAAAACGCCCTGGTTAGCCTCGAGGGCACTGATAAAGGCGTGGGCGAAAACGGAATCTACGTCGCCGCCGTTGTCGAGGACGGGATCATCGCCACCCGAGGAAATCAATAGCCTTGAACGCTTCGGCAATTTGTAGGCGATATATTCCTTCGAGTAGCCGCTGTCGCCGCGGGCAAACAGATAGCTCGGATCCGTGGACAGCAGGCCCGCGTAACACGAATCCGCCACGACGAGTATCCGTTTGGCGGCGAGCAGCGCTATATGCGCGGTGATTTGTTCGTTCTGGATCCAATATAAATCACTGGGCGGCGCATAGGCATTAATAGGTAACCAATAGCCCACTTGTACGAAACTTGTGTGCTGACGTGCCCCGTGGCCCGCGTAGTAAATCAATAAATTGTCGTCGGGCTTGAGTACGCCCTGCAGGTCAATGAGCGCCTTGAGCATTCCGACGTCGTCGGAGTCCTCTAGAATTTGTACAGTGAAGCCGTATTTCTCGCGAAGCACCTTTCCAACACGCGCCGCATCGTTCAGCGGCGTTTGCAAGCTGTCAATCAATCGGTAGTGCTGGTTACCAATAATCAGTGCGTAATACCTCCCGAAATTCATGCCCGCGGCAAACCGAATGACCGCCGTCGGATCGCTCGTGGGCGCTGGCGCGCTTGTGATCGGGCCGCGTAGCCTCGGAAGCGCCGCGAGCTTTTCATCGCTGGTCTTGCGCTCAGCCTCAAGGCGCGCGATCCATTGCTTCAAGTCGGCGATTTCTTGGGTTGTCTCGGCGCCGCGACCGGCCTGACCAGCCAGCTGTTTCTGCAGCGTCGTCAGCTGCAGCTGCAGCAGTTTCAATTGCTTATCCTTTTCGGCAAGCTGCTCTTGCAGCTCGGTTCGCAGCGCCTCTTGCTCGGCGTTCGCCGCCGATTGATAGATCACACTGTCCTTCGGCAGGCCCCACGCTTGTCGATACAGATTGAGTGCCTTGAGCTTGTCCTGTGGAACGCCGAGTCCTTGCTCGTAGAGCGAGCCGAGATCGAAAATCGCTCGCGTGTAGTTCTCATCCGCCGCTTTTTGATACCACATCGCAGCCAGTTCATAATTCGGCGCCACCCCGAGGCCGCGTTCATAAATGTCGGCGACGTTTGTCTGCGCCTCCGGATCACCGGCCTGTGCCGCGGGCATCCAGACGCCCAGAGCGGATTTCAAATCCGCGCGGTCGTAAGCCACATATTCACCGCCTCTGATACGGCAATCGCCGGCCGTCGTATGGGTGGGCCGCCGCGGCGTCAGATATGACGTATTGCCGAGTTGACGCACTTGGCCGGGAAGCAGGCAGTCGACGATCTCTAAGTCTGCGCGGCGAACGATGCCGTTGTTCGCGGCGGTCACTTCGGACGGTGATGGCGCAGAGGCGCAGGATCCGAAGAGGTAGGCCAGCGCGCCTACCATCGGCAGCAATCGGCGCGACACCCGTGCTCGGCGGGACGAACCAGTAGGCGTGGTCATGGCAAGTTCGCGAGTCATTTAGTGACGGGCTGCTTGGCAACGGATATGCGGCTCGTCACCTGAGTATCTGCCGCCGTCACCGCGGCGCTCATCGCGTCCATCACGGGCGGATAGGTTTTGAGGTACTCGCTATGCTGTGCGAGATTGTTCGCGAGCTCGTGCAGGGCGACGGGGTCGCCGCGCACCCGTTTGAGCATCTCTTGAGCGACGATCCTCAGTCCTTTCACCGCATCGCGGTTGCCCTTTTGGCGGCTGTACGCATCCGCGAAGTGATCCAGGGCGTCGTTGAGCGCATCGCCGATACCCTGCCGTTCGTAGAAATCGAATTCCCGCTTTCCGTCCGCGATATCCGCCTTGATCTGGCGGCGATCGGCGAGCGAGAGCTGATCGAATGCAATCGCCGGCCCCGATTGTTCGTAATTGCGATACCAAAGATAGGCCGAGGTGAGCGCCAGCAAGACGGTCGCAGCGAGCACGGGAACTTTGCGAAAACGATTCCACTTTTCGTTTGTGATTGAGCGTTCAATATAATTGACGAGGTAGGGTTCGGTGTCAGCGCGATGCCCCTGAAGTAGCCGTCGCCCATCGGCCACGTCGAGGTCACGCAGCAAACCCGCTTCCGAGCGGCGCCGCCTGCGCCATGCCGCCTTGGTCTTGTCGTGACCCGGAGCACGCTGCCCGTCTTGCAGCGCGCGCCAGCGCGCATACCGCTCCTCGAGCCGGCGCCGGATCTTGAGCGCTTCGCCATTACTTACAACGTAGTCACGAGCGCGCGCCCAACCGGAGATGAGCGCTTCATGGGCGACGCGCACCGTCGGGTTGCCGCCGGTTTCCGCATCGCTCACCAACAGACGCGCGTCGGAATCTAGAAAGGCCTCCATCAGTCGTCGGCGCGGCGTGTCCGCGGCGAACGTCGATAGCGGCACTCGGCGCGCCACGGGGTGTTCGACGTCGCCTGCGGCCGTACCCATCGACACGAGCGAAAACAGTACCGAGCCGAGTGCTTGGCGGACTTCCGGTGCACACCGCTCCAGGACCGCTTCGGCCTTGGTCGCAATCGCGCCCTCCAGCCTGCCGAGGCCTTCGTAAGTCGCGTAGGTCAGCACGTGCCCGTTCGCTTCTGCGACGTCGCTGCGATAAAGCTGATCCAGAAGATAGGAAAGCAGCGGCAGCGTGCCGGGCTCGCGCGCGACCTCTTCGGCGATCACATCATTGAGCGGCACGTTGGTCGTGCCGTGTACTTCGAAGCTCACCCCCGCAGCTTCCGCCGGCCGCCGGATCATCTGGCTCAAGTGTGCAGGCCCCGGCGGCAGCAGTTCGAGCCGACCATGGCCCTCCGACAGGCGTGCCAGCTCCGGCGTCTTGTCGGTCCGGTGCCAGAAGTCCTTGCGCATCGTCGCAACGACCCACACACGACCGGAGCGTACGAGACCGGCCAAAAGCTCGATGAACTGCGCTCGTTCACTTGACGCCAGGCGATCATTCGCGAACAGCTCTTCGAGCTGATCGACAACGAGGACGAGCCTCGCGCTCTCGTAGTCCAACATCCGGCCCGATTCGCGCGCCTGAACGGAGATTTGGCCCAGCGCCGTCTCGATGGGGTACGCGGGGGCGGCTGTGGCGCTGCGAAGGTGAGCCGCCAGGCTCTCGACCGATTGTCCGTGACCGATCAGCTCCGACAAACCCTCTTGCTCGCTCACCTGTGTCGTCAGCCGGCGTGCCAGCGCATGCAGGAGATCCTCGCCGTCCTGCGCATCGCTGGGCCGAAATACGACCCGTCGCAGAAATGCGTGGCCTGCTATGCGTCGCGGAACAAATAATTTCGGCAGGATGCCCGCCTTTACCAGCGAGGATTTGCCCGAGCCGCTCGCACCCAAGACCAGCAGAAAGGGCGATCCGGCCTCCGCATTTGCGGTCAGCTGCAGCATCGCTTTGGCAAGGGCCTCATCCTGACCGAAGAAGATCGGCGCATGCTCGAACTCGTAGGCCTCAAGGCCGCGAAAGGGGGCCTGCGTCCACGCCTTGGTGGCCGTGTCGCCTTGGGCGGCGCGCAGCGCAGCGATATGCCGCTCGATGAGCTTACGGAGATGATTCTCCAGGGCGGTTGCGAATTCGGCATCGCTCGTGAACGAGGTGTAGGCGCCAATGAACTGAGCTTGATTGACGAAATGCCGTTCCCAGAAGCTGTTCAAGGCCCGAAGTTGTTGCGACTGCTCCTCGAAACGTCCTGGGTCGCAGGTGTCAAACGGAGCGGGTTTCAGGCTTCGGTAGACCAGGAGATCGGGCGCACCCGTCAGTTTCGCCGCTTGGAACGCTTCCTCGAATTCCCACTCCGTGCCCGTCACCGGAGCGCGCCCGTCGAGGCCACGATATTCGCGAACCGCCGTGCGCTCCGGCATGGGCGTTCCCAAGCGCGACCAGACGATAAGTACGACAACGTCGAAGGCACTCGGCGGCTCGATGGAGTCCTGGAAATGTCCGGAAGCCACCATCGCCTCGAATTCCCACAGGTAGGGCTCGACTGTGAGGAACCGCGCGTAATCCTGCGCCAGGCGCTCGATTGTCAGCGCCGCGATTTCGCGCGCCGCTTTGACGTCGCCGGGAGAGGAAACAAAGATGCGTAGTCGCCGCCTCACGAGCACAACCCTTCTTTGAGGGTTTGGAAGTGATTACCTCGCGTCACTTTAAGCTGATTTAGCCGCGGAAGCGAGATTCGTGGGCGCCCAAGAGACGCTCAACCCGTTGCTCGGTATGAGTTTTTGTGTCGGGGGTCCGAGGTGGAGTGGCAGGAATTTTCGCGGCTTCAGCATTCGCGACTTTCCGTGACTCCTGTGAGGCTCCAATCAGGTGGCGCCCCGTGCGCTGTTCACTCGGCCAGATCGAGTCGCGTGCCTGCCAGCCACTGAAATACGAATTTGACCGGGAAGCGTTGCGGCGGCATTTATGTTGCATCGCACCATCCGGCCTCCCTGCCTGCCTCGCTAGCCTTTCCGTGTTGATGCTGAGCCTGCACCCTTATACAGGAGATGCTGACGCTCAGAGATCACGTCGCAACTCATCACCATCTTTGGCAGCACGCGAGTTGTTCTCGCGGCCTTGGTGGGCTTCTTGGGGAAACTTTAGCCATCCAGACCGGGCGCAATGGTTCGTGAGGAAGACTTTGCCAGAGCTTTCGGCATCGACAGCACCTCACAACAGTGTTCCCGTGAGCACAACCTTTGCTACGGTGAAATAGATTATCAGGCCTGTGACGTCGACCAGTGTTGCGACGAACGGGGCCGACGCGCTCGCCGGATCCAGTCCGACACGCCTCAGAATGAAAGGCAACGTTGCCCCCGCAACTGTGCCGAACATCACTACACCGATCAGGCTGAACGCAATCGTGAGCGCCAATACGATGTAGTGTTGGCCATAGGATCCGAACAGCCCCTGCCAGGCCACTATCCGAGTCATGCCGATCGCGGCAAGTATGCAGCCGAGGGCGATGCCGGCGAGCAATTCGCGCCTGATGACACGAAACCAATCGCGCAACGCCACTTCGCCGAGCGCCATTGCCCGAATGACAAGCGTCGTCGCCTGCGAACCGGAGTTGCCGCCGCTGCTGATGATCAACGGCAGAAACAGTGCCAGCACGACCGCCTTGTCGAGCTCGCCCTCAAAGTACCCGAGCGCCGTGGCGGTGAGCATTTCGCCCAGGAACAAAATCGCCAGCCAGCCCGCGCGTTTCTTGATCAGCTCGAAGAAGCCAGTCTCGAGGTAAGGCTCATCCAAAGCCTCCATGCCACCCACCTTCTGCATGTCCTCACTGGCTTCTTCGTCGATGACGTCGACGATGTCGTCCACCGTCACGATCCCGACCATGTGCTTCTCGGCATCGACGACGGGGATGGCATGCAGATGACTTCTGCGCAGCGCGCGCGCGACCTGCTCCTGATCCATATACGGGTCGACCGTAGCGAAATCCGTGCGCATGACCTCACGGACGCGCTTGTGGCAATCACCCAGAAACAGTTCGGACAGGGACACCACCCCGACCAGGTGTTGGTCCTGATCGAGAACGAAGGCCTCTTCGATGTCCTTGAGATGGGGAGCCTGCTGTTTGAGGTAGGCGAGGGCTTCTTCGAGGGGAGCATCGACGCGAAGGCGCGCAAAGCGCGGACTCATGAGGCCGCCCGCTTCGTCCTCCTTGAACGCCAGCAAGGCATTCACTTCCGGCCGCGTCGCCTCATCAAGTAGCTCCAGGAGCTGAGGCCGCTCGCTCTCGCGGACCTGCTGTACGACATCTGCAGCCTCCTGGGGTGGGAGCAAGCGCATCCACACGCGACGCTCGGTTTCCGGCAGCGCCCGCAGGAGTTCGGCCCGACCATGAGTATCGAGCCCCAGAAAGAAGTCGTCCTGCGCTCCGCGCGGCAGTCGATTAAATTGCGCGGCGCGCTTCGCGCGTGTCATCCGGCTCCAGTGGTTGGCAAGGTCAACGGCGGCGCTGCGTTCCTGCGAGGTCATCGTCATGGTGAGCTCCGTGCAATCAGGGTACGGGGGCGGTGCAACGCTTCGGGAATCCTGCTTGGAGGGGTATCGCGGGTCACAGCACAGTGCAGCGCAAGCCTAGCTTGGGGCCGCTCATCCGCGTCCATCGCTTGGGGTGACGCGTCTGCGGGTGTGTGCGCAGAAGAAGACCGGCATCGCTGCCGCACAGGGCCTCCAACACGTTCGCTGACACGCTGAGAGCGCCCCTTGGCACCCTCGGTGCCGCGGAAACTAGTTCTTGGCCCTGACTTCAAAGCGGTCCGGCTCCGTCCACGGATCAGCGCCTTTATCGTCGGCGTCAAACCGGACCATGGTCCCGGTCAGTCGGTCTTTCTCTAGCGTGAAGCGGATGTAGTGAAAGTTCACCGAGGTCTTCAACTTGGATTTCTCACCAAACATGCGAAAGGCCGGCACCGGCGGGGCGCCGCCGCCGCCGCTGACGAGGTAGGTGACGCCGTTTCGATAGTAGCGTTCGTAGTTGTGCACGTGGCTGCCGACGACGACGACCCGGGCGCGTAAGGAGCCGGCCTTTTTGGCCAGGTAGCGCGCCACCTCTTTTTCGTCTTTAGCCGACGGATACACGGGGTCCCGGGCCGGGGGGTAGTGCAACACGATCAGTATGAATTTGATGCGCTGGTCAGCGCCGAGGATCTGCCTTTCAAACCATTCCCGCTGCTCACTCCCCGGTTTGAGCGCGGAATCCGAATCCAGCATCAGGGCCAAGAGCGTCGGCCCGATACTCACGGAGTACCACCGATAGGGCCGCAGCGGCAGCGGGCTCGCCTTCCACCAGTTTTCAAGACAGGGGGTTAGATCCTCAGGGCAACCCTTGAACTCGTGATTCCCCAGAGCAGGAAATACCGGGATTTTGTGGTCGGTCCACACCTGTGTCTCGTTTTTGTACGTGTCGTAATCCACCGGATGGCTGCCTTCGTAGACAAGGTCCCCACCGATCAGAATCGCGGCCGGATTTTCGCGGGCGATTTGGCCGACGAGCGCACGCCGCGCGAGCGCGTTGGCGACCTGACTGCGCTCGGTGAAGCGCGTATCGCCGTACACGACGAACACCAGGGGAGTACCCGCTGCGCTCCCCGGCACCTCGAATCTCGGGGGTGCATCGCCGGGGGCGGCGTAAGCGACCCACAATGGTGCGAGAAGCCAGAGGGCCGGGAACATCAAGAGCAACTGCAACGATTTTCGGCACATCACGTGATCCTCAAACCGCGCCCGCGTCTGCGGCTGACTGCGCCGCACCGGCGAGGTTGACATAGCCTAAGGCGCACAGATGACAGACCGCCACTTCGGTGATCTCACCGTCACGCGGGCCAGGAAAGTCGGTTCCGGAAGCCGGATTGTAGCGCTCGCCGCGCGAAGCCCGTTGCCGTCGCGGGCTCAAAAGGCGCATCCTGCGCGCCTCCCCGGCTTGCGTGTTGAGGAAACCGTTTAAGATGGCGTCGGAAGGACAGGGCCCAGACCGCGCCGGCTCCTCGCCGTCAACACCGGAGCCAGTCGACGGTTCCGCGCCCGCCGCCGCTGCGCCCGCTGACGCTCGCTCCGCGGCCCGTCTTCTCGGGCCGCCGGCTCATCACAAGTTTCTGGAAAAGCTCCGCCGCCGCAATGTCGGCCGCGTCGCGCTCCTCTACATCGGCATCTCCTGGATCATCCTCGAGCCGGTGCATGTGGTGTTTCACATGCTTGGGGTGCCCGAGTGGGTCAATCGGCTGGTCGTCATCTGCATGGCGCTCGGCTTTCCGCTTGCGGTTCTCGCTGCCTGGATCTACGAAGTTACCCCGGAGGGTTTAAAGCCCACCTCGTCCGTCGACCACCGACGGTCGTTGTTGCAAAGGACCGGTCAGCGCCTCAACCGCGCGATCCTCGCGGTGCTTGGCGTCATGCTCGTGTATTTTCTTGTGTACCACTTCTGGTTTGCCAAGCACGTTGCGGAACCGGTGGCCGACGTGGCTCAGGAGGAAAGCGGTGAGGCGCAGCCCGGAGCGGTCGTCGCCCAGCGCTCGATCGCGGTGCTGCCGTTTGTCGACATGAGTCAGACCAAGGACCAGGAATATCTCTCCGACGGGCTGGCGGAGGAGTTGCTGGATCTTCTGGCGAAGATTCCGGAGCTGCGGGTCGCAGCGCGCACCTCGGCGTTTGCCTTCAAGAACAAGCCGGAAGACATCCAGACTATCGCCAAGAAACTACATGTTGCGCACGTGCTGGAAGGCAGTGTGCGCAAGTCCGGGACGCGCGTGCGCATCACCGCGCAGCTTATTCGCGCCGACAGCGGCTATCACCTGTGGTCGGAGACCTACGACCGCGATCTCGGCGACATCTTTAAGCTGCAGGATGAAATTGCAGGCGCGGTCGTGCAGGCACTCAAGGTCGCCCTCCTCGGCGGCGCGCTGCCGACGCGCGCGACGCCCAAGAGCTCAGAGGCCTACAACCTCTACCTGCAGGGTCATTACTTCGCCGATCAGCACAACAAGGAGAGTCTGGAAAAGGCGATCGACTTCCTGCACCGGGCCATTGAGCTTGATCCGAGCTATGAGCCGAGCTGGACCGAGCTTTCGTTCGCTTACAGCGACGTCGCGAGCCGCGGCTTGGTTTCCGTCGACGAAGCCCTCGCCAAGGCGCGCGAGGCGGCCGCAGAGGCACTCAAGCTCGATCCGAAGAGCGCGCGCGCCCACGTCGCGCTCGGTCTCATCCACATGAATATCGACTGGGACTGGGCGGCGGCGGATAAGGAATTCAAACAGGCGCTCGAGTACGACCCGGGCAATGCGACGGTACTGGTCGCGAGCGGCTACCTGGAACTCGCGCTCGGTCACACCGCCCGGGCCGCCACTTTGTTCCAAGAGGCGCTCGCGCGTGACCCGCTGCACGCCTCCTCGTACAGCAACCTCGGCATCACGTACTACGCGGAAGGCAAGCTCGCGGAAGCGGAAACCGCGTTTCGCAAGGCGTTGGACCTGAAGCCCAACGGCGTCTACATGCACAACGGGTTGGGGCTGGCGCTGCTATCGCAGGGCAAGAACGAAGCGGCGCTGGCGGAAATGGGTCGCGAGTCCGACGATGGCTGGCGGCTCGAGGGGCTCGCGATCGTCAACTACGCGCTCGGCAAGCGCGCTGAATCCGACGCGGCGCTCGCAGAACTCCTGGCCAAGTTCCAGAAGGATGCCCCGTATCGCATCGCGACCGTCTACGCCTTCCGCGGCGAATCAAAGCCAGCCTTCGAGTGGCTGGAGCGGGCTTATACGGAACGCGACGGCGACCTCGTCAGCATCAAGGTCGATCCGCTGCTCAAGTCCCTGACGGGCGATCCGCGCTACGCAGCGCTCATCAAGAAGCTGGCTCTGCCCGAGTAACTTACGGCGCGAGGCGCGCGGCGCGCAGCGTCCGGCGTCGCTGCGCACCGAGGCCGAGCATGCCGAGCGCAAGCAGGGCAAGCGTCCCGGGCTCCGGAACCCCGGTGCTGCCAGTCGAGGCCCCCGGACTCACCTCGATCACGTAGGCGCTCGGGTTGGGCGGCTGGTAGCACGGCAGCGTCGAACCACCGGTGACCGGATCGACCACGATGCGCGGGTCGACGGCGGCACTGGCCAGAGTGTTGTTGGTGAATGCCAACGCGTGCGTGTCGATGGTGATCTGGTACACGGAGCCCTGGGTCAGACACAAGTCATCGGCCTGGTTCCAGGAACTGCCGATCGTGAGGCAGTTTGCCCCCCTGCAGGTCACGCTGTCGAAGTGGGTGTCGACCACGCCTTCGTCGTTGCTGCCGGAGCCCTCATCCGTCACCAAGAGAAACGCCGACGCTGAACCCGTACCGGTGACGGAAGCCATCCCGCTGCTGATGATGTCGACGGCAATCTGCCCGTTCGGCACCGCCGGTCCGCCCACCCGAAAATCGTAGGTCATGGCGCCCTGGGATGCGATTCCGGCGCTCGTCGCAGTGGCGGACACGTGCGTGCCAGGCGGCGCGCTCGGGTCGAAGCCGGGGCTCCCCGGCACGCCGCCGTTGCTGTGCGCCTCGCTCGTCCCCGAGAAGCAGTAGCCGTCGGTCGAGGCGTTCGTGCTGCCCGGGCACTGATCTGCACCGAAGAGCGTGATGTCGTTGGTGAATACACTTGGCGGCAGCGGCGTTCCCGCCGCCGCAGTGCTGGCATGCGCGGCCAACATACTGAGCCAGCCAAGAGCACCGAGTGTTCGCAAGAGTGGTTTGAACTTCATCATCGCGTGATCCCTCATCATTCTTATCCGCGCCGCATTCGAGGTTCATCTCGCCGCGGCGCGCTGCCTTTTATTAGTACGCTTCGAAGCCATTGCCGGCGCCGAGCGTCTGTCCATGCCGTCACTGTAGCAGTCGTTTCCGCAGTGCGCCATTTTGTGACTGCGATGTTAAATAGCGAAGACAGCGAGTCGGGAATGTACGGCCACGAAGCCTGCGGAGAGCCCAGGTCCGGCTTCCGTCGGGGCGGTCTACATAATCTGGCACACTCAACCGCCGATGGCGGCGCGCCGCTAACGCCCGAGCAACTCTTCGCCCTTTCCGCGTACGTGTGGGGCTTGAGTCATCCCTACTAGGGACTCACGCGCCACTCAGAGCCGGCTGCGCCTTCGGCTGCAGCCGCCCGAGCAAGAGTCCGAGGACGGCGGCTGCGCCAGAGGCGATGAGCACGGCGAACTTCGCGGCCGAGAGCAACACCGGATCCCTGAACGCAAGATTGGAGATGAAGATCGACATCGTGAAGCCGATCCCGCCCAGAAGACCCAGCAGCACCATGTGGCGCCAGGCCACGTCCTCGGGGAGCGTGCAGACCTTGAGACTCACCGCGGCGAGCGCTGCGAGCACAATGCCGATGGGCTTGCCGAGCACGAGACCGGCCACGATGCCGGCGGCGACCGTGAGTGGCTGACCGGCGGAGAGGTTGAGCCCGGAAAGACTCACCCCCGCGTTGGCGAGCGCAAAGAGCGGCATGATCGCGAAGGCCACCCACGGATGCAGCGCGGCCTCGACCGTTTCAACCGGCGCAGCAGCGGTCGGATCGATACACTTGTGACGGCCATAGTTCGCCCTCGCGGGGGTCAAGAGCCCTAAGAGCACGCCGGCGAGCGTCGGATGCATGCCGGCGCTGAGCATCCCGTACCACATGAGGGCGCCGGGAATGATGTATGCGAGCGCCCAGCGGATGCCCAGCCGTTGCATGAGAAGAACCAGCACCACGCCCGCGGCGACCAGGCCCAGGCCCGCATAGTTGATGCCGCTCGAATAGACAAAGGCGATCACGAGAATGGCGGCGATGTCATCGATGATGGCGAGCGTCAGGAGCAGCATGCGCAGCGCCGAGGGGACGCCTTTGCCGACGAGCGATAGGATCCCGACCGCGAAGGCGATGTCGGTCGCGGTCGGAATCGCCCAGCCGCGGCGCGTGACCGGATCGGCGTTGAGGAGCACGTAGAGGAGGGCCGGCACGAGGACGCCGCCCACCGCGGCGATCATCGGCAGCGCCGCGACCTTCGGATCCGACAGCGAGCCATCGTGAATCTCGCGACGGATCTCCAGTCCGACGACCAGGAAGAACACCGTCATCAGCCCGTCGTTCACCCAAAAGTGCAGGTCGCTCGCGGGCAGGTACTGCGCGATGCCAAAGCCGAGTTTCAGGTGCCACAGCGCTTCATAGCTAAATGCCCAGGGCGAGTTCTCCCAGCCGAGCGCGAGCGCAGCAGCAATCAACAGTACGACGCCGCTGGCGGCTTCAACGCCGATGAAGCGTAGCGGCCAGTAATCTGCGTGTTGGGCCATGGGGCCCAAGCGTGCTCGCAATGGCATTTCAATTTCAAGCGCTTTCAGTGACTTAAGCGCTGATGGCTCAATCCGCGGCCACGGTGTCGGATTCAGACCGCCCCGTTCGTCGTAAGAGCGGCCGGTGCTATGACTGACTAATTCAGGCCGACCGAGGCGGCAGGACTGCGCGCAACCTCGGTCAGCTCGGCGGACAGGTGTGCGCGCTCTGCGCCGTTGATCGGGCAGGTGAGCGCCCGGCGCAGCGCATCCGCCGCCTCGGCGTGACGCCCGAGCCTTTTCAGCAGCTCGCCGCGCGTGGCGTGATAGGGCGCATAGTCACCGAGGCTGGCATTGCCCGCGAGCTCCTCGAGCTGCGCCAGCCCCACCGCCGCCCCGTGCGCATAGGCACTCACCAGGGCCGCGTTGACCCGCACAACGACGGTTGGTCTGAGCTCGAGCAGCGCGCCGTAGTAACGCTCGAGTGACTCCCAGTCGGTGTCGGCAAAGCGCGCAGCGCTCACGTGCACCGAGGCGATCCCCGCTTCCAGGTGCAGCGCGGTGAGTGTCGCTGAAGACATCGCGCATTTCAGGTGCGCAAACCCCTTGTGGATGAGCGCGTAATCCCAGCGCGTGCGGTCTTGCTCCTCGAGCAGCACCAGAGCCCCTTCCTCGGCCGTGCGTGCCGCGGCACGGGCGTGGTGAAAGCACACGAGAGCTGCGAGCGCGTGCGTCTCGCCGGTGGCCGTCGCCGGATGCTCGCACAAGAGTGACACGAGCCGCAGGCTCTCGGCGCACAGCTCCCGGCGCATGAGCGCCTCGCCCTCCGCGGCGGTGTAGCCGCCGTTGAACAACTGGTAGATCGCGTTCCGGAGCGCGGGCAGCCGCTCGGCGAGCTCGCCCCCTTCGGGGATCTCGAAGGCGGGCTTGAGCTCGCGGATGCGGCGCTTGGCGCGCACCAGGCGCTGCGTGACCGCTTCCGGCGTGGACAGATAGGCGCGCGCGATCTCCCGCGGATTGAAGCCGCACACCGTCTGCAGCGTGAGCATCGTCTGCTCGGCGGCACTCAGGGCCGGATGACAGGCGAGGAAGATCAGCGCGAGCGTGTCATCGGCTTTGCCCGTGTCCTCGGGGTTGGAGAAGCCGAGGCGCCAGGCCGCCGCTTCATCCGCAGGATCCAGGGAGTCAAGGCGCGCTGCGCTGCGGATGCGATCGAGCGCCTTGTTGCGCGCCGCGACCGCGAGCCACGCTGCCGGCTTCTGCGGCGTGCCCTCGAACGGCCACTGCGCGAGCGCTGCGCTGAAGGCGTCCTGCACGGCGTCTTCGATGAGCGCGAGCCGCGCTGGCCCGAGCAGACGCACCAGCCAGGCGCTGATGGGGCCGGCTTCGCGCCGGAACAGAGCTTCCAGCTGGGCCTCTGCTGCGGGCATGCGCGCGCTCTTACAGCTCCTGTACCTGGCGCACCTCGATGTGGCTGCCGTATTTGAGGTGCGGGCAGCTTGCGGCGATCCGGCAGGCCTCCGCGTAGTCGCCCGCGGAGATCACAAAGAAGCCGCCGACGATCTCCTTGCTCTCCGCGTACGGTCCGTCCGTCGTTGATACGCGCCCGCTCTGGGATTTGAGAATCCGGCCCGCCTCGTCGGTGAGCTTGTTGCCGGCCTTCAGCTGGCCTTGGCCGCGCACACGGTCTGCCCAGTCCATGTACTCGCGCGTGATAGAGGTGTAGTCGCTCGGGTTCGCCGCGAGCGGACGGGAATAATCCGAAGAGCGGTGCAGCAGCAGCATGAAACTCGCCATGGCAGACTCCTTAAATTGGAAGATGAGGTGAGGTGAGGGCAGCTGTTGGGACTCAATCCCTCACCGCCTTACCCTGATGTCGATTGAGCACAGGCGAAAACCGACATCGCCGCGGGCCTTTTACATCTGTGCGGCCCAGGAACTGCACCAGCCCGCCGCCTTCACTTGTTTGCCCGGAAAGATCTGGCACGGCCCCTGGCTCGACCCATTGGTCCCCTGGTAGAGGGCGCAGTTGGCGCAGGTGTTCCCCGGCGCGGCGCCCTTGGCGCTCTTCGCGTCCTCCGTGTAACGCACAGCCTTGGCCTCGGGGGAATTCGCCGCCAAGAGCGCCGCATCGCTGGCGTGGGCGGCGCGCGTCGCCGCGGCGGCCAGGGGTAGGAGCGAGACGGCTACGCTCAGGCGTCGGAGGAACAGGCGACGGGAGGGGGAATGAGCGCACGACATGTCGGAAGCTCCTGGTCAGTGTAGGCACGGCGCTCCTCATGGTAACCGCCCCGGTGAGCGCTAAGAAGTCGGAGCGGGTATTACGTTTCTCGCGCGCCCTGAAGGTCACGCTTATTATCGGTGTGTGCCCCACGGGATGAAGATTCGCCGACTCGAGCGCCTGGAAGAGCGCGAGATCGCAGGTCTAGCCGCCGTCCTCAACGACTGCGTGCAGGGCGGGGCTTCCGTCAGCTTCATGCTGCCGATGTCTCCTGAGAAAGCAGCCGACTACTGGCGCGCCGCCGCTGGCGCCGTCGAGCGTAAGGAGTGCCTGGTCCTCGCCGCGGTCGCAGGTTCGGGCGAGATCGTGGGCACCGTGACCCTTGCTCTGCAGCAACCGGAAAACCAGCCGCACCGCGCGGATGTGGCGAAGATGCTCGTGGACCGGCGCGGCCGGCGTCAGGGGGTAGGGGCGCTGCTGCTCGCGGCGGTGGAAGAGGCCGCCCGAGCCGCGGGCAAGACACTGCTCGTGCTCGATACCGCGAGCGCGGACGCGGAGCGCCTCTACGCACGGGCCGGCTGGCAGCGCGTGGGTGTGATTCCGGATTACGCGCTCTGGCCCGGCGGCGGACTGTGTGCGACGACTGTGTTCTATAAGCGCTTAAAGAGCGAAGCGTCCTGAGGACGCAGCGTCAGCCGCCCGCCTGCGCGAAAGTTTCCATCATGAGCCCGGTGCCGCCACGCGAGACATGCGCAACAACCGCGGTGCGCCGGTGCAGCTTGGTGATCGTGCCGAGGTTGATGGCGAAGGACAGCACTACTTGTTGGCCCTTGCGCAGACCGAGATTGGAGGTCTCGATGAACACGCCCGTGGCGGACAGATTGACCGCCTTGCACAGTTTGCGTCGACCACCGGGCACGGTGATGTAGACGATGGTGCGGGCCCGATGCCTGGTATGCAGACGACGTTCCACTCTTGCGCTCTCGACGGCGTCTCGTTTTTCTCGTTTGCCGCCCCACATTATGCCTCTGTCGTAGCGGGCGACCGGGGTTGAGTGAACTTAATTCGTGGCGTTATGGGGACGGATCTTTTTCGCCGCTCACCCGCGATGCCACCCCACGATGGTCAGGATTTTGCAGGAACGCGCCGATGTGGCGCCCGAAAGTCTTGAGGTCCACCAGAAACGCATCGTGCCCTTCGATACACGGCAGCGGCACGAAGCGCGTCGCCACCCCGGCACTCGTGAGCATGGCGGCGATCGCCTGCTGTTCGCTGATGGAAAAAAGCAGATCCGACTGCACCCCGATTACCAGGGCGGACTCAAGCCGGGCCGCGCGGAAGAGGGCCACCGGCTCCCCGTGCTTGCTCAGTTCGAACCGATCCATGGCGCGCGAGAGGTACAGGTAGCAGTTGGGGTCGTAAGCGCTCGTCCACTTGCGCGCCAGCGACTCCAGATACCCCTGCACCGCAAACTCCGAGGCAAAGGGGTCCGTGCTCGCCATGTCAGGACGGATGGGCTCGCGCCCGAAGCGCTGTTGCCATTCCACGGCCGAGCGATAGGTCACGGTACCGAGCTTGCGCGCAATGCGCTGCCCGGTGGCAGGCGGGTGATCGGCGCTGTAGTCACCGCCCTTCCAGGCCGGATCCGTGGTGATCGCCTCGCGCTGGATCGAGCGCAGCGCGATCGCAAACGGCGCCGCTGCCAGCGTGCCGGAGATGCACACCATGCGCCGCGCCGCGTGCGGAAACATGGCCGCGTAGGCGAGCACCACCATGCCGCCGAGCGAGGGCCCCATCACCGTGTCGAGCCGCTCGATGCCGAGCGAGCGCGCGGTCTCATAGCCGGCGCGCGCGATGTCCTCGACCGAAAGGTCCGGAAAGCTCAGCCGATACGCCTTGCCGGTTGCCGGATTCTCGGACGCAGGTCCTGTCGAGCCGAAGCAGCTGCCGAGGGAATTGACGCAAATGATGAAGAAGCGCCGCGAATCGAGCGCGAGGTTCGGTCCGACCATTCCCTGCCACCAGCCCTCGCTCGGATCCTCGGGCGATGAGGCCGCGTGCGCGGTCGGGGAGAGCCCGGTAAAGAGCAGGAGCGCGTTGTCGCGCCGCTCGTTCAGCGTGCCCCAGGTTTCGTAGGCGATGCGCGCGCCGTGCAGTTCGCCGCCGCGCCACATCGGAAACGGATCGGGGAGCGAGGCGTAGCGGCGCGCATCCAAAGGGACCTCAACCGGAGAAGGGCTGCGCAAAGCGCTTCAGGGCTCCGGATCGCTGCCCTCGGCGATGCCTTCGAACAGCACGGTCGAGAGATAGCGCTCGCCCGTATCGGGCAGCATCGCGAGGATCACCGAGCCCTGGGGCGCCTCGGTGGCGACCTTCAGCGCGGCAGCGAACGTGCCGCCGGAGGAGATGCCGCAGAAGATGCCCTCCTTCGCCGCAAGCGCTCGGGAGTTCTCGAGCGCCTCCTGGTCGGTGACCGGTACGATCTGGTGCGCGACCTCTTTCTTGAGCACCGCCGGCACGAAATCCGGGGTCCAGCCCTGGATCTTGTGCGGGGCCCACGGCTTGCCGGAGAGAAGCGAGGCCCCTGCAGGCTCGGTGGCGATGATCTTCACCTCCGGGCGCGCCAGGCGAAGCATCTCCCCGGCCCCGGTGAGCGTGCCGCCCGTGCCCCAGCCGGTGACGAAGTAATCGAGGCGCTTGCCGACGAAGTCGAGGAGGATCTCGGGGCCTGTGCTGTTGCGGTGGTAGGCGGGATTGGCCTCGTTCTCGAACTGTCGCGCGAGGAACCAGCCGTGCTTCTTCGCCAGCTCCGCAGCCTTTTTCACCATGCCGGTGCCGCGCTCGGCGGCCGGCGTGAGGATGACCTTGGCACCGAGCATGCGCATCGTCTTGCGGCGCTCGATGGAGAAAGTCTCCGTCATGACCGCGACGAAGGGGTAGCCCTTGGCAGCGCACACCATGGCGAGCGCGATGCCGGTGTTCCCGGAGGTGGCCTCGACGACCGTCTGGCCGGGCTTCAAGGCCCCGCTTCGCTCCGCATCCTCGATGATACCGATCGCAAGGCGGTCCTTGACCGAAGCAAGCGGGTTGAAGAACTCGCACTTCACGTACATCGTGACGTTCTTGGGTGCAAGGCGGTTGATGCGGACGATGGGGGTCTTGCCGATCGTGCCGAGAATGCTGTCGTAGATCATGATGCGCCCTTCTACGCCGCCGGCGGCGGATCCGGCAAGGATCGCCGCGGTATCTCTAGAGATCCGATTGTTATGATCGCATGATCAGATTGCAGAAGCTCTTGGCGGGCGCCGGCTTGGGCTCGCGCCGCACGGTCGAAGAATGGATCCGTGCCGGGCGCCTCACCGTCGGGGGTCGCACGGCCCAGCTCGGCGACCGCGCAGGTCCCGCCGACGACATCCGCCTGGATGGTCGCAAGCTCGAGCTCGGCGCCACAGGCGCGGGCGGGCACGAGCTACTCCTTTATTACAAGCCCGTCGGCGAGGTCACCACGCGCAAGGACCCGCAGGAGCGTCCCACGGCGTTCGAGCGACTTCCACCGCCGCAGGCCGGGCGGTGGATCAACGTCGGGCGCCTCGATGTGAATACCTCCGGCGTCCTCCTCCTGACCACCGACGGGGAACTCGCCCACCGCCTGATGCACCCCTCCAGCGAAGTCGAGCGCGAGTACCTCGTACGGCTGCGCGGGCGCCCGGGTCGGGAAGTGCTGCAGCAGCTCCTGGACGGGGTGCCCCTGGAGGACGGTCCGGCCCGCTTTGACCGGGTCGAGCCGGCGGACGCGGAGGCCGGGGATACCAGCCACAGCACCTTCAGGGTTGTCCTGCACGAGGGGCGCAACCGCGAAGTGCGGCGGCTGTGGAACGCGGTCGGATTCGAGGTCAGCCGCTTGCTTCGCATCCGCTACGGCCCCATAGAGCTGCCCCGCGATATGCGCCCTGGGGACTCTCGGATGATCACGGGTGAGACCCTCGGGCAGCTGGATCGGGCGGCCGGGCTTAGGGCCCGCTCACCACCCGCGCCGGGGATGCCGCGGCCGGCCGCCGGGCCTGCGCGGGGCGGCTCGGGGCGACCCCGAAGGCGGCTCCCCAGCAAATAACGGGCCAATGATGCATTGACACTCCAGGGCCTCGAAATCACAATACGCGGCTCGTTTAGCGGAGGGGTACCCAAGCGGCCAACGGGAGCAGACTGTAAATCTGCCGGCTTACGCCTTCGAAGGTTCGAATCCTTCCCCCTCCACCAGTTACGGGTTGAGGAGGAAGGAACCCCTGCGGTGGAGGTGGCGGTAGATGCGGAACGCCATCAGCGCGGGTGTAGTTCAATGGTAGAACCTCAGCCTTCCAAGCTGATGACGTGGGTTCGATTCCCACTACCCGCTCCAGCGTTGTGTTGCTGTCGGAAGCTGAGCTCGACGTAAGGCCCATGTAGCTCAGTCGGTAGAGCACGTCCTTGGTAAGGACGAGGTCACCGGTTCGATTCCGGTCGTGGGCTCCAGTTGAGCGGGTAACACCGCGGTGTTGATTGAGTGTCGGGTGTGACGGGAATTTGCTGACGCCGCGCCCCATGAAGCGTGGCGGACCATCTTGAGGAACCTTCCATGTCCAAAGAGAAATTCGAGCGCAACAAGCCGCACGTAAACGTAGGCACGATTGGTCACGTGGATCACGGCAAGACGACGCTGACGGCGGCGTTGACGAAGGTGATGGCCGAGACCTACGGCGGCACGTTCATGGCGTACGACCAGATCGACAAGGCCCCCGAGGAGAAGGCGCGCGGCATCACGATCTCCACCGCGCACGTGGAGTATCAGAGCAAGAACCGCCATTACGCGCACGTGGACTGCCCGGGGCATGCGGATTACGTGAAGAACATGATCACCGGGGCGGCGCAGATGGATGGGGCGATTCTGGTGGTGTCGGCCGCCGATGGTCCGATGCCGCAGACGCGCGAGCACATTCTTCTGGCGCGCCAGGTGGGCGTGCCGTACATCGTGGTGTACATGAACAAGGCGGACATGGTCGATGACAAGGAGTTGCTTGAGCTGGTGGAGATGGAGGTGCGCGAGCTACTCACGACCTACAAGTTTCCCGGCGACAAGACCCCGATCATCATCGGCTCGGCCTTAAAGGCGCTCGAGGGGGACAAGAGCGAGATCGGCGTGCCCTCCGTGGTGAAGCTGGTGGAGGAGATGGACAAGTACATCCCGGTGCCCAAGCGCGAGGTCGACAAGCCCTTTTTGATGCCGGTGGAGGATGTGTTTTCGATCTCCGGGCGCGGCACGGTGGTGACGGGGCGTATCGAGCGCGGGATCGTGAAGGTGAACGATGAGGTGGAGATCGTCGGCTTAAAGGCCACGGTGAAGACCACCTGCACGGGGGTGGAGATGTTTCGCAAGCTCCTGGATGAGGGGCAGGCGGGGGATAACGTCGGGGTGCTGCTGCGCGGCACCAAGCGCGAGGAAGTCGAGCGCGGGCAGGTGCTGGCGAAGCCCGGCTCGATCACCCCGCACACGAACTTTGAGTGCGAGGTGTACGTGCTGTCCAAGGAAGAAGGCGGGCGGCACACGCCGTTCTTCAAAGGGTACCGGCCGCAGTTTTACTTCCGTACGACCGATGTGACGGGGCTCATCGAGCTGCCCACGGGGGTGGAGATGGTCATGCCCGGGGACAACATCAAGATGACGGTCGAGCTGATCAGCCCGATCGCCATGGAAGAGGGACTGCGCTTTGCGATCCGTGAGGGCGGCAAAACCGTCGGCGCGGGCGTCGTCTCCAAGATCCTGAAGTAAGTTTTTAACGCAGGCCAGTAGCTCAATTGGCAGAGCGGCGGTCTCCAAAACCGCAGGTTGGGGGTTCGATTCCCTCCTGGCCTGCCATCGGTTGATATGACAGACGACAGCAAAATACAGGACGCGGCGAGTTCCGCGGACGTCGCCAAACTCGTGGTCGCGATCTTGTTCGTGGCCGCGGGCATTGTCGGCTACTACCTGCTCGAGAACGTGTGGCTGCGCTGGGGCTGCGTGGTGGCAGGTTTAGTGCTCGGCGCCGGGGTGATCGCAGTCTCCGGCTACGGTAAGCGCCTGTGGGCCTTCTCGGAAGCGGCGCGCGTGGAGCTGCGCAAGGTCGTGTGGCCGACCCGCGAGGAGACCGGCAAGACCACGGTGGCGGTATTTATCTTCGTGACGCTGGCCGGAATCTTTTTCTGGCTGCTGGACCTGTTGCTCGCCTGGGCGACGCGCTTTTGGACGAACTCGGGGAGCTAACAGTGGCGCTGAGATGGTATGTCGTGCACGCCTACTCGAATTTCGAGCACCGGGTCGCCGAGTCGCTCAAAGAGCGTATCGCGCGCGCGGGACTCGAGCCGCGCTTCGGCGAGATCCTCGTGCCGACCGAGGAAGTGGTCGAGATGCGCGACGGTCAGAAAAGAAAGAGCGAGCGCAAGTTCTACCCCGGCTACGTGCTGGTGCAGATGGAGATGGACGAGGAGACCTGGCACCTGGTGCGCGATGTGCCCAAGGTGCTCGGCTTCATCGGCGGCACGCCCGAGAAGCCGGCGGCCATCACCGACAAGGAAGCCAACCAGATCCTGCGCCGCGTGGAAGAGGGCGTGGACAAGCCGCGGCCGAAGGTGCTGTTCGAGCCCGGCGAGGTGGTGCGCGTGGTGCACGGGCCCTTCAACGACTTCAACGGCGTCGTGGAGAGCGTGAATTACGAGAAGAATCGCCTGCAGGTGGCAGTGCAGATTCTGGGGCGCTCGACGCCCGTGGAACTGGATTTCTCCCAGGTCGAAAAGGCCTGAGAGTGGCGCGGGCCCCGTAACAGGGGCGCGCGGGTGCGGCGCGAGCCGCGTGTTTGGAGCAACGATCCTTTCAAGGGAGCCGCGAGGCGCTGGGACCTTAAGGAGAGGTATTCATGGCCAAGAAAGTTCAAGGTTACGTCAAGCTGCAGGTGCCGGCCGGCTCTGCCAACCCCTCGCCCCCGATCGGGCCGGCGCTGGGTCAGCAGGGCGTGAACATCATGGAGTTCTGCAAGCAGTTCAATGCGCAGACCCAGAAGATGGAGAAGGGGTTGCCGATCCCGGTGGTCATCACCGTGTACAGCGACCGCAGTTTCACGTTCATCATGAAGACCCCGCCGGCCGCCGTGCTCATCAGAAAGGCGATCGGCATTGAAAAAGGCTCCGGCACGCCCAATACCGCCAAGGTGGGCAAGATCTCCCGCAAGCAGCTGGAAGAGATTGCCAAGATGAAGCAGCCCGACCTTACCGCCGCCGATCTGGACGCCGCGGTCCGCACCATTGCGGGCAGCGCGCGCAGCATGGGCGTCGACGTGGAAGGGGTGTAGTCATGGCCGTTACCAAGCGTGTGAAGGCCTGGAAGGACAAGATCACCCCCGGCAAGCAGTACCCGGTGGAGGAGGCGCTGAAGCTGGTGAAGGAATTCGCCACCGCCAAGTTCGCCGAGGCGGTCGATGCGGCGGTGAACCTCGGCATCGATGCCAGCAAGTCCGACCAGCAGGTGCGCGGCTCGACCGTGATGCCGCACGGCACGGGCAAGACGGTGCGCGTGGCGGTGTTCACCTCGGGCAAGAACCAGGAGCTCGCCAAGGCCGCCGGCGCCGATATCGTGGGCCTGGAGGATCTGGCCGCGCAGGTGAAAGCGGGTGAGATCAATTTCGACCGCGTCATCGCCAGCCCCGATGCCATGCGCGTCGTCGGCCAGCTCGGCCAGATCTTAGGTCCGCGCGGGCTCATGCCGAACCCTAAGGTCGGCACCGTGACCCCGGATGTGGCGACGGCGGTGAAGAACGCCAAGTCCGGCCAGGTCACCTACCGCGTCGACAAGGCGGGCATCGTGCATTGCACGATCGGCAAGGCGACCTTCGAGGTGAATGCGCTGAAGGAAAACCTGCATGCGCTGATCGCGGACCTGCAGAAGGCCAAGCCTGCGAGCTCGAAGGGCATTTATTTAAAGCGCGTCACGCTCTCCTCGACCATGGGTCCGGGCGTGATGGTGGATCAGTCGACACTGAGTTAATGAGGGTCGGCGCCGTTTAAAGGGCGCGGACCTTTGGGTTTGATGCGGGCCGGTGCCCTTTACAGGTGCCGGCCATCATCGAAGACCGCAGGCGAGGGAATCGGCCCTCTTAATGGAGTGCCTGCGCAGATGGTGAACCGCTTTTCGCATCGAGGAACTCCTCGAGGCGTGGAGGTCACCGTCGATAGGGGAAGCCGCTCACGGATGGGCAGCTTCAATCGTGATCTTCAGGCGATGAGGAGAAATGAATGGCACTCAACCTGGAAGACAAGAAGGCACTCGTAGCGGAAGTGGCCGAAGTGGCTGCCAAAGCCCAGTCGGTCGTGGCCGCCGAGTACCGCGGGCTTACCGTCGGTCAGATGACCGAACTGCGGAGCAAGGCGCGAAAGTCAGGCGTGTACATGCGTGTGGTTAAGAACACGCTGGCCCGCAAGGCACTCGCCGGCACTGCGTTCGAGTCGGTGGGCCCGAAGCTCAAGGGGCCTCTGGTTCTGGCCTTCTCGAAGGACGATCCGGGCGCGGCGGCGCGCGTGGTGAAGGACTTCGCGAAGCTGAACGAGAAGCTCGTGGCAACCCTCGTGTCGCTCGGCGGGCAGGTTCTGCCCGGCGCGCAGCTCGAGAAAGTGGCGAGTCTGCCGACCCGTGAACAGGCGCTGTCGATGCTGCTCGGTGTCATGAAGGCACCGATCCAGAAGTTCGTGCGCACGCTCGCGGAGCCGCCGGCGATGCTCGCCCGCACCGTTGCTGCGGTACGCGACCAGAAACAGGCCGCGGGCGCTTAACTGTCTTAAGAACCAAATTAGGAGTACTGAAATGGCTGTCAACAAAGACGAAATCCTCGATGCAATCTCCAAGATGACGCTGATGGAAGTCGTCGAACTGATCTCCGACATGGAGAAGAAGTTCGGCGTCACCGCGGCGGCCCCCGTGGCGGTCGCTGCCGCGGCCGGCGCCGGCGCAGCCGCTGCCGCTCCGGTTGAGGAGAAGACGGAATTCACCGTCACCCTCAAGGAGTATCCGGCGGACAAGAAGGTGACCGTGATCAAAGTGATCCGCGAGCTCACCGGCCTTGGCCTCAAGGAAGCGAAGGACCTGGTCGAAGGCGCGCCTTCGACGGTCAAGGAAGGCGTGAACAAGGCCGATTCCGAAACGATGAAGAAGAAGCTTGAGGACGCTGGCGCGAAGGTGGAGGTCAAGTAGACCTTCATGCGCCGCACCCCTCTCCGTCTTGCGGTGCGCTTCTAGCGCGCTGTGAGCGGGGAGGGGCTGTTTTGTTTGATTTTTGATTTGACGACCGCGCCCGATTTTTTCTGATGGCTTGCCTCCGCGTGGCGGGGGTGGGCCGAACCTGAGGTGACCCGATGGCTTATTCCTTCACCGAGAAGAAGCGCATCCGCAAGAACTTTGGCAAGCAGGCGAGCATTCTCGACACGCCCTACCTGCTGGCCATCCAGCTCGACTCGTATCGCAAGTTTCTGCAGGTCGACAAGCCTGAAGACAGCCGCGATCCGATCGGTCTGCACGCCGCCTTCCGCAGCGTGTTCCCGATCTCGAGCTACAGCGGCAACGCCTCTCTCGAGTACGTCAGCTACCGGCTCGGGGAGCCCGTGTTCGACGTCAAAGAGTGCCAGCTGCGCGGGCTCACCTACGCGGCCCCGCTGCGCGTGAAGGTGCGCCTGATCGTGCTCGACAAGGAAGCCGCCGGCGCCAAGAAGCCGGTCAAGGACGTGCGTGAGCAGGAGGTGTACTTAGGCGAGCTGCCGCTCATGACCGACAACGGCACCTTCGTCATCAACGGCACCGAGCGCGTCATCGTCTCGCAGCTGCACCGCTCACCGGGGGTGTTCTTCGATCACGACCGCGGCAAGACCCACTCCTCGGGGAAGCTGTTGTTCTCGGCGCGCATCATTCCGTATCGCGGCTCGTGGCTCGACTTCGAGTTCGATCCGAAGGACTGTGTGTTCGCGCGCATCGACCGGCGGCGCAAGCTCCCGGTGACGATCATCCTGCGCGCCCTCGGCATGAACGAGTCGGAGATCCTGGCTACGTTCTTCGACACCAATACCTTCTTCATCAGCCGCGATGAGGTGGCCCTGCAGCTGGTGCCGCAGCGCCTGCGCGGGGAGACTGCAACCTTTGAGATCCGCATCGGCGATCAGGTGATCGTCGAGGAAGGCCGCCGCATCACCGCCCGCCACGTGCGCCAGCTCGAAGACGGCAAGGTCACGCGGCTGCGCGTGCCGCGCGAGTACGTGTACGGCAAGGTGCTGGCCCACGACGTGGTCAACACCGACACCGGCGAGATCCTCGCCAAGGCCAACGAGGTGCTCACCGCAGCATCCGTCGAGAAGCTGATCGAGGCGGGCATCGCGCAGGTCAACACGCTGTACGTGAACGACCTTGACCGCGGCGCCTACATCTCCGACACGCTGCGCGTGGATCCGACCAAGACGCGCCTGGAAGCGCTGGTGGAGATCTACCGCATGATGCGACCGGGCGAGCCGCCCACCAAGGATGCCGCCGAGAACCTGTTCGCGAACCTGTTCTTTAACCCCGAGCGCTACGATCTCTCCGGCGTCGGGCGCATGAAGTTCAACCGTCGCGTGGGCCGCAAGGAGATCTTGGGCCCCGGCATTCTCTATGACTTCAAGTACGCAAGCTCGCGTACCGATGAGCTCTCCAAGCGCCTGGTGGCCGAGTACGGCGAGATGTCCGACATCATCGATGTGCTCAAGGTGCTGATCGACATCCGTAACGGCAACGGCCAGGTGGACGACATCGATCACCTCGGCAACCGCCGCGTGCGCAGCGTCGGGGAGATGGCGGAGAACGCCTTCCGCGTCGGCCTGGTGCGCGTTGAGCGCGCCGTCAAGGAACGCCTCACGATTGCTGAGACTGAGCCTTTGATGCCACAGGAGATGATCAACGCCAAGCCCGTGGCGGCGGCGGTGAAGGAGTTCTTCGGCTCCTCCCAGCTCTCGCAGTTCATGGATCAGAACAATCCGCTCTCGGAAGTGACCCACAAGCGCCGCGTCTCCGCACTCGGCCCGGGCGGACTGACGCGTGAGCGTGCCGGCTTCGAAGTGCGCGACGTACACCCGACGCACTACGGGCGCGTGTGCCCGATCGAAACCCCGGAAGGTCCGAATATCGGCCTCATCAACTCGCTGTCTGTGTACGCGCGCACCAACAACTACGGCTTCCTCGAGACGCCGTACCGGCGCGTGGAGGCCGGCCGCGTGACCGACCGCATCGATTACCTCTCGGCGATCGAGGAGGGCGAGTACGCGATCGCGCAGGCGAACGCGGTGCTCGGACCCAAGGGCGAACTGACCGATGAGCTCGTCTCCTGTCGCTTCCAGAACGAGTTCACGCTGATGCCGCGCGAGCGCATCAACTACATGGACGTCTCGCCCAAGCAGATCGTCTCGGTGGCCGCCTCGCTCATCCCGTTCCTCGAGCACGATGATGCCAACCGCGCCCTCATGGGTTCGAACATGCAGCGCCAGGCGGTGCCGACGCTGCGCTCGGAGACCCCGCTGGTGGGCACCGGCATGGAACGCCCGGTCGCGATCGACTCGGGCGTCACGGTCATCGCCAAGCGCGGTGGAGTGGTTGACTCCGTCGACGCCTCGCGCATCGTGGTGCGGGTGAATGATGAGGAAACCACCGCCGGGGAGCCGGGCGTGGACATCTATAACCTCACCAAATACACCCGCTCCAACCAGAACACCTGCATCAACCAGCGCCCGCTGGTGAACGCGGGCGATGTGATCGCGCGCGGCGATGTGCTGGCGGATGGCCCCTCGACGCACTTAGGAGAACTCGCCCTGGGGCAGAACCTCCTGGTCGCGTTCATGCCCTGGAACGGCTACAACTTTGAGGACTCGATCCTCATCTCCGAGCGGGTGGTGCAGGAAGACCGCTTCACGACCATCCACATCGAGGAGCTTACCTGTGTGGCGCGCGACACGAAGTTGGGACCTGAGGAAATCACCGCCGATATCCCCAACGTCGGTGATGCGGCGCTCGCCAAGCTCGATGAGGCGGGCATCGCCTTTATCGGCGCGGAAGTCAAAGCGGGCGACATCCTGGTTGGCAAGGTGACGCCCAAGGGCGAAACCCAGCTCACCCCGGAGGAGAAGCTGCTGCGCGCTATCTTCGGCGAGAAGGCCTCCGACGTTAAGGACACCGGCCTGCGCGTGCCCCCGGGCATGGACGGCACCGTGATCGACGTGCGCGTTTTCACGCGCGACGGGGTCGACAAGGACTCGCGCGCGCTCTCGATCGAGAAGGCTGAGATCGAGCGCGTGCGCAAGGACTTCGCCGACCAGCAGCGCATCCTGGAGGATGACCTCTTCCAGCGCGTGCGCGGACACCTGCTCGGCCAGTCAGCCGCGGGCGGCCCGAAGAAGCTCAAGGGCGGCACCAAGATCACCGCCGAGTACCTGGATGATGTGCCGCGCGAGGAGTGGTTCGAGATCCGCCTCGAGGATGAGGACGCGAACGCGCAGCTCGAGGCCTCCTCCGAGCGGCTGAAGCTGCAGCGCAAGGCGTTCGAGAAGCGCCTGGATGACAAGAAGGCGAAGATCACCGCCGGCGACGACCTCGCCCCGGGCGTGCTCAAGATGGTGAAGGTGTACCTCGCCGTGAAGCGCCGCGTACAGCCGGGCGACAAGATGGCCGGCCGCCACGGCAACAAGGGCGTCATTTCCACCATCGTGCCGGTGGAGGACATGCCGTACCTGGAAGACGGTACCCCGGTGGATATCGTGCTCAACCCCCTCGGCGTGCCCTCGCGCATGAACGTCGGTCAGGTGCTGGAAACGCACCTCGGCTGGGCGGCCAAGGGCGTGGGACTGAAGATCGGACGCATGCTCGAGCAGCAGGCGGCGGTCGCGGACCTGCGCGGCTTCATCAAGCAGATCTACAACGAGACCGGCGGCCAGAAGGAAGAGATCGATAGCCTCAACGACGGCGATCTCACGCAGCTGGCGAAGAACCTCACCAACGGCGTGCCGATGGCGACGCCGGTGTTTGACGGGGCGAGCGAGCAGGAGATCAAGCGCATGCTCAAGCTTGCGGATCTGCCGCTCAATGGGCAGACCTACCTGTACGACGGCCGCACCGGCGAGCGCTTCGAGCGCCAGGTGACGGTCGGCTACATGTACATCCTGAAGTTGAACCACCTGGTCGACGACAAGATGCACGCGCGTTCCACCGGACCGTACAGCCTCGTCACGCAGCAGCCGCTGGGCGGCAAGGCGCAGTTCGGCGGCCAGCGCTTCGGAGAGATGGAAGTGTGGGCGCTCGAGGCCTACGGAGCCGCGTACACCTTGCAGGAGATGCTGACCGTCAAGTCCGATGACGTGAACGGCCGCACCAAGATGTACAAGAACATCGTCGACGGCAATCACCAGATGGATGCAGGTATGCCGGAGTCCTTCAACGTCTTGGTGAAGGAAATCCGCTCACTCGGCATCAACATGGAACTGGAGCAGGACTAAGTTATGAAAGACCTACTGAAACTGTTCAAGCAGCACGCTCCGGTCGAGCATTTTGATTCGATCAAGATCGGCCTTGCGTCGCCTGAGATGATCCGCGCCTGGTCGTACGGGGAGGTCAAGAAGCCCGAGACCATCAACTATCGCACCTTCAAGCCCGAGCGCGATGGCCTCTTCTGCGCCAAGATCTTCGGGCCGGTGAAGGACTACGAGTGCCTGTGCGGCAAGTACAAGAGACTCAAGCACCGCGGCGTGGTGTGCGAGAAGTGCGGCGTGGAAGTGACGCAGTCGAAGGTGCGTCGCGAGCGCATGGGGCACATCGAGCTCGCCAGCCCGACCGCGCACATCTGGTTCCTGAAGTCGCTCCCGTCGCGCATCGGCCTCATGCTCGACATGACGCTGCGCGAGATCGAGCGCGTGCTGTACTTCGAGGCCTTCGTGGTCATCGACCCGGGTATGACCCCGATGCAGCGCGGCCAGCTGCTGACGGATGAGATGTACCTCGAGGCGATCGAGGAGCACGGCGATGAGTTCGACGCGCGCATGGGCGCGGAGGCCGTGTATGAGCTGATGCGCACCATCGATCTGCCCCAGGAGATCGTGAAGGTCCGCGAGGAGATGGCCGGCACCGCCTCGGAGACGAAGCTCAAGCGCCTCTCCAAGCGCTTAAAGCTCATCGAGTCGTTCGTCGAGTCGGGCAACAAGCCCGAATGGATGGTCATGACGGTCCTGCCGGTGCTGCCGCCGGACCTGCGTCCGCTCGTGCCTCTCGATGGCGGGCGCTTTGCCACCTCCGACCTGAACGACCTGTACCGTCGCGTCATCAACCGCAACAACCGCCTGCGGCGGCTGCTGGAGCTCAACGCGCCCGACATCATCGTGCGCAATGAGAAGCGCATGCTGCAGGAAGCGGTCGATGCGCTGCTCGACAACGGCCGGCGCGGACGCGCCATCACGGGCACCAACAAGCGCCCGTTGAAGTCCCTCGCCGACATGATCAAGGGTAAGCAGGGGCGCTTCCGCCAGAACCTGCTCGGCAAGCGCGTCGACTACTCGGGCCGCTCGGTCATCGTGGTCGGGCCGCAGCTGCGCCTGCACCAGTGCGGTCTGCCGAAGAAGATGGCGCTGGAGCTGTTCAAGCCCTTCATCTTCCAGAAGCTGCAGCTGCGTGGGGAAGCCTCCACTATCAAGGCCGCCAAGCGCCTGGTGGAGCGCGAGGGACCGGAGGTGTGGGATATCCTCGAAGAGGTGATCCGCGAGCATCCGGTGCTCTTGAACCGCGCGCCGACACTGCATCGCTTGGGCATTCAGGCGTTCGAGCCGCTGCTGGTCGAGGGTAAGGCGATCCAGCTGCACCCGCTCGTCTGCACGGCGTTCAACGCCGACTTCGACGGCGACCAGATGGCCGTGCACGTGCCGCTGTCGCTCGAAGCGCAGCTGGAAGCCCGCGCGCTCATGATGTCCTCCAACAACATCCTCTCGCCCGCCAACGGCGATCCGATCATCGTGCCCTCGCAGGACGTGGTGCTCGGTCTTTACTACATGACGCGTGAGCGCATCGGCGCGCGCGGTGAAGGCATGTCTTTCTACGACGTCGGTGAGGTGCATCGCGCCTACGAGAGCCGCGGCGTGGACCTGCAGGCCAAGTGCAAGGTGCGCCTGCGCGAGCATATCCGTGGCGAGGGCGGCACGCTCACCGAGCGTACCCGCATCGTCGACACTACCGTCGGGCGCGCTCTGCTGTTCGAGATCCTGCCCCGCGGCCTGTCTTTTGACCTGATCAACCAGGACATGACCAAGAAGGCGATCTCCGCGACCATCAATGCGTGCTACCGCGCGCTCGGTCTGAAGGAGACCGTGGTGTTCGCTGATCAGCTGATGTACACCGGCTTTCACTACGCGACGCGCGCCGGCGTCTCCTTCGGCATCGACGACATCGTCATCCCGGAGCAGAAGACCCGCATCGTGACCTCCGCCGACGATGAGGTGAAGGAGATCCAGAACCAGTACGCCTCAGGCTTGGTCACCAACGGCGAGCGCTACAACAAGGTGGTCGACATCTGGTCGCGTGCCAATGACCAGGTGGCGAAAGCCATGATGGAGAAGCTCGGCTCGGAAGAGGCGACCGACTCACGCGGCAAGAGCCACAAGCAGAAGTCCTTCAACTCGATCTTCATGATGGCCGACTCCGGCGCCCGCGGTTCCGCGGCCCAGATCCGCCAGCTCGCCGGAATGCGCGGCCTCATGGCCAAGCCCGACGGCTCGATCATCGAGACCCCGATCACGGCGAACTTCCGTGAGGGCCTGAACGTGCTGCAGTACTTCATCTCCACCCACGGCGCTCGCAAGGGCCTCGCGGACACGGCGTTGAAGACGGCGAACTCCGGTTACCTCACCCGCCGCCTCGTCGACGTGGCACAGGACCTGGTGGTCACCGAAGAGGACTGCGGCACGACCAACGGGCTTGCCATGGCCCCGCTCGTCGAGGGCGGCGATGTCGTGGAGGCGTTGGGTGAACGCGTGCTCGGCCGCGTGCTCGCCGAAGACATCATGAAGCCTGGGGCGCTCAAAGAGGTGCTCATCCCGGTCGGCACGCTGCTGGATGAGAAGCTCGTGCGGCTGCTTGAGACCGAGGGCGTGGACCAGATCAGCGTGCGCTCCCCGATCACCTGCCAGACCCGCTACGGGGTGTGCTCGCGCTGCTACGGACGTGACCTTGCGCGTGGCCGGCCGATCTCCATCGGCGAGGCCGTGGGCGTCATCGCCGCACAGTCGATCGGCGAGCCGGGCACGCAGCTCACCATGCGCACCTTCCACATCGGTGGTGCCGCATCGCGGGCCGCGGCGGCCAGCTCCGTCGAGGTTCGCAACCGCGGCCTCATCCGCTTCCATCACATCAAGACGGTGCAGCACGAGAAGGGGCACCTGGTGGCGACCTCGCGCTCGGGCGAGATCGGCGTGGTCGATGACTTCGGCCGCGAGCGTGAACGCTACAAGATCCCCTACGGCGCCGTGATCAGCGTCAAGGAAGGCGCCACCGTGGCTTCCGGCCAGGTGGTGGCGACCTGGGATCCGCATACGCACCCGGTCGTGACCGAGGTCGCCGGCATGGTGAAGTTCCAGGACTTCGTCGACGGACTCACGGTCACTTCCCAGGTCGATGATGTGACGGGCCTGTCTTCCACCGTGGTGCTGGATACCAAGCAGCGCGGCGGCAAGGACGTGCGCGCCACCATGAAGCTCGTCAACGCCAAGGGCAAGGAAGTCACCTTTGCCAACACCGAGATCCCGGCCGTGTACACGCTGCCGCCCGGTGCGCTCGTGTCGCTCGAGGACGGGGCACGCGTGTCAGTCGGTGACGTCATCGCCCGCATCCCGCAGGAGTCTTCCAAGACGCGCGACATCACCGGCGGTCTGCCGCGAGTGGCGGACCTCTTCGAGGCACGCAAGCCGAAGGATCCGGCGATCCTGGCGGAGAAGTCCGGCACCGCGAGCTTTGGCAAGGAAACCAAGGGCAAGCGGCGTCTGATCATCACGAGTGACGACGGCGAGAAGTACGAGGAGCTGATCCCCAAGTGGCGCACGCTCAACGTCTTCGAGGGTGAAACCGTGGAGCGCGGTGAAGTCATCGCCGACGGCGAGCCCAACCCGCACGACATCCTGCGCCTGCAGGGCGTCGAGGCGCTGGCGAACTACCTCGTGCGCGAGATCCAGGACGTCTACCGTTTGCAGGGCGTGAAGATCAACGACAAGCACATCGAGGTCATCATCCGTCAGATGCTGCGCAAGACCGAGGTGCAGGAGGCCGGTGAGACGGCGTTGCTGCGCGGTGAGCAGCTCGATCGCGCACGCGCCCTCGACATCAACGATCGCGCCAAGACCGATGGCAAGAAGGCGGCGCGCCTGCAGCCGGTGCTGCTCGGCATCACCAAGGCCTCTCTCGCCACCGAGTCGTTCATCTCCGCGGCCTCCTTCCAGGAGACCACCCGCGTGTTGACCGAAGCGGCGGTGCGCGGCCTCAAGGACGACCTGCGCGGTCTGAAGGAGAACGTCATCGTCGGCCGGCTGATCCCCGCGGGCACCGGTTTCGCCGCCCATGCCTCGCGGCGCCGCAAGCTCGAGGGGACCGACCGTCGCAGCTTCATGGACGTCGGCGGCGGACTGCCGGATGCGGAAGAAGCGAGCGTTGGAGAAGAGTCGGAGAGCGCCGCGGGCTGATCCTTCAGGCTCGCGTTGGTGCGCTGCACCTGACAGGCTCGAGCCGGTTAGGTGGGGTAAGATCAAACGGGTCGGCGGCCTCGGGGCGCCGACCCGTTTTTTTATCAGCAGGGGAAGCGCGATGCCTACGCCCGACCCGGTACTGGAAGGCAGCCACGTGCGCCTGGAGCCGCTCACGCGCGGCCACATCGAAGGTCTGCTCGGCGCCGCCGGCAGCGAAGTGGAACTCTTCAAGTGGACCACCGTGCCGCAGACGCTCCCGGGCATGACGCAGTACGTGGCGAGCGCGCTTAAGGGGCATGCCGCGGGCACGACGCTGCCCTTCGCCACCGTCCGCAAGAGCGACGGGGTGGTACTGGGTTCGACGCGCTTCTTTCTCATCGAGCGCTGGGCCTGGCCTGCCGGGCACCCGCGCTTGATGAGCTCGCGCGCGGATAGCTGCGAGATCGGCTACACGTGGCTCAGTCCCATTGCGATCCGCACCCCCACCAACACCGAGGCGAAGCTCTTGATGCTCACGCACGCGTTCGAGGTGTGGAACGTGGCCGGCGTGTGCTTCCACACCGATGCCCGCAACGAGCGCTCGCGCGATGCGCTCCTGCGCGGCGGCGCAAAATTCGAAGGAATCCTGCGCGCGCACCGGCTGAGCGCTGATCTTAAGCCGCGCGATTCGGCACGCTACTCGGTGATCGCGGCAGAATGGCCGGAGGTGCGTGAGCTGCTCACGCGCAAGTTGCACGAGCGGCAGTGAGCACGGATCAGGACTGGCAGGTTCTGGGCGAGCGCGATCCTGTGCCTGAAGCGCCGCCAGTGCGCCCAGCCTGCGTTTATTTACCGGCTTGCCACACCTTCAGCATGTCCGGCGAGCCCTGCGCCCGGACCCCGTTGTCGGTGAGAATCTCATCCGTGGCCGCCACCATCTGGGCGCGCGGAAACACCAGTCCCTCCGCGAAGCGCGTGTCGAAGTCGATGACCACGTACTCGTCCTTGAGGTCGCGCAGAAAGGCCACGAGCTGCGCGAAGCTCTTGACCGGAACGCCGTTGACCGCACTCACAATCTCGCCGCTCGGGTTGGAGTAACCCTTGGAGAGCACGTGCGGGAAGAGGGGGGAGGCGATGATGACGAGTTCCTCGCGGTCCGCGCTCGGTGGATCGCCGAAGCGTGCCAGGAGCGGGCTCACCCCCATGTGTGCCCGCAGCAGCGCCACCGACTCGAGCGTGGCGCGGGAAAACACCACCGGGCCGAGGATGAAATAGGAGGGATAGTCACCCTGGAGCCCTTCGACCAAGAGCGGGCGGTGCTGCGGCACGGGCATCTGCACGGTCTGCTTCTTACCGGCGCGCACCAGGGTGAGCGGCACCGTGCCGTCGCGGGCGATCTTCTGCACCAGATACGCAAAGCTCACGCGCAGATCCTGGCTCACCTTCACCATGCCTTCGTCGTCGATGTCCGTGTCGCCGATTTTTGTGAGCACGTCCCACTGCTTCAGGGGGTTGTTCTTCACCCCCTCATCCGGATGCGTGACGATCATGCCTTTCACGGCAGGATCAAGCTTCAGGTAGCCGCGCAGGGCAGGGTTCTCGAGGGTCTGCAGCGTATCGTAGAGCCCGGGCTTGCCGTCGTAGCGCCCATCGTCGGCCATGTCCTTGAGGAACAGGTCGATTTCCTCGTTCGGGATGATGTAGCTGATGTTCTCGGAGCCCTGCAGGTGACTGAAGGCGAGCCCGATCATCTGCCCGGCCGCGACGGCAGGTCCGCCGCTGTTGCCGGGATTGAGTGCGGCGTCGATCTGGATGCGCAGGCCTGAGCTGAGGTACCCGTAGCTCACAAACTCGATGCGCGAGACGATGCCGCGCGTGATCGAGAGCGAAGTGCCACCGGTGGGGAAGCCATACGCGAGCACCGCGTCCTTGATGCGCGGCACGCTCTTGGCGCGCGGCAGCGGCGGGCGGCTCTTGAAGAAGGACTCATCGTCGAGTTTCAGCAGCGCCAGATCGATGCCCGGGGCATAGGCGACGACGGTCGCGGAGATCTTGTCGCCCGACTGATTGCCCTGCACCTGTACCTGGCTTGCGTACGCCACGACGTGCGCGTTGGTGAGGATGCGGTTGCCTTCGATGACGACGCCGCTGCCGGTGGCCTCAAGCGGCGGCTGCTTGGTCCACGGGCGCGCCATGTCCGGCCGGCGCATGGTAGAGAACACCTTCACCACCGCGTTCTCCGCCTCGTGGCTGATGGATTCCGCGGGGGCGTTCGCTTTCGCGATGGCGGCGGTGGCGGGCGTGAGCGACAAGACGAGCATCGACAGAACCAGGGAGGGCAACGGGCGGGTCATGCAGGCTCGCTTACAGTTGTAAAAACACGGCGGCGCGTGGCGAGCGCGATTCTGACACAGAACGCGCGGTACGCCGCCGCGGCGTGATCTTACTTATCGCGCACGCGCTACAGTACGCAGCAAGCCTTTTTTGGATGAGTCCAATGAACACTAGGGGGCACTACCGCGCACGGTGCGACGGCATCACGGCAGCGGTTCCTGGCTCGCAGGTTCCACTGCGACACTCTCGCTGACGGCCGACGTTGCGCTCCAGGCGCACTCGCCCAGACGAGAGAAACGCGCGGTCGGACACGCCGCGCGGCGATAGTGAGTACACGCGCGGAGCTGTTAAAGTGGCGCCCCCCCGTTTGAGGAGGCCGCTCATGTTCCTGCCCACCTATCGAACATCCGTCCTTGCCACACTCACGCTCCTGTCGATCGGGGCACTGGCCGCCGTGGCGACCGCTCGTACACTCGCAGTGCCCCCCTACATCGCAGCCGCCGTGGCCGACAAGGCCCGCCCGGAGGCGGACACGCAGCGCGACGCGGACCGCAAGCCCGCCGAGACGCTCGCCTTCGCCGGCATCAAGCCTGGGGAACAGGTGGCGGAGCTGATCCCGGGGGCTGGCTATTTCACGCGCCTGCTAAGCGCGGTGGTGGGCCCGACGGGCAAGGTGTACGCCCTTGCGAACCCGAAGTCGCCCAATGCTCCCGCGGATGCGCCGGACCCCGCTGCGCGCCTGGCGCCGATGACTTCCGATGCGCACTACGCCAACGTCGTCGTGAGCACGCTGTCGGTGCGCGTTACACCGATCGCCCTGCCGCAGAACGTGGACGTGGTGTGGACCTCGCAGAACTACCACGATTTTCACAACGTGAAGGAGCTGAACGTCGTGGATCTGGACAAAGCGGTGTTCAACGCGCTTAAGCCCGGCGGCATCTACATCGTGCTCGATCACGCCGCCGAACCCGGCTCCGGGTTCCGCGACACCTCCACCTTGCATCGCATCGACGAGGATGCGGTGAAACAGGAGGTGGAGTCTGCAGGGTTCAAGTTCGTCGGCGAGAGCGGTGTGCTGCGCAACAAAGACGACCCGCACACCGAGAAGGTCTTTGACGGCGCCATCCGCGGTCATACCGACCAGTTCATCCTGAAGTTCCAGAAGCCGAAGTAAGCAGCGCGCGGGTGAGGGGGTCCTCCTCACCGGCGAAGTATTTACGCAGCGCCGCGCCGAAGAGCTCTTCCGCCGGCGCCGCGGCGTGCGCGAACAGCGTCATGCAGGAGCGAAACTTAAGATCGTCCGGGTAGCCGAGAATCTCCCCGATGCCCAGTCCCTTAAGTCCATTGACCTGCTGCGTGCACTCGCGCAGCCGCTCGCCGAGGACGGGGTGCGCGAGATAAGCGCGCGCTTCTTGCAGGCTGGAGAGGGCAAAGGCGCGCGCCGTGGTGCTGCTGCCGAGGCCGTCAAGCTGCGGGAAGATGAACCACATCCAGTGCGAGCTCTTGTGGCCGGCCGCAAGCTCCGCCAGCACCCGTGCGTAGATACGCTCCTGGGCGAGGACGAAGCGGGTAAGGTTGTAGGGGTCGTCCAGGAGCGCTCCGGGGCCTTCAGGCGTGGTGAGCGATCGTCGCCTCCACTATTCTAAGGCTTGCATCACAAGAGCGACCCGCACAAGCGGGCATCATCGGGGGTTATGAACGGGTTTTCCGAGTCCGCTGGCGTGGATCGCCACAGCGCGCTGACGCCGGGTTTCAAGGCGTTCGCCACGCTCCTGATCTGGGCCGCCCTCGCCGGCACGTCCGCCGCGGCTGCCCCCACGGCTGAACTGCAAAAGCAGGTCCGCGCCGCCACGTTCGAAGTGGTCCTGAAGAAGCCGGAGAAGGAAACCGTCACCTACGAGAAGCCGCTGCCGCTCGAGCTCATCCCCTTCGTGCAGCGCAACGATCCTTACTGGTCGGTCGGTACCGCATTCGCCATCGCCCCGAACACTTTCGTGACCGCGGCGCATGTGATCGGCGCCGGTGTCGGCAGCCAGTTCGGCACGCCGGCCATCCGCGCCAGCGACGATAAGGTCTACACGATCGACAAGATCCTCAAATATTCCAACCACGAGGACTTCGCGGTGTTCTCGGTGGTGAACCCGCCCGCCGTCACCGCGCTGCCGACCGAGACCCATGTCGCCGTGGATGATCTGGTGTTCGCCGTCGGCAACGCCATGGGCGAGGGCGTCGTCATTCGCGACGGTCTCCTCACCTCCCTCACCCCGGAGGCGCAGGATGGCAAGTGGAAGTGGCTGCGTTTCTCGGCTGCGGCCTCCCCCGGTAACAGCGGCGGCCCCCTGCTTGATGCGCAGGGGCACGTGATCGGGGTGGTGGCCGCCAAGTCCCCGAATGAGAATCTGAACTACGCGCTGCCGATCGAGCTGGTCCTGAACAGCCCGGACAAGCTCGCCGTATTCGAGCTGCGCGAATCTTTTGGCGTCCCCTCGCTCCTGCAGGGCACGATCGTCGGACAGTTCAAGGACAGCTTCCCCTTGCCGCAGAGCTTCCCGGAGTTTTCCAGCCGGATGCGCGCGCTCTTCCTGAAGTACTTCCAGGAGCAGCAGGCGAAGCTGGTGCTCGCCATGACCGATAAGCTCTTCCCCCACGGCCAGTCTGCGACGCTGCTGGCGAAGCTGTACACCTCCTTTGATCCCTCGCTGGTGACGCAGGATGAGGATGGTTCCTGGGACGCGCACCGCTGCGAAGGCACGGCGACCGAACTGCCGGGGGATGCGCGCGTGTGGCACTGCAAAAGCGCAGGCCCGGGGCTCATGCTGTTTCGTCTGCAGTACCCGGGTACCGGGGTGGACGAGCGTCACTACCACAACTCGAAGGAATTTCTGGACCTGCTGCTCAAGGGCATCAACCTGCCGCGGCTGGTGGGTAGCCAACCGGTGCGTATCACCTCGCTCGGACCGGCGCTGCAGGAGCTCGTGGTGCACGATCACTACGGGCGCGTGTGGCAGTTGCGGACCTGGTCGCTCGGTTACGCGGACCTGTACTTCATAACAATGGCGCTGCCCACGCCGGATGGCTACGCCGGCATGGCGACCTACGTGCCGAGCGGACTGGGTGATATCGAAAGCGAGCAGCTGAAGTTCGTGGCCGACTTCCTCTATCTGTCGTACACCGGCTCGCTGCCTCAGTGGCAGGCGTTCCTGCAGCGGCGCGAGCTGCGACCGGCGGCGTTCGAGCGCGACAAACTGCAGTACGAGGCGGGCAATGCGCTGCATTTCGAGTCCCCGCGCCTGAGGCTCGATAGCACGGGGCTCATGATGATCGGCGCGCAGAGCTCGCTGGAGCTGGAGATGAATTACATGATCGATCACGGCAAGGCCACCTGGGACGTGGCCGGGGTCGTGCTGCGTCCGGATCGCGACAAGAAGACCTTCGTCGCCGCTTACCGCCAGCCCAAGCCTGCGGATGATGCGGCCAAGGAACGGCGCGAACGCTGGGAGCACATGAGCCGCCGCGACGGGCAGTTCGCCGGTACCCTGCAGCATGACGATCAGCTGACCGACTACTGGATCCGCACGGTGGCTGTCGGCGAGGGCACCTCGGACGCGGCGCGGCCGCTGTATGAGGTCGTCTATAACACCGACCGCTCCCTGCCGCCGCGCGAGATGGAAGACATCCGCGGTAAGCTCGCCACGAGTTTCAAGATTACCGAGTAGTCCGGTGAATTCGCAGGCTGATCAGGGTTTCCTGTGTATTCGCCCATCAGTGCGTCGGCAGGATCGTATGCATGATAGGCAACGCTGCTCAGGGCGCGTCGACGAAGATCGTTTCCGCCCCTAGATTTTCGAAGGTTAGATTCACGGTCCGACCCAAGGCCCGCGTTCTGTGACGGGCCATGGCCGGAATCGTCACGCATTGCCAGGGCTGCAGGCGCAGTTCCCGATTCTCAGCCAGATCTATGGCTAGGCACCCGCTTACGACGACGAACAGCTCATCGGAGGTGGGATGATAATGCCAGCGATAGGCCTCGTTGAACACGGCGAGCCGCAGGCAGCTGTCATTGACGCGGCTGATGACCATGTTGCGGTACGGCTCGATGACCGCTGCGCCTTCTGCGGCCAGATCGACCACGTACAGCGCCGGATACCGCACGGGCTCCTTGGCATACCTTTCTGCTGTTGAGTCCATTGATACCTCTGCTGCTGAATCGCCACAGACTTTAAGCCGAGTTGCATCGGATGACTTTCACGGCCGCTCCAAGGGATTGTTGGACGTTACCCCCCCCCCCCCGGGGTAGGTGAGTTCCCCTACCGACTTGTCTCCAGAAGCGCACCAGCATCAGTAAAGCGACCAGACCGAGACACCACACCGCGGCGAAGAACCATCGCGCGTGAGACGATGGCGCGCCAAACAGCGCGAACGCTATCAACGCGAGGTACACCAGTATGGGCACGGCCAGCAGCGCGATGTTAGTTCGGAGCACGGCGGGACGAGCGCAGAAAGCGCGAAGTCGCGATTCCAGTGTCGATGGCATGGCGGTTCGGGCGAGCGTCTAACTAGTAGCTAAACGACCCGATGGTCGGCGCCTCGAAGGGCTCCAATTCTGTTGCATGACCTTTCGATCCTACCCCGGTTCCCTTGGGTTGGCACTCGGCGTCACAGTTCCCGAGCTGATGGTGGCGGCTGGCCGATCCGGGTTAAATGTACGTGTTCGCGAAATCGCCGCAGCCGGCCCAACGCGCGTACGATTGATCTGTCGACACCTTGGCGATTTGGTGTTGCGCCCTACAGTGGAGTGACGTATGCACGAGGAGGCTTTCGTTTCGCTTGTAGCCGACAGCCGGGCCCGGGAAGAGATCCTCGAACGGGGGTTTACTCGGCGCCCTTTGTTCATTGATGTGGATGTCGCGCGCACACTGGGCGCCCTGGCTCATGCCGCCTGGTTTCTGCCTAAGGATCAGTACTACGAGGGTGGGGATCGATATCGATCTCTAAATCGGTTCAAGGCCGAGATCGTTGCAGGTGGGGTTCGGGTATGGGCCTGCGATGACTCTGAACCGTACGTGCAGCTGGAAAAATACAACACGACCCTAGGCGGGCAGCCGCGCAGGTACGCGCCGCTGCCCAGGCAGATTGCCGACACCGCCGGCGTTCGCAAGATGATGGCTCACCATCTGATGTACCTGCCGCTCTCGACGGTTGGCGCAACTTACTCGGTCAACATGCATGTGCTGCGATTCGCGGCGAGCCCTTCTCGGCCGTGCGATACGAGCCCGCCCGGCTTGCACAAGGACGGTGAAAAGTACCTCGCTACGCATCTTTTGGCGCGCTGTGGCGCGCAAGGCGGCGAAGTAGTTATAACTGACAATGACAAGCACGAATTGAGTCGCTTTAACATGCGTGAGTCGGGCGAGTGTTACGTCTTCGACGATGACCGCATCTGGCACATGCTTACCCCCGTTAAGACACTGGAAGTCAATCAGTTCGCCTATCGCGACACGGTCACGTTCGACTTATTGCCCGACGCCTGGAAGCCTGTGAGTTAGCTGCAGTAGCAGCGCGTGCGCGATTGCGCGGCCATTGCGCCGAAGCGCACGTGCGGTGACTGACACGTCACGGCATGCATTTGGAGTCGTGCAGGTTCGTAGCCGCCGTGCGCACGCGAGCGGTGGCGGACGCCGCGCCGTGCGCGGCGGCGCTGCGATAAGCGACCTCAGCCGGACTTGCGCAGCACCAGCACGAAGCGGTCCGTCTTGCCGACCATCGGCCCTTCGTAGGTGAGCTGATCGCGGGCGTCATCGGGCCGGCGTAGCACGTCGCTCTTGCCGACAACCTTGAACCCGTGCTTCTCGAAGTCCGCCTGCGCGTAAGCCTCGTCGATGCGGTGCACCTTGCTGGCATCCGCACTGCCGGTGCCGGGCTTCGCCGAGTGATCCACCAGCACCAGGATGCCGCCGGGCCGCAGGATGCGGGCGACTTCATTGAGCACGCGGTTGACGTCGAACTTGGGCCAGTTGTCCTTCGGATCCTCGTCGATCCAGTAAAGGTCGTGGTAGACCTTGATGAGGAGCACGGCATCCACGGAACTGCCCGGCAGGTCAAGGTGTTCGAGGTCCACCGTGCGGTGCTCGACGTTCGGCAGGCGCCCGTCGATGCGCTCCTTCCAGCGACCCTGGCTCCAGTGGTCATAGGCGAGGTTGTTCAGCAGATACACGTGGCCCTTGGGCCCGACGATGTAGCTCAGCAGCTCGCTGTAGTAGCCGTTGGCACCGAGGATGTCGGCGACGCGCATGCCGGGCTTGATGCCCGACAGGCGCAGGATCTGCACCGGGTGATCGAGCGCATCACGCTTCACGTCTTTGTCCGTGCGACCCACGTGAGCGGCGGCATCGTCATAGATGTCCGCGCGCAGGGCGGCGCTGCCGAGGCAGGCGAGCCCGAGGAACGCGGCGAGCGCGGGCAGCGGGTGCGTGCGATGCTTGGCTAACATGACGGTCCTCCCGTGAGTGGCAGTGCAATTATGCCGGCGTGCCGCAGCGTGCGGCGTGCACGCTGCGATGGAGCGAGTGTTTACGGCGGTCTGTGCGCCTAGAGCGCCTTGTCGATGAGCTCGTAGCCCGTTCGGCCACGGTAACCGCGGTCCAGGTAGAACCGGCGCGCCGCCGCGTTGCTCAGCGCCAGCTGCAACTGCACTCGCACGCAACCGCGCCGGCGCAGCACTTCTTCCGCGGTGGCCAGCAGTTCACTGCCCACGCCCTGACCACGCGCCTGCGGCAGCACGAAGAACTCGTCGACCTCCGCCATCAGGCCGTGGTGCTCAAGACTGAGCACGTAGACGAGGACCAGGTAGGCGTTGAGCTGTGCGTTCTCCTCCGCTACCCAGATCTCGCCCAGCGAGCTCTGCGTCAAGAGGCGTTTGAGCAAGAGCTCCATGCGCAGCGCCTCGAATCCCCCGAGACCCTCGAACTGCCAGTAACGGCGCACGAGTGACAGGAGCTGCGGGATGTCGGTCTCGACGGCCGCGCGAATCCGCATCGGGGCCTACACCGCGAACGAGGCGGCGACCTGCACTTGGTTGCGCCCGGAACGCTTGGCGGCGTACACCGCGGTATCGGCGTGCGCAATCAGGTGCTGACCCCACACCCCCAGACTGTCGGAGGCCGCCACTCCGATGCTGCAGGTGAGCCCGATCGGAGTGCCGAAGCCCTCGATGCGGATCGAAGCTACCCGGCGGCAGATGCGCTCGGCAATCGGGTGGGCGGCGGCGGAGTCCGCGCCGTATAGGATGACCACGAACTCCTCCCCGCCGTAGCGGCCGATGACGTCCGAGGCGCGCAACTCCGCCTGGATCGGCGGGATGATGCCGGCGAGACAGGCATCGCCGGCGGCGTGGCTGAAGGTGTCGTTGATCTCCTTGAAGTGATCCAGATCCAGAAACAGCACCGAGATCGGCAGTCCGCGCGCCTGGGCACGCACGCAGGCGGCATCGAGCCGCTTCATCAGCGAGCCGCGGTTGAGCACTCCGGTGAGCGGATCGGTCTGCGCGCGCCGCTCCGCATCCGTGAGGGCAAGGGTCTGCTGGCGCACATGATCGGAGACCCCAAGAGCGATCAGCACCGCGGCCGCGACCATGGAGGGCGCGAGCCCGTAGTAGAGGACCCCTTCGGCGCTGTCGGCGCGCGTGTAGAGCAGGCGCACCGCGGTGGCGATCTGGAAGATGCAGAGCAGGCTCCACGCGATGAGGAACCAGCCGGCCGCGCGATTGCCGCCGCGGCGCCAGGCGAGGTAGGCGACCACGAGCGTGAAGATCGCGGAACCGACGAACATCAGGTCCCCGATGCGCGCGATCACGACACCGAAACCGAATACGCGCAGCACGTTCGAGAGCGCGAGGATGACAAAGGCGACGGCCAGCCAGCCGAAGGCGCTGTAGATGCGCGGCGAGAAGACTTTGAAGTTGGCGAACTCGCGCACGAAGAGCGCCGCCGCTGCCGCGCTGACCGCGATCGGCACGTTGTAGGCGTAGTTGGCGAAGGGGCGCGCCCAGGAGAGAATCGGCCAGGTGAAGCCCTGGCCGGAGAAGTAAGCGAGGTAAATGGCCTGCAGCAGGAAGACCATCCCGTAGAGCGGATAGATCTGGTCCTTGAGCACAAAACGGATGAGGAGCGCGGAGAGGGCCATCGCCACGAGCGCCCCAAACGTCACATCGATGATCCAGGCGTGCGCCGAGGCCCCTTGCAACACGTGGTGCAGGGTCGAGGCGGAGAACTGCAGGTCTGTGACCGCACGGCCCGACCGGGTGACCTTGGCATACAGCGGCCGCCCGGCGTCCAGGCCCGCCGGCAGCGCGAACTCCTTATCTTCGGCCCCGCCGAAGCGGGGAATGGTGCTGGTGAGCGCGAGCCGCACCGCCTTGCCGGCCTGGCGTGCCCACAGCTCTACCGGCTGGTCGAGCCCCGAGCGGGCCACGACGACTTCGCTCTCCCCGGGGCTCACCGGTCCGGGCGGCGAGAGCTGAAACCAGTGCGATCCGGTCAGGAAATGCGAGCCGCGCACCACAAAGGGGAGGAATCGGCCATCGAGCGTGCCTTGAGCCACTGGATTGGGGCCCGGATCGCCCGCGGCTGCCTCCAGGATCTTTGTCTCGAGGGTGACCGAACCCTCGTCCGGCACCGCCACGGCGGCGGGAGCATCTTGCGGGGGGTCTTGGGCGCCCCCATACACATATAAAGGAAGGGCTATCGCAAGGCTCAAAAGCCAGCTCGTCACGGGCGGTTTACGCACTTATTCCCTGTGGCCCCTCATCGGAGGCTCTATGAACCCTGGTCAGACGCGGCCTGACGCTTCTGGGACGCCTCGAGCCGGCGACCCATTATCCACCAAAAGGGGTCCGACTGCCGGTTGACACTCATAGGGGCCGTACCTAGAATCGCCGGCCTTTGTCGGGCCGGCCCTTCATACATGCCGGCACCGGAAACAGCGACTTTGTGAAGACCGGGCCGCCTCACGCAGGCGGCCCGGTGTTCTTCGCAGGTCGCTTTATCGCGCGAGTCCACACTCCCGCAGCGCTTTGGAGAGCAAGAGAACGATGGCGACCACAGGTCAGCTCATCCGGCAACCGCGCCGGACGAAGGCAGAAAAAACCAAGGTTCCGGCGCTCGGGGCTTCGCCCCAGAAGCGCGGGGTCTGCACGCGCGTGTACACCACCACGCCGAAGAAGCCGAACTCGGCTCTGCGCAAGGTGTGCCGCGTGCGCCTCACTAACGGCTACGAAGTCACCAGCTACATCGGCGGTGAGGGTCACAACCTGCAGGAGCACTCGGTGGTGCTCATCCGCGGGGGTCGTGTGAAGGACCTGCCCGGCGTGCGCTACCACACGGTGCGCGGCACGCTCGATTGCGCCGGTGTCGGTGAGCGCAAGCAGGGTCGCTCCAAGTACGGCGCCAAGCGCCCGAAGAAGTAAGGGGAAAGTAAGTCATGTCCCGTCGAGCCCAAGCCCCGGTCCGCAACATTCTGCCGGACCCGAAATTCAACAACGAGATGCTTGCCAAGTTCATGAATGTCGTCATGAAGAGCGGCAAGAAGTCCGCGGCCGAACGCATCATTTACGGCGCGCTCGATCGCATCAGCGAGAAGACCGGCAAGGCCGGGGGGGATGCCATCGAAGTACTGGCCACGGCGCTGGACAACGTGAAGCCTGTGGTGGAGGTGAAGTCTCGCCGCGTAGGGGGTGCCACTTATCAGGTGCCGGTTGAAGTTCGCGCTACGCGCCGCCAAACACTGGCCATGCGCTGGGTCATCGAGGCCGCCCGTGACCGCAGCGAGAAATCCATGGCCTTTCGCCTGGCGCACGAGCTGATGGACGCCTCCGAGAACCGGGGCGCCGCCGTGCGCAAGCGCGAGGACACCCACCGCATGGCGGAGGCTAACAAGGCTTTCGCGCATTACCGCTGGTAAAGCAGCTTAAGGACATTGAAATCGTGGCACGTGCGACGCCCATCGAGCGCTATCGGAACATCGGCATCTCCGCTCACATCGACGCGGGGAAGACGACGACGACCGAGCGTATCCTTTTCTACACCGGCGTCTCGCACAAGATCGGTGAGGTTCATGACGGCGCGGCCGTAATGGACTACATGGAGCAGGAGCAGGAGCGCGGGATCACCATTACCGCCGCCGCCACCACCTGCTTTTGGAAGGGGATGGATCAGAGCTTCCCCGAGCACCGCATCAACATCCTCGACACCCCGGGGCACGTCGACTTCACCATCGAGGTGGAGCGTTCCTTGCGCGTGCTCGATTCGGCCGTCGCGCTCTTCTGCGCCGTCTCCGGCGTGCAGCCGCAGTCGGAGACCGTGTGGCGGCAGATGAACAAGTACGGTGTGCCGCGCATCGCGTTCGTCAATAAGATGGACCGCGCCGGCGCCAACTACTTCCGCTGCGTCGACCAGATCAGGTCGCGCTTGCGCGCCAATCCGGTGATCATCCAGCTGCCGATCGGCGCCGAGGAAAACTTCGAGGGCGTGATCGACCTCATCCGCATGAAGGCGATCTACTGGGACATGGAAACCCAGGGGATGAAGTTCGAGTACCGCGAGATCCCGCCGCCGCTGCGGCCGCAGGCCGAGGAGTACCGCGCCAAGATGATCGAGGCGGCGGCCGAGGCCAACGATGATCTCATGCACAAGTACCTCGACGGCGTGGAGCTGGCCGAGGAAGAGATCCGTCTGGGCCTGCGCCTGCGTTCGGTGAGAAATGAGGTCGTGCTGTGCATGTGCGGCACCGCCTTTAAGAACAAAGGTGTGCAGGCGCTGCTCGATGCGGTCATCGAGTTCATGCCCTCGCCCATCGACATGCCTGACGTCAAGGGCCTCGACGACGACGGCGATCCGGACACCCGCAAGGCGAGTGACGAGGCGCCGTTCTCCGCGCTCGCCTTCAAGATTCTCAACGACCCGTTCGTCGGCAATCTCACCTTCTTTCGCGTGTACTCCGGGGTGCTGAACTCGGGCGACACCGTGTACGTGCCGACCAAAGATAAGAAGGAGCGCATCGGGCGCCTGCTACAGATGCACGCCTCCGATCGCACCGAGATCAAGGAAGTGCGCGCCGGTGACATCGCCGCCGCCGTGGGGCTGAAGGACGTCATCACCGGCGACACGCTGTGTGATCTGGAAAAGATCATCACGCTGGAAAAGATGGAGTTCCCGGCGCCGGTCATCTCGGTCGCCGTGGAGCCGAAGACCAAGGCCGACCAGGAGAAGATGGGCCTCGCGCTGCAGCGCCTCGCCAAGGAAGACCCCTCCTTCCGCGTGCACACCGACCAGGAGTCCGGGCAGACGATCATCTCCGGCATGGGCGAGTTGCACCTGGAAATCATCGTCGACCGCATGAAGCGCGAGTTCAAGGTGGAGGCGAACGTCGGCAAGCCGCAGGTCGCCTACCGCGAAACCATCCGCGGCACGATCGAGTCGGAGGGCAAGTTCGTGCGCCAGTCCGGCGGGCGCGGCCAGTACGGGCACGTGTATCTGAAACTTGAGCCGAACGCGCAGGGCAAGGGCTACGAATTCATCAACGGCATCGTCGGTGGCAGCGTGCCGCGCGAGTACATCCCGGCGGTCGACAAGGGCATCAAGGAAGCGGTCGAGACCGGCGTCATCGCCGGCTACCCGATCGTGGATGTGAAGGTGACGCTGTTCGACGGCTCCTACCACGACGTCGACTCGAACGAAATGGCCTTCAAGATCGCAGGTTCCATGGGCTTCAAGGAAGGCTTCCGCAAGGCAAAGCCGGTGCTGCTCGAGCCGATCATGAAGGTCGAGGTCGTGACACCGGAGGAATACTCCGGGGACGTGATCGGCGATCTGAATCGGCGTCGCGGGCAGATCACCGGCATGGACGAGACGCCGGCCGGCAAGGCGATCGCAGCGGAAGTGCCGCTGTCGGAGATGTTCGGCTACGCGACCACGGTGCGCTCCATGAGCCAGGGGCGCGCGACGTTCACGATGGAGTTTTCCAAGTACCTGGAAGTGCCGCCGAACATTGCCGACGGCATCATCAAGAAGTGAAGTTAAAGCGTTAAGAGTCGAGGAAGTACGCCATGTCCAAAGAGAAATTCGAGCGCAACAAGCCGCACGTAAACGTAGGCACGATTGGTCACGTGGATCACGGCAAGACGACGCTGACGGCGGCGTTGACGAAGGTGATGGCCGAGACCTACGGCGGCACGTTCATGGCGTACGACCAGATCGACAAGGCCCCCGAGGAGAAGGCGCGCGGCATCACGATCTCCACCGCGCACGTGGAGTATCAGAGCAAGAACCGCCATTACGCGCACGTGGACTGCCCGGGGCATGCGGATTACGTGAAGAACATGATCACCGGGGCGGCGCAGATGGATGGGGCGATTCTGGTGGTGTCGGCCGCCGATGGTCCGATGCCGCAGACGCGCGAGCACATTCTTCTGGCGCGCCAGGTGGGCGTGCCGTACATCGTGGTGTACATGAACAAGGCGGACATGGTCGATGACAAGGAGTTGCTTGAGCTGGTGGAGATGGAGGTGCGCGAGCTACTCACGACCTACAAGTTTCCCGGCGACAAGACCCCGATCATCATCGGCTCGGCCTTAAAGGCGCTCGAGGGGGACAAGAGCGAGATCGGCGTGCCCTCCGTGGTGAAGCTGGTGGAGGAGATGGACAAGTACATCCCGGTGCCCAAGCGCGAGGTCGACAAGCCCTTTTTGATGCCGGTGGAGGATGTGTTTTCGATCTCCGGGCGCGGCACGGTGGTGACGGGGCGTATCGAGCGCGGGATCGTGAAGGTGAACGATGAGGTGGAGATCGTCGGCTTAAAGGCCACGGTGAAGACCACCTGCACGGGGGTGGAGATGTTTCGCAAGCTCCTGGATGAGGGGCAGGCGGGGGATAACGTCGGGGTGCTGCTGCGCGGCACCAAGCGCGAGGAAGTCGAGCGCGGGCAGGTGCTGGCGAAGCCCGGCTCGATCACCCCGCACACGAACTTTGAGTGCGAGGTGTACGTGCTGTCCAAGGAAGAAGGCGGGCGGCACACGCCGTTCTTCAAAGGGTACCGGCCGCAGTTTTACTTCCGTACGACCGATGTGACGGGGCTCATCGAGCTGCCCACGGGGGTGGAGATGGTCATGCCCGGGGACAACATCAAGATGACGGTCGAGCTGATCAGCCCGATCGCCATGGAAGAGGGACTGCGCTTTGCGATCCGTGAGGGCGGCAAAACCGTCGGCGCGGGCGTCGTCTCCAAGATCCTGAAGTGATGATGGCGAATCTGGCGGGAGTGAACGCACATGGCTAATCAGAACATCCGTATCCGCTTGAAGGCGTTCGACCACCGCCTGATCGACTCTTCTGCCCGCGAGATCGTCGAGACGGCCAAGCGCACCGGCGCCACCGTCAAGGGCCCGGTGCCGCTGCCGACGAAGATGGAGCGCTTCACCGTGCTCGTCTCCCCGCATGCCGATAAGGACGCACGCGATCAGTTCGAGCTGCGCACCCACAAGCGCCTCATGGACATCATGAACCCCACCGACAAGACGGTGGACGCGCTCATGAAGCTCGAGCTACCCGCCGGCGTCGACGTGCAGATCAAGCTGAACTGAGCGGGTTTTTCCGCTGCCCCCGGGGGCCGTCGAGGCTGAAAAGCCGACGCATTTAGGGTTGATGGATCGATCGGGCGCGCCTATACTGCGCGCCCTTTTTGCTCCCCGGGACACCGGGGGGCATAGTCGCGTAAGCGGCATCGGGCGAGGTTGGAGCACTCGGGCTCCAAGACCACTCGAGACTCACGCAAGCCCTTGGGTTTCGCGTAAATCTCCTGTTGTCTCAATCACTTAGGCTCGATGCCAGTGGCCTTTCGGGCGCCAATCGCAGCGCTGCGAAGGATGATGAAGAGGACGAGAAATGGCAATCGGACTGGTCGGCCGTAAGGCCGGCATGACCCGCATCTTCACCGATGCGGGTGAAACGGTGCCCGTCACCGTGATCGAGGTTCTGCCGAACCGCATCACGCAGGTGAAGGCCCAGGATAAGGACGGCTACCGCGCGGTGCAGGTCACCTACGGTACGCGCCGTCCGTCGCTGCTGTCCAAGGCCGTCGTCGGACACTATGCGCGCGCCAACGTGGCGCCGGGCAAGGCGCTGGTGGAATTTCGTCTCACGGCGGCGGACAAGGACGAGTTCACGGCGGGCACGGAGATCAAGGCTGACCTCTTCAAGGAAGGCGAGAAGGTCGACGTCACCGGCACTACCATGGGCAAGGGCTTCGCCGGCACGATGAAGCGGCACAACTTCGGCGGCATGCCGGCAACTCACGGCGTATCGCTCACGCATCGCTCGCCCGGCTCGATCGGCCAGCGCCAGACGCCCGGCCGCGTGTTCAAGGGCCGGCGCATGGCCGGTCACATGGGCGTCATGCGCCGTACCACCGAGAATCTGAAGGTGGTAGCGGTGGACCTGGAGCGCAACCTGCTCCTGATCCGTGGCGCGGTCCCGGGCGCCGAGGGCGGCCAGGTACTCGTGCGTCCCTCGCTCAAGGCGGCGCGGCGCGCGAAGCGCAAGACCGTGGCCCCGAGCAAGATCGGCAACGCCCCGTCGAAGGATCCGGCCAAGGCGGCAAAGAAGTAAGCCATGAAACTGAAACTGGTGAATGGCTCAGGCGACCTGCAGGTGAACGATGCCGCCTTTGGTCACAAGTTCAACGAAGCCCTGGTGCACCAGGTGCTGACCGCGTATCGCAACGCCGGCCGCTCCGGCACAAAGGCGCAGAAGTCGCGCGCCGAAGTGCGCGGCGGCGGCCGCAAGCCGCACGCCCAGAAGGGCACCGGCCAGGCGCGCGCAGGGTCGAGCCGCTCGCCCATCTGGGTCGGCGGCGGGCGCACCTTCGCGGCCAAGCCGCGCGATTTCGCACAGAAGGTGAACCGCAAGATGTACCGCGGCGCGATGCGCGCGATCCTCTCGGAGCTGGCGCGCACCGAGCGCCTGCTGGTCACCGACGGCATCGAGCTTGAGGCGCCCAAGACACGGCTGCTGGCGCATCAGTTGAAGCAGTGGTCGCTCGCCTCGGTGTTGATCGTGGTCGAGGCGCAGGATGAGAAGCTGTATCTTGCGGCCCGCAACCTGGCGCACGTCGAGGTGATCGAGGTGACGGCGCTCAATCCGCTCTCGCTCGCCGCCTACGACAAGGTGCTGATGACGGTCGGCGCGGTGAAGCTCATCGAGGAGCGCATGCAATGAACCGCGAACAGCTGATGAGCGTCCTGATCGCCCCGCACGTGACCGAGAAGACCTCGCTCGCGATGCAGAACCACAACCAGTACACCTTCCGCGTGCGGCGCGAGGCGACCAAGACGGACGTGAAAAAGGCCGTGGAACTGATGTTCGACGTCAAGGTGGCGGGCGTGCAGGTCGTGAACGAATCGGGCAAGACGCGCCGCTTCGGCAAGACCATCGGCCGCACCCAGGACTGGAAGAAGGCCTACGTGAGCCTCGCCGCCGGGCAGACGATCGACTACGAAGCCCGCGCCAAGGCCTGAAGATTTAGGACGCATCGCAATGGCTCTCATCAAGTACAAACCGAGAACCCCGGGGCAGCGCGCGGTCATCAAGATCGATCGCTCGCACCTGCACAAGGGCGGCCCGCACGAGGCGCTCACCGCGCACCAGAACAAGACCGGTGCGCGCAACCACTTCGGCCGCATCACCACGCGCCATCACGGCGGCGGCTCGCGCCAGAAGTACCGCCTCGTTGATTTTAAGCGCGATAAGGACGGCATCACCGGCGTCGTCGAGCGCCTCGAGTACGACCCGAACCGCACCAGCCACATTGCGCTCGTGAAGTACCCGGACGGGGAATGGCGTTACATCCTCGCCACCAAGGGCATGAAACCCGGTGATGAGGTGCGCTCGGGCGCTGAGAGCCCCATCAAGTCCGGCAACGCCATGACGCTGCGCCATATCCCGGTCGGCTCGATCATCCACAACGTGGAGATGAAGCCCGGCCGCGGCGGGCAGCTGGCGCGCAGCGCCGGCTCTTCGGTGAGTTTTACCGCGCGCGAGGGCATCTACGCCTACCTGCGCTTAAAGTCCGGCGAGACGCGCAAGGTGCACGTCGACTGCCGCGCCACGATCGGCGAGGTCGGTAACGATGAGCACAACCTGCGCAGCTACGGGAAGGCCGGCGCCAAGCGCTGGCGCGGCATACGCCCGACGGTGCGCGGACTTGCCATGAACCCGGTCGATCACCCGCACGGGGGTGGCGAGGGCAAGTCCGGCCAGGGCAATCCGCACCCGGTGTCGCCGTGGGGCTGGAATACCAAGGGTCTGAAGACGCGTCACAACAAGCGCACGGACAACATGATCGTCCAGCGTCGTAAGAACCGCATCCGCTAAAGAGAGCGTAAGAGCACATGCCACGTTCACTGAAGAAAGGCCCGTTCGTCGATCTGCACCTTGCGAAGAAGGTGCAGGTGGCGTCCGCCAAGAACGATCGCAAGCCGATCAAGACCTGGTCGCGCCGCTCGATGGTGGTGCCCGAGATGGTCGGCCTCACGATTGCCGTGCACAACGGTCGCCAGCACATCCCGGTGCTCATCACCGAGAACATGGTCGGTCACAAGCTCGGCGAGTTCGCCCCGACGCGCACCTTCAAGGCGCACTCGGGGGATCGAAAGGTGGAGGCGTCGGCCTCCTAAGGCGGCGAAGCGTATGCAAGTCACCTCCAAACTGCGCTACGCGCGCATCTCCCCGCAGAAGTGCCGCCTGGTGGCGGACGTCGTACGCGGGCAGTCGGTCGGCAGTGCGATCTCGACCCTGAAATTCATGCCGAAGAAGGGCGCGGAGCTCGTGTGCAAGCTGCTCGAGTCCGCGGTCGCCAACGCCGAGCACAACCACGGCGCGGACATCGATGAGCTGAAGGTGTCGCTCATCCACGTGGACGCCGCTCCGGTGCTCAAGCGCTTCGCCGCGCGCGCCAAGGGGCGCGGTGCGCGCATCATCAAGCGCAACAGCCACATCACCGTCGCCGTGAGCGACGGCAAGAAGGACTAACGCATGGGTCAGAAGGTCAATCCGATCGGGATACGGCTGGGGATCACGCGTGACTGGACCAGCCGCTGGTACGCGGGCAAGAAGCAGTTCCCGCTGCACGTGCACACCGACTTTCGGGTGCGCTCCTTCCTTAAGGATCGCCTGAAGGAGGCCTCGGTCAGCCGCGTGCTGATCGAGCGTGCCGCCAAGAAAGTGAACATCACCATCCAGACCGCGCGCCCCGGCATCGTCATCGGCAAGAAGGGCGAGGACATCGAGAAGCTGCGCCAGGAGACCGCCGCGCTCTTGAGCATGCCGGTCACCGACGTGCGCCTGAACATCGCCGAGATCCGAAAGCCGGAGCTGGACTCGCAGCTCGTGGCCGACTCCATCGCGCAGCAGATCGAGAAGCGCGTGATGTTCCGCCGCGCCATGAAGCGTGCGGTGATGAGCACCATGCGCAGCGGCGCCCTGGGCGTGAAAGTGCGCGTCTCCGGACGCCTCAATGGCTCGGAAATCGCGCGCACCGAGTGGTACCGCGAGGGACGCGTTCCGCTGCACACCTTCCGCGCCGACATCGATTACGGGCTCTCCGAAGCGCAGACCACCTATGGGGTGATCGGCGTGAAGGTGTGGATCTTCAAGGGCGAGGTGTTCGATAAGGCACAGCTCGCGCAGCAGGCCGCCGAGGGCGAGGCCGTGCAGGCCACGGCCGCTGCTGCCGCCGCGGCGGCTGCTGCCGGTGCCGCGACGCCGCCAGCCGCACCGGCTGTGGCGCCGCCCGCCGCCGCCGAAGTCCCCGCGCAGGTTTAAAGGCTCATCGATCATGCTTCAGCCCAAACGCACCAAGTATCGCAAGCAGTTCAAGGGCCGCAACGGCGGTCTGGCGCAGCGCGGCAGCAACGTCTCCTTCGGCGAGTTTGGCCTCAAGGCCACGAGCCGCGCGCGCATGACGGCGCGCGAGATCGAGGCGGCACGGCGCGCCATGGCGCGCTACGTGAAGCGCGGCGGCCAGATCTGGATCCGCGTCTTCCCGGACGTGCCGATCACGAAGAAGCCGCTGGAAGTGCGCATGGGCTCAGGAAAAGGCAACGTCGAGTACTACGTCGCGCGCGTGCAGCCCGGCAAGGTGTTGTTCGAGATGGAGGGCGTGGATGAGGTGACGGCGCGCGAGGCATTTCGCCTGGCGGGCTCGAAGCTGTCCGTGTCCACCTCATTCGTGAAACGGCAGGTTCGTTAAATGGACGCCAAAGAGCTGCGCGGCAAGAGCGCCGCGGATCTGGCCGAGGAACTGGTGAAGCTGCGCAAGGAGCAGTTCGCGCTGCGCATGCAACGCGCCACCGGCCAGCAACCCAAGCCTGATCAGTTCGGCAAGGTGCGCCGCAATATCGCGCGCCTGAAGACCGTGCAGCGCGAGCAGCGCTCCGGCGGAGGCAAGTAAATCATGAGCGCGGAAGGTGCGAAGGTGGAATCCAAGGTGGAAGCGAAGGGTGCACGCACCCTGACCGGGCGCGTGGTGAGCACCAAGATGCAGAAGACCATCGCGGTGGAGATCGAGCGGCTGGTGAAGCATCCGACCTACGGCAAGTTCATCCGCCGTACGACGAAGCTTCTGGCGCACGACGAGAACGGCACCTGCAAGGAAGGCGACCTGGTCGTCATCACCCCGTGCCGCCCGCTGTCGCGACACAAGTCGTGGCGGCTGCTCGAGGTCGTGGAAAAAGCGACCGCGCGCTAAGACGAGTTCACAGACAGGTATCGAATCATGATCCAGATGCGCACCATGCTGAATGCCGCTGATAACAGCGGCGCGCGCACCCTGATGTGCATCAAGGTGCTGGGCGGCACGCGCCGCCGTTATGCGACCGTCGGGGACGTCATCAAGGTGAGCGTCAAGGATGCGATCCCGCGCGGCAAGGTGAAGAAGGGCGAGGTGTACGACGCGGTGGTGGTGCGCACCAAGCACGGCGTGCGCCGCCCGGATGGCTCGCTCATCCGCTTCGACGGCAATGCCGCGGTGCTCCTGACCAACAAGCTCGAGCCGATCGGCACCCGCATCTTTGGACCGGTGACGCGTGAGCTGCGCAACGTGCAGTTCATGAAGATCATCTCGCTTGCTCCGGAGGTGCTGTGATGAGGAGGATCCGCAAGGGCGATCAGGTGATCGTACGCAGCGGCCGCGACAAGGGGCGCCGCGGCGCGGTGCTGCAGGTGCTGCCCGACGGGCGCGTGCTGGTCGAGAGCGTGAACATGGCGAAGAAGCACACCAAAGGCAATCCGCAGGCGGGCAAGCCCGGCGGCATCATCGAGAAGGAAGTGCCGCTGGCGGCCTCCAAGGTCGCGATCTGGAATCCCACCGCCAAGAAGGGTGACCGCACCGGGATCAAGACGCTCACCGATGGTAAGCGCGTGCGCTTCTTCAAGTCGAACGGAGAGATGCTCGACGCCTAAAGGGCGTCAAGTGAGTGAAGTATGGCCAGACTGCAACAGGTATACCGCGAGACGATCGTTCCGAAGCTGCGCTCGGAGCTGAAGATCGACAACGTGATGCAAGTACCGCGCATCAGCAAGATCACGGTCAACATGGGCGTGGGCGAGGCGGTCGCGGACAAGAAAGTGATGGATGCGGCGGTGGCCGATCTCACCAAGATCACGGGGCAGAAGCCGCTGATCACCAAGTCGCGCAAGGCGATCGCCTCCTTCAAGATCCGCGCCGGACTGCCGATCGGCGCCAAGGTGACGCTGCGCGGCAAGCGCATGTACGAATTCCTGGACCGCCTGATCAGCATCGCGATGCCGCGCATCCGCGACTTTCGTGGCGTGTCCCCGCGTTCCTTCGATGGGCAGGGCAACTACTCCCTCGGCGTGAAGGAACAGATCATCTTTCCCGAGATCCAGTACGACCAGGTGGACCAGATCCGGGGTATGGACATCACCATTACTACGACGGCAGCGGATGACCGTCACGGCCGAGCGTTGCTCGAGGCATTCAACTTCCCGTTCCGGAAGTAACAGGACTCAAAGTCTATGGCGAAGACGAGCATGGTCGAGCGCGAGAAGCGTCGCGCCGGGATCGTGAAAAAGTACGCGGTGAAGCGCGCGAAGCTCAAGGAGCTGATTCGCAGCCCCAAGAGCTCGCCCGAGGAGCGCCAGGCGGCGCAGGCGGAGCTGCAGGCGCAGCCCCGCGATGCCGCCAAGGTGCGCCACCGCAACCGCTGCGCCATCACCGGGCGCTCGCGCGGCGTGTACCGCAAGTTCGGCCTCTCGCGGGTCAAGATCCGCGAAGTCGCGAGCCGCGGTGAGATTCCGGGACTGACGAAGGCGAGCTGGTGAGGAACGCCGCATGAGCATGACCGATCCCATTGCTGATCTGTTGACGCGCATCCGTAACGGCCAGACCGCCGGTAAGCCGGAAGTGCAGCTCTCCTCCTCGCGCCTGAAGACGGCCATCGTCAAGGTGCTGAAGGATGAGGGCTACATTGCCGACTTCCGCCTGGATGGTGAGGTGGGCAAGCCGCGCCTGACGATTGGCTTGAAGTATTTCGAGGGCCGGCCCGTCATCGACCGCCTGGAGCGCGTCAGCCGTCCGGGGCTGCGCATCTACCGCGGCAAGGATGAGCTGCCGAAGATCCTGGGCGGCATGGGCACGGTGATCGTCTCCACGCCCAAGGGCGTGATGACCGACAAGCAGGCGCGCGCGAGCGGGCAGGGCGGCGAAGTCCTGTGCATCGTGGCGTAAGAGTGCTCTTAAAGAGATAAGCATCATGTCGAGAATTGCCAAAGCTCCGGTCGATCTGCCTCAGGGCGTGACCGCGACCATCGCCGCGAGCGCGGTGACCATCAAGGGCGCCAAGGGCTCCTTGAGCCTGCCGCTCGGCAAGGGCGTGTCGGTTATCGAGAAGGAGAAGAAGCTCGAGATCAAGTTCGACGCGCCGGGGCTGGCGCGCACCCAGGCGGGCGCCACGCGCGCGCACCTTGCCAACATGGTGCGCGGCGTCACCAAGGGCTACGAGAAAAAGCTCGAGCTGGTGGGCGTGGGCTTTCGCGCCGCGGTGCAGGGCAAGAGCCTGAACCTGACCCTCGGCTTCTCGCATCCGGTGAACGTGCCCATCCCGGAGGGCATCAGCATCGAGACCCCGAGCCAGACGGAGATCCTGGTGAAGGGCATCGACCGGCAGAAGGTCGGCCAGGTGGCCGCCGAGATCCGCGACATTCGCCCGCCCGAGCCCTACAAGGGCAAGGGTGTGCGCTATGCGAATGAGCAGATTACCCTGAAAGAGGGGAAGAAGAAGTGATCATCACGAAGAAGCAGCGCCGTCTGCGGCGCGCCATCAAGAGCCGCGCGCACATCCGCCAGCTGGCGATCGCGCGCCTCACCGTGCATCGCACCCCCAATCACATCTACGCGCAGATCACCGCCGCGGATGGGGCCAAGGTGATCGCCACCGCCTCCACCGTGCAGGAGGCCGTGCGCGCCGGCTTAAAGCGCACCGGCAACGTCGAGGCGGCGAAAGCCGTCGGGCGTGCCATCGCCGAGCGCAGCAAGGCGGCGGGCGTGAGCAAGGTCGCTTTCGATCGCTCCGGTTTCCAGTTCCACGGGCGCGTCAAGGCGCTCGCGGATGCCGCCCGCGAAGCGGGTCTTGAATTTTAGGCAGGACACACACATATGGCGAGACCAGAGAAGGGCCAGCCGGCTGACGAGTTCGTCGAGAAGCTCGTGGCCGTCAACCGCACCGCCAAGGTCGTCAAGGGCGGCCGGCAGTTCGGTTTCACGGCACTCACCGTGGTCGGAGACACCTCCGGGCGCGTCGGTTACGGCTTCGGCAAGGCGCGCGAGGTGCCGGTGGCGATCTCCAAGGCCATGACCCAGGCGCGCAAGAACCTGATCAACGTATCGCTGCGCAATGATTCGCTGCATTACGCGGTCACCGGGAATCATGGGGCGACGCGTGTCTACATGCAGCCCGCTTCCGACGGCACCGGGGTCATCGCCGGCGGCGGCATGCGCGCGGTGCTCGAGTGTGCCGGGGTGCGCAACGTCCTCGCCAAGAGCTACGGCTCGCGCAACCCGATCAACGTCGTGCGCGCGACCATCAACGCGCTGGCGAAGATCCGCTCGCCCGAGGAAATCGCGGCCAAGCGCGGCAAGACTCTCGAAGAGATCACGGGCTGATGAGCCATGGCTGACAAACAGATCAAAGTGACGCTGGTGAAGAGCTTGCACGGACAGCTGAAGAACATCGCCGCTTCCGCGCGCGGCCTGGGCCTGAAGCGCATTCACCAGAGCGTGATGGTCAAGGACACGCGCGAGAACCGCGGCATGATCAACGCGGCGGTGCACCTGCTGCGCGTAGATGAGAAGGGCGCCTGACATGCGACTGAACACATTGAAACCGGCCCCGGGCGCTAAGCGTCCGCGCTTACGCGTCGGCCGTGGTGCCTCCGCCGGCCAGGGCAAGACCTGCGGCCGCGGCACCAAGGGGCAGCGCGCGCGCAAGGGCGGGTACCACAAGGTCGGCTTCGAGGGCGGCCAGATGCCGCTGCAGCGCCGTATGCCCAAGGTCGGCTTTCGTTCCGCCATGAAGCGCTCGCGCGCTGAGGTGCGACTCGGGGAGCTCGCCAAGGTCGAGGGCGAGCTCATCGATCTGGCCGCGCTTTTGAAGGCACAGGTAGTGCCGGCGGGAACCGAGCGCGCCAAGGTGGTGCTCTCGGGAGAGATCAAGAAGGCGGTGACGCTCAAGGGCGTGGCTGTCACCAAGGGTGCGCGCGCGGCGATCGAGGCTGCGGGCGGTAAGATCGAGGCCTAAGGGACTGTGGCGTAAGCATGGCGACTACCGTAAGCAATACGACTTCACTTGGCGACGTCGCCCGCTCGGGGGAGATCCGCGGGCGCCTGCTGTTTTTGCTCGGCGCGCTGATCGTCTACCGCATCGGCACCTTCATTCCGGTGCCGGGCATCAATCCTTCGGAAGTGGCGCGCTTCTTCGGCGACCGCTCCAACACGATCCTAGGCATCGTGAACATGTTCTCCGGCGGCGCGCTCTCGCGCCTGTCGATCTTCGCCATGGGCGTCATGCCCTACATCTCCGCCTCGATCATCATCCAGATGATGTCGATGGTGGTGCCGACGCTCATGGAACTGCGCAAGGAAGGCGAGTCCGGGCGGCGCAAGATCACGCAGTACACGCGCTACGGCACCGTGGCGCTCGCGCTGGTGCAGTCCTTCGCCGCCGCCGGCGCGCTCGACAAAGGCGGACTGACGCTCGTGCACGGCTGGCCGTTCCTCATCACCGCCACCATCACCATGACGACCGGGACCATGTTCCTCATGTGGCTCGGTGAGCAGATTACCGAGCGCGGCATCGGCAACGGCATCTCGATGCTCATCCTCTCGGGCATCGTCGCGGGCCTGCCCGGCGCGGTGGGCAACACGATCGAGTCGGTGAGTAACGGGGAAATGCAGGGACCGTTCGCGCTCTTGCTGCTGATCCTGGTGCTCGCCACCACCTACTTCGTGGTGTACGTCGAGCGCGCGCAGCGGCGCATCCCGGTCGACTACGCCAAGCGCCAGGTGGGACGGCGCATGTACGCCGGCCAAACCAGCCACCTGCCGTTCAAGCTCAACATGTCGGGCGTGATCCCGCCGATCTTTGCCTCGAGCCTGCTGCTGTTCCCGGCGACGCTCGCGAGCTTTGCCGGCACGAGCACACAGGGCTGGTTTGGCAATGTCATGCAGAACGTGGCCGCAGCCTTAGGCTACGGGCAGCCGCTGCATCTGGTCATCTACGCCGGCCTCATCATTTTCTTCTGCTTCTTCTACACCGCGCTCGTGTTCAACGCGCGCGATACGGCGGACAACCTCAAGAAGTCCGGCGCCTTCGTGCGCGGCATCCGCCCGGGACAGCAAACGGCCGAATACATCGACGCGGTGCTGACGCGCCTCACGCTGTGGGGCGCGCTGTATGTCACCGCGGTGTGTCTGTTGCCGGAGATTCTGGTCACGTGGAAGGGTGTGCCGTTTCACTTCGGCGGCACCTCGCTCCTCATCGTCGTGGTGGTGGTGATGGATTTCATCTCGCAGCTCAACGCGCACATGATGTCGCATCACTATCCGGGACTTCTCAAGAAAGCGAACCTGCTCGGCTCCGGCCGCAGCGGTTCGGGTGGTTAATCATGAAAGTACGTCCGTCGGTCAAGAAGATCTGCAAGAACTGCAAGATCGTGCGCCGCCGCCGCGTGGTCTACGTCATCTGTACGGATCCGCGTCACAAGCAGCGCCAGGGTTGAGGTAGATATATGGCACGCATCGCCGGCATCAACATCCCGATGAACAAGCACGTGTGGATCGGGCTCACGCAGATCTACGGCGTGGGTCGTTCACGCGCGCGCGCGGCCTGCGCCGCCGCGGGAGTCGCCCCCACCACCAAGGTGAAGGACCTCACCGAACCGGAGGTGAACGCGATTCGCTCGCAGATCGCCAAGTTCGCGGTCGAGGGCGACCTGCGCCGCGAGGTCTCGATGAACATCAAGCGCCTGATGGACCTCGGTTCACACCGCGGCATTCGTCATCGGCGCGGGCTGCCGGTGCGCGGCCAGCGCACGCGTACCAACGCGCGCACCCGCAAGGGCCCGCGCAAGCAGGCGGTCAAGCTGAACGCACCTCCTGGAAAGGCATAAGGGCTTAAGGCACATGGCTGAAGAGAAAGTCGAGAAAGCAGAGAAGGCCGAGAAGGCAAAGCCAGCATCCGCATCGGGCGCGGCGGCTTCCGCGGCGGCGGCCAAGAAGCCGAAGAAGGCGCGCAAGAACGTGCTCGATGCGATCGCGCACGTGCACGCCTCCTTCAACAACACCATCATCACCATCACCGATCGGCAGGGCAACACGCTCTCCTGGGCGACCTCCGGCGGCTGCGGCTTTCGGGGCTCGCGCAAGAGCACGCCCTTTGCCGCGCAGGTGGCGGCCGAGAAGGCCGGTGTTGCCGCGCAGGAGCATGGCGTGAAGAACGTGGAAGTGCGCGTCGGCGGCCCCGGCCCCGGGCGCGAGTCCGCGGTGCGGGCACTGAACAACTGTGGACTGAAGATCACCAGCATCTCCGACGTGACGCCGATCCCGCACAACGGGTGCCGTCCGCCGAAGAAGCGCAGGGTCTAGAGGCTTAGAGGACTTTTATGGCGCGTTACACCGGTCCGAAGTGCAAGCTCGCGCGTCGCGAGGGCACGGATCTTTTCCTCAAGAGTGGCGTGAAGCCGCTCGAGAACAAGTGCAAGTTCAGCGTGCCGCCCGGCGGCGTCAAGGGCGAGCGGCGCCAGCGGCTGTCCGACTACGGTCTGCAGCTGCGCGAGAAGCAGAAGCTGCGCCGCATGTACGGGGTGCTCGAACGGCAGTTCGGTAACTACTACGAGGAAGCGGCGCGCAAGTCCGGCGCGACGGGTGAGAACCTGCTGAAGCTCCTCGAGTGCCGCTTGGACAACGTGGTGTATCGCATGGGCTTTGCCTCCACGCGCTCCGAGGCACGCCAGCTCGTGAGCCACAAGTCGATCACCGTGAACGAGAAGCCGGTGACCATCGCCTCCTACCAGGTGAAGGCCGGCGACATCGTGCAGGTGCGCGAGAAGTCGCGTAAGCAGCTGCGCATCCAAAGCGCGCTGAACGTCGCGCAGCAGGTGGGCCTGCCTGAATGGGTCGAGGTGAACGACAAGGAATTCCGCGGCGTGTTCAAGTCGGCGCCGGGCCGGGATGAGATCCTGCCCGACATCAACGAGAACCTGGTCGTCGAGTTGTATTCGAAGTAATCGTATCCGCTTGAATTGGGGCGCTTTTGCCCCCATCTGAGCGGGTCCTACCGTGTTTCTTTTGCGCCGGACCGTCAGCCGGCAAGGTGAGACTGCAATGCAGGGTTCCGTAAGTGAGTTTCTAAGACCCCGCGTGGTGAAGGTGCAGCCGGTTGCGCCGCGCCAGGCCCGCGTGGTGATCGAGCCGTTCGAGCGTGGCTTCGGCCACACCCTCGGCAACGCGCTGCGCCGCGTGCTCCTGTCCTCCATGCCGGGGGCGGCGATCACGGAGGTGGAGATCGATGGCGTGCTGCACGAGTACACCAGCATCGAGGGCGTGCAGGAGGACGTGGTCGATATTCTCCTGAACCTCAAGTCCGTGGCGCTGCGCATGCACACGCGCGATTCCGCGGAGCTGCGCCTGCACAAGAAGGGCCCAGGCCCGGTGACCGCCGGTGACATTCAGACCGATCACGACGTCGAAGTCGTGAACCCGGATCTGGTGATCGCCAACCTCACCAAGGCGGGCGAGCTGTCCATGACGTTGCGCGTGGAGCGCGGCCGCGGCTACCGCCCGGCGGCGACGCGCGTGGCGTTCGAGGAGCAGACGCGCCCCATCGGTCGCCTGCAGCTGGATGCTTCGTTCTCGCCCGTGCGACGCGTGACCTACTCGGTGGATGCGGCGCGCGTCGAGCAGCGCACGGATCTGGACAAACTGGTCATCGACATCGAGACCAACGGCACGATTGACGCGGAAGAGGCGATCCGCCGCGCCGGCAGTATCCTCAAGGACCAACTGTCGGTGTTTGTGGATCTGCAGGGCGAGGAAGAGACCTCGACCAAGGTCTCGGAGATGCAGTTCGATCCGATCCTGCTGCGTCCCGTGGACGAGCTCGAGCTCACCGTGCGCAGCGCCAACTGCCTCAAGGCCGAGAACATCCACTACATCGGCGATCTCGTGCAGCGCACCGAAGTCGAGCTGCTGCGCACGCCGAACCTGGGCAAGAAGTCCCTCACCGAGATCAAGGAAGTGCTGCAGAGCCACGGGCTGATGCTGGGCATGCGGCTCGATGGCTGGCCGCCGGCGGGCTTAAAGCACGACGACGAGCGCGACGTCATCTGATGTGACTTGAGCGGGCCGCCGCTGCGGCGGCCCGCACGTTCGCCGCCGCGCTTTGCTGCGGGCGCGCGCGGCGATTAGAACTCGAAGGGTTATTTATGCGTCACCATCTTTCCGGTCGGCAGCTGTCGCGTAACAGCGCGCACCGGCACGCGCTGATGCGCAACATGTCCGTGTCGCTGCTGCGTCACGAGACGATTCGTACCACCTTGCCCAAGGCAAAGGAACTGCGCCGCGTGGTGGAGCCCTTGATCACGCTCGCCAAGATTGATGGCGACGCCAATCGCCGCATCGCCTTCTCGCGGCTGCGCGATGTGCAGGTCGTCGAGAAGTTGTTCGCAGACCTCGGTCCGCGCTTCAAGGCTCGTCCGGGCGGCTACACGCGCATCCTGCGCATGAATCCGCGTCCGGGTGACTCCGCTCCCATGGCGCTGATGCAGCTCGTGGACGGACCGGTGCCGGTCGCCGCCGAGGAGCCAACCGCCGGCAAGAAGAAAAGCGCCCGGGGCAAGACTCCTGTGAAGGCGAAGGCTAAGAGCAAGGCGAAGGCGGAGGCTGCCGAGGCTGCACCGGCCGAAGCTCCGAAGAAGCGCACGCGCAAGAAGAAGACCGCGGCCTAAGGATTCCCCGCCGTCCTGACCGATACGTAGGGCCGCCTGAGGGCGGCCCGGTCTCGTTTGCGCCTGCGGCCGCCTTTTCGCTAGGCTGCCTTAGGCCGGCCGGGCAGCGTACCGGTGCCCAACAAATCCATAAAAGGGGACGCTAATGAGCTTCGCATCAGAATTCAAAGAGTTTGCGATGAAGGGCAACGTCGTCGACCTGGCGGTCGGCGTGGTCATCGGGGCCGCATTCGGCAAGATCGTCGGCTCCCTGGTCGGGGATGTGATCATGCCGTTGCTCTCCCCGCTCCTGGGGAGCATCAACTTCAGCGACCTGTCCCTCAAGATCGCGACCGATGCCGCCGGCAAGCCGGTGCTACTGAAATACGGGATGTTCCTGCAGCTGTGCCTTGAGTTCCTGATCATCGCGTTCGCCATCTTCCTCGTCATCAAGGGCATCAACCGCTTAAAGCGCCCCGCGCCGAGCGCGCCTCCGCCGGCACCCACCAAGACCGAGGCATTGCTTCAGGATATCAGGGATATTCTGGCTAGAAAGCCATAGTCTGTATCATTTTTGATTCAATCGGGGGCGAACGGCCCCCGGTTCTCTTTTCCGGGGGGCCCTCAGGCGACGGCCCGGAAGGCCTCCCGGGTCAGGTTTTCGCACCCATTCGATTCGACGGCCAGATCGTCCTCGATGCGTACGCCCCCGAAGCGAGAGAACTCCCCGACCCGGCTCCAGTTGATGCGGCTCGCACGCTCATCGGCGCGCGCCGCCTCCAGCAGCTGGTCGATAAAGTAAATGCCCGGCTCCATGGTGACGACGAACCCGGGCTCGAGCACGCGGGTGAGGCGCAGGTACGGGTGTCCGGCGGGCCGCGCAATATCCTCCCCTTCGGCCGAACTCATGAAGCCGCCCACGTCGTGGACCTCCAGCCCGAGCAAGTGCCCGATGCCGTGGGGGAGGAAGACGCTGGTGACCTTCGTGGCGAGCGCCTCCTCCACGCCGCACAGGATGAGATCGGCGTCGCGCAGCACTTCAGCGGCGAGCGCATGGGCGCGCAGATGGATGTCGCGCCAATCGACCCCGGCTCGCACCTGCGCGCACAGCGCCTGCTGCATGCGGTCCACCCGTGCGATGAGCGCCGCGAAGTTGGGATCTTCGGCCGAATAGGTGCGTGTGATGTCACTCGCATAGCCGCCAAACTCCGCACCCGCATCGATCAGGAGCGAGTAACGCTCCGGCGGTGCGCGCTTCTCGAGCACCTGATAGTGCAGCACCGCCCCGCCGGCATTGAGGGCGATGATCGGGTTGTACGGCAGCTCCTGCTCGCGCAGCCCGCAGGCCTTGAGGAAAGCCAGCTCGATCTCAAACTCCGAGGCGCCCGAGCCAAATGCGCGCGCGGCGGCGGCGTGCCCGAGCGCCCCGAGCCGGTTCGCCTCGCGCAGGCACACGAGCTCGTATGGGGTTTTCACCGCCCGGACATAATCCAGTCGACGCAGGAGAGCCGGCGGATTTATGGCACCGAGGGCCCAGGCGGCAAGCTCCGGGATCGCATCCCCGATGTACGCCGTGCGCGACAGATCCCGGGGCAGCTGCGCCCGTGCTGCAGCGCGCTCAGGCGCGCTGCGCAGGTCAAAGTGCTCCACCCAGTAGTCCTCAGGGGTCTGGGCGCTCTTGTACCAGTAGTCCGGGGGCTGGTGCAGGATCAGGCGCGGCCGCGCGCCCGGCTCAAACCACACGAAGCTGTCGGGCGCATCGTTCAGCGGCGTCCACACCTTGAAAGGCGCGTGCGCCTCGAACGGATACGTGCGGTCATCCAGGAACACCTCCAGAAGCGACCCGGAGTGAACCAGAAGCGATCCGAAGCCGCACGCCTCCAGTGCCCGGGCCGTGCGCGCGCCGACACTCGCCAGATGGGGTCCGAAAGTGCTCGCAAGCTGTGCAGTGAGCGACGCAGACATGGTTCCAACCTCTGTTAACTCTTGGCCTCAGTCCGGGCTGTCGTTTTGCGCCGACAACCGCTGCCTTAGTTTCCCATCCTACCGGGACTTCAGATAGAATTTGCCTCCCGCCGCTGCCGGAACGGGGCGCGGAACGATCCCATAAGGTCGTCGTCCAATCCATACAACTCTTGCTTCCCTCGGGGTACCGATCGATGAACACCAAACTTGCTCTTAGCGCACTTGTTGCCGCGCTGATGCTGACGGCCTGCGCGAAGCAGGAATCCGCAGGCACCGCTGCCACTCCTCCTGCTCCCCCTGCTGACACGTCAACGCCGGCTGCTCCGGCGGCTGCCGCGGATGCGGGTGCTGCGGCCCAGCAGGCCGGTGCGGCCGCCGGTAGCGCTGCTGATTCGGCTGGCCAGGCTGCACAGTCCGCGGGCCAGGCTGCGTCCGATGCTGCCAAGGCTGCGTCTGACAGCTCGACGCCGCCGAAGCAGTAAGTCTCGCGCTTACGGCTGAAAACGCGGCCCGGACGGTTCGCCCACGCGAGCTGTCCGGGCCGTTTCTTTTGCGGGGAGCGACGCTCGCGTGATGATGGATTAAGAGACCCATGTCGGTCGTGGCAGTCAGTGTGCGCGACGCCCGGGCGGCACCGGCGGATCGGCTGTGGATCCAGAGCGTCTACGGCGATTATCTTGATGATTTGAATCCGGGTACGGGGCTCTTTCCGCGCCTGGGCGAAGTCGGCCACCGCGAACCGGACCAGATCGCCCACTGGTTCGCTGATCCGAACACCTATCCGCTCGTGATCCTGCGCGGCGATGAGCCGGTGGGCTTCGCGCGCGTGCTGCGAGCCCTGGCGACGGCCGCACGGCCGCGCATCGACTATCGCATGGCGGAATTTTTCATCACGCGCCCGCGCCGACGGCTCGGTATCGGGCAGACCGCGGTGCAGCTGATCCTGAGCCGCTTCGCCGGCCGCTGGGAGATCAGCGAATATTTAAGAAACGCCGGTGCGGTCAGCTTCTGGCGGCGCGTGGTGGCCCGCTACACGCAGGGCAGCTACCAGGAGCGCGTCATCAACGGCGAAGTGCATCAGGTGTTTGTTTCCGGGAAGCCGCGCTCGTAGGCTGCGGCGCGCAGGAGCTGCAGCCGGCGGCGAGCCGCGACTGCACCCGCGCCCGCCAGGCCACGAACCAGGTCGCGCCGCGCACGCCCGGCACGCGACTGAGTGTGCCGAGCACGCGCAGCCGCAGCCGTGCGGACAGCAGCCGCCAGCTGCTGTAGAGCGCACAGGCCGTGACCAGCACGGCCACGATGAGCGCCTGCAACGTGCCGCTCATGCGAGCCCCCCGCCCACGCAGAGCAGCGCCACCCGATAGGTGAGGAAGGCGCCCGCGTAGGCGAGCCCGAAGAGATAGGCCGCCATGTACAGCGGATAGCGCCAGGAGTTGGTTTCACGCCGCACTACGGCGAGCGTCGAGAGGCACTGCGGCGCGAACACGTACCAGGCGAGGAGCGAGAGCCCCGTGGCAAGCGTCCAGCTGTGCGCGATCACGGGCATGAGAGCACCGGCGACGTCCTGGGTAGCGCCGCCGGACATGGCGTACACCGTGCCGAGCGCGCTCACGGCCACTTCGCGCGCGGCGAGTCCGGGCACGAGCGCGATGGAGATCTGCCAGTTAAAGCCGATGGGCGCGAACAGGTACTCGAGGCCGCGCCCGAGGTAGCCGGCGATGCTGTACTGGATGGCAGGCCCGCTGGCCCCGTGGGGCGGCGCGGGAAAACTGGCAAGGAACCACAGCACCACCATGAGTGTGAGAATGATGGTGCCGACGCGTGTGAGGAAGATCTTGCAGCGCTCCCACAGGCCCAGCAGCAGATTCGACAGATGCGGCAGGCGGTACTCGGGCAGCTCGAGCAAGAGCGCGCGCGACTCCGCGCCGCGCACGCCGGTGCGCTTGAGCACCAAGGCGACCGCGAGCGCACTCGCGACGCCAGCGAAGTAGAGCGCGAACAGCACCAGTCCGCGCAGGTTCATGAAGCCGACGGTGCGCGGCGGGATGAAGGCGCCAATCAGTAGCGCATACACCGGCAGCCGCGCCGAGCAGGTCATGAGCGGAGCGATCATGATGGTCGCGAGGCGATCGCGGTTGGAGGGAATGGTGCGCGCCGCCATGATGCCCGGGATGGCGCAGGCGAAACTTGAGAGCAGCGGAATGAAGGCGCGGCCCGAAAGACCGACGCGCCCCATGAGCCGATCGAGCAGGAAGGCGGCGCGCGGCAGGTAACCGGAGTCCTCGAGCGCGAGGATGAAGGCGAACAGGATCAGGATCTGTGGCAGAAACACGAGCACGCTGCCGGTGCCAGCGACTACGCCGTCGAGGATGAGCCCGCGCAGCGGGCCCTCCGGGAGCACCCCGCTCAGCCACGCGCTCAGGTTCTGCACGCCCGCGTTGATCAGGTTCTGCGGCGCCTTCGCCCAGCTGAACACCGCCTGGAACATGAGAAACAACACCACCGCGAGCAGTAGCGGGCCGGCGATCGGATTGAGCACCACCTGGTCGATGCGGGCGAGCGCCGTCACGCGCGTCGGCACCTGGTAACCGGCTGCCTCGAGCAGGCGCCGCACTTCACGCTGCGTGGCCTCGATGTCGGCCGCTGTCGCGGGGGCAGGCGCTGCCAGGCGCGCGCGGGCGCGCTCTTGTACTTCGGGGCTGAAGCGGTAGGTGTCGATCGCCTCGATGAGCGCACGCTCGCCGCCGGATCGTACGGCGACCGTGGGAATAACCGGCACGCCGAGCGCGCGTTCGAGCGCGGCGCGATCCAGCTGATAGCCGCGCTGCGCGGCAACGTCGCTCATGTTGAGCGCGACGATCATGGGGCGCCCGAGGCGTTTCAGCTCCAGCACCAGGCGCAGGTTCAGACGCAGGTTCGTGGCATCGACCACGCACACCAGCAGATCCGGCGGCGGCTCGCTCGCGTGCCGCCCGAGGACGACGTCGCGCGCAATCGCCTCATCGAGCGTGGCCGGTTCAAGACTGTAGGCGCCGGGCAGATCGACGACGCGATAGATGCGACCGGTGCGCGGCCCGACGAGGCGCCCTTCCTTGCGTTCGACCGTGACGCCGGGGTAGTTGGCGACTTTCTGACGGCTACCGGTGAGACGATTAAAGAGTGCGCTCTTGCCGCAGTTGGGCACGCCGATGAGCGACAGACTCAGCTGCGGCGCGGCCAGTGCCGCGGCCGCGGAGGCGTTCATGGCACCGATGCCGTGCGGGACAGTTCCACCCAGACGCTCTGCGCCTCGCGACGTCTCAGGGCGAGCGTCGTGTGACCGATGCGCACGATGAAGGGGTCACGCCCGGGGCGTGCCTCGGCGAGAATCTCGACGCGCTCGCCGCTCACGAAACCGAACTCGAGCAGGCGCCGCTCGAGCGAAGAGAGCGTGGCGTTCGCCGCCCCAACGCTCACGACGCGCCCGCTCGTGCCCGGCGGCAGCGCCGCAAGGCTGACAAAGCCCGGCTCCAGGGCAACACCGGCAGGGGCGACAACGGCGTCCATAGCTCAGTATGGATGAGAACGGTTCGCATTTGCAATCGTATTCGCGTTGCCCCGTGAAAGCCGCCCGGTGGCCCGGATCCGGATCTCCGAGAACCCTTTTACATCATAGGGTTATGAGACTGGCGCCGCAGCACCTAGCCGGCGCCATGCGCACCGGCCGCCACCCGCGGCGCCTCCGCTGCCGCGCGCGCCGGGCGTTCGCGCCGCAGCAGCGGCGCAAGAAACCGCCCGGTCCACGAGGCCGCGTGAGCGGCAATATCCTCGGGCGATCCGGTGGCAACGATTCTTCCGCCGCCCTCACCGCCTTCGGGACCCAAGTCGATCACCCAGTCGGCGGTCTTGATGACATCGAGGTTGTGCTCGATGACCACCAGCGTGTTGCCCTCGTCGCGCAGGCGGTGCAGCACGTGCAGCAGCTGCTCGACGTCGTGGAAGTGCAGCCCGGTGGTGGGCTCATCGAGGATGTAGAGCGTGCGGCCCGTGGCGCGCTTGGCGAGCTCGCGCGAGAGTTTTACGCGCTGCGCCTCACCGCCGGAGAGCGTGGTCGCGTTCTGTCCCAGGCGCACGTACGAGAGGCCAACCTCACTTAAGGTCTGCAGTTTCCCGGCCACCGCTGGCACGTTCTGGAAGAAGCGCGCCGCCTCCTCCACGGTCATCTCGAGCACCTCGTGGATGTTCTTGCCGCGGTAGCGGATCTCGAGCGTCTCGCGGTTATAGCGCTCCCCCTTGCACACATCGCACGGCACGTACACGTCCGGCAGGAAATGCATCTCGACGCGAATGACGCCGTCCCCCTGACACGCCTCGCAGCGCCCACCCTTGACGTTGAAGCTGAAGCGCCCGGCATCGTAGCCGCGCGCGCGCGCCTCGGGCACGGCGGCGAACAGCTCGCGCAGCGGCGCGAAGAGTCCGGTGTAAGTCGCCGGGTTCGAGCGCGGCGTGCGCCCGATCGGACTCTGATCGATGTCAATGACGCGGTCGATCTGCTCGAGCCCCTCAATGCGCTCGCATGGAGCCGGATCGAGGCGGGTGGCGTTGAGCCGCGCGGCCGTGTGGCCGAAGAGCGTGTCGAGGACGAGCGTCGACTTGCCCGAGCCGGAGACGCCCGTGACACAGGTGAGGAGCCCCAGAGGGATCTGGGCGGTGACGTTCTGCAGGTTGTTGCCGCGCGCGCCGACGATCGTGATCTGCCGCGCCGGATCCGGACGCAAGCGCAGGTGCGGCAACGCGATGCGCCGCCGGCCCGAGAGGTACTGGCCGGTGATGGAGGCGGGGTTCGCCTCGATGTCGTGCGGTGTGCCCTGCGCCACGAGTTCGCCGCCGTGCGCGCCGGCGCCGGGGCCGAGGTCGACCACGTGATCGGCCGCGCGGATCGCTTCCTCGTCGTGCTCGACCACGATCACCGTGTTCCCCAGATCGCGCAGCTGCTTGAGCGTTGCGAGCAGGCGCTGGTTGTCGCGCTGGTGCAGGCCGATCGAGGGCTCATCGAGGATGTACATGACACCGGTGAGTCCGGAGCCGACCTGGCTTGCGAGCCGGATGCGCTGCGCTTCCCCGCCGGAGAGTGTTTCCGCCGAGCGCTCGAGCGTCAGGTAATCCAGACCAACGTCGCTGAGGAAGCGCAGCCGCTCGACCACGCTCTTGACGATCTTACTGGCGACTTCACCGCGCCAGCCGGGCAGCTCGAGCGCACCGAGGAAGGCGAACGCGCGGCCCACCGTGAGGTGCGCGATCTCGGGCAAACTCTTGTCCGCCACGAACACGAAGCGCGCCGCGCGGTTCAGGCGCGTACCGTGGCACTCCGGGCACGGCCGGACGCCCAGGTAACGAGACAGTTCCTCGCGCACCATCGGCGACTCGGTCTCGCGGTAGCGTCGGGTGAGGTTCGGCAGGATGCCCTCGAAGGGATGGCGCTGGCGCGACTTGCGGCCGGCCTCGTGGCGGTAGCTGAATTCGATCGCCTCCTCGGCGCTGCCGTAGAGCAGCACGTGCTGCACGTGCGGCGGCAGTTCCGTCCAGGGCGCCTCGATGTCGAAGCCATAATGCCGCGCGAGCGACTGGATGAGGTGAAAGTAGTGATCGTTGCGCCGGTCCCAGCCGCGCACCGCGCCGCCGGCGAGAGAGAGGTGCGGATGCAGCACCACGCGCTGCGGATCAAAGAACTCCTGCACGCCCAAGCCATCGCAGCTCGGACAGGCGCCGGAGGGATTGTTGAAGGAGAACAGCTTCGGCTCGAGTGGCGGCACGCTGTAGCCGCACACCGGACAGGCGTGGCGGCTCGAGAACATGAGTTCCGCGCGCTCGGGCTCATCGAGGAACGCAAGACGCGCGATACCGCCGGAAAGGCGCAGCGCGGTCTCGAACGACTCGGCGAGGCGTTGCGCGGCATCGGCGCGCACGCGCACCCGATCCACCACGGCCTCCACGGTGTGCTTCTTCTTGCCGTCCAGCTGCGGCAGCGCGTCCATCTCATAAATGCGTCCGTCGAGGCGCGCGCGCACGAACCCCTGGGCGGCGAGCTCCTCGAGCAGTTGCGCGTGCTCGCCCTTGCGATCGCTCACCACCGGCGCCAGGAGCACCGCCGCCGTGCCCTCGGGGAGCTTCAGCACCAGGTCCACCATCTGACTCACCGTCTGCGCGGTCAGATCGATGCCGTGATCCGGGCAGCGCGGAATGCCGGCGCGGGCGAACAAGAGGCGCAGGTAATCGTAAATCTCCGTCACGGTGCCGACGGTCGAGCGCGGATTGTGCGAGCTCGCCTTCTGCTCGATGGCGATCGCGGGCGAGAGGCCCTCGATGCTGTCCACGTCCGGCTTGTCCATCGTCGAGAGAAACTGCCGCGCATAGGCGGAGAGGGACTCGACGTAGCGGCGCTGGCCTTCCGCGTAAAGCGTGTCGAAGGTGAGTGAGGACTTTCCCGAGCCTGAAAGGCCCGTGACCACGATCAGCCGCTCGCGCGGCAGCTCGAGGTTCAGATTCTTCAGGTTGTGAGTGCGCGCACCGCGCACGCGGATCGGCTGCATTGAACCCTCAATGGTACGCGTGACGCCCGACCAGACCCATCCCGACCCACCCGGGCCGGCACGGCGCCACCGGGCGGGCGCCACCGGGGGACTTGACTCTCGTAGAATATATCGTACGATATATCTGTCAATACAACAGGAGGTGCTTATGCACCGTCACTTTGGCCGTCCTGGGCACGGCCCTTTCCAAGGCTACCGCCGGTTTTTCGGCGGCGGCTGTCCGCCCTTTGATCCCTTGCAGGCGGGGGGACGCCACCTCCGCGGGGGTTTCGGGCGCTTCGGATTCATGGACGGCCTGTCCATGGGCCCGGAGTCTTTCCGCGGCCGCAAAATGGGCTCCGTCGATCTGCGGCTGGTCTTGCTGACGCTGCTGGCCGAGCGACCGAGCCACGGCTACGAACTCATCAAGGCGCTCGAGGATCGCTCGGGCGGCTTCTACAGTCCCAGCCCCGGAATGGTGTATCCGGCGCTCACCTGGCTCGAGGAGGTCGGCTACGCCAGCGTCACGAGCGAGGGGGCCAAGAAGCTCTATGCCATCACCGACAGCGGGCGCACGTACCTCGCGCAGCACCAGGACGCCGCGGACTCGATCCTAAGCCAACTCGCGCAGATCGCCCGCAAGCTCGGCCGTATCCGTGCAGCCTTTGCCGGCGTCGAGGACGAGGAACACGGCGGCGCAGCCCCTGAAGTAGGGCTGGCGCGACGCGAACTCAAGGCGGCCCTGCGCGCCGCGCGCGGCGCCTCGCCGCAGGAGCAGGCCCGCATCGCCGAAATCCTGAAAGATGCCGCCGCCAAGATCCGCGGTCAGGACTGATACGCAGGTTGATTCTGCGGGTCGCGCGCGGCTCTGCTCCGCGCGGACCGTGGGAGAGCGTCGCTGCCCGAGCGCAATGCCGCCAGGGTGTTAGGTCGCGCTCGCGCTTTTCCAATGCCCTGCCGGCGGCTGCGCGGGCCTGACACATCGACCGCTCGGCGGGCACGAGCCTGTCTTCGCGGTGACCGCGATACGCGGAAAGATCGGCGCAGGCCGCGTCGCGTGCTGCGTCCTCAACGAGCCGTTTGCGCGGACGGCGTGGGGCTGCGGCGGCACGCAAAGCTCTGCATTCCGGGCACAAATGCGGTTCGCGCTCCTCGTGCGCGTCCACTAGAATGCTGCCACTCTCTGCGGCCGGCGCCTCGCGTGGGCGACCCGCCGCGTCACTCAATAGACCTGAAGGACGTTCACCATGGCGCGCGGCATTAATAAGGTCATTCTCATCGGCAATCTGGGCGCAGATCCGGAGACCCGCGCCATCCCCTCAGGCACCACGGTGGCGAACCTGCGCATCGCCACCAGCGAGAGCTGGCGCGACAAGCAAAGCGGCGAGCAGCAGGAGCGCACCGAGTGGCACCGCGTGGCGCTTTTCGGGCGCCTGGCCGAGATCGCCGCCGAGTACCTGAAAAAGGGCTCGCAGGTGTACATCGAGGGCAGCCTGCGCACGCGTAAATGGCAGGACAAGCAGGGGAATGATCGCTACTCGACCGAGATCATCGGCAACGAACTGCAGATGCTCGGCGGACGCGGTGGTGGCGGGGGTGCCGGTGCGGCTACGGGCTCTGCGCCGTCCTACGCGGAAGAGTCCGGCGGCGGTAGCGCTGGCGCTGGCGGCGGCGCTTCCGCACGCAGCGAGGAGTTTGACGACGACATCCCGTTCTGAGGGGATCCTCGTGCGCACGCGGCGCGTCAGGGCCCCTGGCGCGTTCGTCGGCCGGCTCGCTAATACTCATACATCAGCAGCGCGTAGCGCTCCACGCGACCGACGCGCGTGATCGCCTGCTGTACATCGTGTCGGTTGACGAGCGCTCGCCAGCGGCGCTGTATTTCCAGCGCCCGCGCTGGCGCGGCTTCGTCGGCGTAGTACTGCACCGCCAGCAGCGCCGCGCTGCGGCGCTTGGCATCCGCCAGCCGTGAGATCAGCAGCGTCGCGCCCTCATCAGGGCGATCCGTAATGAGCAGCGCTTCCTGATACGCATCCGGGGCGTCGTCGCGGTGCTCGCGCAGGAAGGCCAGGGCCCGCTCGGCCTCATTCTGTTCGTGCAGCAGCACGGCGGCCCACAGGATCTGCTTCTGAAACTGCATGACGCCATACCGGGTCGCATCCTCGGTCGAGCCGCGTTGCAGCGTTTCACGCGCGTCCCGCGGCCGCCCGAGCTGGTTGTACAGCCCGGCCAGTTCGATGAACGCGCTCACATTCCCGCCGAGGAGTTTCAAGCGGCTGGCCGTCTCCAGTTGCGTGACGGCCGCCGGGTAGCGGCCAAGCTCGTAGAGCGCCTCCGCGCGCACGCTCAGAATAAAGGTGTACTGTCCCTCGTAATCACTCCAGGCTTTGCGGCCCTGCAGATCCTGGCGCTCGATCGCCGTGTCGGTCACCTGCAGCGCCGGCGGCAGCCGCAGCGAGGCCACCAACAGTTCGGCGAGACGAACCATCGGCTGCAGCCGCGTCGGGTTGCGCTGCGTCGCGCGCAGCGCGGCCTCAATGCTCTGCTGCGCCGCTGCCGCCACTGCGAGTCGCTCGCCGAGCTCCTCGCGCAGCGGATCAAAGCGCTTGTCCGCCCGGATGCTGATCATGGCGCGTGCCAGCGTCTGCAGTGCGCTGGCGCGCTCCCCGCGGGCCAGTTGCAGCAGCGCCAACTCGCGCCACCAGACGCTGGCGCCGGCGGGCTCACTCGCGAACGCGACGCGGTGCAGCGCGCTCAGCAGCTGGTAGCGGTCCGGCTCCGAGTCGATGCTATCCAGATCGGCCAGGGTCATCTCGAGGAGCTCCGTTTCCTGCGCTTGTGCCAGCTGCTTCGGCCATCGCTGCGCGTACGTGGTCAGCGCGAAGACGGCCTCCTTCGTGTCGTGGGCGTTGAGAGCGGCGCTCACGCGCAACAGCCAGTCTGAGGAATCGGACTCGTTCATCGCGCAGGCGGCCTGGACCAAGGACAACGCGCGCTCCGGCTCGCGCACGCTCAGCGCGGCTTCGGTGCCCAGGACCAGCGTCATGTGCTGCTCGTGCGAGTTCATCTGCTGGAATTTCTCCGCGCCGAGCAGATCGCGCAGCAGCGCGTCAGCCTGCGCCCACTGTCCGGCCACCATCAACGCCAAGGTCTGTTGGAGTTCCAGACGTAACACGCTCGCGGGCGCCGGCTTCGCTGCCGCGGCCGGCGGGGTCGGCGGTCGCTGCACGGCGCAGCCGCACAGCAGCAGACAGGTCACAAACAGTCCGTGGCGGACCCTCATGCGGGTTCCTTAATTGCGGGCAATTGCCTCCCGAGGGCGTTCGTTGCGCGACGCGGGGATGCTCAGTGTACGGTCAATCGTCCTCCAAGCTCATGAAAAAACTGGATTTTTTCATATTTACGGTCTGATCATGCGGGGCTCATCCCGAGCCCGTAAAATTCCCGGTTCTCTATGCAACGCCGTTACTTCATCAAGACCTTTGGCTGCCAGATGAACGAGTACGACTCCGCGCGCATGGCGGACGTGCTGAGCGCGGGCGGTGATCTCACCGCCACCGAGGATCCGGCCGAGGCGGATGTGCTGCTCATGAACACCTGCTCGGTGCGCGAGAAGGCGCAGGAGAAGGTGTTCTCGCTTCTCGGCGAGTGGCGGCGCTTCAAGGCGCTGCGGCCGGAGGTGATCATCGGGGTCGGCGGCTGTGTGGCGAGTCAGGAAGGGCAGGCCATCACCGCGCGCGCTCCCTTCGTCGACCTGGTGTTCGGGCCGCAGACCCTGCACCGCCTGGCCGACATGATCGGGGAGCTGCGGCGCACCGGTCGCGCGCAGGTCGACGTGAGTTTTCCGGAGATCGAGAAGTTCGATCACCTGCCCGCGCCCCGCGCCGAGGGTGCGCGCGCTTATGTGTCCATCATGGAAGGCTGCAGCAAGTACTGCAGCTTCTGCATCGTGCCCTACACGCGTGGGGAGGAGATGAGCCGCGGCTTCGAGTCCGTGCTGCAGGAAGTGCGCGCGCTCGCCGCCCAAGGCGTCGCGGAGATCACCCTCCTCGGGCAGAACGTGAACGCCTACCGCGGAGCGATGGCGGACGGTGAGCAGGTGGATCTTGCCACCCTCATCCACCACGTGGCGCGCGTGCCCGGCATCGAGCGCATCCGTTTCACCACCTCGCATCCGCTCGAGTTCGACGACAGCCTGATCGAGGCATTCGCGAGCGTCGCGAAGCTCGCCAACCATCTGCACCTGCCGGTGCAGAGCGGTTCGGACCGCGTGCTCGCACTCATGAAGCGCGGCTACACCACCCTTGAATTCAAGGACAAGGTGCGCCGCCTGCGACGCGTGCGGCCGGACATCTCCGTCTCCTCGGACTTCATCGTCGGCTTTCCGGGGGAGAGCGAGCGCGACTTCGAAGCGACGCTCGCGCTGGTGCGTGAGGTGGGTTTCGATCAGTCCTTCAGCTTTCTCTACAGCCGCCGCCCGGGCACGCCCGCGGCGGCGCTGCCGGATGAAGTGCCGGCGGCGCTGAAGCAGCAACGCCTCGCGCGTCTGCAGGCGCAGCTTGAAGCGCAGGCGCACGCCATCAGCGAGGGCATGGTCGGCACGGTGCAGCGCGTGCTGATCGAGCGCCCGGCGAAGAAGAACGCACGCGAGCTCGCCGGCCGCACCGCCAACAACCGCTGGGTCAATTTTGCCGGACCGGCCGAGCTTATCGGTCGCTTCGCGCAAGTGACGGTCACCGAGGCACTGGCCCACAGCCTGCGCGGCCGTCTCGGTGAGGCGCTGCCTGCGCTGTCGGCCGCGCCCCTGGCGGCGCGCGGCTGATGCCCGTGGCGGCCTCATCGCCGGTCCTGCGGGAATTTGATCTGCTCCCGGCCGACAACGCGCGCCTGGCGAATCTGTGCGGGCCGCTGGATGAGAACCTGCGCCTGCTCGAATCGCGCCTGGACGTGCGCATCCAACGACGCGGGGGCACCTTCCGCGTCAGCGGCGAACAGGCGGCCATGGCCGAGGACCTGCTGCGCGAGCTGTACGAACTGACCCGCAGCCAGGACGTTACGCCCGAGCGGGTGCACCTGGCGTTGCGCGAGCGCGTCTCAGGACTCGCCCCGGCGGGAACCGATCCGCAGGGCGTGCGCGTGCCCAGCGGCGCCATCCGCGCACGCGGGGCGCATCAGCGCGATTACCTGCAACACATCCGTGGCCGCGATCTCACCTTCGGCATCGGCCCGGCCGGCACCGGCAAGACCTATCTGGCCGTGGCCTGTGCGGTCGAGTCGCTGCAGGCGGACCGCGTGCGACGGCTGGTCTTGGTGCGCCCGGCGGTGGAGGCGGGCGAGCGCCTCGGGTTCCTGCCCGGGGATCTGACGCAGAAGGTCGATCCGTACCTGCGGCCGATGTACGACGCGCTCTACGAAATGATGGGCTTTGACCGCGTGGCACGTTTCATCGAGCGCAACGTCATCGAGGTCGCACCGCTCGCCTTCATGCGCGGTCGCAGTCTCAATGACGCCTTCATCATTCTCGATGAGGCGCAGAACACCACCGTCGAGCAGATGAAGATGTTCCTGACCCGCATCGGCTTCGGCTCGAAGGCGGTCGTGACCGGAGATGTCACCCAGACCGACCTGCCGCCCGGGCGGCAATCGGGCCTGAGCCACGTGGTCAAGGTGCTGCACGAGGTTGAGGGCGTGGCTTTCACCTTCTTTGATGCCCAGGACGTGGTGCGCCACCCGCTGGTGCAGCGCATCGTGCAGGCCTACGAGTCGCGCGGAGGCTCCCCGTGAGGCACCCAGCACGCACGCGGCGCCACGGCCTGCAGCTGCAGGTGCGCCGTCGCACCCGCGGTTGGTCACCCAGCGCGCGCGAACTTTCTGACTGGGCGAGCCTCGCCCTCGGGCGGCGCGCGGCCGGAGGCGAACTGGGGGTGAGCGTCGTGGGTGCACCCGAGAGCCGGCGCCTAAATGCCCGCTATCGCGGGCGCGACTGCGCGACCAACGTGTTGTCCTTTCCGGCGCCAGCGCAGCCGCGCGGCGCGCAGGTGCGGCCGCTCGGGGATCTGGTGATCTGCGCACGGCTCCTGCGCGCGGAAGCGCGTGCGCAGGCGAAGACGCTGCGGGCGCACTGGGCGCACCTCATCGTGCACGGCGCGCTGCACCTCATCGGCTACGATCACGAGCGCGACGCGGACGCGCGCCGCATGCAGCGGCGCGAGGTCGCAGTGCTGCGCCGCCTCGGCTTTGCCAACCCCTACCGGAGTTCCTGAAGCGATGGCCAAGGATCTGAACACCACCGGTCGCTGGCTGAAACGCCTCACGCAGGGGCTGAGCACCGAGCCACAGGACCGCGCGGAGCTGCTCGCGGTGCTGCGCGAGGCGAGCGAGCGCGGCCTCATCGATGGCGATGCGCTCACCATGCTCGAGGGCGTGCTCGAGGTCGGAGATCTGAAGGTGCGCGACATCATGGTGCCGCGCGCGCAGATGGTATTCGTACGTCGCAGCGATCCGGCCGCGCGCATCCTGCCGGTGGTGGTCGAGTCGGGCCACTCGCGCGTGCCGGTGATGGATGAGGACCGCGACGACATCGTCGGCATCCTGCTCGCCAAGGACCTGCTGCGCCTCTCCACGGCGCACTCGCGCGAGCGCTTCGACATCCGCGAGTACATGCGGCCGGCGGTGTTCGTGCCCGAGTCCAAGCGGCTCAACGTGCTCTTGAAGGAGTTCCGGCGCAGTCGCAACCACATGGCCATCGTGGTGGATGAGTACGGCGGCGTGGCAGGTCTCTGCACCATCGAGGATGTGATCGAGCAGATCGTCGGCGACATCGACGATGAGTTCGACGTCGAGGACGATCAGAACATCCGCCGCGATGCCGAGCGCCAGTTCACCGTGCGTGGCGTGACGCGCATCGATGAGTTCAACGAGTACTTCGGCGCTCACCTGTCTGAGCAGGAGGGCGTGGATACTATCGCCGGGCTCGTGATGAAGCAGCTGGGACGGCTGCCACGGCGCGGCGAGAGCGTCAGCCTCGACGGCTTCGAGTTGCGCGTGCTGCGCGCGGACCGCCGCCGCATCGACGCCTTGCGCGTGCTCGCGCCGCGCGATGTCCTGCCTCCGGAAGAGCACTCCTCCGGCGGCGCGAGCTGAGCGCACATGGATAATCCGGCCCCTACCGCCAGCGCGCCGCCGGCGCCCACCCGCTGGCGCGTGCCGCCTGTGACCTCGGTGCGTATGCGCCTGCTCATCGCAGGCGTCGCCGGCGCCGCGCTCGCGGCCGGCTTTGCCCCGGTGAACCTCTGGCCCCTCGGCGTGCTCGCGCCGGCGGTGCTTATGTGGCTGTGGCAGGACGCAACGCCGCGCGAAGCCGCGCGGCTCGGGTTTGCCTTCAGCACTCTCACCTTCGTTGCCGGAACGTACTGGCTGTACTTCAGCGTTCACATTCTCGGGCAGGCGCCGATCTGGCTCGCCTTCGTGCTGATGCTCGGGCTCGCCGGCATCATGGGCCTCTACCACGCCGCCCTCGGCTACGGCGTCGCACGCTGGCTACCCCAGGCGGGCGTGGTGCGCTGGCTGATCGCGCTACCGGCGGCGTGGCTACTGGTCGAATGGTGGCGCGGCTGGTTCCTGTCGGGCTTCTCGTGGCTGTCGCTCGGGTACTCGCAAAGCGACAGCTGGCTTGCCGGTTTCGCGCCCCTCGTCGGCGTCTACGGCATCAGCGCGCTCTTGCTCGTCTGTGCCGGCGCCCTGGTCACGCTGCTCTTCGGTACGCGCCGCGAGCGCATCGCCGCGCTCATCGTGCTGCTGCTGCCGTGGGCGGCGGGCGCTGCGCTTTACGGGCGCTCCTGGACCTACGCCTCCGGCGGGTCGGTGTCGGTGGCAGTGGTACAGGGCGCGATCCCGCAGGACGAGAAGTGGCAGGCGAGCAACCACGACACCACCCTCAATCTGTACCAGTCCCTCACCGAGAAGGTGCTCGGTACGCGCCTCATCGTGTGGCCGGAGTCGGCGCTTGCAGATACCGCCAACGATCTGGTGCCGTACCTGAACAACCTCTACCGCGAGACGCACGCGCACGGCTCGGCGCTCGTCATGGGCATCCTGCGCGCCGAGGGTGCCGAGCCCGCCACGCGCTACTACAACTCGGTGCTGGCGCTGGGTGAGACGGTGGGCTGGTACGACAAGAGCCATCTCGTGCCGTTCGCGGAGTTCTTCCCGGTGCCGCAGTTCGTGCGCTCGTGGCTGCGCCTCATGAGTCTGCCGTACTCGGACTTCACCCACGGCGCCGCCAATCAGCCGCCGCTGGCGGCGGCGGGCCTGCAGCTGGGTACGACGATATGTTACGAGGACGCCTACGGCAGCTCGATGCTGCGCGTGCTGCCGCGGGCCAACGCGCTGGTCAACGTCACCAACGACGCCTGGTTCGGGCACTCGAGCGCACGCTACCAGCACCTGCAGATCCTGCGCATACGGGCCCTGGAAGCCGGCCGTTACATGGTGCGGGCGGCCAATGACGGCATCTCAGCGGTCATCGGCCCGCACGGCGAAGTTATCGCCCGCGCTAAGGAATTCGTGCCCGTGACGCTGGTCTCACAAATCATCCCCATGCAGGGTCTGACGCCCTACGCCCGTGTTGGCAACTGGCTCGTGGTGTGCTTGGCGAGCGCCGCGCTGGTATACGGTCTGTGGGTGCGGAATGATAGACGCCGCAGGACCCAAGGATAGGGCCGCGCCTCACTACGGAAGTGGAAGTGTTCATGTACTCGAAGTTCGACGCAGGTTTCACCCCCGCACTGCAGCGCCTGGCCGCGGTACTCGCCATGGCGGTCGCGCTCGCGGCCTGCTCGCGCGATCTGCCGGCGCAGGCCACGCGCGCCGCGCCGCCGCCGCCGGCGCCGACCAGTACCGCGCCGAGCGTCGCCGAAGCGGATCCGCCGTCCGCGGAGGGCGTGCTGCGCGCGCTGCCGGATTTCACGCAGCTCGTCGATCGCTATGGGCCGGCGGTGGTGAACGTCGAGGTCGTGGAGAAGGTGCAGGCCGGCGGTGGTGCGGGCTTATCCCCGGATGATCCGCTCTATGATTTTTTCCACCGCTTTGGCGTCCCGACCCCCGAGCAGGGGCCCCGTGCGCCGGTGCGCGGCGCGGGCTCCGGTTTCATCGTGAGCCCCGATGGTTACATCCTCACCAATACGCACGTCGTCGCCAACGCAGCCGAGGTGACCGTGCGTCTTACGGACCGGCGTGAGTTTCCCGCCAAGGTGATCGGCGCGGACGAGCGCACCGACGTCGCGGTCATCAAGATCAACGCCGCGAACCTGCCGATCGTGAAGCTCGGGGATCCGGCGCGCCTGAAGCCCGGGCAGTGGGTGCTCGCGATCGGCTCGCCCTTCGGCTTCGAGAACAGCGCCACGGCCGGCATCATCAGCGCCACCGCGCGCTCGGTGCCCGGTGAGAACTACGTGCCCTTCATCCAGACCGACGTCGCCGTCAATCCGGGCAATTCCGGCGGCCCGCTCTTCAACATGTCCGGCGAGGTGATCGGCATCAACTCGCAGATCTTCAGCCGCACCGGCGGCTTCATGGGTGTCTCGTTCGCCATTCCCATCGACGTGGCGCGCAACGTCGAGGAGCAGCTGATCAAGACCGGACGCGTGGTGCGCGGGCGCATCGGCGTCACCATCCAGGACGTCAACGCCCAGCTTGCCGAGTCCTTCGGCCTCGACCGCCCGCATGGCGCGCTGGTCTCGTCCGTTGACAAGAGCGGGCCGGCCGCGCAGGCCGGCGTCGTCGCCGGCGATGTGATCCTGTCGGTGGGCGGTCATCCGATCGAGCGCTTCGGGGAGCTCTCGGGCGCCATTGCCGCGATGAAGCCCGGAGCGGATGCGACGCTGCAGCTGTGGCGTAACGGCAAGACGCAGAACTTGAGCGTGCGCATCGAAGAGATGAAGGACCAGCCGCCGCAGCTCGCCGCCCGCGGCGGCGCGGGCCCGAAGGAGCGCGGCGCTGACGCCAGCGCGCTCGGACTGACCGTGCGCCCCCTCGAGCCGCAGGAGAAGGCGCGCGCCGGCACGACGGGCAGCCTGGTCGTGGAGGGCGTGGCAGGTCCCGCGCAGGATGCGCAGGTGGAGCCGGGCGACATTGTGCTCGGCGTCAATGGCAAGCGCGTCAACACCGTAAAAGAATTGCAGGACGCGGCAAAGAACTCCGGCAAGACCGTGGCCCTGCTCATTCAGCGCCAGGACGCGCAGATTTTCGTGCCGCTGCGCCTGCCCTAAGAAGAACGATGCAAGAGAGTTACGAGCCAGCGGCCGTCGAGCGCGCCGCGCAGCAGTATTGGGACGAGCAGCGCGCGTTTGCGGCGCGCGAGGACCCCGCGCGGCAGAAGTTCTACTGCCTGTCGATGTTCCCGTACCCCTCCGGGCGGCTGCACATGGGGCACGTGCGCAACTACACGATCAGCGACGTGCTGGCGCGCTACATGCGCATGCAGGGCTACAACGTGCTGCAGCCGATGGGCTGGGATGCCTTTGGCCTGCCGGCCGAGAATGCCGCCATCAGTAACGGCGTGCCCCCGGCGCAGTGGACGCGCCAGAACATCCGCCACATGCGCGCGCAGATGAAGGCGCTCGGGTTCGCGATTGACTGGGAGCGTGAGCTCGCCACCTGCGATCCGCGCTACTACCACTGGAACCAGTGGCTGTTCCTGCGCATGCGCGAGCAGGGTATCGCCTACCGCAAGACCGGCGTCGTCAACTGGGATCCGGTGGACCAGACCGTGCTCGCCAACGAGCAGGTGATCGATGGCCGCGGCTGGCGTACCGGGGCGCTGGTGCAGAAGCGCGAGATCCCGATGTATTACCTCAACATCACGCGCTACGCGGACGAGCTGCTGCGCTCGCTCGACACGCTCGCCGGCTGGCCCGAGCGCGTGCGCGTCATGCAGGCGAACTGGATCGGCCGCAGTGAAGGCTGCGAGATCGCCTTTCCCTACGCGCCCGACACGCGCGCCGCGCTCGGCGTCGACGGGCAACTGAAGGTATTCACCACGCGCGCGGACACGCTCTTCGGCGCGACCTTCATGGCGATTGCCGCCGAGCACCCGATCGCACTCGCCGCGGCACGCAACGATGCGCCGCTCGCGGCCTTCATCGAGGAGTGCCGCCGCGGCAGCGTCATGGAAGCGGACGTCGCCACGCAGGAGAAGAAGGGCATGCCGACCGGGCTGCACGTGCTGCATCCCTTCACGGGCGCGCCGCTCGAGGTGTGGGTGGCGAACTACGTCCTCATGGGCTACGGCGAGGGCGCGGTCATGGGCGTGCCGGCGCACGATGAGCGCGATTTCGAGTTCGCGACCCGCAACGGCTTGCCGATCCGCACCGTGGTGCGTTCCTCGAGCGGTGCGTACGAGGAAGTGCGCGCGCCGTGGATCCCCGCCTATGCCGAGCCTGGCGTGACGGTGAATTCCGCCCAGTTCTCCGGCCTGTCGTTGCAGGCAGCGGTCGATGCCATTGCCGCGGCGCTGGAAGAGAAGGGCCTCGGGCGCAAGCGCGTGCAGTACCGCCTGCGCGACTGGGGCATCTCACGCCAGCGCTACTGGGGCTGCCCGATCCCGATCATCCACTGCGACTCCTGCGGTGAGGTGCCGGTGCCGGATGAGCAGCTGCCGGTGCTGCTGCCGGAGGACCTGGTGCCCGATGGCAGCGGCAACCCGCTCGCCAAGTCGCCGGCTTTCTACCTGTGCCAGTGCCCGCGCTGCGACCGGCCCGCGCGGCGCGAAACCGACACCATGGATACCTTCGTCGACTCCTCCTGGTACTTCCTGCGCTACGCGTGCGCCGATGATGACGCGGCGATGGTGGATGCACGCGTGGAGTACTGGCTGCCGGCGGATCAGTACATCGGCGGCATCGAGCACGCGATCCTGCACCTGCTGTACGCGCGCTTCTGGATCAAGGTGATGCGCGATTTCGGCGCGCTGACTTTCGGCGAACCGTTCACCAACCTGCTCACCCAGGGCATGGTGCTCAACCAAGTCTACTCGCACCAGTCTGCGGGGGAGCGCAAGCGCTACTTCAACCCCGCGGACGTCGACGTGCGCCGCGCACCCGACGGTCAGGAGGTGTACGAGGTCTGCACGCCCGACGCCGGCACGCTCATCCTGGTGCACGAGGGCCTGGGGAAGATGTCCAAGTCTGAGGGCAACGGGGTCGACCCGGAGAGCCTCATCGAGCGCTTCGGGGCGGACACAGCGCGCCTCTTCATGATGTCCGCATCCCCGCCCGAGCAGACGCTCGAGTGGTCCGATGAGGGCGTCCAGGGGGCATTTCGCCTGATTCGCCGCCTGTGGACGCTCGTGTACGAGCACACCGTCCGCGGACCGGCGCCGCCTCTGGAGGTCGCCGCGCTCAGCGCCGAGCAGCGCGACCTGCGCCGCCTCGCGCACCAGCGCCTCGCCAAGGCGACCGATGACATTGGGCGGCGCCGCAACTTCAATACCGCGATCGCCGCCGTCATCGAGCTGCTGAACGCGGTGCAGCGCTTCAGCGACACGAGCGCGCAGGCGCGCGCCGTGCGCCAGGAGGCGCTCGAACTGGCCGTGCTCGTGCTCTCACCGATCACCCCGCACGTCTGTCACGCGCTGTGGCAGGCACTCGGCAAGAGCGGCGCGCTCATCGATGAGCGCTGGCCGGTGCCGGATCCGCGCGCGCTCGCCCAGGAAACCCACGAGATCGTCGTGCAGGTGAACGGCAAGCTGCGCTCGCACGTGAGCGTGCCGGTCGAGAGCGATGACGCCACGGTGCGCGCCGCAGCCCTCGCCGATGAGCGCGTGCAGAAGTTCATCGCCGGCAAGCCCGTGCGACGTGTGATCGTCGTACCGGGCAAGCTGGTCAACGTGGTCATCTGATGGCGCGGCCCTCGCAGCTTGCGGCGCTGGGCCTGCTCGGCTTGCTTCTCGCCGCCTGCGGCTTTCACCTGCAGGGACACACGCCGCTGCCTGCGCAGGTAAAGACTCCGTACCTGGAGGCGCCCGATCGGCAATCGGAGTTTGTGGTGAGTCTGCGGCATGACCTGCTGTCCAACGGCGCGCAACTGCAGCAGGAGAAGGGCAACGCGTCCGCCGTCATCAGCATTCTGCAGGACCAGATGACGCGCCGCGTGGTGTCTGTGTCCGCCGCCAACCAGCCGAACCAGTACGAGATCACCTACACCGTGCGCGTGTCGGTGACCGATGGTGATAAGGAACTGCTGCCCCCGCAGGAGCTCACGACCACCCGCACCTACAGTTTCACCGAGCCGGAGCTGCTCGCCAAGGGTCACGAGGAGGACGTGCTGCACCAGGACATGGCGCGCGATCTGGCGGATCGCGTGATGCGCCTGCTGTCGCGGCTCTAGCGCCGTGGGCTCATGAGGACGCCCCCTGCGAGCACTGGCGAGGACGTGCTGCGCGTGCAGGACATCGACCGTGCGGTGCTCACGCAGCTCCTGGAGCGCTTCGGCGTGAAGCTCACCCTTGTGCCGGTGGCGCAGGCGATTCCCGCTTCTTACTGGGGCGAGAGCGAAGCGGGCCTTAAGCAGGAGCGCCTGTTTGCGCGCCCCGACACACCCGTGCACTCGGTACTGCATGAGAGCAGTCACTTCATCTGCATGAGCCCGGAGCGGCGCGCCGCACTCGAGCGCGACGCAGGCGGAGACGATCTGGAAGAGGCCGCGGTGTGTTACCTGCAGATACTCTTGGCCGCGGAGCTCCCCGGCGTCGGCTGTGCACGACTGATGCAGGACATGGACCGCTGGGGTTACAGCTTCCGCCTCGGCAGCACCCGGGCCTGGTTCGCAGAAGATGCCGCCGATGCCCGCGCCTGGCTCGCGCGCCAGGGCATCCTCAATGCGGCCGGCCGTCCTGCCCGCTGTCGGCACCATCTTGCGGAGCCCGCAGGGGTTGCGCACTCGGATGCCCCTCCGGGATGCCCGCCAGGCTAGGGTGACCAGTGCAGTGACCAGTGCTCTGCCTTCGCAAGGGTCGAGTGTGCGGCACGACTAGGAAAACCGGGGCTTGGACAGGTAGACTCGCGCGTGGCCCTGCGGGCCGATTGTTGCAAATATGCATCGACGCGCTCTAACCTGGGTTCTATCGCTATTGCTGCTGCTCACCCAGCACGGGGCGGTATTGCATGAGCTGAGCCATCTCAGCCATGGCACGGCGACCCACGGTGCGATGCTGGATCGCAGTGAGCAGCTGCCCAACGACCGGACGTGCCCGACGTGTCTGGCGTTCTCGCAAGTGGCAAATCCCGCGACGGCCTCCGCTATTGTTCTGTCGCTCTCTCCTGCCGCATTCACTCCCACGGTCGATCCTTCCTACGCGTTCCTCGGCGTCGAGACTCCGACGCCACGCAGCCGCGGACCCCCGCAAGTCTGAACTGAGCTTTCGATTCTGAACGATGTGGCGCGAGTGATGTCGCGCCGCATCGTCTCTTCAGTTCTTGCGGAGTTAGTTTCATGTTCAATTCCCTCAACCGGGTCACCACGCGGGGCGTGGTTCTTGGAGTGACGTTTCTTTGCCTCGGACTGCTGACGGCGCCGGCGATCCGGGCTGCCGACGATAGTGACAGTGACGCTGCCAGCACTGCGGGCGGTTCCGTGTCTTCAGCGGCTAACGCCGCGGCGAGTGCGTCCGGCGCGACCGACTCGGTCGCGACGGTCGAGGTCACGGCGCGTCGCCTGAATGCGGCGCGCTCCGAGATCGAGACACAGACCGGCGCCTCGACGTACACGATCTCGAGCGATGCGATTGCCGCCGCGCCCGGCGGCGAGAACCAGTCGATGAACCAGGTGCTGCTGCAAGCACCGGACGTGGTCCAGGACTCCTTCGGACAGCTGCACGTGCGCGCCGACCATAACGACCTGCAATACCGGCTGAATGGCATCATCCTGCCCGAGGGCATCAGTGTTTTCAGCCAGACCTTGAGTCCGCGCCTGATTTCTTCACTGAGCCTGATCACCGGTGCGCTGCCGGCAGAATACGGCCTGCGCACCGCCGGTATCATCGACCTCACCACCAACAGCGGGCTGCTCGACCCGGGCGGTGAGGCGTCGGTATACGGCGGAAGCTACAGTACCATCCAGCCGGCGGTGGAGTACGGAGGCCACTCCGGCAACTTCAGCTACTACGTGGAGAGTGACTATAAGCAGAATAACCTGGGCATCGAGTCCCCCGACGGCAGCTCCGACCCCCTGCACGATCACACCACGCAGGGGCACGCCTTCGGCTATTTCGAGAACATTCTGGATAGCGAAAATCGCCTCTCCTTGATCGTCGGTCTCTCGGATGACGAGTTCCAGATTCCCAATCAGCGCGGGCTGCAGCCCACACTGGGCTATGACGTATTGGGACAAACTGAGTTTCTCAGCAACGATCTGAACGAGAACCAGCATGAGTTGGCTGAGTACGCGATTGTCAGCTGGCAGCACTCGGCGGGCGCGCTTAACTGGCAGACCGCCCTTTCGGCGCGCTACACCAGCCTGCACTTCGCGCCCGACTGGGTCGGAGATCTGCTCTATAACGGCATCGCGCAGGATGCGTTCAAGGATGACGCCGCCGTGGCGTCGCAGACCGATGCGTCTTATAAGATTAACGCGGAGCATACGCTGCGTGCCGGCCTGTACTTCCAGCACGACAGCGCCGAGAGCCGCACCACCTCGAATGTCCTGCCGATCAACGCCGCGGGCATGCAGACGAGCAACATCCCACTCAGCATCCCCGACAACGGCGACCAGTCGCAGGAGATCGAGAGTGCCTATGTGCAGGACGAATGGCAGCCGTGGTCTCCCCTGACGATCAACTACGGGCTGCGGTTTGATCACTTCAACGCCTATTCCGGCGGCAGTCAGCTCAGCCCGCGGGCGAACTTCGTGTGGAACCTCGGCTCCGGCACTACAGTGCACGGCGGTTACTCGCGCTACTACACTCCACCGCCGTTCGAGCTGGTCGGCAGCGAGACATTCACGAAATTTACCGGCACCTCTGCGGTACCGCCCGGTACGGTCACTCTGGACACGCCTCCGATTGCGGAGCGCGCGAATTACTACGATCTTGGCGTGCAGCAGAAACTTCTGCAGAACGCGCTCACCCTCGGCGTCGATAGCTTTTACGAGCAGGCGCAGCATCTGATCGACGAAGGGCAATTCGGCGCGCCCATCATTCTCACCCCGTTCAACTATCGCTACGGTCTCATCGGCGGAGTGGAATTCACCGCGAACTACTCGGTGCACAACTTTTCCGCTTACGCGAATTTGTCGTTTCAGGCCGCGCACGGCAAGGACGTGGAGTCCTCGCAGTTCAACTTTTCAGCGAATGACCTCGCCTACATTACCGATAACTACATTCACCTCGATCACGAGGGGCGGGTGGCAGCCTCCGGCGGCGTCTCTTACCTGTGGTTAGGAACGCGCCTCAGTGCCGATATGATCTTCGGTACCGGACTGCGTGACGATCTTATTCTGCCGGACGGATCGGACATCCCGAACGGGGATCACACACCGAGCTATACGACGATCAATCTGGGCGCAAGTCACGCGTTCCAACTCGCAGGTTCCGGCCCGCTCACCGTACGCTTCGATATCCTCAACGTGACCGACAAGGTCTACCAGATCCGCAGTGGCACGGGCATCGGCGTCTTTGCGCCGCAGTACGGTCAGCGGCGCGGGTTTTATGGCGGACTGGCGTGGCAGTTCTGAGGTTCCGGTCCCTTGCGGGTCTCTTAGCCGCTCCTGCCGCGCCGTCACCGGCCGTCGGGCCGGCGACCGCGCCGCTGTTAATGGACTTCGCAGGGGTAAGGCGTGCGATGGCGAGCCGCCTCTCCCGGCCGAGACAGCACCTTCGGCGTGGATATGGTTAATAATGAGACGCTGGCGGCTGGGAGCCTTACGGGTCAGGACATTTGAAGCTCACCTCCGATTCCCTCGCGACTCAGCTCGCGCAACACGTGCTGCCGGCGTACCTCATTTCCGGGGACGAACCCCTGCTCACCGGGGAGGCGGCGGATGCGGTGCGTGCGAGCGCCCGCGCCGCAGGGTTCACCGAGCGCGAGGTGCATTTCATCGAGCGCGCGGCAGACTGGGACGAGGTGCGCGGGGCGGCGGCGAGCCTGTCGCTATTTGGCGCGCGGCGCGTGCTGGAAATCCGCTTGGGCACTGGCAAGGCGGGCGTCGCCGGCAACAACACCCTCGTGGCCCTGCTCGAGGCGCGCGATCCGGACACGCTCTTCCTCATCCTGACCCCGCGTCTGGATCGCGACGCGCAGGGCGCCGACTGGGTGCGCGCGCTCGAAACCCACGGTGCCTGGGTGCAGATCTGGCCCGTGGACGGCGCGCGGCTCATTCCCTGGCTGCGCACGCGCGCGAAGAAACTAAACCTCGCGCTTAATGACGAGGCGCTCGAGCTGCTCGCCCTGCGCACCGAGGGGAATCTGCTCGCCGCGCACCAGGAGCTCAGCAAGCTCACGCTGCTCGGCGCTGGCGCCGGCGTCAGCGCCGCGGCGCTCGCTGCGAGCGTGGCCGACAGCGCGCGCTTTGATGTCTTTCAACTCGGTGAGGCGACACTAGCGGGGGAGAGCGCCCGCGCCCTGCGTATGCTCGCGGGCTTGCGGGCCGAGGGCACGGAGCCGACGCTTGCGCTCTGGGCGCTCACCAAGGCGGTGCGCGATGTCTGGAATGCGCAGGCGGGCGCAGGTGCCAGGCCGCCCGCGTGGCAGCGTCAGGCGGCGGCACTTGCACTCGCGCAGCGCCGTGCGCCACGCCTGTCCTTTGAGCGCTTACTGCAGCGCGCCGCCCGCGCCGACCGCATGATCAAGGGGCGGCTGAACGGGGATGCCTGGGACGAGATGGCGCTTCTGGCGATGGAGCTGTGCGGCCAGCCCGCGCTGCCGCTGGCCGGCTGAAGCGCAATGCAACCTATCGGGATCTTCGGCGGCACCTTCGACCCAATCCACTGCGGGCACCTGCGCACGGCGTTCGAGCTGTGGCAGGAGCTGCACCTTGCCGAAGTGCGCCTGCTGCCCGCGGGCACCCCGCCGCACCGCGATCAGCTGTACGCGAGCGCCGAGATGCGCCTGCAGATGGTGCGCGCGGCGGTGGCCGACCAGCCGCACTTCATCGTCGATGATCGCGAGGTGCGGCGCACCGGGCCGTCCTATTCGGTCGATACACTCACCGAGCTGCGCGGTGAGTATCCGGATCGCTCGCTGTGTCTGCTGCTCGGCATGGACGCCTTTCTCGGACTGCCAGAATGGCATCGCTGGCGCGATCTGCTGACGCTCGCGCACATCGTCGTCGCGCATCGCCCGGGCTGGCGCGCCCCCACCCAGGGACCGCTCGGGGAGGTGATGGTGGATCACGGCACGGGCAGCATTCGTGAGCTACACCACAGGCTTGCCGGTTGCATCTACGTGCACGCGGGTACGCAGCTGGAGATCTCCTCGACCGAGCTGCGCGCGCTGCTGATCGCGGGCCGCGATCCGCGCTATCTCGTGACCGAGGAGGTGAGGCAGATCATTTTCCAGACGAGGTGCTATGCTCTTCCGCACGAGCCCGACGCCCGCTGATGCCGCTCTCCAGGAGAACCCGCTTAAGCACATGATCACCCGCAAACGCCTGCGCCCCCCTGAGGAGCGCACCTCGCCGCTGCAAGCAGCCGTCACGAGTGCGCTCGAGGATATGAAAGCCGTGAATGTCAGGGTGCTGGATGTGCGGGGCCTCACCGACATCGCTGACACAATGATCATCGCGTGCGGTAACTCCGACCGTCATGTGCGCTCGATCGCCGAGCGTGTCGCGCAGAAAGCCAAGTCCGCCGGATTCCGCCCGCTCGGCACCGAGGGCGAACGCGACGGGGAATGGGTGCTCGTCGACCTGCAGGACATTCTCGTGCACGTGATGCTGCCGCGGGTGCGCGAGTTCTACGGCCTCGAGCGGCTGTGGGAGGGCGGGCCTGACCTCATTGCCGCCGCCGCCCCCGCAGTGGCGCGCGCGCCCGCGCGCCGGCGACGCATTTCGCGGTAGTTCCCGTGCGCGTGCGCGTGATCGCCGTGGGCACGCGCATGCCTGAGTGGGTACGCAGCGCCTGCGAGGACTACCTCGCGCGGCTGCGCAAGGAGCTGCCCGTGGCGCTCCTGCAGATCGAGTCCGGGCCGCGCGCCAGCGCCGCCGGGGCCGCCCGCGCGGTCGCCGCGGAAGGGGCGCGCCTCTTGGCCACGCTGCGCCCGGGCGAGCATGTGGCGGCGCTCGATGAGCGCGGCACGCAATTCTCCACGCGTGAGCTGGCGGCGTGGCTTAAGACCCGGATGCAGGAGGGCGCGGACCTGGCGTTCCTGATCGGTGGACCCGACGGACTGGCCCCGGAGGTGCTCGGCCGCAGCCAGCTGCGCTGGTCGCTCTCGCGGCTGACCTTGCCGCATGCCTTGGTGCGGGTGCTGCTGACCGAGCAGCTGTACCGCGCGCACAGCATTCTCACCAATCACCCGTATCATCGCGATTGATGGAACCGAAGCAAGCACCCACCCTGTGCCTGGCCTCCATGTCACCGCGCCGCCGCGAGCTGCTGCAGCAGATCGGCGTGCACCCCCTCGTGACCGTACCGAATATCGATGAAGCCGTGCTGCCCGGAGAGCCGGCCGCGGACTACGTGGTGCGCATGGCGCGCACCAAGGCGCTCAGCATCTACAAACACAGCGTCGGCCTGCCGGTGCTGGCCGCCGACACCGTCGTCGTCATCGACGAACTCATCCTCGGCAAGCCCGCGAGCGCCGCCGAGGGCGTCGCCATGCTCGAGCGGCTCTCGGGGCGCACGCACGCGGTGCTGACCGCCGTGGCGCTGGCCGCGCGCGAGGGCCTCGCGTTTCGCCTGAGCGCGAGTGACGTGCGCTTCCGCACGCTCAGCCGCGCGGAGTGCCGCGCTTACTGGGATAGCGGCGAGCCGCACGATAAGGCCGGGGCCTATGCGGTGCAGGGGCGCGGTGCGGTGTTCATCGAGTCCCTGGGCGGCAGCTACTCGGGCGTCATGGGGTTGCCGCTGTATGAGACAGCAGAGCTCTTGCGGGCGGCGGGGGTGCCGTACTGGCTGGGCGAGACGCGCCCGGGAAGCCTGCAGTGAGCACCGAGATTCTGCTCAACGTCGCGCCGCGCGAGACGCGTGCGGCGATACTCGACAACGGCGTCGTACAGGAGATTCATATCGAGCGGCCGAGCCGCCGAGGGCTGGTCAGCAATCTCTACAAGGGCCGCGTCTCGCGCGTCCTGCCGGGCATGCAGGCGGCCTTCGTGGAGATCGGGCTTGAGCGCACCGCGTTCCTGCATGCCGCGGACATCGCCGGCACCGCGGGCGACGACACGGTGCTCGGTGCGCCCGGAGCGACGCTTGCGGCGCCGGTCGAGGACATCCGCCGTCTGGTGAACGCCGGGGATGACATCCTGGTGCAGGTCATCAAGGATCCGATCGGCACCAAGGGCGCGCGGCTCACCACCTTCATCGCGCTGCCCTCGCGTTATCTGGTCTACATGCCGCGCGGACATGCGATCGGGGTGTCGGCGCGCATCGAGGATGAGAGCGAGCGCACGCGTCTTAAGTCGCTGCTGACGCAGCTCGTGGATGGCGCCGACGAAGGCGGCTACATCATCCGCACCGCGGCGCAGGGGGCCACCGGCGATAACCTGCGCGAGGACATGAACTACCTCGGCAAGCTCTGGGAGCACGTGCGCGCGAGCAGCGCAGCCGCGGCCGCTGGCTCGGTCGTGCACGAGGATCTGCCGCTTAGCCTGCGGGTGCTGCGCGATGAGCTCTCAGGCGGCGTGAGCCGCGTGCTGGTCGATTCGGCGCGCGAGTTTCAGCTCATGCGCGAATTCGCCGCGACCTTCATGCCCGAGGCGGCCTCGATCATCGAGCTGTATGGTGGCCCGCGCCCGATCTTCGACCTGAACGGCGTCGAGGAGGAAATCCGCAAGGCGCTCGATCGCAAGGTGCCGCTGAAGTCCGGCGGCCACCTGATCATCGATCAGACCGAGGCGATGACCACCATCGATGTGAACACCGGCGCCTACGTCGGGCACCGCAATCTCGAGGAGACCATCTTCCGCACCAACCTTGAGGCAGCGGTGAGCATCGCGCGGCAGCTGCGGCTGCGCAATCTCGGCGGCATCATCATCATCGACTTCATCGACATGCGCGATGAGCCGCACCGGCGGGCGGTGCTCACGGCCCTCGAGCGCGCCTTGGCCGGGGATCGCGCCCAGACGCACATCGTGAGCCTCTCGCCCCTCGGGCTCGTCGAGATGACCCGCAAACGCACGCGCGAGAGCTTGGAACATCTGCTGTGTGAACCGTGTCCTAGCTGTGAGGGACGCGGATTCATCCGTACGCCCGAAACCGTATGCAACGAGATTTTTCGGGAAATTGTGCGACAGAGCCGACAGTTTGCCAGTCGCGAGCTGCTGATACTGGCTCATCAGGACGTCGTGGATCGGCTCCTCGACGAGGAGTCCGCCACGCTGGGCGAACTTGAGACGCAGGTCGGTCGTCCCATCCGCCTGCAGGTCGAGGCCCTCTACGGCGTTGATCAGTACGACGTCGTACTCGTCTGAGGATCGAAGTGGGTGAGTTACCTGCAGAGCCTGCCGTCGGGCCGTCCGCCACCGCCGGCCACGTACGCCTGGTCGCGGCGGTCATCGGTGGCGTGTTGGCGTTTGCCGCTGTGCTCCTCGTGGGCCGCGAGCTCATTGCGGCACGTGTGCCGCAGCACCGCGCCGCACTCGAGGAACTGATCCGGCACGAGACCGGACTTGAAGTCACCTTCAGCCGCCTGAGCGTACGCTGGGGTTGGTACGGCCCCGAGGCGGTGTTTCATGCCGTCACGCTCGGTGAGCCGCAGGCGCCGGCATTCCTGCGCGCCACAGAACTCATCGTGGGTCTGGATGCCTGGCGCACGGTGCGCAGCGGGCAGCTGGAAGCCGGCCGCATCGCCCTGGTGGATCCGGATATCGATCTCGGCGGTCGCGGCGCGCGCTTCGGCACCGAGCACGCAGCGTCCGGCGCGCCCGCTGAGGTTCTCGCCGACGCGCGGCGTGTGCTCGCGCGCTGGCGCGGCGGCCGCATCGACATTCAGGGCGGCACGCTGCGCTGGCCCACACGCGCCGGTGCTGCGCCGCTCTTCATCAATCTCAGGCGCGCGGACCTGCGTCGCCTCGGCGCCGACTGGAGCGCTCAGGCGGAGCTGCTGCTGCCGGACACTCTCGGGGGCAGCGCGCAGCTGGGAGTGCGACTGAGCGGAGACCTCGCCCGCCCGCAGGAGCTCACCGGCACGCTCACCTTCAGCGCCACACGCCTCACGTTTGCCGGCTGGCGCGCGCTGCAGATCACGCCGCTCCCCGCGCGCTACCTGCCGCGCGCCGGCAGCGGCGACCTTGAGCTGCGTGCGAGCTTCGGCCGTCTAGGGATGCTGAAGATCGCCGGCACTGTGCGCGCCGAATCTCTGGAGTGGGAGCCGCAGGCGGGGCAGAACGCGGCACTCATGCTGCCGTACGTGCGCGCCGACTGGCAGCTCAGCCGCGAGGCCCACGCGTGGCGCCTCGGCGTGGCTGCGCTGGATCTGGGCGCCGGGGCGCACGGCACCGCAACCCTGGTGCTCGAGAGCGGCGCGGCGCGCGGTAACGTGCACCAGATCCCGCTCACCTCGTTGGCCGCGCTGGCGCATTGGTACCTGCCGCAGCTGCCGCTGACGGACCTGGCGCTCGCCGGTGAGGCGCGCGCGCTCAATTTCGACTGGAACGCGCAGCGCCCCGCGGGCACGCGCTTTAAGGCCGGCGCGGATCTGCAGGATCTGACGCTGGCGAACGCGGCCCAGGACGTGCGCATGAGCGCACTGAGCGCCAAACTCGAGGCGACCGATACGCGCGTGACGGGGGAGCTCGCCGCCAGTGCTGCGCGGCTGACCCTCGCGCGCGCCGAACCGGTGACGCTCGATGGCCTCGAGCTGCACGCCACGGTTGCCGCGCAGTTGGAAGGCACGCGCTGGCATGTGGCGAGCGATGATCTGCACATCCGTCGCGGCGAGACGCACCTCACGGTGAGTGCCGCACTCGCCGCGGACGGCGCGCCTGCGCAACCGCGCCTGGACGCGCGCGTGCAGCTGAAAGATGCGGACGCACTGCTGGTCGCGAATCTTCTGGGGCCGGCCGCCGTGACCGCGTTTGGTCCCGGCGCCGCGCGGCTGACCGCGGGGCGCATCGCCAGCAGCGAGTTCGAGCTGCACGGGCCGCTGGCGGGGAGCGTGCCCGACAGCGCTTGGGCGACGGCGCAAGGCAACCTCGAGTTACGCGACGCCGCGTTTGCAGGCCTGGAAGCCTGGCCCGAGGTGCAGGAACTCAACGCCCGCATGGAGTGGCAGGGCGCGCATGTGCGTGCGAGTGTCACAAGCGCGCGCAGCGGGGCGTTGCAACTCTCCGCTGCACACGCGGAATGGGATGCGCACGGTGAGCAAGCGGTGCGCGTGCGCGCGCGCCTCTCGGGCAGCGCGCGCGAAGCCCTCGAGTGGCTGCGCGCCCGGCCTGAGCTGGCCGCCGCCGCCCCCGGCGCGGCCTACCTGGACGTCGAGGGCGACACGCTACTCGAGGTCGATCTGCTGGTGCCGGGTTCGGCGGCCCATCAGCCACCCGCGCGCACGCGCATCGTCGCGCTGCTGGATGGTGTACGCGTGCATCCGCTCGCGGGTCTGCCACCGCTCGAGGCCCTGCGCGGCACGCTCGCCTTCGCCGGCGGACATCTGCAGCACTCGACACTCACCGGCCAGTGGCTCGGGGGTCCAGTGAGTCTAGCTATCAGCGAGCGACGCGAGAGCGGCGCCCCCGCGCTGGCGGTTAGCGCGCGCGGCATCCTCGAGGTACATCAGGCGCTCCTGGCCGCCGGCGCCGAGGGGGCGGATGCCACCTTGACCGGCAACACGGAGTGGATCGCACTGCTCACCGTGCTGCCGCAGACGGACACGCAGCCCCTCCAGTGGCGCGTGCGCGCGGATTCGAACTTGTTGGGAGTCGCGAGCCGCCTGCCCGAGCCTCTGGCCAAGAGCACGAATGCGGTGCTGGCGCTGCGCGTTGAAATGCAGGGGCAAGGCGCGGACGCACAGCTGCACATCAATCTCGCTGAGCGTCTGCAGGGAATCGCCGCGCTCGAGCGCAGCGGTGACCGCTGGCGTATCGGACGCGGCGCGCTGCGCCTCGGCGCCAACGCCCCCACGCTGCCGCTCGCGGCGGTGCTGGCGCTCGAGGGCCGCGTGACCCGGCTCGATCTGCCCGCGTATCTCGCCTTGTGGCAGCAGGCGGGCCACTCGCCCATGTTGCCGGCGCTCGAGGCGCACCTGAGTGCCGCGGAGCTCAGCGCCGGCACGCGCGTGTTTCGCGAAGTCGCACTGGTGGCGCACACCGCCGCCGCGGGTGACGGGCAGCTCGAACTTCAGTCCCCGGATCTCACGGCCACACTACGGTGGCCGGCGCTGGTCGATGCCGCACACCCGCTGCTCGTGCACCTGGCAAGCTTTGATGCCGGGCGCGCGGGGGATCTTGCGCTGCCCGGCGGGCTCATGGAGGTTCTCGGGCCCGCCATGCAGCTCGCGATCGATGACCTCTCCTGGCAGGGGCGCTCGCTCGGGCGCTTGGGCGCCGGCCTCAGCCGGCGGGCCGAGGCGCTCGTGGTGAGCGATCTGCATCTGAGCGCCCCGCATCAGGAGCTGCACGTCGCAGGACGGTGCGGGGCGCAGGGCGCCTGCAGCGCCCAGTTCACCCTCGCCAGCACCGATCTTGCACAGACACTCGCCGCCTACGGCTTCCGTGCCGATGTCGCCGCGCGGCGTGCGCACCTGCAGGGTGAGCTTGAGTGGCCGCAGGGGGGCGCCGCGGCTCTTGCAACCCTCAGCGGACACCTCCATATGCAGCTCGAAGAGGGCGCGACACGCCCGCAGGGGCTGCCCGGGGAAGGCGTGCCTTTCGCGCTGCTCGTGGTGCCGGCGCTGATCAGCGGGCTTGAGTCTGAGCCGGGGGCCAATGCGCCACCGGATCTGCGCTTCGCCCAACTGACGGCGGACTTCGAGCTGCGTGACGGTTGGGCAAGCACGGCGAACCTGCACCTCGACGGCGACGCTGAGATCCTGGTGCGCGGGCGCGTGGGCCTCGTGGCGCAAGACTACGACGCGGAGGCCTTCATCCTGCGCGGCGAGGAGCGCTTGCCCTCGGCCGTGCGGCGGCTGGGACCGACCCCCAAAGTAGCCGCGCTGTGGCTGTCGCTGCGTGAATGGTTCGCGGGAGCGGGGGCGGAAAACGCGCGCGCGGCGCTGCGTTTGCGGGGTACGTGGAACGACCCCATAGTGATGCCCGTGGAGTCACAGGAGCGATGAGGAGCGCATGAAAGCAGCCGCGGTGCAGATGACCTCCGGCCCCGAGATCGTCCAGAACCTTGAGCAGGCGCGCGTGCTCATCGAGGAGGCCGCCGCGCGCGGCGCGCGCCTGGTGGCACTGCCGGAGAATTTCTCCTTCATGGGTCTGAAGGATGCGGACAAGCGCGCCGTGGCCGAGGCCGACGGCGCCGGCCCCGTGCAAGAGTTCCTGGCGGCCACCGCGGCGCGCCTGAAGCTGTGGCTGGTCGGGGGCACCGTGCCGCTGCGCGCCGGTGCCGACGGACGCGTCGCCGCCGCCTCGCTCGTCTACGACGCCGACGGGCGCCGCGTGGCCCGCTACGACAAGATTCACCTCTTTGATGTGGATATTCCGGGGCGTACCGAGAGCTATCGAGAATCCGCGCACGTCGCCCCGGGTTCGCGCGCGGTGCTCATCGACACGCCGGTCGGAAGACTGGGACTGTCGGTGTGCTACGACGTGCGCTTCCCGGAACTGTACCGCCACTTGAGCGCCGCCGGCGCGCAGCTGCTCGTGGTGCCCTCCGCATTTACCAGTCCCACCGGGCGCGCGCACTGGGAGACGCTGTTGCGCGCACGCGCGATCGAAAATCTCTGTTATGTTATTGCGCCGGCGCAGTCAGGTTTTCATCCCAGCGGACGGGAAACCTACGGCGACAGCATGATCGTTGATTTCTGGGGAAGGATCCTGCAACGCGTGCCACGCGGCACGGGTTGCGCCGTCGCCGAACTTGATCTGCAGCGCCAGTCCGGCGTGCGCGAAACCTTTCCCGCGCTCGTCCACCGTGTGTTTGCCGAGGAAATGCCCAGCCATGAGTGAACCTGCCGTTGCTGACCCGCTGAGCCTGGCGCGTGATCTGATTCTGCGCCCGAGCGGCCTGGATGATCGGCGCCTCGACAAGGTGTTCGGCGAGGTGCTGGCGCACTCGGTGGATTTTGCCGACCTGTACTTTCAGCTCGCGCACCAGGAGTCCTGGTCGCTCGAGGACGGTATCGTCAAGGACGGCAGCGCCAGTATCGAGCAGGGGGTGGGCGTGCGGGCGCTCGCCGGCGAGAAGACCGGTTTTGCCTACTCGGATGAGATCGTGCTGCCCGCGCTCGAGGAGGCCTCACGCGCGGCGCGTGCCATCGCCGTGCACGGCGGTGAGCGTCGCGTCAGCGCCTGGCGGGCGCAGGCGGGGCATCAGCTTTATCTGCCGGATGATCCGGCGGCCGCGCTTGCCACCCAGGAGAAAGTGGCCTGGCTCGAGCGCGTTGATCGGGAAGCGCGCCGCGTCGATGCGCGCGTCGTGCACGTGACGGCGAGTCTGGTGGCGGTGCGGGAGGTCATCCTGATCGCCACGAGCGACGGGGAGCTCGCCGCGGACGTGCGTCCGCTGGTGCGCTTCAACGTTTCGGTCCTGGTCGAAGAGGACGGGCGGCGTGAGCAGGGCTACGCCGGGGCCGGCGGGCGCTTCTCGCTGGCAGAGCTCGTGGCGGGGGATCGCCCGCTCGCGCTCGCGCGCGAGGCTGCGCGTCAGGCGCTGGTGAATCTCGGCGCACGCCCGGCGCCGGCCGGCACCATGACGGTCGTGCTCGGTCCGGGCTGGCCGGGAATCCTGCTGCACGAGGCCATCGGCCACGGGCTCGAAGGGGATTTCAACCGCAAGGGTACCTCCGCGTTTGCCAACCGTATCGGCGAGCAGGTGGCGGCGCCCGAATGCACGGTGGTGGATGACGGCACGCTCTCGCGTCGCCGCGGCTCGCTCAACATCGACGATGAGGGCACGCCGACGCAATGCACGACGCTCATCGAGAACGGCGTGCTGCGCGGCTACATGCAGGACCGACTGAACGCGCGCCTCATGGGGGTGCCTCCGACCGGTAACGGGCGGCGCGAGTCCTTTGCGCACCTGACGCTGCCGCGCATGACCAACACCTACATGCGTCCGGGTCCGCATGCGCCGGAGGAGATCATCGCCTCCGTCGAGCGTGGCATTTACGCCGTCAACTTCGGCGGTGGCCAGGTGGACATCACTTCCGGCAAGTTTGTGTTCTCGGCGAGCGAAGCGTACGAGATCAGAAATGGCCGCATCGGTGCACCCCTGAAGGGCGCCACACTGATCGGCAACGGTCCGGACGTGCTCACGCGCGTCACGATGGTCGGCAACGATCTGAAGCTCGATGACGGCATCGGCACCTGCGGCAAGGACGGGCAGAGCGTTCCGGTCGGCGTGGGTCAGCCCACGCTCAAGATCGAAGCACTCACGGTCGGCGGCACGGCCTGATTTAACGCAGCGACCCAGTACTGTCGTCACATCCCGACGCGTTGTCAGCGGCGCGACGGCGACATAATCTTCGCGCCTCAGCAAGTGTGATTTTCCACACGCCCACGCACCGTGCGAGTCCGTAACGTGCACCTCAACAAGCTTTGAAATCACGGTGAAGGAATCTGCGATGCTCTCCCAAGATTCGACGATTGAAGCCCCGCAGCTGAAACTGCCGGCGGAGTTGCTGAGCGAAGTCAGCCGCCGCAAGAAGCAGCAGACCGATTTCCGCGTCGATGGCTGGAAGCCGAGTCTGCTCGAGCGCCTGGCGAAGCTGTTCGGTCTCGCCTAGCCCTACAACATGCTGCGGCGCACGCGCTGATTCACGTTCCGGTTCCAACATCCGGGTCCGGCGAGTTAGGATGGCCGGATGCCGCAGTTCTCGCGCCCCGTCTACGAAGGCCTGCCCTGGTTATACATAATCTGTGGGCTGGCAACGCTGGGGGGCAGCTATCTTCTGGCCGCCCACGGAGTCCTGAGCCTGCTCATCGGGATCGTGGGGCTGCTGCTCGTGCTGTTGGGCGCCGTGGTGCTCTTGCGGCGCCGCGATTACCGCGAGCTGCGTTCGCAATACGCCAACCCCGACTCCCTCGGCGGTAAAGAAAAGCTCTGAGGCCGCAGCGCGTTATTTGAGCGGCGCGTGCTCGGCGCCATCTTCTTCGTCGTCAGTCGCCGTTCCGGCGGCGGCACTCTCGCGCAGTGCTTGCAATCCGGGCATCGTATCCGAGAGCGCGTTGCGCGGGCGCGCAACGCGTTCATCGACGTAGATCAGCTCGTGCTTGCCCACCAGCACGACATCGCCGTCGTTCAGGTGATGGCGGCGTACGCGGTTGGATTTCACGAAGATACCGTTGGTGCTGTTCAGATCCTCGATGACGCACGAGTGCTGCGTGGTGATGATCTGGCAGTGATGACGGCTGATGAAGCGGCTGTCGATGTGCAGATCGTTGTCGGGCGTGCGGCCGACGATCACCCGCCCCGGGCGTAACGGGATCTCCTGCACCGTGCGACCATCCGTCGCCACGAGCACCCGGGCGAGCGCGGGCCGGCCGTCCGCGGTGGCCGGTCGCGGCGGCGCCAGGCGGTCGGCTTCCGCGGCGTGGTGGCGCGGACGGTGGGCGAAGTCGACCCACTGCAGTTCCTGCACCGCGCTTAAGATATCCGCACGCGTCACGGTGTCACGATCGGCGGTAAAAGAAGCCATCATCGCGGTGTCGCACAGCGTGTTGATCAGACGCGGCACGCCGCCGCAATAGCGGAAGATCTCCGCGTAAGTGTCGGGGGCGAACAGCTCCCGGTCCCCCGCGCCGGCCACTTCGAGGCGGTGCTGGATGTAGCCGCGCGACTCGCTCTCCGAGAGTGTCTGCAGGTGAAAGCGCAGCCGCACGCGCTGCGTAAGCTGCTCCAGTTCCGGGGCGTCCAGCTTGTCGTTGAGCTCGGGCTGACCGGCGAGGATGATGCGCAGCACCTTCTCCTTGGTGGTCTCGACTCCCGAGAGCATGCGGATCTCCTCCAGCACCCGCATGCTCAGGTTCTGGGCTTCATCGACGATCAGGAGCACGCGCCGCCCGGCGGCGTACTGCTCGATGAGAAAGTTATTGAGCGTCGAGATGAGCTCGGCTTTGCGCATCTTGAAGGGCGAGAAGCCAAACTGCGCTAGCACCGCCTGCAGGAAGTCGATCGGCGTCACCTGCGTCTGGTTGATCTGCGCGACCACCACATCCGCGGGCACTTCCTTGAGGAAGGACTCAATCAGCGTGGTCTTGCCCGAGCCGATCTCGCCGGTGATGACCACGAAGCCATCCGTGAACCAGATGGTCGACTCCATGTAAGCCTTGGCGCGCGCATGCTGTTTGGACAGGTACAGGAACTGCGGGTCCGGGCTTAGTCGGAACGGCAATTCCTTGAGTTTGAATGGTTCCAGGTACATGCGTTGTTGGCTCGCAACCGATGTTACGGGATGCCAACGCCCACGGCCAAATCCTCGAGCAACTGCAGGGCACGGGCGTCGCGGCGGGCCGCCGAGGGCTCGACCAGGGTGCAATGACCCACTTTGCGCCCCGGGCGGGGCTCCTTGCCGTAGTCGTGCAGGTGCAGCCCGGGTTGGGCCAGCAGCGGCGCCCGCGGCGGCATGCTGCCGATGAAGTTGATCATGGCGGCGTGTCCTAAGGGGCGCGTGCTGCCGAGGGGCAAATCGAGGATGGCGCGCAGGTGGTTCTCGAACTGACTGCTCTGCGCCCCCTCGATGGTCCAGTGCCCCGAATTGTGCACGCGGGGCGCGATTTCGTTGGCGATCAGACGGCCGCGGTGCACAAAAAACTCGATGGTGAGCACACCGGTGTAGCGGAAATGCTCGAGCACGCGCTTGAGGTAGCCGGCGGCGCGCGCCTGCCACTGCGCGGGGCCGTAGGGTGCGCGCGTGAGGCGCAGGATGCCACGGGCGTGGACGTTGCCGCACAACGGGTAGATCGCGATCTGCCCGCGCACGCTGCGCGCGCCGATGATGGAAACCTCGCAGTCAAAGGGGACGCATTCTTCGTACAGGAGCGCCGCCGGCGCGAGCTGTTGCCAGCCGCGCTCGGCGTCCGCGGGCGTGCGAATCAGCGCCTGGCCCTTGCCGTCGTAACCGAGCCGGCGCGTCTTGAGCATCCCGGGTAAGCCGATGTGCTTGAGAGCGCGGCTAAGTTGCGCGCGTGAGTTCACGGCGCGCCAGCGTGTTGTGGGAATGCGCAGCCTCTCAAAGAGGCGCTTCTCGGCCACGCGGTCCTGGCCGGTGGCGAGCGCTGCGATCGGCGGGCAGATGCGCGCGTGGTGCTCGGCGGTGACGGCGCGCAGGCTCTGCACCGACACGTTCTCCCAGTCGAAGGTCACCACCTCACAGCGCCGCGCCAGCTCGCGCAGGAGCTTTCGATCTGTGAACGCCCCGTGCAGCAGCGGGGCCACCTGCCCGGCGGGGGCGTTGCGCGCAGGATCCAGACACAGAAAATCCAGCCCCAGCGGGTAGCCGGCCAACGCGAGCATGCGGCCAAGCTGGCCGGCGCCCACGATCCCGACGGTCATGAGCGCGACGTCGCGCGCGGATCCGGATTGCCAAGAACGCCTGCGGTCTGGCGTTCGCGGAAACCCTCGAGCGCCGCAGCGATGGCGGGATACTTGTTGGCGAGAATCGCCGCGGCACACAGCGCCGCATTCGTCGCGCCGGCGGCGCCGATGGCAAACGTCGCGACCGGTACCCCGGCAGGCATCTGCACGATCGAGAGCAGGGAATCGATGCCGCCGAGGGCCTTGGACGGCACGGGTACGCCGAGCACCGGCAGGGGCGTCTTGGCGGCGGTCATGCCCGGCAGATGTGCCGCGCCTCCGGCGCCGGCGATCAGGACCTCGAGGCCGCGCGCGCGCGCGCCGGCGGCGTATTCAAACAGAAGATCCGGCGTGCGGTGCGCGGACACGACACGCACCTCGTAGGGGATCGCGAGCTTGTCGAGCACTTCAGCGGCGCTCTGCATCGTCTCCCAGTCTGAGGAGGAGCCCATGATGATGCCAACGAGCGCTTGCATCAGGGCATTGTATCGAACAATGTGCGCAAAGCGCGAAACAGCTCCCGCGAGGCCGCGCCGCCTGTACCGCTGCGCGTGCGTTCGCTCTGGGCGGCGCTCACACGGCGCGCCCACTCGAGTTGATCGATGTCGGGCCGCCAGCGGCTGAGCTCGGCGAGCGCCGGCGCGCCTTGCGCGAGCAGCCGCTCGCGCCAGGACTCGACGCGTTTGAAGCGCTCGGTCTCGCGCGCATCCTCGGCGCTGCGTGCACTCAGCGCCGCCCGAATCGGTTGCAGGTCCACCTCGCGCATGAGCTTGCCGATGTACTGCCGCTGCCGGGCCCCCGCGGCGCGACTTTTGATGCCGCGTGCCGCGCGTACCGCCTCCTTGAGCGGCGCGGGCAGCTCGAGCGCGGCGAGCTGCGCCTCGCGCAGCTGCACCAGTTGCTCGCCCAGCTCCTGCGCGAGGTGCGCCGCGCGCTTGCGCGCGCTCTTGCTCGGGCGCTCCTCGCCGTCGTGGGGGGATTCCTCGTCTTGCTGCGGTTCGCGCCTCACGCTTGGATCCTGGTGTGTGCGGCCCTCAGTTGAAATTGCCGCGACTGGTACAATTTAAGCTCAACACAGCCCACGAAGCACGCCCGATGCCCCAAGCCCCTTCCACTGCCGCCATAGCGCCGCTCGAGCAGGTCGCCACCCTCGCTCTGGAGGAGACACGCCGCCAGGGGGCCTCGCAAAGCGAGGCCGATGTCTCGGTGAGCCAGGGATTGTCGGTGAGTGTGCGTTTACGCGAGGTCGATACCATCGAGTACCAGCGCGACCGGGGCCTGGCCGTCACGGTGTACTTCGGCAAGCGCAAGGGCTCGGCGAGCACCGCCGATCTGAGCGCGGCCGCGGTGCGCGAAACCGTCGAGAAGGCGTGCGCGATCGCACGCTACACGGCCGAGGATCCGTACGCCGGACTGATCGAGCCGCAACTGCTGGCGCGCGAGATCCCGGACCTGGATCTGGATCACCCCTGGGAGGTGACCCCGGAGCGGGCGATCGAACTGGCGCGCGCCTGTGAGGTGGCCGGACTTGCCGTCGATCCGCGCGTCAACAACTCCGAAGGTGCGGCGGTCAACACCCAGCGCCAGAGCGGCGTTTACGGCAACTCGCTGGGGTTTCTGGCCGGCTACTCCTCCACCAGTCACTCGGTGAGCTGCGCGCTGCTCGCCCAGGACGGGGACGACATGCAGCGCGATCACTGGTACACGCTCGCCCGCGATCCGGCGGACCTGGAAGACGTCGCCGGCATCGGCCGCACCGCCGGGCAGCGCGCGCTCGCACGTCTGGGCGCGCGGCGCCTGACGACGCGTAAGGCCCCGGTGGCTTTCACTCCTGATCTCGCGCGCGGCCTGTTTCGTTCCTTCATCGGTGCGATCAGCGGCCCGAGCCAGTACCGCAAGGCCTCGTTTCTGCTCGAGGCCGCCGGCGAGCAGCTGTTCCCGAAGTTCCTCACCATGCAGGAGCGGCCGCGCATCCGCAAAGGGCTCGCGAGCAGCCCCTTCGATTCTGAGGGGGCCGCGACGCGCGACCGTGACCTGGTGAGCGCCGGGGTGCTCGAGGGGTACGTGCTCGGCAGCTACTCGGCGCGGCGCCTCGGGCTGAAGAGCACCGGCAATGCGGGTGGGATACATAACCTGCTCGTCACGAGCACGCAGCCGGCGCTCGACGCGGAGGCGTTCCTCAAGCGCCTCGGCACCGGACTCCTCGTGACCGAGCTCATGGGGCAGGGCGTGAACGGGGTGACGGGGGATTATTCACGCGGCGCAAGCGGCTTCTGGGTGGAGAACGGCGCCATCGCCTACCCGGTGCAGGAAATCACGATCGCCGGGAATCTGCGGCCCATGTATCGAGACATCGTTGCCCTCGGCAGCGATGTCGATCCGCGCGGCGGCATCCGCACCGGTTCGGTGCTGCTCGGTGAGATGACGATCGCGGGCGAGTAGCGGCGCCTAGGTGTGGAGTCTCAACAGGTTGTTCCTGTTGAGGCCCAGTCTGGACAGTGGAGGTTGACCGGCCAGGCTCGTATGCGGTCTGTGCCAGTTGTAACCGTGCAGCCAAGTGGGCAGTGCGGCATGGCGTTGCGTCGAGTGACTATAGGCGCGGGCATAAGCCCACTCCCGTAGCGCGCTTTGGATGAAGCGCTCGGCTTTGCCGTTCGTGCGCGGAGTGTATGCGCGCGTGTAGTGGTGAGTGAGGCCGAGGCTGTCACAGGCGGCGGCGAAGTCGCGGCTGCGGTAACAGCCGCCGTTGTCGGTATAGATACCCTTGATGCGTACGCCCAAGCCTGCGTAGTAGGCCACGGCGGCACGCAAGAACGCCACGGCCGCCTCAGCGCTCTCATCGGGCAGGATCTGAGCGTACGCCACACGTGAGGCATCATCGATGGCCACGTGCACGTACTCCCAGCCTGCGGTGCGATCCCGATGGCGCCAATCGCCCGTAATGCGATGGCCGACCTGAACGATTCGGCCTAGTTTTTTCACGTCCAGATGCAATAACTCTCCGGGCACGGCACGCTCGTAGCGACGGTACACGGGAGCCGGTTCCAGCTGACTCAGACGGCTCAGGCCACCGGCTTTGGCGATCCGAGCCACCGTCGAACGCGACAACCGCAGCTGTGCCGCTATCGTTGTAAGGGTGAGCCGCTGGCGGCGCAACGCCAGCACTGCCATCTTCAGAACCTCCGCAGTCGCCTGAGGCATCCGCTGCGGGCGCGAGCCTCGGTCCTTGAGCCCCTCCACGCCTTCCTCGCGGTAGCGCCTCAGCCACTTATCGGCGGTCTTAATCGACACCCCAAGCTCCTGAGCGGCCTGAACCTTCGCCCGACCACCCAATATCCGCTCCACCAGCAGCACTCGACATGACACCGTCAGCCTTGCATTCTGATGCACGTTCATTCGGGGCTCCCTTGACACTTTCGGCCTGGTAACCAAAAGCATCACCGGATGTCCCCGAATGGACAACCCTTCAACCAGGAATAACGTCCTGAGACTTCACACCTAGGAACCCGTACCGCGCGCGACGGCCAGCGTCGGGCGCGCCACCTCATCGACCAGATCGCGCAGCGTCAGATCCCCGCAGCGATGGCGGCGGGCATCCTCGAGGCTCGCCAGCAGGCGGTCCACCGGCGGCATGGGCAGGTGGCGCGGCGCGACATGACCGGTGGACTGGCGGCGGGCGATGTCGAGGATCTCGTACACACCAATGCGCCCGATGTCGCGCGAGGGCACCAGCTCATCCCACTCCGTGACGATCAGCAGGCCCGCTCGCTCGAGCGTGCTCGCCATCTGCGCCACGGCGACGCCCGGCAGCCCAAGCTCGGTGGCGAGGCGGTTCACCGTCCAGCGCCGGCCGCCCGCCACGTGCGTGCGGCCGAGGAGGTACATGAGTCTCAGGGCCAGCTGCTCGAGCTCCACGCTCGAGAGGCGCAGCTGCTGCAGCCCGAGGCGCAGGTAAGTCGGGTTCTGCACGTAGAAGGACAGCTGCGCGCCGGCGAGCAGGATCAGCCAGCCGAAATAGGTCCACAGGAGCGCCGCCACCACGAAGGCGAAGCCGGCGTACACCACGGTGAGGCGCGTCGAGAACACCACGAGGGCCGTGAACAGCCGCCCGATGGAAGCCCAGAGCACCCCCGCCACCACCGCTCCGGTGAGCGCGGCACGCCAGTGCACCCGCGTGTTGGGGATGATCATGTAGAGCGCGGTGAAGAAGGCCGTCACCATCGCATAGGGGGCAACGGTGATGCTGGCGCCGCGCAGGCGCTGCAGCAGCGGCAGGTGCACCACCTCCTGTACCGGGGCGCTGGCGAAGGTCGCATGCAGCAGGCCCACGAATCCGACCAGGATGACCGGAGCTGCGATGAGGAACCCGGTGTACTCGGCCAGGCGGCGGGCGAAGCTGCGCGGCTGCTCCACGTGCCAGAGAAAATTGAAGCTGTCTTCCACCTTCTTGATTGTGCCGACGAGCGTCCAGGCGAGCAGCGCGAGGCCGAGGGAGCCCACCACCCCGCTGCTGACACGGCTCGCGAACTGCAGCACCCGCGTCGTGAGCTCCTGGGCTGCCACGCTGCCGAGCGGGCGGAAGAACTCGAGCACCACTGGCTCAAGGTCGCGTCGGGCGCCGAAGATCTTCAGTACCGCGAAGCTGAACGCGAGCAGCGGGATGAGCGAGAGCAGTGTTGTGTACACGAGCCCCATCGCCCGCAGATTGATCTCCCCGCGCGACAGATCCCGCAGCACCGCATACGGGTAGCGCAGTACGCGCAGGGTCGCGCCCAGGGGGCCTGGGCGTGCCGAGGCCGCCCCGAAGAAGCACCAGTCGAGCAGCCCCCAGATGCGCATCCACATCTGTTAAGGATACAGTGAGCGCTGGCAGCTGCGGTGTTTCATGAGCCGGATTGCAGAATTCCCCGAGCGGATCGTATGTCTGACGGAGGAGACAACCGAGACGCTGTATCTGCTCGGTGAGGACTGGCGCATCGTCGGTATCTCAGGCTTCACCGTACGCCCGGCCCGGGCGCGGCGCGAGAAGCCGCGCGTGTCGGCATTCACCAGCGCGCGCACCGAGCGCATCATCGCGCTCAAGCCGGACCTGGTCCTCGGCTTCTCCGACCTGCAGGCCGACATCGCCGCGCAGCTCGTGCGCGCCGGTCTCGAGGTGCACGTCTTCAATCACCGCAGCATCGCCGACATCCTGCGCATGATCCGCACGCTCGGCGGCATGATCGGCTGCGAGGCGAAGGCGCGCGCGCTCACCGAGCAACTCGCGGCGGGACTCAGCGCCGTGCACGCGCGCGCTGCAGCTTTCACGCGCCGCCCGCGCGTGTATTTCGAGGAGTGGGACGATCCGCTGATCAGCGGCATCCGCTGGGTGTCAGAACTCGTCACCCTGGCCGGCGGCGAGGAGTGCTTTCCAGAGCTCGCCGGCGAAGCACTCGGGCGCAACCGCATCATCGCCGACCCCGCCGAGGTGCCGCGGCGCGCCCCGGACATTGTGCTCGCTTCCTGGTGCGGCAAGAAATTTCGCCCCGAGACTCTTGCGGCCCGCCCCGGCTGGCAGGCCATACCTGCGGTGCGCTCAGGCTACGTGCGCGAGATCAAGTCATCGCTCATTCTGCAGCCTGGACCTGCGGCACTCACCGACGGCGTGCAGGCGATTCAGGCAGTCATCGCCGAGTGGGACTCTGGCGGCGCTGCGTAGGGGTGCCGCCCCTGCACAGCGTTCAGATGCCGCGCCGCTCGCGGATCAGTTCCCAGGCTTCGATGATCTGCTGCGTGCGCTGCTTGGCGTGCTCGATCATCGAGTCCGGCAACCCATTGGCCGTGAGCTTGTCCGGATGATGCCGGTGCAGCTGGCGCCGATAGGCCTTCGCGATCTCCTCATCACTCGCGCCCGGGGTTGACTCAAGGACGCGATAGGCTTCGGCGAGCCGCGCTTCGCGCGCCGCGGCCGTGCTGCCGGCGCTCGCGCCGGCGCGAAAGGCGCCGCTTTGGATGCGCAGCGCCGCCTCGACATGGGCGAATTCGAACGCGGAGATGCCCAGTCCGGCGGCCACCTTCTGCATCATGGGTCGCACCGGGCCGGCCAGATTGTTGCCGGCTAGGGCGGCGCGCACCTGGATCTCCAGAAAAATCCGCGTGAGGTCGGGGCGCCCGCGGCAGGCGCGCCGGAGCCCGGAAAGCTCGCCGGCAAAATCAAACCCGGGCTGCTTGCCGGTGGTGAAGCAGGCGATGGCCTCGCGCGTCTGATTGGCATCGAGGCGCAGTTCCGCCATCACCGAGCGCGCCGCCGAGATCTCCGCCTCCGACACGCGGCCGTCGGCCTTGGCGATATAACCCATGACGTGGAAGGTGGCGCGGAAAAAGCGCTCGCCGATCGCCGCGAGCTCCTCGCCGACGAGCGGCTCGGGTACCGCGCCGCCGTCCTCATCGAACTGATGCCCGAGCAGCACGCCGAACAGCGCACCGAGCGGCCCCAGGGCGAGCGCTCCTAAGAGGCCGCCGGTGACTTTACCGATCCATTTCATAGCTCAAGGCTGGGGGGCTTGCAGGTGTGAGCGCTTCAAAGGGCCCGTATAGTATCAAGGGCATGCCAGCCCCTACCGTTTACCGAACGCAGCTCACCGGACTCACCCGTCTGCACGAGGGTAAGGTGCGCGACATCTACGCCATCGACGAGGCGAGCCTGCTGATCGTCACCACCGATCGGCTGTCGGCGTTTGATGTCGTACTGCCGGACCCGATCCCAGGTAAGGGCGCGGTACTGAACGGCATCTCCAACTTCTGGTTCGCACGCACCAGCGAGCTCGTGCCCAATCACCTCACCGACCAGGATCCGGCGAGCGTACTGAAGGACCCGAGCGAGTGTGCGCTGCTCGAAGGGCGCGCCGTGATCGTGCGCAGGCTCAAGGCGCTGCCGCTCGAGGCGGTGGTGCGTGGCTACCTCATCGGCTCGGGCTGGAAGGATTATCAGACGAGCGGCCAGCTGTGCGGCATCGCGCTGCCAGCGGGCCTGAAGCAGGCGCAGCGCCTGCCGCAGCCCCTGTTCACCCCGGCGAGCAAAGCTGCCCCCGGGGCTCACGATGAGAATATCTCTTTCGCGACGGTGAGCCGCCTTGTGGGGGCGCAGCTGGCCGCGCAGGTCCGTGACACCGCACTCGCGCTCTACGGCTTCGCCGCTGAGCACGCGCGCCGGCGCGGCATCATCATCGCCGACACGAAGTTCGAGTTCGGCGTCGACCCCGCCGGTCGGCTGACCCTGATCGATGAGGTGCTTACCCCAGACTCCTCACGCTTCTGGCCCGCGGACACGTATCGGGAGGGGATCAGCCCGCCCAGCTTCGATAAGCAATACGTGCGCGACTATCTGGAGACGCTCGATTGGAACAAGAAAGTGCCCGGTCCGAAGCTGCCCGCGGAAATCATCGCGCGCACCAGCGAGAAGTACCGCGAGGCGCTTAATCGTCTGACGGGGCCGCCCGTGAGGATCGGTTAAACTTACCCGCATGGCGAGTGCCTGGATTGCCCCGTCGATTCTCTCGGCTGACTTTGCCCGCCTGGGCGAGGAGGTCGATGCGGTGCTCGCCGCCGGTGCCGACCTGGTGCACTTTGATGTGATGGACAATCACTACGTGCCCAATCTCACCATCGGTCCGATGGTGTGCGAGGCGCTGCGCAAGCACGGCGTGCGGGCGCCCATCGACGTGCATCTGATGGTGCGGCCGGTCGATCGTATCGTGCCGGACTTTGCGGCCGCCGGCGCCACCTACATCAGCTTCCATCCCGAAGCGAGCGAGCACGTCGACCGCACCATCGGGCTCATCCGCGAGCACGGCTGCAAAGCCGGCCTCGTCTTTAATCCGGCGACGCCGCTCGACTACCTCGACTACACACTCGAGGAGCTGGACCTGGTACTCATCATGTCGGTGAACCCGGGCTTCGCCGGGCAGAAGTTCATCCCGACGGCGCTGCGCAAGCTCGTGGATGCGCGGCGGCGCATCGATGCCGCCGGTCGCGCCGTGCGCCTGGAGGTCGATGGGGGAATCAAAGTCGACAACATCCGCGCCGTGGCACGCGCGGGCGCGGATACCTTTGTCGCAGGCTCAGCGATCTTCGGTAGTCAGGATTACGCGCGCACCATCGCCGAGATGCGCCAGCAGATCGCGCTCTAGGCCGCGGGCGCGCGGGCGGCGCTACTCGTCCTCGTCCTCCTCCTCATCGTCATCGTCGTCATCGACCTGGGAAGACACCTTGGCCGGAGTCGCGCTGGGCTTCGCCGGCACGATCACCGGGCGAGTCTTCATCTTCGGGCGCGCGTTGAAGACGACGATGGTCTTGCCGGTGGCGCGCAGCAGGCCTTGCTCCTCGAGCACCTTGAGCACCCGGCCAGCCATCTCGCGCGAGCAGCCCACCAAACGCGAGAGCTCCTGGCGGCTCACCTTGATCTGCATGCCTTCCGGGTGCGTCATAGCGTCCGGCTCGCCGCACAAATCCATAATCGCGTGTGCCACGCGCCCGGTGACGTCCACGAAGGCAAGGTCGCCGAGCTTACGATTGGTGCGGTCGAGGCGGGTCGCCAGCTGCGTCGCCAGCTCAAACACCAGTCCCGGGCTCTCCGCGGCGATCTGCCGGAAGCGCGGGTAGGTCATCTCCGCGAGCTCGCACTGGTTGCGGGTGCGTACCCAGGCGCTGCGCGTGGGCTGCTCGTAAAACAGGCCCATCTCGCCGAAGAACTGCCCGCGATTGAGGTAGGCGAGCACCATCTCGTTGCCTTCCTCGTCCTCGATCATCACTTCCACCGAACCGCTGATGATGTAGTAAAGAACGTCCGGCAGATCTCCCGCGTGGATCACGACCGTCTTTGACGGCACCGCCCGGATCCGGCAATAGCTCAGAAACCGGTTGATTGCGGGAATCTCGCTCAACGGCTTGACGTTCTCTTCCATACCGGGCTCCCCAGAAAGACCTAATGTACACGCACCCGCTTAAGTTGCGGGCTTATTCAGATCCAGTAAGCAGTCCCCGTCATGACGGCGGCGGTACGGCGCATGAGCTCGCGTACCGGTGCAGGCAGCGGCACGCCGCCCGCTCGGGTGGCGGTCGCGCCGTGCGCGATCTCCTCCGCCCTCATAGTTTGAAGTATCGCACGGCTGCGGGTATCGCCCGCCGGGAGTCTGTCAAGGTGGGCATCGAGATGCCCCTCGACCTGTCGTTCGGTCTCGGCAACGAACCCAAGGCTCGCCCGATCACCCGCCAGTGCGGCGAGCGCGCCGATCGCGAACGAGCCGGCATACCAGAGCGGGTTGAGCAGGCTCGGGCGCGCCGCGAGCTCCTTCAGGCGCGTCTCGCACCACGCCAGGTGATCGGATTCGGCGCGCGCCGCCTCCAGCAGCAGCGCGCGCGTGCTCGCCGAACGCGCAAGAAGCGCCTGCCCGTGATACAGCGCCTGCGCGGCCAGTTCCCCCGTATGGTTCACCCGCATGAGCGCTGCGGCGCTGCGGCGCTGCGGCTCCGCAAGGGGCGCGCTGGTCGCCGCCGGTTCAGGAGCGGGGCGGGTGGCGCGGGCCGGCGCAAAGACGGATCGCAGTGCACGATCGGCGGCGGCGATGGCAGAGTCGAGAGGGCGACCGGACTCCATATCTAAGGGGGCTATTATAGGCGTATAAAGCAGCCCAGCCCCCACCTCTGGGGCTCGGGGACCCCCAAGGCCGCCCCCGGGCCTGTGACTTTGCATTGGGGCACCCGCTTGAGTACACTTCCCCGCCTTTTTTTGGCCCCGGAAGCCCAGCGGGATCCCCGCTGACGCCGGGCCACTGCCACGAGTGAACTATGAAGACCGTATTTGCCAAGCCCGGCACCGTCCGCGGCGATTGGTTCGTCGTCGACGCCAGCGACAAGACCCTCGGGCGGCTTGCCTCGCAGATCGCCCATCGCCTCAAGGGCAAGCACAAGGCCGACTACAGCCCGCACGTGGACATGGGCGACCACATCGTCGTCGTGAACGCGCAGAAGATCCGCGTCACCGGGCGCAAGCTCACCGACAAGATCTACTACCACCACACCGGCTACATCGGGGGCATCAAGTCGATCGCGCTCGAGAAGCTGCTCGCCGAGCATCCGGAGCGGGCGATCGAGTTCGCGGTGAAGGGGATGCTGCCGAAGAACCCCCTCGGCCGGCGCATGTTCAGGAAGCTGCACGTGTTCGCGGGCGGCGAACATCCCCACCGGGCGCAGCAGCCCAAGCCGCTTCAGCTTCAATAGGACCGTACTTAAATGCCAGCGACCCCTAATCACTATGGTACCGGGCGGCGCAAGACTGCGACTGCGCGGGTGTACCTGAAGCCCGGCAGCGGGCGCATCACGGTCAACGAGCGCTCACTCGATGAGTTCTTCGGTCGCGAGACCGGGCGCATGATCGTGCGCCAGCCGCTGGAGGCGGTGAAGCTCATGGCCCGGTTCGACATCGCCGTCAAGGTGGACGGCGGCGGTATCACCGGCCAGGCCGGCGCCATCCGTCACGGCATTACGCGCGCACTCATCAAGTACGACGAGAGCCTGCGCAAGCCCTTGCGCGATGCGGGCTTCGTGACGCGCGACGCGCGCGAAGTGGAGCGCAAGAAGGTCGGTCGCCGCAAGGCGCGCCGCGGACCGCAGTACTCGAAGCGTTGAGTTGACGATGCAGCGCGGCTGGCGCCGCGCTGCATCGTCCGATTCGATATCCGGCCACTTGGGGGATCGTCTAGTGGTAGGACAACGGACTCTGACTCCGTTTACCTAGGTTCGAATCCTAGTCCCCCAGCCAAACTAAGAAGGCCCGCTCGCAGGAGCGGGCCTTTTTCATTGCGGCCTGCGCCTACAGCTTCCGGCGCGCCGAAGCGTAAGCATCCATAGCTTTCAGCAGGAGGCTTTAGCTATGCCACGCGGCGATAAGTCCAAGTACACCCCGAAGCAGAAACGCAAGGCCGAGCACATCGAGCAAAGTTACGAGGCGCGCGGACTGGATCCGGGCGAGGCCGAGGCGCGGGCCTGGGCGACGGTGAACAAGCAAAGCGGCGGCGGGGAGCGCTCCGGCAGCGGCCGTGAGACCTCGACGGCCGAGAAGGCCCAGGCGCGCGAGGACTCGGCGCGCCGGGCGGTGGCGGCCAAGCACGGTCATCCGACGCATCGCGGCCGCATGACGCCACGCCGCTCACGACAGGCGTCCACCTGAGGTGCACTCACCGCACGGGGCCCGCCCGCGGGCGGGGCCCCGTAGCGCTCTGAATCCTTAGCGACGCGCGCGCGGCGATTTACTGCGTCAGCCGTGCGGTCGGTGTTGACTTGATCTGCAAGCCCGCCTCCAGCGCGCTCAGCCGCGGGCTGTGCACGGCGCTGACGGCATGACTGACCGAGCTGTGGACGCAGTCGTTCCACTCGAGCTGCTCCTCGAGGCGGCGCCCCTCTTCGCCGCACACGTAGCGCGCCGCGCCGCGGATGCGGTTGTAGAGCTTCGTCACACCCGCATCGCTCGCGAGGTTCAAATCGCTGTATTTCACCGTAACCGTGTGCGGGTCACGCAGGTCAGGGGCTTGTGCCTGCGCCGGGGCGGCGAGCACCGCGGCGCTTGTGAGCGCCAGGCTGATGAGGGAAAAACGTCGAATCCGTGTGCATGTGTCCATGTGCGGTCCTCCAGGTTTCATCTACCGCAGGAGCGCAGGCGCAGCGGGCGTCAACGAGAGGAATCCAGCCCGAGCAACCGGTGCTCCTGTGCCTGATTGGATGCCGCGAAAGTGAAAAAGGACAAAGGCCGGCCGCGAAGCGGGCCGCGGGCCGGCCTGAGCGGGACAAAACCATGCCCGGGCGGGCACAGCCTCGGGAACGCGAGCCGCGTTCAGGGCGCGCGCTCGTGGCACCGGGCGGCGAGCGGGCCACGCCCGGCGCCTGGGGCAAGCTCCCGGCTACGGCTTGTCGATGATGATGATCGGATCGAGGATCAGTTTGCCGATGTGCACCGTGTACTCGTAAAAGGGCGCCTGCGCACCCTCCGGCGCGCGCGGTGTGATCGCGTCGATCACTTGTCTGCCACCCTCCAAAGTCGACTTGAGCGGACCCCACGCCACCTCAAAGCCACCGAGCTGCTCGAAGGTGAGCGTGAAGGGGTGACGCTCATCGGACTCCCAGCGGACTTTCGTGTTTTCGTTGGCGCGCAGGGCGCCGCCGTTGGGCGTGGCCCAGACCGTGCCTGAATCCGAGTGGATGACGATGGGCGGACGATCATCCTTCGGGTTGATACTTACCAATGAGTCCTGTGAGTTTGCCATGGGCCTTCTCCGTTTTGGGCTGTGGTGAGGGGGTGTCCTCTGATTCACGCCTGGGGTGATTTGTCGGCCGGGCCGACGAGCTTGCGGAAGCGGGCGTCGCTGCGCAGGCTGATGAAATCCGGTGCCGCGCGCACCAGCTGGGCGGGGTAACCGAGCTCCACCGCGCGGCTGAGAGAGGCAAGCGCGCCGGTCGTGTCGCGCGCCTCGAGGGCGACGAGCGCGGCGTAGTAGTGCACGTATTCGTCCGTCGCAGCGAGTTCAAGTGCACGGCTGGCATAGCGCGCCACGTGCTCGGTGTCCCCGGCGCGGGCACTGTAGAACGCGAGCAGCATCCACGAAATGCCGTCCTTCGGATTGACCTGCAGGCTCTTCTGGGCGAGGACGATGGCGCGGCGGTAGTCGTTCTGGGCTTCGGCGCGATCGCTATCGATCTGCCACAAGGCGTCCGCGAGGTTGCCCCACACGCGATGATCCTCCGCGGTGAGTTCCGTGGCGCGCGAGAACATCCGCGCGGCATCAGGGTAGCGGCCGAGGAAGTAATAGACACTGCCGAGGTTCGAGTAGGTCGAGCCGCGCGTTGGCTCGAGCGCGAGCGAGCGCTCGTACGCGGCGGCCGCACCGCTGAAGTCGGCAATCATCTCGAGCGCCGCGCCGAGGTTGTTGAAGGCGGCCGGACTTGCCGGGATCAGCTCGGTCACGCGCTGGAAGATCGGCACGGCGGCGGCGGCGCGACCGTGGCTGAAGAGAAAGCCCCCGAGCGCGGTCTGCGCCTCCCAGTAAGTGGGCTCGACCTCCACGCCCTGGCGCAGGGCGCGCTCGGCATCGGCGCCTTTCTGCTCGCCGTCGAGCGCTTCGCCGAGACCGATATAGCCATCGGCATTATCCGGGTCGGTGCGGATCGCCTCGCGATACAGCGCCGCGGCCTGCTCACTGCGGCCGCACACGAGGTTCAGGTGCGCAAGGGCTGCGGAGACCTCGCGCAGTGAGCTGTCGAGCTTGAGCGCTTGGGCGCAGGCGCTCTCGGCCTGCGGGATCAGGGCCGCGTCGCGTGAAGTTTCATAGCCGATGACGTAGCGCTCGCAAAGACCTGCGTAGGCGAGCGCGAACTTGGGGTCCTTGGTGAGCGCCTGGCGGAAGCTGTCGCCCGCCTCCTCGAGCTGCGCTGCCGGACCCGGCCTGTGCAGCTTCGCCAATCCCACCAAATACAGGTCGAACGCATCCACGTGGGCCGTGGGCGCCTGGGAGGTGCGCTGCATGAGATCACTCGACAGCACCACCTTGAGGGTGCCGATAATCGAGCGCGCCACATCGTCCTGAATCGCCACCAGGTCCTGCCAGGTGCGGTTGTAAGTCTGCGACCAGATGTTGTAGCCGGATGCCGCATCGATCAGCTGCGCGGTGACGCGCAACTGGTTGCCTTGGCGCATCACGCTACCCTCAAGCACGTGCCGCACACCGAGTGTCTGCGCGATCGTGCGCACGTCGACCTCGCGCCCCCGGAAGGAGAACGCCGAGGTGCTCGAGGCCACGCGCAGCCCGTGGATGCGCGCGAGGCGGGCGGAGAGTTCCCGCGCGAGTCCGTCACCCAGGTAGGTATTGCCACCCCCCGGAGTGAGATCCACCAGCGGCAGCACGACGATCGTGTGCGGCGGCTGCACGATGACACTCCCCGTCCCCTCAGGGGTCGGAGCCGGAGAAGTGCGCAGGTAGTGGGTAGCCGCCCAGGGCAGCGCGAGCAGCACGAGCACCGCGAGCGCCGCGCCGAGCCAGCCGAAAGCGCCCGGCCCTTTAGCGGGCGGCGGGGGCGCTTCGATCTGCGCGGCGGGCGCGCCCGCTGTCACCGCGGCGGGGCGGGGCTTACTGTCATCGATCCAGTACGGCGTCGCCGGTTCGCTGCGGCGCCGTTCCGTGAGCGGGTGCACGCTCGCCACCATCCGATAACCGCGGCTGCGCACGCCGCCGATGTAGCGGGGCGCCTGCGGGTCATCCCCGAGCGCGGTGCGCACGAGCTTGACGCGCTGGCTGATGGTTTCCGGGGTAATGACGAGTCCCGGCCACACGCGCTCGGTCAGCTGATCGAAGGTCACGAGGTTAGGTGCGGCGCGCGCGAGCGTGACCAGCAGTTCGAAGGACAGGTGCGGCAGCGGGATCTCGATTCCGGCGCGGGTCACACGCTGTTGCCCAATGTCGATGATCACGTCATCGATCTGAAAGCCCGCCTGCTCCGGATCTGCCACGGCTTTGGTGCTGGTGTCCATTCCCGGTACTTCTTTTTCCCGGTTTTCCGAGTGGGGCTCACTGCGGGGTCGTTTCCAGCCGATGTTACGCCCGAAGCCGTCATGGTGCTCAACTCCGCCCGTTGCGCGCACCCCTCCGGGATCCGAGGACCCCGGAGGGGTGCGCGTGCCAGGCTCACTTGCTCAGCATCGCGACCGTCGTGTCGACCGGGCGGCCGGTGTGCACCGCGGTGAGCAGGGGGCTATTCACTTTGGCGACGGCATCGGCAATCGCGCCGCGGTAGCAGCTATTCCAGGCGGACTCGTCGGTGAGGTTGCGCCCCTCGTACCCGCACACCGTGCGTGCGGCCCCCTTGATGCGCTTATAGAGCGTCTGCGCGCCAGCGACCGTGGTCAGGTTCAGGTCGCTGTAGCCCACCTTGATGCTGGCCGGATCGGAGGCGAGCGCTGGGGTGGCGCCCAGAAGACCCAGGATCAGCACCAGGGCAAGCGGGCGGACAGGTGAACGATGGATCGAGTTGATGAGGTTCATTGCGGTTCTCCAGGTTGAGTGTTTCCAAGGACCGCAGGCAAGGTATGCGCCCGGTACCGGGAGCGCATGAAGAGAGGGTGAAGGCTCGTGAAGATTGCGTGATGAATTGCCAAAGACGCCGATGGCGGGGTGAAGAGCGCCCCCGGCGTGAGGGGCGCGAGCCGCAGCCTGCGCCCTTTAGCGCGCTTCGACGCCCTGCGCGGTGCCGATCAGCAGCACGTCCGCCGGGCGCGCCGCGAACAACCCCACCGTCACGATCCCGACGATCTGGTTCAGCTCACGCTCCAGGGCCACCGGATCGGCAATCGTGAGGCCGTGCACATCCAGGATGTGGTTACCGTTGTCGGTCAGGCAGCCCTGGCGCCACACCACCCGCCCCCCGAACGGATGCAGCTGCCGCGTGACCAGCGTGCGGGCCATCGGAATGACCTCGAGGGGCAGCGGAAAGCTGCCGAGCCGCCTCACGAGCTTGCTTTCATCGACGATGCACACGAATCGCCGCGCCGCCGCAGCGATGATCTTTTCGCGGGTGAGGGCGGCGCCGCCGCCTTTGATCAGGTGCCGCTCGGCGGTCGCCTCGTCAGCGCCGTCTATATAGAGGTGCAGGTCCTCGAGGTCATTGAGGTTGAGCACCGTGATGCCGGCGGCCCGCAGCCGTGCGCTGCTGGCTTCGGAGCTGGATACGGCCGTGCGCACGCGACCGGGATTTGCCGCGAGTGCCTCGATGAAGTGATTGACGGTGGACCCGGTGCCGACGCCGAGCGTGGCGCCCTGCGGCACCAGTGCCAGTGCGGCCAGTGCCGCGCGGCGCTTCTGGCCCTCAACAGCGCTCGTCATTGTCGGCCCCCACGATGATTGAGAACCCTGTCCCCAGAAACGACTGTGCCCGCGTCAGCAGCGGGCACAGTCGTCTTCAAATGCGAATCGGCGATCGCTTGCGCGATCGCCGAGTTAAGGCCTATTTCTTCTTCGCAGCTTTCTTCTTGGCCTTCTTCTTTGCCTTCGCCATGTTGGCTCTCCAATTAGAGACGGGTTAGTCCGGGGACCGAGTATATACACGCGAATCGAAATTACAAGCGAGCACACCTGCAAGTGTGCTAGGTGCGATGCGTGCGCGGGTGCGCACGCGCACCACGGTGCGCATCATTCGAGCGACAAAATGAACTGCCAGTGCGCCGCTTCCACCGGTGTGACCGATAAGCGGTTACCTCTGCGCAACAGCAGCATGCCCTTCAATTGCTTGTGCTCGTGCGTGCGCAGTTCCTCGAGTGTGATGGTGCGCGCCAGAGCCCGCTTCAGCTGCACATCCACCATGAACCAGCGCGGATTCTTCGGATCGCTGTCCGGGTCGTAGTGATGGTGCCCGCGCTCGAAGGCGGTCGGATCCGGGTAGGCCTCCTTCACGATCTGCATGATGGCGACGATGCCCGGTACTTCGGTGCTCGAGTGGTACAGAAACGCCAGATCGCCCTTGTGCATCTGGCGCAGCAGGTTGCGCGCCTGGTAGTTGCGCACCCCATCCCAGGCGGTGGTGCGCCGCGGCGCGGCGGCCAGGTGTTCCAGCCCGAACGTGCTCGGCTCGCTCTTCATCAGCCAGTAGTGCATCGGATGAACCCCTCATCGGTAATCACCGCATCCATGCGCACGTCGTGCGCGGCGGCCGCGATGTGCGCGACTTGCTGAAAGGCGTAGCCGAGTCCGACGAGCCGTGGTGCGTGCCAGGCGTGGCGCCAGCGGCGAAAGGCGAAGGCGCGGTCGTAGAAGCCCCCGCCGGTCCCGAGCCGCACGCCGCGGCGGTCAAAGCCCACGAGCGGCAGGAACACCAGATCGAGCCAGCGCGCGCCGATGCTCGCGGCGTTGTCCGGCTCATCGATCCCCAGGCGGTTCTTGCGCAGCGCACCGCTCATCTCAAGAAAGCGCATGCCGCAGGCCGAACGCGGCCGGTCGATACGCGGCAGATAGATGCGGCAGCCGCGTTGCTGCGCCAGCTCAATGAGTGGGGTGGTATCCAGCTCCGCGGGCAGGGCGGCATAGAGCGCGATGCGTGCGCCGGCCTTCAGCGGCAGCGCACGCGCGACGTTGCGGGTCATGAGGTGAGCGGCTTGTGCGCGCGCGCCGCTCGCGACAGCGCGGCGGCGCGCCGCGAGGCTCGCCCGCAGCGCTCTGCGGGCGGCATCGGCAGAATCAGGTAGCGCCACCCGCAGGTGCCGGTGCGAACCGTTGCTCTCGAACCAGAGCAACAGGTGGGACGAGCTGCGGCAGGTAAGGCTTTCCGCTCGAAGGCGGACATGCACAGTGCTGCTCGCAAGGCCTAAGTCCCGAGGGTGTTTCAATTAGGGTCCGAGGTAACCCGGTCCACGTGTCGAACACCGCAGGCGACGCCAGCACCACTGTACACCAAGGCTGTGGGACGTGCTTGCGGGGGAAGCACGACTTTTTCACAGTTCCAGCTGCTGCCCCTTTTCCAGCGCGCTCTCCACGCGCTCGCGCAGCGCCCGCACTTTATGTCCGACGCCGCTGTCGAGCTTGCTCTCGCGGTCCTTGCCTTTGAGAAACTCATGCGCGAGATTCAAGGCCGCCATCACCGCGATGCGATCGTGACCGAGAACCTTGCCGCTGTCGCGGATCTCGCGCATGCGGCCGTTCAGAAACTCGGCGGCGTCCAACAAGGCGGAGCGCTCTTCATAGGGGCAGGCGACCACGTATTCCTTTTCCATGATCCGCACGCTCACGCGCGCCGGCTCGCCCTGACTCATGTACCGTGCTCCAGGGTCTTCAGGCGGCCGATCATGGCTTCTACGCGCGTGCGCACCTGCTCGTTCTTGTGCATGAGCGTGGCACGCTCGCCGGCGAGGGACTCGTGCCGGGCACGCAGCGCGCGGTTCTCATCCTTCAGCTGCTCGAGGATCGCGATGAGCTCATCGATGCGCTTGGTGAGCCGCGTAAGTTCGAGTTCCAGTTGTGTTTTTGTAGGGTCGCTCATGCAAGAACTATAGAGCGGCGCTCTTCGTACGGTCAATTATATAATGAGCCGCTTTAACATGATTCAGCCTGACTACACCCGCATCGAGCGCTTGCTCGCGCACGAGCACTCACTCGCCGACGCCGCCGAGGCGCACGGCACGCTCGCCGGCTGCCTGTGCGGGGCGTCAGGTTACCGCTTCGAGGACTGGCTGAAGGAGATCCTGCCCGAGGGGCGCGCCACGGCGGGGGTCGCGCAGCCCCTGCGCGAACTCTACGACGCCACGGCCGGCGCCCTCATCCAGCCGGACATGGAATTCGAACTGCTGCTGCCCGAGGACGGCGAGCCGCTCGCGCAGCGCACCGCAGCGCTCGCGCAGTGGTGCCAGGGCTTTCTCTACGGCTTGGGCGCCGGCCGCATCACCGATGCGAGCGAACTGCCCGGGGAGGTTGGCGAGATCGTGCGCGACTTCATCGCGATCACCCGCGCGGACGCTGACGCAGCGGAGGAGGCGGATGAGGCGGATGAGAACGCCTACGCGGAGCTCGTCGAGTTCGTGCGGGTCGGGGTGCAGCTGCTGTTCGAGGAGCTCGCCGTCGCGCGCTCCCCGGCGGCCCCCAGCGCCACGCCACTGCACTAGGCGCGGCGCATGGCCCGAGATGAGTTCGCGCGTCGCCGCCGCCAGCTGATGCGCCTCATGGGGCGCGATTCGATCGCGATCCTGCCCGCCGCCCCGGTGCGCCACCGCAACAACGACGTGGAATACGCGTATCGCCAGGACAGCGATTTTCACTACCTCACCGGCTTTGGCGAGCCCGAGGCGGTCGCGGTGCTGGTGCCGGCTCGTGCGCAGGCGGAGTACATCCTGTTCGTGCGCGAGCGCAACCCCGAGCGTGAGACCTGGGACGGACGACGCGCGGGTCCTGCGGGCGCCAAGCGCGACTTCGGCGCCGACGACGCCTTCCCCATCTCCGACATGGACGAGATCCTGCCGGGCCTGCTGGAGAACCGCGCGCGCGTTTTCTACACCATGGGCGCGTACGCGGATTTCGATCAGCGCGTGGTCGGCTGGGTCAACGGGTTGCGCACCCAGGCACGTAACGGCCGCCACCCGCCGCAGGAGTTTGTCGCACTCGATCACGTGCTGCACGACATGCGCCTCTTCAAGTCGCGGCGCGAGCTGGAGTTCATGCGCACCGCGGCGCACATCGCCGCGCGTGCGCACCAGCGCGCCATGCGCTTCTGTCGTCCCGGCGCCACGGAGTTCCAGGTGATGGCGGAGCTCGTGCACGAGTTCCGCCGTCACAACGCCGATACCGCCTATCAGCCGATCGTGGGCGGGGGCGCCAACACTTGCATCCTGCATTACCGCGACAACAACCAGCCGCTGCAGAGCGGGGAGCTGCTGCTCATCGACGCCGGCTGCGAGTTCGAGAGCTACGCCTCGGACATCACACGCACTTTCCCCGTCAACGGGCGCTTCACGGGCGCGCAGCGCGCGGTCTACGAGGTGGTGCTGGAAGCGAACCGCGCGGCGATCGCCAAGGTGCGCCCTGGCAATCACTGGAATGAGCCGCACGAGGCGGCGGTGCGCATCATCACCCAGGGTCTGGTGAAGCTCGGCCTGCTCAAGGGGCGCGTGCCCGCGCTCATCAAGAGCGGCGCCTATCGGCGCTATTTCATGCATCGCACCGGCCACTGGCTGGGCCTGGACGTGCACGACGTCGGCGACTACAAGATCGGCGACGAGTGGCGCGTGTTCGAGCCGGGCATGGCGCTGACCGTTGAGCCGGGGATCTACCTGCCCGCGGGCGCGCGCGGCGTGCCTAAGCGCTTTCGCAACATCGGCATCCGCATCGAGGACGACCTCATCGTGACAAAAAAGGGCGCCGAGGTGCTCAGCGCACGTGCCCCCAAGGATGCCGACCAGATCGAAGCGCTCATGGCGCGCGGCTAAGATCCGAACGCGCCATGTCCGCTTCCCCCGCCCTGCGCCCCCGTGAGATCGACGTCGCCATCGTGGGCGGGGGCATGGTCGGGGCGAGTCTGGCCGCGGCCCTGATCGGCACGGGGGTGCGCGTGCTGCTCCTCGAGAGCGTCGCCTTCGACAGCGACGCGCAGCCAAGTTTCGATGCGCGCACGACCGCGCTCGGCAACGCCAGCCGGCGCATCTTCAGCGCCCTGAGTATCTGGGAGGCGGTCGCCGCCGAAGCCGCCGCCATCCGCTCGATTCACATCTCCGACGCCGGCCGCTTCGGATTCGCGCGCCTCGAGGCGCACGAGCAGGGGATCGAGGCCTTCGGCTACGTCGTCGCCAATCGCGCCCTGGGCGCTGCCCTGTGGAAGAGGCTCAGCGGCGCACCGGGGCTCACGCTGCGTGTGCCCGCGCGCCTCGCGCAACTTGAGATCACTGCCACGGGCGCCGCGCTCACTGTCGCGGGAGCTGCCGACACGCCCGAGCTCTTCAGCGCGCGCCTCGTGGTCGGCGCCGACGGCGCCCACTCGCAGGTGCGTGCCGCCGCGGGCATCGAGGCCGCGGTCGAGGACTACGCGCAGGTGGCGCTGGTCGCCAACGTCGCGAGCGATGAGCCGCACGCCGGGCGCGCCTTTGAGCGTTTCACCCCCGCCGGACCCCTCGCCGTGCTGCCCCTCTACGACGGCGCGCGTGCGGTGATCTGGGCGTGCACGCCCGAGCGGGCGCAGCGCCTCATGGGGCTCGATGAGGCGGCCTATCTTGAGGAACTGCAGGCGGCATTTGGCTGGCGCGCGGGACGCTTCACGCGCGCGGGCCGGCGCGCCTCCTATCCGCTCAGGCTCACGCGCGCAGCCGCCCCGATTGCTGCGCGCACCGTGCTCATCGGTAACGCGGCGCAGGCGCTGCACCCGGTCGCCGGGCAGGGCTTCAACTTAGGTCTGCGCGATGCGGCGATGCTTGCGGAAGTTATCGCGGATTCGCGCGCTGATGTCGGTGCCCCGGAGCGCCTGCAGCGCTTTGCCGCCTGGCGCGCGCGCGATCGCAGCGGGGTCGTGCACTTTACCGACGCCCTGGTGAAGCTCTTCGGTGACACGCGCCCGGGCGCCGGAGTGCTGCGCAACTTGGGGCTGCTGATGTTCGATCTCGCCCCCCCGGCCAAGAGCGCGCTCGCGCGCGTGAGCGCCGGCTTCGGCGGCCCGACGCCGCGCCTCGCCCGCGGACTGCCGGTGCGCCGTGCCTGACGTGGCGATCGTAGGCGGCGGCCCGGTCGGCGCGTGCGCCGCGGCGCTCCTGGCGCGCGGCGGTCTGAAGGTCGCCGTGTTCGAGCCGCACCTGCTGCCGCCGCTTGAGCCGCAGGCGCCGCTCGATGCGCGCGTGGTGGCGTTGTCGCGCGCGAGCGAGCACACGCTGCGCGCCGCGGGGGCGTGGGCGGCAGTGAACGGTGCGCGCCTCGAGCCCTACGAGCGCATGCGCATCTGGCACGCGGGCGTTAAACCCACCAGTGATGCGGTGCTCGTGTTCGATGCGGCCGATGTCGGTGAACCCAATCTCGGCTACATCCTCGAGAACCGCCTGCTGCAGAGCGCGCTGCTGGAGGCCTTTAGCGCCGCCGGCGGGCAGCTCGAGCGCGTCGCGGTCACGGATGTTGAGGTGACGCCCGCGGGGGTGATCCTGAGCACCGCGCACGGGCAGATGAAGGCGCGCCTGGTCGTGGGCGCGGACGGGGCGCACTCGGCCGTGCGCGCTGCCGTGGGCCTGAGCGCTGCGAGCGCCGACTATCATCAGATCGCAATCATCGGCAACGTGGCAACCGAAGAGGGGCACGCTCACACCGCATGGCAGCGTTTCATGCGCGATGGCACCCTCGCCCTGCTGCCGCTGGCCGATGGCACGAGTTCGATTGTGTGGTCCGCGGATGAGGCGCGTGCGCAGGCACTGCTCGCCGTCACGCCCGAGGAATTCGCTCGCGCGCTCGATGAGGGTTCGGACCGGGCACTCGGGGCCACGCACCTCGTGAGCGAGCGGCGCTCCTTCCCCTTGCAGCGCCTGAGCGCGCCACGCTACGTCAGCGAGCGTGTGGCGCTCCTTGGCGATGCGGCGCACGTGGTGCATCCGCTCGCCGGCCAGGGGGTCAACCTCGGGATCCTCGACGCTGCGGCACTGGCGCAGCTGGTGCTCGAGGCGGCCGCCGGCGGGGAAGACCCCGGGGCGCTGCGCGTCCTGCGCGCCTACGAGCGCTGGCGCAAGAGCGAGGTCGCCCTCATGAGCGCGGCCATCGATGCCTTCGATCGCCTGCTGGCCCATGGCACAGGACCTGTGGCGCGCGTGGCGCAGGCGGGTCTTGGGGTCGTGAACCGCAGCCAGGAGCTGCGGCGCTTCTTCATCCAGCGCGCGCTTGGGCTTGAGGGGGAGCTGCCGCGCGTGGCGCGCGCGCGCTAGGAGAGCGGAATCAGATCCACCTTCGCTGCGCACACGAAGTCATTCTGCGACAGTCCGCGCACCGCGTGCGTGGTGAAGGTGACGCGGCAGTAGTTGTAGCCGACTTCCAGGTCCGGGTGGTGGTCCTCGATGTTGGCGACGTGCGCGAGCGCGTTCACGAAGCTCATCGTGCGATAGAAATCCTTGAAGCGAAACTCGCGGTGCAGGGCGTGGCCACTTTCGGTGAGCACCCAGGCGCTGGAGATTTGCGGCAAAAGCTCCGCGGCCTCAAGGCGTGTCAGGGGCGGCGTGCCGCCGTCACACGGTTTGCACCTACGGCTGGCGAGCTCGTTCATGGGCTGCCGAGCGGCGCATAATGGCGCGCCACGTAGTTCTCGACGATGTCCTGGAATTCCTCCGCGATGCGCTCGCCCTTGAGCGTCACGGTCTTCTGTCCGTCCTCGTACACCGGCGCCACGGGCCGCTCGCCCGTGCCGGGCAGGCTGATGCCGAGGTTGGCGTGCTTGCTCTCGCCCGGACCGTTGACGACACAACCCATGACCGCCACCGTCATCTCCTCGACCCCGGCGTACTGACGGCGCCACTGCGGCATGCGCGCGCGCACGTGACTTTGGATGCGCTGCGCGAGCTGCTGGAAGACGGTACTCGTGGTGCGCCCGCATCCGGGGCAGGCGATGACGAGCGGCGTGAAGGCGCGCAGACCCATGGTCTGCAGGATCTCCTGCGCGACGATCACTTCCTGCGTGCGATCCCCGTCAGGCTCGGGGGTGAGCGAGGCGCGAATGGTGTCGCCGATGCCCTGCTGCAGCAGCACCGCCATGCCGGCGGTGGAGGCGACGATGCCCTTGGAGCCCATGCCCGCCTCCGTGAGCCCGAGGTGCAGCGGATAATCGCAGCGGCGCGCCAGGTCGCGGTAAATCGCAATCAGGTCCTGCACGCCGCTCACCTTGGCTGAGAGGATGATGCGCTCGTGCGGCAGGCCGAGTTGCTCGGCGCGCGCGGCGCTCGTCAGCGCCGACTGCACCACCGCCTCGCGCATCACTTCCTGCGCATCCTGCGGCTCGGGCCGCTGCGAGTTCTCGTCCATGAGGCGCGTCAGCAGCTCCGGATCGAGGCTCCCCCAGTTGACGCCGATGCGCACGGGCTTGCCGTAGCGGCAGGCGGTCTCGATCATCTCGGCGAACTGCGGATCGCGCTTGCTGCCGCGCCCGACGTTGCCCGGGTTGATGCGGTACTTGGCGAGCGCCTCGGCGCAGTCCGGATGCTCGCGCAGCAGCTTGTGGCCGTTGAAGTGAAAGTCGCCGATGAGCGGCACCCGCACGCCGGCACGCTCGAGCCGCTCGCGGATCGGCGCCACCGCGGCGGCCGCCTCGCTGGTGTTGACGGTGATGCGCACGAGCTCCGAGCCGGCGCGTGCGAGTGACAGCACCTGCTGCGCGGTGCCCTCGATATCTGCGGTGTCAGTATTGGTCATCGACTGCACGACAATGGGCGCGCCGCCGCCGACGCGGACCGCGCCCACGGTAACCATCACGGAAGTACGACGCTCGATGCGCATGAATCCTGCAGGACAGCTCGCGATCTTGTGAATTCTACCGTTGCGACGCTTGGGCCGCACTGCCGCAGGCTGTTATTATGCCCCGGCCCGAAACAGTCTGTTCGGAGAGGGTCCGGCGCGTGGCCGGAACGCCGAAGGCGCAATTCCGCCCGGAAACGCTCAGGCCCACGAACGGCAGACGGCGGTCTTATCACCGCGGGGCTTCTGGAGAGTGGTGGATCCTGGAGGATCCGCCCACCGAAGGGGAGCGGCGCGGCGCGCCTGATCTCTCAGGTCACAGGACAGAAGGGCGGCAGGGGCTGCGCGTGAGGCGGCCGCCTGCCGTTTGTTCGCCGTGGCCGCTATTCGGAGTACCCCGTGGCAAGAAAGACCCCGCTGTTCGAGCTGCACCAGGAACTGGGTGCCCGCATCGTCGATTTCGGCGGCTGGGACATGCCGGTGCAGTACGGCTCGCAGATCGGCGAGCACCACGCGGTGCGCCGCGCCGCGGGGGTCTTTGACGTCTCGCACATGTGCGTGATCGACCTGAAGGGCGAGCGCGTGCGTGCCTTGCTGCGGCATCTGCTGGCCAACGACGTCGCCAAGCTCACTCTGCCCGGCAAGGCGCTCTACAGCTGCCTGCTCAAGGAGGACGGCGGCATCCTGGATGATCTGATCGTCTATTACCTGCGCGAGGACTGGTTTCGCGTGGTGGTGAATGCCGGTACGCGCGATAAGGACCTCGCGTGGATCCGTCGCCAGGCGCAAGCATTCGGCGTTGCAGTGAGCGAGCGCGCCGATCTGGCGATGCTCGCGGTGCAGGGGCCGGAGGCGCGCGCCAAGGCCGCCCAGCTGCTGCCCCCCGCCGAGGCCGCCGCGGCCCTGGCGCTGGACGTATTCGTCGGCCGCGAGCTGGGCTCCTGGTTCGTAGCGCGCACCGGCTACACCGGCGAGGACGGCTTCGAGATCATGATGCCGGCCGCCGATGCGGTCCCGGCGTGGCGCAGCTTGAACTCCCTCGGGGTCGCCTCCTGCGGTCTGGGTGCGCGCGACACGCTGCGCCTGGAGGCCGGCATGAATCTTTACGGCAACGATATGGACGAGAGCACGCAGCCTTACGAATCGGCACTCGGGTGGACGGTCGCGCTCAAGCCTCCCGAGCGGGCCTTCATCGGCCGGCCGGCTCTTGAGGCGCTCGTGAAGGCCGGCTCGCCGCGCAAGCTCGTAGGACTGCTGCTCGAGGACCGCGGCGTGCTGCGCGGACATCAGAAAGTCATCGTGGCCGGCGTCGGCGAGGGCGAGATCACGAGCGGCACATTCTCCCCGACGCTTGAGCGCTCGATCGCTTTCGCGCGTGTGCCGGCGGGCACGGGCGGCACCGTGCAGGTGGATATCCGCGGCAAGCTGCTGAGCGCGCGCGTCATCAAACCGCCGTTCGTGCGCTTCGGCCGATCCTTGATTACCTTCAGCGAAGGGCTCAAAGCATGAGTAACGTTCCCGCAGATCTGAAGTACACCAAGTCGCACGAATGGGTGCGCGCACTGCCCGACGACACCCTCGAGATCGGCATCACCGATCACGCGCAGCACGCACTCGGGGATCTGGTCTTCGTCGAAGTGCCCGAAGCGGGCCGCAAGCTCGCCGCCGGCGAGCCGTGTGCCGTCGTCGAGTCGGTTAAGGCGGCCTCCGATGTCTATGCACCGCTCGCCGGGGAAGTCACCGCCGGTAATCCCGGGCTCGCCGCGCAGCCGGAACTCGTCAACTCCGATGCCTACGGGGCCGGCTGGCTGCTGCGCCTGAAGCCCGCCGCCGGCGCGCTCGCGGGGGCAGCACTGCTGTCGGCGGGGGATTATCAGAAGGTCCTGGACGCGGAGGGCGGCTGATGGCCTTCATTCCTCATACGCCGGCGGATGTGACGGCGATGCTTGAGGCCATCGGCGCCCGCAGCATCGAGGATCTGTTCGATGAGATCCCGCAGGCCTTGCGCACCAAGGCCCTCGCCGGCATCCCGGAGGCACTCAACGAGATGCAGGTCGGGCGTCTCATGAGCGAGCGCGCCCGCGCCGATGGCCTGATGCTTAACTTCATCGGCGCCGGCGCCTACGAGCACCACATTCCGGCGGCGGTGTGGGCCATCACCACACGCGGGGAGTTCTACAGCGCCTACACCCCGTATCAGGCCGAGGCGAGCCAGGGCACGCTGCAGCTGATTTACGAGTTTCAGACCATGATCGCACGGCTGACCGGCATGGAAGTGGCGAACGCCTCGATGTACGACGGCGCTTCCGCCACCGCCGAAGCGGCGCTGATGGCGGTGCGCGCCAACCGCAAGTCGCATGCGGCGCGCATCCTGGTGCCGACCACGCTGCATCCGCACTACCGCCGCGTGGCGCTCGCAGTGACGCACAACCAGGGTCTTAAGTTCGAGGAACTGCCCTACAGCCCCGTCGAGGGCATCACGCCACTCGCCGCGCTTACGCCCTATGAGGGCGAGGACGTGACGGCGCTTGTCATTCAGCAGCCGAACTTCTTCGGCCGCCTCGAGGATGTGGATGCGCTCACCGATTGGGCGCAGGCACGCGGCATCCTCGTGATCGGCGTGGTCAATCCGACCTCGCTCGCGCTGCTGAAGCCCCCGGGACAGTGGGGCGCGCGCGGCGCAGACATCGCGGTCGGGGAGGGCCAGCCGCTGGGCGTGCCGCTCTGCAGCGGCGGCCCGTATTTCGGCTTCATGACCACGCGTATGGAACACGTGCGCCAGATGCCTGGGCGCATCGTCGGCGGCACGCTCGACGTCGCCGGCCACCGCGGCTTTACCCTGACGCTGCAGGCGCGCGAGCAGCACATCCGCCGCGCCAAGGCGACTTCGAACATCTGCACCAACCAGGGCTTGCTCGTGACCGCCGCGACGATCTACCTCTCGCTCATGGGCGCGCAGGGACTTGCGCGCACCGCGGCCGCCGCGCACGCGCGCGCCCGCGAGCTCGTAGCCGCGCTCACGCGCGTGCCGGGCGTGCGCTCGGGGTTCGCGGGTCCTTACTTTCACGAAGCGGTGCTGCAGCTGGATCGCCCGGTGGCCCCGCTGCTCAAGGGCCTCGCCGCGCGGGGAGTCATCGGGGGACTGGATCTGGCGCCGTACTACCCGGAGCTCGGCCACGCACTCCTGGTGTGTGCCACCGAGACCAAGACGGCGGCCGATATCGAGCGTTACCGCGCAGGTTTGAGCGAGGTAATGCAGGCGGCGCGCGCCGCCTGAGGCGGCGCTAAGGCGGAAGGTAGGGAACGCATGAGAGCGACCGAAAAAGTGATCTTCGAGTACTCGACCCCGGGGCGCGGAGCGAGCGATCAGTGGCCGGCTGAGGTAGCCGCCGCGGCGCTTGCGGATCTGCCGGCGAACTTGAGGCGCGCCACGCCTCCGCAGCTGCCGGAAGTGGGGGAACTGGAGACGGTGCGCCACTTCACGCGCCTCTCGCAGCTGAATTTCTCCATCGACACGCACTTCTATCCGCTCGGTTCGTGCACGATGAAGTACAACCCCAAGGCCTGCAATCAGTACGCCATGCTGCCGGAGTTTCTCGCGCGTCATCCGCTCGCGCCCGAAGCGCACGGCCAGGGCTTCCTCGCGTGCATGTACGAACTGCAGGAGATGCTCAAAGAGGTAACGGGCATGCAGGGCGTGGCGCTAAGTCCCATGGCCGGGGCGCACGGGGAGTTCGCCGGGGTCGCCATGATCCGCGCCTACCACCGCGCGCGCGGGGACCTCAAGCGCAACGAGATCATCGTGCCTGAAGCCGCGCACGGCACGAATCCGGCCACCGCCACCATGTGCGGCTGCGTGGTGCGCGAGATCCCGGTGGATGCGCAGGGCGATGTGGATCTGGAAGCCCTGAAGGCCGCGGTCGGTGCCAACACCGCCGGCATCATGCTCACCAACCCCTCCACGCTCGGGGTGTTCGAGCGGCACATCGAGGCGGTCGCGCGCATCGTGCACGAGGCGGGGGGGCTGCTCTACTACGACGGCGCGAACTTAAACGCGATCCTGGGCAAAGTGCGCCCCGGGGACATGGGCTTCGATGTCATCCACATGAACCTGCACAAGACCTTTTCCACGCCGCACGGCGGCGGTGGACCCGGAGCCGGGGCGGTCGGGGTGGGCACACGGCTGCTGCCGTTCCTGCCGATCCCGATCGTCGGCAAGGACGCCGAGCGCTTCCGCTGGCTCGCCGAGAGCGACCTGCCGCAGTCAATCGGGCGCCTGTCCGCGTTCATGGGCAACGCCGGGGTGCTGCTGCGCGCCTACATCTACATGCGCCTGCTCGGGCGCGAGGGCATGCAGCGGGTGGGGGAGTACGCCACCTTGAACGCCAACTACCTCGAGCAGCGGCTGAAGGATGCGGGCTTTGACGCCGCCTACCCCGAGCGCCGCGCGAGCCACGAGTTCATCATCACGCTCAAGCGCCAGGCGCGCGAGCTGAACGTGACGGCGATGGATTTCGCCAAGCGCTTGCTCGACTACGGCTTTCACGCCCCGACCACCTACTTCCCGTTGCTGGTGCCGGAATGCCTGCTCATCGAGCCCACCGAGACTGAGAGCAAAGAGGCGCTGGACGCCTTTGTGACGGCCATGTCGCAGATTCAGAAGGAAGCCGAGCAAGAACCCGGGCGCGTGACCAGCGCACCGCATACCATGCCGGTGCGCCGCCTGGATGACGTTCGCGCGGCCCGGCAACTGGATCTCACATGGAAACCGACGGCGCCGCCGTAGACCGATACAAGCCGCGCGGGATGACCCGCATCGCGCGGGCACTCGCCTCCAGTCTGCGCGGCCTCACCGGCGCGTACCGTGAAGAAGCGGCCTTTCGCCAGGAACTTGCCCTGGCGCTGATCGTCATACCGCTGGGGCTGTGGCTCGGGCACGGTGCCACCGAGCGGGTGCTGCTCACGGCCCCGGTTGTGCTGATCCTGATCGTGGAACTGCTCAACAGCGCCATCGAGGCGACCGTGGACCGCATCGGTTTCGAGCGCCACGCGCTCGCCGGACTCGCCAAGGACATCGGCTCCGCCGCGGTGCTCATGTCGTTTGTGCTGCTCGTGCTGGTGTGGCTGATCGTGCTTCTCGGCCGCTAGGAATCAACTGCTGATGCGATGTTTGCGCCCACTGGGCCTGTCTCTTCTACTGCTGTGCGGCGCGGCCGTGTGCGCGGCACGCGGACCGCTTACCGTGTCCGCGGCCGCACCCTCGAGCAGCGCTGCGCCGGCAACCCCGGCGGCAGCTTCGAGCAGCCCCTCACCCTCGAGCACCCCCTCGCCCTCATCCGCCGCGCCCGACACGGCCTTGCCGGCCGCCCCGGCCCTGCCGGCGCCGCCGAACAGCGTCGCTCCGGCTCCGCCCCCGCCCGCCGGGGAGAGCGGTCAGCCGAACCCGGCGCAGGCGGCGGTCGCGGTCGAGGCCAACCCGGACTGGGCGGTGACGCTCGAGCGCATCGCCCCGAGCGTCGTCTCCATCAACGTGGATCTGACACGTGCCTTCGATACGGAGTGGAACACCACCGCGCAGGCGACCGGCTTCGTGGTGGACGCCGAGCGCGGCCTGATCCTCACCAACCGCCACGTCGTGACGCCCGGACCTGTTACCGCGGAGGCGACCTTCCTCAATCGCGAGGAAGTGCAGCTGTACCCGCTCTACCGCGACCCGGTCCATGACTTTGGCATCTACCGCTACGACCCGAAGAAACTGCGCTTCATCAAGCCCAAGGCGCTGCCGCTGTATCCGGAGGGTGCGCAGGTGGGGCGCGAGATTCGCGTGGTCGGCAATAACGCCGGCGAGCAGCTCTCGATCCTCGCCGGCACGCTCGCGCGCCTCGACCGCGATGCGCCCGACTACGGCGTCACCAAGTACAACGACTTCAACACCTTCTATCTGCAGGCCGCCTCGGGCACCTCCGGGGGCTCCTCCGGCTCCCCGGTCATCGATATCCGCGGGCGCGTGGTGGCGCTCAACGCCGGCGGCGCGAACGGCGCGGCTTCGAGCTTCTACCTGCCGCTTGGGCGCGTGAAGCGCGCGCTTGAGCTCATCCAGCAAGGCAAGCCAGTGCCGCGCGGCACGCTCTATACCGTGCTCAACTACACCCCGTACGATGAGCTCGAGCGCTTAGGCCTCGCCGCCGGCACCGAGGCGGCCGTGCGCCGCGACTTCCCGCGCAACACCGGCATGCTGGTGGTCACCGAGGTATTGCCCGGTAGCCCGAGCGAGAACGTGCTGCAGGCCGGGGACATCCTGGTGCGCGTCAACGGCCACTACGTCGTGCAGTTTGAGTCACTCGAAGACATCCTCGATAACTCGGTCGGCGGGCAGGCGGAAGTGGAACTCGAGCGCGGTGGTAAGGCGATCTCCGCGAAGCTCCCGGTCGGGGACCTGCACGCCATCACCCCGAGCTCCTACGCCGAGTTCGGCGATGCGGTCGTGCACACGCTTTCCTATCAGGAGGCGCGGCATTTCAACGTGCCAATCCGCGGCGTGTTCGTGGCGAACCCCGGCTACGTGTTCAGCGCCGCCGGCATTCCCCGCGGTGCCGTGGTGCTCACGCTCAACGGCAAGCCGACCGATACGCTCAAGGACTTCGAGGCGGGCATTGCGCAGCTCGGCGACGGCGATCGCGCCACCGTGCGCTACCTCACCATCGATGACCCGAACGGCAGCAATCTGCGCCCGGTGCGCATGGACCGGCTGTGGTTTCCGGCCCATCATTGCGACCGCAACGACGCGAGCGGCGTATGGGACTGCCACGACCTGCCGGCCGGCCCCTTGCCGAAGCCGACGCCGGTGAGTTCCACGCAGTTCCCGAGGTATCCGGATGCGCGCATGAACGCGCTCGCGCCCTCGCTCGCCATGGTGACCTTCGACATGCCGTACGCGGTCTCAGGGATCACCGAGCGCAATTACCACGGCACCGGACTCATCGTGGACGCGCAGCGCGGCCTGGTGGTCGTGGACCGCAACACCGTGCCGGTCGCCGTCGGCGACGTCACCATCACCTTCGCCGGCACCGTGCAGGTACCCGGTCACGTGGTGTACCTGCACCCGCTGCATAATTTCGCGGTGGTCGCCTACGATCCGAAGCTCATCGGCACCACACCGGTGAAGTCCGCGCATCTGTCAGCGCGCGAGATCGAGGCGAATGAGCGGGTGTGGGTGGTGGGCTTGAGCGGCGACAATGAGCTGCGCGCGCGCAGCACGGAGATCGCGAGCATCGACCCTCTGGATCTGCCGCTCTCGCGCACCATGCGCTTTCGCGACAGCAACATCGAGACCGCGCAGTTGGTCAATCCGCCCACCGACTTCGACGGCGTGCTCGCCGATCAGGCGGGCAACGTCCTCGGCACCTGGTCGAGCTTCGCCTACGAGAACGGGCGGGAAATCGCGCAGGACAACCGCGGTGTGCCCATCGACGTGGTCGCCGACATGCTCGATCGGGTGCGCACCGGGCGGGTGCTGCACTCGCTCGAAGCCGAGCTCGCTCTCCTGCCGCTCGCCGGCGCGCGCGAGATCGGACTTCCGCAGAGCTGGACGCAGCGTCTGACGCAACACGCCCCGAGCCGCCGCCAGGCGCTCACCGTGGTGCGTCTGGTCGGCGGCTCGGATGCCGCGCAGCTGTTGCAGCCCGGGGATCTGGTGCTCGCGATCGACGGCAAGGTGGTCACGCGCTTTCGCGAGGTGGAAGAAGCCGCCGCCGACAAGGAACAGGTGCGCGTCACGATCTGGCGCGGCCAGGCCGAGCAGACACTCGAGGTGAAGACCACCGCGCTGCCCGGCTCGGACGTGGAGCGCCTGGTGCTTTGGGCGGGCGCGACGCTGCAGGCGCCCTACCGCGCCATGAGCGCGCAGCACGGCACGCGCCCGATCGGGGTGTATGTCGCGTATTTCGCCTACGGCTCGCCCGCCACGCGTGACGGGCTGTATCCGGGGCGGCGCATCGTCGAGGTCGACGGCGTGCGCACGCCCGATCTGGACGCGTTTCTGAAGGTCGTGCTCGGCCGGCCGGACCGCTCCTCGGTGCGCCTGAAGACCCTCACCTGGAACAATGCGCCGGAAGTCATCACGTTGAAGCTCGACAAGCACTACTGGCCCGCCTACGAACTTGACCACACCGAGGCCGGCTGGGTGCGCCGCGACCTCGAGTGACACGGCGCCGCAGGCTTAAGTAAAAAGCGATCCTGCGCCGCGCGTCGTTCTCGCGCCACAGCACGCCGCGGATCCACAGGAGGGTTCACGGTGGCGGGCCGGCGGTTTTTCGCCGCAAATGATGCTTTCGCACAACATCGCGCGAGTGCGCCCCAGCAGCTTGATAGAATTGCTCTCACCCTATGGTGCGAACTGTCAGAGCGACTCAGGTCGAAATCGAAGCCGCCGTGCAAGCCCTGCGCGACGGGGAGCTTGTGGCTTTCCCGACCGAGACGGTCTATGGGCTCGGGGCGAACGCGCAGAACCCGGCCGCCGTGCGCAAGATCTTCGCCGCCAAGAGCCGCCCGCCGAATCACCCGGTGATCGTGCACCTGGATAGCCCCCGTTACCTGCACCGCTGGGTGCGCGAAGTGCCCGAGCTCGCCAACCGTCTGGCGGAGAGCTTCTGGCCCGGGCCCCTGACGCTCGTAATGCCGCGCGCGCCGCACGTGCACGAGGTGATCACCGGCGGCCAGGACACCATCGCGATCCGCGTGCCCGTGCACCCGATGGCGCAGCAGCTACTGACCGCCTTCGGCGGCGGCATCGCCGCGCCTTCGGCGAACCGCTACGGGCGCCTCTCGCCTACGCGCGCCGAGCATGTGCGCGAGGAGCTCGGCGAAGCGGTGCGCATGATCCTGGACGGCGGGGAGTGCCAGATCGGGCTCGAGTCCACGATCGTATCCTTTGAGGGGGAGCGGGTGCGGCTCTTGCGCCCGGGGAGCGTGACCGCGGCGCAGTTGCGCGAGGTCGTGGGGGAGCTGTTCATCGGCGCGGATGCGGATTCGCCGCGCGTGCCGGGCGGCACGCCCACCCATTACGCGCCCGCGACAGCGCTGACCATCGTGCCCGGGGGTGAGATCGACTCGCAGGCCGACGCGGCCTCAAGCGGCGGTCGCCGTGTGGCGGTGTTGGCGCAGCGCCTGCCGCTGCGTTCGCATAAGTACGTCACCTGGATCAACGCCGGGCGCCGTCCCGAGAGCTACGCGCGCGACCTGTACACGAACCTGCGCACGCTCGACAAGGCCGGCTGCCAGCGCATCCTCGTGCAGGACGTGCCCGACGGGGAGGGGTGGGCGGCGGTACGCGACCGCCTGCTGCGGGCCGCGACCAACATCGCCGAAAGCGATGACGGCACCACCGGCACCATGGCCGTGCTGCCGTAAACGACCGCTCGGTGCGCCGCCCGCGATTCATCGATCCGTTCCGGCCTGCGGAAATTCGCCGCCTGGTCGGCGAATTTGGCTCCCCGCTCCTCGTGCTTGACTGTGAGCGGGTGCGCGTGCAGTTCCGCAAGCTCAGTAAAGCGCTGCCGCACGTGCAACTGCACTACGCGCTCAAACCCCTGCCGCACCCGGCGGTGGTGCAGACGGTGCTCGCGGAAGGCGGCTTCCTCGATCTGGCCACGAGCGGTGAAGTGCAGCTCGTGCAGCGCCTGGGCGTTGCCCCCGAGCGCTGCATTCATACCCATCCCATCAAACGCCCCGCGGACATCGCCAACGCGCTCGCGTACGGTGTGCGCACCTTCGTCGCCGACAATCCCGATGAGGTGCGCAAATTCGCGCGCCTGAGCGGGGTCGCGGAACTGCTGCTGCGGGTCTCGTTCCGCGCGCCCGGCGCGGTGTGCGACCTGTCGCGCAAGTTTGGCTGCGATCCGGAAGACCTGCTCGAGCTTGCGCGTCTCGCGGCGGATCTGGGCATCAGCGTGCGCGGCCTGTCCTTTCATGTGGGCTCGCAGACCGCAGATGCCACCAAACACGTCGAGGCGGTGAATGCCTGCGCGCGACTGATGCGCCAGGCGCGCCGCGAGACGCTCGGCCGCTTCGACATCCTCGACATCGGCGGCGGCTTCCCCATCGACTACGCGCAGCCGGTGCAGGACATCGGCCGCTTCTGTGCCCCGTTGCGCACGGCGCTCGCACAGCTCCCGCGCCGCGTGCGCGTGATTGCCGAGCCTGGCCGTTACATCGTGGGCCCTGCGGCCATCGGCGTCGCTTCCGTGATGGGCCGCGCGCAGCGCGAGGGTCACTGGTGGTACTACCTCGATGACGGCTTGTACGGCTCCTACAGCGGGCAGCTGTTCGACCATGCGCGCTATCCGGTGGAACCGCTGCGCGCCAACGGGGAACAGTTGCCGGCGGTGCTCGCCGGGCCCACCTGCGACAGCATCGACGTGATCGCCGAGAACCTGATGTTGCCGAAGTTGAAGGTGGGGGACCTGCTCGTGGGGCGCGCCATGGGCGCGTACACCTGGGCAAGCGCCACCGAGTTCAACTTCTTCCCCAAGGCCACGGTCGTGGCGGTCAACACCCACCCCGGGGACGCCGGCAGCGTCACGCCGCTTTAGCCCATGACGAGGCTCAACATCGAGACGATCGTGTTCGACATCGGCTGGGTGTTCGTACGGCTCAATTACCGTCCCATCGTGGAGTTCCTCGCCGCCCATGGGGCTGCCACCCACGATCCGGCCGCCGTGCTCGGGCGTATCGGGTTAAGTGAGCACGAGTCAGGACGGCTGCACGGGCAGGAGCTGCTCGAGCAACTGGCGGCGCTGACGAGCACGCCGGTCGCCTTGAGTGACGTGCACGCCAAGTGGCTCGACATGTTCGAGATCGAGCCGCCCATGGTTGATCTGGCGCACCGTCTGAGTGAGCGCTACCGCGTGTACCTGCTGTCGAATATTGGCGATTTGCACTGGGCGCACCTGTCGCGCGAATACCGCCTGCACACGATCGGCCACGGTGCGCTGCCCTCATATCTGGCGGGGGTCATGAAGCCGCATGCCGGGATTTACGCTGAGGCCGAAAGGCGCTTTGGGCTGACACCGGCGGCCACGGTGTTCATCGATGATCGCGCCGACAATATCGCCGCCGCGCAGGCGCGCGGCTGGCACGGGATCGTGCACGCGGACCTCGACAGCACGCGCCGGGCGCTGCGCAAGCTTCAGGTGCAATGCTAGGCGGCCGGGAGTCGCGTCGTGAGCGCTTTTGTCTATACAAGCCTGCTTTTGATCGGCTCGAACGTCTTTATGACGTTCGCCTGGTACGCGCACCTGAAGAATCTCGCCGACAAGCCCTGGTACGTCGCGGCCATCCTCAGCTGGGGCATCGCGTTTTTCGAGTATCTGCTGCAGGTGCCCGCCAACCGCATCGGTTACACGCAGATGTCGCTCCCGCAGCTGAAGATCCTGCAGGAGGTGATCACACTCAGCGTGTTCGTGCCGTTCGCCATGTTCTACATGGGTAAGCCCTTCAAGCTCGATTATCTGTGGGCGGCGCTGTGTATCATGGGTGCGGTATATTTCGTGTTCCGTTCGCCAGGATCGTCATGAAGAACGAAGTCGCAGCGGAGCCGCTGACCGCCATCCATGCCCAGGTGATCGCCGCTCGCGAGGGGCGCGACCCGCGGGTGATCGCGCGCCTGTTCAGCGGCTGGGCGGTGTTTGGCGAGCGCCAGTTCGTGCGCGGCTACGCGATGCTCCTGCCCGATCCGGTCGTGCCGAACCTCAACGCGCTCGGGGCGCGCGAACGCATCGCGTTTCTCTCGGACATGTCGCGCCTCGGGGATGCGCTGCTGAAGGTGACCGGTGCGGCGCGCATCAACTACGCAATCTTCGGCAACCAGGACCCGGCGCTGCACGCGCACGTCATCCCGCGCTACCTGGATGAGCCGGAGGACCTGCGCACGCAGCAGGCCTGGGCGTACGACTGGAGCGCCGCACCGCTCTTTGAGCGCGACGGTGCCCAGCAGGAACTTGCCGACAACCTGCTGCGCGAACTGACGCGCCTCGGGGTCACCAAGCCCATGCGCTTCAACCCCGGCGCCAACGCCGAGAGCTGAAGGGGGCGGCCCGAGGGCCCGCGCGCGCTTTACTTGCTCGAGGCGGGCTTAGGCGCCATGGCCGCAGGCGGCGCGGCCGGGGCGGGCGGCGCAGCCTTGGCGCTCACCAGCTCCACCTCGAAGATCAGCATCGCTCCGGGAGGAATCGGCGAGCGCGGCGGCGGACGCAGGTCGTATGCCAGATGCGGCGGCACGAACAGCTCGTACTTCGCGCCCGGTTTCATCAGGCCCACGCCCTCGGACCAGCCGGGGATGACGTGATCGAGCGGGAACGTCGCCGGCTGACCGCGCTTGTAGCTGCTGTCGAACTCCGTACCGTCCAGGAGCGTCCCCTTGTAGTTCACCGTCACCTCGTCGGTGGGCTTGGGCGGCTGGCCGCTGCCGGGCGCGAGCACCTTGTACTGCAGGCCGCTCGCGGTCGTGATCACACCGGGCTTCTTGGCGTTCTCGGCCAGGAACTTGGCGGCCAGGCGGTGATTGCCGTCGCCGGCGCCATTCACCGCGGCGCTGATGATCTTGTTGATGTTCTGGACGTCCGCATCGCTCAGCTCGGCCTTGCCCGTGAGCGCATCGTGCACCCCCTGCGCAAGCGCGGTGGCGTTGATCGAATCGGGACTGACGAAATTGCTCTTCAGCTGCTGCCCCATCGACAGTCCGAGGCTGTAGCTGGGCGAGTGTTCAGCCGCTGCGGCCTTGGGCGCGGCGGCCTTCTTGGCCGGTGCGCTCGCGGTGCCATCCGCGGCGGGGGCGGCCGGCTGCTGTGCGAGCGCAAAGCCTGAGAAAAGGAGCGCCGCGAGGGCGCACGCTGAGGCGACGGATGTCCGGCTGCGGCGGCAGGACGCTGGCAATCTCATGTCTGACCCTTTTTGGCTAAGGCGTGCGGGCCGTGCCGGGGGGCACGGCTTGGGGAGCCGCAGCGGGGCGCAAGTTTCGCTGATCATCGGCCGGTGTGCTCTACTTTTTTGCTCCGCCCGGCAGTGCATACGGGCCGCCCGCCTCGGGGCGCGCTGGTAGGCGGGGCGCGCGTGGATGCGCGCAAGAAAGGCGCCGCAGCGCTCCCCGAGCGGCACGCTGGCGCGCGCCGCGGCCACCTCTAGCGGAAAGCTCATCTGGATGTCCGCGGCGCTGAACTCAGCACCCGCGAACCACGGCTGCGCGCTGAGCGCGCTCTCCCAGAAAGCAAGGTGAGTGGCGAGCTGCGGGTCGATGTAACTGGCCTGGGCGCCCGCGGCGACGGCACGCACCAGCGGACGCAACAGCGCGGGCACGGCCCCCTCGGGCAGGCGCTGGAACACCAGTTTCAAAAGGAGCGGCGGCATGGCCGACCCTTCCGCGTAGTGCAGCCAGTAGGTGTAGCGCAGCCGCGCTTCGGGGTCGCTTTGCGGGCGCAGGCGGCCCGCCCCGTAGCTCTCGACGAGGTACTCAGTGATCGCGCCCGATTCGGCGATCGTGTGCGCGCCATCGGTGATGACCGGGGACTTGCCGAGCGGATGCACGCGCTTGAGCTCCGCGGGCGCGAGCAGTGTCTTCGGATCGCGGTGGTATTTGACGATCTCGTACGTACAGCCGAGCTCCTCGAGCAGCCACAAGACGCGCTGGGAGCGGGAGTTGTTCAGGTGATGGACCGTGATCATCCGGGCTCCTGCGCACCCGCGCCGGCGGCCAGAAAGGCGCGCGCCTGCTGCAGCTCCTCGCTCGCCACGAAGATGCGCGAGGGGGCGGCCTGACCGAGTACCCCGGCGTCCGAACGCACGCGCACCTGCATGCCTGCGCCGCTGAGCACCTCGGCGAGCGACTGTGCGCTTGGCAGGTCAGGCAGGGTCGTCAGCAGGCGCCATTGTGGTTCGGACATCGCCCGCTAGAGTGCCCAAGGGCAGATGTTTCTACAATGAGCGCGAGGGGGCTTCCCGCCACGAGGACGAGCGTGCTCAACATCCGGCAACTGTCTAAGAGCTTCCGCGAGGGTGAGCGCGTGCACCAGGTGCTCGCCGGGGCGCAGGCGAGCATCGCGAGCGGTGAGACCGTCGCCATCACCGGGCGCAGCGGCTCGGGCAAGTCGACGCTGCTGAATCTCATCAGCGGCATCGACCGTCCCGAGGGCGGCACGATCGAGATCGACGGCACCGAGGTAACGGGGCTCGCGGAGCCGGCGCGCACGCTCTACCGCCGCGCGCACATCGGCTTCATCTACCAGTTCTTCAACCTCATCCCGACGCTCGACGTCATCGAGAACGTGCGCCTGGTACTCGAGCTGAATGGCGTGCGCGGCGAGGCGGCGCGCGCGCGCAGCCGCGCGGCGCTCGCCGAGGTCGGTCTCGCCGACCGCGCCGCGAGCGCGGTCGATCAGCTCTCCGGCGGCGAGCAGCAGCGCGTTGCGATCGCGCGCGCCCTGGTGCACCGCCCGCGCCTGCTACTGGCGGATGAGCCCACCGGCAATCTCGATGAGGTCACGGCGCGCGAGATCGTGCCCGCGCTCCTGTCGCTCGCGCACGCACGCGGCGCCACGCTGCTGCTCGTGACGCACGATGCCGCGCTCGCGGGCCACGCCGACCGCGTGCTCGAGTTGCGCGCCGGGGAACTGCATGCGGTGCGGCGGGCTGGCACGGGCGCACCCGGGTGAGGACACTGCACGCGGCGAGCGTCCGGCACCTGCTGCGTCACCCGGCGCAGCTGGCGCTCGCTCTCATCGGCCTCACCCTCGGCGTGGGCACGATCGTCGCGGTTGACATCGCGACCGCCAGCGCCCGGCGCGCGTTCGAGCTGTCGCTCGGGGCGATCAATGGCGCGGCCACGCACCAGTTGACCGGGGGCCCGCAGGGGATTGATGAGTCCCTCTACGTGCGCCTGCGCACGCAGCCGCTGCTGCCGGGGGCGCCACCGCCGCAGTTCGCACCGCTCGTATCCGGTTACGTGTTGGTGCAGGAGCGGCTGCTGCAGCTGATCGGCATCGACCCCTTCGCCAGCGCCGAGCTTGCGGCGGGGGAGTCCGGTGGCGCCCGTGCGGCACTCATCGAGGGCACGGCGGATGCGCGCCGCTGGTTCACGCAGCCGGGGAGCGTGCTGATGAGCGCGCGCACGGCCGCCGATCTTAAGCTCGCCGATGGCGCGCGCTTTGAGCTGGAAGTTGCCGGCGTGCGCCATGCGGCGCAGCTCATCGGCCGCATTGCCGATGCCGGCCCGGGCTTTGATGCGCTGCTGCTGACGGACATCGCGCAGGCGCAGGAGTGGCTCGGAGCGAGCGGCCGCCTCTCGCGCATCGACGTGCGCCTGCCGCCGGGGCCGACGGGCGCGGCGCTGGAAGCGGCGCTGCGCACGCGGCTGCCGCCGGACGTCGAGCTGCATGGCACGCGCGCGCAGGCGCGCGAGACCTTTGCCATGACGGACGCGTTCACCACCAACCTGCGCGCGATGAGCTTGCTTGCGCTCCTGGTCGGCACATTTCTCATCTACGGGGCGGTGAGTTTCGCGGTGCTGCAGCGGCGCAGCATCATCGGCGTCCTGCGCGCGCTCGGCGCCACGCGCGCCGAAGTACTGCGGCTGATCCTCACCGAAGCCGCAGTGCTCGGGCTGATCGGCGCCGTGCTCGGCACGCTGCTCGGTTGGCTCATCGGCCGCGGGCTGGTGGCGCTTGTCTCGCGCACCATCAACGATCTGTACTTCGTCGTGGCGGTGAACGAGCTCGCGCTGCCCGCCGCGACACTCTGCAAGGCATTGCTGGCGGCGCTCGCCACCGCGCTCGTGGCCGCGCTCGTGCCGGCACTGGAAGTGGCCGCGAGCGCCCCGCGGCTCGGCCTTGCGCGCTCCGTTCTCGAAGCGCGGGCGCAGAGCCTGGCGCGCCGCCTGAGCCTGCTCGCGGCGCTCCTCGCAGCTCTTGCGGCGGTGACCGTCGCGCTCTCGGCGCGCAGCCTCTTCGCCGGATTTCTCGCGCTCTTCCTGCTGCTGCTGGCGGTGGCGGCACTGACACCGGCGGCGCTCAAGGTGAGCGCGCAGGCGAGCGCGCGCCTGCTCGGGCGCAAAAGCCCGATCGCCCGGCTGGCGCTGACGGATGTGGCCGGGTCCTTGAGCCGCACCGGGGTGGCGATCGCCGCGCTCGGTATGGCGCTTACGGCGATGATCGGAGTGGCGGTAATGGTGGAGAGCTTCCGCGGTTCGCTCGCGGAGTGGCTGCTGCAGACCCTGCGCGCCGATGTGTACGTGACCGCGCCTGGACCGACGGATGAGCTCGCGCGCCAGCTCGAGCCGGACGTGGTGCAGGCGCTGCTCGCGGTACCGGGCATCCGCGCGCACAGCGAGGCGCGGCGCGTCGTGGTCGGCTCCGAGCGCGGCGCGCTTGATTTGAACGCGCTGCGTCTGGGACCGAAGGGGGAACTCGGCTTTCGTCTCACGCAAGGGGAGGCGCGCACGGTGTGGCCGGCGTGGCGCTCAGGGGCGCTGCTCATCTCCGAGCCACTCGCCTGGCGGCTCGGCTTAAAGCCTGGCGACACGCTCGCACTCACCACCATGAGCGGCGCGCACGCCTTCCCGATCGCGGGCGTCTACCGCGAATACGGCAACGACCGCGGCGAGGTGCTGCTGGAGCTTGCGATCTACCGGCACTTCTGGGGCGATCAGGCGATCGGCGGTCTCGGGATCTACCTTGAGCCGCAGGTCAGCGCCGCGCAGGCGGAACCGGCGCTGCGTGCCGCGGCCCGCGGCCGGCAGGCCGTGTTCATCCGCTCCAATGCCGACCTGCGCGCCCTGTCGATGCGGATCTTCGAGCGCACCTTCGTCATCACGCGCGTGCTTTACTGGCTCGCCGCGGGCGTGGCGGCGATCGGCCTCGTGAGCGCGCTGCTCGCCTGGCAGCTCGAGCGTGCGCGCGAACTTGCGCTGCTGCGCACCCTGGGCGTCACCCCCTGGGGCAGCGCGAGGCTCGTGATCGCGCAGACGCTCTTCATGGGAATGGCCGCCTTCGTGGCCGCGATACCCGCCGGGCTTCTCACCGCACTCGTGCTGACCGAGGTCATCAACCGCCGCGCCTTTGGCTGGCAGATCGATCTGCATCTAAATGCCGCGCAATTCACCCACGCGCTCGTGCTCGCGCTCCTCGCCGCGCTCGCCGCGGCGCTGTATCCGGCCTGGCGCAGCGCCACCGCGCCGCTCGCCGCGGGCTTGCGGGAGGAGTGATGTTGCGGGTTGCACTGGCGCTCTTTGCCGCCTGTGCGCTCGGCGTCGCCGTCGGCGCACCGCCGCCAGCGGCTGTGCCGGGCCTGCTCGGGCGCGAGGACGCGGCAGGCTTTGCCCAGGTACTTGCGCCGCGCGCCTTCAGCTTTCCGGCCGATCACGGCCCGCATCGGGAGTTCCGCCAGGAGTGGTGGTACAGCACCGGACAGCTGCAAGCGGCCGACGGGGAGCGTTTTGGCTTCGAGCTGACCTTCTTTCGCTACGCGCTCGCGCCGCCGGTCGCGGCCGCACCCGCAGCCGCCGCCTCGGCGTGGCGTGCCAATGAGATCTACATGGCGCACTTCGCCGTGACCGATGTCGCGCGCCAGCGTTTTCGCTTCGCGCAGAAGCTCTCGCGTGCCGCCCTCGGTCTTGCCGGTGCGAGCGCCGCACCGCTGCGGGTCTGGGTCGATGACTGGCAGCTGCGCGCCGCACCGGGCGCACCGCAGCGCTGGCAGCTCTCGGCTGCACAGGCTGGGTACGCGATCGAGCTCGAGCTGGATGCCTCGGGGATGCCGGTCCTGAACGGTGTGGCGGGCATGAGCGTGAAGTCAGCGCGCCCGGGGGATGCGAGTTACTACTACTCGCTGCCGCGTGTCGCGGCGCACGGGCGTCTCATACGCGAGGGTCGAACGCTCGCGGTGCAGGGCCTCGCCTGGTTCGACCGCGAGTGGGGCAGCGGCGCACTGGGGGCGGAAGAGGTGGGTTGGGACTGGTTCGCGTTGCAGCTGGATGACGGCACGGCGCTCATGTTTTATGCGCTGCGCGACCGCGACGGTACGCGCGATCCGCACAGTGCCGGGACGTGGAGCGAGCCGGCCGGTGCTGCGCGAGCGCTCGGCGCGAGCGCGGTGACGCTCGAGGTCATCGGGCGGTGGCGCAGCCCGGCGGGCGTGCGCTACCCGGCTGCCTGGCATGTGCGCGTGCCTGAGCTTGCGCTTGACCTCACGGTGCGGCCGGTGCTCGCCGACCAAGAGCTCACGGGCACGCCACGCTACTGGGAGGGCGCGGTGCAGGTGAGTGGCCGGCGCGCCGGGCGCACGGTCGGCGGCCGCGGCTACGTGGAGCTGGTCGGTTATGCCCAGGAACGCTGAAAGCCGCGCGCCACTGGCGCAGTGGCGCGCCTTGACCGATTATGAGCTCCCGCGCCTTTTCTCTGTGACCAACAAGAACGGGAGATGATCATGCGACGCTTACTCGCTGCGGCTGTGACCGTGGCACTGCTGACGCTGCCGGTGTACGCCGCGCTGCCTGATGGCACCAAGGCACCTGACTTCACCACCGAGGCTTCCCTCGCCGGCAACGCCTTCAAGTTCTCCCTTGCCGATGCTCTGAAGAAGGGCCCGGTGGTGCTGTACTTCTACCCGGCCGCGTTCACGCCTGGGTGTACGACGGAAGCACACGACTTTGCCGAGGCCACTGAGAAGTTCAACGCCCTGGGGGCCACCGTCATCGGCGTCTCGCACGATCCGATCGATAAGCTCAACAAGTTTTCGGTGAGCGAGTGCCGCAACAAGTTTGCCGTCGCCTCGGATGCCGACGGCAGCATCATGAAGGCTTACGACTCGGTGCTTCTCAGCCACCCGGCGTACGCGAACCGCACCTCCTACGTGATCGCCCCGACGGGGGTGATCATCTACTCCTACACCGCCATGTCCCCCGATGAGCACGTCGCCAACACCATGGCCGCCGTGCAGAAGTGGCAGGACGAGCACAAGAAGAGCTAACCGCTGCAGGCTGCATGTGGCGCGGCGCGCCCGCGCACGTGCTTTCAGGCCAGATCGGCGAGCACCGCGGGCACGTGGCGGCGCAGGAGCAGGTTGCGTGCCTCCCACTCATCCGCCGGGGCGAGCTCGGTGAGAAAGCTCACCTCGCCGCCGGCAAGCAGCGCGATCGGCACGCCATCGCGATACAACACGCGGTTACCGCTGAGCGAGGGCAGGCGCGCGCCCGGCGTGAGGATGCCCACCAGATTCAGCGGGTCGGCGCCCGAGAACGAGAGCATGTGATTGTCGAGCTGCTTGCGGCGCGCATCACGCAGCAGCGCGATGGCCTCGGGGGCTGCGTACTGCTCGCCGCTGAAACCGGCGATGAAGCGTCCGCCGCGGATCTCCCCGCGCGCTTCCAGGCGGCGGCAGCACATGAGCAGGTCGCGCCACGGGGGCAGCCAGTCCGCCTCGCGCGTCAGCAGCCGCCAGAAGACCACGCCCCAGCGGCGCAGGAGCGTGCGCACGACCTGTTCGGTCGCTTCCTCATCGAGGGCGCGGTCGGGGGCGGCGCTTTCCGGGCGCGCGATCTTCGACCAGCGTCCGGCCGCGTCCATGCCAAAGAGCGCAAGGCGCCGGCGGCGCCGCCCGGCGGCGCCGCCGGCGCAACGATCGGCGGGCAACAGCAGCGCCCGCAGGCCGGCAAAACTGTCTGAGTTGACGATGCCTAAGGCCACAAGCTCGCCGAGCGCTTCCTCGGCCTGTGTCGGCAGCAGTGCACTGCCGGCTGCGATCTCATCGAAGAATGAAGCCCCGTGGGTTGCGAGGTACTGCGCCACGCGCTGCGCGCCCGGGGACACCGGCACCGCATCGGCCGCGCCGCTCAGGCTCGACCACCGGCGCAGGTTGCGGCGCGCGAGCAGCACGATCGGCGTGGCGCGCACCGGAGCTGCGCCGCGCTCGCGGTCCCCGCGCCGTGGCGCGAGCCGCGTCCACACGAAGCGTCCGGCGAGGCACTGCTCATCGAGCCAGGCGGGCTCGTACTCGCTGATGCGGTTGGGGAGGATCTCAGTTTCCCACGCACTCGCGGCGGCCTCGAACCCTTCCAGCTGCGCAAGAATCGCGCCCACCGCGTCCGGACCCTCCATGCGCCCGGCCGGCGTCACGCGTTGCCACTCGAAGAGGAAGCGCAGGAAGTCACGCGCCTCGATGGGCTCGATCTCCGCGCGCAGGCGCTTGACGGTGTAGCGGTGGATGCGGGCGAGGAGGCGCCGCTCGCACCACTCCGCGGCCGCCGCGGCGTCGGCCGAGAAGGCGCCGCGCATCGCGAACCCTTCCGCCTGCAAAACCGCGAGCGCGCCCTCGATGCGCGCCACGGGCAGTCCGAGGGAGGCGCCGAGCGCGGTGGCCGTGGTGGGACCCAAGCCTTCCAGGCGCCCGCGCACGATCTCGATCAGGGCCGTTTCCGCGGTAACGCGCTTGTCGTACGCGGCCGGCGTAGTGATGGGCGGTGCGTGGGTCGCTTGCGGAAAGAGGGCGGCAAACAGCGGCAGCCGCTCGGCCGCGATCCACAGCTGCGTCGTAGCGGAAGTGAGTTGCGTGAGGCGCCGCTGGGCGCTCAGTTGCGCGAGCAGCGCCGACCAGCCGGCACCAGCGGCCGCCTCGGCCGCGGTAAGGTACGTGAGCCACAGGAGCGCGTCGTGCAGTTCATCGGCACTGCCCGCATCGGGCCAGGCTTCGGCGCGCACGCGCGCAATCGCCTCCGGATCGAGCTTGCCGATGTCCGCGGCGCTTTGCGGATCCATCCAGCGGCGGCTCATGACCGCCTGGGTACGGCGCTCCTCAAGTGGCGCGTCGTCCAGATACGCGTACGGGCGCGCCGAGAGTACCTCCAGCGCCAGCGGCGAAGGCTCGGTGAGATCGCGCGCGATCACCTGGATGTGGCCCGCTTCCAGTGCCCGCAAGAGCCGCTCGAAGCCCTGGATGTCCATGGCCTCTTCGAGGCAGTCACGGATCGCCTGCCGTACGAGCGGGTGGTCGGGGATCTCGAGCTCCCCGGGCAGGTTTTCCGCGCATGCCACCTGATCGGGGAAGATCGCGGTCAACAGATCCTCAGCCGCCATGCGCGCCAGCGGCGCGGGCACTTTCTTGCCGTTGCGAAAGCGCGGCAGGGCGAGCGCGATCGTCGCGCTCCAGCGCCACCGCACGGGAAACATCGGGGCGGCACACAGCGCCTGCACCAAGAGCGGCCGCACGGTGTTGGAGTGCAGATAGCGGGCGACGTCGGCGAGTTCGAAGCTGTGCGCGGTGGTGAGCGAGAGCACAATGGTGTCCTCGGTCGCGGCCGCCTGCAGCTCAAAGTTGAACGAGCGGCAGAAGCGCTTGCGCAGCGCGAGTCCCCAGGCGCGATTGATGCGGCTGCCGAAGGGGGAGTGGATGACGAGCTGCATACCGCCGGCCTCATCGAAGAAACGCTCGAAGATGAGGGTGCGCTGGGTCGGCAGCGCCCCGAGCGCGCCGCGCCCGGCGGCGAGGTAACTGACCAGCTGCACCGCCGCAGGCGCGGCCACACCGGTGGTCTCGATCAGCCAGGCGATCGCGGTCTCAAGCCCCGCCTGCAGCTGCGCCTCGAGCCCCTCGCGCAGGCGCGAGACGCTCGCCGACAGCTCGTCGCTGCGACCGGGGGCCTCGCCCAGCCAGAACGGAATCGAGGGCGGCTCCCCATGCGCGTCCTCGACGCGGATGCGCCCCTGCTCGACGCGCAGGATGCGGTAGGAGACGTTACCGAGCTGGAACACATCGCCCTGCAGGCTCTCGACTGCGAAGTCCTCATTCACCGTGCCCACGAACTGCGCTTGCGGCTCGAGGATCACCTGATAGTCGGCGGTGTCCGGAATAGTGCCGCCGGAGGTGAGCGCGGTGAGGCGCGCGTTGCGGCGCCCCTTCACGAGCTTATTTACCGCGTCGTGGTAGATGAGGGCGCCGTGCCGACCGCGCCGCGTGCTGTAGCCTTCCGCGAGCATGTGCAGCACTTCGTCGAACTCGGCGCGCGCAAGCTCGCGATACGCGTAAGCGCGGCGCACCAGGGCGAACAGTTCCTCCTCCGGCCACTCGCGCGCGGCCACCTCGGCCACGATCTGCTGGGCGAGCACGTCCAGGGGCTTGCCCGGCATCACGAGCCGGTCGAGCTCGCCGCGGCGCACCGCGGCGAGCAGCGCGGTGCATTCGACGAGGTCATCGCGCGAGAGCGGGAAGAGCCGCCCCTTGGGCGTGCCCCCCACCGAGTGCCCGGAGCGCCCAACGCGCTGCAGCAATGCGGCGATCGAGCGCGGGGAGGCGAGCTGGCACACCAGATCCACATCGCCGATGTCGATGCCGAGCTCGAGTGAGGCGGTGGCGACCAGCGCCCGCAATTCCCCGGCCTTCAGGCGCTGCTCGGCCTTGAGGCGGGACTCCTTCGCCATGCTGCCGTGGTGGGCGGTGACGTGCTCTTCGCCCAAGCGCTCGGACAGATGACGCGCGAGGCGCTCGGCCTGGCGGCGCGTGTTGACGAACACGAGCGTCGTTCGGTGCTCGCTCACCAGCTGTGCGAGCCGATCGTAGATCTGTGTCCACACCTCACCCGACATCACCGCTTCGAGCGGGGAGGCGGGGATCTCGAGCTGCAGGTCGCGCTCGCGCACGTGGCCCGCGTCGATGATGGCGCAGTCGGCGCGGCCGTCCGGGAGCAGGTTGCCGCTGCCGACCAACAGGCGCGCCACATCCTCGATCGGCTTCTGCGTCGCCGAGAGCCCCACGCGCGTGAGCTTGCGACCGGCGAGGGATTCGAGCCGCTCGAGCGTGAGCGCGAGGTGCACACCGCGTTTGCTGCCGGCCATGGCGTGGATTTCATCCACGATCACCGTGCGCGTGCTCGCGAGCATCTGCCGGCCGGACTGCGATCCCATGAGGATGTAGAGCGACTCGGGCGTGGTCACCACGATGTGCGGCGGGCGCCGACGCATGGCCGCGCGCTCGTGCTGCGGCGTGTCGCCGGTGCGCACGAAGGTGCGGATATCCAGCTGCGGCAGAGCCAGCGCTGCCAACTCCTCGCGGATACCGGCGAGCGGCGCCTCGAGATTCTTGTGGATGTCGTTGGAGAGCGCTTTGAGCGGCGAGACGTACACGACCGTGGTTTCGTCTGCGAGTCCCCCGTGCGCCACGCCCTCGCGCACCAAGGCATCCAGCACCGCAAGAAACGCGGCGAGCGTTTTGCCTGAGCCGGTTGGCGCGGCGATGAGCACGTGACGCTGCGCGGCGATCGCCGGCCACGCTGCTTGCTGGGCCGCAGTGGGCGCGGCAAATGTGCGGCTGAACCAGTTGGCGACGGCGGGGTGGAAGGCGGGGAGCATAGCTAATTGAAGCACACCCGTAGGGGCCGCAGCAGCGCGATTGGCGCGGGCGCACCGACCATCCAGTGCCGCGGGCACCGCTTCCCTGTATGAGGGCTTCTCCTGTGGCTGCGGCACCGATGCTGATCACACGTCCGCGCGGCACCGGACTGCGGAGCCGACGCCGGGATGCACTTTGCGCCACTCGCGGGCCGCCGCGTTACGCGGCCGGCCTGCGCGCGCTGCCCGAGCGCGGGTTCGAGCACCGCCCGATCCGCGAGGGCGACTTGGTGACGGCGGTGGGCTGGCCGGCAGCGCGGCCGATTCCGAGAGTGCGGGTGACACGAAGCGGGGCTCGCAGCAAGCCGCCCGCTTCAGAGCCTGCCCCTCGCACCGGTACGACTGGGACCCCGCGGCGCGGCGCGCCGTGCCGGTGAAGTGTCTTAACAACACCTGACACGGACTGATGCCCGCACCCGGAAAAGAAGAGTAAAGTGTCAGGCCCTCCCCGTGAACGCTTGAGGGTGTGTGAGGATGTGGGAAGAGAGTCTGGAGGCTGCCGCGCGACGTAAGGTGGCGTGGATGGTGGGCGCCGTAGTGGTAGTGGCCGTCGCGGTGGGAGGCTGGTTCTGGTACTCCTCGCGCCAGGCGCCACCAGCCGCGCCGGTGGCGGCGGCGCCAGCCGCGCCGCCCGCGCCGAGCGAGGCGCAGGTCGCGCACCCGATCGCGGCGGAACCAGAGGCTGCGGCCCTGCCCGCGCTCAACGAGAGCGACGCGGTGGCGCACGATTCCCTCGCCGGAGTGATCGGCCGCGAGCCGGTCGAGCAGTTTCTCGTACCGCAAAACATCGTGCGCCACATCGTGGTGACGGTGGATAACCTGCCGCGCAAGAAGCTGGCGGTGGAGTTGCGGCCGCTGAAGCCCACGCCCGGTCAGACCGTCACCGCTACGCAGGGGGATCTGACGAGCCTGAGCCCCGACAACTTCGCCCGCTACGCTCCCCTCATGCACGTGCTCGAGAAGACCGACGTGAAGGCGCTCGCCGTGGTGTACCAGCGGCTCTACCCGCTGTTCCAGCAGGCGTACGAGGATCTCGGATATCCGGGCAAGTACTTCAACGACCGCCTGGTGGAGGTCATCGATCAGCTGCTGCAGACGCCGGAGATCACGACGCCGATTCAGCTCACGCAGCCGAAGGTGTTCTACGAATATGCGGATCCGGATCTGGAGGCGCGCCCGGCCGGTCAGAAGCTGCTGATCCGCATGGGGCCGGAAAACGAGCGGCTCATCAAGGCGAAATTGCGCGATTTTCGGGCCGAGATCGTCAAGAAGAAATAAGCCGCGCCGCAGCGGCTGGATGCAACATGAGCGATGCGACCGCGGTCAACGAGGCGGATCTGGCGAAGCCCCTGGCGCAGCTGCGCTCGGTGCTGATCGCGGGTGAGACGCTTGAAGCGTTCGCGGTGCAGCGGCGCATTTTTGCCCTCACGCACCGCCGCCTGCTCCTCGCCGCCACGAGCGGCCGCCTCGTGGTGCTCACGCGCAAGCTCTTAGGGGGCTTTGACGTGACCACGATCCGCTGGCAGGACCTGGAGGAGGTCACCCTGCATGTGGGCGTCTTCAGTGCCAATCTGGCCGTGCGCGCCGGCCGGGCGACCGATCTCGCCTCGCTCGGGGCCCAGGGCGCCCAGGGCGCCGTGTTTGCCGGTCTGCGCAAGGATCAGGCCCAGGCCGTCTACCGCATCTGCCAGACCCAGGATCAGGCCTGGCGCGAGAAGCGCCGGGTGCGCGAGCTCGAGGAGCTGCGCGCTCGGTCAGGGGGCATCCAGGTGACCTCCGCTCCGGCCACGGGCGCGCTCGGTGCGGAGGGGGACGCGGTGCGGCGTTTGCAGGAGGCGAAGCAACTCCTGGAGGCAAAACTCATCACCGACGCGGAATACGAAGCGATCAAGGCGAAGATCGTCTCCTAAAGCGGCTTGTATTCACAGGTAATCCACAAGTCATCCACAGCCAAGCTGCGCTAGGCTTAGCTCCCATGGCTATCCGCTTTCGCCGCCGCCCGCCTCAAACAAACGAAGTGCTCGGCGTGTATAGCTTTCCCAGCCGCACCGTGCAGGTGCTGAAGACACAGGACAACCGTATTCTGTGGACCTGCGACTGCGAGAAGTTCCGCCGCCAGTCCGATCAGCGCGAACCGCTGTGGTGCAAGCACATCGCCAAGGCCGCCGCGCGGCGCTCCCTCGAACGCATGACGCGCCGCGTCGCCGTTTCCGGCCGCGATCTCGGCTCCTAGCTGCGGCCGCGCCCCTACGCTTCGATCAGTCCGTGCCGGATGGCGATGAGCGTCAGTTCGGACTGATTCACGACGCCGAGCTTCTGCTTGATGTTGTACAGGTGCGTGCCGATGGTGGAGGCGGAGAGCTTCAGATCCTCGGCGATGTGCTGCACCGTGTGGCCGCTCGCCAGGCGCACAAACACTTCAAACTCGCGCTCCGACAGCCGCTCGAGCGGTGAGCGGCCCGTGCCGTCCGCGTCCGATAAGGCGAGCTTGCGCGCCACTTCCGCGTCCAGATAGCGCTTGCCGGCGGCGACCGTGGTGATCGCCTCGAGCAGCGCCTCCGGGGCGCTGCGCTTGGAGAGGAACCCGCGCGCGCCCTCGCGCAGCGCGCGCTGCGCATGCTGTGGGTCATCGTGGGCCGAGAGCGTGAGCACGCGCGCCTCGGGATGATGGGCACGGATGCGTCGCAGCGCTTCCAGGCCCCCCATACCCGGCATGGCCAGGTCCATGACCACGACATCGGGGGCGAGCTCTTCAAAGCGCTGACAGGCGCTCTCACCGCTGTCGGCTTCGCCAACCACGGTCGTGCCCGGGTGTGCCTGCAGCAGCAGCCGAAAACCGGTGCGCACGACGGCGTGATCATCCACCAGCAGTACGCGAATCATGCGCCCCCCAGCGGGATCTCGGCCGTCAAAGATACCCCGTGCGGCTCCTGGTTGCGCACACTCAAGGTTCCCCCCAGATGCTCGACGCGCTCGGTGAGACCGCGCAGTCCGAAGTGTCCGGGCCGCGACCAGTTAACCGGCAACCCGACGCCGTCATCGATCACCGCGACCCGCAGCCGCTCCCCGCTCGCACGCACATCGATAAGGACACGCGTCGCCTGGGCATGGCGCACGGCGTTGACCAGCCCTTCCTGCACCACACGGTAAACCGCGAGCGTGACGCTCGCACCAAGATCCGCCGGCAGCTGCTGCTCAAGAACGAGCTGCAGGCTCGCGTGCCGGCGCTGCCAGTCGCGCACCAGGCTCTCAAGGGTTTGTGCGAGTCCTAGGGTATCGAGTGACAGCGGAGTGAGGCGCGGAATGAGACCGTGCATAGCGTCGTAGAGCCGCGCAGCCTCCGCGGAGATCAGGCGCGCGGCCTCGCATATCGTGCCGTCGGCGGACTGCGTGGCAATGGCGAGTGCCAGGCTGCGGATGGCGGTGACGGACTGACCGAATTCATCGTGCAGCTCGTGCGCGATCGCGCGGCGTTCCTCTTCGACGCTCTGCTCGACCAGCAGCGCAAGTTCGCGCCGCTCCTCCAGCCGCGTGCGCGCCTCGCGCGCCTCGCGCTCCGTACGTACGTTGTCCTGCACCGCCTCGGCCATGCGGTTGAACGCGCCCCCGATGGCGCGGGCTTCGGCGCCGGCCAAGGGCGGCAGGCGATAGGTCAGATCCCCATGCTGCAGGCGCTGCAGGCCCTGCACGATCACCGGAAAGGGTGCGAGCGCGCGCTCCACCAGCCAGAACGCGAGGGCGCTCACGGTCACGAGCAGGATGAGCGCGATCGCGAGGAGGCGGGTGAGTTCGTCCCACGCATCCAGGATGGCCCGCGAGGGTTCCGCATCGATGGCCAGCTGCGCCCCATCGGGCAGCGCGAACAGCTGCCGCGCGGGATGCGGCGCCAGCAGTCGGAAGAACCACCGCGGCGCCTCGCGCCCGGCTTTGTAGGAGGCCGGCGGGGAGTGGTACAGCACCACCCCGTTCGCGCCGCGCAGGGTGATGTCGTTCGCCCGCACGTGGCCGAGCTGGGTGAGCAGGTATTGCACCGCCGGCGCCCCGCCGCCTTCAGCGTAACTTTGGGCGAGGGTGCCGAGCAGCTGGGCGGCCACGCGGTTCGCCGCCTCGATCTCCTCGCGGATCGAGGAGCGCGTGGCGCGGATCTCGTCCACGGCCCAAACGACGATGAAGACCGCCGTGAGGCCGGTCAGGACCAAATTAAGACGAGTCCGCAGTTTCATCAAGGACTTACGAGCGCCTCGCGGGGCCTCAGGGGGCCGGCCGTCCGGTGTGCGGATTTCAAGAAAATCATGAAACTACCTTCATGACGCTGCGCTGTGCGTCCCGGACGGCGTCGGGGAGGATACACTGGCCTTGTCGAGAATTGAGCAAACGGCTACAGGAGTACGGACCATGCGTTGGGAAACCCCACAGGCGATTGATTTCCGTTTCGGTATGGAAATCACGATGTACATCGCGAATCGGTAAAGACAGGTTCGGGCTGGGAGCCTGCACTCAGGCTCCGTAAGCCTTTTGAAGGGCGCGTGACCCGGGTGGCGCCCGACTCTCACAGTGAAAATTCGGGTACTGGGGTCTGCTGCCGGCGGTGGCTTTCCTCAGTGGAACTGCAACTGCCGTAACTGCTCGGGCGTGCGCGCCGGCACGTTGCGCACGCAAGCTCGCACCCAATCCTCGATCGCGGTCTGCGGCACGGACGCGCAGGCCTGGGCGCTGGTAAATGCCTCCCCTGACATCCTCAAGCAGCTGCAGGCGCACCCGGTGCTGCAGCCGGCGCGTGCCGCGCGCGACACCGCCATCGCCGCCATCGTGCTCGTGGATGGGCAGATCGATCACACCACCGGCCTTTTCATGCTGCGCGAGTCAACCCAGCCGCTCCCCATCTGGTGCACCGACACTGCTTACGCGGATCTCACGCGCGGCAATCCCATCTTCGGGGTGCTCGCTCACTACTGCGGTATCGAGCGGCACGTGATGCGCGCTGACGGGAGCGCCTTTGCGGTCGCGCGCATCGAGGGGATCGAGTGGCGTGCGCTGGCGGTGCCCTCCAAGCCCGCCCCTTACTCCCCGCACCGCGAGCAGCCGCAGCCCGGTGACAACGTCGCCCTCCTGCTGCGCGATCTCTCGAGCGGCCACTCGCTCGTGTATGCGCCGGGCTTAGGCTCGATGGAGGAGAGCGTCTGGAGCGCGATGTGCGCCGCCGATTGCGTGCTGGTGGATGGCACCTTCTGGAGCGATGAGGAGATGATGAGCCTCGGCATGTCGCGCAAGCGGGCGCGCGAGATCGGCCATCTGCCGCAAAGCGGCCCCGGCGGCATGCTCGAATGGCTCGCGCGGCTGCCCGAGCGCACGCGCCGCATTCTCATCCACGTGAACAATACCAACCCGATTCTGGACGAGGACTCCGCCGAGCGCGCCACGCTCACCGCGCAGCGCGTCGAGGTGGCCCGCGACGGCCTGGAGATTGAGTTGTGAGCGAGACGCCCTGGACGCGCACCGAGTTCGAGCGGCAGCTGCGCGAGCGTGGTCGCGCCTATCACATCCACCATCCCTTCAACGTGATGCTCAACACCGGCAAGGCAACCGCGGTGCAGATCCGCGGCTGGGTGGCCAACCGCTACTACTACCAGATCAACATCCCGGTGAAGGATGCGGCCATCATCGCCAACTGCGACGAGCGCGAGGTGCGGCGCAACTGGGTGCAGCGCATCCTCGATCATGACGGCCACGGCGATGATCCGGGCGGCATCGACTCCTGGCTGCGCCTGGCAGAAGCGGTCGGGCTGCAGCGCGCCGAGGTGGAGAGCCTGGACGCGGTGCTGCCGGGCGTGCGCTTTGCCGTCGACGCCTACGTGAACTTTGCGCGCCGCGCGCCCTGGCCGGAAGCGGTGTGCGCCTCCCTCACGGAACTCTTCGCCCCCGAGATCCACAAGCAGCGCCTGGCCACCTGGCCCGAGCACTATCCGTGGATCGAGCCCGGCGGGCTCAAGTACTTCCAGAGCCGCGTGAGCCTGGCGCGCCGCGATGTGGAGTTTGGTCTTGCCGTGACGCTGGAGCGCTTCCGCACCCGCCCCGAACAGGAGCGCGCGCTGGAGGTGCTGCAGTTCAAGCTCGACGTGCTGTGGCAGATGAACGACGCCATGGGACTCGCCTACGGAGTGAAGCCGTGAGTGACCTGCCCGGCACCAGCAAGCTTGTGATCGGCCACGGCATGCGCCTGCAGTGGGAGCCGGCGCAGGAAGCCCACGTGCTGCTGTACCCTGAGGGCATGGTGAAGCTCAACGGCAGCGCCGGTGCGATCATGAGCCGCTGCGACGGCGAGCGTACGCTCGATGAGATCGTGGCGGATCTCGAACACGCCTTCGGCACGAGCGGGCTGTCCGCGGATGTGAAGGCCTTCGTCGGCTTTGCGCTGCAGAAGCGCTGGCTGGAGCTGCGCGCGTGAGCGCCGTAGCGCCGCTTACCCCGCAGGGCGCGCGTGCCCCGGGGCCGCCGCTGTGGCTGCTGCTCGAGCTCACCTACCGCTGCCCGCTGCACTGCGTGTTCTGCTACAACCCGACCGAATTCGCCCAGACCGGTGCGGAACTTCAGACCGCTGAGTGGCTGCGGGTGTTGCGCGAGGCGCGCGCGCTCGGCGCCGTGCAGCTTGGCCTTTCCGGCGGTGAGCCGCTGGTGCGCGAGGATCTCGAGCAGATCGTCACCGAGGCGCACGGGCTGGGCTTCTACACCAACCTCATCACCTCCGGTGTCGGCATGAGCGAGGCACGCATCCAGGCGCTGAAGGCTGCGGGCCTCGATCACATCCAGTTGTCCTTCCAGGACAGCACGCGCGAGATGAACGATTTCCTGAGCAGCACACGCACCTTCGATCTGAAGGCCAAGGTGGCCGCCCTCATTCGCGCGCACGACTACCCGATGGTGCTCAACGTGGTCCTGCACCGGCACAACATCGAGCATGTCGGGGAGATCCTGGCGATGGCCGAGCGCCTGGGGGCGCAGTACGTGGAACTCGCCAACACGCAGTACTACGGCTGGGCGTGGCTGAATCGCGCGGAACTGTTGCCCAGCCGCGCGCAGCTTGAGCATGCCGAGGCGGTGACCGCGGCCTTCCGCGCGCGCGTGGGCAACAAGATGCAGATCTATTTTGTGGTACCGGACTACTTTGAAACCCGACCCAAGGCGTGCATGAGCGGGCTCGGCTCGGTGTTTCTCGCCATCACCCCCGATGGCACGGCGCTGCCGTGTCACGCCGCGCGCATGCTCCCGGGGCTCGAGCTGCCGAACGTGCGTAGCAGCAGCGTGCGCGAGATCTGGCACGACTCGCAGGCTTTCAACCGCTTCCGCGGCGAGCGCTGGATGAAGGAGCCGTGCGTGAGCTGTCCGGAGCGCAGCAAGGATTTCGGCGGCTGCCGCTGCCAGGCGTACCTGCTCACCGGTGACCCGGACAACGCGGATCCGGTGTGCGATCTTTCGCCGCACCATCACCTCGTCACGGCGGCGGTGGCGCGCGCGGAAGCTGCGGTCAACGCCCCGCGGCGGGTACCCGAACAGGTGCTGAAATTCCGCGATCACCGCAGCTCGATCCCCGTGAGCCTCGAGCCGAACGGACGCGGCTAGGCGCGAGGCGGGCGGCGGTGGCGGTGCGGAGTGTGTTGAAGATGGGCGAGCCTCTGCTGCACGAGGTGGCGCAGCCGGTAACGCATTTCGATGCGCAGCTCGCCGCGCTCGTCGCTGACATGGACGACACCATGCGCCACCTGAGCGGCGCCGGGATCGCCGCCCCCCAGATCGGGGTAAGCGCGCGCGTGGTGATCTTCGAGCTCAAGGACAATCCACGCTATCCGCACATCGCCCCGGTGCCCTACACGGTGCTCGTCAATCCGACGCTCACGGTGCTCGGCGAGGAGCAGCAGGAGGGCTGGGAGGGGTGCCTGTCGGTGCCGGGCATGCGCGGGCTCGTGCCGCGCTTCACGCGCCTGCGTTATCAGGGGTTTGACCTCGTCGGTGCGCCCATTGACCGCACCGTGGAGGGCTTTCACGCCCGCGTCGTGCAGCACGAGGTCGATCACCTCGATGGCATACTGTTCCCCCAGCAGGTGCGCGACTTGCGCGACTTCGGCTTCGAGGACGCACTCGCCGGACAGATGACCCCGATGCCCGACTGAGGATCAAGCGAAGAGGAGTGTGCACCCTATGAACCAGCGCGCCACCGGATCCTTCGATGTGAAGGTGACCCCGCAGAAGCCCGACACGCAGATCGCCCGGGCCGCGAACCTCAGCCGCCTCACGATCGACAAGCGCTTCCACGGCGAGCTCGAGGGCATCAGCAAGGGCGAGATGCTCGCCCTGCAGACCGAAGTGAAGGGCTCGGCCGGCTACGTGGCCCTCGAGCGCGTCACGGGCAAACTCACCGGTCGCTCGGGCAGCTTCGTGCTGCAGCACAGCGGCACCATGTATCGCGGCGACCCGGACACTGCCATCCTCGTCGTGCCCGACTCGGCCACCGGCGAGCTGCGCGGTCTGAGCGGCAAGATGAAGATCATCGTCGCCGCCGACGGCGCGCACAATTACGAGTTCGACTTCAAGATCGACAGCAAGCCGCCGCCCTGAAGGCAGCGCCCGCGGCACCTCAGGAAGAAGCCTGGCGCGCGCCGGGCGCCTCGCGCCGCACACGCACATCGCGCGTGAGCCGAATGGCCGCCTCTACGCCCTGGTAGTAACCGGGGACCTCGCCGGTCTCCAGGTAGCCGAGCGCGGCGTAGAAGGCGCGCGCCACCGCGTTGCCGGCGCGCAGCTCCAGTCCCACGGTGAAGGTGCCCGCGGTGAGCGCGCTTTCTTCGAGCCAGCTGAGCAGGCGCCGCGCAAGCCCGCGGCGGCGGTGCGCCGGATGCACCGCGAGCAGGTTCAGGTGCGCGGTCTCATCCGCGTAGCGCATGATCGCAAAGCCGGCGATGCTGTTTACGTAGCGCGCGGTGAGCACGACGCTGTCCGCATCGCGCACGTGCCAGTCGATGCGCACGGCGCCCCAGGCGGGTCTGAGTCCTGTCTCGACGAACTGGTGCGACATCTGTGCCAGCCGCGCGGCGTCGTCGCGACGCGCAGGCTCAATGCGATAACCGTCCACGCACTGAAGGATAACGCGCGGGCGCGTTTTCAGGCGAGCGTGTGGAACACCTTCTGCACGTCATCTTCCTGCTCGAGCCGGTCGATCAGCGTGAGCACCTCGGTGGCCTGGGCCTCGGGCAGCTCGGTGGGTACGGTGCAGATGTATTCGTGCTCGGCGGACAGGGGCGTAATGTGGCGCGCCTCGAGCGCCTCCTGCAGCCGGCCGAAGTCTGCGAACGCGCCGCGGATCACCAGCTGCGCTTCGCCCTTCTCCCCGCTGCTTTCGCCCATCTCATCGAGGCCGTGATCCATGAGGTACAGCTCAAGATCATCCTGGTCGAGCCCGGCGGGACTCAGCCGAAACACCCCCATCTTGCGAAACAGGAAGCTGACGCTGCCGTTGGTGGCAAGATTACCGCCGCCCTTGGTGATGATGTTGCGCACGCCCGCCACCGTGCGGGTCGGGTTATCGGTCGCCGTCTCAACCAGCAGCGCCACGCCGTGGGGCGCATAGCCCTCGTAGAGCACTTCCTGGTAGTTGGCCGCATCGCGTCCGGCGGCGCGCTTGATGGCCGCCTCGATCTTGTCCTTGGGCATGTTGACGGCGCGTGCGTTCTGAATCGTCCGCCGCAGCGTGGGGTTGGAGGCCGGGTCGGTGCCGCCGGCCTTGACGGCCATGGTGATGTCCTTCGCAATGCGGGCGAACTGCTTCGCCATGCGGTTCCACCGCGCGAACATCGTGTGTTTTCGGACTTCGAAGATGCGGCCCATGGCGCGCATGGTGCACGAAGCCCCGGGAGCCGGCCAGCCCACGCGGGCGGCGTGTGGGCGCAGGCGTAATGAGCGCGGGAAGCGGGCGCTGCCGCAGCAGCAGCGCGGACTTGTAGGGCTAGGCGAGCTCGGCGTGCAGAACGCGCAGGCGCCGGCGCTGCAGGTTCAGACTCCGCTCGATGTCGCGCAGCTTGCTCTGCAGATCGACCTGCTCCCACTGCTCGAGCACCGCGCGCTTCTTCTCACCCAGCCACTCTTCCTTGACGCGTGCCCAGTCGGCCACGGCGGCGAGGAAGTTCTCGTACTCGTGCGCCAGGCGCGCGCGCAGCGGCTCCAGGCGCGAGCGCGCTTCCGCCGGGCAGTTCGCGAGGCGCGCCTGGGCGCGCGTGAACTGCATGGCGAGCAACGCTTTCTGGATCTGGAAGCCCGGCGTGCTCTTCAGCCGCCGCGCGAGGCCCACGAGGCTTAAGGATCTAATCAGCCACTTGGTCGGATCCCACTGCCACCAGCGCACGCCGTTGCGGTAGTCGTGCGCGAACATGTGATGGAAGTTGTGGTAGCCCTCGCCATAGGTCACCACCGCGAGCACCGGGTTGTCGCGCGCGCTGTTATCCTCGGTGTAGGGCCGCTTGCCCCACATGTGGGCCAGGGAATTGATGAAGAAGGTGACGTGGTGGCTCCACACCAGGCGCATGAAGCCGGCGAGGATCAGCATGCCCCAAACATCACCGAGGACCACCCCGGCGAGCAGCGTCAGGCCAAAGTTGGCGAGCAGCGCGAGCGGCACATAGTAACGATGCTGGAAGGCGAGTACCGGATCACGCTTCAGGTCCGGGATGTTGCTGAAGTCCTCCCGGCCACTCGGGTACTGGCGCAGCATCCAGCCGATGTGCGAGAACCAGAACCCGCGCCGCGCCGAGTATGGATCCTTATCCTCATCATCGACGTGCAGGTGATGGGTGCGGTGCCCGCTCGCCCAGGCGAACACGCTGTTCTGCAGCGCCATCGTGCCAAATACGAGCAGGAATGCCCGCACGCTCCAGTGCGCATCATAAGTGCGGTGCGCCCACAGCCGGTGGTAGCCGGCCGTAATCGCCATGCCGCTCGCCCCGGTGAAGAACAGCGCCACCACCCACGTGCTCAGCGTGAAGCCGTGCGCGATGCCGTACCAGGGCACCGCGATCACCGCGATGAGGGCCGTCAGCAGGAACATTAGGGTGTTGACCCACACCAGGGGTGCTTCGGGCTCGCGACGGGTGGCTTCGTTCATGCGGACGTTTGTAAGCAGGTGTCACTAAAAAGGGGCACGATAACTTATCACGCCCGAAGGAGGGCCGTGGGACTTGCGTCCATCTTTGGGGCGTGTCGCCCAAGCTCAAGGACGCGCCCGCAGCGGGCGCGCCAGGTAAGGCGTCCGCGAGCGGTGCAGCGCCCGGTTCCGGGCCCCCCGGGGCCCGTCGGCCGCGCACGCGGCCGCGGCTGCATGCTACCGTTGCGCCCCCGTGAAGGGCCGAGGAGCACCCGTGATTGAAGGTCGAACACGCGCACGCTGGGGCGTGCTGATGCTGGTGGCACTGGCGGCGGTCTGCAGCGCGCAGTCCCGACCGGGCGTATCCGAGTCCCTGATCGTGCCGCCGGCGCTGGAGCGCGCGGCGCACACCCAAATCACCAAGGCGGCGCTTGAGGCGCCCATCCGCTTTCTTTCCTCGGACCTTCTCGAGGGCCGCGGACCGGCCACGCGCGCGGATGAACTCGTGCGGCTGTACCTGCAGACGCAGCTCGAAGGCTTCGGCTATCAGCCGGCGTTTGCGAACGGCGCCTGGCAGCAGCCCTTTGACATCGTGGGCCTGAAGGCGCAGTTCCCCAAGACCTGGAGCTTCAGCGGCCCGGGCGGCGGCAAGCTCGACCTCACCTGGCGCGTGGACTACATCGCGGTGAGCGGGTTGCAGAAGGAGCAGGTGAACCTCAGCAACGCGCAGCTGGTGTTCGTCGGCTACGGCATCCAGGCGCCCGAGTACCACTGGGATGATTTCAAGGGCGTGAATCTCACGGGCAAGATCCTCGTGATGCTGAACAACGATCCGGACTGGGACCCGAAACTGTTCGCCGGCAAGCGGCGCCTGTACTACGGGCGCTGGGACTACAAGTACGAGAGCGCGGCGCGCCAGGGCGCCGCGGGCGCGATCATCATCCATACCACCCCTTCAGCGGGCTACCCCTGGCAGGTGGTGCAGAGCTCCTGGGGGGGCGAGCAGTTCGAGCTGCCCGCCGGCAGTGAGGCGCGGGTGAGCCTCAAGGCCTGGACGACCGAGGACGCCGCGCGGCGCCTGGTGAAGGCGGGCGGCCAGGACCTGGATAAGCTCATCGAGGCTGCGCACTCGCGCGACTTCAAGCCGGTGCCGCTGGGCGTGAGGACCTCGATTGCCTTCACCAACACGCTCTCGCGCGTGAAGACCGCCAACGTGGGCGGCGTGCTGCCGGGTAATGATCCGAAGCTTGCCGCCGAAGTGGTGATCTACAGCGCGCACCACGATCACTTCGGCATCGGCGAGCCGGACGCGACCGGCGATCGCATCTATCACGGCGCCGTCGACAACGCTTCCGGCTGCGCTCAGGTGCTAGCCATCGCGCGCGCCTTCGCCACGCCGCCACAGCGCCCGCGCCGCTCGGTGCTGGCGCTGTTTGTCGCCGGGGAGGAGCGCGGCCTGCTCGGTTCGAAGTACTACGCCGAGCATCCTTCCTTTGCGCCGGGGCGCATCGCGGCCAACATCAACATCGACGGCGGCAACATCTTCGGGCGTACGCGCGATGCGGTGCTGGTGAGCATGGGCAAGTCCTCGCTCGATCAGATCGCCGCCAGCCTCGCCAAGTCACAGGGCCGCACGCTCGTCGGGGACCAGTTCCCGGATCGCGGCTACTACTACCGCTCCGACCAGTTCTCGTTTGCGAAGATCGGCGTACCGGCGCTGTACTTCGCCGAGGGCACGGACGTCATCGGCCGGCCCGCTGGCTGGGGCAAGCGGCAGCATGATGAGTGGGAGCTCAAGAAGTACCATCAGCCGGCCGACAAGCTCGATGACACCTGGAATTTCGACGGGATGATCGAGGATGCGCAGCTGGACATGTTCTCCGGCTGGTTCATCGCCCAGGCGCAGGCGATGCCCGTGTGGAATGCGGGCGATGAGTTCGAGGCGGCGCGCAAGCGCGCGCTCACCGACCTCGGCACCCACAAGGACTAAGGCAGGACCGCCGGCATGTTCGAAGGCCTGGAGCTGATCACCGCGGACTCGATTCTGGGCCTGATGGCCGCGTTCCGCGCCGACCCGGATCCGCGCAAGGTCGACCTCGGGGTGGGCGTTTACCGCGACGATCATGGCGACACCCCGGTGCTCGAAGTGGTGCGCCGCGCCGAGGGCGCGCTTTTTGCGCAGCAGACCACCAAGACCTACGTGGGACCGGCCGGCAACTTAGGCTTCAACGCCGAGATGCAGCGGTTGGTCTTTGGCGCCACTCACCCGGCGCTCAAAGACGGGCGCCTAAGAAGCGTGCAGACCCCGGGCGGCTGCGGCGCGCTGCGCCTGGGAGCCGAGCTCATCCGCCTCGCTGCCCCCGATACCATCGTGCACGTGAGTACCCCGACCTGGGCGAATCACGGCCCGCTGCTTACCGGCAGCGGACTTAAGCTCGAGCGCTATCCGTACTTCGATGCCGCCACGGGTGGGGTGCAGTTCGGTGCCATGATGATGACGCTCGAGCGGCTGCCGCCGCGCGCGGTGGTGTTGCTGCACGGTTCCTGCCACAACCCCACCGGGGCGGACCTTGCACAGGAGGAGTGGCGCGCGGTGCTCGAGCTCGTCAAGCGCCGCCGCCTGCTGCCCTTCATTGATCTGGCTTACCAGGGCCTGGGCGAAGGCCTGGAGGCGGACAGCTTCGGCCTGCGATTGTTCGCCGCCGAGCTCCCGGAACTGGTGTGCGCGGTGTCGTGCTCGAAGAACTTCGGGCTCTACCGCGAGCGCACCGGTGCGCTGCACGTCATCAATGACAGCGCCAGGTCCGCCGATGCGACCTTGAGCCAGCTGGTGAAGAGCGCGCGCGGCCTGTGGTCGATGCCGCCTGACCATGGAGCGGAGATCGTGCGGCGCATTCTCACGGAAGGCGCGCTGCGTGAGGCTTGGGAAGCGGAAGTCGGCGCCATGCGCACGCGCATCCAGAATCTGCGACGCGAGGTCGTCGCGCAGCTGCGCACGCACTGCCCGCAGCGCGATTTTTCCTTCATCGCCCGCCAGCGCGGCATGTTCTCCTTCTTCGGCATCAGTAGCGCGCAGGTGCACGCACTGCGCACGCAGCACCATATCTACATGACCGACGACAGCCGCATGAATATCGCCGGCCTACGCAAAGAGAACCTCGAGTACTTCGCGCGGGCCACCGCGCAGGTGCTCAGCCCTTAGGCGCTCTCCGGCACGATGATGCGATGGGTTGACTTCACCTCCTCCATCACAAAGTAGGTGTGCGTCTGCTGCACACCGCGCACTGAGGCGATCCGATCGCCGAGGAAGCGCCGGTAGCTCTCCATGTCGGTGACGCGCACCTTCAACAGATAGTCGAAGCCCCCGGCCACCATGTGGCACTCCATCACCTCATCGTGCGCGAGCATCACCTGCTTGAAACGCTCGAAGGCATCCGGCGTCGTGCGATCGAGCGACACCTCGACGTAGGCGAGGAGCCCGAGTCCGAGATGCGCCGGATTCAGGCGCGCGAAATACCCCTCGATGTAGCCGGAGGACTCCAGGCGCCGTACGCGCTCAAGCGTCGGGGTCACCGTGAGGTGCACCTCGCGCGCCAGCTGTGCGACCGCCGCGCGCCCGTCCGCCTGCAGCCGCACCAGGAGTTTGCGATCGATGCGATCGAGGCCGCGCTCGTGGGCGGGGACGGGGTCGGCGGGGGTTTTCGGCGTCATGGCAGTTGATTTAACTACTAGGCAGGCAAATATGGACAATTATTCTCTGGTATTCACATTATCATAAGGGTAATTGACTGCCTAACCTTTGGATTACTCCCATGCCTGCACCCCAGACGGCGCCTGCGGATGCGCTGCTCGCGCTGCGCGAGCGGCTGCGCGCGGCGACGCTGCGCTCCGAGAGTGATGCCTCCGATGAGATGCTCGAAGAGCTCGAGACCACGCAGGCGCAGCTGTTGTCGGCACAGGCACGCGCGGCGCGCTGGGTCGAGGCGGCGCGGGCCGATGAGCGCGCCCGACCGCTCGTCGAGCGGATGCTCGAGCAGTTTCCCCTGGACAGCGCCCAGGGCAAGGCGCTCATGGGCCTCGCCGAGGCGCTGCTGCGGACCCCGGATCCGAAGCGCGCCGATCAGCTGATCGCCGAGCGTCTCGCCACGGTGCGCGCGGCGGGCGTGCCGGGCAACACCGCGCTGCTGCTGCGCACCGGCTTCGTCCTGCTCGGTGCCGCCGGGCGGTTGCTGCCGGATGTCATGGCGCAGCTGTCCGGAGAGTTCACCCCGGCGAGCCTTTCCGCACCGCTCGTGGCGCCGATCGTGCGTGCGGCGATGCGCGGGTCGATGCAGATGATGGCGCACGCCTTCATCGTCGGGGACTCGATCGAAGTGGCCCTCGCGCGCGGTCGTTCCGAGCCCGCGCTCGCGCTGTGCTCCTTTGACATGCTCGGGGAGGGGGCGCGCACGGAAGCCGACGCCGAGCGCTATTTCGCCTCCTACGCCCACGCGATCGAAGCGCTGTCGCGCCAGGCGCCGGGCACGACGCGCGCGCGCTCGGGCATCTCGGTCAAACTCTCAGCGCTCGAACCGCGCTACTCGCTCATGCAGAGCGCGCGGGTCAACAGCGAGCTCACCCCGCGCATGCTGCAGCTCGCGCGCATGGCGGCGCGCGCCGGCATCGGCTTCACGATCGATGCCGAAGAGGCGGACCGTCTCGACCTGTCGCTCGATATCGTCGAGACGCTGGCGCGCGAACCGACCACCCGCGACTGGGACGGACTCGGGCTGGCCGTGCAGGCCTACGGGCGCCGTGCGCCGCGGCTGCTCGAATGGGTGGCGGCGCTGGCGCGCGCGACCGGGCGGCGCCTGAGCGTGCGCTTAGTGAAAGGCGCGTACTGGGACAGCGAGATCAAGCGCGCCCAGGAGCGCGGTCTTGCCAGCTTTCCGGTGTACACCTCCAAGGATGCGACGGATGCGAGCTACCTGCAGTGCGTGCAGGTGCTGTTCGCGGCGCGCGATGTGATCTACCCGCAGTTCGCCACCCACAACGCCTACACCGTCGCGGCCGTGCGGGCGCTCGCCCCGCCCGCGGCGGCGTACGAGTTCCAGCGCCTGCACGGCATGGGCGAGGCGCTGTACGCGGCCGCGCAGGCGGAGATCGCGGATCTGCCGCCGGTGCGCGTCTATGCGCCGGTGGGGACGCACGAGGAGCTGCTGCCGTATCTGGTGCGTCGCCTCCTCGAGAACGGCGCCAACAGCTCCTTCGTGCATCAGTTCCTCAACCCCGAAACACCGGTGGCGCAGGTGGTGCGCGATCCGCTCGTCTCCCTCGGCACGGCCAAGTCGGCCGCATCGCGCATCCGCGAGCCGCAGGCCCTTTACGGCCCCGAGCGCGCCAACTCCGCGGGCGAGGACTTCGGTGATCCGGACGTATTGGCGGCGCTGCAGACGCAGGTCGCGCAGCACGCCGCGCCGGCCTGCCGCGGCGGCCCGATCCTCGCGGGCGAGTCGGTCAGCGGGGCGGACCAGCCGGTGAGCTCTCCGGCCGATACCCGCCTGATCGTCGGCTATACGCGCGACGCCACGGCGGCGGAGATCCGCCGCGCCCTGCAGGTGGCCGCGGACGCGCAGCCGGCCTGGGAGATGACGCCGGCCGCCGAGCGGGCCGCCTGTCTTGAGCGGGCCGCGGACGCACTGGAAGCGCGGCGCGGAGAGTTCCTGAGTCTGCTCGTGCGCGAGGCGGGCAAGACGCTGCCGGATGCGCTCGCCGAGATCCGCGAGGCGGTCGATTTCTGCCGCTACTACGCAGCCCGCGGCCGCGAGCTGTTCGGTGCGCCGCTGGAACTGCAAGGACCGACCGGCGAGCGCAACACGCTCTCGCTGCACGGGCGCGGTGTGTTTGTGTGCATCAGTCCGTGGAACTTTCCACTCGCGATCTTTACCGGACAGATCACCGCGGCGCTCGCCGCCGGCAACACCGTGGTCGCCAAGCCCGCGCCCGCCACGCCGTTGGTCGCGCACGCCATGACGCGTCTGCTGCACGCGGCGGGCGTGCCCGCGGCGGCCTTGCAGCTCACGCCCTGCGACGGTGCGCCTTTCGGCGCGGTCGCTCTCACACATCCAGCGCTCGCCGGGGTCGCCTTCACCGGCTCCACGGCGACCGCGACCGCTATCAACCGCACGCTCGCCCAGCGCGAGGGCGCGATCGTGCCGCTGATCGCCGAAACCGGCGGGGTGAACGCGATGGTGGTCGATGCCACCGCACTCCCCGAGCAGGTCGTGGACGATGTGATCACGTCGGCCTTCACGAGCGCCGGGCAGCGCTGCTCGGCGCTGCGCGTGTTGTACCTGCAGGAGGAGATCGCCGAGCGCACCATCGAGATGCTGATCGGCGCGATGCGCTGTCTGGTCATCGGCGATCCGGCGCAGCTCGCGACCGACGTCGGCCCGGTGATCTCGGCCGCGGCCCGCACCCGGCTCGAGCGCCACGCCGCGCGCATGCGCGCCGAGGCGCGGCTGCTGTACGCCTGCGAGCTGCCCCGCGGGCTCGAGCATGGGTACTTCTTTGCACCGCAGCTGTTTGAACTGTCCAGCCTCGATCAACTCAGGAGCGAGGAGTTCGGACCGATCCTGCACGTGGCCCGCTACGCAAGCGGGGAGCTGCCGGCGGTGCTCGAGACCATCCGCCGCACCGGCTTCGGGCTTACCCTTGGCGTGCACAGCCGTCTTGAGAGCGTGGCGCAGCACGTGTTCCGCTCAGTTCCGGTCGGCAACACCTACGTCAACCGCAACATGATCGGCGCGGTCGTCGGCGTGCAGCCCTTTGGCGGTCAGGGCCTCTCGGGCACGGGGCCTAAGGCGGGTGGTCCGCACTACCTGCTGCGCTTCGCGACCGAGCGCACCCTCACCATCAACACCGCTGCCATCGGCGGCAACGTGGAGCTGCTCGCCTAGCGGCGCTGCGGCCGTGGCCAAGGTGGCGGCCGTGTCGGGCTGGTTCATAATGGCGTGATCGTGGCGCAGCTGATGCGCACGGCAAGAGGCTGAGGGTGCGATCACACAGCGACAATGCGGGGGAGCGATGCGACGTCGTCGTCATCGGCGGCGGCCCGGGCGGCAGCACCGCCGCAGCGCTCCTGGCCAAGCGCGGCTATCAGGTCATTGCCCTGGAGAAGCAGCGCCATCCGCGCTTCCACATCGGTGAGTCGCTGCTGCCGATGAATCTGCCCGTATTCGAGCGGCTCGGCGTGCACGAGAAGGTGCGCGCCCTCGGAGTATTTAAGCGCGGCGCGGACTTCGAGGCGCCCAATGAACGCGGCTTCCACACCTTCGCCTTCGACCGCGCCCTCGGGGAGAGTCCTGCGCACGCCTACCAGGTGTGGCGTCAGGACTTTGATCAGATGCTGTTCGCGCACGCGCGCGAGTGCGGCGCCGATACGCGCGAAGGCCACGAGGTGATCAGCCTCGAACAAAACGCGCCGCGCGATACCCGGCTGCAAGTGCGCACCGATCAGGGGCGCACGTTTTTTATCCAGGCGCGCTACGTGGTGGATGCCAGCGGTCGCGATGCCTTTCTTGCCAGTAAGAAGAAACTGCGGCGCAAGAACCCCGAGCACCAGAGCGCGGCCATCTTCGGACACTTTCGCGGCGCGCAGCTGCGAGCGGGAGAGGATGCGGGCAACATCAGCATTTACCGCTTCGCGCACGGGTGGATGTGGATGATCCCGCTGCCGGCGGGCGTCATGAGCGTCGGGGCGGTGTGCTGGCCGGAGTATCTAAAGCAGCGCAAGGGCCGCACGGTCGAGTTCCTCATCGAGACGCTCAAACAAAACCCGGCGCTGTGGGAGCGCCTCAAGGACGCGCAACTGATCGGCAACGAGGTGCGCGTAACCGGCAACTATTCCTACGACTCGAGCTGCATGGGGGGTCCGGGGTGGGTTCTCGTCGGCGATGCATTCGCGTTTCTCGATCCGGTGTTCTCCAGCGGCGTCTATCTTGCGATGAGCGGCGCGGAGCAGGCGGCCGCGGTCGTCGACCAGGCGTTACGCGAGCCGGCGGCCGAGAAAAAGCTGCTGCGTCGCCTGGAGAAGCGCATGCGCGCCGGCATGGAGCGCTTCTCGTTCTTCATCTATCGTTTCAACGGTCCGATCCTCACCCAGATGTTCCGCAGTCCGCGCAACGTCTTTCGGCTCGAGCAGGGCGTCATCTCCATGCTGGCCGGGGATCTGTTCGATACGCCGCGGGTGTTGCGGCGGCTGAAGCTGTTCAAGCTGTTCTATGCGGCGGTGGGATTGGGCCAGTGGCGTGACTGGCGCATTGCGCACCGCTATCGGCTGGCCCAGGCGCGCGCGCAGTTCAGCGGCGGCACCACGCCGCTCGATAAAGTCTAGCCCCGCGCCACAAACACCAGACTTCCAACGCTAACGCGGTGGCGGCTCTACCTTGTCGAGGCCGCCTGGAGTTATGCTCGCGGCTCCGTCATCGGGAGGATCGAATGAAAGCACCAGTACTTGCTCTGCTCCTCGGCGTCGCGCTCGCACAGGGCACGGCTTGGGCGGATCCGCCGAAGCCTCTGCGGGTGGTCGAGTCTGTCATCATCAAGGCCTCCCCCGCCAAGGTGTGGGCGACCATCAAAGACTTCGACGGCCTCAACAAATGGCACCCGGGCTTTGCCAGCGATGAGATCGTCTCCGGTGCCAATGGCCAGGTCGGGGCGGTGCGCAAGCTCACCATCAAGGACGGCCCATCCTTCACCGAGAAGCTGCTGGCGTTTGATGATACGGGCCGTTCCTACCGCTACCAGATCGTCGAATCCCCGCTGCCGATCACCGACTACGTGAGCAAGATCACGGTGCGCTCCGAGGGTGGGGGCATGACGAAGGTCATCTGGAGCGGTACCTTCAAGCGCAAGAACACAGCAGACAATCCCCCGGAGGCGGAAAGCGACGCGGGCGCGATCAAGCTCGTCAAGGGCGTCTATCGCGGCGGCCTCGACAATCTGAAGAAGATGCTCGAGGGTTGATGCGCGGCGCGCGGCGGCACACGGCTCAAGAGCGCGTGCCACGCGCGCCCGTTCTATTCGCTGGCGCGCAGCTCCGCCAAAAGCGCCTCGAGCGATGGGAGCGGCGCCGAGCAGACGCTGCCGCGACACACGTACGCGCTCGTGCCGGCGCCGGCCGCTTTGTCACTCAGCGCGCGCGGCAGATCCACCATCCCTTCGGGTATCGCCAGCACGAGCCGGCGCGGCGCATACACGCGCGCGAGCGCCGCCTGCCACTCGCTGATCGCCTGCACCGCACCGCGGATGATCACGATCTGCGGCGGGTGCAGCAGTTCCTCGAGGCCGCTCAGGAGCGCCGCGTGGGACTGCGGGAAACGCGCCAGGTCCGGCCAAGCTGCGCGCAGCGTGCCTTCGGCGGCGGTCAGATAGCGCGGCTCTCCCAGCAGGTGTCCGAGCCGCTGCAGCGCGTAAGCGGCGATGCCGTTGCCCGAGGGGGTGGCGTCGTCGCTGAAGATCTTGGGACGATGGATGAGCTTCTCGTGATCATCGGAGGTGAAGAAAAAGCCGCCGGCCGGGTCGCCAAAGCGCTGCAGCACCACCTCGCTCAGTTCCTGCGCGAAGCGCAGCTCCTCGGCGCGCACCCGCACCTGTTGCAGCTCCAGGATCGCGTCGATGAGGTACACGTAATCGTCCAGGTAGGCATTCAGATGCGCGTGCCCCTCCATGTAGGTCGCCAGCAGACGCCCCTCGCGCCACAGTACGCGGCGAATGAAATCAAGCGCACGCGTGGCCGCATCGGCCAGATCCGGGCGTTGCAGCGCCTGCGCGCTGATCGCCAGACCGCGGATCATGAGGGCGTTCCAGGAGGTGAGGACCTTGTCATCGCGCGCCGGGGGAATGCGGCGCGCGCGCAGCGCGCCGAGCTTGACGCGCGCCGCGCCCAGCAGTGCGGCTGCCTCCTGGAAGCTCGCGCCGATCGCGTCGGCGACTTCCTGCAGCGGGGTCGCCACGTACAGATGCCAGCTGCCCTCGAAGTTGGCAGGTTTGTCGAGCCCGAAGCACGGCGCGAAGGCGGCGAACTCCCGCTCGCTTAAGGCTGCGCGAACCTCCTCGCGACTCCACACGTAGTACTTGCCCTCGTGCCCCTCGGAGTCCGCGTCGAAGCTTGAGTAGAACCCCCCTTCCGGGGACTGCAGCGCCTGCAGGCTCCAGAGGGCGGTCTCGCCGGCGACCCGTGCAAAGCCCGAATCCCCGGTGGCGAGTGCCGCCTGCGCGTACACAGCGAGCAGCGCCGCGTTGTCGTAGAGCATCTTCTCAAAGTGCGGGATCAGCCAGAACTCATCCACCGCGTAGCGGTAGAAGCCGCCGGTGAGCTGATCGTTGAGGCCACCGTCGGCCATGCGGCGCAGCGTCAGGGTCGTCATGTAGAGCGCCGGCAGGTCCGGCTCGGGGGCGCTCGTGGTCGCGCGCCAGTCGCGCAGCAGGCGCGTCAGCATCTGCGGCGGCGGGAACTTCGGCGCGCCGCCAAAGCCACCGTTCTTGGTGTCAAAGACGCGCGCCAGCTGCGCCCGGTTGGCGCGCAGTGGCGTCTCGTCGAGTTGCACGTCGCCGGCGGCCGGTGGGGAATTGAGCTGGGCGAAGGCCGCCATCAGCGCCTCGTTCTGCGTGCGCATCTCGGCGGGTCGCTCGCGGTAGAACTGCGCCACGCGCACCAGCAGGTCCTTGAAAGCGGGCAGCCCGTGGCGGGCCTCGCGCGGGAAATAAGTGCCGCCGAAGAAGGGTCGCTGGTCCTCGTGCGCGAGGAACATGGTGAGCGGCCAGCCGCCGCCGCGCTGCGTGAGCATCTGCTGCGCGATCTGATAGATGCGATCGATGTCGGGACGCTCTTCGCGGTCCACCTTGATGTTGACAAACAGCTCATTCAGCACGCGTGCCGTGGCCTCGTCCTCGAAGCTCTCCTTTTCCAGCACGTGGCACCAGTGACACGCCAGGTAGCCCACGCTCAGGTGAATCGGTTTCTGCTCCGCGCGCGCCTTGGCGAGCGCCTCCTGGCCCCACGGGTACCAGTCGACCGGGTTGTGCGCGTGCTGGCGCAGGTACGGACTCGTCTCATTGACAAGACGGTTGGTGTACTTGGCGCTGCCGTCGGGGTTGAGCTGGCCGTTCTGCATCATGGGTCTCCTGGCGGAATTGTATACTTCCTCCCCGCCTCACCCCCTGGATCTGCAGTGCCGTCGACCTCTGTGCTTGCTGAACCTGCCACGGACGCGCGCGTACTGCGGCTGAAGCGGGGCGAGGACCGACGCCTGAGCAACGGGCATCTGTGGGTGTTCAGTAACGAAATCGACACCGACAGCACCCCGCTTAGCGCCTATGAGCCCGGCGCGCTGGCGCAGCTGCGCTCGCACCGCGATGCGTTCCTCGGTTACGTGTGCGTCAATCCTCATGCGCTCATCTGCGCGCGGATTCTGTCGCGCGACATCGAGCGCCCCGTCGGGGCAGCGCTCCTCGAGCAACGCCTGCGCAGCGCCCTCAGCCTGCGCGAGCGTGTGCGCACCGTGCCCTACTACCGCTGGGTCTTTGGCGAGTCGGACCTGCTGCCGGGGCTGGTGCTCGATCGCTACGGGGACCTCATCGTCGGGCAGATCGCGACCGCGGGCATGCAGGCACTGAAAGAAGAGGTGGCCTCCGCCGTGCGCCGCGTGCTCGCGCCCACGGCGCTTTACTGGAAAAACGACTCCGCCGCGCGCGACCTGGAACAGCTGCCTAAGGTGGCGGAGGCCGAATTCGGCCAAGTGCCCGAAGAGCTCACGGTGCACGAGTGCGGACTGTCCTTCGCCGTGCCGCTCGCCGCAGCTCAGAAGACCGGCTGGTTTTTCGATCAGACCGGTAACCGCGAACGCCTGCAGCGTTATGTGCCCGCCGCGGCGCGGGTGCTGGATGTGTGTTGCTACGCCGGCGCCTGGGGGCTCGCCGCGCTCAAGTACGGCGCCGGCAGCGCGCTGTGCGTGGACTCCTCGCAGCCGGCGCTCGATGCCGCCGGGGCGAATGCGAGCCGCAACGGTCTTAAGTTGCAGCTGATGCGCGAGGATGCTTTCGATGCGCTGCGGCAGCTGGCCGAGCAGGGCGCGCGCTTCGACCTGGTGGTTCTTGACCCGCCCGCCTTCATCAAGCGCAAGAAGGACATCGCGCAAGGACAGGCGGCCTACCGCAAACTCAACCAGCTGGCGCTCGCGTTGCTTGCGGATGAGGGCTTGCTGGTCTCCTGTTCGTGCTCCTACCACCTCGCGCCGGAGGAACTCCTCAACGCCATTCAGGCCGCTGCACGCCACAGCCGGCGCTTCGTGCAGATTCTGGAAAGTGGCGGCCAGTCCCCGGATCATCCCGTGCACCCGGCCATACCCGAAACGAAGTACTTAAAGGCCTTCTTCTGCCGCGTGACACGCGAGGTCGGCTAAACTTCGCGCCTCATGCTGACCTACCCTGGATTCAACCCCATCGCGTTCGAGATCGGCCCGGTCAAGGTGCACTGGTACGGGATCATGTACCTGTTGGGCTTTGGCGGCGCCTGGTGGCTGGCTCGCCGGCGCGCCGCCAAGCCCGGCTCGAGCTGGAAGCCTGACGACGTCGACGATTTGATTTTTTTCACGATGCTCGGCGTCATCCTCGGCGGCCGCATCGGCTACGTGCTCTTCTACGGGCTCAAGTTCTGGGCCACCGACCCCTGGTATCCGTTCAAGCTGTGGGAGGGGGGCATGTCCTTCCACGGCGGTCTGATCGGGGTCGTGGCCGCCATGACGCTGTTCGCCTGGCGCCGCCACCGCAATCCCGCCGACGTCTACGATTTTACCGCCCCGCTGCCGGCGCTGGGGTTGTTCTTCGGGCGCATCGGTAACTTCATCAACAGCGAGTTGTGGGGCAAGGTCACGAATGTGCCGTGGGGCTTCAAGGTCAACGGTGAGGTGCGCCACGCCTCGCAGCTGTACGAGGCGGGACTGGAAGGGCTGCTGCTGTTCAGCGTGTTGTGGTGGTACACCTCCAAGCCCAGGCCGCGCCTGGCGCCCTCCGGGGTCTTCATGCTCGGGTACGGCCTGTCGCGCACTCTGGTCGAGTTCGTACGAGTGCCGGATGAGCACATCGGCTATCTTGCCGGCGGCTGGTTCACCGAGGGGCAGCTCTTGTCCTTGCCGATGATCATCCTCGGGCTCGCCTTTCTCGCCTGGGCCTACCGCACCCGCACCCCATCGGGCAACTACCTCCCGGCGCGATGAAGCAGTACCTTGACCTGCTGCGCTGCATCCGCTCGCACGGTGTGCGCAAGAGCGACCGTACCGGCACCGGCACGCTGTCGGTATTTGCGCAGCAGCTGCGCTTTGATCTGGCGCAGGGTTTTCCGCTCCTCACCACGAAGAAGATTCATCTGCGCTCACTCATCTACGAGCTGCTCTGGTTCCTGCGCGGGGAGAGCAACGTCGGCTGGTTGCGCGAACACGGGGTGACGATCTGGGACGAGTGGGCGGACGCGCACGGGGAGCTCGGCCCGGTGTACGGCAAACAATGGCGTGCCTGGCGCGCCGCCGACGGGCGCACCATCGATCAGATCGCGCAGGCGGTGCAGCTGCTGAAGAGCAATCCGGACTCGCGCCGCATTCTCGTGAGCGCCTGGAACGTGGGCGAGCTGGAGCAGATGGCCTTAATGCCCTGCCACGCTTTCTTTCAGCTGTACGTGGCGGGCGGGCGCTTGTCCTGTCAGATGTATCAGCGCAGCGCGGACGTGTTTCTGGGCGTGCCGTTCAATATCGCCAGCTACGCGTTGCTCACGCACATGTTCGCGCAGCAATGCGATCTTGAGCCGGCGGAGTTCATCTGGAGCGGCGGCGACTGTCACCTGTACTTGAATCACCTGGAGCAGGCCGACCTGCAGCTCGCGCGCTCACCGCTGCCGCTGCCGCAGCTGCGCATCCTGCGCCGCCCGGCGAGTATCTTTGAGTATCAGTACGAGGATTTCGAGTTCGTGAACTACCAGCATCATGCGCCCATCCGCGCGGCGGTATCGGTATGAGCGCCGGCGTGCGCGCGGCTACTCCTGCCCTCGAGGTGCGCGACTCGCCGCTGCACGGCTTCGGGGTGTTCGCCACCCGGCGCATCGAGAAAGGCACGCGCGTCATCGAGTACCTGGGTGAGCGTATTTCGCACCCCGAGGCCGACCGCCGCTACGATCACAAGGACGAGAACGACAACCACACCTTTCTCTTCATCGTCGATGCGCGCACCGTCATCGATGCGGGCGCAGACGGTAACGAGGCGCGTTTCGTCAATCACGGCTGCGAGCCGAACTGCGAATCCGTGATCGAGAACCGGCGTGTCTTCATCGAGGCCATCCGCGATATCGCCGCCGGCGAGGAGCTCACCTACGATTATCAGATCCAGCGTGAAGCGGGCGACCCGCCCGATATCGACGTGATCTTTGCCTGTCGCTGTGGCGCGCCGTCTTGTCGCGGCACGATGCTATGGCCGCCGCCCGCGCCGCCCCTCTCGCGGCCCGCGCCACGCGCGCGCCGCCGCTGAAACGAACCGGCCGCCGTGAACAATCCCCGCCGTCTGAGTGTGTCGGCCGTGGTCGGTGCGACCGGTATCGTCTACGGGGACATCGGCACGAGCCCGCTGTACACGCTCGACACGGCACTCAGCGCCGCCGGTACCTTCAACCGTGAGGCGGTGCTCGGCGTGCTGTCGCTGATTTTCTGGAGTCTCGCCATCTCGGTGACGCTTAAATACCTCGTCATCATCATGCGCGCGGACAACCAGGGCGAGGGCGGTATCCTGGCGCTGTTCGCGCTCGCGCAACGCCGTCTCATCAGCGGCAGCCCCTGGGCGAAGGTCGCGGTGGGTCTGGCGCTCGCCGGTACCGCATTCTTCTTCTGCGACGCGCTCATCACGCCTGCGATCTCGGTGCTGGGCGCGGTCGAGGGCCTCGAGGTTCTCAACCCTGGCTTCCAGAGCTGGGTGATCCCGGTGACCATCGGCGTGATCACGGTGCTCTTTGCCTACCAGCACCGCGGCACGGCCCGCGTAGCGAGCCTGTTCGGCCCCATCATGGTCGTCTGGTTCATCGTGATCGCCGTGATCGGCGCCATTCCGCTGAGCCGCAACCTGCAGGTGCTCGCGGCGCTGAATCCCTACGAGGGTTTGGCGCTACTTTTTCATCGCCCGCAGGTCGCGCTGGCGATCGTGGGCGCGGTGTTTCTCGCCATCACCGGCGGTGAGGCGCTGTACGCGGACATGGGGCACTTTGGCAAGCAGCCCGTGCGCGCGGCCTGGTTTGCCCTCGTGGGCCCCGCGCTCGTCATCAACTACTTTGGCCAGGGGGCGCTGCTGCTCGAGCTCGGTCATCCGGTCGATCATCCGCTCTACCACCTGGTGTCCGCGGCGCTGCTGCCCTGGATGGTGGTGCTCGCAACCGCCGCGGCCGTGATCGCCTCGCAGGCCACGATCTCTGGCGCCTTCTCCATGGCGCGCCAAGCCGTGCAGCTGGATCTGCTGCCGCGCCTGCGCATCCTGCAGACCTCGGCGCTCGAGCAGGGTCAGATCTATGTTCCGGTCGTCAACTGGCTGGTGTTCCCGGCGGTCATATTGTTCGTGGTTGGCTTCGGCTCCGCGGATGCTCTGGGTGGCGCGTACGGGGCCGCGGTGGTCGGGACCATGATCGTGACCACGATCCTGGGCGCGTTCGTCGCGGCCACGCAGTGGAACTGGCCGCGCTGGCAGGTCGCGGGCCTGTTCGGGCTGATGTTCATTACCGATTCGGCCTTCGTGGCCGGCAATCTCACCAAGGTGCCGCACGGGGGCTGGATCCCGCTCACGCTTGGAGCTGCGTTGTGCTTCGTATTCATGACCTGGCGCAATGGGCGGCTCGAGCTGCGTGGGGCGCTGGCCAAGATGGCCGTGCCGCGCACTGAGCTCGGCAAGCTGGTCGCCGGCGTGCATCGCGTACCCGGTACCGGGGTGTTCCTGGCGAGCAACGCAAGTCTTGTGCCCTCGGCACTCATTCGCAACATCGAACACAACTGCGTCGTGCATCAGCGCGTCATCATCCTCAACGTCGAGATTGCCGACACGCCGCGTCAAGATCCGGTGCGGCGTTTGCAGGTCGAGGAGTCCGCGCCCGGGGTACACTTCATTACCGCGCGTTTCGGCTTCATGGAAACGCCCGACGTGGGCGAGGCGCTCAAGGCGTGCCGCACGCGCGGCCTGCGGGTGTTCGCCGAGGACAGCTCCTTCTTTGTCGGCCGGCACGTGGTGCGTGCGCGGCCGCTGCCGGGTTTGCACGGACTGCAGCGGCGGCTGTTCGCGCGCATGCAGCAACACAGCGCGCAGGCGGCGGAGTTCTTTCGCATGCCCTTCCGCGACGTCGTGGTACTTAACACCGCGGTCGAGATCTGATCCTTGGCGCCGCGCGTCTCGCTCATCGTCGCCATGGCACAGAACGGCGTGATCGGCCGCGGTAGCACGCTGCCGTGGCATCTGCCTGAGGATCTGAAGCGCTTCAAGGCCACCACGATGGGCAAGCCCATGCTCATGGGGCGCAAGACCTTCGAGTCCATCGGTCGGGCGCTCCCGGGCCGGCTCAACCTCGTACTCACCCGTGACCCACTCTGGTCCGCTCCCGGGGTGAGCGTCGTGCACTCGGTCGAGGAGGCGCTGGCACGGGCCGGTGAGGCCGAGGAACTGATGGTCATCGGCGGCGCGGAGATCTACCGACTGGTGATGCCCTTCGCGCGGCGCATCTACCTCACCCATGTGCAGGCCGAGGTGGCGGGCGACACGTTCTTCCCGCCGTTCGACCCCACCCAATGGGTGGACGTGCAGTGCGATGCGCACCCGGCGGATGAACGCAACAGCTACCCGGTGACTTTCGTGACCCTCGAGCGGCGCAGCGCGCCGCAAGTGCCACGCCAGCACTGACTACCAACCCGTACGACTTTGTGCCCTGTCAGCGGGGTAGGCGTGCGCTGCGGCGTGTCCGTGCCGGCGGTTTGCTCGCCCCGTCCAGTCCGCCGCACAAGTGCGCCGCGCGGCGCAGTCCTCGTCACGCCGCACGAGGTGCGTCGTTGGCTTTGGTGTACGATCGGCGCCCTTCCGCCCTTCACCGCCGCCGAGAAAACTTGATGGTCGGGGACTCTTAACTATCCGGAGGATACATGGCTTCGAGCCGCCGCTTGTTGATGTTGGCACTCTTGTTCTGCGCATCTGCCGTCTTCGCCGCGTCCAACATGGGACTCGACACGACAGATTTCGACGCCGCCACTCGCCCGCAGGACGATCTTTACGGGTACGTCAACGGCAAGTGGATCGAACGCACCGAAATCCCGGCAGACAAGGCGACATGGGGCGCGGCCAACGAGTTGCAGGAAAAAACGCGCACCCAATTGCGCGGCCTGCTGGAGGCCGCCGCCGGCACGGCGGTGAGCACCCCCGAGGAGCGCAAGCTCGGCGACCTGTACAAGAGCTTCATGGACGAAGCCCGGGCGGACTCACTGGGCATGAAGCCGATCGCGGGAGAACTCGCCCGGATCGATGCCGTGAAGACGCAGGCCGGACTCGCGGTGCTCTTTGCGCATTGGAGCCGCGTGGGCGTGGACGTGCCGTTCGATATCCAGGTGCATCAGGACAACAAGGATGCGACCAAGTACATCGCGGATCTCGGACAGGCGGGCCTGGGTCTTCCGGACCGTGACTACTATCTGAAGGACGACGCCAGATTCAAAGACGTTCGGAGCAAGTATCAGGCGCACATCGCGCGCATGCTGGCGCTGGCGGGCGAACCCCGTACTGCGGCCGATGCCGATGCTGCGAGCATTCTCGCCTTCGAGACCAAGATCGCGGAGGCGCAGTGGACCAAGGTCGAGAATCGCGACCCGATCAAGACCTACAACAAGGTCGAGCTGACCGAGCTGCCGCAAGTCGCGCACTTTGACTGGAAGCGGTACCTGGCGGATGCCGGTATTGCCGAACACGCCACCTATGTCATCGTGAGCCAGCCGAGCTACCTTAAGAAGCTCTCCGCCATCACGGAAGACACACCGATGCCGGTGTGGCGAGCGTACCTGCGTTTCACGCTGCTGCGCGCCTACGCGCCTTATCTCTCCAAGCCCTGGGTCGATGAGGAGTTCGGGTTCGACGGAACCGTCGTGAGCGGCATCCCGACCAATCAGGTGCGCTGGAAGCGCGGTGTCAATTTTGTCGAACGCGCCATGGGCGAAGCGCTCGGCCAGCTGTACGTTGCGAAGTACTTCCCACCTGCGAACAAAGCCCGCATGGAGGCGCTGGTCGCGAATCTGCTCGCTACCTACAAGACGAGCATCGATCAGCTCGACTGGATGGGTCCGGAGACGAAGGCGCAGGCGCAGGCGAAGCTTGCGAAGTTCACCTCCAAGATTGGCTATCCGAAGCGCTGGCGCGACTACACGCATCTTCAGACCCGTCCCGAGGATCTCCTCGGCAACCTCATGCGTGCCAACGCGTTCGAGTACCAGCGCAATATCAACAAGCTCGGTAAGCCCATCGATCGGGACGAGTGGGGCATGACGCCTCAGACGATCAACGCCTACTACAATTCTGAGATGAACGAGATCGTGTTTCCCGCCGCGATCCTGCAGCCGCCGTTCTTCGACGCCAGTGCCGATGATGCGGTGAATTACGGGGCAATCGGCATGGTGATCGGGCACGAGATCAGCCATGGATTCGATGATCAGGGGAGCCAGTTCGACGGCGACGGAAATCTGCACGACTGGTGGACGGCTCAGGACCACGAGCGGTTCAAGGCCAAGACCCAGGCGCTCGTCGCCCAGTACTCGGCCTACGAGCCCGTGCCCGGCTATAAGCTCAACGGAGAACTGACGCTCGGAGAGAACATCGCGGACAACTCCGGACTCGCCATTGCCTATAAGGCCTATCACCTGTCACTCGGCGGCCAGCCAGGCCCGGTCATCGCGGGTCTGACCGCCGATCAGCGCTTTTACTTGAGCGTCGCGCAGGCGTTTCGCGCGAAAACCCGCGAGGCCGAGGCGATCCGGCGCGTCAAGATCGATCCGCACTCGCCGCCCAAGTTTCGCGTGCTCGGCTCAGTCACGAACCAGGACCCCTTCTTCGAGGCGTTCGGCGTGAAGCCAGCGGACCACATGTACCGCACCCCCGAGCAGCGCGTGCACATTTGGTAGCAGAGGAGCGCGCGCGCTCCAGGCCGGATGCGCCTCTCGGGACTGTCCGTTAGGGTAGGGCGGGCAGCTGCGCGCGGATCAGTGCCTGCGCGCGCTCATCATCCAGCGCCCGGTCCGCCCCCGCATCGAGTTCCTCCAGCAGGCGCGCCTGAATTGCCCCGCGTCGGAGCGCCTCGGCATACGCAATTTCGGGGTGAAACATCACCATCGAGTAGCGCGGTATGAAGCGGTCCGGGAAACGCCGCTCAAGTGCCAGCGCGAGCGCCCGGCGCCGCACGAAACTCGCATCACGCACGCTGTCGCGCATCTCGGTGTAGTTCTCGAGCGCCATCTGCGCGATGGCCTCGGTGTTGGGCCGGCGTGCGGCCTCGAAGCGCGCGAAGACCTCTTCCCAGTCCGGGTTCGGACCGAGCAGCGAATCGAGCACCACGCAGTCCTCGAACGCCGCATTCATGCCCTGGCCATGAAAGGGCACGATGGCGTGGGCGGCATCCCCGAGCAGCAGTACGCGGCCGCTGAGCCGCCAGGGCGCAACGTGCACGGTGCACAGCTGCCCCTGCGGATTGCGCGCGAAGTCCTCAAGCAGCCGTGGCATGCGTGCGGTGACGTCGGGAAACTCCCGCTGGAAGAAGTCGGCCACGGCGGCAGGGGTAGCCAGCGTGGCGAAACTGGCCGCGCCGGTGCGTGCGAGGAAGAGCGTCGCCGTAAAACTACCGTCGGTGTTGGGCAACGCGATCAGCATGAAGCCCCCGCGCGGCCAGATGTGCAGCGCGTTGCGCTCCAGGGCATATGCGGTGGCCCCCGCGGGAATCGTCAGCTCCTTGTAGTCGTGATCGAGCCAGTCCTCGCGCACGCGCGCAAGCCCCGCACCCGCAAGGCTGGCGCGCACGGCCGAGCCGGCTCCGTCGGTGGCGATGGTGGGGGCGAGGGCGAGTTCGCTCACGGTGCCGGTCGTGGCATCGCGCAGCCGCAGCCGCTCGATGCCCGCGTCCGTGCCGAGGCACACCTGGTTGAAATGCACGCTCACGCCGGCGTGGCGCGTGGCGGCCGCGATCAGCACGCGGTTAAGATCCGCGCGCCCGACCGACCAGATGACCTCGTGCTCGCGCTGCCCGTACGGCTGCAGCGTCGGCTCCCCCGACAGTTCGTGCACCATGCGGCCGCGCATCGGAATGAGAAGCGGCCGCACCTCCGCCAGCACCCCGGCTTCCTCGAGCGCGCGCAGGCCGCGTGCGGCGAGTGCGAGGTTGATGGAGCGGCCGCGCTCGGGCTGTGTCTGTCTCGGATCTGGGCGGCGCTCGTACAGCGCCACTTTCAGTCCGCGGCGCGCCAGGAGCAGCGCCAAGAGTGCCCCGGCGAGCCCCGCGCCGATGATGGTAAGCGTGCGCGGCGCGCCACTCACACCAGAACCTCGCGCAGCGCCTGGGCGAACAGCCACGCATCGGCGAACCGGTTGTACAGCGGCACAGGTGCCACACGGATGATGTCCGGAGCACGCCAGTCGCACACCATGCCGCGCTGGCTGAGGCCCTCGAATACCTGCCGGCCGCCTCCCGTGCCGCCGGCAATGCGCAGCGATAGCTGGCAGCCGTGCTGACCGAGGTCCAGTGGGGTGATGATGTGCACCCGCGGCTCAAGTGGCCGCAGCAGCTGGGCGAGAAAGCCGGTGAGGGCGAGGGATTTCTCGCGCAAGGCACCGATGCCGCCCGCCTCCTCGAAGAGAGCGAGCGAGGCGATGAGCGGGGCGGCGGCGAGGATCGAGGGGTTACTCAGCTGCCAGGCGGCCACTCCCGTGGCCGCCCGGAACTGCGGTTCCATCAGAAAGCGCGTGGGCTCTTCGTGCCCCCACCAGCCGGCGAGCCGCGTACCGGGGAGCGCGCCGCCGTGGCGCGTGCGCGGCTGCGCATCCGCGTGACGCTGGTGCACGAAACAGCCGCCGATCGCGCCCGGACCGCCGTTCAGGTACTTGTAGCTGCACCACACGGCGAAATCGGCATCCGTCGCATGCAGTGCGAGCGGCACGTTGCCGATCGAGTGGGCCAGGTCAAAGCCGGCGATGCAACCGTGCGCATGCACCGCGCGCGTGATGCGCGCGAGGTCAAACACCTGACCGGTGCGAAACTGCACCCCCGGCCACAGTACCAGCGCGATCTCCGCGCCGTGCGCGTGCAGGTATTCCTCGATGAGCTCCTCGGGCACCGTGTCCTCACCCGCGCGCGGGGCGAGCTCGAGGAGCGTGGTGTCCGGCTCAAGTCCGTGCCAGGCGATCTGGGAGGCGACCGCGTGACGGTCGGAGGAGAAGGCGCCCGCTTCGATGAGGATGCGCGTGCGCCGTGCCTGCGGGCGGTAGAAGCTCGCGAGCATCAGGTGCAGGTTCACCGTGAGCGAGTTCATCGCGACGACTTCCCCGGCACGCGCGCCCGTCAGCGCTGCAAGACCGGCCGTGAGGTTCTCGTGATACGGCACCCACGGACGGCGCGCGTGCTCGTGACCTTCCACGCCGAGGTGCGCCCAGTCGTCGAGCTCCTGGGCGATGACCTCGCGCGCGGCGAGCGGCAGGAGCCCGAGTGAGTGGCCGCACAGGTAGGTGAGCGCGGCGCCGTGCGCATTCTGCGGCAGGGCAAAGCGCGCGCGCAGGGCGCGCAACGGGTCGGCGGCATCGCGCGCCTGTGCAGAGGCAAACGTCGGGGTGTCGCTCACGCCGGGCTGCCCAGTGGATATAGCAGCGGTCGGCTTGGCACCGCATCGCCGCCCAACGCCGGCACCTGCAGCTCGAGCAGGTACGCGCCGTCGGCCAGCGAGTCGGGCACGTAGGCGAGCTCGGTGATCGTGGCATCCGGCCGCGCCGCGGCCGCGAGCGCGGTCGCCCCCGGCGGCAGTCCGAAGAACACCCGATGCGCGGTCAAACGCCCCTCATCGTGGGCGCGATCGATCGAGGGCAGATCGACGATCAGATGCTGGATGCCGCGCTCGACCAACAGCTCCGCCGCCTCGCGCGACAGGTACGGCGGGATGTGTGCGGAGTAGTCGCGCGTGCGCTTCTCGGGAGGATTGGGCAGCGTGCGGATGACGAGGGCCCGCGCCTCGAAGGGCGCGCGTCCCCAGCCGCGCTCGAGCGCACGCCGCGTGATCAGCCGATCGTGCGCGAGCGGCGCCGGCTCGCTGCCCTCGTGCGCCACGCCAGCGGCCTCGGGGGCGACCGACACCAGCAGCGCGGGGAGGAACCCGGCGGGCACGACGCGGAAGGCGCTGACCGCCTCGCGGGTCAGATGGCCGACGCACTCGGTGTGCGTGCCATTGCAGTGCGGAATGAGCGTGATGACCTCACAGTTGCAGCTCGCGCCGCGTGTGACCGCGCCGCTGAAGGCGCCGACCTCGAGCGGCTGGGCCGTGGCCGGCGGGGCGCCGAAGTGACGCGGCTGCGGCCCGGAAAAATCCAGCGGTACCGCCAGGTCCACCGGCTGCGCGAGGTCCACCCGCACCTCGCGGCCGCCGAGACTGATGCGCGCGTGCAAGCTAGGTGCGCTCCATCACCGTCCCGCAGCGCGCGCAGGTACGCTTCGGCACACTGGCAAAGAAGCGCTCGAACACCGGCGGGAACTGCTTCTCGATGTCGATCAGCGGGAAGAACTCCTCGTACAGCCGCTGGCCGCAGCGCTCGCAGTACCACTGAAAGCCATCCAGTTCCCCCGGCTGGCGCGCGCGCTCGATGACCAGCCCCACAGTGTTCGCCGGCCGCTGCGGCGAGTGCGGCAGGCCCGGCGGGATGAGCAGCACTTCCCCGGCGCGGATCGGTACGTCCACCTGGCGCCCGTCCTGCATGGTCCGAAGCACCATGTCCCCCTCGAGCTGGTAGAAGAATTCCTGCCCCGGATCGACGTGGTAGTCCTTGCGGGCGTTGGGTCCCCCGACGACCATGATGATGAAGTCGCCGTCGCGGAACACGCGCTTGTTGCCGACCGGCGGCTTCAGCAGCGCGCGGTTCTCGTCGATCCATTGACGGAAATTAAAAGCGTGCAGGGATTCCATGTCTCCTCCGTGCCTTTCGCGTATGTTACGCGCTGCCGCGATAGGCGGCAGGAGGATGCTGATGCAGGCACGGTCTAAAGCACGCGCCGTAACGCGCGGACTCGCTTCGGCGCTGGCGCTGATGCTGGTGAGTGGCTGCTCGCACCTGCACTGGCCCTGGCATCATGCCCCGCCCCCACCCCCCGCGCCGGTGCACGAGCTTGATATGAGCGGCGCCGGGGAAGCCGGTTTCCCGCAGTACTGGAAGCGCAATACGCTGCTCGTGGATCTGCGCGGCGTGAGCGGCAGCGGCAGCGCCGTCATGAAGCCTACCCCCGGCACCCCCTGGCCGGTGCGGCTTGGGTTTCGGGTAACGCCCGGGGGGATCGGCACGCTTGAGGTGCGCGGCGAGCAGCGCGTGCTGCTGCCGATCAGCCCGAGCGGCGTGCAACCGATCGAACTGGAACTTCCTCCCGGGGTGTATACGGCGAAGACGCCGGAGATCACCGTGAGCTGGGGGCCGAACACGGTAGCGAACCCGTAGGGGCCGCTTTAGTCCGCACCGACGCGCTGGTGTTCGGCGCATGGCACGCACGTGGGCGGCTCATCGCGGTCAAGGTCGAGCGCGGTCAGCGTGCCGCCCCACACGCAGCCTGTGTCCAGTCCGATGACGCCCACGCGCTGCACCAGCCCAAGCGCCGACCAGTGTCCGAAGATGACGCGCGCCTCGCGGCTCTTGCGCTCGGGGTGTTCGAACCAGGGCCGCAGCGGTGAGGGCGCTGGTGGCGGCGCTCCTTTGATCGCAACATCGATTCGGCCCTCGGCGGTGCACAAGCGCATCCGTGTCAGCACGTTGATCGTGAAGCGCAGGCGCTCCATGCCCTCGAGGTGCTTGTTCCAGTGGTCCGGTTCATCGCCGTACATGTGCTCAAACACCGCGTGCGCATCGCGTTTGAGTGCGGCGCTGACCTCGGCGGCGAGGCGCAGCGTCAGGGCGACGCTCCACTGCGGCACGATCCCGGCGTGCACCATGAGGTCATTGCCTTCGGCGTGCGCGAGCGGCCGGCTGATGAGCCACTCGAGCAGCGTTTCGCAGTCGCGCGCGGCGAGGACCTCATCCAGAGTGTCGGAACGGCGCCGACGGTGCGCGCCGTGGGCACGCGCCAGCAGGTGTAGATCGTGATTGCCGAGCACGACGATCGCGTTGTCGGCGAGGGAGTGCACCAGGCGCAGCGCGGCGAGTGAGCGCGGCCCCCGATTGACCAGGTCGCCCACGAACCACAACTGGTCGCGATCGGCCGAGAAGCCGATCTTCTTCAGGAGCGCGCGCAGCTCCTTCTCACACCCTTGTACGTCGCCGATCGCATAGCGCGTCACTGCAGGATGCCCGGCATCGCGAGCCGGAAAGGTTCAATGGAAGCATCAAAGTGCGCGCCATCATCGCCGAGCATCTGGTAACTGCCCTGCATGGAGCCAACGGGCGTTTCGATGACCGCGCCGCTGGAATAGCGAAATCCCTGGCCGGGCTTCAGGTACGGCTGCTCCCCCACAACCCCATCGCCACGCACCTCTTCGACCTTGCCGTTGGCATCCGTGATCACCCAGTGACGCGTCAGCAGCCGTGCCGGCACCTGGCCTTCGTTGCGGATGGTGATGGTGTAGGAAAAAACATAGCGTCCCTCGCGCGGGTCGGATTGCTCATCGAGGTAGCTCGTCTCGACGTCGACCCGGATCTTGTGCTCGGAGGAGACCATACCGGGATTCTACCGGAACCGCTCAGGCCTTCGCGGCGCGCATGGCAAGCACGTCACAGGGGGCGGCGTGCAACACAGTGTCCTCGGTGAGATTAACGAGGATCGACAGCCCGTGGCGCTCGCGGCTGCCGAGGATGATCAGGTCCGCGCGGCGTTCGCGCGCGACCCGCACGATCTCGCTCTTGACGTTGCCGCGCTCCACGCGGCACGCAGCCCCGCCCAATCCGAGTTCGGCAGCGAGCGCCACCAGGCGCTGCTGCGCGCGCTCCACCAGCTCATCCTCCATCTGCACGGCGGGCATGAGGGTCTCGCCCATTGGTTCCACGGGCACGAACTCCACCACGTGCAGCAGCTCCACGGCGGCCCCCAGGGTCTGGGCCAGCGCCTGCGCCTTGCGGCCGATGGCGAGACTGTCCTCTGTCAGGTCGACGACCAGCAGGATGTGACGGTAAGGAGCCATCACGAGTCTCCGACAACCCCTGTGTTGCTGAAGACTAACGTCATGGACGCGCCCGGTCGAGAGTCTGCGCCAGAGTATTGAACGCCTCGGGCGTGAGCGTCTCGGGGCGTGCGCCCGGGTCCAGGCCGCAGGCGACGATCTGCTCGCGCGTGAGGAAAGCCCCGAGTGCGTTGCGCAGCGTCTTGCGGCGCTGGCTGAAGGCCGCGGCGACCAGCGCGGCATAGTGCGGGCTCACGGCAAACTGTGGCGCCGTCCGCACCGTCAGACGCACCACCGCCGACCACACCTTGGGCGGGGGTTGGAACGCGCCGGGACCGACGTCGAACAACCGCTCGATCTGGAACCAGGGGCTGAGCATCACGGTGAGGCGGCCGTAGGTTTTGCTGCCGGGGGGCGCCGCGAGGCGCGCCACGACCTCACGCTGCAGCATGATGTGCAGGTCGAGCAGTGCCGGCGCCTGCTCTAGCAGATGAAACAGCAGCGGGGTGGAGATGTTGTAAGGCAGGTTGCCGAGGATGCGCAGCGGCCCACCACGCGCGCGCGCCAGGGCGGCGAAATCAAACTCAAGCGCATCGCTCTCGTGCAGCTGGCAGCGCGGCGCAGCCGCGCACGCCGGACGCAGGCGCGCCGCCAGATCGCGGTCGATCTCAATGGCATCGAGCGTCGTGTCCGCGACGCTGAGCAGGTGACGCGTGAGCGCGCCGCGTCCGGGACCGATCTCCACCAGATGATCCCCCGCGCGCGGTGCGAGTGCGCCCACGATGCGCGCGATCACGCCCGGGTCGTGCAGGAAATGCTGGCCAAATCGCTTGCGGCGTGGTGCGCGTGTCGCGGGGGCGCCGGGCCCCATCAGTGCCGCTGCGCGGCGAGACGGCTCGCCAGGCGCACGGCGGCCGCGAGGCTTCCCGGGTCCGCCTTGCCCGTGCCGGCCAGATCCAGCGCCGTGCCGTGGTCCGGAGAGGTGCGCAGGATCGGCAGGCCGAGGGTCACGTTGACCGCCTGCTCGAAGCCGGCGTGCTTCACCACCGGCAGCCCCTGGTCGTGGTACATGGCGAGCACGGCGTCGAAGTTCTCCAGCACCCGCGGCACGAAGGCTGTGTCGGCCGGCAATGGCCCAGTGGCGCGGATGCCGCGCGCGCGCATGCGCTCGATCGCCGGGCTGATGATGCGGATTTCTTCATCCCCCAGGTGCCCGCCTTCGCCGGCGTGCGGATTCAGGCCACACACGCCGATGCGCGGCGCACTGATGCCCCACCAGCTCTGCAGCGCCTGCGCGAGCGTCGCTGCGGTGTGGCACAGCGAGTCGACGCTGAGCGCATCGCTCACGGCGCGCAGCGGCAGATGCGTCGTGGCCAGCGCCACACGCAGCTCCCCGGTGGTCAGTAGCATCACCGGCGGGCCGCCGCCGACGCGCGTGGCGAGATACTCGGTGTGGCCGGTGAAGGCGATACCGGCATCATTGAGCAGGCCCTTCTGCACCGGGGCTGTGACCAGTGCTGCGAATTCCCCGGCCAGCGCCCCGTCGATGGCGAGGTCAAGCAGGGCGAGTACGTAGCGGGCGTTGCGCACGTCCGGGTGCCCGGGAACACTCGGGGTGGCGAGCGGCTGGTGCGCCACGCTGAGGATGCCGGCGCGGTGCGCCACCGGGGCGGCCCCCGCCTGGTACGGGCGCACCTCGATCTTCAGGTTCAGCTGCCGCGCGCGCTCGCTGAGCAGCGCGCGATCCGCAAGACACACGAGCTCACACGGCAGCTCCTGCGCCGCCAGCGCCAGACACAGCTCCGGTCCGATGCCGGCAGGCTCGCCGGAGGTCAACGCGATGCGCGGGATCTTAGGACTTGTACTCGACGTAGGCTTCGTCTCGCATGCGCCGCAGCCACAACTCGGTTTCCTCGTCCGCCTTGCCGGCGCGGATGGCTTCCAGCGCCTGCCGGCGCTTGAGTTCATCGGTGTTGTCGAAGCGGCGGTGCCCGAGTACCTGCACGATGTGCCAGCCGTACTGCGTCTTGAACGGCTCGCTGATCTCGTTGTCCTTCAGCGTCTCAACCACCTTATCGAACTCCGGAACGTAGGCGTCGGGACCGGACCAGCCGAGGTCACCGCCGTCGACCGCCGAGCCCGGATCCTCCGACACCACCTTGGCAAGCGCGCCGAAGTCCTCACCCTTCAGGATGCGCTCGCGCAGCGCGGTGAGCTTTTGTTTGGTGGTCGCATCGTCCGCAAGCTCCGTTGTCTTCATGAGGATATGGCGCACGTGCACCTGGTCCACGACGCCCGCCTGCGCGCCGCCGCGCATCTCATTCAGACGGATGATGTGAAATCCGGTCGGCGTGCGCAACGGCTCGCTGACCTCACCGGGCTTGAGCCTGGCGACCACATCGGTCAGGAAGGTAGGCAACTCGCTGCCCTTGCGCCAGCCGAGCGCGCCGCCGTCGAAGGCGGTCTGGCTGTTGGAATAGGCGACGGCGAGCTTGGCGAAATCCTCACCGGCCTTGGCGCGTTCGTAGACGTCGGTGGCGCGCTTGGCCGCCGCCTCCAGCTGCGCCTGGGTCGCCTCCTGGCCCACGGCGATGAGGATGTGCGAGACGTTGTATTCGTTTTGCGCCGACGGGGTCTTGGCCTGCTTCTCGAGAAACTGCTCGATCTCGCGCGGCGTCACGCTGATGTGCTGCAGCACATCACGCTGACGCAGCATCTGCAGCATGATCTCGCGACGGATCTCCTCGCGGTAGGTTGGGTAGTCGATCCCCTGCTTGGCGAGCGCATCGGGCAGCTGCGTGAGGGTCATGCCGTTGCGCTTGGCGATGTCCTCGAGCGCCTTGTTGACGTTCTCGTCCGATACCTTCACGCCGTCCTTGTTGGCGCGCTGCACTTGAATCTCCTGCAGCACCAGCCGTTCGAGCACCTGCTGGCGCAGCACGTTCTGTGGGGGCAGCTCGAGCTTCTGCTCGTGCAGCCGCTCGGTGACCGCTGCGACCTCCGCGTCGAGGTCACTGTTGAGCACGACGCCGTCGTTCACGATGGCGACCACGCGATCGAGCAGCTGTCCCTGGGTCGCCAGTTCGCGGGTCTGCGCCCAGGCTGCAGAGTAGGCGAGTGTCAGCAGCGCCAGGACCGCAGCGGGAGTCAAAGTTGCAAAAAAACGCCGCATTTGCCTTACATCCCTTACCAAACGTTCTTCAGGGGCCCCTGCGTCTTCAGGTTGAGCGCATCGGGAGCCCGGTAGCCGCGGATTTCCTCAGTGAGGAAGGCGTCCGACGCCGATCCGACACTGGCGAGGCCCGTGAGTTCCAGCTGCAGCCAGATTCCGGTGCTCTGGCTGCCGTCGTGGTTGTTCACGAAGCGGCGAGCCCCCAGGCGCACGCGCCAGCAGCAGGAGCGGTATTGTATGCCGACAAAGCGCTCCAGTTCCCCCTGAGTTTCGGTGGTCGGACCGGTGGTCCCAGGGGCCGCTCCTGCGGGGGTGTAGTAGTCGCGCAGCGCGTAGACGTCGCGCACGAAGAGTTCCCAGTTGCGCCGGATCGGCCAGGCGCCGGAGGCCTCGAGCTGGTCGAAGCCCTGCCAGTAGGGGGGCACGCCGGGCTGCTGGATGTACTGGAAGCGCTCGTAGCGGTAGGCGAGGTTGATCACCGAGGTGTTGTCGGTCTTGTATTGCAGGTGCACGAGGGTGCGCTCGCTGCGCGCGTTCTCCGGGTCCCAGTCCACGTCGACGTCTGAACTCCAGTTCTGGAAGGCTGTGAGGGCGATCTGCGCGACAAAGTCCGAGCGGTTGCCCGTCGGCGGGGCCTCAAACGGCAAGGTCACGCGCGGGGTCGTGAAGTAGTACGACTGCCCGAAGGTGGCCGCCAGGAACTGGCGCCCGTCGACGGCATCGAGCAGGCGGCTCGTGACACCGACGCTTAGCTGGTTGGCATCACTCATGCGGTCAGCGCCCACGTAACGGTTGGTACGAAAGAGCTCGATCGGATTGAAGTCGGGTAACGCGGTGTCGAAAACCGGCAGCTGCTCCTGAGAGCGGTAGGGCACGTACAGATACAGGGCACGCGGCTCGAGGGTGAGCTTGCGCTGATCGTGCGAGCCGGTGAACTTCTCGAACTGCAACCCCGTGTCCAAGCTCGCGATCGGCAGCGAGCGCGAGGGGGCGCGCTCGAACTGACCGTTGCCGACCTCGTCGAGCTCATACTGCGTCCAGCGGTAGGCGAACGCCGGGCGCACGAAATAACCCGGTCCGGTGAGATCGAGCGACAGCTGTGGCCTCAGGTCGGCGCGCCAGCCGTTGGTGTCCGGTCCCTCGATATTGCGGTTAAAATCGACCACCTCGGATTCGAATCCGTAGTGCAGCAAGACCGTGGAACCAACGCTGTAGTCGGAGTCCACGATCAGCTGCGGCAGGCGCGCGTAGGGGCGCTGCGTGGGCGCCACGTTCACGATGTCGATCGTCTGGTACTCCTGCACCTGCGTGTCGACGCGCCAGTGTTCGGAGCGGTAGGTGAGGTCGGCGCTGCGGTCGAGGAAGGCGGTGCTCGCGCCTTCCGGTCCCTGTGAGAAATCCTCGAAATATTCGGTGTCGCTCACGTTCTCGGCCGCGAGCGTCAGGCGGAAATCATCCGGCAGCTCCGCCACATCGTTCAGGCGCACGCGGCTGCGTTCGGCGCCGAATTCGCGATCGTAGGGCAGCAGGTCCCAATCGAGTTCGCCGTGCTGATCCTCGCTCAGCCAGCGCATATCCCCGCCCAGATCCGCGCCGCGCTTGGTGTATATGGTGGGCTCGAAGGTGAAGTCCGCATTCGGGGCGATGTTCCAGTAATACGGCGCCGACAGCTGCAGGCCGCCAGTGGAGGTGTTGCCGATATTCGGGAACAGGAAACCACTCTTGCGGTCGCTGCTGAGCGGAAAGGACAGCCACGGCAGATACATCAGCGGCACGCCCATGAAGTCGATCTGTGTGTCGCGCCCGGTGCCGATCTTGCTGCGCGTGTCGAGCGTGATGTCCTTCGCGCGCAGCTGCCAGGAGTTGTCATTCGCCGGGCAGGTGGTGAACGTCACACCCTGCAAGTCAAGCACGCCCTGCGGCGTGAGCGTCATCTCGCTCGCCGTGCCGCGGGCGCTGCGCTGCTGCAGGCTGAATTCAGCGGACTTGAAGGCGGCGCCGGCTGCGGCCGAATAACTGCCGGCCGCCCCGGTCACGTGCACGAGCGGATCCTGGTAGTCGATGTGCTCGTCGGTCTGAATGGCCCCGGTGGTGCGGTCGTACTGCATCTCGTTGGCGCGGATCTCACGCTGCCCCTGATGCACCTGCACGTCGCCCTTGAGCGTCGCCTTACCGTCCACCCCGACCGTGGCGGCGTTGCTCGAGATGTCCACAGTGTTGTCCGCAGCGGCGCCTGGGGCGGGCTGGGCAGCGGCCGCGGCCGCCGAGACGCTCAGGTTGATCTGCGATGGGCAAGGAGGGTCGGCCGCGCGCGCCGTCGGCATGCAACCGCCGAACCAGATGAGTGCGAGGAGGAATGGGCTCGGACGCGGCATGAAGGCCGGCATTATAATGGCGCGCCATAGCAACGCGGGCTGAAAAACCTCGCCGCCTCACATGCTTGAAACCGACGCGCGACTCGCGCTGATTACGGATTGGTTGACGAGTGCGCTGCGCCTGCCGGTGCGCTCCCTGCAGCCGGCTTCCGGCGACGCCAGCTTCCGGCGTTACTTCCGCGTCTTTCTTGAGCGCGCAACCTACATCGTGATGGACGCACCGGCGGACAAGGAGGACGTGCGCCCCTACCTCAAAGTCAGCGCCCTGCTCGAAGGCATCGGCGTGCACGTGCCGCACGTGTACGAGAGCGACGTGGCGCGCGGACTACTGTTGCTTGAGGACCTGGGCAACACGCAGTATCTGGCCCGGCTCAACGCCGGTGATGACCCGGAGCCGATGTACCGCGACGCTCTGGCGGCTCTGGCTCAAATCCAGGTACGCGGCCTGGCGGCGAGCGCCGAGCTTGCACCCTACGGGCGCGGCGAACTCAGGCGCGAACTGTCGCTCATGCCGCAGTGGTTCCTCGAGCGGCATCTGGCACTCGCGCTGTCCGCGGAGGAGGCGCAGCGCTTGGCGGCCACGTTCGAGTTTCTGATCAGCGAGGCGCTCGCACAGCCGGCGGTGTTCGTGCACCGTGACTACCACGCGCGCAATCTCATGCTGCTCGGCGAACGCAATCCGGGGATCATCGATTTCCAGGATGCGCTGCGCGGTCCGGTCGGTTACGACCTCGTGTCGCTGCTGAAGGACTGCTACATCGCCTGGCCGCGCGCGCGCGTCACGCACTGGGTGCAGCGCTACCGCGCACAGCTGCTTGGCGCAGGCGCCGCCGCGGGCGCTGACGAGGCGCAGTTCCTGCGCTGGTTTGATCTGATTGGTGTGCAACGGCACGTGAAGGTGCTCGGGATCTTCTGCCGACTGTGGTATCGCGACGGCAAGCCCGGCTACCTGCCTGATCTGCCGCGCACGCTTGATTACGTGCGTGAGACCTGCACCCTTTACCCGGAGCTGCGCGCGTTCGGGCGCTGGCTCGAGGCACGCGTCGTGCCGCTGCTGCCGGCCGCCAACGCCGCGGCCCTGAGGCCGCCGGCCGCCGAGGGGCACCCGTGAAGGCGATGGTCCTCGCGGCCGGTCGCGGAGAGCGCATGCGCCCGATCACCGACACCGTGCCCAAACCCCTGGTGCGCGTCGGCGGGCGCCCCCTGATCGCCTGGCACCTCGCAGCACTCGCGCGCGCCGGCGTGCGCGAGGTCGTGATCAACCTCTCCTGGCTCGGCGAGCAACTGCGCGAGGCGCTCGGCGCCGGGGGCGACTTCGGCCTCCGCCTCATCTACAGCGAGGAGGGGCCGGTGCCGCTGGAAACTGGCGGCGGGATTTTTCGCGCGCTGCCGCTCTTGGGCCCGGAGCCCTTCCTGGTCCTCAGCGGCGATATCTGGACCGACCTCGACTTTGGCCGTCTGCGGCTCGAGCCTGAGGCACACGCGCACCTGGTGCTCATTCCGAACCCTCCACACCATCCGCGCGGGGACTTCGGCCTGGAAGGGGACCTGGTCGTGCATCGTGACAGCGAGCGCCTCACGTACGCGAATGTCGGCATCTACCGCCCCGAGTTCTTCGCCGGCTGCACCCCAGTACGCTTCCCGCTGCTGCAGCCCCTGAATCGGGCCATCGCCGCGCGCCTGGTGCGCGGGGAAGTGCACCGCGGCGCGTGGTGCGACGTGGGTACCCCGGAGCGGCTCGCGCAGCTGGAGGCACGGCTGTCTGCGCTAGAATGACGCGCATGTCGAGGCTGAAGAACATCCCGGTCGTCTCGGAGGCTGCGTCGGCACGCAGTGGCGAGAAATACGTTACCGCTCAAGGCTTTACGGCGGTCCGTGACGGCATCAAGGCGCGCGGCACGGCCCCCGGCGTAAGTCCGCCGCGCAAGCCCCCGTGGCTCAAGGCGCGCTCCCCGAGCGGCGCCGGATTCAACACCGTCCGCACGCTCGTCAAGGAACACCGCCTGGCGACGGTGTGCGAAGAGGCCAAGTGCCCGAACATCGGTGAATGCTGGAACGCAGGCACGGCGACGCTCATGCTGATGGGCGCGGTGTGCACGCGTGCGTGCCGCTTCTGCTCGGTGGATACGGGTAACCCGCACGGCTGGCTCGACCCCGAGGAGCCCGAGAACGCGGCACGCACGGTCGAGCTCATGAAGCTCAAGTACGTCGTGCTCACCTCGGTCGACCGCGATGACCTGCCCGATGGCGGCGCGGCCCACTATGCCACCTGCGTGCGCGCCATCAAACGCCGCAACCCGGGCACCGCGGTGGAGGCGCTCACGCCGGATTTCGCCGGGGATCTGGCGGCGGTGGCGACGGTGGTCGATTCGGGCATCGAGGTTTTTGCGCAGAACATCGAGACGGTGCGGCGCCTGACCCATCCGGTGCGCGACCCGCGCGCCGGCTACGAGCAGACTCTGCGGGTGCTGGCGGGGGCGAAGCGACACCGTGCGACGGTGCTGACCAAGAGCAGCCTCATGCTCGGACTCGGCGAGACCGAGGCGGAGATCGCCGCGACGCTCGCTGACCTGCGCGCCGTCGCAGTCGACCTCGTAACCCTCGGGCAGTACCTGCGCCCGACCCTCAATCACCTGCCGGTCGAGCGTTTCGTGACGCCCGCGCAGTTCGACCTCTACCGAGCGCAGGCGCTCGCGCTCGGCTTTCTTGAGTGCGTCTCGGGTCCCTTGGTGCGCTCGAGCTATCGCGCCGAGCAGGCGCTGATGCGCAACAACGCCGGACTCGACAACGCGGCGCTCGCCCCATGAGTGCGCAGACGGTTGCTGCGGGGCGCGCCGAGGCTGCGCCGGGTGCGCTCCCGCCCGAGCGACCCACACCCCTCGTGCGCCACCTCGGTCTGGCGCCGTACGAGCCGACCTGGCGCGCGATGCAGCGCTTTACGGAGGAGCGCACGGCGGGCAGCGCCGATGAGATCTGGTTTCTCGAGCACCCGCCGGTTTTCACGCTCGGCCTGAATGCGAGCCGCGCGCACCTGCTCGACCCGGGGGACATTCCCGTCGTGCAGATCGACCGCGGTGGACAGGTGACCTATCACGGTCCCGGCCAACTCGTGGTCTATCCGCTCATCGACCTGAAACGCGCAGGCCTCGGCATCCGAGACTTTGTCACGGCCCTTGAGCGCGCGGTCATTGCGCTGGCCGCGCAGTTCGGCATCCGCGCCGAGTGCCGGCGTGCGGCGCCCGGGGTGTACGTGGCGGGGGAAAAGCTTGCAAGCGTCGGCGTGCGCGTGCGCCGCAACGGCAGCTATCACGGCCTGGCATTGAACGTGGCGCTTGACCTGGAGCCGTTCGGTCGCATCAACCCGTGCGGCTACCAGGGCCTGAGAATGACGCAGCTGTCGCGGCTGGGTGGCCCGGCTTCGGTCGGTGAGGCAGCCGCGGCGCTCGAGCCGCACCTGCGAGGCGCGCTCGGCTTTGCCGCCGTGACCGTGCTGTAACCGGCCCTCGACTGACAGCACCCCTGAGCATCGCTAGCATCACGCGATGAAACTTGTTCCGCTTACCCGAGCGCTCGTGTGCACCCTCGCCGTCCTCGTAAGCCTGCTCGGCGGCTGCCAGGAGCAGGGCAACTCGCCCACGCGCGTGACGCTGCTGAACGCTTCCTACGATCCCACCCGCGAGCTATACGTCGATTTCAACGCGGCCTTCGCCCGCTATTGGAAGGCGAAGAGCGGGCAGGACGTGCGCATCGATCAGTCGCACGGGGGCTCGGGCAGCCAGGCGCGCTCGGTGGTCGGAGGTCTGCAGGCGGACGTCGTCACGCTGGCGTTGGCCTCAGACATCGACACCATTGCGGCCTCCGCGAAGCTCTTGCCGCTTAACTGGCAGAGCCTGCTCCCTGATAACAGCTCCCCCTACACCTCCACCGTCGTGCTCCTGGTGCGCGCCGGCAATCCCAAAGGCATCCACGACTGGGGCGATCTCACGCGCCCGGGGGTGGCGGTCATTACGCCCAACCCCAAGACCTCCGGCGGCGCCCGTTGGAATTACCTTGCCGCCTGGGCCTGGGCGCTCGCGCAGCCGGGCGGCAGCGAGGCGAGCGCTCGTGAGTTCGTGCGGCGCCTGTATAAGAATGTCCCGGTGCTGGACGCCGGGGCACGCGGCTCGACCATCACGTTCGCGCAGCGCGGCCTGGGGGATGTGCTCATCGCGTGGGAAAACGAGGCCATGCTGGCACGGCGCGAACTTGGCGCCGACAAGTTTGAGATCATCGTGCCCTCGGTGAGCATCCTCGCCGAGCCGCCGGTGGCGGTGGTCGATGCCGTGGCGCTACGCCGCGGCACACGCGAGGTGGCGCAGGCGTATCTGGGTTACCTCTACAGCAAGGAAGGGCAGGAGATCATCGCGCACAACTTCTACCGGCCGCGCGATGCAGCAGTGGCGGCGCATTACGCGCAGCAGTTCCCGCAGCTGAAGCTGGCGACGATTGCCGACTTCGGCGGCTGGACCAAGGCGCAGAGCACGCACTTTAAGGAGGGCGGCGTGTTCGATCAGATCAGCGCGCCGTAGGTGCAGCGGCGCACGTGCCGCGCTCTTAGTCGACGATGAGCTTGTAGCCCGCCGCCGCGGTGAGCAGCAGCGTCGGTGCGGCAGGATCCGCTTCGATCTTCTGGCGCAGCCGATGCACCAGCTGTTTGAGCAGCTGGCGGTCACCGCCGCTGCGATGACCCCACACCTGCACCAGCAGGCGATCCGAGTTCACCGTGTGACCGGCATTCGCGAGCAGCATCTGCAAGAGGCGCAGTTCGAGTTTCGTGAGCCGCACCGGCGCAGCGGTGCCGATGCGCGCGGTGTACTCCTCCAGATCGAGCGCCACCCGGCCGGCGGCGAGCGGGGCGCTACTCTCCATGCCGGCACGGCGCAACAGCGCCTTGATGCGCGCGAGCAGCGTGCGCGGGCTGAAGGGTTTGTTCAGGTAGTCATCGGCGCCGAGATCCAAGGCGCGTACCAGGTCTTCTTCTTCGCCGCGCACGGTGAGCATCATTACCGGCACGCGCGAGCGACGGCGCACCGCCTCGCACACCTGAAAGCCCGTCAGTCCGGGCATGTTGATGTCGAGCACGATGAGGTCCGGGGATTCTTCCGCGAAGCGCTTGAGCGCCGCCGGACCATCGCCGGCCTTGATGACGAGATAGCCCGCCTGGCTCAAGGTGAAAGCGATCAGATCGCGCAGATCCGCGTCGTCGTCGGCAACCAGGACCTTCATCGTTCGGCAGTCTCCACCGGTAGAGTGAGCGTGAATCGCGTGCGTCCCGCGGCTGTGCGCTCGAAGGTTACGCTGCCTGAGTGGCGCTCGATGATCGACTTTACGAGCCACAACCCGAGCCCGAGGCCCGCCGGCTCAGGCTCGGTGCCGCCGCGGCGGAAGCGGGCAAAGAGCGCCTCGCTCTCGCCCGCGGCCGGCCCAGGGCCTTCGTCCTCGACCCAGGCCAGAAGTTGCCCGTCGCGCCGCGCGGCGCCGACGTGCACGGTGCTGTTTTCGGGCGCGAACTTGTTGGCGTTGGCCAGCAGGTTCACGAACACCTGCGTCAGGCGCGTCTTGTCGCCGGCCACGAGCGGCAGATCCTCGGGCAGCTGCACCGCGAGCTGCTGGCCGCGCTGCGCGAGCAGTGAGCCGACCAGCGCCTCGGCGTCCGCCACCACCTCGGCGAGCGCCACGCTTTGCCGGCGGATCGCGAGCTGCCCGGACTCGATGCGCACGCTCTCGAGCAGGTTGTCGATGAGCTGCGTGAGGCGCAGCGTGCCGCGCTCGAGTGACGCGACCAGTTGCCGCTGCTTCACCGCCGGCATGCTGTCGAGCCCGGCGAGCAACAGCTCGATGGAGGCCAGCTGCGCGGCGAGTGGCGTACGGAACTCGTGCGAGATGTTGGCCAGCACCGAATCGCGCGCGCGGCGCACCGCCTCGAGCTCGGTTTCGTCGCGGATCACCTGCACTTGCAGCCCGTCCACCTGGGCGGCACTGGTGATGACGGTGGTGCGCGCCCCGCTGAGGTTGTGGCCGCCGAGCTGCTCGATCGCCTTGGCGCTGCCAGCGCCACGCGCGGCGACGATCGGACAATGGAACTCGCACGGCCGCCGACCGTCTTCCTCACGCGGCTGCAGCACATCGCCGCAGAAGCGCCCGACCGCCTGTTCCGGCGTCACGCCCAGCAGCCGCGCGGCCTGTGGATTGAGGTAGCGGATGATGCGGTTCTTATCCACCGCGTACACCCCCTCCACGATGCCGGCGAGGACCGCTTGCGCCTCCGCCTCGCGCCGCCGCAGCGTGCTGGTGAGCTCGATGAGGTTGCGCCGCATGTCCTCCATGGTGCGCGCCAGCGCGGCGACCTCCGCAGCCCCGCCCGGAGGGATCGAGGCGGAGAAATCCCCCGCCCCGAGGCGCGTCGCGGCGAGCGTCAGGGCGCGCACCGGGCCGGCCACGAGCTCCGCGAGCAGCACGCCCGCGAGGACCGCGAGCGAGCCGAGAATCAGCGCGGCGGTGAGGAGCTTGCGCACCAGCTGACGCGCCGGCGCATCCACCGCGCTCGTTGGCAGCAGCGCCTCGATCAGCGCGATGGCCTCTCCGCTTGAGGCGAACACGGGCACGCTCGCGGCATAAACCTCTTGCGAATCGATGCGCCGCACGGCGGAGTGGCCGTCGGCGAGCGCGGCGGCATAAAGTGGGGTGAAGGCATTCACCGGCGCGCTCGTGTAGGTGCGGTAGTCGATAAGACGCACCTCGGCGCCCACCTGCGCGCTTAAGGCGGCCGCGAGCTTCTCATCCAGGCGACGCACGACATACACGGTGAGCCCGCCGTCGCTCAACGCGGCGCGCGCGCCGAGCAGCGGCACCCGCTCGGTCGCCGGCAACGCCATGAAAGTGCCGCCCTGTTCGGTGCCGGCCGTGACGATCTGCTGCCAGTCAAGCGCCGGGCCGGACACGGCGACCACGGTCTTGCCCGAAAGCACCGCGCACGCGTCCACGCCGCCCGCCTCGCACCAGTGGCGCAGGAACGGCGGCAGCGCCTCGTTCTGTCCCTCGGCCAGCAGCCGCTGCAGGGTGGGGCGGTCGGCGAGCGCGCGCGCGGTCGCGTGCGCATCCTCGACCATGCGTCGCAGGTCCTCGCGCGCGGTGGTCGCCGCGAGCTGTACACGCGCCTTGCCCTGCTGGTCGGCCAGGTCGTGCAGCATGCCGCTCGCGTACCAGGACAGTCCGCCGCCGACTAAGAGTACGAGGGCGAGCTGAATCGCGGTCAGCCACCAGCCGAGCCCGGCGCGCGCCGGATCCGGCAGATGCGCGCGTGCCCAGCGTACGAGTGCCTCGAACATCGCCTCAGCGCCCGCGGTAACCGGTGCGCTCGACGAGCGTCTTGACGATGAGCGTCAGCACCGCGAGCAGGGTGAGGAGGGAGGCGACCGCGAAGGCACCGACGAAGTTATATTCGTTGTAGAGAATCTCGATGTGCAGCGGCATCGTGTTGGTGAGACCGCGGATGTGACCGGACACCACCGACACGGCGCCGAACTCGCCCATGGCGCGCGCATTACAGAGCACCATGCCGTACACCAGGCCCCAGCGCACCTTGGGCAGCGTGACGCGAAAGAAAGTCATCCAGCCGCCCGCGCCGAGGGTAATGGCGGCCTCCTCTTCGTCGTTGCCGAGCTGCTGCATGAGTGGGATCAGCTCGCGTGCCACATAGGGGAAGGTGACGAACATGGTGGCGAGCATGATGCCCGGCAGCGCGAAGATGATGCTCACGTTGTGCGCTTGCAGCCACACGCCGAACCAGCCGTCCAGTCCGAATAACAGCACGAAGATCATGCCGGAGATCACCGGCGAGATCGCCAGCGGCAGGTCAATGAGCGTGATGAGGACGCTCTTGCCGCGGAACTCGAACTTGGCGATAGCCCAGGCGGCCGCCAGCCCGAACACCGTGTTGACGGGCACCACCACGGCCGCGGTGATGAGTGTGAGACGGATCGCAGCCGCCGTGTCCGGGTCGGAGAAGCTGTGCAGGTAAGCGGCGATCCCCTTGGAGAGCGCCATGACGAACACCGTGGCGAGCGGGGCGAGCAGCACCGCGGCCAGAAAGAGGAGCGACACCGCGATGCACAGCCCGCGCACGAGCGCGTACACCCAGGTGTGCTCACCCGGACGGCGCGCCTCCGCGGTGAAGGTGCTGGCGGGGGCGGCCGCGGGCATCAGCGTGCCGCCCGCACGTAGCTGCGCCGGCCCCAGGCCTGCAGCAGGTTGATGGTGAGTAGCATCAGGAAGGAGATGACGAGCATCACAACGCCCAGCGCCGCAGCACCGCGATAGTCGAACTGCTCCAGGTGAATGACGATGAGGAGCGGGGTGATCTCGGTCTTCATCGGCAGATTCCCGGAGATGAAGATCACCGAGCCGTATTCCCCGACGGCGCGCGCGAAGGACAGCGTGAAGCCGGTGAGCAGCGCCGGCAGGATAGTCGGCAGGATGATGCGCCGGAACACATAGAAGCGCCCCGCGCCGAGGGTCTCGGCCGCTTCCTCCAGCTCCCGCTGCACCTCGAGCAGTGCCGGCTGCACCGCGCGCACGGCGAAGGGCATGCTGATGAGGGTGAGGGCGAGCGTGACGCCGATCCAGGTGTAGGCCACCTTGATCCCTAAGGGTTCCAGGTAGCGCCCGATCCAGCCGTTCTGCGCAAACACCGTCGTCAGCGCGATACCCGAGACCGCCGTGGGCAGGGCGAAGGGCATATCGATCAGGGCATCGATCAGTTTGCGGCCCGGAAACTCGTAGCGCACCAGGGTCCAGGCGATGATGAAGCCGAAGACGAGGTTGATCGAGGCCGCCAGCAAGGAGGCGCCGAAGGAGAGCCGGTAGGAACCGAGCGCGCGCGGGCTCAGGACGGTGTTGAGGAAATCGCTCCAGTGCATGGAAGCGGCCATGAGCACCAAGGCGGCAAGCGGCAGCAGCACGATGGTGCTGAGGAAGACCGTAGTGAAGCCGAACGTGAGCCCGAAGCCCGGCAGGATGCTCGGCTGGCGCAGACTCACGCGGCACCCCGGTGCACGATCAGCACGGGCCAGCGACCGCCGTCGAGCAGGGTGCGGAAGCGCTGCGTGAAGCGCGTGAGGTGACTCACCCCCACGATCAACATCTGCCCCGGACTGTCGGCGAGGCGGCGTGCCAGCTCCTCCTCGGCGTCGCCAAAGTGCAGTTCCGTGCGCATCTCCAGGCCGTGCGCCAACTGCGCCTCCGAGCGCGCGTCGAGCAGTTCGCGCATGCCCTGCGGCTGTGCCGCGCCCTCCGCTTGCCCGGGAAAGATGCCCACGTACACCGCTTCGGCCGGCACGTGGCGCAGCAGGCTCGCAGACACGGCCAGCGTCGCGCTGCGCGCGGCGTCCCCGATCCAGTGAATGAGCACGCGCTGCGGTGCGCGCGCTTCATCGGGCAGCACCAAGAGGTCCTTCACGCCGCGGCGCAGCAGCCACTCGGCGCGCTGTGCACTGTCCGGATACGCGGCGATCACCGTCGTACCCACGAACGTGTCGGCGGCCGGGCAGGGCGCCTCGGGGAGCCCGAGCTGCGGCTCGGTACGCGTGGCGATGCGGGTCTTCATGCGCGCGGCGAGCTCGCTGAGCAGCCCCTGGCGGCTGAGTCTCTGGGCGAGCTCTGTGCTTGGGGCGCAGGCGGTGAAGCTCGACAGGGGCGTCGGCAGCACGTGCACGCGTCGTACGCCGACCGCGACCGACTGTCCGAGGCGCACCTCGAAGGCACGCTGCTCGTGGAGCGTGCGCGTCACCTGCAAGGCGGCGTTGGCTTCGCCATCGCCGAAGGCCAGCTGCGGCGCCTGCGCGCCCTCCTCGAGGCGCAGCCGCAGCCGCTCGAGCGCACCGGTGAAGACGATCTCATCCACGACGCCGCGCGCGAGGAAGCCGGAGCTCAAGGCATCGCGCGTCGCCGCCACCTCGATCTCCTCCGGCCGCACCACAGCGACGACCTCGTTCTCGCGCTCGCCAGCGGCGCGCTCGGCGGGCGCCACCGTGGTGGCGCCCACCTGGATGCCATCGGGCGTGCGGCGCGCCAGGATCAGGTTGGCGGCGCCGAGGAAGGTGGCGACGAAGCGCGTCGCCGGGCGCGTATACAGCTCGTGCGGCGCGCCCATCTCCAGCAGGCGCCCGAGGTTCATGATGCCGATGCGATCGGCCATCGCGAACGCTTCCTCCTGATCGTGCGTGACCAGCACGGTTGTGATGCCCAGTTCGCGCTGCACCTGGCGGATCGTGCGCCGCAGCTCCTCGCGGATCTTGGCATCGAGCGCACCGAAGGGCTCATCCAGCAGCAGCACCTCAGGCTTGTGGGCGAGCGCGCGCGCCACCGCTACGCGCTGCTGCTGACCGCCGGAGAGCTGCGCCGGCAGGCGCTCATCGAGGCCCTCGAGCGCCACCAGGCGCAGCAGCTCCTGGCGGCGCTGGCGCCGGGCACGGGCGCGCATATGCCGCACGCGCAGCGCGAACTCAATGTTCTCGGCCACCGTCATGTGGCGAAAGAGCGCGTAATTCTGGAACACCAGGCCAACACCGCGCTTGCGCGCCGCGACGTGCGTCACGTCGCGCCCGTGCAGCGCGATGCGCCCGTGATCGACGCCGGAGAGACCGGCAATCGCGCGCAACAAGGTGCTCTTGCCGCTGCCGCTGGGACCGAGCAGCACGAAGAACTCGCCATCGCCGATGTCGAGCGAGACGTCGTTGACGACCGGAACGCCGGCGTAGTGCTTGGTGACCTGGTCTAGGGTGATGGACATTGCGGCGATGCTACTGGGGCGCAGCCTTGAGCGTCAGTGTCTACCGGGTTGCCGGCCGGTGACAAACCGGTTACACCGCGGCACTCCTAGCAGGCTGTTGAAAATTCGGGATAGATCAACGCGGGCATGATCGATCGACTCATTTTTGAAGCCTCTCGGGGTGTGGCAGCGAGCCGCGTTGGCCGATCCGAGCGTACTGCGCGAGTGGATCGAGGGGTCTTTGAGGGCTTGAGGCTGATTTCATCGACACGTGTCCTACGCTGGTGCCGGATCGGGGAGGAGCTTCGCTACCCGCAGCAAGCTGTTGCAGCCGATCGTGAGGGTCGCCATGAAGGCCACGCTCGGCAGACCGCGTACCCGCATCTTGCGCAGTGCCCGGGCGTCCTTGCTCCAGCCGAAGATCTCTTCGATGCGCTTGCGCAAGCGTTGGCTGGCAAAGTAGCCGCGATGGCGCGTCGTGCGCCCATCGATCGCCGAGCCGCCCGCACGCTTGAGCGACTGGGCGATGTGCGGCGTCACACCCAGCTCACGGCAGGCGGCGACGAAGCCACGGGTGTCATACCACTTGTCCCCGGCCACCGTTCTGCCGGTGCGCGCTGCCTGGCGCTTGAGCATCCTGAGCGCTGCCTCGCGTTCGGCAAATCCGCTCGACTCGGTGATCTCGACATCGACGGGCAGACCCTGACGGTGCTCCATCAACACGTGCCCCATGTAGCACAGCTTCGCGGCCTGGCCCTGGCTCTTCTTGAACAGCTTCGCCTGCGGCTCATGCGGGGCCACATGCGTCTCGTTCGTGCGTCGCTCGCCATGGAAGTCTACGTGCGGGTTGCGTCCTGGGGGCGGTGGATCGTCCTTGCCATCGCGCCGGCGCATGCTCTTGACCGCCGACCACGCCTCAATCAGGGTGCCATCGACGCTGAAGTGCTCCGCAGACAGCAGCCCCTCGCGCCGGGCACGCCGGCCGATGCGCCGCAGGAGCTTGCGCGCTACCCCGGCCTCGATCAGCCGGTCGCGGTTCTTGGTGAAGGTCGAGTGATCCCAGATCCGATCATCCATCGACAGCCCCACGAACCAGCGGAACAGCAGGTTGTAGTCCAGCTGCTCACACAACAGTCGTTCGGAGCGGATCGAGTACAGCACCTGCAGCACCAGAGCCCGCACCAGGCGCTCGGGGGCTACCGACTCGCGACCACCGTCGGCGTATACCCGGTCAAAGTCCCGGCTCATCGAGCCCAGCGCCTCATCCAGCAGCGCTCGGATCCTGCGCAGCGGATGCGTCGGCGGTATCCGCTTCTCCATCGAGACATAGCTGAAGAGGCCACCTTGATCCATATCCGTTCCGCGCATGCTGCTCATCCATCATCAACCGCGTTGGTCGTACTGTGACGCATGCGTGGCAATTTTCAACAGCCTGCTAGAGGAGCATCACGACGCCCTCGCAGGCCTGAAGCTCGCGCACCAAGGCTTCGATCTGCGCCCGGCTCTCGGCCCGCAGCAGGTAGGAAATGGAAACGAAGTTGCCGTTGGCGCTTAAGCGCTCGCTCATCCGCTGCGGCTCCAGGGTGGGGACGTGGCGCAGCACGATCGCGTGCACCCGCGCGCGCCACTCGTCCGCGGGGCGCCCGAGGACCTTCAGCGGGTAGTCGGTGGGAAACTGAAGGCCACCCGCCGCGCTCACCAGGGCGTACCGGCCAGTTCGCGCTTGTAGCGCTGCAGCTCATCGTACACCCGGCGCCAGACCGGGCCGGGCCGGCCCGTGCCCACGACGTGTCCGTCGATCGCGGTCACCGGCTGCAGCTCGCGCGTGGCGGCCGAAAGCCACACCTCGTCGGCCGCGCGCAGCTGCGCCTCGCTCACCGGGACGATGCGGCAGGTGACCCCGGCACGCACGGCCATCTCTTCGACCGCCGAGCGCGTGGTGCCCGGCAGGATGCGGCGCGAGTTCGGCGGCATGAGCACCTCGCCTCCGAGGACCACGTGCACCGCGGAGGATGAGGCCTCCATCAGCTCCCCCTCGCGCAGCAAGATGGTTTCGCTGGCCGCGGCATCCACCGCCAGCTGCCGCAGCAACACGTTGGCGAGCAGCGCGATGGACTTGATGTCGCAGCGCGCCCAGCGCGTATCCACGGCGGTGATACAGCTGACACCCTTCTCCAGCACGCTCGCGGAGTTCACCGGCAGCGGCGCGCAGAAGGCAAACACCGTGCGCTCGATGCGCGGCAGCGGCGCGTGGTTGCGGCCGTACTCCGCGCCGCGCGTCACCTGCCAGTACACGTACTGATCGCCGCCGCCGTTGCCCTCAATCAGGCCCCCGAGAATCGTGCGCCACTGCGCGCGCGTGTGCGGATCCTCGAGGCTAATGCCCGCAAGACTGCGCCCGAGCCGCTCCAGGTGCGCGCCAAAGCGAAACGGGCGCCCCGCGTATACGGGCATCACCTCGTAGACCCCGTCCGCGTACAGGAAGCCGCGGTCGAGTGGCGAGACGCGCGCCTCGCGCAGCGGCAGGTACGCGCCGTTCAGGTAGCACAGGGGCAGCGGTTCAGCCATGGTTGCTCCGTGTGTCAGTGGAACCAGAGCGCGATGCTGTCCAGGGTGCGCGTCCACAAGCCGCCGAGCGGTACCGCAGCAAAGGGCACGAGCGGGGCGCGCGCCACGACGGCACCGGTGGCGTCGGTGACGGTGAACTCACCCACCGCGACACCGGCGGCGAGCGGCGCGATGAGCGGCTCAGTGGTCAGATGCGTGGCGGTCTTCAAGGTGGCGCCCTGGCCGCGGCCGACGGTGGCGTAGACGTCGAAGGGCACGCCCAGGTCGGCAAACTCGGCCGTCGACTTGTAGACACGCGGCTTGAGGATCGTCTCCCGGGCGCCTTTCACGCGCAGCGTTTCGAAGAACGTGTAGCCGTAACTCAGGAGCGCTGCGCTCGCCTCTTCGCGCGCCTTGACGCTCGGCGCTCCCATCACGACGGAGATCAGGCGCATGCCGTTGCGGTTGGCGGAGCTCGCCAGACAAAAGCCCGCGCTGTCGGTGTGTCCGGTCTTTAGTCCGTCCACCGTGGGATCCTTCTCGAGCAGGCCGTTACGGTTGTCCTGACGGATGTTGTTCCACATGAACTGCTTGAGGCTGAAGAGCGGGTAGTACTGTGGAAAGTCGCGGATCAGCGCCGCCGCCAGGATCGCGACGTCGGACGCGGTGGTGTAGTGATTGGGCGCCGGCAGCCCGTCGCTGTTCTGGAAGTTGCTGTTCTTCATGCCCAGGCGGCGTGCGTACTCGTTCATCATTTGCGCGAAGGCCGCCTCGGTGCCCCCGACGCGCTCGGCGAGCGCGATGGTCGCATCGTTGCCCGATTGCACGATCATGCCCTTGATGAGGATGTCCGCCGGGATCTGCGTGCCGACCTGCACGAAGGTGCGCGAGCCCTCGGCGCGCCACGCATGCTCGCTGATCGTCACCATGTCGGTGAGCTTCAGGCGATTCTCTGCGAGCGCCTTGAACACCACGTAAGCGCTCATGAGCTTGGTGAGGCTGGCCGGTTCTGCGCGGTCATCCGCGTGCGACTGCGCGAGCACGCGTGCGCTTTGGTAGTCGAGAAGGATGTAGGAGCGCGCATCGATCGGCGGCGGCGCGGGGATCGGCGCTGCGCTCGCCGCAGCGCTTGCGGCGGGAACGGCAGGGACGGGAACCGCAGCGGCGGGCGGCGCGGCAGTTGCGACAGCGCAGGTGAAGAGCAAGCACGCATTGAGCAATGAACGAAGCACGGGTGAGGGTTTCCTTCGATTGAGGGGCCGAAAACCCCGTATTTTAGCCTAAGCGCACCGCGCTTGAGGGACCTGCGCCACGTCCGGAGCGTTCAGTCGTTCGCCAGCCGCGCATCGGCGACGCCGAGGGACTGCAGGCGGCTCGCGAGCTGATCAAACTCTGCGACGTTGGCCACCGGACCGAGGCGCACGCGATAGAGGTGCGACTTGTTGACGATCGGGGAGAGCACGAAGGCGCTCGCCAATCCTGCGGCATGCAGGCGCTCGAGCAGGCGCTGCGCATTTTGCTCGTCGGCGAAGGCGCCGGCCTGAACGTACAGTTCCGCCGGCGGCACGGCGCTGCTGCGGGTGAGGGTGTCGGGCACTCCCAGGGTGAGCGCCCGCACCTCCACGAGCGTTGTGCCCTCGCGCAGCATGTCGAGCTTGGCGGCGGCGCTGTACGAGAGGTCGATCAGGCGGTTGGCGACGAACGGCCCGCGGTCGTTGATGCGCACCACGACGCTCTTGCCGTTGCGCAGATTCGTCACCCGCACGTACGTTGGCAGCGGCAGCGTCTTGTGTGCGCCGGTCATGCCGTACATGTCATAGGTTTCGCCGCTCGAGGTGTTAACGCCGTGAAAGGTCGGTCCGTACCAGGAAGCGACACCGCGCTCGCTGTAGCCCTCGGCGGCTGCCAGCACGAAATAGCGCTGTCCGAGCACGTCGTAGAAGGGCGGGTTACCGTGGGGGCTGCGCGGTTCGGCGCGCGGTACGGCATCCGGAATCGACTCGAGGTTTGCCGGCGGCGCAGGCACCGCGGCGGCCGGTGCGCCGACGGGTGCGCCGGCAGGCACGGGCGGCGGGCGCCGCGGACCGAGGGAGCAGGCGGCGAGGGCGAGTGCGCAGCAGCCCAGCAGTGCAGCGCGCACCCTCGTTGGCATCATGGGGCGCTCGCGCCCTGCACACCCCGCGCGACGGCATGCGCGAGATCGTTCACCGCCATGACGTAGCGCGCGCTCGCGTTATAGCGGCTGAGCACGTAGAAATTATGAAAGCCCACCCGATAGGCCGGGCCGTCGCGCTGCTCAGCGGAGATGAGCACCACCGGGGTGTCCGGGGGCACCTCCAGATCCACCTTGACCCCGCGGCTGCCGAGGCTGGCGACCGTCTCGTTGAGCTCAAGATTGTGCGGCTCGATCTGGAATGTCGGATCCGGCTCAAGCGTGGCGTCGGTGAGCACCGGACCTCCGGGCGTCCAGCCGTGCTCGCGCAGGTAATTCGCCACGCTCGCCAGAATGTCATCCCAATCGTTCCACAGGTCGCGTCGTTTGTTGGTGTCCGCATCCACCGCGTAGCGCCGGTACTGCGAAGGCATGAACTGCGGCACACCCAAGGCACCGGCGTACGAGCCATTGACCGTGAGGGGGTCGAGCTTGTTTTCGCGGGCGAGCACCAGGAATTCCTCGAGCTCGCTGCGAAAGAATCTCTCCCGCGGCGGATAGTCGAAGGCGAGCGTGGCCAGGGCGTCGAGCGCGCGGTAGTGGCCGGTGTTGCGGCCATAGTGCGTTTCGACGCCGAGAATTGCCACGATGTACTCGGGGGGCACCTGGTATTGGGCGGCGCTGCGCTCGAGGGACTCCTTGTGAGCGGCCCAGAACTGCACGCCATCGTTGATGCGCTCGGGCGTCACGAAGCGGTCGCGGTACTCCCACCACGGCGCCACCTTCTCGATCGGGCGGTTCATCGCCTCGATGATCTTCGACTGCGGCTGCGCGGCCTTAAGCAGGTCACGCACCTCCTTGCGGCTCATGCCGTCGCGGCTCGCCACCTCGTTCACGAAGGCGACGATCTCCGGGCGCTTCAGATCGAAGGCGGCCGCGGTGTCGGGCTGGGCGAGCGCCGGAGCGCAGGCGAGAGCCGCAAGGAGCGCGAGGCGGGATGCGTTCAACTAGGATCCGATGAGTTTACGCCGTGAATACAGCGCCATGAGAATACCGAACCCGGCAAGCAGCGTCACGACCGAACTGCCGCCATAGCTCACGAGCGGCAGTGGCACGCCGACCACCGGCAGCAGACCGGTCACCATGCCGGCGTTGATGAACACGTAGACGAAGAAGGTGAGCGCGAGGCTGCCCGCGAGGAGCCGCGCAAAGGTGTCCTGCGTCTGCGTGGCAAGGTAGACCGCGCGGCTGGTGACGAACACGTACAGGACCAGGAGCACCAGCAGGCCGGCCAGGCCAAACTCCTCACCGATGACGGCGAAGATGAAGTCGGTGGAGCGCTCGGGCAGGAACTCAAGCTGCGCCTGGCTGCCCATCATCCAGCCCTTACCGAACACCCCGCCCGAGCCGATCGCGATCTGCGACTGGATGATGTGGTAGCCGGCCCCGAGCGGGTCGGTCTGCGGGTCAAGAAAGGTCAGCACGCGCTTGCGCTGATAGTCGTGCATGAAACTCCAGCCGAACCAGGCGCCGACCGCCGCGAGCGCGAGCAAGACCGCCATCACGCGCAGCCGCAGGCCCGCGAGGATGATGACCAGGGCGCCGGCGATCGCGATCAGTGCCGCGGTACCGAGGTCGGGCTGCACCACCACAAGCGCCACCGGCAGCAGGATGAGCACGCTTAAGATCGTGAGCGAGCCCCAGCTCGGCGGCAGCGCCCGCTCCTGCAGGTACCAGGCACACATCATCGGCACGGCGAGCTTCATGAGCTCGGAGGGCTGGAAGCGAAACAGTCCAAGGTCAAGCCAGCGCTGCGCGCCCATGCCGATGTGGCCGATGGCGGCGACGATGACGAGCAGGAAGCAGCCGCCCGCGTACAGCCACGGCGTCGAGCGGCGCAGGAAGTTCGGATTGATCTGCGCGAGCAGCAGCATTGCCACCGTGCCGATGCCAAGCCGCGCGGCGGTGCGCGCGATCGTCGGCATGCTCTGGCCGGAGGCGCTGTAGAGCACCACGAGCCCGTAGGCGGCGATCAGGGCGAGCCCCACGACCAGCGGGCCATCGATCTTCAGCGCGAACAACACGCGCGCGGCGCCGGTGAGCGTGCGTCGCGTGCGCGAACCGGAAGTGAGCTCCTCGTAGATCATGTCGCCGGTTTCACCTTGCCGTCCGCACCCAGGAGGTACGAGTCGAGCACCTTGCGCGCAATCGGAGCCGCGGCAGTCGCCCCCGGGCCGCCGTTCTCCTGCAGCACCGCGACCGCGATGCGCGGCTCATCCGCCGGCGCGAAGGCGATGAACCAGGAGTGATCGCGCAGGCGCTCATCGAGGGTTTTGGCGTTGTACTTCTCGTTCTGCGCGACCGTGAACACCTGCGCCGTGCCGGTCTTGCCGGCGAAGGTGTAGGGTGCGTGCGCGCCGATGGCCGCGGCGGTGCCGTGCTGCGTGACCCCGATCATGCCGTGCACCACGCGCGCCCAGTCCTCGGCCGAGATGCCCGGAACCTCGCCTTCGGACTCCGGCGGCACCGGATGCAGCTGCCCGCTCTGGTCGCGGTAGGCGGCGACCAGACGCGGCTTCCAGATCTTGCCGCGCGTGGCGAGGATGCTTGCGTAGTGCGCCAGCTGCAGCGGCGTCACGTTGAGGTAGCCCTGGCCGACGCCGAGGTTCACCGTTTCCCCGGGGAACCACATCTGATCGGCGGGCTTGGCGAAGGCCTTGGACTTCCACTCGCGCGAGGGCAGGATGCCGGGCTTCTCACCACTGATGTCGATGCCGGTGAGCTTGCCGAAGCCAAACGGGGCAAGGAAGGTGGCGATGCGATCCACGCCGAGCACGTCGGCGAGCCCGAAGAAGTAGATGTCGCACGAGCGCGCGATGGCATCATCGAGGTCGACGTAGCCGTGCTTCTCGTTGTGGAACTCGTGGAATATGCGCGCGCTTCCGGGCAGGTGGAATTCGCCCGCGCAGTACTTACGCGCCAGCGGATCCACCACATGGTAGGTGAGGCCGGCGAGCGCGATGCCGGGCTTGATGGTCGAGCCGGGCGGGTAGGTGCCGCGCAGCGCGCGGTTAAAGAGCGGCTTGTCGATGTCGTTCTGCAGCGCGGCGTATTCGCGGGCCGTGATGCCGCGGCCGAAGTAGGTCGGGTCAAATCCCGGCAGGCTCACGAGCGCAATGACGTCGCCGTTGTTCGGATCAAGCGCCACCACCGCCCCACGATGACCGGCGAGGGCCGCTTCGGCGACGCGTTGCACCTTCAGATCGATCGACAGCACCAGATCCGTCCCCGGGGTCGGCGCCTTGGTGCGCAGGTCCTGCGTGAAGGGCCCCTGGCGCTCCACCGAACGGCCCTGGGCGTTCACCAGCACTTCGCGAAAGCCGTTGCTGCCGTGCAGTTTCTGCTCGTAGGCGCTCTCGACTCCGAGCTTGCCGATGAGCGAGGTGCCCGCATAGGTGGCGCGATCGATATGCTTCAGATCCTGTTCGCTAATCGCGCCGACGTAGCCGAGGGCGTGCACTGCGAGATTGCCGTTCGGGTACCAGCGGGTCTGGCGCGTCTTGATGTCCAGACCCGGAAACTCGAAGCGCCGCACGGCAAAGCGCGCGACGTCCTCGTCCGACATGCGCAGGCGGATCGGCACGCTGTCGAAACCGCGGCTGGAATCGATCGTGCGCTCAAGCTCATCCACGTCCTCGGCGCGGATCAAGCCGATCTGCACCAGGCTCTCGAGCGTCTGCGCCACGTCCGGCACTTCCTCGGGCACCAGTTCCAGCTGGTACGCCGGCTGGCTGCCCGCCATCACCTCGCCTGAGCGATCCAGAATCAGCCCACGGGCCGCCGGGATTGGCTCGGTACGCACGCGGTTGCCCTGGGAGAGCTCCGCGTAGTAGTCGTGGCGGCTCACCTGCAGCACGAACAGGCGCGCCAGCAACCCCAAGGTCGCCAGCCCCATGAGCACGGCGCAGATCAGCGAGCGCTGATCGAAGAGGCGCTGCTCGCGCCAGTGATCCTTGATGCGCACGGCGGGCATGGTTCAATCCGTCAGAGTCAGGCGGCGCGCAATAGTGCCATTCACGCGCGCCGTCCCGCGCCGTAGGCGAGAATAGCCGCCGCCGGCGGCCAGATCAGGGCACCGGTCACGGTGTGAATCCAGCGCAGCGGGCTGGTGACCGGGTGCCCGGTCCAGCCGTCGATCGCAAACAGTACCACCTCGTACATGACTAGCGCGGCGAACACAATCAGCGCCTGCTGGAAGGCAGGCTTCGAGCGGATGCGCTGGTGCTCGCGCACGCCGATGTAGGCGATGAGCGCCAGGGCGAGTGCGTGCTCCCCGAGCACCGGTCCCTGAAACACATCGAGCATCAGGCCGGCAAAGAAGCCAAAGCCGATGCCCCCGGTACGCGGGGCGTTCACCGACCAGTACAGCACCGTCAGTACCAGGAACTGCGGACGCACCATGTCCGCCCACGGTGGCAGCGGCAGCGCGGTGAGCACGAGGGCCACGAGGGCACTCAGGATGAGCCGGGCGCGTGAGTCGATGCTCACGGCTGCCCCCGCGAGGCGTCCGGCGTCGGTGCGGGGGCTGAGGGCGCCGGCGGCGCGCTCGGGGCCGGGCTCGCGTGCGTAGCCGCCTGTGGCTGCAGCGAAGCGTCACCGCTTTTGAGCTCTCCTACGGTGTTGGATTTGGCATCCGTCACGGGGGCTGCCGGGGCTGCCGGGTGATCGGCGCGGAACCAGACCAGCATGAGCTCGCTGTCGGTGTCGATGTGGGCGAGCGGGGCGGCACGCACTTGGGCGAGCGGCTGCACCGCGTCGCGATGCACTTCGGTAACGCGCGCCACCGGGTAGCCCTCGGGGAACACCCCGCCCAAACCGGAGGTCACGAGCAGGTCGCCGTTTTTGATGTCGGCGTTGGCGGGCAGGTAGGGCAGCGCGAGTGAGGTGGTATCTGCCGCCCCGACCGCGATGGTGCGCAGCCCGGTGCGTTCGATGCGCACCGGCACCGCGTGCTCGGGATCGGTGATCAGGATGACTTCGGCGCTCCAGGGACCGACGTGGGTGGTCTGACCGATCAGGCCCTTGTCATCGAGCACCGCCTGGCCCTTGAAGACTCCGTTGGCGGCCCCGCGGTTCAAGAGCAGCCGCTGCCGCAGTCCGTTCACCTGCACGGTGACGATTTCGGCCGCCAGCCAGCGATCGGCCACCGGTGGCAGCGCGGCCTCTAGGCCGCGCAGCTCGCCGTTCTCGCGCGCCAGTGCCTCGTAGCGCATGGCGCGCAACTCCAGGTCACGCTGTTGCGTGCGCAGGCGCTGGTTTTCAGCCTGCAGCGCAGCGCGGGTCTCGAAGCTGTCTTTGAGCCAGCGCCAAGCGGCGGGCGGGGAACTCACGGCCAGCTGGATCGGGTAAGCGGCCGCCTGCAGCACGTAGCGCACCTGCTCGAGGTAGTGCCCGCGCTGGTCGAAGTACATGGTGACGACCGCGAGCAGCGCGTAGAGAGTAAAGCGAAAACCGGAGCCGCCCCGGCCCTGAAGCGGTCTGCCGGCTGTTCCGAAGGCGGCCACTCAGCTTTACGCGCTCCTCGCGCTATTCAAGGCCGAAATGTCCCGGCCCCAGTTCATCCATCAGCTCAAGAATGCGCCCGCCACCGCGCGCCACGCAGGTGAGCGGATCGTCCGACACGACCACCGGCAGGCCGGTCTCTTCGGTGAGAAGCTTATCGATGTCGCGCAGCAGTGCGCCGCCGCCAGTGAGCACGATGCCACGCTCGGCGACGTCGGCGCCGAGTTCCGGTGGCGTCTGCTCGAGGGCCTGCTTGACCGCGCTCACAATACTCTGCAGCGGCTCCTGCAGCGCCTCGAGTATCTCGTTGCTGTTGAGCGTGAAGCTGCGCGGCACGCCCTCAGAGAGGTTACGGCCCTTGACCGACAGTTCCCGCACCTGCTGCCCGGGGTAGGCCGAGCCGATCTCGATCTTGATGCGCTCGGCGGTGGCTTCCCCGATGAGGATGCCGTAGTTGCGGCGCACGTAGTTCATGATCGCCTCGTCGAAGCGATCGCCGCCGATGCGCGCAGAGTTCGCGTACACGACGCCGTTTAGCGACAGCACGGCGACCTCGGAGGTGCCCCCGCCAATATCAAGCACCATCGAGCCGCGCGCCTCGTGCACCGGTAGCCCGGCACCCACCGCTGCCGCCATCGGCTCGCTCACGATCGCGACATTGCGTGCTCCGGCACCCTCGGCGGACTCGCGGATGGCGCGCCGCTCCACCTGCGTGGAACCGAACGGCACGCACACCAGCACGCGCGGGGAGGGCTTGAGCATCCGGTTGCCGTGCACCTTATTAATGAAGAACTGCAGCATCTTCTCGGTGTAGGTGAAGTCCGCGATGACGCCGTCTTTCATGGGGCGCACCGCCGTGATGTGCCCCGGGGTGCGCCCGAGCATGGCCTTCGCCTCGGTGCCGACGGCGACGATCACCTTGCTGCCCCGGCCGGGCTCATCCTGGACCGCGACCACCGAGGGCTCATTGAGCACGATGCCCTTCTCGCGCACGTAGATGAGCGTGTTGGCAGTGCCCAGATCGATCGACAGATCGCTGGAGAAATATCCGCGCAGGCGTTTGAGCATGAAGCGACCGGAAAGTGTGCGGCGGGGGACCCCAGAAAGTGGCGCGTAATCTAGCAACCGACAGGACATTGAGCAAGGCAACATGTATGATTTTGCGCTGGTTTTCTCAGTTCTCCACGCGTATCGCGAACTTCCTATGGCCCTTACCCGCGAGCAGATCGCGAGCATCGCCGCCCTGGCGCGCCTTGATCTGAGCTCAACCGAGATCCCGGTCTACCAGACGAGCCTCTCGAGCATCCTCGATTTCATCGGTGCTCTTGACGCGCTGGACACCGCGAATGTCACGCCGATGGCCCATCCGCTGCCGGGGCTCTCGCAGCGCCTGCGCCTAGATGTGGTGACCGAGACCGATCGGCACGAGGAGTACCAGGCGAACGCGCCACAGGTGGCTGCCGCCTTGTACCTCGTTCCCAAGGTCATCGAGTGAGGTGCGCGTGAGCGACTGGCACCGCAACACCTTGACGGAGCTTGCCGCAGGGCTGCGTGCGCGCCGCTTCTCGAGCGTCGAGCTGGTGCGCGCCTGCCTGCAACGCATCGACCAGCATCAAGGCACGCTCAACGCGTTCATCTCCGTGACGCGCGAGCAGGCACTGCGCGATGCACAGGCCGCCGATCGCGCGCTCGCCGCCGGCGACGGCGGGGCCCTCACCGGCGTGCCGATTGCCCACAAGGACATCTTCTGCACGCAAGGGGTGCGCACCACCTGCGGCTCGCGCATGCTCGATAACTTCGTGTCCCCGTACGACGCGACCGTGGTTGCACGGCTCAAGGCGGCCGGCGCGGTCTTGCTCGGCAAGACGAACATGGATGAGTTCGCGATGGGCTCATCGAGCGAGACCAGCTACTACGGCCCGGTGCACAACCCCTGGAACCCGGCGCTGGTGCCGGGCGGGTCTTCGGGCGGATCCGCGGCCGCCGTGGCCGCGCGCCTGGTGCCGGGCGCGACCGGCACCGACACCGGCGGCTCGATCCGCCAGCCGGCAGCGCTGTGTGGCATTACCGGCTTCAAGCCCACCTACGGACGCGTGTCACGCTACGGCATGATCGCCTTTGCCTCGAGTTTGGATCAGGGCGGCGTGCTCACCGCGAGCGCGGCGGATGCGGCTCTGATGCTGCGCGAGATGGCCGGCTTCGATGCCAACGACTCCACCAGCGTCGATACGCCGGTGCCGGACTACGTGGCGGGGCTCGAGCAGCCGCTCAGCGGCCTCAAGATCGGCTTGCTCAGGGAGTTCTTCGACAAGGGACTGGACGCACAGAACGAGAAGCGCGTGCGCGACGCGCTCGCGATCTATGAGCGCCTCGGCGCCAAGCTCACCGAGGTGAGCCTGCCGCACCTGCCGCTGTCGGTGCCGGTGTACTACGTGGTGGCGCCCGCCGAGTGCTCCTCGAATCTTGCGCGCTTTGACGGCGTGCGCTTCGGGCATCGCTGCGAGAACCCGAAGGATCTGCAGGACCTGTACGGGCGCTCGCGCGGGGAGGGCTTCGGGGCCGAGGTCAAGCGGCGCATCATGACCGGCACCTACGTGCTCTCAGCCGGCTACTACGATGCGTACTATCTGAAGGCGCAGCGCGTGCGACAGCTGATCAACGCGGACTTCATCCACGCCTTCCAGAGCGTGGACGTGCTCATCGGGCCGACGACCCCGACGCCGGCCTTCGCCATCGGCGCCAAGACCGCCGATCCCATCACGATGTATCTGAACGACATTTACACGATCGGCGCCAATCTGGCCGGCCTGCCGGCCGTGTCGGTGCCGTGTGGGTTCGTGAATGATCTGCCCGTGGGGTTGCAGGTCGTGGGACCGCACTTCAGCGAGGCGCGGGTGTTGCAGGTGGCCCATGCGTTCCAGCGCCTCACCGACTGGCACACCCGTATCCCGCAGGGCTACGCATGAGCGGGTGGGAGACCGTCATCGGGCTGGAGATCCATGCGCAGCTTGCTACGCAGTCGAAGATCTTCTCTGGCTCCGCGACCGCCTACGGCGCCGCGCCGAACTCACAGGCGAATCTCGTCGACCTTGGCTACCCGGGCGTGCTGCCGGTGCTCAACGGCGAGGCGGTGCGCATGGCGGTGAAGCTCGGACTTGCGCTCAACGCGCGCATCGCAACGCATTCGGTGTTCGCGCGCAAGAACTACTTCTACCCGGACCTGCCGAAGGGTTACCAGATCAGCCAGTACGAGCTGCCGATCGTCGCTGCGGGCGCGCTCGACATCGTGCTCGATGATGGCACCGCCAAGCGCATCGGCGTGACGCGCGCGCACCTCGAGGAAGATGCCGGTAAGTCCCTGCACGAAGGGCTCCCGGGCGTCACGGGCATCGATCTGAACCGCGCCGGCACGCCCTTGGTGGAGATTGTGTCCGAGCCGCACCTGCGCTCCGCCAAGGAGGCGGTGGCGTACATGAAGAAGGTGCACACGCTGGTGCGCTATCTGGAGATCTGCGACGGCAACATGCAGGAAGGCTCGTTCCGCTGCGACGCCAACGTGTCGGTGCGAGCGGCGGGGACGGAGAAGCTCGGCACACGCGCCGAGATCAAGAACCTGAACTCGTTCCGCTTCGTCGAGCGGGCGATCAACTACGAGATCGCCCGCCAGATCGAGCTGCTCGAGTCCGGCGGCAAGGTGATCCAGGAGACACGGCTCTACGATCCGGACAAGGCCGAGACGCGCTCGATGCGCTCCAAGGAAGAGGCCAACGACTACCGTTACTTTCCCGACCCTGACCTGCTGCCGGTGCAGCTGGATGCCGCGTTCATCGAGTCCGTGCGCGCCACGCTCCCGGAGCTGCCCGACCAGAAGGCGGCGCGTTTCGCCGCGCAATACGGCCTCTCGGCGTACGACGCGGGCGTGCTTACCGCAAGCCGCGAGCTCGCCGCTTACTACGAGGAAGTGGTGCGCGCCGTACCCAAGGAACCGAAGCTCGCCGCCAACTGGGTGATGGGCGAACTCGCCGCGGCGCTGAACAAGGACAACCTGGATATCGCTTCGGGCAAGCTGCCGGCGGCGCACCTGGCCGGATTGCTCGCGCGCATCAGTGATCAGACCATCTCGGGCAAGATCGCCAAGGAGGTCTTCGAGACCATGTGGGCGGACGGCTCGAGCGCGGATGCGGTGATCGAAGGCCAAGGCCTGCGCCAGATCACCGACAGCGGCGCCATCGAGGGCGTGATCGATCAGGTGTTGGCGAAGAACCCCGGTCAGCTGGCCGAATACCGCTCGGGCAAGGACAAGTTGTTTGGATTTTTTGTCGGCCAGGTCATGAAGGCGACCGGCGGCAAGGCCAATCCTGCCCAGCTGAATGAGCTGCTGAAGAAGAAGCTCAGCGGCTGAGCCGACGGCGGCGGGCGATGAGGGATTGAGTTGCCCGGCGCGGGCCCCATTGAGCTTACCCCATGAAAGCCGAAACCACGCTCAACAGCGATCACGTGCGTCGCTTCATTTTCGAGGATTGGCCGGTGCGCGGCCACTGGGTGCACGTGGAGAGTGCGTGGCGGGCACTGCGCGCCCATACGCACCATCCGCCGGCAGTCAATGAACTTCTGGGCCAGGCCGTGGCCGCCGCGGTACTGCTCGCCGCCACGCTTAAGTTTCGCGGCACGCTCACGTTCCAGCTGCAGGGCAACGGGGCGGTGAACCTGCTGGTCGCGCAATGCACGCACGATTTCCGCCTGCGCGCCGTGGCGCGCTGCGACGAGGCGGCACTGGCGGCGTGCGCGCCGCACCCGGCGCGCTTTCGCGAGCTCGCCGGCACCGAAGGGCGCATCACGGTGACGGTGGAGGCGTACGACAAAAGCACCCGCTATCAGGGCGTTGTGCCGCTCGCCGGGGACTCCCTGGCGCAGTCGCTGGAAGCCTACTTCGCCTCCTCGGAACAGCTGCCAACGCGCGTGCGCCTCGCGGCAGATGAGGGGCGGGCCGCCGGCGTGCTGGTGCAGAAGCTGCCCGGTGCGAGCACGGACGTCGACGAGACCGGCGCCGCCTGGGAGGACGCTCAGGAGGGTATGGAGCGGGTGGACGCGAAGCGCCTGCTTAGCGTGGCTGCGGAGGACGTGTTGGCGGGCGCCTTTCCGGGACGGGATCTGCGGCTCTTTCGCGGCGCACCGGTGCGCTTCGAATGCCGCTGCAGCCCGGGGCGCGTGGCCGGGGTGCTACGTGCGCTCGGCGCCGGGGAGATCCGCGACCTGCTGCGCGAGCAGGGGGCGGTCACCGTGACGTGCGAGTTTTGTCACCGGCCCTACCGCTTCGATTCGATTGATATCGAGGCGCTTTTTGCGGAGGGCCCGGACCCGGGGACCTCTCCCGCACTCCATTAATCCGTCATTTGTATCTCTAATGAGATATTAGACGGATTCCAAACCGATATTGCATCCAGTAATGGCCATAAAAGAGGCCCTTTCGCTCTGTAATTAAAGATTTGTACAATACTTGAATGGAATCGGTCACGTCCCCGGGGATGATTCGCTGGCTGCGGGCGGCGGGCGAGCCGAGCCGGCTGCGTCTCCTGGCGCTGTGTGCCCGGGGCGAGCTGAGCGTGGCGGATCTGGCGCAGGCGCTCGGGCAGAGCGAGCCGCGCATGTCGCGGCATCTGAAGATTCTGTGTGAGGCGGGACTGATCGAGCGTCAGCGGCAGGGACAATGGGTTCACTACCGGATCGCTCGCGCTGCCGACGCGGCCAGTTTCGTGGGCGGCCTGCTTGCGCAGCTGGACCCGCGCGATGAACAGCTACTCCGCGATCGCTCCGCCGCGCGCCGCGCGCGCATGCCCGCGGCGGTCGGGCTCGGAGAGTCGCGGCTCGGGCGAGCGCTCGCGGGGTTCATTGCGGCGGCGTCGCTGCCCAGCGCCCCTGGCCCCGCGCTCGTTGTCGGCGTGCGCCACCCGGAGCTGCTGCAGGGTGCCGTGAACGCCGCGCAGTCGTGCGTGGCCATCGCGCACTCACGCCGCGCCGCCCAGGCGGCCCGGACCTACATCGAGCGTCACGCGCTGCCCGGCCGAGTCATCGAGGGCGGTAGCCTCGCTGTGCTGCGCGAGGCGGACCTCGCCCGCGCGGGCGGCGCCTTTCCGCTTGTAATTCTGGATCACCCGGCGGCGGATGGACAATCGCTCGCGCGCACACTCGAGCTGGCCCGCGGCGCGCTCGCGACTGACGGTCAGTTGTGGATCTTCGAGGGCTACGATGCGCTCGAGACTTCGCGCCAGCGGATCGTCGAGCACCCGCTCGCGCGCTTGCGGCGCCTGCTGAGCGAGGCCGGGCTGCGCTGCGAGCGCTTAAGTCCGCTCGAGGCTGACGGGGAGCACGTGCTGGCGGCGCTCGCGCGCGGCAGCTCGGCCGCCACGCTGCAGGGCGGCACGGGGGCCGCATGAACAGCACCGCTGCGGCACCGATCCGCGTCTCCTTCGAGTTTTTCCCGCCCGCCGATGAGCAGATGGAAGCGACCCTGTGGAGTTCCGTCGAACGCCTCGCACCGCTCGCACCCAGTTTCGTTTCGGTCACCTATGGGGCCGACGGCTCCACGCGCGAACGCACCCACCGGGTCGTGACGCGCATCCAGCACGAGACCACGCTCACCGGCGCCCCGCACCTCACCTGCATCGGTGCGGCGCGCGGTGAAATTCTCGACATTGCGCGCGGCTATTGGGACGAGGGGGTGCGGCACCTGGTCGCGCTGCGCGGTGATCCGCCGCAGGGCGAAGGCGGCTACCGCGCCCACAGCGACGGCTTCGCATTCGCCACCGAGCTCGTCGCCGCGCTCGTGCGCGTGGCGCCGTTCGATATCTCCGTCGCGGCCTACCCGGAGGTGCACCCGGAGGCGCGCTCCGCGCAGGCGGACCTGGAGAACCTCAAGCGCAAGATCGACGCCGGCGCGAGCCGCGCCATCACGCAGTTCTTCTACGACACCGGCACTTTCCTGCGCTTTCGCGATCGCTGCCGGGCAGCCGGCATCGCCGTGCCGATCGTCCCGGGAATTCTGCCCATCACGCGCTTTGCGCAGGTGCGACGCTTCGCCGAACGCTGTGGCGCGCGCGTTCCGGCGTGGCTGCAGGAGCGCTTCGAGGGGCTCGAGGACGATCCGGAGACGCGCCGCCTGATTGCCGCCAACGTTGCGATCGAGCAGGTGCAGGAGCTCAAGGGCCATGGGGTGACGGAGTTTCACTTCTACACGCTCAATCGCGCCGAGCTCACCTACGCCATCTGCCACGCGCTCGGCCTGCGCACCCCGGCGCGTGCGCCCGGCACCCCCCCGAACGCGGCGACCGCGTGAGCGCCTGCCGACACGCGGCGCACGCGCCGGCGCGTGCCGATCGGGAGCGCGAGCGCGGCGAGCCTGCGGCCGCGCGCGCGGCCGCTGCGCCCTTTGCGATCGAACCGCTCGATGAGAGCGAGCGGCGCACGCGCATCGAGCGCCTGAAGGGGCTGCTCGAGGAGCGCATCGTGCTGCTCGATGGCGCCATGGGCACGATGATCCAACAGCGCAAGCTGGATGAAGCCGGCTTTCGCGGTGAGCGGCTGCGCGGGCACGGCCGCGATCTCAGGGGCAACAATGACATTCTCACGCTGACGCGTCCGGACGTGGTCGCGGATGTGCATCGCGCCTATCTGGCCGCCGGCGCCGACATCATCGAAACCAACACCTTCAACTCAAATGCCATCTCCCAGGCGGACTATGCCACCACCGCCCTGGTCCCGGAGCTCAATTACCGTGCGGCGCGCATCGCGCGCGCCGCGGCCGATGAGTTCGCGCAGCGCACCGGCGCCCCGCGCTTCGTGGCCGGCGCGCTCGGACCCACGAGCCGCATGAGTTCGATGTCGCCCGATGTGAACGACCCGGGCTTCCGTGCGGTGAACTTTGATGAGCTGATGGCGGGGTATCTTGAGGCGGCGCGGGGCCTGGTGCTCGGCGGCGCTGACTTTCTTCTCATCGAGACCGTGATTGACACGCTCAACGCGAAGGCCGCGATCTACGCGGTGCTGTCGCTGTTCGATGAGACCGGCATCACTTTGCCGCTGGCGATCTCGGGCACGATCACCGATGCCTCCGGGCGCGTGCTCTCCGGGCAGACCACCGAGGCATTTTGGAACTCGATCCGGCACGCACAGCCGCTGTTTGTCGGACTCAACTGCGCCCTCGGCGGGAAGCTCCTGCGGCCGTACGTCGAAGAGCTCTCGGGCCTTGCCGATACCTACGTGTGTGCCTATCCCAATGCGGGCCTGCCCAACGCCTTCGGCGAATACGACGAGAGTCCGCAGGAGACTGCGGAGATTCTGTGCGAGTTCGCTGAGTCAGGACTGGTGAACATCGTCGGCGGCTGCTGCGGCACCACACCGGAGCATATTCGTCTGGTGGGCGAGGGACTCAAGGGCCGCGCGCCGCGCAAGATTCCTGCGACCCAGCCGAAGTGCCGGCTTGCCGGGCTGGAGCCGCTCAACATCGATGCGGACAGTCTCTTCGTCAATGTGGGTGAGCGCACCAACGTTACCGGCTCAGCCAAGTTCCGCAAGCTGATCGAGGCCGGCGATTTCACTGCCGCGCTGGAGGTCGCGCGCCAACAGGTCACGAGCGGCGCGCAGATGATCGACATCAACATGGACGAGGGCATGCTCGACTCGCAGGCCGTCATGGTGCGCTTCCTGCACCTCGTGGCCGCCGAGCCCGACATCGCCCGCGTGCCGGTGATGCTCGATTCATCCAAGTGGTCGGTGATCGAGGCGGGCCTGAAGTGCGTGCAGGGCAAGCCCGTGGTCAATTCGATCAGCATGAAGGAGGGCGAGGAGATCTTCATCGAACACGCCCGCAAGCTGCGCCGCTACGGGGCAGCCGCCGTGATCATGGCCTTCGACGAACAGGGCCAGGCGGACACCGTGGAGCGCCGTGTGAGCATCTGCACGCGCGCTTACCGCATTCTCACTGAACGCGTCGGCTTCCCGGCTGAGGACATCATTTTCGATCCCAACATCTTTGCCATCGCCACGGGCATCGAGGAGCACAGCGGCTACGGCGTCGCGTTCATCGAGGCGACCCGCCGCATCAAGGCGCAGCTGCCACACGCGCTGGTGAGCGGCGGCGTGAGCAACGTCTCCTTCTCGTTCCGGGGCAACGATCCGGTGCGCGAGGCGATGCACTCGGTGTTCCTCTACCACGCGATCGCCGCGGGCATGGATATGGGCATTGTCAACGCCGGGCAGCTGGCGATCTACGAGCAGATCCAGCCGCAGCTGCGCGAGGTGTGCGAAGACGTGATTCTCAACCGGCGTGCGGATGCCACCGAGCGCCTGCTCGAAATCGCCGCGCGCTTCAAAGGCGATGCGGGCAGCCGGCGCACGGAAGACCTCTCGTGGCGCACGTGGCCGGTCGCCAAGCGCCTCGAGCACTCCCTCATCAAGGGCATCGACGACTACATCATCGAAGACACCGAGGCCGCACGCGCCTCGTTTGAATGGCCGTTGCAGGTCATCGAGGGTCCGCTGATGGACGGCATGAATGTCGTCGGCGACCTGTTCGGCGCCGGCAAGATGTTCCTGCCGCAGGTGGTCAAGAGCGCGCGCGTCATGAAGCGTGCGGTCGCGTATCTGATTCCGTTCATCGAGGCGAGCAAGGGCGGTGGCACCCAACGCACCAACGGCCGCATCGTCGTGGCTACCGTGAAGGGCGACGTGCACGATATCGGCAAGAACATCGTGGGCGTGGTCCTGCAGTGCAACAACTTCGAGGTCGTCGACCTTGGCGTCATGGTGCCGTGCGAAAAGATTCTCGAGACCGCGCGCCGCGAGCAGGCCGACTACATCGGTCTGTCGGGGCTCATCACCCCCTCGCTCGATGAGATGGTGCACGTGGCGAAGGAGATGCACCGACAGGGCTTTGTGGTGCCGCTGCTGATTGGCGGCGCCACGACCTCCCCGGCACACACTTCGGTGAAGATCGCCCAGCAGTACCCGCCCGGTGTCATTTACGTGAAGGATGCTTCGCGCGCGGTCGGCGTCCTGCAGACGCTGTCGCAGCCGGCGCAGCGCAGCGACTACATCGCCAAGGTGGGCGTTGAACACGAGCGGCGCCGCGAGCAGCACGCCGCGAAGAAGGTGAAGGTACCGGAGTTGTCGCTCGCGGCCGCGCGCGCCAATCGCCGCGCCATCGACTGGGGCGCTTACACGGCGGTAGCACCGCGCGTGCCGGGCGTACAGCACTTTGACGACTACCCCCTGAGTGAACTGCTCGGCTATATCGACTGGATGCCCTTCTTCAACGCGTGGGAGTTTGCCGGCAAGTTTCCCGACATCCTGACCGATCCGGTCGTCGGTGAGGCGGCCAGCAACCTGTACGCGGATGCGCGGCGCATGCTGAAGACCCTCATCGCCGAGCGCTGGCTGCGGGTACGGGCGGTGCTCGGCATCTTTCCGGCGAACGCGATCGGCGATGATGTCGAGCTGTACGCGGATGAGGCGCGCACGCGCCTGCTCGGCACCCTCAACTTCCTGCGCCAGCAGAAGGGTAAGCCCGATGGCCAGCCACACGAGTGTCTGGCGGATTACGTGGCGCCCAAAGTGAGCGGCGTGCCTGACTACTTCGGTGCGTTTGCAGTGACGGCCGGGGTCGGTATCGAAGAACACCTGCAGCGCTTCAAACGCAACCTCGACGATTACTCCGGGATCATGCTCAAGGCGCTCGCCGATCGACTCGCCGAGGCCGCCGCCGAGCACTTTCACGAGCGCGTGCGCCGCGAGCTGTGGGGGTACGCCGCGGCCGAGACGCTGACCAATGAGCAACTGGTGCGCGAGGAATATCGCGGCATCCGCCCGGCGCCGGGCTATCCGGCCTGCCCGGATCACACCGAGAAGGGCAAGCTGTGGGAGCTGCTTGATGTTGAGCGCAACGCCGGCATCCAGCTCACGGAATCCTATGCCATGTACCCGACCGCAGCCGTGAGCGGCTGGTACATCGCGCATGCGCAGGCGCGCTATTTCGCGGTCGGCAAGATCGATCGCGGGCAGGTCGAGGATTACGCACGCCGCAAGGGCATGAGCGTCGAGGAAGCGCAGCGCTGGTTGGCGCCCAACCTCGGTTACGAGGCCTGAGGCGCAGACGCTATTTCAGCGTGCCACGCCGTTCGTTCTCGAGCGCCCTGAGGTACGCCTCACCCCCGAGGTCGCGCATCTGCCCGAGGATCCAGTCGCGGCGCAGCTGTACGTAGTGCGAGGGGCGATCAGCACGCAGCCGCAGCGGATTCGGCAGCACCGCGGCTAGCGTCGCCGCCTCCGCCGAGCTTAGGTTGAGCGCTGACTTGTGCCAGAAACGATGCGCGGCGGCCTGTACGCCATAAATGCCATCGCCGAACTGGGCGATGTTCAGATACACCTCGAGTATGCGTTCCTTAGGCCAGAGCGCTTCGATGAGCACCGTGAAGTAGGCCTCGAGTCCCTTGCGCACGAAACTGTGCCCGGACCACAGAAACAGATTCTTCGCCACCTGCTGTGAGATGGTGCTCGCGCCACGCAGCCGCTTGCCGCGCTCGCTTGCGCGTACTGCCTCGCGGATTGAGTTGAAATCAAAACCCGCATGGAACGGGAACAGCTGATCCTCGGAGGCGATGACCGCGATGGCGGCGTGCGGGGAGATCTGTTCCAGACTCGCCCACTGAAAATCGCTCTGGTACTCCTGCTCCTGCGCTGCCCAGGCCTGCAGCCGCGCCTCGATCATCATCGCGCTGGTCAGCGGGTTGAACCAACGCAGCAGCAGCACCGCGAGCAAGGTGAGCGCAAGCCACGCCAGGAGTGCCGTGCCCAGCCACTTCAGCAGCCGCACCGCGCCGCGCTGCGTGGCCCGTGCGGCTGCCCGGCGCGGCTGCGGATGCCGAAGCTGCGCCGGCCGCGCCAAGGGGTCGCGCGCGCCTTACTTTGCCGGCAGACGGCGCGCTGAACTGATCACCACGTCCTCGAGCGGCGCGTCGGTATACCCCTTGCGTCGCCCGGTGCTCACGCGCGCAATCTTGTCGATTACCTCCATGCCCTCGGTGACGCGCCCGAATACGGCGTAGCCGTAATCGCGCGGCCCGTGATCGAGGAAGGCGTTATCCACCAGGTTCACGAAGAATTGCGAGGTGGCGCTATTGACGTCGCTGGTGCGCGCCATGGAGAGGTAGCCGCGACCGTTCTTCAGTCCGTTCTTGGCTTCGTTGCTGATGGGTGCGCGCGTCTTCTTGTTACTGAAGTCAGCGCCCAGCCCGCCGCCCTGGATCACGAATCCTGGCACGATGCGATGAAAGATCGTGCCATCGAAGAACCCGTCATCCACGTAGCGCAGGAAATTCTCCACCGTGACGGGGGCTTCCTTGGGGAACAGCTCAACCGTGAAAGCCCCGTGTGAGGTCTCAAATCTGATCATCGTTGTCCTTCCGTCATGCGCTCGTGTCCGGCAAGATCACGGTGCGAGCGTACGTGACGGAAGCCGGCGAGGACAAGCGTCGCGCGCAGCTGGGCCGCCTGGGTCGCGCCATGTTCCAGCAGCAGCCAGCCGTTCTCCGCCAGATGTTGCGCTGCGCCGTGTACCAGTGTGCGCAGAGCTGCGAACGCGTCCGCCCCCGGCGTCAACGCCAGACGCGGCTCGTGGCGCAGCGCGAGCAGCGCCGGGTCGTCGGCGGCGACGTAGGGCGGATTGCTCAGCAGAAGAGCGAAGCGTTCGCCCCCGAGCGGCTCGTACCAGTCGCCGAGGCGAAATTCGGTGCGCGTGAGTCCGAGCGCCGCGGCATTGGCGCGGGCCACCGCGAGCGCCGCCGCCGACACGTCGGTGGCGATCACCTGCCACAGCGGACGCTCGTGTGCGAGTGCGAGCGCGACGGCTCCGGAGCCGGTGCCCAGTTCCGCGACGCGCGCGTGCGCGCTCGGCCCGAGGGCCAACGCACGCTCCACCAATAGCTCGGTCTCGGGCCGCGGCACCAGCACCTCGGGGCAAACGGTGAGCTCCAGTGACCAGAATTCGCGCCGGCCGGTGAGATAGGCGAGCGGCTCTCCGCCAGCGCGGCGCCGCAGCAGACTCTGGTAGGCCGCCGCCTGTGCGGGGCTCACCGGATCTTCCGGATGGGAGCTGAGCCGCGCGCGCCGCACTTCCAGCACGTGCGCGAGCAGCATCGCCGCCTCAAGGCGCGTGGCGGCGTTTAAATCCCCCGTGGCCGCAGCGGATAGGCACCGGACGCCCTCCGCGAGCAGCGTGCTCACATTCGCTGTAATGGTCATATGCGCCTCTGCGCAACGGCGCTAAGATGTTGGCATGCTCAACATACCGTACCCGCCCCAACGGCCGCTGTCAGTCGGAGAAATTCTGGATCTTACTTTTCGTATCTTCCGCGCCACCGTGACGAAATGCCTGCTCCTCGCGGGGCTGGCCGTGATCGCAAGTCAGATCCCCAATCTTTATAGCCTGGTGCGAGGCCGTGGCTTACTGGCGCAGTCATTCTTCAGCCAACTGCGTGATCCGCTGTTCTGGGTCATGTACGTGCTGGGGACGATTTTGGTCCTCGCGTTCTACGCGGCGGTGCTGCTGCGACAGCACGCGATGCTCACCGATCAACTGATCGGGGGGGAGTTTCGCACCGGACTCGGTCGTGCGCTGCGCTGGTTGCTCTTGAGTTTGCTGGTCGCACTGGTGTGCGGGGCCTGTTGTGTGCCCGCCTGGCTGTTTTCTGGTGCAGCTCGCGGGGCGTGGCTAGCGCTTGCGCTTATTCCGATCAGTTACGTCTTCGTTGCCTCCTCCAGTGCCTGGGTCATTCTCATCGTCGAGGGCTCGGGTGCGGCCGCGAGCTTCCGGCGCAGCTGGCATCTGACTTCGGGCAGCTTCTGGCGTCTGAGCACGATTTACGCGGTGGCGCTGATTGTGCTGCTCGTTCTGTATTTTCTGTTCGGCGCACTGGCGGCATTCGTTGCGGCGCTCGCGGGCCGCGGCGACGTGGCCGTGGTCGCCGCGACTACAAGCGTCATCGTCGTTGCCCTCGGCGCACTCGTGACGCCCTATTACACGGCCCTCGGCCTCGCCGTCCTGGGTGACCTCAGCGTCCGCAAGGAAGGCGCCGACCTCGCACAGCGCATTTCCGCCACCTGAGTCGTGAATCGCTGGCTTCTGGCGATGCTGTTTGTGGCCGCCGCAGCGCCGGCCGCGCAGACGCATGACGCGCTCGGAGCACTGGACGCCTGCATCGGTGAGCTGGATCGGGGACTGGATGTCGGCTACGTGCGCATTTCCGCGCGCTGCCCAGAGCTCGCGCCAAGCCTGCTCGCCAGTCCCTGGGCGGCATGGCTGCCCGCCGATTGGAACAAGCCCGATAATCAGCTCTCGGCGCAGGGCCTGTCGGAACTGCGCGATCTGTTGGCGCGCGAGGCGGCGCCCGCCGCCGCGGGTCGTGAGCTACACGTCGGACAAGTCGGTGCCGTGCTGGCCCGGGTCACCGCGGCGCAACCCGCGCAGGCGGGCTGGTGGTCGCGCTTCCGGCAGTGGCTGCGCGAACTGTTCACGCCGCGCCCGTCGCAGGAGCGCGGCTGGCGGGGGCTGTTCGATGACATACATCTGGCGCAGGGCCTCAAGCAGACAATCGTCTGGGGTTCGCTCGGCCTGGTGATTGCGCTGGCGGTTGCGGTGCTACTCAATGAGTTGCGGCTCGCCGGATTGCTGCGCAGGCGACAGCGCGTGACGCACGCCGCGAGCGTGACGGATGTGGGGCGCCTCGGCCTGACACTCGCCGAAATTGAGCGCGCCAGCCTGGCTGCGCAGCCGGCGCTGCTGTTCGATTGCATAGCCGCGCGCCTCGCCGAGCAAGACCGTTTGCCGCCCGCGCGCGCCTTCACCGCGCAGGAAGTCGCCCGGCGCGCACGCCTAGCGGATGAAGCGGACCGTGTCCGGCTGGCGGAGCTGGCTGCGGTTTGCGAGCGCGTGCGCTTCTCCGGCCACGCTGTGGCACCACAGGCCGTAGCCGCTGCGGTGGCACGGGGACGCGAGCTGCTGCGCACGCTCGCGCTTGCTGCCGCGGCCGCGCCAGGGGCAGCGTAAGCGGTGCGCGAACGCATCACGACACTCGCACTGGCGCTCGGCGCGCTGCTGTTGTTCCTCACGCTGTTCGTACGCGGGGGCGGATTCGATAGTCGAACCGTGTCGGCCCCCACCAGCATCGAACGGGGCGATAACGGACTCTTGGGCACCCTAAGCTGGTTGCGCGAGGAAGGCGTGCGCACGGTGTCTTTGCGCGAGCGCTTTGGTTCGCTCGCCAAACGGCACGACCTTGCCGCCTCGGGCAACCTCCTGGTGGTCACGCTGCCTGCGGTCACGAGTTTCCGCAACGATGAGGCTGTGGCACTGGATCAGTGGATCCGTAACGGCAACACACTCCTGGTCCTGGCGGCGATCAGCGATCGGCCCGCCTGGGCGCGCGAGCGGGGCGTGCTGGACAAGGACCTGCAGCTGCTCACCGGTGTCGAGCTCGAACTCGTGCGCACACGCGATCACTTGCGCGGCAAGCCACCCTCGGCACCCCCGCGCTCAGGTACAGGCAAGAGCAACGCCACCCCGGCGCACGAGCACAAGAGCGAAAGTACCAGCGAGCGTATCGTTGAAGCGGCGCAGGTGTTGGGCAAGCCGCAACGCAGTACGCTGGTACCGAACCGACCGCACCGCTTTCTCAACAACGTGCACACGGCGTACGCTTATTCCGATTACCCGCCCCGCACCTGGAACGTTAAGGTGCCGCGTGATGGTTTCCTGCTTTCCCTGGCTCACGTGAGTGAGAGCGGCGAGGGCGTGCTGTGGATCCTGCCGGATGGTCCGGGTACGGTGATCGTCAGCGGCTTCGGCTCAGTGTTCAGCAACCGCGCTCTGGGGCACGCCGACAATGCGCGCCTGCTGGCCAATATCATCAGCGCGGCCGTAGCGCCCGCGGGCGCGGTGCTGTTCGACGATGAGCACCAGGGGGTGAGCGCCACCTACGATCCGGCCAAGTTCTACCGTGATCGGCGGCTGTACGCTACGCTCGGCTGTCTTGCCCTGGTATGGCTCGTGTGGGTGCTCGGTGGCACGCAGCTGCGCATGCCGCCGCCGCGCACCGTCGCACCGCGCGAGGAGGACCTAGTGCGCACCACGGGCACTTTCCTGGCACGGGTGTTGCGCCCGGCGGCCGCTGCGCGGCGTATGTTCGAGCTCTTTTTCCTGCGTCTGCGCTGCAGCCGGCGCACGGCGCCGGATCCTGCCTCGCCCTGGGAGTGGCTGGAGCATCACCCGCAAGTGACGCGCAGCGACATCACGCAGCTCCGAGAATGGTATGCGGATGCGTACTCGGATCGACGCGTGCCGCTGACGCGCCTGCACAATCTGATTGTCAAAACCGAAAGGCAACTTGCCGCATGAGCACCTCGATACAGCAGCTTGAGGAAGTTCTAACCCTGGAGCTCGGCCGCGTCGTCATCGGTGCTCAGGCGTCCGTGCACGCACTGGTGATCGCACTGCTGTCGCGCGGGCACGTACTGGTGCAGGGCGTTCCGGGCCTTGGCAAGACGCTGCTCGCCAAGACCCTCGCGCGCGTGCTGGGCGGGGAGTTCAAGCGCATCCAGGGAACCGCGGACCTGATGCCGAGCGACATCATCGGCGTGCACGTGTTTGATGAGGCGAGCCGCACTTTTTTGTTTCGCCCGGGACCGCTGTTTGCCGACGTGGTGCTCGTTGATGAAATCAACCGCGCCGGTCCGAAAACTCAGTCGGCGCTGCTGGAGGCCATGGAGGAGCGGCAGGTGAGCGTCGAACGTGCGGTGCTGCAACTGCCGGCGGAGTTTATGGTGCTGGCCACGCAGAACCCGCGTGAGTTCGAGGGCACCTATCCGCTGCCCGAGTCGCAGCTCGACCGCTTCATGCTGCGCATCGACATGGACTACCCCACGCGCGCCGCGGAGGCACAGGTGTTGGCCCGATACGGCAGCGTGCCCGCAGCAGCCACGGACGCCCTCGCCGAGGTCAAGGTGCTTGAGCGCTCGCTGCTCACCCGTGCGCGCAACGAAGCGCAGCACGTTCACGTCGCGGATGCCCTCAGTGCCTACGTTCTGGACCTCGCCAGCGCGTCGCGCCAGAGCCCCCGCCTCACCCTCGGCCTCTCGACCCGCGGCGCGCTGGCCCTGCTGAAAGCCGCACGGGTGAGCGCTGGACTGCGGGCCGGGGATTTCGTGACACCCGACGATGTGAAGCAAGTGGCGCCCGCGGTGATGGCGCATCGCCTCGTGCTCACACCCGAAGCGGCACTGGAAGGAGTCACGGACCTGGACGTGGTGCGTGCGCTGCTCGCCGAGACACCGGTTCCACGCTAGCCCATGCATCTCGCCCGACGTGCCTATGTGCTCGTACTGCTTAGCGCAGTGCTCGCGATCATCGGCATCTGGTCGAACGAGGGCGAGTACGCCGGGTGGTGGCGGATCCCGGCCGCCTTGCTGCTCCTCGGGCTGGCCGTGGAGAGATTCCTCGTGAGCCGCCTGCCGGTTGATGTGCGGGTGGCGACGGCGGCACGCGCTTTTCTCGGCCGGCCGCAGCCGGCCGCCTTTACCTTCGACAACTCAAGCAGGCGCTCGCTGACGCTCGAATACGCTCCCGCGACTCCGGCCGGCTTTGCCTCCCTGCCGGCGATCCGCCGCGTTGTCGCTGCGGCGCGCAGCAGCGTAGCTGATGCCGTGACGCTGCTGCCGGTGCGCCTCGGGCCGCAGCGCTGGCCGGCCCTACCGGCACGGATGTTGGGACCGTTCGCGCTCGCCTGGTGGACCATCGCCCTGCGTCCGCAACAGCAGCTGGTCGTGGCGCCAGATACCCTGCGCACTCCGGTGCGCCCGCGCGGCATGACCGGCGGCGCGCGCGCCCGCCGCATTGCCGGTGCCGGTGCGGAGCTGCATCAGTTGCGCCTCTACGCGCAGGGGGATCCGCTTACGCGCATCGATTGGAAGGCCACGGCGCGCATCGGGACTCTGATCACGCGCGAGTACAGCGAGGATCAGCACCTGGATGTACTCGTGGCGATCGATGCCGGACGACTTAGCCGGTTGCGCTGTGGGGACCTTGACCGCTTCGGTCTGTACGGCAACGTGGCGGCGCGCTTTGCCGAGATTGTCACTCACCATGACGATCGCATCGGACTCATCGTGTATGCCGATCGGGTGCTCGCCGCCTGCCCGCCGGCGCGCGGCCTCGCGGCTGTCAGCCGTCTGCGGCATACGCTGGAAGCGCTCTCCGTGCAGCCGGCAGAATCGGATCCGACCGCCGCGGCCGTGAGCATCCGCAGTCTCCTCAAGCACCGGGCGCTGGTTCTGTTGCTCACCGATCTGGACGACGCCAACGTCGCCCATCAGCTGGTGCGCGCAGTGCGCCTGCTCGCGCCGCCGCACCTGGTGATGGTGGGCGGGGTTCAAAGTGGTGAGATCGCAGCGCTGGCGCAGAGCGAGGCCCGGCAGTGGCAGGACCCCTGGGTGGCACTTGCCGCCGCAGAGCACGCGAGCCGTGCGGCGGGGCAGCGCGCGCTCCTGCAACACCTCGGGGCCCCGGTCGTGGCCGCGCCGGCGGCGCGTCTGGAGCAGGAACTCTTTGAGCGCTACGAAGTGCTACGCCGTTTGCGGCGCATTTAGGGTGTCGCGGCAGTCGAGCGCCGCGGGCCGAGCCGGCCCGAGAGCAGCGCGAGCATGAACAGCCAGTAGCTCACACCGATCGCGATGCGCGCGAGCAGCGAAAATCTCGCATTGGGCGATACGTAGCCCTCGATGAATCCGGCGCCTACGAGCAGCACCGCACAGGCGATGAGAACCTGACCGGAGCGCAGCGCGGCGCTGCGGAAGGAAGCGATGCGCCCGAGTTCCCCGGGCCGCACCAGCGCTTCGCCGACCGCCGCGCCCGCAGCACCTGAGAGGCACATGACCGACAGCTCCACGCAGCCGTGGGCGATCATGAAGCTGAACAGCTGTCCACCGAGGCCGTGCTCGTTCACGAAAGCGAATACCGCTCCGAGCATGAGGCCGTTCAGACCGAGTATGTAGAGCGTGCCGAGTCCGAACAGAAAGCCCGCACAGTAGGCGAACAGGCTCACCACGATGTTGTTGGCGAGGATCTGCACCGAGAGCACGGAGGAGGGCACGACGTTCAGCAGGCCGTCCGTCCAGAGCTTGCCGTGCTCGACGCTCGCGATCAGGTCCGGCGAGGCAAACAGCGCAATGAGTTCAGGGAAGCGACGCACCAGAGCATAGCCGCCCAGGGCGGCGAGCACGAAAATAACCGTGGTCCACAGCACATAGGGCCCAAGCCACACGACGGCGGCGGGGATGTCATCGCGAAACAGCCGTCGCAGGGTGTTTCCCAGGCGCCAGGCGCCGTGATTTAAAGTGGCATGGGCGCGGGCGTACACGCCCTCCAGATACTCGCGGGTGCGCGAGCGCGGCATGAGCGCGCGCGCGCGGGCGAGATCGTGCGCCAGCAGTCGGTAATCATCCGCCAGGCGCACCGCGTCGGCCGTATCGTCGGTGCGGCCGCGCGCGAGACGCTCGGTGCGCGCCTCGGCCTGCCGCCACAAGAGCGCGCGTTGCAGCAGCGCAGTGCTCAGCGCGTGCTGACGTGCGTCGGTGTTCAAGTCGGCACACTGTCCGGCCGCGCGAGACGCTCGAGCCGCGCGCGCAGCGCAGCGTCCTCGATAGCGCTCAGGTCCGCGCCGCCGGCGCCGTAGCGGGTCAGCAGTCGGCGCGCGAGCGCCGCGCGCGCCTGCGTCGTGAGCGTCGGCCAGCGCTGCAGCAACTCGGCCACAAGCTCAGCACCGCTCGCATCGAGTTTGCCGACCCGGTTTGCCGCTTGCTGCGTCGTGAGCGCGAGGTCCGAAGCCGAGTGCGCGTACACAAGAAGCGTGCCGGCTGCCATGTCGCCGCAGCGCACGTTATCGCGCGTTAGCACCACGAGCGTGAGTCCCAGCCCATAAAAGAGCGGCAGGCTGTCGACGAGGCGGAACACGTTGCGCACCAGCAGTGCCCCGACGCCCGGCGCGCCGCCGTCACGGGCGACGACGCGTACGCCTGCGATGCGCTTGCCGGGGGTGTCGCCGCGCAGCAGGACCTCGAGCAGCGGGTGGTACAGGAAGTAGATCGCCAGTGCCGGTACGACGACGGCGCCGAACCAGCGCGCCTCATTGGTCAAGGGCGGTGTGAGCGAGAGTTGCCTGTTATAAAGGAGTGCCGCACCGGTGTACCAGGCGAGCGCGAGGACCAGCCGGATGTGCCAGTCGATGACGAAGGCGTAGGAGCGCGCGCCCGCTCCGGCCACGGGCAGCGACACGTCGATCCCGGTAGCGCTGTCGACGCTCAGACCGGGCGCGGCCTCGTTCACGCCTCCTCCGCCAGCTGCTCTGCCTGGTACTCCTGCTGCAGGGCAGCGATGAGCTCGTCGAGCTGGCCATCCATGATCTGCTGCAGCTTGTAGAGCGTCAGGTTGATGCGGTGATCGGTGACGCGCCCCTGGGGAAAATTGTAGGTGCGGATACGCTCGGAACGGTCACCGCTGCCGACTTGCAGCCGTCGCGTCTGCGCCTGTGCGCTTTGCTGCCTTTGCTGCTCGGCGGCGAGCAAGCGCGCCTTCAGCAGCGCCATGGCGCGCGAGCGGTTTTTGTGCTGGGAACGCTCATCCTGGCATTCCACCACGATGCCACTGGGCAGGTGCGTGATGCGTACCGCTGAATCGGTCTTGTTCACGTGCTGACCACCGGCGCCCGAGGAGCGGTAGGTGTCGATGCGCAACTCCGTCGGATTGATGGCAATCTGCTCGACCTCCTCAAGCTCCGGCAGAATGGCCACCGTGACCGCTGAGGTGTGGATGCGGCCCTGCGCTTCGGTGGCCGGTACCCGCTGTACTCGATGCGTACCCGATTCGAACTTCAGCCGGGAGAATGCGCCCTTGCCGACGATGCGGCTGATGATTTCCTTGTAGCCGCCATGCTCCCCGGGACTCTCACTTAACACCTCGGCCACCAGTCCCTTGGACTCCGCGTAGCGCGCGTACATGCGATAAAGATCGCCGGCGAAGATCGCCGCTTCGTCACCGCCGGTACCGGCGCGCACCTCGAGGAAGATGTTCGTGTCGTCGCGCGGGTCCTGGGGCAGGAGCAACTTGCGCAGCTCCTCCTCCTCGGCGGCGATCTTGCGCTGCAGGCGCGCGACCTCTTCCTCACCGAGGGCGCGCATGCTCGCGTCATTATCGGCCAGCAGATCGCGGGCCGCGACGAGGTCACGTTCTAGCCCATGGTAGCTGCCGAACCGCTGCGCCAGCGGCTGCAGACGGGCATATTCCATCGACAATTCACGGAACTGCTGGGAACCCCCGGCGACCTCGTCGGTGTTCAGCAGCTCGCCGACCTCCTCAAAGCGATCGGCCAGTTTCTGTAAACGATGTCGGATGGATTCCTTCATGAGTTTCTGCGGGCGCGCATTCTCCCGGATGTCTGTACTTTGTGACAAGTTGCGCAATGCGCGCCCCCTGCCCAAGGTCTATAGTGACCGAGAGTATGATCAAACGTGTGCGTAACTTAATCATCCCGCTCCTGTGCACCGCGGTGCTGGGGGCTTGTGCGTCGACCCACCCCGCCGAGAAGAAACCGGCGGCTGCGGCAGGCCCCAGCAGTACGGTCACCGCGCTGACCGTGACGGCAGAAGCCGCGCTCAAGCGCGGGGATTGCCGAGAGGCCTCCGAATCGTACGCAAAGGCCGCCGCGACCGGTGACGTGCAACTCGCGCGGCGCGCGACCCAGGTCGCGATGGCGTGCGAACACCTGCCGGCAGCCTGGCAGTCGGCCACCCGCTGGCGCTCGCTCGCGCCGACGGATCGCGAGGCGAACGCCCTCTACGCGGCCATCGCGCTGAAGCTTTATCGCACCGGCGATGCGCGCGTGGCCATTCACGAGTTCTGGCGGGTGGAAGAACAGATGAATGCCGCAGCGGCGGCGGCCAAGGGCGCAGGCGATAACGCCACGCCGGTCACGCCGCACAAGTCCGAGGAGCGCACGGCGCGCAGCATGACGGAACTTACGGCACTGCTGCTAGAGGAATCAGACGCCCCAGCGGTGTTGATCGCGATGAGCGGCGCGCTTGAACCGAACGCCAATTCCACCGACACCCTCACGCTGCTCGGGGAGCTGGCACTTGCCGCCTACGACGGTGACCGCGCCGCGCGCTACGCACAGCAGGCGCTGCAACACGATCCGCAGGATCTCGCGGCGCTGCGTATCCTGGCGCGCGCTTACGTCATGCAAGGAGATGCCTCGCAGGCACTAGCAACCGCACGCAAGGCGAAGACGGACGATGCGCAGCGCGGCGGCCTGGAGCTCGCCGAGATCCTCGCCTCGCTCGATCGCAGCGAGGAAGCGCATCAGGAGCTCGAGCAGCTGCGCACTAGCGGCGCGCCGCAAGCGGAGATCGACCGGCGGCTCGCGTTGCTCGCCTTTAATTCCGGTGACTACAAGGAAGCCAAACAGCGCTTCAGCGATCTGCTCTCGAGCGGTGAGGGCAACGATGGCGCTCAGCTGTACCTGGCCGACATTGCGCTGCGCGACGGGGACCCGGACGCGGCGCTGGCCGCCTACCGGCGACTGTATGACTCCTCCGTCGCCCTATCAGCGCGCTCGCGCGCCGCCTCGCTGCTGCTCGACCGCAACTCACGTACCGAGGCACTCGCGCTGCTGGATGACTACGCCGCCGATCACCCCGAGGATGAACTTGACCTGACGCTCGCCAAGGCGCGGCTGCTGGCCGACCATGGCGAAGCGGATACCGGGCTTGCCATACTGAGCGCGGAACTTGAGCGGCACCCGCAGCATCCTTCCATCGAGTACGACCGCGCGGTCATCCTTGAGCAGGCGGGGCACGTGCATGAGTCAGTCGAGGCGCTGGAGCACATGCTCGAGCAACGTCCCGACGACCCAACGCTCCTGAACGCACTCGGCTATACGCTCGCCGATCATTCACTCGAGCTGCCCCACGCCGAGACCCTGATCCGGCGTGCGCTCACGGTGATGCCCGACAGCCCCGCCGCGCTTGACAGCCTGGGCTGGGTGCGCTTCCGCGCCGGCGATATGAAGACCGCCACGAGCACGCTCGAGCGTGCCTACTCACTCGGTCACGACGCGGAGATCGCCGCCCACTGGGGCGAGGCCCTGTGGGTGAGCGGCAATAAGAGCGAGGCGCGCCGCGTGTGGGCCGCGGCGCTCGCGCGCGACCCCGAATCGAAGCCGCTGAAAGCGACGATCCGTCGGTTCCTGCCCGATGCGCAGTGAGTCGCTGTGGGTCGGCGCGCTGCTGGCCCTCGCGACCCTCGCCGGCTGCCGCACCCTTCCGCCACCGCCGCTGGCCGCATCTGCGTCCTGGCAGGAGCGTCGCCCGCAACTGCAGGCGCTGCAGCACTTCCAGCTCAAAGGACGCGTCGCCCTCTCGGCAGGCGCCAACGGCTTCAATGCGAATTTGCGCTGGTCCCAGGACGGCCCCCGTTCGCGGCTCGCGCTCGAGGGTCCCCTGGGCGTAGGCGGCATGCAGATCAGCGCCAATGGCGATGATCTGGACATCGTCAACGCGCGCGGCGAGCACATTACGAGCGCTGCGGCGCATGCCGAACTTAGCGCTAAGCTCGGTTTCGACATTCCCCTGCCCAGCCTGCGTTACTGGGTGCTTGGCGTGCCCGATCCGGCCCAGCCCGCGCAGGAATCACTCGACCCGGTGCAGCAGCGTCTGGCAAGCCTCACCCAGGATGGCTGGCACGTCGCTTACGGCGCATACGTCGCCACCTCCGGTGAGACTCTGCCGGCACGGCTGACGCTCGAGCGCGATGCGGTGCGCGTACGGCTCCTCGTGGAGGACTGGCAGCTGTGAGCGGTGCTTCCGGCGCCGCGCGTCCCTTCGCGGCGCCGACGCACTGGCCCGCCCCCGCGAAACTCAACCTCTTTCTGCACGTGACTGGCCGACGTGCCGACGGCTACCACGAGCTGCAGACGCTGTTTCAGCTGATCGACCTGTGCGATGAGCTCATCTTAGGCGTGCGCACGGACGGGGTGATTGAGCGCTCCTCGGGACCCGCCGGCGTCGCACCTGAGGCGGATCTGGCCGTGCGCGCGGCACGCGCCCTCAAGGCGGCGACCGGAACGCCCCTCGGGGCCAGCATCCAGCTGCGCAAACGCATCCCCCTGGGTGGGGGGCTCGGGGGCGGCAGCTCGGATGCGGCGACGATACTTCTGGCACTCAATGAGCTGTGGCAGTGCAATCTGCCGCTGGCGGAGCTCGAGGCTCTGGGCTTGCCACTGGGCGCGGATGTGCCTGTTTTCATTAGAGGTTCTTCCGCCTGGGCGGAAGGGGTAGGGGAGCGGCTGACCCCCGTCACCCTCCCCCAAGCCTGGTACGTCATCGTGCATCCGGCGGTTGCGGTCAGCACGGCGCGTGTGTTCCAGAGCGCTGAATTGACACGAAATTCCCCCCTCATCACAATACGCGCCTTTTTTGAGTCCGGTGGTCGTAACGACTGCGAGCCGGCGGTGCGCGCGCTGTTCCCTGAGGTGGCGGAAGCGATGCAGTGGCTTGGGCGTTACGCGCCCGCGCGCCTGACCGGGACGGGTTCCTGCGTTTTCGCCGCGTGTGCGAGCGCCATCGAGGCGGAGCGTCTCGCGGCGCGGGTGCCGGATCGCTGGCGCAGTTACGTGGCGCGCGGCCTGAATACTTCGCCCCTGCAGGAGCGTCTCAAGCCCGGGCGGCGAGACTGAGGCGGCTGTAAGATGCGCGCCCGCACGCTTTTCCGCGCGGGGGTGCACAGATGCTGGGGTGTCGCCAAGTGGTAAGGCAGCGGGTTTTGATCCCGCCATTCGGAGGTTCGAATCCTTCCACCCCAGCCAGTTTCTGGGGCCGGTGCTTGAGCGCTGGCGAGTCGGATGAGGGCCGGCGGGGGGCCTGCACATAACGTATGGGTACGAGCGATACACTGGCGGTGTTTGCGGGCAATGCGAATCCGGCGCTGGCGCTGGATATCGCTAAGCATCTGCAGCAACCGCTTGGTCGGGCCTACGTCGGGCGCTTCAGCGACGGTGAGGTCAACGTCGAGCTGATGGAGAACGTGCGCGGACGCGACGTATTCATCCTGCAGTCGACGTGTCCGCCGGCGAATGACAGTCTGATGGAGCTGCTGGTGATGGTGGATGCGTGCCGCCGGGCCTCCGCTGCGCGCATCACCGCGGTGGTGCCCTACTTTGGCTACTCGCGCCAGGATCGTCGCCCGCGCGCCACGCGCTCGGCGATCACGGCCAAGCTCGTCGCCAACATGGTATCGAGCGCCGGCGTGAACCGCCTGTTGACGGTCGATCTGCACTCGGATCAGATCCAGGGCTTTTTCGACATCCCGGTGGACAACGTGTACGCCTCACCGGTGCTGCTCGGGGAGGCCTGGAAGCAGGACTATAAGGACGTGATCGTCGTATCGCCCGACGTCGGCGGCGTCGCGCGTGCGCGCGCCTTCGCCAAACGCCTCGACGACGCGGATCTGGCCATCATCGACAAGCGCCGCCCGCGCCCGAACGAGTCGAAAGTGATGAATATCATCGGCGAGGTTGAGGGCCGCACCTGCATGCTGGTGGATGACATGGTCGACACGGCCGGCACGCTGTGTCAGGCGGCGCAGGCGCTCAAGGATGAAGGCGCCGCTAAGGTGGTGGCCTACATCACCCACCCGGTACTGTCCGGCGGCGCGGTAGAGAGGATTTCAAAGTCGGGCCTTGATGAGCTGGTCGTGACGGACACGATCCCCTTGAGTGCCGCGGCGAGCGGTGCGGGCCGCATCCGGCAGTTGTCGGTGGCGGCGTTGCTCGCGGAGACGATCCGCCGCATCCGCGATGAGGAGTCGGTGAGCTCGCTGTACGTTGACTGAGTAAGTTTTTGGATGTGTTGGTTTGGTCGCGAACCGGCACTTGTTGGAAGTAACTACTGGAGATCCTAGTAATGCGTATTTCATTCACCTTCGGCGCGGATGCCCGCGGGACGCAAGGCAAGGGTGCGAGCCGCCGCCTGCGTCACACGGGTAAAGTCCCTGCCATCCTGTACGGCGCCCATCGGGACGCTCAGGCGTTGGTTCTCGATCAGCAAAACCTGCTCACTATGATTGCTGACGAGCGCTTTTACTCTTCGATTGTGCGATTGAAGATCGGCGAGAGCACGCAGGAAGCGATCGTCAAGGACGTGCAGATGCACCCGGCGAAGAATCTCGTCGTGCACGTCGATCTGCAGCGCGTGGTCGAGAACGAGAAGATCCGCATCAGCTTGCCGATCCACTTCAAGGGCGAGAGCTTCTCTCCGGGCGTCAAGACCGAGGGCGGTGTCGTTTCGCACATGCGCGCGGATGTCGAAGTGAGCTGCCTGCCCAAGGATCTGCCGGAGTTTCTGGAGCTTGACCTCTCCGGCATGCACCTAAACGAGACTAAGTTTCTCGCCGACGTGCCGGTGCCTGCCGGAGTCACGATCCCGGAGCTCTCCCAGCGCAATGCACCGGTGGTTTCGATCCACGCGCCGCGTGCCGAGGAGCCCGAACCGGTGGCCGCCGAAGCCGTCGCCGCCGTGCCCGCCGAGGGCGCTGCCCCGGCTGTGCCGGGTGCGCCCGGAGCAGCGCCGCCCGCCGGCGCCGCCGGAGCTGCCGCCGCCACAGGCGATGCCAAGAAGGGCGAGGAGAAAAAGGAAGCGGCTCCCGCCAAGAAGGAAGGCGGCAAGAAGTAGCCGCCCCAGCGGCTATGGCCGGACCCGCGCGTCGGCCGCCGCGGAGGCGTGGCTTCCGTGAGCGGCCGACGGCATTTCCCGTCGTGAGTCAACGCTATGGCAGGTGAGCCGCTCAGGCTGATCGTGGGGCTCGGAAACCCGGGCACCGAGTACGCGCGCACGCGTCACAACGCGGGGTTTCACTTCGCGGACGAACTCGCGCATCGGCACGGCGCTCTCTTCAGGAGCGAACCGCGTCACCGCGCCGAGCTGGCGCGCGTGCGCGTGGCCGATGCTGAGCTGTGGTTGCTGAAGCCGATGAGTTACATGAACCACAGCGGTGATCCGGTACGCAGCGTCGCGAGCTTCTACAAGATCCCGGTGCAGTCGATCCTGGTGGCGTACGACGAACTGGATTTTCCCGCAGGCGTCGTACGCCTGAAGCAAGGCGGCGGCGCGGCCGGTCACAACGGTGTGCGCGATGTGATCGGGCAGGTGGGCGATGGGTTCTGGCGGCTGCGCATCGGTATCGGCCACCCGAGCGATCGCGCGCTGGTGCTGGATTATGTGCTCGGTCGACCCAATGCAATCGACGCGCCGCTCATCCAGGAGGCCGTGACGGCGGCCGCGGAGGCGGTGCCGGTGCTGTTGAACGAGGGCGCGCAGATCGCCATGAATGGTCTGCATGCGCGCGATCCGGCCGGCGCTACCGCGCCGCCGGCCAACTAAAGGAAGAGCGTCTCTCCATGCCAATCCGCTGCGGCATCGTAGGTCTGCCCAACGTCGGCAAGTCGACCCTGTTCAACGCGCTGACGAGGGCCCAGATCGCCGCCGAGAATTACCCATTCTGCACGATCGATCCGAACGTCGGCGTGGTGCCGGTGCCCGATCCACGCCTTGCGCAGTTGGCGGCGATTGCGCATCCGGAGAAGATCATCCCGACGACCGTCGAGTTTGTGGATATCGCCGGGCTGGTCGCCGGTGCCTCGCAGGGCGAAGGACTCGGTAATCAGTTTCTCTCCCACATCCGCGAGGTGGATGCGATCGCGCACGTGGTGCGCTGCTTCGAGAGCACCGACGTGATCCACGTGGCTGGCCGGGTCGATCCGCTGTCCGACGTCGAGATCATCGATACGGAGCTCGCCCTCGCCGACCTGGCCACTCTGGAGAAGGGCCTGGACCGGGCCGCGAAGGCGGCGAAGAGCGGTGACAAGGATGCGCTACGCCGGCGCGCGCTCTTTGAGCGCGTCAAGGTGCAGCTCGATGCTGCCCAACCCGTGCGCGCGCTGCCACTGACCGCCGAGGAGCGACGCGACGTGCGCGAGCTGCAGCTGCTCACGGCGAAGCCGGTGATGTACGTCGCCAACGTGGCAGAGCATGGCTTTGAGAATAACCCGTTGCTGGCGGTGCTCGAGAAGCGCGCGGCGGCCGACGGCGCCGAGGTGGTGCCGGTATGCGCGGCGATCGAGGCGGAGATCGCCCAGCTGGATGAGGCGGAACGCAGCGAGTTTCTCGCGGAGCTGGGTCTTAAGGAGCCCGGGCTGAATCGCGTGATCCGCGCCGCCTATCGGCTGCTCGGCTTACAGACCTTCTTTACCGCCGGGCCTAAGGAAGTGCGCGCCTGGACCGTGCGTGTGGGCGCCTCAGCACCCCAGGCGGCGGCCGCCATTCACACCGACTTTGAGCGCGGTTTCATCCGCGCCGAAGTCATCGCCTTCCCGGACTACCTCGCCGGCAAGGGTGAGGCAGGCGCCAAGGATGCCGGCAAGCTGCGCCTGGAGGGTAAGGAATACGTGGTGCAGGAAGGGGATGTCATGCACTTCAGGTTCAACGTTTAGGGCCGCACGGCGCTGATTTTCTCGGGTCCGGATGGGACGCGATTCGGCTCGGTTTGACACCCCGGGGCTGCGCTGAGGACAATGCGCGCCCCTTGTGGAAAGGTAGCTCAGCTGGTTAGAGCACGGCACTCATAATGCCGGGGTCGAGGGTTCGAGTCCCTCCCTTTCCACCAATCAAATCAGAGCGATAGCGACGCAGGCCAAATTAGCCTCCTCGCCGTAAGCGCAGGGTAAGCGCAAGAATCGCCTCTTTTTTGCTTTTAGCCTAGAAATCCCGACATTTTTGCTTGCGCTTATAAGCGCAACTCCAAGACGGACGAATTCCCAAGAAGCGGAATTTGACCGGGCGGTTTCAGTGCTTCCCTAACCACGATCGAATCAACGCCGTGGGTGCTCGCCAGCGGAAGGCCTCCCGGCCTTCCCACTGAAGGACTGAAGGCTCATTGCGAGGGTGAGAGGCGACCTTTGATTGAATTTCGCCGCGGCTTCGCGCCGCTGATCGGGCGCAAAAATTGTGCGTCGCGCTCACCATGCCGACTAAGCCGTGACCCAGCAGTGCTTCGCGCCTAGTCCAGCCGGGTCGGACTGAACTGACAGATCAAATTACAAGGCGCGTGCGAGCTGTGCATCCTGACCGGCGTCAATTTCCGGAATAGTGATGTTGGCGGGAAATCTAAATAACTCGTCGATGTATCGATAAGCTGCTTTTCGGACGGCAGCCTATCTTCATCTCTCCATTGAGGAGAGAGACGAGAGATTTCATGCCTGATCCTAGTACGACTGCGTCCACGGCCGACGCTCCATCTGCTCAACCATTTGTCCTGCTCACACTCGCCATCATCGCGGGTAGTGGTGCGGCTAACCTCTACTACAGCCAACCCCTGCTCGGGGTGCTTCGGGGAATTTTCGGCCCACTGGCGCCGACTTTCGTCGCAACCGCGACATTGCTGGGCTATGGCCTCGGCATTTTGCTGCTGGTACCGCTCGGGGATACCTGGCCCCGGCGTACGCTGATCGTAACTCAGCAGCTCGCGCTCGCAGCAGCACTTGGGGTGGTAGCGATTGCGCCAAACCTCACCATATTGACGCTGGCAAGCGTTGTTGTCGGCATATTCGCTACCACGGCCCAGCAGGCGATCCCCTTTGCAGCGGAGCTCGCCTCGCCTAACACCCGCGGACGTATTGTCGGTAGAACCATGACTGGGCTGATGCTTGGCGTCCTCCTCGCACGCACGGTTAGCGGCGCCCTCGCGAATAGCTACGGCTGGAGGTTTGTTTTTGCGACGGCGGCCGCGATTGCGCTTGCGTTCTCGGCCCTCGCAGCAGCGCTTCTCCCATGCACACGTCCCACTTCGACACTGCGTTACCCCGAACTTTTGGCATCGGTAATCACCCTCGTCCGCGAGGAGCCGGTTCTGCGCTGGGCGACGCTGACACAAGGCTGCAACTTCGCCGCCTTCAACGTTTTCTGGGCCACCGTTGCCTTACATCTCGCTAGCGCGCCCTTTCATCTTGGGCCTGCGATTGCGGGGCTCTTCGGTCTCGTGGGTGCGGTGGGCGCTATTGTTGCTCCGTTGTCTGGACGGCTTGCGGATCGCCATGGGCCGCGTAGGGTGGTGATCTGCGGAACTGCGACTGTGCTTGCGTCGTTCGCCTTGTTTGGGACGTTCGGCCGGATCTCACTGATCGGCATCGCCATCGGCGTGCTCATCCTCGACATCGGAGTGAGCCTGGCGATGATTGCGAACCAAAGTCGCGTCTACGCATTGAGGCCGGAGGCGCGTAGTCGGCTCAATACCGTGTACATGACGGGCGCATTTGTCTCAGGCGGTCTCGGCGCCTTTCTCGGCACACGAGGCTACGCGTTCGGTGGCTGGGGTACAGTCAGCGTTATCGGGGCGGTGTTTGCCGCATGCGCGGTGGCGGCGGCGGTCGCCACACCGACGCGACGCACCACTACTGCGATCGAGAACTAACCGCTGTCGTATGTACGCGGGGATGTCCGGCTCGCTGCGAGTGCAAAGTACAACCCGCTTCGGCACGCGGTCGACCGGTTTCTCAGCCTACCCGTCCGTGCCGTTGTTTTGTTTGCGGTCTTGAAAGTAAGCGCTCGGTGTCGTACCGAATGTCGCCCGGAACGACACTATGAAGCTTGACGGGTTTTCGTACCCGACCGTGTGAGCTGCGTTGCTGACGCTCTCCCCATGCGCCAGTTGCTCAAGCGCGGCGAGCATCTTATATCTGACGCGCCATCTCCCGAACGACATACCCGTCTCGGTGGAAAAAAGCCTCTCGATTGTCCTGTGGCTGGCGCCTACCGCCAACGCCAGTTCAGCGAGTGGTCTTCGATCGGCGGGATCTGCTCTGAGTAGATTGGCAACTCGCGCGGCTCGAGGATCACTCGGCTCCGGTAACTCCAACGGCGCTTGTTCATGCGCCTCAAGCTGTTCAAGAAGGACCTGCGCGATGCGTGAGGAGCGCGACTTCGGTGAGTAGTCCCAAGGCTGAGAGGAACAAAGGCAGATCAGTTCCCGAACCAGCGGTGAGACGTTGACGACATTGCAGCCCGTCCATTTCGGAGTACTTGGAGCATTTCGGTCTACCCACAGAACGACGAGATCGACCGCGCGTTTGACGAGGAGCGCATGAGGCGTCCCACCGCTGATCCAGATCGCCTTTGACGGGGGGAGTATCCAGCGACCGCCATCAGTGGTGACGTGTATCACCCCCTTAGCGGAATACATGAGCTGGTGACGATTGTGCGAATGCCGCTTCTTCTCGCTGTTAGGTGGCCAGTGTGAACTGGCACCTACGACCCAAGCCTTGGCGCTATCAGGCAGGAGAGCCTTGTGGCGGGATGGCGACATTTGCTGACAACGTATCGCTAATCCCCAGACAGCACAAGAACCTATATTTGCGATATCAGCTGTGCCGAACACAGGCGCAGCTGCAGAAAGTTTACGGCTTAAATCGGTGGCAGCGACGACCTCGTGGCCATGCAGAGCGCACCCGGAAGTCGGTGAGGCCGCAGCCCTCGCTCACGGAGATCGCAAGCTGACTGCGCGTCCGAACCTCAGCGCGTCGTCCGCGAGTCTGCGTAACAAGCGCGCCAGTTCGGCCACTTCCTTCTTGTCCCATGTCGCCAGCAGCGCGACCATGAGGTTCTCTCGCGCCCCATCCAGGGCTTTGGTAATCGTCCGACCCTTGGCGGTAATCTGAGCCTGAGTGACTCGGGCGTCCGCTGCGTCGACTGCGCGCATGACAAGACCCAGATTCTCCAGCTTCGAGATCTGTCGACTGACCGTGGAATAGTCGCGTCCGCAGAGTTCCGCCAGCTCACCGATCGCCAGAGGCCCTCTCCGTTCAACGCGTACCAGGAGCGGAAATAGGGCCCGGTCGAGGTCGACCCCCGCCAGCGCAATGAGTGCAGCATCAGGCTGCGGCCGGTTCAGAACCCCCGTCAAGTCCAGCAGTGCATCGCGCAGTTGCCGCAGGTCTCGCTTCATGGATTGCCTCATTCGCAGATATGTGTATTATACACATAAGTAACCCGCCGCACCGAAGAGCCGCGGGAGTAGAGATTCTGAATGCACTGGAGGCAAACATGAAAGCGGCGGTCGTGGTTGAGGAGGGACAGGCCCCTGTGTACCGCAAGTTCGCGGATCCGGTGCCCGCACCTGGCAAAGGTATCGTTCGTGTCAGCGCCTCCGCGCTCAGCCACGTAACTAAGAGCAGGGCCTCCGGCACCCACTACAGTTCCCATGGTCGGCTGCCTTTTGTGCCCGGAATCGACGGAACGGGTATCACGGAATCCGGGGAACGCGTCTACTTCGTCTTTCCGGAGCATCCCTACGGGGGCATGGCGGAATCATGCCTCGTGGACAACCAGCATTGGGTCCTGCTGCCGAGAGACCTCGACGAGAAGATAGCTGCCGCCATCGCCATACCAGGAATGTCGTCTTGGGCCGCGCTGACGGAGCGTGCGCATTTGCGCACCGGCGAGACCGTCCTGATCAATGGGGCGACCGGCACTTCCGGTCGACTTTCTATCCAGATCGCCAAGCATCTTGGTGCGAAGAAGGTTATCGCTACCGGCCGGCGGCCCGAGGTCGATCTGCGTGCTCTCGGTGCCGACGTCACAGTACAGCTGGTCAATGACCGAGACATTCTCGAGGAAGCCTTCAAGAGGATCTTCGCTGACGGAGTCGATGTCGTCCTCGACTATCTATGGGGGAAGAGTGCGGAGACGCTGATCATCGCTGCGGCGAAGGCAGGTCCGGAAGGGGTGCCAATCCGTTACGTGGAGATTGGTTCCGTCAGTGGTGGCAGTATCACGCTGCCGAGCGCCGCTTTGCGCTCAAGCTCCCTGCAGCTCATGGGCAGCGGAATCGCGAGTGTTCCCTTCCCCAAGCTCCTGGAAGCGATCAGCGGCGTCCTGCAGGCCGCTCCTTCCGCGGGCTTCAGGACAGCCATCAAGCCCGTGCCACTGTCGCACGTAAGCCGGGCGTGGTCGGACGTCGACGCGAACTCACGAATAGTCTTGGTCCCTTGAGGTGATGCAAGCCTTCGCGCCTCTTTTGGGAAGCGAGAGGCTCCCGCCGATCGCATTCTGACTTTGGGTGTTGGCGTAGGGCAGCTCGCCGCAAGCACCCATGAAGTGCGCCCCGGGGGGTTCTCGCAATCTCTACCAGGGAACCGTATGGCCAAGATAATCCAGGTATTGCAGGCCAGGCTTGCCGTGCACGGTTAGTAGCGCGCTCACTACACCAGGAACACTCTCCTCGATAGCCAGGCGGCCATCCGGGCCACCCATGTCGGTGCGAACCCAGCCCGGCGCCATTAGCACCATCGCACGCCGATCGGCACGGTGGCGAGCCGCGAAACTGCGCATGCACATGTTCAGGGCAGCTTTGCTTCCGCGGTACACCTCCCGCATGCCGTGCGTGTTATTCGCCACGCTGCCCTGACCGGAGGACATCACGCCGATCGTGCCCGCATCGGCGACGACGTCATGCAGAACCTCCAGCACGCGCATCGGACTCAAACAGTTGGTGATCATGACGCGCACGAATTCCTCCGTCGACACTTCGCCGATCGTTTCCTGCGGATTGTTGGTAACACCGGCGTTGACGAACAACATGTCGAGCCGCCTCCCCGCGAAGCGAGAGCGAAGTGCAGCAATATGGTCTGGCATCGTGATATCGAGAGTGTCAATGGCGATCCGCCCCGGCGACCGTTCGGAGAGTTCATGCAGTCGGGTCCGGGCGTGACCGCGCACGGTGCCAACGACATCCCAGTCTCGCTTGAGGAATTCCTCCGCCATGGCGACGCCGAGGCCGCGCGAGGCGCCAACGAGCATGACGACTTTCCGCGATCGAATGTCAGAGTTCATCGGCATTCCCTCAGAGTTTCAGGCTGAGCTCGACGTCGCCGGCGAATGGGACGGACAGGTAGCCGGCGGCGGGACTGCGGACACGGGCGAGATACTCCGGACTCCAGTCCGCGTTATCGGCCACGACCAGAGCGCCGGGCCGCAGCACGGGCTCGAGCAGCGACAACACCCGTGGATAGAGGCCCTTCGCGCCGTCGAGGAGAACGAGGTCAATCGTCTCCGGGAGATCGGTCGCGAGTGTCGCGAGGGCGTCACCGGCCCGAATCTCAACGAGGTCGTCCAGACCCGCGACGACGAGATTCGCGCGCGCCTGGGCGACCTTGGTCAATTCGAACTCTGTACCAATCAGCTGTCCACCCCCGTTGTCACGCAGTGCCGCGGCGAGATGCAGGGCTGAGACCCCGAACGAAGTACCGAACTCGACGATGGTTCTCGCGCGGACCGATCGGGCAAGCATGTAAAGGAGCGTCGCCGTTTCTCGCGATACTGAGAGGTGGAAGTCTTTCAGCGCGACATAAAGCGACTGATAGTCGTCCTTGCTTTTCATCAACCGGGCGTGCTCGCTCGCGGGAAGAGTGCTTCTTTGCTCGTCGAGCCGCGCATCACTGTCATCGGCTTCGGCAAACAGTCTGTGCGCTACGTTTGCGCATGGATAGGTAGTCAGCGTGTTCATGGTGGGTTCTCAATCCGAGCGTGATTGCAGCGGTTTCTATGTCGGTTAGAATACGAGCAAAAGATCGTGTTTTCTATTCGCATTGGAGGTGCCGATATGCCAAGAGGCAGGAAACCGCTCATTTCCCCGAGAAAACGACCGCGTCAGGCGCGTTCCACGAGACTCGTGGCCGACATTCTGGAGGCGTCGGCTCGCGTTCTCGTGCGCTTCGGCGCGCACCGCTTCACGACTGGACGCGTGGCAGAGGCGGCCGGCATCAGCGTCGGATCGTTGTATCAGTATTTTCCGAACAAAGAGGCAATCCTTTTCCGGCTGCAGGCAGACGAGTGGGGGCAGACGATGGGCGGGTTGCAGCGCATCCTCGGCGATGCGAGCGTGCCTGCGCCCGAGCGCCTGCGCGCGGCTGTGCGAATGTTTTTCCGCTCCGAGTGCGACGAAGCGGCATTCCGCAGTGCTCTGGAAGAAGCCGCGCCGCTGTACCGTGAAGCGCCCGAATCCCGCGCTCATGCGGAGGAAGGTCGCCAGCTCATGGACAGCTTCATGAAAGATGCACTTCCAGGGGTACCCGTACGCGACCGCGCGTTCGCGGCAGACCTGGTGGGTCTCGTAATGTCCTCGGTCGGGAAAGCGATCTCCAGCCAGAGCCGCTCCCGCTCAGAGGTCGATGATCTCGCCGCGGCAATTGGCGAGATGTTCTGTGCCTACCTGAGTTTGAAAGACCAGTAGGGATAACCTGAAGGGGACCGCAGTGGAAAGGCAAAACTCTCACCGCGGCAGATCGTTTCTTGGACTTGTTGTACTACCGGACTGAGGATCAGCGTCTCTGCCTCCACGTTCGTCCGACAACTGGTACTTCTAGTGGCGGTCTTCTGCATTACGCTCCTCGACTCGTCACCGTGTCGCTGCTGTAATGAGGCCGAAGCCGTCCACCAGGCGGTGAGTTTGCAGCTTGAGTGCTCTAATGGACTGCAGCACGCCTGTGCGAGCGGTCAAGGCTCTTCAAATCGTAGCTTTCCGTCCGTGTCCCCCGAGCGGACGCAACAGTTCGCTGTGCCGAGACCATATTCGGGGTGTCCTGGGGTGTCCGACTGGCGAATGCGAGGATCTAATATGACTACCTTCCTGAGGATCAGGTGGCATGTGAATCATGCGCAGCGCTGCGGGAGTTTTGCGGGAGTCAGTTGTGCTCTGTTGTGCTTCGTCGTGCTAACGTGCAACGGGCGCCCCTTGGCAAGTAATTGAATTCTCCGGCTATCTTGAGCCGAGGACCGATCTCATAATGCCGGGGTCGAGGGTTCGAGTCCCTCCCTTTCCACCAATTAAATCAGTGTGATACCGACCGTGGCCAAGTCTGCCCGTCGCCGCAAGCGCACGGTAAGCGCTTATAGGCGCAATCGAAAACGCCTGGATTTGCCGATCGGAAAACGAAAAAGGAGCGATTCTTGCGCAACGCGCGGCATCGGAAATGTTACTTGCTGGATTGCGGAATGGTAGTAAGCGTCCGCTCAGCGCCGTCTTGACGTAGCCATTAATGCTTTATGCGGCGAGTGCGGGTTGCGCGGCGAGTTCTTGAGCGACGTTCCAAGGCAGGAGCTCCTCGATGCGATTGATCGGATGCTCGGCAATGCGACCGAGGACGAGCCGCAAGTAGGCTTCCGGATCGAGGCCGTTGAGCTTGGCCGTGCCGATCAGGCTGTAGATCGCGGCGGCGCGCTCGCCGCCGCAGTCGGCGCCGGCGAAGAGATAGTTTTTGCGTCCCAGGGCGACGGCGCGCAACTCGCGCTCGGCGGCGTTATTGTCGATCTCGATCCGGCCGTCATGACAGAAGCGGCACAGCGCTTCCCAACGACCGAGCGCGTAATGGATGGCCCCAGCGAGCTCGGACTTCTTCGATAACTGCTGCACACGGGCTAAGAGCCAGCGCTTGAGATCGGCCAGTAACGGCGCGCTATGCTCCTCGCGTACGCGCCGTCGTTCCTCGGGCAGTTGACCGCGGATCTGTTCCTCGATGCCGTAGAGTGCCCCGATGCGCTGCAGAGCCTCTTGGGCGAGTGGTGACTGCGTGGCTTTGAAGACGTCGTAGAACTTGCGCCGCGCGTGCGCCCAGCAGGCCGCCTCGGTGGGCGGGAGCTTGGCTCGATCGTAGAGGCCGTTGAAGCCGGTATAGCCGTCCGCTTGCAAGATGCCGCCGAAGCTGTGCAGGTGCTCACACGGATGCTTACCCTTGCGATCCGGGGAGTAGCGCAGCCAAACGGCCGGCGGATCGGTGCTGCCTGCGGGTCGATCATCCCGCACGTAGTCCCACAGCCGGCCTTGCTGGGTCTTGCCCGTGCCCGGTGCCAGCACTGGCACCGGAGTATCGTCGGCATGGAGCTTCTCGGCCGCGAGCACGTACGCGCCCAACGCCTCCACCAGAGGCTGCATCAAGGCACTGGCCGCCCCGACCCACTCGGCGAGGATCGAGCGCTCCAGCTCGATGCCGTCTCGGGCATAGATCTGGCTCTGGCGATACAGCGGCAGGTGATCGCAGTACTTGGACACCAGCACGTGCGCCAGGAGCCCGGGACCTGCCACACCGCGTGCGATGGGACGCGAGGGCGCTTGCGCCTGCACGATCTGCTCACAGCGGGCGCAGCTGTACTTGGGGCGCACATGCCGGATCACCTTCCAGTGCTGCGGCACGTACTCGAGCATCTCGGCGACATCCTCACCGAGCGCACGTAGTGTCCCGCCACACTCGGGACAGACACACGTGGCAGCCGGCTCATGCACCACGCGCTCGCGCGGCAAGCGCTCCGGCAACGGGCGGCGTACGCTCTTGCGGCGCTCCGTGGCCGTCGGCGCCGGCACGGGCAGACTCGCTTCCTCGCTCTCGAGCTCTTCGAGCTTGAACTCCAGTTGCCGGATCTGCTCGTCGAGTGCTTCCGAGGAGCGGCCAAAATGCATCCGCCGCAGCCGCGCGATCTGCAGCTTCAACTGCTCGATCTCGTGTTGCCGCGACAGCAGAAGAGCCTGGGCTAGTTCGAGGGCCGCGGTGCGCTCAAGCAGCAGTCGCTTGAGGGTCTCGATGTCGTTCGGCAGCGTGCCTGCGCGCGGCATGTGTCATTATAACAAGTGCCGCACACCGGAGCGAGGGAAAAGACTATAAATATAGGCTTTTTATACAGCGACTCGTGGCTCCGTGGTACGCACCGGTCGTCGCCAATCGATCCCCTCGAGCAACATCGACAGCTGCGCTGCGCTCAACGCCACCGTGCCATGCGTCGCCTGCGGCCACACGAAGCGACCGCGCTCCAGGCGCTTCGCAAAGAGACACAACCCATCCCCGCTCCACCACAGTATCTTCACCCGGTCCCCGCCGCGGCCGCGAAACACAAAGAGCTGCCCGGAGAAGGGATCCTCGGCCAGCTGCATCTGTACGAGAGCCGCCAAACCATCGAACCCCTTGCGCATGTCGGTGCTGCCAGCAGCCAGCCACACCTGCACGCCAGCCGGCAGCGCAATCATCCGCGCACCAGCAGCGCCACGACGTGCTTGAGGACTGCCCGATCGACCGGGCCATGCACGCGGATGCAGGCCCCGCTCGGCAACTCGATCTCAATGCATCCGCTGGGACAGCGCCGCTGAGTGCTTGGCGCTGGCCGCATCCGAGAATGCTCGGTGGGCAACACGGTCGGCGTCGTCACCTTCACCGGCAGCATCTCGGCTGCCTCTCCCGTCCCCTTCTCCTCGAGCAATCCTTGCCGATACAGCTGCCGCCAGGTGAACACCTGGTTGGCGTTTACCTGGTGCCGACGTGCCACCGTCGCTACCGAGGCTCCGCGCACGTGCGTCTCCTCGACGATCCGTCGCTTCTGCTCGAGGGTGTGTCTTTGCCGCGGCCCGGTGCGCCGGCCCAAAGCATCCGTGGCGACCGCTTCTGCGCAGGTGTCCATCTGGGCTCCACGTGGACACCTAAATGCTACGTGTCCACCTCCCACATCGTTTACTGCGCGCGCCGCCCACGCCAGACGGCCTTCAGCAGGCGCTTACGAATGGTAAGTGGAACGATCTGAATCTGTTTCGCAAGAGCGTAAGCGGTTCGGAGATCGCTGTCACTCTCGACGAACACGCGACCGATAACGAGTACCGAATTGCTCGGCGAAGACATCTGCTTCATTCCCTGCGGCACGGTTCCTTGCCAACCGGGAGCCGTAATCAAGTAGTCGCCCACTTGCGTACCGGTGGTGCGCGTGCCGACGTAGGCGAAGTCGACGTCAAACGGGTCAGTGAACTGCACGCTGTAGTAGCGGCCGAAAAAGTCCGGCACGTGCAATGCTTGCGGCCCTTTGGAGAGGTCGAGCCAGCCAACCGTAAGGAGCGTGTCGTGGTTCACGCCAACAGTCATCAAATTCGAACTTCCGGGCCGCAGCGATGTGTGAAGAGGGTCTCCAAAAAGCTTTTGGGGTTCGGTATAGAGCGTATTGATCGGGATGGGGCCGTCGCCGAACCCTTGATCGACGATCGCTCTTTTGAAGTGGTTAGTCACGAGGTGAGGCCAAAAGTAGGTGAAGAGGAACGTGCCCACCACCCATGCCACAACCATGACCGAGACGAATGTAATGAGATGTTTGTGGTTCATTGGCGACATCATCGTGTTTCGACCACCGACGGCACCTTGTATTGCCCCTCGAGAATGGCTTTGCCGGGCAGATACACGCGCAGCCAGAGTATGAAGTTGCCCGAGGGCGCGGGTAGCCAGTTGAATCCAGGGCCTGCCGGAGCGGCGTTCTGGATGTAAATATTGACCGAGCCATCGGCGGTAGCTGCGAGTCGGGAACGATCGCGCACGCTGTACCGGTTGATCGGATTCGGCACAAAGTGATTCCGCGCGTCGCCCATAGTGAGCGACCAGAACGCATTGTTCGGCGGAAGTTGTCCTGCCGGAAAGTGAATGACGTAGTCATGCTGGCCGGAGAGCGTTTTGCCCGTGCTATCTACTTTCGTTGTCCAGTACACAGCTTCTTGCGGTACGTTTACTGGGCCAGGAAATGTTTGCGCGCAAGCGGCTCTGAACAAGATGCCATTGCCGGGCTCGCCGCATCCGTACATGGTGGTCCAGCCGTCGACCTTTGTGACATACGCGTGCGCGAGAATCTGGAAAGTTACGAACGCCAGCACCCCGCCGACGATGATGCCCTGCACGACATCCGAGACGGCGTTCCTCCGCCACAGGAAGGCGGGCAATCTGTGAGCGCCGCTGCGATCCTGAGGGCGACGGGGCTGATTTGCATTTGCCATAGCTCAGCTACCGCCCACTGCATGTCGTTCAGCCACAACGTGTTCGAGGCGACCTGCACTCCGCATAGAGTTTGGATGTGATTCGGTGAGTAGCCACTGGTTGAGAGACATGTTGGCCTCAAGCTGCAAAGAGTGCCGCCGCCGCTTCTTCAGCCGGACTCTAAGTGAAAGCCTACACCGCTAGTTTGGTTTTTCGACATAGCAGCTTTGTCTTCGGGACGAAGAGGCCCTCTGGCGCGACGAACAGATCGTCCCGATGGGCACCCGGTGCAGCTCGAGTCGCGCATCGCCGCGGGAGCGCCCACAGCCTGGCGGCGCGAGCTATCGTAAAGGCATGCGGGAGATTGCGGGAATCAGTTGTGCTCAGTTGTGCCTCGTGGTGACAATCGCAACGGGCGCCCCTCGGCAAGTTGTTGAAGTTACAAGCTAGACTCATAATGCCGGGGTCGAGGGTTCGAGTCCCTCCCTTTCCACCAATTGGATCGAAGCGCCTTGCACGCACGCCATAAACTACTTATGCCGCTCGAGGAAGTCGCGCGCGCGCTTGACCTCTGCGCGGTCAGACGAGGCGCAGTTCTCGGCGAGCATCGCGTAGAGCTGCACCGCCTTACGTGAGTCGCCGGAGGTCTCGGCCGATTGCGCCGCGCCATAGAGGCTGTTGAATCGGTTGGGCGCCGCGCTCAAAGACAACTCGTACTGCTGCAGCGCCTCGCCCGGCCGCCCCATCTCGCGCAACAAGTCGGCAAGTAACTCGCGCGCGGGGAGCACGGCTCCCGGCGTTACCGGATGCTTCCCGACGCGGTCCTCAAGATCAGCTGCATTGCGCGCGAGACCGACGGCCTCGCTCTGGCGGCCCTCGGAATACGCAAGCCAGGCCGCAGCTGCCAGCCGCATAGACTCCACCTGTCCCGCCCAGTCGTAGGGTCCGGAAACCGGTGACTTGACCAGCACTGTGTGGATTTCTTCAAGGTTGGTGAGTGCCGCGTAAGCCCGCTTCGGCTCACCGCCGCGCACAGAGCCCAGCGCTTGCGCGAAATAGGTTATGGCCCGTGCGTAAGGGAAGTTCTCCCAGGCAAGGCTGGCATCAGGCGCTTCGAGCCTCGCAGCTTCATCCCAGCGACGACGCTCCAGGGCGAAGCGCGCCGGGATGGCGGCGAGCGCGTAGCCGGCAACGAAGCTTGGATCATCGAACTTCCTTGCAGTCGCCGCCTCCTCGCGCACCTGGCGCGCCTTTGGCTCGTTGCCGGTCTGCAAGCACGCATACTCCAGATAATCGAGGGCGTGCAGAGTGTCGAAGGAAGTGGCCCCGGGATAGGTCCTGGCAACCAGATGCCGCGCGGCGTCGGCCGAGGCGAGGTTTGACTCGATCGACTCCGACCACAGCCCGAGCCGCGTGAAGATGTGCGACGGCATGTGCAAAGCATGCGGCGACGAGGGCGCAATCTTCGCGTACGCCCGCGCCGCCGGCAGTGCCATCGCAGCGAGCGACGGGTAGTCGTAGGCGTGGATCAGGTAGTGGATCGCTCCGGGATGCTGCGGTTCCTTCATGAGAAGGCGGTTTAAGATTTCCGCCGCCTGCTTTTGAGCAGCGAAGGTCGCATCACCCGGCGGTGCCGTCCCAAGCAACGCCAGCGCGTAAAAGGCCGACGCCTCGTGATCATCGGGATAGCGGCGCGCCAGACCCTCCATGGCCTCTTTGTAAGCGAGGGCGCGCGTGCGGTGATCGACCCGGCCGAAGTCGCGGTAGAAGGCGCCGATTGCGGTGATGTAGTGCTTTTCCCGGTCGCTCCTGGCACCTATGGCATCCGCACTGTCAGCTGCGGCCTCTCCGGCTGCGAGCTCGGCCGCCGTCGGCGGCGCCCAGATCGGGTGGTAGTAGGTCATGGCAATCCCCCAGGATGCCATTCCACAGCGGGGGTCTTGCTCGGCAACCTTCGCGAAGGACTTACGGGCCTCTTCGTAGCCAAAGGAGTGGAGCAGCGCCACCGCCCGCGTGAAGGCCGCTTGGCTCCTCGCCTGACAGGTGACCGGAAAATGCACGCTCCCCAGCGCTTCGCTCTCGCCGTGATCAGAGTGCTGCTCTTGCGCGCCCGCGCCAGAAACGAGAGCCGCGCTGACGCAGAGAGCTGCAAGAGTTTTGACCATCGGGCTCACTCGTCGTCGAAGCCGAGCGCGAATGAGGTCGCCGCGCCAGCCTCTTTCATTTTCTGCGTCGTTAATCGGACAATGCGGTCGCCGATATTGCTCTTGGGCACGGTCTGGAGATTGTCGAAGTTCGCCGCGCAGGTGGTTGGTAAACCGTCGGCCTCTGTCAGGACGACCTCAGTGGGGATACTACGGATCGTCGAGGTGATCGGTGCAACGGTGACCGAGTGCAGCACGGCGATCGCGGAATCGCGTGTGAGGATCAGTACCGGCCGTTTCTTGTCGGGTGTCTTGAAGGTGTACCAGCAGACGTCACCCCGATTCACGACGTACTCCAGTCCTGCTCGCTCAGCCAGATATCGAACTCACCGGGCGCAACTGGCTTGTGCGCGTAGCCCTCGGCGTGTCGGACCTCGTCCTCGCGAACTCGCTGTCGTCGGATCTCCGCCTCGAGAGCATCGCGAATGAACGCCGATCGGGTGGTTTTTCGGGCTCGGGTTATCTTGTCGACGACCTTGAGGAGACGTTCGTCGATGGTCATCTGGATCGTCTTCATCCCTGTGGACTCTAATGTGGACCTGGCTCCACACTATACACCACATCTGGTCATTGGCACCCGGACTGTTTGCTGCGGGAGTTTGCGGGAGTCGGTCGTGCCCAGTTGTGCTTCGTCGTGCCAAGTGCAACGGGCGCTCCCTGGCTAAGCTATTGAAATTGCGAGGTACCTTGACTCAACTACCTCACAATGCCGGGGTCGAGGGTTCGAGTCCCTCCCTTTCCGCCAATCAGATCAAAGTGATACGCGGCGGCGCTTGAAACGCCGCTCGATGGTAAGCGCAGAGGATCGACCTTCTCCGTGCTCGATCAGGAAATCCCGGTGTGTTCGATTGCGCTTCTAAGCGCACGCCAAGATGCCGCTGAGGTCTTGAGGGTGATCGAGGACCTGATGCTTTCACCAGATCGTTACTGCGTCCGTGCGACCTGCACAACGCTAACGTCGGTTTCACGCAGATCATCGCTCTGGGCGAGTAACGTGCGGTAGCTGCTCGAATCGCCGTCGTCCAGAACAGGCGCACCGTCTTGAGTCGACGATGCAGCGCGCGGGGTTGCACCCATACTCAGCGTGGTCCCCAAACCGGCATAGAGATAACGGTCCCCGAACGCCTTCTGCAGGGCGGTGAAGGTCGGCTCGCCGGTGCAGTGGCCCGGGGCGATGAAATCCACTTTGTAGGTGTCGTGCAGCGCGTACGTAACCTTCGCGATGACTGGATCCTGAGCCGCCACCATGTGGAACCCGCCGGCGAGAAAGTGAATGTGTGAATTGATTTTGGCCGCCTCGGCGACAATAGCCTCGATGCCGGGATGAGAGCAGCCCACCACGAGCACGAGGCCGTTCGGCGTGTCGATGGCCAGAGACAGCTCCTTCAGTTCCCTGGTTCCCGGCGCATCGGAAATCAGCGCGATCAGCGTGATGCCCGGCATAACTTCCGTGGTCTTGTCGATCAACTGAATATTGGCACCGGAAAAGGGGGTGCCCAATTTCATGATCTCAGGCGGTGTGCCACCGTAATAGCGCATCTCGGCGGGCAGCGCTTCGTCCCTGCGGTAAAACTTACTGGGTATATCGGAGCCAAAAATGCCACCGAGGCCATCCTTGGGAGCGTAGATCTTGACCTTCGGGTTCACCTTGAGCAGATAGGCCAATCCACTGACGTGATCACCGTGGCGGTGCGATAACACCACGAAGTCGAGCTTGGTTAGATCAACCCCCTTGGCCCTCACGTTCTTCGCGAATATCACCGGGTCATCACCGGTGTCGAACAGAATGCGTTTGCCGTTGATTTCCACCAGCGCGGCGTAACCCCAATCCTTGGTCATCGCCGGATCTTTACCGAAGGCATCATAGAGCACTGTGATGCGGGCCGGTGAGGCTGCAGTCGTTGTGGGCGTGGGCTGCGTCGTCGCGCAGCTCGATAGAAGCCAGATCGACCCAACAGCGCCTGTTAGGCTAAAGAGGTGAGTTGTTTGCATTAGCGACTCCTTGGCGATATATCAGCTGCCAACCTAACGGGCGGCCGGGCTCAGTCGATCCGCAGTGCGATAGATCTGGCGCTGAAGCGGAGGCGCGGGTCCGAGCCGTGCCAACACGTCGCGAATCGCCGGAGTGGCCACCGCATAGTGCTGCAATAGTGACTTGACCACAGTCGCGTCCCCTCTTGCCATGGGCGAGATGAATTCCATTGCTGCCCGGGCAATGTCAGCGTCGGCGGCGGCTCGGTTGATCGTGAAGCGCCCCTCAGCACTCGCAGAAATCGCACCGGCCTCGAAAAGGTGATTGAGCACGTAGGTCGAGCCCTGACTGGCAGGGCTGGCCAGGCTGCCGTAGCGCGCCAGCGCCTCCATCAGAAACGCGCTATAGAGCGCCGCGGTTTCGCGCTGATCGAGATAACCGTGTTCGATCAGATAGCGGTGACCCCACAGCGACAGCAGCATTGAGTGGATCTGGATCGCGACACTGGCGTTTTCACGCAATGCCTCTGCGATCGGCTGTTTCGTTCCCGTGACAAACTGTGGACCGAGCGAGTCAAACATACGCACAAACATGACTTCGTCGCGGATGTCCTCAAATCGCAGGGCCGATCGGCCCGCGTCCGCGAGCACTGCGTCGGCAATGGGCCGAAACCTGCTGTCATACCGCAGCTTTAGAATGTTGCTGTATGCGGCAGTGCGCGCCCCAACAGCATCCAGGACTCGCAAATCGTTCGGGAGGCCGTAACCTGCGTCAGCACCACCGGCGGCGGCCAGCCCTCCGTGATAGATCACGTCCAGAACCACGGTCGGCGCGGCCGCACCCAGTTTCCGCCCGCGTAGGTTGGGGGTAAGGGGCAGATGGTCCTCAAGCTCCTGCAAATGCGCGGCGATCCTGCCAATGCGCTGCGTCGCGGGCTCGTTCACCAACGCAATCGAAGCCTCGTAAGCTGTCTTGGCGCCGAACCAGGCGTCATCGTCGACCTCGTAGGGTCCCAGCACCACGTCAATCGGACCCTTAAGGCCGACAAAGGCGACATCGCTGGCGTAGTAGTCGTCGTCCAACAGTGCCTGGGCACGCAAGGTCAGGTACTTCTTCAGCGTCGCCTCATGCGTGAGCGTCGCTGCTTCACGAAGCGCGCCGGCCGCCTCCGTCAGAGCGTCTTTGTAGTGGCGACTATACGAGACCACTTCAAAGGGACCGTTCTGTCCGCGTTCCATAATCGTGAAGGGATCCAGAGCGCGCTTGCGGTCGGGCTCCGACAGAGTCGCAAGCCAGATCTCGATGTCATGCCTGGTTGTGCCTGAGGGGTAAAAATCGCCGATCGGGCGCTCGGACGGAGCGCCGTCGATGAATGCGGCCCCGGTCGGGCCCCACGGACCCTTGAAGAAGTTCAGCGCATCGAGCTGCGCGTGCGCAGCAGAGGTCTGAGCGGACTGTCGCTCTCTGATCAGCGTGCGGGTTCCGGGCCACACCTGCCGCATATATAACGCGTCCATCTGGCGTGCAGCGCGCATGAGCGGCACGAGCGCGGCCTGTTCGCTGGCGGGAAGGCCGGTGATATCCACCTCGACCGCGACGGGCTTGAGCGCCGGCAACGTCGAGGGTTCAGCGGCCGCCGCCGCAGTCACTGCGATGCAAAGCAGTGCGCTCGCTATGCTCCGCCCCCACAAACTGCCGGTCTTCTTGACCTTGGACATGGAAGTTCAAATAACCTACGCGGTGTCACCGAAAGCTTATAAAATCACAACTTATCTCGGCCAACCGAGGATAGCAGCCCACACACCTACCGCAGACAAATGCCCGTCCACGTGACGACCTGCTTCGGATCCGAACGCGCTGCCACTTGCGCGCAGGGTACCCACCCGACGGCTGGTAGTCCTTGGGAAGTCCTGCTATTTTTCTGATGAAGTTCTCAGGACCTCGTGCGATGGTCTCCGCTCAATATGAATTCGGCGCGTACCGCCTCGATGCCCGGAGCCGAATGCTGTTTCGAGAGGGCGACCACGTAGCCCTGCCTCCCAAGGTGACCGAGCTCCTGGTCGCCCTGGTCGAGGCCGCTGGCAGGGTGCTCGCCAGAGAAGAACTGCAGCAGCGTCTGTGGCCCGACACGGTCGTTGAGGAGGGAAGCCTCACGTCCCACATTTCCCTACTGCGCAAGGCTCTTGGCGAGGGTCCGAATGCGCAGGACTTCATCGAGACTTTACCGAAACGCGGCTACCGGTTCGTCGCGTCGGTGAAGCGAGCTGCATCCCCGGCATCGGACAGCGAGGTTGATAGGGCCATGCTGGTGGTCCTGCCCTTCGAGAACCTCGCCGCAGGCGAGAGATACGACTATTTCAGCGAGGGGCTGACCGAAGAGATGATCACCGAGCTGGCTCGCTTAAGCCCGGAGCGCCTCGGAGTGATCGCCCGAACCTCGGCGATGCAGTTCAAGTCGACGACGAAAAACATAGCGCAGATCGGCAGCGAGCTTGGTGTGTCTCATGTCCTGGAAGGTTCCGTGCGCCGGGTAGGGGAGCGTGTGCGCATCACTGCCCAGCTCATCCGGGTCAGCGACGAATCGCACCTGTGGGCTCAGAGTTATGAGCGAAGCCTTCACGATGTGCTCGAGGTGCAGGCGGAAGTGGCCCGGGCCGTCGCCCGGGAAATCCAAATCAAGTTGACACCACATGAGCAGCGGCGCTTGGACCGCGACAAGACGCGATCAATCAATTCGCAGGCGCACGAATTGTATCTGCGGGGTCGCCATTTCTGGTACCGGCGTACGGAAGAGGGCATACGCAAGAGCATTGAGTGCTTCGAAGAAGCACTGCGGTACGATCCCGGCTTCGCGGCCGCCTACGACGGGATCTCCGACGCTCATACGATGCTCGCCTGCCGAGGCATGACTCCCGCCCTCGAGTCGTTCCACAAAGCAAAGGCTGCGGCTCGACAAGCGGTGCTGTTGCAGCCAGAGCTCGGTGAAGGATATGCGTCGCTTGCCCACGTACGTTTGCACGACTGGGATTGGGTGGACCTGGAGAGTGATTTCCGGCGAGCGGTTGAGCTCGATTCCGGATATGCCATCGCACACTACTGGTACGCGGAATACCTCATGGCGATGGGGCGGACCCGGGAGGCGGTCGTTAGAGTGGAACACGGCTGGGGGTTGGATCCGCTGAACTCCGTGATCAACGCCTCAGTGGGAATGATTCGCTATCTGGCTCACGACTACGATGGGGCGCTGGTAGCCCTGCGGCGAGGGCTCGAAATCGATCCCACCCACTATGTGTCATATCTGCGCATGGGACTCGTGTGCCTGCAGAAGAGCCTGCCGAACGAAGCGATCGATGCGATGCGACAGGCGGTGACGCATTCCGGAGGCAGCACCGAGGCTCTGGCGGCGCTGGCGCTGGCGCACGCCGTGACGGGAGACAAGGTCGCTATGGAGAGGATCGTGAAGGAGCTCGGCCAAAGTGCTGACCGCTATGTTTCGCCGTACAACGTCGCAAGAGTCTATGCGGCGATCGACGAGAAGCAGCAAGCGCTCGAATGGCTCGAGAGAGCCTACCGGGAGCACAACCCGGATCTCATCGAGCTGACACGCGAGCCCTCCTTCGCGGGCCTGCATTCCGATGCGAAATTCCGCGAGCTGGTGGAACGAATCGGTTGGCGCAGCGTGGCCGCTGACTGACCGACACCGAGTCCGACGCGCTGACAGCGGACTCGCTTGACGGCTCACGCGCGCGGGAGATTTGCGGGAGTCAGTTGTGCTCAGTTGTGCTTCGTCGTGCTGACGTGCAACGGGCGCCCCTTGGCAAGTTGTTGAATCTACAAGTCAACTTGTGCCAACTGACGCGCTCATAATGCCGGGGTCGAGGGTTCGAGTCCCTCGCTTTCCATTTTCTGTGGTTCAAGGGCGGGCGAACGGCCGCGAGCGCGCGACACCCGCCTCAGTTGACTCCGCGATCAGCGGATTCGGCACCGACGCGGCCACAATCACAAACTCACCCGGAATCCGGTAGCCAAGCTGGTGGCGCCACGGCGCGATCGACTCCAGGTATCTGGAGCGCGCACGCGCGCGGGCAGCGTTGTCGAAGCGCGACCACGCGAGCGCCGCTGGCCCACCGATAAAGGCCGCACTGGAGGCTTCCTCGTCGTTGGCGTAGTTCATGATCGTCGCCACGCGGCGTTGCCTGATGACTTCAAACCCGGCGTCGACACATAGCCGAGCGAGCACGTCCGCCTGCCCGAGACGAAAGAACAGCGGACATACCTCACTCGCGACCTCTGCATCGACGATAGGAAACAGCGCTGACCAACCGCATCGCTGGCGCTCACCCCAGACGGCGACGACCATGCGGCCGCACGGCCGCAACACTCGCCGCATCTCCCGCACGGCTTGTTCGGGGTTCGGCACGTACATGAGACCCAGCGCACACAGAGCTACGTCGAAGCTGCAATCCGCGAAATCAAGCTGTTCGGCGTCCATGCGCTGGAAGCGAACGTTTGTGACCTGCCGCTGTTGTGCCAGCAGGCGCGCTGCATCGACCATACGATCCGATATGTCGACACCGACGATCTCGCCGCCGGGCTGAACTCTTACCGCGGCATCGGCGGCGACGACTCCCGGACCGCAGGCCACGTCCAGCACCCGATCGCCCGGTGCCAGCACCGTGCTCGCCGCGACCTCGGCGTGCGCCGGCATCAGTTGCACCTGCCAAAGCGACTCGTAGGTGCTCGCGGCTAAGTCCCAGCCGTAACGCTGTACGCGCCGCTGCAGACTCGGGTTCGTACGCTCTATCCCATTTTGGCCGGGCGGGTTGCCGCGAGCGCCTTTACGTCAGCGGCACCCAACGGCTTGCCGGCGATGCCCCAATCGCCGCTCTTCACCTCTTCGACTACCGTCCACGTAACCGACCGAAGTGCCTCACCTTCGATGTCGACCATGGCGTCGGTGAGTTTGCGGATGATCTGAGCCTTCTGCTCCGAGGAGAAGACGCCTTCGATAACTTTGACGTTGATGAGTGGCATGAGGTATCTCCGGTGGTGTGGTCATGTCTTGCCAGTGACTCGATACTGGTCTTCTGCCATTACAAGCCAACGGGCGAGCGTCGTCCGACCCGAGCGTCGCCGAAAGCTGACCATCCGTCCGCGCGAGGCAGAGCCAGGCCACGGAACCGGCCGGGCGTCCTGAATTCCTTCCCAGGCGTCCGATTGGTGCTCATGAAGTCGGTCGGCGCTTGGCGCTGCGCACCACCGGGTCCAGAATCGCGCGATCGTAGGCTTTCTTCGGAGACGCAGTGACCTTAGAGGCAATCTCGAGGGCGATGCAACGGTTCCGGGCTGTCCTCGGTCGCCGCCCCGAGGCGGGAATTCACCTTGACGAACCAGCGATCGCGTGTTGGGCGCAGGGGACGCGCGTGGTTTCCCGCCACGCGAATGGCTTGCAGTTGGCGACCGATATGCCCGGCGAACTTGGGGGAACGGGCGATCAGGTCACTCCGGGCTGGCTGTTCAGAGCTGCGCTTGCTTCCTGTGCAGCCACCCGCATCGCAATGGGTGCTGCCGCTGACGGGATCGTACTGACACGGCTCGAGGTGTCAGCCGGCAGTACATCCGATGCGCGCGGGCTGTTGGGGATGGTCAACGGTGCTGGCGAGCGGGTCAGGCCCGCGCCCAGCGAGGTGAGATTGGAAGTGCGGGTATGCGCACTCCACATCCCTCCGGAGCGACTTCAGTCCCTGATCGAGGACAGCTGCCGCTCTTCACCGGTCTTCGACGCCGTACTGAACGCGGTGCCCGTATCTTTACGCATTGAAATCGATTCTGGCTGATGGACGCGCTGTCCGAGACCCTGCGAGTCGTGCGCCTGGTGGGCGCCATCTTCATACAAGGCCGGTTCACCGCACCCTGGTGTTACCAATCGCCGCCTGCTGACTCCGCGGCCCCACTGCTTGAGCCGCTGGCCGAGCGCCTCGTCATTTTCCACCTGATCACGGAAGGCGAGTGTTACGTGGAGATTGATTCGCAGTCGCCGCTGCGTCTTAGCGCCGGGGACGTGGTTATTTTTCCACAGGGTCACGCGCATCGCATGTGTTCAGAGCCAGGAGTTGCGCCGGCTGCGGGCGCGCCGCTTGCAGATGTGCTTGCACGTCGACCGCGGCAGCTCGTCTACGGCGGAGGCGGCGCAACGACACGGCTCGTGTGCGGATACCTGGCCTGCGATGCACGGCTGGGACAGATGTTGCTAACTGGCCTGCCACCACTGGTGAGGGTGAATGTCCGTGGATCGAACTCCGGCGTTTGGCTCGAGGCCTCGGTACGCTACGCCTTGACCGAAGCACGCTCGCCGCGCCCTGGTGGGGCAGGTGTATTGGCGAAGCTGGCCGAGGTGCTGTTTATTGAGGTCCTGCGTCTCTACGCGAACCGCCAAGAAGACGGCCGCACCGGCTGGCTCGCCAGTTTGGGCGATCGCGTCGTTGGTGCAGCGTTGACCCATTTGCACACTCGTCCTTCGCACGCGTGGAACCTTGAGGAGTTGGCCCGCGCGGCTGGGACCTCGAGATCGGTGCTCGCCGAACGCTTCCAGCACCTTGTGGGTAGCGCGCCGATGGAATACCTGACGCGGTGGCGCATGTTGCTCGCCGCCAATCTGCTGTGCCGGAGCAACGCTCCGTTAGCGCGCATTGCGGAAGACGTCGGATATCAAACCGACACCGCCTTCATCCGGGCGTTCCGACGTGAATACGGCGTACCGCCCGCGGCTTGGCGCCGGCGTCAGTCAACGCGCGCTCAACTTCCCTGACACGCCGTAACGTCTTCCGCAAACAGTGAGCCAACTTTGCCACCCCTGTTCGCGAAGCATGCTCGCACCGGATCTTGGCCCCAGAATAACGGCGACAGCAGCTCTGTGATTGCTCCGCGCAGTACAGGCAGAGAACATCGATGCCGATGGCGACGCTCCGGTCGCCCGACCGCCGGCCACAACACCGCCTTCTCTGACGCGTCCTCTAAGTGCGAGCAGCTCCGCGCCGTGCGGCTTCGAGGGCGGCGATGTCGATCTTTTTCATTTTCATCATTGCCTCGAACGCCCGCTTGGCGGCTGCACGGTCGGGATCGGTGGTTGCGTCGAGCAACGTCCGCGGCGTGATTTGCCAGGACAAGCCCCATCTGTCCTTGCACCATCCGCAGGCGCTCTCGGTGCCGCCGTTGTTGATGATCGCGTTCCAGTAGCGGTCTGTCTCGGCCTGGTTGTCGGTGACGATCTGAAATGAAAAGGCTTCAGAGTGTTTAAACGCCGGGCCGCCATTAAGGCCCAGGCAGGGCACTCCAAGCACCGTAAACTCGACCGTGAGCACCTGTCCCTGTTTGCCGTCCGGGTAGTCGCCCGGGGCATGGTGGATGGCCGTCACGGCGCTGTCCGGAAAGGTCTGAGCGTAGAACCTGGCGGCATCCTCTGCTGTGCCGTCATACCAAAGACAAATCACGTTTTTGGCCATCGTCTCATCTCCGTTCGGCGACTCCCATCTAGCCTACAACGAAACAGGGACCTGGAATTCGACGGTCGGCTTAAGCGATGCGCTTGCGGCGCCAGGGCGCGAGAGATCGAAGGACGGATCCGCTCGCCGGCAGTTTCGCGACGGCCTCGTGCCTCTGGCCGGGCGTCAGATGTGCATATCGCTGCGATGGCGAACGTTCAGAATTCTGGTTGCCCAGATGCGTTGACGCCTTGGGGCGCAACGTCGCACACCCGATGAGCGTCATCTCGTCGACGAAGCTGCGTATTCGTCGTGCCGGCGTGGCCACGCGGGATACCCTGCCTCGCAGCGGCCCTCCGGCGTCAGGTCTAGGTAATGATGCGTGCCCAACAGCGCGTCGAGCCCGCGGGCATACGTGGAGTATGTGAGTAAGACGTTGCCGCCTTCATCCTTCAAGAAAACGCTTAAACCTGGAAGCTCCTCGCTGATGTATCGACCGTCGGTCGTGATTGTTCCGAAGTTGTAGTCGATCCGGCGCTGGTCGATCTGCTCCTTCGTGAACGAGACGTGCAAGTCGTAGTTGAACTCGCTGCCGAAGGATGAGACCCATTCGAAGCGCCAGCCCATGCGCGCCTTGTAGTTGAGAATCTTGGCGAGCGGCGCGCGCGAGACGGCTACGATGGTCACGTTGTGATGGGGAAGATGCTGAGCCGGTCCGTCGATGTGCTCGGCCTGAAAGGAGCAACCGGGACAGGCGGCATTCCATTCGGGCCCGTACATCAGATGATGAACGACGAGCTGGCCGCGGCCGTTGAAGAGGTCTGCGAGCGTCTTGCGGCCCTCCTCGGTTTCGAATGTATAGCTCTTCTCGATCTTCAGGCAGGGAAGCCCTCGGCGCTCGGCGGCGAGCCTGTCCCCCTCGCGCATGTGCGCCTTTTCCTTCTCGAGCAACGTTTTCCGTGCGGCGAGCCATTCCTCTCGCGAAACGATCTTGTTCGGTTTCATGGCGGCCTCCCTCATGTCTGCAAATATTACGACCATTCAACTACTTGCGTGTGCCTTCTTCCAAATGGTGAAACCGAGCGAAAGGATGTCCGGCGAGCCGTTGCTGCAAAGCACAAGAGTACGCTGGCCGCCGTCTGCTCCTGGTACTAGTGTGGAGGTGAGTGCCTCGCGCGAACTGGGTGGCTGCCATTGCCCCAGCATCGCGTCGAAACCACCAAGACGGCTATGAGGGATTTGGTCGTGAAGGAACGCACCGCCCAGCCCGCCAACTTTCCGCTGCTCGTCCGACGCGTGGAGCTGAAAGTCGCACCCCCAGAATCCGCAACCGTCAGCGGGATAGAAGTCCACGAAGAGAAGTGGGGTGCAGTCACCGCGCAGCACGTCTACAAGATGCGCTGCGAGTGTGGCCGCTCGTGGTTCGAGCTTGAGCTGCCGAAGTTCGTTAAGTGCCCCGCCTGCCATAAGCTCGGCCTCGTTTACCATCTTGGCCGGAGCTAGGTTTGCGGTAACCGGATTACGCTCGTGCGCATCGAACCAGTGCGACGAGTGTGCCCGCGACTCCAACTGTCCCGACCGCGGTAGACCATTCGACTAAGCGGTAATCCCAAAAGGCGCAGGGTCACCTATCACGGGTTAGTCCTGCATCCGAGGATGCCCGCGCCGCGATCACGCGGGCGCAAGTAATTGGCCGCGCTCGCTTCGTGTTCGCTGGCTTTTGACGACGCGCCATGTGCTGCGTGGCATCAACCGATGGGTTCGCGGGACGTTTCGCCAGGGCGTACATTCGTGTTCAGGGAAAAACCGGGAAATATAGCAAATGGCCCACTTCAGACAGCTATGCTTGGCGGCCAGCTTCGCCGCACTCGCGGCCTGTGCCAAGACCGCGCCGAACGTATTGGATGCGACTGAGGGCATGAGCACAGTCCGCTCCCTCCAGGACTCGTGGTATCACGCTTACAACGCCGGCGATGGGGCAGCTGTCGCTGCACTCTATGCCGAGGACGCCGTTCTTAGCCCACCTAACAAGTCGGCTGTTCGCGGGGGCGCGGCAATCCGCGAATATTTCTTGAAGGACGCCGCGGCGTTCAGCGCCGCTGGACTCACGGGCGCGCAGGGGGCGACGAGCGATGTGGGAGTGTCGGGCGAACTCGCATGGCAGGGGGGAACCTATAAGGTCACAGACAAGTCAGGTGCAATCGTGGACGTCGGCAAAACCCTGACCGTGTTTCAGCGAAAAAACGGGAAGTGGATGATGATCCGCGATACGTGGAATTCGGATGCCGCGCCCGCTGCGCCCGCGGGGCGAGACCCGTAAGTATCGTCCGGCGACCAACTGTCCCACGGTTCAAAAGGCCCCGGAACGGCAGTTCGCCACGGCGGTGTCCGCGGCCGCCGCACAAGGGGAAGATCACGAATCCCGCCACACTTGTCACTCCCACCGTTCGACGTCTGGCGGCAAAACTATCTCACGACCAAAAGCGAGCGATCGACAGTCAACGGTATCCCGTTCCAGCCCGAAGGCACGAGAGATCGCTCTTATTCGGAGGCTGCGATGACCACGATTAAATCACCTGAGAAGGGCCGCAAAGAGGGACAGGACGCCATGAAGACCCCACCGATTGTATCGCCGCAAGCGTGGGAGGCGGCACGCGAGCAGCTTCTCGTCAAGGAGAAGGCCCTAACCCGCGCCCGTGACGCGCTGGCCGCCGAGCGACGGCGGATGCCGTGGGTGGCCGTGGAGAAGGCATATGTGTTCGACGGGCCCAAGGGCCAGGCGGGCCTGCTCGAACTGTTTGAGGGCCGTCGTCAGCTGATCGTCTATCGCGCGTTCTTCGAGCGCGGCGTGCACGGCTGGCCGGACCATGCCTGCATCGGCTGTTCGCTGGGGGCAGACCAGGTCGCCCACCTCGCTCACCTGAACGCGCGCGACACGACTCTCGCGTATGCCTCGCGTGCGCCGCAGGCGGACATCGCGCGCCTGAAGGCGCGGATGGGGTGGGAAATCCCCTGGTACACCATCACCGACAGCTTCGACGCCGACTTCGGCGTGAATGAATGGCACGGTCACAACGCGTTCATCCGCGACGGCGAGCGCGTGTTCCGCACCTACTTCATCAACAGCCGCGGCGACGAGGCGATGGGCAGCACCTGGAGCTACCTCGACATGACGGCGCTCGGGCGTCAGGAGGCGTGGGAGGACTCGCCGGAGGGCTACCCCCAGAGCCGGCCGTATAAATGGTGGAACTGGCACGAGAGTTACGTCCCCGACGCCGCGCCCGACCCGAAGTGGGTCAAGGTGTCGGACGCCGGAGAGGCCACCTTTCGGAAACGCGACGGCTAGTCCGCTGAGGCGCGGCATCGTTGTGGCTGTCGTCGAAGAAATCGGGACAGGGGAGCGCTCACGACGCGTGCTTTGCGTGCGACCTTGCCGGGACGCCGTCTTGGGCGTCTCGGCATTGGTCTTCACCGCCAGCGCGGCGGCGACGATTGCATGGTGCGCGTCGATGTCGGCGATGGGCGGGATGCCGATGCCCGGCGCGTGGACGATGTCGATGACGTGGATGCGGATGCCCGGACAGAGCTGGCCCGCTGCGGCAGCCTCCTTCATGGGTATGTGGGTTGTGATGATGGTCGCGATGATGCTGCCGTGCTTGGTCCCAATGCTGTGGCGCTACCGCGAGGCGGTCGCCAACACTAGCAAGAGGCGCCTCGGTCCGCTGACCGCGCTGGTGGGTGTGGGGTATTTCTTCGTCTGGACTGCGTTCGGAATGATCGCCTATCCGGTGGGCGTCGCAGTCGCGGCCGCGGAGATGCAGCAGGCGGCGCTGGCGAATGCCGCACCGATCGCTGTGGGTGTGGTCGTGCTGATCGCTGGGGCGCTGCAGTTCACCGTGTGGAAGGCGCGTCAGCTTGCGTGCTGTCGTGCGGCACCGGGTCGGGGCCGTACGTTGCCCGCTGACGGTGGCACGGCGTGGCGATTCGGTCTACACCTTGGCCTCCACTGCAGCTCTTGCTGCGCCGCGCTGACGGCGATCCTCCTCGTCGTCGGGGTCATGGACCTGCGGGTAATGGCTGTGGTGGCGGCGGCTACTACGCTCGAGCGTCTCGCACCCGCCGGTGAGCGCATTGCGCGAGCCATCGGAAGCCTCGCCGTCGGGGCAGGGATGTTGCTAATCGCGCGAGCCGCAGGGCTTGTATGACGCAGCAGTCCGGAGCGGACCCCGCCTCTGGCATGGCTATAGTGCGGGCTTTTGTGCCCAAGTACATTTAAGGACAGTGGCGCACGTGCCAAAATCGCACGGGGCGCACCGCGTATCATTGCGGCGGCGATGCTTAAGGCCTCTGACGCCCTTTACTGCCGCACGCTGAGCCGGCGCCGCGCTTTCAGCAGTACGTCGACCGGCTCCGGCCGATCATCCCAGTAGTCCAGCCTGACCCTCTCGTCCGGAAGTTGACTCACGGTGGCCGGTGCCGCGCTAAATGTGCAGTACCAGCCCAAGGGCAACACCACCGCATTGCGCGCTCGCCCCAGGCTGCGGTCGAATGCGAGATCGTCTCCCTCGAGCCGGTAGCTCACCGGCGCGGTGTAGGTTTCCTCGATGCGCAAGCGCCATGTCTGCCCCGCCTGCAGTGGCGCAAAGGGGATTACGACCACCCGAGCGGTGGCCGCCACCGGCTCACCCACGTTGATCTTTGACGTCGCCAGCTCCGCACCGCTCATCTCCCGCGCCTGCAACTGTTCGCCCGTGTCCAGATCGATCGCGGAAGGATGACTGGCCACGCTGCCTTCGCGCACCACGTTCGCATAGCCGCTTACGCCGGCGCGGGTTTCCGTGTAGTCGTGATACAGCCTGAAGGCGTGAGTCTCGGGCTGCTGCAGGAAGTAGACGATATCCCGGTCCTGATGGGCACGCTCTGACAGCCGCTCCTGCTCAGTCTCCCCGGTGAAGGGTGACTCCCAGCTTCGTTGCGTCGTCAAGGCCCCGGGTAGTGACGCTGCCCCCGTCTGTGCATCCTTGTTTGCGCGCACCACGAGCGGAGCCTCGCCTGCCCCTGGATGCAGAAAGCTGATCGCGATGCGCCCGTCCTGCTCCGTGAGAATCTGCGACGCCACAGTCAATCCCACCACCTCGTAACCAGCCGGCAGCACGACTTTGTTTCGCCTGACGCCCAGCGGTCGATTGAAAACGAGTGTCTTGCCATCCAGGTAATAACTCTTCGCGTCTTTGTAGGTCTTAACAATGACCAGGCGCCCCCCGCCGTTGCTAGGAACAGGCCGCGCTAGGGTCACTTTGATGTAGTGAGTCGCCGGGTCCGCGTCACGCATCAACGCGTCCTTGCGCGCCTCCGTGCCGCTCACCTCCTCAAAATGCAGCGGCGTCCCGAGCATCGCGTCGTAGACACTCTCATCGCTGGCGACGCTGCCTTTGCGAATCGGGTTGTAGAAGAACTTCGCGCCCGCCGTGGTGGCGGTGACCTCGTAGTAGATCTTGAAACTGGCGGTCTCGGGGTCTAGCAACTCATAGCGCGTGTACTCGTCGGCCTCGGTCTGAGCACTGGACGGCGCCGGAAGATACACCGAATCCTGCGTCGTCTCGGGAAGGCTCTGAGCACATACAACCGCTGAAAGTAAACAGGCGACACAGATCGCGACGCCCACACGAACGAGCTCTTTCATCTGCCCTGCCCCCGCACGAACCCTGACCGAGGAATTGACGGACAGCACGGACAACGTGACTGTTGGGCGCTGCCGACCCGGATCATGCTCGATAGCGGCTCGGCCCACAACGCACCCTGGGACAAACAGCCATCGGCGATGGGTTGATAATTTACCTGCGCGATCGGGTCTTGCTGATCTAGTCTATCGGCACCGGAAGCTCAGAATCCCTCGTTGCAGGCACCAATGCGGCTCACGATCAGCAACGGCGTACGCGCGTTCATCAGCGCTGGCGCGGCTTCGGCTCGAGCGAGTGGGCATGCGACCGCCTGACAGGCTGTGGTCACGCCAACGCGAGCGCCCAACGCTGGTTTGGATGATCGCAGTGCTCTGTATTGTCGGCGTCGCCGTTCCGTGGCTGACGTACCTGCTCGTCGGTTCCGGCGTGCTCCCGGTTACGCCTGCTGCACGAGCCTACTTCGCGCGCTCGGCGACATCCTACTACGCGTTCTCAGCGCTCCATTCGGCGCTCACGGTTGCTGCGGCAGTCGCTCTTTTCCTGCTCAAGCGCGCGGCACTGTATTGGTTCGCGCTGACTCTGGCGCTTTATCTGCTGGGCATCTGGTTATTTCAGACACCCGAGGTCAATGCGGGCCTTGGAAGCTATTCGAACGCACAGGAATTGACCAAGCTGACCTTTCAGCTGGCGGTCATCTACTACTGTGGGCGGCTGAGGAAGCGCGGGATCCTGAGCTGACGTGACAGCCGTGGGGCCGACGCGCTGCGCCTCACGGCGCTGACGGGCACCGACGGATCAGCGGGTCAGAATTTGCGTGACACGTAGAGCGTCACCATGGAGATATCGTAGTACGCGTCGGGCCGATAACCCCCCTGCGGATCGCTCGGCAGACTTCGCACCCGATCAACCTTTGTGGCGTACCGATAGTCAAGGCCAAGGTCCCAGTGCGGCAGAATGTTGCGCCACTGAAGCCCGCCGCCGAAATAAAAGCCGGTGGCGGGCGTGGCGGTTGCGTAGCGCGCAGCACCCGCCAAAACGTTTAAGGCGAGCGGGCCGTTGAAGCGATAGCGATAGTCGATGATACGCGCGCTTACCAGGGACAGACCCTGAATGTCGTCCGCTTCCACAGCCACGCCAAGATCCTGATGGTCCGAGACCGCGCGTCGCGCTCCCAGAGCCACGTGCGGCCCGACGGCCGTGCCTGACTGAATGCGCGGCGTATTCGAGGTGATGTCAGCCACCACACTGTTGGCCACGGCGCCGGCCTCCACGAAGATCTCCGCATGTTCGGGACGCGAACCGTAGGTCGCCTCATCCGAGGAGTCGGAATCCGAGTGCAGCGCGTCACCGTAGCGCAGGAATCCGGCGAAGCGGGTGTAAGTGCCACCATAGACGTCGCGCCCATAGTCGACCTCGGTGCCCACTACGTAATCCCTCCACGGGTAGGCGTAGACCAGGGAGCTGGTATAGGCGTGCTTATAGGCAATGGCGGAGTAGTAGGAATCGTTAGTCAGCGAGCGCACCTGTGCTTCGAAACGACCGCCGAACTGAGGCTCCCATCCCACACGCAGCATGTTACTTTGGCCGCCCACGGCGTCGCCGAACTGGCGCTGATCGCCAAACCAGTGGCCAATGCTGAGTAAGTAGTTCGTTATACCGTCGCCGTAACCGGTCTGCACTGCAGTTGCGGGGTGCACGTACCAGGTCGGCTGCCACTCGGAGATCTCGTACGTGATGTCAAATGGCCCGACGCGCGGGAACTCGATACCCCCCGAAATGTCCGTCTTGGAAAACAGTAGGTGGTTGCCGCTGGCCGTGTCGTTTCCGGCCAATTCGAAATATACGGAGAACGGCACCCGGCTCGGGAAGATGAAGCGGCTCGTGATCGAGGCCTCCTGCTTGCCAAGGACGGGTATGGTCCCGGAGCTCGTGGTCTGGCTCTGGGTGGGATTGACAAATGCCTTGAGGATCTCGCTGATCGACTGCCCACCGGCGGCGCCACCGCCGAACATCAGCACACGGTTGGCCGCGAGCGACCAGCCGGAATTCTCCGGCGTGATGCCCAGGCGCAGGCCGGAAAATCTCGGGTAGCCCTGCGTCAATTCCCCATTAGGCAGCTCGATGTTTTCCGTGTACGAGGTGTGGGCGAGAAATGCCTCGTATTGCACGCCCAGACGTGTAAACGGCTCATAGTTGGAAAGCGTCGCGGAGGGCATGGTCGGCGCTTCGGTGCTGATCAGCATGGCGCTGTCGGTCATGGGCGACCACCAATGATCACGGTAGCCCACATCCAGCTGCGCCCAGTCAAACCCGACGCTGAGATACGAGCCGGTCGCCGTCGCCCTGGACTGATCTGCGTAACCGCCCACATTGAGCAGGATGTAGTCGTTGGTCTGGATGTACGCGGCACCGGCCACCTGAAAGGGGCTCTGCGCGGTTTCGCCGTGCTGGTTCGGCAGCACCATCTTTGAAGAGCCGCTCGTGATGGCTCCCTCAACGCTGGCAAACTCCACTGCGGTTTCCTGCATATAGCGCTTGAGCCCGCGGCGGACCCGATTGCACAGCACCACATCGACCTCACAGGCCTTCGGCAAGGCATCCAGTACCATGGCCGCGGGGATCGGTCGGGTCATGAGGGGCGTGCCACCCAGAATGAGAACGCGCTCGACCTCGCGCTCGAACTCCGGATCCAGGTTAACCGGCAGATAGGGCGTTACGCCCCGGGCATAGGCGTGCGATTGCAGTACAGTGATCAGCGCAAGGAACAGGAATCTTCGTCGAGTCGTCATAGGCGAGGTTGAGTTCTTCTGATGCAGCGGCGGCGCTTGCCCGCCTGCGAGGCATTGCTGCGTAAAAAATGGCTACATTTGCCGCGGCCATGGGGATTTCTCCCTTCTCGGCGCGTCATGGGCTCCGTTCGACGCCGCTGGGTGATCTTGCTGATTCCGGTCGCACTGGCTTTATTATAAGGGACAAAAATATGCTGATGTCCGCCAAACGCCTGTATCCCTTCAGCGACGCAGAAATTCATTGAAAACCTGCACCACGCCCCTGAGGCCAACGGTCTTCTTCTTCTGCCGCCTTGGCGATATGGTCATGCTGACCTCGCTCCTGAACCTGCTGCACAAGCGCTATGGACTGCCGTGCAACGTCATCGGCACCGGCTCTTGGACCTCTTCGATTTACGCGGGTAATCCGGACGTCGCCGGCGTCTGGTCTTTTCACCGCCATCTGCCGTTCCTGTTAGACCCCCCGTGGCGCAGCGTGCGCCGCGCACTCCGTGATAGCGCTCCCGGTCCGATCTACGTCTGCGAGCGGCACTATCGGCAGCTGCCCAGAATCCGGCGCATGCTACGGTTGAGCGGCGTGGATCCGCGCCGCTGCGTGTCTCTCGTCGAGGAGACGCAGGCCGGACCCCAGCACCTGCACGACCGTCTCGTGAACCTGGGCGCGCGCACCCCGGCGGCTTTGGCGGTGGCGGACTACCCGGTGCCTGCGGCGGCTGCGGTCGATGGTCCGCGCTTGTATGTACTTCCCGCCGAACGGGCCGCGCGCGACGCGTGGCTGCGGACCAAAGGCTGGTTCGGGCGTGAGCTCATCGTGATACAGCCGGGCAATCATCGCAGCATGGGCCCGCGTCGGGCGCGCTGGCGCCGCTTGAACACCGATGACAAGTGGTGGCCGCTCGAGCGCTGGGCGCAGCTGTTGCACAAGATTCATCAGGACCGCAACGATGCGCTGCTGGTGCTGCGCGGCTCCCCCGAAGAAGTGCCGATGCTCGAGGAGATCCGCGCCGCGGCGGGCTTGGCGAACGTCGTGGTGGTCGGCCACGGGTTGCGCGAGCTCTTCGCCTTGTGTGAGGCGGCACACAGCATGATTTCGGTCGACACCGGACCGGCGCACGCGGCCGCCGCGTTGAGCGTGCCGCTCGTGGTGCTCTACGGAGCCGAGACAGCCCGTTACTGGCTGCCGCGTAGCCCCTCCGGCTCCGCGGTCGTCGGCGTCGGCGGGCCGCCGTTCTCCACGCGCGCTGATCAGGTGTCCGTCGACACGGTATTTGAGGCTTGGCGCTCTTTGGAGCCGCGGGTGCAGCCCGCACGAGTCGCCGAGTAGCAAGCTACGGGTATTGGCCTGCTCTCATGACGCAGAACCCCAGTTCCCGCGGGCCGTGGCGCCCGGACTTCGTCACGTGGCGTCCTCGAGAAGCACTTTATTGCAGGAGCGCGATATGAGAATGGCGATCGCGGATCTGACGACCCTGGCTTCGATCCTCGCTCTGGCAGGCCCGGGCTACACGCACGCTAGCAGTGAGGCTGGCTCCGACGCGCACGCGTCAGCCGCGCCGAAACACTACTTTCTGCCTGCAACAGCGCAGAACGTGCAGTGGGGCTGGTATGACCCGCAGGAGAAGCCAAAGCTCATCATCAACTCTGGTGACACGGTTTCTATCGAAACGATCTCGCACTCGCTCGGGCAGATCAAACCGGGCGTAGACATGGAGGGGATCGTGAAGCTGCGCAAGGAGAACGACGGCGGTGGCCCGCACTCGATTACCGGTCCCATTTACGTCTCAGGCGCCGAGCCGGGCGATACGCTGGAGGTGCGCATACTCAGGATCGTTCCCAAGCCGGACGCTTTCAACTTCAATCTGCCGGGCAAGGATTTTCCGAGCGTGGGTCTGCTCGCGCCCGAATTCCCGGAGGGATTCGTGCGTTACTACAAACTAGACCTGGTCAAAATGCAGACGCAGTTCAAGCCGGGCATCGTGATCGACCTGCAGCCCTTTCCGGGGACGTTTGCCGTCGGAGTCGATCCGAACGAGCCAGACGCCAAGGCCGGTCCGCCGATTCACGATGCCAAGGGGCGCACCAGCACGCTGCGGCCCTGGAAGAACGGCTCGAACATGGATCTGAACGAGCTGCAGGCGGGTTCGACGCTGTATCTGCCGGTGTTTCTGAAAGGCGGCTTGATCTGGACCGGGGACTCGCACTGCCGACAAGGCAACGGGGAGGTGAATCTCACGGCGCTCGAGTGCGCCTACAAGGAGATCGAGATCCAGCCCATCGTGCGCAAGGATCTGAAGACGCAATGGCCGTGGGCGGAAACGAAGACTGATTGGATCTTCATGGGTTACGACGAGGATCTGAATCAGGCGATGAAGATCGCCGTGCAGCAGACCGTCGCTTGGCTCGCCAGCCAGAAGATCGTGCCGATGAGTCGCGAGGAAGCCTACGCGCTCACCTCAATCGTGGGGGACTGCCGCGTCACCCAGGTGGTGGATATCCGCAAGGGCGTTCATTGCATGATTCCAAAGCGGGTGTTTGTCGGCTACCGGCAAGCTGCGCGCGCGGGCAGCTGAAGCGCCCCGCTGAGCGGCGGCGCCCGAAGCTACCCGCGGCGCGCCGCCCCTGTGCAGCACAGCCGCGCAGCGTCGGCGCACGCGGCTAAAGACCAAGCCGCTTCAGCCTTTGCAGAACTTCCCGAAAAGGTTGCCTCCATCCAGACAACCGTCGCTAGCGATGTCGAACACCATCTGCTGTCCGTTGGCGTTGAGCAACAGCTGCTTGCCGTCAATCGTGTAGGTGACGCGCACTTTCTGCTCCAGCATGGTGAGAGTCACAGAGTTGCCTGAGCCAAACTCGAGCTTCTGCATGACCAAACCGTTTCCCATACCACCCCCCTTGGGCAGGTAGGTGCCGCTGAGACTCGTGCGACCGCAGGCCGCTATGGTCACGCAGCTCAGCGCAGCCGCCAGGCAGATAGTGGGCAACAGTGTTGTCAGGTTGGTTCTTGGCATGTTCTTCTTCTCCTTTGCTCCCGTGGATGTGCACTCTTTTTGGCGCTTTATTCGTCTGGGCAGAGTCGCCATAGTCTGCGCCTTCGGCGTGCACTTCGTCCAAGGTTTGGCCTCGGAAACGGCGGCAGTCGCCGGATCCGGTGCGTTTTGCGAGTTGTCTTTGGCGCGGCTGCCGCCCCCTCACAGAAACCGGCGATACAGCAACAGCGCCAGGGTTACGGTGAGCGCGCCGCCGATGCGCGTCGCGATCTGCGCAAACGGCATGAGCTGCATGCGATTGGCGGCGGTGAGGATCGCGACGTCACCCGTGCCTCCCTGCCCACTGTGGCAGGCGTTCACGATCGCCGCCTCAATGGGATAGAGCTTGACCCATTTCCCAACGACAAACCCCGAGCCGATCAAAGTCGCGACGGTCGCAACGATCGTCACCAGCTTCGGGAGCGCGAACGCCGCGACCAGTGTTTCCCAAGGCGTCAGCGTGACGCCTATGGCGAACAGCAGCGGATAGGTCACCGCCACCTGGAAGAAACGGAACACGAAGAAGGAGCCGGCCTGCAATTGCGGGGACGCCGCGCGGGTGAGTTTTACCAGCACGGCGAGGAACAGCATCGCAACCGGCGCGGGCAGTCCGAACAACCTGTTACCGAGCAGACCGAGCAGATACAGGCTAATCGCGAAGAGCACGGCCGCCGCGATGTGCGTGACGTCGAGCGGGGCCACGGGCTGGATGGCGGCGTCGCGCGCACCGTCCCACGCCTCCTGCTCACCCGGCTGCAAGCGGCCCCGGCCCGTAAGGTGCGGATATTTCCGGCCGACCACATCGAGCACGCCCGCCAGCAGAATCGCGGTCAGGCTGCCGAGCATCACAACCGGCAGCACCTGCGCAAACAGCTCGCCCTGCGGCTGCTGCAGTATTCCGGCATAGCCGGTAGAGAGCGGAATCGCCCCTTCACCCACACCTCCCGCCATGATCGGCACCACCAGAAAGAAAAACGTGTGGCGCGCCCCAAGCCCGAGGAGGGTCCCGACCGTGGTACCCACGAGGGCGGCGGCCGCTGAGCCGACCGCGAGCGGCACGAAGATCTTGGCGAAGCCGCGGATCAGTAGCTTGCGGTCCATGCCAAGAATGCTGCCGACGATGATCATCGAGATGAACAGATACAGAAAGTTAGTCGACCGGGTGAACTCGCTCACCGAGCTTACGATCGCCGCCGGCAGCAACTGGTAGTACACCAGCGCCGAAGGAATGAACGTGGCGAAGATGGCGGCACCGCCGACCTGACGGATGAGCGGCAGCCGCTTGCCCAGTTCCGCGCACGTGAAGCCACCCACCGCGAGGACGGCGATCGAAACGTTTATCTCCGTCGGCAGCTGCGCCCACAGGACGAGATACGTAATCACGCCGAGCGCGATCGCGTAGACCGGCACCGGGATGACGCCGATGCGAAGCTCCATCAGGCGCCACCAACCCTCTGGCCACCAGCCCGGCGACTTGCTGGCTCGCGGCGTGGCGCCCTGCGGTTTCGCTGCCTGCAGTTCCGAACTGTCCACGCTTCCCCCTTTTTCGATAACCTACGACAGGTGCGCATCGCGCTCACGGGGACACGGATCTATCGATGTTCGGTGACCATCGTATCAGTCGTCGCAGCTTCTCTTTGCGAGCACTCGCATTCGGCCTGTTTGCTTCCAGGAAGGGGCGCGCGGCGGACGAGCCGGCGGCTCCCTACGCGGTGCTCCTGCAAAGCAATGTACGCGTGAGCATGCGCGACGGGGTGCGGCTGGCGACGGACCTCTATCGGCCGGCGCGTGCGGGCAAGGCGGTGGCGGGGCGTTTCCCAGTCATCATGGAGCGCACACCCTACGGGCGCAACGTCGCGAGCGTTCGCGACTTCACCGCGGCTGATTCCCAGCCCAAGACGCGCGCCGCAGTGGCCGAGTACTACGTTCGGCATGGCTACGTGGTGATCTTTCAGGACTGCCGCGGGCGCTACGAATCAGAGGGCGAGTTCATCAAGTATCTGAACGAGGCGGCGGACGGGTTCGATACCTGCCGCTGGATCGTGGCGCAGCCCTGGAGCGACGGGCGCATCGGCACGATTGGCCTTTCCTACGCCGCGCACACGCAGGTCGCGCTCGCCTGTCTGAATCCGCCCGGACTGAAGGCCATGTATGTCGATTGCGGCGGCTTCTCCAACGCCTATCAGGGTGGGATCCGCCAAGGGGGAGCCTTCGAGCTCTAGCAGGTCACCTGGGCTTACAACCTGGGTCTGGAAAGCCCCGCGGTGCAGAAGGATCCGCGCCTGCTGGCCGCACTGAAGGCGGTGGATCTGAAAGCGTGGTTTGCCAGCCTGCCGTGGAAGCGCGGCCATACACCCATCAGTTTGCTTCCCGACTACGAGAATTACGTCTACGAACAATGGGAGCACGGCAACTTTGACGGGTTCTGGAAGCAACTGGGCATCTACGCCGCGGGCTTCTATCGGCAGTTCGCCGACGTCGCCATGGTGCATCTATCGGGTTGGTACGATGCCTACGCACGCACCGCCACCGAAAACTATGAAGGCCTGTCGAAGCGCAAGCGCGGCCCGGTGCGGCTGATCATGGGTCCGTGGATCCACGGGGGTCGCTCAACGCCTTTCGCCGGGGAGGTTGCGTTCGGGGAAGGCTCAACGCTGGATGCAGAGGGAGGTGCGGACTACTTCGCCCAGCGCTTGCAATGGTTCGATGAGCACTTGAAGGGTCGGGGCAGCGGCGCGCGCGGCGATGCACCGGTGCGCCTGTTTATGATGGGGGGCGGCAGCGGCCGCAAGACGCGCGAGGGCAGGCTCGAGCATGGCGGCCGCTGGCGCAGCGAGGCGGACTGGCCGATCCCGGACCGCAGGCTGACACCGTACTTTCTGAGCGCAAACGGCGCTCTCAGCACGGTACGGCCCACGGCGAGCGCCGCATCCCTCACCTACGATTTCGACCCGCAACATCCGGTGCCAACGATGGGCGGTACCGTGACTTCAGGCGAACCTCTCATGCGCGGTGGCGGCTACAACCAACACGAAGGCCCCGCATTCTATGGCTCGCGTGAGCCCTATCTTCCCGTCGCCGCGCGTGCGGATGTTCTGGTGTTCGAAACCGAGCCGCTCGCCACGGACATCGAGGTGACGGGCGCGATCGAGGCGAATCTGTGGATCAGCTCCGACGGTGCGGACACCGACTTCACTATCAAACTGATTGATGTCTATCCGCCGAGTGAGGATTACCCGGAAGGCTTCGCCTTGAATCTCACCGACGGGATACTGCGCTGCCGTTACCGTGACTCCTGGGAGAGCCCGACTGCGCTCACCCCCGGGCAGGTCTACGCGGTCAAAGTGACGGCCTTTCCCACGTCCAATCTGTTCGCGCGCGCGCATCGCATCCGTCTGGATGTCTCGTCGAGCAATTTTCCACACTTCGACGTTGACCCAAATACGGGCGATCCTGAGGGGCAGGGGCTCACGCGGCGTGTGGCGCGGAATACCGTGTTTATGGATGCCAACCGGCCGTCCCACGTGGTCTTGCCGTTGATTCCCAAGCGCACATGAACCGCTCTCGGTGCCGGGCCGCCGGCAGACGAGAACAGCGCCGCTCTACTCGAGGGGGCTGATCGGCGCGGCGGCCTTCTGTGTGGCCCGCGTCGCGTAAGTGCGGCGCGCCTGCTGCTCTTCGAGCACCTCGGCCAGCGTCAGGCCGGTGTCGGCTGCGATCACATCGAGGATGGCATGGCTTGCATCGGAGGGCAGGCGCAGGCCATGCACCTTTTCCCAAGCCCGAATACGCACATTGGGAGGATTCAGGTGCGAGCGCTGTTCGTCGAGATCGAGGCGCCTGCGCTGCGCACGCTCTTCTTCTTCGAGCGCCAGACGCGCGCGGTAGTCGTTAATCAGGTCGGTTGCGTTGCGACGCGGGGCGGAATCCTTCGCAAAGGGCCAAGTTGAATCCACGAGTCTCTCCTGTTGGCCTGCGTCCTCGCTCCGCGGAATGCTGAGCAGCGCCGTGCGTTAAACAGCGCAACGAGTCTGCGCTTACTGCCTCAACATTGACAGTGAAATCTGTTTTCGCAGGCGGCGCGCGCAGCACGATGCGCGCATCAGCGCTGTGACTCTGTTCACAGACATGCGCGATCTCGAGCGCAGGATCTGCTGCTCGGTGTGGCCGGCCACGCCTCACAGCGCCGTCAGGAATGCAATCTCCTGCCACAGGCTGCCCACGGCCAGCGGACGACCGCGCGCATCGTGAACCCCAAGACAGCTGTCGTGCGTGAAGATGGCGCCTTCCGCCGCTTTGATGAAGTCATACGGTCCGATGCCTTCGCGTTGGCCGTCGGCGCGGATGAGTCGCAGATAAACCGGTCCCTCGCACTCAAACGCGCGATGGCGGCGTTGGGCGAGTTGCCAGAAGCCATCGAGGTAGGTGGCCGCGACCGCGTTGTCCGGGCCGCGCAACGCCCCGTCCGCACAGATACGGAAATACGCACCGCGGATCAGCACCGGCGATTCGCCATGTACGGGACGAAAGGTGAGTCTGATCAATTCCGAGTCAGTATGGGTGAGGGGAGGTTCAGCCGGACGGTCTGCGCGCTGGCAGACCCGCACCCTCAAGAGAAGGTGTACCCCCGGTGCAATGGCCGCTCGGATAGAAGGCCACGGAACTCCTTAGTCGCGCGGGCTCAACCAAGGCAAACCGCTTCCAGACGTGAGGCACGTCCGGAAGCGGTGTCGATCAAAGGCGCGAATCAGTAGCGGCGCGGGCCTCCGCGGCCACCACCACCCGAGCGCTCCTTATCCTGAGCTTCATTGACCTTCAACGCCCGACCGTCGAAGTCCGTGCCATTCAGCGCCTGCATGGCGCGGGATGCGTCGGCATTTGACATCTCCACGAAGCCGAAGCCGCGCGGGCGACCGGTGTCGCGATCGGTGATCAGCGAGACTTTCTCGACTGTCCCGTGCTGGGAGAAAAGGGTGCGCACGGCCTCATCGGTCGCGGTGAAGGGGAGATTTCCGACATATAGTTTGGTCACTGCAGAGTACTCACGAAAAAATAAAAAAATCGGCAGGGAAACCCTGCCTCCTGGTTCGTCAAGCTTTGCGAGGTGAGAGATTGGCCGAAGAGCGCCGCGAGGGCGCATGGGGCCAAGACAGACAAACCGAAAGGTTACGAGCCGAAATACAGCGTACAGGTTTCGGGGCACCCCTGCCCATGTTTCGCGTTTTTGACCGACCTTTCAGGCGCTTGCGCGCCATTAGCGGCCGCGCACGCATGGGGCTTGCGGCCTCCCGCTTCGCTCTTGCGCTCGCTGGTGCGAAGGCGCAGGGTAAATCGAGCGCTCGATGTCCGGCTAACGCTGCGGCGCGAGCAAGGAGCACCGATGAACACCGTCGAGATGACCCTCGCCATCCGCGCACGGCTGCGGGAGCACGTTCTGCCGCACGGCGGGCTGTGGCGGCAGCTCGGCGAATACAGCGGCGGTGGCGTGTGCGACGGTTGCGGCGAGCGCATCACCTCGGCGCAGGCCTCCTATGCGGTGGATTTCACCCCCGGCGTGATGCCGGCCTCGGTCAGATTCCATCGCGCGTGCTTCGAGATCTGGCAATGCGAATGCCGGAGCACCCTGACGTCCTAGATTCGCAGCGGCAGCGAACGGGCAGGGAGCGCCCCAATCCGCAGGGGCTCAGGACTCGGTCTGATAGGTGGCCGTCACCGTGTAGAGCAGACGCAGCTGACAGGGCTGCCGTGAAGCGTGGTCTCGCACGCGCTGTCCGGCGCACTCGAGCACACCGAGCGCCTGGTGCTTGGGCGCGGCGATAGCCGACTTAACAGCACCGCTGAGATTGAACTGCCCGTCACAGTCGGCATAAGGACAGGGAAACTCGAAAAACGCCCGCGCCGGCGGGTGCAGCACATGCGCTTGCAAGGTCGGAGTGCTCGAAGTGGAACTCTCGAACTTCAGCTCGAGACGCAGATACTGCACGCCCGGGTACGCAACCCGCAGCGCCTGCGCGGCGGCGCGGTCGCGACGCAGGCGGTCCATGCGCTCCTGGCGTGCGGCGGCGCTGAAACGCGCAGTGTTCACGTTCCACTCCCGGGAACCGGATTGCCCGCCACCGAGGCGTCCGCCGGGCCGGCCGCGGAGTTCTCATCGGCCGCATTCGGGCGCGCCGACCGACGTTGCTGCTTCTCCTGCTGGCGCGCCTTGCGGGCCAATTCCTTCTGCTTTCTGGCGTGATGGTAGTTCGGCTTGGCCACTAAGGTCTCCTGTGTCGCTGAAACGTAAGCCCGCGAGCACGCTTGCGGGCCGACGAGGCGGTCGGCATCCGGCGGGCACGTGAGTGGGTCGTGAGCGGCGCTTCGCTCAGCCGCACTCCGCCTCGAGAGTCCGGTCGGCAGGCGGCCCAGCACTGCAGCGATCATACGCCCCAAGGGTGCAAGTCGGCTTCCTTTTGCGTGCGGCAGGCGGTTTTGCGGCTGCCGAAGGCATCCGCAGCCGGTCCGGGGCGGGCGCAGGCGACATTTCGGTCCCTGCGCCGTCTCAAGGTGCCTGGCATAAGGCCGATGTGCACGCGGAGCAGTCGAGTGCCTTGCGCCCGAGGCTTAGCTCCCTTGGCGGTGCGCCGATTCCGCACTAGTCTCTGGCGGCATGAATCGATGCTTCGTCTGCAGCACCCCGCCAGGTCTTGAGGCGTGCGTTTACGCGGTACGCGCTGAGTCTCGGCGCGCCGGAGACGAAGGTGGAGTTGACCCGAGTGCCCGGTGACCGGCACGCAGATTCCGCCAAGCCGCCGGCGGCTGCCACCGCGCTGATCCGACCCCTGCAACCGATCGTCATCCGCTTCGGACGGCTGGGGGATATGGTCATACTGACCGCGCTGCTGCACCTGCTGCACCATCGATTTGGCAGACCCTGCCTGGTCCTCGCAGCGGGTCCCTGGAACGCGGAGCTTTATCGCGCACAGCCGGACGTGGCGCGCCTCTACGCACTCCCCCGGCACTTCCCGATGCCGCTTAACCCGACCAGCTGGCGCGCGATGTGGGCACTGCGTCGCAGTGATCCGAGCCCCATCTACGTGTGCGAATATCAGCCGCGACAGCTGCGGCGCATCCGGCGACTGCTGGCCCTCAGTCGGGTCGACCCGCGCCGCTGTGTATTCATTACCCAAGATCTGCGCGACGAGGCGGAACACTGGGTCGAGCGTTTGTTGCGTTTTGGGCAACGCACGCCGCCGGCACTCAGCGCCGCGCAGTACCCGGGGCCGGTGAGCGGCTGCCAGCCCGCACCGCGTCTGCGTGTGTTGGATTCGGAGCGGGCGCAACTGGATGCCTGGTTGCAGGGGCAGGGATGGGCGGGGCGCAAGCTCGTTCTGATCCAGCCGGGCAACTTTCGCACCATGAGCAGGCGCCGCGATAAGTGGCGGCAGGGCGGGGCGGATGACAAGGCGTGGCCGCTGCAGAATTGGGTCGCCCTGGTGCACAAGGTGCACGCGGCCATGCCCGAGGCGCTGATCGTGCTTTGCGGTGCGCCGCAGGAAGGCCCGATGCTGCAGCACATTCAGCAGGCCGCGAGAGTGGCCCAGCTCGTGGCGGCAGAGCTGCCGCTGCGGCGCCTGCTCGTCCTGTGCGCAGCCGCGCACAGCATGATCTCGATTGATACCGGACCGGCACATGCTGCCGCGGCCATGGGGCTGCCCCTGGTGGTCATGTACGGCGCCGAAGCACCCCGGCGCTGGCTGCCGCGCAGTCCGTCAGGCTTTCCGGTGCTCGCGGTGGGCGGCCCGCCGCGCGCGACACGCGTGGATGAGATTAGCGTAGATGAGGTATTCAACACCTGGCACGCACTGCTGACAACCGAGCGCTCCCCCGTCGGTACGCTGTCGCAATGCGCGTTGGGTTAGCCCACCCGCAGCGCGCGGCACGCTATCGATACGGATCGCTGCGCCGCAGGTAGTGGCGCACGTAATCCTCGACTCCGGCTTCGAGCGTCGTGAAGGCTTTGCGGTAGCCCGCCTCGCGCAAGCGCGTGACGCGCGCCTGCGTGAAGTACTGATACTTCTGCAGCAGCGGGGGTGGCATGTCGATGAACTCGATGAGCGGCGGCTGCTCGCAGGCGCTAAACACCGCGTGCGCCAGGTCCAGCCAACTGCGCGCGACTCCGGAGCCGACATTGAACAGCCCGGAGACGTGCGGATTGTCGAGCAGCCACAGGATGACATCGACACAGTCGCGCACGTAGATAAAGTCGCGCAGCTGCCCGCCGTCGGCGTATTCGGGCCGGTGACTGCGGAAGAGGCGCAGGGCTTGGCCGTCGCGCACGGCGGCGAAATTGCGGGCGATGACACTTTGCATGCCGCCCTTGTGGTACTCGTTAGGACCGTAAACGTTGAAGAACTTAAGTCCCGTGCACTGCGCCGGCAGCCCACTGCCCTGCTGCCTCAGGCGGGCGATGCGTCGATCGACGAAGTGCTTGCTCCAGCCATACGCATTCAGCGGCCGCAGCTTGGCGAGCGCTTCGAGCGCCGGGTCATCATCAAAGCCGGCGCTACCATCCCCGTAGGTGGCCGCCGAGGATGCGTAGATGAAGCGCTTGCCCGAGCGCGCGCACCAGTGCAGAAGATCCAGGGTGGCGCGCGCGTTCTGGCGGAACAGCAGCTCTACGTCGGTCTCCGTTGTGGAGCTGTTGGCGCCCATATGCACGACCGCGGTTACCGCTTGGGCATTGCGCTCCAACCAAAGGAACAACGCTTCGGGCGCGATGACATCGACTATCTCGTGCTTGGCGAGGTTGCGCCAGCGATCATCGGCGCGCAGCCAATCGACCACCACGACCTCATCCCCGCGCTGCGCGAGCTGCGCCACCACGTTGGAGCCAATAAAGCCGGCACCGCCGGTTATGAGGTACATGCCCGCCTACGCTCGCGCCGAGTCGCGCCCGGCCGGCGCCGCGCTGCGCCCTAGGGTGGCGATGATCGCGGCCGCCTCGCGCAGATCGTGCACGAGGTAATCCGGCGCGGGCCCCTGGCCGTCGCTCGCGCGGCCGGTTGCCGACACGAGCATCGTGAGCGCCTGCAGACGCCGCCCGAGTTCGATATCACTGCCCTTGTCGCCGATGACCACCGAGCGCGCGGGCGCAAAACCCAGCGCTGCGGCCGCATCGAGCACCAGCTGGATGCCGGGCTTGCGGCAGGCGCAGTGGTCTTCGGGCCGATGCGGGCAGAAGTACAACGCGTCGATTTTGGCGCCCGCCTCCTGCACCATGTGCATGAAGCGCGTGTTGATCTCGTGCAGACGCGCGAGCGAGAAAAGCCCGCGGCCGACACCCGATTGGTTACTCACCACGATGATCGGATGACCACGTTCGTGCAGCAGCCGCAGACCTTCGGCCGCACCCGGCAGAAACTGCAGCTGCGCCGGCTCATCAAGGTAGTCAGCGTCCACCACGATGGTTCCGTCGCGATCCAGGATGATGGCCCGCTCGCTGGCCGTCGCGATCACGCTTTGGCGCTCGCCGTGATGCGGCGGATGGTTTCCGTCGTGCTGTGCGCCGGAACCAGCTCGGCCAGCACCACCTTGCCGCCGCGCTTGAGCACCAGGTCCGCGCCCACGACCGTCTCCATCGTATAGTCGGCACCCTTCACCAGCACGTCCGGCTCCAGCGCCGTGATCAGGCCGAGCGGCGTGTCCTCGTCGAAAATGACGACGGCATCGACCGCCTTGAGCGAACTCAGGACCATCGCGCGGGCGCCGGCATTTTGCACCGGGCGGCCGGCTCCCTTGAGCCGCCGCACCGACTTGTCCGAGTTGAGGCCGACGACGAGACGATCGGCCGCCCGCTTGGCCTGGTTGAGCAGCGAGACGTGACCCGGATGCAGCACATCGAAGCAGCCGTTAGTAAATGCCACGCGTGCGCCGAGCCTGCGCCAGCGCGCCACGAGCAGCTGGGCGCGCTCGAGCGTGAAGCTGCTCTCGGAGGTACCGCAGTCCTCCTCGCTGCGCAGCCGCGCGAGGATCTCATCCGGGCTCGCCGTCGCCGTCCCGTATTTGCCGACCACGATGCCGGCGGCGATATTCGCCAGGTGCGCCACGTTGCTAATGTCCGCGCCGCCAGCCAGGCCGACCGCCATCGCGGCGACGGCGGTGTCGCCCGCGCCGGTCACGTCGTAAACCTCGCTCGCCACGGTGCGGATGTGCAACGCACTCGCGCCGGACTGCACGATCGACATGCCCTCCTTGCCGCGCGTCGCCACGACAATGCTGCAGATACCTTGGGCGAGTACCGCGCGCGCGGCCGCCACCACCTGCTCGTCACTCGAGCAATCCTGCCCGCAGGCGCTTTGCAGCTCATGCTTATTGGGCGTGAGCACGGTCGCCCCCTTGTACTTCAAGAAGGAACGACTCTTCGGATCCACGAGCACGCGCTTGCCGGCCGCGTTCGCGGCGGCGATGGCGCGGGCGGTCACGCTGTCGCTGAGCGCTCCTTTGCCGTAATCCGAGAGAACGACGATGTCCGTCTCGCGCAGCGCCGCCGTGAACTGCGCCAAGAGCGAGGCAGCCACCGCCTCCGCGATCGGTGCTGCAAGCTCCATATCCGTGCGCAGAATCTGCTGTCGATCGGCCACATAACGGGTCTTGGTGGTCGTCGGCCGTGAGGGATCGACGATCAGCTCACTCTGTAGCGGGCTCACTGACGCCAGATCGCGACGCAATTCGTTGGCGGCCTCATCCGCGCCGACCACCCCGATCAGCACGGCATGACTACCGAGGGCGGCGACATTGCGCGCCACGTTGGCCGCGCCACCGGGCATGTTCGCGGTGCGCTCGAGGGCCATGACTGGGACCGGCGCTTCGGGGGAGGTCCGTTCGACTGAGCCATAAACGAAGCGATCCAGCATCACATCGCCGCACACCAGCACGCGCGCACGATGAAACGACGCCAGGATGTCAAGCAGCGCTTCGTCATTCATCGCGGGGTCAACTCTGTCAGTCCGAGACTGGCCTCCAGCGCCTTGCACAGCAGGTGTGTGACCAGCAGATGCATTTCCTGGATACGCGCGGTGACTTTCGAAGGCACGATGATGGCGGCATCGCACAGTTCGCACATCGCGCCCCCATCACCGCCGATGAGGCCCGTCGTGTGCAGCCCGCGGCCGCGCGCCTCGCGCAGTGCGGCTAACACGTTGGCGCTGCGTCCGGAGGTGGACAATCCCACGGCGACATCCCCGCGACACCCGAGTGCGGCGATCTGACGACTGAAAATCGCCTCGAACCCCAGATCGTTGGCCGCCGCCGTCACGAGCAGTGAATCCGCCGTAAGCGCGAGGGCCGCGATGGCCGCGCGGTCGGTCTCGTAGCGCACCGTCAGTTCGGTTGCGATGTGCTGGGCGTTGCCAGCACTGCCGCCATTGCCGAACACCAGCAGCTTTCCGCCCTGACGGATGGAGGTATGCCAGATGTGCAGCATCCGCGCGAAGGGCTCGCGCAGGTCCTCTATGAGGGATTCGAATGCGACCCGATGCTCGTTGGCTTCGCGTTCCAGGAACGCATCGAGCGGTAGGCTCTGGGCAGGATCCTTGGCGGCGTTTCTCAACACATCTCCTGATCGGGGCCTTCTGACCTGCGCGACGGGCCGCTGTCGGTAGCGGCCACCAAGTTCAACTGATCGCCCGGCACGATGCAATCGGCCCTGGATGTGTCGCAGGACGATGCTCATGTGAATCAGGTGCTTATGTCAACGGTCGCAGGCGCCCGCGGACAAGATTCCCTCACCCACTCGGCGCCTGAGCGGCCCGAATGCGCAGGCCGCGCTGGGCAGCTGCGCCGCCGCCGAGGGCCATGGATCGGATCCACAGCTCGCGAGGATGCTGCGCACCTACCGTGCATGCGGCAAGATTCGATGGTGAAGACAGACTCTGCCGCAGCCGGGGCCGCCGATCCGAGTGACTGGATCGATACGAGCGCGCAGCAGCACCCACAGCGCCCGTTTCTGCGCACCCCCGCCGGGCGCGAGATCACCTACGCGGCGTTGCTCGAGCAGTCGGCGCAATTCGCCACTGCCTTGATGCGCTGCGGCGTGCAGCAGGGTGACCGCGTTGCGGTGCGTGTCGAGAAATCCGTGGAGGCCGTCCTGCTCTACGTCGCCTGCCTGCGTCTCGGGGCGGTGTTCGTGCCCGGCAACGTCGCCGGCACGCCGAGCGAGTTTGACCATGTGCTGCGTGATGCGCAGCCGCGCATCGCCGTGGTGCCGCCCGCCGAGTACGCGGCGCTGCAGCTGTTGGCGGCACGCGCCGGCGTGGCGCAGGTGCAAACGCTCGGCTCAGACGGGGAGGGAACCCTCGCGCAGCACGCACTGCCCGGGCCTTTCGTTGCGACCCTGGACCGAACCCGCGACGCGCAGACTCTCGCAGCGATCGTCTATACCTCCGGCACGACCGGCCGCCCCAAGGGCGCAATGCTGACGCGCGCCAATCTCGCCTCGAATGCGGCGGTACTTGCGCGGGCGTGGCACTTTGCCGGCGATGACGTCGTGCTGCACGCGCTGCCGCTTTTTCATGTCCACGGCCTGTTCGTCGCCATCAACACCGCTTTGGCAGCCGGCGCGAGCCTGCTGTTGCTGCCGAAGTTCGACGCCGCGACTGTCCTGCGCCAACTGCCGCAGGTCACGGTTTTCATGGGCGTGCCGACTCACTACACCCGGCTTCTGCAGGAAGCGGGCCTGAATCGCGAGTCGACCGCGCGGATGCGCCTCTTTGTGTGCGGATCCGCGCCGCTTGCGGCCGCGACGCATCAGGAGTTCTTGCGGCGCACCGGGCACATGATCCTCGAGCGCTACGGCATGACCGAGACGCTCATGAATGCCTCAAACCCCTACGAGGGAGCGCGCCTGCCCGGTTCGGTCGGCACCCCGCTGGAAGGCATTGCGGTGCGCGTCACCCACCGCAAGAGCGGCGCGGTGCAACCCCGCGGTCCCGTCGGTACCCTCGAGGTGCGTGGTCCGAACGTGTTTGCCGGCTATTGGCGGGATGCGGAAAAGACGCGCGGGGAGTTCACGGCGGACGGCTGGTTCAAGACCGGCGATCTCGGCCGTATCGATGACCACGGCTACGTGTGGATCGTCGGGCGTGCCAAGGACCTCATCATCAGCGGCGGCTACAACGTGTACCCGAAGGAGGTCGAAGCGGAGCTCGACGCGGTGAGCGGGGTTGCGGAGAGCGCGGTATTCGGCGTCCCGCACCCGGACTTTGGCGAGGCGGTCGCGGCGGCGGTGGTGCTCAAGCCGGGCGCGACGCTCACCGAGGCGCAGCTGATCGAAGCGGTGCGCACGCGCCTGTCAGGCTACAAGGTGCCCAAGCGCGTGCTGCTGGTGAGTGAGCTGCCGCGCAATCCGATGGGCAAGCTGCGCAAGGAGGCCTTGCGTGCAGAGCATGCGCAACTTTTCTGTGCGTCCGCGTGAGTGCCGCCGCGGCGCACGTCAATGCGCCGCGTACATTTTCATCACATCACCGCGCATCGCCGCCTGGCTGCTCGTGCGGCTGTAGAACATGTGGCCGCCCGGATACTCCTTGACCTGCACGCGCTGCGGGTTACCCATGAGCGGCATCTGATCGACGATGAGCACCGATGCCATGAACGGGCAGGACAGATCATCCCAGCCGTGCACGATCAACACATTGAGCTTCGGATCGATAGCCACCGACTTGCGCAGCTCCTCAACCGAGCCGCGCTCGAGATCACTTTCGCCCCCGTCGCTGTCCTCGCCGTTTCCGCCATTCGACCACAGCTTGTTCACTTCGTAGCTGAGCGCGTTGTAGCGCCCGCTGTATTTCCAGCCGACGGTGTGAGTGATGAAGTCCACCATGGCTGTCGTCGTGGGCGCGATGATGCTGTCGAGCAGCGGATCGTTGGTGCGTTGCGTGGGTGCGAACGGGAACGGGTCCCACATCGTGACGTTGGAATCGTAGCGGCTGCCGAGTTTGCCCTCGGCGCGATAGACCTCGCGCAGATACGCCTGAGTCTCCAAGCGCCCGCCGGAACGGCGCACGAAGGTCGGGTCGAGACCTGACAGCTCGGTCACGCGGCTTACAATGCGCTCGATGGCCTGACTGTCCGAGCGGCCGCGCAGAAGGTCAGCGACGTAGTCGGTGCGTGTATAGGTGACGATCTGTCCCATGGCAGCGTCGCTCAGCTTGCCCTGCCGCTCAAGGTTCGCGGCCGCAATGCTCGGCAACGTCAGCATCCACGGGAGCGGGGAAAGATCGCCGTTCTTGGAGGCGCCGGGATCCAGATACGGGGAGACGAGCACCAGCCCGTTCATCGCCACCCCGAGCCGCGTCTGCAGGAAATGCGTGATGCGTGGACCGCGGAAGCCCCCGTAACTCTCCCCCACCAGGTATTTGCGCGCGGTGAGGCGCTCGTTCTTCACCAGCCAGTCGAAAATGACCCGCGAGAGATACTCGATGTCGGCCTTGGGATTGTAGAAGCGCTTCTTGGCCTCGCTCTCGGGCACCTGTGCGTAGCTGAAGCCGGTGCCGACCGGGTCGATGAACACCAGATCGGTGAATGAAAGCCACGTGCCAGGGTTATCCAGTGGGGTGGCGGGGTCTGAAGGACTGTCGCCTTCGGCGCCAAACTGCACGCGCTTCGGACCGATGGCGCCGAGATTCAGGTACACCGACGCCGCCCCCGGTCCTCCGTTCAGGGCGAAAGTGACGGGGCGGTTGGCACCGGAAACGGTATAGGCGGTGAACATGACACTCGCGATGGTCTTGCCCTTCTCGTCCAGCACCGGGAGCGAGCCGACCATCACTTCGTATTTCAGGACACGGCCCTCGAGGTTCATGGTCTGTGAGACGCTCTTGTCGGCGGGGAAGGGCGGCAGCTTGATGTCCTCGTCCTTGCCGGCCTTATCGGCGTCTTTGGAGTCTTCCTTGCTCGGCTTGGCGGCCGCGGCAGGCTCTTTGTCTTTGGCAACGGCCGTGACCGGGCCGAGCAATGCGCAGAGGAGGATCAGCAGTGCCGTAAGGGGTTTGTGCATGGGCGCCTTTGAAATTACGCTGCCCCGGTAGCGCAGCTCTTGTTATATCCGCAGTCAAATGGTTGCATATCATCCCACATGCGTCGAGTCCGCACAGCGGCGCACGAGTCGATCGCTGCGCCGACGCGCATGAGCCGGCACGATGGGCGCACTTGAGCTTAAGAAGCCTCAAGTCGGCTGTGCGCTCGAAGTCCTGTGGGTATTCCTCAGGCTGGGCGTCACTTCCTTTGGCGGCCCGCTCGCGCACATCGGCTACTTCCGCAGTGAGTTTGTGCTACGCCGGCGATGGCTGAGCGAGGGTGCCTACGCCGATCGGGTCGCGCTGTGTCAGTTCCTACCCGGACCGGCCAGCAGTCAGGTGGGCTTCGCCATCGGTCTTGGGCGCGCCGGTTACGCGGGTGCGCTTGCCGCCTGGGCCGGCTTTACGCTGCCGTCGGCCGCACTGCTGACAGGATTTGCGTACGCCGCGGGCGCCCTGAGCGGAGCTGCCGGCGGGGCTCTACTGCACGGTCTGAAGCTAGTGGCAGTTGCCATCGTGGCCCAGGCGGTGCTGGGCATGGCACGCACCCTGTGCCCGGATCTCGCCCGCGCCTTCATTGCGATCGGTGCCTTTGCGCTTGCCCTGTGGCTGCGCTCCCCGTCGGCGCAGATCGCCGTGATCGTCTCCGGCGCCCTTTTGGGGCTGGCGCTGTGCCGCGGCGTGCCCGCGGCAGCGGGCGAGGGGGGGGCGAACTCACCGGTCTCCCATCGTGCGGGACTTGTGGCACTTACGCTCTTCCTGCTGCTGCTCGGCGGGCTGCCGCTGATGCAGCACTTCGTGTCCGCGCACGCCGTGGCGCTTTTTGCCGCCTTCTACCGCTGCGGAGCCCTGGTGTTCGGCGGCGGTCACGTCGTGTTGCCACTGCTGCGCACCGCATTCGTGCCCCCTGGCTGGGTGAGCGACGGGGAGTTTCTTGCCGGCTACGGGGCGGCGCAGGCCGTGCCCGGACCCCTCTTTAGCTTCGCCGCCTATCTAGGAGCCGTCGCTCGAGGTTTCCCCCACGGGTTCGTGGGCGCCGTGCTTGGCCTCATCGGCGTCTTTCTTCCCGGCCTGCTCATTCTCGTGGCGGCGCTGCCGTTCTGGGCGACGCTGCGCCGGCGCACCGGGGCGCGCGCCGCGATACTCGGCGTCAATGCCGCCGTGGTGGGGTTGCTGGCGGCGGCTCTCTACAACCCGGTCTGGAGCACTTCAGTGCACACGAGAGCGGACATCGCCCTCGCTCTCGGGGGCTTTGTACTGCTCACCCTCGGCCGGGTCGCGCCGTGGCTGGTGGTGATCCTGACGGCACTCGGTGGCGTCGCGCTCGGCGCGGGCTGAGGCCGGCCCGCCGCCGCGCACGGCTCAGGAAGCGTGCAGGAACAGGCCGATGGTGAGCGCGATGCCGATCAGCACCACGACCATCCGCAGTGCGCGTTCGTTGACCCGCTGCAGCATCATGCCGCCGGCGATGCCACCGAGTAGCGCGCCTGCGCCTGCGATCGCGGCGGCAAACCAGTGCACCTGCGGGGAGAAGACGAAGATCGCAACCGCGGAGGCGTTGATGACACCCGCGAGCACGTTCTTGGTGGCGCCGGCATTGCGCATCGCCAGACCCGCGGCCGTCAGGGCGGCGAGCATCATGAAGCCGATGCCGCCGCCGAAATAGCCGCCGTAAACGGAAATGGCGGATTGCGCGGCCGCGGCGCCGAAGCGATTGAGTTTCGGCGCGCGGTGGCGGTGCGGTCCGAAACTTCCCCAGGCAAACACCGCCGTCGCAAACAGCACCAGCCAGGGAATCAGACGCGCGAAGAAAGCGGAAGGCGTGACAAGCAGCAAGAGCGCGCCGAGCGCCCCGCCCACGAGGCTGATGAGGACGAGCGAGCGCAAGGACAGTTCACCGGCTGCTGCCACGTGCTCGCGGCCCGTCCAGCCGGTGGCGCACTGCGCCGGGAACAGCGCCAGCGTGCAGGAGATGTTCGCGGCGCGCGCATCCATACCGGTCAGCATCAGGGTCGGCAGCAAGATGAATGCCCCGCCACCGGCGAATGCGTTCTGCACGCCCGCCCAGAGGGCGGCGAGAAAGAGCAGGACGAAAGTCACGGGGTCGCGCCCGCTAGCCGGGCCCGTAGGGATGAGCTTCTCATCCGTCGCGGTGGCTCTGATGCCAGGCGCGCAGCGTGTCGGCTTCCTTCTGAGGATCCAGCCCGGCGCGCAGTTTCCCCTGCCGCTCGGGGGGCAAAGTCTTAAACCACACGAGCGTGTCGTGTACCGTGGCCGCAAGCGCACGGCAGCGCAGACCCGTCTTAATGGCGGCGTCCGTCGCGGTAAGCGATGCTCCGGCATCTTCGCCTTTGCTCGGCGCCCAGGGCGGCAGGCCGAGCTCCTCGGCCTTCCAGTGCGCGGCGAGAAAATCCTCCGGTACCCAGGTAACGCTCGTGTGCGCCTCGGGCGAGGCCGCCTGGCTCGCGCTGATGAGGTCACCCATCGTGAAGGCGCGCGGTGGGGAAACGGCGTTGAAGTAGCCATTGGTGCGGTGATCCACGAGCTGCATCATCCACGCGGCGAGATCGCGCACGTCGATGATCTGGATCGGATCCTCGGGCCTGCCCGGCGCCAGCATCTCTCCACCGCGCGAAGCGCGCACCGGCCAGTACGTGAAGCGGTCGGTATGATCGAGCGGACCGACGATGTAACCGGGTCTGACGATACTGACGCGCCCCTTGAAGGCTGCGGCCGTGTATTGCTCGCACAGCGCCTTCATGGGACCGTAACTGTCGCCGGTGACCTCCTCGGCCTCGGGGTTGGCGAGTTTGGCGGTCGCTGAGTGCTCATCGTTGGGTTTGGCGAAACTTGCGTAGGCCGAGATGCTCGAGATGAACAGGCAATAGCCCACCGCAGGCGCCAGGAGTTCCGCGGACATCCTCACGAACTTCGGTACGTACCCGGTATCATCGATCATCGCGTCCCACTGGCGACCGCGCAGCGCGTCGAGCTGACCCTTGCGATCACCGATAAGCGTTTCGACGTTCGGCACGCCGTTCGCTGCGGTTTTGCCGCGGTTGAAGTGCGTCACCTGCCAGCCGCGCGCTAAGGCCTCCTGCGTCAGGTTCGGGCCGATGAAACCCGTGCCGCCGAGGATCAGCAGGGTCTTGGGTCGTGCCTCGGCGCGAGGCGTCGGCAGCACTGCGCTGGCGGTGGCACCGGCGGCGATCTTCAGCAGGTCACGTCGGCTCTGCACTTGGTTTCCTTGCCGCGGTGGCCCCGGGGGCGTCCGCCTTTGATCGTAGCCCTTCTGGCGCAGCGGCGCGCCGGCTGGCTCACCGAATCGGGTGCAGGGTACGGCAGGTCACTGCGCCGCCCGCGCGGCTCAGGGCCGCGAGCCGATGACCTCGTTCAGGGGTGCCGCGGCTGCCGGTACGGCCTGGCGGTAATCCTTACCCAGGAGCGCGGCGACGGTTGCGGCAATTTGCGCCTGATGTACTTCCGCGGTGTGGCTGCGCTCCCCGAGCGCGGCGGTGTCCGGGCCCATGACCGCAATCCAGACATTTTCCGAGCCTTTCTCTTCTACACCGTGTTCCTTCCACTCGCTAAGGCCGCCGCCGCGACCATGGTCGGTCGTGATGATGAAGGTCGTTTGATCCTTGTATTCCGGCCGCGCCTGCAGCGTCTTCCACAGTTCCTCCACGAACTGGTCGAAGGCGTGCGCGCTGTGCAGGACGAGATCGTAGCGGCCCTGATGCGCCCAGTTATCCGTCTCACCGTAGCCCACGAACAGCACGCGCGGCTGACTCTTGGCGAAGGACTCGAGCAGCTGCACCTGCAGGAAGGCGTTGAAGACATCCTCGTCGTCGAACTGGGTCGTGGTGGCATATAGACGGTTGAGGAGCGCCTGCTGCGGGGTAAGCTGTCCTTGGTAGGGCTGATCCCATCCGACCACCAGCGGCAGCTTGCTGCGGGCCACGTTGAAGATGTCCTTGAACGTGTTCCAAGTGGCGTACACGGCGACGCGGCCGTGCAGATCCGGCAGCCCGTTCAGCCACTCGAACACCGAGATGTTCGGATTCGGGCCAAACTCGTTCGAATTGATGCGTGGATCCGCATGACCGGTCGTCATCTCGTTGTAACCCGGATAGGAGAAGGCGAGGCCGTTGGTGACGCGTGCGACGCTGCCCTTGGTCTGGTTGCCGAAGATCTGGCCGCGCGTTGCCACCGTCGTCCACAGGAAGGGAAACAGGGCCTTGCGACGCTCGTTCGGATCGGTACGCCAGAACTCGCGCTTGAGGTCGGCTTCCTTGTCCCAGATGCCGCCGTATTTTTCATTCAGCAGCGTGGGATCGGCGCCGGTGAAGATCTCCTGCCAGCGCAGCCCGTCACTCACGATGAGCACGACGTTGCGGGTCTTCAGTGGTGCCGCCGTCTGGGCCTGCGCGACGCCGAGGAACCCTGCCGCCAAGAGCAGTAGCATGCACCTGCGACGGTGCGGGGCGATACGCGTCGTAGTCGTCATCTCTAAGCTCCAGCGCGGGTCAGATCCCAACGGTGCCAACACGGGCGGCTGCATCACGCGGGCAAGAGTAGCGTGGTTAGCGCGCCAGCGCATCGGGCGCCGCGCGCGGTACCTGTGCTTGACGGCGCGAAGGCCGGCATAATAAGAGTGTCCAACAAGCGTGCGCCGCCGCGGCGCGTTTCGGCCCACGCAATTTTCTCGAAAACCGAACGTGCGCGCCGGGTGGCTGCCGCAGCGTGGGGTCCTCAAAGCTATGACGGTTCTTGTCAATCGCCCGCCCGTGCTCCTCGGGCTGCTGCTGCTGAGCGCGGCGGCGCTGGCGACGGCCGACGCCCACCGGCCCGCGCCTTCTGCGGCCGAGGGTCTGACCCTCGGGCGGCTCACGCTGCACCATTGCGAGAGCGCGGCTCCCTGGTGCGGTCTTCTGCTACGTCCGCTGGATCCCAAAGGGGTCGTGCCGGGCACCGTGGAGGTCTATTTCGAGTACTACCCGCACCCGGGGCCGGGCGCTGCGACCGGCACCGTGGTGGCGACCGAGGGAGGGCCGGGATTCCCGGCCACGGAGTCGCGCGCGGAGTATCTGGCACTCCTGGAACCGCTGCGCAACAGCTTCGACGTCCTCATCATGGATAACCGCGGTACGGGCCGTTCCGGCGCGCTTGACTGCCCGCAGCTGCAGGAGGAGACACTCAGCGAGGCCAACATCGGCGCCTGCGGACGCTCGCTCGGCGCGCGGGTGTCGTTGTACAGCACCGCACTCGCGGCCGACGATCTGGCCGCGTTGCTGGAAGCCCTCGGCCTCACGCGCGTGAACCTGTACGGGGACTCCTACGGCACCTATTTCTCGCAGGTCTTTGCGCTGCGTCATCCGGATAAGCTGCGCTCCCTCGTGCTCGACGGCGCGTATCCGTTGGACGGTCCGGACTATCCCTGGTATCCACACTACGCGCCCGCCATGCGCGACAAATTCAACCGCGCCTGCGAACGCTCGCCCGAGTGCAGCGCGATCCCGGGGACTTCGCTCGAGCACATCGCCCCGGCTTTGCAGCTGCTGCGCGCGCAGCCCTTGCACGCGCGCGTACGCTCGGGTAGCGGACGCGTCACGAGCTTCACCGCCAACGCCACGCAGCTCGCGATCGTGATGTTCGGCAGCTCGCCCGCTTACGCATCGGTGCGCGACCTGGATGCCGCCGCGCGCGCCTTCAGTGCCGGCGACCGGTTGCCGCTGCTGCGTCTCATGGCGGAGACGCTCACGGGCGTGGACTCGCGTGACCCGACCCACAACGTGCGCCTGTTCAGCGCCGCTCTTGCGGCCGCGGTCAGCTGCGGGGATCCGCCGCAGATCTTTGACATGAGCCTGCCGCCGCTACAACGCGCGGCGGCGCGCGATCTGATCATCGCCAAACGCCAGCTGGATGCGCCCGACACCTACGGGCCGTTCACGATCGATGAATACCGCCGGATGCCGCTCGATTACGCCTTCATCGATGAGTGCGTGCAGTGGCCAGCGCGTACCGCCGAGTGGCCCTCGGCTGCGCTTGTGCCGGATGCGCCCTATCCGGACCTGCCCGTGCTGGTGGTGTCCGGTGAGCTGGACAACATGACGAGCGTGGCGGATGGCGCGGCGGCTGCTGCGCGCTTCCCCGCCGCGCATCACGTCGTGATCGCCAACAGCTTCCACGTGAACGCCCTGCCGCAGGCGCGCAGCGAGTGCGCCGCGATTCTGGTGCGTCGCTTCCTGACGAATCTCTCGACCGAGGATGACAGCTGCGCTCTTGAAGTGCCCCCAGTGCGCCTGGTGCCGCGTTTCGCGCGCCAGGCGGCCGAGCTGAGCGCCGCGCAGCCGCTCGCGGGCAATCAAGCGCAGGAAGAGGAGTTGCGCCTGGTGAGTGCAGCGCTCCTGACCTGCGAGGATGCGATCGCGCGCGCCCAGGCGAACGGGGCCGGTACGGATGTGGGTTTGCGCGGCGGCGCGGTCACGGTCGCCGGCAGCGGGGCCGGCTACCATCTCACGCTGCGTGAAGTGCGCTGGACTGAGGACGTGGCCGTGTCCGGAGAGATCGACTGGCCGGGTCACAGCGGCAAGGTACAGGCCAACGTCGCGGTGAGGACCTCGCACGGCCTACGTGGCAAGCTTGAGTTAGAGTGGCCCGAGGGCCTCGCCAGCGCGCGCGCCACGGCGCGTGGGACGCTGGGCACGCACACGGTGGCGGCCGAGGCGCCGGCGCCTTAGTAGGCCCCTTGTGGCAGCGCTGCGCCCGCGGGGCGGCGCGATGGGTCCACCACGAGCCAGGTGGCGGCACTTACGAGCGCAAAGCCGGTGCCGATAAGAAACGCGGCCGTCCACGCGTTATGGCCGGAGAGGTACCCGACGATCGGCGTCGCGACGATGCCGCCGAGGTTGCCGCCGGTGTTGAGAATGCCCGAGGCGGCCATCGTATCGGCGCCGCCAACGTGCATGATCGCGGCCCAGTAGGGGCCCTCATTCAGCTCGACGAAGAAGAAGCACAGCGCGAGTGCGGTAACGGCGAGGTAGGCGTGCACGGCATCCACGGCGACGAACTGCAGCAGACCTGCGGCCGGTAACGAGAGCAGCGGGATGATGCACAACCCCTTGCGAACCCCATAACGTACGCCGAATACGCTCGCGAGGTGTCCGCCCACGCCCGCGCCGATCGCCGCCGCGAGCGGCGGCGTGCTCGCCAGCCAGCCGCTTTCGAGTACCGTGAAGTGCCGCTCCTGCACCAGATAAAGGAAGCACCAGTTCGCGAGCAGGTAATACACATAGTTCATGCACAGATAGGAGCCGGTGAGCAGCAGCACGTTGCGGTTCCTGAGCAGGGCCCGTACGCGATCCCAGCTCACCCTGCGGTCGATCGCCGCGCTGGCGTGTGGGCCGAGTTCCGCGAGCTCGACGGCGCTGACACGCGGATGTTCGGCAGGCGAGTTGCGCGCGTAACAGCCCCACCAGAGGATCAGGACGAGCCCCGGCAGGGTCGTCCACAGCAAGGCGCGCTGCCAGTCAAAGGCCGACATGAGCTGCGCGATCAAAGGTGGCGCGAGCGCCGCGCCGAGTCCGAGCGCCATGCTCTGCACGCCCTGCACCAGCGGCCACTTGTCCGGGGTAAACCAGACTTCAAAGACACCGGCGGACACCGGAAAGATGGGACCCTGGGCGGCACCGAGCACCAACTGCGCCACATACAGGCCGGCCACGAGCGCGGCGCCCGCGAGGAACCACGGCAGCAGCGGTGTCGCGAGTGCCGCAGCGAAGGCGATGAGGCTGATAAGCACGAAGGTCAGGCGCGCTCCCAGGCGCTGACCGAGCAGGCCGCCGGGGAATTGCATCGCCGTGTAGCCGATCAGAAAGGCCGTCTCCAGGCCGCCCAGCTGCATCTGTGTGAGGCCGAGCTGCGACATCATCTGTACGCCCGCTATGGGGATGCTGCGGGCCTGCAGGTAGGCGATCAGCCCGAAGGCGAACAGGAACAGATAGATGCGCCAGCGCACACGGGGGCGCGTGAGAGGCGGACGCTGAGATGCAAAGACAGTCGCGCCCGTCACGCGGCTCCGACGGCGTCGCCGATCCGTTCGAGCACGTAGCGGCGGATGTCGAGATTGAAGTCCTCCATGGGCGCATAGTAGCCGCGCTCGTGCACGCGCGCGCCGATGCCCTGCTGCACCGCTTCGCAGATCGCCCAGTCCTGCCGGTTCACGAGGTCCCAGAACTCAGTGGCATCGCTCGCATCGAAGCTGCGCTGGGCGAGCTCGTACGGCTCGAACAGAAAATGGCACACGATTGCTGTGCGCGTGGCGCTCTTGGGCTCAAGCAGGAAGACCGCCGCGTGGTCGCAGGCGAGACTCAGAAAGAGATTCGGGTAGACGAGTTCCCCTTTATGCCGGACCCGCTCATCCTCGTTGAGGTTCGGAAAGGCGCGCCGCCGGGTGGTCCCTGAGCTTGTGAAGGTATACGCACCGGCACGATGGGGTATGCCGCGCAGCCAGTCGAGGTGCGCGCCGCCACGGTCCTTGAACGCCGGCACGAGGGCGCACAGCTCCGGGTGCACGCCGGCGCAGTGGTAGCACTCGTTGTAGTTCTCGCAGATCACCTTCCAGTTCGCGGCGACCTCGTAGCGGATCGTGTGTCCGATGCGCAGCTCCTCGAGCGGATAGCGGCAGATACGCTCCGGGATCGGCCCGAGCTGCGTGACGAGCGGCGTCGCCTGCGCCGGCGTCAGGTTGAGGAACACGAAGCCACCCCAGCACTCAAGCGCGACGGGGTAGAGACTGAACAGTGTCTTGTCGAAACCTGGCTCGCCGGTGAGGTAGGGCGCGCCGATGAGTCGGCCGTCAAGATCGTAGCTCCACTGATGATACGGACAGGTGATGCGCCCCGCGGCGATGCCGCCGCCGAGCAGTGCCGGCGCACCGCCGCCCGGCGCCGCACTCTCGCGGCACAGCCGCGAGCCGCGGTGGCGGCAGACATTGTAGAAGGCTCGCAATTGCCCCTGGCGGTTGCGCACCAGCAGGATGCTCTCACCGAGGAGGTCGAGCACGCGGTAGGCGCCGGGCTCGGCAACTTCCTCCGCGCGCGCGACGCACAGCCACTCGCGGCAGAAGATGCGCTCCTTCTCGAGCGCAAAGATGGCATCCGAACGGTACCAGGTCGAGGGCAGTGTCGGTTCCAGCCCCGCGACCGGCGGCGGCGGCTGCGCGCTCACGTCATCATCTCCAGGTCGGCAGGCGCCGGGTGTGCGGAAGCTTCCGTCTGGCGGTTAAGGGGTGCATCGCGCCGGTAGGTGAGAGTGCGCGGGTCGGCGTCGAGTTCGCGCGCGTAGCGGTGCCCGCTGTACACCGCGTGTACGAGCGCGCCGGGGGCTGCCGCATCCCCCACGCGCGTGACCGAGGTAATACCGGCACGCTTCAGATCCTCGGCGCGCGCCGTGAGCGCACCGTGCAGAAAATCGTTGGCGAAGCGCGTCCCGACGATGACGAGGGAGCGGCACGGAAAGCGACTTTCGGCGTTAGTGAACTGGTTGGCGAGCGTGAGCTCGCCGCGCTCGAAGCCCACGACGCGCGCGAGCGTGTGCAGCGCGATGCCGGCCGCGAACAGCGCGCGGTGAATCTGCGGTTGTTCGTTGCTCATGATCGCCCAGGCCGAGGCGTGCCCGGCCGGCGTCACGTAGCGCACCTCCAACCCGCTCTTGGCCAGATGTTCCGCGAGCGCGCTGCCCATGTAGTAGTTGTCAAAGTCGTAGACCGCCACCGGTCCTTCGATCTTGGCCCCTTCGGCAACGTCATCGGGTGTGTAGACGTTGGGTTCCTCGAGGCGCCCCACCGGGAGCTCGAGCGGCGAGTACAGCAGGCGCGCCCAGCGCGCGCCCGTGGCGATCACGACGTGCGTGTTGCCGAGTTCCAGAATGTCATCGGCCGACAAGCGGTTGCCGCGGTAGACGTTGACATTGCTTAGGCGCTCGAGCTGGCCGCGGCGCCAGTCAAGCACGCGCCCCCAGCCGCTGAGGCCCGGCAGACGGGTTTCAAAGCGCAGGCGTCCGCCGATCTCATCGGCAGCTTCCGCGACCGTGACTTCGTAACCGCGCCGGCCGAGCGTGAGTGCGCACTCAAGCCCGGCTGGTCCCGCCCCGACGATGAGCAACGAGGCCGCGCTGCCCGCCGGCGCGATGCGCTCCGGGTGCCAGTGGCGGCGCCATTCCTCGCCGATCGTCGGGTTCTGTGTGCAGCGCACTGGCACGCTGTCGTGCCAGCTGGAGATGCAGATGTTGCAACCGATGCATTCGCGGATGTCCTGCTCGCGTCCCTCGTCGATCTTCTTGGGCAGAAACGGATCGGCGATCGAGGGTCGCGCCGCACCGATCAGATCAAGTACGCCGCGGCGGATCTGGCCGACCATCGTGTCCGGGGAGGTGAAGCGGCCGACGCCCACGACGGGTTTGCGGGTGAGTTTCTTCACGAACTCGATGGTCGGCTCGTGACTGCCTTCGGCGCTGAAGCGGGAGGGGGCGCAGTCGGTCGGGGAGGAATCGAGCTTCACGTCCCACAGGTCCGGCACCTCGGCGAGGAGCGTGACCAGCTCGTGCGCCTCCGAGGACGCCACGGCGCTTGGTCGCGCGCGCAGTTCCTCGAGACTGATGCGCAGCGCCACGGCGCACTGGCCCTGCACGGCCTCGTGCGTGACCTCGAGCAGCTCACGCACGAGGCGCACGCGGTTGGCAAGGCTGCCCCCGTAGGCATCCGTGCGCTGGTTCCACTCCGGCAGCAGGAATTCGTACGGCAGGTAGCCCATACCCGCATACACGTAGACGATGTCGAAGCCGGCGCGGCGCGCCTTGCGCGCCGCCTCGGCCTGCCAGCTGAGCAGCTGGCGGATGTCCTGAGCGTCCATGACGCGCGGGCGCTGGTTACCCATGAAATTCACGTGCGTCGCCATCCAGCCGGTGCCCGAGGGCGACATCGGCGGGATGCGGCTGGCGCGATTCATGACCGAGCCGCCCCCGTGCCACAGCTCGATGCCTGCCAGCGCCCCCTCCTTGTGGATGGCCTCCGTCGTGAGCGCGTGCGAGCGCACGTCGTCCTCGTCCCAGAGCGTGGCGTAGGGCAGCGGGGCGTCATCCGAACTCGGATCGATCGACACGTAGCCGGTGCACACGACGCCCCAGCCCCCTTCGGCTTTGGTGCCGCGAAACGCGGCCCGCATGTGCGGCATGGCGTTCGTCATGCCGGCCGCGTGCGGCACCGCGTAGAAGCGATTGCGGGCGGTTACCGGCCCGATCTTCACCGGCTCAAACAAAATGTCGTACCGCGGGTTGCGTGCCATACGCAGTCCAAATGGGGTGGGCAGCCGAGCGCGCTCGCGCGGCGGACCCTGATCCAAGTGAGTCTGCCCGTAGTTGAGCGGATGTTCAATAAGTGTCCCCGAGCCGCTATGCTCTGCGGCCTTGCTCAGTCCGCTGCGGCTGAAAGAAGTAGGGCGCATGCTCAAACCACTCCTTGTATTAACCTTATTCGCGCTGCTGCCGCATTTCGTACGCGCGCAACCGACCGGACCTGATACGCCCGAGCCGGGTGCGAGCGAAGAGATCGCGCGTGCGACGACCGAGGCGCGTTACCTCTCACCCTGGGTGGCCTACCTGCCGGCCGCCGCCGGCGTCGTCTCGCCACGCACTTTCTTGCACCGCATACCCGGGGCGCCCGGTGAGCTGGTGAACTCGGCGACCGCGTACGCGTATTGCCGCGCCCTCGCGGCTTCCTCACCCCGCGTGCGGCTGTTCACGATCGGGCGCTCGGAGGAGGGCCGGGAGATCGTGTTGCTCGCGATCACGGACGAGTCGGGTATCCGGGACCTGGAGCGCCTCAAGGCGGCCACGGCCGCACTTGCCGACCCGCGCAAGACCAATCCGGCGGCCGCCGAAGAGATCATCGCCACCGCGCGCCCCATTTACTACTTCAACGCCGGTCTGCACTCGGATGAGACCGGCTCCACCGAATCGGTGCTGGAGCTCGCCTACCGCCTCGCGGTGTCCGAGCAGCCGATGATCCGCCGCATCCGCGAGAACGTGGTGGTACTGATCAACCCCGTGGCCAATCCGGACGGCCGCGATAAGCAGGTCGAGTGGTTCTACCGCTACCTCAAGGGCAAGACCGAGCAGGCGAGCCTGCCGCGGCAGGCGCCGCCGTACTGGTCGAAGTATGCCTTCGTCGACATCAATCGCGACGCGCACCAGCAGGTGCACGAGACCACCAAGGCGGTGTTCCGCATGTTCTATGCGTGGCATCCGCAGGTCATCCACGACCTGCACGAGAGCGTGGCGCTGCTACTGACCTGGAACGGCACCAATCCTGTGAACGAACATGTCGATCCGCTCACCTATGCTGAGCGGCTCGAGCTGAGTTTTCACGAAGTGCAGACGCTCACCGGCCTGGGCATGCCCGGGGTGTGGACCTGGAACTTCGGCGACGACTGGGCGCATCTGTTCCTCGACTCCATTGCCACCAATCACAACGCCGACGGACGCGGCTATGAGACCTTTGGCAACGGCAGTGCCGAGACCATGCGCACCGAGCAACCCGACTCTGACCAGACCACCCGCGCGCAGTGGTACCGGCCCTCGCCCGCGCCGCCGCAGCCGCTGCTCTGGTCCGCGCGCGATAACGTCAACTACAACGAAACCGCCATGCTCTCGGCGCTCGATGACACCGCACTGCAGGCAAAGACCCTGCTGCGCAACTACTACCTGAAGGGATTGCACTCCTACCGCCGAGGACTCGAGGCGGCGCCCTATGGGTTTGTGATTCCGGACGGGCAGGGCGATCCGGCGCGCGTGGCGCAGCTCGTGGCGCGTCTTTTGTCCCTCGGCGTCGAAGTACATCGGGCGGACGCGGCATTCACGCTGAAGGAGGGCACTTATCCTGCCGGCACCTACCTTGTGCGGCTTGATCAGCCGTACCGCGACTACGCCGTGGATCTTCTGACGGACCAGTTCTACCCGAAGGACGGTCCTGAGGCGTACGACGATGTTTCCTGGTCCTTTCCCGCGCACTACCACCTCAGGGTGATACCTACGGCGGATCCGCAGGTGCGCGCCGCATCGGCCACCTTGCTCACGCAGGCGCCGCAGGTCATGGGCACGGTATCCGGCGCGGGCCCGATATTTCTCCTCAAGGACACCGGTCAAGAGGGTCTGCTCGAGGCGCGCTATGCGCTCGAGCGCTTCCGCGTAGGTATCGCCGAGCACGCCTTCAGCGCTAATGGCATCGACTACCCGCCAGGCTCCTGGATTCTCGCCGCGCAACCGGGCCTAGCGACGGCCGTGCATGAGGTGGCGCAGAAGCTCGGACTGGATTTCGTGAGCACGAGCGTGGCGCCCGGGGTCGCCCGGCACGAAACCCCCGTGCCGCGGTTGGGCTTATGGGTGCCGTGGGCGGACACCGACACCGCCGGGTGGGCACGCTACACGCTCGATCAGCGGCACATCCCGTACCACTACGTGCGCGATGAGGACATCCGCGCCGGCAAACTAAAGGAGCAGTACGACGTACTGCTCTATCCGCACGTCGACCTCGAGCTCGCCGAGCAGATCGAGGGGCTCAACAAGGCCTGGGGCCCGATGCCCTTCAAAAAGACGAGCGCCACGCCGAGCCTCGGTACGCCGGCGTCCTCCGAGGACATTACCGGCGGAATTGGGTACGGCGGCTTGGGCGAGCTGCAGAAATTCCTCGACTCCGGAGGACTCCTGATCACGCTCGGTAACGGCACGATGCTGCCGCTCGAGGGCGGCCTGGTGCGCGGGGTGCGCCGCGAGGCTGGCGGCGTGCCACGCAGCTCCCAGGGCGGGGGCGTTGCGTCGGCCGCCGCGGCGCAGGACGCCGAGACCCGCACGCCGGGCGCGCACGTGCGCGTCTCCTTCGCACGGCCCGAGCACCCGATTGCCTACGGCTACGCGCCGCGCACCTGGGTGTTCCGCCAGAATTTCGCGCTCTACTCGATTCCGCGCCGCTGGCTGCGCATGGCCTACTGCACGGTATGCCTCGACGGACCGATCGACCGCAGCGGCATCGTGCTCGAATGGGGCGATCGCGAGGGCGCTGCGTTCGTGGTGAGCGGTCAGGCGTGGGGCGAGGACAACCTCATCGGCCGGGCGGCGATCATGGATCTGCCCGCCGGCAAGGGCCACGTGATCACGTTCAACTTCAACCCCCTGCACCGCGATCTGAATCGCGGGGATCAGCGGCTGCTGTGGAACGCGATCATTAACTGGCGGGCAATCCTCAGCGCCGCGCCCGAGCCGCTCAGCTCGCGTGCGGGCTCTGGAGCGACGTCCCCAGATAACAGCCGAACTCCTTGACGAAGTTGATCGAGACGCGTGCATGCACGCGCCCCTGGCGATCCAGGAACCCGGCCTCATCGGCGTGCGGCACGACCGCGCCATGCCATACGTTCGGGTGCAGGTAAAGGCCGCGCCGGCCGTCACACCAGAAGCTCACGAACGACTCGGGTGTGACGTCATCGCCGGGCAGCGCCAGCGGTATGACAAAGCTCTTGCCATGCAGCGGATAGAACAGCTGGCCGCCGTCGGGGTGATAGTTGGCCCGCCAGATGAGCGCCCGCTCGCGCGCCTTGCCGCTGCCTTGCGCTGAGGCCTCTTCCGGCCAGGTACTCCAACCAAAGAGATAGCTGTCCCCGACCGCGTGGTTGCGCGCGTAGAGCGTCTCGCCCTTCCAGGCAAACTCGAACAGGCCTTCGGTGACGCCGCCCTGATCGCCGCTGTTCGCATCAATCGGCCGCCACCCCTGGGCGGGCCAGCGCACGATCTCAATCGGGCAGGCCTTTGGGTCGTCCACCAGGCGGCCGTAACCGGCAAGAGTGGCCTCACTCGCAAGGACGAGTGGAGTGTCATGCACGCGCCGCACACCCGTTGAGGGCGTGTAGGCGATGGCACCGGGGTTGATCTCCATGGGGCAGCCTTGTCGGTCAGCGTTTGCGCGCGCCGCATTATGCACTCGCATAGAGGCAGCGGGAATTTCCGCCGCGGCGCCTGTGGAGCTGTGCGCCCGTGAGGCGTCGGCGGCCCTCACGCGCTGATGGGTGCGCTGCCGGTCGGGGCGTACAGTCCGCTGGTGCGTGCGCGTGCCTGGATGAGGGTCAACACCGCATCGATCACCGGGGTCGGCACGCCGGTGAGCCGCCCGAGCTCGCTCACGACGGTCACCAGCGCATCGATCTCCAGCGAACGCCCGCGCTCCAGATCCTGCAGCATCGACATCTTGTGGCCGACCACAGAACCTGCAGCGTCGAGCCGCCGGCTGATCATCTCCGCGGGTATTTGAATTGCGAGCGCTTCGTGCACTGCACGGGTTTCGGCGATCATCGTCTCGCACAGGGCGCGTAGCGCTGGCTCGCCGGTGATGCGCTCAAGGGTGGCGCCGGTGAGCGCGCTGATGGGATTGAAGCAGACGTTGCCCCAGAGCTTGAGCCAGATGTTCCAGCGGATGTTCTCCCGGACCGGGGCGTCAAAACCGGCTTCGCCGAGCGCCTTGCTCAGGGCAAGGACGCGACTTGACTGCGTGCCGTCGGGTTCACCGAGTGTGAAGCGATTAAATTTCTCGTGCACGATGAGCCCCGGCTCGAGGATTTCGCACGCCGGATCGACCACGCAACCGACGGCGCGCTCGGGTTGGATGTGCTCCCATTGCCGACCGCCGGGGTCGACCGACTCGAGGTGGCGCCCGTCGAAGCGCACTCCACTCTTATAGAAGTACCACCAGGGGATGCCATTCATCGCCGTCAGCACGGCGGTCGCAGGCCCGAGGAGCGGCGCGAAGAGTGCAGCGCACTCGTACGCCTGGTGCGCCTTGAGGGTGCAGATCACCCAGTCCTGAATCCCAAAGGCGCGCGGATCGTCCGCGGCCGGCAGGCGCGCCAGCCGTTCGCGCCCTTGAATGCGCAGTCGCAGACCGCGCTCGCGAATCGCCCGCAGGTGCGCGCCGCGCGCGATCACGCACACCTCATGACCGGCCAGAGCCAGCTCGACCGCGAGGTAGCCGCCGATCGCGCCCGCGCCGTAGACACAGATTCTCATTCGCCCGCGCTCCTCACTCCGACGTGCATTCTTGCCCAAATCTGCCGCGCCGGGCCCACAGGAGAGATGTATTGCAACGCCGCCGTCGCAGAAGCGCCCAGGACGTCGGCAAGATCGTGCTGAGCCTCAAGCGAACGCTAGTCAGCGACGAGGGCGCCGACGTGGGCCGCGACGCTGCGACCGAGGGCCTGCAGGTTGTAGCCGCCCTCGAGCATCGAGACGATCCGCCTCTGCGCATGACGGGCGGCGAGTGCCATCAGTTCACGCGTAAGCCACGCATAATCGGCTTCCACCAGCGCCATGCCACCGAGCAGGTCCTCGCGGTGCGCGTCAAACCCGGCCGAGATGAGGATCATTTGCGGCTTGAACTGCTCGAGCGCGGGCAGCCAGTTCGCCGCGTACACCTTGCGCACCGCGGCGCCATCGCTGCCGGCGGCGAGCGGGACGTTGATCATGTTGGGCGCGGGCCCTTCCGTGCCGCTGTAGGGATAGAACGGATGCTGGAAGAAGCTCGTCATCAGCACCGCATCCTGCCAGTGCGGGGCACTGAACATGAGCTCGGTACCATTGCCGTGATGGACATCGAAGTCGATGATCGCGACGCGCTCGAGCCCCTTGTGCTTGAGCGCATAGGCGGCGGCCACTGCCACATTGTTGAACAGGCAAAACCCCATGGAGCGATTCGGGGTCGCGTGATGGCCGCAGGGCCGCACCGCGCAGAACGCATTGACGGCACGGCCCTCCAGCACCTCATCGACCGCCAGCAAGCCGGCGCCGGCGGCCCGCCGCGCCGCCGCCAGGCTGTACTGATTCATCGCCGTATCCGGATCGATCTGAAGGTAGCCCTCCGCGGGCGCACGCTCGAAGATCAGGTCGACATAAGAGCTGCGGTGCACGCGCTTAAGATCAGTCTCGGCGGCCAGCGGCGCGGGCAGGCAGCGCAGCTTCTCGAGCAGGCCGCTGACGCCGAGTTCCTCCTGCACGGCGAGCAAACGCTCCGGGCATTCCGGATGGCCCGGACCCATCTCGTGGCGTAAGCAATCCGGGTGGGTGATGTAAGCCGTACTCATGGTGCGTGCCGATCGCCTAGGGCGTCCCGAGAATCGTGCCGACGGTCAAACCGGCCTCGGCACAGAATTGCGGCGCCGGCAGTTTCTTCGCCTCCTCGTAGCGCAGCTTGAACACTTCGATCTCTCCGCCTTGCGCGGCCACGCACAGACTCTGCGCGCCGATTGCGGTCACCGTGCCGACCGCGCCGCGCACCTGCGCGAAACGACGGAACAGGTGCTTGCGCGCATCGAGCAGCTGCAGTCGCTTGCCGTGGAACGTCGTCCACGCCCCGGGGGCGGGATTACAGCCGCGAATCAGGTTGTAGACCAGATCGACGTGGTTGTGCCAATTAATTTGCGCCTCCGCCGCGCGGCACCAGCCTTCGTAGCTCGCCTGCGACTCATCCTGCACCGTGAACTCGGCGCGCCCGCTGAGCACCAGATCCGCCGCCTGCAGCAACGCCTCGATGCCCATCGGGTACAACCGCTCAAAGTACACGCTGCCGAGCGTGTCATCCGCCCCGATCGGGGCCTCCCGCTGCAGGATGACCGGGCCTTCGTCCAAACCGTCCGTCGGTCGGAAAATGCTCAGGCCGGTGCGCGTCTCACCGCGAATGATCGGCCAATTGATCGAGCTCGGTCCGCGATACCGCGGCAGGAGCGAGGGGTGGTATTGAATCGTCCCGTGCCGCGGAATGTTGGCAAATTCCTGCGGCACGAACTGCAGTACGTACGCCATGACGCCCAGATCCACGGCGAGGCTCTTCAAGGCCTCGTGCGCTTCCGCGGTCTTCAGCGAGGCAAACTGGTAAGTGCGAACGCCAGCCTGCTCGGCCGCCACCCGCAGGGCATCGGGCGCGGCACCTGCCTTTTCCGGTGCGCAAAAAACCCCCGCGACCGTATCCCCGCGCTCAATGAAGGCCTCGAGAACGGCCTGGCCAAAAGCCTGCTGCCCGATGAGGGCGATACGCATCAGGGGACTCCCGCCGGCGGGTGATGCCCACCGCAAGCTGCAGCGTAACTTGACCGGCCTCGGGTAATCGCGGCCGCCCTGCCGGGCCCACCGGCGCTGTCCCTTCGGAGCATGATCTGCGACCTCACCAGCTTCCCGAATGCACCGGGACGTAGCGCCGCATTATATGTACCCGGTCTCATATCTCATATATGTTGGGGTTAGTACCCAGGCGCGATCCTGGGCGCAGGTGCCGGTCTTTTGGGTCCGAAGGAGCTGTCATGGCGGGTCGTAACTTTCTCTTTGTTCCGGGGCCTACGAACGTGCCCGACCGGATACTTAGCGCCATGCACGTCCCCATGGAGGACCATCGCTCGGCGGTCTTCGCCGAGCTGACCCACAGCTGCATCGAGGGACTCAAGCCGATCTTCAAGACCACCAGCGGCACTCCTATTCTCTTCCCGTCTTCGGGTACCGGCTGCTGGGAGGCGGCGCTCACGAACTGCCTCGACCGCGGCGCGAAGGTCCTCATCGCCCGCTTTGGGCAGTTCAGCCACCTCTGGGTGGACATGTGTCAGCGGCTCGGCTACGAAGTGGAGGTGCTCGAGACTGCCTGGGGCGAGGGGGCCCCGGTCGAGCGTTATCTCGCCTCACTCAGTGCCGACAAGCAGCACCGCATCAAGGCCGTGCTGGTCTGCCAGAACGAGACTGCCACCGGGGTGACGAGCGATGTGGCGGCGGTGCGGCGCGCGATGGACAGCATCTCGCATCCGGCGCTGCTGTTCGTGGACGCGGTGAGTGCGCTGTGCAGCATCGATTTTCAGATGGACACGTGGCGGGTAGACGTGTGCATCAGTGGCTCACAGAAGGGCCTGATGCTGCCGGCCGGCATGGGTGTCACCTGCGTCAGCCAAAAGGCGCTGGAAGCGGCGAAGAGTGCGACCTCGCCGCGCTGCTATTTCGACTACGACGACATGGTGCGCGCCAATGCGTCGGGATTCTTTCCCTACACCCCCTCGGTGCCGATGTTGTACGGCCTACGCGAGTCACTCGCCATGCTCGCCGAAGAGGGCCTGGAGACCGTGTTTAAGCGGCACAGCTACCTCGCCGGGGGCGTGCGCGCCGCGGTGTTCGAGGGCTGGAAACTTAAGCTGTGCGCGCTCGCACCCAAGTGGTACTCCGACACGGTGTCCGCGATCATGTTGCCCTCGGGCGTCGACGGCGCAGCGCTCATCGCGCACGCGCTCAAGCGCTACAACCTCGCCCTCGGTGCAGGTCTTGCGCAGGTGGCCGGGAAGCTCTTCCGCATCGGGCATCTGGGGGATTTGAACGAGCTGATGCTGCTCGGCGCCCTCGGCGGGGCGGAAATGGCCATGATCGACAAGGGCGTGAAGATCGAGCCGGGGAGCGGTGCGGCGGCGGCGCAAAAATACTGGCGCAGCCAGGCGGCTGACACCACGGCCGCCGCGGCGCACAGCGGCCGCGCCGCATGACACGGGTCGTCTTCCTGGATCGGGCGTCCCTCAAGGCGCAGGTGCGCAAACCCGCCTGCGCCACCGAATACGTCGAGTATCAGATGAGCGCCCCGCAGCAGATCGTGCCGCGCTTGGAGGGAGCCACGGTCGCCATCATCAACAAGCTGCCGCTGCGCTCAGAGACCCTTGAGCGGCTGCCGCAGCTGAAGATGATCGCGGTGGCGGCGACCGGCTACGACGTGGTGGACATCGCCTATTGCCGGGCGCACGGGATCGCGGTCGCCAATATCCGCAACTACGCGATCCACACCGTGCCCGAACATGCGTTCGCGCTGATTCTCGCGCTGCGCCGCAACCTGCTCGCCTACCGCGCGGATGTTGAGCAGGGCGTGTGGAACAAGTCCGAGCAGTTCTGCTTCTTCACCCATCCCATCGGGGACTTGTACGGCTCGACGCTCGGGATCATCGGCGAGGGTGCGATCGGGCAGGGCACGGCCGCCATTGGGCGTGCGTTCGGCATGCGGGTGCTGTTCGCCGATCATCCGCCGCCAAAGGCACCGGGGGTGACCTTCACGCCTCACGAGGAGGTGCTGGCGCAAGCGGACGTACTCTCGCTGCACTGCCCGCTCACGCCCGAGACGCGCAACCTCATTGATCTTGCGGCGCTGCGCAAGATGAAGCGCAACGCGCTTTTGATCAATACCGCACGCGGTGGCCTGGTAGATGAGGCGGCGCTCATCCAGGCTCTGGACGAGGGACTGATCGCGGGGGCGGGCTTTGATGTGCTGACCGTGGAGCCCCCGCGCAACGGCCATCCGTTACTCGACGTGCGGCGTCACAATTTCATCCTCACCCCGCACATCGCCTGGGCCTCCGACGGTGCCATGCAGTTCCTGGCCGATCAGCTCATCGACAACATCGAGTTGTGGTGCGCCGGAACGCCCCAGCATCTGGTGACCTGACTCTCGAGCGCCCGCCGCCGTCTCAGTGCGGTCTGGCTTCTTCCACGCTCTTGGCCAGAAGCTTGGTGAGCGCGTATACGGCATCAAGGTGCGGCGTCGGCGTCTGGGTCAATCGCGCAAGCTCCACGACCGCGCCCAATAGGGCGTCGATCTCGAGCGCGCGTCCGGCCTCCAGATCCTGCAGCATCGAGGTCTTATGATGGCCGACCTTCTCGGCACCGGCGATGCGCTTCTCCAGCGGCACGCGGAACGCGATGCCGAGCTTATGCGCGACGCTCTGCGCCTCGCTCATCATGGCGGCCGCGAGGGCGCGGCTCGGGGGGTACTGGCAGATCCCGGCGAGCGTTGCGCGCGCGAGGGCGCTGATGGGATTGAAAGTCATGTTGCCCCAGAGCTTCAACCAGATCTCCGCGCGGATATCCTCAAGTATCGGTGACTTGAGCCCGGCGCGGGTGAGGCACTCGGCCACGCGTGTAACGCGCTCACTCGCGGTACCGTTTGGTTCCCCGACCGGGAAGCGGTTGCCTTCGACGTGCTTGATCAGCCCGTGTGAGAGCAGCTCCGCAGCCGGATAGACGACGCAGCCGATGACCCGCGCGGCGGGAATATGGGCACTGATCTCTCCGGTCGGATCCACGCTGTGCACCGGCGTGCCCGCGAGCGCACCGCCATGCCCGTAGAAGTACCAGTATGGAATGCCGTTCTGCATCGGGATGACCACGGTGTCGGGTCCGAAGAGTTTGGGAACGTCGGCTGCGACCGCCGCCACCTGATGGGCCTTCATCGCCAGGATGATGACGTCTTGAGGGCCGGCGGCGGCATAGTCGGCAGTGGCCTTTATAGACGGCACGGCCTCTTCACACCCGTCGGCGAGCTGCAGACGCAGGCCTTGGGCCTGCAGTACCTTGAGGTTCGCCCCGCGCGCGATCAGCGTCACGTCCTCCCCGGCCAGGGCCAGACGGATCCCGACGTAACCACCGATGGCGCCGACACCGATGATGGCGACTTTCATGAGCGTACGTTAGGCCGCACCGGGGTTTTCGCGCGCGCCGCAGCGTGCTCCCCTGGTAGCAAACTGCTCGGCCTCAGCGCGTCACAGGCGAGTCATCGATGCCATTGCGCTGCAGCTCCAGGTCGTTCACGACCCGGGTGACACCTTGCACCTGCTCGGCAATGCTCTGAGCTTCAGTGATGTCCGGCGGATCCCACACGTAGCCGCTCAGGCGCACCACGCCGAAGTCGGCGCGCACCGTGATATGTTTGGCGTAGAGCATCGTGTCGCCATCGAGCGCGTCCTGCACGCGCTCGGCGGTTGCCTTGTCAGCCTGGCGCTGCGCGTCGGTCTTGTGAGGCCCCGTGGCACACGCAACCGCGCTGCATAGGATCGCCACACCCAATGCCGCGTAGCGCACGCGCTTCATGATTGCAGTCAAGATCGTTCCCTCCTCATCGCCGTCGGCGACGATGTATAGCATAGCCAAAGTAGTGTGCGTGACTCATGGACAAGGCTTAGTCGTGATCGGCATCTTCCGGGATCAGATCAATCTCGTTGATGACGCGCCGCCTTCCTGCGATGCGGCGCGCGAGGGCCAAAGCTTGGCGCAGATCGCTCAGATCGACTGCAACCCCTTTCAGCCTCACGACGCCATTCTCCGTGACGACGCTTAGGTGATCGGCAAAGATGTACGGATCATCGTGCAGGGCCTGCTCGACCTTCGCGGTAAGCGCCGCGTCGGTTTGTCGGCTCGCGGTGATGGTGACTTCCGAGCGCGGCCCCTCCTCGCGCTGTGCAGCCGGGGGCGTCTGGGCGATGGGCCTCGTCCAGGCCCACAAAGCAGCCGCCCCCAGCGCCGTCGCCAGGAGCAAGCCGCTCTGATTTTGCCTGACCACCGCCATGCCCGCCGCAACGGGCTGAGCCTACTCCGTTTTGTCCTCAGAACTTGTAATTGATACCTGTCGAGACACCAATCTCATGACAGCCACCCCAGGTCGTCGGACCCGCGCTGCTGTAGTCGGTGAACTGGTTGTGCGTGGCATCGTGGCAGTCGGTCTTAATGCCATGACCGCCGGCGCCGATATCGTAATGCGCGTTACCGTCGTTCGCGGTGTCGGCAAAATTCAGATACGCCGTCAGCTGCTTGTCGAGCTTGTGCCACCAGCCAAAGGTGTACATGTTCGCCTGGTTCTGCCCGATCCCGTTCGGGTTGTAGTTATGCTGGCCACCCGGATCGCCCACGCTGGCACCGGCATGCGCCCAGCCGGCGGCGATGCGATCTTTGCCGCCATTGAAGACATAATCGAGCGCGACCCAGTCACCCGTGCGCTCACGTTCATTCTGCCACTCCATGATCTGGGGGACCTCGCGATGCAGGTCCTCATAGATGTAGGAGACCGACAGTCCGAAGTCAAAGGTGTACTGCACACCGAACTTCATCGCCCATTCATTGGCCACGTCGACGTTGGTGTTATAGGCGGGCGAACCGGCAGCTGCCGCGCCCGGATATTCCGCCGCATACGCCTGATAGTCCGACCAGTCGAGCAGCTCAGCGCTCAGCGCATTGTTGGGGCCCAGGCCGAACAGGTACGCGTAGTACGGATTGTTCGCGCCCACCCCGTCGCTGCTGCGGTTTACGGCGTTGTGTAACTCGTAGGCCGCCGTGAGGTACAGGCCGCCCATCTCGAACTTCAAATCGCCGCTGTAGGCGTAGTTGAAGCCGCCGTCGTCGCAGTTCAGGAACAGGTTGCCGCTCCCGGCGTTGTTGCCTCCTGCGCAGTCCGGGGACCCTTCCGGGGTGAGGTCGCTGTTGGGGTCCACGTTCTGACCCAGGGCATAGGCGGCATCGAAGCTGAAGCCCGACCAGTTGGGCGAGTTGTACTGGATCACGTGATCCAGGCGGGTGCCAAACTCGATTCGGTTGTCGCCCCCGGTGTTGCCCATGATCGTGGAGTAATTACCCAGTGTTCCTGAGAAAGGATTCAGCCGGTCCGTCGAGGTCTTGTACGGCATGTACATCGTGCCAAATTTCAACTTGCCCAACTCTTTTTCCTGGAAGCCGAGGTAGGTATCGCCGAGCCCGATGGCTCCCGTCACCGTATTCGAGCTCTTGGTCCAGGTGTTGTTCAGACCCGGTGCGGCCGCCATGTCGATCGCGGTCGACACCTGGTAAATAAAGTCCACATGCGAATCGGCGATCTGATGCGTGCCGCGGTAGCCGACGTTCGATCCGTTACTGGACATCGCCGCCAGCCAGCCCACGCGCCCGTACGGTCCTGCCCCACCGCCCTTGGCGGGTCCTTGGACGAAGGGGCCGGTGGGACTCGTGACCCCTGGCGCCAGGGAGTACGGATAGGCAACGAAGCCGTCCATGCCCTTGGTCGTATAGTCGATGGAGACGTCCAGGGTGCCGAAGAAGCCCTTCATGAACGTGTTGAAAGCCTTGTCGGCGGTACTGACCGTCTTGGCGGTTTGCGCAGTTACCGCCGCTGTTTTCTGCTGTTCCACGGTTATTTTTTGCTGGTCTGCAGCCATTTGCGCCTGGTCTGCAGCGGCTTTCGCCTGCTGATCCTTCAAACTCTGCAGCTGCCTTTGCAGCTCATCGAGCTGCTGTTGAAGACTGCGCATGCGCGCCTGCGTATCCGCGTCCGTGGACTGCGCAACGGTTCGGCCTGAATAGCTGAAAACCATCAGTACCGCGGCGAGCAACGCGACCAGCGATCTGAGTATCCTAGTGCCAAACATAAAGATCCCCCTTCTGAGCTATAAGAAAACCGAGAGCAGTTACCTCAAGAAAACTGTGTGTTGGTGCACGCGGCGCGCCTGTGTTCAGACAGTAGGGATGAGCCCGGCGCCGCGCGCCCAGCGATACTTCGCGCCCAGCACGGCCACCGGAATCTCAGTGGAGTACGCATACGCGGGTATGCCGTGCTGATAAAGATATTCGGAAGCCTCCTCCACCTCGACATCACCGGCGAGCGAGGCGACCACGGGCTTCACGAACCCCTTGGCGCGCATCTCGTCCACGACCTCGACCATGAGCCGCGCGAACACCATGGGCGGGGTGATGATGGTGTGCCAGTAGCCCAGGATCAGCGCATGAATGCGCGGATCCTCAAGCCCCAGGCGCACGGTTTTCTGGTAGGTGGCCGGCGGCTCCCCGCCGGTGATGTCGACCGGATTGCCGGCGGCACCAAAGGGCGGAATGAATTTGCGAAAGGCGGCGTCGAGATCCGGCGGCATCGCCATGAGGGTCAGATCGTTGTCCACACACGCATCCGAGAGCAGCACCCCGGAGCCTCCGGCGCCGGTGATGATCACGACGTTATTTCCCTTGGGCGTCGGCAGCACCGGGATGCCGCGGGCGAACTCGAGCAGGTCACGCAGCGAGCGCGCGCGAATGACACCCGCTTGCCGCAACACGTCCTCGTAGATTTTGTCGTTGCCCGCCAGCGCTCCGGTGTGCGAGCTCGCCGCGCGCGCGCCCATGGAAGTGCGCCCGGCCTTGAGCACCACGACCGGCTTTTTCTGCGAGACGCGCTTGGCCACTTCGGCGAACGCGCGCCCGTCCTTTAGATCCTCGCAGTGCTGGGCAATGATCTGGGTGTTCTCATCCTGCTCGAAGAACAGCAGCAGATCGTCTTCATCGATGTCCGATTTGTTACCCAGTCCCACGATCGCCGAGACACCCATGCGCGCCGAGCGCGAGAAGCCGATGATCGCCATGCCGATGCCGCCGGACTGCGAGGACAGGGCCGCCTTGCCCTTGACGTCATAGGCAGTGCAGAACGTGGCGCACAGGTTCTTCGGCGTGTAGTAGAAGCCGTAGATGTTCGGTCCCATCAGGCGCACGTCGTACTTGCGTCCGATCTCCACCAGCTCGGCCTGGCCTGCGACATTGCCGGTCTCGGCAAAACCGGACGGGATCAGCACCGCTCCGGGAATCTTCTTCTCGCCCACCTCGGTGAGCGCCTGGGCGACAAACTTGGCTGGAATCGCGAACACGGCCAGATCGATCTCACCGGGGACGTCCTTGACGCTCTTGTAGGCCTTGCGGCCGAGGATCGCCTCCGCGCTTGGATGTATCGGATAGATCTCGCCCTGATAGCCGCCGTTGATCAGGTTTTTCATTACCGAGTTACCGATCTTGCCGTTCTCGGCAGAGGCGCCGATAACGGCGACGGCGTCGGGCTTCATGATGCGGTTCATTTGCGCCACGACCGTCGCTTCACTCGGCCGGTAGCGTGCCGGCGCGGGCTTGAAATCGAGCACGACGCGCACGTCGGCCGCGGTTGCGCCGCGTTCGGTGGCAAATACCGGGTTCAGGTCCAGCTCGGAGATTTCCGGGAAGTCCGCCACCAGCGCCGACACCCGCTCGATCATGGTGGCGAGTGCTTCGCGATCCACAGGCTTGCCGCCGCGCACGCCGCGCAGAATCTCGGCCGCGGCGATGCTGTCGAGCATCGACGTCGCCTCCTGCCTAGAGGTGGGGGCGAGGCGGAAGGTGATGTCTTTTAATACTTCGACCAGCACGCCGCCCAGGCCAAAGGCGACGAGCTTGCCGAAGGCCGGGTCGGTGACCGCGCCGATGATCACTTCCTGCCCGCCACGGAGCATCTGCTGCACCTGCACGCCCAGGATCTGCGCCTTTGGGTCGTACTTGCGGGCGTTCTCGAGCAACGTTGTGTGGACCTGCGCGGCTTCTTCGGCCGATGCGACGCCCAGCCGCACTCCGCCCGCCTCGGTCTTGTGCAGGATTTGCGGAGAGACGATTTTCATCACCACCGGGAAGCCGATGTCGGAGGCGAGACGCCCCGCTTCGGCGGCGCTCCCGGCCACGCCTTCCTTCGGCACCACGATGCCGTAGGCCTCGCACACGCCGCGGGCTTCCGGCGCGGTCAGCGCACTGCGGCCGGCGGCGCGCGCCTCATCCAGTACTTGGCGGACCTTGCTCTTATCGTGTGCCATGGGCGGCTAGATCACGTTTTCGGACTTGAGCGCTGCGATCTCTGAGGCGCCGAGACCGAGTTCCTGCAGAACCTCCTGGGTGTGCTCGCCGAGCAGCGGGGAGCGGGTCACCTCGGTCACGCTGTCCGAGAGCTTGATGGGGTTGCCGACGCTCAGGTACTTGCCGCGCTGCGGGTGATCCACCTCGACGATCGTGCCGCTGGCGCGCAGTGAGGGCTCGGCGGCCAGCTCCTCCATGGAGAGAATCGGACCGCAGGGGATATCGTGCTGGTTGAACTCCGCCATCGCCTCGAATTTGGTGCGGGTCATCGTCCAGGCTTCCACCGCGGCGAATACCTGCTTCAGGCGCGGCAGGCGCGCACTCGGGGTCGCGTAGTCCGGGTCCGTGATCCACCCTTCCTTGCCGATCACCTTGCAGATCTCCTTCCACACCGGCGCCTGGGTGATGAAGTACAGATACGCGTTCGGATCGCTCTCCCAGCCCTTGCATTTGATGATCCAGCCCGGCTGGCCTCCGCCGGAGGCATTACCGGCGCGCGGCACGGCGCTGCCGAACTTGCCCTCCGGATACTGCGGGTATTCCTTCATCACCCCGGTACGCGCAAGGCGCTGCTGGTCGCGCAGCTTCACGCGACACAGATTGAGCACGCCGTCCTGCATGGCGGCGAGGACTCGCTGGCCGCGGCCGCTGCTCTGGCGCTGATAGAGCGCGCAGAGGATGCCGAGCGCGAGATGCAGTCCGGTACCGCTGTCGCCGATCTGCGCGCCGGTGACGAGCGGCGGCCCGTCGTCGAAGCCAGTGGTCGAGGCGGCGCCGCCGGCGCACTGCGCCACGTTCTCGTAGACCTTGCAGTCCTCATACGGCCCGGGACCGAAGCCCTTGACCGAGGCGACAATCATCTTGGGGTTTAGCTGCTGAATGCGCTCCCAGGAGAAGCCCATGCGATCGAGCGCGCCGGGCGCAAAATTCTCCACCAGTACGTCGCAGTATTTGATCAGCCGCTCGAGGACCGCCTTGCCGCGCGGGTGCTTGGTGTCGAGGGTGATCGAGCGCTTGTTGTGGTTCAGCATGGTGAAATAGAGGCTGTCCACGTGCGGGATATCCCGCAGCTGCTCACGCGTGATGTCCCCGGCGCCGGCACGCTCGACCTTGATCACATCCGCGCCGAACCAAGCCAGCAATTGCGTGCACGTCGGACCGGACTGCACGTGCGTGAAGTCGAGGATGCGAACGCCATCTAACGCCTTGCTCATATACAAAGCTCCTCACGCCCGATTTTTATTTGTACATGGTCTGATTCTTGGTACCGGGGGCGTATTCGCGCGGATCAACCCAGATGTTAATCACCGCTGACTTGCGCAGGCGCTGCACCGATTCGCGCGCCCGCTTGAGCGCCGGCGCGATCATTGCCGGGTCGCGCACTTCCTCGCCGTAGCCGCCGAGCATTTCAGCGAACTTGCCGAAGGGCACATCGCCGAGCAGGTTGCCGACGTTGCCGCGCTGCTCGCCGTACTTGGCCAGCTGGCCGTAGCGAATCTGATTCATCGCCGAGTTGTTGCCGATGACCGCGATGTAGGGAACGCCGAAGCGATTGGCGGTCTCCATGTCGAACGCCGTCATGCCGAAGGAGCCGTCGCCGTAGTAGCAGAGCACCTCCTTGTCCGGGTTGGCGAGACCGGCGGCGATGGCAAACCCGGTGCCGACGCCGAGCGAGCCGAGTGCGCCCGGATCCATCCACTGTCCGGGGCGGCGCGGACGCACCGCCTGCGCGGAGATCGTGACGACATCGCCGCCGTCGCCGATGTAGATGGTGTTGTCAGCGAGAAACTCATTGAGCTCGTACGCCACCCGGTAGGGGTGGATCGGGATGTTGTTCGATGTGAACAGCGGCAGGAGTTTCTCAGCGGCGGCCGCTTCGGCGGCCGTCAGCTTCTTCATCCACTCGCGCCGCGCGTCGCGCTTGTCCGATTTCAGCCGCCCGGTGGAGGCCTGCAGCACCGCCCCGAGGATGGCGCCCGGATGTCCGACCAGCCCGAGGTCGATGTCGCGGTTCTTGCCAACGGTGCGATAGTCCATGTCGATCTGCACGAGCGTGGCCTTCGGGCTGATGCGCCGTCCGTAGCCCATGCGGAAATCAAACGGCGTGCCGACGATCACGATGACGTCCGCGTCGGCAAATGCATTGCCACGCGTGCGATCGAAGTGATGCGGATCCCCGGGCGCCAACAGCCCGCGACTGCCGCCATTGAAGTAGCCGGGGATGTCGAGGCCGCGCAGCAGCGCGACCGCTTCCGCATGGCCGCGCGCAGTCCACACCTGCTGTCCGTAGAGAATCGCCGGCCGCTCGGAGTTGACCAGGATGTCGGCGAGCTTCTCGATGTCGCGCGGGTCACCGATCGAGCGCGTCGAGGCGCGGTAGTGTCCGGGTTTGGGAATGATGGCCTTGGTCGCGTCCACCTCGCGATCGAGCACGTCGCGCGGGATCTCCAGGTACACCGGCCCCGGGGCGCCGTTGAAGGCCTCGCGCGCCGCCATCGAGATCATGTCCGCCACGCGTTCGGTGCTGGGCACCGACGCGGCAAACTTGGTGATCGGCGTCATCATGTCAACGTGCGGCAGGTCCTGCAGCGAACCCATCTTGTGCTGCGTGAGGGCGCCCTGGCCGCCGATGTGCAGCACCGGGCTCTCGGAGCGAAACGCCGTGGCGATGCCGGTGACGGCGTTGGTGCAGCCCGGGCCTGCGGTCGTGACCACGCAGCCGAGCTTGCCGGTCTGGCGCGCGTAGCCATCGGCGGCGTGCGCGGCGACCTGTTCGTGGCGCACGTCAATGATGCGGATGCCCTCATCCACGCAGCCGTCGTAGATGTCGATGATGTGTCCGCCGCAGAGCGTGAAGATCGTATCGACGCCTTCGTTCTTCAGCGCCTTGGCGACCAGATGCCCGCCGGACACGACGCCGGCCTCGCGGCTCTTGCGCTGCAGGGTGTCTTCGGCCGTGGTGGCCTTGGGCTGCGTGGGAACTGGGTTTGGGCTTGCCATCTCGCCTCCGACTCGTGATCCGATCGCGATCCTTCGCTGGGCCGCAGGATCGCGGTTAGTGGGTTGATCCTGCCGGCCTAGGTCGTGCGGGTTCCTGGAGCGCCGGCGGCGCCGACTGCCAGCGCCGCGTTGCCGGCGGCAAAGTGCCGCAAGCGCATGGGCTTGAGCACCACGAGTGCCAGGAACGCTGCGATGAGGTTGAACGCCATGAAGATCCCGAAGACCGAGCCCCAGCCGCGGGACTTTGCGATCAGAGCCGCCAGCGGCACGAGCAGTGCGCCCGCGCCCTTGGCGGTATAGAGCAGACCCGCATTGGCGGCGGCGAACTTGGCCCCAAAGGTGTCGCCCTGGGTCGCCGGGAACAGGCTGAAGATCTCTCCGTAGACACCGAAGTACAACGCCGTGATCAGCACGTAGAGCATCGGATTGGTGCCCGAGCGGCTGAGCGTAAAGAGCGCGAGGGCGCCGATAGTGAAGGCAATGGCCATCGTATTTTCGCGTCCGATGCGGTCCGATATCCAACCGAAGGTTGGCCGGCCCACGCCATCGAAGATGCGGTTCAGCGCCAGCGCAAACCCCAGCGCCGGCAATACCAAACCAAACAGGGCGACCGGAGTCTTCTCGATCCCAAAGTCCTTGGCGATCGGGGCCATCGAGGCGGCCATCGTGAGGCCGCCGGCGGCGATCAGCACGAACATCAGGTACATGACCCAGAACACCGGACTGCGCAGCACCTGCGCGGGCCGGTAGCCGATCGAGGTCTGGTTCGGCTTGACCTTCGCGCTGACGAGCGCTGGGGGAGCGGCCAACAGGCCCCAGGCCATGACGAACACGATGGCGCCCTGTACGAGGCCGAAGAACATGAAGGCGTGTTCGTAGCCTGCCGCGTTGATCATCTTGGAGATCGGCACGATGGTGAGCGCGGCGCCCGCGCCGAAACCTGAGGCGGTGATGCCCGCCGCCAGACCGCGCCGTCCAGGGAACCACTTGAGCGCGTTACCCACACAGGTGCCGTAGACCGCGCCGGTTCCGACACCGCCGATGGCGGCGGCGACGTACAGGCTGGAGAGCGAGGCCGCGCCCGAGTTCATGACCCACGCGATCCCGACCAGCACCCCGCCACCGAGCACGACCCAGCGCGGCCCGAAGCGATCCACGAGATAACCTTCTACGGGCACGAGCCAGGTTTCGATCAGCACGAAGATCGTGAAAGCAACCTGGATGGCCGCGCGTCCCCAGTGATACTTCGCATCGAGGGGATTGACGAACAATGTCCAGCCGTACTGCATATTCGCAACGGCGGCCATGCAGATAACGCCGATGATCAGTTGGATCCATGGATTCGCCAGCGGCGATTTCGCAGTCGGTACGGAAGCCGGACTCGCACTCATGATGTTTTCCCCTCGATTCTTAGCTGCGGACTCAGACTTGCCTCCGCGCTGCGGTACGGGCACCCGCGGTATGCACCGTTGTTTGCGCGTGAGTGGCGCGGCACCTGATCGGTCGAAAACTGGCCCGTGCGTCGGGACAGGGCGGGAGCGCGCGCGGGGGTAGCGCGCGCGGCGACGTCGACGCAAATCGACGTCCAAGAAGTGCCGAGGCACGAAGACTTAGGCAACCGGACACCCCCTCGAGGAGTTGCGAAACCACAACTCCGACCCAAACGCGGAGCCGCTCAACGCCCGCGTGCAGCGCTGGTATACCATATATTTGACCGTTTCATTTCGTCAAGGTCCTGCGTGCATGGGCATTAACGCTCAGGCCGACCTTGAGTCGCCCGCTACGGGCGACGACGCGCGGCACGCCTGAAACGACTGTAGCGGCCGCGAGACGTCGAGCTGCGGGTTGCCACCCGATGCCCCTTTTACACTTTGTAACCTTGGTCTTGTTCTAATCGGCGCGCGTCCCGTGTAGGATTTGATATATCTGATCCAATAGGTCTTCGCGGGGGACATTCGGCATGGGGCTGGCTTTTTTGTTACTGGCGATGCCGCTCTTTGTCGGCGCCTCTGCGCTGCTCTACGGGAGGCTCCCGGCGTCGCTCATGGAATGTGCCCAACGGCACGGGCGATTCGGCGCCCTCGAGGCGCGCGAGCCACCGGCTCGCGGCCGCCCCGTGCGCCGCCGGCCGCTGGATGCAGCGGTGCAAGGCTTGCACGCGTGTGCCGCGTGAAGTCGCTCCCCGTGCGCGCGCGACGGCGGAGTGTGCGATGAGCGTTGCCGCGAGGAGAGTACCGCGCGCGCCGCGTGCCGCGCCGCTGTCACTGGCGCCGCTGAACACGAGCAGTCTGCGCAATCAGGTGTACGTGCACCTGAAGGCTGCGATCGCCGACACCGACATCTACAACGCACAGCAGCAGCTGCGGCTGGATGAGCGACAGCTGATCACCGCGCTAGGCGTGAGTCGTACGCCCATACGCGAAGCGCTGTCGCTCCTGGAGCAGGAAGGCTTCATCCGCACGCTGCCGCGCCGCGGCATCTACATCATCCGCAAGTCCAAGCGCGAAATCCTCGAGATGATCCAGATGTGGGCGGCGCTCGAGTCGATGGCGGCGCGGCTGGCCACACTGTATGCGCCGGATGAAGAGATCGCGAAACTGCGGCACCTGTTCGACGAATTCCAGAACTCTCCGCCCGCGGAGCATCTGCACGAATATTCCGATGCCAACATCGCCTTCCACACCGAGGTCATCCGGCTCGGCGGCTCGCAGGCGATCATCGATGCCACCCGCAACCTGCTGCTGCATGTGCGCGCCATTCGTCGCGCCACGATCGGACAAAGTGACCGCGCGGCGCGCTCCATCATCGAGCACCTGAAGATCATCGAAGCGCTCGAGCGGCGCGACACCGAACTGGCGGAGCGCCTGGCGCGCCAGCACACCCTCGACCTCGCCACGCACGTCGACCGTACCTGCGACTTTCTCGGCTAGCCAGAAGGTTGCAGGCGCTCGCCCGCTGGCGCGCGTGCCCGTGATTCGCTAACGCGAGGTTCCCCACTGGCCCAGCGTGGCGGCAGCTGGCACCAGCGCCCCAAGATACACGGGGCGATCGGGGCTGGGCACGGCGGCGTCGAACGCGCCCGGGGCCACGGCGCGCAGTGCGGCCCTCGTGCCCGCATCCGTGCCCGCTTCCTGAAGTGCCACGCGATCAACCAGCCGCGGCACGCCCGCGACGATGCGCAGGTAAACGCGTCCGGTGGCCTGCGCGGCGAAGTTGACTTCGCGAAAGCGCTCGATGCAGCGCTTGAGGAACCCGACGTTGTGCTCGGGCGCCAGCAGTCGGCGGTCGGCATAAAGAGCTGCGGGCGTGCGCGCATCGACGTTGACGCGCTTGAAGCGCTCGATGTCCAGCAGGCCGTTGACGTCCAACAGGTTGAACGTGTGGTTGCTGCCGAAGGCGATGACCCGCGGCAGTTCGCCGAATTGCACGCTGTTGTCCAGGAACTCGAAGTGGATCGCTTTATCGCTGCGCTGCACCCAGGTAAAGAAGACTTCGGACATCCCCGCGTACGCCTCGACGCTGTGCGCGAGGGTATCGTCGACGGCCTTGTAGCGACCCACTTCGAGCCCCCGTTTCCACGCCCGCTCGACCAGCAGTTCCGGTGGGGTGATCATGAAGAACAGATAGACCGTATGGCCAAAGCGCGTCAGCAGATTGCTGCCCGCCTCGTCTGAATTCGGCGCGAAGCTGTCGAAGCGGAAGCGATCGATCATGAGGTGCGACATCTCGCCCTGCGCGCGCTTGCGCGCCATGTAACCGTCGAGCTTCTGATCGATGATCTGCAGCTCCTCAGAGGTGAAAGCGCCGGCGTACTTGTAGGCCGTGCCGAGCGCGCCGTAATCCAGCAGTTGCTTGCGCCAGATGTCCGGGCTGATGAGCGCGAAATCGCTCCAGCGCACGCCGATGTTGCCGGCGAGGCGCCGTTGCAGCGGACGCAGGGTGCTCTTACCGGAGGCCGAGGGCCCCTTGGTATTGATGACCACGGGCTGCTCTTGCTGCGGCAGCAGCGGGTAACCTTCGCGCCGCGCCGCATCCCGCAGGATCGGATCAATGAGCTCCCCGAGAGCGGTACTGCCGTAGGTATTGCAGGCAAGGTCGGTCGCGAGTGACTCGATCAGCTCATGCGTCCCCCAGGTGCCCCCGTGCGTGGCGAACAGCGCCGACAGTACCTGCGCGAGGCAACGATACGCGGCCGCCCGCAGCGCATCGTCCGTGATGCTCGCCCGCTGCTCACACGCGGCAATCCGCGCCAGCCCCGAGGCCGGAGGGTCCGCCGGCAGCTGCCGTGTGCTGCGGCGAGGGGACAAAAGCCGGGCGAGCGGCGAGCGCTGCGCGGCTGCGCGCGCCCTCGGCGGATCCGGATCTGCCAATGCGCCATGAATCGCCTCCGCAAGGCTGCGGCGCGTCTCCGCGAAGGCGGCGCTGATGGCCGGCATGTGCGGTTCGAGGTAGCGGCTGATCAGCAAACTTGTGATCTTGCGAAAGTTGATGCCCAGGTCTTCGATGCGCGAGCCGTCGGGTACCGAGAATTCGGCCGTGACGCGGATCAGGACCTCGTGCAGGACGAGTCTCTGCGGTCGAAAGGCGACCAGCTCGGCGGCCGGCAAGCCGGTGAGCAACTGCAACTCAGTGGCCGCGGAGAGGCTGGTGGCGACGTTCTCCGGTCGAAAGACGGTGCACAGGTGGCGCAACTCCGCGGGCAGTTGCGAAACAATGCCGGGGTTCCAGGGCCCGAACTCTGCCCCGGACGTGTCGGCCGTCCTGCTCAGTGTATCGGAAGATCCCGGCGCCACTTTTTGAGCCTCACACCGAAGGCGAACGCTCTTTTAGCATAGGGCGCCGAGGAATTCTCAAGCAGGCGTTCCTTAGCACCTCGATGCGCGCGCCCACGGCGCAGCCGCCGCCAGCGCGAATCGCCGGTTGCGAGCGCGCGACGGACAGGTGCTTAATGGAGTGCGGCACTCTTGCCCCGGGAATCGTATGCAATACACCAGGCTCGACACGGCCGAACGCGCGCAGTTCCTGCGCGCCTTGGCGGCGATGCCCGCCTACCTGTACGAGCAGTTCCATGAGCTCGACGCGGATCGCGCGCGTCTGCCCGGTGCGGGCGGGGCGTTTTCCCCGGTCGAACAGGTGTGGCACCTGGCCGATCTCGAGCGTGAGGGATTTGCGGTGCGTATCCGGCGCCTGCGCGAGGAGGACAACCCGGCCTTGGCCGACTTTGATGGCACGCAGGTGGCGCGCGAGCGCCATTATCGGTCGCGCTCGCTGCGTGAGGGACTCGAAGCATTCAGGCACGCCCGCGAGGCAAATCTTAAGGTGCTCGCCTCCCTCGGCGAGGACAGCTGGACGCGTGCGGGCACTCAGGAGGGCGTCGGTGTGGTCATGTTGTGCGACATGCCCGCATTTCTGCTGCAGCACGATGAGGCGCACCGGCTGGAGATCGAGGAGTGGAAGCGCTCCGTGGGGGCAGCGAGCGGTTAGTTACACGGGTGCGGAAATCTGCCAGGGCCGCCGGACTGCGGCAATTCGCAGCGTTTCCCGGAATCTTCGCCGCGCCCAATGGTCTATCTGCGGATGAGACTGGCCCACTGCAGCGCGGCGGTCGTGCCGCTATTCTCGTGCATCGCGCTCATCGCCGCCTGCGCTACGGTTCCGCCGAAGTCTGGCGCACAGGCGCAGGCGGATGAAATCACGGCGCAACGGGTTTACGCTGCGCTCGACGCAGATCCGACCTACTATTTCCGCCACGTGGACGTACGTGTGGATAGGGGCGTGGCCTATCTCGGCGGCTACATCTGGAGTACGCAGGCGATCTACCGAGCCAAGCGCATCGCTGCCGCTGTGCCCGGCGTCGATCATGTCGTGAACGCCATGGAACTGGAACGCCAGGGGACACGCGGCGGCGGCGGCCGCAGCGGAAGCGGCTAACGACGGCGCGATCACGATCAGCGCGCTACTTGGGCTGCCTGTGAGTGGCTACAGCATCGATGAGTGAAGCGTACTCGCCGAGGCTCGGTGTGTTCAGTCCCGCCACCTTGCCTTGGTCGTCCCAGCGACGCACGCGTAGCGCTTCACGGTGGTAGGGCTGCTTTTCGAAGTGCGCCACCTCGGCCGCCGACATGGCGCCGCCCTGCAGTTGCAGGGTGTGTACCGAGGCGGGACTCAAGCGGGCCAAATAATCCGAATCGGTGGCGCACAAGTAACGCTTCGCCGGCACGTGCAGCCGCACCGGTTCGGACACGTCCGCGCTGAAGCGCTGCGCCAGCCAGCGCGCGCCGACCTCCTCGTGATGCGCGTCACTCGTCCACTCCTCGATCGCATCCGGGACCGCCTCGAGCAGGTGACCGACGTCGTGCAGCAGTGCGGCCACGATAAGCGTCGCCGGGGCGCCCTGAACCTGCGCGAAGTACGCCGCCTGCAGGCCATGCTCGGTCATCGAAACCTGCTCACCGAAATAAGCACCCGCGCCGCGCGCGCCATAGATCGCCAGCACTTCCTGCGCCACGCTCATGTCTGTGCCTGCGCGTCCGCGAGCCGGCGGCGCAGCAGCGCCGTTTCGGAGTAAACGCTGTCGCGCGCGAGATAACAGCCGCGCAGATGGCGCGGGTGCCGGGCCGATGAGAACGCCGTGCGCCCGTGCAGGATGCGCTGATTGTCGAACAGCACCAGCGTTGCCACGCCGAGCCGGGTGCGCAGCTGCCAGCGCGCGTCGCGCATCAGCGCGGCGAAGCGCCGGTAGGCCGCATAGAAGCGCGGCGCTTGCGCAGCGCTCAGGTGCAGCGGGGCGATCGAGCGGTTGTTGTAGTGCACCGCCGCGATGGCGCCGCTCGCGGTGAGCTGAATCAGGGGCCGCTCCGCATAAAGCTCGGCATGCCCGGAGCGATAAAGAAACGGCACCGCAGTCGTGGTGAGCTGCGTGAAGGCCTCCGGCGCCGTATCACGCAGATGAGCCGCGAGCGCAAAGCCGTCGGCGAAGAGACTCTCGCCGCCTTCGTCTGAGGCAAGGAGCGCATGCAGCGCCTGGAACCCCGGTACCGGCTCGCGGTAAGGATTGTCCGTATGCAGCCCGAGGCCCAGATCCGAGTACGCCAGATTCTCCGGCTGCGCTACCGAACGCACGTCGAACGTGCGACCGTAGTTGGTCTCAAGCACGCGTCCCACGAGCGGCATCGCACCGAGCAGCGCGCCTTCTTCCGCCGGCACCTCCTCAAGAAACGCCAGACCCTGCTGCAGCAGCCGCGTCAGCCACGCGAGCCGCACCTCGGGGGTATGAAGCGCGGCAAGGCTGGCCCACGCAAAATCGCGTCGCGCCTCGAGCCTGCCGCCTTCCAGCCACGGCTGCACGAGACGCTCCGGCGGGCGCGGCGCGCGGCCGGCGGCGTGTGCCGCGAGCCAGGCGAAACTGAAGGAAGCCGGACGCGCCTCCTCTTCCCAATGAATGCGCACACCGCCATCTTCGCGCACGGCGCTGCGGATGCGCGGTCGCTCCGGAATGTCGGCGATGTCGACGAGCCGCTGTCCGCTGTGCGCGTCGCGATCCTCGATGAGGTTGTCGCGCAGCCACACGCTCGAATACTCGCTCACGCCGCCATCCGCCCATTCGATGCTGAGAAGCTCCGGCGCGCCGCTCATGCGCTTGATGCTGTGGGTTTCACGCATGGACAGATCTCGCCGCGCGGGTGTTCAGGATATGAAGAGTGCCGGCGGCTGCCGCCGCTGCCGCGCTGATGACGGCCAGTGCGACGAAGACGCCCTCCCAGCCAAAAGCGCGCGCCACCCGCGCCACCGTGTCGCCCGCGAGCACCCCGCCGAGGTAGCCGATGCCGTCGATGATCCCTGAGGATGCGGCGCTGGCCTGCTTGCCGCCGAAGTCGAGCGCGAAGGCACCGCCGAGGTAGGAATAGGGCCCGAGCAGGCAGAACGCCACGACGCCGATCATAACCACCGGAAAAACCGCATCGACCGATTTCGGATGCACGCTGGTGAGAACTGCAAGCGCGGCAGCCGTGCCGGTGAGACCGAGCAACATCAGTAAGCTGCGCCCGTTCAGTCCCAGCCGGTCGCTCAGCCAGCCGCAGGCGAGTACTGAAACCACCCCGACTGCGGGGAAAATGGCACTGGTGGTAGCAGAACGACTCATGCTGAAACCGAGCTGATCGCGCAGGAATTCGGGCGTCCAGGTGTTGAAGGTCTCACGGATTATCGTGCAGCCGAATGAGAGCAGGCAAACCAGCAGGAACGCGCGGCTGCGCACGAGCGGTGCGAGCAACGCCATGACGCCTGCGGGCGGGGCTTCGGAGGCCGCGAACAGATTCAGCGGGTTGGGCGTGGCCTGCGGGTGACCTTCCGCGAGGCGCGATTCGCGCAGAAAGAAAAAACTGGCCAGGAAAGCCGCCCCCGCGACCAGGGCGGCGAACAGGAACAGCGTGCGCCAGCCGTAGCCGTGCGCGATCAGCAGGCCCATCTGTTCTCGTGCCAGCGCATCTCCCACGAGGTAGCTGATGCTCAGGATGCCGACGATCGATCCGTAGGAGGTGTAGTTAAACCACTTGGAGGACACCTTGATGAGTCCCGCCCATCCGATCGACTGTGTCAGACGATTGCCGACCCAGGCGAGCGTGAACAGCGGCAGTGTTCCTGACAGAGCAAACATCACGGTGAACACCGTGGCGCCGCCCACGCCGATGAGGAAGTTGCGCCGACCGCCCCAGTAATCACCGAGCCCGGTCAGGAACAGCTTGCCGAGTGCGTACGCCAGCACGCCAAAGGAGCTGATCGAACCGAGGCGCACGAGCGCCTCGCCGTGCTCCACGCCGCGCTGCCCGAGCTCCTCGACCAGCAGCGGGGTGGCCACCGAGAGGTCCGCGCGACAGTAATAGCAGGCGGCGTAGCCGGCAAACAGCAGCACGATCGTGCGGATCTGCCCGAAAAGGAGCGAACGCGCGGATCGGGGCGGCCTCACGGCGAGTGCGGTGCCATGGCGAGCGTGACCCAGATCGGATCCGTGTACGCCTTACGCCCGGCCTGATCCTCCACCACCAGCGCGTACCAGCCCGGCTGCTGCGCGCTCACGCTGAAGTCGGCGCGGGCTTTGAGCGGCGCGCCGGGGAATGTGCGGCTCTGCCGCGCGGCGCCGTTGCCGATCAGTTCGGCTTTCTTCAGCCCCGCGACGGATCCGAGCGCAAAGCGCAGCGGAAACGTCTTGCCGCGGGGCACGTGCAACTCGGTTCCGAACATCACTGCCGGGAAGACCAGCGGCCCGTAGGTTACATAGGCGTGACCGGCCTTGAGTCCTGCTGCGAAGCTCTGGGCGCTCACCGCGCCCTCGATGTGCACAAAGGTACGCACGCGACCTGACTGCTCGTTCCACACATCGTGGGTGTCACTGCCGGCCGTGAGGTAGTAACGCTTGCCTTGGTTCCACAATTCCCACAGCTTGGCCAGCACTTTCGCATCATCGCTAGGTACCGTGGAGTTGATCTCGATCAGATCGAAGTCGCCATCGAAGCCGCCAGGCGCGACTCCTGCGGCCAGGCTGGAAAAATAGCCGAACGGGATGAAGGGATGATTAACCTGCACGATCGTCGCGCCCTCGCGCCGCGCTTCCTGCAGCACCTCGGCCACGGATGCGGTGCTCGTGTCGATGGCGAGTTGGGCGCCGGGCGTGAGGGGGTAGGCGTTGAAGTGACCCCAGGACGGGGAGAGCTCGATGCCGGGGATGAAGGGCATGCCACGCGCCGTGGCGATTTTGAGCAGGGTCGCATGATTGGCGTTTGAATCGTGATCGCTCACGAACAGCAGGTTCAGGCCGGCCGCGAGTTGCGAGCGTGCCACGTCCGCCGGTGGCGTCACGGCCTCGGCCTGATCGGCGTGATGGTGCAGATCGGCCGAATACCAGCCGCGCCCCGGGGGATCAAATAGCGGCGTAATGGCGACCGCACATTGCGTCGTCTGTCCGGGTTTGACGAGTACCGCGACGTCGGCGTCATGAGCGAGCACGCCCGCACCGGATGACACCCCGAAGCGATAGCTGCCCGGTGCAATCGGCACACTCACGTGACCTTTGGGAGCGAGTTCGGTGAAGAAGGTCTTGCGGCCTAGGAACTGAACGAGAGGCTTCTCGCCGGAGCTGATCACGATGCGCGCGTCCAGCGGCTGCCCGCGGGTGGGATCGCTGACCGAGAAGTCGATGCGGCCGGGTTCTTCCAGGTCGGCGAAATCGTGCGTCTGGCTGCTCGTGGGCGCGACGCTGACCGGCAGCACCTCGCTGCGCGAGTAGTTGCGGCCGGTGGCGTAGAGGGAATATTCGCCCGCCGGCAGGCGGATCTCATAGCGGCCCTCGCGGCCGAGCACCCACGCGTAGGGCGCGCCATTCTTCTCCACTACTACCACCGGCTGCGCCAACGCCTTGCCGTCGCGGGTGCGCACGGTGCCGTGCACGCTGCCGGCCGGCAGCTGCTTCTGTTCGATCTCGGCGGCCACTACTGGCGCTAGATCGCCGCTGGCGCCGACCTGGAGCCAGCCGCTGAACGTGCGACTTTCCTTCGCTTCGAGCGTGTGCAGCAGGAACATGTCACGCGAGCCTGAGCCCACGTGATCCATGTACGGCGCGTGCAGCGTGACGCTCCAGTCGGCGTCGTAGCCACTCACGCGCTTGGCGAGCGCGCCCTCGGCATTGCCCTCGTTAACACCGGCGAGGCCCGGGACGGCAAAGAGAAAGCCACTACTCGGCCAGAGCGTCAGACCCGAGAGCAGGTCCGGCAGCGCCGCCTCGCCCTCGTTGGTCATGGTGGTGCTGATCACGACGCGATCGGAGTTCTCGCGCAGGGTGTAGAGCGTCTCGATGCGCACCTTGCCCCAATCGCGCACCGCGCGGATGCGCACCTGCTGCGGGCCCTGTTCAAGGATGTCGACGTGCTGGTAGGTGTTGGGCCACGCCGACCAGTTGTTGGGGATGAAATCGGCGAACACGACCCGATCACGACCGATCGTGCCGTCGCTCACGGGCGCGATGTCCACGAGCGCCCCGCGCGGCACTCCGTACGGGGCTGGCGATTGGACCGCCAGTGCAAATGCCAGGTGCTCGTTCACGACCGTGAGGTCGCCGGCGGCACGGGCGTTGCCCTCGGGAATCGGTGTCGGCCCGCGGACGACCCGCACGTCGGCGCGCGCGCTCGTCAGGGGAGACAGCAGCGCGAGCGCCGCGAGCAGCGTCAGCCTGAAGCTCATGAAATGCCAGCCCTCGCTTTGCGGCGCGCATCGCGGCGCGCACCCGAAGCGGGTGAAGCGCGGACGACGTTGAAGAGCCAGCGATACTAGCCGACGTCCTGCCGTGAATCACGCGCGGCTGGCGCCTCGCTTAGTCGGCAAGGATGCGGAAGGCCAGAGGGACGCGGGTGGCTGAACCCGGAGGAGGGCGCGACGCGCCCCCGCACGTTGGGCGGGGACGCGTCCTGTCAGACCGAGGAACTTACCAGCGATGGTAGATCACCACTGGTGCCGGAGCGACGACGGCCGCCACATAGGGCCGCAGGGGTCCGACCGGGGCGACCACGCAACCGGTAAGCGCCGCGCCGAAAGCCAGCGCAATCAGCAATTTGACTATGGCACGCATGGGGTCATTCCTTTCGCATTTACCTGAGAGTGAAAACGCACCGGCCGCCCTGGCGCTGACACGCGTGCGGGCCAAGGCCCGCGTTCAGGTTCGGTTCAGGAGCGCCGCGCGGGCGTATGATTGCCGCCGAGCATGACTAGCATTCGCCAGCAGCTGCGCAATAACGCGGTGGCGCTGATCAGCCTCGCCGTGGCGCTGAGCAGCCTGGCATACAACACCTGGCGCAACGAGCGCACCGAACACAACCGCAACATCAGGACGGCGACCTTTGAAGTCCTGACCAAACTCGCCGAACTTGAGCGGGTGGTGTTTCTGGCGCAGTACGATCGTGATGCGAGTGGCGGCAATCCGCGCACCGGCTGGACTTACGTGCTCGTGATCCGCGACCTGTCGGCCGTCGTGCCCGCGCCCGTACCCGAGCGGGCCGCCGAGCTCCAGACCGCCTGGGCGGATAACTGGGCAGGCCTCGGCAAGGATGACGAGGCCGCGGTCACTCGCATCGATGACGCAATCGGCAGATTGCGCGAAGCAGCGCTCGCGACGCTGAAGTCGCTGCGCTAAGGCGCCGCCGCGCACTGATACACAAACAGACGCGACTCGCGGCCGTCGGGCGTGAAGTGCACCAGGCGCTCAAACCTCAGTCCCAGCCGCTCGAGAATGCGGATGGAGGCAGCGTTGTCGGGACCGGTGAGCCCAACGATGCGCGTCAGCCCGAGCGCGTGTACACCCAGCTGCAGCGTCGCGGTCGCCGCCTCCAGCGCGTAACCGCAACGGCGTGCCCGCGGTACAAACGCAAAGCCGATCTCGACGTCCGGATGCGAATCGCGCCGCAGCAGTCCGCACAGGCCGAGCGCGGCGCGCGTCTCCTTAAGCTCTACGAGATACAGACCGAAACCGAAGCGCTCGTAGCTGAGTGCCGGACCGTCCGCGATGTAGCGCTGCGCGTCCTCGAGGCTGTGCACGCCGCGATCGCCGATGTGGGCGAGGAAGTCAGGATCGGTGAGCAACTCCAGGATGAAGACGGCATCGGCGCCGCTCAGATGGCGCAGACGCAGTCGCGCAGTTTCGGTGACGCTCAAGCGTGCGCTCTGAGTGTCATACAGGAGCGCACCGGGCCCCACACTGTATGTGCTGACGGTCGCGACATCCGCAGATTATTGCGTAGTATCAGCGCACTTCCTACCGCCGCGGAGTGCGCCATGATTACCCTGTATCACCGGCCGAGAACCCGCTCGTCGCGTTTCTTGTTTCTGCTCGAGGAGCTCGAGGCTCCGTACCGCGTCCAGATCGTGAGCGTGCGCGGCCGTGACGCGAGCGGCGTCATCGATCCGGCCAATCCGCATCCGCATGGCAAGGTGCCCGCGATTTCCGACGATGGTGTGGTGGTGTTCGAGTCCGCGGCGATCGCCCTCTACCTCACCGATAAGTTTCCGCAGAACCGCATCGGGCCGCTCGTCGGCGATGCGCAGCGCGGCGCGTATCTGTCCTGGCTCGCCTACTACACCGGGGTCCTCGAGCCTGCGGTCCTTTCGAAGGTCATGAAAGTCGAAGTGCCGCGCGGCACGGCTGGCTGGGTCGATGTGGAGGAAGTAATGGCCGTGATTCTTGCCAAGCTCGGCGCGGGGCCCTACCTGCTCGGGGAGAACTTCACCGCAGTGGATGTGCTGTTTGGCACCTCGTTTGCGCTGTTCGCGCAGGCCGAGTTCATGCCCAAGTCGCCGCTGATCGGCGCGTACGTGCAACGCGTCGTGACGCGTCCCGCGTTTGCCCGCGCCGTGGCGCGCGATGCCGGGTGAGTGGCAGGAAGATCCGGGAAATGCAGAAGATGACCCCGTTTCCGTGGTTCGACACCGAGGCCGAAGAGGCCGCCAACCACGCCAAGGCGCAGCGCGCCATACGGGCGATGCTGCAGATGGGCGAGCTCGACATCGCCGCCCTGAAAAAGGCACACGCCGGAGAATCTTGGCGCGCGGCCGCGCGGGTCCCGCCGGGTCCGAAAACGGCTACTTTCGCGAGGCCGTGACGGGTATCGTGCCCTCCATGGAGATGATTTCAGGACTGGATCCGGAGGCGCTGGAGCGAGCGCGCGTCAGTCGTGATCCGCGCTTTGACGGTAAGTTCTTCATCGCGGTGACCTCCACCGGGATCTACTGCCGCCCGATCTGCCCTTCGCGCTACGCGAAGCGCGCGCATGTGCGTTTCTTTGGCACCCCCGCGGCCGCGGAAGCAGCCGGTTTCCGACCGTGTCTGCGCTGTCGGCCCGAGGCCGCGCCCGGTACGCCCGCCTGGCTTGGAACGGCCGCGGTGGTGCGTCGCGCACTGCGTCTGATCAATGAGGGCGCGCTCGATGAAGGTTCGGTGGAGGAACTCGCCGCTCGGCTGGGTATTGGCGCACGACACCTGCTGCGCCTCTTTGGGCGCCACGTGGGGGCCTCGCCGATCGCGGTCGCACAGACGCGGCGCCTGCACTTTGCCGTGTGCTTACTGGAGGACACGAACCTGCCGATCACGCAGATCGCTCTGGCGGCCGGCTTCGGCAGCAGCCGTCGTTTCAACGACGCCTTCCGCAACACCTATCAGCGCTCACCGCGCGACCTGCGTCGCCTGCGGCGACGCGGGGGTGCGCGTGCCCGATCCGAAGAGGTCGTGCTGCGGCTCGCCTACCGCCCACCCTACGACTGGAACCACATGCGCGAGTTTCTGGCCGCGCGGGCGGTGGCCGGTGTCGAGCGGATTGATGCGCGTGGCTATGCGCGCACGGTCGCCTGTGAGGGCGGCCATGCATTGATCTGTGTCGCGCCGCTGCCCGAACAAGATGCGCTGCAGCTGCGCGTGACGGGTGCACCCCCGGCGGCACTGCTGCAATTATCCTCCGTCGCCCGCCGCGTCTTCGATCTTGCGGCCGATCCGGCGCGCATCGGCACCGAGCTGGCCAAGGATCAGCTGGTCGGGCCGCTGGTGCGCGCGCGGCCGGGACTGAGAATTCCGGGCGCCTGGGACGCGTTTGAGTGCGCCGTGCGCGCCATCCTCGGACAGCAGGTGAGCGTGGCCGCGGGCCGTACCTTTGCCACGCGCCTCGTCGAGCGCGCCGGAAGCGCCGTGCGTGGCGGCGGAGATGGCCTGACACACCTCTTCCCGAGCGCCGCCGAGATTGCCAACGCGGATCTCACCGGCCTCGGCCTTACGCGCTCGCGCGCCGCCACCGTGCACGCGCTGGCACGTGCCGTGCTCGAGCGGCGTGTGGATTTCGGCGTGGCACCTGCGCAGCTCGTCGGCGCGCTGGCTGCTTTGCCGGGCGTCGGTCCGTGGACGGCGCAATACGTGTTACTGCGCGCGCTCGGCGAGCCTGATGCGCTGCCGAGCGCCGACCTGGTGCTCCGCCGCATGGCCGCGCCGCTGAACAAGACGCTAAGCGGGAAGCAGCTCGACGAGCGGGCCAAAGAGTGGCAGCCGTGGCGCAGCTATGCCGTGATGCACTTGTGGCGGGCTGCGGCGGGTGCGGCGCAACGGTCGGCAGGAGGGACGCTATGAACGCGACGCAGGCGGATACGAGCATCTTTTGGTGCGAGATCGAATCGCCCGTCGGCACGCTGCTGCTGGCCGGCAGTGCGCGCGCGCTCACGCACGTTCACTTTCAGGCCGGCCCGCGCCCGCTCACCCCGTGTGCCGAGTGGCGGCGCGCGGAGGCGCCCTTCGCAGAGGCCACCGTGCAGCTCGCCGAGTACTTCGCAGGGACCCGCCGGGTGTTCAGGCTGCCGCTCGCGCCGCAGGGCACGTCGTTTCAGTGCTCGGTGTGGCAAGCGCTGCGACAGATCCCCTACGGGGAGACGGTGTCCTACGGCGAACTTGCGCGGCGGCTTGGCAGCCAAAGCGGCGCGCGCGCCGTGGGCTTGGCGAACGGTGCCAATCCGTTGCCGATCATTGTTCCCTGCCACCGCGTCATCGGCGCCGACGGTACCCTGACGGGTTTCGGTGGCGGCCTGTACCTCAAGCGCGCGCTCCTGGCACTCGAGGGCGCAGCGTGCGTGCGGGATCTGTTCAGCGCCGCCGACCGCGCCATCTGTGGCGCGTCGCTTGGTGCGCGCGCGAGTGGTTCCTGATTTCCCGCGATCAAGCGGCCCTTGATCCCGCCGGGCGCGCCGTTACTTTTTAGCCGGCGCTGCAAGCCTCAGACGGGGCGGAACGCCGTGAGCAGATCCGCTGATGCTTCGGCGTTTGCATCCAAAGGGGCTGCGTTGCGCATCTCTACTGGCATCGGACAACGGAGTACAAAGGTCATGAAGACTCAAGCCGGTGCCTTGCTAGTGCTCCTCACGCTGGCGCTGGTGCTGCCTCTGGCGCAGGGCGCGGTGGGCGATGGCGCGGAGCGCAGTTACTTCCTGCACCCGGCCCTCGCGGGCGCGACGCCCGCGCCTTTCAGCGATGCAATCCGCACCGGCAACACGCTGTACCTAGGCGGACACCTCGGGATCGACCCGGACACCGGCCGCGCGCCGCCCGATAGCGCCGCCGAAGCGCGGCTGCTGATGGATGCCCTGCAGCGCACACTGGCGGCCGCAGGGCTGAAGATGGATGATTTGGTGTACGTGACGGTAATCTCAACGGACCTCAGCCGTAACGAGACCTTCGATGCCATCTACCGAACCTACTTTCACGGGCACTACCCGGCGCGCGGATCCGTCGGGGCCAGCGCGCTGCTGCAGGGAGCGCATTTCGAGGTGCTCGGCGTTGCCGTCCAGCCCGCGCGCCTGCAGCTGTAGCGCCGGCCGGGGGCGCGCATGAATCGGCGCCAATTCTCCGGCGCGCTCGCGGCCGCCACGGGCGCTGCACTGCTCACCCCGCCGCGCGCCTGGAGCGCACCACAAATCCCCGTGAGCGCGCAGGCGCGCGCGCTCTACCGCCGCGCGCTGGTGCTTGACTGCAACTCGGCGCCGCCGATGCCCGATGCGCTGCCCCTGCCACAGGCGGATCTGGACCTCGTGCGCGGCAGCGGCATCAGCGCCGTCAAGTGGTCCCTGGGCGGCATCAACAGCGACTTTGCCGCCACGGTCGCCGAGATCGGGCGGGTGCAACGACTCATTGAAGTGCACCCGCAATACTTCAGCGCGATCCGGGTGCCCGCGGATCTTGAGCAGGCGAAGCGCGCGAACACGCTCGGCATTATCTTTTCCTTCGAGAGCGCCGACATGCTGGGCAACAAGCTTGACGCGTTCGCGGTATTCCGCGATCTGGGCGTGCGCGTCATGCAGTTGTCCTACAACCGCCGCTCCCCATTTGCCGCCGGTGTCATGGAACCGCAGGCCGGCGGACTGACCCCGCTTGGGCGGGACGCTGTCAAGGAGATGAACCGGCTCGGGATCGCCATCGATCTTAGTCATGCCAACGCGGTCACCACGGCGGACGTGCTTCGTTTGTCCGCGCGGCCGCCGATCATGACACACACCGGCTGTGCCGCCGTGCACCCCCACCCGCGTACCAAGACCGACGAGCAGCTGCGGGCCCTGGCGGCGCGCGGCGGCGTGATTGGCATCTTCGACCTGCCCTTTCTCACCCCATCGCCGCGCCAGCCCACCGTGGCCGATTACATGCAGCACCTTGAGCACGCGCTTAAAGTGGCCGGCGAGGACCATGTCGGCATCGGCAGCGACGTTGGCATTGAGCCCTTCGACACCAGCGCCACCGGCCTGGCGGAGTTTCAGAAGGAAGTCGACGCGCGGCACAAGGCCGGGTTGTCGGCTCCGGAAGAAGATCGGCCGACGTACGTCGAGGGCATGAACACCCCGCGCAAGCTCGAGATCGTCGCCGACGAGCTCCTGAAGCGCGGCTACTCCGAGGCGGTCGTGCAGAAAGTCCTAGGGGGCAATTTTGCCCGTGTTTTTGCCGAGATCTGGACGACCTAGCGAGCGGCGCGGCGCGGCATCCTCAGGCGCCCGGTTCGCTGCGCACTCTCGTGTCGGTCGCGATCCAGTTGACCTCCGAGGTCTTGCCGCCATCGGCCGAGAACGCTTGCTCGAAGTGACACGAGTCGGCGCTGATGTCCTGCCATTTTAGCCCCGCGCTTAGGATCACCGCGTACCGGCGCGGGCGGCGGACTCGAACAGCCACTCCGGGCGCCTCCCTACAGGAACGCCGCCCACACCGTGACCGCCGCCGCTCCGATCAAAAGCAGCCACACGTGTTTCAAGGCCGCAATTCCCGTGCCGAGGCCACCCACGATCGTGCCCAGGACCGCGTAGCAGCTACGCATGTCGAGCCGCAAGCGAGCCGCGGCGTCGATGCGTGCCGTCACCTGCGTGACGAACGGCTCAGCGCCGAGGGGTTGCTCAGCGCAGACGAAGCTGCGCAGCAAGCGTGCATCCAGATCATCCGACATGGGCGTGCTCCTGAACCGAATCGTAGGCACTCAGCAGTGCGCGCAGCCGCTCGCTGCCGCGCCGCACGTGGGATTTCACCGTACCGAGCGGCAGCGCGGTCGCGCTGCTGATCTCGCCGTGGCTCATGCCCTCGCTGTAAGCGAGCACGACACACAGGCGCTCCTGCGGCGCCAGGTGCGCGAGCGCGCGGTCGAGATCCAGTTGCGCATCGGCAGAGGCGGCGCCGCCGGGCACCGTCGCGAGTTCCTCGGCGCTCATCGCCACCGCCGGCGGGGGCGCTGCGCGCACGTGCTCGAGCCAGGTGTTGACGGCGAGTCGGCGCAACCAGGCGCCGAAGGCACCGACGGAACGCAGCTGCGGCAGGGCGCGCCACGCCTTGAGAAAGGTCTGCTGTGCCAAATCGTCCGCGAGCGCGCTGTCGCGGCTCAGACGGCGTAACAGATTGCGCAGCGCCGATTGCCGGCGCCGCACGAGCTCGCCGAACGCCGCCGCATCGCCGTTCATGGCGAGCGCGACGACGGTCGCCTCAGCGACCTGGCCGAGTGCGAGCACGGGCGAGGCAGCCGTCACACCGCTCCGCGAGTTCCCTTGTACTTCTGCACGATGCGCGCCGCGATCACCAGACCGGTGCCGACGCACAGCGTCACGACGCCAGCCCCCAGGAGCGGCCAGAACGCTTCCACCGCCACCCGTTCCAGGAAGAACGCGAGCAGTCCCACGCCGACGCCGGCCGAGATGACGATGACCCCGCTCACCCACAGGGTGAGCGGATTGATGCCCGCCGGCTGCGCCGGGGCCATGAGCCGCTCGACGACGCTCGGGTCCAGCTGCTGGCCTTTCTCGATCGCAGCGCGCAGCGGCTCAAGTGTGAGCTGACGCTTCTTGTAGTCGGCGACGATACCGGCGACGGTGGCGATCGCCACAAAGATCCAGAACGCGATAGCAACGGCAAAGGGTCCGAAATCCATGGGTCTGCTCCTCAAAGAGCGGGTGGGGATAGCGTAAAGATGCGCCGGGGGGTGCTTTTGGATGCAGCAGCCTGCGGCCTAAGGCGTATCCGCCGCGAGCGCCGCGAGCAGGAGGCGGGCAAATTCGGGGCCCTTGCCGGCCTCTTCGTGCTTGAAATAGACGAACACATCGTGACAGTGGCCGGCCTGGGCCTGGATTACCGACGCCCAGCGTGCCAGGTCCGATGGCGTATAGCCCTCGTCGCGCAGGCGGAAGTAGGCGTAGTCGGCAGTGACCTCAAGCGGGGTTGAGAACTTCTCGCTGTCGGCAATGCACAAGGCGAGGTTTCGCGCCTTAAGGCGGGCGAAGACCTCCGCATCCATCCACGAGGCGTGGCGAAATTCGAAGGCCGCGCACGTCTGTGCCGGCAGTTGCTGCAGAAACTCGTCCAGGACAGCGAGGTCCTTGCGCAGGTACGGCGGCAGCTGAAAGAGGAGGGCGCCGAGCTTGGGTCCGAGCGTGGCGGCGGTCTTCAGGAAGTAGCCGGTCAGCTCGGCACAGTCTTTGAGCTTGGCGAGGTGGGTGATGCGCTTGGGAGCCTTGAGAGTCAGGCGAAATTCCGGCGGCGTCTCGCGGTCCCAGCCGCCGAGGATCTTGGCGTTCGGGACGCGGTAGAAGGTGTAGTTGATTTCAACCGTGCTGAAGCGCTCGGCGTAGTACGGCAGCATCTTGGCCGCCGGCATTTTCAGCGGGTAGAAGCTGCCCTTCCACTCAGGATAGTTGTAGCCGGAGGTGCCGACCCAGAGCCTCATGCGCGTCGCGGTGCGCTCAGCGGCTCTCGTTGCTGACCAGACGCCGGTACTGCCCGAGGTGCCGGATCGCATGTTGCGGTTTGCCGAGCGACTCGTACAGGCGCGCGAGGTTGTAGTGACAGTCGGCGAATTCCGGATCCTCCTCAAGCGCGCTCTGGTATGCGCGCAGCGCCGCCCCCGCATCCCCGAGATCCTCAAGCAGCACACCCTGGTTGTAGAGCAGCAGCGAGTCGGCACCGGCGCGCGTGAGGGCGCGCTGGTAGACATCGGCGGCTTCCTGCGTACGGCCAGATTCGTGCAGCAGTCGTCCCCAGTTCGTCCAGGCTGCCGCGTTCTCCGGCGCCGCCTCGACCGCACGGGCATAGGCGGCGAGCGCGGCAAGTGCATCGCTGTTCTCGAGCGCCAGTGCCTGGCCGAACCAATCGGGCGACTCGGTGGCCGTGGCGGGGGTGCTCTCCTTGTGCTCCACCACGTGCAGCACGCCGTTTTGCAGGCTGACATCCAGTCCGAGCACGTATTGGCCCCCCTCGGCCTGCCAGCGCGCCTCCCCGTCACGCACCACGACATGATCGCCGACGGCGCTGATGGCCAGTCCCGACAGCGGCACGGATTCGGGCAGTTCGCGGCGCAGCGACTCCAGCGAGCGGCGGATGCGCTTGGCGGGAATCTTAGCCGCGAGCAGCGCCCGCGCGGTGCGCAGCACGATCAGGTCCTGGAAGGAGAAGCGGTACTCGCGTCGCGGGCCGCGCGCGGGATTTACGAACCCGGCGCGGATCAGACTGCGAGTGGTAGCGGGCGAGAGCTGCAGGACCCGCTCGACGTCCCGCACACTATAGGAAGGCACCTGATCGCTCGAAGGCGCTAGCGCACTCTAGGCGTTGCGCTTGCTCGCCTTGCGCGCGACTTTGGTCGGCTCCTCGGCGCGCTTGGGTCCCTTGCGCGGCCCCAGGCGGGTGACCTGGGCACGCGCACTTTCGGTTTTCTCCAGACTGGCGCGCAGCGCTTCCATCAGATCGATCACCTTGCCTGTGCCCGCAGGCGCCACTTCGGCGACCGAGATCTCGTGCCCCTCGACTTTCTTCTGGATCGCCGCCTCCACGCGCCCGCGCACGTCGTCCTTGTACGCCTGCGGGTCAAACTTCGGCGCTGTCTGCTGATCGATGAGCTGCTGGGCGAGTTTCAGCTCCTGTGCCTTCACTTCGGGCTTGGGCACCTCGACTTCGCTCGCGCTCTTCACGTCGGCCGCGTAGTGCAGCTGCTGCATGGCGAGCACGTCGCCGATGGGACGCAGAATGACGATGTAGGCCTTGCCGCGCGCGGCCCAGTGGCCAACGCCGCAGCGCCCGGACTGCTTCAGTGCCTCGACCAGCAGCCCGTAAGGCTTCGCCGCGCCCTTATCCGGCGCCAGGTAGTAGGTCTTGTCAAAGTACACCGGGTCGATCGACTCGATGGGCACAAACTCGGTGATGTCCACGGAGTGGGTGCCCACTTCCTCGAGCGCCTTGATCTCCTCGGGCGTGAAGCGCACGTACTGATCCTTGGCGAATTCGTAGCCCTTTACCATCTCGTCGCGGTCAACGACCACGCCTTCCTTCTGGCACACGTACTGCTGGCGCAGGCGCGAGCCACAGGTCTTGTGCAACAGGTTGAAGGAGATGGCGTTGGACGATTGCGTGGCGGTGTACAGCTTCACCGGGATGGCGACCAAGCCGAAGGACACCGTCAAGGATCCAATGGAACGCGCAGCCATGAATGCACCTACCGTGGCGGGTTACTTCTCACGAAGGGCACCGAAAGCCTTCGTAAGACTCTGTTTTAACTCAAGTACATCATGCCACCGGTCGCCACTCTTTTCCAAGCGCGACGGTACGTCCTTGATTGTAAAGTCCATCGGCTCCGCCGCTTCGAGTTCCTCCCAGCTCAACGGCATGGAAACCGGGGCGTCGGCGACCCCGCGCGGGGAGTAGGCAACGTTCAAGGTCTTGCCGCGTACGTTCATGTTGTAGTCGATGAAGATCTTGCCGGTGCGCTTCTCAACCGCCCACTCCATGGTGACCTCCTTGGGGTGCTCGCGCATCACGTGCCGCCCGATGGTCTCGCAGATGTGGCGCGCCTCATCAAAGGTGACCGTGCGCTCGATCGGCACGAACACGTGCAGCCCGGTTTTGCCGGAGGTCTTCACGATCGCCTGCAGCGACATCTCCTTGAGCAGAGCGTGTAGCCAGAACGCGACGCGCTTACCGACCGCAAAGCCGCGCTTGTTCAGTTCCGGCTCCGCACCTTTGCCCTCCTTACCGGAGTAAATATACGGGTCGATGTCGAATACCAGATAGTCCGGGTAGTTCAGGATCGAGGACTCGAGCGCGGCGAGCGAGCTGGAGTAGTCGGTCTTGGCGCCGGCGGCCTCCGGCAGCGGCTGGGCGCGCGAATGCCACACGTGGAACTCCAGGGTGCCGACCTGCCCGAGCCACAGGAGCGTCGGCAGGTTGTTGGCGAGCAGGTAGCGGTGGCGCTCGTCCTTGGTTTCGGAGAACACCGTGACCGACTCGACGAAGTCCGGCAGCGTCTGCGCCCAGTGCTTCTGAAAGAAGCGCTCGCCGTTGATGCCCTCGGGCATGCGGATCATGGTGAGCGGGCGATCGGCAAGATGCGGCAACATGAAGCGCGCGACCCTCGCCAGATACGCGATCAGATCGCGCTTGGTTATAGCGCCGTAACGCCGCTTCGCATCGGCCGGCCAATAGATGCGATCAAGATTGGTGAGTTTAATGCGCGCGTCCCCGACTGCGAGTTCGAGTGCTTTGGCGGGATTTTTTAGCTGCTCGAGCACGGCGGTCACTTCCGGTGCAGCGCTTGCGCGGGCCTCCGTCACCGGCGCGCTGGGGCGCGGCGTGGCGCTCCTGATTTTGGCCGGGTCGGCGCGCCCGCGCGCCTTGCGCACGCGGCGTGCCTCGATGTCATCGCGCAGGCGCAGGAATACCGGCGCACGCAGCGACCCGGTCGGGGTCCATTCGCTGAAAGTGACTTCGGCCACGAGCTGCGGCTTCAGCCACGTGGTCGGGCGGTGCAGCGGCGGGGGCTCGTCAAAGGGCGAGGTTGGGCGTTCCAGCTTCGCCGCACGCTTCAGCAGCGTCGCGATGCTCGCCTCCTCCAGACCCGAGCCGACGTGTCCGGCGTAACGCAGCACCTTACCCTCGTAGTACCCGAGCAGCAGCGCGCCCAGCGGATCGCGAGCGCCCTTGCCGCGCGTGTAGCCGCCGATGACAAACTCGGCCGACTGCGCGGCCTTGACTTTGAGCCAGGCGCGCGAGCGCTGCCCGCTGTGATAGGGACTGTCGAGTTTCTTAGCCATGATGCCCTCGAATCCAAGCCCGAGTGCCGCGTCGTAGAGTTGCGCGGCGTTGTCGGAAGAATGTACCAGCTGCAGGTGCGCGCTCGGAGCGAGGCACTGCGCGAGGTAGCGGTGCCGGTCGGCGTACGCCGACCCGCGCAGGTTCACACCCGCAAAGTGCAGCAGATCGAAGCACACCAGCACCACGGGAGCATCGCGCTGGGCCGCGGTAATCTCGCCCGCGCTCTTCAGCTGTGCCCGATTCTGCAGGGCGTTGAACGAGGGGCGCCCGGTGGGATCCAGCGCGACGATCTCCCCATCGAGCACCATCTGAGCGCCCGGCTGTGCGAGGAGCTCCGCGACCAGCTCCGGAAAGAAGCGTGTCAGGTCCAGGCCACGGCGGGAGTGCAGCCGCGCCTCGCCCGCGCCGACGAAGGCGATGACGCGGTAGCCGTCGAGCTTCGGCTCGTAGCGCCACTGCGGATCCGACGGCGGCAATTCCCCGCTCTCCGCGAGCATCGGTTTAAGCTGTCTGGGCAACGCCTCCTCGGGGCCGCAGGGTGCCAGGCGCGCCGCCGGCACGCGCTGTGTCACCTTGAGCGGCGCCACCTCTTCGAGGCTGACACCCGAGAGCACCGAGCGATGGCGTACGAGCAGATCGTTCGCGTGCGCGAAGCGATCCTTGTGCTTGATCAGAAGCCACTGGCTGCTTTGCTTGGTGCGCACCAGTGTGTACGAGCCCTTTAGTTTCTCCCCGCACAGGAAGAAGCTGAGCTTGCCGGCCGCCAGTTCCGCGCGTACGCGCTTCTGTGCCAGCGCCCGGTCGCTGAAAGCGTACTGCTGCTCCTCATCCGGAGAGTAGACCCCGCAGTCCCATACGATCACGCTGCCGGCGCCGTATTGCTTCGCCGGGATCACGCCCTCGAAGGAGCCGTAGTCAAAGGGATGATCCTCGACCTGCACGGCCATGCGCTTGTCGAGCGGATCGGACGAGGGACCCTTGGGCACCGCCCAGGATTTGAGGACGCCGTCGAGCTCGAGCCGGAAGTCGTAGTGCAGGCGTCGCGCCGCGTGCTTCTGCACCACGAATAACAACGGACCCCGGCGCGCCGCAGCCGCCGCCGGCTTAGGCTCCGGCGTGCGGCTAAAGGTGCGCTTGGCGGCATAGCGCTCGAGCGGCTGCTTACTCATGAGCGCGCCGCCATCCAAGCCGCCGCTGCGGCGAGCAGCGCCTGCCGCACGGGCGCATCCCGTAGGCCGCTGCGCGCGGGCACGTGGAAGGAATGATCCGCTGCGCTGACCCACTGCAGGCTCGCCCGGGCGCCGAGCCGGGTCATCACCGCTTCGAGCAGCGGAGGTTCGGCGAGTGCATCCTGCGTGCCCTGTACGAACAGCATCGGGATCTGCACCCGCAGCAAATGCTCGGCCCGCTCTTGTGCCGGTTTACCGGCCGGATGCAGCGGAAAACCCAGAAACACGAGCCCGCGCACCGCCGGCAGGGGCGCGAGCGCCTGGGCCTGCGAGGTCATGCGGCCGCCGAAGGAACGGCCCCCCGCAAAGAGCGGCAACTGCGGCGCGAGGCGCTGCGCCGCGGCCACTGCGGCACGCACCGTCGCGTGACACCGGGGCGGCGGATCCGGTCGCTTGCCACCGCGCTCCGCGTAGGGAAACTGAAAGCGCAGAGTGGCGATGCCGAGCGCGGCCAGCTCGCTCGCCGCGGCGCGTAGGAAGGGCTGTTCCATGCCCGCGCCGGCGCTGTGCGCGAGCACGTAACTGGCGCAGGCCGACGCCGGCAACAACCAGCGCGCGGAGACGTGCGTGTCGGCATCCACAGCGATGCTTAGCTGCTCGTCCCTCGCTGCTTCCTCGCGTGCCACGCCGAGCGCCACCTAATCGACCGCCGCCACCCAGGCCGCGTACGGGGGCATCGTGAGGCGTGTACCGTCAGCTGACACGGCAATCTCCGCGGGACTTGAGAGCAGCGTGCGCACGTGGTGGCCGGCGAAGCCGGCGGTGGCGCTGTTGAGATTGACGGTCTCGGTCTGCGCCGACATGTTCAGCGAGACAACAATCCCCGAGCCCTCGGGCGTCACGCGCGCGTAGCTGAGCACGTGCGCGTTGTTGTTATCGAGCAGCACGGTGCGGCCGCTGCGCAGCGCCGGATCGTCACGCCGCAGGGCGATGAGCTTCTTGTGCCAGTTGAGCAGGGAGTCCGCGTCGGCGAGCTCGGCCTGCACGTTGAACTTATGAAAATCCGGCGCCACCGGCAGCCACGGATGGCGGCTGCTCGTGAAACCGGCCTGTGCATTGGAGGTGTCCCACTGCATGGGCGTGCGCTCGCCGTCGCGGCCCTTCTCCTTCGGCCAGCCGGTGATGCCGATCGGATCGCGTACGTCCTCGACCCGCGCAGGCGTGAAGGTCGACTGCCCGATCTCTTCGCCCTGGTAGAGCAGCGCCGCGCAGCGTGAGGTGAGCAGCAACGTCGCAAGAATCTTGGCGATCTCCTCGTTATGCGTGCCGTCGCCATAGCGGTCCCAGCTGCGCACATGGTCGTGGTTGTCGAGCACAAACAACGGCTGCGACCCCTGCAATTGCGTCGCGGCCTCGCTCAGCCGACGCCGGAACTCGCGCGCGTCGAGACGGTTGCCGAATCCGAACGCAGTGTCCATCGGCAACTGCAGCTCATCGTGTCGCGCGCCGCCGTACCAGGGGCTCAGCTGCGCGGTCGTCTTCACATAGGTCTCGCCCATCAGCACGCGCTCGCCCGGATAGTGATCCAGCATGGCGCGCATGCGGCGCAGCACCGCGTGCACCTCGGGGAGGTTGTTCGTGTAGACATCGCTGAGGATCGGATCGCCCTGGGCGTTGCGACCGCCGAGCCGCGGCGCGTTGCGCAGCTGTACGTCTTCGAAGAGGCTCGTGATGGCGTCGAGCCGGAAGCCTGCCACGCCGCGATCCAGCCAGAAGCGCATGACTTCGAACATGGCGCGCTCGACGTGCGGATTGCGCCAGTTCAGGTCCGGCTGTTGGCGGTAGAGGCGGTGGTAGTAGAACTGGTCGATGCCCGGCACGTATTCCCAGGCGGAGCCGCCGAAGAGACTCACCCAGTTATTGGGCGGCCCGCGCTTGCCGGCGACATCCGGCTTGCCATTGCTCCAGACGTAAAAGTCATGCGCCGCGGAGTGACGCGTGCGTAGCGCATCCAAGAACCAGGGATGCTGATCGGAGGTGTGGTTGAGCACCAGGTCAAGGAGCACCCGGATATGGTGCTTCTCCGCCTGCGCCAGGAGGCGATCGAAGTCCGCAAGTGTGCCGTACTGCGGATCGACGTTCTCGTAGTCGGTGATGTCGTAACCGAAGTCGACCTGGGGGGAGGGGAAGAACGGGGTAATCCAGATCGCATCGATGCCGAGCGCCTCGAGATAGTCCAGGCGCTGCGTGATGCCATTTAGATCGCCGACACCGTCGCCGTTGGAATCCTGGAAGCTACGCGGATAGATCTCGTAGATGACGGCTTGCTGCCACCACGGCTCGCTGGCCGGCGGGGCTGCCGCAGCCGCGCTCGACAGCGCCAGCCACACGCCCAGACTCAGCAGCACGCGGCGCGGCAGGCGCTGCTCAGAGGTCAGCCGGCACAAAGTTAGGGGCATATCCTGCGCCACTCGATTCCCGGGTTCGGCTGCCGCATAGTACGCGGAAATGCCCTGCGGTCAGCGCCCGATCCGTCCGTGCGGCGCCCGAGACCCGGGGGCACAAGATGTCTGAATCCGGCGGAGACCCAAGATGACTCTGGAGCAGCGCAACAAGCAGCTCGTGCGCGACTTCTTTGCCAGCATGGGCCGTGGCGATGTGGCGGCGCTCGTCGCAGCCTACGCCGACGACGGCTACCTCATGACCATGGGACGCACCTTGATCTCCGGCATGTTCACGCGCGCACAGATCCAGGCGGCGGCCGCACAGATCTACGCGGTCTTTCCCGAGGGAATCACCTTCACGATCGATGCCATGACCGCCGAGGGGGAGCGCGTCGCGGTCGAGGCGCACTCGCAGGGGCGGCACGTCTCCGGTGCGCTCTACAGCAACGAGTACCACTTTTTGTTCGTGTTTCGCGACGGCAGGCTCGCGCTGCTCAAGGAATACATGGACACCGAGCGCGTGACCGACATCCTCTGCGCCGGGCAGCGGCCCGGCGGGGGCGGCCGAGCATGAGCGGCGCGGCCGCTGCCGCCATCGCTCTTACGTTCCCGCGCGGCGGCGCGCTCGTGGCGGGCAGCGGCAACATCGGTGGTGCGGTGGCGGCGCGGCTCGCTCAGGCGGGTGTGCCGGTGGTGTTCACTTACCAGAAAAATGCGCAACGCGCCGCAGCGCTCGCGCGCGATCTGACCGCCGGCGGGGCCCAGGCGCACGCACAGCAGTTGGATTTCACCGATGGGGCGGCGGTGCAGGACCTCGTGGCCGCCACCGCCGAGCGCTTCGGCCGCCTGCACACGGTCGTTTATTGCTCAGGTCCCGCGATCCCGCTCCTCAAGGTGCGCGAGATGCCGCCGGAGACGCTGGCAGCTCATCTGCAGGCAGATACGCTCGGCTGTTTTCGCTTGTTCCACCATGCGATCCCCGTGCTGGCCGCCGGTGGCGGCGGCTCACTCACCGCCTGCGTCACGATGGCCAATCACCGCACCCTCGACACGGACGGCTTGTCGGCGATTCCGAAGGCCGCGGTCGAGTCGCTGATGCGTCAGATCGCCTCCGAGGAGGCCGCTAGCGGTATCCGCGCCAACGCCCTGGCGATTGGCTGGATCGGTGGCTTCGCGGACAGCTTTGAGCAAGCCCGCGCCTATACGGCGGCCCTGACCGGAGCGCAGGCGCACGCGACGCGTGCTCTCATGGAGAGTCTCATGTCATGGATCCGCCTGGGTCGACCGGGACGCGGCGAAGAGGCGGCCAACATCGTGGCATTTCTGGCCTCAGATCAGGCCTCGTACGTGACCGGCTGCGTCATTCCCGCGGACGGCGGAGCAATTCTGTGAGTGACGTGCAGCGGCAGGCGGCAAGCCAGGTGGTGCTCGACCCTTACGACCACAGGTTTCACTGGGATCCGTATCCGTACTACCGTGCGGCGCGCGAACACGATCCGGTCTATTACTACGAACCGGGCGGCTTCTGGCTGCTCACCAAGTGGGACGACGTACACCGTGCTTTTCGTGACCACAAGACTTTCATCAATAGTGGCGCGGTCGCCCTGGAGCGCGACGCCAACGAGAAGCTGCCGTATCCGCTTTTCATCGGCAGCGATCCGCCCGAACACACCCGCCAGCGCGCGGTGCTCGCGCCGCTCATGATGCCGGGTGCACTCGCCAGGCTCGAAGGCTTCGTGCGCACGCGCACGCGGGAGCTGCTGAGCCCGCACCTGCCGCGCGGGCGGGTGGATTTCGTCGCCGACCTCGCCTGCTACCTGCCCATGGATGTGATCTCGCTCCTCATCGACGTGCCGGCCGCCGACCGCGATCGGGTGCGCGGCTGGGCGGATGACCTGATCGCGCGCGAGGACAAGCAGACCGACCTTGCCGAGCGCAACGTGGCCGGCTACATGAACCTGGCGCAATACTTCGAAGCGCACACCGCGCGCCACTCGGCAAAGGTGCATGGCGAGGATCTTCTGGGCGTGATGCTCAGGGCGCAGGCTGACGGGTTGATGAGCCATGCGGAGGTGGTCGGCAATCTCATCCTGCTCGCCATCGCCGGCAACGAGACGACCACCAAGCTCATCGGCAACATGGCATTTCGGCTCTGGGAGCACCCCGAGCAGCGTGGCTGGCTGATCGAGGACCCGGCGCGCATTCCCAAGGCGATCGAGGAGACGCTGCGTTTTGATGGTTCCTCGCAGATCCTGGTGCGCCGCGTGGCCGAGGATGTCACGCTGCGCGGCAAGCTGCTCAAGAAGGGCGACCGTGTGGGTTTGTGCGTCATCTCCGCCAATCGCGATGCCGACAAGTTCGAGAATGCGGAAGTTTTCGATGTGCGTCGCGGTTCACGTGATCACCTGGCCTTCGGCTACGGCGTGCACGCCTGTCTGGGCGCGGCGCTCGCGCGCCTGGAGACGCGCGTAGTGTTCGAAGAGATCTTGCGCTGCATGCCCGACTACGAGATCGAGGTCAGCGGCCTGCGTCGCGCACACAATCCCAACGTTCGCGGCTTCACGCACGTGCCGTCGCGTTTCACGCCGGTGCCGCCGTGAGCGCCGTGACGAGCCGTGACGGGGAGTCCCTCAGGGGCGAAGGCCGCCTGCTGATTGACGGACAACTGACCGAGGCGCGCTCCGGTGCGCGCTATCCGAATATCAATCCGGTTACCGAGGAGACGCTGGGCACGGTAGCTGACGCGGGCGCGGACGATGTCGCCGCCGCCGTTGCCGCGGCGCGGCGTGCGTTCGACGAGTCCGGCTGGGCGAGCGACCGCACACTGCGGCACCGCTGCCTCACGCAGCTGCGCGATGGGCTGCGCGCCGAGGCCCAGGAGCTCTATGCCCAGATCGTCGCCGAGGTGGGCGCGACGCTCGCGATCACCGCCAGCGGTCCGCAGGGCGTTGGGCCGCTGGCGATCCTCGATTACTACCTCGAGCTCATGCAGCGCTACCCCTGGGAGACGGAGCTGCCGGTCACGCACCATATGGGGGTGCCGAGCAAACGACTGCTGTGGCGGGAGGCCGCCGGCGTGGTGGCCGCGATCACGCCCTGGAACTTTCCCTTCCAGATCAACATCGCCAAGGTGGCCCCGGCCCTTGCCGCGGGCTGCACCGTGATTCTGAAGGCAGCTCCCGAGACCCCGTGGACCGCGACCTTCATCGGGCGCATCGCCGCCGAACGCACCGACATGCCGCCGGGCGTGCTGAACGTGATCACTTCGAGTGACCGCGTGGGCCCCGGCGCACTGCTCGCAGCGCACCCGCAGGTGGACGTGGTGTCCTTCACCGGTTCCACGGCGACCGGACGGGGCGTGATGGCGAACGCCGCGGCGACCGTGAAGCGGGTGTTCCTCGAGCTGGGCGGCAAATCCGCCACCATCGTGCTCGATGATACGGATTTCAGCTCCGCGTTGCTGGCGGGCTTTGCCGTGTGTTACCACGCCGGTCAGGGCTGCGCGATTGCGACGCGACTGCTGCTGCCGCGACCACGCTATGCGGAGGGTGTTGAATTTCTCAAGGCGGCGTTCGCACAGCACAGCTACGGCGACCCGTTCGCCCCGGGCCAGATCATGGGGCCGCTCATCAGTGCGGCGCAGCTAGCGCGTGTGCTGGAGTACGTTGAGATCGGCAAGCGCGAGGGCGCGCGGCTGGTGTGTGGCGGCAAACGTCCGGGGCACCTCAGGCGCGGCTACTACCTTGAGCCGACGATCTTCGCCGATGTGACCAATGACATGCGCATCGCCCAGGAGGAGATCTTTGGCCCGGTACTGGTCATCATCGCCTACGACGATGACGCGGACGCGGTGCGCATTGCCAATGACTCTATCTATGGCCTCTCAGGCGCCATCATCGGCAGCCCGCAGCGTGCGCTGGCGATGGCGCGCCGCATCCGTGCGGGCACCCTGAACGTCAACGGGGCGAACTTCTTTGCACCCGATTCCCCCTTCGGCGGCTACAAGCAAAGCGGCATCGGGCGTGAGATGGGCGTCGCCGGCCTGGAGGAATACCTGCAGCTGAAGACCGTCGCGGTGCCGGGCTGAATGCCAAACGCCCGCCTGAAGGGGACCCGTGCCGGTCATGGTTGGCACCCGCGGCCCGTCGCGGGCGCCTGAGGATCCGCGCCAGTGGGCAGCCAGTCCTGTCTTGAGAACCAGGTGATTGCAGTGAGCGGTGCTTCCAAAGGTATCGGTCTTGCCACGGCGCGCAGCCTGCTCGAGCGCGGCGCGCGCGTGGCGCTCATCGCACGTAACCGCGGCCCGCTGGAGGCTGCCGTCGCGGCACTCGCTTCGCAGCGCGCGCTCGCAGTGACCGCGGACGCGTGCGATCGGGCGGCGATCGGCACTGCTCTGGAGAGCGTCGTGCACACCTTCGGGCGCCTCGACGGGTTGGTGAACAACGTCGGCTTCCAGTTTGCGCGCCGCATTGAAATCATGCCCGAGGTGGAGGTGCGTCGACTGATTGATCTTAACTTTGTCAGCGCGATATTCGCCTGTCAGGCGGCGATTCCGCATCTGCGCGCGAGCGGCGGTGGGCGCATCGTGAACGTTTCTTCCTCCACCGTGCGACACGAGAACGAGTTCTCACACGTCGCACTGTACTCGGCGAGCAAAGCAGCGCTCGAGCACTTCTCACGCGAGCTGCGCCACGAACTGAAGCCCGACAACATCCTGGTGACGGTGTTCAGCCCGGGCGCGACCGCCACCGGCAGTGTGGCGAACTTCGATCCGCACGCACTCCAGGAGGCGATGCACGACTGGCTCAGCAAGGGAGCGATGTTCGACGGTGCGCTGCAGCCACACACGATCGGCGAGGCGATTGCCGCCTGCTTCGAGTTTCCGCCCGGGGCCACGCCGGAGTTTGTGGAAGTGCGCCCCAGCATCCCGACTGCGAAGATGCTCGAGTCGGACTGGAAGCAGAAACCCTAGGGACTGGCGCGCATGGGCATCGGCTTTATCGGACTCGGCAATATCGGCAAGCCCATGGCGCGCCAGCTCTTGAAGCTCACCGAGGAGGTGTGGGTGTACGACCTGGTCGCGCAACCCGTCGCTGAGCTGGCGGCGCTCGGGGCACACGCCGCGGGCGACGCGCGCGAGCTGGCCGGGCGCTGTCGCATGGTCGGGCTGTGCGTGCGCGACGCCGCCGACGTCGAGGCGCTGCTGCACGGCGGCGGCTTGCTCGCTGCCATGGCGCCAGATTCCATCATCGCCGTACACAGCACGGTTGCGCGTGCGACCGTGCTCGAGTGGGTCGCGCAGGCACGTGCGCGCAGCATTCATCTGCTCGATGCCCCGATAACCGGGGGCGCCGCCGCGGCCGAATCCGCGACTCTTACTTATATGGTCGGTGGGGATGCCGCCGTCGTCGAGCGCTGCCGGGCGGTGTTCATGACCTCAGGCGCGAAGCTCATTCATGCCGGTCCCGCGGGCAGCGGGATACTGCTGAAGCTGTGCAACAACCTCATGAGCTATGCGGCCTTTGCCGCAGTTCACGAGGCGGATCGCTTGGCGCGCGCGGGCGGCCTCGATCCGGCGCTGCTCGCCGAGGTCGGCCGCAGCAACGGGGTGGTGACGGCGCAGATGGAAGCCTTCCTGACGAACCGCGGCAAGCTTGCGCACGCGGGTACGCAGGCCCTGCAGCGCGGATTCGCGCCGTTCGCGGCTCTGGCCGACAAGGACCTGGCGGCGGCACTTGCGAGTGCGCGCGAGCTGCAGTTGCCGCTGCCGCTGACCGAGCGCGTGGCGGCCATCATCGACAAAGTATTCCTAAACCAGGACAACTGACGGGCGCTGTCATGAACCAATACGATCGCAACAAGGGCCAGGCGAAGTTCGATGAGGTTTACTGCGGAGACCTTGGCGCTTTGCCGCCCCCGGGTGCTTCCCCGTTCATTGACTACATGCTGGAGACGCTCTTCGGGGTCCTGTGGCAGGACGCCACGCTGTCGATTCGCGAACGTCGATTGCTGCTGCTCGGCGTGCTCGCCGCGCAGGGCGAGGATGCGGCACTCGCCATCCATCTGCGCGCCGCAGTGAAGCGCGGCGAACTCACTGCGGCGCAACTGCAGGCAATCGCCCCCTTTCTGACCCAGTACGTGGGCTATCCGCGCGGCTCGCGGCTGTTTCGGATCGTCGGCGAAGTTTCCGCCAGCGCGACGACATAAACCCCTCTCGTCACTCATGGCGCGCGGGCGCTGGCGCCAGACCGGGGCAGCTAGGGCGCCGCCGGCCCCTGACTGACGCGCACCAGATCCTGGGGGCGCAGCCATTTGCGGAACGCCGCCTGCACCGTGGCGCCATCGAGGGTTATGAAGCGCTCCGCGGCGCGCGTCGGTTCATCGAGCGGTAATCCAAGATCGCTTCGGCCGAGCATGCCGTGAGCGATTTCCGTGATACCCGCTTCGCTTAACGGGAGCTGGCGCACCAGGCACGCTTTTGCGCGCATGAGCTCGTCGGCGCCGACCGCAGTGTCCTGCATCGCGCGGACCTCGCGCGCGATAAGGTCCGCCGCCTTGTCGACGTTCTGCGGATCACTCGCGTAGTCGATGAGGTAAACGCTGCGGGTACGTCCGCCCTGCAGTACCGAGTCGACCGAGTACACAAGGCCGGCGTTCTTGCGCAGGTCGATGCTCAGGCGCGTCGCATAAAAGCTACCGCCCAGTACCGCGTTGCCGAGCTGCAGCGGGTAGTAGTCCGCCTCAGCGCGTGTGAGCGCCAGGGTCTGTGCAAGCACGACGCGATCCTGCACGCGGCTCGCATCCGGCACCGCGACGGAGCTGGGCGCGTTATTCGGCACGGCAGGCAGGTCGGTCGGCGGTACCGGCCCGGCCGCGGCCCAGGAGCCGAAATACTTCTCGATCGTGGCGCGTGCCGCCTGTGGGGTCACCTTGCCGATGACGACCACGGTGGCAAGATCGGGTCGAAAGACGCTCTGAAAGTAAGCGCGCACCTCCGCGGCGGTGAGGGCGCGCACCGTCGCGGGCGTGGACATGCGCAGACTCGGATCGTTGGTGGGGTAGAGCGCGGTGCGCAGCGAGCGCTGGGTGAGAAATCCCGGACTCGCATTGCGCGAGGCGACACCGAGCGCCATCTGGTTGCGGATGACCTCAAGGGCAGGGTTGGGCAGCGCCGGGTGCAGCTCGTTATCGGCGAGCAGTTCCACGGCGCGATCGAAATGTTCACTCAGCACCTCGGCAGAGAAATCCGTTCCCGCGTGCTCGCGCGCCCCGATCGCATCGAGTGCCTGCTGGAAAGCCAGGCGGTCGAGCCGCTCGCTGCCGTAAGCGAGCAGCCGCTCGAGCAGCGGCGCGACCCCCTCCTGCCCCCTAGGCTCCTGCACCTCGGGCCGGTTGCGGATGTGGCCGAAGACACTCACCGTGTCGCTGACGTCCTCAGTCTGCACGATGAGCGTGAGCCCGTTAGGCAGCTTGCTCACCAGGGGGTGCAGCGTCGAGGCCGGCACCTCGACCCGCGTCAGCGCCTTTTGGGCCCAGGCCGGCAAGGCTGTCGGATGCGCCTCACCGAGGGAAATCGACTCCTGACCGCCAAAGCCGCCGTGCGAGGCGACGGGCTGGCCCGAGCCGCGCGGCAGCATCACGCCGACGGTGGCGTGGTCGAGGTCAAGGTATTTGCGCGCCACGCGGTTCACGTCCGCCACCGTAACCTGCTCGATGCGCACGAGATCCTCATCGGGCGAACTCAGTCCGTAGAGCCCAATCGCGTCCGACCACACCGAAGCCAGTTCCGGGATCGAATTGCGCTCGAACTGCGCGTCGGCGCGTTCCTGCAGCTTGGCAGCCTCGACCAGATCCGCCGGCACGCCCTCGCGCGCCACGCGCGCGAGAATGCCGCGCACTTCGGCCTCGAGCACCTTCGGGTCATCACCGGCGGTGAACGAAGCAACCGCGTAGGCGAGTCCTGCTTCTGGCAGCGGCTCGAGCGCGAACTCGGTGTCGGTGGCCTTGCCCTGCGGCACCAGGCCGTAAAGATCAAAGCGCCGGCTGCTCAGTACGTCCGCCAGCACCTCGAGCGCTGCGAAATCCGCATCGCGCGGCCCAGGTGTACGGGTCGCGATCATTAGCGTCCCCGCGGGCTGGTCGGTGTCCACCGTGAAGGACGCCGGCTCGATCGTGCGCAGGCGCACTTGGGGCTTTCTTGGCAGTTTTTTGGCGGGAATGTCACCGAAGAGCTGCTTCACCTCGCTCAGGGTGGCATCCGGGTCGACGTTCCCGGCGATCACCAGGATCGCGTTGTTTGGTGCATACCAGGTGTCGTGAAAGTTCTTCAGCATCGTCGCGGTGGTCTTATCGAATGAGGGTCGCGTGCCAAGCGCGTCGTGTGCGTAGGGCGTGCCGGCAAACATGCGCGCGCGCAGCTTCTCAAAGAGCAGGTAGCTCGGCTCGGACAGATCCTGGGCGACTTCCTGCTCAATGGCGCCGCGCTCGTTCTGCCACTCTTTGGCGGTGGATAGCACGGCGCGCATGCGCAGCGCCTCGATGTGCAGCGCGATGTCCAGATCCTCGGCCGGCACGGTGAACAGATACTGCGTCAGGCCTTCGCGCGTATTGGCGTTGAAATCCCCACCAAGGATGCTGCCGATATCGGCGAGCTGCTCGGCAGTGAGCCCGGGGCTGCCGCGGAACATCATGTGCTCCTCAGCGTGGGCCGTGCCGGGAAAGCCCGCCGGCGCCTCATCCGAACCGACCAGGTAGTTCACCGAAGTCGAGACGACCGGCGCGAGCGAGTTGCGCACGATGATCACGCGCAGGCCGTTAGCGAGCGTCGCCCGCAGTACCCCGGATTCGGGGTCGGCGGCCTGGGCGGCCGGGGCGAGCATCTTCAGCAGGACGAGGCTGGTGAGCAGCGCGGCCGGCAGGCGGCGAGCGAAGCGGGCATAAGACATGGCGGATCCCGATATACGGTGACCGCACCAGTATATGCGATGGCCTCCACTGCCATGTTCTGCCACAAAACATCCGCGCAATGACCCTTTTGCGTCACGAGCGCTGCCCATGTCGGCGCTGAACTGGAGCCGAACCGGAAGCGGAGGCTCCGTTTCCGCCAACTCACCTATGCAAGAGGAGTCATGCGATGAACATCATGCGATTGAATCTTCGCGGCCGCACGCTCGGAGTGACCCTGGTGGCCTGCGGGTTCGTGCTGCCGGCGTATGCGGATCAGGATCCAGCCGCTACGAGCGAGGCATCCAAACAGTCCAACATCGGGGCGGTGACGGGACTGGCGGTGGGGGCGGCCGCCGCCGGCCCTGTCGGGGCGGTTATCGGGGCCGCCGCCGGAGCGCTACTCGGTGATCGTTACCACCGGCAGCAGAAATCCGCCGCGGCGCTCAGCGCGGATCTGGACAAGAGCGAGGCCGAGCGCGCGCGCCTGGCGCACAACGTGGCCGAACTTGACAGCTCGCTCGCGACGGCCCGTGCGCACGAGACACGACTCGGGGAAACCCTGCAGCAGACCCAGGAGCTCGGACTCGATGTAGGGTTCCGTACCGACGACGATGGGATCCCGGAAGCGACGCTGGCACCGCTCCTGAAGCTCGGCGCACTGGCCGCGTCGATGCCAGAGGCCGTGGTGCGCATCGCCGGGTACGCGGACCCGCGCGGCTCGGATGCCTACAACGATGCGCTATCGCTGCGCCGTGCGCAGGCCGCGGCCGCCGCGCTGACCAGTGCGGGACTGCCGGCCGGACGGATCATCATCGAGGCGCACGGCAAGAGCGAGTCGCAGAGCGAGCCGGGTGACCTCGATGGCTATGCGTTCGATCGGCGCGTCACCGTACGGCTGGAGCAGCAGGTTGCCGCTGCCGAGGTGGTGCGTCGTGACTAGGCGACGAGCGGGCGCGACGCTGCCGGCGCTGCGGGTGAGGCCCGCGGCGTCCGTTCGCGCTAGAATTTCCTGGCATGACTACCTGTGCGGCACGGCCATGAGCAGTACCTCCATCGTGCGCCTCGACGGCCCGGCGGATCCGGAGGTGTCGGAACCGCCTGCCGAGCGCCTGCTCGCGGGTGCGCCGGAACTGCAGGTGCGCAATTTCTTTGCCGACCCGAGCCAGCAATTCTTCGCGGGCCGCTGGTCGGCGACGCGCGGCAAATGGCGCGTGCGCTACACCGAGAACGAGTTGTGCGTGATGACCGCCGGGCGCGTAGTGCTCGAGAGCAGCTCCGGCGAGCGCAGCAGCTTCGGCCCGGGGGACGCCTTCGTCGTCCCGGCGGGGTTTGTCGGAACCTGGGAGGTTCTCGAGGACTGCTCGAAGATTTACGCGATCTTCGAGGCGCGCGGCTGAGCGCGCGGGATTTGCCGTTACATAACGTGTCCTTGCCTTGACGGCGGTCGCAGATCCGCGATTGCCTGCTTCACCGCGCCCCGGCGCGGTGTGAACGTAGCCTTCTTCGGTCGCAGGTCCGCGGCCCGGGAGGTGTGTCGTGGAAACAATCACTGTGTCTGCTGCGCGCGCCGGCAGCAGCGGCCTGTTCAGTCTGTCGGAAATGGAATTGTTGGTGGGCAGCGCGATCGTCATCGCGGTGCTCGCCTGGGCGGTGCTCAGTCGCGTGCGCCGCGATCGTCACGGCCCGCACGCCTAAGACCCTCGCACCCTCAGATCACCGGGGCGCACGCGCCGCGCCCCGCGCGTGAGCTTTGCCTCCGACCGCCGGCGCGCAACACCTGCCACTACTGCCCGCGCAGGGCCTCGCTCAGCGTGCTGAAGATCTGGTCGATCTGTGCAGCTTGCACGATCAGCGGCGGCGACAACGCAATGATGTCCGCCGTCTGTCGGATCAGCACACCGCGCTCAAAGCACTTCAAATAGATCTCGAACGCGCGGGTGCCGGGCTTGCCCACGAGCGGCTCAAGTTCCAGACCCAGAATCAGCCCGTAGTTGCGCACATCGATCACGTGCGGCAGCCCGCGCAGTGCGTGCGCGGCCTCTTCCCACTGCGGCGCGAGCGTTTTGGCGCGCGTCAGCAGGCCCTCGCGCTCATACACGCCGAGCGTGGCTAGGCCCGCCGCACAGGCCGCTGGATGCGCCGAGTAGGTGTAGCCGTGAAAGAGCTCGATGCCCTCGGGCCCGTGCATGAACGCCTCGTAGATCGCCTTGCTTACCAGCACTGCGCCCATGGGGATGCAGCCGTTGGTGAGTCCCTTGGCGAGGGTGATCATGTCGGGCATCACGTCAAATTCCCGCGCGGCGAATGGCGCGCCGGTGCGACCGAATCCGGTGATCACCTCATCAAATATCAGCAAAATCCCGTGTCGGGTGCAGATCTCGCGCAGTCGCTTGAGGTAGCCGCGCGGTGGGATGAGCACGCCGGCGGAGCCGGCGATCGGCTCCACGATCACCGCGGCAATGTTGGAGGCATCGTGCAGTGCCACGAGCCGCTCGAGCTCCTCCGCCAGGTGCGCGCCGTGCTCCGGCGCCCCGCGCGAGAATGCATTGCGCGTCAGATCGTGCGTGTGCGAGAGATGATCGACCCCGGGCAGCAGGCTCGCCGACCAGGTCTTGCGGTTCGTCGTAATGCCCCCGACCGAGATGCCGCCGAAGCCCACCCCGTGATAGGCGCGCTCGCGCCCGATGAGGCGCGTGCGCGTACCTTCGCCGCGCACCCGATGCCAGGCGAGGGCGATCTTCAGCGCCGTATCGACGGACTCGGAGCCGGAGTTGGTGAAGAACACGTGGTCGAGCCCGGCGGGCGCGATCTTCACCAGCGCGTTGGCGAGCGCGAAGGCCGGCGGATGCGCGAGCTGAAACGGTGGCGCGTAGTCGAGCGTCTCGAGCTGCTGCGCGACGGCCTGCGTGATCTCCGCACGCCCGTGTCCGGCGTTGACGCACCACAGCCCCGCCACCGCATCGAGGATCTGCCGCCCCTCGGGCGTCCAGTAGTACATGCCCTTGGCTCGCGAGAGCAGCCGCGGCTTGGACTTGAATTGACGGTTGGGTGTGAACGGAAGCCAGAACGCCTCCAGATCGGCGCGGCTTAAGGGAACGCTGGCGTTCGACATGGAGCGGGTCCGGATGAGAGGGGAGGCCGCGAATGATAAATAAAGTGGACAAACGAGGCCACCGGGGAGATATTTCGGGCTATCTCGTCTAATATATTAAACACCATGAGCATCGACGTCGGCGCACGTCTGCGCAGTGTCCGCACCACTTTTGGCCTCTCCCAACGTGAACTCGCGCGCCGCGCAGGTGTCACCAATGGCTTGATTTCACTCATCGAGCAGAACCGGGTCAGTCCTTCGGTGAGTTCACTAAAGAAGGTGCTGGACGGGGTGCCGATGTCGCTCGCGGAGTTCTTCACCTTGGACTTGAGCGCCGCTCCGCAGGCGTTCTTCGGGGCGCAGGAGCTGGTGGAACTCGGAAACGAGCAAGTATCGCTGCGGCTCATCGCCGCGCAGCGCCCCGCGCGGCAGCTCACGCTGCTGCACGAGCGCTATGCCGCGGGCGCTGCGACCGGCGAGGAAATGCTGTCGCACCGCGGGGAAGAGGGCGGCGTCGTCATCAAGGGGCGCATCGAGCTCACCGTGGGCGGTGCGACGCGCGTACTCGGGCCCGGCGAGGCTTATTATTTCGCCAGTCAGCTGCCGCACCGCTTCCGTAACGTGGGACGCGAGGCGTGTGAGATCATCAGTGCCTGCACCCCCCCGACTTTCTGAAGGCCCTTGGCAGATATGAACGCAAAACCTGAAACGATGTCTTGGCACGAACGCGCCCGCTCGCTCAACTTTCGCACGCAGGCTTTTATCGACGGCCGTTACCTGGACGCCGCCTCCGGCGTCACGTTCGATTCCATCAACCCGGCGACGGGGAAGCTGCTGGCGCGGGTCGCCTCTGGTGACCTCGAAGACATCAATCGGGCGGTGAGTTCCGCGCGCGCCGTATTTCGCAAGGGCAGCTGGGCGAATCTCGCCCCGGTGAAGCGCAAGAAGGCGCTGTTCCGCTTCGCGGAACTCATCACCAAGTACACCGAGGAACTCGCGCTGCTGGAAACGCTCGACATGGGCAAGCCGATTTCCGACAGTCTCAAGGTCGATATCCCGGGCGCGGCACGCTGCGTGCAGTGGTACGCCGAGGCGATCGACAAGATCTACGATGAGGTCGCTCCCACAGGCCCGGGCGCCCTGGCGACGATCACGCGCGAGCCCCTCGGGGTGGTCGGGGCGATCGTGCCGTGGAATTTCCCGCTGCTGATGGCCGCGTGGAAGATCGCCCCCATTCTCGCGGCGGGCAACTCGCTGGTGCTCAAGCCTTCGGAAAAATCGCCGCTGACCGCGCTGAAGGTGGCGGAGCTGGCGGTCGAGGCCGGCATTCCGCCCGGAGTTCTCAACGTCGTGCCCGGATTCGGGCAAACGGCCGGCAAGGCGCTGGCGCTGCACATGGACGTCGACTGCGTAGCGTTCACCGGCTCCACTGCCACCGGCAAGACGATCATGCAGTACGCCGGGCAATCAAACCTCAAGCGCGTATCGCTCGAGTGCGGCGGTAAGTCGCCGAATATCGTGATGGCTGACTATCCGGATCTGGACAAGGCGGCGACCGCTGCCGCGTACGCGATCTTCTACAACCAGGGCGAGGTATGTTCGGCCGGCTCCCGCCTGCTGCTGCAGGAGGGGATCAAGGATGCGGTGCTGGAGAAGGTGCAGGCCATCGGACGCACGATGCAACCGGGTGACCCACTCGACCCGGCCACGCGCCTCGGCGCAATCGTGGATGAGACGCAGATGAAGCGCGTGCTCGGCTACATCGATGCCGGCCGCCGCGATGGCGCGCACCTGCGCTTCGGCGGACGGCGCGTACGCGAGGACAGTGGCGGGTACTTTGTCGAGCCGACGGTGTTCGAGGACGTGCGGCCCGCGATGTCGATCGCGCGTGAAGAGATCTTCGGACCGGTGCTGTCGGCGATCACCTTCAAGACCGTGGAGGAGGCGATCGAGATCGCGAACGACGTGGTCTACGGTCTTGCGTCCGCGGTATGGACGCGCGACGTGACGACCGCGCACCGCGTGGCGCGCGCCATTCGCGCGGGCACGGTGTACATCAACTGCTACGACGCGGACGATCTGACGGTACCCTTCGGCGGCTTCAAGCAGTCGGGGATGGGGCGCGACAAGTCGCTACACGCTCTGGAGAAGTACACGGAGCTCAAGACGACTTGGCTCGACCTGTCGTGAGGGCGCCGCCGCAGCACTCAGCCGCGTGAGCGCGGCGGCACTGAAGTTTCTCGCGAGCGCGCCCCGGGGCTTCGCCGATCTGCTGGTGCGCGAGCTCGGCGCCTGTGGCGCGCAGGCAGTGCGCGAGCGGGCCGGTGGCGTTGCCTTCACTGGCACACTCGAAAGTGCCTACCGCGCCTGTCTGTGGTCGCGCATCGCCAATCGGGTGTTCCTCGAGGTGGCGCAGTTTGACGCGCACGATGCCGAGGAGTTTTACGCCGCCATCGCGCGCATCGACTGGACGGCGCACCTGAGTCCGACGGCAACACTCGCCTGCGAATTCAGTGGCCGCCACCCGGCCCTCACCCACACGCATTTCGGCACGCTGAAGCTCAAGGACGCCATTGTCGATGCGCTGCGCGCCGCCACCGGCATGCGTCCCGACGTGGCGCTCGAGCGGCCGAGTGTGCGCGTTCACGCGCACGCGCATGGCCCGCGCGTCACGGTCTCAATCGACCTCGCCGGCGAGAGCCTGCACCGCCGCGGCTACCGCGGCGCGGCCGGGGAAGCGCCGCTTAAGGAGAACGTCGCCGCGGGCGTGCTGATGCGTTCGCAGTGGCCCGAGCGTGCGGCGCAGAGCGCTGAGTTCCTCGATCCGCTGTGCGGCTCGGGCACCTTTTGCATCGAAGCTGCCCTGATCGCTGCCGACCGGGCTCCTGGACTCACGCGGCAGTATTTCGGCTTTCTCGGCTGGCGCGGCCACGACGCGCCCTTGTGGGCGCGCCTGCGCGAGGAGGCCGAGATGTGCGCGCGCGCCGGCACGGAGGCAACGACCGTCATCGTGCGCGGCCAGGACCGCGATGCCCTCGCCATCCGCAACGCGCGCGACAGCGCCGTGCGGGCGGGCGTGGATGAATTGATCCGCTTCCTTACCGGCGCACTGGCCGATGCGGCGCCGCTGCCGGGGCGGGATGCCGCGCTGCCGGGGCTGCTGTGCACGAACCCGCCCTACGGAGTGCGTCTGGAGGACCACGAAAGAGCGCGCCTGGTGCACCGCGAGCTCGGCAGCGTACTGCGCGAGCGCTTCCAGGGCTGGGACGCCGCCGTCCTTACCGGCGCGCCGGAACTGGGTAAGGAACTCGGGCTGCGCGCCTATCGCACGCATACCGTCTGGAACGGTGGCATCGAGTGCCGCCTGTTGCGCATCCAGGTACAGCCGGACAGTACGCGTGAAGTCGGCATGCTTGGCAAGGGCATCACGCATCTTAAGGACACCCCCGGCGCGCGCATGTTCGCCAACCGTCTGGCGAAGAACCTGAAAAGACTGCGCAGCTGGACGCAGCGTGAAGACATCTCCTGCTACCGCGCGTACGACGCAGACATGCCCGAGTATGCCTTTGCGATTGACGTCTACCGCACCATCGAACCGGAGCAACAGTGGCTCTACGTGCAAGAGTACGCGGCGCCCGCGGAGATTGAGGTCGAAGCCGTGCGCAAGCGACGCGGCGAGGCACTCGCGGTGCTGCCCGAGGTGACCGCGGTGCCGGCAGAGCACATTCAGGTGCGCACGCGCCGGCGCACCAGGCGCGGCGAGCAGTATGAGAAACTCGACGCGCAGGCGAACTTTCATGTAGTGCGCGAAGGCGGACTGAAGTTTCGCGTGAACTTCGCCGACTATCTTGACACGGGGCTGTTCCTCGATCATCGCCTGACGCGCGCACGCTTACGAGATGCGGCGCGCGGGCGGCGCTTTCTGAATCTGTTCGCCTACACCGGAACGGCCACCGTCTACGCCGCTGCCGGCGGCGCCGTCAGCACGACGACCGTCGACCTGTCGCGCACCTATCTTGAGTGGGCGCAGCGCAATCTGTCACTCAACGGCTTCAGTGGCGAAGCCCACCAATTCGTGCAGGATGACTGCCGCGCGTGGCTCGATGCCAGTGCACGCGCGGATGAGCGCTTCGATCTTATTTTCCTCGACCCGCCGACGTTCTCGAATTCCAAACGCATGGAGGGAGTGCTGGATATCGAGCGCGATCACGCGCAGCTCATCGCGGCGAGCGCACGGCTCCTGACAAGTTCCGGTCTCGTGGTGTTTTCGACCAACGCGCAGCGGTTTCGCCTGGACGCGACGCTCGAAGAGCGCTTCGAAGTGCGGGACGTTTCCGCCGCGACTCTGCCGAAGGATTTCGAGCGCAATCCGCGCATTCACCGCTGCTACGAGGTGCGCGCGCGTTGAACCCGACTAGGGCCTGTTAACACTAAGTGATATGCTGTGGGTATGGAAATCACACCCGAACAGTACGCACGGATCGAGCCGCACTTGCCGATTCATCGTGGCAACGTCTCGCATGAGAACCTCAACGTGATTAACGCGATCCTGTTTGTCGCGGAGAACGGCTGCAAGTGGCGCGCGCTGCCGAAGCGCTTCGGTAACTGGCATACGATCTACACGCGCATGAATCGCTGGGCAAAAGCGGGGGTTCTGGATCGGCTTTTTGCCGAGCTGCAGCGCGAACAGCTCATCCGCATCAAGATCGAAGCGGTGAGTCTGGACAGTACGATCGTGAAGGTTCATCCGGATGGTACCGGTGCTCTAAAAAAAACGGCCCTCAAGCGATCGGCAAATCCCGTGGCGGCTGGAGCACAAAAGTTCATATGGTTGCCGCGAGTGCTCGATGCGCCATAGGGTTTTCACTCTCCCCAGGACAAGCCGGAGATGCTCCCGAGGGGCGCGCGTTACTGCGCTCCATTCCCGAACTGCCCATGGCCTGCCACCTGCTGATGGACTGCGCGTATGAAGGCGATGAAACCCGACAACTTGCTTTCGACCTGGGCTTCATTCCCGTCGTGCCACCGCATCCGAACCGGGTCGAGCCCTGGAGGCTCAAGAAAGCTCTATATAAACGTCGCAACGAGATCGAGCGCTTATTCCGACGGCTCAAAGGCTTTCGCCGCATCTTCAGTCGCTTCGACAAACTCGACCTGGTGTTCATCGCCTTCATTTATTTTGCGCTCATCGTGGAAGCACTACGTCAGTAGTGTTAACAGGCCCTAGTACGCCGTCAGCGGTATCGAGGTCGCCGGCACTACCGGCGTACCCCCGATGCCGGCGAACTCAATCGGGATGGATACGTCTGCGACGCCTGCGTTTCTCCAAACGGCGAAATGCAGGTGCGGTCCGGTGGTAAACCCCGTGTTGCCGGAGTTGGCGATGTATTCTCCGAGCTGGATCCGTTGTCCGATCCGCACCCGTATCGAATCCCAGTGCAGGTGAGCATACACCGCGATCGTGCCATCGTCGTGGAGGATCTCGATGACATTAGCCTGATCGAGCAGCGCCGGTAGCGCGGCGCCTCGGAAGGAGTCGTGGCGGACGTTGATCACCGTGCCGGCGCGCGCCGCATATACCGGGGTTCCGTCCGGCAGCGCGATATCGACCGCGTACTGAGTGTCGGGAGTGACATGGGTAACGCGCGTCGGGTATGCCTGCGAGACCGTAAAAGTGGCGCCGACGGCGAAGGGCGCGCGATAGGGACGCGGCGGACTGTGGATCGCACCGGGCGAGCCCAGGGCGGCCTTCCAGAGGTATCGCAGCTCAGGCTTCACGCCGCTCGCGTGGTGCCTCTCCAGCACCGTCTGCCGGGCTTCCGGCTCGAGCGTGGCCTGATAGCTCGCTCCCTTGGGTAGGTCGGCGAGGTCCGACTGCACGATCGACACCTGCAGCGTGATAACGCACCGGCAGTTATTCACGCCAATCAGCTGCGTTGAGTCGTCGGTGTCGGTGCGCTCGATGGCGATGTGCAACCCTTCCGGCTCGCGCACGCGACTGATGGCGTCACCCGCGGGCAGCGCGATAGAACTGACCGCCCGATCGGTGAAGACCCACTGACCGTTAGCGTCGCGATACTTGTAGGCCTCCTGGGCAAGGAGCGTCGCGCCCGGCTGCATAAGCGCGAGCACGACGGACATCAGTAAGGCAGGAACTTTGAGCGTGTAGCGGCGCACGGTGAATTCCGGAAGCGACCGCTGCGCTCGTCGCTTAGGTGCCGCAGGCCGCAGTCATCGCCCGTCTGGCCTGTTCGCGCATGGCGTCGGCGTCAGCGTCGGAGTAGTAGAGTTTATTTCCGTCAGCGTCGTGCTGATAGAGGCGACCGGAGTCCTTGAGGTGAAAATAGTAGTTGCGCGCGTTTTGACACCCGGTCTGCTTGCGCTGGTCCGCGAGCGCCTTGTTCTTGGCGTCGAGCGCCTCTTGTTTCTGGCGCTGCAGGTCCTCCGCCTTGAGTAGCTCCTGCTCCTTGGCGAGGCGCGCGACTTCGGCGTGCTCAGGTTCATCGACGTGCACGGCGGTCTTCGGCGCCGTCTTCGTGTCAGCGCGGTCCGAGTACACCACGTGCCCCTCGGCGTCCACGGACTTGAACACTTCCTGCGCGTGCAGCGGGAAGATCGGGCAGGCAAGGGCGAGCAGCGCCCCGGCAAGGGCGCCGCGCCAGCAAGAGTCAAACGTCCGTAACTGCTGCACTACAGCCTCCGACCCCGCACAAGGATACGTTCGGAGGCGCGTCCCACCGGTGAAACCGGTCACAGAAACCGGTGCAATGGGAAGTAAGCCGTGACGTGGGTCGCCCTGCACGGCGGCGGCGCCGCGGTTCAAGACGCGCGCGCAGCGCGGCTCAGCCTTCTACCAGGGTTCTCAGCCGACCCAGGGCCGCATCCCACTGTTCCGACACTCGTGTCAGATATTGCTTCAGCTCATGCATAGGCTCTGGAGCAAACTCGTAAAGGCTTTCGCGGCCCGAGCGCGCGCTGCGCACGATGCCCGCGTTCTCCAGCACCCGCAGATGCTTGCTGATCGCCTGGCGTGTCAGCCGTGAGCCGCCCGTGAGCTGCGCGATGGAGCGCGCTTCGCCGCCCGAGAGCGCGGTGACCAGTGACAGACGCGTTTCATCCCCGAGCGCGGCGAAGACGACGGCATGGTGCCGTCGTCGCGCCGCGCTGGCATCACCCGTTACGCGAGACATGACTCTCAATATTCTTCATTTGCGCCGCCCAGCCGCTGTCGTTCATGCGGAACGCCTCCGCACGCCGATCGGCAGGCACCTTGTCGAACCCGGTCTCGGTGACCACCAGTAGCGTGCCCGCCGCAGCCTTCTCCAGCCGGAACTCGACGAGCGTCGGCGTCTCGTGGGAATAGTCGACCTTCGGATCGATGGCATAGGGATGCCACGTGAAGCTGAAGAGCTTCTCAGGTTCGATCTTCTGAATGAGCACTTTCCAGCGCACGTGCTCGTACCCCGGGTGCGTGATCTGTCCTTCGGCCGCCTGACCGGCGACGAATGGACCCTCGATGTTGACCCTGAACCACGTGCCGAACTCACGCGAGTCGGTGAGCGCGCGCCATACCCGTGAGACTGACGCCTTGAGCTCGATGCGTTTTTCTATGCGGTCGTTCATATTGGCAACCTCCGAGTTGCATATTAAGCGACCGTGGTGAGATTGGCAACCAATTTGTTGCATATGCCCGTGCGCCACCCCGCCCGCGCACCTGAAGTAAAGCGCTGCGGCGTGCGCGCGACGCTGCCTTTACAGCCGCGTGCGGCTCCGGTAGCGTCCCCGGCTCATGTCAGCTGTGTTGAAAGCCCGCACAATCACGCCGAAAAAGCCCGCGCGAGTGGGCCTCAGGGATGCTGCGCGCTGAGGCGATCGACGCAGCCGCCGAAATCCTAAGAGGCCCCGCCGCAAACGACGGGGCCTCGTCATTTGCACCCGCAGGAGAGGAGAAACATGTCCGCGCACCCTTCACCCTCTCGGCCCGTCGTTGCGATCGTCGGAGCGACCGGCGCGGTGGGGGTCGAACTGATTCGCTGTCTTGAGCAGCGGCGCTTCCCGCTGGCGCAGCTGCGGTTATTCGCCTCCGCGCGCTCGGCGGGCAAGACGCTGCCGTTTTGCGGCGAGCCACTCACCGTGCAGGAACTCACGGACGCCAGCTTCGCCGGCGTCGACCTCGCGCTCTTTTCTGCTGGCGGCAGCACTTCGAGGCGCTTTGCGCCGATCGCCGTGCGCGCCGGTGCAACCGTGATCGATAACTCCTCGGCCTTTCGCATGGACGCCAGCGTCCCGTTGGTCGTCCCGGAGATCAACCCCGAGGCAATGCGCGGCCACGCCGGCATCATTGCCAATCCCAACTGCTGCGCGATCATCTCCATCACACCCTTGTGGCCGATCCACAGGGTCAATCGCATTGCGCGGCTGCAGATGGCGACCTACCAGGCTGCATCCGGCGCGGGCGCGGCGGCGATGGAGGAGCTGCGCGAGTCCACGCGCGCCTACCTCGACGGGCGCAGCTACGCGCCTAAGGTGTTGCCGCACCCGTACGCTTTCAACCTCTTCAGCCACAACACGCGTGTCGACCCGGTCAGCGGCTACAACGAAGAGGAGATCAAGGTCATCCAGGAGACACGCAAGATCTTCGACGACGCGCAGATCCGCGTGTCAGTGACGTGTATACGCGTGCCGGTTTTGCGCGCACACGCGATGGCGATCACGTTCGAATGCGAGCGTCCCATCACGCCTGTGCAGGTGCGCGAACTGCTGCAGAGCGCGCCGGGCGTGCAGCTCGTGGATGACCCCGGGCGTAACTACTTCCCCATGCCGCAGGACGCCTCCGGCCATGATCCGATTCTAGTGGGGCGCATCCGTCAGGACCTGAGCGATCCGCGTGGCCATTCGATTTCTCTCTTTGTGGCCGGCGATCAGCTGCGCAAGGGCGCCGCACTCAACGCGGTGCAGATCGCCGAGCTTTTGTGAATGGCACGAGTGCCGGGACCTCGGCGCTGTAGCGCGGATAGTCTGCGGGAAATGTCGCGCGCATGAGCGCTTCCTCGCGGCGCAGCTTGCGTACGAAGGAGAACAGTATGATCGCAAGGCCGAGCAGCGCGCGCGGTTCAGCGCACGCGATGGTGCTGCCTAGGAATGCCACGAGCAGACCACTGTAGATTGGGTGCCGCACCTGGGCGTACGGACCGGAGCGGATCAGTTCGTGCGCCTGCTTGAGCGTCACCGCGCCGCTCCAGTTGCCCCCGAGATGCACGCGGGCCCACACCGAGAAGCCGAACCCGAACGCCACGAGCACCAGTGCAAGCAGGTAGCGCGCCGGCGTTTCCGGCAGTAGCGGCGTCGATAACCACCCCCCGCGCGGCCGCGGCGCGAAGATCAGCCACGCGCCCGCAAGCAGCGGCAGGATATGGGAGAGGCGCAAGGTGAGGGACTCGCGGCGCTGGGTCGTCTTGGTATTCGCCGCCGCGAGCGCCCAGTACACGAGCCACGCCACCCACAGCGCAAGGATGAGCTGGCGAGCGATGAGCGGCTGCATGACGGGTCGAACTCCTGCGCCGTGCCCCGAAGCTTCCGGGGCGGTGCACCTACAACAGATCCTTCAGGCGATAGTAGAGCATGGCGAGCACCAGGGCGGGGCGCCGCAGCGCGAGCCCGCCCGGGAAGTTGGCGTGCGGGATGCGGGCGAACACATCGAAGCGTTCGGCCATGCCGCCGATCGCTTCCGCGGCGAGTTTGCCCGCGATTCCGGTGAGCGCGATCCCGTGACCGGAGAAGCCCTGCAGAAAGTAGATATTGGGGGCGAGGCGCCCGAAGTGCGGCGCACGGTTCAGGGTGATGTCCACTTCGCCACCCCAGGAATACTCGATGCGCACATCCGCAAGCTGCGGAAACACCTTGAGCATGCGTGCGCGCGTGGCGCTGGGTGCATCAAAGGACTTGAATCCTGAGTAGTTGACCCGCCCACCGAACAGCAGGCGCTGGTCCGCCGAACGGCGGAAATAGTCGAGCACCCAATTCATATCGCTGACCGCGGCGTTATTGGCGATCAGCTCTCGGGCGCGCTCCGTGCCGAGTGGTTCAGTGGCGACGATGTAGGTGGCGACGGCCATGATTTTTGAGGCCAGCGTCGGCGCCGTGGCGCCCAGGTAGACATTGCCGCACAGCACCAGGAAGCGCGCACGCACTTCACCCTGGGACGTGCTGATCCGCACCTTCGCGCCCGGCGCATCGGCAAAGGACAAGGCGCGCGTGCCCTCGAAGATGTGCGCGCCGAGAGATTCGGCCGCCTGAGCCAGTCCGAGCGTGTAATTGAGCGGGTGCAGATGACCGCTGTTGCTATCGTAGAGAGCCCCGAGGTAGCGATCCGTGCCGAGGATGGCGCGCAGCTCTTCGCGCGGTAGGTAGCACAGACTCGGGTAGCCGTAGCCGTCCCGCAGCTCGGTGAGTTCCGCGTGCAGCTCGCGCACGTGGCGCTGCTTGACGGCGGTGAGCATGTAGCCGTCGACCCAGTCGCAATCGATCGAGAAGCGCCGGATGAGTTGGCGCATCAGCGCAAGCCCCTCGACGGATACCTCCCAGGCGCTGCGCGCCGCAGCCGGGCCGATCAGCCGATCAAGCTTCGCCTGGCCGGCTGCGATGCCGTGGATGGCCTGCGCGCCGCTGCGGCCTGAGGCGCCCCAGCCGATGCGCTGCGCCTCGAGGAGAACGACGTTGAGTCCGCGCTCCGCCAGGTGCAGCGCGGCCGAGCAGCCAGCGATCCCGCCGCCCACGACGCACACGTCGGCGTCGAGCGCGCCTTGCAGCGTCGGGCGCTCCTCGGCCGCGTGCGCCGAGGCGGCGTAGTACGAAGGCACGTAGCCGAGCCGTTCCATCGGGCCCTCTCAAGTCTGCTAAGTGTTTAGGATATTCTGACGCCCAGGTGGCGCGGGGAGGGGAGGATAGCGAGCGGGAGCGGCATACGGCAAATGTCCCGGGCAGCTCCCCAGCCCCCCTCGGGGGCCTTGGTTTGGGCTTCAGCGCACTTATGTGGCCTGGCGCAAGCTGAGGCTTCCGCCCGTGAGCTGTGCTCTAATAGGCACATACTTCGGAGATTCTTCGGGGCAGTTTGTTTAAGATATTAAACACACGGCTCCTGTAGCTAAGCCGCCATGGCACCCGGCCGTCCACTCATTGGTATTCCCGCCGACCGGCGCATGGTCGGCAACCACGCCTTTCACATGGTGGGGGAGAAATACGCCCGCGCCGTGATGGACGCCGCGGACGCCGTGCCGCTGCTGATTCCCGCGTTGGCCGAGGAGCTCGGCTTTGATGAGCTGCTCGAGCGACTCGATGGGTTGGTCTTTACGGGCAGCCCCTCGAACGTCGAGCCGCATCGCTACCAGGGGCCGCCGAGCGAGCCAGGCACGCTGCACGACGCGGCGCGCGATGCCACGACCTTGCCGCTGATCCGCAAGGCCGTGGGTGCCGGGGTCCCGGTGCTCGGCATCTGCCGCGGCTTTCAGGAAATGAACGTCGCCTTCGGTGGCACGTTGCATCAGAAGCTGCACGAAGTGCCCGGACATCTCGATCATCGGGACGACGAGGCGCAGCCGCTCGATGTTCAGTATGGGCCGGCGCATGAGGTGATGCTCGAGCCGGGTGGCGTGCTGCGCTCGCTAAGCGCTGCCGAGCGCCTGCAGGTGAACTCCCTGCACAGCCAGGGGATCGATCGGCTCGGCGCCGAATTGGCGGTGGAGGCGCGCGCGCCGGACGGGGTGATCGAGGCGTTCCGCGTGCGCGCTGCGCGGCGCTTCGCTCTGGCGGTGCAGTGGCATCCGGAGTGGAAAGCGATGGCGAATCCGTTTTCGCGTGCGTTGTTTACCGCCTTCGGGCAGGCGAGCCGCGAGCGCGCGCAGAGTAAAAGAAAGGCGTGACTTATGGTGAGTGAGATTCGGCAGTTTCTGCGCGATCACGGCATTTCCGAAGTGGAAGCCATCATCCCCGATATGGCCGGCATCGCCCGTGGCAAGATCATGCCGGCGGAAAAGTTTGCCGAAGACGGCGGCATGCGTTTGCCGGAGAGCGTGTTTCTGCAGACCGTGACCGGTGACTATCCACCCGACACAGGCTCGGCCATGAGTCCGGCGGAGATTGACATCATTCTCAAGGCGGACCAGAAGACTGTGCGCCGCGTTCCGTGGGCCGCCGAACCCACCGCGCAGGTGATCCATGATTGCTTCTACTCCGACGGCCGGCGCGTGACCATGGCGCCGCGGCACGTACTGCGCAACATCGTCGAGCTCTATGCGCAGCGCGGCTGGGAGCCGGTGGTCGCGCCGGAGCTGGAGTTCTATCTCGTCGAGCAGAACAAGGACGCCGACTACCCGCTGAAGCCCCCGGTGGGTCGCTCGGGACGCTCCGAGCCCGGACGTCAGTCCTACAGCATCGCCGCGGTTAACGAATTCGATCCGCTGTTCGACGATATCTACCAGTTCTGCGAGGACCAGGATATCGAGATCGATACCCTCATTCATGAGGACGGTCCGGCGCAGATGGAGATCAACCTGATCCACGGGCAACCGATGGATCTTGCCGACCAGGTGTTTTTGTTCAAGCGCACCGCGCGCGAGGCGGCGCTGCGCCACAAGATGTACGCCACCTTCATGGCGAAGCCGCACGCCAAGGAACCCGGCAGCGCCATGCACATCCACCAGAGCGTGGTGGACGTGAAGACACGCAAGAACATCTTCAGCAATCCCGACGGGACGCCTTCGGCGCTGTTCTTCTCGCACATCGGCGGCCTGCAGAAGTACATGCCGGCGGCCATGGCGCTGTTCTGCGCCAATGTGAACTCGTATAGGCGCCTGACGCGTTACCTGTCCTCCCCCATCAATGTGCACTGGGGCTACGACAACCGTACCGCGGGCCTGCGCGTGCCGATGTCCGATGCGCAGGCGCGCCGCGTCGAGAATCGCGTGGGCGGCGCGGACGCTAACCCCTATATCGCCCTGGCGGCCTCGCTCGCCTGCGGCTACCTCGGCATGATGGAGGGCGTGCAGCCGAGCGATCCGATCGTCGGCAGCGCGCACGATCTGCCCTTCGGGCTGCCACGCTCACTCGATGGCGCGCTGCGTGAGCTGCGCGCCTGCGAGCCGCTCGTGAAGCTCATGGGCGAGCCTTTCGTCGAGGCATTCACCCTGGTCAAGGAAGCCGAGTACGAGGTTTTCCTGCAGGTGATCAGCTCCTGGGAGCGCGAGCATCTGCTGCTGAACGTCTAGCGCGGCGGCGTAAGAGCCGGAGGCTGCCTTCTCAGGGCACGCTTGCTGTTATATAAGAAGAGGCGACGTGATCAGCGCCCCCCGATGTTTCCGCTTGAGCGCCGCCCTGCTGGCGCTTTGTACCCTTGCAACGGGCTGTTCGCGCCCGGCGGCGCATGTGCCGGCCGCACAGTCCTCCGAGAAGGTGCTCAACGTCTACAATTGGTCCGACTACATCCAGCCGTCGATCATCAAGGACTTTGAGAAGGAAACCGGCATCCACGTTAATTATGACGTGTTCGACTCGAACGAGATCCTCGAGACTAAGCTGCTCACCGGCCACACCAACTACGACATTGTCGTGCCCTCCGCCGCTTTCATGGAGCGCCAGCTGCAGGCGGACATCTACCAGAAGCTCGACAAGTCGTGGCTGCCGAATCTGAAGAACCTGGATCCGGGCATTCAGCGCGCACTCGCCATCTACGATCCGGGCAACCAATACGCCGTCGACTACATGTGGATCACCTCCGGGGTTGGCTACAATGCTGCGGCCATCAAGGCGCGCCTGCCGGATGCGCCCGTTGACAGCTGGCGCATGATCTTCGACCCGGCCGTGGTCTCCAAATTTACCGACTGCGGTGTGTCGATTCTCGATGCGCCCTCGGAGGTCGTGGGCACGGCGCTGCTGTATATCGGCAGGAACCCCAACAGCAACTTGCTCGAGGACCTGAAGGCGGCGGAGCAGGTGTTGAAGATGATCCGCCCGTACATTCGCTTCGTCGACTCGTCACGTTACATCGACAACCTCGCCAATGGGGACGTGTGCCTCGCGATGGGCTGGTCCGGAGACATCAAGCAGGCGCACGATCGTGCCAAGGAGGCCAACAATGGGGTCGACCTGGTGTACTCCATTCCGCGCGAGGGCGCGATCGTCAACCTTGACGTCCTGGTCATTCCGGCCGATGCGCCGCACGCGCGGAATGCGCACCTGTTCATCAACTATCTGCTGCGCCCGGAAGTCGCGGCACAGAACTCCAACCTCATCAAGTATGCGAACTCGGTGAATCCTGACCTGCAGCCGCTCGATCCGGAGGTGCGCAACGATACCGGCGTGTTCCCGCCGCCCGAGGTGCGGGCGCGGCTGACACCCGAACGCGCGCGGCCGCCGGAGTACCAGCGGCTGCTGACACGCGCCTGGACGCGCTTTAAGACCGGAAAATGACCTTCCGAGCGTAAACCCAAAACCTACAACTCACGCAGGTCCGCAAGTTGAGCACACCCGTTACAACCCCCGCCGCCGATCCTGCGGCCTACGTTCGCATCGTAAACCTCACCAAGAAGTTCGGCGACTTCGTGGCCGTCGACAACGTGTCGCTCGACATCCGGCGCGGGGAGATCTTCTGCCTGCTCGGCGGTTCAGGCTCCGGCAAGACGACGTTGCTGCGCATGCTGGCCGGGTTCGAGACACCGACCTTCGGCAGCATCCAGATCGAGGGCGTGGACATGAGCACCATTCCGCCCTACGAGCGGCCGGTGAACATGATGTTCCAGTCCTATGCGCTGTTTCCGCACATGAGTGTGGAGAAGAACGTCGCCTTCGGCCTGGAGCAGGAGGGCCTCGGCCGCGCGCAGATCGGCCGCCAGGTGGGTGAAATACTCGATATCGTCAAAATGGCCGGCTTCGGCGGCCGCAAGCCGCATCAGCTCTCAGGCGGTCAGCGCCAGCGCGTCGCGCTGGCGCGTGCGCTGGTGAAGCGACCGAAGTTGCTGCTCCTGGATGAGCCGCTCGCTGCGCTGGACAAGAAACTGCGCGAGCACACGCAGTTCGAACTCATCAACATCCAGCAGCGCCTCGGAGTGACCTTCGTCGTGGTGACGCACGATCAGGAGGAGGCGATGACGCTCGGCACGCGGCTCGGCGTCATGAATCAGGGCCGCATCGTGCAGGTGGGCAGCCCCTCGGACATCTACGAATCGCCGGCAAATCGCTTCGTCGCGGACTTCATCGGCTCCGTGAACATGTTCGAGGGACAGGTGACGCAGGACGGCCCGGAGGGCATGCAGGTGACGTGCAGTGAACTGGGCGGTACGGTGCGGGCCGAGCGCGCCGTCGCCTGCGCGCGCGGCGCCACGGTCTGGACCGCCATCCGGCCGGAAAAAATCAGCATCAGCCGTGGCGCGCCAGCTGTTGCGGAGGCGGAGAACGTCACGCACGGCACGGTGCGAGAGATCGCCTACATGGGGGACCTGTCGATCTACCTGGTGCAGATCGATTCGGGCAAAATGCTGCGCGTGACGCTGCCCAATACCCGCCGCGGCGGGGAGCGTCCGCTCGCCCGCGAAGAGAGCGTGTGGCTCTCCTGGCACGGGTCAAGTCCGGTTGTGTTGACCGAGTAGGAGGTCGCCCCAGTGCCCTTGTCCCAGGCAGGAGGAAGGCGGCTCGTCGCCGGCGTCCCCACGCTGTGGTTGCTGCTGCTGTTCCTGGTGCCGTTCCTGATCGTGTTCCGCATCTCCTTCTCGGAGGTACGCCTGGCAATACCGCCGTACACGCCTCTCATAAGCTGGCACCACGGTTCACCCTCGCTGGATCTGCACTGGTCGGCGTACACCTTTCTCTTTACCGACTCGCTCTACGTGAGCTCCTATCTGTACTCACTGAAAGTGGCCGCCGTCTCAACGCTGTGCTGCCTGCTCATCGGCTATCCGATGGCCTACGCCATCGCGCGCTCCGCGCCGGCGACGCGCACGGTGCTGCTGATGCTGATCGTGTTGCCGTTCTGGACCAGCTTCCTGTTGCGCGTGTACGCCTGGATCGGCCTGCTGAACAACAACGGCGTCATCAACAATGTGTTGCTGTATCTGGGCCTGATCAAGCACCCGCTGGTACTCATGCAGACCGACTTTGCGGTCTATATCGGCATCGTGTATTCGTATTTGCCATTCATGATCCTGCCGCTGTACGCGAATCTTGAAAAGCACGACCCGGCGTTGCTGGAGGCGGCGGCGGATCTCGGCGCGCGCCCCCTGCGCGCTTTCCTGCGCATTACGCTGCCGCAGTCCCTGCCCGGAATTCTCGCCGGCTCACTGCTGGTCTTTATCCCGGCGGTCGGTGAGTACGTCATTCCGACGCTGCTCGGGCGCACCGATCAGCTGATGATCGGACGGGTGTTGTCGGATGAGTTCTTCGAGAACCGCGATTGGCCGGTGGCGAGCGCGGTAGCGATTCTCATTCTCTTGTTGCTGGTGATTCCCATCATGCTGTTCCAGCGCGCCCAGCGGCGCGAGCTGGAGGCCGGCCAATGAAATCGCGGGGTCTGTTCACGCGCGTGGCGCTGGTGTTGGGGCTCATCTTCCTATATGTGCCGATCGTTTCAATGGTGGTGTTCTCCTTCAACAACTCGCGCCTCGTCACGGTGTGGGATGCCGCCAACTCCCCGACGTTTAAATGGTACGGAGTGCTGGTGCACAACGGGCAGATCCTGAATGCCGCATGGCTGTCCATCCGCATCGCGCTGATCGCGGCGAGCGGCGCGGTGATTCTTGGCACGATGGCCGGCATGGCGCTGGCCCGCTTCGCGTCATTCCGCGGCCGCACGCTGCTCGCTGGGATGACCACCGCTCCGATCGTCATGCCAGAAGTCATTACCGGGTTGTCGCTACTGCTGCTGTTCGTCGCCCTCGAACAGCTCATCGGCTGGCCCAAGGGTGTAGGGGCAGTGACCATCACGCTCGCCCACATCACCTTCTGCATGGCCTACGTCACGGTCGTGGTGCAGTCGCGGCTGGTGGGGTTCGATGAATCGCTCGAAGAGGCGGCGATGGATCTCGGTGCCCGGCCGCTGAAGGTATTCTTCCGTATCACGCTGCCCCTCATCCTGCCGGCCATCGCCTCGGGATGGCTACTCGCCTTCACCCTCTCCTGGGATGATCTGGTCATCACGCAGTTCGTCGCCGGCCCGGGCTCGAGCACGCTGCCGATGGTCATCTTTTCCAAGGTGCGCTTTGGCGTGACGCCCGACGTCAATGCGCTCGCTACGATCATGGTGCTGCTGGTCGCAACCGGAATCGCGATCTCGACGGTGTGGATGCGTTACCGCGAGAAGCGCCGGGTGCGCGACCTGCAGCTGGCAGCCGCCGCCAACCTGTGAGCGAAGCATGGTGCGCGCAGTGCTCGGTATCGATGTGGGTGGTTCCTCAGTCAAGGCCGGACAGGTCGACGTCGCTGCCGGTCGCCTGAGTGGGGAGCTGGTGGCGGTCCCCACGCCGCAGCCGGCGACCCCTTCGGCGCTGCTCGCGCTGATCAGGGACCTCGTGAGCCGCCTACCCGCGGCGCGACAGCGCGTCGGCATCGCATTTCCCAGCGTCGTGAAGAACGGCATCACGCACACGGCGGCCAACATCGATAAGACGTGGATCGGTGCTGCTGCGGCGCGCCTCGCGTCGCGGGAACTGGCCCGGCCCGTGCTCTTTCTCAACGATGCCGACGCGGCCGGTCTGGCCGAGATGCGCTGGGGCGCGGGCCGCGACTGCACGGGTACCGTGATCATGCTCACCTTTGGCACCGGCATTGGCACGGCATTGTTCAGCGGCGGCCAGCTCTTCCCCAATACCGAGCTCGGTCACCTGGAGCTGCACGGCGTAGATGCTGAGAAGCGCGCCTCGGCGCACGCGCGCACGCTCGAGCAGCTTGACTTTCCGGCCTGGGTCGAGCGCGTCAATGAGTATCTGGCCGCGATGCAGCGGCTCTTCTGGCCCGACGTATTCATTCTCGGCGGCGCGGTGAGCGAGCGCTTCGCCGAGTTTGCTCCCTTGCTGCGTTCGCAGGCCGAGCTGCGCGCCGCACACTTCGCCAACCAAGCGGGTGTGATCGGCGCGGCACTGGCGGCGGCCGATGAGAGCTTCTGACCGCGGCGGCCGGCCCGGCAAGCTGCCGGAGGTGGGTACGACCATCTTCACGGTCATGTCGCGGCGCGCGCGTGAACTGGATGCCCTGAATCTGGGGCAGGGCTTCCCGGACTACGACATTGACCCGCGCCTGACCGAACTTGTGGCGGCGGCGATGCACGCGGGCCACAACCAGTACGCGCCGATGGAAGGCCTGCCGTTGCTGCGGGCGAGAATCGCCGAGAAACTGAAGCGCTACTACGGGGTGAACGCTGATCCGGAGACCGATATCACGGTTACGCTCGGTGCCACCGAGGCGATCTTCTCGGCTATTCAGGCGGCCGTGGGCGCGGGCGACGAGGTGATCGCGTTCGACCCGGCTTACGATTCTTATGAGCCGGCCGTGCGCCTCGCCGGCGGCCGCTGTCTGCGCGTGCCGCTCACGCAGCCGGGCTTTCGCTACGACTGGGAGCGGGTGCGCAGTCTCATGAGTGCGCGTACGCGGCTCGTGCTCTTCAACAGCCCGCACAATCCGGCCTGCACCACGGCGAGCGCGGTAGATCTGGATGCCTTGGCGGTGCTGCTGCGTGGCCGCGACGCACTGGTGCTTTCCGACGAGGTATATGAACACGTGGTCTTCGATGGCGCCCAGCACCACTCGGTGCTCACGCACCCGGAACTCGCGCCGCGCAGCTTTGCGGTGTTCTCCTTCGGCAAGACCCTGCACGCCACCGGACTGCGCGTTGGTTACTGCGTCGCCGGTGTGAGGCTGACGCGCGAGCTGCGCAAGGTGCATCAGTTCAACACCTTCAGCATCTCGCACCCGCTGCAGCACGCCATTGCGGCCTACCTCGGAGAACACCCCGATGCCGGTGGGGGACTGGCGGCCTTCTTCCAGGACAAGCGCGATCGTCTGCGTACGGCGCTGGCCGGCTCCGGATTCGGGTTGCCCCCCGCGCAGGGGACGTATTTTCAGTTGCTGGACTTCAGCGCCTTTGCGGCCGCCGACGATACCGCCTTTGCCGAGCGCCTGCTGAGCGAGGCACTCGTGGCCACCATACCGCTGTCGCCGTTCTATGAGACGCCGCAGCCGCTGTCGTTCGTGCGCCTGTGTATCGCCAAGAAGGACGCGACGCTCGATGAGGCGGCACGGCGGCTCAACGCGTTCGCCGCGCGCCTGCGCGGGAGTTCCTGACGATGAAGAAGCCGACTCGTGTCAATCATCCGCCGGAGGTCGAGTTGCCACCCGGCAACCGCCCGCTCGTGGCGCCGATTTACCAGTCCGTCAAGTTCGAGTTCGATACGCTCGAGGAGACCGAGCGCTACCTGCGCGGCGAGCGACCCGGATTCTTCTACACGCGCACCTCGAACCCCACCACGCGTCAACTCGAGTTGCTGCTGGCCGAACTGCAGGGACGCTCCGATTGCCTGGTGACGGCGACGGGCGTCGGGGCCATTGCGCAGACGCTGCTCGCGCTCACCAAGCAGGGCGATCACATCCTGTGCTTCGTCGAGACCTATAACCCGACGCGATATCTGATCCGGCGGCTGCTCGGTCGCTTCGGCGTCACGCACACCATGCTCTCCATCGAGGATCTGGCCGGCGTGGAGCGCGCGCTTGCGGCCCAGGCGACGCGCCTCGTGTTCTTTGAAAGCCCCACCAATCCGATGACCAAGATCGCCGATGTGGCCGCGCTTACCCGGTTGGCACACGCGGCCGGCGCGCTCAGCGTCATGGACAACACCTTTGCCGGCTTTCACCAGCACGGCGGTTATGAGGTGGACGTGTTTATCCACAGTCTCACCAAGTATGCCTCCGGCGCCGGGGACGTCATGGGCGGTGCGGTGATCGGCCGGCCGGAGATCATTCGTGCCCTGCGCACGGACTTTGGTGCGCTCGGTGGCGCTCTCGACCCGCACGCCGCGTATCTGATCCTGCGGGGTCTGAAGACCTACTTCACGCGCTACCAGGCGCAGTGCGCCAGCGCCGGGCGCATCGCGCACTATCTGGCGCAGCACCCGGCGGTCACGCGCGTGCACTACCCCGGGCTGCTGACGCATCCGCAGCACGCACTCGCGGCGCAACAGATGCAGGACTTCGGCACTATCGTCACGCTTGACCTCAAGGGAGGTGCGGCGGCGGCGCGACACCTCGCAGATCATCTTGAGCTGTTTGCGCTCGCGGTGAGCCTCGGCTCCACCGAGTCACTTCTGGTGACGGCCCATATGATGGCTGGCCGCGAGCTGAGCGCGGAGCAGCAAAGGATCTCCGCGATCACCGATGGCACCGTGCGCCTGTCGGTCGGCCTCGAGGATGTCGATGATCTGCTGCAGGATCTGGCTCAGGCACTGCAGGCCGCTCCGGCCTGAGGTGCCGGCGCAACGCCTGCGCCGCCCGAGCAATCATCGCGGTTCCTGCGAACCGTGGCTGTCATCACCTCGTAGCAAATTACGCGCTTTGAACGACGCGCCGAAGATCTGTAAAGAAGTCTGCTGCGATGGAACCGACGCTTGCGCGGGGGGTCCCACGACTACCTGATTCGAACCTGCCGGAAGGACGCCGCATGAACATCGAGTCGCCCCTGATGCCTTACAATTTTTCGGATCTCGAGCCCGCCATGTCGCGGGACTCCCTCGTTTTTCACTTTCTGCGCCACCAACGCGTGTGCCATGACCGACTGCAACTGCTGATCCGCGATACTGCGCTGGCGGAGCTCTCACTCGAGGAACTCATTCGCAGCACCGCGGGTAACCCCGCCCAGCACAGCGTGGTTCGCTGGGCCGCAGAAGTGTGGAATCACAATCTCTACTGGCGCTCGATGCGCTCCCGTGGCGGCGGCAGCGCTCACGGCCCCGTTGCCGAGCAGATTCGCCGCCGCTTTGGCTCCTTCGAGCGCTTCACGCAGGAATTCAGGGAAACCGCCCACGCGCATTTCGGCAGCGGCTGGATCTGGTTGGTGTGGCGTGACGAGACGCTGCAGATCGAGTCGACCGCTAACGCCGGCACACCCCTGGTGCGCGGCGATGTGGCGCTGTTGGCGCTGGATCTGTGGGAGCACGCCTACTATCTTGATTTCCAAAACCGGCGCGCGGCCTACGTGAACGCCTTCCTCGAGGATCTGGTCGACTGGGACTGCGCCAACCAGATTCTGGGCAAGCTCGCCGCGCCGGCGCCGGGGCTGACGCGAGCGGCATCGCTGCCGGGGACGGCACGCGAGCACGCCGTACCCTAAGGGGCCTTGATATTACAGACTGCCGGCCACGCGCACCCGGTGCGGATGGTAGGGCAGCACTTCCACGACCTCGCCCTCGCGCAGGCGCTGCTGCACGCCGCGCCAGAACGCCGCGGTGAGAATCTCCCCGTGCAGGCGCAGCAGGGCGGCGCGCTGCTCGTCAGTGAAAGAAAGGAAGCGAATGAAGGTCTCGGGGAACACATCGTTCTCCCCGACATAGAACCAGGCTTCGCCCCGCATCTCATCCTCCGGGTTGGTCGCCTGCGGCACGTCGCGGAAGTTGCAGTCGGTGACCTGGCACAGTTCATCGTAGTCATAAAAGATGACGCGTCCATGGCGCGTGACGCCGAAATTCTTCAGAAGCAGATCGCCGGGAAAGATATTGGTGTAGGCGAGGTCGCGGATGCACTGCCCGTAATCCAGCACCGCCTGCTCGGCCGCCGGGGGCGTGGCACTGCGCAGGTACAGGTTAAGCGGCGTCATGCGCCGCTCGATATACATGTGATCGAAGACCAGGTCCGCGCCATCTTCATGCACGGTGTGGGCGGCCTCGCGCTGCAGCTCCTCGAGCAGCGCCGGGGCGAAGCGCGCCCGCGGAAAGCGCAGTCGCCGGAATTCCTGGGCGTCAACCAGGCGCCCGGCGCGGTCGTGGATGAACACCAGCCGGTACTTCGCCATCACCTCATCGCGTAAGACGGTCTTGGGGTAGGCGAAGCGCTCGCGGATCACCTTGAAGACCACATCGAAAGAGGGCAGCGTGAAGCACACCATCACGAGGCCGCGCTCGCCGGGCGCGTCGGTGAACAGGTCGTCCGTGTGCTCCAGGTGCCGCATGAGTTCCCGATAGCGCTCAGTCTTGCCCTGCCGGGCACGGCCGAGCACCGTGAACAGCTCGCTCACCGGCTTGCGCGGCATGATCGCCTTGAGAAACACCACGGCCTCGGCGACCCGCTCAAGATCGACGTGGAAGTATGAACGCGTAAAGCTGAAGACGATGCTGATGTCGTCCTCCGCGAGCATGACGGCGTCGACCAACACCCCGCTGTCGCTGTTCTTGAGCGCGATCACGAGGGGCAATGCGAAGCGCCGCCCGACGATCCTGCCGACGATGTAGGCGCGCGAGATCTGATAAAAGACCGACCGGATCACCTCCACCTGCTGCACTTCGCGGCGCTCGCCGTGTGCACTGAGCGCAGCCCTCACTTCGGCGGCGACGTAGGCAATGCTCTTGTCCAGATCGCGCCACGGCGAGCGGAAACGCACGTCGCCCAGCAGGTCCTCAAAGAGCAGCGACAGCGAGCCGTGATTCACGTACAGGTTGGTGCCGATCGCAGAGCGAACGTTAGCGAGCGGGTCAAGATCGGTGGCGACGAACTCGATGTCCGGTGCCACGCCGACGGTACCGAAGAGCCGGCGGCTGATCGAACTGAAGAAGGTCTTGGTGAACTCCGGATCGGGCAGATCGCCGATCTGGGCAGCGAATTCGTTATGGATGAGCTTCCACAGGTCGCGATTCTGCGCCTGCTCGCCCAGGGCCTGCTTTAGCTCCGTGACGGTCTGATTGACGAAGCGGTCGTAGAGCTCAATGCGTTCCACCGCGTCCTGCTGGTTGCCGTGCGCATCACGGCTGTCGAAGCGCTGCGGCGCGCGGCGGGTGATGGCGCGAAACTCGGCGTTATAGCGCGCGAAGGCGTCCACGATCTGCTGCGCGCATTCGCGCGCGCTCAGACTTGGGGGGGTGGCCGTCCCGGTCATGCAGGCGCATTTCCCGTCAGTCGAAATCGGTAGGAAGGGTGCGATCGAGCTGATGCTGGTACAGCCGCTGGATCTGGGAGCTGAGGATGCGACCGGTGGAAAGCTCCGGAAGCCCCGTGAGGGGGAAGAAAGCCACCGCATCGGTCTCGAGGCTGGTTGTGGCGTGGCCACCGAGGAGCTCGCACAGAAACATAAGCTTGTAGATATGGTGCACGCTGGGCGGATGCGGGTGCCGGTTCCTGTCGATCAGGGCAGCCAGTTTCACCGCGCGCGCCTGGTAGCCGGATTCCTCGAGGATCTCGCGCGCCACCGCCTGCGAGGGCGCATCATTGACATCGACCCAGCCGCCCGGAAGCGTCCAGCGCCCGTCGCTGCGCTCGCGCACCAGCAGCACCCGCTCGTCCTCGAACACAGCCCCACGCACGTCGACCTTGGGGGTTGCGTAGCCGTACTCGCCCTCCCAAAAGGCTGCGGCGCGCTCGAGCGGAACATCAAGCTCGGTGTGCAGCGCGCTCACGGCGAGCTCCTGCAGCTGCAGATAGCGCTCGCGATCGAAGGGATCCTGGCTGAAGGCGAGGCCGTTCTGCGCAATGGCCTGCACCTTGCGGATCCACTCGAGGAGGGTGGCGGCGTGTGCGGGCATATTCACTTTCTCCGCGCGGCGCGCTTGTCGGCCGCGGGCCGCGCCGCCTTGCGGATCACGAGCTTCAGCCCCGACCACACCTCGTCCACGGCGCACACCTTGATGTCGACCAGCGTCATCGGCAAAGCAATTTCGCGGATTCCGTCTTCCGTGAGGTCGGTCGCGACTCCGGAGGATTTTTTCGGCCAGCTGACCCAGATGGCGGTATCAGGTCGCATGGTCTTGAGCATACGGCGTAGTGCCCGGATGAGCGCCGCGCGCCGCAGCGCAAACACATGAATGATGTCCGTGGATTGATCCAAGCGCGCCACGAGGCGCACGCCGGCCGGCAGGGGCGCCAGCAGGGCCGCATAGTGCTCCGGCGCGGCGTGCGCGAACAGCCGGCTGCCCTCGCGCAGGCCGAGCTTCTTTGCCAGGGGCGTGCCGGAATATCCGGTCATCGGGGCGGCAGCGACGGGCGGCGCAGGCTGTGCGGCCGCCGCATGGCGCTAGATGTTCCGGATGAGGGCGTCGGCGAAACCGCTGGTGGAGACTTCCTGCGCACCTTCCATCATACGGGCAAAATCATAGGTGACGATCTTCTGTCCTATGGTCTTGTCCATGGCAGAGATGATGGCGTCCGCCGCTTCGACCCAGCCCATGTAGCGGAACATCATCTCACCGGAAAGGATTTCCGAGCCGGGGTTCACTTTGTCGAGGTTGGCGTACTTCGGCGCCGTGCCGTGCGTCGCCTCGAACACCGCGTGCCCGGTGAGGTAGTTGATGTTGCCGCCCGGGGCGATGCCGATGCCGCCAACCTGCGCAGCGAGGGCGTCCGAAAGATAATCCCCGTTCAGGTTAAGCGTCGCGATGATGTCGAACTCTTCCGGGCGCGTAAGTACCTGCTGCAGCGTGATGTCGGCAATGGCGTCCTTGATGATGACGCGGCCGGCCTGTTTGGCAGCCGCCATTTCCGCATTCGCCGCCGGCTCGCCCTTGGCGGACTTGGTGCGCTCCCACTGCTCCCAGGTATACACCTCGGCGGCGAACTCACGCTCGGCGAGCTGGTAGCCCCAGTTGCGGAATGCGCCTTCGGTGAATTTCTGAATGTTGCCCTTGTGTACCAGCGTGAGGCTCTTGCGCCGGTTAGTGATCGCGTACTCGAGCGCCGCGCGGATGAGGCGTTCAGAGCCGTCCTTGGAAACAGGCTTGATGCCGATGCCGGAACTATCCGGGAAACGGATCTTGGCATACGCCTTGGGGAAGGCCTGGCGGAAGAGCTCCAGGAACTTCCGGTTGTCGGGCGTGCCGGCCTCGAACTCGATGCCGGCGTAGATGTCTTCGGTGTTCTCGCGGAAGATCACCATATCGACCTTCTCGGGGTGCTTCACGGGCGAGGGTACGCCCTTGAACCAGCGCACCGGGCGCAGACACACGTACAGGTCCAGCATCTGTCGCAGCGCGACGTTCAGCGAGCGGATGCCACCGCCCACCGGCGTGGTGAGCGGACCTTTGATGGACACGAGGTACTCGCGACACGCGGCGACCGTTTCCTCCGGCAGCCAGGTGTTAAACAGCTTGTTCGCCTTCTCGCCGGCGTACACCTCCATCCAGTGGATGCGCCGCTTGCCCCCGTAAGCCTTGGCGACCGCGGCATCCATGACGCGCACGGAGGCGCGCCAGATATCCGGCCCGGTGCCATCCCCCTCGATGAAGGGCACTATGGGGTTCTCCGGCACGCTCAGCTTGCCGTTCGTGACGGTGATCTTCGCGCCCGCGGCGGGCGGCGTCACCTTGGGGCTCGTCGGCGTGGTCATGGGGCTCTCCTCGAGGATCACCGGCGTGGCAGCCTCGCCGGGCGCGCAATGCTAGCACACGAGCTGCACCGGACGCGGCGCGTACCAAAGCCGGACGCGCCTGTGCGACACTGCTGGCGCGGAGCACGCCGGGGGGCTGCCCAGAAACGAAAGTGCGAATGTCAAACGCTATGCATATGCATGGGGGTGGTCCGGCGGCGGCGAAACGCTCGATCCTCAGACAGATGTGCGCCATCCGGCCGGTCGATCCGACCGAGGTGGTCGGCGAGAGTCGCCTTAAGAAGGTGCTCGGACCTTGGGGCCTGACTGCGATCGGGTTGGGCGCCACGATCGGCACTGGAATCTTTGTGCTGACCGGCCAGGTTGCCGCTACGCAGACGGGCCCAGCGATCACGCTGTCGCTGCTGATTGCAGCCTTCGGCAGCATGCTCGCGGCGCTGTGCTACTCGGAGTTCGCCGCGTTTCTGCCGGTGCCCGGGAGCGCTTACCGTTATACCTACGCAACGCTCGGTGAAGCGCTCGCCTGGTTCATTGGCTGGAATCTACTGCTCGAATATGCGATTTCGGCCTCGACCGTGGCAGTGAGCTGGTCCGCCTACGTGGTTAACCTGCTCGGTGATGCTCACATCCAACTGCCGCCGTCCCTTGTTAATGCGCCTCTCGGGCTGGATGCGCACGAGCACCTCATGCGCACCGGTGCGATTATCAATCTGCCCGCCGTGCTGATCGTGCTGGCGATGACGGTCGTGCTGTACGTGGGTGTGCGCGAGTCCGCGGGTGCCAACACCCTCATGGTGACCCTAAAGGTCGCAATCATCCTGATCGTCGTGATCGCAGGGCTTAAGTTTGTGGACCCCGCGAACTTCAGGCCGTACGTACCCGCCAACACGGGAACCTTTGGTCATTTCGGATTGAGCGGCGTGCTGCAGGGTGCGGGCATCATCTTCTTTTCTTATGTCGGCTTCGACACCGCCTCCACTATGGGCCTTGAAAGCCGCAATCCCCAGCGCGATTTGCCATTGGGCATTCTTGGGGCGCTCGTGATATCCGCCGTGCTGTACGTGGCCATGTCCAGCGTTCTGATTGGAATGGTCCCGTACCAGAAACTCAATGTCGCCGCGCCCGTCGCCGTGGCACTCGATGCTCACCCGCAGCTCGCGTGGCTGTCCTGGCCGGTCAAGCTGGGCGTCATCGCCGGCATGACTTCGGTCATCCTGACCTCGCTCCTGGGCCAGCCGCGTATCCTGCTGTCCATGGCGGATGACGGGCTGCTGCCGCCTTCCATGAGCCGTTGTCACCCGCGCTTTAAGACTCCGCACGTCTCAACCGTAATCACCGGTATCGGCGCGGCGCTGATCGCCGGAGCCTTTCCACTCGACGTGCTCGCGGATCTCGTTTCCATCGGCATCCTGCTGGCGTTCGCAGTGGTGTGCCTCGGAGTGCTGGTGTTGCGCCACACGCGTCCGGATGTCCCCCGGCCGTTCCGGGTTCCATGGGCGCCCTTCACCTGCATACTCGGCTTTCTGGTGTGTTGTGGCCTGACTCTTACCCTTTCTCACGGCACCTGGATCCGTTTGCTCGTCTGGACCGTCATCGGCATGTCGATCTACGCCGTCTACGGGTTCCGAAACAGTCGCCTGCGCAAGCATGACGCCCGCCCTTGAGAGCACTCCGGCCTCGGACGGCTTTCACATGCCGGGGGAATTCGAGCCGCACGCCGGCTGCTGGATGCTCTGGCCGGAGCGACCCGATAACTGGCGCGAGGCCGCGCGTCCGGCGCACCAGGCGTTTGCACAGGTCGCGGCGGCTATTTCCCAGTTCGAGCCCGTGACGGTCGGGGTGTCGCCCGCGTACTTCACGGCCGCGCGAGCGGTGCTGGCGGAGCGCGTGCGCCTGGTGGAGATGACGCACGACGACAGCTGGATGCGCGACGTCGGTCCCACCTGCGTGGTGAATCGGCGCGGCAGCGTGCGCGGCGTTGACTGGCACTTCAATGCCTGGGGAGGCTTGAACGGCGGGTTGTATTTTCCGTGGGACCAGGATGATCTCGTGGCACGCAAAGTGCTCGAAATCGAGCGCTGTGGGCGCTATCGCGCGCCGCTGGTGAACGAGGGCGGCGCGATTCACGTGGACGGGGAGGGCACGGCACTCGTGACCGAGGAGTGTCTGCTCAACCCCAATCGCAATCCCGGGCTGTCGCGCCAGGATATCGAGCGCGCCCTGCGCGAGTACCTGGGCGTAAGCCAGGTCATCTGGCTCGGTCGCGGAGTGGTGAATGACGAGACCGGCGGCCACGTCGATAATCTCGCCTGCTTCGTGCGTCCGGGGGAGGTGTGCCTCACCTGGACTGAGCGCCAGCGTGATCCGCAGTACGCGATCTCACTCGATGCCTCGGAGCGGCTGCGTGCGGCGCGCGATGCCCGCGGACGGCCTCTGAAGGTGAGCCGCCTGCCGATGCCCGGGCCCCTGAAACTTGCTGCCCGCGAGGCTGCCGGACTCGTGCCGCGCGAGGGCACCCGCGCCCGTATCGCGGGCGAGCGGCTGGCGGCAAGTTACGTCAACTTCTATATCGCCAACGGCGGCATCGTGATGCCGCTGCTCGATCCGCGCACCGACCGGCTCGCGGCGCGGCGTCTGCAGCGCTTATTCCCCGCGCGCCGCATCGTCGGCGTTGCAGCGCGCGAGATCCTGCTCGGCGGCGGTAACATCCATTGCATCACTCAGCAGATTCCCCGCGGAACGCGAACCCGATCACCCTCTGCGCGCTAAAGCACGGCTGCGACGCGCACCTTGCGGTATCGTCTGCGCGCATGCGCATCTTTCGCTTTTGCGTCCGTCGTGGCGGGCTGCTGTTGTTGACCGTGCTTATGTCCTGCGGCGCTGCGGCCCAGTCCGTCGCCCCAGATGTCAGCGCGGCAGCCCCGGTGCTGCGCTTTATCGTCAAGTGGCGCACGCATGCTGCGGCCCCCGCTGATCTGAGTGCCCTGGCGACGCGTGCGGGACTGCACGTAGTTGAAGCCCGTCACATCACCGCGGGCATCCATCTGCTGCGCGTGCAAAGCGACGCGCCCGCCGCCCAGACCCTGGCACTCCTGCGCGCGAGCCCCGAGGTGCAGTACGCCGAGCCGGATGCGCGCCGCTACGCACAGGCGACCCCGGACGATCCGCTCTTCGCCGGCCAGTGGTACCTGCAGGACGTGCAACCCTCGGCCGTGGATGCGATCGACGCCTGGGATTTGACGACCGGCAGCAATGGGGTGGTGATCGCCGAACTGGATACGGGCGTGCGGTTCGATCATCCGGATCTGCGCAGCAGCACCGCCAACCGCCTGCTGCCCGGCTACGACATGATCAGTTCCGTGCTCACGGGAAACGACGGGGAAGGGCGCAACCCGGATGCTTCAGATCCTGGGGACTGGATCTCCATCGCCGACCAGAAAGACCCCGTGTTTGCGAACTGCCCGGTCTCCGAGAGCTCCTGGCACGGCACGCGGGTGGCCGGGATTTTGGGGGCGATCAGCAACAACGGCGTGGGTATCGCCGGCCTGACCTGGAGCGGTTGGATTCTGCCCGTGCGCGTGCTCGGCAAGTGCGGTGGGTATGACTCGGACATCCTCGCCGGCATGGCCTGGGCGGCCGGTAACCCCGTCGGGGGGGTGCCCAATAATCCCTATCCCGCCCAGATCCTCAACATGAGCCTCGGGGCCGCCGGCAGCTGCCCGCAGAGTTATCAGGACATCGTCGATACCCTGGTGAGCGAGGGCGTGCTCGTGGTGGTCTCGGCCGGCAACGAGGGCGGTCCGGTGGATACACCGGCCAACTGTGTCGGCGTCGCCGGCGTCGCCGGTTTACGCCAGGTGGGCACCAAGGTTGGCTTCAGCAGTCTGGGCCCCGAGATCGCCCTGAGCGCCCCGGCGGGCAACTGCGTCAATTCCGGGGCCGGTGAGCCGTGCCTCTTTTCCATCGAGACCACGACTAACAGCGGCACCACGACGCCGGCGACCAATACCTACACCAACGAATTGAACTTCAACGTGGGTACCAGCTTCTCCGCGCCGATCGTGGCCGGCATCGCCGGCCTCATGCTCGCGGTGAACGGCAATCTCAATGCAAACCAGCTCATCGCGCGCCTGCAGCTGGGTGTCACCGTGCCCTTCCCGGCCCCGGCGGGGCTGACAGTTTGTCATCCGCCCGCCGGTCCGCAGGATCTGCAGACCAGCGAATGCGCCTGCACGACCGCGGTGTGCGGCGCGGGTATGGCGAACGCCGACGGAGCCGTGCAACAGGCGCTGCGGCCGATCGCCGCCGTCGCCCTGCCGCGAGTCACACCGGGCGTAGCGCTCGCGCTGGACGGCAGCGGCAGCGCCGCAGCCTGCGGGGCGAAGATCACGAGCTACCAGTGGACGCTGGTGGATCCGGCGAACGGGCCGCCGATTCAGAATGGCAACAGCGCGCATGCCAGCGTGCTCGCACCCACCGGCTCGAGCGTCTACCAGCTGTTGTTGACCGTTACGGATAATGAGGGTCGCACCGACAGCGCCATGGTCCTCCTCACTTCCTTCGCGGCCAATTCTGCGGCGCCGGCGAACGCGGGGCAGAACGCCTGCCTCACTCCGGTCAGTTACACCGTGACGGCGCCCCCGACCGAGACGGCCGCCAGCAGCAGTGGCACATCCGGTGGCGGCGGTGGCGCGCTCGATTGGCTCACGCTCACCGCCCTGGGGTGCCTGGGCGTACTCGCCGCGCGGCGTCACACCAGACGCTCAGCCGCCTCCAGCCATTCGCGCTGCGCGCGCCGGTAGTGCCCCGGCGCGATGCGCGCCTGCTGCAGTAACTCGCGGGCGACTTTCTGCGCCTCCTCTTTGTGACCCCGTGCCTGCAGCAACTGCGCGTAACGCACGGCCGCTTCGGCACCCGGGAACGAGCCGGCCACCACGCGATACTCCTCGAGGGCCTTGGGCACATTGCCCTCCGCTTCGAGCGCGCGCGCATACAGCAGATGTCCTGCGGGGGAGCGGAAATCCGGGTTCAGGCGGATGAGCTCATCGAGCGTAGCGCGCGCGCCGCTCGCGTCTCCTTTGCCAAACTGCGCCTGCGCCACCCCGAGCATCAAGTTCGGGTCATGCTCGTACAGCCCCGTGAGCGCCTGACGGTACTGGGCGATCGCCTCGTCATAGCGCTCATGGCGAACCAGTTCCTCCGCGTAGCGCTGGCGGCTGGCGACGTTGCTGCCGATGCGTGCTTCGGTCTCGTAGCGGCGCAGCTCGCGGCCCGGATCGACCGCTTTGCGAAAACCGCGCGCGGTGCGCTGCGCGGTGCGGCTGCGCAGCAGCCCCGGAATGATCTCGATGGCGATGTAGGCGACGATACCGGGCAGCGCGATGGCCGGAATGATCAGCACCCAGATCCACAGTTGATTGCGTCCGGTCTTGATGACATGAACGATGAACGCGGCCTGTATGAGGAGCGAAAGAATCAGGAACCAAGGCATCGGATCGTTCTCCGCGCAATGTTAGTGTGCCGGCGCCGCCGCTCGCGGCAGGGCAAAAGCCATGACGTAGTCGCCGCGCGGGGTTCCGAGCGGCCCGTGACCCCCGGCGCTGATGACAACGTACTGACGCTGATCAGGTCCCGCGCGGTAGGTCATGGGCGTTGCCTGACCGCCCGCGGGGAGCTTGAACTTCCACAGTTCGCGTCCGGTCTCGATATCGAACGCGCGCAGGTAACTGTCCAGCGCCGCGCCGACGAATACCAGATCCCCCGCAGTGGCGATCGGGCCGCCCATGTTCGGCATGCCGAAATCACGCGCCGGCACGAACCACGGCGTCAGTCCCTCGGTCGAGCCGAGCGGGACCTGCCAGACGATGCGGTTGCGTCGCAGGTCGACACTCACGAGCGTACCCCAGGGCGGGGGGGTGCAGGGAAGCCCGAACGGCGAGAGCAGGGGCTCGCGGCGCATGGCGTAGGGCGCGCCGGCCTGCCGGCCGAACTCCGAGTGCGGGTAATCGTCCGAGCGCAACTGCGCGTCAAGCTGCGCCGGGGAGAGCAGGGTGACCACCATGGGCAGGTGATTGACGGCGGCAATGAGACGCTGATGCTGCTCATCAAACACGATGCCGCCCCAGTTCACCCCGCCGATGTAGCCGGGCGTCAGCAGCGTGCCGTGCACGTCCGGCGGCGTGAAGATGCCCTCGTTGCGCAACGAGCGGATGAGGTCGCGGCACTTACCGCGGTCCCAGAAGGTGAGCCCCCAGGCGTCTTCCGGGCGCACCGGCGCCTGCGAGACCAGCGCCGGCAGCTGCGAGAAGGGCTGCGTGCGCGACGCCTGCTCTCCGGGGACCTGGCTCGGCGGCACCGCTTTCTCGCTGATGCCAAAGAGTGGCCGTCCGCGCGTGCGCTCGAACACGTACAGCATGCCCGTCTTGGTCGCCTGAATGACGGCCGGCACCGGCGCACCGACCATCTCCACATCACCGAGCACCGGCTGGGCGGCCACGTCGTAATCCCACAGGTCGTGATGTACCAGTTGTTGCTGCCAGGCGAGCTTGCCGGTCCCCGCCTCGAGCACGAGCAAGGAATCCGCAAAGCGATTGGAGCCCACGCGCAGGCCGCCATAAAAGTCCGGACTCGCCGAGCCGGTCGGGATCAGCACCAGGCCATGCTCCTCATCGACCGTCATGACGCCCCAGGCATTACCGGCGCCGGTGTTCTGCGCCTGCGTCGCTTCCCACTCACCGGCGGCCGGATGGTTGGGCGAGTCAGGAATCGGATCGAACGCCCACACCTGCGCGCCGCTGCGCGCATCGAAGGCGCGGATGATGCCGCGTTCCACGCTCACGGCGCGGTTGTCGCCGATGGCGGAGCCCACGATCACGAGGTTGCCGTAGATCGCAGGCGGGGAGGTAACCAGATACGCACCCACATCGCGGATACGGATGCCTTGGGTGAGGTCGACCTCACCGCCATGGCCGAAGCCCTCGCACGGGCGCCCGCCGTCAGCATCCAGCGCCAGCAGGCGTGCATCCAGCGTGCCCGTGAACACGCGCCGGCGGCACGCCACCGTCACCTGGCGCAGCTCACTGTCCTCCCACAGGCTCACGCCCCGCGAGGTCGCTTCCGCGTAACGGCGCGAGCGGTCGATGTGCGGATCAAAGCGCCAGCGTTCCTTGCCGGTGAGCGCGTCGAGGGCGATGACGATGTTAGTGGCCGTCTCGAGGTACAACGCGCCATAAGCGAGCACGGGTGTTGCCTCAAACGTCATCTTGCCCGCCCGGGTGAAGCCGGCGCCGAGTTCCCCGGTGCGGTAGCGCCACGCCAGTTCCAGATGCGCGACATTGCCGCGGTTGATCTGATCCAGACTCGAGAACCGGCGGCCGAAGGCATCCCCGCCGTAGAAACCCCAGTCGCTCGCGCCGCGCGACTGCGCACGCGCCTCCTGCGCCAGAGCGCTAGCGACCAGCACGAGTGCGCCGGCGAGCAACGGGCCCGCGTGCGCGCGCCGGGGTGGGAGAGTTCGGGTCATAGCAACATTATCCTTGATCGCAACGCTTGCTCGCGAGTGCAGCGCTTCTGCGCCCGCATGCTGCTATTCTTCGGCCCGTGAGTTCTACACGGGCGGTCACGCCCCGTCTCGGGGTACTGAGTCTTTTCCTCACAGTTTTGTGGCTCGCATCTCCGCCAGCCGGCTACGCACAGACCGCCACCGAAGCCCCCGCCGCGCCCGCCGAGCCGCCACACCGCCTGCGCATCGGTCTGGTGCTCTCCGGTGGCGGTGCCCGCGGCGCAGCCCACGTGGGCGTGCTCAAGGTCCTTGAAGACCTGCGTGTGCCGGTCGATGCGATCGCCGGTACCAGCATGGGAGCGGTGGTGGGCGGGCTGTACGCCAGCGGTCTTGATGCGCGGCAGATCGAGCGGCTGATGACCTCGCTCAACTGGCGGGACGCTTTTCGTGATCGGCCGGCGCGGGAGGACCTGGACCTGCGACGCAAGCAGGAGGATGAGGAATTTCTGGTGAAGTTCCCGCTCGGCCTGCGCGACGGGCGGGTGGTGTTGCCGCGCGGCCTGATCCAGGGGCAACGCCTGACCGAGACGCTGCGGCGCCTGACGTTGCCGGTCGCGCGTTTAAGCAACTTCGATGATCTGCCCACACCGTTTCGGGCGGTCGCCACTGACCTGGAGACCGGCGAGGGCGTCGTCATGGGCTCGGGGGACCTGACAACGGCAATGCGAGCGAGTCTGTCGGCGCCGGGGGTGTTCGCGCCCGTGGAACGCGACGGGCGGCTGCTGGTTGACGGCGGTATCGCCGACAACGTGCCGGTCGACATCGCACGCGCCATGGGTGTCGATATCGTCATCGTCGTGGATGTCGGCTTTCCGCTGCTGCCGCGCGAGCAGCTCACCAGTATCCCGGTGATCTCTAACCAGATGCTGGCAATACTCATCCGCCGCAACGCGCAGGCACAGCTGGCCACGTTGCGGCCGCAGGATATTCTTATCCAGCCGCAACTCGGCAACACCTCCTCGTTTGACTTCGGAGTGGTTGCGCGCGTGATCAGCGCTGGCGAGCTCGCGGCGCGCGCCAAGTCCGCGCAGCTCGCTAGCCTCGGGGTGAGCGTGCCGCAGATGCAAAGCTACTTTGCGCGCCGGGAGGCGCCGCGTGGACCACCCCCAGTGATCGATTTCGTCCGGGTCGACCCCGGCTCGGTGCACTACGTGCCCTCCGCCAACAGTCTGTTCAAGGGCCTGATCGGCAAGCCACTCGACCCCGATGCCGTCGCGCAGCGCATCACCGCGGTCTACGGCCGCGGCGGCCTTGACACACTCGACTATCACGTCGTGGAGGACGCGGACCGCTATGGGCTCGCGATCGATGCACGCCCGAATTCGCAAGGTCCCAGCTACATGCGCTTTGGCCTGAGCCTGCAGGATGACTTCGAGGGCAATTCGACCTACAACGCCGCGGTCCGTTTCGTCGTGCCGGATATCACACCCAATGCGGGCGAGTGGGCCACGGATCTACAGATCGGCAACATCTCACAGGTATCAACGGAACTGTTCCTGCCGCTCGCGCAGTTTTCCGGGTGGTTCGTCATGCCGCACGTGCAGACGCTGTCGCGTGACGTCGACGTGCTCCAGAACCAGGATATCCTCGCGGAGTACCGCATACATATCTTCGACTACGGCACGGACTTCGGCCGCCAGTTCAGCAACTGGGGCGAGATTCGCGCGGGTGTGTTTCAAGAGACGGGGCATGTGCGGCTGAAGATCGGCGATCCTGCGGATCCTAATCTTCCCGACCTGACCAATGAACCGTGGGATACGACCAACTATTTCGTGCGCTTCACCTACGATCGCCTGGATGACATCAATTTCCCCCACTATGGGCAGCAGGGGGTGCTGCAGTGGACCGGAGTGCGCAACGTGTCGGCAACCCAACAGCCCTCCGATCAGGTGACGCTCAACTACATCGGCGCCTATTCGTTTGGTCGGGATACGTTTCAGCTGTCCGCATCCGGCGGCATGACGGCGCAGGCGCAGGTCACGGACGTCAATCAGCTGTATTCGCTCGGCGGCTTTCTGAATCTCTCGGGCTTGCGCGCCAACTCACTCTTGGGTCCGAACTTCGGCATCATGCGCTTGATCTACTACCGGCAGATCGGCCGCGGCGGCCCCGGCTATCTTGACGTACCGACCTATATCGGGATGTCGCTCGAAGCGGGCAACGTCTGGCAGACGCGCAGTGAGGCGAGTTTCAGCAATACGCAGAAGGATGCGAGCATCTTTCTGGGGCTCGACACGTTCCTCGGGCCGTTGTATCTGGCTACCGGCTTCGACGAGCACGGTAACCAGGCCTGGTATCTTGTGCTCGGGCATGTGTTCTAGCGCTGCCGGCCGAAGCTTCGCTAAGTATCTCCAGTCGGCACGATCGCACGCGTCTCCGCCATCAGGATCACCGCGCGCTCGGGGGCGCGCGTGCGGTGCACGATCCCCTTGGGCACCACAAAGCCCTCCAGTGGCTTAAGCTCGACGGAACGCCCCTCCAGATCGACGAAGAAGCGACCTTCGAGCACAAAGAAGAACTCGTCGTCGTGGTCATGCTTGTGCCAGTGGTATTCCCCCTGCAGCACTCCCAGCCGAATGACCGAATCGTTCACCTCACACAGCGTCTGGTTATACCAGCGGTCCTTGCACTGCGCGATGAGCGCGGGCACGTTGACCACAGCGAGCGGGGCGAATTTCACGTCCAGATGCGTGGCGTAGGGAAAGTTCTCAGCGGTGTTCACCGGCGTCTTCCTTTCGCTATGGGTCGCAGAGCGGCACGCGCAACGCGCCGACCGCAACGGCAAGGATCACTAGAGCCCGCGGCTCTCGGCGAGCTTCTCGATCTTCTGAAACACCAGTGCCGGTTTGTCGCCCGAGCCCGAGTACTTGTCGCCCGAGCGCGAGTACTCGTGCCGGCGACTCATTTCCGCGATGGCGGCATCCCGCTCATCGGGCGTCGCATACCAGTGCAGGCGCTGCCACTCTGTACCCAGGAGCTTGCGGAACGGATCCCCGGCTGGAAGGCTTACGCGGATCCCGTAAGGGCGCAGCGCCTCGATCGGCGGGGCGCGGAGGTTCTGTGGTTGACTGATGCCCATGCGAGGCAAAGCTTACGGTGCGCCCGCGCGGGACGGCAAGCGTGGCGGAATTTTGACATTCCGGGCGGCTGAGGGCGCCCGGAGCCTTGAGTCGGGCCGCGCAGATCCCCACACTTACCGCCTCCTGAAAGTGAACCCGTCAACCGGAGGTCGTTATGGCGCTGTTTCACAAGAAAGCTACGATGCCCGTACAGGAAGAGGCTCTTCCGGGACGTAGCACGCCACTCAAAGTACCCGCCACGCACTTTGTGAACGGTCACAAGATTGTGCCCCCATTCCCGGCGGGGATGCGCGAAGCGGTCTTCGGACTTGGCTGCTTTTGGGGCGCCGAACGGCTGTTCTGGCAGCTTCCCGGGGTTTATTCGACCTCGGTCGGGTATGCGGGGGGCTTTACGCCCAACCCGACCTATGAGGAGGTCTGCAGTGGCGACACCGGTCATGCGGAGGTCGTGCGTGTGATCTACGACCCGGAGAAGATCGACTATGAGGACCTGCTGAAGCTGTTCTGGGAGTCGCACGATCCGACTCAGGGTATGCGACAGGGAAACGACGTCGGCACGCAGTACCGTTCGGCCATCTATGTGACGGACCCCGAGCAGCGTGCGGCCGCGCAGGAGTCCAAGCGGGCCTACCAGGCGCGCTTAACCGCCGCCGGCCTCGGGACAATCACTACGGAGATTGTCGACGCGCCGCCGTTCTTCTACGCCGAGGACTATCACCAGCAGTATCTGGCGAAGAATCCGGATGGGTACTGCGGGATTGGAGGGTGTGGGGTCCCCTTTAAATCTGCGGAGTTACAAGTGGGGGAGAAGGCGTAGTCGCCGGTTAGCAGAGGGTTCGCGGGTGAAACCAGCGGGTTACTGGCTGGCCTCGTCGATGATCCTCGTAATTCTGCAGGAAAAAGCCAGCTGATTTCGACGTCAACGTCTACCGGAATTCTACCGGCGGTTCGGTCCTAGGAAAGTCCGCGGGGAAGGATTCTCGCGCATGCACTGCGGTTGTGGCTGCTGTTGGACTTCCGGCTACAAGCGGCGTCCGATGCCGACCGAGCGCAATCCTCGTCCCCAGCAAGGTCACCTGTAGTAACGCTTGACGATACTAATGCCTGTCGTTACTATAAGATGTGATCAAGTCCTTTCGCGACAAGGAGACCGAACGGGTCTGGAGGCGCGAGTACTCCAAGCGTTTTCCACGAGATATCCAAGAGCGGGCGCTCATGAAGCTGCAGCAGCTGAACGCCGCAGGAGACTTGAAGGACTTATCGATTCCGGCATCGAATCGACTCGAGGTGCTGAAGGGCGATCGAAAGGGTGAGTACAGCATTCGGGTCAATAAGCAATGGCGGATCTGTTTCAGATGGCAGAATGGCCACGCCTCCGATGTCGAGATTGCTGATTATCACTAGGACGAGATGAATCATGGCGACACGAAAGATCAAGCTCACGCATCCGGGGAAGATCCTGCGGGAGGAGTTCATGAAGCCCGTGGGTTTGTCGGCGTATGCATTGGCGAAGGCCCTTGCTGTGCCGTTACCGAGGGTCAATGACATCGTGCGGGAAAAGCGCGCGATTTCGCCCGAGATGGCGGTACTGCTGTCAGCGTACTTCGGAACTTCAGATGCCTACTGGATCAACTTGCAGGCGCATTTTGCCCTCGAAATGGCGAAGGACAAAATGGGCAAGCAGGCTGCGCGGATCGATCCTCACCCACACGATGAGACCGGTGCGCTTCGTCCGATCTGAGTGGCTCATCCAGCGCGCGCGGCGCGTTGGCGTCTACCGAAAATCGACCGACCAAGAATTCGCGGCTTCGCAGCCGCGGGGATCTCGGCGACATTCTTACCTCGGCGCGCACTATCATGAATAATATCTGGTGAAGATTCCGGGGGCACTGTGCGTCCGCCTACTCGCGTCAACCATAGTCGCCGAATGTCGTCTTCGGGATCATGATGCAGATCGGAATGATCTTAGGGCTCCTGACCACCGCAAACTGGCTCCTCGTGAAACGGCGTATCAACAGCGGAATGTGAGTCGAATCACTCTTCGCCCGGGTCTGCCCAGATCAAAAGGATGCGTGGTGGCGTTGCCTGGGGCCCTCGGCTAGTATCGAGCTGCAATGAGAGCGCTTTGGGTTCAAATGCGTCGCGTCGCGGCCGTACTTTTGGTCGCCCTGGCTCTCGGGCATGCCCACGTTACTCTGGCCTGCGCGCAGACTTCGTGGGCTTCAAAGGGCATGCCCTGCTGCCCGATGTCAGGCCAGAATTCCACCGGTGCAGAAGGTAGCTGTGCGGGCGCAACGGTATGCGTGTTCGATTGCGCTGCCACCATCCAAGCCGCGTATGACCAGGCGGGGCAAACCACACGCGCCGTGGCACCCGAGATACGCAGCGGCCAGGGCGTTCACTTACTCGCGCCCGTTTGGCCCGAGCCCCCCGTCGCGGCGCATCAAAAGCAGCCGCCGCAAGGACCGCCAATCACTCTGCTGGCCGCGCTCACCGGTCGGCATACTTACCTTGCCACTCTGCGTCTAAGAATTTAACGATCTCCTCTGCGTCATAGCCGCGCGCGCCAAACGCGTGCGCGTGTTGGATCGCGTGCGATCCCGACCCGCAGAAGGAGTCTCTCGTGCATCAGCATTGGTGCCGCCTCGCCGGTTTGTCCGGCCTGGCGCTGCTCGTCACTTTGGCGGCGGCGCAGGGGGCCGAGCAGCCCGCTGTCGATACCTCGACTCTGACAACGCCTTTGAGTGCGGACGCCTTCACCGCAGCCGTTTTCGCTCATAACGCCAGCCTCGAGGCCATGCGGCAAGCCGTGGCGGCCGCCGTTGCGCAGATCAGGCCTGCCGGTGCGCTCGAGGATCCAACGCTAAGCATCTCGGCTGCGCCGCGCACGTTCGGCAGCGCAATGGGAGCGATGGGCGATGTTGAGGTGAGTCAGCCGCTGCTCTGGTGGGGAACGCTCGACGCACGCACGCAAGTCGCCCGAGCGACGGCGGAGGCCGCCGATCATGATCTGGACGCACTACGATTGCGGCTCGGGACGTTCGCCCGCGGAGCATTTTCGGATTGGGTATTCGTCCACCGCGCGCTTGAGATCAACGCGGCCAATCAGTCGGTGCTGACTGAGTTGCGCAACGTTGCCATGTAGTTCTGGTTGGGGCTGCAGTATGCGACGGTGTCCTCGCTCAACTGAGTCCAGAGTTCAGGTACCGACTGGTCATTCGACGTCTGATGGTCAACCCAGGCATTGAACGCGGTCTGGGGGTCGCACCCCGCGGAGCGTTGATAGTAGACGAAGTCGTGGAGTGCCCCGTCTTGAGCAATGCGTGCTGCTACCGCCGGGGGGTTGATCTCTCGTGAGCGCAGACTGCCAACGCCTACACCCAGCAAGCCGTCGAAGTCGATCACAGAGATTCCGTCCGTAAATACCACTGCCCCAGTCGCGAGCGACCGCTTCGCGGCGGCGAGCTCGTTCGGCGAGGGATCCCGACTAAGGTAATAGATCTGTAGGCCGCCCGGTGCGGTGTTCTGCGCCCCGACATTACCGAGGCCGCAGAGCAGGAGAACGGGTATCAACGCGATTGCAACAAGGCGAGTACAGCGCGCAGCTGCAGGCATGATTCCCCTCCCGGTACAACGCAAAAATCCTTGGGCCAGATGTTTCATAGGTCCTTTCTCCCATAACTCAGTTCTTTACCGCTCCCGGATGATGTACGTCTCTACGCCGCCTTCTGCCCCGTTAGGGTTAGACATTCGCCGGAATCGTCTGTGACGGACGAGCATTGTTGTGCCGGGACCGCCTTTCATCGTTGCTTATGCCGAAAGCGCACCTTTCACAATGGTGAGCGCCTGATTGATCGCTGCGACAAAGGCGCTGACCGTGCTGGCGTCCATCTCCCCGGGGGCATCCCAATTTATCGTGAAGCAGAAGTAGACCCAGCGATCGTCGAAGAACATGCCTCCTGGCACGCACACGGCATGGAAGCCAGGCACGTCGATGCTGCCACCCTTCACGTACGCACTCACGCCCAGGGGCAGTGGCACCAGATAGATGGTGCCGCACATCGACAGGATTCGCCGGAACTCAGTCAGAGTCTCTTTGTGCTGGAAGAACTCGCCTTGCAAGGCGCGCGAATAGTAGGAAACCAGGTCGTTCGCCGAGGACGCCATGGTCTCTACTGCGTTGAGCGGCGGATTGACAATCATCAGGCTGGAATCGTTTACATCGTGCCATGTGAAGGTCAAATAGTCTTTTGCACCAACCAGATATCCAAAAAACACGCGGGTGCTCTCGGGGATCAGCGTGCTCTGTAACCCCGCAGAAGCGATGAACGCGCGCACGTTGTTCGGGCCTGCGAGCTTCAGCGACATGTCCGTCGCGGTATTGTCGCTATGCACGATCATGGCCTCGAGCGCGGTGCGCTCCGAAACCGTGCCGCTAAGGTTGGGTGGATTAAACGATGCGCTATCAAGATTCCATACGCTGGCATCCAGCGCAAGTTGCTTGGTGGTGATGGTATTAACGACATCCGACGAGTCGGCTTGCCGCAATGCTTCGCAGAGGACAAAGGTCTTGATGGCGCTGCCGACGAACAGCATTTTCGAGGAGTTGGATTCCACCAAAAACTCCGGCTTGCCATCCGTCGCTGGGGCATGAATCTTGATGGCTAAATTTCCTGGCAAGGATTCGAAGATCTCCAAAATCGCTTGCGGAGATATCCCCCCCTTTCCCCATGCCATCGCCGGCATTGCCAGTGGCATGGTCCCGATTGTCGCTGCTGCTCCTACAAAGAACTCGCGTCTTGAATGAAACATGACCTCCTCCTTTCCATTTTGAAATATCTTCTCCAGCCACGTGCCGATAGTTCGCCCCCACAACGAGGCGAAGTTTCCCGGCAATCTTGCCTTAAGGGATTAACCTGAAGGCACCACCGGAAGGCGCACAAGTTCTTCGCAGCGTCGCTTCAGCGCCTTAAGCTCATCGTCCATCAGCCTCATTCCTGCATCGAAGTCGCGATCTGAAAGCTGTGGCGGCTTGGTGAGCGTAAGCATGTACTGGCATTCCGCGTCTACCACCGGCACAACTCTTGCGTACACACGCCAATGACTCTCTTCCGCATCGACGAACTCATGATCCAAGATGCCCAAGGCCGCCTGGAAGTGAGCTAGGAAGCGCCCCGGCCCACGTGGCGTGTCTATGTGCCAAACACCATCCGTATCTTTGTGTATCGATTTCACGTTGTGGATAGCCCATTTCGGCAAATTTGCCGGCTCTGCCATAAATTCGAAAACTCTTTTCGCGCTCGCCTCAATCTGAAGGGTCTTCGTCACGCTGAGCGTCATAACTAATATCTCCGAGTTGCCGCCTGGCGTGACTGGCCCGCTTCCCCTCGCCAGCGCCTCTATGTGGCGCCAGCCCTCTATTGGCTTAGACAATCACCAGAATCAAAGTGTGACAATTGGTGGAGATTTTCTCGAAAGGGTCAGGTTTCTCGTGGGCAGGCCAGCAAACGGGGCGTAGCTTTGGCGCTAGTCAAGCTACTTCTTGATTTCCTTCGGCCAGGTGCCTACGCTGATTTCTCCCGTTCGAGGGCGAGCCAGCATGTACAACCCCTTCGGTGAAAATATGGACTTTTCGCCCGCTGATGAAGAACTGGTCCTTCAAGCTAAGAACGGCGGGAAAGAAGCGCTAGAAAGTCTTGTTCGTCGCCATCAGGGCTGGATCTATAACGTCGCCGTACGGATGGTCTGGCGCAGGGATGACGCGCAAGATGCGACACAGGACATCCTCATCAAGATGATTACGGGCCTGCCATCCTTCGAGGGGAAGTGCCAGTTCCGCACCTGGTTATACCGCATAGCTGCCAACCATACGATTAACCTCAACAAGAAACAGCCACTGGAATCACAGGCAGTTTCCTATGACGACTTTGGCCGTGAGCTGGATGAAACTCCGGATTTGGATTTGCCTGATCCACGTAGCGTTGAGGTTGACGTGCCCTTGCTGGTGGAAGATGCCAAGATTGGCTGCATGGTGGCGATGCTGATGTGCCTGGACCGCCGCCAACGCCTGGTGTACATACTGGGAGAGATTTTCGGTGCCACGGACAGAATCGGCGCCGAGTTGATGATGCTCACTGCCGCTAATTTTCGGCAGCTGTTAACTCGGGCCCGGCGTGACCTTTACAGCTTCATGAACAACAAATGTGGTCTCATCAATCAAAACAATCCGTGCCGCTGTGCCAAGAAGACACGGGCATTCATGGAGAGAGGGTACATTGACCCGCGCCGTCCGCAGTTCGCGGAGGGACATCGTGCGCGAATCCGCGAAATGGCCCCTGGACGCGTCGAGGAGATGGACAGTCTGGTGGACCGTATGCATGGGGAACTCTTTCGCGATCACCCTTTTCTAGAGCCTTTGGACGAGGTCGCCATGCTGCGTCGTGCTATAGACGCGAGCGGTTTCGTGAGATTTGATGAACGCCAAGCCGGGCACGACCAGCTAAATTAGCAATCAATGGATTGGGGCGACGCTTCGGTGTCGGCGCGTCGCTAACTTCCGGACTTGACGTGCTAACGCGGTGGGATGAAATTCCCCCCTGCGCCCGCCGGCTTAGGGATTTGGGGTTGCGCTCACCCACACCGTCGCGCGTTACGACGTTAGCCCGCGTCCTTCCCGTCGAACTGTTCCCGCGATGCGAGGATCTGGACCGCAGCCTTGAAAACGCGCGTGCCAGCTCGTCGTGAGCGCCGCCGCGCGGCGACAGCGAGATGTGGAGCCGCGCGCATCGGAGTATTCGTCCCGGCAATTTGGGTACCTGGGTACCTGGGGTCGAATCAATCAAAATATTGAGACTACTGTCGATCAGGTTCGACAGGTCATCGCTCAGCTTGGTTAGGGTGCAACTGTGTCTCGCCTCATCGAGGTTCTTCAGGACGCGTAAGGAGGTGCCGCGGGGACGTCGCCCGGTGTCGCGGCGGAGAATCAACCAGTCACTGCTCCATGGATCGCCAGTAGGTCTACCGATGGATCGACGTCAACGTCGACCGAAACTCTACCGGTCGAGCACTAACGACCGCATAACTGCGCAATTTCCGTGAAGAATCCAGCTTCAGCGCCGATTATCACCAGCAGTATCTGGCGAAGAATCCGGATGGGAGGGGTGGCTCCGCTTCTTAGGACAGATTTCTCTTTCGGATAAGTGGATGCGGCTGGGCGGTTGATGATGATGGTCTGTTCGTTCTTTGTTAATCGTACACCCGAAGCGCAGCCTGCCGCCGCAGGCGGCAGAAGCTCTTTGGGTTTTGGGTTCGACGTCATGGCTCAGGCAGCGACCGGGATCGAGGCGGCGAGTGCCTCGAAGTACACCTCGTCCGGTGTCCGGTACTCGAGGGACTGATGAGAACGGCGCGCGTTGTAGAAGCTGAAGTATCGGGTGAGGCCCGTGCGCGCCTCGGTGCCATTCGCATACGCGCGCAGGTAAACCTCCTCGTACTTGACGCTGCGCCACAGCCGTTCGATGAACACGTTATCGATCCAGCGGCCCTTGCCGTCCATGCTGATCGCAACGCCGGCGTTCTTGAGGCGTTCGATCCACTCCTCGCTGGTGAACTGCGATCCCTGGTCGGTGTTGAAGATCTCAGGGGGCCCGAACTTCGCCAGGGCCTCCTCGAGCGCCTCCACGCAGAAGTCCGCGGTCAGCGTGTTCGAAAGCCGGAAGGCCAGTATCTTGCGGCTGGCGACGTCCAGGATGGCAGCCAGATACATAAATCCGTGGGCCATCGGCAGATACGTGATGTCGCTCGACCACACCTGGTTCGGCCGTTCGATCACAAGACCCGAGAGCAGATACGGGTAAATCCCCGCACCCCGTGCCGGAATGCTGGTGCGCGGACGGCGGTACTGCGCCTCGATGCCCATCCGGCGCATCAGCGTCCTCACGTGCCGGCGGCCGACCTCCTGGCCTTCACGCCTCAGCGCGTCGGCGAGCTTGCGGGAGCCGAAGAACGGCAGCTCAAGATGCAGCTCGTCGAGCCGACGCATGAGCGCAAGATCCCGCTCCGGCAACGCTCGTGCAACGTAGTACACGCTCGAGCGGCTCAGCTCCAGAAGCTTGGCCTGGCGCTTCACCGCCACCTCAGCGCCCCGCTCAATCATCGCTTGCCGCTCGGACCGGGGAACTTCCCGAGCGCGCCTTCTAAAAAATCCCGTTCCACGGTGAGCTCGCCGATCTTCTCGTGCAGCTCGCGGATGCGTTCCTTGCCGTCCGCCGCTATCGCGTTGCCGCCGAAAATCGACGCGGCCTTCTCCAGCAACTCCGTCTTCCAGCTCGTCACCTGGGTGGGATGCACCTCATGGTGAGCAGCAATCTCCGCCACCGTCTTCTCACCCCGGATCGCTTCCAAGGCCACTCGCGCCTTGAATGCCGCTGAATGGTTACGTCTCGGCCTTCTCATGGACTTCCCTCCGGTCATGCCCGGCCAGAAATCCACTTATACCCGTGTCCGAAAAACCGGAGCCACCTCTGGGTACTGCGGGATTGGAGGGTGTGGGGTCCCCTTTAAATCTGCGGAGTTACAAGTGGGGGAGAAGGCGTAGTCGCCGGTTAGCAGAGGGTTCGCGGGTGAAACCAGCGGGTTACTGGCTGGCCTCGTCGATGATCCTCGTAATTCTGCAGGAAAAAGCCAGCTGATTTCGACGTCAACGTCTACCGGAATTCTACCGGCGGTTCGGTCCTAGGAAAGTCCGCGGGGAAGGATTCTCGCGCATGCACTGCGGTTGTGGCTGCTGTTGGACTTCCGGCTACAAGCGGCGTCCGATGCCGACCGAGCGCAATCCTCGTCCCCAGCAAGGTCACCTGTAGTAACGCTTGACGATACTAATGCCTGTCGTTACTATAAGATGTGATCAAGTCCTTTCGCGACAAGGAGACCGAACGGGTCTGGAGGCGCGAGTACTCCAAGCGTTTTCCACGAGATATCCAAGAGCGGGCGCTCATGAAGCTGCAGCAGCTGAACGCCGCAGGAGACTTGAAGGACTTATCGATTCCGGCATCGAATCGACTCGAGGTGCTGAAGGGCGATCGAAAGGGTGAGTACAGCATTCGGGTCAATAAGCAATGGCGGATCTGTTTCAGATGGCAGAATGGCCACGCCTCCGATGTCGAGATTGCTGATTATCACTAGGACGAGATGAATCATGGCGACACGAAAGATCAAGCTCACGCATCCGGGGAAGATCCTGCGGGAGGAGTTCATGAAGCCCGTGGGTTTGTCGGCGTATGCATTGGCGAAGGCCCTTGCTGTGCCGTTACCGAGGGTCAATGACATCGTGCGGGAAAAGCGCGCGATTTCGCCCGAGATGGCGGTACTGCTGTCAGCGTACTTCGGAACTTCAGATGCCTACTGGATCAACTTGCAGGCGCATTTTGCCCTCGAAATGGCGAAGGACAAAATGGGCAAGCAGGCTGCGCGGATCGATCCTCACCCACACGATGAGACCGGTGCGCTTCGTCCGATCTGAGTGGCTCATCCAGCGCGCGCGGCGCGTTGGCGTCTACCGAAAATCGACCGACCAAGAATTCGCGGCTTCGCAGCCGCGGGGATCTCGGCGACATTCTTACCTCGGCGCGCACTATCATGAATAATATCTGGTGAAGAATCGGCGGTGCCGAACACCTGCGTGAAGCGGGTCAACGCAAGCGGCTCGTACATGCTTGCCGCGAGGTGGAATGGGGAGGGTGTTGTGACGAGTATTGAATGGATGATTTCTGCCCTCGGTTTGGTCACGTTAGGCGGCGTCTTTTGGCGCATGCAGGGGGGCTTCGGGCCTTTCAATCTGCGCGCCGTGGGCATTGTATTTGTGGGCACCGTGACGGCCCTCTTGGCTCCTCATGATTCAGGGGGCCTTACTGCGGGCATGGGCATTCTTGGTGCAATCGCGGGCTATCTGTTCGGCATCAAAGACGCCAAGTAAGGCGACCGGGTTTCGTAATGCAGGAAGTTGAGGGAGTCGCGCCCACCCATGCCTGTGAACGCACTTTTTCGCTCGAGGCGTTGAATGCTCGATGAGTGCCGATGGCTACATCGTGGTACTTCGAGGGGATCGCGTTCGTGACTTCGACGGCTCAATGCTGGAGTACGGCGAGTTCGGCGAGCCGGTGCCCGACTTCTCTCACCGTTCAGGCGTAGCGTTAGTCTGCTTCATATCGTCATCGCCGGGTCGCATTACCCACATTGCCGACGGAAGGATAGGTCTTCGCGCTGGGACCAACCGGAAGCGCCTCAATCTGAGTGACATCGGAGAGTTGGCGGCCCCGATTCGATTTGCTGCGATTTTAAGCAGAGTCGATGCGAAGGTGCGACGACACGTGCGGGGGCGGCTCAAAAGTGGCGGACTACTGCCGCCGAAGAGCTTTCAGGATTTCATCGCAGCAGTCATCGCACTTGCGCCTGACGCCGCAGGACGGTTACTTCGGTACACGGCCGAGCGGCAGCGAGAGATCGCGCGCCTTCCGGACGGTGTGAGACGAGCCTTTGCGGCGCAGAAGGAGGCAGTCAACACAGCGCTCGGGATTGCTGGGATAGACCGAAGTGCATTGCTGCGGTGGACTCCTGGCGGAGAACGGAAGTCACTGCTTGATGGGCTCACGGAGGTCAGGGTCAGAGAAGATCAGATGATCTACAACGACCTATTGGTGCCGTTTCAAGGCTTTGCGGCACTGAAGCCGTCCATCGTCGGTGCAGCTCGCTTTGAAAGCGACGATGTGCGGCTAGAAGTGATGGTCGCCAACAGGACACCGCTGGAAATGCAGACCGGTGCCGACCTTATCTATTTCAACGCAACGTATGAGTCCTTCGTCTTCGTACAGTACAAAGTGATGGAGAAGGAGCGAGATTCGGAGGGAGTTCCAGAGGCGATGTATCGACTACCGAACGCGCAGCTCGCCGCTGAGATTGGCCGCATGGATGCTTTGCACAAGCGTATAGAGTCTGCCGGGGAACCAACCGATCGACACGGCTTTCGCCTGCACGACAATCCCTTCTTCTTGAAGCTATGTCCGCGTCTCATCTTTAACCCCGATGATGTTAGCCTGACTCCGGGAATGTACTTTTCTTTGGAACAGTGGCGCTTCATCGAGAAAGATGGCGACTTGGTTGGAGCCCGCGGTGGGCGAGTCGTTTCATACAGGAACATCGGTAGGTACCTCGATAACACGGGCTTTTCGGATCTCGTGCGCGATGCCTGGATCGGCACTACGCCGCAGCAAACCGCGATCTTGGGTCCGCTCATTCAGACTGTGATGAGTGAAGGCAAGGCGCTCGTACTTGCGGTGAAGCAGGACAAGCGTAAGCGATGAGATCCACCACGGTAGTTGCCGGGGACCAGGTCTGCACATAGAGAACTGGCTTCGCGGGTAACCTATGAACGCACTGACGCGCGCAGTGAGCGATAGATGGACGGCTTGGCGTGCGGTCTTGGCTGGGCCGTGGCAACGGTGGATCGCTGCGCCATTTGCTGTCATGACTGGATTTCAAGCGATCAGAGATGAGGTACTTCCTGCTGACCTAAAGGAAAAGCTAAGGCTGCTGAGATGGCTTCCTGATTGGCCCTGGTATGTCTGGGCGCTGATTGCACTTGGCGTTTTCTGCGTTGCACTTCTAGCAGGCTGTTGAAAATTGCCACGCATGCGTCACAGTACGACCAACGCGGTTGATGATGGATGAGCAGCATGCGCGGAACGGATATGGATCAAGGTGGCCTCTTCAGCTATGTCTCGATGGAGAAGCGGATACCGCCGACGCATCCGCTGCGCAGGATCCGAGCGCTGCTGGATGAGGCGCTGGGCTCGATGAGCCGGGACTTTGACCGGGTATACGCCGACGGTGGTCGCGAGTCGGTAGCCCCCGAGCGCCTGGTGCGGGCTCTGGTGCTGCAGGTGCTGTACTCGATCCGCTCCGAACGACTGTTGTGTGAGCAGCTGGACTACAACCTGCTGTTCCGCTGGTTCGTGGGGCTGTCGATGGATGATCGGATCTGGGATCACTCGACCTTCACCAAGAACCGCGACCGGCTGATCGAGGCCGGGGTAGCGCGCAAGCTCCTGCGGCGCATCGGCCGGCGTGCCCGGCGCGAGGGGCTGCTGTCTGCGGAGCACTTCAGCGTCGATGGCACCCTGATTGAGGCGTGGTCGGCGGTCAAGAGCATGCGCCGGCGCGATGGCAAGGACGATCCACCGCCCCCAGGACGCAACCCGCACGTAGACTTCCATGGCGAGCGACGCACGAACGAGACGCATGTGGCCCCGCATGAGCCGCAGGCGAAGCTGTTCAAGAAGAGCCAGGGCCAGGCCGCGAAGCTGTGCTACATGGGGCACGTGTTGATGGAGCACCGTCAGGGTCTGCCCGTCGATGTCGAGATCACCGAGTCGAGCGGATTTGCCGAACGCGAGGCAGCGCTCAGGATGCTCAAGCGCCAGGCAGCGCGCACCGGCAGAACGGTGGCCGGGGACAAGTGGTATGACACCCGTGGCTTCGTCGCCGCCTGCCGTGAGCTGGGTGTGACGCCGCACATCGCCCAGTCGCTCAAGCGTGCGGGCGGCTCGGCGATCGATGGGCGCACGACGCGCCATCGCGGCTACTTTGCCAGCCAACGCTTGCGCAAGCGCATCGAAGAGATCTTCGGCTGGAGCAAGGACGCCCGGGCACTGCGCAAGATGCGGGTACGCGGTCTGCCGAGCGTGGCCTTCATGGCGACCCTCACGATCGGCTGCAACAGCTTGCTGCGGGTAGCGAAGCTCCTCCCCGATCCGGCACCAGCGTAGGACACGTGTCGATGAAATCAGCCTCAAGCCCTCAAAGACCCCTCGATCCACTCGCGCAGTACGCTCGGATCGGCCAACGCGGCTCGCTGCCACACCCCGAGAGGCTTCAAAAATGAGTCGATCGATCATGCCCGCGTTGATCTATCCCGAATTTTCAACAGCCTGCTAGAAGGTTCATATCAAGTCGTTAAGAAGGTGAAGGTGTCCGGCGTCAACTATATCTTCCGGTGACGACTCTTATTTCTGCCGGTCTTTGGGCCTCATCATCGGTCCACCATAGGGCAGTCTGACGCCGCAGGCGTCAGAAGCTCTTGCTGATTGGAGCGCATCAAGGTCGTTCTGTCGCGGAGGCGTCGCGCTTGGCAAGGGCGGCGCGTTGCTCTGCGGCTTCTGCCCGCACACTCGGTCCGGTGAACTCAAGGACCACGGCGTGATGCACGACCCGATCGATGGCGGCAGCGGTGGTCATCGGATCCTTGAAGATCTGGTCCCACTTGGAGAACACGAGGTTCGAGGTGATCATCACGCTCTTGCGCTCGTAGCGCTCGGCCAGCAGAGCGAAGAGCACTTCCATCTCCGCCCGGTCGTGCTGTACGTACCCGATGTCATCGAGCGCAAGACACTCGAAGCTATCGAGGCGCTTGAGCTCGCGGGTGAGCCGCAGGTTTCGCTTGGCATCCAGCAACCGCTCGACGAGGCTTGCGACCGAGGTGAACAGGACCGGGTGGCCCCGTTCGACCAGCGCACGACCCAGCGCCGCCATGACGTGTGACTTGCCGGTCCCGGGTCGGCCGATCAGGCAGACGTTGGTGGCACCGGAGAGGAACTCCCCGCGCAGGAGCTGGCGGATCTGCCCGCGCAGTGGGGCTGCAAAGCGGTTCAGGTCCAGCGTCGCCAGGGTCTTCTCGCGTGGCAGCTTCGCATCCTTGAGCAGCCGCGTCATGCGTCGATCGGCGCGATCGTTGGCTTCGAGCGTGACGAGCTCGGTGAGATAGCGAACGTGGCTCCAGCCTTCGGTAGCGGCGCGCTGCGCCAACTGCAGGTAGTGCTCGAGGAACGAGGGCAAGTGCATGGCCTTGAGCCGCAGCTCAAGCGTCGCATCCACCGTGATCGTCGCGGCGCTCATGCGCACACCGCCTCGGCACTCGTGCCGAGCAGCCGGTCGTAAATGGCCAGATCGGGCGCGGTGATGTTCAAGAACGGCACGCCTTCTGGCGTGCGTGCACCTCGAACCTCGGCGCGGACCGCCTCGTAGGTGGGAGCGGCGCCAGCGGCCAGCAACCTCGCGAGTACTGCGCGCACGGTCTGCTCGCCGTCACTGGCCGCCAGGTGCAGGATCCGCACGTAGCCGAGATCGGCCTGGTCGCAGCCGCTGGCCAGGAGTGCATCGTAGGTACGGCGGAACTCAAGGCTCGGGAAGAGCGCTTCGCGGAACACATAGCGGCGGAAGGCGCCGGGCTTGCGCACCAGAGTATGGATGATGTGGCGGTAGTCGATCCGGTGTGCATCGCGGCCCACCAAGCGCTCCATGACCGCGACGCGTTCGCCCTTGTAGTCGAGCTCGACGATGTCGGCGTGCAAGCGCACCCGCAGCTGGCATCCGATCAGTCGCGAGGACACCGAGTAGGAGTGCTTGAGGATGCGCACCGCGCTCGCCCTAGAGACCGTTGCATACGACTCCCGGTACGACGGCAGCGGCCGCACCGGCAGTGCTCGAAGGTGTGCGCGCTCCTCCTCGATCCGTGCTTGCCGGCTCGCATTGCGCGCCTGCACGCAGGCCTCGAGGAACCCCTCATAGGCCTCCTTCGAGACGAAGGCGCGCGAGCCGCGCAACCGCAAGCGTTGGTCGATCGCGTTCTTCAGCCCGCCGTTCGCCGACTCGACGTCTCCGTTCTCGTGCGCGTTGCCGGGGAAGTTGCGCGAAGCACGCAGCCCGTAGTGATCGATCAACTCACGATACCGTTCGGTGAAGTCCCGCCCGCGGCTCTCCGCAAGTTCATGGGTTGCCGCCGAGAGGTTGTCGGTGCGGTGCTCGAGTGGCACGCCACCGAGCCGCCACAACGCACTCTGCACGCCTGCGCTCAAGGACTCGAAGCTCTCGCTCGGGCAGATCGAGACCGCTTCCCAGTTCGAGTACGTCAGCACGAAGTGATACAGCAGGTGCGGGAACGGCTGACCGGCGATCATCACCTCCAGGCGTCGCATGTCCGTGAAGTCCGACTGCGCCTGCTCGCCCGGCGCGTGCGTCTGTGGGAAGAACACCTCTCGATCCGGCCCCGAGGTGGCGCGCCATGCGAGTAGCCTCCGCTGCAACGTGCGCAACTGCCCGGCGCTGAAGCGACCCGGATAGCGCTCGTTCAGCTCCGTCCAGATCGTCTTCGCCTGCAGGCCACCGTCCTGGTGCAGCAGCGCTTCGATCTCAGACCACACACCTTCGAAGGGATCGGGTCGGGTCCGCCACGTGTGGGGCACCTTCATCTGCGAGGGCGCACGGCCTAAGCGCCCGTACTTGCGCGCACTACGCTCGCTCATCCCCGCCTTCGCCGCCGCGGTCACCTGCGCAATCCCCTGCGTTAACAATGACATGAGTAACCTCACCTGTTCGTCTGTTACCACTCAGCCCCCCTTGTGAGGGCTGAGTAGACCAGACCGCGGATGAGGCCCGTCGACCGGCAAATCTAATTGTCGTCACCGTCGCGCAGTCCACCACGACCGACGACAATTACCGGCAAATCTAATTGTCGCCAGCCAGGTGAAGGATGCGAATAAGCCGCAATCGTCTCAGGGTGAGCGCTTCAATGTGTTGAGGCAGCGCGTGTTGCACACACCGCTAAGTAATGACCTACCGCTCGAGTTGCATGCGCTTCGTGAATTTCTTATTGAGCAGCAGCTGACGCAGAAGCCTGGGTTTCGTGACTTCTTCACCAAATGGCTCGAACGAATAGCTGTTGTGACTGGTCGTGACTGGTATGAACGCAGTAAACGTGTTCACACACGAAGAGCTCAAAGAGCTGACCACAGAGCTACAGGCACTTGAACTGAATAGCCGTTGGAGGGAGCGCCTCGGCGAGGCGTTAGACGCTGGAGCGAAATTGAGGAAGGAACGTGTATCAAGTGAGGCTGAGCTTGTTGAATGGCAGGCGCGAATGAACGCCTGGATAAAGGCTACGGGTGACTACATTGCCTCTCATGTGAGCACAGCTGACAGGCATCTGTTTATGAACCCTCCGAACGCTCCTCGGGCTGTTCCAGGTTCGTTTCCGGGCTCGTACAACCATGGGCATGACAGGCTGCGTAGCACGTTGGAGGTACACCTGATCATTCTGCGGGATCTGATGGGAAGGCGTGACGACCAATAAACGAATGTTGCGGTTACGGAGCTGAAGCGCTCGGGGTCCTTGAAACGAGCGCTCCCGGGCCCCTTGGATCTTGACCGGGTACTTTGATCGATAATCACAGGGCAAGCCGGAACCCTTACTAGAATCAGTCGCTTACCGTCGCCCGACTTGCTGTCGGTAGAGAATCGGTAGAGGCAAGCGAGTGAAACTGATCTTTTCCAGAAAGGGATTCGATTCATCGGCGGGCGGTGTCCCGAGCCCGCTGGTAGACGACCGACCAATATCCCTACCGATTCCGACCCGTATGCCGACACCGACTCGGTTTGCCGATTTGTTGACCGGCGTCGCCGAACTTGTATCCGATCTAACGCGGGGCCGTATCGCAGCTGATCGGCCGTGCCACCTCGATCCCGACATCGATGCCAGTTCGCTAGTCCGGCAGCCCGGATGGCGTGGGGCCTTGGGGCAGGTTGCCGCTGCTCAAAGCCACCTGTCGAATAATGGCGTCGGCCGAGGGGATGTATTCCTTTTTTGGGGGCCAGTCCTCACAAATATCTGGGTAAGGGGAACCCGCCCAGAAACAACAATGTGCGAGCGCGCGGGGGCGGCTCGGTAGAGAAACGGTAGAGACCAGTCGTCATTCCTGCGGTTCGACGCTGGCTTCCTTGGTCGGGCCAAAACCGATTACGCGCCACCGCGAGTCAATCGCCGCTTAGCGGCCGTTCGCTCCGCTGAACATTGCCTGGGTTAGGCGCTGCTCGCGGCCTGGAGAGCTGCCTCGAGTTCAGCATCGAGTTCTCGACCGACCTCAGTTACCCGCTCATCGCCGAATTGCCCAAATAAAGACGATGGCAGGTCGTACTCGAAGATAGCACGCCCTGAAGCATCCTCGTAAAGGACGACTCGCAAGGGCGCGTAGAGGGCGGCGGCCAGGACATGTCGCGTCATGCGCTCGGCCGTAAGGGGATTCCCGATCTCGTATTGCATTGCCTTCACCGCCAAGCCGTCCGCGGCGGTCAGTTCGCCGTGATTTCGCACCAGAAACAGCCACAACTTTGGCCACTCGCGACGTGCAATCGCCACCTTCTCCTTCTCACCACGCGCGAGAATCTCGGATAGCTCCGACTTTAGCGCCGGCAGTGAGGCGATTAGCGCCTTATGAACGTCCTCAAATGAGCTGGCGCATTCCAAAGCCCGATGCTCGATGGTTAGATTCCGCAATAGCCGTGGGGTGGTCATCTTGACCTCCTTTGTTCAGCTGTACCTCGGCCTGCTCACGTCAAGCGCTACTATCTGCAGTTGGTGACCTCGCGTTTTTTTGAGCGCTCAAGAGCTATTGTTCCAAAGTGGATACAGAACGCGAGATCGAGGCCGAAAGCATGGAATCGACCGAAGATCATCTCAGTTGTTGATCTAGAAATTCGCTTGTCCGCCCGTTGGCGAGCGCTGCTGCCGCGGCGTTGTAGTGTGCCCCATTATGCCGAGCGAAGGCATGACTCTGACCCGGATAGCTGTAGACTGTCGCGTTGAGTTTGCCGGCCAGTGCCGCCTTGATCTCGGCTTGTGCAGACTTGGAAATGAACTCGTCCTCCTCGGCCAGATGCATCAGCAGGGGCGCATGCAGGCCGTCGACCTCTCCCAGATACTTCTCGGTGTCACCACCGTGATAGACGACCGCAGCGTCGACGCCGTAGCGTACGGCCGTCAAGAAGGTCATCAGCCCCCCGAGGCAGTAGCCAAGGACGGCAACCTTGCCGGTGCACTCGGGCAGCTTCGCCACAGTATCGGCGGTTTCCTTAACGTCCCCGGCGCCGGCGTCTCGGTCATAGGCTTGATAGAGGCGAAGGCCGTGCTGCCAGTCTGGCTCTGAGGTGACGCTGAGGTCGACGCTCGGCTCTTGACGCCAGAATAGGTCTGGCGCGACCGCAATGAAGCCTTGCTCCGCCAATTCGTCGCATGTCTTGCGGATGTCGGCGTTCACCCCGAACACCTCGTGTAGAACGACGACGGCGGGAGCCAGCAAGGTCTTCGGTCGCGCGATATGAGCGCCAAACGCGCCGTCCTGTCCTTCGATGATGATGCGATCCTTCATTGTGTTCTCCGTGCGCCGGTTAAACCGGCGAGGTGTTGTGAATGGAAGTTTCATACAGTGAAGGTCTAGCCAACCACACTGGCCCCGAGTCATGCGTCGGCGTTCGCAAGGACGCAGGCGAAGCGTTGACAGGGGTACGTGCAGGCTGGGTATTGAGCCGCGAAATGCATGCCCCGCCCCGAGGCGGGTTACTTCGGGGTGCCGACGCCGTGGAGAAAGGCGGAAGGCGAGATCTGCTGCGTCGCGCGGGCGAGACGCGGCAGGACCCTGCGCGGTCAGAGACCCCAGGCATGTACGCAAGCACCTCGCTCGGGAACCGGGAGATCCCACGGGCCTCTGCGATCGCAAGATCGGCAGAGCGTATCGGGAAGTCGAAAGACTCGAGCCGATGATGAACGCCGGTGGGAAGTCGGACCGGCCCAAAGTACCGGGGAAGCCGTCGAACAAGGCCGAGAGAACGGCTGAGGAGATGGTGGAGGGAAGGGGGCGGACCAAGGGAAACCTGCCCGAGCGCAACGCACTCCGGACACAGGGCCGGCAAGGTGCGCCCAGCGCGCTTGAGCGGGTACGTCAAGTCGCTAGAGGAGATAAGAAACAGCGGTTCACCGCGCTTGTGCACCATGTTTACGACATCGAACGACTGCGCACGGCTTTCTGGGCTCTGAAGCGAGAGGCCGCAGCGGGTGTGGATGGCGAGACCTGGCGCCACTACCGAGAGGATCTGGAGAGCCATCTTCAGGATCTCTCGGGACGGCTTAAGCGAGGCGCATACCGGGCAAGGCCGGTGCGTAGAGTGTTCATCCCCAAAAGCGATGGACGGCAACGCCCCCTGGGCGTGCCGGTGCTGGAGGACAAGATCGTCCAGCGCGCCGTGGTTGAGGTGCTGAACGCGATCTACGAGGAGGACTTCCTCGGCTTCTCGTACGGCTTTCGACCCAAGCGCAGCCCGCATCAGGCGTTGGATGCGTTGACGGTCGGGATCACGACGAAGAAGGTGAACTGGGTGCTCGATGCGGACCTGCGCAGCTTCTTCGATACGTTGAAGCACGCGTGGCTTGTGCAGTTCATCGAGCACCGTGTGGCGGATAAGCGCATCGTGCGGCTGATCCAGAAATGGCTCGCTGCCGGTGTGCTTGAGGATGGCAAGCGGGTACACAGTGAGGTCGGTACGGTCCAGGGCGGCAGTGTTAGTCCGCTCTTGGCCAATATCTACCTGCACTATGTGTTCGACCGGTGGGTCCAGCGATGGAGGCACAAGCAGGCGCGCGGCGATGTCATCGTAGTGCGCTTCGCGGACGACTTCGTCGTCGGGTTCCAGCATCGAGTCGAGGCCGAGCGGTTCCTTGCGGAGCTGCGTGAGCGGTTCACGCGCTTTGGCCTGGAGCTGCACCCCGAGAAGACGCGACTGATCGAGTTCGGCCGCCATGCGCGGCAGAACCGACAGGAGCGCGGCGGCGGGGGAGCACCGGAGACCTTCAACTTCCTTGGCTTCACGCACAGCTGCGGGAAGACACGCAAGGGCGGCTTCACGGTGCTGCGCCAGACGATGCGCAGCAGGTGGCAGGGGAAGCTGAGAGAGGTCAAAGCCGAACTCAGGCGTCGCCTGCACGAACCCATCCAAACCGTAGGCACCTATCTGCGTGCGGTCCTCCTCGGTCACGTGCGCTACTACGGCGTGCCGATGAATGGACCGGCGATCGGTGCCTTCCGTCTCGCGGTCGGCCGCCTGTGGTGGCTGGCGCTGCGCCGGCGTAGTCAGGGCAACCATCTGCCGTGGCATCGCATGCAACGCCTTGTCGCCGCCTGGCTTCCGCCCGCGCATATCTGTCATCCCTATCCTCTCGTGCGCATGGGCGTCATCACCCAAGGTGGGAGCCGGATGCGGTAGTGCCGCTCGTCCGGATCTGTGGAGGGGGTGTTCAGCGATGGGCATCCCTACTCCAACTGGCCATGCGTTCACGTTCGGCGGATCTCCGCGGCCGAGCTGGCCGCCGGCGACGCTGTCCCAGACGTCAGGCGGTGCTAGAACGCGCACATCAATCCGCCGACGCGACCGCGGATTCGCAAACCGTCCAGGCGATTACTAAAGTAGAGCGCGTTGATTTGGTCGCCGGTAAGACTTTCTATGCGCCGAAAGCCAATACTCTTTAGGTCACTCGCTAACACTTCAGGTTCAAAGAAACCTCGGAAGGGCTCGCCGACACGGGCGACTCGCTCGCTCAGCGCGTCATGCGCCACTTGCTCCCTTTCAGACAGCGCTGCTCGCGGCAGGCAGTAATCAAACGCGATGGCGTTGTCAGGGCAAAGGGAGTGGATCAACCTAAAGGTTGCTAGCATCACCTCATTGGCAAGATACGGGGTGACCCCCAAGCACGAAAAAAAAGCAGGCTCGTCGAGTCTGAAGCCCGCCCTTTCCAACTCGATATCCAACCTTTGGTGTTCGAAATCGATAGGAACAAAAGTCACAAGAGCGGGAACGGGTATAGCGGCGAGAGCCAAGCGCCGTCGCTTCCACGCCTGCGTGTCGGGATGGTCGACCTCGAATACTCGCAAACCGCGTTTGGAATACGGATTGCGGTAGGGAAAGGTGTCCAATCCAGCTCCCAGAATTACGTATTGGGCCGTTCCCGAAGCAACGGCTCTCGCGAGTTGGTCCTCTGCATAGCGACTGCGCACGGCGATGAACGCGCGCAGGTACGCTGCTGCAGGAAGGTACGCCGTCATCCAACCGAACAGCGTTGCAGCGGCCGCGGCAGTGGGTCCGATAATCCTTGCGGCAATGGGGTCTTCCAAGACGTGTGGAAAGTCAAACAGCTGATGTTCGGCTCGCCGGATTGCCACGCTCTGAGCGGTCTTGCTCGCAAAGCCGCTGTGCATGATTGGAAACTCCGCAAGACGCACGCAACGGAAGCAGTGCAGAGGCGGGAGTATTCCAAGCGTCTTCCACAGGATATTCAAGAGCGGGTGCGAAGAAGCCGTCCCAAGCGCGAGCCACGGCGCGTGAGTAGGGGCAGAGGTTGGCCCGCCTTTAGAGGGGGGGAATCCTGCGCGCAGATAGTCGATAATTGCCTGATCCACACCCGGAGTTCCGGAATGAATGATTCAGCCCCCTATACGCCGCCCAAAGTCTGGAAATGGGACAAGGAAAGCGGCGGCCGCTTCGCGACGATCAATCGCCCAGTTGCCGGACCGACCTACGAAAAAGAGCTACCGGTTGGCCGCCATCCGCTGCAGCTTTACTCGCTCGCGACGCCTAACGGCGTGAAGATCACGGTCATGCTGGAGGAACTGCTGGCGCTTGGCTTCAGGGGCGCGGAGTATGACGCCTGGCTGATTCGGATCAATGAAGGCGAGCAATTCGGCAGCGGCTTCGTGGCAGTCAATCCTAACTCCAAGATTCCAGCGCTCATGGACCGTAGCGGACCTAAGCCGATTCGCGTGTTCGAGTCGGGGTCGATTCTGCTGCACCTGGCGGAAAAATTTGGGGCGTTCCTACCGACGGATGCAGCGACGCGCGCTGAATGCCTGTCGTGGCTCTTCTGGCAGATGGGCAGCGCGCCGTACCTGGGAGGCGGGTTTGGTCACTTCTACGCCTACGCGCCGACGAAGATCGAGTACGCGATCGATCGGTATGCGATGGAAGCGAAGCGCCAGCTCGATGTTCTTGATCGGCGCCTGGCCCAGTTCGAATATCTGGGCGGTTCCGACTACACGATCGCCGACATAGCGGTCTGGCCCTGGTATGGCGCCCTCGCAAAGGGCGTGCTGTATGAGGCGGGCGAATTCCTGCAAGTGCAGGAGTATGCACACCTGCAGCGTTGGACTGCCGCAATCGCGGCGCGCCCCGCCGTCCAGCGAGGGCGCAAGGTCAACTGCACCTGGGGCGAGCCCTCCGGTCAGTTGCACGAGCGACATGACGCAGGCGATTTCGAGAGCCAGACGCAAGACAAGATCGGAACTGACAAAACACCCACCAGCGGGTGAGTTGCCGCTAGCCTTTAGGCAGCACGATCGGGCGTTCCCGCAGCAACAGCACCCAGTCCCCGTTCTCCATGAGCGCCTCGCGTCCGAGTTCGCCGATGAGCGCGCGCTCACTTTGCAGGCGCCCTACGGTGTCCGGAGCTGCCTCGAGACGGGCGATCGCCGCCTCGGCGCGGCCGAAGATGGCCGCAAAACGGCTGTATTGATGCGCCTGGGTACGCATGCCGAAGCGCTCGCCATATGTCTCCCCGAGTGCCGCGGCAATCGGAGCGAAACCCATGATGAGCACCAGCCAGTGGCGCCAGTGTCCCAGTGGCTCAAGATGATTCCAGAAAACGACCAGTGCCATCGTCGACAGCAGGCCACCCGCCAGACAAGCGCCCGACAGGCGCTCAATGCGATGGATGCGCAACATCAGCGACTTGGCCCTTTTCCGGTAGTACTGTGCCTGACCGCGTACCCACTGGCGCTGTACCAGATCCGCGCGCGGCTGCGTGGCCGGCGGCAGCGCGTTGGCGCCGCGTAACGCGTCGCGGATCCAGCGCAATTCGTCCAGCTGCTTGCGCAGGTAACTTGCCGCGGCACTTTCGGCCAGGCCGGCCAGGCGCCAATAGAACTGCACGCGCAGCGCTTCAGCGAGGGCCCGATAGTCCAGGTAGCGGCCCTGGGCGTCCGCGCGCTTTTGCCACAGGTACAGTGCGACGATGGCAGAGAAGATCAGTAGATAGATGACCGGCAGTTCGCGGCGCGGCATGATCTCGGCGTAGATCTCAAAAGTCAGCGCGAGCGCCACTGCGAGCCCTACGATCAGCCGCAACACCGTATGCGTCACGCGTTGATAGCGGCGCGCGAGCGTATCGGCGCAGGCGAACGTCTGCGCCAGTAGGCGATCCCCGGCAGGTCGCTCTTGCAGCTCCGGCAGCAGTCCGGCGGCATCCGCTGCAAGCGCCGCTGGCACGGGGAATTCCAGGGAATCACTGTTGAAACGGTCGATGCGGCTACTCACCGTGCGCAACAGCTGCGCGCTCGATTCGCGCGGAAACAACCATTCGGGTGGCACGTCCGCACTCCCGCCGCTGCCGGCGCGAGGTGCATGGACGCAGTACACCGGCCCGCAGTCGTCCGCATCGAGTGCGCGATGATCGGAGTGCATGTGTCCCTCGAGCTTAAAGCGCACGACCTCCGCCGTGCCGGCGACCGAGTTGTTGCGTATGCCGTCCCAGAGTGCCAGGAGCAGGTGGCACTGCGTCGCGATGAACACGCCCACTTCGCGATACTGCGCATCGCGCAGTTCAGCACGCGTGGCCGTCGGACTCACGACGACCGCTTCGGGGAGCACAAAGACGTTGGCCGTCGGTATCCGCGCTAGCAGGTCACGGAATTGCTGTGCGGTCTCGGGAAAGTCCCGCGCGTACTCCTCCGCTGCCATCGGCAGCGGCACGATCAGTTCACAGCCCTCGGCGAGCGCGATCTCGGCGACCAGTCGGTCGGCGCCTTCGGCGAGCGCCGATATCACGCGCAACGGGGTGGACGGATAGCGTGTACGCAGGTAAGCGAAGAGCTCCGAGATGCGGGCGCCATAGAGCGGATAGTCGCGCGGTTCCAGGTGCCGGTGTCCGACCACACCGATCACCAGAGGCAGCGGTCCCGTCGCCGGGCGCACAGAGCTTTGCGGATGCGCGGCGCTCAAGACTTCGGCAGCGCAAGCGTCCGACAGAGATTGATAAACTCCTGTCGTGCCGCGTCCGACTCGATCTCAGCGGAGAGTCGCTCGATGAGCCGCTCCCAGTCCGGCGCCTGTGCGGCCGCGCGCTTCACCAAGTGCTGCGCCAAGGGGCCGATGTGATGCGCGAGGTGCTGCTGCAGCGACTGCAACTGCGGGGCGCTGAAAGCCGGTGCGAGGAAGGCAGGTGTCGCAGCTATCGCAGCCGGCGAGGGCGCCGGGAGCGGGTTTCCCGCCGCGTTCACGCGCGCGGCGACCAGGGCGCAGAGCCGCTCGTAGTGCGGCTCGCGCGGCGCTGGAAAGCCGTCGAGCCAATGCTGGGAACTCAGGAAGTACTCGAGACTCTTCGAGGGGGCGATGTCTTCGAGACGAAACGGCAGTATCGACAGCTCCTTATGCACGGCCCGTTCGACCTCACGTCGCACCTGCGGGGAGGCATTGCTGTGGGCGGAGAACACAAGCACCATGAGACGCGCGGAGGAGATCGCATCGATGATTTCCTCGGCCCATTCGGCGGCCGGGGAAATGTCGCGCGGCGCGATCCACACGCTCAGCCCGCGTGCCTCCAGGCGCGCGACCAGCTCGAACGCGCAGTCGCGGTCGGGGACGGAGTAGCTGACGAACACATCGCGCGCCATGGCGTCAGGAATCCAGAAGCTTCAGGGCCTTCGCGAGGCTTGTGCGCATGCGATTGAAGGAGCGGGCGAGGTCAACGAGCTCCGTGGTGCCGCGCGCGGGGAACTCGCCCGCGGAGACGTTACCGAGACTCACCTCGTCCGCCACGCGAGCCATGCGCCGCACCGGGCGGACGACGGCGAAGTAGAGCACCGCGTTGACGATCAGCAGTGCCACCGCGAGAATCGCCAAAATCGCGGACATGACGCTGTGAAAGATCCGATCGGCGTTGGCGGTGGCCGTGGCGAGCGGCACCGACACGACCTGCGCACCGATCACCTCGTGCGGCTGCCAACCGAAGCCGTTGTTGCTGCCGTAGCGCGCGAGCAGGGAGGCGGGGGCAGCCGCCGGCGTGCTGTGACAGACGAGACACTTGGGTTCGGCGTGTATGGGTCGGGCGAGGTACAGCGATCTTCCCATCGGCGTGTCGCGCTCGCCCACGATCTCGTTCGTGTGCGCATTGTTGCGAAACTGCTGCACGATATCCGTTTCCCAATCCACCGCGCGGTCGCGCAGATTGGTGGGGTTCAACGTCGCCTCGCGATAGGCGTACTCGGGGTGGTGGTCGCGTAGCTTAAGAAAGTTCTGCGTGGCTGCGTACGAGGGCACGCTCTGGGGTAGGAATTCCTTTGACATCTGCGAATTCAGCAGCGGCACGATCTCGTCGGACGTGTACCCGCGCATGGATAGGGCGCTGTCCATCATCAGGCCCGCCTCGCGCAGGGTCTCGCGCGTGGCATTAGCCTGCAACATGGACGAACAGGCCCAGCCGACTGCCAGAGCCGCCAGCGCGAACGCTACGGCGAGGGCCAGGTTGATCCGGACCAGCAGATTCATTAATAAGTTGTGTGCAGGTCCGGTATCCCTTCACCTCAGTGTGCCAGAGATGCTGCGCCGCTAGCAATGTGCGTGGCAGTGCGCGCACCGTTCTGGCGCAGCGAGCTGCGAGTCGGCCGGCAAGTGCGCCTTCACCACGCAACCGTGGGCGTTCGGTCGCGAGGCCTGCTGGGTGCAACTGACTGAGCAGCCTTGGCCGTTCACAAGGCAAGCGCAGATGAGCCCCGAAGAGGAGTGGCTCGGAGTAGCGAGTCCTACGTAGGCCTGGGGTCTGCATGTGCAAAACAGACGCGCAAGGAGCGATTGCGCCACAGCGGTTGCAGGCGCGCTGGCGTTGACTTATAGCGGTTGGATTCTAGAGCGGCTTTGCCGCGCTCTGCACCGGAGCGCGCCATTGTGGATTGCGGAGAATTTGCAGCTTCGACCGTGGAAATGTACGAGGCTCGATACCAGCTACCCCATCCAGACTCCGGTGTAGACTCCCCTGCCGGCGTAGCCCGATGCGCAATCGCCCCGAAAGCAGAAGATGAATAGCGGCGAGCAGGGGTTCCTTGAAATCATCGAACGCGAGCGCGGCCTGCAGCGTCGTCTGAGTGCTGCGCGCCTCTCTATGATCGCCATCGGCGGCGCCATCGGCACGGGGCTCTTTCTAGGCAGCGGATTTGCCATCGGGCTGGCCGGTCCGGCGGTGCTGCTAAGTTATGCCGTGGGTGCGCTGATCGCGCTGCTGCTCATGGGTTGTCTTGCGGAAATGACGATCGCGCATCCGATCACCGGATCCTTCGGCGCCTATGCGGAGTACTACATCAGTCCCCTGGCCGGATTCCTGGTGCGTTACGCCTATTGGACCTGCATCGTGCTCGCGGTCGGCACCGAAGTGACGGCGGTGGCGCTTTATATGCACTACTGGTTTCCGACCGCACCCGGTTGGGTGTGGATTGTGGCGTTCTCAGCGCTACTCATCGCGATCAACGCCCGCAGCGTTAATGTCTTTGGTGCCGTCGAGTATGGGCTCTCGGCGATCAAGGTCGCCGCCATCGTGATCTTCATTCTGCTGGCCGGGTACTTGCTGTGGCGCGCGCCGTCGACGCTTTCCGCCAGCGCCGCTGCAGGAGCGAGCATTGGCCTGAGGAATTACACGGCCTACGGCGGCTTCTTTCCGCATGGTATCTGGGGCGCCTGGGTCGCGGTGATCATCGCAGTGTTCAGTTACCTCAGTATAGAAATGATCGCCGTAGCCGCGGGTGAAGCGCAGCAGCCGGAGGTCGCGGTGCGGCGCGCGTTTCGCTCCACGGTGCTGCGTCTGATTCTTTTCTATCTGCTGACGCTCGCGTTGATACTCGCGATTGTACCCTGGACAGCCGCCGGCATCGACGAGAGCCCGTTCGTAAAGGTGATGCGCGCCCTGGACGTACCGGGCGCCCCGGCCATCTTCAATTTCGTCATCCTGATCGCCGCCCTCTCGGCGATGAACAGTCAGCTGTACATCACCACCCGCATGATGTTCAGTCTGGCGCGTGCCGGCTATGCGCCGCGTCGGTTCGGTGCGTTGAGCGAGCGCGGTGTACCGGTGCAGGCGCTGCTGCTATCGAGCATCGGCATCGCAATCGCCGCCGTGTTGAGCGTGCTGGCACCGAAGTCTGCGTTCATCCTCATGGTGTCGGTCTCCGCCTTTGGCGCTATGTTTACCTGGATGATGATCTTTGTGACTCACTATTATTTTCGGCGCGCGCGCGCCGCTCAGCCGCGATCGAGTTTCCGCATGATCGGATTTCCTCTGACGACGCTGCTCGGTGCAGCGCTTATGGCGGCGGTACTTCTGACGACCGCATTCACTGACGCGTTTCGCCTCACGCTCGCCTTCGGGTTGCCCTTCATCGCAGCGCTGTGTGTGCTGTACTGGTATCGTCAAGCTCGCGATTCGTCCAGTGCAACTGTCGCCTGAGGACTGGATAACCGCATCGTTTGCCGCGCGCTATTAACGTATTCGCAGGCCAGGAGTAAGCTCTACGCGCTGATCATCGCAGGAGAGGCAACATGGGCGTTAAAGCCGTCCCGGACGGATACCACACCGTCACCCCTTACCTCATCATCAATGGCGCGGCACAAGCGATCGAGTTCTACAAGCGCGCCTTCGGTGCCGCCGAACTCGTGCGCATGCCCGACCCGAAAGGCAGGATCGGTCACGCCGAGATCAAGATCGGCGACTCCATGATCATGTTGGCGGACGAGCACCACGAGATGGGCTATCGTGGCCCGCGTACCCTCGGCGGCACGAGTGTGAGCATCCTGCTGTATGTCCCGGACGTCGACACCGTGTTTGATCGTGCCCTCAAGGCCGGCGCCAAGTCGCAGCGTCCCGTTGCGGACCAGTTCTACGGCGATCGCATGGGCACCCTCGAGGACCCATTCGGACACGTCTGGACGATCGGCACGCACATCGAGGACGTGTCCCCGGAAGAAATGAAGCGCCGCATGGCGGCGGCCCACTCCTAACACGCCGCGGCAGGAGCTTGCCGGGGCGATCGGGCTGCCAACGTCTAGCAGGCAGCCGCAGATAGCGCGGCCGGGCCATTGCGTTCGCCGGTCCTCCCGTTACATCATGGGGAAAAGCCCGCACACGGGCATTTCTCGGGGGAGAGGCGCTGCAGATCCGCTGCCGGTAGCGGGTCAGGGCCGTGCATGGTCTTCAATTCGCTCACGTTCATCGTGTTCTTCGCCTGCGTGCTCGCATTGCACTCGCTGCCGCTGCCGTGGACCGCGAAGAAAGTCAACCTCCTGCTGGCCAGCTACCTCTTCTACTCGGCGTGGAACCCGCCGTTCGTGATTCTGCTGTGGGTTTCGACCGTTATCGACTGGTACGCAGCACAAGGTCTCGTGAAGGCGCGCCGCGCCGCCTCCCGACATGCCTGGATGTTGCTCTCCGTGGTCGCCAATCTCGGGATGCTCGGCTACTTCAAATACGGCCAGTTCCTGCTCGACAGCTTCAGCGCGCTCATGGGCTCGGTGGGCATCGCGTATCAGCCCGCACACTACGACATCGTTTTGCCGGTCGGCATATCGTTCTATACCTTCGCCACCATGTCGTACACGCTCGACGTGTACCTGCGACGGGCGGCACCGGCGAAGAACTTGCTCGATTACGCCCTGTTCGTCACCTTTTTCCCGCACCTCGTGGCCGGACCCATCATGCGGCCCACCGAGCTCGTGCCGCAGTTCGCGCAACCACGCCGCGCCAGCGCGCAACAGCTGCGCTATGGGCTGGCGCTCATGACGCTTGGACTGTTCAACAAAGTCGTGCTGGCCGACAGTTTTCTGTCAGGTGCGGCCGAGCGCGTCTTCGACCGCAATACGATCCCGGGCGCGCTTGATGCCTGGATGGGCACGCTCGCCTTTAGCGGACAGATCTTCTGTGACTTCGCCGGCTACTCGACCACGGCGATCGGGGCGGCGCTGTGTCTGGGCTTTGCGATGCCTGACAATTTCCGCTTCCCCTATGCAGCGGTGGGCTTCTCGGACTTCTGGCGCCGCTGGCACATTACGCTTTCCTCCTGGCTGCGCGACTACCTCTACATTCCGCTCGGGGGTAACCGCCATGGTGCCCGCCGCACCTATAGCGCACTCATGATCACCATGCTGCTCGGGGGACTGTGGCACGGAGCAAACTGGACCTTCGTGGCCTGGGGCGGACTACACGGCGTGTACCTGTCCGTGGAACGGGTGCTGCGGGCACGGTTTGTCCACTACCGTCCCGGGCCGCTGGCCTTTGTCGCCCTCGGAATTCTCACCTACACGCTCGTCAACGTGACCTGGGTGTTCTTTCGCGCCAAGACCTTCAGCAAGGCGTGGATCGTATTGCGCGGCATGGCGGGTCAGAACGCTGCCACCCGACCGATCCTGCCGACGTTCACGCTGCTGTCGGTCGCAGCGATCGTCGGCGGGATCCTCATCACGCACTGGCTGATGCGCGCGCGCACGCTTGAGGCGGTCGTGGCGCGCGCGCCGGCAGCCGTGGTGGGGGTGGTGTGGGCACTGATGGCTTTCGCGATCGTCAGTGCGCAAGGCGCTGGAAATGCATTCATCTACTTCCAGTTCTGATCTCGCGCACGATCCATACGCGCGCGCGACGGCCTCCGACCGGCCCGGCGTGGCGCAGCCTGTACCGCTGCGGCCGGTGCCCGCGCGGCCCTGGGGCGGGATATTGGCCGCGGCGTTCCTGCTTCTGGTGTTGCTGGTGGCCGGCTGGGAGGCCTACTGGCGTGCCTACGGCGTCACGCCGGGCATCCGCAACACGTTTGGGCTGTGGGCCATTCAGCGCCGCCGCATCGATGCGGGCGAGGGCGATGCCACGGTGCTGCTCGGTTCCTCGCGCACCTACTTCGATATTCAGCTGCCGGTATGGAAGGGGCTTGCGGGGCGCGCTCCCATTCAACTCTCCTTCGAAGGCACTTCCCCGCTCACGGCCGTAGAGGACCTGGCGGCCGATCCCAATTTCACCGGGCGTCTGCTCATTGGCGTAGCCCCCGAGCTCTTCTTCAGCGGGCACGGTTTTGCACTCAAAGCGGCGAGCTATACGCACAAACAGTCGCCCGCGCAGCGCGTCGGTCAGTGGCTGTCGATGAACTTCATTGAACCCTATCTTGCATTTGATGATGATGACTTTGCTCTGCATACCGTGTTGGCGCGCCAGGCCTGGCCACAGCGGCCGGGCAAACATTGGTTTACGGACGTGCGCAAGCTCGCCATATACGAAGCGGACCGTAACGCGCACCTGTGGAGTAAGGTCGAACTGGATCCGAAGTACCGCGCGCTCGCCCGCAGCATCTGGGAAGAGGGATTCGTCAGCTACCCGGAAGATCCGTCACCACAGGAAATGCTCAAGACGGAAAAGGAGCAGATCGAGCGGGCCGTCAAGGCACTCGCGCAGCTACGCGCGCACGGCGTGCGGGTGCTTTTCATGCGGCTGCCGAGCGACGGCGCGTACCTCGCGTACGAGGAGCGTTTTTATCCACGCACGCGCTCCTGGGACGGATTGTTGGCCGCAACCCGGGCGCCGGGGCTTTATTTTGCAGACTACCCGGAGCTGCGCGGCTACTACCTGCCGGAGTGGTCGCACCTGACGCGCGTGGAAGCTGAGCGCTTCACGGCCGCGCTCTACCGGATCATTCAGCGGGATTTCTGGGGTGCGGACGTGCGCTCCGCGGCCGACAAGGCGACGCCGCCGCACTGAGCGCACGCGGGCCGTTGCCTCACGAGGGGTTCTTGCTCCAGCCGCGCGGCTTGCGGTTGAAGCCGAGCTGCACATCGACGGATTTCTTCCCGCAGCGGCAGCGGAATCTCCTGACGATGCTCGCTATCGGCTCATCCCAGCCGCCGCGACAATGGCGGGCGAGAAACGCCGGCGTGACTTCGCGCGAATGCTTGCAGGCGCGGCAGGTCACCACGATGACATAGTCGCCGAAGTGATCGCGCAGCTTCTCGATCGCAGTCCACGGGAGCATGGCAACGAGTTTGAGCAGTCGATCTCGCCTGCGTCCACACAGTGCTAAAGTGCTCCGGATACTGTCTGCGGGCTAAGTCCATGTGTGGCAAATACATCCTGGCGCAGGCCGCCAAGGCTGAGCGCGCGATGGGCATTCGGCGCGGACGCTGGGAGTACCCGCTCAGTTACCGGGTGTTGCCGACGGACCACGTGCCCGTGGTGATCGCGGATGAGTCCGCCGAGCCCGAAGCGGCCATGATGCGCTGGGGGCTGATTCCGTACTGGGCCAACGGCGTGCCGCTCAAGGGCTCCACGATCAACGCCACGGTCGAGCGCATCGAGAGCGCGCCGAGCTATCGTGATCCCTGGCGCCGCGGCCAGCGCTGTATTCTCGTCATGGCCGGCTTCTATGAGCCCCACGTCAACGCCGATGGCTCGAAGGATCCGTATTTTGTACACCTGAACGAGCGTGAGGTATTCGGCGTCGCGGGACTGTGGGATCGCTCGCGACGCAGCGACGGTTCACACATCTTTTCCTGCACCCTCATCACGCTGCCCGCGAACCGCCTGCTCGCGCAAGTGCACAACGAGAAACAGCGCATGCCGGCGGTCCTGGCACTGGAAGATCAGGCAGCGTGGCTTAGCGGCAGTGCACCTGAGGCACACGCGACTCTTAAGCCCTATCCGGATGAGCGCATGGTGGCTTACAAGGTCAGTCGCCGCGTCAACAGTGCGAAGCTACCGAACGATGCGAGCCTCATCGAGCCGCTATAGGCACGCGACCTTGCTGGCGCCCGCCGGGTACGGCCAATTTATTTCACCGGGCGAGCATTTTGCGTCCGTGGCGCTTAACCTCACCTGCCGGCTCTGCCGTCGTAAGAGTGCTGATGGTGGCATTGGCGGCGATGAACTAGCATAGTGGGAGAATAAGAGCGGAAGCGGGATATGGGGCGTTATCGACGCTATCTCATCGCACTCGCCGTCATCCTCGCGTTGGTCGGCGTCTATGCGGTGGCTGGCTTCTGGGCCGTGCCGCATTTTGCGCGCTCGAGTGCTCAGAGCTTCGTCAAGACGCACTATGGCCGCGCGCTGAGTATCGGCGACATCCGCTTCAATCCGTTTACGCTCAAGCTCGATATTGCCGACGTCTCGCTGCCGGATGCGGATGGCAAGCCGCTCTTGAGCTTCGGACGCCTGCACGTAGACCTGCAGCTGTCATCGCTGTGGCGTCTGGGGCCAAGCTTTCATGAGATTCTGCTGGATAAGCCCTACGTACGCGCGGTCATCCGCCATGACGGGGAGCTGAATCTCGCCGATTTGGGCAAGGGCTTCCCCGCGGCACCGCAGAAGCCAGCGCCGCAACCCTCCAAACCCCTACGGCTCTACATCGGGCGTCTGGCGGTCACCGGCGGCAGCAGCACCTTCGAGGATCTCACGCGTGCTACGCCGTTCAAGGCGGATTTCAACCCGATCACGTTTGAGCTGCGCAACTTCAGTACCCTCGCCGCGCAGGATAAGGGTAATTCCTACGCGCTTGCCGCGGCGTCCAACGATGGCGAGCGGCTGAACTGGAGCGGGAAGCTGCAGCTTGCGCCGCTTGCCTCGCAGGGACAGTTCGAAATCGCCGACCTCAAGGCGCGCACCATCTGGGACTACGTGCGCCAGAGTGTGCCGTTCGAGTTAGATTCCGGCGTCATCGGTATCAAGGGCAATTACGAGCTAACCACCGGCGGCGGTCCGCTCGCCCTACAGCTCGTGGTCCACAACACCACGTTGACCGACCTGGGGATCAAACCCAAGGGCGCGGCCCAGGATTATGTGAAGCTCGCGAAGATTGCAATCGTAGAGACACACATCGATCTGACCGAGCACTCCGTCGACGTCGGCCAGGTAAAACTCAGCGGCGGCAACCTGCAGGTCTGGATGGACGAGCAGGCACATCTCAACCTCCTGGAACTCGCCCCGAGTGCGCCTGCGGCCGCGCCATCGTCAGCCTCCGCCGAACCGACAGCGCCCATGCACTCACAAAGCAGCGGCGGCAACGCCGCCCCCTGGACGGTGGCCGCGCCAGACATCGCCATCGAGGGCCTCAAGATTGCCGCCGAGGATCGTGAGGTGAAGCCGGCACTCGTGTTGACGATTGACCCCCTGAATGTACACGTCGGCGGCTTCAACACCCGGGCGGATGATGTCCTCGACGTGACAGTGGACTCGACGCTCAACGGCAGCGGCAAGCTCAGCGCGAAGGCCAAGGTGACCCCCAAGAGCGGCGACGTGACGGCGCACGTTGAGGCGAGCGCGCTCGCACTGCCGTTCGTGCAGCCATACTTGTCCCGCTATACCTCGATGACGCTCGTGAAGGGCACACTCGGCGCGCGTCTTGATCTGCAGCACCACGGCGATGGTTACCTGGAGGTCAAGGGCGACACGCAGGTGTCGGGTCTGAAGACGGTCGATGACTCGCAAAAGCGCGACTTCGTCAGCTGGAAGGACTTCAAGGTTGCGGAGTTGGCCTACCGCTCCAAACCCGAGAGCTTACGCATCAAGAGCGTCACGGCGACGGAGCTCTACGCGCGCATGATTATCCGCCCAGACCGCAGCACCAATATCAAGGAGGTGCTCACGCCTGCCGGGAGCAAACCGCCGCCCGCGGCAGCGCCCGATACGGCGCCCGAGGCGGCGGGCGGCGCGTCCCCGGTGTCCGCAAAGTCAGCGCCCCCGCCCAAGAAGAAGACCAAGGCCGCCGCGCCGCCCGCGGCGGCCAAGATGGCCGCCGTCGCACCCAGTTCCGGCGCGCCGTTCCCGGTCTCGATCGGCAGCGTGCGCTTCATCAACGCGACGCTCGACTACACGGACCTGTGGATCAAGCCGAGCTTTTCGGTGGGCATCCAGAGCCTGAACGGCGCGGTGACCGGCCTGTCTTCAGACGCCAAATCGCGCGCCAAGATCGAGTTGAATGGCAAAGTCGACCGCTATTCGCCCGCGCACATTGGTGGGGAGGCGAACGTGCTGTCGGCGGCGCTCTATACCGACGTCACGATGAGCTTCAAGGACATCGACCTGACCATCGTGAACCCATACTCCGGGCACTTTATCGGCTACAAGATCGACAAGGGCAAGCTCTCGGTCGACGTGTCGTACAAGATCAAGGACCGCAAGCTCGATGCGAAGCAGCACTTCGTGGTCGATCAGCTTGAATTGGGCGAGCGCGTAGAAAGTCCGGATGCCATTCATGCGCCGGTAAAGATCGCCGTCGCGCTGCTGAAGGACCGCCACGGGGTGATCGACATCGATCTGCCCATGACCGGGTCGATCGACGATCCGAAATTCAGCATTGGACCTATCATCTGGAAGGCGTTCATCAATCTGATCATCAAGGCGGCGACTGCGCCATTTGCGCTGCTCGGTCACCTATTCGGCGGCGGCGAGCATATGAACGTGGTGGAATTTTCACCCGGCAGCGCCGAACTCGACAAGCCGTCGCAGGAACAACTCGCCGCACTCGTGAAGTCCCTCAAGGAGCGGCCGCAGCTGAAACTGGATGTGCCGATCGTGTACTCAAAGGAGCTGGATCGGCCGCCGCTCGCGGCCGCGCGGCTGCACGATGAGCTCGTGGCGCGCGTGGGCGGTACGCGCGCGGGCAAAAAGCATCCGGAGACGGCGAGTGAGGAGGCCCTGGGCGATCCGGAAAAGCACTACCAGCTGCTGCTTGAGCAGTACCGGGCGAGTCTCGGTAAGGACGCGCAGTTACCCGACTCGGTACAGGCGGTACAAGCTGCAAAGCGCAAAGAAGCCCCGCCCTACGAACAGGCCATCAACGATCTGAACGCCGCGCTCATCAAGAACATCGACATCCCGGACACCGACCTCGCGACGCTTGGCAAGGATCGCGCCCGCGCCATCCAGGACGCGCTGCTCGCCGACGGTCAGATCGAGGCCGCGCGGGTGTTCATCGTTGATGCGCCGCAGAAGGCCGACAGTGGTGGTAAGGTAAAAGTGGAAATGTCGGTAAAATAGCCGCCGCGCACGCAGCGTCGTCAGCCATTTAACCCCGGTAGGCAAATACAACAAATCAGCGGGCGCTAACGGGACCCAAAAAAACCGACTCGTCGCACCGCACATCGAGGGAGAAACAATGTTCACGCAAGTACTAGACCCGCTCAACAATCTCACGCTTACCTGCCTCGTGGCGCTGATTCCCGTGGTGTCTTTACTGGTCTTGCTTGCGGTGTTCCGCTGGCCCGCGTGGCTGGCAACGCTACTGGGCTCGCTGATTACGTTAGTGCTGGCGCTATGGGTCTGGAGGATGCCGCTCGACCCCGGCGCCCACGCTTACCTTTACGGGGCGGCGACGGGTGTATGGAACGTCGATTGGATAACGCTGTGGGGCATGGTGCTGTTCAACACGCTCGGCGTAAGCGGCATATTTGAGAACTTCCGCCGCTGGCTGATCGCGCAAGGCAGCATGGATGTGCGCGTGCAGACCATGTTGTTCGCGTGGGCGTTCGGTGCGCTCCTGGAGGGTCTGGTCGGTTTTGGCTACCCCTGGGCCGTGGTTGCGCCTATCCTGATTTCGCTGGGCATCTCCGACCTCAACGCCATCCGGGTGGCGGCGATCGCCAATAACGCGCCGGTTTCGTTCGGCGCGCTCGGCGCGCCGATCATCGCGCTCGCGGCGGTCACGGGTTACCCGCTTTTGGCGTTGTCAGGATCCATCGGTACCGTCGTTGCCGTGCTCGCACTGGCGCCACCGTGGGTACTGATGTACTTGGTGTCCGGCAAAGAGGGAATGAAGGGCGGCTGGCCGCTCGCCGTGGTCGGCTCGCTCGGCTACATCGCGGGCCAATATCCGGTTGCCGTGCATCTTGGACCGTATCTGCCGGACATTACCGGTGCGATTGCATGCTTTATCGCGTTGCTGGTGCTGCTGAAGTTCTGGCAGCCGAAGACCGTGCTGGGCTACGGCGGCGTGCCGGTGGATGCCGCCACGGCGCGCCAGACGCAGTCACATGGGCTCAACACGGGCCAGGTGATACAGGCCTGGATGCCGTTCGTTGTGCTGCTGATCGTGGTCGCCGCCTGGACGGGTCCGTGGTCGCCCCTGCCGAAGATCAGCTGGTTCAAGGCGCAGGCGGTCGCCTGCTCGGCGCTGGCGGCGAGCTGCCCGGAGAAGGGCAACGTCACGGCGGTGTTTAACTTCGCGCCCTTTGTCGGCGGCAGCGCCATAGCGGCGGCGTGGGCCTTGGTCGCGGTGTTGCTCTTGGGGTTAGGTCGACTCAAGGGCGCTCAGCTGGGCGAAGTGTTCCGCCGCACGTTCCATCAGATGTGGGGCGCGTGCCTGGTCGGTGTGTTCATCTTCGGCCTCGCGTACGTTTTCAATTATTCGGGTATGGCAGCCTCGCTCGCCAAAGGGTTCGCGAGTCTCGGCACCGCCTTCGTTATCGTGGCCCCGATACTCGGCTTCATCGGCGTCGCTCTTTCGGGCTCCAATACCTCCACTAACGCCATGTTCGGCAAGTTTCAGGCGCTCGTGGGTACGCAGCTGGGGCTGCCCCCGTTGCTGCTGCCGACGCTCAACTCGGTGGGCGCGGAGATCGGTAAGCCCGTGGCGCCGCAGACGGCGAGCGTCGGGGTGTCCACCAGCCGTTTTGTGCGTAAGGAAGGCGATGTGATCCGCCACAACATGGGGTGGACATTCATTCTGCTCGCCTATCTCATTCTCATCGCCATCGCGTGCTACTTCCTGCGACCCGCGGCGATGATGAACGGATAGCCAGCTCGACAGGCGCAGCGGCATAGGCCACAGGAGGATTTCCCGATGCCTACCCCAAACGAGAAGGCGCTGCGTTTTCGCGCCCTGCACGAGGCGCCCGGTGCCTTCGTTTTTCCCAACGTCTGGGACGGCGGCTCGGCGAGCCTCATGGCCGGCCTCGGCTTTGCGGCGCTGGCGACCTCGAGCTCGGCGGCCGCGGCCACCCTGGGCAAATTCGATGGCGGCCTCACGCGCGCGGAGGCACTCGCGCACGCGGCCCTCATCGCCACACTGAGTGCGCTGCCCGTCGCCGCGGATTTGGAGAACGGCTTCGGGCACGCGCCCGAGGCGGCTGCCGAGACGATTCGCCTCGCGGCGGCGAGCGGACTCGTCGGCGCCTCGATCGAGGACGCGAGCGGCGAGGCACATGCCCCAATCTATGAGTTCGAGCACGCGGTCGAGCGCATCACAGCGGCGGTGCAGGCGGCACGCAGCGCGCCGTTTCCCTTCATGCTCACGGCGCGCGCGGAAAACTTCCTGCATGACCGGGCTGATCTGCCCGACACCATACGGCGCCTGCAGGGGTTTGAGCGCGCGGGCGCGGAAGTGCTCTTTGCCCCCGGCCTGCCGGATCTTGAGGCGGTGCGCACCGTATGCGCGGCGCTCAAGAAACCGGTCAACTTCATGGTCGGTATGCGCGGTCAGTCATTTTCGCTGGCCGACCTCGCCGCCGCGGGCGTCAAACGCGTCAGCCTCTCAACGACGCTCTATCGCGCGGCGATGACGGGTGTGCTCGCCGCCGGCACCGAAGCGCGCGCCGGTCGGTTTGGCTACGTCGAGAGCCTCTTGAGTGGCGGCGAGCTGGGCAAGTACCTGAGCCGGCAGGTGCAGGCGCGCGCTGAACCCTAGCCGCCCGCGCCCGCTTTCTCAGCCGGCGGAACGTCGCCGGGCGCCGCGCGGCGCAGCCACGCGAGAAAGGCCGACACGGCCGCCGCACCCTCGGCCGGTGCCCAGGCGGCAAACTCTGCGGCGGTGCTCGGATCGTACGGGCCTTCCTTGATCTCGAGGAACGCGCCTCCGTCAGTGCCCGGTACGAGCGTGTGCCAGGTGCCCTGCGGGGTCTCATAGGCCATGTCCGGGGTGCCGTCGCCCACCGCATAGCGCCCCAGCACGCGCCCGTCGGCATCGAAGGTGAGGACATCGAAACGACCGCGCACCACCAGCGCAAGTTCCGAGCGCGCGGCGTGGCGGTGCGGGCGGAAGTAGGAGTCGGGTCGAGCCGCCACGATGAAGCGCTGCACGCGGTCTTGCGGGGTCGTGTGAATGGTGTGATGCGCGCGCCCGCGCGGACTCAGCGCCGCCTGGGCGGCGAGCTCATCCAGCAGTGAACGCGCGAGGATCTTCACCGCGAGAGCATATCAATGGGCCGGGTGCGCCTGATACCGGTGCACGTCCGGCAGGAAGCCGGCGAACAACCCGATCAGCGGCAGGAATGCGCACAGCTGGTAGACGAGCGTGATGCCGATGTGATCCGCCAGTGCCCCCAGGACGGCGGCGCCGATGCTACCCATGCCGAACGCGAAGCCGAAGAACAGCCCGGCCACCGTGCCGGTGCGGCCGGGCAGCAGATCCTGCGCGTACACCACGATCGCAGGGAAAGCCGAGGACAGGATGAGCCCGATCGGCACGGTGAGCACCGCGGTCCAGAAGAGATTCGCGTGCGGCAGCAGGAGCGTAAAGGGCACGACCCCGAGGATGGAGGCCCAGATGATGTACTTCGCTCCCAGCCGGTCTCCGAGCGGTCCGCCGATGATACCGCCCAATGCGGCCGCGGCCAGAAATACAAAGAGCAATAACTGCGCGTTGCGGACCGACACATGGAAGTGGTCAATGAGGTAGAAGGTGTAGTAGCTGGTCAGGCTCGCAAGATAGAAGTACTTCGAGAAGATAAGAGCGAGCAGCACGGTGATGGCGATGACTACGTGACGGCGCGGGGCCGCGGCCCGCTCGTTCGTGGCGCGCTTCAAGCGCGCGATGCCGTGGGTCTTGTACCAATGCCCGACGTTGAACAGCACGAACATTCCGAGGAGCGCCACCCCCGAGAACCAGGCGACACTGGTCTGCCCGTGCGGCAAGACAATGAAGGCCGCGAGCAGCGGGCCGGCGGCCGAGCCGAAACTGCCGCCGACCTGAAACACCGACTGCGCGAGCCCGTGCCGGCCCCCGGAGGCCATGCGCGCTACCCGGGAAGACTCCGGGTGAAACACCGAGGAACCCGTGCCGATCAGCGCCGCGCCGCACAGCAGTTCGGTGTAGCTGTCGGCGAACGCCAGGAGCAGCAGCCCGGCCAGGGTGAACCCCATACCGCAGGCCAGGGAATACGGCCGCGGACGCTTATCGGCGTAGGCTCCGATCAGCGGCTGCAGCAGCGATGCGGTGAATTGAAAGGTAAAGGTGAGTAGGCCGATCTGACCGAAGCTCAGCTGATAGGAGCCCTTGAGCATCGGATACATCGCCGGCAAGAGCGACTGCATCATGTCGTTCAACATGTGGCAGAAGCTGATGGCGGCGAGAATTCCGACGGCCGTGCGGCCGGCGGTTGATGCGCCCACGGCGGTGGCGGACTGGTTCAAGAAGCGCTCCCGGATCGACCGCGCGCTCGCGGCCACAGCGGACTTGCGGCCAATGTGCCGCAATCCGCCGCTAAAGCCTATCTCTCTTCCTGGGGGCGCCCGACGGCGCCCCCAGGGCAGAGTGCAGGTGCCTTATCGGCCTCTGACGATCTTCCGAATCAGCACGGGTGAGGCTCAGAATCGCATTGAGAACTTAAGACCAAACGTACGCGGCTGCGTCGGGAGCACGTAAACCTGATTGTCGTTGAGTGGGTTGGTCTCCGTGAAGCGCGACAGCTGTGCCCGCTTGTCGGTGGCGTTGAAGACGAAGGCTTCGATCTGCATGGCGTTGTGAGTCACGCCGGCGGTGAGATCGAGTAGGCCGTACGCGGGCTGTTCGCCGTAGATCTGCGCTTCGTTCTGCAGCAACACCGGAGCGGTTTGGGTCTGATAGACGAAAGCCGCCTGAGCGTACGGCGTCCAATCCGCCATTTGGTTCAAAGTGTAGCGGGCCACGATGTTGCCCTTGAACTTCGGCGCCACCGGCAGGTTCGTGCCGCGCGGTGCGAGCGGGCCGATCCACGTGCCGTTGAAGGCCGACGGGGTCTGCAGATTCGGGCAGTTAGTCACGCCAATGATGCCGCAATAGTTCTGGGTGAGATAGGGATTGAGGAAGGTGAAGTTGGTGCTGAGCGTGAGATTGTTGGTGGCCACCCACTGCAGCTCGTTCTCCACACCCAGAATGCGCGCGTTGCCGCCGTTCGCGATCGCCGTGATGCTCGGGGGCACGAGGAAGGAGAACTGGAAGTCCTTCCAGTCTTCGCGGAAAAAGGCACCGTTCCACCGCAGGTGGCGGTTGAACCACTGCGTTTTCCAGCCGATTTCGTAGTTGTTCAGATAGTCGGCGCCATAGGGGATTGGAGGACCACCGCCGGTGCTTACCCGATTGACGCCGCCCGGCCGGAAGCCCTTCGAGAACGTGGCGTACAGCATGACGTCGGGCGTGTACTTGTAGGTCAGGTTGATCCGGGGCACCCAGCCGTTGTCGCTGGTGTAAGCATTCAGGTTGGTGCAGGGCGCATACGCGGTCGAGGCCGGCGCAAAGCACTGCGACTGGCCGGTATGGCTCGAATAATTCGCGGAGTAACCGAAGAAGCCCTGCAGGGAATTTTCGTAGTTGTAGCGCCGTATCCCACCCGTCAGCGCCAGCTGCGAAGTCATGTCCCAGGTCACCTGCGCGAAGGCCGCCTTGTCGCGGTCGACGCGCTGCTCGTCGGTGAACCAGATTGCATTGTCGAAGCCGGGGACGGACAGGGCGGTGGCGAAGCCATCTGGATTCGGGCTGGGCTGGTTGTACTGCCCGCCCACTACGCTCGTATAGCCGTAGCCGGGCATCGTGTAGAGCTGCGAGATGTTATGGAGCTGGCGCTGGATGAAGAGACCCACGGTCGCCTGGACCGGCTTGTCCGCCGGGGTGCTCAGGCGGATCTCGTGACTCCACTTCTCGAAGTAACCCCCGCCGATGACGAACTCCTGCGGCATCACCGGCTTGCCATTGTTGCCGACCCAGTAGGCGCCCGAGCCGTACACGCGATCGTAGAAGACCGAGTAGTCGCTGTACTCCGCAACGGTGTGCGAGGTGCGCTTCATGTAGCCGCCGGAATAGACGAGGTCGAAGTCGCTGAGTTTGCCTTCGACCGTCATGGCCGCCTGATACCAGGAGTCGGACGAGCTCTCCGGACCGAAGTGCACGAGCTGCAGGTCCCCTACCGCCGGGTCATAGCCGAAGAAGCCCTCGGTGGTGAGATCCTGGGCCATGATGCTCGGCGTCACGGTCCAATCGCCGAGATCGAATTTAAGAGCACCGCGGCCCCCTTTGGTGTCCACGGGGTTGTAGTTGTTCCGCACCGAGGTGGCATTGCTGATCGCGCCGGCGCCGACCACGCCGGGTGCCGGACAGGGCGTGACCGCAGGATACTGGGAAGGCTGCCCGTCCCAGGTCGGGAACGTGCGGATGCCGTTGACGATACACGCATTCGTATTCGTGCCGGCGACGTTGCTGATGTAGCCGCCATCGTGCTCGTCCCAGCCGACGAGGCGCACCGCGGCGATGGAGCTCAGCGGGATATTGACGAAGCCCTCAGCTTCCCAGCCTCCGCTGCCGTGGTCAATGTCATTGCCCTGCAGGTCGAACCCCGCCGCGAATTTGCTCGGATCGGGTTTGTTGCTGATGATGCGGATCGTGCCCGACTCGGAACTCGCGCCGTATAGGGTGCCCTGCGGTCCTTCGAGGACCTCGATGCGCTGGACGTCGTAGATGTGCACATCGACCGTGCCGTCGATCGTGGTGACGGGCTGCTCATCCAGATAAGTGCCGACACTGGGTTGCGAGCCGGAATGATTGCCGTCACCGCCGCTGACGACGCCGCGGATGTAAACGTGCGAGCTGCCGGGCTCGCCGTTGCCGCCCTCGCCCTGGCCGCGCACATAGGAGACGCTCGGGGAGTACTTCACGTAGTCATCGAGGTTGGTGACGTTCAGCTGCTCGATCGTCTTCGTGTCGAACACTTGAACGCTGATCGGCACGTCCTGCAGGTTCTCGACACGCTTCTGCGCGGTGACCACGACCTCTTGAAGCGCACCCGTTTCGGCTTCCTGCGCGTGGGCCCATTGCAGGGAGGCAAGTAGCGTTGAGGCAACAGGCACGCCCGTGCGCACGAGCGGATGACGCTTAAGTGCCTGAATTCGACTGAGTTTTCGTCGTCGGCTGCGTGTCATGAAGAGACCCCTTATGTTGCTTATATGCTCAGCGGGCGGCGCTTTATGCTAAGTGAGTTGGTGTTCAAAAAGAAACTGGTACTTGCGGATAGGAGCTCAGCACGCCACCGAGGCTCGCCTTGAGCGGCTCGAGCCAGGACTCGTAGTGGCGCCAGTGATCCAGACCCTCGCGGAAGATCGGCTGGCGCACCTGCTCGGAGCTCGCCGTGCGCACCGCACGCTCGTTCTCGTAGAACCGAAGGCAGGCCTCCTCGAACGGCAGATCGCAGTAGCTGAGCAACTGCCGCACCTGCGTCTCGGTATTCTCGATCACGTCCTCGTAGAAGACGCGGTGCACCCGGTTCGGCAGCATCTGATCGAAATGGGCCATGAGTTCGACGTAGTCGCGGTAGTAGTGCCCTAGATCCTCAAGGTCGTAAGTAAAACTCTGGCCGCGCGCGAAATGCTGCTTGAAGCACGAGAAGCAGCACCCCAGCGGATGACGTCGCGCGTCGATGATCTTGGCGTTGGGGAGAATCAGCTGGATCAGTCCCACGTACAGGCAGTTGTTCGGCATCTTGTCGATGAAGAACGGGGCGCCGGTTTTGCGCATCGGCCGGGTGGTTTCAAGATAGCGTTCACCGAACGCGCGCAGCTGAGCGTGCGTGAGCTCCGCGAGCGCCTGCGGCAGGTCTTTATGACGCACCTGCCGTCCGGTGATGTCGCGCACGATCTGCGGAATGTGCGGCAACTCCATGGTGCCCTCGACGAGGGAGTGACTGGCGAGCACCTGCTCGAGCAGCGTAGAGCCCGCGCGCGGCAGTCCCACGATGAAGATCGGGTCGCGTGCGGGAAGACCGACGCCGGCGCGGGTGGCGAAAAACTCCGGCGTGAATAGGGCCTTGCTGCTGAGCACGTAGGCGCGGTTGTCGTCCGCATCGTACGGGTGAGCCTTGCGTCGCAGCTCGGCGCCGCGCGCGTAATGCGTGAAGGATTCCTCGTACCGGGTCTGATCCTCCAGAGCCTTGCCGAGCGCGAATTCAAAGTGCAGGCGATCCTCGTCACTTAAATCCTCACGCCCAAGTGCACTGCGCATCGCCTCCACGTCGGCTGCCGAGAACGGGTAGGTCTTCAGATTCGCAAGACTCCAGTACGCCTCCCCGAGCGTCGGCTCCATCGAAAGGCTGCGGCGGTAGGCGGTGACGGCCTCCGCTGCGCGACCGGCCGTGCGCAGTGAATGGCCGTAGCTCATCCAGATCTTGGGTTGGCGCGGGAACTCCTTGAGCAGACCTTCGTAGACACCGATGGAGAGCCGGTAGTCGCCGAGATTCGCCAAAACGGCGGCCTGCAGATTGCGATAACCCGGGTTGCGCGGTTCCTTCGAGAGGAGCTGCTCGACCTGTGCCAGCGCTGCCGCGGGCTGCACCTGGCGATTCAGCACGACGGCATAGTTGTAGCGCGCCGCATCGAAGGCCGGGGCGAGTGCGAGGCAGCGCTCGAGCAACTCTTGCGCGTCGACATAACGGCGCAGGCGCGCAGCCACTTCGGCCAACATGCGCAGCGCGGCGACATCATTCGGATGCGCCTGCAGGTGCGCGCGCAGGCGCGCATCGGCCAGCGGCAGCGAATTTTCCACCAGCGCCGCGGCGGCTTCCATCAGGCGCGGGTCGCGCGTCGCGGCCTTGATGTATCGCGCGCGCGCCTGTTCCGCGCCGCTGCCATCACCGCTGGCATCCAGCTGATCGGCGAGCAGACGCCACCCATCCGGCGAATCCGGCTGCAGCTGCAGCGCATGGCGCAGCGCGGCGATGGCCTCGCGCGAGCGCCCCGCCTCGCTGAGCGCGGCGCCGAGTTCCAGGTGCACAGCCCCCGCGCGCGGCTGTGTGCGCGCGAGCGGCTCGAGTAACTCGAGCGCCGCTTGCAGTCGACCGGTAATCCGATACGCCGCGCCGAGGATCACTCGGGCGCGCGGCTCGGCGGGTACGGTACGCAGAATCTCGAGCGCCTGCTCGGCCGCCAGACGCGGGTCTTTCGGCAGCAGCTTCCTTGCGTGAGCGAGCGCGAATTCCAGCGATCCGACCGGTTCAGCTGTCACGCTCCCACTCATGTCATAAATCTACCACGATCGCTCGGATACCGGTCGCACCGTCGCTCGTTGCGCGCCAGCCGCCGCGGTGGAAGAGTGTGGCGCAATGATTCAACTGCATGACGGATTTGTCGGCCTCGCGCAACATGCGCATCGGCTGATCGCGCGCCGAACGCGGCGCGCCCTGTGCGTGAGCCTCGGCGCGGTACTACTGTGCCATTGCAGTGCGCCCGGCGGCGGCGTGCACCAAGAAGTGATCTCGCACGGGCAGTTTGCGCACCTGCATATCTACCGCTCCGAGTCACGGGCGCGCCATCTGGCGCTGCTGCTCTCCGGGGACGGCGGCTGGGACTCAGGCGCGGATGCCATCGCGCAGAAGCTTGCCCTGCAGGGCACGCTGGTCGCCGGCATCGACGTGCGCGACTGGCTCGCAACGCTTGAGCAGGCCGCGCCGAGTTGCGTCGCACCAGGGGCGTACCTGGCCGAACTCGTTCGCTACCTGCAGGGGCAGTATGCAATCGCAGCCGTACGGCCAGTCCTGATCGGGCACTCGGCCGGCGCCACCCTGGCTTATGTGGCACTCGCGCAGGCGCGGCCGCATACCTTTGCCGGTGCGCTGACGCTCGCTTTCTGTGCGGATCTGGATCTGAGTAAACCTCTGTGTCCGGCGCCGGCGCTGCGCTTCGCAGCGCGCGGCACCGGGATACGACTGCTGCCGGGAGGTGCCTTGCCGGACCCCTGGGTGACACTGCACGGTCTAAACGATCGGGTGTGTCCGGCGGCCGATGCGCGCCGCTTCGCGGACGCAATCCCCGGGGCCCGTTTCGTCCCGCTGCCCGACAACGGCCACTCTTACGACAGCTCCGCGTACTGGTGGGGACAGTTCATCGACTCCTACCACCAGCTCAGCTCGGCACTCCCCGCGCCGACGCCCGTCCGGTGGTAGCAACGGGCCCGCAGCTCCTCTAATGTGAGCTCGTGGACATCCGGGAGGCCACCAGCGGCTACGAACGCTGGCTCAAGCAGCGTGTGCCGTTACTTCGGGGCGATCTGGACCTGAAGCACCGGCTGATGGCCGCAGACATGTTCTCGTTTCTGCGCGCGACGTTCTACCGCTGGTCGCAGCTGTGGCCGCAGGTTTGCCCCGAGACCGCCGCCGCCCCGCGCGTACTTGCGGTCGGGGACCTGCATGTGGAGAACTTTGGTACCTGGCGTGATGCGGAAGGGCGGCTGATCTGGGGAGTCAATGACTTCGATGAGGCGACCGTGCTGCCGTATACGCAGGATCTGGTGCGCCTCGCGGCCAGCGCGATTCTGGCCATCGAGGAGTCGCAGCTGCGCCTTTCGGTGCGCCAAGCGTGCGAGTCGATCACGGAAGGCTACACCGAGTCCCTGCGCGCCGGCGGCGGCCCGGCCGTGCTGGCCGAGCGCTATCGCTGGCTGCGTGATCTGGCCGTGGCGCGCCTGAAGGATCAGCGTCCCTACTGGGACAAGATGCGCGGGCTGCGCACCGTGTCCGGGCGCGCGCACTCGCAGGTGCGGCGTCTCCTGACGGCCGCGCTGCCGGCGCGCGGGCTCGAGGCACGCTTCGTGTACCGGCGGGCCGGACTCGGGAGCCTCGGGCGGCTGCGCCTGGTGGCGCTTACGACCTGGCGCGGCGGCATGATCGCGCGGGAGGCGAAGCCGCTTGCGCCGTCCGCGTGGCTGTGGGCGCGCAACCCGCGCGCGCAGCGCGCCCCGCAGTACACAACCCTCATCCGCCGAGCGATACGCGTTCCGGACCCGTTTCTCGCCGTGCACGGGCAGTGGCTGATCCGCAGGCTCGCACCCGACTGCAGCCGTATCCCGCTCGCGAGTCTGCCGCGCGGGCATGATGAGAGCCGCCTGCTGTGGATGATGGGGTGGGAAACGGCCAACATGCACCTCGGCACGCCGGCGCAGCGGCGGCCGGTACTCGCCGATCTGGGACGGCGCAAGAGCGCCTGGCTCGCCAAGGCGGCGCAGCGCATGTGCGAGGCGTTGACCCGGGACTTTCGCAAGTGGGGCAAGATCGCGCGCGATGAGTGAGTGCGTCCGACACAGGGTAGGGCTATGAAAGATCTGACGCAGGGACCGATCACGAAGCAGCTCATCGCGATGGCTGTCCCCATCGCCATCGGCATGCTGTTCCAGACCCTGTACTTTCTGGTGGACCTGCTGTTCGTCTCGCGCCTGGGTGAGGCGGTCATCGCGGGGGTGAGCACCGCCGGAACCCTCACCTTCGTGATCCTGGCGCTCACCCAGATGCTGGCGGTGGGCACCGTGGCGCTGGTCTCGCACGCGGCCGGCCGCAAGGACCAGGCGGAGGCGAACCTCGTCTTCAACCAGGCGGTCGTGCTCTCGGCGCTGTGCGGCGTGTTGACCCTGGCCGCCGTGTTCCTCCTCGGCGGCCCGTACGTGCGCTCAGTCGCCGCCGACCCGGCGGCCGCCACGGCCGGCATCGCCTACCTTTATTGGTACGCCCCGGGGCTCGCGCTGCAGTTCGCCATGGCGGCGCTCGCCTCCGCGCTGCGCGGCACCGGGATCGTGCAGCCAACGATGGTGGTGCAGATGCTGACGGTGGTCCTGAACACCATCCTGGCGCCGATTCTCATCGCCGGCTGGCTCACGCACCACCCCTTCGGGGCAGCCGGCGCAGGTCTCGCGAGCAGCATCGCGGTCGCTGCCGGCGTCGTCATGCTGTGGGTCTACTTCGCACGTCTGGAGCATTACGTAGGGCTCGACTCACGCCTGTGGCGCCCACGCGTAGCGATCCTGCGCCGCATCCTCAACGTGGGCCTGCCCGCGGGCGGGGAATTTCTCATGATGTTCGTGATCATGGCGGCCATTTACTGGGCGATCCGTGGCTTTGGACCCTCGGCGCAGGCCGGTTTTGGCATCGGCGGGCGGGTGATGCAGGCGTTGTTCCTGCCGGTGATGGCGCTCGCTTTTGGGGCGACGCCGGTCGCGGGCCAGAACTATGGGGCGCGTCACTTTGAGCGCGTGCGGGAAACCTTCAGGAAGGCGGCGCTCCTGAGCAGCCTCCTGATGCTGCTCGTGACACTGCTGTGTCAGTGGCGCCCGGAGCTCTTTGTGCGCGTCTTTTCGCAGCAGCCGGACGTGGTCGCGGTCGGTGCACTGTATCTGCGCATCATTTCGCTGAATTTCATCGCCACCGGGCTCATCTTCACCTGCTCGGGGCTCTTTCAGGCGCTCGGCAACACCTGGCCTTCGCTCCTGAGTTCCGGCTCGCGCCTCTTCACCTTCGTGCTGCCAGCGCTGTGGCTCTCCACGCGGCCCGGCTTCACGCTGCGCCAGGTGTGGTATCTCTCGGTCGCGACCGTGACGCTGCAGGCGCTGACGAGTCTGTTGCTCCTGCGACGGGAGTTTCAGCGCAAGCTGATCGGGCTAGGCGTCGGCGCCGCGGCCGCTGCGGCCGCGGGCGGTTCCGGCAGCCCGGCTTAGCTGCCGAAACGGCTGGCCTACTTCGGGTCCTGCCCCGGCTGCGGATCGGACAGTGGGAAGGACTGTGCGACCGCCGCCGCGGGCGCAGTCGCCGGGGCCTTCGCGATCGGGGCGGCGGCGGGCGGTGCCGCGGTCGCCGGTGCCGCGGTGGTCACGGGCGATGGGGTCACGCCGGCGGCCGAGGCGGAGCGTTGCGTGCCGGTGGCGGTTGCGACCGCGGCCATGAAGCGCAGCGCGGATTCATCGTTGGTTGTGACCGTGCCGTTGAGGATGTCCCCTGCCGCGACGTCGGTCTTCTTGTAGAACCGCTCATTGGCATCATCATCCATGCTGATCACCGTGCCATCGAGCGCCAGACCGGCGAACACCCCGCGGCTGCGCGAATAGGAGTAGACCTCCGCCTTGAAAGTCGGATCGGTTGCGGCCGAGGCCGTGCGCCCCAGAGGGCCTGCGGCCACCGAGGCGTCCGCCCCGAGCGTCATCTTGCCGCCATTGATGCCCTCGATACCCTTGGCGGTGGTGAACACCAGCACGATATCGGTCGACGTCACGCCCCACTGCCAGCCGAAGCTGCCGCCGGTCATGCTGATGAAGACCGGGTCGCTGAAGCGCCCCTTGCTGTCGCGTACCACCAGCACGCCGCGCCCGTGCCGTCCGCCGGCGAAAAACGCCACCTTGGTCAGATCGGGAATCACGGCGATGCCGTAGGCGCGCTCGAGGAGCCGGTCGGGGATGGCCTGGTCGCGCGCGGTGCGCAACTCCTCCAGAACCTCGCTGGCAACGAGAAGGCGCCCCTCTTCGCGCGCCGTCGGGGCGGCGTAGGCGGTGGCGGCGCTAATGATGAACGCGAAACCTGCGAGCAGACCGAAGACTGAGGTGCGCATGTGCATGGCGAAGACCCCTGCGTGACTGTCGCTGCTCACCGACAGTGGCCGCGATGAGCAGGACCGAATAACCGCGGAGCTTAACCGAAGCGGGTGCGCTGTGGTACGGGCGTTTGCGCGCCGCGCAGCGGCCGCGAAGGGCAGGCTCAGTACCAGATCGAGATGAACATGGTGTAGATGTTCGCGTTCAGCCGATACAGCGGCTCATTGCCCGCGCCGTATTCGGGCGCGAGCAGCGCGTTGCGAAAGTCGTTGTAGGAGGCGAGGAAGTGCTCGACGTGCACGTTGGCCGTGCTGCGTTCGACCCACGGCGCGCCGGGCACGTGGAACTGATAGGCAGCCCCCAGGCCGGCCGTGTAGGTTTCGTAGGAAGCCAGCTCGCGGTCGCGGGCCATGAAGTTCTGGTAGTCGGCGCGCGGAAACAGGTCGCTGTAGAAGCTGGCCGCATTCTGCGTGTAGTAGCGCAGGCTCCCGTCGAACACCCAATTATGCCAAGGCTGGGTGTAGTCAACTTCGATCGTGTTCGCAACGATGTCCCACGTGTCGTGGAAGTAGCGGTACGAGGCGGTCACGGCCGCGTTCCACGACAGGTAGTGCTTCAGGCTGATCGAGGCGGCGTTGCTGGTACGGGTGTTCGGGTATACCTGGTCGGCGAGCGTGAACCCCTCGCCCACGCCCGGGGAAAGATAGCGGATCTTGCGGTAGGGGTTGGCAAGGTAGCCCTGGTCGGTCAAGAGCTCGTAATTGAAGTTCATGATCGTGTTGCGCGTCAGGATCTGGCTGAGCGCCAGGGTGTAAGCGCGGTGATCGGCGCGCTCGTGAAACGTGGGATCATTGACGATCTGCCCGTCCGGGTCCTTGATGTCGCGGTAGATCTGGTCCCAGCCGCGTCGGTAGCCGAGGCTGAGCGTTGTTAGGTCCCCGAACATGTCCTGGCTTAATGAGAAGTAGATCGTGTTCGCCTTGTAGTCAGGCTCCGTGCTCGTGATCACTCCGGCGCTGTAGGTGTCCTTGCCATGCAGATAGTCCACCCCCCCGCTCCACTGCCGGCGTATCTCGTGATACGGGCTGGCCGAGAGCTTCACGTCGATCGAGGCGCTCGAGATCATGTCCTCGTAGTAGTTCACGGTGAAGGAGAGATTGTCGCCGACCTTCTTGCGGATGAGCACCGCGGGGCCTTCGACCGTGATGTCACCGCCGTCGTAGCTGTGCCACATCACATCGGCGCGGTCTTCGGGCAGCACGCCCCCAAGCACCGGGACGGTGCACACGCACAGCGTCAGCAGCGTGCGTGCGAAGGAACTCAGACGTGCACCGAAGTGCGGGCGCGCGGAGCGCGCCTCTTCGCTCAGTTGCATCCGCAGCCGCCGCCGACGCTGCCGGTCGCGCCGTGCGCCCCTTCACGGGTCTCGTGCGCGTGCTCGAAGTAGCTTTGTGAGACCGGGTCGCGATTGAACGACATGATCGGATCGGCAAAGTGCTCGCGCTCGTAAGGCTTCACCCAGGGCTGCGGCGCCGCGCAGCCGGCCAGCGTTGCCAGCAGCAGCGCCGCGGCCGCGGCCCGCATCAGCGTCGCAGCAACCGTGCGGTGCATTTCCCCGGGTGACGCGCGCATTGCCTCACTACTCCCTGACTAAGGTGCGAATGCTGTCCAGATACTCGTTCTCGTCGCCGGGCTTGTAGCCGCGGTGCAGTACGCGCACTTTGCCGCTGCGGTCGATGAGGACGGTGCTCGGCATGCCGGCGACGTCATACAGCTTACTCACCTTGCTGTCCTTGTCGAAGAGGATCGGGAAGCTTACCGGCGTCTGCTTGAGCCAGTCGACGGCCGCCTTGGAATCCGGTTCGACATTCACCCCGATGAGGGTAAAGCCGAGCTTGCTGTACTTCTTATATATGCTGTCGAGCAGGGGCATCTCCTGGCGGCACGGGCCACACCAGCTTGCCCAGAAGTTGAGCATCACCACCTGGCCCTGATATTGGGTCAGGCTCACGTCCTTGCCGTCCTGCGCGGCGAGGGTGAATGTGGGCGCCGGGCTGCCGGTAGTTCCGGCCAGAACCGGCATGGCAAGAGCCAGCGCGGCGGCAATAGCGACGATACGATTCCTCATGATGCGTCCCTCTGTCAGAAGAAGACGGTCGTCCCGATGCGCGCCTCGAGGTTGTTGTTGAGTTTGGTGGGGCCGAACAGGTCCGACTGGAATACCCGATCCTGCACCGCGATGTATACCGTCAGCCAGTCTGTCGGTACGACACGGTAGCCCGCGCCAAAGTTCACCGTGAACTTCGTGTCTCCGGCGAAATCGGTACCACCGATACCGCCGAGAAGATAAAAAGCGCTCGTCATGGCGCGGCCACGACCGATAAAGGCCTCGCCTGGCAGGAAGTTGTAGCCCAGTGACAAATCGTAATACGTGAAGCGCCTCTCAGACCCGGTAAGCAGGTTGATGCCACTGAGGGTTTCAAAGCTGGTGTTGCCCGCCGTGGCCCGGCCGGCCTCGGCCTGAAAGAAGAAGTCCTCGGTAATGTGATACGCCGCCGTCGCCCCGTAGACCGGGTGGCTGCCGAAGTCTTCGATCGACAACTCCCCATAATAGAGCCCAACTTCGATGTTGCGGCTGCGGATGTTCGGCACCGTGATCTTGCGCCGCGCCACCTCCGGGTCCACCACGCGCGGCGGCGGGCTGTTGTCGTCCTCGGCCGGCGCCGTGTTCGCCGCGCTCGGTTGGTCGCGGTGAAACCAGTGGCGCACCGTCGCGCAACCGGGCAGCGTCGCGAGCACCACCGTCAGAAGAAAAATGCGAAGCCGAGTTTCCATTCGTCTGCGTCCTCGTTCTCATTGCGCTTCGTGAATATCCAGTATTCCCTGTATTCAGCGCGCAGAAAGAACCTGCGGGTAAGGTAGAAGCGTATGCCGCCACCGACGTACGCGCTCTGCTCGTCGCGGCTCGGTGCCGCTACCAGAGTCGCCTTCGGTTGCGTCTGCACGAGCCCCAGTCCGATGGTCACGAATGGCGACCAGCGCGCTTCCGGGACGAACACGTGCGCGAAGCCAAGATCCTCGGTCTCGCCATTGGAGAAATTGCCGAGGAACTGCCCGAACGATGCCTCAAGCGCCAGCTGCGAGTTAAACGAGACGGACATGTAGCCGGAGATGAGCGTCGCGCCGCCGTACTGGCCGGCGAATATGCCCATCTCGTAGCGGTGCGAGGTGAAGCCGGCGCGATCGCCCAGATCGAACTTGAACGCTGAGCCATCGGCCAGCACCATTTTCTGCATATCTGTCTGTGACGCCCAGCCCTCGACTCCCTGCTCGGTACGCACCTTGAACCAATCGGTGCGGCGAAACAGTACATCGATGCTGGCATCGCGCGGCACGACGTGGAACACCGGGTAACCGCGCCCAGGCCCGGTGTGCAGCTCCAGATACGGCGCCGTGACGAAGAGTTGCAGGTACTCGCGCGCTGCGCTTACCGCGGGGGTGAGCACTGCAGCCAGCAGCAGAAGGCCCGCGAGCGCAAGCGGGTGCGCGCGCCTTACCAATGCTGTCCTTTGCTCAATTGACCGGTACCGCCGGGTCGAAGGGGTTGTTGAAGTACTGCGCGCCAATATCCAGCCACTCGGACACTAGGCGAAGTTCGTCCGGGCTCAGCCACCCTGCATGCGTGCTGGCGGAGCCGGCAGCGAAGCGACTCATGAACTGGCTCGAAAGAGTGCCATTCGCGCTACCTGCGTTCAAGTACGGACCGACCGATTCCGTGATCGTATTGCTCGGGTTGGTGGGCGTCGGGTCCATGATAACGATGTTGTGGGCGAACAGCAGCTGCCGATACGAGGTGGTCTCCGGCGGATCATCGGTCGACGTGGAATTGGTGAGATCAAGATTGCCCGCCGGCATCTGGGCGGCACCGGCTGCATTGGTCGGACTGTGGCAGCCGCCTTGGGTGCAGGTGTGATCGGTGAGCACCGCACCGGTGGTGGGATCGGTGGTCTGGCGCGACAGATCCCACAGCGGCTGCAGGTGCTCGGGATAATTGATGATGATGCGGCAGTTCGAGTTCCAGGCGGTGACGCACAGGGCGCTCGTGGGGAAGGCGGTCTTGAACTGCGTGGCGTCATCATAGCGCAGGTTGATCGGCGTGCCGGGCGTGGCCTGCGCCGGATTGGTCCAGACGTCGGTGTAGAGCACGTCGACGCTCGGCACCATCTGCGCGCACGGCGGCGTATCGTTCGTGCAGCTGATGCGCATGCGCGCCTGTGCCATGGTTTCGCCCTGGTCCGGGATGAACGCCCCGGGACCGGAAGCGATGGTGTTGGGAAACGGCACCCCAGTGCTCGGCGCTCCTGACCAGGCGGACGCGAACAGGCCTTGCCGCCCGTGCGAGATCGGATGCTGGGCAGTCGCGGGCAGATGGCAGCCGTTGCAGGAGACCACCTCACCGGGAATCAGTTGCAGCCATACGCCCTGCGTCGGGGTGATGCGCCGCGCGTTGGCATCCAGGATCTCCATGCGGAAGGCCACGTTGGCCGGCACTTCGATGCGTACCGAGCCATCCGGCTCGATCGGCGCGTAACCGAGGATCTCCGTCATGAAGTCGCTCGCGCCGAAGGCGGCATCCGCCAGATCCACCACCGTGCGGTCGGGAATGGACACCGCCTTTTCCAGACGGATGAAGCGCGCCGGGCGGGCGCTCGCTGCGGTCAACGCAGGATTGGCCAGCGTGGCGATATTCGGATTGGCGGTGTCCACGCCGTCGATGTCGTAGACACTCCTTATATCAATGACGCCGACGCCAGCGTCGACCCAGTCCTGGTTCAGATCCACGCCCGGCACTTTGTCGAGGATGATGTTCGGCAGCGGCCGCGGTTGCGCGACGGCGACGTCGGTGACCAGAACACCTTCGGTCGGCGTCATGATCGGCAGCAGCGTGTTTGCGGTCGGGTCGTACATCCACACGCTGTAAAGCGGCGGGGCCACCTGCGGGTTGGCAACGTTGAGGTTGGCGGTCGTGCAGGGCACGACGGTCGGCGGATTCGCTTTGCTATCGAGCAGCCGGCATTGCGTCCAGCTGACGAGAATGCGTCCTGTGCCATCCTGCAGCGGGTAGGCGGAGGTGAAGCGCCCGCCCGGGGAGGGGCCGGGGATGGTGACGACGTCGTTCTGGGTCGCCGGCACCTGTGCCGGGCCGTTGAAGCCCGGGTTGCCGAGCAGCGCCTGCGTGTTCTCCACGTAATGCGTGCCGTCGATGATCACAAGATCCCCGCCGTCGTCGACGTCCGTGTACTGGCGCGAGATCGCGAGGATGCTGCCGTTCTGCATCTGGCGCGGGTGGGAGAACTCGATGACGGTGTTGTTGGTGCCGGTCATATGGCTGTTGGCACCATAGTAAAGCTCAAGATCCGTGCCGTCCGGATTGGCTGAGTACAGCGACATCTGATCCTTGCCCCCGGGGGCGTCGTCCCAGCGCGTCCACAGCACGCGTCCGTTGGCGAGCACGGTGGCGTCGCGATCGTGACTCTGATTGAAGGAAATCTGGTGCACCTGGGTGCCGTCACCGTTCATGACCTCCAGCACTTCCGCATCTTCCTGGCGCGCTTCGTCCTGGTAAGAGAACTGCGGGAAGCCCTCATTGAGCAGCACGCCCTGTGACTGCGTCTGGCGCGTGCTGGAGAAGACGATGCGTCCGTCAGGCAGAAAGTGCGGCGATTCGTCCTGCACGGTGAGCGGATCCGGATCGCTCGTCGGATCGATGACCGGGTGCAGGTCGTCGGTGGCGATGATGTACTCGTAGATGCGCCAGGAGGGCGGCTTGGTGACTTTCTGTTTCGGCGTCAGCGGGCCGCGCATGGCGAATATCACCATCGTACCGTCGGCTGAGGTGTCAACGTCCTTCACGTCCCACATTGCCCCGGCGGTGATGCGTGTGGTGATGTTGGTCTCGACCGCGTTCGGCGCGGCGCTGGCGCGCATATAAAGGTCGGCCGACACCGGCACGATGTCGTTCATGATGCGCAGATCGTCCTGCATGAAGTTGCCGGCCTGATCCAGCGGCACCGGACGCTTCACATAGAAGATGGGGAAATCGACGGTCGCCGGATCGGCGAGCTGGCTCTTGCCGAGACTGACGTTACCGCCGCTGCTGCAGGCGGCGAGCACGACCGCAAACGCCGCCAGCAGCAACGCCGCACGCCACGGGCGGGCGCGTTGTGTCGACTGCATCAGGTTTTGCGAATTTAGCTGCGCGTGCATTTGCGTCTCCGTCACCACGCCGACGTTGCCGCCGCGGGTGAATGTAACGTAATTCAAGGACAATTCGATGACTTCTGGCCAGATCGCCAACCCCGTCACGGCGCGCCTGAGTGCTACACGCGTCTCATACGCCCCGAGTGCTGGGCCGATCGCACTACTAGGTAGACGTTACCTCCGGCCCACGCCGTGATCGGGCTCGCAGTTTGCCGCGCATTGAGCAGCGCAGGACAACAACACTTCAAACTGTCGGTCACTGGCGACGTCACTCGATTGAGACATTCGGGGCGGGATCCGGCGAACCGTATAGTCCGGTCGCGCATCGGGCATTTTCGGGAGTAAGCGAGCGCCATGAATGTCACAAACACACAGGCACAGGTCGGTTCGAGCCGCGCGCGCAGCGCGTCGGTGGCAGCATCTGTGCTGCTGCTAATGCAGCTGGCTGCGATCGCACACGCCGGACCCAACGAGCAGGCCAAGCGTATCTACGAACGCCTCGTGGGCGAGGAGCCGCCGCCGGCGACGCTCGCGCAGATGGCCGCTCTTATTAGCGCCGCTTGCGGTGGTGCCGCGTGCCCCGCGGGCAATGCGGCACTGGTCAGCGCGGCGCAGATCGCGACGCAGCAGCCGGACTTCTACAACGTGACCGTGAAGAACATGGTCACGCCCTGGAGCAATCGCGACCAGACCGTGTTCGCGCCGCTGAACGACTACACGGCGACCGTGATCGGTATGGTGCGCGATGACGTCGCGTTCAACACCGCGCTGTCGGCGGACCTTCTTTATACGGTCAATTCGCCGGGGCTGCCTGCGCCGTCGAACTCGAGCAACGCCCACTACGCTACCGCCGAGACCAACGGCGTCGACTTAAGCAGCGCGCTCAAGCAGACCACGCAGTCCGGGACCTACGGTACGCCGACGGCAGCGACCGCCGGTCTCATCACCACCTACGGCGCCGAAGCGGCGTTCTTCATCAACGGCACCAACCGGGCGATGTTCCGCTTCACCATGATCAATCATCTCTGCAACGACATGCCCACGTTGACTGACACCACGCGCCCGACGGATCGGGTTCGCCAGGACGTGGCGCGCTCGCCGGGCGGGGACAGCCAGACGTTCCTCGACACCTGCGTCGGCTGTCACAGTGGCATGGATCCCATGGCGGGGGCGTTTGCGTATTACAACTTCAACGGCACGCTCGGGGCGGTAGTTAACACCGGCACGATGCAGTACACGCCCGGTCAGGTGCAGCCGAAGTACCTCATCAACTCGACGAACTTTGTGTACGGATACGTGACCACCGACGACAGCTGGTCGAACCGCTGGCGCACGGGCGTTAATGCCGCCCTCGGCTGGAGTCCGTCGTTGCCGGGCAGCGGCAACGGTGCGAAGTCCTTGGGTCAGGAGATCGAGTCGAGCACCGCGTTCGCCCAGTGTCAGGTGACTAAGGTCTTCCAGGCGGTGTGCTTTCGTGCGCCGCAGAGCAGCACCGACATGGCGACCGTCGCCGGCATCACGCAGACCTTCCAGTCGAGCGGTTACAAACTCAAGCAGGTGTTCCAGCTGGCCGCTGCTGCCTGCCCGGGTAGTTAAGGGAGCGCCGCAAAATGAACCGCACTGTTATCAACCGCTTCGCCTTAGGCGCGCTGACGCGCGCGGCGCGTGCGCTGTCACTCACTACTGCGCTCGCGGCACTCGCACTGCTTAACGCGTGTGCGGGCGGCAGCGGCGCGCCCACTACGGTCAATCAGGTCTCGACGGCGCCGACCAGCAGCGCGTCCGACTACACCGGGCCGCCGCCGGCAAACGCCGACGTGCAGGCTTTCAAACTGAGCTTCTGGCAGAACGTGATCCCGTCCAACCGCTGCGGCGGTTGCCATCACGCCGGCGGCCAGTCCCCTGAGTTCGCGCGCGCGGATGATGTGAACCTCGCCTATCAGGCGGCGCTGCCGCTCGTGAACCTCACCAATCCGTCGCAGTCGACCTTCGTCTTGAAGGTCGGCGGCGGCCACAACTGCTGGGTCGCGGACCCGTCCGCGTGCGCGGCGACCATGCTGGTGTGGATCCAGGGCTGGATCGGCGCCGGTTCCTCCTCCACGACCACCGTGGCGCTTATTGCGCCCCCGGTCCAGGCGGCCGGCGGCGGCAAACAGTTCCCGGTGAGTGCTACTGCGCCGCCGCCGAGCTTTTCCACCACGATCTTTCCGATCCTGACGACGTTCTGTTCGGGCTGTCATACCCCGAGCTCGGCCACCGCGCAGCAGCCGTACTTTGCCGATGCCTCGGATGTGGCCGATTCCTACATCGCCGCGCAGCCGAAGATCGACCTGTCGCAGACGACTCAGTCGCGCTTCTACGAGCGCCTGTCGCAGGATTTCCACCACTGCTGGCCGACGGCGACCTCCAATGGGGCGCCGGACTGCCCGGGCAGCGCCGCGCAGATGCTCGCGGCCCTCAACACCTTTGCCAACGCCATACCCGTGACGCCCATCGATCCGTCTCTGGTCGTCTCCAACGCGGTCACGCTGACGCAGGGCACGATCGCCTCGGGCGGCAACCGGTACGAGGCGTACCTGGTTGCGAAATACATGTTCGAGACCGGCCAGGGCAGCATCGCCTACGACACGAGCGGTGTATCGCCGGAGGCGGATCTGACGCTTTCGGGTAACGTCACCTGGGCCGGCGGCTGGGGCATCACGCTAGGCTCCGGAGGCAAGGCACAGGCCTCCACCAGCGCGAGTCAGAAGCTCGCCTCCATGATCCAAGGCTCGGGCGAGTACACCATCGAGGCCTGGGTCGCCCCGGCGAATGTTACGCAGGCGAACGCCTTCATCGTGAGTTACTCGGGCAGCAACACCACGCGCAACGCCACGCTCGGGCAGGATGTCATGCAGTACGAGGGCTTCGCGCGCAGCAGCACCACCAACACCGGCGGTACCCCGCCACTGATCACGACCACGGCCAACGGCGCGGCGCAGGCGGCCCTGCAGCACGTGGTGCTGACCTATGACCCGATCAATGGCCAGAAGATCTACATCAATGGTGTCTACACCGGCGATGCGGATCCCTCCAAGGGTGGCACTCTCGCCAATTGGGATAGCACGTTCGCTCTGGTGCTCGGCAACGAGGTCACCGGACAGCGGCAGTGGCTGGGCACGATCAAATTCGTCGCCATCCAGAACCGCGCCCTGACCCCGGCGCAGATTCAGCAGAACTTTGCCGCTGGCGTCGGGCAGAACTACTACCTGTTGTTCGGCGTGAGCCAGCTGACGGGTGTGCCGCAGTCGTATGTGCTGTTCCAGGCCAGCCAATACGACACGTACAGCTATCTGTTCGCGCAGCCGAAGTTCATCACGCTCAATTCCACGGCCACCATACCGGGGAATATGAAGCTCAGTGGCATCCGGCTCGGCGTGAACGGACAGCTCGCGCCCGCCGGTCAGTCGTTCACCACGGTGAACGCGACCCTCGGGGGCTCGAACTACACGGCCACCAACGGGCAGCTGTTGTCGAGCCTCGGAACCGTGGTGCCGCTGACCCTCGGGCCGAGCAATGACCTCTTCTTCCTGTCCTTCGACCAGATCGGCTCGCACGTACACGCCTACGTCGATCCGGCGGTGACTGTACCGCCGCCGACCCCGAACAACACGCCGCAGCCGGACTACGGTGTCGCAACGTTCGAGCGCGTGACGCACACGATGGCGAAGATCACCGGCGTGCCGTTCACCAACAGCACGGTGTTCGCACAGTACATGACCGCGCAGCAGTCGATGCCCTCGACGCCGCTGATCTCGGCCTTCGTGGCCTCCGAACAGACGGCCATCGGGCAGCTGGCGGGCGTGTACTGCGCTCAGCTGGTGGGCACACAGTCCTACCGCGATGCGTTCTTCGGCACCGGGCTGGATGCGAGCCTTAGCAACAGCGCCGGCGCGTTCTTCGCCGTGCTCAGCAATCGGCAGATCGTCGAGACGGCGCTGGCTAACAACGCGGTGGGCGTCAACGTGTCGCCGGCCACGGCGGCCGCCGTGACCAATGAGGTCGATGCGCTGCTGCAGCGCTTTTATCAGCCCGTGAGTGTTGCTGGTGGTGTTGAGCCCCAGCTCCCCGCGGCAACCGTCTCGACCGCGACTCAGGCGGCGTGCCAAGCGGTGCTCGGCAGCGCCGCCGTCACGCTGCAGTGATCCGGACCAGGAGCAAATGCAATGATCATCGGTAAGAAACCTCCTCGGCCACACGCCCCCGGCGAGCCGTTGCTGTACAACGATCACCCGCGGCCGCGAACGCGGCGTGAATTTCTCGCCGCCGGCATGCTCTCCGGAGGCGGATTAGTAATCGGGCCCGCCTGGCTCGGCAGCCTGCTGAAGGCGAGCCGCGCGAACGCGGCTCTGTCACCGGACATCGCCGCCTTGCTGCCGACCGGACAGTGCAACGTTCCCACCGCCTCCTCGGGGATCCCGTTTATCTGCTTCGACCTCGCCGGCGGCGCCAATCTCGTCGGCTCCGAAGTGCTGGTGGGTCAGCAGGGCGGGCAGTCCAACTTTCTCTCGACCGCCGGCTATGAGCAGCTCGGCGTGCCGGGCAACATGGTGCCGAGTTCGACCGCGAACATCGACCCCTCGCTCGGGCTGCTGTGGCAGGCCGATGGCGCCATCAAGCGTGGCATCCTGAGTAAGGCGACCACGCCTGCCACCGCTTCGGGCACCAACGGCGCGGTGTTCTGCGCCGAGTCGCAGAACGACACGCAGGAGAACCCGCACAATCCGATGTATGCGATCGCGATGGCCGGCGCGAAGGGCCTGCTGCTCACGCTCGTCGGTACCGACTCGAGCGTCTCCGGCGGCAACTCGGTGGCGCCGATGATGTATATCAATCCTGCGTTGCAGCCCACCACCATTGATCAGCCCTCGGACGCTACCGCGCTTGTGAGTACCGGTGGCGCCAGCGCCGACCCCACGTCCGTGGCAGTGTTGGAGTCGCAGGCGCGCATCAGCGGCGGCACCACGCCATATGCTGGCTCCGGCACCAACGCCGCCTTCACGGGCGCCATGAGCGCACCGAACGGCAGCACGCCGGGCGTGTCGATCTACCCTGCCTCCGACCCGACCGACGATGGGGCCATCAAGAACCAGGTGCGCTGCGCGTACGTGGTATCCGCCAACACGGCATCGACCTTTGGCAACCCTGCGGCGCTTGATCCTACCCAGGATCCGCTCATCACTGGCGGCAGCGCGCCTATCTTCACTGCAAGTGACTTCACGGACAACGAAATCGCCACCACCGCCACCATCATGAAACTCGTGATCGACGGGTATGCCGGGGCGGGCACCATCGCGATGGGCGGTTTCGACTATCACGACGGCACCCGCGCCACCGGCGAGACACGCAACTTCAAGGCCGGACAGATGATCGGTGCGGTGCTCGAGTACGCCCAACGCAAGGCCACGCCGGTGATGATCTACGTCTTCAGCGACGGCTCGCTGAACTCGAACGGTATGGTCGACAACAGCACCGCCGGCCGCGGCAAGCTCGGCTGGCAGGGCGACAACGCCTCCGTCGCTTCGACCTTCTTCCTGGTCTACAGCCCCAAGGGCCGGCCGCAACCGCGCAACGGCGTCGCCGGTCAGCAGATCGGTTACTTCAGCTCCGCCGGCTCCGTGGTTACCACCTCCAGCCCCGTGGCCAATAACGTGACCTCGCTTGTGCAGGCGGTGGTGCTCAACTACATGGGCCTCATGGGTACAGATGGGCAGTTCCCGACGCTGTTCACGGGCCAGGGTCTGGGTTCGGGCAGCACGCTCGCCTCCCTGACCGCCTTCGCTCCCATCGTGTGACGCAGTGCGCGTGCCGCCGGCCGGCGGCACGCGCCCCCTGTCGCGTTACGACGACGCCGCGCGGTCTCCTGCAGCGCTTGGGGAGACAGGCCTCATTTCGCCGCTCACTTCGTTGACAGTGTTAAGTGCGCTGTGCAATTTTCCGTGCTGGCGCGGGTCTTAAGGTCGCCTCCCGCGACGAGGAACTCTTATTGAGCTGGCAACGGCCCAAGGGCCCGATGCGGCGTGACGTGTCACGCACCGGTGTCTTGCTGCGACTGTGCGCGGCCGTGCTAGCGCTGGGCGCTGTGCTGTCAGCGCCGGCGCAGCCGACGTACGTGCTCCTGGGACGGCCGGCGCCGGATTTCGCGCTGCACGCGGCCGCGGGCGACAACGTGCGCCTGTCCGAGCACCGCGGTGAGGTCGTGGTTGTGAGCTTCTGGAGCAGCCGCTGCAACTCCTGCCGCACGCAGCTCGCCGCGCTCAACCGCAGTTACCAGACTTATCGGTCTGCGGGGCTTGCGATCTATGGCGTCGGCGTGGACGACGATCCGGTGCAGTCGGCGGAGTTTGCGCGTACGGCCGCCGTCGGCTTCGCCATGCTGCTGGACCCGGCCAAGGGGGTCGCCCGCAGCTACGAGGTCGACAATCTGCCCATGACGCTGCTGATCGACCGCAACGGCCTCATACGGTACGTGCTGCGCGACTACAGCGCGGCGAACGAGACTCTTTATCTGCAGGAGCTGCGCGCCCTGCTGAACGAATGATCGGAACGCACATGTCACAGACGAGCTTTGCCAGTCCCCCAGCCCGAGGCACGCGAAGGCGCGCGCGTGCGGGCGTCCTCGCGGGCCTCCTGGCCGCCGCTGCGTGTGGGGTCGGTTCGCTCGCACCGGCCGCGCCGCCCACGGCTGCGCCGCCGGCTGCGACCGCCCCAAACACGACGCCTGCGGCAAGCGGCGCGGCAGCTGCTACCGCGCCCGCAGCGCCGGCCGCCGCGGCCGCCGAGGGCGCTACCGATACGCGCGGCCTTGATCAGCAGATTCAGGGTCTGAAGAAGGACGTGGTCGATCTCAACAAGGATCTGTTCGTTCTCGAGGAGGAGCTGCTCTTTCCCGCCAACACTCAGGTGGCGGTGTTCCTGTCGGTGGATGTTGGTGACTTCTTCGCTCTGGATTCGGTGCAATTGAAGATTGATCAGAAGGAAGTCATCAATTACCTGTATACGCCGCGCGAGGTCGACGCGCTCCTCAAGGGCGGCGTGCAGCGGCTCTATGTAGGCAACTTGAAGGTGGGGCCGCACGAACTGGTGGCGTTCTTCAACGGCAAGGGCCCGAGCGATCGCGCCTACAAGCGTGGCGCATCGTTGCGCTTCGAGAAGGGCGTGGGCGCCAAGTATCTGGAACTGAAGATCGATGACCAGCAGAAGAAGCTGCAGCCGGAGTTCGAAATCAAGGACTGGGAATAGCCCTTGAGCCTGCGATGCTGCATGCGCGCACTGGCTCTGCTGTGCGCTCTCGCGCTGCTCGGTACGGGGCCGGCGGCCGCGCGTCGCCACGACCCGGAAAAACTCCCGCTGACGCGCGTACGTGACCTGCACTACGGGGACGTGCTCTTTTACTTCTACCAGGAGAAAGATCTGGAGTCCCTCACGCGTCTGCTCGCCTATGAGCAGTGGGGGCGCATGCCGCATCACGAGGACGACACCCGCCTGCTCGCAGGCGGCCTGTATCTGGAACTCGGCATGCACAACCAGGCGGGCCAGATCTTCGCGAGCGTGCTCACCAACGACGTACCCACGGGAGTGCGCAACAAGGCGTGGTTCTATCTTGCGCAGGTCTGGTACGCGCGCGGCTACTTCGACAAGGCCGACGCCGCACTGCGCAAGATCAATGGCCGTATGTCCCCGGATCTTGAGGCCCAGCGCGAGCTGATGTTCGGCAACGTGCTGATGCACGAAGGGCGCTTCGATGAGGCCATTGCTTTTCTCTCGACCTGGCGCGGCTCGCCGTTCTGGTCCGCATACGCACGCTTTAACCTCGGGGTGGCGCTGGTGCGCAACAAGCGCCTGAGCGATGCGGACCCCTTCCTGAGCGCCGTCGGCACGATGCTCGCCCCGACTGCCGAGCTGGCCGCGCTGCGCGATCGGGCCAATCTCGCGCTGGGTTTTGCCTACCTCCAGGCCGAACAGCCGGCGCGCGCCCGTCCGGCGCTCGCGCGCGTGCGCCTGAACGGCCCGTATTCCAACAAGGCGCTGCTGGGTATCGGCTGGGCGGACGCGGCGCTCGGGGACTATCAGGGCGCGCTCACCCCCTGGATGGAGCTGCGCAATCGCAACCTCCTCGATGCCGCGGTGCAGGAGTCCTACCTCGCCGTGCCGTACGCGTTCAGCAAGCTGAACGCGAACGCGCAGTCAGCCGAGTACTACGAGAGTGCCGTGAATTCCTTCGATGCGGAGACTGTGCGGCTCAACGGCGCCATTGCCGCCATCGAAAAGGGCGACATGCTCGAGCGCGTGCTCGCCAAGGAGCGCAGCGCCGAGGCTCAGTACGGCTGGGCTTGGCAGCTGAAGACCCTGCCCGATGCACCCGAGTCGCGCTACCTGTACACGCTGCTCGCGAGCAACGACTTCCAGGAAGGCCTGAAGAACTACCGTGGCCTCGTCAGCATGAGCGCGACGCTCGAGCGTCACGCGGACGACATGGTGGCGTATCAGGATATGATCGAAACACGCGAGCGCGCCTACGCCGAGCGTCTGCCGCGCGCTGATGCGCTGCTGGCTTCAGGGGCGGTCGATACGCTGCAACAGCGCGACGTGGCGCTCGAGAATGAGCTGCGTGCGATCGAAGCCCAACACGATGTGGCTTCACTCGGCACCGAGGAGGAACGCGAGCAGTGGGCGCGCATCCAGCGCGTTCAGGCCGCGTTGGCCAGCGCGCCCGCCAATGCGGACAACGCGATGCTGCGCGCGCGGCTGGCGCTGGTGAAGGGCGTGCTGTTCTTTCGTCTCAATGATGCCTACGGGGCGCGTTTGTGGCAGGAGCACCGCGAGCTCAAGGACCTCAGTCTTGCGCTGCACGAGACGCAGGGCCGGTGGATTCGGGTCGAGCGGGCGCGCAAGAACGTGCCGGCCAACACTGGCGAGTTCGCCACCCGGGTCGCGACGCTCAAGCGGCGCATCGATCAGCTGGAGGTACGCCTCGTAGCCACCGAGCAGCAGCAGCGCGACTACCTGGCGCAGATCGCGGTGCACGAACTGGAACAGCAGAAGGATCGCCTGGCGACCTATCAGATCCAGGCCCGTTTCGCGCTCGGCAGCATGTACGACCGCGCGGCGAGCTCGCAAGACGCGCGTCCCACCAAGGTTCCCGCGCCGGTTCAGAAGGGTGCGGAGCCTGAGGCGCAGCCGCCGGAGGCGCCCAAATGAGCCGCGCGCACGTGCGCCGTGCGCTGCTGAGCTGCGTCGTGGCGCTCGCGGGTGTCTCGCTCGCGCGCGCGCAAAGCAGCAGCCCGCCGCCGACCATCGGCGATCTCACGACGCACAAGGTCGAGGTGCACAAGGACACCGCGGCGAGTGCGAGCGCCAGCAAGGCCATGGAGAACTACCGCCGCTTCCTTGAGCTGCAGAACACCGATCCGAAGCTGCGCGCCGAGGCGATGCGCCGTCTCGGGGACCTGAACCTGGACGCCGGGGAACTTGAGCGTCTGCAGAGCGAGGTCACCGCGGTGGACCTGCAGGGCGGGGAGGCCATCAAGCTCTACACGACGCTGCTCAAGGCGTATCCGGACTACGCGCGCAACGATCAGGTGCTCTACCAGCTGGCGCGCGCTTATGAGACCACCGGTCAGCCCGATCAGGCTCTGGCGACCCTTGATCGCATCGCGCAACAGTATCCGCAGACCCCACACATCGACGAGGTGCAGTTCCGGCGCGGCGAGCTGCTGTTCTCGGCCAAGCGCTACCCGGAGGCTGAGCGCGCGTACGCCGCCGTCATCGGGCGCGGCGGCACCTCGGCCTTCTACCAGCAAAGTCTCTACAAACACGGCTGGTCGCTGTTCAAGCAATCGCAGACGCTCGAAAGCCTGCCCTCCTTCGGCGGCGTGCTCGATCGGGAACTCGGCGCCACGCCCGGCAAGCCGGTGAAGCTCGAGAGCCTCAAGCGCGGCGACCGCGAGTTGGTCGAGGACACCCTGCGCGTCATGAGCATCGCCTTTTCCTACAACGATGGGGCGGCGACTCTGGAGCAGTACGTGCACCAGCACGGTGATCGCCCCTATACCTGGCTTCTGTACCAGCGGCTCGGCGACCTCTACGTCGACAAGCAGCGCTATCAGGACGCCGCCACCGTGTATCGCGCCTACGTGGCGCGCGATCCGTACAGCGATCATGCGCCGGACCTGGACATGGCGGCCATCGAAGCGTACGGCAAGGGTGGCTTCAGTCAGCTGGTGCTCGATGGCAAGCACGAATTCGTCGAGCACTACAACTTCGATTCCCCGTACTGGAAGACGCGCAGCCGGGCCGATAACCCGCGCGTGGTCGCGGAGCTGAAGACCAACCTCAAGGACGTCGCCACCTACTTCCACGCCACGGCGCAGAAGTCCAAGCGCGTGTCCGACTACGAGGAAGCCGCGCGCTGGTACCGTGACTACTTAAAATCCTTCCCCGGGGACGCGGATTCGGCCGAGACCAACTATCTGCTGGCGGATGCGCTGTTCGAGAGCCACCAGTACGCTGACGCGGCGAGCGAATACGAACACACCGCCTACAATTACCCGCGCAACGAGAAGTCCGCCGCCGCCGCGCACGCCGCGCTGGTCTCCTACCAGAAAGGCGAGGAGGGGCTCACGGGCGCCGCCAAAGACGCCTGGCATGCGCGTGAGACCGACGCCGGCGTCAAGTTTGCTGAGACCTTTCCCGAGCATCCCGAAAGCGCCGTTGTCCTCACGCATGCGGCGGAGGATATCTTTGCCGCCGGCGACCGCGCGCGCGCCATCAGCGTCTCGCAGACGATCCTCGCCCGCCAGCCGCCGGTGGATCAGCCCAAGCAGCGCATCGCCTGGACGATCATCGCGCAGTCCTACTATGACCAGGGCGAATACGCCAAGGCCGAGCCGGCGTTCGTACAGGCACGTGAGCTCGCCGGCACCGATGAGAAGATGCGCGCCGATCTCACCGAACGGCTCGCCGCGAGCGTCTACAAGCAGGGCGAGGCGAAGCTCAAGGCAGGCGATTCCGCCGCGGCGGTAGAGGACTTCCTGCGCGTCGCACGCGTGGCCCCGGACTCCAAGATCCGCTCCAATGCGCAGTACGATGCGGCCACCGGACTTCTCAACCTCAAGCAGTGGGATCGCGCGATCGCAGTCCTCGAGGACTTCCGCCACCAGTTCCCGCAGTCGCCGCTGCAACCGGAAGTCACCCGCAAGCTCGCCGTCGCCTATACCTCGGCGAATCGCCCCGGCGAAGCCGCCGCGGAGTTCGAGCGCATCGCCGCCAACCCCGCCGAGGATAAGGCCGTGCAGCGCGAGGCACTGATGCAGTCGGCCGATCTGTATGCCAAGGCGGGCAACACGGGCAAGGCTGCGGGCATGCTCGAGAAGTTCGTGGCCGCCAATCCGGCGCCGCTCGCCGATGCGGAAGAGGCGCGCCAGCGCCTGGCAGACTACGCTGACAAGAGCGGCGATGCGGCGCGCCGCGATCACTGGTATCACGAGATCATCAACGCCGATGCGCAGGCCGGGGCGCAGCGCACCGAGCGCACGCACTACCTGGCGGCAAAGGCACAGCTCGCCCTCGCGCAGCCAGCGCGCGATGCCTTTCGCGCCGTGCGCCTCACCGCGCCGCTCAAGAAGAGCCTTATCATCAAGCGCGACGCCCTGGAGACCGCGATGGACGGCTACAAGCGCGCGGCGGAGTATCAGGTGGCCGAGGTAACCACCGCGGCGACCTACGAGATGGCCGAGCTTTACCGCACGCTCGCCAAGGACCTGCTGGCCTCGGAGCGACCGAAGAACCTCAAGGGGGATGAGCTGGAGGAGTACAACGCACTCTTGGAAGAGCAGGTGTTCCCCTTCGAGGAGCAGGCCATCAAGGCGCACGAACTTAACGCCGCGCGCGCCCAGGAGGGGGTGTATGACGAGTCGGTGCGCAAGAGTTTTCAGGCACTCGCGGAACTGAAACCCGCGCGCTACGGCAAGACGGAGATGACGCACGATGTCGTCGCCAGCCTCGAATAGGCGCTGCGCGCCGCAGCCTCTGTTGCTTGCCGCGCTCGGCGTGCTGACGACGATGCTCGTGAGCTCCTGTAGCTCGCACGCGCAGCGCCCGCCGCCGCCGCGGGCTGCCAAGCCAACCGCGGTGACGGCGCCCGCGCCGTCCAATTCCGGCGCCCCCGCCACCAACACGGTCGCAGCGCCGGCGGCCGCCGGCGCGGGTACCGCGCCGCACCCGGACGTACCACCGGCGGCGCGCGCGGATTTCAACCGGGCCGTCAACTACATGCGCGCCGGCAATGCGACCGAGGCGGAACTCGGGTTCAAACAGATGGCGCTGCAGTACCCGCAGTTTGCCACCCCGTTGGTCGATCTGGCGCTGCTGCAACGTAAGCAGGGGCAGCTCGAGCAAGCGGAGGAGTCACTCAAGGGCGCGGTCGCGCACGAGAGCGGCAACGCGCTCGCCTGGACCGAGCTCGGTGTCACGCAACGGATGCGCGGCCAGTTCAAGGACGCCGCCGCCTCTTACGAGCAGGCGATCAGTGTCGATCCGCGCTACGCGCCGGCCTGGCGGAACCTCGGCGTGCTCTGCGACCTCTATTTGGGGGACCCGAAGCGCGCGCTCGCAGCATTCGAGCAATACAAGGCGATCACCGGCGAGGACAAGCCAGTGAATGGCTGGATCGCCGAGCTCAGGCAACGCCTCGGGATCAAGGCGCCGGAGAGCCCGGGCGCCCCTGGCACTTCAGCGCCGACGGACTCACCGGGCAGTGCACCGGCAAGTGCTCCGACGCCCGGTGCAACACCCCCGCCGACGCCCGCCGGTGCGGCTCCCGCCAACGCCGCCGCGGCGGGCGCGACACCGCAGGCAGGAGGTTGACCATGCATCGACCGCGCAACTTACGGCTGACCCTTTTGCTCCTGGCGGCACTCCTGTCATGCCTGGCGGCAGGCGTGGTCCTCGGGCAGGCTGCCCCGGCCGCGACCGGCACAACGCCCGCAAATATCCCCCGGCCCGAGGAGCTCGAGCCGGCCGTCGACACGACCAAGAGCACGCCCGCCGTGCCCGCGCCAGAGCCGGCCAGTGCCCCGGCTGCAAGCCCACCACCGAGCGCCGCGCCGCGCGCGACGGCGGCCCCGAACAGCGCGCCGCCGAAAGATGCGGCGGCCGCCAAGGCTGCCGGGCACAAGGGCCCGGACAAGCTCGAACTGGAAACGACCGACGTGACCGGTAACAGCGAATTACCGAAAGTGCTGTATATCGTTCCCTGGAAGCGCTCGGACCTCGGCGATATGGTCGGTCGTCCGGTGAACAGCCTCCTCGATGAGGTGCTGCAGCCTCTGGATCGGGACGTTTTCAACCGGCAAAACCGCTATTACGACGCGCTGAAACCGGAGAACGCCGGAGCAAAATCAGACGCGGCGCAGGGTTCGGGCGTTAAGCCCTGAAATATCCCCGGCGCAGCATCAGGATGAGAGCCAGGTCGCAGCTTTTTGGGCTTATGTCATTCAGTTTTGGTTAGTGTGTGTGCTTGTGTCGCGGTCTTTTGACAGCGGGAGTGTCAGATGGGCTTTTGGAATTTGATTGTGCGTTTCTTTCAGGGCGGTGGGGACTTCATGTACCCCATCGCGATCGTGTTCGTGGTGGGTCTGGCGATCGCCATCGAGCGCTACATCTACCTCACGGCGACCGCGGCGCGTAATCGCAATCTGTGGAATGAGATTGTGCCGCTGCTCGCGCAGGGCAACTTCCGCGGCGTGGCGCAGGCGACCTCCAAGTCCAACTCCGCCATCGGGCACATCCTCAACTACGGCCTCGCGCGCATCCAGTCCGCGCGCCGTCGCGATGACATTGAGAAGGCGATGGAGGAGAGCCTGATGGAGGTCGTGCCGCGCCTCGAGCGGCGCACGCATTACCTGGCGACTTTCGCCAACCTGGCGACGCTGCTCGGCCTGCTGGGAACCGTGATGGGCCTGATCCGCGCCTTCCAGGCCGTGGCGACGGTCAATCCCGCCGAGAAGGCCAACCTGCTCTCCGCCAGCATCTCGGTGGCGATGAACTGCACCGCCTTCGGCCTGATGACCGCCGTGCCGCTCCTGTTCATTCACGCCTGGCTGCAGACGAAGACGACCGAGCTGATCGATAGCCTGGAGATGGCATCGGTTAAGTTCCTGAACGCGATCACCGAGCGTCAGACCGCCCCCGCGGCGGCCTGATCCGCACTCGCGCCCACGCTCGCCCGCAGGGCTGAAGGTCCCGCATGCGTCGTTCATATCAATCCCGCAAGCTGGAGCGACACGCGCGCAAGCCGGCCGAGCTCTTGCTCGTGCCGATGATCGACATTTTCACCGTACTCGTAACGTTCCTGCTCATGACCGCAGTGTTCTCGCGCACCGTGATCCTGCAGCTGAATCTGCCCGCCTCCCAGACCGAATTCCGCGAGCCCCCTCCCGGACTCGTGCTCGAGGTGATGGTGCGCAAGAATCTGCTGCAGGTGTCCGATCGCAACAGCGGACCGCTCGCGACGATGCCCAACACCGCGAGCGGCTATGACTACGATGCACTCACCGAGTACCTGAAGCGCGTCAAGGCGAAGTTCCCGGAGAAGACCGAAGCTACCATTCTGCTCGAGGCGGACACCCCCTACGACACGCTGGTGCAGGTCATGGACCGGGTGCGCGTCTTCGAGAGCGGCGCTGGCGCCAATCTGGTACAGGCGGAGCTCTTTCCTGACATCTCCATCGGGGATGCGCCCGTCACCGATGCTGCGGCCGCGACGCCGGCGAGCATTCCCGGCAAAGGAGCGCCCCCATGAGCATGTCCAGTCGCGCCCTGCGCATGGCGCAGCACCACCTGCGCAACCGCGCGGATGCCCAACTGAATCTGATTCCCCTCATCGACATCCTCTCGGTGATGGTGGCGTTCCTGCTCGTGTATTCGACCGAGGTCGAGGTGATCCAGAACTCCAAGGGCATCGAGATTCCGCAGTCGATCGCGCAGACCGCGCCCAAGCAATCGGTCGTGGTCATGGTGACCAAGAGTGATCTGTTCGTGCAGGGCGAGTTCATCACCAGTCTTGCCGATATCCGCGCCGCACCGGGCCCGCTCATCGAGCCGCTGCGCGCGGCCCTCAAGCGCCCGCTGCTCGTAGGCAAGGAGATGACGGAGAAGGATCTCGCGCAGCGCGAAATCACCATCATGGCGGACAAGGCGATCCCCTACGACGTGCTCAAACGCGTGATGGCGACCTGCACGGATGCGGACTACGGGCGTATCTCGCTCGCGGTCATTCAGAAAGAAAAGCCGGTCGCTACCGGCCAATTCAAGCCCGGTTAGGTACGAGATGCTGCTCGCTCCCTACTACCGCGAATACGAGCTGCCCTGGGAGGGGGATCCGGAGGCCACTCAGCGCTTCCAGAAGATCCTGCGCGTCCTGCTGATCATCCTGGTGCTGCTCGGTATCCTGTTTCCGCTGCTGCCGCGGCCGGCGCGCCCGACCACGGAGGACGTCCCCCAGCGCCTGGCGCGCGTCATGCTTGAGGAAAAACCCAAGCCGCCCCCGCCCCCACCGACGCCGAAGGTGGAGGAGAAGCCGAAAATCGAGCCCAAGGTGGCAATGATTACGCCGCCGCCGGTCGATCAGCGCCAGAAGGCGCACGAGAAGGCGCAAAAGCAGCTGAACCAGGTGAAGGACGAGCTGGCGGATCTGCGCGACGTTATGGACTTAAAGCCGCTCGAGACGAAAAACCTCTCAGGCGCCGTGGGTGCGGACGCGCACGCCGAGCGCTCGCTCATCACCTCCAAGGTCGGCGCCGGCAGCGGTGGCATCACCTCCGCCGACAGCAGCCGCGGTTTTGGTACCGGGGCAGGCTCGCTCACCGGCAACGCCACCACCGCAGTCAACTCCGGCATCGTGCACGCCAGCGTCAACGCCCGCTCGCCGACGGCGGCCGGCGGGGGTGGCAAAGCGGGTCGGCCGGCCGAGGAGATCGCGCTGATCTTTGACCGCAACAAGGGCCGCCTCTACAGCCTGTACGCGCGCGCCCAGCGCGATAACGCGGAGCTGCACGGCAAGCTGGTGCTGGAGTTCACCATCGCCCCAAGCGGTGAGGTGACCATGTGCCGGGTGGTCTCGAGCGAGCTCAATGATGCGGATCTTGAGCGCAAGATCATCGCGCTGGTGCGGGTGATGCAGTTCGGCGCCGAGGACGTCGACGCGATCACCGTCACCAAACCCATTGATTTCTTCCCCGCATAGTGCTGAGGTTAGCTCTCTGGGGGGTGTTATGAACCTCAACTCGGAAATCCAGTTTTACGCCGAGCTGCGGCTGATGGATAAGGCGCGGCTCCTGAACCTGTTTCTGCACGAACTCGCGGAGGAGGCGCGCGGCACCTACGGCCCCGGTGCCGAGCAGGTGCATGATGCGGCCCACCTGCGCTTCGTGAACGAGCTCTATCACCGCCTCACCCGCTTCATCGAGCAGCTGCTCGCCGAGGATGCCACGCGCCCGGCGGATGACGTGGTGCTGCGCATGCTGCTCGCGCCGCGCGCCGACAAGCTCGCCGAGCGGCTGGTGTTCAACGCCTACGCGCGCGCGATCCAGGGTTTCGAGAGCTACGACACCACCGTGCTCATGGGTTCATGAGCCGGCGGCGCTGACAGCCGGCGCGCGCTGCGGGCGCCTAACGAACACGCCCTTACATGTTTACCTTTCTGGCGCGCTGGCTGCTGCTCCCCCTCGCCGCGAGCTGCCCCTGTGTCGGCGTGGCCGCTCCGGCGGTGCTGCTGCGCCCCGCACAGGTGTGGAGCGCGGGAGAGCCGCTGCACGGCGGCTGGGTCGTGCTCACGCAGGGCGAGCGCATCGCGGCGGTGGGCCCGCCGAGCAGCGTGCCGGTGCCGGAGGGCGCCGTGGTGATCGACCTGCCCGGTACGACGCTGCTGCCCGGCCTTATGGACGCTCACTCGCACCTGTTCCTGCACCCCTACAACGAGGCGCGCTGGGACGATCAGGTGCTGAAAGAAGCCGTGCCGTACCGTACGCTGCGCGCCGGCGTGCAGGCGCGCGCGACGCTGCTCGCCGGGTTCACGACGCTGCGCGACCTGGGCACCGAAGGGGCGGATTACGCGGATCTTGCGCTCAAGCGCGCCATCGACGAAGGGATGATCGAAGGACCGCGCCTGTTCGTCGCGACGCGCGCGATCGTCGCCACCGCCAGCTACGGCCCCGCGCCGCGCGGGCTGCGGCCAGACGTGTGCTGCACGCCCCAGGGGGCGCAGGAGGCGAGTGGCGTGGAGGAGGTGACGCGCGCCGTGCGCGAGCAGGCCGGGCACGGCGCCGACTGGATCAAGGTATACGCTGACTACCGCTGGGGCCCGGGGGGGTCGCAGCAGCCGACCTTCTCGGAAGAGGAACTGCGGGCGCTGGTCACCACCGCCCACTCCTCGGGCCGCCCGGTGGCGGCACACGCGATGACCGCCGAAGGCATGCGGCGCGCGGTCGAGGCCGGCGTCGACACGATCGAGCACGGTTATGGGGGCACCCCGCAGGTCTTCAAGCTCATGGCGGCGCGCGGCGTCGCGTACCTGCCGACGCTTACCGCAGAGGCCGCCTACGCGGAGTACTTCGAGCACTACGTGCCCGGCAGCAGCGAACCGACGCCCGGGATGCGCCAGGCGGCCCAGGCGTTTCAGAGCGCGCTCAAGGCGGGCGTGACGATTGGCTGCGGGAGCGACGTCGGCGTTTTCACCCATGGCACCAACTTTCGCGAACTTGCGTGGATGGTTAAGGACGGCATGAGCGCGGTGCAGGCGCTGACCGCGGCGACGGCCACCGACGCGGGCATCCTCGGCCATGCGGCGGACCTCGGACGGGTGCGGCCGCTGATGCTCGCCGATCTGATCGCGGTCACGGGCGATCCGACGCAAGATATCGGGGCGGTCGCGCACGTGGTATTCGTCATGAAGGCGGGCGTCATCTATCGGCGCTTCGCACCGGAGCCGCTCGGGCGTTAGCCGCGCCGCGCGAGCGCGCTCAGCGCCGCACCGCTCACACGGAACGTCCTCCACTCATCGAGCGCGACGGCCCCCAGGCGGTGGTAGAAGCCGATCGAGGGGGTGTTCCAGTCCAAGACCGCCCAGTCCAGGCGCGCACAGCCGCGCGCGAGAGCTTCCTGCGCCAGCCAGACGAGCAGACGGCGGCCGATGCCGCGGCCACGCGCCTGCGGGCGCACGAACAGATCCTCCAGATACAGGCCGGGCTTGCCGAGGAAGGTCGAGAAATTGTGAAAGAACAGCGCGAAGCCCACCGGCGCATCCTCAAGACAGGCGAACACCACCTCAGCGTACGGACGCGCCCCGAAGAGCGCCGCGCTAAGATCGGCCGCGCTCGCCACCACCTGCGCCTCGAGATGCTCATACGCGGCGAGTTCACGGATGAACTGCAGCACCAGGGGGCTCTCATCGGGCGCCGCGGGGCGGATCGTGAGGTTTTCCACGGGCGCCTTCATCCGGTGCTTTGCATGCCTTCGGCAATGCCCCCGACGCTCGCCAGCAGTGCGGCAAAGAGATCGTGGTCCTCGCGCCCGCCACGGCGCCAGCGCTCCAGCAGGTCCACCTGCATGAGGTTCATCGGATCCACGTACGGATTGCGCAGTCGTATCGAACGCTGCAGCGTCGGATCCGAATCCAGCAGCGCCCCGTGGTTCTTGATCGCGAGGACCTGCTCGCAGGCGAGCTGATACTCGGCGCGGATCTCGACGCCAAAGCGCTGCAGCGGTGCGGCACTGAGCGCCTCGTAGTAGCCGGCGATGTCCAGGTCCGCACGCGCGAGCATGGTCTCAACGTCATCGACGAGATTCTTCAGGAAGAACCAGTTGCCGTAGGCCTCGCGCACGCGCGCCAGTCCGAGCGTGCGCACCGCGGCGGCCAAGCCGCTGCCGGCGCCGTACCAGCCGGGCAGCATGTAACGCGCCTGGGACCAGGCAAACACCCAGGGCACGGGCAAGAGGGCGCTGAGTTGCGCGTTGGCGGTGCGATGCACCGAGCGCGAACCGATCTGCATGCGCTCGATGACGTCGATCGGGGTGACCGCCTGGAAGAACTCATAGAACTCCGGCGCCGCATACACCAGGCGCCGGTAGGCGGTACGGCTTTCCTGTGCCAGGAGGCGCGCGACCTCAAGATGCGCGGGCGCATCCGGCGCCAGCCGTCCGGCCCGGCCCGCGGCGGTGCTGAGAGTGAGCGCGTTGAAGGCCCGCTCGAGCGTGCGCATGGCGATCGGGCGCAGTCCGTAGCCCTGCTTGACGGTGGAGCCCTGCTCGCGGATGCGCAGCACCCCGTCCACCGCACCCGCCGGCGCCGCCTTGACGATCGCTTCGATGCGCCCGCCGCCGCGCGCGAGGCTGCCCCCGCGCGCATGGAACAGGACGTGCTGTTCACCGGCGCCGCTTAGCACGCGGGCAATATCGGCCTGGGCCTGGTGGATGAGGAAGCGCGAAGCGCACGTGCCGGCCTCCTTATTACTGTCCGAGTAGCCGATCAGCACGCACTGCCGGCGGCCGCGCGCTTCGAGGTGACGCCGGTAGAGCGGGTCGGCGAGCAGCTCCTGTAGCGTGGCCGCGCAGCCCCCGAGGGACTCCTCGGTCTCAAACTGCGGCGCGATATCAAGCGCCACCTCGCCGGTGTGTTTGTCGTACGCCGCGGCCCAGTGCGCGAGCAGGAGCGCGGCGAGCATGTCGTCCGCTCCGGCGGAGCCGCTGATGATGAAGTAGCCGATGGCATCGGGGCCGTAACGATGTCGGCCCTGCATGATGGCATCGAACACCGCGAGCGTGCGCTTGCCGAGCGCGTCGAGTTCCGTGACCGGCCCGCGATCTTTTTCCAGGGCCTCCGCCAGCAGATCGCGTCGCTCGCGCCGACTGCGCGAGAGCCACTGATCATCGGCGAGGCCCTGCGCGATCACCGCGTGCAGCACGCTCGCCTGCTGGCGCACATCGAGCGTCGCCAAGTGAAAGCCGAAGGTGTCGATGCGGCGCAGCAGCCGCTTGACGTAGAAGAGCCCGGCGTTCGCCCCCTTGTTGGCCTTGAGACTGGCGCCGATGAGCGCCACGTCATCACGGAACTGCCGCGCCTGCTCGTAGCCGCTCGCTCGGCCATCGAACACGCCCCGCAGCCGCTCGCCAATCTGTGCGAGGAAGACGCGGTAGGGCATGCGGTCGTGTCGTGCCGGCGTGATGGCGCGCGCCCCCGGGAGCAGCGTCATGTAGTGCTCCAGACGCTTGGTCAGCTCGGGGAAGATGCCGATGCGGCTCGCGCTCTGCGAGAGTCGCTGCGCGAGCTCCTGGCACTCTTGGAAGTAGGCGTTGACGAGCACCTGCTGCTGGCGCGCCAGGGTCTCGCGGATCGACTTGGCATGCACGTCGGGATTGCCGTCCATGTCCCCGCCGGCCCAGGAGCCGAAGTGCAGCAGCGAGGGCACGCGCAGCGTATCCGCTTTGGCGCCGTACACCTTCTCCAGCGCCTGTGCGATCTCCTCGTAGAATGCCGGCACCACGCGGTAGAGCACCTCGAGCAGGTAGAAGAGGATCTGTTCGCGCTCATCGGCCACCGTGAGGCGCGCGCGCGGCAGTTCCTCGGTCTGCCAGGCACTGGTGAGCTCCATGCGGATGTTGTCCCAGATGCTGCGCGCCTCGTTGGGCGTCAGGCTCGGATCGAGTCGCTCGAGCAAGCGTTGCGCGATGCGCTGCTGTTTGCGCAGCAGCGTGCGGCGTCCGGCCTCGCTCGAGTGCGGGGCAAAGACCGGCTCGAGGGAGAGACCGCCGAGGAGCTCGTTCGCCTGCTGCGCCTCGAGGCCCTGCGCCTTGAGCGCCGCGATCGCATCCTCGACGCCCCCGGGCTGCGGTCGCTGACTGTCCTTGACGAAATAGTCGCGCCGGCGGCGGATGCGGTGCACCTTCTCGGCAAGATTGACCACCTGAAACCACATGGAAAACGCGCGCACCAGATCGCGCGCGAGCGCCGGGGGCCGCCCGCGCACCTGCGCGGCGAGCGCGGCGCGCGCCTGCGTATCGCCGCTGCGGCCGCGGATGGCGGCGACGCGATCATTCTCCACCAGCTCGAACAGCTGCTCGCCGCCTTGTTCGCGCAGAATCTCTCCCACCAAAGCCCCGAGGGCGTGCACGTCATCGCGCAACGGCTCGTGCTTGGGCGGGAAATGGATGTCGCTGCGGTTCATTCAGTCCCAGGTGTTGGCATTGGCCGCGAAATCACTGCGTTCGACGGGCACCACGCAGAAACGCTGCCCGGTGGGTGCTTCCATGATGACCCAGCTGTGCACGGCGCTGATGCGCCGCGCGCCAAGACGCTCGAGGCGCTGCACTTCCGCCGCGATGTCGCTCGCTTCGATGTCCAGGTGCACGCGGCTCGGGTGCGCCACCTGCTGCACCTCGACGTGCATCTGCTCGGGCGCCGTGGCGAGTGTGCGATACAACGCGTCCTCGACCTTGGCCGAGGGCGGCTTGACCTTAAGTCCCAGTGCGGCGCCCCAGAAGCGCGCCGCCGCTTCCAGATCCTCGGTTTGGCAGTCGATGATGAGTCCGGCGAGGCGGCTTTTGTGCATGGGTTAGATCCTCTTCGTGCGCCGCGCAGTGGCGGCTCGCCCTGCGGGCTATCTTAGCGGTCCGCGCCGGCCGCTGCGCTCAGCCGGCCAGGAGCACCGCTTCGGCGCGCTCCAACTCCTCCGGCTGGCCGTAGATGACGACGATGTCGCCGTCGCGCAGCACCGTATCGCCGGCGGGTTCGCGCCCGAGAATGCCGTGGCGGCGCACGCCGGTAAAGACCACCTCGACCCCGTGACCGCGCACCTCGCTGAGACTGCGGCCCACCGACCAGGCACCGGGGGGAATCACCACGGACTTGATCTCCTCGCGATGCTCACTGGTTTCGTCGCTCGGGCGAGTATCGCCATGGTGCACGATGTTGCGTAGCACCGCGTAGCGGTTGGTGCGAATCTCACCCAGCGTGCGTACCACGCGTGTGACCGGGACGTGCAGCAGCATGAGCACGTGCGAAACCAGCATGAGGCTCGCCTCGAACGTCTCGGGCACGACCTCGGTCGCACCGGCATCCTTGAGCTCCTGGATGCGCGCGTCATCCTGCGTGCGTACCAGCACCGGCACTTCGGGGCGCACGTGGCGCACGCTGCGCAGGATGCCGATCGAGGTCGCCGGATCGGAGAAACTGATAACCACGGCGCTCGCCGCATGCAGGCCAGCCTTGCTGAGCAGCTCCTCGTCGGAGGAGTCGCCGAACATCACCGGATCCCCGACCTGGCGCGCGGCGCGGATGCGCGCCAGATCCAGATCGAGCGCGATGTACTCAAAGCCCTGCGACTCGAGGACGCGCGCGATGTTCTGGCCGACGCGGCCGAAGCCGCAAAGAATGACGTGATCGCGCTTCGCGATCTCACGCGTGGCGGCTTCCTCGCGCTCGCTGGCGGTCGCTTGTGGGGCGTGCTCGGCGAGCAGAAAGCGCGCCACGCGCTTGTTGTTGTTGAGAATTAAGGGGCTCAGGAGCATCGACAGCACTATCGCGATCAGCAGCGGGCCGCCGGTGCGCTCGGGTAGCAGCCCCGCCTGCAGCAGCAGTGTGCACAGCGCGATGCCAAACTCCCCGCCGATCGACATCACGATTCCGGTACGCAGCGCCTTGAAGCGCGAGTGCGTAAAGGGCCGTGTGACCAGCGCCGCCAGCAGCGCCTTGAGCACCACGAGTGTGACCAGCATGAGCAGCACCGTCGCCAGTTCGCTCGCGCGGCCGAGCAGGCGCAGGTCGAGCAACATGCCGACGGAAATGAAAAACAGACCGAGCAGGATGTCGCGGAAGGGGCGGATCACCGATTCGATCTGGTGCCGGTACTCGGTCTCGGCGAGCATCATGCCGGCGAGAAACGAGCCGAGCGCAAACGAGAGTCCGGCACTGTGGGAGATCCAGGCCGCCGACAACACCACCAGCAGCACGGTGAGCGTGAAGAGCTCGCGCAGCCTGCTGTGCGCGATCACATGAAACAGCGGCCGCAGCAACCAGCGCCCCGCGGCCAGCACCGCGACGATCGCCAGCACGGCGCCGAGCACCGGCACTAGCCCCTCGCTCAGTTGCAGCTGATCCTCCCCGGCAATCAGCGCGGAGCCCAAGGCGAGGAAGGGCACGAACGCGAGGTCCTGGAACAGCAGCATGGCGAAGGCGAGGCGGCCGTGCGTGCGGTTAAGTTCCGAGCGCTCCGTCAGCTGCTGCAGCAGAATCGCGGTAGAGCTCATCGAGAGGGCGCCGCCGAGCACGATCGCCACGAGCCAGGCGACCCCGAGCAGGTGCGTGAGGAGCGCGAACACGGCCGTGGTGAGCACCACCTGCGCGGCTCCCAGGCCGAACACTTCGCGGCGCATCGCGAGCATGCGCGGCAGAGAAAAATCCAGTCCGAGCGTGAACAGCAGGAACGCGACGCCGAGTTCGGCCAGCAGCCGCGTGGCTCCTGAGTCCGAGAGAAGCCCGAGGGCGTAGGGCCCCAGCGCAAGTCCCACCACGAGGTAGGCCATGCTCGTGGGCAGTGCCAGGCGCCGCGCGAGCGTGACCATGAACACCGAACCGGCGAGCAGGATCAGACACTGGCTGAGGGGCGTGAACATCCCACCCCCAAGTTAGACCGTGGACGCGCGTACGCGCAACGTCCGCAGACGTACGCGGCGCTAAGGCGCCGCGCTCAACGCGCGCTGCTGATCAGATGCCCGACTGCCAGGTGCTCGGCATGCCCGCCTTGCCGATCGCATCCTCGATCGCCAGACAGGCGTCGCGCGCTTCCGGCTGCGCGCGCAGGCTTCGGGCGATGGAGTTGAGGAAGCGGCACATCAGCGCGAAGTTCGGGTGACCGTTGTGCAGCTCGCTCTCGACGCAATCAATCGCTTCGATCAGATCTTCCTGATCGCAGCTCGGAAAGGTCATGCTCGTGACGGCATGTTGTACTTCAACCAGCGCTTGGTGTATGGCGGCCGTTTGACTCCCATTCATAGGAGTGAATTTGAACCCGTTTGGCGAGGGCCGCAAGCCCTCCAGAGCGTGCACAAAGCGAAGCCGCACAAAAACAAAGAGCCCCGCCTGATCCAGGCGGGGCTCTTTTAGGGTCAGCTTAAAGCGACGCTTACTTGGTCGGCGCGGTTGAACCGCTGCCCGTCGAAGTGGACTTCGGGGTCTTGTGGCTCTTGCTGCTGCTGCTGTGATGATGGCCTTTGTGCGAGGAGGACTTCGCTGCGGGGGTCGCGCCAGTAGCCGGCGCCGGATCGGCGGCGAGTACGGGACCCGCAATGAGCGCGAGGGCGATAACGGGGACGAGCTTCGTGAACATCGATGTGGTCTCCAGAAAGTGGGGGATCTGCAGCTTCACCTTGGCGGGTGCCTGACCGGCTGATGGGCGTCCTGCACACTCGAACGCGCATCAGCCGGGCAGGCTCCCGGGTTCCAAGGCGGGCGTATTATGAACGCAATCCCAGCGACTCAGAGCCGTATGACCACAACGTAATGTTGGTGGTGATTACGCCGGTATCCTATTGTAAATAAATATAAATATGACAGTGCTAGTCGCCCCGGAAGCTCACCAGGGACCGCACGGGAACCTCAAGCTTTGCCAGCCGGGCCGAACCGCCCAAGTCCGGCAGATCCACGATGAAGCAGGCGGCGAGCACCTGCGCTCCGAGTGAGCGCAGCAGCTGCACCGCGGCGGCCGCCGTGCCCCCGGTGGCGATCAGATCATCGACCAGGATGATGCGCTCGCCGGGGCGCACCGCATCGCGGTGCATCTCCATCTCATCCAGCCCGTACTCGAGGGAATAGGCGACGCGCACGGTCGCGTGGGGGAGCTTGCCCTTTTTGCGGATCGGTACGAAGGCGGCCGACAGCTGATGCGCGAGCGCGCCGCCGAGGATAAAGCCGCGTGCCTCGATGCCCGCCACGCGGTCGATGTGTGAGGCGGCCCACGGTGCGCGCAGTTGATCAATCACCGCCCGAAAAACCCGCGCGTTGCCCAGCAGTGTCGTGATGTCACGGAAGGTGATGCCCGGTTTGGGGTAATCCGGGATCGCACGGATGGCATCGCGGATCTCGGCCGTCGTTACCGTGTCCATCGGGGCACTGTACGCTAGGCGCGCGCCGGCCGCCGCCACACGAGCGTGCGGTTGTTGGCCGGCATGGCGTGATCGGTGGCGAGTGCGAGCTCCTGCGCCGCCGCGAGCCTGTTCAGTGCCTCAAAATCGCGAATGGCGCTGTGCGGATCGCGTGCCTTGAGCCACGCATCAAACTGCGCGTTGCTCGCGCTCGTGTAGCGCCCCTGGTAGTTGAACGGGCCGTACACGCACAGTACGCCCCCGGCGCCGAGGGCCGTGCCAACGCCGCGGAAGAAATCCTCCACCGCATCCCACCCGATGATGTGCAGCGTGTTGGCAGTGAAGATCGCATCCGCCCCCCGGTACGGCCAGGGCGTGGCGCGCACGTCGAGGGCGATCGGCGGACGCAGATTGGGCGAGCCTTCGAGGCGCACGCGCTCAGCAAGGCCGGGCAGGAGCGCAGCGATCTCGCTCGGCTGCCAGCTCAGCTGCGGCAGATGCGCGGCGAAGTGCACGGCGTGCTGGCCGGTGCCGCTGCCGATCTCCAGCACCGAGCGACTCGCCGCGAACTCCGTGCGCAGCACCTCGAGTATCGGCGCCTTGTTGCGCTCGCAGGCTTCGGCGGTTACGAGCATGGCGCGGAGTCTGCGACAATGCGGGCATGCAAGCCATAGATCTGCTGTTGAGCCGGCGCTCGGCGCGCACCCTCACGCAGCCGGCCCCCGATGCGGCGGCGCTTGAGCTGATTCTGGCGAGTGCGGTGCGCGCTCCGGATCACGGCAAGCTGCGGCCGTGGCGCTTCGTCGTGGTGCGCGAGGCGGCGCGCGCGCGTCTGGGTGAGCTGCTCGCGGCGCATCTGCAGCGCAGCCACGCTCAGGCCTCGCCCGAAACGCTCGAACGCGAGCGCTCCAAGGCGTTCCGCGCGCCCCTGATCGTCGTGGTGGGTGCGCATGTGAACACCGCGGTGAAGATTCCTGTCATCGAGCAGGTGCTCGCCGCCGGCGCCGCCGCCGAGGCGATGATGCTCGCCGCGGTCGCGCTCGGATTCAACGCCATGTGGAAGACCGGTTCGGCCGCCTACGACGACACCGTCAAGCAGGCCTTGGGGTTTGCGCCGCACGATGCGCTCGTCGGGTTTCTTTACCTCGGCACGGAGACGGCGGCGCCCCTCGCCGAAGCCCCCTCGCCGTGGCAGGACCTGGTGCGCTATCTGGAGGACGTCCCCGAACGGCGCTGAGCGGAGCGGTTTTGCCGACGAAGCAAGCCGCGGGAACCTTCCGTGGCGGGCTTGGTCCGTGGATGCGGCGCCGCTCCCGTATCATGCGCGCCTCCTGTTTCATTTGAAGGTCGTAACTGTATGAGATTACTGTGCTGCGTGGCGGCGCTCTTGGCCGTGGCTGCCTGTGCATCAAAAACCCCCGAGGAGAAGACGCCCGTGCCCGTCGCCCCGACGTCCCACAATGCGGCGACGCCGGCGCCGCCCCCGGCACCCAAGGCGGCCATCGGTGACTTCGGATTGGATCTGAGCGCCGGCGACAAGAACGTCAAGCCCGGGGATGACTTCTTCGCGTATGCGAACGGCACCTGGGAGCAGAGCTTCACGATCCCTGCCGACAAGGCGAGTTTCGGCCCCTTCGATCGGCTGGATGAGCTCTCCAAAGAGCGCGTGCGCACGATCATCGAGCACTCCGCCGCGGCGCATGCCGCAACCGGCACGCCCGAGCAGCAGATCGGCGACTATTACGCGGCCTTCATGGACGAGTCGGCGATTGAGGCAAACGGACTCGCCCCGGCGCAGGCGGACCTTGCACGTATCGCCGCCGCCAAGTCCCGTGCCGACGTGGCGCGTCTCTTTGGCAGCATCGGCTACGCCACGCTCTTCGACGTGCAGCTCAGCCCGGACTACAAGAACCCGGACCGCTACGCGGTCGTAATCACCGAATCCTCGCTCGGCCTGCCGGACCGCGACTACTACTTGAAGGATGATCCGCAGCTCAAGGCGCTGCGCGAGAAGTACGTGGCGTACGTTGCGCAGATGCTCACCCTCGGTGGCAGCGGCGACCCGCACGCGCAGGCGCGCGACATCGTGGCGTTCGAGACGGCGGTCGCCCAAGGGCAATGGTCGATTGAGAAACGCCGTGACGTGGATGCGACCTACAACCCGCGCACCAAGGCGCAGCTGATCGCCTACGCGCCCGGCTTTCCCTGGCAGGCGTTCCTTGAGGCGCAGCAGCTCGGCACGCACCAGAATGTCGTGCTGGGTGAGCTCACCGCGATCCGCGATCTTGCGGCGCTCTTTAATCGCACGCCGGTGCCGACGCTCAAGGCGTTTCTGACCTTTCATTATCTGAACGACAACGCCGCCTGTCTGCCCCAGCGCTTCGACCAAGCCCGTTTTGCGTTCTACGGCCAGACGATGCGCGGCCAGCCGCAGCAGCGCGAGCGCTGGAAGCGCGGCGTCGACGCCGTCGATGGTGCGATTGGCGAAGCGGTCGGACGGCTGTACGTGGCGCAGTATTTCCCGCCCGAATCAAAGGCGAAGATGCAGCAGATGGTTGCGGACCTGCGCGCCGCGCTCAGCGAGCGCATCGATGCGCTCGACTGGATGACTCCGGAAACCAAGGCGCGCGCGCACGAGAAACTGGCGGCCTTCACCCCCAAGATCGGTTACCCGGATACCTGGAAGGATTACTCCGCCCTCGTCATCCGGCGCGACGACCCGATCGGCAACGGGCGGCGCGCCTCGCAATGGTGGTGGGACTATCAGGTGGCGCGCATCGACAAGCCGGTCGATCGCAGCGAGTGGGGCATGACGCCGCAGGAGATCAACGCCTATTACAACCCGCTGAACAACGAGATCGTGTTCCCGGCGGCGATTCTGCAGCCGCCATTCTTCGACCCCAACGCCGATGCGGCCGTGAACTATGGCGCCATCGGCGCCGTAATCGGCCACGAGATCGGCCATGGTTTCGATGACCAAGGACGTAAGTTCGGTCCCGATGGCTCGATGAATGACTGGTGGACGCCGAAGGATGCGGAAGTGTTCAGCGCCCGCACCGCGCGTCTAATCAAGGAGTTTTCCGGCTTCGAGGCGCTGCCGGGGCTGCACGTGAATGGCGCCAACACGATCGGCGAGAACATCGGTGATCTGGGCGGCCTGAACATGGCGCACGAGGCGTATCGGCTGTCGCTGAAGGGTAAACCGGCCCCACTGATCGATGGACTCACGGGCGATCAACGCTTCTTCCTCGCCTACGCCCAGGTGTGGCGCGAGAAGTACCGCGAGGGCTCGCTGCGCGAGATCGTGATGTCCGACGTGCACAGTCCCTCGCGCTTCCGGGTGAACGGGCCGCTGCCCAACATCGACGCCTGGTACGTGGCATTTGATGTAAAACCGGGCGACAAGATGTACCTCGTCCCCGAGGAGCGCGTGCGCATCTGGTAGGGCGCGCATTGCCGCCCTGTCGTGCGGATCACGGCGGCCTTTCCCCGCGCTTAGGGCTTGACCACCGCGAGGATCACGATGGCGAGCAGAAACAGGGTCGGCAACTCGTTGAAGAGGCGATACCAGCGCTGCGAATGGGTGTTCTGGCCGGCGCGCAGGCTGAGCATGAGCCGGTAACAGCAGGCGTGATAGCCGACCAGACCCGCAACCAGTAGCAGCTTGGCGCGCAGCCAGCCCATCTCAAGATAAGCGGGGGCGCTGATGAGCATGGCCATGCCGAACAGCACCGCCAGCACAGCGCCCACGCTCATGAGGAAAAATAGCCGGCGTTCCATGATCAGGAAGCGCGCCACGCCCGGGGCGTCGCGCGTCGCGACGTGATAGACGAAGAGGCGCGGCAGGTAGAACAGACCCGCAAACCAGGTCACCACGAACACTATGTGAAAGGCCTTCAGCCACAACATCGTTGCCGATTGTAGCCAACGCCAACGCCTGCCGCGCAGGCTCTGGTAGCATGGCGACCCGATCAAACTGCCACAGCGCTAAGCCCCATGTCTGCGAAACCCAGCGAAGTCTCCGCCCCGATCCCGAGCAATATTGAAATCGCGCAGGCCGCCAAACTGCGTCCCATCGTGCCGCTGGCGGGCGCGCGGCTGGGCATTCCCGCCGAGAGTCTGGAGCCCTACGGACACTTCAAGGCAAAGGTGTCGCTGGATTACTTAGCGCAGCTGCAGGATCGCCCGGACGGCAAGCTGGTGCTGGTCACGGCCATCTCGCCGACGCCGGCGGGCGAGGGCAAAACCACCACCACGGTCGGGCTCGGGGACGCCCTCAATCAGCTGGGCAAACGCGCCATGGTGTGCTTGCGCGAGCCGGCGCTCGGACCGGTGTTCGGCATGAAAGGCGGAGCCGCGGGCGGGGGCTACTCGCAGGTGGTTCCCATGGAGGACATCAACCTGCATTTCACGGGTGACTTCGCCGCCATCGCGCTCGCCAACAACCTGCTCGCGGCGCTGCTCGATAACCACATCCAGCAGGGCAATCAGCTCGGTTTTGACGTGCGCCGCATCGCCTGGCGACGCGTCGTGGATATCAACGACCGCGCACTGCGGCAGATCGTCATCGGCCTCGGCGGCACCGGCAACGGCGTACCGCGCGAGGACGGCTTCGATATCGTCGTGGCCTCCGAGGTGATGGCCATTCTGTGTCTCGCCACGAGCCTCAAGGATCTCAAGGAGCGCCTCGGGCGTATCGTCGTCGGCTACCGCGCCGATAACACGGCCATCCTGGCCAAGGATCTGAAGGCGCACGGTGCGATGACGGCGCTGCTGAAGGCCGCGCTCGCGCCGAATCTTGTGCAGACGCTCGAGAACAACCCGGCCTTCATCCATGGCGGCCCCTTCGCCAACATCGCCCACGGCTGCAACTCGGTGATCGCGACCCGCGCGGCGCTCAAGCTAGCCGACTACGTCGTCACCGAGGCCGGCTTCGGCGCGGATCTGGGCGCCGAGAAGTTTGTCGACATCAAGTGCCGCAAGGCGGGCCTGAAGCCCAGTGCGGCCGTCATCGTGGCGACTGTGCGGGCGCTGAAGTACCACGGCGGTGTCGAGGTTGCGGATCTGAAGGCGGAGAATCTCGCAGCACTCGAGAAGGGCGTGGTCAATCTTGAGCGGCACATCGACAACGTCCGCAACCGCTACGGGCTGCAGTGCGTGGTGGCCATCAACCGTCGCAGCGAGGACACCGAGCGGGAGATCGGGTTGTTGATCGAGCGCGTCGGTTCCAAAGGCGTGCGCGTGATCGCGGCGACCCACTTCGCCGAGGGCGGCCGCGGAGCGTTGGAGCTCGCCCGCGAAGTGGTGCGCCTGTGCGAGCTGCCCAACGGCTTTCACTTCGTGTATGAGGATGGCGCGACGCTGTGGGAGAAGATGAAGGCGATCGCCACCGAGGTCTATCACGCCGCCGACATCACCGCCGACGCCAAGGTGCGCGCACAGATCCGTCAGCTGCAGGACAGCGGTTACGGGCACTATCCGGTGTGCGTGGCGAAGACCCAGTACTCCTTCTCGACCGACCCGAAGCTGCGCGGCGCCCCCAGTGGCCACATGGTGAGCATCCGCGAAGTGCGCCTGGCGGCCGGTGCGGAGTTCGTCATCATGATCTGCGGTGACATCATGACGATGCCCGGACTGCCGAAGGTACCGGCCGCAAATTCCATCGACGTCGACGAGAGCGGCCGCATCACCGGACTTTTCTAACCGCGCACGCGGATGCCGCGCGAGCGCGACGCGCGCCGTGCGGGGACGCTCGTGCCGCCCCGTGCAGCGGTGAGCCTGGGGCGCAGCAAGGACCGATAGTCAAAGCTCAGGAATGGGCCCAGAATCGCAGCGCATGGCCGCAAGCCCCCGGACTCCGCGACGTATCCTCGTCCTCGACGTCGGTGGCACGCACGTGAAGTTTCGTCTCGATGCGCGCGGCCCCATTGAGGAGTTCGTCTCCGGCGCTCATATGACGCCGCATCGCCTGCTCGCCCAGTTACGCAAGCGGACCCAGAACCTCACCTACGACGCCGTATCCATGGGTTACCCCGGCGTCGTGTTTCGCGGTCGCATCGCCGCCGAACCGCATAACCTCGGCCGCGGCTGGGTGGGGTTCGACTTTGCCAAGGCGCTCGGCACACCGGTGCGCATCGTGAACGACGCTGCCATGCAGGCGATCGGCAGCTACACCGGCGGCTGCATGCTCTTTCTCGGACTCGGCACCGGGCTCGGCGTGGCACTGATCCTCGAGGGCGTGGTCGAGCCCGCCGAGCTCGGCCATCTGCCCTACAAGCACGGCTACACCTACGAGGATTATCTCGGCGAGCGCGGCCGTAAGCGTCGGGGCAATCGCAAATGGCGCCGCAGCGTCAACGAGATCGTCGCGCACCTGAAGGGTGCCTTCGAGGTCGACTACGTGGTACTCGGCGGCGGTAACGCGCGGCGGCTTAAGCGCCTGCCGCAGGGTGTGCGCTTGGGCGAGAACCGCAACGCTTTCCTCGGCGGCGTACGCTTATGGCGCCGATACGGGGCGCGGGTGCAGATCCCGGGCATCACTCACCGCGGCAGAGCGCGCTGATGGCCGCGGCGCCGGGCGCTTCCGGACTGCCTCCGACCTGGTGCAGCAGCGCCAAGGAAATGGTTGGCTGTTCGCTCGGCTCTTCACGGCTGTGGTTCACCATCGGCGGCGGAATCGTCAATGAGGTCTACTACCCGCGGGTGGATCTGCCGCAGATCCGTGATCTGGGCTTCATCGTCGGCGACGGCGCGGGCTTTTGGGTCGAGGTGAAGCGGTTGTGGCAACACGAACTGGACCTCTCGGTGCCCGGCACGCCTGCCGTGCACGTGGTGCACCGACATGAGCGTTTCCAGCTGACCCTGCGCATCGCTCCCTGCGAGCATCGTGACGTACTCCTGATCGAGGTCGGCTTGAGCGGCGATGCCACTCTGCGTCCGTACGCGCTGCTCGCGCCGCACCTTGGCGGCAGCGGCGCCCATAACCTCGCCACGGTGCTCGAGTCCCACGGGCGGCGCGTGTTGTGTGCGGAACAGGGGCCGTTCGGCCTGGCGCTGCTCGCCGTGACGCCCGAGCAGCAGGACGCCTGGGGCCACACCAGCGCCGGCGTCGTAGGCACGAGCGACGGCTGGCAGGACTTTGCCCAGCACGGCGCGCTCACCTGGGCCTATGACACGGCCGGTCCGGGCAACGTCGCTCTCGTCGGCGAGCTGCCGCGGCACGCGGTGCTTGCACTGGGCTTTGGCGGCAGCGCGGAGGCAGCCCTTACGCTCGCGCGCACGGCGCTGACTGAGCCTTTCTCGGTCTCCTGGGAGCGGCAGCTGACGGCCTGGACGCGCTGGCACGCCTCCTGCGCGCCCGAGGAGGCCCTCAGCGCCGATCTGCCGCAGGAGTGCGCCGCGCAGGCGCAGACCTCCACCATGGTGCTGCGGGTTCATCAGGACAAGACCTATCCGGGCGCCATGGTCGCAAGCCTGAGCGTGCCGTGGGGTAACACGCACGAAGAACGTGAGGGCTATCACCTCGTGTGGCCGCGTGATCTGTGTGAGAGCGCCGGTGCGCTGCTCGCCGTGGGCGCGCTGCACGAGGCGCGCGACGCCCTCGGCTACCTCATCGCGACGCAGAACGCCGACGGGCACTGGAACCAGAACCAGTGGTTAGGCGGCACCGGACACTGGCTGGGCGTGCAGCTCGATGAGACGGCCTTTCCGGTGCTGCTCGCGGCAGCGCTGAAGGAGCGCGCGGCACTGGCCGGCACCGAAGTCACGGACATGATTCAGCGCGCGCTGTCTTTTCTGGTGCGCCAGGGCCCGGTCAGCGATCAGGATCGCTGGGAAGAGGATGCGGGACTGAACACCTTCACCCTCGCCGTGTGCATCTCGGCCCTCGTCGCGGGGGCGAGTTTCCTGCCCCCGGATGCACGCGAGCTCGCGCTCGCGTTTGCCGACTACTGGAATGCCTGCCTCGAGGAGTGGACGAGCGTGTGCGACAGCCCGCTCGCGCGCCTCTACGGCGTGCGCGGTTACTTCGTGCGTGTGGCCCCGAGCGAATCGATTTCCGGCGATCGCTGCGCGCGCGAGCGCGTGCTCCCGATACGCAACCTCCAGGCCGACCCGAACCTGCCGGCGAGCGCGCAGGTCAGCGTCGACTTCCTGCAGCTGGTGCGCTATGGATTGCGCCGCGCCGACGACCCGCTGATTCTCGCCACCGTGAAGGTCGCCGACGCACTGCTGAAGGTGCAAACGCCCACCGGGCCGTGCTGGCACCGCTATAACGAGGACGGCTACGGCGAGCACGACGACGGCAGTGCCTACGATGGCACCGGTCGCGGCCGCGCCTGGCCGCTGCTCACCGGCGAGCGCGGGCACTACGAGCTGTGCGCCGGCCGCGACCCGCTGCCCTTTCTGGAGGCGATGGCCCGCATGGCCTCATCCGGGGGCATGCTGCCGGAGCAGGTGTGGGACGCCGCCGCCATCCCGGCACGCGGTCTGGCGCCCGGACGTCCCACCGGGGCCGCCATGCCGCTCGTGTGGGCGCATGCGGAGTACCTGAAGCTTGCCGCCTCGCGGGCCTTGCGACGGCCCTTCGATCGTCCGGTGGCGGTCTGGGAGCGTTACCGCGGCGAACGTCCGCTGCTCACGCGGGTCCTGTGGACCGAGCAGGCGCCCGTCACGCGCGTTCCCGAAGGCTGCGCGCTTAGCCTCGCACTGCGCGAGGCAGGCGCGATCCGCTGGGGGCTGGATGGCTGGCAGGACGTGCGCGAACAGGAGACTCGCCCGAACTCCCTCGGTCTGCATCTGCTCGAGATCGACACGCCGCGGCTGCGGGCGGGACGCACGCTCGATTTCACTTTTCGTTACGGGCAGCGCTGGGCCGGCCAGGACTTTCACATCCTCGTCACGCCGCGCTCCGGTACGGGCTGAAGGCGCGCGCGTGCCGTTCACGCTCGCCCATCCGGCCGCCGTTCTGCCGCTGCGCGGCGCACGCTATCTGCGGACCGCGCCGCTGTTCATCGGTGCGATGGCTCCGGACGTACCGTACTTCCTGCCGGGAAGCTTCGGGCGCTTTATGCCTGACACACACGAGTTCGAGGGCTCCTACACGACTTGTCTGGTGCTTGGGTACCTTCTGCTCGTCGGGATCTTCGTTCTGCGCCGGCCGCTGACCGCACTGCTTTCGCCGCGAGCGCGCTGGCTGTGTCTGCGGGCGCTGGCTCCGTTGCGGGGGCATTGGAGCGCGTGGGCATTGGCCGGCCCGGCCATCATTGTCGGTGTATGGTCGCACCTGCTGTGGGATTCGTTCACCCACCCGGATGGCTGGACGGTGCGCCGCGTGGCCGCCCTGAGCGCCCCGGTGACTTTCGGTTCCTACACCGAGCCGCTGTGTCACGTACTGCAGTATGTCAGCTCGGCCTTCGGCCTCCTCGTGCTGCTGATCTGGTACTGGCGGCTGGCGGCGCCGGCGGCCGTACCCGCAGAGCCTGGAGCCGCACGCTCAGCGGTGCGGCCGATCCTCCTGCTGGTGGCCACCGCCGGGTTGCTGATCGGCGGGGTGCAGGCGACGGCGTACTTTCATCGCACCCATATGATCTACAAGACCATCAACATCCTGCTGACCCACAGTCTGACGTGGTTCGCGGTGCTGTATCTGGTGGCCGGGATCATCATCACACTCGAGCACCGCGCCGACACGGCAGACATTCACCGATGAGCCGCGGCCGCGCTGCGGCGGCTTTACTTGCCGCTCGGGCGCCCGAACTCCAGCGCCCAATACACGTTGGTGTCGTCGCGCGGACTCACGGCAAACCCGACACCCATCTGCGTGTACGCCGTATCCATGAGATTGGCGCAGTGCTCGGGGCTGTGCAGCCAGCCATCGACCACCGCCTCGGGGGTCATGAGGCCACCACTGGCAAGGTTCTCGCCGGTCTCACTCCAGCGGTAGCCGCTGCGCGTGATGCGTTCATGGGGCGCGCTGCCATCGTGGCCGGTGTGATCCATGTAGTTGAAGGTGGCCATCTCCTGTGCGTAGGCCTGCGCGGCGCCTTCCAGCGCGGCGTTGTACGTCAGCGGCGGGGCGGCGGGAAAGGGCGCGACGCCGCAGCGGCGCGCGCTGGCGCGCGCAGCATTGACCAGGTCGAGCATCGCCGGTCCAACCACGGCGTGATCACCGAGCGCCGGTGCTGCAACCGGGCTGGCAAAGGCGAGCCAGACGTCGGTGCCGGCGTGCCAGACACCGATTTCCCGGAATACGGGGTTGGTACTTTGCGCGCAGAACTGCGACTCGATGATGTGCCGCACGTCGCCGCTCGCGGGCACATCGGCGATGCTGACCGAGAAGGAAATGACCGCGCGGTAACCGGCCTGCTGCTGCGCGCGGTGCAGCGATGCTCCGTCCGCCATATGGTGCGCCACGTCATCAAGACGTGCGTTCGGCTGCAGGGGAGGGCCACCCTTGGTTCCGCCGGTACAGCCGGCGGCGCGCACCGCATTGACCGAATCGACAACGTCAGCGCGCGCCAGGAGCGGCACGAGCAGCGCGAGCAGGAGTAGCGCCCGGTACTGGCGTCTGATCGGCGGGTCGGTCATTGTTTCCTCATGGCGCACGACGGGGGCTGGCACAGGCCGCAATCTACAACCACCGGCTGGCCCTGGCGACCCGGCAATGATTTTCGACTGTACGAGAACGGGGCGTTCTTCGGCCCCATGCTGGCGGGGATCGAGGCGGCGCGCGAGTACGTGCTGCTGGAGATGTACCTCGTGGCATCGAGCGCCATTACCACGCGCTTCATCGATGCCCTCGTCGGCGCGCGCGCGCGCGGCGCGCAGGTCTGCGTACTGTTTGATGGCTTTGGTGCCCTGCGCTTGCGGCGCGCGGACCGCCGCCGCCTCATGAACGGCGGCGTCGAACTGCGTTTCTTTAACCCACTGCAAGCGCGCAAGGGTTTCGCCAATCTGCTGCGCGATCACCGCAAGCTGCTGCTGTGCGACGGCCGGGTGGCCTACGTGGGTGGCGCAGGGCTCACCGAGGCCTTTGCACCTGGGGCGCGCGGTGGCCCGTGGCGTGATGTGATGGTGCAAATCAGAGGTCCGGTGGTGGCGGATTGGCAGCGCGCCTTCGCACGCACCTGGCGGCGTTGCGGGGCGGACCTCGGGCTCGAGGATGCGCCCGTGTGTGCGCCTGACCCGCAAGGAGCCCTCGGCCGGCTCTCTTTGAGCGAGGCGCCGCAGCGCTCCGTGCTCGCCAACGGCGTACTGCGGCGCATCGACGGCGCCACGGCGCGGGTATGGATTATGAGCGCCTACTTTGTGCCCTCGCGCCGCTTCCGCAAGGCGCTGCGCCGCACGGCCCGCCGCGGCGTGGACGTGCGGCTGCTGCTGCCGGGGGCGCGTACCGACCATCCGTGGGTGCGCCAGGCGGCGCGGCGCTTCTATCACAAGCTGCTGCGCAGCGGTGTGAGCATCTGGGAATACCAGCCGTGCATGCTGCACGCCAAGATCATTCTGTGCGACGACTGGGTGTCGATCGGCTCGAGCAACCTCGACCGCTGGAGCTTTCGCTGGAATCTTGAGGCCAACCAGGAGATCGCCAACACGGGTGTCGCCGACGCGACGGCGCAGCTTTTTGCCGCCGACTTTGCCGCCTCGCGCCCGATCAGCCGCCACCGCTGGCGCGAGCGCGCGCGGTTGGATCGCTGGCGCGAAAGCATCGCCGGGGCGCTTGACCGGTTGCTCGACCGCTGGCGCGGCCCCTAGGGCCTGTTAACACTAAGTGATATGCTGTGGGTATGGAAATCACACCCGAACAGTACGCACGGATCGAGCCGCACTTGCCGATTCATCGTGGCAACGTCTCGCATGAGAACCTCAACGTGATTAACGCGATCCTGTTTGTCGCGGAGAACGGCTGCAAGTGGCGCGCGCTGCCGAAGCGCTTCGGTAACTGGCATACGATCTACACGCGCATGAATCGCTGGGCAAAAGCGGGGGTTCTGGATCGGCTTTTTGCCGAGCTGCAGCGCGAACAGCTCATCCGCATCAAGATCGAAGCGGTGAGTCTGGACAGTACGATCGTGAAGGTTCATCCGGATGGTACCGGTGCTCTAAAAAAAACGGCCCTCAAGCGATCGGCAAATCCCGTGGCGGCTGGAGCACAAAAGTTCATATGGTTGCCGCGAGTGCTCGATGCGCCATAGGGTTTTCACTCTCCCCAGGACAAGCCGGAGATGCTCCCGAGGGGCGCGCGTTACTGCGCTCCATTCCCGAACTGCCCATGGCCTGCCACCTGCTGATGGACTGCGCGTATGAAGGCGATGAAACCCGACAACTTGCTTTCGACCTGGGCTTCATTCCCGTCGTGCCACCGCATCCGAACCGGGTCGAGCCCTGGAGGCTCAAGAAAGCTCTATATAAACGTCGCAACGAGATCGAGCGCTTATTCCGACGGCTCAAAGGCTTTCGCCGCATCTTCAGTCGCTTCGACAAACTCGACCTGGTGTTCATCGCCTTCATTTATTTTGCGCTCATCGTGGAAGCACTACGTCAGTAGTGTTAACAGGCCCTAGGGCGCGCGGACGGAATTCGGCACCGTCGGCTGCACCGCGAAAAGCTCGGTGGTGCGCACGAATGCGAGCAGAAAGGCCTCCGTGACCTGAAGCTGCGTTTGGTACGCCCTGAGTGCGGCCAGCTTGCCGTCTTCTTCGCGCGGACTGAGTGCAAACGCTCCCGGCTCCAGGGCGGCGCCCAGCGGCGCCGGTGTGAGCGGCACGCCCGGCACCAGGCCGCGCGGACTCGGCCAGCCCTCGCCGCCGTGCACGATCCAGTAGCGCACGGTGATCGGCGTCGCCCGCGTGGCGGCGATCGTCAACAGTCCCGCGGCGTGATGATCCGGATGGCTGTCAAGCGGGCTCGGGGCGAGGAGCAGCGTCGGACGCACGCGCTCGAGCACGGCGGCGAAGTCGCGTTCGAGGCTCTCGCCCGTGTACGGATGGCGCGGGAAGAGCGCCGTCTCGTAGGGTACCGCCGCGGCGGCCGTGAAGCGCGAGCGGTAGGGCCGCGTGCGGTAGTCCGACAGTAGCGCGAGCACTGCACCGTCCGGGTAACCGAGAAACAACTGTCCGCTGGCGGGTACGCCGAGCGCGGCCGCAGCGGCGCGCGCTTCGCGCATGCGCCGCTGCCCGTACGCGCGCATTTTCTGCGGGTTACCAAACAGGCTCTTCTCGATGATGAGCGCACCGAGCTGCGAGCCATCCCCGCTGGTCAACCACACGATGCTCGCCATGCCCCCCGCACTGAGCACCCGCTGGATGACCCCCGCGCAGCAGAGGGTTTCATCATCCGGATGGGGCGCGACGACGAGCAACACCGTCGTGGCGTCCAGTTGCGGCAGCACGTCCGAGGCGCGCGCGGTCGGCAACACGCTGGCGCCGAGCGCACAAACCAGCAACGAGGCCATGAGCGGCGGCTTAAACAACGATATGCCTGGCGATTTGCGACCGCGCGAGTGTCGCACGCGGTGCCTGCTTTTCGTTAGAGTGCCGTGCCGGGCGCACCCTTTCCGGTGACGCTAAGGGAGCTGCATTCATGACCCAAATACCCGCACTGGCATACCGCGACCCGACGTTCATCGAATCGGATGAAGGCCGTCCGGTGCGCATCATCTGCGAGTATCTAGCGCCCCTGCGCGCCCTGAGCGCCGCCGGCGTGCGCGCGACCGTCGTGTTCTTTGGCTCGGCGCGCGCGCGGCCGGGAGGTCCGCTCGGACGTTTTTTCGATGAGGCGACCGAACTTGCCGACTGGTCACGCAATGGAGCTGTGCCAGCTGCGAGGGCAGTCTCGTGGTGTGCTCCGGGGGCGGTCCCGGGATCATGGAAGCGGCCAACCACGGCGCCTTGCTCGCCGGCGGCCGCAGTGTCGGTCTTAACATCGGCCTGCCACACGAGCAGCTGCCCAACCCTTACGTGACGCCCGATCTGTCCTTTGAGTTCCATTATTTCTTCATGCGCAAGCTGTGGTTCGCGCACCTCGCCCACGCGCTGGTGGTGTTCCCGGGCGGATTCGGGACTCTCGATGAACTGTTCGAGATCCTCACCCTGGCCCAGACGCGCAAACTCGACCGCGCGATCCCGATACTCCTGTACGGTTCGACGTACTGGAAAGAAGTCGTCAACTTTGAGGCGCTCGTGCGCCACGGCACCATCGCGAGCGAGGATCTGAAGCTGTTCGAGTTCGTGGACGCGCCGCAGGCGGCCCTTGAGCTGCTACGGCAGCGCATCACGCTCGAGCCGCAGGCCCCACAGGGGAAACCCGCGTTCGCCAAGTCGCGCTGTCCACCGCATCCGTAAAATCACCGCTCGCCGTCGCGCGCGGGCGACGCACCCGCCTCAGGCGACGCGCAGCGACGGATCGATCTCGGTCGCCCAGGCGAGCAGACCGCCTTCGAGGTTGGCGGGTGAGGCAATGCGCGCGCCGAGGGCGATCTGGCAGGCGGCGAGACTGCGGCCGCCGCTGCGGCAGATGAACACCGGTGCGGCGCCGTGGCCGAGCTCCGCCAGGCGCTGCGGCAGCTGCGCGAGCGGGATATTGAGCGAGCCGTGCAGGTGCCCGGCGCTGAACTCATACACCTCGCGCACATCCACGAGTAGCGGCGGCGCCGCGCTCGCAGCGCGCAGCAGGCCGTTAAGGTCGGCGGGCGACAAATGCCGCACACCGGCGGCTTCAGCATTGCGGCTCATGGGCTCTGGATCCTTCGGTGCACTGATGGTGGGTGTCTCGCCGCACACGGCGCAGTCGAGCCGGCGCCGGACACGAAACTCGCTGAAGCGCATCTCGAGCGCGTCATAGGTGAGCAGGCGGCCGAGCAACGGCTCACCGACTGCGGTGATGATTTTGAGTGCTTCGGTCGCCTGCAGCGTGCCGAGCACGCCGGGCAGCACGCCCAGGACCCCGGCGGTGGCGCAGTTGCCGACGAGCCCCTCCGCGGAGTGCGCGAAGAGACAGCGGTAGCACGGGCCACGCCCGGGAAGGTAGCTGAAGAGCTGGCCTTCGAAGCGGTGTATCGCGGCCGATACCAGCGGCCGCCCGAGCAGCACGCAGGCATCGTTCACCACATAGCGCGTCGCGAGCCGGTCGGAGCCATCCAGCACGAGGTCGTACTCGCTGACAAGCGCGCACACATTGGCGGCGCGCACCTCCAGCTCGTGGGCCACGACGCGGATCTCGGGGTTGAGGGCGGCGAGACGCTCGCGGCCGGCGGCGGCCTTCGCGCGGCCGAGGCTCGGCGTGTCGAAGAGAATCTGGCGCTGCAGGTTGGAAAGCTCGACGCGGTCGCAGTCCACCAGCCCGAGCGTGCCGCAACCGGCGGCCGCCAGATACAGCGCGGCCGGCGATCCCAAACCCCCGGCGCCCACCACCAGCACGCGTGCCGCCTTAAGCTTCTCCTGTCCGGCGGCCCCGATCTCGGCGAGCGCCAGATGGCGCGCGTAGCGCGTTTGTTCCGAATCCGACAGACTCATACCGGGAAGCATCCTCGCCGCTGCTCGGTGCTGTCAACGCCACTTCCGGTGTATGGCTTCGCCCGCGGCAGCGCCAGAGCGTATGCTTCCGCGCCTGTCAGTCCCGCTGATTAGAAGGATGTATCGTGGATCGACTCTGGCGCCTTATGTCTTGCGCGGCCGCAATCCTTACCCTCGCAGTTGGCAGCGCCCGCGCGCAGCCGCCCGTCGCCCAGCCGGTGTCCGTGCACCACAGCGGCGATCAGAAATTCGCCGTTCTTGAGCACGAGTACGTGATCTATATCCTGGGCCAGTTTCCGGTCGTTGCGACCTATCTGGGCGGTGCGGCATTTGATCCGAGTCTCGGCGCGATTGACGGCAAGCTGCGGGACTATTCACCCGCGGCGTTGCAGAAGGAGGACGCGCGCCTCGGCGAGTTTCGCGCGCGCTTTGCCGCTCTGACCCCGGCGAATCTGTCCGCCCGGCGGCGCATCGACCGCTCGGTGGCGCTCGCCGAGATCGCCTTCCTGCTGCACGAGCATCAGGTGCGCCATCACCAGCTGCGCTCGCTCGACTCCTACGTCGATGAACCGTTCCGCGGTGTCGACTGGCAGATTCAGGGCATGAGTGTCACCGGACCCTCGAGCTTCGGGACGGACGAGGAATGGCAGGCGGTCATCGCGCGCGCGCGCGCGGTGGCGCCGTACCTCGCCACGGCCGAGCAGCAGCTGCGGGCCGGCGTCGAGGCGCACAGCACGCCGGACTGGCGCGTACTGCGCGACTTTGGCCTGCAGAGCACCGCCGCGGATGCCGATTACTTCGCCAAGACGCTGCCGCAGCTGGCGGGGAGCGATATCGCCCCGGCGCATCGCGACGCGCTGCTGCGCGCGTTGCAAAGCGGCGGCCACGACGCCGCCGCCGCCTACCGCCACCTGCACGATTTTGTCGCCCAGACGTTCTTCGAGGACGTGCATGCTGAGGGCAGCACGGCGCTCAAGGCGCAATACCGCGCGGACCGCTTCGTCTTTGGAGCCTCCGAGTACGACTGGGCGTTGCATAACAACTTGCGCGTGAATACCACCGCGGCGGAGCTCTTCAGCAGTTCGTGGCCGTGGGTACAGGCGACGCGCGCCGAGATGATTGCACTCGCGCAGCAGATCGCGGCGGCGCACAAGTGGCCGGCACCCCAGGCACCCGAACAGGTCGTGCGCGTGGTCTTTGAGCAGATGAGCCAGAACGCACCGCGCACGGATGCGGAGATGGCGGACGGCTATCGCAAGACCGGGCAGCGTCTGGTCGCCTACGCGCGCGCGACGGGCCTCTTTGACGTGCCGGCCGATTACAAGCTCGATGTCACGGTTACGCCACCGCCCCTGCGTTCCTCGATCGAGGGCGCGGCTTACTATCCGGCGCCGCCGTTCAAGAAAAGCGGCGTGGGCCGCTTCTACGTGACGCCGACGGACGATAACCTCGCGGAGCTGCGCCAGGAGCACAACTACGCTGCGATGCCCGACCTGGCCGCCCACGAAGGCTTTCCGGGACATGACTGGCATTACAAGGTCATGACCGAGTTCCGCGACGAGATCGCACCGGTACGCTGGCTTACGCCCGGCGCGGTCGAGGATTCCTCCTCGATGTGGCAGGACTCGATGGCGGCGGAGGGCTGGGCGCTGTACTCCGAGGCTCTGCCTGCGGAGCCGCAGCCCGGGGCGCCGAGCGGCTTCTACACGCCCGAGGAGCACCTGTACCAGCTGCGGGGCCAGCTCTACCGCGACCTGCGCGTGCGCATCGATACCGGCTTGCACACCGGACGGATCGCCTTCGATGAGGCGGTCACGCTCTTCTCCGAGGTCGTTGATTTCCTGCCAGGCTCGTGTCAGGCCGCCGCGGCGCTGAAGCTTGATGCGAAGCAGGCGAGCTGCAAGGCCGCGCGCGGCGCGATCACCCGCTACTCGCGCTGGCCCACTCAGGCGATCACCTACCGGCTGGGCAAGGAGCAGATCCTGGGGCTGCGCAAGCGCGCCCAGCAGGCGCTCGGCTCGCGCTTCTCGGCCAAACGCTTCCATCTCGAGTTCATGAAGCAGGGGACGATTCCGGCCGGCTATTTCGGCGAGGAACTTCTGCGGCAGCTGCGCGCAGCGCCCCCGTAAGGCGAGCGGTGCCGCCGCCTCAGGCGCTCGCCGGCTGGCAGATGAACAAGTGCGCCGGCAGCACGTTCAGCGGCTGGAACTTACGTCCCACGTAGCCGAAGACACGCTGCAGATCCTGCAACACGCGGGTCGAAAACTGATAAACCAGAAAAGCACCGCCAGGTTCGAGCACGTCGTGGGTTTTGCGCAGGATCTGTTCGCGCTCGGGGGCGGGAATCGTGCTGAACGGAATGCCCGAGATAATGTAGTCCGCACGCAGGTAACCGAAGCGGCGCAGGATCTCATCGACCTGCGCCGCTGAGCCTTGGATGACACGCAGGCGCTTATCCTCGATCGCAGCTTCCAGGTAGCGCACGAAATCCGGATTCACCTCGATAGCGATCAGGGTGGCATCGGCGCGCATTTGGCGCAGCACCTCCGTGGTGATGCCGCCGACGCCGGGGCCGTATTCGACGATGACGCGCGCGCGATTGAAATTGATCGGTTCCAACAGCTGTTTGATGAGGAAGCGGGAACTGGGAACGATGGAGCCGAGCATGCGCGGGTGCCGGAAGAAGTTGCGCGCGAACAGAAGAACGTCACCGTTGCGGCTACGCTGTACTGTTTGTTGCTGGTTCTGCACGATCATCCCCGCGCGCGTTCTGGCCAATAGATCTCTATAGCAATATTCGCCGTCTGATACCATTTTTTCGGCGGGGCGCCGGGTCAGCCGCCCGACAGTTTGGCCGCGTAGCCGAGCTTCAGGAGTTCACTTACCAGGCGCGCGCGGTGATCGCCCTGGATCTCGATCACGCCGTTTTTGACCGCACCGCCGGCGCCGCACAATTTCTTCAGTCGGGTCGCTAGCTGCGCCAGCCCCGCCGCCTCGAGGGGTAGCCCGCTGATCACCGAGACGCCCTTGCCGGCGCGCCCGGCGACCTCCCGTCCGACGCGCACGCGCGCCGGGCCCTCGCCCCCGCGCGTGGGCAGATTAAGTCTGCTCGCGGCCGCGGGCGCCGGATGCGGCGCGTGCCGCAGCACGACGCCGCGAAAGGTATGTTTGGGCTTCACGCGTAGTGTTACTGGTGTGAGGCGACTACAATCCTGCCGAACTTCCAGTCTCGGCTGCAACCTTATCCGGACCCGCTAAGAGGCCGCCTCATGCCCCCACGGTCGCGCTTGCATGTTCCTGTTCCGCCGGCCCGCCCCGGGCAGGAACCTGACTTCAGTTACGTTCGCATCTCACCCGCCGGCGCAGTGCAGCGCCCGGATGTGACCGTGGCCGCGCGCGACATCGAGGAGCTCGCGGTGCAGATGGTACGCGTGCTCGGGGACGATCATCGCGCCGTGGGCCCCTGGAACCCGCATCTGGAGCCCGAGGAGCTGCAGGTCGGGCTGCGGCACATGCTGCTGACGCGGCTGTTCGATGATCGTATGCAGAAGATCCAGCGCCAGGGCCGCATCTCCTTCTATATCAAGTCCACGGGCGAAGAGGCGGTCGCGGTGGCAGCGGGCATGGCCTTGAAGCCGGGCGACATGCTGTTCCCCTCCTATCGGCAGCAGGGCCTGCACGTGGTGCGTGGTCGCAATCTCGTCGAGCTGATGTGCCAATGCCTCTCGAACACGCATGACATGTGTAAGGGGCGGCAGATGCCCATCATGTATCACTGGGGCAGCGGCAACATCTTCTCGATCTCCGGCAATCTCGCCACGCAGTACCCGCAGGCGGTCGGTTGGGCGATGGCGGCAGCCATCAAGGGCGAAGACCACCTCGCGGCGAGCTGGATCGGCGAGGGCTCGAGCGCGGAGGCCGACTTTCACTACGCCATGACCTTCGCGTCGGTGTACCAGGCCCCCGTGATTCTGAACCTCGTCAACAACCAGTGGGCAATCTCTACCTTTCAGGGCTTCGCTGGCGGAGAACAGAATACGTTCGCGCAGCGCGGCCCGGGCTACGGTATTCCGGGTATTCGCGTCGACGGCAACGATTTCCTTGCCGTGTATGCGGTCACTCAGTGGGCGGCACAGCGCGCGCGCCACAGCGGCGGCCCGACACTGATCGAGCACGTGACCTACCGCGCCGCCGCTCACTCCACGAGCGACGATCCCTCGCGCTATCGTCCCAAGGAGGAATGGCGCGCCTGGCCGCTCGGGGATCCGATCACACGCCTGAAGCAGCATCTGATCGGCATCGGGGAATGGTCAGAGGAGCGGCACGCCCAGCTCGAGAAAGAGCTCGAGGCGCACGTCACCGCGTGCTGGAAGGAGGCCGAGTCCTACGGCACGCTCACCGCCGGCCCCTACCTTGATCCGCTCACCATGTTCGAGGATGTGTTTAAGGAGATACCGCCCAATCTGGCGCGCGAGCGCGAGGAGTTGCGTACCCTCAAGAGCGCCCAGGCCTCCGCGCGCGCCGCGCCGCCGCCGGTCGCACAAAAGGGCTAAAGCGCCATGGCACGCATGAATATGGTCCAGGCGCTGAACTCGGCGATGGACGTGATGCTGGAACGCGACTCGCGCGTGGTGATTCTCGGCGAGGACGTCGGCTTCTTCGGCGGGGTGTTCCGCGCGACCGAAGGCTTGCAGCGCAAGTACGGCGATCAGCGCGTGCTGGACACGCCGATTGCCGAAGGCGGCATTATCGGCGCGGCCATCGGCATGGGCGCCAACGGCCTCAAGCCCGTGGCGGAGATCCAATTTGCCGACTACATCTACCCGGGATTCGATCAGATCGTGAGTGAGCTGGCGCGCCTGCGCTATCGCTCCGCCGGCGACTTCGCATCCCCGGTGACCATTCGCACCCCCTGTGGCGGGGGTATCCGCGGGGGCCAGACCCATTCGCAGAGCCCCGAGGCGCTATTCGCGCACGTGTGCGGGATCAAGGTGGTCATGCCCTCGAACCCCTATGACGCCAAGGGGCTGCTCATCAGCTCGATCGAGGGCGAGGACCCGGTGGTGTTCTTCGAGCCTAAGCGCATCTACAACGGTCCCTTTGATGGCGACCCGCACAAACCCGCCACGCCCTGGAGTCTGCATCCGCGCGGCGAGGTACCGGAGGGTCATTTCACCGTGCCGCTGGGGCGGGCCGAAGTGGTGCGGGCGGGCCGCGACGTGACGGTACTCGCCTATGGCACGATGGTGCACGTCGCGGAGGCCGCGGTGAAGCTCGCCGCTGTGGACGCCGAGATCATCGATGTGCGCACCATGGCCCCGCTGGACGTCGATACGCTGTGCACCTCGGTCTGCAAGACCGGTCGGTGCGTGGTGGTGCACGAAGCCACGCGCTTCGGGGGCTACGGGGCGGAACTGGTCGCCACGGTGCAGGAACAGTGCTTCTGGAATCTTGAGGCGCCCATCCAGCGGGTGGCCGGCTGGGATACCCCCTATCCGCACGCCTTTGAGTGGGAGTACTTTCCCGGTCCGGCGCGCATCGCTGCGGCGCTCAAGTTGGTGATGGAGGCGCCGTGAGTCAGTACGTCTTCAAACTTCCCGACCTCGGCGAGGGCACCGTGGAGGCGGAAATCGTCAACTGGCGCGTCAAGCCCGGCGACACCATCGCTGAGGACGAGGTGATCGTAGAGGTGATGACCGAGAAGGCTGCCGTGGAGGTGCCGGCGCCCGTCAGCGGTCGCGTGCTCTCCACCACCGGCGCGCCCGGGGACATGGTGCCGGTCGGCGCGGATCTCATCGTCATCGAGACGGGCGCGGAGGCGGCTCGTCAGGCCGCAGCGAGCCCGCCTGTCGCCACGGCCGTGACCACCGCGCAGAAGGAACCGGCCGGGCATGCCGCCGGTGCTAACGGCGCCGCGGCGGCGCAGCCCACTGCCGCACAGGCGCGCACCGCACGCGTGGCGACCTCGCCGGCCATTCGCCGCCGTGCCCACGAGGCGGGCATTGATCTGCAGCAGGTCACCGGCTCAGGTCCCAACGGGCGCATTGTGTTGAAGGACCTGGAGGCCTATGTGGCGCGCCGTGCCGCGCCGCCGACTCCGCTGCGCCCGGCGCCCAAGGCGGTGCCGAGTCCGCGGCCCGCCATGAGCGGTGCCACCGAAGAAATCAAAGTCATCGGCCTGCGCCGCGTGATCGCGCAGCGCATGAGCGAGGCCAAGCGCACCATTCCGCATTTTGCCTATATCGAGGAGCTCGATATCACCGAGCTCGAGTCTCTGCGGCGGCAGCTGAACCGCAAACCCCCGGCGGGCGCGCCGGCGCTGACGTACCTGCCGTTCCTGGGCCTCGCCCTCGTGCGGGTGCTCAAGGAGTTTCCCCAGTGCAACGCGCACTACGACGCCGAGCGCGGCGTCATCGTGCGCCATGCCGCCGTGCACCTGGGCGTCGCGACCCAGACGCCGGAGGGGCTGAAGGTGCCGGTGGTGCACGACGCCCAGGACCTGAGCCTGTGGGAGCTGGCGGCGCAGATGCGACGCGTGAGCGAAGCGGCACGCACCAACAAGGCGCGGCGCGAAGAGCTCAGCGGTTCGACCATCACCATCACGAGCCTGGGCAAGCTCGGCGGTATCGCGAGCACCCCGATCATCAACGCACCGGAGGTCGCGATCATCGGCATGAATCGCGCCATCGAACGTCCGGTGGTGATCGACGGCGCGATCGGCATCCGTCTGACGATGAATCTGTCTTCCTCCTTCGATCATCGCTTCGTCGACGGTTACGATGCCGCGGCAATGATTCAGGCACTGAAGGAGTGTCTGGAACATCCTGCGACGATCTTCATCGAGGCCTGAAGGAGGTCCCGGGCGCGGGTGCTCGTAAGATGCGGCTAAGAAAACACAGCGTGCGTGCCGCGCAGGTTGTGGGCGTCGGGGCGGTGCTCACCTTGCTGAATTCCTGCGGCGGCGGCAGCGACAACAACCTCGCACCCGGTGGCGGGCCGCCGCCCTTTACCGCGGTGCCACAGGTGCGGGTGTCGCAGCCAACTTCGCTACCCGCCGGCTGCGACGGCGTGCCGGTGAATGGCACGCTCTACACCGGTACCGCGATCGAGCCTTCGCTCGCGCTCAATCCGGCCACGCCCTCCAATCTCATCGCCACTTGGCAGCAGAACCGCTGGTCAAACGGGGGCTCGCAGGTCATCGGCGTCGCAGCCTCCTTCGATGGCGGCAATTCGTGGAATCTGAGCAGCGCGCCGGCTTTTTCGCGCTGCGCGGGCGGCAACATCACCAACGCCGGCAACTACGCGCGTGCGAGCAACGCCTGGGTTTCGATCTCGCCCAACGGCGTCGCGTACGCGCTGGCGCTCGCCTTCACCGGGACAGCGCTCGCCGCGGGCTCCTCCAGCGCGATGCTGGTGGCGCAATCGATCAATGGCGGCGCGAACTGGTCGCTGCCGCTCGCGCTCATCCAGGACGGCGCGGGATTCTTCAACGACAAAGGTTCCATCACCGCCGACCCGACCAACAGCAACTACGTGTATGTCGTGTGGGACCGGCTCACGGGGCAGACGCAGGGCCCAAGTTACTTTTCCATGACCGCCAACGCGAATTCCACCTGGTCGAGCGCGCAGAGCATTTACGATCCCGGCCCGCAGAACCAGACCATCGGTAATGTGATCGTCGTCACCCCCGATGGCACGCTGGTAAATCTGTTCAACGAGATTGATACGGCCGCCGATGGGACGGCCTCATCGCACCTGAAGGCGATCCAGTCGACCAATCACGGCGCCACCTGGACGACGACGCCGGTGAGCGTGGCGGATATTCTCTCCGTCGGTACCACCGATCCGAATGGCGGCAAAGTACGCGACAGTGCGCTGCTGTTTACTACCGCCGTCGGTCCCAACGGCACCATCTACGTCGCCTGGCAGGATGCACGCTTCTCCTCAGGGACGCACGACGGCATCGCCCTCGCATACTCGATCGACGACGGGGCGACCTGGTCGGCGCCGGTCGAGATCAACGGCGATCCGGACGCCCAGACCTTCACGCCGACCCTGAACGTGAGTGCCGCCGGGGTGATCGCCGTGACCTACTACGATCTTCGCAACGCACACTACTCCACGACAGAACTGCTCACGGACTGCTGGATCGTCACCTCCAGCGACGGGGTCAATTTTACCGAGTCACATCTGAGTGGTCCCTTCGACCTGCAGCTCGCGGCCGATACGGATGAGGGGTTTTTCCTCGGCGACTACCAGGCACTCACCAACAACGGCACGCTGTTCGAGCCGTTCTATGCGCAGACCAACCAGGGCCTGGGGATCAGCAGCGACGTATTTTTCTCCTTCCCCGCCGATGCGTTTGCGACGGTGCCTGCCGCCGCGCACTTTCGCGCACGACCGGCGCCCAGTGACGCGGGTTTGACGCCTGCGGCGCTCGCGCGCTCGAGCGAGCGCATTCGCCTTGCCCAGGCGCAGCGTCTTAACCCCGGCTGAGCAAGCGTCGGCGCGCTAGCGCAGCTCCCCCGGTTCGATCGGATTGCCCTCCGGGTCATACAGCCGGGCGAAGCGTCCGTACGCATAAGCCTGGGGGGTCGATTTCGACCGTGCTGCCGGCCGCGCGCAGCTGCGTGACCCTGGCCCTCTGTCCCTAAAGGGAATGCTCGGGACCGCCGGCGTACTTGAGCTCGCCGGCCTCGACCCGCAGCTGCAGGCGGTTCTGCGGCGGCGGCAGCGGACAGGTCGCAAAATCGTTGAGCGCGCACGGGGGGTTGTACGCCTTGTTGAAGTCGAGCAGCGCGGTGTTGCCGGTCGGCAGGGGAATGTACAAGAAGCGGCCACCGCCGTAGGTTTCCCGGCCGCTCGTGCCGTCGGCGAACATGATGAAGAGTTGCCGCTCACCGGGACCTTCCAGCACGGTGTCGAGGCGCCATTCGCGGCCGTCCTTGTTGAAGACGAGCGCACCGGGGGAGACATCTTCCTCTTCCATCCCGAGGATATTGATGATCTTGATGCGCCGCCCGGCGGGGTAGGGCACGAAGCGTGCCATCAACACCCAACTGCTGCTGATTGGAAAGTACTGCAGGCCGTGAAACTCGCGGCGGCGCGGATTGTTCAGATCGCGCACGCGCACGCCGAACTTGCCGCCGCGCTCGATGACGAAGAAGCGCAGTGTGCCGCTTGCGAGGACCGTGAGATCGCCGCTCGCATCGGTTTTCAGCGCGACGCTGCTCGCGGACACCCCCTCGAGCGTGACGCCCGCGCTGGGCTGCGCTACGAAGCGCACCGTAGGCGCGGCAAGTTCGAAGACGCCGGCCGTGCTGGCGAGGGCGGCGTTGGGCAGGACCAGGTCGTTCCCCGCGGAACTGCCAAAGGAGTTGCGCCCTTCGCGCAGCCAGAAGAGGCCCGCGAGGGTCAGCCAGCCCGTATCGCTCGTGAGGGAACTGAAGCGCTGCTCGCGCCAACTGAGCACGCTCGCCTGCTCGGCTGCGGAGTCGACACCCGCAGGGGCGGCGGCTGCTGGCGTCGGCCCCGGTGCGGCCCCGAGCGTGAGCGTCGCAGCGAGGGCGAGGGGTAGGCGGCGGATCAGGGTGCGAATCATCAGTCGGCTCCCGGGATTTTTTGCAGGCCCACGGGCATTTTAGGGCATCACGCCTCGCGCCCGAGAATCTCCTCGCGGATGTCGGCGATCTCCCGCGCCTTGGAGGGCCGGGCGCCCTCACAGCGCTCCGGGCGCGGGCAACGGTTGCTGCGCGGGCAGATGATGCGGGCCGGGTGTGACAGGGCATCCTCGATCCAGGCGATGTTGAGCACTCGGGCCACGGCGGTCAGCACCTGGGCCGCCGCCTTCGGGATGCGGGCCTCGCCGCGCCGATGCAGGCACTCGCGGAAGATTGACTCGACCAGCGCCTCGCTGGTGACGCTGTGCGTGGCGAGCGCGGGGGCGAGATCGACGCCGACCGACAAGACGTGCGGATTGCCGGCCATATCGTGCACACGGATCGAGTGACAGCAATAAAGCAGCGAGCGCTCCCCGTCGCGCAGCACCGAGATCTGCGAGCCGCTGAGTCCGTGCTCGCCGTCGATCATGCGGAACACCGCCCAGTTCGGGCACGGGTCACTCACCTGCGCGAGGTTGCCCCAAGGCAGCGGAATGCCGTTGCCGCGGTAGACAGCGCGCAGGTAACCGGGCGGGTAGGCGTCAAAGAAATGCCAGTAGGGGTAGGGCGACACCTTGGTCATGCGGCGCATGATGACCGCAGGGGTAAGTTGGAGCTTGGCGCCGGCTTCGACGCGGTGACGCTCGCGGGCGAGAAAGCGTCGGAAGGGCACGCGCGGGGCGAGCAGCGCGCCGGCAAAGAAGCTGCACTCGAAATCCCGCCAGGCGTGCAACACGTCCTGGGCGTTCATGCCGACCGCACTCGAGCCGCCCTCGGGGCTGCCGCCCATCTCCCCGCCGGTCGCGTGCGGGGACTTCAACCCATCACCGCCGTGCAACACCTTGTGAGCGATGTGCGCGGCCAGATCGAACTTGAGCCGCGCAGGATCGGCCTGCAGCGCGCGGTTGGCATAGACGATGCGCGGCGCCTCGAAGAACGAGCGCACCATGCTGCGCACCTCGCGGTCCTTGTCGCGCGCCAGCAGCGGCTTTTTCTCGAACCAGCGGATCTCAAGGCCGTGACGGCGGCACAGTCGCAGCAGGTCATCCACCGAGAGCGGAAAGCGCCGCTCGCCCACCCGGTCGGCGGCGCGTTCCAGGTCGGGGAAATCGTTGCGTGAGATCTCCTGGTGCGAGCGGATCAACAGGTGCGCGAACTGCCGTCCGGTGGTGCCGGTCTGCGCGAGCAGCTCCGGAATCGCCGCCTGCAGCAGCGTCTTGGAGAACAGAAACGCAGGCTCGAGCGGCACACGGGTGGCGCCTTGGCCGGGGGCCGCGGGCGGCAGCGCAAGGTCCGCGCTCTCATCGAGGAACCAGGCCGCGGGCCGCTGAAACACCGCCGCGAGCAGCGTCAAAAGCTCACTCGAGGGCGAGCGCTTACCGCTCTCGATCATGCTGAGGTAGGACACGGACGGCCCGACGGTGGCGTCGCGCTGGATGCAGCGCACCGAGAGCTCCTCGAGCGTGAGCCCGTTCGCCTTACGCAGCGCGCGCAGCTTGGCGCCGAGAAAGTGACCCTTGCGCAGCAGCTCCGGCATATGTCACCCCATCCGCCCGAAGCGGTGAAACCCCTTTGTGAAATTAACAGTGTGAAGTTTCTACAGTCAAATTTCAGCGCCGATGGCCGTATATTGGGCGGCATGAACGCCCAGACGCACGCTCAGGTGTACTCGCGCGACCCGGCAGGGCCTAAGGTCGAGATACTCGGGGCGCGGGTCGAGCGCGGCGAGGAGGTGCTGACGCCGCTCGCGCTGCAGCTGCTCGCGAGCCTGCACCGGCGCTTCAATGCGCGCCGGCTGCAGCTGCTGAATGCGCGCGTCGATCGACAGTTGCAGCTCGATGATGGGGCGCTGCCGGAGTTTCTGGCGCAGACCGCCGCGGTGCGAGCAGGCGACTGGCGCGTTCTGCCGGTGCCTGAGGATTTGCGCGACCGGCGCGTCGAGATCACAGGTCCCGTTGATCGCAAGATGGTCATCAACGCGCTCAATGCCCCGGTGCGCTGCTTCATGGCTGACTTCGAGGATTCCTGTTCACCCACCTGGGACAACGTGATTGGCGGGCAGGTGAATCTTGCCGATGCCGTGCGGCGCACCATCAGCTACGAGGACCCGGCCACCGGCAAGGTGTATCGCCTCGGCGAACACACCGCGACGCTCATCGTGCGGCCCCGCGGCTGGCACCTGCCGGAGAAGCACGTGCGCATCAACGGCGAGACCGTGTCGGGGGCGCTCTTTGACTTCGCGCTGTTTCTCGCCAACAACCACGAGGGGCTGGCGCGCAACGGTACCGGGCCATACCTATACCTGCCGAAGATCGAGAGCCATCTTGAGGCGCGCCTGTGGAATGAGGTGTTCGTCGCCGCCCAGGAGGCCCTCGGCATGCCGCGCGGTACGATCAAGGCGACGGTGCTGATCGAGACCATTCTCGCGGCCTTCGAGATGGACGAGATCCTGTTCGAACTGCGCGAGCACTCCGCCGGGCTCAACTGCGGTCGCTGGGACTACATCTTCAGTTTCATCAAGAAATTCAGGAATCGGCCTGAGTTCGTGCTGCCGGATCGTGCCAGCGTCACCATGGACCGGCATTTCCTTAAATCCTACGTCGAGCTTTTGATCAAGACCTGTCATCGGCGCGGCGCGCATGCCATGGGCGGTATGGCCGCGCAGATTCCGATCCGAAACGACCCGGCCGCCAACGAGGCGGCGATGGCGCGCGTGCGCGCCGACAAGCTGCGCGAGGCGCAGGCCGGTCACGACGGTACCTGGATCGCGCACCCGGGGCTGGCGGGCATCGCGCGCGAGGCGTTCGACGCGGTCATGCCGGGCCCGAACCAGCTGGGCGTCAGCCGCGCGGATGTGAACGCCGGGGAGCTGGACCTGCTGAAGGTGCCGCAGGGCGAGATCACGGAGGGCGGCCTGCGCGGCTGCATCCGCGTCGGCGTGCAGTACCTTGAGGCGTGGCTGCGCGGTAACGGCTGCGTGCCGCTCTATCACCTCATGGAGGATGCCGCCACGGCGGAGATCTGCCGCGCGCAGTTGTGGCAGTGGCTGCGGCACGGTGCCCGTACCAACGATGGCCAGGCGATCACCGTGGAGCGCTTCGACCGCCTGATGAGCGCGGAGCTCGATCGCATCCACCAGGAAGTGGGCGCCACGCGCCTGAGCAATGGGGTGTTTCCGACCGCGGCACGCCTGTTCGAACAGATGACCAAGAGCGAGACCTTTGATGAGTTCCTGACGCTGCCGGCGTACGAGCTGCTGAGTTAGCCCTGCCAACATCACCTGCAATTTGAGGCAAGAAGCATGAGCGCTGCGAAATCCCTGCCCACGGCTGATGAACTGCGACGCGCCTGGCGCGAAAGTCCGCGCTGGCGCGACGTGCAACGCGGCTACGAGGCCGAGGATGTGGTGCGCCTGCGCGGCACGATCCCGGTCGAGCACTCGATCGCCCGTCTCACGGCGGAGAAGCTGTGGCGGTATCTGAATGAGAAACCGTTGGTCAACGCGCTCGGGGCGCTCACCGGCAACCAGGCCATGCAGCAGGTCAAGGCGGGACTGGATGCGATCTACCTCTCCGGCTGGCAGGTGGCAGGCGACGCTAATCTCTCCGGGCAGATGTACCCGGACCAGTCGCTGTACCCGGCCGACTCGGTGCCGGCGGTGGTACGGCGCATCAACAATACGCTGCGGCGCGCGGACGAAATCCATCACGCCGAGGGCGATGACTCCATCGACTGGTTTAAGCCGATCGTCGCGGATGCCGAGGCCGGCTTCGGCGGCGTGCTCAACGCATTCGAGCTCATGAAGCAGATGATCGACGCGGGTGCGGCGGGCGTACACTTCGAGGACCAGCTGTCTTCGGCAAAAAAGTGCGGCCACATGGGCGGCAAAGTGCTTGTGCCGACGCAGGAGGCGATTAACAAGCTGATCGCCGCGCGCCTGGCGGCGGATGTGTGTAACGTGCCAACGGTGCTCGTGGCGCGCACAGATGCGGAAGGGGCGACGCTGCTCACCTCGGACGTTGATGAGCGTGACCGTCCCTTCATCGACGCCGCCAAGGGCCGCACCGGGGAGGGCTTCTTCAGCGTCAAGGCGGGACTTAAGCAGGCGATCGCCCGCGGTCGCGCCTATGCACCGTACGTGGACCTGTTGTGGTGCGAGACGGCCAAGCCCGATCTTGAGGAGGCGCGTGAATTCGCTGCGGGCATCCATGCGCACTACCCGGGCAAACTTCTGGCCTACAACTGCTCGCCCTCGTTTAACTGGAAGCGCAAGCTCGATGATGCGCAGATCGCCAGATTCCAGCGCGAGCTTGCCGAGATGGGTTATCGCTTCCAGTTCATCACGCTCGCTGGCTTTCACGCCCTGAACTTCTCCATGTTCGAGCTGGCGCGCGGCTACAAGGCGCAGCAGATGAGCGCTTACGTGCGTCTGCAGCAGGCGGAATTCGCCGCCGAACCGCACGGCTACACCGCCACCAAGCACCAGCGTGAGGTCGGCGCCGGCTACTTCGACGCGGTCACCCAGACGGTGAGCGGCGGCCACTCCTCACTCACCGCCCTCACTGGCAGCACCGAAGAGCAGCAGTTCGAGAAGAAAGTCTCTTAGCGCGCCTGCGCCGCGCAAAACGTGGCGGCCACGGCGGCGGCCGTCTGAGCTCTCAGCGTGTCCCTGGTGCGCGCACTTAACCCACCTCAGCGGCAACGGCGCGGGGCAAGCGTTGTGGTGGGCACGTGGTGCAGGGAGGCGGATGCGGCGGCGCAGCCGGAGGGACTTGCGCGTGCCGATCAGGCATGCCCGCCGCCCGCCGCAGCCGCACTCAGAAGTTGAGCGTCACGGCCACCGAGAGCAGCGCATCATCGCCCTGCGGCCCATTCAGGCGCTCGTACTCGACCCGCAGACCCGGGAGACCGAACTTAAACTCCGCCCCGGCGCCCCAGGCGAACTTGGTGCTGGTCGTGTCGGTACTGAAGTAATTCGGCCCGCACGGGGCCAACGACACCGGGCACCCGCCCGGAGTATTGGAACCATTGGTGTCGGCTTGCACACGAGTGGCACCGAGCTTGCCGTAGATGCTGAGCCACGGTACCGGCACCGGCAGGTAGCCGACGGCGTAAGCGCTCGTGGCGTGGGCCTTGGTCGAGACCTGCGTCATGCCGAAGGAGCCGAAGTAGCTGACGCTCTTGCTGCCCAGATCCGCATAGTCGAGTTCGACGCCCAGGGAAGATATCGGGCGCCAGCCTGCGACGAGCTTCCAGCCGGTGGTGTGCGAGTCGACCTGATAGTAATTCTGCTGCAGCTGCGCTTGACCCGCGCCGGCGCCGACGTAAATGCCCAGAAGGTCGTCCGCACTGGCCGTCGCGCTCATCAGCAGCACGGACGCACACACAATCGGGGGCATTAAACGCATGATTCAAGTCCTTTCGTATTCGCGCTGTCGAGCGCGGGGATTGTAGCTTGGGGCGACCCCCACTCTGAGGCGGGGTGTCTTGAGAAGTTCAAAGTGCGGCGCCCGCGCGCAGCGCGACGACACGGCGCTAATCTTGCGGTGTCTCGACGCGGCTGCGTGGGTGGCTATTTCGCCGTCGGCAGGGCGAATTCCGCCCCCTTGGGCGTGCTCTCCGGCCAGCGCTGCATGATCGATTTCTGGCGCGTGTAGAAGCGCACGCCTTCCTCGCCGTAAGCATGCATGTCGCCGAACAGGCTGCTCTTCCAGCCGCCGAAGCCGTGCCAGGCCATCGGGACCGGGATCGGCACGTTGATACCGACCATGCCGACTTCAATGCGGCGCCCGAACTCGCGCGCGATGTTGCCGTCACGGGTGTAGCAGGCCACCCCGTTCGCCATCGGGTGAGCATTGACGAGATTGACCGCGGCGGCGAAGTCCGGCACGCGCACACAGCACAGCACCGGGCCGAAGATCTCCTCGCGGTAGATACGCATCTCGGGCATGACGTGGTCAAAGAGCGTGGCTCCCAGGAAGAATCCGTGTTCGTTTCCTGCGACTGCAAAGGGGGCGCCGGTCGTGGGATGGCGACGGCCATCAACTACCAGCTCAGCACCGTTTGCGACCCCGTCCTCGATGTAGCCACGGATGCGCTCGAGGGCCGCACGGTTGATCACCGGGCCCATCTCGGCCTCCGGCTGCATGCCCTCCGCGACGCGCAGCTGGCGGGCACGCGTGGCAAGCGGTGGCAACATACGCTCGGCACTGTCACCGACCAGCACGGCGACCGAGATCGCCATGCAGCGCTCGCCCGCGGACCCGTAGGCGGCCCCAATCAGGGCATCCACGGCCTGCCCCAGATCCGCATCGGGCATCACGACCATGTGATTCTTCGCTCCACCGAGTGCCTGTACGCGCTTGCCGTGCTGGGCGCCACGCTGATAGATGTAGTGGGCAATCGGCGTCGAGCCGACAAAACTCAAGGCACGCACCTGCGGATGCTCGAGCAGCGCATCCACGGCGAGCTTGTCGCCCTGCACGACGTTGAAGACCCCGTCCGGCAGCCCTGCCTGCGAGAGCAGGCGTGCCATGAACACGGATGCGGATGGGTCGCGTTCGCTCGGCTTGAGCACGAAGGTGTTGCCGCAGGCGATGGCGAGCGGAAACATCCAGCACGGCACCATGCAGGGGAAGTTAAACGGCGTGATGCCGGCGACCACCCCGAGAGGCTGCCGTAGCGTCCAGTTGTCGATGCCGGTGGACACCTGGTCGGTAAAGTCGCCCTTGAGCAGCTGCGGGATTCCGCAGGCGAATTCGACGATCTCAATGCCGCGCGTGACTTCGCCCTGCGCGTCACTGAATACCTTGCCGTGTTCGCTCGTGATGAGGGCCGCGAGCGCGTCACGCTGCTCGTTCAGCAGCGCAAGAAAAGCGGCCAGGACGCGGGCACGACGCACGGCGGGCATCTGTGACCAGGCCCCCAGGGCTGCGTGCGCGCTCGTCACCGCGGCTTGGACATCCGCGACGCTCGCCAGCGCCACTTCACGCGCGATGCGGCCGGTGGCGGGATTGAACACCGGCAGTCGCGGGCCGCTGCCGATGAGCGTGCGGCCCCCGATCCAGTGCGGCACAGTCTCATCCGGTGCCGCGCGCGGCGCTGCGGAGCTGAGCTCCGGGGGAAACTTTGCGACGGCCATGAAAGCGATCCAGGCTGCGGGGAGGCACCGATCATAGACCACTTCCCGAGCGCGCCGCATACTCGGTGCTGCTCATGAGCACGCAGTTGCTATTTGCCACACAGGTGTACCAGGGGCGGCTGCGGCCGCAGGGCTGGCGGGCACTGAACGCGCGGCTGCTGCGCGAATGCCGGCAGCTACGCGCCGACGACGCCATCGGGCGGCGCTGGTCGGTACGCAATTACCCGGGCGGCTATACCTCTTACAGCTCGGCACACCGCATGCACCGCTTGTCGCCCACCTTCGCCGCGCTCGCTCGGGCGCTCGACCGACACGTCGAAAAATTCGCCCGCGCGCTCGAGTTCGATCTGCGCGGGCGTGCGCTCACGATGACGGACTGTTGGGTGAACATCATGGGCGCAAGCGCCGCGCACGCATTGCACCTGCACCCGCTCTCGAGCATCAGCGGCACATACTACGTGGCGGTACCGCAGGGGGCGCCCGGCATCAAGTTCGAGGATCCGCGGCTCGAGCGCTTCATGGCCGCACCACCGCGCCGCGCGCAGGCGGTGCGCGCAAACAGAGCCTGGGTGATGCTGCCGGCGCGCGCCGGGCAGCTGGTGCTGTTTGAGAGCTGGCTGCGGCATGCGGTCGCCCCCAACCCGCGCGCCGCAGAGCGCATCAGTATCAGTTTTAACTACAGCTGGTTCTGAGGCGGCCGCGCGCCGTCAACGCCCGCCCCGGGGACGCGTTGCGTTAAGTGACACGGCGCGCTCCACAACTCAGGCCCACCGCGTGGATGAGTTCAGCCGTCGTTCAGTGTGTGTCGGTCAAGGTGGCGGTGAAGGAGTCAATCCCATGCGCAAATTGATTCGCGGTTTGATCCCGGTGCTGCTGCTGGCAGTTGTCCCCCTGTGGGCCAACGCCGGCGTCGCCATCGGCGTGTCCGTCAATATCGCGCCGCCGGCGCTGCCCGTTTACGTGCAGCCGGCGATTCCGGCGCCGGGCTACATCTGGACTCCCGGCTACTGGGGCTGGGCGCCGACCGGGTACTACTGGGTGCCGGGTACCTGGGTACAGCCGCCCGCGGTGGGCGTACTGTGGACGCCGGGCTACTGGGGTTGGGTGAACGGCGCGTACCTGTGGCACGGCGGCTACTGGGGACCACACATTGGCTTCTACGGTGGCGTCAACTACGGCTTCGGTTACGGCGGCGTCGGCTACCAGGGCGGTTATTGGCGCGGTGGGGCATTTGTGTATAACCGCTCGGTCAATAACGTGAGCAATGTCAGCGTGACCAACGTCTACAACCGCACGGTGGTGAACAACGTGTCCGTGAGTCGTGTGAGCTACAACGGCGGCGCCGGCGGCATCGTCGCGCGGCCCACGTCGGCTGAGCTCGCGGCGAGCCACGAGCAGCACGTCGCCTTCACCAGCGCGCAGCGCGAGCACGAGAACATGGCGCGTGCGAACACTTCACTGCGCGCCTCGGTGAACGGCGGTCATCCGCCGATCGCGGCGACCGCGCGACCGGGCGCCTTCAGCGGTCACGGCGTGGTGGCGGCCCGTGAGTCGGGCGCGAGCCCCGCCGCGGCAGAGCACTCGCACAATGAGCGGCCCGCGCAGTACGCCGCGACCCCTCAGGGTGGCTACTCGCATTCAGCCCATGAGACCGCGGGCGGGGCCGCCCATCCGGCGGGCCACGAGCCGCACGGGGAGCACGACGGCCGCCGCTAGGCTGACACCGGCGAGCGGCAGGTGCCGGGGTCGCTCCGCGGGCCTCGGCATCCGGCGCGTCGGTCAGAGCAACCGGTTGCGCAAGGGCTCCTGAGATCGCTCGTCCGTCCGCGTCATTTGTGGCCCGTAAGCTTTTGTAACGGCCACGTGCCGCGCACCGGAGGCGCACGCATGCCAACGGTGAGCCGCCCACAGGAGCGGCACTAGCCTGCCAGCGGCGCGATCGCGCCGCGGCCGCTAGAGCACGCGCCGCAACCAGGCGGCGATGTCGGCGACCTCCTGCGGGCACACAGAGTGAGGCATGCTGTAGGTATGCCATTCGAGCGCATAGCCGGCCGCCTCCAGCTGCCGACGCGCCTCAGCGCCCAGTACCGGCGCAACCACCGGGTCTTGCGAGCCGTGCGCAAGAAATATCGGGGTGCTCTGGTTCACCGCGCTGCGCTCACTCAGCAGCGTATCGCCGAGCAGCAGATAGCAGGACAGTCCCATGATCCCGGCGAGCTTTTCCGGGTAGCGCGTGCCGGCAAAAAGCGCCATGGCACCGCCCTGAGAAAACCCGGCCACCACGATGCCCGAGCTGGCAATGCCGCGGGCATTCTCGCGCTGGATGAGCGCGGTGATCGTCGCCTGTGAGGCGCGGATGCCGTTCTCATCCTCGCGCGTGCGCCGATCGAGGGCTGCGATGTCATACCAGGCGCGCATGGCGTACCCGCCGTTGAGCGTGACCGGACGCACCGGGGCGTGCGGAAACACGAACCGCAGGGCGCGCTCTCCGGGTTGCACGAGTTGCGGCACGATCGGCTCAAAATCGTGGCCGTCGGCCCCGAGCCCATGCAGCCAGATCACGGCGGCGGCGGGGTTGCGGCCGGTTTCAATCTCTACGGCATCAATCGACACGGATGGCTCCTGCGGCTCTGCGGTCTTGGTGGCGCATGTTAGAGCACTCGCGCTGTCGCGTGCAGCGCGGAGGCTCTAGTGCCCAAGCGCCGGGGCGCCACGCCCCGCAGATCGCCCGGGGCGCGCCCGCGCCGCCGCGCCGCGCCCCGCAGCCGGGCGCGGCCGAACGTTGCCGAGATGTTCCTCTACCTGCTGTACGCGCTGATCGTCCTCGTCGCGGGCAATTTCCTCTACCAGGTAATCCGCAAGCCAACCGAGCTTTTCTTTCCGGTGAGCGGCGCGCTTTACAAGACTCCGGCGGAAACCTGGCGCGCCTATGCGGAGCTGTTCCGACGCTACGCCACGGCGCACGTGAGCGCGGAGCTGCTCGCGGCGCTCGCGCAGGTGGAGGCTTCCGGTAACCCGCTGGTGCGCACCTACTGGCGCTGGGTTTGGCCTGCGACGCCCTTTGACTTCTACCGGCCCGCCTCCAGCGCCGTGGGCATGTACCAGATGACCGATCCTACCTTCCAGGAAGCGCAGCGCTACTGCATCCACGCGCACCAGCTCACGCGTGAGGGACCGTGGAACGATTGGCACTCGTGCTGGTTCAACCGACTGTACCTGCGCGTACTGCCGGGGGACGCCATCGAACTCACCGCGGCGGATCTGGAGGCAAAGGTGAGCGCGATTCTCGAACAACAGGACAAGCCCACACCGGGGGCGCTGCAGCTGCGGCACCTGGTGGCGGTGGTGCACTTGTGCGGGGCCGGGGCGGGGGCCGCGTACGCGCGCCGCGGCTACCATTTCAGCCCCGCGCAGCGCTGTGGCGAGCACGACCCGCGCCAGTACCTTCAGCGCGTAGACGCCTTCAGCGGCGAGTTTGCGCACCTCGCCGAGGCGCACCCGAGCTCTCAGTGATGATGGCCGTCGGCCCCGTGCACGTGACCGTGCGCGAGTTCCTCGGCCGTCGCCGCGCGCACCTCGCCCACCTCGACCTCAAAGTTCAGATGCTGGCCGGCCAGAGGATGATTGCCATCGAGCGTCACCAGGTCCCCGGTCAGCTGCGTGACCGTGACCGCGCGCGCGCCGTGCTCGGTTTGCGCCTGCAGTCGCATGCCTACGTGCACATTCGCTACTCCCTTGAGCGCGCGCCGGGGCACCCGCTGCACCAGCCCCGCGTCGTACTCGCCGTAGCCTTCCGCCGGCGCGATCTTCACCTGCAGCTTGTCGCCGGTATTCCTGCCCGTGAGCTCGCGCTCCAGACCGGCGATGAGATTGCCGTGACCGTGCAGGTAGGTGAGCGGTTCGCCCTCGGCAGAACTGTCCAGAACCTCACCGGCGTCATTCTTGAGGGTGTAGTAAATGCTGACGACCTGGTCCTGGGCGATGCTCATGGCGGGGTCCTGTGGGTGGCGGAAACGGCCGCGGCGCGGCGGGTCGGGGGTTGCAGCGCTGCGATGGGCGCGCAATGCACGGGCGGCAAGGATAACATTGCCGCGCTCGCGGCCCAACGCTGCACAGGCTATCCGCGGGATCACACGGAGTAGGACTTATGAGAAACGCGCATCTCGCGACTTTCGCCGCCCTCCTTGCAGCGGCAGCGGGCGTCGCAGCGGATCCGGCGCACGACACCGCGAGGACTTCCCCCATGGCAATGGCAGACAACCCCTTCGCGCAGCCAAGCACGCTCGCCTATCAGCTGCCGCCGTTTGACCGCATCCGCGACTCCGATTACCGGCCGGCGTTCGAGGCTGGGATGCGCGAGCAGCTCGAGGAGGTCGCGGCGATCGCGCACAACCCCGCGCCACCGACCTTCGAGAACACCATCGTCGCGCTCGAGCGCTCCGGGCAGCTGCTCACGCGCGTGGACAACGTCTTCAGCCGGCTGAACGCCTGCAACACCGACGCTGAGATGCAGCACATCGACACCGAGATGGCCCCGAAGCTTACCGCCCAGGAGGATGCCATCCATCTTGATCCGGCATTGTGGGCGCGGGTTGATGCGCTTTATGAAAAGCGCAGCACGCTGCACCTGGATCCGGAGTCCCTGCAGCTCCTGATCCGATATCACACGATGTTTGTGCGCGCCGGCGCCCAGCTCTCGGCCGCCGACAAGGCGCGCCTGAAGGCGCTGAATGGCGAGATCTCCGCCCTCACCACGCGCTTCAAGCAGAACGTGCTCAAGGCGACCGCCGAGAGCGCGGTCGTGGTTGACAGCGTGGCCGAACTGGACGGGCTGACGAGCACGCAGATCGGCGCGGCCGCCCAGGCGGCGGCGGCGCGCGGCCTGAATGGCAAGTGGCTCATCGCGCTGCAAAACACGACCAACCAGCCGCTGCTCGCGCACCTGACCAACCGCGCGCTGCGCGAGCGCATCTACAAGGCCTCGATCCGTCGCGGACTCGACGGCGAAACCAACAACACCGTCGTGATCGCACAGCTGGTGAAGCTGCGCGCCGAACGCGCCACGCTTCTGGGCTACCCGAGCCATGCCGCCTACCAGCTCGCGGACGAATCCGCCGGCACGCCCCAGGCGGTGCAGGCGATGATCAGCCAGGTTGCGCCGGCGGCGCTCGCGCGCGCCCGCGAGGAGGCTGCCGACATTCAGCGGCTGATCGATGCGCAGGCGGCAGCCGCGGGCACGCCATCCTTTCAACTGCAACCCTGGGACTGGTCCTTCTACGCCGAGCAGGTGCGCAAGGCGCACTACGCCTTCGATCAGGCGAGCGTGGCGCCGTACTTCGAACTCGACCACGTGCTCAAGGACGGGGTGTTCTATGCCGCGCAGCAGCTGTATGGACTCACCTTCAAGGAGCGGCAGGATCTGCCGCGCTACCAGGCGGACGTGCGCATCTTTGAGGTCTTCGACGCCGACGGGAAACCCCTCGCGCTGTTCCTGGCCGACTACTTTGCCCGCGACAACAAGCAGGGCGGTGCGTGGATGGCCGCGTATGTGTCGCAGTCGAAGCTGCTGCGGCACCAACCGGTCGTGGCCAATCATCTGAACATTCCCAAGGCCCCGGCCGGACAGCCGGTGCTGCTCACCTTCGATGAGGTGACGACCATGTTCCATGAGTTTGGCCATGCGCTGCACGGGATGCTCTCGGACGTGCGCTATCCGACGCTCGCCGGCACCCAGGTGCCGCGCGACTTTGTCGAGTATCCCTCGCAGTACAACGAGATGTGGGCGCGGGAGCCGGTCGTGGTGGCTCATTACGCGCATCACTACCAGACGGGCGCCCCGATGCCCCCGGAGTTGCTTGCCAAGGTGCTGGCGGCGCAGCACTTCAATCAGGGTTATGCCACCACCGAGTACATCGCCGCGGCGCTCCTGGATCAATCCTGGTATCAGATCGACGCGGCACAGGCGCCCGGGGCCGCCGAGGTGCCCGCCTTCGAGCAGACCGCACTCTCGGTGAGCGGCCTGGACTACGCGCCCGTGCCGCCGCGTTATCACTCGGGTTACTTTTCGCACATCTTCGAGGGCGGCTACTCGGCCGGCTATTACGCTTACCTGTGGAGCGAGGTGCTGGCGCGTGATACGGGGCAGTGGTTCCATGAGCACGGGGGCCTAACGCGCGCCAACGGCGCGGTGCTGCGCGCCAAGATACTGTCGCGCGGGCGCAGCGAGGATCCCCAGGTGCTGTTCCGCGACTTCTATGGGCGTGCGCCGGAGATCGGGCCGCTGCTCGACTACCGCGGGCTCAGCGACGGCGGTGCGGCGAGCGCTGCCGGGCGCTGATCGGGCCTAGCGCATGCAGTCGATGGCGGCGATGAGACTCCGAAAGCATTCGAGCAGCGGCAGTTCAAGCCCGAGCGCATGCGCCTTGTCGAGCGCGTAGCCGAGGGTTTCGTTGACTTCAAGCGGCCGGCCGGCTTGCACGTCCTGCAGCGCCGACATGCGGTGCTCGGGGGCGTTGAGGCGATATTGCGCCCCAGTGCGCATGATGATCGTGACGGCCTCCTGCTCGTTCACCGTGCACAGCCTCGCGGTGGGCAGAATCGCGCGGTCGCTCAAGCCGATGCCGAGCCGCTGCGCGAGCCGTCCCATCTCGCGCACCAACCGCACCAACAACAGTGCCGAGTCAGGGTCCGAGAGGTACTTCCAGGTTACGGCACGGGTGGTGACCGCGAGCGCCATGAGTCCCACCCAGCAACAGAACTTTGACCATTCGAGGGTCAGGATCGCTCGCGTCGCCGCGGCGCGCACCCCGGCCGTGTCGAGCGCGTGCGCGAGGCGCTGCGCTCGCGCACTCTCGCCACCGTCGAGCTCGCCGACCAGGATGTTGACGTTGCGGGTGAAGAGCACGGTGCCATCGCTCAACAGCTCGCCGCTGGTGTCCGCGACCGCACCGAGTACGCGCGCGGCCCCGAACACCTGGCTCAGTATCTCGTTCTTGAGTGGGCCGTTCTGAATCGACAGCGTGAGCCCGAAGTCTGCATGCCGCAGGGCGGCGAGCGCCGGCATCGTCCCGGGGGTCTTGGTCGCCACGATCAGCGTGTCAGCACCGTGCAGCAGCGCGGGGTCGCCCACGGTGCGCACCGGCGTACTGAACTCGGCGAGCCCGCGGATCGTGATGCCGTGTTCCTCGAGCTGTAATGCGCGCGCCCCGCGCGCGAGCATCGCCACGCTATGTCCTGCGCGCGTGAGATGTGCGCCGACGATCGACCCCATCGCACCGGCGCCAAGCACTGCGAACTCGAATTCGGCCATCGGCGCTGATCCGTCGGCGAGCGGCCGCGGCGGCCCCTAGAGCGCGTCCGCGATGTCCTGCAGCAGACCCTTGTCCTCGGGTTTGGTCGTCGGCGGGTAGCGCTTGAGCACCTTGCCGTCACGGCCGATGAGGAACTTCTCAAAGTTCCAGGTAATGTCGCCGGGGAGCCCCGTCGTCGTGGCGGTGAGGAACTGGTACACCGAGTGCCGATGTGGACCGTTGACCTCGAGTTTCTCGCTCAGAGGAAAGCTCACACCATAAGTCGTGCTGCAGAAGCTCGCGATCTCCTCGGCGCTGCCCGGCTCCTGCCCTGCAAACTGGTTGCAGGGAAAGCCCACCACGGTGAAGTTCTCCGCCGCAAGCCCGCGCTGCAGCTGCTCGAGGCCTTCGTACTGGGGCGTGAGTCCGCAACGGCTGGCGACGTTCACGGCCAGTGTCACCTTACCGTGCAGCGGACCCAGAAGGTCCGGCGTCCCATCGATGCGGGGGACCGCGAGGTCGTAAAAGCCGCTCATGCCGACTCTCCCATGCCCAATGCCAGCTGCGTGTACCATACACCACCGGCAGGTTTACGATCCGATCGCGCGGAGCTCTCATGGCTGCAGAACTCAACAAGGCGGAAACCGCCAAGGTCCTCGACACCCTCAAGCGCATCCTCGAGCTTGAGCTCGCAGGTCTGGTGCGGTATCTGCATTACAGCTTCATGGTGTTCGGCCACAACCGCATCCCCATCGTCGCGTGGCTGCGCAGCCAGGCGGATGAATCGCAGGCGCACGCCGTGAAGGCGGGCGAGCACATCACCAGTCTCGGCGGGCATCCGTCGCTGAAGATCGGGCCGCTGTTGGAAACGCACAAACACAACGTCGATGAGATCCTGCGCGAGGCGCTCACCCACGAAGAGGAAGGCCTCGGCGAGTATCACAAGCTCTTAGGGATGGTCGCCGATCGCAACATCATGCTCGAGGAGTATGCGCGGGCACAGATCGCCGCCGAGACCGCCCACGCTGCCGATATCGGCAAGATGCTGCGCAAGCCCGGCTCGATCACTTGAGGTTCCCGCCTATCCCTTAAGGGGGAGGCCGGCGGCTTCCCTGGAGGCTGTCTGCTGGGCAGCTGCGCGCCCTTGCAAAGGAACGTGCGCGCCTTCACCTAATGGCAACGCAGTCGTGCGTACACTGCGCGCGCCTGAAGTATCACTAGGATTTGTCTCATGGAACTGATCGTCACTTCGCTGCTTGCGGCCACGGCGCTACTCGTGGGTCACTTCGCCGTACTGTTGCGCAACCGCGTGCAGGGCGCGCTGCGCGCGCGCGCCGCGGCTCGCTAGCGAGCGACGCACACCCGCGCCGTCGTTTTCGCCGGCCCTCGCCGAGGCGTATGCTCCGCGCGTGCGCATTTATGCGATCACCAACATCAAGGGCGGCGTCGGCAAGACCACCAGCGCGGTCAACCTTGCCTACCTGAGCGCGGCCGACGGCTGCGCCACGCTACTGTGGGATCTGGATTCACAGGGTGGCGCGACCTATGCGCTGCGCGGCGAACCGCATGCGCACGCCTCGGCCAAGAAGCTGTTGTCCGGCAAACGCGAGTTGCCGGAACTGATTCTCGCCACCGGTTATCCGGGCCTTGATCTGTTGCCGGCGGACTTCTCCTACCGCAATTTCGCCGTGCACCTCGCTGAACGGCGCCACCCGACCGAACGGCTGCTGAGGATGAGCCGGTCGCTGCGCGAGATCTACGGCGCGCTGTTCCTTGACTGCCCGGCCGGCATCTCGCTGCTGTCCGAGAACGTGCTACGCGCCGCCGACGTCGTGGTCGTGCCGCTGGTGCCGACACCGCTGTCAGTGCGGATGCTCCGACAGCTGCAGGAATTCATCGTACGCGAGGGCTGGAGCGATCTGACGCTGCTGCCGTTCTTCTCCATGGTCGACCGGCGCCGCGCCCTGCATCAGGAACTGATCGCCAGCGCGCGCGCGGAATTTCCGCAGATGCTCGCCACCGAGGTGCCCGACTGGAGCGAGATCGAGCGCATGAGCGTGCGCCGTGCGCCGCTGGCCGCCAGCGCACCCAAGAGCGAGGCGGCGCGCATCTTCGTACAGTTGTGGCGCGAGATTCGTACCCGCAGCGGTGCCCCCGAGGAGTCGCTCGCGGCGGCGGCGACGTCGTGTACCGCGCCGGGCGATACGCCGCGGCCGCGTCCGGAAGCCCCGTAAGCTGCGCCGTGCACCGCAGCGGTGCGCCGTTATATGTCACATCAGCTAGGGAAAGCGCTGCGCCTTGTTGCCGCGGCTGCAATTGCACGGCCGCGCGAGGCGCGTAGCCACCGGTCAACCTGCGCTACCAGCGGGCGTTACCCAACGTTGGTTCAGCGCGTCGTCGACTAGCGACGGCCGCGGCGCTGCCGGGCGGGCACGCTAAGATAGCGGCGAGAGAAGCTGAAGGAGAGCGGCGCAGCGTGTGCACGCGACGCGTCTTCCAGGGACATGGGGAAAATCTTTAGTCTCAATTTGACCAGGACGTGGCTGCGGGCTGCGACTCCGGTGGCGTTGCTGTTGCTTGCGGGCTGCTCGGGCACGAACGGCCCTCCCGCGGCCCCGATGCTCGTGCCGCTGTCGATCACGACAGGCTCGTTGCCGAATGCGCAGGTGGGCAGCGCGTACCAAACGACGCTCGCGGCGAGCGGTGGCACGCCGCCATACACCTGGACACTCGCCGCGGGGGCGTTCCCCCCGGGTTTGTCCTTGGCGGGCAGCAGCGGCGTCATTTCCGGCACACCGATCGGGGGTGCGAACGGGGCTACGCTCACCTTCCGAGTCAAGGACGCGGCGACCCCGGCGCAAGCGAAGAACGTCACCCTGGCACTCACGGTGCTCGCGGCCGCACTTTCGATCACGACCAACTCCCTGCCGAACGGCCACGTGGGCACGGCCTACGATGCGACCCTGAGCGCGGGGGGTGGCACGAGGCCTTATACCTGGGCGCTGACGAGCGGCACGCTGCCGGCAGGTCTGTCGCTCAACACTGCCAGCGGTGAGATCACCGGCACGCCGACCTTGAGCAGCCCGGCCACGCCGCTGACGTTCCAGGTGACCGACAGCGCCACTCCGGGCGCCCGCTTGAGCGTCGACCTGGTGCTCACGATCACCGGCGTGCCGATCGTCATCACCACAACCTCGCTTCCGGACGCACAGGTCGGGGTGGCCTACAGCACGATGCTCAGCGCCACCGGGGGCACCGGCGCCATCAGCTGGAAAGTCAGCTCCGGACCCTTGCCGGTCGGCCTTGCACTCAACGCGGCGACGGGGCTGGTCTCAGGAACGCCAACCGTGGCGGCATTTGAGGCACCCGTGACTTTTACCGCGACCGACTCCGCAAGCCCGCCGCAGACTCAAAGCGCAGCTTTCACGATCACGGTCAACACCTCCGGGCTGAGCGTGGACGTCACACCGCGGCGCGCGGGACTGACGGTGGGGCAGACGCTGGTGCTCGTGGCGAGCACCAACGACGGCGCCGGCGTCAGTTGGAGCAGCAGCCCCGCCGGGGGTTCTTTCAGTGCGGCCACCAGCCTGAGCGGCGTCGCGGTGAGTTTTACTGCGCCCGCGAGCGCCGGCAGCTACACCCTTACCGCCACGAGTGTGAGCGATTCCACGCGCAGTGCCTCAAGCGCGGTGGGCGTCACAGATCTGCCCGGCGTGTACACCTATCACAATGATCTGGCGCGTGACGGCGCCAATACGCACGAGTACGCACTCACGCCGGCGAACGTGAGCACGGCAAGCTTCGGCAAGCTCTTCTCATGCACGGTGGACGGGGCGATCTATGCGCAACCCCTGTGGGTCGCGACTCTCAGCATTGCCGGCGTGACGCACAACGTGGTGTTCGTGGCCACCGAACACGACAGCCTGTATGCGTTCGATGCGGATGCGAGTCCGTGCCAGCTCCTGTGGCAGGTGAGCCTCATCGACACGGGCCACGGCGCGAACGCCGGCGAAACCACCGTGCCGGCCGGTATTAGTGGCTATCTCGTCGGGGCCGGTTACGGTGATATCACCCCGGAAGTCGGCATCACCGGCACCCCGGTCATCGATCCGGTGGCTGGCATCCTCCACGTGGTCGCAAAGTCGGTGAACGCCGCTGGCACGGTGTTCTATCAGCGCCTGCACGCCATCGATCTGGCGAGCGGCAGCGAGCGGGCCGGCTCACCCACCCTCATCGCCGGCGCCTATGTCAACGACGACGGTGGCAGCGTGAGCTTTGATCCGCGGCAGCAGAATCAGCGCTCCGGCCTCACACTCACCGCCGCCACGCTCTACATCACCTGGGGCTCACACGAGGACGCCGCTCCCTGGTACGGCTGGATCATGGGCTATACCTATAACGGCAGTGCCTTTTCACAGACGGCCGTGCTCAACGTTACGCCCAACACCGCCGAGGGCGGCATCTGGATGGGCGGTGGCGCGCCCTCGGTCGACTCCAACGGACATGTGTATGTGATCACCGGCAACGGCGAGTTCGATGCCGCCGGCGGTGGCACCACCAACGATGACTACGGGGACTCGTTCCTGCAGCTCGCGGCCAAGGCCGGGCAGAACGGGCTCGGCGTGTCCTCCTTCTTCACCCCCTCGGATGAGGTCACCGAGTACGACGACGATCTGGACTTCGGCTCCGGCGGCTCGGCCCTCGTGCTCAATCTCACCGGCAGCAGCACGCCGCAGCACCTCGTCGTCGGCGGCGGCAAGGACGGCGCGCTCTACGTCCTCAATGGCGATCAGATGGGCGGCTCCGGCGACAGCAATGCGTGGCAGGTGCTCAATCTGGGCGCGCCGATCTTTGCGACCTCGGCGTTCTGGAATGACACGCTGTACATCGCACCGGTGGGTGCTGCACTGCAGGCGTACAGCTTCGACAGCACGGCTCTGAGTTTCAGCAGCTCACCCCAGTCGGCGTCTGCGAGTACCTACGGCTTTCCGGGCGCGACGCCGTCCGTGTCCGCGACCGGCACGAGCAGTAACGGCATCGTGTGGGGAATTGACAGTTCTAACTACTGCACACCGCAGTCCGGCGGCTGCGGTGCGGCGGTACTGCATGCGTACGCCGCCACCGCGCTCGGCAGCGACTTGTGGAACAGCTCCCTCGTCGGCGCAGACGTGGCCGGCAACGCCGTCAAGTTCACCGTGCCGACCATCGCCAATGGCAAGGTTTACATCGGCACACGCGGCAACAACACCGGCGGGGTCTATCAGTCCACCTCCGTGTCCGGCGAACTGGACGTCTACGGCCTGAAACCGAACTAAAGCGCTCTAGCGCAGCGGCGCGGAGGGTTGCGGCGCAAGCGGTGGCACCGGCGGGACACTCGCGACCCCGCATTCTTCCACGGCGTAGCCGGCGGCGATCCAGGCCTCGAGCCCGCCGCGCAGAGGACGCACGCGCTCGAAACCATGGGTCATAAGCACCTTGGCCGCCTTGGCGGCGGAGGCTTCGTGCGGGCAGCTGCAGTAAAGAACGATGTCCCGATCTCGGGGCAACTTGCCCAGGTGCCCGGCCACCTCCTGCAGCGGCACGTGTAGCGCGCCGGGGATGCGCCGGCGCTGCAGTCCCTGCGCGGTCACCGAGCGCACGTCGAGTACCACCGGGGCGCCCCCGGTGGCCATAATCTCGTAGAGCTGGGCGACGCTGATGCGCGCCATGTCGAGCGCCTTGTTGAAACGGTAGCGCTCCCATCCCTTGTAGGCGATGTACGCCGCGAGCAGGACGAGTGTGGCGCTGATCGCCTTACCGCCGAGGGCTGCCAGCTGCGGCAGCAGCCACTCGACCTGCGCTCGCAGCAGCGCGCCGCTGACGAGCACGACCCCGACCCATAACGCTCCGGCGAGGAACGAGAAAGACAGAAAGCGCGCCACGCTCATGCGCGTGGCACCTGCGAGCGGTGGGGCCACGAGCGAGAGCCCCGGAATGAACTTCGCGACGATGAGGATCTTCGAACCCCAGCGTTCAAAGCTGGTCTGCGTCTGGTTGACGCAGGAATCAGGGGTGAGGGAGATGCGGCACAACAGATTCATCACGCGCCCGCCGAACGCCCGTCCGGCGACGTACCAGACGCTGTCGCCGATCACGCAGGCCACGACCGCCAGGCCGAATAGGGGACCGGGCGGCAGGCGCCCGGCCGCGGCGAGCGCGCCAGCGAGCACCAGGGTCGGGAGCACCGGGATCGGCAGGCCGAGCTGATTGCACAGCACGTTCAGAAATACCACGCTCAGGCCGATGGGACTTGCCACCGACTGATCTTGCCCCGCCAGCGCGGGTGGCGACAAGGAAGCGTTACGCGCCGGGCGGTCGCTTGGCGAAGATCGCGGCCACCGCATCGTCGATCCGCTTAGCGGCCTGCGGCCCGCTCACGTCAAAAAGGGTCTGGTCAGCGGAGGCGTGCCACATCGGCTGGCGGCTCTTGGCGTCGTACAGATCCACCGCGATGATGCCCTCGGGGTAGACGTACGGACCGCAACACGGACCCCAGCCATAGCCCCAGTAGCCGTAACCCCAGCCGTAACCGTACGGCCATGCGCCGTCTACGACGTAGTTGCCCCCGATGCCGTAGCCGACCAGGCAGTCCGCCGGGCTGCCCTCAGGCAGGATGCCCGCCGGCGCCAGGTGGGCCTGAATTGCGCTGCGCAGCCGCTGCTCGTTCAAGGGATTGGCGATAGTGTTGCGCAACGGGCTGGTGCCGCGGAACGCGCCCGCCCAGGCGTAACTGCCGCAGTGCACGCTGCTGATCAGTGCGTGGTTCACGTCGGATCGGACGGTCAGCGCGCAGCCGCTTGTCAGGCAGGCGAGCGCGGCGAGCAGGGCGGCACACAGCGAAAGCTTGCTCATGGTCATCACCTCGGGCGGACTCACGAGAGCCTTCCACGTCCGCCGCGAATCGATCTTAACGCGCCAGAGGCTCAAGGGTTGACGGTCCCCGCGCAGGAACGCGCGGGGCCTAAAACGGCTCGCCGATCACCAGGCGCCAACCCGAGAGGACGCCCGCGTCGCGGTAGCCGATGCCCAGTCGCGGCAGCGGAATCCCCTTGAACTGATACATCGGGTTCACACCGAACATCAAACCGGTTTCGAACTGCAGCGTGCGTGCGCTGATGCCCGAGGCGGGGCCTGTCGGCGCATTGATGTAGATGTCACCGATCCCGTACACGCCCACCTCCATGCGCCGCTCCCGAAACGGCGCGCTGAAGAATCCCTGCCGCAGTTCGACGGCAGTGCGCAGACGCGTGAAGGAGTCATTCGGCAGGTCACTGCGGTAGCGCACGGCTGCGTAGTTGAGCTCTTCGCGCCACAGGTCCGCGCCGTCAAAAATGCTGAAGCGGTAGTCACTGCGCACCCCGGTGCCGTAGATGTAAGCATTCACGGCGGAGGAGGAGGCGAAGGTGGCGCCCGCCTTGATGAAGGGGTAGACGTGCCAGTCCTCGTTCAGCCAGTAATCCAGCTCGACGCCCGGCTCGAGGCTCAAGGCGCCCACCTGGGTCGGGATATCCAGATGCACCAGGTCCTGGGGCTGGAAATTGAAAAAGCCCACGGTGAGGGGAAAGATGAGCGCAATACCCGGACGCGTGTGCGGGCGCTCCGCGTAACGCAGCCAGTAACTGGGCGCGAACTGGTAGACCTGGATGGTGCGGTCGTTGATCTCGTAAACGCCCGAACCGAGCTCGCTCGCGAAAGCGTAGTCAGCGACGCCTGTGTCGGCGCTGGTCGGCGCCGGGGTGGTCGCCGGGGGGACGCCGAAGGCGCTGCCCGCCTGTACCAGCGCCCACGCGCACCATCCTATCCCCGCCAGTCGCCGCACGTCGTTTTTCCGTTTTGCAAGCGAGTCTAACAGGTCAAAATAAGAGGCCCGGTCCGCCCGCCGGCTCGAGCCGTCTGAGCCGCATGTTCATAACGACAAGGAGTCACAGCTTATGAGTCCGACATCGCGGATCCCCCCCGCCGCGCACGCCGCCCCCGCCGGACTAAGCTACGTCGGTCCGCATAGCGGCACCGAGCCGCTGCAGGTCACGCTCGTGCTGCGGCGGCGCACCGGAGCCACCCTGCGCCCGGCCGCGTGGCCGCAGCCGCCGCGCTGGTCACGGGCCCAGTTCGCTCAGCAGTGCGGGGCGGATCCGTCCGATCTTGCGGCGCTGCGCCGCTTCGCCAGCTTGCACGGCCTGACGGAGACCGGGGCGGATGTCGGGAGGCGCGTGCTGCATCTGCGCGCGCCACCCCAGGCCCTCGAGCGCGCCTTTGGCGTGAGGCTCGGCCAATATCGCCTCGCCGACGGGCGCGGACCGTTCCTCGCCGGCGACACCGCTGCGGCATTACCTCCGGAGGCGATCGCGGTGCTCGGGCTCGATCGGCGTCCGGTCGCGCGACCGCATTTTCGACGGCCGCGCACGACGCCGGCGCAGACGTACACACCGCCGCAGGTCGGGGCGCTGTATCAGTATCCGGCCGGCACGGACGGCAGTGGCCAGGCAGTCGCCATCATCGAACTCGGCGGCGGCTTCAGCGCCAGCGATCTGGCGCGCTATTTCACGAGCCTCGGAATTAGCCCCGCGCCCATGGTCACGGCGGTCCCGGTCGCAGGCGGCGCCAACACGCCCGGCGGGGACGCGGATGGCGAGGTGATGCTTGACATCGAGGTCATCGGCGCGCTCGCACCGGCAGTCAACATCGCGGTCTACTTCGCCCCCAACACCGATCAGGGTTTCTACGAAGCCATCTCGCAGGCCGCTCACGATGCGGTGCGCCACACGACCGTGATGTCGATCAGCTGGGGTGGTCCGGAGCAGGGCTGGACTACCTCCGCGCGCGCCGCCATGGAGAGCGCGCTCGAGGATGCCGCGACACTGGGCGTGACGGTGACGGTGGCGAGTGGCGATAGCGGCTCGGGGGATGGCGTCAGCGGCGGCGCCCCGAATGTCGATTTCCCCGCCTCGAGCCCGTACGCACTCGCCTGCGGGGGCACGAAGCTCGTCTCCAACGGCGGCATCATCACGAGCGAAGTGGTGTGGAACGAAACGAGCAGCGGCGAGGGGGCCACCGGCGGCGGGGTGAGCGTCGAGTTCCCACTGCCGGTGTGGCAGCAGGCCGCCGGGGTACCGAGCGCACCGAACGGACAGCCCGGGCGCGGCGTGCCGGATGTCGCCGGCAACGCCGACCCGCAGACCGGCTATCAGGTGCTGGTCGACGGGCAAGCGCAGGTGATCGGCGGCACGAGCGCCGTGGCGCCGCTGTGGGCGGCGCTGATCGCGCGCTGCAACCAAAAACTCGGCGGTCCGCTCGGGGATGCGCACGCCGCGCTCTACCCGCTCCAGGCGCGCGCCTTCAACGACATCACCAGCGGCAACAATGGCGCCTATCAGGCACGCCCGGGCTGGGATGCCTGCACAGGGCTCGGCTCGCCCCGGGGCGCGGCGCTGCTCGCGGCGCTCGCGGCACTGAAGAGCTGATCTCGGGCGCGCCCCGCACGCGTCAGCTCACGCGTATTGCTCGCGCCGCAGGCGCGCGCCGGCGCAACCGCACAGGATAAGCAGCGCGAGAAGATCCAACGCGCCGCCGCCGCCGCCTCCACTGGGGGCAACAACGGTTAGCACCTGCGTGGCTTCGGTAAAGCCGTCCGCGTTGGTGCAGGTGAGATTGTAGGTGTAGCTGCCCGCGGTACTCGGGGAAACCATGAGCGAACCACTCAGCGCCTGTGTGCCGCTCCAGGAACCCGAGGCACTGCAGCTGTTCGCGTTGCTCACCATCCAGCTAAGCGTGCTCGTGCCGCCGGCTTGGATCGTCGTGGGACTCAGATTGAGGGTGACGTCGGGCGCGGAGGGCTCGTCCGCGAGCGCGCTCTCGGCCTGGATGAAGCCGTAGCCGCCGGTGAAATTCACCGCCCCGTCTTGGGTGTCGTTGGTCAGCGTCAACACGCCACTCTTGAGGCTCGAATATAAGGCACTCGCTGAGATACCCGGGAACTTCTGCAGCAGAAGCGCCGCAGTGGCCGCCACGTGCGGGGTCGCCGCGGAGGTGCCGAAGAAGCTCGGATACTTTGTATCGTTGGCGCAGTTGCCCGAACCCCCCGCGCCGCTAACCACGTACCCGAGGAACGTATCATTGCCGCCATCGGGCCCGGCGATGTCCGGCTTCTGCCGCGTCACCGGCGTCGCGTTGCGAGCGCCGGCCGTGTCAAAGAGGATTGGATCGCCGCCCTTGGCGGAGTAGGGCTCGAGCACCGCAGGCGTCGTGCCGCAGGCGGGCGTCTGGTACCACCACACCGCCGCGACCGCCATGGCGCCGGCGGCGCTCGGGTGACCGTGGAGCGTACCTCCGGTGGGCGTAATGGGGCCGGGGTAGGTGACGCCCGCACCGTCGTCGTCGATGATGACTTTGACGCGCCCCGGGGTGGCGCCGCCGGCGAGGCCGACCTGCACGCTGATGGTTTGCGCGGCGCTGCAGAAGGTCACGCCCGTGAAACCTGCCGGACAGGGGCTACCGGTGCTTGCGTTGGCCGGAAAGCCGATGATCAGGATCTGGTAGGGATCCACACCCGCGGAGTTCGCTCCAGTACACACCTGTGTGTTGTTATCCACATCGGTGATGTTGTTGTTGTTGGGGTCGTTGGGGTTCGGGTTTTGCGGACTGGCGATGAGCCCGGAGGCTGAGCCTGTGACGCACAGGTCCATCTGACTTGTGGCGCCGCCGCTGTTCGGCGCGCCGGTCACGTACGGTTGGTCCCACTGCAGCACGACCGCAATGAACTCTCCGGGTCCGAGCTGCGGGACATTGACCGCGAAAGCGGTGGTGTTTGTGACATTGGTAGTGTCGAAGTTCAGCAGCTTCTCGCCCACGGGGCTCGCCGAGGCAGTCGAAAAGCTCGGCGCGAGATTGTCGTAGCCGTTGCTGCCGTCGTTGCCGGCGGCCGAGAAGTACGCCACACCGGCGGAGTTGACGGTGTCGACGGCCTGAGACACGAGGCCATCCTGGAACAAGGGCTCGTCGTAGTAGGTCACGTCGTCTGCGATCACCTGGGCACCGGCAGTGGCGAGGGCCTGGATGCCGTTGGCAAAGTCCGCTTCGCCCTCCACCGCGGTATGAAAGGCGAGGCTCGCCCCCGGGGCGACGTCGTGCACGACCTGCATCATCGCCCGGCCCTCATCACCGTAGGGCGTCAGATACGGCGCGCCGAAATCAAGGCAGGTCTCATCGTTGACGGCGCCGGCCTCCTCCAGGATGTTGATGCTGCTGGCCGCGGGCAGGTCGCCCGTGGAGATGTCCATGGCGGCATCCGCGGTGAAAGTGTTAGGGGCATAGCCGTTGTTGCCCGAGGTAGGGACGCCGCTGTTGGGCATGGCGTAGGCCGCGTAGCAGTCGTAGCTGTCGGAGAGGATGCCGACGGTGATGCCGGTGCCGGTCAGGGACGGATTACTGCTGCGCAGCGCGGCCGTGCCCTGTACGAAGTCTCCCTGCGAGGTGACCGCGCCGGTATTCGTACGCGCCAGAGCGGCGCGGATGGAATACAACTCAGGCAGGCTCGCAGCCGCCGCGATCGCGCTGATCGGCAACCAGCCGCTGACGTCGTTCAGGTAGACCGAAGGGTGAAGCAGGCCGAGTCCGACCAGGGCACTCTTCAGGCTCTGCGCGTCGCCGCGCGTGATCGCATCGACGACCACGTAGGCGGTGCCGCTGTTGCGCGCGACCATGAAGCGTGCCGCGGGGTTTAAGGACCTCAGGTCCAGGAGCGCGCTCTGCGGGCGCACGCGATCGGCGTGGCGTGCGAGATCCGCGAGGGCACTATCCAACTTGGCGGTGGGGCCGCTGCGCGGCGCGAGGCCGCGGCTGCCGTAAGCCATGAGGTGCGCGCCCGTCGGCACCTTCTGCGCCGCACTTCTCGGTGGCATGACCGCGGAGGTCGCTGCCGCCGCGCCCAGAATAGCCGCCAGTGTGAGTGTGCTGCGCGCCCAGCGGCCCGATGTCATCCGTCGCATTACCAACCCCCATTACGGACCCGACGCTGCTTGAGCGGCGCACGCGCCTCAATGATCCGGTGTGATCTCGACTCGCAGCCTGTGCTGCACGTTCAGTTAATGCCGCGGACCGTGCTCCCTGATCCTGCGCTCCACAGTGGGTCTGTCATGGGGTCCGGGATCCGCAAGGCCCGCGCGCGCGCGGCGGCTTTCGCGTTGCCGGAACGACCCCTCGAAGCTTGAGCGTCGCTGCCAGTCTAAAGGATTCGCTGCCCAGTCTCCGCTTACAGGTGTAAGCAAATGTTTTACAACGATTTATCCGGCCCGCGGGTCACTTCTCGCGCGCGCTGGCCGCAGCCGGGGCGGGGTTGGCGCCCAGTGGCAGCGGCTCGTATTCGTACACGCCCTCGGCGCCCAGGGCGAGAAAGAGGTGTCCGTCGCGCAGCACGTACGAGCGCACCTGGCTCCACTGCCCGATGATCAGCTCATACAGTGAGCCCGGCTCACAGGGGGCACCCGTGCTGGCAAGTTCGCCGAAGACCAGCTGTCCCGTCTGCGGGGAGCTCCAGGTGCCGCTGCCGCGGTTGCAGTCGATACGCGCGCTCAGCTCCCCGTGCGCGGCGAACGTCAAGAGGTAGCGCGCGGGATCGGCCGGCACGCGCGTCTTGCCATCGCCGCCGTCAATCTTCACCAGCCGCCAGGAGGTGCCCTCAAGCTCCGCGCCCGCCCCGCTCGCGGGCGTCTGTGCCGCCGCCGTCGCGAATGCGGCACACAGCACAGCGCTACTGAGAATCAGCCGCCGTGTCGAGGACGGCATCCGCGTGGAATGGTTGCTCAGAGGACTCTCTCTCCATTTCGAAGGGCTGGACGCGGGCACAGCCGGAGCCCAGCCCCGGCGTTCCCCGGTACTGTGGCTAAGGGGGAACCTTGCCGTCCAGGTGGGTAATGCTGGCGCTTATCGTACCGGAGGCGTGCCGTTTTCCGGCGATGTAAAAGTGCATTTTGTGACACGGTGATGCCGCCAGCGCCGCGGCGCGCCGGCCTAGGTGCCCGGAGTGCCGCGCCGCTGCTGATACACCGCGTATACGCCGATCCCGATCCACACCACGTTCATCGCGGCCGAGGGTAAGGCGCCATTCCAGCCGCTGTTGATGACAAAGCCCGCCGCACCGAACATGTTCATGAAGTGGTAGGTGAGCGACTTCGCACGAAGTTTGCCGCTCGAAAGCAGCGCGTAGGCCGCCAGAATGAGCAGCGCGCCAATCCAGCCGATGATTTCAATCGCGAGTTTCATGGCGCTTCACCGCAAGGCCCGGTCGCAGGACTGCAGTGCACCTTTCCCCACCGTGTCGATGAGGTAGGTGAAGCTCTCATAGCGGTACAGTCCGAGGGCGATCAGGATGCCGAGCGTCACGATCCCAAGATGTGTGAGGAAGTCCTCAAGGGTGCGCACGTGCCCCGCAAGGTGAAATTCCATGGCTGCTCCGGCTGGGAAGCGCGAACTATAGCAGCCTCCACACGGCGGCGACCCGGCAAGCCACATCCGGCGCTCAGGCAGCGATACCGGCACTTAGTGAGGCACATCGCGCGCGTCCTGATCCTGCAGCAGGCGCACCAAACCCTCCAGCTCATTCCAGCCCGTGTCCGAGATCGCGCAATACTGCAGGTCGCCATTGGTCCAGAGAATCATGCGATAGCCGTTGCGCGTGGTCTCCTTTGACACTCCGCCGCGCTTGCGTTCCCAACTAAAGACATTGATGACGTGGGCGCCGTGCTGATAGACGACCACGGCGGCGCGCTGGTGCTCCAGGTAGTCCGCGCGACCGCCGATCAGGCGATAACCTGCCGAGGTGAAATCGGCAACCACTGGTGAGACATCCGCATGCCCGGAGAACCAGGGTTTCACGGTGTGGTGATCGCTCGACTCGACGTCGATCAGGTGCGCGGGCATGAGCGAACGCACGTGTGCACTCACGAGCTCATCGAGCAGCGTGTTACCGAGCAGCGGCGATACGAGCACAAAAAGCAGCGCCGCAGCGACCGCGCTGCCGGCCAGTCCGCTGAACGCGCCGAGCCAGAAGCCGCGGCCGCCCCAGAAGGATTCCTTCGCCGCCGGGCGCCGCGCCAGCGCAGGTCCGCTGGCTTCAGCGAGCGCGCGCGTAATGCCGGCGCGCAGTCGTGGCGGCACTGCCGGGGCGAGGTCGCGTCGGATCGCGACGCGCAGGCGCTCCAGATCCGCCAGCAGCGCCTGGCATTCGCCGCAGCCCTGAAGATGGCCCTCGATCTCAACGGCTGCGAGTGCCTCCAGTTCACCGTCGAAGTAGGCCTGCACGCGCAGTGATTCAGCGCACGTCACTGGGTACTCCTTGCGCCTGCGTCAGCCACAGTTCCTTGAGAGCCGCGCGCGCACGCGCCAGGCGCGACATGACCGTGCCGATCGGCAGGCGGGTCACCGCGGCGATCTCCCGATAGCTCATCTCTTCGAGTTCCCGCAGCGCCAGGACCTCGCGATGCTCCTCGGACAGGCGCGCCATCAGCTCCTCGAAGGCGCGCTCGTCGTCCTTCAGCATGGTGGCGCTCTCCGGGCCGGGCTCGGTGGCAACCATGGCATAGGCCTCTTGGCCATCGCTGTCCTCGGGCAGCGCCACGGTGGCGCGGCGCTGCGCTTGCCGGTACGCAGTGGCGTGGCAGTTGCGCACGATGGTGAGCAGCCACCCCTTGATGTCCGACGAGCGCAGCTCGTCAAAGCCGCGGTAGGCGCGCAGCACCGCCTCCTGCACGATGTCATCCGCATCCGCGGAGGAACGCGCGAGCCAGCGTGCAAAGCGATACGCGCCGTCCAGGTGCGGCATGACCTGCGCCTCAAAGCGCATGCGTCTAGGGTCCATCGAAGTGACCTACCAGCACCGCCTGCGCCCCTCCAGCCCATCCTTACCAGGGAAGACTTTGCCGCTCGGCATTGTATTCCACGCGCAGGGCGCGCCACTTTGCGGCTGGGAATAAAGGCCGGTGCCGGGGAGTCTTCTGCACTGAACCCCGACAAATCCGCAGGAGACCGACATGGTAGAGGACCGCTCGCAGATCTCGCGCCGCAGCGCACTCAAGTGCCTGGCTTATGGGGGCGCCGGCACGCTCTTCACGCTCGCCGGGGGCGTGCTGACGCCGTTCGACCTGGCACGCGCCGCCGCCGGCAACGCCGCCCCCACCGGTCGGCCGCTGTTCTTGCAGATCAGCGACACGCACATCGGTTTTAGCAAGGAAGCCAATCGCGACGTCACTGGTACCCTGATGCAGACCATCGAGCTTGCGAACGGCATGCCCGATAAACCGGGCCTCACCTTGCATACCGGGGACATCACGCATCTGTCGAAGCCGGCGGAATTCGACCTCGCTCAGCAGATGCTCAGCAGCCTGCGCGCCGGCGAACTGCACACGGTCCCGGGCGAACACGACACCACCGATCCTGCGGTGAGCGAATACTTTAGCCGCTTCGGCAAGGCCTCCGGCAACCGCGGCTACTACAGCTTCGATCACAGCGGCGTGCACTTTCTTGCGCTGATCAACGTGCTGCAGTTCAAAGCCGGGGGCCTCGGCACGCTCGGCGAGGAGCAGCTGAGCTGGGCGATCGCGGACCTCAAGGCGCGCAGCGCGAGCACGCCGATCGTCGTGTTTGCGCACATGCCGCTATGGACGATCTACGAGCCCTGGGGCTGGGGCACCGCAGATGCCGAGCCACTCGTGGCGCAGCTGCGGCGCTTTGGCTCGGTCACCATTCTCAACGGCCACATTCATCAGATCGTGCAGAAGGTCGAGGGCAACATCACCTACCACACGGCGCGCTCGACCGCATATCCGCAGCCCACGGCCGGGGAAGGTGGTGGACCGGGGCCTCTGACGGTCCCAACGGAGCAGCTGCCCAAGATGCTCGGCATCACGAATGCTGCCCTCGTGAAGCAGCCTGCCGGCCTCACGCTCACGGACCGCGTGCTCGCCTGAGGGAGGGGTCCTGCGCCGCGGGCTGATGGCAGAGGCCCGCTGGGTTAATATCTGCGCCCCGAAAGGGCGTGGAGTGCTTATGCGCCGGTTGTCTGCTGCGATCGTTGTGAGTTTGCTCTTCTCGCTGGCCTGGGGCGCGGCGGCGCCGACGGCCGACCCTGACGGCAAGGCCTGGATTGCACAGAGCAATGCCTACACCAACCGGCTGCTCGCGGTGGAACTCGAGCACGCGCCGGAGCGCGGCTCGCGACAGGGGCTGGCCAAGTTTGACGAGCAGATTTCAAAGGCGACGCTCGCCGATGAGCTCGCCGAGCGCCATGAGCTCGAGGCGGCGCTCGCGGGCGTGAATGCTGATGGCGCCAAGGTGACGGACAAGCGCGTGCAGGAGGATCTCGAGATCCTGCGCAAGGCATTTGACCTGCAGTTCCGTCAGCAGGACTTCGACCTCGAGCATGAGGTTCCGTTTCTGAATGCGAGTGCGCTCGTGTTCCAGGGCGTGCGCGGTCTTCTGGACGAGCAGGTCGCCGCCGAGCGCCGGCCGGCCGCGGTGGTGCGGCTGCGCAAGTACGCCGGCGTTGAGCCCGGCTACCGGCCGCTCACCGACATACTCAAGGGGCGCGCACTCGAGCAGATGGCCAAGCCCGACGTCACCTATCCTTCCAAGGATGAGGTGGAAACGGAGCTCGGACGTAACGCGAATTACGTCGACGGCATCGGCACGCTGTTTACCAAGTATCAGCTCAGCGGCTGGGAGCCGGCGTACGCCAAACTAAAGGGCGAGCTCGCCGACTACGACGCCTGGGTGCGCCAGACCATTCTGCCCAAGGCGCGCACGGATTTTCGGCTGCCGCCGCAGAAGTACGCACTCGCCTTCGAGCAATACGGCATCGACATCCCGCCCGCGCAGATCGCGGCCATGGCGCACGCGGCCTTCACCCAGTACCAAAGCGAGATGGCACCGCTCGCGGCGCAGATTGCCAAGGCCAACGGCTACCCCTCGAGTGACTACCGCGCGGTGATCGCACAGCTGAAGAAAAAGCAGATCACCGGTGAGGCGATACTGCCGTTCTTCAACCATCGGCTGCAGCAGATCGAGCAGCTCATCGTCGCTCATGAGCTGGTCACGCTGCCGTCACGGCCGGCGATCATTCGTCTGGCTACCGCGGCAGAGACCGCGCAACAGCCTGCACCGCATATGACGCCGCCGCCGTTCCTGCACAACACCGGCCAGCGCGGCGAGTTCGTGCTGCCGCTGAACATCCCGTCCGCTAATGGTGGCGAGGCGGACAAGTACGATGACTTCACCTTCGATGCGGTGGCGTGGACCCTCACCGCGCACGAGGCGCGTCCAGGCCATGAACTGCAGTTCGACTCGATGGTGGAGGAGGGTGTGAGTCTTGCGCGCGCGCTGTACGCCTTCAACTCCACCAATGCGGAAGGCTGGGGTCTTTACTCGGAGTACATCATGCAGCCCTACGAGCCGAAGGAGGGCCAGCTGCTCACCCTGCAGCTGCGTCTGCTGCGGGCGGCGCGCGCCTTCCTGGATCCGGAGCTGCAGAGCGGCGCGGTGACGCCCGCGCAGGCCTACGAGGTGCTCGAGAAGGACGTGGTGCTCAGCCACGCCTTTGCCAAGGAGGAGGTGGAACGATTCACCTACCGTTCGCCGGGCCAGGCCAACAGCTACTTCTACGGCTACACGCGCCTGCTCGCGCTGCGCAAGGAAACCGAGGCCAAGCTCGGCCACCGGTTCGACCAGAAGAAGTTCCACGACTTCATCCTCAGTCAGGGTCTGCTGCCCCCGGACCTCATGCGCAAGGCAGTGCTGGAGGATTTCGTCAGCAGCCAGAAATAGCGCCGCGCGCAGCGCGGCTCAGTGCTGCGTCTTGAGTACATCGTTGTAAGAGTGCCGGGCCCACCCTTGGTAATGGGGGTTTGTGGAATTCGTTTCGTCCAGGATTTTCAGCATCTGGGGCAGCTGCTCTGGGTAATCCGGTGTCCGCAGGCCGATGACCATGGTCGCGAGGTCCGGCTCGTGCAGGCCCTCGTACGCCATGTCCAGGTACTTGCGACTCGCCGCCCTGAGCGTCGCAGCTTTCTGATCATCAGTACCGCCTCCGGTGGCGTCGCTGAGCTCATACAACATCAGTGTCAGTCGCGGCAGCGACTGCAGTAGCGCCCGCCGATCCGCAAGGCGCGCCTTGAGCAGCTTGTTCTGAATGTCGGCGTTGACCGTCAAGCCGGCCGGTGCGGCGAGCGCGCGAACGGCGCGGTAAGCATCGAGCAGGCCCGGCAGGAAGCGTAGATTCCCGGGCCCTTTGTTCTCGGTGCGTTGTTGTGGCTCGATGTCCAGGTGAATTCCGTCAAAGCGATTGTGCGGGTGGCGCTCATTGAACTGCTCGATGGCGCGCACGTGATCGGTGAGCTTCTCGCGGTGCTTGCCAGGTTCATCCGCATCTTCGCTGGACAGTAATGCCTCGACACGAATCTGAGAGTGGTGCAGCAGCTCAAGCAGCTGCTCGAGCCCGGTGGCGCCAGCCAGATCACCGTGGTCAAACACCGAGACATAGACCTCGTTGACACCTTCAGCTCGACAGAAATCCCGCAGCCGCTCGGCGCCCTGCGGCGCCGCGAGGATGGCGGAGCCCTTCCAAACCCACAAGCCGCGGGTACGTTGGGCCACTTCCGCCGTCGCGGGCACAGCCAGGGCGAGGCACAGGATCCCGAGTCCGAGCGCGGCGATCCGGCGCATCATTGCGGCGGACGGACGGCGGGTACGATGTCGGTGTTCTGCGCCACGACAATGAGCCATCTGCCTTGCGTCTTCGTCATCACGAAGGTGGGAATGGCCCTGCGCGGCGGCACACTCTCACCCGCGGGTGTGGTCTGGCCGGTCAGTTCGCACGCCCACCGCGCCACGGCAACGTCCGGCTTCAGCAACCGCACGGATAACTCCAGGATCCGCAGCTGACTGTTCTTAAATATGGTCGCGTGCGCTGCGGCGTGTCCTTCGCGGATCGCGCTGCGCCCCACCCAGCGCGTGCCGCGCACGTTCACAAAGTCCGCGTCCTCGCTGAAGAGGGCCGCAAATGCAGCCATGTCATGTTGATTCCAGGCGTCCACAAAGCTCTGCACGGCGGCCTTTACGGCCGCTTCCTCCGCGTTTTGCGACGGCGCTGCAGAAGCTTGCATGCCTGCAATTCCCAGTAATCCGATGAGAGCCAACGGCGGAAGTATGTGCTGCATAGGGGCCGTCTCCAACCCGACCGCCGGGGGTGCTCGGGATCGTAGCAGGGCATTGCAGGTGACCCAAAAGGAACCGCCGAGTGGGGGCGGCCCGCATCCACCCCCTGGGTGGAGCGTGCTTCACCCACCGGGCCGATGCTCTGCTCGCGCCGGTTTGGATTACGTGCGAATTCCTACCTGTGGGTCTCGCCGCGACGCGCTTGTGGCGTTGGCTGGCTGATAGGTGTCTACTCGTGTGACGGCCTTTTCCCACACGCAGACTGGGGCTTAGGCGGCCTGCAGGCTGGCGCACGGGCGCGCAAACTTGCGGTTCGGCGAGCGCAATTTCATGGGTGCGAGCGTCGCGACGAACTGCACCCGATCCCTTCGACGGAGGAATTTATGGCACGGATGAAGCGAAAGCAGCGAACGAAAAGGCCCGTCTCTAAGGCACGCGCCAAAAGGCGCAGTCCGGTTAAGGCGGCGGCGAAGAAGACCCGCAGCACGAGGCGCGCGCGCAAGCCGGCGCGCACCATCAAAGGCGCCGCCAAGCGCGTCGTGGGCAGCGCTGGGCGTGCAGCCAAAGCGCTGGCCAAAGAAGGTGCCCGCCGTGCGAGTAATGCCGGCCGCCGGGTTCTGGCGCGCGGCGTGCGTTCCGTGGCAGAGGGGGTCCAGCAGGCGGCGCACGGGGTGGGCGAGAGTGCGGCTTCGGCGCTGAACACGGTCGCCGACCAGGTCACACCCGCCGAGGAGAAATAATTCGGCGGACTGCCGAGCCGAGCGCTACGGCCCTTTCCTCTGCGAACCCGAAACACGCGAGCGGCCGCACGGCGATGCATCGCGCCGAACACTCGAAGGCGTCCGGTTCCGGGCGACACGCGGCACCTGCTTCGGGTTCAGTCCGGGTCTGGGCCCCACGGCGATCCTAAAGGCGAGGCGCGCGTTATGCGAACGCACGCCCACCGCACCTGACATCGCGGCGCCGGCTTGGCCGAGACCTCCTTGCCATACGGTCAGCCCGTCGATGGCGGCGCGCATCGATCGCCGCGGCTTCTTCGGGCCCGTCACCGCCAGGCTTCCGTCAGCGCTCTGTCTGAGCGCGCCTTCGGTGACGCAAAGACTCGGGGCCGGCACCGGCGTTGCCGGAGGGCTTTGACAACAAGCTCCTGTACGCTTGCTTGATTCAGTCCGGCCAAACCTTTTTTAGGAGTCCCGCTATGACACAAGAGCAGTTCACAAGCCTCGTCGCGACGGCCGCCGCGGGCCTGGCGCCGATCATGCTGGCGCACGGCCATATCTCCGCGGAGCGCCTCAAGGAGCTGGCCGAGGTTGCCACCAACCTCGCGCAGCAGGTCTCAAAGGAAGCGCGGGCCCGGTACGAGGCGGCAAGCGGGCAAATCTGAGGGCAGTCAACCGCGCCGGTGAGGCAATACGAGGGCGGTCGGTTCGCCGCAAGCGTCGCAGCGGCACCGATTGAAAGTGGCGCAGTCCGCGGGCTGGGAATGGCAGGACAGTGCTTTGGCCTAGCGACCGCGAACACTGCGGCGCTGCGGCAAGCAATGGAGCGGACGTCCCTGTAAGCTTTTGCACACAGTCCAACAGGCCACGCCCAAGAACGAAAGCAGCGCTCGGCGCAACATCGGCGCGCTGGACCGGAGGTGCCTTATGCCAGACGTTTCCGCCGAAGTTCGCTCTGAAATCCTCAGCGAGCTCGGATCCGCCCGCCATGAATTCATCGCCGCCCGCGACACGACCCAAGCGACGAGGGGTCACATGGGCTTTGAACTCGCCGACTCGACCTTACTGGATTGCGTTGCTGCCATCGAGAAGCTGACCGACCGGGATCAAATCGTCGGCATGCTCAAGCGCGCCTACGACCACCTGCCGATGCTAACCGACGGGCCGGGGCGCTCCGCAGTGGAAGAGATGCGCAACACGCTCATCGATCTGTGGAAGCGGCTCGACCCGGAGGCCTAGGGCGATCCCGCACGCCTGCAGTTAGTGGGCTATTGGTCCGGACAAGTGCTTGTCATTACTGGTCGGGGTGACAGGATTTGAACCTGCGACACCTACGTCCCGAACGTAGTGCTCTACCAGGCTGAGCTACACCCCGAGTTTGATGCGCCGCCCGCACCCGGACAGAGCCGGCAGCGGGCCGCGCAGTGTACTCAACCGCACCCCCGGCATCAAATAACGCGCTAAGTCCCAGCTTTCTGCACCACGATGTGCCCCAGGTGCATCACGAACACCGGATGCTCGGTGGCGTGGATGTCGCTCAGGACGTTCCCAGGCACCGCGACGATATCGGCGACCTTGCCCGCTTCGAGCGTACCGACTTCACCGTCTACCCCCAGAAGCTTCGCGGCATCGCGCGTCCCGGCCAGGAGCGCCGCCGTGGGTTTCATGCCCAGAGCGGTCATCAGCCCAAACTCCATAGCGTTCATGCCGTGCGGATAAACCCCGGCATCGGTGCCGAAGGCAATGGGCACGCCGATGCGCAGTGCGGTGCGGAACATCTTGTCGTGAGCCGCGGCGGCCGCGCGCGCCTTGGCGGCGATCTTGGGCGGGTAGTGATCCGCCTCCTTGCTCACCCAGTACACCGCCATGCGTGTCGGCACGAGCCACACGCCCTTGGCCTTCATGATCTTCAGCGTGTCCTCGGTGAGAAAGCTGCCATGCTCGATGGAATCGACGCCGGCGGCGATCGCCAGACGCGCTGCGGCATCGCCGTGGCAGTGAGCGGCCACCTTGCGGTTCCATTTGTGCGCTTCGGTGACGATCGCGGTGAGCTCCTCGGGCGTGAGCTGCGGCACGTCCACCGGATCGGATTCGGAGAGCACGCCGCCGCTTGCGGCGATCTTGATGAGGTCCGCCCCCCACTTCATCTGGTAGCGCACCGCCTCGCGGCACTGCTCCGGTCCGCTGCAGATGCCCTCGATCGGGCCGTCGGGCTTAACGCGCTCGGGCGGAAAGGGATAGTCATCGAAATGGCCGCCGGGTGAGCCGATGCCATGGGCAGCGGTCAGCATGCGCGGACCCTCGGTCACGCCGGCGTTGATGGCGTTGCGCAGGCCGATGTCGACGAAGTCGTTGGCGCCGACGTTGCGCACGGTGGTGAAGCCCGCCTCGAGCGTGCGCCGTGCGTACAAGGCGCCGTAGAGAGCCTGTTCGGCAGGGAAACGCATCATGCGGGTGTAGACGAAGTGGTAGTAGTCCCTTTCGAACTCCATCGTCAGGTGCGTGTGCGCATCGATGAATCCCGGCAACAGCGTCGCGTCCCCGAGATCGATGACGCGCGCATTAGCGGGCGCCGCGGCCCCCACCGAAACGATGCGATCGCCCTGCACGACGATGACCGCGCCGCTCTTAAGGGCGGTGCCGGTCGAATCAAACATGTGCGCCGCCTTGAGGACGATGGTTTCTGCGCCGGCATCGGCCGCTCGTGCGGCCGAGGCGACGCCAAGTAGGAGCGCCGCGGCGAGCGCGAGGGCGCCGATGATGTGTGGGTGGTGACGGGCAAGACACTTGTTAGCGTTGACCATGGGCGCGTCCGTTCCAGTTGAAGGGGCGCAGTCTAGGGGCTGTGTCTGGTGCAGAGCAATGCGCGCGCTGCCCAGGATGAGGAGCGCAAAGGGCGCGGTCGCCCCAAGCGCCGTTGAATCTTCAGGCCGTGTGCTCGACCGCGAAGCGGGCGAGCGCGGCCAGTCCATCCTTATAAGAGGAGTCGGGCAGCACTGTCAGTGCCGCCAGCGCCTGCTCGGACTGCTGGCGCGCAAGTTCTGCGGTGTACTCAAGTCCGCCGGTCGCATCGATGGCGGCGATCACCGGTTCCAGCTGCGCAAGGCCTCCGCGGCGGATGGCTTCGCGGATCGCCGCCTGCTGCGTCTCGGTGCCGTTCCTCAGTGCATAGATGAGCGGCAGCGTCGGTTTGCCCTCCGCCAGGTCATCCCCGAGGTTCTTGCCGCGCTCCTTGGGGTTGGAGCGGTAGTCGAGTACGTCATCGACCAGCTGGTACGCGGTGCCGAGGTGGCGCCCGTAGGCGGCGAGGCGCTGGCGCACTTCCGGTGCCACACCCGCCAGTACCGCCGCGACCTCGGCACCGGCCTCGAAGAGCTTTGCCGTCTTGCGGTGAATCACTTCCAGGTAGCGCGCCTCGGTGGTATCCGGGTCACGTGCATTCATCAGCTGCAGCACCTCACCTTCGGCGATGACGTTGGTGGCCTCGGCCATAACCTCCATGACCGGCTGCCGCGCGAGCGCGGCCATCATCTGGAAGGCGCGCGAATAAACGAAGTCTCCGACCAGCACACTCGCCTGGTTGCCGAATACGCGGTTCGCGGTATCCCGGCCGCGCCGCAGCGAGGAACCATCGACCACGTCATCGTGCAAGAGGGTCGCCGTGTGGATGAATTCGATGAACGCCGCCGCCTCGATGTGCGCTTCGGTCTCGATGCGGCAGGCCCGTGCGGTGAGTACCACCAGAATGGGGCGCAGGCGCTTGCCGCCCCCGGAAATGATGTGCTCGGCGATCTGATCCACGAGGGGCACGGCGCTCTTTAAGCGCGAGCGGATGACCCCGTCCACGGCCCGCAGGTCCGCCTGCACCAGGGCGCGGATCTCCGTCAGGCTCATGGCAGCCGCCAGGGGGTGTTCCGAAAGTGATGCGTTCATAGATCCCTTCACCGGGGCTTACGCATCCTAGCCGACCGGAGCGCTTTTGGAGAAATGTAAGCGGGCCGGGCCACGGGGGCGGCGAGGGCGGCTTAAGTCTCTGTTGCTCTTGGGGAAAACGTCGTTTGACCGGGAGGGGGTGCGCCAGTAGAATGCGCGGCCTTTCCGTAACCCCATTCTCTTCATACGACTATGTACGCGGTCATCGCCACGGGTGGTAAACAGTATCGGGTGACGAAAGACGGCGTGCTGCGTGTGGAGAAGCTCGACGCGGAGCCGGGTGCCACCGTCACCTTCGGCGAAGTGCTCCTGGTCGGGGAGGGGGCGGACGTGAAGGTGGGCAAGCCTACGCTCAAGGGCGGTAAGGTGCTCGCCACTGTCGTGCGCCACGGCAAGGGCGCGAAGATCTCCATCGTGAAGTTCAAGCGCCGGGCGCATTATCTGCGCCAGAAGAATCACCGCCAGCACTTCACTGAGGTGAAGGTCACGGACATCAGCGCCGGCTGAAGCGCTCATTTGAGGATGCGGTAAGGACATGGCACACAAAAAGGCAGGCGGCAGTACCAAGAACGGCCGCGATTCGCACTCCAAACGCCTGGGCGTGAAGCGCTTTGGCGGCGAGCAGGTGCTGGCCGGCAACATCATCGTGCGTCAGCGCGGTACGCAGGTGCGTGCGGGCACGAATGTCGGCGTCGGCACCGACCATACCCTGTTCGCCAAGGTGACCGGTAAGGTGCACTTCCAGAAGAAAGGTGCCGAGCAGCGCATGTACGTCAACGTGGTGCCCGGGGTGCCCGAGAAGGCCTAGAGCCCTCGCGCCGCGCGCGAAGAACCGCAGACCCCGGCCGCCGCGCCGGGGGTTTCATTTGCGCTACAGTGCCCCAACATGAAATTCGTCGACGAGGCCAAAACGCGCGTCCAGGCCGGCAACGGCGGCCGCGGCAGTACCAGTTTCCGGCGCGAGAAGTTTGTGCCGTTCGGTGGCCCGGACGGCGGGGACGGCGGCAACGGCGGCAGCGTCTACCTGCGCGCGGCCACGGGCATCAACACGCTCGCGGACTTTCGCATCGCGCGCACCTTCAAGGCGGCGCACGGTGAGGCGGGCGGCGCGAACGACTGCACCGGCCGCGGCGGCAGCGATCTGTACGTCCCGGTACCCATCGGTACGGTGGTGCGCGATGCCGACACACAGGAGATCCTGGGCGATCTCACGCACGACGCCCAGGAGCTGCTCGTGGCGCGCGGCGGCAAGGGCGGCTGGGGCAACCAGCGTTTCAAGTCCAGCACCAACCGCTCCCCGCGTCAGTTCGGTCCGGGGTTGCCCGGAGAGAAGCGCTCGCTTGAGTTCGAACTGAAACTGATCGCGGATGTGGGCCTGCTCGGCTTACCGAACGCGGGCAAGTCGACGCTCATCCGCGCGGTCTCGGCCGCCAAACCCAAGGTCGCCGACTATCCCTTCACCACACTGCACCCGAACCTCGGGGTGGTGGAGGTCGGCCAGCACCGCAGCTTCGTGATGGCGGACATCCCCGGTCTCATCGAGGGGGCGGCCGAGGGGGCGGGCTTGGGGCTGCGCTTCCTGAAGCACCTGCAGCGCACACGCCTGCTGCTGCACCTGGTGGATGTCTTACCCCCGGACCCGGCGGCGGATCCGGTGAAGGATGCGCGCGCGATCGTGGAGGAGCTGAAGAAGTTCAGCAAGGAACTCGCGCTGAAGCCGCGCTGGCTCCTCATCAACAAGATCGATCTGCTGCCGGTGCCGGAGGCAAAGAAGCGCGCCGCGGCCATCGTGCGCGCGCTACGTCATCGCGGTCCGTACTTCCTCATCTCCGGGGCAACCGGCGAGGGCACGCGCGCGCTGTGCGAGGCAGTTATGACTTTTTTGGAAGTGCAGGACCGCTCGGCACGCGCGCGCGCATCATCTCCAGAAGATGCTGGCGTCGCGCCGCCGGGCGCAGCTTAAGAGGGGTCGGCACCACGGGAATCGGGATACGCGCCTTGTCGTTCACGTTCATCACAGCCTCACTGCATCGCGCGGATGCGAGCTGCCAGACGGCTCTTGTGCCGTGCAGCCTTATTGCGGTGAATAATCTGCTTGCTCACCAATGAGTCGATCACCGGGACCGCCTTCTGATAGTTCGACCGGGCCGCCTCTTTGTCGCCGCCGGCAACGGCCGCCGTCACGTTGCGCACGGCGGTGCGCATGCGCGAGCGCAGCGCCACGTTACGGGCGCGGTGCTTCTCAGCCTGGCGGGCAGCCTTCTCGGCGGACTTGGTATTGGCCACGAAATCTTCCTAATCTAAAGAACGGTCCCCGATCGCGGGGGCGGTAGTTTCCGTATCGCCGCGGCCCTTGTCAACGCGTCGCCGCTTCGCGAACGCGGCAAGCGTCCCCACATTCACATAAACTGGCGGCCGGACCGCGGCCGCGACCGTATTTAGTCAATTTGCCGATCTGTATCAATAAGTTAAGGGATCATGAAGCTCATTCGCGGACTCGCCGGCCTGCGCACACCCGGCAAGGGCTGTGTCGTGACGGTTGGCTCCTACGATGGGCTGCATCTGGGCCACCAGGCGCTCCTGGGGCGCCTCAGAGAGCGCGCGGACGCGAGCGGGCGGCCTTCCGTCGTCGTCACCTTCGAGCCGCTGCCGCGGGAGTACCTGCAGCCGCAGCAGCCGCCGGCGCGACTGACGAGCCTGCGTGAGCGCTGGCGGATCCTTGAGCCGACGTCGCTCAATTACCTGTGCCTGCTGCGCTTCGATGGGGCTTTGCGTAACCTGTCGGCGGGGGAGTTCGCAAGGCTGCTCGCGCGCGAGTTGGGCGCCGAGAGCGTCGTGGTTGGGCATGATTTTCGCTTCGGCAAAAACGGCGAGGCGACCGCGCCGGTGCTCGCCGAGGCCGGACGGCAGCTGGGCTTTGAGGTGGAAGTGCTGCCCGCGGTGACGCTTGGGGGCGAGCGCATCAGCAGCAGCGGCGTGCGCGCTGCGCTCGCCGCCTCGGACTTCGCGCGCGCGGCCGCCTGGCTCGGACGCCCCTGGTCGATGCGCGCGCGCGTGCGCGCCGGTGAGCGCCTGGGGCGCGAGCTGGGGTTTCCCACGGCCAACCTGCCGCTCGAGCGGCGGCGCGCGCCGGTGGCTGGCGTGTTTGCCGTGCGCGTGCACGGTATCGCCGCGCAGGCGCTTCCCGGGGTCGCAAGTCTCGGCACGCGCCCGACCGTGGCCGGGAGCGAGGCGCTGCTCGAGGCGCACGTGTTTGATTTTGATGCCGATCTGTACGGGCGCGAGATCGCGGTGGAATTTGTCGCCAAGCTGCGCGAGGAGGCGCACTTCGCATCGCTCGAGGCGCTCAGCGCGCAGATGCAGCTGGATGCGGCCCAGGCACGGAGCATCCTTGAGGCTTAAGACGTAAACGACATGGCTGATTACAAGCACACGATCAACCTGCCGCAGACGGATTTTCCGATGAAGGCGGATCTTGCGCAGCGCGAGCCGGCGGCGGTGCGCGCCTGGGACGAGCGCGGCACTTACGCGAAGCTGCGCGCGCTCGCGCGCGGGCGCCCGCGGTTTGTGCTGCACGACGGACCCCCCTATGCCAACGGGGCGATCCACATCGGGCACGCGGTGAACAAGATCCTCAAGGACATCGTCGTCAAGTCCCGCTCTCTCGATGGCTACGATTCCCCCTACATCCCGGGCTGGGACTGCCACGGCCTGCCCATCGAGCTGCAGGTGGAGAAGAAGCACGGGCGACCGGGTGTGAAGCTCGACGCGCGTGCGTTCCGGGCGGCCTGCCGCGCTTATGTACACGAGCAGATCGAGCTGCAGCGCGCGGACTTCAAGCGTCTGGGGATCCTCGGGGACTGGGAGCGGCCCTATCTCACCATGGCGCCGCGCTACGAGGCGCAGCAGCTGCGCGCCTTTGGCCGCATCATCGAGAACGGCCACCTCTATAAGGGCGTGAAGCCGGTGTACTGGTGCCTCGACTGCCGCTCGGCGCTCGCCGAGGCTGAGGTTGAGTACGAAGAGCTGGTGTCGCCGGCGATCGACGTGGGGTTTCGGGTCCTGGATAACGCCGACCTCGCTGCGCGCGTGGGCGTGGGTGAGCTCGAGCTCGGCGCCGCCGCCGTCGACGTCGTCATCTGGACCACGACCCCCTGGACACTGCCCGCCAATCAGGCCGTGGCGCTACGCGCAGAGTTCGGCTACGTGCTCATCGAAGCGCGTCGCGATGAGGCGGTGCGCCGGCTGATCCTGGCGGCGCAGCTCGCCGAGAGCTGTCTGGCGCGCTACGGGATGAGCGCCGGGCGCGTGCTCGCGCGCTTTGAAGGCCGCGCCCTCGAGGGGTTGCTGCTGCAGCATCCCCTGCAGGAGCGTGCGGTGCCGGTGATCCTGGGCGAGCACGTAACACTCGATGCGGGCACGGGTGCCGTGCACACCGCTCCCGGACACGGGCAGGAGGACTTCGCGATCGGGCAGCGCTACGGTCTGACCGTATCGAACCCGGTCGGCAACGACGGGCGCTTCCTGCCCGACACCCCGCTGGTCGCCGGACTTCGGGTCGATGAGGCGAATCCTGTGATCAGTCGCGCCCTTGCCGCGGCCGGGGAGCTGCTGCACGAGGAGCCCTACCGGCACAGCTACCCGGTGTGCTGGCGCCACAAGTCACCCGTCATCTTTCGCGCCACGCCGCAGTGGTTCATCAGCATGGAGCGGGCGCACCTGCGCGAGCACGCGCTGCGCGACATCAAGGGCGCGCAGTGGACGCCCGCCTGGGGCGAGTCGCGCATCAGCGGCATGATCGAGACCCGCCCGGACTGGTGCATCTCGCGCCAGCGAACCTGGGGCGTACCCCTCCCGCTGTTTGTACACAAGGTGAGCGGCGCGCTGCACCCGCGCACGCCGGCGCTCATCGAGGCGGCCGCGGCGCGGGTGGCCGAGGGCGGGATCGACGCCTGGTTTGCACTTGAGCCGGGCGAGCTCCTGGGCGAGGACGCCGAGCACTACGACAAAGTCACTGACGTCATGGACGTGTGGGCCGACTCGGGGTTGTCCTTCGAATGCGTGGGCACGGAGCGGCCGGAAATCGCCGCGCCGGTGGAACTGTACCTGGAGGGTTCCGACCAGCACCGCGGCTGGTTTCACTCCTCGCTCCTCATGTCGGAGGCCTTGTACGAGCGGGCGCCGTACAAGGGCGTGCTCACGCACGGTTTCACCGTCGATGAGAAGGGCCGCAAGATGTCCAAGTCCCTCGGCAATGTCATCGCCCCGCAGAAGGTGGTGAACAGTCTGGGCGCCGATGTGCTGCGGCTGTGGGTCTCGGCCACCGACTATGCGAACGAGATCGCCGTCTCCGACGAGATCCTCAAGCGCATGGCGGACTCCTATCGGCGCATGCGCAACACGCTGCGCTTCCTGCTCGGTAACCTGCACGGCTTTGATCCGGCGCGCGATGCGCTGCCGCCGCAGGAGCTGCTGGCGCTCGATCGCTGGGTGCTCGCGCGCACACACGCGCTGCAGGCGGAGATCATCGAGGCCTACGCCCGCTACGCCTTTCACCTCATCTACCAGAAGGTGCATAACTTCTGCAGCGTTGACCTGGGCGGCTTTTACCTCGACGTCATCAAGGACCGCCTGTACACGACGCCTGCGGCCGGGCGCGCGCGCCGCTCGGCGCAGACGGTCATGTTTCATATCGCCGAGAGCATGGTACGGTGGCTTGCGCCCATCCTGTCCTTCACCGCGGAAGAGGTGTGGCGCTACTTGCCGGGGGCGCGACCCGAGTCGGTCTTCCACGCCACCTGGCATGTGCTGCCCGCCGTGCCCGCCGCGACGATCGACTGGGACGCGCTCATCGCGCTGCGCACGGACGTGACGCGCGAGTTGGAGAAGCTGCGCGACGGCGGTGCGATCGGCGCGCCGCTTGATGCCCGGGTGGACGTGTACTGCACGCCGGCCGAATACCCGCGCTATGCTGCGCTCGGTGCGGAGCTGCGCTTCCTCCTCATCACCTCGGAGGCCCGCGTGCACGCCACGAGCGAGCCCCCGGCGGGCGCGGTGGCCGCGGTGAACACCGGCTCTGCGGGGGTATGGGTGAGTGTTGCGCCCACCACCGATGCGAAGTGCGTGCGCTGCTGGCAGCGCCGCGCGGACGTCGGGGCCGACCGCCGCCACCCGCAGCTGTGCCTGCGCTGCGTCAGTAACCTCGAGGGCCCGGGTGAGTTAAGAGAGTTCGTATGACTGAGTTGCACGATGCCCGCCTGGCCACAGGCGTACGCGCGCGCCCCACGCTGCCCGCGCTCGCGCACAGCGGCTGGCGCTACCTGCCGCTGACGATCGCGGTCATCGGCGTGGATCAGCTCGTGAAGGCCTGGATGGTGCACCACTTTGCGCTCTTTGAACGCGTGCACGTGGCGCCGGTGCTCGACATCATCCTCACCTACAACACGGGCGCCGCCTTCAGTTTCCTCGCCCAAGCTTCCGGCTGGCAGCGCTGGCTGTTCGTGCTCCTGGCGCTCGCGGTGAGCGCGGTGCTCCTCGTCTGGCTGCGGCGTCTGCAGGCGCGCACCCAGGGACTGCTCGCCTGCGGGCTGGCCCTGATCGCCGGCGGGGCGCTCGGCAACATGCTCGACCGGCTGCTGCACGGGCGGGTGGTAGACTTCATCCACGTGCACTGGCAACACCATTATTTCCCGGCCTTCAATGTGGCCGATTCCGCGATCACCATCGGCGCGGCCCTGCTGCTGCTTGATGCCTGGCGCGAGAGCCGCGCGGGCCGCAAGGGGCGTGCCTGATGCAAGTGCTACTCGCCAATCCGCGCGGCTTCTGCGCCGGGGTGGATCGGGCTATCGATATCGTGGAGCGGGCGCTGGAGTTCTTCGGGGCACCGATCTACGTGCGCCACGAGGTGGTGCACAACCGTCACGTGGTGGAACGCCTGCGCGCCCTCGGCGCGGTGTTCGTCGATGAGCTCGCCGAGGTCCCCGGCGGCAGCATCGTGATCTTCTCCGCCCACGGCGTCTCCAGTGCGGTGGAGGAGGAGGCGCGCAGCCGCCAGCTCACCGTCTTCAACGCCACCTGTCCGCTCGTGACCAAGGTGCATATGGAGGTGCAGCGTTATGCGCGCGAGGGACGCGACGTGCTGTTCATCGGACACGCCGGGCACCCGGAGGTCGAAGGCACCATGGGGCGTTTTGATGCTTCCGGCGGCGGCCGCATTCACCTGGTGCAGAACGTCGCCGACGTCAACCGCCTCACGGTGCGTGATGCGGAGCGCCTCGCCTTCGTCACCCAGACGACGCTGTCGGTGGATGACACCGCCGAGATCGTCGCCGCCCTACGCGCGCGTTTCCCCAAGCTCGCCACGCCGCGCCGCGAGGACATCTGCTACGCCACGCAGAATCGCCAGGATGCGGTGAAGAAACTGCTCGAGCAGTGCGACGTGCTGCTGGTCGTGGGTTCCCGTACCAGCTCCAACTCCAACCGCCTGCGCGAGCTCGCTGAGCGTGCCGGCATTCCCGGTTACCTGATCGACGGGCCCGAGGATCTGCGCGCCGAGTGGTTCACCGACAAGCGCGCGGTGGGTGTGACCGCCGGCGCCTCCGCCCCCGAGCTTCAGGTGCAGCAGGTGGTGATGCAGCTCGCGGCCTGGGGCGCACAGACCCCCGCGGAAGTGGCTGGGCGCGAAGAGACGGTGTTCTTCGCGCTGCCGCGCGAGCTGCGGCGCAAGTCAGAAGAATCCGTGTAGCTCGAGGAAGTACAGCTTCAGGTGCTCCACCGGCAGCTGCGGGATGCCATCCCCCAGACGCGCACCGGCGCGCAGCTGTAGGAACTGGATGGGCGTGAACTCATACACGAAGCTCCAGCGCGTCTGCTGATCGTTCGACACCTCGCGGTCCGGATCCAGGTACTCATAGGTCACCTTGACGTTGTGGCCGCGCGCGGGGGCGTAGTCCGCCTCGAGCAGCGTGGCCAGTTTGCGCGAGCCGCCGCCCGGGCCCGGGGGGAGGCTATGGTCGTTGACGATATCCACCTGCGCGAGCCACGCGATGGGGCCGGTCTTTAGTCCACCGAAGAGTCCGAAGGCATCGCGGCTGCCGCTTGCGGAAGAGTCGTTGAAGTTGGCGGCCCCCCCGAAGCGCCAGCGCGTCAGCACGTACTGCAGTTGCAGACTCTCCTGCTTGCCGTTGCTCGTGGGGGCGCCGCCGGCGGTGCCGTTGCTCACCGCGAGCTGCGCATCCCAGGGGCCTTTTTCCCAGCCGACCTCCAGTCCCTGATCGGGTGTGGTCATGTTGATGTTCGTGATCTGCTGCACGAACGCGGTCTGATCCTGCAGCCGCAGTCCGAAGGGCAGGTACATCTGCCCCGCCTTCACGTACCAGGTGTGATCGTCCCACCAGAACATGCCCCAGGCCTCGCGGTTTAGGGCCCCGCCCGGGGCGACCTGCTCATCGACGTAGACTAAGAGCCGATCCGGAATCACGCTGGCCTCCAGATATACGCGTGCCTGCTGCAGCTGGAACTGATTGGTGGTCTGGGCCTTGGGCACCTGCTGCACGGTGAACTCGTAGCGCAGATCACCGCCGATTGAAATGTAGCGGTTGAGCTGCCCAGTCCACAGGTCCCCGGTGTCCAGGTGCCGCGCGGGCAGGACGGTTTGGGAGAAGATCTCGCCGAAGGGCGTGCGCTCCCCGCCGCCGGTGGGATTCACGTGACACTGACCGCACTTGTAGCCGTTGGCGACCGCCAGGTACGGTTCCGCCTGCGCCGCTGCCGCGGCGAGCAGCGCGGCGGTGGCAAACCCCCAGAGGCTCAAGCGCGCGCGACGGCTCACGGTGAGTCAGCCACGGTGAACTCGAATGTGGCATCCGTACCGAGCACCTGCCCGCCCACGTCTGCAAGCGCCGCAGCGCCCGTGCCGCGCAGGCGCACCCGGTAGCTGCCGGGCGTCAGGGGATTTGCCGGCACGAGCAGCACCGCGGCCGGGTTGCCGCGGGCGAGCGCCAGGCGCGCCGGCAACGCCACGGCCGCCTCTGCATCCAGGCGCTCGAGAACCACCGTCGTCTCGTTGAGGAGTGAGAAGTCGATCTCGTGGGTAAAGGCCACGAGGATCTGCGGCGGCGCCCCTTGCAGGTACGCGTGATCCGGGGGCGAGGTGGCCGCGAGTGCAAAGGCGGCCGCAGGGCTCGCGCCTGAGGCGGGCGGGGCGCCGTTTGTGATCCACTGGCGGATCACGTCGATGGTCGACTGGGGCAGGTACGGGCCGCCGAAGGGCATCTGCACACCGACAATGCCGGGGGCGCCCTCGAGCTTGAGCACGATGTAGCTGTCATCAGGTTTGCCGGGATCCACGCGCTCGATGCTCGGCACTTCGGTGCTGGGCACGCCCACGAGCAGCGCATAGCTGTGGGCGGCATCCAGCTGCAGGCCCTCTGGGGCTGAGGCGCCGCTGTGACAGCGCACGCAGATCGGCGTGAACACGTTGTCCTGGATGGACTGGAAGTCGGCCGTCAGCGGCTCGTTGGACGTGCCGCCCGAACCGATCGGTTCACCCTCGGCGTTGAGTCCGTCGCCGTTGCCCGCGCAGGCCACGAGCAGCAGCGCAGCCAGCGGCGCGCCGCAGCGTCGCAGTAATCGTGAGTGCATGCCGCCCCTTTCGGGCTCAATTCACACGCGCGTAAGTGCGCGCCGCGCAGGGGCAGGGTTTCCGTTCCCGCGGGAATTTTTTTAGGTGGGGCGCAAAACCCGGGCGCTGGGCCGCGGCACTCACGCGGCTGAGTGAGATCGGTTTCGGTCACGCAGCGCAGGCGCCCGCCGGACGTTACGGTCGCCCCGGATGGAACGTCAGGATGAGCTTAGCCGCCGGCGCGCGTGCGGTTCTGATACAGCGACCTTTTCAGTTTCCAGCGCTTGTGCGACCAGGGCCAGTCGGAGGGTGCGGCACGGATCTGGGCTTCGACGAGGCGCGCGTAACGCTCGGTGAGCGCACCCGCGGCGAGCACCTCCCCCTGAGACCACAGCGGCGTGAACTGCATCTCGTAGTGGCCGCGCCCGCAGCGTTTGATACCCATGAAGAAGGTGGGGAAGCGCGTCACCCGCGCGAGCTCCTCGGGCCCCATAAAGAAGGCCGTGTCGCGGTTTAAGAAGCGCGTCCAGTGCTTGTGTTCGCTCGTGGTCGGTTCCTGATCAGCGACCATCGCCACCGCGCGCACGATGCCGCGACGCTTGATGATGTCCGCCAACAGGTCTTTCGCCGGGACCAGGCGGCTGCCGAAGCGCGTGCGCAGCTTTTTCATCTCGCGCTCCGCCCAGCTGTCGACGAGGGGCTTATAGGCCGCATCGAGCGGATAGCCGAGCTCGAGCGAAAGCGCGAGCAGCATCCATTCCCAGTTGGCCTGATGCGCGGCCACGAGCAGTACCGACTGCCCCCGATCGAGGTGCTCGCGCGCCAGCTCCAAATTCACGAGCCGCACGCGCCGACGGAATTCGGCGGGCGCCATGGCGGCGGACTTGATGATCTCGACCAGCAGCTGCGCGAAGGCCAGGTAGTAGCCGGCGATCACGGCGCGCAGCTGCGCCTCGTCGTAATCCGGAAACGCCTTGATGAGGTTCTCGCGCACCACGTGCAGGCGGTACGGATACACGCGTACCGACAGCCAGCCGAGCAGACTCGCAAAACCATACAGGAGACTAAACGGGATGCGCGCCAGCAGGCGCACCCACCAGGCGGGCCGCGCGGGCGCACCACCTTCAGGAACTTCAGGCTCGGCGGTGTTGTTCGCTGAGGCCTCGGTCAGCATCGCACCTAGTTGACGGCATGAGGTTGCGGACGCACGCGCGGGGGGGTGGGCTGCGAGGTCAGTACCCGTCCGAACTTCGGCGCCAGCCAGCGCTCGACGTCATCGATCACGGTGAACAGTGCCGGCACGATGACCAGCGTGAGTGCGGTGGAGGTGATCAGGCCACCGATGACGGCGACCGCCATGGGCTGGCGGAACGAGGTGTCCCCGCCCAGACCTATGGCCACGGGGATCATGCCCGCCACCATTGCCACGGTGGTCATGACGATCGGACGGGCGCGCTTGTGGGTCGCCTCGAGGATTGCCGTCAGGCGGTCCTTGCCAGCGCGCATCTCCTCGATGGCGAAGTCCACCAGCAGGATCGCGTTCTTGGCGACGATGCCCATGAGCATCAGCAAGCCGATCGAGGCGCCGAGCGACAACGCGCTGCCGGTAATCATCAGCGCCGCCACGGCGCCGCCGAAGGAGAGCAGAAGCGAAGAGAGAATGGTGATGGGCTGCAGCACGCGCGCAAACAGCAGCACCAGCACGGCGAACACCATGAGGATGCCAGTGACCAGCGCGATCAGCATGTTCATGGCCATCTCGTTCATGTACTTCGCCTGGCCGACGTCCACGCGCCGCACGCCCGGGGGCAGGTTCTTCAGCGCCGGCAGCGCGCGGATCTTGTCCATGGCGGTACCGAGCTCAACGCCGTTCAGATCAGCGACGATCGACAGGCGCCGCGCCTGGTCGTAGCGGCGCACGCGCGTCGGGCCCTCGCCGAAGACGATGTCGGCGACCGCCTTCAGCGGCACCGCGCCGCCCAGAGCGGTGGGAACCGGCAGGTTCTCGAGCGTCGACAAGTCGCGCCGGCTGTCCTCGCTCAGGCTCACGCGAATTGGCACCTGACGGTCGGCGAGGGAGAACTTGGCGCTGTTTTGATCCAGATCTCCCAGGGTGGCGATACGAATGGTGTCACTGAGTGAGGCCACGGTCACGCCGAGCTGTGAGGCGAGGTCCAGGTGTGGGCGGATGAGGATCTCCGGGCGCGGCATGTCGCCGTCGATGCCGGCATCACGCAGGATCGGCAGCCCGCGCATCTCCTCGACGAGCTTGCGGGCGCTCGACTCCACCAGCTGCGGGTTGTCGCCGGTGATGTAGATGTTCACGTCGCGGCCGTTGCCGTTGCGGTTGAAGTGGATGCGCGCATCCGGGATCGTCGCCATGTCGTTGGTGAGGCGATCCTCGAACTGGCGCTGCGAGGCCTTTCGCTCGCTCGGCTTCACCAGGTTGATCTGCAGCACCGCGGTGCGCACTTCGCCGAAGTCATCGCCGCCAATCTTCTCCAGCACCGAAGCCACCTCCGGCTGGCGAGCAAGTATCCGGTAGGCGGTCCCCGCGACCGCGGCCGTGTCCTCGAGGCGCGCACCCGGGGGCAGCTCAACGTTGAGCTCGGTGTAGCTGTCGTCCGAGGGCGGGATAAAGGCCTTGGGCACGAACATGAGGCCGATGATCGACAGCACGAAGAACGCGAAGCCCATCCCCAGGGTCTTCCAGCGGTGGCTGGTCGCCCAGCGCAGCACGCCCTGGTACCAGGACATGATCGGGCCGTCCGTGTGCGGGGCGATCGCGCCCGCCTTCAGCGTATACGCGGCCAGCACGGGCGTGATGAGCCGCGCCACGAGGAGCGAGAAAAACACAGCCGCTCCAACCGTGAGTCCGAACTGCTTGAAGTACTGCCCGGTGAGCCCGCCCATGAAGCTCACCGGCAGGAATACGGCGATGATGGTGGCGGAGCACGCCACCACCGCAAGTCCGATCTCGTCCGCGGCATCCAGTGCGGCCTGGAAGGCGCTCTTGCCCATACGCATGTGACGCACGATGTTCTCGATCTCAACGATGGCATCGTCGACCAAGACGCCCGCCACCAGCGACAGCGCCAGCAGGCTGATCGAGTTCAGGGTGAAGTCCATCCACTGCATGAACGCAAAAGTTGGAATGGCCGACAGCGGGATAGCGAGCGCCGAGATCGCCGTGGCGCGCCCGTCGCGCAAGAACAGGAACACCACCAGTACCGCGAGCGCCGAGCCCTCGAGCAGTGCCTCCATCGCCGCATGGTAGGTCTGCTCGGTGTAGACGACGGTGGTGAAGACCTCGGTGATCGTGACGTGCGGGTTTTCCTTGCGGATCTTGGCGAGCTCCGCATCCACTTCCTTCATCACCGTGACGTCGGAGGTTCCCTTGGCCTTGGAGACGCTGAAGGTCGTTGCCGGACGCCCGTTCAAGCGCGCCATCGATCGGATCTCGCCGACGGAGTCCTTGACGGTCGCCAGATCCGACAGACGCGCAAAGCGCCCGCCCGGCAGCACGATCTGGGTGTCGCCGAGCGCGCGCGCGGTGCGTGCCTCGCCCAGCACGCGGATCGCCTGCTCGCCGCCGCCGACCTGGGCGCGCCCACCCGGGGAGTCCAGATTCAGCTGCCGCAACTGCAGGTTCACCTGGGCTGCGGTTACGCCGAGCGCCTGCATGCGCGCCGGGTCAAGTTCCACGCGGATCTCGCGGTTGACGCCGCCACCGCGCGACACCTGCGCGACGCCTTCGAGGTTCAGCAGCCGCTTGCTGATGGCGTTATCCACGAACCAGGACAGCTCCTCGTCCGTGAGCACGCTCGAGCTGACCGCGAAGACGGCGGTCTCCTGGTCAATGTCCAGGCGCTGCACCACCGGCTCCTGGATGCCTTGGGGCAGATCGACACGCACCTTGGAGACAGCGTCGCGCACGTCGGCAACCGCGCGATCGATCGGCGTGCCGATCGCAAACTCGATGAAGACGCGCGACTGGCCCTCGATCGCAAGCGAAGTAATGTTGTCGATGTTGCCGATGCCGGCGACTGCGGCCTCGATCTTCTGCATGATCTGGGTCTCGATCTCCTGGGGCGATGCCCCGGGCTGCGAGACCAGCACTTCGACGCCGGGGAAGGAGATGTCCGGGTTCAAGGTCACGGGCAGGCGTATGAACGCGACCACGCCCATGAATAGCAGCACGACAAATAGCACGACCGGGGTGACCGGGTGCCGGATCGCCCATGCGGAGATGTTCTTCATGGCGTGCGTGCCCTCAGGTGGTGGGGGCGGGCGGTGCGATCTTCACTTGCTCGCCCTCGCGCAGGAAGCCGCCGGCGGTGGCGACCACGCGCTCCGTGCCCGTGAGACCCTCGCCGATGATCGCACCGGCGTCGGTGACACCGGCGACGCGCACCGGGTGGCGCTGAACCTTGTTGGCGGCGTCGACGACGAGTACGTAAGCCCCGTTGCTGTCGGCGAGCACGGCGGTCTGCGGCAGCACCGGACGCTGTGCCTTCTCGACTGACACTTCGGCGCGTGCGAACGCGCCCGGCCGCAACGCGGGGTCCGGCTTGAGCGTGATGCGGATGTCGCCCAAGCGCGTGGCGGGGTCGATGATGGCGCCCAAGAGGCGCACCGTGCCGCTGAAGGGGCGGTCGATGCCAGTCAGATAGACCGTCGCTGGCTGACCGACCTTCACCTGCGCCAGATCCTGTTCGGCGATCTGCCCGCGCATTTCCACTTCCCCACCGCTGGCGACGCGAAACAGTGCCGCGCCGCCCGGAGCGGCGATCTGGCCCACCTCGGCGCCGCGTGTGAGTACCGTACCCTCGATCGGGGCCACGACGCGCGTGCGACCGAGCCGCGCCTGCCCTTCCGCGAGCTGCGCGGCGACCACCTTGACGTTGGCCGCATCGGTGATCGCCGTGGCACGGCGCTTTTCGATGTCCTCTGCGGACAAGGCGCCGGCAGCCTCGACACCCAGGGCGCGCTTGTACTCCGCGGCCGACAACGCCGCCTGTGCCTGCGCCTGCTCCAGCGAGGCGGCCAGACGGTTCACCTGCGGCACCATCACCGCGTCATCGATCTTGGCGAGGATCTGGCCGCGCTTCACATGATCGCCGGCCTCGACGTACACCGCCACGATGCGTCCCGTCTCGCCTTCGTTAGCGATCGGCATGTCGTAGCGGGCGGCGATGGCCCCGGTAAAGGATACGTTCGAAGTCACCGACTGCAGCCGCGGTACGATGACGCTCACCAGTGGGACGGCACCGCTGTCCGCCAGCGTCGCCTGCGCCGGTTTGGCCGCACCGCCGAAGAGCTTCCAGGCGACGAGCACGACCAGCAGCACCACGGCGAGGGAACCGAGGGTCCACAGGAGGCGCGCGCGCGAGCGCGGCGCGCCTGGCGTCATCGCCGCCACCGGCTCGGCCGCCACCGGCTCAGGCTCAGCCAGGCGCTCGATGCTCGGCCGCTCCCGTCCGATCCATGCGATCGGTTCCGGCTCGGCGGCGGTCGGGTCGGGAATCGGTTCAAGGTTCGTGCCCACAGCGTAGTTCCTTTGCTGGCGGCCGACAGTTGGAGCCGGCCAGTTCGCATCGCCGGGGAGTTTAAACGCCCCAACGGCAATCTTCCCTGGGAAGCGCCAGGCAGACGCAGACAATCGACGGGCCGATCAGCCAGGCCCCCGGAGTGGTGCCGGGAATAGGATTCGAACCTACGACCCGCGCATTACGAATGCGCTGCTCTACCAACTGAGCTATCCCGGCTAACGCCACGGAAAGCCGGGCATTCTACATTTTTTTACGCAGCCTGATCACCAGATCGATCCCCGCCACCTCGGTGCCGGCGGGAGGGGGCGGCAGGCGGCTGAACTCCACGGCCGGTACCGGCACGTCGATCAGGGCCCCGGTGGCGAGGTCGTGGAAGTGGTAGTGCGGTTGCACGTTGGAATCGAACCAGGCGCGTGAGCCGTCCACCGACAGTTGGCGGATCAGGCCATGCCCGGCGAAGAGATTCAGGGTGTTGTAGACGGTCGCCTTGGAGACCCGTGCACCGGCGGCCCGCAGGCTTGCGAGGATCTGCTCCGCGGAGAGGTGCTGGGGCGAGGACAGGAGGAGCGATGCGATCCGCACCCGCTGCGCGGTGGGGCGGATTCCGCAGTCGCTGAGGCGTCGCTCGGTGGGCTGGGCGTCGGCGCTGGCGGCCGCGGTACTTAATTCCATGGGCTGTCATTATACGGTCATATAAGAAAAAAACAGTGCGGCAAAACCCTCAGGCCCGGGCGAGCTTGCTCTGCAGGTGCTGGGCGAGCTCGGCGACGGTGGGGAAGTCAAAGAGCTCGGTGAGGTCCACCTGGCCGGGGAACTCCCGATCGATCTGCTCGTGGATCTCGATGAGCTTCAGGGAGCTGGCGCCCACCTCGAAGAGATTGTCGTGGATGTCGACCCGCTTGCCGGCGAGGGCAGTGTCACAGATGGTCTTGAGCTTCTGCTCGATCTCGTTGCGCGAGCCGGACTCCGGGTCGCGCTGCGCGGCGCGCAGCGCCGCAAGCTGTGTCAGTTCGCTCGCGAACTCACCGGCGGCATAGCTTTCCTCCAAGAGGTGCCGCTGGACCTTGCCGCTCGTGGTCTTGGGGATGCGCTTGACGGGGATGACCTCCGCGACCTCAAGGCCGGTCTGCTCGTTCACGAGGCGCGCCACCTGCGTCGCGAGCGGCAGAAACTCTTCCATGCCGCCGCGGTGGAGCACGAACAGCACCAGCTGCTCGGTCTGCTCCCCCGGCAGGCGCACGCCCGCGGCCACCACCTTGCCGAGCTCCAGTCCCGGGGCGCGCTGCGCGATCGCCTCCAGATCGTGCGGGTAGTAGTTCTGTCCGTTGACGAAGATGATCTCTTTGGCGCGCCCGGAGATGTACAGATCCCCGCCGTGGATGACTCCGAGGTCCCCGGTGCGCAGCCAGCCGTCGGCGGTAAAGGCGGCGGCGTTGGCCGCCGGGTCCTCGAAGTAGCCGCGCGTCACGTTCTCGCCCGTCATCTGCACGTGACCGATGCGCCCCTCGGCGAGCTCCCGATCCGCATCGTCCGCGATGCGCAGGCGGCAGTAGGGGATGGCCTTGCCCTCCGACACCAGAAGCACCGCATCGCGTTCCCCCGGAGCTACCGGCTCGACCGCGTCACCCGGATTCATCTGGTGACGGTTGAGAGCCAGCGTGCGCAGCGGCGCACCGGGCGGGGGGAAGGCGACCGCGAGTGAGGCTTCGGCCAGGCCGTAGACCGGGTACATGCTGCTGCGCGAGAGTTGCGCGGGCGCAAGCCGCGTCAGGAACTCCTCGCACAGCTCCACCGAGATGGGCTCCGCGCCATTGAAGATGAGGCGCACGGCGGACAGGTCCAGTCCCTCGGGTGCGCGCTCGCCGAGCACCTTCAGGTAGTGCTTGTAGCCGAAGTTCGGCGAGCACAGGATCGTGGCGCGCACGCGCGAGGCGAACGACAGCCACAACAGCGGCCGGCGCACGAACAGCTCCGTCGGCATGAGGTGCGCATGCACCCGGTTCGCAAACATGACGAGGTGAAAGCCGATCAGTCCCATGTCGTGCGTGAGGGGCATCCAGGACAGACTCACGTCGTTCTCGTTGAAGTCACACACCTCGGTGGCACCGCGGGTGTTGGCGAGCAGGTTGCCGTGGGTGAGCACGACGCCTTTCGGTTCACTCGTGGAACCGGAGGAAAACTGGATGAAGGCCGTATCCGTGGCGGCCACCTTCTGCACGCTGCCGGGACGGGAGATGTCATCGAGGTTATCCACCAGGAAGGTGCGCGCTCGGAGCCCCTCGAACAGCTGCGCCTCCCCCACCTGGGCGGTAAACGTGCCGATGCGCTCGAGCGAGCGGCGCTCGGTATAGAGGTAGGGCTTGCCGAGGCGGCGCGCGATACGCAGCAGCTTGTGACGGTGCTCGTCGCTGATCCCGAGCGCGACGGGCACCGGCACGATGCCGCCGAGGATCGCCGCCCAGAAGACGTCGATGAACTGCTCGTTGTCGCCGAGGAACACGATCAGCTTGTCGCCGCGGCGCGCGCCGAGGCGCTGCAGGTGATAGAGGATGCCGAGCGCACGCTCGTAGAGCTCGGCAAACGAGACGGTGTGGGTGTCGTTTTCCGCCTCCAGATAGGTGATGTTGCGCGCAAAGCCGCGGTTCGCTTCGATCAGTTCAATCAGGGTCGTGGCTTTGGCACTCACCGGCGTTCCAGTCTCATGTGCAGCGGAAAGCGCGTGCGCAGGTTGATCTGCGCTTCCAGCTCCAGGGGTTTATCGGGGACATACATCAGGCGGTAGCGCCGTGCGACCAGATACAGGTGCATCAGCATTTCGTAGAGCGCGAGCGTTTCGCCGATGCAGTGACGTGGACCGGCGGCAAAGGGCATGTAAGCGAAGCGCGCGCGTGTGGCGTCGTGCTCGGGCGCGAAACGCTCCGGCCAGAAGCGCTCCGGCTCCTGCCAGAAGCCTGGGTGGCGATGCAGCAGGTAAAGCGGCAGCAGCACATTGGCGCCGGCCGGCACCGCGTAGCCCCCGAGCATGTCCGGCTCGATCGCGCGCCGCGACAGCAACCATCCGGGCGGGTAGAGGCGCAGCGCCTCGTTCACGACCTGCCGGGTGTAGGTGAGCGACTCCACCTGCGCCAGACTCGGGGTCTCAATCTCGTCGCTGGCATCGATCTCGGCGTGCAGCCGCGCGGCCACCTGCGGATGCTGCGAAAGCAGATACCAAGTCCAGTTAAGAGCGCTCGCGGTCGTCTCGTGGCCGGCCACGATGAGCGTCATGACCTCATCGATCAGCTCGCGCTCGCCCATGGGGGCGCCGGAATCCTTGTCGCGCGCGCTCATGAGCATCGCCAGGAAGTCAAAGTGCTCGGTGTTTTGCGTGCGCCGGCGCGCGAGCAGCTGCGCCACAAGCTTGCCGAGCGAGCGGAACTTGAAGGCGAACTGCAAGTTGCGCCCCGGCTCCTTGGTGAGCACCTCGAAGGGATTGCCGCCTAACTCCTGCGCCAGCCGGTCCAGGTCGGTGCCGAAAATCGAGCGCAGCACGATCTCGAGCGTGAGCTCGCTCATCTCGTCGGTGAGGTTCACCAGCTCGCCGCGCGCCGTGAGTTGCTCCCAGCGGGCGATAAAGCGCGCGTTGGCTGCGCCGATGATGCCCGCGAACCGCGTGAGCACACGGCGGTGGAAGAAGGGCTGCATCATGTAGCGCTGGCGCTTCCACAGCTCGCCCTCGCTCGTCATGATGCCCTTGCCGAGCAGGATCTTCACCCGATCGAGCCCTAAGCCCTTGGTGTAGTTGCGATGGTTGGAGACCAGCACCCGCTTGACGTCATCGGGGTGGTGGATGACATAGGTATAAGATCCGCGTGCCGGAACGAACACGCGGTATGTGTCCCCATGACGGGCGAACAGCTCGACCATGCGCTCCAGGGAATCCTCCGTGGAGCCGACGTCGAATTGCAGTTCAGCCTCGGGAGGCTCGAGCTTCGCGGGGGCGGCGGCGGTCATGCAAGCTGTTGAAAGCCAAACCTTAATCTTATATCACACCGACCTGCGGGGTCAGTGGCCGGAAAAGAGGGCCCGGGCACTCGCTGCGCGGTTGCCGTACCTGAAGCGCCTCGCGGTGGCCTCGGGCAGTGAGCGTGCGCACGCCACGCTTGCGGGCGTGGCGCTCGCGCTGCGCGCGCTCACGCACGCCCTCGGCCGTCACGTGCACGTGTCGGAGCTGATATTCGCCCCCGACGAGAAGCCGCGGCTCGCTTCGCCCGCCGCGCGCGCGCGCGCGGCCGCAGACTTCAGCATCGCGCATTCGGGTCCGCACGTGGGTTGCGCGGCGCTGCGCGGTGCACGGGTCGGACTGGACGTGGAGGTTGGCGGCGATGCGCATCTTGAGAACTGGGTGGCACGCGAGGCGGTGGTAAAGGCGGCAGGGCTCGGAGTGCGGGCCGTGAAGGACGTCGAGCTGCACGGCGCCGGCGCCCGCTGTCGCAGCGAGCACTGGCATGCACACCGCCTCGATCAATTCGCCGGCGCCGTCGCCTGCGTCATGACGAGTGTGGCGATCGTTGCCGTGGAGGCACGGCCGGTGCCGCTCGCGGAGCTGTTCCACCCATGAGTGCCGGCGATGAGCCTGAGCTGAAGAACACCATCTACCGAACCCACACGCGTTCGGGTCGACGCATGACTCCCGCGCGCCGTCTGCTGTATCGGGTGGCCGTGCCGCTCGGCTCCGGCATCATCCGGCTGTGGTGGCGCACCGCGCGCGTCGTGGGCGTCCTCGGTATCGAGCATCTAGATGCGGCACTCAAGCGCGCGCCCTCGCTGGTGCCGTGCTATTGGCACCAACATCAGTTGTATTGCGGCAAGTTCCTGCTCGAGCAGCGCGCGCGCGGACTCACCGTCGGGTGGCTCATCAGTCCCTCGGTCGATGGCGAACTCGGCGCCATGCTGGTGCGGCGCTTTGGCGGAGCGGTGATTCGCGGCTCCTCGACCCACACCGGTGCGCGTGCGCTGCGCGATTACTACCAGGCACTCGTCAAGGACAACGTTTCACCGGTCATCACGCCCGACGGCCCGCGCGGCCCGCGCTTCAAGTTCAAGCCCGGAGCGCTGCTGCTCGCGCAGATGTCCGGACGCGCCATCCTGCCGATGGCTTATGCCGCCTCGCGCGCGTGGCTGATCAAGTGGGACAAGTTCGTGATCCCGATGCCCTTCGCGCGCATCGTCATCGCCATCGGCGAGCCGTGCTACGTGCCGCGCGTCACCGACGCCGCCACACTCGAGACCCTCGAGCGGCATCTCGAGGCGCGCCTGAAGGGGCTCTTTGTGAGCGCGCGCGAGGCGCTGCAGCGTCGCCGCTGAGGGGATTGCGGGAAAACTCGGGGAAGGGCGGTTTGCCCGCGCGCTGAAGCGGCGCGACGCTCGGTGCGGCGCCGGATTCTGTCAAGTCCGGTAAAGCGTGAGCGAACAGTACCTTAGCTTGTGTTCCTGATTCAGTGTGCGAGAATCCTGCGCAAGCGCCTAATAAATCGTGGTGACGGGTCTTCAACTCCGTGACGGGACGCCGCGTCAGGAGCCAGGACAAATGGTTACGCTGCGCGACGGTTTCGTGGGAGGTCACGGCTAAATGACGACTCCGCCGCCGGATAAGCCGGCGGACTTTACTGCCTCGGACATTCTCTCGGCTGATGCCTGGACCGGACGCACGCCCAAGCCCGTGCTCGGCATGGACGTCGTCTGCACCAAGATCGCGGTGGACTTCCAGAACATGCGCCGCGAGTCCGTCGACGAATGCTTGCGTCGCAATCTGGAACTGCTGCGCGGAGCGAGCGGGGCCGACTGCGCCTTCCTGGCAGCCCTCACACCCGATGATCCGGTGTTCACCGACGTGCGCTGTGCGCGCAGTGCGTTCGCGCAATGCCGCCCTGAGGCCCTCAGCGGCACAGCGCTGGAAGCTTTCCCCTGGCTGCGCGGGCGCCTCGAGCATCTGCGGCTCTCGGAGCTGCGCGACACGAGGAGCCCCCGCAAGGAGCAGGCGGCCGAGGCGGCGCGCTTCGCGGAGCTGCATATGGGCTCGGCGCTGCTCGTGACGCTGCGCGTGCAGGGCAAGCCGACCGGGTTCCTGGGCCTGGCACACACCCTGCCGCGCGGCGCTTGGGATGTGAACCAGCAGCTGCTCATGAAACTCATCGGCACGAGTCTGGCGACCGGCCTTGAGCGTATCCGCATCGAGGCGCGGCTCGCCAAGCTCGAGGAACGCACCAATCTTTTCCAGGCCGCCGCCAACGACGGCTTATGGGACTTCGACGTCGAGAGCAACGAGGTGTACTTCTCGCCGCGCTGGAAGGCGATGCTCGGCTACGGTGATGAGGACATGCGCGGCTCACCCGACTGGCGCAGCCTCGTGCACCCGGATGATCTGGCGCGCGTGCAAGCCGCGATCCGCGATCACGTCGCAGGCAAGACGCCGATCTTCGAGAGCACGCACCGCATGCGCCACCGCAACGGCGAGTGGCGCTGGGTCATCAGCCGCGCCACGGCGCGCGTCGACAAGCACGGGCGTCTCTTGCGCCTGGTGGGCGTCGAGCTCGACATCACCGAGCGCAAACTCTACGAAGAGGCGCTGTTTCGCGAGAAGGAGAGCGCGCAGATCACGCTGCAGTCGATCGGCGATGGCGTCATCACCACCGATGCCGCCTCGACCATCGACTACATCAACCCGGTGGCCGAGGAGCTCACCGGCTGGCGCCTCGAGGATGCGATGGGCCGCCCGGTGGAGGAGATCTTCCGCGCCTTCCACGAGGAGACCTGCGAGCCGCTCGAGAACCCCCTGTCGGTGGCGATCCGCCGCATCCGCCCGATCAAGTCCGTGCGGCCCATGCTGCTCATTCGCCGCGATGGCAACGAGCTGTACGTCGAGAGCACCGCGGCCCCGATCCGCGACGGCCACGGGCACGTCGCGGGCGGGGTGCTCGTGTTCCACGACGTGAGCGAGTCGCGCGAGCTGAACCGGCGCCTCTCCTATCACGCCAGCCACGACCTGCTCACCGGTCTTGTCAACCGCCGCGAGTTCGAGAGCCGGCTCGAGCGGGCGCTCAAGAGCGCCAAGGCGCGCGAGGCCTCCTACGCGCTGTGTTACCTCGACATCGACCAGTTCAAGATCGTGAACGACACCTGCGGCCACGGTGCGGGCGATGCGCTGCTGGGCCAGGTCGGGGCGCTGCTGAAGTCCAAGGTGCGTTGGCGCGACACGCTCTCGCGTCTGGGCGGGGACGAATTCGGCGTGCTGCTGGAGAGCTGCTCGCTCGATGAGGCGATGCGCACCGCGGAGACGCTGCGCGAGGGCGTGCGGAACTTTCGCTTTACCTGGGAAGATCGCGTGTTTCGCCTGGGCGCCAGCATCGGCGTGGTGCCGATCACGGCCGACAACGAGGACGTCGCCTCCATTTTGTCGGCGGCCGATTCTGCCTGCGCCGCGGCGAAAGAAGGCGGCCGCAACCGCGTGCACAGCTTTGCCGAGAACGACATCGAGCTCATGCGCCGGCGGCGCGAGATGCAGTGGGCGGCGCGCATCAACGCTGCGCTCGAGGAGGGGCGTTTCGAGCTCTACCGCATGGCGATCCAGCCGCTGCAGCGGGTTGAGGTCGGTGCGCACTACGAGCTGCTGCTGCGCCTGAAGGATGAGACCGGCCGCATCGTGGCGCCCAATGACTTCATCGCCGCCGCCGAACGCTACGGCATCACGCCGGCGATCGACCGCTGGGTGATCGAGAACGCCTTCCGCTGGCTGGTATCCGAGGCCGATGAGCGCGAGAAGCTGCTGCGCTGCTCGATCAATCTGTCGGGCCAGAGCCTGGGGGATGACAAGTTCCTGCCGTTTGTGATCGATCAATTCCACCGCAGCGGCCTGGACGCCTCCAAGATCTGCTTCGAGATCACCGAGACCGCCGCGGTCGCGAGCTTCTCGCAGGCCAACCGCTTCATCCAGGCGCTCAAGGAACTGGGCTGCAAGTTTGCGCTCGATGACTTCGGTACCGGACTTTCCTCGTTCGGCTACCTCAAGCACTTCCCGGTGGATTACCTGAAGATCGACGGCAGCTTCGTGCGCGAGATCCTGCGCGATCCGATCGATCGGGAGATGGTGCGCTCGATCAACGAGATCGGGCACCTCACCGGCAAGCAGACCATCGCCGAATTCGCCGAGAACGCCGAGATCATCCAGATGCTCACGAGCCTCGGGGTGGACTACGCGCAAGGCTACGGCGTCGCGCAGCCGCAGCGCGTGGTGAAGTCCGCCGTCGCTTAGCGGGTGCAGCCGCGGCGCGCTAGCCGCCGCTGAATTCCAGCCGCATCGAAAGATCCATCGCCCGCACGTGCTTGGTGAGGGCACCCACCGAGACGTAATCCACACCGGTGGCCGCGATCGCGCGCACCGTCTCGAGCGATACGCTGCCGGAGGCCTCGAGCTTGACGCTGGCACGACGCGCATTTTTCAGCGCTACTGCGCTGCGCATATCGGTCAGGCTGAACTCATCGAGCATGATGATGTCGGGGCCTGCGGCGAGGGCTTCCTCGAGCTCCTGCAGCGATTCGACCTCGACCTCCACGCCCACCTTGGGCTCGCTGCGGCGCGCCGCCTCGATCGCCGCGGTGATGGAACCGGCGGCGGCGATGTGATTTTCCTTGATGAGGATCTGGTCAAAAAGACCCATGCGATGATTGTCGGCGCCGCCGCAGCGCACTGCGTATTTCTGCGCCGTGCGCAGCCCGGGGACGGTCTTGCGCGTATCGAGGATGCGACAGCCGGTACCGGCGACCGCATCGACGTAGGCGCGCGCGAGCGTCGCGGTGCCGGACAGCAGCTGCAGGAAGTTCAGCGCGGTGCGCTCACCGGTGAGTACCGCGCGCGCCGGACCTGCGATCTCGAATACCACCTGCTTCGCGAGCAGCTGCGCGCCGTCGTGGGCGCGCCAGGTGAGCCGCACCAGCGGATCCAGGCGCCGGAAGGTCTCATCGGCCCACGCCTGCCCGCACAACACCGCCGCCTCGCGCGTGATGAGGCGGCCGCGTACGCGCTGCGCGGCCGGCACCAGGGCCGCTGTGACGTCGCCCCGGCCGATATCCTCGGCGAGCGCCGTCTCGACCTGTCGGCCAAGATCGCTCGGAAGCTCGGGCACTACTTGATGAACGGCAGACCGTGGCTCTGCGCCGCCATGCACATGAGCATCGGGATCGAGAGCACGAAGTTCACGCGCGAGGCCATGCCGGCAGCTTTGCGCGCGCGCGCCTTCTGCTCATCGGTGGCCGCCACGATGCCCAGGATCTTCTTCTGGTTCGGCCAGATGATCCCCCAGACGTTCAGCAGCATGATCGTGCCGAGCCAGGCGCCGATGCCGATGATCACGTACGGGCTCTGCAGGGTGAAGGCGAGCACGAAAGCCCCCAGCTTGACCAGGAGCCACGCGCCTCCGAGCCAGGTCGCCAGCGCCGTCCAGCGAAACCAGAAGAGCGCCCGCGGCGCCACGTACTTGGTGACGCCCGCGCCGCCCGGTCCGCCTTTGTCGGCCGCCGCGTCCGCGAGGGCCGGGGTCTGGGCAACGTTGAAGTAGTAGAGGAGGCCGATCCAGAACACGCCGGCGACGATGTGGAACCAGCGCGCCAGGCCCAGCTCGTTGAAATGCGTGCCACCGAGGAACACCGCCAGCAGCAGCGCGAGGATGATCCCGAGGATGAGGGATTGACGGTGGTTATTCAGGGGATTCATGGCTTTAAGCCTCCAAGTTCTTGTTTCTACGGGCCTGGGCGGATCCGACAGCGGTTTGAAGAATAGGCGAGGCACCCCCATAATTCAACGGAAGGCTCAACTGATCGCGGTGGCGCTTAAGGATCGTGAACGCGGCTGAAGGAAAGCTCGCGGAGCGCCAGCAACGCCCGCCGTCCCCGTGTATCAACGTGTGCAGCCTGGATGCGCGCGGACTGTGCATCGGGTGTCTGCGCTCGGGAGATGAGATCGCCCGCTGGATGGCGATGAGCGCCGAGGAACAATGGCGGCTGCTGGATGAGCTTCAGCGGCGGCGCAACTTTACCAAGTAGGTGACTCGATGGACGTGGTGCAGAGAATCAGGACGGAACTAGATGCGAGCCCGGTGGTGCTTTTCATGAAGGGTACGCCGGACTTTCCGCAGTGCGGGTTCTCCGCGCAGACCGTAGCCGCGCTGCGTGCCGTGGGCGCGCAGTTCAAGTACGTGAACATCTTCGAGGAGCCGGAGCTGCGCGAAGCGCTCAAGCGCTATTCGAACTGGCCGACCTACCCGCAGCTGTATGTGAAGGGCGAGCTGGTCGGCGGCTGCGACATCGCACTGGAGATGTACAAGAGCGGGGAGCTGAAGAAGCTGCTCGCCGAGGCCGGGGCCGCGGCCTAGATCGCCTTCCGGGCTGCGCCGCTAGAGCGGCGTCGGCAGGTCCGCTTCCACCTCGCCCGCTTCCCCGAGGCCCGCCCAGCCGAGCGCACGCGCGCGCTCCTCGGCCGCCTGGTGACTGTCGCGCAGGCGGTTACACACCAGACAGAAGAGGTCCGCGCTGCGCTCGGCGTCATAGCGCGCGCTGTGCGCGCTGCCCGCGTCCCACTCAAGTCCGGCCACCGTCACCGCCTTGGCGAGCACCGTCTGCCCGAGCGCCGCTCCTGCGAGCGTGGCGGTGTCAAAGCAGGAGAAGGGGTGGAAGGGATTGCGCTTCACATCAGCACGCGCGACGGCCGCGTTGAGGAAGCCCAGATCAAAAGCCGCGTTATGCCCGACCAGGATCGCGCGGCGGCAGCCGTAGGCACGCACGGCGTGGCGGATCTCGCGAAAGATGCGCTGAAGCGCGTCGCGCTCCGGCAGCGCCGGCCGCAGTGGGTGGTGTGGGTCGATGCCGGTGACCGAGAGCGACAAAGGATCCATCCGGGCACCCTCGAAGGGCTTTACGTGATAGTCATGCGTCGCGCCACGCCGCAGCACCCCGTCCGGGTCCATGTCGATGAGCGTCGCGGCGATCTCGAGCAACGCATCGGTGGCGGCGTGAAAGCCGCCGGTTTCCACATCGATCGCGACCGGCAGGTAGCCGCGAAAGCGCCGTGACATGAGCGCCGCCGCGGCCGCCTGCGGCACGCTCTCGCTCTCGGGGGGCTCCCTGGCGCTCACGCGATAGCCCTCAAGCTGCCAGCCGCCACGGCATGCGCTCGCCCGCGCGCAGCGGCACGAGCACGTCCGCGCCGTAGGGGTAGTGTGCGGGCACCTGCCAGGCTTCCTTCACCAGCGTGAGCTGAGCGCGATTGCGCGGCAGCCGGTAAAAGTCCGCGCCGTGAAAGGCGGCGAACGCCTCGAGTTTCGCCAGCGCACCGGCCGCTTCAAAGGCCTCCGCGTACAGCTCGAGCGCGGCGTGGGCCGAGAAGATACCGGCACAGCCGCAGGCGCTCTCCTTCGCCGCCCGCGCGTGCGGGGCACTGTCGGTGCCGAGAAAGAGGCGCGGCGTGCCGCTGGCGACCGCTTCGAGGAGCGCGGCGCGGTGCGCCTCCTCCTTGAGCACCGGCAGACAGTAGTGATGCGGACGGATGCCGCCGGCGAAGAGCGCGTTGCGGTTCATGAGCAGGTGCTGCGGCGTCACGGTGGCGGCGATGCCCGCGCGCGCCCCGAGCACGAACTGCACCGCCGCGCGCGTGGTGATGTGCTCGAACACGATGCGCAGCTGTGCGTGCCGCTCCGCGAGGGGCGCGAGCACGCGCTCGATGAAGCGCGCTTCACGATCGAACACGTCCACTGCCGGATCGGTCACTTCCCCGTGCACCTGCAGCACGAGCCCGACCTCCGCCATGCGCGCCAGCACCCCATCGAGGCGCGCAAGATCGGTGACGCCCGCTTCCGCGTGCGTCGTGGCGCCGGCCGGATACAGCTTCACCCCGTGGATGAACCCGCTCGCCTTGGCGCTTACGATCTCCTCGGGCGCGGTGCGATCGGTCAGATAGAGTGTCATCAGGGGCTCAAAGTGCGCACCGCTTGGCAGCGCCGCGAGGATGCGGGCGCGGTAAGCGTGCGCCTGCGCGGTCGTGGTCACCGGGGGCGCAAGATTCGGCATGACGATGGCACGCGCAAAGCGCGCGGCGCTGTGCGGCAGCACCGCCGCCAACGCTGCGCCGTCGCGCAGGTGCAGGTGCCAGTCATCCGGGCGCGTGATACGCAGGCTGCTCACCTAGGGCTTCTCCAGCGCGCCGAACGGATCCTGTCGCAGCAGCAGCTCGAGCGCAAAGCGCACCCCAAAGCCGGTGACGTCAGTGCCGACGTGCCCCAGGCCGCCGGTGCGCGTCGCGGCGGCAAGATCCACATGCGCCCAGGGGATGTCGGCGGGCACGAAGTGCGACAGAAAGCGCGTCGCGAGTATGTGATCGCCCTTACCCTCCACGGCGCACTGCACGACATCGGCCACCTTGCTCTCGATATCCGCGTCGAAGTCCTCTTCGTAGGGGAAGTTCCACACGCGCTCGCCGCTGACGCGCCCGGCCTCGAGGAGTGCGGACACCAGGCGCGCGCGGTTGGTAAACACCCCGCTCATGCGCTCGGTAAGGGCGTACACGCACGCGCCGGTGAGGGTGGCAAAGTCGAGCATGAAGCGCGGGCGCGTGCGCGCGGCGAGCGCGAGTGTATCCGCGAGCACCATGCGGCCCTCGGCGTCGGTGTGGATCACCTGGATGGTGACGCCGTTGAGCGCGCGGATGACGTCCTGGGGTTTGTAGGCGCGCGGGCCGATGCGGTTCTCGGTGATGGCGAGCCAAGCGTCGGCCGCGAACGGCGCGCGCCGCTGCGCGAGGGCGATGAGGGTGGCGAGCGCTACGGCGCTACCGGACATGTCGGTATGCATGTCGAGCATCGAGCGGTGCGTCTTCAGATTCACGCCCCCGGTGTCGAACAGAATCCCCTTGCCGATCAGGGCGACGTCGGGGCGCGCGCGGCCGCGGGCGCGCGGCGGCCGGTAGCTCAGGTGCGCGATGCCGGCCCCGCCTTGCGCGTTGCCGGCCGCCACGGCGAGAAACGCGTTGGCGCCGAGGCGCCGCAGCGCAGCCTCATCGAGCCAGCGCAGCGTCAGGCCGTGGGCGCGCGCCAGACGCGTGATCGCCAAGCGGTAGCCGGCGGCGTCGAGAATGTTCGGCGGCAGCGCCGTGAGCCAGCGCACCAGATTCGTGCCTTGGGCGAGTGTGAGCTCGTAACGCGGGTCAAAGTCAGCGGCGTTGATGAGCTCCACCCGATGCACGGCGCGCTCCTCGGGGGCGCGCGCGCGAAAGCTCGGTAGCGCGAAGGCGTGCGTGAGGGTCGCAGCGAGCAGAGCCTCAAGCGCCACACGCGCGGCGGCGTCGGCGCCGGTGGCGATGAGGCCGACCGTCTCGGGATTGTGCGCCGCGGCTTCCTTGAGCATGCGCCCCGCCAGTGACAAGCGTGCGAACGGGCTGGCGTCGCTCTTGAGGTATCCCAGCACGGCAAGCGTGGCGCGGCGGTTGGCGAGCACGGTGCTGCGCACCGTGCCGCTGCGCGCCGGCGCACGCGCGTGCAGCGCGCGCCAGCGGGCGCTTTGTGGCAGCTGCGCGAACAGCGCCGCACGCGCCGGCAGGGGTACGATCGCCAGCACCACATCGAGCTGATCGGCGCTGCGAGCGCGCGCATGCACCACGGCCGGCGCACTCGAACTCGGCAGCAGCGCGCCGCGGCGAGCATCCGAAGCTTTTGGACTCACTTGCTTTACCTGCCGGTGCTCGCCATCATGCGCATTCTAACGCGACCCGGCACGACACGCGCGCGAGCACCACGGCTTGTCGTGCACCGCACTTCGCCATGGGGTCGTCACGGATCGCGCCCGGGCAACGCATGACCGAACCGCCGAAGCTGGAAGATCTCGATCCCGTCGAAACGCGGGAGTGGCTCGAATCGATCGATTCGGTGCTGAAGACGCACGGCCCGGAGCGCGCCCACTTTCTGCTCGAGCGCCTGATTGACTACACGCGCAGGAGCGGCGCGTATCTGCCGTTCAAGCCCAACACCGCCTACCTCAACAGCATCGCCGCGGGACGCGAGCCGGAGTACCCGGGCAACCGCGCGCTCGAACGGCGCATCGAGGCCTACATCCGCTGGAACGCGCTCGCCATGGTGCTCGCGGCCAACAAGGCTTCTTCCGAGTACGGCGGACATCTGGCGAGCTACGCTTCCTCGGCGACCCTTTACGAGGTTGGCTTCAATCACGTCTGGCGCGCGCCCTCCGAGCAGCACCCGGGGGACATGATCTTCACCCAAGGACATTCCTCGCCCGGCATCTACGCGCGCGCCTATCTGGAAGGGCGCCTGCGCGAGGAGCAACTGCAGCGCTTTCGCCAGGAGGCGAGCTTCCCGGGCGTAGGTCTTTCCTCCTATCCGCATCCGTGGCTGATGCCCGACTTCTGGCAGTTCCCCACCGTGTCGATGGGCCTCGGTCCCATGATGGCGATCTTCCAGGCACGCTTCACGCGCTATCTGGAAAACCGCGGCCTCGTGCCACCCTCCGACCAGAAGGTCTGGGCTTTCCTCGGCGATGGCGAGATGGATGAGCCGGAGTCGATGGGCGCGCTCACGCTGCCGGTGCGAGAGGGCCTCGATAACCTCATTTTTGTCATCAACTGCAATCTGCAGCGCCTCGATGGCCCGGTGCGCGGCAACGGCAAGATCATCCAGGAGCTCGAGTCGGCCTTCCTCGGCGCCGGTTGGAACGTCATCAAGGTGTTGTGGGGTTCGCGCTGGGACCCGCTGCTCGCGCGCGATCACAAGGGGTTGCTGCGCCGGGTCATGGAGGAGTCGGTCGACGGCGAGTATCAGAATTTCAAGGCCAAGGGCGGCGCCTACACGCGCGAGCATTTCTTCGGCAAGTACCCGGAGCTGAAGGCGATGGTCGCCAACATGTCGGATGAGGAGATCTGGCGCCTCAACCGCGGCGGTCATGATCCGCGCAAGGTATTCGCCGCCTACACCGCGGCCATCGCCCATAAGGGACAACCGACGGTGATCCTCGCCAAGACCGTCAAGGGCTTCGGCCTGGGCAAGGGCGGGGAAGGGCAGATGGTCGCGCACCAGCAGAAGAAGCTCTCCGAAGAGGACCTGCGCGTGTTCCGCGACCGCTTCAACATTCCGGTGTCGGATCAGGACATCGCGAGCCTCCCGTTCCGCAAGCCCGACGAGGCTTCCGAGGAAACGCAGTACCTGAAGCAAAAGCGCGCCGCGCTCGGGGGCTATCTGCCACGGCGCCGCCGCACCGCACCGGCGCTCACCATCCCGCCGCTCGAGGCCTTCGCCTCCATCCTCGAAGGCACCGGCGAGCGCGAGATCTCGACCACGATGGCCTTTGTGCGCCTGCTGACCGTGCTGCTGAAGGACAAGAGCATCGGCAAGAACGTCGTGCCGATCGTACCGGACGAGGCGCGCACCTTCGGCATGGAGGGCCTGTTCCGCCAGATCGGCATCTACTCCTCGGTCGGGCAGCTGTACACGCCGCAGGACGCCGAGACCCTCATGTCGTATCGCGAGGACAAGAAGGGTCAGATGCTCGAGGAGGGCATCAACGAGGCCGGCTCGCTGTGTTCGTGGATTGCCGCCGGCACCGCCTACAGCAATCACGGCATCAACATGGTGCCGTTCTACATCTTTTATTCGATGTTCGGTTTCCAGCGGGTGGGGGATTTCATCTGGGCGGCCGGTGACATGCAGACGCGCGGCTTCCTGCTCGGCGCCACCGCAGGGCGCACGACGCTCGCGGGCGAGGGGCTGCAGCACCAGGACGGTCACAGCCAGCTGGTGGCCACGACCGTGCCGAACTGCGTCGCCTACGATCCGGCCTACGCGTATGAGCTCGCCGTGATCATCCACGATGGCCTGCGACGCATGTACGCCGAACAGGAAGGCATCTTCTATTACATCACCGTGATGAACGAGAACTACGTGCAGCCGCCGATGCCGGCGGGCGTCGAGGCGGGCATTCTGCGCGGCGGTTATCCGCTGCAGGCCGGCGGACGCGGCAAGGTGCGCGCGACGCTGCTCGGTTCCGGGACGATCCTGCGCGAGTGTCTCGCGGCGGCGAAGATCCTCGAGGAGGATTACAAGATTCCCGCCGACGTGCTCTCCATCACCTCCTTCAGCGAGCTGCGCCGCGAGGCACTCGAGTGCGAACGCTGGAACCTGTTGCATCCGGGCGAGAGCGCGCGCGTTCCGTACGTGAGTGAGCTGCTGAAGAACCGTACAGGTCCGTTGATCGCCGCCACCGACTACATGCGCACCGTACCGGATCAGATCCGGCAGTGGACGAGCGCCCGTTACGTCACGCTCGGCACCGACGGCTACGGGCGCTCGGACTCGCGCGCCGCGCTGCGGCGCTTCTTCGAGGTCGACCGCAACCACATCGTGGTGGCCGCTCTCAAGGCCCTCGCCGATGAGGGGCAGGTCGATACGGACACCGTGAGCCGCGCGATCAAGAAACTGGGTGTCGATCCCGACAAACCCGTTCCCTGGAAAGTCTGAAGTCCCCGTACGCATGAACGCGGCAGTCGGCCTCACGGAAGTGCGCGTGCCCGATCTGGGCAACTTCAAGGACGTCGCGGTGATCGACGTGCTCGTGAAACCCGGCGACACCGTGGCCGTGGACACCCCGCTCGTGACGCTCGAGTCCGACAAGGCCGCGATGGACGTGCCCTCCACGGTGAGCGGCGTCATCGAGAAGCTGCACACCGCCAAGGGCGGCACGGTCTCGACCGGCGACCTGATTGCTACGGTGAAGACCGAGGGCGCTCCTGCCGCGGCGGTCCCTGCAGGCAAGAGCGCGCCGCTGCAGGCGACGCCACCTGCGCCCAAAGCCACACCCGCCTCCGCACCGTCCCCGCCCCCTGCGCCTGCCGCGGCCGCGCCCGCCGCGGGCGGCGTTGCCGCCTCCCTGCGCTCGGATCTGGCGCCGATCGATGAGCCGGGGTTCTCGCGTGCGCACGCGGGGCCCTCGGTGCGCGCGTTCGCGCGCGAGCTCGGCGTAGATCTGGCGCGCGTAACCGGCCGCGGCTTCAAGGGACGCATCACCCACGATGACATCAAGGCCTTCGTGAAGGGCGCGCTTGCGGGTGCACCCGTGGCCTCTGCCGCGGCGCCGACGACGGCATTGCCGCAGATACCGCCCGTGGATTTCGCGCAGTTCGGGCCGGTCACGACGGAGCCGCTGTCGCGCATCCAGCGCATTTCCGGCCCGCGCCTGCACGCGAGCTGGGTCAACATTCCGCACGTCACGCAGTTCGACGAGGCGGACATCACCGAGCTTGAACAGCTGCGCGGGAGCCTCAAGGACAAGGCGCAGGCGGCGGGCGTGAAGCTCACGCCGCTCGCGTTCATCATGCGCGCGTGCGTCAAGGCGCTGCAGGAATTTCCGCGCTTCAATTCCGCGCTCGACCCCTCGGGCGCCAATCTCATCGTGCGCCAGTACGTGAACCTGGGGTTTGCCGCGGACACCCCCCAGGGTCTGGTGGTCCCGGTGCTGAAGGACGCCAACCGCAAGGACATCTACGAGCTCGCGCGTCACCTCGGCGCGCTCTCGGATAAGGCGCGTGCGGGGAAGCTGCCGCCGACGGACATGCAGGGCGGCTGCTTCACGATCTCGAGCCTGGGCGGCATCGGCGGCACCGCCTTCACGCCGATCATCAACGCGCCCGAGGTGGCGATCCTCGGGGTCTCGCGCGCGAGCACGCACGGCATCTACAAGGACGGCGGCTTCGTGCCACGCCTCATGCTGCCGCTGTCACTCTCCTACGATCACCGTGTGATCGATGGCGCGATGGCCGCGCGCTTCACGACTTTCCTTGCGCACACGCTCGCTGAGCCCCGCGCCCTGATCGAGGCGGTGCCGTGAGCGTGGAGCTGCAGATCCCGGACATTGGCAACTTCAGTGACGTCTCCGTCGTTGACGTGCTGGTGAAGGCTGGCGACGTCGTTGAGCTGGAAACCCCGCTCGTCACGCTCGAGACCGACAAGGCCTCGATGGACGTCCCGGCGACCGCCGCGGGCAAGATCACCGAGGTGCTGCTCAAGCGCGGCGACAAGGTCTCCAAGGGCTCGGTCATCGCGCACCTGGAACCGACCGCGGCGCCGGCTGCCACGACCGCGCCGCCCGAGGGCGCCGGCGACACCGTACGCATGCCCGCGCCCGAGGCCCCGCGCGGGACGCGGGCGAGCGAGAGCTTCACGCGCACGGCGCAGCTGCTGGTGCTCGGATCCGGTCCCGGCGGCTACACCGCCGCCTTCCGGGCCGCGGACCTGGGACTTAAGGTCACCCTCGTCGAGCGCTTCGCGCAACTGGGCGGGGTGTGTCTAAACGTCGGCTGCATTCCGTCCAAGACGCTGCTGCATGCCGCCCGGGTGATCGAGGAGGCCGATGAGATGGCCGCGCGCGGGCTGGTCTTCGGCGCGCCCAAGATTGATCGCGCGAAGTTGCGCGTCTGGAAGAATCAGGTGGTGGGCAAGCTCACCGGCGGCCTGAAGGTCCTCGCCAAGCAGCGCAAGGTGGAGGTCATGACCGGGAGCGGGCGCTTCGTGAGTCCGCACGTGCTGGAGGTCATGGGCACGAGCGGCTCGGAGCGCATCCGCTTCGAGCAGTGCATTATCGCCGCCGGCTCAGAGCCTGCGCGCCTGCCCGGCCTGCCGAAGGATCCGCGCGTCCTCGATTCCACTGATGCGCTTGAACTGCCGGAATTCACCGGCGGGCTGCTGGTCATCGGCGGCGGCATCATCGGTCTGGAGATGGCCTGCGTGTTTGACGCCCTCGGCACTCGGGTGAGCGTCGTGGAATTGACCCCGACGCTGATGCCGGGCTGCGATGCGGACCTGGTACGGCCGCTCGAGCGGCGCATTCGCGCCCGCTATGAACAGATCCTGCTCGGCACCAAAGTTGCTGCCGTCGAGGCGCAGCCGGGCGGTCTGAAGGTGAGCTTCGAAGGCGAGAAGGCCCCGGCCGCGCAAAGCTTCGATCGCGTGTTGGTCGCGGTCGGTCGCGTGCCGAACGGACGGGCGATCGGCGCCGAGCTTGCGGGCGTCAAGATCTGCGAGCGCGGTTTTATTCCGGTCGATAAGCAGAGGCGCACCAACGTGCCGCATATCTTTGCGATTGGCGACATTGCTGCGCCGCCGCTCCTCGCGCACAAGGCCATGCACGAGGGCAAGGTGGCCGCCGAAGTCGCGGCCGGCCAGAAGCGCGCCTTTGACGCGCGCGTCATTCCGTCGGTGGCGTACACGGATCCGGAGGTCGCCTGGGTGGGACTGACCGAAACCGAGGCGCGTGCCAACGGCACGCCCTTCAAGAAGGGCGCCTTTCCGTGGGTGGCCAACGGCCGCTCGCTCTCGCTCGGCCGCGAGGACGGATTCACCAAACTGCTGTTTGATCCGGAGAGCCATCGTGTGCTCGGTGGCGGGATCGTCGGTACCAACGCCGGGGAGCTCATCAGCGAGGTGGCGCTGGCGATCGAGACCGGCTGCGACGCGGCCGACATCGGGCTCACGATTCACCCGCACCCGACGCTCAGCGAGACGGTGGCCGGAGCTGCCGAGGCCTTCGAAGGCACGCTCACGGATCTTTACATCCCGCGCAAGTAACAAAGTGCCCCCGACAGGGTGGGGCGGCTACAGTCGCCGCAATCGCTCCAAGTAGGCCAGCTCGTCAGGAATCTCGCCGCTGCGCTGCGCCTCCCACAACGTTTCGGCGAGTGGCTCGATCATTCGATGCTCCGCCGCGTGCGCGCTCTCGCTGCGGCGGGTGAGTGCCTCGTGCACGCGGGCAATGCCCAGCGGCCGATCGGTCGCCACCTGTTCGCGGATCGCAAGATGCAGTCCCATGTGCAGGAAGGGATTCTCGCGGCCGCCCTCGGGGGTGAAGTCCGCAAGCAGCGCCGGATCGCCCGATTCGAGCCAGTTGACGTACTCGGGATGCTCGGCAATGACCGCGGCGAGCTGCGCCTCGAGCGGCTCGAGGGGCTCGTGAGCTGCGAACTTGCGCCACGCATCAAGATAGCGGCGGCGCAGCTGTTCGCGACTCTGACCGGCAAAGAGCGACACGCGTGACTTTCAAATCACGCGCGGCGGCGCGCGCGGTTGCGCCGGCGGATGGCCTGCCCCAGGGTCTTGCCCTTGGGGCGCGCGGGCTTGGCCGGGGTCTTGTGCGGGTATTCGCACAAGTCGCGGATGATGCAGGTGGGGCAGGCGGGGGCGCGCGCCGTGCACACGTAGCGCCCGTGCAGCAGCAGCCAGTGGTGCGCGTCCTTGCGGTACTGCGCGGGTGTGTTGGCGATGAGCGCGGCCTCGACCTCGAGTGGCGTCTTGCCGGGGGCAAGCCCGGTGCGGTTGGCGACGCGGAAGATGTGTGTGTCGACCGCGATTTCGAGCTGTCCGAACACCATGTTGAGGATGATGCTCGCGGTCTTGCGTCCCACCCCGGGCAGCGCTTCGAGTGCGGCCCGCTCGCCCGGCACGTCCCCGCCGTGAAGTTCGATCAGCTGCTGACTCAGGCCGATCAGATTCTTGGCCTTGGTGTTGTACAGGCCTACGCTCTTGATGTACGGCTTCACCCCCTCCACCCCGAGGGCATGGATCGCCGCGGGCGTGTTGGCGATCGGAAAAAGCACACGCGTGGCGGCGTTCACGCTCTTGTCGGTCGTGTGCGCCGAGAGCATGACGGCCACCAGCAGTTCAAACGGGGAAGCGTGCAGCAGCTCGGTGGTGGGGGTCGGGTTCGCGGCCTTAAGCCGCCGGAATAAAGCCGCTCGTGTCGCAGGATGCATGCAACAAGAATGCACGCGCCGCATGCGCGCTGTCGAGGCCAAGCGCGCCGCGGTGGCCGTCTGCGGTAGCTTCCCCTTTAGCGTACCTGCAGCACGATCTTGCCCGGCACGTGACCCGCCTCGATACGCTCCTGGGCCCGGGCGGCCTCGGCGAGCGGGAATTGCGCGGCGATTGGGACCTGGAACTTGATGGCTTCGATGGCCGTGTTCAGCCGCTCAAACTCCTTCGGGCCCGCGATCGCGTCGTAGCGCACGATCACGAGGCCGTCGCGCGCCGCGGGCACCGGCTGCACCCCGCTCGGGTAGGCGACGCGACCGCCTTTCTTCAGCGCATCGATGCAGTGCTCGAGCGCATCGCCCCCCGCAAACGCGAGCACCGCGTCCGCGCCCGCAGGTGCGAACGCGTGCGCCGCCGCCGTGACGTCGCCGTGGCGCCCGTCCACCACCGCATCCGCCCCGAGGCCTTTCACCAAGGCAATCTCGTCCTCAGCGGAGACGGTGGCGAGCACGCGTGCGCCGCGCAGCTTCGCAAACTGCACGGCCAGGGTGCCGACGCCCCCGGCAGCGCCGTGGATGATGAGGGTCTCGCCCGAGTGCACGTGCAGGGCATCATCGACCCCCTGAATCGCGGTGAGCGCGGTGGTGCCGATCGCGCCGGCCTGCGTGAGCGTGAGTCCTTTGGGCACGCGGCCCACGTACGCGGCCGGAACCGCCACGTACTGCGTGTAGAAGCCGCCCTGGGGATTGTCCCAGCTGTACGCGTACACCTCCTCGCCCAGCTTGAAGCCGTGCACACCCGCCCCGAGTGCGGCGATCGTGCCCGCACCATCGGTGCCCAGCACGAGAGGAAAGTGCGAGTTCTTGATGCTGTCCGGATGGCGGCGGATCGCCACATCCCAGATCGCTACCCCGGCGGTGTGTACCGCGATCAGCACCTCGCCGGCGCTCGGCTGGGGTACCGGCAGCGTATGCAGCGTCAAGGCCTCCGCGCCGCCCGCGTGATCGATCGCGGCGGCGCGCATTGTTTGTGGTAGCGAGGCCGTTGGGGCGGGCGCGGCGAGCGTTACTGTCGCGCTGGCGAGCGTTGTGAGGAGAATCATGCCGCTGCGCAACGTGGACATGGCAAGCGTCCTGGTGCTGAAAAAAGCTCAGGACTCATGATGTCCGAGTTCTGTAATCGTGGGTGGGTGCGGGAACGACCTCCGATCGCAAAAGCCCCACCGCTCGTCGCGCCTTTTGGGCCGCGGTGCTTCAGTGGCCGGCATCGGCCAACGCACCTTTCTTGCGTGCACTCAAAAGCGCCGCGCGGCTGTTCGCGCGCTGCGCGAGGCGCGCATTGCGCGCGCCGAAGCGGGCGCGGTTCTCCGCCGGGCGCGGCGCGGGCGCTCCATCCGCCACCTCGGCCCGCGGCACCATGCGGATGCAGTCAACCGGACAGGGCGCCACGCACAGTTCGCAGCCCGTGCACACGGATAAGAGCACGGTGTGCATCTGCTTGTGCGCCCCGAGGATCGCATCCACCGGGCACGGTGGCAGGCACTTGGCGCAGCCGATGCACGCCTCCTCGTCGATCTGCGCGACCAGCAGTGGCCCTTCGGTCCCATTGCGCGGGTTGAGCGGCAGCGGCTCGCGCTCGAGCAGTGCCGCAAGTGCGCTGATCGTGACGGCCCCGCCGGGGGGACACTGATTGATGTCGGCAGCGCCCGCCACGATCGCCTCGGCATACGGGTGGCAGCCGCTGTAGCCGCAGCGCGTGCACTGCGTCTGCGGCAGGAGGGCATCGATGTCATCGGCACTAGCCATGGGCCGGCTTAGCCTTCAGCTGATTCTCATGCCCGGGGTTGCCCCGGAGTCCGGCGACAGCAGATACAGGCCGGGGGACTCGCCGCTCGCGGCGAGCACCATGCCCTCTGAAGTGCCGAACTTCATCTTGCGCGGCGCGAGATTTGCCACCACGACCGTCAGGCGGCCAATGAGCCGGTCAGGCTCGTAGGCGGACTTGATGCCGGCGAACACCGTGCGGGTGCTGCCGCCCAGATCGAGCGTGAGCTTCAGGAGCTTCTCCGAACCGGCCACGCTTTCGGCGTTCGCGATGCGTGCCACGCGCAGATCGAGGCGCTTGAAGTCATCGATCGAGACGCTGGCCCCATCCGCGCTCAGTGCCACGGGCGCGCTCGCGCCCGGGTTCGCCGTCGCGGCGGGCGCCTCGGCGTCGAACAGCGCATCAAGCTGTTTGGGGTCGACGCGCGTCATCAGGTGCTTGTAGGGATGGATGCGCTCGGGCAGCACCTGCGCGTCGTTCCAGGTGAAGGTGTCATCGAGGCCGAAGAGCTCGCGGGCCGCGCGCGCGGCGAGTGCCGGCAGCACCGGCGCGAGCAGCACCGAGAGCACCTTGAAACCATAGAGCGCACGCGAGCACACATCCTGCAGCGGCGCGGTTTGTGCAGGGTCCTTGGCGAGCACCCAGGGCTGGCGTGCATCGAAGTCGTGGTTGATGCGATCGGCGTAGGCCATGGCCTCGCGGATTGCCTTGCCGAACTCGCGCGCCTCGTAGCACGCGTGCACGCTCTGAGAGAGCGTGCGCGCCTCGGCGACCAGGGCGCTCGTGTCGCCGACATAGCGCAGCGCGCCGGCGAACTGCCGATTGACGAAGGCGGCGGCGCGGCTGGCGATGTTGACGTACTTGCCGATGAGGTCGCTGTTGATGCGCAGCGTGAAGTCCTCGGGGTTGAAGTCGAGGTCTTCGACGTTAGCGTTGAGTTTTGCCGCGATGTAGTAACGCAGCTGCTCCGCGTTCAGGCCGACCTGAAGATAGCGCAGCGGGCTGATGCCGGTGCCGCGCGACTTGGACATCTTCTCCCCGGAGACCGTGATGAAGCCGTGCACGTAGACGTGGTCGGGGACCTTGAACGGCGCGCCGGCAAATTTGAGCATCGCCGGCCAGAAGAGCGTGTGGAAGTAAATGATGTCCTTGCCGATGAAATGGATCTGTTCAGTCTCCGGGGCGCCGAGGAACTCCTCGAAGCTGCGCCCCTCGCCGCGCACGCGCGCCGCACCGGAGTCGAAGTAACTCTTGAGTGCGGCGAGGTAGCCGATCGGCGCATCGAGCCAGACATAGAAGTACTTGCCCGGCGCGTCCGGGATCGGGATGCCAAAGTAGGGGGCTTCGCGCGAGATGTCCCAGTCTGCGAGCGCGTGTTCGCCCGCGCCGGTCAGCCACTCGCGCGCCTTGTTCGCGACCGAGGGCTGCAGGCGCCCCGGTGTGTCGAGCCACTCCTTGAGGAAGGCGACGCATTTCGGATCGGAGAGGCGGAAGAAGAAATGCTCGGAACTCCTGAGCTCCGGTTTCGCTCCGGAGAGCGTGGAGTAGGGGTTGATGAGATCTGTGGGCGCGTAGACGCTCGAGCACACCTCGCAGGCATCCCCGTACTGGTCCTTGGAGTGACAGTTCGGACATTCCCCCTTGATGTAGCGGTCGGGGAGAAACATCCCCTTGAGCGGGTCGTAAAACTGCTCGACGGATTTCTGGTAGATCAGCCCCGCAGCCTTCAGGCGGGTGTAGATCTCCTGCGACAGCTGCGTATTCTCGGCCGAGTCGGTCGTTGACCAATGATCGAAGCTGAGGTGGAAGCCCTGCAGATAGCGCGGCCGCTCGGCGGCAATGCGCGCCACCAGCTCCTGAGGCGTGATGCCCTGCTCCTGGGCCTTGAGCATGATCGGCGCGCCGTGCGCATCGTCGGCGCCGACAAAGAACAGCTCGTGCCCCTGCATTCGTTGGAAGCGCACCCAGATGTCCGCCTGGATGTACTCCATGATGTGCCCGATGTGAAACGGGCCGTTCGCATAGGGGAGCGCCGTGGTGACGAAGATCTTGCGGCTCATCCGCACTAGTTTACACAAGCCGGCCAGTGCCCCCGTCTCAGGCACGCCGCTTTAGGCCGAATCCTTCCCTCCCTCGAACTTGCCCTTGTTGATGGCCTTCTTGTAGGCCTCCGCGCCGCTGATCTGGCGCGAATCGAGCAGCTGCTGGATGGCCGTGTCCATGGTGCGCATGCCGAAGGCACCCCCGGCCTGCATGGTGTTCTCGAGCTGATCGAGCTTGCCCTGACGGATGAGGTTTGAGGCCGCGGGCGTATTGACCAGGATCTCAAGCGCCGCCACGCGGCCGCCCTTGTCGGCACGCTGCAGCAGCTGCTGCGACACCACCCCGCGCAGTGAGGTCGAGAGCATGGTGCGCACGTGTGATTGCTTGTCAGACGGGAACACGTTCACCATGCGATCGACCGTCTGGGCGGCGCCGTTGGTGTGCAGCGTGCCCATGACCAGAATGCCCATTTCCGCGGCGGTGACCGCGATGCTCATGGTTTCAAGATCGCGCAACTCACCCACCAGGATTACGTCCGGGTCTTCGCGCAGGGCCGAATGCAGTGCGGCGGCGAAGCTTGGCGCGTGCACACCGATCTCGCGCTGGCTGATGAGGCAGCTCTTGCGCTCGTGTACGAACTCGATCGGATCCTCGATGGTGAGAATGTGACCCTTCTCGCGGCGGTTGATGTCATCGATCATGCCCGCGAGCGTCGTCGATTTGCCCGAACCGGTCTTGCCGGTCACGAGAATCAGGCCGCTGTTGGCGCGCGCCATCTGCCGCACGGCCTCCGGAACGTTCAGTTCATCGAGCGTGAGGGCCTTGGAGGGAATGGCGCGGAACACCGCGCCCATGCCGTTCAGCTGGCGCATGACATTGACGCGAAAGCGACCGCGATCGCCGAGCGTGTAGGCAAAGTCGGCGCCATCCTTGGCCTCGAAGCGATCGAGCGCCGGCTTGGGCAGGATCTCGTACAGCGCCTGCTTGACGAACTCGCCGGCGAGCTTCTCCGGCTTCAGCGGCGCGATATCTCCATACAGGCGGATGCGCGGCGGGTCACCGGCGATGAAGTGCAGGTCCGAGCCGCGCTTCTCCAGCACTTCGATCAAATAGCTGTCGATCTGTGCCACGGGCGGTGCCTTGCGCGCCTCAGGCCGCCGTCGTCGAGGGGGCGGGCGTGGAGCCGGTCATGTCGAGTTTCGGCAGCATGGTGGTGTCGGTGACGAATTTCTGGAAGGAGCGCTTGTCCGTGGCGTACGCGTAGGCGTCGTCCGGATCGATGGTGCGCTGATTGATGGCGCCGAGCAGCGCCTGATCCAACAGCTGCATGCCCTGATCCCGCCCCATCTGCAGCTGACTCGGAATCTGGTGCGTCTGTTCGGTCTGGATGAGCTTGGCGATGGCCTTGGTCATCATGAGTACTTCACAGACCGCCTTGCGCCCGTGGCCGTCGGCGGTCTTCACCAGCACCTGGGTCACGACCGCGAGCAGGCTCTGGGCAAGAAAGCTCTTAGTCTGCTCGCGCTCCTGCACCGGCAACGCGTCGATGACGCGGTCGATGGTCTTCACGGCGCTCGTGGTGTGCAGGGTGCCGAGCACCAGATGCCCGGTTTCCGCCGCGGTCATCGCCATGGAAATCGTCTCCGCGTCGCGCAGCTCCCCGACCAGGATTACGTCCGGGTCTTCGCGCATCGCCGCGCGCACGCCTTCGGCGAAACTCGGGATGTGAGTGCCGAGCTCGCGCTGGATGACCTGGCTCTGCTTGCTCGGATGCACGAACTCGATCGGGTCCTCGAGACTGATGATGTTCAGCCGCCGCGTCGAGTTCAGATGATCGATCATTGCGGCCAGGGTGGTCGACTTACCCGTGCCGGTGGAGCCAGTTACGAGCACCATGCCCTGGTGAAAATCGCACAGCTTGGTGACGATCGGGGGCAGCGCCAGCTTCTCCAGCGTCGGCACTGCCGCCGGGATGGAACGGAAGGTCGCCCCGACGCCAGTCTCCTTGCGGTACACGTTGACACGGAAGCGGCCGCCTTCGACCGACACGTACGAGAAGTCGAGGTCGTGCCCTTTGTTGAACTGCTCGTTTTGCGAGCGGGTGAGGATCTCGCTGATGTAGCTCTCGAGCTCCACCGCGCGCAGATCGCGGAACTTGATCGGCAGCAGATCCCCGTGCATGCGCAGCATCGGGGGCACCCCCACCGCCAGATGCACGTCCGAGCATCCTTGCTGGGTACCCAACTTCAAAAAGGCATCTATGCGCGCCAAGCCCTTGCTCCTTAAGGGGTTTTACCGCAAGTTGTTTAGCCCGAGGGCGCCGTAAGATCAACCGCTTGTGGCGGGAAATTTGACGTAACGCACGAACTTTCGCAAGGCGGGAGCCTTAACGGGGCCGTAATCAGGGCGGCCGGGGCCGCTACTTCAGATAGGCCTGCAGGGCGCTACTCAGCTCGTTCATGGTCTGGAAGCGCTTGGTCTTGTCGACCGCCATCGCGCGCACCACGAGGTCCGAGAGCCCCGGCGGCAGGGCGGGATTGACGTCCTGCGGTGTGCGCGCCTTGCCCTGCACGTGCTGGTACATGACTGACATGTGATCCCCGCGCGAGTAGGGCGGCACGCCGGTCACCATCTCATAGAGCATCACTCCCAGCGCATAGATGTCGGCGCGCTCATCGACCTTCTTGCCAAGGATCTGCTCGGGCGCCATGTACTTGGGCGAGCCGATCACGTAGCCGGTCTTGGTGAGCTGCGTGTCGCCCTCGCGCTGCGCTGCCGCGACGCCGAAGTCCACGATCTTGAGCAGGCTCTCCTGGTTGATGAGCACGTTGGCCGGCTTCAGGTCGCGGTGCACGATGCCTTGCTGATGCGCCACGGTCATACCGGTGCAGATGTCGATGCCGAACTGCATGGCGCGCTTCAATTCGACCGGCTTCTCGTTGACCACCTCGCTGCCGAGGGTGTGCGAGGGGAAGTACTCCATCGAGATGGCGTAGTTGCCCTGGATGTAGAGGAAGTCGTAGATGCGGATGACGTTCTTGTGGGTGATCTTGCGCGAATAGCGCAGCTCGTGCACGAAGCGCTTCATCACTTCCTCGTCCCCGGACACGTTGGGGTTGAGGAACTTGAGGATCAATCGCTCATCGACCACCGTGTCCTCCATCAACAGCACCGTGCCGAAGGCGCCGCGGCCGATGCGGTCGATGTACTTGTAGCGCCCCTCGAGGATGTCCCCGGGCTTGAGCGTGTTGATGTCCAGGCGCGCCGCCGCTTCGGCGGCCTTGGTGGCCTGCTGCACGGCCGTTTCCGACATGAGCTGCGTCTTCGCCGCCTCCGGGGGTCGCGGCTGCGGCGGGCGCACCGCGCTCGATGCGGGGGGCGCTGGCGCGGCGATGTCGCTCGGGATGGGCTTGGAACCGGAGGCGAGCTGCGAGATGCCGGCGATGCGGTTATCCAGTTCCGAGACCGCCGCCGCCGCCATGCGCGACACGGTCTGGTCCGGAGACGACACGTGCGCCTGCAGCTCCTGACGCACCTGATCGGCGCGCGACTCGTCGGCTACTTTCGAGAGCGCCTGGATGGCCTCGATGCGGATCTCACGTTCCGGGCGCGCCACGAGCGGCAGCAGCATATCGACGAGCTTGCTGTCACCGAGCTTGCCCAGCGCTCGCACCACGATCGGAGTCGCCTTGTCGTTCGCGGGCTTCTGCAGCATTTCCATCAGGCGCGGCACGGCGCGCTTGCTGCCGATCTCGGCGAGCGCATCCACGGCGCGCTCGCTCACCCACCAGTCGCTGTCGCGCGTGGCTTGAATCAGCGAGTCGACGGCGCGCTCGTCCTTGGTCTGGTTCAGAATCTCAATCGCAGCGCGGCGGATGTCCTCGTCCTTGTCGCGCACCAGCTGCAACACCGCATCGATGACCTTCGGGCCGCCGATCTTGCCGAGCGCATCCGCGGCGCGGCTGCGCACCCACCAGTCGCTGTCCTTGAGCGACTCGAGCAGGTACTTCACCGATTGGGCGTTACCGACTTCGTTGAGCACCTCGACGGCGGCGCGGCGCGCGTTCTCGTTCTCATCCTTCAGGATGTCGATGAGATAGCGGATCGTCTCCGGATGGTTGGCTTTGATGACGAGGTCGATAGCGCGGTTAAGGACGTCGATCTCCGGATCGCGCAGCAGCAGGGCAACGCGCTCGATGTCGATCGGGCCGTCCATGCGCTGCAGCGCCGAGAGCGCAGCGCCACGGATCAGTTTGTTTGAGTCCTTGAGCAGGCCGTGCAGCGCCGTTTGCACCTCCGGAGTGTTAAAGCGCGCGAGCGTATTGATGATGTGTACGCGGGCGATCGGATCCTTGCCCTGCACGCGACCGATGAGCTCACCGACCGAGGACTTGTCGGCGATCTCGCCGATGATGCGAAACAGTGCTGCCTTCTCGTTCGGTTCCTGCGCGTAGGCGGCCGTCAGCAGCTCGCGCACGTTGAAGCGCGACTTCTGTGCGGCGATCACGTCGAGTACGGCGGGCTTGGAGATGCCGGGGATCGATAGGGCTTCGAGCAGCAGGGGATGCGGGTAGTTGCGACTGTTGGTGAGGGCCCAGGAAATCCCGGAGATGACGCGCGGGCTGCCCTCGACCAGACCGCGCGCGTACTGCGGAAAGGTCTTCTGGTTGACAAGCTCGGTGAGCACTTCGACGAATGCCAGGGTCGCCGACTTGTCCGCTTCCGGCAGGGCTCCGAGGATCGCCTCAATAGCGCCCGGCCCGACTTCCTTCAGCCGTGCGATTGCCTTCTGCCGCGCAGGGCTTGCCGGATCGTTCGCAGACCGGATCTCGGTGACGAGCCGGTCGGCACGCAGGTTCGTGAAAAAGCTCATTCAGCCTTTCCGTCAGGAGCAGCTTCCTGCACGCGCTCGTCGCCACCCCCCCCGTCGGTGGGAGCGCGCAAAGCTCGGGCAGGCGCGGATCTATCCGGTGGCGGCGCCGCGGTCGCAGCTGACTGGTGAAGCAGGAAGCGCTCAGCCCCCGGAAACAGCCCTGATTATGCCACAGCCGTCGGCGCGCCCTTCGGGCACGCCGCCTTATGGTCGGTAGCCATAAACCACTACAATCGCACCCCCCCAAGAAACGCGGCCCTTTTTCAACATGATCTCCGAAGATGCCGTTATTGCCGTGCGTGCGGCGCTCGAGGCCTACACCGACCCTTACCTGGCCGAAACCCTCGGGGCGGCGCAGGCGATTCGCGAGGTGCACCCGCACGGGGAGGGTGTGGTGGCGCGCATCGAGCTCGGGTATCCGGTCGGGGGCTACCAGGCGCAGCTGCACGGCGCACTCAGCGCGCACCTGGCCACGCAGGGCCACGCGGTGTCGCTCACGGTCGAACTTGAAGCCAACATCCGCGCGCACGCCGTGCAGCGCAATTTGAAGCCCCTGGGTGAGATCAGCAACGTGGTGGCGGTCGCCTCGGGCAAGGGGGGCGTCGGCAAGTCCACGGTGGCCGTGAATCTGGCGCTCGCCTGGGCCGCCCAGGGTGCCCGCGTCGGGATCCTGGATGCGGACATTTACGGGCCGAGCCAGCCGCTCATGCTGGGCCTGGCGGGCCAGCGCCCGACGGCGCCCGATGGCAAGCACCTGCGTCCGCTTACGAGTCACGGCGTCGGTGCGATGTCCATCGGATTTCTGGTGGATGAGGAGCAACCGATGGTTTGGCGTGGCCCGATGGTGACCCAGGCCTTGACCCAGCTCTTGTCCGAGACCGAGTGGGGCAAGCTCGACTATCTCGTCGTGGACATGCCCCCGGGCACCGGCGATATACAGCTAACGCTCGCGCAGCGTGTCCCGGTCGCCGGAGCGCTGATCGTGACGACGCCGCAAGACATCGCGCTCGCGGACGCCCGCAAGGGGCTGAAGATGTTCGAAAAGGTCTCCGTTCCTGTGCTCGGCATCGTGGAGAACATGAGCGTGCACATCTGCTCGAATTGCGGTCACAGCGAGCACATCTTCGGCAGCGGCGGTGGAGCGCGCATGGCCGCGCAGTACGGCGTGCGCCTCCTCGGGGAGCTGCCCCTGGATGCGCACATCCGCGAAGAGGCCGACGGCGGGCGCCCGAGCGTGGTCGCGGCGCCGGACTCACCGCGTGCGCGCGCCTACTTCGAGATGGCGCGCCACACCGCCGGGGCGCTCGCGGTGCGCGCCCGCGATCGCAGCAGCGTATTTCCCAAGATCGTGGTCGAAGAGACCTGATATCTTCCGGCGCCGTCCACGCAGGAATCACATGAGCATCAAATCAGACAACTGGATTCGCCGCATGGCGCGCGAGCACGGGATGATCGAACCGTTCGCGAGCGAGCAGGTGCGCCACGTCGAGGGCCAGAAGATCGTCTCCTTCGGCACCTCGAGCTACGGCTACGACGTGCGCTGCGCGGATGAGTTCAAGATCTTCACCAACATCAACTCAACCATCGTCGATCCGAAGAAATTTGATGAAAAGAGTTTCGTCGATTTCGGCGGTGAGGTTTGCATTATTCCGCCGAATTCATTTGCGCTCGCGCGCACGGTTGAATATTTTCGCGTGCCGCGCGATGTGCTCATCCTAACAGTGGGGAAAAGCACCTACGCACGCTGCGGTATCATATGTAACGTAACGCCCTTGGAGCCCGAGTGGGAAGGACATGTCACCCTCGAGTTTTCCAACACGACGCCGCTGCCCGCGAAGATCTACGCCAACGAAGGTGTAGCCCAGATGCTGTTCTTCGAATCCGACGAGGTGTGCGCGACGTCGTACCGCGATCGCGGTGGCAAGTACCAGGGTCAGCGCGGCGTGACGCTGCCGAAGACCTGAAGCGCGAAGCGCGCTAGTTGCGCGTCAGGCTCTGTATTTGCAGCGTCCACTGCACGTCGTCGCCCTTTTTCTGCTCGACCTTCATGGGGATGTAGCCGCGATCCGGCGCACACCAGAAGCGCGTGATACGCGGTGAGTAAGTCTTCTGCGCACGGTAGATGACGGTGGCGACATCGCCCATGGGGGTCTTCACCGTCGCTTCGCCTTCGCGCGCGAATTTGTATTCACGCACGGCGTTCTTGTCGATGAGCTGAAAAGTGTGCGGCGTGCGGCCCGCCAGCAGCTCGACCATCAAAGCCAGCTGCACGGAACCGTCGTCCTGCACCTCCGGCGTGAGCGGCAGATCCACCGGCGTACCCTGATAGTTGCCGCTGACCCGATGGGCCTGCCAGTCGTACTTGAGCTGGATGCTGCTGTTGGCGGAGTCGCTGCCACCGGACTGGTAGCTTTGCGGTTCGATGCCCGTTGCGGTGACGCGCACCATGCTGGTTTGGTTGGGTGCCATGTCGGACACGAAGCGGCCGAGGCCGCGCCCTTCGCTTCTTGAGCTGTAAGTCCAGGTGTCGCCGGTCTGTTCAAGCTTCAGGTTCGAGACCGCGACGGTCATTCCGTGCCAGATGCCGTTGTAGGTCGCTTGATAGGGTTTGAGCTCGTCCGCGTGCGCGAGGCCGGCGAGCGCGACACTCAGGCAGGCGCTCATCACGCGGATCCGCTTGCGGCGCGCGCTGGCGCGCGGTTCAGGCACGTGTTGCACGGAAATCCTCCACGATCGGTATCTCAAGGCGCGCGCCATCAAGCCACGCGGTCCCATCGTGCCACTTCAGGCGCTGCTGCGCGATCCAGGACAGGACCCGCGGATAGATGATGTGTTCGGTGGCCTGCACCCGCGCTGCGAGCGTGCCTTCGGTGTCGCCCGCGCGTACCGCAACCTTTGACTGCAGCACGATCGGGCCGCTATCAAGCTCGGGCGTGACGAAGTGCACGCTCGCACCGTGCTCGCCGGCGCCGTCCGCGAGCACCCGCCGGTGGGTGTGCAAGCCGCGGTACTTGGGCAGGAGCGACGGATGAATGTTCAGCATCCGACCCAGGTAGCGCTCGACGAAGGGCGCGGAGAGGATGCGCATGAAGCCTGCGAGCGCGATCACCTGCGGCTGCGAGGCGTCAATCGTGGCCATGAGCTCGCGCTCGAAAGCCGCGATTGAGCCGCCCGGTTCACACAGCACCGTGGCCGTGGCGGCGCCGAGGTCGCGCGCGGCGAGCAAGCCTGCCGCCTCTGCGCGATCGCAGATGACACTGACGACCCGGGCGTTGATCTCCCCCGCCAGGCAGGCGCGCGTAATCGCGGTCATGTTAGAGCCGCGGCCGGAGATCAGGATCGTCAGTCGCAGCGGCGTACCGGCGCTCATTCTTCGATGTGCACGCCGCGGCTGCCGGCGCGCACCTCGCCGATGAGCTGCGCGCTCTCGCCATGCGCACTGAGCAGTTGCACTGCAGCGCTGGCGCGCTCGGCGGCCATGATGACTACCATACCGATGCCACAGTTGAAGGTGCGGTACATCTCCGCGGTGTCCACGCGCGCGATGTGCTGCAGCCAGTCAAAGAGCGGGTCGCGCGGCCAGCGGCGGCGCTCGAGCACCGCTTCCAGTCCCGCCGGCAGCACCCGCGGGATGTTGTCGGTGAGTCCGCCGCCGGTAATGTGAGCCAGACCGTGCACCGGCATCGTGCGCAGAAGTGCGAGCAGCGGCTTCACATAGATGCGGGTCGGCGCCAGCAGCCGATCGAAGAGGCTGCGGCCATCGAGCAGCGTCGCCGGGGTGGCATCCGCCGTGGCAATGAGTTTGCGGATCAGTGAATAGCCGTTCGAGTGCGCGCCCGAGGAGGCCAGGCCGATGATCGCATCGCCGGCGCCGATCTTTGCCCCGTCGATGATCGCATCTTTCTCCACGACGCCGACGCAGAAACCGGCCAGATCGTAGTCCTCGCCGTGGTACATGCCGGGCATCTCTGCGGTCTCACCGCCCACCAGGGCAGCTCCCGCCTGCACGCAGCCCTCCACGATGCCGCGCACGACCGCTTCGGCCACACTCACCTGCAGCTTGCCGGTGGCGTAGTAGTCGAGGAAGAAAAGCGGTTCTGCGCCTTGCACGACCACATCGTTGGCGCACATCGCCACCAGATCGATCCCGATCGTGTCATGCCGCCCGGTGTCGATCGCGAGCCGCAGTTTCGTGCCCACCCCATCGGTGCCGGCGACCAGCACCGGGCGCTTATAGCCGGCGGGCAGCTCCACCAGCGCGCCGAAGCCGCCGATGCCGGCGAGCACCTCACGGCGCTGCGCGCGGCGCACCAGTGGCTTGATGCGCTCGACGAGTTCATCGCCGGCGTCGATGTTGACGCCCGCATCGCGATACGTGATGCCGTGATCCGTCATGACTCCTCAAGGAAACCGGGATGGGCTGCCGTAGGGTGCGGTGGCCTATGGTATTGTACCCGCCGCTTCGCGCTGTTGCGTATCCGATACAGACAATGACGCGACCGGTCTCAAATTCACTCGTAGCACAGCGGCGCGCCGGCGCCTTGCTGCTGAGTCTTCTTCTCGCCTGCTGTGCGCTGCCCCTGACCGCGTGGGGCGGCCGGCCCGTGCGCGTCTATGAAGTGGACGTCGCCGAGCGCTCCGGGACTGCGCTGCAGGAGGCCATGCGTCAGGTGCTGGTGCGCGCGACCGGACGGCGCGAGGCGGCCGACGATCCGGCCCTGGGCGCCATCGTGGCCGACGCGCCGAAGTACCTGAAGGCCTACACCACCGGACCGCGCGGGCAATCGCAGGTCGTGTTTGACGGCGAGGCGGTGCAACAGGCCATCACGGCCGCCGGACGCAGCGTCTGGGACGGTGACCGGCCCTTCACGCTCGTGGTGCTCGATCCGCCGGGCAACCGCGCACAGGCGGATGCTGCGCGCGCCGAGCTCGAGCGCACCGCCGCCGCGCGCGGCCTGCCAGTCAGCCTGATCCCGCTGCCGCTGCTTGACAGCACCGGTAAGCCACTCAGCGCGGACGCGCTACTCGAGGCCGCGCAGCGCTTCGGCGGCGATGAGCTTCTGGTGGGGCGGGGCGAGGGCGATACGCCGGATGCGCCGCTGCAGTGGACACTTTATGCGCGCGGGTCGAGTGAGAGCTGGAGCGGCCCGCTCGCCGCCGGCATCGATCACACGGTCGATCACCTCGTGCCGCAGCAGGCGGGCACCGCGGTCCTGGCTGAGAGCGAAGCGCGGATCGAGATTGACGGAGTTCACACCCTCACCGACTACGCCGCGGTCGGGCGGCTGCTGCAGGGCACCCCGGGGGTGCGGCGCGCCAACCTGCTGGAAGCGGATAAGGGCAGCGTGACTTTCGCGGTGCTCGTACGCGGCGGGGCCGCGGGACTTGAGCAGGCGCTCGCCGGCCAGCCACATCTTGCGCAGGCTGGCACGTCCGGGGGACGTACGGTCTTTCGCTACCAGCCTTAAGCGCGCGTGGCTACAGGCGCCGCTCGCATGCGTCACATTCCCAATCTGATCTGTCTGCTGCGCATCGCGCTCATCGTGCCGATCGTGGCCGCCCTGCGGGCTGGCGAGCCGCTGACGGCGCTCGCGCTCTTCATCGCCGCGGCGGTCTCCGACGGGCTCGACGGCTATCTTGCCAAGCGCTTCGGCTGGACCTCGAACCTCGGCCGCTTTCTGGATCCGCTCGCCGACAAGCTGCTGCTTGTCGTTGTGTTTGTCGAGACCGCGTGGCTCGGGCTCGTGCCCTGGTGGCTCACGGCGGCGGTCGTTGCCCGCGATGTCATGATCGGACTCGGCGCGCTCATCTTTCGCCTGTGGTTCGGTGCGCTACACGGCAGGCCCACCCTCATCAGCAAGATCAACACAGCCGCGCAGCTGCTCTACGTCATGCTGGTGCTGCTCAGAGCTGCCGCGCAGGTGCCGCCGAGCGAGGTTCTCGACGCCTGCGCGCTGCTCACGCTAGCCACCACGGTGATCTCCGCATGGCATTACCTCAACGCCTTCACGCGCCGCGCCTGGTGGCTGCCGGCGCGCCCGTAGAGAATCACCCCATGCGTCAGATTCCTCTGGGCCTGCGCCTGCCGGACCGCGCGGTATTCGCCAGCTTCCTGCCGGCCCGCAATCTTGAGGCGCTCGAGCACGTGCGGCGCGTGGCCGCGGGCGAGCTTCCCGGTCTCACCTGGCTGTGCGGGCCAAGCGGCTGCGGTAAGACGCACCTATTGCAGGCGGTGTGCGCGGCCGCGAGCGAGCGCCTGCGCGCCGGCTACGTCCCGCTGGCGGATGTGGCCGCCCTCGGGGTGGGCGTGCTGGAGGGCCTGCCACAGCTCGAGTGTCTGTGCCTGGATGACCTCGACGCGGTGGCCGGGCACGGGGAGTGGGAGCGCGGGATTTTTGCGCTGCTGCGCGAGCTGGAGGATTCCGGCGGCCGGCTGCTCCTCGCCGCCGCCGCTCCCCCGGCGCTGCTGCACTGGGCGCTGCCGGATCTGGCCTCCCGCTGCGCCGCGGGCGCGGTGTTTCAGCTGCGCCTGCTCGATGAGCACGAGCAGCAGGCCGCGCTCAAGCTGCGCGCGAAGCTGCGCGGCTTTGAACTGCCGGATGAGACGCTGCAGTGGCTGCAGCGGCGCTTTCCGCGCGACATGGGCAGCCTCTATGAGCTGCTCGACACGCTCGATGAGGCAGCCCTCGTGGCACAGCGACGTCTCACGATCCCCTTCATCCGCGAAGTCCTAAACGCCACGCGCGCGCGTGGGCACTGAGACGAGCCGCACGGCCAGGTCTGCGACGCGGCGGCCGAGTGCCTGGGCGAGTGCCTTTTCATCCGCGCTCAGTGTGGGCCGCTCCGCGCCACCGCTCACGTGCGAGGCGCCGTAGGGCGTGCCGCCGCGCAGCGTGTCGTTCAGCGCGCGTTCGGTGTAGGGCAGCCCGACCAGGTACATGCCGTGGTGCAAAAGGGGCAGCATCATCGACAGCAGTGTCGTCTCTTGGCCACCGTGCATGGTCTGCGTGGAAGTGAACACCCCAGCGGGCTTGCCCGCGAGCGCCCCCGAGAGCCACAGCGCTGCGGTGCCGTCGAGAAAATACTTCAGCGGTGCGGCCATGTTGCCAAAGCGCGTTGGGCTCCCAAGGATGAGCGCGTCGGTTTCCTTAAGGTCCGCAAGGCTCGCGTACGGCGCACCACTTGCCGGTACGGGCTGCGGGGCCTCTTCGCTGGCGGCGGACACCGGCGGCACGGTGCGCAGTCGCGCACGGCCGCCGGGCACGGCTTCGACGCCGCGGCAGACCTGGCGCGCCAGCTCCGCGGTGGCGCCGCTGCGCGAGTAGTAAAGAACCAGTACCTCCGCCATGCCTGAATTCTCCCCGCAAGGCAACCGTGCCGCGCGCGCGGGTCGTTGCACTTTGCAGATACGTTGCCACAAAACGGATATGCCATCATCTGGCTCAGCGGCCGCCAGCCGATCTACAGTAATATTCCCGCTTTGGGCGGCGCGCTGAAAATCGAACATGGTGTGCAAGAAGTGTCTCGTGGGCGGGCGCGTCCAGGGAGTCTTTTATCGCCATACGGCGGCGCGACGCGCACGGGAACTTCAGATTCGCGGCTATGCGCGCAATCTGGCGGATGGCCGAGTGGAAGTACTCGCCTGCGGAACTGAGGAGGCCGTAAACGCCTTCGTCAGCTGGCTGTGGATCGGTTCCTCGGCATCCAAGGTGACCTCCGTGGACGTGGCCGACGCCGGCGCCGACGCACTCAGCGCACACACGGACTTCTTGACCAGTTGATCTGACCGCATGCTCAATCGCAAAACCACCCTCACGCTGCTTGGGGCTTTTCTGCTGACCTGCGGCCTCGCAGCGCCCCTGGCCGCTTACCGCCAGCCCGCACCCCTCGAGCCGCCCTCGCCGAGTACGCCCGCCAGCACGCCGAGCACTGAGCCGGCGCCAACCAGTGAGCCGGCGCCGACCAGTGAGCCGGCGCCGACCAGTGAGCCGGCGCCGACCAGTGAGCCGGCGCTGACCCCGCCGCCGCCGGCCGCCGAGCCGCCCGCAGCGGCGCCGCCGGGTACTGAGACGGCCCCCCTGCCGGAGGCAGCGCCCTCGGCGACCCCGACGCCGCTCACGCCGCGGCGCTTCTTCGCGCCGCGTTCCAAAGAGGCCTGGGTCGCAGCCGCCAATCCGCTGGCGGTCGATGCGGGGGTTGAGATTCTCGCCGAGGGTGGCAAGGCACTCGATGCGGCGGTCGCGGTGCAAGCGGTGCTCGGACTCGTCGAGCCGCAAAGCTCCGGCGTGGGCGGCGGCGCCTTCCTCCTGTACTACGATGCGCGCAGCGGCAAGGTGAGCGCCATCGATGGGCGGGAGAAAGCGCCCGCGGGGGCAACACCTGACATGTTCATGGACGAGGGCCGACCGATGTCCTTCGTCGAGGGCGTGCGCAGCGGTCGCTCGACCGGGGTGCCCGGCGCGATAGCCATGCTCTACACCGCCCAAGCCAAATTCGGTGCGCTGCACTGGAAGGACCTCTTCGAACCGGCTATCCGCGACGCGAGCGAGGGCTTTCGCGTACCGGCGCGTCTGGCGATGTTCCTCGGGGAAGGCTCGCCCTTTCCTCCCACCACCGAGATCCGCTCGCTGTTTTCACGCCCGGACGGGGAGATCCTGCAGGAAGGGGACCTCTTTCGTAACCCCGAGTACGCCAAGACGCTGCAGCGCATCGCGCAGGAAGGTCCGCGCGCCCTCTACGAGGGCGAGATCGCCGCGGACATCGTGCGGGTCACTCACCTTGATCCCTTCCCGGGCACGATGGCGCTCAAGGATCTCAGCGCTTATCGCACCAGCTGGTCCGAGCCGCTGTGCCGCCCCTACCGCGGCTTCACGGTGTGCGTGCCGCCGCCGCCTTCCAGCGGCGTCTCGCTGCTGCAGATGCTCGAGATCCTCGAGCGCACCGACATCGCCAGCCGCAACGCGAATGATCCGCAGGCGTGGTTCCTGTTCGCGCAAGCAAGCCGGCTGATGTATGCCGACCGCGATCAGTACGTCGCCGACCCGCGCTTCGTGCCTGTGCCTGTGGAGCGCATGCTCGATCCGGCTTACATCAAGCTGCGCGCGCAGCTCATCGGTTCGCGCGCGGGGGCGCCCCCGGCGCCGGGCAACTTCCCGGTGTCCCGCGGACGCGATTCCACCAACGAGTCCGCGGGCACCAGTCACTTCGTCGTGGTCGATGCCGACGGTGACGTGGTCTCGATGACGACGACCGTGGAGTCGATCTTCGGCTCCGGCCGCACGGTCGGGGGCTTCGTGCTCAACAACCAGCTCACCGACTTCGCCTTCGCGCCCACGCAAGGCGGCCGCCCGGCTGCCAATGCAGTGCAGGGCGGCAAGCGCCCGCGCTCCTCGATGGCGCCGGTCATCGTGCTCGATCGCGCCAACCACTTCGTCGCCGCGCTCGGCTCCCCGGGTGGCACCGCGATCCTTGAGTACAACGCCAAGACACTGGTGGGACTTTTGGCCTGGAAGCTCACGCTCAAGCAAGCCATCGAGCTGCCGAACCTCATCGCGCGCGGCGACAACTTCAGCGGCGAACTCGGCCGCTTCACGCCCGCGCTGCTCGCGGGTCTGCGCGAGCGCGGTATTGAGCTGAAGCCCGGGCATGCGGAGAACTCCGGCCTGCACGCGATCCTGCGTCACGCCGACGGCACCTACGAGGGGGCGGCCGATTCGCGCCGCGAAGGCGTAGCGCGCATGCTGCCACCGCCGCAGAAGGCGCCCAAGCACGCAGCCAGCGGCTAGGGCGGCGCGCTGCTAATGCGCGGCGGGCGCCTTGGGGAAGCCGAGGTCATCCGCACCGCCCCAGCGCGTCCAGCGGCCGAGCACGAGGTCCGGGTAATCGCGCCGGCCGACGCTGCCGTTGTAGCGCGCGAGCGCGCGGCGCACGTCGTTGTGCTCGTAGCTGAGATAGAAACGCAGGATCGCGCAGCCCATGTGGATGTTGGGGGCAACGTGCACCAGTTCATGGCGCTGCAGTCCCAGGCGCTCGGGCCAGAAGGGCATCACCTGCATGAGTCCCACCGCGCCTGCGTTCGAGACCGCCCAGCGATCAAAGCGGCTCTCCACGTCGATGAGCGCCATGACGAGTCCGGGGGGCAGCCGCGCCTCCCCGTAACGGTGGGTCTCGCAATACACCTCTTTCAGGATATCGACCCGCTCTTCTTTTTCTTTCACCAGAGCGCGCAGCCGCGGCTCCATGAGCGTGTACCACACCGCCGAGTCGTACTGATCGGTGAAGCACTGCGCCTGCGCGATGGCCTTCTCGATGACGGCCTTGAGCTCCGGGTCGCGCTGCTGATCGGCGTGCGCGCGCGCGAGCAGCGCCGGCATCAGCAGCAGCAGCAACGCCGCCCAGCGGCGCGCTGCACGGCGCGCGCCCTCAGGCAAGGCGCGCGCGGATGAAGGCGAGGGCCTCGGAGAGGGGGAACTCGGTGCTCGTCGTGTCACGCCGTCCGCGATACTCGAGCTCGCCCGCTTCCAGGCCGCGCTCGGCGATGACCAGGCGGTGCGGGATGCCCAGAAGCTCTGCGTCGGCGAACTTGACCCCGGGGCGCGCGTCGCGGTCATCGCACAGCACCTCGATGCCGGCGGCGGTGAATTCGGCGTACAGCTGATCGGTGAGCTCGCGGACACGGGCGGATTTTTGCAGGTTCAGGGGCACCAGTACCACCTGGAAAGGCGCAATCGGCGCCGGCCAGATGATGCCGCGTTCATCGTGATTCTGTTCGATGGCCGCGGCCACGACGCGCGTCACACCTATGCCGTAGCAGCCCATGAGCAGCGCCACCTCCTGCCCCAACTCATCGAGCACGAACGCCTTCATCGGCCGGCTGTACTTGTCGCCGAGCTGAAAGATGTGTCCCACCTCGATGCCGCGCGCTATCTTGAGGATGCCCTTGCCCGAGGGGCTCGGGTCACCCTCGATGACTTTGCGCAGGTCCGCCGCCGCAACCGCGGGCACGTCGCGCTCCCAATTCACGCCCGTCAGATGCATGTCCTTCTCGTTCGCCCCGCAGACGAAGTCCGCCAGCGCGAACGCGCTGTGATCGGCGTAAATGCGGCACTTGAGGCCCACCACACCGACGTAGCCGGGCTCGGTGCCGCTCGCCGCCAGCACGCGCTCCGCGCTCGCCATGCGCAGCGGCGTGGCGACGCCTGCAAGCTTCTGCGCCTTGAGCGCGTTGAGCTCGTGGTCGCCGCGCAGTGCCAGCGCGACCACCCCGCCCTCGGTCCCCTCGACGATCAGGGTCTTCAGGCAGCGCGCCGGCGGCACGTTGAGAAAGGCGGCGAGGTCGGCGATCGTGCGCGCACCGGGGGTGGGCACCATGCGCAGCGTCTCGCGCGGCGCCGCCCGGGGCGTCTTCGGCGGCAGCGCCGCGGCGGCCTCCAAATTCGCAGCGTAATCGTCGCCGTCGGAGAACACGATCGCATCCTCACCAGCGGCGGCGAGCACGTGAAATTCCTGACTGATGTCCCCGCCGATGGCGCCGGAGTCCGCGCGCACCGCGCGAAAGGTAAGTCCGGTGCGCGTGAAGATGCGCGTGTAGGCATCGAACATGGCGCGATAGCCGCCCGCGAGCGAGGCCTGATCGAGGTGAAAGGAGTAAGCGTCCTTCATGATGAACTCGCGCGCGCGCATGACGCCAAAGCGCGGCCGCACCTCGTCGCGGAACTTGGTTTGGATCTGGTAGAAGTTCACCGGCAGCTGGCGGTAGCTCTTAAGCTCGCGCCGCGCGATGTCGGTGATCACTTCCTCGTGGGTGGGTCCGGCCACGAAATCACGCTCGTGGCGATCCTTGATGCGCAACAGCTCCGGCCCGTACTCGCTCCAGCGTCCGGATTCCTGCCACAGCTCCGCGGGCTGCACCACCGGCATCACCAGCTCCAGGGCGCCGGCGCGGTTCATCTCCTCGCGGACGATGTGCTCGACCTTCTTCAGCACCCGCAGGCCCATCGGCAGCCAGCTGTACAGCCCCGCCGCCACGCGCCGGATGAGGCCGGCGCGCAGCATGAGCTGATGACTCACGACCTCCGCCTCGGCGGGGGTTTCCTTCATGGTGTTGATCGGATACTGGGAAAGCCTCATCGGCGGGCGCTTACTCTTACAACCAGCGGGAAGCTGGCATCTTAACAGGAGCCCCCTGATAAGATTGCCGCCGTGACGACCGACCTTCCGGAAACGAGCCGCCCGCGCCGCAAGGGCATTTACCTGCTGCCGAACCTGCTGACCACCGGCTGCCTGTTCTCGGGCTTCTACGCGGTGGTGGCGGCGATCGACAAGCACTTCGATCACGCTGGCATGGCGGTGTTCGCGGCGATGATCTTCGACACCCTCGACGGGCGCATCGCGCGCCTGACACACACCGAGAGTGCCTTCGGCAAGGAGTACGATAGCCTCGCCGACATGGTGGCCTTCGGGCTCGCGCCCGCGATCGTCGCCTACCAGTGGGGCGTGGTGCGCATCATGGAATACGGGCACCACTGGGGCCGCTTCGGCTGGCTCGCCTGTTTCTTCTACGCCGTGGCTGCGGCACTGCGCCTGGCGCGCTTCAACGCACGCTCCGCGAGCGCTGACAAACGCTACTTCGAGGGCCTGCCGAGTCCGTCGGCCGCGGCGATCGTGGCCGCGTTCGTGTGGTTCTGCAGCGACTGGCGCGAACCGCGCCTCGAGGGACTGATCTCGGCCTTTCTCGTCACGGCCAGTGCCGGTGCGCTGATGGTCACGAGCTTCGGTTATCCGAGCTTCAAGCAGTTCGACCTGGATAAACGCATCCGCTTCGTCTACATGCTCCTGGTGCCCCTCACCTTCGTCCTCATCGCGATCGACCCGCCCACCATGCTGCTGGCGATGTTCGGCACGTACGCGTTGTCGGCCCCGGTCCTGTGGGCGGGACGGCGGCTGCGGCGCCTCGTGCGCGGCGCCCCGACCCCTGGTGCCTCGTGAGCCATGCCGCCCGAACGACGCCAACAGTACCTGGATGCGATCGGAATTGACCGGTGGGTTCCGCGCGCCGCGCGCGTGAAAGCGCTCGCGGCCGCGAGCCCTGCGCCGCCGCAGCCGGCCGCCCCGGTGCCGGAGGCGGCGGCGGCCTGGGAGGCGCTGCGCACGCAAGTGCTCGAGTGCACCAAGTGTCCGCTGCACCTGACACGCACGCAGGGTGTCTTTGGGGTGGGGCCTAAGCGCGCCGACTGGCTCGTGATCGGCGAGGCGCCCGGCGCCGAAGAGGACCGCCGCGGTGAGCCCTTCGTCGGCGCGGCCGGCCAGCTGCTCGATGCGATGCTGCGCGCGATTGGCCTGGACCGGGCGACGAATGTGTATATCGCCAACGTGCTCAAGAGCCGACCGCCGGGCAACCGTGATCCGAAGCCCGAGGAAGTCGCAGCCTGCCTGCCCTACCTTGAGCGACAGATCCAGTTGCTGCGCCCGAAGATCATGCTCGCCGTCGGGCGCATCGCCGCGCAGAATCTGCTCGCCACGGAGGCGCCTCTCGGGCGGCTGCGTGGCCAGGTGCACCGCTTCGGTGATACGCCACTGGTGGTGACGTATCATCCGGCCTATCTCCTGCGTGCCCCGGCCGAGAAGAGAAAGGCGTGGGAGGATTTGAAGTTTGCCCGCACCGTGTACCAGCAACTCACGCAAGGCTCCGTGACCGATGGCAACCGCGCCTGAGCTGTTCGACGCCGCACCCGAGGCGGCCATCCGCCCGATGCGCGCGGCGGACGTGATCGACGTCGTCGCGATCGAGCGCGCCTCCTACCAGTTCCCCTGGAGCGAGGGGATCTTCCGCGACTGTCTGCGCGTGGGCTACATCTGCCGCGTCGTCAGCTTCGAGCGCCAGGTGATCGGCTACGCGGTCATGAGCGTGGGCGCAGGCGAGGCGCACATCCTGAATCTGTGCGTCGCGGAAGCCTCTCGCTGCCGCGGGGCGGGCAAGAAGCTGCTCCTGGGTTTGCTGGAGCGGGCGGCCGCGGCCGGCATGGCCGAGGCGTTCCTCGAAGTGCGCCCCTCGAACACCAACGCGATCCGCCTGTATCAGTCGCTCGGGTTCGAGCAGGTCGGCACGCGCCGCGGTTACTATCAGGCCGTCAACGGCCGCGAGGACGCCGCGGTGCTCAAACTCGCGCTGCGCACCGCGGCCGCGCCCTCCGGCTAGCGACTCAAGGGACACATGACAGAACTGGCTGCCGAGATCCGTCGGCGACGGACGTTCGCGATCATCTCGCACCCGGACGCAGGCAAGACCACGCTCACGGAGAAGCTGCTGCTGTTCGGCGGGGCCATCCAGATGGCCGGCACCGTCAAGGGCCGCAAGGCCGCCCGCCATGCGACCTCTGACTGGATGCGCCTCGAGCAGCAGCGCGGCATCTCGGTGACCTCCTCGGTGATGCAGTTCCCGTACCGCAATTACCTCATCAATTTGCTCGACACCCCGGGGCACGAGGACTTCTCCGAGGACACTTACCGCACGCTCACGGCGGTGGATTCCGCGCTCATGGTGATCGACTGCGCCAAGGGCGTCGAAGAGCGCACCATCAAGCTGATGGAGGTGTGCCGTCTGCGCGACACGCCGATCATGACCTTTATCAACAAGCTCGACCGCGACGGGCGCGCGCCGATCGAGCTGCTCGATGAGATCGAGAGCGTGCTCAAGATCGACACCGCGCCGCTCACCTGGCCGATCGGCATGGGGCGCGAGCTGCGCGGCATCTATCATCTGGGCGAGGATCGCATCTACCGCTACAGCCCCGGGGAGCGCGGCCGCGTCGGCGAGAATCTCACCATCGAGGGGCTGCACAGCCCGGCGGCGCGCGAGTTTCTCGGTGAGCAGGCGCGCACCTTCGATGCGGAAATCGAACTGGTCAAGGGCGCGACGCAGGCGTTCGATGTTAAGGCCTATCGCGCCGGTCTGCAGACACCGGTGTTCTTCGGCTCGGCCATCAACAACTTCGGCGTCGAGGAGTTGCTCTCCGCCTTCGCGCACCACGCGCCCGGACCGCTGCCGCGCGCCTCGCGCGAGCGTCTCGTCGAGCCGGAGGAAACCGCGCTGGCCGGCTTTGTGTTCAAGATCCAGGCGAACATGGACCCGGCGCACCGCGACCGCATCGCCTTCCTGCGAGTGTGCGCCGGGAAGTACAGCCGCGGCATGCGTCTGTTTCACGTGCGCCTTAACAAGGAGGTGCGGGTCGCGGATGCCCTCACCTTCATGGCCGCCGACCGTGCGCAGGCCGAGGAAGCCTACGCCGGTGACATCATCGGCCTGCACAATCACGGCACGATCAACATCGGTGACACCTTCACGCAGGGTGAGCGGCTCAACTTCACCGGCGTGCCGAACTTTGCGCCGGAAATCTTCCGCCGCGCGGTGCTAAAGGACCCGCTACGGATGAAGGCGTTGCAGAAGGGGCTGTCGCAGCTGTGCGAGGAGGGCGCGACGCAGCTGTTCAAGCCGCTGCGCAACAACGATCTGATCCTGGGCGCGGTTGGGCAGCTGCAGTTCGAGGTGGTCGCGTTCCGTCTGGCGGATGAGTACGGCGTGCAATGCGTGTTCGACCCGATCACGGTGCACACGGCGCGCTGGATCGAGGCGCGCGAGGCACGCAAGCTTGAGGAGTTCCGCGCCCGCGCCTACGAGCATCTCGCGCTCGATCACAGCGGCGCGCTGGTGTACCTGGCCCCTTCGCGCGTCAACCTTCAGCTGACGCTCGAGCGGTGGCCGGACATCCGTTTCCTTGAAACCCGCGAGCATGGCGCCGCTTGACAGCTGGCGTACCCTTGTAAGGGCTCGCTCGCCGTCGGCGCGCGCAGCGACAATGAAGGCGGAGGACGCATGAACGACGTTGCGGTTGACAGTCCGCTCCTGCAGCGCGAAGCGCTCGTGCACGCGCTCTACGAGGCGGCCGAGCTCGAACACAATCTCATGTGCACCTACCTCTACGCCGCCGCGAGCTTGCGCGACGGACCGGCAGAGGGCCTCAGCGGCGAGGAGCTCGCGTTCGTGCGTCGCTGGAAGCAGGGGCTGCTCGCGGTGGCGATCGAGGAGATGGGTCACCTTGCGGCCGTGTGGAACATCACGAGCGCACTCGGCGGCAGCCCGCGTTTCGGGCGCACGAATTTTCCGCTCGATCCGGGCTACCTGCCGGCGAGCGTGGTGGTGAAACTTGCGCCGTTTAGCGCCGACACGCTGCAGCATTTCGTGTTCCTCGAGCGCCCACACGGTTCCACCGAGCCCGACGGCGCAGGCTTCACCTACGAGCGTGCCTACGTGCGCGGCGGGGTGGGCACCCGGCTCACGCCGATGGCGATCGATTACGACACAGTGGGCGCGTTCTATGCCGCTTTGGGGGAGGGACTCAAGGCGTTCGTTGCCCACTACGGCGAGGCCAACACCTTTGACGGGCAGCGCGCGCTGCAACTGTCGCAGGCGGAGGTGCAGCTTGCGGGCGCGCGCCCGGTCGTGTGCCTGAAGACGGCGCTGGCGGCGTTCTGCGCGATCGTCGAGCAGGGTGAGGGGGCGCCCCAGGACTCGCAGAATTCGCACTACCAGAAGTTCCTCGCCATCCGCGGCGAGCTACGTGCGCTCACGGCGAAGAACCCGAACTTCAACCCCGCCTTGCCGGCAGCCACCAATCCGGTGCTGCGCCGCCCGCCGCGGCCGGAAGGACGCGTATGGCTCGAGGACGCCGAAGCCGTGACGACGGTGGATCTGGCCAACGCCTCTTACGGCCTGATGCTGCGGCTTCTCGGTTATGCCTACAACGTTGCGGGGCCCAGCCGCGAGAAGTCGCTGGTCGTGGACTTGGCGCTCGGGCTGATGCGCGCCGTGATGCCCCTCGCCGAGCACGCCGCACGTCTGCCGGCCGGCCCCTCGAACCCGCACTGCAACGCCGGCATGTCCTTCACTACGCTGCGCGATGCGGGCTCGCTACCGCACGGGGCAGCGGCGCGGCGGCTCTTCGTGGAGCGCTGCGCGCAGCTCGCCCAAGCCGCGGCGCGGCTCGCCGAGGGCGGTGAGGCGCGCGCGCAGGCCGCCGCGCAGCAGCTCGCGGCGCTGGCACGAAGTGCCACGCGCGGCTTTGATCTAACTAGCAGCGCGGCGCCGGCGGCCGAGGGGGTGAGCACAACCCCGCCGCCGAGCCCCGCCGCCGCCGCGGCACCGACGGTGCGCGACGGCGTGGAAACGATCGGCGGAGAGAAGCTCGATCTGATTTACGAGGGCGCGCGCTGCATCCACTCGCGCTTTTGCGTGACGCTCGCGCCCCAGGTGTTTCTGGCCAACGTGACGGGTCCGTGGATCCGCCCGGATGCGCTGGAGGTCGAGCGCTTGGTCGACATCGCGCACGCCTGTCCCTCCGGAGCGATCCGCTATCGCCGCCGCGACGGGCGCCCCGAGGAGTCCGCGCCGCTGGTCAATCTGGCCGGCATTCGCGAGGCAGGTCCGTACGCGTTCCGCGCGCAGCTGCTGATTGACGGGGAGGCGGCGGGTTTTCGCGCGACGCTGTGCCGCTGCGGTGCTTCCAGGCGCAAGCCCTTCTGCGACGGCTCACACCATGAGATCGGCTTCAGCGCCAGCGGGGAGCCGCCGAGTCAGCAGACGGACCTGCTGCCGCAGCGCGACGGGGAACTCGCGATTGACCCGCAGCTGAATGGTCCGCTCAAGGTGCGCGGCAACCTCGAGATCATGAGCGGCACGGGCCGTGTCGTGGCGCGCGTCACGTCGGCCGTGCTGTGCCGCTGCGGCGGCAGCGCCAACAAGCCCTTCTGCGATGGCACGCACGCGAAGATCGGCTTCAAGTCCCTGTAGGTTCAGCCGGATGCGGCGCGCGGCAACTTAAGCCGTGCGACCGCGCGCGCGAAAGCGGCGATCTCATCTGCGTCGCCCCCGGCGGCGGCCGGTCCGAAGCGCAGGCGCGCGTAGCGCTCGATGAGAGCCGCCACGCGCGCGCCAAGCTCCGGCGCTTGCGCGCTGATCGCCGCGAGGTACGCCAGCGGTCCTTGGTGCGGCGCGCGCGGTGCCGCGACGCGCGAGAGTTTGCGGCACAGGCGCAAGTACGCGCGCGCGAGCGCGTCCGGAGGCCGGCGCCGCTCGCCGCGCCCGACGTACCAGGCGATGAACGTGAGCCACAAAAGGAGCGCCGCCGTGAACCCCCAGCCCAGATCACGGGCGTCCGGGGAGCGGATCCCGAGGCGCGCGAGCAGGTCGAGCTGACTGGCATAGTCGAACTTCACCACGTGATCGCCCCACCAGGCGTTCGCGGCCGCCCAGCGCTGCAGCAGTCCGCGCAACCAGGCCGATCCGTACAGCCACCGATCGGAGGCGGAGAAGGCATTGGGCATCAGATCGAACACGCCACGGCGCAGCCGCTCCGGCGCCACCACCGCGGTCGGATCGACCCGGGTCCAGCCGCGGCCTTCGAGCCAAACTTCCGCCCAGGCGTGTGCGTCGGCCTGGCGCACTTCGATGAATTCCCCGACCGGGTTCCACTCCCCGCCCAGGTAGCCGGTGACGACGCGCGCCGGGACGTGCGCTGCGCGCATCAGCGTCACGAACGCCGACGCGTAGTGTCCGCAGAAGCCCTCGCGGGTGCGAAACAGCAGTTCATCCACCGCGTCGCGCCCGAGCGGCTGCGGTTCCAGGGAGTAGACGAAACCCCCGCGGCGTAGGTAATCCAGCGCCGCGGCCACGAAGGCAGCGTCGTTGCCGGCGCGCTGATAGAGCGTCTGCGCCAATTCCTGCGTGCGCGGGTTGGCGTGCGGCGGTAGTGCGGTGTCCTCGCCACGGGCGGCCGCGCCCAGGGGCTCCACAGCTCGCGCGCCCAGGTACGACACCGCCTCGTAGCTGACCGGATTGTTGATCGGATCCGACCCGAGCAGTACGGAGTCGGCGGTGAGCACCACGCGCGGCGCCTCCGTGTGCGCCGGCAGGTCGAGCGCAAACCAAAAGCGCCGCCGCGTCGGCGCGAGCGAGACGCGATAGCGCACAGGGGCGCCGGTGTACTCGAGCCGCTGGCGCAGGCGCGGCGCATCCGGCGCGCGGCGCCACGTCTGCCCGTCGAACTCGTGCAGCACCGGCCCTCGCCAGTAAAGCGCATCAGGGGCGGGACGGTCGCCCTCGAACCGGACCCGGAAGGCGGGGCTGTAATCGGCGACCAGCTGCGCGATGCTCCCGGGAGTCATGGAATCGGAAAGCCCGGTGAATGCTGTATTGCCGCGCGGTATGGCCCAGAAGGAGCCCGCCAGACGGGGGAAGAAGACAAACAGCAGCGCCGCGAGCGGCAGCGCAACGAGCAGCGCGCGCCCGGCGAGCTTCCAGGCCGCTCGCGCGGGCAGCGTCGGCGTCGCGAGCGCGGCCAGCGCCGCACAGCACAACCACGCCTGCGCCGCGTAGAGCGGGGTGCGGGCCAGGTTCTGGCGATCCAGACAGGCGGCGAGCAGCAGGAACAAGCCCGCGCCGATCAGCACCAGTTGATCCCGCATGCCGCGTGTTTCCAGCAGTTTCAGCGCCGCCATCAGCAAGAGCAGGGTGGTGCCTGCGGCGAGCCCGTTGAGTGTGTGAAAGCGCACCAGCACCACCGCGGCCATGCCGAGCGCGAGTAGCGCGCGGGCCGTCGTTCCGGGCAGCCACAGCGCACGACGCGTCGCGGCCAGACGCCACAGGATAAGTCCCACGCAGGCAATGCTCGCCCAGAGCGGCACGCGATCCACATGCAGCAGCATCCCGCCGGCGAAGGCCGCGCAGGCCCAGGCGAGGGGTCGCAGCGCCGCCGACTCCGCGTTAGGTCGCGCCGCGCTCACACGCCACTCCGCGCCGCATCGGCACCGAAGCGGGCGAGGAGCGCCAGACAGCGGTGCCGGTGCTCCGGTCCGCGCTCGGGCGCGACACGCACGCCGCCAATCGTGAGCCCGTAGCGCTCCCCCTGCGCTTCGGCATCCACGACCCACCGAGCCAGCTGCGACAGGCGCGCCTCGGTGTCCGCCAGCGGTACAACGGCGAAATCAAACAGCCGCAGGTCGCCGCCGGATAGCTGGTACTCCTTGACCAGGAGTGGCGCTTCGCGCGCATAGGCCTTCCAGTCCACCTGGCGCGGGGAGTCCCCATCACGAAACGGCCGCAGCCCGAGCCATTCGTCCACCCCCGAGCCCTCGCGTGCGCGCCTGCCCGGGCGCTGGGTGCTCTGCGTGGGCATGGGCAGCACCCCGACCGGAGCCGGATACACCACGAGCTCGAGGGGCGTGTGCACCCAGGTCCACGCGCGAAAGAGTCCAAAGGGGTGCGCGCTGGCGATGCGCACGCGCCCGAGTGCCTGCACGCCGCGCGCGTAGGGCCCGAGCGGCACCTGCAGCTCACCGCGGGCGTGCGCGGCGAGGTCGGCGCAAGTGCTGGCCGGCCCCTCAACTGCCGCTTCCAGGCGCGGGCGCGGCGCATCGCCGGCGTTGCCGAGCATCACGTGCAGCCGCGCCGCACGCTGCGCGAACACGGCCGGGGCGCGCAGGCCGAGGACGTTCAGACCGAGCAGATTGCGATGACACTGCTGCATGGCGACGAGCGCAAAAGCACTGAGCAGGAAGGTGAGAAAGAGCGCAAGACTGTTCGCGTAGTTCAAGCCTGCGAGCAGCATCACGAAGAGCAGTGCTGCGAATGCCACGCCGCCGCGGGTCGGCAGGATGTAGAGCCGCCGCCGCGCTAGCCTCACGGGCAGCTCATCCAGCCCCTGACGCTCTCGCACCCAGGCGGCCATGCGTGCGCGCAGGACGCGTATGAGGGGCGTGAAAGGATTCCATCGCCGGGGCTGCCCGGCTGCGGCGCGCGCAAACACCGCTAGGTGGGCACAGGCACTGCCCGGATCATGTCGCGCGCGAGATCCTCGGGCGCTGCCGCCCCGCTCTCCGCGGCGTCGCGGCGTTCGAGCCGGTGCGCGACCACCGCCGGCAGCACCGCCTGCACGTCTTCGGGCAGCACCGCGGTGCGCGCGTTGAGGTAAGCCCACGCCTGCGCTGCGCGAATCAGGCCCTGCCCGGCGCGCGGAGAGAGTCCGAGCTTGAGCTCCGGGCGCGCGCGCGTGCGCGCGATGAGGCTCTGCGTGTAGTCCAGGAGTGCATCGGCAATGTGCACCCCGCGCACCGCGCGCTGCAGGCGCAGCACCGCGGCGGGGGAGAGCGCAGGGGCAATCCCCGGCAGCAGTTCACGTCGCTCGCCCCCGCGCAGTAGCGCGCGCTCGTGGGCGGCGTCGGGGTAGCCGAGCGTCACGCGCATCAGGAAGCGGTCGAGCTGCGACTCGGGCAGCGCGAAGGTACCCAGCTGCTCGTGCGGATTCTGCGTGGCGACGACAAAAAACGGCTCGGGCAGTGCGTAGGTGGTGCCATCGGCGCTCACCTGGCGCTCCTCCATCGCCTCCAGCAGCGCGCTTTGCGTGCGGGGGCTGGCGCGGTTGACCTCATCGGCGAGCAACAGCTGCGTGAAGATCGGACCCTGGCGAAAGTGAAAGCGCTGACTGGCCCGATCGAAAATTGATACTCCGATGATGTCAGCGGGGAGCAGATCGCTCGTGAACTGTACGCGCTGCCAGGCAAGCCCCAGCACATGCGCCAGCGCGTGCGCGAGGGTCGTCTTGCCGACGCCCGGCACGTCCTCGATCAAGAGGTGGCCGCGCGCCAAGAGACACGCGAAGCACAGACGGATCTGTTCCGGCTTCCCGAGGATGACGGTTTGCAGCGACTCGAGGGCGCGCTCGAGGGTGGCAGGATCCGCCTCGCTGTCCGCCGGCGCACTCATGCCCTGAGCATCCCGCGGAGGCGCTCCAGCTGCTCGGTGAGGCCTGCCGCGGTGCCCTCAAGCTCCGTGGCCCGCTCGCGTTCGCCGCTCACCACCTGCGGCGGCGCGTGGCGCACGAAATTCTCGTTGGCGAGCTTGGCGTGCGTCTTGGCAAGATCCGCCTGCGTCTTGGCGAGGAGCTTGCCGAGTCGTTCCACTTCCGCGGCCGCATCGATGAGGCCCGCCATCGGCACGAGCAGGGCGAGCGTACCCACGAGGGCGACCGCGGCCTGCGGTGCCGCGGCTGCGGCGGGCAGTACGGTCAGGCTCTCAAGGCCGGCGAGGCGCTCAAGCAGGGCGCGATGACGGGCGACGAACGCCTCATCCTGCGCGCTGGCATCGCGCAGCAGCAGCGGAATGCGCCGGCCGGGGCTGATGTTCATCTCGCCGCGGATCTGGCGCACGCCGAGGATGACGGCCTGGATCCAGGCCGCCTCGCGCTCGGCGGCCTCGTCGGGCGGAAAGTCACTGGCACGCGGGTAGGGGGCGAGCATCACGGTCGCGCCCGCGACGCCTGCCAGCGGCGCGATGCGCTGCCAGATCTCCTCGGTGATGAAGGGCATGAATGGATGCAGCGCACGCTGCAACGCCTCGAGTACCTGCGTGAGCGTGCGCTGCGCGCCGCGCTGGGCGGCGGCATCGCTGCCCTGCAGCACCGGCTTGGTGAGCTCGAGGTACCAGTCGCAGAAGTCGTACCAGGCGAACTCGTAGAGAGCGCTCGCAGCAAAATCGAAGCGGTAGTCGCGCAAGGCGCTCTCGACGCTCGCGAGCGTGCGGCCCAGGCGCGAGCGAATCCAGTGGTCCGCAACCGAGAGCTGCAGGGGCGCATCCTGGGCCGGTGCCGCCGCGCCAACGGCCATCGTCACGAAGCGCGCCGCGTTCCACAGCTTGTTGCAGAAGTTGCGGTAGCCGGCGACGCGCGCCAGATCGAAGCGAATGTCGCGGCTCGGGGAGGCAAGAGCGGCAAAGGTGAAGCGCAGGGCATCCGTGCCGTGCGCGGCAATCCCGTGCGGGTACTGCTGGCGCGTCGCCTTCTCGATCTGCGGCGCGAGCTGCGGCTGCATGAGTCCGCCGGTGCGCTTGGCGATGAGCACCTCAAGCTCGATGCCATCGACGATATCGAGCGGGTCGATGACGTTGCCCTTGGACTTGGACATCTTGTCGCCGTGCTCATCGCGGATGAGTCCGGTGATATAGACGTCGCGAAACGGCACGTCGCCCATGAACTGCAGCCCCATCATCAGCATGCGCGCGACCCAGAAAAAGATGATGTCGAAGCCGGTCACGAGGACGCTGCTCGGGTAGAAGCGCTCCAGGGCACTGTTGCACTCGGGCCAGCCGAGGGTCGAGAACGGCCACAGGGCGGAGGAGAACCAGGTGTCGAGCACGTCCTCGTCCTGGCGCAGCGGCACGCTTGCGGAGAGCTGATGCTGCGCGCGTACCTCGCTTTCGCTGCGGCCGACGTAGCTCTGACCCGCATCGTCGTACCAGGCCGGGATGCGATGCCCCCACCACAGCTGGCGGCTGACGCACCAGTCCTTGATGTTGCGCATCCACTCAAAATAGGTTCGCGACCAGTTTTCCGGCACGAAACGCGTGCGCCCGGACTCCACTGCCGCGATCGCCGGCGCCGCGAGCGGCGCGATCTTCACGTACCACTGGTCGGTGAGGTAGGGCTCGAGCACCGCGCCGCTGCGATCACCGCGCGGCACCACGAGCCGGTGCTTCTCGATCTTCTCGATGAGACCGGCGGCCTCAAGTTCCGCGACCACGCGGCGGCGGGCCTCGAAGCGATCGAGCCCGCGCCAGCGCTCCGGCACCGTGTCGGCAAGCGTCGCACGCGGGGTGAAGATGTTGATCAGCGGCAGATGGTGGCGTGCGCCGATCTCGTAGTCGTTGAAATCGTGCGCCGGGGTGATCTTGACGCAGCCGGAGCCGAAGCTCGGATCGACATAGTCGTCGGCGATGATCGGGATGTCACGTTCGGCGAGCGGCAGTCGTACCAGGCCGCCGATGAGCGCGCGGTAGCGCTCATCCTGTGGATGCACGGCGACGGCGGTGTCCCCGAGCATCGTCTCCGGGCGCGTCGTGGCGACCACGACATAAGCGGAGCCATCCCGCAGCGGGTAGCGCAGGTGCCACAGCTGGCCGTCCTCCTCCTGCGACTGCACCTCAAGGTCAGACAGCGCGGTGAGCAGCACCGGGTCCCAGTTCACGAGGCGCTTGCCGCGGTAGATGAGCCCCTCAGCATGCAGCCGCACGAACACTTCGGTGACGGCGCGCGAGAGCTGCGGATCGAGGGTGAAGCGATCGCGTGACCAGTCGACCGAGTCTCCGAGGCGACGCATCTGAGCGGTGATGGTGCCGCCGGATTGCGCCTTCCACTGCCAGACGCGCTCGAGAAATGCCGCGCGCGAAAGATCAGTGCGCTTTATGCCCTGGGCGTTGAGCTGCCGCTCGACCACCATCTGCGTGGCGATGCCGGCGTGATCGGTGCCCGGCTGCCACAGCACATCCTCGCCGCGCATGCGGTGCCAGCGGGTGAGGGCATCCATGAGCGTGTGCTGAAAGGCGTGCCCCATGTGCAGCGTGCCGGTCACGTTCGGCGGCGGGATCATGATGCAGTAGGGCGCGCCGTGGCCGCTCGGCGCAAACCAGCCGTGCGACTCCCAACGCTCGTAGATGCGCCGCTCGATCTCAGCGGGCGCGTACACCTTATCCATTAGACAAACCGAGGTTTCCGCAGGGGGGCCGGGGGATTATAGCGGCATGCGCTGCCCGAGCCGTCGCTGGTGCCGCCCGCGGACGGCTGCGCCGCTGCGCCTCAGCGCACCCGCAGCAGCCGCGCGCTCAGGCGCGCGGCACGCCGTGGACGGCAGAAACGCACGTGGCGCAAGGTGCGTGCGTGACTTGCGCCGCGGCGGCTCAGTGAGCCGCGCGCTGGATGAGGAAATCCGCGAGCAGGGGCGTCGGACGCCCGGTGCTGCCCTTCTGCGCCCCGCTCTGGTATGCAACGCCCGCAACGTCGAGGTGCGCCCATTTGAGCCCCTGGGTGAATTTAGCGAGGAAGGCCGCCGCGGTAATCGCGCCGCCGTCGCGGCCGCCGACATTGGCGAAGTCGGCGAAGTTGCTCTTGAGCGACTCGGCGTACTCCTCCGTCAACGGCAACGGCCAGCACCGATCGTCAGCGCGCACGCCGGCGGCCACGAGTTCCTGGATGAGTTTCTCATCATTGCCCATGACACCGGCGTGGTAATGACCGAGTGCCACGACGCAAGCGCCGGTGAGCGTGGCGACATCCACCACCACGGCCGGATGGAAGCGGCGTGCGTAATGCAGCGCGTCGCACAGGATCAGCCGTCCCTCAGCGTCGGTGTTGAGGATCTCCACCGTCTGCCCGGAGGCACTGGTGGCGATGTCGCCGGGCTTGACCGCCTTGCCGCCCGGCATGTTCTCAACCGCGGCCACGAGTCCGACGAGGTTGATGGTGAGGCGCAGCTGCGCGGCGAGCGTGAGCGCGGCGATCACGGCGGCCGCACCGCTCATGTCGAACTTCATCTCGTCCATGCCCGGGGGGTCTTTGAGCGAGATGCCGCCACTGTCAAAGGTCACGCCCTTGCCGACGAGCACCACCGGGGGCTGCTCCTTCTTGGCGCCCTGGTACTCGAGCACGATGAAGCGCGGGGACTGGTGGCTGCCCTGGGCCACCGCCAGCAGGCAGCCCATCTTCTCGCGCCGGATGGCCGGCGCATCGAGCACCTTGACGCGCAAGCCCGCGTGACGCTTGCCGAGCGCGCGCGCCTGCTCGGCGAGGAACAGCGGCGTACACACGTTGGCGGGCAGATTCGCCAGATCCCGCTGCAGGTCGGCGGCGGCGGCCACCGCGGCGCCTTCCTTGAGTCCGCGCTGCGCGGCGCTCACCTTGCGCACGGGTCCTGCGAGCACCCTCTTGAGCGCGGCCGCCGGGGGTTTCTTGCCGGTCTTAAGATCATTGATGCGATAGAGCGCCGCCCCGGTGAGCTCTGCGACCTGACGGCCGAAGTAATAGTCATCCAGCTGTTTGGTCTCGGGGCGGTCGAGGGCCACGGCGCAGCTGCCGATGCGCGTACGTCCGATCACCCCGAGCGCGGTGTGGCAGGCGCGGCGCCAGGCTTTGCGCTGAAAGAGTTTCTTGGTGCCGAGGCCGGTGAGCAGCACCCGCGAGGCCGCAATTCCCGGCAGGTCGCCCACGAGCAGCGTATCACCGGGGCGGCCGGCGAAATCGCCGCGCGCGAGCAGCTTCTTCAGGCGCCCCTCACAGGCACTGTCGACCGTGCGCGCCTCGCCGCTGAGCTCACCGTCTTCGAACACGCCAAGGATGAGGCAATCCACCGCAAGTGTTGCCAGGCCCTTGGTCCAGACGCCAAATTCCATTGCGTATCCCCTTCCCGTTGAGGCGCGCTAGACTGTCATTTACCTTATTGAGCGCCTCGCTCCGTCGCGTGCTGCTGCAGCACATGCCGCGCGCCTTCGGGTGCAAGCGATGGCAAGTGTAACTCAAGAGCCTGTCGGTTTTCCGACGGACGAATGGACGGTCGCACGTTGGGGAATATCCTCGGACGTTACGTCTTGCGCGAGGTCGCGCTGGCCTGGCTGCTCGTCACCGGCGTACTGCTGGTGATCCTGCTCGCCTACCAGTTGGTAGGCGTGCTCGAGCGCGCCGCCGTGAACCAGTTTCCGCCGGGCATCGTGTGGCACCTGATCTGGCTTGGGGCGCTGCAGTATCTGTCCATCCTGCTGCCGGTCGGACTGCTGCTCGGGGTGGTGCTGGCGTTCGGCCGTCTGTATGCCGACAGCGAAATGGCCGCCGCGCTCGCCTGCGGCGCAGGCCCGGCGAACATATATCTGCCGGTAGTGCTGCTCGCGCTCGCAGTCGCCGCGGGCCTCGCCTGGCTCACCCTGGTGCTCGCGCCGCAGGCCACCGAGCAGGCGCTCAGCCTGCGCCAGGCGGCCATGCGCGCCGGTCAGTTTGCGCCGATTGCGGCCGGGAAGTTTCGCAGCTTCGGCGGCGGCGATGCGGTGGTGTACGCCCAGGATGTCAACGCCGATGGCACGCTGCATAACGTGTTCGTGGAGCGCAACCGCGGCGCGCTGGTGCAGGTAGCGCTCGCTGAGCGGGCGCGCCACAGCGTGACCGCCGATGGCATGACGCATATCCTGACGCTGTACGATGGGGAGCGCTTCGAGGGCGTCCCCGGGAGCGATGAGTTTCGCATCGTGCGTTTTGCCGAGCACGTGATCCCGGTGCAGGTGCCGGGAATTACCGATGTGGTGCGTGATCTTGAGGCGCGCCCGAGTGCGCTGCTGGCGCGTGCCTCTGACCCCGCGCAGCGGGCCGAGCTGCAGTGGCGCATCGCCATGCCGCTCATGTGTCTGGCGCTCGCGCTGATCGCCGTGCCGCTGGCGCGCCTGCGGCCGCGTCAGGGTCGCTACGCGCGCGTCTGGGTGGCGCTGCTGATCTTTCTGCTGTACTCGCAGCTCATTTCCGTCGGCAAGGTGTTGATCGCCCGCGGCACGCTGCCGGTGTTCCTCGGGTTGTGGTGGACGCACGCCGTGGTCGTGCTGTTTGCGCTTCTGGTGATCTTCGGACCGGTGTTCGCTCATCGCCTGCGGTACCGCTGGCAGGGCCTGTGAACATCCTCGACCGCTACATCGTGCGTACCATCCTCGGGTCGGTCCTGATGGTGGCGGCGGTGCTGCTGGTACTCGGCGCGCTCATCATCCTGATCGGCGAGCAGGACGAGATCGGTAGCGGCGGCTATACCGCGCTCGGGGCGCTGTGGTTTACGCTCCTTAACCTGCCGTCGTTCGCCTTTGACTTGCTGCCGATCGCCACCCTCATCGGCGCGCTCATCGGGCTGGGCTCGCTCGCGCGCAACAGCGAGATCACCGTGATCCGCGCCACCGGTATCTCGATCGCGCACCTGGCCGGCATCTGCTTGCTCGCAGGTCTGGTGCTGGTCGGGGTTGCCGTACTGCTCGGAGAGTTCTTCGGTCCGACGCTGCAGCAGACGGCACGCGAGCAGAAGGCCTTCAGCCGCTTCAACAACGTGAGTTTCGGCAGCGGGGGGGCGTGGGTGCGCGACGGCAACCTCATTCTGCACGTCGCCGGCCAGTCAAGTGAGAGTCAGTTCGGCGGCATGCAGACCTTCGAGCTCTCCGCCGCGCACAAGCTCGTGGCGCTCGGGCACGCGCAGCACGCCACCGCCGACAGCAAGGGGCACTGGCTGCTCAGCGACTACACCGAGTCACGCTTCGCCGACGATACGGTCTCCAAGAGCTCCCCCGGGCAGCGGACACTGCAGTCGAACGTGACGGCGGGCTTCTTGGGTCTTGCGATCGAGAACCCGGAGCAGCTCACCAACCGTGCCCTGTGGCGCCTGATCAGCTACTACCGCGCCAACTCCCTCGACGACCGCGAGTACGTATTTGCCTTCTGGTCGCGCATCTCCCGCACCGTGGCGGTGCTGTTCACCGTGCTGCTCGCCATTCCCTTTGTGCTCGGCTCGCTGCGCTCCGCCGGCACCGGCACGCGCATGCTGATGGGACTGATCCTCGGCATCGGGTTCTTTCTGCTGCAGCGACTGATCGAGAGCGGCACGATCGTCTTTAACCTCAACCCGATCACACTCGCGTGGCTGCCAACCGCGCTGCTTGCGCTGGTGACCGTCACGCTTCTCGCGCGCGCGCGCTAACTGCCTGTGGTTAGGACTGCGGAAAGCCGCCGCGGTGCTGCGGGCGGCCGTCATCGATCGCAAGCCACGGCAGCTTTTCGGCCACCCATAGGTGCATCTCGGGGGCGAGCAGCGCCGGCTCATCAAGGGTGGCGAGCGTGACATCGGTTTCCCCGTCACGCGCGTCGTGGCGGTAGGTGAGGGAAGTACCGCAGAGCGCGCAGAAGCCGCGGCTGACCTCGGCCGAGGAGCGGTACTCGGTCAGTGTGCCGTGCGTCACCGTAAAATCGCCGCGCGCGAAGGTGACCCACGCCACCACGGGCGCGCCGGCGGCGCGCCGACAGCTCGTGCAGTAGCAGAAACACAGGTTGCGCGCGCGTCCCTGCGCCTGGTAGCGCACCGCTCCGCACAAACAGCCGCCGGCATAACGGGGGGTGGCCATGCGAGTACGTTAGCACTCGTTGCCTCGCCGCTCCATTCAGTGAACAATCGCGCACCTTTATCGGCGGGCGAGGTCGTGTACATGAACGTGGCGTACGGCAAGGCGATGGTGGTTGCGGCGGCGTTGTGCCTGGCGTGCGCGGGCGCGCGGGGCGCCGATCTCACGGTACGGCTGGATGCGCGCGAGGTCGCGCGCAAGCACGTGCACACCGACCTGACACTTGCGGTGAAGGCCGGGCCGCTTACGTTGGTATTTCCCCAGTGGATCCCCGGTGAGCACGGTCCCACCGGTCCGATCGACACCCTCATCGGACTGCAGATCCGTGCCAATGGCGCCGCGCTCACCTGGCAGCGCGATCCGCGCGATATGTTCGCGATCACGGTCAACGTGCCCGCAGGCGTCCCGCGGCTGCAGATCAGCCTCGACACGGGCCTGCCGACGGAAGGGGGCGAATTCACCGCCGGGCCCGCCAGCAGCGCGCAGCTCGCCATCATCTCCTGGAACCAATTCGTGCTCCTGCCCAAGGGCCGCGACGCGGCTACCATCAGCACCGAAGCGGCGCTGCTCGCGCCGCCTGGGTGGCAGCTGAGCTGCGCGCTCGAGTTGCGCGCGCAGGCCGATGGCAGCGTGCGCCTGGAGGATGCCTCGCTGGCGCGTCTCATCGACTCGCCGGTGCAGATGGGACGCTTCGTCAAGCACATCGATCTTGCCGGCGCGGCGCCCTTTGCGCAGCTCAAACACACCATTGCCTTGGCGGCCGACAGCGAAGAGGCACTCGTGGTGCCGGATGACTTTGCCGCCGCGTATGGCCGCCTCGTGGCGCAGACGGGCATGCTGTTTGGCACGCGCATGTACCGTCACTACACCTGGATCCTGACGCTCTCGGATCACGTGGCGCATTTCGGACTCGAGCACCATGAGTCGAGCGACGATCGCACGGATGAGAACTCGCTCTCGGATGTTCCGCTGCGCGAGGGAGTCGCGGAGCTGCTGGCGCACGAATACGTGCACAGCTGGAACGGCAAGTACCGCCGCCCCGCAGGGCTCTTAAGCCCGGACTACCAGAATCGGATGGACGGTTCGCTCTTGTGGGTGTACGAGGGCATGACGCAATTCTGGGGGACGGTGTTGCCGGTGCGCTCCGGACTCATCCCGCCCGAGAGCTATCGCGAGATGCTCGCAAGTCTTGCGGGCTTCTACGAGATTCAAACCGGGGACCGCTGGCGGCCGCTCGCCGATACCGCCGTCGCCGCACAGATCCTTTACGACGCACCGCCGGCCTGGGCGCTGAGCCGCCGTGACGTGGACTTCTACGACGCGTCGGAATTTTTGTGGCTGAACGTCGATGCAGAGCTGCGCGAGAAGTCCGGGGGTCGCGCCTCGCTCGATGATTACGTGAAGCGCTTCTACGCCGGCGCCGGCGGTGAGCCGGCGCTCAAGCCCTTTGTCGAGGCCGATGTTTACGCCGCCCTCGCCAGCGTCGTCCCCGGGGACTGGCGCGCGCTCATCCATCGCCACCTCGACTCCTTGGGACCGCAGGCGCTGCTCGAGGGGCTTAAGGCGAGTGGCTGGCAACTCACGTACTCCGCGCAGAAGAACACGTACCTCGAGGCGAGCCAGAAGCGCCGCAAGGAAGCCAATCGTGAGTGGTCGATCGGTTTGCTGCTCAACGATAAGGGCGAGGATCAGGGGCAGATCATCGAAACCGTCGAGGACGGCGCGGCGGCGCGCGCCGGTGCCGGCCCGGGCATGAAGATTCTCGCCGTCAACGGCCGCAAGTACTCACCCGAGATTCTCGATGCGGCCCTTGTTGCAGCGCACGCGAGCAAGAAGCCGATCGAGCTCATGGTTGAAAACGCCGACTACTTCAAGGTGCTCTCGGTGGCGTACTTTGACGGACCGCGCTGGCCGCACCTCACGCGCATCGAGGGGCACGCGGACGTACTCTCCGAGGTGCTCAAGCCGCGCACTAACTGAGGCTGGGGCGCAGCTGTTGGTAGCGCCGGGGCCGGGGCATAAACTTAGCGGTTAGCGGGGCGTCGTCCTGACGCAGTAATGAACGAGGGGACATACCATGAAGAAACTAATCATGTCAGTACTGCTGCTGCTGCCGGCAGCGGCGTTCGCGGCCAGCACGTTCGATGGCACGTGGAAGCTGCGTCCGGAGAGCATGAAAACGACCGGCAAGCCGGACGTAATGGCCGTGATCGACGGCATGTACGTGTGCTCAAGCTGCGTACCGGAAATCAAAGTCAAGGCCGACGGCACCGATCAGAAAGTCACCGGGCACGCGTACTACGACACGGTGGCGGTTGTGGTAGTGAACCCCACCTCCTTCGAGGTCACCAACAAGCAGGCAGGTAAGCAGATCGTGAGTGTGACCTACACCGTCTCTGCTGATGGCAACACCTTGACCGGCAAGTTCCGCGATAACTCGGGCACAAAGCTGGCTTCCGGCTCGTTCACCGAGACGCGCCTCGCGAAGGGTCCGGCCGGCTCACACGCGGCTTCCGGCTCATGGCGGCAGAACCAACTAGCTGATGCCAACGATGCCCTGAGCACCTTTGCGTACCAGATGACGGACGATCAGTTCAGCATGCACTGGAACGGACAAAGCTATAACGCCAAGTTTGATGGCAAGCAGTATCCGGTCCACAACGACCCCGGGCACACGACGGTGTCGCTTAAGCGCATTGATGCCAATACGGTGGAAGAGACCGACAGCCGCATGGGCAAGGTGACCGATGAGATCCATCTTGCCGCTGCGGCCGACGGCAAATCCCTGAGCGTGACCGACAAGGACGTGCAGCACGATCAGATCACGACTTTCACGCTCGACAAGCAGCCGTAACTTCCCGGCGGCCTGCGGGAGTGCACTCCCGCAGGCCGCGCGCGGATTACGCGCCGCGCAATGATCAGTGGCGATGGCCGGGAAACAGCCGGCAGTAGATGCAGTCAGCGCCGGTCGGATTGTCCGGCGTCAGATGCTTGATCCATGAACCTTCGGTGGGCGCGGCGGCGTGCTCGAAGGCTTGGTTCTTTAGATCGTGCCCGATGACTTCCTGCGCACCCTCGCTTTCCAGGATCTGCGCGGCGCGCGTGATTTCGATGCGCCCGCGCGGATGCACGGCAATCGTCGCGGCCGCACCCTCATCGACCCGTGCGGCCAGCAGCTCCGCAAACGCGCGCTCGTCCTCCTGGCTGAAGAGCGTGCGGAAGTACTGTTGGAACTGAGCACGCGCTGAGGGCGCGGGCAGGAGTCCGGCGCGGCCCTTCTCGGAGCTGGCGGTGAGCTCCACCCGGTCCGTCGGAAAGCCATCGCGCACGAGGCGCGTGCGCACCCGTTCGGCATCCCCGAACCTGTCGAAGACGGCAAGTAATACCGCGCTCATGCGTCGCCTCCTTGAGTCCCTCGCGAGGTGAGTCGCTGCGCCAGGTGCGAAAATTCTACGCCCTCCACCTGCGAGTGGGGGCCTCCTGTTCCGTCGGCCGCGGATGACACGCCCCTACCGTGACGCTGCCGTCTGCGCTCACCGGCGGGGGAGGGTAATTCGCGCTCCGTGACCTTAGGATGTGCCGATGCCCGCCAGAACCCGCAGAGGCCGCCCGCCGCACCCGGATCTGCTGACACCGAGCGAGTGGCGCGTGGTGCATGCGATCCAGCACGGCCTCAGCAATCGCGAGATCGCCCGGCGCCGCGGGATCAGCCTGGATGCGGTGAAGTATCACGTCGCCAACGCGGTCGCGAAGCTCGGCGTCGCCAACCGCCAGGCCCTGCGGCGCTGGTTTCGCGCGCCCGCGGGCAGTGCCCTGAGTCAACGCTCGAGGATGCCTATGACGAACCTGAATCTTGGCCCGCTGGCACAGATCTCCCGCGGCGTGCGTGATCTGCAGGAGTCGCAGACCTGGTACGGCCAGACGCTGGGGCTTAAGCATCTGTACTCGTTCGGGACGCTCGCCTTCTTTGATTGCGCCGGCACGCGCTTGTATCTGCAGGTGCAGGAGAACCCCGGTCCCGAGTCCATTCTCTACCTGCGTGTCGAGGATATCCGCGCCGCCTATGACACCTTGAGCGCGCGCGGGGTATCGTTCGCGGCGGCACCGCACCTGGTGCATCGTCACCGCGACGGCACCGAGGAGTGGCTCGCGCACTTTAATGATCCGGAGGGCCGCCCGCTCGGGCTGCTCTCACAGGTGAAGCCCTGAGAGGCAAGCCGCGGGATGCGGCGCAGTCGCGCCGTGGGGCTGCGCGGCGGCGACTACGAGGCGGGCTTGGGCGACTTGACGGTTTTGGCGGGCTTGGGCGTTTTGGCGGGCGGTTCCGGCAGCGGCTTGAGCAGCTCCGTGAGGGGCGTGAAGATCGCGGCGTACTTATAGTCCGCGATCTCGAACTCCCAGCCGTCGAGGCGTGTCTTCAGGTGCTGCGCTTCCTCGTTGGCGGCGGCAGTCCTGGCGCGCGCGCTCAAGGTCACGAGCGCGCGGCTACCGTCCTTGCGCCCGGCGGCTTCGATCTCCAGTCCGTCGAAGGTGCGGAAATAGGCGCGCGGCGCCTTTGGATCACTCGCCGCAGCCTTCGCCACGTCCTCGAGCGTGAGCGCGCTTAGGGCTGCCGCCAGGGTATCCGCCGCACCCGTACCGCTTAGCTCGCGCCCTTTCGGCACAGGCGCCACGGTGAAATGCGCATCGTCTGTCTTCTGCTTCCTGGCGGTAAAGGCGGCGCCCTCGGCGGGCCGCTCCTCGATCTCGCGCACGCGCTCCGCCGGCAGATCCAGCAACGCAGTCACGAGCCAGCTCTTCGGAGTCGCCTCCACCGTCAGTAGCGGGGCGGCGAGGAAGCTCTGCGGGGCATTCGCGACGCGCACATAGCCGGATTTGGCACCCGAGGGCTTGCCGACGAGGAGTGCCCAGGTGCGCGCCGCGGAGATGACATCGATCTGGGTCCCGCTCGCCTTGGGGGTGCTGAGGTCCTCGACCCCGAGGGCCGGGTAGTTGGTGCTAAGGCGGGTCTTCTCCTCCACCACGTTCAGCGCCCCCAGATCCAGGAGGAGCTTGCGCACCTTGTTCACTTCCGCCGGCCAGCCGCGCTCGAGGACCAGCCAGCCGGAGGCACCCTTCTGCAGCGTGGTGTGGGTGTCATCGGCCTTGCGCAGGCGCACCTCGCTCACCGTGTTCACCGCGTGCTCCAGTCCCGGCAGCACCAGATCGCCAGCGAGCGTGGCGCGTTCCAGGTGACGCAGCGACGACACCCAGATCGCAAAGCCGATGACGACGAGACCGGCGATGAGGAGCCAGGCAACGCGGCGGGCGCTCATGGGGGGCTCTCCTTGAGCGCGTGCGCCGCGGTACGGCTGCGCCGCCGCCAGGCGGCGATGAGCAGCGCGAGCGCAGCAAACAGCGCCGGCACCACGATGATGTTGATGATCTTGAGCGTCGTGCCGAGGTTCTTAATGTCCGCATCCAGCCCGGCGCGCACGGCACGCAGCTCCTTGCGGATGCGCAGCTTCTCAAGCTGGAAATGCTCAATCTCCTTTTCCTGCTCCGGCGTCACCAGCAGCGCCGCCGAGGGTTTGTCGCCCCCCTTCGCCTCAAGGGCGGTGAGCTTCTCTTCCGTGGCCTGCAGCTGCTGCTCCAGTTCCTGCTCCTTGGCGTGAAAGCGTTCATTAGCGGCGCGCCGCAGCTTCTCCACGCGCTCGAACGGGCGCGTGAAGGTGGCACGGCCGCGCACGCTGATCAGGTCCGCGCTGCCGGCCAGATTGTCGAGCGCGTTCTGTACCAGATCCCCGTTGCTCGCCCAGGCCTGCGTCAGGCGCTGGCCGAAGAAGTCCTGCGAGCGCACCCACAGAAAGTCCGACAGCATGTCCGCGTCGGCGAACACGATGAGGTTCAAAGGCTTGGAGGAGACCTTAAGATCCAGCTGCCCGGGCGGCAACGTCACACCGGCCGGCGGGCCTGCCGGGAACGCCGTCTGCACCGGGCCGCTGACGCGCGCGGCGAGGGTATAGCGGCGGCCGCTGGGCTTGAAACCATCCAGAAGACTCGCCGGGTCCATGAGCATGCGGAAGCGTGCGACCGGCAGCAGCTGCGCGTCCGTGCTCGATTGCAGCAGCGGCTCAAAGTGCGTCTTGGCATCCTTGGTGGGCTCGAGCGCCCCCGCCGTCGCAACGTTGACGTTCGAAAGCCCGGCCGTGATCACATCATCGGAGGTGAAGCTGTCCTTGCCCAGCCCGAGCACTCCGAGGTGCAGCACCGGCTCCTCGCCCTGGTGCATGGTGACCGAGAGCGCCTGGCCGCGGTCGGCGACCACGAGGCCGGGGTTGAACTGCACCCCCCAGGCGCTGAGCAGCGGGCCGAAGTGTGAGGACTTGTCCGCGCCCATCGCGGCCATCGGGTTCTGGGGGTCGGCGCCGGAGTTGTCCGATTCGGCCAGCGGGTCGACGAACACCAGGATGTGTCCGCCGCGCAGCGCGTACTGGTCGATGGCGAACTCGGTGGCGGGCGACAGGTTCTTCGGATGCACCAGCACCAAAACGTTCGTGTCCGGGTCGATCTTGGTCGCCGTCGGCGCGAGCGGGCGCACGTCGAAGAGCTGTTTGGCCTCGCTGTATACGACCCATGCCGGGCGCATGCCGCCGCCTTGCGGGTCGAAGGCGCCCTGCATCGGCAGCGTGGAGAGCCACGCCACCACCGGCTTCTTCGCGTTGGCGAGCTGGTAGACGAGCTTGACCACGTCGTACTCGAGGAACTGTTCCTTGTTCGGGTCGAAGAACTCGATCGCCGCGTGACCATCGGTGGAGTTGGTGCCGGCAAGTCCGAAGTAGAACTGGCCACCCGTCGCTCCGAGCGGCGCCCCGCGTACCCCGAGCTCTGCGGCGCGGTCCTCCTCCTCGGAGAACGGCTGCGGGTCGATGACGTGCAGGTGCAGCTTGCCGTTGGAGCGCGCGCTGAGCTCCTCGAGGAACTCGCGCACCCGTGTGCCATAGGTCTTCAGCTGCGGCAGCTGCTGCGCGGTCTTCTCCGAGTAGAAGAAGTACAGATTGATCGGCTCCTTGATGCTCGCGAGGATGCGATCGGTGCCGGCCGCGGTGGTGTAGAGGCGGTTCTGGGTGAGATCGAGCCGCCAGCCGCGCAGCGTGTGATTGAAGAGCACCGTAAGTCCGATGAACAGCAGCGCGAGCGCCACGAGCGCGCCACCGCCGAGTGTCGAGCGTTTGGTCATGGGTGTTAGTCCGCCTTGCGCAGCTCGAGGGTGATCGCGGTCGCGAGCAGAAAAAAGCCGATCAGCATGGCGAAATACAGCAGGTCACGCACATCGATGACGCCCTTGATGATGGATTCGAAGTGAGTCAGGAACGAGAGCGAGGCGATCGCATCCACCAGCGGCATCGGTGCCCAGGCGCGGAACACGTCGAGCACCATGGGGAAGCCGGCTAGCAGAAAGACGAAACACGCCACCACGCCGAGGATGAACGCCACCACCTGATTGCGCGTCAGCGCGGACATGCACGAGCCGATGGCGAGGAAACCCCCGGCGAGTAGGAGACTCCCGAGGTAGGCGGCGAGGATCGCCCCGTTATCCGGCTTGCCCAGATAATTGACCGTGAGCCACAGCGGAAAGGTGAGGGCGAGGGCGAGCGCGGTGAAGAGCCACGCGGCCAGAAACTTGCCGAGCACCGCCTCCCACAGCGTCAGCGGCTGCGTCATGAGCAGTTCGATGGTGCCGGACTTGCGCTCCTCGGCCCACAGCCGCATGGACAGGGCGGGGATGAGGAACAGGTACAGCCACGGCTGGAAGGTGAAGAACGGGTCGAGGTCCGCCTGGCCGCGCTCGTAAAAACCGCCCAGATAGAAGGTGAAGGCGCTCGAGAGCACCAGGAAAATCAGGATGAACACGTACGCGAGTGGCGTGGCGAAATAACTCGCTAACTCGCGGCGCATGATGATGCCCACGTTGCGCATGGTGCGTTGGTCCTTCAGGCCGTGATCGTGCGGAACACCTCATCGAGGCGTCCGGATTCCAGGTGCAGGTCTTGCAGCTTGATCCCCTGCCGCGCGGCGAGCTCGGAGATGGCCGGCATGATCGTGCTGCTGCCCGAGCGCGGCAGCGCCGTGAGGCGTGCATCACGCTCGCTCATCTCAACTTCTGCGACGGCGGGCAGGGCGGCGAACGCGGCGCGCGCCGCGGCCAGCTGCGCCGGCTCCTGCAGCTGCACGGACACCGCGTTGTGGTAGCGCGAGCGCGCGGCCAGACCCGCGGGCGTGTCATCCGCAACGATGCGCCCCTTGGCGATGATGATCGCGCGCGTGCACACCGCGTCGACCTCTTCGAGGATGTGGGTGGAGATGACGATGATCTTGTCGCGCGCCATGTCATTGATGAGCGTGCGCACCTCGTGCTTCTGGTTCGGATCGAGCCCGTCGGTGGGCTCATCGAGTATGAGCACCGGCGGGTCGTGCACGATCGCCTGCGCCAGGCCCACGCGGCGGCGAAAGCCCTTGGAAAGGGTATCGAGGGTCTGCTCGAGCACCGTGCCGAGCTGCAGGTGCTCGATGACGTGGGCGAGGCGCTGGGCGCGGCGCTCGCCGGTAAGTGCGCGCAGGTCCGCAATGAAGGCAAGAAAGGCGCGTACCGTCATCTCGCCGTAGCCCGGCGCGCCCTCGGGCAGGTAGCCGAGGGCTGCCTTGGCGGCGAGCGGCGCGCTGCTGACATCGTGTCCGCAGATGCTGGCGCTGCCGGCCGTTGGGGCCACGAACCCGGCCAGCATGCGCATGGTCGTCGTCTTGCCGGCTCCGTTGGGGCCGAGGAATCCCAACACCTCGCCCGGTCCGACCTGGAAGCTCACATCCTCCACGGCCGTGAGTGAGTGGTAGCGCTTCGTCAGGTGCTCGGTCTTGATCATGCGTTGGACTCTAGAGAGGCGGCCATCCGGGAAAGTTCCCGTTTTTCAGGGCGCGCGGATTGTGACCGTGAGGCACCTCCAATTTCAACTGTAGGGGAGTTCTTCTGCAATTTCGGCGTATTAAGCTTGACTCCTCAGGTGCTACCTAGCACGGTGCGCGCCGCGGCCGTCATCGAGCTGCCACGGGCGCGTCATCGCGCGGTCAAGCACGTCGCCGACACTGGCGCCCCGGAGGCTTTCGCCTCGGGGTCCACGCATGCGATTGCTGCAGTTTCCCGCCGCGCGCGCCGCGCACGCGGGGCGTGCCGAAGATGTGTGCTCGGTGCACCTGGAAGTTGAGCGCGGGGCAGTGTTTTGCGCCAATCCCGAGTGCGCGCTGCACGTGCGGCGGGTGGACGCGCGCGTGGCCGGCGGCGGTAACTGGGTCACGCTCGCCGACGGGCGTGTCTTTGGCCGCAACCGCTTCGGGAATCTGCTGCTGTGCGATGCCTGCGGCACGCTGCGTGGCCCGGTGCGCCTGCTGGCGCCTAGGAACTGAATCGCCGCCGGGCGCGCCAATAAAGGATGCACAGCGCGCCGCCGAGCATGCCTCCCAGGTGGGCAAAGTGCGCGACACTTTGTTGGGTACCCGTAATGCCGAAGATCAGCTCGAGGAGCGCGTACACGGTCACGACCAGCCACGCGGGCAGCGGGATCGGAACCGGGATCACGAAGAGGCGCACCTTGGGGAAATACCAGGCGAAGGCGAGCAGCACGCCGAAGACCCCGCCGGAGGCGCCGACGGTGTAGGGCGCGTCCGGCTGCGTCGTGGCGAGCTGCGTGATGCCGGCCGCGAGGGCGCAGATGAGGAAATAGATGAGGAAGCGCCGCCCTCCCCAGTACGTCTCCAGCGAACGGCCGAACATGTACAGCGCGAACATGTTCAGGAAGATGTGCAGGATGTTTTGCGGATCATGCAGAAAGGCATAGCTCAGCAGCTGCCACGGACGAAACATCGGGTTGCCGAGGGGCCACAGCGCAAAAAGCCCGATCATGAATTCGGGGAAAAGCCGCTCGAGGACGTAGAGCGCGACGTTGAGCAGGATCAGAGCCCGGGTAACGGGCGGCATGGCGAACATGGCGCCATCTTACCGGTTACCGCGCTCAGATCCTTCGCTGCAGGAAAACCAAGTCCAGCCAGCGGTCGAACTTGTAGCCGACCTCGCGCAGGTGGCCGCGCTGTTCAAATCCGAGCCGCTCATGGAAGCGGATGGCAGCGGCATTGGCGGCATCGACGCCGGCAATCATGACGTGCTTGCCGAGCGCGGCGGCGCGCGTAAGCAGCGCCTGCAGCAAAAGCGTGCCCGTGCCGCGGGCGCGGCCGTCGGCGCGTACGTGCACGGAATGCTCGACGGTGAAGCGATAGCCGGGCCAAGTGCGAAAGTCCCCGAAGGTGGCGAAGCCGGCGACGCCGTGGGCATCGCGCGCCACGAGCACCGGATAGCCCTGCGCGGTGCGCGCGCGCCACCACTGGCGGCGATCTTCGAGCGTCACCGGATCGCTGGAGTAGATGGCGGTCGAGGTCGCGATGACCTCGTTGTAGATGGCGAGGAGGCCCGCGAGGTCCTCTTCGATCGCATCCCGGATCTGCAGCGCGCCGCTCATGCGCCGGGCATCCTAGGCGGCGCGCAGCGCGCCGCGCAGGAATTCAATCAGGGGCGGACGCTCGCTGTGGCAGACGTTGAAGCGCAGCCACTGGCTGCAGCCTTGCACGCAGGAGAAGAGCGACCCGCGCGCGAGCAGGATGGAGTGCTCGCGCGCGCGGCGCACGAGCTCATCGACCCGCGTCGCATCCGGTACGCGGCCCCAGAGGAATATGCCCTCCCCGGCGGGCTCCTCAAAGCTGATGCCGGCGGACTCGAGCGCCGCCCGCGCATCGCGCCGCATGCGCTGCAGCCGCCCGCGCAGGCGTTCCACGTGCCGTTTATAGCGCCCGCCGTCGAGCACCTCGGCGACGAAGCTCTCCAGCAACGCGGAACCGGAGAGCACCGAGAGCACCTTGCGCTCGATGAGCTGCGTCACCAGCGCACCCTCGGCGGCGACGAAACCGACGCGCAGCGCCGGACCTATGAGCTTGGTGAAACTACCGACGTAGATGACCTGACGCAGGCCGTCGATCTGCGCCAGGCGCACCGCTGGGCCCTGGTAGAGATCCCCGTAGACGTCATCCTCGATGATCGCGAAGCCGAACTGCTCGGCGAGCGAGAGGATGCGATGACAGTGCGCGGGCTCGGTGCTTGAGCCGGTGGGGTTGTGCAGCAGCGTCTGCATGAAGAACGCGCGCGGCCGGTGCGCGCGGCAGGCCGCCTCGAGCGCAGCGAGGTCCGGGCCGGTCGCGTGGCGCGGCACCGGAATGAGCCGCACGTGGTGTGCGCGCAGCTGCTCGAACAGCACGAAGTAGCCCGGGTCCTCCACCAGCACAGCATCTCCGGGGGCGAAGAGGATGCGCGCGAGCAGGTCGAAGGCCTGCGAGGCGCCGCTGGTGGTCACGATGTTGGCGGCGCCCGCGGCGATGCCGTTTTGCACCAGGCGCGCGGCGATGTGCTCGCGCAACTCGATGAGGCCTTGCGGCGGGCACGGCAGCCAGGGTTGTACGCGACGGTTCCTGACCAGGCGCGTGAGCTCGCTCGCCGGCACCGCCTCGAGCAGCCAGTTCTCCGGCAGAAAGCCCGAGCCGGCCGGAATCAGGTCGGTACATTGCGCGAGCGTCATGCGCGCGAGCGCGAGCGCGTCGGTCCCCGGATCCGGCAGCGCCTCAACCGCGGTGAGGGGCGCCGACGGGCGGCGCTGCGTGACGAAGAAGCCGCGGCCGGCGCGCGCCTCGATCAGGCCGCGCGCCACCAGGCGCTCGTAAGCGTCGACCACCGTGAAGGGGCTCGCGCCGATCTGGCGGGCCAGCCGGCGGATCGAGGGCAGACGCGTGCCGGCGGCGAGCTGGCCCACCCGTACCAGCTGCGTGAGACGCTCGCAGATCTGCTCCACGAGCGGGACTTGTGAGTCGCGAGTAAGCTCGAACACTGCCGTTTCGCCTTAGCGCACCATCAGGATGGCCGTTACGACGAGCGTTCCAGCCATGGCGCCGTTAAATACCACGCGCGCCCGTGGCGCGGCGAGAAAGTTCTTCAGCGAGCTGCCAAACAGCGCCCACACCGCCATACAGGGCAGTCCCACGCCCTCCATGACGAGCGCCATGTAGGCCCCGCGCAGCAGCAGCCCCAACTCCTGCGGCAGAAACAGGGTTGCCGAAGTGATCGACATCACCCAGGCCTTGGGGTTGAGGAACTGGAACATCGCCGCTTCGAGGAAGCGCACCGGCCGGGCCTGCGCGTGCGCGTGCGCCGTCCCGCTCTTGAGCAGCCGCCAGCCCAGGTACAGAAGGTACAGCGCTCCCACCCAGCTGAGCGTCGTCTGCAGTGCCGGCCAGCGGCTGAAGAGCGCGCTCAGGCCGGCACACACGGCGAGCAGCTGCACGGTGAAGCCGCACACGACACCCAGGATGTGCGGCATGGTGCGCCGGAAACCAAACGTCGCCCCCGAAGCGGTGAGCATCACGTTGTTGGGTCCGGGCGTGATGGACATTACGAACGCGTAGGTCACAAAGGGGAGTGGATCTAGCACGGCACGCTCTCGGTGCGAATACGAAGGTGCAGCATGGCGGGGGCTACGCGATGCGCGACAGATACGCCGCCACCGGTATGAGAGTGCACTGTACCGGCGTGCGCACCGGTACGGCCGCGACTATCATGCCCGTATGACCGACGCCTTCATCTGTGATGCGGTGCGCACGCCGATCGGACGCTACGGCGGCGCGCTAGCCGCCGTGCGCGCCGATGATCTGGCGGCCGTGCCGCTCGCGGCACTCCTGCAGCGCAATCCGTCGCTGGAGGCGGCCGCGATCGAAGAGGTACTCCTCGGCTGTGCCAATCAGGCCGGCGAGGACAATCGCAACGTGGCGCGCATGGCGGCGCTCTTGGCGGGGCTGCCGGTGTCGGTCCCAGGTGCCACCATCAACCGGCTGTGCGGCTCGGGGCTCGACGCGCTTGCCATGGCGGCGCGCAGCGTACGCGCCGGGGAGGCCGAGGTGGTCGTCGCCGGCGGCGTCGAGTCGATGTCGCGTGCGCCATTCGTCATCCCGAAGGCCGACGCCGCCTTCAGCCGCGCGGCGGTGATCTACGACACAACCCTCGGCTGGCGCTTCGTCAATGCGCGCCTGGAGAAACTGTACGGCATCGACTCGATGCCCGAGACGGGCGAGAACGTCGCCGCGCAGTACCACATCGGGCGTACCGACCAGGACCTCTTCGCCTGGCGCAGCCAGCAGCGCACCGCGGCAGCGTATGCGCGCAATTTTTTTGCCCACGAGCTGACGCCCGTGCAGATCACCCCGAAGAAGGGCAACACCGTGAGCGTCTCGCGCGACGAGCATCCGCGCGCGGAGACCACACTCGAGCAACTGGCGGCACTGCCCACCCCGTTTCGCGAGCACGGCTCGGTGACCGCCGGCAACTCCTCGGGCATCAACGACGGTGCCTGTGCGCTGCTGGTGGCCTCGGCGGAAGCGGCACTGCGTTTTAACCTCACGCCGCGCGCTCGCATCGTGGCGGTGGCGACCGCGGGCGTCGAGCCGCGCATCATGGGCATGGGACCGGTGCCGGCGACGCGCAAGGCCCTCGCCCTGGCACGCCTCACGCTCGAGCAGATGGACGTGATCGAGCTTAACGAGGCGTTCGCGGCCCAGGCGCTCGCGGTGCTGCGCCAGCTGGGACTGGCGGACGATGCCGCGCACGTGAATCCGAACGGTGGCGCGATCGCCCTCGGGCATCCCTTAGGGATGTCCGGGGCGCGGCTCGCCACCACGGCCACCTGGCAGCTCGCCGCGCAGCGCGGGCGCTACGCGCTGTGCACCATGTGTATCGGCGTTGGCCAGGGGATCGCGCTCATCCTCGAGCGCGTCTAGCGGTCCCTAGGCGGGCTGCCACGGCAGCTGATCGAGGTCGAGATTGCCGCCGCTGAGCACAATCCCGACCCGCTGAGCCTTGAAGGGAGCTGGCGCGGTGCGTACCGCGGCGTACGGCACGGCGCCGGAGGGCTCGACGATGATCTTCAGCACCTCCCACAGCTCGCGCATGGCGTCGATGATCGCCGCCTCGGAGACGGTGAGGATGTCATCGACGCCGCGCCGGATCTCCGCGAAGGTGCGTGGGGCGAGCGCGCCGCGCAGTCCGTCTGCGATCGTGTGCGGGTCGACGCTCGGCTGCAGCGTGCCGCAGCGAAATGAGCGCGCCGCATCATCGGCGCCGGCCGGCTCCGCCCCGAAGACGCGCATGCGCGGCTTTAAGGCGCGCGCCGCCACTGCCGTGCCGCTTAACAGGCCCCCGCCGCCCACCGGGCACACCAGCACGTCGAGCTCGGGGACTTGGGTGAGAAATTCCGCCGCTACCGTGCCCTGTCCGGCCATGACCATCAGGTTGTCGTAGGGATGCACGAAGGCCGCACCGGTCGCCTGCACCAGTTCGCGCGCCGCCTGCTCGCGCGCGGCGAGGGTGGCGGCGCAGTAAGTAATCTCGGCGCCGTAGCGGCGCACGGCCGCGCGCTTGGCCTGCGCGGTGTTCTCAGGCATCACGATGTAGGAGGGGATACCGCGCAAACGCGCGGCGCGCGCGAGCGCTGCCGCGTGGTTGCCCGAGGAATGCGTGGCTACCCCGCGGCGCGCCTCGGCCTCACTCAGCGCGAATACCGCATTTGTCGCCCCGCGCGCCTTGAAGGCCCCGCATTTCTGAAACATCTCGCACTTGAAGTACAGCTGCACGCCGCAGAGCGCATCGAGCGTCTCGCTCGTGAGCACCGGGGTCACTGTAACGCGCCCGGCAATGCGCGCCCGCGCTTCTTCGATCAGGCTCCAGGTGAGGGACGCGGCGCTCTCGGACATGTAGCGCCGAGCATGGGCAGCGACGCGCAGGGGGTCAAGTGGTGTGCGGGCACTAAGGTGCCGAGCGCACGCCGGCCGTGAGCCGGTGCTGTCCGGCATCCAGTCGCGCGAGCGCCGCATTCACATCCACCGCCGCCGTCCCGGTGCGCAGCGCGCTGGCAGCCGGTGCAGCCTGCAGCAGGGCGGCGACAGCCCCGGGTGTGAGGCGCGTGGGCGAAGCCGACATCAACAGCGCGATGACGCCGGTGAGTTCGGCGGCTGCCACCGAAGTGCCGGATGCAAAATCGTACTGCCCCTGCGGGCGCAGCGTCAGCACATGCTCGGAGGGCGCCGCGAAGGCGCCCGCGGGCAGCGCCTGCTCGGTGCCGCCGGCGGCGATGACGCCCGCGACCGAGGTCGGAAAGCCCGCATCCGTCCCCGCGAGCGCCCCGACGAAGGTGATACCGCGCTTCAGTCCCTGCTCGATGAGCAGCGACAGCAGGGGATCTTTGGGGCCCGCGATGCTCAGGTTCACCAGCGGCGCGCCGGAGTCGAGCGCCGCCGCGAGCGCCTGCGCGAGGGTAAAGGTATTGCAGGCCGCCGCATCGCTCTCCGGCTCAAGCTGCCAGCACGCCTCGAACACCTCCAACTGCGCCAAGGGCGCAATGCCTACGATGCCGATGTGATTGTTGGCGACTGCTGCAATGAGGCCGGCCATCGCCGTGCCATGGCGCACCGAAGCAAACGAGGCGGCGCGCGCGGGGACGAAGGAGTGCGCGCGCACGATGCGCCCGCGCAGATCCGGGTGCGCGCCATCGACCGCCGTATCAATGAGTGCCACCTTGAGGCCCGCGCCTTGCGTGCGTTCGTGGGCGCGTGCGACGCCGAGCGTGGTGAGGTTGGTCTGCAGATCATAGAGCGGATCGTTGTACGCGAGGGCGGCGGCGGTCGCATCGGTGAGCGTATGGAACTCCTGCAACGGCTGCGCCAAGACGACGCGCGGGTCGCGGGAGAGCGCGGCGAGGACCTGCGCCATATTGCGGTTGTCGGGAATCTCATAAACGACGCAGTGCACGGCGAGCACCGCGATGGGCCAGCTGGTGAGCGAGCGCAGTGCGTAGGTCTCGGCGACGCGCTGCGCCTCGCGCTGCGCGCTTTGCGCGAGCCGATAGCTCTCGCCGCCGCTGTAGCGGTTGCCCGTCGTGCCGGCCGGCGCCGGCGCGCCGTGCGCCACGTTGGCGAACGCGACCACGATGCGCGGCCCGTGCGCGCCCTCCGGCAGCGCCGCGGGGGCCGCCAGCGCGCGCGTTCCCAGTGCCGCGACGCTCAGGAGCAGCGTCAGGAGCGCGCGCCGGCGCACTTCAGCGATCCGGGCGGTGCGGTCCCTGCGCATCGTCCGCGGCCGGCTCGGCGACGAGCGGCTCGACCCAGCGCACCCGCGAGTCCGCGCGCAGCCGCGCACTCAGTGCGCGCATCTGCGGGCTCACCGCGCCGCGGGCATGCGCGTCGGGCGTCACCGGCGCGACGCCGAAGATTCCGCTCGATCCGGGGCCCTCCACCACGCGTGCACCGGCTGAGCGCAACAGTTCCTCGACCTCACCCACCGGCAGCGCGCGATCGAAGGCGATGTGCAGCACATCCGCGCTGCGCGCGGTGGCGGCGGTGTAGGTGGCGTACAGCGGCTGTGACCAGCGGTACGTGGTGGCGAGCAGCGCGCCAAGGCCGGCCGTGAGCACAAAGGTTGCGGCCCAGGCCAGTCCCGGCGGCCGCCACGTCGCGGCAAGGGCCGCGCGCGCCCGGCGCGGGCGCGGCGCGGCGGAGCCCGGCGCGGGCGCCTCCGCGTCGATGCGCTGCATCAGCTTGCGCAGCGAAGGACCGGGCGCATAGGTCACCCGCTCCGGCTGCGTCAGCAGCGCGCACAACTGCCGCTCGCTCGCCATCGCCTGTGCGCAGATGCCACACTCGCGCACGTGCGCTTCGACCTGCGCCCGCTGCGCGCCCGCGAGCCGTCCGTTGGCGAGCCACGGCAGCAGCAGCCAAATCTCCTGGTGGCCGGATGCGGCGGCCCTCATGTGGGGTGGCCTGCGCCGCCGATTGCCGCGGGCGGTGCCGCCTCGATCGGGGCGGCGAGTTGGGGCAGCAGCTTTTGCAGCTTGGCCCGCGCATGGAACAGGCGTGTCTTCACGGTGTTGGCCGGGCAATTCATGATGGCCGCGATCTCTTCGCAGGAATAACCAAGCTCATAGCACAGCTCCACAGCGAGGCGCTGTTCGACGGGCAGGAGCGCCAGGGCCTGCGCGAGCCAGTCGCGCAGCTCCTCCGTTCCCGTGGGCGTCTCGTTCGTCAGGGGCTCGGCGGCCACCTCCAGGTTCTTTTGCGCCAGCCGCGCCGAGGTGCGAAACGCGCTGCGGGCTTTGCGGTACGCAATGCCCAGGATCCAGGTGGAGGGTTGGGAATCGCCGCGGAAGTCGCGCGCCTTGCGCCACACCACGAGGAAGGTGTCGTTGATGACCTCTTCGGCGACGTCATAACGGCGCGTGAGGCGTGTTAGAAAGCGCGCCATGCGCCGGTGATACAGGTGATAGAGCTCCTCGAACGCCTGGCGGTCGCCCGCGCCGATGCGCGCGATGAGATCTACCTCGCGCGCTATCGAGGCTGCCCCGCGATACGTCGGCTCCACCATGTTGCTGCTGCCCGCCCGCCCTGTGCGTCCTTGACTGCCGTAAGTGCCTGCGGCCGCCGCCGGGGTTCAAAACACCCTAGTCCCGCAGGCCTCGCGGGTCAAAAATGCCAGGCCAGGGTGGCGGCGAAGCGCTGGCTCGCGACCGGGTAGGGGAAGATGCGGCGCGCGGCGTTCTGGGTGAGAAAATAGCCGATGTCGAGCCGCCAGGCGTGCCACTCGTAGGCCGCCCCGACGTTCCCGTAAGCGTACCCGGCTTCGCGGTTGATGCCCGGCCCGGTGCCGCTCGAGTAGTAGTAGCCCGCCCCACCGGTCAGCAGCAACCGGGGCGTGAGCGCCCATTGGCCGGAGGTGTCTGCGACCCAGGCGGGACTGCGGCTCAAGCGCAGGAAATACCAGTAGCGCACCGCGTTCGGGATGGATGTGACGCTCACTGACCAGCTGTCCAGATACGTCAGCGCGGCGGAGATTTCCTGGTAATCGTCCGAGGGCTGATAGCTGCTGGCGCCCAGAAAATAGTGGCTGCGTGCGCTGGCGGTGGCGCTCCAGCCCGTGCCGAGCTCGAAGCGATGGCCGAGGTACAGTTCCAGCACCGAGTTCGCGTCCGGCTCCAGGTGAGAGTCGCGGCTGGATGCCCAGACCCCCAGGAACGTACCCCCGCTGCCGCTGAGATGCAGATCGCCCTGTACGGCCCCTTGACCGTCACTTTCGGAAACGCCGCGGTAAATATAGTCACTCGTGAGGGCGAGGCCACCGCCAAAGTTCAGCCCCGGCAGCGGCGTCGCGACGTCCGCCCGCGCGCCGGTTGCGCCCAGGGTGAGGCTCAAAAATCCCACGGCTGCGGCAGTCTTATGGAAAAGTGCGGCGGGCACTCACAGTTTCCGTTCGCGGGCGATGCCCGAGTGTAGAGCGAGCCGGTGGCCCAGGGGCATTAACGGCGCAGCGGTCGCAGGTCGTTGAAAAGGCGACGCCCGTGGGCAAGCCGTGGCTGGGGTCGGCGGCGTATACTTCTTCTCTATGAAGACCTTAGCGCCGGCTGAGCATGCCGTTGTGCAACGCATTGTTGCGGACCTCAAGGACCGCCCTGGCCCGGTGCTTGAGATATTGCACGCCATCCAGGCGGAAATCGGTTTCGTGCCCGAGGCGGCCGTCGCCGTCGTCGCCGACGGGCTGAATCTGTCGCGCGCCGAGGTGCACGGGGTGGTTACGTTCTACCACTATTTCCGTCATGCGCGCCCGGGCACCCATACGGTCAGCATTTGCCAGGCGGAAGCGTGCCAGTCGATGGGGGCGCAGGCCCTCACCGCCCACGCTAAGCGTACCCTGGGCATTGATTTTCATGCGACGACCCCCAACGGGCGCTTTACGCTCGAACCGATCTACTGTCTGGGGAACTGTGCGTGCTCGCCAGCCGTCATGATTGATGGGCGGTTACATGGGCGTGTCACACCGGAGCGGTTTGACGCGCTGATTGCGCAAGGCTCGCTCAACTCATGACCACTGTGGTGTATGTCCCGCGCGATGCGAGTGCCCTGTCGGTGGGCGCCGATGAGGTCGCGCACGCCCTGGCCGCCGAAGCCAAGCGCCGCGGCGTGCCCATCGAGCTCGTGCGCAACGGCTCGCGGGGCGCTTTCTGGCTGGAGCCGCTGGTGGAAGTGGTGACCGCGGCCGGCCGCATCGCCTACGGCCCGGTGACCGCCGCCGATGTGCCGGAGCTGTTCGCGGCCGATTTCATCCACGGCGGCGCGCACGCGCTTGCGCTCGGGCCGACCGAGGAGATCGCCTGGTTCAAGGGTCAGCAGCGCCTCACGTTCGCGCGCGTCGGCATCGTCGATCCGACGAGCGTGGCGGACTACGTGCGCCATGGCGGCTATGAGGGACTTACGCGCGCGCTGGCGCTGGAACCGGCAGCGATCGTGCAGATGATTACCGCTTCGGGGCTGCGCGGACGCGGAGGCGCGGCCTTTCCGACCGGCATCAAGTGGAAGACGGTGCTCGATCAGGCCACGGCACAGAAATACATCACCTGCAACGCCGATGAGGGTGACTCGGGCACGTTCGCCGACCGCATGCTGATGGAGGGCGATCCGCTCACGCTGATCGAAGGCATGACGATCGCCGGCATCGCCGTGGGGGCGACGCAGGCGTATATCTATCTGCGGGCCGAGTACCCGCATGCGCACCGGGCTTTGAACACCGCCATCGCCGCGGCCTACCAGGCGCGTTATCTCGGCGCCGACGTCGCCGGCAGCGGCAAGCGCTTTGACCTCGAGGTGCGTCTCGGGGCGGGCGCCTACATCTGCGGTGAAGAAACCTCCATGCTCGAGAGCCTGGAAGGCAAGCGCGGCGAGGTGCGCGTGCGGCCACCACTGCCTGCGATCAAGGGGCTGTTCGGGCAGCCGACCATCGTCAACAATGTCATTACGCTTGCGAGCGTGCCTTGGATCCTCGCCCATGGGGCCGAGGCCTACGCGAGCTACGGCCTGGGCAAGTCGCGCGGCACGCTGCCGATTCAGCTGGCTGGCAACATTCGCCGCGGCGGCCTCATCGAGCGCGCCTTTGGCCTGAGCCTGCGCGAGCTCCTCTATGACTACGGCGGCGGCGCGGCGAGCGGCCGAGCGATCCGCACCATCCAGGTGGGTGGTCCGCTCGGGGCGTACGTACCACCGGCGCACTTTGAAACCGCCGTCGACTACGAGGCGCTCGCCGGCGTCGGTGCGTTGCTCGGGCACGGCGGCATCGTCGTCTTCGACGACACGGTCGACATGGCGCGCATGGCGCGCTATGCCATGGAATTCTGTGCGGTCGAGTCCTGCGGTAAGTGCACGCCCTGCAGGATCGGCTCAACCCGCGGGGTTGAGGTTATCGACCGGATACTGGCGGGCGAGAACGGCGAGCAGAACATGCGGCTGCTCGAACAGCTGTGCGAGACCATGGTGCAGGGATCGCTGTGCGGTCTCGGCGGCATGGCACCATTTCCGGTGCAAAGTGCACTGAAGCACTTCAGGGAAGACTTTCGCGCGCAGGTCAGCTGAGCGCGCGGGCGAGCGAGGCATAAGAGATGTTTTCCATAGACTACGAAGACTGCGGTACCCCGGCACCGGCCACGAGTGGCGGCGAGGTGACGCTCGAGATCGACGGCAAGAGCATTACGGTGGCCGAAGGCACCAGTGTCATGCGGGCCGCGGCGCTCGCGGGCGTCAAGGTACCGAAGTTGTGCGCCACCGATACGCTCAAGGCCTTCGGCTCCTGCCGCCTGTGCCTGGTGGAAGTGGAAGGCCGTAAGGGCTACCCGGCCTCGTGCACGACCACGGTCGCCGCCGGCATGAAGATCCGCACGCAGTCAGAGAAGCTCATGCAGCTGCGCCGCGGCGTCATCGATCTGTACGTTTCTGATCATCCGCTCGAGTGCGTGGGTTGCCCGGCGGAAGGTCACTGCGAGCTGCAGGATATGGCCGCCGAGGTGGGCATCACCGAGACCTCGTACGCGCCGGGCGGCCTCGTGCACCGGCCGGCAGTGCAGGATGAGAGCAACCCCTACTTCACCTTTAATCCGGAGCTGTGCATCGTGTGTTCGCGCTGCGTGCGCGCCTGCGATGAAACGCAGGGCACGTTCGCCCTCACGATCCAGGGACGCGGCTTCAGCTCCAAGGTGTCCGCGAGCCAGAATCAGCCGTTTCTTGATTCCGAGTGCGTCTCCTGCGGCGCCTGCGTCGAGGCGTGTCCGACGGCGGCGCTGACGGAGAAGTCGATCATCGGACTGGGCGTGGCGGAGCGCGCCGTGAGCACGACCTGCGCCTACTGCGGGGTGGGCTGCGCTTTTAAGGCCGAGGTGCGCGGCGAGGGCGCCGACGTTGAAGTGGTGCGCATGGTGCCCGAGCGCGCCGGCAAGGCGAACCACGGGCATGCGTGCGTCAAGGGCCGCTTTGCCTGGGGTTACGCAACGCACAGCGACCGCGTTAAGAAGCCGATGATCCGCAAGAGCATCCGCGATGAGTGGCGCGAGGTGTCCTGGGAGGAGGCCATCGGCTATGCGGCGAGCGAGCTGCGCCGCATCCAGGCGAAGTACGGCCACAACTCCATCGGGGGCATTACCTCCTCGCGCTGCACTAACGAAGAAACCTTCCTGGTGCAGAAGCTGATTCGTGCCGCCATGGGCACCAACAACGTCGATACCTGCGCGCGTGTGTGCCATTCCCCGACCGGCTATGGCCTTAAGAACACATTAGGTGAGTCCGCCGGTACGCAGGCCTTTGACTCCGTCATGCAGTCGGACGTCGTCGTGATCATCGGCGCCAATCCCACCGAAGGTCACCCGGTGTTCGCCTCGCAGCTGAAGCGCCGCCTGCGTCAGGGGGCCAAGCTCATCATCGCCGACCCGCGCGAGACCGCCCTGGTGCGCACGCCGCACATCGAGGCGAGCGTGCATTTGCAGCTGCAGCCCGGCACCAACGTTGCACTCCTGAACGCCATGGCGCACGTCGTCGTGACCGAGGGAATGGTCAGGGAAGCCTATGTCGCTGAGCGCTGCGAGATGGATTCGTTCGAGAAATGGAAGGCGTTCGTGGCCCAGGAACGCAACTCCCCCGAGGCCACCGAAAGCATCACCGGTGTGCCGGCCGAGCGGGTGCGGGAAGCCGCGCGCCTCTACGGCAAGGCCCGAAACGGCGCCATCTACTACGGACTGGGGGTCACCGAGCACAGCCAGGGCACCACGACCGTCATGTGCATCGCCAATCTGGCGATGGCGACCGGCAACCTCGGCCGTGAGGGCGTGGGTGTGAACCCGCTGCGCGGCCAGAACAACGTGCAAGGCTCATGTGACATGGGCTCTTTCCCGCACGAGTTCTCCGGCTACCGTCATGTGTCAGATCCGGCCACGCGCTCTTTGTTCGAAGCCGCCTGGGGCGTGCAGCTGCAGAGTGAACCGGGCCTGCGCATCCCGAACATGTTTGAGGCTTCCCTCGATGGCACCTTCAAGGGCATGTACGTGCAGGGCGAGGACTTCGTGCAGTCCGATCCCAACACGCATCACGTGAGTGCGGCCATGGAGGCCATGGAGTGCGTCATCGTGCAGGATCTGTTCCTGAACGAGACGGCCAAGTTCGCGCACGTATTTCTGCCCGGCTCCTCCTTCCTCGAGAAGGATGGCACCTTCACCAACGCCGAGCGGCGCGTGTCGCGCGTGCGCAAGGTAATGGAGCCGCTCGCGGGCTACGAGGACTGGCAGATCACGTGCCTCTTGTCCAATGCGCTCGGTTACCCGATGCACTACGCGCACCCGAGCGAGATCATGGCGGAGATCGCGCGCCTCACCCCGACCTTCGCGGCGCTCACCTACGAGAAACTCGACCGCCTCGGCAGTATTCAGTGGCCGTGCACGGCGGAGGCGCCCGAGGGTACCCCGACGATGCACGTGCACCAGTTCGTGCGCGGCAAGGGCAAGTTCTGGGCGACCGAATACGTACCGACGAGCGAGCGCTCCACCAGCCGCTTCCCGCTGATCCTGACCACCGGGCGCGTGCTGACCCAGTACAACGTCGGCGCGCAGACACGGCGCACCAACAACGTCGTCTGGCACGCCGAGGATGTACTCGAGATTCATCCGCACGATGCGGAGGTCCGCGGCATCAGCGATGGTGACTGGGTGGGGCTGACCAGCCGCGCGGGGCAAACCGTGCTGCGCGCGCTCGTGTCGGAAAAGATCGCCCCCGGGGTGGTCTACACGACCTTCCACTTCCCGGAAACCAATGCGAACGTGGTGACGACCGAGAACTCCGACTGGGCCACGAACTGCCCGGAGTACAAGGTCACCGCGGTCGAGGTGGTGCTCGTGAATCAGAAAGAGGCCTGGCAGAAGCGCGCGGAGGCGGAGCGCTCCCTGCCGCACCCGCGCAAGCGTGCTCGCGATCCGGCGCCGGCGTGATGGCGCGCCGGGGCTGACGACAGGCGGTTAGGGCTGATGAGCACCGAGTCCCTCGCCGATACCGCGGCGGCGGCCGCGCTCGCCGTCAGCTCTCAGGTGGCGGTCGAGCGCTGGTCAAACGGCGCGCTCGCCGCGACCACGGATCTGGTCGCCGAAGAGGTGCCGGTCGCGCTCGTCTACCACGACGTGCCGCACGTGGTGATGTTGGCCACGCCGGCGGATCTGGAGGATTACGGCGTCGGCTTTACCTTGAGCGAGGGCCTCGTCGCGCGCATGGATGAGATCCGCGGCGTCGAGGTCACCCACGGGGCGGGCGTTGCCGATGTGCACCTGAGCGTCGCCTGGGAGCGCTTCACGCAGCTGCTGCAGCGCCGCCGCAACTTGACCGGCCGCACCGGCTGCGGCCTGTGTGGCGCGGAGACCGCGGCCGATGCGATCCGCGCGCCTGCGCCGGTGCCCGCCGGGGTCACGATCAGCGCCGCACAGCTGCACGCGGCGATTGAGCAACTCGGCACACGGCAGCCGATCAACGCGCGCACGGGCAGCGTGCACGCGGCCGCCTGGGTACTGCCGCGCGAGGGGATTCAGCTGGTGCGCGAGGATGTCGGCCGCCACAACGCGCTCGACAAGAGCATCGGCGCACTCGCCCGCGCGGGTGCGGACTTCAGCAGCGGTTACATGCTCATCACCAGCCGCGCCAGCTACGAGATGGTGCAAAAGTGCGCCACGCTCGGCATCTCGCTGCTCGTGGCGCTGTCGGCGCCCACGGCGTTCGCCGTGCGCCTGGCCGAGCAGACCGGGCTGACCCTCGTCGCCTTCGCACGCCGTGACCGGCATGTGGTGTACGCAAATCCGTGGCGCCTCAAATAAGACCCACAGCGTAAGACTTATGCACATCGACCTTCTCATCAGTATGGCTAACCAGATCGGCGATTTCTTTAGCGGTGCGAGCCCGGAGAGCGCCACGCGCGACGTGGCCAATCACCTCAAGCGCTATTGGGAGCCGCGCATGCGTGCGCAGATCATCAGCTACTACGAGCAGCGCCACGGGGCGGGTCTCTCGGACGTGGCGCTCGGCGCCGTCGCACAACTGAAGGCGGAAGCTGCGCCCGCGGCGGCGACCCCCGCGCCCAGCGCTGCGCACGGCACCAAGCCATGACCGCGGGCGCGGGCGCGGCGCTCATCTGCGGCTCGATGGCGTACGACACCATCATGGTGTTCGCGGATCGCTTCGCCAATCACATCCTGCCCGACAAGATTCACATGCTGAACGTCTCCTTCCTCGTGCCACAGTTGCGCCGGGAATTCGGCGGCTGCGCGGGCAACATCGCTTACAACCTGAAGCTTCTCGGGGATCGCGGTTACCCGATGGCCACCGTGGGCCGGGATTTCGCCCCGTACCGCGAGTGGCTCACGCGCACCGGCGTGCCCAGCGATTATCTGCGGGTGCTTGAGAGTGAGCTCACCGCCCAGGCCTTCATTACCACCGATCTGGATGACAACCAGATCACCGCCTTCCATCCCGGGGCGATGCAACATGCGCATCAGAACCGTGTGGCGGATGCGCGCGGCATCACGCTCGGCATCGTCGCGCCCGATGGGCGCCAGGGCATGTTGGAGCACGCCGCGCAGTTTGCCGACGCCGGCATTCCGTTCATCTTCGATCCGGGGCAGGGCCTGCCGATGTTCGACGGCGAGGATCTGAAGCATTTCATTTCGCAGGCCCGCTGGGTCACGCTCAATGACTACGAATGGCAGCTCGTGCAGCAGAGAACGGGCTGGGGGGTGCGTGAGCTCACCGAGCGCGTGGCAGCCCTCATCGTCACCCACGGGGCGGGCGGCTCGAGCATCTACTCAGGCGGCACGCACCTTTCCATCCCGAGCGCCCCGGTGAGCGAGGTTGTGGATCCGACCGGCTGCGGGGATGCCTACCGCGCGGGGCTGATTCACGGCGTGCTGCATGGGCTTGACTGGCGCGCGACCGGACATATTGCTTCGCTCTTGGGCGCTATCAAGATCGAGGCGCGCGGTACGCAGAACCACCAATTTACGCGGGCGCAGTTCGAGCGCCGCCTGGGTCAGGCGTTCCCGTAAGCTTCGGTCAGGCCCACGCGTTACTCTGGGGCGGTGGTCGCGGCGCTCGCCGGTTCGCCCGCGCTTTGCAGGGCCTCATTGATGTCCTTGACCAGGTGATCGATCGAACCGGGCCCATAGCCGGTGTGCACCTTCAGGATCTTGCCGTCGCGCCCGATAATGAACAGGTGCGGAATGGAGTGGATGTCATACTTGCGCGCCACCTGGCCGCTGAAGTCCTCGAGCAGTGTCAGTTGCAGGCCATTGTCGTGGGCCCATTTGCGCACGGCTGATTCGTCGTTTTCCTTGAAGCTGACCGCGTAAACCAGCGCGCGCTGCGTCCCGAGCTTCCTTTGCACGTTCTCCAGTACCGGCAGCTCCTGGCGGCACGGCGGGCACCAGCTCGCCCAGAAGGTCAGAAACACCAGCTTGCCTTGTGCGCTGCTGAGCGTCACCGGCTGCCGTGTCAGCAGGCTTTTGGTGGTGAAATCGGGCGCGGTGTCGCCCGCCGCCGGCGCGACCCCCGCGGCCCATGACGGCATTAAGACGCGACACACTGCGGCGCAGAGCGCTGGCCGACGCACGGTTCCCCCTCGGCCCGGAACAATGCCACAGGAGCACCCCCGAAGGGCACTTCTGTCGGATGCGCCGAAATGGGCTGGACATATTTCGTGGGGCCGAGCGTTCAGGCTAGGCCATGGACGCGGGCGCCAGGGCAGCAAGCCGCGAACGACCTAGGGTAAACTACGTACTTCCACTCCTTGAGAGCGCACTGCGAAACCCAGCCCATGGCGAATGATTACCTCTTTACCTCGGAATCGGTCTCCGAGGGTCACCCGGACAAGGTCGCGGATCAGATCTCGGACGTGGTGCTCGATGCCATCCTCAAGGAGGATGATCGCGGTCGCGTCGCCTGCGAGACACTCGTCAAGACCGGCGTTGTCATCGTCGCCGGTGAGGTGACCACGCGCGCCTGGGTCGACGTCGAGGCGCTGGTGCGCAAGACCGTGCTCGACATCGGCTACAACTCCTCCGAGATGGGATTCGACGGCGCCAGCTGCGGTGTGCTTAACATCATCGGCAAGCAATCACCCGACATCGCGCAGGGCGTGGATCGCAAGGACGAGCGCAAGCAGGGCGCCGGCGATCAGGGCCTCATGTTCGGTTACGCGACCAACGAAACCGATGTGCTCATGCCCGCTCCCATCACGCTCGCGCACCGCCTGGTGAAGCGCCAGGCGCACGTGCGCAAGGCCGGCAAGCTCCCCTGGCTGCGTCCGGATGCGAAGAGCCAGGTGACGCTGCGCTACGAGGACCACCGGCCCGTGGGCCTGGAGGCGGTCGTGCTCTCCACCCAACACAGTCCGGAGGTTTCGACCAAGGTGCTGCGCGAGGCGGTCATGGAGGAGATCCTGAAGCCCGTGTTGCCGGCGAAGTGGGTGGACAAGCGCACCAAGTACCACATCAATCCCACCGGGCGCTTCGTCATCGGCGGCCCGGTCGGGGATTGCGGCCTCACCGGGCGCAAGATCATCGTCGACACCTACGGCGGCTATGCGCGCCACGGCGGCGGTGCCTTCTCGGGCAAGGATCCCTCCAAGGTCGATCGTTCCGCAGCGTACGCGGCGCGCTATGTGGCCAAGAACATCGTGGCCGCCGGTCTTGCGCAGCGCTGCGAAGTGCAGGTCTCCTACGCCATCGGGGTGGCCGAGCCCACCTCCATCATGGTCGAGACCTTCGGCACCAGCCACCTCTCGCGCGAACGCCTCACGCAACTGGTGCGCAAGCACTTCGACCTGACCCCTTATGGGCTGCGCGAGATGCTCGATCTTGTGCGGCCGATCTACCAGAAGACCGCCACCTACGGACACTTCGGTCGCAGCGAGCCGGAGTTCACCTGGGAGCGCACCGATCTCGCCGAGACACTTGCCGCCGAAGGCAAGGGGATGCGCGCCGCGTAGAATCACCTTTCAGCCGCAGTCGCGGCACCCGCGCTTGCTGAGGAGCGTTGCGACAGGCCTCGCGCCTGCCAGGCTCAGCAGGACGCCGGTCATGAATACGGCGCTCGCTCTGTCATTCGGAGTTGTCGAGTATGAACGCCACACTGAAAACCACAGCCTCTGCCCACGACTTCAAAGTCGCTGATCTTGCGCTCGCCGACTGGGGGCGCAAGGAGATCGCGATCGCCGAGACCGAGATGCCCGGCCTCATGGCGATCCGTGAAGAGTTCGCGCTCACGCGACCGTTGAAAGGCGCGCGCGTCTCCGGCTCGCTGCACATGACCATCCAGACCGCCGTACTGATCGAGACGCTGCAAGCCCTCGGTGCCGACGTACGCTGGGCCTCCTGCAACATTTTCTCCACCCAGGATCACGCCGCCGCGGCGATCGCCGCCCAAGGGACGGCCGTGTTTGCCTGGAAGGGGGAGTCGCTCGAGGACTACTGGGACTACACCCACCGCATCTTCGAATGGCCCGACGGCGGCTATAGCAACATGATCCTCGATGACGGCGGGGACGCGACGCTGCTGCTGCACCTGGGGACGCGGGCGGAGAGCGATGCGGGCGTGATCGCCAAGCCGGCGAGCGAGGAGGAGGCGGCGCTGTTTGCCGCCATCCGTGCCAAGCTCAAGTCAGATCCGAAGTGGTACTCGACCCGTATCGCCCAGATCCGCGGCGTGACCGAGGAAACGACGACCGGCGTGAAACGGCTCTACCAGATGGCCAAGGAAGGCAAGCTCGCCTTTCCGGCGATCAACGTGAACGATTCGGTCACTAAGAGTAAGTTCGACAACCTCTATGGCTGCCGCGAGTCGCTGGTGGACGCCATCAAACGCGCCACCGATGTCATGGTGGCGGGCAAGGTCGCGCTCGTGTGCGGCTACGGGGATGTGGGCAAGGGCTCGGCCCAGGCGCTGCGTGCCCTGTCGGCACAGGTGTGGGTCACGGAGATCGACCCGATCTGTGCGTTGCAGGCTGCGATGGAAGGTTACCGCGTGGTGACCATGGACTACGCGGCGGACAAGGCGGACATCTTCGTGAGCGCCACCGGCAACTACCACGTGATCCGACATGAGCACATGGTGCGCATGAAGCACAACAGCATCGTGTGCAACATCGGGCACTTTGATAACGAAATCGACGTCGCGAGCCTCAAACAATATCCCTGGGAGAACATCAAGCCGCAGGTGGACCACATCATCCTGCCCGATGGGCGCCGGCTGATCCTGCTCGCCGAAGGGCGGCTCGTGAACCTCGGCTGCGGCACGGGGCACCCAAGCTACGTCATGAGTTCGAGCTTCGCCAATCAGACGATCGCCCAAGTGGAGCTCTTCACCCGCACCGCGCAGTACCCGGTGGGCGTTTACGTGCTGCCCAAGCACTTGGACGAGAAGGTGGCACGACTGCAGCTGAAGAAGCTCAACGTGCAGCTCACCGAACTCACGGACACGCAGGCGCGTTACATCGGCGTGGACAAGGGCGGCCCCTACAAGCCCGACCACTACCGCTACTGATGACTACCCTCGCCGTGGAGAGGACCGCCGGCGGCGCGCGGCTGCTGGACGGCAAGGCGGTCGCCGCGAAGGTGCGTACCCAGGTTGGCGCGCGCGCCGCGGCTTTCGCGGCGCGCTGCGGTCGCCCCCCAGGGCTCGCGGTCGTGCAGGTGGGCGAGGAGGCGGCCTCGAGCGTGTATGTGCGCAACAAGCGCAAATCCTCACTCGAGGCGGGCATCGAGTCCTTTGCGCACGACCTGCCCGTCAGCACCAGCGAAGCGCAGATCCTCGCACTGGTGGAGGCGCTGAACCGCGATCCGCGCGTCGACGGCATCCTCATCCAGCTGCCGCTGCCGAAGGGCGTGGACGCCAATCGCATCATGGATGCGGTGGATCCGGCGAAGGATGTCGATGGTTTCCACCCGCTGAACACGGGGCTGCTCGCGCAAAAACGGCCGCGCTTAAGGCCGTGCACACCCTTCGGCGTTATTCGTCTGGCACAGGAATACGGCATCGCGCTGGCGGGCCTGCGCGCCACCGTGGTGGGGGCTTCGAACATCGTCGGCCGGCCCATGGCGCTGGAACTGCTTCTGGCGCGCGCCACGGTCACGGTGTGCCATACCGGCACGCGCGACTTGCGCGCCGAGGTCGAGCGCGCGGAGCTCCTCGTGGCCGCCGTCGGTAAGGCGGGCTTCATTCCGGGGGAATGGATCCGCCCGGGGGCTGCGGTGTTCGATGTGGGCATCAACCGCACCGCCTCCGGGCAGCTTGTGGGGGACGTCGAGTTTGAGCGCGCCGCCGAACGGGCCGGCTGGATCACACCGGTTCCGGGGGGCTTAGGTCCGATGACGATCGCGATGCTCCTGTCCAACGCCGTTGACGCGGCGTATCTGCGCGCCGGCATCAGCGAGTAACCCGGGGCCTGTCGGCGTTCGCCGACGACAAGCCGTCCACGCCCGCGCGTGCTTGTGGTCCGCGTGACACGCGCCCGCCGGGCGACCGTGGCCGCGGCCGCAGCGCCGGGAGCGTTCCAACACGCGCGCGTGCCGCGCGCGCGTTGCGCTGAGTCCCGTGTGGCCAAAACCCTCGTGGCAACGCGGTGTTGCCACGCTCTAGTTGGGTGTTGGGCCGGAACCTCGTCGCTGGCGCCGGTGTCGGCCCGGCGCCAGCGCGTCAGATGTGAAAGTTACGAGTTGGATCGCGCTTAGGCGCCGAAGCAACACCGGTGCGAGTTCCTGCGCGATGCGCCGGGGCGCGTTCCAACATGTTGCAGATCGTAGAGGACTGCGCGCGTGCCGCGTCGGCGGTGTATGATTGCCGACCCCAGTCCTTCCCATTTTGGAGTTACGACGATGGCAAGACGTCCACCGAACGACGGCGCCTCCTGGAGCGCCCGTGAACTGAAGACCCTCAAGGCGCTCGCCAAGGCGGGAACACCGACGGGGCAGGTCGCGAAGAAGCTCGGGCGTACGGCGGCCGCGGTTCAGCAGAAGGCCATGCGCTCGGGCATCTCGTTCCGCGCCGCCAAGCGCTCCGGAGCGCGCCGCAAGAAGTAACCGGCACTGTTGTGTCATTGCCGGCGTGTTGCTGACACGCGTGCCCCGGGTGTGAGCCGGATGCTGACCTCCATAGGCACCGCGCGCCGCGCAAGATTCGTCCGATGAGGTGCGCCGGCGCCGCAGCGGCCGTGCTCGCGGCCGTGCTTGTTCTCGCGGCGGCCGTGCCGTTGGGCGAGGCGGCGGCGCCGCCTGCACCGGTAAAGATCGGCATCATCGGCACCGGGCACATTGGCGGTGCGCTCGCTACGTTGTGGGTGCAGTCAGGCCACGAGGTGCTGATTTCCTCGCGCCATCCGGATGAGCTGAAGGCGCTCGCCGCCTCCCTGGGTCCGAAGGCCCACGTGGGTACACCGCGTGAGGCGGCGCTCTTTGGCGAGGTGGTGCTCGTGTCGGTGCCGTATAAGGCGCTGCCGCAGATCGGTCAGGACCTCAAGAGCGAGCTCGCCGGCAAGATCGTACTCGACACCTGCAACCCATACCCCGAGCGCGATGGTCCGATGGCCGTCGAGGTGCGCGCGCAAGGAACGGGGGTGGCTTCGCCGCGGTTCCTGCCCGGCGTGCGGCTGGTACGGGCCTTCAACGCCATCGGTTATCGGGATCTGGCGCGCGAGGCGCATCGCAGCGGCGAGCCGGTGGCGATCCCGCTGGCGGGGGATGACCCTCGAGCGCTCGCCGTGGCCGAGCAGTTGGTGCGGGATGCGGGTTTTGCCCCCGTCGTGGTGGGAGGCCTGAACCGTGCCCGCGAATTTGACGTGGGCACGATGCCCTACACCCGCCTGCTCACCGCAGTGCAGCTGCGCCAGGCGCTCGGACTGCAGTAGCCGCTTGCCCTAAGCGGCCGGCGGCGGCTGCCGTTCCACCTTGGGCACCTGCTCGTTCACACACGCCCAACTCGGCGCGGCCGAGGTCCAGATGGTCATGGCCGGCTGGGCGACTTCCGGATCATCCAAGGCGCCGGCACGCACGAAGATCAGGTGCGGCCGCGCCTGTGCGGCGCTGAACAGGTGCGTACCGCAGGTGGGACAGAAGCGGCGGTGCATGAGGTTGCCGCTGTCGGCAACAAGGGAGTAATCGCGCAGCTCTCCGCTCACCGTGAGCGCCGCGCTCGGGAAGCACACGTTCACCGTGCCGCTGCCGGCACCGATGTACTGACACACGCGGCACCAGCACGCGCGGGTCACGATCGGCGCTGCGCTGATTGTGAAGCGCACCTGACGGCACAGGCAGCCTCCGGTGATGTCCATGCGATTGCTCCCGGCGAAAGGATCAGCAAGCAAGAGGATAGCTGAAGGAAGTGCACCGGAGTGGTACGGGCCCAAATCCGAACGTGCTTAAAAATGTGCCCGCGCGATCAAGGAGGGCCGCTCGGGAGCGCGTTTCCATCCGGTGCAGGGGCAGTATCGCGAGCCGCTGCTGAACGAGCGGTGAATGCAGGCAAGGATGGCGCACCGCTGCGCGTGCCCGCGCAACGCGCCGAATCTCAGGAACGCAGCCGAGCGCGCAGGGCGCGAATCTGTGCCTCGCTCAGCCCGATCTCGCGCAGATAGACACCCACGCCGCCAGCGTTCTCCAGGAATTTCAGCATGTTGTGCGCACCTTCCTCCGGACAGCGCAGCGCTTCGAGAATCCGCGCAGGATCGGTGTTGGCGTAGCGCTTCAGATACCCCTCGCGCAGGTTCTGCGAACTTACCGCGTAGTCGTGCGCGATCGCCGTCGGCTCCACGTCCGCAAGCGCTAGCAGCAGTGCTGCAATGAGACCGGTGCGGTCCTTGCCCGCCACGCAATGAAACAGCACCCCTTCGGGCGAGGCATCGGCAATGACGCTCAATACCCGGCGCAGCTCCAGCCGCACGCGCTCGAGCACGACACACTTCCACAGCTCCTTGGCCACATCGCGGCTGCGCAGGCGCCACTCATCCTCGGTGTGCGTCAGCAGTGAGACGTGCTCGAAGCGCAGATGCGGCAGCGCTTTCGGCACCGGATTCGGAGCGCGCGCGGATTCCTCCGGCCAGCGCAGATCCACCACGGTGCGGATGCCGTACTCCTCGAGCGCCCGCAGACCCTCGGCGGTGAGCTGTGCGAGGTCATCGGCGCGCACCAGCGAGTGCGTGCGCGTCAGCTCCCCGTCGATGGTCGGATAGCCGCCGAGGTCGCGTGCGTTCAGCAAGTCCGGAAAGATCAGTTGCTGCGCCATCAGTTCTTGCGCGCGCGCTGCTGACTCAAGGCGACGCCCGCAAGGATCAGCGCGCCCGCCAGGGCCATGGTGAGGGTGAGCGGCTCGCCCAGGATCAGCCACGCCCAGATCACCCCGAAGAGCGGAATCAGGTAGGTCACCGTCGCGGTGCGGGGCGCCCCGATGCGGGCGATGAGACGGTAGTAGAAGACAAAGGCGACCCCTGTGCACAGCACCCCGAGCAGCACCGCGCTTACCCACGCGTGTGCGCTGATCGCGTGCCGCGGCCAGGTGTAGATCGCCAGCGGCGCGAGCAAGAGGCTACCGCTGAGGAGGTTGGCGGCCGCAACGGCGCCCGAGGGCAGGCTGGTGAGGTAGCGGCGCACGAGATTGATGCCGAAGCCATAGAAGAGGGACGCGGTGGCGCCCGCCAGCGCCGCAGATCCGACGCTCGCGCCGGCGATCTTGCCGCTGGCAAGGACGGCGACGCCGACGAAGCCGGCCGCCAGCCCACACAGGCGTCGTGCGCCGATCTGCTCACCATAGAAGAGATAGGCGACGAGGGCGGTGAACATGACCGTCATGGCGTTGGTGATCGCACCGATGCCCGCGGGGGCACGCTCGGCGCCCCAGGCGAAGAGCGCAAACGGCATGACCGAGTTCACGGCGGCGATGGCGGCGATGCGCAGCCACAGAGCGGGCGTGAACTGCGCGCGCGCCTGCCACAGGAACGGCAGCAGGATCAGGGCGCCGAGCGCAAGGCGCGCCTCCACCAACGGCAGCGGGCCGAACTCGCTCGCCGCCACGCGCATGAAAAGAAATGAGCCGCCCCAGATCGCTCCGAGCAGCGTCAGTTCCAGCGCCGTGCGCCCGAGGGCGACCTCCGCCGTCGCGGCCGCCGCGGCCGCGCCGCGCGCCGCGGTGGGGGTGTAGTCAGAACCGGCCATGCTTGCGCAACTCCCTGTCGATACCGGGCACCAGTGTGTCAGCGCGCTGCGCCGTCAGGCACCCGAAGCTTGCTTTCTCGTGCGCCACTATGCCCGAGTTAGCGCCTGCGCGAAGTCCTCGAGCAGATCTTCCGTCGCCTCGATCCCGACCGAGAGCCGCAAAAGCCCCTCGCCAATCCCGAGGTGCTGGCGCATGGCGGCGCTGAGTCCTGCGTGCGAGGTGCGCGCCGGCCGTGTCAGCAGGGTGTGCACGCCCCCGAGGCTCGGGGCCACTGCAGGGATGCGCAGGCGGGCAGCAAACTCGTCCGCGCGGCTCGCCGCGCCGTGCAGCTCAAAGCTCAATACACCCCCGCAGCCGGCGAACAGTGCACGCGCGCGCGCATGCTGCGGATGCGTTGCAAGGCCCGGATAGTTGACCTTTTTGACGGCCGCGTGTGCGGCGAGAAAGCGCGCGATCGCAAGCGCGCTGTCGTTCTGGTAGCGCACCCGCAGCGCGAGGGTCTTCAGTCCGCGCTTGAGCAGGAACGCCGCGTGCGGGTCCAGTGAGCCGCCGAGCAGATTGAGCTTGTGGCGGATGCGCTCGATGAGCGCTGCCGGTCCCGCGAGCGCACCGGCGACGAGGTCGGAGTGGCCGTTCAGGTATTTCGTGGCGCTGTGCAACACCAGGTCGAAGCCTGCGGGTATCGGGCGGTAATTGACCGGGCTGGCGAAGGTGTTGTCGATGATCGCCAGCAAGCGGTGGGCGCGCGCGAAGGCGACGATCGCGTTCAGGTCAGGGACCTCGAGCAGCGGATTGCTCATCGCTTCGACATAGATGACGCGCGTCGTGGACTTCAGCTGCGGACCCCAGGTCTCGGGCCGGTCCGCGTCGATGAAATCCACCGCCAGGCCGTACTTTGGAAATTCCTGGCTCAGAAGATCGTGCGTGCCGCCGTACAGGCAGCTCTGCGCCAGCAGGTGATCGCCCGATGAGAGAAGTGCGAACAACGTCGCGGAAATGGCCGCCATGCCGCTCGATGTCACCAGCGCGGCCTCGGCGCCTTCGAGCACGGCGAGCTTGGCGTGTAGCACGAGCTGGCTCGGGGTGTTGTTGTTGCGCAGATAGCGCACCTCGTCGTAATTGCCCCCCTTCTCATAGGTGTAGGTCGCTGACTGGAAGATGGGCATCTCGACGGCGCCGGCGATGCGCGGCAGCGGTTCCCCGGCATGCACCAGTTGCGTTTCGAGGCATTTGTAGGTCTCGCTCATGGGCTCCCCTCGCGTGCGATTGTCACGCGGATACGCTACCGTATCGTTATGCCTTTATGGAGAGACGCCGGCGCGAAGACAAGCCGGCACTGTGCTGCTCGCGCGCCAGTACGGCGCCCCGGCGCTTAGCTCTATGGACGCCAGCCCGGCGCCCACGCAGCGCTTCACGACTCGCGTGGATAACTACGTGCGCTACCGCCCGAGCTACCCGCCGGCGGCGCTCGCGCTGCTCGAAGAGCACTGCGGGCTCAACGCGCAGGCGGTGGTCGCGGATGTGGGTTCGGGCACGGGCATTCTGACGCGGCTGCTGCTGGCGAGCGGGGCGCAGGTCATCGGCGTGGAACCAAATGATGGTATGCGCGAGGCCGCCGAGCGCGCACTCGCGGGCCAGGCGCGCTTTCACAGCGTGCGCGGCAGCGCCGAGGCGACCACGCTCGCCCCCGAAAGTGTCGATCTGCTCCTCGCCGCCCAGGCGTTTCACTGGTTCAGGGTCGAAGATGCGCGGCGCGAAGCACTGCGCGTCATCCGCCCGGGCGGCTGGGGAGCGCTGTTGTGGAATGAGCACCCGAGCAGCGGCAGCGCGTTCCTGGGCGACTACGAGGCGCTGGTGCGCCGCCATGCCCCGGAGTACGACCGGGTCGTGGGCAGCCGCGCCGATGAGCTGAGCATGCGGGCGTTCTTCGGGGGCGCCATGGAGGTAGCCACTTTTCCCAACCAGCAGGTGTTCGACTACGAGGGACTCCGCGGACGGTTGCTGTCATCGTCATATGCTCCCGAGCCGGGTCATCCGCAGCATGAGCCGATGCTCGCCGGCCTGCGCGAAGTATTCGAGCGTCACGCGCGCGACGGTAAAGTCATCTTCCCCTACCTGACCCTCGTGTACTTTGCGCAGCTGAAGCCGCAGCGTTAAGTCGCGGCGCTGCGGTGGCTCGCGGCGTGCGCGCCCGCGCCGCACTAGCCGCGGCGCGTGATGCGCGCGCCTACCACACGCGCACACGCTCGGAGGGCGCGAGATACAGCTTCTGACCGGGCTTGACGCCGAAGGCGGCGTACCAGGAATCCAGATTACGCACCGTGTCGGCGCGATACTCCGCCGGTGCGTGCCCGTTAGTGACCACCAACCGCCGCAGGGCGGCCTCGCGCATCTTGTCGCGCCAGCTCTGCGCGAAGCTCAGGAAGAACAGTTGCTCGGCGCTGAAGCCGTCCGCCCCGACCGCCGCTTGACCGTTGAGGGTCAGCCGCCAGGCGTCATAGGCGACGGACAGTCCGGCCACGTCGGCGATGTTCTCGCTCAGCGTCTGGGCGCCGTTGACGTGGATGTCGGGGTAAGGATGGTAGGCATCAAATTGCTCTGCGAGGCGCTTGCCGGCGGCCTCGAAGTGCGCGAAGTCCTCCTTGGTCCACCAGTTCTCGAGTCGCCCGCTGGCGTCGAAGAGGGCACCCTGGTCATCAAAGCTGTGACTGATCTCGTGGCCGATCACCGCGCCGATCGCGCCGTAGTCCATCACCGCATCGCGGGCCGGATCGAAATAAGGCGGCTGCAGGATTGCGGCGGGGAAGTTCAGGGCGTTCATCGCCGGCAGATTCACCGCGTTCACTTCCTGCGGGGTCATGGCCCATTCAGAGCGATCCACGGCGGTGCCGAGCTTTGCCAGGTTGCGCTGATACTCAAAACGCTCGGCACGCTCGGCGTTGCCGAAGGCATCACCGCTCTTGATCTCCAACGCAGCGTAGCTGCGCCAGTGATCCGGATAGCCGACGCCAACCTTGAGGGCGTTCAGTTTCGCCTTGGCGCGCCCCCGGGTCTGCGGCGCCATCCAGTCCAGATGATCGATGCGCACGGCGAACGCGGCGAGCAGATTCTTCACCATCGCCTCGGCGCGTGCCTTCTCGCTCGGCAGGAAGTAGCGCTTCACGTACAACTGCCCAACCGCCTCGCCGAGGGCCGTGTTGGTCTCATCCACGGCGCGTTTCCAGCGCGGCTGCTGCTGTGGTGTGCCGGAGAGGATGTGCTGATGAAAGCCGAAGTACTCGGCGTCGAACGCCTGGGGAAGATACGGGGAGTTGTGCTCGAGCAGGTGAAAGCGCAGCCAGTCCTTCCAGGTCTCGAGCGGCTCGCTCGCCGTGAGCGCGGCGATGCCGATGAGGGCACTCGGCTGCCAAACCACAAACTCATCCTGCCGTGCAAGTCCGGCGGCGCTGAAAAACGCGCTCCAGTCCAGACCGGGCGCACGTTGCGCGAAACTTGCGGCCGGCCAGTGATTGTTACCCTTGAGTACCTGTTCTGAGTCCGCGCGATTCCAGTGCGCTTCTGCGATGCGGCGCTCGAGTGCGAAGATCCGTGCCGCCCGCTCCTGGGCGTTGGCGAAATGTGCGAGCGCCAGCACCGCGGCGATGTGCGCCTGATACTGCGTGCGAATGTCGGTCATCTTCTGGGACGGGTTGAGGTAATAGTCCCGGTCGGGCATCACCAGACCACCCTGCAGCAGAAACGGCGCGTAGCGGCTTGGGTCGCTCAGATCCTGTGCGACCCACAGGCCGAACAGGTTCTCGGTATGCAGCTTCGTATCATTGAGAACATCCACATCCGCGCGCAGCGTGGCGCCAAGTGCCCGCGCCAGGTCGGTGCGCTCTTTGAGCGCCGCGATGCGCTCAAGTCCCGGCTGAAGTGGCTTCAGCCCCGCGCTTTCGATCCGCGCCGCATCCAGATACGCTGCGTAGTAGGCGCCGACCTTGGCGGCGTCGGAGTTCGCCGGTGCGCCCTGAGCGGCGCCCTGGATGAGCTCGACGATGCGCTTGCGGGTGAGTTCTTCGAGGATGGCATCGGCGCCGAAGCTGGAGCGGTCGGGGGGAATCTCGGTCTTGGCCAGCCACGCTCCATTGGCGTAGCGGAAAAAGTCATCCCCCGGAGCCACCGAGCGCTCGATGCCCGCCAGATCCAGCCCGGAAGAGGTGTTGGTTGGTGCGGCCCCCGTCAGGGCCGCGCTCAGTGTCAGCACTGAAATCGCGACAACGCGCACGAGCGCGGTTGAGGGCAGGAGAGGCAGAGTGCGATTCATATTTAACAGTTTCCGTGAGCGTTGGCGCGGCGCGCGCGCGGCAAGGCCGCGAAGTCTACACGAGCCGCGCGCGTTCGGATCCGCCGCTCACCCTCGGGCGCGCCTCGCGCTGCTGGTGCTCGCCTGGGCCTACACACCGCTCGCCCTGGCGTGGGGTCCGCAGGGGCACCGCACCGTCGGGGCAATCGCGGATCGTCTGCTCACCCCGCGCACGCACGCCGTGGTGCTGCAGCTGCTCGCCGGCGACCTGGACAAGTTCGATAGGCCTTCCGGGCGCACGACGCTGGAAGCGGTATCGGTCTGGTCCGATGAGATCTATGGCACGCCGGCAGCGCACGCGCGCTGGCACTACGACAACGAGCCGGTGTGCGGCCGCGTTGCCGCGGCGCGCTTCTGCCGCGACGGGGAATGCGGCAGCGAACAGTTGAAGCGCCTGATCGGCGTGATGGCCGATGTTCGCGCCCCGCATCGCGAACGCAACGAGGCGTTGAAGTGGGTCGTGCACCTGGTGGGGGATCTGCACCAGCCGCTGCACGCGGCCGACAATGACGATCGTGGCGGCAACAGCGTGCAGGTGGCGCTTGTGGGTGTGAAAACGCGCGGCCGTGAGAGCCTGCACCGCGCCTGGGACAACGATTTCGTGAAGCTCGCGCTACATGCCCGCAACGGCCAGCAGCCCCCAGCCGACATCGACGCCCTGGTGGGCGATGCGCAGACGCTCGTAGGCGAGGCCGGACAGGGAAACCCGGACAGCTGGGTCTTCGAATCCAACAACTTGGCGCGTAACGTCGCCTATCACTACCCCGGATTCGCCTGCGGGAGCCCCCCGGGGGGGATCGTGGTGCTGGATCAGGGCTACGTCCAGGACGCCGCAGCGCTGGTGCGGGAGCGGTTGCTGCTGGCGGGCGCGCGGCTCGCTAACCTGCTCAATCAACGCCTCGGTGGCAGTTGACCTAAGCGGTTTTGGGCCTCCGCCCGTCCGCAGCCGGCGACGCGCTGTCCTTGGCGCACGTGCATGCTAAATTACGCCTTCAAGCCGGAGGTTCGTAAGCCGTGAACGCCGTTGACGAGAGCCTGCCATCCCGTTCGGAGCGCGCTTCCCACGCCCACCACGCCCCGTTGGCCGACACGGCCGACTCCGGGGTGCCCGCGCAGGGGCGTGCCATTGATGCGTGGCTGCTGACACGGCTGCGCGCGGTCCTGGGCGATCCGCCGGTCGAATTCGCCATGCGTGACGGTGCGATGGTCGGGCCGACGGACGTACCGGCGGTGGCACGCGTGACCTTTGCCAACCGTCGCACGCTCATGCCGATCCTCGCCGATCCGCCGCTGCGCTTTGGCGATGCCTATAGCGAGGGGAGCGTGGCGATCGACGGGGATCTCGTGAGCCTACTGGAAACCGTCTACCGCTCGGGCGTGGCCTCGGGCAAGGCCGGCACACTCTTGCACCGGGCGCGCGGCGCATTGCGCCTCCCGCACCGCAACACGTTGTCCGCCTCACGCGACAACATTCATCATCATTACGATATCGGTAACGACTTCTACGCCTTGTGGCTCGGCAGCACGATGGCTTACACCTGCGCCTACTACCCGAGCGAGGGCGCCGGGCTCGATGAGGCGCAGATCGCCAAGATGGACCACGTGTGCCGCAAGCTGCGGCTGCGCAGCGGCGAGAGCGTGGTGGAGGCGGGCTGCGGCTGGGGGAGCCTCGCGTTGCACATGGCGCGCTACTACGGGGTGCGCGTGCGCGCATTCAACATCTCACGCGAACAGGTGGCGTATGCGCGCGAGCGTGCAGCGCGCGAGGGCCTGAGCGGCCAGGTCGAGTATGTCCTCGAGGATTACCGCAACATCGGCGGCCACTACGATGCCTTCGTTTCGGTGGGCATGCTCGAGCATGTCGGCGTCGCCAACTACGCGGCGCTCGGGGACGTGGTGCGGCGCGCACTGAACGGCCGCGGCCGCGGACTCATTCATTCCATCGGCCGCAATTACCCGGCGCCGCTGCAGCCGTGGATCGAAAAGCGCATCTTCCCGGGGGCCTACCCGCCGTCGCTCGGGGAGATGATGGGTATCTTCGAGCCGGCGAATCTGTCGGTGCTGGACGTTGAGAACCTGCGCCTGCACTACGCGCAGACGCTGCGGGACTGGCTGGCGCTCTACGAGAGCGCCAGCGAGCGCGTGCGCAGGATGTTCGATGGGCGATTCGTGCGCATGTGGCGTCTGTATCTGGCCGGCTCGGTCGCCGCGTTCACGACCGGCACACTGCAGCTGTTCCAGGTGCTCTTCGCCCCCGGGGAGAGCAACGAGGTCCCCCTGACGCGCGCGCACCTGTACACGCGCTGAGCGACGAGGCGCCATGCGATCCTGCGAGGTCCTGATCGTCGGCGGGGGACCGGCCGGTGCCACCGCGGCCTGGAAGCTGCGCCGCGCCGGCAAGGACGTGCTGCTGCTCGATCGCGAGCGCTTCCCGCGTCCGAAGCTGTGCGCCGGGTGGATCACACCCGAAGTGGTGCAGGACTTAGGGATGGATGTGAACGCCTATCCCCACAGCCTGCTGACTTACCCGCGTCTGCGCATGCATTTTGGACGCTGGCAGCTTCCGGTGCCGTGCGTGCAGCACTCCATCCGGCGCTTCGAGTTCGACGCCTGGTTGCTTGAGCGCTCGGGGGCGGAAGTGCTCGAGCACAACGTGCGCCACATCGCGGCCGAGGCCGACGGCTACGTGATCGATGACGCCTATCGCTGTCGTTACCTGATCGGCGCGGGCGGGACGCGCTGCCCGGTCTACCGCACGCTCTTCCGTGAGCTCAACCCGCGCGCGAGCGAGTTGCAGCTCGTGACGCTCGAACACGAAATCCGCTACGACTGGAGCGAACGGGACTGCCACCTGTGGTTCTTCGGGCACGGGCTGCCCGGGTACTCCTGGTACGTGCCGAAGGAGCGCGGCTGGCTGAACGTCGGCGTCGGCGGTATCGCCGCGCGCATGAAGGGTGCTGCCCATGACATCCGCGCGCACTGGGGCTATCTCACCTCCATGCTCGAGGCAGGACTCGCACCGGGGGCGCAGTACGAGCCGACCGGCTACAGTTACTATCTGCGCGGCAGCGTCGCGGTCGTGCGGCGCGACAACGCCTTCATCACCGGCGATGCCGCGGGCCTTGCGACCCGCGATTTGGGTGAGGGTATCGGACCGGCCGTGCGCAGCGGCCTGCGTGCCGCGCAGGCGATTCTCGAGGGCAGCGCCTATCATCTCACCGACGTGACCGGCACGAGCCTCACCAGTATCGCCCGCAGCATGTTCGACCGCGCGGCGCGCGCCGGTGCACTGGCCGGAGGGCGGGGACACGCGCCCGGATAACCCTGCAGGAGCTGCCCATGGCCTATGTCACCGTCATCAACGAGCATGCGTACGTGCAGCAGGTGGTCTCGGGGCACCACCACCTCACCGCCGATGAGCCGGTGGTTGCCGGCGGCAGTGATGCCGGCTTCGCCGCGCGCGAGCTGTTGCTTGCAAGCCTCGGATCCTGCACCGCGATGACCCTGCGCCGGCATGCGGCGCGTAACAACTGGCAGCTCGGCAAGATCACCGTGGGCCTGCGCTGGTCGCGCGACGGGAACGGTCAGGAACACATTGAGCGGCGCCTGTCGTTCGCGAAGCCGCTTGACAGTGAACAGAAGGCGCAGCTGCTGCAGGCGGCCGAGGACTCGCCCATCTCCAGCGTCCTGCGGCCCGGGCTGAGTATTCAGTCCGCGGTCGTCGACTAAAGCGCGCGCCGCTATTTCAGCCGCAGCGCGCCGATATCCACCTCGGTGCGCTCGCGCGTGCCCACTTCCACCTCCGTGCGACCGGAGTTGGTGAGTGTCCAGGGCAGGGGTAGGTTATCCGTCTGCACGGTGAGCACGTGATGGCCGGCGGCGACCGCCTGGAAGTCAAAGCGACCGTTCGCATCCGTACGCACCGAGAAGCGCCCGTCGAGGATCACGGTGACGTTCGCGGCGCCGGCTTCACCGGCATCGAAGCGACCGTTCTCGTTGGCATCCAGATAGACCACGCCAGTTAAGCGTCCCGAGCCGGCACCGGGCATGCCGCCCAGCGGCACGAAATGACCGCCGCGCGCTTGCCGATACCGCAGTGTGAGAAAGACGCCGCGCTGACCTTGGGAGGCCTGCGGCGTCGGTGTGGGCGGTGTCAGGGGCGAGGTGATGATCAGCGGGGTCCAGGAGCCGACGTGATTCTCGTAGAAACTGAACAGTACCGACCAGGCGCGGGCAATCTCATAGGCCGCAGTGATATCGGCGGAGGTGGAAGGCGCGGCCCGCCCCTGCACGGCGTCCGCCCACTGCACGCTGCCATCGAGCGAGAGGCGTGCCGTCAGATCCCCGCCGCCATAGGCCGCGACACGCACGATGGTGCTGTCCTGTTGCGGCAGGCCGGGCACCGCGTCGCTCGTCACACGGTCGACCGCGACGCTCGTAGCCAGGCGCGCGCCGAGGCGCAGTTTCCAACTCTGCTGCAGCGTCACGGTGGCATCATCGGTCTGCGTATTGGTGGCGTAGTCGAGCTGCACACGTCCAGTGCCGAAGGCATTGACGTTGTCCACGTAGCCCTCGAGCGACCAGCTGGTATTTTGCGAGCCGTCGTGGGTGAGGAGCACGTTAGCGACGCCGCCGATGCCCGTATCGCGCGAGAGCTGATAGCGGGCATCGCCGTTCAGGAAGGTGCTGTTGACGCCACTACCGCTTACCGACAGCACCTCATCGATACCGAAGTCCGCGGTCCAACGGCGGCTCTGGTAGCCGAGACGGTAGTAGCCCCCCTGCACATCGCTCGTAATGGGCTGATTGCCCCAGGCAAGATCCGGATCGATGCGAAAGGCACCGAACATCTGCGTGAACGCACCCTGGGTGTGTGAGGCATCGGCCCACACGCCGAAGGCGTTGCCATTGCCATCGAGCGTGCCGTCGATGAAATTCAGCTGGGCTTTAGTGCTACCCTCCTGCCACGCAGCGCTCAGTAGCCCGGTGTCGGATGAGATGCGTTGGTTTGAAATATCCGCGGGCAGGAGCGTCGAGTCGGGCGGCTGATAGTAGAGGTTCGCATCATGCGCACCGGCGTATTCGCCACCGATGGTCCACTGCGGTGCTGGTGACCATTGCGCGCCGAGGGTAGCGGTGGATCCGCCCAGGGTGTCGAAGGTCGGAACCTTGATCCCCTCAAAGACACCCGGCTCGCCGCCTCCGGCGACGATCTGCAGCCCGTCCGGTCCACGCCACTCAGTGTCGGCACCGAGCATCGTGCCCGATGAGAGGATGAAGCGCGGCTGTATGCGGGCGAGTGTGATGAGCGGCGCGTTCAGGTCGCCCAAAGCGTTGTCGGCCTGCCAGCCCCCATCGAAGGGCATGCCGCGCTGGTGCAGTGAAAAGGAGGCATTGTCACTGCCTGAGCCGGTGAGCTGCTGATCGCCACCGCCGATGCGACCCGCCGCATCGGCCGACCAGGCCCCGTAGGTGCTGGTTTCCCACTGCGCATCGGCCACGATGCCGTTCTCGTGCAGCGTGGGAGCCGCATTCGGACCCTGCTGCGAGAGCACGCTCGCCACCGCGTCGATGCGGATCGAGCGCGCCAAGCCGCTCGGATCGCTGGTGCTCAGATAGTCGCCCGTGGAGATGTCGGGCGCGAGGCTGCCGCCATTGATGAGGCGGTCCTGGTACGCACCAGCGGGCGCGGAGTCCGCGGCGGACTGTGCGCGTGCCTGCGGACCCGCAAGAGCCACGACCCCTAAAGCACACAGGCACGCCGCCCAGCGTAGAGCGTGCGCTGCGCGCGCTTTCATTTGAAGCGCTCGTTGAATGCGGCGCTCTGGTCCGCCCATTCGAGCGTGCCGGCAACCGTGACCGGAAAGCTGAGCGTCGGGTTCGGGTTGTCGTTCGTTGAAGGCGTCAGCAGCACCTCGCGCACTTCGCCCGGCAGAATGGGCAGGTCCGAGGGCGTGAAGTCATACTTCTTACCCGCCGCATCCTGGCCGGTGAGAAAGCCGCTGATGCGCGTATGCGCGTTGCCGGCGTTGTGCACGCGCAGCGCCGGGACTCGCGCGCCGTTGTGCATGACGACTTCCGGTCCGAAGATCTCAATCTGCGGCGCCGCCTCGCCGACGATCAGGTAAACGATGACGCCGATGCGGCCCACGATGGGCAGCTGCACCGCCCCGGTCTTGGTCATGGAGGGCTCGTCCGCCTCGATCATGATGGCGAAGCGACACTCACCGGCGGTCGCATCTTTCGGCACCTGCACTTCAAAGCGATAGCGGATCGTGCCGCCGGCGGGCAACGCCACCAGGGGACGCTCGATTGCGACCCAGGGACGGCAGCTATCGGCGAGTAGCGCGTCCTGAAACTGCACGTTGTAGTCGGCCCCGAGGGTGAAGTCGGCCGTGTGCACACGAAAGCGTGCCGGCGTATTCGAGCGGTTGGTCAGCTCGAGCACCTGGCGCAACGTCGCGCCGGGCTTTGCCTTCACCTCGAACCGCGGCGGTGCGACCTGGGCGGCAAAGCCATCCGCCCGGGCGTATGGTGCGGCGAAAGATGCGAGCAGCAAAGTGGCCGTGAAAATAAAGCGTCGCACGATTAGTCCTCGTCCATCTCGAAGCGGAAGTTGACCTGGTAGCTCTGCAGCATGCGTCGGCCGTCGACGGTGACGGTCAGCTGCACGACGTCCTCCAGGAAGGGCGCCGTGATGGGTCCGGCGTACACCAGCGTGCGGCCGCCGGCGGCCACCTGACCCGGCAGCAGCCGTCCCTGCGTGGTCCAGGAAGCGAGCATGGCGCCGGGTTGCTGCGCGGGGAGCACGAGGTAGATATGCCCGGTGTGGCGCAGCCACGGTGAGACGTTGAGTCTCACACGCAGTTGCAGCGTGCCGATCATCTGGTTGTTGACTTGGCCGCCGCGCGGCTCGAGCTGTTGCCAGCGCAGGGCGAGCGCGGCGTTGTAGGGCAGCGTGCCCGAGTCGTCGATGAGCATCGTCTTGGCGTACGCCGGCGCCGCTGCGAGCCAGATTATGCAGAATGCGAGGCGAAAGAGCGGGCGCACGGCGGCAGTACCTGACGTCCGACGCTAGGGCGCCGTAACGGTGTACAGCACGACGCCGGTGTAGGTGCCCGCGGCGGGAACCGTGCTGTTTTTATACGAGAAGGTCCAGCAGCTCTCCGCCCACTGATTCTGGGTGAAGCTGCCCACGCTCTGTGAGGTACCGGTGAAACTGCCGGCCGGAAACGGTTCGGCACCGGTGTCGTCGTTGCCGGCGCTGGTCCAGCTGATCTGCGAGAAGGGGATCGTGTCGCCGGCCCCATCGGTCAGTGAGGTCGGCACGGTCGCCGTGACGTTGATCGTGCCCGTGCCCGTGCCCGTGGTGCGGTAGAAGCCGCCGATGTACAGCTGGGCCGGCAGGTTACAGAACGCAAAGCCATCAAAAAAGCTGTTCGCCTGCGTGCTGTTGGTGGTCATGGCCTGGGCGGTGCCATTGCCGACCGACTGGGCAGCCACACTGACCGAGACGGTGTTGATGGTGGTGTTGGTGCCCGGCGCGCTGCCGGCGGACTGGGTGATCGGCGGCACCTCCGGGCAGTTGTTGCCGCAGTAGGTGCCCGTAAATGTGCCTACACCAATCTGCAGATAGATGGTTTTCGGAGCGGCGGCCGCAAGCCCGATGGTGAAGGCGTGCACGCTGGTGCAGCTGAGGACCCCGAAGGAAGTCAGACAGGCAAGGCGCGCAGCGAGGCCTGCGGCGTGTTGTCCGATCCCTGACCCCCCGGGGCGCTTGTGCATGTCGCGCCTCCGGGGGGACATTAGCGGGGCCTTTGTTTGGTGGTAACGAGGGTTACGGCACGGACGCGGTGTACACCACGCGGCCGTTGTTGACGTTGATGCCACCGTACGTCCCGGCGGCCGGGCTCGTGGCATTCGCGTACGTGTACGCCCACTGCGCATCCTGCTGCACGACTTTGCCCACCGGTGTCAGTGAGATGGTCGTGGTCGCGCCGTCCACCAGCGCCGGGGCGAGAAGCGTGGTCCCGGTCGTATTGTGGCTGGCGGTGGTGGTGATGGTCCCGAAGCTGATCGTGTCAGGAGGGGTAGCACCATCGCTCAGCGCACCAGTGGTGGTCGAACTTAAGGTGACGATGCCGCCATTGGCGACGACGACCGCCGTCTCCACACCGCCGGTCAGGTCACCGCCGGTGCCGGCGAGTGAGCCCGTGCCTACCTGGGCTGCCGTCGGCGCCCAGGTGATCTCATCGATTTTGGGATTCGTCGCATAGCCGCCGGCCGCGGTGCCCGTGCCGGTGCCGACCCGCAGGAACAGGAACTGGGGAATGGTGATCTGGAAGTCCACGTGGGCGGTGGCTGTGAGCGTGCCGGCGCCGGTCTGAAAGTTCGACTCGGCATTGCACAGCAGCGGCGCGGCGACGGCCGCGGCTGCGAGGATGCCCTTGATAACCCATGAAGTCCGCATGATGCTAGTCCTAAGTTGAGAGAGATTCGGTGTTGATGACTTGGCGGAATTTTACGGGGCCTGCCTGGGGGTCCTCCGTGCTTATGTCACGCTTCTGGCGGCCGCCACGGCCGACCGGCTCCCGTAATCTCACTGACGCACAACAACTTGCGACACAGCGCACACTCAGAGCCGTCGTGGGCCATCCGAATGGGCGATTCGCTCTTCGGGCACGGCGCCGGTGAGAGCTGAATTAAGGAGGCGGGGTGTTGAAGACGGGGAAAACGCTGCACAAATACGGACCCGAGGCGCTGGTTCTGGGCGGCTCGGAGGGCATCGGCCGCGAGTTCGCGGAGCAACTCGCCGCGGCGGGTCTGGAGCTGGTACTGGTGGCGCGCAACCGCGCGCCGCTGGAAGAGGCGGCGCGCGGGATCCGCGCCGCGCACGGGGTGCGCGTCAGCTGCTACCTGCGCGATCTTGCGGGCGCAGATCTCGAGGCTTTCGCCGATGAGATACTCGCGGCCCACGATGTGGGACTCGTCATCTGCAATGCCGGCGCCACGCACGGCGTCGGCCCCTTCCTGGATGCGCCGCTCGGCAAGGCGCTGCATCTGGTGCGTCTGAATTGCCTCGCGCCGCTCATCTTCGCGCACAAGACCCTGACACCGCGACGCGCGCGCGGCGCCGGGCTGATCATGCTCTCCTCCATGTCAGGGGTGTGCGGCAGCGGCCTCGTGGCTACGTATGCGGCCGCGAAGGCATTCGAGATTACTCTGTGCGAGGGGCTGCACTGGGAGTTGGGTCGCGAGGGGATCGACGTGCTGTGCGCCGTCGCCGGTTTGACCGATACGCCGGCGATGCGTCGTTCCGGACTGTCCTTCGACGCCGCAGCCGCCAAGGGCTATGTGGCGATGAACGCCGCTGAGGTCGCGAGCGGCGCACTCGAGCAGCTCGGCCGCACCGCAGTGTGGCATGCCGTGGGTGAGGCGGCGGCGCTGGCGATGCGCCAGATGCCGCGCGCACAGCTGACGCAGGTGATGAGCGAGGCATCCGCAGCCCTCTACAACGTGACGTTGCCCTGAGGAGGAGTCTGACCCGCGCGCCGCCGCCTTTAGCGGGCGAACAGCTGGCGAAGGTCCGCGAAGGATTTGAATTCGAGCGCGTTTCCGGAAGGATCGAGGATGAAGAGCGTGGATTGCTCTCCGGGCAGACCCTTGAACCGCACACACGGTTCGATAACCCACTCCACCGGGTGCTGCCGCAGGCGGGCGGCCAATGCCTGCCACTGCGGCGGCTCGAGCACGACGCCACAGTGCGGCACGGGGACCCCGTGACCGTCAACGGGGTTGAAGTGCGCGGCAATCCGTCCTTGCGGGCCGAGCTGCGGGTTCAGATGACACACGAACTGGTGGCCGTACATATCAAAGTCGACCCAGTCGGGGGCACTGCGGCCCTCGGCGCAGCCGAGCGTCTCGCCATAGAAGTGACGCGCTTCGGCGATGTCACGGACCTGAAGGGCGATATGAAATGGCGTGAGCACGATGAACGCAGGACCCCGGCACCGGGCTGCCGCAGAGCATAGCAGGGCGCACGTGCGGCGCGGCAGGCGCTCCGCGACGGCGCGCCCGTTCGGGCACGGGGTTGCTCCTGGGCCTGCAGGGCCTGTGCGCGCCGCGGCGGTGAACGCGGACGCGACGCAGCCGCCCGCCCGCAAGGGTGCGATCAGTCAGCACGCCGCCCGCGTGCATGGCGGCATTGAAACTGATGAACGTCTCGGAATAGCCGCACGCATCCAGATCCAGAGCGATCAGGGGCGCCGACAGGCTGTAGGTCAGCCCAAAGATGGTGGCCGCCGCGATGACCGCGGCGGTGGAGAACATCCGGCGCGTCGTTGAGGTTTGCAGAGTCCGCGGCGTCTTCGCCATGAGTCGTTTTCCCTGCTCTGCGGCTAGCCTACCATGCTGGACTCACGCGAATGCGCATCGGACAATGCTCGCGCGCCCGCACAGGTCGCTGCGATGGTGCGGGTCGCGCATGAAAAAATGGAGCAGGCTTGGCGGCTGAACCACGCGCACCCGATCCGAAGCGCCCCGGTGCCGCTGCACCCCCCGCTGGCGCGTACACCGTACACCCCCTGGTGCGCCACGCGGATCTGGCGGGCACCTTCGTGTTCGCCTTCCAGGGTGCGCTCGCGGCGCTCGCGGCTCACCTGGATCTGTTTGGGGTGTTGGTCCTGAGCTTCGTGACCGCGTTGGGCGGCGGGATGGTGCGCGATGTGCTCATGGGGGCGCTGCCGCCAAGCGCACTGCGCGGCTGGAGTTATCCGAGCACCGCGTTGGCCGCGGGCATCATCGTGTTCGCGCTCGGGCGCTACCTGCCGGTGCCGCATCAGTTGCTGCAGACCTTAGATGCCGGTGGCCTCGCACTTTTCGCGGTGGCCGGCACCGAGAAGGCGCTCGACGCCCGCATCCACCCGCTCAGCGCGATTCTCCTGGGCACGATCACGGCGGTCGGCGGCGGGACTATGCGTGACGTACTGCTGAATCACGTCCCTTCCATCCTGCGCGTGGACGTCTACGCGACCGCAGCGCTGTTCGGGGCCATCGTGCTGGTGCTCGCGCGCCGCTTGGGGCTCGCGCCGACTCTGGCGGCCGTCCTCGGGGCCCTCGCGTGCTTCGCGCTGCGCATGATCGGTCTGTGGCTGCACTGGCAGCTGCCCGGCTCGGTCGCAGTGGGCTAGGGGACACGCGCGCCTGGTCTTATTCGGGCTAAAACACTGCCGAGTCTTGCGCCTCAGGCTGCGGCGGGGGGCGCACCGCCGCCGTGCGCGAAGTGCTCGGCGAGGAAAGCTTCACCACTTTCGAGGATGAAGTAGCGGAACGCTTCGGCGGGCGGGGACAGGGACTTCGCCAGATTGTTCACCACGTGCCAGCGGCGCATCACGGGTAAGCCCTCGGTGTCCGGCGCCGCGATGAGATGATGATCGAGTTCTAGCCCGACGGTATGCGCTGAGAGCAACGCGACGCCCATGCCGGCCATCACGGCCTGCTTGATGGCCTCGTTGCTCGACATCTGCATCACCACCTGCGGGCGCATCTGGTAAGCCTCCATGAATTCATCCAGCGCCGCGCGCGTGCCCGAGCCGGGTTCACGCACGATGAAGCCCTCATTCATCAGCGCGCGCGCCGGAACCTTCTCGGCACGCGCGAAGGGGTGCTCGACCGAGGTCACGAGCACGTGCGGATGCATGGCGAAAGGCTCCGCGCGCGAGGGCCAGTTCTTCGGGGGCCGCCCCATGATGGCGAGCTCAACCGCGCCCTCGCGCATCAAAGCGACGACCTCCTCGCGGTTGTTGCCGACCTGCAGGCGGATCTCCACACCGGGGTGCTCATCGCGGAAGCGCGCGAGCAGGCGCGGCAGAAAGTACTTGGCGGTGCTCACCATGGCGACATCCAACACGCCGGTCTTGAGCCCGCGAAAGCGCGCCACCATGTCCTCCGCGTCGCGCATCGCCGCGAGCACGCGCTGCGTGTACGCGAGCACGTACTCCCCGACCATGGTCAGGGAGACCTTGCGGCTGGAGCGGTCAAAGAGCGGCAGCCCGACCTCCGTCTCCAGCTCCTTGATCTGCATGGACACCGCCGGCGCGCTCAGTCCGAGTTCCTCGGCGGCCCGCACGAAGCTCAAATGGCGGGCGACCGCCGAAAATACGCGCAGCTGGCGAAGCGAGGCATTCTTCATTAAGTAATTCTTATCATCTAGGTAATTTAAAGTGACTTTACCTGAATAATAGCCCCCCCTTACAGTCCCCTCAAGCAACTACGAGGCGGAAAGATGGAAACCGGGACTGAAGTCAGGAGCGAGACCGCCACCGCGATCACGGACGCCAAGAAGCGCTACCGGGCCGGCGTACTGAAGTATCGGCAGATGGGCTACTGGGAGCCCGATTACCTCCCCAAGCCCACCGACACCGTGTGCCTCTTTCGCATCACGCCCCAGGAGGGGGTCGATCCGATCGAGGCCGCCGCGGCGGTCGCCGGAGAATCGAGCACCGCCACCTGGACGGTCGTGTGGACGGATCGGCTGACCGCCTGCGACACCTATCGCGCGAAGGCCTTCCGGGTCGAGCCGGTGCCGAACAGCCCGGGGCAGTTTTTCGCCTGGGTGGCGTACGACATCGTCCTGTTCGAAGAAGGCTCGATCGCTAACATGACGGCGAGCCTCATCGGCAATGTGTTCAGCTTCAAGCCGCTGAAGGCCGCACGTCTGGAGGACATCCAGATTCCGGTCGCGTACGTGAAGACCTTCAAGGGTCCGCCGACCGGTCTGATCGTCGAGCGCGAGCGCCTCGATAAGTTCGGCCGGCCGCTGTTAGGCGCCACGACCAAACCCAAGCTCGGCCTCTCGGGGCGCAACTACGGACGGGTGATCTATGAGGGCTTAAAGGGCGGCCTCGATTTCATGAAGGATGACGAGAACATCAACTCGCAGCCCTTCATGCACTGGCGCGACCGCTTCCTCTACGTGATGGAGGCGGTCAACAAGGCGAGCGCCGCCACCGGCGAGGTCAAGGGCTCCTACCTCAACGTTACGGCCGGCAGCATGGAAGACATGTACGAACGCGCCGAGTTGGCCAAGGAACTCGGCTCGGTGGTCGTCATGATCGATCTGGTCGTGGGGTGGACGGCGATCCAGAGCATGTCCAACTGGGCGCGGCGCAACGACATGATTCTGCACATGCATCGCGCCGGGCACGGCACCTATACGCGCCAGAAGAATCATGGTGTCAGTTTCCGCGTCATCGCCAAGTGGCTGCGCCTCACCGGCGTTGATCACCTGCACGCGGGCACCGCGGTCGGCAAACTCGAGGGCGACCCGCTCACCGTGCAGGGCTACTACAGCGTCTGCCGCGACAGCTACACGCGGCAGGACCTCCCGCGCGGCATCTTCTTCGATCAGGACTGGTGCGACATCCGCAAGGTCATGCCGGTCGCCTCCGGCGGCATCCACGCCGGACAGATGCACCAGCTGCTCGATCTGTTTGGCGACGACGTGGTGCTGCAGTTCGGCGGCGGCACGATCGGTCACCCGGCGGGTATTCAGGCGGGCGCCGTCGCCAACCGCGTGGCGCTGGAAGCGATGGTGAAGGCGCGCAACGAGGGTCTGGATATCCGCGCCCAGGGGCCGGAGATCCTGCGCAAGGCGGCGCGCTTCTGCAGCCCGCTGCAGCAGGCGCTCGATACCTGGGGTGACATCACCTTCAACTACACATCGACCGATGCCTCGGACTTTGTGCCGACGGCGGCGGTCGCGCACTGACGGCACCCGCGGAGAAGCAAGCGCTATGATGAGCAACCCCACCGCTCGGATCACCCAAGGCCAGTTCAGCTTTCTGCCGGAGCTGACGGATGCGGAAGTTACGCTGCAGATCGACTACGGCCTGAAGAAGGGCTACGCCTGGAGCGTCGAGTACACCGACGACCCCCACCCGCGCAACACCTACTGGGAGATGTTCGGCATGCCCATGTTTGACCTTAAGGACGCCGCCGGCGTGCTGATGGAACTGCAGGCCTGCCGGCGCACCTTCCCGCACCACTACATCCGCCTCATGGCCTTTGACTCCACGCGCGGCGTCGAGAGCATCGCCATGAGCTTCATCGTCAACCGGCCGGCCAGCGAGCCGGGCTTCCACCTGCAGCGCGAGGAAACGCGCGGCCGGACCCTGCGCTACAGCATTCGCAGCTATGCCGCGGATCAGCCGGAAGGCGAGCGCGGCAACGGCAAGGGCTGAGCGCTTGCGGACAAGGAGCCACCCATGCACCTGATCGCCCCCTCAATTCTCTCAGCAGACTTCGCGCGCCTCGGCGAGGAAGTAAAGCGCGTCATCGCCGCGGGCGCTGACTGGATCCATTTCGATGTCATGGACAATCACTTCGTCCCGAATCTGAGCATCGGACCGGCGGTGGCGGCGGCCTTGCAACCCTACCTCGGGCGCCCCCAGGGCGGGCGCGCGACGCTCGACGTGCATCTGATGGTGCAGCCGGTGGATGCGCTCATCGAGAGCTTTGCGGCGGCGGGCGCCAATCTCATCAGCTTCCACCCCGAAGCCTCGCTGCACGTGGATCGCAGCCTGCAGCTGATCAAGGCCGCTGGCTGCCGGGCGGGCTTGGCTTTCAATCCCGCCACCTCGCTTGAGGCGCTCGAGTACGTCATCGACCGGATCGATCTGGTGCTGATCAGGTGCTGATCATGAGCGTCAACCCGGGCTTCGGCGGGCAGAGCTTCATCGACTCCGCGCTCAAGAAGATCGAGCGCGCCCGGCGCCTCATCGAGGCGACCGGCAGGGACATCCGCCTCGAGGTCGATGGCGGCATCAAGGTGCAGAACATCCAGCGCGTCGCGGCCGCCGGCGCGGATACCTTCGTCGCCGGCAGCGCCATCTTCGGCTGCGCCGACTGTCAGGCGGTGATCGACGCGATGCGCTACGAACTGCGCGGCACGCTGCCGGCGAGCAAGGTGGCCTGAAGTGAGCGCACCGCTGTACTCAATTCCCGGCACCACCGCCCCGGCGGCCGCCGCCGAGGCGGTGCCACCGCTCGGCGCGGGCGCCGCGCGCACGGTGAACGAGGTACTCGCGCAAAGTCAGGCGGACGCAGTGATGGACGAGCTCGAGCGCGACCTCATCGGACTTGCGCCGGTGAAGGCACGCATCCGCGACATCGCCGCCTTGCTGGTCATCGACAAGCTGCGTATGACGCTCGGCCTGCAGGCGCAGGCGCCCAGCCTGCACATGTCCTTTACCGGCAATCCCGGCACCGGCAAGACGACGGTGGCGCTGCGCATGGCGCAGATCCTGTTCCGCTTAGGGTACGTGCGCAAAGGGCACCTGGTCGCCGTGACGCGCGATGACCTGGTCGGGCAGTACATCGGCCACACGGCGCCGAAGACCAAGGAGGTGCTGAAACGGGCCATGGGAGGGGTGCTGTTCATCGATGAGGCGTACTACCTCTACCGACCCGAGAACGAGCGTGATTACGGCCAGGAAGCCATCGAAATACTGCTGCAGGTGATGGAAAACCAGCGCGATGACCTCGTGGTGATTCTCGCCGGCTACAAGGAGCGCATGGACACCTTCTTTCGCTCCAATCCCGGCCTGAGCTCACGCATCGCACACCACCTGGATTTCCCCGACTACACATCCGCGGATCTGCTGCGCATCGCCGAGAAGCTGCTCGGGCAGCAGAACTATCACTTCGCCGCCGGTGCGCGCGAGGCGTTCGCGGAGTACCTCGAGCGGCGCATCCGGCAACCACACTTCGCCAACGCGCGCAGCGTGCGCAATGCGCTCGATCGGGCGCGCCTGCGCCAGGCGAGCCGGCTGTTCACCGACAAGGACCGGGAATTCACGGCCGAGGAGCTCACGGGGATCTTGCCCGCCGATATCCGCGCGAGCCGGGTGTTTCAGCCCGCCCCCGTACAGAGCCATTAATAAGGAGTCCCGCATGCACCTCGGGCGCACCACGCTTTCCAAGTTCCTCATCCAGCAGCTCACCGGCATTGCCGGCGCGAACGATCTTGGGGCGCTGCTCGTCGATGTGGCCGCGGCGGTCAAGTCCATCTCCGCCATGACCGCCAAGGGAGCCCTGGGGGGTTACCTCGGCGAGCACGGCGACCGCAACGTTCAGGGCGAGATGCAGCAGAAGCTCGACGTGCTGGCGCACGAAGTGATGATTCGCAGCTGCGAATGGGGCGGCCTGCTCGCCGGCATGGCCTCCGAGGAACTCGCGGAGCCGTATGCCGTGCCGGGCGAGTACGCGCGGGGCCGCTACCTGCTCGTGTTCGACCCGCTCGATGGCTCCTCCAACACCGACGTCAATGTGTCCGTGGGCACAATCTTCTCGGTCCTGCGCCATGAGCCGGACGAGGCCCCCGCCGCCGGTGACTACCTGCAGCCCGGCGTACGGCAGGTCGCCGCCGGTTACGCCATCTATGGGCCGGCCACCATGCTCGTGATCACGGTGGGCAAGGGCACGCATGGCTTCACCCTCGATCGGGAAATCGGCAACTTCATCCTGACGCACCCGGATCTGCAGATCCCGGCCGATACCAGCGAGTTTGCCATCAACACGAGCAACGCCCGCTTCTGGGAGCCGCCGGTGCATCGCTACGTGAGCGAATGCCAGGCCGGCAAGAGCGGGGTACGCAGCCAGGATTTCAACATGCGCTGGATCGCCTCGCTCGTGGCCGAAGTGCACCGCATTTTGATGCGTGGCGGCGTGTTCATGTATCCGAAGGACACCAAGGACCGCAGCAAGCCGGGGCGCTTGCGGCTGCTCTACGAGGCAAATCCCATCAGCCTGCTCGTCGAGCAGGCCGGCGGCCGCGCCACGACCGGTAGCGAGCGCCTGATGGAGGTTGAACCCGAGGCGCTGCATCAGCGCGTCCCGCTGATTCTCGGCTCGCGCAATGAGGTCGAGCGCATCGAGCGCTATCACACGGAGTGGCGCTGCGGGACTGACCGGCCGTTTAGCTCGCCGCTGTTCAACGAGCGTTCGCTGTTTCGACCCGAGGCGCGGCTGTGAACGAGCCGGCGCGTGGCTGAGAGGATTTTTTCGGAAAAAAACCGTATGTCGATCAAGCATCCCATCATCGCAGTCACCGGTTCCTCCGGCGCCGGCACGACGACTGTCATGAAGAGCTTCGCGCACATCTTCCGGCGCGAGGGCCTCAAGGCACAGGTGATCGAGGGCGACTCTTTCCACCGCTACGACCGCGTGCAGATGCGCGAGCGTGTGCTCGCGGCCGACCGCGGCAGCGCCACCCCGATCAGTCATTTCGGTCCCGAGGCGAACCTGCTCGCAGAACTCGCGCATACGTTTGAGGAGTACGGCAGCACGGGCCGCGGCAAAGCGCGCCGCTACGCGCACGATGCCGCCGAATCAAAGGAGCTCAACTGCGCCGCCGGCACCTTTACGGACTGGCAGCCGATGATGACCGACAGCGACTTGCTCTTCTACGAGGGCCTGCATGGGGGTTACGTCGACGCCGGCATCGACGTCGCGCGCCACGTCGATCTGCTGGTCGGTGTCGTGCCGATCATCAATCTGGAATGGATTCAGAAGTTGCACCGCGACCGCACGTGCCGCGGCTACAGCCAGGATGCGGTCGTGGACACGATCCTGCGCCGCATGCCCGACTACGTGAACCACATCTGTCCGCAGTTCAGCCGCACCCACGTCAACTTTCAGCGCGTGCCGACGGTGGATACCAGCAACCCCTTCATCGCCCGGGACATTCCCAGCGCAGATGAGTCCATGGTGGTGATCCGCTTCGCCAATCCGAAGGGGATCGACTTCCCGTATCTGGTCTCGATGTTGCACCACTCGTGGATGAGCCGGCCTAACAACATCGTGGTGCCGGGCGGGCAGATGGGACTGGCGATGCAGTTCATCTTCACTCCCATGATCCTGCGCCTCATCGATCAGAAACGACGCGCACACTAAGGAGCACCGCGCATGAACGCCCAAGTCAGAGCCTTAAGCGTTGCCCGGCAGGAGCTGTGCGACGCGCTGCGCGTACTCGCCATCGATGCCGTCGAGGCCGCCAACAGCGGCCACCCGGGGATGCCGATGGGGATGGCGGAGATCGCCGAGGGGCTCTGGCGCGGCTACCTCAAGCACAACCCCGCTGATCCGCACTGGCCGGATCGTGACCGCTTCGTGCTCTCCAACGGTCACGGCTCGATGCTGCTGTATGCGCTGCTGCACCTCAGCGGCTATGCACTGCCGCTCGAGGAGCTCAAGCGCTTCCGCCAGCTGCACAGCAAGACCCCGGGACATCCGGAGGTCGGGGTCACGCCGGGAGTGGAGACGACCACCGGTCCTTTGGGGCAGGGGCTCGCCAATGCGGTCGGCATGGCGCTCGCTGAGGAACTGCTGGCCGCGGAGTTCAACCGCCCCGGGCACACGATCGTCGATCATCGCACCTGGGTGTTCGTCGGCGACGGCTGTCTCATGGAGGGCATCAGTCACGAAGCGTGTTCGCTTGCCGGTACGCTCGGGCTGTCGAAGCTGATCGCGATCTACGATGACAACGGCATCAGCATCGACGGCGCGGTGCAGCACTGGTTTGCCGACGACACGCCGGCGCGCTTTGAGGCCTACGGCTGGCGCGTGATCCGCGAGGTCGCCGGCCACGACAGCACGGACATCGAGGCGGCGCTCGCGCAGGCGACGATCGACTGCGGCCGGCCAACCCTGGTGTGCTGCAAGACACTCATTGGCAAGGGCAGCCCCAACAAGGCCGGTTCACACGAGGTGCATGGCGCGGCCCTCGGAGCGGCCGAGGTGGCCGCAACGCGCGCCGCCCTCGGTTGGACTGCCGAGCCGTTCGTCATTCCCGAGCACATCCGCAGCGCCTGGAGCGCCGCGGCGAGCGGTGCGGCGCTGCAGGCGGACTGGCAGCGGCGCTTCGCGGCCTACGCGCGCTCGCACCCGCATCTGGCCGCCGAGTTCGAGCGGCGCGTGCTGCTGCGCGCGCTGCCGGCGAACTGGAGCGCCACCTCGCGCCAGGCTCTGGAGCGTGTCGTACAGGAGCGCGCCGCCATCGCTACGCGCAAGGCCTCACAGAATGTGCTCGAATTTCTGCAGCCGCTCGTGCCGGAGCTGCTGGGCGGCTCTGCGGATCTCACCGGCTCGAATCTGACCGCAGCCACGAGCAGCGTCGCGGTGCGCCGCGGCCGCTGGGGCAACCACATCAACTACGGGGTGCGCGAATTCGGCATGAGTGCACTGATGAACGGCATCGCACTGCATGGCGGCTATATTCCCTACGGCGGCACATTTCTCACTTTTTCCGACTACAGTCGCAACGCAGTGCGCATGTCAGCTCTCATGCGCCAGCGCGTGATCTATGTGTTCACTCACGATAGCATCTGGCTCGGCGAAGACGGACCCACGCACCAGCCCGTGGAACATGTGAGTAGCCTGCGCTTGATTCCCAACAACTCGGTCTGGCGTCCGTGCGATGCCATCGAGACGATGGCGGCCTGGCGCGCGGCGCTCGAACGCGGCAACGGCCCCACCTGTCTTATCCTGTCGCGCCAGAGCCTGCCGCACTGCGTGCGCAGCGCCCAGCAGCTCGCTGACGTGCGTCGCGGCGGCTACGTGCTCGCCGATACGACCGGTCCGGCGGCGGTGACGCTGCTGGCGACCGGCTCGGAAGTGGCGCTCGCGCTCGGCGCCCGCGACACCCTCGCCGCCGAGGGCATCGCGGCGCGTGTCGTGTCGATGCCCAGCTGCGCGGATTTTGACCGCCAGAGTGGCGCGTATCGCGCCACGGTGCTGCCGCGCGCCGTGCCGGTCCTCGCGATCGAGGCGGGGGTGAGCCAGTTCTGGCGCGCCTACACCGGTTTCGACGGTGAGGTTATCGGCATTGATCGCTTCGGGGAGTCCGCACCGGCCGCGCAGGTCGCCGCGGAACTCGGCCTGAGCCCCGAGACGGTGTGTGCGCGTGCACGGGCGCTCGTGCGGCGGGAGCGCAGAGCATGAATGCGCCGGTTCTGGGGCGCTGGACGGACGGTCCGGACGCGCTGCGCGCGGTGCTGTTTGACCTGGACGGCACGCTGCTCGACACCGCGGAGGACATCGGCAGTGCGCTCAACCGGGCGCTCGCCGAACAGCAGGTCGCGCCCCTGGCACCGCAGCGGATCCGTGAACTGATCGGTCGCGGGGCACCGCTGCTCATACAACGCGTCGTCGCGCGCCTGCCGTCGCGCCCCTGGCCCGTGGACGCGGTGCTGCTGTTGCAGCGTTTCTACTTCCACTACGACCATCTCAGTGATGCGCACGAATACCAGGCACGACCGTATCCGGGCGTGGCGGAAGGACTTGCCCAGCTGCAGGTGCGGGGCCTGCGTATTGCGGTCGTGACCAACAAGGCGCGGCACGCTGCCGTCGCGCTCCTCGGGCACCTGCAGCTGAGTGACTACATCGAGATCGTGGTGGGCGGGGACAATGTCGCGCACCGTAAGCCGCACCCGCAGCCGTTGCTCATCGCCTGTGAAGCGCTGCGGGTTGGTGTGGCACAGGCTCTGATGGTGGGGGACTCACTCATCGACGTGCTGGCGGCGCGCGCCGCGGGCATGCGCATCGTGTGTGTGCCGTACGGTTACAACGAAGGTGACGATCCGCGCGCGCTGCCCTGTGATGCGCTAGTCGAGTCCGTCGGGGACCTGCCGGGGCTGCTGTTTGGAAACTGCGCCCCCGCCGCGGGCGCCCGGGAGACCCAGGTGCCACGCGGGCAATGATCCGGGCGCTGCTCTGGGACGTCGACGGCACGTTGGCGGAAACGGAGCGTTATGGACACCGGCCGGCCTTCAACCAGGCGTTTGCCGCCGCCGGGGTCGCGTGGCGCTGGAGCGAAGAGCGCTACGGGGAGCTGCTGCGCGTGACCGGCGGACGGGAGCGGCTGCTGTACGACATGCACAGCCAGGCGACGGCTCCGCTCACGGAGGCGCAGCGCAGCGCGCTCGTTGCGAAGTTGCATCAACTCAAGAACCAACACTACGCAGCCATCGTGGCCAGCGGCGCGCTGCCGCTGCGGCCCGGGGTCGCGCAGCTGCTCGATGAGTGCGCCCAGGCGGGCGTACGCCTCGGTATCGTCACGACCAGCAGCCGCGCCAACGTCGCGGCGCTCCTCAGCCGTCACCTGGGAGCCGCCTGGGCCGCGCGGTTTGCAACCGTGGTGTGCGCCGAGGAGGCACCGCGCAAGAAGCCCGATCCGCAGGCCTACCAGCGCGCCTTACAGACCTTACGGCTGCACGGCCACGAGGCGGTCGCGATCGAGGATTCTCCAGCCGGCATCGAGGCCGCGCACCGCGCCGGCCTGCCAGTCGTGGTGGCTCGCAGCTACTACTTCAGCGCTTCGGCGGACGACAACGGCATGAGCACTCTGGCCAGCGGTCCTTCCTTGGGCGTCAGTAGCGGCTGGCAGCCGCCGGTTGCCCCACCGGCGCTGCGGATAACGCTTAGCCAAATCGAGCACTGGTATGCTGCCAGTAAGTGGGCGACACGGGTGCCGTGAGCGCCCAAGGTATCTTCATGTTGGAAGCGCGCGCCGCATGCTCGCAGCCGCTGTACGTGGGCGGGCGGCGCTTGCACGGCGTGCGCTCGTTGAACACTCGCGCTAGCGGTTCTATATTGCGCCGCACGGAGGGGAAGCGTTGCGGCCAATCACACGCGGCTTGCGGCAACTTACGGCAGGTGCGCGACCGGCCCTCTCCTGGCTGCTGATCGCGGCTACGCTCGCCGCCTGCGCCAGCGCACCGCCGCCGGCGCCCATCGAGCCCTCGCAAACACTGGCTGAGTTCAGCGCGCGCCGACTGGACGGCATCGCGGGGCTGCCTGCGCCGGCCTCCGGCTGGGATCGCGCGCAATGGCTTTCCGCGGCGCTACAGCTGAATCCGCACCTGGCGGAGCAGCGCGCGGATGTGGCTGCCGTTGCAGCGGCCGAGCGCACCGCCGCCGAGCACCCGAATCCGAGCATGGAGCTGTTTGGGGAGTACCTGAAGACCGCTGCGGAAAGCTCGGCGTGGCTGTACGGCGTGTCGCTCGATTTCCTCCTACGCCGCCCCGGCGAACGCGCGCGCGCCCGGCGCCAGGCGGCACTCCAGACCGCGCTCGCACAGTCTGAACTCAGCGAGTCGATCTGGGAGGTGCGCGCGGCGCTGCGCCAGGCGCTGCTGGAGGTGGTTTCGGCACAGGAGGAGGCGGCAGTGCTGCGCACACTGGTCGCGGACCGGCAAGCGCTGCTCGACTCGGATCGCAAGCGGCTGCACCTTGGGGATATCGGACGCGGACAGCTGCTGACCGACGAACTTGAACTCACGCACGCGCAGCAGCGTGAGCAGCAGGCGCGGGCGCGCGCTGCGGATGCCAGCGCCCGCTTGGCGGCCGTGGTGGGTGTACCGGTGGCCGCGATCAACGGCGTGCCGGTGCGCTGGGAGGACTGGGCCGCGATCGATACGCTTTCGGCCGACGCGCCCGAGCGCTGGCGCACCGACGCGCTCATCGGTCGACCGCAGATCATCGGCGCCTTGCGCGCTTACGATCTGGCCGAGATTAACCTGCAGGGGGAGGTCGCGAAACGCTGGCCGCAGCTGCGCATCCAGCCGGCGTACGCGTGGGGAGGCAGCGGCGTACGCGAGGACGCGCTCGATCAGGTCGCCTCCGAGAGCGCCCTCGGAGTGTCCTTCGAGCTGCCGCTGTTTAACCAACACCAAGGCGCCATCGGTGAGGCTGTCGGGCGACGTACCGCCGCCGGTGAACATCTGAAGGCGGTGCAGGCGCAGATCTACGAGCAGATCGATCGCGCCGAGCTGGCGTGGCCGATCGCGCAGCAGGCGTGGGCCGACCTGCAGAAGCTCGCGGCAAGCGCCGCAGCGCAGCAGCAGGCGCAGCAGCGGGCCCTGGCTGCCGGTGCGAGCGATCGCAGCGAGCTACTGGCTGCGCAGATCGCGGCCACCGAGGCGCAGGTCTCAGTGCTCGAGGCCGCCTACGCGGCCGAGCTCGCCTTTGGTGCGCTCGAGGATGCCTACCGCCGCCCCCTGGAGGGCGCCGAGACTCGCTGGTCCCCCGAGGCCCCGCACTCATGAAACTGCTGACCCGGGGGTTGCTGTGGGGGCTGCTCGCGACAACAGTCGCGGCCGCGAGCGCGCAGACCGAACCGGCCCCGGCGCAGCCCGGCGCAGCGACGGACACTCGCGATGAAGCGCGCGAGCGCGACGAGACCCGCGAGCGCGACCCCACCCGGCAGGGCAAGGGCACGCCCGCACGCGCGGATCAGGGCGGCAGCGAGGCCAAGCAGGACAAGCAGGACAAGGAGGATAAGGACGACACGAAGGACGACGACGACCAGAAGAACGAGGCGTCCGGAAAGCTCGCGCTGACCGCCTCGCAGCAGGAGGCGGTCGGTATCCGCATCGAGGCGCCGCGGCCGCTGGCGAGCGCGCCCGCCATCGATGCCTACGGGACCGTCCTTGATCCGCTCGCGCTCCTCACCGACGCGCAGCGGATCGAGACGACGCGCGCGAGCGCGGCGGCCGCGAGTGCCGACGCGGCACGCCAGGAAAGCCTGTATCGCGACGGCGCACAGGCCTCGCTCAAAGCACTGCAGGCTTCACAGGCGCAGTCGATCGAGGCGAACGCGCAAACGCAGGCGGCCGTGCTCGTTTTCCGCCAGCAGTGGGGGCCGCTTGCGGAGTGGAGCGCGGCGCGCCGGCAGGCGCTGCTTAGCGCGCTGACGTCCGGCCAGCACCTGTTGCTGCGCGCGGATGTCCCGGGACGCCACCTCAGCGGCGCGATTGCGCGCGACGCCATGGTGGAAGTTGACGGGGTGCACGTCACCGCACAGGTGCTGGGCGCTCTGCCGCGCACCGATGCGCAGTCACAAAGTGCGGGCTGGCTCCTTGAGATCGAGCGCGCCCCTGCAGGCTTCGGCCCCGGCGCGCGCGCCGCGGTGCGCCTGCAGGTAAGCGCTGTGCGCGGCATGCTGGTGCCGGCCACGGCACTGATCTACGCAGAGCAGGGCGCCTACGTGTATCGTCGGATCCAGGGGGACAAGGCCGACACTTTCCGCTACGAGTCGGTGGCGGTGCGCCCGCTCACGCGGCTTGGCGATGCGTGGCTGGTTGACGGGCTCGCACGCGCCGACCAGATCGTCGTGCAGGGCGCCGGCGTTCTGTGGTCACTGCAGGGCATCAACAGCTTCTCCGCCGCGGAAGAGGAACACGACTAGCACCCATGCTTGCCGCCATCGTTCGAGGCTCGCTGGCGCATCCGCGGATCGTTACAGCGCTCTCCCTGCTCATCGCTCTGCTGGGGGCCGCGGCGCTGCTGAACGCGCGCCTCGACGTGTTTCCGGACTTCGCCCCGCCGCACGTGCTCGTGCAGGCCGAGGCTCCGGGGCTGGATGCGACACAGGTGGAATCCCTGGTGACCCGGCCGCTGGAGGATCTGCTCGCGGGCGCAGAGAACGTCGAGGCCGTGCGCTCGACCTCCAGCCAGGGTCTGGCGGCGATTCAGGTGGTGTTCGGCCGTAACAGCGATCCTTACCTGCAGCGCCAGGTGATCACCGAGCGCCTGGCTGATGCCAGCGCGCTCTTGCCGGGGGGCGTGAGTCCGCCGCAGCTCTCGCCACTGAGCTCCTCAATGGAGTACCTGCTGCACTTTGGCTTCACGAGCGAGCGCCTCTCGCCCCTTGAGCTGCGCGATCTGGTGCGCTGGACCATCAAGCCGCAGATCCTCGCCGTGCCGGGCGTCGCGCAAGCGCAGATCTTCGGCGGCGATGCGCGCGAGCGGCAGCTGTGGGTCGATCCGGCCAAACTCGACGCGGCGGCGCTCACGCTCGAGGAGGTCTTCGAAGCCGCCCGACGCGGCACGCAGATGACGGGCGGGGGTTACCTGGAGACTCCGACCCAGCGCATCGTGCTGCAGGTCCAGGCGCCGGGGGAGATGCTCGAAGCGCTGCGCCAGACGGTGATCACCACCCGCGGGGGCGTGCCGCTGCGCATCGCGGATGTCGCCGAGGTGAGGGACGGGGCTGCACCGCGCTTCGGCGATGCGATCATCGGCGGGCGCCCGGGAATACTGGTGGAAACCTCCACGCAGTACGGCGCCAATACGCTCGATGTGACGCGCGACCTCGAACATCGCCTGCAGGTGCTCGCCCCGGCGCTGGCGCAGCGCGGCGTGCAGTACCATCCGGCGCTGCTGCGGCCGGCGAGCTTTATCGAAAGCGCCATCGCAAAACTGCGCAACTCGCTGCTCATCGGCGCGGTGCTGGTGGTCGTGCTGCTGCTCGTGACACTGCGCGACTGGCGCGGCGCGCTCATCTCCTTCAGCGCCATTCCCGTCTCGCTGCTCGCCGCGGTGTGGATCCTGAGCGCCGGGGGCCTGTCGTTGAATACGATGAGTCTGGGCGGCCTGGTGGTCGCACTCGGGGTGGTGGTGGATGATGCGGTGATCGATGTGGAGAACATCACGCGTCGGCGCCGCACCGCACGCGCCGGGGTGAGCATGAGCACGCTGCTGCTCGATGCGTCCCTGGAAGTGCGCCGCCCGGTGTTCTACGCCACCGCGGCCGTCGCGGTCGCCTTCCTGCCGATCGCGATGCTCTCGGGCCTGCAAGGCGCCTTCTTCCGACCGCTGGCCACCGCCTTCCTGCTCGCGGTGGCGCTGTCGCTGCTCGTGGCGATGAGTGCCACTCCGGCGCTGTGTGCGCTGCTCATGCAGGACTACGCGCCGCGCGCGGAACCGGGCTGGTTGCAGCGCTGCAAGAACGCGCAGCGCCGCGCGATCGTGCGCCTTGCGCCGCACGCGAAGCTGGTGCTTACCTTCGTGCTGGCGAGTGGGGTGGCCGGGCTTGCGCTTCTGCCGCTGCTCGGCGCGCGGCTGCTGCCGGACTTTCGTGAGAACTATCTGATCGCGCATGCCGCACTGCGCCCCGGAATTGCGCTGCAGGAAACCTCGCGCGTCGGCCAGCGCATCGCCACGCGCCTCGCGGCGATCCCGGGTGTCAAGAGCGTCGCGGAGCAGATCGGACGCGCGGAAAACGGCCAGGACCCGGATGCGCCGAACAAGAGCGAGTTCGAGATCCAGCTGGATCCTGCGCAGGGGCTCACGACCGCGCAGCTGGAAAGCCAGGTGCGCGCAGTGTTCGACGCCTTTCCCAATCAGCTCGTGGAGATCTACTCGGTACTGGCCGAGCGCATCGGCGAGACGCTCTCGGGCGAAGTGGCGCCGTTCTTCGTGAGCGTGTTCGGTCCGGACCTCGACGCGGACGATCAGGTGGCCGGGCAGATCGCCGCGGTGCTGCGCCAGTGGCCGCAAAGTGGCGCGGTGCGCCTGGAGGTGCCGCCGCGTCAGCCCGAACTGCAGGTGCAGCTGCGCCCGGAGCAGCTTGCGCTCTACGGCCTGCAGGCCGCGGACGTCTTGAGCGCACTGAACGCGAACTATCACGGCACCGTCGTAGCGCAGCTCAATCAATCCGATCGCAGCGTGCCGGTGGTGGTTCGCATGAGCGGCGTCGGCGCCACGCCCGAGGACGTCGGCACGCTGCCGCTGCGCGGGCGCGACGGGATCCGTGTAGCGCTTGCGGCGGTTGCCACCCTCAGCATGGTCTCCGCGCGCAGCCTGGTCGAGCACGAGGACGGGCTCAGACGCCAGGTCGTCGTCGCGAGCCCGCGCGCTGCCGATCAGGCAGGCTTCGCACGCGCGGCGCAGGCCGCCATCGCCGCGCACGTGAAGCTCCCGCCCAATGTCTACCTGCGCTACGGCGGCACGGCGCCGGCACAAGCCGCGGCGGCCCGGGAACTGGTCTGGCACTCGGCCGCCGCGCTCATCCTCATCGTGCTGTTACTGGCGCTGGCCTTCGGCCAAAGCCGGCACGTGCTCTTGGTGCTCGCGACACTGCCGAGCACTCTGATCGGCGGGGTCGCCGCGGTGGCCCTCAGCGGCGGCACGCTCTCACTCGGCGCGATGGTCGGCTTCGTTGCGCTCTTTGGCATGGCGGCGCGCAATACCATCCTCCTGATCGCGCACTACGAGCATCTCGCCACCATCGAAGGTGAGCCGTGGGGACTTGCGGCCGCGCTGCGCGGCGCCGAAGAGCGTCTCACGCCGGTGTTGCTCACGGCGCTGCTGACCGCGCTGGCACTCTTGCCCGTGGCGCTGCAGTCGCGCGAACCGGGGCACGAGATCGAAGGACCGATGGCCGTCGTGATCCTCGGCGGGCTCGTTTCCTCCACGTTGGTAAGTCTGATTCTGGTGCCGCCGCTTGCGGCCCGCTGGCTGCGTCCGGCTTCCTAACACCGTGTTGGTTTGCCTTCCGCGGCAGTGGGACGTTTTCGTACCACTCAACGCGGCACACTGTGACCTTTCTGACGAAGACTTGTAGCCGTGGAACGATTACACGACCTAATCCATTGATTCTTAAAGGCTAACAGTGTTGCCTATATGCAACATCTGTTGGCACGTCACTTGCTCCCCGCCGGTAGGTTCCTTGCACTGACCAGGCGAATAAAGCGGGTAACCGCTCTCAGAGGCAACTCACAACTGCGGGAGTCATTCGATGAAGAACATGCGCGTAACTCAAAGGATCCTCGGGCCGTTGGTTGCTGGTGGCCTTCTGGCTGCTCTGGCAATGCCGGCAGGGGCGGTGGACTTGACGACGCCGGACGGGAACTGGACCTTCTCGGTCAACGGCGAGGTCAATGTCGACTACATCTATTCCAGCTGCGAAAATTTGAACCAAGCGGCGGCGATCAACGGCGGACTCACCTGCGTAGGCTCAGGCAGCGGCAGTAACGTGTCCAACGTCGGCAACGGCCTGCTGCCCGCCTCGATCGCGTTCGGCGTCAAGACGACCCAGAACGGCATCGACATCTCGGCACACTTTGGCTTCTTCCCGGGTGTTGCAACCAATGATGGCGGCAGCCCAAACGGTGTCAACAGCGGCAACCTCAACACTAACACCGCCCTCGGCACCACCGGCTTGGACATCCGCCAGGTCTATTTGCAGTTCGGCAACAAGACCATGGGCACTTTCCTCTTCGGCCGTAACATTGGACTGTTCGGTGCCGATGTGATCCTGAATGACATGACGCTTCCGGGCGTCGGCGGCCCGGGCTCGGCCGCAGGGCCAGCGCCGACCAACACGACGCTCGGTGGCATCGGCTTTGGGTACATCTATACGGACTGGCTGGCGCAGATGGATTACACGACGCCAGACTTCTCCGGCTTTAATCTCACGGTCGGCATCTTTGATCCGCTCAACTCCCTCACCGACGTGGGCGAGACGCAACCAAAGAAGGCTCCGGGAGTGCACGCCAAGGCGACCTACACTATGGCCTTCTCGGATACGATGAAGCTGTACGGCTCGGTGGCTTTCATCAGCCAGGAGCAGTACTACGGAGACAACACAACGACGATCCCCGTCAACTACAACTACACCGGCGACGGCGTGGACCTGTTCGTCAAGTTCGACGTCGACGCGCTTGAAGTGTTCGGCTACGGCTATCACGCGAAGGGGCTCGGCACGACGGCGCTGTTTAATCTCGGGTCCTTCGCCGACGGTCAGACGCGCACCTCCAGTGGCTACCTGTTCCAGGTGACCTACAAGCTCGGCGATGTGAAGCTCGGTGCCAACTATGGCGTGAGCAAACTCGATTTCGCTGGCCCCGTTGACCAGCTCGTCAATCCGTTCCTGGTCTCGAGTAACAAGAAGGCGACGCTCGGGGCCTACTACTCGCTGACGAAGAACCTGACGTTGCTCGCGGAGGCGAGTCGCACTTGGAGCATCTCCCAGGCCCAGACGTTGCCCGATCAGAACGGCTCCAACACCTTCAACATCGGTGCCTACTTCGGGTTCTGAGGTCTGAAGGCTCAGGGCGAGGGCATTTTCTTGGCTACGCAAGTGCGTCGACGGCTCTTGTGGCCGTCGACGCTTTTTTTCCGGCGACCACCGGCGCGAGCTTGGCCGTGGATGTGTAAGGTTGCGCAGCGGGCGCACGAGGCGTGCCCGGCGGCACGGCCGCATGCGCCGGGCAAAGTGTTCTCAAGGCGCGCGAGGGCGCGCGCGGTGCTTGCACCGCGGCCGCAGCTTCGGTACCGCGGCGACAATTGTCGGCATCGTTATGGCAAAACTCGAAAAAATTACGATCACGCAGCGCCGAAATGGGCTTGCGCCGGCGCGGCGTGGGAGGGCGGCTCGATACCTAGCTGTGTCATTTATGGCACAGCTTTGTAGCGATCTCGGCGTTTGGTCATCTGCTGCAGATGAATGCGACTAAGACTATGATATTCGCCGCGATTTTGTTGAGGGGTGCAAAGCAAGCACGAGGTCAATCTGGGGAACGTGGTTGCGAGGCCGATAAGGCGCATGGCTGCATGCTCACATGAATGCGCGCACTGCGGTGCTCACAGCGAACGATATAAGTCGAAATCCATCTGAGGAGAACTGCGTATGCGATTCGAACGCAAGAGAACCCTGTGCGCCATCGGTGCCGGCCTGGCACTGGGCGCTTTCTGCGCAGCGGCATTCGGGGACGAAGTAACCGACCGCTCGAAAGATCCGAATCTGTGGGCCGCGCCCGGCGGCGATCAATCCCTGACGCGTCACAGTGCGCTCAAGGACATCAACGCCTCGAACGTCGGTCATCTGCAGATGATCTGGTCGCAATCCAGCGGCACGCTGCGCGGCCATGAAGGTCAACCGCTGGTCGTCACGGTCAACGGCAAGCCGATGATGTACATGGAGAGCGGCTGGCCCAACATCGTTCAGGCGCTCGACCTGAGTGATCCGGATCATCCGAAAGAAGTCTGGAACTACAAGAAGACGACCAACCGCGATGACTCCGCGGTACCGCGTGCCTGCTGCGACACCGTGAACCGCGGGCCGTCGTATGCCGATGGCAAGCTGGTATTCGGCACGTTGGACGGTTTCGTGATCGCGCTCGATGCGGTGACCGGCAAGGAGGATTGGGTGGTCAAGTCCGCCTATCCGGACAAGGGCGAGACGATCACACCGGCACCGATCATTGCCGACGGCAAAGTGCTCATCGGCTTCGGCGGCGATGAGTTCGCGGCGCGCGGGCGCTTCACGGCCTATAACCTTGCGGACGGCAAGAAGATCTGGGAGTGCCAGAACACCGGCAGTGACAAGGATGTGTGTCTTACCAAGGACAGCAACAAGAAGCATCCCGAGTACGGCACGGCCGGCCATGACATCGGTATCTCCAGCTACCCCGGTGATGAGTGGAAGCGTGGCGGCGGCGCGATGTGGGGCTGGTACAGCTACGATCCACAGCTGAAGCTCGTTTACGCCTCGAGCGGCAACCCCGGCCTGTGGAGCCCCTCGTACCGTTGCGGCGCCAACCCGATAACGCAGGAGGGATGCAACAACGGCAAGTGGGACAACAAGTGGTCCATGACCATTTTTGCCCGCAAAGTCGACACCGGCGAAGTGGTGTGGGCCTACCAGATGACGCCGTTTGACCAGTGGGACTACGACGGCATCAACGAGAACATGCTCGAAGACCTGAAGGTCGACGGCAAGATGCATAAGGTGCTCATCCACTTCGACCGTAACGGGTTTGCCTATGTGCTCGACCGCGAGGACGGCACGCTGCTGCGCGCGAACAAGTACGTGACCACGAACTGGGCGGAAAAGATCGACATGAAGACCGGCCGGCCCATCAAGGTCTACGAGCACTCGCCACTGAAGGTGCACGGCAACACGCAGGCGTGTCCGTCGGCAATGGGCGGCAAGGACCAGCAGCCCTGCGCGATTGATCCGAGCGAGCCCGGCATGGCGTACTGCCCGACCAACAACTGGTGTATGGAAGATGAGCCGCAGGAGCGCTCCCATACCCAGCAGGGCATCGTGTACGTATTCGCCAACGTGTACATGTATCCGGAAAAGCCCGGTATCACGGGCAAGTTCAAGAAGTTCAACGTCCTGACGGGTGAGACCGTGTGGGAGATTCCGGATCCGTATCCGAACTGGGGCGGCGCCCTGGTCACCGACGGCGGTTTGGCGTTCTACGGCAGCCTGAACGGGGACTTCCGCGCCGTGGACCGCGCCAGCGGCAAGGTGCTGTGGCAAAGACGGCTCGGTTCGGGAATCATCGGCAACCCGATCACCTATCGCGTCAACGGCAAGCAGTACGTATCCGTGTGGAGCGGCATCGGCGGCTGGATCGGCCTGCCGGTAACAGCTGGCCTTGATCTGAACGATAAGTTCGGTGCGATCGGCGCGACCGCCATGACCAAGGCGGCGAACCTGAGCATGATCCCGATGGGTGGGACGCTGTACACCTTCGCTGTGCGAGACTGACGGATCGTTAATAGGTCGATGGAACGGACGCGCCCGGCGGGTAACTGCCGGGCGCGTCCCTCCAGGCGAAGGCGCCACAGGGAACGAGGAGCCGAGTCGAATGAGGATGAGGATGCGAACTAGGCCAACCCTGTCGGTGTTGGTCTGCGGAGTTCTCGCGCTGCTGGTTACGCCCGCTCAGGCCCTGGGAGCCCTGCGGGTATGTGCCGATCCCGGCAACATGCCGCTGTCCAACAATCGCGGCGAGGGATTCGAGAACAAGATTGCGGCCGTGCTCGCGAAAGCGCTCGACACGACCGTCGAATACTATTACCGGCCTGGAATCGAGCGCGGCCTGACACGCACCACGCTGGATGCGGAGCAGTGCGATGTCATGATCGACATGCCGCTGGACTCCGATGACGTCATTACCACCACCGCTTTGTACCGCACGACCTACGTGCTGGCCTACCGCAGCGAGCGGGCCTACAACTTCAAGAGCCTCGATGACCCGCGCCTGAAGAAGCTTAAGGTCGGCGTCTACGAGACTTCCGCGGTGCGCGAAGCGCTCGCCGAGCATGGCGTGCACAATGTTGAGATTCACTATCTCAGCCACGATGCGGATCTCGTGGCTAAGGATCAGCCGAGCTACCAGGTACAGCAGGTCATCGACGGGCAGCTGGACGTCGCCGCCGTGTGGGGTCCGCTCGCCGGCTACTTCAAGGTGATGAAGCAGGCGCCGCTCACGCTGCAGCCGGTCAACCTGATGGACGACTCGGTGAAGCTGGAATTCGACATGGCTGTTGCGCTGCGTCGCGCCGACAAGGACCTCCAGCGCCGCCTGGATCAGGCGACGCACGAGCAGCGCGATGCGATTCGCGCGATCCTCACCGACTACGGCGTGCCGCTGCTCGAATGCAGCACCTGCATCATCAGCGGGGAGCTGCCCTCGCACGGCCCCTACAAGCCCGCCGCCCCGGAGAAAAAGGGTCCGGTTGCAGCCCCGGTGAGCATCGCGCGGCTGAATGACTGGTTGGCCCACGGCGCCGATCCGAAGGTGGAGCTCAACAACGCCGTCATGGCGGATGACCAGAAGCGCGTGGCGTATCTATTAGAGCAAAAGCACGTCTCGGCTTCCGCACTGGACCTGCAGGGCGAGACGCCGCTGCACCACGCGATCATCATGGCCTCACCCTCCATGGTCGAGTTCCTGATTGCGCACGGGGCCGGCGTCAACGAGCGCGATCGCGACGGCTGGACGCCGATCATGACCGCCGCCTACCTCGACAGTGCCGAAGACGTCCGGATCCTTGCCGCGCACGGCGCCGACCCGAACGCCCTCAGTGCCCAGAATCTCAGTCCGCTGGGCATCGCCGCGCAATATGGCAAGAATGAGGCCGCGGTGGCACTGCTCGCGGCCGGTGCGGATCCAAGCCGCCCCATCGGTGAGGGCGGTTACACCCCCCTCATGCTCGCGACCGCGAACCACGCGGAGACCCTGGTGCAGGCTCTCCTCAAGAAAGGCGCCGACGTCAACGCACGTAACAGCGGCGGCGTCACGGCGCTCATGATTGCTGCGGCCAACAGCCGCGCTAACATGGTCGAGCTTCTGATGCGCGCGGGTGCGAACGTTAAGGTGCAGACGGACCGGGGCGACACCGCCTTGTCGATCGCGCGCGCCAAGGGAGACGAGGAGATCATTAAGCTCCTGGATGAGTCTGGCGCTCACCCGGGAGCCTAGATGAGGCTGTGCGAGTTGCAAGAAACCGAGGGGCGGAGTGCTTAAGCGAACACTGATTCTGGGCGTAGCGGGCGTGCTGTCTGCCTTGATCTACGCGCAGGCCCAGACCCCCACGACGCCCCCGGCCGCGACCCCCGCCGCGGGTCAAGCCGGCGCCCAGGCGGCACCGGCGGCCGGCGGCACGATGACCCCGGTCGAGCGGGCCGATTCCGCCCCGCAGGGGACCCTGAAAAACCCGTACAAGGATACGGATGCCGCCGTGGTCGAGGCCGGCAACAAGCTGTACCTGAACTACGGCTGCAACGGCTGCCACGGGGGCACCGGTGGCGGGGGCATGTGTCCGCCACTGACCAACGACATCTGGATCTACGGGGGGGACGACGACACCCTGTTCCGTTTGGTGGCCTATGGCAGCCAGATCCTGCAAAGCAAGGGCTACAGCCGCAAGCAGCAGGAGAACGTCGTGGGCCCGATGCCGCAGATGGGGCAGGTGGTGAAGACGGACGACGATTTGTGGCGCATCCTTGCGTTCATACGGGCCAACTACCACGGGGCGCCGGAGTGCAAGTTCGGCTGCACGGGTAACTAGACCGTCGGCGTGTCCATTGGTTGAGGGGGAGCTTAGTTATGATGCGTGCGCGACCCGCGTCCCACACTCATGCGGACCTCATCGGCAATCTGGTCCGCAGGCACGGAGCGGAGCTTCCGATACCCGAGGTCGTCCGGACCTCCTGGAGCCGCTGCCTCAACACCTACGCACTCGATCCGCACGAGATCAAACGCCCGAGTAGCGTCGAGCAGGCGGATCTGCAAGCGCGACGCGAGCGCCTCGGCGTGCTCCTGGGCATCGCCCGCATCGAGATGGAGGCCTTGGGCAAGCTCATCAAGCACTCCGAATACAGCATCATGCTCACCGATCGCGACGGGGTGATCCTCAGCCACGTCGGCGACACCGGATTCTCGGCCACCGCGCGCCGCAGCGGCTTTCGCGAGGGCGTCATGTGGAGCGAGCGGGAGATGGGCACGAATGGCATGGGGACCTGCCTCACCACGGGGCGCTCGGTCGTCATTCACCGCACCGACCATTTTCTGGCCCAGAACACCGCGCTCACCTGCTGCGCGGCGCCGATCTTCGACATGCGCGGCGAGCTGCTCGCGGCGCTGGATATCTCCGGCTCCTCTTCCAATCCCCAGAGTCACACCCTGGCACTGGTGGAGATGGCCGCCCAGAACGTCGAGAACCGCACGCTGCTGAGTGCCTGCCGCGACTTGCACGTGGTGCGCTTCCATCGCTGCGCGGAGTTTGTGAGCACCCCGGGAGAGGGCGTGCTGGCGTTTGATGATCAGGGAGTCATCAAGGGCGTCAATCGCGCCGCGCTCACCCTCCTCGGGCAGCGCGCACACGAGTTGGTGTGCGGCCAGCGCGTCGAGCAGGTACTCGATACCAACCTGGCCTCGCTAACGCGCATCGCCGCGCAGCGCGGCTACCGCGCCGAGGCGTTGAGCCCAAAGGTCTCGCAGCGGCGCTGGTTTGCGACCGTGCATGCGCCGGTGGAGGCGCCGCGACGCACGCAAGTTCCGGTCAATGCGGGCGCGGATGGCGCGGTGCTCGAGGCGCGCGGCTCCCTCGACTGCCTGTATTCGTCCGATCCGACCATAATGCACAACGTCGAGGTGCTGCGGCGGGTGATCGACCGGGACATCTCGGTGCTGTTGCTCGGAGAAACCGGCACCGGCAAGGGCTTCTGCGCGCGCGCCATTCACAATGCCAGTAATCGCGCCGACAAGCCGTTCGTGACGGTCAACTGTGCGGCCATCCCCGAGACCCTGATCGAGAGCGAACTGTTCGGCCACAAGGCCGGTGCGTTTACCGGCGCCGCGCGCGAGGGCGGCGTGGGCCGCATCCTGCAGGCGAACGGCGGCACGCTCTTCCTGGATGAGATCGGGGATATGCCGGTCGCGCTGCAGACGCGCCTCCTGAACGTGATCGAAGACCGCGAAGTGATGCCCCTCGGGGCGAGCAAGGTGGTGAGCGTCGACGTGCGCGTCATCAGCGCCACGCAGCATCATCCGCTGGATCTGATCGCCAAGGGGCAATTCCGCGAGGATCTCTACTACCGCTTAAACGGCATCACCGTGCGCCTGCCGCCGGTGCGCCAGCGCACCGATAGCGCGGAACTCATCAATAAGCTGTTGCGCGGTGAAGCCGGTGCCGCCGGCATCGAGATGGAGCCGGCGCTCATGGAGCGCCTGGTGCACTATTCCTGGCCCGGCAACGTGCGCCAGCTGCGTAACGTCCTGCGCACCATGCTCGCGCTGCGCACCGCCGAGCGGCTGACGCTTGCGGACTTCAACGAGGAGTGGCTCGCGGGTGCAGCCTCCGAAGAAGCGTCGCTTGGGGAGGCCGAGGCAGCGTTGGATGAGGACGGCGAGAGCGTCTTGAGCGGTGCGGAGCGCGAGGCGCTGCGAGGCATGCTCGAGTCGTGCCAGTGGAACGTCAGCGCGGCTGCCGCCCGCCTGCACATCAGTCGGCGCACGATCTATCGCAAGATTCATCGACATGGACTCCTGCGGCACGTTCAGCACCTCGGAGCAGGCACGCAGGAGCCCGAGTGAGTTCCTGACAGGAACTCTTCAGAACCGTCTACAAACCCAAGAGGCGAGGCACGACTAACATGGCAACCAAGATTCATCCATCCGTTGATAACGGAGTCAAGAAGGGCACGGCCGGCTTCGCGGGCGGTACGCTCAGCTGCCAGTGCAGCGGCAACCCCGTGACCGTGAAGATCGGCTCGAACGTCGCCTTCAATCACGCCTGCGGGTGCACCAAGTGCTGGAAGCCCGCGGGCGCGTTGTTCTCCGTCGTGGGTGTCGCCGGTCGCGACAAAGTCACGGTCACGGCCAACGGCAACAAGCTGAAGATCGTCGACGAGAAGGCGCCCATCCAGCGCTATGCGTGCACCGGCTGCGGCGTGCACATGTACGGGCGCATCGAGAACAAGAACCATCCCTTCCACGGCTTTGACTTCTTCCACACCGAATTGTCCAAGGATCAAGGCTGGGAGGAGCCGCGCTTTGCCGCCTTCGTCTCCTCGATCATCGAGTCGGGCACGAAGCCGGATCAGATGGGCGCCGTGCGCGCACAGCTGAAAGAGCTGGGGCTGGAGCCGTACGACTGTCTCTCGCCCGCCCTCATGGATTTGATTGCGACCCACACGGCGAAAGCCAAGGGCGTCCTGGCCGCCTGAGCGCCGCGTCTTGCTCGGAGGGCCCCGCGCAACGCGCGGGGCCCTCACTTCGGATTCCTCACCGCCTCCGAATCAGGAACCTGTCAGCCATGAAAACACGCGCCGCCATTGCCTACGCTGCCGGCAAACCACTGGAGATCGTGACGGTGGATCTGGAGGGTCCGAAGGCAGGAGAAGTGCTGGTGGAGCTTAAAGCCACCGGGATCTGCCACACGGATGAGTTCACTCGCTCCGGGGCGGACCCGGAGGGGCTGTTTCCGGCGATCCTCGGTCACGAGGGGGCGGGGATTGTGGTGGAGGTGGGTCCCGGGGTGAGTTCGGTGAAGAAGGGCGATCACGTGATTCCGCTGTATACGCCCGAGTGTCGCCAGTGCAAGAGCTGTTTGTCGCGCAAGACGAACCTGTGCACGGCGATCCGTGCGACCCAGGGCAAGGGGGTGATGCCCGATGGGACGAGTCGTTTTTCGCTGGGCAAGGAGCTGGTGCACCACTACATGGGGTGCTCGACGTTCTCGAACTTCACGGTGCTGCCGGAGATTGCGGTGGCGAAGATCCGCGAGGACGCCCCGTTTGAGAAGGTGTGCTACATCGGGTGCGGGGTGACGACGGGGATTGGGGCGGTGATTAACACCGCGAAGGTGGAGCCGGGGGCGAACGTGGTGGTGTTTGGCTTAGGCGGGATCGGGCTGAACGTGATTCAGGGGGCGCGTCTTGCGGGGGCGAACAAGATTGTGGGGGTGGATTTGAACCCGGGCCGCAAGGCTCTGGCGGAGCAGTTTGGGATGACGCACTTTGTGAACCCGAAAGAGGTGGAAGGGGATTTGGTGGCGCACCTGGTGGGGGTGACCGATGGGGGGGCGGATTACAGTTTTGAGTGCGTCGGGAACGTGAATCTGATGCGCCAGGCGCTGGAGTGCTGTCACCGCGGCTGGGGGGTGTCGGTGATCATTGGGGTGGCAGGAGCGGGGCAGGAGATCAAGACCCGGCCCTTTCAGCTGGTGACGGGTCGGGTGTGGAAGGGGACCGCCTTTGGCGGGGCGCGCGGGCGCACGGACGTGCCGAAGATCGTGGACTGGTACATGGACAAGAAGATCTCCATCGATCCGCTGATCACGCACGTCATGCCGCTGGAGAAGATCAACGACGCCTTCGACCTCATGCACAAGGGCGAGTCGATCCGTAGCGTCGTCACTTACTGAAGCCTCACGGCAGGCCGACCACGCGGTTTGCCAGCCGAGGCAACACTGGACGTTTTCATGACTACAAGCGGTTCGAGAATGAGTCGCAGATCGCTGCTGGGCGCCGCGGGCGCGCTGGCGCTGCTGGGCCTGGCACGCCCCGGCGGCGCGGCAGAGACGGCCTTAGCGCCTGAGCGCGTGTACGTCTCCGACGAGCGCGGCGGCAATGTCGTCATCGTGGATCCGCAGTCAGCGAGCGTCGTGGCGCGCATTCCCGTGGGCAAGCGCCCGCGCGGCATCCAGGTGTCACCGGATTACAGGCTCGTGTACGTGGCGCTGTCGGGCTCCCCCATGGGAGGACCCAACGTCGATGAATCGAAGCTGCCCCCGCCTGACCGGCGTTTCGACGGCATCGGCGTGGTCGACCTGGGGGCGCAGAAGCTGATCAGCACCTACCAGAGCGGGGCGGACCCGGAAACCTTTGCGCTCTCGCGCGCCGGCAAGACACTGTATGTGTCCAACGAGGATACCGGGATGCTCTCCGCCGTGGATCTCGCCAAAGGCGTCGTGGCGAGCACGGTGGCCGTGGGCACGGAGCCTGAGGGCGTGGCGGTGAGCGCGGATGATCGGCTCGTGTACGTTGCGTGCGAGACCGCCAACAGCGTCTACGTGGTGGACGCGCGGCGCATGAAGGTGCTGGCGAAGATTCCGACCGAGAAGCGACCGCGCGCGATCCTGCTACCCCCCGGCACCCAGCGCGGCTACGTGACGAACGAATTCGGCGGCTCGCTCACCGTCTTTAGCACCGAGGACTACAAGGTCGTGAAGACCATATCGCTCGGAGACCCGCAGGTGGTGCGTCCGATGGGCATCGCCTCGGCCGACGGCAAGCTCATCTACGTCACCACCGGGCGCTTTGGCGCACTCCTGGAGGTCGATCCGGAAGCGGGCCGGATCGTGCGCACCTTTCCCAAGGTCGGACAGCGTCCTTGGGGTCTCGCCCTGAGTCGCGACGGACAGAAGGCCTATACGGCCAACGGCCCCTCCGGGGACATTTCCATCGTCGATCTGAAATCAGGGCGCGTGGATGCCCGGATCGCCGTGGGCGGTAGTCCGTGGGGTATCGTCGCGGCGCCCGCGGTGCCCACCGGGCACTGACCGGTTCAGTCTCGGCGTGGCCGTTGCGCGCTCGAGCATGACCCGAACCGGTATGCTTGCAGCGGAGTGCCTGAACGACGATCCCCCACGGCGGCTAAGCCCGCGTCTACTGGCGCGACGGTGGCCGCTGGAGAACCGATGACCGACGGCGTACACGGCCAGCGCGCCGCCTTTGTCTCGATCACCACGCTTTTTTTCGCGTGGGGCTTCATCACCGCCACGGTCGATCCGCTGATCGCTGCGCTCAAGAGCATCTATAGCCTCTCCTACGCCGAGGTCATGCTGACGCAGTTTGCGTTCTTTATGGCGTACGGGGTGGTGTCGCTGCCGGCCGCGCCGCTCGTGCGGCGTCTGGGCTACGCGCGTGCCATCGTTCTTGCGCTCGCCATCATGATCGCCGGCTGCGTCGTGGTACCGATCGCCACGCACCTGGACACCTTTGCCATCGTGCTGGTGGCACTCTTCATCATCGCGAGCGGCATCACTATTTTGCAGGTCGCGGCCAACCCACTGGCGGCAGCGCTCGGGCCGCCGGCGCGCTCGCATTTCCGGCTGACGCTGTCGCAGGCCTTCAATTCGCTCGGCACCGCCATCGCCCCCTATCTGGCCTCTTCGGTGCTGCTCGCGGGCGGCATCTTTGCCGCCAGCGCGACGAGCCCCGTTACGCTTGCGCAGCGAGCCGAGTCGTTGCGCCACATTGATTTCGCCTTCTTTGTCATCGCCGGGCTCGCGGCGCTGCTGGCACTTTTTATCTGGTCGATGCGAGCGCGTCTGCGCAGCGCCGCGCCTCTGCAGGCCGAGGACGCCTCCGTGGTGCGCGCACTGCGCTCGCCCTGGGCGCTGCTCGGGGCGGCGGCCATTTTTCTCTACGTCGGCGCGGAGGTTTCCATCGGCAGTCTCATGACCAACTTTCTGCACCAACAGGACGTGTTTGGCGTGTCACTGGCACAGGCCGGCAAACTCGTCAGCATCTATTGGAGCGCCGCCATGGTGGGGCGCTTCGTTGGCAGCGCGCTATTGCGGCGGGTCAGCGCCGGTCGGCTGCTGGGAGGCGCGGCGGTTTGCGCCGCGCTGCTGTGCCTGACGGTGCGCCTGACGCCTGGCTCGGCCGCCGGGGTTGCTGCCTTGGCTGTGGGTCTTATGAACTCCATCATGTTTCCGGTGATTTTCACCCTCACGCTCGAGCGCTCGCGCGCTTCGCAGGCGGCAACTTCCGGACTGCTGTGCATGGCCATCGTGGGTGGGGCCTTCCTACCGCGCCTCGCGGGCCACATCGCAGACCTGAGTGGGCTACGGGCCGCCTACATCGTGCCGCTCCTCGCGTACCTGTGCATCAGCGCTTTCGGATTCGCCGCAGCCCGCTCGGCGCCGCCTGCGGTGGTGCGCGCACCAGGGCTCAGCCCCGACTAGCCCTCGCTGCCGAGCGGCGGCACGTGTCCGGCGCGCGACAACAGCCTTTTGAGGATTGGACCGGTCATGAGGGTGGTCGTGATCGCCATGATCACGAGGATGGTGAACACCTTCGGTGGAATGACGCCCAGCTCGAGCCCGATGTTGAGCACGATCAGCTCCATCAGCCCCCGGGTGTTCATAAGCGCGCCGAGTATCCAGCCGTGAGGGTTGTCGAATCCGCTCAGACCCGCGGCGCCGTACACCGGGAGGATCTTGCCGAGTGCGGCGGCCGCCAGCACGATGAGCAGCCAGGTCAGATCCCCCGCACTGCCCGCTCACCGGGGCCGGCCTGCGCTCTCGCGCGGCGGCGTCGCGCCGCCGCCGCCTATCGGCGGCTGCCGACCAGCGGATGACCTCAAGCCGGCGGCCGCACGCGGGCGAGACATTCCACTTCCAGGAGCGCACCGCGCGCCAGTCCGTTCGCGCCGATGGCGCTGCGGGCAGGCAGGCGGTCGGCTTTGAAATAGGTCACGTAGATCTTGTTGAAGTCCTCCCAACGCGACATGTCAGAGAGCATCACCGTGCACTTGAAGACATCATCAAAACCCAGGCCCGCCTGCTGCAGCACCGCGCCGATGTTGCTCATCGTCTGGCGCGCCTGCTCGTTGAAGGCCGGCGGCAGCGTGCCGTCGGCCAAGGTGCCGATCTGCCCGGACAGGTAGAGCACATCGCCGACCCACACGGCCGCGGAGAAGGGTGCGTGCGGGATGTCGGACTTGAGGTATTCGGCCGACGAAGGTGCGGGGCCGGATACCGTCTTACAAGCCGCAAGACCCACAAGAACGGCCGTGTAGACGAACGCGGCACGCAGGCTGCGGACACGCTTGAGCGGATGCAGGTTGCACATCATCGGTTTCCCCCTTCGGCCGCCGAGCGTGTTGGCTCCGTCGCGAACAGCTTTGATTTTATCGTGTATCGATCTGACGCGGCCGAGCAATTGCTTCCGCTTCGCACTGCGGCGGGTCTGCCGCGCAGCGAGCGCCGCTTTACCGCTGCTGGGGCTATGCCCATAATGAGAGCTGATCTTAATTGCCGTTGCGCCGCGTGGAAGAACTCGCTTGGGGCGATTTCGCTGTGCTGCTGGCCGCGGGATCCGGAGCCTGAATGACACCCCAAGCCACGCACGCGCTGCTGACCGCCGCGATCATCGCCCTTATTGCCTGGCGTCTGTACTCGCGTGTCCGTCGCACGATTGGCCGGCAGCGTCTCTCGCGCGTGCGGCCGTGGATCACGATCGCCATCTTTCCCCTAATGTTGGTGCTGCTCGCCTTCGCCTCGCGCACGCAGCCGCTCGTTGAAGGCGGCCTCGTCGCTGGGGCCGTCGCGGGCATCGCGCTCGGCATCCTCGGTTTGCGTCTTACGCGCTTTGAGGTGACCGGGGAGGGCATGTTCTATACCCCGAGCGCTCATCTCGGCGTGGCCCTCTCGACGCTGCTCGTGTGCCGGATCGCTTATCGATTTGTCGTCGTCGGTTTTCCCGGCACCGCCGGCAGCGCTGCGCCGTCGGCTCCGCTGCCCCTGACGCCCCTCACGCTGCTGCTCATCGGCACGCTGGCGGGCTACTACTGCACGTATGCGGTCGGACTGTTGCGCTGGTCGGCGCGCAACCCAAGCGCGCAGCCGCAGAGCCCGCGCCCCTAGCAGGCTGTTGAAAATTCGGGATAGATCAACGCGGGCATGATCGATCGACTCATTTTTGAAGCCTCTCGGGGTGTGGCAGCGAGCCGCGTTGGCCGATCCGAGCGTACTGCGCGAGTGGATCGAGGGGTCTTTGAGGGCTTGAGGCTGATTTCATCGACACGTGTCCTACGCTGGTGCCGGATCGGGGAGGAGCTTCGCTACCCGCAGCAAGCTGTTGCAGCCGATCGTGAGGGTCGCCATGAAGGCCACGCTCGGCAGACCGCGTACCCGCATCTTGCGCAGTGCCCGGGCGTCCTTGCTCCAGCCGAAGATCTCTTCGATGCGCTTGCGCAAGCGTTGGCTGGCAAAGTAGCCGCGATGGCGCGTCGTGCGCCCATCGATCGCCGAGCCGCCCGCACGCTTGAGCGACTGGGCGATGTGCGGCGTCACACCCAGCTCACGGCAGGCGGCGACGAAGCCACGGGTGTCATACCACTTGTCCCCGGCCACCGTTCTGCCGGTGCGCGCTGCCTGGCGCTTGAGCATCCTGAGCGCTGCCTCGCGTTCGGCAAATCCGCTCGACTCGGTGATCTCGACATCGACGGGCAGACCCTGACGGTGCTCCATCAACACGTGCCCCATGTAGCACAGCTTCGCGGCCTGGCCCTGGCTCTTCTTGAACAGCTTCGCCTGCGGCTCATGCGGGGCCACATGCGTCTCGTTCGTGCGTCGCTCGCCATGGAAGTCTACGTGCGGGTTGCGTCCTGGGGGCGGTGGATCGTCCTTGCCATCGCGCCGGCGCATGCTCTTGACCGCCGACCACGCCTCAATCAGGGTGCCATCGACGCTGAAGTGCTCCGCAGACAGCAGCCCCTCGCGCCGGGCACGCCGGCCGATGCGCCGCAGGAGCTTGCGCGCTACCCCGGCCTCGATCAGCCGGTCGCGGTTCTTGGTGAAGGTCGAGTGATCCCAGATCCGATCATCCATCGACAGCCCCACGAACCAGCGGAACAGCAGGTTGTAGTCCAGCTGCTCACACAACAGTCGTTCGGAGCGGATCGAGTACAGCACCTGCAGCACCAGAGCCCGCACCAGGCGCTCGGGGGCTACCGACTCGCGACCACCGTCGGCGTATACCCGGTCAAAGTCCCGGCTCATCGAGCCCAGCGCCTCATCCAGCAGCGCTCGGATCCTGCGCAGCGGATGCGTCGGCGGTATCCGCTTCTCCATCGAGACATAGCTGAAGAGGCCACCTTGATCCATATCCGTTCCGCGCATGCTGCTCATCCATCATCAACCGCGTTGGTCGTACTGTGACGCATGCGTGGCAATTTTCAACAGCCTGCTAGAAGCCCCGCGCCGCGTGCCTGCCCGGCACGCCGCCTTACTTGGCAACGAATACGCTCTTGGGCAACCGCACGTGAACGCCTACGTTCGGTTTGTCGACCAGCTGCGTGACGGCCACGTTGCCCGCGATGCTGACCAGCTGGTACGCCTCATGGCGCGTCAGATGCTGCTCGGTGACGAGGAAGTCCACCATCTCCTGGATGGCGGCCTTGGTGGCGACGGTCAGATCCGGGTCGGTCGCCATGCAGATAAAGTCGGTGGGCGTTTCCGCGCGTGGCCAGGTGAGTTTGAAGTCCTTGCGCACGGTCAGCTGCACGCGGCCACGCAGGGAGGTCTCGATGGCGGTCTGATCGACCTCGCCGTCACCCTGCGCCACGTGTCCGTCGCCGATCTCGAAGAGCGCGCCGCGCGCAAAGATCGGGATGTAGAGCGTGGAGCCGACGATCAACTCGCGATTGTCGAGGTTGCCGGCGTGCCGCCCGGGCGGATTACTGCTCACGCGGCCGGCCTCGGGTGCCGGAGCGACACCCATGCTGCCGAAGAACGGGCGCAGGGGAATGACAATGCCCGTCGCAAACTCGGCCGTCATCTGCTTGCGGTCGAGGCCGATGATCTTGGCCGGCCGGCCCGGCTCGCAGTTCTCCGGCAGGATGCCGCTGCAGCCGTTGTAGCCGTAATCGATCGGCAGCTCGATGGCGAGGATCTTCACCTCGAGTACGTCACCGGGCTCGGCCCCCTCCACGTAGATGGGCCCTGTGAGGATGTGGCCGCCGGGGCCGCGGCGCTCGCCTGTCACTTCAGCGACGATGGCCTTGAGGGAAGACTGGATCTTCTCATCGGGCACGCCGGCCTTCGCAAGCCCCGCCGGTGTGTTGGTCAGCAGGGTGTCGACGTCGACGATGTCGCCTGAGTCGATGCGCAGTACCGCTGGCGCCTCCGACCAGTAATAGCCGTAGGCCACCGTGGCAGGCGTCGCTTCGAGCCGATGCGTGACCGGGGCGTGCGCACGGGCGTCGACAAGGCCGAGCAGCGCACTGATCGCCAGCAGGGTCAGTGCGCGCATCAGCGCTCGTAACGGATCAGGGAAGTGCGATGCGCGAGCGTGTCGTACAGCGCACGGCCATCGGCGTTGAATTCCTGGGTCATCCAGTACACCGAGCCGGCCTTGACGCGATCAGCAGCAGCATACACCGCGTGGATCAAGGCGCGCGCGACGCCGCCGCCGCGCGCCGCCGGGTCGACGAACAGGTCCTCGAGGTAGCAGATGTCGTTAAGCGACCAGGTCGAGGAATGGAACAGGTAGTGGACGAATCCAAGCAGTGTGCCGTCACGTTCAGCGACCAGCCCATAAGGCTGCTGGCGCTCGTCGACGAGGCGCGTAAAGGTCGCCTCCGTTACCGCGGGAAGCAGGTGCTGACGGTAGAAGCGCAGGTATCCGTTCCAGAGGATTTCCCATTGCGCGCGATCGCAAGGCTGCAACGGTCTGATTTGGGGCACGCAAGTCTCCGCGGCAATTTTCAGGCGTCCTACGCCGGAAGTGTAGCCGCTGCCCCCGGGGAAAGGCGATGATGGATCGCGCGGCGGCGCCGGCGCTCAGGGCGCGGGGTTTCGCCGGACGCGGTCGGGCTATAAGCTAGCGCGTTAGATCATGCGCCGCGCGCTGCAAGTACTGACGTCCGCCGGGGGTGATGCGGGAAATCCGTCGTAGGACAACTCCCCCGGGGGGCACTCTATTAATTCTGCGCACGCAGGGAAGGACAGCAGAATGAAGGTCATGCGGTCGTTAGGGGCGCTGGTGCTGCTGACGCAGCTTTTGGCGGCGCACGCGAGCGATGAACCGCCCGCCGGCCTTGCTGACTCGGCGGCGCTGCGGGCGACGGTTTTTGGCACGCCACCCCAGGACATCGCACCGCTCCCGGCACTGGTACCGCTCGATGAGATCGACGTCGCGCTGCCCTGGGCGCGACCGCTGCCGGCTGTCCTGTGGTTCGACCGTCGCCTGCGCGTGTGGTTTTCCGCGCAGGACAAGCCCGCGCCGCTGGCGATCGTCATTTCCGGCACTGGCAGCGATGGCAATACCGAGAAGCTCTCGCTGTTGCGTGCCGCGCTCTATGGCGCCGGCTATCACGTGCTCACCCTGCCATCGCCGACCAATCCAGGATTCATCGCCGCTGCCTCCAGCACCGGGGTGGCGGGTGACCTTATGCAGGACAGCCGCGATCTTTACGCGACCGCGCAGCACATCGTTGCCCACCTGCCCAAGAAGGTACGCATCACCGAGGTTGATGTTTTGGGTTATTCGCTCGGGGGCGCCCACGCCGCGGTCCTCAAGTCGATCGATGCCGTCGAGCAGCGACTGAAGATCCGTCGGGCCGTGATGATCAACCCGCCGGTCAGTTTGTTTGCCTCGATGGGGCGGCTCGATGAGCTCTTCGTGCTCAGCATCGGCACCGACAAGCAGGGGATCGACCGCTTCTACCGGCGCCTCTACGCGCGGCTCGCGAACCTCTACCGTCTGAGCGATCAGGTTCGGATCGAAGACACTAACCTGCTCGCCGCCCTCGCCGCGACGCTGCGGACCGACACCGACTTTTCGGCGGCGATCGCGCTCACTTTTCGCATCGCACTGATGAACGTGTTTTATACGGGGGACCTGTATGCCGGCACGGGTGTGGTCACCGACCCGCGCCACCCACCGCGCCCGGGCGATCCGACCGCGGAGGTCGTGCAGCGGCTGCTCGGCAAGTCATTCTCCGAATACTTCGACCAGGTGTTCGCGCCTTACTATCTTGCGCACCGTTCCGGCGCGACACGTGATTCGCTTGTTGCCGAGAACCGTCTGGACATCATCGGCGACGCGCTGCGCACGGATCCGGACTACTACGCGCAAACCAACTCCGACGATCTGATTCTGGATCGTGCGGAGTTCGACTGGCTGCGCACGACTCTCGACGGGCGCATCGCCGTCTACGACCATGGCGGCCATCTCGGCAATCTGGGCGAGCGTCAGCAGATTGCCGACATGCTCGATATGCTGGCCGGCCGCTGGGTGGGGGCCGGCAAGTGAGGGCGGGACGCTGCACCGCGTTAGCCTCCCTTCTGTGTGTCTCGCTGCTAGCCGGGGGCTGTGCCTCGAGCGACTTCTACATTCGCAGCCTGCCGGCGGAGACCCCGGCGGCGGACAACGCCGCGGAAATACAGCAGCATCAGGCCATGGTGGCGGAGGCGGCGGCACTCGCGAACGCGACCGCGCAGCCGGGCATCGGGCCGCCTCTGACACCGGAGGAGGTCCCCTCCATGCTCACTTACGATCCGTGGGAGCGAATGAACCGCTTCACGTATCGCTTCAATGCCCGGTTCGACGAGGCGATCTTCTTGCCGGTCGCGGACAAATACCGTCGCCTGCCAAGCCCGGTGCGCACGGGGATTCATAACTTCTTCGCGAATCTTGGTGAAGTCGTCAGCGTTCTTAACTACACCGCGCAGCTGCGGCCGGCGCCCGGAGTACGCAGCCTTGGGCGTTTCGTCATTAACAGCACGCTCGGTATCGGCGGGCTGCTCGACGTCGCTACAAAAATGAACATTTCCCAGGCAAAAACTGGGTTCGGCGCCACCCTGGCGCGCTGGGGCATGCATCCAGGACCCTATTTCGTCATGCCGCTACTCGGACCCTCGAGCCTGCGCGACGGTTTTGGCTTTCTCGCTGACTTCGGCACGGACTACGCCATCAATCTCGCCAATCTTTACCACGGCACGGTCGGCTGGGTGCTCACGCCGCTTGATGCCGTCGATCTTCGCGCAAACACCAATTTCCGCTATTACTCGACCGGCTCGCCCTTCGAGTACGACACGGTGCGCTTTCTGTACGTACGCAAGACACTCATCGAGGACGACGCCCTGCGAATGTGGCACCGCTCCGGCAATCGCCATGCGCAAACACCCGCGGGCCAGTGAGGCGGCTGGGTCGCACCACATGGTGAGCCTGTGGCACTGGACCGCTCTGATTCTCGCCACCACCGCCGTGCTCGGTTTTGCGGCCTGGACCGCGATCGCTCTGTGGTTCCAGGCGCCGGGCGGCCCGTTGCTGCGCGGAGTCATCATCGTCGCCTGGCTCAGCTTCGCGCTTGCAGTGCTCGTGGCGCTGCACCGCGGGCACGGCATGCTGGCGCTGGCCGCGTTCGCGCTCGCCCTGGGCGGGGTGCTGCTGTGGTGGCACAGCCTCCAGCCGTCCAACGATCGCATCTGGGCGGACGACGTCGCGCGCACCACCTCAGGGGAGGTGCACGGCGATTCGGTCACGCTCAGCAACGTGCGCAACTTCGACTGGCGCAGCGAGAAAGATTACACCCCGCGCTGGGAGACGCGCAGCTACGATCTGCGCAGGCTGCAGTCCCTGGACATGATTACCTCGTACTGGACGGGGCCTGCGATCGCGCACGTGCTGGTGTCGTTCGGATTCGATGACGGCCAGTATGTCGCGTTCTCGGTCGAGATCCGCCGGCAGAAGAACCAGGAGTTTTCCGCGATCGGCGGATTTTTTAAGGAATTCGACTTGAGCGTGATCGCCGCCGACGAGCGTGACGTGATCCGCGTGCGTACGAACATTCGCGGCGAGGATGACTATCTGTATCACATTCGCTTGCCGGTGCAGGACATCCGCCTGCTCTTTCTGTCGTATATCAACCAGAGCAACGAACTCGTTCACACGCCACGCTTTTACAATACGATCACCGTCAACTGCACCACGCTCGTCTATCACATGATGGAGCGCATTGTCGGCCGGCTGCCGCTTAGCTACCGCGTGTTGCTGTCAGGTTATCTGCCCGGCTACGTGTACTCCGTCGGCGGCTTGGATCCGCGCTACACCCTGGAGCAGCTGCGCGTGTTCGGCCGCATCACCCAGCGTGCGCAAGCGTCCGATCGCAGCGAGTTCTTCTCCCGCGATATCCGTCGCGGCATCCCGCCGCTTGCGGCCAACTGAGCCGCACCGCTGCGCCGCCTCGCTTAGTCTGAGAAGCCGGGCAACTCGCGCGCGCCGCGTTTGAGCATGGAGAGGAGAAAAGCTAGTGCTCCGGCTGCCACAAACAGCATCAGGCCCTGCGGATTCAGGGCTGCCATGGAGGCGCTGCCGAGTACCGGGCCGAGCAGAGCACCTACGCCCCACAGAATGCCGACGAACGCGTTGGCGCTGAGCAATGCCGTACCTCGGAAGCGATCGCCGATGCGCACTATGGCGAGCGTGTACAGTCCGCCGGCGGCGCCCCCGATCAGGAACAGGGCCGCCCACATCGCCGGGCTCGAAACCAGGCCCAGGGGCAGCGCCAGAGCTACCAGCACTGCGACCCAACCACACGCGGCGTGAACGCGCGTGCGCCCGAACCGATCCGCCGCCCACCCGAGGGGGACCTGCAAGCACGCATCGCCGAGAAACAGCACGCTCACCATCAGCACCGCAAGGCTGGTGGCTAAGCCGATTTTAAGTCCGTACACGGGCAGCAGCGAGAGCATGGCGCTGTCGAACATCGCAAAGAAGAGCACGGCCACCGCAAGAGGCGTGGAGTTACGCAGGAAGTCCACAAGCCCTAGGGAGCGCTCAGTGTCCGAGAGCACGCTGCGCCATCCGGTCCGAAACAGCAGTACGATGGCAAGCACGTGTAGGGCGGCGGCAATCACAATGGGCGCGAGGGAGCTGGTGCCGAGGGCGGCCAGCAGCGCAGGTCCGGCGAACTGACACGCCGTAAGCGTCATCGCGTAGACGCCCGTCCAGCGCCCGCGGGTGGCCTCGCCGCTGACTTCCAGGATGCGCGCCTCACCGAGTGAAAACAGGACGCCGGTGGAGACACCCATCAGGAGTCGCGAAAGCGCCCAGGAAACCACCGCGTACGGGCTCGCGAGCACCAGCAGACACGCGCATGAGAGCAGCATTGCCCCAATGAGGAGCGCTTTCGAGCCGAACAGGCGCGTCAACCGTGAGAGGCACAACGAGACGCCGATCGTTCCCACGGCCGGCAGCGCGGCCATCGCCGCGATCGACGTCGCCGAGGCGCCCGCCTGCAGCAGGCGCAGGGAAACGAGCGGCAGCGTCAATCCGCTCGCGAGCCCCATGACGGAGATGCTCCCGATCGCCGTCATCAGAGGCCCGAGCATCGCCTGGTTTGCCGGTGACGGCGATCGATCCGGCGCGCAAACGCCGCGCTGCCCTTCTTTCTGCATCATGCCCGGTCGAATTCCGTCGCCGTGTCGGCGCTCGGCCGGCTCATCCCTCAGGCGGGTCGCCGCGTCAACAAGAGCCACGTCCCGCCGCCCACCAGCGTGAGCCCGGAGGCCCGCCGCAGGAAATTGGCGCGCGCAGGCTTCAAGAACCAGGTGCGACCCAGGCCTGAGGCAATAGCCCAACACGAGTCACTCAGGGCTGCGAGCAAGACCGAGACCGCGCACATCACGGCGAGCTGCCGTGCGGCCGGCCGCGTAGGATCGACGAACTGGGGAAGAAACGCGGTAAAGAACGCCAGGGTTTTGGGATTAGACAGGGCCACCAGGAGGCCACGCCAGAAGTGCACGCGGTTCCCCGCGGCGGGTATCGCCACGGAGCGTCCGGCGCTGCGCCATACCCGCACTCCCAGCCAGATGAGGTATGCGGCACCGAACCAGCGCAGCAGTTCGAAAAGGTACGTCGCATGGAGCAGTACCCAATTCAGGCCCAGGGCGATAGCGGCCAGCAGCGCGGCGTTACCGAGTGAGGTACCGGCCACGGTAACGAACGCCGCTCGCACGCCTTTGGTCGCGCCGGTGGAAACGATCAGGGTCACGATCGGCCCGGGCACCAGGATCAGCACGATCGTGATGGCCAGAAACCCTGCGAACAAGTGCCAATTCATGCAGAACTCCTGTGCCCCCCGCTCGCGCGGCCTGTTGTTCTAAACTGCCTTATCGGCGGGCACATGATACGAAGTTTTGCGTAACGGCGGGGTCCCGAGATGCGGATGGAAGCCCGCTCAGGATCCGCCGCACGAGGTGGCAGAATGAAGCGACGAGTCAAAGCCGTGATTGCACGCACGGTCGGCAAGGCAGTCACCGTCGAACAGATCGACCTCGAGCCGCCGCGTCACGGTGAAGTCACCGTGCAGCTGGCGGCGTGTGGGGTTTGCCACAGTGATCTGTCGGCGACGAACGGTACCATCGGCTATCCGTTGCCCTTGGTTCTTGGGCATGAGGGGGCCGGCGTTGTCAGCGACGTCGGCGAAGGAGTGCGCGGCTTGAAGCCCGGCGATCACGTGATCACCTCGTTCGTCAGCATGTGCGGGCACTGCGCCTACTGCCAAAGCGGCAAACCGCAATTGTGCGTGCAGGCGCTGCAGGCCCTCTCCACCTTGCCCGATGGAACCGTGCGCACCCAGGACAGTAAGGGCGAGCCGCTCAACGTGTTTTGCGGCTGTGGCGTTATGGCCGAGTACGCCACTTTGCACAGTGACAACGTGATCAAGATCGCGGAGGACATGCCGCTCGATCGTGCTGCGCTGATAGCGTGCGGCGTGCTGACCGGAATCGGCGCGGTCACCAATACCGCACGGCTGGCGGCCGGTTCGGTGGCCGTGGTGTTCGGCTGCGGTGGGGTGGGACTCAATGCGGTGCAGGGTTGTGCGCTTGCCGGCGCGCGCATGATCGTCGCGGTGGATACGCGTGCGGAGAATCGTGCGCTCGCGCTGCGCTTTGGTGCGACCCACGCCGTGGACGCCTCGGCTCAAGCGGAGCTCGGCAAGGCGCTCTTCAAGCTTACCGGTGGTGGCGCGGACTACGCCTTCGATTGCGTCGGGCTAGGGAGCGTGACGGAACAGGCCTGGAACGTGTTAAAGCGCGGCGGCATTGCGGTCACAGTCGGGATCGCTGCGGCGGATGACAAGATCGTGCTCAGCGCACAGCGCGTCGCCCTCAGCGAAAAAACACTCACGGGCAGTTATTTCGGCTCGGCCCGCCCGCAACACGATGTCCCGCAATTGATTGGGCTGTACCGGGCCGGTCGGCTGAAGCTTGATGAACTCATTACCCGCCGCTACTCGATCGATGATGCCCCCCGAGCCTTTGCCGACCTCGAGCAAGGCAAAGCCGGCCGCGGCGTCATTGTGTTTTAAGCTGCTCGTAGCGCACGCAGGACGGATAGAGGCGTGGTGAGTGATGTTGGATCGAACCCTGGTTGTAAACCGCACGAATGTCTGTGACGGATCGCACTCGGGTTGGGGAGCCCGGCGCCTTGCCTGAGATCTGGATCGGGGTCGACACCGGCGGCACGTACACGGACGCGGTGGCGCTCGACACCCGGCGGTGTGTCGTCGCCACTGCCAAGGCCCTGACGACGCATTGGGATCTGTCGCTCGGTCTCGCCGCGGCGATCCGCGCCGTACTGGAGAAGCTACCGCAGAACGCGCGGCGCGAGCACATCGCACTCGTCTCGGTATCCACGACACTCGCGACCAACGCGGTCATAGAGAAGCGCTTCAGCCAGATCTGCACGCTGCTCGTCGGCTTCGACGAGCAGATGGTCGAGCGCTCCGCTATCAAGCGCGCCGGAGGGGGCGTCATCGTGCGCGTGCGCGGCGGCCACGATGCGACCGGGGAGGAGGCCGAGCCGCTCGATGAAGAGGCGATCGATGCGGCGGTGCGGGAGTTTGGCGCGCAGGTCGAGGGATTCGCAGTTGCGGCGATGTTTTCGGTGCGCAATCCTGCGCACGAACGCCGCGCGCGCGAGAGAATCCGGGCGGCCTGCGCCAAGCCGGTCACCTGCAGCCACGAGCTAAGCTCGCAGCTCGACGCACCCAAGCGCGCCCTCACCGCCGCTCTCAATGCGCGCCTCACGCCGCAGATCGCGCATCTGCTTCAGGCGCTGGAGCAGGTGCTCGAGCGGGAGGGGATTTGCGCGCCGGTGATGGTCGTCAAAGGTGACGGCACCCTGATGAAGGCCGAGGTCGCCCTCGAGTACCCGGTCGAGACCGTCCTGTCGGGGCCCGCGGCGAGCGTGGTGGGAGCGGGGTTCCTGAGCGGCCTTGAGGACTTCGCCGTTGCCGACATGGGTGGCACGACGACCGATGTTGCGATCGTCGCCGGTGGTCGGCCCGTCGTTCGCGCCGAAGGTGCGGTGATCGGGGGCTGGCGCACCATGGTCGAGGCCATTGACGTTCACACCTGCGGCCTCGGCGGCGACAGCGAGGTGTACTTTGACCGTGAGCAGCGTCTGGCCGTGGGCCCGCGCAAGGCGATGCCGCTGAGTTTGCTGGTTGAGCAGTTTCCCGCTGTGCTGTCTGATCTGCGGCAACTTGCGCGCGAGGAGCGCCCGCCAGTTTTTGCCACACGATTTGCCTTCCGCAACGCCGGACGCGATCCTGATGCGCACCTCGATCGGCTCGAGCGGCGGACCTGGGACGCGCTCGACGTGCTGCCGCGGCGGCTTGCGGAGGTCGCTCGCACCGACCTGGGAGTCGAGGCGCTGCGACGCCTGGTCGATCGGGGCCTTGCGACGCTGGCCGGATTTACCCCGAGCGATGCGATGCACGTGCTCGGACGGCAGCAGGGCTGGAACGTCGAGGCGGCGCGCCTGGGTGCTACCATTCTCGCGACCGAGGAACGCAACGCGCGCGGACGCCCGGAGCCAGACTCCGCGGAAACCTTTTGTGAGCGCACCTATCAACACGTTGTGCGTGAGGCTGCGCGCGTGGTGCTCGAGAGTGCTCTGGCCCGCGATCCGGGCGTGGAAGCAAAGAACGGGCGCTGGGGGCCTCTGGGAGTGCTGATCGAGGACGTGGTGGCAGGGCGCTCGTTCTCGGGGCTGATCGATGCCCGCATGCGTCTCGTAACGCCGCTGATCGCCATCGGCGCACCGGTCGGTGCGTACTACCCCGAAGTCGCACGCCGCCTTGGCGCGCAGCTGGTGGTGCCCGAGCACGCAGCCGTGTGCAATGCCGTCGGCGCCGTCGCCGGCGTGGTCTCGGAGACCTGCGACGTGCTCGTCAACCAACCGACGTTCAAGGTTTTTCGCGTGCACGATCCGGCCGGCAGCCGGGATTACCCCGAGGCCCACGAGGCGATCGAGGATGCCAAGCGCGTCTCACGTGAGCTTGCGCTCGCCGCGGCGCGGCGTGCCGGTGCGAGCAATCCGCACGTCGAGACGACCGTTACGGAGCGCCGGGCGCAAGGCGGGTCAGCGGATGACTATCTGGCCGAGGCAACCGTGCGTTCCAGGGCCACCGGACGGCCTGCGACGGGTCGCGCGCCATCCTGACTTCCGGAGGCAGGAGACCGAGGGAGCGATGAGGCAAATCAGGAGCCGAGGGCAGGCTTTGACGCGGATCCTCTGGTCACTGTGCGAGCACCCTTGGGTCTACGCCTTTGCCCAGTGTGAATGAGGAGCCTACGACGCTGACGATGGCGGTCTTACGGCTCAAGCCGATGGAATCACGCAGCAGATAAGTGGCTTCGATGCCCGTGCAGTGGCCGGCCAGGAGATATTGGATGCCCAGCGTTTTGAGTTTCGCACCCGTCCAAGTGATCGTCTGCTCCGAGGCGGAGAACAGGTGAAGGCCGCCGACAACCGCGAGCAGCGGCTTGCCCGCGGTGATCGTCGCCGCGTACTGCGCGATGTTGACGATGCCCGCATGACCGCAGCCGGTCAGGATTACGGCGCCCGCTGCCGTGTCGAACACCAATGCGGAGTCTTCTGGCACATTGTCTTCCACGCGCCCTTGCGCCGTGACCAGCCACAATCCGGGATTCCAGTTCTTTTCCGCGTTCGGCCGGGGCACCGGCCCGCTGAACCAGACTCCCGGATAGAGTTGCGTGGGCCGGTCATGGACGATGAAGGTGCCGCCGGTTGCAAGATACTCGGTGCGAATCGTCCGCAGCCCGTTCATGTCCTGACCCGACTCGTCCAAGCGCGGCTCAAAGATGCGGGCACCGACATGTACGCGACTCATAGCGCGCGGGTTGTTTTTGCTCAAGGTGCGGCGAAGGGCCATCAGTCCGCCAACGTGGTCCCAGTGGTTGTGCGAGAGGATCACGTCTTCCACGTCCGACAAGTCGACGTGCAACGCCGCGGCATTCTTCACGATCATGTCCGCTGAGGCGCCACTGTCGTAGAGAATTTTGTGACCGTCGACTTCAGCTAACGCTGAATAGCCCCACTCGCCATCGTCCGCGTGCGGGTCGCCCGCAACGTTGGTTACCAGCACGGTAATCTTCAGCGCGTGCACTCGGTGGGAGGTGGGCGCCTCGACCGTGTCTCCTAGGGCCAATGCCGGCTGCGCGGCGCAGAGCCATGCAATCAAGAGCACGAGAGCGGTCGGTTGCGCCACGTGCGCGAGACGGGTTCGATTCGGGATCGGTATCATCGAGTTCTCCGAAGCACAGCCGCAAATTCACGCATCGATCGGTGCGCCCACGCGTCAGTCGTAGCCCGAACCGGGCGTTACAGTCCGAGACGGCGTCTCGCTATTTCTTGCCCGCACGCCACCGGCCGGCCGCGCACCGGGGAGTCCAGCGGCGCGTTCCCGCGAACCTATGTCGTACTCTTGGCAATGAATTCCCCAACCGCGGCCCTCATGAGTGCACACATCATGCTCCACGCACGGCGAGACAGCACGCGTTGAGGTTACCTGCGGCCGACGCGTCTGCGCGCGACGCGGCGGGAACTGCGGTGCGTGTCATTGATCATTGACTTGAGATCCGCGGCCGGCGTACGTTTGGCCCAAATCAGGGATGCGCTCACTTCGTTGGGAGCGGGCTCGGCGCGAACAAACAATCAAAGACAAGCGCGAGGGAATTATGAAGATCTTCACATCCGTCAGACTGGCCGTTGGCGTCGTCGTTCTGGCGTTGTCTGGGAGCGTGCTGCAAAGCAGCGCGGCGACGACTGAGGGATCAGCGGGCGCCGCAGCCCTGCGCCGCAACGTGATCGTGATTCTGCGCGACCAGCTGCCGAATATGCCGGCGGTACGCGGCGCGCGCGCTGCGCGTGCCGCGGCGCTCGCCGCCGCGCAGGGCCCGATCGTCTCTCACCTGCAGGCGTCGGGCGCCTCGCGGATCCGCGGCTTCGGGCTGATTAATGCCGTGACCGCAACCGTCTCGCCAGCCGAGGAGCAGCAGCTCGCCGCACATCCGCTGGTACAGGCGGTGGTACCGGAAATAACGATCAAGCTGCGCCCCCCGGCCAATGCCAAGTCCCCGCGAAGCAGCTGGGCGGGTGGTGGTGGCGGCGGCGGCGGTGGAGGCGGAGGTGCGGGCGCGCCTTTGTGCAACACGCTTGAGCCCGAGGCGTTGCAGCTCACACACAGCGCCTATGACGATCCTGGTATGCCCCAGGCGCAACGCGTCAAGGATGGCAACGGACAGTTCGTTACGGGCAAGGGCGTGAAGGTCGCCTGGCTTGCCGATGGTCTTGATCCGACGTTGCCAGGGTTTGTGCGTCCGGATGGCACGAGCGTATTCATCGACTATCAGGACTTCTCCGGTGATCCGGCCGGTACGCCCACGGACGGCGGGGAGGCCTTTGGCGATGCGAGCTCTATTGCGGCGCAGGACAATCCGAACGGTAAGCCGCTCATTTTCGACATCAGCCAGTACCTCGACACGGCTCTCGGCACGCTGCCGTCCTCACCGTGCAACATTCGCATCCGCGGCATGGCGCCCGGCGCGTCCCTCGTGGGACTGAAAGTTTTCTCCCAGCTCGGCACGACCACGAACACGGCGTTCGTGCAGGCAATCGACTACGCGGTCAACCACGACGACGTGGACGTCATCAACGAGTCCTTCGACAGCAATCCGTTCCCCGACAACAATAACGATCCGATCTCGCTCGCGGACGAGGCGGCCGTGGCGGGGGGTGTGACCGTCGTGGTTAGCACAGGCGATGCCGGCACCAACGGCACCATGGGCTCACCATCGACCGATTCGCATGTGATTTCCGCCGGCGCCACGACGCAGCTGCGCCTGTATGCGCAAGCCGGTTACGGTGCCTCATTCTTCGCAACCGGCGGCTGGCTCAATAACAACCTCTCGGCGTTCAGCTCGGGCGGCTTCAGCATGAGCGGGCCGCGCACCCCTGACGTCGTGGCGCCCGGTGATCTTGGCTGGGCGCTGTGTGCCCCGAACGCGGAATCGGGGCTCTTTCTCGACTGCGCGACCAGTTTCAGCGCCAACCCGACTTTCCCGCCCATCCAGATCTTCGGCGGCACCAGCGAGTCCTCACCGCTGACCGCCGGCGTGGCGGCGCTCGTGATACAGGCTTACCGCAGCACGCATCACGGCGCGGATCCCACACCCGCGCTCGTCAAGCGGATCATCATGAGCACCGCGACTGATCTCGGCGCACTGCCCTCAGAACAGGGTGCGGGACTGATCAACGCACTCGCAGCGGTCAATGCCGCACTGTCGGTCTCGGATCAGAACGGTCGGGCCTGGTCGACCGGAACGAGTGTGCTGAACAACCCAGCGAGCGCCAGCATCACCGACCCGCCGCGTACTCCGCAGACGTTGTCCTTCGCAATCACCAACACCGGCTCGGTGAAGCAGCACCTGGAGCCGGTGCTGCAGGCACTCGGGCCACCGATCGCCCAGGCGACGACTACCGTGACGTTATCGGCCAGCGACCCGACCTTCCCGAGCCAGGCTGGGCTCCCGCGCAACTACGTGCTGCAGCACTTCAAGGTCCCGCAGGGGGCGCAGCACCTCGACGCTTCGATCGCCTGGCGGTCGCCGTTCTTTGGTTCGCCCGTGATTGCCGATCTCGGCCTCATCGATCCGTCCGGGCGCAATGCGGGGTATACGATCCCGCAGGGCGCCTCGAGCGGCTACGGGCACTTTGACGTCGTAAATCCCGCCCCCGGCACCTGGACGGCGGTCATCTGGACCTCCGCGATCGACGAGACGTATTACGGGCCCGTGAAGTTCAGCTGGGCTGCCGAACGGTACGTGAGCTTCGGCTCCGTGTCGCCTGCGAGCCTCGAGCTGGCGCCTGGGGCCACGCAGTGGATTACAGCGCGGTTCACGATGCCCTCACAGCCGGGCGATCAAGGAATCGCGATCCGCTTCCCATCCGACGGATGGGGCGGCGGGGGCGGCGCTGTCAGCCACTCCGAAATCCCGATCGCGTTGCGCACGTTGATTCCGATCGGACCCAATGGCGGCTCCTTCAGCGGAACGCTAACCGGCGGTAACGGCAGGCCGGGCGTCGGCCCGACGCAAACCTACGCCTTCGACGTGCCGCCGGGCATCGACAACATGAGTCTTGGGGTGCAGATTCCGGACGCCCTTTACTTGCTCGAGGGTCTGCTGGTCGATCCGAATGGCATGCAACTGAGCGTCGAGCCCAACGTCGACGCAGCCGGCAACACCTCGTTTAACATGCAGCTCGATCGCTTGCACCCGATGGCGGGGCGCTGGCGATTCGTGCTGCTGCTAAATTACTTCACCTCGGGCAACCAGACGACGCTCCCGTTCACGGCGCAGATCGGCTTCAACACCGCGCAGGTGAGCGCCACCGGACTGCCGAACGATCCGAAGACAAAACTCTCGGCGAGCGGCGCGCCACTGGTGGTGCCGATCAACATCACCAACAACAGCGCGTTGAGCACGGCTTATTTCGCCGATGCGCGGCTCGAAGGGCTCACCGCGCTGCCGCTGGGGACGTTCTCAGCGTGCGGGGTGCCGCAGCTGCCCTACGGCTGCTGGGGCGTGCTACTGCCGACGCAGGTGCGCAGCGCGCATTTCGTGGCTCAAGGTGGGGCGCCGATCACCATGGATGCCTTCGGCGACACCGGCTACGTCGTGGGCTTCACCGGGGCACCTGATGTGACCGCGGCGCCGGTCGGCCCCAATACCGTAACCGCGTCGCTGACCGTGCCGGAAGTTCCGTGGGGAGAATGGCTGTTGTTCCCGACGCTGGTCGGCCCCTTCGGCTCGGCAGGCGCGCCCCCGACACCGGTGACGACGAGCGTGCTGGTGCAGCTGAAGCCCTTCGACGCTTCGGTGTCGGCCGACAGCGGCGACATCTGGTCAGATGTGACGTTCGGCACCAATACCTACAATCCGCTCGTACTGGCCCCGGGCCAGAGTGGGACGATCCACCTGACGATCACGCCGAACGCGACCCAGGTCGGCACGACGGTGCGCGGATTCATCTACGTGGACACGTTCAACTCCACCGTTCAGACCGGAGATGAAGTGGTTCGGATCCCTTACAGCTACACGATCGCGCCATAGCACGGCGGAACTATGCGGCCCGGCCAGAGCAGCCGGGCCGGACGGGGTGAGGCGGCGGTCCGGCCGTGCGGGGGGCGATCTGCGCGGCGCGCGGTATGGCTACGTTTGCGCGAGCGGAGCTCGGCGCGTATGCCAGTCCGTCGCCGCCTCGAAAGCACGCGCGACACTCAATAGCCGTTGTTCTTGCCAGGGTGCCGCGGATATCTGCAGGCCAATCGGCAGGCGAGTCCTGCTCAATCCACAGGGCACGGATATTGTGGGCAGGCCCGACATGTTGAACGGCCGGGCATTGCGCAGCAGTAGACCGTCAAGAGCGAGCGCAGCGTCAGCGCTTCCCGGGTAGTCCGATGCCTTTGGCGCGGTCACGGGCGTTGTCGGCGTGACGAGGAAGTCGACAGAAGAGAAGACGCTTAAGACGCTGCGGCGCAGGCGGGCAAGATCGCGGCGCGCTTGGATGTACGAGGGTGCATCTATGCCGGCGCCCGTTTTGAATTTCGCGAGTGTCTCGGGCAGGTACAACTCGGGCGTCTTGGCGATGTTTTCAGCTTGAGTCGCATACGCTTCGGCTCGGAAGACCATCCGGTCTTTGCTGAGCTCGAGCGGTACATCGGTGATCTCTACCCCGGCGGCGACGAGGACTGTGAGTGCTTTCTCGAGAGCCTCTTGGACATCCGGGTCGAGCTGAGCATAGAAGAGCTCGCGCGGCACCCCGATACGCGGTTGTCCGGGATCCACCGCCTTACTGTCAAGGTACTGGTCTACCGGGCGGTTCTCGCTGGCGATGTCATCTGGATCGTAGCCGGCGATCGTCTGCAACAGGATCGCCGAATCGAGCACGGTACGCGTCATCGGCCCGATGTGATCCAGCGACCATGACAGCGGAAGCACCCCGCGATTACTGACTCTCCCGTAGGTGGGTTTCAACCCGACAATCCCGCACAGCGCGGCAGGTTCCCGCACCGACCCGCCGGTATCCGAGCCAAGGGCCGCATAGCAAAGTCCGGCCGCGACGGCCGCCGCCGATCCCCCGGACGAGCCGCCCGCAATTCGCTCCAGGTCCCACGGGTTTGAGACGCGGCCGTAGAAACTCGGCACGGAGGTTCCGCCATACGCGAGCTCCTGCATGTTCAGCTTGCCCAGCAGGATGGCGCCGGCCTTTTTCAGGCGCTGTACAACGCTCGCGTCCTGGGTCGGAACTCGATCCTTGAACAACGCGGACGCGCCGGTGGTTCTGACGCCGGCGGTATCGATCAAATCCTTCAGCGCGATCGGTATGCCGTGTAGCGGTCCGAGCCATCGACCGTGCTGCACTTCGGACTCCGCGCGGCGGGCCTCCGCCAATGCGGACTCCGCGGTGACCGTGATGAATGCGTTCAGACTGGTGTTAAAGGTCTCAATGCGGGCTAGGCAGGCTTGGGTGAGCTCGACGGGCGACAACTTCTTGCGTTTAACAAGAGCGGACGCCTCTGCAACGCTCAAGAACGCCAGCTCATTACCCATCGGCGTCAACACCCTCGCCGGGTCCGACCGTGACACCGTTGTTGCTCCATGGTCACGGTCTATGCGTTCTCAAACGTCAAACCGGTGTTGCGGGCATAGGTCGACGCGGAGGTCCTTAGGTGCGCTGCGACGAGATGTTGCCGCCGTCGACGATGAATTCAGCGGCGGTAATGTAGCTCGCCTCGTCGGAGAGTAGAAAGCGCACCACGCGGCCGATCTCCTCGGCGAGCCCGATGCGGCCAAGGAGGATGCGCTTCTCGAAGAACCCCGGCAGCCCGTCGAGTGCCGGCCGCATCATCGGCGTAGCGATCTGCCCGGGGGAGACGCTGTTGATACGGATGCCGTCACGGGCCAGCCGATCCGCGAGCGAACGCACCAGCGATAGCACTCCGCCCTTGGCAGCCGAATAGATCGGGTTCATGGCGTTGCCGAGAGTGGCGTTGATCGAGGCGATGGCGACCACGGCGGAGCCCGGCTGCCGTTGCAGGTCCGCCAAGAACGCCTGCAAGAGCAGAACGATGGCGCGTAAATGCACGTCGATACCAGCGGCCCAACTCTCAGGGGTAATCCCTTCGAGCGATCCCGTGTCGACCGTGCCCGCGCAGTGCACGATCCCTCCGACCGAGGGGAGCATCGCACGTGTCGTTGCAGCCGACTCGCGTACGGCAGCGGGATCGCGGACGTCGACGCCGAGTCCTAGCGCGGTGACGCCGAATTCGGCGGCGATCGCCTGCGCTCGGCTCTTTGCCTCGATCGCCTTGAGATCCCACAACGCTACCGGTCGGCCGACCGCCGCCAAGGCTTGCGCGGAGGCGAGTCCGATGCCCGAGGCGCCGCCAGTAACGACGACTCCAGAGTCGGGACTCCCGAGCCGCGGGTGAAAGGCGGTCTTTTTCAGGGCTTCTTGATCCATGGGGTGTCCTGCGCGGATCAGGGTAGTCATTTTAAAGCGGCGGCACATGACCGCGGCAGATCATAGCGATCGACGGGGGGTACGCCGTGGAAAGCCCGACCGGGCTGGCGAAGTGGCTTGCTGCTGCCCGAGTCGCGCGGCCATCGCGTTGCAACAAAGGGCGCTTGCTGAGTCGGACGGAAAAGTAGGTTTATCCAACCGGCGTGCGACTCAATGAGGTTTTTTGTCGACGGGCCGCTCGATGAGACACAGCATGCTTCGGCCGTCACCGGACGAATGCAGGCTATCACAGGCGCACCCTCGCTACCGGCTGCGTGCTGGGGTGTCAAACCCGGTCGCCGTCATCGCCTCGTTAAGACCAAGTCGAAGGTACCGGAGTGCCGGACTTAACCTACGGCGGTGGTCAGTCGCTCTTAGGTGAGCGCGCACATATTGGCTGCGGCCAACCGGCTTTGTCCGCCCGGGGCACCTGGCGAGCAGGTGCTCGAGCGTGAGCGCGCATGAGCCGGGTCATTTATGCCGGCGTTGGGCACTCGGTTCGGCGGTTCACACGTAGATGTGCTCGAGAAGCTCCAGCGGCACCGCACCCGGCAGCAGCATCGCGTCGTGAAACTTGCGGATGTCGTATTTTGCCCCGAGCACCTTTTGTGCCCTGGCACGCTGCGCTAGAAAGGTAACCTTTCCTAGCATGTAGGTGCACGCCTGCCCCGGCCACACGCAGTAGCGCTCGACTTCAGTGATGGCGGCCGTTTCCGGGTCGCCGAGCACGTCCACGAAGTAGCGGACTGCCCGGTCGCGTGTCCATTTCTGGCTGTGTACGCCGGTATCGATCACCAAGCGTACCGCCCGAAGCATCGAATCGTGCAACTGTCCGACGTGGCCGGAAGGATCGTTGTCGTATTCGCCCATCTCATCGGCAAGCTCTTCGGCGTACAGCGCCCAGCCCTCGACATACGCGCTGTAGAAAGCCACCTTACGGATTAGGGGCAGGTTCGCTTCCTGTTGTATGGACAGCTGCAGATGGTGTCCGGGAATGCTCTCGTGGTACGTGAGCGTGGGCAGCATCCACTTAGGCTGTTCAGCGGTATCGCGCAGGTTGATCCAGTAGATACCCGGACGCTTACCGTCGAGCGAGGCATTGTCGTAATAGCCGCCAGGCGAGCCCGCTTCGATCTCCTTCGGCACGCGTTTGATCTCAACATTGGCCTTTGGCAACGTCGCGAAATAATGCGGCAGCTTCGCCCGCACTCGCCGCACGCGCGCATTGAGATCCGCCAGCAAGACTTCCTTGGCTGCATCCGTGTTCGCGTACAGATATTGCGGGTCCGTGTACATCGCACGCAGCCGCTTGCCCACCGTGCCCTTTGTCATGCCAAGTTTTCGCATGAGAGTGTCGATGCGTGCGGTGTGGTCTTTGACCAGTTCCAGACCCAATTGGTGAATTTCGGCAGGCTTCTTGCTCGTGGTTGCCCAGCCAATGAGTGATGCGGTGTAGTACGCCTCACCATCGGGAAGTCGCCACACACCGGCATCGTGGCTTGCCTTTTTCTGCATCTCGGTCACGAGCGCAATTTGCCGCTCCAGCGCAGGGTAGATCTTGTCCTTCACTACCAGGGTCCCCTGCTGCGCGTAATCGCCGGGAATCTGCTTCGCCTTGGTGCGACGCACGACCGACGTGGTGAGCGAGGACAGCTCGGCCGGCGTGGCGCGCAGTGCCTGCATCTGGACAAGCGTCTTTGCGAGCGCGAAGTCAGGTGGCGCGACACCCATGGCCAGATCGTGGCGCGCAACCTCAACTTCCTGATCGAGGAGAGTCGCAAAGCCAGCAAGGCGCGCGATGTACGCGTCCGCGTCGGCTTTCGTTTCGATCGTGTGCTGAGTGTCAAGGAATGAGGGCAGGTCGTGATAGCTGCCCTCGAGCTGGTTAAGTACGTAGGGGTCTCCGGCGCCACCGTTGCCGTAGCGGAATGCTCTGTCGGCTGCATCCCGAGTGCGCAGCCGATACATGACGACGTCGTAGCTGAGCGCATCTGGCTCGCTCAGGCCGGCGCGATCAAAGGCACGTAGGCGAGCCAACTGGCTCGCCGTCAGTGCTTTTCGCCGCTCGATTCCCGCCTCGGAGCCATCGTCGATCTCGCTCTTTTGCTTGGCGCGTGCCCCGGAATCCATTCCGAGACTGGTCACGAACAGAGGGGAATTATCGAGAGTTTCCCTCATGAACTGGTCGAACAGGACATTAAGCTGCTTTGAGCTGTCAGCGTTCTGCGGCAGTGCACGGGCGGCGGCGAAGACTGCGGCGAACCCGGTGCCAATCATCATGGTGCGGCGGTCCATTGAATCCTCATCTTAGGTGTGGCTGGTTTCTCTGCGGTAGCTCAGGTCCACATCGACCCGGCCGTGGGCGGCGCGCACGCTCGTCACCTGTAATCCGGATGGGCGATCCTGAATGAGCACCGTAGTCGCGGTCAGCCAATGCTACGGTCGAAACGAACGCCGCCACCGTGGTCAGGATCCCCATGGTTCTCAGCTCCCCGGTGGCGATGGAGGGTAGCACGACGGTTCGGTTGCGTACCCGCGGCCCGACGCGTAAGTGCCTCGCGCCGGCGCACCGGTCTTTCTGCAAGATCGATTAGGCATGCCGTTTCGTTTCGGCAAATTATCCCACTGCGCGGCCCAACTTTGGTGGAGCGCCGCGCACTCGTCACGAGCATGCCCTCGTCTGACGAGTAGCGCGGCGCCGCGTGCGTCCTACCGAACTGATTCTCTCGCACACACACCGACCAGCCCGCTGCGCGAGGTCACGACGCGGGATGCCACGGACCGCAAGATCCGCATCAGGCGCAGGCAGTGGCGCGAGATTGTGAGCTCGTGTCGAGAGAAAAACACCCGCACGCATGCGGGCGGTTCACAGTGCAGTCGACGGCGCGGACAGCTCAGATTGATCGACGTGCAGTTCGTTTCCGCGCTAAGGTTCTATTTTGCGGTGTTCTCCGCCGCGGAAATTGCCTTGTTAGCTTGCGCCATCGCATTCTTGATCGCAGTCTGGACGCAGGGCGGATCGGTTTCTACTGAGGTGGGATAAAGCCTCTTGAGTTGCGCACAAGCTTGGGTGGCGCTGTCCTTTATGCGCTTCTGCAACTCAACCGCCCCCGAGTGAGTGCCGATATTCAGATCTGCGTAGCTAACCTTGTAAACAATCGAGAGCGCTGGCGCCCCTTTCACCGTCGTCGTTTCCACGTGCGGTGCTTCGACGACCACTTCTGGCACTTGCTGAGCCAAGCCTGGCGAACTCGCAGCGAAACAGCCTATCGCGGCAACGGTGATGTGAAGTTGTGCAACTCGCATAGGGGGCCCCTTGGTAGTGTGAGTGTGAGCCGTTTTAACAACCCCGAGGTCTCGTTAGTTGGAATCGCCGGGATTTCCCGCATGATACACCGTTGGAAAATCCTGAGGGGCGAGTCCCACGGACGCAGGGCTGCTTAGCGTTTGTCTGGTTGCGCGCGCGTCGGAGGCCGCTCCGGACGGGCGTTAGGGCGTTCCAGCCGACGGCAAAATCCTTGTGCGACGCGGCAAAATTTCGCGCAGGACTGGACGGGCACGCCGCGCCGAGTCGCTCGATGCGACGCAGCAGGCCGATATGCAGCGCCGCGAACAGGCCACCGCCAACCGGATCTTCAATAGCTTGCGGGCCTGTCTCGCACCGCTGCGGGCCCAGGGCAAGCCGGTCTACCTGCAGTACATCCGTGGCGGCTCCCATAATCTGGTTAAACCGCTACAAGTGCTCGCGCACGACGAAATGTTGGTGGATTGGTTCGAGTTCTGGCTCAACGGGCATGAGGCAAGCGATTTCCCAGAAGGCAGCGGAATATACTGATTGGCGTGAGTTAAGGGCGAAGAACCGCGAAGCGGGCGAGGTTCACGGGCACCGGGGAATGAGCCGCTGCAGCTGCAACTCCTTGAGCACGCCCCATACGCCTCGTCCCTGAAACGCCGGCGCGTGTCCTCGCTCAGACCGGGACGTTCTTCAATCTTTCGGCGTTGAAGACGCCTCGATCTGTCCACGGATCGCTCCGCTCGGGTCGCCGGGCGTCGCGACGTTGACGTACCAGCGGTCGGCCTGGAAGTTGCTCACGTCACTCGCGGCGATGGCCACGAGCTCCATCGACCAGTGACCCAGATTGACGCTGTCCTTGGTGAGCGCGGCGAGGCTGGGGCCGGTGGTGCCGGTTGCTGCGGTAGCCACTTCAGCCGCCATTGCATCGCTCACGCCCGACGAATTAGCCTGCACGGTTAACGTGTTGGCCGCTGAATCCACCGTCACCGCTGCGACGCCGGACGCGGCCATGATAACCGGCGGTACTTCCTGGGAGCCGGCCATGGCCGCGAACACCACCGTGATGTTGGTCGGCGCAATCTGGCCGCGGAGTTCGCCGCTGGGGTTGGCGGCTGAAGTTGCGACCACGTAGAACTTACCCTGCAGCAGCGCGCTGACCTGGTCCGACGTGAGCATGGCGCCTGCCGGTACGTCCCACTCTTCCGCGGTTGCGGCGTTCGGCGGCACGGCGTTCGGCGCGAGCACGATTACGCTCGGCCCCGTGGCGCCGGCAAACGCCTCATTGATGGTCACCGCGGTCGCGGTCACACCGTTCAGCATCACCTTGCCGGCCACTGCGCCGGTGCCCAGCCTGGCAGTTAGGTTCGCCGTTCCTGAGGCACCGGAGGTCGGCGCAGGAAAGAGCTCTGCGGGAGCCATGCTGACCAGGAAGCCCAGCTCGTTCTCGACCTGAACCGTGACCGCGGTCGAAGTGGCAGTCACATCCATATTGTCCGTGACCGACGCGGTGAGGGTATAGGTGCCGTCGCTGACAGTCGTGCTGTCCCAGCTGACCGTGTACGGAGCCATGCTGGCCATTCCGACGCTCGCACCGTCGACCATGAAGTCGACACGCATGACCATGGCGCCCATGCCAGCCGCAGCGGCGGCGCTCAGCTTCACTGTGCGATTCACGGTCGCGCCCGGGGAGGCGAGCTTGATGGTCGGTGCCGGACACATCGTGCCGCCCATACCGCCCATGCCGCCGGACATGCTTTCACTGCACCCCGTGGGCATAGAGCCCGTGGGCATAGGCATAGCATCTGAGCCCATCCCACCACCGCCGCACGCGGTAAGAATTGTGGCGAGGGCTCCTACTGCCGACAGCAGGGCCGTCGGCAGCGCCTGTCTGAAACGCGTCGTGTGTGGCACGTGAGAGGCCCTCGCTCGTCCGGTCCGCTGGTAAGTGGTACCCAAGTAGGCGGCGGTTCAGCCAATAGCGCGCAAATCAACCTCTGGGAACGGGAACCTACCTGGGCATCGCGCGCAATTTAGGGCCTCAATCCGCTTGGCGTAGAGCGGTCTTTATCGTCTAGCCCAATCTCAACCCTTCCCTAATGTCCGCGTGCTCAGTCCGCCGCGACCGACTGCGTCAGCCCCTTCAGACGTCGATCGGCGGTCAGGAGCTTCAGGGTTTCGATTTCGCATTGCGCGAGCAAGAGCCGATCAAAAGGATCCGCATGCCGGGTAGACACGAGCGCCACGGCGGTCGTATGGCGCAGGGTGACATCCAGAGTCTCAAACCCGGCTTCCGCAACGGCCGCTTCGAGGGTTGCGAGCGAGTGACGCAATGCCAGCTTTCCAAGGAAGACCTTGATGGCTATTTCCCAAGCGCTAGCCGCGCTGACCCAGAACTCATTGGCCGGATCGGCCAGCAGCGACCGCGCGGCGGGCCCCAGGCGCGGATGATCCTCAAGCGCCCAGAGCAGCACGTGCGTATCAAGCAAAAACCTCATGGCTCGATTGGGCCGCTGAGGAGCTTTTCCTGCTGTTTCTTCGTGAGTGGCTGGTCAAAGTCCTTGGCGATCGAGCGGACGAGCCCTTTTGCGGTTCCGAGGCGTATGCCACGGCGGGATGGCAGTCGCGTAATCCGCGCCACCGGTCGCCCGGCGCGCGCCAGGATCACTTCCTCTCCGGCCTCGACTGCATCGACGAGGCGCGACAGCGTGGTTTTAGCCTCGTGAATATTAACCTTGCGCATAGTTAGTCCGTTCTAGCTAGACTTAGTCCATCTTAGCCGATATTCTACCCCTACGCTATATCGACACTCATCGATGACCCAAACCACCCTCCGCTCCGTTCTGCGACACTCTGCCCGGAACAGCCCGCGGCACGACCGACACCGCGCTCACAGCCGAGGGCGTTCACCAATTGATTAAGCACGACGCCCTCAAGGCCGGCATCTCGGTCCAACGATTCGGACCTCAGGTTGGGCGGGCTACTGCGGCGACAAACGCGCTGGACGCGGGCGCCGACATCGCCAGGGTTCAGGAGCGGCTCGACCACGCAAGCGTCAGCACGATCCGCGGGTGCGACCACCGTAAGACTCTAGGTTCGCCGACCTTCAAGGCCAAATACCGAAAGGGTGAGGCACGCCTGCGTCTACCGCCCCGGGGGGCAATCGGATGAAGGTTCCTTTCGTGTGCCTGGCGCTCATCTTGCTGTTGCCCTACCTGCTGGCGAGCTACGGCGCCTATTACCGCAAGAAATCGCTCGGGGTGATCGACAACGACAACCCGCGTGCACAGGCAGCGCGGCTGGACGCGTACGGTACGCGCATCTATGCGTCGCAACAGAATGCGTGGGAAGCCGCGACGTTGTTCAGCGCTTCAGTCCTTGCAGCGATGGTGGCCGGAGTGAGCGTCAATCATGTGATTGTCCCCTGCGCGCTGTTTCTCGCTTTCCGAATTCTGCACCCGATCGCCTACATCAGAGGCTGGTCGACATTACGCTCCACGGTCTCCACCGGCGGGCTCGTGTGCTGCGCGTGGTTGCTGGTGAGCGCGGCGATCGCCGCTTAGCGCATTCCCACCAGCTCCGGCGCGGAGGTCAGGAGACACGTCGGCTTTAAGGTACTAGTGGTGCGGATTATCTGCGTGCGAGTGTGTCTACCGAACGGTACAAGTATTGGGCGTTCATCAGCTACAGCCATCACGATCGCAGCTGGAGCCCTTCGTTGCCAGCCCCGGCTTCTATCGAACAACCACTGCCGATGATCTGCGCTGGACCGGAGAGGCGGCTTGCTATGCTGTCTGGGCGCACCACAGTGGCTCCTGAATGCGTCCCACGTTAGTGACTCTAAACCTTAAGGCGCAATGATCATTCGCCCCGAGCGACCTGTCGAATACCGGATCGTCGACATGATTCACGAGACCGCCTTCGGCGGAAAGAGTGAAGCTGACGTAGTGAGGGCCATCCGGCAGTCGGCGGGCTATCGTCCGGAATGGTCATTGATATTCGAAGAGTCCGGCCAGATCACAGGACATGTCCTGTTTAGCTACGTCGGGCTGGAAAGCGACGACAAGAACATGCGCCAGATCGTGGCGCTTGCTCCGCTCGCGGTCCTACCGGAAAAGCAGCGTCGGGGTGTCGGATCAGCGCTCGTAAAGCATGGCACTGCCCTGCTTGAGTCGTTGTCGGAGCCACTTGTCGTCGTCCGTGGCGATTTCGCCTACTACGGCCAGTTTGGGTTCCAGCCCTCGGTCAAGGTCGGTATACGCCCACCGTTCCAAGTTGCTGCGGACCACTATCTGGCAAAGCTCCTTCCCGTTTACGGCACCGACCATCGTGGCATCGTACGTTACCCCGCAACGTTTCGGGCCGTCGGTTATGAAACAGAATGGAATTACCCCACGCAGGGGACGGGCATGCGGCGGTAATTATTACCGCGCGACCTCGCCGACGATTTCGTGGCACATGGCGCGCACTTGCTTAGCCGTCATGGCTGCAAAGACGCCGCCCCAGGCGGACGACTTCGTGTCATAGGTTTCGCTCGTCCGAACGTCCCCGCTCTTGAGATCGCGGAAGGTGACCCGCGCATTGATATAGGCATTGCCCGTCATCACCCCCAGCATAATGCGCGCGCCGGTTGATATATAGCGATAGTCGGCCACATCGACGACCACTAGGGTACCCGTGTTTCCGGTAGGTTTGGGCTCCCCCTCTTGCTTCGAGAAAGCAGCGCCTACCGCGACAGTCTCCTGCCTGCAGGCATCACCCCACAAACCCTTGAACTCGTTCCAGTCCTCCGCCGTCGTTGCGGTCGTGCTGCCGGTCATGTTGAGAACGATGGATTTTCCGGCCTCGGCGCCGACTGGGATTGGGGCGCTTTGATCTGATTTCTGAACGGTTGAAGCGCAGCCGGCCGCCATAACCATCAGCGAGGCGAGCATCAGAATGTTGATTCGCATAAACCCTCCTCGCCCGGTTAGACAGAGCTGCGGTGACACTACTCCCGCCGCGGTTGCGACTATGAGCGGTGGGTTGCGGCCGCTCGGCCGCCTGCGTGACAGCCTTCGCACTTTCGTCACTCGTCCACGAACGCTCCTCGTACAAGCCGCCATCCAATTCACAGATTGCGACCCTTAACGGTGCGAGAGTGGCGGTTGCCTCGTGGACCCAGTGCGAGCCAACGGCACCCGCATTCTCATGCTCTGGATTCTGACCTCCCTGTTTTTCGTTTGGTGCGCGTTCCACGAAGTCCGCACGAGCCTCGTCGCACCGACCGGTTTTAGTCAACCGACACCGATATCGAAGCCCTACCTCGCTACCGTGTTGACCCTAGCCGTGCTGTTTGCTTGGCCGCCACTTCGTACCTGGTACTTTGAGCGTTTTCTCTCCGAGAAGGCGACCGAGCTCGCGGATGGCCATCCCGCCCATGTGCACTGCAACACTGTGTGGGACACAATGCTCGATCCGGCGATGCTGGCAGCCGGCCACGCGAGTCCGCAAACAGGAAAAATCGGCCTCCAGCATCCGTGGTGTAGCACCTTGAGGTCCTATCTCGCCCACCCGAGCCGGGCCAACGAGCAAGAACTATGGAGCCTGGCGATGCTCACTCACGAGAGCATGCACGTGCGTGGGGAACTCAACGAGGCCCGCACCGAATGTGAGGCCGTGCAGCGAAACTACCGCGCGGCAAAGCTCCTCGGGGTTCCGGATGCCATCGCCAAAAGGAACGCGCTGGACTACTACAACAACCTATATAAGGAGCGCGGGAATCAGGGCATCATGCAGGCCGCTTATTATTCGGACGAATGCGCGCCCGGTAAAGCCATGGACGAGCATCTGAGCGATTCGACCTGGGCGCCGCCGTAGTTACAGCAATCCAGCTATCGTGGTCCCGCTCACGACGTGCATCAGCGTGTTTGCGGACACGTCGTGGTTGGCTCGATTAAGGGTGCAAACCAGCTAGCGATAGAATCTCCCCGGATGCTGCAGTAGCGGGTACCCCGCGATCGCCGCGCCTGCGGCTTCCTCTGCGGTCGATTTTTCCAAGTTGCCGTTCGCAAGCCCGTCAATCCGATTTTCACCCGGCGCTCGTGGGGGAGGATTTCTTTGTCCGCAGCGGGGCGGCTCTCTCAGGGGTGATCGCAAGAAAACCGCTGCGGCAGCGTGGAAACAGCCGTTAGACCGCGTACGGTGTTTGGGACACTACGTTTCGATCACTTTGAACCCCTCACGCCGCGCCGCGGTCGCGAGGCGCACGTCGAGGGACACGAGCTTGAGCGTCGTCGGATCGTGATCGGCGGCCACCAACGCGGCCGCCAGTTGGAGGCTATCTGCGGCTCGAAGAGGATGCGCGCGCAGCAACCGCTCCGCCGTCCGGCGCACCGACGTCGACGGCACAATCTCATGCCAGCTGTCGGCGAGTTGACGCGCAACGGCAAGAGCGGCCTCGACATCGTCGGCCGCCAGAAGCTTCTCGCGCTCGCGTCTCGCCAGAGCGGACGCGATTTCAACTGGAGTTCCCCACCATGCGAGGATCTCGGGGTCTTCTTCCAAGACCTTTAATAAGGGTCGCCGCTGGGGTTCGTCGACCAGGAGAGGAATGATCGCCGAGGCGTCCCAGAACTTCACAAGCGCGTGCGCCTCATCGATCTTCAGCACGATCCAGGCGCAAGGCCTCCACGACGCCCGCCGCCCGCTGCACCGGATTCGAGAGCGAGGCACGCAGCTTCGTGGCGGATAGGGGACGAAGGGGCGGTCGTGTCACTCCTTGAGCCCGAAGCAATGCGAGCCGGTCGGCACCCCGTCCGGTCGATTCGATTCTCTCCAGCCGTGCGATCGGAACGTCCCGATCGTAGATGACGACGGCGTGTCCCGCGCGAACCTTGCGCAGGTAGGCGCTAAGATTGTCCTTTAGCTTTGATACGGTAGCCTTTTCCATGTGGCTATTATAGCCAGATATTGGACTCGACTACAATCCAGTGTGATCGAATATCCCGATCTTCCCTATTTGGGTCAGTTCACCGGGCCATTCGTTCGACGCGAATGGCACCGTCCGTGGCTGCCTTGCGGTAGCGACGCCGTAAGAGGTCCCGATCGTTCCTACGGCCGGCTGGGGAGCCGGGCATGGGGTAGATCAATGGATCATCGCAAGGCGAATCCGTCCGTCGCCCGCACGAGTTCACGGGCGGTGCCGGGTTCGAAGGCCGAGTGGCCCGCATCTTCTACAACCCGTATTGCCGCTTCCGGCCAAGCGCGGTGCAGGTCCCAAGCGCTGCGCACCGGACAGATAACATCGTAGCGACCCTGGACGATGACTCCAGGAATCTTGCGAATTCGTGGCAGCTCATCCAAGAGCTGACCGTCGCGGCGAAAGAAACATCGATGAACGAAATAATGACATTCAATGCGCGCCATCGCGCTAGCGTACGAAGTTCGGCTTAGCATTGCGATTTCGCTCGGACTCGGGCGCAGATAACTGGTCGCGCCTTCCCACAGTGACCAGGCGCGCGCGGCGCGAATAACAGCTTTCTTGTTGGAACCTGTGAGCCGCTTGTAATAGGCGTGTACCATACCGCGCCGCTCTTTGCTGGGAATCGGAGGGCGGACTCTAAACTGAAGTGCAGCACATTGACGAGGTTAATGTGTTGGCATGAATACGAAGTATCAGCATCTGTGCATCGATGAACGAGCTCATATCCAGTTCCTGTTGCAGCAAGGGTTCACGGTGCGGGCAATTGCCCGCACCGTGAACCGGACGTCGAGCACTATCGGCCGGGAGCTCGCGCGCAACGGCTGGACGCGCCCGGTGCTCCCCCGGGGCCGCGGTCGACCGCTCCTCGCCGGCGGTTACCGGGCTGTGCAGGCCCAGCAGCGTGCCGACATCGAGGCAAGGCGTGCCCGCAGACCGCCGCGGCTGCGCCCCGATACCTGGCTCTGGGCTCAGATGCGAGTCCTGCTGAGCATGGGGCACTCCCCCGAGCAGATCGCCGGCATACTTCGACGCATGCATCCGGGCGATGCGGATCGGCACGTCAGTCACGAGACGATATACACGGCCATCTACGCGATGCCGCGCGGTGAGCTGCGCACCGAGGTCATCGGACTGCTGCGCCAAGCCCGTCGGGCCCGCAAGCCACGCGCTCGCGGCCAAGACCGACGGGGTCAGATCCCGGAGATGATCTCGATCCATGTGAGACCGCCGGAAGTCAACGAACGCGTTGTGCCCGGTCATTGGGAGGGGGACACAATCAGGGGCGCCGGAGTTGCCGCCGTCGTCGGCACGCTCGTCGAGCGCACCACGCTCTTCGTGACCCTCGCCAAACTCGCAGACGGCACCGCCAACTCGGCTGTTGTGGGCTTCAGCCGCGTGCTCAACCGGATCGATGCCCAGAAACGCCTCTCCATGACTTACGACCAAGGCAAGGAAATGGCGGCTCACGCCAAACTCTCAGATAAAACCGGCATCAAGGTGTACTTCGCCGATCCTCACAGCCCCTGGCAGCGCGGCATCAACGAGAACACCAACGGGCTGCTCCGCCAGTACCTGCCGAAGGCTGCGGACCTGTCGATTCTCTCGCAGAAGGACCTCGACGCCATCGCGTTCGATCTCAACGTTCGACCGAGAAAATCCTTAGGCTGGAAGTGCCCCCTCGAACTGTTCATGCCCGAGTCCTTCAACTATGAATCCTACTTCCGCAAAAATGTTGCGCTTCAGACTTGAAACCGCCGAGCGATATACTCCTCCCAGCGGTCCGGATAAATTGCTGCCGCGCCCATTGCGCTTTGGTAAAACCACGCAATTTCGGATCGGCGCGCCAGGAAGATCCCTCTGAGCACGAGCTCCGTCACCCGCTCCGGATGTTTTTCGGCGTACGCGAGCGCCAGAGTGGACCCCCACGATCCCCCAAACACCAGCCACCGCTCGATTCTTAGGTGGGTGCGCAGCGCCTCGATGTCTGCAACCAGATGCCACGTCGTATTGTCGACGAGACTTCCGAGTGGCCGGCTGCGACCACAACCGCGCTGGTCAAAAAGCACGATGCGATATTTTCTCGGGTTAAAGAACCTACGCATCTTGGGTTGCGTGCCGCCGCCGGGACCTCCGTGCAAAAATACCGCGGGTTTGCCGTTCGGATTGCCGCTCTCTTCGAAATAGATGCGATGCTCGACGCCCCGGCGAAGGAATCCGGTCCGGTAAGGCTTGATTGGCGGGTAGAGGGGACTCGGCCGCCGCACTCTCGCCGGCATGTATCTGCTCCTGTTATTTCAAGTCCCAAGCGCTCGACGAAGCACGGTGTTGGTATGCGCAGAAGCCGAACAACCTAGTGCACGTTCATGGGCTTGGGCGGACTGGCCGTTATCGTCACCATGGCCACGTATTGAGTACCGTCCAACGTAAACGAGATCTCGCGCTTCGGAGGGTTGCTCGTCAGAAACGCGTGACCACAGGAAAGATCATCGCTGTTGTGCAGGTCAGCCTTTTGCACCTTCGGCGCACCGGGTAGGCACAGCCGATTGGCGGCGACCATGAGCCGCTCGGCACGCTGGTAGTGATCAAAATTCGTGGCACGTAAGCTCGCAAAGTCCTCGGCGGTATAGAGACGGACCGGGCCTTGCATCACGACACGGTCCCCGGACCAACCGACGGACGCCAACGAACTGCACGCAAGGATGCCGATAGCGCGCTTTCGCATGTAACTACCCTCCTGTCTCCCTAGATAGCTACGCCTTCCCGAAAGTTCCCGCTCGTGTATCCAGTGCGGCATGTAGGCAAGTGCTGCATCTCGGTTCGTACGTTACGCAATCGCTTCATTTGGAGGGAGCGCGCTCCCGCGACCACTAACCCAGCAGCGCGGTGTATCGCGCGGTTGTCGGTGTTCTCGGTGCCAGGCGCCAGCGCACGGCCGGTTCGTCGGCTAAGTACATGCTGAATGCCGCACACGCGCGGTGCTCAATTGCGCAGCTCTGGGCGAACTTACAGCAATCGCACGGTGCGACCTCCGTGAGTCGCGTGTCGGCGTGGTGAGTGGGATGGTTCGACACGCGGGCGAGTGTACGCCTCGGCCAACGGGAAAACGCCGCCCGAAGGCGGCGCTTTCGTGACGAAGGTGCCGGGAATGGTCAGTGCCGCGCGTCACGCGGTTTCTTATGGTAATGGCGCTAACACGGCGCAACCAACCCCCGGCAGGGGGACTGTGCATACCGCATGCTAGGGGAGCCAACCCCTTGATGCTGCAAGAAGACTGCCAGTGCTCTCTACCGGGCCGGCTGCTCGTATGTAAATTCCTCCGACGTGGGGGCTGCTATGAAGGATTCCGACCTCGCGCTGGTCGCGTGCGGACTTTCCTCAGTCGCTTGGTCCCATAGGACCTCGCCGTACTCGACTCGCTTGCTCCGCGCAACGATCTCCGCGAACCATCTGCGCTTCAGAGTCGTGGTGATGACGTGCAAGGGTCCTGGCTTCGCCCGAGCAGGGCACAGGGTGCGCGGTATATATATATATATAAAGGAGCGGACGAAGACTTTGCGATGCTAGGTCCGGATGGCATCAGATTCGAGATAAGTATCTGTTTTTATTGGCGCTCCCTACGGGATTCGAACCCGTGTTACAGCCTTGAGAGGGCTATGTCCTGGGCCTCTAGACGAAGGGAGCGGTGGCTGCCGGGCCGTGGGCAAGAGCGCGGTATTATAGTGAGCTGTCCCGATTGCTCAAGCCGAAAGCCAAGGAATTGAACCCCCCCGACGCGTCCGTTGCGACGCCTGCCGCCACTCCCCGGATCATCCCGCGATCCGAGCATTCAGTTTCACGCGCCCATATCTCGCCGAACGCACTGCGAGTGCTCTATCGACTGCGTGATGCGGGTTTCATGGCCTTTCTGGTCGGCGGCTGCGTGCGCGATCTGCTCCTGGGGTTGGAGCCGAAGGATTTTGACGTCGCCACCGACGCACTGCCCGAACAGGTGAAGCGGCTGTTCCGTAACTGTCGTCTCGTCGGCCGGCGCTTTCGACTGGCGCACGTGTTCTTCGGTCGCGAGACCATCGAGGTGGCAACCTTTCGGGCTACGAGCGCCCCTTCGCAGGGCGATGAGCCCCTGCCGCCCGCCGATCCGGAAGACGGCGAGGCGCCTGAGCTTGACGAGCCGCTGGAAGAGGAGGTCACCGCACCGCTCGCCCGCACGGCGGAGAGTGAGCGTGATGATTCGGTCGACCGCTCGTTCGATGCCTCGGGACGCATCCTGCGCGACAACGTGTACGGCACGATCGATGAGGATGTGTGGCGCCGTGATTTCACGGCCAACGCGCTTTACTACAACATTGCCGATTTCTCGATCTGGGATTACGTCAACGGCGCACAGGATATTGCCGCGCGCACCCTCAGGCTGATCGGCGATCCGGAAACGCGTTTTCGCGAAGACCCGGTACGCATGCTGCGCGCCGCGCGCTTTGAGGCGAAGCTCGGCTTCAGCATCGATCCGGCAACCGCGGCACTTCTCGGGCCCCTGCGTGATCTTATCGGCGGCGTGCCACCCGCACGGCTCTTTGATGAAACCTTGAAGCTGTTTCTGACCGGTCACGGGGCGCGCGGCTTCGAAGTGCTGCGCCGCCGTGGGCTGCTCGCGGCGCTGCTGCCGAGCGTGGATGCGTACTTCAGCTCCCATCCGGGCAGCCTCGTCGAGAAGCTGTTGCTGCAGGGGCTGAAAAATACCGATGCGCGCGTGCTGGCTGATAAGCCCGTGACGCCCACCTTTCTCTTCGCACTCCTTTTATATGGGCCCATTGCCGGGATTATCGAAGCGACGCCGCCGCAGCGCTGGCACGAGATGTCCACGATCCTGGAGGCGTGCGATCGGGCCACCCGTGAGGCACAGACCCGTCTTGCCATCCCGCGCCGCTTCTCGCTGGGCGTGCGTGAGATGTTTGCGCTGCAGCCGCGCCTGGAACACCCGCGCGGCCGACGCGCGCTGCGCGCACTGGAGCACCCGCGCTTTCGCGCTGCATACGACCTGCTGCTGCTGCGCGCGGAGTTCGGACTGGCGCCGCGCGAGATGGCCGATTGGTGGACGCGTCTGCAGGAGGTGTCGGTCGAGGAGCGCGGCCGTATGGCTGACGCGCTTGCCGGGGAAGCGCGCGCGCCCTCCGGGGCCCCGCGGCGCGGCCGCCGCCGGCGTCGCCGCTCGGGCGCCGCCAGCTCCTCCGCCTGATCAGCCGGCGACATGCAGATCTGGCAACCGGCCTATGTCGGCGTGGGCAGCAATCTGAGCGATCCGCGCCGCCAGGTGCAACGGGCCATCGAGCAGCTGGCAACGCTGCCCCGCACCCGCCGTGTGCTCGTGTCAGGGCTCTATGGCTCGCGTCCCCTCGGCCCGCTCGCGCAGCCGGATTTCGTCAACGCCGCCGTCGGAGTGCTGACGCAGTTGTCCGCGCAGGAGTTACTGGCGCAGCTGCGCGCGCTCGAGAGTGCCTTTGGACGTCCCGCCGCGCGCGAGCGCTGGGGACCGCGGGTGCTGGACCTGGATCTGCTCGCCTTTGCGCGCGAGCGAGGCACCGACCCCACCCTCACCCTCCCGCATCCTGGGATAGTGGAGCGTAACTTCGTTCTGTATCCTCTCTCAGACATTGCCCCTGATCTTGAGCTCCCCGGGCTCGGACGCGTGACCGAGCTCAAGGAGCGCGTTACCCCCGAGGGGCTGAGTCTTTTATAAGCACATGGCGAGCGAACCCAGCCACAAGTACATCGTCGTCGAAGGACCGATCGGCGTCGGCAAGACGAGCCTCGCGCGGCGGCTGTGTACGAGCCTTGCCGCCCAGGGGGTGCTCGAGCAGGCTGGACAGAATCCGTTCCTCGAACGCTTCTATAAGAATCCACGCGCCGGCGCACTGCCGACGCAACTGTACTTTCTACTGCAGCGCGCGCAGCAGCTCGCGGCGCTCAAGCAGGCAGACCTCTTTGCCCCGGTGCGCGTGGCAGATTACCTGCTGGAAAAGGACCGCCTATTCGCCCGGGTGACGCTGGATGAGGCCGAATACGCCCTCTACGAGCAGCTGTACGCGAAACTGGATATCCAGGCGCCCAAGCCAGACCTCGTGGTGTATCTGCAGGCACCCGTCGATGTGCTCATCGAGCGCATCGCCAAGCGCGGCGTTGACTACGAGCAATACATCGACCGGCAGTACCTGGAGCGCCTCAACGAAGCGTACGCGCGCTTCTTCCACGAGTTCGCGGCGGCACCGCTTCTGATCGTGAACGCGGCCTCCATTGACCCGATCGCCAATCAGCGCGACTACGATGAGCTCCTGGCGGCGATCAAGCGCATGACGCGCGGGCGCCTGTACTACAACCCGTTGCGCAGCCGCGCGATCTAGCTACACTCGCTCTCATGTACACGCACCTGCAGCGGGATGTGAGCCGCCCGCCGGTCACGCTCGCGACGCTTGCGCGCATGAAGGCGGACGGCGAGAAGATCGCAAGTCTCACCTGTTACGACGCGAGCTTCGCGGTGCTCCTGGACACGGCCGACGTCGACGTCGTGTTGGTCGGCGATTCGCTCGGCATGGTGATTCAGGGCTACGACACGACCGTGCCGGTCACCATGGACCAGATGGTGTATCACAGCGCCGCGGTGGCGCGCGGCCTGCACCGCCCCTTCCTCATCGCCGATCTGCCCTTCATGAGCTACCCCTCCCGGGATCTCGCGCTCACGCATTCCGTGCGCCTGATGCAGGAAGGGGGCGCCAAGATGGTGAAGCTTGAGTCCGGCGGCAAGCAGACCGAAATCGTCGAGTTCCTCACCGGCCACGACATCGCCGTCTGCGCCCACGTGGGACTGAAGCCGCAGTCGGTGCACAAGACCGGCGGTTTTCGCGTGCAGGGGCGCGAGCGTGAGACTGCCGCGCGGCTGCTCGAGGAAGCGCGCCAGCTGGAAGCGGCCGGCGCGGATATCGTGCTGCTGGAGTGCATTCCCGCGAGCCTGGGCACGACGATTACCGAGGCGCTGCACGTGCCGGTCATCGGCATTGGCGCCGGGCCCGGCACCGACGGGCAGATCCTGGTGACCTACGACATGCTCGACATCACCACCGGGCGCAAGCCACGCTTCGTGCGCAACTTCATGGACGGTGCGCACAGCAACCTCGACGCGCTGCAGCGCTACGTGCATGCCGTCAAGCAGGGCGAGTACCCCGCACCCGAACACGCTTTTCAGTAGCCATGGAGACAGTCACCACCATCGCCGCCGTGCGCGAGCGGGTGCGCGGCTGGCAGCGCGAGGCGCTCCGCGTCGCCTTCGTGCCGACGATGGGCAACCTGCACGCCGGTCACGTCAGTCTGATCGAGGTGGCGCGGCAGCGCGGCGAGCGCTTCGTCGCCAGCATTTTCGTCAATCCGATGCAGTTCGGGCCGAATGAAGACTTCGCCCACTATCCGCGCACGCCGCGCGACGATGAGCGCATGCTCGCCGCCGCGGGCTGTGATCTGATGTTCATGCCGGACGTGGCGGAGATCTATCCGCACGGCGCCGGGCGTGCCACCAAGGTCGAGGTGCCGGGGCTGTCACGCATTCTGGACGGCGAGTTTCGTCCCGGGCACTTTGAGGGTGTGAGCACGGTGGTCGCCAAGCTGCTACACATCGTGGCGCCTGAGATCGCGGTGTTTGGCGAGAAGGACTTCCAGCAGCTCACCATCATCCGCCGTATGGTGGCGGACCTGTGCATGCCGGTGCGGATCGTGGCGGCACCCACAGTGCGCGACGCCGACGGGGTGGCGATGAGTTCGCGCAACCAGTACCTCACAGCCGCGGAGCGTGCGCGTGCCCCGAGCATCTACGCGACACTCACGGCGGCCGCCACGCGCCTGGCGGCGGGTGATGCGGACTTCGCGAGCATCGAGCGCTCTGGATTTCGGGCGCTCGAGAGCGCCGATCTGCACCCGGATTACTTTGCCGTCCGCCAGGCGGCGGATCTCGCGGCCCCAACGCCGCAAACGCGCGAGCTTGTGGTACTCACCGCGGCGCGCCTGAGCAAGGCGCGTCTCATCGACAACATCCGCGTTACGCGCCCCTAGGGCCTGTTAACACTAAGTGATATGCTGTGGGTATGGAAATCACACCCGAACAGTACGCACGGATCGAGCCGCACTTGCCGATTCATCGTGGCAACGTCTCGCATGAGAACCTCAACGTGATTAACGCGATCCTGTTTGTCGCGGAGAACGGCTGCAAGTGGCGCGCGCTGCCGAAGCGCTTCGGTAACTGGCATACGATCTACACGCGCATGAATCGCTGGGCAAAAGCGGGGGTTCTGGATCGGCTTTTTGCCGAGCTGCAGCGCGAACAGCTCATCCGCATCAAGATCGAAGCGGTGAGTCTGGACAGTACGATCGTGAAGGTTCATCCGGATGGTACCGGTGCTCTAAAAAAAACGGCCCTCAAGCGATCGGCAAATCCCGTGGCGGCTGGAGCACAAAAGTTCATATGGTTGCCGCGAGTGCTCGATGCGCCATAGGGTTTTCACTCTCCCCAGGACAAGCCGGAGATGCTCCCGAGGGGCGCGCGTTACTGCGCTCCATTCCCGAACTGCCCATGGCCTGCCACCTGCTGATGGACTGCGCGTATGAAGGCGATGAAACCCGACAACTTGCTTTCGACCTGGGCTTCATTCCCGTCGTGCCACCGCATCCGAACCGGGTCGAGCCCTGGAGGCTCAAGAAAGCTCTATATAAACGTCGCAACGAGATCGAGCGCTTATTCCGACGGCTCAAAGGCTTTCGCCGCATCTTCAGTCGCTTCGACAAACTCGACCTGGTGTTCATCGCCTTCATTTATTTTGCGCTCATCGTGGAAGCACTACGTCAGTAGTGTTAACAGGCCCTAGGGCACGCGCTGCGCCAAACGCGTCAGGCCGCGTGCCGGTGCTGCGCGAGCGCCCACGTCACGTGCTCGCGCACGAGAGCGGACGGGTCTTTGCGCCGCTCCTCGAGCGCACCGAGAACCTGTGCGTTAGTGGGTGCGTTGCCCAGGGCGACAGCAATGTTGCGCGACCAGCGCTCGTAGCCGATGCGGTAGATCGCCGAGCCGCGCATGCGCTCCTCAAACTGCGCCGCGGTCCAGCGAAACAACTGCGGCAGCGCGGCGGCGTCGAGCGCGTGGCGCACCTTGAAATCCGGATGCGCCGCGCTCTGCGCAAATTTGTTCCACGGGCACACGAGCTGGCAGTCATCGCAGCCGTAGATGCGGTTGCCGATCGGCCGGCGCAGTTCGAGCGGGATCGCGCCGCTGTGTTCGATGGTGAGGTAGGAGATGCAGCGCCGCGCATCCAGGCGCCAGGGGGCGACGATGGCCCCCGTTGGGCAGGCGGGCAGACACGCCTGGCAAGTGCCGCAGTGCGCACTCGCCGGCGCATCTTCAGGCAGCGGCAGGTCGGTGAGGATCTCCCCGAGAAAGAACCAGGAGCCGCCCTCGCGCGCGATGAGATTCGTGTGCTTGCCGATCCAGCCCAGGCCCGCGTCGCGGGCGTGCGCGCGCTCAAGCACCGGGGCGGTGTCGACGCACACGCGGTAGCCGAAGGGTCCGATCTGCCGCTGCATGTCAGTGGCGAGGGTTGCGAGCGCGCGCCTGAGGACCTTGTGATAGTCGCGACCGAGCGCATAGCGCGAGATGTACCCGAGCTGCGGGTCCGCGAGCACGCGGGCGGCGGCGCGGGCCTCGCCAGGCCAGTAGTCCATGCGCGCGCTCAGCACCCGCACCGTGCCGGGCTTCAGGTCCTGCGGCCGGCTGCGCATGAGCCCGTGGCGCTGCATGTAGTGCATCCCGCCATGGAAGCCCTCCGCGAGCCATTTGATCAGATGCCGCTCATCCTCGGGGATCGCGGTGGGGGCGACGCCAAGGGCGGCAAAACCGAGGGCGCGGGCGCGCTCTCGGAACTGCTGCTTGAGCCGCGCAAGGTCGCCGGGGGAAAGCTGCGTCATGGCAGTACCACGCCCGACAGTATAATGAGCCCCATGGCATTGCCGGTCGCGATGTATTCCACGGCCCAGGTGCGGGCGCTCGATGCATACGCCATCGAGCAACTGGGCGTGTCCGGCTATACGCTGATGAAACGGGCCGGGGAGGCGGCGCTGCGCTACCTGCGCACCCGCTGGCCCATGGCGCACCGCATCGTCATCGTCTGCGGCACCGGCAACAACGGCGGCGACGGCTATGTGCTCGGGCGCTTCGCGCAGGCCGCCGGACTCACGGTGACGGTGCTCGCGGCCGGCTCACCGGAGAAGCTGCAGGGGGATGCCCGCCAGGCGTACTCGGACTTGCGCGGCAGCGGCGTCGCCGTGCACCCCTTTGCCCCCGAATACTTAAGCGCCGGGGAAGTCATCGTCGATGCGCTGCTCGGCACGGGGCTCAGGGGCGATGTGCGTGGCGACCTCGCCCCGGTGATCCGCGCCATCAACCAAAGCGGCAAGCCGGTGTTTGCGCTCGACGTCCCGTCCGGCCTCGACAGCGATGCGGGCACGGTGCTCGGCGAGGAGGCCATTCGGGCGGAGGCGACGGTCACCTTCGTGGGACTGAAGACCGGGTTGTTCGTCGGCGAGGGTCCGGAGTTCGCCGGCACCATCTTCTGCGACGATCTAGAGATCTCACCGGCGCCCTCGGCGCAACCGGTGCCGCGCCTCACGCGCATCGTCGAATCGGAGATCCACGAAGCACTGCCGCGGCGCCCGCGCTCCTCTAACAAGGGCGACTTCGGCCGCGTGCTGATCGTCGGCAGCGGCAGCGGTATGCCCGGCGCTGCCCGGCTCGCCGGAGAGGCGTGCCTGCGCGTCGGTGCCGGACTCACGAGTGTCGCGGTGGCGCCGGAGAATGTGGCCGCGATCGCCGCGGGTCGCCCCGAGCTCATCTGCATCGCGCTCACCGATCCGAGCGTGCTCGCCGAGGCGATCGGGCGCGCCGATGTCATCGCGGTTGGCCCCGGGCTTGGACGCTCGGCCTGGGCGAAGAGTGCGCTCGATGTCGTGCTCGATTCGGGCAAGCCCCTGGTCGTCGATGCTGACGCCCTCAATCTTCTGGCCGAGGGCCCTACGCGGGCGCGCGAAGACTGGATCCTGACACCGCATCCGGGGGAAGCGGGGCGGCTGCTCAGCGTGAGCGCGCAGGACATCCAGCATGACCGCCTCACCGCCCTCGACCGTCTCCTCGAGCGCTTCCACGGCACCATCGTGCTCAAGGGTGCGGGAACCCTGGTCGGGGCGCGCGGCCGAACTCCCGGAGTTTGCGAGCGTGGCAATCCCGGCATGGCCACCGCAGGCACCGGGGATGTGCTGACCGGCGCAATCGCCGGGATTCTCGCGCAGTGCCACGACCACTGGGCCGCCGCGCGTGTCGGGGTGCTCGTGCACGCCATGGCCGGAGATGCGGCCGCGCGCGCCGGCGAGCGTGGGGTGCTGGCCGGGGATCTCACACGCGAGCTGCACCACTGCGTGAATCTCTGAGGGCGCGGGTGCGCCGGCTGGCCCGCTGCGAGGAGGATACGGAGGAGTGGGGCGCTCAACTTGCGCGCACCCGTCCCGCCGGCCGCGAACTCGCGGTCCTCTTTCTGACCGGGGAGCTCGGTGCCGGCAAGACGACCCTGGTGCGCGGCTTCCTGCGCGCGCAGGGCGTCACCGCCGCCGTCCGCAGCCCCACCTACACGCTGGTCGAGCTCTATCGCCTTAACGAACTCACCGTGCTGCATGCGGATCTTTATCGCCTGCGCGCTCCGGAGGAGCTGGACGCGCTCGGCCTGCGCGAGTGGGCGCAGGAGGGGTACCTCTGGCTCATCGAGTGGCCTGAGCGGGGCAGCGGGCATCTGCCGCCCCCCGACCTCACCTTGTCGCTGCGGGTGCTCACCGATGCACACGCGATCGACGTTCAGGCACACTCGGGCCTCGGGGAGCGCTGGCTGCGGGAACTTGTCCCAACCTGAATCGTCCCGCTACACAGGGCGCTCAGGTGTGGCGCCTTGAAATGGACGTGCCGACGCCGTAGATTACGCACAAGGTAGTGCTGCGAACTTAATGATTAAAAAGGTCTTTTATTGGGGGATGCCTGCCGCACTGCTGGGCTGGATGCTTTGTGCTCCGCTTGCGGCAGCCGAGCTGCGCGCCATTCACCTCTTTGCCGGGGCCGATTCGGCCCGTGTCACGCTCGATCTGGATGAGGGGGTCGTCGAGAACATTTTTACGCTCGAGCGTCCGGACCGCCTCGTCATCGACCTCCGGCATACGCGCCATCTTGCGGGTCTGAGCCTGCCGGCGCCGGCCGGCGTCGTGACCGCAGTGCGCTGGGGGCCGCAACCCGGGGGCACGTTGCGTGTGGTATTGCAGATTACGGCCCCTCTGGCGCCGCACAGCCGCTGGATGGGCGACGAGGCCGGGGGTCGGCAGTTGGTGTTGAATCTGGGTGAACCGATGATGGCGGCCACCGCGCCGGTGGACTCCCGAGCCGTGCACGCCGTGCACGCCCCCGACGAAGCAAACCGCGACGTCATCGTCGCCGTGGATGCCGGTCACGGCGGCCAGGATCCCGGGGCGATCGGACGCGGCGGCACGCGGGAGAAGGACGTGACGCTCGCGATCGCGCGCGCGCTCGCCGAGCGCATCAACGCCGATTCGGGTATGCGGGCGGTGCTCACCCGCGACCGGGACGAATTTCTCGAGCTGCGCGACCGTATCCACCGCGCGCGCCTCGCGCGTGCGGACATGTTTGTGTCCGTGCACGCCGATTCGATCAGCGACCGCAGCATTTCCGGGGCCTCCGTTTACGTGCTCTCCGTGCACGGGGCCTCGAGCGAAGCCGCGCGCTGGCTGGCCGAGCGCGAGAACGCCGCGGACCTCATGGGCGGCGTGCGCCTGGATGACAAGGGCGCTCTGGCGCCGGTGCTGCTGGATGCCACGCAAAGCGAGATCATCGGCGTGAGCGCGAGTGCCGCCGAGCGCGTGGTGAGTGCCCTGGAGAGCGTCGGGGAGGTGCGCAAGGCGCAGGTGCAGCACGCCGGCTTCGTCGTGCTCAAGTCCCCCGATATCCCCTCCATGCTGGTCGAGACCGCCTATATCTCCAATCCCGAGGAGGAGCGGCGCCTGAAGAATGCCAGCCAGCAGGCACGGCTCGCCGATGCGATCGCGAGCGGCATACGTAGCTTCTTCGTGCAGAACCCCCCGGACGGCACGCGCTTCAAGCAGCAGCGACGCGACACCCTGGCCAGCGCCGCGGACGCTTCCGGCGGCCCCGCCACCCCCTAGAGTGTGCGAATACGCGGCCGCGGCCGCCGCGCGCGCAGGTTTCGCCTGTAAACTTGGGCGCCTGCATGCCTATCCGCATCCTTTCCGGAGAACTTGTCGATCAGATTGCCGCCGGCGAAGTGATCGAACGGCCTGCTTCGGTCGTCAAGGAAATCGTCGAAAACAGTCTCGATGCGGGCGCGACGCGTATTGAGATCGACGTGGAGCGCGGCGGTGTGGGGCTGGTGCGGGTACGAGACGATGGTCGCGGCATCGAAGCGCAAGAGCTGCCGCTCGCGCTCGCGCGCCACGCCACGAGCAAAATCGCTTCCCTCGAGGAGCTTGAGGCGGTAAGTACGCTCGGCTTTCGCGGCGAGGCGCTGCCCTCGATCGGCTCGGTGGCGCGGCTGCGCATCGCCTCACGGGCCTCCGGGACGGAGGCCGGGGCCGAGATCCTCTGCGAGGGCGGGATGCACGCTGAGGTGCGCCCGGCCGCGCAACCGCCCGGTACGACCGTCGAGGTGCGGGACTTGTTCTTCAACGTGCCGGCGCGACGCAAGTTTGTGCGCAGCGACGCCACGGAGCTTTCGCACATCACCACTCTCGTTGAGCGCCTGGCACTGTCGCGTTTTGACGTGAGCTTCCGTCTGCGCCAGGGCGCGCGCGTATTGCTCGATGCGCCCGCGGTCGGCGCCGACGAACGGGGGCGTCTGGAGCAGGTGCTGGGTGAGGACTTTGCCGCCGCGGCGATCGCGGTGCGCCATGCCGCCGGACCCGTGTTGCTGTCTGGCTGGGCAGGGCTGCCAACACGCTCGCGCGCGCAGGCCGACCAGCAGTTCTGGTTCGTCAATGGTCGAAGCGTGCGCGACCGGGTGCTGATGAACGCGGTGCGACTGGCGTACCGTGACGTGCTCTATCACGGTCGGCATGCCGCCTACGTGCTCTACCTGACACTCCCCCCGCCGCTGGTCGACGTCAACGCGCACCCGGCGAAACTCGAGGTGCGCTTCCGCGACAGCCGGCAGATCCACGAGTTCGTCTTCCGCGCACTCGAGCGGGCGCTCGCCGACACCCGGCCTGATGTGACCGCGCCCGCCGCCGCAACGGGCGCCTTCCAGGGTATGGGCGCGCGCGAGTCGGCCGCACACGGGGAGCCCGGCAACGGCGGCGGTCCTGCACCGGGGGTTTCCCTGTCGCTCTACAGTGCCGCGCGCGATCCCTGGCAGCTGGTCGCCGCGGTCCGCGGGGCCACGGCGGCCGTCGGCTTGCCGCAGGGGGATGAGCCGCTGGGAACCGCGCTCGCGCAGTTGCATGGTGCGTACATCCTGGCGCAGAACTCCGAGGGCATGGTGCTCGTTGACATGCACGCCGCCCACGAGCGGGTGCTGTACGAGCGCTTCAAGGCTGAGCGCCAGCGCTCCGCTCTAGTCTCCCAACACCTGCTGGAGCCGATCGTGCTCGAGGTCAAGGCGCACGAACTGGCACGCATTCTCGAAGAACGCGAGCAGTGGGAGGCGGCCGGCTTTGAAATCGATGCCCTCGGGGACACGCGGCTCGCGCTGCGGCGCGTACCGGCCGTGCTGAGCCTGCGCGAGATTCGCGCCGTCGTGACGTCCCTGCTGGCCGATCTCGCCCTCGATACCCGTACCCACCACCTGGAAGGCGCCGCCGACCGCTTCCTCGGCGCACTCGCCTGTCGCAGCGCGATTCACGCCCACCGTCGCCTGAGTATCGAGGAGATGAATGCGCTCCTGCGCCAGATGGAAGCCACCGAGCGGGCCAACCAGTGCAATCATGGCCGCCCCACCTGGACGCGCCTCACCCTGCAGCAGTTGGACCAGCTGTTCCTGCGGGGCCGCTGAGTGTCGGGTGCGCGCCGAGCCGCTGAGCGGCTGCCCGTGCTCGTGCTCACCGGGCCCACGGGCGCCGGCAAGACCGACTGGGCCATCGCGCTCGCCGAGCGCGCACCGGTGGAGATCGTCAGCGTCGACTCGGCACTCGTCTACCGTGGACTCGACGTCGGTAGTGCCAAGCCCTGTGCGGCGCTGCGGGCCCGCATTCCACACCACCTGATCGACATCTGCGAGCCCACCGAGAGCTACTCCGCGGGTCGCTTCGTGGCCGATGCGCTCGAGTGCATCCGCGACATCCATGGCCGTGACCGTGTGCCGCTTCTGGTGGGAGGCACGCTCCTTTATCTGCGTGCGCTGCTGCACGGCCTTGCTGTCCTGCCGCAGGCGGCCCCTGCACTCAGGGCCGAGCTGGACGAGCGCGCCCGCCGCGTGGGCTGGCCGGCCCTGCACGCCGAACTCGCCCGACTGGACCCGCAAGCCGCCGCCCGGATCGCCCCGGCGGACGGGCAGCGTATTCAGCGCGCGCTCGAGGTGTGCCTGAGCACCGGGCAGAGGATCTCCGAGCTGCAGCGTGCGCGCGTGAGTCCGTTGGCCGATTGGCCGCTGCGTTACTGGGTGCTGGCGCCGCCTGAGCGCGCGGTGTTGCACGAGCGGCTCGCCCGGCGATTCGCCGCCATGATGGCCGCGGGGTTTCTGCAAGAGGTCCAGGGCCTGCGGGCCCGCGGGGATCTTACGGCCCGCCACCCCGCCATGCGGGCGGTCGGATACCGGCAGCTGTGGGCGCACCTGGAGGGCGATTATGACCTCGAGGAAGCGGTGAGACGTGGGGTTGCTGCGACACGCCAACTGGCCAAACGGCAACTGACCTGGCTCCGCGGCGAAGCCTTAGGCGAATGGATGGACCCGGACTTAACCGCGCCCCTGTCGTGGATTCGAGACATAGGCGCCCAACTGGCCGCGCTTGGGCTTTGACGGAAGACGCATGTTAAGATGCTCGCGTCGGTGGCCCCGCATTTGTCGGGACCCATAAGCTTGTTCTTTTGAGATCGCGGGAACACGGAACGTTTCAGTTGCGGTCCCATTTGTCTGCTGCACAACTCGAAGCGAAAAAATAAGGAGAACACGATGGCCAAAGGCCAATCCCTGCAAGACCCTTTCCTGAATGCGCTGCGCAAGGAGCGGGTGCCGGTATCGATCTACCTCGTCAATGGCATCAAGCTACAAGGTCAGATCGACTCCTTTGACCAGTTCGTTGTTCTGCTGAAGAACTCCGTCAGCCAGATGGTCTACAAGCACGCGATTTCCACCGTGGTACCGGCTCGCAACGTGCGCCTGTCCGCAGAAGAAGGCGGCGCGGCTCCTGAGACGCCCGCCGAATAATGTCCCTCGCTACGGGAAGCCTGAGTGTTCGAACGCCCAAGGACTGGTGAGCGCGCGGTACTCGTGCGCCTGGGGCTGGGCGCACCCGTAGATCCGGAGGACCTGCAGGAATTCCAGCAGCTGGCCGTTTCGGCCGGCGCGCTGCCGGTCGCCACCGTAACAGGCCGGCGGGATCGACCGGATCCACGCTACTTCGTCGGCAGTGGCAAGGCCGAGGAACTTAAAGAGGCCGCGCGCGCCGCTGCGGCGGACGTCATCCTCATCGATCACGCGCTCTCGCCCAGTCAGGAGCGCAACCTCGAGAAACTCATCGAACGGCGGGTGCTCGACCGCAACGGACTCATCCTCGATATCTTCGCGCAGCGCGCGCGCAGCTTCGAGGGCAAGCTCGAGGTGGAGCTCGCACAGCTGAAGCACATCGCCAGCCGCCTGGTGCGCGGCTGGACGCACCTGGAGCGCCAGAAGGGCGGCATCGGGTTGCGCGGTCCGGGCGAGACGCAGCTGGAAACTGACCGGCGCATCATCGGTCAGCGCGTGAAGTTACTCACCAAGCGCCTGCAGAGGATCCGCCAGCAGCGCGAGACCGGGCGCCAGATGCGCGCGGAGATCCCGGTGCCCTCGCTCGCGCTGGTCGGCTACACCAACGCCGGCAAGTCAACGCTGTTTCGCTCCCTCACGGGCGCCGATGCCTACGTGGCGGACCAGCTGTTCGCGACACTCGATCCGACCGTGCGGCGCATTGTGCTGCCGGGAGGCGCGGCGGTGGTGGTCGCCGACACGGTGGGTTTCATACGCGAGCTGCCGCACGAGCTGGTGGCGGCCTTCCAGTCGACGCTCACCGAGGCGCGGGCGGCGACGTTGCTGCTGCACGTGGTGGATGCGAGCAACCCGCGCCGCGAGGAGCAGATCGCGCAGGTCGATGCAGTGCTCGCCGAGATCGGCGCGCAGCAGATCCCGCAGCTGCTGGTCTACAACAAGATTGATCGTCTGGAGAGCACGCCGCGCATCGAGCGTAACGCCGACGGCCGCGCGGTCGCGGTGTGGATTTCCGCCCAGCAACATCTCGGGCTCGACCTGCTCGCCAACGCCGTGGCCGAACGCCTGGCGCGCTTTGCGCGCCGCGCGCGCCTGCGGGTGCCGGCGAGTGCCGGCGCGCTGCGCTCGCGTCTGTACGCGGCCCAGGCAGTGCGCTCGGAGACCTCCGCAGACGATGGCTCCATAGAACTGGCCGTAGAGTTGCCCGACCTGGAATTGCTGACCCTCGCCCGCACCAGCGGCGTGCAGATTCTCGAGGTGCAGACGAGCGACATGCCTTGTGCCCCTGCGGAGCACTACCTACAATCGAGCGCCGTTTTCACCGTGTCGAAATAGCGCTCAAGCGCAGACCTCTCGTATGGCGTGGAATCAACCGAATGGTGGCCAGAAAAGCCCGTGGGGACGCCGTCCCGGAGCGGGCGGCCCGGACCTTGATGAGCGCCTGAAGAGCTGGCAGCGCAAGCTCGAGGCGCTGCTGCACCCGGGCGGCGGCGGCCCCGAGAGCGGTTCGCTGTTTTTGATCGTGGCGCCGCTCATCGTGTGCCTGTGGATCGCCAGCGGCTTTTATCAGGTGAAGCAGGCCGAGCGCGGCGTGGTGCAGCGCTTTGGTCGCTTCGCCGGCGTCACGGATCCGGGCTGGCACTGGCGCGCGCCCTGGCCGATCGAGAGCGTCACCAAGGTGAATATCGCGAGCGTGAACTCGAGTGACTTCAAGTCGCGCGTGCTGACCTCCGATGTGAATCTGATTGATGTGCACTTCGCCGTGCAGTACCAGTTCTCCGACCCGGTGAAGACCTTGTTCAGCGTGCGCGACCCGGAGATGACTTTGAGCGAGGTGAGCGAGAGCGCGATCCGCGAGATCGTCGGCCGCAGCACCCTCGATGATGTGCAGGTGGGGGGTACCCGGCCGGAGATCACCCGCCGCACCAAAGAGTTGATCCAGCACACGCTCGACTACTACAACTCCGGCATCACCGTCACGACCGTGAACCTCCAAGACGTGCAGGTACCCGAGGCGGTCATTCCCTCGCGCAACGACGCCAACAAGGCGCAAGCCGATAAGGAGCGCTTCATTCTGGAGTCCGAGGCCTACGCCAACGGCATCCTGCCGGTCGCGCAAGGCACCGCCGCGCGCATGCAGCAGGATGCGGAGGGCTACAAGGCGCGGGTGGTGGCCGAAGCGGAAGGCCAGGCGTCGCGCTTCTCGCAGCTCGAGGTGGTCTACGCACAGGCCCCGGAAGTCACGCGGCGGCGTCTGTACATGGACACCGTGGAGAACGTACTGGCGCGCGCCCACAAGGTGCTGATCGATGGCAAGGCCGGCAACAACATGATCTACCTGCCGATCGACAAGCTGCTCGAGAAGAGCAATGCGCGCGAGGGCGAGCAGGCGACGCCCGAGGCCGCCGCCGCCAGCGGCACTAAGGAGCCCGATCAGGTGACGGTCGAGGCCCGCGGGCGGGGTGAGCGCTGATGAATTCGCGCTACTTCGCCTTCTACGTCGCCGTCGCCGCGCTCTTGATCCTCGCCGGCTTGTCGATGTTCACCGTGAGCGCGACGCAATACGCCATCGTCAAGCAGTTCGGCGCCATCGTCGGCACACACTACCCGCCGGGGCTGCACTTCAAGTGGCCCTGGAACACGGTCACCAAGTTCGACAACCGCATCCTCTCGCAGTCGTATACGGGCGAGACCTTCCTCACGAACGATGGCCGCGGCCTGATCGTTGACTTCTACATCAAGTGGAAGGTGAAGGACCCGTCGCTCTTCTACATCACGACCGGCGGGGGCGAGGAGGTCGCCGGCGAGCGGCTCTCGGAGATCGTCAAGGACGGCATCAAGACGGTCGTGGCGCAGCGCACCCTGCAGCAGGTCGTCTCGAGCGAGCGCGCGGCGGTCACCGGAGAGATGCTCGGACAGGCGAGCGGCAAGGCCGCAGCGCTCGGGGTCGATCTCATCGACGTGCGCGTGCAGCGCATCGATCTTCCCGAAGAAGTGGCGGCGCGCGTCTACGAGAGCATGAAGCAGAACTTCGCCAAGACCGCGAGCCGCTTGCGCGCGGAAGGGCAGCAGGCGAGCGCTGGCATCCGCGCCTCCGCGGAGCGCCAGCGCACCGTGATCATCGCGGATGCGGAGCGCGACGCGCTGCGCATCCGTGGCGAGGGTGACGCCGCCGCCGCCCAGACCTACGCGCGCGCCTACGCGAAGGATCCTGAGTTCTACGCCTTCTACCGCAGCATGCAGGCCTACGATCGCTCGCTCGGCAAGGATGGCGATCTGCTGGTCGTGACGCCGGATGGGGAGTTCTTCAAGTACCTGAAGGATGCCGGCGCATCCAAGGTCCCCGCCCCGCATCGCTGAAGCGCCCTGCGGCACGCGCATGACGATTAACCTAACGGACCTGTTGGCCGCCCTCGGGTTGTTTTTCGTGATGGAAGGCATCGCGCCGTTTCTGAATCCGCAGGGGCTGAAGCGCGCACTCGCCAAACTGGTGCAAGTGCGCGACCGCGAGTTGCGCATTGCAGGCCTGGGCAGCATGCTGGTGGGCGTGATCATCCTGTTTCTCGTGCGCTAGGAGCCTGTCGGACTGAGGATTTCGAATCGACGGGAAAGACCAAGGGATTTCAGACAGTTCATGTCAATCAGAGTTCAAACTGTTAGCACAGTCGCGCCTGTGATCCGCTCAGGCCGGTTGCAGGGCGAACATCCGCTTGATGTTCCAGCTCATCGTGACCAGATTCCATTCGCCCTTGACGTTCTTCAGTCCCCGCAACGAGAACTGCCGGAACCCGAGTGCCGATTTGATGATGCCGAACACCGGTTCGGGAGTCTGTTTGCGCAGCGCATAGAGCTTGCGGCCTGCCGGGGTCTTCAGTCGATGCACCATCTTCTGCATCGCGGTCGCCGAGGCGGGCGGAGGTGTGCCGGCCGCTGCAAAGCGCTGCCGCCAACTGGCATGGTGACGCTCACGGCCCAAGGCCATCAGCGGTTCGATCTTCGCCGCCGCGCAGTGCTCGACGTTCGCTTCACTCAAGTAGCCATTGTCGGCCAGCAGCCGTCGGGCACGACCCAACTGCCGCGGCAGTGTCTTAAGCTTCTGCAGCATCGGCACGAGCTGGCCCTTGTCGTTCGCCGCCTGAGTGACGTCCTGGGCCACGATGAGCAAACTGCCCGCGGCTACCACGGCCTGGGCGTTGTAGGACTGATCAAAGCCGCCGCCGGGCACCGGCATGATCCGCGAGTCCTCGTCCGTGAGATTAATCTGCTCTTTCGCCTCCACCGCACCGCTGGGCGGTTGCGGTGGCCGGCCACGGGGCTTCTGGCCGGGGCGCTTCTCACGCGCGGCGAGCTTCTCTTCATAGGCCACCTGCTCGCGCTCTTGCACGCGCGCTTCGATCTTCGCCTTCGCCGCGGCGATCGCAGCGAGGCGCTCCTCACGCCGCTCCAGCTCCTCGGGGATCGCCATCCCGTCGGGCACATCCGCGTCATCCGCCCGCTCGGCGAGCCTCAGCAGCTGCTTGACCTCACCCCGCAGCTGCTTCTCGATCTTCTTGGCGTGACCGTAAGAGAGCGCACTGTGGCGGCTCGCGTTGGCGTGCACCTTGGTGCCATCGAGCGCCACAGTCCCCAGCTTCAGCATCCCCAGCGTGCGCGCAAGCTTGAGCACCTCGAGGAACAAGGCCTCAATGTGCCCGAGGAAGCGCTTGCGGAAGGCGGCAATCGTGTCGTGATCGGGATGCTCGTTGCCGGCGATGTAGCGAAACGCCACCGAGTCGTACGTCCCGCGCTCCAAAGCCCGACTGGAAAACACCTTCGTGGCGTAGCCATACACCAGCAACCCCAGCAGCATCGCCGGGTGATACGACGCCGAGCCCGATCCGCGGTAGACCTTCTCCAGCTCCGACAGGTCCAGTCCGTCGATCACTTCCACCACAAAGCGCGCCAGATGCCGCTGCGGCAGCCACTCATCCACCGACGGTGGCAGCAAAAATCCCGTGTCGCGGTTGATCGGTCGAAAGTTGCTCATGGAGTACCACTGCAGTGAGATCGACGAGCGTGATTATCCCTGATCTAAGTCCGACAGGCTGCTAGGAGTCAGATAGGGCATGGGACGATTCGTCGTCATCATCGGCACCCAGTGGGGGGATGAAGGCAAGGGCAAGGTCGTCGACCTGCTCACCGAACGCGCCGCGGCGGTGGCGCGCTTTCAGGGTGGCCACAACGCCGGCCACACGCTCGTCATCGCCGGCAAGAAGACGGTCCTGTCGCTGATTCCTTCCGGAATTTTGCGCGAGCAGGTGCGCTGTTTCATCGGCAACGGCGTGGTGCTCTCGCTGGAAGCGCTGCTGAGCGAGAGCCGCATGCTGGGCGAGCAGGGCGTACCGGTGTTCGAGCGCCTGCGCATCTCGCCACACTGCCCGCTGATTCTGCCCTCGCACGTGCTGCTCGATCAGGCGCGCGAGCGCGCGCGCGGCCTGAACGCCATCGGTACCACCGGGCGCGGCATCGGTCCTGCGTACGAGGACAAGGCCGCACGACGCGCGTTGCGCGTGGCGGACCTGTTTCAGCGCGACCGCTTCGCCGCCAAGCTCGGCGAGGTGCTCGACTTTCACAACTTCGTGCTACAAAACTACTACCGCGTGCCGGCGGTGGACTTCCAGAAAACCCTCGACGCGCAACTGTCGATGGCCGAGCAGATCGCCCCGCTGGTGACGGACGTGACGCTCGCCCTGCACCAGCTGCGTGCTACGGATGCGAACGTGCTGTTCGAGGGAGCGCAAGGCGCCATGCTCGATGTGGACCACGGCACCTATCCCTTCGTCACCTCCTCCAACACCACGGCCGGCTTTGCCGCCACCGGCACGGGCCTCGGACCGCGCGCCTTCGATGCCGTGCTCGGCATCGTCAAGGCCTACACGACGCGCGTCGGCGCGGGACCGTTTCCGACCGAACTGTTCGATGAGTACGGCGAGCATCTGTCACGCGTTGGGCACGAGTTCGGCTCGGTCACCGGTCGGCGCCGTCGCTGCGGCTGGTTCGACTCGGTGGCGTTGCGCCGCTCGATCGTGAATTCGAGCGTTTCCGGATTGTGCATCACCAAGCTCGACGTACTAGACGGCCTGGACACGATCCGCATCTGTGTCGGCTATCGGATCAACGGCGCGGTCACGCCGGAGCCGCCGATGAGCGTGGAGGGTTATGCGGACGTCGAGCCGGTGTACGAGGAGCTGCCGGGGTGGCCCGAGTGCACCGTGGGCGTTACCGGCTACGAGGCACTGCCGGCTAACGCGCGTCGCTATCTTGAGCGTCTCGAGCGTCTCGTCGAGGTCCCGATCGACATGATCTCAACCGGGCCGGAACGCGAGCAGACCATCGTGCTGCGGCACCCGTTCGGAGCCTGACCTGAGCGCTCTTCGCCGAGCGCACTCCGTCGCGGCAGTGCGCGGCGCCCTGGCGCTCATCATTCTCGTGGCCTGTCTGCTGGCCGCGGGCAGCTGGCGCATCTACAGCAACACCTGGGATGAGCCGGAACATCTGGCGGCCGGTCTTGAGCTGCTCGACCGCGGGCACTACGAGTACGACACCGAGCATCCGCCGCTCGCGCGCGTACTGCTCGCCCTCGGACCGTACCTCGCCGGCGCACGCTCGTTCGGCACCCCGCCGCCGGATGGTACGCAGGAAGGCAAAGACATCCTCTATGTGGGCGGACACTACGAGCGTTTCCTGCTGCTCGCGCGCGCCGGCACGCTGCCGTTTCTGGCGCTGCTTTTGCTGGCCACGTGGCTATGGGCGCGACGCCTGTTCGCCTCCGCGGGCGCCGCACTGCTGGCGGTGCTGCTACTCGTCTCGGTGCCGCCCATCCTCGGACATGCGGCGCTCGCGACGCTGGATGTGGCGGCCGCGGCGACCACGCTGCTCGCGCTGTATGCGCTCGAGCGCTGGCTCGAAAGCGCGCAGCCCAAGGATGCAGTGTTCTTCGGGGTCACGGCGGGCATCGCAGTCGGCACTAAATTCTCGGCCGTGCCCTTCATCGGTGTCTCGCTCGTGGCGCTGGGACTCTTACAGGGCCTCATGCACTGGCGCGGGGCCGCGCGGCCGGGGGCGGCGGGCGCGGCGATCGGCGCGCGCTTCGGCGGGCTGCTCCTGGTCGGACTCGCCGCGCTCGTACCGCTGCTCGCGGTCTATATGCCGCGCCACGTGGATCCCGCGGCCGTGCAAACACGCTTCGACTGGGCGGTCCAATACCTGCTCACGCGGCACGGTTACGCGCACCTCCTTGGGGTCGCACTGCCGCACTTGTGGCTGCCGCGCGAGGTCAAGGACCTGCTGAACGGCATCATCGCCGTCAAGGCACACAACGACAGCGGCCATCGCTCGTACCTGCTCGGTCAGGTGAGCCTAAATGGCTGGTGGTACTTCTACCTCGTGACGCTTGCGGTCAAGACGCCGCTGCCCTTGCTCGCCGCAGGACCGCTCGGGCTTGCGTGGCTCGCGCGTACCGGCTGGCGCGAACGCGACGGCTGGGCGCTCGCTCCGGCGGTGCTGGTGCTCGCCATCCTGATCTTCGCGAGCGCTTTCAGCCGCATCAACATCGGCGTACGCCACGTACTGATCCTCTACCCGTTTCTGGCACTCGGCGGCGCCTATCTCCTCTGGCGGATTTGGGGCAGGCTCGAGTCGGTACCGCACCGGTACGCGCGCGTCACGGGGCGTGCGGCGCTGCTCATTCTCGTGCTTTGGCAACTGAGCACGCTCTGGCGCGCCTATCCGGATTACCTGCCGTATTTTAACGAGCTGGTCAGGGACCCGGAGCGCGTGCTCGTGGATTCGGATCTGGATTGGGGACAGGATCTGAAGCGCCTGGAAGTGCGCGCGCAGGCGCTGGGCATTGCGCAGCTGCAGCTCGCCTACCTCGGCAGCGCGGATCTCGCGCGCGAACCGCTGCCGCCCTTTCAGATGCTCAAGCCGCGGCAGCCCGTCAGCGGCTGGGTGGCGATCTCCGCACTGGCACGCACGCGCAATCCAAACGACTACGCGTGGCTCGAGGGCTATCGACCGCTCGAGCGCATCGGTAAGACGATCGATCTTTACTACATCCCCTGAACGTCTGTGTCAGGCCGCCGCGGCCCGCAGGCGCGAGATGCGCGCCAGCGGCGGCGGATGCGAGTAGTAGAACGCGGCATACACCGGGTCCGGCGTCAGCGTACTCGCGTTGTCCCGGTGCAGCTTCACGAGCGCCGTGGCGAGCTCGCGTGCGCTTGCGTAGCGTGTGGCGAACTCATCCGCCTCGAATTCGTGGCGCCGCGACCAGAGCGAGGCAAGGGGCGTAATGAAGAACATGAACGCCGGCACCACCAGCATAAACAGCAGCAGCGCGGCGTGCGTCGAGGCCACCGGGACGCCTAGCGCGCTGTAGAAGGCGGGCCTGCCGGCGAGCCAGCCGAGCAATGCGAGGCCGAGGAATGTAGTGAGCACCGACAGCAGCAGTCGCTTGCGCACGTGTTTGAGACGGAAGTGCCCGAGCTCGTGCGCCAGCACGGCTTCGACCTCCGGATGCGCCAACCGCTCGAGCAGCGTGTCGAAGAAGACGATGCGCTTGTAGCGCCCGATGCCGGTGAAGTAGGCGTTGCCGTGGCTCGAGCGTCGTGAGTTGTCGACGACGAACACCCCCTTGGAGGCAAAGCCGCAGCGCTGCAACAGGGCTTCGATACGCGCCGTGAGAGCCGCGTCCTTCAGGGGCGAGAAGCGGTTGAAGAGTGGCGCGATGAACGCCGGCCACGCCCACGTCATGATCAGCATCACCGCGAGCCACAGCGCCCAGGCCCACACCCACCACCAGCGCCCGGCGCGCTCCATGAGCAGCAGCGTCGCGATAACGAGCGGTCCGCCCAGGAGCACCGCGAGCGCCATGCCCTTGGCGAGGTCAGCCAGGAAGAGCCCCGGGGTGGTGCGGTTGAAACCGAATCGCGCCTCGAGCTTGAACGTGCGCCAGAGCGCGAACGGCAGGTTGATCAGCTGGATGATGAGCGCGACGGAGGCGATCACGGCAAGGCCGAGCCACGGCTGCGACCACGGTGTATGGCGCCACTGGGCGTCGATCGCAGCGATGCCGCCGCCGAGGGTGAGCGCGAGCACGAGCGCCGCATCCACGAGGGTGGTGAGGCGCCCGAGGCGCGCCTTTGCGATGGTGTAGTCCGCCGCTTTTGCGTGCTCCTGCGCCGAGATGCTGGCGGCGAAGGGTTCGGGCACGGCGCCGCGATGCTCGCTCACCGTTGCGACCTGCCGCGCCGAGAGCCACAGCTCAAGTAGCGTGCCGAGCACGACCGCGCCGATAAACAGGGGAGTTAGCCAGGCCATGGACTCAAGTCTACCGAGGTTGGCGCGGCGCCTGCGATCGGCGCGCGGCCGCGCTATCTGCGCCTCGCCGGGCGCGCCGCGAAGCGCGCCACGCGTGCACGGCGGTTCGCCGGTTCCACAGCCGGCGCTTCCAGCTGCGCGAGCAGCAGGCGCGCCGCGGAAGCGAACTTGGCCGGATCGCCGCTCGCACGTGCGAGCAGCATGCCGCCCTCAAGCGCGCCCACCAGCATGGCGGCGCCCTCGGGCGCCGGCACTCGCAAGGTGAGGGAGCCTTCGTGCTGCCCCTGTTCCAGAAGCTGCGTCAGCCAGCGCTCATTGGCGGCAAAGAAGGACCGCAGAGCGCGTTGCATGGCCTCCGGCAGGGTGGCGTATTCCGCGGCCAGCATGCCGCACAGGCACATGCGCTCATCGGCGAGCACGTCGGCGTAGAGCTTCACATAGGCACGCAGCCGCGCCGGCGCCGCGGCGCGCTCGCGCAAGATTCTTTGCAGCGCGTCTTCAAAGACGCCGCTGTAGCGCTCGATGAGCGTGCAGCCAAGTTCAGCCTTGGTGGCAAAGTGATAATGCAGACTTGCCTTGGTGATCCCGACCTCGGCGGCGATGTCGGCGTAGCTGAAGCCGTTAAAGCCGCGCGTTTGCATCAGACGCTCGGCGACATCGAGGATACGGGTCGTGGTGTGCGCCGCAGGGCGCTTCGGTTCGCTCATCGGCGCCAATCATAGCAAGCAGGGGTTGCGTATACCTACTAGTTGGTAGACACTGCGGCTTGGACGATAACCGCACCGTCCGTCTGGGGGACCCATGCAAACGACGGAACACAAAACGTTTACCCAGCCCGATGAAACACGCGAATTCCCGCGCGGCCGCGCCGAGATCCTCAAGATCGGCGGAGCCGAGGTGGGACGCTTGGTTTTTCAGCCCGGCTGGCGCTGGTCGGATGATCTGAAGCCCATTGCCAAGACCCACAGCTGCACGGCGCCGCACTTCCAGTACCACGTGAGCGGCCGACTGGGCATCCGCATGGATGACGGCACAGAGTTCATCGCCGGTCCCGGCGATGTCACTTCATTGCCAAGCGGCCATGACGCCTGGGTCGTGGGCAATGAGCCAGTCGTGGTGGTGGACTGGTTCGGCGCCAGCAACTACGCGAGAGCGTAGCGGCCGCGCGGTTGCTACCGCGCTTTAGCGCGCTCGCCGCTTCAGGCGGGCGCGGGGGCGGATTTGCGCTGATCGCTCAGCCACAGCGCCACCGTGCAGAAGAAGGCCACCACACTCAGGAAGCCGAAGAACCACAGCATCGGTGCGTAACCGCCCGGATTGCTCGCGCTGGCGCCGCTCACGTCGTTGATGTAGCCGGCCGCAAGGTTCGCCGCGAACAGTCCGGCATTTTGCAGGGTGGTCATCAGGCCATAGGCGGTGCCGAGCTGTTCCGGGGCCGCATAGCGCGGTACTGTGGGCCACAGCACCGCGGGCAGGAAGGAGAAACTCAAACCGAGCAGCGCCGTCGATATCGCCGCGCTGCCGGGCATGGCGCCGAGCACCAGGAAGCTCAGCGGCAGCAGCACCGCGCCCGCGGCCAGAAGAAGCGCGTTGCGGCCGGTGCGATCCAGCAGCAGCCCAAACAGCGGGGTCGCGAACGCGGCCGCAAGGAACACGTAACTGTTGAGCGTGCCGGCTTGTTCCAGGCTCAGTCCCTGCGCTTCCTGCAGATACTTGATCGCAAAAGTGCTGCGGAAGGGGAAGATCACCGAGTAGAACGCCACGCAGGTGCCCACCAGCAGCCAGTAGCCGGCGGGAAAACGCAGCAGGTGGCTCCAGTCGATGCGCTCCGGCCGCGGAGCCATGGCGAGCGTACCGCGGGCTGCCTGGCGGCGGTCGACGTAGAAATACAACACCGCGGCAGCGAAGGATAAGGCGGCAAAGCCGACCGCGAGCCACAGGGGTGCCTGCCAGCCCTGTTCGTACAGGTGCTTGGCGAAAGTGGGCGAGCGGTCGGCGAGATAGGATCCGAGGCGCGCAAGACTCAGGTTGAGGGCGAGCTGCAGGGCGAAGTAGCGGCCCGTGAACCACTGTGCCAGCGCGACCAGGACGGCGACGACCAGGGTCTCCGAACCGATGCCGAAGAGTAGGCGCCCGGCGGCCATCACCGGAAAGTGCTCGCCGAGTGCGGTCAACACGGCGCCGACCAGACAGATGGCGGTGGTGGCGAGCACCATCACGCGCGCGCTGAAACGATCCACGAGTACGCCGCCCACCAGGACCAGGAAGATATTGGGCAGGCTGTAGATCGCGTTTAGGGTGCCGATCTGGGTGTCGCTGAAGTGCAGCTGCTGCGCGAGCTGCTCTGCGACCGGTCCGATGGAGTCGTAGCCGTAGTAGTTACCGAGCATGACCAGCGCGGCGCTCACGAAAAACAGTGCCTGCGCCCCGCGCGAGGGCGTCGGGCGTGCGGTAACCGCGGCCGCGTTCACGCGATGGCAGCCGCGCTTTCGCAGCGGGGGATGCGCTGGCCCGGATGCCGCTCGTGGGCGCGCCTTGCCGCGCTCGCCCGCGTGGCGAATGGCTCGTGATGCAGAAGATCCCCGTTCATCGTGTCCTCTCAGGCGCTCATCGCGCGAGTGCCGTAGTGCGCGCGCCCGCTGGCTGGTTGTTAGCTGCGCCGCAGATTGTACTGAACTCGTCGTGGCCCCGGGGCCGAATTGCATCACATTCGCCAGCGTGCGTGCAGCGGCGGCGCGGACACAACCCCTCGCCGCGGGTCTGCAACGCCGCCGCAGGGCTTCACCGATGTGCTGCGTTTGAATAACACCGACGTCCGGACTTGTTGGCTCGACTGGCCCTGGCCGCAGCGGCCGATCTTTTGCAAACGTGCGCTACATGAACGCCGCGGGGCTGCGGCGCAAGACATCGAGCGCTGCGCGCTCACCTGGGCTGCGGCCGACTAGGTCGTCGTGCTCGGCGCCGGCACCAGCACGACGGGCAGGGGATCCTCGGGCATGCCGCCGATGCTCACGGCCGTGCGCGACGTGAAATTGAAAGTCATGAGGGCGACGAACAGGGAGGCGATCTGTTCCGCCGAGAACTCACGCGCGAGCTGTGCGCCGAGCTGCGCCGTGATGCCGGCCGGAAATGCGAGGTAGGCGTCGGCGAGCGCAATGGCGAGCTTCTCGCGCGCGCTGAGCGCGCTCTCCTGATAATGCGCATCAATCATGGCGGCGCGCGCCTCGGTGAGACCGTCGGCGCGTGCCACTTCATAGCGCACCGCCTTGCAGTACACACAGTTGACGGTGCGCGCGTTGCGCAGCCGGATCATTTCCAGAAGCGTCGCAGACACCAGGCTCTTCTGCCAGACCGCGCCGTTCAATGCGACGATTTCGCCGACTGTTTCCGGCACAAGTGCGAGGGCGCTGTCGCGGATCGCATTGCCGGTGCGGGCGGCAGGGGCACTGGCGCGCGCCTTAAGGGACATCGCTATCCTCCCGGCGCGTCGCGCAGCGGGCCAGATCGCGCAGGCAACGCGCCGTGCGGATGCGCCCGTCGATGCAGCCGAGCGCCTCAATCAGGAACACGAGCCCCGCCTCGCCCAGGCAAGCCTTGACCTCATCGGCAACTTCGTCAGGGATCGACTGCGGGTCAAGCCCGTAGCACTCAGCAAAGAGCAGCACGTCCTTCTCGGCTGCGCTGAAGGCTGCACTCTTGGCGGCCGCGCCCGCCAGCACCGCATCGCGCCGCTCGCCTGTCAGCGTGCCCGGTTCGACATGCGGATTGTTCGCGGCGAGCTCCCATTCATCCTGATGCAAGCGCGCCAGGGTAAGACGGCACAGTTCCAGCAGTGCCGGTGTGACATACGGCTGCACCCACAGGCTCTGCCACAGCCGCGCGAAGCTTGCCGCCGGGGCGCCGGCCAGCGCCAGGCTGCGGTCAAGATCCAAACTGGTCGGAGGAGTCGCTGCATCCATGGATGATTCTCATCTTGCCGCAAAGTGTAGCAGGCGCGCGCTCCTCGGCCGCCCGCGGTTTCAGGGTGCCACCCAGCCGGAGCGAATGAGACTTTCGCGAAACTCGCGTATGACGCGGGCATCCGGCGGCTCGGCGTGACGCTTCGCGCGCCCGGGCAGGCGCATCAAGATATCGCGGACGACGTTCAAACGCGCCTGCTGTTTGTTGTCGGCGCGCACCACGATCCAGGGCGAGTCTTCGGTGTGGGTGCGCAGCAGCATGCTGTCGCGGGCGCGGCTGTACGCGTGCCAGAGCTTCTGCGCGGCCTCGTCCACCGGACTGATCTTCCACTGCTTCAGCGGATCCTTGCGCCGCGCGCGCAGGCGGCGCCCCTGTTCGTTGCGGCTGATATCCAGGTAATACTTGAGCACGTGTGTGCCGGAGCGCACCAGCAGCCGCTCAAACCGCGGCGCCGCCTCAAGAAAAGCCTCGTGTTCCGCGGCCGTGCAGAATTTCATGACCGGCTCCACGCCCGCACGGTTGTACCAGCTGCGATTGAAGAGGACGATCTCCTGCGCCGCCGGCAGATACATCACATAGCGCTGAAAGTACCATTCGGTCTCCTCGCGATTGCTCGGCTTTCCTGGGGCCACGACGCGCACCTCGCGCGGGCTTAGGTGCTCGACGATGCGCTTGATCGTGCCGTCCTTGCCGGCACTGTCGCGTCCTTCGAAGATCAGGAGTACCTTCAGACCGTGCGCGATGACATGGCTATGCAGCTTGACCAGCTGGATCTGCAGGCGCCGCAGCTCTTGCGCGTACGCGTGTTTACCGATCTTCGGAATGCGATCCGGCTTTGGCTTCAGTTTCTTCGCCATCAGACTCCTCCAGCGCAGGCGCTACGAGCGGTGCTCGAGGTGCCCCTACGAGCGCTGCTTGTCGCTGGCGCCGGAGGGGTTCAGGCTAGGCGTGCGTCGGAGCGATGCGCGGCGCTAGCTCGGAATATCTCTCGGAGAGCTCATCATGACGAAGATCAAGCTCGAAGTTAAGGTTGTCGTATCTAAGAACGGTCCATACCTGGTCAGCGGCGACATCCCGCTCGCCAAGCAGACGATTGTCAGCGACGCTGAGCGCGGCTCGGAGGCCTGGAAGGAGAGCGATCCGTTTCCGCCTCAGGCGAGCTACGCGCTGTGTCGCTGCGGGCATTCCAAGAACAAGCCCTTCTGCGACGGCACCCATACCAAGATCAAATTCGATGGCACGGAGACCGCCAGCCGCGCACCGTACCGCGAGCAGGCGCAGATCACGGAAGGACCGCAGCTCTCCTTAACCGACGCGGAGTCGCTGTGCGCCTTTGCACGTTTCTGTGACCCGAACGGTCAGGTCTGGAGCCAAGTCGAGCACACCGATGAGCCTGAGGTGCGCGCGAACTTCGTGCGCCAGGTGAACAACTGCCCGGGCGGGCGTCTGGTGGCCTGGGATCGCGCCACCGGTAAGCCGATCGAGCACCAACTACCCGTCTCGATCGGGCTCATCGAGGATCCGGTGGAGCATGCCAGTGGTCCGCTGTGGCTGCGCGGCGGGATCCCGCTGGTGTCAGCCGACGGCTCCACCTACGAGATCCGCAATCGCGTCACCGTTTGCCGTTGCGGGGCCTCCAAGAACAAGCCCTTCTGCGACGGCTCGCACGTGGCCGTGAAATTCCACGACGCAAAATGAGTCGCGCCTAGAGGCTGACGCCGGCGAAGGGATGCTCGAGCGCCATGCGCTGGGTGACCGGCGGCATCGGGTACTTGAGTCCGCTCGCACAGTTGAAGAGGATCACCGAATCGCTCGCGCGGATCCGATCCGCCCGCGCCGCCGCCAGGTAGGCCGCGTAAGTGGCGGCCCCTTCCGGGCTAAGGAGCAGTCCGTCGCGCGTGCCGACGTGTGCCCGCGCCGCTTCGATGTCCGTGTCGCTGACGGCTTGCGCGAAGCCGCCGCTCTCGCGCAGCGCTGCCAGGATGAGGAAATCCCCGATCGCGGCGGGCACGCGGATACCGGCGGCAACCGTATGGGCGTTCTCCCAGAACGTGGCCGAGGTCGCCCCGGACTCGAAGGCGCGCACGATCGGCGCACAGCCGGTGGCCTGCACCGCGACCAGACGGGGCAGGGGACCAGAGATCCAGCCCAGTTCCTGAAGCTCCTGCCACGCCTTCCACATGCCGATGAGGCCGGTGCCGCCGCCGGTCGGGTAGAAGACCACGTCCGGCAGCCGCCAATCCGACTGGATGGCCAACTCGAGACCCATGGTTTTTTTGCCCTCGATCCGGTAGGGCTCCTTGAGCGTAGACATGTCGAACCAGTTGAACTGCGCCTTACCGCGCTCAACCAGCTTGGCGCAATCGTTGATCAGCCCGTTGACCCGCCACACGGTCGCCCCCTGCAGTGCGATCTCGCTTAGGTTGATCTCTGGCGTGTCCTCGGGACAAAAGCAGAAGGCCTCCATCCCCGCCGATGCGGCGTAGGCGGCCATCGCAGCCCCGGCATTGCCGTTGGTCGGGATGGCGACCCGGCGCACGCCGAAGGATTTGGCCATGGACACCGCCACGCACAGGCCGCGGGCCTTGAAAGAGCCGGTCGGCAGACGCCCTTCGTCCTTCACCACGGGCGGCCGAAATCCGCTGGGCCGCTCACTGCGCGCGAGTGGCACGAGCGGTGTTTCGACTTCACCCAGGCTGAGCACGTGGGCCGGATCCGGCACCGGCAGCAGCTCGTGCCAGCGCCACAGACCCGCCGGACGCTGAGCGATCGTGTCGCGCTTCACCTCGCGGGCCAGGCCCGCCAGGTCATAACGCGCCAACAGGGGCTTCTTCGCCTCTGACAGCCCCTGCAGTCGCGCGATGTCGTAGCGTTCTGCGGTGGCACTGCACTCAAGATGCGTCGCATAGCTATGGCGCATGTGCTTCCCCGTCGGTGTCAACCGCTCTCACCCCGAGCCGCGGCCGCGGCCCGAGCGCGCCTGTGGTACAAGCACCCGATGGCGCAAGAGCCGTTGTCTCAACACGCACAGCTGGTGCGCGCGATCGGCCGCTGGAGCATGGTAGCACTGGCGGTGAATAGCATCCTGGGCAGTGGCATCTTCGGGCTGCCCTCGGCGGTCGCCGCTCTGGTGGGCGCGGCGAGTCCGCTCGCCATGCTGATCGCCGGGGCCGCCACCGGCGTAATCATCGCCTGCTACGCGGAGGTGGCATCGCAGTTCTCCGCAACCGGCGGCACTTACCTGTATCTGCGGAGCGCGTTCGGGCGCCTGACCGGTATCCAGGTCGCGTGGTTGTTGCTGCTCAGCCGCCTCACCGCCAGTGCGGCGAGCGTCAATCTACTGGTCGTGTACCTGGGCGAGTTCTGGGTGCAGGCCACACAGCCGCTGCCGCGCCTGCTCATCATCACGCTCTTCATCGCTACGCTCGCCGCCATTAACGTGCGTGGCGTGGGCGCAGGCGCGCGCGTGAGCAACGCCGCAGTGATCGCCAAGCTTGCAGCACTCGCGGTGGTCTGCACGGCAGGCGTCGTCTACCTGTCGCAGCACCCGCGCGTGGTCCCCGCGCCGGTGAGCGCCGGGGCAGGCCAGTGGCTTGACGCGATGTTGCTGCTGCTGTTCGCCTATGGCGGATACGAGGGGGCGCTGTATCCGATGGGGGAGGCGAAAAACCCGCGCCGCGACGCCGCATTCGCGCTGTTCGTGGCGCTCGCCATCCTCGCCGTGCTCTATACGCTGCTGCAGTACATCGTCATGGCGGTGCTCCCGGATCCAGCGCGCAGTGCGCGGCCGCTCGCGGACGCCGCCCGGGTCTTTCTCGGGGAAAGCGGCGCGGCCTTCGTCACGGTCGGCGCGCTGGTGTCGGTGTACGGGTATATCAGTGCGAACCTGCTGACCGCTCCGCGGGGCATGTTCGCTCTCGCCGAGGGCGCAGATTTTCCGTCGATGTTTGCCGCCGTGCACGCGCGATTTCGCACCCCCGATGTCTCGATCGTGGTGTTCGCACTGCTCTTGTGGGCTTTCTCGCTGCTCGGGTCCTTCTCCTGGAACGTGACCCTGTCGGCGGTGGCGCGTCTTTTCTACTACGCGGCCATCTGCCTCGCCGTCCCGGTGCTGCGCCGGCGCCAGCCGGACGCCGCGCTCGTGCGAGTGCCCGGCGGCCTGCTACTGCCCGCACTCGGGGTGCTCATCTGCGCAACGCTCCTCACCCGTGCGGACTTCAGCAAATCGCTGATCCTCCTGGCGACCGTCGCCGTCGCGCTCGCAAACTACATGGCGGTGCGCCACCGTTCGGGCGCGCGGGCAACTACAGAGTGATCTCGCTGATCTGGATCAACGGGTTGGTGTTGGTGTAGTTGGGGATATCGCCCATGATTTCTGCCATGTGCGGCGTGAACGCCTTCTGGAACGCCGCGACCGAATCGAACGTCAGGTGGCCAACGGCGATGTAGGGCGCGGGGGAACCGGGCGCGCCACCGCCCAACCCGCCCTCGGCCGCAATGCTGCGGCATTCGGGGGCGCAGCGCTCACGCACCAGCGGCATGTGCTTCGTGACGTAGTAGTTCATGTCGAACTTCGCGCCCGACCCGTTGGGATAAAGAACCGTTACTTTGATCATGCAAGCTCCAATGGAGGTAAGCCCGTAGCAGGGTGCGAATTCTACTGCCTGGGCGGCAGGGCGGCGACGCACGCGGTAGCGGTGTTACCGCGACCTCAAGCTACACCACGGCGCGCACCGTGCGCGCGGGGAAGTTTTTCAGGCAAATCACGGCGAGCACCACAAAGAACGCCAGGACGAGCAGCTGCGCGATGAGAAACGGCGGCTCCTTCTGCGTCGGCGCGAGCGCGCGCAGGAACGCGATCTTCTGGAACGCCTGGACGACGCCGACGAAAGCATTCAGATACAGCGCCAATACCGCGCTCACGACGTAGATCCAGCGCCAGGCACCGGCGAGATGATTGACGTAGAGCGCGAGCAGGGCGATGGCCAGGATCACGAGCGACAGTACCCCGACGACATGCGGGGGGCCGAACGAGCTCGAATGAAAGAGAAATCCGGTGACGCTCGTGGCTATCGTGGTGAGCAAAAAGGTGCCGGTCCACCCCGGCAGGCGCTGGCCGTTGCACATGCCGAGCACCGTGACGACGCCGCTGAGGATGCCCACCAGACTGATGATGACGTGCAGTGTAGTGAAGGTCGCGGTCGACATGCCCAGAATCATTGTTGTTCTCCGTGCGCCGGTTAAACCGGCGAGGTGTTGTGAATGGAAGTTTCATACAGTGAAGGTCTAGCCAACCACACTGGCCCCGAGTCATGCGTCGGCGTTCGCAAGGACGCAGGCGAAGCGTTGACAGGGGTACGTGCAGGCTGGGTATTGAGCCGCGAAATGCATGCCCCGCCCCGAGGCGGGTTACTTCGGGGTGCCGACGCCGTGGAGAAAGGCGGAAGGCGAGATCTGCTGCGTCGCGCGGGCGAGACGCGGCAGGACCCTGCGCGGTCAGAGACCCCAGGCATGTACGCAAGCACCTCGCTCGGGAACCGGGAGATCCCACGGGCCTCTGCGATCGCAAGATCGGCAGAGCGTATCGGGAAGTCGAAAGACTCGAGCCGATGATGAACGCCGGTGGGAAGTCGGACCGGCCCAAAGTACCGGGGAAGCCGTCGAACAAGGCCGAGAGAACGGCTGAGGAGATGGTGGAGGGAAGGGGGCGGACCAAGGGAAACCTGCCCGAGCGCAACGCACTCCGGACACAGGGCCGGCAAGGTGCGCCCAGCGCGCTTGAGCGGGTACGTCAAGTCGCTAGAGGAGATAAGAAACAGCGGTTCACCGCGCTTGTGCACCATGTTTACGACATCGAACGACTGCGCACGGCTTTCTGGGCTCTGAAGCGAGAGGCCGCAGCGGGTGTGGATGGCGAGACCTGGCGCCACTACCGAGAGGATCTGGAGAGCCATCTTCAGGATCTCTCGGGACGGCTTAAGCGAGGCGCATACCGGGCAAGGCCGGTGCGTAGAGTGTTCATCCCCAAAAGCGATGGACGGCAACGCCCCCTGGGCGTGCCGGTGCTGGAGGACAAGATCGTCCAGCGCGCCGTGGTTGAGGTGCTGAACGCGATCTACGAGGAGGACTTCCTCGGCTTCTCGTACGGCTTTCGACCCAAGCGCAGCCCGCATCAGGCGTTGGATGCGTTGACGGTCGGGATCACGACGAAGAAGGTGAACTGGGTGCTCGATGCGGACCTGCGCAGCTTCTTCGATACGTTGAAGCACGCGTGGCTTGTGCAGTTCATCGAGCACCGTGTGGCGGATAAGCGCATCGTGCGGCTGATCCAGAAATGGCTCGCTGCCGGTGTGCTTGAGGATGGCAAGCGGGTACACAGTGAGGTCGGTACGGTCCAGGGCGGCAGTGTTAGTCCGCTCTTGGCCAATATCTACCTGCACTATGTGTTCGACCGGTGGGTCCAGCGATGGAGGCACAAGCAGGCGCGCGGCGATGTCATCGTAGTGCGCTTCGCGGACGACTTCGTCGTCGGGTTCCAGCATCGAGTCGAGGCCGAGCGGTTCCTTGCGGAGCTGCGTGAGCGGTTCACGCGCTTTGGCCTGGAGCTGCACCCCGAGAAGACGCGACTGATCGAGTTCGGCCGCCATGCGCGGCAGAACCGACAGGAGCGCGGCGGCGGGGGAGCACCGGAGACCTTCAACTTCCTTGGCTTCACGCACAGCTGCGGGAAGACACGCAAGGGCGGCTTCACGGTGCTGCGCCAGACGATGCGCAGCAGGTGGCAGGGGAAGCTGAGAGAGGTCAAAGCCGAACTCAGGCGTCGCCTGCACGAACCCATCCAAACCGTAGGCACCTATCTGCGTGCGGTCCTCCTCGGTCACGTGCGCTACTACGGCGTGCCGATGAATGGACCGGCGATCGGTGCCTTCCGTCTCGCGGTCGGCCGCCTGTGGTGGCTGGCGCTGCGCCGGCGTAGTCAGGGCAACCATCTGCCGTGGCATCGCATGCAACGCCTTGTCGCCGCCTGGCTTCCGCCCGCGCATATCTGTCATCCCTATCCTCTCGTGCGCATGGGCGTCATCACCCAAGGTGGGAGCCGGATGCGGTAGTGCCGCTCGTCCGGATCTGTGGAGGGGGTGTTCAGCGATGGGCATCCCTACTCCAACTTAGCTTCCGATGCGCCTGATGAGCCCCTCAGAAACGGGCTACCCTACCGCCGCCGCAGGCCCGCGACAACCTAAAGCGCGCGGCGGCGCGCTCTGCGCACCCGCCAGCCGTGGCAGAAACTGTGGGGTCATTGTCGTTGCTGCAGGGGCCCGCAGCGCTAGCATGCGCCGGTACTTTGTGGAGGTTCCCATGATCGGCGCGGCACTGATGACGGCAATTCTCGCAACGGCACCCGCGGATACGGCGGCGCAACACCTGCAGCCTCCGCAGGGGCGTCACATCCAGGTGGCCTTCGCGCTCAGCGAAGGCGCGGTGATGATCGACTTTGCCGGCCCGTGGGAGGTGTTCCAGGACGCCCTGCCGCCGGGGGCGAGCGGTTCGCCCGAGATGGTGTTCGATCTTTACACCGTCGCCCCGAGTCGCGCGCCGCTGCACACCAGCGGCGGCTTTCGTCACGGGATGACGGTCACCCCGGACTTCACCTACGCGGACGCCCCCGCACCCGACGTGGTGGTCGTCGGCGCGCAATCCGGCGGTCCGGGGCTGACGGCGTGGCTGAAGAAGGTGCATGCCGAGCACGCGTTGATTCTCTCGGTGTGCACGGGCGTGTTTCGCCTGGCGGAGACCGGCCTCCTGGAAGGCAAGTCCGCTACTACCTATCACCAGAGGCTGCAGCGCTTCGCCAACCAGTATCCGGGCGTCGCCGTGCGCGGTTCGGTCCGCTACGTGCAGGCTGATCCGCTCATCGTCACTGCCGGGGGCCTGAGCTCGGGGATTGACGCGGCGCTGCACATCGTGGAGTTGTACTTTGGCCGCGCCGTGGCCCAGGCGACCGCCGATGATCTGGAGTATCAGGGCAAGGGATGGAAGACCAACGTCGGTCTCGGGGAACAGCACGACGTGCGGCCCACCATCCCGCTGGCCTATCGGGACCGCACGACCCACTGGCAGGGCATCTTTCTGTCTGACTATCCGCAGCAGCAGCCGCAGCAGAGGCTCGTTCTGAACCTCGCCCAGACGGATCAAGGCTACGTTGCCACGCTGGACGTGCCCGGGGAGCGCGTTTTCGGCGAACCGGTCAACGTGCAGGTCAGTGGAGACCGGATCAGCTTTACGCTCGACTCGGATCACGGCCCGTTGCTCTTCTCCGGTACCCTGAACACCCAGGTGATATCCGGGGCGCTGAGCGGCGAGGGAAAGGCCACGCCCCTGAGTTTGAGCAAGGTCACGCACTAAAGCGCCCATGCCCGTCGCACCACCCCGATCGCAGCTGGCGCACCGGCCGCATCACGTGGTGATGCTCGCCTACCCCAACGCGCAGGTGCTCGATATCACCGGACCCTTGGAGGTATTCGGCCGTGCCGCCCGCTGGCTGCGCGACCACGGGCTCAGCCGCGAACTGGTGTATCGCGTCGAGATCGTCGCGGCGCGAGCCGGTCCCTTTGCGACCTCATCGGGCATGCGACTCGTCGCCGAGCGCGGCTACCGCAGCGTGCGCCACGCCGACACGCTGCTGGTCGCCGGCGGCGTGGGTCACCGCGAGGCCGCGGCCGATAGAGCACTGCACACGTGGCTGCAGGGGATGGCAGGCAAAGTCACACGCCTCGGCTCCATCTGCAACGGCGCGCTGATCCTCGCCGCGGCGGGGTTGCTTAAGGGGCGACGCGCCACCACGCACTGGGCGTTCCTGCGCGATCTGCAACGCAGCCTCGGCGCGGGCGTGTGCGATGACGCCATCTACATCCGCGATGGCAATCGCTACACCTCGGCGGGGGTCACGGCCGGCATGGACATGGCGCCCGCCATGCTCGAGGAGGACTGGGGGACGCCGGTCGCGCTCGCGGTGGCCCGTGAGCTGGTGCTGTTCCTCAAGCGGCTCGGCGGGCAGTCCCAGTTCAGCGACTATCTCGCCGCCCAGTTCAGCGAGGACAACACGCTCAAGGGAGTGCAGCTGTGGATGTTGGAGCATCTTGCAGAGGATCTGTCAGTGGCGCACCTGGCCGAGCGCGCCTGCATGAGCCCGCGCAACTTTGCCCGCCATTTCAAGCACAGTCTCGGCATGTCCCCGGGACAGTATGTGCGTTCGCTGCGCATCAACGCCGCGCGGCGCAAGCTGGAGCAATCGCCGTTGCGCATGCGACAGATCGCCGAACGCTGCGGCTTCGGTTCCGAGGAGAGTCTGCGCCGCAGTTTTGTGGCCGCGCTCGGGGTGTCCCCGGCAGCCTATCGGGAGCGCTTCGAGGGGGCAGCGCGGGACCCGGGCAGGCAACCCGCACGGGCACGCAAGCGCAGCCTCAATGGCGCAGCCTCCACCAGGCAAACAATGCCACCAGGGCGGGCAGCGCAAACACGATGAGGAACACCGGGGCTTCCTCGTTCACCGTGTAACCTGCGCCCTTCACGCCGAGGTACATGTTGATGCCGGCGCCGATGAACCACAGGGGCAGAAAGTACAGGGCCGCCCGCGCCATGGCGGGGGCACCGCCGAGCGCGTGACCGCTGAACAGACACGCCCCGAGGACTAGCAGGCCAATCCCTATGACGATGAGGGTATGCATCGCTTGCGCTGCCCCGTGTGCTCCCGTCCCCGCACCAAACTAAAACGACTCACCGGCCATCGGCAGTTGGCAACTGCACACGTGGCCCATCGAGGCCGAGATGGCGGTCTAGCTGGCTGATCTCGGGCTCGATGCCGGCGCGCGCGCGTTTCCGTGCCGTCGACGAGGCAGGAGTGATCGGCACCCCCGCGGCCCTTTGTTCGAGTATCACTGTGGTCCTCGCTGCGCTGCGTGCGGCGTTAACAGCAGACCGCTGCCGATCCATTCTAAGCGGACAATGTAGCCCAAATCCTACGTTGCTTGCGCTTTGCCCCCGATCCAACAGAGCTGGGCGGTTTCGGATACTCACACCTGCCGTTTTCGCGCCCCATAATCACTTGCAGCGAGGGTCTCATGCTTCACTATGCAGTCGTCTTCTTCATCATCGCGATCATCGCTGGGGTGTTGGGCTTCGGCGGCATCGCTGCCGGTGCGGCCGGCATCGCCAAAATACTGTTCGTGGTGTTTCTGATCGGTGCCGTGGTAACCCTGATCGCGGGCCGCTCGCGCGTCTAGCGACGCGGCGCCTCAGTCACTGAATCTTGCGCAGGCGGCGCGCCGGGTCGTTCCTGGCGCGCCGAACGCAGCATCAAGGCGGCGGCATAAAGCACGACGAACAGTACCAGCCAGCGCAGCCACCCGATGGGCAATGACTTCACGAGGTAGGCGGCAATCAGTACGCCCGGTACCCCGCCGAGTGTGAGGCTCAGCGCCGCGCGCGGGCTGTAGCGCCCGCTGCGGATGAAACGCATGCCGCCCACCGGCATGAGGAAGGCACACGATCCCATCATGATGGGGAAGGCGGCGAGCGGGCTCATGCCCAGCAGACACACGAGTACCAGGCAGGGCGCATAGAGCCCCACCCCCAGGGTCATGAGCGCGCCCAGCGCAAAGTTTGTGCCTACGGCGAAGGAGAGGCGAACGCCCGTAAGACCCAGGGCCTCGCCGCCCCCGGGCGTCCAGCCAAGATTGGTCATCAGCAGCAGCGCGGCCGCGATCAGCAGCGCCGTGCTCATGCTCAACTGCACGAGGCGCCGCGGCAGGCGCGAGACCACGCCGGCGCCGAACCACGCTCCCAGCACGGACGCGGCGATCATGCTGACGAGCGTGACGGGGTCGACCGTCACGGCGGCAATGAAGATGAGCGCTTCGGTCAGGGTCGGCAGGGCGTGCCCGACGTTGAGCGTACCGGGGATGAGTTCATCCGGCACGCGCCGGAAAAGTTTGAACGCGGCGGTGGTCGGCGCGAACCCACCGATGCCGAGCGTATCGAAGAAGTCAGTGACAAAGCCGAGCAGCACGTCCGCAGCACGCGGGGAGCGGCGTGCACCGCCCCCCTGGCGCCGCTCGCTCGCGAACCATTGCCACGCATACCAGGCCGCAATCGCCACGAGCGCTGTGAGCAGAACCCGGGTGCTGTTCATCCGGCGCGACGACCGAGGGTGCAGATTGGCATAGAAGTTCCCGAGGACAAGTTCCCAGGCGGCACGATAACCCGCCGCGCCACAGGGGCGCATCGACGGGCGGCGCTTTCAGGGCAGCGGGCGAGGGATTCCACGCCTCGAGCGCAGTGCCTTAAGCTTCCCGACCTTACCCACAACCGCACGGGGGCACCCCCGGGGTGGCGGGGCTCACGTGAGGACACGCCGATGACTCAGGGCTCGCATCACAGCGCGGACGATCCGCGCAACCGCAATATTCTCATTTACCTCAACGGCGAGCTCCATCCGCGCGAGCGCGCCATGGTCTCCGTGTTTGATTCGGGGTTTATCCTCGGTGATGGGGTGTGGGAGGGGCTACGTGTACATCACGGCGCGATCGCCTTCCTCGAGATGCACCTCGAGCGCTTGTTCGAGGCCGCCAAGGCCATCGATCTGGACATCGGTATGGATCGCGCCGGCTTGATTGCCGCACTCTACCGTACGCTCGAGGCGAACCGGATGACCGAGGGCGTGCATATGCGTCTGATGGTCACGCGCGGGTTGAAGAGCACCCCGTATCAGGATCCGCGCGCCTGTCTCGGGCCGGCCACGATCGTGATCATCCCGGAGTACAAGCTGCCGCGGCCAGAGACCCTGACCCGCGGCCTGCGACTGTTCACCGTGCACGTGCGGCGCGGCGCCCCCGACGTACAGGACCCGAAGCTCAATTCTCACTCCAAGCTCAACTGCATTACCGCCTGTATCCAGGCGACCAAAGCCGGCGCCGACGAGGCTCTCATGCTCGATCCGCACGGTTTCGTGGCTACCTGCAACTCCACACACTTTTTCATCGTGCGCCGCGGCGAGGTGTGGACGTCGAGCGGCAAGTACTGCATCGCCGGAATCACACGCGCCAATGTTCTGCGGCTGTGCCAGGAGGCGGGCATCACCGCACACGAGAAGGACTTTAGCCTGACGGACGTCTACGGTGCGCAGGAAGCATTCGTCACCGGCACGTTCGCGGGCATCGCGCCGGTCACCGAGGTCGACGGGCGGTGCATCAGTGCTGCGCGCGGTCCGGTGGTGGAGCGGTTGCAGCAGCTTTATTTGGAGCTGATCGAGCGCGACGTCGCCGCCCAGCGCCGATCATGAAGACGCTGCGGGTCGCGATGTGGTCGGGGCCGCGCAATATCTCTACCGCGATGATGCGGGCGTGGGAGAATCGCGGCGACTGTGAGGTGGTTGATGAGCCGTTGTACGCGCACTACCTTGCGCATACGGGGCTCGATCATCCGGCCCGCGAGCAGGTTATCGCCGCGGGCGTGACGGACTGGCGCGCGGTGGCGGCGCGCCTGACCGGACCGCTGGCCTCTTCCGCAACGCTCATGTACCAGAAGCACATGACGCATCATCTGCTGCCGCACATCAGCCGCGCGTGGCTTGCTGACTTGACGCACGTCTTCCTGATACGCGATCCGCGCAAGGTCCTCGTTTCCTACATCAAGAGCCGCGCGACCGTCACGGCCGCCGATATCGGCGTGCTCCAGCAGCGGGAGATCTTCGATTACGTGCAGGAGCTTACCGGGGTCACCCCGCCGGTGATCGATGCGGGGCTATTTCTTAAGGCTCCCGAAGCGCAGCTACGCGCGCTGTGCGAGCGGCTCGGCATCGAATTCACCCCCCGGATGCTGCACTGGCCGCCCGGGCCGCGCTCGAGCGATGGTATCTGGGGGCCGCACTGGTACGCGCAGGTGTACCGCTCAAGCGGTTTTCAGCCCGAACCTGGCAGCACCGTGCAGGTGCCGGCGCAGTTCCGCGCCGTCATCGATGAGGTGATGCCGTCGTTCGAAGCGCTGTTTGCGCAGCGACTGCGCGTATGACGACGAACGAGAGTGTGACTGCGTGGCTGGCCCGCGAAACGGCGCAGTTCGCCGCGCGCCGGCCAGGCTCGCGAGCGCTCTTTGCGGCTGGTGAGCAGCACTATCTGTATGGTGCGCCGATGCATTGGATGCGCCGCTGGCCCGGGGGGTTCCCCCTCTACGCCGCTCGGGCGCGCGGTGCGCACCTGTGGTGCGTGGACGGCTTCGAGTACGTGGACTTCTGCCTCGGCGATACCGGTGCAATGTGCGGACATGGCGCCCCCGAAGTCACCGCAGCCGTGAGCGAGCAGCTCTCGAGGGGGGCGACGCTGATGCTGCCGACCGAGGACGCGCAGTGGGTCGGGGCTGAGCTGGCGCGGCGCTTTCAACTGCCGTACTGGGGATTCACGACCTCGGCGACGGACGCCAACCGCGCGGCCCTCCGCATCGCCCGCATGGTCACCGGGCGCGATGCGGTGCTCGTCTTCAACGGCTGCTATCACGGGTCAGTCGAAGAAGCGCACGTGGGCCTCGCCGCGGGCCGGATGGCCATGCGCTCGGGCGTGCACCCCAACGCGGTCGACCATGAGCGCGTGTCGCGGGTGGTGGAGTTCAACGATCCTGCCGCCCTGGAAGCGGCACTGCAGCGGCGCGACGTCGCGGTGGTGCTCGCCGAACCGTGCATGACCAACTACGGCATGATCGAGGCGCAGCCTGGTTTTCTGGATGCGCTGCGGGAACTCACCCAGCGCACCGGCACGCTGCTGCTCTACGACGAAACGCACACCTGGTCCGCGGGTCCGGGCGGCTACACCGCTCGCGATGGCTTAAAACCCGACCTCTTCGTCATCGGCAAGGCCGTCGGCGGAGGCGTGCCGGTCGGGCTCTATGGGGTGAGCGCGCCGCTCGCGGAGCGCCTCTGGGCGCAGGCGCCGCGCGAGTCGGTCCGACCCGGCGTGCGGCAGAGCTCGCACATGGGCTTCGGCGGCACCCTGGCCGGTAGCGCGCTGCAGGTGGCCGCGGTGCGCGCCGTGCTGGCCGAAGTGCTCACCCCCGTAAGCTTCGCGCGCATGATTGCGCTCGCGGACGAGCTCGCGCGCGGCGCGCGCGAGGTCATCCGTGCCTGCCGCCTGCCCTGGTTCATCGCCCAAAGTGGCGCGCGTGTGGAGACGATGCTGGCGCCGGGCGCGCCGCGTAACGCCTCGGAAGTTGCGCGCGCGCGCGATGCGACTCTCGAGACGCTTTTACACCTGTACATGCTCAACCGCGGCGTTCTGATCACCCCGTTTCACAGCATGCTGCTCATGTGCCCGGACAGCAGCGCGGCGGACGTGGACCGTTATGTGAGCGAATTCCAGGGTTTCTGCACCCAGCTCGCCGCGAGTGGGGCGATCTCGCACTGAAGGGTTTCAGCCATGCCCAAAGTAGTGGTCGATCTGTCCATGTCCTTGGACGGCTTCATTGCAGGACCGGGCGACGGCCGCGAGCTACCCCTCGGAAGGCGCGGCGGCGAGCACATCTTTGACTGGTACTTCAGTGGCGACACACCCTATGAAGGCACGATGTTCCGGCCGCAGGGTGCCAACCGACAGGTCGTCGCGCAGATGTATCAACGGGCGGGCGCGATGCTCACCGGGCGCCGAACGTACGACATAGCGAACGGCTGGGGCGGCACGCATCCGGTCAATGCCATCCCCGTCGTCATCCTGACGCACCATCCGCCGACAAGCGTACCGCAGGGCAAATCGAAACTGGTGTTCGTGACCGACGGCATCGAGCCAGCCATTGCCCAGGCAAAGGCGCTCGCGAAAGACAAGCAGGTCGGAGTCGCTGGCGCAAGTGTGGCGCAGCAGGCCCTGAGGGCCGGTCTCATCGATGAAATATTTCTGCATGTGGCGCCAATTCTGCTGGGCGACGGTGTGCGTCTCTTCGAGCACCTGGGTGATCAGGCAATCCGATTGCGCAAGATCAGCTCGCTCGATGCTGAGGATATGAGCCACATCCGCTTCGAGGTGCTTCGGCAGCCGGGGTAGGGCAATGCCCGGGCGACCGCCTGCAGGTTAACGCCCGGCGTGAACCCCCGCAGGCGGTGCGGAACTGCAGGCTAGACGCCGCTCTTGATTCGCGTCCAAACACGCGTTCTCAGTCGCTGGTAATTGGAGTCGAAGTCGGTCGGCAGAAACAGCCGGGCGCGAATCTCAGGGGGCGGATAGACCGCAGGATCGTTGAGGATGTCCGGACTCACCAGCGGCCGTGCCGCGAGATTGTCGTTGCCGTAGTGAGTGTCGTTGGTGATGTCGGCGATGACGTGCGGGTCGAGAATGAAGTTGATGAATTCATGTGCCGCCCGCGGATGCGGGGCTCCGGCCGGGATCAGAAACGCGTTGTAGGTGATGTTCGAGCCTTCCTTGGGGATGGTGAAGGCCAGTTTCAGGTCGAGCCCCGCGGCGCGCGAGCGCAACACCGCCATGGAGTAGTCGCTCGACCAGGCCATGGCCACGCACAGCTCCTTGCTCGCAAGCTGGTCCAGATAATCGCTCGAATCGAATAAGCGGATATAGGGGCGTACCGCCATGAGGAGCTGTTCCGCGGCGTGCAGGTCGGCGACGCTGCGGGAGTTTGGATCGCGGTGCAGGTACACCAGCGCGAGCTGTATTACATCGTCGGGCGAATCAAGGAAGCTCACGCCGCAGTCGGCGAACTTGGCGACCACTTGCGGCTTAAACAGCATATCCAGGCTGTCGACTGGCGCACCCGGCATGCGCTCCTGCACCAGCGGCACGTTATAGGCGAAGCCATTCATCGCGTGCAGGTAGGGGGCAGCGTAGCGATTACCCGGGTCCGATTCGGCCTGCACGGCGAGCACCTTTGGGTCGAGGTTCTTCCAGTTCGGCAGTTGCGCCTTATCGAGAGGTTCGTAGAGACCGGCGCGGATCTGGCGGGCGTAGTACTCCTCGCTGGTGCTCACGATGTCGTAACCGGAGTCGCCGATCAGCAGTTTCGCCTCCAGCGTCTCGTTCGAATCGAACAGGTCGTAGATGACCTTGATGCCCGTCAGCCGTTCAAAGTCCGCTATCGTGTGATGGCCGATGTAATCGTCCCAGTTGTAGATACGCAGTACGCGCTCCTCGGGCAGCGGCGCTGCGGCTGCGGCCGGGCCGGCAGCGGGGGACTGCGCGTGGCTGCAGGCCGCGAGACCTAAGACGCCCAGGGCGGCGCCTACGAGCGCGGCGGTCGTCCGGCGTATGGCGACTAGGGGCGTGTCAGCTCCGCCCTGACCCAGTCCTGGAACTGCCGTATCGCGTACTCCTCGGGCATGAGTACGCCCTTGGCGTGTGGCAGGGCGTGCAGACCGCGCTGGTTGACTTCGCAGATCTGCGCATCCTCACTCATCACGATGTTGGTGAATTCGATCGCGCCGGAGATATCGCGCTTCGGCTCCGCCAGCGTCTCGGGCAGGAACAGAAACTCGATGCTCATCTCGGTGAGTTCCGGCCCCAGGGGCAGCAGCCGCACGACACGCACGTAATCGACGTGCGCCACGATGAACACCGAAGGCAGGCTCGTGAGGTACAGGTGTCCGGCCTTGCGATCCGCCTCGCTCACCCGCGGGAAGAGTGCACCGACCGGCTTGCCGTCCATGGTCCAGGATTGCGCCCCGCTACGCAGTCCCCCTGCGTATTTGGGGTCCTCGTCCTGGGCGTGATCCTGCCAGCTCGGATCGTCGCGCCGCTCAAGTAACGCGCGCCCGAAGATCGGCACCAGCTGGGCGAGCTTCGGATGCACCCCGGGGCAGTGCAGGCATTCGTTGTAGTTTTCCCAGAACACTTTCCAGTTGCACTGAATGCTCTTGCGCAGCGTGTGGCCGAGCACCAGATCGCCGAGCTGCCAGTCATCGAGGCGCTCCAAGGGCAGGTCAAAGCTGGCCGCGAACGGCGGCGGCTCACTCGTCAGGGCGGTAAAGATGAAGCCGTTCCACTCGGTGACCGGCAAACTGTAGAGTGAAAAATCCCCCCGCTCGAAGCCATCGCCCGGCAGCGCCGAGGAGATCTGAACGAGATCGCCGCGCAGGTTGTAGCGCCAGCTGTGGTACGGACAGACGATGCCGGCGGCGCTGAAGCGACCCTCGCTCGTGCGGCACAGCGCCGCGCCGCGATGCCGGCAGGTGTTGTGAAAGGCCCGCGCCATCCCGTCCTCGCCCCGCACGACGAAAACGGATTGCTCCGCAAGCTGCAGCGTGCGGAAAGATCTCGCGCTGGCGAGCTCACTCGAACGGCACACGTAGATCCAGTTGCGGTGCCAGATCCGGTTCATCTCGCGCTGGTAGTGCGCCGCATCAAAGTAATAGGACGCCGGCAGCGTTTCGGCGGTGCGGGTGAGGCCCGTGTATCCAGGATCACGTCGTACGGATGAGGGGCCTGCGCTCACAGTTCGCAATCTCCGTCGCGCTCGAGGGGCGCTACAGGGCCGATTGTAGGACGTCCGCCGTCCGGCCGCTGCATGGCAGCCGCCGGGCGCCTCCGCGGCTGAGATGCGGCCTCCCTGGTGCACCGGAGCCGTGTCCGGTCCGGCCTCGAAGATGAAGGCGGTGGCAATCAACACACACGCGCGGATTCGATCTTGCACCTCGCCCCGCCGCTCGACAACCGCAGTTCGTCTGCAGGGCCGGGGGCCCAGCCCTGACGTCGCGGGGACAACGGGACTAGAATCAACCCCTCGGCCAGGGGCAGAACATCCAGGCGATGGGCACGCGAGAACGAGTCGGCCGGGTTTACCGCTGGCGCAGCGTACTGCGGCGCGAGCTGTCGCTGCTGCTGTTCCTGAAAGTCGCAGCCCTGGCCCTGCTGTGGTGGCTTTTCTTCTCGCCCGCCCACCGAATCGCGGTCGATGGGGCGGCCACGGGGCGCCGGCTGGCGCTCGAGCGGTCCCCGGCGAGCACGGCTAAGAGCGATGCCGTCGCGCCGCGCTCGGGAGAGCGACTTGATTGATCTTGGGCTCGTGCACGTCTCGCGGATGCAGTTCGCGCTGACCGCGCTTTATCACTTCCTGTTCGTGCCCCTGACTCTCGGCCTGTCCATGATTCTCGTCATCATGGAAGCCACCTACGTCATGACGGGACGCGAGATCTGGAAGCGCATGACGCGCTTCTGGGGCATGTTGTTCGGAATCAATTTCGCCATGGGGGTCGCCACCGGCATCACCATGGAGTTCCAGTTCGGCACCAACTGGGCCTATTACGCGCACTACGTCGGGGATATCTTCGGCGCGCCGCTCGCCATTGAGGGCCTGATGGCGTTCTTCCTGGAATCCACCTTCGTCGGCCTGTTTTTCTTCGGCTGGGAGCGGCTGTCCAAGATCGGCCATCTCGTGGTGACGGGGCTGGTCGCCCTCGGCTCGAGCCTCTCGGCGCTGTGGATCCTGATTGCCAACGCCTGGATGCAGAACCCGGTGGGCGCACAATTCAATCCCCAAACGATGCGCATGGAGCTTCAGTCCTTCAGCGCGGTGCTGTTCAACCCGGTTGCACAGGCAAAGTTTGTGCACACCGTGGCCGCCGGCTACGTGGTCGGTTCGGTATTTGTGCTGGCCATCAGCGCCTGGTACCTGCTGCGCGGCAGAAATGTTGATATCGCGCGCCGTTCCATGGCGGTGGCGGCCAGCTTCGGACTCGCCTGCTCGCTGTCGGTGGTGGTGCTCGGGGATGAATCCGGGTACGTCGCAAGCGAGAACCAGAAGATGAAGATCGCGGCCATCGAGGCCGAATGGCACACCGAGACGCCGCCCGCCGGCTTCGCGCTGTTCGGTTTTCCTAGCGTGCAAGCGCACCGCACGCTCGCCGAGGTCAAGGTGCCGTGGCTGCTGGGCCTCATTGCGACACGCTCGCTTGATAAGCCAGTGGCAGGGATCACCGAGCTCGTGGCGCACGCTAAGGAGCGCATCGCGAGCGGGAAGGAGGCGCACGCGGCGCTGCAGCTGCTGCGTGTAGATCCCGAGGATGAGGCCGCGCGTGAGCGCTTCGATGCGCACCAGCAGGATCTGGGTTACGGGCTGCTGCTGTTGCGTTACACCGATCAGCCGGCCAAGGCGACGCCGGCTCAGATCGAGACGGCGGCCTGGTCAACGGTGCCGAACGTACCGGTGCTGTTCTGGAGCTTCCGCCTCATGGTGGGCCTGGGATTGTTTTTAATCGCCCTTTTCGCGACGGCGTTTTACTTCTCCGCCCGGCACTCGTTCCTGCGCCACCGCTGGTTCCTGCGGATCGCGTTCTACAGCCTGCCGCTGCCGTGGCTGGCGGCGGAACTGGGTTGGATCGTCGCCGAATACGGGCGCCAGCCGTGGGCGATCGACGGAGTGCTCCCCACGTTTCTGGGTGTATCGACGACTTCCATGACCAACGTGGTGCTGTCGCTCAGCGCTTTCGCGATCTTCTATTCGGCGCTTGCGGTCATCGATGTGTATCTGCTGGTACGCATGATCCGGCGCGGGCCGGACGGTCTGGGCTACTGGCCGCCGGGCGCGCCCGCGCCCGCCGTGCACTGACGGGGAAGCGGCCGTGCCCGACTACGCGACCTTGCGATTCATCTGGTGGCTGATTCTCGGTGCCCTGTTGATCGGATTCGCCGTGATGGACGGCTTCGATCTGGGTTTGGGGGCGAGCTTTCGTTTCCTCGGTCGCACCGAGGAAGAGCGCCGCGCGTTGCTCGAGTCGATCGAGCCGGTCTGGGACGGCAACCAGGTCTGGTTCATCCTCGGCGGCGGCGCGGTGTTTGCGGCGTGGCCGCTGCTCTACGCGGCCTCCTTCTCCGGACTGTATCTGGCGATGTTCTTGCTCTTGCTGGCGCTCATCCTGCGTCCCGTCGGCTTCTTCTTCCGCAACAAGATTTCCGATCTGCGCTGGCGCAACGCCTGGGACTGGGCGTTGCTGATCGGCGGCGCGGCGCCAGCTTTATTGTTCGGCGTCGCGTTCGGGAATCTCTTCCTGGGACTGCCGTTTCACTTCGACGCGCTGCAACGACCAGTGTTTGCCGGCGGTTTGCTGTCGTTGCTGCGACCCTTCGCACTGCTGGTAGGCATCGTTAGTCTCTCCATGCTGGTGATGCACGGCAGCGTTTATGCGGCGCTGAAGGTGGGACCGCCCATGTCCGAGCGTGCGGCAGCCCTCGGACGCAGCGCGGCTGTCGTCTTTATCGCGGCCTTCATGCTGGCCGGTATCTGGGCCGCAGGGCTCGGCGGGCATCAGATCAGTTCCATCGTGGACCGCTTCGGCCCCTCCAATCCCTTGAACAAACAGGTGCTGGTCGCCCATGGTGCCTGGTTCGCCAACTACCGCGCGCACGCGCTGCTTTGGCTCATTCCGCTACTGGCCCTGCTCAGCGCGGTGGCCACCCGCGCGCTGCTCGGCGCAGGCCGTGCGGGCGCTGCGTTTCTCTCCAGCGCGCTCACACTGGCTGGCACGATCCTGACCGCCGGTGTAGCGCTCTTCCCGTTCCTGCTGCCCTCATCGACGCGTCCGAATCAGGGACTGACGGTGTGGGACGCCTCGAGCAGCCGGCACACCCTCGGCATCATGCTCGCGGTCGTCATCGTCCTCCTACCGATCGTGCTCGCCTACACCGCCTGGGTGTTTCGTGTACTGCGCGGTCGGATCACGCTGGAGGAGATCCGGCGCCATACAGGCCTTTACTGAGGGGCAGTCGAGCATGTGGTACTTCAGTTGGATTCTCGGGCTGGGACTGGCGCTGACTTTTGGTGTACTGAACGCTATGTGGTACGAACTTCGCGAGGGCGAGCCGACCCGCAGTGCGGCTGAGCCGCCCGCCGCTGACCGCGCCGAGTCCTAGTCGCGCTGTAGCGCCGGCGGGACCTCGTCTGCGGCCGCGGCTGCAGACACAAAGCTGCGCAGCGCGGCCCACGAGGCAGCGGCTAGCACGAGCGCGTTTGCGACGACCACGGGCGCCGAGGCGATCAGACAGCCGTAGCTGATCCACAACGCGGCGCCGAACATCTGCATGGTGCGCGTGGCGGCCGGGCGCCGGAAAAAGTAGGAGACGGTAAACGTTGCCGTCGCCAGCCAGCCCATGTAAGCACTCGCGACCACACTTACGCCGCGGAGGCCACAGCGATGGGACCTTGGGCGCAGGTGCCGATGCGCACGTGGTCCGTGCGCGCTCGTTCCCATTCCTCGAGCGTGAGACCATGCTGCTCGAAGAGTGCGCGGATGGCGCTGCGGCTCCAGCCCAGAAGCTGATCGAGCACCGGGATCATGATGCTGAAGGCGTTGTCGCTGAGAACCGTATTGCGTGCGATGCGCGCCAGCTGCTTGTTGTCAGAGACGGCAATCGTAAAACCGTCGTGGTTGTTGACGTGCAGCATGACGTGCACATCCGAACTGCCGTCCCCGACATAGATCACCCGATTTGGCGCCACGGCGAGCTTCTGCACCAGCTCGTCCATTACCGCGACCTTGCCGTAGCCGGCCGGCACGCGTTTGATCGCCCGCACCTCGCCCGAGCTTTCGTCGAAATCAAGCTCGGTACCGAAGATATGATCGGGCCCTACGATGCCCTCGAGCGCCGAGGTGACAATCTCGCGCGGCGCCGCGGAGATCACGAAGAACGAGAAACGACAGTCATCCAGTCCGGTGGAGAGAAACTTGACGAGCGAGCCAATCGAGCCCTTCAGCCGCACGCGCCGGCCGGCTTCCTGCAGGTGCTCGTGGCGCACGCCACGAAACTCCGGGTCATGCCGGATGAGGTAGGCGAGCTCGCCGCCCTGCTGCACGAGATTACTGTGTGCGAGGCCTGCGACGCGTTCGTGAAAGCCGCGCACTCCGAGCAGCTCGCTCAAGGTGGTACCGGAATCGTTGAAGCTCAGCGTCTGATCGAAATCCGACGCCAACAGGTAGTGCCGCGGTGCGGGCGCACTCATGCGTTGAATTCTCCATGTCACGTGCCGCAAGCATAGGAAGCTCACCTACCATAACAGCAGCACGGCGCGGCGGTGCGTGACGAATGCATGAAATTGGTTGATGCCACGCTTAAGCAGTTTTCATTCTGCGGCAGGGGTTGGACGTGCGCTGGCCAAGTGCCACGCAGCAGCGCGGCTTGCGCCCCGGCGGTGGCGTCGCTTGATCCACGGGGGTGTATTCTGCGACTGGAGGGGCACGACATCATGAACACGGCGGCCGACAGCAAGCTGCGACTCTACGAGCTCGTACTGGAAAACGGACGTTCGGCGAGCCCGTACGTATGGCGTACGCGCTACGCGCTCGCGCACAAGGGCCTTGAGTTCGAATCCGTGCCTTTGGGCTTTACCGAGATAGAGCGCGTGTTCGCCGGTCGCTTCAAGACCGTACCGGTGATCAAGGATGGCGACACGATACTCGCCGAGAGCTGGGACATCGCCGAATACCTCGACCGGGCGTATCCGCACAGCCCGCGGCTGTTTAGCGGGGATTCTGAGATCGCGACCCTGAAGCTACTGGATGCGTGGCTGCACGCTGAGATTCTGCGGCGGCTGTTCCGGCTCTATCTACTCGACATCCATAACGCGGCCCGGCCCGCGGACCGCAGCTACTTTCGCGCGAGCCGCGAGCTACGCTTACGGGGGCGCTCGCTGGAGGAGTTCACCGCTGATCGGGAGTCGCGCCTGCCGGGGATGCGCGAGGCGTTTGCGCCAGTGCGGACGCATCTTGCGAGTTTCCCCTTCCTCGGCGGCCGCGCACCCAACTACGCCGACTACATGATACTGGCCGCCCTGCAGTGGATCGCCAGCGTGGGCACCGTGCCGCTGCTGGCGGCCGACGATGAAACGCTGCGCGCGTGGTTCAACAGATGCTCGGCGCTGTACGCGGCAGCAGCGCCCGATGCGAGGATGAAGCCGCTCTTTGCCTAAGCGCAGCCGTGGGCCCCTGCTCAGGCGGCACCGAGGGTCAGCAGCTCTTCGCAGAATCCGCCGAATCCTCTCAGCTGATCGATGAAATGAATCTCCAGGATCCAGTGGCGCAGCGCCCCCGGGGCGTCGCGTTCACGGACCCGGGTCTCGTTGCCGGAGCGGATGGAAAACCGCTGCGGCTCGCGCGAGGTGTGTTCGTGGGGGAAATGGCCGATGAGATGCCCGGCGGTGGGCGCACCGAACTGCCAGCCCGCCTCGAGCGCGAGCGCGCACACGTAGTCGTACAGTGAACCCGCCGTCAGATCCGGCGTATCCAGATAAAGCTGCTTGCCCCGGCGAAAGGCCGCCATGATGTCGGTGACCAGCCGATGCTTGTGTGGATCCTCTCCGAGGACGTAGCTGCGCCCAAAGTCAGCCTCCCAGGCATTGAAAACGGGACCGAAATCCAGATATACGATGTCGTCCGCCCCCAGGCGCCGATCGGGCGGGTGCGCGTGGTAGGTGAGAAGCGTATTGAGGCCGCAGCGTACGACGCGCCGGTGCCAATGGCGGCGCACACCGAAACGCTGCTGAGCGAGCGCGTGAATCTCGTCGCTGAGTTCACTCTCAAGCACGCCCGGACGGATCAGCCCGCGGCTGACCACCTCGGTGAAGAGTTGTTCGGCCCGCCGCTGGGCGCTCAGCAGCACCTCGTCGGCCTCCGCCGGCGCGGCGTGCCTGGAAACCGAATCTACCGATGAACGGTCAGGAGGCAAGATCTGTCACCTCAGGGCGTGTGAACTTCCAAGGTCTTCCTTGCTCTCCCGCTTCGTCCCAGGATGGCACCTGCAGAAGCGGGCGCCCGCAAGGGGATGCGGCTGCAATCACGCCTGCCTCTGGGCGGTCTCCTACGCGGAATCCCTGTTTTCTTGCGCGTGCCGCGTGCGCGAATATATCGATACCTTGGGTGCCACCCAAGGAAAAGTGGAATGCGAGGACTTTCAATGAGTTATCCGACGCCTGATCCGCCTCGCGCGCTGCTGTCGCGCGCGCTATTGCAGCGGACGTACGAACGCGTAAGCGCCGCGGCCGCCGCAGCGTTCGCCTCGCTCCTGCTGCTGTGCGCGCTTGTGCCCCTGGGCAGCTGCGCTGCCGCCGAGGAGGCGGTCGCTATTCCGCCCCCCGCCGTGGACAGTTCAAAGTCTGCAGGCGCGCTGCAAACCGCGGTGCTCGCCGGCGGCTGCTTCTGGGGGGTGCAGGGGGTGTATGAGCACCTGAATGGGGTGCGGCGCGTCGTGGCCGGATATGCCGGTGGTCAACGCAGCACTGCGCGCTACGAAATCGTCGGTCAAGGCGACAGCGGTCACGCAGAATCTGTGCAGATCACCTACGACCCGCAGGAAGTCACGTACGGGCAGATCCTGCAGGTCTTCTTCTCGGTGGCGCACGATCCGACACAGTTGAACCGACAAGGACCGGACTCCGGTCCGCAGTACCGCTCGGTGATCTTCTATGCGGACGACACGCAGAAGAAGATCGCGGCGGCGTACATCGCGCAGCTCGACAAGGCCGCAGTATTCCATGCGCCCATCGTCACCCGCGTGGACGCGCTGCGCGGCTTCTACGAGGCCGAGGCCTATCATCAGGATTTTCTGCTGCATAATCCAAACAACCCCTACATCGTCTACAACGACCTGCCGAAGATCCGCAACTTCCAGAAGCTTCTGCCGACGCTCTATTCTGGGACCCCCGTAACGCTCGCCGCCGCCGGGCACTAGCAGGTAGCTCGCCGGATCCAACATGCTGCTGGCAGCTATCGCATTCCTGGGCGGCGCGCTCACGATCATCAGCCCGTGCATCCTGCCCGTGCTGCCCTTCGTCTTTGCTCGCCAGGAGCGTTCGTTTGTTCGCGGCACGCTGCCGCTCCTTGCCGGGATGGCGGTGACCTTTGCGCTGATCGCCACCCTGGCTGCGGTGGGCGGTGCCTGGGCGGTGCGGGTCAATGCCTACGGTCGCCTGCTGGCCCTGGTGCTGCTCGCAGCCTTCGGTGTGGCACTGCTCTCCAGGCGCGTGGCGGACTGGATTGCCCGTCCGTTCGTAGCCCTCGGCAATCGCCTGGTGGCGAGTAGCGGCCCGACCGAGAGCGTTCTGCCCTCGGCGGTGCTGGGCATCGCCACCGGATTTCTCTGGGCGCCCTGTGCGGGCCCGATTCTCGGTCTGATACTGACCGGGGCGGCCATCAGCGGTCCGAGTACGCAGACGACGCTGCTGCTGTTCGCCTACGCGCTCGGTGCGATCACCTCTCTGGCGCTCGCAACTCTTGCGGGCGCGCGCATTTTCAGGGCCTTCAAGTCCTCCCTGGGCGCGGCTGAGTGGGTGCGTCGTGCATTGGGCGTGGCAGTGCTGGCGGGCGTGGCCGCCATCGCCGTCGGCTGGGATACCGGCCTGCTGACACGGCTGTCGTTCGCAAGCACCAATCGCGTGGAGCAGTCTCTGCTCGATGCCGTTCACCCGCGCACCCATGCGTCCGATGAGCGCGGCGCGGCCATGACGGGCAGCATGAGCGGGGCGATGACGGGCGCCATGACGGGGGCGATGACGGGCGCTTCACGGTCGGCCGCGCCGCCGATCGAGGGGGAGATGCCACCGTTAAGCGGCGCGGTGGCGTGGCTCAACTCACCGCCCCTGACCTCCCAAGAGCTGCGGGGCAAGGTGGTGCTGATCGACTTCTGGACGTATTCCTGCATCAACTGCCTGCGCACGCTGCCCTACCTTAAGGCCTGGAACGAGCGCTACCGGGACCATGGTCTGATCATTATCGGCGTGCACTCGCCGGAGTTTGCTTTCGAGAAGGAGGAGGCGAACGTGCGTCGCGCCGTACGCGATCTTGGGATTCAGTACCCGGTGGCCATTGATAACAACTACGCCATCTGGCGGGCGTTCAACAACGAGTACTGGCCGGCGCACTACTTTGTCGACGCCACGGGACACATCCGGGGTCATCACTTCGGGGAGGGCGGGTACGATGAATCCGAGCAGCTGATCCGTGTGCTGCTCACCGAGGCCGGCGCGCAGGATCTGCCGCCCGTGAGCGCTGTCGCGCGCGCCCAGGGGATCGAGGTGGCAGCTGATGACGGCGACGTCGGCTCGCCCGAGACCTACGTCGGCTACGAACGCGCCAGCAACTTCGTCTCCCCGGTCGCCGTGGTACCCGACAAGGCGACGCCCTACCAGGTGCCCGGAACGCTGCAACTGAACCAGTGGTCCCTCGGCGGGAAGTGGAACGTGGGTGCGGAGTTCGCGCAGTCTGTGGCGGTGGGCGACAAGATCGTGTTCCGCTTTCACGCGCGCGACCTGCACTTGGTGCTGGCGCCCGGCGTGCCCGCACAGGCGGTGCGCTTCCGCGTGATCGTCGACGGGCACGAGCCCGGCGAAGATCACGGTGCCGATACCGACGCGCACGGCAATGGCAGCGTGCACGAGCAGCGCCTGTACCAGCTCATCCGTCAGTCCGGGTCCGTTCAGGACCGCACATTTACCATCGAGTTTCTGGACGCGGGCGTGCGCGCCTATTCCTTTACCTTCGGCTGATTTGAGCGAGGCCAAGCAACATGCAACGCAGCAACAGTGCTCGGGGTCACTTACCGGTCGGCGCCGCGCACACGCGGCGCGATTTTCTCCTGCAGGGCCTGATCTCGCTGCTGGCGGTGGGCGTTGTGCGCCGCGTGCCAGCGGCCACGCCACTGGCATCGGGGCCGAAGCGTAGCGCGACCGTCACCATCGAGAACTTCTCCGCGGCCGGCGTCAGCCTGGGCAAGGTCGAGGTGGCGCGGGTGGTGAAGACCGATGAGGAGTGGCGCAAACTGCTGTCGCCATTGGCGTACCAGGTCACACGCGAGGAGGGCACGGAGCGGGCATTCTCGGGCGAATACGACCGGAATCACCTCGACGGGCTGTACCGGTGCATTTGCTGTAACACGGCCCTGTTTGATTCACGCACGAAGTTTGACTCCGGCACCGGCTGGCCGAGCTTCTGGCAATCGATCTCGCGGGCGAATGTCGCTGAAGGGGCTGACAACAGTCTTGGCATGTCGCGGATCGCGGTGTCGTGTCGGCTGTGCGATGCCCACCTCGGCCATGTGTTTGATGACGGCCCGCGGCCGACGGGCCTGCGTTACTGCATGAACTCCGTATCACTGAAGTTCTTCGGCCGCGCCTAAGCGCGGCTGCAGTACCCGCCTACGTCGGGATCGCAAACGCGAGTGGGACCGGATTAGCCACTGTCGTGGGTCTCGCGGGGCGCGATGTAGTGCGTGATCCGTGGGGGCGTGCGCACGTGACTGCGCAGCGCATCCTCGATGAGCTCATCGGAGCGCGTCACGCGTCTGTGCTGGCGCAGGTGCTCGAGCCAGGAGTCCAGGAAGAAGATCTCGACCAGTCGGCCCGGATGGGCAGTGTCCTCGAAGACACCCCAGTCGTACGCGCCATCGCGCTTGCGCTCGTGTGCCACTTGCGCGAGCGTGGCAAAGAACGCCGCGCGGTCCGTCGGGTCCACCGCGTACTCGACCGTGACCATGACCGGCCCGGCGTCTTGCTCCACCGTGCCGGCGAGCACCGGCGCCGGCCAGTGCATCGAAGGAGTCAGATCGGCCTGTGGCCCGGTGTGCAATCGCCAGCGGCGCGTGGCAAACACCGCCAGCAGCGCCCCGGCCGCGGCGATGAAGTGCGCGTTCGCAAGTCCTACGTGGCCGGCCAGATAGCCCCACAGAAGACTGCCCACGCTCATCGTGCCGAAGAAGACCGCCGCGTAGGCGGCCAGCCCGCGTCCGCGCACCCATTCCGGCAACGCAAGCTGCGCGGAGACGTTCAAGGTGGCGAGCACGACGATCCACGAGACACCCGCGAGTAGGCACGCCAGCACCGCGAGCGGCGCCTGTTGCGCGAGCCCAAAGAGCAGCAGGGCGAGTGCGGTGCCCGCTTCGCCAAAGGCCACCATCGCGTCCGCGCCCGACTTCGCCTTCAGTCGCGGCAGCGCGAACGCACCCGCCACCGCCCCGGCGCCGATGGCACCGAGGAGGACACCGTACAAGGTGGGCCCGCCGTGCAGCTGTTCGCGGGTCACCAGCGGCAGCAGCGCCCAGTAGGCGCTGGCGAACAGAAAGAACCCCGCGGCGCGAGCCAGGGTCGCGCGCAACTTGGCGTTGTTGCGCGCGTAGCGCCAGCCGGCGCGTATCGCCCCACTCAGGTGCTCCACCGGCAGGGCGTGCGCGGGTCGGCTGCTCGAGCGCCACCACAGAAGGACCGCGATGACACCGACGTTGCTGAAGGCATCCAGCCAGAACGGTGCGGCGATCCCAAGACCGAGGATGATCGCGCCGGCCAGCGCGGGCCCGAGAACGCGGCTGATGTTAATGCCCACGCTATTGCTCGCCACGGCCGAGGTGAGCGATTCGGGCGGCACGAGCTGTGGCACGATCGCCTGCCAGGCGGGCATCTCGATGGCGCCGAGTGCGCCGAGCAGAAAGACAAATGCCAGCAGCACCACGGGCGTCACCAGCTGCAACATCACGAGTGCGGCGAAGAGCGCCGAGAACACGGTCGTGAGGACTTCAAGCCCGAGAATAAAGCGGCGCTTGTCGACCATGTCGGCCCAGGCCCCGGCGGGCAGCGCGAACAAAAACAGCGGCAGGCTGTTGGCCACCTGCACCAAAGACACGACGAGGGGGTCGGCGTTTAAGCTCGTCATCAGCCACGCGGAAGCGGCGTTGTACATCCAGCCGCCGATGTTCGAGACCACGGTGGCGATCCACAGGTAGCGAAACACCGGGTGACGGAATGCGCTCCACGGGCCCGGCGCGCTGGCGGCGGGGGGGTTTGGCTTCTCTTCAGCCTTGATCGTGGGCACGGGCACTCCAACTTAAGGCGGTGCGGCGCGCTGCTCGGGCGACGCCGTGCAAGATGCGCGCGCGGCAAAGATAGCCGATTCCTCGGGGCCGCGGGGCGCCGCGCTTTGGGGTATCGTTTCGACATGAAATCCATGGGCCGCAGATCCGAAGGCGCACGGCTGGAGCGCATCAAAGCCTCACCGCGCTGGGCCGGCGAGCAATTTCGTAACCTGCATCCGATCATTCCGGGGCTGCGCGACCCGAACGTGCCGACGCCAACATTGGCGGAGTTCCTGTGCGGCGGTGGGCGGCGCGTGCCAAACGCGCCGCTGCCGGCGGAGAAGCCGCTGCAGAGCTGGACCCGGGCGCCCGAAAGCGGACTGCGTGCCACCTGGCTGGGTCACTCCACCGTCTTGATCGAAATCGATGGCTATCGCGTGCTCACCGATCCGGTGTGGGGCACGCGCGCCTCACCCTCGAGAGTGGTCGGTCCCAAACGCTTCCAGCCCGTCGCGGTCGCGCTACGCGCGCTGCCGCCGCTGGATCTGGTGCTCGTGTCGCACGATCACTATGACCACCTGAATTACCCGACCATCCGCCAGCTGCGCAAGCGCAACGTGCCGTTCGTGACCTCGCTCGGGGTCGGTGCACACCTGGAGGCCTGGGGCGTGCCGCCCGAACGCATCCACGAGCTTGACTGGTGGGAGACCTACACGTTGCCGAACAGCGAGCTCACGATCACAGCCGCCCCTTCGCAGCATTTCTCGGGGCGCGGGTTTAAGAGCCGCAACACCACGCTCTGGTCCTCGCTCGTGATCCGTGCGCCGCGCCATACGGTGTTCTTCAGTGGCGATACGGGTCTCACCACGGAATATCAGACTATCGCTGCGCGGCTCGGACCCTTCGACCTCGTGATGCTCGAGGTGGGCGCGTTCCATCCCTCCTGGGGCGATATGCATCTGGGACCGCACAACGCGCTCAAGGCACTGCCGCTGCTCGGCGGAGGAGCGTTCCTGCCGATTCACTGGGGCACTTTCAGTCTGGCGATGCATGCGTGGGACGAGCCCGCCGAGGTCTTGCTGCAGGAAGGTCCCAAGGCGGGCGCGCAGCTCCTAATGCCGCGCCTGGGCGAGCCGGTCGAGCCCTCCCGCGGGCGGCGTCTCGAGCCGTGGTGGCGCGCGGTCGATGTCCCCGGGTACGGGCCCGTCCCGTCACCGCCCGAGGCCACCGCGCTGCCGAAGCAGGTGACCTGGCCGCTCGATTAGCGCGGTTCGGGGTCGCGCACCAACTCGTCGATCTCGGCGCGACTCAGGCCTTCGGCCTGCAGCGCCGCTGCCACTGCGCGGCGCTCCTCGGGCGGACGGTGTTGGCTGGCCTTCACCTTGCCCGTGAGGCGCGTAACGGTAATCTCGAACGGGACGATGTTGTCGAGCGCGGCCTCGATGTAGTCGGCGGGTGCGTCGGTGACGGCCCACGGGGCAGCCCGCGCTGCTTCCTGATGCTCGGTGAGCGCGCGCACCTTGCGCAACGCGGCCTCGCGACCCTGGAAAAAGCGGATCGTGCCGTGCGCGTGCACTACCGAGTAGTTCCAGGTCGGCACGACCTTGCCGTGCTCCTTTTTGCCCGGGTACCAGGAGGGCGTGATGTAGTGGTCGGCGCCCCGGAAGACCGCGAGCACCGGCGCGTCGGGCGAGAGCACACGCCACAGGGCATTGGCCTTCGCCACGTGACCGCCCAGCACGCCCGCGGTGTTGGGGCGCTCCAGCCACAGCAATGGGATGTGATTCGCATCGAGGCCCTCGGGCGTGGCCGCCACGAGCACCGCGAGCGGATGTCGTGCGATGAAGGCTCGCAGAACCTCCGCTCGGTCTTCGCGAAACTGATCCGGCACGTACATGGGTTCACCTTCTGATTGGACTTGCGCTGTGCGACGTGCTGCCGCAACGTGGCAAGAAGCCAGCGCACCCTGTCTCAAGACACCCACTCCGTCAACCGGTGGGTGGCCCGGGCCGGTGGAGGAGGATGCGCGGCAGACAAACCGATTGGCGCCCGATGCGGAAGGCGACACATGGCGAATGCAAGCGCGATGAACAGACCCGTGGCGATCTGCGTCCTGATGCTATTGGCCTGCGCGTTCGCCCGTGCGAGCGCTCAGACTCCCGCGCAAGGCGACCGCCAGAGCGCGCGCGCGAGTGTGGCCACCTCCTTTGCGATCCAGTTCCCCGCCGCGCGCAGTGCGGTGGCCCTGGACGGGCGGATCATCCTGCTGCTGAGCCGCGACTTCAACCGCGAGCCCCGCGAGCATGTGGATGCTGACGAGCCGCTCTCCAGTCCCTACATCTTCGGCCAAAACGTGACCGCCATGAGCCCGGGACGGACGGTGATCCTGGCTGACGGGGCGTTCGGCTGGCCCGCCGGCAAGCTCTCGCAGCTGCCGGTGGGGGATTACTGGGTACAGGCGGTGTTGAACCGCTATGAAACATTTCACCTCGCCGACGGGCGTGTGTTGCAGCTGCCGCCGGACAAGGGTGAAGGCCAGCAATGGGCGCACAAGCCGGGTAATCTGTACTCGACGCCGGTCCGCGTACATGTTGACCCGCTGCATCCGCGTCGCACCTTGCTCACCCTTGAGCGGGAAATCGAACCCATTGAGCCCAAGACGGACTCTGAGTTCATCCGCCATGTCCGCATTCGCAGCGAGCTGCTGTCCAAGTTCTGGGGTCGCGACGTGTTCATCGGCGCGCATGTGCTGGTACCGAAAGATTTCGACAAACATCCAGAGGCGCGCTATCCGGTCATGGTCTTTCATGGCCATTATCCGGATGACATTTCCGGCTTCCGCACGACGCCGCCTGATCCGGATCTGAAGCCCGACTACTCGCAGCGCTTCCATCTCGCCGGCTACAACCGTATCCAGCAGCAGGAAGCGTATGCCTTCTACCAGAAGTGGGTTTCGGCGAATTTTCCGCGCTTTCTCGTGGTGGAGATTGAGCACGCAAATCCCTACTACGACGACAGCTACGCGGTGAACTCGGCCAACCTCGGCCCCTACGGGGACGCCATTAACAAGGAGCTGCTGCCGGAAATTGAGCGTCGCTTCCGCGGCATTGCGGCAGGCTGGGCGCGCTTTACCTATGGCGGATCAACCGGTGGCTGGGAGGCTCTGGCCACTCAGGTGTTTTACCCGGACATGTACAACGGCGCCTTTGTCGCCTGTCCCGATCCAATCGATTTTCGCGCGTTCACGCTCATCAACATCTACGAAGACACCAACGCCTACACCCTGATGGGCGAGGCGGCGACGGTGGAACGTCCGGCATCGCGCAACTATCTGGGCGAGGTCTTCACCACGCAGCGTGACGCGAACTACATGGAGCTGGCGCAGGGTGACCGCGGACGCTCGGGAGGGCAGTACGACATCTGGGCGGCGGTGTTCGGTCCGGTCGGCAACGATGGCTACCCGCGCCCCGTATTCGACAAGCTCAGCGGCGATATCGATCGTGAGGTCGCCGCGTACTGGCGCGAGCATTTTGATCTTGCGTACATCATCGCCCGTGATTGGGGCACGCTCGCGCCGAAGCTGCGCGGCAAGCTCCACATCTACGTCGGCAGTGCCGACACCTACTACCTGACCGACTCGGTGTACTTCGCGCAGGAGCGCTTGGAGTCCCTGCAGCCCCCGTACGAGGGCTCCGTGGCTTACGGTGAGCGCGCCGAACATTGCTGGAACGGCGACCCGAAACTGCCCAACGCATACGCGCGGCTGCACTACAACTTTCAGTACCTGCCTCTCATTCTCGAACGCATCGCCGCCACGGCTCCCGCGGCGGCGGACCTGCACAGCTGGCGCTACTGATTGCTGGGTTCCGGGGCGCGGCGGCCGCGGTTCGCTCGCATGCCCGGCCGCATTACCACTGAAGGTCGCTCATCATCGCGGCATAGGCGTCAATGCCCTCCCAGAGGTTCTGCAGGCGCAGATTCTCGTTGGCCGCGTGCTGGTTATCGTCGTGATTGACGATCGGTAAGCCGATGACCGGGACGTTGAAGATCTCGGCAAAGAGGTAGATGGGCACGCTGCCACCGAGTATCGGCAGGAGCACGAGGCGCTGATCGGTGGAGCGGCGCATCGCGCTGATCACCGCGCGCGCCGCGGGTGAGGACATGTCCGTGCTCAAGGCGGGGTAGCCGGGTTCCCAGCTGACTTTCACGAGGCGCGGGTGCGTGACTCGTTGGGTGTCATCCGGGGTGTCCGAAACGATGGTCCATCCTTTGGAGTGCAGAAACCCCCGCACCTTGGCCTGCACTCCCGCGGGCGTCTGGTCCGGCACCAGGCGAAAATCAATGGACACGGCCGCATCAACCGGGATCGCATTGGGCGCTTCTGTGCCCACCTGCCCGGAGCGGATGCCCCGAACATTGAGAGCCGGCTGCAGGATGCTGGCGGTAAGTCCTGCGCGGCCCTCGGTGCGGCCGATACCGAACTCGCCTCTCAGGGCGTCTTCTACGGGCGGGAACTGTGCGATGGCCTCAAGTGCCTGTGGGGAGACGGGGCGCACGTCGTCGCTGAAGCCCGGAATCAGAATGCGGCCCTCGTCGTCGCGCATTTCGCTGATCAGTTGTGCGGCCATGACCGCCGGGTTCGGTACCCAGTTGCCATAGTGGCCGTCGTGCAGTGCACGCACGGGCCCATACACGGTCATCTCCAGTCCGAGGACCCCGCGCGCGCCAAAGTAGAGGGTCGGTTCGCGCGACTGATGGACCGGGCCGTCACCGATGAGCCACAGATCGGCGGCGAGGCGCGCGCGGTTTGCCCTGAGGATCGTCTCGATATGCGGCGAGCCGGCTTCTTCCTCCCCGTCCCACACGACCTTGATGTTGACGGTGGGCTTGCGCCCCGCGGCGGTGAGCGCATCAAGGGCACTCAGGAAGGCGACAATCGACGCCTTGTCGTCCGCGACCGCGCGGCCGAACAAACGCCATTGCGGGTCAAGTGGCCCCTGGGTCTGTTTCCAGTCGATCTCGTGTGCGCCGGCCGCTGCCGCGGCGCTGCGCATCACGGGCACGAACGGGTCCGAATCCCACTGGGACGGTGTCACCGGCTGTCCGTCGTAATGCGCATAAAAGACCACGGTGCGCCGGGCGCCGGGGCGAGGAAGGTATCCGAACACGAGGGCGGGAGTGCCGGGCGCAGCGCGCAGCTGGGCGGTCTCGAAACCACGCGCTCGCAACAGCTCCTGCAGCTGTTGGGCGGCGGCGGTGAGCCCGGCGGGGTCGGCGGCGATGCTGCGCAGCCGTGTGAGCGTATCGAGTTCCCCGATGATGATCCGCTCATGGGACCGCCGATAATCGTCGACCTCGCGGATGAGGTGCGCGTCAGGGCCCTGCGGCGCGGGCGGCTGCGCGTGCGAGGGCGCGCAGAGCGATGCGAGAATAATTGCCAGGGTAGAGGCGGGGACGATGAAGTTGCGCATGGGGAGGGGTTTGGCTGAGGATCCCAAAGGGTGGCGGCTGCTAGGAAATAGCATTCTAGCTCTGCGCGCCCGCAGCGCAGGACGGCCGACGCGCAGATCACCGCCGATGTGGAGGGCAGCAGCATGAGTGATGCAAGTCCGATGAACGATCAGCCGGCTTACACCGGCGGGTGTCTATGTGGCGGCTTGCGGTATCACGCGGCGGGCGAGCCGCTGTACGCCGGGCACTGCTACTGCGAGGATTGTCGCAAAGCCTCCGGCTCGGGCTTCATCCCGTTCCTGGGATTTGCGAGCAGCGCAATCCGATTTACAGGCAGAACGCTGCAGTTCGTATCGAAGGCGGCCAACGGCAACGACGCCGTGCGTAACTTCTGTCCCGTTTGCGGCGGTCTCGTATTCGGCGGCACGGTTGGCAAGGATCTGAGTTTTACGGTCTACGCCGGTTCACTGGATGACCCGAGCCTCTTTCAGCCGAGGATCGCGATCTTCACTCTTAACCGTCCGGCGTGGGCGATGATCCCGCCGCACCTGAAGGCGTACGAGCGACTTCCGATCTGATTCGCAACGAACGCGCGACGGGCGCCTCTTCCGTCAGCCATCAAAACACGCGGCGCGAATTTGCGCATACCACTGCGCTGCGGCGTCGGCCTGCAACGCGCCCGGTGGCTCGGCTACCGCCGTGGCCGGCGTCTCGCTTGCGCGTATGTCTCCGTCGCTCAGCGCGAAGCGCCCGCGAATGGCGAATGCGGTCGCAGGCGCAAGCAGGCTGTAACAGACGCTGTCGAAATCCGTGACCGCCGTGGCGCGCTCCTCAAACGAGGCGGCAATCGCCGCGGCGCAATGCTGCGCTTGGCTGCGAGCCGCCGAAGCGGCCTTGGGCATCGCTCCGGCGATACAGGCGTCGCCGATCACGTAGACGCCATCGAGCAGCTGCGACTCGAAACTCGCCGGCTTGATCGGACACCAGCCGTGTGCGGCGGCGAGCCCGGCGGCGGGCGCCAGCGAGCCGGGCGCCTGCGGCGGGATGATGTTCGCGACCGTGACGCGATGGGCGCCGCTCGAGGAGTACAGAGTGTTGGTGGGCACGTCGATGCGCGTCACCGCGCCGCCTTCGGTGGGCGCAATCCATTCAATCATGCCCCGGTACAGCTCCTCCCAGGCCGCGCTGAACACATCCTGGCGGGGAAAGTGGTTGTTCGCGTCAAAGACCAGAACCTTGCAGCGCGTGCGGTGCCGTTTGAGCCAGTGCGCGATGAGGCTGGCGCGCTCGTACGGCCCTGGCGGGCAGCGCATCAGGCCCGCAGGTACGCTGATCGCGACCGTCGCGCCGTCGGCCACCGCCTGCAGCTGTTTTGCCAGCAGTTCAGTTTGCGCGCCGGCCTGCCAGGCATGCGGCATGTGCAGCGCCGCGGCTTCCGTATAGCCTTCGGGCTGCCCGAACAGAAAGCGAATGCCGGGGGCCACCACCAGCCGGTCATACGCGAGTATGCCCCCGCCGCCGAGGCGCACGCGGCGCCGGGCGGCGTCGATGGCCGTGACGCGATCGAGTACGCATTGCACTCCCGCGCGCCGCAGTCCTGCGCGGGTCGTGGTGATGAAGGGGAGTGTGCGCAGACCGGCGATGACTTCGTTGCTCATGGGACAGGTGACATAGCGCGCCTGCGGGTCGATCAGCGTGACGCGGATCGCCGGAGCGAGCTTGCGCAATTGCAGCGCGCAGCAGGCGCCCGCGAACCCGCCGCCGGCGATGAGCACCTGCGGTGCGGCAGCGGGGGCGGAGGTGGCGCGCGCCTGGCAGGAGGCCAGCGCCAGCGCGCCGGCGCGCAGAAACTCGCGGCGACGCATCACTCCCACTCGAGTTCCTGGTAGACGCGCGCGACGTTTCGCGGGTTGGTCGACTCCCACAGCAGCCAGCCGGCTTGCGCCTCGGGGTGCACGTCCCGAAGGGCCTCCTGCAAGGACTTACCTTGCGTGATCTGCGAGCGTACGTCCTCAAGCAGCGCCTGAAGGTAACGGCGCTGCGGCGCAAGCAGGGCCGGCAAGTTAGTCCCCACAGCGCCGTGGCCCGGGATTACGTGCCGCGCAGGCGTGGCCGCGAGGGTATCGATCGCCGCAAGCCATCCTTTGATGCTGCCGTCGACGACCGGCGTGCGCTGCACGAACAGCAGATCCCCGCTCCACAGCGTGCCGGTCGCGGCATCGTAGACGGTCAGATCGCAGTCACTGTGCGCCTTGGGCCACGCGCGCAAACTGAGGTGGCGCCCGCCAAGATCCAGATCGAGCGGCGCGCCGAGGGCCACGCTGCGCTCGGGCGCGATGATTTGCGCGGCCGTGGCGGGCGCATCCAGATCGGCGGCGTAGTTCTTGAGAAAAAACTCCCGGCTGCGGCTGATTGCGGCCCCGAGCAGGGCGTGGCCGATATATACCGGATGTTCGGCCACGAATGCCGCGTCGCCGAGCACGTGATCCACGTGCACGTGTGTATTGATCACGTAGCACACCGGCAGGGGCGTGCGGCGGCGCAGCGCCGCCTGCAGTGCACGCCCGATTCGTACCGAGCCGCCGGTGTCGATCACTGCGACGCATCGGGCACCGATGACAAAGCCGATGTTGGCAATATCGTCATGTCCGGGAGCGTCCAATGCGAGCGGCTGACCGGTGTGGACGAAGATACCCGGCGCAATCTCATCCAGAGTGAAGGAATCGGGGGCACTGCGCGCCTGTAACGGGACCCCCAGACACAGCAGCGCCGCGAGGCAGGCCTGAACCTGGCGGCGGGGCGTTATCGAGTGCTGAGGCCGCGACAAGTTTCAGTGCCGGCCAACCACGAGGGAGGGCCCGGCTACTTTACGGCGTTGCCGTTCCAGGTCGCCGTGTAGCGCGCCTGTGCGGGCACATCGGTGGCCTCGAACGTGAGCGGAGTGGTAAGCGGTGCACTGGTAGTGATGCGCACTGTCGGGTTCTCGCTAAGTGAGATGCCGGTGTCCGCTTCCAGCAGCGTCTGTCCGGCCGCGCTCAGGCGAATGTGCGTGATGAAGTGCGGCGGAATGGGATCGCCGGTCAGCGGGTCGATCTGAAACCCGGAGTTGTTCGGATGACGAATGCTGATCTGCAGTGCCTTCGCATCGTTCGAGGGACGGAAGCGAATCTCCCCGACGGTCCCCCCGCCAGAGGCACTCGGGGGCGCCGAGCAGCCACCGCTCGCGTTCACCCAGGTGCTGCGCATTTCCAGACGGCCGTCATCGCTCTCCGCAATCGCGCGCACCGAGGTGAAGCGATCGATTCTCACCCGCAGATCGATCTCATCCACGGACAGGCCCGGCTGCAGATTCATGGTCGTGACCATGGGGGAGGGGTTGTTGTCGATGATGACCCGTACCTGCTTCACCTTGCCGGCCAGCCCCGCGCCAAAGTGCACGACTATCGGCGTGGCTGACGGATCGGGGGTACTCGCCGGCGCCTCGATGCTCATGAGTTGATCGCCGATTTCCCCAATGGCGCGTGTGCCGTAAAGCTGCGTTCGCATGTTTTGCCAGGCGCCGCTGCTCGGGGACTGGGTGTCGGGACGGGCGAGCAGCGGTGCGCCCAGGAGTAGCGCCAGCAATACGCCCCGACCGATGCCCGTGCGCGCGGGCCCTGCGGGCGCGGCATGGCGCTGTCGCGGGACGGGTTTACGATCTGACATCCGTACTTTCCTGGCAGCCGGGACTTGGAAACTTCGGAGCTGTGCCGGGCGCCGTCGGCGCGGGACCTCCACAGCATACGGGCTGCCCCTGGTCCGGGCAAACGAGTGGGAAAACCACGAATTTCCAGGGCTGCGCCGCCCCGCTGTCTGACTTGCAGGCTGTGGCTTGCCTCTCCCGAAAGAGGTGTACGGCGGGGACCTCTTATGACAGAGAGCGCTCTGGCGCGCGGAGAGCGATTCTTTTGCGCGCCCCACCCGGGGTGAGCGAGGGAGCGACCTGTGAAACCTTCGGACGCAGGCAGGATGTAACGCGCATGAGGACTTTCGCATGATCCTCACGGTCGGCCTCTTGGCGCTCGGGTTGGCCCTCACCGTGGCCGCCGGTATCGTCCTGATCGCGATCGGCCGACTCGTGGAGATCTTGCCGTCCCAGTGGGCACGCGAAGGCGACGAGGCCGAGTAGTCGGCGCGTGCCGTTAGTGACGGTGGCCCTTCGCAGGCGCTATCGCCCCTGCACCGCTCGCGGCTACGCGCGTAGCAAGTGCCACGCCGTGCAGTCCTCGCGCGGGACTCGGGCAGCGGGCATTTCCCGTCCTCCAATCGGTCGGTGAACAGCCGGTCCACCGCCGGAAGGCGCGCGTAAAGGCGCTGCTGCAGGAGAATCCCAACCGGTGTGTGATCTCGGCGACGCTGCGCTGGGGCTCGCTCAGGTACGCGAGGGCCAGCGCGTAGCGAGTTTCGTCCAGGATTTCCTTGAACGAGGTGCCGCAGTCACCCAGCTTGCGCTGCAGCGTCCGCGCACTGACATTGAGAATCTCAGCCACCTCCTCCTGGGTGGGCTCATTTTGCTGCAGACGGCGGGTGAGTACGGTCCGCACCCGCGCCTCAATGTTGTGTCGCTCGATGCGCGCCAGATAGCGCGCCGAGATGGCATCACTCAATCGGGCGAGCTCCGGGTTAGCGCTGTCCAGCAAGCGTTCCATGCTCTCCTGGTCGAATCGCAGGCGGTTCACCTCGGCATTGAAGCGCAGCGGTGCACGCCAGAGCCGTTCAAAATCGTCGAGCACCGCGGGGCGCGGCCGGCGCAGCTCGATCGCCAGCGGCGAGAACCCGCGCCCGATGAGGGAGCGGCACATGCGCAGGTACATGCCCACCAGTGCATCCACCGATTCCACGCGAACGTCCGTGAGCGGTTCCATGAGGAAATGGTACTCAGACCCACTGCGATAGAAGCGGTAGGCCATGGCATCGCTCACCACGTGGGAGTAGCGTTGCACGCGCTCAAACGCTTCCTTCAGCGTCGAGCTGGCGCTCAGTCCATAGCCCAGGGCATGGAAAGTAGTGTGGGGAAAGTACTTGGCCAACTTGACCCCGAAGGCCGGGTCGCCGGTGGCCTCCAGCGCAACGCGCCACAGCTGCTCAGTCTTCGCCAGCGGGCAGCGCGCATCAGGCCCGGTGAAGTCCTTAAGCTCAAAGCCCGCTTCCGCCAGTAGCGCCGAACCATCGCATCCGGCGGCGTCCAACGCACGCCCGAAGGCCTTCACCCACGTCGCCAATATCGAATTCTGGCCCCCCGCGCTGAGAGTCCGCATATCCGTTCGATCCCCCTGACGACAGCAATTAACTGGAGCGTATATAGGAGCTTAGCCCCAAAGCGCCTGAGCGTCGATCCGCTGGGGTCTGATGCCCCGGATCGCCGGTGCGGGCGACGCCCCGCGGAAGACGCAGCCTGGACCTAAACCGTAGCGTGGCGCTTTAGCCACAACCCTTTGTGGCGGCTGTAGTTAAGAGGTTGGCGGCTGAAGTGCTCGCCCGGCAAGGGCTTTTTCGTAAGCTCCTGCGAGGCAATTTTGCTGGGGGATGCCCCGTCGGGCCTTAAGTCCGAGGGTGCATTGGCAGAGGCGCATTCCGTGCAGGCTGCGGCCGCGTGCGGAGAAGGAACAGATCATGGCGGTCAATTCGGAAGTCGCGGTACGCAGTAAATTCAATCACATCACCCTCGCACAGGCGGCGCCACTGGCACTGCTCGCAGCGCTGGGCGCTCTGGTGAGCAATGTCGGCCGCACTGCCGACGACACCACCGCAAACGGCACTCAGCTGGCGGAAGTCGTCATCACGGCGCAGAAGCGCGAACAGAATCTGCAGGACGTGCCGATCTCGGTGATCGCACTGTCCGGGCAGCAGCTGCAGGACGCGGGCGTGACGGATCTGAAGAACATGACCGTGCTCACCCCGGGGCTGACCGTGACCTCGACCACTTCCGAGGCCTCGACGACGGCGCGTATCCGCGGCATCGGCACGGTCGGTGACAATGTCGGCCTGGAATCCTCGGTCGGCGTGGTGATCGATGGGGTTTATCGCCCGCGTAACGGCGTCGGCTTCGGCGATCTGGGTGAAATCGACCGCATCGAGGTCCTGGAAGGACCGCAGGGGGAACTGTTTGGCAAGAATAATGATGCCGGTGTGATCAACATCGTCACGGTGCGGCCCTCGACCACGTTCGGGGTGACCGGCCAGATCTCGGGCGGAAACTTCGACGACAAGGAGGCCTCGGGGTCGATCACCGGCCCGGTGGGCGATTTCTCTGCCTTTCGCCTCTATGCCGGCTACCAGAAGCGCGACGGGTTTCTGAACGTTGAGACAGGAACCGGTAACCTCGATGACGCGGTCAACAACCGCAACTTCTACACGGTGCGCGGTCAGTACCTGATTACCCCCAGTAGCGACATCAGCGTGCTCATTATCGGCGACTTCTCGCGGCGCAATGAGGAGTGCTGCCAGGCGACGCCCGTCTATCCGGGTCCCTTTGCCGGCATCATCACCGCACTCGCCAGCAACCCCCTGCTCGGCGGTACGGCCGGACAACCGCTCTTTCCGGACACGCCCACGAACCCTTTCAACCGCCAGTCCTTTGCCAACTATCCGATCCAGCAGCAGATCTGGGACCGCGGATTTTCCGCACAGCTCGACTGGAATCTTGGCAACGCCAAGCTGACCTCGATCTCGGCGTGGCGCGACAACACCGTCAACGCGGGCAACGATCCGGATTACTCCGACGCTGCCCTCGTGCAGGAGCCGGCCAACGGCAACGTGACGGACTTCAAGCAGATGAGCGAGGAGTTGCGACTCGCGGGCAAGACCGATCGATTGAACTGGCTGATCGGCGGCTTCGCCGACAAAGAGCTTCTGAACAACACCTCGACGATCTTAGCCGACGATCAATTCGATCTGTATCTGGGCGCGACGGCGTCGGCCGCCGCGGGTGTCAGCCCACCGAATTTCCTGTTGGTGCCGGAGCTGACCGGCAACCTACCCGGACAGACCTTCGTGCCGGGCGTTTCCGGTCAGGCGGATTCCTACCAGCAGACCGAGAAGAGCTTCGCGGCCTTCACTAACGAGACCTATGCGCTCACGGATCATCTGGACCTCACGGCCGGCATGCGTTACACGCATGAATCGAAGGACGAGACGGCCAACTACAACAGCCCGGACGGCGGTGCCGCGTGCGGGGCGCTGCTGCACGCGCCCGCGCCTTCAGCTGCGCTTCCCTACAGTGAGTTGCTGTTGCTGGGCTACGGTTGCGCAACGCCGTTCAATCCGTTCTTCGCTGGCGTCACGCACGGTCAGTCGCTCAGCGAGGACAACTTCAACGCCACGGTCAAACTGTCCTATCGCTTCACGGACGACGTCATGGGCTACGCCTCATGGGGCAATGGCACGAAGGCGGGCGGCTTTAACCTGGCGCGGGTCACCAATCCGGCCGCCGCCAATCCTCTGGCGCCGATCCTCGATACCGAGTTCCCGCGCGAGACGGTTAACTCCTTTGAGGTCGGTGTTAAGAGTGAGCTCGCCCAGAGAACGCTACGCCTCAATGCCGCCGTGTTTGATCAGCAATTCCACGATTTCCAGCTGAACACCTTTACCGGCATCGTGTTCGTCGTCAGCTCGCTCCCGGACGTGGACTCCAAGGGGGCCGAGGTAAGCGCTCAATGGCTCACGCCCCTGCAGGGACTGAGCATCTCCGGCGGCGTGGTTTACGCAGACACCGAGATCACCAACTACGGGGACGCGAGTTATCTGTTTGCCACCAATCGTGAAAACAATCATCTGTCGTTTTCGCCCCTGTGGTCGGGGGTGATCTCGGCCGCCTACCAGGTCTCGCTCTCGTCCTCACTGGTGTTCCGGATCAGTGCCGACGAGAAATACAGCTCCTCCTACAACACCGGCTCGGATCTGGACCCGCTCAAGATTCAGGGCTCCTATGGACTGCTGAACGCGCGCATGAGCATCGGCGCGCCCGATGGCAAGTGGGCATTCGAGGTCTGGGGCCAGAACCTTGCCGACAAGGGCTACTTCCAGGTCGCCTTCGACGCGCCGTTCCAGGGCCTCGCTGTCCCGGGCTTTAATAACCAGATCGATTCGTTCGTGGGCGACCCGCGCACCTTCGGCGCCACCATACGCGTGAAGTTCTAGCGCAGCCCCGCGACAATCCAAAGGATCCCCATGTCGCCAGGGACGCGTGTCGAGGCATGAGCCAGGTGCACTTCGAGGCCCGTGAGGCGGTCGCCGTCCTGCGACTGGATAACCCCCCGGTCAACAGTCTCGGGCTGGAGCTGCGCACGGGCATCGTCGCCGCGCTCGCGCGCGCGGAGGACGATCCGGCGATCAAGGCCGTCGTCATCATCGGTTCGGGTAAGGGCTTCTCCGGCGGTGCGGATATCCGCGAATTCGGCACGCCCAAGTCCTTCGCGCCTCCGAACCTGCTCATGGTCTTGCGCGCGGTCGAAGAGTGCACCAAGCCGGTAATCGCGGCGATCGACGGCGTCTGCATGGGCGGAGGCTTTGAGCTCGCGCTCGCCTGTCACTACCGCGTTGCCACCGCGGAAGCCCAGATCGGTCTGCCGGAGGTGAAGCTCGGTCTGCTGCCCGGCGCCGGCGGCACACAACGGCTGCCGCGCGTGATCGGGGTCGAGCGTGCCCTGAACATGATCGTCTCGGGCACGCCGCAGCGCGCTGAACAACTGCGTGGCACGCCGCTGCTCGATGCCATGGTCAGCGCTGATCTACTCACCGGGGCGCTGGAGTTTGCGCGCGGAGTCATTCGTGAGGGAGGCATCACCAAGCGGGTGCGCGATCTTAAGATCAAGATGCCCAATGCCGAGGCCTACCTGCAATTTGCCCGTAACACGGTCAAGGCGGTTGCCGGTCCTTACCCTGCGCCGCCTGCGTGTGTTGAGGCGATCGCGGCGGCGGTCAAGGAACCCTTCGAGGCCGGGATGCGCCGTGAACGCGAGCTCTTTCTCACGCTCATGGCGTCCCCCGAATCGGCGGCGCTGCGGCATATTTTCCAGGCCGAGCGCGCCGCGGCCCGCATTGCCGGCGTGCCGGAGTCCACGGTGGCGCGGGCGCTGAACAGGGTCGGAGTCATCGGCGCCGGCACCATGGGCGGCGGCATCACGATGGCGCTGATCAATGCGGGACTACCGGTCGTGCTACTCGAGACGACTCAGGAAGCGCTCGAGCGCGGAGTGGCCACGATCCGCAAGAACTACCAGGGAGCGCTGCGCAAGGGCACGCTCACCGAGGCGGCGCTCGAGAAGCGTCTGGCGCTCATCAGTCCGACTCTCGACTACGAACCGCTGCGCGACGTCGATCTTGTGATCGAGGCGGTGTTCGAGAACCTGGAGGTCAAGCGGCAGGTGTTTCTGAAACTCGATGCCCTGGTACGCCAGGGCGCGATTCTGGCCTCCAACACCTCGGCGCTGAACCTCAACACCATCGCCGGCTTTACCCGCAGGCCAAAGGACGTCATCGGGCTGCACTTCTTCAGTCCCGCGAACGTCATGCGTTTGCTGGAGATCGTCCGCGGCGCGGCGACCGCGGACGATGTGCTGGTCACCGCCATGGCGCTCGCCAAGCGCATCAAGAAGATCGCGGTGATCGCCGGGGTTTGCGACGGGTTTATCGGCAATCGCATGGTGGCCCGCTACGGCCAGGCGGCGCACGATCTGCTGCTCGCCGGCGCGTCGCCGGAGCAGATCGACCAGGCGCTCGAGAAGTTCGGCATGGCCATGGGACCGTTTCGCATGAATGACCTCGCCGGCCTGGACGTCGGCGCCATGTGGCGCAAGCGTCTGGCCGCCGAAAACCCCGACAAGGACTACTCCAACGTTGCGGATCTCCTGGTCGAGGCCGGTCGCTACGGCCAGAAGACCGGCGCGGGCTGGTACCGCTACGCCGCAGGCTCGCGGGCGGCGCTGCCGGATCCGCCCGTCACCGCCTTCATCGAGAAGTTCCGCGCCGCCCGGGGCATCACGCCGCGCAAGGTGACGGACGAGCAGATCGTCCAGCGCTGCATTTATGCCCTGATCAACGAGGGCGCGCGCATCTTGGACGAGGGCATCGCGCAGCGCAGCTCGGATATCGACATTGTGTACCTCAACGGCTACGGCTTCCCCGCCTACCGCGGCGGGCCGATGTTCTATGCCGACCAGCTCGGTCTGCACGAGGTGGTCCGCGGCCTCAAACGCATCGCGGCTGAGGCGGGTGCGGAGGGCAGCTTCTGGCAGCCGGCGAAACTGCTGGCGCGCCTGGCGGAGGAGGGCAGGACCTTCGGCCAGCTCAGCGGAGGTGCCGCGTGACCGACGCCGTGATTGTCTCGACCGCGCGCACCGGGCTCGGCAAGAGCTGGAAGGGTGCCTTTAACATGACCTACGGTGCGACCCTCGGCGCGCATGCGGTACGCCACGCCGTGGAACGCGCCGGTGTCGAGCCGGCCGCGGTCGAAGACGTGAGCATGGGCTCGACCTTTGGCGAAGGCACCACCGGGGGCAACATTGCGCGCGCGATCGCCCTGCGTGCGGGGTTGCCCGTGACGACTGCGGGACTGAGCATCAACCGCTTCTGTAGCTCCGGGTTGCAGTCCATCGTGCTCGCCGCGCAACGGGTGATGACCGAAGGCGTGTCGGTCATCGCGGCCGGCGGCCTGGAGAGCATCTCCTGCGTCCAAAACGACGCTAACATGCGCATGCTCGCCGATCCGTGGATCCTCGAGCACAAGCCGACGCTTTACTGGAGCATGCTGCAGACCGCGGAAAATCTGGCCCAGCGCTACCGCATCTCCAGAGAGGCGCAGGATGAGTACGGCGTGCGCAGCCAGCTGCGCGCCGCTGCCGCGCAGGCGGCGGGAAAATTCAAGGATGAGATCGTCCCCATGACCACCACCATGGGAGTCGCCGATCCTGCCAGCGGAACCCTGGGCACGCGCGAGGTCACGATCGACCGCGACGAGGGCATCCGCCCCGACACAACGCTCGAAGCGGTGAGCAAGATCCGTCCCGCGCTGCCGAACGGGGTCATCACCGCGGGCAACGCCAGTCAGTTCTCCGACGGCAGCAGCGCGTGCGTGCTCATGAGTGCCAAGCGGGCCGAGCAGCGCGGACTTAAGCCCCTCGGCATCTTCCGCGGCTTTGCGGTCGCCGGTTGCGAACCGGATGAGATGGGCGTGGGGCCGATCTACGCGGTACCCAAACTACTCGCGCGCACGGGGTATAAGGTGCAGGACATCGACCTGTGGGAACTTAATGAGGCATTCGCCTGCCAAGTCATCTACTGCCGCGATAAGCTCGGCATTCCCGATGAACTGCTGAACGTCGACGGCGGCGCTATTGCCGTGGGACATCCCTACGGGGTGAGCGGCGCGCGCCTCACCGGCCACGCGCTCATCGAAGGCAGGCGTCGCGGGGCCAAGCTCGTGGTCGTGACCATGTGCGTCGGCGGCGGTCAGGGAGCGGCGGCCCTGTTCGAGGTCGTCTAACACCGAAGCGGCATCCCAGGCACTGAGGCATTCGCATGGGAATTGCGCATCTAAAGTTCTGGCCGAAGCATGCACTGCAGCGGCTGGATGCTCCGGTCACCAACCTCTTTTACAACCTTGAGGTTTCCGCGCATCGCCATCCGCACAAACCCTGCCTGATTTACTACGAGACCGCGCTCACGTTCGCGCAGATCCACGAGGAAGCCGAGCGAATGGCCGGCTACCTGCAGCAGCGCTGCGGCGTCGGCAAGGGTGATCGGGTGCTGCTGTTCATGCAGAACAGCCCGCAGTTTGTGATCGCCTACTATGCGATCCTGCGCGCCAATGCGGTCGTAGTGCCCGTCAATCCGATGTACCTCACTCGGGAGTTTTTGCGCTGCGCGCAGGATGCCGGCGCCACGACCGCGATCGTCTCGCAGGAGCTGTATACGCGCGTGGAGCCGCTGGTGGGCAGTCCGGACCTGAAGCATGTGATCCTTGCGACGTACTCGGACTATCTCAGAGTCGCCACCGATCTTGCCGTGCCCGATTTCATCACCGTGCCGCGCGCCGAGGTCTCGCAAAGCGGCGTGGTCGGGTGGCTCGAGGTGCTGGCGCATGATCTGCGTCCCGGGCCCTTGACGAGCGGCCCGGATGATCTCGCCGTCATGCCTTACACCTCGGGCACCACCGGGGAGCCTAAGGGATGCATGCACACGCATCGCACCACTATGCACACGGCGGTGGCCTCGATGCATTGGTTTGCCATCCAGCCGGAATTCACCGTGCTAGGACTGGCGCCGTTCTTCCACGTGACCGGCATGCAGGGCAGCATGAACGGCGCGATCTACAACGGTAATACCGTCGTGCTGCTGCCGCGCTGGGACCGCGATGTCGCGGCGCAGTGTGTCGAGCGCTATCGGATCTCCGGATGGACCGCGGTGCCTACGCTCATCCAGGACTTCTACTTAAACCCCAATATCCAGCGCTACGACCTGTCTTCCATTCGGCAGCTGCACGGCGGCGGCGCCGCCATGCCGGCTGCCGTCGCGCAGCGCCTGCAAGACCGGGGTGTGACGTACTACGAAGGCTACGGACTCACCGAGACGATGGCGGCCACGCACATCAATCCGCCCGAGTATCCGAAGAAGCAGTGTCTCGGCATACCGATCTACGGCGTCGACTCGCGCGTGGTGGATCCGCGCACCTTCGCGGAGCTGCCACCAGGGGAGGTGGGCGAGATCGTGACGCACGGACCGCAGGTATTGCTCGGCTATTGGAATAGGCCCGCCGACACCGCGCAGGCGCTGATCGAGATCGAGGGCAAGAGGTTTCTGCGAACCGGGGATCTTGCCCGGGTGGATGAGGATGGATTTTTTTTCATGGTCGATCGTCTGAAGCGCATGATCAATGCTTCCGGATTCAAGGTGTGGCCGAGCGAAGTGGAAACCCTCATGTACCAGCATGCGGCGGTGCTCGAAGCGTGCGTGATCGGCACGCCGGACGTACACCGTGGCGAAACGGTCAAGGCGCTCATCGTGCTGCGCCCGGAATGGCGCGGGCGGGTCACCGAGCCAGAGATCATCAGCTGGTGCCGCGAGAAGATGGCGGCCTATAAGGTGCCCCGAATCGTCGCCTTCGTTGACGCATTGCCCAAATCCGGCAGTGGCAAGATCCAGTGGCGTGAGCTGCAGGAACGCGAGATGGCGACGGCCGCGCACTAGCGCTGCCGCGGTGCACGCCTACGACAAACCCCGAGACGTTATGGATCTGAACTACACCCCGGAAGAAGAAGCTTTTCGCGCGGACGTGCGTGCTTTTCTCAAGGCCGAGCTGCCACAAGACATCCGCGACAAGCTGCGATTGGGACGTCGGCTGCGCAAGGACGATATGGTGCGCTGGCAGAAGATCCTGCACCGCCGTGGTTGGGGCGCCGGCATGTGGCCAGAACGCTTCGGCGGTTGTGGCTGGAGCGTCGTGCAGCAGCACATATTCGAGGAGGAGGGCGCGGCCGCCAACGCGCCCCCGCAGATTCCCTTCTCGCTGCGCATGGTGGCGCCGGTACTCATGAGTTTCGGCAATCCAGGCCAGCAGCAGTACTTCCTGCCGCGCATCATCGCCGGGGAGGACTGGTGGTGTCAGGGATACTCCGAGCCCGGTTCCGGATCAGACCTGGCTTCGCTGCGCACCGGCGCGGTGCGGACCGGGGATCACTACATCGTCAACGGGCAGAAGACCTGGAACACCCTGGGACAGTACGCCGACTGGATCTTCTGCCTGGTGCGCACTGCGGGTGAAGGACGCCCGCAGCATGGAATCTCCTTCCTCCTGATCGACATGAAGACTCCGGGAATCAGCGTGCGTCCGATTATCACGCTCGAGGGTGAACATGAAATCAACGATATCTTCTTCGAGAACGTGAAGGTGCCGGTGCAGAACCTGGTCGGTGAGGAGAACAAGGGCTGGACCTATGCGAAGTTCCTGCTCAACCACGAGCGCACCAACAATGCCGGTATCGGTAACTGTAAACGCGCACTGTCACAGCTGAAGCAGATCGCCGCCACCCAGATGGCGAACGGTCGACCGTTGCTCGAGTCGGCACGCTTTCGCGACCGTATCGCGCAGGTGGAACTCGAACTCATGGCACTCGAGATTACTAACCTGCGGGTGCTGTCAGCCTTCGCGCGCGAGAATCGCGCGCCGGGAGCCGAAGTCTCGGCCCTCAAGATCAAAGGTTCGGAGATCATCCAGCAGCTCGCCGAGCTCAAGATGCACGCTCTCGGACACGACGCGCTGCCGTATCTGCGCGAGGCGCTCGAGCCGAACTGGGTGCCCGAGCCGATTCTGGCGACTCACTACCCGGCGTATGCGCCTTCCTTGTCCGGGCAGTACTTCAATTTGCGCAAAACCACGATTTACGCCGGATCGACCGAGATCCAGAAAAACATCATTGCCAAGATGATCTTGGGCCTTTGAGAGCAAGCTGCCGTGGACTTTCGCTACACCGACGAACAATTGGCGCTGCAGGAGACCCTGCGCCGCTTCATCGCCCGCGACTACGATTTCGAACGCCACCGTGCGCTCTCACGCTCCGAGCTCGGGTATTCGGCTGAAGCCTGGGCGCAGTACGCGGATCTGGGCTTGCTCGCGCTGCCCTTTCCTGAAGAGTACGGCGGTCTGGGTGGTAACGGCGTGGACATCATGGTGGTCATGGAGCAGGTGGGCGAGGGGCTGCTGCTGGAACCCTTCCTCAGCACCGTGGTGCTGTGCGGCGGGATCATTCGCGATCACGGCACGCCGGCGCTCAAGCGAACCTTGCTGCCGCAGATCGGCGCGGGCACGGCGCAGATCGCGCTCGCGGCCTACGAAGCAGAGGGGCGCTACGAGCTTGCGCACGTAGCGGCTACGGCGACGCAAGAGAGCGACGGCTGGCGACTGTCGGGGTGCAAGAGCGTAGTGCTCGATGCGCCCTCGGCAGACTATTTTCTGGTCGCGGCGCGCAGCAGCGGCGAGTCAACCGACCCCAGCGGCGTGTGCTTGTTCCTCGTGCGGCGTGCCGCTGCCGGGGTGCGTCTCGTGCCGTTTGCCACGCAGTCCGGCGGTCGTGCCGCGGATGTAGAGCTTACCGAGGTGCGCGTCGCGGGTGAGGCGCTGCTGGGCGCACCCGGGGAGGCGCTCAGGATTCTGGAGCGCGCCGTGGACGCAGCGGCCGCGGCGCTGTGCGCGGAAGCGGCGGGTATCGTCGCGGTGCTGAACCAGCAGACCCTGGCGTATCTAAAGAGCCGTAAGCAGTTTGGCGTGCCAATTGGCGCCTTCCAGGCGCTACAGCATCGTATGGCGGAGATGTACATCGCTGAGGAGCAGATCCGTTCGATGGCGATCATCGCTGCGGTCCACGCCGCTGACCCCGATCCCGGGACACGCCGTCGCGCGATTTCGGGCGCCAAGGCGTACATCGGGCAGGCGGCACGCTTCGTCGGGCAACAGGCCGTCCAGATGCACGGCGCCATGGGGATGGTCGATGACCTCATCGTCAGCCATTACTTTAAACGCCTGACGATGATCGATATGAGTCTGGGAGACGCGGACTTTCATTTTGCGCGCTTCAGTGACGCGCTGCTCGAAGGCAATACGCGCACGCAATCGGCCTGAGGCGCCGCGCTTCGGCCCACTTCTACAACCGTGAGGGCTGCGACATGGCAAGATTCAACCGGCGGCGTCTGGTCTTTGGGCTCTATCTGATTGCGCTGGTCGCGCTCGCGGAGCTGGCCGCCGGCTACTTAAAACTGCCCGCGTGGCCGGCGTTCGTGGCGCTGATACTCTTTTTCATCGAACACATGGATGTGAAGAAAGTGCCCGCCATCCTGCTCGGGGCGCTGGTGGGGGTGGCGTTCGTGCTGCTCGCCCCGACCACCATTGCATTCTTGGCCCGGTTCCTGGGGCCGGCTTGGGGACAACTGGCGTACATTCTCGTGGCCGTCTATCTGATCGTGGCGCTCGGCGAGATGCTGCCACTGCTGTTCAACAACTACGCTTTCCTCTACCTCACGGTGTGCGGAGTCGCGCTGGAAACACTGAACCCAAACCCCTATCTGTGGGCCGGCGTGGCTGCCGTGGGCGGCGCTGTGCTGATTGGCGGTGCGGTGCTGATTGGCAAGATCGTGGGGGGGCATGCCGCGGTGGCGCCCGCGCACCAGCCTGGCTGAAGGGCCGAGGTTATCGCGTGACTGCAGGAGAGCATCGATGAGAGCCACACACGCAAAGATCCGCGGCGTGAAAGACACGGTGAGCGCGGCCGAATGGAACTTGCGCGTGGATCTGGCCGCCGCATATCGGCTGGTGGCGCTTTTCGGCTGGGATGACTTGGTGTTTACCCACATTTCCGCCCGGGTTCCGGGAGCCGAGCGCCACTTTCTGATCAATCCTTACGGCATGATGTTCGATGAGATCACGGCATCTTCGCTGCTCAAGATCGACCTGGACGGTCGCAAGGTCATGGAGTCGCCGTTTGAAATCAATCCCGCCGGATTCACCATCCACGCCTGTATTCATGCCGCACGCGAGGACGCTCATTGCGTACTGCACGTGCACTCGCTCAATGGCATTGCAGTTTCCGCACAGCGCGAGGGTGTGGTGCCGATCTCACAGCAGTCGCTATTCGTGCTCGCGTCGCTGGCCTACCACGATTATGAGGGCGTCGCGCTGAATCCGGCGGAGCAACCGCGTCTGGTGGCGGACCTGGGAGACAAGTCTTTCCTCATGCTGCGGAATCACGGCCTGCTGACGGTCGGAATCTCGCCTGCCGAGGCGTTTTTGCATATGTATCTGTTTGAGGCCACTTGCGCGATCCAGGTGCGCGCACAAAGCGGTGGCAAGGAGCTGCCGCCGATCAGCGGCGCGATTCTCGCGGGCATCCGGGCAGCGGCGAACCAAGTGACGCGCGGGCAGGGTAGCGCGCTGGTCTGGCCGGGCCTGCTGCGGCGCCTCGACCGAGCAAATCCCGGCTACCAGGACTGAACACGCCCGCGCGCGCCGCACGACAAGAGGTTCCGGGGCCGCAAGCTTAGCTGCGGCATACCCCGACCCGTGCGCGGCCGTCAACGCGGTAAGGTATCGCGCGTTGGAGATCCGGTCGTTATGAGAAAATTCCGTAGGACCTGTGCCCTTTTACCGGCTTTGGCATGGCTTGGGTCCTGCTCGACGTATACAGATCGTCTCGAGGCAAACCGTGTCCGCTACGAGTCCTACGCGGGCGCGCCGGTGGACGAGATTTCCTATCTGGGTCGCTACGACGGGTGGAAGCCGCTCTCGCGTACGGAGCTTGTTATCTGGACGACGCCCTGGGACGCCTATCTTATCAACGTGGCCTCACCCTGCGCCGATCTGCCATTCGTCGATAACGTGACGCTCACCACGTCTGGACTGCATACGATCCACCCGCGCGTGGATTTCGTTAAGGTGAAGGGGGGCTGGATCTGCCAGATCGAGCAGATCCGGCCGGTCGACTATCGGCGCATGCAGGCGGATCTCAGGAACGAGAATCAGCAGGCGCGGGACGCGGCATCGTCCAGGAGCGCGAACTGAGCTTGCGGGGCTGCCGGTATCGAGCGTGGGGAGAGCGCTCGTAAGTGCTGGGCGCGGGGCGAGCCAAGAGTCGCCGCTGCCAAGGAAGATTCCCCGCGCGAGATCTTGTGCCTCAGCGGCTGATAACGCGCCGACGTTCGGCGCGCACTCCAGTTCAGCGGCCTCGCACAGACGGCGGTGGTACCAGGACACGGGCTTGGCTCCAATCTGATCGCCCTACAGGAATAGCGGCACGATTCAGGATAGGTACCGCACCTGCGCAGCGACAAGCGAATTATTCTGATGCGACGGATTAGCGCCGCTTAATCGAGCGGTGAACAGCGCTTGTCGCTCGCTGGCGACCTCGATGCATGAGTGAAATTTGGGGAACCGGCAAGTATTGGTCGCTTGTCGGGCCGGTAACGCCACGCTACTTTTTGCGGCACATCCTTAATGCACGGTGCAGTAAATGAAGACCATACCGTTGAGCCTGGTTGCTCTGCTCTGCGTCACGGCCCAGGCCGCGCAAGCGACGCCGTTGATTTCGCTTAGTCAGAGCCCGCTGGTCATGCGGCTCAGCAAGGACGAATTTCGCATCGCCTTCGGCATCAATGGCGAACGATGCTCTCCCAAAGGCTGTCACGGGTTGATTCGCTATCGTGTTGACTGGAGGACCGAGGGTGGCGTGACGCGCTCCGAGGTGAAGCAAGTCGACTTTGCAGTGTCTCCGCATTCCGGGCGTTCTATTACCGTTGACCGGCAGTACTTCGATACGGCCGAAGGCGCGCACACGACCGAGGTCGTCAACGTGAGCGTCGATAACATCACCTGTTACGCCGGCATCGAGGCGCGCAGCCCCTAACCGTTTATTCGCGCGAGCGCTCCTTGGATTGAGGCTCCTGCGTTAAACTCGTATTCTTGAGTGCCGAGAGCACTTGTGCTGCATCCGTACGCTGTTCGAGCGCCGCAGCGTGGGGATCTTCGCGGTTTTTAACCATGGGAAGGTCCCGGCGCAACTCCTCGATGAGGTGGATCAGCTTGGTAACCTTCTGTTCCGTTAGAAGGTTAATCTGCAAATCCAGGTGCGCGCGCTCCTCTGAGATCATGCCTTGGCGACGCTGGGCAATCAGTACCACCGTCGCAGTAAGCAAGGCAACCAGCGTCAGCAAACCCTGCAACCAGGCAAACGGTGGCGGGTCAATCGCGTGACGCGCGACACGGAGCTCAATCGTATTGAAACCCACCCAGCCGCATACGAGCGCGAGCAGGACAAGAATGTATAGGGGCCGGGCGACGAAACGGCTGATGCGCTCGAGGCGCCGCTGCGCCAAACTTGAGCTCTCGATTTCCTTTTGCTGCAGCTCGACGATATCCAGTATGTTCTGGTTGATGTGATCCGAAAGCGGATCCGCCGCGCTGTCGCGGAGGGGTTCCTCACCGTAGGTATTCATGCCGCCCGTCTAACCCTGCGCTGATCCGGCCACGCAAAGGAGTTACGCGGCGTGTGGCAGCTTGCAACGCGCGCGTGCGGGGACAGAGTCCGTGGACTCTTTCCCCGCCGCGGTAGCGCCGCCTGTTTTTCGTTTACTGCGGGTTCGTCTGATTCTGGCAAGTCTGCTTCATCGCCTCGTGCGACATCCCCGTGTTCTGCGCCTTCAGTTGCGCCATGCAGTCCTTCACGCTCTTCGCGTTGGTGGACGAAGAGGATGACGAAGAACTGCTGCTGTTGTAGGGCTGTGTGGATGAAGATGATGATTGTCCCGGCGTGCTCGACGGGGCGCTCGGGCTCGTACTGCTTGGGGGAGACGGAGATGTCGTCTGCGCCAGTGCAAGACCGGAAGCGGCCAGTGCGATTGCCGCGAGCACTCCTTGACGGGTTTTCATAGCAGTCTCCAATCGTGATTGAGTGAACAACGAGCTTGGAGCCGATTCAGTCGAGCGACGATCCGCTCGTTTCCCCAAGGTAAGTCGGCGCGCGCTTACGAAGCTTGAGGGGGACGGCCGGAGCGCTCCCTTCTGCGGACCTGAGCTGGGCTACGCCACCGCTTAAGCGTTGAAGGCACGACTGGCCCATCGCACTCGCAGCGCCGCGTGGACGGCAGCGGGCAGGCTTTCGCCCTCCTCAGCTTATTTGAGCCGCGAGACCGCGCGCTTGTGTATCACTGAGGTGTTGGCGTCTTCAGCGAGCACGCCGACAAAGCCGCGCCACCAGGAATGTACATTGTGCGCGCGCAGCCGGGCGTGAAGCTTTTCATATCTCGCGCGGCGCTCGTGTAGCGGCATGTCCAGGGCCTGCTTGAGCGCCTGCGCGATGGCAAGGACGTCGTACGGATTGACCAGCAGCGCATCGGTGAGCTCGCTGGCGGCGCCGGCGCGATCGGATAGAACCAACACGCCCGGATCCTCGGGGTCCTGAGCGGCGACGTATTCCTTCGCCACCAGATTCATTCCATCCCGCAGTGGCGTAACCAGACACACTTGCGCAAGGCGCAGAAATCCGAGAAGCGTGGCATGCGGAAAATTGCGGTTGAGATATCGGATCGGCGTCCAGTCGACATCGGCGAAACGGCCGTTGGTTCTGCCGGCACTCTGTTCGAGAAGGCTTCGTATGCGAGTGTAGGCTTTTACGTTCTGACGACCGAGCGGCGCAATCTGCAGGTAAGTCACAGCGCCCTGATGCTGTGGAAAGCGCTCGAGGAACACTTGATATGCGTCGAAGCGCTCGAGGAGCCCTTTGCTGTAATCGAGACGATCGACGCCGATGATGAGGCGACGACCTTGCAAGCTCTGCGTGACGTTTTGTACGGTGCGCGAGGCCACGCTTCTCTCCGCGCTGCGCGAAATGGCGTCGGCATCGACCCCGATGGGGAATACACCGGTACGTACGCGGTGGCCTGCCGCGAACACAGTGCCGCGAGAGTCTGCGCAGCTGGCGCCCCAAACTGAGCGTACTGCGTGAAGAAATGCTTGGCGGTCAGTCTCGGTCTGGAAACCGACCAAGTCATAGGCCAGCAGCTTGTGCAGAAGCGCCACATGGACGGGCAGCGCACGCAGCACTTCGAAATGCGGGAAGGGGACGTGAAGAAAAAATCCAATCGGCCCATGCACGTTCCGGTCACGCAACGCAGCGGCAAGCGGAATCAAATGATAGTCATGCACCCAGATCAAGTCGTCGCTGCGCAGCAAAGGCAGCAGCTGCTGCGCGAACAGCTCGTTCACCTCAAGATAACCCTCGTACTGTTCTTGCCGATAGCGAAAGCTATCGAGGAAATAATGAAATAGTGGCCAAAGCGTGCCGTTAGAAAAGCCGTTGTAGTAGAGCTCGTGCAGTGAATCCGGCAGGCTGATCGCCGCGAAGCACACCGTATCGCGTTGGACGAGTTCCACATCGGCGGTTCCGTCCGCGAGCGCGTGGGTGCGCCCGTTCCAACCAAACCAGAGTCCCCCAGATGTCTGCATGGCCGCAAGTAGACCCACGGCGAGTCCGCCGTCCGAGCGCGATCCGGGCAGCGCGACACGATTGGAGACGTTCACCAATCGGCTCAAACCTCGTCCTCCCAGCGTTTGCTGAGCCGCATGGCCGTAGCGATGATGCCGACCATGCTGTAGGTCTGCGGGAAGTTGCCCCACAGAGTTCCGGTCGCAGGATCAACGTGCTCCGAGAGCAAGCCGACACAATTGCGCACCGCCAGAAGTCTCTTGAACAGCGCCCGCGCAGCATCCATCTGCCCGGTGCCCGCGAGGGCATTGGCCCACCAGAACGAGCAGACGGTGAAGGCGTTCGTTGTTTCACCGAAGTCATCCGGATGGCGATAGCGCAGGAGGAAGTCGCCCACGCGCAGCTCGCGTTCGACGGTCGCCAACGTGCGCACGAAGCGCGGATCGCGCCAACTGACAACGCCCAGCTCCGGAAGAAGCAGCAGACTGGCATCGATCACCGCGCCGTCGAGGGCGGCGGAAAAGCAGCCTGCCGCCTCATTCCAGGCGCGGCTCAGCAATTGCTCCTGTAAGGTGCGGGCTCGCGCACTCCAAAGCGTCGCGGCCTCTTCAAGCTGCAAGCGGCTTGCGATGCGACCGAGACGGTCGCACGCCGCCCAGCACATGGCTGCTGACAGGGTATGCCGACGCTCGACCTCGCGGAACTCCCAGATGCCCGCATCTGGCTCGCCAAATAGCGGAAGCGCGCGCTCACCGAGCAGTTCGAGACGGTGAAACTGAGCGATGTCGCCGGGATGTTCAAGACGCTGGTCAAAGAAGCTTTGTGTGGCCGCGAGAATCACGGCGCCGTACACATCGTGCTGTCGCTGACGATAAGCGAGATTGCCGACGCGCACGGGCCCCATGCCGTTCATACCAACGAGGGTGTCGACGATGCGCTCCGCGAGGTCCCGCTCGCCGGTGATCCCATAGACGGGCTGCAGGCTCGAGCCTTGTTCGCTCGCGACCACATCTTCCAGGTAGCGCAGGTACGCTTCCATCGCACCCGTGGCACCCAGGCGGTTCATGGCCTGCACGGTGAAGTACGCATCCCGCAGCCAGCAGTAACGATAGTCCCAGTTACGCCCGCTGTTGGCTGCCTCGGGAATTGAAGTGGTCGGCGCAGCAAGCACCGCGCCGTTGTCGTCGTAAGTGCACAGTTGCAGCGTAATGGCGGCGCGGATCGTCGCTTCCTGCCATTCGTACGGGATCGCCAGACCTCGGACCCAGTCGTGCCAATAACGCGAGGTGGCGCGCAGGGTCTCGTCAGCCATTTGGTGGGCGGGTGCGCCAAGAGTCTCATCGTCGCTCAAGACTAGGTCAATCCAGCGCTCGAGCACGAACACGCGTTGCTCGGTCAGATGAGACACCGGTGCGTCGGTCGTAACGCGCAGCGATTGGGTCGCATCGAAATAGCGTACATGGTGACTTCCGAGTTGCCGATCGAACAGGCGCGCCCCGTAGCCCGCTGCCGGCACGAGATGAATGCGTACGGAAGGACGTCCGGTCAGGGGCACTATGCGGCGGATGAGCATGGGTGGTCGATAGAGCCGGCCGCGTCGCATGTAGCGCGGGCACCAGGTGATGATGCTGATGGCATTTCCGCGTGCGTCGCGCGCCACGGATTCGAGGATGGCGGTATTGCGCTGATAGCGCAGTTCGGAGGCCGTCTGCCCTACGAGGGAGATGCCAAACGTACCCCAGCCGTGCTTGCTGCCTAGCAGACTACAGAAGATGGGATCGCCGTCAGGCCGCGGCCAGCAACACCAGGAAACCTCGCCGTCCGCCTGAACCAGCGCGGTAATCTGGCCGTTGCCGACGATGCCTGCGTTCGCCAGCATCTCCGCGCGGCCCTTGGCCTCGATGTCACCCGCATTGCCCATAGGTGCGGTGGGACACTAAGGCGAGCAGCCAGGCGCGTACTGCGGCGACGGACGGCAACGTGGTAAGCGCAGCGGTAGGCCGCGCGCTGGCCACTGCAACGGATATGCCCCCCGCCGCGTTCACCACCTGGAAGGCGGGTTCGTCGGTCAGATCGTCTCCGATGTACAGCGGCATACGACCTTTGAACGGCGGTTCTTCCATGAATGCGGCGACGGCGTTCGCCTTGCCGGCGAAGCGCGGCATGAGTTCGACCACCATGCAGCCCGGCTGGACCTTGAAGTCCGTGCTCCAGATCTCGGCGAGAGCATTGGCCACGCCGAGCACCACAGGCTGCAGGTGCGCAGCGGCGCGGTAATGCAGAGCGAGCGCCACCTGCTTGTCTTCCAGCACCAGCTGCGGATGCGCGGCAACCAGCCGCTGCAGAGCAACGCGTGCTTCCGCGAGCGCCTCAGGGCGAGGTGCCCTTTGGCGCACGTGCCCGCCGGCGGCGTCGCGGCGCTCAAAGCCATGCACTCCGGAGGCGGGAAAGCGGTACGGATGTGTAATGTGATCCAGGGCGTCGATGCTGCGCCCCGTCACCAGCGCCAGCGCCCCGCCGCTACGCGTCGTGATGAGATTCAGCAAAGCCAGGAGGGCTGCGTCGGCTTGTACGCCTTCGGGGCGCGGGGCCAGTTCGAGCAGCGTGCCATCCATATCGAGGAAGAACGCATACTCCTCCGGTCGTAGCTCTGATGGGGGCCCTTTTTGCATCAAGAGCACCTGCCGCCGCGTAGATGGGTCAGAAACACAGGCGACACAGCCACCTCCACCTGAGTGAGGCGCGGCCGATGGACGATGCCTCGCCTCAAGCGACTGACGCCCGCAACTGTGCCTCGATTACCTTTTATCAGTGATGCGAACAAAACGCGAGAAGCAGGATTATCGGGATGGGTACCCCGAGAATCCACAGTAGAAGTCCGCGACCCATGTGTCCTCCACGTGTGCGAGAGTTAATACCGTGACAGTAGGATCGAGCAAACTTCAGCGCTGTCGTTGCGCAACGTAATCCGGTGTCGGCTGCTCCCTACGACGGCGCCTCCAAGAAGCGTACGGTGGATTGCCGGCAGTCGGTTTCGCAGGCCAGGTAAATTGCGGCGCGCGGGAGCCCAGAGAGCCGATACATACCCGCAAGGCTGGCCCTGCGCTCGGTATCATGCGGCGTTGCCCCGGACCCCGTCCGGGGCATATTTGCACCAAGCCAAGTGAGGTGTTCCAACTATGAGGCATACGCGTACGGTCTCGGGCGTAGCCTGGTTGCTGGCGCTCACGCCGCTCACCGTGGCGTTCGCCCAGCCCCCGCCCGGCAATACCTACCCCCTCACGCTGACCCGCGGTTCCAGGCTGATGGTTGACGCCGAAGTCAACGGGCGTGCGGTACTTGCCCTGCTTGACTCGGCCGCGGAGGTGACACTGATCGATCGCGGTTTTGCGCAGGATTTGAAGCTCGGAGCCGGTGAGACCGTCGCCGGACAAGGATCCGGCGAGGCGTCCTTCGATGCTGACCTGATCAAGGGCGTTCAGCTTCGGGCGTTTGGGATCTCATTGGCCAATCAAAGCGTGGCGGTCGTCGACCTCGGCGACGTCGGGCGTCGCCTGCTTGGGCAGCGACTCGATGTCATTCTCGGAAGGGAGATCTTCGACGCGGCCCGGCTGCGTATTGATATTGAAGGCCGCCGGGTTGAGGTCCTACCCCCGGACTCCAAGCCGCCGGGTGTTTACCTGCCACTGTCGACCGAACACGCTGTTGAAACAATTCCCGCGCGCGTGGAAGGCGTTGGGCCAGTTCAGGCTACTTTTGACCTGGGCAACGGCTCCGAGGTGTTGGTGGGCGAGGCCCTGGCGCGTCGTCTTCGGGTGCTCTCAGACGGCCGCGCCGTAACTTCGGGGCGCGGCGGTGGCTTGGGTGGTGAAACGGCGCGGTGGCGCTTTGTACTGCATTCGCTCGAGGTTGCCGGTCGCAACTTCACCAATGTGCCGGCTGCCATCGACGCGCACTCGAGTGCTTCCGATCTGAACATCGGAACCGCAATCCTGCGTCACTTCGTGATTACTACGGACTTCGCAAGCCACGCGGTGTGGCTCGAACCGCGCCGCTAGTTACACACCACTACACTCGCCATGCGGTAGCTGCCCCGCAAGTGGTCCTGCGAGCGGTTTCCAACGTCTGGCCCAAGCTACAGGTGGCACGTGACAGAACCTCTGCGACTCGCTATCGTCGCCCGGCACCGCCGCAGGTACGGGACGGCTGCAGGCACATCCTGCCGTCGACACCGGCGCAAGGAGGAGGTTCGTGGACCGCGTCCAGCAGCAGTGTATCGGTGTGGCCGCCTATATCCGCCAGTCACGCGATGAGATTCTCGCCGCGTGGCAGGACTTTGTCGCGGCGGACCCAGAACTCACGACCGCCTCATCAATCTCGCATGCGCAGTTTACTGACAGCATCCCCAAGGTGTTGGACGCGTTTGAACACGCGCTGCGGGCGGACGATGCTCTGCGCGAGACGCAAGCGGATCTCGAGCAGCGTGAGGGTGCCTCCGAGCACGGGCTGCACCGCTGGCAGCAGGGGTATGACCTGCGCGAAACGATGCGCGAATGGGCCCACCTGCACCGGTGCATTCTCGCGCAGCTGGAATCTTACACAGCGCAGAATCCTAACCTGCTGCCGGGTGTGATGCAGCGAGCGCGTGAGTCCCTAGTGCGCCTTTGCGGAGAAGGAGCATGCGAGAGCGCGGCCCGGTACACGCGTTTGCAGCAGGCGGAAGCGGCGGGGCGGATGCGCGACCTGGAGGCCGCAGTACGGGAGCTGCGTGCGCTGGAACGAAACCGAGCGGACATCCTGCGGCAGGCCGCTCATGACTTGCGCGGCTCGGTGGGCGTTATCACCAACGCGACTGCGGTCCTGGCGCGCACGACTTCCGAGGCGATGCGGACTAACTTTTATCGGATTCTTGATCGCGCTATCAGTTCAACGCAGACACTCTTAAGTGATCTGATCGATCTCACGCGCCTGGAAGCAGGTCAGGACCGGGTGCAAATTACCGCGTTCGACGTCAGCGAGCTGCTGCGCGATCTTAGCGAGTCATTGCGCGCGGAGGCAACAGCCCGCAATTTATTCTTCCAAGCCGAAGGACCCGAATCATTGCCTGTCCGCGGTGATAGGGTGAAGTTGCAACGCATAGTGCAGAACCTGGTGCTCAATGCCCTGAAAGCTACCGCCAGCGGCGGCGTGCGGGTTACGTGGCAAGCGCCTGGAGACCCCGCCGGCTCGCGCTGGCTGCTCACGGTGCAGGATACCGGGCCGGGCTTGCGCGGCGTCAACGCCACGCCGCTCACGCGTGCCTTGCGCGAGGCCACCGACCAGGCGCACGAAAGTGACGCCCCTGGTGAGCACACGGAGTCGCCGCCGCCGTTGGAACCGGGGATTGAGCCCGGGCGAGCCAGTTCAAGACCTGTCGCGGTGACTGAACATGGCGAGGGCATCGGTTTGTCGATCGTCAAGCGGCTGTGCGAACTCCTTGGCGCCGGTATCGAGCTTGAGTCCGAGCCGGAGCAGGGTACGGTGTTCCGTCTTAGTTTTCCGATGGATGTCCCTGCACCGCCGACTCAACCGGTTTCGCAACCGCGCGTGAGTGATTAGCCAGCGACTCGGGCTGAAGGTGTCTGAGGACATACGCTAGGACGGCATATCCGTCTGGCTCACTGAAGTTCGGTGAGTATCCACTCGATGAATCGCCGGGTGTCCTGCTCCATCTCGGAGTAGGGGCCGGGCTGATAGAAGCGGGAATTGATCCCCTGCTGGTTGAGTTCAATGATGCGCTTGTCGGCGAGGCTCGTGACTTTCCACAGCCAAGTCAGCCGCTCAGGATCATAGTCGACCCCGGCTTGGGCATCACCGTGTACGAGCCAGATGACCTCCATGTCGGTGCTATTCACAGTTTTTGGGACGAAGCGGTAAATGAGGCCGTGATCCGGATAGGCCAGAAAATCACTGGTGAGGCCGACATCGAAGAAGGTGACGCCGCCGTCGTAATCGGTGAACTGACCCATGAGGGGAGCGAGCGCTTTGCCGTCCTCACTGCCGCTGACTGTGCCCTCCGCGAGCGCCGAGCGCAGGCTGGCGGCGCCCTCCTGTCCGGGCTGTGCGTGAAGGCTCCAATGACTGTGTTCCTGAATCTGCACACCGAGTGACCGTGCCCGCTGCCGCACCCGCTCGTCCGCCTCCCGATTAAGTGCCGCCGGGCGCGCGTAGAGATGAAAGCGCGAGTATTCCTCGTGCGCGGGACCGCAGTGATAGCACTCCATGTAGTTCTCTACGGCGAGCTTCCAGTTGGCGTTGACCCGATAGGTCTCACGATGCGCCACCCGTGCATCCGGCCAGCCGTAGAGGCGGGCGGTACCCGCTAGCATAGTCTCCACGTGTTCGGTTCCGAGCGGCTGTTGAGCGAATGAGACGAAGATCAGACCCTCGATGACCTTGGCATGCAATTGCTTCAGTCCATACGCCGTGCGATCGAAGCCGCTTGGCATGCGCGCGGCGGCGCGCAGGCTACCGTCCAGGGAGTAGCTCCACGCATGGTAGGGACAGACGAAACTGCCCCCCCGGGCGTGCCCGCTCAGTTCCGTGCATACGCGCGAACCGCGATGCCGGCACACATTAAGCAGAGCATGGATCTCGCGGTCGTTGCCGCGCACGAGGATGAGCGATTCACCGCAGATCTCGGTCGTGAAAAAGTCGCCGGGCTCCCGTGCCTGACTTTGATGGCCCGCACAGTGCCAGTGCCGCAGCAACAGGCGACTCTTCTCGCGTTCAAATAACTCCGCGTCGCAGTAAAACTCCCGGCTCAAAGCATGGCCCGGACGCAGGGCCGCGATAGCTTGTGTCCACCGGTCGTCCTGAGTCTTCGGCATTTCCTGCCCTGTAACGCCCGTAGTCACGCTCGCTCTCCCGAGTGATGAAACGCCTGGCCCGCTACCATTGTAAGGCCTGAATTGCACTTCGGCGCCTCAATGTCAGCGGTCACACGGGCGAATAGCGCATTGGGCTGAGCGGCGGTTGGTCCAACAGGGCTAGAGAGGGCGCGGCTGTGTGGCTGGCACCGGCTCGACTGCGGCGAGCGTATGGCGTCCTGTTGGAAGACGAAATACTGTTGCCGCGACCGGAGGCTCAGCGCAAGATTGAAACATGGTCCAACGCGGGCAACCGGTACGGGCAGCGCTTCGCAAGCCGAAAGAGCGCGGAGTGCATTCCGGTAACGCCTGCGTCCTACGCCATTAGCGATTTGCTTGCGGCTCCACGCACAAGTTAGCAGCCTGCCGTTGTTATTTCCGCGAGGTGCATCCATGCGCGCATCAACGCGTGCCCGCGCCCTCATGGGGCTTTTTGCCATCTTTCTGTTGCTGACGCCGGCAGGACCGGCGTTGGCTAAACACAAGGACGACGTCGTGGTCATGAAAAACGGCGACCGCATGACGGGAGAGATACGCAGCCTGGAAGGTGGCCTCTTGCACTTCAAATCCAGTTACATGAATTCATCGGTGCTGCTTGATTGGAAGGAAGTGGCGGTGTTGCGTAGCAAGGACTCCTTCATCGTCAAGTTGGCGACCGGATCGCGCATCACCACCCCAATCGAACGTTTTACGGACCAGGCCAGCGGCCAGGACAAGATCGCACTGGGCGCTTTGTCTAAGGGGACCGAAGTGCCGGCGATGCAAGTCATCGCAATTCAGCAAATGGAGGAATCGGTATGGAAGCAGTTTAAGGGTAATGTGGATCTCGGTCTTAGCTACACGTCCGGTGCCGATGTGACCTCCTTGTCGGTTGGCGCGCAAGCGACCTACCAAGCGGACAAAAACGTCTTTGCTGCAGCAACCAGCGCGCAATTCAGCAGCCAGAAGGATGCGGTAGATACTCTGCGATTAACGTTGGATCTACAACAGCAGCGTTTTTTTGCGAATCAGTGGTTCGGAGTGGCCCTCTTTGATTACCTCAGAAGCGATCAACAGGATCTGAATTCACGTACTACGTATGGGTTGGGCATCGGCAAGGAGGTAGTGAGCACGGCCAACAACAACTGGCAGGTATTTGCTGGATTTGACTACTCGCGCGAGAGCTATTTCGCCAGTGTCGGGGCAGATAGTGCCAAGAACAGTTTGGAGGGGTTGTTCGGAATGAAATACACGACCTTCCGCTTTGAGACCCTGGATGTGAGTTGGGACGCGACGGTCTACCCGAGCATCACGGATTCGCCCCGTGTTCGTTTCGTCACCAATGGCGACTTAAAGATCGAGCTGATCAAGGATCTGTATTGGAGTTTTCGCGTCTACGAGAATTACGACACGAGCCCGCCGGCCGATGCCGCGAAGAGCGATTTCGGTGTAACAAGCTCTTTGGGATATAAGTTCTGAGTGCGGGAACGGACAATAGGTGCTGCGAGCCTCATGGGTCATCAAAATGCAACTAGCACCCGTTAAAGTAGTCGAGGAACTCTATGAGTGGCGAGGTTTGCCCAGCGGCACACTCAACTGACAAACGAACCTCATGAGAGCTCCAACGGGCGCCAGCGGAGTCACTCCGTTGCGTTTGTCGCACTCTCCAGTGCCGCCGTGCGCCATCTTAGCGCAGCACATATATCAGCAGCCTAAACCCTAACGGCCCGAGGGGAATCAAGAGCTGGTCGCGTCGGGCGGTTTTTTTGCCAATGGACTCTTGCTAGATTTAAGATGGCGGTTTCAAGTCTGAAGCGCAACATTTTTGCGGAAGTAGGATTCATAGTTGAAGGACTCGGGCATAAACAGTTCGAGGGGGCACTTCCAACCTAAGGATTTTCTCGGTCGGACGTTGAGATCGAACGCGATGGCGTCGAGGTCCTTCTGCGAGAGAATCGACAGGTCCGCACCCTTCGGCAGGTACTGGCGGAGCAGCCCGTTGGTGTTCTCGTTAATGCCGCGCTGCCAAGGGCTGTGGGGATCGGCGAAGTACACCTTGATGCCGGTTCTATCTGAGAGTTTGGCGTGAGCCGCCATTTCCTTGCCTTGGTCGTAAGTCATGGAGAGGCGCTTCTGGGCATCGATCCGGTTGAGCACGCGACTGAAGCCCACAACGGCCGAGTTGGCGGTGCCGTCTGCGAGTTTGGCGAGGGTCACGAAGAGCGTGGTGCGCTCGACGAGCGTGCCGACGACGGCAGCAACTCCGGCGCCCCTGATGGTGTCCCCTTCCCAATGACCGGGCACAACGCGTTCGTCGATTTCCGGCGGTCTTACATGGATCGAGACCATCTCCGGGATCTGACCCCGTCGGTCTTGGCCACGAGCGCGTGGCTTGCGGGCCCGACGGGCCTGGCGCAGCAGTCCGATGACCTCGGTCCGCAGCTCACCGCGCGGCATCGCGTAGATGGCCGTGTATATCGTCTCGTGACTGACGTGCCGATCCGCATCGCCGGGATGCATGCGTCGAAGTATGCCGGCGATCTGCTCGGGGGAGTGCCCCATGCTCAGCAGGATCCGCATCTGAGCCCAGAGCCAGGTACCGGGCCGCAGCCGCGGCGGTCTGCGGGCACGCCTTGCCTCGATCTCGGCACGCTGCTGGGCCTGCACAGCCCGGTAGCCGCCGGCGAGGAGCGGTCGACCGCGACCCCGGGGGAGCACCGGGCGCGCCCAGCCGTTGCGCGCGAGCTCCCGGCCGATAGTGCTCGGCGTCCGGTTCACGGTGCGGGCAATTGCCCGCACCGTGAACCCTTGCTGCAACAGGAACTGGATGTGAGCTCGTTCATCGATGCACAGATGCTGATACTTCGTATTCATGCAACACATTAACCTCGTCAATGTGCTGCACTTCAGTTTAGAGTCCGCCGATGTTCTCGTCGCTTCCGCTACTTACACATATAGAGAGAAGCGCTGCTCCATGGCTGTGGGGAAACTGGCCAGGATATTGGAGTCGCGCCTCGTACGTCCGGGATGACGGACCGAATCAAAGTGGCGCGCTAATCAGGAAGGCTGCGGCGCGCAGGAATCATTCGAACCCGTATGCAAGCAAAGCCGTCCGATCTGGCACGCAGTGCCCTCGAAGCCGCGCCGGATGCCATGATCATTATCGACGATGCGGGAATTATCTGCTTTGCCAATCGCCAGGTGTCTGCCCTGTTTGGCTACTCTCACGACGAAGTGATCGGCAAGCCCGTCGAGCATCTGATGCCGGAGCGCTTTCGTGACCGCCACGTTGCGCACCGACAGAACTACACGAGCCACGTACGCGTCAGACCGATGGGTGTGGGTTTGGATCTGTTCGGACGGCGCAGAGATAGCACGCAATTCCCTGTCGAGATCAGCCTGAGCCCGGTCGAGGATGCGGGAAAAGTCTTGATCGCTGCGGCGATCCGCGATGTCAGCGATCGCAAGCGCGTTGAGGCGGCCCTCAGCGGGGCGCATCTCGCTGCTGAGCAAGCGCGCCGATCGGCGGACCGGGCCAACGAGGCCAAGAGCCGATTTTTGGCAACCGCCAGCCATGACCTGCGGCAGCCCCTGCAAACGCTATCCTTGTTGAACGGTGCTTTGCGCCGCACGGTCACCGAGCCAGATGCCGCGCAGGCGCTCGGCCAGCAGGAGCAGGCGATCGAGGCGATGTCGCGACTGCTCAACGCGCTGCTCGACATCAGCAAACTCGAATCCGGGGCCGTCAAGGCCGACCCGACGGACTTTGCTGTGAGCGGGCTGTTTGAGGAATTGCGGCTTGAGTTCGCAGCTGTGGCCGCGAGCAAGGGACTGAGTTTTAAAGTCGATCAGTGCGCGGATTGCGTGCACAGCGACCGGTCTCTGATCGAGCAGATTCTGAAGAACCTCGTGTCGAACGCCATCAAATACACTCGTCAGGGTTGGGTGACGCTGGCCTGCCGCCACGAATCTCCATCCTCGGTGCGCATCGAAGTGCTCGACACGGGCATCGGCATTCCCCCAGACCACTTACGCTTTATCTATGACGAGTTTTACCAAGTCGGAGTGTCGACGAACAGCTCGCGCGAGGGGTATGGGTTGGGGCTAAGTATCGTGCGGCGTTTGGTAACGCTGCTTGGTCTTGAACTTGATGTGAGCTCTGAAGTCGGTAAGGGTTCCCGATTTTCCCTGGCAGTGCCTGTCGGGCTGAGCGAGGCTCAACAGGCCCCACAACAAGGAAGCGAGTCCTTAGGACGCCGGCCCGAAGGGCGACCCCGCATCCTGATCGTCGAGGATGACGCGAGCGTGCGTAACGCCACGCGCATGCTCCTGACGGGCGAAGGCTATTCCGTGGCTGCCGTTGCCTCCTTGGCCGAAGCGGTGGAGCAGAGCACCGCCAAGCCTCGCGTGGATCTCCTGGTAACTGATTATCATCTGCGCGATGGCGAGACCGGCATGCAGGTGATCCGCGCGTTGCGCCAGGCGCTCACGGTTCCATTGCGGGCCATACTGGTAACCGGTGACACCTCCACGGCCATGCAAGAGCTGCCCCGAGACCCTTATTTGCGCATCGCGAGTAAACCGATGAGACCGCAAGAGCTTCTGAAATTGTTGTCCGAATTGCTTAGCGTATAGCTGGGTCGTCGCGGGCATGTTTAGCGTGATCGGCCCGAGACCGGGTCGTCGGCACGGCCGTTGAGGCGCGCAGAGCCGCGCTGCGCGTGGCCATCGGGCAGCTTTCCGCGTGAGGCGCACAAGCACTGACACCGGCACGGCTAGCTACGGCTACCACGGAGTTCGAGGGACACACTGGGGTTGCGATGTTGCAAGTGAAGTCGATACTGGTCGCCCTGGGGCGCGAGGGCGATCCGGAGGCTATTCTCGCAAGGGCGGTGACCCTTGCGCGTCGCTTCAATGCGGGCCTTGAGATCTTCTTGTGCGAAGCCGAGGGCGCGTATGCGCTGCAGCACCAGTATGACGTCGGCAGTAGCGACGCGGCGCGCCGTTCCGGCCTGAGTGGATTAAACGCCTGGCTGCAACGGCTGTGGAACTCGCTCCAGGTCAACGATGTGCCGGTTTCTCTGGAGGCGGTTTACGAAAGTCCTTTGTGCGAGGCGGTCCGACGCAAGGTGGAGCGCAACAAGCCCGATCTCGTCATACGCGGAGTCGGTGGGCAAGCGGGGAGCACCTTCAGCGTATCGGACTTCGATCTGGTGCGCTGTTGCCCGGGTCCGCTCCTGTTGACGCGCGGCAGGCCTTGGAAGGCCTCCCCGAGCGTGGCAGCCGCGGTCGACATTTCAGGCGAGGAATCGCCGGAATTGATTCGTACCATCTTGCGGGCGGCGGGCCAGATCGCGGCGCATTCGGACGCCGCTCTGGACGTGTTCTACGCCGGGCGCTTCGAAAACGCTTCTCCGGACGTGCGGTCGCACGAAAGGTCGCTCCTCGGACACGCCGCTGCCGCCGACGTGCATCCGTGTCGGGCGCACGTCGTCATTGGCGAACCGCCACGCGCCATTCCCCAATTTGTCGCCCAGCAAGGCTACGAATTACTGGTACTCGGAGCCTTGACGCATAGCACGAGCGCGACGGCACCGGTCGGGACCCTGACTGGCAGGCTCCTCGAGACGGTCGACTGCGAGCTGCTCCTGGTCAAGCCGGCGCTCGATGCTGCGGGGTGAGCCAAGTCTCGATTCTCTGGCGGCATGGGGGCGTGCTCGGCCGCACGGCTGAGAAAGCTCATTGTGGAGAAAAGCAAAGAGGCGGCCGCGGGACTCGTGGACAATGCCTATGGAACAGTAGCGCAAGATGTGATTTGGACGCCTTACGGCTGCGACTCGGATGCGGGCGGCGCTCCGGTGCCGTCGAGATCCATAACCATGCGTACTAGCTGGGCGACCGACGAGGCACCCATTTTTTCCATGACGCGCGCCCGGTGAATCTCGATGGTCCGCTGGCTGAGGCCCAGATCTGCCGCCATCACTTTGTTGGCATTGCCGCTGGTCACGAGCGCCAAGACTTCGCGCTCGCGCGGTGTAAGTGAATCGCGGCGCTGGCGAATGCGGTTGCGCTGTCCGAGGTCCTCGCGGCTGGTGCGGTCGCGTTCCAAAGCCCGCTGAATGCGGTCGATTAGATCCTGATCGCGGAATGGCTTCTGCAGAAAATCGAAAGCCCCCTGTTGCATGGCCTCAACCGCCATCGGAATGTCGCCGTGGCCGGTGATAAAAATGACCGGAATCACCGCACCCCGCTGATTCAACTGTTGCTGCAGTTCCAGTCCGCTCATACCGGGCATGCGCACGTCCAATACCAAGCAGCCCGGCTGCTGCGGGTTATAGCTTGTCAGGAAATCCTGCGCGGACGGCAATGCCATTGCGGTGAGCCCTACTGACTTCACCAGAAGCCGCAACGAGTTTCGCACCGCCTCATCGTCGTCCACGATGAATACCATCGGTGGCTGCTGCTTCACTTCTTGTTTCCTCAGACTAAGGGCAGCCGCACAATAAAACACGCTCCAGTTGGGACATTGGCTCGATGGACCAGCGTGCCGCGGTGCCGTTCAACAATTGTACGACTGATGGCCAGCCCCAGTCCCATGCCGGTGGGTTTGGAGGTACAAAACGGATCGAACAGGCAGCGATGGATCGCGGCAGAGACTCCAGGTCCATTATCGCAGACGGTGATCTCCAAGCCATCGCCGGTGAGTGCGGTGCTCACCACGAGCGTGCGTCGGCCATCGATTTTCTGCGCAAGCGCTTCGATGGCATTACGGGTGAGATTCAGTATGACCTGCTGAATCTGCGTTCGATGAAGTTCCACGGCAGGCAGTGCGCTGCCGAGCTCCGGGCGATACTCGACATCCTGGCTCTTAGACTCGGCCGCTACCAAGTCCGTCAATTCCGCGATCAGCAGATTGATGTCGGTCGCTTCGCGTGGACCCTCATCCCGCCGTGCCAGCCCGCGCAGCCGGCGAATAATGTCTCCGGCGCGCACGGCCTGGCCAGTAATTTCCTGCACCGCACCGCGAATCTCACCCAGGTCCGCGCCCGGCTGTGCCAATAGCCGGTCACATGCCTGCGCATAGTTGGCGATGGCGGTCAGCGGCTGGTTCAGCTCGTGGGCTATCCCTGAGGCCATCTCGGCCACAGTGGCGAGGCGCGACACGTGCGACAAGCGCTTTTGCAGCCGCCGTGAGTCTTCTTCGGCTCGGCGTCGGAGAGTCAGGTCCTGAAGAAAGCCCACAAAGCGGGGCGGATCGGCGCCCGCCACGACGCCTACTGAGAGCAACGCCGGGAAGACACTGCCGTCCTTCCGCCGTGCCGTGACTTCGCGAGCTTTGCCGATGATGTGCGGCACACGCGTTGCCACATAGCGCGATAGGTAGCCGTCATGCGCCCGACGATCATCCTCGGTCATCAGAACACCGACGTTGCGACCCAGCAATTCAGCAGCTCGGTAGCCGAACTGACGCTCGGCAGCGTGATTGAACGCCTCAACTTTACCGAGGTGATCGATTACCACAACTCCATCGACGGCGGCGCCTAACAGCCCAAAAAGCGCGTCAGTGCTCTCAGCGCGCACGCGCGTACTCTGGAACGGCCCCTGTGAGCCAATTGTGCAGCGTGGTAATAGATTGGGTCACGATGCGGGCATGCGGCAATAGTGGAGATGACTTCAGTACCCGACTTGTGGGAGCGTTCGCTGGGCGGGTTGCTCTGATGCCTAGGCTCGAGAACAGTTCCACCATAGGGCTTGTTCCCAGGCCCGGCATCCGTATTTCTGCGTATGGGAGCGGCACCGGGGCGGGTAAGCCTGAGCGCGGGGGCCTCGCTCGCGCCTAAACTGGGTCGAAAATGTGATGCAGTTCACACCTGCGCAGGATCCGCCTGGTCAGACCCCGGCGTAATACGCCGGCAACCGCCGCGGGCGGTTACTGCATGTGCTGGCCGCCGTTAATGAGGTTTGCGCCAGTCATGGACGTAGCCTCGCCGCTGGCGAGGTAGTCATTTGCTCAAACCAACTATGGCGGGGGGAGTGGGTGGCCACGACGCTAGGCCTCTTTGCTAGAGCTCACCGAGCTCTCCGTTTCGTCCAGTCCCAGATCAGCTCAACGTTCCAGGGCGATCGCCACACCCATGCCGCCTCCGATGCACAGGCTGGCGAGGCCTCTCTTCGCATCCCGCCGCACCATCTCGTGCAGGAGCGTTACCAGAATCCTGCAGCCCGAGGCGCCGATCGGATGACCGAGCGCGATGGCGCCGCCGTTAACGTTGATCTTCGCGGGATCCCATTCCATCTGACGATTGACCGCGATCGCTTGGGCAGCAAATGCCTCGTTGATCTCCATAAGATCGAGTTGCTGATGCGTCCAGCCGGCCTTCTGAAGACACAATTGGCTGGCAGGGACGGGGCCCATCCCCATGGTCTTAGGGTCAACGCCGACCGATGCATAAGCCTTAACGCGCGCTAGCGGTGTGAGACCCAACTGAGCTGCCGTTCGCGACGACATCATTAGTACCGCTGCAGCCCCATCATTGATCCCGGAGGCATTACCGGCGGTGACCGTGCCGTCCTTGCTGAACGCGGGCTTCAGCTCCGCCAGTGATTCGATCGTGGTGCCGTGACGCGGGTACTCATCCGCATCGAACGTGATAGTGGCTTTTTTGGAGACGATTTCGACCGGCGTGATCTCCGATTTGAATTTACCGGCTTTCTGCGCGGCTTCGGCCTTCTGCTGCGATCGCGCGGCGAACTCGTCTTGGTCGCGCCGTGATATGCCGTACTTCTGTGCGACGTTCTCCGCTGTGGTGCCCATGTGGTAGTTGTTATATGCGTCCCAGAGGCCGTCCACGATCATGGTGTCGACGAGTTTTGCTTCACCCATGCGAAAGCCGTCCCGCGAGCCGGGCAAGACGTGGGGCGAGGCACTCATGTTTTCCTGGCCGCCGGCGATCACGATTTCCGCATCCCCGCATTTGATGGCCTGTGCGGCGAGATGCGTTGACTTCATACCGCTGCCGCATACTTTGCCGACAGTCATCGCGGGAACCCGATCGGGAATCCCGGCGCGGATCAGCGCCTGGCGGGCCGGATTTTGCCCGACGCCCGCCGTCAACACCTGGCCCATAATGACCTCGGATACTTGCTCGGGTTTGACGCCGCCGCGAGCGAGCAATGCTTTGATCACTTGCGCCCCCAGATCGGCCGCGGGAATCCGCGCCAGCGTCCCGTTGAACTTACCCACGGCGGTGCGCAGCGCAGCAGTGATAACCACATCGTTCATGCGAAGTCTCCTGTGTTCGGATAACGCTCCGCCAACGGCCACGCTTACGGCCAGGGAGCAGCACTTCAGCGATTCATACGCTCCTTGATGAGATTTTTACAGCTGTTCCCGATCCATACAGATTCACAGCCACTGATCTCTCCCAGCATCAGCAGCGACCCTGCCCAACTTAAATTCCCCGACCCGAAAGCACGGGGGGCGCGCCGCAGCCTCACCCACCGCAGTTCCTGCTGGGTCCGGGGCGCGCGGCTCGCCGCGGGGGTCGGTTAAACAACCAGGCTGAGGAGTGCGCCCGCAGCGCCGGTGACCCCCATGACGAGGGCGCCCCAAATGAATACGCGAACAGCGCCGCGCAGGACGGGTGCGCCTCCGGCGCGTGCCGCCAGTGCGCCGAGAGCGGCGAGAAATACCAGCGAAACGGCGGCGATTGCCACGGCACGCGTTCCCGTAGGAGCCAGGAAGCTGGTGCCCAGCGGAACCAGGCCCCCGAGCGCGAAGCTCAGCGCCGAAGCCGCGGCCGCCTGTAGGGGTCGCGCCGCCAGCACTTCGGTGATGCCGATTTCGTCTCGCGTATGAGCGGCGAGAGCGTCATGAGCCATGAGCTGCTCTGAGACTCGCGCAGCGAGCTCGGGATCGAGCCCGCGGCGCACATAGATATCGCGCAATTCCGCGTGCTCGGCGTCGTAGTTTTGCCGCAGGGCGTTTCGTTCGGTCTCGATGTCGGCGCGCTCGGTGTCCGCCTGCGAGCTGACCGATACGTACTCGCCCGCGGCCATCGAAAGTGCGCCGCCCACAAGTCCGGCCAGCGACGCGACGGCGACGCCCCTGGGACCCGCGTGCGCGGCCGCAACGCCCAGCATTAGGCTGGAGATCGACAGTACGCCATCATTGGCGCCGAGGACCCCTGCGCGTAGCCACCCGGAGCGGTGAGAGCGATGAACGTGTGATGACATGATGCGCGCTGCAGGTTAAGTCTTGAGCTTGTAGCCGGTCTTGAATATCCAACTCACAGTCAGCACGCACAATGCGAGGAAGCCCAGGGTCGCCGCAGCGCTTGCGATGACATTGACGTCGGACACGCCGTAGAAGCTCCAGCGGAAGCCGCTGATCAGGTAGACCACCGGATTGAACAAGGTAATCTTCTGCCAGAGCGGGGGCAGCATGCTGATCGAATAGAACGCACCCCCCAGGAAGGTTAGGGGCGTGACGATCATGAGCGGCACGACCTGCAGCTGCTCGAAGCTGTCGGCCCAGAGGCCGATGATGAATCCCAGCAGGCTGAAGGTCACGGCGGTCAGAATCAGGAAGGTCACCATCCACACGGGGTGGGCAATCCCATAGGGGACGAACAGACGGGCGGTCGCGAGTATCAGGATTCCCAGCAGCACCGATTTGGTTGCAGCCGCACCTACGTAACCGAGCAGTACTTCGACATACGATACGGGGGCGGATAATAGCTCATAGATTGTGCCGGACCACTTGGGCATATAAATTCCAAACGAGGCATTGGATATGCTTTCACTGAGCAGCGACAGCATGATCAGCCCCGGCACGATAAATGCGCCGTAACTGACGCCATCGACGGCGCCCATGCGGCTGCCGATCGCGGCTCCGAACACGACGAAGTAAAGCGAGGTCGACAGCACCGGCGAGGCGATGCTTTGCATGAGCGTACGGAAGGTTCGCGCCATCTCGAAGCGATAGATGGCGCTGATGGCGGGCACGTTCACGTGCGCGTCCTCACCAAGGTGACGAATATTTCTTCGAGCGAGCTTTCGCTGGTATGCAAGTCTTTGAAGTGGATATTGAGATCGCCGAGTCGCTCGAGCAGTGTGGCGATTCCGCTTTCCTTGCCCTGCGTATCAAACGTGAATAGCAGTGCGTGCCCCGCGTCGATCAATTCGAGGGGATAGGCGGACAACTCGGGCGGCAACTGCGGGAGAGCATTCTGCAATTGCAGCGTTAGCTGGCGCTTGCCGAGTTTGCGCATGAGCAAGGACTTCTCCTCGACCACGATGAGTTCGCCCCTGCTGATGATGCCAATACGATCGGCCATTTCTTCGGCTTCTTCGATGTAGTGTGTGGTCAGAATAATGGTGACTCCGCTCTCGCGCAGCCGACGCACCATCTGCCACATGTCGCGCCGCAACTCGACGTCGACCCCTGCGGTCGGTTCGTCGAGGAACAGAATCTGAGGCTCGTGCGACAGGGCCTTGGCGATCATTACCCGGCGCTTCATGCCGCCGGAGAGCGTCATGATCCGCGCATCCTTCTTGTCCCACAGCGACAGATCCCGCAGGATTTTCTCGCACCGCGCCGGATCGGGCGCCTTACCGAACAGGCCACGGCTGAAGCGCACCGTCGCCCACACGCTCTCGAACGCGTCGGTGTGCAGTTCTTGCGGTACCAGCCCGATCCGGCTGCGCGCTGCGCGGTAGGCGTGCACGATATCGTGACCGTCCACCCGTACCTGGCCCGCACTCGGCGTGACGATGCCACAGATGATGTTGATCAAAGTGGTCTTGCCTGCGCCATTCGGGCCCAGAAGAGCCAGGATTTCGCCACGCTTGATCGTCAGGTCGATGCGCTTGAGCGCCTGCAGACCACCCGCGTAGGTCTTGCTGAGTCCCGTGACTGTGACAATTGCTGATGCAGTCGAGGGGGTGGCGATGATGGGGCTTGCTGCTGCGTTCACGTTATCTCTTCTTCACCAATGAGCAGCGATTGCCCGGCAGGGCCAGACTGCGTTACCGCGTGAGTTTAATCGTGGCCATCATCGGGTGCGTCCCTCGTGAGGAGGAGTGACCCACGCATGCGCTTGAGCATTTAAATCAATCACTTGCGGTGCTGGTATTCGACACGGGCATTTTGAGCGAGAGCTGCATTGCCGCGTCATTTAGCGGGTATTGTTGCACGCACTTGGACGCCTAGTGGATGCGCGGTCCAACGTTTGCGGCGTCGACACTCAACTCGGATTGGAGGGTGCGACATGTGGGAAGCGATAGCTCGGGACGTGATGCAGATCGAGCAGGTGCTGTACCTGTACGCGTGGATGGTGGACAAGCGCGAATGGGGCCTGATCGATCAAGTATTCTCGGCGGACGCCACCATAGACTACGCGAGCACAGGCGGCCCCGGACCTCTGCCACACCGCGAAGCTCTTGAGTGGCTCGACGGAGCGCTCAAGCCCTGGCCCGTGAACCTGCATCACATCACCAACATCATGCCGCAGGTGGAGGGAGATGGGGCGCGCTGCCGTTGCTACTTCTTCGCCCCCATGGGCCGTCCCAAGCCCGGCGGCGGTTATTTCGCGCAGGACATCGTCACAAACGCCGGTTTTTATCACGACAAGCTGGTACGCACGGAACGCGGCTGGAGGATCGCTGAGCGCGTCTGCGAAATGACCGTGATGATCGGCGCGCTACCGGCCGACTACAGCATTCCCCGGGCATGATGACCGAAGCCGTGCCGTTGTATCGGCGCTGACTCGGGAACTGCCGGATCCTCGTTAGCAAGCGCTTCGGCCGGCTTGATCACTTTATTTCGAACCTTATCGCCAGCCGCGCGCAGCCTGACACCGCTTTTCCGACCGAGGCGGTTGCGGGCCGGTAGTAGCCCGACCCGGATTTAGCGATCTTGACCGCGGCTTCATCGAGCCCAGCGTCACCCGAGGAGTGAAGGAGGGTCGGATCCTGCACGAGCTTGCCGGCCGCGTCGGAGCAAACCTGCACTTCAACCTCCTTGAAAGGGGAGCCCTCCGGGCGCGCGGCGGCAGCCTCGGGCGCCGCGACGAGGGCGCTCGCATTCTGCGATGAGGCGGGGGAGGCCTGGCTCGGCCGACTCACCCAGCGCCAGGCCATTGCTTGCCAGGAATCCATCGGCACTCCATCTCCGACGCGGGTCACGGGTTGAAACTTGAGCTTCATGACGCAGCTGAGAGCGGCCGCATCCAGGGCCTCAGAGCCTGAGGAGGATTTTATGGAGGCGCGCGAAGGAACCCCTGCCGAACTTACAAAAAAGACGACCACGGCAACCGCACCGTCCTCCGCGATGCGCAGATCCGGGCAACGGCGTGTCGGGTCAGTGGCCCATGCGACGTGGGCCTGCGAGACGCTTGCGCCCGCGGGCACGCTCTGCGCCGTGCAAAGGTCTGATTGAGCCATCAGCAGCACGGCATATATCAGGATCGTACACGGGCATTTACGCATGGGTTGCTCCCCCGGGCTCGAATTCACAGTGTACGTCCCCGCTGCATCGTTGGTTGTGATCCAATATCGGGTCGTCGGCGGGCACCCAAGAAGGGTACATAGTACCTGCGACGTGACAGGTTGATCAGGAGCAATCGCATGGCGTCCATTCCGGTCGGAGCCGCGGGTTCGTTCGCCCTGGTGGTAACGGCTGAACACCTTGCCAATCGATTCAAGGACGCAACCTTGCCTCCCGTCTTGGCGACACCGGTGATGATCATGGCCATGGAGAACGCTGCTCTCAACGCGCTCAAGCCCTTTCTGGGAGCCGGTGAGAGCGCCGTGGGGACACGCATCGATGTGCTTCATCTGGCGCCTACGCCAGTCGGCAGGCAGATCGTCGCGGCAGCGCAAGTAACCAAGGTGGAAGGTCGCCGCATCGAGTTCAAGATCGAAGCGACGGATGGGGTGGCTGCCATCGGAACCGGCACACACGAGCGTATGCTCATCGACATGGTGCGATTCATCGAGCGGCTGAACCGCAAGCCCGACTAACGGAAACAGGCGCCAACGGCCCTTCGAGATTAGCCCATGAATGGGAAGCCATGAGCCCCCTTGCCGCCAAGATTGAATCACACAAATTCGTCGTCACCTCGGAACTGACTCCGCCAAAAGGCGTAGACCTCACCGCTCTCTTGGCGAAAGCCGAGGCGCTGCGCTGCTACGTCGATGCCTTCAACCTTACCGAGTCACACCGCGCTCGAATGGCAATGGCGCCGATGGCGGTGGGACGGTTGCTGCTCGAACGCGGCATTGAGCCGATCGTGCAGGTGACGGCGCGCGACCGCAATCGGATCGCCTTTCAGGCGGATTTGCTCGGCGCTTCGGCACTCGGTGTGCGTAACTTCATGTTCATGGGTGGGGACCCACCGGCGAATGGCGACCATCCCGAGGCGAAACCGGTGTTCGATCTGCACGCGAATGAGATGCTGGCGGCGGCGCGGGCCTTGCGCGCCGGCCGGGATTTGGCGGGTCACCCGCTGCACGGCGCCCCCAGTATGTATCTTGGTGCGACCGCCAATCCTGGGGCAGTAGATCTGAAGGCTGAAACGGCCAACGTGCGCCGCAAGATCGATGCCGGTGCCCAGTTTTTTCAAACGCAGGCGATCTACGATGCGACGGCGTTCGAGCGTTTCCTTGAGGTTCTCAAGCCGCGGGGCGTGGCGTTTCTCGCGGGGATCATTCCCCTGAAATCCGCGAAAATGGGGGCGTGGCTCAACGCCAATGTGCCGGGGGTGTGCGTGCCCGAAACGCTCGTGGCGGAGATGGCGGAGGCCGCCGAGAACGGTGCGGAGATACCCACCGGCATCGAAATCGCGGCGCGAACGATTCGGGCCGTACGTACTTTGTGTGCCGGGGTACACGTGATGGCAATTGGATGGGAAGCCCATGTGCCCAGCATTCTTGCGAGTGCCGGGCTCGTCTCACCGGCAGATCCGAGTGGATGACTTCCGCACCCGCCAACGCCGTACTGACCAGCCGGCCGGTTCAGGGTGAGACGGGCGCCGGCGCTGGCAGTTTGATGCCCTTCTTGGCTGCCACCGCGCGCAGCACGTCCGGGCGATCCGAAATGATGCCGTCGACGCCCAGATCGATGAGACGCGCCATGTCCTCGGGATTGTTCACGGTCCACACCACGACCTTGAGCCCGAGCTCATGGGCCTCCGCGATCGATTGACGGTCGACGTCCGCGTAGAGCGGCGACCAGATTGCGCCGCCCGCGGCCTTGACCGCGCGCGGGACTGAGCGACCGTACTTGCGTGGATCAAATCCTGCGGTCCAGGGCGAAGGCTTGTCGAGATAAATGTTGGCCTCCGGTTCCTGCACCTGTGTCAGGTAAACCGTGGGAATGGTGGGCGCCTGCTTTTGCACCAGCAGCAGCGTTCTCCAGTCGAAAGACTCGATCATGACGCGGTCCGCGAACTTCTCGCGCCGCAGCAGATCGAGTACGAGTGCGACGAAATGCGCCGGGTCCGGCGACTCATCCGGATGATTCGGATCAATCTTAGTCTCGATGTTGAGGCGCACGTGCCGATCGCCGGACCGGCGCACCAGCTCGAAGACTTCGGCGAGGGTGGGTATTCGGGTCCCTGGCACGGCAAGCTGATCGGGAAATCGCGCCGCGTAGTCGCTGCCCGGCCGAATCTGGCCGACATCGTACTTCTTCACCTCCGCGAGCGTCAGTTTGACGTAGGGAATGCCAGGCGGGGGAATGTAGTGACCATCTGGAGCGCGCGCGAGATCCGGATTGAGGCCGCGCTCATGCGACACGACGATCACGCCATCCTTGGTGACTCCCATGTCGAGTTCCAGCGTGTCGACGCCCATCGAGAGGGCATTGGCGAAGGATTGCAACGTATTCTCGGGGCGCAGGGCGCGGCCCCCACGGTGCGCTTCGATGTCGAAGGAGGCGGGCGCTTTGGAGCCGGAGCTGCTATCAGCCGCAACGGCAGACACTGCGGACAGACTCAATACCGTCAGCGCACAAGAGATACAGCCTAAGAAACGCACGCGCAGATCTCCTTCGGGCGCGCCGGCAGCTGAGCGGCCGGATGGCGCGCCCCGGGTAAGCATGAAGACATGTATGAAGCCAAGGCGGCGCGCTAAGGGTCCACTGCGACTAGCGCGGCCCAATAGCGGCTTTCAGTTTCTGCTCCACCTCAGCGTAGTTCCAGTACGCGCGCATTGATACCAGCTTTCCCGAAGCATTCACTTTGTAGATGCTGACGAGGTCAACAGAGACGACCACGTTTCCGGGCAATGTGTTTGTCAGTGTCCAGACATTGGCGCATTCATCCGCACAAGGATACGACTCGCGAATCGCGTACCTCATCTTGCCTGGAGCGATCACGAGGTCCCAGAATCTGCTCAACGCTTCGCGACCCCGGTGCCCGAGCCCTGCGGGATCTAACGGCGAGACTCCGACCGGGTCCTCAATAATCGCATCCTCGGCGTACAGGTCCAGCCACGCTGCTTTTTTTCCTTCGGAGGCGTAGCGAGCTGAAAGTGACGAGGCGCGCTGCGCGGTATGGGTGCTGTTCTCAAGCATCAGCCCGTTGCTCGGCGTGTTCACTGAATGGTCCTTACCTGATTTGCGGGAGCTCTGGCTACAATTGTCTCCCAACGGGGTGAGACCCGTTGAGTTCATGCGAGGCACGCGCGGCCTGCGATAACCGACGCCCAACCGGCACGCCTAAACAAGGGCGCACGGGGTAGCGCGGAAAGTACGCGCAGGAAAAACGAGAAGCCGGGCGGCGCGGACGGGGCAATTGAGGGCATTTAGGCTGATAAATCAGGCGCTTGGCGCAATCGCCTGGTACCGGGTGATAAGTTTAGCGGCTAATCGTGGCTGGCGTGCGGCTTAGGCATCTTGAGGGCGCGCACAAGAAGGCTTCACGGCCCGAGCGTGCCAGAATGCACTCTGGGTGCGAAGGCGTGATGCGGTGATCGTCAGCTACGAGGTGCGCAGATGAACCATGAATCGGGGCACGACCTCCGGGATCCGGTGGTCCGAACTGATCACATCCGTGGCGACCCGCAGGCGCGTGTCACCCTTGTCGAATACGGGGACTTTGAATGCCCCATGTGTCGCAGTGTCGAGCCCGCCGTTCGGCAAATACTCGATAGCCACCCTCTGACCGTGCGGCTCGTATTTCGGCATCATCCGCTCGAGAACGCACATCCGCACGCGCTCATCGCGGCCGAGGCGGCCGAGGCGGCGGCCTATCAAGGCAAATTCTGGCAGATGCACGACATTCTTCTGCAGGAGGGTGCGGATCTCCGACGTGCCGCGCTTGACGCATACGCGGTCGCTCTGGACCTGGACGTGGCTCTGTTCAAGGCTTCCCTGGACGATGAAATCTACCGTCAACGTGTGCGCGAGCAAATTCAAAGCGCCGAGCGTAGTCAGGTTCGCTCCAGCCCGGGATTTTTTGTGAATGGGCGCATGCAGGACGTTTCGGCGGGCGCCCATGTTTTGCGAGATGCGGTAATGCAGCTCCTTTGAGCGGTGGCGGCAACCCTCCACTGACCTCGCGTACGGGGCACGAGACCGCGGCAACCGCCTTAAGGCTGCGAGGCCAAGAGCGGCAAGTCAGCGGCAATGCGATAAATCGCAGGGTGCACCTGCGCGGGTGAATTCGCGTTAGGCACCGGGTGCGACTCGAGACAAGAAGCGGTCGAGGGCGGCCACGCACTCAGGTTCGTCGAGTAGCGGTGTGTGACCACGATTTGCAACGGTCAATACCTCCAGATCAGGCTTCTCCTGCTGCATACGCGCGAGCGTCGTTGCGCTCAAGATGTCCGAGTGCATGCCGCGGATGGCGAGGATCGGCACTCTCGCGAGCGCCTTCCATAACGGCCACAGATCTGAGCCAGCCGTGGATGCGCTGCGCAGAGGCTCGCCGATGAGAGGGTCGGCGTCCACTTCCGGCACCCCCTGCACGTTGGCGCGATAACCGCGGCGCACGAGTTCATCCCAGCGCGCGTCGCTTACGTCTGGCAACGCGGACCCATAGACGCTGCGAGCCTGTGCAACCGCCTCAGACCAACTGCGTACGGCAGCCATCTTCCCGGCGTAGCCGCGGATGCGCTCCAGGCCGGCGGGGTCCACTTCAGGACCGATGTCGTTGAGCACGATGCCTGAGACCAGCGCAGGCTGCTTGGCTGCCAGCAGCATTGCGATGAGGCCGCCCATGGAGGTGCCGATGATCGCCACGCGACCCGCGCCCAGATCGGCGAGGAGTGTCAAAACGTCCTGGATGTAGATCGAAATGTGGTAGTTGTGAAAATTCGGATCGCGTGCGGAAAAACCGCGGCCACGCACATCGGGCGCGATCACGCGGTAACGTGCTGCCAAGTGCGGCCCCAGTTCTTCAAAATCGCGACCGTTGCGCATCAGGCCGTGCAGGCAGAGCACCACCGGCGCGTTCGCGCTCGAGGCCGCGTACACGTGGCTGTGGAGTCTCAGTCCATCGTGGCTATCGAACCAGTACTCTGCCACCGTCACTCCCCCTTTTCGCCGAGAAGCTTAGTAATCGGCATCAATAAGTTCCAGCCCGCAGGTGATGCTTGAGGACCTTTCGAATTGCGCGGCAGCGAGGGCATCTTCCTAGGTGCGCTGGATTTTACACTCGCAGAAACCGGCCGCATCGAATGGCGGCACGCGGAGACGCTCGTCGCCCGGCCCGCGCGTCGGGGCCCGCCAAAGCGGCGCCGTCAGTGCGCGTCATTCACAAGTTCGATAACGACCCGGCGATTGGGTTCAAGGCATTGCAGATAACGGCGCCGCTCTGCGGCGTCGACATTCTTGCTGCAGTCTACGATCGGCTCGGAACTCCCGACGGCGCGCAGCTTTATCCGGGACGATGATATCCCGAGTGCCCGCAATTCACGTGCCACGCTGCGCGCGCGTTGCTCGCTCAGGCGCAGATTGTAGGTCGCGTGCCCGGTGACATCGGCGCTGCCGATAATGAGAACCGGAATGTCGGGCGGCAATGATTTTGAGCGTGCCACCAGGCGCCTGAGCTCCGCACGCCCGGGGCGGCGTATGTCCGCGCGGTGCCATCGGTTGTGGGGAAACACGACGCTCAGGGAAAGATCCGTCGGCACTGCCTGCGCGATTGGGGGTGGCGCGGGGGCGGCGGGCAGATCCGCGCCGGGAGCGACCGGAGCCACAGCCTCGGACTCGGGCCCTTGCCGCGATGCGACATTGAGGGCCGTGCTGCAGTAATCCTCGGCAATGCGCACGTACGGGTCGACGTGCCGCCAGCCGCCGGCGGCAGCCTCATGATCCACCCAGGCGAGCTGCACCTCGCAGTAAGCGGTCATCTTGGGGGCCGCGCAGAGCCGGCCATCGCCCTTGGCGGCATTGATCGCGCGCCACAGGTCGTCGCGTATGCGACGACTGCCAGGTAACTCGGGCGTCCCGAGCGCGGAGCCCGTATGGCGTTCGAGAACCTGCAGGATTGCGTCGACATTGGCCAGGGCTGCGGACTGCACGCGTTTGGGCAGTTGTTCGCTGAACGCGTACTGTGCGAAGTTGAGCCATGCTTGCGCCTTGTTGGCGGCGTAGTTCGCTTCGCACTCTGTGCTGTCGGCGGCTGCGATCAAGTCCAGGCGTCGTTGTAGGTAATGCATCGCGTCCGGTTCGTAGGTACGCGAGTCGCCCGCACGGCCTGGCTGCAGCGCTACGTCTGTCGTGGGGTCGACGATGACCGTGGGATCCGCGGCCCAGCATTGGGCCACCGTCAAGAGACAACTCGCGACCGCGATCGCCCGATAGCGGGTTCGATGCTGGCGCTGCGCGCTCATTGGCGCGGACTCGCGGCTGCGCTCGGCAGCGATCGGTTGAGCTGAGGGTTGGCAGCCTGAAAGGTGTTCTCATCGAACTTGAAGCGCACGCGCACGTACACTCCCGTCCACGAAGAATTCGCACTGAAGAGTTCCGAGTCGGCGTAGCGCCCCGCGATGCAACCCGCCGATAGCCACAGATCGTCGATCACGCGGTAACCCACCTCGAATGCGGCGCCCTGATCCCGCGTGCCCCCGCCGGAAGTCGTTGAGCCCAGCAGGCCTACGTCCCAGCGCGGACTTAAATCCCACATAGCCCGTGCGGCCAGCAGCAGGGCGTCGTAGTCGGACCGGGTGCCGTTCAGGAATTCCCGTACACTCTTGGCGGCGACTTGACCCTCAAACTCCCACGCGCGCACCGGGTGATAGTCGGCGATGGCGGCGAGGATCTGGCTGCGGCTATCAGCGCCGATCACCGGTTCGTTGTTGTAATCGGAGCGGTACTCATAGCGTGCGAGCGCGTTCCAGAGGTTGGTACTTGTATCGCGGTAGGCGACGCCGAGCTGCGTACGGTCCTGCTCCTCGGCGGCAAGCGGTTCGCCCGGCAGTGTGCTGCGGGAGGAGAGGTAGATGTTGCGCCCGATGAGACTCCAGTCATCCGAGAGCTTGCGCAGGACGGCGAGCGTCGAAAGCCAGTCGGTCTGCACGTCGGAGAAGCGGTACTCAAGGCGCTCACCGGTCTTCCATACAGGACTGCCGGCATAATCGACGCCGAGCGCGAGCGCCGTCGCCGACTGGGTGCCCACAAGCAGTCCGGCGGGCGCATCGGGCAACGGTGCGGGATTGATGACCTCTTGTCGCTCTACGCTCGTGGTCACATTCAGACCCGGCAGAAGGTGCCAGAGGTTGCGCACGCCGAGCGCATCGGCCGCGCTCTGCCCCGAGGCCGTGCCGGCCAGCCGATACTCGTTGTAGACGCTGCCATCGCGCATGTACGCGGTATCGAAACCGACCACCAGTTGATGAGCCCGTGAGCCATCGCCCAGACCATAGATTCCGGTCAGCGAGTCGATATCCTCATAGCGGGCGTAAAAGCGCTCCGCATCACTCACCCGGTATTCACCGCCCACGGCCGCGAGCTGGCCGTCGTCGCCGGTCACGGTGTGCGCGTATTGCCCGTAGACACTGGCATCGTCGGTGATCCTTTGTGTGAGCTTTACGTTGGCGGCCAGGTAGTCCTGCTCGATGATGTCGTTTGCGCCCGCCATGGGTAGCCCGAGCGGCGCGCTCAACGGCGTACCGAGGAGTCCGCCGCCTGAGAAGCCGAAACCAGTGTTATTCAGCGGCGCGCCGCTTGCGGTACCGGGGACCGCGCCGACGTCATACTGTGCGACCGCCGGCAGGGCCGCGTTGTAAGTCTGATTGACGTAGGAGAAGCCGGTCTGCAGCTTCGCACCCGACCAGACGCGAAATTCCACGTCCGCCGAGGCGCCCGAGCGATGTGCATCCGTGGTCTCGTCCGCAGAGTGCAGAGCATCAACCAGAACCTGAGTTGCGTCGGAAATGCGGTAGGTGGCGTGCAAGCCCGCCTCACTGCTGCCCGGGGACAGTTCCGCGTTGGCGTTTTCAAAGTCGAGGTCGGCCTTGGCTGCATAAACCCTGGCGTCCAACGCATCATCCTGGTGAATCAGCTCGATGCGGCCGGCGTTGCCGCTCGGATCCAGCGACACGAGCCCCGCGGCGTTGCCCACCGGGGTCGGCACACCGTTTACGTTAACCGTCTCGAGTTGATTGCCTTCACTGCGCGCTACATCGACCGTTAGCGAAGTCTGACTGTTCAGATGCCAGACGCTGTCGGCGCCGTAGAGCTTGAAGGCGGTCACCGGATCGTGATCCTGCGAGAAACGTGCACCGAGGGTAAGATTGTCCCGCACGGCGATCTCGCCGTTGGCGCCCTCCACGAGGTAGCTCGGGCCACCGCTGTCGACCTCGTAGGTGATGCGGATTGAGACGGGATTGAGGTTCTCGTCCGCGCTCGGCACTGGCTGGCGGAATACGATGCGACCGTCGAACGGCTCGAAGTCGTAGTCGGCGTATCGAGTGAGCGTACGGCGGCTGAGCACGATCGCCGGCTGATTGCGGTCCCGGACCAGGATCTCGACGACTTCCGAATTGGCCACGGCATTCGCCTGGGAGACCGCGTAGGGACCGGAGATGCCCCGGCCCGGCTGCTCATCGACGAACTGGTGAGTCGATTCCATGGCAGCGAAGAAGTTGGCGCGTGCCTGCGGGGTTTCGTAGTGAGCCGTGAAACCGGTGAGGGTACGGGCGTAGCTGCCGAGCCACGCCGGTTCGGTGGGTGACAACGTCTGAAAGTCCCCGTACAGCAGGTGGCTGGCGCCGCGATCGAGGCGCAGGTACAGCTTGCTCGTGCTGCGGGCGTCATAGTTGACCAGCGAGGCGTCCCCGGAGATGGGGAAGTACTGATTCGGGTCCACGTCGGCGAAGAACTTTTCCTGATTGACCTTGTTCGAGTCGAACGATGCGGTGAGCAGCGTGTCATCGGCGATCGTGCCTTTCACGAATGCCGCGGTTCGGCCGTCGGGACTCCAGAACGATCCGCTGGACGGGTCGGTGCCCCAGTGCCGCAGGCTGTCCTCAAACGTAAGATTGGTCAGCGCGGCGGCGTTGGGGTCAGCGTTCACGTGCTGGAAGGCCAGGCCCGACTCGACGATGCCGACGGCGATTAGCGGGCGCAGCTCCGGCAGAAAGCTCACTTTGCCCTGCACGCGCACCGCGCCGCTCGAGACGCGGACCAGCGCCTCACCGGCGGTGACCGGAGCGAGCAGGTCGAGCTCCGCCACTCCCTGGGGCAGCGCCATCTCGAAGGCGGCCGCCTGAGCACCGCCGGGTGCCTGCAATCGGCCGATACTGGTCTCGATCCGCACCCGTGACAGGCGGGTCAGCGGCTGTCCGGCCGCATCGAGCACCCTCACGACCAAGTGCAGCCTCGAGTGCCCGTCGGCCGGCGCAGAAGCGTCCGACACATGCAGCCGGATCCGATCACCGATGCGCAGCCCCTTCGAGCGGCGCCACAGCCCCTCGTCCGCCGCAACCGGCAGATTACTGTTGGCGGAATTGAGGACACCGCCGCCGACGGTGCGGAAAAGCACCGGGCTTCCCGCCACTTCAGCGGCTGCGATTGGCACGGTCGGATTGAGAGGCCGAACGTCGAGTGTTGCATCGTCTGCGGCCATCGCCATCACCGTGACCGCGAGCAAAAGCACACCCAGAGCCCAAGCGGCCGGCACACGCATCACGGCGGCTGTCCCGGCTCGCCCGGCGGAGCACTGCGAACGTGAGGCGAACCTTGGGGAGTGTCCTTGGATTCAAAGTCGACACCGGTGTGCTCACGGCCCGCCGGCGGCAGGGGCGCCAGCAACGCGCCCGCCCGGCGCCGACGCTGCACATCTTCCATGACCTTATCGGTGCAGGAACCTTCGGCAAAGTCCGCACGATGCAGCTCACCGTTACGCAGATCGATAAACAGGCTGTTGCCGTCGCCGGCGTTGCGGCTGGAAAGCACGACCAGGCGGCTGCCGGCCGGCAGCGTAGTCGCATCGACCTTCAGAACATGCGTGACCGGATTGAGACCACAAAGACTGTAGTTGCCGTTCTCATCGCTCGTGAGATTGGTGCCATCCTCGAAGTACACGCGCACGCCGGGAATGCCGGGCTCGCCTGCGTCCTGGACCCGGTTGCCGTTGCAATCGACGAAGATCTTGCCCACGACGCAGGCGTGCACATCGAACACCCCTCCCGGGGTGATCAGCACCTGGGCGGAGGCAATCGGGGACTGTGCCCCCACACCTTGAGCGCGCGCGGTGTTGATGCCATTACCGCGCTCGGCCCCGACGCCGACGCGCACTTGGTAGTAGATGTCGAGCACTGCCCCCGGGGCGATGCTGCCCAGGCTAAAGGTCAGTGCGGGTCCGGGTGTGCCTTGTGGATCGGCGGCCTTCCTCGGCTGCGCCGGCTCCAGACCGATCTGTACGGTGCCCGGGATCAGCTTGAAGCCAAGCGGCAGCGTGTCTTGGAGCGTAACGTTCGTGACGGTGTTGGTGCCGGTGTTGCGCAGGTGCAGCCGGTACTGCACGCTCTCACCGATCTCCGCTTGCGTCGTGCTCGCGGTCTTGTCCAGCAGCAGCGCGCCGCCCAGAAGCGCCGTGACGCTGATCGTGTCGGTTGCGTTGGCGCAGTTGCGCGGCGTGCTCTTGTTGCAGAGTTGAACGCCGATGGAATACGTTCCAGGGGCCAGCTGCGCGGTGGTGGTGACTGCCCCGGTCGACGGATTGAGATTGAGACCGGCCGGCCACGTGCCCGTCGGCGCTACCGTGGCGTTGCCACCCGGGCCCAATTGCGCAGGGCTGCCGTTGACGGTTCCCCCGGCCGCCACGTTGGGGATTGGAGTCGAGGGGATGCCGGCAACCGCGGCTCCCTTAACGGGCGCGGCGATGGCGCTGCCACTGACTTTCAGGGTGTCCGTAACACTCGCACAGTCAGGCGGGGTCAGACGGTCGCACAGCTGATAGGGCAGGGAGTAAGTTCCGGGTCCGACCGTGGCGGCGAACACGACGGCGCCCGTGGTCGTGTTGAGCGAGATGCCGTTCGGCCAGCTGCCCACTGCGCTGACCATAGCGTTGCCGGCAGGTCCCAAAGTCGCCGCCGCCCCGTTGACATGATCGTTCGCGGCGACATTGGCAATGGGAGTCGAAGCGATGCCTGCGACTGCCGTGCCACTGTCCGCGACGGGCAGGATGAGCGGGGTGATCTTGAGGGTCGCGGTGGCATTGCCGCAGCTTGCAGGCGTGGTCTTGTCGCACAGCTGATAGATCAGCGAATACGTGCCCGGCGCTGCAGCCGCGCTCGTCGACACGGCTCCGCTGCCCGGATTGAGGGTGATGCCCGCAGGCCAGGTGCCCACAGCGGCTACCGTGGCGTTACCGGTCGTCCCGAGAGTCGCTGGGGCTCCATTGACCGTCGCCCCCGCGGCGATATCGGGGATGGGTGTCGAGGCCGTCCCGGCAACGGCGGTACCGCTCGGTGCACCCGGCAGGATGCTGGCGCTGACGGTGACTGTGTCAGTGGCCGTGGCACAGTTCGGCGGCGCGCTCTTGTCGCACAGCTGATAGGCGACTGCGTAGGTGCCTGGGGCCAGCGTGGCGAGCGTGGTCACAGCCCCTGTGGTGGGGTTGAGAGTCAGTCCCGCAGGCCAGGTCCCCGACTGCGCGACCGTGGCATTGCCCGCGGTGCCCAGCGTGGCGGGTGCGCCGTTGATCGTGTCGTTAGCGGCGACATTCGCGATCGGTGTCGAGGTGCTGCCGGCGAGCGCCGTGCCCGCTTCCGGCACGGCGATGATGGATGCTTTAACGGTGAGCGTGTCGGAGGCAGTCGCGCAGTTGGGCGGGGTGGCGCGATCACACAGCTGGTAGCTCAGTGAATACGTGCCGGGCGGCAGGGCCGCGCTGGTATTGATCGCTCCGCTGTTGGTATCAAGCGTGACACCGGCCGGCCAGGCGCCCGCCTGCGCAATGGTCGCGTTGCCGGTGGCGCCGAGTGTCGCAGCCGCCCCGTTCACCGTATCGTTGGCGACAACGCTCGCGATTGGCGTCGAGGCAGTACCGGCAGTTGCCGTCCCGCTTTCGGGCACCGGATTGATGTAGATGACGGTATTGGGACCGGAGCTCGCGCAGTCAGCCGCTGGCGCGCACGCGGGCCCGGGGGCAGGCGCTGCACTGCCGCCGGTGGGATCCACGGATGCGTAGTTAATGATGCTGGCACCGGCTGCCGCGACCGGCGCGTTTACCGTGACGGCAATGGTGGAGGTCCCGCCGGCTGCGATCGTCCCACCTGCGAAATTGCAGGTGACGAGGCTGGCCGCATTGGTGCAGGTCCAGTTGGTCCCGGCGGCGGACACGAAAGTGAGATTCGCCGGCAACTGGTCCTGGATCTGCGCGCTCGTTGCGCCCACGGGCCCTGAGTTGGTGACGGTCAGGGTATAAACGGAATTAACGCCGACCTTGAGCGCCGGTAATGGCGCTGATTTCGTGACCGCGAGCAGTGGCCCGCTCTTGGTATTGGTGAAGGCACACGAAATTGAATCTCCAAAGGCGATCGACGGGATTACGTAGGAGGTGGTTGCGACATTGGTCGGCAGCTGCGTGGGCGAGCCGCTTGCGCTATTGGTGCACGTGAGGCTCGAGGTGTAGTAACTCAGTGGGCTGACGCTACCGGCCGCCATGACCTCGCTCAGCGTCAGGGACTGAGGCGTCGTGAGGAACGACGAGGTCGGGCTAAAGGGTCCGTTGCCTGCGCCGCTGGACGTGCCGCTGCCGAGTACGGTGGCCGATGCCGTGGCGCTGATTTTGTAGGTGAACTGATCGGCCGGGTTGACACGGCCGCCGACGAGGAGTTTGTTCAGCGAAATGGTGGAATACCGCAACGCGAACATCGCGCCCTGCAATCCGCCCGCGACGAGCACGGTTGAGACTTGCGTCGCGTTGATCGAACCGACGATGTAGCCGCCGACGGTGCCCGCAACCCCGGTCTCGGTGAACGTGGGTCCGGTGTTGCTGATCGTCGGATAGGTATTGCCACTGATCGGCGGCACTTGGTCGAGCACGACCCAGTTGCCCCCATTGGTCGTGAACGACAACGACTCACCCTGATTGGTCGATTCGCCATCGGCTGCTACGAACGAGTACGTCGCTCCGGCGGTCACCCCTGGGGGCGGTGTCAACGAAATCGCCGAGAAGTTAATAGTGACCGTCGAGCCGTTGGTCGCCGTGTAGAGGATGGGTTTGCCCGGGATGCCGAGGAATGCAGTGTTGCCGACTGCGGCGCCCGACCAAGCCGGTGCTGCGACTGCGGTAAGAGCGGTGCCGGCCGTGGAGGTAACCGTGGCCGTGAATTTAAGTGTCGAGCCGTCAGGCAGGGTGAAGGTGAAAGGCTGGCCGCCACCTGCGCGTGCGAGAGCGTCGTTATAGGAGCTGAAATCCAGCCAGCAGTACGTCGCCCAGTCGGCAGGCGCCGTGCCGGCACTCGCTGCGGGTGAGCAGGTCGCGGCCACGGCGTTGCCCGCGCACGTGAGCAGCAGCCATCCCCCCAACATGAGCCATGAGCTCGACCAACGCGAAAGGCGCCGAGCGAAGGCAGCTGCTGCTGCCCACAGGCGTACCGCTGCGCGAGTGCCGGGTCGCGGGCACACCGCGGCACAGGGCACCGCAGGTCCGGGAAATGAGCCGCTTCTGAACACTTCTATCCTGCCGCCACACGCGCAAGTACTTCAATTTCAAGCTGTGGCGGCTATGCCTCTCGTGAGCTTTGACGGGGCGTTCATAGTCCGGAATCCGCTGGTGCGGGCGGCACGATGCCCTTCACACGCCTATGTCAAATAGACGTCCGAACACCGGTATTTGACTAAATCTGGGAGGCGGCTCTCATTTCAGAGCGGCCTCCGCCGTCTCCCACTCTTTATATATGTGCCAGCCCGCCGCGCCCTGCGGGCGCAGTAACTCGGAAAATCACCCGCTTCGATTGCGCACAGCTGGCCGGGATTGCGGCTCACCGTGTCCCGGTTGGCGGCCGTCCGCCACGCTTTTTTTCTAATGCCGCCGTAACAGCGTGCGAGGTAGCTTCGGCGCTGGCTGTCGCGTAGCGGTCCATGACCAATACCCTTGTCGCTCTGGGCGTTCTTGTGACGCTCCTCTGGGTCTACATAGTGGCTTTGTCAGCGCAATCCGGAGGGTCGGCGCTGAGAGGCGGCCGGCGCTTGTGGCAACTGCTGATGGCCCGCTTCCTGCGCTCCGCGCAACGTGCGCGTGGGTACGGAAAAGGCCCGCGTCGTCATCGTTGAATATCGCCAGCAGCCTCGCAGAGCGTTCGTCGATCAGCGTGGCGAGATCGTTTGCGCGCTAATTAATGCCCGCTCGCCCGTTTAGGCGATGAAGGCTTTGTCATGAATGCAGCGGTCGCTCACGTCACCCTGTTTCTGTTGGTCCTGATCCTCGTGAGTAAACCGCTTGGCGTTTACATCTACAGTGTGATGGAGGGTGTGCCGACAGTGACCAGGCGCCTGCTGGCCCCGGTGGAACGCACGCTCTATCGCTGGTGCCGCATCGATACAGGCGCGGAGATGGGTTGGGCGATGTACCTGGTTGGGTTGCTGGTCTTCAATACGCTCCGTGCGCTGACTCTATATCTCTTGCAGCGGTTGCAGCCACGGCTGCCGATCAACCTGGGGCATCTGGGCGCCGTCGCTCCGGATAGTGCCTTTAACACGGCGATCAGTTTTGCCACCAACACGAGGTGACAAGGCTATTCCGGCGCCATCGCGGGCTCTCTGGCGGCCAAGCGCCGTCGGTCGCCGGGACCGGGAACGCTTCCGACGCATGGGGTTTTGTTCGGGGGTTTGTTACTGGGCACGGTGCTGACCGTCGGCGCACTGACCTATGTGCCGGCGCTTGCCCTGGGGCCCGTCGTAGAACAGCTGCAAATGTCCGCCGCGACTTCGGCGCCGCGATGAGTTCGCTTGAGCTTTGCTCCCACCTTCATCTGCTCGGCATGTTGCGCCGGCCCGAGGGCGCCGGTCTGGGAATCGGCCATCAAGGGACACCCCCGCAAGGGGGGTGTTATTGACCTGTTAAAAATTCGAGTCTGTTGTTGTTCTGGCGCTTTTCAGTCTAGATCATGGGTACTGCTTTCGGCCACGCTGCCCGACTAGGCTGGAGGGAACTCCAGAGGAGTGAACGATTATGTCTCCGCACAAGATTGCGATTCCAGTGGCGCTCGTGTGCCTCGGATACGCAACGGCGTTCGCGGGCGTCGGTGCAATGGGCAGCACCGGCAGTAACGGGCAGTCTGCGGAGCCTTCGGCGCCGGCGTCGGGCAGCCCGAAGACTGCGCTCGGCGCCATCGTGGGAATCGTGACGGATTCGTCCCAGCAGCCAGTCGCACACGCGACCGTGACAGCAGTAAGGACGGATGGGGGCGGCATCCGCGCAACGGTGTCAGGGAGCGACGGCGTCTACTCTTTCGGCGACCTCTCACCGGGCAGCTGGACTCTTACCATCGAGGCGACCGGCTATCCGGCGTTGAATCTGCCGCCGATGGAGGTGCTCAGCAGCAAAGCCACGCGCCGCGATGTGGTGATGAATGTTCCGTCCGGCGCCCCAGGCCCGGCGCCGGCCCCGGTACCGGGCCCAGGCCGGGCGCCGGCGCTTGCCGCGCTCTCGAAAGTCGTCGCGCCGACCGTGCCGCTCGCGCTGCAGGCGCCTGAGCCGGGCGCAGCCGTGGACACGCAGACACCGTTTGCGGTGGGGGATCTGGGCTGGATGAACGGGACCAGCCGTGAAAAAGCACCAATCTTCGACACGAAATTCTTCACCCCAGAAATCCGCCTTGATGTGAATTATCTGCAGGACTTCAACCACCCAGTTGACCACACGATCGTCGGCTCGACCGAGGAATTCCGCTCGGGCGAATTCCAGATCGAGCAAGTCAGCTTCGGCGGTGACTTCCACTGGGAGAACGTGCGCGCTCGCTTCCTGTCCATGTACGGACTGTTTGCGGTAACCACACCGCGCAATGACGCCAGTGCCGAGGTGGGGCAGTGGGATCTGCAGGGCGCCTACAAATACTTCTCGGAAGCGAATGCCGGATATCACTTCGACGTAAATCACGGTCTCAATGTCGATGCCGGCATTTTTGTCTCGTACATTGGCCTCTTCAGCTACTACAACTTTGACAACTGGACTTACCAGCCCTCCTTTGTCTCGTCAAATACACCCTGGTTCTTCAATGGACTGCGCGTGCAGTGGTTCCCGACGCAGACTCTGAAGATTGAGCCCTGGCTCATTAATGGTTGGCAGTCCTACGCCAAGTTCAACAGCCATCCGGGCGTCGGCGGACAGATTCTGTGGATTCCGAACGACGCGTTCAAGTTGGTCCTCAACACCTATAGTGTCGGAGAAGACAATCTGGCCAGCGGCAGCGGGTACCCTAACAATGGAGGCAACCCCAACGCGGCGATCGGACTCCCCAACCCGAGCGCGACGTACATTAACTACGCCAATGTCACGCGCGTGCACGAGGACGATAGCATCGAGTGGAAGTATTACGATGCCAGCAAAGGTGGAGGCACGGGTGCGCGCGTGTCGAAGATGGCGACGTCCGTGACTTGGGACATCGGCTGCGAATATGGCGGCGGCGTGCACTGTTCGCACGGTCCTAACAAGGCCAATTTCTTCGGTGTGATGGCCTATGACCGGACTTGGTTCAACCATGACGTATATGCCGTAACCTTCGGCGGTGGCTTCATGAACAATCCGGGGAGATACCTCGCCCTGCTGCCGCCCATCAACGGAGCGACCGCCGGAACCGGTAGCCCCTACTGGACCGAGAATCCTGGACAGAAGCTCTACCAGTGGGACATGCAGCTGAATTTTCAGTACATGCCGAAGGACTGGATCACCTGGTGGACGGAAGCCACGTTCCGGCATTCGGACGTGCCCTACTGGTCTGGCTCGGGCGGTGTTACGCCCCCCTTGGGCAATACCGGCGCGCCAGTGAGCTTCGTCTGCAACAATGGCAGCACGATCGGCGCCGACAACTGCGCCAACGAAGGCGGCATCTGGTATCCGGACCTGCGTACACGCGAGGTGGTGTGGGGCGCGGGCGTCCTGGTCAAGTTCTAGCGGCCCTGCAGCAGCTGCTCCGGGCGGTGCAAGAAGTTAACGTCTTACTAACGGCCTTTGGCCGTACGCTTGCCCGCGGTAGTCTACGCAAAGCCCTGTACGTGTTATGAGTGATTCGAGCGGCGTTTTTGCCGTACTTACCGTGCTGTTCGGTGTCTACCTAATCGCAGCGACCTGGCGGTCCCGAGGTGTGGACCCGCGCGCGAGCCATGACAACGGTGCCCGCGAAGTGCGCAGGCCTCGAGCCGAACAAGGCATTGTCCACCGGCGATAGGCCAACTATCGTTATCTGTCCCACGCCGCAGGCCCGGCGCGCTCGAAGCTGACACGGCGCGAGCCTAACCGACGGAGAACAATGACTATGGATGTAGTCTTTATACTGACGATCATCAGTCTGTACGCGGCAACGCATTGGCTGGCGGCGGCCGTGTCGCGGCTCGGAGGGATCGAATGAGCGCGCTCTACATCGTGAGCGGCCTCCTTGCGCTCGGGCTTTTCGTGTACCTCCTGTACGCCATGTTCAAGCCGGAGAAATTCTGATGACTGCCGCCTCACTGGCGCTCATCGTCGTATACCTCGCGGTGGCACTGCTGTGTGTGAAGCCGGTGGGCCTGTATATCAGCCAGGTAGTGGAGGGTCGACCCATTTGGCCGCTGCGGGTGGGCGCACCTGCTGAGGCCCTCATTTATCGCTGGTGTGGCATCGATCCGGCCGCCGAAATGGGATGGAAGACGTACGCCATCGCCCTCGTGTTATTCAACGGCCTGGGTGCGCTTGCGGTGTACACCTTGCAGCGCGCGCAGCTGTGGCTGCCCCTCAATCCGCGGGCGTTTCCAAACGTTTCACCCGACTCCTCGTTCAATACCGCCGTGAGTTTCGTCACCAACACCAACTGGCAAGGCTACTCGGGCGAATCGACAATGAGCTATCTCACGCAGATGGCCGGCCTTGCCGTTCAGAACTTTCTCTCGGCGGCGAGCGGCATTGTCGTTGCCGTAGCGCTGATTCGCGGGCTAGCGCGGCACAGCGCGAAGACAATCGGCAACTTCTTTGTCGACGTGACGCGTACCACGCTGTACATCTTGCTGCCGCTTTCGGTCTTGCTGGCACTATTGCTCGTCTCGCAAGGCGTGGTGCAGAACTTCAGCGCCTACAAGGACGCGACGACTGTCGAGACTGTTGCATATCAAGAGCCGAAGGTGGATGCCAGCGGAAATCCCGTGAAAGATGCCTCCGGCAACCCGGTCGTTGAGAATCGCACGACGCAGACGCAGACTTTGCCGATGGGTCCGATGGCATCGCAAGAAGCCATCAAGGAGCTCGGCACCAACGGGGGCGGCTTCGTGAACGCGAATTCCGCGCATCCTTACGAGAACCCGACGGCGCTCTCAAACGTTCTCGAGATGCTGGCGATCATCCTTATTCCGGCCTCCCTGACCTATACGTTTGGACGAATGGTGGGCGACACGCGCCAGGGGTGGGCAGTACTTGCGGCGATGACGATTCTGTTCGTGGCGCTGGTCGCCGTCGCGGTTCACAGCGAACAGGGAGGCAACCCGCTCGTCGCCAAACTCGGTGTCGATCAGACGGCTAGCGCTCTGCAACCCGGCGGCAACATGGAAGGCAAAGAGGCGCGCTTCGGAATCAGCGCGTCCGCACTCTTCGCTACCATCACCACGGGGACCTCATGCGGGGCGGTGAACTCGGCGCATGACTCCTTCACGCCGCTGGGCGGTTTCGTGCCGCTGTTCAACATGCAGTTGGGAGAGGTTGTCTACGGCGGGGTTGGCACGGGGCTCTACTCCATACTCATCTTTGCCATCATCGGTGTTTTCATCGCCGGACTCATGATCGGCCGCACGCCCGAGTACATCGGCAAGAAGATCGAGGCCTTCGAGATGAAGATGAGCTCCATCGCGATCCTAGTCATGCCCTTCATCGTGCTTTTGGGCACGGCTACAGCGGTGAGCCTGACGGCCGGACAGGCTGGAGTTGCAAATCCAGGTGCACATGGCTTTTCGGAGATCCTGTATGCATTCACCTCCGCCAGCAACAACAATGGTAGTGCGTTCGGGGGGATCTCGGCGAATACGCCCTTTTACAATACAGCGCTTGGGCTTGTGATGTGGCTCGGACGGTATTGGCCGATCGTTGCGGTTCTGGCAATCGCCGGATCGCTCGCCGCAAAGAAACGCGTGCCGGTCACGACGGGCACAATGCTCACCTATGGTCCGACGTTCGTCGTGCTGCTGATCGGTACTGTGCTCCTGGTAGGCGCACTCACGTTCGTACCCGCGCTGGCACTCGGCCCGATCGTCGAACACCTGACACTCTGGGGCGGCTGATATGGCTGAGCTGATACAGAAATCCACCAGCGTGGCATTGCCTGGGGCGCCCGCGCCGACCGCGCGACACAGAATGTCGATGTTCGATCGAACGCTGCTGTGGCCGGCGGTGGTCGATTCGGTCCGAAAACTCGACCCGCGCGTACAGTGGCGCAATCCGGTGATGTTCGTCGTCTACATTGGCAGCATCCTGACGACGGTGTTGTGGGTGCAGGCACTGGGAGGGCACGGTGAGGCGCCATCCTGGTTCATCGTGAATGTGGCCATCTGGCTGTGGTTTACGGTGTTGTTTGCCAATTTTGCCGAGGCACTGGCGGAGGGGCGCAGCAAAGCACAGGCCGCGACGCTGCGCGGTCTGAAGCAAAGCGTAATGGCCAAGAAGCTGCCCGACGCTGCGGATCGCTCACGTCACGTCCTCGCCCGAGCCAGCGAGCTACGCAAGGGCGATGTGGTTTTCGTTGAGGCGGGCGATTACATTCCCGGTGATGGGGAGGTTATCGAAGGGGCGGCATCGGTAGACGAAAGCGCGATCACAGGCGAGTCGGCGCCGGTGATACGCGAGTCGGGCGGTGACTTTTCGTCCGTTACGGGTGGTACGCGCGTTATGTCCGACTGGATCATCGTGCGCATCACGGCGAACCCCGGCGAAACTTTCATCGACCGCATGATCGCGATGGTCGAGAGTGCCAAGCGACAGAAGACGCCGAATGAGATTGCGCTGACCATTCTGCTGGTCGCACTCACACTCGTTTTTCTCTTCGCCACGGCAACCTTGTTGCCCTTTTCGCTTTACAGCGTCGCAGTGGCCAAGCTTGGCACACCGATCACGATCACCGCGCTGATCGCGCTGCTGGTGTGCCTGATTCCAACGACCATTGGCGCATTATTGTCGGCGATTGGTGTGGCCGGCATGAGCCGCATGATGCAGGCCAATGTCATCGCAATGTCCGGCCGCGCGGTGGAGGCGGCGGGGGATGTGGATGTGCTGCTGCTCGATAAAACCGGCACGATTACGCTCGGCAACCGCCAGGCAGCCACCTTCATTCCGGCGAGCGGCGTGACCGAAGAGGAGTTGGCGGATACCTCGCAGCTCGCTTCCCTGGCCGATGAGACGCCGGAGGGGCGCAGCATCGTCGTGCTGGCGAAGCAGAGGTTCAAGTTGCGCGAGCGCGATCTGCGATCACTCGCCGCAACGTTTGTGCCATTTTCTGCGCATACACGCATGAGCGGCGTCAACATCGGCAGTCGCCAGATCCGCAAAGGCGCTCCCGCTGCCATTCAAAGTCAAGTGGAAGCGCTCGGGCAGATTTTTCCGAAGGCGATCCTCACGGCGGTCAACGAGGTCGCGCGCCGCGGCAGCACCCCGCTGCTGGTGAGCGACGGCTCGCGGGTGCTCGGCATTATCGAGCTCAAGGACATCGTGAAGGGAGGGATCAAGGAGCGTTTCGGCGAACTACGCCGCATGGGCATCAAGACAGTGATGATCACGGGCGACAATTCCCTGACGGCGGCTGCCATCGCCGCGGAAGCGGGCGTGGATGACTTCCTGGCTGAAGCGACGCCCGAGGCTAAGCTTCGACTGATTCGCGCGCATCAAGCCGAAGGGCGACTTGTCGCCATGACCGGAGATGGCACCAACGATGCGCCCGCGCTGGCGCAGGCGGATGTCGCCGTCGCCATGAACACCGGCACGCAGGCCGCGAAAGAAGCCGGCAACATGGTCGATCTGGACTCCAATCCCACCAAGCTCATTGAAGTGGTGGAGACGGGCAAGCAGATGCTGATGACCCGCGGTTCGCTCACGACTTTCAGTATCGCGAATGATGTGGCGAAGTATTTCGCAATTATTCCGGCCGCTTTCGCAACTACCTACCCGCAGCTCGAAGCCCTGAACGTCATGCGCCTGGCGAGCCCGTTTTCTGCCATTCTGTCGGCCGTCATCTTCAACGCACTGATCATCGTGTTCCTGATCCCGCTGGCATTGAAGGGGGTGAAGTACCGGCCCCTGGGGGCTGCCGTGCTGCTGCGGCGCAATCTGCTGATCTACGGCCTTGGGGGCATTCTGGTTCCGTTCGTGGGGATCAAACTGATTGACTGGGGTCTGGTGCTGACGCATCTGGTCTGAAGAGGTTACCCCCATGCGCTCCCTGATTCGCCCCGCCCTCGTGCTGTTCCTGATCTTGACGGTGATCACCGGGGCCGTGTACCCGCTCGTGGTCACCGGAATCGCCCAGCTGGTCTTTCCGAGGCAGGCCGGCGGCAGCCTGATTATCAAGGACGGCAAGACGGTGGGCTCGCACCTGATCGGCCAGAGCTTCAGCGATCCGAAGTATTTCTGGAGTCGCCCGTCGGCAACCTCACCCCAGCCCTACAACGGCCTGGCGTCGGGCGGCTCGAACCTCGGGCCGCTAAACCCGGCGTTGACCGACGCGGTGAAGTCCCGTATCGAGGCGTTGCATGCCGCGGATCCGACAAATACCGCTCCCGTTCCGGTTGATCTCGTCACCGCTTCCGGCAGCGGTCTAGATCCGGAGATCAGCGTTGCGGCGGCGAACTATCAGGCCGCTCGCGTTGCCAGAGTGCGCGGCATGGCTGTTGAAGGGGTACGAGGACTCATTGCCGCGCATTCTCAGGGACGATTTCTGGGCGTGCTCGGTGAGCCTCGCGTGAATGTCCTCGAGCTGAACCTTGCAATGGACAGCCGTCAGTGACCCGCTGGCCTCAGGCGAGGTAACTGCATGGACGAAGTCCGGCCCGATCCGGATCAACTCCTTGCTCGCGTTGAGGCCGAGGAGGCGCGCGCCAAACGCGGGCGACTGCGCATCTTCTTCGGCGCCAGCGCGGGCGTGGGTAAAACCTATGCGATGCTCGAGGCGGCCCGCAGCCTGCGCTCGAGCGGAACCGACGTGGTTGTCGGCTACGTCGAGCCTCACGGTCGCGCCGACACCGAACGCCTATTGGAGGGCCTGGAGCGGCTGCCGACGCTTCCAATTACTTACCGCGGAATAGTGCGGCAGGAGTTTGATCTCGATGCGGCGCTCAAGCGGCGTCCGGCGATCCTGCTCGTCGATGAACTGGCGCATTCGAATCTGGTCGGCGGAGAGCCATCACCACGCCATCCCAAGCGTTGGCAGGATGTCGAAGAACTGCTCGACGCCGGCATCAGCGTCTGGACCACCGTCAACGTCCAGCATCTTGAGAGTCTTAATGATCTCGTGGCGCAGATCACCGGCGTGCGCCAGCGGGAAACTCTGCCAGACCGCTTCTTCAACGAGGCCCACGACATCGAGTTGATCGATCTTCCGCCGGATGACCTGCTGGCGCGCCTGCGCGCCGGCAAGGTGTACATCCCGGACGAAGCCGCAACGGCAGTTGAACGATTCTTCCGTACTCCAAACCTCATGGCGCTGCGCGAGCTCGCTTTGCGCCGCGTTGCAGATCGGGTGGAAGCGGCCGCGCGCGCCTTCCCGGTGGATCACACGCGCGCACGGCTGGCAGGCGATCGCGTCATGGTCGCCGTCGGGCCAGATGAACAGGCTGAGCAGCTGGTACGTGCCGGCAAACGCCTGGCCGATGCGTTGGATTCGGAGTGGACTGTCGTCTACGTCGAGACCCCGGCCCTCCTGCGACTTTCCGACTCGGAACGCAATCGCCGCATCGATGTGCTGCGGCTTGCGGAGTCACTTGGCGCGGAAACCGTGACGTTGGACGGCCCGACGGCGGCGGCCACATTGCTTGAGTATGCAAGAACGCGCAATGCAACGCGCGTGATCGTCGGCGCGCCGAAACGTCGCGGCTGGCGCGCGTGGCTGCGCCCTTCGACCTCAACGCAACTGCTTCGGCACGCCCGCGGCTTCGACCTCACGGCGATCGCACTGCCGGAGCGCACGGAATCAGCGCGCGCGCCCGAAAGGAGTGCGACGGTTGCCGACAGTTCGCCGATTCGATGGGCGCGCTACGGCTGGGCCCTCGTGGCTACACTCGTGTGCACGGCGGTCGCGTTTGCGCTGTATCCACGTTTCGAGCTGGCCAACCTGGTCATGGTGTACCTGTTGGGCGTCACAGTCGCCGGCTTGCGCTTCGGTCGGGGCCCTGCCGTCATGACCGCTATCCTCAACGTCGCGGCTTTTGATTTCTTCTTCGTGCCACCCCGGTTTTCGTTCGCCGTCTCTGACGTACAGTATCTGCTGACTTTCAGCGTGATGCTGATCATCGCCGTGGTGATTGCCAACCTCGTGGCAAGTGTGCGCCAGCAGACGCGCGTGGCCGGTGCGCGCGAGCGACGTACGGCGCTCTTGTATGCCATGAGCCGGGAACTGGCTGCGACGCGCGGTATCTCGGGCATGGCGCGCGTGGCGGTTCGTCACCTCGCCGAGGTGTTCCAGAGCAAGGCCGTCATTCTTCTGCCAGACCTCGAAGGCAAACTCCGTTATCCGCGCGATCGTCCACTCGAGCAATCGTTCCGCTCCGCAGACCTCGCCGTAGCGCAATGGGTGGCCGATCACAATCGGCAGGCCGGTCTGGGCACCGATACACTACCCGCCGCCATCGGACTTTATATCCCGCTTGGCGATGCGCGTCAGCGCCTCGGAGTACTGGCAATACTTCCCTCGAATCCCCGGCGCGTACTCCTGCCCGAGCAGCGGCATCTGCTGGAGACCTTTGCAGGGCAGATTGCCCTGGCACTCGAGCGCGCGCGGCTGGCGGAGGTGGCCGAGGCGGCCAGCTTGGCGGCGGAGCGGGAGAGCTTGCGTAACACGCTGCTGGCTTCCATTTCGCATGATTTGCGTACCCCGCTGGCGGTCATGGCCGGTGCCGGCAGCACGCTCGCCGAGCACGGCGCAAAGCTCGATGAAGGAACACGGTATTCGCTCGCACGCTCAATCGAAACCAAGGCGCGGGAGATGTCAGAGTTAGTGTCCAATGTTCTGGATCTGATGCGCTTTGAGTCGGGTCAAGTGGTCCTGCGACGCGACTGGGAAACGCTCGACGATCTGGTGGGGACCGCACTGCAGAGAGTGGCCGCGCGACTCTCAGGACACTCAGTGGAGCTGAGGCTTGCTGCGGATCTCCCCCCGGTCTACGTCGATGCGACTCTCATCGTGCAGATGTTCGCAAACCTCTTTGACAACGCGGCAAAATACACCCCCGCCGGCACGCGCGTGTGGGTTTCGGCCGCGCTAGACGGACCCTTCGTGCGTGTAGTGGTTGAGGACGACGGCCCCGGCCTGCCTGCCGGGGATCCGGCCCGACTATTCGATAAGTTTCAGCGCGGCAACGGAGAGGGGGCGGTGGTGGGTGTTGGTCTGGGGCTGGCGATCTGTCAGGCGATCGCGCGTGCGCACGGCGGAGAGATCGAGGCAAGTCGACGCGCGGGCGGGGGCGCGCGCTTTGAAGTTACATTGCCCTCAAGTGAACCGCAGCCGTGACCCTGGCGACGCACCGCATCCTGGTGGTCGAGGATGAGCCTGCGATCCGCAATGTGCTGCGCGTGGTGCTCGGCAGTGAGGGATACATAGTTATCGAGGCGGACACGGGCGCGCGCGCGGAAATCGAGGCGCGCAGTCACAAGCCCGACCTGCTCCTACTGGACCTCGGGCTGCCCGATGTGGATGGCCTCGAGGTCATTCGCCAGGTGCGGACGTGGTCGCCTGTGCCGATCGTGGTTCTCTCGGCACGCACCATGGAGGAACAGAAGATCGCCGCGCTGGATGCAGGCGCGGACGACTATGTCACCAAGCCGTTTTCGGCCCCGGAGTTGCTCGCGCGCGTAAGGGCCGGACTGCGCCGCAGCGCGCGCGGTGCAGAACAGACGGCGATTCTGAAGTTGGGTCTGGTGCAGGTTGATCTCGCCCGCAGAGTGACTCAGGGGCCCGAGGGCAGCATCCATCTGACCCCTCTCGAGTACCGTGTTCTTGAGTGTCTCGCGCGCCAGGCCGGCATGGTGGTGCGGCAGGGCCAGCTGCTGCGTGAGGTCTGGGGACCGGATCGTCAGGACGACGCCCGCGGCCTGCGCGTGTGCATCAAGTATCTGCGCGACAAGCTGGAACCGGACCCGCGCAGACCGCGATTCTTGGTCACCGAGACCGGGTTGGGATATCGGCTTTGCACCGACGAGGTCCCGCAGGTTGATAAGCCGCCCGGCGAGCCTGGACAAACGGCCGCACGGTGAGTGCCAGTGGTGGAACCCGAAGGCGCCTGCGTGAAGAGCTAGGTTGCAAGCGTGCCCCGAAGAAGCTACGTCGATAGGTCGGTTCGCTGACACATTCAGCCACGGCGGGGAAGTACTCCCGCGGATCGCGTCCGGACACAGCTAAGCGTGTGAGCACTGCTTATTAATTGGAATCAGTCAGTTGCGATGCGCCGGCCTGGCCGCTGACGCCTGCTTCAAGGATGCCGGGTCGAGGTGCAAGCGCGCTGATATTCTAGCGAGCACTCCCAACGCCGCTTCTCCTGGTTTACACGTTGATCATCCGCGAGATCCAGATTCTCGTACTCCTGCTGATCGCACTCGCCGCGGTCGGCGTCGTGGCCAAGCGGGCGAACCTTCCACCGGCAATTCTCCTGGTCGTCACGGGAGTCGTGCTCGCGCTTGTCCCGGGTCTGCCGGCGGTGCGGCTCGCGCCGGAACTCGTACTGCTTCTCGTATTGCCGCCCCTCATCTACTCGTCCGCGTTCGCGATGAGTTGGCGAGAATTTCGCTTCAGTCTGCGTCCGATCGCGCTCCTGGCCATCGGGTGTGTCGTGTTCACGACCGTAGCCGCGGCGGCGGCTACACATTGGCTCCTGGGCTTGTCTTGGCCGGTGGGTTTTGTCTTGGGCGCGATAGTCTCGCCGCCGGATGCCGTGGCTCCCTTGTCCATCGCCCGCAGAATGCACCTCCCCAAGCGCATCCTGGTGATCCTGGAAGGCGAAGGCCTCGCCAATGATGCCACGGCGCTGATTCTCTATCGGTTCGCCGTAGTGGCCGTGAGTGCCGGAGCGTTTTCCTTCGGGAAGGCGACCGGCGAGTTTGCCGTTATCCTTGGCGGTGAGTTGCTCTGGGGGATCGCGGTCGGCTGGCTGATGCTGCGTCTGCGTCGCTGGGTGGCCGACGCGCAGATCGAGATCGTACTCTCGATCCTGACACCCTTCGTCGCCTATTGGCCACCGGAGCACCTGGGCGGTTCTGGCGTACTTGCCACGGTGGTCGCAGGGCTCTACGTCAGCTGGAACGGTTTCAACATCATCAGCGCGGCAACGCGGCTCCAAGGGATCTTCTTTTGGGATGTCCTCGTGTACGTAATCGAAGGCATCGTGTTTCTCATGACCGGCCTTCAGGCGCGCACCCTGATCTCGGGCTTGGGCAGCTACTCGTTGTCTGTTCTCGTGACCTCCGCGGCAGTTGTGAGCGCCGTGGTCATCCTCGCTCGTTTTATTTGGATTTTCCCGGCAACCTATCTGCCGCGCTGGCTGAGCCCGGCGCTAGCGCGCAGGGACCCCGCGCCGCCGTGGACCTGGCCATTTGTGCTCGGGTTCACCGGCGTCCGCGGGATCGTGTCTCTGGCTGCGGCGCTTGCCATTCCCTTGGTGCTCGACAGCGGGGCGCCATTCCCGGATCGGGATCTGATTCTCTTCCTCACTTTTTCGGTGATCCTGGTAACACTCGTGGGCCAAGGCCTGATGTTACCCACGGTAATTCGGCTACTTGGCCTCGCCGACACGGGCAAGCGGGAGCTCCAGACCGACAGGCGTGAGGAACTGCGAGCGCGCCGACTCGCCATCGAGGCCGCGATCGAGCGTCTCGAGCAGCTGCGCACGGACCGAGGACTGCCGGACGAGGTCGTTGTGCGGTGCCGAACTTTGCTGCGGGAACGGCTGAAGCATTTCGAACACGGCGCGGAGGCGCAAGAGAATCATCAAGCCCCTCCCGACGAAATCGCTCTGCTGTTGATCACCGCCGAGCGTGAGCGGGTCAATGAGCTCTATCGTCAAGGAACATTGAAGGACGAGGCGCGGCGCCGACTGGAGCGGGAGTTCGATCTGCGCGAAGCCGATTTGGCAAACCACCGCCACGAGGAGTGAAGGCCTCGAGCGACGGCTGCGGCACCGCGCCGGCATGGTTGGCGAGGCGGGCGCGCCGCGCGGCCAGCGCGCGCTTAGCCGGCCTTTTTCATGCCTGCGGCGATTTTGTCTCCCTTCTCCATGAACCGCTTATAGGCGGGACGCGCTTGCAGACGGCTCACGTAGTCTTGGAAGATCGGCTGCGGTTCCAGAGTCTTCACCATCATCCCGAAGGCAAGCTGTGATCCGATGTAGACGTCGGCCGCACTGAACTGCACGCCGAGGATGTAGGGGCCCGGCGTTAGAGCCTTCGCCAGCGTTCCGATCGTGTCCTCATAACTTCCGTAACTCAGCGCGCCGGGGCGGGACGGCGCTGGCCGCGACAGCATACGATCGATCACGGCGGCTTCAAGGCAACTGCCACCGAAGAACAGCCATCGGTAGTAAGTCCCGCGCAGGGGGCTGTCGGTGGGCGGGGCCAGGCGCGCGGCCGGAAAAGCGTCCGCCAGGTACGCGCAAATCGCCCCGCACTCGGTCACCACGATGCCCTGATGCACGATCGCTGGAATCTTTCCCATGGGGTTGACGGCCAGGAAGTCCGGTTTCTTCTGATCCTGGGAATCCAGGTTCACAACCTCAAAGCGATAGGGCGCGCCCACTTCCTCCAGCATCCAATGGGCGATGCGTCCACGGGACATGGGGCTGCTGTAAAAGACGAGCTCTTCGCTCATGCGTGCGTCCTTCTTTGTTTTAAGCCCGCCGGCACCTCGCCGGTCAGTTTGGCATCACATGTTACCCGAACGTATCCGCCCGGCTGAGGCGCGTTCCTTGGTGAGGGCCAGGAACGGTAACGCCCAGGTCGAGTCCGCGGTCAACTTCGGGCTATCGAGCGGTCCGTGGAAAGCCGGATCGACGTTCGCGAGGACAGGATCCCGCGGGTTCGCGCGCGCTTCTACGCCTCGCGACGTGCTTGGAATCGTCGCGCCTTCATGCGGTTTCCGCACACCTTCATATTGCACCACCGTCGGGTGTGATTCTTGCTCGTGTCCAGAAAGAGCCAACGGCAGGCGTCCGCGCCGCAAGCGCGAACTCGATCCATCGCGCCGGAGGTCATGAGCCGCGCGGCGCTCTGCGACACGATCCACACAGGAAGTTCAGCATCTGTTTCGAAACGGCCCCAGTCCCAAGCTAGTTCCGATCGTCCGTTCGAGTTCTCCGAGGGTTCCTTCCAACGCAGTTCCTGGTGCGCGCTCGCGGCGTGGAAATGCCGCTCGAGAGTGCGAATATCCGCTGGCGGCGGTGGGCGCCCCTCTACGCTGCCGTAGAACGTCGCTGCCAGCGCTTCGCGCAACTGCCTCGCGGCCCGCAACGCCCGCGTGGCGGCATCCGGGCTCACCGAGTGACCCAGCCGGCGCACCTGCCGCGGGTCGAGCAGGGCGGTCTGCTCGATGAACCTGAGTAGATCAGCGTACTCGCCCAGCAATTCCACCGGCCCGCTCGCACCGAAGCGCTCATCCAACGAATTGACAAAATCGAGCGCCGGGTGGCCCCCGCACAGGTCGAACAGCGGTGGCTTTTGCTTGGCCTGGGTCATCAAGTTAACCTCCAAATATAACTTTACAGGTTAAAGGACAATTGTCTATGCTAACCGTCTATGGAGATTTCGGAGGTTATGGAATGGCCAACCCGGACTCGTGATCGGTCCGGGGGAGTGCGGGTACTGTTGGCTTTTGGCGCCATCTACTTCCTGTGGGGTGGAACGTTTCTGGCTATCCGCATTGCCGTATTGCAGTTGCCGCCGTTCTTCACTGCAGGGCTGCGGTTTTTCATCGCCGGGGCGCTGCTCTATGCGTTCATGCGCATGTGCGGACAGCCCAGCCCCACGGTGGCACAGTGGCGGGGCATCGCGGTAACCGCCCTGTGCATGTTTGTCGCCACCTATGGGGCTCTTTTCTGGGCGGAGCAGTATGTCCCGTCGGGAATTACCTCGGTGCTTGAGGCGACGCTGCCCATCACGACCATCGGGTTCGAGGTTTTCATCTTCCGCCAGCAGCCGTTTAGCTGGCGCATGCTGACCGCCGTGGCGCTGGGGCTTCTGGGTGTTGCGTCGCTTTTGATCACAAACGCTCAGCAGCCCCTGGCCATATTTCCCTGTGCCGCAATCCTCGCAGGTGGCGCGGCCTGGTCGCTCGGGGCGGTATTGACGCGTTCCATGCAGCGTCCTCGCTCGCTACCGCTGGCCGCCGGCGCGCAGATGATGCTCGGCGGTGCCGCGCTGCTCGCGCTCTCGCGGGCCACAGGCGAACTGCAGGCGTTTCCGCAGATCTCGCTGCGCGCGGGATTGGCGCTGCTATATTTGATCGTCGGCGGTTCGCTGCTCGGCTTTACCGCGTACGTGTGGCTGCTGGCCCGGATGCCGGCGACCCGGGTCGCAAGTCACGCTTACGTGAATCCCTTAGTCGCTGTGGCTCTGGGTTACTTCGTCGCCGGCGAGGAGCTTACGGTGCGTATGCTGCTCGCAGCGGCACTCGTCATTGCCAGTGTATTCCTGATTCTCAGGACCCCAGGGGAGTTGTCCGCTCGTGATTGTGAGGAAGCGAATGCCCATGCTTAGAGAATGGCGCGCCGAGATTCGACGCGCGCTCAAGGATGAGTATGTTCAGTATGTGCAAGCGACTGGTGTGGCGTCTTACTTACGCACGCCGGGCAACTTGGGTGCGGCGGTGGCCGTGCGCGACCTGGATTCGGAACGATCCGAGATCGTCACGCTAAGCTGGTGGACCGACACCGAAGCCATCAAAGCGTTTGCAGGCGCGGACATCGGACGGGCCCGGTATTTCCCGCAGGACGACCGGTTTCTGCTGACCCGTCCGGAGCAAGTTCATCACTACGAGGCCACTGTGCCGGGTGCCCGACAGCGCCGTCGACCGTCGGGCCGGCCGGGGGGATCTAGCGCACGATCGTGCAGCAGCCTAGTGTGTGCGCGAGGCGGCGGTGAGTTCCTGGCTCGAGGATGCTCGACGATGAACGTACGCGACAAAGTAATCGTGGTCACGGGAGGAGCAAACGGCATAGGCCGGGCGCTGTGCGAGCGTTTCCATGCGGGGGGCGCGGGCAGGATCGTCGTTGCGGACATCGATGTCCGCGGCGCGCAGGAGGTAGCCCGCGCGATCGCGGGCATCGCCATGCCCTGTGACGTCTCCAAGGAACAGGACATCGCACGCCTCATCGAGGAGACCGAAGGCCGCTGCGGTCCCATTGGGCTTTTCTGCTCAAACGCGGGGGTGTTCTTCAGGGATCCGGATCTTGAGAATGCGGCTTCGGCCCCGAACGAAGCATGGATGCGCGCTTGGGCCGTCAACGTCATGGCGCATGTGTTCGCTGCCAGAGTGCTCGTGCCGCGCATGGCGACTCGCGGCGGAGGTCACTTTCTGCACACTGTGTCCGCCGCCGGATTGTTGAGTCAGATTCACAGCGCCGTTTACTCAGTGACCAAACATGCTGCGCTCGGATTCGCAGAAAGTTTGGCCATCACGCACCGGGACCAAGGCATCAAGGTGTCAATCTTGTGTCCGCAAGGCGTGGAAACCGCAATGTTGCGTGGGGGCGAACGGTCCGCAGCAGCAGTGGACGGCATACTCACGCCCGCCGAGGTCGCCGACGCCGTCATGAGCGGACTGGCGAAGGATGCGTTTCTGATCCTTCCGCATCCCCAGGTCGCCCGCTACATGGCCAGCAAGGTGGACAACTACGATCGCTGGATAGGAGGAATGGCCAAGCTGAGGCGGTCGACGCCGCGGCCGCAATCTTGAGCTCCCAGAGGGTGGTCGTGCGCGCGTCGCGCCAGGGCCGCCGATCTAAGCTGGCCAGGTCTGGGCGTACACGCGATTTTGCTCAAGCGAGCCCCACCTCCGCGGGTAAAGTCCTCGGTGATAGATGCGGCGAGCGCGCGGGCAGCGACATTTAACCCGGAGAAATGATACGTCATGACAATGCTTATTCGGCGTCGGCCTGAGCTTGAGGTGGGGTTCACCGTTCACGTTGGCGAACACGAGTTTGTGGTAGACGTCTCGCCCGCTGATGGCGGTAACGGCGCGGGCCCGAATCCGCACGATCTATACGACGCTGCGCTGGGCGCCTGCAAGGCACTCACGGTGATGTTGTACACGCGGAGGAAGGGCATCGCGGTGGAGGACGTAGAGGTCGTAGTCGAGCGCGATGCCTCCGGCGAGCGCTCCGGCACCTATGCACTCGACACGCGATTGCGGATCGGGGGCGGCGCGCTCTCGGACAGTCAACTGCGTGAGCTTGAGGCCGTTGCGCACAAGTGTCCGGTTCACAAACTGATGACCGTCGTTACGACCGTGATCACCACCCATGTCGAGCGCCTGCCTTAGGGCCTTCGGATCGATGCCATTTCTGAGTCGCGACTCGGGTTTGCCTGGCGCCGCCTATCGCCTGGCGCAGCGGTATCTGATCCCTGACCCAGACGGCTTTTGCTCTCGCAGGTGCAGCGCGAGCTTTACCGACGCGAGTGGCGAGCGCTGATTCACATGCCGGCCTCTAGCCTCAGCGTCCGCGACAATACAAGCGCCAGTCGGCTCGAAATTCAGCTGGGCGAGCAGGTCGCGTTCGCCGAGTATCGCCTTGAGGCGAATATGATCACGTTCACGCACACCCGCGTGCCCGAGGCACTGCGAGGAAGGGGGATTGGCACGCAATTGATCGAGGCTGGATTATCCGTCGCCCGGGAGCGCAATCTGAAGCTCGTTCCACAGTGCCCGTTCTTTGCAGCTTACATCCGCGCTCACCCTGAAACACAGGATCTCCTGGCACCCGCCGGGCGGGTTCAACTCGATAAATAGCGCACCGACGCCGTGGAAATCCCCGCGCCTACTCGGCGAGCACGCGGTGAACGAAAGAGACAGCGATCGACCCTTCGCCGACCGCCGCCGCCACGCGCTTCAGGTTGCCGGCCCGTACGTCGCCGACCGCAAATACCCCAGGTAAGCTGGACTCCAGAAGAAACGGGGCACGTGGCAGGGGCCATTTAGCGTCGGCCAGCTCCTCCTGCGACAAGTCGGCTCCAGTCTTGATGAAACCCTTGGCATCAAGCGTCACGCAGCTCCCGAGCCACTGCGTGGCAGGCGTCGCTCCCGCCATGACAAACACGTGCCGAATATCGTGGCTCTCGACTTGCCCGGTTTCACCGCTCCGCCAACTGACACGTTCAAGATGTGCGTCCCCCTCCAGAGCGACGATTTCTGTGCGAGCGCGTAGGGCGATCGCCGGATTGTCTTCGATGCGCCGGACCAAGTAGCGCGACATCGTCTGAGCCAATCCATCCGATCTTACAAGGAGGTATACGCGTTTGGCGCTTTGTGCCAAGAAGACCGCGGCCTGACCGGCCGAATTGCCCCCGCCGATGATGACGACTTCTTCCCCGACACATAGCTGGGCTTCCATGAAAGTCGCGCCGTAGTACACACCGATGCCTTCGAAACGCGGCAGGCTCTCAAGTAGGGGCTTGCGATACTCCGCGCCGGTCGCGATGATGACGGCGCGTGCCTGTACGGGTGAGTCGTCACCGATCTCGATGGCGTAGCGGCGTTCGCAGTCAAAGCCTAGTGCGCAGCGCGCGATTTGGATGTGGGCGCCAAACTTCTGCGCCTGCGCGAAGGCGCGGCCCGCAAGGGCCTGCCCGGAAATGCCGGTGGGAAAGCCCAGATAGTTCTCGATTTTGGAGCTTGAGCCGGCTTGCCCTCCCGGCGCAGTCGCCTCAAGCACCAGTACGTCCAAGCCTTCAGATGCCGCATATACGGAAGCCGCGAGGCCGGCGGGACCCGCCCCCACAACTATCAAATCATGGATTTGCGAGGAAACTACGGTTTCGTTGAAGCCCAGGCACTCGGCGATCTGCCGATTGGTGGGGTTGCGCAATACGATCTCGCCCCGACACACGAGGATCGGTACGTCTGCCGGAGTGACGTGAAAACGGTCCAGCAACGTCTGCACATCGGCATCGTGGTCTAGGTCGATATAGGTATAAGGCTGAACGTTGCGGGTCAAGAACTCCTTCACTCTGAGTGTCCCGGAGCAATGGGTTGAGCCGATGACGATCGCATCTCCCACGCCTTGCGCGATCAGCTCCACTCGTCGCACGATAAAGGCGCGCATCAGGATCTCGCCGATCTCGGCATCGGTCTGAACCAGGGCCAGCAGATGCTCCCGGTCCATTTCGATCACCTCACCGGAGCCCCTCGCCCGAGCCCGAACCAGCGAGGGGCGACCCGAGAGCATGTTGATCTCGCCGGTAAAGTGGCCCGGGTCGTAAAGTGCGATGAGTTCCTCAGCTTCCCCCGAGCGGCGGACGACTTCGACCTGGCCCGCGGTGACGACAAAGAAGCCCGTCACAGTCGCGCCCGCTTCGTACAACACCTCTCCGTGCCGTAGGGGGCGTACGCGTCCCCGCGCTGCGACACGCGCAATTTGCGCGCGCGTAAGCGTGGGAAACATCCGCTCGGCGCCTGATCGGGCTGCCGCTACAAAGGGCGTCGAAGTGATCGCCATGATGTCTCTCGCCGTTCGGCTTGATACTTCCGACAAAATCTCGCGCGCGCCAACGGGTCATTGCATCCTGTCAGGGCCGCTACCAGCGAACATCGTAAACAAACCCCGGCGGCGCAGGAGACTTAAGGACCAAGCGTTGCCGTTAGCGTGACAGGGCCGGTCTCGGACCCTCGTGAAGGTGCCTACCGGTGCCGCCGCCAATGGCCCGCACGCTGACGAGCTTTCCTGCACGACGAAGCGTGTTCATACTGAGCCACCGGTATGAAAAACGATGAAGTCCAGAGCCCGCCAGAGTCGTCGGCACCGGGGCGTGCGCCACTACGCGGCGCACATCTTCGGACGCTCGAAGCGCTGTTTCGGCATCCCCCAGCCCACAATCTCGACTGGAGAGATGTGCTTGCGCTGATGGAGAGACTAGGGGTGGTGCACCGCAGAGACAGTGGCGAATTCGCCTTCGACCTGGGCGGAGAGCGATACGTCATGCATCAGCCGCACGCCAAGGATCTCGGCAGTTCTGAGGTGGTCGGTCTGCGGCACTTCCTGCAGCAGGCCGGCTGGTCGCCGCAGGGTCGCTCTCTTGCGGCGGCCACGCCCGAGGCCAGCCCGCCCACCCTGATGGCAGTGGTGGATCATCATGGCGCCAAGATCTTCCGCATCGATGCGGCATCCGGCGATGCTTCGCGACGGCAAATTACCCCCTATGACCCGCATCAATTCCTGCATCACCTGACTCACAAGGATCAGTCACGGGAGCAGGGTCAGCGGGCTCCGGAGGATCCCAGCTTCTACAGGCGAATTGGCGATGCTCTGGCCGGCGGCGCCAAGATCATCGTAATTGGGCATGGAACGGGGAAGAGCAACGCGGCCCAGCACCTTACGGAATATCTGCGCACGCACGACCATGAAACGTATCTGCGTATCGTGGGTGAGATCGGGGTCGATCTGTCCGCCATCACGACCCCGCAGCTACTGGCACTAGCGGAGCAGACATTGGGTCGGGCGTCCTGAATTCCCCTGCGAGCAGGACAGGCCAGCTTGATCACCCGTGCGTGATAGGAATCCCCAAAGCAAGATAGGTCGTGCGAAAAGCGCGGAGCAGCTATGAACGAAACGAGATCAGGTCTGGAGAAAGCATTCCTCGAGCAGCAGCGCGCACGACTGTTAAAGCTACGTGCCGAAATATCGCGCACAATCAAGGCTGAAGCAGCTGAAGAGGCGGGAATTCAGGAGCAGTCACTCGGCGCAGCGCAAGAATCCGAAGATGATGCGCAGAGGCTCACGTTGCTCGAGGTCGAAGGCGCATTGGCTAGACGAAGTGTGGAACGTTTACCGATGATCGAGCGTGCGCTGGAGAAGATTAAGGACGGGACCTACGGCTTTTCCGATGCCAGCGGCAGGCCGATACCCCGAGAGCGGCTCGAGGCCATCCCTGAAGCACTTAGCACCGCTGATGAAGAAGTGAACTGAGACTGCGGTCGATCGGCACTTTGTTCAAGCTTGCCTCGGCTGCGCTGCAGGGCATTCTTTAACGCGAAGCTAGAGCTCACGTGTGAGCGTGAGGTTTGATTGCCCCGGGCAGTTAAGCAGAAACGCAAGGGCGAACCCCTGGCGGCGGGCTTTACTGCCTATTGCGCAATGGCGCGAGCGAGCTTCCATCCGCTCATCCCGGGCGAACCTCCCGGACTTGAATTTGGATCGTCGACCCCCACAGATTTTGCATGGCCGACAGCTTGCACATCGTGTGTCCGCATTGCGAGGCGGTCAATCGGATTCCCGCAGCACGCCTTGACGCGACACCGAGGTGCGGACAGTGCCATCAACCACTGTTTACGGGGCACGTGATCGAGCTGACTCAGGCGAATTTCCAAAGGTATATCGAACGCAACGACGTACCCGTCGTGGTGGACTTTTGGGCACCCTGGTGTGGTCCGTGCCGCGCGATGGCACCACAATTCGCGGAGGCCGCCGGGGAGCTGGAGCCCGCGGCGCGTCTCGTGAAGGTCAACACCGACGCTGAGTCGAATCTCGCCAACCAATTCAATATTCGCAGTATTCCGACGTTGGCGTTATTCAAGTCAGGTCGCGAGATCACCCGTCAATCGGGTGCCATAGGCAAGTCGGACTTGGTCCGTTGGGTGCGCGCCCACACGTGACCCAAAGGTATTGCGCGTACGTAGGGTTTCAGCATCTCAAGCGCGCGGATGCGCTGCCAGGTAAGCGCTGGCCTCGCGCATCAGCAGATCCTTCTCGCTGCGCCTGACGCGCGCGGTTTCCAGGCCCCGGTCGATCTGTGCGGCCATTTCCGCCGGCAGGCGCCCGCGCACCCAAGCTTCGAGCTGCTCCAGCGGCACGCTATCCCACAAGGCCTCCGGCATTTGCGCGGTGATGAGCGGCGCGTACTTCGGGTAGGGCGCGAGCAGCCGGTCGATGTTGTCCGTAGCCGTAGTCCACGCCAGCAGCGGATGAAAGTACCCGAGCTGCAACACCAGGCGCAGTCGGCTGTCGTCGCTCTGCGGCGGGATTTCCTTAGAAAGCGCAATCTGGGCTGCCTGGCGCGCGAGCGCGGGATCGCGCACGTTCATCAGCGCCAGGTAGTAACGCCGTTGCGCCGTCTCGTCGCTCTCATTCCGAGCGATCGCGTGCAGTTGATCGAATGTTGCAGCGTCCGCGTACTGAGCGACGATGGAGAGAATTAAAGTCTGGTCGTCGGGTTTGATGGCGGTACGATCCTTGACGAACGCGCTATAACGCTGTTGCGCCTCACGGCGCACGTCGGTGTCACCCCAGGTGCCGAGGTCGCCGAGTAATGTGCGGCGCAACTGCTGGACATCGGGCGTCTCGCCCTCCTTGGCGTCCCAGCCGAGCCGGTCAGTCATAGGCTCGACGACCGAGCGCGCGAAGCCTGCAAACGTCGCGGTGCCGCGCTCGGCGTACTCGATGGTCCCGAGCGATGAGGCGATCTGCATCCAGGCGCGCGTATCGGAGTTTCCTCCCATGGAGGAGGCCAACGACAAATAGGCCCCCAGCTCCTCATGCTCAGAGAGCACCAGCGCCCACTCGTCGTCGAGCAGGGCAATCTTGTCTCCGTCCGGCAGCGCGGCGACAGAGTGCGCATTCGCGGCGAGCGTCGCATGGTCGTAGGCGACCCGATAGAACCCAAGCGCATCAGCGTTCACGCTCAGCGGTTCGCCGCATTGACCGGCGGCGGCGCGTTGGCGGTCGGCGGTCAGCAGCAGAGGCTGCGGCGTGCCCGCGGTACCGCTGCGCACCCGCAGCGGCACATTCCAATGCACGCCGCTCTTATCGTCGCCGCGCAGCAAGAAGCGCTTTTGCGCAAGCGCGATCGTGCGCTGGCCGGCCGCATCGCAACTGGCCGACACCGTAACCAGCGGAAATCCCATCTGCTCGGTCCAGTCCGCGGCGATCTTTCCGACGTCCCTGCCGCTCGCCGCGCTCAATGCGGCCCATAAATCGGCCGCTGTAGCGTTCGAGTAGGCGTGTGCCTTGATGTATCGGCGGATGCCTTCGCGAAACACGTCGGGCCCCAGAAACGCTTCCAGCATGCGCAGGACCGCTTCACCTTTGCTGTAGGTAATGTCATCGAATGCATTGGCCGCTTGCAGCTCGTCGGCGACGTGCTGTTGGATCGGGTGGGAGGCAACGCGGGCGTCAGAGCGCATGGCGCGCTCCTTGGAGGCGTCCTGCAGTTCGAGCCACTTCCAGTCCGGATTGCGCAGGTCGGTTTCCTTCGTTCCGCGCCACGAGGCGAAGCTCTCGTTGAGCCACAAGTCATCCCACCAGCCCATCGTAACCAGGTCGCCATTCCACTGATGAGCCATCTCGTGCGCCTGGACCGCAAACACGTCCTGGCGGTCCTGAATCGTGCTGAGCTTATGGATCAGCAGTAGCTGATCGTTGTAGGTGATCGCGCCCCAATTCTCCATCGCGCCGGTGAATCCGCCGGGGACAGCGATGGAGTCGAGTTTGGGCAGCGGATAGGGATAAGCGAAGTACTCGTTGTAATCCCGGAGAATCTGCTGCGCATTGGCGAGCGCCGCCTGCCCGTCTTGTTCACGGCCGCGGATTGCCCAGATGCCAAGCTCGGTGCGACCCATCGGTGCGCTGATCCTGGCCAGCTCACCGCCTGTGAATTCGATGAGGTAGGACGGCATTCTGGGGGAGCGCTCGAAGGTCGTTGTGGCGGTACGTTCATGCACCACGCGCTTAAGCACCGGCATGTTGGACACTGTGTCCCAGTCGACCGGCACCGTAACAGTTAACTGAAACGTGGAGCGAAATGCCGGCTCATCCCAGCATGGAAACATGCGGCGTGCGTCTGTGCTCTCCATCTTCGTAGACAACAACACACTCTTTGCACCCTCGCGCGTGGTGTAATGTTGGACGAATAACCCGTGCGGTTGCGTCTCGATCTTGCCGCGGTAGTTAAATCTCAGCGTGTGTATTCCGGGGCCGGCGGGCCGTGCCAGCGTGACGGTCGTCAGTTGCTGGCGGTCCTCTGTCACCACCTTGGCCACCGGCTGCCCATCGAGCCGTACATCGTCCAGCGTTTCATTCAGGGAGTTGAACACTAAGCTACGCACGCTGACTCGCACGTGCAGCCTCACCGTCTCTACGCCGGAGAACGTCAGGGCTTCCGCATCCGGCGTGATGGCGACCGTATAGTCCAGGGGAACGACGTCCTTAGGGAGACGTCCGGGGGCATGGTCGAACGAGAACGGTGCTCCTGCCAGAGCCGGCACCGAAGCGGTCAGTATCAGTGCCACCCCGCGCGAAGTGAGGCGGAATACCCGGCGTGCAATCGACACGGTCGCCCTCCTGTTCTCCGCGGTCAGTTGACCCCGCGCGAGCCGGGGTTTCCGGCGGCGAGTGCCGCGAATGTTGTTTGCTAGCGTACCACCGACATGGTTCAGCTTACGATTTCGCTCCCGCGGCAGCACACTGCCGTACCTCATTCAGAGGGATCTCTTGACAGTTCGATTCGGTGTGACGCGCACGCTTTCGCACCACTGGGGTATAAGAAGCAGGTGGGCGGTGGACGTTAGCTTTAGCCTAGCCATTGTCGCGGACGTTATGCTCGGCTTCTTGCGCTTCCGGGACCGAACAGGAGCCAAACATTCAAATGACAACACCACGATACGACATCGCACTGATTGTCGGCGCGGGTTCAGGACTCAGCGCCTCACTTGCGCGGCTCTTCTCCCGTGACGGCATGCGCGTCGCGCTCGCAGCGCGCAATACCGAAAAGCTCGCGGCCCTATCCGCAGAGACCGCCGCGCAGTCGTTCGCGTGTGACGCCATCGACCCGGAGCAGGTATCACGCCTCTTCGAAGAGGTGGAGCGCCGGCTCGGTGTACCGGACGTGGTTGTCTATAACGCGAGCGGCAGGTTACGCGGTCCTCTGATCGAACTGGTTCCTGCGGAGGTCGAACATGCGCTTCTTGTTAGCGCCTTCGGTGGATTTCTGGTGGCTCAGCAGGCCGTGCGGCGCATGCTCCCAAAGGGAAAAGGGGCGCTCCTGTTCACGGGCGCATCTGCGAGCGTCAAGGGATATGCTCAGTCAGCACCCTTCGCGATGGGCAAGTTTGCGCTGCGGGGGCTGGCGCAGAGCTTGGCACGTGAACTGGCGCCGCAGGGAATTCACGTCGCGCATTTCGTGATCGACGGTGCGATCCGCAATCCGGGTAGAACCGAAGCAGCGGGCAAGCCCGATTCGATGCTCGATCCCGATGCAGTTGCCGAGACCTATCTGCACGTCCTTCGGCAGCCGCGCAGTGCCTGGACCTGGGAGATCGAGCTTCGACCGTGGGTTGAGAGGTTCTGAATGGATGGCACGGCAAGAAGAGAACTAGCTTCGCATGGCAGACAATTAGATCCTGACTAGGAGAATTTCGATGATTCGCAAGGCGAAAGCTGTTTGGCGTGGCACCGGTCGCGCGGGCAACGGCGACATATCTACCGATTCGGGCGTGCTTGCTAAAACTCCCTATTCGTTCAGAACTCGCTTCGAGAACGAGAAGGGCACAAATCCCGAAGAGTTGATTGCCGCCGCGCATGCAGGCTGCTTCACGATGGCGTTGGCCTTCCAGCTGCAGGGCGCGGGCTACACGCCCACGGAGCTCAGTACGGAGGCGGCCGTCACTCTTGAGCCGGATGGCCAAGGCTTCCGCATCAGTCACTCGGCCCTGACCCTACGCGCTCAGGTTCCGACCCTCGATGAAGCCACCTTTGCTCGCCTGGCGGAGGACGCGGAACGGAACTGTCCGGTTTCAAAGGTCCTTAAGGCCGAGATCACACTGGATGCAAAATTGGTGTGACCGTCCGCCCTCGGCGGCTTAGAACTCGCGCCCGCGTGAGCACGAGACTCGGTGCGCAGCCGAAAGCACTGCACGAGCGCCGCTCCGAGCACCGCGATGTTAATGGGGCGCGGCCTGTGATTCCCCGCCAGTGCCACGCGGCAGCGGCACGTTTCCTGCCGGCTTCAGCAGATCGCGCAGCATGGCCACCTCCGCCGTAATCGCAGTGCGTAGCGCCGGATCCACGTCCGGTGCAAACAGTGGCGAGTGGTTCGACGGCAGATGCGTGCCTGAGGCCTCTGCCGAAGCCAGTTTCTGAGGATCCGCGCCACCCAAACTCAGATAAAAGCCGGGAATGCCTTGCTCAACGAAGACCGAGAAGTCCTCTGATGCGGTGATGGGCTGCGGCGCGAGCACGTTGTCCCGACCCAGAGTGTCCTCCAGGACCCCCCGCAGTTGCTGCGCCAGTGCGGGATCGTTGTAGACGGCATCGGTGCCCTCGTAATGGTCGATCGAGGGTGGGCGCGGAGTGGCCGCGGCTTCGGCCTCGGCGGTCGTGATTCGCGTGATCGCGGCCAGGACCTGCTTTCTCACGTCCGCTTTGTATGTGCGGACGGTCAACCCGAGCTCCGCCTGATCCGGGATGATGTTGTTCTTGGTTCCGGCATGAACGTATCCGACCGTAATCACCGCCATCTCGCCGGGCTTGACCTCGCGGGAGGCAATGGTCTGCAGCGCAAGAATGGTTCTGGCTGCGATGACGATGGGATCAACGGTCGTATGTGGCGAAGCGCCGTGTCCTCCCTTGCCGAATATGGTGATGCGCAGCGAATCAGCATTGGTATCGTAAATTCCCGTGACGACCCCAACTTTTCCCGCCGGAAGTTCGTTGCCTACGTGCAGCGCCAGTACTGCATCCGGGCGTGCAAAACGCGTGAAGAGTCCGTCTTTGACCATGCCTTCGGCGCCGCTTACGGTCTCCTCAGCCGGCTGACCGATCAGCATGAGCGTGCCGCGCCAAGTGCTCTTGGTGTGAGCCATGATCTCGGCTGTGGCCACTAGCGCACTCATGTGCAGGTCATGTCCGCACATGTGCCCGACAGACACATCGTTTCCCGCATCGTCCTTTGCGTGAACTTTGCTGGCATAGGACAGACCGGTTTTCTCCTCCACGGGAAGCGCATCCAGCTCGGTGCGCAGCATGACGGTACGCCCGGGTCCGTTGCGAAGGATTGCAACGATACCGGTGCCGCCGACATGCTCGGTAACGTCGTATCCGAGCGCGCGCAGCTGAGCTGCCAGTTTTCCCGCCGTTCGGATTTCATGGCTGGAAAGCTCCGGGTGCTGATGTAGCTCGAGATAGAGAGCGTGGGCTGACGGGTACACGGCGTCGACTTCTGGTGAGGCCGCGGTCGGCGCCGAAATGACCAGAGCCAACGCAAATGCTGGCAACAACGATCTCATTTTCACGGTCTGCATTTCCTTAAGAGCAAGCCCCGCAATCGCTAAGCAGTCGCGGGCCCCGCGGCCGCCCCATTCAGCTGGGGGGGACGTACAGCCCGGGCTTGGGGATCTGTGCACCGGCAGTGGGCGCGCGGTCCCGCTACGACCGCAGCGATACAAGCCTGGGAGAACGGTCGTCTGGGAGCGTGGCACGATCGGGACGTAGGCTCCCCCGGGGGAGGCGCCTACGCCTGCGACCAAGTTCGAGGAATGGGAGCGGCAATTAGCCTCCGCTCTCATACTTGAATGAGACGCTGATCCGTGATCTATACGCTTCGATCTTGCCGTCCTTGAGTTGCACATCGAGTTTTACGATTTCCGCAACTCTGAGGTCTCGGAGGGTCTTGGCTGCACGATTGATCGCGGCAGCCGTCGCTTTTTCCCAAGAGTCGGTGCTGGTTCCGACAAGTTCGATTACCTTGTAAACCGCTTCGGCCATAATCAATTCTCCTTTTGCTTGGACATGACGCTCGGCCACTCACCCGTCCTCAGCCTACCCGTTGAGGCGCATGACGGACACTTAGACCTCTACCTCTCGCTCGTCCCGTCACGGTTGAGCTTGCGCTGACGGATCCTGTATCTGGGCGCACGAAACATCGCGCCCTCTGAGCATAATCACAGCGAACCATCATATCTCCGATGCGCCGGGTACGCCGCCCGAACGGCCACGCAAGCGTCGACAGTTCAATCAGCAGCGAAAGCCCTTTCCGCGGGCCGCTCAGCTGGTCCACTGCGACGGAAGTGTTTACGCAGACACGGCCTTCCGTACCGCCCAATCAGCCGGACATCGTGATCAGCGGCATGCGCGAGGTGTCCGATCACAGCCGGTGAGCTGACGTGTGTAACTTAGCGCTTGAGAAGACGCAGTTCCGCCGCGCCGTACCGCCACCGCGTTCGGCGCGCGGGCCGTCGCTTAACGAGTCGGGGCGGGGTCGGGTCGGCACCGATCGAACGGAATTGTTGAAGGTTCGCAAAATGCCCTCTATCGTATGCCGGATCAAGTCGCCTCCAGAGCATTTAGGCCGGTGCACGGGATTTGGGTGCGGGCTTAGGCGGCTTCGAACTCAGCAGCGCGATTCACTCGCTCAGGGGTAGCTCGATGACAACCCGACGCACGTTCTTGCTGTCCACCGCGGCAATACTCGCCGCGCCCGCGTACGCGGATGATCGCGAGTGTGCCGTGTTCACCAAAGATCGGCAGGCGGCGCTCGATCCGAGTGGCGCAGTGCAGAGGCTGAAGGACGGCAATGCCCGCTTCGTCAGTGGACACAGCCTTCACTGTGATCTTGTGGCCCAGGTAAGGGCCACCGCGAAAGGGCAGGCACCGTTTGCCGCGGTCGTTGGGTGTATCGACAGTCGGGTCCCCCCGGAACTAGTCTTCGACCAACAAATCGGCGACATCTTCGTCGCCCGCATCGCTGGCAACTTCGTCAACACCGATATCATCGGAAGCCTCGAATTTGCCACGAAGGTGGCCGGTGCCAGAGCTATCGTCGTTCTGGGTCATTCGGATTGCGGCGCTGTCAAAGGAGCAATTGACGACGTGAAGCTCGGAAACCTCACCGCTACGCTCGCCAACCTCCGCCCGGCAGTTGCAGAGGTCACAGCACTGAAGGGACCGCACACTTCCAAGGACGCCGCGTTCGTGCAAGCCGTTGCCGAACGCAACGCGAGGGACGCGGCGGCGCTGTTGCTTTCGCGTAGCACGGTGCTGCAGGATTTAGTCTCCGCGGGAAAGTTGACCGTCGCTGCGGCGATGCATGACCTCGCCACGGGCAGCGTCAACTGGCTTGCTTAATAGTCTCGTCAATGTTTGCCTCGGATTGAGCCCGAGGTCGGCGGCTTGCGGTGACACGAAAGCGCGCCCAGGGCCAAAATCCGAACATCCGCAGCTCCTCATGATAGTTGGCCGGAACTGGCTGCCCTGAGCTTAATCAAAGTAGGCGGCCGCCGACAGTTGGTGTAAGGCAACCGGATGGTGGTGGGTTTCCCCTGATACGCGCCAGTGGTTGCGGATGCGCTAAGTGCAGAGTTTGCCCATGAAGGTGCTCTGAGCATCTTGCGGCCGGTGTGTCCTCGAGTGAGGATTAGCAAACCGGCAGAACAAACGAGACGCCTTTGGGGACGTCACCGCTCATTGGACAGCTTTGCGCCGCGCGGCTTGCGGTATTAGGGTGGCGAGACGGCGCGACACGTTTTTGTTTACACAGGGACGAGGGAGAAATTTTAGTAAAGACGTCCGCAGACTTTGAATGAATGGGCGCGCCCCGTCCCGTGACTGCCCTGGTCTTGGCCAAATGCTGGGTCTTGGAAACGTCCCGCTCGAGCACGAGGGGTGTCTCACCGGTTTCGTTCGAGAGCACTCAGGAGGCGTTGAAAATACCGACTTGGCGGCGCCGCGTTCACTAGAGCGCAGGTGTCGCGTCGAGCAGTGACTTCCATGCGCACCACCGAATTCACAGCTATAGTCGATTTGCTGCCGGAGCCGCTCTTGCTGGTGAGCGATGCCGGAATCATTCGAGCTTGTAACCGAGCGTTCGAAGCAATGATCGGGCGGGAGCGTGTGACACTAATCGCGCATCGTCTTGACTCTCTGACGCGAGAAACCCCTGAGGTTGTCGATGAATATCTGCGTGCTTGCGCAGGAAGCACTGAGGCGCTCGAAGGTTCCGTTACGCTGCGCCGTGGTTCGCAGTGGATTACGCATCGCAGCGATGGCGTGTCATCCCCGGAAACGCGTGATTGCGTCCTGCTCCGATTGATTGCGAAGGAGAGCATGGGGGCATTCACGGGCGACCAGGTCCTACCACTCGACGCAGAGCGCGCTCGAGAGGGTGAGCTGGAACGTCGTCAGCGGCAGACTTTGGAGGTCACACTTCGCAGCATGGGCGAGGGTGTAATCGTTACCGATGCTCACAGTCGGATTTGCCTCATAAACGCTGCCGCTGAATTCATCACCGGGTGGTCATCGGCGGAGGCGGTAGGTAAGCCGCTTCACGAAGTGTTCAGGATTTTCGACGAGCAGACGGGCGCGCCGATAGCGGGTCTGACATCGCAAGTACTTCAGACCGGAGGAGGGATCCGTCACGGCAGACACACTGTCCTGTTGACTCAGAATGGCGGTCGGGTGCCCCTAGACGACAGAGCCGCTCTCATTTGCCTACCGGGCGGGGAGCCGTTTGGCGTCGTTGTCGTTTTTAGGGACCTCACGAAAAGCAAAAGCGCGGAATCTGCTGAGGCGCTGTTGGCATCAATTATCGCGTCGGCCGACGATGCAATCGTCAGCAAAACACTGAATGGGCATATTACGTCGTGGAATATCGGTGCATCGCGTCTATTTGGTTACACAGCGGAGGAGATGGTAGGGAAACCAATCACCACCATTATTCCGCCGGAGCTGCACGCAGAGGAGCAAGAAATCATTAGGCGCATCAGAAACGGCGAACATATTGAACACTTTGAGACCAGTCGGGTAGCGAAGAACAGACAGCGCGTTGATGTGTCGTTGACGGTGTCTCCCATTCGCGATGAGACGGGTACGATCATTGGCGCGTCCAAGATTGCCCGAGACATCGGCCCGCGCATGAGGGCGGAAGCGCTCCTTAGAGAAACGGATCGCCGCAAGGACCAGTTCCTCGCGATGCTCTCCCATGAGTTGCGAAACCCCTTGGCGCCGATCCGCTACGCAGCATCCTTGCTTACCCGAAACATTCACCTGACGCCAGAAGCGCGTGCCGCAACTGAGGTCATTAATAGGCAAGTGCGTCATCTAACGCACCTTGTCGATGACTTGCTGGATGTCTCGAGAATAACGACCGGGCGGATTCGACTCAAGGTAGAGCTGCTCGATTTGGTCTCCGTAATTACGTTGGCGATAGCGAGCTATCGCCCGCTCTTGGAGGCGGATCACATCGAGTTAAGCTGCGATTGTCCGCGTGGGCCGCTTCACGTGCGCGGAGATCGCACGCGACTAGCTCAAGTGTTTTCCAATCTTTTGGGTAATGCAGGCAAATATACCCCCGGCGGAGGCGTGGTTCATTTAAGCGTGCGACGGGAACTATCCCAAGTGCTGGTAAGCATCCGTGATACTGGCGTCGGAATTCCCTCAGAGATGTTGAGGCAAGTGTTCGATCTCTTTACCCAGGTTGATTCCACCTACGAGCGCATCGGTGGTGGTGGTCTCGGGATTGGACTGACTATCGCGAAGCGGCTGGTTGAAATGCACCACGGACAAATCGAGGCACACAGCGAGGGAAGCAATAGGGGGACGGAATTCGTGGTTCGCCTGCCGATTGCCGAAGCAACTGAAGTGCTCGAGCCCATAGAGGTACCGAAGGAAAAAACGCCGGTTGTCGTGCGAAGAGTGCTCATCGCCGACGATAACCGTGACGCGGCCGACAGCCTCGCGAGCATTCTGCGAGTACTCGGTCACGACGTGCGCATTGCGTACGACGGGTTTGCTGCGCTGGAGGTTGCTGATGAGTTTCATCCAGACGTCGTCTTACTGGATATAGGGATGCCGCGATTGGATGGTTACGAAACCGTTCAACGCATCGCCACCCGTTCATGGGCCAAAGGTACACTGCGAGTCGCCTTAACTGGTTGGGGGCAGAGTTCGGATCGGGAGCGCGCAAGAGCGGCGGGTTTCCATCGGCATTTGGTCAAGCCGGTAGACCCGGAGGTGCTCACGGAGATCCTCAGCCAAGGGTAACCCTACGCGATCCAAGGAACTGTGGATGGAAGAAAGGTCAGTTGAAGAATAGCCGAGGTTACCGGTTGACCGAAATGGACCGCAAAGTATGAGAGATGCGCAGTCATTTCCGAAGGCGTTGCGGCGCATGGGGCTCCGCACCCCACTGGTGTCGCTTCTTAGCTGGGCGTGACTTGGCGTTCTAGCTTTCCCGTCCTAACTCCCGTCGCAGCGCTTCTTCCCGCGCATCCTCAACGGCCACCAATACGCTATCGGCATCAGTGGTCGCTTCGTCACGCGCGAAAACACCCGTGAGCTTGCTGTCCGCGGTGAGTTCACCTTGCTCGAACTGCGCCCACATCTCTCGGGCAAACTCAGTTTCCAGTAGCTCCGGAGCGAAGCGGCCGAGCGTGCCGCGAATGTTGTTCACGTCCCGTTCGAGCATGGCACGCGCGCCATTGTTGCCCGCCGCATTCACGGCCTGGGGCAGGTCGATGATTACGGGGCCAGCGGGCCCGACGAGTACGTTAAACTCCGAAAGATCTCCGTGGATGAGCCCGATACTCAACATGCGCACGATCTGCTCGATGAGGAAGCGGTGATACTCGCGCGCGGTCTCTGCGGTTAGATCGACCTCGCTGAGCCGCGGAGCGGGATCACCGGCGGCATCGGTCACCAGCTCCATGATGAGCGTGTCACTGAAATAACCGTAAGGCTTGGGGACACGCACTCCGGCGAGGACTAGCTTATACAGCGCATCGACTTCGGCATTCTTCCACGCCGCTTCCTGCTCTTTGCGCCCGAAGCGCGTGCTCTTGCTGATGGCGCGCGCCTGGCGGCTACCGCGTACCTTACGACCCTCCTGGTACTGTGCGCGCTTCTGGAAGCTTCGCTGCGCCATGTTTCGATAGACCTTGGCGCATCGCGTGTGCCCCCCCGAGCGCACGAGATACACCGTGGCTTCCTTGCCGCTCTTGAGCGAACGGATTACTTCGTCGATCACACCATCATCGATCAGGGGTTGTAGGGCAGCGGGTGTCTTCATGAATCCTTATGGACGTATTTCGGCACAGTTCGGCGGGCCGCGGGCTCTGACAGAGAAGCCCACACATCCACATGCAAAAGAGTGGGTAGAATCCCACCTGCCGACGGCACCGCGAGCTCTTGCGCCCGCCCTAGGCCCGACCGACATTGCGTCGCCGAAGCGACTAAAAACCTCCAGGAAGAGAATCAAATAAACTCTAACCTATTGTTTTTATTGGGGTGCAGGCGGATTCGAACTGCACTATAGATGAGTTCGTAGCCAAAGTCCTAGTGCGGTGGGACTTTTTTTGAGTTACCCAAAGGGCTACCGACCGGCAAACTGCACACTGAGGCGCGTGTTTGCTGATATCTCTTGAGCGCAGGGGATAAAGCTCGTGCGACGCTGCGGCGCGCGAATGAGAACCGCGAAGGATTCGCCAATCACGGATAGAGAGCGCTTGCCTGCGCTCACGCGCCCGCTGAGAGCTGAGAGAAATGTGAAGTAGGCCACCCGAGACCCAGATAGTTTGCGATGTGACATCAGGGCCCCGCCCTCGGCCCTGTCGTGAAGCCAGCACGTGATCCGACCGTGTTCACCCCTTCAATCCCCAGGAGAACTTCGATGCGTTTGCAAAGTTTTGCCCTAGCACTCGCGGCGACCGGTTTGTGCGTTAGCTTACCTGGCCACACGCAGGCTCCGCGCGCGAGTAATCCGCTCGACGCTGTTCCAGAAGCCATGCCTTTCGACGTCCCGTACGGGCCGCCGATTTCCCTCGAGCGAGCGCAAGCTGCCATCGCCGCAGCCGTCGCGGAAGCGAAGAAGCACAACTGGAAGCTGAATGTGGCAGTCGTCGATTCGGGGGTGGCTGGCGACAATTAGATTTGCCGGTAATTGTCGTCGGTCGTGGTGGACTGCGCGACGGTGACGACAATTAGATTTGCCGGTCGACGGGCCTCATCCGCGGTCTGGTCTACTCAGCCCTCACAAGGGGGGCTGAGTGGTAACAGACGAACAGGTGAGGTTACTCATGTCATTGTTAACGCAGGGGATTGCGCAGGTGACCGCGGCGGCGAAGGCGGGGATGAGCGAGCGTAGTGCGCGCAAGTACGGGCGCTTAGGCCGTGCGCCCTCGCAGATGAAGGTGCCCCACACGTGGCGGACCCGACCCGATCCCTTCGAAGGTGTGTGGTCTGAGATCGAAGCGCTGCTGCACCAGGACGGTGGCCTGCAGGCGAAGACGATCTGGACGGAGCTGAACGAGCGCTATCCGGGTCGCTTCAGCGCCGGGCAGTTGCGCACGTTGCAGCGGAGGCTACTCGCATGGCGCGCCACCTCGGGGCCGGATCGAGAGGTGTTCTTCCCACAGACGCACGCGCCGGGCGAGCAGGCGCAGTCGGACTTCACGGACATGCGACGCCTGGAGGTGATGATCGCCGGTCAGCCGTTCCCGCACCTGCTGTATCACTTCGTGCTGACGTACTCGAACTGGGAAGCGGTCTCGATCTGCCCGAGCGAGAGCTTCGAGTCCTTGAGCGCAGGCGTGCAGAGTGCGTTGTGGCGGCTCGGTGGCGTGCCACTCGAGCACCGCACCGACAACCTCTCGGCGGCAACCCATGAACTTGCGGAGAGCCGCGGGCGGGACTTCACCGAACGGTATCGTGAGTTGATCGATCACTACGGGCTGCGTGCTTCGCGCAACTTCCCCGGCAACGCGCACGAGAACGGAGACGTCGAGTCGGCGAACGGCGGGCTGAAGAACGCGATCGACCAACGCTTGCGGTTGCGCGGCTCGCGCGCCTTCGTCTCGAAGGAGGCCTATGAGGGGTTCCTCGAGGCCTGCGTGCAGGCGCGCAATGCGAGCCGGCAAGCACGGATCGAGGAGGAGCGCGCACACCTTCGAGCACTGCCGGTGCGGCCGCTGCCGTCGTACCGGGAGTCGTATGCAACGGTCTCTAGGGCGAGCGCGGTGCGCATCCTCAAGCACTCCTACTCGGTGTCCTCGCGACTGATCGGATGCCAGCTGCGGGTGCGCTTGCACGCCGACATCGTCGAGCTCGACTACAAGGGCGAACGCGTCGCGGTCATGGAGCGCTTGGTGGGCCGCGATGCACACCGGATCGACTACCGCCACATCATCCATACTCTGGTGCGCAAGCCCGGCGCCTTCCGCCGCTATGTGTTCCGCGAAGCGCTCTTCCCGAGCCTTGAGTTCCGCCGTACCTACGATGCACTCCTGGCCAGCGGCTGCGACCAGGCCGATCTCGGCTACGTGCGGATCCTGCACCTGGCGGCCAGTGACGGCGAGCAGACCGTGCGCGCAGTACTCGCGAGGTTGCTGGCCGCTGGCGCCGCTCCCACCTACGAGGCGGTCCGCGCCGAGGTTCGAGGTGCACGCACGCCAGAAGGCGTGCCGTTCTTGAACATCACCGCGCCCGATCTGGCCATTTACGACCGGCTGCTCGGCACGAGTGCCGAGGCGGTGTGCGCATGAGCGCCGCGACGATCACGGTGGATGCGACGCTTGAGCTGCGGCTCAAGGCCATGCACTTGCCCTCGTTCCTCGAGCACTACCTGCAGTTGGCGCAGCGCGCCGCTACCGAAGGCTGGAGCCACGTTCGCTATCTCACCGAGCTCGTCACGCTCGAAGCCAACGATCGCGCCGATCGACGCATGACGCGGCTGCTCAAGGATGCGAAGCTGCCACGCGAGAAGACCCTGGCGACGCTGGACCTGAACCGCTTTGCAGCCCCACTGCGCGGGCAGATCCGCCAGCTCCTGCGCGGGGAGTTCCTCTCCGGTGCCACCAACGTCTGCCTGATCGGCCGACCCGGGACCGGCAAGTCACACGTCATGGCGGCGCTGGGTCGTGCGCTGGTCGAACGGGGCCACCCGGTCCTGTTCACCTCGGTCGCAAGCCTCGTCGAGCGGTTGCTGGATGCCAAGCGAAACCTGCGGCTCACCCGCGAGCTCAAGCGCCTCGATAGCTTCGAGTGTCTTGCGCTCGATGACATCGGGTACGTACAGCACGACCGGGCGGAGATGGAAGTGCTCTTCGCTCTGCTGGCCGAGCGCTACGAGCGCAAGAGCGTGATGATCACCTCGAACCTCGTGTTCTCCAAGTGGGACCAGATCTTCAAGGATCCGATGACCACCGCTGCCGCCATCGATCGGGTCGTGCATCACGCCGTGGTCCTTGAGTTCACCGGACCGAGTGTGCGGGCAGAAGCCGCAGAGCAACGCGCCGCCCTTGCCAAGCGCGACGCCTCCGCGACAGAACGACCTTGATGCGCTCCAATCAGCAAGAGCTTCTGACGCCTGCGGCGTCAGACTGCCCTATGGTGGACCGATGATGAGGCCCAAAGACCGGCAGAAATAAGAGTCGTCACCGGAAGATATAGTTGACGCCGGACACGGGGGCCAACTTGGTCGCTTTCCAGCGCATGGACGGTGCGCAACTCGCGTCGATCGTAATTGCAGAGCACAAGGCCCGCACGGCCGCCACCTTCCGGCGCGAGACGCGGGTCATGGAGGATGGCATACAGCTCAAGCAGAACTACTACACACTCACGCTTGATGGGGTAATTGCCTCACGCGGTGGCATCCCCCTGGTTGCAGCGGGGCAATTAATCGGCGCGATCGGCTGTTCAGGTGGCACCGGGTCCCAGGACGAAGTGGCGTGCAAGGCCGCGGCAGCCACCGTTAAGTGATCCAGTTCGGAAGGCCTCACACACAAAACGGCGATGTTTGTCCGTGGTGGCGTAGACGCAGATGATATCTGCTGAGATCCGACGAGCGGCCCCGTCAGTTAGTGCCAGGGAGTAGAACCGAGTACCGCAAATTGGTTGAGTCGTGTCCCGCTAGCCCATGATTCGGGTGTAGGTCTCCTTGGCGCTTGCATAACATGTGCAGGCAGTGGCTTGCAGACCGCGCCGGTCGAGAATGGTGATCTGGCCGCGGCTGTACCGGATAAGCTTGCGCCTCCGAAGTAGCCCGGCGGCAGCAGTCACGCCTTCACGACGCACTCCGAGCATCAACGACATGAATTGGTGAGTAATAAAAAACTGATCGGCTTGCGCTCGATCGCTAGTGTCATCAATAGCCATCGGGCGAGCCGCGCCTCCACCAGATGAAAGTGGATGCACACGGCAGTTAGTGCCACTTGGCACAATGTTACGTAGAGATAGCGGTTCAGCTCGCCTCGCAGCGGCGAGTTGCGTTCCAGTTCACGGCAAAATGGCGCCTTCCAATTCGCCACGCGGTGCCAGCGCCCTGCACGAGGGCCCTCTGGGGTGACACATCCACGCCAAGTAATAGTGACGACCCGAGCATACCTTCATAGCCGACGAGCCCTACCTCAAGACTGGCGTCTCCGTTGATAGGGGTGATCAAGGAAATGAAGCTGCCGGTGGGAAAGTAGGCGTGGCGAATGCGCTGCTTAGGCTCACAGAGCACATCAGTAACGCTGAGTTCGACTTGCTCGCAGTGCGCGAGCAGACGTTCACGATCGCGGCGAGGTAAGCCATCGAGAAGGCGATTCTTCGCCGCCGGCTGCGCAGTCGAGAGTGACACGCTGACTCTTGGGCCGAAAGGGCAGTTTCACGTCTGCAAGCACGACTGACGCTCAGCGTCAGTCGCGTCCTGCGATCGGATCCTCTCCCGGCTCCAGGCGCAGCGGGCCCTAGCAAAGCCTGCTCAACCGTAGCAATCGCGGGGAGAGAGTTAACTCATACAGCCGGAACTCGCCGCTTACCAGGCGGTAGCACAGTAGGGTTCGCGTTCACGCCGAATGCTCACTCGCCGCAGAGAGTCACGTCTCGCTGCGCCGCACAAAAGTCCAGATTGAGGGGCCCAGATTCTGGCGACCGACGGTAACGCCCATTAGGCGCCTGATGCTCTGTGCGCTAGCGCACAGAGCAGACAACAGAGACTTGCTCAAGTAGCAGGTAAAAGGTGGCGCCTTGTGGTGGCAAATCCCGGCATGGATTGCGATTTACTCTCCAAACCGACCGAACTTGATAGCCGCCCACTGGACGACGCACCGGATGAGACGGCTCTCATGGATTTGCCACAAGTCCGCACGGCGGAGCCTTGCGCACTCCAACCGCAATCCGCCCAACCCCACGTCCTCCTAGTGGAGGACGATCTGCCGTGCGAGACGCGACCCGGATGTTGCTGAAGGTAGACGGTTATCGTGTAACCGCGGTCTCCTCGCTCTCTGAAGCGTTACAAAGAACCAGTGACATTGCGGATCTGGATCTTCTGGTCACCGACCAACACTTGGGCTGCGGCGAAACGGGCATGCAGGTGATTACGGCACTTCGCGCAAGCCGAGGTGTCTTTTTGAAGGCCGTGCTCATAACGGAAGATACTTCCTCGAGGATCCAGGAGCTGTTCCGCTGCCCGTACCTGAGACTCGCGAGCCAACCTGCCAAGGCGGACGAACTATTGGGGCAACTTAGAGCGCTCCTGACCACGTGAGGTCTTCGGCGCAGGCCGATGCCAGCCGTCGACGGCGATATCTCGCGCTCCCGCTGTTGAGCTGAACTTGTGTAACCCTCACAGATTCTTGCGTGCGAGGTCGATCGCGGCAGCCAGCTGGGATTAGCCCCGATTTCTGACGACAAAACCGATTCCCAAGTCAAGATACATCACGCCTTCGACCCCTTCGACGTATTACGACCTTGACGACGAGAACCGTGGGGCCCCGTAACAGCAGCTTGTGACGTACGCGGCGTTGCCGCGCCGCCGCGCATCGGGGCTGTTGCAACTAAGGCTGCAGCACTGTTGGGTTTTGGAAAGGCCAAAGTGCTCTCGCGCAACCACTCCAGCAGTTCCTGCACCTTCGGCAGCGCCAGATAGCTTTCGGGACAGACGAAGTAGTAGGCGCGGGGGCAGGGCACGACCTCTTCGCTTGCGCGCACGATACGGCCGGCGGCCAGGTCCTGCGCAACCAACGACCAACGTGTGAGCGCAAGACCCTGACCCTGCTCGGCCGCCGCAAGCACCGTCAGCGAATCGTCGAAGGCAGCGCCGCGCTCCCGCCAGTCCGCTTTAGCTCCCGGACGCAACCATAGAGTCCAGGATTCATCAGAGGAGCGCAGCAGCGGATAACGCTTCAGGTCGGCCGAGGTGCGCAGGGGACCGTGTCGAGCAAGCAATCCTGGGCTGCAGACGGGCAGGAACCATTCATCGAGCAGCTTTTCGTTGTATACGCCTGGCGTAGGGCCACCGCTCATGCGCACGGCAGCGTGAAAATCGCCCTGCGCAAAATCCACTGGAGTGCGAGAAGTGTGAATGCTGAGTTCGATATTCGGATGTCGGTCATGAAAGTGCGGCAAGCGCGGCAGCAACCACTTCTGCAGGAACGAAGCCAGAGTGCTGATGTTGAGTGCGCCGCCACTACGGTCTTGGCGCAGCTGCTGCATAGCTTGCTGCAGCTCGCTGAGTCCACGACGAACCCCGGGTAGCAGCAATGCACCCTCGGCACTCAGCGCGATCGCGCGAGCGCTGCGTCGGAACAGCGGCACCCGCAGGTAAGCTTCCAGCGTGCGGATCTGCATGCTCACCGCCGCGGGCGTTACGTGGAGTGCGTCGGCGGCATCAGCAAAGCTCAGGTGGGCGGCGACCGCTTCGAATACGCGCAGCGCGTTCAGGGGCAGCCTATCGAAGCTACGCGCCGCTTCAGCTTTTCTTGTGCGTCGTTCAGACATTGCGTTTGCTGCTCAGACGGGGAAAGCGAAAACTGCGCCTCATGGATTACACGAGGAGCCGTTCGATGAACACCATCAAAGTCTTTGCGATTCTTGCCGCGCTGCTGCTAACCAGTGTGGAGTTTCTGGTTATCGACTATGACGCGCGCCAGCGTGCCGCGCACTACCAAGTCGAATCCGCCCAAGCGGGGCAGCGTGGGTAGTCTGCCACGGGGCGGCGGGTGGCGTCAGGGGTTATGCGCCTTGACAACGAATGCATATGCATGGATAGTGCGGGTCGTGACAAAGTCGCGAAAACTGCAAGCGCTTCCGTGCTATTGCGCCACCCTCCGCCAGGCAGCAAGAGCGGTGACCGCGCTGTACGAGTCGGTCCTCGCTGAAAGCGGCCTTCGCGCGACCCAGTACACGGCATTGCAGGTGCTTAAATTCGTTCCGAATCTGACGACTACGGAAATTGCCGAGGCGATCGGCATGGACCAGACCACCGCAACGCGAACCTTGGCGCTCATCAGAAAAAGTGGTCTGGCGATGGATACTCCCGGCAGCGATCGCCGCGAACGGCATTGGGCGTTAACTCCCGCCGGCGAGGCCTGTTTCCAGAGGTTGCGACCGACCTGGGAATCCGCGCAGCGGGCGCTTGAGAAACGACTGGGTGTGAAGGGTGCCGCAGCGCTCAAGAGGTCCGCTTTTGTTGCCGCGAGCAAGCTTGCGGAGAATTGAACCGCTCTCCGGTTGATGTGGAACCAACGATGAGCCTTTTGTTTTACCTATAAACATGCATATACATAGATAGTGAAGGAGAATCACCATGAGTTACACGAATGGCGGCAGAACGTTTGGGCGGCGGTTGCTGCTGCCACTGCTGGCCGTAGCCGTTTTAGTTCACGCAAGCGACCTCCTCGCGGAGGATCTCGTTGGCGACGCGCAGACACGTGCGAGAAATCTGCTTTCTGGAAACCCAGCCGATCATTCCGCAAAAATTGAGGGGTCCGTCGCCCGTTCCGAGGAGGGCGGTCCCGCCTTCGATACCCTGGCGCACGCTCGCCAAATACTCTCGGGAAAACCGAACTACGGCCAAACAGCCCTTCTTCACGCCGCGGTGACGCCCGCGTCACGGGTCCGAGGTCCGCATGGTCGTGGGGCCGACGCGCAGGAGATGGTGCGTTCATTGATTCTGGGCAAGGTCGGCTGATCGCAATGCTCCCGTTCGTCAATGCGCCGCGTGCGAAGTGGGGGAACCCTCCTGCACGCGGCCGTCAGGGCGTTTAGGCCGTCTAATGAGGTAGGAGAGTCATCATGTTAGATCTCGTTGGTGCCATCGTGGGAATGATGGCGGTCGCTGTAAATCTGGTAGTGCTGATCAGTGTGCTGCCAGGCTCGTTTGCTCGTCGCCTGAGCGTGGCCGCAATCGCTGGAGGCTGGGTCGGTTTAGCATCAGGGCTGGGGGCGGCCGGAAAATTGGCTTTCTCGCCCGATCATCCCGTCCCATTGGTGGGAGTGCTGTTTGCCACGCCCTTGCTCTACGTAGGGGCGCTCGCGCTCAAGTCGCCAAGAGTGCGAGCCACCTTGATGGCCATTCCCTTGCCGTTATTGATAGGCGTCAATGCGTTGCGCGTGCTGGGCGTGCTGTTTTTGTTACTGGCGGCGGTCGGGCGTCTTAGTGGCCCGTTCCCGTATTCGGCCGGCGTAGGAGACATCATTACGGGCGCGTTGGCCATTCCGCTCGCATTGAGCGTCGCTCGCTCGCAAAAGCTCCCGCTGAGTGCGATCGCGCGTTGGAATATATTTGGGACTATCGACCTCTTTGCGGCCGTGGCGCTTGGTATGACCTCGGCCGCGGGAAGCCCATTACAGTTAATCCATGCGGGCGTGGGCTCGGAGGCGATGCAGTATTTGCCATTTTGCCTCGTACCGACTGTATTGGTGCCGTTCTATCTCCTTACCCACGCCATCGTTGCGGCTCAGCTCAGGGTGCGAAGAACTGCGTCTGCCTCCTCTGGAGTCGGTCTCGAATTGGGCAAGCTCTCGTAGTGCTAAGACCCGGCCTCTTTTGGGAGGCCGGGTCGCGAGGGCGGGTGAGAGGTGCATTTTGCGGCGCGCGTGCTTGAGGACAGCGGGCTTCAAAATTGCGCAATGGCGCCCCTGTTGCAAGACTTCAAGCAATCGCTGACCCGTCAACGGAGCAAGGCGCGGCTGGCCGGAGTCCAGGCGCATTTGCAAAGTCATCAGCCTGTAAAGTCATAGCGCTAAGTTCTTCCCAATCCAGGGGGGAATTGCCATGAAGATCAATCGGCTGCAGGCTGGGATTTGGCTTGACGCGGCACTCGCGTCTCTGACTTGTGCGACCGCGAGCGCAAGTGGCGTCGGCACTGGGAACATCAAGCATGTGCTGCTGCTCAGCATCGACGGCATGCACGCCGTGGATTTCTATAACTGCTCACACGGCATGTCGGGCGTCAATGACGCAAGCCCATATTGCCCGAACATGTCAGCGCTGAGCCGACGCGCGATCAATTATGTGGCCGCCGTTTCGTCCAAGCCTTCGGATTCTTTCCCGGGGCTGGCAGCAATTGTGTCCGGCGGCTCACCGAAGTCGACCGGTCTTTATTACGACGTCGCGTATGACCGATCACTCGATGCGCCGGCCGCGACAACAGGAGCCGGTCTTGCCGGCGGAACGTGCACGCCGTTCGCATCACCGACCGGAACGACGACCGACTACGATCAGGGCATCGATATCAACGATACTCAATTGAACGGCGGTGCGCCGGGTGCCGCGCCCACGGAGGGCGGAATCGCCTCCATCGATCCGACGAAACTGGTCAGAGATCCTCAGAAAGGCTGTGCGCCCGTGTACCCGTGGAATTTTATCCGCACAAACACGATTTTCGGCGTGGTTCACGCGGCGGGCGGCTACACGGCCTTGGATCGACAAGCATCCGTCGTATTCGATGGCAGGCGGTCCGGGCGGCCGTGGCTTGGATGATTTCTATTCGCCCGAGGTGAGCTCGAACGTGATGCCGTTACCCGGAGTCACGACGGCGCAAGGCGGTTCCTGTGCCTCGATCCAGGATACCAACGGCAGCGTATGGAACAGCAGCTTTGCAAACATCCGATGCTATGACGCGCTGAAGGTGAGGGCTCTGCTGAATCAGATTGCCGGCAAAACGCACAACGGCGCCCCCGCCATGATCCCAGCGCTCTTCGGCATGAACTTCCAATCCGTGTACATCGGACAGAGCGTCGCCGAGCCCGGCGTAGGCGCAGGTGGCTATCAGAACGCGGCGGCTGTGCCGAGCAGGGAGTTGCTGCAAGAAATCAAGTTCGTGGACGCCTCGATTGGCGAGATCGTGGGTGCGTTGAAGCGCGCCGGCATTTATGAGGAGACACTGCTCATTATCACTGCGAAGCATGGAGCTTCGCCGATCGACCGCAGCTTGTACGTGGCCGATGGCAACAACACGCCGGCTACTTTGCTTGGGAGTGCCATTCCTTTCTCGGAGTCGCCACTGAACACGACCGGCATCGGTGCAACGGAGGATGATGTGTCCGTACTCTGGTTGAACCCCGGAGCAAGTGTGTCTGGCGCAGTGGAACTGCTCGAGAGTAATGCAGCGGCGATCGGTCTCGGGCAGATCTACTTCGGTCCCACTCTATGGCTTAATTACAACGTGGGCGGGCGGCCTTGATCCAGGGCAGGATCCGCGCACGCCGGATATCATCGTGACGCCGAATGTGGGCGTGACCTATTCCGGCAGCACGACCATGATCGCGGACCACGGTGGATTTGCGCATGACGATACCAATGTCGTGATGCTAGTGGCGAATCCGCGTTTCAAAGCGACCACGGTCTCGGCCACTGCGACAACGACACAAGTCGCGGCGACGATCGTCAAGGCACTAGGACTGGATCCGACGGCGCTGGACGCGGTCCGAGAGGAGGGGACGACAGTGTTGCCCGAGGTGGCGTTCCAGTTGTCTGCTTGGTAGTGCTTAGTTCGATTTGCCGACACGCAAGTTGTAGGAATGCCGGAGTCATATGGCGCCGAGCCATATCGCTGAGTGAGCCACTCGAGCCTGTGGATCAGGTCGGGCCCGAGTACGGGTACGTCACTCCACGATCACCAAGGGAATCTCGCGGTAGGTGCCGCGCTGATACCCCTCATACGTCGGGGCAAATGCGATTAGCTTTGGCCAAAGCGCTGCGCGTTCCTCTGTCGTGGCGAAGCGCGTGCTCGCGGATCTTGCTTGACGCCTGATATAGACGGTTGCCGAGGCTCTCTCGCGCAGATTCAACACCCAGTCGGGATCCTCATGTGCTCCACCCTTCGAGCCTACGACGAACGTCTTATCGTCGAACCTAAAGTAAGGGAGCACGACGGAGCGTGGGCGACCCGTCCTGCGGCCCCGAGTCACGAGCACTAGTGCTTCTGCCTTACGACTGCCTAATTGCGGATGCTTCATTAGGCCTGCGCGTCGAGCAAAGAGCCACATAAAGAACGAACCGCCGGTCCAGCGCACCGACCACACATCCAGTCTCATCAGCAGCCGAGTTGCAAGTGGAAGTCTGGCCATGTGCCTTTGTCACCTCGGGAGAGCCGTATTTTCCCTGTCCAGCTCTCGAGCAACAAACCCCAACCCTGGGATCGGGGTCGAGGACAGGGGTGGCTCCGCTTCTTAGGACAGATTTCTCTTTCGGATAAGTGGATGCGGCTGGGCGGTTGATGATGATGGTCTGTTCGTTCTTTGTTAATCGTACACCCGAAGCGCAGCCTGCCGCCGCAGGCGGCAGAAGCTCTTTGGGTTTTGGGTTCGACGTCATGGCTCAGGCAGCGACCGGGATCGAGGCGGCGAGTGCCTCGAAGTACACCTCGTCCGGTGTCCGGTACTCGAGGGACTGATGAGAACGGCGCGCGTTGTAGAAGCTGAAGTATCGGGTGAGGCCCGTGCGCGCCTCGGTGCCATTCGCATACGCGCGCAGGTAAACCTCCTCGTACTTGACGCTGCGCCACAGCCGTTCGATGAACACGTTATCGATCCAGCGGCCCTTGCCGTCCATGCTGATCGCAACGCCGGCGTTCTTGAGGCGTTCGATCCACTCCTCGCTGGTGAACTGCGATCCCTGGTCGGTGTTGAAGATCTCAGGGGGCCCGAACTTCGCCAGGGCCTCCTCGAGCGCCTCCACGCAGAAGTCCGCGGTCAGCGTGTTCGAAAGCCGGAAGGCCAGTATCTTGCGGCTGGCGACGTCCAGGATGGCAGCCAGATACATAAATCCGTGGGCCATCGGCAGATACGTGATGTCGCTCGACCACACCTGGTTCGGCCGTTCGATCACAAGACCCGAGAGCAGATACGGGTAAATCCCCGCACCCCGTGCCGGAATGCTGGTGCGCGGACGGCGGTACTGCGCCTCGATGCCCATCCGGCGCATCAGCGTCCTCACGTGCCGGCGGCCGACCTCCTGGCCTTCACGCCTCAGCGCGTCGGCGAGCTTGCGGGAGCCGAAGAACGGCAGCTCAAGATGCAGCTCGTCGAGCCGACGCATGAGCGCAAGATCCCGCTCCGGCAACGCTCGTGCAACGTAGTACACGCTCGAGCGGCTCAGCTCCAGAAGCTTGGCCTGGCGCTTCACCGCCACCTCAGCGCCCCGCTCAATCATCGCTTGCCGCTCGGACCGGGGAACTTCCCGAGCGCGCCTTCTAAAAAATCCCGTTCCACGGTGAGCTCGCCGATCTTCTCGTGCAGCTCGCGGATGCGTTCCTTGCCGTCCGCCGCTATCGCGTTGCCGCCGAAAATCGACGCGGCCTTCTCCAGCAACTCCGTCTTCCAGCTCGTCACCTGGGTGGGATGCACCTCATGGTGAGCAGCAATCTCCGCCACCGTCTTCTCACCCCGGATCGCTTCCAAGGCCACTCGCGCCTTGAATGCCGCTGAATGGTTACGTCTCGGCCTTCTCATGGACTTCCCTCCGGTCATGCCCGGCCAGAAATCCACTTATACCCGTGTCCGAAAAACCGGAGCCACCTCTGACGCTCTCGAAACGGCCGAGCAGACGGAGGTATAGCCGCAAGACCCGACAGCCACCGACTGCCCGACGGACATTCCCGTGACGGCGGCTGCCTCGTGCAACCTAGAAGCGGCGGCCATCGCGCAGTTTTTAGGCGCCCCGACTTACTGATGGATTCTTACTGCTCCCACGCGAAGATGCGCTTCCAGTCATTCTTCATGCTGATGACCACCCAACCGCGCTTGTTGGCCTCGGCCATCAGGGCATTCGAGAAGGTGCCTACCTTCGACTCCGGGCCGTAAGCGTACTCACGCGTGGCGTCATCGTGATGCACCAGCATCATCAGACGCGCGCCACCACCGTCCTGGGTGTATTCCAGCATCTCCTGATCGCCCGTCGAGTTGCCAAAGGCCGCCAACGGGCGCCGCCCGATCATCAGATGGATGCCAATGGGCTTCCCGGTCTTGTCATCGACCCGCACGTTCTTGGGCACCTTGGTGAGCTCCGATTTGCCGTCCTTGTCGTAGCCAAACGTCGTGTCAGCTGTCGAACCAACGACCTGCTCGCGTGGAATGCCGTAAACCCGCTCCGAATACACCCGCACGAAGTCCTGGCCGCCTCCGGTCACGATGTAGGTCTTGAAGCCGTTCGCGCGCAGGTACTGCATCACTTCGAACATCGGCTGGTAAATAAGCTCGGTGTAGAGGTGGTGGAAGCGCGGGTGTTGCGCGGTGGTGATCCAGTCCTGAACGCTATTCTGGAAATCCTCGACCGTCATGCCGGTGTGCGTGACGGCAAGGATTTTCTCGAGATCGGGCAGCGTCAGTTTGGCAATCGCTTCTCGATTGCCCGAGAGCACCGTCTTGAACGGCTCGACCTCCTTGAGCTTCGGATCTTTCGCCGCCATCACCCCGACCTGGTGAAACGCAAACATGACCTGGGAGTACAAAGGTTGCTCAACCCATGTCGTTCCGTCCTGATCGAAGGTGGCGATGCGCGCCACCGGGTCCACGAACTTAGGACCTCCCTGGGTGGTGGTCTCCTTCACGAAGGTGAGAATCGACTGCTTCGCGGGGCCGCTATTCCAAGAGGGCAACGGGTCGGTCTGGGCTTGCGCTTGGGCATACGCACCCAGGACGAGCAGGGCACCCAACGCCAGACGGCGGGCGAGCGTTGAATACGGATGCATTATTTTCATAACTGTCCTCTCGGGTGAATCGCTAGCTCGGCGAGCCCGCACGCTTTTCACAGCCGCAATTGCGCACAACAGTTTCGGCTCGCATGCAGCCCCGGTGATATGCGTATTTCCACGTATAGCCTGATACCGGAGCGGATCTACCACCCGAAAGGTTGACCTGGTGAGAGTTGCGCTCAGTTGGGCCGGTTTTTCGGCCCCAGCGCAAACCAGCGCTTTTGCGGCTATAGCCAGTCTACGAAGGACGTTTGTCCGGGTGACCGCAGCAGCGGGTCGGGTGAAGTCTTCAACCCAGTCAGGTCCAGGCGCCGACTTTGAATCACGTCTGATTCGGTACATGTACCAGGAATTCTGGCATGTCCGGAAGCCCGTCGATGAACGTTCCCTTCTTCTTCCCCTGCGCCGAAAAGCGCCGCACGCGCTGCTTGAGCCGCTCGGCGACGTAAAGATCACCGTCGGGACCGATCGCGAAGCCGGACGGTGCCTTGAGCTTGCCGTCGATGACGGCGCGCGCCTTGAGCTTGCCGCGCGGCGCTTTCATGGGGATGTCGAAGGCAAGAATGCTGCCCGCGCCGGCGGCTCCAATGTAGAGGGTGTCACCGTGCAGGATCAGGTGTACGGGTTTCGTCAGCTTCTTCCCCACGATACGCCCCACGAGCTCCCCCGACGCCACCTCGAAGATCTTGACGGCGTCCCCCGCTTCGTCCGCGACGTAGAGATGTTTGCGGTGCACGATGATCCCGCGCACAGAGTGCCGGGGCTTGCCGTGCTCATCGAGCACGACCTGGAGGCCCTGCGGCGCCGGCACGTCCCGCGGCACGCGGTCGCCGACCTCGGGAAGCTGCCCCTGGCTGGAGGCGACCAGCGTGCCGGGAAGAAAGTTCCCATCGGGAAACGTCTTGCGGAGGTGCGGTGCTACGGGCGCCGGCTTGCGCGTTTTCGGCAGAATGGCAACGACCGTGTTGGTGTCCTGGCACGACACGTAAAGCCGGCCGTCGTCGCCGAGCTCGACGTCAAACGGGTGAACCATCGCCGCAACGTGCTGCGTGGCCACCACAATGTCGGCGAAGTGGAACGTGTCACCGTCGCGGCGGTAGCGCACGACGTGGCTGTCCTTGCGCCAGGCATTGGCGATGTACAGATCGCTGCCCACCAGCGCGAAACCGCGCGCGATGTGTAGTTGGTGCGCATCGGGCGACGGGTCTAGAAGCAACGGATGCTTCTTCCTCGGAGTGCCGTCATCCTCAAAGACGCCGATATTGTCGACGCCGGTCTTGCCTTCACCCCTATAGCTAATCCACCACACGATGTACCTTCTTGCTGTTCGGCCGTTCTTCGGTCGCCTATTTTACTCCTTCTCCTTAGGCGGGCAGCGCCGGGAGTAGTCCGCCTGCATCTGTCTCAGCTTGAGCACGCCGTAGAAGACAGTCGCTGCCATGGCGAGAACCAACAGACCCGCAAACTTCCTTTCCCAGGGGTAGGCGACCTCGCGGTTAGCGACATAGGTGGCGATAATTAAGCAGAAAATCCCAATGTTGACCGCCCAGTTTACCCGCTTGGGCAACACGAAATGTAGCGTGCCAAACCCAGCGAGCTGGTAGAGCATGAACGGCAGGATCGCGACCATCGGTAAGAGCTCGGAGGCACCGAGTGAGACGTCGACAGCGCCCGGTATCCTCTCGTGTAGCAGCGCGCTATTTGCGAGTTCGTGAAATAGCGCAGGCAGCGCACACAAAAACGGCACGACGGCCAGTAACTCGAGCACCAGCGCCCCACTCCAGGTGCCCACCTTGGACGAATCATCCGCGCCTGCACCGGTTGATTCCGTGCCAACGTAAAGGCCGCCGATAATGGCCGCCGCACTGGACAGCATCAGCAGCTCCACCGTGATACCGAAGCTCGTCGGTTCGCCGGCCTTGATTAGCAGCAGCGCCAGGAAACCGGGAGTGTAGAACATCACGCGCACCAGTCGCGCCCAAACACGTGCATCGCGTTCCGGCGGCAGGATTGGCAGGGCGCGTCCGTCGGTTCCTGTTGTTGGTCTGATTTTCGACATTTCAGTGTCCTCGAGGTATGAGTGACTTTGCCCGGAGGTCGCCGCCAGGGCGAGCGCAGCAGTCTAGCATTTCAGCGAGACATACGAACGACGGCATCATCGCTGCCCGGCTGTACGCACTAACTCGTGCGCTCAACGCGCCAACGTCATTCCCCGATGCCAGGGACAATTGGATGGCTCGGGCAAGCGTGGCCAACGCAGTCCCGGCTTCTCGGATCGTCTCTTCAGTCACTCCGGAAACAGAAATTGCACTAACAACTCCAGTGTCCAGCGGGCCGAGCCCGGAGGCGTGAAAACGTTGTAGTAGGTCGTGGCCTGCAGATTCACCGACTGAGGGCCGAACTTTAACAACTGACCGATGCCCAGAGAAATCGGCACGGTCCAGCGCGCATCGCCACTCGCCTCCCAGTTCGCGGTGATGGTCGGCGAAAAGCTCAGGTATCGATTCGGATTGTCCCGAAAGGTGTAATTGACCGTCGGTTGCAGCTGCATTTGATTTACGGCCGGTCGGTTGGCCTCGCCGGCGAGTGACCAGATGTTGAGGATCAAGGCCCCGAGCGTCCATTGCGTGCCCGACCACTGTATACCGGCACCCGGCCCCGCGCCCCACTTACCCTGGCCCAATGCGTTGTTGGTGGCGGTCGGAAGCTGAAACACTGCACCGATACCCCAGTCCAAACTCCCCACTCGGGCGGGGGAGAGAAATGCCGCAAACTGGGTATCACCGGGGCCACGGATCCAACCCTGCCCGGGCGTAGGTCCCGGCTGCTCGATGAGCGGCAAGATAGTGCGCCTGATAATGATCCAGTCGCTGTTCAAATGGAAAGGAATGAGCGGCTGGATGGTCAGCACCTGCTGCGTTTCATTTGCGGGTGCTACCCGCAGGTCGGCATCATAGAAAAACTGAAGGTTGATCAAGTCCGCGAACGGGTTCTTCGCCTCCTTCACCAAAGACTGCGCGTCTTGCGCAAACGCAGGCGAGACTAGGGTCACAAACAGCGCAGCAGTTGCGGTCAGTTTAGCTGGCGCTGCCACCGACTCGGAGTGCGACCGTTCTTTAGCTGACCACAGCTTATGTCTTCCTATCACGCGATCGTGCTGACAAGCGATCTGATGCCTGTGTGCGCCACTAGCTGGTCGGCGCCCCTTTTTTTGCGGGCACTGCGTTAGGGAATGGCTTTGCAGCGACGCGCAAGCTGGCGCCGGTTCCCCAGTGACCCCATGGTTTTCTTCTTATCATCCTCCTGCAGGGCGATCAATCTGTAGGCGACGTAATATTTGTAGGCATTTGCGACATACGTGACCGTCTCCGTTCCAATCCTTGCTGCGGCGATCATTTCAACATTATCGATTCAACGTTATCGATCCAGACGTCCGGATCCAATCCCTGCTTCGCAGCTTCCACTCGCAAGGCGTGAATCCTCCCTCCCCGCTCCTGCATTGTAGGCCGCGAAGGCAAACAGCAGTTTGTTTGTATCATCCATGGGCTCATGTGCGAAGTTGTCGTCGACCATGTAGCGAATGTACTTCACGCCAACGCGAATATTGGCCTCTTTGTCATGAATGTCGCCGACTCTCATTTGCGCGCCCGTCGCCGGCGTCAGTTGCATGAGGCCAACGGCCCCGACACTGCTCTTGGTATCCTGATTCAGCGTCGATTCCTGATAACCCTGCGCCATCATCGGCAGGCAGGTTTGCGCTGGATCCGATGAATTCGAGGACGAGTACTAAGCAAAAGTAGCAACTGAACTGGCCCCGTTTGGGGGGCAGTCTGTAGCCGCTCTGTTCGTCTGGCGTTTGCGACAGTCCCGGCCCCCCGGCCGCCCGGGTCCGCAACGGCGCTTATCCTCTTGGTATTGCCCGCCGTCGGTTCGTTGCACGTTCTGGTGCGCATAGTTCGTGCCGTCCGAGATCCAGCAGCGTGACGCGAGGCCCACCACAATGCCCCTTCATCCGGGCGCGCACCATTGCCCGGGTCCGCCCTTACTTGCCGCAGTCAGTGCGGTGCAGAACCACCCGGCGGTTGTGCGCACGACCCTCGGCAGTCTTGTTGTCCGCCACCGGATTGTCTTCGCCGAAGCCCTTGACGGTCATGCGGCCGCCAGAGATACCGTGCGACTGCAGGTACTCCGCCACCGCCTGCGCGCGCCGCTCCGAAAGTCCTTTGTTGTACTCAGCACGACCCGTCGAGTCCGTGTATCCGTCGATCTCGCCGTTGACGAAGTGCAGACGGTTTAGGTTCGCAATCATCTTATCGAGCAGGGCCTTGTCCTGGTCCGTCAGCTCAGACGAATTCGTTGCGAAGTGGACTTCCTGTGTCACATCGCATGGACAGCCGTACTGATCGACCGCTACACCGGGCGGTGTGTCCGGGCACAGCGGCGCAGGTTTCGGCGGCGGGGGGGGCGGTGGCGGCGGCGGGGGGGGCGGTGGCGGTGGGGGCGCCGCAGCGATCACAGCGGTGGCGGCGTGCGCCGGGCCGCCAAACCGGTAGTTGATTCCCACCCGGACGACGCTCGCGGTGAAGCTATTATGGATGCTGTCAAGAGAGAAGCCGGCAAATGCGTCGCAGGCGGCAGCGCTGCCGGTGCAGGTCGGCGTGGAGTTGCTGCCCTTGCCGAGATTCACATACGTATAGTCCGCCCGCAGAAACCACTGATCCGCCAGGGCGTAGTCGACGCCGACGCCAACGCCGAACCCGTTGGATTTTGAGTTTTTGCTCCCGTTGAATGTGGCGGTGGGTTCTGCGGCTCCGGTCGGCGTGTAACTTGCCGTATCGTTATGCGATCCGCTGCTGAAAACCCCTCCCACTCTGAGGTAAGGCAGCCAATCACCGATGGCGTAGCCGATTCGGGGACCGAGGATTGCGAACCCGTTGGGATTGACCTTGCCGGAAAAAGCATAGGTGCCGTCTGGGAACGCGGGTCCGGTATAGACCAACGATCGGTTGTGGTTCTGGGAGCTCCAGAAGTCGTAGTCCAGTCCGAAACCCCAGACCCACTGGTCACTCTGAAAGTTGTAGCCAATTTGTGCACCGCCGACGAACGTGCCGTTGTTGGGACAGTCTCGATTGTTAAAGGCCGCGGTATTGGCCAGAGGGCCGTTAGCCGTCCAGGTGTTGCACGTGGTACTCCACGCTCCGCCTGCGTTCCCACCGACATAAAAGCCTCGCCAATTAGTAATCGAGCTTGAGTCTTGCGCTCGCGCGGCACCGATTGAGGCCAGTGCCAGGAACAGTGCCGGAAATATTTTGAGTTTCATAACCTGCGTCCTGCTAACACTGACGTTCGAGAGTTCTGTCCAGAGCTGGTTGCACGTGACGGTTGAGTGATGGCCCCAAACCGCCACAAGCTGTTTTTGTAAGATCGCGCGTAACCTGACAGTGGGACGAAATGCCTATTGATTTCGAGTTTGAGCCAACTCAAACAATCTCAGCGGCCGCTCGTGAAAGTCCGGGTCTGGGAGGTTGGTCCGCGCCGCGAAGGCCTTCAGACGGCTCATCATCGAGTAAGAACACGGCTGACTTGTACTCGAGCATGGCTCTTCCCTCCGCCATCGCTACGGTGATTGCGTCACCATAAAGATAACCGCACTTCTTCTTAGTTCTAGATTATGTAGTATCGCTCCTGTCGAGTCATGAACGCCAGCGCGGAACCACTTTCACCATGGGACTAACGTCTCATAGCCGCTCAGGGCACACGTCCCTCGTCCAGTTCTGCCTGAACAGGCGCATGAGTACAGCGCTCATGCGTGGGAATGCCGCGCTCTTTCGGTGGTGAGTTCCGTGGACCCTTACACCTTCGTCGCAGCCTCAGCTTAAGATTTTGGGCTTACCCGCAGCGCATCGCTGATCACCCGACTAGGCGCTCGCGCCGCACCGTCGTACCTCGCGGCCTACCTTCAGCCCTCGACCGGGACGCGGCCGGCCTTGGCTGCCGCCGTGAGAATCGCGAAGTCCGCCTCGGTTTGATCAGCGTAAGCTTCAGCGAAACGGAGCATTGCCGTGTCAAGCACTTCGCTCTTTCCGATGTATCCACTGATGGCGGCCGCGTCCCCCGCCTTAGCGTGGGCTCGGGCGAGGGTCGCGCCGCAGTGGCGTGCATAATCGCGCAGGTGTGGATAATTCATTGTGTCGATGTCGGCGGCGGTCTTGCAGTCGCGCAGCTGCCTCACGTAAAAGTCGACTCGCAGCGTCGGGTCTTTCGACCAGCCGAGGAACATATCGCTGGCTGTCTGCAGCAGTCGCTGGCCCTCGACGACGCGCTGGCCGTGATTGTCGTAGGGGCTGCGTCCGGCGTAGCGTTCGAGCACTGAGGCGCGCGCCTCCTTCAACTGTAAAAATAGGGCGTCATGGTTATCGGCCATGAGTAATGCAACAGCGCAGCGCGTGCCGACACTACCGACTCCTACAACCTTGATGACGATATCGACTAGCTTGAACGGCTCGAGCAACGTGCGCCGGTCAGCAGGTAGGGTCGCACGGTACTGAGCGAGCAGCCGCTTCACGTTGCTAATCGTTCGGTCACCCTTGCGCGGCCGAAAGATTAGGGGCAGGTCCTCCTTGATCTGCCAGGTCGTGCCGACAACCTCGGTGAATTTCGGAAACAGATGCTCGGTCACTGGATGGGGGGGCGCGTCCGAAGGACTCCTGCCGAGCGATTCGAAGTGCAGTTCCGCGATCTGCGCGGCATCGATACGTTGATACCAACGCTCGAGCACGCGCATCGGGCCGGACAGCGTCATCTGCTCGCGATAACCTGCAACGGCCGCCACGGTCGCAGCGGCGTTGTGCTTGTGCGAGAGGTTCAGGTGTCGGCCGGCGACCGCGACACTTGCGACCAATCGCTTCAGATCCCACTCCCAAGGGGCGCGCGTTGTTTCGTCGAAATCGTTGACATCGAAGACCAGGTGGCGTTCTGGCGTCGCGAAGCCGCCAAAGTTCATCAGATGTGCGTCGCCACAAGCCTGGACGGGGATGCGACTTATTGGGGTTCGCGCAAGATCGAAAGCCATGATCGCGGCGGCGCCGCGAAGAAACGCGAAAGGGGAGTACAGCATGCGGCCGTAGCGGATGGGTACCAGAGACGGCACCCGTCCGCGATTCGACGCCTCGAGCATCGCAACTACATCACGGCCTGTGCGGGGGACCGAGAACTTAGCGTGCGATGAGCGTGGAACTTGCTTGCGCAGTGCTCTTCCAATCCTGAGGCGCGCCTCCACGGCGCCCAGTGCATTGGATTTCCCCTCGCGGGGACCGATCCATCGAATTGGCGTTTTAATGACCATGCGGTCGGGTATGTGCTTCGCGCGGCGCAATCACCTCGTTGCGGGTACCGTTCGGTTGAGCCGAAGCTGGCAACGCGCCAAAGGCGATGCAGGGCATGAAGCCTGTTCCTTCGGGTGAGTAGCCTCTGGGGGGTTCGTTCAATTCATCGACGCGGTATCGCGTAGCGTTCACGTGGGATCGAGCCGCGGTTGGATGGCTACGATCAGGAGAAGGATTATGCGTGACATCCGAGATTCATATATAAGACCTGAGGCCCACTCCCCCAGATCGTGGGAAATTCGGTTGAAGCGCCGGTCAATACCCGCAGGAACTCGTGTCGGCCCGACCCTGGAAGATCTGGTGCCGCCGGACTCAGCGACCGGGGAGTGCCTGTCGGCGTGACCTCAAGCTGGGCCGTCTTGGAACTAAGTCCGATTTCGCGCCGGCAGGCTGAGTCAGATACTCATCGGAGAAATGCTTTTGGTCGAGCGCAGGCAAAGACTCCAATTCCGGACTCACGGGTGCGAGTGGACGGAAAATGCGCAGCTGTCATTGCGCTCCCCAAGAGCGGGCGTTGTTCGACCGGCGGCCCAAACAGCCTGAACCGTGGAGAAAGAAAATGATCAGAACGTACGCGCGGAAGCTTTTCTCCACAGCGCTATCCTCCGTACTGCTTATCACCGCTGGACCCTTGGACGCGGTAGCTCAGCAACCAGCAGCACCGGAATCGGCCGGATATTCAGGGCAGGGCGCGCCCCTGAGTGCGAATGAGTTGCAACAACTGGTGGCACCCGTAGCGCTGTACCCGGACGCCCTGGTAGCTCAGATTCTCGGAGCCGCAACCTTTCCCGACCAGGTTGCGTCCGCCAGCGGGTGGCTTCAGCAAAACAAGAATCTTACCGGCAGCGTTCTCATGCAGGCTGTGGATGGGCAGCCGTGGGATCCTAGTGTGAAGGCGCTCACTCAGTTTCCCTCGGTCCTCGACAATCTGGCGAAAAACCTCAGTTGGACTTCGGCGCTGGGGGAGGCGTATCACACTCAGGCGGCTGATGTCATGTCGGCTGTGCAGGCGTTGCGTGCCCAAGCACTTGCGGCCGGCAATCTCAAATCAGGTTCACAGATCACGGTCGTGCAACAGTCGCCGCAAGTGATCGTGATTCAGCCCACCAATCCACAGGTGGTGTACGTCCCGCAGTACAACCCGACGGTTGTTTATGGCACGCCCTATGTGACGCCCGGGTACAGCAGTGCCGATGTCGTGGCGACCGGCCTGCTGGCATTCGGAGTCGGCATCGCGGTGGGCGCCGCGATAAGCAATAACAGCTGTTGCGGATGGGGATACAGCTATTGGAACTGCAACTGGCACGGCGGCGCCGTCGTCTACCGAAGCAACGTCTACTACGGGAACAGCGCGTGGCACGGCGGTGTCTACGGGTCCAGTGTTACGGCGTACGGGCCGAACGGTGCCGCACGGGTTGGCACCGCCTATAACCCAGCCACGGGGACCTACGCGCGAGGAGCCACCGTCGCGACTCCTTACGGCACTCGCAGTGCCGCCCAAGCCTATAACCCGTCCACCGGCACTTATGCGCGTGGCGCGTCGGCGTCAAACGCCTACGGCAGCCAAGCAGTGGGTCAAGCCTACAACCCAAGCACCGGAGCGTATGGCGCTACGCATCAAGCTTCCAACGCCAATGGGAGCTACGGAAGCTCGGTCGTTTCAAAGAACGGCCAGACCGCATATACCCAACATCAAACGACCGCGCAAGGATCCGTGGGAACGGCACAGACCTCGGCGGGGGGCAAGGGAATTGCCGCGACCGGCGCCTACGGCAACGCGGCTGCGGGCCAAACAGCCAATGGCAACAAATACGCAGCCGCAAACGGCAACGTTTACAAGAACACCGGGGGCGGCTGGCAGCAAACTCAGGGAGCTCCGAAATCCCCCTCGAGCTACTCGGCAGCCAATTCCGCTGCCGCAAAAGGGTGGGGACAGCAGGAAAAGAGCAGCGGTCCATCGGCATTTGGCGGAGGTGGCGGTGGCGGTTGGCAATCCAGGGAGGCGAGTGCCCGTGGTTCGGCAAGCCGCGGTGGTGGTGGCGGCTTGCGCGGTCGCGGGTAAAGTCGTTGTGCGCCGTGAACGAAGTCAGCCTTAGCGAACGGTATTGGTACAGAGTCCCCATAGCGAGAGTCGTGGAGAATCTCATGTCGTTCAATCATGCGGGAATTGCGCTCAGGACCCGGTTACTGCTTCTATCGCTGCTCGTCACGATGGCCGCTTGCAGCCGATCCGACACACCGTCCTCGGTCAAAGAATCTTCAGTCAAAGAGCCCTCCATCAGGATGTTTGCCACGCCCGAGGAGGCAGGTAGTGCACTTCATGCAGCGGTAGAATCCGGTGATCAAACCGCGCTCTTGACAATTCTGGGCCCGGAATCAAAAGAGATCATCTCCTCGGGCGATCCCGTGCAGGACAAGAACGTGCGGCGCGCCTTCGCGGCCGGATATGAGGTGATGCACCGCTGGCGCACAATGCCCGATGCTTCCCAAATCCTGCTGGTGGGTGCTGAGAATTTCCCATTCCCCATCCCGCTGAGAAAAAACCAGAGCGGGCAGTGGCTTTTCGATCCCGCGGCCGGGAAGGAGGAGATTCTCAACCGTCGTATTGGCCGCAATGAACTGGCAGTCATCGAGGTCTGTCGGGCGGCGGCCGATGCTCAGGCCGAGTATTTCTCTCAGCTGCACGATGGCGCAACCGAGCATCAATACGCTGTGAAGCTTATCAGTGACCCCGGCAGCCAGAACGGTTTGTACTGGAAGGCGGCGGACGGTCAACCCCAGAGCCCGCTTGGACCCCTGGTGGCGTTTGCGACCTCCGAAGGCTATGGCGGTAACTCCGAAGTACACACTCCCTTCCACGGCTACTATTTCCGCATGCTGAAAGGACAAAGCGATAAGGCGCCGGGCGGTGCGATGAATTACTTGGTGGAGGGGAAAATGGTCCGTGGATTTGCCTTCGTCGCCTATCCCGCGCAATACGGTAACTCGGGCGTGATGACGTTCATCATCGACCAGGATGGGACGCTGCTTCAAAAGGATCTGGGCAAGACCACGACAGAGACCGCAACCGCAATGACCGAGTTCGATCCCGATGTCGGCTGGGTGCCAGTAGAGCAGTGACGATGCACCTGCGCGGTGATGCTTCAGGCGAAGACCTCACCACCGTGCTGCGGCGCCGTTAGCCGAACGGTCCGGATTGCTGTCGCGGGCCGACGGACGACGACGAGCTAATCGGATGTGCTACAGCCTTGGCAGTCATCCTGTCAAGCGCAGAGGGCGAGTCGTCGCGGCCCTGGCAGCAATCGCACAAACCTGGCGTTTAACCTCTGGCAGTACATGCAGCTGCGACTCATTAAGTTCTCGCTGCGTTACGGCAGCCGTTTGATGTCGTCCGGCTTCCAGGTTTGGTCGAAGAAAGCCTTCTTTGGGCCAGCGAGCCGGAACAGAGTGAGCCACCCCTTGTTAGGCAGCGTGGCCAACCAGTTCTTTCCGGCACCTGCAGACTTCGGACCGAAATAGATGTCGGTCGACCCATCGGCGTTTTGGACCGGGGGGAACGTTCGGCGGTTAAAAACGCCACCCCTTCTTTGTCGCTCGCTTGACCTCCTTCGGTGTACTCCCCGGGAGTCAGGCGCCGAGTGAGCTGTGGGGCCGCTGCGTGTTGTACGCGACGAGGTTCCTTGGGGGCCCAGTTTAAAGCGTGCTTCCCGCGTGTGAATCCGGGTGCTACGGTGTGAGAGCGTTTCGATAATTTTCGATCAGCTTATGACCATCTCATACTCTTCCATTTTGGCCACGGCGACTCAGCCGCTTTTCTTGGCAGGGGCTGTGACCATTGTTGGCTTCCTCGGCGCTCGCTATTGGCAGGGACGCAGTGCCTTGGTGTGCTTCCTCGTACAGCTTTTGTTCTTCGCCATCCTCACCGGACTATTGCTGGCCGGCGGCGTTGTCCCCTATCACCCGGGCGTGTCGACTGGGACCGAACGCATGCGTCTCTTTGTGGGCGTGCTCGAAGTGATCTGGTGGCTGGGTGCGGCGTGGCTCGCCGTCGGTTTCTTGCGTGCGTTCGTCGGGCTGGAGCGACGGCCGCGCGACACGAAACTGGTTCAGGACCTGTTGGCCGCGCTGATCTACCTCGCTGCGACCTTCGGAATCGTCGCCTATGTTTTCGATCTGCCAGTGAAGGGGTTGCTGGCGACCTCAGGCGCTTTGGCGATTATCCTCGGGCTGGCGCTGCAAAGCTCCCTCGGAGACGTTTTCTCCGGAATCGTTCTTAATATCGAGCGCCCGTACCGCGTGGGCGATTGGATCATTCTGGACGACACCCTGCAGGGTAAGGTGATCGAAACCAATTGGCGCGCGACACACATCCTGACGGGAAACCAGGACGTGGCGATCATCCCCAACAGCGTCATTGCGAAATCCAGGCTGGTGAACTGCAGCACGCCAACCACGATCCACGGCGCCAGCATCCGGATCAGATTGGAGCCGTCGCTGACGCCCGCGGCGGGCTCCAATCTACTGAAGGAGGTGCTTCTCGGCAGCACGCATATCCTGCGGACGCCTGAGCCGACCGTCACCATCAAGGATCTCAGCGCAGAGATGATCGATTTCGAGCTCTCCTTCTCGGTTGCCGATATCAGCGCTGTCGACCGGGCACAAAATGAGCTTTTCAATCGGGTCCATCGGGCGGCGGCTGCGGCCGGAGCCAGGTTTTCGCCACGCCTTGGCGGCATACCGACCGGGGCCGCCCCGGAGGCCGAAGGGGAGTCGGGAATTCCCGAACGCCTGCTTGCGGGAATCTCGCTGTTCTCGACCTTGACCGCCGACGAAAAGGCAGCCCTGGCGGCGCAGATGCAGCGAAAGGATTACAAGGCAGGCGAGGTCGTGGTGCGGACCGGCACCATCTTGGAGGTTTTATGCATCGTCAGCTACGGCGTTCTAGTGGGCTCGGTGGAGGCTAATGGCCGTAAGATTGAGGTTACCCGACTGGCACCAGGGGACTATTTCGGGGAGGTTGGACTGCTTACCGGCAAGCCACTCGAAGGCGAACTCGCCGCGCTCACTCGGGTCGTGATTTATGAGATCTCCAAGGCGGCGCTCTCTCCGCTTATTAAGGCTCGTCCCGGTTTGGCCGCGGAGCTGAGCGAAAGTCTTGCGAGCCGGCAGCTTGCGAATCGAATCGTACTTGACCACTATGACGACACAGAGCAGCCCGAAGAGGGACTGGCGGAGCGGGTGGCCGCCAATATCCGGCGCGTATTCTCATTGCATTGAGCGCAGCTCCTCGGCCGTCACTCGCGCACGCGACCGCTGCGCAAAGCCAGCCGACGCATCCCACCTCATTCCATTCTCTTATTCCCAGCCCCAATCCCGAGCTCACGCTCGCGAAGGGGGTGGGCGTGCGAGGGAGGTCTAGCTCTTGCGGCGGATCAGCTGACGCCAGTCAGTTTCGCGTATCTCCACGCCATAGTATCTGGCGGCCTTTTGAATGTTGGCAAATGCCAGGTCGCGTTCCGCATCGCTGACGTCCATGACCTGATTAAATCTCGCGAGCGCGGTGCGAACGTGCGATCCATCCGTCATGGGCTCCTTGCGCGACTGCGGAAACGCGAACGCACTTTCCGGCAACGTGCTAAGCCGCGCGGCGTCCAGCCGGCCGTGTTCCGCAGGGTGCGTGGGTTCCCAGCTAGAGTTATTCGCTGATGTGTTCACGTGCCATATCCTCCAAGGGTGGGTATCAGACACAGCTAAGGGCAAGAAGCGCTTCTTTGACCTTGGCCACGGCGACGCGCCCGATCACGTCCAATTCGAGATGCGGCAAGTTCGGCAGCTCATTAGAAGCGACGACGGCGTCGGTGATCGTCGGACCTTCGATCGCGAAGGCCGCGCTGAGAGCCTCCTTGAGCTCGTCGGGGTTTCTTGCGGTAAAGCCGTGACCGCCGCAGGCGCGTGCCAGGGCTGCAAAGTCGGGATTGGGGAATTCGATGCCTTTACGATAGGCAGGCAAGCCCACGCTTTCTGCCTCAAGCGTTATCAACCCGAAGCCGGAATTGTTGAAAATCACGACCTTGATCGGCAGCTTGTGATGCACGGCGGTGAGAAATTCGCACATCAGCATGTTGAAGCCGCCGTCGCCACACAGCGCAATCACTTGCCGCGAGCGATCCAGCGCTTGTATCCCGTTGGCCTGCCCTAGCGCGGTTCCCACGGCTGCGTTATTGAAAGAGCCGATGATTCGCTGAGAACCACTTTGCCGGATCCAATTGGCTGACCAGAGCGTGTTCAGACCGGTGTCGAAGACGAATACTGCATCGGGCCTGGCCAGATCGCCCACTGTTCGGGCGACCGCCTGCGGATGGATGCGGTCCGCACTTCGTGCCAGATCAGCCTGCTTGTCCAACAAGGCATCCCATTTGCGACGCTCTTGGGTCACCTTGTCCCAAAAGGTGCTGTCACTCTTAGACCCAACCTGGTCGAGCAACAGCTTAAGGGTCGGGCGTGCCGAGCCGGTGACACCCAGCACCGTTGGCGCGCGCCGCCCCAGCACCTGCGGCCGCTCGTCGACCTGAATGACGTTGCCGGAACGCGGCAGGAAATCAGAGTAGGGATAGTCGGTACCGACCATCAAGAGGAGGTCGCAGTGCATGACCGCGTTGTAGACGGCCTTGGTTCCGATCATGCCGATGCCACCCATCCAGTGCGGGTCGTCGTAAGGCATGATGTCTTTGCCCTTGACCGAATGGATCAGCGGAGCCTTGAGCCGGTCGGAAAGAGCGCGCAGCAGATCGCCGGCACCGTGGCATCCGTTGCCGCACATGATTAGCACGGTACCCGCCTGGTCGATCCGGCGCGCGATTTCGGCCACATCCGCAAGGCTCGCGGCAAACTCCTGACGGTGCCTGAGTGTTGCGACGCTCGTCAGGCCGCCCTCCGCCTTGGCCGCGCTTACGTCCTGGGGCAGTGTTAGATGGGCGACACCGCGGCCAGCGTAGGCCGCGGCGATCGCCTGATGAATGACGGCCGGCGCCTGTTCGGGTGAATTGATGGTTTCCGTGTAGAGACTGACATCGCGAAAAAGAAGGTCGGGCTTGGTCGTCTGGATGTAGTCGATCCCCTGGAACTTCCGGGGCATGTCGCCCGAGAGTGCCAGAACCGGGGCGTGGTCCCGGGCGGCTTCGTACAGGCCGGCGACCAAATGCGTGCTTCCCGGACCGGTCGTTCCGGCGCACACCGCGAGGTTGCCCGTGAGCTTGGCCTGGCCGGCAGCGGCCAGTGCGGCGCCTTCCTCGTGGCGCACGCCGATCCATTCAATTTGGCTTCTGCGCACCGCGTCGGCGAGCGGGTTCAAAGAGTCGCCGATCAGCCCGAATATCTGTTTCACGCCCGTCTTTTCGAGCGCGTCCACCAAGAGCTCAGCAACGGTTTGGGACATTTTCGCTCCTTAAGCTATCGCGACATGGCTTATCTTCGTGAGCACCCCGATGATTGTGCATGTCGTTCGCATGCTCTATGTCCAGCACCAATATACCCTCTGGCGTCATGCGGGTGGCCGGCTCGACGACCGGTTGGGTCGCGGGGAAAACGTGGCGTAGCTTTAGCGTTAGCGCGACTAATGGTCCGGGCGACGGGGGCCGCAGTCAGTTAGCCATTCAAACGGGGTCGCATGAGCCACTCACGAGCGTGGCGACCCTTCAGTGAGGAATCAAAATGGGAACCGCGAGGGTAAGGGCAGAGCTTTCGCCTCGGGTGAGGCGGACTATGCGGTGCCTTCTAGCCGTCTTGGCGTTCGTCGCGTACCGCGGCGGGGCCGCTGATGAGGCGGAGAATGCGCAGCAGCGCGATGGCGTGTGGCTGCGCAATGGAATTAGCCAATATGAGCGTCTCAATGCGCACGAGAGCCTGTCGAACAATGACTCTAACGATGCGCTGGTCGTCAGATCGTACGTCTGCGCAATCGTCGACCTGGAAGAATACCTGGTGCTGAGGGCAAATCTGCTGGCCAGGGCCGTGGGCGACGCAAGGAAACTGCACTACATAAATCCGCAAAAGCTCAACGGGATGGCTGAGGCTCTGCCGATACTTGTTCCGCTGATGCAAACTAAGTTTTCTACGGATCGGCCGCCCTGTGAGAGGGCTGTTCTCATGGTACGGGACTATCTAGCCAAGTACCCCGAGATGCTGACCAAGGATTCGGACGTTGTCATTGAAAAGGCGCTGCTCGAAGCGTATTCGAACATAAACGAGCCCTAACTTCGTCCACACCAAGCTGGATTCGCTGACTCGCCCGTGCAAACCGAGGCGGCGCTGTGCTCGACCTTTGCACGCCAGGCCACTATTCTAAGCGACTACGAAAACCCGATCACCCGCGCGGTCCGTCTGGCCGAGCGCAACTCTTGAAGGAGACTGGGAATGGAAAGCAAACAAACGCCGAAAAAGTCGAAGCCCAATGTAATTCTCGGGAAGACCCGGATAACCGCCAAGCTGCAGGGTGAGGGAGACTACGAGGCGGCGCGCCGATATGACCGCGACGTGCGCAAGTTCGTTCGGCGCACGGACATCGAGCGCGCGGCTCGCGCGGCAGCGCCGAAGAACAAGCGCGAGGCGCAGGAGATGGCCGCGGCCGAGGCCATTGGCCGCCAGGGTGAACCGCAGCAGGCCGGGTCGTTTCTCGCAGACGTGGAGAGCATTCGCCGCCGGGCTCGCGCGCAGCTCAATGCCGGCGCAGTCACGGACAATTATCAGGGGGACGTGAAGCAGGCAGTCGAACTCTTGAACCATGCCGTGGCCACTGAGATTGTTTGCGTGCTTCGTTACAAGTATCACGCCGTCGTGGCGACCGGCATCTCGAGCGATGCAGTAAAGGAGGAATTCTCCCAGCACGCCAAAGAGGAGGAAGAGCACCTGGATATGCTGTGCGAACGCATCAATCAGCTGGGCGGTAAGCCGAACATGAACCCGGAAGGCTTACTCTCACGTGCCTCATCGCAGTACGTCGAAGGTAAGAATCTGATCGACATGATCAGAGAGAATCTCGTCGCCGAGCGGGTGGCCATCGAGACCTATCGCGACATGGTTCGCTATTTTGCGGAGAAGGACCCCACGACCCGAACGATGTTGGAGCGCATCCTGGCACAGGAGGAAGAGCACGCGAACGACATGCACGACCTGCTCGTCCAGCACGAAGGTCGGCCGATTCTAAAGAAATAGTCGACCAGGGTTTACGCTTGCGTGGCCGCGCCGGGGTCAGCGGGCCGGCCCCAGAAGGGTGCAATGCCCGCGGCCTGGGTGATCCCGTGCGATCGCACGCTGCAGTTGGCGTTCGCGTCGGTTGGGCTGTCATGAGTCGGCGTGTCAGCGCGAACAGAACTTTGCTGCTTTTCTGCCATCGAGTTCCACGTCAGGGTGGACTGGCTACCTTTTCCCACACAAGAGCGTAGTGAGCCTCTGTGTCAGTTGCGGGGTCCTTGGCGTGCGTTGTGAGCGTGAGGGTGTTGCCGTTCATCTTGAAGAGTCGAATCTGATCGGTGCCAGTCCAGACTTCGTTCCAGGAAATATCGACGTGGTGGATCACCTTGCCGGTCTCTACCGAGTACGTGCCCGCGTACGCGAACATCGTGTCGTGGAGTGCTATTCGCTCATTTTCCGGTGGAGTGGGGGCGCTCGGCACTATCCGACCGCTTGCGGCTCCGATCGCCTGCATACGACCATCGGCTGAGTAACTGAGGTAACCCGTTGGGTTCTCTCCGTATGGAGTTAACCGCTGGCCTGCTGCCGTCGTTAGGACGCATGATTTCAATCTCCAGGTGCCTAACAAGGGTTTCTTATCCACCATGAGCGGCAGCTTACTCGCAGGCATTTTCATGTGTCCAACATTGCCCGATGACCCCGATGGCCCAACATGAATGACAGTTATCGGGGTGCGCCGTGAAAAGGCGGCGCTTTCCAGTGGGTGAGAGTCCCACCCGGCAACTGCTCCAGCCGGATGCAACCGGAGCAACTGTGGAGGTAACGAAACGGTTGAAGCCTTCGGTGAAGCTGTCACGACATACGGTGACGGCGCGAGTGTACAGGCCGTAACGCGAGTGAACGCCGAGCAAGCCTCGAAAAGGACGATGCGCGGGCCGACCCGGAACCCGAATCGGGGAAGGCTGACATGGCTGGGGAAGTGAGCAGACGAGGCACCCAGTCGCCGCGCCGGGGTAATGGCGACAGCATGTACACAAGGGAAGCGCACGCAACACGGGAAGCCCCAAGGCGTGGTCAGGAGGGCCAACCGGACGCCCGCGAGGGAAGGTCCGGGCGCCCTGGGGTGACGGAGAGGCTCGTAGTACCGATGAAGCCGGGTAACGCCGACGGAGGGAAGGGGCCTTGGTTCAGGACAAACGCAAAGACGTAGTGAGGGACAGGAGATTGGGAAACCTATCAACTCCGAAAAGTGTTCAGAAGCTGCAGAGTGCGTTACACGCGAAAGCGAAGACGGAAGCTGGGTACCGCTTTTACGCCCTGTACGACAAGATCTACCGCGAGGACATCCTGGCGCATGCCTACGCTCAGTGCCGCACCAACAAGGGGGCGCCGGGTGTAGACGGTCAGGACTTTGGGGACATCGAGGCGTACGGCGTGGAGCGGTGGCTTGGCGAACTGGCGCTTGCGCTCAGGGAGGAGAGCTACCGTCCGGATCCGATCAGACGAGTGTATATCCCGAAAGCCAACGGCAACTTGAGGCCGCTGGGCATCTCGACTCTGCGTGACCGGGTGTGCATGACAGCAGCGATGCTGGTGCTCGACCCGATCTTCGAAGCCGACCTTCCACCCGAGCAATACGCCTACCGTCAGGGCCGCAATGCCCAGCAGGCGGTGAGGGAGGTGGAGGAGACGCTGTTCTATGACCATCCGGAAGTCGTCGACGCCGACCTCGCGGACTACTTCGGCAGCATCCCGCACGCTGACCTCATGCGCTCGCTCGCGCGGCGCATCGTGGACGGGCGTGTGCTGCATCTGATCAAGATGTGGTTGGAATGTACCGTCGAAGACACCGACGATCGAGGCCGGAAGAGGCGCACGACCGAGGCCAAGGACAACGGACGCGGCATCCCGCAGGGCTCACCCATCTCACCACTGCTGGCGAATCTGTATATGCGCCGGTTCGTGTTGGGGTGGAAGAAGCTCGGTCTTGAGGAGAGCCTCGGCTCTCGCATCGTGACCTATGCGGATGATCTCGTGATCCTGTGTACACGGGGCAACGCCGATGAGGCGCTGGTCCGCATGCGCGAGCTCATGGGGAGACTGAAGCTGACGGTCAACGAGGAGAAGACACGAATCTGCACGGTCCCGGAAGGGACGTTCGACTTCCTGGGGTACACGTTCGGGCGGATGTATCAGCGGACGACCGGCAGAGCCTATCTGGGCATGCGGCCGTCCAAGAAGAGCATCCGGCGCACGGTCGATAAGATCCATGCGCTCACGAGCAACTCGATGACGTGGCAAGACACCACAGAGCTGGTGGAACAGTTGAACCGCACGCTGCGCGGCTGGGCGAACTACTTCAAGGTAGGCACCGTCCGCCCCGCGTATCGGGCCCTCGACAACTACACCGCTGTGCGGTTACGCCGGTGGCTGCGCCGCAAGCATAAAACGGGGGGACGCCGGGGTGGGACTTACCCACTCTCGCACCTGTACGGGTACTTCGGTCTCGTACGTCTCACACAGCTTGGACGCGGCCCGTCGTGGGTGAAGGCGTGATGTTCTGTCCGAGAGCCGGATGCGGGAGACCCGCACGTCCGGTTCGATGAGCGGGGTGTGAAAACGGAGCGACGGCGAGGGTACTTGGGCACCGCCAGACGAAAGAGGCGGCAACAGACAACCCGAACCTAATGTCACCGCGTCACATCCCGACTCTACTGTTTCCGTACTTTCGCACCGGCGTGTCGAGGTATGAATACCGCCGGGTGCCGTGCGGTGCGCGGCATTCTTAGCTCCGCAGGTTGACTGTGAACGATCGTTCATCCCCAGCAAGATGACCAGCATCTGCAGAGAGAAGAAATCTGCGCTCCAGGTCGACGGGCGACAAGGGTCGCGACAGAAGAAATCCCTGCGCCTCGTGACAACCGCGCGCGCGTAGCCACTCCAGTTGACCGGGACGTTCGATTCCCTCCGCTGTAACGACGAGGTCGAGACTCTGCCCTATGGACAAGATCGCATTGGCGACTGCGGCATCGCTTGCCGAGCGATCTACCTCGCGCACGAACGCCTTGTCGATCTTGATCCGATCGAGCGGGAAGCGGGTGATATAGGCAAGTGAGGAGTAGCCAGTTCCGAAGTCATCAAGCGCAATGCGGCAGCCGAGCTGCCGCAGCCTCTTAAGCGCGCTGCGCACAGCGGCGGAGTCCTTAACCAGCAAGGACTCGGTGATCTCGACTTCGATTAGCGAGGCGGGTACACCGGCCGCCGCGGCCTCGGTCTCGATAACACGCGCCGGATTTCCATGCAGGAGCTCCCTGCCTGACACGTTGAGGGCTATCGGGATCGCGAAGCCGCGATCCAGCCAGGCACGCAACTGCCGGCATGCGCTGCGCACGACACAGCTTCCCATCTCGATGATGAGCCCGCTGTCTTCGGCGATCTCGATGAAGCGCGTCGGCGGGATCTCGCCGTGCTCTGGATCGCACCAGCGCACGAGCGCCTCCACCCCGCTAAGCCGATTGTCGCCGATTCGGAATTTTGGCTGATAAACCAGATGCAGCCGCTCATCTCGGACGGCGCGTCGCAGGCGCGCCTCCAGGTCAAGCCAGTCGCGCAGACGACTGCTCATCGCGGGGGTATAGACGGCCGGAGACTCACCGGCGCCCGTCTTGGCTTGGTACATCGCGATGTCTGCGTGCTTGAGTACCGTGGCAACATCGCTACCGTCGCCCGGGAAGAGCGCAACCCCGATGCTCGCCGCGGAATAGAACTCCATGCCTTCGTAGGCGATGGGCTCCTTGAATGTAGCGCTGCAGTGTTCCGCGATGCGCACCGCGAGTGCCCGCGCCGCAGCGTGCCGCAGCAGGATGACAAATTCATCCCCGCCGAATCGGGCCACGAAGACGTGTCTGTGTTCGGCCTTGAAGGGTTGCAACGTGCGGGTGAGTTTGGCTGCGACGGTCCGCAGCACGGCATCGCCCACAGAGTGTCCGAACGTGTCGTTTACTCTCTTGAAGCTGTTAAGGTCAAGGTAAATGATCGCAACCGATTCCTGCGATTGCGCCCTGACGCCGATCTGACCTCGAACTTAGCAATAAACGTAGCTCAGGCTCGCACGGGGAAAGTCCGGTCATCCGTTTAGCTCGAATGAGCTGGAGACATCAAACCGGTGCGAGTCGGACCTTTGGCACGAGCAATGCCGCGCTGCTGCGTGGTGTGCTGCCGCACTCACTCTGTGGCATACCGCAAATCGTTCGGGGGACGTTGCCCATCGGCACGGGCCCGGATTCCCGGAAGACGCGCCGGAGCTTATAGATTAAGAGGGGATTAAGTTAAACGAGTGCTAGGCAGCTACTTTCCGCTGGGCAGGCTCCAAAGGTCCAGCACGCCGCTAGTGGCGTGATCGTTGGCGTTGCCTTCGGGGAGGATAATCTCTCCCTGCAGGACGATAGGGCTGTTCCAATGGCCGGTGCCACACGGCAGCGTGGCGATGTGTTTGCCCGAAGCCGCGTCATACACGTTCAGTCCGCCCTCACGCGCGTAGACGAACAGCAGCCCGCCAGCCTCGAACGGACTGGTGCCGCCGGTGCCATTTTTCCATTTTTCCTGAAGCTGGAGATTTTCCACCTCCCAAGCCGCTGTGCCGCCGTTATCGGCGGCGAACATCCAGGTTTGGCCGTCGTGCTTCCATACCGCCGGCTGGGCGAACAGATCCGTGCCGCTGGGCGTGGAAATGGTTTGCAGTTCGTGGTTCTTGTGGGGAGCGGCGCCGGCGATTGCCTCGCGGCTGAGCAGGCGGACCTTGCCATCCTTCCCGCCTTGGGCGACCAAGTCGCCGCCCAACAGCACGGGCGAGCTCGAGCCCAGGTCCAGATCACGCGCCTTCAGTTCCTCGGTATTGGTCGGGGCGTAGTTGCCCAGCATTTTCGCGGCACTGGCATTGAACTCGATGAGCGAATCGCCCCAATCCGTCGTGCCGTTCCAGTCGCCATTGCCGGTAGCGATGAAGATGTCGCCGTCGCCGGGATCGATCACAGCCCCCGCACGCCCCCAGATGGCCGATTGGGTTTGCGGGCAGGATTCAGGCTCAATCAGCCCAGTGCGGTTGCTGCACAGCGAGTTCCACACTTGCAGGAGGTTGCCGGAGTTGCCGTCGAGAATGGCCACATGGCCCTGATAGGGCGGCCGGTCGCCGATGTAGCCCGCCGTAACGGCAATCACCTGACCCTGGAAGAACTTCAGGGGCGAAGCGATCTTTTCACGCAGTGGCAGCTTGGTGATGGAGGTGCGCCAGACAGGCTGGCCATCGATTACGGCCAGCTTTTCGATATACCCGTCGGGCGAGGCGGCATAGATGAATTGCCGATCGGGATCGGCCACCGGGGTGGAGTTGGTAATCTGGCGCGTGCCCGCTAGCGTCTGATAACTGGACGGCGTGTATTCCCACAAAACGCCGCCACTATTGGCATCGAGCGCCAGCGTTTTGCCGTAGGTAGTGGTGACGAAGATGGCATCGTGGCGGGTGCCGTGGACGGTGACGCCCTGCAGGTAAATGGCGCTGGAATCCACGGTGCCATCCAGCTTTATCTGCCGGCGTGTGAGTTGTGCGACGTTACCAGCAGTGATGCCGGTGGGACTCGGGTTGGCGCTGGTACTTTCCACATTGCCACCAAACATGGGCCAGTCCTGCGGAGGCAGGGTTTGGGCGCTGGACGCGCCGGTCACGCTCGCGCCGATCAGCACGGAGATCACAGCCAAATATCTCACGGCGGTATTATCCCACCAAGGAGCAGTGCGGACCGCTGTTGATTCCTCGAACACCATCTCAAGCGGATCGGATCTACAGGTGCTCGTTCCACGAGGAAAAGGACCGATTTGGCGCACCTGCTGGGGGATTGGCCTTAACGCACGGCACGATTCGCGGCAGTCGGCACCGATGAGTGGCTGGCCGCAAATGAGCATCCCCGGACTGCTGGCGAGGAGGAGATGAGCCGGTGCAGGCGCGCGCGCTGCATACTGTCTCGAGAACCGCATCCATCTCACCCCTTTCGGGTGATTGTGCCGCGACACGAGCGCCCCGTAGCGTGCTTAGCAGTCACGGTGGGTCCTCCTAAGTGGCTTAGCCGTGATCAGGCGCCCTGGGCTGCCTAGTCCGCAGGCCCGGGGCGCCGCACCACAGATTCTGCAGGGAGGAATGGCCGTTATGAAAACCCTCCTGTTGCGCGGGATCCAACAGCCATCCGAGGTAGAGCGATTGTTGGAGGCCTTGGTCACCCACACGAATGTCTTGCCTAAAGACTGCTATCCCATACGTGACCCCGCAACGCTGCCTCCCCAACTGCAGCGAATCGTGGCTCTCGAGTCCGAGAAGGGTTACACGTGGGTGTGCTGGGCCGATGCCTTCAACACTTGGCTCTTCACCTGCGAGATGTCGCTTCCCTCGTCTCGCGAGCGGGGAGTGCCTGTCCTTTTCGTGAATCTCTACGACGAAGCCGGCAAATTGAAAGAATCCGGAAGCTGGATGGTTGACCAAGGAGGAATGTGGCACCGGTGCGTCGCTTGAGCACCCTATAACTCCGACCCAACGAGCCATCCGCACCGCGTGGTGCAAGATGCCGACCGTGGTCTCGCTCCCGGCCCAACGACTCTCTCATCGATCTCACGTACTGCTGCAGCATGGGGCGACTCTCGGGATGGTGCCGTCCCTCGCGAGCGGCTCCCCATCGCACACGCAGCCGACGCACAAGCTCCGCAACACGAATCCGTCGAGGCACAGCTCGAGTTCCGTAAGCTCCTTGTCGCGAACTCGGCGTATGATCGGCCGCTCCTCTGGCTGCGCCCGAATATGTTCGCGCGCGCTCACTCAGGAACATCCACTCTCAACGGAGAACGTCCATGGCGAGCAAACCGAATATCGTGTTGGTTCACGGCGCGTGGGGCGACGGCTCGCACTGGCGCCATGTCATTCCGGCCTTGCACAACAAAGGCTATCGGGTGCGAGCGGTGCAGAATCCGCTCACGTCACTGCCAGACGATATTGATCGGACGACGAAGCTCGCGGAGGCGCAACCCGGTCCGACGCTGCTCGTGGGGCACTCCTACGGGGGTGCCGTGATTACCGGGGCCGGCCACACCGCGAACGTCATCGGGCTCATCTACGTCGCCGCTTTCGCACCCGATGCGGGCGAGAGTCTCGGCAGTATCGGAGCGCTGCGCGCGCCACCGGCAGGTGCGGCGAGTGTGCAACCCGATAAGTACGGGTTCCTCTGGATCGATCCGGACAGGTTCCATGAGAGCTTTTGTCAGGATCTGGACGCGGAGGAGGCCTTGGTGATGGCGCTGACGCAAAAGCCGATCGCTGCCCGCTGTTTTGCGGATCAGTCCGGACCGCCGGCCTGGATGAACAAGCCCAGCTGGTATCAGATCTCTGCGAACGACCGGATGATCCCGCCGGAGACCGAAGCGTTCATGGCGGAGCGGATCCGGCCGCGCAAGACGATCACGCTGCAGGCAAGTCACGCATCATTGGCCTCTCAGGGTGAGGCCATCGTGAGCCTGATCGACGAAGCCAGCACCGCTCTTATGTGAGGGCGCGGCACACGCCGCGATGAGCCCCTGGGGCTACACCGGATCGATGAGATCCGGTCAGTTACTGGTGCTCGAATGCCCAGGACTGCCGTTCCGTTGCCACGCTTTGGGCCGCACTCAATGAGTAATGACGCGCAAGTGCAATCCCTGCCGCCTGACCCGGATCACGATGTCGACTTCGCCGACGGCCAGCTCTCTCAGAAGGGCGCCGAAGAGCTTCACGCCGCGTTCGCGCGCCTCCAGTCTCCCAAAGAGAGCGACCACGTGTGCGTTTTTTTTCACGGCGGGTTGGTCTCCGAGGCAGACGGGCTAAAGTCCGCGCACCGTCTTTTTCCGGGTTACGGCGCCTCAGGGGCCTACCCCTTCTTTTTCATCTGGCGCTCCGGCATTTTGGATGCCCTGGATGACCTCCTGCGTCACCATGCGGAGGATCCCCGGTTTGTTCGGGCAGCCGATCGCGCGCTCACTCTCGTCGGCAACAAGATCTCGGTTGCTTTGGATACCGGCCCCGCGCTTAGAGCCCGGGCCCGCGCCCTGCCGAAGCGACCACGCGCGGCGTCGCTTGGAGACGTCGTGGCCAAGGCGCAGCCGTTTGATCTTGCGTGGGCAGCGCGGAAGCCGGTCCAACTGGGCGTCACGACTCAGGAGCTCGAAGACTTTAGCCAGTCCCTCGTAGATCTGGAGAAGGCACGACCCGCGAAGGAGCGCATGTTTCGGCCCAAGGATCTTCGGGGAGAACACGGGCCTCTCTGGAGAATCTTCCACCGCCTGAACACCGGACACGACCATGGCGTGTCGACCACGATCATCGAGGAACTCTATATTGCCCTCGGGTTGAACGATTTCGCAGGAAAGGAGATCTGGGGCGCGATGAAGGAGATCATAGACAAGGCGTTCGACCAGGATCCGCTGGCCGGGGGAACCGTTTTTTTGGATGAAGTATGCAAGCTCTGGAAAGCGCGTCCGACCCTCCGTCTGACCTTATTGGGCCACAGTGCCGGTAGTATTTACGTGAACCGCTTTCTTGAGGCGCTCGAGACGCGTCAAGACTGCCAGCTCCAGGCCGAAGTTATCTTCATGGCTGCGGCGCTGAGTTTCAGACGCATGGCAAAGGCTCTGCCGGTCTGGAACAAGCGCGTGGCTCGCCTGCGCGTGTTCGGACTCAGCGATCGTCTTGAGGGTGGCTATGCTGAGATCCCCGGCCTCTACAACAAGTCACTTCTCTATCTGGTCTCGGCGCTCTGTGAGAGAAATTCCGACGCCGATGAGCCTTTAGTGGGAATGCAGCGCTACTGGAAAGACAATCCGCCGTACCAGACACCGACGATACGGGCAGTGACTCAGTTCCTCGGAGAAACACGCTCGGTGTGGTCACCGACGTCGGATTCCGCAAAACCTGGATATCGTTCCAAGGCCAAGTGCCACGGCGGCTTTCCACTGGAAGTCAAAACGAATGACAGCGTGTGCTACACGCTACGTAACGGGTTTGGTTCCGAGCCCAAGACCTAAAACTACCGCGGGCATCATGATCTCTAAGGGTCCACCAATCGTGCCCTATGGCGAGCGCGCGGTGAAAGGGTGGGCGCCGGGCAGCTAGCCAAAGCTTGCCGACGGGTGCCGCCTGAACGAAGTTGCCGGCGCTCGGCCCTATCTACTCGGCCGGCTTATCGAGCGCGACGTTGCGCCAGAGCTTTTGTAATTCGTTAAGCCCTCCGGAGGCGGAGTTCCAGAGCGTCGCATCAGTCACAAACAAGAGGCCTTCGAATAGATCGGCTCGCGACTGCAACACGGAATCGAAGGCCCGACGTCCCTTTGCAAGCGGATGGGGTGGGGCACGTTCGTCAATGCGCTGACACACCACAACGTCGAGTAAATCGACGCTTTGCTCCAAACGCTCGAAGTGCGGAAGATGCGGATGCAGGTTCAGCGTCGAGAGATCGGTCAGCAGGCCTGCGCGCTCGGGGCTCATCCGAACGAAGGGCATCGGCTGACTGTCCGCTGCAACAGCTGGTCGAAAACCAAACCGATTGCGAATAGGGATCCCGAGACTGCGCATCAATGACAGTGCGAAATACCCGAAGCGCTGTCGCCCTGGAATCGCTTTGTCCCCGTGATGCTCGAACTCCGCCTTCTGAATCGCAAGAGGCTCGCGCTCATCCCCCGCATCCCCTATGTTGTGATGCGGACAGACAAACACCGTGTGATCGGGATGTGCAAGAAACTCGCGAACCGCGGCAGCTTCGGCAGGGGTCACTTCCTGGCCGGAGTGTCGGGTGTCGAAGCTGATCACGATGAGGGTCTCGCATTCGCGGAGTAGCTCGCGATCGGGCAATACCGGTGCCGCATTTGACCGGCGATGCAGGACGCGAACAGGCTGCTGTGTCCAGCTCTCGGTCAGCTGGGCAAAGAGTCGATAGTTTGGCAGAAAGATGTGGTCAATAAATCCCACTATGCCCTGCTCCAGGATGACTCCATTTCCCAACGATTCGTACGCGGGCCAGAAAAGCCGACGAACCTCAAAGAGCGCAGGGAAGCGGTCGTCCAGAACGCTCTGCGGTGCAGCCGCCTCGGCAACGCGATCCCACGCGAAATACATTGCGATGCGTCGTCCCACGTTCTTAAATCTCCGGAAGCGGTTTAGGGCTGAAGCTGCATCGACCAGGATATCGTGGCGGCGTTGGGTTCTTCTCGATGAGGTAGTCGGCGTGTCTCACAACCTGATCCGAGGGGATTTTATACGGCGCGTGGCGGGGCACGTTCATTCCCCCGTTGGGGGGATACCGCGGTGTTTCCGAGATCCTCGAAGCGCTCGGAAGACACGTCGTGATGGTTCAGCCTTGGGCAGTCGGCTTACAGCGCGCAGTGTGCAGATGAGGCCCAGGGTGAATCGACGGCGGTGTGAGGTATCCTTCTGGAACGCGGACCCAGATCAGAGAATTCCGAGGCCTTTCGCGCGCGAAATCGCGCCGGACCGATTCTTAACGTCAAGCTTGCCGTAGACATTGTGGAGGTGCCACTTGAGCGTGCCCTCCGAGACAAAGATCGCTTCGGCGATCTCTTTATTACTCAGGCCGGATTCCAGGCGCTTGAGGATCGAGACCTCGCGCCGAGTAAGTTGCTCGCTCACGGTCCCCGAGGCGTGGGGTAGCGGACTTTCGGGCTTGCGCACAATCTGTTGTTGCAGGCGGCGCGCCAGGGGCGCGGCTTGCGAGCCGCGGAGCCGTTCCAAGTCTAGCCGCTCGATAAGGGGACCGAGTTCGCGCACTTCGTCAAGGAACACGCGCAGGTACCTTCTCGGCGCCGCAATGACCAGTGCCTCAATGAAGTCGGTCTCGGCCCCCGCCGAATCGTTCGCCTGCTGGCGCGCCAGGGCGCGAATGAGCAGTAGCTCCACAGAACGGTGAGCCAAATCGCGTCGCCGGCAGGATTCTATCGCAGGATCCAAGGCACAGATGACAAGTGTCGGCGACTGCCGAAGCACGTAGCGCGATGCTGCGCGCAAAACCTTGTCGTGAAGCAGGTCGGACGGACCACCTCCTGCCTGCAGATCGTGGAAGCCCAAGCGGGCAGCGACAAGTCGCGCTTCTTCGTGCCGCCCCGCGCGCACCAGTCCGGCGCACTCTTCCGCCGCAAGCGACTGCGTCACCCGCCGCAGACCGCGTCGGTCCCCAAGTTCCGACCACTGACTGTTTATGGGAAACGAGCGTGGCAAACGCGTACCTAGGTGTGAAGTCTCAGGACGTTATTCCTGGTTGAAGGGTTGTCCATTCGGGGACATCCGGTGATGCTTTTGGTTACCAGGCCGAAAGTGTCAAGGGAGCCCCGAATGAACGTGCATCAGAATGCAAGGCTGACGGTGTCATGTCGAGTGCTGCTGGTGGAGCGGATATTGGGTGGTCGGGCGAAGGTTCAGGCCGCTCAGGAGCTTGGGGTGTCGATTAAGACCGCCGATAAGTGGCTGAGGCGCTACCGCGAGGAAGGCGTGGAGGGGCTCAAGGACCGAGGCTCGCGCCCGCAGCGGATGCCTCAGGCGACTGCGGAGGTTCTGAAGATGGCAGTGCTGGCGTTGCGCCGCCAGCGGCTCACCCTTACAACGATAGCGGCACAGCTGCGGTTGTCGCGTTCGACGGTGGCTCGGATCGCCAAAGCCGGTGGCCTGAGCCGTCTGAGTCAGCTGGAACCGGCTCCCGTGTACCGTCGCTACGAGCGTGCCGTGCCCGGAGAGTTATTGCATCTGGACGTGAAAAAACTAGGCCGAATCGTTCAGGTCGGCCATCGCATTACGGGCGATTGGCGCCATCGGGATCGCACCGCAGGCTGGGAGTACGTGCACGTGGCCATCGATGATGCCTCACGTGTGGCGTACGCTCAGATCCTGCCCGATGAGAGCGCTGAGGCGGCCGTGGCGTTCTTGCGTGCCGCCGTGGCCTACTACGCAGGCTTGGGCGTACGCATCAAGGGTATCTATACCGACAACGGCGGCTGTTACCGCAGCCGCGACTTCGCCGCCGCCTGTGACAGCCTCGGCCTCACTCACCACTACACGCGCGCATACACTCCGCGCACGAACGGCAAAGCCGAGCGCTTCATCCAAAGCGCGCTACGGGAGTGGGCTTATGCCCGCGCCTATAGTCACTCGACGCAACGCCATGCCGCACTGCCCACTTGGCTGCACGGTTACAACTGGCACAGACCGCATACGAGCCTGGCCGGTCAACCTCCACTGTCCAGACTGGGCCTCAACAGGAACAACCTGTTGAGACTCCACACCTAGGGGCCATTTCGGTGCTAAATGCGACGCCACCTTGCCTGTGGGTGCGACGCGTCCTCACCCTGCTGGAGAAGGCCATTGGTGAGCTCCCCTACGAAGCGGATGCTGCGGACGCGCTGGTGGCAGCAGCGTCGTTGCTGCGCAAGCAGATCGATCCAGGAGCGGAAGCTGCAGCTACAGACGGCAGGGGGCGCCTGCTGGCCTGGCAGGCGCGCAAGATCAGGGACTACATCGACGCTCACATCGCAGAGCCGCTGTTTGTCGCGGATCTCTGTGTACTTATTCAGCGCAGTGAGGCGCACTTTTCACGCGCCTTCAAGCGAACTTTTGGTGAGGCACCGCACGCGTTCTTAATCCGACGACGATTGCAACTGGCCGAGCAATATATGCTGCAGACGGATGCGTCCTTGAGCGACATCGCGCTGCAGTGTGGCTTTACCGACCAAGCTCACCTCTGCAAGCACTTTCGCCAGCTCATGGGTGGGACACCGGCTGCGTGGAGGCGTGCGTGGCGGGCGTCGACGGCTATCGGCTCGATGGAGTCCGATCTTACGATCGGCGATCCTGGTCGGGGTGCCAATGCATGCGTACCTCGATCAAACGTTTCACCGAGCGCATGAGCTAGAGGAAGCCAACCGCCTCGGCGCGGGCGACCGCCTGAGCGCGAGTATGGCTTGCGAGCTTGACGAAGATGCTCTTGGCGTGCGACTTCACTGTCTCCGGCGTGATCCCTAGGGACTGGGCGATCCGCTTATTCGACATCCCAAGTGCGATCATCTGTAGGATGCCAGTTTCGCGACGTGACAATGAGCGGTAGGTAACTAGAGAGGAGTCTTCGCAGCTCGACTGGAGCGTGGATCTCAGGAGCGTCGCGATATACGGTCGCAGATCAGCGAGTTGGGGATCATTCGTTGGGAGCGCGTAGTAAAGACGTTCGAGCAACGCCAAAATCGGGCCGCCGGCATCCACAAAAGTCATGCACAAACCCCGCGCAGCGCCAATTCGTAAGCAAGTAACCAGGAGCTCGTAACTGTCTTCAATCGAACCCAAGGAAGCGGCCGCCGATGCACGACGCAATGCACTCTCAACCGTTGAAAACGTCATCGCCTCATCAGATAACGCGCTGTCAACGCCCGCTCGTGCAAGGGCCTGGGCCGGGCGGCGGCCGTTCAGGAGAGAAAAGGCGGATCTCCTTCTGATCGGTGTGCGAGTCTCAGCGCGTTGCTCCTGCTCGTAACGAAGAGCCTCCAGCGTCCGTGTGTGCTCCGTCGATGCGATGGAAATCAACCGTGACCAGCCTCGGGCGCGGCCGAGGGCCTCGGTTTCACGCAGCAGCGCCAAGGCGGCGCGGTGTCGACCCCGATGCAACGCAAGTCTCGCAAGGAGCACGCTGGCGCGCGCCACGCACTCCAGCATTCCTGAGGTGCGAATTACCGAGATCCGCGGTCGCAACAGAGCCTCGGCTTCGTCACGCCGGCCCTGTTCGTAGGCCACTTGCGCCAGTAGTACTGCGGGGAGGGTGCTCATCGGCGAGTTATTGCCGTAGCGAGTGCGCGCCAGCTGGAGCGCTTCTGTGGCAAGGTTGGCGGATACGGAAAGCTGTAACCGATCAAACGCGAGAGCGGCGCTTACACAAAGGCTCAGTATCCGGCTTACAGCCCTGCCGCCAACGGGAGCAGCCAGGTAATCCGCCGTGTCGGGAGCGCAAGGTTTTTCGCGTTCACCGTCCTTCCAGTCAACGTATCGCAGAATGGCTGCCGCAAGTGTGTCATCTGCTTGCAAATCAAGACTCATGAGGGCACTGCGGGCGGCTGAAAGGTCATCCTCCGCGGCAAGGATCGAGGCCTCAAGCATCCGCAGGGCGCGCGCGTAGCCGGCGCTGTACGACTTACTACGGCTGCCAAGCAGCCGTCTGACAAGGGCCGTCGATTTCGAGGCTTCATGCAGCTGCATATGCATGAGGGCACCGCGGGCGCGAACGATTTCTCGGCGGATAGCCCAGGTATTCCGTGGAGAATGTCCTCGAGTCGCGAGGTAAGCCAACGCCGAGTTGTCCGACGTATACCCGGAGCTCAGCTCACTGGAAAACTCGATGGCTTCGTCTGCACTCGACATGGCCGCAGCGTAAAGGACGGGGCCCGCGCGTGCTTGTAAGCAGGGCTCGTCCGCTTGTGTAATTCTGCGCACGGCTTGGAGCCGGGTGGGGCACTTGGTCTTGGTTGCCCGGCAGCGTGCCTTAAGATAGTCAGGCGAGCGGGAAGCGCGGGTACTGGGCATGACCAACCGGCCCGGTCGGTGCTATTCGGACCTACTGCGAGCGATTCAGCCGTTCCCAGGGGTAAGCCACGTTCCAAGGGATCGTTCTTGATCGAACTGCCTTCAATGACGCTTGCTCCGCAATATTGCTACCCGATCCAGGGACCTCCGCTCTCAGGAGCTTTGAGCGCGGGACTGTCTTCACCCAGAAGATAGTTTCCACCCACGGAGTCGATGCGCTCAAATCGAACGCAGTCGAAGCGATGGAGCCCCGTGGGGCGTGCCCCAACCACAAAAATTCATCGGTACTCGGCGCTAGAGCATTGATCGCGGTCGGCGCTCTCCTGCTTGGGGCTCAGGGGGGCGAAGTACTCGGTGATTTCGAGCGTGGGTATCGAAGCGCGCGCGCGGCCAATCAGACCAAATAGGGTAAAGGCGCAAAGGGCGCGCATTCACCACGGAATACGCTCGGACGCGTGTGCCGCTGATCCTCAGCCAGCGCCTGCTATGGGCGGGGCGGGCACCTCCGTGCAGAGGCGCCTCTGGCGCAATGCCCCTTACTCCACTCGATCTCAAAACGCTTGTACGCTCCTGCGCACCGCCATTGCCCCCCGTCGGGGGGATACGGACCCGACGGCTCATCGGAGAGGATTTAGGCATGGTGGCTTTCACGAAACGACGCACTGCGGTCAACAGGGCGATGAGACTCCCACGACGGATTCGCTCGGCGCTAGGAGTCTGGAATGCCGCTGGCGAGCCGTGGCGCAAATGGACGCACCTCACCAGCATCGTGTGCGGCAGCGTGTTCCTTACCTCGTGCCAAGAAGGCCCGCTCGATTCCCACGGTCCAATAGGCCAGGCGGAGCGCGTCATTCTCTACGACGCAACCGGCATCATGCTGGCCGTCGTCATTCCGGTCATCGTCCTGACGCTGGTGTTCGCCTGGTGGTTTCGGTCAGGTAACCGACGCGCCACCTATCGCTCCGGATGGGAATACTCCGGACGAATCGAGCTCATCATCTGGGCCATTCCCGCGCTGGTCATTCTTTTCCTGGGCGGGATGGCCTGGATCGGCTCACATGAGCTCGATCCGCCGAAGCCTCTGCAATCTGACGTAGCCCCGCTCGAAGTCGAAGTGGTCTCGCTGGACTGGCGCTGGTTGTTCATCTATCCGCGTGAGCGCGTTGCCACCGTCAACTATCTCGTGATTCCCACGAATGTACCGGTTCACTTTCGCCTGACTTCGACGAGCGTCATGAACAGCTTCTTCATTCCCCAGCTCGGCACCCAGATTTACACCATGCCGGGCATGACCACTCAGCTCAATCTGCAGGCCGACAAGGCTGGTTCTTACCCCGGCATCTCGGCACAGTTCAGCGGACCCGGATTCTCCGACATGCAGTTCACCGTGCGCGCCGAGTCGAGCGAAGGTTTTGCTGCCTGGACCGCCCAGACGCACGAGCGCGGCGGCGTCCTCGACGGCTCGACCTTCGCGGAGTTGGCACGGCCGACCAGAGCGGGCGGCGAGCTGACTTACGGTTCGGTGGCGGAGGACCCGTTCGAATCTGTTGCCAACGGACGTATGACGACACATTGGTCGATGAAAGAGGCGCTCTGATTATGTTCGGAAGGCTCAGTTGGTCCGCAATTCCCCTTGACCAACCCATCGTCATGGGCACAGGCGCAGTGCTTGGGGTCGTGCTGCTGAGCGTCTTCCTGCTTATAACATTCAAGGGTGGGTGGCCCTACCTCTGGCGTGAATGGATCACGAGCGTCGATCACAAGCGCATCGGGGTCATGTACATGATTCTGGGGCTGGTGATGCTCGTTCGAGGCTTCTCCGATGCCATCATGATGAGGAGCCAGCTTGCGCTTGCTGCCGGTCATGCCAAGGGCTACCTGCCGCCTGAGCACTACGACCAGATATTCTCCGCGCACGGCACCATCATGATCTTCTTTGTGGCGATGCCGTTTGTCGTCGGATTGATGAATTTCGCCGTGCCCCTGCAGCTCGGCGTGCGCGATGTGGCGTTTCCAAAGCTCAACTCCGTGAGTTTCTGGCTCACTGCATCCGGGGTTCTGCTCGTGAACATGTCGCTCTTTGTCGGTGAATTCGCCCGCACAGGGTGGCTGGCGTATCCGCCGCTGAGTGAGGTGGCTTATTCCCCGGGCGTCGGCGTCGACTACTACCTGTGGTCGCTGCAGCTTTCGGGTATGGGGACGCTGCTTGCAGGCATCAATCTGACGACCACGATATTGAAGATGCGCGCGCCCGGCATGGGCTATTCGCGCATGCCCATCTTTTGCTGGACCGCCTTAGCTTCGAACCTCCTGATCGTCGCCGCTTTCCCCGTGCTGACCGCCACCTTCGCGATGTTGCTGCTCGATCGCTATTGCGACTTCCACTTCTTTACGAATGAGCTTGGCGGCAACCCCATGATGTACATCAACCTGATCTGGATCTGGGGTCATCCGGAGGTCTACATCCTGATATTGCCGGCCTTCGGCGTGTTTTCCGAAGTCGTGGCGACATTTTCCGGAAAGCCGCTCTTCGGTTACCGCTCGATGGTGCTCGCCACCATGGTCATCTGCATGCTGTCGTTCATGGTGTGGCTGCACCACTTCTTTACGATGGGCGCGGGCGCCGACGTCAATGGTTTTTTTGGCATCATGACCATGATCATTGCCGTGCCCACCGGCGTAAAGGTATTCAATTGGCTGTTCACACTTTACGGCGGGCGCATCCAGTATAGCGTGCCGATCTATTGGACGATCGGGTTCATCGTAACCTTCGTCATTGGCGGCATGACGGGCGTCCTCATGGCGATCCCCCCGGCAGATTTTGTCCTTCACAACAGCCTCTTCCTGATTGCACACTTTCACAACGTAGCGATCGGGGGCGTCGTATTCGGCGCCATGGCCGGCTACACGTACTGGTTCCCTAAGGCGTTCGGATTCCCGCTGAATGAGCGCCTGGGCAAGGCGGTCTTCTGGTGCTGGTTCATCGGTTTTTATCTGGCGTTTATGCCGCTGTACGCGCTGGGTCTGATGGGCGCAACGCGGCGCATGCAGCATTACCCGGATACCCACTGGCAGCCCTTGATGCTGGTAGCGCTCGCCGGCGCCGTCGTAATCCTGCTCGGGATCGTGCTCACCGCGGTGCAGCTGGCGGTGAGCATCCGGCAGCGGCGCGTGCAACGCGACCGAACGGGCGACCCATGGAACGGGCGAACGCTGGAATGGTCCGTGCCCTCGCCGCCGCCGGCGTGGAATTTCACTCACATGCCAAACGTCCAGCAAACCGATGCCTACTGGCACATGAAGGAAGAGGGCGTCGAACGCACCGCATCGCCAGGCGAATTCACCGCCATGCACTTGCCGCGCAATTCACCCGTCGGGATCTTTCTGGCATTTTTTGCGGTGATGTTGGGCTTCGCCCTGATCTGGCGGATCGACTGGCTCGCCGGAGTCGGTCTCATCGGCGCAGTTGTGGTGGTTCTGAGAGAAGCCTGGAAAACTGACCTCGAGGTTCGAGTCCCGGCGGAGGAGGTTGCGGCCTTCGAGCAGGCGCATGCCACTCAGCTACCGGGGACGAGCGGTGGCGGCTTCGACCGAAAGGCTGTGACATCGGGAGTGCGGTCATGAGTGTCGGAGAACAGGCTCTATCTGCGGGAACCGACGTGCCGCTTTCGTTGCGCGGGCCGGCGCCGGTGCGCGTAGTGGCTGGCTTCGGCTTCTGGCTCTTCATATTGTCCGACATCATCCTTTTTGCGGTGCTGTTTGCCACGTATTCGGTGCTCTCGGGTTCGACCGCGGGAGGGCCGACGGCAGCAGAGTTATTTGATAAGAAGCACGTGTTCTTGGAGACCATGTGCCTACTGGCCTCCAGTGTGACGTGCGGTTTCGGTTCGTTGGCGGTCCAACGGACCGACGCCCGCGGCATCTACTTCTGGATGGGCGTGACCTTTCTGCTCGGTGTCACCTTCCTGACCCTGGAAGGCAGGGAGTTTGCAGGCATGGTCGCCGCCGGTGCCGGCCCGTCTCACAGCGCCTTTCTGTCGGCCTTCTTCACACTCGTCGGCACGCATGGTCTGCACGTCAGCCTCGGACTTGTGTGGCTTCTCATCATGCTGCTGCAGGTGACGACGCTCGGCTTTCAACCCATGGTCGGCCGGCGCTTCTTTGCCTTCGGCTTGTTCTGGCACGCGCTGGATATCGTCTGGATTGGTGTGTTCACGATCGTATATCTGGGAGCGAGATAATGGACCTGCAGCTACAAGCACAGGGCGCAGCACCGGGGGTTGATGCCCGCGATCGGCATAGCGCACGCAGCTACCTGATCGGCTTGGCGTTCGCGGTGCCATTGACCGTCGCATCCTTCTGGGCCGCGACCACCTCATTTGTGTACGCGCCGGCGGTTCCCGTGCTCCTTGCAGCGCTCGCGATCGCGCAGATGGGCGTTCATGTCGCGTTCTTTCTGCACATCTCGAGTGCGCCCGACCAGACCAACAACCTTCTGGCCTTGGCCTTCGGAGTGTTCGTGACCGGTTTGATCGTTTTTGGCTCGATGATGATCATGTCTCATCTCAACCACAATATGATGTCGATGGATCAGCTGATGCAGATGCAGCGCTAGCGAGCGTCGCGCCGCGCGGATCCGAAGTGCCCGCCGCCATCGCTGATATCATCCAACCCGACGCGGGATGCTGCGAGTGATTGCCACGATCGACCAAGGTTCTGGCGTAGCGGCACCGCTGCACCGGAGTGCCTTGGGGCGCGCCGACCCGATAGATCCGATGTCCTCCGACGAGGAACTCATCGCCACTTCTGCAGCTCTCACACTTCTCACCAATTGCGTGATGGCGCGGAACACGCAGCGCCCTACCGCGCGCGGTCGATCGCGAAACGAAGCGCACTGCACCGCGCTATGGTGTCGGTGCGCCTCAGGGCGTTGACCCAGTTGGTTACCGACGCATCTGGTTCCGCGCACGTTTCGAGTCCCCATCGATCGCTTGCCGATCGCCTTCTCGCCTCAGCTGCTTAGAGATGACAACTCCGCGCGCAGCAGCGACAGGGGCTCTGTGCAGGACACATACGCTGCCCGCTGCTTGGCAGCCGGACGTTCAGGTCGCGGTCGTGCTGGCGCGGGGAGGGGGTTGGGAACGATGAAGGACTGAACGAAGCAGTCCAAACACAACCAGGCTGGCGAGCAGGAATATTGTTGCCAGCACGAGCGACGCACCGCTGGCGCCGACGAAGCCCCTTAAGTCCGTCCACGCCGCCATCAGCCCGAAGATCATCCCTATGAGCGCCAGCATCCCGCAGCCCATCACGAGCGCGAGCATCAGCACCACACGGCGCAGCTCGTGCTTCAAGTCCTCCACCACGCCCCTCTTGACCGTCTCTAGCCGCGCTTGAATCTCCGCGACCCGACCACGAATCGCACGCTTGAAATCTTCCTCGAGCCGATGCTCCGCGCCCGTGACGGTTTCTTCGACCGCGACGACCCCGGTGTCGGCCGCGGTCTGGAGATCGCCTACGAGTCGCGCCTCGAGCACCCTCAGGCGCTCCTCGAGCGCAGTCAAGTGATCTCCGAAGGTTGCCGCCGGATGGTGCAGGAAAGACCAGAGCGCCGACAGCAACCCTCTCATCGCACCGTCTCGCGCGCTCGGATCCCGGCCCAAGTGCCGCGTCGACAAACGTTCATCCGGCATGGCCGCACCTGCAGGTCGCACGACTTATTTAGGGAAGTTCTCCTCGATCATTTCGAACACGTCGCCGCCCTGACCGTGCAGGACCGCTCGGACGGAGTACATAGTCATACCGTAAGCCGCCTCCGGAGCGATGAACGGTGGCATCACGAGCTCCATCGGTGCCACTTTCACATTCAACAGCGCGGGCCCGCTCACGGCCAACCATTCGTCGACCGCGGATTCGAGCTCGGCGGCGTCCGTGACCGTGCGGCCCCAGAGACCCATGGCTTGTGCGACCTTGCCAAAGTCCGGATTCTTGAGATCGGTGTACGCGGGCAGCAGCCCTTCGCTCTTCTGCTCGAGCTCCACAAAGCCCAGCTTGCCGTTGTCGTAGACCGCGATCTTGATCGGTAGCTTCTCTGAGACGACGGTTATCAGATCTCCGAGTAGCATCGTTATCCCGCCGTCGCCAGCGACACACACGACCTGCCGACCCGGCTGACAGGTCTGCAGTCCGATTGCTGTGCCGAGCCCGCTCGCCATGGTCCCATGCAGCAGACTGGCAAACATCCGCCGCTTCCCGTTGGCTGCGATCATGCGGAGCATCCACACCCCGCAGGTGCCGTCATCGGCCGCAAACAGCGCATCATCTGCCGCCTTGCGATTGATGATTGACGTCAGATACTGGCCGTAGATCAAGTCGTGCCGACCCGGAGTCGCTCGCTCTGCCTGAGCTTTGAGCGCTTTCTCGTGTCGCTGGACATAGGCATCATGAAAACTCGAGTCCGTCCGCTGTGACAATCGCGGCAGCAGGGCCTGTAGCGTGTCCTTGATGTTGCCGACCACGCCGAGCTCGATCGGATGGCGCTGTCCGACGTGCATCGGATCAAGGTCTACCTGAATGATCGTGGCACGGTTCGGATAGAACTGTGACCAGGCAAAATTAGTCCCCAGCAGCAGCAGCGTGTCGCAATTGAGGATGGCGCGATAACCTGATTCAAGCCCGAGGACGCCCGTCATGCCCACATTGTGCGGGTTGTCATACTCTAGCGCGTCCTTCCCGCGCGAAGTGTGCGCCACGGGTGCCTGCAAACGTGCAGCGAGCTGCACGATCTCATCGTGCGCACCGGCGCATCCGGCGCCCGCATAGATCGTGATGTTGGACCCCTGCGCCAAGAGGCTTGCCATCTCGTCCAGATCGGCATCGCTCGGGCGAACGACGGGGACATTGCTGTGGACACGATACGGTAACTCGTCGGCCGCTGCGGAATCGGCCACGTCGACCGGCAGAATCAATACTGCCACGCCGCGGCGCGTGATCGCGGCCTGGCACGCCATCACCGTCAGACGTCGTGCCTGCTCAGGCAACAAGACCATTTCGCAGAACACACTGCAGCCCTTGTAGACCGCCTTGAAATCCACCTCTTGGATGAAATCAAAGCCAAGCTCACGTCGGACCACCTGACTTGCGATCAGTATCACCGGCGCGCGGTTTCGATTCGCCTCGTACAGGCCATTGATGAAATGCAAGCTCCCCGGACCACAACTGCCCGCCACGGCCGTGAGTCGATTGAGCAACAGCGCCTCACCCTGCGCGGCGAATGCGCCGGCTTCCTCGTGCCGCATGTGGACGAACTTGATGCCGGCCGGTGCCAGGCTGGAGGCAAAGGCGTTCAGCGTGTCGCCGACGATGCCGTAGCAGTGCTCGACGCCGGCGACCTTCAGTGTCTCGATGATGACTTGCGCTACTTTCTTGCTCATCTTTGCACTCCGTCAGGTCCGCGGGATGGCTAGGCGCAGCCTCTGCGATGCGCCTGCCGGTGAATATCCCCCCGATGGGTGGTAGTTATGCACTGAAGCTATGGACCCGACTTCGGGAGGAGTGAGGTAGCCTCTCTCGCCTGCTTGCCGAGACGCAGCAGTAATCAGCGCACCGACCTGCCAATGCGGCGCCGCCTTCACGCCGCCGTTCGTAGGCCACGCTCCCCGTATATGAGCGAGCGTGGATTCGCACCGATTGGCGCCTCGATGCTTGCCGGTTCTATCCCCCCAGGCGGGGGATGGGACGCACCGAGTTCGCGCGTCACGATCAGTCGCTGGATCCCGATAGAGCGGACCTAGTCTGTGGATAGACGCAAATTCCTCCTTGGTTCGATGCCTGCTGTGGGACTCGCAGCTCTAGCTTCCACCGGTTGCAACGGCACCCCGCAAACTCAGGGCCGCGCCTATGTGCCGACCTACTTTCGGGCCGCCGAGTGGGAGTTCCTAGTTGCCGCAGTGTCGCGACTCATTCCGACAGAAGGTCAGGGTCCTGGAGCCATTGAGGCAGGCGTCCCCGAGTTTGTGGATCGGCAGATGGAATTGCCCTACGGTCATGGAGCCTTTTTCTACCTCCAAGGCCCATTTCATCCTGAGAGTGCTGCCACGCTCGGATATCAGCTCAGGTACACGCCACGGGAGCTCTATCGCCTCGGAATCGCAGATGCCAATTCGGCATCCAGGGAAGCCCACGGTCGCGAGTTCGCTCATCTGGACCCATCGTCTCAGGATCAGTTCCTAGCGTCGATGGAGGAGGGTGCCCTCGAGTTTCCGACCGTTCCGGCCGTGGCGCTCTTCACCCAGCTGCTGGAAAACACAAGGGAAGGTTACTTCTCCGACCCGATCCACGGTGGCAATCGCAATATGGTCGCGTGGAATTGGATCGGGTTCCCAGGGGCGAGAGCGGACTTTACTGACTGGATCGACCAGGCCGGCACCGAATATCCCTACGGGCCTGTTTCTGTAGGGGGTGCAAAAGTATGACGACGCCACGCAGACTCAGGCCAGTCGATGCGGTCATCATCGGTTATGGATGGACCGGTGCGATCCTCGCCAAGACGCTGACGGACGTCGGCTTGCAGGTCGTCGCACTGGAGCGAGGTCCTGCCCGAGACACGTCACCGGATTTTGAGTACCCGCGAATCGCCGACGAGCTGCGCTATGGAATCCGCGGGGAGCTGTGGCAACCGTTGGCCACCGAAACGGTGACGGTTCGACACTCGGTGAGCGACACGGCGGTACCGTATCGAAAGTACGGCTCCTTTGTGCTCGGCAACGGCGTCGGTGGCGCTGGCGTGCACTGGAACGGCATGCTCTGGCGCGCATCGCCCGAGGACTTGCGGTTCCGTTCCCACATCGAGGAGCGCTACGGCAGGCACTTCATCCCCCCGGAGATGACCATCCAGGACTATCCGGTCTCATTCGAGGAGCTCGAACCGCACTTTGACCACTTTGAAAAGGTCTGCGGCACTTCGGGGACTGCCGGGAATCTCCGCGGAACTCTGCGACCGCATGGCAATCCCTTCGAAGGGCCGCGCAGTGACGAGTATCCGACGCCAGCGTTGCCCGCCATCTACGCCGCCCAGCTCTTTGAGAAGGCGTCGGCGCAACTGGGCTACCGCTCGTTCCCGGTACCAGCGGCAAACAGTTCCGTCGCTTTCACTAACCCCTACGGCGTTCGGCTGGGACCGTGCAATCTGTGTGGGTATTGCGAGCGCTTTGGCTGCTTCCTCTACTCCAAGGCCTCCCCACAGACGACCATCCTGCCGATCCTGGCCAATCGCTCGAATCTCTCCGTGAGGACCGGTGCCTATGTGACACGCATCCAACAGGATGCTTCGAAGAAGCGGGCGACCGGGGTCCTGTATATCGATGAGAACGGGCAGGAGCTGGAGCAGCCAGCCGACCTGGTGATTCTCTCCGCCTTTCAGATGCACAACGTGCGCTTGTTATTACTCTCCGGGATCGGCGCTCCCTATGACCCGAGCACAGGTCAGGGCCTTGTAGGCAAGAACTACGCGTACCAGATGGTCGCGGGCACGTCCGCCTTCTTCGGGGAGGATGTGCACATCAATCCCTTCATCGGCGCCGGTGCCGCCGGAATGCGCGCCATCGACGAGTTCAACTCCGATCACTACGATCATTCCAAGCTCGGCTTCGTGGGTGGCGCCGTCATCATGGCCGGTGCGACCGGCGGGCGACCCATAGAGCAAATGCTACTGCCGCCGGATAGTTCGCGATGGGGTCGGTCCTGGAAGGAAGCAGTTCGCAAGCATTATCGCCACTCGGCACCGATGGTCGTCCAGGGCACAGTCATGTCCTATCGGGACCGCTATCTATCCCTGGATCCCACATACAAGGACAAGCATGGAGTTCCTCTGTTGCGGATCACTTTCGATTGGCATGACAACGAGTACCGCATGGCCGCTTACGCGGCGTCGAAGATGGAGGAGATCGTTCGCGAAATGCATCCGCAGAGTCAGGCCACACTGATGTTTAAGCCGGGCAATCACTACGACACCCGCATCTATCAGAGCACGCACACCACGGGTGGAGCGATCATGGGGTCAAATCCTGCTAACAGCGTCGTCAACCGGTACTCCCAAAGTTGGGATCTGCCGAACCTCTTCATCTACGGTGCATCGGCGTTTCCTCAGAATGTGGGCTACAACCCCACTGGGCTGTTGGCGGGACTCGCGTATTTCTCCGCGGAGAAACTCAAGAGCACGTACTTGCGATCTCCCGGGCCGCTGGCGTCATGAAGGGCGAATCGCTCATCCTGCTGATAGCAGGAGGTGCCATCGTGGCGCTGGTTGGCGCCGTTGCCATCGCTATGGTAGGTGATCGACTGGCGGGAGAGCATGCGCTGGCGATGCCGGCGGGATCTACCGGCCTCATCGAGCGCGGAGCGTATCTTGCCAGGCTGGGGGATTGCGAGGCCTGCCATAGCGTTCCAGGACAGCTGGCGTTCTCCGGCGGCCTTCGGATGCAAACCCCCATCGGAGCCATCTATACCACCAACATCACCCCCGATGAGACCGATGGCATCGGACGCTTCAGCCTTGCCGACTTTGACCGGGCATTGCGCTACGGCGTGGCCAATGGGCACAGCTTGTATCCGGCCATGCCATTTGCTTCCTACTACAACACCAAGCCCGAGGACGTGCAGGCGCTGTATGCCTACTTTCGGTACGCCGTCGCACCAGCCCACGTCCCGAATCGATCCGGCGGGATTCCATTCCCCCTGTCGATGCGCTGGCCGCTGACGTACTGGCGCTGGTTCTTTGCCTCAAGACCGGCGCCCTTCAGGGCGCCCGCTGACGAGGATGCGGGGCTCGCGCAAGGGGCTTACTTTGTGGATGGACTGGGCCATTGTGGAGAGTGCCACACCCCCCGCAATGTCTTCATGCAACTGACCGCGGTCACGCGCAGTGCCGGGCCGCAGTACCTTAGGGGCGCGGTCATCGAAAGCTACTTCGCGCCAAGCCTTCGCGGCAATGGACCGGGCAGCCTCCAGGACTGGAGCGAAGAGGAGCTGACGCAGTTTCTGCGGGCCGGCACAAATACAAGGGCGAGCGCCTTCGGCTCCATGTCGGACGTCATTATTCACAGCACGCAACACATGACCGAAGCCGATGCCAAAGCCACCGCGCACTACTTGAAGTCTCTGGATACAGAAGACACGACTGAGCGGCGCTACGCTTATGACTCAAGCACGGAGCAATCGCTCAGGAAGGGCGACGCCAGCAAGGAGGGCGCCCTCGTGTACCTCAACAGTTGCGCCGCCTGTCATCGGCCGGATGGGCGCGGATACGAACGTGTGTTTCCGGCGCTTGCCGGTAACCCAGTGATCGAGGCTCAAAACGCAGACTCCGTGGTTTCGATCATCTTGCGAGGGTCTCAGACTCCGCGTACTGCGCAGACACCGGCTCAATTCACGATGCCGGGATTCGGTTGGCGGCTCTCTGACGTTCAGGTGTTGCAGGTGGCGAACTTCGTCCGCTCTAGCTGGGGCAATCGCGGGCCTGAGGTTGCCCTGGACGAGGTGACCCGCCTCCGCTCGCAGGCACATTAGCCGGCCTCGCGAAAAGCTCGCGCGCCGCTCTGGCGTTCGCGGCGGTAGCGGAAGGGTTTGACAACGTCGTTCGCGGAACGACGACGACCCGGGGGCCACGTGGCAGATTCGTGTTGAGCCCCCGCTCCGGGGCACTGCCGCAATCGACACCGCCGTCATCGCAAAAGCCGATGCGGACCTATCCCTCCCGAGAGAGCAGCCACTTCCTACAAACGCATAGTTTCCCGGTTATCCGTTGTTTCCGTGACTAGCGGACTCCATGGTAGGGAGCAACAGGAGGATCAGGAGACTCCAATGAACGGGAGCAAGAGATTGTTGGCGAGCATCGTGACGCTGGGTATCCTGGCCGTCGCGATCGCACCGGTGGGTCGAACGGAACCTTCAGCCGGGGATGCCCCTGGCTGTGCAGCTGCCACTCCGGAACAAGCCAAATGGCTCGCGGACCAGTTATATCGACAAGGCCAATATCAGCGTGCCGGCGACTGCTACCAGGCGGCCGGGGACCTCGCCGATGCCAATGAGGCGTTCGTCAGGGCCGTCCGAGCCAAAAGCGATGCGACGGGGAAGGACTTGCAGCGTCAAGGCCAGATTGCGAAGACGCTCATCACAGGCGTCCAGCAGGCCTTCCAATCTCATCACTGACACACAGCGAGGCGGTAGGTGTGCGGCGGTGTCGCGGCTCGCGGCGGTTCAGGAGCTTTCGACCTCGGGCATGATCTGCCCCATCTCCATGGCCTGGCTGGGCGGCACTTCGTGAACTCCGATGACGATCTGATCGTCCGGGGCGCGGATCGCGCCCTGCAAGATTTCCCATAGGCGCTTGATAAGTCCGCGCTTGTACTCCACCGAGCGACCCGTGCGGATCAGTAACGTCAGTGCTGCCGCGGCCGCAGCCTTTCCCGCGGTATAGCCATTGCCTGGCGCGTATTCCTGAAAGATAACGTGTACCCAAGTGCGCGGTACACCCGAATAAGCGCAGTGAAAGGCGGTTAGCTCTTCGGCGAGTGCGGCTTTAGCCTCGCCCGTGAGCACGCCGCTTTGCGTGCTTACTGTATAGAGGGGCATCGACGGAACTCCTGTATTTGGCGGGGGCCCGCTCGGCGACGTGCTGCATCCTAGCCAGGTGCTTTACTGGCGCGTGAGGTTCACCTTGGCTAGGTCAATGAGCTGTCCCGCGCGTCCATCCAGGACTGCTTTCAACATGAACAACCCAAACTTGTGGGCTTCATCCAAGGTGGTGGTCGGAGGCATTACGAGCTCCTGCCGGGCGCTAACGACGTCGAGAAGCGCAGGTCCCTTGTGCTGAAGCGCCTCACCCACGGCGGCGCGAAGGTCCTGCGGCCTCTCGACGCGGATGCCCTTGATCCCCATGGCCTGTGCCATGGCAGCGAAGTTGGGGTTTTTGAGATCGCAACCGCTGTCGAGAAAGCCGGATGCCTTCATTTCCAGTTCGACGAATCCCAAAGTGCCGTTATTGAGCACGACGATCTTGACCGGCAGCCCCGTCTGCAGAAGCGTGACGAACTCTCCCATCATCATCGTGAAGCCGCCATCGCCTGAGAGCGAGATGACTTGCCTTTGTGGAAAGGCCGCCTGAGCACCCAAGGCCTGAAGCATTGCGTTGGCCATGGAACCGTGGTTGAACGACCCCACGAGACGTCTACGGCCATTCATCTTCAGGTAGCGCGCAGTCCAGGCGATGGGCGTGCCGACATCGCACGTGAAGATCGCATCGTGCTCGGCGAGCTCGCTCACGACCCGCGTTACGTACTGCGGGTGGATGAGCTTGCTGTTGGGGCCACTTTCCGCCAGGGAATCCAGGTCCGCGCGCGCCTTGCGGTAGTCCTGGAGGGCGTCGTTCAGATGCGCGGAATCCGTCTTTTCCTCGATGAGCGGCAGTAGGGCCCGAAGGGTGGCCTTCACTGACCCCAGGATGCCGAGATCGAGGGAACAGCGGTTGCCGAGCGCGGCAGGACGAAGGTCGATTTGCGCGATTCTGGCTTTTTCCGGGAAGAACTGCCGGTAAGGGAAGTCCGTGCCCAACATCAGCAGGGCATCGCATTTCTTCATGGCCCAGTAGCCGGACGCGAAGCCGACGAGCCCGGTCATGCCGACGTCAAACGGATTGTCGTATTCGATGTGCTCCTTGCCCCGCAGCGAGTGAACGATCGGCGCTTTCAGCTTCTGGGCGAGCTCGACGACCTCATCATGGGCTCCGGCGCAGCCGGCGCCGCACATTAGTGTCACCCGCGTGCTGCTGTTCAGAAGTTCTGACAGGGCCTGCAGCTGATCCTGTTCGGGACGTACCACCGGCAAGGAGGGCAGCACCCAGTTGGGCGGCGGCTTCTCGAGGGGCTGAAGCGCGACGTCGCCCGGGATCACCACGACAGCCACCCCGCGCTGCGCGACCGCGACGCGCATGGCGCGCAGCAGAATCTGTGGTAGCTGCTCAGCGCGGTTTACGAGCTCAACGTAGTGGCTGCATTCCTTGAACAGGTTTTCTGGATGCGTCGCCTGGAAGTAGTCGATGCCGATTTCGCTGCTCGGGATATGGGCCGCGATCGCAAGCACAGGCACGCCGCTGCGGTGGGCGTCGTAGAGACCGTTTATGAGGTGCAGATTGCCCGGACCACAGCTGCCGGCGCAGACCGCCAACTGCCCGGTAAGGTAGGCCTCGGCTCCGGCTGCGAAGGCGGCACCTTCCTCGTGCCGCACATGGATCCATTCGATGGACTTCAGACGACGCAGCGAATCGGTAAAGCCGTTCAGGGAATCCCCGACCACGCCGTAAATGCGCTTCACTCCGGCGCGAGACAGCGTTTCGGCCATGAAGTCTGCGGCAGTCCGGCTCATGAGGCGACGTCCTGGCGAAGTGGAGTTAACGGCATCAGGGGGAAGCTCTCCGACTTATCTAGCTGGCGTAGCTCTTCAGAATGCGCAGGTCGGTAACGGAGTACGCCATGCCCAGCCGGAAGCCTCGGCCGACGCGAAGTGGTGCGATCAGGTGCAGGTCCTCGCCCCGCACCTCGGGAATCTGAAGTTCGGCCGTCCCTGTCCAGACATCGACAATGGCCAGATCGTCCGTCAGCGACATGGTGAGCTCGTCCACCGGCGGTTTGTTCTGGCGGCCGGCCACCAGTTGCGGGAAGTATCGGCGCATCACAGTGGGGCGGTTAAAGACGGTTGAGGGGTCTGCAACCTTCTCCTCGAGCTGGATCCGCGCCGTGGCCAGACGCTCGCCGTGCGCGGCGACGCTAGCCCCGAAGCGGCTGCCTCGTGCCAACGGTGCGGCCGCCGCGCTGGGCGCGGCGAAGGCGCGCGTCTGGTAAATGCTCCCCAGTTTCTTCGGGAATCCCTGCGCCCAGCCGCGCGCGAGCGCGGCGTCGTTGTCGACGAAAATGAACGGGCAGTAATCGACCGGCTTGCCCTCGAACATCGCCTCGACCAACGCGAAGGCCTCGCGGTACTGATACCGGGCAGGATCGGTCAGCTCATCGTTGGAGCCGGTGAACTGCCAGTCAAGAAACCAAAAGAAGGCACGTCCCTTGGATTTCGGATCCAGCGTAAGCCCAGGCGGAAGTAGCGCTTGGATGGCATCGGGATTGGCCCAGTATTCGATCGCGATGCAATCGCTGGAGTAGTGCCACGGCGGAAGCGTGGCCAGTGCAGATTGTCCTCCTGGAGTCAGAGGAACTGTAAATCCTTTGAGCGTCATTGCACGTCCTCACTCGTTGAGTCGCCTATGGGGCGGAATTGGGAGCTCACCACCTGCATTTTGCAGAGGGCTCCCAGCCGTCCCATCCCCTCGTTGGGGGGTACTGAAACAGCGTTGCCCCTGCTCGTCGGTTATGAGGCTCAGGGCACGTCCCCCTCGGCGAGCATGCCCGCGGTCGGCGTGAAGAAACGGTGCTTCGCCGAGAGCCGGCGCCGGCGGTGCCATCGGTTACCTAAGCGCTTGTCGAGTATTTGAACGTCACCGCGCAGAGGCGCGTCGGGAAGGCGAGTTGTATTCCCTTGAGCGAGTTCGACAAGACATCCGACTGGCGTTGCTACGTTCGTGCAGTGTCGCTGCTTGAAGTTGAGTGAACCTGAGTGATCGTTATCTTCGCGCTGTTAGTACTGCTGGCTTGCGGCCTGGCGGGCGCTGTTCAGCAAGCTTGCGGCGACTCCGCATCGAGCCATACGCCTCGCTACTGTGAGGTGTCTCGCGCTTCCGGGGTGACGCTTCCCATCGCGAAGGCGAGCCTGGCCGCTGCAGTATGGGAGGCAGCCCGCGCATCCTCCATCTGGTCCTCGGCCTGTGCGACGGCGTTCTCCTCGGTCGCAAGGTCCGTATAGGTCCCCACGCCGGCCTTGTATGAGCGTAGAGCCGCCGCGTAGGCGGTGTGCGCAGCCTCGCTCACCGCGCAGGCCGCATCGTACTGCGCAAGACTCGTGACCAGAGTGTTGTACGCCTGGACGACTTGCGTTGCGGCCGCGTCGCGCGTCGCGTTCAGCTGGGCTTCGAGCGCGCGCATGTTTGCCTGCGCCGCAGACACCCGGCTCGATCGCTCACCCCCGTCGAAGATCGGCACGCTGAAGGACAGAAGCACGCTCTCTCCGGTCTTGTCGATGTTCGAGTAAGGCGCCCCATCGGAGCTCAGGCTGCCGATGTTCTGATACACCTGTGCCCCGAGTGAGATGGTCGGGTAATAAGAGCGTCGCTCGACTTTGAGCTTGGCCTGCGCCGCATCGACCGCGCCCAGGGCCGCGATGATATCTGGCCGACGAGTCATCGCCTCGCGAATGGCGGCCGATACGCTTTCGGAAGGTCTCGCGGGCATCTCGATCTCGGAACTGTCGGCGACTTCGAGTTCGGTATCGGGCGGTATCCCCAGAGTAGCGATGAGGTTGGCGTGCGCGATTGTGAGGGTACCCTCGGCTTGGGCGAGCGCGTAGCGCGCCTGGGCTGTTTGTCGTTCGGCTTGCGCTACCGCCACGACGGTGGCGAGTCCTTGCGCACGCTGAGTGGTCGCAGCGTCCTGACTGACGAGTGCAGCGCGCAGTGCGGCCTGGGCCGCCCTCAGGCGGCCGTGTGCGGCGCCGAGCTCATAATAGGCCTGCGAGACCGAAAAAATGATCTTCTGATGAGTGCCGGTAAAGGCGACGTTGGCCACGAACGAGTCGGCGCGCGCGGCTTCGCGTTTCGCATCGCGTTGTCCGAAGTCGAACAGCAACCACTTGATGGCAAGCGCGGGAATGACTTCACGCGTATTGGAAATGAAGTAGCCTTCCGGAACCAGGTTCTGTGGCGCCGGGAGCGGCGTTCGCTGAAAACCGCCAATGGCTTCCAGCGAGAGCTGCGGCAGGTAGCTGCTCTCAACGAGCCCCACGGCGGCCGCGGCGGCGCGCGCGGCCTCCCAAGCGGCCCGCGTGTCAGGATTGCTGCGTTCCGCCAAGTCAATCAGTGCCGGCAGATCATAGCGCTGCCGCGGGACGGGGGTCCGGACGGAGGATTCGATGAGCGCGCGCTCGCCGGCGCTGGCCGGAATGGGCCAGGGAGTTTCTGGTCGCGGCGGCGCTTGTGCGTGCGCGATACTCGAGAGCGCCGCGAGCGCAACCCAAAGGGCGGCGGTGGCCCCCGTGTCACGAGTACGGCGTCGTGGCGACATGGCCGATCTCCGCTTCCAGCTGCGTTAAGGCTCGGCCTGCCGCTTGTTCCCGTGGCGACTCCTGCGGGTACTGCGTGACTGCCGACGCCGGCTTTGGTGGCGGGGGCTCACCCGCGGCCACGCAAGAGGCCGCCGCCTCAAGCCACGCGGCAGAGCGCAGCGAGATCTCTTGCGGACGTGCGTCAGGCCCGGCCTCGGCGACCGCTACGAGCGCTGCACCGGCCAATCGTTGGAGATCGGTGAGCGCGAGAAGGGGCATCTGCGGGCGCTCGCGCGAGCGGACCATCCGAAGCTCGAGCGTGCTCAAGGTCTGATAATGCTCGGCCTGGGTGAGATCCTGGACCGCCTGCATCCGTATCGCCCGCGTGTCTTCGCGCACCAGCGCGGCCAGCGCCCGCAACAGGCGCACGACGGCAGCTCGTACTGCAGAGCTGGCAGACTCCGGCCACAGCGTACTGAACACGATGGTGATGACGACGTTGCCCAGGAGAATTCCGACGACGCGATCGCGCAGGACCGTCAGATCGTTCGCCGGGGCATACGATTGCAGCACGCCGAGGAAGAAGGCAAAGGCAATCTGTAGGCCCGCGTACGAGAGCAGTTCGCTGCTGGTTGCGACCCACGCCGCTCCCAGAGAAACAATCCCGACCAGGATGCAGAGCTGCCCGATATCCGTCAGATGCGGAAGGACGTAAACGATACTCAAACCGGCCAGAACACCGCCGATGAGAGCACCCGAGAGTCGCAGCAGCAGTTTGTGAACAGTCTCCCCGAGACTTGTGAGCGCAACAAAGAAGCAGGTCACGATGGATGTGCGCAGTCCAGGCCAGTCAAGCAGGGTATAAATGGCGTAGGAGGCCATTACCGCGATCGTAGTCTTCAGCGCGAACTGCCAGTGCGCGGGATTGGAGAGGGCATCGGCCACAAAGAGCGCCCGCTTGGGCTCCTTGTCGCGAGTTTTGCTGTTGACTTCCCCATGAACGATGACTTGCTCCAGGGCGGTGAAGCGCTCGGACACGGCACTTTCGGCGGGCGAGCCCCGCGGGGCTCCGCTCGCCGCGGGTGCGAGCTCGAGGCTGCCTCGCTCGGTGCCATCGAGGCTGCGCAGACAACTCTCCAGGCGTCGCACCCACTCGTCCTGCACCGTGGGCGACACTGGAATGCGGACCGCTTCGAGCATCGTCAGCGTCTCAAGAAGGACGGCGATCGCATCCGTACCGACCCGACCTGGCGCTGCAGGCGCTCTCTTCCCGTGTTGGAGGGCCTCCCAAAGCGGAAGCAATTCGGCGCGCCATTTCGGCACCCAGGGCAAAAAGTCGCCTCGAGGGATGGCGTCCCGCAGCTCCCCCAAAACCCGGTACACGGCGCGGCGAGCGGAGAGCCGCACGTCATGGCCAAAGACGATGTTCATCACCAGTGTGAGGGTGACGGGCACCGCGATGACGACCCACGCCCACAGCGTCGCGCGCGTGAACGCCTCGGGGGAGGGGACGTCATCGATCAGGGAGTGCAGCAGAACAACGACAAAACCCACGAGATAGGTGAGCGGTCCCAGGGCGAAGGTGCGCGTGGTGTACATCGCACAAAACGTAAGCGCCGCCATGACCGGGAGCCTGAGCGCCGGTTCGGCAAGGTCGACGAGCGAAAATAGCAGCGTGATGAGAATGGCGAGCGTTACGGCAGCGAGCCCTCCCACACCGGTGGTCAGCGTCGCGTTCAGATCGTCGTGACTGACCAGAAATACCATGTACGCCATGTAGGTCGGCTGGGGAATTTGGAATGTCATCGCGATGGCGACCGTGATGGCGCAGGCCACGGCCATGCGCGTGACGGTGGGCCAGCGTCCCTCGCGCGGTGCAAGCTCCGCCCGAAGGACGTCCCGGAATCGGAGCGCGGAGCCTGCGGGGTTAGCGAGCGCCGACATGATGCACTTTGACCGAGGCGGTCATGCCCACGTGCATCGCGGCCGCGGGCGGGTGATCGAGCCGCACCCAGACCGGGAAGCGCTGCGCCACCACCACCCAGTTCAGATCCCGGCCGACCTGCGGCAGTCCCGGTCCGTCCTGTTCGGAGGACTGCACGCCGGCGCCGATGCTCTCCACGCGACCATCAAAGGGAACGGTGCTCTCGGCCATCGTCCAGATCGTGGCCAGATCCCCGACTGCGATGCGGGGCAGCTCAGTCTCACGAAAATCCGCAATGGCGTACCAGGCATCCGATTTGATCAGACTGAACAGGGGATGCGCCGCCACCGCGAACGTGCCTTCCGCGATCTGTAGCCCCACGACGCGACCGGAAAATGGCGCACGCAGCGTGGTGAGATCGAGATTGCGGGCGGCGTTGGCCTCGGCGGCTTCGGCACCCTGAAGCTGGGCTTCCAGGCTCGCGGTATCACCGACCGCTTCACGCGCCTGGGCTGCGCTGTTGAGCAGCGCGTTGAGCGACGCTTGGGCAGACGCTTCGTTCGTTCGGGCCTCATCCAGTTGTTGTTGGGTGACGTATCCCGGTTCTACCAGAGGCTCAAGTCGCTTGAGCGTTGATTGCGCCAGGCGGAGCTGGTCGCGTGCTCGCTGCACCTGCTTCTCGGCGGCATCCGCCCCCGAGCCCTGCGACGTCACCTGGCGGCCGGTAAGCGCGATCTGCGCTTTGAGTGCGGCCACCTGCGCGCGGGCTTCCCGCAGCGCCAGCTCGTAAGGCACGGGATCGATCACGATGAGCGGCGCGCCTTTCTGCACTTGCTGATCGTTGGCGATGAGCACTTGGACGATGCGCCCGCTGATCTCCGGCGCCATGGCCGAGCTAAAAGCGAAGATCCGGGCGTCGTGGGTCCGGGGACGCCGGTCGATGGCAAAGAGAACGAGCACGCCCAAAATCACCGCGGCGAGGATCGATGCCGCTGCGATCAACTTGCCACGTAGTGTCTGCCGGGGAGTCAAACGCGCACGCGCTTACGCCAGCCAGATGAGCCAGAGAGCGAAGGTGGTAGCACACGCAATCGAGAGCATCACCACGAACGGGACGGGGAGCTCATCCAGGAGTCCTGTGACTCGAAATAACATGCGGGCAAGCAGCGCGACCCCGAGGCCGACGAGCGCGCAGACCATCCATGAGGGAAAGTACGAGCCCAGAATATTGCGAGACGGCGCGCCGTTGCAGCCAGCAAGCAGGCCAACGGCGGGTGCGAGAACGACTCGCCAACTCAGGTCGTGCGAGCCAGAAACGCGGGTGCCTTCGCAACGGTTGATCACACGACTATCCATCGTGGCTTTACGGTGTATGAAACGAGCGCGGAGGACTGCCGAGCACCGCGGCGTCTTTGCCGCCTGGAACCGGCAGTAATCCTCCCGTTTTGGGGATCGTTTCTAAGCGTCGTAGCATCACTTACTGATATGTAGAGCTGTGGCATTGATGGAATCTCTGTGACCGGGTCCTTCGGGTAATGAGACCTAAGCTGAAGAGCCTCGACCTTTTCCGCACCCCCCTGTCAGGCTAGGGCAGACGGATCAGTGCACCGATCCCCCAGTTGGGGGGTGATGTGAAGCGGAGCCCGGTTTCAGAAGAGATCATCAAACAGCGGCAGAAACATCGAAACGCACCGCGCTCGAGGCGAGTCCGACTCGATTGAACAGTCGGCCGCAGGCGAGCTGCTAGCGCCACAGCAGCGGCAGCGCTAGTCTCGCAACACTACGAGCTGGCCGCGATGGCAGTCACTCAAAGTCTCTGGCGGCGCGAAGGCGAACGCCATCCCCCGCATGGGGGGCGATGAGACACGGTCATTTCGCCTCAACGGTCACATCAGACGACGGATGCCGGTCGCACCGGAAAGACCAAAGCGCAGCAGTGGCTTGCAGGCGCATTTCATCGCGTGTGTGTCCGAACAGGACGTCAGCCGCGATACGCGCTGCAGCCTCCTGGGACCGGGATCCCTTTTGCCCATCTCGGAGCGCAGACCAACAAATGACGTCTTGAATCGCCAAGCGCTGACGCTACGGTTTGGCGGAACATGAAGCTCGCCACAGGTAAGGCACGCCCTGAGATCGGCGCGCCCGCGGAGGGCACAGTGCCATTGAGTCGTCGTTGCATCGGGCGTGTTCTGTGCAGTGTCTCGCTGGGTGTTCTGCTGGTGGCTTCCCAGCGCAGCCGCGCCGATACGGACGTAGCCGATCAGGCCAAGCAGTCCCAGAACCCATCGCCGACCTGCAGTCAGCAATGGACGGTACCGCTGGGCGGAGGCATCGGCCAGATCGTGCACGTGCGCAAGCTGCCAGTGAACATGCAGCTTTCGGGGGTACTACAACGTAGCGCGACCCACTGACGGCCCCAATTGGCAGGTTCGCACGCAGATACAGTTCCTCTTCCCCAAGTAGGTGGGGTGTGAAGACATTCAACCGATGCTGCTTGCCGTGGTCTCTAAGGCGGGCGCTGAGAAAAGGAGATCTATGAGAGGCGTAATCCTAGCCATGTGCGGAGTTGTTGCCGCAGGGGTATTTGTGGCGATGTATCTCTCCGTGTGGAGCACACGCGACCACCCGGAACGAGCGGCTGCCTTCCGGCACCACATCGTCTCTGAGTTGGTGTGGGTGACAATCCCAATTCTGATGCTGATCGCAGCCGCGTTTCCAGCGGCGATTGCCGTCATGTCAAGCGGCGCAGCGCAATAGGAACGCCGGCCCCGCAGGCAAGCGGCCGCCCGAGCGCCGTTGCGCGACGCAGATTCGTAACAGCGGTATAACGCGAGAGCAGCCCCGCACAAAGATCCGTGCGCTGCCTACAAGCACTTCAAGTGCGGCCGTGCAACAGTAGCATCCACGGGTGCTTCGTCGTCCGTTACCGAGCAGCGCGCCCACTCCCCCCGGCTGCGCGTTGCTCGACCCTGGGGTTGGCAGGTCGATTCGCGACCTGCCAACCCGCTTCTAGTTGGGCTGATAGTCAGCAACGGGCGCCGGCGTCTCTCCTTCAACTGGCAATGCGGTGTCCCCCAATCGGGGGGAAAGTCATGCGAATCTGGTTGCCCCGACACTACCTCTACGAATGGCGCCGCCATGTCGACGGTAGGCATTCAAACACTTTCCACTAAAGAAGCAATCTCAATGCGCGCCATGATCTGGCTAGCCGCCTGCCTTTCCCTCTCGGCCGTCGCGTACGGTGGCAACGCGGATTCGACCGGTCCAGTTCCCGACAGCGCCAAGCCCGACGCAACGGTGACACTGAGTGGTGGCAGCGTCGCAGCCGGAATCGGGTACACCTGGGGTCACGGCGAGCTGAAAACCGCCGGCCAGTCGCAGAAGTCTTCCATCAAGGGGATCTCGGTGGTCGACGTCGGCGCGACAAGCTTCGACGCAAGCGGAAACATTTATAACCTGAAGGCCCTGGCTGATTTTTCAGGCACCTACGTGGCGGCCGGGGCGGTCGTCAATGGCGTCACGGCCGTCTACTTGCGAAACGAACACGGTGTCGTGATCAAGCTGATTGCCAACACTATGGGGCTCAAATTCAATTTGTCGGCCGACGGTGTGCGAATTGCTCTGAAGAGCTGAGGCGGGGGTTGCGAGCGCTCCTTCGATCTCAAATGTTGGCCTGCCCCTGACCACCGCCCGTTCCGCTGAATGTGGCGGTTGTCATTTGCGCAGAAACTCAGTAACGAGCGCTACGGTTGCTTGCGGATTTTCCTCCATGATCCAGTGGCCCGAATCAGGCACAATTCCGGCCGTCACGTTGTTGGCGACGAAGCGCACATCCTGCGCCATTCCCGGGCCGAAAGACTTCTCCGCCCCAAGGGCGAGTATCGGCATCTTCAGTTTTCCGCCCGCCGCTAGGAATGCTTTGTTATCGATGGCGTCTTGACTGAACGCACCAAATTGTTCGAACGCGTCGTGCATGGCGCGCGGTCGTGCATAGAGTTTGGCGTAATGTTCACGCGTTGCTTCGTCGATCTTTTTCGGATCAGCGGATAGTTCGTCGTAAAAGCGGTCGAGATAGATGCGCTCGCGCCCCTGCACCAGCCGTTCTTCATCCGGACCGCGGAAATTGAAGTGCCACAGCAACGGGCTGCGAATGATCGTGTCCCAGTCGCCAATGCCCGGAAGCGGAGCGTCGATCACGACCCAGCGGCTGATGCGGGCCGGATATTGCGCGGCCAATGCATACCCGACCATGTTTCCGATGTCATGGGTGACAAGATCGGCCTTCTGCACTTTGAGGGCGTCCATGACCCCTGCGATATCTGCAGCCTGATTCTTTTTCGTGTAACCGGTATCTGGATGCTCGGAAAGGCCCATGCCGCGCAAGTCCGGCACAATTACCGTGTGGTCCTTGACTAGATCCGCGGCTAGCGGCGCCCACATGTCACCAGTGTCGCCAAAGCCGTGCAGCAAGACGACGGCCGGACCTTTGCCGCCGATACGCACGTAGAGACTGGTGCCATTCGTCTGCACCATTTGCGTGTGAAAGGTCGCTGGAAACGCTTTGATGCGGGCGGCGGACGTCCCGAAGAGAGCACTAGCAACAATTGCGGCGATCAGATATCGAACCATAGGTTCCCCTTTTCATACGGCGCCGTGCACGCCCGCCCGCGACAATGAGTCGCAGCACAGTGTAGTCTTCCTGACATCGAGCGCGACAGCCGTAATCTGCCGATGCAGTTTCCCGATATACCGAACAATGCTTAAGCTTGAATCCGTCGCAGCCTTCGTGTCGATAGTGGAGGCCGGTTCCATCGCAGGCGCGGCGCGTCGGTTAGGGATGTCCAAGTCAGTTGTCAGCGAGCGCCTCACGGAACTTGAACGGGTGCTCGGGGCGAGGTTTGTACAACGCACTACGCGCAGACTCTCGTTGACCCAGGACGGCAAAGCCTTCTACGGCCGCGCACGCCAAATCCTACGCGATGTGGACAGCGCTGCAGCCGAGGTTGCACAGCGGCGCGGGACTCTAACAGGACCGCTGCGGATATCGGCCCCGGTTAGTTTCGGGCACCTGCACCTGGGGCCGGCGCTATTCGGGCTGCTGGCCAAGTACCCCGGCATTGAGTTGACGCTGGAGCTCGATGACCGCTTTGTCGACGTGCTGGCGGAGGGATACGACGCGGTTGTTCGGCATGGACCGGTGGACGACAAGCGCTTGATCGTCAAGCATCTGGCGGCAAGTAGGCGCGTGCTTGTGGCGTCTCCAGACTACTTCAAGCGCTATGGGAAACCGACGTCACTGCAGGAACTGGAGCGGCATCGTGGAATTATTTACACCAATCGTGGGGCTTCCGACTGGCGCTTCCGCGTAGGGCGGAGGTTCGTCACCGTCAATCCGACCGTGGCTTTACGAGTTAACAATGGAATGCTCATGCGCGATGCCACGGTTGCCGGGCTTGGGGTTGCGTTATTGGCGACGTTCCTTCTTGAGGATCCGCTGAAGAACCAAACGCTCAAAGTCATTGACGTCGGCGCGGAACCGGAGGGCGCCACGGTCTTTGTTGCTTATCCGGAAGATCTGCGCTCGTCCGAAAAGATTCGGACCCTGACGACATGGCTGCGGCAGGCATTCGGCGACCCACCCTATTGGGAGCTCTGATGCGAAATCGGCAATGCACCACCCGAGCCTTGTGATCCTTTGATTGTTTCTCTGGCGGGTCGGGGAAGACGCGCGGACTCTGCCTGGCCCCCCAAGGCTGGTGGGATCTGGACTGAGGTGCGCCCATCCGAGGCACATTCTCTGGCTGGGGACCGCCTGCGAAGTCACTCCCTTACGGGCTATCGCTGAATCCAGAATCGGTACATCGCGCTAAACATGTGCGGATGGTCGGCCTCGAAGCTTGCCCAGTTGCGCAGATTAGTGCAGAACGGGTCGTCGCTAAAGCGTGCGCGGTATTGATTCAGTACACGCAGATCCAACTCGAAGCCTATGAAACGGAGTCCCAGTTCGCTCAGAAATGATTCGATCTGCCCCAGCGTCACGTGCTGCTCCTGCACATGGAACGCCAAGTCGCGACAATCACTCAACGAATAGAATGCGCGGCTCTTGCTCAGCAACTGAACCTCGGCGCTCGTGTCTCCTGCGACTACATCGTGGCGGAATCGACGGATGTCAGCAGGTGTGCTTGCATAACGGCGCGCGGCAATGAATTCGCGCGCCTTGGCGACGGGCCTGCGCGCAATCTGGCTGTAAAGGCCGATACACATGAATCCCCCCGGCTGCAGTCGCGACAGTAGGATTCGCCAACCCTTGAACGGATCCGCCAGATGGTGCAGCACTCCGACCGAGTGGATGATGTCAAATGTGCCCGCGATGTCACCGAGCTCAAGAATGTCGGCCTGCGCGTACTCGATGCTTAGCAAACCCAGCTCCTGCGTTTTTCGCATGGCATAGCTGATGCTGTCCAAGCTGAGGTCTACCGCCAGCACCCGAGCGCCGCGAAATCGCTGCGCGACGAAGATGGCATCCCTGCCCGTGCCGCACCCGGCGATCAGTACTGCGGGTGCGCTATCGTCGGACATTGGCGCGAACCGCGCGAACGGCAGCGCGCGACGCAGTTCGGCATTGAAGGGCAGGGGCCTTTCACGCATTTGCATTTTTACCCAGCGCGGGTAAGGGTTGTCTTCGTACTGGTCGCGCACCGCTTCAGAGACACTATCGGTAATGGTAGTCAAGCGTTTGATGCCTGCGCGCAACGCCTGCTCTTGAAGCGGTTCGCGAATCTGTTGGCGCAGAACCTCATCAACCGGGCCGGGCTGACTCGAAGCGAGCAGCCGGTCTGCGTCGGGCAGAAGGTGGAGCGGAAAATAGGCAGCTACGGCCAGCAACAGAAGCGGCGGCACCGTTGCCTTGGCGTCCAGCAGCGCCAGTAACCTGCTGCGGCAGTGGGCCGCCGCGAGACGTTCCTGGTGGGGGCAGTCGAAGACGAACTCGTTGATGAAGCACTGCCGCGTGAGTGCGCCATAAAAACTCAACGCGGCAATGTCCGCCGGATCCGGTGACTGCTCGCTCGATGCAATCTCGAGCAGGGCATGACGTGCGCCGGTGAGGAAGCGCTCGCAGCTGATCGAGTTCACGGGCGCTGTATCGAGCACTGCTTGGAACAAGAGATCGGTCGTGAGCGCGGCAAGGCCACCGGCATCGAACAGCACTGCCCGCGGCAGCATTGCGGGCCACGCGTCGTTCGCAAGGCGAACGCAGCTCGCAATCCGCTCGTCGAGCATGATCAGACTGAGTGCCGGCTGACAAAGATCGTCCGGCTGCGTCCAAGCTTCACTGATGGCGCTTGTCAGTGCCGCGCGGGCGCCGGAGTCAGCGGCGGTAAATCGCGTGTGCGCAGCGCAGTTGGCGAAGGCTACCTTGCTTGCCCAGTGCGGGGCACGCTCGAGGGCGCGTACCCGCAGTAGCGTTGCTTCCGGGTACTTTCTGCGGTACTGAAGAACTCTCGCCAGGTCGCTGAGAATTTCGGGAGATTCAGGCTCGATGGACCAGGCGCGGCGAAGACTTAGCTCCGCGGCATCGAGATCCCCGAGGCTGCTCAACACGGCGCCCAAGCAGCGGTGCGCCGCCGCATGATCAGGACGAAGCCCGATTGCCCTGCGCAGGCTGGTGGCGGCCTCGTGGGGCCGCCCCTGGGTCATCGCAAGTACTCCGAGATTGAAGTGCGCTTCGGCGTCGTCCATCGGCTTGAGTTAACCCGTTGGGTTCTCTCCGTATGGAGTTAAGCGCTGGCCGACTGCCGCGGAACTACGGAATCTGACGCTGGGTGGGCTCATCGACAGGTATCTCGGACACGATGCAGCTTAACAGCGCGAATTCGTCACCGGTCGCCTATCTGCGCCTGGGTTATTCAAGCTATCCGTGTAGCTGCTGCCTACCCCTCTACGTGCGGTGGCGTACATACGGGCCGGCGCGGCAGGGCAACTCTTTTAGCGTAATGGTGGCGATGCCGCGCCGTCGCGCAAGTTTTTGTGCGCCAGAGGCGCCCATTCCGGGCAAACTGCCCTGAAGCGAGTACTTTGCCGGTGGAGCCTCTAATGTCGGACCATATCTCGAAGCTGGTGACCCTCAGCAGCCCCCTTTCGCCCAATCCCATCGATCTGCGCCGCGTGGGCGCCCATCCGGATTACTGGTATCCGGTCGCCTGGTGCCATGAACTGAAGGTGGGGAAAACCTTGGCGCGCCGTTTCGCCGGTGAACCTATCGTGCTCTACCGCGGCGCAAGCGCTAGAGTCTTCGCACTGGAAGATCGTTGTGCGCATCGGCAGGTACCGCTGCACCTCGGCGTGGTCACTGGGGATGAGCTGAAGTGCCACTACCACGGTTGGACCTATAACTGCACCGGCAAGTGCGTGTCAGTCCCTTATATGTTGCCGGATCGACTGCTCGGCGGCGTGAGGGCTTACCCGGCCCGCGAGATCGACGGGCTCATCTTCGTTTTCCCTGGCGATCCTGCGCTGGCTGAGAGCCGTCTACCTGGCAGCCTGGGCTCGTCGCGGCGCAAGGACTATAAGACGCGGCGGCTAAATCGTGAGGTGGCCTGCCACTACACCTTCATGCACGAGAACCTCTTCGACATGAACCACCAATTCATGCACCGCAAGCAAATGGGCTCCATCCGGGCGCGGTGCCTTAGCCGTAACCACGGCGAGAATTGGGCAGAGGTCGAATACAGCTTCAGCCGTACCGCGGGCAAGTCCTCGGTCGGCGAGCAGGTGATCGTGGACCTGATGCGCAAGCGCGGCGTTGCGAAGAAGGATTTCTGCGATCACATGCGTATCCGTACCGACTACCCGAACCAGAACCTCAAGGTCTGGGTCGGGCGGGACATTCAGCTATCCAGCGACCCCGTATTGGATGTGTGGCTCGGCTACACACCCTTGGATGCCGAGCAACGCACCAATCGCACCTACGGCTATCTATCCGTCAAGAAGCCGCAGATCCCGGGGCTCATCCACGCGGTGTGGCCATTCGTAACCTGGTTTACGGAGAACATCTTTCGCGAGGACAAAGACATCGTTGAGCACGAGCAGCGGGCGCATGACTCCCAGGGCGCGGACTGGAACAACGAGACGTTTCCGCCGTTGCGGGATCTGCGGGCGGTGCTCGCACGCTGTGGTGTGCCGATGAAAGATTCTGACTCAGGAGTCGACGGCTCGGGACTCATACCGCTAGTACGATAGCGCCGGCGTGCAACGCCCCTACCTTTACATCACGTGGAGCGATCCTGCAGTAGCAAGGCGCATATGAGCACCGGTGGCGACCCAACGCCACCGCGGTTTCTGGCCGTAGCTCCGAGAAACGTCCGAATCTGCCGCGCGCCATAGCTGCCGCCGGTCCCGAACCCCGCTGTGATCAGCTCTCTAGCAATGCCTCGAGTACGGCCAGGAATTCATCCGCATTGATCGGCTTGCTAGCGAGTCGAACGTGATCATCTCGAATGGCTTCCTTGAGAGCATGCGACGTATCGCCAGTGATCAACACCGCCTTAAGGTTGGGACCAATAACTCGGCGGACGGCGTCGATCACGTCCGTGCCAATCTTTCCGTCGTTCAAGTGATAGTCTGTGATCAGGAGCTCAATATCACTTTGCTCGGCAGAGACCCGGATGGCTTCTTCCAGGGAATCGGCCGTGCTCACGCGAAAGCCTTCGACCTTGAGCAGCATGCGCGTTGCATTGAGAACTCCAGGGTCATCGTCGACGACCAGAACACGCGCCCGCCGCGCTGAGGCAGTCACACTAGCTGTCGGCGCGGAGGTCTGTGCAACCTCGCCTGCTGAGCCTGCGGGCAGCAATATCGAGAACATCGATCCGCGACCGAGCTCCGAGCGAACACGGATCTCATGGTTCAAAAGCCCGGCGGCTCGCTGCACGATGCTCAGCCCCAAACCGTATCCCTCTCGTACCGAGTTTGGTGCAACACCCACCTGGTAGAAGTCGTCGAAAATGGTGGCGAGTTGGTCCTGGGCGATCCCAATGCCCGTGTCCTGCACATCGATGCGCACTCGCTCACCCTCAGGTTCACACCGCACTCGCACCACACCTTTTTGCGTATACCGAACGGCGTTGCTTACCAGGTTGCGAAGCATCTGCCCCAGCAAGGTCGGGTCACTGCGCGCGACCTGGGCTTCTTGGGAGACCTCGAGCTCTAAGTTCTTGTTCCGCGCAAGCTCGGAGAACTCGATTCGCAGCTCCTCGAACGAGGCGGTGAGATCGAAATCCCGGATCTGTGGACTTATGGCACCGGATTCGAGCTTGCTGATGTCAAGGAGCGCATTGAGCACTCGCGACATTGTGCCAATGGCCTTCTCCTGCTCGGTCACCGCGTGGATTGCGTCGGGATCGCCGCCAAGACGCCGCAGTGAGCCATTCAGCAGCGAAATTGTCTGCAAAGGCTGCCTCAAGTCGTGGCTTGCGGTTGCGAGAAAGAGTCCCTTCGCACGGTTTGCGCGGTCAGCCGCGTCGCGTGCGTCGCGCAGCTCGTCATTGGCGCGCTTGAGAGCGCTGGGGCTCGGCCAACGCAACGCTTGGGGCATAAGCCTCACCAGCAACACCGCGGTAGGAACGGAAGCCGCCGCCGTAATCGCCTTGATGGTGCCTGATACCCAATACACCGGGTGCCAGATCGTGAGAATCTCCATGAGGTGCGTCGTGCCACAGGCGACGATGAATATCGCAAAGCACCCGATCATCCAATTGATCTCGACATCCTTACGTTTACGGACGAAGTGAGCCAGCGTGAAGGGGATGGAGAAGTACGCCATCGTGATGAGAGCATCGGAGGCAACGTGCAGGGTAAGTATGCCGGGCTGCCACAGGTAGCACATGCCATGAGGCATGAAGCCATTGGCTCCGAAGAAGTCTCGGATCGCGTCTCCCATGGCAACCCCCGTCTGCCGAGTGGGCGCCACGGCTGAGCTCGGCTGCGACCAACCTCAGCCCCGACCGTTTGTACGTACAGACCGCGGCGCGGACACAGCGAATCTACTCTCGTCGTCGCAATAGCGCTTGAGTGAATCGGTGCAGCCCGATCGGCGTTCGCGCCTCAGCGAACCTCAATTGGCTGCTATCTGGCACGCCCCGCCCCGGTCGCCGTGCTGGAAGTGCGGGTTTGGCCGGCCGCTGACGGGTTGATCTGTACTAGCGGTCTTTGACTCTAAGGAGGCGCTCGTGACGGGCCGGTCTCGGGATGCCAAAATTAGAACTGCCAAGACACCACACTGATTGCTTGGCTACGAACCGACTTCTAGTGTTCGGTGCGCGTGCTGACTGCAACCGTTTTTTTTCTTAAGCGGATACCGGCAAAGAAAACAAGGAGCGACGGTAGCGTTATGATGAACGACATCAACGATGGGGTTATTCTCGCGGCGCGTCTTTTTCTCGCGGCACTGTTTTTGATCTTCGGCTGGAGAAAGCTGAGGGATTATTCGGGCACGCTAAGTCAGATGGTGCAGGATGGCGCTCCCATGCCGGTACTGGCTACTGCCATAGCGATCTTCATGGAGCTTCCGGTTGCGTTCGCGGTCGCTGTTGGCGCGTTCACACGTGCTTCAGCTGTGCTCTTGGCTTTATACACGCTGGGCACTTCGCTTATGGAGCATCGCTATTGGACAACGACAGGCACGGATCAACTCGCCAGCATGGAGGGCTTCTACAAAAACCTCAGCATCATGGGAGGCTTCTTGCTGCTGTACATTACTGGTGCGGGAAAATATTCGATCGATGTATTGTGCGGCATCGCAGCGCCATGAGCTGTGTGCTATTGGGGCGAAGATGCCAGCGTCATGTCACGAAAAGGCGGCAGCAGTTATGATTAGGTGTTCGCAGTCTACCGGGGACATCACAACGTCCGAACTCAAAGAGGCGTGCCAGCAAGGCCACAAGGAACTCTTCTATCCCTGCGGTAAAACCCACGTTCAAGCTTTCGGTGAACAGGTCTAGGGGCAGCGTTGTTGCCATCCACGCGCACGCTGCCCTGTCCTACGGGGTTTTCAGTTAGGCCCACCAAAAAAACGTCCAGTTAGGGAGGACGGCGATGGTCCAAACGCACCAGCCAGGGCATGCCGCATTCAGATCGGTCGTGCCCGAAGACATCGAAGGAGACATCGAATGAGCAGGACCATGATGGATTTACTGTTCGTTGGTGTCGGCTGGACCGACCTCGCGATTACTCTGAACCGGATCGCGGTTGGGGCATTTTTTATGCTGTCGGGATATCACAAGCTGTTCAACGCGGAGCGTCACCGTTCAGTCGTCGATGAACTCAAGGCGCTCGGCGTTCACGCCGTGGGCTTCAATCAATGGTGGGTGCCGTTTGTCGAGTTCACCGCCGGCGGCGCCGTCCTTATCGGGCTTTTGTCGCCACTCGCCGCGCTTGGCCTGCTTGTCATCATCCTCGTCGCCATCGCGACGTCCGGGCGGCAGCGAATCAAACTCTACAAGCCGATCGATGAATCGGATCGCATCGACGATTGGCTCTATCTGCCGGAGACACTTTATGCTTTTATGTTGATCATAGTCGTCTCGGCCGGGGCCGGGCCGTATAGCCTCGACGCCCTGATCCTGGGTCTGATGAGTAAGCACGTCGCGTGACACCGGATCCTCACCGGTTATCCTTTTCCAATGCCTTAATCTTCGCCGGATACCGCAGCAGCAGGCCGGCAACCGCCGCCATCATGAGTGGTCGGCCGTGACTGTCACGACTTTGCCCGACCCGGAGCCGCCCCTGACCTTTCTTGACAGCGGACGCCTGGGCGACAAAAGCGGACGGGTTGAGCGCCACGTTGCCTGAGACGGGCAGCTCAGGGCATTCTTATGGCGCGGAACGATGAGAGATCCACTGTGCTGTTCGCTGTGCGCGAATGCGAGTGAGGGTTGGTCGCGAAGTATCTGTTGATCTGCCGCGAAAACTCGCGGTCCTATATAGTAAGAAGCCGCTTGTGCAACGGGTGACGTTATGCAAAACCTTACACCTATCCGTTCGTTCGCACTTGCTGTCTGCGGCGTTGCCGCGCTGGCATTAACTGCTCCGGCGTTCGCGCAGCATGGCGGCGCAGCCGTCGCTCACGGCGGCTATGGTGGTGGCTATCGCGGTGGATATTACGGTGGATATCGGGGTGGCTACTATGGCGGATACCGCGGTTATTACGGTTACCGCGGCTGGTACGGCGGTTACTACCCTTGGGGCTGGGGCTGGGGATGGGGTGGCGTAGGACTGGGGCTTTATTTCGCTACCCTGCCATATTATTACTCGACCTATTGGTACGGCGGCATTCCTTACTACTACGCGGACAATACGTACTTCCTGTGGGATCCCGCGGTGGGCCAATATCGGACCGTAGCTCAGCCGGCCGGTGCGCCAAATCAGCCCGGGGGGCAGGCGCCGTCCGAACTCATGGTCTATCCGAGGAACGGCCAGAGCCAGGATCAGCAGGTCACCGACAGGTACGAGTGCTATCGGTGGGCGGTCTCGCAGCTCGGATATGATCCGACTTCGGCCGGGGGTGGGACGGTGCGTCGCGACCTGACCGATTACAATCGCGCGCAAACAGCATGCCTCGAGGCCCGCGGTTATAGCGTCAAGTAGCGTCAAGTAGCAGCAAGTGGCGGCGGGTCAGCTGCCGCATAACCCGCACATGCGGGACGCGCTCATCGAAGGGTGAGTCGCTGCCGTTCAGAGCATCGATCGACATTGCGCCCGCGACTACCGCGGCGGCAAACCCATTCTCGGCGCCGAACAGTCCAGCCGGCGCTAGTGCCGTGGAAACCTGCATTCCGTTGATCAGCGCCAGACCTTGAGCCACCCCGAGGCGATCGCCCCAGGAGGCTGACGCAGGAAATGGCCCTGCGCCCCGTCTTGCGGTCTTGACCCGTCAGAGACGTACGCGCTGCTCGATAGCAGACATTGGCTGGCCCCCATGGCTGGAGGGCCAACCAATTTGCTCTCGCCGCGACAACGGTCTATTCGTGACCCCAGAGCGGCCGGTCAGCCTGGACGAAACCGGTCATCCCGAACGGAGTAAGTAGACAGCGTCCAGATCGAGCCGGCAGGTGGCCGGTCGCCCGCGGTCCGTGCAAACGGCGTTCGCTCGGACTCGGGAGGGGCGCCAGCTCCGCTCAGCCGCTCCGAGGTACTACCCTTGCGGGTGCCATACCACTAGACATATGGTCCTCAAGCGGCCATGCTTATGACAGCGCGATCTTGAGATGCGATCGATTCTTCGAGTCTTGCCTGGACTCAAATCGGACGTGTCCTGAGACCAAGCTAGACATCGAAAAGGGCATACCCGTTCGAAAGGCGGGGACGCAAAGCCACCGGTCTAAGGGCGTAACAACCTAAGACAGCGGGGTTGCCACTCCACTTCCAAGTGTGAGCGTGCAAGCTCGCTTGCCTTAGATCTGGCGCTCTCCCGACCGTGACTCGAACGTTCGTTTCAGGGAGAGCTTATGACATTAACATCGGCAAGGCCCACTGGGTCATCGAACCCCAATCCAGTGCATCGGGCGCAGGCTGGTACTGGCCATTTCATGCTCACGCTGTGCCCGCTGGCTGCACCTGTGTCCATTCGGCCGCCTCAATCACCGCAGCTAAAGTCTTTCACATTCTTTATGAGTCGTGCGCGTCAGCCGGATGGCAGTGAGCGGCTGTACCTCCACATGGGGTACTTCGAGACGCTGGCGGATGCCGAGAGATGGGTAGAAGCCGTACGTCGCCATTATCCCAACGCGTTCGCAACCATCGCACCGGTCGCGTTTCTGCGGCGGGCCAATTCCGAGGCGCCTTCGTTGGCGCCCGCCGCTCAGTCGGTAGTTCCCCACAGCAGCGACCCTGCACCGGTCAAAGATGAATCGTTGACCGACACACAGGTCCTAGAGATTCTGGAAAGGCGCCGTGTTTCTGCAGTTCAGGACGACGTTGATGAGCGGAATTGCGATCAGATCGCGTTGCTCCGCCCCGACGACACAAGTACCCGGCAGGCATTGAAGGAGGCTGTCGTTCAGGGTGCACCGGTTTCCTTTGCCGTGCAGCTTCACTGGTCGGCGGAGCCGATCGACCTCAGCCGCGTGCCGTCGCTCCCGATATTCAAGGCATATACGCTTTATGCGACAGAAAGTCGCCGCAAGGGGCGTTCCCGCTATTTTCTTCGGCTGGGGTTCTTCGCAGATCCGATCTCTGCGAAGCAAGTCGCCGTCCAAGTGCGCTCGACCTTCGCCTCCGCAGCTGTGGTGCCCGTTGTCGAGCAGGAGGTCACGCGCGCACGCGAAGCCTGTGTGGGCACCTCTGCAATCCCGTATCTCGGCGAGCAACGAGTCGATCCGGAGATCGATGCCAACGGCACGCCCGGATCGCCGACACAATCAAAACCTTTGAGTAGCGCACCGCGCCGCGTCTCCCGAGGCGCCGAGACGGTCGAAGAGACATTCGAGCCGCTTGCCGAGAGGGAAATATGGACTGATCCTGACTCACTGAGCGAAAGCGGCGTGCGCCACTTGCGAGTCGAGGTGCAAGAGCACTCGTCGGGCCGTTGGAAAGTTGTCCGTTTCGGCGCCAAGCCGTCGAACATGGTGCATGTCTACTCCTAATCCGACCGGTATTCCGTCTTGGCCGAACTGAACCCCGTCGGGCGCTGTGGCAACAACTGACCCTCAGCGGTAGCACACAAGCGTCTGCCCTCGGCCACGTTTTTTCGATGCGGCGAGGTGATCCAGGGGCGTGCAGCGGGATGTCGAACGATGTTGAACCGTTTGCGGTAGCCGATCTGACGCCCTGCCTCTCAGCCGAATCGCGGGATCGCAGCACCTGCGGGTACTAGAAAGGCGCGGGCGGGTGAAGGAATTCCTCCGAGGGGACGCAGCGCATCGATCAACTGCATCCGTGTGACATCGCAGTGATGCGCGCTTGGCCGAATACACTCAAGGCGTGCGATCTTCAATGCGCTTTGCTAGTTCAGCGATCTCGGACGGATCGATGTCTTCATCGATGACGATCTCTGCGTTGTCAGTCGGTGTCTGCACCGGCGTTCCCTTTACAGGGGGCTTCGCGGTGCTCGCCCGCGTCGCCACCGTTGCGGGTGGATCATCGACAACTGCCGTCGCTGCGGATGGCCTTACCCACTCCTTGTGCTGACTCATCCAGCGCTGATAACGATCAAAACTCCACATCCCGTCATCACCGCCGGATTGAATGACGTTCGAGAGCTGGCTAAAGTTGCCGGACCGGATGGTCCCTCTAGCGCCTTGGCTTGCCAATAACAGCTCACAGCGTGGTACCCGTAATTGATGCGTTTCGACGAAATCCAGCCGCTGGCACAGCACCCCCACAAGACAGTCCCCCAGCTGGGCTCGTACGCTCCCCTGAATCTCCGGTGCGAATGACATACACAGCCGCGTCACCGCCTCTGCACAGGTGGCGGAGTGCATTGTCGCCAGCACTAGGTGTCCGGTTTCCGCAGCGTTTAGGGTCAGACGCATAACTTCAGGCGTGCGCATCTCACCCACCACTAGCACGTCCGGATTCTCTCGCAGGGAGTCGATGAGCCCCTGCTCAAAAGAAGGTGAGTGCGTCGGTATCTCGCGCTGACGAATGAATGAGCGTCGATTCGAGAATAGATACTCCAGCGGGCTCTCCAACGTAATGATGTTGCAGGCGCGCGATGCGTTGATCTCCTCTAGCAGCGCCGCGAGTGTCGTGGTTTTACCGCTTCCGGTCGGACCCGACACCACCACCAGCCCGGAATGGGCATTGATCAGGGAGCGAAAGTCAGGATGCAGATTGCAGGCTCGCAGATCATTAACCGAAGGACTGAGTAGCCGAATTGCGATGGCGTACCCACGAATCGTCCGATACAGGTTGATCCGGCAGCGGGTGCCTCCAACCACGAGCGACAGATCGGCCGATCCGCGCTGAATGAACTGCTCCCAGGCCTGTGGCCCAAGGAGCTCATGCGTCATGGCTTTGACGTCCGGGGGTGCGAGGATTTCCCCGACGGAGAGCAGTTCGCCACGCACGCGCACGACCGGCGGCGCTGCGCTCTCGCAGTGCAGGTCGCTTGCACCGCGCTTACGCGCCACCTGTATCCACTCTCGAAGGGGCATCCGATAGCTCCGGTCCGCAACCAGCCATCAAGCGCACAGCGTCGCCAATGACCGCTGCGCGGCAACTTCCTGTTCACTAGCCTACCGCATGATGCGAGTGTCTGCTTTATGTCGGGCGTTTCCGACGCTCGGATGGCGGGTGACGTATTAGCCTGAACTACCCCTCCTGACCTCGATCTGCGGTGGTAGGGGGCTGCAAAATCCGCCGGTCTGCCGCTGCTTGGCCCCAGGGGAGTGGGCGGTTACCTCTGATTCTCGCTTGAAGAAAGTACGCGCGCCACGCCGCGGCCGCGCGGGTCGGCCACCGCGGTGGTGCCCGCAGTTCCGACGACGATTACCTGAATGTCCCCGTCGAACCTTTGGTTCACGAACGTGTAGCCGCGAGCAACGAGCGCCGCGCGCACCGTCGGGGCGAGCGTGGCGTAAGGTTCCTCGAAGAGGGTATCGGGCGGCAGCAGCTGGTGGTGGATGCGAGGTGCCGCGACGGCGGCAGCGAGTGGCATGTGGAAATCGTGCCAGTTGGTCAGCACCTGGAATACCGACGTCGCGATGCGTGACCCGCCCGGTGTGCCGATCACGACCGCCACTCGGCCGTGCTCGGTCAGTTCGTTGGCGTCATGGTTGATAGCGGACGCTTGCTGGGCCCGATCGCGTTGGCATCGCCGCCGACGACGCCGTAGGCGTTCGGTGCGCCGGGCTTGGCGGAGAAGTCATCCATCTCGTTGTTCAGTAGGAATCCCGCGCCGCTGACGACCTGGCCGGAGCCGAACCAGTCGTTCAGCGTGTAGGTATTCGACACCGCGTTGCCCCGGCGGTCGACGATCGAGAAGTGTGTGGTGTTGTGGTGCTCGTCGAGCCCCGCCTTAACCTCACGGGTTGGTGTCGGACGTTCGATGCTGACCTCGCTCGCGCGCCGGGCCAGGTAGGCGGGGTCGAGGAGTTGCGTAACCGGGGCCGGCTGGAAGTCAGGATCGCCTAGGTAGGCGGCGCGGTCGGCGAAGATGCGCTTCTCGATCTCGGCCAGCAAGTGCACGTACTGCGGCGAGTTGGGCGCCACGCCCGCGAACGTGGCGGCGAGGTCCGTCTTCATCGCCAGCATCGACAGCAGGGCAATGCCGCCGGAGCTCGGCAACGGCGCGGTAATGACGCGGAAGCCAGCCCATTCGGCGGCGAGCGGCTCGCGCCACACGGCGCGATAGGCTGCAAGGTCAGCACGCGTGATGTGGCCGTGGCTGCGCGCCATTTCGGTGACGATGAGAGTCGCGGTCCGCCCGGCGTAGAACCCGCGCGGACCCGCGGCCGCGATCCGCCGCAGCGTCGATTCGAGCTCGGGCTGACGGAACGTCGCGTCGGTCGCGAGAGCGCCGAAACCCGCGAGGAAGTTAGTTCGCCCGTGCAGGTCGGCCGCGGCATCGTCGCGCCTCGCGGCAAGCATGCTACTGACACGAAAGCCCTGGTGCGCATAACGGATGGCCGGCGCGAGATCGGCCCGCCAAGGGAGCCTGCCGAAGCGCCGATGCAGCTGCCACAGGCCCGCCACCGTGCCGGGCACACCGGCCGCGCCGGCACCGATCCGACTCGCGTCAGGCACGATCTCGCCGGCCGCATTGAGGTACATGCCCTCGGTAGCACTCCCGGGAGCGCACTCGCGGTAGTCGAGGAAGTAAGCCTTGCCATCGACGAGCAGCGTAGCGAACCCGCCGCCGCCGAGGTTACCGGCCTCCGGATAGGTCACCGCGAGTGTGAAGGCGACCGCGACGGCGGCGTCGATCGCGTTCCCGTCGGCGGCGAGGATTTCCGCCGCAGTGTCGGCCCCGTACGGGTCGGGCGCGGCGACCGCGGCGGGTGTCGAATCGGGCAGCGGGGACGGCGTGTGCGCCGCCGCGTTACCGGCCAGCAGCATGACGCTGCCGACTACAACCGCGTGTGCACTACGCCAAACGGTAAGTATCACGATTCACGCTGACGCAGCGCCACTAGAGACCCACCTACTAAGCATTCTTCGCGTGTGTACGGTTTCCCGTGGTAGCGGGAGCGCGCTTCGGACTTATTCAATCCTCGGCCGCTGGGGCCAGTTGAACGTCGCCCCAACATCCTTACTATCACCAGTAGAGCATGGCGCACCCGCAAGCGTCCACGTTGGTGGCCGACGGAATGCGCAAAGAGGCGTTTGAGGCTATCCTTGTGCGCCCATTGCTTTGGGATGGCCGTTGATGCAGAAGAATCCAGCTCCCTTACTCCCGAGACTGACACCGCTTTACACGGCTTTGGAGCCCTTCGGGTATGCGATCATGCGGCTCGCATCCGGTGGGATCATGGCGACCTTCGGCTGGGGAAAGTTGTTTGGCAACGGGATGGCTCGCGACGTCGAGCTCTTCCACAAGCTGGGACTTGAGCCGGCGGTTTTGCTGGGTTATCTCACCAGCGGTCTCGAATTCTTTGGCGGCTTAATGATTGCGATTGGTCTTCTCACGCGTCCGGTCGCCGCAGCGCTCCTCGGCGAGCTCCTCGTCATTTTGATCATGGTCATAGTTCCGCGCGGAACCGAGTATCAGCTGACTGTCGTGTGGATCGGCGTCTTCGTGCTGGTCTTGGTCCGCGGTGGCGGACGTATCTCTATCGATCGCCTGATTGGTCGAGAATTCTGACTAAGTGACCGGCGTTCAATCGCCCGCTCGGTGGTCGCGTGTCATTACCCGGGAAACTACTCATGCCTTAGAGCGGTACCCGATGCAGAGCGGGTTATCAGACCAAACATACGCACAACAGATCGGCCTCGAGCAACCACTCGATCGCCGCCCGTCGCGACTCGATATCCTCAAGCGCCGCCACCAGTAAATCCGCATCATAACCAGCGGGGGCCTCCGATTTACTGCGTAGCTTCGCGCCGGAGGTCATGCCAGGTTCTGTCGTATCCGGCATTGACGATGGCGGGAGCACGGCTTGCGCGGGCGGGGCAGGGACGGTAGTGCTGTGCATGGGGACCTCTCCTTGGTAAGTGCAATGCGCGTGCCATCGCGGTCGGGAAGTAGGTCAGAGACGACTTCACCGCGTTGCGCAGAAAATAGCGCCAGTAGATCGCCGGCCCCCCTCATTTTTGACTCGAAGTAGCTTGGACTCCGTTTGCGGAGCCCAGTTCGACTGTCGGCGCGCGCCGCACAGCTTCGGTGCGCGGGCAGCAGACTTGCACCAGAGCTGAGCAGCGCTCGGCGGGTACGAAGGAGAGGTTAAGTTGGTTACGTTTTCAGGAGATGACCGGGAGGCACAATTCATCTCGCTCGATCTAGGACTCGAACTTTTGTCTACCGCCCGTTCTTACCTGGCGCGAGCGGGTCTCCGAACGCGCTCCCTTACAGTAGCTGATCCATCAGGGGAAGTTTTCGAACGCCCGTGTCAGAACTCGACCGGCTGGTTCGAGTGCGCCAGACGTGTCAGTCGGTCTCGCACGGACCAGCCGCAATAGAGTGATTTCGGAGGGGACCCCGAATCGATTGGGCGGTCCCCAGTAACCCGTTCCGCGACTGATGTAGACCCAGAGATTGCTCAGACGGTGTAATCCGGCCGTGAAGGGTTGCTGGAAGCGTACGAACAGGGTCCAGGGCCAGAATTGGCCGCCATGGGTATGGCCGGAAAGCTGTAAATCGAAACCTGCCCCAGCGGCGGCGGCAGCGGAGCGCGGTTGGTGGGCGAGCAAAATCTTCGCTCCCGCATTTGATGGCGCGCCCGCGACGGCCGCAGCCGGATCGCTCTGTTGTGCTGTATCGAAGTAATGCGAACTGAAGTCGGTGACACCGCCGATCACTAGTGGCACACCTTGATGCTGCAGGACGACATGCTCATTTTGCAGAACCCGTAGTCCCAGCCGTTTAAGCTCGGCGGTCCAGGCAGGCTCTCCAGAGTAGTACTCATGGTTGCCCGTCACGAAAAATGTGCCGTGGCGCGCCGTCAATCGGGCGAGGGGCGCGGTGTGCGGAGCGAGATCCCGCACGGAACCATCCACCAGATCACCGGTCACCGCGATGAGATCTGCATCCAGTGCGTTTACCGCATCTACGATCGCATCGACGTATCCACGCTTGATGGTCGGACCAACGTGGATGTCGCTGATCTGGGCAATCTTGAAGCCGTTCAGGCCGGCGGGAAGATTGCGAAGCGGAATTTCGACGTGCTTGACGCGGGCGCGGCGGCGCGCATTTGCGTAACCCACGACGGTGGCGAACACCGTGAGCCCTACCACGAGCATTGCAGAGGCCGTTTCAAGCAACTGCAAGTGTCCTGCCGACAATGGCAGCCAGGCCGCGAGCAGCACGACATCGCGCAACAGGGTGAGCACCAGCAGAGAGGAAAAGAGGCCGGCCGTGAACAGTGCTGCGGCGGCAATACGATCCGACAATGGTCTGCGCCGAGTGGAGCGAGCTAGCAGACCGAGCAGCATCAAACCGCAGGAAACCACCAGGAAAATGACGGCCGCGATCCGGAGCTCCAGGCCCACAGGCAGGTTAGGGACGATTCGCCAGCCGATATACGCGTGAAGAAATCCTAAGATGAACACAGGCAGGAACAAGGATCGACGGAGTGACATTCGGGTTGTCCGATAGGGCGAGGGTGTGGGGGACGGTAGATGTCTTGTAGGGATATGGGATTGAAATCCACGGCTTCAACAGCACGCGACGAGTTCGGCCGGAGCGTTCAGCCTTGAATGATCCCTTTCGCGACCTCACCGTATCCGAAAAGTCGGTGACGAGGGCCGTTGTGGGGGTGGGGTACCGGCGTAGCGCGACAAGCGAGTGCGCAGTACCCCGTTCCAGAGCTCGCCCAGTGAGCGTCTAATGTCCCCCTAGAAACGGGGCCTACTCCGCAGAATCTCGTTTCATGTAAGTTGACGATTCTCGTTATCTTCGATGATGCTTAGTGATGCCCCCCGGGGTTGCCACCAACTCCTGATATGGAACGACCAATCAACTGAAGGCCCTCTGACGGCACTTTTGCGATTCGGTGGAGCAGGAAAGACAGCGACCGAGACGAGTGTTGCGACGGTTGATCACTCTGATATTCGCGGATCGGGACATGCCCGCCGTCATGGTCGTGATCCGTCGGGAGCTGCCTCGGACTAAGCACGTGGGTCGGGCCAGGGGCCGGTCACATAGGAGTTGACGAGGATTCTCCTTTGCCATGTACGCGCTCGGCCGCTGTCCGTCCTGTTCCACTGTAGTTTCTGCGTTGCCGTCAGGCAGCGGGCAACATCGGTTCGGTCACGCTACTAGCTTGCTCCGCATGCACGCCGATCGCCCAGATGAATCCCAGCAGTTCTCGTGCGACAGCGGTCACCACTTTCTGCTTGGGTTTCCCTTTCGCCACCAGCGTGCGGTAGCGCTGATGCAGTCGAACCTGGGCTTTCCAGGCGATCGATCGGGCCGTCGGGCTGACTACGCGCTGGCGTGCGCTCAGCACCGGACCGATCCACGGCCGGAACCGATAAGCCCAGGCGGCCTCGACTACGATTCGGCGCAGATGCGCGTTGCCGGTCTTGCTGATCGCACCACGCCGAATCCGCTCGCCGCTGGAGTGCTCGCTCGAGACCGCTCCCGAATAGCCCATGAGCTGGCGCGGATGAGCAAACCTCGACAGCTTTCCGAGCTCAGCCACGATGCTGACCGCGGAGACCTTGGCGATACCGCGCAGCGCCTGCAGTGCTTCGATGACCATGCGCATCGCAATCGGTACCGTTGCGATCGCAGCGTCAATCGCGCGCTCGAGCTGCTCGATCCGCGACGCCTGATGCTCAACCTCATGCAGATAGTCCACGAGAGTGGCTTGCTGAGCGGGGTGCTCAAAGTGTTGCTGCTTTACCCACTGAAGATACTTGCCTGTCCATGCCGTCAGCCCCTGAGCCCGACGCCCCTGACGCAGCAGGAACTTTCCAAGCCGATGTCGCGCTCGCAATTGATCGCACTTCGCCGCCTCACGGGCTCTCACCAGATCGCGCAACGCCTCATGGGCTGCATCGGGCACCCAGACGGGAGTGAGATCTCCCGCGCGGTAGCTCCTGGCCAGCCTCTCGGCATCGCGCCGATCCGTCTTCACCCGGTCCCCCGCTTTCATCGGAACTAGCGTCGGCGCCACCACCTCACACTCCACCCCAAGCTGCGTGAGCTGCCAATACAACGCGTAACCGGTTGGGCCGGCCTCATAGCAGACTCGCAGCTGTTCGGGTTTGCCGAGCTTCCTTACGAGCCTACTCACCGACTCGGCGCGGTTCGGGATCACTCCGAGACTCCTGACATCGCTGCGCCCGTCAGAGACCGCAACCGCGATCGTCTGCGCGTGGACATCCAAGCCTACAAATCGTACGTTCTTCATTGCCGGCTCCCATTCGTATGTGGCTCTGCGCCACGGTTCATACCCGATCCGCAGCGTAATCCACGGCCTGCGAATCGGGAGCCGGTCGTTCCATGATGACTAAGCCCCCTTGGAGGAAGCCCTCGCGCAACTGTGACGAGCGGACCCGCCCGGACCCAAATACCGTTGCAATAGGAGAGAGACATGAATCGGCCCGCGAGCTTCGCTTTGCACATCCAGCCACTATTCACCTCGGATCAGCGGACCTGCATGATTAAGAATTTCGACTTGGCGAAATACGAAGATGTGAAGAAATGGAGCGCCAAGATTGCTCACAGCCTCGCCGCCAAAGCGATGCCCGCTGATGCGAGTAATCCGTGGCCGGACGAATGGATTGCGCTTTTCAATAGGTGGGTTGCCGAAGGGTGCAACCCTTAGAGAACTCTCTCTTGCCCTAATTCAGCGCCCGTCCAGCGTGCGGGGTGTGCCAGCGCACCCATAAAAAGCACCACCTTCACACTGGAATACGGCTCGAAGGCGTCACGCGCGACATCCTGGCAGTCGCCTTCCGGTTACGCCGTCGTTACCTCTGATCCTGGCCGGTCGCCTGCTCGGGGAGTCTACAAAGCAGACCTGCCAGGCATCGGCGCTCCGTAGCGCTCGGACTTCAAAAGACTACGATGCTGTAAAGAATTCTCGGCCAGCTCGTACTCAACAGAATACTGGAACGAGATGTCCTCTGGAGTGCCCACAGGGGAGGGGGCACCCTAAGGTGCCCTCGTTGGCCCCCTGCTCGGGGGATATATCGAGCTGCCGCGGCCCTGTCAGACTTGCTCTGGTTTGCATACGAGGGCCTACGTTGATTAGAACGCTATTTTTCGCGAATCCTGTGCGCACAGGAGGGTTCGACGGGCCGGCCATAGGCGATGAGTCGTTTAATCTCCTGCTCGAGGAACTGAGTCGTCCGGAGGCGGGCTAACGGTCACCGAAATGGAGCCACTCTTTATGCGGTATTCCGATTACAAATGTTTCAGGTTCGGGTTTGATACTGGGGTTGCATTCGTTAGCATCGATCACCCACCGATCAATCTCCTCGATGAAGTTCTGTCACAGGAATTCGACAAACTCGGCAGGGAACTCGAGGCCGATGAGAGCGTCCGGGTTGTGGTCTTGCAGAGCGCGCTTCCTGATTTCTTTATAGCGCACTCTGGTTTGGGCCGGGTTGGATCCGCTTCCAAAATGGTATCCCTTACGCGCAGCTTTCGTCTTACGCAGACGATCGGCGAGCGGTTCAGGAACATGCCCAAGGTAACCATTGCCAAAATCGAGGGACGGGCCCGGGGCGGGGGGAGCGAGATCGCGCTGGCCATGGACATGTGTTTTGCCGCCGTTGGCAAAGCGATCTTCGGCCATCCAGAGGTGGCGGTTGGGCTCGTTCCGGGTGGCGGCGGTACGCAAAGACTGCCACGACTCATCGGGCGGGGACGCGCCTTGGAGGTGCTCCTGGGTTGCAATGATCTCTCGGCAGTGCTGGCAGAACGTTACGGCTATATCAATCGAGCGTTGCCAGCGGACGAGCTGACGCCTTTTGTCGAGAAACTGGCTCATCGCATCGCCTCATTTCCCGCGCATGCCATCGCTCACGCCAAGGCGGCCGTGGATACTGGAGCATTCAGTTCCATGGCAGAGGGGCTTCTGGTGGAAGCCCATGAGTCCGACTTGAGCGTCGCTAGCGAGGTGACGCAAGCACGCGTGACGGAAGCATTGAAGGTCGGCGCCGAAACCTATGAAGGCGAGCTGGAAATGGATTATTTATCGAGGCTCTCCCCGACAAGATAACCCCGTTGTGGACCTACCCAATTGATTACTCCGACTGTGCTTGCGACACACCAGAACACGCCCGACAAGGGGTCACGAGTGAAAAGACGGGTAGCGATATCCCATCACGAGAACCTAGTTCGACACGATGGGCCCTAGGGACATGTCTCTGTGTAAATGACCGGCTTTCGGCACATATGACGTTGTGACGGAGGTCAGGTCTTGGCCCGCCTGCTGACGGATCGGCCTGCACTATCGGTCTTGACCCCCGAGCCGTCCGTGCCCAACGGCCGGTATGTGGCGGGCGGATAAGCGGCTGCCGGTCTGCGTCGTTGCACGACGGCGCGAGCCGTCGCAGTTCCTGGAAGTCGTGCTACCCGCCGCTTTATGGAACAGAATGACGCATCGAGAGATTTACTAAGGACCTTGGCCATGACTTCCTATGTACGCTCGACTGCCCCGTCAGGGCTTCTAGCCTTGGTTCTTATTGGATCTGCATTCGCGGCCGGACTTGACGATTTGACGAATCAAGAAGCCGCCCTGGGTATAAAAGGGGCGTTGGACAAAGGAGCCGCTTCGGCCATCGCGAAGCTAGGCGTTCCGGGCGGCTTTATGAACAATCCCAAGGTTAAGATCCCGTTGCCACCGGCACTCGACGAGGTCGCGAAAGGGTTGCGCATGATGGGGCGCGGCAAGGACGCGGACGAACTTGTTGCGACGATGAACCAGGCCGCCGAGCAAGCCGTACCGGAAGCCAAGGCGCTTCTAGTCAACGCGGTCAAAACGATGTCGGTGCAGGACGCCAAGAAGATTCTCACGGGTGGCGACGATTCGGTGACCCAGTTTTTTCGCGCCAAGACCGCGGCACCTCTGGCCGTTAAATTTCTGCCGATCGTGAAGCAAGCAACCGATCGGGTGGGTTTGGCGCAGAAATATGATCAGTTCGCCGGACAGGGAGCCAAGCTTGGTCTGATCAAGGGCGACGCGGCGAACATCGAACAGTACGTTACCGACAAAGCGCTGGACGGCCTGTACCTGATGATCGGCGAGGAAGAACGCACCATCAGGCAGAATCCGGCAGCGGCGGGCAGCGCAATTGTCGCAAAGGTGTTTGGCGCATTGCGCTGACTCTCACCTGCGATGTCACACACAGCCGCCGTGCACTTACTTCTCGTGCTCACTGCCTGTGTTTTTGCGGTCGGAACGGTGCAGCCACAGCACCCGGATTGATTCGTGGTGAGCTTCGAAAATGTTGTGTCAATGGGGAGGCTAATATGACGTACTCGCTTGAACGGTTACTGTGCCTCCGATCGGACATTCAAGCGCAGGTTGAGGATTTGGAGAGTGGACGGGTGAAGGTGCTGCGATTGTATGAGGGCGGCAGTTCGGACGAAGACTGCTCTAAGGAACAGTTGGAGATCTTGTACGGGCACTTAAACGACATCGCGGTCATTCTCCGCGAGAGTTGCGTCCGAGGCAATTCACAATTGGAGCCCAGAGCAAGTAATGCAATGTCACCGATGGCAGACAGATTCAGCTGGTGAGCGGGCGATTAAGGCTCAGAGGTCGGGGCCGGCGAAAGCGAAGGGAGAGAGTCAATGAAGAGCGCCATAAAAAGTGCGGATGTGGTCGTATGCATGGGATTGTTCGCGACCATGGCAATGTTAGCGCCGCCTGGCGGCGCGCGGGCCGAGACGCAGATAGCTTCGATCGACTACAGCAAGATCTCACCCGTGGACCTCGTGAAGAGCACGCCGAAGGGTAAGCTGGTGAATCCTTACAAGGACACTCAACCTGACATCGTCGCGCAAGGTGGACGCCTGTTTCAGAGTTACTCTTGCAGCGGCTGCCACGGTGGAGGTGGCGGCGGCGGCATGGGCCCACCACTGACCAACGACATCTGGGTCTACGGTGGTGACGATGACACGCTGTTTCGGTTAGTTACCCTCGGCAGCGACGAGATGCTAAAAAGCGGTTATCGGCGGGTAGGCCGTGAAAGTGTCGTGGGGCCGATGGCGCCATTCGGTGCGATCATCAAAAATTCGGACGATCTTTGGAAGATATTGACGTTTGTGCGGTCCAAATACAGTGGCGATCCCGCCCACAAGTTTGGAACCCCGCCCGAAGGGCACTAGAAGCGTCCGGCGGCGGGCGCCGGTTTTATGCATTTGTGGAGCATCGAACGCGCTAGCTTCTCCTACCCCGTGATGGCGCGGTGCTGGACTCCAGACCCTGTGACCGGAGGCGTCCGCTGCCTCACAACCACCGGGAGCTACGCGTCGGAACGGCGGCGCATACCAATCGAGTCAGTGCAGCCGCGAGGCAGCGTGAGTGGTAACCGGTGAATCCTCAAACACCTAACGATCTCACGCGCATCATTTTGGTTGTGCTGATTATCGCTGTATTGATTGGTGGCAGCCTATGGACCCTGCTTCCGTTCCTCGGTGCGATTATCTGGGCTGCCACAATCGTTGTAGCTACGTGGCCGCTGCTGCTTCGTGTCCAATCTGTCGCCAGCGGCAGCCGAAGCGTGGCCACGGCGCTTATGACGGGTGCGATGTTGGTTGTTTTCATCGTGCCATTTTGGCTTGCCATCGGCGTGCTGCTCGATACGGCGGCTCAGGGCGCTGAGTTAGTGCGTACGTTTTCCACGAAGGGACTGGGTCCGCCGCCGGCTTGGTTATCCAATGTGCCATGGGTTGGCCGGCGAATGGCCGAGGAATGGCAGAAATTCGCCGCGGCTGGTCCCCAAGTGTTGATTGAAACCAGCCGGCCGTACGTTCGTTCGGCGGCGACTTGGGTGCTCTCGATCACCGGAGGGCTGGGGATCGTCGTCGTGCATTTCCTGCTTACTGCAATCATCACTCCAATTCTCTATGCGAGGGGTGAGCGGGTCGCGCAGGGCACATTGATGCTTGCGCGACGCATCGGCCAGGATGGGGGTGAGCAGGCGGTTCGTCTGGCAGGTCAAGCCGTTCGGGGAGTCGCGTTGGGCGTGATCGTTAAAGCGCTCGTGCAGGCGATTCTCGCCGGTTTGGGTCTGTGGATCAGCGGTGTGCCGCGCGCTGGATTCTTACTCGCAGTGGTTTTTGTTCTCTGCGTCACGCAAATAGGGCCGCTGCCAGTGCTTTTGCCAGCGACGATTTGGCTTTACTGGTCAGGAAGCATTGCCTGGGCCACCGTGTTACTCGTGTGGACGGTAGTGGTGGGAGGACTGGACAACATTCTGCGTCCGATCTTGATCCGCCGCGGCGTAGATTTGCCGCTGCTGCTCATCATTCCCGGAGTCATCGGCGGTCTGATCGGCTTCGGCCTAGTCGGTTTGTTCATTGCCCCCGTGATCCTAGCTGTGACCTACACGCTGCTGCGGTCGTGGATAAGCGATCATGAGCCAGGTTCGCAGTGACCGTAAGGCGAGGATGCCCGAGCAGAGCTGGTGGATCATCAGCGCTTGAATGCGGCTGGGCCAATTGGCTTCTAGCAGGCTGTTGAAAATTCGGGATAGATCAACGCGGGCATGATCGATCGACTCATTTTTGAAGCCTCTCGGGGTGTGGCAGCGAGCCGCGTTGGCCGATCCGAGCGTACTGCGCGAGTGGATCGAGGGGTCTTTGAGGGCTTGAGGCTGATTTCATCGACACGTGTCCTACGCTGGTGCCGGATCGGGGAGGAGCTTCGCTACCCGCAGCAAGCTGTTGCAGCCGATCGTGAGGGTCGCCATGAAGGCCACGCTCGGCAGACCGCGTACCCGCATCTTGCGCAGTGCCCGGGCGTCCTTGCTCCAGCCGAAGATCTCTTCGATGCGCTTGCGCAAGCGTTGGCTGGCAAAGTAGCCGCGATGGCGCGTCGTGCGCCCATCGATCGCCGAGCCGCCCGCACGCTTGAGCGACTGGGCGATGTGCGGCGTCACACCCAGCTCACGGCAGGCGGCGACGAAGCCACGGGTGTCATACCACTTGTCCCCGGCCACCGTTCTGCCGGTGCGCGCTGCCTGGCGCTTGAGCATCCTGAGCGCTGCCTCGCGTTCGGCAAATCCGCTCGACTCGGTGATCTCGACATCGACGGGCAGACCCTGACGGTGCTCCATCAACACGTGCCCCATGTAGCACAGCTTCGCGGCCTGGCCCTGGCTCTTCTTGAACAGCTTCGCCTGCGGCTCATGCGGGGCCACATGCGTCTCGTTCGTGCGTCGCTCGCCATGGAAGTCTACGTGCGGGTTGCGTCCTGGGGGCGGTGGATCGTCCTTGCCATCGCGCCGGCGCATGCTCTTGACCGCCGACCACGCCTCAATCAGGGTGCCATCGACGCTGAAGTGCTCCGCAGACAGCAGCCCCTCGCGCCGGGCACGCCGGCCGATGCGCCGCAGGAGCTTGCGCGCTACCCCGGCCTCGATCAGCCGGTCGCGGTTCTTGGTGAAGGTCGAGTGATCCCAGATCCGATCATCCATCGACAGCCCCACGAACCAGCGGAACAGCAGGTTGTAGTCCAGCTGCTCACACAACAGTCGTTCGGAGCGGATCGAGTACAGCACCTGCAGCACCAGAGCCCGCACCAGGCGCTCGGGGGCTACCGACTCGCGACCACCGTCGGCGTATACCCGGTCAAAGTCCCGGCTCATCGAGCCCAGCGCCTCATCCAGCAGCGCTCGGATCCTGCGCAGCGGATGCGTCGGCGGTATCCGCTTCTCCATCGAGACATAGCTGAAGAGGCCACCTTGATCCATATCCGTTCCGCGCATGCTGCTCATCCATCATCAACCGCGTTGGTCGTACTGTGACGCATGCGTGGCAATTTTCAACAGCCTGCTAGGCGTAGGCCTTACCGGAAGACGGGCTGACTGAGCACTCCGTCAAGCACCCGCAGAGCCGTGGCGAACGATGAACATGATCAGGTGCGCGTTGCCCACATGCAGGCCGCGCTCTTTAGCGGTCGACGCTTGGCCCAAACCTATCCGGCGAGCGCTGTGACGCGACCCTTGCGCTTCAACGCCTTTTACCCGGAGTGGCAGGTGCGCGGGATTCCAGACGGATGGCGCCTGGAGGTAGCGGGTTCTGTTTCAGAAAAGTCTCCCTGGACAATTCCGGCGCTGCGCAGGTTACCGCAGGTCGAACAGATCACTCGGCACATCTGTATCGAGGGATGGAGCCAGATTGGACACTGGAGCGGGGTGCCGCTGCGCGTGTTTCTTCAACGGATCGGAGCCGAACTTGGCGCACCGTTTGTGACCTTCAGATGCTTCGATGGGTATTGGACCAGCATCGACATGGCCAGCGCACTGCACCCACGAACAGTCCTGGCGCTTGACTTCGATGAGCAACCCCTCGCGCCTGAGTGGGGTGCACCTGTACGGTTGCGAATTCCCACCAAGCTCGGGTTCAAGAGCGCAAAGAACCTGCAGGCGATCGAGGTGACTCACATCTTCCCGAGTGGATTTTGGGAAAATCAGGGCTACGACTGGTTTTCGGGCGTGTGATGGCGGGTGCCCCAGCGCGGTGGATCACGAGCAGGGTTATTAAAAAGAGAAGGTCCCGGGAACGGGACCTTCCAATGCACGCAAGTGCTTCGCAGAAGGCGATTCGTCAGGCCGCGACGGCCAGCAATTGCCAGTTCTTCGGTAGAATGACTGCATCAATGGCGTGAACGATGCCGTTCGTCGCTACGATGTCCGCTTTGGTGACGCGGGCCCCATTGGCCCTAACATCCGGTGACGATACCGCTGCTGTCAGCGGACTGCCCTGCAGCGTCATTACTTCTCCTGACTTCACGTCCCTGGCCGCGACATAGCCCGCGATTACGTGGTAGTTGAGAATTGCCTTGAGCTTGCCCGCATCCTTGAGCACGCTGTCATAGCTGCCCGCGGGAAGCTTCTTGAACGCCTCATCGGTCGGCGCGAATACGGTGAACGGACCCTTGGCGGCCAGTTCATCGGTGAGACCCGCGGCCTTGACTGCGCTTACGAAGGTCGTGAAATGGCCCGCGGCGATCATCGTGTCGACGATGTTCTTCGTGGGTGCCGTGTTGGTACTCCTGGCGGCTTCGCCGCTAGGAAGGCTCTTTGATTGATCCATAAAGGGAACCTCGACGTATAGTCAGCGAGAATTCGCCGACCAACTCAACTCGTATGCGGTTGAGGCGCGGAGTATACGCGCTACGTCGCGTGTGTGCGGCGCAGGGACAAAAGAAACATTGGCAGCAGAGGTTTCTGACTCGACTCGCGATGAATGCGAAACAACGCGACGGGGCTTTAACGCGAGTAGCCTCGAGTCGCTAGATCAGGTGAACAACTCCTCCAAGTCTTCTGAGCCGACGGGCTTGATCAGGTAGCGCTCAATCCCGGCCTCGCGTGCGAGTTCGCGGCCGGGGTGTTCACTGTTAGCGGTCAAGGCTATCAGTCTCAGATTCTGAAGCTGTGGATGTTGAGAGAGATGCCGGGCAACCTCGTAACCGCTCATGTCTGGCAGCTCCAGATCCACAAGCAGGACCGTAGGTAGAAACTCGACGGCGAGAGCAAGAGCAGTCGCGGCGGTATACGCGACGCGCGCATCACCGTACCCCGTCGATAGCAGCACTGACGCGAGAGCGTCGGCAGCATGGACGTCGCCATCGACTATCAATATGCGCGGCATATCTTTCCCGGCGCTTCCCTGTGCCCTAGATCGTGTCAACGGATGCGCGCGCATGACAGTTCGCTCAGCGAAAGCTTACGGGACGCGGGTGCTGGTTGCGCGCTTCGAAGCTCTGAATCTGCCGCTCGGCTTCGTCGCCCGTGACGCCATAGGCCTCTTTAATCTTACTCGCAAGACGCGCACGCCGGCCCGCAATCAAGTCGAGGTGAGCGGAGGTGAGCTTCCCCGAGTTTGCGTGCACTTCGTCCCTGAATCGCTGCCAGCTGCCCTCCGCGAAATTCCAGTCCAACTGAGTCTCCTCTCGGTCGCGCCGGTGGTATGTGGTAGTTCAAACTCGCGGCGCTGGGGGTTTCCGTACACCGCCAGCCATACCACGTCACTCGGCCTCAAGTCCTCCTCGATAGCGGTACGTTCAGTTCGCGCGTCGGATCCGTCGCGAACGCGCATGGCCTCAACCTGCAGTCGTGCCGCCTTCATCCTCCCAAGTAGCCAGTCGGGCGGCCTGCCGGATTGCCTCTCCATTGCGATCCGTGTGGCCAACTGCAATTGCAGTTCTCGCGTGAGCGCACGAGGAGGCCGCACCTTCTCCGAGGCTCACCAGGCCTGGATCTGGCATGGCGGTCAGAGCGACCGGAAGCTTCTCAAGCCCGACGGCGTGACGTGTCGAGTGGTGAACGGCCCAGGGCGTCGTTGCGAACGGATCTTCCACAGTTGGGCTCCAGAGTGATTTCACCTTGGCGCCTCTAACTCGTCGTCACCGCATCGTTGAGCATGACCCCTGCATCCTTAGGTCGTGACGCTGTTCCGGCCGTCCCAACTGACGGGAAAGCGGCGCCTGGCGGACGATAGGACTCGGTCGCTGCCAGGGCCGAACCTCTTGCGGCTAAGCTTGAGCGCCGGACTTCAATTGACAGTTATCGGAATTCGCTTGGCCTCGACTCGAGGCTGCTTGGGAATCTCGATCTCGAGCACACCATCGGCATAGCGAGCCTTAATCGCCTCGGGCCTTGCCGAATCCGGCAGGGTGAAACGGCGCAGGAAGGTGCCGGCGGCGCGCTCAATGTGCTCGAAGCTGTCGCTGCCAACGCGCTCCCTCGGCGGCCGTTCGCCACGAACGGTTAAGGTGCCGTCTTCGGTCGAGACTTCGATGTCCTTGGCCGAAACGCCCGGAACATCGGCACGCAGAACGAACCGGTCATGCTCCTCCTGTAAATCCACCGACGGACGCCAAGCCGTGCTATTGGCCACGGGCGGCTGTGAGGCGTCCGAGCTTCTGCTGAACAGCTCGTCGATCTCGCGGTGCCAGCGATCCACGAGGGACCACGGTTGATAATACACAAGATTCGTCATTTCGCTCTCCAGTCAAATAGCAAATCCATTCTGCTCTGGCTGAGCAATATTGGGGCGTTTCGCGCCTTTTAAAGATAACGGCTCACACTTAAGACCGCCCTAGCCGGACATGGCTGCAGGTCACCGAGAACCTGAAAAGGCACGCGCCTTGTTTGAAGTGGTGGCGGTTCCCAGAATCCCAGTCATTTCGCACGCACCTTTCGCAGACTCGTTGGGATCAGCCCGTCGCAGTTCCAATCTGAACGATGTTGATCCCGACGCAGGTCCGCCGCGTATGACGTAAAGACCGTGCCCGAATCCTCAACGTTTCAACGGGCGGGAACAGCGAGCAGGGTGCGTCACTTTTAATCCGCTGGTCGACGGTTCGATTCCGTCATGCCCCATTTAAAATCTGGCGCCGCGTGCACCTAGTGGATGACTGCGAGTTCGAGCTGCGGCGGATCCCAGGACGCCAACCGCGAGATTACGCCGTCTGCTCGACTCAGGCGCCTGACTTCGGGCAGGTGAATTCCTTTTGCGCCTTTCCGGGCGGAGGTTCGATGCGCTTCCATCCGGGGGGAATATCGAACTGCGTAGCCGGGACGGCTCCGGCGCCGATCGACGTGGTTTCGACAGTGATTTCTGCCGCCTGAACCAAGCTGGGCGCGGGACTGTTGCCGGCGGAGCCGGTTGACGTAGGCGCCGGAGGAGCAGCGCCGTCGGTTTTCTTCTTGGTGAACAGGCCACTAACTAACTTGCTGCCGAACGTGCTGGCTGCCGAGCTCAGGACCGACCCTGCGGCGCCGTTGCCGGCGGCGTTAGTGGCGGCGGCTCCAGCAGCTGAACCAGCAGCTCCTGCTGCAGACTCGGTGGCAGCGGTGCCGGCGGCTTGACTCGCATCCGCCACGACGCTGCCATTGCCCGGGTTAGCCTGCTGGTTGCTCTTCGCCGCGGCGCAATGCGCACCCCCGAAGGAAATGCGCATCGTCGTCTTGAGCGGATAGCCCTTGAGCTCACCGGCCTTGCCGGAGAGTTGCTTCAGTGTGTCCGAGTAGGGGGCGAGGAACTGACGCATCTGCTTCTGCGTCATTGAATTGCGGTCATCCAATCCCAGCTTTTTGAGATAGGCTTCCCGAAAGGCCTTTTGATCCTCGATTCCGGCGATCTGATCCTGAGTGAGCCAGGTGTCGAGAGCAAAGACGAAGTCGCATACATCACCGGTTTCCTTGTTGGTGCAACTCTGCGTCAATGTCGTCTGCGTCAGCTGCGCGTCGTGGCCCGCAAACATCGCGTGCGTACCAGTCTGTTTCACTTCGAGCTTGGGAGGACTCATCTCGCACTTGGACGTGTCCGGGCCAGCGGCTGTCTGTTGCACGGCAGGACACTGCTTTAGCTTGTCCATCATCGCTTGTGCCTCCTGTTCGGCAGCCTGCCGCTGCGCCGCTGTCAGGAATGCAGTTTCTCGGTACTCTTTTTTCTTGGGCTCGAGGGCCCACTCAACATCACGGTCGAGACGGATTATCTCAGCGCTTTGGCCGTTGCCGCACACCATGGACATGAAACCTTCGCAGTGCAGGTCGCTGTCGCGCCGCTGCTTGTCTGCGGTGGTGTACTCCGTCGTCTTGCCGTGCGCCTTGATGATGGTGAAGTCGAACGTGGTCTGCTGTTCGATCGTAACGTCCGCGCGAGCGGCTTCCGGCGCGCCCATCGCGGCCGCGGCGAGCGCCGCCAGCAAGAGTGCCACGCTTACATGCTTGTCTCCCATGTTCTTCTTCTCTCCCGTAATCTATAGGTGAAGTCTATTCCCCTGCAAGCAGCATGGGGACACTTGCGGCGACCAGAGTAAGCCCGAGCCTGGTAATCAGTAGCAAGGGCGTTTTGGGGGTAGACCGTCTCCGGATAGGCAATTCCTATCTAAAAATGCCGCTACTGCGCGCTACCCGACCCCCTTCGTCGCGAACGGCGGCTAACGGGCGGCCAAAATGGCGCGCTGCATGACGGGTTCTGGCCCGCGTGCGGCCTGTCGAGGGCCGAGGACACAAGAATGGGTATTGCCACGCGCGATGCGCAACGATCCGAAGCACGTCATTAGAGCGTTATCTCGAGCTGCCTGACCTTAACTCGGCGTCAGGAGCATCGGGCACATCCCAATGGCATGCCCAAATGTCGCGCTGTCGGTTTTTGTTCCGTGAGGTGCTCGCAGAGCGGAGTGGCGGAATCTCCAGTGAAGGTATCTTCGCAAACATATTAGCGCATCGCCGTGCGCGCTTTGCTGGGCAGAAATCCGTGGAAATCGTGAAAAGCTGAAGCAAAACTGGTCTGGTGTCGGTATCCTCCGGCGAACGCGACCTGACTTACTGACATGCGTCGGCAACGAAGCAATTCGAGGGCGTGTCGCATGCGACATTCCAGTCCGTATTCGAAAACTGTCGCCCCGAAACGCGACTTGAACGTACGCTTGAGCTTGGATTCGCTCATGCCGATCGCGCGCGCGCGAGGTCGCAGATCCTCCACGGAGCGGTTAGGTTTGTCGCAAGCATGCGCCGTGCCGTATCAAGGCGGCGCTCGTCATTTGCGGACGTCACCGACTTGGCGTGCCGCCTTGAGTCCTCAGCGAGCGGGGGAGTGCGCAGTCAGCCAGCCGTCCGCCAATCGGGCGATCACAGCGAGCGTGGTCTACGTGGCGCCGCCACCTTGCGCCAAAAACCGCCCCCGTAGGCGCCGAGAGCGACTACGTCATGTTGCACGTGGTAAGAGGATGAATTAGCACCGGGCACAGGCACGAGTCGGACGAATGGCCCACGAAATGGAAGCTCCGCGAAGACTTATACCGGGACTTCATCATCGCGGCTTCCAGGGCGTACGGCGATGCTCTCCTGAACAGCGAGCCGCAGATAGCGGAACTCGTGTCTCTGCACGCCATGATTAGCCGGATGCGCATTGTGTCTTTGCCACACACTATCGCGTGTGCCGACAAAATCATGCTGACGATAATCGACACTTACTTCTCACCGAATCAATCTGCGCGCGAGTTGCGCGATCTAGTCAGGGTCGGGGCCGGTATTGATCCGCTCAGGGACTTCAGCGAGGTGGCTCGGGACGAACTGCGCCTGTTCAAGTACCGGTACACAACGCAAGACGCGACTGAATCAGCACATGGACGGGTCACCAGGCGGACGGCGCTAGACGCTCGCTGGGCACGTCTCCATGACGCCGGCGTCGTGCCCGAGATTTGGCGAAAGTTCTTACAAAGGTGGGCCTGGTCGGTAAATCCACATCGCAATGCGATGTCAGTTAGGGACGCACCGGTCTGCAGCATGTACTGCTTGGCTAGCTTCAGTCGTCGTCGGATTAAAAACGCGTGCGGTGAATCCCCAAAAGTTCGTTTATCGAGGCTACATTGCAGGTCGCACACTTTTCGATCAATGATGCGGCCGACGCTGCTGGCTACGCAAAACCCGAAGCCGCTTACGTGTCTCTTTTCCGCTCAGAAGATTTCCTCGACGGACGCAAGGCTGAAGCTTAGAACCGGCCTCCCATCTTCCTCGGTCAATAAGGGAGACTCTGGCAACGGTACAGCTTGGATCTGAATCTTGTCAGTTGACGCCTTACCCAACCGGGACACGGCGGGTGTTGAGCAACGTGGTGATGTGATTCACGCGTGTTCTCTCCGGATAAGGGTTGCAATAGCCTGGTCGATGCTGACGGAGCCTTTGCGCGTGTGCGCCGCGCTCCGCAAAGTCGATCCGGCCCGCGGTGGCACGAACGTAAGCGTGGCTGGAAAAATCGTGTTAGGCGACTCCCTCGTCGCGCGCTGTCAGCGCGCCTGGCGATGACTTGTATGTTGTGAATCGCGCTCCACGCCTAGACTTAGTGCGGTTGCTCTGGAAGGATGTCGATCCGGGTCGAGTGTCGTACAACGTTTTTGCATCGTGGAGAGTCAGACAATGGATAGGAAACCGCTCGCGTTACGCGTATCAGCGGTAGCTGTCGCCGCAGTTACTGCCTTAATCGCCACCGTCGCTTTTGCGGCGGACACCGCCGCCATCGATACACAGGTGTCCGCTGCGCTGGATCGCTTCTATGCGCTGAACGACAGAAACAAGTACCTCGCGGACAATGCAGCCGCGGTATTGGTATTTCCGAGCATCACGAAGGCTGGCGCCGGCGTGGGCGGTGAGCACGGAGACGGAGCACTGCTGCAGGGTGGCAAGACCGTCGGTTACTACTCGGTTTCCGGTGCCTCGATCGGCGTGACGCTCGGTGTGTCGCGTCACAGCGAGGTGATTTTGTTCCAAACGCCGCAGGCCCGCGACAAGTTCCTCAACAGTAAGGACTGGTCGATCGGTGCTGACACCTCGGTCGCAGTTGCGAAGATGGGTGCGGGCGATCGTTACGACACCCAGACGCTCAGCAAGCCGGTCCTGGCTTTCGTTTTTGCTGAGAAGGGGCTAATGGGCGACGCTTCCCTGCAAGGCGCTAAGATCAGCAAGATCGCGAAATAGCCGACCGCCGGTCCCCCGCCCGGCGGCGGGCCGCCCCCCGGAGCCAGCGCTTGCTCGCTGTGGTGCGACATCCGCTGGCACCGCGTGCTAGACAGTCGTTGATGCGGGGGAAAAAAAAGTGGCTCGGCACTGACACGACCCAGGTCTAATAGACGCCATGAGCGCGTCAATAATCGAGCGGCGGTGAGGCCCGCGAGTTACGGACTTGCGAGGCTCTCGTTGTGCCATCCGCCTCCAAGTGCTTTGAACAGATCGATCTGAAGCTGGATCAGGCTGGTATCGGAGGAGGCGACCGCCGCGTCTATGGCCACGAGGGACTCTTCCGTGGTGAGTAGGTCCAGGTTGCTCACGGACCCTGCCGCATACTCGTCATGCGCAATGTCGTATGCGCGATGGATCCTGCCCTGCGCGTCAGCGAGTGCCTGCCGACGGTCGAGCGCGGCGCTGTATTCCGCTAGTGCCTGTTCGGTTTCCTTGAGGGCCGTGAGGACAACGGAATCGAACGCCGCGAGAGCCGCAGCTTGCGAGGCTTTGGCTTGGCGTACGCGGGCGCGCGGCCCCGCCTGATTCGGAAACGTCCAGCTAATTGAGGGTCCAAGGCCCCACACCAGTCCGAGACTATTCGTCAGCTGTGCGGGCTCAATCGCCGCACCTCCGTAGAAGCCGGTGAGGTGAATGGTGGGGAAGAGATCAGCTGTCGCGACACCGATTTGCGCAGTTGCCGCAGCGAGTCGACGTTCGGCCTGGCGTACATCAGGACGACGGTTGATCAAGGCTTGTCCGTCGCCCACCGGAATGAGGGATGCCACTCGTGGCGGAGCGACGCAGTTTTCGACTTCTCGGGGCGCATTCGCGGGAGTTCGGCCCAGGACCGCCGTCAGCTCGAAGAGCGCTGCCTTGCGCTCTCCTTCGAGCTGGGGAATGCTCGAACGAACTTGACCGACCAGCGCTTGCGCGCGTGTCACGTCGAACTCCGAACCCGCTCCGGCTTCGTAGCGTTGCTCGGTGATGGCAGCTTCGCGGCTCACGACGTCCAGTGAATGCCGCGCGATGTCGAGCTCCTCTCCAAGCGCACAGACTGCAGCGTACGAGCGCGCGGTACTCGCCGCGACCACAACGCGCACGCTGTCGCGAGCGGCGGCAATGGATCCGGCGCTGGCATTTGCCGCTTCGATGGCGCGGTGAATACGACCAAAAAGATCGACTTCGTAGGCCACCTGAAACAGGTCCTCGTACAACCAGATCGTTTGCGGCGGCCGAGAAGTGAGTTCGAGAATCTCGTCTGTGTCCGGATCGCGGCCGCGCACCGCGGCTGCAGACACGTCGGTCGACGGATAGCGCCGGGCATGCACCTCGGCCACTGCAGCGCGAGCGGCGGCTAGGTTAGCGTCAGCGACGGCTAGGTCACGGTTCGCTTGGAGCGCTTCCTGTACCAAAGCGTCGAGATGCGGATCGGAGTACAGGTGCCACCAAGCATCGGGTGGCGGCATCGGGGTCTCAACCGCAGCATTGACGCCGAGCAGCGCGGCCGGTGCGCCCTCGGGCAGTACTGGAGGTCGATAGTTCGGCCCAACACGACATGACACGAGGGAAAGCACGACCGCTGCCGCTATGGGACCGGCGCGCAACGAGCTGCTCGTCAAGCCAATCATTGAGGTTTTCGTCCCGGCACACGAAAGAGCGGCGTCGGGGACGCCGGGCCTTCGGGAGCTGCGCTTCGATAGAGCACGAAGAGCAGCGCGACCGCGGCAAGAAACGCGACCACAACGAAGCAATCCATCACAGCTTGCGTGGTAGCGGCGGCGCGCACTGCGTTCCCCAGCACCAGCGCACCACGATCGGCTGCGCCGGCCGGGTCCGCTACGCGCGTGGTCGCGGCACCGTAGGTGCGGATGCGCTGAATGACCTGCGCATCACCGATCTGAACATGCAGCCCAATCAGGTTCGAGGCAACCTGCTCACGTACCCGGGCCATAGTCGTCACGAATGCCGAGCCGATCTCTCCGCCGAACAGTCGTGCCGTTTGCAGCACGGCGCCGAAAGTCAGGGCATCCTGGGGCTTGAGGTGCAGGATTCCGAAGAAGATCACGCCGGAAAGCGCAAAACTTTGCCCAAGGGCTTGCAACAGCTGTGAGGGCAGGAATTGGTAAGAGCCCCAGAGGGGCGTGAGGTTGTACGCCACCATTAAACAGGCGATGCTGATGAAGATGAATCCGATAGAGGTAACGAGTCTCGCATCCGATCGCCGCAGCATCAGGGCGGCGAGTGGGCAGAAAATGAGCTGCGGGATTGCGATCCAGATCAGGGTATCGCCTACTTCAAGGTCGCGATAGCCGCGCACGGATCCGAGGTACAGAGGGATGAGATAGCTGGTGGATAGAATCGTCAGGCGAAGGAACGAGATCAACAGAAACAACGCGGGAATAGGTGCGCCGAATACGACGTTCAGGTTGAGCAGCGGGCGGGCAGTACGGGCTTCGTGCACGAAGAAGGCCACTAGGACGAGCGCGCCGGAGCCGAGTAGTCCCCACACCAAGCCTGAGTTAAGCCAGTCGAGCCGATTGCCCTGGTCTAGCGCCGCATAGATCAACGCGAGCCCGGCGCCACCGGCCACCAGACCAAACAGGTCGGGCGGTGGCCTTACCGTGATCGGCTTGATGGCGATGCCTTGCCGCAAACACAGCGACATGAGCAAGGCGAGCGGGACGTTTTGCCAAAAGATCCATCGCCAGGAGTGGTGTTCGACATAATATCCCTCGAGCGAGGCTGAAATGTTGAGCGAGAGCTCGAGATTGAGCGCATAGATTGCGATCCCGAAGGCCCAATATCTCGGTGGCACATTGAGCAAAATGAAGCTCAAGGTCAGGGGAATGAAGAATCCGGTGGCCAAGCCGCCGAGGAACTGCATCGTCAGCAGCACGGGTAAGCTCGTCGAATACGGGATGATGAGCGAGATCACCGCAAACGAGAGCGAGGCCCAGATCAATACCCGCCGAGGGCCATAGGCGGCGCCCATCCATACGGCAATGAGCGTAACGAACATCTGAGCCACGGTTTGTGCGGTCGTGATCCATGCACCTTCGTCGAAGCCAGCGCCCACTGCGCCCCGTATATCGGCAAGCCCAAAGGTCGACAGTCGGGCATTCAGGGTCGATATGAACGTCCCCAGGAGCACGGCCACGAGCCCGAGCCATGGGATCGATGTCGGCGGTGAGGGGAGCGTTGGGGCGAGAAGCCCTGGGCGCGACGTCGGCGCGGACGCGTTCATCTTCGCTCCCCCTCCCGCGCGTTGACGCTTGCTTCTACCGACATGCCCGGGATCAATCGATCGGCGAGTCCGTCCGCATCGTCGATGAGGATCTTTACCGAGATGCGCTGCACGACTTTGGTGAAGTTGCCGGTCGCATTATCAGGCGGAAGCAGAGCGAATTCTGCACCCGAGGCAGGCGCGAACGCCTGAACGTGGCCGTGTAACGTATGTCCGGGAAACGTATCCACGATAATTCGTGCCGGTTGCCCAACCGCCATGTGGGTAAGTTGCGTCTCCTTATAGTTGGCAATTACCCACACGTTAGGCAGGGGAGTAAGCGTCGTGATCTGGCTCCCGACGCCCACCAACTGGCCGGGCTTGACCTGGCGCTGTCCGATGACACCGTCCTGAGGTGCGATGATCGTCGTGTATTCGAGGTTGAGCCTGGCCACGCCGAGCGCGGCCTGCGCGGCGCCGATGGCTGCCTCGCTCTGTTTGATTTGTGCTTCGAGGACAGCGAGCTCGCGCTGCGCGGCCTCCGCCTGAGCTCGATTCTGCGCGAGTTGCGCCTCCAGTTGTGCGTGGGTGGTTTCAAGCTTTTCCCTTGCCTCTGTGGAGGAGGAACCGGTCTGAAGTAGGCGCTGCTGTCGTGCGAGATCGCGCTGATTCTGCTCTCGCGAGGCAATGGTCGATGCGACAACTGCGCGCGCGGCCTGGACATTAGCGAGTTGCAACTCGTGCTGCGCTTGCAGCGAGGCGCGCTGCGCCGTGGCGCTGAGGATGTTCGCTTCAGCCTGTGCAACGGCGGCCCGGTAGTCATCGTCGACCAAGCGCGCCAGCACCTGTCCCCTGCGCACTCTTTCATAGTCGCGGACGGGAAGCTCGCGAATGTAGCCGGTTACCTTTGCGGATATGGGCGTTAGATCGGATTGGAGGTAAGCATCATTGGTTCGTTGCCAACCTTCGCCGCCTTCCCAACGGGTCCAGTTGGTCGATACGATCACGATGATCGCGATGGCCACAACGAACACCAGAATGCGCCATGTGAATTCGAAGACCTTATTCCACTCCACCTCATGGATAAGACTCATGGTTCAATCTTCCTGCTGCCCCGGTTGTGACTTGCAAGCGCCGCCTTGCACCTTGCTTGCATCTAGCGGGCTGGCTGGGATCGTAGCGCGTGCTAGCTGTATTGTAGAGAACTCTGCGCAGAAGTCGCTCTTACCGACAAGCAGGGACTCGCGGGGCGCCTTTGTATTCAGCATGAGGCCCAACACGTAACGCAGCAGTCAGAGCAGAGGCATGTGGATCGGGCCATCGGTCTTGCGCATAGACCTGTCGATATGCAGTGAGATCACTCAGGCGCTGACGCATTGAGTCGCCATGAAATGCACGACGCTTGGATCGCGGGCCTCAATCACTAAGGCCGCAGCGGCCGGCTGCGTCAAGACGACCGCGAGCGTGCCGCAGCCGAGGCCATCGCCGCCGGAGTTGCTGCTCGTTTTGAAGAGGTAACAGCGCCAGCAGTGCAGGCTGCCGCGGACAACTGCACCCTCGCGACGCGGTGCGCGCTCCTTGCTGGAATCGCATAGTGCTGCGATCAGATCATCGATAGGCTCGTGTTGTTTCACCGCCTGACGATAGGGCGCCGAGGGTAGACCCGTACCCCGAAAGTCTCCGAGAATCTGGCGCGCTCGTTGAGGTTTGCGCGCGAATCGAGGGCGTCCCCGATTGACTCGCTGGCTGCCAAGGTGAAGCAGCGACGGCTGACGAGGGTGTTGAAAGCAGCAATGCTCGCCCCCATTAGCATGGCAGAGGAGGCAGGTTCCAAAAAAATGCCGACCATCGTTGTTAATGCTGCCGACCGCGCCGTGATGACCGGCGACCCGATTCCTGGGTGGCAGCCGAAGAAAATTCTCGATTGGCTCGACGAGCCGATGCCCAAGGTAGGCGAACCGCGGGCCCTGGACGGTCGCCCGTGCATCCTGTTCGGAATGTTGAACGAGACGGAGGACTGGTCGGGCGAGTACGTGAACCCGAACTTGCACCCGCTTGCACTGATCGATGCGCCGAAGTTGACGACGCCGGAGTTCTGGGCCCTCGTGCGGAAGGTGCACGGACTGCCTGAGAGGCGCATGCCAGACACGCATGTGGCCGGCGAGCGGCTCAAGGATCTGCACGAGCGGCATCGTCCCCGCGACTGAAGTCTGGCCGTGCCTGCCGACTTCGGCTTGCTTGCGTTATATCTGTCGCTATCCAGCCAACGCTCTTAGCGCGGGACTCGTGAGCAATGAGCGGTTCGTCAGTGCCGTCGCGGGTCGTTGGCGACAACGCTCGTCTTTACGGCGCCCTGGGCATGGCGCGTGGTCTATCACTCTGACCACACTGCGGGGCACAAAGTGAGCTGCACCTTGCATGTGACCGGAAAGGGAAAGGATTCGGCGGGGAATCGGATCTTCGATTATCGCGGAGATTGCACCTTCGCGGGCTTACCGCGGTAACATCCGAGGTATTGCATCAGAATGTATACTCATCAGGCAAGCCTCGGTCTGAAAGCGCGCACGTCTCGAGAAGACACTGCTCCGAGCAGTTGATCGCTTTCGTCAGTGATGGGCAGCGCGCGGAAGTCGTAGCGTTCGAATAGCATTACGGCGTCCCGCAATGTTGCGTCCTTCGGCAGCGCAATGACGTGTTCCGTCATGATGTCGCCCAGCGTCTGGCCCGGCTCTGCAGCGACGATCTCGCGAATGTCCACTACACCCTTGAGTACGCCGGCAGCGTCGGTTACGTACACGTACATCACAACGTCCTTGCCGGTCGCAAGTTCCCGATAGCGATCGAGCACCTCCGCAGCCGGCGTCGTTGCGGGCAAGCGGATGAGCTCAGCGGATGCGTAGAGCAGAATCTGCTCGTTGTGCTCACCAATAATGTGTTCGACCTTGGAGGATTTATCCTGGTCGATGAGTTTCAGGATCGCTCCGGCCTCGTCGCGCGGCAGGATTGCCAGGATGTCGGCGGCCTGCGCCGGGCTCATTTGGTTGATGAGCATCGCCGCGCGCTCTTTCTCGATCGCGTGTATCAATTGCCGTTGCACTGGGGGTTCGATTTCCTCTAGCGCGTCGGAGGCTTGTTGGGTGCCCAGGGCGTTGAATAGGGCAACACGCTGACCGCCCTCGAGCTCCTCAAGAATATCCGCCAGATCCACCGGATGGATCTCGTTGAGGTCCGCTTTGGGAACTGTGAGTTTGATGTTGCCGGCAAAGCTTCCGAGTTGTTCTGGGAGCGGCTGCACGTAGAGCCAGGACACCCGGTTCTCTTTATTGCGATCGGCGAGGAGCTTCGCGAGCTTGTGAAGCCCGAGCCGGCGCAGCGCTCGGTAGCGGCTATAGTCGACCTCGGCGGCATACAGTTTGCCGTTCTGGAAGGCCAGCTTCACGTCGTAGACCACTTCGACGTCGTGGTCATCCATGTCCAGAATCTTCTTGTCGAGGATGTGATCGTGCAACAGGATCAGATGCTGCTGCGGGGCGCGCTCGTATTGCGAGAGGCTCTCCTCTGCGATATCGAGCACGACCTCATGATTGGAGATGAGAAGTACCTTGTCCCAGGGGACTGTGAGCGCGGGGTAGCCGTAAGGCCGATTGACCGTTACTTGCGTGACTTCGGGGAGCTTCCCCGTTTCGGTTATGGCGAGATCACTCAAACGCCCGATGCGCTTGGTTTTCGCGAACACTCGCCGGTCAAGGATTTCACTCAAGTAGAACTCGTGCTCGAGGACGGTGACCACGGCGTTATCCTTGCGTCACGATCAGGATGAACTTGTGGATCATCAAGGCCACCAGAGCCAGCAGATATACTCTGAGTACGAGCAACGAGAGTCGGACAGCCCCCGACATCTCGATGCGAGGCTCGCGATAGCGCGCATTGATCGTGCGGATCTTGGCGAGGAAATTGCGAACTGCACTCATGTCTGCGTGCCCATCTACTTGAACAAATTGGGAAACAGCACAGAGAAGCCGTATAGCGTCGACAGGATAATGATCGAGACGACGATAAAGCCCCCAATGAGATTCTGGGCGGGCGTATTGCAGCGCTCACCCATGGTTGCGCGGTCGTTTAGCAGCAGGATCAAAAACACCAGGGCGGCCGGCAGCAGCGTTACTGCGATTACTTGCACGAACAAGGTGATCAGGACCAGCGGCGCCTGTGGAATCAGAACCACAAAGCCGGCAGTCACCAGCATCAGAAAGTAAGTTGCATAGAACCACGGGGCTTGGCGAATCTTGGTATTGAGTGAGTGGGCCCAGCCAAAGATCTCCCCGAAGGCCCAGGAGCTCGCCAGCGAAATGCAGATTGCTCCCAGCAGACCCGCGTCAAAGAGGCCGATCGCGAGAAAGGTGCCGACATAGCGGTCGGTCTTCATCAGCACGTGCGCCGCTTGGGCGGCGTCGTCAATGTCGACGCCGTGCAGGACAGTTCCCGTCACGATGACGATGAATACGGCGACGACCACGGTAATGATCGAGCCGAGTAGGGTGTCGAAACGGCCCCAAGGGATGTCTTTCTCCAGCATCCCTTTGTCGACGACCGCACTTTGCTGAAAGAAGAGCATCCAGGGGGCAATCGTGGTCCCGATGTTGGCCATCAGAAAGAAGAAGAGCTGGCCGTTGAATCCGCCAGCGAAGTTTGGAATGAGTCCCTGGTGCACGACATCTCGAACGGACGGGTGAACGAGAAAAGCGCCGGGGATGTAAACCAGATTCAATGCACAAAACAGCAGCGCGAGCTTTTCGAAAGTCCAATACCGGCCGTTTAGCACGATTACAGTCATTAGGAGGATGACTGCGATGACGGTGATCCACGGTGGAACGCCAAAAATGGCGAGCGCCGCCGTCATGCCGACGAACTCGGTGACCAGCGTCAGCCAATCGACGATCATCAAATCGAGCAGCGAAAACCAGCCCCAGAATGCCCCGAAGCCGTCGAAGATCGCCTCGGCGTGTCCGCGCTTGGTGATCGCGCCCAGACGCACCGTCATCTCCTGGACGTAATAGGCGACCGGCACCAGGAGCAGCAGGAACCAGATCAGCTGGTAGCCGTACTTGGCGCCCGTCGCCGCATAGGTCGTGATGCCACCCGCATCGTTGTCCGCCACCATGACCACCAAGCCGGGTCCCGCGATGACCAGGTAGAGTCCGATCGCCTTCCACGCCTTGCGAAGAGGGTAATAGAGCTTTGCAAAAAGGTTCACTGCTTCGGCCTTGCGCTACATAGGACTCGAGCTGGTTGTTGCCCCCCGCCACCCCGCAACGGAACTCTCTCAGGTGAGGTAAGAGTGGACGATCTCGACGAGCTGCTCGGCGGCTTGGGCACGTGGATCGTTGCGCGCTGCGGAAGGGTCGACGACGTGGTTGCGGATGTGGTGTTCAACCACCTCGGCGACGAGGCCATCGAGGGCACCTCGGCACGCCGTGATCTGCTGCAGAACCGCGGCACAATCGGCCTCCATCTCCACCGCACGTTCCACCGCCTCGAGTTGTCCGCGGACGCGTCGGATCCGGGTCAGAAGCTTCTGCTTTTCCGTCTTGGTGTGTGACATGCCCTTATTCCTATCCTCGGGGGGAGGGTAAAATCCGACGCAAGACAAATGCGAAACGTTCGCATTCCCAGCCATCCGCTGATTCTTGGATCAACGTTGGTATTTAACCTATCCTCCAGGGGAGTATATTCCGCGCCGCCGCGGAACTCGATGGCTTCGAAACCCACAAAATTGCCCAGGTTGTCGGAGCCCATGAATCCATGAATTCGACCGCATCGACTGCCAGCCCTCCGGAAAACGCCTTACGCAGCCTGCGTGTGTTCGTGTTTGCGCTGTTCTTCGTCTTCGGCGGTATAACCAGCCTCAACGACGTCATCATCCCCAAACTCAAGGGGCTATTCACGCTCAATTACGGCGAAGTGATGCTGATCCAGTCGGCGTTCTTCACCGCGTACTTCCTGATCTCGATTCCCGCCGCCGCCATCGTCACCAAGCTGGGCTACATGCGTACGGCGGTCATCGGCCTTCTCACCATGACCGCCGGATGCCTCTTGTTCGTGCCGGCGTCCTCCTCGGGCCAGTTCGCGACGTTCCTCGGCGCGCTTTTCGTGCTCGCCTCCGGCATCACCATCGTGCAGGTGGTCGCCAATCCCTTGATCTCGATGCTCGGTAACCCCACGACCGCGCACAGTCGGCTCACGTTTGCGCAGGCGTTCAATTCCCTTGGCACAACGATCTTTCCCTACGTCGGATCGATCCTGATCCTGGGATCGCTCGCCACGGTTGATCCGCAGACCCTGAGCGGGCATGCGCTCGAGCGGTTTCGCACCCAGGAGACGCAGGTCATCGTGCACACTTATCTGGGTCTGGCGACCGCGCTCGCGCTACTCGCCGGCCTGGTGTGGCTGTTTCGCAATCGTCTCGCGGAGAGGCCGAGTGAGTCGCCGACGCTACAGCATGCGCTAAGACTGTTGCGCCGTGGGCGCTTCGCCTACGGCACCATATGTATCTTCCTGTACGTTGGCGCTGAGGTGGCGATCGGTTCACTCATCGTCAACTACCTGATGCAGTCCAACGTCCTGGGGCTCGCCCAGGAAGCCGCCGGTAAACACGTGCCGGTCTACTGGGGCGGCGCCATGATGGGCCGCTTCATCGGCGCCTACCTCTTGCGGGTCTTCTCTCCGGGGAAGGTGCTGATGACGGCGGCGTGCGCGGTCATCACCTTGCTCATCATCTCGGCGAACACCACCGGGCCGGTCTCGGGCTGGTCGCTCCTGGCGATCGGGCTATTCAACTCGATCATGTTCCCGACCATTTTCTCGCTGGCTTGCGAAGGCTTGGGTGATCGCGCCGCGGAAGGTTCGGGGATCATCTGCGTCGCCATCGTCGGCGGCGCGGTGATTCCCCTGATCACCGGGCACACCGCGGACGTCGTGGGACTCAAGGCAGCACTCCTGGTCCCGGCCATCTGCTACGCCGGCATTGCGGGCTTCGGGATCTATGCGCGGCGTCCGTGGCGCGATTCGGTGCCCGTCGCCAGGGTCCTCAATCGTCCGGTGTAAGGGCTGCGGGCGATTATTGAAAAGGTGTCTCAGTTTTTAGTCGGCGTTGACACCTAATCAAAGGCTTTGGCTGGCTGCCGCTCCGATGGGTTCATCTCCTCCATTGTCTGCTACCGCACGGACTAGCTCACGGTGGCCGATTAGCGTGTGACGCCTGAATCCATTCCCCAACGTCGCGCGCCTTTCGCGAGCGACTGTTCAGGATTCATCAGGTCCGTTGGCGCAATCACCTAAGCTGGCGGCCCTCCTTGTACTCTTCGCTGAAAGAGAACTCGCCGCGCTCAATCTTGGCGAGGAATTCAGACTAAGCGAGCGGGCTACTCCGCCGAGAAAGGTCCCGGTCGCATGGACCTCGCGGCTTTCAACGGTTCCGGCTCGGCCTTCCACCTTAATGCCCGCCCGTAAATGGAACATTCACTGATCTCGGCACAGCGCCCGGTGCGCTGGCGAACCGATCTTTGGGGGGGGCTGAGGGTCACAGTAGGGCCTAGAGTGGAGAGTAAGCGTGCCGCGAAACATCGCAAGCTGGGTTGCTGGCCTTGTGCTGCTAGGGGGCACCTCAATGGTTCCGATCAGAACCGCCTGGGCGGCAAATGTCGTCAGCGCGGCCCCCGTTTCCTGCGGTCCGCAATTTATGCTCTAGGTGACCCTGCCACTGTCGTCCCGCGGCAGCTCGTCGCTGCCCCGGTACGGCTTGCGGATTGGGGAGTTCCGGAGGCGTCCGACTACGCCGCAGCTGGTTGCGGTAGCTCCTGTTCAGCACGAGTTGGCCGACTTACAGATCGTGGCTCATTCGGACGTTCGCGTCGAATTCGGCAGACGCTTAGTCTGGGATATCCCGCGCGGGGCCTTTAGCTCGCAATCTGCTCTGGCGACCTCGGCAATCGGAGTACCCATCAGGGGCATCAGGCTCTCGGACCCGGTGAATCAGCAGCCGCGACAGCCATGGGATCCCGCACCCGCCGCAATGAGCGCGTGGTCTGCCGATGCCACCCACACGCGTCAGCTTGGCGACGAAAGACTTGCGATTGTTGCTGCGATCATCCCTTTACACCGGACGCCGACCGACGGCCGGCCTGTCCATCTGCAACTCAGGCCGACCATCAGACTCGTAAATAGCCAGCCAGCCGAAGCAGTGCTCCCGCTACGCAGCGCAGAAGCACGTTGAGCTCGGATCCTCTCATAGACGCGAAGGCCGCAGAGGGCCCAGAGGTAGCCCCGTTTACTCTCGCGCACCGGAGCCATAAGCGCGCACGCCAGGTTCGTTGTGTCCCAGCGTACGGACTTAACTCGCCCCGTCCGCGTAGGCTCGCGGTGCGCATCGAGTCGCCATCTGGCCACATGCGTTACGTGAGGGGCTCCTCGCGACCTGGATGCGTGCAGAGGCAACAATGACCCACTCGAAGCGTTCCACCCGCAATCCTGTACATAAAGTGCTGTGCGCCGCGCTGGTGTCCGCGGGCGCTACCGCAGCGGTCCACGCGCTGAATGCAGCGGTGGTCCTGCCGCCGCTCACGCAGCCGGCGAGCGGCGAGCACCATGTCGGCAAGGTCATCTGGGCCGATCTGGTGACCCCGGACCTCGATGCCGCGAGGCGCTTCTACGGCGCACTGTTCGGCTGGACCTTCAGCGATGTGCCGGGCGATCGGAAGTACGCGCTGGCGCTGCTTGAGGGCGTGCCGGTAGCGGGGCTGTTGCAGAAGCCGCTGCCGCCGGGGCAATCGAAGCGGCCGGCCTGGTTGACCTTTATAGCTGTGCGAGACGTTGAGGCTGCCGAGCAGGCAGCTCTTCAGGGCGGCGGCAAGGTGCTGTTCAAATCGCACGATTATCCGCAGCGCGGCCGCCAGGCGACGCTGGCCGATCCCGATGGCGCTGTGTTCGCTGTCTTGGCAGCCGAGGGTGGCGATCCGCCGGACTACCTGGCCAAACCCGGCGAGTGGATTTGGAGCGCCGTGCTCGTAAGGGATCCGAAGCGGGAGACGACTTTCTATAGGAGTCTGTTTGGCTACGAACTATACGACCTGGCGGACGAGGGCGGCGGCACGGGCGATGCCCAGCACTATATTCTTTCGAGCGACAATTTCGCCCGCGCCGGGCTCAATGCGCTGCCCGGTGATTCGATGCGCCGTTACCCGCACTGGCTCAATTTCGTGCGCGTTACGGATGCCGCGGACACGGCCAAGAAGGCCGTCCAGCTGGGCGGCCGCGTGTTGGTTGAACCGCGAATCGATCGCCAGGGCGGGCACTTGGCGGTACTCGCCGATCCGAGCGGAGCGCCGTTTGGCGTCATGGAATGGTCCGACGCCGACACCAAGCAGGAGCCCAAATGAAACGCATGCCTCGAACCTGCAAAGTTGGTGCCCTTGGCCTGCTCGCACTCACTAGCCTCGCGGCCTGCTTTGTCGGCGGCTACGACGGTGGCGGCGGTGTCGGATATGTCGGCGGGGTCTACGAACCCGGAGGCTATGAGTACGGTGGCTAGGGGCCCGGTTATCGTGTGGGGCCTCCACGTGGCGGCGAACGCGGACCGGGCGGACGGCCGGCGCCCTCGATTCCGCATGAGGCACGCCACGGCGGTGGCGATGAGCATCGGGACGGCGCGAAGGGGCACTGATCGCGCCTGTCAGCAGGCGCGCAGAACTGGGTTTCGGAAACCCCCATCAATCGTCGTCCGGATCAACTGGACTCGGTTGGAGGTCCCCATGCCGAAGGTCGAACTTGAGCAGCGGAAACAATCGTTTGCCGACGAAGTAATTTCCCGCTTCGGTGTTCTCCCGAACTTCTTTTGCTCTGCGCCGACCGCAGAGGGACTCATACAGGAACTGTGGAAGTTCGCGAAATCCGGCTATCTGGATTGTCCGCTCCCGTCTCTTCTTTAAAGAACGGCTATTCGTTCACCTGTCGCGATTCTGCGAGGTGCGCTACTGCATCGTGCGACATGCGGGTTTTCTGATCGGAGACGGATACCCGGCAGGGGATGCGTCGGCGCTCCCGTAGACGACCGAGCAGGTGCTCACGCTGCTGCGCCGGCCCCGCCGGATGCTGACGCGCTCTCGCGCTGTGTTTCGAGCGCCTGCAGAGTTACGGGTTGCGTGAAGGGAGTTGCGCGGTCGTTAGCGTATCTGATAACGGCATCGGCATACCTTCAGTCGACCTTCCGCATGTCTTTGAATTGTTCTCTCAGGTTCGCTTGCACCAGGGACGCGCCGAAGGGGGGCTTGGCATCGGGCTCCCGATCGTTCGCAAGCTGGTAGAAATGCATCGGGGGACGGTCTCGGTCTGTAGCGAGGGGAGCGCCAGGGGCAGCACCCTCATAGTACGCCTGCCCCTCATTTCGGGCGGCCCGACAACACCAGTGTATGTGGACACCGTGCTCCCGCCATCGGCTTCGCGTCGCAGAATCCTTGTGGTCGATGACAACACGGATGCGCCCAGTTCTCTTTCGGCACTGCTCGAGCATCAAGGGCACGAAGCCGCGACCGCACATGACGGAGCAGAAGCCCTCGCGAAGGCGCGGAAGTTGCGACCTCAAATCGTGTTTCTGGATTTAGGCATGCCGCGGATGGGCGGGCTGGAAGCAGCCAAACACCTACGCTCATTGGCCAACAGTGAGCCGATGTTGCTGGTTGCCCTTACTGGATGGGGACAGAAACAGGATCAGCAGCGCACGCAGGATGCCGGTGTTGACCTGCACCTGCTGAAACCCATCAATCGGGACGAACTGCACAAGGTGCTTGCTGCATCACCGGCCAGTGCGTAGATAGCCGAGCTAAGCAGTAGCCGCGGCTTGATCCGTTGGGCACCGCGAACTGCGCGCGGGTGATTGCGCCGCTTCCACCCAGCCCGTGTCGCGTGCCATAGAAACCTTCGTGGCTTGAAACTCCCCATCCGGATGGAGGGTACGCGAACGTACAGACCAGATCTCGAGTAAGCAGCCACCGTGATGCGCCAGATCAGGACCGGACTCACGACTCACAACAGCAGGATGTCAGGTATGAAAGCTCTCGTTTATCTAGGTTCCGAGAAGAAAGCTCTGCAAGAGCGTCCGAAGCCGACAATCAGCGCGGCCACGGATGTGATCGTCAGGATCACCAGAACGACGATCTGTGGCACCGACCTGCATATCCTAAAAGGCGACGTCCCGAGTTGTCGGCCTGGATGCATCCTGGGCCATGAGGGTGTAGGGATCATCGATCAGGTAGGGGCAGCTGTCACGACGTTCAAGCCGGCAGACCGGGTGCTTATCTCTTGCATCAGCGCCTGCGGCAAATGCGTCTACTGCCGCAAGCTCATGTACTCGCACTGCATCACTGGCGGGTGGATTCTCGGCAACCGCATCGACGGGACACAGGCCGAGTTCGTCCGCATTCCTTATGCGGACACCAGCCTCTATCCCATTCCCGAGGGAATGGACGAGGAGGCGCTGGTTATGCTGAGCGATATCCTGCCGACGGGCTTCGAGTGCGGCGTGCTCAATGGCAAGGTACAGCCAGGAAGTACGGTGGCGATCGTCGGAGCAGGCCCGATTGGGGGGCCGCTCTGCTTACGGCTCAGTTCTTCTCTCCGGCTGAAATCATCATGGTCGATCTTGATGACAATCGCCTCGAAGTGGCGAAGCGCTTCGGCGCCACCGCCGGAGTCAACAGCGGCGACGGCAAGGCGGTGGAAACAATTATGAAGATGACCGGCGGGCGCGGTGTCGACACGGCCATCGAGGCGGTCGGTATTCCGCAGACGTTCGAGTTATGCGAGAAACTCGTCGCTCCCGGCGGCAACCTCGCTAACATCGGAGTGCATGGAACGAAGGCGGATCTCCATCTCGAGAGCTTGTGGGACCGGAACACAACGATCACGACGCGGCTGGTCAACACGGTCAGTACGCCCATGTTGCTTAACACTCTACGCTCTCACAAGATAGACCCGAAGCGTCTGATCACCCATCACTTCAAGCTCGATCGCATCCACGATGCCTACGAGACCTTCGCGCACGCGGCCAATACGCGGGCGCTGAAGGTCATCATTGAAGCTTGAGCTCACGGTTCGCATTATGGAAATACCGCCCGCGCGACTTATGTGCGTTGCCGTACAGCGCGCGCGCTCCCGGGCAACCTATGGTCGCCGAGTAGAGCCAGCTTGACAAAGAGCGGCGTGAGTAGATAAGAGGGTCACTATGATCCCGGGATCTGAAGCGCCGACGACCGCAGGAACCGCTCGCGATTCGAGCGACGACACGATTGAACTGGACCTGACGAGCGAAGAGGAGCGAGCGCTCTCCGGGGCCGCCGAAACGACCCGCGCAACCGCGCGTCCCGGTGAATCGGGCACCGTCTTATCCGTGCCTGAGTACAAGAACTATGCCTTCAGGCGCACGGCGCGAATCGACTTCGTTTGTAACGTAATCTTCGTCGTGGCAGTTCTGGGTATTACGGTGGCGTTCCTGTGGCCGGCGCCGAAGCGGCACCCGCTGGCGTCGACGGTCGCCAGCGCCGCGCCTCTCGCTGAGGTGGCCCTGGCCGGAGCTGCCGAACCGCAGGGTGCACCTGTGCGAATTAAGAACGCCTTCGATGCGACGGAGGTATTCGAGTTTCGGCCCGGGACCACCGAATCCGAAGCTCGCGAGGCGGTTGCAGACCTGCTCTTGAACCGTGCGCGTGAACGACACGCCGAGCGACTGGCGCTCAGGCATGCGGGCAACCATCAACCGGACCGCGGCAAAGAGATCCAGCAACCTGAAGTTCCGGAGACCAGGTTGCTCGCCCGTGCGAAGGAACCTTGAACGGGACGAACAAAACATATTAGCGCATCTCCGTGCGCGCTTTGCTGGGCAGAAATCCCTGGAAATCGTGAAACTCTTTCCACGGTGCGAGGCGACGCCGGGTAGCCAAAGCGGTGTCTCGGCGGTGCTGCCTTTTTATAGAATGCAGCGATCGAGCAATGGTGATACGGGCTAGACCCTGAGCCGCCGCTGATGACTGTCCGCTCTTGGCAGATGTATTCAGAGGCGGAGTTCCAAGAACACCAGCCAATCTCGCAACGCGGCCGGTAGCTCATAGTATGGATCAATGCGGCGGAAACCCAGTTTCGCGTACAACGTTTGGGCTTCGATCTGCCGCACGCTCGTATCGAGCCGCATGATTGCATACCCAGCAGCCCGCGCGTCCCGGATGATTGATTCGCCAAGCGCGCGACCAATGCCCTTGCCGTGGTATCGGGGGTAAAGGAACATGCGCTTCATCTCGCATGTTTGTTCGTCGATGCGGCGCAGCGCCACGCATCCCGCCGGCTCGTCACCATAGTGCGCCAGAAGCAGTTGCCCTCCGGGCGGTGAGTACTTACCAGGCAATGAGGCGAGTTCTTGCTCAAATTCCACCGGATCGAAGTACTCGTGGATCAAGTTTAGATCCTCGAGGTGTCGCTGCCGATGCCACGCGACGAAGGCTCGCATCAGAGCCCGAACCTCGTCTAGCTCTGTGGCTGTATCGGGGCGGCGGACGGTAATCACTGATGTGGCACCGAGTGGAGGCGGCGGACTCCGACACCAAATCCGCGCACGAACCCAGATGGGTTGGCGATCGGCTTGGCCAAAACAGTTGTTGCTGAAGGACGCTGGAAAGGTGAATATTTGTTCGGCGGTCGCTCTGGGGCGCGACAGATCGTCGCTGCTTGTCTGGTAATATTTCCTGCAGAATGATCAGAACGGTGGACAGAGTTTTGGCACTGACCCTGAACCCGGCGATTGTTGTCGCCGGTCACAAGAAGCCTGGCGCGCCCGACTCTCCCTCGACGATCCAAGACACCAAGCGTTACGTGCAGGACTTCGATCGGCTGCAGAAAACCGCGAAGTCCGACCAGGAGCTGTTCGATCAGATGACGGAGCTATACCCGCATTGGGTAGCCAATCAGTCGTGGTTGATGTTCGGATTCCCGCAGCTATAACCCACATCAACCGCTGATGCAAATGTTCTCTCGCGCATGCTGGCAGCAGCTATGAATACGAAAGAACCAGAGTCAGCGGATCAGCACTGTTTATAGGAATTGGAGTCGTCAATGAGTAGTGTAAAGACCGAGCAGAAGAGCTACGAAATGCCCCCGCTAGAGGGGATCAGCATCGCGCATTTTCTCACCGTCGCCGACATCGAGCGATCGGCCCGCTACTACGAAAAGGTCTTCGGCGCTCGCATTCTGAGCCTGGGTGACGGCAACGCGCCTGGGTACCTTCAGCTTGCGAATATCTGGATGATTCTGAACGTTGGAGGCGGGCCGACCCCGGATAAGCCGACGGTAACGCTCAGCGTCCCCGACCCGAATCACACCAGCAGCTTTATGAATTTCCGCGTGGCGGATATTCAAGCGTGCTATGAATTATGGAAAAGTCGAGGAGCGGAGTTCATCACGGAGCCGATCCCCAAGTACGGCGAGACGCGCTGCTACATCCGCGATCCTGACGGATATATTATTGAGGTCGGACAGAGCACCGACCGCGCGTACGGCTGACGCTCGGTGCGGATGGGATGCGGATTTAAAGGTTTACGGATGCCACTAGGTCGCAGGCTCGAAGCTTGCTGTCGACGGCTAGGTTGAACGGCGCCAAATCACAGTGATTTTCAGCCGCTTTTACATTCGCCTGCAAAATCACGTGTGCCTGGCAAATGAGTTTTTCAACAGAATCGGTCAGGAGCAGTCACCAGTTGATTAGCTATCGGCTGATTACTTCTGCCGATGCCGTGATGAGCGCCGCTGCCTAGACCTTGGAAAGTGCCCCGTTTCGAGTAGCCAGCGTCGCTGAGCGAGAGTGCGTAGAATTATCCGGTCTTGATCGCCTGTTTCGGGCGCAAAATTTTCAAGCGCGGGCCGCGACATAGCTATGAAAAAATTACATTAATAATGTTCTGTAATATTTGATTAGAATGTCCGGAAGAGGACTCGAACCTCGGCCGTAAATTCCACCGGAATCACGGTCTTATCCCGGTGGGACTTTGTGAGTTACCCGCAACGTTACCCAGCTTTCCAGCGCACTGGTGTGATAGCTATCGATACCGTGTGTTATGCGCTGATCGTACCGATGCGATCGTGCGAAGTATCTAAGCCGCGTGGCAGTCATCGTTGTCGTGTTGGCCATCATCGCCGAGAGATCTCGATAGCTTACCCGGTAGTTAATGTACCAGCGGACGCACAGCTCGATGAATCGGGGCATCGCGGCGACGCCGCTAAATGGGCGTCGTGATTCAGGCGTTTCGGGTGCGCCAGAATTGTACCGGAGAGCCCCCTAATGCAACGGAGCTATTGTCAGGTTACCAGGTTATTGGGAGACTCCCTGCTTGCGTTCGAGACACGTGGGTCGGAGTGATAGCTATCTAGCGGATAACCGAGACGTTACTGGCAGTGCGGAGGCTCCGATGCTAACAAGCGCACGTAATCATTTCACCGGGCGGATAGTTCACATCCGGCGAGGAATGGCCAACGACGAGATCCAACTGGCTCTCGCTGGCGGCGAACGCATCCTGACTCTAATCACCAGCGATCGCTCATTGACGATGCGACTTGAGGTCGGCAGAGACGCCATCGCGCTTATCAGAGCATCAGCAGTGATTCTGACGGCGGACAACACCGGCGGCCTCAAGCTGTCAGCCCGAAACCTACTGTCCGGGACAATCAAAGGCCTGCACACGGATTTGGTGAACACCGAGGTCGTGATCGCCCTCAAGGGGCAGGATACCTTGGTAGCGATTGTCACTACTGAGGCTGCCAAAGAACTAAAGCTGACTGTGGGTGGGACCGTGAACGCGATCTTCAAAGCCACCGACGTCATTCTTGGCGTGGCCGTATAGCCAGGGGTGGCCGGTGGCAATGACAACGCGACCAACCACTTTGGTGTGCGCGAGTACTGGGCACCAGCGGCATGCGTAAGTGCCGATCGCCCCGCGTGGGAGATCCGGCCTATCCCGAGTGGTGCCACCACCGGAGTACCGCCGCGGTGTTAGCCCGAGCCAGGCAACGAACTGACGGCCGTTCTTGAACACCCGCGCATCGCCCACACCTGCTTCGAATGCTGTGACGGTGATGGGCCCGATACCCTCGAGCGCCACGACGCGCCTTGCCGGCTCGCTCTGGCGCGCCAGAACCGTGGCAGGTCGCTCTCTGCATTCTCCAGAATCTGGAAGGTAACCGTGCTCGCAAGCGCCTGAGCCCCAGTGGAACCACCAGTCCGAACTCACCCAGGAGACCTCTGATCTGATTGACTTGAGCTGTGCGGTTGGACCACCACCAGGGATCGAGTCTGGTGCACCATCAGTAACTTCTGCTGTTCCTCGCTCTTGAGGTACGAAGCGCATGTTCGGTCGGCCGACGGCTTCGCACAACGCTTCGGCATCCTTGACATCGTTCTTGCCGTTCTTACGGTAGGGGTTCACAAACTGCGCCGCCATCAGCCGCACCGTATGCCCGAGCGCCAGTAATGCGCTCCGCCAAACGTCTCGACCACCACGACACACGTAGGCAGCTGCGCAAAGAACAGCAGCACGACCAGAGCGAGTAGAGCGTCACAGGAAATGCTTGGCGGAATACGCTACAGTATGTAGCGTATATTCACCAGTTTGACTCACCAGACTTGCATGTATTGCGCCCCCAGCAAACTTACCCCGGTCGTGGTGCTGGGACTCTTAGCTCTTAGCCCGGCACACGCGGAGCCGGCCGCCTTCGATCTCGCCGGTCCAAGCATCGAGGTCGAAATTACTCGCGGCGTGAGAAGTCTGCCGGTTTCGCAAGTGCCTAACCTTGTCGTCGGAGACCGGGTGTGGATGAAGGCGGACCTGCCGACTAGGCAGTCCGCTCATTACCTCATGGTGGCGACCTTTCTTCGTGGCGCGACCAACCCGCCCCCGGTCGAGTGGTTCTTTGGATGCGAGACATGGACGGACAGATGCTCTAAAGCCGGGCTGACTCTAACGGTGCCGCAGGGCGCGCAGCAGCTGCTGGTGTTTCTTGCGCCGCAGACAGGCGGGGACTTCAAGACCCTTGTGAACGCGGTGCGGGGTCGACCCGGGGCGTTCGTCCGTACCTCGCAGGATCTTAACCAGGCCACTTTGGACCGTTCGCGCCTGGAGACGTATCTGACGGCCATTCGCAGCCTCGGTGACACCGATCCCTCCCGACTCAAGGAGGCCGCGCCACTCCTTGCCCGCAGCCTTGCCATCAAAGTGGACGAGAAGTGCCTTGGAAAGATTGAAGTTCTGCAGGCGTCCTGTCTGGCTCAGGGACGAGAATCTCTGATCATGGACGATGGTCACGGCGCGTCGATTGCGCAGCAACTCACCTCAGGACCTGCAAGCGATCTGGCCATGGAGGCTAGCAACACTCCGCAGCTGAAGTCCGGTTACTACGGGCCGTTTATCGGCTCGATGTTCGATATCGCCAAGATATTCGACTCGATTCATACTGCCCAGTATCAGTACTTTCCAGCGCTTGCGGTCGCGCATGGTCGCCAACTTGCCCTTACCTTGAACGCGCCACCCTCGTTTCACGATCCGAAGTCGGTCTTGGTCGTAGCGTTGCCCGCGGTCGACGCGCCGCAATTTCCACCGCTGCACGCGGTGAATCCGGATCAGACTCTATGCGCAAGGAAGGACCTGTTGGTGCTGCCCGTCGAAGGAGCTCCGCTCGTTTTCTCCACAGCATATGCGCACGATTTGGTGTTGCACTTCCTCAACAAGAACGGATCAACCCTCGACTTACCGACCCGAGCGGATCCGGCGCGCGGCGGCTTCGTTGTGGAAGCGGCAGCCTTGAACTCTGTCGTCTCACCCGCTCCGGCCAAGGCTTCTTTGCACGGACAGTGGGGCTTCGACGCGTTCGAGGGTCCAGGCTTTGAATTTGCTAATCCAGGCGGTCAAGGATGGAGCTTCGGCCCCGGGGACTCGGCGGGTTTGATTGTCGGGCGCCCCGACACCATTCATCTTCACGCGAACAACGTGGGCTGTCTTGAGGAAGTGTCCCTGGTGAGTTCAGCGGGGAAGCAGTGGAAGGTGGATTGGAAGAAGACAAACACCACGGAGGTCGAGGCCAACCTTCCACTTCAAGAGGTGAATCCTGGAGATTTGACGCTGTTGATCAAGGAGTTTGGCGGTTCCGCGCCGCAGCGGCTCTCAATTCATGCGTTTTCGGAAGCAGGGCACCTCGAGCGCTTTGCCCTCCATACGGGAGACAACGAGGGCGTTCTCCATGGAAATCGGCTTGACGAAGTTGAGAGCCTCTCCTTTCAGGACACGAGATTCTCCCCGGGAACGCTGTCGACCACTAATGGTCGCGACGAGCTCGCTCTGCTGAGCGAAGGTGGCCGGCCTATTCGTGCGCTCAAGCAGGGTGAGGCATCGAAGGCCACGGTAACACTGAAGGACGGGCGGACACTTGAGGTGAACGTAGTGCTCGACTCACCGCGTCCGAGCGCGGTTCTGATCAGCAAGACCGTGAAGCTGTCGGGTGCGGCTCGGGACAACGATATACGCTTATCCGACGAACGTGAGTTACCGCTACAGGCCGAACTGTCATTTTCGCTGCGTGCGCAGTCGCCGCCTCTGTTCACGCACGGGGACAAATTGGAGGTGGCAACGACGGATGGCACGTCCTCCGTGGTGCTCGGCGTTGAAGCAGGGGACGTGATGTTGCAGAATGCGAAGGTCGCGGTTGCGACTCTTAATCCACACAAGGCGTTCGGGGCTTCGGCATTCGGGCCGCTACGTTTTAGACGCATTATCGACGGCGTGGCAGGCGAGTGGCGGTCGCTGGTGACTCTGGTGCGTCTACCGGATCTCACCGGAGTCGATTGCCCCGCAGCGCCAGAGGCGGCTTGTTCATTAAACGGCGCCCACCTGTTTCTGCTCGACTCGGTATCGCGCGACCCAGAATTCGCTCAGCCCACACGTATTCCGGACGGATTTACGGATCGAACGCTCGCAATCCCACATCCGACAGGCGGACGTCTCTACGTCAAGTTGCGTGACGACCCCTCCGTAGTCAGCGCTGCGCTGTTGACTGTTAAGACGCAGCCCCTCGGCGTCACGGAGACAGCAGGAGGCCCAGCTGCACCTGCGCCTCCACCGGCGGTACTGCAACCGGCACCTGCCGCGGGGACTCAAGATCTGCACGTGATCGTGCCCAGGGGCGAGCCTCCTGAGAATACCGCAGCAACTATGGATGGCAGCGCGCAGGCGCCCTTGAACATTCAGTCCACCGGATCATCGAATCATGAGCAACCGTAGTCTCACAGGAAGCGGACGACGGATGGTCGACACGTGCGTGACGCACTTGCCAAACCGCTTTGGCCACCATTCTGTGGGATCGACGGGAAGTGGGCCTGTACCTGCACGCAGCGTCTCAAGCGTTCGCCAGCGGCCGGCTGAGCGTCCGGGTCGGCCTCGTGACGATTCCATTGACCGGGAAGTCGTTGCGGCCGTCCTGGAGGCACTGCGCAGTCGCGGTTACCGCTCCGTCACGATCGAGGGGATTGCGCGCAGGGTGGGGCGAGCGCGCACCAGTCTCTATCGCCGTTGGCCCAGCAAACGCCACCTCGTTACCTACGCGGTTCTTACGGAATTGGGTGAGCGGCCGGCTGCGAATACCGGCGAACTTCGCGGCGATCTCGAGGCCGCAGTCGGTACACTCACGCGTGCATTCTCTGGGCCGCTCGGGCGGGCATTGGCGGGGCTCGTGGCGGACATGGCGGAAGACGTGGAGCTCGCCGACACGCTGCGCCGCGAGGTTCTCGCCCCTCGCCGGAAGTCTATGCGGGAGGCGTTCGCGCGCGCTCAAGCGCGTGGCGAGACACGCACGGATCTGAACATCGAGTTGGTGCTCGATATGCTGACCGGCCCGTTCTACTATCGAACGCTCTTTGGCCATGCCCCGCTCAGCCGCCGAATGACCCAAGACGTTGTGGAGTATGTGCTGCGAATCGCGCGACACCGAATTCCGCGACTCGCCGTGTGACGGACGTACGCGATGAGTGACACCGCCGCGGCCGAGCGCTCCGTAAATCTGTTCGTCCTCTCGATCGTTGCCGTCCTGGTGGGCGTAGTGACGGGATTTGGGGCGGTATTCTTTCGCGCGTTGATCGCAGTCGTTCACAACGCGTTCTTCTTGGGTCGCTTCTCGCTCGTCTATGACGCCAATGTCTACACGCCGCCTTCCCCTTGGGGCGCCTTAGTCATTTTCGTTCCCGTCATCGGAGGACTGGCGGTGGTTTTCCTGGTCAGGACGTTTGCGCCCGAGGCACGCGGACATGGCGTCCCGGAAGTGATGGACGCGATCTTCTACAAGGAGGGCCGCATTCGTCCGGTTGTAGCGGCGGTAAAGTCACTTGCCTCGGCTCTGTCGATTGGGAGCGGTTCGGCCGTCGGGCGCGAGGGACCCATCATTCAGATCGGCGCATCGTTTGGGTCGAGCATTGGCCAAGTCATTCGGCTTGAGGCGTGGCAACGCATCACGCTCGTTGCGGCCGGCGCGGGCGCCGGCATCGCCGCCACCTTTAACACGCCGATCGGAGGGGTAATTTTCGCCATCGAACTCATGATGCCGGAGGTGAGCACCCGCACATTCCTGCCCGTTGCGCTTGCGACCGGGACCGCGACGTTCGTCGGCCGGATTTTCTTCGGACCTCGGCCAGCCTTCGACGTACCCGCTCTTGGCACCTTGTCCGTTCATCCTTCCGCGATCTACGTCCTGGTTTTGTATGCAATTCTGGGCGTGGCAGCGGGCATTGCGGCAGCCGGTTTCATCCGCGGCCTGCACTTGGCCGAGAATCAATTCGATCGGATCAAGAACCCCTACCTGCGTCACGCGATTGGAATGAGCATCGTTGGCGCGATGATGTACGCGTTCTTTCGCTTTAGCGGTCACTATCGGATCGAAGGCGTCGGCTATTCGACGATCCAGGATGTCCTCCTGGGTGGACTGGCAGCGGCTCCATTCCTGGCCCTACTTTCCGCCGCAAAGCTTGTCGCAACATCGGTCAGTCTTGGATCGGGCTCGTCGGGCGGAATTTTCTCGCCGTCGCTGTTCATGGGCGCGACACTTGGCGGGGCGTTTGGTGCGGTCTGCCACCTGCTATTCCCGTCGGCTGACGTCAGCGTTCCGGCTTTCGCGATGGTCGGTATGGCTGCGATGGTGGGTGGTGGCACGGGTGCTGCGATGACGGCGGTCACCATGATCTTCGAGATGACGCTGGATTACGGGATCGTCATGCCGATGATCATCGCGGTGGCGATCAGTATCGGCTCCCGCCGTGTTCTGTCTCGTGAAAACATCTACACGATCAAGCTCCTCGCTCGGCGACATTTCATTCCGAAAGCGCTGCATGCCAATATGTTTCTGGTTCGCCGCGCTGTCGATGTTATGGACAAGGACATTCTGGTCCTGCCGCACACTACCGCATTCGACGATTTTTTGAGGTTGCCCGAACACGAAGGTCGCATGCGGCACGTCGTGGTCACGCGCGACGAGAAGATTGCGGGTGTATTGCGGGTCAACACTGCTCTGCGACGGGGTCTCGAAGGCGCCTTTACCGGGCTTTCACTCGGGGACGTCGCTAGCCCGAATTTCACGATCGCGCGCAGCGAGGACATCATGTTCAACGTCATCGGGCGCATGTGGCGCAGGAAGGCGATCATGGCTGTCGTCGTGGAAGCCGACGAGAGAATTCCGCGAACCAAGAATGTTGCCGGCCTGATTACCAAAGAGCATGTGGCCGACTCCGTAGCGGAAAGTATTCGGCCCTACACGGCATCCGACGCGATTCTCTGAAGACCCTGACATTCTGCCTCCGTGCTAGCCGAGTGGCTTTTCTAGCGGATCGCCGCACTCGTATCGCATTGCGGACAGTAGCTTGCTCTGCAAATCCGCGCTCTCCCTTGAGCTGAAGCGCTTCCAGAGCGCCATCGAAGTGACCGGGCGGGGATGCCTCCGTCGATACCGGCCTTGATCGTCCGTCGCTGCGCTCTACCCCAAACGCCGGGACGGGTGGTACTGGCGATCGTCAGTCCTGTAGAGCGTCTGGCCGACAGACACCGAGCGTCGCTCGCCGCGAGCCTCGAGCAGCGTGACCACGCGGTCTGACAAGCGCGCATTGGCGCGCCTTTTTAGTTCCTCGTAACTGAGATCTTCGAACACTCGCGATCTGCCTTCGAGAGGGATCACCCGGCTGATCTTCTAACCGGACCGCTCCGCGGCTCCGATGCCCCGCCGACGCCCGTCGGCAGAAAGCGTATCATCGGACGAGCTCTCAAGCCTTCGGTGCGAACCGATCGGGCACGACCCATCCCGAGGGATCAGTGGTGCTCGGCATCGCCAATCGTTGCTCGAACACGCTCACACGACCTTGGTCTTTTGCGCATTCAATGCCGCCACCTGTGCGGCTGAAATCCCCTCAAGCGCGAGTCCGTAGGACAGGCTCTCCTGCAGCCGACGGCGCAAGCGGGTTGAAAGCGCCATCCGCGTGTATCGCAGCGTCAACGGGCTCTGTTTCTTAAGATTTCGCGCCAGCTCCCAGGCTCGCGGAAGGAGAGCTTCGCGTCCAACAACCTCGTTCACGGCGCCGTATTCTTTCGCTTCAGCTGCGTTGAGCTTCTGGCCGCTCAAGAGAAAATATCGGCCGCGTATCTCCCCGATGACTTCTGGCCACACCACGTGTAACCCGTCGCCTGGCACGATACCGAATGCCGGGTGGGGCGCATCCTGGAAGTACGCACCTTCGGCGGCAAGGACCATGTCGCAGAGTAGGAAGTACTCGGAATGCACGGTCACCGGTCCGATTCAGAGCCCCAATCATCGGGACCTCGATATCGAGCAGGTTCTCCAGAACCTTCGTTCCCTCACGAAGGATCTTGTCGTACCCCGTCGGCGTGAAGAAATCGAACCCCTCGGGTGAGATTCGGGTGCAAAACTCATCTCCCGTGCCCGTGAGAATTACCACGTGGTTGTCTCGATCGTCCCCGATATCGCGGAAGGCGTGAACCAAGGCCTCGTGCACGTAACCGTTGAACTCCAGCGGGCCGCCTCGCGTGTGCAAAGCCACTTCGAGGATGCCATCCTCTCGCTTCATCCTTACGTTTTCGTACTTTTCGCGATAGCTTTCGAACACGGGAGTTTTCACGGCTTTCTCCGATCAAGCGGCGCGTGGGTTCTTCAATGCTGCAAGCACCGGCAGCAGCTCCTGCGGGTCGGGCTGCCGAGTATAGTCGGGGTTCGCCTCTGCGTGCGCGATCAGCCCGTCTTGGCCGATCACGTAGCGCGCAGGCATGGGCAAGGTCCAGCTCGAGGCGCCGTTGATCTGCGAGAGATCGTTTTTAAGGGTATTTCGGTACAGCCCGATGAGGTAGTCAGGCAGCCTGAACCGAAGTCCAAAGCGCGCCGCAACTTCATTGCCCGGATCCGAAAGAATCGGGAAGGTGATCTTGTTATCGCGCTGAGATTTGCGGCTGTTGGACGCCGTCTGCGTCGAGATGGCAATCAACCGTGCGCCTCGCGCGCACCACTTTTTGAGTTATATCCGCCGGTATCGCGTGTTAGTCGTTGATACGGATTTTCCACAGCGGTCTTCAGGATCGCGGCAAATGGGACATGGAGGTCCGGTGTTGACCCGATTCGGAGGGATGGCTTTCCCGATCGCCGCCACTCGAAAGGAAAGCAGCGGACACTCAACTCGACACGCAACTCTCCGCGGGCCGGGTAAGGCGCGGACGCCGCGACTTCTGGGGCCCAAGGTACCCCCATCCGCAGTCTGATTGCCGCGGGCACGGTGATGTAGCGTCGCGGGTGCTACTTCGCCGGAGCGTAGAAGTAATAGTCGGCCGTATACGGAATCTTTGTCTCGGTGCCGAGTTTCGAGCTGTCACAGCTGGCCGCTGGGGGAGCCTGGCCGCCCTTGGTGTGTATCCTTTGAATGCTCGTCACCTGTGCGAACACGCCCGCGCCGGAGTGTCCAGTGGCGGTCACGAGCAGCCACGGAATCGAGTCGGGATCGGGCGAATCCACCTTGGCTGAGGCCTTTCCCGTCACTTCGCTACCGTCGTTATGCTTCCACGTCGGGCCCGCATAGTGATGGCCGACGACAGCTCCCTTCCGGTCGTGCAGCTCCGCTTCGGGAGCCTTCAACGTCCACTGCGATTTACCATCTGCTCCCTGCTGACAACCGTAGATTTGCGCGCCGGAGGCGTGCGCCCGAAACACGAGCCTCTCGCCCGCTGGCACCTTGACCTGATCGGGCACGTCCGGAGCGGAAGCGGCGTATGCCCCTGCCTGCATCCCAATGGTTGCCGCCAGTCCGAGCAGAAGCCGTTGTTGGCGCGTGGTCTTCGTCGTTTTCATCGGGGTACCTCCAATTTTGCGGCCCACCGTATCCCTCGCAATAACTACAGCGCAAATCGCTCAGGCCCCTATGAGAAGCTCGCCTGCCGCAGTTGCTGCGGCGTACTACAAAGGGACTCGGCGCCCCAGTCAAATTGAGGGCTTCCTTATTGTCCGGTTTTAGCCGACCAGCGGCGCCGACGACCCAACTCCGCGATGAAGGGCGGAAACTATCCCGTTGCCGCCTGTCGGCATTCCCAAGACCCGACGGTCAAATTGCAAGAAGCGGACGTCCGCCGAACCACAAAGTTAGGCCGCCTTGCGCGCGGGGGCTTCCCACGGCACCGGCAGGCCCACCTTGCGGCGAGATCGCGGCCCGGAGGTTGGAACTAGGAGCGGTAGCTCAGCAATAGACCGTTCGGCACGTTCTGCAAGAGCATTGGCGTCTTTTGCTAGTTACGCCGACCCGCTCTTGAGCCACACTGAAATTGTGAGCTCGGGTCCTGAGAGACACAGCGACCTTGGTAAAGCCGAAACCTCATGAAGGGTGACACAAATGAAAACACGTGAAACCACGACTCCAGTAAGAGCCTTTGATCGCGCCTATATCAACGGCCAGTTCGTCACTCCCCATGGAACGCAGATCGTCGATCTGGTGAACCCGACCGACAACAAGGTTATCGGCAAGGTCACCATGGCAGACGAAATCGACACCCGAAAAGCCATCGGTGCAGCGAAAGAGGCCTTCAACTCCTTTTCGCAAAGTAGCAAGGAATACCGGATGGAGCTCCTGCAGCGGTTGCACGACGCCGTGGCCAAGCGAATGGATCAACTCGTTGAAGCAACGGTCGTGGAATACGGCGCACCGCAAGACCGTGCGAAGGGCTCCAACAACCTCGCGGCGAACATTTTCCTGCACTTCAAGAAAGTCCTCGAAGATTTCGACCTGGTCAAAACTGTCGGCACATCTAAGATCGTGATGGAGCCGGCCGGCGTAGTGGGCATATTTACGCCGTGGAATTCGAGCGCCGGCTCGATCGCGATCAAGGCTGCGCCGGCAATCGCTGCCGGATGCACGGTCGTCATCAAGCCCAGCGAGATGAGCGCTATGCAAACCGAAGTGTTGATGGACGCCTTTCATGAAGCCGGGTTGCCTCCTGGCGTCATCAATGTCGTGACGGGCCTCGGCGAGGTCGTCGGGACGGAGTTAACGCAAAGTCCCGACATTCAGAAAATAGCTTTCACCGGCTCGACGCAGATCGGAAAACTGGTCGCCAAGAACTCCCTGGACACAATGAAGCGCTTGACGCTGGAGCTCGGGGGCAAGTCGCCCAATATCATCCTGGACGACGCCGATCTCTCCACGGCGATCCCGATGGCCATCAACGCATGCTACCTGAATAACGGGCAGGCCTGCATTGCGGCCTCGCGTCTGATCGTGCCGGAAGACCGCCTCGCCGCAGTGAAGCGATTGGCCAAGGCGGCCGTCGAAAAAATCAAAATGGGCGATCCGAGGGACAAGGGCGTCACCCTCGGCCCATTGGCCAGCACAAAGCAGTACAACCGCGTGCAGGAGTACATCAAGTCTGGGATCGAGGAAGGTGCGGAGCTCGTCATCGGCGGGGAAGGTCATCCCCAGGGACTTGAAGGTGGGAATTTCGTGAAGCCCACCGTGTTCGCCAACGTCACCCGCGAGATGCGTATCGCGAGGGAAGAAATCTTCGGACCGGTTCTGTCGATACTGACGTACAAGACGGAAGCCGAGGCCATTGAAATCGCCAATGACACCGAATTCGGCCTCATCGCCTACGTAAGCTCGGCGGACTCGGAAAGGGCCACCCGTGTGGCGCGCAAACTCGCCGCCGGCCGCGTCCTGATCAACACATTAAGTCACGATCCGTTTGCTCCCTTCGGTGGGTTCAAACAATCGGGGATCGGTCGGGAAGGCGGGATCTTCGGGCTGCAGGAGTACCTGGAACCCAAAGCGATCATCGGCTAACCCGAGAAATGTCCTGACAGCGCGATTGCTTCCAGACGAAATGCCGGCGAGAGAAAAAATGACCGTCCACGTGCCAGACCGTTTTAAAGCCGCGAATGCTTTTTGGATAGGGCTCGCTAAGATCGGACTCACGCCAGCAGCGGTGCTGAGCCAAGCTCGCTTGCCACTGACTGTTTACGACGGCAAGAAGAACCTCGTCACAACGGCGCAGTTCTTCGCACTCTGGCGTGCCGTGGGCGAGGTCTCCGGTGATCCGGCCGCGGGCCTAAAAATCGCCACCCAGATCGACGTTGGCAATCGGCCACCGTCAACTATGGCGGCCTATTATGCCCGTGACTACCGGGATGCCCTCACCCGCCTTGCTCGCTTCAAGCAACTGTGTTCGCCCGAGGAACTGCAAATCAAGGTGAGCAAGGACGAGTGCGTGATCGAGCCTGTGTGGCTCCACGCGCAGGAAGAAACGCCGCCTTTGTTGACAGACGCCGCCTTCGTCTCCTTCGTTGAACTTGGTCGCCGCGGCACAGGGCATTTGGTGACGGCGAAAAGGGTCGAGCTGAAGCGCAGCGCGGAGGCGACCGGCTTCCACGAAGCCTACTTCAAGGGTCCGATCACGTTCGGAGCGCGACGGAATGCGCTCGTCCTGCACGCGACCGATCTTGATCGGCCGTTCCTTACCTACAACGCCGAGTTGCTTGACATGTTGAATCCGCAGCTCGAACGCGCGCGTGAAGAGCGCCGTGCGCAAAGTTCGATCAGTGAGCAGGTGAAATGGATTCTCAAACGCCTGCTCGCGGGAAGCCGGCCGGAGATAGCGGCCGTGGCGCGCGAGCTCGGGTTGAGCGATCGGACCTTGCAGCGTCGAATCATCGATGACGGCGCTACCTTCCGGCAGTTGCTTCTTGAGGTGCGGCAGGAACTGGCGCGCGAGTACCTCAGCCGCCCGGAGATGGATGTCACGGAAGTGGCATTTCTGCTCGGCTACGAGGATTCGAATTCTTTCTATCGAGCTTTCCGAACGTGGGAGCGGACGACACCCTCCCAGTTGAGGGCAGCGCTCCGACGATCTGAAACTAGGCAATAAGTGCAAGAGGATGGGCAGGAATTTATGAACAACGTATGGTCAGTCACCGGCAGCGCGAGCGGTTTGGGCCGAAACATTGCGGAGGCCGTATGGAGTTGCCCCTATGCGACCGGACAGGCTGCGGGTTGCTGAAGGCTGCGGATGAAGTCACGGGGTGATCTCAGTCGCAGGGCTTTGTGGGGATGGATCTCGTTGTAGTCCTCGAACCATCGAGGTAACTGGGCCAGGACCGTTTGAGCGTCAGGCCGATCATGAACGTAGACGTAGTCGCGCTTGAAGGTCTTCACGAACGCCTCGGCCATGCCGTTGGATTGCGGGCTGCGGACCGGAGTGAAGCAGGGTACGAGCCCCAGGTGGATCGCGAAGTCGAGGGTCTCGTGAGCTCGATAAGCGCTGCCATTGTCCGAGAGCCATTGGATCGGGTGGGGCGTGTAGGTGGCCGCGAAGCGCCGCTCCACCGCATCGAGCATCAGATCCCGGATCATCTCGCCGCTGATTCCGACGCTGCTGGTGCACCAGCCCATGACTTCCCGGTCGCAGGTGTCGAGCGCGAAGGCCACCCTGACCACCTCACCGTTGGAACAGGCGATCTCGAAGCCGTCCGACGTCCAACGCTGGTTCGGGTGCAGGGTGATGATTTTGCCTTCGTGCGCACGTCCCGGAGGCTTACCGGTGCAGCGCTGCAGCAGCAGTCCGTTCTGGGCCATCAGTCGATAGATCCGCTTGTGGTTCAAGCGCGGCAGAGCCGCTTGCCGGCGCTCTTTGTTCAGCAGTGCCCCGATGCGCCGATAGCCGTACGTGGGCCGCTCATCCACCAGGCGACGAACCGGATCGAGCAGCTGGGCGTCATCGCTCTTGCGATAGGTACTGCGAGCCTGAGTCCCGTGCCGCAGCCGCTCGTGGAGCTGCGATCGCGAGACTCCCAGCGTCTGAGCAACCCGCCTCACGGCGTATCCCCTTCGGTTAACGACGGCAAGTGCGAGATCAGTTTTTTTCCTGGGCGACCTTAAGAGCTTCCCGCAGGATCTCATTCTCCAGGGTCTTCTTCCCCAGCACACGCTCGAGCTCCCGGATGCGCTTCTCCAGCGCCCGAACCTCAGCGCTACCGACCACGGCATCGTCCACCCGAACCGCTTCCTTCCCACCTTCGCTCATGCGTCGTCTCCACCCAAAGAGCAGGCTCGGAGAGATACCATGACGGCGGGCTATGTAGGAAATCGACATCCCGGGCTGAGAGGCTTCGGCCAATACCGCCAGCTTCTGATCCAGCGAGTAACGCCGGCGACGCTGGATGCTGGCAAGAACTTCGACTCGATCAACATTAGGCATAGTCGTATGACTAGGCTTACGCCTAGCCCCTCCCTATGCAGCTATGTCCGGTGCAAATGGGGGCTGGCTGGCGACAATTAGATTTGCCGGTAATTGTCGTCGGTCGTGGTGGACTGCGCGACGGTGACGACAATTAGATTTGCCGGTCGACGGGCCTCATCCGCGGTCTGGTCTACTCAGCCCTCACAAGGGGGGCTGAGTGGTAACAGACGAACAGGTGAGGTTACTCATGTCATTGTTAACGCAGGGGATTGCGCAGGTGACCGCGGCGGCGAAGGCGGGGATGAGCGAGCGTAGTGCGCGCAAGTACGGGCGCTTAGGCCGTGCGCCCTCGCAGATGAAGGTGCCCCACACGTGGCGGACCCGACCCGATCCCTTCGAAGGTGTGTGGTCTGAGATCGAAGCGCTGCTGCACCAGGACGGTGGCCTGCAGGCGAAGACGATCTGGACGGAGCTGAACGAGCGCTATCCGGGTCGCTTCAGCGCCGGGCAGTTGCGCACGTTGCAGCGGAGGCTACTCGCATGGCGCGCCACCTCGGGGCCGGATCGAGAGGTGTTCTTCCCACAGACGCACGCGCCGGGCGAGCAGGCGCAGTCGGACTTCACGGACATGCGACGCCTGGAGGTGATGATCGCCGGTCAGCCGTTCCCGCACCTGCTGTATCACTTCGTGCTGACGTACTCGAACTGGGAAGCGGTCTCGATCTGCCCGAGCGAGAGCTTCGAGTCCTTGAGCGCAGGCGTGCAGAGTGCGTTGTGGCGGCTCGGTGGCGTGCCACTCGAGCACCGCACCGACAACCTCTCGGCGGCAACCCATGAACTTGCGGAGAGCCGCGGGCGGGACTTCACCGAACGGTATCGTGAGTTGATCGATCACTACGGGCTGCGTGCTTCGCGCAACTTCCCCGGCAACGCGCACGAGAACGGAGACGTCGAGTCGGCGAACGGCGGGCTGAAGAACGCGATCGACCAACGCTTGCGGTTGCGCGGCTCGCGCGCCTTCGTCTCGAAGGAGGCCTATGAGGGGTTCCTCGAGGCCTGCGTGCAGGCGCGCAATGCGAGCCGGCAAGCACGGATCGAGGAGGAGCGCGCACACCTTCGAGCACTGCCGGTGCGGCCGCTGCCGTCGTACCGGGAGTCGTATGCAACGGTCTCTAGGGCGAGCGCGGTGCGCATCCTCAAGCACTCCTACTCGGTGTCCTCGCGACTGATCGGATGCCAGCTGCGGGTGCGCTTGCACGCCGACATCGTCGAGCTCGACTACAAGGGCGAACGCGTCGCGGTCATGGAGCGCTTGGTGGGCCGCGATGCACACCGGATCGACTACCGCCACATCATCCATACTCTGGTGCGCAAGCCCGGCGCCTTCCGCCGCTATGTGTTCCGCGAAGCGCTCTTCCCGAGCCTTGAGTTCCGCCGTACCTACGATGCACTCCTGGCCAGCGGCTGCGACCAGGCCGATCTCGGCTACGTGCGGATCCTGCACCTGGCGGCCAGTGACGGCGAGCAGACCGTGCGCGCAGTACTCGCGAGGTTGCTGGCCGCTGGCGCCGCTCCCACCTACGAGGCGGTCCGCGCCGAGGTTCGAGGTGCACGCACGCCAGAAGGCGTGCCGTTCTTGAACATCACCGCGCCCGATCTGGCCATTTACGACCGGCTGCTCGGCACGAGTGCCGAGGCGGTGTGCGCATGAGCGCCGCGACGATCACGGTGGATGCGACGCTTGAGCTGCGGCTCAAGGCCATGCACTTGCCCTCGTTCCTCGAGCACTACCTGCAGTTGGCGCAGCGCGCCGCTACCGAAGGCTGGAGCCACGTTCGCTATCTCACCGAGCTCGTCACGCTCGAAGCCAACGATCGCGCCGATCGACGCATGACGCGGCTGCTCAAGGATGCGAAGCTGCCACGCGAGAAGACCCTGGCGACGCTGGACCTGAACCGCTTTGCAGCCCCACTGCGCGGGCAGATCCGCCAGCTCCTGCGCGGGGAGTTCCTCTCCGGTGCCACCAACGTCTGCCTGATCGGCCGACCCGGGACCGGCAAGTCACACGTCATGGCGGCGCTGGGTCGTGCGCTGGTCGAACGGGGCCACCCGGTCCTGTTCACCTCGGTCGCAAGCCTCGTCGAGCGGTTGCTGGATGCCAAGCGAAACCTGCGGCTCACCCGCGAGCTCAAGCGCCTCGATAGCTTCGAGTGTCTTGCGCTCGATGACATCGGGTACGTACAGCACGACCGGGCGGAGATGGAAGTGCTCTTCGCTCTGCTGGCCGAGCGCTACGAGCGCAAGAGCGTGATGATCACCTCGAACCTCGTGTTCTCCAAGTGGGACCAGATCTTCAAGGATCCGATGACCACCGCTGCCGCCATCGATCGGGTCGTGCATCACGCCGTGGTCCTTGAGTTCACCGGACCGAGTGTGCGGGCAGAAGCCGCAGAGCAACGCGCCGCCCTTGCCAAGCGCGACGCCTCCGCGACAGAACGACCTTGATGCGCTCCAATCAGCAAGAGCTTCTGACGCCTGCGGCGTCAGACTGCCCTATGGTGGACCGATGATGAGGCCCAAAGACCGGCAGAAATAAGAGTCGTCACCGGAAGATATAGTTGACGCCGGACAGGGGGCCGTTCCACAACGTTACCCAGCAATTACATGCACTGGTGCGATATCTGCTGGTACCGCGTGTTAGTCGTTGATACGGATTCTCCACACAAGCGTTTAGGATCGCGGCAAATGGGACATGGAGGTCCAGCCGGGCAGAGGGAGCCGGCGCAGCGCCAGGCACATACCAAACCAGGGGCGGCTCTGGTTTTTTGGGTGTCTAAAGCTGCGGGCTCAGCAACAGGTGAAGGGCTGCGGCCAAGATGAACACTGCCAGCACGCCACCGAGGTACAGCAGCGCAAACCAGCCGAGCCGCGACCACAGCGATGAGCGCTCTGGGACGGCCTTCATCAATGATAGCGCTCGTCGCCTAGATGCACTTTGCCGCGGAACACCCAGTAAGACAGCGCCGTGTAGGACAGAATGATTGGCAGGATGATCACTATACCGACGAGCACGAAAATCTGACTGGAGCGAGGTGCCGAGGCAGCCCAGATGCTCAGGTGCGGCGGTACGATGTTCGGAAAGATGCTGATCAGCAGACCGCTGTAGCCGAGTAAGACGATGGCTTCCATTAAGATGAACGCGCGCGCCTCTTGGCCGGAATCCGCCGAGCGGTAGATGCCAATGAGGCAGGCCAGTACGAGCAGCGGTACCGGCGCAAAGTAAACGAAGTGGTGTCCACCAAACCAACGTTGCGCGACGGCCGGTTGACCGAGTACGGTCCAGAGGCTGATTGTTCCGATGATTGCGAGCAGTACTATCGACGAAGGCTTCAGCAACATCCGCATGCGCCGTTGTAGATCGCCATCGGTCTTCATGACGAGCCAACCGCAGCCGAGCGTCGCGTAGGTGACCAGGAGTCCCAGCCCGCAGAACACCGGAAATGGCGACACCCAGCCGAATGGGTCACCCGCAAATCTGCCATCGACGACCCGAATGCCCTGCAACAGCGTGCCAAGGATCACGCCCTGACAGAACGTCGCCGTGCCCGAGCCTAAGGCGAAGGCGAGATCCCAGAGGTTCTGAGTGCGGCGCGCCTTGGCGCGGAGCTCGAACGCGACGCCGCGGAAAATCAGGCCGCATAGCATCGCTATCACGGGAAGATAGACGGCAGGCAGTAACGTGGAGTATGCGATCGGAAATACTCCGTAGAGGCAAGCGCCGCCGAGCACCAGCCAGGTCTCGTTGCCGTCCCAGACCGGAGCGACCGTGTTCAGCATGACCTCTCGCTCGCCTTCGCGATCAAAGAACGGAAACAGAAGTCCAATGCCGAGATCGAAGCCATCCAGCAGCAGGTAGAGGAATACGCCAAGGCCGATGATGCCGGCCCATATAATTGGAAGGTCGATCGTCATGAGTGCCTCATTCGTCGATCGGATCGGTGGCGCGCGACATCGGTCGGCGGTCGAAACCTGCAACGCTCCTGCCAGCGTCGCCCGGTACGTCGGCGCCCCGGTCGCCAGCATCCGGTCCCTTCGCCATCATCTTCAACATGTAGTAGATGCCCGTACCGAAGACGAGGAAATAGACAATGATGAAAATCAACAGCGACGTCCCCACTTGTTGCGAAGACAAAGGCGAGACCGCATCCGCGGTACGCAGCACGCCGTAGACGACCCAGGGTTGGCGTCCCACTTCGGTGGTGATCCAGCCGGCGAGCAAGGCGATCAGACCCGACGGCCCCATAGCCAGGGCGAAGCGTTGAAACCAGCGCGTGTCATAGAGTTTGTTGCGCAAGCGAAGTACCAGTCCGAGCACGCCCAACAGGAGCATAAGGAGGCCCATGCCGACCATGATGCGAAAGCTCCAGAACACGATCGTCGAATCGGGGCGGTCCTCGGGCGCAAACTCCTTCAGGCCACGAATTTCCCCGCTCCAGGTGTGCGTCAGGATCAGGCTGCCGAGACGGGGTACGGATAAGGCGTATTTCGTGCGCTCCTCGTGCATGTCCGGCCACCCGACGAGATTCAGTGACGTGCCCCCCTTCTCTGTTTCCCAAAGGCCTTCGATCGCAGCGATCTTCGCCGGCTGGTACTTAAGCGTATTGAGGCCGTGCTGGTCCCCAGCAAGCATCTGGATCGGCGCGGCCACGAGGATCATGCCAACTGCCATCGAGAATGACTTCCGAATGCCGTCGCCGCTACGGCCGTTGAGCAAGTGCCACGCGGCGCAGCCCGCCACAATAGTCGCCGCAACAATGAAGGCGGCAAGCGACATATGAACGAGCCGGAACGGGAACGAGGGATTGAAGATGATTTTCAGCCAATCGAGCGGCACAACTCTGCCGTCCACGATGTGGAAGCCTTGAGGCGTCTGCATCCAACTGTTCGAAGCGAGGATCCAAAACGTCGAGAACAACGTGCCGAGTGCGACCAGGATCGTGGCGAGAAAATGCAGACGTGCGCCGACGCGTTTCCAGCCGAACAGCATGATGCCGAGGAAACCGGCTTCGAGGAAGAACGCTGACAGGACCTCGTAGGCGAGCAGCGGTCCGTTGACGGAGCCGGCGACGCGGGAGAAGCCGGCCCAGTTGGCGCCGAACTCGTAGCTCATCACGACACCGGAGACGACGCCCATGCCAAAACCGACCGCAAAAATCTTCGACCAGAAGAAAAAGAGTTCGCGATAAACCAACTGGCCGGTTCGCAGCCACAGGCCCTCGAGCACGGCGAGATAGCTTGCAAGGCCGATGCTGATCGCGGGGAAGATGATGTGGGCCGAGATCGTGAACGCGAACTGCAGCCGCGCAAGTACCAGGGCGCCACTCGTCTCGAGCATCAGATTTGTTCTCCGACATTCGGCCGCGCGTAGTGGCCGACAACATCGAGATTGTACCTACTGCGCAAATTGGTAAATTCCGCTTCGGATTGTCCCCTCACGTCCCATCAAGATCACTAGACTGTCGAGAGTGCGATGCAACATTCTTGCGGTCGTAGGCGCTGCAACGCCGCCACTTTGGTTCTTATTCGAACATGATCGACGGGAGCGGATGCAGCACTAAGCTTCATCTTGGCAACGGCAGAAATCCACGTTCGTGGATCGACATGTGCAAATGCACATGTTCGGGACCCCTCCTTGCACCGAATGACAAACGTGCTCGTCTTGGATTCGCCCGCCAGCGTCCCTCCCGCTGAACGGCCGGCGGCATTACACCTTCGCCTGTTCAGCCATTGCGAGAGCGTCGTTGACCTTGAATCCACGGTCGCGGACCGTGCTTTTCTAACTTTGCGTGCCCGAACAGCCTTGTGCCACGGTCGAACTGGGGCGCCCGCTGGAGCAGCTTCTTCAGGATAGGCTCGTGGCTCCGCTAAGCAGCGACCTGATCATTTACGCCCCGGCTTGCGCAAGCCCCGCCCTGGCGCGAACATGAAAAATCTAGGGAGAAAGAACAATGGCCGAGCCGAAGAACCTGACCATCAATGACCAGACACACTCCGTCGATGCACCGGATGACATGCCGCTGCTGTGGGTGCTGCGGGACCTGCTAGGACTGACCGGCACAAAATTTGGCTGCGGCATAGCGCAATGCGGGGCGTGCACCGTGCACCTGGACGGCAAGCCGGTGCGCTCCTGCATGCTGCCGGTCAGCGCCGTGGGCACCAAGGCGGTAACGACTATCGAAGGCATCGGAAAGACGGCCGCCGGCGCCAAGGTGCAAAAGGCGTGGCTCGATCTGGAGGTGATCCAGTGCGGTTACTGCCAGTCCGGCCAGATCATGTCGGCCGCGGCACTGCTCGCGGCCACGCCGCACCCTGACGACTCCGACATCGACGCAGCGATGGCGGGCAACATCTGCCGTTGTGGCACCTATGTACGCATCCGGGCAGCGATCAAGCGGGCCGCCGGCGACATACCGGCTTAGTCGGGAGATGGACATGCTAAAGAGCCAGCTATCTCGCCGCAGCTTGTTGCGCGGCGGTCTCGCAAGCGGCGCTCTACTCGCCTTCTACATTCCCGCCTTTCCGACGAGTGGAGCAACAAGCACGGAGGACGCCAAGGCCAAGTTTGCGCCCAACGCCTTTATCCGCATCGATCCGGCCGGCAAGGTCACGTTGGTGATGCCGCAGGTGGAGATGGGGCAGGGGGTTTACACGGCGGTCGCTATGATACTGGCGGAGGAACTGGACGCTGATTTCACGCGCGTGGCGCTCGAGCATGCGCCGCCGAACGACAAGCTCTACGGCAATCCGATTTTCGGCATTCAGGTCACGGGTAACTCAAATTCCATCCGCGCATTCTGGAAGACTTTGCGCGTGGCAGGAGCTACAGCTCGCGCGATGCTAGTGCAGGCGGCGGCGCAGGAATGGCGGGTCGATCCGGCGAGTTGCACCGCGAGCAACAGCGAGGTGCTTCACTCGGCCAGCGGACGCCGAATCGGCTACGGGGCACTTGTCGGCCCGGCGAGCAAGGTTACGCCGCCCAAGGATCCGCCCTTAAAGGACCCCAAAAACTTCAAGCTCATCGGCCAGTCGCTCAAGCGGCTCGATACGCCGCAGAAGGTGAATGGCGGCGTCGTCTATGGCATCGACGTGATGCTGCCGGGCATGAAGTTCGCCACCATTGCTGCAAGTCCGGTGTTCGGCGGCAAGGTCAGCCACGTGGATAACAGTGCCGTAAGCAGTATTCCCGGCGTACACAAGGTGATCGTGCTCGATGACCTGGTCGCGGTGGTGGGCGAGCACTGGTGGGCGGCCAAGCGCGGCCTGGAAGCGCTCGAGATCGAATGGAACGAAGGTGCCAACGCCACCGTGTCCTCCGCTCAGATCTGGGAGGACCTGCGTAGCGCGAGCGCGCAGAGCGGCGCAGTCGCGAAGAGCACCGGCGACGTGGACAAAGCCTTAAGCCAGGGGGAGAAGATCGAGGCAGCCTATGAGTTGCCATTCCTCGCCCACACCACTATGGAACCGATGAACTGCATCGTGCAGCTGCGTCCCGATGGCTGTGAGCTGTGGCTCGGCACGCAGATCATCACCCGCGTGCAGGGAACGGTGGCGAAGCTAACCGGATTGCCCCCGGAGAAGGTCACGGTGAACAACCACCTGATCGGTGGCGGCTTCGGTCGTCGCCTGGAACCGGACATGGCGCTGAGCGCGGTGCGCGTCGCGCAGCACCTCGACGGGGAGCCCCTGAAGGTGGTGTGGACCCGCGAGGAGGACATTCAGCACGACATCTATCGCCCGGTGTATCGCGACACCATCAGCGCGACCCTGAAGGACGGCAAGGTCGCCGCCTGGAAATACAAGGTCACGGGTTCATCCATCATGGCGCGCTGGCTTCCGGCTGCGTTTCAGAAGGGTATCGACGTCGATGCGATCGACTCTGCGGTCGACATGCCCTACGACATTCCCGATTTCCATGTCGAGTACGTGCGCGCGGAACCGCCGGCCGTGCCCACGGGATTTTGGCGCGGCGTGGGCCCAAACAACAACGTCTTTGCCATCGAATGCTTCATGGACGAGCTGGCCAAGAAAGCCGGTAAAGATCCGATCGCCTTCCGGCGCGCGATGTTGGGCAAGAACCCGCGCCTACTGGCGGCACTGGATCTCGTGGCGGTGAAATCTCACTGGGGCCAGCCGCTGCCGGCGCGCGCCGGGCGCGGGGTCTGCGTGCAGCCGTCCTTCGGCAGCTTCATCGCCACTGTCGTGGAAGCCGAAGTTGACGCACACGGCCAGGTGCGGCTGCGGCGGGTGACGACTGCGGTCGACACCGGCATCGCCGTCAATCCGGACAGCATCGAAGCCCAGCTGCAGGGCGGTCTCATTTTCGGGCTTACCGCCGCCCTCTATGGCGAAGTCACGGTGAAGAATGGGCGCGTACAGCAGTCCAACTTCAACGACTACCGCATGCTGCGCATCGATCAGATTCCTCCGATCGAGGTGCACCTCATCAAGAGCGGCGAGGCGCCCGGCGGCATCGGCGAGACCGGGGCTACCGCCGGGCCGCCGGCGCTGCGCAACGCCATCTACGCAGCCACCGGCGTCCCACTGCGCCGGCTGCCGATCGACCGTGCGGCCCTCGCGAGCGGGAGGAGCACATGAGCGCGACACGTAAGGAAGGTGGGGCCGCACGGCGCGGCTGGGTGGCGCTGATCGCGATCGTCGCGCTCGCACTGCCGGTGCTCCTGTGGCTGCATGGGCCGAACGCCTTGGAGTTCGCCGGTGGACAGCCGGTGAAGCTCGCCGACTACCACGGGGCAGATCCGACCGGCGTGGCGCCCGCCTTGCGGGGTTCAGACCTGGCCATGCGCGGGGAGTATCTGGCACGCGCCGCGGACTGCATGGTCTGTCACACCGCGCCCGGCGGTGCGCCCTACGCGGGCGGCTTCGCCTTCAACCTGCCCTTTGGCACGCTCTATTCGAGTAACATCACTCCGGACAAAGAGACGGGCATCGGCGGCTACAGCGATGCTCAGTTTCTCGCGGCGCTGCATCGTGGAGTACGCGCCGACGGCGCACGGTTGTATCCGGCAATGCCCTACACTTCGTATACGTACATGAGCGATGCCGACGCGCTCGCGATCAAGGCGTATCTATTCAGCCTGGCGCCGGTGCACGCGCCGACCAAGTCCGACTCGCTCTCATTTCCCTTCAACCAGCGCTGGCTGCTCGGGATCTGGGCGGCGCTGTTTAACCCGGACCGACGCTTTCAACCCAACGCGGCGCGCAGCCCCGAATGGAACCGCGGTGCCTACCTGAGTGAGGCACTCGCCCATTGCGGGGAGTGCCACACGCCCCGCAACCTCGCCTTTGCGCTGAACAATCGCAAAAAATTTGCCGGCGCGGTGACTGCCGGCTGGCGCGCCTACAACATTACTCCCGACCCGATCACCGGCGTGGGCGATTGGCACGACGCCGTCCTCGCCTACCTCTCGCAAGGTCGTGCCGACGGCCACGGGACTGCCTCCGGGCCGATGGGGGAGGCCGTGGACCACAGCCTAAGTCGGCTGGCGCCGGAGGACGTGCGCTCAGTCGTCACGTACCTCGCGAGCGTGCCGACGGTGAAATCGCCCGACTTGCCGGCCGTTCTCAGCACACCGGCCGATGCCTCCCACCGGGTGGGCGCAGCGGACTTGAACGGCAGCGGTAAGCAGGTGTTTGAGGGCGCCTGTGTGAGCTGTCACGCCTGGAGTGGCGTAAGCGCGGTCACGTCCTACGCAACACTGACCGGTGCACGCGCCGTAAACGATCCTAGCGCCAGAAACATTGCCCAGGTCGTGATCGCGGGCGAGAGCCGCGAGACGCTAGATGGCGTGGTCTCGATGCCCGCCTTCGGCAGCGCCTACTCCGATGAAGAGATTGCTGCTGTGGCCAATTACGTCTCCGCGCGCTTCGGCAGTAAAGGCTCATCGCTTGACGCGCGTGATGTCGCCGGCTTCCGCCGCGAGGTTGCACAGTAGCGTTCCGACCGCGCGATGACACGAGGCACCGCTCGTAAATAAGAACCGAGTCGGGGCGCCGGTACTGCTTGGAAGGGCGGCAGTGCCACGCGCGGTTCCGTCATTGCAAGCAGATCCGAACCGCACTCCGTGCTCGATTCGAGCAGAATTTGCCGGCTCGCATCATGTGCCGCGCTTCCTCGTCTTGACGCTGTTCCGGAGTCACCCACCGAGCAGCTGCGCGCGGGGTCACGCAAAGAGTTGAGGTAGCGAAGTCATCATTCACGCCGTGCGGAATATGATCGATCAAGCAAACTCCGAAAGTCTCGGCGGCTGCGTTGGGCGTGTCTCACAGAACCCTGTACCATCTGTGGAAGTGTAACTCTAGGGGCCTCCGTGGAGACGATAGGCGAAGACCTGCGCCAGATGATACGGACACCACTTGCCTCTGCGCATGTGGAGGCATTGCGGGCGGCGGGCAAAGTGGTGACATATCCCAAGGGCACGATCATGGCGCAGCCGGGCGAAAAGGCGAACCGCTTCGTGTACGTCGAGGAAGGCGAGATTGAAGTAGTCAATCCGTTCACCGGCGAACGACATTATCCGTCGACCATTGGGCCAACGCAGTTTATGGGGGAGATCAGCCTGCTGTACGGCGGTACCGCCTCCCTGCCCCTGCGCACGGTCGTAGATACGCGAGTGATTGAGGTACCGCGCGAGACCTTCCTGACGCTCATGTCTCAAATCCCCGAGATGTCGGACATTATCATCACTGTGTTCGCTGCCCGACGCCGCCGGCAACTCGAAGACCGCCGCAGCGGCCTTTACCTGATCGGCGAAGAGGCCGATCGCAACGTGCGTCGCATTGCCGAGTTCGCGAGTCGCAATAGGTTGCCTTACGCGTCGGTCCCTCTGGGCAGCCCGGAAGCCGAGGCATCGGCTAAGAGTTGCGCAATCGATGCCAGAACCCCAGCAGTTATTTTCGGCAGCAAAGTACCGATCACGGATGCGACGCCGGATAAGATAGCGCGGCTTCTCGGGCTCAACATCGACTTCAGCGGCGATGAGCATTTCGATGTGCTGATCGTCGGTGGGGGTCCGGCCGGCGTGGCGGCAGCCGTCTACGCTGGCGCCGAAGGTCTGCGCGCGCTGGTCGTCGAGGACATCGCTTTGGGAGGTCAGGCGGGAACGTCGAGCCGAATCGAGAACTACATGGGTTTTCCAACCGGCATCTCGGGCGCGGACCTCTTGTGGCGCGGTGAGGTGCAGGCCATGAAGTTCGGCGCCCGATTTGCGATTCCGCGCAGAGTCACCGCACTCGAGGTGCAAGAGAACGGGGCCTTCTGCGCGGTCTTCGAGAATGACCAACGTGTAAGTGCCGGTGCAGTCGTGGTGGCGAGCGGCGTGCAGTATCGGCGACTTCCCTTGGAGCGACTCGCCGATTTCGAGGGCTTAGGAGTGTACTACTCGGCCACCGAGATGGAGGCTCGCTATTGCAAGGACACCGAGGCCGTGATTATTGGCGGCGGCAACTCTGCCGGCCAGGCTGCGATGTTCTTGTCCCGCTATGCGCCGTGCGTCCGTGTGCTGGTCCGGGGTGCCTCGCTCGCCGATTCGATGTCGAGCTATCTCACCAGCCGGCTAGAGGCTGATCCAGGTATCGCGATCGAGTACAACTGCGAGATCACATCACTGGAGGGTGGCGAGCACCTGGAAAACGTCATGATCCGCAATGTCAAAAGCGGGCAGTCGCGTAGGCTTGCAACGCGGGCGCTTTTCATCATGGTGGGTGCCGCGCCGAACACCGAGTGGCTTTCTGGTTTGGTGAAACTCGACGACAAAGGGTTCGTCATCACCGGCGTCGGCTCACCAACTTCGCCGTTTGCGACGTCCTACCCCGGCGTTTTTGCTGTCGGGGACGTGCGGGCTGGGTCGGTCAAGCGGGTAGCCTCGGCAGTGGGCGAAGGCTCCGTAGTGATCTCCAAGGTCTGGGAGTACATCAATCAGAGGACTGCCTGAGAAGGGCCAGTTTGTAGCCATTACGCAGGATGCGGGAAGTGGGTCTCACGTGACGGACCGATATAGTGAATGCTGACGGCTCGAGCACTCATGGGACAGAGGCGGTATGAACCGGGCTAATCGCGTTGCGCGGATCCTGGCCCGTTTTGTGGCTGTGACATTGAGCGCTTCGATGACAGGCTGCGGGGGAGGTTCTTCGCCAGCAACGCCGCAAGCGCAACCAGCGCCTGTTCTTCTCGCTGCAGGTTTGGGCGGCTCGAACTACCTTACGTATCACTTGGACCCACCCTGCTCTCGAGAGCCTTACGGGGTGGTTTACAACTACGACACTGCAACTGCCACGATCGACACTCAGCTGCAGGAAATGTACGACAATGGTCAGCGGCGGCTTCGCATCCCAATCTTTCACGGCAGGGGTATCGACTCGGGAACCGCCATGGATTCGACGGGAGGGAACCTCTCGCCACGTTTCCAGGCCAACCTTGCAAATCTTCTAGCGGCTGTCAAAGCAACTGGATTTGTGGAGCTGGAGGTCAGTTTTAATCCTCAAGGCGCCAATGACCCAACCCAATGGACGACCTTCAGTAGCGATTACTATCAGGAGAATTGGAGCCTGATCCAGAACCTGCATGCGATTATCGCGGGAGCCGGAATTCCCTATCACATTGACCTTTTAAACGAAGGTATACCTCCTCCGGACTACGCTGCATTTTTGCAATACAGCCAGGAGCTATGGAACGACTACGTCTCTATGTTCGGGAGCAGTGACACAATCGGGTTTTCGATAGTCGCTGATGCGGCACACTTAGGCCAAGTCAGTCTGGTCTACGGGCCAACTTCTTATGGGAATCATGGTTCTCCGCAACTCTTCGATGTCCATATCTACGACCAAACCGGCACCAGTTTCGAATCAGCTTTCCAGGCCTTGAACGCGCAGGGGTATCAGGGCGTCCCATGGGTCATTGGCGAGGCGTATTACGATGACGCCACGGAAGCGTCGACATTGCGGCAAGCGGCCAACAGCACGAGCCAGACGGTGTTGTACCTAACGCAGTGGCCTGAGACGGCCGATCAGAACTGCGATCCGAATGTGAACGTGGCACCGCCCTTGGACTTCTCAAATTACCAAGCGCAAGGTTTCTAAACGAGGACTGGGTCTTCGTCGACCAAATCAACGCGCCGATTCCCCCTCCCACCAAGTTCATACAACGCTGCGCGGACGCTGCGCTCGGCACCTGGATTCTTTACCGGACATCATTCATGAAAGTACTCGGCGAAGGGTCAGCGTACGAATTGAACGGCCGCTTCGAAGAAGTCATTTCGCTCTACTGAGCTTCCGGTGTTGGCCGCCTGCTGCCGGATTAGCCTCTACCGCCGTCCCTCACCCCCAGTCCCCGATGACGGTGCTATCGGGGAGGATAAGTCGACTGAAGCTGCATCTACGTGGCTGAAATAGAGACGCAAAAAGTGATCGTGTGAGTTCTCACACAGTCTCGGCGGGGAGCCACCTGTTAGGCGGAGGGATGTCCCAGTCTCAGTGGGTCGTGCGCGGCGCGGCCTTCCTCCACTAGTGCGGATTCTTCCGGATGCCCCGCGGTCTGCGCTTCGCACACTGCCACGACTGGTGCGGCCTTCTTTCCGCACTGCGAGCAGCGCAGCCGCTGTCCCGGTGCGGTCTGTTACGTGGAAACGAAGTCGAGCTTATGGCAGGCCGGGCACTTAACGAACCTCGGAAGTTCAAGCTCGAACCATGAGCGACCACACTCGCAGCGCATCTTGTACACGTGCTGCGCGGTGACCCTACCCCACTTCTCTTCGTGGACTTCTATCCCGCTGGCGGTTGCGCCTTGCGGTGGCGGCCCGCTTAGGGCTATTTGCCGGCCGAGTGGCGGGAACTTGCCAGCGTGGGTGGTCCTTTCCTTCGCGACTTGCTTCATGACCAAATCCCTCACTGTCTTGAGTGTTTCGCACACCTGCTCGCGGGGGCGAGCCGTCCGTGGCAGATCACGCGTGGTCATCCTTGGCGGCACTGAGCAACTTGAGTCGCGTTAGCCGGCGCTCCAGGAGGAGCAGATCCGACTAAGCCCGAACGGCTTAAGTCGTCAGCCGGCGCTGGCAGGGAGAGGCAGCAGATCCGACTACTGGGCGACCATAGTCTGCGCGGGAGCGAATGCTCCGTACGGCACCGTACATAAGTCGCACGGCCGGCATATCGTAAAACGCTAAATTGTGACGGGCGTCACAGCGCGCCTCTAAATCCTCAAGAAGCGGCTGAACGAGCGAACTGCCGCAGCTAGGAGAGAGGGTCTCGAGGTCGCCTCGGTGCGGATGCGGGGGCTGTGCGCATGCGACCTCAGCGGGGATTGTTCACTTCCCGGGCGCGCCCGACGCATTTACACTCTCGCAGAGCGGCGGAATAATGCGAACCGGGCGTGAATCGCCTGTTCTTCATCTCAGGGTCTCGGTGTTGGATTCCATTTGCATATCCATTCCGGCCCACGTGTCCCTTTCATCGGGATAGACGTGAGTCATCCAGCCGAAGACCACCGGAATCTATAAACGGTGCGCCGCGATGCAGGCGTCCTCGGTTTGAATGCTACCCTGTGGCCCAAATTGCGCGCCCGGGCCGAACTGCTCGCTGAGTGGCAAGGTTCGCGGGCCGGCGCAAAAGTCCACATGGCGGTGCCAAGTCGCGACGCTCAGGGGAGCGATCCCATTTAGTCAATCGCGGCGGGGATGCCTTTGGCGTCGTGTCTTGAGCTAAACGCCTTGGCCCCGCGCAGATACGCATCGAAGGCGGCCGGATTGCGCGTCCCGCCGAGCTCGACTTTGGCCGCGACATCCCCGAGTAGCGTGACTCTAAGAGCACTGGCTACCGCGGTGGGGTCGCCGCGCGCACCTCCTCCTTCTCCTTCAAAGAACACCCGCGCCCGATCTGGCCCAGCCCCACCTCGCATTGGCGTACGTTTCCGAACACGGAACCCTCGACTTAGCGCAGGCGAGTGAGGCGTACGAGCGGGCGCCGGCGCTCGCGCCGGGCAATGCAGAGGCTTTGCGAATAAGCGGCGAATTTTCAGCCCTGATGGGGCACTTCGATGCGGGCCTTGCGGCCGCCCGGCGCGCGGTCGTGCTCGACCCGCTCGCTCGCCAAACCCATTCTCATCTCGGCCTGACGCTGTACGCGGCCCGCCGATATGAGGAGGCGGTGGCAGTTTTCGCAGAAGTCATCAGTCTTGACCCCGACTTCAAGCAGACCTGCGGGGATCGCGGGCTTGCATGTTACGGGCTCGGGGATCTTGAGAGCGCGCGCGCTTCATGCGAGACGAAGCCGGACCACTGGGGGAGTCAACAGTGCCTCGCGGTGATCTATGACAAGCTTGGCCGGCACGCCTATGCGGAAGCCGAGCTTGCGCAAATAAAGGCAGCACAGGGCGATACCGCGGCGTCTCAGTACGCCACGATCTATGCGCAGTGGGGCAATCGGGCCCAGGCGCTCGAATGGCTCGAGACGGCGCTGTGGCTGCGCGATCCGGGTCTGGTGTACCTCAGGACCGACCCGTTCCTGGACCCCCTGCGCAAGGAGCCGCGCTTCCAGGCGATTGAGCGGGAGCTGAAGTTTCCGAGTTAAGTGGTGGTGCGGTTTCGGCGCAATTCCTTCCGTCCCTCGAAGATCGTCCAATGTCCGCTATGTAGAAAACTTGAGGGTTCTGCTCGAGTGGCCGGAGTTGGCCGAACGATACCGGATGTGTCCGGAACTCTGCGAATGGTGCCGCGCAGCAGATAACCGATTAACGGCATCGTCGTTCCTACGCAAACGGGCGGCTCGATTTTCAGTCTTGCGATCCCGTAGTTCGGACATGACTCACCAGCGCAGCGATCTGCGGCGTCGCGTAACAAATCAAGGCCGGTCCCGGTCTTCTCTCCTGAACGGCCTAGTCCGGGCCAGATCACTTACAACGGAGAATTCGCCCATGCGATTGAAAAACACGTCCAGCGCCGCGCTTGCCACGGCAGCCGCCATCTTGTTCGGCACCGGCTTTGCCAGCGCTAGCTTCGCCGGCTCTGATGCGAAGATCCAGTGTACCGGCGTGAATGCTTGCAAGGGTCAGTCGGCCTGCAAGAGCGCCAACAACGCCTGCAAGGGCCAGAACTCCTGCAAGGGCAAGGGCTTCTTGGAGATGACGCAGGAGCAATGCAAGGACGCGCAACAGAGAGCCGGTGATCTTCTAAAGGGCAAGTAGCGGACGACGCATTGCCTCTGACGCGCGCCGGCACGCCGCCGGCGCGCGCATTTACTTGCGAGACCATCGCCCGCGCCTGCCGCGCGCTGGCGCACGTCGAGCGGGAGAGCGCCGAGAAGATCAGCGACCCGGCGCTGCGGGCGCCGGTGCGGCAGCGGGCGCAGTGCGCCGCGGCATTGGCGGAGCGGTTCGAGCGGGCGAGGAAGCGGCGTGGACAATACGTCCGCAATTGACCTGGGCTGTATGAAAACTCAAAAGGCCTGGCGCGTACGATCGCTAGCGCGCGATTTCAGAGTGCAAATTCGCCTGAAATCGCATCTACGTGGCTGAAAATGACATGCACAAAAAGGGTGTCAGGCGTTTTCACACAGCCTAGACCCTGACTTGCCGGTCGCGGGCGTCTGCTTATGGGAAGGCAAATTGCGATCACACCGAGCAGTACAATCTACTCGAGGGGTGGCCTGTGAGGAGCACGCAATGAATCTCCAACGGAGTGCTGTATTTGCTTTTGCTGCGACGCTCGGATTCTACCGCGTGCTGGCAGCCGACCCGCCGGCTCCAGAAGTTGTGGTTTATCTTGGAGCGACCCTGTTTGATGGGACTCTTGCGCCGGCGAAAGCGAACATGGCCATCGTCACACGGGCAGAGCATATCGTTGCTGTACTTCCAGCGAAGGCGTTCCGGGCCCCAAACCAGGCGGAAATCGTCGATGTGCACGGCAAATTCATTGTCCCTGGTCTGATCAATAGTCATGTTCATCTCGCGACATCGGCAGACCCGGGGATTGCGAAGGCATACCTTCGCCGAGAGTTGTACAGCGGTGTAACCGCGGTGCGCGACATGGCCGGTGACGTGCGACTGCTGAGCGAACTCAAGCGCGAAGCAGAGTTCGACGAAATCCCGTCACCAGATATCTACTACGCTGCGCTAATGGCGGGGCCGGCGTTCTTTAAAGACCTTCGGACGCACGGCGCGGCGCGCGGCCGCGTGGCCGGCGAGGTGCCCTGGATGCGCGCGGTTACGCCACAGACGAATTTGCAGCTTGCCATTGCCGAAGCACATGGGACGGGAGCAACCGGAATTAAGATATACGCCGATCTTTCTGCGCCACTCGTCGATGCCATTACTGCGGAAGCGCATCGCCAGAATATGCTGGTGTGGGCCCATGCGACGGTTTTCCCCGCTCGCCCGCGCGACATGACCGACGCCGGCGTCGACGTGATGAGCCATGCATGCTTCCTCGGCTATCAGGTATCAGCCGCGATTCCTTCCGCAATGGTCTACCCTTTGCCGATGGTTGACGCGGAGAAGTTTGCGCGACCCAACGCTGACATGAGTGCCTTGTACGAAGACATGAAAAGTCGCGGCACAATTTTGGACGCTACGCTATACCCTAACTTTAAACATGATCCGTTCGGCTGCACCTTCAGTTTGACGGCGCAGATCACAAACGAAGCCTACCTAGCGGGCGTTCCTATAGCAGCCGGTACCGACGATGATCCGGACTGGAAAGACACGTGCAGTGCTCTTGATGTAGAACTGGGTCTCATGGTCAAGCGCGCCGGTATGACGGCTGCGGACGCGATCCGTTCGGCCACCCTCATCGGGGCGCGCACCATCGGGCGGGATAAGGAAATGGGGACCATTGAAGTGGGCAAGCTAGCAAACCTCGTCGTGCTTGATAAGGATCCACTGAAGGACATTTCCAGCATCCGCAGTGTCTACATGACGGTCAAAAACGGCATTCGTTACCCACACAGCAAATACATGGCCGTCACGCCCCAACAGGTGAAAAGCGATTGAACGTGAAGAGGGGCCATTGAAGAATGCAAGGGGATCCAGATCGTAGTCGACGACAATCGCAATCGATGCGGCTCCTGTCGTGCGGCTGTGTTCCGCGGTAAATGTGCATCGAACGGCAGGTTTCAAGCAAGCATTCTAACTTCGTGTACGCCCGCTTTTGGCCGATTCGGCGACGGTCAACCCGTACTAGAATATTCTCGGCTAACAACTCACGGACGAGCAGCGTCGATGACACTCACGGAAGTTACTTCTTGTCCTGATGCCGCCGGAGTTGAGGCTCATCATCTGAAGGCGTGGATAAGACTCGCCGACCCATGCGTCTCCCAACCGTAATGCGATTTGTTCAGTCGTCCGATATTCGCTACGGTTTTGGGGCCGCTCGCGTACACCGCGCGCGATCGGCGGGGCTACGGGACAGATGGTTTTATTTTCCGGTCGGGTCGTTGTGATAATGTCCGGGAGAGGAAACTCGAACGATTTCGCTAAGGGATTCAGTCCCTTAGGAAATCAGGCGCACTTTTTACCCCCTAGATTACCCACTATCGAAGACGTACTTAAAGGGACTTTTTCGCTGACAGCGTAGCGGGTAAAGAGCGCGGATTTCGGGAGCAGTTCGCTCGCGTTCGCCGCAGTCCTTTCACACCGCCGGAGCGTGATCTCCGGGGTACGCTCGCGTCAGATACCCGCGTACCACTCGTAACCACGATCTTCCCAATACCCGCCACGACCATCTGCGATGGACTTGAAGGTCTCGACCAGCTCGATGCGCATGACGTATTTGGCCATCTTGTAGCCGAGCTGCCGTTCGATGCGAACTCGCAACGGTGCTCCGTTTGCCACCGGCAAAGCTCGGCCGTTAAGCCCGTAAGCAAGTATAGTTTGCCGGTGATAGGCGTCATCCAGGTCGACGCTTTCGTAATAACGAGCGCCATCGTCCATTACGTCGGCGCAGTAAAACACCGCATATCGAGCCTGCGGCCGTGGTTGAACCACGGCGAGAATCTCGCTCAGCGGCACACCGGTCCATTTTCCGATGGCGCTCCAGCCCTCAACGCAATCGTGGCGGGTGATCTGCGTGCGACTGCGCATGTCGCGCAGCCGTGCGAGCGAGAAATCGCTCGGTCGATTCACCAGCCCGTCGACGCGCAGTGCCCAGTCCGCGAACTGATTCGCCGCGAGAGCCCGATACGCGGGATCCTCCGGATAATCCGTGCCGTTGCTGCGGAACTCGGGGGACAGGTCGGCTTCCGTAAACTCCTGCGCCATGGACTTGCGAGACGTGAGCAATCGCTGGGCGCCGCGGTTCAGGTGCTCACCGGTCTCCAGGAGCTTTGGAAACCACTGCGTGTTCGATAGCGCATCGCAGCCGGTCAACAGCGCAGTGCAGGCGCTGCCGAGCGCCGCTGCCAGAAACTTCCGCCTGGATGGGCTACCTGGCACTGTCATGGGGATTTGTGGGCACTTCGTAGCGCCCCGTGATCATGGAGCGAAGGTTATTCCAAAAGCCGCTGATAATGACTTCGAACACATGCACCAGGACGAACAGGACGATGGCCCATGCAATCATGAAATGCAGCGTGCGCATCGCCTGGCGTCCGCCGAAAACGTCAACCCAACCGGGCCATAGTGAATCGAGCCGCGGCGACATGCCCAGACCCATCAGCATGATGAACGGCAGAAGCGCGAACATCACCACCAGGTAGGTGAGCTTCTGCAACACGTTATAATGTCGTGCCGCCTCGCCCGTCGGATGCCGCAACCGCAGATGATCCAGAATCGATCGGCCGATCGAGCGCCAGTCGTCCCGGCTCGGCAGAAGATCGCGGTTCAGATGGCGCGTAAGTAGGGAGTAGGCGACATACAAGGCGCCGTTCACGAAGAACACCCACGCAAAGAAAAAGTGCCATCGTCTGCCCATCGCGAGCCACTGGGGACCCGGGATCGTCGCCCACGTTGGAAAAGCACGGGCCGTAAGGCGACCGTCGGCGTGCGAGACTCCGAGGACCCCGGTCGTTTGGAATTCATGACCGAACACGCGCGTCACACCAATCGGCTTGCCATCGCTGGCCTGCTCCGCGGTGATTTGCAGGACCGGGGGCCGACCCGAGTATGAGGATTGGCCCCAATAGAGGGCGCCATGAGCGTTGAAGATTTGCAGGCCACTCATCAGCAGCACGGTAACGGCGAGCACATTGACCCAGTGCATGATCCGCACGGCCAGGCGGTGGCGAGGGTAACCGAAGGACTTGGAAGCCGAGCCTGCGGCCTTTTCATCCGGATCCATTGTGTCGTCCTGTCTGCGTGCCTGCCTTGACGACTCAGATGTCGATTGCATGATACTCCAGCGATGACACCCGAGCGGTTTTCCGAGGACAATTTCGTGCTGGGACGGGCACCGTTGAAAGTCTGTGACCGATGAGAGTTGACCCGGACCGAGCGCAGCGCGTAAACCACTCAATGCGATCGGGACCGGGTGCTCCATCGAGCCACGAACTAGGGGGCCTGTATGACGGGAATTCAGCTCAATGTGAACGGGAAAGCAGCGTCGGTCTCCGTGGATGATCCAGACGTGCCGCTCCTCTACGTTCTGCGCGACGATCTCGGGCTGCACGGGCCACGCTTCGGCTGCGGTCTCGCCCAATGTGGGGCGTGCACGGTTCATATTGACGGGTCGGCGGTCCGCTCGTGCGTCATGCCGCTTTCGGCGGTCAAGGGTAAGGTCGTCACCCTTGAAGGACTTGGAACGGAAGCGAAGCCGCACCCACTGCAGCGTGCTTTCATCGAGGAGCAGGCCGTGCAGTGCGGCTACTGCATCAATGGCATGATCATGCAGGCTGCTGCGCTCTTGGCGCACACCCCCAAACCCACCGCAGATCAGATCCGACAGACGCTCGCGGCAAACCTGTGCCGCTGCGGAACACACCTGCGGATCGTACGTGCGGTGCAGCGCGCCGCCGGAGTCTGAGGGAGAACTGGCGATGTACTCATTACTGAATCGACGGTCGGTACTGAAAGCATCGGGGGCGCTGGTGGTGACGTTTACTTTGATGCCGCGGTTCACCTCCGCGGCGCCCACGGATGCAACCAAGCCTGTCACATTGGATGTCGTCGAAAGCTATCTCGCGATCGGGCCGGACGACACGCTAACCGTGTACTCCGGTAAGGTCGATCTTGGCACCGGCGTCCGCACGGCTCTCACGCAGATCGTCGCCGATGAGCTCGATGTGCCGCTCGATCGCGTCACGGTCATTCAAGGCGACACGCTGCTTACACCGGATCAGGGTCCGACCTTCGGCAGCCTGTCGATTCAGAACGGCGGGGCGCAGCTACGGCGCGCCGCTGCGACGGCGCGCCGCGCACTGCTCGATAAAGCGGCGATAAAATTAAAGACCGATGTATCGACGCTCTCGATCCGCGATGGGCTGGTCATCAGCCCAAGCGGCGGCAAGGTTCCGTTCGGTAGTCTCGTTGGCGGCAACACGCTGTCCCTCAAGCTTGACGAGAGCGCGCCACTAAAATCGCCTGCAGACTTCAGGCTGGTCGGCAAGCCAGTTCCTCGCCTGGACATCCCGGACAAGGTGACGGGTCGGTTCACCTTCATGCAGGACTTCAAAAGGCCGGGCATGTTGCATGGCAGGGTCATCATGCCGGCAGCGCTAGGCGCGACGCTCGTCAGCTATGACGAGAGCACGATCCGCGACATCCCGGGTGTTGTGAAGGTCGTTCGTATCGAGAATTTCCTCGGGGTCGTCGCGAGGAGCGAGTGGAGCGCCATAAAGGCCGCGCGGCAACTGTCAGTCAAGTGGACGGCCTGGAACGGTCTGCCGGAACAAGCGCGGATCTGGGAACATGTCCGCAATACTAAGATTCTCAAGGACGACATCACGAGCAACAACGGTGATGCTGCATCAGTCTTCGCCGCAGCGCCGCGCAAACTCGCCGCAACCTACAATTTTGCGATTCACACCCATGGTTCTATCGGCCCTTCGTGCGCGGTCGCCGAGTTCAAGGACGGCAAACTCACGTGCTGGACCGCGTCTCAGTCGACCCATAATCTGCGCAAGCAGCTGGCTGCGATGCTGGGCGTCGCGGACGAGAACGTTCGCTGTATCTATGTTGATGGCGCGGGTTGCTATGGCCGCAATGGCCATGAAGACGCCGCGGGTGATGCCGCGCTCCTCGCGCGCGCCGTGGGTCAGCCGGTCCGGGTTCAGTGGATGCGCGCCGACGAGCATGGCTGGGATCCAAAAGGACCGCCGACGCTACTCGATATGCGCGCCGGACTGGATGCTAGCGGAAAAATAGTCGCTTGGGAATCTGAACTCTTTATTCCAAATGGCGGCGCTGGTTTCGTGGCACTCGTGGGCGCGGATCACGCCGGACTAGACAGCCTAGGGTCGCTTAGCCCCGGGGGAGTCATCAACGACCTGGCAATCCCGTACGCCATTTCTAATGTGAAGACCACGGCCCACCGCCTCGAATCGACACCCTTCAAGCCATCGTGGATCCGCTCGCCTGGGCGCATGCAGAATAGCTTCGCCAACGAGTCTTTCTTCGATGAGCTTGCCGCGGCAACCGGGGCCGACCCACTCCAACTGAGGCTCCAATATCTGCACGATGCTCGGGGCGCAGAAGTCCTCGAACGGCTCGCAGTGCTGAGCAACTGGCGCCAACGGCCAAAGCCTGACCGGCAGGGCGAGATTGTCATCGGCCGGGGGCTCGCGTTCGTCAAATACGAGCTCGTACGGACTTACGTCGGCGTGGTAGCCGAAGTACAGGTTAATACCAAGTCGGGTGAAATCTCGGCCAAACGCTTCTTTGTTGCACATGACTGCGGCCAGATCATCAACCCCGACGGACTGCGGAACCAGATCGAGGGCAATGTCGTCCAGACCGTTAGCCGCGTGCTCAAGGAGGAAGTGAGCTTCGATCGCTCGATGGTGACGAGCCTGGATTGGGGGAGCTATCCGATCCTCACGTTTCCCGAAGTGCCCGAGGTGACCATCGATCTCATCGATCGCCCCGATGAAGTGCCCTGGGGCGCTGGCGAACCTTCGGCAGCAGTCGTGCCCGCTGCTGTCGGCAATGCGGTGTTCGATGCGATTGGCGTACGGCTGCGGTCTGTCCCGTTCACGCCAGCCAAGGTCAAACTGGCGATGGGGCACGGCTGAGCATCCGGTTCGTTCAGGATGCGCACCTACCTATTCGCCGAGCAACGATTGGATTGACCATACGGGCCTATTCGTCGCAGGCACTGAAGCGACATCCGCTGATGCCACGTGCTACGCGTCGATAGCTCTCACACGATCGCGCCGAGGGTCGGCAAGGGGTGCAATCAGCCTCAATCATCCCGAGCAGAAGTCCTTGCTACGTAAGCGTCCGCTCAGCGCCGTCTTGACGTAGCCATTAATGCTTTATGCGGCGAGTGCGGGTTGCGCGGCGAGTTCTTGAGCGACGTTCCAAGGCAGGAGCTCCTCGATGCGATTGATCGGATGCTCGGCAATGCGACCGAGGACGAGCCGCAAGTAGGCTTCCGGATCCAGGCCGTTGAGCTTGGCCGTGCCGATCAGGCTGTAGATCGCCGCGGCGCGCTCGCCGCCGCAGTCGGCGCCGGCGAAGAGATAGTTTTTGCGTCCCAGGGCGACGGCGCGCAACTCGCGCTCGGCGGCGTTATTGTCGATCTCGATCCGGCCGTCATGACAGAAGCGGCACAGCGCTTCCCAACGACCGAGCGCGTAATGGATGGCCCCAGCGAGCTCGGACTTCTTCGATAACTGCTGCACACGGGCTAAGAGCCAGCGCTTGAGATCGGCCAGTAACGGCGCACTATGCTCCTCGCGTACGCGCCGTCGTTCCTCGGGCAGTTGACCGCGGAACTGTTCCTCGATGCCGTCTCGGGCATAGATCTGGCTCTGGCGATACAGCGGCAGGTGATCGCAGTACTTGGACACCAGCACGTGCGCCAGGAGCCCGGGACCTGCCACACCGCGTGCGATGGGACGCGAGGGCGCTTGCGCCTGCACGATCTGCTCACAGCGGGCGCAGCTGTACTTGGGGCGCACATGCCGGATCACCTTCCAGTGCTGCGGCACGTACTCGAGCATCTCGGCGACATCCTCACCGAGCGCACGTAGTGTCCCGCCACACTCGGGACAGACACACGTGGCAGCCGGCTCATGCACCACGCGCTCGCGCGGCAAGCGCTCCGGCAACGGGCGGCGTACGCTCTTGCGGCGCTCCGTGGCCGTCGGCGCCGGCACGGGCAGACTCGCTTCCTCGCTCTCGAGCTCTTCGAGCTTGAACTCCAGTTGCCGGATCTGCTCGTCGAGTGCTTCCGAGGAGCGGCCAAAATGCATCCGCCGCAGCCGCGCGATCTGCAGCTTCAACTGCTCGATCTCGTGTTGCCGCGACAGCAGAAGAGCCTGGGCTAGTTCGAGGGCCGCGGTGCGCTCAAGCAGCAGTCGCTTGAGGGTCTCGATGTCGTTCGGCAGCGTGCCTGCGCGCGGCATGTGTCATTATAACAAGTGCCGCACACCGGAGCGAGGGAAAAGACTATAAATATAGGCTTTTTATACAGCGACTCGTGGCTCCGTGGTACGCACCGGTCGTCGCCAATCGATCCCCTCGAGCAACATCGACAGCTGCGCTGCGCTCAACGCCACCGTGCCATGCGTCGCCTGCGGCCACACGAAGCGACCGCGCTCCAGGCGCTTCGCAAAGAGACACAACCCATCCCCGCTCCACCACAGTATCTTCACCCGGTCCCCGCCGCGGCCGCGAAACACAAAGAGCTGCCCGGAGAAGGGATCCTCGGCCAGCTGCATCTGTACGAGAGCCGCCAAACCATCGAACCCCTTGCGCATGTCGGTGCTGCCAGCAGCCAGCCACACCTGCACGCCAGCCGGCAGCGCAATCATCCGCGCACCAGCAGCGCCACGACGTGCTTGAGGACTGCCCGATCGACCGGGCCATGCACGCGGATGCAGGCCCCGCTCGGCAACTCGATCTCAATGCATCCGCTGGGACAGCGCCGCTGAGTGCTTGGCGCTGGCCGCATCCGAGAATGCTCGGTGGGCAACACGGTCGGCGTCGTCACCTTCACCGGCAGCATCTCGGCTGCCTCTCCCGTCCCCTTCTCCTCGAGCAATCCTTGCCGATACAGCTGCCGCCAGGTGAACACCTGGTTCGCGTTCACCTGGTGGCGGCGTGCGACGGTAGCTACCGAGGCACCGCGCACGTGGGTCTCCTCGACGATCCGCCGTTTCTGCTCGAGGGTGTGTCTTTGCCTCGGCCCGGTGCGCCGGCCCAAAGCATCCGTGGCGACCGCTTCTGCGCAGGTGTCCATCTGGGCTGGGCTCCACGTGGACACCTAATGCTACGTGTCCACCTCGCCCCACATCATTTACTGCTCCCGCTGCCCATGCCAGACGGCCTTCAGCAGGCGCTTACCTTGCTACAGGGGACGGGTCCATACATTACCCACACTCGACACACTTGACTCGAGTTCGCTCAGAAGGACGGACTTCGGATTCGGTTGACAGTGCAACGGCTTACGGACGCTTCGTACGAATCCTCTATAGTGCGAATGGCACGTCGGGTTCCTCAGACCCAAAAATGCCGCGTAAGTGATTGATATAAGAACAGATTTGAATATGGTGCCCGCGAGACGCGAACCGCGACGGTAAATTCCACCGCAATCATAGTCTTAACGCGGTGGGACTTCTTGAGTTACCCAGAAAGTTACCCATCCCAATCGGGCGCTGTAATGTGACTACTTGGTATCGGTTGAGCGCGCATGAGTACCGCAGGCGACCGAGCCCAAGATCCAAAGGAAGCGCATGTGAAGATCCGGGTGGGATTCGAGCTGATCTACGACTGTCCGCAGCCCACGCCGATGATGTTACTGCTGAATATTCACTATACCCGCGCATCTGACCTTGTCGTTCCGGATCATGTAGTCACCGTCCCGTCCATTCCCATAGCCGTCTATCGCGACAGCTTCGGCAACTGGTGCAGCCGTATCGTCGCCCCCCAAGGTAAGACTAGGATCACGAGCACCGCCGTGGTCAATGACGCGGGCGAGCCGGACGTCGTTGCGACGTCTGCGCAGCAGCATTTGATTCAAGATTTGCCTGAAGAGGCCCTAGTTTTTCTCTTGGCGAGCCGATATTGCGATACCGAGAAATTTTCACAGATCGTTTGGGACCTTTTCGGGCAAACCCCGACGGGCTGGGGTCGAGTCCAGGCGATCTGCGATTTTGTGCACAATCACATCTCATTCGGTTATGAGTATGCGAGCGCCACAAGAACAGCGTGGGAAACCTTCAACGAGCGGCGCGGTGTCTGCCGCGATTTCGCACATCTTGCTATTGCCTTCTGCCGATGCATGAATATTCCGGCGCGCTATTGCACGGGGTATCTCGGCGACATGGGCATTCCGCCGCCCTACGGTCCGATGGACTTCGCCGCTTGGTTCGAGGCGTATCTCGGAGGACGCTGGTATACCTTCGATCCCCGCAACAACGTGCCGCGGATCGGGCGTGTACTGATGGCAAGAGGCCGCGATGCGATCGACGTCGCCATAAGCACGACGTTCGGGGCCAATACGCTCGTAAGCTTCAAAGTCTGGACAGACGAGATACCGTAAGCTTGACCGCGACGCCGTCGGCACGACCACCGTAATAATACTGCGTGTGAGCCTGGCTCTTGTCGCCCGGACGTTCGCACCACCCTGAATTTGTCCACCGACCGTTCGAGATTGCCGCACTCAGATCGAAGGGGCGTCCGAGAACAGCGGCATCTTTTGCCGCTGATCGCTGGAAATTTGAACCTGGCTCTGGGCAGTCTCTCCGGCGCGTGGGGGAAAATAGGTCTGCGCGATGCCCTCGTGCACAACGATGATGTGCAACTGTAATCGATCGATGAGCTCGTGCAGAGCGGGCTGGTCGAGAGTCGCCGGTGTCGCATTAAGAAGGAAGCTGCGGGCCTCTCCCACAGAGCCCACCACGCCAGCGCAACGGGGTAGCGCCCGCAGGAAATGCTCGACCTCTTTCAGACAGAACAGACACGCTCGCGGGAACTGGAGGTCTCGAAGCACGAATTCGAGAACGGCTGAGCGACTGACGCGGGTTCGCTGGCTCAAGCGGTACATCTGATAGCCGGACAGCGACTTCAGCAGGTTAAGCCACTGGATCGTCTCGAACGGCTGGAACCCGGGTGCATCTGCGGGCAGCAGCTGCGCGGAGCGCACATCAATGATCCGGCTCGTCATGTCGGCACGCTCCAGATTGCGGCCGAGCATCAGCAATGTGAAGGCATCGTTGCGGCTCATCGTTCCTTCAAGCTCGCCAGTCAGCGTCTGCATGCCCCGTATGATGTGCTGTAGAAAATGGAAGCGGGTGCGCTTGCTCAACGCCGCCGGCAGCTTCTCTTTGATCTCCATGTACAGCTCATTCATGTGCTCCCAGACTTCGTTCGGAAGAACGTCACGCAATGTGCGGGCGTTTTCGCGTGCGGCGCACACCGATGAAAAAATAGATCCGGGGTTATCGAGGTCGGCAATCAGGAAATACACTATGTCCCGTTCCTCAGCACGCTTCTCGCGCGCGTCGAACAGTTCGCGGCTGCCGGTTATGTCGACGAGGGCTAGCCAACCTGGCCGGTATTCGGGCGGCAGGTCCAGGAGCAGCTTCGCGTTGACGTTGACTAGGCGCGCCGTGTTCTCCACGCGCTCGAGGTAGCGCGCCAGCCAGTAGATATTCTCCGCGACACGGGAGAGCACGCGTTATGCTTCCATATCGACGATCCAAGTGTCCTTGCTGCCCCCGCCCTGCGAGGAATTGACCACGAGCGAGCCTTCACGCAGGGCGACGCGGGTCAGTCCACCGGTCGTGACGTAGGTCTTCGGACCACTAAGGATGAAGGGACGTAGATCGACATGACGCGGTTCGATGCGCTGATCGACGAAGGTCGGCACTGTAGACAGGGTTATAACCGGTTGCGCAATGAAATTTCTCGGGGCCGCCTTCAGCTGGGCGGCGAACTGATTGCGTTCGCGCTGGCTCGCGGTTGGGCCCATCAGCATCCCATACCCGCCCGAGCCGTCAACGGGTTTGACCACGAGCGAATCCAGATGATGCAAAACGTGCTCGAGCTGTTCGGGCTCCGCACAGCGCCACGAGTGAACATTTGGCAGAATCGGATCCTCGTCGAGGTAGTACCGAATCATCTCGGGCACGTAGGTGTACACGAGCTTGTCATCCGCGACGCCCGCGCCGGGAGCATTAGCGAGAGCCACGTTGCCCTTTGCCCATGCGCGCATCAGTCCCGTAACGCCGAGCGTGGAGTCCGCGCGGAAGGATTCCGGATCGAGGAAGTCATCGTCGATCCGCCGGTAGATCACATCGATACGCGTCCAGCCGTGGATCGTCTGCATGTATACGCAGTCATCGTCGTGTACTGCAAGATCTCTACCCTCGACGAGTTCACAGCCCATCTGCCGCGCAAGATATGAATGCTCGAAGTACGCCGAGTTGTAGATGCCGGGCGTCAACACCACGACCGCCGGCAATCGCTCGCGTCGGGGAGATAGCGCCACCAGCATCTCATGTAGCTGAGAGGGGTAATCATCGACAGGCAGGATCGTAGTGTTCTCAAACAGCTCCGGAAGCACGCGCTTCGCGACCTGACGGTTCTCGATCATGTACGAAACCCCGGATGGGACGCGCAGATTGTCCTCGAGCACGTAGACGGTGCCGTCTTTGTCGCGCACCAGATCGGAGCCGCAGATGTGCGCCCAGCAGCCCTCCGGCGGACGGATACCGACGCAGTTCGGCCGGAAGTTTTTCGAGGAAGTGATGACATGGTGCGGAAACACGCCGTCCTTGACGATGCGCTGCGCGTGATACACATCGTCAATGAAGTGATTGAGCGCAGTGACGCGCTGTGTTAGGCCCGCCGCGATCCGGTTCCACTCCCGCGACGAAATGATGCGTGGAATGATATCGAGTGGCCAGGCGCGATCGATTGAACCGCCTTGCTCGTGGTACACGGCGAAGGTCACGCCCATCACCTTGATGGCGAGCTCCGCGGCCTGCTGGCGCACGCCGATCTCCTCGCTTCCAAGCTCCGATAGGTGGCGTATCAGCGCACGGCCGGCGACACGCGCACCGCCACCCGGGCCGATCAGCTCGTCATGCAGCCCGGATGCGCAGTAGCTGGTCCAATTGATGCTCATCAGCGCTCTGTAAGGGGCGTGGGCCGGAACATCTGGCACTCTGCTGAGCATACTAGTCCAGTTCGGCGGGAATCGAACTCGTTCCGTTGACCCGCTTCGGTGCCGCACGGCCCAGAATGGTGCATAAGAGATGCAACGTGTGCCGTCCCCATGCCCCGGTGGCATCCGTATAATGCCCGCCCGTGTCGATCCATGTTGCGCTGAACCATGTTACGCAGTACCGGTATGACCGGCGCGTGGCGTTAAGCCCCCACATGGTACGTTTGCGGCCGGCGCCGCATGCGCGCACACGCATTCTGTCGTATTCGTTAAGCATCGAGCCGGCCCGGCACTTCATCAACTGGCAACAGGATCCGGAATCCAATTATCTCGCGCGCATCGTGTTTCCAGACAGAACCGAACGGCTGCACATCGAAGTCGATCTGATCGCCGAGATGGCGGTGCTTAATCCGTTCGATTTCTTTCTCGAGCCGCACGCGGAGCACTTTCCGTTCACCTACACGGGCGAGGAGAGGAGTGATCTCGCGCCGTATCTGGCGAAGGCACCCCCGAGCCCACGCTTTGCCGAGTACCTCGCCTCGATTCCCCGTGTGCCTGCCAATACGGCGAATTTTCTCGTCGATCTCAATGGGCGTTTGGCCCGGGATGTGCGCTATCTGATTCGACTTGACCCTGGCGTACAGACGCCTGAACAGACGCTTTTGAACGCTTCGGGGTCATGCCGCGATTCGGCATGGCTGCTGGTGCAATTGCTGCGCAATCTGGGCCTTGCCGCTCGGTTTGCTTCGGGCTACCTCATCCAGCTCGCGGCCGACGTGCAATCCCTTGAGGGGCCCTCCGGACCGGCCGCCGATTTTGCGGACCTGCATGCTTGGTGCGAGGTCTATCTGCCCGGTGCCGGGTGGATCGGCCTCGATCCCACCTCGGGTCTGCTTGCAGGCGAGGGCCACATCCCACTCGCTTGCACGCCCGAGCCGTCGTCTGCGGCGCCTGTTACCGGAGCAGTGGAAGAATGCGCAGCCCAGTTCGAGCATACGCTGCGTGTGGATCGTGTCTGGGAAGCACCCCGGGTCACGAAGCCCTACACCGAAGCGCAGTGGACGCAAATCGAGCGCTTGGGTCGGGCGGTCGACGAGGACTTGGTGGAGCTCGATGTGCGCCTTACGATGGGTGGAGAACCGACGTTCGTGTCCGTGGATGATCCGGATAGCGCGGAATGGAATACCGCGGCGCTCGGGGACAATAAGCGCGCGCGCGCGGTCGATCTCTATCAACGGCTGCGCACGCGGTACGCCCCGACGGGCCTTGCGCATTTCGGCCAAGGCAAGTGGTACCCGGGCGAGCAGCTGCCGCGCTGGTCGCTCAACTGCTTCTGGCGTCGCGACGCCGAGCCGATCTGGTGCAATCAGACGCTCATCGCCGATGAGGCGATCGACTATGGCGCGAGCGCGCAGACCGCGCACCGATTTCTCGCTACCTTCGCCTCCCAACTCGGACTGTCGCCTGAGCTCGTGTTCGCGGCTTTCGAAGATCCGTTTTACTATGAGTGGCGGGAGCGCCGGTTGCCCGCTAACGTCGACCACCGGGATTCACGGCTGGATGATGCACAGGAAGGGGCTCGCCTCGCTCGCGTGTTCGACCAAGGGCTCGACAGCGTGACCGGTTACGTTCTGCCCCTTGCCCGAGATGCGAGCGGCAGGCATTGGCAGACGGGCGCTTGGTTTCTGCGCCGCGAACGTTGCTATCTGCTGCCCGGGGACTCCCCGATGGGTATGCGGCTTCCCCTGGATTCGCTGCCTTGGGCCGCGCCCGCCGACCGTCCGCCGCTACATGCGCCGGATCCCAACCAGGCGTTTGCTCCGCTTCCGGGGTACGCCGAGATTCGTCAACGGCTTGACGCCTCAACCCCCGGATCGGATGGGTCGCGCGCGTCAAGCGCGCTACGCAACCACGAGTCGGCATACTGGATCGCACGAACGGCGATCTGCGCTGAGCCTCGTCACGGGGTGCTCTACGTCTTCATGCCGCCAACCGGTCATCTCGAGGATTATCTTGAGTGCGTCGCCGCGGTCGAAGCCAGCGCTGCTTTGTTGTCCCAACCGATCGTCCTCGAGGGCTATGAGCCGCCGCGCGATCCGCGTCTCACTAACTTTCGGGTGACGCCGGATCCGGGTGTCATCGAGGTTAACATTCATCCCGCCTCGTGTTGGGATGAACTCGTGGAGCGAACCACCCATCTTTACGGTGCCGCGCGTCAGTCGCGGCTCACCTCCGAGAAGTTCATGCTCGACGGGCACCACACGGGCACGGGTGGCGGCAATCACTTTGTTCTAGGCGGTGCGACCACCGCGGATTCGCCGTTTCTGCGCCGTCCCGACCTATTGCGGAGCCTTCTGGCGTATTGGAACAATCACCCCGCGCTATCGTATTTGTTCTCCGGCCTGTTCATTGGCCCCACATCGCAGGCGCCCCGCCTGGACGAAGCGCGCAATGACTCGCTGAGCGAGCTAGAGATCGCCTTTCAGCAGCTGCCGGCCCCCGGCGCTGAGTGTCCGCCTTGGCTGGTCGATCGGCTGTTCCGCAATCTGCTCATCGACGTGACCGGCAATACGCATCGCGCCGAATTCTGCATCGACAAGCTGTATTCGCCGGATGGCCCGAGCGGGCGGCTGGGGTTGCTCGAGTTGCGTGCCTTTGAAATGCCGCCCCACGAGCGGATGAGCCTCGCACAGCAACTCCTGTTGCGCTCCCTCGTCGCGCGTTTCTGGCGTACGCCGTACTGTCCGGCGCGTTTGGCACGCTGGGGCACGGAGTTGCATGATCGCTTCATGCTGCCGCACTTCATCGCACAGGACTTTGCCGATGTTATTGAGGAGCAAAACGCCGCAGGCTATCTACTGCGGCCCGAATGGTTCGCAGCGCATATGGAATTCCGCTTCCCGAAGTACGGCGACTTCGCTGCACGCGGCGTGGAAATAGAGTTGCGTCAGGCGCTCGAGCCTTGGCACGTCATGGGGGAGGAGGGCGTTGTCGGTGCTACGACGCGCTATGTCGACTCCTCACTCGAGCGGCTGCAAGTCAAGGCAACCGCACTGGCGCAAGATCGGTATGTATTGGCTTGCAACCATAGGCCCATTCCGTTGCAAGCCACTGGCACGGCGGGAGAGTTCGTCGGCGGTGTGCGCTACCGGGCTTGGCAGCCGGCCTCGGCGCTGCATCCGACGATCGGCGTCCACGCGCCTCTCACCTTTGATCTATTCGATACTTGGATGGGCCGCTCGTTGGGCGGTTGCCAGTATCACGTGATGCATCCGGGTGGCCGCAGCTACACGGCGTTCCCGGTGAATGCCTTGGAGTCCGAAAGCCGCCGGCTGGCGCGCTTTATTCGCACGGGTCACACGCCCGGCGAGTGTTCGCTATTGCCGGCACAGATCAGTCCGGATTTCCCCTGCACGCTCGATCTGCGCCGCAGATGAAAAGTGAAGCGATGAGCGACCCTCGTCTCGTGACCTCAAGCGTCGGTAGCGAAGCGTGTCTTGCCGGCTATCTCCCCGATCCCCGCCGCTACGACGAGCTTCTCGATGAACACGGCACGGTGCGCGCGCACTGGCGGACGCTCGTTGAAGGTCTGACCGCCGGCAAGGCGCACGATACCGCGCGCCGTGCGCTGGAACTCACGCGGCGGTTGATCGTCGAAAACGGTGTTGCCTACAACGTGTACTCCGATCCGCAGGGCGCAGACCGACCCTGGGCACTCGACCCATTGCCGCTGATCCTTTCGCAGGACGAGTGGCGCAAGATCGAAAAAGGCGTTGCGCAGCGCGCCTGCGTGCTCGAAGCGTTGCTCGCGGATCTTTACGGGCCGCAACGCTTGCTCGCGGAAGGATTAGTGCCACCGGAGCTGCCTTTTGGGCACCCGAATTTCCTCTGGCCCTGTCACGGCCTTGTGCCCAGGGGCGCGAGCTGGTTGCATGTCTATGCTGCGGATCTCGCGCGCGCGCCCGATGGCCGCTGGTGGCTGCTCGCAGACAGGACTCAGGCGCCTTCCGGAGCCGGGTACGCATTGGAGAATCGCGACATCGTCGAACAGGTTTTGCCGGAGGCAATCCGCGATCTGGGCGTGCGGCGCGTACGCGATTTCTTTGGCGAGATGCGCGAACGCCTGCGCGGTTCATTTGACGACGGCGCCAATCCACTGGTCGTCATTCTCACGCCGGGTCCTTTCAACGAGACCTATTTCGAGCACGCTTACATGGCGCGGCAACTGGGCCTCCCCCTCGTGGAGGGACACGATCTCACGGTACGTAACGAGGTTGTGTATCTCAAGACGCTCGGTGGACTCAAGCGAGTGCACACCATCCTCCGGCGACTCGACGATGACTATTGCGATCCGGTGGAACTGCGCAGCGCTTCCGCTTTGGGCGTGCCCGGACTCATCAGCGCGATCCGCGCCCAGAATGTTGTAATCACCAACGCCTTAGGCACGGGCGTACTCGAATCGGCAGCGTGGCTCGGATTTCTGCCGGGCGTTGCCGAGCGACTCGTCGGTGAGTCGTTGCAGCTGCCCGCTGTGGCCACCTGGTGGTGCGGCGAGACGCCAGCGCTCGACCACGTGCTCGGAAATCTCGATCGGGTCGTCGTGAAGCCCACCTATCCCAATCAGCGCTTCGAACCGGTCTTCGGCAGTGACACCGAAGGAGAGGATCGCGCAGCGCTCATTCGGCGACTGCAGGCCCGTCCCTACGCGTACGTGGCGCAGGAGCACCTCGCGCTGTCGCAGGCGCCGGTGTGGCGCTCGAACGGCGCGCCGAATTTTGCGGCCAGGGCATTCACCATCCGTGTCTACGCCATTGCAACCGAATCGGGATTTCGCGTCCTGCCCGGTGGGCTGGCGCGCGTCGCCTCGGAGAGCGCCGTCGATGTGGTATCGGCCCAGCGCGGTGGCGGCAGCAAGGATATCTGGGTGTTGTCGCGCGGCGAGGACGAGTCGGCGGCGACGGCCGTGCGCCGCTTGCAGGTGTCCATACGGCCCGACGATTTACCCTCGCGGCTGGTCGAGAATCTGTTCTGGCTGGGGCGTTACACGGTTCGATGTGCCGACAATGCGCGGCTCTTACGCAGCACCGTACGTGTCCGTGTCGACCGGGGGGTGTGGATACACGCGGTGCGCATCTGCCGCGCGCTTGGTGTCGTCGCGAAGAATATGCAGCCGTCCGCGGGTCTGCGCGACGATCGTGACCCATATGGCATCGCGGCGGACGTCAAGCGAATCGCCTGGTGCGCCTCCCAGGTGCGCAGTCATCTCTCGGCGCGCTACTGGCGTGCGGTGGTCGGGCTGCAAAGGCAGGTTCAAGAGGCGACGGCTTCACGCCAAGAACCACGCGAAGCGCTTGAGCGAATCGCGTTGTCACTGGCCGCGCTGAGTGGGTATGCCGCCGAGGACATGACGCACGATGAAGGCTGGCGGCTGCTACGAATCGGTCGACGTCTCGAACGACTGCAATTCACCGCCGCACTGCTAGCGCAGCATCTGGTCGCCGCCACGGCGACGCGCCAGGGTCAGGTCGAATGGCTTCTCGATGTCTGCCACAGCATCAGCATTTATCGCTCACGGTATTTTGTCGCTCCGCGCCTAGGTTCCGCACTCGACCTGTTGGTGCGCGATGTCCATCACCCGGTTTCGCTCGCGTTCCAGTGCAATTCCATCGCTCGCGATCTTGAGGATCTGGCGGCGTCTCTGAAGATCAGCCGCGATCCGGGACTGGAAGCGACGATCCCGGAGTTTACCGACGGCGAGTTGTTGACACTCGAGGGTGAGAGCGACGAAGCGCAGGCATCCCGGAGAGCGCTGGCGGCGAGACTCACGGCACTGCACGTTGCCGCTGCGAAACTGTCGGACCGGCTCTCGATGCGCCATTTTTCACACATCTGGGATTCGCAGTCGGTGTGGACGTGAGCGAGAGCATGCGCTATAGCATCTATCACAAAACGGCCTACGAGTACGCCAGTGATGTGCTGCATGCCCACCACATACTGCATCTTGTCCCGCGTCCGGCGCCGTTCCAGCAATGCCTTGAACACACGATCAGCGTAGAACCTGGAACGTTTCTTCGGCGTGACGAGATCGATGCCTTCGGTAATGCTCTCACGCGCCTCGAATTCGAGCATCCCCATCGCAGGCTCGAGGTGGTGACGCAGATGGAGGTCGACGTGCACCAACGGCCGAAGATATTGGCCGATCACAGCATGTCGTGGGAACGAATCTGTTCTGATCTTGCCTATCATGGTGCGTGGCCGACGCGCGAGAATCTCGAGGCGTCCCGGTTTCGCCATGAATCGCCGTACGTGCGAGTGAAGCAGGAGTTCACCGACTACGCAGCCGAATGCTTTCCCGCTGGCCGCCCGATTCTTGCGTGCGCCAATGCGCTCATGGTGAAGCTGCACCGAGAACTGACATACGCCCCCGGTGAAACCGCCGTGGGCACGCCGGTACGCGAGGTGCTGAAGAAGCGCCGTGGCGTCTGCCAGGACTTCGCTCATCTTATGATCGCTTGCTTGCGATCGCGAGGACTGGCCGCGCGCTATGTTAGTGGATATCTGCGAGCCGCGCCGGCGCCCGGCGCCGTGGCGGGCGCGTCGCTTGCGATCGGATCGGGCGCTTCACACGCGTGGGTGGCGGTCTACGCTCCGCCACTCGGCTGGCTTGAATTCGATCCTACCAATAATGTATGGGTCGCTACGGATCATATCGCGGTCGCCTGGGGCCGCGATTTCGGCGACGTCTCACCGCTGCACGGGGTGATCCTCGGCGGTGCCACACACGAGCTTTCGGTGTCCGTGACGGTGGAGCCGCTTACTCGGTAGTCACAGTCACGTTGACCGAGAGTGATAGGAAACACCCCGCGGGGCCCTTGAAGCTGCCCACTACCGGCACCGCTTGCGCCGCATCGCGTGCCACCGCAACGCGAATGAGATTGCGACCGCCGACGAGGGCATTTGTCGGATCAAACTCCACCCAACCCGCTCCCGGCAGGTAGACTTGCAGCCATGCGTGGGTTGCACCAGTGCCGACCATGCCGCTTGCCGCGCCAACGAGGCGCTCATCGTAGAGGTACCCCGACACAAAGCGCGCTCCTAGGCCGAGACCGCGCGCCGCCTCCATCATGAAAACCGCGAAGTCCCGACAGCTGCCACTACGAAGCGCGAGCGTTTCGAGCGGGGACTGCACGCCTTGCTGCTCACGCACAACATACTGAAACTGCTCCCTGATCGCCGAGGTCATCGCCACTAGCGTTTCGAACGTTCTTCCCCCGGGCGTGCGGTGAAGCACGTCCTTTACCCACTCGTCAATCCTGTGTTCCAGATCCGGATAGACGCGCTCCTTCGTCCGCCCCAAGTCCAGTGCGTCGTCCGCAGAGTAGCTGAAGGGAAAGCGTGAGGCGTAGGGCTCAACCGCAATTTCCTCCGTGACCACCGGATAGTGTTGCGCCCGAAAGGTGGATTCGAATGTGAGCGTATCCGCCGACCGGTCGAAAGTCGCTATCGCGATGGAATTCCCGAACACATCGTGGATCCATCGTAGTTGGCTCGGGGGCGGCTCGATGAGGAGCGTCGTGTCGATGAGCCGCAGATCATGGCTATCGCGCGGCCGGGACATCAGTCGGTGCTCGCCGAACTCCACGGGCCGCGAATAACGGTAGCTCGTGCGGTGGTGAACATTAAGAATCGCCATGGGTCTTCACACTCTCAGCGCCTGCACTCTCGGAGCGTTACAAACGATCGCACGTGCGAACAACAGAACATTCTCATTGGTTAGGGTGAATTCGATGACCAACGCGACTTCCTTGAGGAGCTGACTGGTCTCGTGACTGCGATTCCCGAGGCATTGTCGCACGACACGGGGATCAGCTGCGCCCGGGTCTCGGCCCAAATACCGGCGTCCGGCAGGTCCAAATCGGGGGTTCGCTCGATGGCGTTGTGTGCTGCGGCTTCCGCGCCGCAGAAGGTGGTAGGGGGCGCGACCATAGAACGCGCGAGGCCTGCCGCGGCGGGTCCAGCTGCTCTAACGCAACAGGCTTCGCCTTAGTGCAAGCTTATTCGGACCACCCGAAGTAGGACGTCCCGTGCGAACGGCGTTCCAAAGGGCTCATTGCTAGATACGCGTGGCGGTTTTAAGATTTTGTTTTTCCGAGCAAGCCACGAAGGAGAAGACCGGTAATGACCAACCTTGCGTCAACTCTCTCCAAGCATTCGCAACAGTCTCGCTAGTACTGCGACCGCGCAAGTCGCTATTACCGCGACCGCGCGTGCGCGATCCGCGCGCGCCTACCGACGCTCCAAGATGACGAGGTCTTCAGCGAGCGCTATAGGGTGCTGGTGGTCATTTGCGCGAGCGACGCGGCCCAGGATCAAGGTTCTCCCTGCCTGAAGATAAGTCCTTAGTGAGAACAAAAATCGATGCCGAGGGCGTAACTTGAGGATGTGCATAGCAGCGGGCCGTAGGTCAGACCAAGCTGTCGCATTGCATCGGGGTGAACGCTGTTGCAGCCACCGGGGTTTGAAGCAAACGGAGGCCCCGCAGCGGACACGAAGGAGGAAGTGTGATGGCTGAGCAACCCAGACCCTATACGCCCCTCACACAAGCCAATGCTGCCGTTGTCCTAATCGACCATCAGGTCGGACTTTATGACCGGGGTACGTGACTATTCAACCGGCGAGCTGAAGCACAATGTGGTCGCCTTGGCCAAGGCGTGCTCGCACGCTAGACCTCCCGATCGTCGCTACGACGACGGTGCGCGACAGCATGTGGGGGCCTACTGTTCCGGAGCTCGTGGAGGCTCTGCCGAACGTCGAAATCATCGACCGCAGCACGGTAAATGCATGGGACGACCACCACGTCGCCGCCGCAATCGAAGCTACGGGGCGAAAGAAACTCATCTTCGCGGGAATTTCCGTCGAAGTCTGCGCAGCGTTCCCAGCGATGACGGCGATCAGCAAGGGTTTCGAGTCGTACGTGGCGGTAGCTGCCTCGGGTACCTTCAGCGAGACCCCGCGGATCGGCAGATGAACGCGAAGTTCTCTGCAGGACAGGTGCGTTCGCACGAGAAAGCAATTATCGGCGCTATGTATTCCGGTGCGTGACCCGGCCGATGCCGGGTCACGCGAGCGCAGTTTTTAAAGAGTCCGCCGGAAATGGATCCAAATTCGCAGACATGCGTCCGTACTTCCTGCGCTTTCTACCAGCCCGGTGCGATATCAAATCGTAGAATCTGCCCCAAGCCAGCCGGCGCAGCTCCAAAATTCGATACGTACAACCGGCCGTCCGGCCCGAACGTCATCCCGGTCGGGACAAATAGTCCGGTGACCACATCTTCAATTTCACCGGATCTTTTAACCCGCACCACCTTGCCTGCGAATGGAGATGGACCGGGGCCCGCGGCGTCAGATAGTTCGAGGACGTACAGCAATCCATCCGGACCGAAATCCACAGCCACAACGGTCGTAAATCCTGCTGTCGACTTGATAATGCGATAACCGTGCCTGTCATTGTCGAAGCCAGGCGCGAAATCATCGTCGTCGCTGCTGCCATCTTTCGAAATAATCAGAATTCGTGCCCACTGCGGATCAATGGGAAACAGGTTGAGATTTCCGACGTAAAAGGAATCGTGGAATTTTGCTATGGAGGTCGGAACAATGTGACCCTCCGACGCGGAGATATCTATCACTTGCTTGATGATCTTTCCATCGGTCGTAACCGAGATCACCTCGCCGTGGTTCGGCTCTACCGTGAACAGCTTACCGTCTGAGGCGATCAGGCTATAGAGGGTCCCATCCGGTTCGAAGTCATCGGCACTCTCGTACTTGGTGGGATGAGTCTTGAGCCAAGCACCGATGTCCGCGATCATGTTCCATTTACCCGAATCGCGATCGACCTTCGCAATACCGCTGGGGTCATTCGGATTGCCATGCGAGCAACCGCCGCCGCCTACCAGCGCGTACAGATCACCGTCTAAAAATACGACATCGGCGACTCCGATGGTCCCATTGGCCCCCCCTGGGCCGACGTTGACCGAAGGAAACCCAGAAGCAACGGTAGTGACTTTTCCGCTCGGGCTGATCTTGGAAATTCGTGCGGTCAGTCCCCCCGTATCGGGACCTGGACCCCCCGGAGGTCCGGGAACTTGGACGCACTGTCCGAATGTACTGGTTGTTCCGCCAGTGCCGGCTTCCGCGACATACAGATAACCGTCCGGACCGAACCTTAGTCCCCGTGGTCCCTCCAGACCCGAGGCAAGCACAAATGGTGTGGGCTCTACGGCTGGCTGAGCCATCGACGGTACGGGAACAAGGTTCCCTACCGTTGCGGCGACCAGCAGGCAAGATACTGATCCGATGAATTTCATTTCTAGTTCCCCTTGGTTCGTGTTTTTTTGCGCCACCCAGCGCGAACAGTTAGGGATGCTCCGGCTGGTCTGCGGCCGTGGCTCGGCTCTTCATCGCCACGTAACGATCTTGTCCCCAACGATGCGAAAGCCCATTGCTGACGCGCCGCAGCATTGTCGGATTCAGATCCTCAGTTGACGAACACTGATACAGTTGGTAACGGTGTGCAACAGTAACGTATATGCGGCAAAAGAAAACACAAATCGCGATTTTGCCGCCGTACCCATATCTGCCGCCGCCGCACGCCGTCCCATCTGGTCGGCATAAGACAGATGAGATGGCACAGACCGCAAGGCGAGGCCGGCCACGCTTCGCACGATTTGGGGTCGCCGAGCTCTTGTCTCGGCAATCCTCCTGCAGCGATGTGCCCGCCCAGGCTCGAAAACACTCGCGGCGTGCGCGGGTACCTGCCGACCTGAAAATCAGCGTTGTCCATGTTGGTGATCTTGAGCTGACATCCCCGCTATCGCGGGAAACAGCATCGCCTGCTGCTGAAGCGCCCTAAAAGATGAACATTCCGATGGCGGCGGCAAACATGATCACCATCGTGACGCCGACGGTCGTGCGAGCCAACCGCGAGCTGGGCTGACCTCGCATCACCCGTCGATCATTCGTGACGAGGAGGATTGCCAGCAGCAGGAACGGCGCGAGAACACCGTTTACGATCGCTGTCCAGTACAGCGCCTTCATCGCATTGATCCGGAGCAGGTCGAGCACGCCGCCGCCTATGGTTGCTGCGATGAAGACAGCGTAGAAGGAAATTGCGTTTTCGAACTTTTCATCGAGGCCATAGACCCAGTCGAACGTTTCGGCGAACGCATAGGCTGCCGAACCTGCCAGAGTCGGAATGGCGAGAAGTCCGGTGCCGAGAATGCCGATGGTATAAAGAAAATAGGCGTAGTCGCCTGCCAGGGGGCGTAGGGCCTCCGCTGCGCTTTTGGATGTGGTGATAGCGGTGATGCCGTGGGCATGCAGCGTCAGCGCCGTCGTCAAGATGATGAAAAACATCACTACATTCGAGAAGAACGTCCCAATGCCGACATCCCAGCGCCGATCGCTTAGGTCTCGCCGCGTCGTTCTGTGGCGATGGCTCACCAGGCGGCGACCCTTGGCCTTTCCTTCCTCGACTTCTTGGCCGGCCTGCCAGAAAAACAGATAGGGACTGATCGTAGTGCCGAGGATGGCGACAAGCGCAGCAAGCGCGCCCGACTCTTTGGGCATTCTCGGTAGCAACATGTCGTGAAGTACGGTTCCCCAGTGCGGTCGTACCAGAAAGGCGGTGATGACGTACGCAAACAGTGCGACGGCAAGCCACTTCAATACGCTGGCAATCTGCTGGTAGCGCAGTCTTACGGTCAACGCACAAATCCCCAAGCCGAACACCCACACGTATATACCCGATGGCCCGGCACCCAGCATCTGCGCCGCGTCGCCCATTCCGGCGAGATCGGAGGCGATGTTAATTGTATTCGCCCCGAGCAGCGCCAGCGAAAGGAGCCCTACGACCCAGCGCGGAAATCTCTCACGAAGAGCTCCGCCGAGCCCCATGCCGGTAACCATGCCTACTCGCGCGCACATCATTTGTACGGCGGCCATCAACGGCCAGGTCAGCAGCGCAGACCACAGGAACGACGTCCCGTACTGCGCTCCGACGATCGAATAGGTTGCGACGCCAGACGGATCGTCATCCGCCGCACCAGTCGTGATGCCCGGCCCGAGCGCGTGAAGAACGCGCTGAAAGTGGGGCTTGTAAGACCGATGTGTTGTCATGCGGGTCTGTTACGAGGGTAGTGGATCGGGACGCAGCCGGCGCAACGCGTTCCGGTACGAGCGGCCTGAGCCAGCCGGTTGTGAGTGGCCGAAACTCTGGCTTTTCCTCGTACGGAACCATGGCGAGCTTACTGCAGCGGATGGTCTTACTTCCAAGGCGATGCAATATGAGATCGGCAATCCCCTCACCGCAGAACGAATGACCCGACACGCTTTAGCGGCCGGGCTCTACGCGCCCTTGCGCGTCATACTTTACGAAGACGAGTCGGGGAAGGCGATCTTTGTATACGACCTTCCATCTTCGCTTCTTGGACAATTCGGCGATGAGCGGATCACACAGGTCGGGCGGGAGTTAGACGCCGAACTCGAGACAGTCCTGCGGGCGGCGAGCGGTGCTTAAACGCACGGACTAGGCGCGCGTCTTGACGTGTTGGTTCGCCAGAGAGCCTGAGCCTTTTTTGGCTTTAGGACCTGAATCTGGACGCGGGGACCTGGGCGGTAGGTCGGTAAGCGTCGGCCGGAGCCTCGATCACGGGAACCGGACCCGCGTTCAGTAGGGCGCAGCAGGGGACTTCGAGGCGAGGAACTCGGCCGCTTGTCTCGTGAACGACTCGTGAAACTGAAATAATGAGCCGTGGCCAGAGTCCGGATAGGTCAAGAGCACGGCATTCGCGAGGTTCTCGCCTAGCCCGTAAGAATTCCGAACGGGAATCATTTCGTCTTGGACACCATTCACGATGAGCGTGGGTTGACGGATTGCCTTGAGAGTTCCGAACCGCTCTCCCGTGATGGACTCCCATTCGCGAAACGCGGCTATCTGCGCTTGTGCGACTGCGGGCCCAGAAACGGGTTCGCGATCCTGGGCGCGTTCCAAGAGGCGCTCAATGAACGCGCCAGCTGCGGCCTGGCTTGATTCGGTGGGTGCGAAGAAAATCCTGCCCAAGACCGCATAACCACGAAGCGTCGGATCGCTGAGATGGACCTGTAACGTCGGCTTTTCGAGATGCATGATGTCTTCGCCGCCCCGGGGCGCCGTCCCCACTAGGACCATTCTGTGAAAGACCGTGGGTCGATCCAGCGCCATCTGCTGGGCGATCATTCCCCCGAGCGAGAAGCCCAGGACGGCGCAGCGAGGAAGCTGCAGCGCATCGAGAAATGCAAACGCATGCTGTGCCATGCCCGCATCGTTCTGGGAACTGAACCGGTCGATCGCCCGACGCCCGCGTTCTCAAAAAGGACTACCTCTCGTCCCCGTGCCAACGGATCGGTCACAGCCGGGTCCCAGTTGTCGAGTGTGCCAGTGAAGTGCTGCAGGAAAAGAAGCGGGTGGCCCGGTCCGTCGCCGAAGCGGCGATAGGCGTAACGCTGCTGGCCGACTTCGAGAAATCTCGTGGCCGCCGTGACGTTGCAGGATGTCACAAGGAGCTCCGAATAGGTGACGCTCAGTTGCTTATGTGTGCGTTTGTTGATCCCTTCGCCTGATGTTGGTTAAGCCAGAATACGGCCACCTCTACTTGCTGAGTTGCTCCAACGCTCCGACCCAGTTCTCAACGTGATAGGCAGATGCAAGTTTTGCGCCCCTCACTGTGAACACGTCGATCGACATGGTCTTAAAGCTCCTGCCGGTGGGCTTCGCTCCAAATAGTTCGCGCTCAGGTGTCCCGGTCGCTTCCCCCCGCACTACGATCTGATCGCCCGAAACCAGAATGTCCTTGATCGACCAGCGCAGATCCGGGACGGCAGCGCCGATCATCTTGAAGACGTCGGCTAGCTGGTCGCGGTTGAGCCAATCATCGTTAGTCGAATACGATTGATAGTCGGGGTTGGTCGCTCTGGCCAGGAGGGCCACAACATCTTTCTTCGCCGGTTGATTTAGCGCGTCATAGAGAGGCGCGACGATCGCTCGCGCCTGTTCTGGCGTCAGCGGTGCGCCGGCGAGGGGCTCGGGAAAAGAATTGCCAAACATCGGTCGACCACTCACTGACTCTCCTCGCGTCGCCTCATCCTGCAGGACATCCCAGTGTTCCATGAGCAGTCCGTTCTTCATGATCAGGATGTCAGCAGCGACCCAGTTGTGCGACCGACCGTTACCGGAAAAGCGGCCGTGCAGCATTACAAAGTCATCTTGGGCGAAGATAAGGGAATTGTCGTAGTGGAGCGTGCGCGGCGCCGCCCGGACGAGGTTGAACAAACCGTCGCGGCCGGGGGGTATGTGGGCGCTGTGCTGAATGTAACCGGGCGACCAGAATGTTTCGGCCGCCTGGTAATCGCGCTTGTTGAACAAAGCCTCGAACGCTTCCAGGACAATCCTCTTGTTCTGCTCAGGCGAGTAGCCACTCATATGGGGCCTCCGTTTGGCTCGAGTATCTGATGGCATTGGAGCTCCGAGCACCCGCCCGCAAAGGGTGCCCCGCCCTCGGGGCCAGTTCCTGGCAACCGCAATGCCGTCTACGCATTTGTAGATAATATGACCGGTCGTCTTGGATAAGCAAGACCATTAAGCCAGTCCTACCTCAGTTCGCCCAAGCAGGATGAACGCGACTGACTCAGGTAGCGATGCTTGAGAACACAACCTTCACGAAGCACTCGAGTGCTCTTGGTTTCTTCTCGAGGCGGGTTCGCAAAATCGCGCCCTCGTACGAGTCGATCAAGAATGCAGCTAACTCGTCCGCCGGCAGATCATTACGTATAGAGCCTTGGCGCTGCCCCTCCGCGAGGGCAGAAGAAAGCTCCTTGTCCCAGACGTTCAACACCCGACGAAGACTCTCGCGAATCTGTGGGGTATCGACAGATACCTCGGCCATGAATTTCCCAACCAAGCAGCCGTCTTGGCAGCACGAGAAATACGCATTGAGAGCTGCGAAATGCTTTTTGAGGCGCGTAAGAGGCGCAATCGTGGGGTCGGTTAGAACACCTCGATCAGTCACGCCCTTACCGTATTCGGTAACAATTTCAGCCGCCAAAGATTGTTTACTTTTGAAGTGATTGTAAAAAGAACCCTTGGGAACGCGAGCCGCCTTAGTGATATCTTCGACACTGCACGCGCTGAAGCCTCGCGCCATGAACTCCTTCATGGCGGCTTTGAGAATGGCATTACGCGTAGAGCGGCGAGGCAACCTATTTCCTTTGGCGGCTTTTCTTGTCCGCAGCACATCGAAGTTCAGCGGCAGCTCCAGCGAGTGGCAGCAGGGAGGGGCGCATCTTCATGATGCCGACGTGTCGCGTACGAAGCGTGCCTTACATTCGTACGGTCAGTCGAGCACGAATCCTCCATAGTTCGGCCGCAAACTTCGGGCCCATGTTGACTCGAATTAACTTGAACTAAGAGTTATATCACTTTGACAACCAGAGATTTGGTGCCCGGGAGAGGACCCGAACCTCGACCGTAAGTTACCGCGCAGTCAAACACTTAACGCGGTGGGACTTTTAGTGTTACCCGCAACTGGTGCGATATCCGCTGCTACCACGTGCTCACTGAATCTCATTCATATTGTCGTGCGCCCGCTGGAAGGGGTAGTCGTCGACATGTATCCAGCCCTGAAAGGGTCGATCGAGGTCTGAGATCGCGAGCATCACCAGGGTAATAAGCAGTGTCAGCGACACCACCTGGAAGACGTGCACCCGAGCGTTACTGGAGCCGAACGCTGCCACCGATCCAACCGTGAGGATTCCGCCCACCAGCAGCAGGCACCAGAAGATGACGGGCAGGCTGTTGATCGACTGGAGCAGCCGCGTGCGCCGGTATTGCGTCATGCTGCTCAGCTCCGTCAGGGCATGATCCAAGGCCGTCATCTCCGCAGGCGATCCTTGCCGCACGGACATCAGCGTCCTCCACATCGAACGATTGATCGAGTGGGTTAGCTCCGGCGTCTGACCTTTTGCCATCAGCGGCCAGTCTTCGGTAATCACTGCCGCAGCGTATTCGCGGGCCTCCTTCTCCAGCTGCGCGCGCGCCGGTGAAGGTAGACCTTCGGCCAGACGGAAGACGTTCCGGAGCGAGTTTGCCTCGAGCTCCACGTTAACCTGCGATGCCGAGAAATTGGTCCACTCCGTGAAAAGCATAAAACCGAGGATGACCGCGTACGTCACGGCGAGGATGTTCAGCTGCCAGCCGATCAGATCCTCCTGGGCGTAGCGAGCCTTGGCGGGCCACAGTCGATTGACCGCAGCCATGAGCACCAGTGCAGCCGCCAACACGACGATGCCAATAACGATGTTTTCAGTGAGTGACAGCATCTTGGGTGACCAAGCGAACACTTGCAGCCCAACACGCTGCTTGCGGCAATCTTATTCCTGTGGCTCTCATCTCGGCTATTCTCAGAAGCTGAAGCGAGCGTCCGCAGTCAGCGGGCGCTCGCGTGAGCACATCGACCAGAAAAGCCGGTCGAATATAGCGGACGGGAACGCGATATCCAACCGGCTCGCCCGGTCTACCTACCATAGCGATGCCGTAGAGGTCTCTCCCATGACACGCGCGATAAGCCGATGTCTCACCGCCGGTGTGATGCTGTGGTGCGCGGCCGCAACGAACGCGCAACCGCGCCCCGTGGTTGTTGAGCTCTTTACCTCGCAAGGCTGTAGCTCGTGCCCGCCCGCGGATGCGTATGTAGCAAGACTGAGCACGCGGCCTGACATCATTGCCCTGTCATTTCACGTCGGCTACTGGGATGACCTGGGCTGGCGTGATCGGTTCGCGTTGCCCGAATCGGTTGAACGGCAGAACAACTACGCCAGAAATCTTCACCACTCTTCGGTCTACACACCGCAGCTAGTCGTCGACGGGCGTGAGGATGATTTTCGTTCGGACGGGAAGGTGGTTGCCCGAGCTCTGAGCCAGAATCGGGACGGGATGCCGGTCGGCGTATCGGTGCACGACGCGGAGATTCAGGTGGACATTGGTGCGCAACCCGGTGGTGCAGCCAGCGATGTGATGCTGGTGGCCTACTTGCGACATGCGGTTTCGAATATCGGTCGCGGAGAGAACGCCGGCCTGACTCTCGAGGAGTTCAACATCGTTCGGGGTGTCCGGACGTTGGGTCCGTGGAGGGGTGAGACGCAGAACTTTCGAGTGCCCATATCCTCGCTGCCATCCGACGCCACCGACGTCGCGGTTCTCGTCCAGCCGCTCGGGCAGGCCCCGATTATCGGAGCAGGCGCCCACGCACTGCGTTGATTGTCGGCGGACTCAGGGCATGGTCGTCGACCGCCGCGGCAGGATCCGGCACTTAAAGCCAGCGTGCGCAGGGTTTTCTGCGGCTCGTAGATCGCGAACTGCAGATGCATTTTGTGCGTGTAGCTATCGGGGGAGGCTAATGTGAATGCGAGCGCAAGCTGGAAGCTTGTAACCATGAAAAATGCCGCTTTGCCTATCGTGACGCTGCTCGCGTTCACACTGGTCGTCGCTTGCGCGGAAACGCCCGGGAAGGTGTCGCCGACTGAAGCCGTCGAGGACCTCAATCTTCAAAAGGGCGTCGGTCTGCGGGGGTATGACGCGGTGGCGTACTTCACCGAGAACGGAGCGGTAATAGGGGATCCCGCCATTAGCTATCAGTGGCAGGGAGCAACTTGGCGGTTTTCCTCCGTGGAGCACCGTACCCAGTTTGCGGCGGATCCGGTGCGATACGCACCGCAATTCGGCGGCTACTGTGCGTTCGCCGTCGCGCAGGGCACCACGGCGGACGGAGACCCTCGGCAATGGGCGATCGTCAAGGACAAGCTCTACGTAGACAATAATGCCATCGCCAAGAAGCTTTGGGATCAGGACCGTCATGGCAACATCGTGGCTGCGGACAGGAATTGGCCGTTGATTCCCAAGAAGCCCCTGTCCATCGACGAGCCTGCAGTCGCCACAACGCCCGTACTGCCAGCCGAGGCCGCAAAATGAGGAGCACGCGATGAAAACCGGCAATCCGCGCTTGGTCTCGTCCCGGCGCAACCGCTCGATCGCGATTCGTTTGGCCGCCGTCCTATGCATCGTCACAGTGTGTGCGACGGATTCGCTCCGGGCACAAGCCTCGCGCACCGTCCCAGCGCAAGTGGCGGCGGCTCTAGCAGCCCGACCGCAGACGCCGGCCGCGGGGAATCCGGACGGGGATGTCACGATCGTGGAGTTTCTCGACTACAACTGCCCTTTCTGCAAGAAAACCGCGCCTGAGTTGCAGAAGCTCATTGTGTCCGACCGGCGAGTGCGGATTCTTTATAAAGAATGGCCGATCTTTGGAGACGTCTCGGAGTACGCCGCGCGCTCGGCACTCGCGGCCCACTGGCAGGGGAAGTTTCTGGCCGCGCACGACGCGTTGATCAACGCACCTGACCTGGATGAGAGTTCACAGGTCGACTCTGTATTGAAAGGCGCGGGCGTTGATCTCGGACGACTGGCCGATGACCGCACTCGGCACGCCGCGGACATCGACGAAGCTCTTGCTCGCAATGCGCGAGAAGCGCACGCCCTCGGGCTAAGCGGAACGCCAGGCTTCGTGATTGGGCGCCAGCTCGTGCCCAGTGCGCTGACTTTGGCGCAGCTGCGACAACTCGCGACAAACGCACGGGCGAGCCAGAAGGATGGGTCGGGAGGCCCATGAGCGCTTTCACCGTACCCGACTTGCGCTGCAGCGAAGCTCGAGTGTGTTTCTGTCGATTTAGTCCGTGCTCAAGAATCCCTGTCCCCACTATACAAACGAGCTAGCACTGCTTTCGGGGCCTGCCGAAGCGCGCATTGGCACGCCTGCATTATTAGGGCCTGATGCGTAATTGGCCCGTGAAATTGCGCTTCCCAATATGCACTCCCTTCCAGCGTAGAATGTCGTAGGTCGTCGTCGCGTGAAAGTAGAAGTTTGGTTGGGAGAATGACAAGAGAAAGTTCTCGGCCGTGAAAGCAAGTTGCCGATCACCTGCCACGAAGCGCATCTCTCGTCCCACAAAGGCGTCAACGTCGGATGGCTGAATCACCTCCAGGCCGGCGAGCGTGTCTGCGACCCTGCTCTTGAGCGCTGCAAAGCTTGCGGGGGGCTTCGTCGTATCGGGCGAGAATACTCCGCGCCGCACCCCCTCGATGGCGCCAAGGGAATGCACGGCGGTCGACTTTACCTGGTACCCAAAAGGCTGCATGTCCCTAGCCAGACATGCCTCAATGATCTCCTCGTGCGAGATGCCCTTCTCAGAGCAGAAATTCTCTGCGGCGGTCAGCAGGCCGGAAACGGCCCCCAGGATCTGCTGGTAGGAGGGAATCGTGGCCGCGTAGAGAGAAAAGGTCATGGGATTCCTCTAGGGCCTGTTAACACTACTGACGTAGTGCTTCCACGATGAGCGCAAAATAAATGAAGGCGATGAACACCAGGTCGAGTTTGTCGAAGCGACTGAAGATGCGGCGAAAGCCTTTGAGCCGTCGGAATAAGCGCTCGATCTCGTTGCGACGTTTATATAGAGCTTTCTTGAGCCTCCAGGGCTCGACCCGGTTCGGATGCGGTGGCACGACGGGAATGAAGCCCAGGTCGAAAGCAAGTTGTCGGGTTTCATCGCCTTCATACGCGCAGTCCATCAGCAGGTGGCAGGCCATGGGCAGTTCGGGAATGGAGCGCAGTAACGCGCGCCCCTCGGGAGCATCTCCGGCTTGTCCTGGGGAGAGTGAAAACCCTATGGCGCATCGAGCACTCGCGGCAACCATATGAACTTTTGTGCTCCAGCCGCCACGGGATTTGCCGATCGCTTGAGGGCCGTTTTTTTTAGAGCACCGGTACCATCCGGATGAACCTTCACGATCGTACTGTCCAGACTCACCGCTTCGATCTTGATGCGGATGAGCTGTTCGCGCTGCAGCTCGGCAAAAAGCCGATCCAGAACCCCCGCTTTTGCCCAGCGATTCATGCGCGTGTAGATCGTATGCCAGTTACCGAAGCGCTTCGGCAGCGCGCGCCACTTGCAGCCGTTCTCCGCGACAAACAGGATCGCGTTAATCACGTTGAGGTTCTCATGCGAGACGTTGCCACGATGAATCGGCAAGTGCGGCTCGATCCGTGCGTACTGTTCGGGTGTGATTTCCATACCCACAGCATATCACTTAGTGTTAACAGGCCCTAGCAGCCTGATGCAAAAGCCCGTTTGCGGGCCTCTGCGGGTAAAATTGTTGAGTACAAGGCACGGCGGAGTGTGAACGGATGCGCGGACGAGTAGATCCTCAGGGGCAGATGTTCAGTTACTTCTCGCCGGAGTCGCGTGTGCCGGCAGACCATCCGCTGCGCAGCATCAAGGTGCATACGAACCGGGTGCTCAAGGATCTGTCCGCGGAGCTGGAGTCGCTGTACGCAACGAGCGGCCGACCCTCGATCGCGCCGGAGCAGTTGCTGAAGGGTCAGTTGCTGATGGCGCTGTATTCGGTGCGCTCGGACCGGCAGTTCTGCCAGATGCTCGACTACAACATCCTGTTTCGCTGGTTCCTGGACATGAGTCTGGAGGATGCGGGGCTGGATCAGTCTAACTTCTCGCGCCTGCGCGAGCGGCTGGTAAAGGAGGATCTGGCGCAGCGCTTCTTCGATGCGATCGTCCAGGCGGCGCGGCGCGAGGATCTCTTGTCCTCGGATCACCTGACGGTGGACGGGACGCTGATCGAGGCGTGGGCAGGCGCGAAGAGCTTCAAGCCCAAGGACGGGCCACCGCCGCCCCCGGATGGCCGCGGGGGAGTGGATTTTCGCGGCACCCCGCGCACCAACGACACGCATGGCTGCACGACCGATCCGGAGGCGATGTCGGCCCGCAGAGGCAAAGGCAAGGAAGCCAAGCTGTGCTTTGGCGGTCACGCCCTCATGGAGAACCGCAACGGGCTGTGCGTGGACATCCGAGTCAGTTCGGCGCTCGAGACCGAACCGGCTGCGGCGGTGGCGCTGCTGAAGCGCCAGTTGCGCAAGCGCCTCAAGCCGGTCAGTCTGGGCGCCGATAAGGGTTACCACAGCACAGCGTTCGTCAACTTCCTGCGCCACAAGGCCATCCGGCCGCACATCGCGCAGATCGACGGCCGCAGCACCGTAGGACTCGACGCGCGCACCACGCGCCATGCGAGCTATTGGATCAGCCAGAAGAAGCGCAAGCGCGTCGAAGAGATCTTCGGCTGGATGAAGGCCTACGGTGGCCTGCGGCGCACCCGCTTTCGCGGCCTCGCCCGCGTGCAGCTGCACGCCTACCTGGTCGGAGCGGCCTACAACCTGCTGCGCCTCAGTCGATTGCGACCGGTCCCAGGATAGGTGTCGCTTGAAGATGCTCATGACCACCCAGAACTGCAACAAACACCTCAAATCGCTCTCGATCGCGCGCTCGAACCGATCAACCTCGTCGTATCGGGCATCGAACGCGTTCATTTCCAACGCTTTTGCATCAGGCTGCTAGGGCGATGTCGGCTAACGCAGGTGAATTCTAGTCTGGATGTTTTTGTGGCGCCCGGCTCGCTGGAGACAAATGGCACATCGGCCATACGCATGCGTCGTCGAAGGAGGCCTCCTGCCAAGTCTGGTCCGGAAACTTCAATCTCCCCAACTAGCTGAGCCTTCAGCCCACGTATCACCGCCTCGATGTCACCCTCGAGAAGTGTGGCGTTGGGCCCGACCGACTTCAACGAGCGCGACACGACCCACTTCGGTTGGTTCGGCCACGCCGCCGCGAAGTCGTGTTCCTCCGCGACCCACTCCGGACGGTCTTCGTCCCAATAACGCATTACCTCGTACATGCGGCGAGCGTACACACTGCCCGTCAAGTCGCGCACTTGCTCTATGAAGTGACGAAAGAGCGCAGGGCTCGGCCTAAATTCCAGATGGTCGACGTAGCCATCAAGGACTGGTTCAAGCGCTCGGCCGACTCTCGCGTTTCCTCAAGACCGTCCGACGCGCAGCCGCAGCCGACGACTGTCACGCCGCTTCGGGCGAAGAGCAGGGCGGCGGCCCGTCCCTGACCGCCGCCCGTTCCGCTGATTGCCACCACCTTGCCAGCAAGTCGTCCGCCGACTGGACCACGGGACGCGCGCTGGTAGGCAATGCTTATCGTGGTTTCCTCTGGCTCGTTCGCCTGAGATGCAGAACCTAGCGTGAGCCCTGCTTGGCTGCGCGTCGGTCAAGGCTCAGGGAGCCGGCGCCGTTAGCCGCCAACACCAGGAAGCCTCCCGCGATCGAGAGGTTCTTGAAAAACATGATCATCTGCGTCTGATCGGCCAGGTGATTGTGGAAGGTGAGTGCGGTGAGGACCGAAAACCCCGCGAGCAGGGACGCGGCCACTCGGGTCTTCCAACCGAGGACAATGGCAAGCGATCCAAATATCTCGATGGCGATAACCGCGGGAAGCAACGCACCGGGGACACCCGTTGCAGACATGTAGGCTGCGGTGGCGCTGTATGCACCGAGTTTGCCGAGCCCGGAGAGCAGGAACAGTAGAGCCAGTAGAAATCGGCCTGAGACTTCCGCGGCATGCGCGAGCGCAGCCTGGTTGGCCGAAACGGAGGCACTCAGGGCCTGGGCCGGGGGAGTAGGGGATGTAGTCATTGCAGACTCCAATAAAGGCAGGGTTCAGGCGATCGCTGAATTCACTATCAGTACCCGACGGAGAAGCGCTGCCGGCGGTGCCGTGGCTTTTCGAGCTCATCGACCAGTGCAACCGCGTAGTCCTCCATCGAAATTCGGCTCTCCTGCGCGGAATTGGCAATGAGCTCGTCCTTGCCGAGGCGAAACTTGCCGGTGCGCTCGCCGGGGACGAAGTAGGCGGCCGGGGCCAGGTACGTCCAGTCGATGGTTGAGGCTCTCAGTACATTCAGCGCCTTGAGATGAGCTTTGGCGATCGGGAGGTACGGCTCGGGCAGGTGACCCGAGTCGATGAAGGTCACACCGGGGGCCACGTTCAGGCCGCCGGCGCCACCGACAACGATCAGACGCGCATTGGACGCCTGGCTGAGCGCATCGACCTGGCGTTGAGTGACACTCACGATCTCATCGGGATCATCCTGAGGCGGCGCATAGGCACTGATGACCGCGTCCGCCCCGTCGACCGCGGCTGCGATCTGCTTGGGGTCGGATAGGTCGTCCCGCTTGACGAGGACACCCGGACCGGGTTGCGGCAGCTTTGCGGTGTCTCGGGCGATGGCGGTCACGCGATGCCCGCGCGATACGAGCTCCTTCAGAATGCGACTCCCGGACTGGCCGGTGGCTCCATATAAAGCGACTTTCACAGCTATCTCCTCGGGCACTTGCGTGCATTGAAATGATGGAGAGAGGCTAGCTCGCCGGGTCATATCGCGGTAGCCTATATTTCTATCTGCTAACTATCTCCAGGATGCATACATGTTGGACGCTGTCACGCTCGATCAACTGCGCACCTTCATCGCGGCGGCCGACCAAGGCAGCTTTTCCGGCGCCGGTCGCAAGCTCCGGCGGGCTCAGTCCGTCGTCAGCAAGACGCTCGCTAACCTGGAAGGGCAGTTCGGGGTGAGACTCTTTGATCGCGCGCGACGGCGGCCGGTGCTCACTCCCCAAGGACAGGTGCTGCTCGCGCACGCGCGCACCGTGGTTGGCGATGTCGATCTACTCAAGGCCCAAGCCAAGCACCTTGCTGGCGGACTCGAGGCCGAATTGGCGGTGGTCGTCGAGGTCATGTTCCCGATGGCGACGCTGACAGCGGCCGTGACGGCGTTTCATGCCGCATTTCCGCTCACGCCGCTGCGACTTTATGTGGAGGCCCTGGGGGCGGTGATTCAGCCGGTTCTCGATGGACGCTGCACCCTGGCGATTTCCGGCGAGCTGGCGTTGGTCCCACCCCAGTTCAGCCAGGAGCCGCTGCTCCATGTACCGTTAGTCCAGGTCACCTCACCCCGCCACCCTCTGGCCAGCTACGGGTCGCCCATCCCCTCGAGCGAGCTGGCAAAGCACGTCCAACTCGTGCTCACGGATCGCTCCACGCTCTCGAAGGGAAAGGAATTCGGGGTGCTGTCGCCGCGTACCTGGCGCCTGGCGGATCTCGGCGCAAAACAGGCATTCCTGCGTGCGGGACTCGGATGGGGCGGGATGCCCGCGGAGCTCGTCCATTCCGACCTCGCGCGCGGAACTCTGGTCAAAATCGTCGCCGCAGACGCGCCACCCAAGGGCTTTGTCCTGTCCATGCACGCGGTCTATCGCACCGAAGCGCCCCCCGGGATCGCGGCACGGTGGTTCATCGATCGTCTTAAGCAAGGATTGGAGGCGCCGGCAATGAGAAAAAGTCACCGCCGGTCCGGGGGCAGAAAGCGCTTGCGGAAACCTCCATAGCATTTGGTAAAAGGATGGATTACACCTTGTCTGTATTCACTCCCCGCGGACGCCGGGCCCAGATTTGCCTGTTGCGTACGGCAGCTATGTGCTGAGGCCAAGCAGTGATGCGAGGTTTTCGGTCAGAATTCTGGGTAGGCCGGTGAGGGCGACGAGAGCTTCAACGGCAAACTCAGGAACGAGTAACTGAACGGCGAGATCTCCGGCACACTGCGGAAGCGCAGGTGCTGATCGAGAACTCGCCGGCACTACACCCGCATCTGGCCACACAGCGCCCTCGGCTACCCGGCCGCCGGCACCGGAGACGACAGTGGTTCGTTTGACGGCTAAAAGCAGGATCGGAGAGACTCGGAACCGGCATCGAAGAATGATCAGGATGTGGCCTAACAGGTTATAAGACTGATCATGTGCGAATAGGGGTATTCCGCCATGCGTTAGTTACTAGCGCTTTGAGCAGCAATTCACGAGGGGGGGAGAGATCACATGACTACGCGTCGCCAAATGCTGGCCCTGGGCACCGCGGCCATTGCAGTATCGGCCACGACGAGACTGTTTGCGGACGTCCCCCGTGCACGTCACCCCCTCGACATCCTGATTCTCGGAGGCACCGGCTTCCTGGGACCCCACCAGGTTCAGTACGCGCTGGCACGCGGCCATAAGGTGACCCTGTTCAACCGCGGGCACAAGGACGCGACGCTCTACGGGGATCGGGTCGAGGTGCTGATCGGAGACCGCGACACGAAGACCGCCCCCGGCCTGTCTGCTCTTGAGGGTACGCGGGGCTGGGATGCCGTGATCGACAATTCAGGCTACCTGCCACGCCACGTGCGCGACGCGGCGCAGCTTTTGAAGGGTCGGGTGCGCCGCTATCTGTTCGTGTCAACCGTGGCGGCGTACGAAGGCGCCGGATCGGTATGTCTTGAGACTTCCCCATTGCGCCCCCTATCCAACCCCGAGAACGAGCAGGTGAGCGCCCAGAGCTACGGCGAGCTGAAGGCGGAAGGTGACCGAATCGTCCGCGAGGTCTACGGCTCCGCCGCGACGGTCGCGCGGCCGACCTACGTAATCGGCCCGGGAGACGAAACCGACCGCTTTACCTATTGGACGGCGCGCACGGCAGAGGCGGGCACCGTGGTCGGACCTCGTGCCGATGCGAAAAGCCTTCAGACCGTGGACGTCCGCGACCTCTGTCCATGGATGGTGACGCTGCTCGAGCGAGACGTGCCCGGAATCTTCAACGCTGCAGCGCGGCCCACGCCCTGGGATGGGGTACTCAACGCGCTGCGCCCGCTCAGCGAGGGTGCGGTGCGCTTCGTACGGCCGCCGGCCGCCATCATCGAGGAGCTGAAGTTGGACTTTCCGCTCGTAGAGCCCACGACAAGCGGCGGGATATTCGCGAATGAGCGCACGCGTTTCGATGGCAGCAAGGCGGTGCACGCGGGGCTTAGCTACCGGCCGCTATCCGAATCAGGGAGGGCGACACTGGAATGGTGGCGCGCCCAAACGCCCGAGCGCCGCGCGGCTGCGAAGCATTGGCCGACCGCCGACCAAGAAAAGGCGATCCTGGACGCCATGTCCCGCGCTTGAGCTCGCTGAGCCAGACGGGATGCTCCAACCGGCCGGATCGGCGGAAGGTCGCTAGTTGACCCAGTGCTGCCGTTCGTCAATGTCCGCTTCGCGGAATCGGTGGTATGTCTTGCTTGAGGATTGTGTGTGCCGTCGTCGTCTAAAATCTGGAGTCCATGAGTATGACCAGCAAGATGGTGCGGTTCACCGTTTCTTTAGGCATTGCGGATGGAAAGCTGGAAGAATTAGAGAAAATCGCGGAGGCGATGTTGGCTGCAACTCGCAGGGAGCAAGGGGCGCTTGGCTACGACTGGTACCTCAGCAGCGATCGCCGACACTGCCGTCTGCTGGAAACTTATGTGGACGCTGATGCCGATTAAGCTGACATCCCCGCTATCGCGGGAAACAGCATCGCCTGCCGCTGAAGCGCCCTAAAAGATGAACATTCCGATGGCGGCGGCAAACATGATCACCATTGTGACGCCGACGGTCGTGCGAGCCCACCGCGAGCTGGGCGCAGCCGGCGCAACGCGTTCCGGTACGAGCGGCCTGAGCCAGCCGGTTGCAAAGGGACAAGTGTCCCCGGCTGTCGCCATGGGCCGCGGCGATCCTCCCGGTGCACGTACCGGATGATGACGCTCGACAACTCCCTCGAGTAATGGTTATTTGAATGATAAGGGATTGGTGCCCGGGAGAGGACGCCCGTCGTCAGTTCCACGCCACTTGTCAAAGCTAAACCATCGCGCGAACTGCGCCTCGAGCTCCATCAGCACGCTGAGCCGATTACCCCACGACACACGGCCGCTCGCAATCTGCGCAGTGCGCTCAGAGCTGTGGGGAGCACACCGCGGGTTTTCGCCAGGCCCCTGGTCAACGTAGCCAATGCCCTCGGACGTCGTCGCCGAAAGAGTATGTGGGGAGGCGAACCGAAAACCTGCTAGACATCATGGCCCGTCATAGGGAGCGGGCATTCAAGGTTGTATAGAGAAGAAGCGGTCTGCCTCCCGCAGTACCGTGGGTTGCACACTTGCGTGTGCCGAGCCACATGTAGAACGCGATTGGGCGTGATCTACAAGAAGCACAGGAGGCAGACCATGCACGAGCTTATCACTGGTTTTATCGGGCTGGATGCACACGCGGAGTCCATCGCGATCGCGGTGGCCGAAGTCGGTCGTGAGGTCCCGCGGTTCGTCGGCACAGTGGGTACAAGGCTTGCGGAGCTCACCAAGGCGCTAAGCCGATTGGGCGAGCCGCAGAACTTGCACGTGGTGTACGAGGCAGGTCCGTGCGGTTACACCTTGGCGCGCGAGCTGATACGGCTTGGCTACCGCTGCGAGGTGGTGGCGCCGTCTAAGATCCCGCGCCGCCCGGGGGAGCGGATCAAGACCGATCGACGTGATGCGCTGAACCTCGCCGGCCTCGCCCGCGCGGGGGAGCTGGTAGCCGTCAGCATCCCGGACGAACGCGATGAGGCGCTGCGGGACTTGAGTCGGGCGCGGGTGGATGCGGTGCGGGCGCGGCTCAAGGCCCGCCAGCAGCTCAAGGCGCTGATGCTGCGTCACGGGCATCGTTACAGCGGCAAGACCTCCTGGTCGGCGGCCCACGAGCGCTACCTCGCCGAGGTATCTTTCGAGCATGCGGCCCAGGACATTGCCTTCACCGAGTACCGCCAGGCGGTGAGTGAAGGTGAAGCGCGGGTACAGCGCCTGAGTGAGTCCCTCGCGCGCGAGGTCGAGCACTGGCGCATGCACCCACTCGTGAGCGCCGTGATGACGTTGCGCGGACTGAACCTCGTCGCCGCCACCACCGTCGTCGCCGAGCTCGGAGACCTTAGGCGCTTTGCGCATCCGCGCGAGCTGATGGGATATCTGGGACTGGTCCCCTCCGAGCACACGAGCGGTTCGAAGCGCCGGCTCGGGGCGATCACCAAGACCGGCAACACTCACGTTCGGCGCGTCTTGGTCGAGGCGGCCTGGAACTACCGCTTCCCCGCCCGCATCAGCCCCTCCTTGCAGCCGCGTCAGGAGCGACAGCCCGCACAGATCCGCGCGATCGCCTGGCGCGCACAGCTGCGCCTGAACCACCGCTACCGGCGCCTCAAGGCCCGCGGACTGCACCACAACAAGATCTGTGTCGCGCTCGCCCGCGAGCTCGCCGCCTTCGTCTGGGATATCGGCCGGCACGTTGCCCTGAGTCCGTGAACGAGCCCTCACTCGAGCGAGGGACACATCCATGACGTAACCGCACTCACACCGGATCGGCAACGCGATGCGCAGACACGGTGAGGGGAACCCTCGGCTCGACTATGTGGGCATCCAGCGTGATGATCCCCGACGCTAGATCGAGGCAGCCCCGCGACGGACCGATGCAATGCGGTAACCAACCCGCGGATATCAGTGTGATCCATCGTCGCTACAAGCTCTGCGCGTCGCGTTCCCCATCCGGTGCGCTCTCCCGCCCGCACACTCCTCGCACGCACCGGACCGCGAGAACCACCCTCGCCCTCGTTGACACCAGAGGGCCATATCAGTCGTTGATACGGAGTCTGCTCATCCCTCGAAGCGATAGCGCGGTCTGGCGGCATAGCGCCCGCTTTTCTCCGTACACGGCGCGGCGTTATCCGGAAGAACCGCAACGTCTTGCGAATTCTCGTCAGAGCGCGTGGGTGGCTACTTACGCACCGTGCGATAGATGATCCCACCGGGAACCGTCAGGGTGATTACCGTACCGGACCCGGCGGAGCTCTCGACTGAGAATCTGCCCATGATGCGGGCGGCGCGCTCGCGCATGCTGTGCAGACCGAAGTGCCCAAGCTTGCCACGCCGCACGATGTCGGGATCGATGCCCAGGCCGTTGTCACAGACACGAAGGCCGAGATCTTCCGCATAAGAGAGCTCAACTCTCAGCTGCCTGGCCTTTGAGTGTACACAGGCGTTGCGGATCGCCTCATAGCCGATGCGATATATCTCGTCACGGACTATGGGATGCATCTCCTGAATCTGCCCCGACACCTGAAGCGAGACTTCCATTGAACTATAGGTGCGGCACTCCTCGAGTGCTCGCCGGAAGGCGTCCGCGAGATCATTCACCTCCGTGGTTGAGGTGCGCAAGGAGTTCAGGACTGCCCGACCCTCCTCGGTCGCTCGTCCCAGCCAGGCCGACAGTTTCTCCATGGCTTGACGCATGCGCGGCAGATCGGTAGGGGCGCTCAGCGCATCGTCGGCAACCAGCTTGCTACCCTGGATGGTCTGCAGGAACGTGTCGTGCAGGTCGCGCGCGATTCGGGTGCGTTCGGCCAGGCGCTCGTCGAAACGAGCTTTCATGGTTCCAGCAATCTGGCGCACCCGCAATCGATAAATCGCCCAGAGCAGCACCACGCCGACGACGAAACACAGCGAGCGAAACCAGTACGTCTGATACCACGCAGCGGCAACCTTGAAGTCCAGCGTCGCTCCGGCTTCATTCCACACCCCGTCGTTATTAGACGCGATCACACGAAAGCGATAACTCCCGGGTCGAAGATCGCTGTAGAACGCCTGGCGGCGCAATCCCGGATTCTCCCAGCCCCTGTCATGGCCTTCGAGAATGTAGCGGAAGCCCATCCTTTTCGGCTGCACGAAGCTCAGCGCGGTGTAGTCGATCTGGATGTCTCGCGTCAGTGGTGGAAGAGTGATGGGAGCCGCCGCTGAGTAGCCTTTACCGTCGGCAAGGAGTTCTTCGACGTGTACCGGTGGTGGCATCGGGTTCTTGTAGGAACGGCCAGGGTCGATCATCTGGAGAGATGACAAGCCGATGAACCAGAGTCGACCGTCGGGTGATCTCGCGGCGCTCGGCTGGATCCGGTCTCCATTCCATCCCGGGTCTGCCCCATCAAGTGCGCCTAGGGTTGTCACCGTCACCTGGGCTTCGGGGCGGGCCGTCCAATTCGCCAGGTCCGCCGCGGAGATCCGCAGATAGCCGGCGCACTTCGTGTCGAGCCATAGTGACCCGGAATTATCAATGACTGCCGCAATAACCTCGGAGCACGGTAAGCCGTTGTGCGAGTCCATGACGCTCAATGTGCCATGCTCCCAGCGATACAGCCCTTCGCTGGTTGCGCCCCATACGACTCCCGCTGAGTCGACAAAAAAGCTGAACATCATGACCGCGGGGGCGCCGCTGCGTCCGTTAGAGACTATGTTCGCTACGTCGTTCAGATAGTGAGCAAGTTTGCCATCCCCTGTGCCTATCCAGATGCCGCCGGCCTGGTCCGCGGCGAGAAAATGAGCGTGCGGAATGAGAGATGTGATCTGAATGTCCTCCTGCACCCGGCGGTCTCTGATCCGCAGCAGATGGGTTATTTGCTTCGGATCGTCGTATGCGATGGCCCAGATATTCCCGTCAATGTCTTCAGTAAACGAAAAGATTTTTCCGATCTGGTCCAAGCGACGCCCATCTTGACCCGTGATCTCAAAGAACCTTCCACGCTGGTGCACCATCACCGTGGTATTGATCCCCAACCAAACCTGACCCGTGTGGTCTTCGAGCAGCGCATAGACATCTTGAATGGGACGTCCGTCAGCCATCGTGGTCAGCGAAATAGAGTCGGGACGAATGATGGCCAGGGCGCCTCTAAGCCCCACCCAGAGGGAATTGTCGTCTCGAGGAAGCACGGCGCTGACCTCGCTTCCTCCACGTAGGCCCTCGGTGGAGGAGAAGCTGACCACGGGGATATCTCGAAAGAGATCTACACCCTTGTCGGTCGTGATCCACAAATTCCCCTCTCTGTCTTCGTAGATCGAATTCACTCGTTCGCCGGTCAGACCCTGCGCGGCGCCGTAGTGATCCGCGTGGCCGTCATGAATGTGGTAGAGGCCCTGAGACTCTGTTCCGACCCAGAGAGTTTGATTGCGGTCCAAAAGTAGAGCTACCGCTCGAATAGTCGCGCCATCGAACCCGGGGACCCCATAGCTCATGAAGCTTCCATTACTGAAATGGCGCACTCCTAGCTCCGGCCCCACGCCGTCCATGGCCACCCAGACCGAGCGCGCGGCCCCGGCTGCAAGCCCCACTACGCCGTCACCGGATGGATGATCCATCTGCTCTTGCATGTAGTGGCTTATGGAGCTTCCATTCCAGCGGCATAGCATCTGGCATCCGAACCAGATGTCTCCTGAGCTGTCCTCGACAAGGGAGGTCGCAAAATTGGCCGGGTTGCCATCGCTCTTGCCCTTGGCGTAACAGGTCAGATCGTTTCCCACGATTCGGCAGAGCGATCCTTCGATGCCGCCCACGCGAGAGCGAGTGATCCAGATTGCACCGTCATGATCCTCGAGGATGCTCTGCACGCCGCCCGTCTTGACGGGCGAACTGAATGCCTCCCCGTCCTTGAGGCGGTATAACCCATGATAGGTGCCCATCCACAGGCTTCCGTCGCGGCTACCCAAGAGCCAGTTGATGCCCGCGTCGGTTGGGAAAGATTTCTGCGGCAACATGGGGGTTATGGTCACTCCGTCAAACCGAAGCAGACCGCCGACCGCAATCCAAATGTAGCCGTCGTTTGTCTGAGTGATCATGTGCGGCCCGTGTGGGAAGCCGTCCTGGACCCTCCAGACTGTGTGCGCATATTGGGAAATCAGCCTGTGAGGATCGAGCGCCGAGGCAGTCCCCGTCAGGAACAGCAGTAGAAAGCTCGAGATCGCCAGGACTCTACGGTGGCGGGGCCGAAAAAAAAGCGACGGAGAATTCCGATGGTGTTTCATGCAAGCTCGAGATGTTCGGACGCAGAGGTCCCCAGCGGTCGAGAGCGGCTCGACAGTAGTTGCGGCACGCCTGTCTTGCCCCGTAAGGAGGTAGAGCGCCCATCCTGTAGTTATCTACAGGTGCTAGTGCTACATCTGGAGCAGGCCGCGGCGAAGCGCGATCGTCACCGCATGCGTTCTATCCCTTGCCTGTAGCTTGGCGACCAGATTTTTAACGTGGAAGTTGACCGTCGTTTCGGCAATGGCCAACTGGTCCGCGATCTGTTTATTGCGATACCCATCGCGAATGAGCCTGAGCACTTCCAGTTCGCGCACCGTAAGGTCGTCCTCGCCGAGATGCTCGGCCAAGCGCGCGGCAACTTCCGGTGGCACGTGCCGTCGGCCCGCATGCACCGAGCGAAGCACTGCCAGCAGGTCGTCTTTGGCCATGCTTTTCAAGAGGTAAGCTGCGGCACCAGCCCGCATGGCTCGCTGAATCTCACCGTCGCTGTCCGAGGTTGTCAGCATGACGATACGAGCTCGAGGGAACTCGCCTCGAATGGCGACAAGAACGTCGGTGCCGTTCGAGCCGGGAAGTTGGAGGTCCATCAGGGTCACATCCGGTTGATGCCGGCGAAATTCAGCCACGGCCTCCACCCCATTGCCCGCATATCCGATCAGCCGCATATCCGGCTGCGATGCAATAACGGTGCCCAATCCCTCCCGGAAAACCGGGTGGTCTTCGACGCAAAGGATTCTTATTGGCGCAGCGGAGCTCAGCGGAATACCTCTTGGAGTCGATTCTAATAGGGGCCTCGGATCAATGCCCTATGCCCCTCCCTCACCAGGCCACTTCCGGTCTGCCCCTATAGAAGAGTACAGGGCAGCTACTGCGGCATCTGATGTGGCGGCAATTCCCAATGGGGACGACCCTACCACACGCAGAGTCGGTACCAGCCGGATCCGTCTCAGACGCCTTAATCCGTTGGACGCCGGTCAACTGCGGTCACGCGAATCAACAAGGAGGGAAGCGGTGTCTCAGCTAAACGAGCCAGGATGCGCGGTGGCGTTTCAGGCGGTGCGAGACGTCAGGCACACGCGCTCCTCCTCATGCCATTCAACGAGGGGAGTGCGAGAACCAGTAGCCCAATTGGCCCAGTTGGCCCACACGAGCCGTGTGGTCCCCATGGGACAGCTGGCGGCCTCGATCGTGTGCGAGGTCAATCAGACAATCACCGCGTCCGTCGGCAGTCGCAAAGCGGGACCGCGCTGGCGCGCAGAAGCCGAAAGTAGAGCGAGGGTCGGTAAGACGTGCAAGGCGCTGCGTCCCATGATTCGGGATGGCGACGGGGCCGCCTATGTCATTAAAACAGCAAGTTATCGGCCGGAGGCAACGTCGACCGCGGTGGGATTGCTGGTGGAGTGTAGAGGAAGGCACTGGTAATGGAAGGGCACCTCGAAGAGACGCTGGCGGTATCGAAGCTAGGTGCGACGCGATCGCACGAATGGATGCACCAGGTGATTACGCTGCTTGAGGCAGCCGTTGGTCAGCTTCACGACCAAGAACACCCAGCCCAGGGTCCATTGCTTGAGGCCACTTCACTGTTGCGACAGCAGACTCATCCGCCCGCGGCAAGAGAGGTCCCCGACGGAAGCGGGTGCTTGCTGGCCTGGCAGGCTCGCAAAGTGCGTGATTATATTGATAGTCATATTATAGAGTCGATCCTCGTTGCGGATCTCAGCGCGCTCATTCAACGCAGCGAAGCGCACTTCTCGCGATCCTTCAAGCGCACGTTCGGGGAATCGCCGCACTCCTTCGTGGTTCGACAGCGCGTTGAACTGGCCGCCCAATACATGCTGACGACCGATGCGTCCTTGAGTGACATTGCGCTTCGGTGCGGCTTCACCGACCAGGCGCACCTATGCAAGCACTTCCGCCAGGCCGCGGGCCACACCCCAGCGGCCTGGAGACGTACGCACAGGTCACGCCATGATGAGAACGGGACACCGCCGATGGAGCGTTTTGCGGCAGCCTGATGATCCGGCGCGTCATCGAACGCAGCAACGCAACCCTGCGCCACGAAAGGGAAATGCGAGCGCTCCGGGACTGTTAGAGGGTGCGCTAGGTAGGTTCACCTCTGAGACGCGAAGGGCCCTTGGGCTCAAGAAGTCGATTGGTAACGCGAGCGCTTAGTGAGAGTCGTGAACACGTCATTCCAAGATTCCGACGGACTCGGAGCGGATTCACGTCGTCTGAAGCGGCCTAAATTGGCAGCGAAATCGTCTATAGTTCGCGCGAGTTCGAGTTGCGGTCTGATCGCCTGCCTCGAGCGCAAAATTTCACGTTTGAGCTGCGAGATTTCTCCCAAGCAATTACATTAATAATGTTCTGTAAATATTTGATTAGAATGCTCGGGAGAGGAATCTAACCTCGGCCCTAAATTCACGCACAATCAAGCCGTTGGCGCGGTGGGACTTTTTGAGTTATCGCAATGTTACCCAGCAATTTCATGCACTGGTGCGATATCCGCTAGTAGCGCGTGGCATCCGTTGATACGAGGCCTTCCGATAGGACGCGATGCTTGACGGTTAGGTCGGCTCCACGGATCTCGCTTCCGGATCGTGTCCCCGGACGTGGTGTACGAGTCGTGATGTCTGGTTCGATTGGACTCGTGCTCAGCGGGCCACTGCGGACAGCCGAGCGGGTTGATTGTCGGTCAGTGTCTGCAAGCCTTCAAGTTGCATGTAGCGCCGCTGCAGAGCCCACTCATCGCTTTGCTCCAGCAGCAACGCGCCGACGAGCCGTGTGATGGCCGCTTCGTTGGGGAAGATGCCCACGACGTTGGTGCGGCGCTTGACCTCGGCGTTCAAACGCTCGAGCGGGTTTGTGGAGTGGATCTGTTTGCAGTGGGCTTTGGGGAAGCCCATGAACGCGAGGACGTCGGGCTCGGAACCGTCCATGAGCGTGGCGAGCTTGGGGAACTTCACTCGCAGCTGATCGGCGACGGTGCGCCACTGCGCGTGGGCGGCCTCGGGGGTTTCCTGGGCGAAGACGGTGTTGATCATCGCGAGCACCATTTGCCGCTGCCCCTTGCCCGCGTGCGCCAGGGCGTTACGCAGGAAGTGCACTTTGCAGCGCTGCCAGGTCGCCTTGAGCACTTTGGCCGTGGCGGCTTTGAGCCCCTCGTGGGCATCCGAGATCACCAGCTTCACGCCGCGCAACCCCCGGCGCGTGAGGGAGCGCAGGAACGCGCTCCAGAACGGCTCCGCTTCCGAGGGTCCGATCGCCATGCCCAGCACCTCGCGCACCCCGTCGCTGTTCACGGCCACAGCAATTATTACGGCGACGGACACGATCCTCCCGGCTTCGCGCACCTTCACGTAGGTGGCATCGATCCACAGGTACGGCCAGTCCCCTTCGATCGGGCGACCCAGGAACGCGTGCACGCGCTCGTCGATCTCGGTGCACAGGCGCGACACCTGGCTCTTGGAGATCCCGCTCATCCCCATCGCCTTCACCAGCTCATCCACCGAGCGGGTCGATACCCCCTGGATGTACGCTTCCTGGATGACGGCGGCGAGCGCCTTCTCCCCCGTGCGGCGCGGCTCGAGAAATCCCGGGAAGTAGCTGCCCTTACGCAACTTGGGGATCTTCAGATCCACCGACCCGGCGCGCGTCTCCCACAGCCGCTCGCGGTAACCGTTGCGGCTGTTGGCCCGATCCGGGCTGCGCTCCGCGTACGCCGCCGCGCACAGGCTCTCGGTGTCCATCTCCATCATCCGCTGGGCGACGAACTGGATCATCTCGCGCAGCAGATCCGCGTCTGCCCCCTTCTCGGTAAGCTCCGCCAGTGCCATATTGGTCTTGGTGGTCATCGTGGTGTCCTCGGTCAAAGTTGAAGGTGTCGCAACCCAACCTTAACCAGAAACCACGATGACCGCCTTTGCTCCGCGGCCTGACGGCCGCGTCGCCCCTACCGCCTTGCGGTTAAAAGCCTGGATCCGAAGATCCCTCGTACACCACTCCCGGGGACGTCAGCTCGCTTCCGCCCGAAGATGCTCAAGCTCGTGTCCCGGTAGGTCTCGGCCGTAGTGAAGTCATCCCTCTGTTGCGGCGGGGCCGTTGAGCTTGATGACGCTCGTCATTTTCCGGAGGATCTTCTATCCTCATTGAAAGAACTGTTGCCACATGTTGTGGATCACGTGTCTTGATCGTTCTAATCGGAGAAAAACGTGAAAGCTGCGGCCGCGCGTGAATTCGTGCTTGATTTCTTCAAGGAACTTGCAAACGGCGACGAGGCCTGCTGGGAGCGCGTGGCGGACGATGCGAACTGGAAGCTTATGGCCCGCGCGACGGACTATCCCTACCCCTCGGACTATACTAAGGCAAGTTATCGCAAACTGGTTGCGGATTCGGCCAAAGATTTCCCGACAGGCTTGCGCTTCACAATTACAGGGACGACCGCCGAGGACGATCGTGTGGCGATCGAAGCGGAGTCCTATGGAGTGACGCGCGCCGGCACGCTCTACAACAATCTATACCATCTATTGGTGCTGCTGGAAAAAGACAGAATCAAAACGGTGCGTGAATACCTCGATTCTGGACACGCGAGCGAGGTGCTTGGTGATCTGCGCTGACCGCTCGTCCTTTCTCAGGCGGTCAGAGCGGACGTCACCCAGCAAGCTCCGTTAGTTGACTAACGATCAAGGTAGAAGTCGCGAATGCGCGCGAGTACTTCGCCTGTCACACCCAGCCGCGATGCCAGGTAGCCTTCCAGGGAGCCATAATGCTGACTAAGGCTGCTAAACATCGCTTCGATGTACGCCGGCTCCGAAGCCATAAGAGGCGCTCGAACCTCGGGCGAAAGCTCAGCGAGGAATGCCCAGGAGCCGTTGTCCTGCGAGTTCCTGCTGCTGTAGAGACCCTCGTAATCGACAAGCCTATCCGACAGTGCATAGTCCTCGATTACGACATCCGCGGGCACACCAAGAGCGCGTAGTACGATCGCCGCAGCTACGCCAGTTCGATCCTTACCGGCGGTACAGTGGATGACGAGCGGCGCCTCGCCCGCATTAAGCAAACTGAAAATTGCCGCGAATCGCTCGGCGAAGTCCTCGGGCGCCGTCAGATAGAATTCCATTACGGCGCCACGTACACGCTCTGGTGTCGGCACCCCGAGGCGAAAGACGCCCATGACTGCGCCGTGGTCGAGTTCATAATTCCAAGCAATGAGGCGAACCGCTTCGGGTGGCCACGCACTTGGCTCCACGAGCCGTTCAGCGGTCGTGCGTAGATCGCATACCGCTCGGATACCGAGCCCGTTCAGGATTCCCTGATCGCCAGTCGTCAATTGCGCAAGCGTCCCGGAGCGGAACAGTTGCCTCCAGCGAACTGAACGTCCGTCCGACGTAACATAGCCTCCGAGATCGCGGAAGTTGCGTCCGCTTTCAAGTGGCAACAGTCGCGTGTGCGGTGTCACGGATCCAGACTCTCCACCGCCGCTCCGACTCGCGTAGCGCCTACTTCCCGACCAATTGGGGCGTAAAATCCATCGCAAGATGAGAACTCAGATCGCCCACTAGTTCGAAGTTCTTGAACTCTTCACGACGCTCGGCGAAGCGCCACACTCCGCGCACCTTTTCGAACTTGTCCTCGTATGTACCCGCGATGACGGGCTGCAGCGGAAACGACGGCGTCGCCTGTACCACAAGAACGTAGCATCGTCCTATTGCGCGCTCAGGACCGTCTTCTTCGAGAATTAGATTAGTGGTGATGTGGCGCGTTCGTAGCGTGCCGGTATCCGCGTAGACGCGATTCCATCGCCGGAACATGTTTGCAAGCCCCACCGGATCCTTCCGATAAATACCGGCATCGCCCGGCATATGAACGTCGGCGTGCGCAAAGATCTGTCCAACTCCGTCGAAATCCGCCTGATCCATCAGGTAAGCGTAGCGATGCAGCAGGTTCTGAATTTGTAGATAGTCTGAGAATTCCACAGCATCCTCCATATATCGCGCCAACGAATCGACCTTCGAGACACCTACGCTTCAAATTACCGTTTTGGTTTCCTGGTCCGACGGCGCAAGCGCGAGGGCACTTACCCGCGCCACAAAAACTGCCGATCGACGCGGATAGGAGTGCCGCGCGCACCTTCGAACTGCCTCAATCAAGCGTGGCCCACCGCCTATTAGGGTAAAGCTGTGTAACGGGTGAGTACAACCATTCCCGTCGATATGCGCGCCGACCCAGAAATTGGACCAGGCGCTCGTCATCGAGACGTCGCTCTTGGATGGCGGTATCCAGCGCGGAGTTACCCAGTGTCGCGCTGCGAACGCGCCGTCCAAGCAGCGCGCTGAGATCCGCTAGTTCGGCACGTGCGATGGCGTTTCCCAATCGGTGCACGCGCTCCATGCACCTTAGGAGAATCGAGATGTCGTCCGACCGCGATTTAGCGAAGGCACTCGTGATGGCTGGACGCACGTCATGCTCATTGGCCCATTCGGCGGCCGCCGCGAGGGGATCGACGGTGCCCTCGTCTTTTGGCATTTCCGGCCTGTCGATCGTGATGCGCATCGACTCGGCCATCGCTTCGAGGGTGGCACGGTCACCAACGTATCGGTAGGCGAGATACCAAGCCAAGGGCTCGCGAGGAGCGGCGTCCAATGTGCGTTCTGCGATAGGTATCATGCCCCTCATGTTCTGCTGCACGCGGTAGTAGCGCACAGCCTCAAGATTTACCTTGAGGCCGGAGCGTTGCTGGTACCGCTGCATCAGGCCGGAGAGCCCACCAGAGGGATTCCAGAATTCACGCACGCAGATGTTGCCGAGATCTTCTAGAGGGTCACCGAGGTGGCCCCACTCCCAGTCAATAACCGAAGTGACACGGTTACCCTCGAACAGAAAATTCGCTGGGCCCGTGTCGCCTTGAACGAGCGAAACCCGCGGCACGCTCCTCGGAACGAATCGCTCCAGCCAATCAATACCGTAGGTGATCAGAGGATCGCGGTACTCGGAGAGGAATCCCGCCCAGCGCTGGGTCACGAGATCCATTTCGCGGAGCGCGCAGTCGCGTGCGCTCGCGGGCCGCGGAAATTCACTCGGGGGGAATCGATCAATATCGATATTGTGAAGATCAGCGACGATGTCAAAGAAATGCTCTAGGACGGGACGCTGTTGATGCGGAGGCGCATTGTGCAAGTCGGACCTGCCTCGCACGCGTTCGAACAGTGTGCACGCGAGCGCGTCATTGCGCGCCAGCACGCGTGGCACGGGCACCTTCGTATCACGTAAGGCCTCGACAATGCGCGTCTCGTGACCGAGTGACCAGGGGTTGTCCGCATTTGGGGTGCGCTCGAGTCGCAGAAATCCCTCGACAGACCCGCCCGTGGAACCGGTGACATCGACGAGCCACGCCTCGCGCCGGGCGGTGTGCCGTTCTAGACGCGTAACCTCGCCACCGCCAACGTGTGCGAGCCACTCAGGGATTCCTGCAGGAAGATCGTGGTTAAGCATCGATTCCTCTCAGGCTATTCGCAAACCATCATGAGCTCAATTGATATTCGGTGGCCTCGCGTGGGTTAGCGATGGGAGTCCGTCAGAACGTGCAGACTTGTGACGCAAGAAGGTAAGAAACACCGCATCGCTTCGCTGCAAGTATCAGCGGACGATGACTGCCTGCAGTTTCTGCTCCACATCAGCGTAGCTCCAGTAGGCGCGCATCGCTGTGAGCTTGCCCTGCACGTTCACCTTGTAGACGCTGACAAGGTCAACCGTGACATCTACATTTCCGGGCAGCGTGTTCGTCAGCGTCCAGACATTGGCGCATTCATCTCCACAGGGATACGACTCGCGAATCGCGTATCGCATTGTGCCTGGACCCATCACGAGGTCCCAGAACCGGCTCATCGCCTCGCGACCCCGGTGTCCGAGTCCTGAGGGATCCAACGGCGAGATGCCGACCGGATCCTCGAGAATCGCATCCTCCGCGTACAGTTCGAGCCACGCCGCCTTTTTACCCTCTGAGGCATATCGAGCGGAAAGCGCGGAGGCGCGTTGCGCGGGGTGCGCACTGTTCTCAAGCATGAGTCCGGTGGACGACGTGCTCACTGGATAGTCCTTACCCCGACCATCGCGAGGGGTATTTAGAATTTGACCCTAAAATCGACTCCAAAAGTGCGCGGGGTGCCGAAATTCGACAGCTTGATGGCGTGTAGGCCTGAGAAACTGCCAAAGGGATCCTCTAGGTAGTCTGTGTTGGTGAGATTCTTCATCCATATAGATGCGCGGCAATTCGTTCCACGACCAACCCAGTCGTTGCCCGTCAACGAAAGCCGGAAGTCGGCGATTCCATAGGATGGAACCGTTGCACCATCGCCCAAAACGTCGCGCGATGCGGTGTATGAGACGCTGCGCCAAGAATAATCTGACGTCGCATTTAGCGTGCCGAGGGGAAGCTTGGCGATATCCCAGCTCACCGTCGCGTTGACGGAATTCTTCGGCGCCCCGGCCAAGTGCCAAAGATTCGGATCATCGCCGTTGACCTGGAGAATCTTGTTGTACAGGTACGCGTAATTGAGGCTCACGCGCCAAGCTTCAGTGACCGCGAACTCCAAATCCGTCTCGTCGCCATAGACGCGGGCCTTACCGGCATTCTCTGTCTCCGTCAATGTGGGGTTAGGCTGATTCGGTACGAGGATATCCATCTGGATATCCGTGTAGTTCGAATAAAACAGCGCATTGTTCCAACGTAAGCGATGCTCCAGCCACTCGGTCTTCCACCCCAATTCGTAAGTTGTGATTTTCTCAGGACCGAAGGGGTTATTGAAATTACCTTCGCGCCAATTGAAGCCGCCCGCCTTATATCCGTCGACTGCCTTGGCGTAGAGATTGGCATCGGCCGAGAGCTTGTAGGTCACCATAACCGACGGTGAGGTATTGTCATACTCAGTGTTTCCGGGCGCCGTCGTGTAGTTCACCGCCTCACGCTTGTCCTTGGTATAGCGGGCGCCAACCGTGTAAGCCCAAGGCGATGCTGCATCCGGCCGCCACGTAAGCTGTCCATAAGCGGCATAGGTGCTATTGGTCGCGGTCACGTTGTTGATAGTGCTGACATCGTAGAGATCGATCACGTCCGTATCGAGCGACGTTGCGCGCTCCCTAAACCAATACAATCCAGCGATATAGTCGAAGGTTTTCGGGGCATTCGATCCCACCAGCTGGAACTCCTGAGAGTTTTGGTGTTGATCGACAATGATGGGATCGTTGCGGTAGATGGCTACGGTCGGATTGCCCGAAAAATCCTGATACTCCCACGAGTACAAAGTCCGGTAGGCGCTGATGGACTTGAGTTCTCCGATCGCCGTCTGCAAGCTCGCGGTCAATGTGTAGCCCGAGACTTCATCGTTACTAGGCTGGTATGGATTAGGCAGGGTCGCGCTGAGGACGCGATACGGCTGCTCTGGCAGGAACGAGAAGGCAGGGGTTGTTTCCATCAGCTGATAGTAGTCGCTCGTATAAACATCCTTAGCCTGATCGTAGGAAAAGTCGACCGTGAGTGCCTCGGTGGGCTTCCAGCGCGCATCGATACGGCCTGATAAGTCGTCGTACTCCGCAAAGTCACGGCCCACCCCCGTGTTTTGTACCCAGCCGTCGCGGTCGCTCCAGTTGAGCGACGCTCTGACGTAAAACGTATCCGTAACCGGTAGATTCACCGTCGATTGCGAAACTATTGCGTTGTAGTTGCCGTAACTCACGAGTTGCGAAGCTGAAAAATTATCCTCTGGCTTGGCAGTGATGATGTTGATGGCGCCGCCTGTCGTGTTGCGACCATACAAGGTGCCTTGTGGGCCGCGTAGCACTTCGATGCGCTCGATATCAGCTTGGTCGGTGGACAGACCCACGGGCCGGGCGATGTACACACCGTTGACGTAGATTCCCACCGGCGGGTCTTCAGTGACCTGACTGTCTACCGTGCCGACCCCGCGGATAAAGAGTTCGAGCGTGGTCGACGCGCTACCGAAGGGCATCACATGCAGATCAGGAACGTCATTTGCCAAATCCGCGATGTTGGCGATGTGTCGTTCCTGCAATTCCTCGGCACCAAAGGCTACGAGGGAGATGGGTGTGTCCTGAAGGTTCTCTTGGCGCTTCTGCGCGGTCACCATCACCTCCTCGAGCACCGGTTCATCGCTTTTCGCTACCGGCGCGATCGACACACCACTCAGAATCGCAAGAAACATGAGCCCGCCACGGGCGTATGACGTCATAGCAGTTCCCCCTTGCCGCGTTCGCAATGTGCTCACGAACGCAATTGCCAACTACGCAGCTACTGGTTCACGTTAGGTCCAGGCGTCGCAAAGGGGCTCGCACGTCGCCGCAAAGCGGTGCACCGAGCCACTTCTACGTTTCGCCGTAATGTTCGAAGAGCCACGATAATCATTGATCGGCCGTATCTTGCTTCATGCTGATGTCGAGGTTGAGGTGATCGCTCATGTTCCCGAGCAGCGTGATCTCGATGTGCTTTGAGCGGAACCGCCAGCCATCCGCGCCTCGATCGAACGCATCGTCATAACGGCCGCACACGATGGGTTGAAGCGGGATTTTCGGGGTTGCCTGAAAAACGGTGAAGTACGACGTGACGTGTACAACGGTTCCCTCGTTTGTGGGCTCAAATTCCAGATTGCTGATTACATGTTGGGTCAGCGGCGTGCCACCTGCGAAGCGCTTGTTGCTCATGCACCAGGCTTCCCGCACGGCGTCTTTACCCGCAAAGACCTGGTCAGTCTTGTTCGTCGTCACCTTCGCATCCGCAAACAGCGCACCAAGCGCGTCGTATTGCGCTGTGTCGACGTAGCGGGCGTACCGGAAGACGAGATTCTCGATTGCTGTCCGGTCTACCGAGTTCATTGAGCGCGTTACCCTCGGACCCCACGGTTGTATGCGTCCATGACGCAGCGAGCAGACTCGACCTCGGTCCGCCGGGCGTCAATCACCGGAATGGGTTATGAGACTGGTGCTTGGGATGCGCTTAGCCAGTCCGAGAAGGTAACTCACCTTGAAGCGATAATTGGTTTCGATGATTAACGGACTGCGCCTTCCGACCTATGCTCTTCGCTTAAGTCAGCAGCCGCGCGAGGCGAATAGCTACATGCTGATCGTCGAAAACTCCGTCGATACCTTCCACGACTGGGATAAGAGTCAGCCGTACTGGACCGAGACGTTCTGGTATGGGGCTTGGATTCCGGAGGCGGCCACTACCGTCTACCTCTACACTTGGTTCCGGCCGGTCCTAGGCATTTATGGCGGCGGCTGTCTCATCTGGGACGACAAGGAATACCTGCCCTGGGATATTCCGGTGTTTCATTACGACGTGAACCGGCCGCTGCTCGCGCCCGCGGACCTCCGATCGCTCAATCTGGACTGCGGCACGCGCCTGCGGACCGTAGAGGAGGGCTATCGCTACGAGATGTCGTATTCGCACCGAGACATCGAGGTCGCGATGCACTTTGACGCCGTAACGCCACCGGAGATCGTCACCGCGAAGGGCATGTCGGAGTTCTTTAACGGCCACATTGATCAGGCGGGTCACTACCGCGGACATGTAAAGATCGGCGACCGGCGCCACGAAATCGACTGCTTCGGCATCCGGGACCGCTCGTGGGGACCGCGCGTGATGACTGACGACATCCGCATGAACTATTGCCACGGGCAGTCCGAGAAGCTCGCGTTCGTGAGCTATTCGCGGCCGAGCAGCGCAGGGGAAGACGTGTTCAAAGGGTACCTATCGCGCGACGGTCGCCGGGTAAACCTTTCCGGTGGTTCTCGGCGCAGTATCTATCGGAACAGTCTGCTGACGCAGATTGACATCGAGTTGACCGACGCCGAAGGTCGGCACATGACCGGGACCGGAGTGCCGCTCAATCGCATGGTCTACGAGCCGTATCCGAACCTCATCACTTGGTTGTACTTGATGAAGTGGGAGATCGGCGAAAATACGATCTACGGTGAGGAGCAGGACGTCTGGAGCATACCGCTATGGCACGCCCGCAACCGCAGCGCTCGGGTCTGAGGCGGCTGTCATCATCGACTTTGCCACAGAGTACGCTGCGCGGCGTCTGATTCACAGGTCTGTGGAACTGCAGGACAGTGGTCAGGTAGAGGAACTTGCACAGCTCTTCTCCCGCGGCGAAATCATTGTCGGCGGCTTGGGGCACGTATACGTCGGAGTTTCAGGTGTGCGTGAGTTGCTGCGCGGCCATCTTTTTTTCGACGCCAACGGCCTTCCCGCGGATCCGGCAACGGTCTACGCGACGACACGTGCGCTGCATTACCTTTCAAACGTGGATATCTACCTGGATTCAAATGGGGGGTTGGCCGCAACTTCACGCTTTTTAATCGTCCAGGTTCGCGATCGCGTGCCCCGCATCGTCATTGGTGGTCTCTATCGAGACTCTTTTGGGCAGAGCGAAGAGGGCCTCCACTTCCGTCGGCGGATCGTAGAAGCTCATATCGTCGGGGATACTGAGGGTTACTTGACGACCAATCCTTGGACGGCGTGAACTGGCCGGCAGCGCAAGTGACGGTACACTGCTGCGCACGACGAATGAGGCGGGAGGTTTCAGAAAATGCAGGGGGGTGGCGAATCGACCACTTTCGACCAGCTGCTGCTTAGGCTGTTTCGAAGCATTCATGCGACAAGCCCATGGTCGGAGTTCCTGGAGGCGCTATGCGTGCAGTTTCAGGGCTGCACGGCGACCCTTGTGTTGCGACAGCCCGCCCGAGGTGATCGCGGTGACATGTTCGACGTGAATGCTACGCCTGCACTGTTCGAGTTGTACCGGACCGCCAATTTTGCTGACGATCCGTTCCTCGACCTCGAAGAAGGAGTGGCATGCAACATCTCCGATCGTGTGTCGCGTGACGTGCTCTTGCGCTCTCGCTACTACAACGAATTGCTAAGGCTCGACGGCAATACGGACATTCTGGCGCTCAACGTGGTCTTCGGTGGCGGTTATGTCGGAAGCCTGAAAATCTCAAGGCGTGAACCCGTAGGGGTCTTTGGACTTGCCGACAAATCGTTGATGATGCGGCTTTATCCACATCTTAAAGTCGCGTTGGCTATTTATGAGCGACACCGGCGGGAGCATCTCGAGAACAACGCATACATTAAGGCAATCGACCAACTTGCATTCGGCGTAATAATTCTGAATGAACGTGGCCATGTGATTCGCGTGAACGAGACTGCGTCGCGGATGATGAAGGAGACTCAATTGCTCCGTCTGGTCGGTAACCACCTTCAGGCTGGAGAACCAGATCACGAGCTGCTTGTCGTCAAGGCGATCAAGGCAGCGCTCGGCGCAGACGGGAATCCGGGGAGCACTGCTGGTTCGCTTAAGATCGGCATTGAGTCGCCGGCACGCGCGCTCTACATGCTTCTCAAACCCATCCACGATGGGCCCCCGGAGATTGGCAAGCCGGCAGCCGGTGTCGCGATCTTTCTTTCCGCCGACAGGTTGCAGCGCAGCCTGTCCATCAGCGCATTCGCCACGTTGTACGCACTGTCGCGCGCTGAAGTCGCATTGGTAACTGAGCTCCTTGACGGTGTTTCAATCATCGAGGCCTCTGCTGCGCTAGGAATTTCCGAAAATACCGCCCGCGTTCAGCTGCGATCGGTTTTTACGAAAACGGGTACCCATCGGCAGGCTGACCTTATTCGTCTGGTCCTAACGAGTCTGGCGATTATTGCCTAAGGCAGCTGCGTCAATGACCGGAATTCCTCGATGAGCTCGCTTCCTGCAAGTCTCTTGGCGTGGATCGAGAAGACCGCCGGTGCGCCCGTGCGCCTGGTAGACGAGCTGACCGGCGGCGCGTCCCGCAACAGTTACATCATCACCGACACCAACGGCGCCAAGTCATTCCTACGACTCGACGCGGGACACGGGCCACTGTCGGGCACTGAATTTACGCTCGAGCGCGAATATCGTGTGCTCGCTTCGCTAGAGGGTCACGGTGTACCGATGGCACGGGCGCGCGCTTTTTCGGCGGCCCACAGCGCAATGCTCATGGAATTCATTCCCGGTCATACGAGCTACCAAAAGATCGGCTCGCCGGCGGAGGAAGCGAAGCTGCGACGGGAACTAATGGCGATTGTCGTAGCGCTGCAGAAGGTTCCGCCGACTTCGATGCACATGCTCGGGGAGTACTGCAACGCCCCGCTTGGCGTGTCCCTTCCGGCCGATCTTGCCATCTGGCGCCGTCTGTACGACCAACGCGTTGGAATCCGCGAGCCGCTGGTGGAGTTCGGACTGAATTGGCTGACGCATGCGGTGCCCGATCCGGACGCGCCCGCCGTGATCGTGCACGGCGACGTAGGTCCCGGTAACTTCTTGATTGAGAATGGAGAGATCAAGGCACTCATCGACTGGGAGATGACGCGTATAGGTCATCCGCTCGAGGACGTTGCCTGCATCATCGCTCGCGCGTTGGGCGCTCCCTTCGGAGAGCCGCGCGAGCATGTGGAAAACTACGAGAAGCTGACAGGCGCCCAGGTCGATTACCGGAAGCTCGATTATGCTCTCTCGCTCGTGCTCGTGCGTTGGCTCGTCGGCATTCTGATGGCGCTGTCGCGCCCGTCAGCAATGCAAAACGTCCCGATGTTATTCGCGTTCCTGCAGATCAATGGGATCGCTCTTATCGATGCGCTTTGTCGGCTGAACAACACTACCCTTGCAGAGGAGCCTGTGCGGTTCCGCAACGCCGATCCGTGTTTTAGCGTGTTCACGTATGCAACTGATTCCCTTACGCAGATGGCGGGCGACGCCGCGATTGGGGCGGCCAATAGCTATAAGCTAAAGGGAGCAGTCGACCTGCTTGCCTATCTTCGATCGTTTATCGACTATGGTCCGGAAAGTTACGAACGCGAAGACACAGAGCGAATCTCCCAAGTCGTAGGCAGGCGGGTGCTCGGTATCAAAGAAGCTAATGCCGCGATCTGCAAGCATGCGCGCGAGGTCAAGACCGACGAAGCGCGGCCACTCGTTGAATACCTACGCTGGCGCTCAGCGCGCGAACAAGCAATCATGCGGACATCGCTTGGTGTCCGCAAAGACAACCGGATTAGTTACGACTGACTGGTCTGGAGTCCCCACTCGTGCGTAGCATTTGCGAATTCAAACCTAGTCCGAGTAGGGGATGAGTGAAGTCGCCGAGACGCAGTCATTCGCTGACGGCTTACCTTTTGGACATACTTAAAACCGTGCAAGTGCATACCGTCTGTCGCTGTTGCAGTGCAGGCTGCGCCATCGTCGTCACGGCTGAGGACGGCCGCATCATCGACGTCAAAGGCGACGATGATAATCCCCGAACGCACGGTTATATCTGTCCCAAAGGCCATGCGCTGGGTTACTTCCACCATCGCCCGGATCGGTTGGATTTTCCCTCTCTCCGCGGCCGCCGAACGGGCTGGATCGAATCTCTCGACGATCTGGCCAACAAACTTCGAACGCTGATCGCGGAATTCGGTCCCGACAGTGTCGGAGTCTACCAGGGGACGGGTGCCGTAACTGACACCGTCGGCTTGCCGTTGATCGAACAGTTCATTCGCAAGATCGGCTCGAATCAGTTCTACACCGCTGCCACAGTGGATGTCGCACCGGCCTTCCGCGCCGCTGACATGGTCTGTGGCACCTGGTATCTCTTCCCGGTGTGGATACCGGAGGACGAAGAGAATCGCCTTGCGGTCTATCTCGGTTCCAATCCCGCCGTGTCCAATGGCTATCTGACCATGTTGCCCGACCCGCAGCGCCGCATCCGAGCGTTCCGCAGGCGCGGCGGCAAACTCTGGGTTATCGATCCGAAAAGAACGCAGACGGCGGCATTGGCTGACCGCCATCTTGCGATACGGCCGGGTTCCGACGCTGTGCTTCTGGCTTGGTTGATTCGCGAATTATTGACCCGCGGCCCGATCCCAGGCACGAACGCGGGCGCCGATCACGAAGACTATGCACGCATGACCGATGCCGGGGAACGTGCACGTCTGCTGCTGGCTGTGCAGCCGTTCACTCTTGAGGTCGCCAGTGCCGAGACTGAATTGGACGCGGAGATGTTGCTGGAATTACTTGCGACCGTTCGCTCCGCAGGGCGCTTCGCTTTGATTGCGGGCACAGGAATCACCTTCGGGAAGCACGCATTGCTAACCGAGTGGCTGCGCTGGGTGCTGTTGATAGTCACGGGCTCGCTCGATCGACGCGGCGGCATGTGGTTCAATCCCGGATGGCTCTATCCGTTAGAACGCCAAACACAGTGGTTTCATTCTCCTCCCGAAGGCCTGCTGGGCCCGGGGGCGACGGCTCGCCCCCAATTGCCGAGTGTGTTCGGACAACGGCCGGCGATCGCTATCGTGGATGAAATCGAAGCGGGCAATTTGAAGGCCCTGTTGGTCTGCGGCTCGAATCCCCTGACGGCTTTTCCCGATCCGACGCGCACTGAAGCGGCGCTCAGGTCGTTGGATATTCTCGTATCTATCGACGTGGTACAAACGCCGCTGACGGCGATGGCATCGTACGTGTGGCCGTCGGTGGGTCAAATGGAGCGCGCCGACGTCGTAGCAGAGGTGAGCACCAGTTACGCACCTGCTGTGGTGCCACGGGTGGAAGAGCGTCGCCCGATGTGGTGGATGTTGCGCGAGTTGGGGCGTCGTCTGGGAGTCGATGTGCTCGAAGGTCTCGCCGTAGATGCCGACTCCGATGAGCAGGTCATACGCCACCTTACGGCTCACGGCCGCGATGGCAGCGATGCCCTGATCGCCGCCGGCAGCGCGGGCCTGATGCCGCCGCGCCTCTACGGTTGGGTCCGCGAAAAGGCTTTGCCAAACGGGCGCTGGCGCCTCACACCTCCGGGCATGATCGAACGGCTAGGGGATCTGATAGACACACTGACGAGCAAACCGAACCGTCAGTCAGTGCACCCACTCCTTTTGATCAACGGCCGCCAACTGAGCCGGACGAATTCGACCGCGTATGTATCGCCCGGCATATCGCGGGATTTGCCGCAGGTACATGTGAATCCCGAAGATGCGGCCCGCCAGGGGCTACAGGACGGCGATCGCGCTCAAGTTTTCAGTGATTTCGGCAAGGTGTCTGCGGAGGTGCATATCGACGGTCGCCTGCGTCGCGGTGTCATATCGATGTCGCACGGCTGGCATGAAGCGAACGTATCCCAGTTGACTTCGGCGCTAGAGGGCGTCGACCCGCTCACGACGCAGCCGCAAATGACTGCACTGCCGGTGTCGTTAACCAAGGTCGCGTGAATGCGTTAGTCACACGGCGCCACCTGCACAGAGTCGGCGAGCGGACACCAGATTGCGAGCACTGGCTTGCTGGGCGGGGAGCAGAAACTCAGGGGAAAAACGTACCCGAAAGCCCGAAAGTTAGTAAGCGTCCGCTCAGCGCCGTCTTGACGTAGCCATTAATGCTTTATGCGGCGAGTGCGGGTTGCGCGGCGAGTTCTTGAGCGACGTTCCAAGGCAGGAGCTCCTCGATGCGATTGATCGGATGCTCGGCAATGCGACCGAGGACGAGCCGCAAGTAGGCTTCCGGATCGAGGCCGTTGAGCTTGGCCGTGCCGATCAGGCTGTAGATCGCGGCGGCGCGCTCGCCGCCGCAGTCGGCGCCGGCGAAGAGATAGTTTTTGCGTCCCAGGGCGACGGCGCGCAACTCGCGCTCGGCGGCGTTATTGTCGATCTCGATCCGGCCGTCATGACAGAAGCGGCACAGCGCTTCCCAACGACCGAGCGCGTAATGGATGGCCCCAGCGAGCTCGGACTTCTTCGATAACTGCTGCACACGGGCTAAGAGCCAGCGCTTGAGATCGGCCAGTAACGGCGCGCTATGCTCCTCGCGTACGCGCCGTCGTTCCTCGGGCAGTTGACCGCGGATCTGTTCCTCGATGCCGTAGAGTGCCCCGATGCGCTGCAGAGCCTCTTGGGCGAGTGGTGACTGCGTGGCTTTGAAGACGTCGTAGAACTTGCGCCGCGCGTGCGCCCAGCAGGCCGCCTCGGTGGGCGGGAGCTTGGCTCGATCGTAGAGGCCGTTGAAGCCGGTATAGCCGTCCGCTTGCAAGATGCCGCCGAAGCTGTGCAGGTGCTCACACGGATGCTTACCCTTGCGATCCGGGGAGTAGCGCAGCCAAACGGCCGGCGGATCGGTGCTGCCTGCGGGTCGATCATCCCGCACGTAGTCCCACAGCCGGCCTTGCTGGGTCTTGCCCGTGCCCGGTGCCAGCACTGGCACCGGAGTATCGTCGGCATGGAGCTTCTCGGCCGCGAGCACGTACGCGCCCAACGCCTCCACCAGAGGCTGCATCAAGGCACTGGCCGCCCCGACCCACTCGGCGAGGATCGAGCGCTCCAGCTCGATGCCGTCTCGGGCATAGATCTGGCTCTGGCGATACAGCGGCAGGTGATCGCAGTACTTGGACACCAGCACGTGCGCCAGGAGCCCGGGACCTGCCACACCGCGTGCGATGGGACGCGAGGGCGCTTGCGCCTGCACGATCTGCTCACAGCGGGCGCAGCTGTACTTGGGGCGCACATGCCGGATCACCTTCCAGTGCTGCGGCACGTACTCGAGCATCTCGGCGACATCCTCACCGAGCGCACGTAGTGTCCCGCCACACTCGGGACAGACACACGTGGCAGCCGGCTCATGCACCACGCGCTCGCGCGGCAAGCGCTCCGGCAACGGGCGGCGTACGCTCTTGCGGCGCTCCGTGGCCGTCGGCGCCGGCACGGGCAGACTCGCTTCCTCGCTCTCGAGCTCTTCGAGCTTGAACTCCAGTTGCCGGATCTGCTCGTCGAGTGCTTCCGAGGAGCGGCCAAAATGCATCCGCCGCAGCCGCGCGATCTGCAGCTTCAACTGCTCGATCTCGTGTTGCCGCGACAGCAGAAGAGCCTGGGCTAGTTCGAGGGCCGCGGTGCGCTCAAGCAGCAGTCGCTTGAGGGTCTCGATGTCGTTCGGCAGCGTGCCTGCGCGCGGCATGTGTCATTATAACAAGTGCCGCACACCGGAGCGAGGGAAAAGACTATAAATATAGGCTTTTTATACAGCGACTCGTGGCTCCGTGGTACGCACCGGTCGTCGCCAATCGATCCCCTCGAGCAACATCGACAGCTGCGCTGCGCTCAACGCCACCGTGCCATGCGTCGCCTGCGGCCACACGAAGCGACCGCGCTCCAGGCGCTTCGCAAAGAGACACAACCCATCCCCGCTCCACCACAGTATCTTCACCCGGTCCCCGCCGCGGCCGCGAAACACAAAGAGCTGCCCGGAGAAGGGATCCTCGGCCAGCTGCATCTGTACGAGAGCCGCCAAACCATCGAACCCCTTGCGCATGTCGGTGCTGCCAGCAGCCAGCCACACCTGCACGCCAGCCGGCAGCGCAATCATCCGCGCACCAGCAGCGCCACGACGTGCTTGAGGACTGCCCGATCGACCGGGCCATGCACGCGGATGCAGGCCCCGCTCGGCAACTCGATCTCAATGCATCCGCTGGGACAGCGCCGCTGAGTGCTTGGCGCTGGCCGCATCCGAGAATGCTCGGTGGGCAACACGGTCGGCGTCGTCACCTTCACCGGCAGCATCTCGGCTGCCTCTCCCGTCCCCTTCTCCTCGAGCAATCCTTGCCGATACAGCTGCCGCCAGGTGAACACCTGGTTGGCGTTTACCTGGTGCCGACGTGCCACCGTCGCTACCGAGGCTCCGCGCACGTGCGTCTCCTCGACGATCCGTCGCTTCTGCTCGAGGGTGTGTCTTTGCCGCGGCCCGGTGCGCCGGCCCAATGCATCCGTAGCGACCGCTTCTGCGCAGGTGTCCATCTGGGCTGGGCTCCACGTGGACACCTAATGCTACGTGTCCACCTCGCCCCACATCATTTACTGCTCCCGCTGCCCATGCCAGACGGCCTTCAGCAGGCGCTTACGAAAGTTACCCACACTCGACACAATCGACTCGAAATCACTTGAAGAGACGGATTTGGAATTCAACTGGCAGCGCAATGGCTTACGTACACTTCGCACAAGTCCTCTATAAGTGCGAATTGCACGTCGGGTCCCTCAGACCCAAAAATAAAGCCGCGTAAGTGATTGATAAAAGAAGAGAACTGAATATGGTGCCCGGGAGAACTCGAACTCCTGGAATTTCTACAAGATATTCAAAGTCTTACGCGGTAGCGAGTGAGTTTTACCCGCCAGATTGCCCGCTAACGACTGCTTGCTTGAATGCACGCTTTTGGCCGACCTGTAGCGGGTAAGAACAATCCCTCCGGCGCAATTCGCGGCCGTTCGTGCTCGTGCGTTTTTTTACGGGCTTAGCACCCGCTCAGCGCACGCGTCATTTCAGGATCTCGGTGTTGGATTCCATTTGCATATCCATTCCGGCCCACGTGTCCCTTTCATCGGGATAGCCGTGAATCATCCAGCCGAAGACCACGGGAATCCACAAACCGTGCGCCGCGATGCAGGCGTCCTCGGTTTGAATACTACCCTCACGCCTGCTGGCAAAGTCGAGTTGGTGACTGCACATTTCTAACTAGGCTGCTGAGTCGGCATGGGTTTCCCGACTGGCTGTGATCCATTGGCGCGCCTCGTCCGCTTCGGTACCCGCAAACAGCTTGATGCGTGCAGGTAGCAGGAAGATGAATGCGCGAACGGCATGCCGAAGCCAGTCCACATCAGTCACTACTGCGATGCGGTCCCAGCGGGTGAAGTACTCCATCCCGACCTTGAGATCCTCCCACGCTGCGCCGGAATCCATTCTGAAGTCGTCGGTCGTCTGGTAGTAGAGGCGGATGTTTCGGTGGCGCGCGGAGGCAGCCGCAACGGCGGGGATTAGGACCGCGTCATAGTCGAGCCTTGTGACGCGGCCTGTGCAGAGAAAGGCTACGACGTTGCCGGGAAACTTCTCTAGTGTATGGATCATAAGGGTTCCGCAACCTTGCGACACGACTGACCCGGCGGTTCCGGAGATAACTGAACCGCTACGCTTTCGTCACGAACGGTCGGTTTTGAGGGTAACTGAATAGGAATGAAGAACAGTTCGTCCCTGCGCTGAACCAGTGCGGCGACCTCCTTGTCGTGCGCACCAACCGCGGAGCGAAATTCCGCCGCGCTTGCAACGGGATCCCCGTCGATCGAGAGCACGATGTCGCCCATTTCGATCCCCGCGTCGGCTGACGGTCCTGACACAACCTGCACGCGCAGCCCAGCGGAAACGCCGACCTGCTCACGCTCGTCGGTAGTCAACGGGCGAACCACAAGGCCAAGATCCGCTTCGGTAGCGTTTGAGGTTGCGCAACCGCCCTCGGTGGCGGCGCTCGATGGAGTTGTATTGCCAAGCTCAGCGAAGGCCGTAGGTGCCGTCCCACCTCGCCAAATCTCCAGCGCCACCGGGGCATTCCGGGCAGCCATCGTCAGTTTTGCCGACAGGTCCCCGGCCTCGAATGCCGCTCGGCGGTAGGTGAGAATGACAACCGCTGCTGCCTCAGGGCCTTCGAGCGCTGCGGAGCCGCCCACCAAGGCCGGGGTATTCTGCAGGACGCCCGTTTGATAGTTGGGCGCCGCAGCGCGCTGCAGGGGCAGCATCACATCGGGAGGCGTGCCCGGCGCCCCCGTGTCCCCACGCCGGAAGCTATGACTCAGCGCGACAAGGCCGCCCGCGCCGCCAACCACGAATACCGCCAGGGCCGCAGCTACACTCGCTTTGCTGGGTCTCATATCCATGTCTCGCCATGCGAACCAAATTCCGCATCGTCTTCGGGGCGAACTTGGCGTCGCGTTTTGTGTAACGCAGGAGTGCGGGATCCGTTGGCCAGGTTCTTGAAAGGCTGTCTTTCATGCTGCAAGTTTCAAAGGCGCGGTCGAGCTCAAGCGAGCACCGGCAGAAACAACCGCCACGCGCTGCGAGGATGGCGAACTCCCCAGGCTATGCCGGCCAGTCCAAAAGGTATGGGCTCCCTGCGCGCAGCCCCGACCGGCCGTCCAGCGGATACTTCGACTTCTATCTGCCGCTGTGCGATTTGGGGTTCCTCGGAGATCCAAGCCGACCCGTTAAGGAGCACCTGAAGCTTCAACGGTGAGGAGTTGAGTGTGGAGGATGGACGGCCGAGGGCAGCAAGCTCTCCGGTCACCCGGTGGCGCTTCGCGGCATCGAGCTGAGGTGCAATCGACCGCGATGTCCCCAGTAAAGTGCCTTCACCGATTCTTGGCACGGCTCCCATCGCCACGTGAGAGGCAGCCTGGGCGTACGAGCTGCACGCCAAGAAGCCAACAAGGACAATGAAGTTGCGAAACACGATCACAAATGCCTCCGCGGGCCAGGAAGTCTCTCCACTTTGTGACACGAACGCCTCGACTAAGTTCATTGACTCTTTCAGGCGCGCGCATACCATTGTTTTCAGAGACTGCAAGAGGCCAGACCAGGATGGATCGACTGCATGCAATGCGCGTGTTTGCCACGATCATCGACCGTCGCAGTCTGTCGGCTACCGCTGAGACGCTTGAAATATCACTACCCAGCGTGAGTCGAGTTCTGAGCACACTCGAGCGCGAACTCGGAGTGCGCCTGATTGCGCGCACTACTCGGGGCTTGACGGAGACCGACGCGGGCCGATTGTACTATCGCCACTGCCTCACGATTCTCGAGGAAATTCGTGAGGCCGAAACCGCCATACAAAGTCACGCAAAAGCGCCTGCGGGCGAATTGCGCTTAACTGCGCCGGTCACGTTTGGTCGCTATCATGTCGCCCCGTCGATGGCCGCGTTTCTTGAACGCTACCCACGTTTGTCGTTCTACTTGCTTTTGAGCGATCACTGCGAATCCTTGACCGAACAACGTCTGGATGTCGCGGTCCGGGTCGCGGTGCTGCAAAAGCAAAGCGTGACTGCGCGTCGGTTGGGGTACGTGCAACGGGCCGTGGTGGGCTCACGGGATTATTTCACTACGCATCCTGTACCAAGTCACCCTCGCGAGCTGGCGCAGCACAACTGCATGCACTTTACGCACTATCTGCGCGCCGATGAGTGGACCTTTCAGGAGCAGGGGCGCAGGATTACGGTGCGGGTAAGCGGACGACTGCGCACGAATAACCAAGAAGCGTTGCTGGATGCGGTACTCGCCGGAGCCGGATTATCCGTGTTACCCACCTGGTTGGTACACGAAGCGCTCAACAGTGGCAAGCTGCACCGGGTATTAGCTGAGTTTGAGGCGCCCCGCACGCCGGTTTACGCCGTTTTTCCTGCCCAGGGGCCACCGCCAAAGAAAGTTCGGGCCTTCGTGGAGTTTCTCAGCGAGCGTTACCGCACTCAGGGCATTTTGTCCTCAGAGGCTGTGGTGGCTTGGCCGTCCGACCCAGTGGACTTACGATTGACCGAGGAGCACGTGTTTGAGCCGGCAACGGGCGTGGAATCCAATTCGAAGTAGTGCGAGCGGGTTGCACAACCGCCGACGCCTTGAACTCACACACCCCCCGCGACGCACTGATCTTTGCGCACCTGATAACCAACGTTGCATTCCCAAGAGTTGCCGAGGATGTCGAGGTGCGCATTGTGGGGCACACGGATCGGCACGCATGCCTCGCCGGTTTGCTTGAATCCGCGCTCGCACTGCCATTGGTCGCCGGAGGCTCGGAGAAACGCGTTTTCTGGGACTGTAAGAGCGATGCATGAATCACCCGACTGCTCGTAGCCGCGTTCACACCTCCAGCCGCGCCCGTAGATTTCGTACGTGGCATAAGCGTGGTTGGGGACTCGTACTGCAGCGCAGCCGTAACCTTGCTTGCGAAAGCCGCGATCACATTCCCAGTCATGACCCGTGTCATCAAGATGTGCATTCGCCGGCAGTAGCAGCCTCACGCAGGCGAAATCATTCTTGTTATAAAAGCCGCGTTCGCATTGCCATCCATCTCCAGCGGCCACGAGATAAGCGTGCGCCGGGATCTTGATGGCAATACAGCTCTCGCTTTGGGGCTGGTAGCCGCGCTTGCAGACCCATCCAGGTCCAACGGGATCATATGACGGATAGGCGTTCGGCGGCACGGGCACAGGTTGGCAGCTGCTTCCGGTATCCAAGTAGCCGACCTCGCACTCCCAGCCCTTTCCAAAGGCGTAATCGGTCAGATGGGCATGAAGCGGGACGTGTATAAGGGCGCAACCGCCTTCTATCTGGTGGTAACCACGCTTGCACTCCCACAGAGGTGTGTCGGGATCGAGGTAGGCATGTTGGGGAATCCGCGCTTCCGCACAAGCCACGGCATGGCTTCCGCGGTCCGGTCCGCACGTGTCACTGGATCCTAATAAGTGGTTTGGGGGCATTGCATGCGCAACGCCTACGAAGAGCAACGGCGAGAGCGCTAGGGCGGCCGCCAGGCGGATTCGCGAAAGGTGGCGGCTGCGACCGGGAGCGCCTCCAAGATGCGCATTCGAGGTTCGCGCGTGCAAAACGGCGACAGATGCGGCCGTTAACTCCCGGATGCCAGCCAGCATAAGGCATCACCTGTGATTCTTCGTGGCCGCGGTAGTCATTTCCCGGCCGGAAATTGCGCCGGAGCTGGCCGCGACGGCGGCCGCGGTTTGTGACCGAGGCGTGAGCGCTTGCAGCGTCAGTTTGAAGCCGTGATGGGCCGTTTGTGGAGCCGCGCAGGCCAGACGAAAACTGACTACGTGAATGGGTAGTTCAGGAAATAATCCATCTTTGATCTGCCGCATTAGCTCACAATCGGCAGAATTCAGAGGTGTGGGCCGACCGGGTGCGAGCGTGATGGTGTTGTTTTCAGCCTCTAGGTCGGCGTACCGAACCTGTGCACCATGTATCGCTTGAGGCAGGGAAAACTGCAGCTCCACGCTCGGTGAAAGGCTGTCGCAGTGATACGGCGTGATCTTCATGCTGGGCCGCGCGCCGATACTCAACAATGCCGCTCGAAACCTGTACCAGAGGTCATCGCACGTATAGCGTTTCGGGAGATTGTCCAGATCAACGATGATCGCGTGTGAAATCCAGGCAGCCGGAGTGTCTGAAGTGGTTGTCGCGATAGCCGGTAACGTGCCGGCGATCATTAGCGTCGATATGAGGCCAATACGGATTGTGCTCGCATATGCGCTGAACATCGAGTCACCTCAAAGGGACTACCAGGTTATTGACACGCAGAGCTGCCGCTAGGTTCCGCATCGACGTTGGTACTTGCACGATCCAAAAGATATTCTTTCGCGAACTGAATTACTGACACGATCTGCAGCACTGTTCGCCCGGCAACAACGCGCTCGCTTCCGATCTTCGAGGGGTGTTGTTTCGTCGGCGCTCAACATTCCGATTATTACGGACCGCTCGCAGGCGCCGGCTGCCTAAGCGGCCCGGCCCGCAATCCTACGCATCATGATGCGGCCGCCTTTAGGTGCAGGGATTCTTGCAGGTCGTGGAAGAAAGGAAATAAGGAACTTAGCCGTCAATGAAGGCGTCTGACCCAATAACACACCGATGAGGACGCGCGGAAGCGATGAATCCCGTTTGCACACTGACCTCGGACCTTGGCTATGAGCTCGACGGATTGGAGCCGGTGCTGTCACGAGAGACGGTTCTCTATCATCTAATTCAGCATCATCGCGACTGTTACGAGCGCACCGCCGCATTGGTGAGAGGTACCGAACTTGCGGCGCTGTCATTGGAGTCCGTGGTGCGATTCGCTGGGCAGCATCCAGGCTACCGGCACTTATTCGCGGTAGCGTCAGAGGCGTGGAGCCATGATTTGTACTGGCACTCGTTACGACCGGGTGGCGGCGGCAAACCGTGGGGCCTGATTGGAGAGGGAATTCGTCAGTGTTTCGGTACATTCGCGTCGTTCGAGGATTGCACGAAAGCGCAAGCGAGCGGGTTGATGGGCAGTGGGTGGCTGTGGGTGGCCTGGAAAGGCGGTCGTATCGAACTCATTACGACAGGCGCCTCAGAGTCGCCCTTAACAGCCGGCTATGTACCGCTGTTGGCCATAGACCTGTGGGAGCACGCGTATTACCTCGACTACTATGGTGGTCGGCCTTCCTACGTGGTCGCATGTCTACACGAGCTCATCGACTGGGGCTTCGCTAACGCGCGCTTGCTTGATCTGGCGGAACAACGACACTTGGAAGGGAGCAGTCTCTCGTGGCTGACTTATGGGAAGCCGCTAACGCGCTTCGCGCCAGCTCGACCTTCTACAGCGCGGGCCGCCACCGTCCCGGTCGTGCGCAGGGTCGTTAGATGAGCACCCCTGCGCAAGTGTCTCAGCGACAAGTTCATTGCCGAGTGGTGTATTTCCCGTGCGTTGCCGTACGCGCAGCACTCGTCGTCCAGCCTTGAAATCCCAAAGGAAGCTGTCGACAGCCCCTAACGGTCTCCGCGATCGAGAACGGAAGTTTCAGCATCAGAAGGTTTTTACTCGAAGGGACTCGGTTGAGCGCGCGCCCCGGACGGTAGGTTTTTCGTCTGCTAAGCGGCGGCGTAAGTGAGAGCGGCCGCGGGAATTCAGTCACCGACTGTAGCCAGCTCCTCGATGGGTGGGTCACTCTGGATGTGATTAAAGGAAGTTAGGGTAGAGTTGAGCCAGGTGCCGTGGGGCGCTCGGATGTCGGGGCGCCGGCGGCAGAGTATCGGCGTACCCCCGCTAATAATCGCTCTATCTCGAGTGGACGGTTGCTCATCGGTCATCACTCGACTCCAACCAATCATCCCAGGAGCGGCCCGCCGCATATCTGTGGACGCGACGCAAAGGCTCAAAAAACCACCAGAGAAACCCCTAGCAGCCTGATGCAAAAGCGTTGGAAATGAACGCGTTCGATGCCCGATACGACGAGGTTGATCGGTTCGAGCGCGCGATCGAGAGCGATTTGAGGTGTTTGTTGCAGTTCTGGGTGGTCATGAGCATCTTCAAGCGACACCTATCCTGGGACCGGTCGCAATCGACTGAGGCGCAGCAGGTTGTAGGCCGCTCCGACCAGGTAGGCGTGCAGCTGCACGCGGGCGAGGCCGCGAAAGCGGGTGCGCCGCAGGCCACCGTAGGCCTTCATCCAGCCGAAGATCTCTTCGACGCGCTTGCGCTTCTTCTGGCTGATCCAATAGCTCGCATGGCGCGTGGTGCGCGCGTCGAGTCCTACGGTGCTGCGGCCGTCGATCTGCGCGATGTGCGGCCGGATGGCCTTGTGGCGCAGGAAGTTGACGAACGCTGTGCTGTGGTAACCCTTATCGGCGCCCAGACTGACCGGCTTGAGGCGCTTGCGCAACTGGCGCTTCAGCAGCGCCACCGCCGCAGCCGGTTCGGTCTCGAGCGCCGAACTGACTCGGATGTCCACGCACAGCCCGTTGCGGTTCTCCATGAGGGCGTGACCGCCAAAGCACAGCTTGGCTTCCTTGCCTTTGCCTCTGCGGGCCGACATCGCCTCCGGATCGGTCGTGGAGCCATGCGTGTCGTTGGTGCGCGGGGTGCCGCGAAAATCCACTCCCCCGCGGCCATCCGGGGGCGGCGGTGGCCCGTCCTTGGGCTTGAAGCTCTTCGCGCCTGCCCACGCCTCGATCAGCGTCCCGTCCACCGTCAGGTGATCCGAGGACAAGAGATCCTCGCGCCGCGCCGCCTGGACGATCGCATCGAAGAAGCGCTGCGCCAGATCCTCCTTTACCAGCCGCTCGCGCAGGCGCGAGAAGTTAGACTGATCCAGCCCCGCATCCTCCAGACTCATGTCCAGGAACCAGCGAAACAGGATGTTGTAGTCGAGCATCTGGCAGAACTGCCGGTCCGAGCGCACCGAATACAGCGCCATCAGCAACTGACCCTTCAGCAACTGCTCCGGCGCGATCGAGGGTCGGCCGCTCGTTGCGTACAGCGACTCCAGCTCCGCGGACAGATCCTTGAGCACCCGGTTCGTATGCACCTTGATGCTGCGCAGCGGATGGTCTGCCGGCACACGCGACTCCGGCGAGAAGTAACTGAACATCTGCCCCTGAGGATCTACTCGTCCGCGCATCCGTTCACACTCCGCCGTGCCTTGTACTCAACAATTTTACCCGCAGAGGCCCGCAAACGGGCTTTTGCATCAGGCTGCTAGGAGCGCCGACGCGACTGCGCCACCAATGATTCAAAGCGATGGCGGCACGCGTGGACTCCGTTAGTCACTGTATGCTCGCGGCGTGCAAAGCACTTGGAACTGCAAGACTCATGGATTAAAAATGGCGTCCGGTTCGAAAATCGCAACTTCCTTCCGCGGAATTGACAGCGTGCCAAATTGACCTTGGCGAAACCAAAGCGTCAAGCGATCGTCCACCCTAAGATCGCGGACCCTCACGACGCGCTGGTTGATCTCTGCTGTGCCGCCGGAACCGATCTTGAATTCGACCGTCTCAATCGGAATATTGGCTACGTCAGAGACTTCGACCTGCACGAAACGGGGGCCAATTTTTGAGACGCGACCATCGAATCGCGCGTAGTCCACGCCGTCTTTTTCTGTAACATCTCGGCAGGCGGCCGCGGCCTTAGGAAAGGACCGAAGAAACTCATCGCTCCAACGGACATTTGCGCAAGCGTACGCGGGGTGCTGGCCGGCGCCGGACGCGCTTGTCGCGCCCGTTGCTGCGAGTAGTGAGACTGCAAACAAGCCTAGGATATTGCGCTGGATCATGTGGTTTCTCCGTGCGCCGGTTAAACCGGCGAGGTGTTGTGAATGGAAGTTTCATACAGTGAAGGTCTAGCCAACCACACTGGCCCCGAGTCATGCGTCGGCGTTCGCAAGGACGCAGGCGAAGCGTTGACAGGGGTACGTGCAGGCTGGGTATTGAGCCGCGAAATGCATGCCCCGCCCCGAGGCGGGTTACTTCGGGGTGCCGACGCCGTGGAGAAAGGCGGAAGGCGAGATCTGCTGCGTCGCGCGGGCGAGACGCGGCAGGACCCTGCGCGGTCAGAGACCCCAGGCATGTACGCAAGCACCTCGCTCGGGAACCGGGAGATCCCACGGGCCTCTGCGATCGCAAGATCGGCAGAGCGTATCGGGAAGTCGAAAGACTCGAGCCGATGATGAACGCCGGTGGGAAGTCGGACCGGCCCAAAGTACCGGGGAAGCCGTCGAACAAGGCCGAGAGAACGGCTGAGGAGATGGTGGAGGGAAGGGGGCGGACCAAGGGAAACCTGCCCGAGCGCAACGCACTCCGGACACAGGGCCGGCAAGGTGCGCCCAGCGCGCTTGAGCGGGTACGTCAAGTCGCTAGAGGAGATAAGAAACAGCGGTTCACCGCGCTTGTGCACCATGTTTACGACATCGAACGACTGCGCACGGCTTTCTGGGCTCTGAAGCGAGAGGCCGCAGCGGGTGTGGATGGCGAGACCTGGCGCCACTACCGAGAGGATCTGGAGAGCCATCTTCAGGATCTCTCGGGACGGCTTAAGCGAGGCGCATACCGGGCAAGGCCGGTGCGTAGAGTGTTCATCCCCAAAAGCGATGGACGGCAACGCCCCCTGGGCGTGCCGGTGCTGGAGGACAAGATCGTCCAGCGCGCCGTGGTTGAGGTGCTGAACGCGATCTACGAGGAGGACTTCCTCGGCTTCTCGTACGGCTTTCGACCCAAGCGCAGCCCGCATCAGGCGTTGGATGCGTTGACGGTCGGGATCACGACGAAGAAGGTGAACTGGGTGCTCGATGCGGACCTGCGCAGCTTCTTCGATACGTTGAAGCACGCGTGGCTTGTGCAGTTCATCGAGCACCGTGTGGCGGATAAGCGCATCGTGCGGCTGATCCAGAAATGGCTCGCTGCCGGTGTGCTTGAGGATGGCAAGCGGGTACACAGTGAGGTCGGTACGGTCCAGGGCGGCAGTGTTAGTCCGCTCTTGGCCAATATCTACCTGCACTATGTGTTCGACCGGTGGGTCCAGCGATGGAGGCACAAGCAGGCGCGCGGCGATGTCATCGTAGTGCGCTTCGCGGACGACTTCGTCGTCGGGTTCCAGCATCGAGTCGAGGCCGAGCGGTTCCTTGCGGAGCTGCGTGAGCGGTTCACGCGCTTTGGCCTGGAGCTGCACCCCGAGAAGACGCGACTGATCGAGTTCGGCCGCCATGCGCGGCAGAACCGACAGGAGCGCGGCGGCGGGGGAGCACCGGAGACCTTCAACTTCCTTGGCTTCACGCACAGCTGCGGGAAGACACGCAAGGGCGGCTTCACGGTGCTGCGCCAGACGATGCGCAGCAGGTGGCAGGGGAAGCTGAGAGAGGTCAAAGCCGAACTCAGGCGTCGCCTGCACGAACCCATCCAAACCGTAGGCACCTATCTGCGTGCGGTCCTCCTCGGTCACGTGCGCTACTACGGCGTGCCGATGAATGGACCGGCGATCGGTGCCTTCCGTCTCGCGGTCGGCCGCCTGTGGTGGCTGGCGCTGCGCCGGCGTAGTCAGGGCAACCATCTGCCGTGGCATCGCATGCAACGCCTTGTCGCCGCCTGGCTTCCGCCCGCGCATATCTGTCATCCCTATCCTCTCGTGCGCATGGGCGTCATCACCCAAGGTGGGAGCCGGATGCGGTAGTGCCGCTCGTCCGGATCTGTGGAGGGGGTGTTCAGCGATGGGCATCCCTACTCCAACTGCTGCGAATATTGCTTGGATGACGCGGCAACACTGCGTTGCAGCGGCTCGCAGCGTCGCCGCCAACAACAACCGTCCATGTCCGCGGGCCCGTGGAACGCCAACTAATTAAAAGTCGCAGACGAGGCATCTGAACCCAGTAACAACGTTGCGTACTTCAGCTTGCGCGAATCTTGCGCCGCTAGTCACCGCGGCGCGCCGTGAAGCGAACGTTCGCTACCTGGTGGTTCAACGCTTGCTCTGCTGTCGAAACGTTTCGGACTCCACGGACGCGGCGCTCGTGAATCAAGCGTGCTCGAGCCGCTGGTGTCGCTCTTTGAGCGTCGCACCGCCACTCCAAAAGGCCAGCGCAACTACGGCCCCGCCTAAGATGACCGTAAACCAAAAATGCTCTGTGTCCGCCGTGTAGTGGTCGAACCACGGCAACAACACAGCGCTCACGCCGAACGCGATGTTGAGTCCGCTCAGCCACGCGCTGCTCCGCGGGTACAGGAATCGCACAGCCCCACACAGCACAATTAGCCCTCCGACAACCGCACTAGCAAGCCCGGGACCCGTAAACGTATGCTCGAAAATCCAACTTGAGGCGAACAGCAGCGCACCGAGCAATACATTGATTCCACTGCTAAACCTAGTCTGCACGATGCGATCAAACCCATTGTTCATGGCAGAGTCTCCGTTAAATCCCGCTTAAATCGTTGACATCTGCACCGCTCGTAAGTTTGGTTGTTGTGCGGTGGGACCTGAAAGAGACTCTTTCATTGAGCGTGTATCGAATGACCGGCGTGCGGGACTTGAAAATCCTAGAGCGGTCTGAACTCACGCCACGATGCGTCGCTCAGCGAGAGTGCGTAGAATTGCGTGGTCTGATTTCGCTGTCTCGGCGGAAAACTCCAACGCTTGGAAGAGGAATTTTGTTGCGCGAAACGGCTATAAGAATATGCTATAAGTATTTGATTGTAATGCTTGGAATAGGACTCGAACCTCGGCCGTAAATTCCACCGCAATCATGGTCTTATCGCGGTTGGACTTTTTGAGTTACCCGCAACGTTACCCAGCAATTACATGCACTGGTGCGATATCCGACGGTGCCGCGTGCTAGCCGTTGATACGGATTTTCCACAGCGGCCTTCAGGATCGCGGCGATGCGACATGGAGGTCCGGTGTTGACCGTCCTGCCGTCGCCACCGTCAGCTTTCGGGGCGTTCCGTGGCGCATGATTCCGTTAACCTGGATCACTTCGCAGTACGACTGGCGCCGTCAGATTTGAGCCATCAATAAGGGAAGGATATGGGACGCATCAGTATGTTTTGGGCAGCATTGATGATCGCGACTCTATGCGAAGCGATACCGGCGCAAGGCGCCACAGATGCTGAAGGGCTGCAACGGTTTCGAGAGATCTATAAGGAACTCGTAGAGACAAACACCACTCTTTCAGCCGGAGACTGCACCCTGGCAGCGCAACGCATGGCGGCTCGACTGAAGACAGCCGGCTATCCTGATGGGGATCTGCGGGTCTTCGTCCCCGAAGGCCATCCCAAAGAGGGCGGCCTCCTAGCCGTGCTTCACGGGTCCGACTCCAAGGCCAAGGCGATTCTGATGCTTGCCCACATAGATGTGGTCGAGGCAAAGCGGGAAGACTGGGCACGCGACCCGTTCCGCCTGATAGAAGAGGACGGCTACTTCTACGGTCGCGGAACGAGTGACATGAAGGCTCAGGCTGCAATTTGGGTCGATAATTTAATCCGCTATCGTGAAGAGGGTTATCACCCCAAGCGAACCATAAAGATGGCGCTGACCTGTGGCGAGGAGACCAATAGTGCACTGAACGGTGCCGGGTGGCTGACCAAGAATGCACGAGACGCTATCGACGCCGAATTGGCTTTGACTGAGGGCGTTGACGGCGATCTGGACGCACAAGGTCATCGCATCGCCCTGGAGATTCTCGCGGCTGAGAAGACCTCCCAGAATTTTGTGCTCGAGGCGACCAATCCCGGTGGCCATAGCTCGCGCCCGGTACCAGACAATGCCATCTACCACCTGGTGCGGGCGGTCGATCGGGTAAGCCACTTCGAATTTCCGGTCGAACTGGACGACGCGAACCGCGCATATTTCACCGGTATGTCGAAGATCGTCGCGGGCGAAGCTGGAGCGGCCATGACCGCCGTCGTGAACAATCCGCACGATGCCGCGTCGGTCGCGATCCTCGACAAGGATCAGAACTGGCACGCCATGCTTCGCACGACATGTGTCGCGACGATGCTCGCCGCCGGTCACGCGACCAATGCGTTGCCGCAACGGGCCACGGCTAATATCAATTGCCGTATCTTCCCGGGTGACTCGCGCGATGCCGTGCTGGCCCAACTAGCAACAATTGTCGACGATCCTAAGGTTTCGGTCACCATTCCAGAGATTCGCGGGCCGATTGCGGCACCCGCGCCTTTGACACGGCAGATAATGGAACCCATCGAGAAAGTGGCGCACGAGCTGTGGCCCGGAATTCCGGTAGTACCGGCACTGGAACCCGGCGCGTCGGACGCACAATTCCTGAATCCGGCGGGCATACCAACGTACGGGGTCACTGGCATCTTCACTGATCCTGATGGGGGGCACATTCACGGGCTGAACGAGCGCGTTCGTGTGCAGTCAGTTTATGAGGGCCGCACGTTTTTGTATCGGCTGGTCAAGCTCTACGCGGATCAGTAAGGCCCGCTCACGGAAGGCGGCGCTCCGGCCACGGCCAGTAGTAGTGTAGTAGTCAAGCCTCCGGCGTCGGGAACCGCATTGGCATGGCGTGATCCAGCGTCTGCTTCCGGACGGGTATTTCCGTACCAATAGCTGCCGCTCGGCCGCGTAGTCTGATGCTCCCGATTCCGGACGTTCGTCTGATACTCTGAACTCAATGCGCAGCGTCCTGTGCTTTCTCGTCGTTGCCGCGACTTTCCCCGTCTGCGTCAACGGGCTCGAGACGTCTCGCCGCTCGGGGGAAGCGATCCTGTACGAGAGTCGCAGAGATCTTCGGCAAGTCACACTCACCACCGACCAGCCGAGCACATTGAAGGTGGCGCTCGTGACCTTCGGCCCCGGCCCACTCTACTGGGAGCGATTTGGCCACAATGCCATCATCATTGACGATCCGGCGGCTGGCACACGGATGGCCTATAACTACGGTGTATTTGATTTCCAGGAGGAACGCTTCCTGCTGAATTTCGCGCTTGGACACATGCACTACAGTCTCGGCGCTGAACCTCTCGACGTAGACCTCGCGACATACGTGCCTGAGGGCCGTTCAGTGACCATGCAGATGCTAAACCTGACCCCGGCACAGGCTCGGCAGCTAGCGGCGTTCCTTGCTTGGAATGCGCAGCCCCAGAATGCGGTCTACCGATACGATTACCTCGTCAACAATTGCTCGACCAAAGTGCGCGACGCTTTGAATCGAGCACTGGGCGGCGCCCTCGAGCGCCAGCTTGCGCGCCGGTCAGCGCCTCACACATATCGCTTTGACGCCGTTCGCCTGATCTCGCCCGATTTCTGGTTCGCACTCGGCATGGACATGGGGTTCGGTCCGAAGGGGGACATCCCGCTGAGCCTGTGGCAAGAGAGCTTCGTCCCTATGGTGCTGAGCCGTGCGCTGGACGCTGTCGCCGTGCGTGACGCGAATGGCCAGATTCTGCCCCTGGTGAGCGATGAGCAAGTCGTCGAACCTGGAAGACTGCCGCCTGCGCCCGCAGCCCCGCGTGATCTCCGACTGCCTTTCTTGGCCGTCGGAATTGGATTGGCCGCGCTGCTGCTGTGGCTGGCGCACGGGAAAAGTCACCTCTATCGGGCATCATTTGCGCCGCTGGCTGTCGCGTGGTGGTTGATCTGCGGACTTACCGGCCTCGTGCTGGCTGGGCTGTGGGGGTTAACCGACCACTGGGCCACTTGGGATAACGAGAACCTGCTGCTGCTCAATCCCGCATGTCTGGTCCTTCCGGCAGTGTGGTGGCGCGCGCCACGAATCGCCCGCTGCCTAGTCACCCTGATTGCAGCGGCCGCGCTGATTAGTCTGATTGTCCGTATGCTGCCCGGCTTGTACCAAGGCAATCTTGCATTTATTGCTCTTACGGTTCCGGTACACCTGGTCCTAGCGGTGTTGGCTTGGCGTCAGTTCTGGGTGGCGGGGATCGGCGCCCACCGGGATGCTCGCCTCGCATGAGCGGTGCGATGCCATTGGCGGCTTAAATGCGTAACTCGCGAAGGGTGTAGCGTCGACCCGTCACGGAGGGGCTGGGTGAGCGCATCTGCGATGCTGGCCGGCGAGAAGCCCAAAGCTCACTCCGACAGTTATGCTCGCGCGTGACCGTTTTCTCGCCCGGGCGACGTCATCTCGGTTTTGAGTAGCGGTAGGAATTGGAGTCTAACCAGGCACCCCATCACAGGAGCACGAAATGTCCCGCGTCTTCATATCGGGCTCCACTGACGGTCTCGGACTAATGGCCGCAAGATTGCTACTCGAGGAAGGCCATCAGGTCGTGCTGCACGCTCGCGACACCCCACGTGCCGCGGACGTCCGGCGCAACCTGCCTTCTGCCGAGGCAGTGGTGATAGGCGATCTTTCGAGCATTGCTCAGACGCGCGAGGTGGCCGAGCAGGTGAACCGTCTCGGTCGCTTAGATGCGGTTATCCACAATGCCGGCGTGGGTTATCGAGAGCCGCGCCGTATCCAGACGAAAGACGACCTGCCTCACGTGTTTGCCATCAACGTGCTCGCGCCTTACATCCTTACGGCGCTGATCGACAGGCCCAAGCGGTTGGTCTATCTGAGCTCTGGTATCCACCGGGGCGCAAACTCGAGCCTTGATGACATCGAATGGATCCAGCGGCGATGGCGAGGAGCTGAAGCCTACGCCGAAAGCAAGCTCCACGACGTGCTTCTAGCGTTTGCCGTGGCTCGGCGCTGGCCCGACGTTCTATCCAACGCACTGGAGCCCGGCTGGGTGCCGACCAAGATGGGCGGCCCCGGCGCCCCAGACGATATGGACCAGGCCCATCGAACTCAGGTGTGGCTTGCCGTCAGCAATGATCCCGAGGCGCTGGTGTCGGGACGATATTTCTATCATCTCCGTCAGCGGGCAGCCGATCCCGCCGTACACGACGCAGCGCGACAGGATCAGTTGCTCGACATCTGCCAACGGCTCTCAGGTCTAGCTCTCCCGAGCATCTAGCGCAGCGTGGCCCGCGCGACGCGCACATTGTCCTGCGGCTTTATTTTTGGGTCTGAGGGACCCGACGTGCGCCCGCCAAAGGCAGGCCAAAAGCCCAGGCGACCGGTGGCAAACACAAAACAGACCCGCGTAGCTCGACTTGACCAATGATCAAGCCCCACCTCGATGCACGTCCGTCAAAGTCCACGCCGAAGTTGGTGTGACTTTTCCACATGAATATCGCATGGGAGAAGTTTTAGTTACGCAACCATTTGATTTCATGACGCGTACAGATTCTGCTGCCCGGTTCGCGGCCCCCCATGACTCGGAACGGCGGTCGCCTCTGTGAACCGTAGGTTCAAGGGTCTGGGGTGATGAAGAGGGAGCTAAACCGCGGTGCGTCCGCCGTCCACTGCAACGGTCGCGCCGTTTACGTATCCCGCTGCTTCGGAGGCCAGGAATGACACTACCGCCGCCACTTCGGCAGTGCTGCCCACGCGGCCGGCCGGCACGGTCTTACCCAACTGTTCCAGCGCCTCCCCCATGCCCAAAGTGCCGGGAGTTCGAATGGGCCCGGGTGCAACGGCGTTTATCGTCACGCCGCTTGGGCCAAATTCGGCCGCCCACGACTGTGTCAATAGCTGCAGGGCCGCTTTGGATGACCCGTACAACGCGGCACCGATCATTCCGAAGTGCGCTGCCATCGTCGTGATATTCACGATGCGTCCCCATTTACGCGCCGCCATAGCGGGGGCCAGGCGTGCGGTCAGGAAATAGGGGGCACGCACGTTACTTGCAAACATGGCATCGAAGGCCTCGACGGTTGTATCGGCTGTCGGCCCAAATGAGAAGATCCCGGCACTGTTAACCAGGATGTCGATGCCGTCCAAGAGCTCGACGGCTTGATCGGCGAGTCGCGATGCCTCGCTCGCATTGGCAAGATTAGCAGCCAGAAACCGAGCGTCGCCGCCCTGGCTTTGGATCGCCTTCACCACGGCGTTAGCACGAGTGGCATCGCGGCCGGAGACGATTACACGCACGCCCGCGGCGGCGAGTGACTCAGCGATCGCCTGTCCGATGCCTGATGTGGCGCCGGTAACCAGGGCATTGCGGATGATGTGGTTCAAGTTGTCTCCGTCGAGAGTCGTGATCGCCCGACCGTGAAGTTCGAGCATGCATTTCCGCTCGTTGGCCCTCAGCTCACGCGCGCCGGCACGGATGCGAGGTGCGGAAAGAGCACCCGACGCGCTTCGTCGTCCATCTCGGCCTTGAACGTGAATCGCGTCTTGAGCGCCTCTGCGCGAACCGCCGCCGGACGCGCGCTAATCTCATCCAGCAGTCGCTTTAGCTGCGGACGCTTGACCCAGGCATCCTCGCCGAAGATAAAGGGCACGGCGCGTGCCCAACCCCAGACGGCCATGTCGACGATCGTGTAGGTCTCGCCCAGGACGTACCGATGCTTCGCCAGGCGAGCCTCGAGGATCGCCCAGTGTCGCTCCGCCTCGTAGACATAGCGGGTGACCGCGTAGTCCTTGGGCTCGGGCGCAAAGTGCTTGAAGTGCACAGCCTGGCCCGAGTAGGGGCCGATACCTGTGGCGACGAACATGAGCCATGAGAACAGATCCGCCCGCCCGGCAAGCGTATTGGGCGGGAGGAATTTTCCAGTTTTCTCGGCGAGATAAAGCAGGATCGCGTTGCTGTCAAACACCGGCACATTGCCATCGACAATTGCCGGAGTCTTTGCGTTGGGATTGATCGCCCGGTACTCAGCCGAGAACTGCTCCCCGCGGCGCGTATCGACTGGCACGACTTCGTAGGGGAGCCCCGTCTCTTCCAGTAGGAGCGCGACCTTGGCCGGGTTCGGCGAGGGATGAAAGTAAAACTTAATCATGGCGAGCTCCATTGGTAGGTTGCGGACAGTACGTGGGCTGCGGCACGCAACGCCATCTCTCCGGCGAGAGAGCTATCCGGTACGCATCCGTCGACCAGCGTGCGGGAAACAAGTCACTTTGAGCATTGAGCGACCCAGTATCTGGCGATCATGGCTGCGCGGCACGTCACTGCCGCGCCAGTCATGCCGACCGACTCTTGGCGTTCCATAGGATTCCGACGCCTATGACAGCAGCAAGGATCGACGCCGCAAATACGGCAATCTTGGCTGCGGCGAAGTCCGATGGGTCCGGATGCCCCTGCGCGGCGATGAACAGCGACATGGAAGCCGATGCCCGCGAGCGCGCCCGCGCCCACCAGCTGGGGCCTGCTGGTGCGTGGGCATCAGGCAGTGCTCCTCGAAGTCCTAGAGGCGGGCGATGCGTCGACTCTCGCTGTGGTGGGTGGACATGTACACGCGACTTGCTTCTCGGATTGCCCATCGAATTGCTGAAATGCACGCGCCATCCGTGTACGCGGATCGAGATGACCACCAGTGCCGCAGTGCGCCGCAACTGCAACGGCCGATTACTTCGAACCTCGAGGCATCACATGAAGACTCACGCCGTGTTCATCCGCGAGAACGTAACGGCGCTCGCGCGGTCTTGCGGCGCGCACGATTCGAGAGGCGAGTAACATGGCGTCCCTGCGCAAAGTCGGGAGCGGAGGCCAGAACACGAGCAGTGCTTCTCGAGGTAGAGGACCGAAACTCAGCTGAGAAAACGAGCCCGAAAGTTACCCACACTCGACACGAATGGCCCAAATTTGCTCAGAAGGACCAACTTGGGATTCGGCTGGTCGCGCAACGGCTTACGTAGGACCGCTCCCGCCTATTCTGTTGAAAGTGCGCCAGGCCAAGCCTGGAGGAGTGGGAGGTCATGTGAAGGAGAACGCGACTGAAAACTTCTGATGGAACCCAGCAGGGGTGAAGCCTGCCCGGCAAAGGCTGGCAGCCAGCCGGAACCGAGTGTTGCGTGGTCCAGGGGCGACCTTGGCTGCGAAGCGTACACAGGGAGTCGCTAGGCCGTGTGATTGAGCCTCGAAACGAATATGAATCGGAGGCTGACACTGTTTTCAAAGTGGAAGGCAGCAAGGTTCACGCCGCAACGCCTGGCGTGAGTCTCTCCGCGGGGTCTAAGAGCAGGGCATGGGTCGACGTGTGGGTGCCACAGGAACCTGGGAGATCTCTGACTTTCCATTGCGAAGACAACGGTGCGGGCGCCGTTTAATCAAGTAGTCCAGGTCGCCGGCATGGCGTGCAGTGCCGAGCGAAGCGAACAGCGCACGAACGCGATGGTACGTGCTCCTGTCAAGGGCGCACGGATGAAGTCCGAGAGGTCGGAGTCTTCTCGTAGTACCGATGAAGCCGGCGAACGTATTCCGAGCGGAGCCGGTGGAGGGAAGGGGAGGATCGGGTCAAGGTGCTCGAGGAGGGATAGATGGTGGGAACACCGAGTCCACAGACCATCTCAACGAAACAACTTGAGCTAGCACAGCGAGCCGAACGCTATCCGCACGAGGCGTTGTCGACGCTGGCACACTTCATTGATCTGGACTGGCTGCGCGAGGCGTATCGCCGGACCCGGAAAGATGGAGCGCCAGGGGTCGACGGCCAAGTGGCGGCGGAGTACGAAGCGGACCTGGAGGCGAACTTGTCGAGCCTACTCGATCGGTTCAAATCGGGGCTCTATCGGGCACCGCCGGTGAAGCGTGTCTATATCCCGAAGGGTGATGGCAAACGTCTTCGACCGATCGGCATACCGACGTTGGAGGACAAAGTGCTGCAGCGAGCGGTCGTGATGATATTGGAGCCGCTTTACGAGCAGCAGTTCTCAGACTCATCGTATGGCTTTAGGCCGGGACGTTCAGCACATCAAGCGCTGGATGCGCTATGGCAACAGATTATGCCGTTGTCGCAGTGTTGGTTAATCGAGCTCGACATCGAGAGCTTCTTTGACCGAGTGGATCGAACGCGGCTCCGGGAGATGGTGGCTCGTCGGGTGGGTGATGGAGTGATCCTGCGCGTGATCGGTAAGTGGCTGCGGGCGGGGGTTCTGGAAGGAACCCAGCTGAGCTACCCCGAGCAGGGTACACCTCAGGGCGGAGTGATCTCGCCGTTACTGGCGAACATTTATCTGCACGAGGTGTTGGATCAGTGGTTTGAACAGGATGTCAAACCACGGCTCAAAGGAACATCGTTCATGGTCCGGTATGCCGATGACGCAGTGCTGGGCTTTGAACGGCAGGAAGATGCGGAGCGAGTCTTCGCGGTGCTGGCAAAGCGTTTTGAGAAATATGCGCTGACCTTGCATCCGCAGAAGACCCGGCTTATTGCGCTGCATCGGCCCAGTTCGAAAGATCGTGGCCGGAGCGGTCCGGGCGAGCCGCGGTCGTTCGACTTTCTTGGGTTCACTCTGTACTGGGGTCGTTCTCGGAAGGGCAACTGGGTGGTGCGCCGTAAGACGGCGAAGGGTCGGTTGAGTCGCGCGCTGCGCGCCATCGAAGCCTGGTGTCGGCGACATCGCCACACGCCGGTGAGATGGCAGCACGAGCAACTGAGTAGCAAGCTCCGTGGCCACTATGCCTATTACGGGATGACTGGCAACGGTCGCTCGATGGCGAGCTTCCGGCACCACGTCGAACGTATCTGGCGAAAGTGGTTGCGCCGCCGCTCCAACGCCAAGCTACCGTGGGCTCGGTTCTCCGCGTTCCTGCAGCGTGATCCTTTGCCTCCCGTGCGCGTGGTTCACAGCGTTTACCGTCACTCAGCGCGAACTTGACCTCGAAGAGCCGGATGCGGGAATCCTGCACGTCCGGATCTGTGGGAGCCCCAGCGGAGCGATCCCTGGGGCGACCCGACAACTCCTTTCTTGGTATCGAAAATTCTCACGACGTCTGGCCGCTCGGGAACGAGAGGAGCCGAGGGGGTGGCAACTATCGGGTATCTTCCATCCTGGTGGCTCCTGTTTCGCCTGCGAGCCGGCACTTCACCAATTGTCGATCGCATGTGCGTTCGTCGGCGAAATAGTCGCCCCCAGGAAGACGAGTTTTTCAACGGAATAGCCGGCGGGCTCAACGAGTCGGCGCAACACTAGCTTGAAGTTTATCCGCTGGGGTCTTAAATCCCAATGTCTCTCGCGGACGCTGATTGAGTCGGAGCGCGACCCTATCTAGTGTTGATTGGGGGTGACGGGACAGATCGGTACCCTTCGGGAAGTATTGTCGCAGCAAACGGTTCGTGTTCTCGTTGGTACCGCGTTGCCAGGGGCTTTGGGGGTCGCAGAAGTAGACTTTCACATCAGTCGCGACCGTGAAGCTCTGGTGCTTTGCCATCTCTTTACCTCGGTCCCACGTCAACGAGCGCCGCAGTGATGCGGGGAGCTTACGCACGTGGCGCGTGAGCGCCGACACGACGGTATCCGTGTCTCTGCTGGGTACCTTGATGAGCGCCGTAAACCGCGACTGCCGCTCAACCAAGGTCACGATGTGGCTGTTCTTCGAACCCGAGATCAGGTCGCCCTCCCAATGGCCAGGAATGGCTCGATCTTCGACCTCGGCGGGACGCTCTCTGATAGAGACGGCACCCACTATCTGGCCACGTGACTGCGCTTCGGGATTCAAGTTGCGTGAGCGGCGCGTGACGCGCTTGGAGCGAAGGTGCCCCAGCAGCTGCTTTTTCAGTACGCCGCGCGCTTGGATGAACAAACTACGGTAGATCGTCTCGTGCGACACGCGCATGCTCTCGTCATCGGGATACTCGGCCTTCAGCCATCCTGAGACTTGCTCAGGTGACCAATCCAGGCTCAGTTTACTCGTGACGATCCGTTGCAACCTCCGGTTGACGCCCAGCAGGCACGGCTTGGGGCGCAGCGTCGCTTCCCAGGCACCCGCATCTGCCTCAGTGGCTCGGTAGTCACTGCGGCCACCGTGACGGGTGACCTCGCGGCTCACCGTAGAGGCTGACCGACCAAGCTCATCGGCGATCCTGCGGATCGACCAACCGACCGCAATGCCACGCGAAATGTCCTCGCGCTCAACTAGCGTAAGTGCCAACCGCGAGCGCCGACGCACCACCGGCGCAATCCCGCCGCGGCAGCGCACCACGTAGTGAATCGATGACCGATCTCGGCCGAGTGCCTGTCCGATGCCGTTCATCGACTGCCCAGCTTTCCACCGCTGCCATAACTCCGCCATCTGCTCAGCTGCAAGCCCTGGGCGCCCTGTTTGTGCCATACACACCACCTCTTAAGTCCACGTTACCGCAGATGGTGTTGCACCGACCCATTGAGCCCGCCCCGCCAAAAGCAGGCATTGCGACGACTCAACTACCCACCCAGAAGCTGTCGTTCGCCTATGCCGGCCGCCCACGGTTGCCAGGCAAGGCTCTGCGGCAGCTGCAATCGGTCGAGCGCGTCGCAAAGAACATAGGCAACGCGGAACTCTCCCGTGAGTGGCGCATGGAGTTGGACCGACCACAGAGACCGCGACCTACACTGCGGCGTGTGTCAATCCTTGAGCACCAAGTCTGGAGTGGCTCGGCTGACATCACTACATCCGGTCAGAATCATGGCGACCCTCAGTTCCTCTCTAAGGATACCCAGCATGTCTCGTACCCCTGATTCGCCTGCCGCTCCCAATGCGTAGGCCCATGCCCCCAGCGCCAGGGCTTTCAAGACGTCCAGCCCAGAGCGAATGCCACTGTCCATAAATACCGGAACTCTATCTTGAACGGCATCGACAACCTTCGGCAGTGCACGAATGGTCGATGTCACGCTGTCGAGCTGCCTGCCGCCGTGGTTTGACACCAAAATCCCGTCGATATCTGTCTGAACAGCGCGCTTGGCATCTTCGGGGTCAAGAATGCCTTTCAAAATCATCTTTCCAGGAAAGATCGACCGTACCCATTCAATGTCTTTCCAGGTAGTCGATGTATCGAAATTGTCGTGAGCAAATTTTGCAATGGTTTGCAGCGACGCGCGCTCTCCCTTGGGCATTGCTGCCGCCACAGTACCGAACGTCAGCGGCCTGCCTTTAGTGACGATGTCGAGGGCCCAGCGCGGGTGCGTCGCGCCTTGAGCTACGAACCCCAGCATGCCCAGAAGCGTCGGGTCCTTCTCCATCCGGTTGTGCACATCGCTGTAACGTCGTCCGGGCGTGGGAAGATCGACGGTGAATACCAACACCTTCGAGCCTGCGGAAACGGATCGTTCGATCACGCTCTTGACGAAACCGCGATCTTTGAGCATATAAAGCTGGAACCAAGGGGGAAGGCCGGTCTTTTGCGCGACCTCGTGCACATCACACACCCCCATGGTCGACAGCGTAAAGGGAACCCCAACCGACTTCGCCGCATTGGCTGCCTTGACTTCGCCGCGGCTCGAGTACATTCCGGCCATGCCGACGGGCCCGAGGACGACTGGCAGTGACAGTGGCTGATCCCACAACTTGATCGACAAGTTGAGATGTGATTCGTCCACCATCACACGTTGGCGCAGCAGCGTGGCCTGTAGCTCCGCAACATTCGTGCGCAGCGTGTTCTCCTGGTAAGAACCGCTGCTGATGTAGTCGTACAGGAATGGGGGAAGTCTGGCCTCGCATTGTTTGCGATAGTCGTCAACGCTCGCAATGATCATTCCGGTCTCCGAGCTCCTTAGGAACGTAGGCGCGCTGCACCAGCGCGAGCGGGTGGTCGTAGGACGTGATCGTGCATCAGGCCAGTAGAGTTCTTTATCCCCCCTTTGGGGGTGCCCGCGTCTGAAAGGTGGTCGGGAGAGGACTCGAACTCTTTTATATCTGATTGATTCCTCCACACTTTCTGCGCAGCAGTGCGAATTTACCCCCTAATTTGCCCCCTGGCGGCATGGATGCTTGAAGGGGCGTTTTCAGCCGTCCGGTTGCGGGTAATTCATCCGTCCGTTTTCTCCGGCTGTTTCACGGTCGATCGGCACGCACTCTGCTCAATTGCAGCCAGCAAAGAGGATCGCTGTGGTCTCATTCTTTGCAGGTCACCGACAGACGGTGTAGGTTCCGCTCATGAGCGTCTCGCTGAAATCACTGGGAATAGATCGTCTTGGTGTGGACGAGCGCATCGCACTCGTGGAAGAGATCTGGGACAGCATCGCCGCCGAAAGCGCAGCGGTGCCTTTGACCACACCTCAACGCGATGAACTTGATCGCCGGCTCGCCGATCACACTGCGCATCCGAATGACGTTCTTTCATGGGACGAGGTTAAGGTCTCGCTGGACGAACGCCTCAAGAAATGACCCTGCGTGTCGCGTTCCGCCGCGCAGCGCGCGGTGATTTTGAGGACGCAGCCCTCTGGTACGAAGAACGGCGCTTGGGCCTTGGTGCCCAATTTCGCGCCGAGGTGGACGCTGCGGTGCTTTTGGCAGCAGAGCAACCGCTGCGCTTCCCGCGAAAGCACAAGGACATCCGTTGTGTGCGTGTGCGGCGTTTCCCGTATTCGGTGTTCTTCCTCCGGGAGGAATCCCGTATCGTCGTTCTGGCGGTATTTCACGTGCGCAGGGATCCGCGGCAGTGGCAATCACGAGCCTAACAGCGGCGTTTTCAGCACCGGGGTAATCCGAGGAAGTCGATCTAACCGCTGGAAAGGGCCGTCCACACCAACGCGGGGAGCGCATCGACCACCAACAATGTTGGGCGGAAATGGTCGAATCCGCGTTAGGCCACCAATTGGGGTGCTCTGTGCGAATTTGGAGAACGTCTTAAACAGACGTAAGCTATCCATAATTAACATAAACGTCGTGCCCGGAAGATTGCGCCAACCTGTGAACCTTCTCTCCTGAAATCAAGCATTTGAGCAAGGTGCGGCTGACGTCTCTCGAGGCCGATGCGCGGATCTCGCGGCGCTCGCCCTACGTCATCACGTGGACCAGCGCGGACATTCCGACCAACGCGGCGTTGAGCCTCCGGCTCACCTGGACTACAGCGGATTCGGGTGTGCGGATCGGCGGGGTGGTGCAGGGCGGCGAAGAGGCCCGCCTGATCACGACGCTGCTCGACGCGGCGGGCATGAAGGCATTCATGGGCGACCCTAAGTCCGACGCCGTCTACAGCACCATCGAGTCCGGCCGCTACGTCTGGGACGTCGAGAAGTTCTGCCGTCAGAACAGCGACCGCGGCCGCAGCGTCTGCGACAGCGCCTCGACGTTCCATCTTCAGCTGATCCTGCGCTCGGCAAAAGATCCGTGCGCCGACAGTCTGCGCTGTGACAAGCCTCGAGCCTTCTTCAAGACTTACCTGAGCCGCGGGGCGCGCTTGACCCCTCTGAGGCAGTCGCGACCGGCCGCTTTGCGGCGGCCCAGGTTGCAACGTGGACAACCGATTGCGGTCGGTGCGCTTAGTCCGCCCGCTTCAGCGGCGGCGCCGTCCACTTGCCTTCCACCGCCTGGGCCTTTGGCCAGTAGAGGCGCATGTAGAGAATCATTGGCCCATTCGGGAGCGGTACCTCTAGCCGGGCAGCGCTTTTAAGCGTGCACCTAGATTCTTCAGCGGGCGGGCGCGCCTGAGTCGGCATGAAACCACTCGGGCCTCTGCGATGTTGCTTTCTTCGGACTCTCTTTCTGGACCTCTTCAGGAGCCGCCAGCAATCTGGTACTGAGAGTTGGTCGTGACCACAAGGAGGTTCTTTGCGGCCGCGTTAAGAATCGTCTGCCGCGCGTAGTTGGAGCCGTCCGGGAGGCTGGCCATCTGAACCTGAAGTGTCACCGCGTCTTTTGTGTCGCCCATGAACGTATTGATGTTCACTGAGCTGACCTTCTTCGCGGCAGTGTCGAAAGTCAGGGTTAACTGATCCCCGGGCTGCACATAATTCTTGAAGATCAAATTTAAGCTGTTCGCTACGGGGTTGACGGAGAGGTTCCCTGCCTGCTTGGACTGTTGCATTTTCTGCGGATCGGGCGGCAAGTAGAGAGCTAACAGGCTTTTAACCTCGCTCATATACTGCTTGATCTCGGCCTGCTTCTTTTCGATTATCCGTTTCATCAGCGGGCCGCCGCTAACGAGCGCGGAAGGTAGCCTGCAGGGTACCCCGAACGTGATGACGGCCTACAACGGCATTTTGAGCCTGCCGGAAGTGGTCCAGGTATTGAGCTACAAAAATTGGGGCTCGAATAAGACCTACCCGCACATGGCAGCCCCCTGGGCTTGGGCGTTTGACACCCCGTTCAAGTGGACCAAGCAGATCGCCTCGCATTTCGGGGGCACGCGCCAGGGCCTCGCCATCTCCTGGCCCGGACACATCAAAGACGTCGGAGGCCTGCGCGCGCAGTTTCACCATGTCATTGACATCGTGCCAACGATCCTGGAAGCGACCGGCATCAAGGCCCCCGAGGTGGTGGACGGGATCAAGCAGAAACCGATCGAAGGCGTGAGCATGCTCTACACGTTTGACGCGGCGAATGCGAACGCACCGTCGACACGCCAGACGCAGTATTTCGAGTTGGCCGGCAACCGAGCGATTTACCACGACGGCTGGATCGCCAGCACGACGCCGCCGGCACCGCCCTGGGTCATGGGCACCGCCAAGATGCCTGACGTGGTCAACGGCTATCACTGGGAGCTCTACAACATTGCCGAGGATTACTCGCAATACAACGACCTCGCCGCCACAAATCCCGCAAAGCTCGAAGAGCTGAAGGCATTGTTCCTGACGGAAGCGGCGAAATTTAACGTCTTCCCGATGGATAACTCCGCTTTCGCCCGCCTAGTGACGCCGCGGCCGAGCACGACGGCCGGCCGAACGGAGTTCACCTATAGCGGTGAGGTGTCCGGCACCCCCCCCGGAAATGCGCCCAGCATTTTGGACCGGGACTACACCATGACCGCGGACCTGACTATTCCCGCAGGAGGCGCGGAGGGAATGATCGTGACCATGGGTGGGCGCTTTGGCGGTTACGGTCTCTACCTGTGTAAGAGTTTCAATTGGTGGAACTTCGCAGGGTTATTCAAAGCCGCAGGCGTGGGGCTGTTGGTGGTGGGATTGTTCCTGACTTGGCTCGGCCGAAGAGGAAATTGGTCGAGCGGCGGCAGGCGGGTTGGACACACCCTTACGGCGCTGGCCGCGCTCCTCCTCATTGCAGTGTTTGCCACCGACGCATTTGGGATAGGCAAGGGCAGACCGGTGTTCGTCTACAACCTGCTGGATCTGAAGCGTTACTTTTGGACAGGCAGTGCCATCAGCTCGGGTAAGCACACGCTGGTATTCGATTTCAAGTACGACGGGCCCGGCCCCGGCAAGGGCGGCACCGGTGTGTTATCGGTGGACGGAAAGGAGTTGGATCGCAAGACGATTCCCCACACGATACCTCTGGTCGTGACTTTCTTTGAGACCTTCGATGTGGGCGTCGACACGCGTACGCCGGTGGACGAGAGTTACGAAGTGCCCTTCCGCTTTACCGGGAAAATCGACAAGCTGAGCATCAAGATCGGCCCATCGCAGTTATCGGAAGCGGAGCAAGTCACCGCGGCCGAGACGATTCAAAAGGACTCGGACTAAGGAGCAACAGAACATGAGCCAGAATCACTTCACGCTCCGCTTTCCCCTGAAGTCGGCCGCCGATGCCAAGGCGCTCGCGGAGCAGCTTCCACCCCTGATGCCTGCAACGTACAAAGCGCAGGATGCGATCGGAACGGTGCACTATTCGCGCTTCACGGTTCTCAGCGACAAGAGTCTGCTCTTCCTCGGTGACTTTGACGGGGAATTCAGTGCGCTCATGGGCGAGCTTGCGAAGCGTGCGGGAGCCGTATTCGACGCTATCTTCACACACGTGGTAGAGCCGCCACCGACACCGATCGGCGATCATGCCGATGCGTTTGTAGAATGGGCCGCGGAGCATCTCCTCACGGCCGTCAACCTATACACGGCCTACCCGGGCGTCACGGCCAAGGAAGTTAAGGCCCTGGCGGCCGCCGCGGACGTCAGTGGCGCAGGTGAACTTCACCCGTTCCTCGTGATACTGCCCCTGAAGTCCAAGCTCGCCGCCATTGAGGTAAACCTGATCCTGCGGGCGCGGGGAAGCGGCACGACGAAGGATCTGGATAAGGTCGGCACGCCGCATTTTGCCCAGTTCGTGCCGCTGGAAGACAACCAGATTGGTTTCTTTACGGTCTACGACGGCAATTTTGACGCGTACATTGCCGATTTCACCAAGAACATCGGCCAGGTGTTCGATCTGCTGTTCAAATTCACCCAGGGCGCGCCGCCATCGCCCTGCCGCAAACACCTTCAGGAGTTCATTGACTTTGCGGCCGGCGCGAACCGTACACCCATCGGCTTCTATCAGGCTTATCCGGGGCTGTCGGTCCAAGATATTCACGCGCTCATTGCCGATCGCAAGGCAGAATCGGCTTCATGAGTGACGACGAGAAAACTGCGGCGTTGTCCACAAAGCGCGGCGGAGGTTTCTTGGGTCGTATCCTGGGTCGAGGCGACCCGGAGTCCTCCGACGCCAGCGCTCCTTCGGCACGAAGTGGCAAGAGCGCGCTGAACCTAGCGGATATCCAGGGATTGATCGTGCGTGGGTATCGAATGCCAATGGTGCGGCATTTCCTGCTGAGCGTGGCCAATCCGACGAGCGCGCGAAAGCTCCTGGGCCGCTGGGTCGGTGGCGATGAGTCGGACGTACCCCAGATCACCACGGCTGAGGACTGGCACGTCGGTTTTGAACGAGGCCCCGGGGACAACCCCGCCGATACGCCGCGCCGCAAGCCAGACTATTGCCTGAATGTGGGCATCACGTGGCCGGGGCTGGTGGCGCTCGAGATCCAGGAGCGAGTGCCGGCGCTCTCGTTTAAGTCCTTCGGCGCATTTACCGAAGGCGCCGCCGCGCGGGCGAAGCTCGTGGGCGACACGGGACCTAGCGCGCCGCAGCACTGGATCGGCCCCTTCGGGAGAGGGGCCGATCATGTGCTCGTAACCCTCCATGCCTTGAATCCGGAGGCGATGACGAGCTATAGCGATCGGCTCGCAGCACTCTTTGCCGAAGGCGATGCCTTTCGAGAGCTCTGGCGTCAGGACGGAATGGCGTTGATCGAAATGCAGGACGGCAAGCCCGTTCCGACGCCCAAAGTTCACTTCGGCTACACGGACGGCATTGGCCAGCCCACCATTCGCGGCGGCCCCGAGCGTTATCCGCCGGATCACCAGCAGCCCTGCGAACCCTGGCTCTTCGTGTTACAGGAGGAGGCGGAGAATTACTTTGTGCCCGAGCCGCGAGAACTCGGGCTCAACGGCAGCTTTGCCGCCTTCAAGATGATCATGACGGACGTCGTGGGTTTTAGGGATTTCCTGCAATCGCAGAAGGACAAGATCGATCCGGAATTGCTCGCCGCCAAGATGTGCGGCCGCTGGCGCAATGGTGTTCCCTTGGCGTTGTCCCCGGATACCAATAGCCCCCCCGGCGGAATCCCGCCGGAGCAACTCAATAACTTCGAATACGTCAACGCCGATGGCTCGGGCGATCCAAAGGGGCTGCGCTGTCCGGTGGGCGCACACATCCGCCGTATTAATCCGCGTGGCCAGCCCGTCACCGGCCAGGGAACTCCGGGGGGCAGCAACAATACGCATCGGCTGATCCGTCGCGGGCTGCCTTACGGGCCGGCCTATGATCCGACGAAGCCCCATGACGGCATCGAACGCGGGTTGCTCGGCTACTTCATCAACTCAAACCTCGAGAATCAATACGAGTTCGTGCTGAGCCAATGGGTCAATGAGAGCGAATTTGCCGGAGCGGTCCGGTTACCGCCCAAGTCCAAGGATCCCATCGTGGGCGCGCAGGATCCGGCAGAGAGCATCTTCGTGATCCCGCAAGCCGGTGGCGCGCCGCCTATCAAGATCACGGGATTCTCGAGCTTCGTGACGACGCGGGCTGCCGCCTATTGTTTTCTGCCCAGCGTGACCGCGCTGAAATTCATCTGCCGGCTCGGCTGAGAGGGACCGTGTTATTTCTGACCCGAATGTTTGGCGTAACTGGCAGCGACGCAGAACGGGATCTCGGCGGTGAACCGGCACGCATCGCGGCAATCGTCGAACAGGTTCTACTACTGCAAGCGCAAGCAGCTGCCCAACAACATCGAGCTCTGGGTCGTGGAACGCATGTCAAGGGTACCTGCGCCCGCGCGCAGTTCGAGGTTTTTGATGTAACCCAAGGACGGGACCCCGCGCTGGCGAAGCGTCTCGCCCAGGGTATCTTCGCCCACCCTGGCGTGTACCCGGCCGCCGTACGGTTCGCGAACGCTGATCCGAAGGTGAATTCTGATTTCAAGGCCGACGTTCGCTCTTTGTCATTTTCGGTCGATCTCACGCGCAACGGCGCCAGTGTTCCGCCCGCGAACGTAAACCGCCAAGATTTCTCCTTGCAGAACACGACAACGCTGCCCATTAACGACTCGCACGGGTTTCTCGCGATCATGAAGGTGCTGACGGCCTCGAACCCCGCCGTCGGCCTTTGGTCTCTGCCGCTCAAGGACAAGTTACGGGTGTTGAGGATCCTGGCTCTGGTGCAAGTGCAGGCGCATCAAAAGATAAGGCCGTATCAGTCCCTGCACTACGGGAGCAACGTGCCTTTTCGCCACGGGCCGACGGATCACGTGAAGCATTCGGCCACGCCGCTCGCCAGCAACCCAGCGCATCCTCTGGCCCGGAATGATCCGAGCGCACTGCAGGAGGAGCTGGCCCGGCACCTTAACGAAGACAGCCAGATGAGCGCCTTCGACATAGGGCTACAGCTCCTCGATGCTGAGCGGATGACGTATTGGGGCAAGCGCCAGGATGCGAACTTCTGGACAGAAAACGCAAGTGTCGAATGGAAAAGAACAGAAAGTCCGTTTCACAGTGTCGCGCGGCTCACGCTTTTAGCCAAGTCGAAGCTCGCGCCGGATCTGGCTAACGCAGTCTATTTTGACGTCACCGCGAACACGACGGCGGACAGTGTACCGGTCGGCAGCATCAACCGGGCTCGCCAGCAAGGTGAGGTGGCTAGTAGGAAAGCGCGGACGCTCGCGCAGCAACACTGAGGGTTTTCGAGCTTGACGATCCGACTCGACAAGGTAATTTGAACTTAGGAGAAAACCATGATTCAGCGTCCCTATCCGTGGATCGCCATTGCCGGTGGATGTTCTTTGGCTCTGTTGGGAGTGACGCTGTTGCGTCCCATGGGCGCGCAAGCGCAGCAGTTTCCGATGGTGGACTCGATGGCCGATAAGATCGTACAAAAATACCAGGCCGCCAGCTGTGAGCAGTTGTGGATGAAAAAGGAGCAGCACGCTCCACCGAGCGCGGAGGAACAGCGGGCCATTGGCATTCTGCGCAACGATCCGCAAATGCGTAAGGAATTCATCAACAGAATTGCAGCGCCCATTGCCAACAAAATGTTTGAGTGTGGAATGATTCCCTGAACGCGGGCCGCTCTTAGATCAATCCTCGGCAAGGCTGGCGGACAAGGCAAACGGGGGACCGGGCGCGCTCAATCTTCACATCGCCGCTCTTCAGACTGTCCCGAACTGACGGCAAAACGGCCACGACGGACGACAGTACTCTGTCGCCGCCACGGCCGAACATCTCGAGGCTAGACCAGGTTGCCGGACTTCAATTGACAGTTACCGCAATCCGCGTGGTCTCGACTCGAGGCTGCTTGGGAATCTCGATCTCGAGCACGCCATCGACGTACCGTGCCTTGAAGATATGGAGTTCGCTCTTACATGGCTCTGTGCATCCTGAGGCAGCCAGGTTCTGCTGGTGAGCATGGCGAGACTTTCCGTACGGGATCCGTACGAGCTCAGCTGATGATCATTAACCTATTGAATTTTATGGCGCTCCCTACGGGATTCGAACCAGTTTTACAGCCTTGAGAGAGCTCCGACCGCGGTCACGTTGCAAACTGGTATTACAAATGTTATAACAACACGCAACGGGAGGTTGGTTCAATGGCTGCGCCGGTCAGAGTTCGCAAAGTGGGCAATTCCCTGGGAGTCATTCTCACGAAGGACGTCGTCGAGTCGCTCGGAGTTGCCGAGGGCGATGAGCTGTTTGCCATCAGGACGGCCGAAGGCATACGTCTCACCCCGTACGATCCTGAGTTCGCCAAGGTGATCGAGTCCACGCGCGACTACATGCGTCGCCATCGAAACGCGCTGCACGAGCTCGCCAAGAAGTGAGGGGTCTGAAGTGGCTGGCGACGGCGCTCGTCACGGCAATTCATGACGAAGCGATCTATGAGTTCGGCGGCCTCGGCGGCATTCGAGACCCGGGGCTTCTGGAAAGCGCGCTCGATCGTCCACGGAACAAGCTCGCATACGAGCCGAAGTCTACGGTGTTCGAGCTTGCCGCGAGCCTGTGTCTTGGTCTTGCAAAGAACCATCCGTTTGTTGATGGCAACAAGCGTACAGCACTGCTCACCGCACGCGCATTCCTGTTCGCGAACGGATACTCGCTTGAGCCTGCCGAAGAGGACGAGGTTTTGACGATAGTCGCAGTCGCAGAGGGCTCAGTGAGCGAACGGGAACTGGCAGAATGGATGCAGCGCAATTCCACCCGTGACGCGCCTTAGCGTGCCAGCTCTTGATTGCAACGACCTTGCGGCAGACGACTGAGATCCAAATGCGGGTTCTGGTCTTCGGCGGTACTGGGTCGATTGGGGCTCCCGTGGTACGCGAGCTCATTCGCGGCGGGCACGAAGTGACGGCACTCGCTCGTTCTCGCGCTTCTACACAGCGACCCGATTGGAGGCTGTAGGCGCGTTGAGTTGAAGGTCGGCTCTGCTCGTAGGACACTGCCCACAAGCAGCAGAGACTTGAGCTGACACGCTCCGTTGAGAGCGCCTTACGGCGGGTCTGTCGGAGCGCGCTGAGAATCTGGGTTTGCACTGCAAGCCGAAGCCGGCCTCCGATCATGGGATCCTATTCCACTCCTTGCGAGTATTCCGAACAGTCTCGCCGCTATCGCGAGCTGGCGAGCGCCATCCGCACTCGTCTTCCCACCTTGCAGGACGAAGAAGTCCTCAACGAGCTCTATTTGCTTGCCACTCATTACGAGAGACTAGCGGAGTTCGCCGACTCGCTCGGAAGTCTCGAGGGGCTGACGTGGCCGGACGTCCATACCCATCTGACTCGGTGGCGCCAACGCAGCCGCGAGCCGCACCTCGGAATGGTATCCAGCATTCCAGCATCGGAAGCACTGGATTTACCGTCCCGAGGGAGTGTCGCTACCTCCGAGGGATCGGCGCCTGCCGACGAGTTGGCCTATACGAGCGGCCATTAGCCGGCCGGAATCCAACACAAGCGCAAGCCGGTAGGGGTCGTGGCTTAGCTTTGAATCCAGTGCCGACGTACTGGTCCCCACCACGGCATGAAAAATATTCCCGCATTGACGAAGAAGGCAAGGTTCCAAAGCAGCGTGCGGGTTGTCGGCCGATTCCCCAGGTACGCCAGAACGAAAACCACGCGGACGCCGACGAACGCAACCGCTAGGGCGTCCACCCAGTGTTGCGGCTGGCCGCGAAACTCTGCTAGCAAAACCGCGGCAGCGAAGAATGGAAATGTCTCGATTCCATTGATATGAGCGCCAAGCGCCCGAGAGCTAACGGCGTGTTGATAGAAGCTCGGGTCGCGAGGATTGGAGTTATCAAAGGCCTTGTGCCGCGTTGCTTTCGTAAGCGTCCGCTCAGCGCCGTCTTGACGTAGCCATTAATGCTTTATGCGGCGAGTGCGGGTTGCGCGGCGAGTTCTTGAGCGACGTTCCAAGGCAGGAGCTCCTCGATGCGATTGATCGGATGCTCGGCAATGCGACCGAGGACGAGCCGCAAGTAGGCTTCCGGATCCAGGCCGTTGAGCTTGGCCGTGCCGATCAGGCTGTAGATCGCCGCGGCGCGCTCGCCGCCGCAGTCGGCGCCGGCGAAGAGATAGTTTTTGCGTCCCAGGGCGACGGCGCGCAACTCGCGCTCGGCGGCGTTATTGTCGATCTCGATCCGGCCGTCATGACAGAAGCGGCACAGCGCTTCCCAACGACCGAGCGCGTAATGGATGGCCCCAGCGAGCTCGGACTTCTTCGATAACTGCTGCACACGGGCTAAGAGCCAGCGCTTGAGATCGGCCAGTAACGGCGCACTATGCTCCTCGCGTACGCGCCGTCGTTCCTCGGGCAGTTGACCGCGGATCTGTTCCTCGATGCCGTAGAGTGCCCCGATGCGCTGCAGAGCCTCTTGGGCGAGTGGTGACTGCGTGGCTTTGAAGACGTCGTAGAACTTGCGCCGCGCGTGCGCCCAGCAGGCCGCCTCGGTGGGCGGGAGCTTGGCTCGATCGTAGAGGCCGTTGAAGCCGGTATAGCCGTCCGCTTGCAAGATGCCGCCGAAGCTGTGCAGGTGCTCACACGGATGCTTACCCTTGCGATCCGGGGAGTAGCGCAGCCAAACGGCCGGCGGATCGGTGCTGCCTGCGGGTCGATCATCCCGCACGTAGTCCCACAGCCGGCCTTGCTGGGTCTTGCCCGTGCCCGGTGCCAGCACTGGCACCGGAGTATCGTCGGCATGGAGCTTCTCGGCCGCGAGCACGTACGCGCCCAACGCCTCCACCAGAGGCTGCATCAAGGCACTGGCCGCCCCGACCCACTCGGCGAGGATCGAGCGCTCCAGCTCGATGCCGTCTCGGGCATAGATCTGGCTCTGGCGATACAGCGGCAGGTGATCGCAGTACTTGGACACCAGCACGTGCGCCAGGAGCCCGGGACCTGCCACACCGCGTGCGATGGGACGCGAGGGCGCTTGCGCCTGCACGATCTGCTCACAGCGGGCGCAGCTGTACTTGGGGCGCACATGCCGGATCACCTTCCAGTGCTGCGGCACGTACTCGAGCATCTCGGCGACATCCTCACCGAGCGCACGTAGTGTCCCGCCACACTCGGGACAGACACACGTGGCAGCCGGCTCATGCACCACGCGCTCGCGCGGCAAGCGCTCCGGCAACGGGCGGCGTACGCTCTTGCGGCGCTCCGTGGCCGTCCGCGCCGGCACGGGCAGACTCGCTTCCTCACTCTCGAGCTCTTCGAGCTTGAACTCCAGTTGCCGGATCTGCTCGTCGAGTGCTTCCGAGGAGCGGCCAAAATGCATCCGCCGCAGCCGCGCGATCTGCAGCTTCAACTGCTCGATCTCGTGTTGCCGCGACAGCAGAAGAGCCTGGGCTAGTTCGAGGGCCGCGGTGCGCTCAAGCAGCAGTCGCTTGAGGGTCTCGATGTCGTTCGGCAGCGTGCCTGCGCGCGGCATGTGTCATTATAACAAGTGCCGCACACCGGAGCGAGGGAAAAGACTATAAATATAGGCTTTTTATACAGCGACTCGTGGCTCCGTGGTACGCACCGGTCGTCGCCAATCGATCCCCTCGAGGAGCATCGATAGCTGCGCTGCGCTCAACGCCACCGTGCCATGCGTCGCCTGCGGCCACACGAAGCGACCGCGCTCCAGGCGCTTCGCAAAGAGACACAACCCATCCCCGCTCCACCACAGTATCTTCACCCGGTCCCCGCCGCGGCCGCGAAACACAAAGAGCTGCCCGGAGAAGGGATCCTCGGCCAGCTGCATCTGTACGAGAGCCGCCAAACCATCGAACCCCTTGCGCATGTCGGTGCTGCCAGCAGCCAGCCACACCTGCACGCCAGCCGGCAGCGCAATCATCCGCGCACCAGCAGCGCCACGACGTGCTTGAGGACTGCCCGATCGACCGGGCCATGCACGCGGATGCAGGCCCCGCTCGGCAACTCGATCTCAATGCATCCGCTGGGACAGCGCCGCTGAGTGCTTGGCGCTGGCCGCATCCGAGAATGCTCGGTGGGCAACACGGTCGGCGTCGTCACCTTCACCGGCAGCATCTCGGCTGCCTCTCCCGTCCCCTTCTCCTCGAGCAATCCTTGCCGATACAGCTGCCGCCAGGTGAACACCTGGTTCGCGTTTACCTGGTGCCGACGTGCCACCGTCGCTACCGAGGCTCCGCGCACGTGCGTCTCCTCGACGATCCGTCGCTTCTGCTCGAGGGTGTGTCTTTGCCGCGGCCCGGTGCGCCGGCCCAATGCATCCGTAGCGACCGCTTCTGCGCAGGTGTCCATCTGGGCTGGGCTCCACGTGGACACCTAATGCTACGTGTCCACCTCGCCCCACATCATTTACTGCTCCCGCTGCCCATGCCAGACGGCCTTCAGCAGGCGCTTACTTGCTTTCACAGGCGCGAGAGTGAGCAAAAACAGCAGGACCGCACCAAATAACATCCACTCTGCAAGCGTCATCTGCCCCCCATTTCCCAGAGGTTTCTGCTTAACACTGCCCTTGGATGCTAGCGCCAAGGTCGCCTGAATGCGTTGGGCGAGTAGCATGGCGCCACCTGCACAGAGTCGGCGAGGGGACGCCAGACTACGGGCAGTGCTTCTAAGCGAGGTAGAGGAACGGAGGAACGAAAAACTCAGGTGAGAACACGAGCCCTAAAGTTACCCACACTCGACACGTACGGCTCGAATTTGGCTGACGTCCCCGGGAGTGGTGTACGAGGGATCTTCGGATCCGGGCCTTTCGCTTTAGCCGCAAGGCGGTAGGGGCGACGCGGCCGTCAGGCCGCGGAGCAAAGGCGGTCATCGTGGTTTCTGGTTAAGGTTGGGTTGCGACACCTTCAACTTTGACCGAGGACACCACGATGACCACCAAGACCAATATGGCACTGGCGGAGCTTACCGAGAAGGGGGCGGACGCGGATCTGCTGCGCGAGATGATCCAGTACGTTGCTCAGCGGATGATGGAGATGGACACCGAGAGCCTGTGCGCGGCGGCGTACGCGGAGCGCAGCCCGGATCGGGCTAATAGCCGCAACGGCTACCGCGAGCGGCTCTGGGAAACACGCGCAGGATCGGTGGATCTGAAGATCCCTAAGCTGCGCAAGGGCAGCTACTTCCCCGGGTTCCTCGAGCCCCGGCGCACGGGCGAGAAGGCGCTCGCCGCCGTCATCCAGGAAGCGTACATCCAGGGGGTGTCGACCCGCTCAGTGGATGAGCTGGTGAAAGCGATGGGCATGAGCGGGATCTCCAAGAGCCAGGTGTCGCGGCTGTGCACCGAGATCGACGAGCGGGTGCAGGCGTTCCTGGGTCGCCCGATCGAAGGGGACTGGCCGTACCTGTGGATCGATGCCACCTACGTGAAGGTGCGCGAAGCCGGGAGGATCGTCTCCGTCGCCGTAATAATCGCCGTGGCGGTGAACACCGACGGGGTGCGTGAAGTGCTCGGCATGGCGATCGGACCTTCCGAAGCGGAGCCCTTCTGGAGTGCGTTCCTGCGCTCCCTCACGCGCCGGGGGCTGCGAGGCGTGAAGCTGGTGATCTCGGACGCTCACGAGGGACTCAAAGCGGCGGCGGCGAAGGTGCTGAAAGCGACCTGGCAACGCTGCAAGGTGCACTTCCTGCGTAACGCCCTGGCGCACGCGGGCAAGGGGCAGCGGCAAATGGTACTCGCGATGATCAACACCGTCTTCGCGCAGGAAACCCCCGAGGCCGCTCACGCGCAGTGGCGCAGCGTCGCCGATCAGCTGCGCGCGAAGTTCCCCAAGCTCGCCACGCTCATGGACGGCTCAGAGTCCGACGTGCTCGCGTTCATGGGCTTCCCCAAAGCGCACTGCAAACAGATCCACTCCACCAATCCGCTCGAGCGCTTGAACGCCGAGGTCAAGCGCCGCACGAACGTCGTGGGCATCTTCCCCAACGAAGCGGCCATCACACGCCTGGTCGGCGCGTTGCTCCTGGAGCAGAGCGATGAGTGGGCCCTGCAGCGCCGCTACATGCAACTTGAAGGCTTGCAGACGCTGACCGACAATCAACCCGCTCGGCTGTCCGCTGTGGCACGCTGAGCACGAGTCCAATCGAACCAGACATCACGACTCGTACACCACGTCCGGGGACACGATCCGAATTTGCTCAGAAGGAGTGATTTTTGATTTGGCTGGCCGCGCAATGGCTTACGTACGCTTCGCACAAATCCTCTATAGTGCGAATGGCACGTCGGGCCCCTCGGACCCAAAAATAAAGCCACGTAAGTGATTGATATAACAATGGAATTGAATATGGTGCCCGGGAGATCGAACCCGAGCGGTAAATTCCACTGCAATCATAGCCTTATCGTGGTGGGACTTTTGGGGTTACCCACAAGCTTACCCACCATTCCGGAGCATTGGTGTGATATCCGCTGGTACCGCGTGCTAGACGTTGATACGGATTTTCCACACCGGCCTTCACGATCGGGACAAATGGGACATAGAGGTCCGGTGCTGACCCCGAGCCGCCGGTCCCGAGCGTCCCCTTCCAAGTAAGCTAGAGATAATAGGAAGCGGCGGGATTCGGTTGTTCGTCAAATCTGGGCCATGCCGCCATCGACGAAGAGTTCGATTCCATTGACGAAGCTGCTGTCGTCGGAGGCGAGGAACAGGACGGCCTTCGCAATTTCATCGGGGACGCCGACGCGTCCAAGCGGGATTACGGCAGCCTGGGAAGCTATGAAACCCGTCATCTGCTCTTTGGTCAGACCAAGCTGGTCGGTAACCGTCCGGCCGTGGCCGCATAGCAGTCGGCGCAGATGATGCCGATGATCGGCTAAGTGGGCACGTGGTAGGTGCCCACGTAAGGGCTAAGTGGACACCTCCGCCGAAGAGAGCGTTGTAACCGACTCGCTGGGCCGCCGCACAGGACCGCGTCGGCCGCACACGATTGAGGAGAAGCGCCGGATCGTGGAGGAGACGCACGTGAGGGGCGCATCGGTTGCAACCGTTGCCCGGCGGCATGATCTGAACGCGAACCAGGTGTTCGCCTGGCGACAGCTGTATCGGCAGGGGTTGCTGGATCCGAACGCAGCGAAGGGCACCGCAGCGCTGTTGCCGGTGAAGGTGAGTACTCCGACGGTGATGCCCACTGAGCGTGCCCTTGTTCAAGTGCCGAGCAGAACCAGCCGCTGCAAGGGAGCTCTGAGCTCATTAAGATCAAGCTTGCGAACGGCCACAGCATAGTGCTTCAGGGCCGGGTGGATACGAAGGCGCTTGCGCGGGTGATCGATCTGCTGGTGCGTCGGTGATTGCACTACCGCCGAACGCGCAAGTGTGGCTGGCGGCGGGCTCGACCGACATGCGCAAGGGATTTGATGGCCTCGCTGCTCTCGTGCAGACCCAGCTCGCCGAGGATCCCTTCAGCGGGCATCTGTTCGTGTTTCGCGGTCGAGCGGGGGATCGGGTGAGATTCTGTGGTGGAGTGGCGATGGGCTGTGTTTGTTTGCGAGCGCCTGGAGCGCGGCCCTTCGTGTGGCCGCATGCCCTTCCGGCACGGTGGTGTTGAGTGGAGCGCAGCTGGCGATGTTGCTTGAAGGGATCGATTGGCGGCGTCCGATTCGCACAGCAGCTCCGCAGCTCGCGGTATAAAAATCCCTTATTTTCTAGCACTATTCTCTCGCGCCGCACTGCCGAGTTGGCTATAATAGCGCATGCCTGAAGCGGCAGATCTGCCGAACGACATCGAAGCCTTAAAAGGCATTCTCCTCCACGTGACGCCGCGCTTGCCGAGCGCAGCGCCAAGCTCGAGCCACCGAGCGCTCGTCCTCTTTCAAAAACTCCAGCTTGAGAAGCTGCGCTTTGAGATCGCCTGCTTGAGCGCCAGAGGTACGGCCGCTCTTCCGAGCAGCTGGATCGCGAGCTCACGCAGATGCAGCTCTCGATCGAGGATCTGGAAGCCAGTCTTGCGCAAAAGCCCCTCGAGATGCGCCCGGTGCCGAAGGAGCCACAGGCAAAGCCCGTGCGACGTGCCTTGCCCGAACATCTGCCGCGCGAGCAGATCGTGCACGATCCGCCTTGCACGTGCCCGACCTGCGGCGGAGAACTGCGCTACTTAGGCGAGGATATCTCCGAGATGCTCGAGTATGTTCCAGGGCGCTACAGGTCATGCGGCACGTGCGTCCGAAGCTCTCCTGCGCCGCCTGCCAGAAGATCGTGCAGGCCAGTGCCCCCAGCCGCCCGATCGAGCGAGGCCTCGCCGGCCCAGCTCTACTGGCTCACGTGCTGGTGTCCAAGTACGCCGATCACTGCCGCTTTATCGCCAAAGCCAGATCTACGCCCGTGAAGGCCTCGAGCTTGATCGTTCGACGCTTGCGGACTGGGTGGGTGGAGCGAGTGCATTGCTCTCCCCGCTCGTGCAGGCCCTCGTGCGCTACGTACTCGCCACTTACAAGCTCCACGGCGACGACACCCCGGTGCCTGTGCTCTGCCCGGGTCGAGGGACCACCAAGCAGGGGCGGCTGTGGGCGTACGTTCGGGATGATCGGCCGCCGCGAGCGAGGAGCCCCCCGCCGTCTTCTTCCGCTACTCCGCGGATCGCAAGGGCGAGCGGCCGCGAGCGCATCTGGCGAGCTTTACCGGCGTGCTCCAGCCGATGCCTTTGCCGGCTTGATCGACTCTATGGCGATCGGATCACGGAAGAGGCCTGTTGGGCCCACGTGCGACGCAAGTTCTTCGACATCCACACGGCGCTGGCCTCGCCGATTGCCGCCGAGGCGCTTGATCGGATCGGACGGCTCACGGCATTGAAGCTGAGATCCGCGGCCGCACCGATGAACGATGCGGGGTAGCCAGGCGCGCGCAGGTCCTGAGCTCGAGTGCTCACTTGGTTGCACAGGAGAGTGAGAACGTTGTCGAAGAAGAGCGAACTGGCCGTGGCGATCCGCTATGCGCTTGCGAACTGGCAAGCGCTCACGCGATATCGCGACGACGGGCGGCTGGAGATCGACAACAACGCCGCAGAGCGCGCGCTGCGCGCCGTGACTGGGACGTAAGAACTGGCGTTGCGGGATCTGACGACGGCGGTGAACGTGTGCGCATACACCTCGGCACCGCGAAACTAGAGCTAACGAAGCTAGGAGTGAGGATGTGAAAAAGCTGGTCGTAACCTGGCGTAGGTATGGTACCCGGGCTCACGACGTTTACACGGATTTGGCGGTCTTTCAGATCGACGATCCAGCTGCGCGCAAAGGAACGCAGCGCGGCTTTGCTCGCGGCATAGACGCTGAACGCCGGCATGCCCTTGACCGAAACCATCGATGCGTTGAGGACGATCGAGGATCCTCTTGGCATCAGCGGCAGGGCCATCTGCACGGTGAACAGTGTTCCCTTCACATTGACGTCGAAGGTCTTGTCAAAACTCGCTTCGGTAATCGCGCCGAGCGGCAGCAATTCACCCACGCCGGCGTTGGCAAACAGAATGTCGATCCGTCCCTTTTCAGTCTTGATCCGCTCGAAGAGGCGATCGAGATCGGCGAGATTGGCGATGTCGCCGCGAACGCCGACAGCATTGGCTCCGATCTCTGCCACAGCTCCGTCAAGCTCGTCCTGGCGCCGTCCGGTGATGAAGACGAACGCGCCTTCAGCAGCAAATAACCTCGCGGTCGCCCGACCAATTCCGCTGCTGGCGCCGGTCACTACGGCAACCTTGCCCTGCAATCGATCCATGCTGCTGTTCCTTCTTGAGAGTGCTTTGTTGGCCTCGCGGGCCCCTATTTTAGAAAGTCGTTCAGATGGGCCAACGCGCCGTCCGCCAGGACCCAGAGAATCAGATATGTACCGATCGGTACAGAAGTTACGCCGCTTGACAGACGCCCGTCAACTATTTATGTACCTACAGGTATGAAAGGCAAAGGAATCAAAGAGAAGCGTGGGCGACCGCGTGCGTTCGATGCCGACCAAGCACTCGACAGTGCCATGCAGGCGTTCTGGCGAAAGGGGTACCTGGGCACGTCGGTGGGGGATCTGACCGAAGCTATGGACATCAACCGCCCGAGCCTCTACGCCGCGTTCGGTAACAAAAGGGCGTTGTATCGGCTGGCGCTTGAGCGGTACTTCGAAGGACCGTCCCGGTACCTAAGCGAAGCTCTCAAAGAGCCGACGGCTCGCCGGGTGATGGAGCGTCTCTTCTACGGCGTCGTCGACATGCTGACCAAAGCACAGTCCCCGGGAACATGTTTGTGGGTGCACGGGGCTTTGTCTTGTGGCGATGACCCCTTGCGGTCGGAGTTCGCCGCGCAGCGCACCGCAGGGCTAGCGGGCCTGCGCAAGAGGTTCCGACGTGCAAAGGTCGATGGTGACCTGCCAGAAACTGTCGATGAGGACGTGCTCGCGCACATGGTGCAGACCCTCAACTTCGGTTTGACCCTCCAAGCCGCCACGGGTGCTACACGCAAGGAGTTGCTGGGCATCGTCAAGGGTGCGCTACATTCCCTCCCGAGTTGACCAAGTTTAGGTAACGTCGCGAGCGTCCGCGTCGAGGCGCCATTTCGGCCAGGTCGTTGCCTGCTTGTGGCCGGCTGCCGCCGAGTTGGGCTGAATTACCGGAGTTGACCCTGAGCCGACCGTCGCCAGTGTCTGCTTTAGGGGTGCGCCGTGAAAAGGCGGCGCTTTCCAGTGGGTGAAAGTCCCACCCGGCAACTGCTCCAGCCGGATGCAACCGGAGCAACTGTGGAGGTAACGAAACGGTTGAAGCCTTCGGTGAAGCTATCACGAAATACGGTGATGGCGCGCGTGTGCAGGCTGTAACGCGAGTGAACGCTGAGCAAACCTCGAAAAGGACGATGCGCAGGCCGACCCGAAACTCTGATCGGGGAAGGCTGATACGGCTGGGGAAGCGAGCAGACGAGGCACCCAGTGGCTGCGCCGGGGTAGTGGCGATGGCATGTACACAAGGGAAAGCGCACGCAACACGGGAAGCCCCACGGCGTGGTCAGTGATGACTAACCGGACGCCCGCGAGGGATGGGCCGGGCGCCATGGGGTGACGGAGAGGCCCGTATTACCGCGGAAGCCGGGTAATGCCGGCGGAGGGAAGGGGCCTTAGTTCAGGACAAACGCAAAGACGTAGCGAGGGACAGGAGATTGGGCAACCTATCAACTCCGAAAAGCGTTCAGAAGCTGCAGAGGGCGTTACACGCGAAAGCGAAGACGGAAGCTAGTTACCGCTTCTACGCCCTGTACGACAAGATCTACCGCGAGGACATCCTGGCGCATGCCTATGCTCAATGCCGCTCCAACAAGGGGGCGCCGGGCGTGGACGGTCAGGACTTCGCGGACATCGAGGCGTATGGGGTCGAGCGGTGGCTGGGCGAACTGGCGCTTGCGCTCAGGGAGGAGGCGTACCGACCGGATCCGATCAGACGAGTGTATATCCCGAAAGCCAACGGCAACTTGAGGCCGCTGGGTCGTCGTGAACAGTAATTCCACGCGATGGTGAACGGTGCGTGGAGCGGGCAGCTGGAGGTTACGTTTCTACTTCAGGTGTTCACGATCGTCAAGCGAGTTGGGTTGCGGATTTCTTTTCATCGTTCCTCAGAACGCAGCGCAGTCTGACCGCCGCAGGCGGGCAGAAGCGCTGGAGTTGCGATGAGGTCAGGCATCCGCAGGCGCCCGGATCTTGCGCATGGACTCGCCGGGGATCTTCAGCTCGATGCGGTGGCTGTGATGAACGAGGCGATCCAGGATCGCATCGGCCAGCGTTGGCTCGCCGAGGTAGGCGTGCCATTTGTCGACGGGGAGTTGGCTGGCGATCAGGGTCGAGCCGGTGTTGACGCGGTCGTCGAGGATTTCCAAGAGATCCGCGCGGTCCTGGGTGGCGAGCGCCGTCAGTCCCCAGTCATCCAGCACGATGAGGGCGGCCTTGGACAGAGTTTTCAGGAACTTCAGGTAACTGCCGTCGCCGTGCGCGATACGCAGCTCCTCGATCAGGCGCGGCACGCGCCAGTACAGCACCGAGTGGCTCTGGCGGCAGGTTTGCTGCGCGAGCGCACAGGCGATCCAGGTCTTTCCCGAACCGGTGGCCCCAGTGATGAGCAGGTTCTGCGAGCGTCGGATCCACTCCCCGGTGGCCAGCTGCGCGATCTGACGCTTGTCCAGGCCCCGGGCGGCCTTGTAGTTGATGTCTTCGATGCTGGCCTCGGCGACTTTCAGGCGCGCGCCGCGTAGCAGTCGGGTGCGGCGCTGGTTCTGGCGGTACAGCCGCTCCGGTCGATGAGCAGCGCCAGGCGCTCCTCGAAGGACAGCCCCTGAACGGCTGGGGTCTGCTGTTGTTCCTCGAGCGCTTCGAGCATGCCGTACACCTTAAGCGTCTTGAGCGTCTCGATCGTCGGGTTCGTCAACATGATCATCTCCTTGGCTTGGGTTGAGGAAGGGTCAGTGGTAGTAATCGGGCCCGCGCACGTTGCCGTGCAGCGGCAGCTCGAGCGGCTCGCTGGTGCTCGAAGCACGCCGGTCACGGCCGCTCTCGAGGATCGACTTGACGCTCTTGCGGGTGGGGCTGCCCAAGCGCACGGCAAGTTCGCTGGCGACCTCCAGCCGCCCCTCGCCGTACTGCCGGGCGAGCGCGAGCAACCCCAGACAGGCGCGATATCCCTGTTCCGGATGGGGCTTTGAGCGCAAAAGATGCTCGACGATGGCACCGGTGTGCGCCCCGATCGACTCGCCCCATTGGATCAGGCGCTTCGGGGACCACTGCGCGTGCGCCCGGTGGGATTTCGGCATGTGCTCGGGCACCGTCGTGTGGGCACCGCGCTGGTAGGAGCGGATGTGGGTGGCCACGCGCTGGCTGCGGAAGAAGATCTCTACGGTTGCCGCCGTGTAGCGTGCCCACACTGCATGCCCGACGAGCGCATGCGGCACGCTGTAGTAGTGACGATCGACATCGACGTGGTAGTCAAAGGCGACGGCGCGCTCCTTCCACTCGGCGTACACGTACGCGTTGACTGGCAGCGGCCGCATCGCCGGCCGGTCGAGCGCCTCGAAGACACTGCGCCGAGAGCCCGGCAGGCGCTGGAAGGGCCGCTCGTTGAGCTCGATGAGCAGCGGCCGGATCGCCGCGTTCAGTTCCTCGAGGCTAAAGAAGCGCTGGTGCCGCAGGCGTGCCAGGATCCACCGACACACCAGCAACACGGTCAGTTCCACGCGGCTTTTGTCCTTGGGCCGGTACGGTCGCGCCGGGATAACCACCGCACGATAGTGGGCCGCAAGCTCCTCGTACGAGCGCTGCAGCTCAGGCTCATAGCGATCGGCGCGCGTGACGCCAACCTTGGGATTGTCAGGAACGAAGATCGTCGGCGCGGCGCCGTAGTACTCCAGCGCCCTCACATGGCTGGCGAGCCAGTCTGCCAACGCCTGGGTGCGCGTGGCTTCCGCGTACGCCAGGCCGCTTGCGCCCAGCGCGCTCACGAACAGCTGCGCGTGGAAGGCTTCCTCACCGTGCGCCCCGTAAATCGGTACCGTGCGCCCGGCGTAATCGATAAAGAGCTTCTCGCCGGCAAAGTGCCGCTGGCGCATCGAGCGCTTCAGCCGCTTCTCCCAACACCGGTAGATCTGGCAGAAGGCGCTGCGCCGATAGGCAGACGCACCGTTTCGCTCGCGGTACTCCTCCCACAGCAGCTGCAGCGTCACATGCCGGTGGCGCTTGAGCTCGCCATGGATCCAGGCACAGTCCGGTGGTACCAGCGCTCCCGGCTTGCCCGCCACCGCCGGCCCGAACACCCGTTGTTCGAGTTCCCGTTCCGGGAGCGTCTCGGCTTCCGCAGCACTTATCCCGCACCCGCGCACCGCCCGCAGGTACTTCGAGACCGCCCCGATCGACAGACCCAGGGCACGCGCCAGCGCCCGCACGCTCAAGTTGCTCGTCTGCAGCCCGATCAGCTGCTTCAGCTTCGACATGGAGATCCTTTCGTTCGGCATCGACCTGGCTCCTTAGGACAAAAAGTCCCAAGGCTACGCGGTCGGCCTTCCGATCAATCTCCAGCCGCCCATCTCACTCGCCACGACCGTGAACACTCTTCCACGACCGTGAACACCGCGCCACGCGCGGCGCCGAAGTGTTCACGATCCCGTGGAACGCTGTTCACGTTGCCGTGGAATCCGTGTTCACCTTCCCGTGGAAACCCCGTTCACGATCGCGTGGAATAGACATCTCGACCCTGCGGGATCGGGTCTGCATGACAGCAGCGATGCTGGTGCTCGACCCGATCTTCGATGCTGATCTTCCACCCGAGCAGTACGCCTATCGACAGGGCCGCAATGCCCAGCAGGCGGTGATCGACGTGGAAGAGGCGCTGTTCTATGACCATCCGGAAGTCGTCGACGCCGACCTTGCGGACTACTTCGGCAGCATCCCGCACGCCGACCTGATGCGCTCGCTTGCGCGGCGCATCGTGGACGGACGTGTGCTGCATCTGATCAAGATGTGGCTGGAATGCGCGGTCGAAGAAACCGATGATCGAGGCCGGAAGACGCGCACGACCGAAGCGAAGGACAGTGGTCGCGGCATCCCGCAAGGTTCTCCGATCTCACCACTGCTGGCCAATCTGTACATGCGCCGGTTCGTGCTGGGATGGAAGAAGCTCGGACTGGAAGAGCGCCTTGGCAGTCGCATCGTGACCTATGCGGATGATCTCGTGATCCTGTGCAGTCGGGGCAACGCCGCCGAGGCGCTGACCCGGATGCGCGAGCTCATGGGCAAACTGAAGCTGACGGTCAACGAGGAGAAGACACGGATCTGCAAGGTACCGGAAGGGAGCTTCGACTTCCTGGGGTACACGTTCGGGCGGATGTATCAGCGCACGACCGGCAAAGCCTACTTGGGCGTGCGGCCGTCGAAGAAAAGCATCCGGCGCATGGTCGAGAAAGTCCATGCGTTGACCGCGGTCTCCGGAACGTGGCAAGAGACCACACAGCTGGTTGAGCAGTTGAACCGCACGTTACGCGGCTGGGCGAACTACTTCCAAGTAGGTACCGTCCGCCCCGCGTACCGGGCGCTCGACAACTACACCGCTGTGCGGTTACGTCGGTGGCTGCGCAACAAGCACAAGGTCAGGCGACACCGGGGCGGGAGCTATCCACTCTCGCACCTGTACGGGTACTTCGGTCTCGTACGCCTCACACAGCTTGGACGCGGCCCGTCGTGGGTGAAGGCGTGACGTTCTGTCCGAGAGCCGGATGCGGGAGATCCGCACGTCCGGTTCGATGAGCGGGGTGTGAAAACGGAGCGACGGCGCGGGTACTTGGGCACCGCCAGACGAAAGAGGCGGCAACAGACCACCCGAACCTAATGTCACCGCGTCACATCCCGACTCTACCAGCCGATCCCTGGGGCGCATGCGAAGCTCATCGGACCCGAACTTCGCCCCGTTCAACGCCTATGGCTCGTTAGCTGGTTTGTCTTGACTGCCGGGCACCGCCGCTTCCGCCGCTCTAAAACCTGTTCGCGAGTGAGTCCCGTCGCAGAACGGCTTGGTAGTAGAAGCGCCGCAACGACATAGAGCAAACGGACGCTTGGCAATGGCGTAGCCAGCGCCGTTCCAATCGACTGCCGTCACATCGTCGCCTTGGACCAAATATGGTCCGTTTTGAATCACTTTGATAGTTGCCATCCGAATATTCTCCACTGTGGACGTAATTGACGGTAATTTTTTATTCACTTCGCCGCAACTCCCGGCCGACCGCAGCCGGTAGCCCGAGGCCCGCTCCTGACCCGCTGCTGCCTGTCGCGATTTACAAAACCTGCCATTCACATTGCGGATAGCGGACGCCCGGCAAAGCAACAAGTCAGGTGGGCTTACCAGCAGACGTCTCCCCCCGGCTCCGGCAGGCCGACCTTGCGGCAGAAGGCGGCAAAGCGCGGATTGTCCTTGTAGCGCGGGATCACACGAGAAGCGCCGGGCGCAGGGCAGGGGGCCCGCCGCGCCTGCTCGACCCCTGCGTGAGCAGGCCCCGGTGCGATTCCCGCGGCTTACCAGCTCATCGCGCTTGGCGAGATTTAACAATAACTGCTTAGATTTTACCATCGCTTGCCGGCGCAAGCCCCCGGTTGTAGGCTCCAGCTCGCGCGCAGGTTCTGAAGCACCGCGTGGCCCGCAGCTCAGTACGGGCCAGATGCAGAAGAGAAAATTAAATTAAAGAAAATCACGTCGGCGCCGCACGGGAGATTTACATCATGGGTACACCTACGCTGCACATCAATAGTTGCGGGGCCCTGCGCCTGGCTCTTGGCGCGCCCCTCATAGCCCTCGCTCTATCAGCGACCGCTAACGCGACCACCTATGACGCGGTCGCCGACTTTTCGACGACGACCAATCCCGGCTCGGTGTGGAGTTATCTCTATACCGACAGCGTGCAGACGACGCCCGCCTTGCTGACAACCCTTCAAAGCCTAGCGCCCGGGGTGAACGAGTGGTGGAGCGGCGGCGCGGTACCGGACTCGGTAATCGTCGGTGCCAACTCAAGCGGCAGCCCGTATACGTTCTCGACCAGGGTCTATCCCGTGAACGAGCTGGCCATGGATCCGGAAAGCGGCTCCGCCATCGCACAGTTTACTGCACCCGCCGCCGGTACGTACGAGATCAGCGGCGAGTTCACGGGCATCGATACACATGGGAACTCCCATCCGGTGGAGATTCTGGACAACGGGAAGCAAATTTTTGCCGGCACCATTTCGCAGTACGGTCTGAGCGACGCGTTCAGCCTCAGCGAAACGCTGAAAGCCGGTGGCACGATCGATTTCGAGGTGCTCACTGGCAGCCAGGGTTGCAGCTACTGCTATTTGAGCACCGGTCTTGCCGCGACGCTTACTAGCGAACCGACTGGCGTCCCAGAGCCGGCAACTCTGGGCTTGATGGGTATCGCGTTCGCGGGTCTCGCGCTCAGGCGACGTAAGAACCTACGAGCGGTACCAAAGCGCTAGAGTATTTCCTCGTGCGCTGAGGTTGGGCATTGACATCAGCGCCTACGGCGTGTTGTCGCGGAGCTTGATCAGCGACCAGTTCCAACTGGAATAAGACGATCCCGTTACGGCTCTCGGGCCGCTAAAGCATGGCGCCCGTTTACCACTGCAATTCAACGTTGAATTAGCGCCGCGCGCTGCATGCGTGCGCGCGCGTGGCGGGCCGACCGAGCCGGGCGGAGCGCGCCAGAAGCTTAGCTTTTGGGGAAACTCTGAAGAACCGGCCATAAAGGCGGTCATCGGCAGAGATTTTGTGTCGCAAGGGACTTGCGATGGTGCATGGGTTGCCGATTCAGCGTTTGTCGTGCCGATTTGCGCGATTTCTCGTTCTGCGAGGACACGTCTCCCACGCATGCAGCAACCTTCGCCGCCGCTTCGCGGCGAGCCCTTGCGGACTGTGATCTCACTTGAGCGGCGGCGGGTACCTGAGGACTTTCTGGGGCTCAGCCGAGGATCGATGCCGTCCCTACTTGGCGGCGATGCGTCCGTACCTGATCCAGATGGGTGTCTGGTGCGCATCGGCTACCGATATGCAAGCAAGAGAACGAAAGACAGGATGTGCGCGATCGACGACCGTGAATATTCCGACGCTTCGGCGTCGCGGTTTCGCGCGCCACTTGACAAGGGACCGGTTAATGGGCGTCCGCTTTCTGGAGACTTATCCCACTAATGTGAACGGCTGCTGTTGGCCGAGGCTATGTGATAACTCGGGCGGGGAGCGGCTTTTAGGGGCCGAGCACAGTGAGGCCGATCAGGCGCGCAGCGCCTGGATCAGCGGCCCGGTCCCCATGATCTTGATCACCCGCTTGAGGTTGTACGCCAGTACGTGCAGGCCCATCTCGGCGCTCACCCTCGGTAGGTGTCTACTGAGGAAGTGCGTGGCGCCCATCCACGCCTTGATGGTCCCGAACGGATGCTCGGCCGTCTGCCGTCGCAACTGCATCTGGGTCGGATCCCGCTCGAGTCAAGCCATGGAGGGTCGCACCCAGGCTCTTAAGTGTGTATGATACACACGATGCAAAGCCGTGAGCTCATCCGGTTACTGCAGTCCGACGGATGGCGGTTGCATCGGGTTCGTGGCAGCCATCAGCAGTTTAAGCATCCGGTGAAGCCGGGAACGGTCATAGTCCCGCTTCCGAAGAAGGATCTCGGTGTCGGCTTGGTCAAGGCGATTCGCAAGCAGGCAGGAATCTAGCGAGGCTCCAGTATGAGATATCCGATTGCCATTGAAGTGGGTGACAAACGTCACGCCTACGGCGTGGTTGTTCCTGACCTGCCAGGTTGCTTCTCGGCTGGCGACACTCTGGAGGAGGCTTTAAGCAATGCACAGGAGGCGATCCTGCTGCATTTGGAGGGACTACTGGATGACCAGAAGCCGATTCCAAAGCCCTCTGCACTAGCGAGTCTGCAGCGCAAGCGCGCGTTCAAGGGCTGGACTTGGGCGGTTGTAGACGTCGATTTGAGCGAGCTTGGAGACAAGGCCGCGCGAATCAACATTACTCTGCCGCAGCGAATCCTACGCGCAGTGGACGCGCATGCGCGTCGCAGCGGCGAAACGCGCTCGGGATTTCTTGCGAGGGCGGCTCTTGACGCTATGCGGAAATCTGCCGCGGAGTGATCGAACGGGACAGGCAGACGCAACTCAAGCGCGATGAGCGGGGACCGCGCTCTCTAATCGCGGCGCATGACACTGCAAAGCAGTGGGACTCGAAGGTAATGCGCTCGCAACATTGTTCACGCTTGCACGGATGTTACGTGTGAGCGATCCGTTGATCATGAGCGAGTTACCTGCATGGCACCCGCACGTTGCTTGTTACCCACAGAGCAGCCGCGAAAAAGTCGTATGAGTTTTCGCTCAGCCAAGCAGCGGCTTACGTGTTGCTGCGCACGAATCCGCGGAAGGGCGTTCGCAGTCCTGCACACAACGTGAGTCAAGAGCCCGTTTCGGAGCCCGCGCCATCGGCCGCAATGCGCAGCTCGGCGGCCGCGATCATCGCCTTGAAACGGGGATCCTCACGCAGGGGATCCAGGTCCGGATCGACCCTGGCGTGATTGAGGAAGCCGGCGGCAACAGACTCAAATACCGGTTGCAGCAGCGCGAGCGCGGCGTCGACATCCGGATCTTTCGAGAAAGACGTCAGGCTGCAGGCAAAGTTATAGCGCGCATTCATGTTGTCCGGGTCAACCAACAGGGCACGATTGATCCATTCCTTGGCGCGATCGCGCTCCCCCAGAGCCGCAAGCGCAATGGCACCTGACCCCATGGCCGTTGCATTGTTCGGATCCTGCGCCAGACTCTTTTCCACCCGGGTTAGCGTGATGCGCGCGACCCGCAGGGCAGCTTCGGAATTCTTAGTAGCGGTATAACAGGTGAGCAACATAGCCCCGGAATTCTGATCCGTATCCATTAGAGCCATTGACTTTTCGTAATAGCGAATCGCCTCGTCCAGCCGTTGCTGCCTGAACCGCAGATACGCGGCGCCCCTGTTGACCTCATAGGACTCGGGGTCCAGACGCAAGGCGACATCGATTTCGACGGCCGCTTCGTCGTGCCGACCGTGCTGGGCGAGGATTCTGGCCTTGACGGCATGAGCCTCGGGCAGATTGGCATCTAGCGCGAGCGCCCGTTCAGCCGCCACCAGGCCGTCATCGCTCTCCTTGCCGAGATCGAAGCGGAGAAACATCTGTCCAATGGCCATCAGCGCCCAGGCGCGCGAATATTTCGGGTCGATCTCGGCGGCGCGCTTGCACAGGCGGACGATCGCTTCAGCGCGCCGGGCATCGGCGTCATGACCAGTGATGTACGTCTGGCGCGCCATGAGATAGAGATTGTAGGCCTCGACATTGTCGGTGCCGCGCTGCTCGATCGCCTTCTTCTCTTCGGGCAGGAGCTTGAGTTTCAGGGCCTTGACGATGGCTTCGGAGATTTCGGCCTGCAGCGCGAAAATGTCGCTCAAGTCGCGATCGTAGCGCTCGGCCCAGACATGATCGTTGCTCGAACCGTCGACCAGCTGGGCGGTAATCCGTACGCGGCCACCCGCTTTACGTACGCTCCCTTCCAGGACGTGGCCGACTTTGAGCTCGCGCGCGAGTTTCGGGAGATCGACGTGCTTACCCTTGTACATAAAGGCACTGTTGCGCGACACCACTGCCAGCGCGGAAACCTTACTCAGGTCGGTGATGATGTCTTCGGTGATGCCGTCGCTGAAGTACTCCTGCTCCTGATCGCCGCTCATGTTGGCGAAGGGCAGGACAACGATCGAGGGCTTGACCGCGGCTGCGCGGTTCGGCTCCCTGACTGGCGGAACGGCACCGGACACTGGACTCGTTGGCGGCCGAGTCGTTGTCGATAGATCGGGCGACAGCAGACGTCGCACTCGTTCGACAAAGGCACGCGGCGTTTCGCTTGCGGGTAGGCGTGTCCACTGAACCCGCTGAAACGACTCCGGTACGTCTGCGCCTGCGTCGGGAGTCGCGTCCAAGCACACCGGCACGACGAACACACGGTTGCGCGCCATCATGTTGGTGCGCTGATCGGCAAGATTCCACTCCAGCCGAAAATAGCCTTCATGCCGCGACGCCGTGTTGGCCGAGATGACGGGGATGAAAAGCGCGCAGGCGTGGATCTCGCGCCGGATCTTCTGGTCCCAGACGTCCCCGCCCCGAAGCTCACTCTGATCGAGGAAAACCTCGATGCCCGCCGTACGCAGTGCCTCGCAAATCCTCTGCGCAGCTTCCGCATCCTGGGATGCATAGCTTAGAAATACCACGTGCGATGGCTCAGTCACCGGTGAGATCCCCCCTTGACAGGTCGCCGGAGGTCTTCTCACGGCCTCAGTGGGCAGCAGCTTAGCCCATATGGCTAAGTTTGGCCGACTCGGGTTGCCGGCTGAGGGACAATCGGTCCGCTAATGACCCCCTTGCTGCCGGAGGTAGTGGCAGCGGCGAAGCCCCGGCCGCAAGGCACTCTCGCAATCCCGCTCGGCGACCGCCCTTGCTCCCAGAGAGTAGGCGAGCGCAGCAGGGCTAATCGCGCGGGCTGCTGCTGCTCCATTGCCCGATTGCTGCCATTCGCGACCGGCAGCAAGGGGTCAAGAGCGGCCTAAAGGGAATCTCTTTGCCGCACTCACACCACAGTCCTGCGATATGCCTGAATTTGGCTCTTTGTCATTTGTGGTAAACCGTCACCGACGCTGTACCAGGGCGATTTGAAGTCTATATAGATGTGTCTGTCTGGTCGTATCTTCGGATCATCATCAAGGGCGCCCGCCGGAACCTCAAGCCACGATCCGTCGTCCGACGGCACCGGTACGGGTGATCCGCAACGACCACAGAAGCGATTCGTATAGGGCGGCGGGGCGTCGATGATTGGCGCCTCGAATGTCTTGATGAGTTCTTGTCCCTGAACTATGCGGAGATCTTCGCCACGCACCCGCAAGCCTGCTGCGAAGGCGGAACCAGTGGCCTTTCGGCATCTGTTGCAGTGACACAGCTCGAAGGGGCCCTCGCTGCCACGAATCTCGAACTTGACGCCACCGCAGAGACAGCTTCCTTTAATCATTGGCAACTCCTGCGAAGAAGGCTTAGACCAGGGTCGTCCTCAGGTTAGCACTTTGCGTCTGAGTGCCCGAAAGCAGACGATGATCAGCGGCAACTCGGGGTCAAGAGCAGGCACCAGCTGATTAGCTGTCCGCTGATTGAGGTGTTGCGCGACATTGAGTCAGTAGTCGAGTTGGAGTTGGTCCTTTCTTGGGAAGTGCGCACCCGTCGCGACGCATCTTAGTGCGAGCACGGAACCGAACCTTTTCATTACCCCCAATTTCTACCCCCTGAAGTTGCGCGCTAGGAGGTTCTCGAGCAGTCAGCGCGTCGCAGATTACTGCTGCTGTTATTTCTGCGAAATCAACTATGATGCGCGCGAAACGTCGAGCCTGGATGTACTATAAATTACTGGAATAATGAGTTGGCGGTTTCAAGTCTGAAGCGCAACATTTTTGCGGAAGTAGGATTCATAGTTGAAGGACTCGGGCATAAACAGTTCGAGGGGGCACTTCCAACCTAAGGATTTTCTCGGTCGGACGTTGAGATCGAACGCGATGGCGTCGAGGTCCTTCTGCGAGAGAATCGACAGGTCCGCACCCTTCGGCAGGTACTGGCGGAGCAGCCCGTTGGTGTTCTCGTTAATGCCGCGCTGCCAAGGGCTGTGGGGATCGGCGAAGTACACCTTGATGCCGGTTCTATCTGAGAGTTTGGCGTGAGCCGCCATTTCCTTGCCTTGGTCGTAAGTCATGGAGAGGCGCTTCTGGGCATCGATCCGGTTGAGCACGCGACTGAAGCCCACAACGGCCGAGTTGGCGGTGCCGTCTGCGAGTTTGGCGAGGGTCACGAAGAGCGTGGTGCGCTCGACGAGCGTGCCGACGACGGCAGCAACTCCGGCGCCCCTGATGGTGTCCCCTTCCCAATGACCGGGCACAACGCGTTCGTCGATTTCCGGCGGTCTTACATGGATCGAGACCATCTCCGGGATCTGACCCCGTCGGTCTTGGCCACGAGCGCGTGGCTTGCGGGCCCGACGGGCCTGGCGCAGCAGTCCGATGACCTCGGTCCGCAGCTCACCGCGCGGCATCGCGTAGATGGCCGTGTATATCGTCTCGTGACTGACGTGCCGATCCGCATCGCCGGGATGCATGCGTCGAAGTATGCCGGCGATCTGCTCGGGGGAGTGCCCCATGCTCAGCAGGATCCGCATCTGAGCCCAGAGCCAGGTACCGGGCCGCAGCCGCGGCGGTCTGCGGGCACGCCTTGCCTCGATCTCGGCACGCTGCTGGGCCTGCACAGCCCGGTAGCCGCCGGCGAGGAGCGGTCGACCGCGACCCCGGGGGAGCACCGGGCGCGCCCAGCCGTTGCGCGCGAGCTCCCGGCCGATAGTGCTCGGCGTCCGGTTCACGGTGCGGGCAATTGCCCGCACCGTGAACCCTTGCTGCAACAGGAACTGGATGTGAGCTCGTTCATCGATGCACAGATGCTGATACTTCGTATTCATGCAACACATTAACCTCGTCAATGTGTTGCACTTCAGTTTAGAGTCCGCCGTTTTATTTAATTGAAATATAAGGAAAGAATGCCCGGGAGAGGACCCGAACCTCGACCGTAAATTCCACTGCAATCAAAGTCTGTAGTCACCGCGGTGAGGTGCGTCTTCGATCGTCTGCGGCGCCTGCTCTCGCGGTCAGAACCTATATCCGATGAGGAGCAAGTTCCTTGGCGAGCACGTCGGTGAAGCTCTCAATCGCGTGCTTACTCATCTGATAGGCACCTAGACCCGCATCGCTCAGTGCACCTCGGATGGAGCCAATATTGACGATGCGGCCCTTCGATGCAACGACTGATATGGCCCTCTGGTGTCAACGAGGGCGAGGGTGGTTCTCGCGGTCCGGTGCGTGCGAGGAGTGTGCGGGCGGGAGAGCGCACCGGATGGGGAACGCGACGCGCAGAGCTTGTAGCGACGATGGATCACACTGATATCCGCGGGTTGGTTACCGCATTGCATCGGTCCGTCGCGGGGCTGCCTCGATCTAGCGTCGGGGATCATCACGCTGGATGCCCACATAGTCGAGCCGAGGGTTCCCCTCACCGTGTCTGCGCATCGCGTTGCCGATCCGGTGTGAGTGCGGTTACGTCATGGATGTGTCCCTCGCTCGAGTGAGGGCTCGTTCACGGACTCAGGGCAACGTGCCGGCCGATATCCCAGACGAAGGCGGCGAGCTCGCGGGCGAGCGCGACACAGATCTTGTTGTGGTGCAGTCCGCGGGCCTTGAGGCGCCGGTAGCGGTGGTTCAGGCGCAGCTGTGCGCGCCAGGCGATCGCGCGGATCTGTGCGGGCTGTCGCTCCTGACGCGGCTGCAAGGAGGGGCTGATGCGGGCGGGGAAGCGGTAGTTCCAGGCCGCCTCGACCAAGACGCGCCGAACGTGAGTGTTGCCGGTCTTGGTGATCGCCCCGAGCCGGCGCTTCGAACCGCTCGTGTGCTCGGAGGGGACCAGTCCCAGATATCCCATCAGCTCGCGCGGATGCGCAAAGCGCCTAAGGTCTCCGAGCTCGGCGACGACGGTGGTGGCGGCGACGAGGTTCAGTCCGCGCAACGTCATCACGGCGCTCACGAGTGGGTGCATGCGCCAGTGCTCGACCTCGCGCGCGAGGGACTCACTCAGGCGCTGTACCCGCGCTTCACCTTCACTCACCGCCTGGCGGTACTCGGTGAAGGCAATGTCCTGGGCCGCATGCTCGAAAGATACCTCGGCGAGGTAGCGCTCGTGGGCCGCCGACCAGGAGGTCTTGCCGCTGTAACGATGCCCGTGACGCAGCATCAGCGCCTTGAGCTGCTGGCGGGCCTTGAGCCGCGCCCGCACCGCATCCACCCGCGCCCGACTCAAGTCCCGCAGCGCCTCATCGCGTTCGTCCGGGATGCTGACGGCTACCAGCTCCCCCGCGCCAAGGAGGGCGCTCATGCTTAAGGTATCGGTGGCGACTGTGCTGTCGTTAATGGTGGTAGCGGCGTGCTTCACCTGGGTTGCGATGCAGTGGACCTACTCGGACGGGCAGCGCGCTGGCTACCTGCAGAAGCTCACGAGGAAGGGATGGCTCTGCAAGATCTGGGAGGGTGAGATGACGCTGGTCACCGTTCCGGGGACGGCAACCGACAAATTCCAGTTCACGATACGCGATGACAGGGTTGCCGCCGAACTCATCGCAAGCGCCGGCCAGCGCATGGCCCTGCACTACCAGCAGCACAAGTTAATTCCCAGCTCCTGCTTCGGCGAAACCGAGTACTTCGTTACCGGTGCTCGCCGTATTACGGATTGAGATACCGGACTGTGAACGCGGGAAGAAGTGCGTCACTGAACCCCTTCGCGAGAGATTCCGACTATGCATATCGCTGACTTTATCTCAGGCGAACCCAGCGGCCAGGCCGCATTGCAGCTCGGGGAGCTTACCCTTGCGCTGATACTATCCTCGCTGATTGGACTCGAGCGCGAGTTCAGGGCAAAGAGCGCGGGACTGCGCACCCACACCTTAGTGGGTGTCGCAGCGGCGCTTATCGTGCTGGTCTCCAAGTACGGCTTCACGAACGTGATCTCTCAGTATGAGATCGTTCTGGATCCCTCACGTGTTGCCGCGCAGATCGTCTCCGGCATTGGCTTCATCGGTGGCGGCTTGATCTTCGTGCAGAAAGACATCGTTCGCGGACTAACTACGGCCGCGATCATTTGGTTGACTGCAGCGGTGGGGATGGCGTGCGGCGCCGGGCTGCCGATATTGGCTATCTTCGTGACGGGGGCGCATTTCTTGGTGGTGTTCGGTTATCGTGGCCTTGAGCGGCGAATTTTGTCTGCGCAGGCTGAACTGCAGGTCCGTTACGCACCAGGCAAAGGAGCGGTGGAGAAGCTCATGCAGATGTGTACCGGGCGTGGATTTCAAATTCAGGTGCTGACAGTAGAGCAGGATGATCCGGGGTCCACCGATGAGACGCGCACTATTCACCTTCGACTGCAGGGGCGCGGCGGCCTTGAGCCGCTCGTTCTGTCGATCGGAGACATCAAGGGCGTAGCCTCGGCACGAATGATGGCACCTGAGCTGCCCAAGGAATGACGGGACCGCGATGTTCTGGTAAGCCTTCCGATGCCGCGAGGCGCGCTGAAGCTCGTCAGTACCTGCGAGGGGGCCTCGGTGCCGCCTGCTGCCAGACTCAACTCCGGGAGAGCACCTTCATCAATCGGTAGGTGAACTCGACATCCTGATCAAAGGCCAGCACTCCGATCCGCTCGTCCCGTCCGTGGGCGCGTCCGTCGTCCAAGTCATCGAACATGGCGTCTATCCCGTTCGCCCCCAGCTTTTGTAGAAGCTCGAGCGCTTGCCGGGAGAGGGGCACCGGATGCTGCACTCGCGCCTTCATGCAGTCGGCCGGAATTAGCCACTGCGCGGTCGGCAGATCAAATTGCCGCCAGCGCGCCTTGCGAAGTTCCCCGGGCCGCACAAAGAAGAGGAGGGCGAGTTTTAAGGCGATACCGATGACCTCGCGACCGGTATAGCCGTCGATGGCGCGGAGCAATTCCCCTAAGCGCCCAGGATCGATAATGCCGGCGCGGTGACGAACCCTTGGAGGCTCAAGAAGACCCCGTAGGTCCTCGGTAATGTCCCGCTCCAGATAGCCCAGGCCGATGGCATGTCGAAATACGCGGCTGCAACGTTGCTTGGCGCGTCTTGCGGTATACCGCAGACCCTTGAGCTCAATCTCTTTGAGCACACCCGCAGGAGCTCGTGCGCGCTAATGTCGGCGATCGGGCGAATGCCCAGGGCGGGAAAGATGTCGCGCTCGAGGATGCGCGTCGCGTCTTTGAGCGTGTCGGCCGCCAGCAGACCTGCGACGCGCGGCTCTAGGAGCTTGAGCCACTGGCGTGCGACGGCTTCGAACGTGTGCGCGCTCGCCGCACGCTTTTCCTTGCGATCGGCACGTGCGAGAAGCCCGCGGGCATCCGCGTGCAACCGACGCTCCGTGGCGAGATCAACGCTCGGGTAGACGCCGAGGGATATCATTCGTTCGGTTTGCTGAAAGCGATAACGGAACCGCCACCATTTGGAACCCTGGGGCATCACGTGAAGACTCATGCCGTGTTCGTCCGCGAGAACGTAACGGTGCTCGCAAGGTCTTGCGACACGCACAATCCGAGAGGTGAGTAACATGGCGCCACCCGCACAAAAGTTCGGAGGGAACGCCAGATTACGAGCAGTGCTTTGCGAAGCGACGCCGAGGGCGAAGACTAAGGTGCGGAAAACGAGCCGGAAAGTTACCCACACTCGACACAATGGACTCGAAATTACTTGAAGAGACGGACTTGGAATTCAACTGGCAGCGCAATGGCTTACGTACACTTCGGACAAATCCTCTATAGTGCGAATTGCACATCGGGCGTAAGCGTCCGCTCAGCCCCGTCTTGACTTAGCTACCCTTATGCGGCGAGTGCGCGTTGAGCGGCGAGTTCTTGAGCGACATTCCAGGGCAGGAGCTCCTCGATGCGGTTGATCGGATGCTCGGCGATGCGAGCGAGGACGAGCCGCAAGTAGGCTTCCGGATCCAGGCCGTTGAGCTTGGCCGTGCCGATCAGGCTGTAGATCGCCGCGGCGCGCTCGCCGCCACAGTCGGCGCCGGCAAAGAGATAGTTTTTGCGTCCCAGGGCGACCGCGCGCAACGCGCGCTCGGCGGCGTTGTTGTCGATCTCGATCCGGCCGTCGTGACAGAAGCGGCACAGCGCGTGCCAACGAGCGAGCGCGTAATGGATGGCGCCGGCGAGTTCGGACTTCTTCGATAACTGCTGCACACTGGCTAAGAGCCAGCGCTTGAGATCAGCCAGCAACGGTGCGCTGTGCTCTTCGCGCACGCGCCGTCGTTCCTCGGGCCGTTGACCGCGGATCTGTTCCTCAATGGCGTAGAGCGCTGCGATGCGCTGCAGAGCCTCCTGGGCTAGCGGTGACTGCGTGGCTTCAAAGACGTCGTAGAACTTGCGCCGCGCGTGCGCCCAGCAGGCCGCCTCGGTGGGCGGATGCTTCGGCCGATCGTAGAGGCCGTTGAAGCCGGCATAGCCGTCCGCTTGCAAGATGCCGCCGAAGTCCTTCAGGTGCTCACACGGATGTTTACCCTTGCGATCCGGGGAATAGCGCAGCCAAACGGCCGGCGGATCGGTGCTGCCTGCGGGCCGATCATCCCGCACGTAGTCCCACAGCCGCCCTTGCTGGGTCTTGCCCGTGCCCGGTGCCAAGACCGGCACCGGGGTATCGTCGGCATGGAGCTTCTCGGCCGCGAGTACGTAGGCGCCCAACGCCTCCACCAGGGGCTGCATCAGGGCACTGGCCGCCCCGACCCACTCGGCAAGGGTTGAGCGATCCAGCTCAATGCCGTCTCGGGCATAGATCTGGCTCTGCCGATACAGCGGCAGATGATCGCAGTACTTGGACACCAGCACGTGTGCCAGGAGCCCGGGGCCCGCGACCCCGCGCGCGATGGGGCGTGAGGGGGCTTGCGCCTGGAGGATCTGCTCACAGCCGGCACAGCGGTACTTGGGCCGCACGTGGCGGATCACCTTCCAGTGCTGCGGCACGTACTCGAGCATCTCGGCGACATCCTCACCGAGCGCACGCAGCACCCCGCCGCACTCGGGACAGACACACGTGGCAGCCGGCTCATGCACCACGCGCTCGCGCGGCAAGCGCTCGGGCAAAGGCCGCCGTATGGGCTTGCGGCGCTCAGTGGCAGGCGGTGCTGGCACGGGCAGACTCGCTTCCTCGCTCTCGAGCTCTTCGAGCTTGAACTCCAGTTGCCGGATCTGCTCGTCGAGTGCTTCCGAGGAGCGGCCAAAATGCATCCGCCGCAGCCGCGCGATCTGCAGCTTCAACTGCTCGATCTCGTGTTGCCGCGACAGCAGGAGAGCCTGGGCTAGTTCGAGGGCCGCGGTGCGCTCAAGCAGCAGTCGCTTGAGGGTCTCGATGTCGTTCGGCAGCGTGCCTGCGCGCGGCATGTATCATTATAACAAGTGCCGCAGGCCGGAGCGAGGGAAAAGACTATAAATATAGGCTTTTTATACAGCGACTCGTGGCTCCGTGGTACGCATCGGTCGTCGCCAATCGATCCCCTCGAGGAGCATCGATAGCTGCGCTGCGCTCAACGCCACCGTGCCATGCGTCGCCTGCGGCCACACGAAGCGACCGCGCTCCAGGCGCTTCGCAAAGAGACACAACCCATCCCCGCTCCACCACAGTATCTTCACCCGGTCCCCGCCGCGGCCGCGAAACACAAAGAGCTGCCCGGAGAAGGGATCCTCTGCCAACTGCATCTGCACGAGTGCCGCCAGACCATCGAACCCCTTGCGCATGTCGGTGCTGCCAGCAGCCAGCCACACCTGCACGCCAGCCGGCAGCGCAATCATCCGCGCACCAGCAGCGCCACGACCTGCTTGAGGGCTTGTCGATCCACCGGCCCATGAACGCGGATGCAGGCCCCGCTCGGCAACTCGATCTCAATGCATCCGCTGGAACAGCGCCGCTGCGTACTTGGCGCTGGCCGCCCCCGAGAATGCTCGGTGGGCAACACGGTCGGCGTCGTCACCTTCACCGGCAGCATCTGTGCCGACTCTGCCGCAGCCTTCTCCTCGAGCAATCCTTGCCGATACAGCTGCCGCCAGGTGAACACCTGGTTGGCGTTTACCTGGTGCCGACGTGCCACCGTCGCTACCGAGGCTCCGCGCACGTGCGTCTCCTCGACGATCCGTCGCTTCTGCTCGATGGTGTGTCTTTGCCGCGGCCCGGTGCGCCGGCCCAATGCATCCGTAGCGACCGCTTCTGCGCAGGTGTCCATCTGGGCCGGGCTCCACGTGGACACCTAATGCTACGTGTCCACCTCGCCCCACATCATTTACTGCTCCCGCTGCCCATGCCAGACGGCCTTCAGCAGGCGCTTACCATCGGGTCGCTCTGACCCCAAAATAAAGCCACGTAAGTGATTGATAAAAGAAGAGAACTGAATATGGTGCCCGGGCGAATCAAACCTCGTCCCTAAATTCCACCGCAATCAGAGGCTTATCACGGTGGGACTTTTTGAGTTACCCCGCAGCCTTACCCAGCATTTACATGCACTGGCGCGATATCCGCTGGTACTGGGTGCTAGTTGTTGAGACCGATTTTCCGCAGCGGCTTTCAGGATCGCGGCACATCGACATAGAGGGCCTGACCCGTTTCTGCCGGTTGTTCTCGGGCGCGGCACCGTTGCCGCTCATTCGGCTGCGAGAAACAGCGCGCCGAGGGGCGGCAGGCGCAGGCTCAGGGAATGGAAGCGGCCATGGGCCGGGAGCGGCGCCGCCTCGACGTTGCCGAGATTGCCCTGTCCGCTTCCGCCATATTCGCGCGCGTCGCTGTTGAGCTGCTCGCGCCACACTCCGCCACGAGGCACGCCGATGCGGTAGTTCTCCCGCACGACCGGAGTGAAGTTGCACACGACCAGGACGGCGGTCCCGGCGCGGTCCTTGCGCAGGAACGCGACGACGCTCGCCTCGGCGTCGCTGCTGTCCACCCACTCGAAGCCCTGGGGCGAGAAGTCGAGCTCGAACAGGGCACGCGTGCGGCGGTAGAAGTGGTTCAGGGAAAGGACTCGAACCTCGGGCACCAATTCCACCGCAATCATGGTCTTATCGCGGTGGGACTTTTTGAGTTACCCGCAACGTTACCCAGCGCAATCGCACGCTGGGGTGAGACTGAGCGATACGGCGTGCGCCTCAATGATATGGGGGAGACTTAGAATGCTGTTGGCGCCCGAAAAACCCCAAAAAGCACCCCGTGCCCGCGTATCCCGGCACTCCCCGAACGTCGTAGTTCGATCTGTGCGCTTAGTGAATTCCATAATATGGAATTACGTGTTCCATTTTATGGAAGTTAGAGCTAAGATTGTGATCTATGATTGTGGTGGGAACTGACGTCGTTGAACGTTATTTAGCAGCGAGGGCCGGACACAGAGGGATCAAAGCTGCGCGGGCGCAATATGACGCTTGGCTTGCAATCGCGGAGGCAGGGCAATGGAAGACACCAGAAGACGTGAAGAAATCTCATCCGAAGGCGAGTGTTCTCAAGGGTAGCCGATTGGTCTTCAACATCAAGGCAAATGACTATCGGTTGATCGTCTTGGTGCGTTATGAGAGCGGCATCGTGGTCGTTCGGTTCTTCGGATCACACGAGGAATACGACAAGGTTGACGCGGAGACCGTGTAATGAAGGCGACATTGTTCATCATTGAAAACGACAGGGATCATGCGGAGGCTAAGGCGCTGATCGAGAAGCTCATGGGATCGAGCGATGCAGCAGATCAGGCGCGGATGATAGCCCAGGCACGCTTGATCGAAGCATACGAGCGCGCTCGTTGGCCACGCCGGACTCCGAAACTGCCCGATCTGCTTACTTACCTCATGGAGCAGCACGGCCTTTCGCGTGCTGACCTCGTGCCACTGCTCGGAACGCCCAGCCGGGTTAGTGAAGTGCTGAACGGCAAGCGCGAACTGAGCATGTCCATGGTGCGTAAGCTCCGCGAGCGATTCCAGATCTCGGCGGATCTGCTGATCTCGCCGAAGCGATCACGCGGGCTTGCTGCGTAGCTACCGATAGAGTAAGCGGGCGTCCTCAGAAAGCGGCGTCCGACTCTAGATCACGGCGCGAATCAAAGCCGGGCGGACGACGGCATTCGCCGAGGAATGTTTACGATCGGCGCGAAAGACAACGAAATAATGGCGATGTCCCGTCTGCTCGCCACACGGCATGAATTTCTAACCGCAAACAATACGACGCCCTACATAGCCGCAAACGCTGATCTGCGAAATGGACCGGTGGTACTTGAAATTCCTCCTGCCTCCAACAAGGGAGTCTTGTACGGACAAGTTGGATGCCTGGCAAGAAACAATTGCTGAAGTCGGCCCTTCCGGCGTCGACGCGACCGCGGGGAAGGGGGCGAAACTCGTTTTTTTGCCGTCTAAGCGTTCTTCGCAGGAGTTGCCCATGATTAAAGGAAGCTGTCTGTGCGGTGGCGTCAAGTTCGAGATTCGTGGCAGCAAGGGCCTCTTTGAGCTGTGTCACTGCAACAGATGCCGAAAGGCCACTGGCTCCGCCTTCGCAGCAGGCTTACAGGTGCGCGGCGAAGATCTCCGCATAGTTCAAGGACAAGAACTCATCAAGACATTTGAGGCGCCAATCATTGACGCCCCGCCGGCCTATACGAATCGCTTCTGTGGTCGTTGCGGCTCGCCCGTACCGGTGCCGTCGGACGACGCATCGTGGCTTGAGGTTCCGGCGGGCGCCTTTGATGATGATCCGAAGATACGACCAGACAAACACATCTATATAGACTTCAAATCGCCCTGGTACAGCGTCGATGACGGTTTACCGCAAATGACAAAGAGCCAAATTCAGGCATATCGCCGGGCTGTGGTTTCTGCGACTCACACAGATTGCCCTTAGGCCGCTCTTGCCCCCTTTAAGACGGTCGCGACCGGCCGCTTTGCGGCGTCCCCGCCGCAACGTCGGGTCGTTACGCTTAGTCCACCCGCTTTAGCGGCGGCGCAGTCCACTTGCCTTCTACCGCCTCGGCCTTTGGCCAGTAGAGGCGCAGGTAGATGATCATTGGACCGTTCGGCGCGGGCAGCCAGTTGGCTTCCCTATCCTTGCCGGGTGAATCGTTCTGGATCAGCAGTGTCAAGCCGCCGTCCGCATCGCGCTTGAGTTGCGGCAGCATCGGCGAGTTGATGAGGTAACGATTGATGGAATTGGCCACGAGGAGGCTCGCCGGCAACTTGTACATTGTCAGCGACCAGAATGCGTTGACGGGCGGCAGTTGGCCCGGTGGAAACCGCAACGTGTAATGGTGGGTCCCGTCGAGCTTCTCCTTTGCCTCATCCACGGCATAAAACGGATACATCGCTTCCTGCTTTGAATTGCCATAGATACCGAGCACGGCGGCACCCATGCGGTAGAGATAATTGTTCTTCAGGAATTCTCGCGTGCCGAAGACGTCGCCTGAGGTCACTTTCCCCGCCTCTGCCAGCTTCATGAAGCCGCCGAATTCGGCCCAAGCGTCGGCGATGCCACCCTCGATTGCTTTCCTCATTTCTGGCGAGAGTTTACTGGCATCGAACGTCTTACCCGCGCCGACGCCGATCTTGGCAAATCGCGGCATGAGCTGCGTCTCAGAGGGGTCGGTCGGGCAGAACTGCAGGACGAAGTTCAGAATGCTGTAGAGCTGCGGCGAGGTTTTTTCTGCTTCCGGTGTGAGCGGCTTGATGAAATCAACGGCGGGCGCCGCCCTCGGTGCCGGAGCCCCAAGGAAAGCCGACAGGGTTTGTGCCTTGTATCCGGCCTGCACCTTTTTCACGTTGTCAATATCGCCCGGATTGAACAGCTGAGTGCGATAGAGGGCAAAGACAAACTCTGTCTCCGAGCGAATCACCTTCGTCACGCCCTTGGGCGTCTCGCCCTTCCAATTCGGCCCCGCGATGAGAAAGCTCCCGCCACCGTTGCCCGTGGTACGACTCCCGATGTAGGCAAAGTTAAAGGTGTAGGCGTCGATGAGTTGGATGCTGAAATAACGACTTTTTTCGATTACCGGCATGGTGAGCACCATCGGTTCGGCGCGCAGGTCCATGCCCACAAAGGAATACGGTGTATCAGAGTTGGGCGTCTGTATCGCGGTATCCGCGGGCGTGTAAACTCGAGGGGTGTTGACCAGCTGATTCCACGACGCTTTGTACTGGGGGCCTTTGCTGTTCACGAAGTAGTCGTATTGGATGCGGTAGCTATCCACCAGCGGGAAACCATAGACGTAGGCCTCCTTAGCGATGGTCCGGGCTTCAGCCGGCGTCACATCCGCGCCGCGCGCGCCAGCGGGCAATAGTCCGCCCAGCAGTAGCGCAACGAAGCCCGCACTGGTCATGATCCTTAGGGGGTTGAGTCGCATTTCATTCTCCTTTTAGTTGCGACTAATTCGAAGCGTTGACCACGCCAGGGGGCAGCCAGCTACCTTCGCCGGGCGGCAGAATCGAGGGCGGTTCGGTTTTCGGCCAGTAAAGACGCATCACCATGTAGATGGGGCCGTCGGGCGCAGGCAGCCAGTTGGCTTCCTTCGCCTTCCCCGGCGACTTGTTCTGGATATAGATGGTCACCGATCCATCGCGATTCTTCGTTATCCTCGGCAACATCGGCGAATTGATGAGGTAGCGGTTGATGGGGTTTTCGATCAAGAGTTGGGTCTTGCCGTCATACATCGTCACCGACCAGAAGGCGTTCACCGGCGGGAACTGGCCGGCGGCGAAGGTGAGTGTGTAAGCGTGCTTGCTGCCATCCAACGCTTCGCCGTTGGAGTCCTTGCGGGTGTTGGGGTACATCGCTTCGGCCGGGTCATTCGCGTAAATGCCGGCCTTCGCTAGTGCGGCGCGCTTCAGCCAATCCCCGGCGAAGTAAGCGCGGTCGCCTCCTGACAGTCCGCCCACTAACCAACCGTTTTCTGCTTTGCCGGTGCTAGCCGCGGCCGCCGTGACCTTATCATCACCGTCTTTCATACCCAGACCGACCGCGACCTTGTGTTCGGCTGAGAGGTCCTTGAAGTTAAACTTCTTGCCCGGGCCAATCCCGATGCTCGCCAGCTTCGCGCGGATGGCTTCTTCATCCGGTGTGGCGGGGGCGAATTGCAATGCGAAATCCAGATAATCGAAGAAGCCTGTCTTGACCATTTCCTTGTCAATCTTCGGGAAGTCAATCGTTGGCGCCGCTGCAGGCGCGGGCTGCTGCAGATAGGTCGAGAGCGGTTGCACCTTGTAGCCGGCCTGAACCTTGACCACGTTGGGCATGTCCTGCGCGTTAAAGAGCTGGGTCCGAAAGGCCGCCAGGGAGAACTGCGTGCCGGATCGGAACACCTTCTTGATACCGGGCGGAGTTTCTCCCTTCCAGTCGGGTCCAACCACCAAGTAATCGCCAGCTTCAGTGCCGGTGGCACGACTGCCGATATAGCCGTAGTTATAGGTGTTGCCGTCGGCGAGCATCACCGAGTAGTAACGCTTCTTGTCAACGGCGGGGACCGACACCACCATGGGTTCAGCCCGCAGGTCGAGCCACAAGGAAGAGTAAGGCGTGTCACTATTCGGCGTGACGATGGCGGTGTCCTTGTAAGTGAAGACGCGCGCCTCGTTCTTGATCTGATTGAAGGGCGCTTTGTACTGGCTCGAGTCCTTGTCCACGCTAAGCGCATACATGATCGCGTAGTTCATCACGATGGGGAGGCCATAGATGAAGCCTTCCTCGGCGATGGCCTTCGTTTCGGCAATGCTCGGAGCCGGCACGCCCTGGGCCACGTCTTTCTTCTCGGCCTGAGAGATCGAATCATTCTTGCTGCAGCCGGTGATCATCATCGTTGCGGCGCCGAATAGGACGGCCCATTTCAGGCATTTTGAAAGTTCGGCGTGCATGTCTGCGTAGCTCCTAAGGCTTTATTTTGGGAAGCATCAGCTGTACCTGAAGCGGGAGCGGCGCTGCCCAACTCAGGATCATCGCGCGATCCTAAACAATCAGTTAGCTTACGCACCTAAGGGAAAGTGCCTACAGCGCGATCCGCGTTGTCCATCGGCGCACCAGTGTATTCGAGCGGCCGCTTCGGGGCAGCCATTTCAATGTGCTCACTGGCCGGACTTGGCCGAGACTGTGTGAGAACTCACACGACCACTTTTTGCGTCTCTATTTCAGCCACGTAGATGCAGCTTCAGTCGACTTATCCTCCCCGATAGCGGACGCTCATCGGGGACTGCGGGGTGAGGGACGGCGGTAGAGGCTAATCCGGCAGCAGGCGGCCGAGCCTGTGTAAAAACGTGTAGGCCCTGTAAAATAGGGCAACGCACGAGGCGGAGCCGACTGCATGAAGCGATTCATCGAAGGCGCGGACAGGACCCAGGTTAGTTTGCTGCCCGAGTGTGTCGATGATTACGTGGCTGAGGAGAACCCGGTGCGGGTTATCGAGGCCTTCGTCGAGCAGCTGGAGCTGCAGGAGATGGGCTTTGAGGGCGTCGATCCGGAGGCGACCGGCCGACCGGCATATCACCCCTCGGTTCTGCTCAAGATTTACCTCTACGGCTATCTGAACCGGGTGCAGTCGAGCCGGCGGCTCGAGCACGAGACGCAGCGCAACATCGAGCTGATGTGGCTGACCGGCCGGTTGATGCCGGACTTCAAGACGATCGCCAACTTCAGGAAGGACAACGGCAAGGCGATCCGGCGGGTGTGCCGGCAGTTCATCGTGCTGTGCCGGGAGCTGAACCTGTTCACGCAGGCGCTGGTGGCGATCGACGGCAGCAAGTTCAAGGCGGTCAACAACCGTGACAAGAACTTCACGGCGGCGAAGATGAAGCGGCGGCTGGCGGTGATCAACGAGAGCATCGAGCGATATCTGAGGGCGATGGACACGGCGGATCGGGCGGAGCCCGAGGTAGCGGCGCTGAAGAAGGGGCGGTTGCAGGACAAGATCGAGGCCTTGAAGCAGCAGATGGAGCAGCTCAAGGCGATCGAGACGCAGATGAACGCCTCGCCCGACAAGCAGGTGTCACTGACCGATCCGGATGCGCGCTCGATGAAGAACCGCGAGGGCGGGATCGTGGGCTACAACGTGCAGACGGCGGTGGATGCCGAGCATCACCTGATCGTCGAGCACGAGGTCATCAACGACGGTCTCGACCGCGATCAGCTCGCGCCGATGGCCGAGAAGGCGAAGGAGGCGATCGGCGCTGACGAACTCACCGTGGTTGCTGACCGCGGTTACTTCAAGAGCGAGCAAATCCTGGAGTGCACACGCGCCGGGATCACCCCACTCGTGCCGAAGACGATGACGTCCAACAGCCTCGCGGATGGCCGGTTCGACAAGCAGGACTTCATCTTCATTGCCGACGACAACGAGTATCGCTGCCCTGCCGGGGAGCGCGCTATCTATCGATACACGTCGATGGAAGACGGGTTGCCGACCGATACGTACTGGTCGTCAGCGTGCCCGCGCTGCGCCATGCGAGCCCTGTGCACGACCGCCGACTACCGGCGAATCAAGCGCTGGAAGCACGCGGCGGTTCTCGAAGCCATGCAAGAGCGGCTCGACCGGCGGCCCGACAGCATGCGAGTGCGACGGCGGACCGCGGAGCACCCGTTCGGCACGCTCAAGATGTGGATGGGCGCCACGCACTTCCTGACACGGACGCTTGCACGCGTGCGCACTGAGATGAGCCTGCACGTGCTCGCCTACAACTTGAAGCGCGTCATGCAGATCCTCGGCATCGGGCAGATGTTGCGCGTACTGAGGGCGTGCTGAAAGCGTGGGACCTTTTTTTGCCCTGGAATCGACACTCTCGGCCGCTCCAGGCACGTGTAAGACTGCCACGACCTCGCACAGCGGTCACCGCGCGAAGAACGCATTGCAGCGACCCTTCCGCACGAAAACTACTCATTGGGTTGCCTGAAACCCGCCGGATCAGCTCTTTTTACACGGCCTCGGCCGGGAGCGGTCGTGAGCTGGACTCCGAGCCGTCCCGCATCGACGGGCGGCTGCGGGCCAAGACGGGCCGTTTCGAAAGCCCAGTGGCCTTCCCGATAGCAGACGTTCCCTGTCGAAGCTTGCGGCTTGGGGACCCTTAAGCAGGTTACTCGCATCCGGGCTGATCGTGGCAACCACGCTGCCCGTGAGAGCCCTCGCTAATCCCTAGCCCGCAGATGGACCGAACACTGTCGCGTCCAACGACAGGGTGAAACTCCAAACTCCGAAGTCACGTCCGCTCACATCCAAATCTACTCGAGATCCAAGAGTGTCAACGTATTGTCCTGTCACGCATTGTGCGGCGGCCCAACGTACGGGAACTCGGCGAGCAGATCACTATGGGGTTCAAGTCCATCTCCTATCACCTTGCCATTCGTGAGCAACGGAAGGAAGTAAGTTTCGACGTCGTCGGTGAGCGACCGGCCGTTGCTCGGGTACGATGCTTGGCGCGCCGGCTGATACGGCAGCATGTCAGGTAGTTGGGTCGCTGCCACCCGCGTTGCTTCCTCTGGCGTGTACCCACCCGTGTGCTGCAGCGAGTGCGCGAAGACGGCGATAAATCGCGCATCCTGCGCCGGCTGCGCGGCAAGATACGCAGCTTTCTCGTCGCCGGCGAGGAAGGGTACCTGCGACGCGCGCGCGCCTCGGTCCGCCTGAACCCAACTTCCGGATGAGCCATCCAGCGTGCGGCCCCACACGTTAATCTTCTCAGCCCCAAGTCCAGAGTTGGGCACTTCCAGCACGATGGAACAAATGTTTCTTTCGGCGAAGTAGTCTTGACCGGTGAACTTTAAATCGTTTAAAGCGCCCAGCGTGTCGAAAAAAAACGGATCGCTGCGCCAGCCTGCGAAGAAGCGGTAGTCGCCGGCGTTCGTCACGCTTGCCTCGCGCCCCATCGAGACCGCCGCGCCTTCGACAATAACAACCCCGTCGTGTCCCGTGCGCTCAGACCGCGTGCCCTCAATGCGACGCACAGTTGCAGTCTGCTCACCGCCCTTTGAGGCCGCGAAGCGCACGCTATATGCGATCTCCGCAATGGCATCGCCGTTCGTGTCAATCATCACTTCGTACAACGCGTTGGTCGAAAACGGTTCTGTTGTAGTAGGCCCTTTTGGATTCAGCCCGATGTCTGGATGAACGTCCATAATCAGAATCGATTTGCTACCAGATCGTGTCCCCGGACGTGGTGTACGAGTCGTGATGTCTGGTTCGATTGGACTCGTGCTCAGCGTGCCACAGCGGACAGCCGAGCGGGTTGATTGTCGGTCAGCGTCTGCAAGCCTTCAAGTTGCATGTAGCGGCGCTGCAGGGCCCACTCATCGCTCTGCTCCAGGAGCAACGCGCCGACCAGGCGTGTGATGGCCGCTTCGTTGGGGAAGATGCCCACGACGTTCGTGCGGCGCTTGACCTCGGCGTTCAAGCGCTCGAGCGGATTGGTGGAGTGGATCTGTTTGCAGTGCGCTTTGGGGAAGCCCATGAACGCGAGCACGTCGGACTCTGAGCCGTCCATGAGCGTGGCGAGCTTGGGGAACTTCGCGCGCAGCTGATCGGCGACGCTGCGCCACTGCGCGTGAGCGGCCTCGGGGGTTTCCTGCGCGAAGACGGTGTTGATCATCGCGAGTACCATTTGCCGCTGCCCCTTGCCCGCGTGCGCCAGGGCGTTACGCAGGAAGTGCACCTTGCAGCGTTGCCAGGTCGCTTTCAGCACCTTCGCCGCCGCCGCTTTGAGTCCCTCGTGAGCGTCCGAGATCACCAGCTTCACGCCTCGCAGCCCCCGGCGCGTGAGGGAGCGCAGGAACGCACTCCAGAAGGGCTCCGCTTCGGAAGGTCCGATCGCCATGCCGAGCACTTCACGCACCCCGTCGGTGTTCACCGCCACGGCGATTATTACGGCGACGGAGACGATCCTCCCGGCTTCGCGCACCTTCACGTAGGTGGCATCGATCCACAGGTACGGCCAGTCCCCTTCGATCGGGCGACCCAGGAACGCCTGCACCCGCTCGTCGATCTCGGTGCACAGCCGCGACACCTGGCTCTTGGAGATCCCGCTCATGCCCATCGCTTTCACCAGCTCATCCACTGAGCGGGTCGACACCCCCTGGATGTACGCTTCCTGGATGACGGCGGCGAGCGCCTTCTCGCCCGTGCGCCGGGGCTCGAGGAACCCGGGGAAGTAGCTGCCCTTGCGCAGCTTAGGGATCTTCAGATCCACCGATCCTGCGCGTGTTTCCCAGAGCCGCTCGCGGTAGCCGTTGCGGCTATTAGCCCGATCCGGGCTGCGCTCCGCGTACGCCGCCGCGCACAGGCTCTCGGTGTCCATCTCCATCATCCGCTGAGCAACGTACTGGATCATCTCGCGCAGCAGATCCGCGTCCGCCCCCTTCTCGGTAAGCTCCGCCAGTGCCATATTGGTCTTGGTGGTCATCGTGGTGTCCTCGGTCAAAGTTGAAGGTGTCGCAACCCAACCTTAACCAGAAACCACGATGACCGCCTTTGCTCCGCGGCCTGACGGCCGCGTCGCCCCTACCGCCTTGCGGCTAAAGCGAAAGGCCCGGATCCGAAGATCCCTCGTACACCACTCCCGGGGACGTCAGCTGCTACCATCACCAGCCTTCGGGAACACATACAGATCGGCGAAGTTCAAGCGGGCGTCGCCATGGGGAAACGTAAGGTCAGGACCCGGGTAATGGTGCGACATCGTGGCTCCCTTCAGTGCTGCAGCGCGTGAATTCGTAATGCGCCCGATGCACAAGTGACGCTTCTCAAACTGTTCATGATGACTTTTTTATAAGATTGCCTTCCAAAGCTTTCTGGCGTGGGTCGTCGGCTGGATGCACGTAGGTCATTCCCAGGGGCCGATGGCCGTCACTTGAGTAACGTATTCACCAGACTTGGCCCAATGGAAATGAGGCTGATCGCCCGGCAGAACAATAACGCTTCCCGCCCCGAAAGCTACGAAGCGGCTTTCGTCGAACTGCTCCCCCAATCCGATGTAAAACACGCCCGACATAACAGTGTACATGCGGTCTTCGGGGTGCTTGTGCGGCATAATTTGCACCCCTGCGGGTACACGAACGCGTGTCACGTAAGGCCCAGGCTTGCTCGGGTCGCCAACCAGAACTGCAAGCTGGGCCCCAGGCGGAAATGCCGCAAAGGGTTTCCACTCGATGTCTTCCGCATGGATGGAGCGAAACATTGCTTCGCCGGGTTGATGAGTGCGTGGCATGCAAACTCCTTAGCTTGTGACGCGTCGGGTGCGGAACTCCCTACACGTGGGTGAGCGGTCCGGAATTTCGTAAACCGACACCCGTCGCTGACGCCCATGATGGGACGGACCGCACACATTGCTTCCCTTCGAATTTCGACGAATCAGCAACGGATAGCCCTTGCATACGGCTCTCCTCTGATGCTCGCACTCATCTGAGCCGATTTTCTCGGACGCGTCTATTGCACGATGGTGTTGCCTTCTAGGCTGTAGAGCTAGCTCGCTTGCGGCACGTCAAACATACCGCGCCGATCAATGCCATGGTCCAAACGATTTTCCGATCCTGACCTGCTTTCGCAACCCTGAGTGCGAGTCACGCGGCCGATTTAATCGCCGTCGACCCTTTGCCAGCTGTCAGACTCCCCTCGGCTCTTTACGCTCAATAGGTTTCGACTTAGCGAACGAGCTCTGCGCGAGTGATATACGTTTCGCGCGCCATTTTTCTAAGGCTTTAACCCCCTATTGGATTCAGTTGTAGAGTTGCGCCCGGCTCATGCGAAGGATCTGCGCAGCTTCCCGGTGCGGCGGAACTTCAGGTTTTGGCCGATCGGCGACGGTCAACCGTACTAGAATTTTCTTGGCTAACAACTCACGGACGAGCGGCGTCCCTTGACACCATGGAAGCCATTGTTTCTCCCGAATGCCGCTGGAGTTGGGGCCTCCTATCGTCTGAAGGCGTGGGATGAAACTCGCCGACCCAGGCGTGTCGCACCGGTAATGCGATCGGTTCGATCGGTTTATATTCGCTAGCGTCTTGCGGCGGCTCACGTACACTGCGCCCGACCCGTGGGGGCACGGACGGAGAGTTTGACTTTATTGTTCTATCGATGTAACTTATTGATTATAAAAGAAAATAAATGCAGAATGCCCGGGAGAGGACTCTAACTCGGGCTGCTTATCGAATGGACTCAGTGAGTTACAGAAAAGCAAATCGAAATTACCCGCCAGATTGCCCGCTATCGACCGCTTGCTTAAATGCGTTTTTCGCTGGATGCGTAGCGGGTAACAAACAATCGTCCGGCGCAGTTCGCCACCGTTCGTCTATAGTCTATAGACGCTTTCGAGCCCTAAGCACCTCAGGCCGGGCGTGGCGTCCAATCATCGCATCGTCCTTTCGGATTGGCGGGGCCATTGAATATTTCGCACGTTCCGCAAGCTGTAGCTTCGACGGCAGCGTTGAAATACCGGCCCCCGCTACAAGTCCTGCTGGGATCCGGCGACTTCTCGGTGTAATTGTCCAACTCTCGCTGCCGTCTGTCGGCCGTGCCAAGGGCATCAGGATTGGCGCAGACGGATTTCTTCTTGTCTGTTTCCCGGCTAACAGAAATCGGGCTCGCTGCACCGGCGAGGAGGCAAGCCGTCATGAGCCGCAAAGAAGCGCGACGACTGATTGACCGCGATCTCTCGGCTTGGCCGCGCACCAAAATTGGTCGAATCATCCGGACTACTTAAGGGCCGCTTGAGTCTCGGTGGCTGCCGCTTTCGCCGCCGTCAGGTCGTCAGATTTCAACCCTGCCTGTGCTCTTGCGAGCGCTGCAGTCAGTTTGGCCTTCGTTGCTGAATCGGGTGTGTCAGGAATCGCGCCATCCCCGAGCTTCTGACATGGATTTGCCTCCTTCGCATCAAATCCTTGTCCTTTCGGTCCCACTAAGCAGTTGACAGTGTGGTGTAGATGCATGTGGACCTGGTCGATAGTCGCCGCCTGGGCTGCCAGACCCGCGTGCACCGCGCCAGTAGCCGCTTCCTGCGCGGGATCTGCTGCAAACGCGTACACCGGCAGGGCAATTCCGATAACAGCGATAAGTGCCGACAGGGGCAAATCAGACGTGAACACTGGATGTTGTGGCATGTGATGACGTCCTCGCGTTCGGAGCCTTTGGATACAGTGCCTCATACTCATGGAAATTTAGGGGCGTCCGTACGTCAGTGTACGAATGACGCGGTCACCGGGGCGATATTCGTTACCATCCCAGGGCGAACCGCAAATGTGGAGATGGGCATAGGGGGTGCCTGCGAACATCACCAGCGTACCGGCATCACGCATCACAGTACCTATTCCACCGGCCGTTGCGTCAAATGGCCAGATAAGCATCCAGTGCGGGCCAATTGGGATCGGAGGGCTCGTCCGATCGAAGGGATCGGTATAACTGTGTTGGTACGCACCGCAGAGCATATATATCAGGCCGGGCGAGGTATTTGTCGGCTTTGCTTTGCGCGCCAGCAGATCCATGAACCACTGCATCCCCATGGGGTCCAGCGCCATGGGTACATCACCGATAACGTTTTCGTTACCGGGGAAGCAGACCCACTCGTTTGTGCCTTTCAGCAAAATCGTGTGGCGGCCTTGGGCGTCCATCTCAGCCACAGTTGCGTTGGCCGTTACCTGCGAAGGTCCTGACAGGCGCGCTCTTCGGATCTTTTCGTTTGTGATTGGGTCCGTCATGCTTACCGCTCCCGGGTCGATTAAGGAAACTTCTGACGCAAATGCGGGGTCGCGTGTCAGGCCCGGAGCTACGGCGCCGATTGCTGCGAGCGAACCGACAAAGTCACGCCGCGACAAGATTGCGCGTGGTGCGTTCAGAACCCGAACTCGCCATGTTCCAATTGCAGAATGTGCAGCATGCTTAGCTATGCTCGCGTCTATTTCAGTATTCGAACCAACCCTTAAGCGCCTTATTTTTCTCGTCGGTGAAGGGCGAGTAGAGGTGTTCGATGGCGACGTCAGGCGGAGAGATCAACATTGACTTGGCGTGGGTGAGCGCATCGAAGCCGTACTTGCCGTAGTAGTGGCCCATTCCGGCTGCGCCGGTGCCGCCGAACGGCATGGTCTCAACAAACAAGTAAACGTTCACCACATTCACTCCGCCACCACCGAAGGACAACTGGCTGATGAATCGGTCTATGGTCTTCTGATCGCCGCTGAAGATGTAGCCGGCGAGCGGCCGGGGCGTCGCCGCGATCCGCTTCAAGGCCTCGTCTAGGGACTTATACGTGAGGATCGGTAGGATCGGCCCGAAGATCTCGTCCTTCATGGACTTGTCTTCCCAGGTGACGGGATAAAGAAGAGTGGGGTCGAGGTAGTGCGCATCCGGATCCGACTTTCCGCCAGCGATAACCTTGGCGGGATCAATCAGCGAAGCGAGCCGTTCCACCGCGCGCCCGTTGATGATGCGCGAATAGTCAGAATTGGATTTGGGATCCTTGCCAAACAGTTCTACCAGTGCCTTCCTGGCTTCGGCGACGAAGGCTTCCGCAACAGACTCGTGGACGTAGGCGTAGCCCGGCGAAGTGCACCACTGGCCACCCCACGCCATTTTGCCCCAAACGATTTTTTTTGCCGCGTCGGGAACGTTCGCCGTAGCGTCCACGACCGCCGGGTTCATTCCACCGAGTTCGAGCAAGACGGGCGTGAGATTCTCGGCGGCAGCCTTCGCAACGATCTTGCCGACAACCGTGCTCCCTGTGAAAAAGATGAAGTCGAATGGAAGTTTCAGTAGTTCGGTGTTCGGTTCCTTACCCCCCGCCACTGCAGTCACGGCGCTCGGATCGAAGTATTTCGGAACGAGCTCGAGCAGAACACTGGTTGTTGCCGGCAGCGCTTCGCTCAGGGTGAGGATGCACGTATTGCCTGCGGCCAGCGCCGCCAGTGCAGGCCGGATCAGCAAAAGCAGCGGTCCGTTGAACGGGCCGATAATCAGCGCCACGCCATACGGCTCGCGATAGACCATACCTTTGTGGCCGGTCTTAGCCAGGAATCGCGGCACTGGTGCCTCCACCGGCTTCATCCACTCCTTGAGTTGACTCTTTTGGACCTCCGTTTCGCCCGCCGATGCCCGGGTCTCAAAGATGTACTCCTGCGACGCGGTTTTGAAGTCCTTCGCCATCGCTTTCTGGAAGCGCTCTTCGTTTTCCCCGATCATGCGGGCCATACGATCGAGCTGTTCCACGCGCCACTCATAGGTTCGAGTGACTCCGCTGGAGAAGAGTGCCTTCTGCGCGTCGAAGATGTTCTGGAACTTGTTCATGGGGTTTCTCCAGGATCGCTCACAAGGCGCTTGCCTTGATGGCGTTGATAGCGGTGTTGTCCCAATAACAATCCAAACGCGAGATGTTTCCGTCTCTGTTGTAGCGGATGATGTAAGCGTGCGCGATACGTCCAACATCTCCTTTCTTTAACGAGGCCTGCGACATCCGCCGGCATCGTCCCACCGAGCAGTGCCTGCACGGCGATGGTGTTCTCTTCACCTGGGATCATCTCGATTATTTCGACCCCAAAATCCGGTACGGCCTTCGGAAAGCCGCGCCAGATGTTTTTCAAGACCACCACGGACCGGCATGACGCTGTTCTTGCCGTGAGGAAGGTAACGTCTTTGTGCGCCGTCAGCGCAAAGAGCCAGCATGCCGTCAACGTCATGAGCGTCGTAGGCGGCAAAAAATCTTTGGGTAATCGATTTCACATCGGGATTGCTGCTCAAGGGACCTCCAGTGAGGCTGCAGCTGGCTACACGGCCGGCTACACCATGGTGAGCACCATCCTGAAGCGCGCCTTGCCGGACATCATACGGGCGTACGCCTCCGCAGCCCGTTCGAGCGGTAGCGTCTCAACCATTGCGGCCACTTCGCTCATCGCGCTGAATTTGAGTGTCGCGTCGCCGGCAGCCGGAGTCCCGGTTAGAGCGCCTTCGACACCAAGCTCGTTGAATAACAACTCGAATGCGGACAACTCAATCGGCTCGTCAGTGGCACCGAGCGAAATCACGGTGCCACCCCGTCGCAAGCCGCCGAGGGCGGCCGCGACCGCTTTGCCCCCCGAGGCTGTCGCGAGCACGACTTGTGCGCCCCCGCGCTCCTGAAGCGCTTTGGCGACGTCGGTCGCCGAGCTGTCGATATAGTGATGCGCGCCGAGTTTTTTTGAGAGCTCGGCCCGGTCGTTGCCGCGGTCGATCGCGACGACCTCGAATCCCATGTGACGCGCGTATTGCACGCCGAGATGCCCAAGCCCACCCACCCCAAATACCGCCACCAAGTCTCCCGCCCGCGCCGGTGAGTTCCGCAACGCGCTGAAGGTGGTAAGGCCAGCGCACAACAGCGGTGCCGCATTGACCGACGAAAGATCGTCCGGTACGGCGATCAAACCGCTCGCTTTGACGATCATCACCTCGGCATAGCCACCGTCGTGCTGCACCCCGGTATAGCCTTGGTTGATACAGTTCACGAGGTCGCCATCGCGGCAATACGCGCAATACCCGCAATTGCCGCCAAGGAACCCGACCCCGACGCGTTGACCAGCCTTCCAGCCTTCGACGCCCTGGCCTGTCGCGTCGATCCGTCCCACCGCCTCATGGCCTGGAACTCTTGGCCACTGGATCGGCAATAGCCCCTCTACAGTGGCCGAATCCGAGTGGCATACGCCGCATGCCTCGACTTGCATACGCACGTAACCCGGCGGCGGATCGGTGAGAGGCTTTTGTACCAGCTCGAGTTTGCCCGGGCTCACTGCTTGCACCGCACGGTATGTCGATGCGCTCTTAACCATGTTCGCCTCCGTCGGTGTCTCAACAGAACAAATGTGACAATCGCACGAGGGAGATTGCCCATTCGTAAATGTGTTTGATGTCGCCGCAGGAACCACGCTATCAAACGTGGTTGACCCGAGGCTTGTGGGAAACCCGCGGTTTTGCGTTTTCTTCTTGAAGATGCCAATAATATCTTACGGCGTTAGTCGCGAACGCGTGGCAAAGTCCGCTCGCCCTCCGGAGGCTCCGGACGCCGGACGAGAAGTTCGGGGTAATCCGGGGCGGCACGCCAACGAGCGCAGATACCACCTTTCGCGCCAACGCGGCATCACGCAAGGCGTTGAATGAACGTCCTAGGCAGGAGCAAAGTCGTTTGCGATCGAGACGGCAGCCAAGGCGCTCAGCCGCAGCTTGCGGAACTCATGTTCGGGGATCGCAGATGCGTTCGTGACCGCAGGCGGCCCTCGCTCGGCACACGGGAACACCTCGGGGATCGTTCCGGGGCTCTCTAAATCGAGGGGTGTTCGCGCTTGCGGGTAGCCGCGCTCAACGCTGTTTGAACGGATGTGGCGTGATCCCGAGTTTCTTCATCTTGGATTCGAGCGTCTGCCTTGGGATACCGAGGATCGCGGCAGCACCCTTCGCACCCGCGATTCTCCCTGCGGCCTCGCGCAGTGCGTTCTCGATCACCATCTTTTCTCGGTCGGCAATATCGCTTGCCAGGGTAGCGCTTCGCGCTGATGACTTTGGATTGACCGTTCGCAGCCACTTCGGCTCGACCGAGAACGTGTCACCATCACAGAGGATCACAGCGCGCTCAATCACGTTTTGCAATTCGCGCACGTTGCCGGGCCACGAATAGCGTCTGAACAGATCCAATGTTTCTTTGCTTATGCGGCGAAACTTTTTTCCGGCCTTCTGAGCGTAGCGCTCGACCAAGTATTCGACCAGCAGGGGTATGTCGCCGGATCGATCGCGAAGAGCAGGCACGTGGATAGGGAACACGTTCAGGCGGTAGAACAGGTCGGCGCGGAAGGTACCTTGAGCAATCGCGGCGTTCAGGTCCCTGTTAGTCGCCGCCAATACGCGTGCATCGACGGCAGTGGGCCGTTGTGCTCCCAATCGATAGAATTCCCGTTCCTGGAGCACTCGCAACAGGGCCAACTGTGTCTCGAGTGACAGCTCGCCAATCTCGTCCAGGAAAAGCGTTCCCCCTTCCGCAGATTCAAAGCGGCCAACCCGCCGTTGGAGTGCGCCCGTGAATGCGCCTTTCTCGTGTCCAAAGAGTTCAGAGGTGATCAACGACTGCGGAATCGCAGCGCAGTTCACGCAGACGAAAGCACGGTTCGATCGCTTGGACCGGTTGTGGATCGCTCGGGCGATCAATTCCTTACCGGTTCCGGTCTCCCCGAGGATCAGCACCGTGGAATCTGTCGAGGCGACCCGCTCGACCTGCGTCAGTACGCGCCGCAGCGCGGGCGCGGACCCCACGATTTCTTCGAACATTGATGAGCGCACAAGATCTTCACGTAATACGACCGTTTCGTTACGCATGCGATCTTCAGCGTGCTTGCGATCTTCGATGTCTGTCGCGGTGGCAAACCAACGCACGACGCGCCCCGCTTCATCGACGACAGGTTTACAGCGAAACAGGAACCAACGATACCGACCGTCCTTACCGAGCACCCGTTGTTCGAGCTCAAATGCTACTCCCGCTGAGACAGCGGCCTTTCGTTCGGCCTGAACTCGCTCCAGATCGTCCGGATGAGTGCCGGCCCGCAACCACGGGCTAACCGGTTCACCCTTTATTTCGTCCAACGTGGCGCCTCGGTAGTCGAGCATGGTCTGATTGGCTTGGAGCACGGACCCATCAGCGTCGAGCACGAGCACATGCTGGGGCAGAAAGTCGATAAGTTGCCGCAACTCGCGCTCGTCCTGGCGAAGCTTGCTCTCCGACCGCTTGCGATCCTCGATATCCGTGGCGGTCGAATACCAGCGCGTCGGACGGCCGCCGTCATCAAGCAAGGGATTGTATTGACTGAGGAACCAACGGTACTTGCCATCCTTGCGTCGGACCCGTTGCTCGAGCTCAAATGGAACCGTGCCGGCGAGGGCGGTTTGCCGCCGATCGCGTACGCTCTCGAAATCATCTGGATGGATTATGCGTTCCCGGAAGCCCTCGGCACGCACCTCTTCGAGCGCCAGACCAAAGTACTCGAGGGCGACGCGATTTGCGTAAATCGCCTTACCGTCTGGGTCCAATACGATGATCGCCTGGGAAACGGCGTCGGTCATGCGGCGCAGCTCTTCTTCCGATCTGCGAATGTCGTGGAGAGCCTTGGTCAGCGCTTCATGCGATCGTTGTTGTTGAATCGCGAGGAGGGCGATACGTCCGGCAGACTCGGTCAGCGCAAGATCCGCATCGGTCGGCACTCCCGGCTGCGGTGAGTACACTGCGAACGTTCCTACAACCTGATTGTCCCTGGTCAGGATCGGCTGGGACCAGCCGGCGCGTATTCCAGAGCTGAGTGCGAGTTCGAGATTCTCCTCGAACGGCGAAAGCCGCTCTGTGGTGGTGTCCGCGACAATCACGGGGGTCTTGAGGTAGGCAGCGCGACCGCACAGTCCGACGTCTGGCCCGACTGGTAGTGGCGTGATCGCGCGGATCCAGTCGGACGATACCTTGGGGCCTGCGCTTGGCCACAGCTTTGTCCCGTCCGGATCTAACAACAAGATCACTGTCTTCGATGGAGAGACCTGGCAGTCAATGGCGGCGCACAGCTGATCCAGGGTGTCAGTGAGACTTGCGCCGTCGGTGATCATTTCCAGCGTTCGCATCTCAGCGGCGTGTAGTAATTGCGTTCGCTTTCGGTCATCGATGTCCGTCGCTGTTCCATACCAGCGCACCAATGCGCCGGCAGCATCGCGCTGCGGCTCGACCCGAAAAAGAAACCACCGATATACGCCATCGAAGCGTTTGAGGCGGGCCTCAAAGTTCGCGGGTTGGGCTGTATGCAGTAACTCAATCCACGTTTCCGTCACTCGCTGCGAGTCTTCCGGATGAATTGCAGCTCCCCAGCTCCGCGCGTCTGCCTCGCCCGAAGTGGCCCCGGTGTACTCGATCCAAGGCTGGTTAACGAACCGGTGTGTTCCGTCTGGATTGCTGGACCATGCCAGCCCCGGAGCTCGATCGAGGAGTTCGCGAGAGTTGCTTCTAGGCTCGCTCGCGGGCGCGGCAGAGGCTGCCGCTTCATGCCCCTCGTCGGACGACATTCTGCTGTCGTCAACACTCGTTGGAGTTTTGCGCTGCGGTTCGTCCACGGCGTTGGGTGCCTTCAGGTAGTACTGAACCAGTCAAATTGCGCAGTAAACGGCCTTGCTCCGCCGCCCCGTTCCGTATCATCGCTCCCTCCGCGCACAGATGCCGAAGATTCGGCATTTGCCGAAGGATCGGCACGTCGCCGTGGAACTTGGTGCAGTAGATCCAAGGTGTTACGACTTGGTGCAGATCTTGCTTCCATCTGTCCGCTTGGATCGATGAACGCGCAACTGGAGGCAAAGTCGTGACGCATGAAGCTCAACGGGAGCCTGCCTACGGCACCCGAATGGCGACGTACTTCCGCCTCACCAAAGCCCCGAGCCTCGTTATTCGACCGGCCGCCAAGCCGCCCGTCGCGATCACTCGGTTGATATCCGACGTCGGTATGCCGGAGCGCACGCAGAGCATCCCTGCGGAAAGAGCATTCGTGGTCTCTATGCATTTGACGCCGGCGGGCGCGCAGGGATGCGAGATCTGGGTAGATGATCGCTACTCGAGGATCGTGAACTGGCCCGCCGGTGGCGTCGGCATTTATGATCTTGAGTCCAACCCTCGCACGCGCAATCGGGGTCCGGTCGACTGGGTGCACTATCATGTTCCTCGCGCTACGTTCGACTCGTTTACAGATGACGTGGGGGTGTCCCGAATCGAAGCTCTTCAATGCCGCCATGGGGCGGTCGATCCGGTACTCCACCAACTGACTCAGATAGTCCTGCCGTCCCTTAACGCCCCGCAGGGACTTTCTGAACTCTTTCTCGCCTACTTTCGTCAGCTGTTCTGCGCCCACGTGTTGCAAAGATACGCGCCGTCGCCTGGCACGACCAGCCGCTCGAACGGCGGGCTCGCGCCCTGGCAGAAAAGGCGGGTGATGGAGATCTTCAGGGAACATCTGGACGGATCACTCAAGCTACCTACGTTGGCGAGCGAGTGCGGACTTTCTGTCAGCCACTTCGCGCGCGCTTTCCGGCGATCATTCGGCACGCCGCCACACCATTACCTGGTCCTGCAGCGTGTCGAATGCGCGAAGGCACTTCTTTCACGATCCTCCTGCGCTCTCTCTGAAGTCGCACAGCAGGCGGGCTTCTCTGACCAGGCCTCGTTCAGTCGCACGTTCAAGGCCGTCGTTGGCACAACTCCGGGGCAGTGGCGCAGGCAGCAGGCGGTCAGCAGCCATGTCACCGTGTCGTGAATGTTCCTAGATTCGTTTTGGTCCGCCGTCGCGCTCGAGCGTCATCCACTCCGAGATGTACGGCGAAGCATTCGTGATCGCGATACCTTCGTTCTCGCAAGAGTTGAGGAAGCGAATCCCTTCCACGCCGATGACCGTGACTGCGCCAACGTCCAAAACGATATCACCACTGGCGGCCTTGATCTGCGCCTTCAGTTCTTGGATGTGCTCGATTCGAAGGCTGCCGATCAGCTTCAGAATCACCCATTTGCCGAGTGTGTGTCTGTCTATCCTGAGTGTCATCAGTCGAACTTCCGCGCTACCGCGCTGCGCGGGGAAATTAAGGCTTGACGTGGAGATAATCTTTGCGACGGATGATGTTGGTCGTTGAGTGTGCGAGCCGGTGCAGTGTTGCTGGCCAGATCTCTTGGAGCAAACGCCGCACGTGTATGCCCACCCGCTAGAGCGTCCTGCCGCGGCTCGCAGGCTCCGGCCTGGTAAAAAGGCCCAGTCTCCCCACGCTAGCCCCCGCGACGACAACCGTCTTGGCGGATTCGTCCACCTTTGACGATCTTGACTGGGCGCTTCTAATTTAAGGTGGGGGGCGGCCCTGACCGGCACCCGGTCGGGTGCTGTCGGAAACTATTACAGGTCACATTCGTTTTCGTCAGATAACGGGTTTCACGCCCGACGTCCCAGCACTCTTGAAGAAGAAAACGCAAAAGCGCGGGATTCGCACAAGCCTCGGGTCAACCGCATTGATAGCTTGCACCGCCCGCACAGCGATCGATTGGCTAAGCCGAGGAGGCTGTCTTGCAAAACTACCATTCTACAATCGTGGGCTCCCTCTTGTCGGTCCTTGCAAGCATACCTGCTCATGCGGAGACGGACTTGACTGGCAAATGGGTGGGGACATTCAGCGGGGTCCAAATCGAGTTCCCTCTGCAGCACGGGCCATTTGCCTTTCTGAAGGATGACGACAAACCCGCCCAGACCTCACCGAGGTTTGTCGACAATCCCCTGCAGCTCGTCATCGACACTCAGAAGAACGGTGTTGCGGTCGGAAGCTGGAACGCGGGGCAATTCAAGCAACAGTTCGTCTGCGCACAGATCAGTCAGGCTATGTGGAATTGCATAGATGCTGGAGGTCGAGCCAGCCTGGAAGTCAAGTCTGCAACAGAGCTTAGGGTCTGCTACTTGGACAACCGTGAAGGAGCGCAGGGGGCTGGTTGTGGGCTGCTGCGGAGACCTTAGTGAGCTTACCCCACGGCTGATCAGTGATTCCTGCTGCACGCGGATGAGGCATCCGCTCGATGCGACGGCGATCGGGCGGAACTCATCGACCAACTCGTACGTGCTCGAGGCCCCTGATGTTGTCGCTCGAGCGATCCAACATTGAGCGAACCCATATTCGCACTCTTCAGCATCACGGCGAATGCCACGTCCATCGAGCGCAGCTCTTAGGTTTTATAACTCGCGCAGGAGAATGAACCGTGAAAATCGCACTCATCGGCGCATCGGGTAATGTCGGCTCTCGCATTGTTGCCGAACTCTCATCGCGCGGCCACCAGATCACGGCAATTGCCCGCAATCCCGGCAAAATCGCTGCGCTGCCGGGTATCAGGCCGTCCGCCGTTGACATTACCGACACCGAGTCGCTGGCGGCCATACTCAAGGGGCACGCAGCCGTAATCAGCTCTGTCCACTTCACTGCCAGCGATCCCGATCAGCTCATTCGGGCGGTCAAGGCTTCGGGTGTGCCGCGTTATTTGGTCGTAGGAGGCGCCGGCAGCCTTCAGGTGGCGCCGGGCAAGCTCCTCGTCGATTCTCCCGACTTCCCGAAGGAATACGAGAGCGAGACACGGGCGGGCTGTGTCTTCCTCGACCGATTGCGCGCCGAGAAAAATCTCGACTGGACCTTCCTGTCGCCATCGTATGTGTTCGAGCCCGGCGAGCGCACGGGAAAATTCCGCCTCGGTAAGGATGACCTGCTGGTGAACGATAAGGGCAGCAGCATCTCGTTCGAGGATTTTGCCGTTGCCCTCGCAGACGAAATTGAAACACCGAAGCACTCGCGTCAACGCTTTACCGTCGGTTACTGACTCGATTGGTCCTTAGCGCCGCATCGGCTCGATCGAGATCAGCAAACTCTCGAGGATCGTATTTATGAACATCCCATCCAACGGCGTCTCTCTTCATGTGACCGACCAGGGCCAAGGCATACCGGCCGTCGTCTTCCTACATTGTTGGGGCGGCTCCACGCGCACCTGGGACCGCATCATCGCTGCCCTCCCACCTCGGTACCGGACTGTCGCGATCGACCAGCGCGGGTGGGGGGCATCCGAACATCCGACTCGCGGCTACAGCGTTGCGGAGCTCGCCGCCGACACTGAAGGCGCGATCGAGGCCCTCGGCTTGGAGCGCTACATCCTCGTCGGCCACTCCATGGGCGGCAAAACGGCCCAGCTCGTGGCATCTCGCCGCCCCAAGGGCTTGGTCGGTCTGGTCCTGGTCGCGCCGGCTCCTCCCTCGCCGTTGAAAATCCCCGAGGAGCTCCGGGCGATGTTGGAGGGGCCCAATGTGCGCGAGTTCGTCACTATGGCCCTGGAGCAGATGCTGACCTACAAGCCGCTCAGTCGCGAGGATGCCGAACTAATGATCTCCGACGCCATTCGGGGCTCAGCCGACGCCAGAGCTGCGTGGGGTCGCCAGACCAGCCTCGAGGACATCACCGACGCGGTTAGCCACATTGACGCGCCGACCCTGGTGATCTCGGGCGATCACGACAAGATCCAACCCATCGAGACCCTTAGGCGCGAGCTATTGCCCCGGATCTCTGGCGCCGTGATGCAGGTGCTTCCGAACGTCGGGCACCTGTCTCCGCTTGAGGCCCCTGAGGAGATTGCCCGGCGTCTCGATAGCTTCGCTCAGGGTGCTTCAGTGCAGGCCCCATCAAGGATTGAGACGCCATCCCTACTGGAAAGAACCCTGTCTCAACATCCCACCTTGCCGCGCGAGATCGCCGGCATCCGGATCCCCGACAGCGCCCTGGCACAGAAAGCGATGGATCTGGCCTTTCGGGTGTCCCCCACAGTCGTTTGGACCCATGTGGTCCGTACCTTCGTCTTTGGTGCCCTGGTCGGCCGGGCTCAGAAGCTGCGGTACGACGAGGAGCTCTTCTTTCTCGCATCCGTGCTGCACGATCTGGGACTGACGGCTGAGTTTCGGGGCACTGAGCGCTTTGAAGTGGTCGGAGCTGATGCCGCCGCGGCCTTCCTGAAGGATCAAGGCGTCAACGACGAGCGGCGCGCGATCATCTGGGACGCCGTCGCGCTCCACACCTCCGTCGGCATTGCCTCACGCAAGCGTCCCGAGATCGCGCTGGTCCATATCGGCGCGGGCATCGACGTCTTGGGGCTCGAGCTCAACAAGCTTCCGCCGACCCTGGTCGCGCAAACGATCGAAGCACTTCCGCGTCACGACTTCAACAAAGCGTTTTTATCCGTGCTGGTCGACACGATCGCCCACGCGCCGCAGAGCGCGTCCATGACCTGGATGTCCGAGATCGCCAACGAGCACGTAGCGGGCTGCCACTGCCCAAGCTTCACCAGCCAGCTGCAAGCAAGTCCGTTCCAAGAGTAAATCGAGACCTCAACGGCACCGTAGTCCTTTTTCTCAAAATCGATTGCTATTGTGCAATTCGATCAGAATATGCGGACCCCGCGTTGTAGACATCGATAAAGCGATTCATTCTCCGAGCCGCCCGGTAAAGATATTTCAACGTGAGGCAAATCTGATGACATCCTCAAGTGCCGTCGCGGCGAACAAAGCGCTGGTCAGCAAAGTGATGGACGCCGTTTTTGTTCGGCGCGATAGCGGCGTTGTGGAGCGGTACTTCGCCCGGGCATACATCCAACACAACCCAGCGGTCCCCAATGGTCGAGATGCCATCCCGACCTTAATTTCGCATCTGGCTCCGGAGTTCCGCTACGAGCCAGGAATGATCGTCGCCGAAGGCGACCTGGTCATGATTCACGGTCGCTACACTGGTTGGGGCCCGAAGCCGATGGTAGCGGTAGATATATTCCGCGTCGGTGACGGCCAGCTCGTTGAGCATTGGGACGTTCTGCAGGAAGAAGTCCCCGCTGCCGCCACCGCCAGCGGCAATTCAATGTTCTGAAAAAGCTCATCATTCGTCCCTGCTCACGGAGAACCGATCCTGTGGATGCTCACGCGACGGCGCCTAACCGCTACCTTGAGGCAAACGGAATTCGCTACGCTTACCGACGCTTCGGTTCGGATAAAGGCGTGCCGCTCCTTTTTCTGCAGCATTTTCGTGGAGGTATGGATCACTGGGACCCTCTGGTTACAGACGGCCTAGCCGAATGTCGATCAGTAATCCTCGTAGACGGTGCAGGCGTCGGCGGCTCAAGCGGGACCACCCCCGACACGATTGAGGCAATGGCGGAGGATCTCCGCCATTTTCTGACGGCTCTGGATGTGAGGTCCCTGGACGTCCTAGGTTTCTCCATTGGGGGCACGATTGCGCAAAGCCTTGTCCTGCAGTACCCCGAGCTCGTGCGACGCCTCGTATTGGTCGGGACCCGGCCGAAAGGCGGGGAGTCGAGTGGTGGCCGGGGACGGGATCCGGAGGTTGCCCGAGTCGCGGGCAATCCAACACCGACACTGGAGGATTTCCTATTCCTATTTTTTGATCCGTCCCCCGAAAGCCAAGCGGCTGGAAGAAGCTTTTGGGAGCGCCGCCATCAGCGCACTGCGGGGGTCGATCCGCCGAGCTCTGCGCAAGCGGGACAAGCTCAATCCGCGGCCCTTCGCGAGTGGTACGACGACGGGCCAACAAAGTTCGAGGAGCTAAAACGAATCGCACAGCCGACGCTCGTGGTGCACGGGCATCGCGACATCATGTTACCGACAATAAACGCCTATAACTTGTCCCAGCACATTCCCAATGCGCAGCTAATCATCTACCCACGTTCCGGGCACGGAGCGCTGTTCCAGTATCCGACCCTGTTCGTCCAGCATACCCAACTGTTCCTTGATAGCTGAAGGATACCGAGGCGCTACGTTTTAACCTCGCGGCCAATGGAATCCACCTGCAGCTCGCCAGGTGAGCTCCGGGCGTGAGCGGGCCGGATATTCTCACCCGCAGGGCAGGAGCGGCATTCGCCCATGGGATGGGCTGACCGGTGTGTGTTGGTGCGTGGCAATTGATTCGAAGCGGCATCTGCTGACAGTCTCCGGATCCGCGGCATTTGCACGCTTCCAGGCGGCGGGTGTAACGCCCAGGACCCGTCGAAAAACCCGACACAAGTGAGACTGGTCGCAGAATCCCACCGTAAGCGCGATCTGTGACAGCGGCTCCCGACTGGTTTGCAACAGCGAGCATGCCAACTCCAGCCTTCGCGAAAGAACGTACTGAAGGGGTGGAAGGCCGACGCTGGCTTTGAAGGCTCTGAAGAGCCGACCCACACTGACTTCGATCAGTGTCGCGAGGTCTTCTCCAGTGATTCTCTCTGCGAGATGCTGCTCGATGTAGTCCACGAGCCGGTTAACCTGCCATCGAGCAAGGCCTCCGCGCGACCGTCCTTCCCTTCCGGCCTCAGCTTCGTGAGCCACGCACGCCTGCAAGATCGCTGAGGCACGGATAAGGTAGCGGCGCGATGTGTGTCGGTCGGCTTCGAAACTGGCAAGAGCGCCGGCAATCAAGGTCGAGACGATTGCAGGCACGTCTTCAGTGGGAGTCTCGGTCAAGAAATCGTCTATGTCCAAGGCGCTGATGCTCCCAGCCCGGTACCAACCAAAGCCCTGCACCACGAAACGGTTCTGGAGGCCTTTCGGACTCTATGTAGCGCGAGACCCCTGACTTGTGCTTGGGCTTTTCAGCCGTTTTTGACGATCTCGGCTGCAAAACCGGGAGTCCGACATGGGGAGATAAGCTAATCCGCCGCTCGCCTATGTCCGCTTCCGGGCGGCGAATTTAGAGGGGCGACTGTCAGGTCGTGGGCCGGAACCGATCATTTCGCGCGTCGCTGATAGCTTATAGTTTCGACGAGTTCAGTCCGCGTCGCCTCACACGTCAATTCTCCGGCGCAGTTCGCTGTCGTTCGTCCGAGTGCGCTTTTCATGGTCCTGGCACCCGTTCGCCGCAGACGTAACCCCAGTGCGCTCATCATCCGGTCCAAGGGCGGCTTCGCGCATCGCCTGAATGTCTATATGGTCCGGCGCTATCTTCTGAACGCCATCGTCAAAGCCTTTGGCTGAATGAGATCCCAAGCAGCGCGGATGATGTCCGACCCACCGTGTGCCCCGGCATGCAGCCCTGGGCGCTCAGGCCGGATGTATCATGTCCCGCGCGTACGCAAGGCCGATTCCATATCCGCCGCCATTGGCTTCGACTATGGCCCGTGCCTGTTCATAGGTTGCGTGGCGAGTCCAGTCTCGTTGCAATTCCAGCAGAACCTGAATCCAGGAGGTGACTCGCGCGCCCGCCGCCTCCATCCGACGTAGGGCAAGGTCATGGCTCGTCGGAGTCAACCCGCCGCAGGCGTCGCCTACTACGTAAACTTCGAATCCCTCGGCAAGGGCCGACAGCACTGGGAACGTTACACAGGCCTCCGTTAGCAGACCGGACACGATCAGACGCCGACGGCCCGTTTTGACGATCGCACTACGGGCGGCTTCGTCTTCCCAAACGTTCATGTTGTGTCTTTCCAGAGAAACGACTCCAGGCAAGACGGCCTGAATGGCGGGCATCAGCGGACCGCTGTAGACCTTCGTTGCCGATGTCGAGACGACAACGGGAAGTCCAAAGGTCCGTGCAGTTTTCGCCAGGGCAATCACGTTGCTCAGTAACGTCTGACGATCGATCGAACCGACGCCGAACGCAAGCCCCGCCTGTTGATCAATCAACAGAAGCGCACATTCCTCTGGGATAAGAAGGCGTGCGGTAGTTTCAGTCATTGAGCAAGTTCCTTGTGTGGGTCCGGGGATCTGAGGTTGTCTTGTACGCTTGTCACTTCGGCCGCTGCTGCCCCCTTTTTGGGGGATGAAGAGGGCTCGCGTCGGTGGCCGCAATCCCAACAGACCCGGTTACGCATGAGCAGCACCGCAGCGAGCTACATGGCGCAAGCCCTTGCCCAGGCGGGCGTGAAGCGTATTGATGGCGTCGCCGGCGAGTCGTTGAACGGCTTCAACGATGCGCTGTGGCGTCTGAAATCCATCGAGTGGATTCACGTCCGCCATGTGCGCTCCTCCTGTCACCGGCTGGTCATCGCTACGAGCGACTTCGGTGCAGCACGTGCGAGCGCTCTCGGCCGACAGCTCCAGCGAGTTCCACCCGACGTCGCTGGCGACCTGATGATTCACGCTATAGATGATGCTCTCACAGAACGCGAGATCGATGTCTAGCGGTTGATCGCCGGAGGTCACCAGCGCGATTTCGACTTCCCCCAGAGCGCCGAGCACCGTCTTGCGATACTCCGCCGCCGCGAGATCGGTACGTGCCCGCTCAGCGAGCGCCTCATCGCGAATGCGCCCGGCATCAAATACCAGCCACGTCATGGACGGTCCGATCGCGTAATAGCGACTTGGCCCCGTGAGGAAGTTGTTTGCATAGAGGCTCTCATACCCGGCAACGCCTGTTAGTGAGAAGTGCGGGTATAAATCCGCTTCACGGACCCCGATACGGGCATTGGCCGCGGCGATGCGCCGCTCGGCGGCTCGCAGATCGGGGCGGCGTCTAAGGAGGTCCGAGGGAATGCCTACAGGCACATCCGCCTCGGCGGTTAGAATCGGACGGGGCTGCGACAGCTTCGCGGTCAGATTCTCGGGTGCTTGCCCGATGAGCACTCCGAGCCGATAAAGTGCCCCGCGCTCCGCAGCCTCGAGACGTGGCACCTGCATATTCGACTCGAAATTAAATTAATTTAGAGTGTTATATTATTGACAATTAAAGAAATTATGGTGCCCGGGAGAGGACTCGAACCGCGCCAGTAAATTCCACCGCCTTATCGTGGTGGGATTTTTTGAGTTACCCGCAACGTTACCCAGCAATTACATGCACTGGCGCGATACCCGTTGGTATCGCGCGCTAGACATCATGGCCCGTCATAGGGAGGCGGGCATTCAAGGTTGTATAGAGAAGAAGCGGTCTGCCTCCCGCAGTACCGTGGGTTGCACACTTGCGTGTGCCGAGCCACATGTAGAACGCGATTGGGCGTGATCTACAAGAAGCACAGGAGGCAGACCATGCACGAGCTTATCACTGGTTTTATCGGGCTGGATGCACACGCGGAGTCCATCGCGATCGCGGTGGCCGAAGTCGGTCGTGAGGTCCCGCGGTTCGTCGGCACAGTGGGTACAAGGCTTGCGGAGCTCACCAAGGCGCTAAGCCGATTGGGCGAGCCGTAGAACTTGCACGTGGTGTACGAGGCAGGTCCGTGCGGTTACACCTTGGCGCGCGAGCTGATACGGCTTGGCTACCGCTGCGAGGTGGTGGCGCCGTCTAAGATCCCGCGCCGCCCGGGGGAGCGGATCAAGACCGATCGACGTGATGCGCTGAACCTCGCCGGCCTCGCCCGCGCGGGGGAGCTGGTAGCCGTCAGCATCCCGGACGAACGCGATGAGGCGCTGCGGGACTTGAGTCGGGCGCGGGTGGATGCGGTGCGGGCGCGGCTCAAGGCCCGCCAGCAGCTCAAGGCGCTGATGCTGCGTCACGGGCATCGTTACAGCGGCAAGACCTCCTGGTCGGCGGCCCACGAGCGCTACCTCGCCGAGGTATCTTTCGAGCATGCGGCCCAGGACATTGCCTTCACCGAGTACCGCCAGGCGGTGAGTGAAGGTGAAGCGCGGGTACAGCGCCTGAGTGAGTCCCTCGCGCGCGAGGTCGAGCACTGGCGCATGCACCCACTCGTGAGCGCCGTGATGACGTTGCGCGGACTGAACCTCGTCGCCGCCACCACCGTCGTCGCCGAGCTCGGAGACCTTAGGCGCTTTGCGCATCCGCGCGAGCTGATGGGATATCTGGGACTGGTCCCCTCCGAGCACACGAGCGGTTCGAAGCGCCGGCTCGGGGCGATCACCAAGACCGGCAACACTCACGTTCGGCGCGTCTTGGTCGAGGCGGCCTGGAACTACCGCTTCCCCGCCCGCATCAGCCCCTCCTTGCAGCCGCGTCAGGAGCGACAGCCCGCACAGATCCGCGCGATCGCCTGGCGCGCACAGCTGCGCCTGAACCACCGCTACCGGCGCCTCAAGGCCCGCGGACTGCACCACAACAAGATCTGTGTCGCGCTCGCCCGCGAGCTCGCCGCCTTCGTCTGGGATATCGGCCGGCACGTTGCCCTGAGTCCGTGAACGAGCCCTCACTCGAGCGAGGGACACATCCATGACGTAACCGCACTCACACCGGATCGGCAACGCGATGCGCAGACACGGTGAGGGGAACCCTCGGCTCGACTATGTGGGCATCCAGCGTGATGATCCCCGACGCTAGATCGAGGCAGCCCCGCGACGGACCGATGCAATGCGGTAACCAACCCGCGGATATCAGTGTGATCCATCGTCGCTACAAGCTCTGCGCGTCGCGTTCCCCATCCGGTGCGCTCTCCCGCCCGCACACTCCTCGCACGCACCGGACCGCGAGAACCACCCTCGCCCTCGTTGACACCAGAGGGCCATATCAGTCGTTGATACGGATTTTTCTACGGCGGTCTTCAGGATCGCGGCTAATGGGATATTGAAGTCCGGAGTCGACCCTAAGCTGTCGGTGGCGAGCGGCAGCCGTCGGGCTGGCTAGTGTTGAAGCGAGTGCGAATTGCCCTCTGCACAATCGCAGCAAAAAAGGGCGTTGTCGCTCCTTGTCATGGACGCCTGAGGAATCTCAAGTAGAAAGCTGCGAACACCAGGACAATGCCAATATTCACTGTCAGCCGTTCCCAGAATCGGTCTCTGAAGAACGCGAAATCCACACCGACTATGACGGCTGCCATTGCCACCACGTAAAGCGCAACAGCGACCTGCCTGCCCATTTCAGCTTGCATGGCGTCTATCGTAAAGGAAGGGGCGAATGTCCGGAAAGCAGACCATGCTTCGGGTGAGTTTTGCGACCAGTCACCGGCTCAAATTGACCCCTATGCGACGCTCGCGAACGTCCGCTATCAGGTGGCTCAATGCCGTTCGATCTGGGCGGAAGTACCGGCCAGAGTCATTTATGAAAGAACATCGCGCCTATGACGCTCCAGAAGATCACGCCGATGATTGTAAGAATGATGGCCGCTGGGATGGCTGCAATCGCCAGCTTCACTAGGAAAACCACCATCGACCAGAACGACATCTGGATGTCGATGACACGGACCGACGAGACCTGCGGTTCTTCTACCATGTTCGCCGCTCCAGTTGGTTTTGGCTATTCGCCGTCGGATTTGTGAGCCGCGCTGATCTTGTCACACCCAGTGCTGCTTCGCTTTGCTACGCGCGGGTCCTGGCGGAGCGCCGCATGAGGGAAGCCTTAGGGCCCACGACGCTCAGCTTCCGGACTTGACCAAACCGGACCGTCGCATGTGTCAGGTAAGGAGCGATGGAACAGTTTAACCGTGCGTCCGCGCTCCTCAAGCTCTCGACACCGCTGCTCGGCCAGCAACGGTCGAGTCACCTGGGTATGTAACCTGGTACGGAGTAGTCAGGGCTCCATTTCTCCCATAGTGTTGCTTAGGCGGAACCAATGATCGATGCTTAGGCTGCCTGGAGTTCCTGCTGGAAAGCGGCTGTCGCATCGCGATACGCGTGTCCGGGCGCTGTTTGGACCCTACCGAGGCTGAAATAACCGTGCCATTTCGCATCATCCAATGGTGGGTAACCCGCTCCACTCTCTGCGGCGCGCTTGTCGCGGCATTTACTCTGTCCGGCGCAATGACCGCGCGAACCTGCGACGCGCAGGGGCAGCCTGCAGGGGGCCGTCCGCCGGGGTTCGCGCCACTGCCAAAAGTCACCTCGCCCCGGCTCTATGTGATCGACTGCGGCACGCTCGTCTACAATCGGCCCGAGGACTACCAACTAACTCGCGAGGAGGTGGCCGATACCAACATGTCGGTGCCCTGTTTCCTCGTGCTGCACCCGAAGGGCATCCTGCTCTTTGACACCGGATTGTCGGACCGCCTGGTCGGCCGGCCACTCTACGAGAACGTGGATGGTGGCTACGGGCAGATCAAGTTCAATACGTTGCGGGGGCAGCTGGCGGATATCGGCGTGACGCCGGCAGACATCACCTATCTTGCGATTTCGCACTCACATTTCGACCACGTCGGAAACGCCAACGACTATGCCGGCTCGACGTGGCTGACGCAGAAGGCGGAGCTCGACTTCATGTTCGGTCCCGGCGCAGATAAGGCTTACCTTCCGCTCTACGATGCTCTCGTGCGCGCGCATCAGGTCGCATTCCAGGGCGATCACGATGTGTTCGGCGATGGCACAGTGATCCTCAAGTTCACCCCCGGCCACACGCCCGGTCACCAGTCGCTGTACGTCAAGCTTGCCCACACCGGCGGCGTGGTGATCGCGGGCGACCTGTACCACTACGCCGAGGAGCGCGCGCTGCACCGGATGCCTAAGGAAGAGGAGACCACGGGCACTCCGGCCTCGCGGGATATGATCGAGCGCTTCCTCAAGGAGAAGAACGCACAGCTGTGGATCGGTCACAGCACGGCGTTCTTCAAGAACGCCATCAAGTCGCCCGGCTGGTACGACTAAGGCCGCCTGAGGCAGCACTCACGCATGAATCTAATCCGCTTCGGTGAGACCAGCCTCGAGGTATCGCAGCTCTGTCTCGGCACCATGTCGATGGGTACCTCCGTCTGGAAGAGCTGGGTGCTCGATGAACCCGAATCGATTCCGATCCTGCGTCGGGCGCTCGACCTCGGCATCAATTTCTTCGACATGGCCGACTGGTATTCCACAGGTCGTAACGAAGAAGTGGTCGGCCGCAACCTCCTCAAGATGACTTCGCGTGAGCGCCTGGCACTTGTCACCAAGGTGTTTTACCCGATGAGCGAGGACCCCGCGGACCGCGGTCTCTCTCGGGCGCACATCATGACCTCGATCGACCGCTCGCTCGAGCGCATGGGCACCGACTACGTCGACCTGTACGTGATCCATGCCTTCGATATCGAGACTCCCGTCGAGGAAACCATGGAGGCCCTGCACGATACCGTCCGCGCCGGCAAGGTGCGCTATCTCGGCGCCTCCACGATGTACACGTGGCAGTTCGCCAAGATGAATCACGCGGCCACGCTGAACGGCTGGACGCCCTTCGCCAACATGCAGTGCCAGTACAGCCTCCTCTACCGCGAGGAAGAGCGCGAGATGTTTCCCTACTGCCGCGACCAGGGGATCGCCGTGACGACCTTCAGTCCCCTCGCGCGCGGGTTCCTCGCGCGCACCGAGACCAGCACCGCCCGCACGGCCCACGACGTCTACCAGAACTTCTACGGCGATGAGATCGATGTGGAGATTGCGCGCCGGGTGCGCGAGGTCGCCGCGCGCCGGGGCGTGAGCTCAGCCCACGTGGCGATGGCCTGGGTCGCGGGCAGCGCGAACGCGAACGTGCCGATCGTGGGCGCGGCGAAGGCCCCACAGCTCGAGGTCGCGGTAGAGGCGCTGGACCTCAAGCTCGATGCCGCGGAGCGGGCGTTTCTCGAGGCCCCCTACCGCCCGCGTGATGAGATCAACGACCAGAAGCCGGTGCGGCGCCCGCGCGCCCTGTCTCCGGATTGAAGTAGACGCCCCGGTACACGCTCTGGCCTAGGCCTCGAGCCACGGGCCGTCCTCGCGGACTTCGATCAGGGTCGGTCGATCGGCGTCCAGTGCCTCCCGCACGGACCGCGCGAGATGCTCGGCGCCCGTCGCCCGCGTCGCATGACAGCCTAAGCTTTCGGCGAGGCGCACGAAGTCCGGGCTCTTCGGTTCCACGCCAATGCGCGGAATCTTGCACTCGTCCATTCCCTCGACGATGGCCTGTAGCGCATCGTTGTTCCAGACGATGACGGGTAGCGCGAGACGCTCCTCAGCGGCCGTGGCGAGTTCGTTTACCGTGAACATGACACCGCCATCGCCCGCGACCGCGATCACCGGCCGCTGCGGCGCGGCGATCTTGGCGCCGACCGCCATCGGCACCGCCGGCCCGAGCGCACAGTAGTTGCCCGAGTAGTACCAGCAGCGCTCCACGTCCATGGGCATCGCAAACATGCCGGTGTACACGAGCTGGGTCGCATCGCCCATGACTATGGTGTCCGCCGGCAGCACCCGGCGCAGAATCTGCCAGACACGTGTGTGGAGCTTCTCGAGGTCGGTCACTTTCGCGGCATTGCGCGTGCGGATCTCGCGTACGCGCTGCTCACCTTCCGCACGCTGCGCACTGACCTTGCGGCCGGCGAGTGCCACCGACAGGGCAGCCAGCGCGGCACCCGCATCAGCCTGGATCGGCACCGCCGCCGCGTACATCGAAGTCAGCTCGGTCGGATCGATGTCGACGCGGATGATGTCGCCCGAGATGTCGAGTTTTGCGAGGAAGTGATCGCCCGGTGCAACTTCGGAGCCGACCAGCAGCACCACGTCGGCACCCGCGAGCGCCTGCCGGCTCGCCTCCTGCAGGACCGAGCAACTGAGCGATAGCGGGTGGGAATCCGGCAGGATCCCCTTGCCGGCGTTGCTCGCGAGCACGGGTGCGCCGAGGCGCTCGGCGATCTCGGTCAGCCACTGGCGCGTGCCGACGGCGCCGCCGCCGACGAAGATCAGCGGGCTTTTGGCTCTGGCCAGGCGCTCGGCGGCCTCCTCGATCGCCCCCACATCGGGCATCGGCCGCGAGGGCGCGCGCCGCACCGACCATGGCCCCTCGACGGGTGCCGGCAGGACGTCCCGCGGCAGTGACAGATGCACCGGACGCGGCCGGCTGCCGCGGAACAGCGCGTACGCCCGGGCAATGAGCTCGGGCAGCTCATCCGGATAGCGGACCATAGCACTGAAGGCCGTGAATCCGGCGGTGACCGCGGCCTGGTCGTTGAGCTCGTGGATCGCGCCCCAGCCCTTGCCCTGCGAGGCCGCCGGAGACGCACCGGACAGCACCAGCATGGGCTGCGAGTCGCTGTACGCCTGCGCGATGCCGGTCGCCGCGTTGGTGACCCCCGGACCGCCGATGATGGTGCACACGCCCGGCTTGCCGGTCGCGCGCGCATAGCCGTCGGCCATGAAGCTCGCGCCCTGTTCGTTGCGGCACTGGACGTGGCGGATCCCGGTGCGCGCGATGCCGCGATAGATCTCGAGCGTCATGGTTCCAGCCATGCCGAACACCGTGTCCACGCCGTAGCCCGCGAGCAGCTGCATCACGGCCTCACCGCATGTCATCGCTTTCATCTCTCCCCCTGTGCGGGCATGCGCCAGCGCCGCTGCTCCTCGGGCGGCAGATCATAGCCGTCGAGGAACTCAGCCAGGCGCCGCGCTTCGGCTGCCGCATCGGTCTGCGGCCGAATCACATGGCGCGGCGGCAGCGTCGCACCCCGGTGACGCAGGAGCGGAGCCAGGCGACGCCAGTGCAGCCCATCGCCCGATAGGCCCCGCAGGCCCACGGCCACCACCGCGTAACCGTGATGTGCGTATTCCGCGACCTGCTCGGCGATTACCGCCAGGAGCAGACTGTGTTCGCCCGCCGGGGGCAACTGCAGCACGCCGTAACCGTTCGCCTCGAGCACCGCGAGTACATCGGGGAGCACTGCACGCGCCGCGGCGGAAGGGTTGATCAGCGCGTCGGCCAGCAGCGCCATGCGCCAGCCGCGCACATCCCCCGTCACGGCGGCGCCGCATCGCCGCCGGACGACCCGGCAGCGACGTCACGACTGTCGAGGAACTGCTCGAGATCGCGCCGTGACCCCGCTTCGTCGAAGCGGGCCATATCGAGCGCCCAGCCGGTCGCCGGCAACGGCGGCAGCCCCCGGCGCGCAAGCTCCGCCTGCAACTCCTCGGTCCAGATACCCGGACGCGACAGGATCTGCCAGTCATCCTCGGGACGATTGGGCCGCCCGCCCCATTCAGGCTGGCTGGACGTGAAGCGCACACCGCTTGAGGGGCTGCCGTCGAGACCGATCAGGATCACCTCGTCACCGTGGCGCAGATAGCCCTCGATCAGGGGTGCGATGGCCTGCGCCAGGCGGCGGCAGTGCGCCCGGTAGGCGGGCGTGTCGTACTGCTCGTAGACCGCCCACCAGCGCCGCACTCCGGCAAAGGCCAGCTCAGGGCAGGGCAGCTGCTGCAGCAAGTAGCCGCGGGCGCGCAGCGCCGCCACCACCGGGCTTACGACGCCGGGGTAATTGGCGCCCTGGCAGACCTTGGCGTTCTGGTTCAACAGGCAGTTGGCGACCAGCGCTACCTTGCGCGGCGGGCTTTGCTCCATACCTGACTCTCCGGCGCCCGATGGCGCGCGCACCGTCATCCGCTGCCGTTCGCCACCCGGCTCAGAACTTGTACCCGAGGGTGAGCCCGATGACGCGTGGCCTCAGGGTCGTCTGCTGAAGGGCAAACTGCGAAGTCGACGTGAAGGTGCTCGCCAGCACGTTAGTGAGGTTCTGAGCGTACACCTCGGACCACCACGCGTCTTTGGCGGCGCCCATCGAGACGTCGTAGGTGGTGTAGGCCGGATTCTCGAACCTGAGCAGTGTGGTGGTAATGAGGCCCCCGGCGGCGAGCGGCGGATTGCTGCCGGACTGCGTGAACGAGTGTGCGGTGTGCATCGCGCCCGCCTGTGCATAGAGGTTGTAGTGGCTCATCACCCACTGATAGCGCAGGCGCAGATTGAACTCCAGCGGCGGCGCATTGGCTGCCGGGCTGTTCGGCGGTCCATAGGGATTCACGACGTCCGTGATCGGCTTGCCAAAGGCGGGCGCGCTCAACGGGTTCGCCAACAGCAGGGGGTTGTTCGCGATGAGGAACGGTGAATTGGTCTGATTGCTGCTGTTCCAGGCCGCCGAGGCCTGGGCCGTGAGGCCGTGCATGAGTACGGCGATGGCCGAGGTCTCAAATCCGCGGATGCGGTAGTTGGGCCCGTTAGTGTTGAAGCCGACGTTGCCCAGCTCGCCCGGATCGAAGAACGACACCTGCACATTCGTCCAGTCTTCCTGATAGAGGGCCGAGTTCCACTGCAGGCGGTGATCGAAGAACTCAGTCTTCCAGCCGAGCTCGTTATTGGTCAGATTGTCCGAGGCATACGACAGCGGCGAGCAGTACCGCCCGATGCCCTGCGCATCGGGAAGGTAGCAGCCCGAGCTGCGATTAAACGCACCAGGCCTGAATCCCTGCGACCACGTGTAATACATAAACACGTCCGGCGTGATGTGCCAGGTGATATTCGCGCGGCCCTTGGAGCCCTTGTATGTGGTATTCAGGTTCTCGTTGTCGATGTTGGTCGCGTAGGTCGTACAGGGCGCGGGACCGGCCTCGTAGCAGGTGAAGCTGCCGACGACGGCGCCTTTCTCCGTGTTGTCGAAATGGTAATAGCGCGTGCCGGCCGTGATGGTGAGCACCTTCGGGATGATGTCGAAATCCAAGGACACGAACGCTGCGCGCTGCGTGTAGCCGCGCTTGACGTCGTTGAAGAAGGCGACGTTGTCGCCGCGGATCGGGTCCGGGTTGTTGAGATCCGAGTCCCCGATCGGCCCGACGTTCGTCAGGCACCCGAACTGCGCCGTGGCGGTGCAGGGCGGCAGCGTCTTGTACAGCCAGTTGAGCTGATCGTAGATCCGCAGGTCTTCCCAGAACAGACCACCGATGCCGCGCAGGCGCCAGTCGTCCGGCGTGCTGAGACGCAACTCCTGGCTCTGATGCGTGTTGCGCAGAGTCTCGTTCCAGGTCGTGGCGGGTGAAAAACAGGTGGCCGTCAGGCCGTGCTGCGGCTCGGGGCCATGACACTGGTAATAGTCCGCGTAAATGCCGCGCGCATAATTGGTGTAATCCTGCTGGGCTTCGACGTTGCGCACCAGGTAGGAGCCGGCATATACGAGGTTCAGATCGCCAACGTGTCCGTTCACCACCAGGGCCGTATTCTCGAACTGGTCTTTGTTATAGGAGGGGTTGAAGAGCGTGACCGACTCTGGGGGCAGCGGTGTGCCGTCCGAGCTGAAGGGCATCTGGTAAAAGACGCCCTCGGCATCCATGTCCTGGTAGCTCTGGGTGAGCAGGGCGTTCCAGTCGTCATTAATCTTCCACAGCGCGGACACGCGTATGCCCTGGTAGGTCACCGGGTTGATGGCGTCGGCGACAAAGGGGCCGTTGTTGATGGCCATCGAGCCGGGCGGTACCTGGCAGGCTGGACCCGGCGGGTCGCTGTTCGGGCCGCAGCCGGTCGGATAGTTCCCGTAGTGGATGCCGACGTCGCTCGCCTTGCGGGTAAAGGTGCCGGGCACGTTGTTGATGTAGCCGCCGCGCTGGTCGTTGTAAATCACCGCACGCACCGCCAGCGTATCGCTGATCAGCGGCAAATTGAGCACGGCCACGAGGTTGGAATTTTGGTCGCCACCGGCCGTCGTGCCATAGCCGGCGGTAGCACTCCCCTCGGTCACATCCAGCTTCGGCTTGTTGGTGATGTAGCGGATCACGCCGGCCTGGGCGCCGGCACCGAACAGCGTCCCCTGCGGACCTTCGAGCACTTCGACGCGCTCGAGATCTGCCGCGTACACGTCCAGGTTACGCCCCGGCAGCTGACCCGACTGCTCATCCAGGTAGATCGCCACGTTCGGGAAGCCGTTGATCGAGCCACTCGACTGCACCGACGGCGTTCCCGCGCTCAAGCCCCGCATGAAGATGAGTGACTGACCGGGCCCCTGAGATGAGGCGGTCACGTTGGGCAGATACTTCACCAGATCATCGAAGTTCGCGACGTTCAGTTGCTGCAGCTCAGCGCCGCTGAAGACCTGGATGGCGATCGGCACGTCCTGTGCGTTCTCAGTGCGCCGCTGCGCCGTGACCACCACCTCCTGAATGCCACCCGCGGCTGCCGTTGTGTCCGACTGATCAGCTGCAGAGGCCACATAGAATCCGCCTGCCGCCTGGGTGCCCAGTATGGCGGCGACCGCACGCGCGATCTTGCGATTGCTCTTCACTGCCGAATCTCCCCGCGCAGTTCGAACGCCGGCTTCGTTTAGGGCAGCGATGAGTGCCGGCATGCGTCGCTGTTCGAGATTACTCGCGCATTTCTGCGCGTTGCTTCAGCAAAACCACTACTGCATACTGATTTGGATTAATACACAGCGACGGATTTTTGGTCAATTGATTAATCCTCGTGCACCGCGCGCTGATCGCGATTTCCTACGTGCCTGATCCCACAATCGGTTCCCCCGGTGTCGAGCCGCTCGCCGTTGCGGCTCTGAGCAGCAGTACGGTTGCGACATCACGCACCGCTGTCGCACCACTCGAGCGCTGGTACGTGCTCATCGTGTTGTGCCTGGTGTACGCGCTCAACATCGCCGCGCGCTATGTCGTCACGACTGTCTTTGAACCAATCCGACTCGAGCTGCATTTAACCGACACGGGCGCCGCGTTCCTGACCGGCGTCCCGCTCGCGCTCTTTTACGTGGTGTGCGGAATTCCGATCGCCTGGCTCGCCGACCGCTCGAACCGACGCAACATCGTGGCGGCCGCCCTGATCTTGTGGTCGGGGTTCACGGTGCTGTGTGGCGTGGCGCTGAATTACTGGCAGTTCCTGTTCAGCCGCATCGGCGCAGGTGTGGGTGAAGCGGGCGCGACGCCGCCCTCGACCTCGATCATTTCCGACTGCTTTCCCCCGGAACGGCGCCCCATGGCCCTGAGCGTCTTCGCCCTCGGGGCGCCCATCGGTGCCTGGCTGGCCGCAGACCTCGCGGGAGCCGTCGCTCAGGCGCATGGCTGGCGCGGCGCTTTCCTGGCGCTGGGCGTCCCGGGCGTGCTGCTCGGCCTGCTCGTCTTCATCACCGTCCGCGAGCCCACGCGCGGACGGCTCGACGCCGCGCTCGGCGCTGGCAAGGCCTCGTTCTCCACGGCACTCGCGTTCCTGTGGCGCCAGCGGGCGGCCTTTCACGTCATCATGGCGAGCGGGGTGTGCTCGCTGTGGGGTTGGGGTCTGGCGTGGTGGACTCCGACGTTTCTTCTGCGCGCCTACGGACTGAACGTCGCTCAAGCCGGCGCCATCACGGGTCACATTCATCTCATCGGGGGTATCGCAGCCACCGCCGGTGCCGCCTGGCTGATGTCGCGCCCCGCCATGGTCGACCCCAGGCGGGTCCTGCGCGTGCTCGCCTGGGTCACCGGTGTCGCGACGGTTCCCTCGATCATCGCCTACTGGACGGGCTCGCTCTTTCTCGCGCGCCTCATGTTCTGGTGCTACATCCCCGCCATCTACTTCTTTATCGGTCCCTGCATGGCGCTGGTCCTGAATCTCGCACCGAGCATGATGCGCTCGACCTTCACGGCCTGGTCGGTGCTCGTCGGCAACGTCTTCAATCTCATTGTGGCGCCCCAGCTGGTCGGGATCCTGAGCGACTGGTTTGGCGGCGCGCACGGGGCGGACGCAGCCTCCCTGCGCTGGGCGCTGCTGCTGCTTGCGCCAACCGGATTCTGGGCGACCTGGCATTTTGTCCTGGCCGCGCGGACCGTCGTTCCCGACATGGCGCGTTCCGAAGGTTACTCGGGCGCCTGAGACCCCTTCCGGCTGCCAGAGCAGTGGAGAGATATGTCGTGAAAAGAGCACTCTTAGGCCTCGTCTTCGCCGCTGCGACCGCCGGCGCGCTGGCCGATGACGTCAAGGTCCTCAACGATGATGCGCATTTTGCCGAGGGACCGATCTGGTACCACGGCAAACTCTATTACGTCGAATACGATCGCAATTCAGTGACCGTCTGGGACGGCACCCGGAACACGATTTTCTGGTCCAAGGCCGGCTGTGGCCCCTCGGCGGTCATCGTCACCGCGCGCGGCGAATTCCTGACGACCTGCTACGACTCCGGCACGATCGGCCATATCGCGGGCGACGGCAAGGACCTGACACCCTATAGCCAGGACAAGGACGGCCATAAGTTCGTAGGTCCCAACGACTTCGCCCCGGACCGTCACGGTGGCATCTACTTCACGTGCTCGGGCACGGCGCCGGGTCCGAAGATCGACGGCAAGATCTTCTACCTCGCAGCCGACGGCACGATCACGCAGGAAGCCACCGACGTCCACAGCGCCAACGGCATCGTCGTCTCCAACGACGGCAAGACGCTCTATGCGATTGAGACCGAGGACCACCGGCTGATTCAGTTCCAGATCGGTGTCGACGCCTCCCTCTCGGACCGCCAGGTGTTTCTGAATCTCGATGAGCTCACGCACACCACCGATCACATCTACCCCGATGGCGTGAAGATCGATTCCAAGGGACACCTTTATATTGGTCAGAACCCGCGGGACGTGCATGCCCCCTTCGCCGGCACCATCTTCGTGGTCGATGCAACGGGCAAACTGCTTCGGACGCTGAAACTCCCCTCTCCGGGGGTCCCCAATCTGACCTTGAGCCCCGATGAGAAGACCGTGTATGTGATGGCGCTCGATCAGCTGGACAAATCACCGTACAAGGGCAAGGTCTACGCGATCGCGAACCGCTGACGGCAGCGAGCGAAGGAATACGGTCAACCCGCGAGCCACCCCCCGTCGATGACGAGATTCGAGCCGGTGATGAAGCTCGCCCGGTCGCTCGCCAGGAACGTCGCCGCGTTGGCGACATCCTGCGGCCGCCCGAAGCGCGGCCAGGGCGTGCGCCGACGCTGATACGCGAGCCGCGCCGGATCTTTCGCGAGGCCCCCGGCGCCGGTCACGATCTTGCCGGGCGAAATGCAGTTGCAGACGATGAGATCCTTGGCGTAATCGACGGCAATCTGCCGCGTGATGTAGATCGCGCCGGCCTTGCTCACCCCGTACGGCAGATCCCCCGGAGAGGTGACGATTCCCTGCTGGGAGCCGAGATTGATCAGCCGACCCCGCACCTCTTCGCGCGGCTCCTGGGTGATCATCTGTTGAACGGCACGCTTGCAGCCATTGAATATTCCGGTCAGATTGACCCGCATGACGTGTTCCCACTGCGCAGGTTCGGTCTGCAGCAATGCGGTGCCCGAGTAGGTCGCCGCATTGTTGACCATCACGTCAAGCCGCCCGTGCCGCTCGACCGTGGCGCCGATCAGGTCGTCGACTTCTTCCCACCGCCCGACGTCCGTTTTGTGAAAAGACGCCGTGCCACCGGCCCGGGTGATGAGTTCAACGGTCCGCTCGCCGCCCTCGACCGGCTCTTCGGTGACATCCGCGATGACGAGGCGCGCCCCTTCGCTGGCAAACATGATCGCGATCGCGCGACCGATCCCGGAGCTCGCGCCGGTGACGACAGCTATCTTGCCCGCAAGTAGACTCGACATTGGCTCGGTTTCAGACTCTTTGTTCAGATTCAAAGTACGGAAGACCCGGGGTGCCCCGTCCCCACGAGGATATGCCCATGGCCGGCGCCATCCAACCCGATCTCGACCTGGCGGCATCACTGTTCGAGGGCTTGAGCCGTGCGACGCGCCGCGGTCGCGGCATCGTGCGCGACAGCTACGGCGACGGCGAACAGGCCGCGCACGACCTCGTGCGCTCTGCGGCGGAGGGTGCGGCCCTCGAGGTCACGATCGATGCGATCGGCAACCTATCCATGACGCTGCCGGGACGGGACCGCAAGGCGCCGAGTGTCATCATGGGCTCGCACCTCGACAGCGTGCCGCAGGGCGGCAATTTCGATGGCGCCGCCGGGGTAGTCGCGGGCTTGTGCGCGCTAACCGCACTCAACCGTGCGCGCTATGTGCCGGGATTCGACCTCACTGTGATGGGCATCCGCGCCGAGGAATCCGCCTGGTTCGACATTGCCTATCTGGGCAGCGGCGGTGCCTTCGGGCTGCTCGATCCCGCATGCCTGTCGATCGCCCGCTCCGATAACGGTCGCAGCCTTGAGGCGACCCTGAAGGAGCGCGGCTTCGATCCGCAGCCGATCCGCGAGCGGCGGCGGCTGCTGGACCCGGCGCACATCCGCGCTTACCTCGAGCTGCACATCGAGCAGGGCCCGACGCTGGTCGCGCGCGGGCTGCCTGCCGCCGTGGTGAGCGGCATCCGCGGCTGCAAGCGCTTCCGTAACGCGCGCTGCCTCGGCCAATATGCCCATTCGGGCGCCGTCGACCGCCCCTACCGGCACGATGCGGTGGCGGCGACCGTGGCACTGCTGCACCACATGGAGCGCGTCTGGCTCAAGCAGCAGGAGGAGGGCGCCGATCTGGTGCTGACTGCGGGTGAGCTCTACACCGATCCGGCCATGCATGGACCGAGCAAGATCGCTGGCGAAACGCACTTCGTACTCGACCTGCGGAGCCTGTTCGATGCGACCGTGGAGACGGTGGCGGCCGAGGCGCGCAGCGCCGCGGGACTTATCGGGAAGGAGTACCGCGTGCAGTTTGATCTTGGCGCCACGAGTGATTCGCCCGCCGCTGTCATGGATCGGCGCCTGCGCGCGAAGCTCATGGGCCTCCTCGAGCAGCCGTTCGAGATGGCGAGCGGCGCCGGTCACGATGCCGCGGTGTTCAGCAAGGTCGGCATCCCGAGCGCGATGATCTTTGTCCGCAACGAATACGGCAGTCACAATCCGGACGAGGCCATGTCGATGGATGACTTCGGCGTCGGCGCACGGGCCCTCATGGGCCTACTGACGGATTTTCCGCTGTGACTCGCTCTCCCAAGGACACTACCATGACGCTACTGGTGACGGGTGCCACGGGGTTTGTGATGAGCGTGCTCGGCCACTACTGGCTTGACCACGATCCCCACGCGCGCCTCGTGGTACTGGACGCCGCGCCGCTGGATGCTGCCGCCCAGCGCTACTTCGCCCGCTTTGCCGAGCGTCTCTCGGTCGTCGTCGCCGATGTCACCCAGCCCGAGACCTGGAAAGCGGCGCTCGCAGGCCAGGCCGTCACGCACATCGTGCACGGCGCCATCATCACGCCCATCTCGCGCGGCAATGCGTCGGATGCGCGGCGCGAGCCGGAAGCGCAGAACCCGGGGCGGATCATCGACGTGAATGTTATGGGCACCGTGGCGATGCTCGACTGGGCCCGCACGCTGCCGAACTTCGGCCGCTTCATCTACGTGAGCTCCGGCGCAGTCTACAAGCACCACGGACCGGATCGTCCCGGCGAGCCGCTGCCCGAAGACGGCTACGTCATGCCGCGGCGGCTGTACGGCATCTCGAAGCTCGCCTCCGAGCTCATCACCGAGCGCTACGGCGATCTGTTCGGACTCTCGACGGCTTCCGTACGCCCGGCCTCGGTGTACGGGCCGATGGACCGGGTCACCGCCACCCGCAACATGCACCACGTGCCCCACCGCATCGCCCGCCTGGCGCTCGACGGGGCGAAGCGCGTGCGGGTCAACACGCTCGATGCCGTCGGCGACTACATCCATGCCGAGGACGTGGCCCGTGCCATCGTGTCGCTGCTTAAGGCCCCGCGGCTGCACTACTCCGCCTACAACATTGCGAGTGGCACGACGGCAAGCATCGGCCAGCTGGTCGGCTGGGTCGCGGAGAAAGTTCCGGGCTTCGAAGCTGAGGTCGTGCCATCCGAGGAGGCCGACATCGTGCAGGATCCGGCGCTGAAAGACGGCATGTGGGGCGCCTACGACGTCTCGCGCCTTACCGCGGAGACGGGCTGGAAGCCGCGCCCGGTGCGCGAGGCGCTGCACGCCTACATGGACTGGATGGCGGGGCAGCGCGCGGCAGGCGCGCGGGAGGAGTCACGATGAGCAACGGTCAGGATTACCCGCGCGATCTGATCGGCTACGGTTCGGCAGCACCTCATCCGCACTGGCCGGACGACGCCCGCATTGCCGTCTCCCTGGTGTTGAACTACGAGGAAGGCGGCGAGGTCTGCGTGCTGCACGGGGATCACGAGTCCGAGTCGGTGCTCACCGATCTCGGTGCCGCGGCATTGCCGGATGCACGCAATCTCAACGTCGAATCCAATTTCGAGTACGGCAGTCGTGTCGGCTTTTGGGAGATCACGCGGGTCCTGAAGAGCGCCGGTGCGCCGGCTACGGTGTACGCGGTCGGCATGGCGCTGGAGCGCAACCCGGCCGCGGCCGCGGAGATGCTTCGCAGCGGCTTCGAAGTGGCCTGTCACGGACAGCGCTGGATCGACTATCAGTTCGTGCCCGAGGACATCGAGCGCGCGCACATGCTGCGCAACATCGAGGTGATCACACGCCTGACCGGCAGCCGCCCCGTCGGCTGGTACACCGGACGGCCGGGCCCGAACACGCGCCGGCTGGTGGTGGAGACTGGCGGATTCCTCTACGACAGCGACGCCTACAACGACGACCTGCCGTACTGGACGCAGGTCGCCGGCCGGCGCCACCTGGTCATTCCCTACAGCTTCGACAACAACGACAGCCGCCTGCAGCGCGGCGACGATTTCGCTATCGGTGAGGAGTTCTTCGTCTACTGCAGGGATGCCTTCGACTGGCTCTATCGGTTGGGGGCGCAGGGGCGGCCGCGCATGATGAGCATCGGCCTGCACGGCCGCATCATCGGCCGCCCGGGCCGCATCGGCGCGTTGGCGCGGCTGCTCGAGCACATACAGCGCCATGAGCGCGTCTGGCTGTGCACCCGCGCCGCCATCGCCCAACACTGGATGTCCCATCACGCGCCGGGCTGAACACCTTAGGTCGATCGCACGTCGCGTCCTGAGAGGGTGCGCCGTGCTGAGCTACGCGAGAGTTGGGTCCAGCGCGCGGACTTCATGACATGGCCTTACTGCGCGAAATTGCACGAAATCGACGGTGACCAAACACACGGGCAACGGGCGGATCTCTTGGTCAATTTCTCGGGGCGACCCTGGGGCGTGCCGGCCGCTGACCGAAGGCTACTAAGCAAAGCGTGGCGCAATACACTCGGACGGCGCCAACCAAAGTCCCGGCACGTGGTGGCAATCGCGCGGTGCGAGCGATCGGTAATTTCAGCAGGCGCTTACCCTAAAATTGTCCACCAGCGTGTACCTGCTTAAAACACCCTCCGGCTGAAAGCGTAGCGGGTAAATCTCTAAGCGCTTCCGCCGCAGTTCGCCCAAGTGCGCCGCGGCTCCAAATCGTTGACTGGACGGGCCATGTTGGACCGGTGTTGGACCCAGAGCGGAAATCCGAGTTCCTACAAAGCGGTCATCGAAGCCAATGAAAGCGGACGTCCCGCCGTCGAGAAGCTCGAGCCTTTTCACCCAGGTCAGGATTACTGGTGATAGTGCTATTCGCGGGGGTCACCTCAAAGGCGCTCTATGTACACCCCATGTGCCTGTGTGACTGGCGATTCTGCGGTTTTGATAAGTGCCGCTGATAGAGGTCCCATCGAGCGATAGTTTTGCGGGGTAATCACCCAAGTGGCCAGTGATTACGAGAGTTCCGGTTGCATCTATTGTCCCGGTCCAAGACTCATAGTCGTTAATGTTAGAGGAACAGGTTGCCGGTTCTTGTGCTATATCCCAGCAGAAGAAGCCAGTGATAGTTGATCCCACCTGCGTTTGAACGACGAAGGATTCAGTACCAGTTGTGATGTTGTTTGCGTTCGTCCATGTCCCAGTCCACGTTCCGAGAATCGACAAGATTTTGCCGCTCGTACCGCCTGACCCAACCGCGCTATGAAGAACGACCGGCATCAGCGCTGTGGCCAGGAAGGCAATCAGCCCCGGCAGCCGAACCCTATATGCCTTGAACATGCCGGCCCCTAGAGTACGCGCCTAACTAACGTAGCTCAGCGGCGGCCGTAGGCCGACCGCTGCAGCGAGAGTTAGACGGACCGGCTCCATCGTCGAGCCAGAGTGTAACCGCTCAATAGCTGACGACGGTTCCAGTGCCGCAAGGCGCCCGCTTGAAATGCTGCCCTCAACCGAAGCCGCAGAGGCGTCGATCCAAGCGAGCTTGATCAGCGCCTTGCGGCTTCATTGTAGCAGAAATTTTGAGTTCCGAGATATCGCCATATGGCACCAACATCACCAGATTTGAGTGTTGACTTTGATCTCGCGATTTCTTCCGGGTCCGACTAACTATGTTTAGGCGACAAGGCCGTCGTACGAATCCGGACGGACTTTCGCAATCGGTTGAATTATATGAAGCTGCATCCCCTTACAGGCATCCACGCTATCATCGGCCGTCCGCTAAGGAGAAACTCATCCCATTGGCGCGATCGGCCGCTACTGGAGTATTCGAGCGGCCGCTTCGGGGGTGCGCCGTGAAAAGGCGGCGCTTTCCAGTGGGTGAAAGTCCCACCCGGCAACTGCTCCAGCCGGATGCAACCGGAGCAACTGTGGAGGTAACGAAACGGTTGAAGCCTTCGGTGAAGCTATCACGAAATACGGTGATGGCGCGCGTGTGCAGGCTGTAACGCGAGTGAACGCTGAGCAAACCTCGAAAAGGACGATGCGCAGGCCGACCCGAAACTCTGATCGGGGAAGGCTGATACGGCTGGGGAAGCGAGCAGACGAGGCACCCAGTGGCTGCGCCGGGGTAGTGGCGATGGCATGTACACAAGGGAAAGCGCACGCAACACGGGAAGCCCCACGGCGTGGTCAGTGATGACTAACCGGACGCCCGCGAGGGATGGGCCGGGCGCCATGGGGTGACGGAGAGGCCCGTATTACCGCGGAAGCCGGGTAATGCCGGCGGAGGGAAGGGGCCTTAGTTCAGGACAAACGCAAAGACGTAGCGAGGGACAGGAGATTGGGCAACCTATCAACTCCGAAAAGCGTTCAGAAGCTGCAGAGGGCGTTACACGCGAAAGCGAAGACGGAAGCTAGTTACCGCTTCTACGCCCTGTACGACAAGATCTACCGCGAGGACATCCTGGCGCATGCCTATGCTCAATGCCGCTCCAACAAGGGGGCGCCGGGCGTGGACGGTCAGGACTTCGCGGACATCGAGGCGTATGGGGTCGAGCGGTGGCTGGGCGAACTGGCGCTTGCGCTCAGGGAGGAGGCGTACCGACCGGATCCGATCAGACGAGTGTATATCCCGAAAGCCAACGGCAACTTGAGGCCGCTGGGCATCTCGACCCTGCGGGATCGGGTCTGCATGACAGCAGCGATGCTGGTGCTCGACCCGATCTTCGATGCTGATCTTCCACCCGAGCAGTACGCCTATCGACAGGGCCGCAATGCCCAGCAGGCGGTGATCGACGTGGAAGAGGCGCTGTTCTATGACCATCCGGAAGTCGTCGACGCCGACCTTGCGGACTACTTCGGCAGCATCCCGCACGCCGACCTGATGCGCTCGCTTGCGCGGCGCATCGTGGACGGACGTGTGCTGCATCTGATCAAGATGTGGCTGGAATGCGCGGTCGAAGAAACCGATGATCGAGGCCGGAAGACGCGCACGACCGAAGCGAAGGACAGTGGTCGCGGCATCCCGCAAGGTTCTCCGATCTCACCACTGCTGGCCAATCTGTACATGCGCCGGTTCGTGCTGGGATGGAAGAAGCTCGGACTGGAAGAGCGCCTTGGCAGTCGCATCGTGACCTATGCGGATGATCTCGTGATCCTGTGCAGTCGGGGCAACGCCGCCGAGGCGCTGACCCGGATGCGCGAGCTCATGGGCAAACTGAAGCTGACGGTCAACGAGGAGAAGACACGGATCTGCAAGGTACCGGAAGGGAGCTTCGACTTCCTGGGGTACACGTTCGGGCGGATGTATCAGCGCACGACCGGCAAAGCCTACTTGGGCGTGCGGCCGTCGAAGAAAAGCATCCGGCGCATGGTCGAGAAAGTCCATGCGTTGACCGCGGTCTCCGGAACGTGGCAAGAGACCACACAGCTGGTTGAGCAGTTGAACCGCACGTTACGCGGCTGGGCGAACTACTTCCAAGTAGGTACCGTCCGCCCCGCGTACCGGGCGCTCGACAACTACACCGCTGTGCGGTTACGTCGGTGGCTGCGCAACAAGCACAAGGTCAGGCGACACCGGGGCGGGAGCTATCCACTCTCGCACCTGTACGGGTACTTCGGTCTCGTACGCCTCACACAGCTTGGACGCGGCCCGTCGTGGGTGAAGGCGTGACGTTCTGTCCGAGAGCCGGATGCGGGAGATCCGCACGTCCGGTTCGATGAGCGGGGTGTGAAAACGGAGCGACGGCGCGGGTACTTGGGCACCGCCAGACGAAAGAGGCGGCAACAGACCACCCGAACCTAATGTCACCGCGTCACATCCCGACTCTACCAGCCATTTCAATGTGCTCACTGGCCGGACTTGGCCGAGGCCGTGTAAAAAGAGCTGATCCGGCGGGTTTCAGGCAACCCAATGAGTAGTTTTCGTGCGGAAGGGTCGCTGCAATGCGTTCTTCGCGCGGTGACCGCTGTGCGAGGTCGTGGCAGTCTTACACGTGCCTGGAGCGGCCGAGAGTGTCGATTCCAGGGCAAAAAAAGGTCCCACGCTTTCAGCACGCCCTCAGTACGCGCAACATCTGCCCGATGCCGAGGATCTGCATGACGCGCTTCAAGTTGTAGGCGAGCACGTGCAGGCTCATCTCAGTGCGCACGCGTGCAAGCGTCCGTGTCAGGAAGTGCGTGGCGCCCATCCACATCTTGAGCGTGCCGAACGGGTGCTCCGCGGTCCGCCGTCGCACTCGCATGCTGTCGGGCCGCCGGTCGAGCCGCTCTTGCATGGCTTCGAGAACCGCCGCGTGCTTCCAGCGCTTGATTCGCCGGTAGTCGGCGGTCGTGCACAGGGCTCGCATGGCGCAGCGCGGGCACGCTGACGACCAGTACGTATCGGTCGGCAACCCGTCTTCCATCGACGTGTATCGATAGATAGCGCGCTCCCCGGCAGGGCAGCGATACTCGTTGTCGTCGGCAATGAAGATGAAGTCCTGCTTGTCGAACCGGCCATCCGCGAGGCTGTTGGACGTCATCGTCTTCGGCACGAGTGGGGTGATCCCGGCGCGTGTGCACTCCAGGATTTGCTCGCTCTTGAAGTAACCGCGGTCAGCAACCACGGTGAGTTCGTCAGCGCCGATCGCCTCCTTCGCCTTCTCGGCCATCGGCGCGAGCTGATCGCGGTCGAGACCGTCGTTGATGACCTCGTGCTCGACGATCAGGTGATGCTCGGCATCCACCGCCGTCTGCACGTTGTAGCCCACGATCCCGCCCTCGCGGTTCTTCATCGAGCGCGCATCCGGATCGGTCAGTGACACCTGCTTGTCGGGCGAGGCGTTCATCTGCGTCTCGATCGCCTTGAGCTGCTCCATCTGCTGCTTCAAGGCCTCGATCTTGTCCTGCAACCGCCCCTTCTTCAGCGCCGCTACCTCGGGCTCCGCCCGATCCGCCGTGTCCATCGCCCTCAGATATCGCTCGATGCTCTCGTTGATCACCGCCAGCCGCCGCTTCATCTTCGCCGCCGTGAAGTTCTTGTCACGGTTGTTGACCGCCTTGAACTTGCTGCCGTCGATCGCCACCAGCGCCTGCGTGAACAGGTTCAGCTCCCGGCACAGCACGATGAACTGCCGGCACACCCGCCGGATCGCCTTGCCGTTGTCCTTCCTGAAGTTGGCGATCGTCTTGAAGTCCGGCATCAACCGGCCGGTCAGCCACATCAGCTCGATGTTGCGCTGCGTCTCGTGCTCGAGCCGCCGGCTCGACTGCACCCGGTTCAGATAGCCGTAGAGGTAAATCTTGAGCAGAACCGAGGGGTGATATGCCGGTCGGCCGGTCGCCTCCGGATCGACGCCCTCAAAGCCCATCTCCTGCAGCTCCAGCTGCTCGACGAAGGCCTCGATAACCCGCACCGGGTTCTCCTCAGCCACGTAATCATCGACACACTCGGGCAGCAAACTAACCTGGGTCCTGTCCGCGCCTTCGATGAATCGCTTCATGCAGTCGGCTCCGCCTCGTGCGTTGCCCTATTTTACAGGGCCTACACGTTTTTACACAGGCTCGGCCGGCAGCCGCCCGTCGATGCGCGACGCTCGCACTCCCAGCTTACGATCGCTCGCGGGCCTGAGCCCGGTAGGCCAGTGACCATGGGAAACACGCTCGTAGATCGGTGTGGTCGCGCGCTGCTGGGGTGAGGTGACCCCCGCGAATAGTAGTGCTTCGGGAGTAGAGTCCGCCGACATGGGAGCGGGCCATGAGAGCGAAGCTATTTGCCGAGGAGCAGATCATTCCGCAGCCGGTTGGTCACGAAACGACATTGCCGGGAAGCGGCCAGTAACCGAAGATGAGTGTGTCAGATTCCACCTCATAGGGAGTGGAGTATTGAAGTTTGCATGTGCCATGCGATGTTGCGCGCTTCTTCTTTGGACCGTGAGTTCGGTCGCTCAACAGCATCCGAGGTGCGTCGGTCCCCAACTGGGAACTTGGGCGCTCCTGTCCATGGAAACTGAAGATCTAGAGACCGGTGAAAAGCACAATCTGCTCGGCGCGCATCCTAGCGGCTACCTTTCTTACGGTCCCGACTGCCGGATGTCCGCTATCCTGGTGAAGGAGAGCCGTGAGGGGCCGGCCGGATTGGTGGCAACGGACCCAGAGAGTATCGAGCTTTATCGCGGGTTGATTGCTTATGCCGGTAGTTACGCGATCGACGGGTCTAAGATCACCCAGCACATAGAAGCCTCATGGAACCAAGCGTGGACAGGCGCTACCCAAGTCAGTCAATTCAACATCGATGGAAAGTCCTTGTATATAAGGACGGGGCCCAGCAAAAGTCCAATGACCGGAAGACAAAGCTCGACTGTGTTCATCTGGGCCAGGGTTGAATAGCCGCCCTCAGCGGCAGTGCTTGCGCTGGAGGATGAGCGGAGCGCGCCTCCCACCCACTCCGTGAACTCCTTACGGTGTGACGGAGAGAAAGCTCCCCAGGCCTTTAGCATCGCCAACGAACGCAAGGCCGTGCGTAGCCTTCTCCTTCGGCGGCGGCACCAACTCGGCCCAAGTTGCAAGCTTCGCTTAGCGAGAGTGCGTAGAATCATGCGGAGTGATTCGGTTGTCTCGGGCGCAAAATTTCACGTTTGGGCTGCGAGATTTCTCGCAAGAAATTACATTAACAATGTTCCGTAAACGTTTGATTAGAATGCCAGGGAGAGGAACCTAACTCGTGGAATTTCCGCAATGCAGTCCGAGAGTTATGAAGTCGCGCGAGAGTTTTACCCGCCAGGTTACCCGCTAACGACCGCTCGCTTGAATGCACGTTTTTTCTAGAGACGTAGCGGGTAACAAACAATTCTCCGCCGCGGTTCGCTGTCGTTCGTGCTCGTGCGTTTTTGACGCCCTCGTATTGAGGACGTTCACCTCCGAGCGAGTGCGCCCCTGCCGGGCATACGTGAAAAAGGGTCTATCGGCAGCAACGCATCAGATAGGCCTCTGGTTCTTTCTGGATTTCAGCCTTTGCCGAAGAGCGAAAGGAAATTCGGTTGCCCATTGGAGGCGTGGAGACCACCGTCGATCGGTAGGTTCACCCCATTAATAAAGATGGCGTCCTCACTTGCGAGAAATGCAATTACCCCTGCGACCTCATCCGGTGTGGCGGCCCGACCGATCGGAAGGCGGTCCCGAAAAGCAGTTATCACTGCTGCACTCTTCTCCAACTCGGCAGTGGCTTCGGTGGATGTAAGACTCGGTGCCACGGCGTTGACCCGCACACCGCGAGAGCCGTACTCAAGCGCCAGGGCGCGCGTAAAATTCGTGACAGCGCCCTTTGCCGCATTGTAAGAACTCATCCCCCAGTCTCCCCCCAAACCAGATGCGGACGAAACGTTGATGAGTGATCCCTTCGTCTTCAGGAGATGAGGCAATGCTTCGCGGGCGCCGAAGTAAACACTGTCGAGATCTGTTGCCATTACCTTGCGCCAGTCTTGCGTCGTGGTCTGCTCAAAAGGACCAAAGATCGCCATCCCAGCGTTGTTGACAAACACGTCCAGCTTCCCAAAGCGCGTGACTACGTCTTCCACGAGGCGCTTCATATATTTCTCGTCAGACACATCTCCAGGGTGCACGAGTGACTTGGCTGAATCGAATCCCGCGATGGACTCCCGCAGTTTGTGTTCACGTCGTCCATTGAGCGTGACGAATGCACCCTCTTTCAGAAAGCGGCGCGCCGTGCCGGCACCAATACCCGAACCGGCCCCAGTGACGATGACAACTTTACCTTCAAATCGATTCATGATGTTCTCCGATCAAGAACTCGAGCTGGCATGGGCCTTCGACTGGCCGCCGTTCCCCTTGTTCCAGCTATGAGCGGCGCTGAGCAGCCGCTGCACCAGAGCTTCATCCAAGGGGTCAGAGCGAAAGTGACGTATGTCGCGGCGCGACGCCATCACGCGATATGGCGTTTATCTCTTGTTCGCTGAAATCACTCATCGGCAGTTGCGATCCACAGTGAGGGGCGCCTACGCAGGAATGATTATACGCCTCACACTTGGACGGACGACTCAAAGCCGCGCGGCCGGGCGCTATCCGACCTCGGCCATATCCGCAATCTGCGGTTCCCGGAGAATCTCATCACGCGAAGGCGACATATAAGGACAGGCAGGACTCACGTTACATCACTCTAACGCTCAACACTTTCCTCGGCTCCACGGCCCCCGTATGCTCGTCGGGTGCCCAGGCGACGACAGTCACCCCGTTGCATCGTGATCGCCGGACCCAATGGCTCCGGCAAGACGACGTTTGCGCACCGCTACTTACCGGAGGACGCCGGGGTCATCCATTTCGTGAACGCGGACCTGATCGCGGCCGGCCTATCACCGCTCAAGCCGGAGCTCGCCGCGCTTCGGGCGGGGAGGCTCGTCTTGCGCGAAATCGACCGGCTGGCTGCGGAGCGAGTCGACTTCGCATTCGAAACGACCCTCAGCGGCTTAGGGTATGTGCGACGCATGCGTGCGTGGAAGCGGGCTGGATACCGAATTGAGATCGTGTACCTGAGGCTTCAGTCCAGCCGTCTCGCGCTGAGACGGATTGCCGCCCGGGTCCGCGAGGGCGGGCATGACGTGCCAAGACGCGATGTCGTCCGACGCTTCTTGCGGGGATGGGGCAATTTCAAGCGCGTCTACCGCCGTCTGGCGGATCAATGGACGGTGTACGACAATTCGGGCAGAGAGCCGCGGCTGTTGGAGAAAAGCGAATGAAGGACAAGCGAACCCGCATGAATTCCTCCGCGACTGCTGCGAAGGTCGGGCGCGCTCTGCGCCGTGCCGCCAAGGATGCGCGGCGAACGGCCCGCATGCACGGCGTACCGATCTACGTCTGGGAGAACGGCAAGGTCGTCGCGGTAAAGCCGTAGCAATCTGCTGCTTGAAGCGTACGGACGCGCGCCATATGCCCGTCTGCTCGATCAGAAGTTTGCGCCGAGCGTAGACCGTCCAGGTAGTCGGCCCAAGCCTGCATCATGATGCGCCGCTCTGGAAGATGCTGCGCATAGTTGTAATGGCGACGGACTGAGTCTGAGACCCCGTGCGCCATCTGTCGCTCGATTGCCTCTGAGCGCCAACCCAGCTCATTGAGCAGCGTGCAAGCCGTGGCCCGAAATCCGTGCGGCGTGACCTCCATGCGATCGAATCCCAGAGACCCTAGCGCACAGCTCAGCGCCCCGCCGTGCAACGGTCGGCCGGAGTCCCGAATGAGCGGGAAGAGGTATTCACTATTTCCGGTGAGCGAGCGGAGTCTTTCCAGCAGCTCAAGTGCCTGCCGAGAGAGAGGAACCAGGTGCTGGACGCGGGCCTTCATGCAGTTGGCCGGAATCCGCCATTGAGCGCGGTCGAAATCGAATTGCTCCCAGCGCGCCTTGCGAAGCTCGCCAGGGCGTACAAAGAAGAGTAGGGCGAGCTTCAAAGCGATGCCAATCACTTTGCGACCCGCGTAACCGTCGATCGCCCGCAGCAGTTCTCCGAGACGCCGGGGATCGGTGATGCCCGCGCGATGTCGTATGTGGGGAGGCTGGAGGAGGCCGCGGAGGCTTGTTGTGATATCCCGCTCGATGTATCCAAGTCCGACCGCGTAGCGGAACACGCGGCTACAGCGCTGCTTGGCGCGAAGCGCCGTGTAGCGCAGGCCCTTGAGCTCGATCTGCTTCAACACCCCGAGAAGCTCATGCGGACGGATGCCGCCGATCGGGCGCGCACCGAGCTCTGGGAAGACGTGACGCTCGAGGATTCGCGTCGCATCCTTCAACGTATCGGTCGTGACCAGCCCTTTGGCGACCGGCACCTCGAGGCACTTGAGCCAGTCTCGTGCAACCGCCTCAAAGGTGCGCGCGTTCGCTGCGCGTCGCCCCTTGCGATCGGCGCTCGGATCGATTCCGCGGGCGAGAAGGCCACGCGCATCCGCCAGGTGCAGCCGGGCGGTGGCAAGATTCACGCTCGGGTAGATGCCGAGGAATATCATCTTTTCCCTGCGGCCAAAGCGATAACGGAAGCGCCACCACTTCGTGCCCCACGGCATCACATGAAGACTCATTCCCTGGCCGTCGGAGAGGACGTAGCGGTGTTCGCGCGCTCGCGCTGCGCGAACGATCTCAGAGGTGAGGAGCATGGCGAGACCTGCGAAGTTCGGGCGGGTACGCAGGTTACGAACGGTGACGGGTTGAGCGAACCTGGCTCTGAAAACGGGTGCAAATTCGCCCCGCATAGTTACCCACACGCGAGGCTAGTGCCGGGAGAGCGCTCGACAAGGGCCATTTTAATTTCAACTGGCGGTGCAACGACTTGCGTGCGCCTCGCGCAAATCCCATATAGTGCGACGAGCGCGCCACAGGGCGCCGGCAAAGAAAAACAAGCCGCTAAGTGATTGATATGAGAAGCAAAATAGACTTGGTGCCCGGGAGAACTCGAACCTCGGCCGTAAATTCCACCGCAATCATAGTCTTATCGTGGTCGGACTTTTTCAGTTACCCGCAACGTTACCCAGCGGTCAGGGGCACTGGTACGACATCTGCTGCTACGTGCTGGTATGCGCTTATGGCGTCCCCAACAGCATCCGCCAGTTAAGACCATTGAGGGTTTATCCCGACTTGCTCATTGGTCTGTAACGCGTTACGCTGTAACGCGTTACAGATATGGGCTAAATCATATGGTGCAGGCAGCCGAACGAATGAAGGCTATGCGCGAGCGGCGGCGTACGCGTGGCTTGAAGGAGCTACGCTTAATCGTGCCGGACGCACGATCAAAGTCGGTGCGGCGACGAGTGGCTCGACAAGTCGCAGCGCTGGACCGATCTCGCGAGTTTGAGGCGCTGAAGTGGATCGAAGCCGTCGCCGACTTCGATGACCGATGAGGCGCGGCGACGTTGTGACTGTTGCGGCTACAGGGGACTACGGCAAACCACGTCCAGCCGTGATTGTGCAGACTGACGCGCTTCCAGCGGAGCATGCATCCGTGGTGGTGTGTCAGATGACTTCTGAGGGGGATGACGCTGATGACTTTCGAGTAGCGGTCGAACCCAGCACTCGAAACGGTCTGCGCACGCGATCGCACGTGATGGCGGACAAGCCGGTCACGATTAGGCGCACCCGCATTGGGCGGAAGATCGGCCGCCTTGACGATGGCGACATCGCGCGCCTGAATGTCGCCTTGGCCTTCGTCATGGGCCTTGCAGACTAGGCGCGGTTCATTCCGTGTGCCGGAGCACGAGATCTGCTGGAAGCTGTAGATCATGAGCTGTTGGGTTTGTCGGTGGACAACATTGACGTACGTAACTCACGTCTCGATAGCTATCGCAGTGCAGCAACGTCGCAACTAGCTCTGCACCCATGATCCGGCTCCGGTAGACCGAGCGCGGAGAGGATACCGCAGGGAGGCCTTACGGTCGTGCCCGCATCTCAAGTCTGTTGGCACGGATGCCGCGCTGCCCGCTCCCAGGGCACGAGCGCGAACCCCCGTGCCCCGGACTACCCAATCGGTCGAGTGGAAGCATGACTGTGATTGCACTTCTGTTCGCTGTTCGACCTTATGTAAGCGTCCGCTCAGCGCCGTCTTGACGTAGCCATTAATGCTTTATGCGGCGAGTGCGGGTTGCGCGGCGAGTTCTTGAGCGACGTTCCAAGGCAGGAGCTCCTCGATGCGATTGATCGGATGCTCGGCAATGCGACCGAGGACGAGCCGCAAGTAGGCTTCCGGATCGAGGCCGTTGAGCTTGGCCGTGCCGATCAGGCTGTAGATCGCGGCGGCGCGCTCGCCGCCGCAGTCGGCGCCGGCGAAGAGATAGTTTTTGCGTCCCAGGGCGACGGCGCGCAACTCGCGCTCGGCGGCGTTATTGTCGATCTCGATCCGGCCGTCATGACAGAAGCGGCACAGCGCTTCCCAACGACCGAGCGCGTAATGGATGGCCCCAGCGAGCTCGGACTTCTTCGATAACTGCTGCACACGGGCTAAGAGCCAGCGCTTGAGATCGGCCAGTAACGGCGCGCTATGCTCCTCGCGTACGCGCCGTCGTTCCTCGGGCAGTTGACCGCGGATCTGTTCCTCGATGCCGTAGAGTGCCCCGATGCGCTGCAGAGCCTCTTGGGCGAGTGGTGACTGCGTGGCTTTGAAGACGTCGTAGAACTTGCGCCGCGCGTGCGCCCAGCAGGCCGCCTCGGTGGGCGGGAGCTTGGCTCGATCGTAGAGGCCGTTGAAGCCGGTATAGCCGTCCGCTTGCAAGATGCCGCCGAAGCTGTGCAGGTGCTCACACGGATGCTTACCCTTGCGATCCGGGGAGTAGCGCAGCCAAACGGCCGGCGGATCGGTGCTGCCTGCGGGTCGATCATCCCGCACGTAGTCCCACAGCCGGCCTTGCTGGGTCTTGCCCGTGCCCGGTGCCAGCACTGGCACCGGAGTATCGTCGGCATGGAGCTTCTCGGCCGCGAGCACGTACGCGCCCAACGCCTCCACCAGAGGCTGCATCAAGGCACTGGCCGCCCCGACCCACTCGGCGAGGATCGAGCGCTCCAGCTCGATGCCGTCTCGGGCATAGATCTGGCTCTGGCGATACAGCGGCAGGTGATCGCAGTACTTGGACACCAGCACGTGCGCCAGGAGCCCGGGACCTGCCACACCGCGTGCGATGGGACGCGAGGGCGCTTGCGCCTGCACGATCTGCTCACAGCGGGCGCAGCTGTACTTGGGGCGCACATGCCGGATCACCTTCCAGTGCTGCGGCACGTACTCGAGCATCTCGGCGACATCCTCACCGAGCGCACGTAGTGTCCCGCCACACTCGGGACAGACACACGTGGCAGCCGGCTCATGCACCACGCGCTCGCGCGGCAAGCGCTCCGGCAACGGGCGGCGTACGCTCTTGCGGCGCTCCGTGGCCGTCGGCGCCGGCACGGGCAGACTCGCTTCCTCGCTCTCGAGCTCTTCGAGCTTGAACTCCAGTTGCCGGATCTGCTCGTCGAGTGCTTCCGAGGAGCGGCCAAAATGCATCCGCCGCAGCCGCGCGATCTGCAGCTTCAACTGCTCGATCTCGTGTTGCCGCGACAGCAGAAGAGCCTGGGCTAGTTCGAGGGCCGCGGTGCGCTCAAGCAGCAGTCGCTTGAGGGTCTCGATGTCGTTCGGCAGCGTGCCTGCGCGCGGCATGTGTCATTATAACAAGTGCCGCACACCGGAGCGAGGGAAAAGACTATAAATATAGGCTTTTTATACAGCGACTCGTGGCTCCGTGGTACGCACCGGTCGTCGCCAATCGATCCCCTCGAGCAACATCGACAGCTGCGCTGCGCTCAACGCCACCGTGCCATGCGTCGCCTGCGGCCACACGAAGCGACCGCGCTCCAGGCGCTTCGCAAAGAGACACAACCCATCCCCGCTCCACCACAGTATCTTCACCCGATCACCGCCGCGGCCGCGAAACACAAAGAGCTGCCCAGAGAAGGGATCCTCGGCCAGCTGCATCTGTACGAGAGCCGCCAAACCATCGAACCCCTTGCGCATGTCGGTGCTGCCAGCAGCCAGCCACACCTGCACGCCAGCCGGCAGCGCAATCATCCGCGCACCAGCAGCGCCACGACGTGCTTGAGGACTGCCCGATCGACCGGGCCATGCACGCGGATGCAGGCCCCGCTCGGCAACTCGATCTCAATGCATCCGCTGGAACAGCGCCGCTGAGTGCTTGGCGCTGGCCGCATCCGAGAATGCTCGGTGGGCAACACGGTCGGCGTCGTCACCTTCACCGGCAGCATCTCGGCTGCCTCTCCCGTCCCCTTCTCCTCGAGCAATCCTTGCCGATACAGCTGCCGCCAGGTGAACACCTGGTTCGCGTTCACCTGGTGGCGGCGTGCGACGGTAGCTACCGAGGCACCGCGCACGTGGGTCTCCTCGACGATCCGCCGCTTCTGCTCGAGGGTGTGTCTTTGCCTCGGCCCGGTGCGCCGGCCCAAAGCATCCGTGGCGACCGCTTCTGCGCAGGTGTCCATCTGGGCTCCACGTGGACACCTAAATGCTACGTGTCCACCTCCCACATCGTTTACTGCGCGCGCCGCCCACGCCAGACGGCCTTCAGCAGGCGCTTACGACCTTATCGATGACTCTTGTGATGGTCTTGCGCCGAGCCGTTAATAAACATCGAGCGTGGGCGGCGCGAAACTCGTGCCCTGGACATACGAGAACAGCCAGTGACCATTGACTTTCCTCGCCCGACTGGTGCCGGACATACCGGGAAGACCGAAGGTCACGTTGGACTTGATCTGATAAGTGACTGCGTCAACGTAAATGCACTGGAAGTAGATGTCGGCATTGTGGCGATCAAGCACCTTGATGGCTTCCGTAAAGATCGGCGTCAGCGATACCCAGTCGTGTCCCAACACAAACCCCCCGGCGTGATTGAAGTAAAGGTCGCACAACGTCATCGATCCGGGGTCGCAGCTCGCCGTGCCCGGGGTGCCTTTGCCGGCATAGGTCACACCCCCCGTTATGAAAACGCCGTCGTCCGTCCAGAGCGCAAGTACCGCTTCGACGCGCGCCAGCTTGGTAGCCGCGTCGACTCCGGCATGCGACACAGCCCGGTGGAAGGCGACGTGTAGATCTTTCAGCGCGACGATATCGCGAGCATGCGAATCATCATCCGCGAAAGCGACCATTGATCCTGCGATCATGGCCACGGCGGCAAGAGTGGTTGTAAGGATAAGTTTCATGGCATTTTCCGTGCGCCGGTTAAACCGGCGAGGTGTTGTGAATGGAAGTTTCATACAGTGAAGGTCTAGCCAACCACACTGGCCCCGAGTCATGCGTCGGCGTTCGCAAGGACGCAGGCGAAGCGTTGACAGGGGTACGTGCAGGCTGGGTATTGAGCCGCGAAATGCATGCCCCGCCCCGAGGCGGGTTACTTCGGGGTGCCGACGCCGTGGAGAAAGGCGGAAGGCGAGATCTGCTGCGTCGCGCGGGCGAGACGCGGCAGGACCCTGCGCGGTCAGAGACCCCAGGCATGTACGCAAGCACCTCGCTCGGGAACCGGGAGATCCCACGGGCCTCTGCGATCGCAAGATCGGCAGAGCGTATCGGGAAGTCGAAAGACTCGAGCCGATGATGAACGCCGGTGGGAAGTCGGACCGGCCCAAAGTACCGGGGAAGCCGTCGAACAAGGCCGAGAGAACGGCTGAGGAGATGGTGGAGGGAAGGGGGCGGACCAAGGGAAACCTGCCCGAGCGCAACGCACTCCGGACACAGGGCCGGCAAGGTGCGCCCAGCGCGCTTGAGCGGGTACGTCAAGTCGCTAGAGGAGATAAGAAACAGCGGTTCACCGCGCTTGTGCACCATGTTTACGACATCGAACGACTGCGCACGGCTTTCTGGGCTCTGAAGCGAGAGGCCGCAGCGGGTGTGGATGGCGAGACCTGGCGCCACTACCGAGAGGATCTGGAGAGCCATCTTCAGGATCTCTCGGGACGGCTTAAGCGAGGCGCATACCGGGCAAGGCCGGTGCGTAGAGTGTTCATCCCCAAAAGCGATGGACGGCAACGCCCCCTGGGCGTGCCGGTGCTGGAGGACAAGATCGTCCAGCGCGCCGTGGTTGAGGTGCTGAACGCGATCTACGAGGAGGACTTCCTCGGCTTCTCGTACGGCTTTCGACCCAAGCGCAGCCCGCATCAGGCGTTGGATGCGTTGACGGTCGGGATCACGACGAAGAAGGTGAACTGGGTGCTCGATGCGGACCTGCGCAGCTTCTTCGATACGTTGAAGCACGCGTGGCTTGTGCAGTTCATCGAGCACCGTGTGGCGGATAAGCGCATCGTGCGGCTGATCCAGAAATGGCTCGCTGCCGGTGTGCTTGAGGATGGCAAGCGGGTACACAGTGAGGTCGGTACGGTCCAGGGCGGCAGTGTTAGTCCGCTCTTGGCCAATATCTACCTGCACTATGTGTTCGACCGGTGGGTCCAGCGATGGAGGCACAAGCAGGCGCGCGGCGATGTCATCGTAGTGCGCTTCGCGGACGACTTCGTCGTCGGGTTCCAGCATCGAGTCGAGGCCGAGCGGTTCCTTGCGGAGCTGCGTGAGCGGTTCACGCGCTTTGGCCTGGAGCTGCACCCCGAGAAGACGCGACTGATCGAGTTCGGCCGCCATGCGCGGCAGAACCGACAGGAGCGCGGCGGCGGGGGAGCACCGGAGACCTTCAACTTCCTTGGCTTCACGCACAGCTGCGGGAAGACACGCAAGGGCGGCTTCACGGTGCTGCGCCAGACGATGCGCAGCAGGTGGCAGGGGAAGCTGAGAGAGGTCAAAGCCGAACTCAGGCGTCGCCTGCACGAACCCATCCAAACCGTAGGCACCTATCTGCGTGCGGTCCTCCTCGGTCACGTGCGCTACTACGGCGTGCCGATGAATGGACCGGCGATCGGTGCCTTCCGTCTCGCGGTCGGCCGCCTGTGGTGGCTGGCGCTGCGCCGGCGTAGTCAGGGCAACCATCTGCCGTGGCATCGCATGCAACGCCTTGTCGCCGCCTGGCTTCCGCCCGCGCATATCTGTCATCCCTATCCTCTCGTGCGCATGGGCGTCATCACCCAAGGTGGGAGCCGGATGCGGTAGTGCCGCTCGTCCGGATCTGTGGAGGGGGTGTTCAGCGATGGGCATCCCTACTCCAACTTATAAGAAGTGACGTTGGCCGGGGTCTCGTCCGACTATCGAAGGAACAAGTCTCAGCAATCGTGGCCCTTTGGGCCGGCGCGATCAGTTCATGCTGCGAGCCTGAGAGCATCCCTCTATCAGAGTGATGCAGGTTTTGCTTTTTTTCCTGATCCAGCGTGCGCTCTTGCCGACGCGAAATCTACCTAACGCGCGTACGCCAGATGTGCACTGCATCATTCGCCGCGCCGCGGCGGGCAACTGTGAAATCCGCGCTGCACACCACCCCTACTGCGAGTGCAGTGCCGTGGCCCATTTCACCGTAATTCCTACTCGTCGCCAGCTCGGCGATGAGGCGAGCTTCAAATAACCGTGCAGGTCGGGAAGCTGCTCGATCTCACTCGGCAACACCGCGGCTTCCGTGACGTGATGCTCGCTGATCGATTGGGTTTGATGCACCGCGCCACCAAAGCGCGTCGAGCGGTTGTGTGACACCTGTCGCCGGATAATCTCCCGTTTCCCCGATTGGACGCGAAGGCTATGCGGGACAGATCCAGCTACCCAATAGAGAGGTTACTCAATTCGCTCCCAGGCGAGAGCTAGTGTGACCCTGTCGACCGCGTCGACCGCGTCGACACGGCGAAGCTGACACTTCCCGGAAAGACGAGACTCCGCTATGCGCTCCTCCGACAACTTCATCTTGCGCAGCAACGCCCTGTAGCCGGGCACCCCGCGCGCGTCCTTATCGCTCGGAACCGGCGACGGCTTTCCAGGGCAGCTAAGGAGGCGGGCTGCCTTCCTTGATCGCTTGCTTCAACATCTGCCGGAACTCTGCCGTGTCCTGATGGCCGTGCACCTTCACCGCATGCTGGACGGCAACTTCGATGAGTTCTTTTTCGCTGGCAGCGGATATTGCGACTGTGCAATTGCTCTCAGATGGGAATTCCCTGCAATCGATGTATTTCCTAGCCATGGCTGCCTCCTAAGACTTGGCGACCACAAAGTTAAAGAATACGCCGGTGCCACTGGGGTGCAACTGCCGCTCGGCCCTGCTATTGACCGAGACTGTCAAATGACAAGCGCACGTTAGTTACGCATTAGGATCAAGGGAGGTGCTGTTGAACATGATGCGCCAGAACTTCCATTGGCCATCGGTTCGCCGTTTAACGATCCAAAGGTTCTTCAAATTCACGTTTTCAACCGCGCCCCCTGACTTATAGGTTCGTGTGCCGGTCACAGTCGCCCGAACGAATCCCCAATGTCCCACAGTCTCAACTTCATCGTAAACCACGCTGCATTCTTCTTGAAAGACTGCGGCGTAATCGTTGGAGAGCCGACGGATTTCTTCCGCGCCGACGATGGAAGGGCGATCGGGAGGCATAATAATGGCATCGGGATCCATCGTTGCCATACGTCTATCCAGATCCGCGGTAGCTACGCCCGCGAAAAACTCTTCCCCTAGTCTCCTGATCGCCTTGACGTCATCGTCCGCCGTTGCACTTGAGTTCATCAGTTCCCTCCCTCGGCGTGCGTGGGCTGTTGACCCTCAGTTGACGGTCGCGAACGACCGCTCCGTCGCCGCCTACCACTCTACCTCGACCGTCCTGACCGCACGGTCATCGTACGCCAGAACCTCCGCGCGCCCCCCGAATCGCCTGCGTAACTGAGGTGCGTTCAGGTCGTCCGACGAACAGCCCCCGGGATCACCTTTTGACCTGCCGCGTATTGCTCCAAATCACCTGTCCGATGCCGAGCAGCGCAAGGATCGCTCCATAGATGACCCAGTGCTTGTCGCCGACCATGAACCCGACCCGAAACGCCAAGTTGAGTCCCTGCAGAATCCAAACTGTCCCCATGGCGATCATCACGACGCCGAGGAGAGTGCTGACGATTCGCATGATGACGTTGAACGCGGCGCGCATCGCATCCCCCTAAAGTGATCTAGCCGTCGCCAAAATCCAATATTCGGCCGTGGCAGCGTACCGTATGCCGCGAATGGCTGTTACTGACACGCATTTACACTGCCGAATGTCTCTTGATGGCCGGGAGCAGGCAACGGTCCCGCGGGCGCCGGCAGCCAGTTTGCTTCCTTATCCTTGCCCGGGCTCTTAATCTGCAGGTAGATGGTCAGTGAACCATCCGGGTTTTTCTTCAAGTCTGGGTAATCGCTCCCCAGGACGTAGCGATTGACGGGCAGCCGGGGACGAAGCGAGAGGCTCGGCGGTGTCGTGAAATGTGACCCCGTCTGGTGCGCGGGGAGTACCATCCGACTGACGGCGACGTGCAAGCCGCCGCGGATTTGCTCGGGAGAGTTATCATGACGCTTTGCCCGGTTGCGTTGGCGGTGGGCTGCATCAAGTGCCCCGTATTCAAGATCTGCCCCGTCAAGGGGATCATCGGCGACTACAAAAAAGACGCACCGCCGCCAGCGGACTTAAAGAAGAAGCAGTAAACGCAGGCTGTTCCTTTTTGCCAAGCGCGCCCACTTTCGCAATGTCCACTTATTGGAAAGGTTCGCCTCCCACCTGACCGGCAGGTTTTGGGCCGGTCAGGGACCATCGAGTGCAGCGACTCGCCGACGGTCGCTTCGTGACCCCTGTGCGACGTTGCCGTTTCTCCAAAGCTGTCGGTGAGAACTGGGAAGAGCCGACATTCGGCGGATGCAGGTTGCGTCTCGGCGTCAGCTCTTGTTGGCCGGCCGCTGTGCTGCGTACGGCTCGTTGTGCAGCACGGAGTACAGGTCTAGGACGACCTGCCGGCCCTTCGTGTCCTGAAGGTTGGACAGGACTACCAGCACCACATCTTCGTCGGGAAATCGGGACAACCAGGCCGAAAAACCGTTGAGGTTCCCGCCATGGCAGATTTCCCGTCCCGAATGGAATCCCGGCGCAGGGGAAACCCACCATCCATAGCCGTAGGGGCCCTTGCCCGGTGTCTCCATCAACGCCCGATACTGCGGCGACAAGAGCTTTGAGCCCGCGAAACTCCGGGCGAACCGCAGAAGATCGCCGGTAGTCGAGTAAAGACCGCCGTTGGCGAACGGTTGCTCCATGTCAAAATACAGCGCGTTGAGCAGTTCCCCCTGGCGCCCGAGCCGATAGCCCGCCACCCTCTTGGGAATGATCGGATCCTCGTGATCGTATCCGGTGTTGACCAAGTCCAAAGGGCGGAAAATGTGTTCCTCGAGCGCCTCTTCGTAGCGCTTGTGCGTGATGTTCTCGATGATGAGCCCAAGCAGATAGTAGCCTGAATTGCTGTAGCTGAATCGGCTGCCCGGCGGGAACAGAAGCGGCTCGCTGCTGAACGTGGCCACCATCTGCGCGTGGGTCTTCAGCATCAAGAAGTCCTTCCAAAAGCTCTGCAGCTTCATGTAATCAGGAATGCCGGAGGTGTGGTTCAGGAGCTGAGAAATCTTCACGGAGTGCCACGCGGGCGGGCAGGTTTTCAGGTAATTGCAGATGGGATCGTCCAGTCCGAGCGCTCCGGCGGCGGCCAGCTGAAGAACCGCCGTCGCCGTAAAGGGCTTCGTTATAGAGGCCAAACGAAAGCGGCCTGCGGGCGTGCTCGGCACGTCCCATTCGGCTTGCGCGTATCCGTAACCCTTCGAGAAGAGAACCTCGGAGCCGCGTGCGACCAGGACTGTTCCGCTGAACTTATTAGCCTCGACATGCAACCGCATGCATCCCTCGAAATCGAGCGGGCCCGGATGACTGGGCGGCGTCTGCGGATCGAAGGCGACCAACGTCATGCCACATATCGGACAAATGCCGAGTTGCTTGAAAAAGACGCCATCCATGCCGCAGCCGCAAGGCGGGCATACGTAGACCCTTTCGGTCCCTGCAAGTGCGCCGGAACTCGCTCCAAGGCCAGCCGCTGCGGCTGCAAGCACGGCATTCGCGAGAAAGCGGCGCCGGCCGCTGTCGCACATCTGATTCACCTTTCGACTGTTATGTCGACGTTAGAACGCAGTCCATTAGATGCGTTCGCACGCGGAAGCGTTTAAAGACCCAGGGCAAGGGAACATGAAGTGATTGGCTGCCGGAACCAGCGGCGCGCACGTGCTCGGCCGCCTTTCCGCCCGCAAGCTATGGGCCGTCCGATAGGCACGGATGTCGGCTTTGGAGACGACCAGCGATGGTTCACCACTGACCGGGTCTGGCCGCCGGTTGGGGTTGATGACCGAGGAGTTGCCCGTCAGGACCGGTTCTGACCTAGGCCGTGTGGAAACGCCGGATTTTCGTCGATTGTGGACGGCTCGGCCCGAGTTGAGACGGTCGTAGTGTTCTGGTTTCGTGGCTAAAAAAAGGAGCTGTTACGCCCTGATCACCTGGATCAGCGGTGGTACGACCCCGAAGATCTGCATCGCACGTTTCATGTTGTAGGCCAGAACGTGCAGACTCATCTCGGTTCGTACGTTCGGTAATCGTTTCATCAGGAAGTGCGTGGCCCCCATCCAGGATTTGAGCGTGCCGAACACGTGCTCCGCGGTCTGCCGGCGGATGCGCGCCGCATCCGGCATCTGCTCCAGGCGAGATTGCATCGCTTCCAGCACCGCCTCATGTTCCCAGCGTGCGATGCGCCGGTAGTCGCCCGTCGTGCACTGCGCCTTGATCGGGCATCGCGGACAGGCCGAAGACCAGTACTTGTGGATCAGCTGGCCGTTCTCGAGGGTCTTGAAGCGCCAGATAGCACGCTCCCCCGCCGGACAGCGGTACTCATCGAGCGCAGCGTCGTAGCGAAAGTCGCGCTTGTCGAACTGGCCCTTGGCGAGGTTGTTTGACGTGTGGGACTTGGGCACGAGTGCGTTGATCCCGGCTTGCTCGCACTTGAGGATCTCCTCGCCTTTGTAATTACCGCGATCGGCCAGTGTCGTGAGCTCCTCAACACCGGTGGCTTCTTGAGCCTGCTTGCCCATCGAGGACAGTTGGGAGCGATCGGTGCCCTGGTTGGTCACCTCGTGCGTCACCACGAGGTGATGCTTGGCGTCCACCGCGGTCTGCACGTTGTATCCGACGACGCCTGAGCCGCGGGCACTGGTGGCCATGGAGCGGGCATCGGGGTCAGTCAGCGAGATCTGCTCACCCGGAGTCTGGTTCATCTGCTCGCCGAGGTGCTTAAGCCGCTGCATCTGCGCTTTGACGATCTGCACCTTATCCTTCAGATGCTCCACCCGAGCTTCGGTGACGGTGCTCGGATCCCGATCCGCCCGATCCAGGTCCGCTAAGTACCGGGCAATGCTCTCCTCGAGCTGCTGCATCCGCGCCTTGAGCTTGTGCTTCGTGAAGTTCCGATCGCGCCCGTTGACCGCCTTGAACTTGCTGCCATCGATGGCAACCAGCGCATCGCAGAACAGGTTCAAACTCCGGCACAGGACCACAAACTCCCGGCACACCCGCCGGATCGCCTTGCCGTTGTCGCGCCGGAAGTCCGCAATCGTCTTGAAGTCCGGACACAGCCGCCCCGTCAGCCAGATCAGTTCCACGTTACGCTGGGTCTCGCGTTCCAGGCGGCGGCTGGACTGAATGCGGTTCAGATACCCGTAGATGTAGAGCTTCAGCAGCGTCGCGGGGTGATACGCCGGCCGACCCGTAGCTTCCGGCTCGGCCCCTTCAAACCCCAGATCATTAAGATCCAGCTCATCGACGAATACATCGACAACCCGAACCGGGTTGTCCTCGGCGATGTAATCGTCCAGTACCTCGGGAAACAACGTGCTCTGAGATCGGTCCTGGCCCACCACGTATCGCTTCATGGCACGCTCGCGAGGCTACGTTGTTGCTATTTTATAGCTTGCAGCGCTCAAGCGATGCGTTTTCACACACCCTAGACCCTCAGCGGACAGTTACGAATGGCGGCTTCGGGGTCGAAGGCCGCGGCACCGGCCACGGCCTGATCCTGCTCACCCGATCCACCGCTTACTCCAACGGCTCCGCAAGAAAAACCACGCGCGCTCAATTGCCAAGAGTGGAAAAGCTCTTCAAATACGGGGGGCCTACGACCGCCTCGCAAAGCACCACATCCTGAGAGGTAGTGCCACCAGAGCAGCCAATCGCGCCAACGAGCTTGCCGTTCTGGACTAAGGGGATGCCGCCGCCAACAGCAATGACATCGTCGAACGACAGAAGGTAGTTGAAGCCAAACTTCTGCACACCAGTTTCAAATGACTGGGTCGGTCGGCGAAATTTTGCCGCGGCACGCGCTTTATGCTCGGCAATGGCGATCGAGCCGAGCTGCGCGCCATCCATCCGCGCAAAAGCGACCAGATTGCCGCTCCAGTCTACAACTGCGAACTCCTCGGGCCAACCTCGTTTATTCGCCTCGGCGACACCTGCCTGAAGCAGGGCTTGCGCGTCTTTCAAGCTGATTGGGGTTCCAAACGGATAGTTGAAAGGCGTCTGGTTAGGCACAGCATTGAGGTCGGGTAGCTCCTGGGCATACGCGCTGCCAGTGACGAGTAAGCATGCTGCCAAAGTAGTCGCACATAAATTCTGACATTCCATGACTCTTCCTCCATTGTCGCTGCAACTATTCGATTGCGTCGAAATGCGCGGCCGATTTCACACGAGGCAGTGATACTACGACTCGTACGTGCGTGGACGTATTGGACAAAGGTATCGCCGCTACCATCGTACAATCGATTTGCGCTCGCACATCGGGCTTACTAGACGCCAAGGACGAGTTCAGTCATGAGTGCGCAGGCGAGTACTCGGCGAAGGTACTGGACGACGTTTCTGGCCAGTTGTCTTCTTGCATAAATGGAGTTAGCCATGTCACGCACGCACCAGGCCGATGAAGGCACATTTCGCGCAATCCGTTCCGAGGATATCGAGTGGAAGCCATTTGCTGCTTTCCCGCCCAGCGCGCGCCTGGCCGTTTTGGTTGGCGATCCCAGCCAAGCGGGGCCCTATGTGACCCGAGTTCACATAGCTGCGGGCACCAAATTGATGCCGCATAAACATCCGGAGGATCGCATCTACACCGTTATGTACGGAGTCTTCTACATTGGATTGGGCGAGGAGTTCGACGAGACGCGGCTCACGGCCTACGGCGTAGGCAGTGTGCTTGTGCTTCCGGGGGATCAACCGCATTTCCACTGGGCAAAATCTGGCGATTACATTACGCAAGTCACCGCGAGCGGCCCTCTGGGAATGAGCTATATCAATCCAGCAGACGACCCACGGTTTCAGCCCTCCGAGGTCACGATCGAGACTGCCAGAAGCGTCCCCGATTCCAAGATGGTGTCCGTGATTGGCTGACTGCGCAGGGCGCTCGCATAGGCGATCACGGGTTGCCGTAGTTGTAAGTGTAAGTGCGGCGGGGCTCGCGCGACCCGGCTTTGATGTCATTACGGATTTGCCACAGCGGCCTTCAGGATCGCGGCGAATGCGACATGGAGGTCCGGTGTTGCCCCCTTATCTGCCCGTTGCGACAGTCCGTTTTCCGGCGATAGGAGAAACCTAACTCAAGGAATTTACTTTATAGATTCGCGGGTTATGAAATCGCGCGAGAGTTTTGCCCGCCAAGCCACCCGCCGCCAGACGGGTGCTTAGATGGTTGTTTTTCCTCGCACCCGTAGCGGGTAATGACGACTCGTCCGGCGCGGTTCATAGCTCTTCATGCGAGTGCACTTTTTCACGGTCCTGCACGTGCTACGGCCTGTGTGTCGCCTTAGGGGAAGAGCGCCACCGCTTGCCCATTCAACCACGGGTATCTCACCACAGCGCCGAGGCATCGACCGCTCGCAAAGTCGAAGCCTACGACCTCGTCCTGCGCGACACAGTAGAGCGTGCAGTCGGGACCAAACCGCAAACCGCGGGGTCTGCGGAACTCGGCCGAGCCGCCGGCTGAGAGTACCCGGATGAGTTCGCCGTCTACTGCCCCATATTCCCGAACGCTGGTCACGGCGTTAGGTGAACCGAAGGGGTGTTCACTCGAGACCAATATGTTGCCGTTGGGTGCCACCGCCAGGTCGAGCGGGCTGAGCTCGGGATCGAGGACCAGTTGTGTCGGATTGCGATTCTGCCCGTGTGCAAACGCGACGATGGTATTGTCGCCTTCCCCATTTGGATCGACACCAGAGGACAGGAAGAGTGTGCTGTTGCCGCTGAATGCAAACCCGCGAGGAAACGGTACGATCCCTGTCGGCCGAATGCACTCTCCGGCGCCCTCAAGCGTTGGCGAGAGGGCCATGATCGTGCCCGCGCTGCGCAAGCCGACGTAGTATCGGCCATCGGGTCCGAAAGTACCCCCACCCGGGTTCAATGTGGGCAGGGGACCGCTGTCTCGTACGACTTTCCCGTGACGATCGAGCGCCAGGATTCGATCGCTGCCGCTGTTGAGATAGAGCAGCTCATTCTGTTCAGCGACAGCGAGTCCGCGCGGGTCGGAAATGCGCGGGTCGCTGCTGAAGGCGCCGAGCGACTTGCCCGTCCGATCGAAAGCAAGGAGCATTCCGTACCCGTCACCATTGACTCCCGCCGCGCTTGTGACAAGGAATGGCGTGAAATGGAACCCTAGTCAGAAGGCAACATCGACAAGTGTCGATTTGAGGTTTTGTCTATCCACAGTGCAGTGGTGATGGTGATCACCGGCCATGCTGGCTGGCGCGCGCCACATCGGCCGCGCTGATGCCCCCCAGCGCAAGACCGTAGCCCACACCCTCGTCGATGATCCGTCTCAGCTTCTGCGTCAGGGCGATACGTGTGTAGCGCGTGGTCAGGGGAGGCAGCTTGGCGAGTCCTTCGGCGATCTCGCGAGCGCGGGACAAGAGCTTTTCCGGGGCGACGATCTCATTCACTACTCCCCAATCCTTTGCCGTCTGACTCGGGAGCTCCTGCCGCGTCAAAAGGAAGTACCGGCCGCGCACGCTACCGATCACCTCGGGCCAAAGAAGGTTTACACCGTCACCCGGGACGATGCCAAACTCGAAGTGCGGCTTGTCCTGAAAAACCGTCGAGGGTGTGGCCAACACGATGTCCGCGAGCAGGATATATTCGCTATGCAGCCGCACCGGGCCATTGACGGCGGCGATAAGAGGCACCTCGATGTCCAGAATGTTCATCAGGATCTTCTTGCCCTCGCGATAGATCTTGTCAAACCCAGGAGAAAGTTACCCACGAAGCGCGCGAGCAGTTCGCCCAATCAGGGCGCTACCAACTCGTGGATGTCAGCCACGCGGACGCGCCGCCCGCCGCCACGCACACGCTGCGCAACTGCGAAGGCTGCGAGGCGGCCATCGCGCTCAAGCTCGGCGCGCAGCAGTCGCTGCTCGGCATCGTGCGACGCGCTACGCAGACCGATTACTACGTCGCGGTTGTGATCCGTGACGCCCGCACCGGCAAGTTAGTGAACGAGCAGGAGGCGAACTTTGCCGGCGACGAGACCGGCTGGCCGACAGGTGTGCGCATGCTGATCAAGCACCAGGTGCTGGTCACGTCGGAACCCGACAGCTCGGTACCGAAATCTCAGTAAACTTCCGGCACCAGCCTGCGCTAGCAGCCGCGCTACTCTCGTGGCCGGGCGCGGATGGTCCTCAGCCGTTTTCCCACACAATCACTCTTGAGCAAGACCGCGGTGCAGCAACGCCGAAGTTCAGAGTCAGCTCCCGCGTCTTTTACATCAGCCAGTTGCTGTGCTTAACTACGCGACGCCTTAAGTCGCGTCATCTTGCGGTCACAATAATAATCGGCGAGGCGGCAACACACCCGCAGTGCCCAAATTTCCTCGCGATTAGTAAGCGGAGGATTCGTCTCATGCCACAGCTGTTCGCTCTTTCGCTCAGCATTGCAGTTCTCGGTGCCGTTTGGGCTTTTCTAGCGCTGGGTCCACTGAGTGGTCATGTGTTGGTCTGGGCGGGCTTTATCGCTTGGGGATGCTTTTTCCATTCCGGTGCCGATAACAACGCGCTCAGCAAGACCATCACAGGGACGTCCTACGGCGCACTCATTGGGTGGATTGCCCTATTGATCATCGTTAATGTGGCGGTGCCCGGGCTCGGCACGGCGTGGCCGGCAATCGTCGTCGGTGTCACCGTGTTCTTCCTCGTTATCGTGGCATCGATCAAAGCGTTGTCGGTCGTTCCCGCAAACGTCTACGGATACGCCGCGATTGTGGCCTATTCACTGCATCAGCCTTCGGCGCCGCCAAGCACGGGGCCGTTGCAGAATCTAACGTCGGCATCGTTTGCCAATCCGCTCATTCTGCTCATCGTCTCACTGGTGATCGGAGCGTTGTTTGGTTTTGCCTCGAACAAGCTGTCAGGCGTATTAGCTAAGAAAGCCTGAAAGCCTTTGCGCCGCCTGCTCGCGGGGCGGCGCTTTCGTTTTGCGTCGGCCAATACACTTCGCCGACGGCGTCGCCCGCATAGAACCCCCGACGACTCCTGCATTGGAGCGGGACGATCCGAGCTCATGACCCGATGTGTCTAGAAGCGCCTCCGGCTTCGAATGGCAGCTTTGGGTGCGTATTCCAGCGATCGTGAACAGTAATTCCACGCGATGGTGAACGGTGCGTGGAGCGGGCAGCTGGAGGTTACGTTTCTACTTCAGGTGTTCACGATCGTCAAGCGAGTTGGGTTGCGGATTTCTTTTCATCGTTCCTCAGAACGCAGCGCAGTCTGACCGCCGCAGGCGGGCAGAAGCGCTGGAGTTGCGATGAGGTCAGGCATCCGCAGGCGCCCGGATCTTGCGCATGGACTCGCCGGGGATCTTCAGCTCGATGCGGTGGCTGTGATGAACGAGGCGATCCAGGATCGCATCGGCCAGCGTTGGCTCGCCGAGGTAGGCGTGCCATTTGTCGACGGGGAGTTGGCTGGCGATCAGGGTCGAGCCGGTGTTGACGCGGTCGTCGAGGATTTCCAAGAGATCCGCGCGGTCCTGGGTGGCGAGCGCCGTCAGTCCCCAGTCATCCAGCACGATGAGGGCGGCCTTGGACAGAGTTTTCAGGAACTTCAGGTAACTGCCGTCGCCGTGCGCGATACGCAGCTCCTCGATCAGGCGCGGCACGCGCCAGTACAGCACCGAGTGGCTCTGGCGGCAGGTTTGCTGCGCGAGCGCACAGGCGATCCAGGTCTTTCCCGAACCGGTGGCCCCAGTGATGAGCAGGTTCTGCGAGCGTCGGATCCACTCCCCGGTGGCCAGCTGCGCGATCTGACGCTTGTCCAGGCCCCGGGCGGCCTTGTAGTTGATGTCTTCGATGCTGGCCTCGGCGACTTTCAGGCGCGCGCCGCGTAGCAGTCGGGTGCGGCGCTGGTTCTGGCGGTACAGCCGCTCCCGGTCGATGAGCAGCGCCAGGCGCTCCTCGAAGGACAGCCCCTGAACGGCTGGGGTCTGCTGTTGTTCCTCGAGCGCTTCGAGCATGCCGTACACCTTAAGCGTCTTGAGCGTCTCGATCGTCGGGTTCGTCAACATGATCATCTCCTTGGCTTGGGTTGAGGAAGGGTCAGTGGTAGTAATCGGGCCCGCGCACGTTGCCGTGCAGCGGCAGCTCGAGCGGCTCGCTGGTGCTCGAAGCACGCCGGTCACGGCCGCTCTCGAGGATCGACTTGACGCTCTTGCGGGTGGGGCTGCCCAAGCGCACGGCAAGTTCGCTGGCGACCTCCAGCCGCCCCTCGCCGTACTGCCGGGCGAGCGCGAGCAACCCCAGACAGGCGCGATATCCCTGTTCCGGATGGGGCTTTGAGCGCAAAAGATGCTCGACGATGGCACCGGTGTGCGCCCCGATCGACTCGCCCCATTGGATCAGGCGCTTCGGGGACCACTGCGCGTGCGCCCGGTGGGATTTCGGCATGTGCTCGGGCACCGTCGTGTGGGCACCGCGCTGGTAGGAGCGGATGTGGGTGGCCACGCGCTGGCTGCGGAAGAAGATCTCTACGGTTGCCGCCGTGTAGCGTGCCCACACTGCATGCCCGACGAGCGCATGCGGCACGCTGTAGTAGTGACGATCGACATCGACGTGGTAGTCAAAGGCGACGGCGCGCTCCTTCCACTCGGCGTACACGTACGCGTTGACTGGCAGCGGCCGCATCGCCGGCCGGTCGAGCGCCTCGAAGACACTGCGCCGAGAGCCCGGCAGGCGCTGGAAGGGCCGCTCGTTGAGCTCGATGAGCAGCGGCCGGATCGCCGCGTTCAGTTCCTCGAGGCTAAAGAAGCGCTGGTGCCGCAGGCGTGCCAGGATCCACCGACACACCAGCAACACGGTCAGTTCCACGCGGCTTTTGTCCTTGGGCCGGTACGGTCGCGCCGGGATAACCACCGCACGATAGTGGGCCGCAAGCTCCTCGTACGAGCGCTGCAGCTCAGGCTCATAGCGATCGGCGCGCGTGACGCCAACCTTGGGATTGTCAGGAACGAAGATCGTCGGCGCGGCGCCGTAGTACTCCAGCGCCCTCACATGGCTGGCGAGCCAGTCTGCCAACGCCTGGGTGCGCGTGGCTTCCGCGTACGCCAGGCCGCTTGCGCCCAGCGCGCTCACGAACAGCTGCGCGTGGAAGGCTTCCTCACCGTGCGCCCCGTAAATCGGTACCGTGCGCCCGGCGTAATCGATAAAGAGCTTCTCGCCGGCAAAGTGCCGCTGGCGCATCGAGCGCTTCAGCCGCTTCTCCCAACACCGGTAGATCTGGCAGAAGGCGCTGCGCCGATAGGCAGACGCACCGTTTCGCTCGCGGTACTCCTCCCACAGCAGCTGCAGCGTCACATGCCGGTGGCGCTTGAGCTCGCCATGGATCCAGGCACAGTCCGGTGGTACCAGCGCTCCCGGCTTGCCCGCCACCGCCGGCCCGAACACCCGTTGTTCGAGTTCCCGTTCCGGGAGCGTCTCGGCTTCCGCAGCACTTATCCCGCACCCGCGCACCGCCCGCAGGTACTTCGAGACCGCCCCGATCGACAGACCCAGGGCACGCGCCAGCGCCCGCACGCTCAAGTTGCTCGTCTGCAGCCCGATCAGCTGCTTCAGCTTCGACATGGAGATCCTTTCGTTCGGCATCGACCTGGCTCCTTAGGACAAAAAGTCCCAAGGCTACGCGGTCGGCCTTCCGATCAATCTCCAGCCGCCCATCTCACTCGCCACGACCGTGAACACTCTTCCACGACCGTGAACACCGCGCCACGCGCGGCGCCGAAGTGTTCACGATCCCGTGGAACGCTGTTCACGTTGCCGTGGAATCCGTGTTCACCTTCCCGTGGAAACCCCGTTCACGATCGCGTGGAATACGCACTTTGGGGAAGCAATTTCGACGCACTGAACTCCCGCTTGTGGCCGGGAAGCGCCTGAGTGGCCTCCCGATTCCAGACATTCAGCTCGAAAACCCGAGAGGCGTCGGTAAAGGTCGCTTGTTGACCCCAAGCAGCCAGATACGAAGGGCAGCTTAGCGGTTGCGAATTCCGATCATGTCGGGTGGGTTCGTGGGCGCTGACGGACCGGACGGTGAGGATGAGACCGAAGGCCATCATCAAAAATCGCGCTCAGTGCAAACTTTCTTGCTTATGCTCTCGGGCTAGGGCCTGTTAACACTACTGACGTAGTGCTTCCACGATGAGCGCAAAATAAATGAAGGCGATGAACACCAGGTCGAGTTTGTCGAAGCGACTGAAGATGCGGCGAAAGCCTTTGAGCCGTCGGAATAAGCGCTCGATCTCGTTGCGACGTTTATATAGAGCTTTCTTGAGCCTCCAGGGCTCGACCCGGTTCGGATGCGGTGGCACGACGGGAATGAAGCCCAGGTCGAAAGCAAGTTGTCGGGTTTCATCGCCTTCATACGCGCAGTCCATCAGCAGGTGGCAGGCCATGGGCAGTTCGGGAATGGAGCGCAGTAACGCGCGCCCCTCGGGAGCATCTCCGGCTTGTCCTGGGGAGAGTGAAAACCCTATGGCGCATCGAGCACTCGCGGCAACCATATGAACTTTTGTGCTCCAGCCGCCACGGGATTTGCCGATCGCTTGAGGGCCGTTTTTTTTAGAGCACCGGTACCATCCGGATGAACCTTCACGATCGTACTGTCCAGACTCACCGCTTCGATCTTGATGCGGATGAGCTGTTCGCGCTGCAGCTCGGCAAAAAGCCGATCCAGAACCCCCGCTTTTGCCCAGCGATTCATGCGCGTGTAGATCGTATGCCAGTTACCGAAGCGCTTCGGCAGCGCGCGCCACTTGCAGCCGTTCTCCGCGACAAACAGGATCGCGTTAATCACGTTGAGGTTCTCATGCGAGACGTTGCCACGATGAATCGGCAAGTGCGGCTCGATCCGTGCGTACTGTTCGGGTGTGATTTCCATACCCACAGCATATCACTTAGTGTTAACAGGCCCTAGCGCGTCATCAAGCATTCCGATGAGCTTGGCTCGACTATAGGCATAGGGTTGCCCCTCATTAAGCTCGACGAGCTGGTCGAGTAACGCGCTGATCGTCCAAGCTGCCTGTTCTTGATTCGGAACCACCATGTACCGACGCTTGGGTGTTGTCGCAAATAGCGCGGCTTCGACGGCAGCTGCCACTTCTTCCGGATCCTTGTACATCGAACGCGATGTGCCTTCCAAACTCCAACCGTTTCGCAAAGCCTCATTCTTTTCGATATCGGTATGGTATGAACCGGGATCGACGAGACTGACCTTTACTCCGGTTGGAGCAAGTTCCTTGGCGAGCACGTCGGTGAAGCTCTCAATCGCGTGCTTACTCATCTGATAGGCACCTAGACCCGCATCGCTCAGTGCACCTCGGATGGAGCCAATATTGACGATGCGGCCCTTCGATGCAACGACTGATATGGCCCTCTGGTGTCAACGAGGGCGAGGGTGGTTCTCGCGGTCCGGTGCGTGCGAGGAGTGTGCGGGCGGGAGAGCGCACCGGATGGGGAACGCGACGCGCAGAGCTTGTAGCGACGATGGATCACACTGATATCCGCGGGTTGGTTACCGCATTGCATCGGTCCGTCGCGGGGCTGCCTCGATCTAGCGTCGGGGATCATCACGCTGGATGCCCACATAGTCGAGCCGAGGGTTCCCCTCACCGTGTCTGCGCATCGCGTTGCCGATCCGGTGTGAGTGCGGTTACGTCATGGATGTGTCCCTCGCTCGAGTGAGGGCTCGTTCACGGACTCAGGGCAACGTGCCGGCCGATATCCCAGACGAAGGCGGCGAGCTCGCGGGCGAGCGCGACACAGATCTTGTTGTGGTGCAGTCCGCGGGCCTTGAGGCGCCGGTAGCGGTGGTTCAGGCGCAGCTGTGCGCGCCAGGCGATCGCGCGGATCTGTGCGGGCTGTCGCTCCTGACGCGGCTGCAAGGAGGGGCTGATGCGGGCGGGGAAGCGGTAGTTCCAGGCCGCCTCGACCAAGACGCGCCGAACGTGAGTGTTGCCGGTCTTGGTGATCGCCCCGAGCCGGCGCTTCGAACCGCTCGTGTGCTCGGAGGGGACCAGTCCCAGATATCCCATCAGCTCGCGCGGATGCGCAAAGCGCCTAAGGTCTCCGAGCTCGGCGACGACGGTGGTGGCGGCGACGAGGTTCAGTCCGCGCAACGTCATCACGGCGCTCACGAGTGGGTGCATGCGCCAGTGCTCGACCTCGCGCGCGAGGGACTCACTCAGGCGCTGTACCCGCGCTTCACCTTCACTCACCGCCTGGCGGTACTCGGTGAAGGCAATGTCCTGGGCCGCATGCTCGAAAGATACCTCGGCGAGGTAGCGCTCGTGGGCCGCCGACCAGGAGGTCTTGCCGCTGTAACGATGCCCGTGACGCAGCATCAGCGCCTTGAGCTGCTGGCGGGCCTTGAGCCGCGCCCGCACCGCATCCACCCGCGCCCGACTCAAGTCCCGCAGCGCCTCATCGCGTTCGTCCGGGATGCTGACGGCTACCAGCTCCCCCGCGCGGGCGAGGCCGGCGAGGTTCAGCGCATCACGTCGATCGGTCTTGATCCGCTCCCCCGGGCGGCGCGGGATCTTAGACGGCGCCACCACCTCGCAGCGGTAGCCAAGCCGTATCAGCTCGCGCGCCAAGGTGTAACCGCACGGACCTGCCTCGTACACCACGTGCAAGTTCTACGGCTCGCCCAATCGGCTTAGCGCCTTGGTGAGCTCCGCAAGCCTTGTACCCACTGTGCCGACGAACCGCGGGACCTCACGACCGACTTCGGCCACCGCGATCGCGATGGACTCCGCGTGTGCATCCAGCCCGATAAAACCAGTGATAAGCTCGTGCATGGTCTGCCTCCTGTGCTTCTTGTAGATCACGCCCAATCGCGTTCTACATGTGGCTCGGCACACGCAAGTGTGCAACCCACGGTACTGCGGGAGGCAGACCGCTTCTTCTCTATACAACCTTGAATGCCCGCCTCCCTATGACGGGCCATGATGTCTAGCGGCGCAAAGGCACGGGTAATGCGATAGGGCCCGTATAAATTCACTCTCATCGTGAGGTCAAACTCTTCCGGCGACATGTCGACAAGCGGCCCCCACGAGGCTATGCCCGCGTTGTTTACCAGACCATATAGCCCGCGTCCGCCCAGCGTGATTGCCTTGATGGCGGCATCGATGTCCTCAGCTTTGGTGACGTCCAGGCGAATCGCCTGGACGTCCGGTATTGCCTTCAGCGACGCTAGATCCGCGTCTTTTCGGGCGCCTGCGTACACGAAGTAGCCGTGAGCCGCCAAACGCTCAGTTATTTTTCGGCCAATACCGGTGCTCGCGCCAGTTACGAGGATAGCCCGTTGATTTGCAGGCGGCTGGGCATGAGAGCCTGCTGTGAAGCATGCCAATAGCAATAACACAGTAGACAGCGCTTTCGTCACTTCGTGATTCCTGAGATCCAATGCCAAAGCCATCATCCGACTGATGCGGTCTCAGTGCGCTTGCCCATATTATCTGTGAATATTGAAAACTGTTGGCAATTTTGTCCAACGCCGGCGTCGAACTCACATCCAACGACGCTGATTGTGCCCGGGTCGGCGTGCGCTCGTAGATGGCCCCTTGCAGCCAGTCGCCACCGTCCGGTTTCGGAAGGCGCGCCAGAGCCTCCGGTTCGAGGTGATGCGAGCCGCCGCACCGCGCAGCCCCATCCACGAGAAACTGCTCAGGAGTAGAGTGAGCGATCCGGGATACCTCTGGGCTTTAAAGGAGGGCGCTCATGCTTAAGGTATCGGTGGCGATTGTGCTGTCGTTAATGGTGGTAGCGGCGTGCTTCACCTGGGTTGCGATGCAGTGGACCTACTCGGACGGGCAGCGCGCTGGCTACCTGCAGAAGCTCACGAGGAAGGGATGGCTCTGCAAGATCTGGGAGGGTGAGATGACGCTGGTCACCGTTCCGGGGACGGCAACCGACAAATTCCAGTTCACGATACGCGATGACAGGGTTGCCGCCGAACTCATCGCAAGCGCCGGCCAGCGCATGGCCCTGCACTACCAGCAGCACAAGTTAATTCCCAGCTCCTGCTTCGGCGAAACCGAGTACTTCGTTACCGGTGCTCGCCGTATTACGGATTGAGATACCGGACTGTGAACGCGGGAAGAAGTGCGTCACTGAACCCCTTCGCGAGAGATTCCGACTATGCATATCGCTGACTTTATCTCAGGCGAACCCAGCGGCCAGGCCGCATTGCAGCTCGGGGAGCTTACCCTTGCGCTGATACTATCCTCGCTGATTGGACTCGAGCGCGAGTTCAGGGCAAAGAGCGCGGGACTGCGCACCCACACCTTAGTGGGTGTCGCAGCGGCGCTTATCGTGCTGGTCTCCAAGTACGGCTTCACGAACGTGATCTCTCAGTATGAGATCGTTCTGGATCCCTCACGTGTTGCCGCGCAGATCGTCTCCGGCATTGGCTTCATCGGTGGCGGCTTGATCTTCGTGCAGAAAGACATCGTTCGCGGACTAACTACGGCCGCGATCATTTGGTTGACTGCAGCGGTGGGGATGGCGTGCGGCGCCGGGCTGCCGATATTGGCTATCTTCGTGACGGGGGCGCATTTCTTGGTGGTGTTCGGTTATCGTGGCCTTGAGCGGCGAATTTTGTCTGCGCAGGCTGAACTGCAGGTCCGTTACGCACCAGGCAAAGGAGCGGTGGAGAAGCTCATGCAGATGTGTACCGGGCGTGGATTTCAAATTCAGGTGCTGACAGTAGAGCAGGATGATCCGGGGTCCACCGATGAGACGCGCACTATTCACCTTCGACTGCAGGGGCGCGGCGGCCTTGAGCCGCTCGTTCTGTCGATCGGAGACATCAAGGGCGTAGCCTCGGCACGAATGATGGCACCTGAGCTGCCCAAGGAATGACGGGACCGCGATGTTCTGGTAAGCCTTCCGATGCCGCGAGGCGCGCTGAAGCTCGTCAGTACCTGCGAGGGGGCCTCGGTGCCGCCTGCTGCCAGACTCAACTCCGGGAGAGCACCTTCATCAATCGGTAGGTGAACTCGACATCCTGATCAAAGGCCAGCACTCCGATCCGCTCGTCCCGTCCGTGGGCGCGTCCGTCGTCCAAGTCATCGAACATGGCGTCTATCCCGTAGCTGGGCGTACCCAGAGCTCGCGTGTAGCGGCTGTCGCTCGCGCCCGGGGACATCTCCGGTAAGACGATGACCTGGGGCCAGAGGCCGTGCACCACGTTCTCGACCTCGCACAGGAGAGACGGAGTTAGGGGTGATTCCGGGCTCGGTGTCGCGGGCGTGATGGTGCTGAATGTGACGAGTGGGTCGGCCAGTGCGGTCTGCAGTGTCGCCTGGATCGAATCTGGCGATTCGCCCGGGATGACTCGACACTGCAGGGTGGCGCGGGCGCGCTGCGGCAGGGCATTCTCGGCGTGGCCGCCTTCGATCTGCGTTGCTGTGCAGGTGGTGCGCAGCATGATGTTCGTCTCCACGACCGCCGATAAACGTTCGATTGCCGCCTGATCGGCGCTCCCCAGACCCACGGCGCGCATGTCAGCCTGTGTCTGCCCGGTTTCAAGCTCGGCGCGACGCTCGAAGTACTGCCTCGTGGTCTGGGTCAAATGCACCGGAAAGCGATATCGCTACAGGCGCGTAAGCGCGGCGGCCAGCCGGTAGATCGGATTGTCGTTGGTCGGCCGGGAACTGTGGCCGCCTTTGTCGGTGGTCTCGGCGCCAAAAGTCAGGAAATTCTTCTCACTGGTCTGCACGGCCACATAGAGCTTGCGACCTTGCTTCATGCCGGCTTCGCCGCCATCGGGGTTGATCACGAACTGCGCATCGATGAGGTCGTGATGCGTCGCCAGCAGCCAACTGACGCCGTTGGCGTCGCCGCGCGCCTCTTCATCAGCAGTGAAGGCCACGATCAGGTCGCGCGCCGGTTGGAAAGCCTCCTGTTTCAGGCGCATCAGAGCGACCGCCATGGCCACGTCCTGGCCCTTCATATCGATGACACCGCGGCCGTACAGCCAGCCGTCCTGCTCCGTCAACTTGAACGGATCGTAGTTCCAGTCCTCCCGTTTAGCCTCGACGACGTCGAGATGACCGATATACAGAACGGGACGCCCCTGCCCGCGACCGCGGAGGCGCACGACGAGATTACCCTTGCTCGGATGATCGGCGGGTGCTAGGAAGGTGACGTCCTGCGGCGCGAAGCCCGCGGCGAGAAAGCGCGCGGCCAGCGCCTTGGCCGCTTCAGTGGACCTGTTCGCGTGCGTGCTGTTGATTTGCACCAGCTCCCGGAGCAGTTCACTGGCAGGCGGCGGCGCCATCTCTAAGCGCTTCCGCCGCAGTCTCTGCTGCGGCGGAAACTTCAACTTCCGCTCAATCGCCTAGAAAGGGCTCTTTGCGCAAGAGGTCCATGAGCGGTCCGGCCTTGACGTACGCGAGACCCGGATCACGCAGACCGTACAACGCGACGACCCGAGGTCCTACTTCTTAACCGTCCAAGAACTGCACCAACCAGCGGCCTTGACGGACTTGCCGGGGAACAAGAGGCAGCCGCCCTGTGCGGAGTCGGCTGCACCCTGGTACAGGGAACAATTCGCGCATTTGCTGCCGGACTTCGCGTCGGGTGCCTTGGTTGCGTCGGGGACGTACTTTAGGGCCTTGGCAGTGGGATCGTCCGCGCCCACCAACGGCATATCGCCCGCGAGGGCTGCACGCAGGGGCGCCCCCGCGATGGAAACCAGGACGATGCCGAGCGTGAGCTTCTTCAGCAGCTGGCGGCGCGATTCGTCGGTGACCTGCTTCATTCGTCTCTCCTTAAACATGTTTGACATTGATGTTAGGTCGAGTGGTGGTCAGGCCTCCGGACGGAATTGTTCAGCAGAACAGGCGGGCGGCTCTCCACGACCTTTTGTGGGTCTACGGCTGAGCCTCCAGGTAGGCGGCGACCGCCTCCATTTCGGGAAGGCGCAGGTTCTGGGCGACGCCGTGCATGATCGCGACGTTACGCATATTGCTCTGGAAGGACGCCAGCTGCTTGAGGACGTACTGCGCGTGCTGCCCGGCGAGGCGCGGGAAATCCGCCATGCCGTGGGCGTCCGGACCGTGGCAGGTCGCGCAGGCGGGTACACCCTGCGCAGCGACACCATGCTCATAGACTTCCCGGCCGCGCGCGATGGCGGCCGGGTCGCGCGCCGGCAAACTCTCGGCCTTTTGCGCAGCGTAGTACGTCGCCAGCGCAGCGATTGTCTCATCGTTCAGCTGACTCGCCATGCCCCACATGTAGGCGATTGCATCGGGGTCACCACGTGTCTGGTCATGAAATGCCTTCAGCTGCGTGGCCAGGTAGCTGGCCTTCTGAGCGGCAAGCCGTGGAAACTTCGGATACGTGCTGCTGCCGGTCACGCCATGGCAGGTGCCGCAGACGGTGGCGGCGACATAGTGCGCACGGGCCTTGGCTGCCGCGTCGGGCTCATCGGCCCGCAGCCCGCGGTCCGCGCCGGCGAGCAGTGCCGCGCCGGCCAGCCACAGCAGCGGGTGTGCCCACGGGGCCGTTCGTTGATTATTGCCGCAACCCTTGTTGATGGTTTTCATGTTTGCCAGCCTCAGAACGCGAACCACAGCAGCACGTACAGCGTGTCGTTGCCGGAGGCGTTGCGCCCGTTGCCGTCGTAATTGGTGTTGCCGCCGTTGAACTTGTTGTAGAAGATGTACTGAGCCGACACCTTGACGTTGAGCCAAGGCAGATAATTCACTTCTGCAATCCAGCCGTTGGTGTCCGGTGAGCCGTTGGCGCTGGTAATCACTCCCGCTCCCCCCGGGGCGTTGGGCGGATAGAGGACATTGTCACTGCTGCCGGTGGTGGAGAAGTATTGGACGGCGCCCCCGATCTTGCGCCGGTAGTAATAGGTCGCCGCGATTTCCGTCGTGTTGAGGTTGTTCGAGGGATTTGCCGAGGCACCCGTGGCGTAGCTGGCATCGAGCGCCATGGATTCGTGAATGTGCGTCGCCAACACGCTGAATATGTGGTCCTCGCCCAGGTACTGGTACTGCAGGTCCTCGGCCACATCGTCGAATTCATTGATCGGTCCCCTCAGCGGGCTCGGCGCGCTCGGGCTCCCACCCGGATACACCTTCACCTTCCATCCGTAAACACCTCCCTCAAGCGTGTTGCGGCCCCAGTCGTGCTCGTACGCCGCACGCCAGTAGGGCGCAGCGCCGGAGATAACGTTGCTAGCCGTGCCATCGAGCGGCCCGGCCTGACCGGTGAGCTCATTGGTCACGCCTTGCTGAGCGGACCGATAGCCACCGGCTTCGACATAGAGCGACTCGTTCCAGAAGATGTAGCCCGTCAGTCCCGCGACGTTCTGGGCGAAGGGGCCGTTGATCGCAGCCGAGGCGAGCGGGGAGACGTTGGCATTGCTGGCCGCATACGGAAATCCCCACGCCGGAGTCGAGTTCCACAGATCCTGCACGGTCGGATTGTTATTGAGCGACAGTCCGTAAGTGAGTGTGCCGTTGTCCGGGAGCAGCTTCGCGTCGGCAAAACGCAAATCGGTGTTGTCCGCGCCGAAGCTGCCGCTGGCGCTGTCGTAAGTGAACTGGATGTAAGCGCCAAAGTGCGGTGCGATCTCGCCGGCGTAGAAAAGGCTGAACTGCTGCGGAAAACCGACCGTGCCGTTCTGCGCGACGCCGGGAGCACCGACATTCGAGAGGTCGGGCACCGACTTCTGCATCTGGGTGTAGGAGATCTGCGCCATGATCGACAACGGGGGTGTGGTCGAAAGCTCGAGCAGCTGTTCCTTCTTCCCGCTGACGTCCTGCACCTTCTTGAGGTTGGTCAGCGTGTAACCGTTCGCCTTAAAGACGCGGCCGAAGTGCGTCAGCTCCGGAAACACCGTGTGGCAGGCCTCGCAGGCCATGCCGGTCTGCCGCGCGAAGCTCGGTACTGCAAGCGCAGCAGGCGCGGGTGTCAGCAGCGCGGCTGTCAGAATTGCTATGCCGACCGGATTCCGCGGGACCTCCATCATCGTTTTGCGCAGCATTGGCACGACACTCTCCCCGGATAAAGGTCCATGGATCGGAATCGTCGCCATCCGACGATAGGTGAATGCGTCGCGCTGCGACTACAGCCCTTTAGGGAAGGTTGGCGGCCGTTCCTAAATCAAACTAGCGGCAGTAACTCGCACTGATACTTCCCTAAAGTGCAGTAGCTCCACGGAGATGCCTCGGCTACCCTGCGCCATGGCGATTGGCGTCCGAGGCAATCTTTACGTAGGTGTCGTCGAAGATGACGAGGGCCAGCGTCGGGCGCTCACTCGACTGTTGCGCGCGGCGGGGATGCAACCCATCGCCTATTCATCCGCCGAAGAATTTCGCGCGGATGTGAAGCAGCCGCGATTTGATTGCCTCGTCCTCGACGTCCAACTTCCCGGAATGTCCGGGATCGATCTGCGGGATCAACTTGCCACCGAGGGTATCTCGACCCCGGTAATTTTCCTGACCGCACACGACGATCCGAGGGCCCGAAGAGAAGCATTGGCGGGCGGCTGCGCGGGCTATTTTCTCAAGACAAGCTCCGGGAGTGAACTCCTCGAGGCGATCCGCCGTGAAGTCTCACGACCCGCCGTCGGGCACTAACGACAGGACAAGGTGCCAATCGCGCGAGGCGCTGCGATTGACTGCTGCGTCGCAATACCACCTCGGTGGCCCGCAGATGTCCCAAGGTCCAGGTATCAGGGGGCCAGCTCTTGCGGCGTAAGGATGCGGTAGTCGGCGCCTGTAAAAATCGCCAAGCTCTTGTGGCGGACAGGAGGGCGAAGCGATCGATATGAACTGGATCACGGTTTCCTGGCCCATGGTGGGCGCGGCGAGCCTTACTTTGGGTTTGGTCGAGCTGCGCCTCGGCCTCGCTCAGCCCCCGGGTGCTGCCCGTCTGCTGTTGTCGCTGAGCGCTCTCGCAATGGCGGCGCTTTCCGGGTTGGAATTGGCACTCATGCGCATGCAAACCGTCGTGGGAGCCGCGACAGTGCTGCGCTGGATGGATCTGGCGCTTGGTACGGTCATCGTGGCGCTGACGGGGTTTATCTGGGTCTATTTCGGGACGGGTCGTAAGTGGTTCGCGCTCGCGGTCCCAATCTTGTATGCGCTCGGAGCGGGGATTGACCTCATTCCACGGTCAGATATGACCTATCAAACCATCACGGGACTGCGAACCATGCAGACCTTCGGTGGCGCGACCTTTAACGTGGTCGAGGGCGCGCCAAACCCTTGGAACGTGTTCAGATATTTGGGCGCTGTGGCCCTCATCGTGTTCGTGGTGGATGCCTCGGTCAGGTTGTGGCGTCGTGGCGGGCGCCGACGTGCGCTCATCGTCGGCGGCAGCATAGCGCTTTTCACCCTGACAGCGAGTGCGCACTCCGCATTGGTGGACTTGGGAATCGTGAGAACGCCTTACCTATTCAGCTGGGCCTTCCTCGCGATTCTCGTGGCCATGGTTAGTGAGTTGAATGCCGACCTGCTGGCCGCGGGACACGTTGCCGCTGAGCTCAAGGAAAGCGAACGCCGCATGGAGCTTGCCAGCGGCGCGGCCAATCTTGGGATGTGGGCTTGGGACATCGTCCACGACACGATCTGGGCCACCAGCCGTGCCCGCTCACTACTCGATCTCTCGGAATCGGAATCGCTGAGCCCGGACAAGTTCACTAGTGCAATTCATCCCGACGACCGCGAGTTGAGACGACGCGCAATCGAGGAAGCGCTGGCGACCAACAGCGCGTACGATGTGGAATACCGAGTACCACTCGCCGATGGTCAGATTCGTTGGATCGCATCGCGTGGGCGTGTCGAATCCGATGCCAGTGGTAAGGCAGTACTCATGCGCGGCGTGGTGCTCGACATTTCCGCACGACGTGGTACCGAGATGGAGTTGCAACATCTGCACAGTCAGCTCGCACACGCTGACCGTGTGTCGATGATGGGGCAGCTCGCGTCGGCTCTCGCGCACGAGCTGAGCCAACCGCTTGGCGCAATTCTGCGCAACACCGAAGCAGCCGAGCTATTCCTCGCGCACGAACCGCCCGAACTCGAGGAGTTGCGAGCCATATTGGTTGACATCCGCAGGGACGATCAGCGCGCCGGTAACGTGATCGAGCGTCTGCGCGCACTGTTGAAGCGCCGCAGTTTCTCGCCACGCGTGCTGTCGGTGAGTGAACTGCTGGAGAGCGTTGCTACGCTGGCACGCATCGATTGTGCGGCTCGCAAGACACAGCTGGAGGTCGCGGTTGCGTCCGAGCTGCCAGCAGTGATTGGCGATCCGGTGCACCTTCAGCAGGTGCTATTGAACCTCGTTCTCAACGCGACGGACGCCGCCGCCGACTTACCTGCCGAGCGGCGGAAAGTGGCGATACGGGCGGCGCTGCGCGGGAATGGTGAGGTGGAAATCGCCGTCAGCGACTTAGGTGCCGGCATCGCGACAGAAAAGCTGGAGCGCCTTTTCGAGCCGTTCTTCACCACCAAGCCGAACGGTATGGGCATCGGGCTCTCGATCTCGCGCACGATCATCGAGGCGCATGGCGGGCGCATCTGGGCCGAAAATAACGCAGAGGAGGGCGCGACGTTCCGCTTCTCGCTCCCCTTGGCAGGGGAAGTCGCGGTGTCATGAGCCAATCATCGTCAGTGGTCCGTGTCGTCGACGACGATCCCTCATTTCTCGCAGCTATCGCACGCTTGCTCAGAGCCGCGGGGTACACAGTTCAGACCTTTGAATCGGCGGCTGATTTACTCGCCGGGTTGGGTGACGCCGCAGGTTGTGTCATGGTCGATCTGCGGATGCCGGGAATGGACGGCCTCGACCTGCAGCAGGCGCTGTTACGCGCCACGAATGTGTTGCCGGTGATCTTTCTCACCGGGAAGGGCGACATCCCGACAAGTGTGAAGGCGATGCGCGAGGGAGCGGAGGACTTCCTCACAAAGGGCGCACCGAAGGTGGACCTGCTCGCCGCGGTAGATCGTGCCATCGAGCGCGATGCGCGCCAGCGCGTGGAGCGAGACCGCCTGCACGCGCTGCGGATCCAAATCAATGCGCTCACGGCGCGCGAGCTCGGCGTCCTGCGTGAGGTGGTCGAAGGACGGCTTAACAAGCAGATCGCAGCAGACTTGGGTATCAACGAGCGGACGGTAAAGCTTCACCGCACGGCCATTACCCGGAAGCTCAAGGTGCGCTCAGTCGCCCAACTTACAAAGTTCGTACAAGCGGCCGGAATATTCGAACAAGACCGCTGACCTTCCGCAAAGGGCTGTAGTCCGGTCGCGACGCACTGTCTGGGGTTGTGATGGCCTCGTAGGCTTCCTGAGCAAGCACACGGTTTAGAATTAGACTCTTGCAGCCCTTGTGGTCTCAGGAGAACATCAGGGCCTGTTCATTTGCAGCACCGCGCAGCCTGTCAGGGATCCGGCTCGTAGACTCTGCAGCGCCTCATGCGCGTGCTCGAACGGGAAGATTGTGACCGCGGGACGCAGGGTAAAGCGAGATGCGACCTCCATAAATTCGCGTCCATCCGCACGGGTGAGATTGGCCACGGAGCAAACCATTCGCTCGCCCCAAATCAATTCGTAAGGAAAGCTGGGTATGTCGCTCATGTGAATGCCCGCGCATACGACACGGCCGCCCTTTCGTGTAGCTCGGAGAGCTGTGGGAACTAAAGCGCCCACCGGTGCAAAGATAATGGCCGCATGCAGAGCCTCTGCAGGCGTCTCATCAGACCCACCCGCCCAAACTGCGCCAAGTTCGCGTGCGAATCTCTGCCCGTCCAAATCTCCGGGGCGTGTGAACGCATAGACCCGACGGCCTTCGCTCCGGGCGAGCTGGGCCAGTAAGTGCGCCGCCGCTCCAAAACCATAGAGGCCGAGATTTTGAGCATCACCCGCCGCTCTATAAGCACGGTAGCCGATCAGACCGGCGCACAGCAGGGGGGCGGCCTCGCTATCCGAGTACTGTTCGGGAAGCTTCAGACAGAATCGAGCGTCGGCGATCGCGTGTTGTGCGTAGCCTCCATCGATGGTGTAACCGGTGAACCTCGCGTTATCGCAGAGGTTTTCAGCACCCCGGCGACAATAATCGCAAGTCCCGCAAGCGTAGCCCAACCAGGGAACGCCGACCCGCTCGCCGCATTTGAGGTTAGTCACGCGCGAACCGCAGGCTAGCACCCGTCCCACAACTTCATGGCCAGGCGTAATCGGATAATGGATATTCGGCAGTTCGCCGTCGAGTAGGTGTAGGTCGGTCCGGCATACGCCGCACGCCGCAACTGTTAAAACAACTTCATCGTCCCTTGGGCGTGGAAGTGACACATCCTTGAGCGCAAGCGGCTGGTCGCGAGCGTGCAGACGCATCGCACTCATCGCAACGGGTATGCGTAAATCAGGCTCTAAGAGAGGCATTCAACGATTCGATGACGGATCAAGTGGGATAACTGCGTCGAGGATTGTCCAATCTGATTCGTTCAAACGCAATGTCATTCCCATTCGACGTGCAAGTGCAATCATCCGGCTGTTGGTGGCTAATATGACTCCATCGAGAGCGGAAATAGAATCGGCGCGCGCGTAGGCGATCAGGGTTTGCATCAATGCGGAGCCAATGCCGTATCCTTGCCACTCATCGGCCACAACAACCCCGAATTCATATCCGTGATCGGCTCCGCGGATGTAGCGCGTGATACCAATAAATCTCTCGGTGCCTCCACCGTCCAGGGTAGCCACGAAGGCCATACGATCCTTGTAATCGACGTGAACGAGCTCTTCAATCCTTCGGGTGAGGGAAACGCGCCGCAAGCCCATCGTGCGCTCATAGCGGCTTCGCGCACTGAGGCCGTCGGTAGACTCACGTTCGCGCTCGGCATCGTCGTGACGCATGGGGCGAATGCTATATGCGACACCGTCGCGAGTACGCTCCTGCCGCTCCCAGCGGGGCCAGTTCCTCCACAGTGTTGCCCTCCGCGGCTAAGGCAATCGCTTCCGCGAGATCCTTACGGGTGCCCGCGATTGACCCCCGGGTGGTGATTCGCTTTAGTACCACGTCAAAAATGGGCGTTTGGAAAGTGCCAGGGGGAATTCGATACGCGCGCCGGATTTCTCGGCCAGTGTACGCCGAGGCGCAGGCAGGCGCGCGGTGCCTTGATGCTCTAGCCGTTATAGGGTGAGCAGGACGCTCAAAGTAGATTGACGGCGGCACGAGCCAACGCGGATTCCTCGTCGACCACGACGACGTGCACTCTGATCAGGCTTTCCGCCGCGCTGATGAGGGCATGGCCGCCGTCCGCAAGACCATTCAGTAGGGGATCAATCTGAATACCCGCCCACTCCAACCCCTGTAACGCGCGAGATCGCACCCCTGCCACGTGCTCGCCTACGCCACCCCCGAATACGATGCCGTCACAACCGCCGAGGACTGCGAGGTAGGCTCCTATGAACTTCCGGATCCGATAGCAGTAGAGCTCGACCGCGAATTGCGCCTGCGGTGAGGGATGGCGAAGGAGTGCCGAGGGGTCCTCATCCAGCCCCGAGACCCCGGCGAGGCCTGAGTTTTCATTCAGTTCCCGTATGACTTGTTCACCGGAGATGCCCCGCTTCTTCTGCAGATAGGGGACGACCGCAGGATCGAGATCACCCGAACGGGTCGCCATTACGAGACCCTCCAGCGGTGAGAAGCCCATCGACGTATCCATGGGTCGACCGCAATCGAAAGCGGTGGTTGAGCAGCCGCCGCCAAGCTGAAGCGTGATCAGCCGGCCGCCGTGTTCAAGTTCCGGGTATAGCAAGCACCAACTTTGCAACATGGCTTCGTGCGCCAGGCCGTGGAAACCATAACGCCGCACACCAATTTCCGTACCCAAGGAGGGGCGTAGCGCGTACTCGGCTGCCACGCGGGGGAGATCCCTGAACAGGGCGGTATCAAATGCGGCCACCTGCGGAATGCGAGGCCACAGTTCGCAGGCCACCTTGATCCACCGCAGTGCTGCAGGGTTGTGAAGAGGAGCCAGCGCGGAAACCTCTTCGATGCCAGCAATGGTGGGCGGATCTAGCACGGTGGGCCGGGAGAAGCGATCGCCGCCATGTACGACACGATGCGCAATGGCGGCAATGTCGCATCGACCGCGTTGCTTCAGCGCGTCGAGGACCGCGCGAGGGTCCTCATGACTTGAGTGCGACTCGGTTCTGACTCGCGTCAATGTGTGATTAGCACCGAGCTCGAAAAGCGCGAGCTTAATCGAGGTGCTTCCCGCGTTAACGGTGAGTAAGGCCATAGATTTCAGTCCTCGGGGCTTTGGGACAGACTAAACCGCCGGGCGTTTCGAAAGATGCGAATATGCCCGTGTGACAGTTCTTACAGTAGGGGAACAGGATTTGTCAGGTCGCTCCGGTGCGTCGCCGAGCATGGTCTCCGCAGTTAGCAAGGAAGAGGGGAGCACTACCACCCCGTTTGATATGGTGGTGCGAAATGCGCTGGACCGGTTTCACCTGGTGATCGACGTGATTGGCCGCACGCCGCGGCTCGGCTATCACGCCGCCGACGTCCGGCAATTGATGCGCGATAAGTGGGTGGAGCACGGCAAGTACATCCGCGAGACGGCCGAAGACTAGCCGGAAGTCTGTAATTGGATGTGGCCGGTGCACCGGCACGATTGATCACGCACGATAAAGTCGAAGAATCGACCGATCATTGCTCGAGTCAATCCGAGGCTCAGACAATCAACGGGCGGGGCGCAATCCGCGCGCGCACGGCGCCGCGACGTTTTTTCGGGATGCGTTTGATTAGGTAACCCGGCTTAATAACGAGCACATCGCAGGACAGACGATCGAGAACACGCTCTGCCGTATTGCCGATCAGTAGCCGCTTAATTCCACTGCGTGAGATCGCGCCCATTACAACCAGCGAGCTGCGAATCTTGGCGGCAACCTCGGCGATGGCATCCGAAGGGTGACGTCCGATGACATGCGAAACGACATTTCGCACCTCCGCATCGCGCAACGCTCGTTTAAGCTTCTCATTCGCTTCCTTAAGGGAGCGAGCGTATGCAGCCTCGACATCCTCTTTGGTAAGGGCGCCGGTCGGGAATGCGAGCACGGGAATCGGGACATACGCGTACACCGCGTGCAGAGCCCCGTGAAGCGCTTTGGCGATCCCCCGCCCGGCATTCAGGATCTCGCGATCCAGCCAGACCGGCTTGGCGTACGTATGGTCGGGATCTACCGCCGCCAGAATCTTTGGACGCCGATAGGCACGCGGATCCTTGACGAGCAGCACGGGAACCGGGCTCAGCCGTAACAGTTCCCAGTCGACCAAGTGAAGCAAAGAAGCAGCGCGATGACCGTGATGCTGCTCGGCGACAATGAGGTCGGCCTTAAGTCGTGTCGCCTCGCGTATGACGGCTTCGTAGATGGGATAGTCGAACTGGACGCTGACAGAGACTTTAATGCCCTTGCGTTGCAGCTTACGTGCGATCGCCTCGAGGGCTTTCTCGCAGGCTTCACCCGTGCAGCGCTCGGCATCTGCCAACCCGGCATTCATATAGCTCAGGTCGCCTTCCGCTAAGATCGGGAGCTCGATCGATTGAAAAAGTGTCAGCTCCGCCCGAAAGGACTTGGCGAGCTGCGATGCCTTAATGACGCCGGGAAGCGTCTTTGCGGCCGGGTTCTTGACCGCCACCAGGATTCGTCGAATGACATTCATTACTAACTCCGTTTGGGATCAGCGGAGATCTAGAAACTTACAGATAGAACCTACGCGCGAAGGGAATTCGTCGAAATACGGGGAAATCCCTAGCTCCGACGCCACGTGTAGGTACCTCTGCGGGCAGCAAGGCTTAGGTGTGGGCAATAAAGTCTTCAGCAACAGCCGATACCGAAATGAGAAGCTATTGAACGGACTTCTCACGGCAGAGCGATCAGCGAGATCGCCAAACCAGCGCCGTGCCGAACTAGGCGAATATACTCGCCGGCGTTGAAGAAGGGTGCTCACCCTCAGAGGAGGCGTCCGATGTAACGTGCGGCCGTTCGTCGAGTCGACACGCCTTAGGCTGAAGAGCATGGCTGACTTGGCTGCCGTCGCGAGGCTGGCGGGGTCCGTATCGTAAAGCGCAGGCTTAACCGAGGTGCTGCCGCTGATGACGGTCAGGAGCGTCATGTAGCCCCGAGCATGCCCGGATTGCCGGAGATGGGCCTCGAACAGAAACTGCAATCGACACAGCTCAAGATGCGATAGCTTGGATTGCCGAATCTCGCCGGGAGGTATCCCTGGGGTCGACTGGCCCGCACATCCAGAGCACAGGAGTATTGCATCATGCCGACGCGCACTCTTTCCCCGGAACTGCTGCGCAAGATCGATGCCTACTGGCGCGCCGCTAATTACCTGTCGGTCGGGCAGATCTATCTGTACGACAACCCCCTGTTGAAGGAACCCTTGAGGCTCGAGCACGTCAAGCACATGCTACTCGGACACTGGGGTACGACGCCGGGGCAGAACTTTATCTACGTTCACCTGAATCGCGTCATAAAGAAGTTCGATCTGGACATGATCTACATGTCCGGGCCGGGGCACGGCGGCCCGGCCGTCGTTGCTAACACCTACCTCGAAGGCACCTACAGCGAGATTTATCCCAATATCAGCCAGGATGAGCCAGGGCTCCGGAAGCTCTTTGTTCAGTTCTCATTTCCCGGCGGCATTCCCAGCCACGCATCCCCAGAGTGCCCCGGCTCAATTCATGAGGGCGGTGAACTGGGATACTCGCTCAGCCACGCGTTTGGCGCGGTGTTAGACAATCCGGAGCTGATCGTTGCCTGCGTCGTGGGCGACGGCGAGGCCGAGACTGGGCCGCTGGCTACGGCCTGGCATTCCAACAAGTTCCTGCATGCGGCGAGCGATGGAGCGGTCCTCCCCATTCTTCATCTCAACGGCTATAAGATCTCCAACCCGACCGTCCTCGCCCGCATCACTCGTGAGGAGCTGCAACAGCTGCTTCGAGGTTACGGCTGGTCGCCACACTTCGTCGAGGGGCACGAACCGGCGCTGATGCACGGGGCCATGGCCGCGACGCTCGATACCGTCGTGGGGCAGATCAAACAGATCCAGCGCGACGCACGCAGTCATGGCAACAGCGTCCGTCCGCGCTGGCCGATGATCGTGCTCGTGTCACCGAAGGGCTGGACGGGTCCGAAGATCGTCGATGGGCTGCAGGTCGAAGGTACGTTTCGTGCGCACCAAGTGCCACTGTCCGATCCGGCCACGCATCCCGGACACCTCAAGTTGCTAGAAGCGTGGCTGAGAAGCTACCAGCCGCAGGAGCTTTTCGACAACACGGGCCGTCTGAGGCCGGATTTGGCGGAATTGGCACCCGCCGGGGAGCGCCGCATGGGCGCCAATCCCCACGCCAACGGCGGGTTGTTGCTGCGCGATTTGCGCATGCCGGATTTCCAGGAGTATGCGATCGAGGTGCCTCGACCGGGTGCTCCCGGCATAGGCGACACGCACGTGCTCGGAAAGTTTCTGCGCGACGTGGTCAAGCTGAACAGCACGCAGTGCAATTTCCGGGTGTTTGGACCCGACGAGACGCTGTCCAACGGTCTGGAAGCGCTCTTTGAGGCGACCCAGCGTCAGTGGGAAGGCGCGACAGTGCCGAACGACGAGTTCCTTGCGGGCTCAGGACGGGTGATGGAAATGCTCAGCGAGCACCAGTGCGAGGGCTGGCTCGAGGGGTACCTGCTCACGGGGCGGCATGGGTTGTTCAATTGCTACGAGGCCTTCATCCATATCGTCGATTCGATGTTTAATCAGCACGCCAAATGGCTGAAGGTCACCTCGCACCTGCCATGGCGCCACAAGATCGCCTCGCTCAACTACCTGCTGGCCTCACACGTCTGGCGCCAGGATCACAACGGCTTCACGCATCAGGATCCTGGCTTTATCGACCACGTCGTGAACAAGAAGGCCGAGGTCGTGCGGGTCTACCTGCCGCCTGATGCCAACTGCCTGTTATCAGTGATGGACCACTGCCTGCGCAGCCGCCACTACGTCAACGTAATCGTCGCCGGCAAGCACCCGGCGCCCCAGTGGCTGACGATGGACGCGGCCGTCAAGCACTGCACACGCGGCATCGGCATCTGGCCGTGGGCCAGCAACGATCAGGAGGCCGAGCCGGACGTTGTCATGGCCTGCTGTGGTGACGTGCCCACGCTGGAGACCCTCGCCGCAGTCTCGATCCTACGTGAGCATCTGCCCGAGCTCAAAATCCGAGTGATCAACGTGGTTGACCTGATGAAACTGCAGCCACAATCCGAGCACCCGCACGGTCTCAGCGAGCGAGAGTTCGACGACTTGTTCACCTCGAACAAACCCGTCATCTTCGCCTTCCATGCCTATCCCTGGCTGATTCACCGACTGACTTACCGCCGGACCAACCACGAGAACTTTCATGTCCGCGGTTACAAGGAGGAGGGCACCATCACCACGCCCTTCGACATGACGGTGCTGAACGATCTGGACCGTTTTCACCTTGTGTTGGACGCCATCGACCGGCTGCCGAACACCGGCGAGAAGGGGGTCTATCTGAAGCAGCGGCTCGAGGACAAGCTGATCGAGCACAAGCAGTACATCTGCCGACACGGACAAGACATGCCGGAAGTGCGCAACTGGAGCTGGGTAAAATTGCAATGAATGCGCCAGAGACTGCCCATTAGGCCGCATAACAACTGGTGTGCGATGAGCGAGGAGGGCGCGCGCTCATAGCGGCGAAGTGTCGCATGACACTTCGAAATAGTGGGAGGCGTGGAACTAACGCGCACGGAAACACTGCGGTCTCGCACGGCAGTCCGTGTAAGCCATCCACTTGCTCGCAAGCGAGTTACCCACACAGTTAACCGCGCGATGCTTTGTGACCGACAAAGGGTTTGCGAAAAGCCGGACGAATTTTCGCTCAGCGAAGCAGCGGCTTACGTGCGCTGCGCACGAATCCACTATAGTTAGGGACGTGAAGGTTCGATGCCTTTTTTATTCGAGAGGCTTCTTGAAAAGATCGGCGGTTTCAAGTCTGAAGCGCAACATTTTTGCGGAAGTAGGATTCATAGTTGAAGGACTCGGGCATGAACAGTTCGAGGGGGCACTTCCAGCCTAAGGATTTTCTCGGTCGAACGTTGAGATCGAACGCGATGGCGTCGAGGTCCTTCTGCGAGAGAATCGACAGGTCCGCAGCCTTCGGCAGGTACTGGCGGAGCAGCCCGTTGGTGTTCTCGTTGATGCCGCGCTGCCAGGGGCTGTGAGGATCGGCGAAGTACACCTTGATGCCGGTTTTATCTGAGAGTTTGGCGTGAGCCGCCATTTCCTTGCCTTGGTCGTAAGTCATGGAGAGGCGTTTCTGGGCATCGATCCGGTTGAGCACGCGGCTGAAGCCCACAACAGCCGAGTTGGCGGTGCCGTCTGCGAGTTTGGCGAGGGTCACGAAGAGCGTGGTGCGCTCGACGAGCGTGCCGACGACGGCGGCAACTCCGGCGCCCCTGATTGTGTCCCCCTCCCAATGACCGGGCACAACGCGTTCGTTGACTTCCGGCGGTCTCACATGGATCGAGATCATCTCCGGGATCTGACCCCGTCGGTCTTGGCCGCGAGCGCGTGGCTTGCGGGCCCGACGGGCTTGGCGCAGCAGTCCGATGACCTCGGTGCGCAGCTCACCGCGCGGCATCGCGTAGATGGCCGTGTATATCGTCTCGTGACTGACGTGCCGATCCGCATCGCCCGGATGCATGCGTCGAAGTATGCCGGCGATCTGCTCGGGGGAGTGCCCCATGCTCAGCAGGACTCGCATCTGAGCCCAGAGCCAGGTATCGGGGCGCAGCCGCGGCGGTCTGCGGGCACGCCTTGCCTCGATGTCGGCACGCTGCTGGGCCTGCACAGCCCGGTAACCGCCGGCGAGGAGCGGTCGACCGCGGCCCCGGGGGAGCACCGGGCGCGTCCAGCCGTTGCGCGCGAGCTCCCGGCCGATAGTGCTCGACGTCCGGTTCACGGTGCGGGCAATTGCCCGCACCGTGAACCCTTGCTGCAACAGGAACTGGATATGAGCTCGTTCATCGATGCACAGATGCTGATACTTCGTATTCATGCCAACACATTAACCTCGTCAATGTGCTGCACTTCAGTTTAGAGTCCGCCATCTATAATCTTATGATTGCAACGGAAAAAATGGTGCCCGGGAGATCTTACCTCGGCAGTAAATTTCTTCGCGATTCAAGCGGTTGGCGCGGTGGGACTTTTTGAGTTACCCGCAACGTTACCCAGCAATCACATGCACTGGCGCGATACCCGTTGGTATCGCGTGCTAGACATCATGGCCCGTCATAGGGAGGCGGGCATTCAAGGTTGTATAGAGAAGAAGCGGTCTGCCTCCCGCAGTACCGTGGGTTGCACACTTGCGTGTGCCGAGCCACATGTAGAACGCGATTGGGCGTGATCTACAAGAAGCACAGGAGGCAGACCATGCACGAGCTTATCACTGGTTTTATCGGGCTGGATGCACACGCGGAGTCCATCGCGATCGCGGTGGCCGAAGTCGGTCGTGAGGTCCCGCGGTTCGTCGGCACAGTGGGTACAAGGCTTGCGGAGCTCACCAAGGCGCTAAGCCGATTGGGCGAGCCGCAGAACTTGCACGTGGTGTACGAGGCAGGTCCGTGCGGTTACACCTTGGCGCGCGAGCTGATACGGCTTGGCTACCGCTGCGAGGTGGTGGCGCCGTCTAAGATCCCGCGCCGCCCGGGGGAGCGGATCAAGACCGATCGACGTGATGCGCTGAACCTCGCCGGCCTCGCCCGCGCGGGGGAGCTGGTAGCCGTCAGCATCCCGGACGAACGCGATGAGGCGCTGCGGGACTTGAGTCGGGCGCGGGTGGATGCGGTGCGGGCGCGGCTCAAGGCCCGCCAGCAGCTCAAGGCGCTGATGCTGCGTCACGGGCATCGTTACAGCGGCAAGACCTCCTGGTCGGCGGCCCACGAGCGCTACCTCGCCGAGGTATCTTTCGAGCATGCGGCCCAGGACATTGCCTTCACCGAGTACCGCCAGGCGGTGAGTGAAGGTGAAGCGCGGGTACAGCGCCTGAGTGAGTCCCTCGCGCGCGAGGTCGAGCACTGGCGCATGCACCCACTCGTGAGCGCCGTGATGACGTTGCGCGGACTGAACCTCGTCGCCGCCACCACCGTCGTCGCCGAGCTCGGAGACCTTAGGCGCTTTGCGCATCCGCGCGAGCTGATGGGATATCTGGGACTGGTCCCCTCCGAGCACACGAGCGGTTCGAAGCGCCGGCTCGGGGCGATCACCAAGACCGGCAACACTCACGTTCGGCGCGTCTTGGTCGAGGCGGCCTGGAACTACCGCTTCCCCGCCCGCATCAGCCCCTCCTTGCAGCCGCGTCAGGAGCGACAGCCCGCACAGATCCGCGCGATCGCCTGGCGCGCACAGCTGCGCCTGAACCACCGCTACCGGCGCCTCAAGGCCCGCGGACTGCACCACAACAAGATCTGTGTCGCGCTCGCCCGCGAGCTCGCCGCCTTCGTCTGGGATATCGGCCGGCACGTTGCCCTGAGTCCGTGAACGAGCCCTCACTCGAGCGAGGGACACATCCATGACGTAACCGCACTCACACCGGATCGGCAACGCGATGCGCAGACACGGTGAGGGGAACCCTCGGCTCGACTATGTGGGCATCCAGCGTGATGATCCCCGACGCTAGATCGAGGCAGCCCCGCGACGGACCGATGCAATGCGGTAACCAACCCGCGGATATCAGTGTGATCCATCGTCGCTACAAGCTCTGCGCGTCGCGTTCCCCATCCGGTGCGCTCTCCCGCCCGCACACTCCTCGCACGCACCGGACCGCGAGAACCACCCTCGCCCTCGTTGACACCAGAGGGCCATATCAGTCGTTGGTACGGATTTTCAGAGTGGCCTTGAGGATCGCCGCAGAACGTACGTTGGACGCACATCTGCCGCCCATGACGTGCACGACGGACATCAGAAGGATAATCGAAGGCCGCCACGGATTACCCAAACGTAAAATCAAAGACGGCGACACCAGGCCCAGGAAACTGAATCTCAAACCCCCGATCAGTGAGTGCTCCGGGTTGTCGGATCAGACGGAGCCGCCGGCAACAGCGCACATCGCTCCCAGGGTGCTAACTCAGGGGCCGGCGGTTTCTGGCCGGTTTCATTTCCCGGGCCAGGAAAGACAAATGAAATGCATCGCCAATCGCCGAGGCTGCGACAATATCTTCATTGAAAACGTTAGGTCTGCGGGCACGTCTTTCCCAACGAAATCCGACTGGCGTCGCGACGGACCGGAATCTATGCCTTGACATGCCGTCCGCGGGGGCGCGTCAGGCAAATATCCGACTCTCGGCTCGGGCCGGCCTGATCTTCCCGCGGGGAGCGCCGCTGCGGTCAAGGTCTCGCCTCTGACGATGGCGGTCATGGCCTAGCCTCCGGCAAACATCTACCGAGACTGGGCACGATGAGCTCAAAGCGCTTGCGTTCGGGACGCTGCCCGGGGCAAGGCGAGCAGCACCGCGTCTGCAGGCTGGTCGTCGTGCGAGCGCGCTTCGTTTGGCGCAAACTTCAGAGGTAGGCGATTCTCCCCGTCGGTGTCCCGCGGCCCGCGCGCCAGCGCTTCAGATCGACACAACTTGCAATAGCGCACCGACCGGCCAAACGACCCCAACCGGCCCCTCTGATGCCTCCCTGGAGCGACCGCAAGGAGTATGTGAGATGAAGTATAGGAAACTGGGGAATACCGGACTCATCGTAAGCGAAGTGGCGCTTGGCACGATGCAGTTCGGTGACAAGATGAACATGGGCAATCTCGGTCAGGAGGACACAACGCGAATAGTGAGGCTAGCCCTGGACCGGGGCATCAACTTCATTGACACCGCGGACGTGTACAGCCTCGGGGAGAGCGAAACTCTGGTGGGTAATGCATTGAAGGGCGTGAGGTCGGAGATCGTCCTGGCCACCAAAGTGCGGCTCCCCATGAGCGACAATCTCAACCGAAGCGGTGCGACCCGGGTGAACATTTTGCGCGAAGTGGAGGGCAGTCTCCAACGGCTGCAGACCGATTACATCGACCTTTACCAGGTGCATGGATGGGACAGCAACACGCCGCTCGAGGAGACGCTGCGGACGCTCGACGATGTTGTGCGCCAGGGGAAGGTCCGCTATATCGGGCTCTCCAACTTCATGTCATGGCAGGCGGCCACGGCGGTTATGCTGCAGGAACGCCTGGGGTTGGAAAAATTCGTGACCGGGCAGATGTACTACAGCCTCGTCGGCCGAGGTCTCGAATACGAGTTCCAGTCGTTCGCTGAGTACTACAACATCGGTATCTTGGTTTGGAGCCCGCTCGCCGGGGGCTTCCTCACGGGCAAGTACAGCCGCGCGAACCCTGCTCCTGCTGGAACACGATTCGCGGAGGCAGGTTCGTTCGTGCCCTTCGACAAGGAGATGGGCTACCGCGTCGTGGAAGCGCTGAAGGAGGTGGCGGGTCGGCATGACGCCAGCCCGGCCCGTGCGGCGCTGTCCTGGCTGCTGGGCCGGCCGGCCGTTAGCAGCGTGATCGTCGCTGCCCGGAAAGCTGAGCAACTGGAGGATAACATCCGTGCGGTAGACCTTCGGCTCTCGGACGAAGAGGTCCGGCTTCTGGACGCGGCGTCGGATCCGGGTGTTCCGTATCCGAAGTGGATGGTCCTTCAACTCGATACCGCGGAAGACCCGCGTTCGAAGGCCCTGTATCCGGAACGCTACGTGGATGGTGGCGCCTGGAAGGATCTCCGCGGGACTCGGTGGTCCGGCTGAGAGCTCTTTTCTACCCGACGCGAAAGGCTCGAAGCAGAATGACGTAAAGTCACGTGCGATGGGAGCGGTGAAAACAAGCGGCTGAAACTCGCTCAGCGCTTGCCAAAGGACAACTAGACATGAATCCAATCACGTCGGAAAAAAACAAGCTCGGATTTGTCGGCATCGGCTACATGGGTCGGCCGATCGCGCAGAGGTTACTCAAAGCCGGCTTCAAGCTGACCGCCTACGACCGGCACCGTACGAAGGCGGAGGAGCTAATTCAATTTGGCGGCACAGTCGCGGAGAGCGTTGCGCAGCTCTCCTCCGGTTGCGACGTCGTGTTGTCATGCCTTGCGAGCGATGAAGCGGTTCTGAACATCTACAAAGGAGCAGATGGAGCGTTTGCCAACGTGCATCCCGGGTCACTGGTCATCGACCTGAGCACGGTGAACCCGCAGACCTCCCAGGAGCTTTCGAGGCTAGGCTCTGCGCGTGGCGTTGGCGTCCTCGACGTGACTATATCGGGGAGTACACCGGCCGCCGAGCAGGGGGCGCTAACCCTGTTCGGGGGCGGGGATCAGGGATGCTTCGCCGCCGCCGAGTCGATCTTTAGAGTGATCGCCAGAAAGTATTTTTATCTGGGGCCAAGCGGTTCCGGCGCGACCATGAAGCTGGTCGTTAACAGCCTGTTGGGAATCGGGATGCAAGCAATCGCCGAGGCGGTTGCACTCGGTGAGAAGGCAGGTCTCGATCGCGATCGATTGCTGGACGTACTTTCAGAGACTGCGGTAGTCGCTCCTGCACACGTAGGTAAACTGGCAAGAGCGATGAAGGGTGACTACAGCCCGCAATTTCCGCTTCGGCTAATGAACAAGGATTTTGGGCTGATTCTCAACCTCGCAGCTGCGGTCGGGGCGCAGATGCCCGCGACACACGCGGCCTTCGAGGTCAACGTGGCACAATCGGCCCAAGGACAGGAGCAAGATTTCTCGAGCGTGATTCTGCAGATGGAAAAGCAAGCTCATTTGGGTTCCAGGGACAATGGCCGCGTTATGGACGGTCCGTAGACGGCGCTTTTAGCTTGTCGAGTCCTCGCGTTGCATTTCCGGATGGCTCGGTCGTTGAATTCTCAAACGCGGTTATCTGCGCATCTGTGCGACCCTCGCGCAAAGCACATCTGCCTGCAAGGACGGTACTCGATCGTTGACCGGTCTGCCGCGGCGGAATCATCTATAGTTCGCGTCCTAGTTCGAGTCCTAGAAAATTGACTCGAATTCACTTCGAAAAAACTGGGCTGGTTTGGACGGCGAATTAGTAAGCGATAATTTACATTAAGAATGTGTTGTAAGTGTATGATTAGAATGCCAGGGAAAGGAATCTAACCTCGGCCGTAAATTTCTCCGCATTCAAAGTCTTAGCGCGGTGGGACTTTTTGAGTTACCCACAAACCTACCCAGCATTCGCAGGCACTGGTGCGGCATCCACTGATACCGCGTGGTGTCCGTTGATACGAAGTTCCAAAGAGAACGCGATGCTCGCGCATTGCAAACGGGACTCGTACGAATGCGAGCGGCCGTTGTCTGTGCAGCCCGGCAGCGCGTAATTGATAGTCACCGCCGTGAGGTGCGTCTTCGATCGTCTGCGCCGCCTGCTCTCGCGGTCAGAACCTATATCCGATGAGGAAGGTGATAACGCGGGGACGCAGCGGAACTTCCGCCTTGATGAACTGCTCGGATGAGACGTTCGTCGGCCCGTAAGCGTTAGTCAGGTTGTGGCACTGGATCTGTGCTGTCCAGTTATCCTTCGCAACGCCCAAGCCGCTGTCATACGTGGTGTACGCGGGAATCTGGTAACGCAGCAGCGAGGTAGTCGGCCACCCAGTCGGGGGGCTCTCGCTCGGAGCGTTGCCGTCCGGGAAATTCGCCGGCTCGTTGCTCATCGAGGCGATGTGACTCGCACCGACCCAGGCGAACCGCTTATATGCGCCGGCCGTCCAGTCATATCGCGCAAGCAGGTTGAACATCCACGGCGGTGCGAACGGCGGCCCAGTGCCGAGCTGGCCGAACGGATTCGTGTAGGGCGCACCGTTGACCTGCGTGATGCAACGACCTTTGGGAGTCGGGTTGTTCACGGTTCTTGTAGGGTTTTCTGAGTTGGCGCCGACTGAGGTCAGGCAGGGCGTGTTCGACTGGCTCGGGGTGTTGACAGAACTCGATCCCTGCACGCTGAGCCCCTCGGTGAGCCGCGCGACGAACTGCACCTCGAAGCCTTTGATCGTATAGCTCGAGCCGTTCAGGTCGAAGGAGTTGTTACCCAAATGCACCGGGTCGAACAACAATTGCTGGATGTTCTCCCATTTCATGTAATACACCGACAGATTGAGCAGCACATGATGGTCTAGCAATTCACTCTTGAAGCCGACCTCGTTGTTGATCAGATTGTCGGAGTTATAGCCCGGGGGGGCTGCGTATTGGTTCGTGTTTGGACCCAAGTACGGAGCCAACCCCCGCTGCAAGGGCGGTTGACCCGGAAGCGATTCCGTACGGTTGAAGCCGCCCGGACGGAAGCCTTCCGAATACGTGTAGTACGTCATGATGTCGGGGGTGACGTGCCACATCAGGTTGCCGCGCCAGCGGTGCCCGCTCTCGCTCTTGCTGAGATTGATCGGGAAGCCGCAGAGTGCGGCGGCCGTACACTGCCCGTTGAGGTGGTTGACGACCAGTCCGCCACCGGCGGTCGGTTTGCCATCCGGGCCGAACGCACCGCCGGTGCTTTCGTTGTAGTACTCTGAGCCCTCTTCGAACTCATCGTAGCGGTAGAACCGAATGCCGCCCGTCGCGGTGAGGACCTTGGGTATGAGGTCGACGTCGATGGAGGTGAAGAAGGCCTTCTGTTTATAGCCGCGCTGCACGTCCTCGCCGAAGGCCGTGTTCGCATTGGTGCGCAGGCCCGGGTACGTTGCGAAGGCACCGGGAACCGGACCGACCGCCGACAGGCAGTCCGCGCTGCCGTCAGGGGAATTAAGCGCCTTGTTGAGATTGGCCTGGTCGCACTGCGGGATGCCCAGGTAGTTGAAGTTCATATTGTCATCGATGACGAACTTCTCCCAGTAGAAGCCTGCAAGCGCACGGAAGCGGCTTTCGGCATTGGTAGCGAAGCGCAGCTCATGACTCTGGTGGGTATTGCGCACCTGATCGCGCCAGTTGCCGACCGACGTGGAGCACTGCAGCTTGTGCCCGGTCAACTGGTTAGGAAAGTGCGCGTCGTTGAAGTAGCCGGCTCCGGTGCCTATGCAAGAGTAGTAAAAGCCGACGGAATTGCGCAGGTAGTTGGAATAGTCCTGCTGCCCATCGATGTGGCGGACCATGTAGCTGCCGGTGTACACCAGGCTCAGCAGGTCCGCGACCTTACCGTTTAGCGTCCAGGCCGTGCTTTCGTAGTGGTCCTTGGTGTAAGCGGGCGCGAAGGCGGTGATCTGGTCGCGTCCCAGAGCCCTCCCGTCCGTGCTCGTCGGATAGGCGTAGAAGTAACCGTCGGCTTCCATGTTCTGGTAGTTCTGCTGCAGCAGCCCATCCCAGTTGTCGTTGATCTGCCACAGCGCTGACAGGCGCGCGCCGGTGTAGGTCACCTTGTTGAGGTTATCGCCCTGCAGCGGACCGTTGTTGGCGGTCGGATTTCCGCCTAGGTCATACGGTGATGTCCCGGGGTGGTAACCGATGGTGCTGGGCACGTTGTCGATGTAGCCGCCGAGCGTGTCGCTGAAGATCACGCCCCGTAGACCAAACTTGTTGTCGATCAGCGGAACGTTGATCACCGCGTCCAGACTGGAATTCGGGTCGCCGCCGGCGGTGACTCCGTAGCCCGCATTGGCCTCGCCCGAAGCCGCCTCCAGCCGCGGCTTGCTCGTGACGTAACGGATGGCGCCCGCCTCAGCGCCACCACCGAAGAGCGTGCCCTGCGGACCTTCAAGGACCTCGACGCGCTCCATGTCCACCAGGTAGACATCGTTATTGCGGGCGGGGAACTGCATCGACTGATCGTCAAGGTACAGCGCGACGCTCGGAAACGGCGCGACGGCCGACTGCGACTGGTTGCCCGTGCCGCTGCCACCGAGACCGCGCATGAAGATGTTGCCGGTACCCGGGCCGTTGCCACTGAAGGTCACGTTCGTCGTGTATTTCAGCAGGCCATATGTGGTGGTCACGTTGAGCTGATTGAGCTGATCGCCGCTGATGGACTGAATCGTCATCGGCACGTCCTGGAGCTTCTCCATGCCGCGGCTGGCGGTGACAATCACCTCGTCGCGCACTGGTCCCGTGAGGACTCGCGGTGTTGACTCCCGCGGCGCAACCCCGCCGGCAAAGATGCGGATGCTGCGCGGCGTGAGGTGCTCGAAGCGCAGTCCGGTGCCTTCAAGCAAGTGAGCGAGCGCCTCATCGGCGTTCAATCCCGCAGGGACCGCCTGGGATCTCTGGTTGCTGATAACACTAGAGACGTAAATGAGCTGCAGGCCGGTCTGGCGGCGGAATACTGCCAGCGCTTGGGCGAGAGGCTGCGCGGGGATGTCGGCGGCGAGCGCCTTGGATTCAGAGGCCTGGGTCAGGGTCGGCGGAGCCCCAAGGATCGCAATGGGCGCGCAGATCGAGGCGGCGTGGAGTAGCCGGGATACTACCGTGCCGATCTCCGCCGTGCGGTGATGCGAGCCCCCCATGCACTTCCCATTCAGGCATCTCGGCGTGCCTTCACCTGCAGCGTAGCCTATGCGCCCGTGCCTCGTAAGGGGCGCAGCAACGCCTACTGCTGTGACACCCGAATCCGCGTCGCGGTCACTTCGACCCGTACGCCTTTGAGGGTGCGCAGGAAGGCAATGAACGCGTCCGTGTCGTCGGTGGCAAAGGCCCCGCTGATTTGCAAATTCCGTAGTGCAGGTGTGGCGATCTCGATCGGCTTAGGAGCGTAGCGATTGAATTCGGCCACGACGCGTTCTAGCGGTTCGTGGTCAAACACAACCTCGCGATGCAGCCACGCCGTGGCGTGCTGCGCGTCCACAGTTATGGGCGTGGCCGGCCATTCTGCCTCGGTCACCCGGATCTGTTGGTCGGCACCCACCTCGACAAACCGTGGTGCGTCGTTCGCCTTCGTACCAGGATTTCCCAACGTCGGGGACGGCCCGACGGCGACCCGCCCTTCGATCACCGTTACCACGGTCGAGTCTTCCTCCAGACGCACATCGAATTGAGTCCCAATCGCGACGACCTCAGCCGATCCGGTGAACACCCGAAATGCGCGAGCGGGGTCATGGGCGACTTCGAATTCTGCCTGGCCGGAGGTGAGCGTGACGAGCCGTTCCGTTTTGCTGAAGCGGATGGTGACGGCACTGTCCGTATTCAGGTGCAGCACAGAATTATCCTCGAGACGACGACTCAGCTGTTCGCCGTGACCGGTCTCAATGTGCAGGGCCGTCGCGCCGACACCGACCGGTACGGGTGCGACAGGGCGGACTCTCCACAACGAGGGCAAGCCAAGACTCAACCCAACGACCGCAGCCATGGTTACCGCGGCCGTCAGCCAGCGGCGTGAGGACGTGCTGCTGACAGTGGCGATAACGCGCGACCAGACAGGGGGGCGGACCAGAGTGTCGTCCTCGGCCCGTGCGCACGCGAGAACGGTCTCGAGGGAATACTCAGGATCGGTGCGGGCTTCCCGCAGATCGCGCGCGATCACCGAAACGCGGAGGAACTCCTCGACGTGGACCGGCGAGGCCTTCAGCCACGCGGCGAGGGCGGCGGCCTCCCGCGCATCCAGCCCCTCGTCATTCGCGACGAGCCAGTCGGCAGCCTGTTCGGCGATCGCGGCACGCACCTGCTCTTCATTGGAGATCATGGACTCAACCCAGCCGCGCCATGCGGCGTTGACAGTGACTCAGTCCCTGCGCCACGTATTTCTTAGCCATCTGCGGTGACACCCCGAGATGGATCGCGATCTCCCGGTAGGAGAGTTCATGCGTAAAGCGCAGGACCACAGCGGTGCGGCATTTCGGACGCAGCTGTTTTAGCACGACGTTGAGCCGCGCGACCCGCTGCCCCGCATCGAGTTCACCGTCGAACGCGGGCAGCATCTGGAGCTGCTCCTGTGTCTGAGCCTCGTCGATGTCGACGCCACTGGCTCGCCGACGCTCGAGCACCGCATGCTCCTTCACGAGATTGTTGGCGACCGTGTAGAGGTAGTGGACGGGATGGCGAATCGCCTCCTGGTCGCTGATGCGAAGCATCCGTACGTACACCTCCTGTGCCAAGTCCGGTGCATCGGCCTTGCTGCGGACGCGCCGCCGGAAGAACGCCTGCAAGCCCGCTCGGTGGTCGGTAAACAGCCGCTCAACCAGGGATAGTTTCGGCTCAGACACGGCCACCGCAACACATGAAAATTCCCCTCTCCTTGGTATATGAGTCCCCCGGCTCGAAATTGACAACCAAAACTTGCAGCACATCCGCGCCGTCCGCCCCCGACCGCGATTAAAGCCGAGTTAGAGGTGTCCAATTCGTGGCCCGAGGACTCGTTATCCATGAACCGAGCGATCAACGCGGACTCATTAGGAGATTCACATGCCCATCAAAACAGCTGTTATATGTGCCCACTTCACGCTGGGTGCCGTCGCAATTGCTGGCGCGCTTTTCGCGGGCAATGTTGTGGCCCAGGGCCACAACGTCATTGTCGCCATTCAGGTGAGCACGCAGGGGCTCGATCTGCACAGTCCTGCCGGCGCGCAGGAGTTCTATGCGCGCCTTAAGCATGCTGCAGACGTGGCCTGCACGCATGGCAACCGGGTCGACCTGAAACCCTCCAGCGATCCAGTGAGGTGCTATGAGAAGGCGCTGGGAGAGGCGATCCGTTCTGCCAATTTGCCGCTGCTCACGCAGGTCTATCTCGGGACGCATACGCTTCGGCAGGCCGCGGCATACGGGATCGAGGTGCCAGCGCGGCTGGCGGCGGAGTGATGACGGCGGCGAAGGCGGCACGCGCTTTAGTGGCCGGAACGCACCGCCAGGAGGGGAAATTCATGTTGCGTACCGGCGGACTTGTGATCGCGGTGGCGTTGCTCATAGTTGCCTGTGGTGGCGGTGGTGGTAACTCCGCTCCCCTTGACCTTCAATATTCAGTCGGTCCCGGGAACGCCGGCAGCCCCTATGGTCCCTACCCGCCGAGCGTCAGCGGCACGGTGACCGGATATTCCGTGAGTCCGGCTCTGCCGGCAGGTTTGACGCTTGACCCCATCTCCGGGGTGATCTCGGGAACGCCGGTCGCAGCGTCGTCCGGAACCTACACCGTCACGGCAAGCAATGGGACGGGCGCAGCCACGGCAGCCCTGACCTTGGTGATACACGGACCGCCCACTGGCCTGGCCTACACCGGTCCCATCACCGGTACGGTGGGTGCGGCACTCATGCCGTTGGTCCCGACGTTCAGCGGCGATGCAGACGGCTTTTCTGTCAGCCCCCCGCTTCCGGCCGGCCTGATGCTCGATCCGGCGACCGGTATCGTGTCCGGCACTCCGACCAGCGCGAGACTTCCCCTCGTGTATACCGTCGCGGCCAGCAGCAGTGTGTACGGCGGCGACCCCGCCAATTTCCAATTGTTACTGACCGTTGATCCGCCACCGGCCGGGACCGCGGTGACCGGAGTGTTTCGGAGTGACACAGTCATCGGGCTTGGCTACGTGTCGGGCACGCACAGTGGTTTGACCGACACGAGTGGCGCGTTTACGTACGAAGAGGGCCAGGGCATTACCTTCTTCGTCGGGGCCGTGAGCATTGGCGGAGTACCCACGTCAAAGAATTTGTTGACCCCGGTGGATCTCGTCCTCCAAGGCACCGGCGCCTCAAACCGCGTCTTGAACGTGGTGCGGTTTCTTATGATGCTGGACGAGGACGCTAATATTAACAATGGTGTTCAGATTTCGGCCGCCGTGACTGCTTCGGCGGCGAGTTGGACGCCTGTGGACTTCGACACGACGGACCTGCCGACAGTCCTCGCCCCGATTATTCAGCAAGCGACTGCCGCGGATGGCTTCCCTCACGTATTGCCCGACGCGGCCACCGCGCAGGCACATCTGCGTATGGCGTTCTACTGCACCCATTCCGGTACCTACTTCGGCACGTTTGGTGCGAACTCGCCGTCCGGGAGACTCGGTGGCTTCGTGGCGTCCGTATTCCCCGACGGCAGCATGCACTCCATCGCCTATGCCGCCGGCACCACGGCGGGGTTCGAACTTCAGACGAACGACGCAGTGAGCCCGTTGCTCGACGCCACCTTCACGCAGAGCGCTGCAAGCCCCAGCGTTTCGCTTCAGGGTTCTTTCGCTGATGCGACCTACCTGAGTGGCACCTATTCGGGTGACGCCGCGGGCAAGTTTCAAGCTGGCGGTGACGCGAGCGTCACCGCGACCTATAAATTCACCGGGTCGTACACCAACACGCCCAATGACTTAACAGCGAGCAGCCCGTACACGGAGCCTGCCAGTCTTTATATCGATGACTTGAACCGAGTTTCGGCAACCGTTCCCGGCTCGCTCACGGGCACCGTGTCAGGCAACACGTTCACGGGAACGGTGCGGCTCAGGCTGAATTACTACGACGACCTTACGACCTTTCCGGTTTCGGGCACCTATTCGAACACCGCTGCCGGGGTCACATTGGATGGCCAGTACAGCGCGGATGATTCGGTAGTCACGTTCTCCACGGTCGGCTGCCGGGCGAACTAGGCGTGGGGCGTATTTTGAGAGTCGTCGGTGCGCTCATGACCTTGTACGCGCTCGGCGCGTGCGGCGAGATGGCGCCCTTTAACCCGGCTGAGTCCCGGTGTGGGTCAGCCAAGGATCAACAAACCTGCGCAATGGGCAAGATGAATTATCCGTAACATGGCTCGAGGCGCCGGATTGTCGCAGAGCCCATCAACAGCCACTGAATTTCGGCTGGCTGAAATCGCGCTAATTTGTATACGAGTCCCGCAGGTCCGAAGGTAAGCGTCCGCTCAGCGCCGTCTTGACGTAGCCATTAATGCTTTATGCGGCGAGTGCGGGTTGCGCGGCGAGTTCTTGAGCGACGTTCCAAGGCAGGAGCTCCTCGATGCGATTGATCGGATGCTCGGCAATGCGACCGAGGACGAGCCGCAAGTAGGCTTCCGGATCCAGGCCGTTGAGCTTGGCCGTGCCGATCAGGCTGTAGATCGCCGCGGCGCGCTCGCCGCCGCAGTCGGCGCCGGCGAAGAGATAGTTTTTGCGTCCCAGGGCGACGGCGCGCAACTCGCGCTCGGCGGCGTTATTGTCGATCTCGATCCGGCCGTCATGACAGAAGCGGCACAGCGCTTCCCAACGACCGAGCGCGTAATGGATGGCCCCAGCGAGCTCGGACTTCTTCGATAACTGCTGCACACGGGCTAAGAGCCAGCGCTTGAGATCGGCCAGTAACGGCGCACTATGCTCCTCGCGTACGCGCCGTCGTTCCTCGGGCAGTTGACCGCGGATCTGTTCCTCGATGCCGTAGAGTGCCCCGATGCGCTGCAGAGCCTCTTGGGCGAGTGGTGACTGCGTGGCTTTGAAGACGTCGTAGAACTTGCGCCGCGCGTGCGCCCAGCAGGCCGCCTCGGTGGGCGGGAGCTTGGCTCGATCGTAGAGGCCGTTGAAGCCGGTATAGCCGTCCGCTTGCAAGATGCCGCCGAAGCTGTGCAGGTGCTCACACGGATGCTTACCCTTGCGATCCGGGGAGTAGCGCAGCCAAACGGCCGGCGGATCGGTGCTGCCTGCGGGTCGATCATCCCGCACGTAGTCCCACAGCCGGCCTTGCTGGGTCTTGCCCGTGCCCGGTGCCAGCACTGGCACCGGAGTATCGTCGGCATGGAGCTTCTCGGCCGCGAGCACGTACGCGCCCAACGCCTCCACCAGAGGCTGCATCAAGGCACTGGCCGCCCCGACCCACTCGGCGAGGATCGAGCGCTCCAGCTCGATGCCGTCTCGGGCATAGATCTGGCTCTGGCGATACAGCGGCAGGTGATCGCAGTACTTGGACACCAGCACGTGCGCCAGGAGCCCGGGACCTGCCACACCGCGTGCGATGGGACGCGAGGGCGCTTGCGCCTGCACGATCTGCTCACAGCGGGCGCAGCTGTACTTGGGGCGCACATGCCGGATCACCTTCCAGTGCTGCGGCACGTACTCGAGCATCTCGGCGACATCCTCACCGAGCGCACGTAGTGTCCCGCCACACTCGGGACAGACACACGTGGCAGCCGGCTCATGCACCACGCGCTCGCGCGGCAAGCGCTCCGGCAACGGGCGGCGTACGCTCTTGCGGCGCTCCGTGGCCGTCCGCGCCGGCACGGGCAGACTCGCTTCCTCGCTCTCGAGCTCTTCGAGCTTGAACTCCAGTTGCCGGATCTGCTCGTCGAGTGCTTCCGAGGAGCGGCCAAAATGCATCCGCCGCAGCCGCGCGATCTGCAGCTTCAACTGCTCGATCTCGTGTTGCCGCGACAGCAGAAGAGCCTGGGCTAGTTCGAGGGCCGCGGTGCGCTCAAGCAGCAGTCGCTTGAGGGTCTCGATGTCGTTCGGCAGCGTGCCTGCGCGCGGCATGTGTCATTATAACAAGTGCCGCACACCGGAGCGAGGGAAAAGACTATAAATATAGGCTTTTTATACAGCGACTCGTGGCTCCGTGGTACGCACCGGTCGTCGCCAATCGATCCCCTCGAGGAGCATCGATAGCTGCGCTGCGCTCAACGCCACCGTGCCATGCGTCGCCTGCGGCCACACGAAGCGACCGCGCTCCAGGCGCTTCGCAAAGAGACACAACCCATCCCCGCTCCACCACAGTATCTTCACCCGGTCCCCGCCGCGGCCGCGAAACACAAAGAGCTGCCCGGAGAAGGGATCCTCGGCCAGCTGCATCTGCACGAGAGCCGCCAAACCATCGAACCCCTTGCGCATGTCGGTGCTGCCAGCAGCCAGCCACACCTGCACGCCAGCCGGCAGCGCAATCATCCGCGCACCAGCAGCGCCACGACGTGCTTGAGGACTGCCCGATCGACCGGGCCATGCACGCGGATGCAGGCCCCGCTCGGCAACTCGATCTCAATGCATCCGCTGGAACAGCGCCGCTGAGTGCTTGGCGCTGGCCGCATCCGAGAATGCTCGGTGGGCAACACGGTCGGCGTCGTCACCTTCACCGGCAGCATCTCGGCTGCCTCTCCCGTCCCCTTCTCCTCGAGCAATCCTTGCCGATACAGCTGCCGCCAGGTGAACACCTGGTTCGCGTTTACCTGGTGCCGACGTGCCACCGTCGCTACCGAGGCTCCGCGCACGTGCGTCTCCTCGACGATCCGTCGCTTCTGCTCGAGGGTGTGTCTTTGCCGCGGCCCGGTGCGCCGGCCCAATGCATCCGTAGCGACCGCTTCTGCGCAGGTGTCCATCTGGGCTGGGCTCCACGTGGACACCTAATGCTACGTGTCCACCTCGCCCCACATCATTTACTGCTCCCGCTGCCCATGCCAGACGGCCTTCAGCAGGCGCTTACGTCCGAAGTGGCAACCTAAATATTTCACCGAACTGGTGCGGACTGGCCTTCCGACGGATCAGGAACCCATCAATCAAAATTTGGAGGTGTTCAAATTGCTACCGCTAGGACTCTTATTCAATGAATCGGGCATTTTTTAGCCGAGCTATTTGGTCTCGATTGTGCTGACACGCGAACATTAACCAGAAACTGACGGCGCCACGGCACCGAATTTGGGGGCTATTGTGAATCGAATTACACGATGGTCTGAGCGACACCTAGTGCTCTGCCGACGTCCCCCCGGTTTCAGTAGCGTAGGGCATTAGAGTTTTCCGGGATTGTAACGGCCTTTACGGCCAACTGCTTTGCGTACTGAGCGGGCGTCAGCCCGCCCAGTGATTTCTTTGGTCTCTCCTCGTTGTACTCTCGCCGCCAGCGTTCAATCTCCGCGCGAGCGTGCTCGAGGCTCGTGAACCAGTGTTCGTTCAAGCACTCGTCACGCAGTCGTCCATTGAACGATTCCACGTAGGCGTTCTGGTTCGGCTTGCCAGGCTCGATGGGACGCAGAGTGATGCCGTTACGGTGTGCCCAATTCGGCATCACCTTCCCGCTAAACTCCGGTCCGTTGTCGGATCGGATCACGGCAGGTCGTCCACGCAGCGAGCAGATCTGATCGAGGGCACGGACCATCTGATTACCACCCATGCGATTCTCGGCCACGACCGCAACCGACTCGTGCGTGGCGTCATCGACGATCACCAGACACTTGATCGTGCGCCCTGAGGCGATGCGGTCAAACACGAAGTCCATTGACCACACCTCGTTGGCAGATCCGGGTCGCACCAGGGGCTGACGCTCGGCCAGCGGGATCTTCTTGCGCCGCCGGCGCTTTACTTGCAGCTTCTCCAGCGCATACAGCCGCTCGACTCTCTTGTGATTGACGAGCTCGCCACCCTGGCGCAGCTTCAGATAGATCATCGCCGCACCGTAACGACGGTGACGTTGAGCCAAAGCCACGATGCGCGCTCGCAGGATGTGGTTGCGATCGGGCCGCGGCTCGTATCGCAGCGAGCTCGCACTCATGCGCACCATCTGCAGTCCGCGACGCTCCGTGAGTCCTCTGCTTTGCATCCACCGCACCAAGTCCCGCCGGGCTGGTGCGGTTACCACTTTTTTCGTAAAGCCTCACGGCTGACCTCGTTCTCCAGCATCGACTCGGCCAGAAGCTTCTTCAGGCGCGCGTTCTCCGCCTCCAGCGCCTTCAGCCGCTTGGCATCGGACACGTCCATCCCGCCGAACTTGCTGCGCCAGAGGTAGTAACTGGCTTCCGAGAATCCATGCCGCCGGCACAGATCCTTCACCACCACCCCACGCTCCGCCTCGCGCAGGAACCCGATGATCTGCTCCTCGGTGAATCGCTTCTTCACGTCCAACCTCCCGAATCCGGGGTTAGACTCTAAATCCTACCGCTACTCAAAACCGGGGGGACGTCGAGCGGTCTTCAGGATAGAGGCAGACGGAACATGGAGGTCCGGTCCGTTGCGTTCGCTCGCGAGTCGCGGCTTTCCGCGTATCGAATGGCTCGCTCCGAGGCACCGCTATCCCTGCCGCACGACGCGTGCGCCTTCGCCACTGCCCTGGATGTAGACTCTCTCGCCGGGAACCAGGTTCGTGCCAGTCGGTTGCGTCACTGCAACCAGCACGCCGGAGCGCACTTGGACAATGGTCTGCTGCGCCGGAATCGGCGCATCGTACTTCTTCTGGACGGCGTTGCCCGCCAGCGCACCGCCGAGCGCGCCCGCCACCATCGCCACGTCGCGGCCGCTGCCGCCGCCGATCAGGCTCCCGATACCGAGGCCCGCCAGGCCACCGACCACCGCACCGATCCCGGCATGGTGGTTGTCAGATAGGGTCGTAGGGGTGATCTGCTCGATCACGCCTTGGCGAATCTCCATGGCGCCCGGTTGGGCAGTCGATTGTGAGCTAGGCGTGGCACAAGCTCCCCGTGTGAGCACAAGCGCGCCCCCGATGACGAGCGAATAAAAACCATTGAGCATGACTCACTCCTCAACAAGTGAGCACCGGCAGTCCGGTCCAGCCGCTGCCTTTCCGAGCCTACGCTTCACGACGGTAGCCGATCGACTCCTCCCTCAATCTGGTTGAGCCCCCGGGCAAGCCGCCTTGATCTCGGCGATTTTGGTGTCGAGCGCCTTGTTGTACTCGCCGGTGGTCACCTGGTACTTGGTCTTTTCCGTGCCTGTCACCAGCCCCTCGACGAGGCCTATAGGCGCAATCATCGAGATACCATTACCGACCTTTGCTGCGGTGGAGGCCTTCTCGCTCTTCAGCACCCGCAGATCACCTGGCGCATGTGTACAGTCGATGGGCATCGCCTGCGCCGCCGCTGCTTCTTTCTTTTCCTGCATGGCGCAGCCGCTCGCCACCATAAGGCCAAGTGAACAAACACTCACGCTAACGACTTTGGTCATCATCTTTGCTCCCAAAAAAATAGATACGGTCGACCTCAAAACGAGTGCTAGTCCGACAACCGCCCAATTAGAGTGGCCATCGAGCACGGTCGCGAGGCGGTTTTGTGTGTGATTTTCATACCCGTGTGTTTTTTCACCGTTGCGATGCGCGGCTAGGATAAGATCAGCGCCTGAACCCGCCGCCACCGAATCGACCTCCCCAGCCGCCTCCACCCCCGCCGCTAAAGCGACTCGCCCAGCCGCCACTCCCACCGCCGAAACTGTGACCGAAACTGTTCGAGAAGTCGCTGAAGCGATCGTCTCCAGCGCTGCGCGCCTGAGACTCCCGATCGGCCCACGACGTATCGCCGCCCGCGCTCGACCAGCCATTCGACGAATGCTGCTTCCACCCGCCACCGTCGTTGTGGTAGACGTTGCCGTTGCTGTCTGCATAGTGATTGTTACTGGTACTGTCCGAGCCCCAGGCGGTGGTCTTGCCAGTATTGGCGTTGTATGCCGAACCGCCGCCGGTATGGGCGTAGCCTTGGGAGCCTGCGGTCGTCGCGCCCGCGCGGTTGTAGGTGCTGCCGCCGGCCGTCGTGCCGGATACGGCATTGGCAGTCGAATGCTGGCCCGTGTAGGTGTTGTAGTTCGTTCCACGGGCGACGTTGCCTGAACCGTCTGCCGCGGTGTTGAAGGTGCGGTCGTAGCCGCGCGAGGCATTTCCGGTCCACGCGTTGTATTGGCGCCCGGCGTTGATATTTCCGGTGGCGCCGCGCGCCGTGGCGTAGGAGCCGGAGAAGCTCGAGCCTGCTACGCCGCCGCCCGCATACCAGCTGCGCGTACCCGAGTACGCCGCGTTCCCCCAGTGCCCGTACACATTGGCGCTCGCCGACGCGCAGCAAGGATAGTGGCCCCAATACGCGGGGGAATACCACGAGCCGCCCCAGTACGGCTCAAGCCACGCTGCGGAGGCAAGACCCACCGCGAAGCCGAACGTGAAGCCGACCCACGGATTGTAGACGGGCGCTGCTGCAACACCATATGTGTACGGGGGCGGGTACCACACGGACCCGATCCAGGGCGTGTACGCGTAGCCGGTGCCGTAAACCACCGTCCCGTAAGGAGAGATCACCGTCCCCAAGTAGCCGGGCGTGTAGCCGACGTAGACGTACTGCGGCGTCGCCTCGTAGATCTTCACGTAGGTAACGTAGTAAAGGGGCGAGGCCGGGGGGATTGTGTAGATGGCCGTTGGTACAGAAGTGGCGATCGCCCACGGACCGGTGATCTGCGCGGCTGTGAACCATACGCCCGCAACGACGGAATAGTAGGCATTTGCCGCGACTATCACCGGCTCCGAGGAGTTGGCGACGTACGTGAGCGGTGTCCCGTCAATGGGCAGATATTGAGGCGCTCCGTCGAAGTTCGGCGTGAACGTGGGGCCATTCGTGAGCGGCACTGTCGCAGTCTGCGGAATCGAATTGGAGATGGCCGCTTCGCGTGCCTGGGGCGTACCTGCCACGGTTGGCAGCACGGCGCCGGCGAGCGAGTGCGGCGGAATGCGCGCGAAGTCAGGCGGCAGCGCGTCGTTTGCCACGAACGTCCACGGGCCCGCGAGGGCAGCGGAGCTGAACCAGCGGCCCGAGATCAGCACAAAGTAGTTGTTGTTGCTGATGTCGATCAGCACGTCGCTGGTGGTATTGGCTGCCCACAGCAACTGCGTGCCCACGACCGGCTGAAAGTCAGGCTGACCCTTGAATACGATCAGCTCGGCCGGCACCTGGCTCGTGTAGATCGTCGGTACGCCGTGGGCGAGCGAGGGTTTGGGATTGGCCTTGGCGCCGCCATCGAGTATGTCGACCGTGCCGGAACGCGTCAGCGACTGGGCGACGCCGTCCATGCCCACCGGTCGGCGGAAAGACTGGCTCCAGGGACCACTGATCGAACTGGATTCGAGCCAGCCATCATAGACGTGCACGTAGAAGTGCTGCTCGACTCCACCTTGCAAGATCAGTGCGCGCGTGTTAATGACGCGCTGAAATCGCGAGTCCGATGGCACGACGTTCAGTATGGGCGCACCGTCGATCGGGACCAAGATCGCCGGCGAATAGCTGACGATGATCGCTGGCGGATTATTCTGTACGGCGACGGTAGGGGGCTTGATGCCGGCTAGCGCGAGCGAGGACTCGAGGCGGTCGAGCGAAATGGTGCGTATTGATTGTGCGAATCGCCTCTGCAGTTCCGAGGCGTAGCCGGCGCCGTGATCCGGCAGCGTCGGAAAATCAATCTTCGAGATTTGCAGATTCTCGAATGTGACCGTGCGCAGCACCTTATCCACCTGCGTGCGTGCGGCGGCGAAGATGACCCCGAAGGTTTCGTCCTTCGCATTCTCGGGCTTGATGGCAAGGGCTGCCCGGAAATCCAGTTGATTGTCGGTCCACGCATTGACCTGCGGCTGGTAGACCAACACCTGGGCGTCGGACAGGTCAACTACGCGCGGCCAGGGGTCTGGCGGTGCGCCGGGGCTGCCTTGCGCGAATGTGTCCGCGGGCGCGGCCAGCACTCCGGCGATGAGAACCAGCGCGGCAAATCGGTTACGAGATCTCACGGTTGACATGCGTGTGCCGCCCCCCAGGTGCTTCGGAATGAATGTGCCCACAAGCACCTACAGGCTAACTTTTCCCGCAGCGACCGAAGACTCTCCATGTCTACGTGGCTCTACAAACGCCCGCTCAGTTGTCGCTACTCGCCAAAAATGACTAGGATGTTAGGTTTCCTTTCCTGCGCCCTCGCGGGGGAGGATCCGAGCACGCCGAAGATCCCGACAACCAGCGCCAAGGCGACGCTCATTCTTCCTGTGCACTTCATATAGTTCCGACTCCCTGCTTCTCGTGCCCAGGAGCGAAAGCTCGGCAACTGAGTTCTCAGTCGAAGTGCCGCGCCTGGATGCGCCGGATCGTGACAGCGCGATTACGAGAAAGCAATTGTAGTGACCAAGCGCGCGCATAACGAGGCAGCAGGACTGCGCACTGCTACGCGTGGCAGCAATTCCGCCAAGTGAAGACCGTGGGCCCAGCTACTCTCTGGGTCAGTGTCTCGGGATCGGCGGTGGAGATTTTATCGGTTTGGTATTCTGAACAAGCGCTTTCGAGATGTTCATTCGCGCGTGCCGGCGTGCCGGGCCTTGGGCGGGAATCGGCCTCGCCATAGGTTCCGCCTAAGCTTCGGTCGAATCCATCGCTCGTTGGTTCGAATCCACCCTGAGAAAGCGGAGCGAGACCCGCCGTGAGCTCCGAATATGCAGATTTGACCGCCCGATACCGCGGCGCATCGCACGAGTGCCGCCTGTCGCTTCCCTGCATGTAACTGCTCTGGCCTGCGCACGGGCACGCAGCCGCGCCGACAGCAATCGATGACGTAGGTCGTGCCCGGGCGGTAGGTACAAGTACTTATGTCACTCGGACTGCATTGCGATCCAGAGTGCCGCTGGGTGACCAGGGACTCCAAGAATGACGAAGTTTACCCGTCGCATTTCGGCTGCTGTCGCGTTTTTCCCAGCAATCATCGCAGGGACAACTGTCCACGCTGAATTGAGTGCCGAGGACTTGGCGAAGATTGCGCAAAATCCGGTCGGAAATCTCATCAGCGTGCCGTTCCAGGAAAATGCGTACTTTGACGTCGGTCCTTTGGAGCGCAGGGAGAACGTGCTCAATATTCAACCGGTGATCCCGATCTCGATCACTGATGACTGGAATATCATCACGCGCACGATTCTTCCCATCATTTCCTTGCCCGGATTCACTCCGAGCCAAGGCACTACAAACGGAATCGGCGACCTTCAAATCTCGGCGTTTCTCTCGCCCGCCAAGCCGGGGGCCTGGATCTGGGGTGTAGGTGTCATTACGCAGGCACCCACCCACAGCAATGACCTGCTCGGTAACAACAACGCGGGCCTTGGACCCACCGCCGTATTCTTGCACCTCGAGCATGGCAGCCCCTGGGTGTATGGCGTGCTCGCCAACAATGTCTGGTCAATCGGAAGCAGCGCGACGCCCACACTAAGCAGTGGCGCCAAGTACAACAACGGCCTGATTCAACCGTTTATCAACTACAATTTTAAGGACGGTTCCTATATCACCAGCTCGCCGATCATGACCGTCAACTGGGAAGCCCGAGGCTCGCAGCAATGGACGGTGCCGATGGGCGTGGGTGTAGGCAAGCTTTTCAAAGTCGGCCCGCTTCCCGTAAATACCTCACTCTCCGGATACTACAACGTGGTGAGGCCCGATTTCGCGCCGAATTGGAACATTCGCCTGCAGGTTCAGTTGATGTTTCCGAAATGATGAAGTTCCCAAAATAAAGCTTGAACTTCTAAAGCCATGACGCAGACAACTGTCGGCTTGAGCATAGCGGATCAACTGATCTGCCCAAGGGAGCCTGCGTTGTGGAACGACAGTAAGTCTCTACTGCACCGCTATAGAGCGGATCACTGGAAAACAGAAACACCACACCAGAACGGGTCGTTTGTCTATCTCGGAGGATTCTCATGAAAGGTGCTAAGGGGCTTCTTTGGATCATCGCATCACCGGCGTTGTCGCTGTCCTGTGCCGCCGTACTTGGGCTCCTCCCGCTCGAACGTGTAGCGGCCCAGGCTCCGGGCGACTCCGTTGTCTATCTGGATCAAGGCTGGTCGCAGGCGGACCGGGAACTTTTCTATCAGACCTCCCAAGGCTCAGTCATCGCTTCGTACGACATCTTCACGAATATGGAGGTTGCCGGAAGCCAGGAGCTCTTCCGCTCGGATGCAAACAGCGCGCGCTTTGGCCTGATTCCCCAGGCTGCAAATCCGCGAACCAACCCTGACGGTTTTCCGGTTGGTGTCACAAAGAATGTGGTGACGGAAGGGCGCTGGAAAGGCGTGACGGTCGGGCCAAACTGCTCGGTCTGCCACACTGCGCAGTTGATGTACAAAGGCAAGCGAATTCGCATCGACGGCGGTCACACCAATCTGTTCGACATCCAGGCGTATATGCAAGCCCTTGACCAGGCGTATCAGGCCACATTGACCGATACGGCAAAGTTCGATCGCATGGCTGCGCGCATTGGAGCGACCAGTACAGACGCCAAGAGCGAACTGCGCACACGTCTTGGGCGCGAAGCTGCGCGGACGCATTACTACAGCGGCGTCGCCGCAGCCAGCCCATCGCCTTGGGGGCCTGGCCGCGCAGATTGCCTCACGCTGATCAGCAGTCGGTTGGCGTCGATTGCACCCAACATTCCCGAGAACATGTCAGTGGCTGCGGCGCCGGTCAAGATTCCCTTTGTCTGGAATGCCGGGCAGGCAACCTGGACGCAATGGGGCGGGTGGGCACAGGATCCGCTCGCTCGCAACTTTGGCGAGACCTTGGGTGTGTACCTACCGATGGACCTGCAATCCAAGACGCCGGAAGAAGGCCTCTTCGATTCGGCCGCTGCGATCCTCAATCTTCAGAAGATCGAGGACACAATGTGGCGGCTGGCGCCTCCAAAGTGGCCGGAAGAGATATTCGGCAAGATCGACCGCGTGAAAGCTGCCCAGGGTAAGGCACTGTTCGCGAGCCACTGTGCGAGTTGCCACAACTCTTATCCCTATACGTGGACGGCGCCCAACAAGTACGGCAAGCGCTTCCTTGAAGTTGGACTCGTGCCCAAGACATACATGGGTACCGACATGCAGCAGACGGTCGTCGTGAACAAGTTCATGTACACCGCTCAGTTGAGCCCCTATCTGCCGCCGCCCGACAAGGGCAAAGCAGTCGTATTGGCGTCAGATTTCAAGCCGGTCCTCGCCAGGCTTCTCCTTGGCAGGGCAGTGGAAAAACTCAAACTTAGCGCCGGGGAAATGCCAGATCTGAATGGCTTTCGGGAACTTCCGTTGCCGACTGGATCACAGGCCAATTGGAAGGCAGCACCGCGCGACGGAGTGTGGGCCACCCCGCCTTTCCTGCACAACGGCTCGGTGCCCAACCTCTACGAGATGCTGATCCCGGCGAGTCAACGCACCAAGAAGTTCTACGTCGGGCACGATTTCGATCCGGTCAAAGTGGGGGTCGACACCAGCGGCAACTCCGGGACCTTCCTTCTGGATACCTCGCTGGTCGGCAACTCGAACGCAGGCCATTCGTTCGAGAACGGTCCTCGCGGCAACGGCATCGTCGGTCCGCTGTTGACCGATCAGCAACGCTGGGCACTGGTCGAATACTTGAAATCGATTCCCGAAGAAGCCGGCCGGGTCACGCCGTTTGGTGGACCACCCGATGCACGCAGCGGCAATCAGCCCTGGGCGAATACTAAGTGAGTGCGTTTTCCTGATCCGTGAGCGATCTGCGGCGAGATAACGCCGGCAGTCAATGACCGCGAGGAAACAAAATGCGAAAGTTCAGCCTTCTCCCGGTGGTCGGCATGGCCCTGGCCATCGCGTTTCTCGGCCTCGCCGGATTGGTCGGGAGCTACATTGGTTAGCCGCAGCCAACGATTCAATTCCAGTTAGGAGCAGAGATGTCAGACCATATTGATGGGCCCAGACAGGTCGGCGACCCTGCTGGCGATCTCAGCGACCTGTTTGCCTTCACGAGCCCGGCCAACGCGGACCGCACGGTGCTCGCGCTGTGCGTGTTTCCCTCGGCGGGCGCCAGCGCCATGTTTTCCAATGCCGTCAATCACTCGTTCGTCGTACGTCGGGCCACTGTGGCGGGCGTTGCGAATGCGGCGCGGTTCAAGACGCACGATCCGGAAATTCCCTTCAGCTGTCGATTCGACGCGCTCGAGCGGGGGCGCGATGGCGCGAGGGCCGTCCAGCGTGGCACCTGCACACTGCCGGGTGGCCAGACGCTGAGCTTAGTCGTCAACGACGAACGGGGGGCGTCCACTCCGGACGGGACATTCCGTGTCTTTGCAGGGCTTCGGTCCGATCCCTTCTTTCTTGCCGTAGCGGGGATAAAGCCTATTCCCAATCTGCTGCAGCACGACAACGTGCTCAGCGTCGTCGTCGAATTCGACACGCGCCGCGTGCTTGACCCCGCTAAGGGTTCGCTCTTTGGGGCCGTTGCCGAAACCACTCCGCTGCCCGGCTACAGGAGTGAAATCGGATCGCCACCGCCGCGCTTCGATTGGGTCGGCCGCCCCGAGCAAACCAACATGCGCCTCAACAATGGCGCTCTGAAGGGCGCAGACGACGTGCGGGACCTGTGGAATCAGCAGACGCCCTTTGCGATTGCCGAAAGCCTCAAACCGCTCTTCAGGAAGCGCCTGATCGACAGCCTGGCGGAATGGGACATGCGCGACGGCAAGGCCCAATGGACGCCTGCCGCGCTGGCGGCCAGTGCCAATGTATTCCTCGACGATTTCCTGCTGTTCGACGTGGCGAAGCCGATCACCGATTTGAGCCATCTCGAAATCGAAAGGAGCACGCTCAACGGGCACGTCTACCAGACCGGAGGGGGCCGGACCGTCAACGCAAACGTGATCGACATTCTGGTGACCTGGATGGTCAACCACGACCAAGGTGAATTCCTCCAGGGTGGTGCGATGGGCGCCACGAAGCCCGGAACTAAGGAGTTTCCCTACCTGGCATCCCCGAACACGGACTTGCAGAACGTCACGCAAAGTGTCGACCTGGCGGCCGCGCCGGAGCAGGTCTGGGCACTCATCGGGTCGTTCGGCGATCTTTCATGGCATCCATTGGTCGCCTCGGTCGCGCTGACGGGAACCGGCATCGGGCAATTGCGCACGACCGAGACCATCGACGGCAAGAAGATCATCGAACGGCTCACGGCGATGGACTCGTCCGCCAGGTCTTATAGCTACGCAGGCGTCAGCGGCCTTCCAGTCTCCAACTACACGGGAAAGTTGAGCGTGACGCCCAAGGGCGCCGGCAGCACGGTCGAGTGGAGCTCACTGTATTTGCCGGACGGCCAACCTAACACCATCATCAAATTGATCGACACGACGCTATTCAAAGTGGGTCTCCAAAGCCTCAAGAAGCGCTTCGGCTGAACGAAGTGAGCGGCGCGTCAACCCCCAGAGGTAGTGCGGCATGGCACTTATAACGGACCCGGCAGTGGCCGCGAATATGATGGTCGAGCTCGCGCCGGCTACCGACGGCGAGATTGCCGTTATCAATCTGAAAAGTGCGCTGCAGGCATCTTGGAACCGCTTCGGGCGCGATCCCCAGCGGGCCGGCGTCGCCGAACTCATCGTCGAGCAGGAGCAGCAGGCGGCACAGTATCTGGGTGACCTGGATGCGTTCGGCCGCCTCGAAATTCTGGTGGATCAATTCAGCCGTGCCGATGCCGAATCGTCCCGCGTCGCACTTGTCCAGGCGCAATTTGCATCGATGACCCATCGCTTCGCCGAAGCGCGAGACCAGGTTGCGAAAGCCGAGTCACTCGGAGCACCATCTGAAACGATCAGCCGCCTGTCGCTCACCATCGATCAAGCCTGTGGAACGCACCTCGACTCGGTACTGGAGAAACGACGCCGGATCTCAGCGGAGTCGGAGCGCCTGGAGGATTTGGTGCCGCTCGGTTCGCTGTTGGGTGATTTGCGCGAATTCGCCGCGGCCGATCGCACTTACCGGCGCGCGCTGCAGGTCTACAAGGATGTGTCCCCGTTCGCTGTCGCATGGGTCTGCTTTCAGCTTGGCGCCCTGTGGGGAGAACTCGTTCCCGAGCCTGAACTAAGTCGCGCTGCGCAGTGGTATCGCAAGGCGATCGACTATTTGCCGTGCTATGTCAAAGCGCGCGTGCACCTGTCGGAGATCTATTGCGGCGAAGGTCGTTATGAGGACGCGCGTGCCCTGTTACTCGTCGTTGCTTCGAGCGGGGATCCTGAAGTGAACTGGCGACTCTCCGAAGTGTTGCGTGTCCTGCAGCAACCCGAGGAAGCCGAGGCGCAAATGCAGGCGGCGCACTCCGGGTTTGAGGCGCTACTGGCTAGATATCCGCGAGCATTTGCCGATCATGGCGCTGAGTTTTACACCGGCAGCGGCAACGATGCGGCGAGAGCTTTTGAACTCGCGCAGTTAAACTTCGGCAACCGGCCCACCTTGAAAGCCTCGGAACAGGCCTACGCGACGGCGCTTGCGGCCGGCAAATTCGACGTCGCTGCGCAGCTGTACGCATCCATAGGTAAGTGCGCGTCGGAACTGGACGCCGCTAGAAAACACGATAGAGCCCGAGACTTCATGAACCACGCCGATGCAACGGGACAAACAGATGCTCGCACGTAGATCATTTTTACTGGGCGGTTGCGGCCTCGTCTCGCTGACTGCGTTTGCGAAAGTGAGTTCGCTGGCAGCGGTAGATAATCGCCTGGCCGGTCAGCCGCGAGCCGGTCCGTCGCGACAAGCGATGCAGCCCTCAATGCCAACCCTTCGCATCGTCGGATGGGAGACGGCCGAGCACGCTGAGCAATCGCCAAATGCCGAAGTGTGGATCAGCATCAATCGGTCATGGAAAGCCTCATGGCGATGAGGCTACAAGCGCTCGCAAGCTCAACGTCAGGGACTGGATATGCCGGTGTGTACGCGCTGTAGTGATTTGGGTCAGTCGGGCGTGTGCTGACCCTAGTCTTTGGCAGTCCGAGTACCTCGACCGCTCGGTTCGACGACCGACGTGTAACCGCGACGAGGTACGGTACCACGGCGCCAATGGCATCGAGCTGCCGCGCTCGGTCTTGGACGGTGCCGTCAATCGTGGCTGCATTTGGGGCGGTATATCTGACTGGAATGGCCCCGACGCCAGCGCTCGCGGTGGACTTGCCCACGCCTGAGCCGGGGCCAGTCCCAACACAGGAGTCAACGGGCGGAGGGCCTGCCGGCTCTGCGCTCCCTGGCGATGCGGCGGCCGGCGTCGATAGCGACGACGCCCAGACGCCGACTTCAACGGAGCAAGGTACGACACATATGTCGGAAAGCTTCGAGCACAGGCCGATCTCGGCCCTGCTGAGCCAGTCCAGGCTGGTCGGCCTGCAAGACACTAGCTTCAGCGTGCAGCTGCGTTCTTACTATCTCAACCGCGATACCCTGGATGACACGATAAGCGAGGCGTGGACACTCGGTGGTTTGGCGGGTTTCAAGACTGGCTACTTCTACGACCTGGTTGCGATTGGTGCAACCGGATATACGTCCCAAGCTCTCTATGCACCGTCCGACAGGGACGGCGCTCCTCTGCTGGGTCCTCAGCAGACGCCCTACACGGTGATGGGAGAGCTGTACGGCGAGTTCAAGATCACCCCCAAGATCCTGGCCACGGTAGGCAAAAGAGGGTTCGATACGCCGTATATCAACACCCAGGATGCGATCATGACGCCGTACACCTTCCAAGTGTACGGCGTTCAGGGGCAGGTCGGCAGTACGGATGACCAGAAGCTTAACTTCGGTGCGGCGTACGTCGATAAGATCAAACCGCGCACTTCCGAAGAGTTTGTGTCGATGTCCACTTATGCGGGCGCACCGGCCGGGGTGGACCGCGGCGTGTACGTCACCGGCGCAAACTACATTGCTGGCCAGCTCTCGATCGGCGCGAGCGAATACTACTGCGCGGATATCATCAACATCCTCTACCCCGAAGTTAAGTACACCATCCCGCTCGCCGACCGGGTGCGCTTGCTTTTCCACGCTCAATACACGGACCAGCACAGCACCGGCGATGCTCTGCTCACCGGTACCTCATTTTCTGCCCACCAGTCCGGTTTCAAGGCCGAACTTGCGATCGGAACGGCACTCCTGACGGTGGCACGCACCATCACCGCCCTCGGCACAGTGAACGCTTCCGGCAGCGGCACCAGCATGCGCAACCCTTGGGGCGGCTACCCCGGCTACACGGCTTCACAGATCGAGAACTTCAACCGGGCTGGCGAGGACGCGACGATGCTGCGCGCCGCATACAATTTCCCGAGAAAGACGGGTCTCAGCATCTATGGACTGTGGGTGCATGGTTCGACCCCGAGCGTCGTCAATGAATACGCACAAGACGAGTATGACGCCAATCTGGAGTGGAGTCCGCAGAGCGTGAACGGACTCAGGTTACTCGCTCGCTATGCGCACGTCTCGCAGTCGGGACCGACCGACCAGCACGAGGACGAGTTGCGGCTCATCGTTTACTACGAGCTGCGCTGAAATACGAAGTTATGGGCATTTTGTGCATCGGACCAAATACTGAGGAGAAAATGATGAAGCAGGCATACCTTAAGCTCGGAATACTTGCGCTGTGCTTGTCAGTCTCAGCCCTCGCTGGGGAGGCGCAGTCGACACTCCCCGACGGCGTCATGACTCGGTCGACCACCGCGGGGAACGTACTCACCGATGCGCGCGGAATGACGCTCTACACGCTCGACAAGGACACGGCGGATAAATCCGTGTGCAACGACCAGTGCGCCGTGCTTTGGCCGCCGCTCTTGGCAAAAGAAGGGGCGACGGCGCCTGCCAACTGGTCGGTCATCACGCGCGCTGATGGTTCGAAGCAGTGGTCATACAAGGGAAAGCCTTTGTATACGTTTGCCAAGGATCTGAAGCCGGGCGACGTGACGGGGAATGGCTATTTTGGTGGCATATGGCACGTTGTAAAAACCTAATGTTGTGAGCGTCGGGACATTGATGAGCTCTCGGTCACGAAGCTGGGATCCGTATCTGGTTTTTCCGCGCGTTGCTTGGCGCTGGAGAGTCGTATGGCTCGCCTCGACGTAAGCATGTCTGCTTAAGTCCACCCTCCGAAGAAACAACTTCAGCTCGTACCTTCTCTCATTCTCATATGGTTCTCGTACAACCTCTCGAGAGGCTTCTTCGGATCAGCGCGTCATGGGCGTTGGCGCTCTCCGGGGCTTGCTTGCTTGGGTTCTACGGGTGCGAACCCGCAGCGGCACAGCCCTCCACAGACCGCGTGGTTTATCTCGATCAGGGGTGGTCGCAGGCAGACCGGGAGACCTTCTACCAGATATCGCAAGGCTCGCAAGTTATCGCCTATGACATCTTCCTGAACCTGGAGGTTGCCAACAGTCAGGAACTCTTCCGGTCAGATACGAACAGCGAGCGCTACGGACTGATCCCTCAGGTCGCAAATCCACGGACCAACCCGGACGCGTTGCCGGTAGGTATGTCAAAGACGGTAGTAATGAGGGGGCGATGGAAAGGCGAGTACGTCGGGTTGACCTGCGCGACCTGCCATGTCGCCCAACTGGCCTACAAGGGGAAGCGGATTCGTATCGACGGGGGCGTGCATAACACCTTTGACCTGATGTCGTACTGTTACGCGCTTGATGCCGCACTGCAGGCCACATTAGCTGATACGGCGAAGTTCGAGCGCTTAAGTAGGCGACTCGGAGCGTCGAGTCCGGACGCCGAGCACGAGCTGCGCGAGCGCTTGGAGGGCGATGCCGCACGGGTGCATGAGTACCGCACGCGCATCCTGGTCGCGCCATCACCGTGGGGTCCCGCTCGCATGGACGCCGTCGTTTTGATCGTCGATCGATTGGCGGCGCTTGCTCCCGGACTTCAGGAGAACTGGTCTACGCCGCTTGCGCCTACCAAACCGCCATTTTTGTGGAATTCGCCCCAGGGCACGTGGACGCAATGGCGTGCTACTGCGCAGGACCCGATCGCCCGTGATTTAACTGAAGTCATGGGCGTATTCATGCCGATGGACCTGCGCTCTAAGTCCCCGCAGGAAGGACTCTTCGATTCCAATGCTGATCTTTCGAATCTACAAAAAGTCGAGAGCGCACTGCGACGATTGGCGCCGCCGAAATGGCCGGAAGAGATCTTGGGAAAGATCGATCGCCGGAAAGCTCAAAAGGGCAAGGCGCTATTCGTCAGCATCTGCGCAGGCTGCCACAACGTGTGGCCTTACACGTGGACGGAACCGAATAAGTATGGCAAGCGCTTCGTGCGCGTGGGACTCGTGCCGCAAACAGACGTGGGTACGGATCCCGGACAGTTCGACGATATTAGGCCGTATGCGCTCACCGGCCAGTTAGGCCCGTATTTGCCACCGCCGTACCGGGGTGCGGAGATTCTACCCACCGGAGTGCTGTTCGCGCTCTTGAGGGGTCGGATCCTGGACAAGGCGCTTGAGCAACTCAAGCTGACGGAGCCGCAGACGCTCGATCTGCATGGCTATCGGGAGTTTCCGCTCCCCGCCCCGCCCATGGGCGTGTACAAGGCGGCACCGCGTGATGGTGTTTGGGCCACACCGCCCTTCCTGCACAACGGCTCGGTGCCCAACCTTTACGAAATGCTGCTCCCGGCCAAGGAGCGCACCAAGAAGTTCTATGTGGGGCGCGAATTCGATCCAGTCAAGGTCGGGCTGGACACCAGCGGCAGGTCCGGGACTTTCCTTTTCGATACCTCATTACGCGGAAATTCTAACGCCGGCCACTCCTTCGAAGACGCTCCACGCGGAAACGGCGTGATCGGCCCCTTGTTCACCGACGAGCAACGCTGGGCACTTGTCGAGTACCTGAAATCTATCCCTGAGGAGGCCGGCCGAGTGACGCCGTTTGGCGGTCCGGCGAATGCTGTGCCGAGTTCCGATTCTCCTGGGCGGGCACAGTGAGTCTCCTGGCGGGACTGTGACCACCACCATCAAGCTCACCGTCAATGGCAAGGCGTGCGTTCTGCACACCGACGACCCCAATATGCCTTTGCTGTACGCCTTGCGCGACCAGCTGGGTCTGCATGGGCTTCATTTTGGTTGCGGGCTGGCACAGTGCGGCGCCTGCACAGTGCACTTCGACGGCGAGCCCCTGCGCTCATGCATCATGCCGATCTCTGCCGCCGCCGGTGCGCAGATCGTGACACTGGAAGGCCTCGGTACGGCTGAAAAGCCGCATCCGTTGCAACAGGCGTTCATCGACGAACAAGCCGTTCAGTGCGGCTACTGCATCAACGGCATGATCATGCAGGCTGCCGGGCTCCTCGCGACCAACAAGAGTCCGACCGAAGATCAAGTCCGACAGACACTTGCGTACAACCTGTGCAAATGTGGCACCCACGTTCGCATCCTGCGCGCCGTGATGCTCGCCGCCAAGCGGCTGTCCGAGCGCGGGAGTGGGGATGCCTAAGGGGAAACTTTCACGACGTGCGTTGCTGAAGCGCGGCGGTGCGCTCGTGGTAACGTTTGCGTTCGGCCCGCGGCCGACTTGGGCCGCGCCCCCGCGCTCAACGGCCAAAAGCGTCGCCGCCGACGCGGTCGGCGGTTTCATCGCGATCGACGCCACGGGCCGGGTCACGATTTACTCTGGGAAAGTGGAACTCGGCACCGGCGTGCTCACCGCGATCACCCAGATTGCGGCCGAGGAACTCTCGGTGCCATTCGGCCGTGTGACGACCATCCAGGGCGACACCCTGCTGACGCCAAATCAGCACCCAACTTACGCGAGCCTCTCGATCCAGATGGGTGGGATGCAGATCCGCCGCGCGGCAGCAACCGCACGCGAGGCCTTGCTGCATCAGGCGGCCAAAAAGCTCGGGGTCGCGAGAGAGCAGCTCGCTGTGCATGACGGCCTGATCGCGCCGAAGTCCGGGGGCTCGGGATTGACCTACGCGCAGCTGCTCGCAGGCCGAAGGCTCGCCCTCCAGGTAGATCCGGCGGCGCCACTGAAGGACTCGCGGGATTACAAGATCGTCGGCACGGCGGTGCCACGACTCGACATTCCGGCCAAGGTTTTCGGCACATTCAATTTCGTGCAGGATTTCAAGCTGCCCGGCATGCTGCACGCGCGCATGGTCCACCCTGCGGCAGTTGGGGCAACGCTAGAAGCTTGGAACGACGCCGCCTGCCGCAAGCTTCCGGGGTACCTGCGCGCGGTGCGCAAAGGCGATTTTCTGGCTGTCGTGGCCACGAACGAATGGGCGGCCATCCGGGCAGCGACGACCGCAATCGTTGCGACCTGGTCCGCCTGGGACGGTCTGCCCGAAGAGTCCCAGCTCCTCGAATACATACGCGACGCGAAGATTGACCGGGATGAAGTCTTGCAGAGCGTAGGTAACACCACCCAAGCGTTGCAGGTTAATGGCCGAATACTACAGGCGACCTATGATTTCCCACTGAATACGCATGGATCGATTGGCCCGTCGTGCGCGGTTGCTGACTTCAAGGAAGGTGCGCTCACGGTTTGGACCCCGTCACAGGCGACTCATCTTCTACGCCAACAGCTGGCCACCATGTTGCAAATGGATGCTGACCGCGTGCGCTGCATTTATATTCAGGGCGCCGGGTGCTATGGCCGCAACGGGTCTGATGACTGCTCCTCTGAAGCGGCACTCATATCGAAGGAGCTGGGTCACCCGGTGCGGCTTCAGTGGATGCGGGCCGATGAGCACGGGTGGGATCCAAAAGGGCCTCCGACCCTGCTCGACTACCGCGCCACACTCGATCAGCAAAACCGAATCGTGGCCTGGGAGTCGGACATTTTTCTACCCGAACAACCGATGACGCGCTCCGGCGCGACGCTGCTTGCGGCGGTACTCGCGAAGCTCCCGGCATACGGATCATCGAAATCCGGTGTTTATGATCCCGGCTTGGGCATCCCGTACGCGCTCGCCAATAGCAAGTTGACGGCGCATTGGCTCATCGATACGCCGTTGCGGGCGGCCTGGATACGTGCGCCGGGCCGCATGCAGAACACCTTTGGTAACGAAAGCTTTTTCGACGAGATCGCCGCGGCCACGGCCGTCGACCCGTTTGAGATGCGTATCCGCCACTTGACCGATCCTCGTGCGCTCGAACTGCTCGAGCGGCTGCGGCAGTTCGCGAAGTGGCAGCCACGTGCGTCACGTCCACGTGACTCCGGCGTTCTTGCGCACGGGCGTGGCGTGTCCTACGCGAAGTACGAACTCGTACGAACCTACGTCGGCGTCGTCGCTGACGTGACCGTCGATCGCACGACGGGCACGATTAAGGTCGATCGCGTGTTCGTCGTGCACGACTGCGGTCAAATTATCAATCCCGACGGACTGCGCAATCAGATCGAAGGAAACGTCGTGCAGACCGTGAGCCGCACCCTGGTCGAAAGGCTTACATTCAACCGCAGCGCCGTTACGAGCCTCGACTGGGGCAGCTACCCGATCCTGACGTTTCCCGATGTTCCCGAGGTTCTCATCGATCTCATCGATCGGCCCAGCGAAGTGCCGTGGGGTGCGGGCGAGCCGACGACCTCGGTGTTGCCCGCAGCGATCGCAAACGCCGTGTTCGACGCTGCCGGAGCGAGGCTGCGCTCGGTGCCGTTCACACCCGCTAAGGTCCTCGTTGCCATGAAATTCTCGAGGGGTAGCAGCATTCCCGAGGAGCCGGTCTAGTGGCGTACGAACAAGCCCCTGGCTTTGCTCCCGTTACAGTGGCTCGTACGGAGTTCTCTTTCTCGGCGTCCGAATGGACCCGGCTCGCCGGTTTTTATAGCGTTGTGGCAGGCCTGCACGTTCTCGGTTGGGGACTATATGTGCGCTATGCCGCGCACTATCCATCCCTTGTGGGACTCGGCCTTGCGGCCTACATGTTTGGCCTGCGTCACGCGTTCGACGCGGACCACATTGCCGCGGTCGATGACACAGTGCGATTCATGTTGCAGAAGGGCAAGAGCCCACTCGGCGTCGGCTTCTTCTTTTCGTTGGGGCACTCAACGATCGTCCTGGGTCTCGCCGTGGCAATTGCGTACTCCGCTTCAGCGGCTAAGCAAGAGCTGCCGTGGCTGCAAAACATTGGGGGGATCCTCGGCGCAGGCGTTTCAGGGACGTTCCTGTGGGTCATCGGCATTCTCAATCTGCTCGTGTTGCTGGATATCCTGAAGGTCTGGAAAAAAGCGCAAACCGGGACGCACAGCCACGTACATCTCGAAGAATTGCTGCTGCAACGCGGCCTCATCAATCGCCTCTTCGGTGGACGGCTTCCCAAACTGATGAATCACAGTTGGCAGATGTATCCGCTGGGATTTCTTTTCGGCTTGGGCTTCGACACGGCCTCCGAAGTCGGCCTCCTGGCGATGACTGCCGGCGCTTCCGCCGGCGACTTGCCGATTGCGGCAGTGCTCTCACTGCCGATCCTGTTTGCCGCCGGTATGTCGGTGATGGACACGACTGACGGGGTGCTGATGTCGAAGGCCTATAACTGGGCCCTCCTAAATCCCCTTCGAAAGATTTTCTACAATATCATTGCGACCGGGCTGTCCGTCGTCGTCGCGCTAGGCATCGGTACGATCGAGCTGCTGCAGGTATTCATCAGCATGCGTGGTTGGCGCAGTAAGTTCTTCGACTTTGTTGTCGCGCTCGATTTCGGGATTCTGGGCTACATTATCGTGGGGTTGTTTCTCCTGGCTTGGGGCTGCTCGGTAGCGCTCTGGAAGTTCGGCCGCATCGAGGAGCGCTACGCAACGCGCCGTAGTGCGCACAGTCACGTCCATCGACACGAGAGCGGAATTCAGCATTCTCACGAGCATCGGCATTAGCGAAACAGCAATCGTCAATCAGGCTTCCTCGTGACTGGAATTCCCGGAATTCGGTTCACGGAACCAACAGTATCGTACACACCGAAAAAAATGGGAGGAGCAAATGTTGGCATCGTCCATCGAATGGATACTGATCGTGTCAGGGATTGGGACGGCCGCCGGCGGACTTGGGGCATGGCTTTTCCCTAAGCAGGTTTTACAATTAGTGTTTGGCGCCAAGAGTGACGATGGCCTGACGATGTTCTTCGTCAGGCACTGGGGAGCGCTGCTCTGTGTTGTCTGCGCATTGACTGTATATAGCGCGTACGTCCCCGCTACCCGCGTCCCGATCTTGACTGCGTCCGTCATCGAAAAGATTGTTATCGTTGCGCTGATCTTTCTCGGACCCGTGAAACGGACTTTTGCCATGACAGCCATCGGAACAATGGACGGAGTCTTGGCCGTCTTGTTCATCGCATATCTCGCCGGGGTTTAGGAGTGTCAGCGCCGGCCGCGAGCGGCGGGCTACGAGTACGGATTTACACCTGCTGTGTGGCGGGTTTTGGCAGCCTGCCGCCTGACACGGCTCCCCGGGACCGGCCGTTCGGCTACCGCCGAGGCAAACGAGTAAAAGTGACCCGTTCCGGTCATTCGCGAATGTCCGGTCCAAGGAAGACGGTCGGTCGTCTGCTAGCGAGATCGTGATGCAGTGAGAACTTTGACGAATCCGATTGAGGTGACACCCAATTTAGTGCCGCCTGGAGCTTGAGTCCGCGGTTGTAGTGAGATTGGTCCCGATTTAGCCACCGTAGGAATCCAACCTGAGCTCGATTACCCCCCAGGGATCCCGCGGAGTGCTCTTTCACGTTGAATGCCGGTCAGCCTCTTAACGCCTGCCGCGAGGTTCCGTTCACGCACCGATCGTGTCCCCGGACGTGGTGTACGAGTCGTGATGTCTGGTTCGATTGGACTCGTGCTCAGCGGGCCACTGCGGACAGCCGAGCGGGTTGATTGTCGGTCAGTGTCTGCAAGCCTTCAAGTTGCATGTAGCGCCGCTGCAGAGCCCACTCATCGCTTTGCTCCAGCAGCAACGCGCCGACGAGCCGTGTGATGGCCGCTTCGTTGGGGAAGATGCCCACGACGTTGGTGCGGCGCTTGACCTCGGCGTTCAAACGCTCGAGCGGGTTTGTGGAGTGGATCTGTTTGCAGTGGGCTTTGGGGAAGCCCATGAACGCGAGGACGTCGGGCTCGGAACCGTCCATGAGCGTGGCGAGCTTGGGGAACTTCACTCGCAGCTGATCGGCGACGGTGCGCCACTGCGCGTGGGCGGCCTCGGGGGTTTCCTGGGCGAAGACGGTGTTGATCATCGCGAGCACCATTTGCCGCTGCCCCTTGCCCGCGTGCGCCAGGGCGTTACGCAGGAAGTGCACTTTGCAGCGCTGCCAGGTCGCCTTGAGCACTTTGGCCGTGGCGGCTTTGAGCCCCTCGTGGGCATCCGAGATCACCAGCTTCACGCCGCGCAACCCCCGGCGCGTGAGGGAGCGCAGGAACGCGCTCCAGAACGGCTCCGCTTCCGAGGGTCCGATCGCCATGCCCAGCACCTCCCGCACCCCGTCGCTGTTCACGGCCACAGCAATTATTACGGCGACGGACACGATCCTCCCGGCTTCGCGCACCTTCACGTAGGTGGCATCGATCCACAGGTACGGCCAGTCCCCTTCGATCGGGCGACCCAGGAACGCGTGCACGCGCTCGTCGATCTCGGTGCACAGGCGCGACACCTGGCTCTTGGAGATCCCGCTCATCCCCATCGCCTTCACCAGCTCATCCACCGAGCGGGTCGATACCCCCTGGATGTACGCTTCCTGGATGACGGCGGCGAGCGCCTTCTCCCCCGTGCGGCGCGGCTCGAGAAATCCCGGGAAGTAGCTGCCCTTACGCAACTTGGGGATCTTCAGATCCACCGACCCGGCGCGCGTCTCCCACAGCCGCTCGCGGTAACCGTTGCGGCTGTTGGCCCGATCCGGGCTGCGCTCCGCGTACGCCGCCGCGCACAGGCTCTCGGTGTCCATCTCCATCATCCGCTGGGCGACGAACTGGATCATCTCGCGCAGCAGATCCGCGTCTGCCCCCTTCTCGGTAAGCTCCGCCAGTGCCATATTGGTCTTGGTGGTCATCGTGGTGTCCTCGGTCAAAGTTGAAGGTGTCGCAACCCAACCTTAACCAGAAACCACGATGACCGCCTTTGCTCCGCGGCCTGACGGCCGCGTCGCCCCTACCGCCTTGCGGTTAAAAGCCTGGATCCGAAGATCCCTCGTACACCACTCCCGGGGACGTCAGCCACGCACCTAACGTGCCTCGTTGATCGCAACAGCGGACTAGGCCAGTACTCAGCTGATTTCAGGAACCGAACCTTCAGGAACCGAACTTTCCGTTACCCCCGATTTTACCCGCTACGGTGTGCTCGCTAGGCTCCCTCGGGACTGCGGAATTCTGACCACTCGGCCGCGATCGCGGCACCACGAGTGCCCTGCGAAGTTATAGAGGAATCATCTATGATGCGTCCCCAAGTTCGAGTCAGTTCTCGAACTTGGGAGCTATTGAAAAACATGAGGAAAATCAGACTGGTGCCCGGGAGAGGAATCAAACCTCGGCCGCAAATTCCACCGCAATCATAGTCATACCGCGGTGGGACTTTTTGGGTTACCCGCAAACTTACCCAGCAGTTGCACGCACTGGCGCGATATCTGCTGGTACAGCGTGTCAGCCGTTGATACGTAGTTTTCCATGGCGCGTTGCTGGCAATGGGAGACTGGAGCTTCGGGGTGGACGCTATCCGGCCCGGGCACCAGTGAACCGCTGTCGGGCGCCCCAGTTCTCAAGGACAGGTGCTGAACGCGCCTAATTCCGCAGCCTCAAGGCGCTTCGGCAATGTCGTTGCGCCAACTAAAAGCGGCGGCCTAGTGTGCATTTGAAAACGTAGCCCAATCGGCTCCCTAATCCGCTTGAACTCCAGGACAAGCCGCCTTGATTTGCGCGATTTTTGTGTCAAGCGCCTTGTTGTACTCGCCGGTGGTAACCTGGTACTTGGTCTTTTCGGTTCCTGTCACGAGCCCCTCGACGAGACCTATGGGCGCAATCATCGAGATACCGTTACCAAGCTTCGATGCGGTGCTGGCCTTCTCTGAGTTGAGCACGCGCAGGTCGCCCGGCGCACTTGCGCAGTTGATGGGCATCGCCTGAGCTGCCGCTGCCTCCTTCTTTTCCTGCATCGCACAGCCACTCAATACGACTAGCCCGAGTGCGCAGAAACCCGCGCCAAATATGTTCGTGTTAATCACTTTAGTTCCCTAAGAATCAATGTTGTCATGCGACACGCTCAGCATATCCACACGCATTGTGTGTCTTGCCGGTGGAAGTCCCGGGCCGGCTCGTCAGACACGGCCCGAGTGTTTCACGATCAAACTCGACAGCTAGTCGGCTGCGCCTATGACTTGCACGACGCGCTTAATATCCATCAAAGGCAACGGGTTTGTCGGATCCTGGAGATTCGGATTCATATCGTTCGATGCTCCGCCGGGGAAGCGCTTGATGTTCGGAAAATCCACGATCGATTTGTCGAACTCCATGACCGGCACCGAGATCAACGAGAGAACCCAGCCATTGTCGTAACCGGCATAGCGGCCCGGCGAGGTGGTCGGGGTGCGCGTGCTCACCGCACCGTTGAACGTCATGTCGTATTTCTCGAACGGGTCCATCGTGAGGTTGTAGGCCGAGCCAATGGCACCGAGATCCTGCTTGGGACCGAGCCAGGTGTCCTTGGAGGTATACAGGTATTTCCAGGCGATTTTTAGATCCGGATTCGTGGGATCGTCGCCGATGTCAGCGCGAGCGCCGGCGAAGGTCTCTCCGTCGATATAGATCCATCCGTTGCGTGCGGAATGCCGCGCCTTGCCCATAATGTAGGCGCTGTTGTCGATGCTGTCGAAGTAGATCGGCTTGCCGTCGTTATCCTTCCATGCCCCGTGGGGCGGCGGAGTGAGGCCGACCATCGTCGCCAGCGTTGCCCAGAGGTCAATGTGCGACATCATTTCGCCATAGCGTGCGCCGGCCGGAATCTTGCCGGGCGCCCACATGATGCCGGGCACGCGGAAACCGCCCTCGAACGGCGAACCTTTCTCACCGCGGAACGGAACGGTGCCGCCGTCCGGCCATGCATCCTGCCAGGCACCATTGTCGGCGGTGATGATGACGATGGTGTTGGGAGCCTCGGCGCGGATGGTGTCCATAATGCGCCCAATGTTGGAGTCGAGTTCCATCATCGAATCTGAATAATTGCCGAGGTGTGATTTGCCAATGAACGCCCTGGCGGGAATGTTCGGGTTGTGCATCTTCATGAAATTGACGTCCAGGAAGAACGGCTTGTTCCCTTTGGCGTGCGCCTTGATGTATTCGACCGCTGAATCAGCCTGACGGACGTCGAATTCATGCAGGTAGTCGTAGTCGATCCGTGCAACCTTGGTCGCGGGTTTGCCGGCGGTGCCTTCCCATTCATAGAGGTTGACGATCTTTTGATATTCCGCCCAGTAAGCCGGGTTGTACTTCGGGAACCAGGGATGCGCGAAGCTATCCGTGTCGTCATAGGTATAGACGCCCGGATAGTAGGCGGCGAACTCTTTCATTTCGTCAAAGCCATGTTCGATCGGATAGAACTTCGGTTGATCACCCAGATGCCACTTGCCCGAGAAGTAGGTCGTATAGCCGTTCTTCCGGAAGAACTCCGCGATTGTCGGCGTGGACTTTGTGAGGCCGTTCGGGTCGCCAGGCACAACCACGACGGAAAGCGCCGAGCGGATCGGGATGCGTCCGGTCATGAACGAGGCGCGTCCGGCGGTGCAACTCGCCTGACCATACCAACTCGTGAACACCGCTCCTTCCTGCGCGACGCGATCGACGTTCGGGGTCGGATGGCCGAGGTTCGCGCCACCCCCATAAGCCCCGAAGTCGTTCCAGCCTGTGTCGTCCGTCATCAGCATCACGATATTGGGTTTGTCGGCAGCTAGCGCCGGCAGACTTGTCGTTGCGAAGAATATTGTTGTGATCACAAGGGCCGCACTGGCCCACTTCGAATTGCAATTCATGACAGCCTCCCAGCCTTCTTATTACGTACCACGAAGTTGAGACGACGAACATACGCGTGGCCGTCCGTCGGACGCGCTCGCGGGCGAACTCCCGAATTTGAGCTTCACAAGACCCTTGACACCGCCGCGCCTCGTATTAGAGCGCAGCAATGTCTGACCGGAATCCCGGCATCTTTGCGCCCGGAAGCGCACACTAAAAATATCCCGCGCGTATGTTGGGTACATCAGTAAACATACGTACGCTGAAGCTAGGGCGTAGCTGGACGATCGTCCGAGGAAGTTCAGATCCATCTTGTGAGCGCATTAGTTCGCAAGCGCCCAGACGGCGCGCGCGCAAACGCGACGCACTCGTGTACGAACGACCGAGCGCCATCAGCCTCCCGAGCGCAATGGGAGCCCTCGGAGTTCCTCTTTAGATTCAACTCCGCTTCGCGCAAGGTTTGACAAGTGTTCCCGCCGCGTGCGTTTTCGACAAGTCCCTGCAGTCGACTGCAAGATCGGTCAGTTGCCGGGCGGTCGTCCTCCCGATCGTAGCGCTGCTGGCGAGCGGCTAGCATGCTGGGGAGAGCAGCCGGAATATTGAATGACCCCGTCTGCCTCGCGCTACCAGCGGAACGTCCCGCCGAGCATCGGACCGCCGATACTCACGGTTGTGACGAGCTTGTCGCTAATAGTCAAGATAACGATAGAGCGCGCTCACCTCGCCCCAGTGGAAGTGGTAGGAAATGCCCGTGGCGATCTGCCATGTCAGGCAGCCACCGATATCGGCGTAAGCGGGTATCGCCCAACCCTGGCCCAGCTCGAACTGACCCTTGAATCCCACGATGGCATCCCAGTGATCAACGCTGGGCGAGGAGTTGCCGCTGCGTGAGGCAGGCGGCAGGTCGCCGATCGAACCGCTGAAGGCCCAGCCCAGGGGTCGGATTGATCTTGAAGTAGCGCGTGCCGGCGAGGAAGTCCATGGTAACGCCCGGCCCCTCAGCCGGCGCTTCCGCGATGCGGTACTCGAGTGCGGAGGTCACGATCGTGGACTTGAAGTTGAGATTCAAGTAAACGCTGGTACTGGCGGGAATCGACTGATCGCCGCCGACGGTGAAGTTACGATAGCCGGAGTGGTTTGCGCCGAGGCTCATGTAAATCGCATCGGTGAAGAAGCCGAAGCGCTGGTAGTGAACGTCGAATGTCCCCATCGCCGCAAGATTGAGATGGTTGAGAATATCGTTGGCGTTCAGCCCGAAGGTCGCCTGGGTGCCGGTTATGGGCACGTTGATGGTGCTTTGGATCTTGGGCAGCCACAGGTACGGCGTTATGGAAATCTGCCAGGGCGAGGAATTCGCTGTGGCGATTATCGCGGGCTCGTCCGCGCCGGCGAGGCCCGGCAGGAGCACGCAGACGGCCATCACCAGAAGACACAGGCCCGATCGAAGGCGAGTGCGCATGATCACTTCACCTTTTCGAAGTCGCCCGGCTTCCAACTCTTATTGAGGGCTGCCTCGGTCGGACCGTAGAGCCTGAGGATGGCGAAATACCCCTTGCCCGGGACTGTCGCGAGCCAGTTGCCCGCCTTGCCCTCGGGCGCGTGGGGGCCGAGGTAAAGGTCGGTGCTCCCGTCGGCATTTTGTACCGGCTTATCGCGCGCACCTAGCGATGGGAAAGGCTGGCCGTTGGCGAGACCTGACGCGTTCGCAGCGTCATAGAGCGTCACCGACCAGAAGATGGCAGCCGGGATCTTGGGCGGCAGGTGCAGGCGATAGTTGCTGCCACCCACGAACGGCTTGCCCTCGCTATCGAAAAAGGCCATCCAGTAATTGGCTCCCTTGCCAGGTACTTGCGAGGCCATGCCAATGCTTATGGCGTAGTACCCGGTGAAATAGTTGATCCGGGAGTCAGTTGCCAGAACCCCCGCGCCGTTCAACCAGGGCCACTCATTAGCAGCAGCCGATGGCTTCGCCGGCGTCTGATTGGCCAGCGGATTGGACCATTGACGGTCCGGGAAAATCAAATATGAAACGCCACCGACCACATTTTGGAAAAGCAGTACGCGGCTCATTGCGTACCCGGTCTTAGCAGCCTGATCGAGGATCTTCCGCGTGTGCGCATCGGGTGTGAACGGCTGCCCCTTGACGATGCCGATTGCCGCCAAGTCACCGAGCCGGCCGGGACTGGCAAGGTTGGCGCCTTCTCTCTCCAGGAGCAGCTTGAGCTGATCAAACGCGCTGCCGTCGCTGATCGGTAGCATATTGACCGGGACGCCGGAGGCATCAGGGAATTTCATCGGCTTCGCGCTCGCTTCGCCGTTCAGCGGATACATCTTTGTCCGTTCGAGATGCTCGACGGCGGGTGTCAGATTCTTTGGGTCCTCGTAGAACCCGCGTAGGAAAACAAAGACGCTGTTGGTTGCTGAACGGTAGACGAAATAACCCTCCGGCACCGTTCCCTTATAGCCGGGCGGCAACAGCAGAAATTTGCCGCCCTTGCCGACATCCGGGCCTGCCAGACCGATATCACCAAAGTACTTGCCACCATCGACCGGGATGGGACGCTGCCAATAGTCGTCAAAGATGCCTTGCAGCCCGGGCGGCGCCTCCATCACTAGCGGACCGTCCTTCCCAAGATCCACGTAGCTCATGGCGTAGAGCACGTCAGAGTTGGGCGTGGTCACTAGAGTCTTGGCGTCTAGGCGTTTTTTCCAAATGGGCAGGACGTTGTAACCGGCACCGAAGGTCTTCTCGGAACCGACCTGCATGCCGAGCATGTTGATTACCGGCATCGCCCAGAGGTAGATCTGCGTCGCCCGCTCAAAGAGCAGTTCGTCGCGCAGTGTCTGAGTTGACTCCTGCGTGGGCCGGCCGTCCGCGAACGGGAGGTTGGCGAGTTTATCGAAGTGCGTCTCTTGAGCGGAGGCGGCCTGAGTCACTACGCCCATTGCCAGTGCGCCCGCAAGCGCCGCGAGGGGGTTTAGCTTGTGCGGTCTTTTCATAAGGATATTCCCGGGTTTGGGTTTCATTAATTCTGGGCACCCTGATACGCCCAGCGCGCGCGCTCCGTGGACGTCTTTCAAGTAGCTTGATTGAACTACGGCGTTCTTAAGGCACGAGCTCTACATCAGGCATCTTGAATGATTTGTTCCAAAACGCCTCCTCAGGAGCGTAGAGCCGGAACCAGAGATAGGGCTCCTTGCCCATAGTCGGAATCCAATTGGATTCCAGCCCGGCAGGGGCGTTCGGGCCGACGTAGAGGTCGACGCTGCCGTCAGCGTTCACCTTCATCTGTTTCAAGTTGAACGACCCCAAGCCCGCCCGGTCCAGGGGGTTCCTGACGAACGCCCAGGTTGCGCGGTCGTACATCGTTAGCGACCAGAACTGTCTGGCAGGAACGTCTTTTGGAACCCGGAGCTTGTAGGTTTTGCCAGCTTGGAGCGGACGCCCGTCGCTGTCCGCGATTGGCGCTAGATACACGGTTCCAGCGCGGTCGGTCAGCTCCTTCGGATAAAACGTAAAGAAGAACCAGGCGGCGGCGCGCTTGTCGATCTCGACAGCATCCTTGCTGACGAACTCAAAACCGCGCTGGGCATCGGGAACCATCGCAAAGTTCCAGTGCCGATCCGGCCAATAGAGATTCGCGGCAAACAGCTTGGTGTCCAGTTTCTGCATGTAGTAGTAGGCGTCAACAACGCCCTTCTCCATGGCCGACTTGAGCTTCTCCGGCGGGTTGAACGGCTTGCCGGGCTCGATCCCGATTGTGGCCAGCATGCCCATCATCACTTTGTCGCGCGGTTGCACCGGTTCGACGCTGATGATGTCGTGGATGTCCTGTAGTGCGCGGATGTCGTAGAACGGCAGCGTGTGCAGTGGGTATGGCCGACCATCGACAAATCGCGTCGGACTCGGATGGGCCGCCTCGGACAGCGGATACATCTTCAGTGTCTTACTATATGCGAGGGCGTCGGCATCGGTTGCGCCCCCCAGAGGAATCGAGCGCAGCGCGACCATGATCCGGTAGTAGCCCGACTGAATGGGAAAGTAACCGGTCGGAACGTTTGCCTTATAGCCGGGCGGAAGAAATAAGTATTTACCGCCCGAGCCTTTGTCCAGGCCCGACGGGCCGATGTCGGCGATCGTCGCCTGCCACGCATCCACGACCTGTCCATAGAGCACCCCCTTGGCGGTCTTGGCTGGAACCTCCAACACCACCGGGCCCTTGCGAAGATCGGCGAGAGCACCGATGTAAGGGGTTACCTGATTTGGCGTGATCAGCTCATGATTCGTGTGCAAGGGTCCGGAAAAGGCCGTGATCACGTTGTCAGCCATGCCCGGTTGTTCCAGCAACCCAACGCGAAACCGGTAGATCGCGGAGGCGGGTATCGCCCACAGCACCGCTTCGAATGCGCGCTGATAGGCGACCTGCGTGTCAAGATCGGGCACGGACGGCTTTGATCCAATCGGGGGCTGTCCGCCAAGAGGTTCCTGCGCCCCAACCCGAGTCGTCGTGAATGCCAATGTGCAGACGAGCAAGGACAACGGGAACATAAGCTTGCCCACGAACTTCATGTTGAGCCCTTTTTGTGTGGTTTTAGAGGGAGAGTCGTAATGTTCATGACCGCGCTAGGTAGTTCATTACGAGAGGGAAGCCATAAATGAGGCCTTCCAGCCTTTATCTACTCGATGCTCGGCGCGAACACGTCCGCGGCGACGACCTTCTTTTCCGCCTGCGTGACCGCATCGTTCTTGTTGCCGCAAGCGACCATAGTCGCCGAAGCGCAAGGTACGGCCCATCTCATGCAGATCGAAATTCGGGGTTTCATGGGACCGACGTTGCGCGTCATTCACGCTGAAATCAGACAACCCGCCCGCGGCTCATGCTAACCGTAAGTCCGTTCGACAATCACTGCGGACTTATACGTATGCCTGGGGGGCATTTACCAATCGGCGACGTTTGACAGCTGATCGACACGAGAGGCCGCTTTGCGGCGGTCACGTCAGGACGGTCACTGAGGGGTCATGGCCCGGGACCGGTCCTTCTACTTGCTCAGGATCGGCGCGATCCCGCCTCACCCGGTGAACCGGACGCGCACAGCTTATCCAGATAGTCCGCCCACACCTGCATCATGAGGTGGCGTTCGGGAAGGTGTTGCGCATAGTTGTAGTGTCGGCGGACGGAGTCTGAGACACCGTGCGCCATTTGCCGCTCGATCGCTTCGGATCGCCATCCCAGTTCGTTGAGCAGTGTGCACGCAGTCGAGCGAAATCCGTGCGGAGTGACCTCCCTCCCTTCAAAACCCAATGATCGCAAAGCGTCGCCAAGGGCGGCGCCGTGTAGAGGGCGTGAGGGATCGCGGAGCGACGGGGAAGACATACTCGCTGTTTCCGGAGATCACGCGCAGCTTCTGAAGAAGCTCGAGCGCCTGCCGTGAGAGGGGCACCAGATGCTGGACCCGCGCTTTCATGCATTCGGCCGGAATTCGCCACTGCGCGGCCGATAGATCAAATTGCTGCCAGCGTGCCTTGCGCAGTTCCCCGGGCCGTACAAAGAAGAGGAGGGCGAGCTTTAAGGCGATGCCGATGATATCGCGGCCAGTGTATCCGTTGATAGCAACGCAGCAGTTCTCCTAAGCGCGCAGGGTCGATAACGCCGGCGCGGTGGCGAATCCTCGGTGGCTCGAGAAGACCCCGTAGGTCCTCGGTAATGTCCCGCTCCAGATAACCCAGCCCGATGGCATGTCGAAATACGCGGCTGCAACGTTGCTTGGCGCATCTTGCGGTATACCGCAATCCCTTGAGCTCAATCTCTTTGAGCACCCGCAGGAGCTCATGCGCGCTGATGTCGGCGATCGGGCGAGCGCCCAAGGCGGGAAAGATGTCGCGCTCGAGGATGCGAGTCGCGTCTTTGAGCGTGTCGGCCGCCAGCAGACCTTTTGCGACGCGCGGCTCGAGGAGCTTGAGCCACTGGCGTGCGACGGCTTCGAACGTATGCGCGCTCGCCGCGCGCTTTTCCTTGCGATCGGCACTGGGATCGATGTCCCGTGCGAGAAGCCCGCGGGCATCCGCGTGCAACCGACGCGCCGTGGCGAGATCAACGCCCGGGTAGACGCCGAGGGATATCATTCTTTCGGTTTGCTGAAAGCGATAACGGAACCGCCACCATTTGGAACCCTGGGGCATCACGTGAAGACTCATGCCGTGTTCGTCCGCGAGAACGTAACGGTGCTCGCGAGGTCTTGCGACACGCACGATCCGAGAGGTGAGTAACATGGCGCCACCCGCACAAAAGTTTGGAGGGAACGCCAGATTACGGGCAATGCTTTGCGAAGCGACGCCGAGGGTGATTGGGGATTACGGAAGACGGCGAGGGCGAAGACTCAGGTGCGGAAAACGAGCCGGAAAGTTACCCACACTCGACACAATGGACTCGAAATTACTTGAAGAGACGGATTTGGAATTCAATTGGCGGTGCATTGGCTTACGGTAAGCGTCCGGAGCTGGCCGTCTTGCGGTTTGATCAGGCTGCGAGGCGCAGGGAAGGGAGCTGCTTGGCGAGGTTCCATGGCAGCAGTTCCTCGATGCGATTGATTGGATGGTCAGCGATGCGCTCGAGCACGTAGCGCAGGTAGGCTTCGGGGTTGAGCTCGTTGAGTTTCGCGGTGCCAAGGAGAGTGTAAATGGCGGCAGCACGTTCACCGCCGTCGTCGGATCCCGCAAACAGCCAGTTCTTACGTCCCAGTGCTACGGCGCGCAGCGCGCGCTCTGCGGCGTTGTTGTCGATCTCCAGCCGCCCGTCGTCGCGATATCGCGTGAGCGCTTGCCAGTTCGCAAGCGCATAGCGGATCGCCACGGCCAGTTCGCTCTTCTTCGACAACGTTGTCACTGTCGTGTGCAACCAGAGATGGAGCGACTCGAGCTCAGGACCTGCGCGCGCCTGGCGTACCCCGCATCGTTCATCGGGTGGGCGGCCGCGGATCTCAGCTTCAATGCCGTAGAGCCGTCCGATCCGATCAAGCGCCTCGGCGGCAATCGGCGAGGCCAGCGCCGTGTGGATGTCGAAGAACTTGCGTCGCACGTGGGCCCAACAGGCCGCTTCCGTGATCCGATCGCCATAGAGGCGATCAAAGCCGGCAAAGGCATCGGCTTGGAGCACGCCGGTAAAGCTCGCCAGATGCGCTCGCGGCCGCTCGCCCTTGCGATCCGCGGAGTAGCGGAAGAAGACGGCGGGGGGCTCCTCGCTCGCGGCGGGCCGATCATCCCGAACGTACGCCCACAGCCGCCCCTGCTTGGTGGTCCCTCGACCCGGGCAGAGCACAGGCACCGGGGTGTCGTCGCCGTGGAGCTTGTAAGTGGCGAGTACGTAGCGCACGAGGGCCTGCACGAGCGGGGAGAGCAATGCACTCGCTCCACCCACCCAGTCCGCAAGCGTCGAACGATCAAGCTCGAGGCCTTCACGGGCGTAGATCTGGCTTTGGCGATAAAGCGGCAAGTGATCGGCGTACTTGGACACCAGCACGTGAGCCAGTAGAGCTGGGCCGGCGAGGCCTCGCTCGATCGGGCGGCTGGGGGCACTGGCCTGCACGATCTTCTGGCAGGCGGCGCAGGAGAGCTTCGGACGCACGTGCCGCATGACCTTGTAGCGCCCTGGAACATACTCGAGCATCTCGGAGATATCCTCGCCTAAGTAGCGCAGTTCTCCGCCGCAGGTCGGGCACGTGCAAGGCGGATCGTGCACGATCTGCTCGCGCGGCAGATGTTCGGGCAAGGCACGTCGCACGGGCTTTGCCTGTGGCTCCTTCGGCACCGGGCGCATCTCGAGGGGCTTTTGCGCAAGACTGGCTTCCAGATCCTCGATCGAGAGCTGCATCTGCGTGAGCTCGCGATCCAGCTGCTCGGAAGAGCGGCCGTACCTCTGGCGCTTCAAGCAGGCGATCTCAAAGCGCAGCTTCTCAAGCTGGAGTTTTTGAAAGAGGACGAGCGCTTCGGTGGCTTCGAGCTTGGCGCTGCGCTCGGCAAGCGCGGCGTCACGTTGGAGGAGAATGCCTTTTAAGGCTTCGATGTCGTTCGGCAGATCTGCCGCTTCAGGCATGCGCTATTATAGCCAACTCGGCAGTGCGGCGCGAGAGAATAGTGCTATAAAATAAGGGATTTTTATACCGCGAGCTGCGGAGCTGCTGTGCGAATCGGACGCCGCCAATCGATCCCTTCAAGCAACATCGCCAGCTGCGCTCCACTCAACACCACCGTGCCGGAAGTGGCATGCGGCCACACGAAGTGGCCGCGCTCCAGGCGCTTCGCAAACAAACACAGCCCATCGCCACTCCACCACAGAATCTTCACCCGATCCCCCGCTCGACCGCGAAACACGAACAGATGCCCGCTGAAGGGATCCTCGGCGAGCTGGGTCTGCACGAGAGCAGCGAGGCCATCAAATCCCTTGCGCATGTCGGTCGAGCCCGCCGCCAGCCACACTTGCGCGTTCGGCGGTAGTGCAATCACCGACGCACCAGCAGATCGATCACCCGCGCAAGCGCCTTCGTATCCACCCGGCCCTGAAGCACTATGCTGTGGCCGTTCGCAAGCTTGATCTTAATGAGCTCAGAGGCTCCCTTGCAGCGGCTGGTTCTGCTCGGCACTTGAACAAGGGCACGCTCAGTGGGCATCACCGTCGGAGTACTCACCTTCACCGGCAACAGCGCTGCGGTGCCCTTCGCTGCGTTCGGATCCAGCAACCCCTGCCGATACAGCTGTCGCCAGGCGAACACCTGGTTCGCGTTCAGATCATGCCGCCGGGCAACGGTTGCAACCGATGCGCCCCTCACGTGCGTCTCCTCCACGATCCGGCGCTTCTCCTCAATCGTGTGCGGCCGACGCGGTCCTGTGCGGCGGCCCAGCGAGTCGGTTACAACGCTCTCTTCGGCGGAGGTGTCCACTTAGCCCTTACGTGGGCACCTACCACGTGCCCACTTAGCCGATCATCGGCATCATCTGCGCCGACTGCTATGCGGCCACGGCCGGACGGTTACGGCTTACGTACACTTCGCACAAATCCTCTATAGTGCGAATTGCACGTCGGGTCGCTCGGACCCAAAAATAAGCCTACGTAAGTGATTGATAAAATGAAGAGAACTGAATATGGTGCCCGGGAGAACTCGAACCTGGGGCGCAAATTCCACCGCAATCATAGTCTTATCGCGGTGGGACTTTTTGAGTTACCCGCAACGTTACCCAGCAATTACATGCGATATCCGCTGGTACCGCGTGCTATTCGTTGATACAGACTTTCCACAGCGGAACTTCAGGATCGCGGTAAACGGGACGTTGAAGTCCGGAGTTGACCCTCTGCGGCTTGCACACCACCGACAGCTTTTCGCCAAGTCAATTCGCACGCACCTGATTACGGCGAACCCATTACTGCGCTATAGCCCGGCAAGATATGCAACGTAGATGATGGCAAATAGGCCGTCCACTATGGCGATAGCTGTCATGCCGCTTGTCCGTTTCTGAGGCCCGAAAAACGCATGGGCTTCTGCGATGTTGCTTCAGGAGCTGCCAGCAATGTGGTACTGAGAGTTGGTCGTGACCACGAGGAGGTTCTTTGCGGCCGCGTTAAGAATCGTCTGCTGCGCGTAGTTGGTGCCATCCGGGAGGCTGGCCATCTGAACCTGCAGTGTCACCGCGTCTTTTGCGTCGCCCATGAACGTATTGATGTTCACTGAGCTGACCTTCTTGGCGGCGGTGTCGAAGGTCAGGGTCAACTGATCCCCGGGCTGCACATAATTCTTGAAGATCAAATTCAAGCTGCTCGCTACAGGGTTGACGGAGAGGTTTCCGGCCTGCTTGGACCGTTGCATTTTTTGCGGATCGGGCGGCAAGTAGAGAGCTAAAAGGCTCTTTACCTCGCCCATGTACTGCTTCATCTCGGCCTGTTTCTTCTCGATGATCCTTTTCATCAACGGGCCACCGCTAGGCGGTGGTGGCGGAGGTCCGAGAGGAGTCTTCTGAACCTGACCGTCGGGTCCATACTGACAGCTGTTTTGCGTAGCAGGCTTCTGCTCACCGTTTAGGGTGACTTGCGTCGTTTCGATCCACTGGTACTTCCGTAGTTGCTGCGCGTTCGCCGCCATCGCCAGCTTGACGGCGGTAAGCCTTTCCTGGGCCGCGCTATCCTGCGCAAGCAGAGGAAACGCAGCGCTGAGTGCTGCTACACCCATGATCATCGCTAAGGCAGCCGTTCCGTTCGTTGCGCGTCGAATCGTTTGCCTGTTTGGCATAGTTTGAAGCTCACATTCAGGAAATTCACTTAGGTCCTGTCCTGGCCGGCGGGACGCGAAAGCCGCGCGCGCGGAGAATTACAAGCCGCTGACAATATCGAGCGACGGTCACGCATTCGGGCCCCATGATTCTGATTGCTGTGTCGAATGGGCGTAATCCCTTCGCCATAGCAGTGCACTAATTCTCGAAGATTGCCCATCCGTACTAACCACAATTGCGCGCGGTTGGGGGGTGTGAGAAGAGAGTCAAGAGCGGCGGGAAGCTGAAGGCTGCGACAGTGCCGCGCTGAGCCCCAGCGTGCCTCAAACATCACCCCGGGAAACAAAAACATGAACGCACGTTGTTTTCGTCTTGCGGCATCGATCGCTGTCGTCCTGTCGGGTGTGGGACTGGCCTCGGCCCAGGTGGTCACCGGCACGCTCGGGTCACCCAGCGCGACGACCACCATCGACGGCAAGCAACTCCCGCCGCCGTCGCCGCCGTTCGGCGGCGTGATCAAACCCAGCGCATTGGATTCCACTCAATGGTGGGCTCCGACGGTGGCGCCCCCGAAGGGCGCGCCCAATGTGCTCCTGATCATGACCGACGATGAGGGCTATGGGGTATCGAGCACGTTTGGCGGCCTCATCCCGACGCCGTCGCTGGACCGCGTCGCTCAAGCTGGTTTGCGCTACACGCAATTTCATTCGACCGCGCTCTGCTCACCGACACGCGCGGCGCTGATCACCGGCCGCAACCACCATTCGGCGGGGACCGGCATCATTGGCGAACTCTCCACCGGATTTCCCGGCTATAACACCATCATCCCGAAAGAGGCGGCGACCATTGGCACGATTCTTCGGGAGAACGGTTATTCAACGTCCTGGTTCGGCAAGAACCACAACACACCGGTCTTTCAGGAAAGCATCGCCGGGCCCTTTGACCAATGGCCGTCGGGCTTAGGCTTTCAGTATTTCTACGGCTTCATGGGCGGCGAGACCGACCAGTGGACTCCCTTTCTATACCGCGATCACACACAGATCTTCCCCTGGCTCGATAAGCCGGGCTTCAACCTCATCACCGGCATGGCGGACGATGCCATCAAGCACATGGTCGAGCTGAACGCGGCCGCGCCCGACAAGCCGTTTTTTATCTATTACGTGCCCGGTGGCGCGCACTCCCCGCACCAGCCGACTCCGGAATGGATCGAGAAGTTCAAGGGCAAGTTCGACATGGGCTGGGAGAAGATGCGCCAGCAGATCTTCGCCAACCAGAAGCACCTCGGGGTGATCCCGCAAAATACCCAGCTCACCCCCTGGCCGGAGGGCCTGCCGCGGTGGGATTCGCTCACGGCGGTGCAGAAGAAAATCTATGCGCGCCAGGCTGAAGTGTTCGCCGCCTACGCCGCCTATACCGATTATGAAATTGGCCGCGTCATCCAGCAGGTTCAGGATGAGGGGAAACTCGACAACACATTGATTATCTACATCTGCGGCGACAATGGCACGAGCGCGGAAGGTAGCCTGCAGGGTACCCCGAACGTGATGACGGCCTACAACGGCATTTTGAGCCTGCCGGAAGTGGTCCAGGTATTGAGCTACAAAAATTGGGGCTCGAATAAGACCTACCCGCACATGGCAGCCCCCTGGGCTTGGGCGTTTGACACCCCGTTCAAGTGGACCAAGCAGATCGCCTCGCATTTCGGGGGCACGCGCCAGGGCCTCGCCATCTCCTGGCCCGGACACATCAAAGACGTCGGAGGCCTGCGCGCGCAGTTTCACCATGTCATTGACATCGTGCCAACGATCCTGGAAGCGACCGGCATCAAGGCCCCCGAGGTGGTGGACGGGATCAAGCAGAAACCGATCGAAGGCGTGAGCATGCTCTACACGTTTGACGCGGCGAATGCGAACGCACCGTCGACACGCCAGACGCAGTATTTCGAGTTGGCCGGCAACCGAGCGATTTACCACGACGGCTGGATCGCCAGCACGACGCCGCCGGCACCGCCCTGGGTCATGGGCACCGCCAAGATGCCTGACGTGGTCAACGGCTATCACTGGGAGCTCTACAACATTGCCGAGGATTACTCGCAATACAACGACCTCGCCGCCACAAATCCCGCAAAGCTCGAAGAGCTGAAGGCATTGTTCCTGACGGAAGCGGCGAAATTTAACGTCTTCCCGATGGATAACTCCGCTTTCGCCCGCCTAGTGACGCCGCGGCCGAGCACGACGGCCGGCCGAACGGAGTTCACCTATAGCGGTGAGGTGTCCGGCACCCCCCCCGGAAATGCGCCCAGCATTTTGGACCGGGACTACACCATGACCGCGGACCTGACTATTCCCGCAGGAGGCGCGGAGGGAATGATCGTGACCATGGGTGGGCGCTTTGGCGGTTACGGTCTCTACCTGTGTAAGAGTTTCAATTGGTGGAACTTCGCAGGGTTATTCAAAGCCGCAGGCGTGGGGCTGTTGGTGGTGGGATTGTTCCTGACTTGGCTCGGCCGAAGAGGAAATTGGTCGAGCGGCGGCAGGCGGGTTGGACACACCCTTACGGCGCTGGCCGCGCTCCTCCTCATTGCAGTGTTTGCCACCGACGCATTTGGGATAGGCAAGGGCAGACCGGTGTTCGTCTACAACCTGCTGGATCTGAAGCGTTACTTTTGGACAGGCAGTGCCATCAGCTCGGGTAAGCACACGCTGGTATTCGATTTCAAGTACGACGGGCCCGGCCCCGGCAAGGGCGGCACCGGTGTGTTATCGGTGGACGGAAAGGAGTTGGATCGCAAGACGATTCCCCACACGATACCTCTGGTCGTGACTTTCTTTGAGACCTTCGATGTGGGCGTCGACACGCGTACGCCGGTGGACGAGAGTTACGAAGTGCCCTTCCGCTTTACCGGGAAAATCGACAAGCTGAGCATCAAGATCGGCCCATCGCAGTTATCGGAAGCGGAGCAAGTCACCGCGGCCGAGACGATTCAAAAGGACTCGGACTAAGGAGCAACAGAACATGAGCCAGAATCACTTCACGCTCCGCTTTCCCCTGAAGTCGGCCGCCGATGCCAAGGCGCTCGCGGAGCAGCTTCCACCCCTGATGCCTGCAACGTACAAAGCGCAGGATGCGATCGGAACGGTGCACTATTCGCGCTTCACGGTTCTCAGCGACAAGAGTCTGCTCTTCCTCGGTGACTTTGACGGGGAATTCAGTGCGCTCATGGGCGAGCTTGCGAAGCGTGCGGGAGCCGTATTCGACGCTATCTTCACACACGTGGTAGAGCCGCCACCGACACCGATCGGCGATCATGCCGATGCGTTTGTAGAATGGGCCGCGGAGCATCTCCTCACGGCCGTCAACCTATACACGGCCTACCCGGGCGTCACGGCCAAGGAAGTTAAGGCCCTGGCGGCCGCCGCGGACGTCAGTGGCGCAGGTGAACTTCACCCGTTCCTCGTGATACTGCCCCTGAAGTCCAAGCTCGCCGCCATTGAGGTAAACCTGATCCTGCGGGCGCGGGGAAGCGGCACGACGAAGGATCTGGATAAGGTCGGCACGCCGCATTTTGCCCAGTTCGTGCCGCTGGAAGACAACCAGATTGGTTTCTTTACGGTCTACGACGGCAATTTTGACGCGTACATTGCCGATTTCACCAAGAACATCGGCCAGGTGTTCGATCTGCTGTTCAAATTCACCCAGGGCGCGCCGCCATCGCCCTGCCGCAAACACCTTCAGGAGTTCATTGACTTTGCGGCCGGCGCGAACCGTACACCCATCGGCTTCTATCAGGCTTATCCGGGGCTGTCGGTGCGGGATATCCACGCCCTGATCGCCGACAGCAAGGAAGGAGCGGCTTCGCAGTGAGCGAGGACGGTAAGAATCAGGCGTCAAGCGGAAAGGGGAGCGGAGGGCTCTGGGGGCGTCTGATGGGACGAGCCGATCGCCCCAACCCCGACAATCATTCGGGATCGCGGGATAAGAGCACGCTCGATCTCGGTGACATCCAGGGCTTCATTGTGCGCGGTTACCGCATGCCGATGGTGCGCCATTTCTTGTTAACCGTGGCCGATGCCGCGCAGGCGCGCAATCTCCTCGGACGATTCGTGAGCGGGGATGAGTCTGACGCACCACAGATCACGACGGCCGAAGATTGGCACGTCGGCTTCGCACCAGGGCCGGGGGACAATGCTGCGGAGGCCCCTCGCCGCAAGCCCGACTATTGCCTGAACCTGGGCATTACTTGGCCGGGGATGATCGCGCTGGAACTCAAGGATCGCGTGCCGGCAATGTCTTTCCAGTCGTTTACGGCGTTCACGGCAGGTGCTGCCCAGCGCGCGAAATTGGTGGGAGATATTGGCCCCGGCGCCCCGGAGCATTGGGTGGGTGGCTTTGGTAAGGGCAGTGACCACGTCCTCGTGACGCTGCATGCCCTCAGTCCCGAGGCACTGGCAGGCTACAGCGATCGGCTCTCGGCGCTCTTTGCCGAGGGCGGGGCTTTTCGGGAAATCTGGCGAGCCGATGGAATGGCGTTGCTGGAGATGCAGGACGGGAAGCTCGTCCCCACGTCCCGGGTTCACTTCGGCTACACCGATGGCATCAGTATGACCACCCTGCGCGGCGGACCCGAGCGTTATACGCCGGATCACCAGGAGCCGTGCGAACCCTGGCTCTTCGTCTTACGCGACGAGGCCGAGAACTACACGGTACCCAAGCCTCCGGAACTGGGTCTGAACGGCAGTTTTGCGTGCTTCAAGATCGCCATGACCGACGTGGTCGGCTTCGATAATTTCTTGCAATCGAACAAGGACAAGATCCATCCCGAATTGCTGGCGGCCAAGATATGCGGGCGCTGGCGGAACGGAGTCCCACTGGCCTTGTCGCCGGACACGGATACCCCCGCAGGCGGCATTCCACTCGAGCAGCTGAATAACTTCGAGTACGTCAACGCGGACGGATCGGGTGATCCGAAGGGTGCGCGTTGTCCGGTCGGTGCGCACATGCGTCGCATCAATCCACGCGGTCAGCCGGTCACCGGCCAAGGCCTGCCCGGTGGCAGCAACAATACTCACCGATTGATTCGTCGTGGTATGCCCTACGGGCCGGCCTACGATCCGACCAGGCCCTACGATGGCATCGAGCGCGGGCTCCTGGGCTACTTCATCAACTCTAGCCTGGAGAACCAATACGAGTTCGTGCTGAGTCAATGGGTCAATGACAGCGAGTTTGCCGGCTCGGTGAGGCTGCATCCGAAATCGAAGGATCCCATGATCGGCGCGCAGGATCCGACCGAGAGTATTTTCGTGATTCCGCAGCCCGGTGGTGCACCGCCCATCAAGATCACCGGCTTCTCGAGCTTCGTCACCACCAAAGCCGCCGCCTATTGTTTTCTGCCCAGCATCACGGCGCTGAAGTTCATCTCGCGGCTCCGCTGAGAAGCTGTCGTGCTATTTCTGACCCGACTGTTCGGCGTAACCGCCAGTGAGGCGGAGCGGGATCTTGGCGGGGAGCCGGCGCGCGTCGCGGCAATCGTTGAACAGGTTCTCCTGTTGCAGGCACGGGCTGCTGCGCAGCAACACCGAAACCTGGGTCGTGGAACGCACGTCAAGGGCACCTGCGCACGCGCGCAGCTTGAGGTTTTTGATGTAAGCCAAGGACGCGAGCCTGCGTTGGCGAGGCGTCTCGCCCAAGGCATATTCGCCAGGCCCGGCGTGTACCCCGCCACCGTACGCTTCGCGAACGCGGATCCGAAGGTGAACTCTGATTTCAAGGCCGACGTTCGCTCGTTGTCTTTTTCGATCGATCTCACTCGGAACGGCACCAGCGTTCCGCCCGCGAACGTCAACCGACAAGATTTCTCATTGCAGAACACGACCACGCTGCCGATTAACGATTCCTGTGGGTTTCTCGCGATCATGAAGGTGCTGACGGCGTCGAACCCTGCCGTCGGCCTTTGGTCTCTCCCGTTCAAGGACAAGTTACGGGTGTTGAGGATCCTGGCTCTGGTGCAAGTTCAGGCGCATCAAAAGATACGGCCGTATCAGCTGTTGCATTACGGAAGCAACGTACCTTTTCGGCATGGACCGACGGATGTCGTGAAGCATTCGGCTACACCGCTGGCCAACAACCCGGCGCATCCTCTGGCACGGAGGGATCCGAGCGCGTTGCAGGAGGAGCTAGCCCGGCACCTCAATGAAGACAGCCAGATGAGCGCCTTCGACATTGGACTGCAGCTCCTGGACGCCGAGCGGATGACGTATTGGGGCGAGCGCCAGGATGCGAACTTCTGGACGGAAAACGCGAGCGTCGAGTGGAAAGAAGCGGAAGCCCCGTTTCACAACGTCGCGCGACTGACGCTGGTGCCGAAGTCGCGGCTGGCGCCAGAGCTCGCCGATACGGTCTATTTTGATGTCACTGCGAACACGACACCCGACAGTGCTCCGGTCGGCAGCATCAATCGGGCCCGCCAGCAAGGGGAGGTGGCCAGCCGGAAAGCGCGGACGCTCGCGCAGCGACACTGAGGGTTTTCTGGCTTGACGGCCCGAGTCGACAGGGTAATTTCAACTTAGGAGAAAGTCATGATTCAGCGTCCCTATTCGTGGATCGCCATCGGCGGGGTGTGCTCACTGGGCCTCGTGGGACTGACGCTGCTGCGCCCCAGTGGCGCGCAAGCGCAGCAGTTCCCGATGGTGGACCAGATGGCCGCTAAGATCGTACAGAAATACCAGACCGCCAGCTGTGAGCAGTTGTGGATGAAGAAGGAGCAGCACGCTCCGCCGAGCGCGGAGGAACAACGTGCCATTGGCATTCTGCGCAACGATCCGCAAATGCGTACGGAATTTATCAACAGAATTGCCGCACCCATTGCCAACAAAATGTTCGAGTGTGGAATGATTCCCTGAGCAAAGGTTGGCCCGCTGCGGGCGATGCGGTGCGGTAGGTTGCGTTCCGTTGCCGCGGGTTTGCTGCAAAAGCGCTACGTCGACCCGTCCGTCGCGTTTTTGTTGGTTGTAAAACGTGGGACGAGGCAACTAGGGCCTGTTAACACTACTGACGTAGTGCTTCCACGATGAGCGCAAAATAAATGAAGGCGATGAACACCAGGTCGAGTTTGTCGAAGCGACTGAAGATGCGGCGAAAGCCTTTGAGCCGTCGGAATAAGCGCTCGATCTCGTTGCGACGTTTATATAGAGCTTTCTTGAGCCTCCAGGGCTCGACCCGGTTCGGATGCGGTGGCACGACGGGAATGAAGCCCAGGTCGAAAGCAAGTTGTCGGGTTTCATCGCCTTCATACGCGCAGTCCATCAGCAGGTGGCAGGCCATGGGCAGTTCGGGAATGGAGCGCAGTAACGCGCGCCCCTCGGGAGCATCTCCGGCTTGTCCTGGGGAGAGTGAAAACCCTATGGCGCATCGAGCACTCGCGGCAACCATATGAACTTTTGTGCTCCAGCCGCCACGGGATTTGCCGATCGCTTGAGGGCCGTTTTTTTTAGAGCACCGGTACCATCCGGATGAACCTTCACGATCGTACTGTCCAGACTCACCGCTTCGATCTTGATGCGGATGAGCTGTTCGCGCTGCAGCTCGGCAAAAAGCCGATCCAGAACCCCCGCTTTTGCCCAGCGATTCATGCGCGTGTAGATCGTATGCCAGTTACCGAAGCGCTTCGGCAGCGCGCGCCACTTGCAGCCGTTCTCCGCGACAAACAGGATCGCGTTAATCACGTTGAGGTTCTCATGCGAGACGTTGCCACGATGAATCGGCAAGTGCGGCTCGATCCGTGCGTACTGTTCGGGTGTGATTTCCATACCCACAGCATATCACTTAGTGTTAACAGGCCCTAGGGGACACCGTTATGTCGATTGCGGCTCGGTTAAGGCAGGCGCGCGTAAAAACGGCCTTTCACTTCAAGCGGCTGCCCACAAACTCGGCTTCTGTGAGGCACACCTCTGGGAACTCGAGGTCGGTAACAGCCGAAACCCGACGACTGAACTTCTCAAAAGGGCCTCGAACACCTATGGAGTGCCGGTCGCCTGGATCATCGGCGAGCAGTCTGAAGAGGAAGAGGATGATCAGTTGAAGATCATATTCCGCCAGCTTCGGAATCTTAATCCGGAGGATCGCGAACCGGATCGTCTTAACTCCCGCGGGGTTCGGAACTTACAGTGACATCCGTCGTGCCTAACGAATGTCGCTCGTCACTGCTGTAGAGGTCGAGCGGTGCCGATCGGCCCAATTCCGGTCAGTCGGCGGGTCGAAATCCGTGCTTGGAACCGGCGGCTCGCGGACGTGGCGACCTGTCACTGACCTGATTGCACGGGCGCCGACACTCCTAAACCCCGGCAAGATATGCAATGAAACATTCAAGCGATCATCAATAAGTTTGAGCAGCAGAGGACCTCGGTTCACAGAACAAAGAGTCCTGTCACACATCGGCTGACAATAGGGGGATAAATGTTAGCATCGTCCATCGCATGGATACTCATCCTGTCAGGGGTCGCGACGGCTGCCGGCGGGCTTGCCGCGTGTCTCTTCCCTAAGCCAGTTTTGCAATTGGTATTCGGAGCCAAAAGTAACGATGGCCTGACCATGTTCTTCGTCAGGCATTGGGGAGCGCTGCTCTGTATCGTCTGCGCGTTGACTGTATATAGCGCGTACGTCCCTGCTGCTCGCGCCCCGATCTTGACGGCTTCTGTCATTGAAAAGTTTGTTATCGTTGCCCTGATCTTTTTCGGACCCTTGAAACGTACTTTTGCGATGACGGCCATCGGAACAATGGATGGAGTCTTGGCCGTCCCGGTTGCGTGACGTCGCAGATAAGACTCGCCGAGACTCGGCCAACTGCAATCGCTCCGGAATGCGATCAAACGGACCATTTTATATTCGCTCCGTCTTTGCGGCGGCTCACGTACACTGCGCCCGACCCGTTGGGGGCTCGGAAGGGACAGTTTTATTTTCTTGTTGAATCGTTATAAGTTGTTGATTATATTAAATAAAATGTCAGGAATGCCCGGGAGAGGACTCGAACCGCGCCAATATATTCCACCGCAATCATAGCCTTATCGTGGTGGGACTTTCTGAGTTACCCGAATATCTACCCAGCGGTTGCAGGCACTGGCGCGATATCCGCTGGCGCCGCGCGTTATCCGTTGATACGAGCTCGAAATACCCACGTATCGGTGGTAGCAACGGCGGCGCGTGTTTCCTCAGGCAGTCGTGTACCGCCAGAATTCCCCAGGTTTGATGATCACGATACCTTGGAACTTGTCGAGCGTGAGGAGATCCTTGTCCACCGTGACTAAAACCGATGCGCCGCCGGCCAACGCAGTACCGAGGACGGGGATATCTGTGGGATCGCGGCAAACATCAGTCGGAAGGTCAAGTGGCGCCACTGCGGTCGCTACCTTGCCCAAGAAGCGCTGCAGCTGGCGTATCTCGTTTTGCGGGAATTTGAACTTGTCGCGAAGCTTTCGGGCGAGCTCCTCGATAATGTAATCCGAAACTATCAGTTCGTGGTGGGTGAGCACATCCTCAAAGAGCTCGGCACATACGCCGGCTCGACTGATCGACGCGGCGATCAGTACTGAGGAATCCAGAACAACTTTCACGAGCGTTCGAGCGCGCGGAATATATCATCGTCTGTGTGTAGACCCTGGGCCTGCGCTCGGCGCACCAGCTTCGCGCGCAGGCGCTGAAACTCAGAGACCGCAAGGAATCGGCGCAGGGCCTCCCGAGCGAGGTCGCTCTTCGACACGCCTGCGGCATGACTTTGCCGCTCGAGCGCCTGGTCCAACTCGTCGGGAACTCGTAGGGTAATGGTAGCCATGTATTACATTGTAATACGCAAGGTCGACGCGTACAAGTAGTCGCAAAAGTGAGTCACGGCCCGTTTAGGCCGGTTTTGCCCCCGAGCTGCCGCTGACGACCGTCCGCTTTCGGGGTGCGCCGTGAAAAGGCGGCGCTTTCCAGTGGGTGAGAGTCCCACCCGGCAACTGCTCCAGCCGGATGCAACCGGAGCAACTGTGGAGGTAACGAAACGGTTGAAGCCTTCGGTGAAGCTGTCACGACATACGGTGACGGCGCGAGTGTACAGGCCGTAACGCGAGTGAACGCCGAGCAAGCCTCGAAAAGGACGATGCGCGGGCCGACCCGGAACCCGAATCGGGGAAGGCTGACATGGCTGGGGAAGTGAGCAGACGAGGCACCCAGTCGCCGCGCCGGGGTAATGGCGACAGCATGTACACAAGGGAAGCGCACGCAACACGGGAAGCCCCAAGGCGTGGTCAGGAGGGCCAACCGGACGCCCGCGAGGGAAGGTCCGGGCGCCCTGGGGTGACGGAGAGGCTCGTAGTACCGATGAAGCCGGGTAACGCCGACGGAGGGAAGGGGCCTTGGTTCAGGACAAACGCAAAGACGTAGTGAGGGACAGGAGATTGGGAAACCTATCAACTCCGAAAAGTGTTCAGAAGCTGCAGAGTGCGTTACACGCGAAAGCGAAGACGGAAGCTGGGTACCGCTTTTACGCCCTGTACGACAAGATCTACCGCGAGGACATCCTGGCGCATGCCTACGCTCAGTGCCGCACCAACAAGGGGGCGCCGGGTGTAGACGGTCAGGACTTTGGGGACATCGAGGCGTACGGCGTGGAGCGGTGGCTTGGCGAACTGGCGCTTGCGCTCAGGGAGGAGAGCTACCGTCCGGATCCGATCAGACGAGTGTATATCCCGAAAGCCAACGGCAACTTGAGGCCGCTGGGCATCTCGACTCTGCGTGACCGGGTGTGCATGACAGCAGCGATGCTGGTGCTCGACCCGATCTTCGAAGCCGACCTTCCACCCGAGCAATACGCCTACCGTCAGGGCCGCAATGCCCAGCAGGCGGTGAGGGAGGTGGAGGAGACGCTGTTCTATGACCATCCGGAAGTCGTCGACGCCGACCTCGCGGACTACTTCGGCAGCATCCCGCACGCTGACCTCATGCGCTCGCTCGCGCGGCGCATCGTGGACGGGCGTGTGCTGCATCTGATCAAGATGTGGTTGGAATGTACCGTCGAAGACACCGACGATCGAGGCCGGAAGAGGCGCACGACCGAGGCCAAGGACAACGGACGCGGCATCCCGCAGGGCTCACCCATCTCACCACTGCTGGCGAATCTGTATATGCGCCGGTTCGTGTTGGGGTGGAAGAAGCTCGGTCTTGAGGAGAGCCTCGGCTCTCGCATCGTGACCTATGCGGATGATCTCGTGATCCTGTGTACACGGGGCAACGCCGATGAGGCGCTGGTCCGCATGCGCGAGCTCATGGGGAGACTGAAGCTGACGGTCAACGAGGAGAAGACACGAATCTGCACGGTCCCGGAAGGGACGTTCGACTTCCTGGGGTACACGTTCGGGCGGATGTATCAGCGGACGACCGGCAGAGCCTATCTGGGCATGCGGCCGTCCAAGAAGAGCATCCGGCGCACGGTCGATAAGATCCATGCGCTCACGAGCAACTCGATGACGTGGCAAGACACCACAGAGCTGGTGGAACAGTTGAACCGCACGCTGCGCGGCTGGGCGAACTACTTCAAGGTAGGCACCGTCCGCCCCGCGTATCGGGCCCTCGACAACTACACCGCTGTGCGGTTACGCCGGTGGCTGCGCCGCAAGCATAAAACGGGGGGACGCCGGGGTGGGACTTACCCACTCTCGCACCTGTACGGGTACTTCGGTCTCGTACGTCTCACACAGCTTGGACGCGGCCCGTCGTGGGTGAAGGCGTGATGTTCTGTCCGAGAGCCGGATGCGGGAGACCCGCACGTCCGGTTCGATGAGCGGGGTGTGAAAACGGAGCGACGGCGAGGGTACTTGGGCACCGCCAGACGAAAGAGGCGGCAACAGACAACCCGAACCTAATGTCACCGCGTCACATCCCGACTCTACCACTGTGACGCAGAGCGCTAATCTGGTGTCCGGCGTCAACAGAGGTGGCTCCGGTTTTTCGGACACGGGTATAAGTGGATTTCTGGCCGGGCATGACCGGAGGGAAGTCCATGAGAAGGCCGAGACGTAACCATTCAGCGGCATTCAAGGCGCGAGTGGCCTTGGAAGCGATCCGGGGTGAGAAGACGGTGGCGGAGATTGCTGCTCACCATGAGGTGCATCCCACCCAGGTGACGAGCTGGAAGACGGAGTTGCTGGAGAAGGCCGCGTCGATTTTCGGCGGCAACGCGATAGCGGCGGACGGCAAGGAACGCATCCGCGAGCTGCACGAGAAGATCGGCGAGCTCACCGTGGAACGGGATTTTTTAGAAGGCGCGCTCGGGAAGTTCCCCGGTCCGAGCGGCAAGCGATGATTGAGCGGGGCGCTGAGGTGGCGGTGAAGCGCCAGGCCAAGCTTCTGGAGCTGAGCCGCTCGAGCGTGTACTACGTTGCACGAGCGTTGCCGGAGCGGGATCTTGCGCTCATGCGTCGGCTCGACGAGCTGCATCTTGAGCTGCCGTTCTTCGGCTCCCGCAAGCTCGCCGACGCGCTGAGGCGTGAAGGCCAGGAGGTCGGCCGCCGGCACGTGAGGACGCTGATGCGCCGGATGGGCATCGAGGCGCAGTACCGCCGTCCGCGCACCAGCATTCCGGCACGGGGTGCGGGGATTTACCCGTATCTGCTCTCGGGTCTTGTGATCGAACGGCCGAACCAGGTGTGGTCGAGCGACATCACGTATCTGCCGATGGCCCACGGATTTATGTATCTGGCTGCCATCCTGGACGTCGCCAGCCGCAAGATACTGGCCTTCCGGCTTTCGAACACGCTGACCGCGGACTTCTGCGTGGAGGCGCTCGAGGAGGCCCTGGCGAAGTTCGGGCCCCCTGAGATCTTCAACACCGACCAGGGATCGCAGTTCACCAGCGAGGAGTGGATCGAACGCCTCAAGAACGCCGGCGTTGCGATCAGCATGGACGGCAAGGGCCGCTGGATCGATAACGTGTTCATCGAACGGCTGTGGCGCAGCGTCAAGTACGAGGAGGTTTACCTGCGCGCGTATGCGAATGGCACCGAGGCGCGCACGGGCCTCACCCGATACTTCAGCTTCTACAACGCGCGCCGTTCTCATCAGTCCCTCGAGTACCGGACACCGGACGAGGTGTACTTCGAGGCACTCGCCGCCTCGATCCCGGTCGCTGCCTGAGCCATGACGTCGAACCCAAAACCCAAAGAGCTTCTGCCGCCTGCGGCGGCAGGCTGCGCTTCGGGTGTACGATTAACAAAGAACGAACAGACCATCATCATCAACCGCCCAGCCGCATCCACTTATCCGAAAGAGAAATCTGTCCTAAGAAGCGGAGCCACCCCTAACTATATCTTCCGGTGACGACTCTTATTTCTGCCGGTCTTTGGGCCTCATCATCGGTCCACCATAGGGCAGTCTGACGCCGCAGGCGTCAGAAGCTCTTGCTGATTGGAGCGCATCAAGGTCGTTCTGTCGCGGAGGCGTCGCGCTTGGCAAGGGCGGCGCGTTGCTCTGCGGCTTCTGCCCGCACACTCGGTCCGGTGAACTCAAGGACCACGGCGTGATGCACGACCCGATCGATGGCGGCAGCGGTGGTCATCGGATCCTTGAAGATCTGGTCCCACTTGGAGAACACGAGGTTCGAGGTGATCATCACGCTCTTGCGCTCGTAGCGCTCGGCCAGCAGAGCGAAGAGCACTTCCATCTCCGCCCGGTCGTGCTGTACGTACCCGATGTCATCGAGCGCAAGACACTCGAAGCTATCGAGGCGCTTGAGCTCGCGGGTGAGCCGCAGGTTTCGCTTGGCATCCAGCAACCGCTCGACGAGGCTTGCGACCGAGGTGAACAGGACCGGGTGGCCCCGTTCGACCAGCGCACGACCCAGCGCCGCCATGACGTGTGACTTGCCGGTCCCGGGTCGGCCGATCAGGCAGACGTTGGTGGCACCGGAGAGGAACTCCCCGCGCAGGAGCTGGCGGATCTGCCCGCGCAGTGGGGCTGCAAAGCGGTTCAGGTCCAGCGTCGCCAGGGTCTTCTCGCGTGGCAGCTTCGCATCCTTGAGCAGCCGCGTCATGCGTCGATCGGCGCGATCGTTGGCTTCGAGCGTGACGAGCTCGGTGAGATAGCGAACGTGGCTCCAGCCTTCGGTAGCGGCGCGCTGCGCCAACTGCAGGTAGTGCTCGAGGAACGAGGGCAAGTGCATGGCCTTGAGCCGCAGCTCAAGCGTCGCATCCACCGTGATCGTCGCGGCGCTCATGCGCACACCGCCTCGGCACTCGTGCCGAGCAGCCGGTCGTAAATGGCCAGATCGGGCGCGGTGATGTTCAAGAACGGCACGCCTTCTGGCGTGCGTGCACCTCGAACCTCGGCGCGGACCGCCTCGTAGGTGGGAGCGGCGCCAGCGGCCAGCAACCTCGCGAGTACTGCGCGCACGGTCTGCTCGCCGTCACTGGCCGCCAGGTGCAGGATCCGCACGTAGCCGAGATCGGCCTGGTCGCAGCCGCTGGCCAGGAGTGCATCGTAGGTACGGCGGAACTCAAGGCTCGGGAAGAGCGCTTCGCGGAACACATAGCGGCGGAAGGCGCCGGGCTTGCGCACCAGAGTATGGATGATGTGGCGGTAGTCGATCCGGTGTGCATCGCGGCCCACCAAGCGCTCCATGACCGCGACGCGTTCGCCCTTGTAGTCGAGCTCGACGATGTCGGCGTGCAAGCGCACCCGCAGCTGGCATCCGATCAGTCGCGAGGACACCGAGTAGGAGTGCTTGAGGATGCGCACCGCGCTCGCCCTAGAGACCGTTGCATACGACTCCCGGTACGACGGCAGCGGCCGCACCGGCAGTGCTCGAAGGTGTGCGCGCTCCTCCTCGATCCGTGCTTGCCGGCTCGCATTGCGCGCCTGCACGCAGGCCTCGAGGAACCCCTCATAGGCCTCCTTCGAGACGAAGGCGCGCGAGCCGCGCAACCGCAAGCGTTGGTCGATCGCGTTCTTCAGCCCGCCGTTCGCCGACTCGACGTCTCCGTTCTCGTGCGCGTTGCCGGGGAAGTTGCGCGAAGCACGCAGCCCGTAGTGATCGATCAACTCACGATACCGTTCGGTGAAGTCCCGCCCGCGGCTCTCCGCAAGTTCATGGGTTGCCGCCGAGAGGTTGTCGGTGCGGTGCTCGAGTGGCACGCCACCGAGCCGCCACAACGCACTCTGCACGCCTGCGCTCAAGGACTCGAAGCTCTCGCTCGGGCAGATCGAGACCGCTTCCCAGTTCGAGTACGTCAGCACGAAGTGATACAGCAGGTGCGGGAACGGCTGACCGGCGATCATCACCTCCAGGCGTCGCATGTCCGTGAAGTCCGACTGCGCCTGCTCGCCCGGCGCGTGCGTCTGTGGGAAGAACACCTCTCGATCCGGCCCCGAGGTGGCGCGCCATGCGAGTAGCCTCCGCTGCAACGTGCGCAACTGCCCGGCGCTGAAGCGACCCGGATAGCGCTCGTTCAGCTCCGTCCAGATCGTCTTCGCCTGCAGGCCACCGTCCTGGTGCAGCAGCGCTTCGATCTCAGACCACACACCTTCGAAGGGATCGGGTCGGGTCCGCCACGTGTGGGGCACCTTCATCTGCGAGGGCGCACGGCCTAAGCGCCCGTACTTGCGCGCACTACGCTCGCTCATCCCCGCCTTCGCCGCCGCGGTCACCTGCGCAATCCCCTGCGTTAACAATGACATGAGTAACCTCACCTGTTCGTCTGTTACCACTCAGCCCCCCTTGTGAGGGCTGAGTAGACCAGACCGCGGATGAGGCCCGTCGACCGGCAAATCTAATTGTCGTCACCGTCGCGCAGTCCACCACGACCGACGACAATTACCGGCAAATCTAATTGTCGCCAGCCACTCCAGCCGCCACGGGATTTGCCGATCGCTTGAGGGCCGTTTTTTTTAGAGCACCGGTACCATCCGGATGAACCTTCACGATCGTACTGTCCAGACTCACCGCTTCGATCTTGATGCGGATGAGCTGTTCGCGCTGCAGCTCGGCAAAAAGCCGATCCAGAACCCCCGCTTTTGCCCAGCGATTCATGCGCGTGTAGATCGTATGCCAGTTACCGAAGCGCTTCGGCAGCGCGCGCCACTTGCAGCCGTTCTCCGCGACAAACAGGATCGCGTTAATCACGTTGAGGTTCTCATGCGAGACGTTGCCACGATGAATCGGCAAGTGCGGCTCGATCCGTGCGTACTGTTCGGGTGTGATTTCCATACCCACAGCATATCACTTAGTGTTAACAGGCCCTAGGGCGCTGCTTCTGCCCGGCTACCGCAGTTGGAAAGCTGTTTTGCCCACCGAAGTAACACTCGACGGCCTCCACCTGTTCACCTTGGCGCCGCAAATACTCCACGTTCCGAAACGTCTTATCGTTCGTGGTGTGACAGACGTACATCACCAACGCGACGTTGCCCGTGCGAGTCCACAATCGCTAAGTGATCCGACTAACAGTAGTGACAGCACGCACGCGGCCCTGAAACCCCGTGTTGCGCAGCTGCGTGCGCAGAATCCAAGTGCGTCGGATCAGGCCATCATCGGCTGCCATTGCGGTCGATGAAGCGCCGCTGCTCGTCCAACATCCCGTCATCCGGTGCGTTTCACGACGGTTTGCGCTCCGGCGGAGCCTCGCCAGAGAGCCTGTAAATCGCTCCCTCGACGGCATCGAACACCGTGAGGCCGCCCAGACGCTCTTGCTTCTCGTGAAGAATATGCTGCACCTTTGCATGGTTTCGCTTGTACTGCTCGACGAGCGCTTCGAGCGTTCCCCCGCTCGAGTGCACTTGCGTTGCGAGATCGAAGCCGCGATTGAGCTCCTCAGCGCGCACGACGTATTCGACAAGGGCCGCCGCCTCGGTACCCGTCAGCGACCCGTCGCCGATGAGCTTCGGTAGTGCGCGCTCAAAGGTGCTCAGCGGCACATGGTAGAGGGGAGCCAATACGAGTGGCCGCGTCTTACTTAGCGCGTTCATGGCCAACCGCGCGTGATACAGCTCGGCTGCCATCGCATGGAGTTCGCCCCGACGCTCAGTGGCGCGGGTCCATCTTGACCATAGCAGCGGGATGAAACTGCCAACGATCACGCCTATGACAGCGCCCAGCAGCACCCCGCCGGCGCCTTCCCACCAGGCGATCGACTGCCGCGCAGTTTCAACCGTCACGCTGCTCACTAGGCGAAGTCTGCCGCAAATTGATCATTTGCACTTGTGCTCGGAAGTCTAGGAATTTTCCGGGTGAGGCGCATTCCTCGATTTGAACAGATTCATGCGTTTACGTGTGAATGCTGCGCGCGGGCGCGCGAGCGACCCGCTAATCGACGGTACGATTGTGTCGCGCCCCACTGCGCGTTCGGGGACGTCCCGAGGGATACGAACGTGCGCAAGTTTTGCAGTTACCAGACGGCCGGCAAGAAGTTGCGATGCTGCGCCGTGGCTTGAGCTTCGTCATTGAGATGACCACGGCTGCCCCCACACTGAAGCTATGATCCCTCTATCCGTTCTTGATCTTTCACCTATCAATCTTGGGGGCGATGCTGCGCAATCGTTCCGCAATACCCTGGATTTGGCGCGGCATGCCGAGCGGTACGGATACCGGCGTTTCTGGCTCGCCGAACACCATGGCATGCCGGGGATCGCCAGTGCTGCGACGGCTGTGCTTATCGGCCATGTCGCGGGCGGCACTTCTGAGATCCGCGTCGGTGCGGGCGGCATCATGTTGCCGAACCATTCTCCGTTAGTGATCGCCGAGCAGTTCGGCACCCTGGAGTCGCTGTATCCCGGCCGAATCGATTTAGGTCTTGGCCGTGCACCTGGCTCAGACCTACCGACCGCGCAAGCGTTACGGCGCAATCTGTCCTCGGACCCAGAAGAGTTTCCGCGGGATGTGCTCGAACTCGCCGACTATTTCTCGGACTCGCCCCGCCAGAGGGTGCGTGCCGTACCAGGAGTCGGACTGAACGTCCCACTTTGGATTTTGGGCTCGAGTTTATTTGGGGCTCAGGTCGCGGCGGCGCTTGGTTTGCCGTACGCATTCGCTTCGCATTTTGCGCCGGCACAGATGATGGAAGCGATCACGCTGTATCGGTCGCAGTTCCGGCCGTCGCGACAACTGCAGCAACCGTATGTGATGCTCGGCTTTAATGTGTTCGCAGCCGATACGCTCGAGGAAGCTAAGTTCCGAGCAACTTCGATGCAGCAGGCATTCGTTAACCTTCGAAGTGGTCGCCCCTCGCAGCTGCCGCTCCCGGTTGAGGGTTACCTCGAGCGCCTCGGCCCGCAGGAACGAGCCATCCTCGATCAGGTCCTATCCTGTGCCTCTGTGGGTACGCCAGAAGTCGTGCGCTCGGACTTACTCAACTTCGCCGCACGGACTGGTGCGGACGAGCTGATCATGACCTCTCAGATCTTTGATCATCGTGCACGACTGCGCTCTTTTGAGATTGCAGCGCAATCAATGGCCTAGGCGCGTACCCCTGCCGCGTTCGGGCGTACAGCGTCTCGGTATTCCGGTGGAGGACCGTGGCCAACTTGGCGAAGTTTGCGACTCCCAGAACTTCGGTGACCTCACCCACCCGACGTATTTCCCTGCGCTCGGATCCGGAGGAGTCCGGCGCCAGCAGCGCCCTCGGCGCGCGCCACTCTTTAATGAACTCTGGGCTCTGTCTTGCAACGGTTCGCGTCCCCTGCGCCCGCCAGAGAAGGCCGCGAGCCTGAGCTCTTACGTAAATGTGGCAAGTATCTGATGGTGGATCGAAGGATCGCTGAATGTCCCACCGAAGAGCAAATTGCTGGAGCGATCGGCCCCATTTCACGGGCGACGCGGGCCTCTGTAAGCGAATTTGGTCACTCGTCATCTCGGGAAATCAATTACTTAGGATATAGTAGCGGCACATGACTCTGCGGCCTAGGGCGACTCATCGATAGAGGTTGATCTCGATAGAGGTTGATCGATCTGGGCAAGACGCAGGCGAAGGGCGCATCAAACCGCTCAGAAGTAAAGAGGAGAAGGAGCTGTTGGAACGGCGCGGATTACATCCTGCTTAGCAAACCGGCCATCGGATGGAGCACGAGTCGACTTCGGACGTCCTTTCTGCCGTTCGCCGCAGCTTTCTCGGGTGCACCGGCGCCTGGAGTGGCGGACGGCAACCTCTGACACATTAATAATGGACGGTCGAACTTCAGCGGCCAGCGCTTGACCGCGGTAGGGGAGGCCGCTGAATCTGATTCACAGGGGCACGCGCATGCTTGAGAACGCCGACACCGCTCGGACCGACAGCGGCATGGAGCATTTCGGATACAAGGAATCGCTCGATCGCGGCATCGGGAAGTTCGGCAGCTTTGCCGCGGGGGTCAGCTATATCTCGATCCTCACCGGCACGTTCCAGCTGTTCTACTTCGGTTTCGGTGCCGCCGGCCCGGCCTACCTGTGGTCCTGGCCGATGGTACTCATTGGGCAGCTCGCGGTCGCGCTGTGCTTTATGGAGTTGGCCGCCAAATACCCCGTCGCGGGATCGGTCTATAACTGGTCCAAACAGCTGGGGAGCCGCGTCGTAGCCTGGTCTGCGGGCTGGTTGATGCTCACCGCGTCGATCGTCACGCTGTCGGCGGTGGTGCTTGCGCTGCAACTGAACCTGCCACGGTTGTGGAGCGGCTTTCAGCTCGTCGGCGACGGCAACGGTGCCTACGATTTCGCCACCAACGCGGTGATCCTGGGTACGGTCCTCATTCTCTTCACTACCGTCGTCAATGCGATCGGGGTTCGGTTAATGACGATGATCAATAGTGCGGGTGTCTTCATCGAGCTCATTGCCGCCTGCCTTATTGCAATCATTCTGGCGCTCCATACGACGCGCGGGCCCGCGGTGTTCTTTTCGACGGGCGGTTACGGCGCTGGTACCCGCGGCGGCTATCTGGGTGCATTCCTCATGGCGTCGCTCGCCTCGGGATACGTGATGTACGGATTCGACACCGCGAGCTCCCTGGGCGAGGAAACGGTCGAGCCGCGTCGCACCGCTCCCAAGGCGATTCTTCGGGCCATCCTCGCCTCTTTCGTCATCGGCGGCGCGATCCTGACATTCGCGGTCATGTCGGCACCTAACTTGCAGGACCCGCAGATCGGCAGCAGCAGCGGCGGCTTGCAGTACATTGTCGAGCAAGTAATGTGGGGTCCGTTGGGAAAGGTCTTCCTGATCTGCATCGCGATCGCGGTGACCGTGTGCTCGCTAGCTGTGCACACCGCCGCCATCCGCCTAACCTTTGCAATGGCGCGCGACAACGCGCTTCCGTTCGGGGAAAAACTCGCCCGGGTAAATCCTGACACTCAGACACCGATCACTCCCGCTGTCGTCATCGGCGTGATTGCCGCGCTGATCCTGGTCATCAACATCGGGCAGCCAAAGATCTTCACCGTTCTCACATCGATCGCGGTAATCATGATCTATCTTGCGTATTTGATGGTGACGGTCCCGCTGCTGATGAAGCGTCTGAACGGGCACTGGCCCCCCGCGGATCTCGCGGCGGGTGGATACTTCACCATGGGCAGGTGGGGGCTGTTGATCAATGTCGTCGCGGTGCTGTGGGGTGCTGGGATGGCACTCAACCTGGCTTGGCCGCGCGAAGCGGTCTACGGGACACCCTGGTACAACACGTGGGGTGCGTTCGCATACACGGGCGTGATCCTAGGGACCGGCCTGTTGTGGTACGCCTTCAAGGGCCGCCGTCACATCGGTACTCTGGCGTCCCATGCAGCGGTCAGCACGCACGATGTAGCGCAGGCGAAGATCTGACCCGAGGAGCGCTTCCCTCCGTCGCGTGCGCTAGTCAGGCGGCGAGCGAGTCACGATTCGCTGCCGCCTGGCCAGGAAGCGCTACAGTTTCAGCCACAATGTGTATCGTGCTCAACGCAGTCGTGCCACGCCTGGTCATGCCAATAACGATTGTGCTCACGATCGTAATAACCTTCCTTGTAGCCCTGAGCATAGCCCCCGTCATGGACTACCTCACGGTCGTGTACTACGCAGCCTGATAAGCACATCATCGCGGCGGCCAAGCCGAGCACACCCAGTGCGGAAAACCGATTCGAGAACTTCATATCGTCAACCTCACGTGCACTCCAGTAATGCAGTGAGTAGACACCTTGCGTTACCGCTCGCGCTGTCCGCTGCCTGAGCAACACTCAGTGAGTTATGGCCTACGAGACCCGTTTCAACATCACTAGCAGCAGGCTTAGAGAGGGTATTGCTGCGTCAGTCGGCCGCCCACGGGCCGCGGACCAACCCATGGGCGCCTGATCACGGCAAGCTGCTTAGGACGGCCCTCCCTGACTGTCGCCAAGCGTGAGGCGCGTCTCGCCCCGATGCCGGCAAGAATTCTCAACAGTAAGAATCGCTCGCCCCAGGTGAGACAGATGCGCTCATGCAGACAGAGGTATTGCCGCCTGCCCGCGGGGCTGCCAAGGAGTAGCTTGGAGGTATAGGCTCTGGGAGGTTGAGCCAGCCAGCCAGGCTCGAGCGGCGTGCGCCGCCCGAGCCCAACTACTCAACAAACGATCGAGCCTACTTGGGAGTTATAACGATCTGGCTTTGTACGTCCTTGACGCCATCCGTGCTGCGCGCCAGTCGGACAGCCTGATCAGCAGCGCCTTGGGTCGGAGCCGTTCCGCTTAGCCAAACCACGCCGTTCGCATCCGTATCGACTTTGATTTTGGTGAGGCTGCTAATGTGATGAGCCGCCAGCTTCGTCTTGATGTCGGTCGTAATCGCCGAGTCCTTGACGTAAGTGCCTGGGTGGGGGCTGTCGGCATCGGCGAGTGCTACCGCCGGACCCACGAGCGAAGCCGTCAGAATGCAAGAGAAAATAAGTTTCGATTTCATAGTGACCTCCAAAGGTGCGTCACGCTCGCAGCGTATTAGTCCTTCTTGATTTCTTTCTTCACCTGACTCTTCGCGTCGCCGTAGGTCGCGCGTACCTTGCCGGCCACTTCTTCGGCGGCGCCCTTTTCCTCGAGCGAGTCGTTGTGAATTACCTTGCCTACGACTTTCTTCGTCTTACCGGCCACTTCCGCGGCGCGTCCCTTGATCTGGTCGTTATTCATGACTTGAATCCCATTGGTACGTGGAAATCACGTGGCGGCGAGTTTGGACGCGTCCCATCGTGGCTGCCGTCTCACGAGATCTGCAGTTGATGTAGGCGGTAGGCTACCGCCGGGCCTGAGGCCCCCGTTGCATCGCATTCGATGGCCCGACGAACTCCTCTCCCAGCCGCATCACAGTTGCCGGGTACTCGTGGAGTAAGCGGCAACTCACACCTGCGTGTACCGTTCACTGGCTGAAGCTCGGCCCCACGGCGGGTACTCTGAGATCCTAGAAAAAGAGCCATGAGGAAGGAGGACCCCGTGGAACGCCGCGCGCAGGTGGCACAAGGCAAACTAGGATCTGCTCTGAAACTCGCATCCGTGCTGATCGCAGCATGTGTAATGAGTGCGTCGCCGCTTACCGCAGTGGCGGGGTCGTCGTTGGGCAATTCGGTCTCACCGCGCGCGGGGCATGTTTCCCATCCGCTCGCGTTAGCACTGACGGCATCCCCCGCCGCAGCGTCCGGGATTCAACGCAGGTCCTTCGCCCTTGACCTGGCCCGACACAACTTAGGTAGTCAGGAAATCCCCCTCGGACCTCCGAGTGCCGGCGCGACAGTCGAAAACGATTCGAAGTTCGCATTTCCCGTACGATGGCAAAAACCCGAACTGGAGCGGGTAGTGCGGAGCTTCCGCCGAACCGGCTTACCCGTCGTGCATCTGTGGGGATCGGGAAGGAACGTACTCGCGATCGGACTGAGCCCTCACGGAGTCCCGGGAATTTACTTCACTCAGAAGCTCCCCGATTAAGCACGTGGTTCGTAGGCGGTGTTTCGGATACGCGCGACCCGAGCCAAACGGCGTTGGCACATCGACGCTCTAGGCAGCCGTCCCACCACTCTGGGGTTGCGCGCCCGTGAACGGCAGGCGCATCGTGACCACCAGCCCCGTGCCGGTGGCCGGGGCCGATAATTCGATGTCACCGCCCAGCAGCTCCACGACCCGGCCGACGATCGAGAGCCCAAGACCGCTGCCGCCCGAGGGGCCGCCCGGTATGCGGTAGAAGCGCTCAAATGCGCGCGAGCGCTGCGTGCTCGGGATCCCCGGTCCGTTGTCGCTGATCGAAAGAACAGTGAACTGGAGGTGGGCGGTCACCTCGAGAGCAATTCGGCCCCGTTCACCTACGTGACGGATTGAGTTTTCCAGCAGATTTCGGATCAGCAGGTAGAGCACTTCGGGAGAGCCGGGCAGCCGTTGCAGGCAGCCGGAGATTGTGATCTCCACCTGCTTCTCGCGTACCGGCTGTGCCAAGTCCTCGAGGACCAGATCGACCACGACCTGCGCCTGGGTGACCTGGCCGGCGATGAAAGACGATCCGGGTTCCAGCCGCACCAGCGACAACAGCTGGCTCACGAGGTGCGTGGTGCGGTCGATATTCGCCTGCAGCTTGTCGAGTGCGCGCCGCGTCTCCGCGGGCGTAGTGGCACGGGCGGCGACCTGCGCCTGTGCCCGCAGGGCGGCAAGCGGTGTGCGCAGCTCATGCGCTGCGTCGGCGGTGAAGCGACGCTCGCGAGCCAGGACTTCCGCTTGACGCGCCAGCAAGCCGTTGAGAGCAACCCCCAGTGCATGCGTCTCGACCGGCATCGCTGCTGTATTCACCGCCGAGAGATCATCGGCGCCGCGCCCGGCAAGGTCCGCGGCGATGCGGCGCACCGGCCGGAAGGCGCGCTCCGTCACCACAATAACCAGCGCGGTTAGTAACACCAGTGCGGACAGCAGCGGCAGCGCCACGGCTCGCAGCGTGCGCGACAACGCCGCTTCGCGGTTCTCAAGCGGCTCAGCCATGTGTATGACCAGCGGGGTGGAGGCGGAACTCAGCGAGTACACTCGCCAGGGGCGATTATCGAGTACCGCGTTGGAGTAGCCTGGCTCGTTGCCGACGGCTAGTGGCGCCGAGGGTGAGCCGGCTGAGCGGTAGAGCAGCTGCCCTGCGCGTGTGTTGATCTGATAGACGACCTCAAACGGCATCGCCCGAGCGCTCGCCGCGCCCGAGTGCGGTACCACGCTGTCGCCCTCACCGTACTCGTGATCAGCGTAGCGAAGAGCAAGTACCGCCTGCTGCTGCAGCATCTCGTCAAACTGCGCAGCTGTGCTGCCGGCCACCGCATGGTAAACGAGAAGTCCGAGAATGAGGAACACCACCCAGGTAGCGCCCGCCACGGCCATCGCCATGCGACGCCGCAGCGACCACGGGCGTTCCCTTTTAGTGAGCGGTGTCGACGCGGTAACCACGTCCTTTAACGTTGGTAATGAAGTGCGGACCGAGCTTGCGTCGCAGGTTGTGGATGTGGACTTCGATGGCGTTGCTGGCGATGTCATCGTCGAATCCATACAACTCCTCCTCTATCTCGGCGCGGGTCACCAGGCAGCCGGACTTGCGCATCAGTAGCTCGACCACCGCGTACTCACGCGCGGTGAGGCCCGCTGGCTCGCCCTGGTAGGTGACCAAGCGCTGGCGCAGGTCAAGCACTACGTCGCCCGCCATGAGCACGGACTCGGCACAGCCGGCTACCCTGCGCGTTATGGCGCGCAGTCGGGCGGAAAGCTCATCGATATCGAAGGGCTTGATTAGGTAGTCGTCCGCGCCAGCATCAAGGCCTGCGATGCGATCAGTCACGCCGTCGCGCGCGGTTACGATGACTACCGGCGTGGCGTGTCCATTCTGCCGCAGCCAGCGCAGCAGGCTCAGCCCGTCGCTACTGGGCAGACCCAGATCGAGCACCAGTGCACTGAAGGTCGACGTCGACAATGCCGCGATCGCGGCGCCGACGTCCTGCACCCAATCGACGACATCGCCGTCTTGGCGCAGTCCATCCCGGACGGCCTCGCCCAGCATCTCGTCGTCCTCTACCAGCAGAATTCGCACGGCCTGGTCCCCTTGGCGGCGCGCCAATTTCAGCACCGTTTTGCTTAAGTCCGCCTTAAGCATGAGCCTTCTATCCTGCCGTCGCCATGCGCGTCGCCGCCGCTACGCCCCTGTGCCCTGGTCGCCAGGGTTCGGCGATCGCCTTGGTCGTCGGTTCGCTGTTTCTGTTGTCGCTCGCGCGGCCCACTCCATGCCTTGCCGGCGGGGGGATATTGGGGATCGATCACGAGTTGACCTACGATAACAGCGGCATCTGGAAGCGCAATTACCAGGAAGTGCTGGAGTATGGCCTGATTGGCGGTGAGGTGGTTGGAGCACTCTGGGAGGGCGGGGAGACACGCTTCGGTCGTACGCTCTGGCAGTCGGTCGATGCGTCGGCAGCTGCGGGCATCACAGCCGTCGCCCTGAAGTACGCGTTCTCGCGCACGGCCGATCGACAGTAACAACGATCCGAATCTGTGGTTTAAGGGCCACGGCAACGCGAGCTTTCCCAGTGGCGACGTGACCGCGGCGAGCTCGATCGTAACACCGCTCGTGCTCGAGTACGGCCCGGATGAACCGCTCATCTACGCGCTCGAGGTGCTGCCGGTCTATGACAGCATCGCACGCATGAAGGTACAGGTGCATTGGCAGTCGGACGTCATCGCCGGCTTTGCGATCGGCACGACGGCTGGGTGGCTCATGCACCGACCGGACACGCCTTACATCCTGCGCATCATGCCGCACGGGATCTATATCGGGGTCAGCAAGAGCTTTTAGGACGCGGCCGCTACCAGCCTTCGGTTTCCGGTGCCTCGGGCGGCGCGCTCGGTGTCGGTGCGCCGCCGCGCGTATCGCGCGCTGCTGCCAATACACTCGAAGACGGCAGGCAGCGCTCTTAAGTATTTCTTAAGCGAGTCGGTCCTATCCTCGCGCCACAAGGCGCGCGATACCCAAGCACTCCGGATGGTATGCCGATGTCACGCGAGTGCGACGCCACACACGCAAATATGAAGGGCCGCATCCTTAGCGGTGACGAGGATATGAGGGGGTGTGCGCGCCGATGCCCTTGATTTATCTGCTCATGGAGATCGTTGGCATTGCCAGTGTGGCTCTGGCAGCGAGCTACGCTGTTCTAACTCTCCTGGCGGTACTGGTCTGGGAAGTTCGTAGAGTGCCAACAAATTCGCTGCGACCGCCAGCGGTGACTGTTCTCAAGCCCTTGTGTGGCGCGGCACCAGGTTTGTACGAGCGCTTGCGCTCGTTCTGTCAGCAGGTTCATCCAGAATTTCAGATCGTTTTTGGCGTGCTCGACCCGGCTGATCCCGCCCTCGTCGTCGTCGGACAGCTGATCGCGGAATTCCCCTCACTTCCGATCGACGTCGTGGTCAATTCGCAGCGGCACGGGCGTAACCGCAGGATCAGCAACCTGATTAACATGATCGCGCGCGCACGCCACGATGTGTTGGCGCTGGCCGATAGCGACACCTTGGTTGGACAAGACTATCTCAGCACGGTGACTGCGCCGTTGCGGGATCACAAGGTGGGACTGGTCACATGCATTTACCGCGGCGTGCCAACCCGGCGGATCTGGTCGCGACTTGGCGCGACATACACAAACGAATGGTATGTTCCGGTGGTGCTGCTCGGCTGGCTCTTCGGCTACCGGGGCTATGTCTCCGGCAATACCTTGTGTCTGCGGCGGGATACCCTGCAGGCGATCGGCGGCCTGCAGGCAGTGGCCAATGATCTTGGTGAAAACTATCGACTGGGGGAACTGATTGGCGGATTGGGACAGCGGATCGTGTTGTCGCCCTATGTGCTCAAGGCGCAGCACCATGAGCTAAACTTCGACTCGCTTGTGCGCCGTGAGCTGCGGTGGATGCGCACGATACGAATGTTGCAACCGCACAGTTTTCCATTTCTTTTTATAACCTTCAGCGTTCCCCTGGCAGTGTTTGGTACTGTTCTCAGTGCGGCAGAGCCATCATTCTCCACGACCGTATGGGTGCTCTTCCAGGCGACCGTCATGGCGCGGTTGGCGCTGCATTTTGTGAATCGACTGCACGGCGCTCGGCCTCCGCTCCGGGAGTTTTGGCTGCTGCCCGCGCGGGATCTGTTGATGTGTTGGGCCTGGGTTCGATGCTTGTTCACCCAACGACCCACCTGGAGCGATACAGAGGTCGATGCCGACGGCGTCATGCGCAGGCCCCACCATTAGTGGGGTTCGCCACCGAGGCTCGATCGACCATCAACTCACCCGGTCGTGCGCGACGCGTACGACGGCCTGGATCAATTCCAGTCCATCGTCTGCATCGGTACCGTCAGCCAAACCGGGCCTGACATCGCTCCGGGGCAAAGGCTCGGATGCGAGTGAGCCTGCCATTGCCCACTCGGCGCGCCGCAGCCGGTACGCCAACTCGATCGGCCTTAAACTACTGTAGCGCTTGCGTTTAAGCTCGTGTTCCCAAAGGATCCTAGGCCGGTGATGGCAAAAGCCCAGGCGCCCGAGCTCAGCCACCTGATCAACCAGTCCATGTGGAAAACCCTGATGTCGGTGAAGGACGCTTCGCCGACGGAAATCACAGCGCTCGATCACGCGCTGTCCGAGCTGAGCACCATGACGCAATGGCGACGCACGCGATTGCTGCAAGGCGCACCAGGTTACCCGGCATATTCTGGTGCGTACTGATGGTCGGCGGCGTGTCGCATCGGTCGCGATGTTCGGTTCGGGCAATGCGCGTCTGCATGTCTTTCCGGCTTTTCTCTGACGCTGCTGATCACACTTGCGATGCTGGCCATCGCCGATCTCGATCGGCCATTCCAGGGTTGGGTTAGCATCGACAGTTATCCGTTCGTGCGCGCTCGAACGAACATGGACGAGATCAACTGAGTTGAGAACACCCACCGAGAGATGTGGCGAGCGGGAACCCTTCAATAACACCGCTCGGCACTCTCTGGCCCCCGCGCTGCGCGAGGACTCAGCCCCGACGGTTTGAGCACCAAGAGGGATACACAGGACCGCATCGCAACTCGGAGTAAGATCAAGTCTCCTCGCGCGAACACGGGTACTCCTATGATTTACTTGCTGGTGCTGTTTCCGGCCACCGCACTGACCATTGCCGGATACGTTGTGCTCTTCCTGTCGGCCCGCTGTGAGGGTGCGATGCGCAGCTTTGGAAAATACCTCGGATTCTGGGCGTTCGCGCTGGCGGCTCTACTGATCCTTGGGGCCATATTCGCCGCAGCTCACGGCCGCCATCGCTGCCCTGTCTTTGGGATGCACGGGATGCGCGAGCGAATGTACGCTCCCCCGCCTGACTTCGGTCCGCCCGCCGGCGCGCCACGCGGCTCGCAATCACCGGGTACAGCTCCAAATCCAACAGATGCGCCGGCTGCTCCACCTCCGACTCCGCATGGTTGAGAAACGGACCGACGACGAAGTGCTGCGGCAAGTGCGCGTGCACATCCAGCGGCGCGTTTAAGGGGGTTATCAGTTGCACCCGCGTGTCGGCTCCGGCTCGAACTCGACCCGGATCGGCTTCGTCTCAGGCGATGTGCGCTGAGCTTCGCATCGGGCCGCAATAGCGCACGCCTCCGCCGGCGAGTTCGATCTCGTGCGTGGCGCTGGCTGACCAGCTGCTTGCGCTATGGGAGGTGACCACGACTGCGACGCCCGACGCGGGGAGGCGCACGATCTGGTGCGTGAGCTTGCGGCGCGTGGGCGCGTCGATGCTGTCCAGGGGCTCATCCAGCAGCAGCAGCTTCGGATTGCACACCAAAGCTCGTGCTAACAGCGCTAAACGGGCCTTGCCGTAGGAAAGCTCACCCAGCTTTCGGCGTGCGAGCTTAGATAGACCCAGCGACTGCAGCGCGTGGCGGGCCGCTGCGCGGTCGCGTGGTGTCGGCTTATGATGCAAACCAACGCTGGCGCGACGGCCCGATTGCACGACCTCGCTCACGGTAAGCCAGCGTGGATAGCGTGTCTGCAGGTGCGGGGCGAGGAGTCCGGCGCGCCTGCGGAATTTGTCGAGCGCTATCCCGGGCCCGATGCCCGCTCGCCTAATAGTTCCCCCGACGGCCACGCCGAAGTCGCCGTAGAGCGTTCGCAGCAGCGTGGTCTTGCCCGCGCCGTTGCCGCCGTGAATCACCCAAAACTCTCCCGCCCTGACCGTCAAGTTGATACCCCGCAGGACGCAACGCTTTTCCATGAAAACCCGCGCGTTGCGCAGTTGCACGAGCACGGGCGTGGAGCCGCTTGTGCCGCGGTGCGCCCGGCGGGCAACGCTCGCGCTCGGGGCGTCGCCGCCGGGGGCGCGATCCTGCGGATTCCACCTGGGGCCGAGGTGTTCGGCCAGCACTGCATGCCGCACGCGCCCGGAATACAGGACGCGCCCTTTGTGCAGGATGAGTGAGTGCGTCGCGCTGACCGGAACATGCTCGATGCGGTGAGTCGCGAGCACCCACGGGAGGCGACCCCTCTGGCTTGCAAGCCAGTGGCTCAGGCGGCCGCGGTTGGCCGCGTCAAGTCCGGTGAAAACTTCATCGAGGAGAAGCAGCGCAGGACGTGAGGCGAGGGCGCGGGCGAGCAGCACCATACGACGCTCTCCATAGGAAAGCTCAAGAAAGGAGCGCCCAGCAAGTGGGGCAATGCCGAGCTTTTTAAGCGTCAGGCGCACGCGTTGACGTTCGGCGACGCTCAGAGCGATAAGCGGGATGTCACTACCGTGCACGCCCGTGCCGACAACTTCCTCGGCGGAGACGTTCCACTCGTACCGCTGATACTTGTCCTGGCGTTCAGGACCGACGTATGCAATATGCGTCTTGACCGCGTAAGGCACGCGGTGCCATTCCCCGCCGAGGCGGTAACGCAATGTCGGGTGTAGCGTCGAAGGGAGCCTGACAATGCCTGCGATCAGCTTCAGGAGTTGTGTCTTGCCGCTTCCATTCGCGCCGCCCAGCACCCAGCGCTGTCCCGGACGTAGGGTCCAGTGGATCTCGGTCAGAACGCGTCGCTCGCTGCGGTGCAGAGTGGCGCCGTCGACGTGCACCTCGAGATAACGGGATGGCTTGTTCATCGGTGTACCGAACGCATCATACGGTTGCGGCGCCAATGTGCTTGCAGCGCAGTGTCGTCGGATGGCTACGGAACCAGGGCCCCTGTGGCCAACATGGCCAGCGACTCTGCGGCGCCACACATCGAGAGGGGTTCGCTCTTGATTCCAAATTGCGACACTCGCTTGTCAGATTGACCCCACCGCGACTGCGCAGCATTCCGGATATCACGTCGGTCGCGCGTGGCGGAGTCTACGCGCGTGTACCCGCTACCCACCGGAGGATCCCAAATGATTACTCATCGAACGTCCGCCGTCATCGCGGTGTTGGCACTCCTCGCCGCAGCCGTCGCGGTCGCGCAGACCCCGCCACCGGCCAGCACCGACCCGGGAAATACGAGTGCAACCTCGCCAAGTTCCCAAGACATGACCAACACGCCAGCAATTGAGGGCGCCTCATCTTCATCCGCGGCGCAGGACCCGAAACTGGACCAGTGCGTTTCAGATGAAAAGGCCAAGAACACCGGTCTGTCTGAGAATCAACTGAAACAGAAGTGTATGTTGAAGATCGCCGGCGACCAGGGTAAGGGGCATTAAGAGAAAGCGCCGTTGGCGCTGCTCGATGCCAAGCGCGGTCGCCGCTGAGGGCGGCGACCGCGTCAATTTAGGCGATGCGGTTTCCGGGCGGTGCCAAACCGGACAGCCGCGGGATACTGCCATTCCGCCCGGCTGCGGCGCATCTTTGGTTTCCGGCCACGGGTGCTCCGCGACAACGGTGTAGCCGCGTTCCTACGCGAGATCCACAACGCTCCCGACCGACAAGGTGACGCTCCGGGTGGAAGCTATCGTTGCGCCAAGAGTGATCCGTCGTATGGCGGGCCGCGATGCGGGATGAGGGCGTGCTGATTTTCCAACAATTCGGAGTGCAGCCGATGAACAAGACATTAGTTTCCGTAGCGTTCGCGTTGAGCGTCGCGTGCGCCCTCGGTGCCTGCGATCGCGCCAAGAGCGGTGCGCAGGTGGCCAAGGACACGACTGCCGCTGAACAGAGAGCCGCGGAAAATATCGACCGATCCGAGCGCGACGCAACGCACGTGGCGGCGGTGCAGAATGAAAAGATGGCGGACACGGAGGCCGAGGGAGTGCACCGCATGGCACTCGCGCAGTGCGAAGCCTTAAGCGGTGCGGCGCAGAAATCCTGCCGCGACCAGGCCGACGCGGATTACCAGCTTGCCAAAGCCAGTGCGAAGCAGGAACGCGCGGATTCGGATCCGAAACCCTAGGGTGCAGCGCGGCCGGAGCGCCGGGCACTTAGCAGTGGCAGAGGCGCGCACCGCTGGTGGGCCGGCCGCGGCACCGTGAGCGAACGGAAAATCGAACGAGGGGGTCATCCAACTCACCCTGAGCGCTCACGGGCCGCGACGCCCGTTGCCACCTTAGCGCGGCGCGCCAGCCCCACTCCAACATCGGTTGCTTCTGTGTGTATGCCGCGCGCGGCATGACAAAAGAAGTGCGCTGATCCTGCCGCACCTAAGCGGCTGAAGCGGGCAGTAAACATTTTAGGTATCCGCAAGTTACGGTCCCTTGCCGAGTCGGTGTCAAAGGTGTGACCGGCGCCCAAGCCGTGTCCGCGTACGCTGACACGACGTCGTCGTAACGCCTTGCCGAAGATCGGCCGGCGGGCGCAACATGCCGCGCGCGTGCCCGAAAGGGCGCCGAGCCCCCAGCCACAAGATCCCGGAGAACTCAGCATGTGCGATAAGGACGCGTTGGATGACATGGTCGAGTACCAGCTGAAGTCAGGCGCCGTGTCGCGCCGGCAGTTCGGCGCACTCACGCTCGGCGCCGGTCTCATGTCGCTCTTGCCGCCGGTCGCAAACGCCGCCGAGGTCACCGAGAGCGAGGTCCAAATCCGCACGCCCGATGGCACCGCCGATGCCTACTTTGTCTATCCGACCAAGGGGGCGCACCCGGGTGTCCTTATCTGGCCGGATATCTTCGGGCTGCGCCCGGCGTTCCGGCAGATGGGCAAGAGGCTGGCGCAGTCCGGCTACGCGGTGCTGGTGGTGAATCCTTTCTACCGCCAGCAGAAGGCGCCGACCGCGCCGGAACATCCGGATTTCAACGACCCGGCCACGCGCTCCGCGCTCATGGCGCTCATGGGCGGGCTGACGCAGGAGACCTCCTTCACCGATGCCAAGGCGTTCGTGGCATTTCTGGACAGCCAGCCCTCAGTCGATCGCAAACGCAAGGTGGCCACCACCGGCTACTGCATGGGCGGCCCACTCACTATGAGGACCGCGGCGGCGGTGCCGGAGCGCGTCGGCGCGGGCGCTTCCTTCCACGGGGGCGGACTCGTGACGGACAAGCCGGACAGTCCGCATCTGCTCGTGCCGAAGATCAAGGCCCGGTATCTGTTCGCCATCGCCGAGAATGACGACCAGAAGCAACCGGAGGCGAAGAACGTGCTGCGTGAGGCCTTTGCCCAGGCGAAGCTGCCCGCGGAGATCGAGGTCTACGCCGGCACTCTGCACGGCTGGTGTCCGCCGGACTCTCAGGTCTACAACCCGGTGCAGGCGGAGAAGGCCTGGAGCCGCTTGCTGGTGCTACTCAAGAACGCACTCGGCTAGATGCGGGCCGGCCGCACCGCAGCCGCGCGCGGCTCACAGGCCCAGATCGCTCAGACTCGGATGATCCAGCGGCCGCGCGCCCGGGGCGCTCCAGTGGTATTGGCGCGCGCTCTCCTTGATCGGCAGGTCATTGATCGAGGCCATGCGCCGGCGCATCAGGCCTGTGGCGTCGAACTCCCAGTTCTCGTTGCCATAGGAGCGGAACCAGTGCCCCGAGTCATCGTGCCATTCGTAGGCAAAGCGCACGGCGATTCGGCGCTCGCCGAACGCCCAGATCTCCTTGATCAGCCGATAGTCGAGCTCGCGGTCCCACTTGCGGCGCAGGAATTCCTGAATCGCCGCGCGGCCGCGCAAGAACTCTGCGCGGTTACGCCATTCGGAGTCCTCCGTGTAAGCGAGCGACACGCGCTGCGGATCGCGGCTGTTCCACGCATCTTCCGCCATGCGCACCTTGGCGGTGGCGCTGCTGAGGGTGAAGGGCGGCTTTATCGGGGAGAGTGGGGTGCCTGGGTCTTGCGACATGGTCATTCTCCCTATGCGACGGTGTGCCTCAGGCGCACCAGGCTTACGAGCGCGCCCGTGAGTGCCAGCGCGGCGGCGAGGCACAACGCGACATTGGATCCGGCCGCCGCATACGCCCGGAACAGGATCGCCACGCTCGCAGCACCGAGCGTCTGGCCCAGCAGGCGCGCCGCACTGAGCATGCCGCCGGCCGCGCCACTGCGCGCGCGCGGAGCGGCCGCCATGATAGTGCGATTGTTGGGGGCCTGGAAAAACCCGAATCCGAGCCCGCACAGTGCCATGCGCCAGATAAGACCGAGACTGCCGCCGCTGCTCGGAAAGAACGCGAGCAGCAGCAGCCCCGTGGCCATCACCGCGAGCCCCAGTCCGCCGAGAATGCCGGCGGGGTAGCGATCCGCGAGGCGCCCGGCAAAGGGAGCCGCGAGCGCCAGCGCCAGCGGCCAGGGCGTCATGAAAAGTCCGGTTTCTACCGCGCTGTGTCCCAGGCGCTGAATCTCAAACGGCAGCGAGACCAGGGCGCTCATCTGCGCCATGAAGCTGCACACGGAGGTAACCAGGGAGAGGGTGAAGATCGGTCGGCGCAGCAGATCAAAGGGCACCAGCGGCGCGGCCCGTGACAGCTCGTGCCGCGTAAGCAGCCAGCCCAGAAGCGCGCCCAGGCCAATCTGTGCCAGCGCCAGCAAAGTGGCCGCGTGGTGCGCCAGTGCCTGCAGCCCGCTCAGGATGAGTCCCAGGGAACCCGCATACAGCAGCGCGCCGCCGTAGTTGAAGGCGCGGGCAGTGCGCTCAGACTCGGGCAGCGACTTGAGCGCGATCAGGAGGGTCACCAGGCCGATCGGCACATTGATGCCGAACAACCAGCGCCAGTGCGCGACCGCGAGCACCCCCGAGGCAATCGTCGGCCCGATCGCTGCGGAACTGGCCACCACGAAGGCGTTGATGCCGATGGCACGGCCGAGGAAGCGGTGCGGATAGGTGAAACGCACCAGCGCCGCATTCACGCTCACGATACCCGCGGCGCCCACGCCCTGGATCACCCGCGCAAGACTCAAGGTGAGGAGCGTGGGCGCGAGCGCACAGGCAAGGGAGGCGAGGGTGAAGATGAGCACGCCCGCCTGCGAGACGCGGCGGTAGCCGACGATTTCGCCGAGCGCGGCGAGCGGCAGCAGCAGCATGAGGATCGCGAGCTGGTAGGCGTTGATGATCCAGATCGAAGCGGCGGCGCTGACCTGGAATTCGCGCGCGATCAGGGGCAGGGCGACGTTGACGATCGTGCTGTCGAGCACGGACATGACGATCGCCAGGATGATCGCCGCGATCGCCCAGTAGCGCTGCGGCCGCGGCAGTCCGTCGGGTAACGGGGAGCTCATCGGGCTGGCGCGTTCGACGGACATCCGCCGCGGATCATATAGAGGAGTGGCCCGAAGATGTCATATGTCGCATACCCGGGCGTTGCGTAGCGAATGTGAGCTGCGTCACGTTTCTAGATGAGCTGAGCCCGGCACGGGATCGCTAGAATGCAGTGGCCCGATCGCTGACGCCTCCTGCCCGAAGAAGAACACGGTTCCCATGGACGTGAAAGACAAGCCCATCCATCCGCGAGCGGGTCTGGCCGAGCGCCGCCGCGCTGAGCGCCGCTCGCGGGTGCTGCGTGCGTTGCTCTGGGGGAGCTTGCGGCCGCGGCGGCGCGGGCCGCGGCGCGCCGATGAACGCACCCTCAACGCGGTCGACTGGCATCACCCGCAGTGGCTCGCCGTGTCCATGCTGATCGTGATCGGCTCCTGTACGGATGCGCTGCTGACCTTGGTGCTCGTCGAGCGCGGGCTGGCGGTTGAAGCCAACCCCCTCATGGCACCCCTGGTCGGTCATTCCGCGCTCGCTTTTGCGCTGGTGAAAGTGGTGCTCACGGCCGGGGGAGTCCTGCTGCTCACCCAGTTGGCCCGCCTGCGTGCCTTCGGGAACATCCCGGTGGGGGTGTTCTTGTACCTGGTGCTCGCCATCTATGGCGCCCTCATCACGTACGAGTGCAGCCTCCTTAACGTGCTGTAAGTCCCCGGCCGGGGGGCGTTTTTCCGCGACCGCCCCTTTTTCGCTAAACTATTGGCCTGCCGGCGGTTTTTTTCCCCCGATGCTCGAACCAACAGCCCTCTACGGCGGCAACGCCGAGTTTCTTGACGCGCTCTACGAGCAGTACCTGCGTGAGCCTGCAAGCGTTGAGCCGCAGTGGCGTACCTACTTCGCGAGCCTCGGTCCCCCGGCGGGCGGGGAGCGCACGCACGCGCCGGTGCGCGCGGCAATCGCCGAGCGTGCGGCGGGCGGGTCTGGCTCGGGGTCGGCCACCACCAGCGCGGATGCGCGCCAGGCGGCCGTCTCGCGCCTCATCCAGATCTGGATTAATCGCGGGCACCTCGTCGCCAAGATCGATCCGCTCGGGTTGAGTCCGCGGCCGCGTCCGCGTGTGCTTGATCTGGATTACTTCGGCCTCACGGCTGCGGATCTGGACGCGGAATTCTATACCGGCAGTCGCATCGAGGCGGTGCCCCCGCGCATGAGGCTGCGCGACATCCTCGCGCAGCTGGAGTACGTCTATGGCGGCACCGTAGGCGCTGAGTTCGCACACGTGTCGGACTCCGACGAGCGGCTGTGGCTGCAGGATCAGTTTCAGGAGGGGCGCCTCAAGGGCAGCTTCACGGCCGAGGAACGCCGCAACATTTTGTGGCAGCTGACCGCCGCGGAGGGCTTGGAGCGGTATCTGCATACCAAGTACGTCGGCCAGAAGCGCTTCTCGCTGGAGGGTGCCGATGCCTTCATCCCGCTGCTCGATGATCTGATCCAGAACTGCGGCGCCGCCGGTGTCGAGGAAGTCGTGATCGGCATGGCGCATCGCGGGCGCCTCAACGTGCTCGTCAATCTGCTCGGCAAGTCCCCGCCCGCGTTGTTTTCCGAGTTCGAGGGGGTCTACGACCCGAGCCGCCTGAAGGGCTCGGGCGATGTGAAATACCACAAGGGCTTCTCGGCCGACCTGCGCACCGCCAACGGCAACGTGCACACGGTGCTCGCCTTCAACCCCTCGCACCTGGAGGTCGTGAACCCGGTGGTCGAGGGCTCGGTGCGCGCACGCCAGGAGCGCCGCGGCGATGTGCGCGCCGAGCGCGTGCTGCCGCTCCTAGTGCACGGGGACGCAGCGTTCGCCGGCCAGGGCGTGGTCATGGAGACGCTGGAGCTATCGCAGGCGCGCGGGTTTTTTACCGGCGGCACTGTGCACGTCATCATCAACAATCAGGTGGGCTTCACCACCTCCGAGCCGCAGGATGCGCGCTCGACCATCTACGCGAGCGACGTCGCCAAGATGCTCGAAGTGCCGATCTTCCACGTCAACGCCGACGACCCCGAGGCGGTGGTGTTCGTGGAACGCCTCGCGCTCAAGTACCGGTTGCGTTTTCGCAAGGACGTGGTGATTGATCTGGTGTGCTACCGCCGCCACGGTCACAACGAGGCGGACGAACCGGCGGCCACCCAGCCGGTGATGTACCGCAAGATTCGCGCGCACCCGACAGCCCGACGTCTGTACGCGGATCAGCTGATCGCGGCCGGGATTCTTACCGAGGCCGAAGTGCAGGCGATGTTCGAGCAGTACCGCAACGGCCTCGATGAGGGCCGGCCGCAAGCGCGCGCGTCGCTCGGCATGATCGGCAACAAGTACACCGTCGACTGGAGCGCATATGCGCAGGTCGATTTCACCGAGCGGGTGATGACGGGCGTGGAGCTGGCGCGTCTGCGCGCGCTCGGGGAGCGCATAACGAGTTACCCGGCCAACTTCACGCTGCACCCGCGAGTCGCGCAGCTCATCGCCAACCGCCGCAAGATGCTGGCCGGCGAGCAGCCCCTTGATTGGGGGTGTGCGGAAACACTCGCGTATGCCTCGCTGGTCGAGGACGGCTTCGGCGTGCGCCTCACCGGCCAGGACACCGGCCGCGGCACATTCTTCCACCGCCACGCGGTGCTGCACGATCAGAACACCGATGCCACCTGGATTCCGCTGCAGCACATCGCCGTGCCCCAGCCGCGCGTGCAGGTCATCGACTCGGTACTCTCTGAGGAAGCGGTGATGGGGTTTGAGTACGGCTACGCGACCACCGACCCGGACTCCCTCGTCGCCTGGGAGGCGCAGTACGGGGACTTCGCCAACGGTGCGCAGGTCATCATCGACCAGTTCATCAGCTCCGGAGAGGCGAAGTGGGAGCGTTTTTGCGGGCTCGTGCTGCTCTTGCCGCACGGCTACGAGGGTGCGGGACCTGAGCATTCCTCGGCGCGCCTTGAGCGCTTCCTGCAGCTTTGCGCGGAGAACAACATGCAGGTGTGTGTGCCATCTACGCCGGCGCAGATGTTCCATCTGCTGCGCCGCCAGATGCGTCAGGCCTTCCGCAAGCCCCTCATCGTCATGACGCCCAAGAGCCTGCTGCGGCATGAGCTGTCGGTGTCGGCGCTCGAGGAGCTGACCCGGGGCAGTTTCGCCCGCCTCATCGGCGAGGTCGACGACCTCCCCGCCAAGGATGTGAGACGCGTGGTGTTTTGTAGCGGCAAGGTGTACTTCGATCTGCTCAAGGCGCGGCGTAAGGAAGAGCGGCGCGACGTGGCGCTGGTGCGCCTTGAGCAGCTCTATCCGTTCCCGAACGAGGAGTACCAGGGGATCCTCGGCCGCTACCCGCAGGCGCGCGAGCTGGTGTGGTGCCAGGAAGAACCGCAGAACCAAGGTGCCTGGTACCAGATCCGCCATCGCCTGCAGGAACTCGCGAGCGCACGGCGCGAGGTGCTGTACGCCGGCCGCGCCCCGGCGGCTGCCCCGGCCACCGGCATCGGCAAGATCCACGAGCTCGAGCAACAGGCCCTCGTGGCCGCCGCGCTGCACGCCACGGCCACCGAGGACTCCGCCCGCGACACGCAGCGCCTGAAGGCCACCACCGCGCCTGCCACGCCGCTTAGAAAGAGCTCATGAGCACCGAGATCCGTGTCCCGCAGCTGCCCGAGTCGGTCGCCGACGCGACGCTCGTGGCCTGGCACAAGCAGCCCGGCGATGCCATCGCACGCGATGAGAACCTCGCTGACCTCGAGACCGACAAGGTGGTCCTGGAGGTGCCGGCGCCGGCGAACGGCGTGGTGCGCGAGATCAAGGTGCAAAGCGGCGCGGTGGTGACGAGCGGGCAGCTGCTGGCCGTGATCGAGGAGGGCGGTGCGCCCGCCACGGCCGTGCCGGCCGCGAAGGCGTCCAAGACCGTGCCGGAGGATGGCAAGGAGAGCGCCCGCCTCAGCCCCTCGGTGCGCCGGCTCGTGGAGGAGAATCACCTCAACCCCGCGAGCATCCCCGGCTCCGGACGCGACGGACGGCTGACCAAGTCCGACGTGGTGGACTATCTGGGCAAGGCGGCGCCGCCGGTCGCAGCGCCCGCACCGTCAGCGGCGCCGGTGAAACCCGTGACGCCAGCGGCCCCCGCGGCGCGCGGCGGCACGCCCCCGCGGCCGAGCGCCCCCAATGGCGCGCGCGCCGAGCAGCGCGTGCCGATGACGCGCCTACGTGCGCGTATCGCGCAGCGCCTGGTCGAGGCACAAGCGACGCAGGCGCTGCTCACCACCTTCAACGAAGTGGACCTCACCGCCATCCAGGAGCTGCGGGCGCGCTACAAGGAGCGCTTCGAGAAGGAGCATGGCGTGAAGCTCGGCTTCATGTCCTTCTTCGTCAAGGCGGCGATCGAGGCGCTGAAGAAGTTTCCGGTCGTGAACGCCTCCGTGGACGGTAACGACATTGTCTACCACGAGTACTACGACATCGGGGTCGCGGTCTCCACCGAGCGCGGGCTGCTCGTGCCGGTCGTGCGCGATGCGGACGGCAAGAGCTTCGCGGCCATCGAAAAAGAGGTCGCCGACTACGCGCGCAAGGCGCGCGAGGGCACGATCGGCATCGAGGATCTGACCGGGGGTACCTTTACCATCACCAACGGCGGGGTGTTCGGCTCGCTCATGTCCACGCCGATCGTGAATGCCCCCCAGAGCGCGATCCTCGGTATGCACAAGATCCAGGAGCGGCCGATGGTGGTCGAGGGCGCCGTGGCGGTGCGACCGATGATGTACCTTGCGGTGACCTACGATCACCGCATCATCGACGGGCGCGAGGCGGTGCAATTCCTCGTCGCGATCAAGGATTCACTGGAAGACCCCGGGCGCATGCTGCTCGGGATCTGAAGCGGTGCAGCTCCCGCGCGCGCCCTGATTTCCCCAGTCACACAGCCCCGTCCACGGCCGCCCCAGGCGCAGTCGCGCCCGGCCGAATAGCTAGAAGACCTGGCGAAAGATCCAATAGAGTGTGCCGGAAAGCAGGATCGCCGCCGGCAGCGTCAGCACCCAGGCCACTGCGAGATTGCGCACCGTGCTCATCTGCAGGCCCGAGCGGTTCGCCGCCATGGTCCCGGCGACCCCCGAGGAGAGCACGTGCGTGGTGGAGACCGGCAGGCCAAACATGTCGGCCGCCGCGATCGTGCTCATCGCCACGAGCTCGGCGGAGGCCCCCTGTGCATAAGTGAGGTGCGTCTTGCCGATCTTCTCCCCGATCGTGACCACGATGCGCTTCCAGCCGACCATCGTCCCCAGGCCCAGGGCGATCGCCACGGCGACTTTGACCCACAGCGGGATGAACTTGGTCGCCAGATCAATCTCCTTCTTGAAGGCATTGAGGTCGCCGGTGGTCTCGGCATCGAAGGCCTTGCTATGCGGATCCTTCGTCATGAAGCGCACCGCCTCGGAGGCGAGGTACATCTCGTTGCGCACGTTGGTGACCGTCGCAGCCGGCAGCTGCGAGAAGGTGCCGTAGGTCTTCACCTGCTCGGCGATCGTGCCGGTGATCGAAGCAAGCGCCGGCACCAGCGCATCATTCCAGGTATGCGTACGCACAAAGTCGGAGAGTGTCGCGCGCGGATCAGCCGGGGCGGGCGCGGTGGCATACTTCTCGAGGGAGTGCTGCGTGGCGCTCGCCATGGCGATGAAAGGGGCCATCTGCTCGCGCGGCATGGCGCGATTGAGGGCGTAGGCGGTGGGCACCGTGCCGATGAGTATCAGCATGATGAGTCCCATGCCCTTCTGGCCGTCGTTCGAGCCGTGCGCGAAGGACACCCCGCCACAGGTGAGGATCAGGATGCCGCGAATCCACCACGGCGGGGGCGTATTACCCTGGGGTTCCTGGTAAAGCGCGCGATTCTTCACCAGCGCCTTCAGTACCAAGAGCAGCAGTGCCGCGCACACAAAGCCCACCAGCGGGGAGAGCAGGAGCGAGTAGCCGATCTTGGCCGCCTGCGACCAGTCAACGCCACTGGTGCCGTCGCGGCCGTGCATCAGAGCGTTGGCGACCCCGACACCGATGATCGAGCCGATGAGCGTGTGGGAGGAGGAGGCGGGAAGTCCCAGCCACCACGTGCCAAGATTCCAGATGATGGCAGCGATCAGCAGTGCGAACACCATCGCGAAGCCTGCGCCCGTGCCCACCTGCAGAATCAGCTCTACCGGCAAAAGCGTGATGATGCCGTAGGCCACAGCCCCGCTGGAGACGAGCACGCCCAGAAAGTTCAGGGTGCCGGAATACACGACTGCGAGGTGCGGATGCAGCGAGTTCGTGTAGATCACGGTCGCCACCGCATTGGCGGTGTCGTGAAAACCGTTGACGAACTCGAAGCCCAGAGCGATGAGCAGTGCGACGCCGAGCAAGATAAAGGGCAAGAGGGTCAGGGCCTTCGTCGTGCTGCCGTTCACATCGCTCACCAGGCTGTAGCCGGTGTAACCGATGCCGATTGCCAGCAGCCCGAGAAACAGGAAGATCGTCCCCGGACCGATTTTCTGGTCCAGTTTCGGACGCGAGGCGGGCGGGGCGCTGATGGTGGCGGCGGCGACGCTGTTCATGGGGACTACGCTCGGGGGGTTTCGCTTGCGATCGGTCAGGCTAGGGTCGCAACGTTTCGCAAATGTGACAGCGCGGGCGGAGCTGATCCTGCTGCCTCAGCGCGGCACATGACTCCAGGCCGAGGTTTCGGGCATAAACCGTTGAGTTAAGGTCGGTTACCGGGTTGCCCGACGCCCTGGAACTGGAGCCCGCACACCCCCATAAATACCTCGTGCCGCGCGGCGCACAGGGCGCCCGGCGCGCGGCCAAGGCGACTCTTTCTTTATGCTACTGTCCCGAGCCCTAATTTTCCGGTGCTGACATCGTGCCGAACGAGAACCAACCCGCGGCGGGTGACGCCGACAGCTTCGACGTCATCGTCATCGGTGCTGGCCCGGCGGGCTACCCGGCGGCTATTCGCGCCGCACAAAACAAGCTGCGCGTGGCTTGTGTCGATGAGTGGAAGAATCGCGATGGCACGGCCGCCTTCGGCGGCACCTGCCTGAATGCCGGCTGCATTCCTTCCAAGGCGCTGCTGGAGTCGAGCGAGCTGTATCAGCGGGTGCAGGAGGAGTTCGCCGTCCACGGCATCAAGGTCGCCGGCGCGACGCTCGATCTGGCGCAGATGCAGAAGCGCAAGAGTGGCGTCGTACGCACCATGACCCAGGGGATCGTGGCGCTCTTTAAGGCCGCCGGAGTCACCGGGCTGCAGGGCCATGGCAAGCTCCTCGCCGGTCGCCAGGTGCAGTTCACTGCCCACGACGGCAGCCGGCGCACGCTCAGCGCCCGCCAGGTGATCCTCGCCTCCGGATCTGCGCCGATCGAGCTGCGCGCCGCGCCCTTCAAGCCCCCCGAGATCGTGGACTCCTGGGGTGCACTGGATCTGGAGGCTGTGCCCAAGCGACTGGCGGTGATCGGCGCGGGCGTGATCGGGTTGGAACTGGGCAGCGTGTGGCGGCGGCTGGGCGCGCAAGTGGTCGTGCTCGAGGCATTGCCCGACTTTCTGCCCATCTGCGATCAGCAGCTCGCCAAGGAAGCCTTGCGGCAGTTCAAGAAGCAGGGCCTGGATATTCGCCTCGGCGCTAAGGTGACCGGTGCTTCGATCACCGGGGGCGCGGTCGAGGTGCGCTACACCGACGCGCAGGGCGAGCAGCGCTTGAGCGTCGATCGGGTCGTGGTGGCGATCGGGCGCCGGCCCTATACCAAGGATCTGCTCGCCCCCGACACGGGCGTGCAGCTCGATGAGCGTGGCTTCATCAAGGTCGATAACGCCTGCCGCACGGGCGTCGAAGGCGTGTGGGCGATCGGCGACTGCGTGCGCGGGCCGATGTTGGCGCACAAGGGCAAGGAAGAGGGCGTGATGGTGGCGGACCTGATCGCCGGTCACTACGGGGAGGTCAATTACAAGGTGATCCCCTCGGTGATCTACACCGCCCCTGAAATCGCCTGGGTCGGGCTCACCGAGGAGCAGGTCAAGGCGAGCGGGCGCGATTACAAGGTGGGCGTGTTCCCGTTTCTCGCCAGCGGCCGTGCGCGCGCCATGGAGCAGGCGAGTGGCTTTGCCAAGATCGTGGCCGCGCGCGACGATGATGAGATTCTCGGCGTGCACATCGTCGGCCCGCTCTCGGGTGAACTCATCGCCGAAGCGGTGCTGGCAATGGAGTACTCGGCGAGCACCGAGGACCTGCAGCGCACGATTCACGCACATCCGACGCTCTCGGAGGCGGTACACGAGGCGGCGCTCGCCGCCGATAAGCGCTCGATCGACTCGATCAATCGCTAAGGCACGCGCGCCTCGGGCGCCCTAGCGCCGACGGCGCGCCTCGATGACGTTGGCGACGCCCGTGAGCCGGCGCAGCACGCGGGCGAGCTGCTCAAGGTCGCGCACCGCGACCGTCAGGGCAAAGTGCGCCAGCCCCGTTTCATGATCGGTACGGGTCGTCGCCGCATCGATGCTCAGGCGCTCGACCGCCAGCACGTCCGTTAAGTCGCGCAGCAAGCCGCGCCGGTCGTAGGCGCTGATTGCGAGCACCACGTTCATGGCCTCCGCGTGCGCGCTCGCCCACTCCACCTTCAGCACGCGGTCGGGCTTAAGCGCGCTCATGCGCGCAAAACTCGCGCAGTCGCTGCGGTGTACGGTCACACCGCGCCCCAGGGTCACGTAGCCGCTGATCGGCTGGGGGCGCAGTGGCGCGCAGCAGCGCGCGAGCGTGATCGGCAGGTCGCCCACCCCCTCGATCTGCACCGGCGAGCTGCGGCGACGCCCGCTGCTGGGGCGGGCTGGCCGCACCACCGGGGGCGGCGCGGCGGGTTCGAACAGCCGGCTCGCCGCCTGCAGCAGCTGCGTGACGGTGATCTCGCCCTCGCCCAAGAGCTCATACAGCTGTTCCGGATCGCGCGCCTTGAGCTCCAGTGCGAGCGCGCTCAGCTGCTCTGTGCGCGCACCGATGCGCGCCAGTTCCCGCTCGGCGATGGCGCGCCCGGCGCTGCGGTTGTCGCCCGCGTCCTGCTTACGGAACCAGGCGCGCACCTTGCTGCGATTGCGGGGCGAGACGAGGTAGCCCTGCTCGGGCGCGAGCCAGTCGCGACTCGGTGCCTCGTGCTTGCCGGTGATGATCTCGATGATCTCGCCGTTCACGAGCGGGTGCGTCAGCGGCACGATGCGCCCGTTGGCCTTGGCCCCGCGGCAGCGGTGCCCGAGAGAGGTGTGCACGTGATAGGCGAAATCCAGCGGCGTGGCCCCGTGCGGCAGGTCGATGACCTCCCCCTTAGGGGTGAGTACGTACACCCGATCCTCGAACAGCTCGGTGCGCATGCCCTCGATGAGGTCGCGGTCGGCATCCGCGCGGCTGCCGTCGGGGGGCTCGAGCAGCCGCCGCACCCACTCGATCTTGCGCTGGTAATGCGCATCGCGCGGTCCGCCTTCCTTGTAGGTCCAGTGCGCGGCGATACCCAGTTCGGCGTGCTCGTGCATCTCGCGCGTGCGGATCTGCACTTCGACGCTGCGCGCCTGGGGGCCGATTACCGCGGTGTGGATGGAGCGGTAACCGTTGCCCTTCGGGGTCGCGATGTAGTCATCGAACTCCCCGGGGACGTACGGCCAGCGCCCGTGCACGATGCCGAGGGCTGCGTAGCACTCGGGCACCGAGCTCACCACCACGCGCACCGCGCGCACGTCAAAGAGCTGCGCGAAGTCCAGCTGCTTACGCTGCATCTTGCGGTAAATGCTGTAGATGTGCTTGGGCCGGCCGTGCACCTGCGCCTCGATGCCCGCGCTCTGCAGCTGCGTGCGCAGCTCCTCGCACAGGGCCGCGATGAAGCGTTCGCGGTCGGCGCGTCGCTCGTTGAGTGCCGCGGCGACGCGACGGTACTCGTCCGCCTCGAGGTAACGGAACGCCAGATCTTCGAGCTCCCATTTCAGTTGCCACACCCCGAGGCGGTTGGCGAGCGGCGCGTAGATGGCACGTGCCTCAAGCGCGCGGCGCGCGCGCTCGGCGCCAGCAAGGCTGCGCGCATGGCGCAGCCCCACGAGCTCCTCGGCGGTCCGCGCCAGCACCAGCCGCGGGTCACTCACTACCGCCAGCAGCATCTTGCGTAAGGTTTCGGTCTGGCGCGTATCAAGTCCGCGCTCCGGGGACCAGTCGCGTGGCAGTCCGAGGTTGCCCAAGCGGATGAGGGCGCTGGCGATGCGGGTGGGAGCCTCACCGAGGGCGGCCGCAGCCTGCTCGCTTCCGAGCGTGCCGTGCGTGAGCGCGGCGCGCGCCAGGAGCGCCAGCGCAAGCTCGCTGCTCTCGGTGAGCGCGCCGATGATCTCCGCCGCCTCGCTCGCGTGCGCGAGCTCTGCACCGGCCCCCGCTTCCTCCAGCCGCGCGCGCGCGGCCGCGACGGCGGCGCGAAGCTCGGGCGGACACAGGAGGCTCGTTTCCACGGCTGAGGCGGCTCTGGCGGGCAGGGGTACTGCGCAACGTGTTGTCCGCGCAGGATTACCGCTATCATACGCGACTGATTTTTGCCGCGGCGTCCGAGCATGGCAGGACATAGCAAGTGGGCTAACATCCAGCGCCGCGAGAGCGTGCAAATGCGCAAGCGCAGCCGCGAGCGGATACGCCCGGCGGAGGGTTGCGAGAGCGTGCGCTACGAGGGCTACGGCCCCGGGGGCGCCGCGGTGATGGTGGACTGTCTGACCGCGGATCGCGGGCGCGTGACCGATAAGGTGCGGCGCGCCTTCGCCGAGCACGGTGGCAATTTGGGCGCCCACGGCTCGGTGAGCTACCTTTTTAATACCGTGGGGCTCATGACCTACCCGCCCGGCACGGATGAAGAAGCGCTGATGCGCGTGGCGCTCGAGGCCGGCGCCGAGGATGTGGTGCCGAGCGCCGATCACTGCGTTGAAGTGCTGGCAGACCCGTTTGAGTTCGACACGGTGTGCGCGGTGCTCACGCACCGCGGCTTCGCACCGGCGACCGCAGAGGTGACCCAGCGTGCCGCCACCTCGCTCGAGCTCTCCGGGGAGAGCGCCGAGCAGATGGTGCAGCTGCTGACGGCGCTCGAGGACCTGGAAGACGTACGGGACGTGTATTCGAATGTCGAGATATCGGACGAGGTCCTGGCGCGGCTTTGAACCGGCCGCCGTGCCCGCGCGCGTCAGTGCCGCGGCCAGCGTACGCATCCTGGGGCTCGACCCGGGCTCACGCCGCACCGGGTTTGGCCTGATTGAAAGCCGCGGCCATGAGCTCGTGGTGCTCGCCCACGGCTGTCTGAACGTCGCCAGTGCCACACCGACCGCGCGGCTGCGTTTGATCTTCGAAGGCTTGCAGGCCCTCATGTGCGAACACGCGCCCGCGGAGGTCGCCGTGGAGCGCGTGTTCGTGAGTCGCAACGTCGACAGCGCGCTCAAGCTCGGTCAGGCGCGCGGGGCGGCGCTGTGCGCCATTCCCCCGGGGGTGCCAGTGTTCGAATATGCGCCGCGCGCCATCAAGCTTGCCGTGGTGGGCAGCGGGGCCGCGGAGAAATTCCAGGTGGCGCACATGATTTGCACGTTGCTCGCCTTGAGTGAGCGCCCGGGGGCGGATGCGGCTGATGCGCTCGCGGTGGCCGTGTGCCACGCGCACGCGCGCACGCTCGCCGTGCTCGCCGCGCGCGTTTCCCAGGGTGCTCGATGATTGGCTCGCTGCGCGGCCGCATCTTCGCCAAGGCGCCGCCGCAGTTGAGCGTCGAGGTCGGCGGGGTCGGCTACGAACTCGAGGCGCCCATGTCGACGTTCTTTCATCTGCCGGCGCTGGGCGCGGAGGTGCACCTGCTCACTCACCTGGTGGTGCGCGAGGACGCGCACGTGCTCTATGGCTTTGGTACCGAGGCCGAGCGGCGGCTGTTTCGCAGCCTCATTAAGGTCTCCGGCGTCGGACCGAAGATCGCCCTGGCGCTGCTCTCCGGGATCAGCGTTGCTGACTTCTCTGTGTGTGTGCAGAACGAAGACATCAGCGCCTTGACGCGCGTGCCGGGTATCGGCCGCAAGACCGCCGAGCGGCTGATCGTGGAGATGCGCGACCGGCTCGCGGCCCCGGAAGCGACCCCCGGTGCCAGCGCTTCCGGGGCTCCGGCGAGCGCGGAGGTGGAAGCGTACGATGCGCTCGTGGCCTTGGGTTACCGTCCGGCCGAGGCCACGCGCTTGCTCAAAGCGGCCGCTCCCGGTACACACTCCACCGAGGAACTGATCCGCCGTGCGCTGCAGAGCGCGGGGCGGGAGTAACCCCTAACCGTGACAGCGGAGCGCATCATCAGCAGTACGGCGAATGCGGAAGAAGAGGCGGTCGAGCGCGCCATCCGTCCGCGCCGCCTGCAAGAGTACGTCGGCCAGGCGCCCGTAAAGGCGCAGCTGGAGATCTTCATCAGCGCCGCGCGTGCGCGCGGGGAGGCGCTCGATCACGTCTTGATCTTCGGCCCCCCGGGGCTGGGCAAGACGACGCTCGCGCACATCATTGCCGCCGAGCTCGGCGTGAATATGCGCCAGACCTCCGGGCCGGTCCTTGAGCGTCCCGGGGATCTGGCCGCTTTGCTCACCAATCTGCAGGCGCGCGATGTGCTCTTCATCGATGAGATTCACCGTCTGTCGCCGGTGGTGGAGGAAGTGCTGTACCCGGCGATGGAGGATTATCAGCTGGATATCATGATCGGTGAGGGCCCGGCGGCCCGCTCGATCAAGCTGAACCTGCCACCCTTCACCCTGGTGGGCGCCACGACGCGCGCCGGACTCCTCACCTCGCCGCTGCGCGATCGCTTCGGCATCGTGCAGCGGCTGGAGTTTTACGGTACCGAGGATTTGGAACGCATCGTGAAGCGCTCGGCCGCCATCCTCGCCGTCGGGATCGATGAGGGCGGGGCACGGCGTATCGCCCAGCGCTCGCGCGGCACGCCGCGCATCGCCAACCGCCTGCTGCGGCGGGTGCGCGACTACGCCCAGGTGCGCGCCGACGGGCACATCGACGAGGTGGTGGCGACCGCGGCGCTGGATCTGCTCGAAGTCGATCGGGAGGGCTTTGATACGCTTGACCGCAAGCTCCTGACGGCGATCATCGAGCGCTTCGAGGGTGGGCCGGTCGGCATCGACAGTCTCGCGGCGGCCCTCGGGGAGGAGCGCGGGACGCTCGAAGACGTCACTGAGCCGTTTCTCATCCAGCAGGGTTTTCTGATCCGCACCGCACGCGGCCGCATGGTGACGCGCGCCTCGTATCTGCATTTCGGCATCAAGCCGCCGGAGCGCACGAGCCCGACGCTGCCGCTGTTCGAGGACCCGCGGTGAGGGTGTTTACCTGGCCGGTGCGCGTCTACTGGGAAGATACCGACGGCGGCGCGATCGTCTACTACGCCAATTACCTGCGCTTCCTTGAGCGCGCGCGCACCGAGTGGCTGCGCGCGCGCGGGCACTCGCAGCAGGCGCTCGCGCAGGAAGCAGGGCTTCTCTTTACCGTGGTGAGCCTGCAGGTGGACTACCGCGCGCCCGCGCGCCTCGATGATGAGCTCGAGGTCTCCTGTGAGCCGCAGGCCGAAGGCATGGCGTCCGTGCGCTTCCTGCAGAACATCCGGCGCGCGGCGGCCGCAGGCGCTGCGGCGCAGCTGCTCTTGGAAGCGCAGGTGCGCGTGGCGTGCGTGGATGCGAAGAGCTTAAGAGCGCGGCGCCTGCCGGAATTTCTCCTGGACGCCGTGACGGCGGGGGCTGAAAGTTAATGGAGCAGCTGTCAATTCTGCGCCTCATTGTGCAGGCGAGCGTGCCGGTGCAGATCGTCATCGGCATTCTGCTGCTCGCCTCGCTCACCTCCTGGGCCATCATCTTCAAAAAGGCCCGCGTCATCGCGCGCGCGCGGCGCGAGGCGGACCGCTTTGAGAGCCGCTTCTGGTCCGGCGATGATCTCGCGCAGCTCTACCGCGCCATCGAGTCCCACGGCGGCTCGACCGGCATGGCGGGGATCTTCGAGTTCGGTTTCCGTGAGTTTGCCCGCCTGCGCCAAAGTGCCGTGGCCCCCGAGCAGCTGCTTGAAGGTTCGCGCCGCGCCATGCGGGTCGCGCAGCTCAAAGAGATCGATCGGCTCGAGCAAAGTCTCGCCACTCTCGCCACCGTAGGCAGCACCAGCCCGTACGTCGGCCTCTTTGGCACCGTGTGGGGCATTATGAGTGCCTTCGCAGGGCTCGGTAACGTGCAGCAGGCGACGCTCGCCATGGTGGCGCCCGGCATTTCCGAAGCCCTGGTGGCGACGGCCATCGGCCTCTTTGCCGCCATCCCGGCGGTGGTCGGCTACAACCGCTTCGCCGATCAGGTCACGCGGCTGGAGATGCGCTTTGATGCGTTCATCGAAGAGTTCTCGACGATCCTGCAGCGGCACGCCGGGCGCGGTAGCGGTACGCCTGCGGCAACTCCGGAGCGTTAGCGCTTATGACACCAACCGGACGTGGCCGACGCCTGATGGGCGAGATCAACGTCGTCCCCTACATCGATGTCATGTTGGTGTTGCTCATCATTTTCATGGTCACGGCACCGCTTCTGACGCAGGGGGTGAAAGTCGACCTGCCCAAGGCGGCTGCGGAACCTCTGGAGGCGCAGCGGCTCAAACCTCTGGTGTTATCCGTGGATCGGGCCGGCCGCTGGTACCTGAACGTCGGTGGCGATCCGCAGGCGGTGCTTGATGAGAAAACGGTCGCGGCGCGCGCTGCGGCCGTGCTGGCTCGCGAACCGGAAACGCAGGTGCTGGTGAAGGCGGACAACGCGGTAGCCTACGGGCGCGTCGTGCAGGCTATGGTGGTGCTGCAACACGCGGGGGCGCGCAAGATCGGCTTCATCACCGAGCCGCCGCCGCTGCACCCCCCGAGGAGCTGATGCGCAGGCCCAATGCAGCGCCCGAGTGACCGCTGGATATCGATAGCACTGTCGGTGCTTTTGCACGCGGCGCTCCTCGGCGCCTTGGTGTACGGCTGGCTGTTTCTTCGTCAGCCGCCGCGGCCGGCACCAACGCTCGCCATCGAGGCGACGGTGGTCGATGCGCGCACGCTCCGGGGTGCGCAGCAGGCCCCCCCGCAAGCCGAGCCCGCGCCGCCTGCGCCGGAGCCGGCGCCGGTCGAGCCTGAGGGACCGCCGCCGCCCACGCCTGAGGAGTTGGCGCAGCGGGAGCAGCAGGCTGCAGCAGCCGCTCAGGCGCAGCAGGCCGCGCAAGAGCGCGCCGCGCAGCAGCAGGCCGCCGAGGAAGAGGCCGCGCAGGCCAAGCGCCTCGAGGCGCAGCGTGACGCCGCGGCGCGCGCCGCGCAGGAGCGTAAGGCCAAGGAGGCGGCGCTTGCGCAGCAGCAGGCCGCCGCGGCGCAGGAGGCAAGTGAGCGCGAGGATCTCAAGCGCAGTCTTGCGGCCGAGGAGCACGCGCGTGCCGTGCAGGCCGGCCCGGCGCTCGCGAGCTGGCAGGCGCAGATCACTGCCAAGATCGAGCGCGCGTGGCTGCGGCCGCCGACGGCGCGTCCCGGCATACAATGCGTCTTGAACGTAACGCAGATGCCAGGCGGCGAAGTGACGCAGGTTAGTATCGGGGAGTGCAACGGCGATCAGGCCGTGCGCGAGTCAATCGAGGCTGCGGTGTACCGCGCCTCGCCCTTGCCGCCGCCACCGGATCCGTCGCTCTTTGACCGCAACCTCAGGATTAACTTCAAGCCGGACTAAACATGCCCTCACCTGTGACTCCGTTTCCCGTAACGCTGCGCGTCCTGCGCCGCGCTTGCGTCGCTTTCGCGCTTCTGTGCCTGGCGGCCGCGAGCGCGCACGCGGCGCTTGAGATTGAGGTCACCTCGGGCGTGCGCGACCCGGTGCCCATCGCGATCGCCCCCTTCACGCACGTGCCGGCCGACGGCGGTCTGGACGTGGCGGAGGTCATCCAGCACGACCTGGAGGGTAGCGGCCGTTTCAAGGCTCTGCCACGCGATCGCATGCCGGCCACACCCACGCGGGCCGAAGAGGTGACGGCGGCCGCCTGGAAAGGCGCCGGCAGTGATTATGTGGTGGTCGGGCGGGTGAGCGCGCTTGAGGGCGGCAGCCTCGCGGTGGAGTTTGACCTCATCAACACCCTCACCGGGACGCGCCTGGCGAGCCAGCGCTTCAGCGGCGCACCGGGCGCGCTGCGCAACGCCGCCCACCGCGTGAGCGATGTCATCTACCAGAAGATACTGGGCGTGCGCGGCGCATTCGCAACCCGGATCGCGTATGTCGCCGTCGATGGTGCGCCCCCCGCCCAGACCTACCGGCTGTTCGTCGCCGACGCCGACGGCGCCAACCAGCAGCGCATTCTCGAGTCACGCTTCCCCCTCATGTCACCGTCTTGGTCGCCGGACGGCCAGTGGCTCGCCTACGTCTCCTTCGAGACCAAGCACTCGGGCATCTATGTGCAGCTGGTACGCACCGGCGAGCGTCGGCAGGTATCGGCGCGCGCGGGCGTCAACGGCGCGCCCGAGTGGTCTCCGGATGGCAAGAAGCTCGCCCTCACCCTGGGCGGCACCGGCGGCAACCCGGATATCTATCTTCTGGATCTGGGCACCCAGGCCCTTACGCGGATCACCGATGATCCGGCGATCGACACCGAGCCGGTGTGGGCCCCGGATGGGCGCTCACTTTATTTCACCTCCGATCGCGCCGGCTCGCCCCAGATTTACCAGATCGGCGTGCAGCCGGGTGCACGGCCCAAGCGCATCACCTTCAGCGGCACCTACAACGCGCGCCCGCGCGTGTCGGCGGACGCGACGCTGCTGGCGATGGTGACACTCGACAGCGGCAACTACCGCATCGCCGTGCAGGAACTGGCCACCGGCACGGTGCGCGTGCTCTCGCACGGGCACCTCGACGAATCCCCGAGTTTCGCGCCCAATGGAGCTACACTTATCTATGCGGAGCGCGACGGCAGTCGCGGGTCGCTGGCCACCGTATCGACGGACGGACTGACGGGCCTGCGACTGAAAGCCCCCGAAGGCGAGGTGCGCGAGCCTGCCTGGGGGCCGTTCATCCCCTGAAGCGCTCAAGGTCTATTGCGGAGGAAAGTCGAATGGCGGAACAACGATCGATACAGCGGGCGTTTGTCGTGCTGCTGGTGGCGGCGGCCTTGAGTCTGGGCGCCTGTGCCAGCAAGAAGCCCAAGCCCGCAGGCCCGACAAACGCGGGTGAGGCGGTCAACGCCACCTCCGGCGGTGCCGGGGATGCCAACGCCGCGGCGGCCGGCGCCAACGCGGACACCGAAGCAGCCGGCCCACAGGCGGGGCTTTTGGCCACTCGGGTGGTGTATTTCGATTTCGACAGCAGTGAGATCAAGGGCGCGGGCACGGACGTGGTGGCCGCCCACGCCAAGTACCTGGCGAGCCACGCCGCGATACGCGTGCGGCTCGAAGGGCACACGGACGAGCGCGGCTCGCGCGAGTACAACATCGGCTTGGGTGAGCGGCGCGCGCAGGCGGTGCGCCGCGCGCTGCTGCTGCAGGGGGCCTCCGACGCGCAGATCTCCACCGTGAGTTACGGGGAGGAGCGGCCGGCGGTGTCCGGGCACGATGAAGCCGCGTGGGCGAAGAACCGGCGGGTCGAGATCGTGTATCTGGCGCTGCCCGGCGCGCCCAAGCGATGAGGCGCCTCACATCCGCGCGCCGTGGCCTCAGCCTCCTCATGCTGGTACTGGTGGCCGGCTGCGCCAGTACTCCGCCGGAGGAAGACCCGGTGCAGCTGAAGCTGAATGACCTGGAGGCACAGGTCGCGCGCCTCAACCGCAGCGTCGCCAACCAGGTCGCCGTCTCGCAGCACGTCGATGAGATGCAAAGCTCGCTGCGCGAACTGCAGGGGCGCATCGAGGAGCTTGAGCACAGTAACGAGGCGCTCGCCAAGCGACTGGCCGGCAACGGCACGGCGCCGGGAGCCGCAGCCGCGGCCGGGGGCGCTGCCGGCGCGGCCGCCGATGCTGCAGACGGGGCCGCGGCGAACAATGCGCCGTCCTCGACCGAGCAGGCGGTGTACGCCCAGGCTTTCGATGCCTTGAAGGCCGGCAGTTACTCGACAGCGATCACCGGCTTCAAGGACTTTCTTGGCACCTATCCGCAAAGTTCGCTCGCCGATTCCGCCCAGTACTGGCTCGGCGAGGCGTACTACGTGAACAACGACTACGACGCCGCGGGGGCTGCCTTCCGCGCGGTGCTGAAGAAATGGCCCGACTCGAAAAAGGCGCCCGACGCGCTCTTGAAGCTCGGCTACACGCAATACGCCCAGAAGCAGTACCCGGCGGCCAAGGCAACCCTCACCGATGTCACCAAGAAATACCCGGGCACCGACACTGCGAAGCTGGCGGCGGATCGCTTGAAGCGCATTCCCGAGCAATAACCGGGCGCCCCGGACGTTGTGGGCCCGCAGAGTGCGCCGTGAGTGCAACGCGCCTGAAGATCACCGAAGTCTTCCACTCCCTGCAGGGTGAGGCGGACACGGTGGGCGTGCCCACCGTGTTCGTACGCCTCACCGGCTGCCCGCTGCGCTGTCACTACTGCGACACGGCTTACGCCTTTCACGGCGGGGAATGGTGGGAGCTGCCGGCGATCCTGGCGCGGGTGCGCGAGTTTCGGACCCGCTACGTGTGCGTGACGGGCGGGGAGCCGCTGGCGCAGAAGGGGTGCCCCGAGCTCTTAACGCTGCTGTGTGATGCGGGCCTGCGCGTCTCGCTCGAAACCAGCGGCGCGATGGCGCTCGATGCCGTGGATGCGCGCGTTGTTAAAGTCGTGGACGTGAAAACTCCGGACTCCGGAGAAGAGCGACGCAACCGTTACGAGGAGCTGCAGCGGCTCACGTCCCAGGATCTGATCAAGTTCGTGATCTGCAGCCGCAGCGACTACGAGTGGAGCCGCACGCGTTTGTCGCAGCTGGGGCTGCCGGGCCACTGCAGTGTGCTCTTTTCACCTAGCCACGAGCAGCTCCCGGCCCGCGAGCTCGCCGACTGGATCCTCGAGGACCGCCTGCCGGTGCGCTTCCAGATCCAGCTCCACAAGTACCTGTGGGGCAACGTGCCGGGCAGGTGACGTGGACGCCCCGCACGCGGTGGTGCTGCTCTCCGGCGGTCTGGATTCGGCCACGGCGCTGGCGCTCGCGCGCGAGCAGGGTTTCATCTGCCACGCACTCTCCGTGGACTACGGACAGCGTCACCGCGCGGAACTGGAGGCCGCGCGTCGCGTCGCGCGCGCCCTGGGCGCGGCTGAGCACCGCATCATGCGCGTGGATCTGGCGGGTATTGGCGGGTCGGCCCTGACCGATAGCGCCATCGCCGTGCCCGAAGCGCCCACCACTGGCATCCCAATAACCTATGTGCCGGCACGTAACACTCTCATGCTCAGTCTTGCGCTCGGCTGGGCCGAGGTGCTCGGCGCGTACGACCTGTTCGTCGGGGTAAACGTTCTCGATTCGAGTGGCTACCCGGACTGTCGCCCCGAGTTCATTGCAGCCTTCGAGGCGCTCGTGAAGCTTGCCACCAAGGCCGGTGTCGAGGGTGCCGCCTGGCACGTGCACGCGCCGCTCATCCGCCTCAGCAAGGCGCAGATCATCCGTGAAGGCGTGCGGCTGGGGCTCGACTACAGGCAGACCGTGTCGTGCTACCAGGCCGACACTGAGGGGCGCGCCTGCGGGCGCTGTGACTCCTGCTGTCTGCGCAGTGCCGGATTCGCGGCCGCAGGGGTGACCGACCCGACACGCTATCAGCCGTCCGCCCCTTAGAGCGCGACCGGGGCCAGTGCCGCGCGCCGCTGGACGCGCAGCGACCACAGGTACACCGGTAACCCCGCGCCCACCAACACGATTGTCCACAAAAGCGGCTTGGCACCGATGCCGATCGAAGCCCAGGCACAGTACGCGAGCGCGAGCAGCGGCACCGCAACGGGGAAGCGACTGCGCGCGCGCGGGAGCGGTAGTTCACCGCGCCGCCGCAGGATGATCAGCGCCAGCGTGCTCGCGAAGTACAAGGGCAACGTCGCTGCGGTCGCGATCACGATGAGGAGCCCGAACGCCTTGGCGATCGAATCCATGTAGTTGATGAGCAACGCCGCCGTGGTGAGGATGCCCGTGAGCAACAGCGCCCGCGCCGGCGCACCGCGGGAGTTCTCGGCGCTCACGGCGGCCGGCAGGCCGCCGTGGCGGCCCATGGTCTGCAGCACCTCCCCGGCGAGCAGTGTCCAGCCGTTCAGCACACCGAGGGCACTCACCACCACGAAGGCCGCCAGGGCGGCGCCATAGCGTCCGCCCAGCACACGCGCGAACAGGTCGGCAAAGGGCGCATTCGAGGCAGCGAGCTCCTGCTGCGGGATGAGGAGCATCGGTACTACCGAGATGCAAATGTAGATCGCCGCGGTGAGCAGGGTGCCGACGAGCGTGGCCCGCGGAATATTGCGCTCCGGATCGCGCACGCGCGCGGCCGGGATCATCGCACACTCGATGCCCAGCATCGCGAACAGCGCGAGCGTGGACACCGCGCTGACTTCATGCCACGAGGGCGGATTGGGCGGCACGTGAGCCGTGTAGATGCTCGGATCTGTCAGAAGCAGCCAAAGCCCCACCACGATGACGGCGAATTGCGGCACGAGCTTGAGCACCGTGGTGAGCATCTGCACCCAGCCGGCAAGGCGCGCCCCCATGAGATTGATGAGAATGAATGCCCAGATCATGAGCAGCGCGGTGAGGGCCGGTAGCCCCGGAGTGCGCGTGAGAGCCGGTGCGAAGATCGCCAGATAGCCCACGGCCCCGATGGCAATGGCCGCGTTGGCGATCCAGATCGACACCCAGTAGCACCACATCACGATGAACGCGGCGCCCTTGCCGAAGGCGCGCGTGGTGTACGCGGCGGGGCCGTCGTCACGGGGAAAGGCCCGGGCGAGAGCGGAGAATGAGAGCGCCAGCAGGGTGCAACCGACGACGTTCACCAGCCAGCCGGTGAGCGCATTGAGCCCATAGGGAGCCAGATCCGCCGGCATCGTGAAGATGCCGATGCCGATGATGTTGCCGACCACCAGCGCCGTGCACATCCAGAACCCAAGAACGCGCGGCCCGGTAGCGCCGGGCGCCTCGCCGAGGGCAGCGCTCACGCCGCCGCCAGTGCTTCGCTGAGCGCCGTCTCGATCAGGGGCAGCGCCTCATCGACCTGCGCGCGACTCACCATGAGCGGAGGTATGAAGCGCAGCGTGCTTACACCGCAGGACAAGAGCAGCAGGCCATTGTGGAAGGCGCGGGTGAGCACGCGCTGACACAGCGCGGGGGCGGGCTTACGGCTCGTGCGGTCGGTAACGAGCTCGGCGCCGATCATGAGCCCCTTGCCGCGTACGTCGCCGATGCAGTCGAAGCGCTGTTGCAGCTCGCGCAGCCGCTCGAGGAAGTAGGCACCCACCGCGGCGGCGTTGGCGGCGTATTCACGCTGCACAAGCTCGAGCGTCGCGAGCGCCGCCGCGCAGCAGATGGGGTTGCCGCCAAACGTGTTGCCGTGCGCACCACGCTTCCACTGCTCCATCAGAGTCTTCTTCGCTACCACGAGTCCGATCGGCAGCCCCGAGCCTAAGCCCTTCGCCAACGTCATGATGTCCGGCGCGACACCCCAGTGTTCGTTCGCGAACATTTTGCCGGTGCGCCCGACGCCGGTCTGCACTTCGTCGAAGATGAGCAGGATGCCGTGGCGGTCGCAGAGCGCGCGCAGGCCCGCAAGGAAACCATCGGGGGGTACCAAATAACCCCCTTCCCCCTGGATGGGCTCGACCAGGATGGCGGCGACTTCACTCGCCGGCACATTGCTCGGGAAGAGTACGTTTTCGATGTACTCCAGTACCGCGCGCCCCTGATCCGCTCCCGCGAAGAGGGGTCGGTAGGCATTCGGGTAAGGCACGTGCGTCACGCCCGGCATGGTCGGGAAGAACCCGGCCTGCTGGGTGTATTTGCTGGCAGTAAAACTCAGCGAACCCATGGTGCGGCCGTGAAAGCCGCCCAGGAAGCCGAGAAAGCGCGGCCGACCCGTGACGTAACGCGCCAGTTTCAGTGCGCCCTCCACCGATTCGGTGCCGCTCTGGCACACGAGCACCTGCACTGCCTCACCCATCGGGTTTAGCTCGTTGATGCGTTCGGCGAGGCGCGTCATACGCTCGTGCCAGTAGTCGCTGGAGATGTGCAGGAAATCGTCGGCCGCGTTCTTGATCGCCTCTACCACCTGCGGGTGTGCGTGACCGGTGCTGCACACGGCGATGCCGGCAGCAAAATCCAGGAAGCGATTGCCGTCGACATCCCAGACTTCGACACCGCGTCCGCGTGCCATGACAAAGGGATAGTCGCGTGGGTAGGAGGGCGAGCTCACGGGGCGATCACGCGCCAGTAGCGCCTGCGCTTTGGGTCCGGGCAGGGGCGTGCGGATGTGGGGCGACATGGCGAAGTCCTTAAATTTAGACGGAAGCCGGTAAAGGAATGCGTACGAGCGCGCGGTGGGCACTCTCAGTCGCCGCCTGCATCTCCCGCAGCACCTGCAGCTCCTCCGCAGTCGGAGGTGGCAACTGCTCCGGTTCCTCGACGCTGGCGAGCGGCCAGCCGGTGGCCGCGCGCACCGCAGCGGGCGCGACCCCGGGATAAATCGCCGCGAGCTGCAGCTCTTCGGTGGCAGGATCAGGACGCAGGAGACCGAAATCGGTGATGACGACACGCGGACCACGCCCCGGAAAGCCCGCGCGGCGACGCTCGCCGCCGCCGCCGAGATAGCCAGCGCTGGTGAGAAAGTCGAGGCGTGGCACGAAGGTGCGCGGGGACTGCTTCATGACGATCAGCACCTCGCGGGCGTGCGCGGCGATCTCCGGGGCGCCGCCCGAGCCGGGCAGACGCACCGCGGGGCGGGCGTACGCACCGATGACCGTGGTGTTGAGATTGCCGTAGCGATCGATCTGTGCGGCGCCGAGAAAGCCGACGTCGACGCGGCCGCGCTGCAGGTAGTGCGCGAACACCTCCGACAGGGGTATCACCACGGTCGCCGTCTCGGCCAATTCCGCGTCCCCAATGGACAGCGGCAGCAGCCGCGGGCGCGTACCCACGGTGCCTGACTCGTAGATCAGCACAAGCTCTGGGGCGTGGGTGCGTCGCGCGAGGTTGCAGGCGGCACTGGGCAGGCCGATGCCGACGAAGCACACCGCGCCGTTGCGCAGCTGCCGTGCGGCCGCAACCGTCATCATCTCATCGGCGCTGTAGGCGGCAGCGTTCATGCCGCCACTTGCAGCCGGCGCAGCAACTGCGCATGGTCACGGCTGGCAAACACGTACTCGCGCATCCACTGTTGGAAACGATCCCGATCGCGTGAGATCTCATCCCACGCGACATAGAAGCGATTATCCCGTTCGTAGCAACCGGCGGCATAGGAAGGGTGCGCGCCGCCAGGAACGATGCTAACCGCGCTGATCATCCAGTGCGGCAGCACCACCGCGTTCATCGGGGCCTCGAGTCGCGGCACCTGCGCCTCCGCGGTCACGAGCAGGCAACGCGCGGCGAGGGCCGCCTCGCGCGCCGCGCCGAGGATGCCGCGCAGGAGCACGTTGCCCTCGGCGTCCACCGCCTGGCCATGCAGGATCGTCACGTCCGGAGTAATCGCGGGAATGGCGCGCAGTGCGGCGCCGCTGAACGGGCAGGCGAGGATCGCCGCGGGGGCGTCGCCGCGATCAAGATCCGTAGGCGCGTAGTGGCGCATCAGACCGCAGGGCAGGCCGCTCGCACCGGCCTGGTAGGCGATGGCCATCTCCGCGTGCGTGCGCTCGGTGATCGCGAGCGGCTGCGGCCACTGCTTCTCGAGGGCATCGCGCAGGCGATGGAGGGAACCCACGCCGGGGTTGCCGCCCCAGGAGAACGTCAGGTGCGCCGCACAGCCCGTGCCGATCATCTGATCATGGATCAGATCCGGCGTCATGCGGATCAGGTGCAGCCCGCGACGCTGCTGGCGGATAATCTCGTGCCCGGCGGCAAACGGAATCAGGTGCGTGAAGCCTTCGAGCGCCACGCTCTGGCCGTCGTGCACATGACGCGCAATCGCCTCGCTCAGAGCCAGTAGCGGCATGCGCTACTCCACCACAGTCTGCGACTGCTCGCGCAGGTACTGCGGCAGATAATAGAACGAGCCGATGGCCTTGCCGGTGTTGCCCGAGCCCTTCCAGCCGCCGAAGGCCTGATACCCGGGCCACGCTCCGGTGGTGGCCCCCTGGGGCCGGTTGGCGTAGGTAACGCCCGCTTCGATGTGCTCATTAAACCAACTGACTTCATCGGCGCCGCCGTAGAAACCGGCGGTAAGGCCGAGCGCAGACTCATTCGCGAGCGCCATGGCCGCGGCGTTGGAGGAGACGCGGTGGAGCATGAGGATCGGCAGAAACATTTCCTCATGCCACAGGGAGTGTCGCAGCGGGGCTTCCGCAAGGCTCGGCCGTACGTAGTATCCGCGCTCGAGCGGGCTTGCGCGCAGCTGCTCAGCGCCCGCGAGAATGCGCGCGCCGCCGGTGCGCAACTGCTCACTGAAGCGGGCATAGTTGTCGTAGGCGGATGCGGTGGTTACCGGGCCGAGCCAGTTTTCGCGGTGGGTCGGATCGCCGATGCGCATGGCAGCGATCTGCGCGACGAGCCGGTCGATCAGGGCGTCGGCCACACGCTCATGGACATACAAACGCGAGAGCGCCGAACATTTCTGGCCGCCCATGCCGAAGGCGGAGCGCACGATGCCGAGGGTCGCGCGCTCCAGGTCCGCGGCCGCGGTGACGATGCAGGCATTCTTGCCGCCCATCTCGGCAATGCACGGCCGCGTGAAGGGTCCGGCCTGCAGCTCGCGGGCGATGCCCATCCCCACTTCATGCGAGCCGGTGAAGGTAACACCCGCCGTGAGCGGATGGGCCACCAGCGTCGCGCCGACGACGGCCCCCGGGCCGCTCAGATAGTTGAATACCCCCGGCGGCAGTCCGGCCTCGCGGATACAGTCGGCCAGCAGACGATCGGCCCATGGGGTGGCGGTGGCGCCCTTGGCGACCACCGTGTTGCCCGTGATCAGCGCCGCGGCGGTCGGTCCGGCGGCGAGCGCCAGCGGGAAGTTAAACGGGGCAATGACGACCCACGGCCCATAAGGCTTAAGCAGGCTGCGATTGTGCGAGGCGTAGCCGGTCAGCGGGTCATCCGGCAGCGCACGCTCGAAGCCTGCGTGGCGCTCAAAATCCTGCGAGTACAGCGTGAAGAAATCCGCACTCTCCTGCGCTTCTCCGAGCGCCTCCATGCGGTTTTTGCCCACCTCGAGGCTCAGAACCGCGGCCAGGTCGTACACGCGCTCTTCGATCAGCTGCGCCACACGCCGCAGGAGCCGCGCGCGCTCGGCGATGCTGGTGCGCTTCCATGACGGCCAGGCCGCCGCCGCCGCCTCGAGCGCAGCCTGCGCGTCCGCCGCGCCGGCGGCGGCGAACTCCCCGAGGACTTCGCTCGTGTCCGCAGGATTTGTCTTGGTGAAGTAGTGGCTCACGGCGCGCTCCTCCCCCGCAACGTGCAGGTGGTAGCGGCCGCCGAGTCGCTCGCGCGCCCGCGCGACCGCCGCCTCAAAACTCGCGTGCAGTGCGGCGGGGGGCTCGAACATCGTGGCGTAAGTCAGCTTAAAGCTCATGCGGCTTTCTCATTCGAAAGTGACTGGGCCAGCGCGCCGAGCAGCCGATCGAGGAGCTCGAGCGCCTCGGCGAGCTCGCGTTCGCTAATCACCAGCGGTGGGGCGAGCAGGATGAGGTTGCCTCGGGCCGCGAACGACACGCCGGCATCCAGCGCAGTACGCAGCAAGCGTTTGAGGCCCGCGTGCATCTGCGGCCACGGGGCCAGCGGCGCACGGCTGCTGCGGTCGCGCACCAGTTCAATGACTGCGAAAAGCCCATGTCCGCCGCGCACGTCGCCGATGAGGGCGTGGCGGGCTTGCAGCTCGCCCAGAGTGCGCAACATCGCGGCACCGAGCGTACGCGAGCGTGCGATCAGGTTTTCGGCCGCGTAGCTTTCGAGCGCAGCGACACCGGCGGCACACGATAGCGGGTGTCCCGAGTAGGTAAGGCCAGTGAGCAGCGTCTGCGCCTCAAGGACGCGTGCCACCTGCGGCGCCACGACGACCGCGCCGAGGGGCAGGTGGGCGCCGGTCAGGCCCTTGGCGAGCGTCATGAGGTCCGGGCGGTGTTCATCGCCATAGCGCTGCCACGCGAACCACTCTCCGCAGCGTCCGAAGCCGCTCATTACCTCGTCGGCGATCAAATATACACCGCGCGCGCGAGTCATCCGGCGCAGCTCCGGCCAGAAGCTCTCGGGCGCGACGATACCGTTGGTGCCGGCGTTGGGTTCCATCAGCACGGCGGCGATTTCGTGCGAGCCGCGTGCGTCGATTGTGGTGGCAACGCACTGGGCAGCGGCCACGCCGCAGGCTGCGGCGCTGCTGGTTTCAAACGGACACCGGTAAGCGTACGGCGGTGGCACGTGGATGACCTTGTAGGCGGCCGGATCCGCTTGGCCGCTGGTGCGCGTGTCTCCGGAGAGCGCCATGGCCGCGTAGCTGGCGCCGTGATATGAGCGTTGCCGCGTGATGATCCAGCCGCCGCCCTTGCCCGAGGCCTGACGGGCAAACTTGACGGCGTGCTCATTTGCGTCCGCGCCACCGAGCGTGAAATAGACGCGACCGCCGGCGAAGCCAGATCTCTCGAGCAGCAACTCGGCCAGTCGGGCGCGCGGTTCAGCACCCCAGGCGCTCGTGACAAAGCACAGCCGTGCAGCCTGTGCACGGATCGCCTCGATCACCCGCGGGTGCTGGTGACCGAGGTTGCTGCACTCGGCCAAGCTGCTCATATCCAGAATCGAGCGACCGTCGGCGGTGAACAGCCGCGCGCCGGCACCACCGGTGATCGTGGGCGCACTCCAGTCGGTTTGTCGGCACCAGGTATGAAGAACGGTCTGCGCTTCGGGAAGCATTTACAGGGCAGTGTGACCTTTATGGCTGGCACCCGACGCGCCGATGCGCGAGCGCTGCTATTGCGGGCGAATGTAGGCTGCGCTCGAGGGTGCCGTCAACGCGGGACCCCGCAGGCGACGAGGCTCGCTGCGCGCGACGCCGCCGGGCGCGCCAGCTAGCGGCTGTAGTATGATCCCGCGCCCGCGCGGCGGGCCCTTTGCCGAGGCCGCCTAAGGCGCGGGTTCCACAGCGGTGGGGCGTTAGCTCAGTCGGTAGAGCATCGGACTTTTAATCCGCTGGTCGACGGTTCGATTCCGTCACGCCCCACTTTAAACACTTTAAATCAGATACTTGGGAGCCATCGAAAGCGATCCGGTTCTTGGGGCCCTCGATTCGGCGCACACCCGGCACAGTTGATTGCGCCACGCAGCCCGGGTGTACACATGGCTACGATTCAGCGGGTTGTGTTGCGGCTCACGGGTGAAGTTCGCTTATATGCTTTCTCCAAAGGCGCCGTTTGCGGGCTCAAAACAATGCCCCACGCAGTGCAACCTCGTAGGCCTTGAACGATGCCCGGCCCTTCTTGGTGAGACGGCAGACCGTCATCGGAATCTTACCGCGATAAGTTTTCTCAATCTCCACATATCCGGCGTCTTCAAGCTTCGCCAGATGGCTCGAGAGATTCCCCTTCGTTGAGCCTGCAGGTACAGAAAGTCCGCCTCATTCACGAGGTACAGCATCGCCACAATCATGAGACGCGCTGGCTCGTGAATTACACGGTCGAGGTCTGCAATTTGACGAAGGCGGCTGTTCATGTCTCGTCCGCAGAGGGCGCGCGGTCCGTAGGTAGCTCCGCAGAGTCCGTCCCTTCAACGCGCCTCGGTGCGGGTAGCCTTGGTCTGAGCAGAGTAATGAAACCGCCACCGAACTGCTCTGGCGACTAGACACGGCGCTCGACGCATCTGGCATCAATGGAACGACGAACGACCTTGAGCTAATGTGACTCTGAAGCCGCGGTTCGGCGCTCTCGGGCGCAAGACAATCGCCCAGGCGTTGACTGCCGGCAGCACGGTACGGTGTTTGATGAACGTGCGCGGGAGCTGCGCGATGAACCCCAGACTGACTAAAGAGGTCGTTGACCGAACTGGCAGGCCATCAAAAGGGAGGTTAATCGCAGCATTCGCAGCTTTGGTATGCGCGGCGAGCCCCGCGTTGCCGGGAAGCGCAGCTCCGCCATCGCCCGCCGTACAAGGCGCACCGGGCTCTGCCAGCTCCGCTCCGACGGAGCCGGCTCAGGCCTCCTCGAGCGAGGCGGACAACCCGACACAACGGGTCACGATTGAGGCCCGCCGGGAGCTCCAGCAGGCCGCGCACACTTACGTTGAGAAGCTAACTCACAGCACACGGTTCCACCACGATTCGATCGGGCGCTTCCGCGAACCGCTGTGCCTGGCGGTCGCCGGAATGCCGAACGCCGAGACTCAATACGTGCTCAAGCGCGTGCCGGAAATCGCCACGGCGGCCGGTGCGCAGATACTGCCACAAGGATGCTCAGCCTATAACTTCATCGTCGTCTTCACCCCGGACCCCGACCACTTGGTGAAGGATTGGCACGGCCGCGATCCTGTGCTGTTTGATGCAAACGCGAGCCCTCCGCAGGTCGACCGGTTTCTGACTCCGTCGACGCCCAGTGCCGTTCGGGTGTGGCACAACGGCGTCATCTACGGCCGGGATGGGCCCATCCAGCCAGCCGACGCGGGTGCCGGCGTTCATCCGCCGCTTCAAGCCGGGGTTGCGACGCAGACCTTTACCGACTCGCGGCTGATGATGCAGTCGGTGGTGGGCTTGTCACTCGCGATCGTCGTGATCGACACGACGCGTACGAACGGTGCGAAGCTCGGACAACTCGTCGATTACGCCGCCATGGTTGGTTTAGTGGACATTCAGTTTGACACCGACCTTGGGGATGCGCCGACAATCCTGCGATTGTTTACCGAGCCTCCAGAGGCTCGGCCCCGGCATCTGACCGTATGGGATCAAGCCTTCCTCAAGGCGATTTATCAGAACAACGAGCTGGACTCGCGGACTCAGCGCGGCCAGATCGCGATGAGGATCGTGCAGGAGGTCTCGCGGTAAGGTAGGAAAACCGCCCCGACGCGGCGTTGCCCGATAAGGCAGGCCGGGGTGGCGGTCGACCCGGTCCTCGAGCGCTCGCGATGCGCGACGGCTTACCCGCCGCAGTGCGTCACCGATCGCTCCCTCGTGCTGCGCACATCACTCGGTGCGCGTCTCCGAGTGGTAGCGAAGTCGGGATTGACGCCTATCCGCAGAAGGCCGGCTTTTTCCCACTGCACGACACTTCACTGCGGGGGCGCTGGCCCGCGAGCGGGAGATGCTCGCGCAGGGGCAACCGCTCGATACGGTCGGCATTCGATTGTAGGTTGGGGGCTAGTAGAGTTGTCGTAGGCGCAGTAGGCTCTGCGGAAGTTCTTGAGCGGAGAGGGATTAATGGCGATCAAGCGTCCGTCTAAGAGCAGGGGTACGCCATTGCGTAAGCCGGTGGCCTCAGTTGCCGTGCGGCATATCGACCTCAAGTCGAAGCAGCAGATGGTTCCAGGGAATCTCTACCTCGGCTGGTTGTGTAAGAACCGGTCATGCGGAGTCGTGATTGCTATTGCGCTCCTACCGGCAGGAAGCAAAGTGGCCGTGCCCGAAGTCAGCGATCAACTGACCGCGCTCAAATGTCCCCATTGTGGGGATGAAGACCTGTATCGCTGGAGCGCTCGGAGCGAACACGAATACGCTCCGAAAACCGCGGCAATCTGAACTCGGGCACGCAATCGAGCCGCCACTAAGGCCCACAAGAAGCCGCGGGGAACGCGGAATTCTCGCTAACACCCAGGCTTCTACATGCGCAAGGGATGCCAGTTAGGTCAGCGAGCTTTAGGTGCGGTGCGATGTCACCGGCACGGCCGCGCCACGCGCTTCGGGCAGCGGAAGTTGCTGCAGGGAATCGAACCAGGCCCGGAAAGCCCCATCCTCGTTCCAGACCGGCGGGAGCCGCAGCGGCGCCACCTCAGGATGCTGTGAGACGAGTTCGATCAGGCGCGGTCCTTTGCCTCGGCGGCGCAAGCGCTTCTTGGCGCGTATCGATGAACCGGAAAAGAACTGGAAATTCAGTCTCGCGGACATTGCGGAGCGCGCTTTCTGGAAGGAGTACATGAAAGCCTATGGGGAATGCCTTAGCGGAACCAGCACGCGCCACGCCCCTTGGTATGTCGTGCCCGCTGACGACAAGCACAACACACGGCTGATTGTGTCCCGGATTATTCTCGACACGCTCGAAGCTCTTAACATGGCCTATCCCAAGACAAGCAAAGAGCGTCGGCGCGAGCTACCGGAGATTCGCAAACACCTCGCGAAGTGAGCCGTTCACGCAAGAATTGAGTCAGCGATCATGGGGGCAACGGCCGGACGTGCAGCAGGTTCGATTTTGTGTACTTCGGTCGACGAGGTTCCAGTCTGAGCCGCCCGATAGTTGCCGCTCGCGACCGTTTCGATGGAGGCCACTCGTCCATGAGCTCTTGGCAGGACTTTCTTGTACGAGCCGACCGTCGCGGATCGGCCAAGGACAGTCCTCAGCACTTGTCAGTGTTCTGAGGTGTTTGCCCCCGGAGGCTTCAAACGCTTTTGAATGAAGCCTATTCCAGGCAATCAGGCGCCGGCGCTTTAGAACGCTGAGTCCATGTGTCAAATCCTAGAAAGAGCGAAGCGGCTAGTCCCACGAAGGCCGTCGCGGGAATCGCTTCATAACCCCAATGATCCACCAGCGGACCACTGAACACGATTCCCACAGCCGTGGCCAGCGCGAGAGCGGCATTCAGCAGTCCGACCGCAGCGCCTTCACTGAAGGGCGTCAAGCGCGCAGCAAGATCGGTCCCGGAGACGCTAAGCAGGGGCCACGCGATGACTATTAATGAGAAGCCGAGCACTCCGAACAGTGAGCGATTTTCCATCGATATCAGAAACGGCGCCAGCAGAAGCCCAAAGCCGATCATGCGCAAGGCCAGACCGAAGCAGTAGATGCGGCCGGCGCCGTAGCGGGTTGTGAGATGACTGGTCAGCACGTACAGCGCGATGCCGACGGCCGAAGTTGCCGCATAGATCAATGCGGTGGCGCGTGCCGTGATGTTGTAGCTTTCGGGCAGCATAAGCGGGAAATAAGAAAAAAACGCGGCTACGGCGAAAGCCAGCACGAACGAGGACAGCAAAAACCGCCCGAACCGCGTGCCCATCACTTGGGGTAGCCCGCGCAAACCAGGCAAAATCAGATGAAATAAATGGACCGCGACGTCAGATGGCAGAGTGAGTTTTGGAAAGATGGCGAGAACCCGCACGTTCAGGCGAGCGTGGGGCTGTTGAGCGCGCGTGCGTGCTTCGCGATCCGACTTCGACGGCAAGCTGACGCTGTCCATCGCCATTGCCAGCAGCAGGATTGGAACGCAGCCCCAGAGCGCGACCGCGATATTCCCACCGGAGTATGCCGCGGCTAGCATCAGGCCCGCGACCTGGCCGCTCGCATTAAAGCACTGCAGCCAACCAATGCGGGCTTCCCATTCGGCTGGGACCACAAAATCGACGATGAACAACGTCGCCAGCGTAGCCGCGCCACCCGAGCCGGCGCCTAAAGCAAAGGCTGATAACAACCAGGCAGGCTGGAACGGCCCCCATTTGAACCGGACATAGCTGCATAGGGAGGGGCTAGGCGTAAGCCTAGTCATACGACTATGCCTAATGTTGATCGAGTCGAAGTTCTTGCCAGCATCCAGCGTCGCCGGCGTTACTCGCTGGATCAGAAGCTGGCGGTATTGGCCGAAGCCTCTCAGCCCGGGATGTCGATTTCCTACATAGCCCGCCGTCATGGTATCTCTCCGAGCCTGCTCTTTGGGTGGAGACGACGCATGAGCGAAGGTGGGAAGGAAGCGGTTCGGGTGGACGATGCCGTGGTCGGTAGCGCTGAGGTTCGGGCGCTGGAGAAGCGCATCCGGGAGCTCGAGCGTGTGCTGGGGAAGAAGACCCTGGAGAATGAGATCCTGCGGGAAGCTCTTAAGGTCGCCCAGGAAAAAAACTGATCTCGCACTTGCCGTCGTTAACCGAAGGGGATACGCCGTGAGGCGGGTTGCTCAGACGCTGGGAGTCTCGCGATCGCAGCTCCACGAGCGGCTGCGGCACGGGACTCAGGCTCGCAGTACCTATCGCAAGAGCGATGACGCCCAGCTGCTCGATCCGGTTCGTCGCCTGGTGGATGAGCGGCCCACGTACGGCTATCGGCGCATCGGGGCACTGCTGAACAAAGAGCGCCGGCAAGCGGCTCTGCCGCGCTTGAACCACAAGCGGATCTATCGACTGATGGCCCAGAACGGACTGCTGCTGCAGCGCTACACCGGTAAGCCTCCGGGACGTGCGCACGAAGGCAAAATCATCACCCTGCACCCGAACCAGCGTTGGACGTCGGACGGCTTCGAGATCGCCTGTTCCAACGGTGAGGTGGTCAGGGTGGCCTTCGCGCTCGACACCTGCGACCGGGAAGTCATGGGCTGGTGCACCAGCAGCGTCGGAATCAGCGGCGAGATGATCCGGGATCTGATGCTCGATGCGGTGGAGCGGCGCTTCGCGGCCACCTACACGCCCCACCCGATCCAATGGCTCTCGGACAATGGCAGCGCTTATCGAGCTCACGAGACCCTCGACTTCGCGATCCACCTGGGGCTCGTACCCTGCTTCACTCCGGTCCGCAGCCCGCAATCCAACGGCATGGCCGAGGCGTTCGTGAAGACCTTCAAGCGCGACTACGTCTACGTTCATGATCGGCCTGACGCTCAAACGGTCCTGGCCCAGTTACCTCGATGGTTCGAGGACTACAACGAGATCCATCCCCACAAAGCCCTGCGACTGAGATCACCCCGTGACTTCATCCGCAGCCTTCAGCAACCCGCAGCCTGTCCGGTCGCATAGGGGCAACTCCACAGGCAGCGCTCGTGGAAGGAGTATGCCGACAATTCCTGCAGCGCTGAGAAGCAAACTGCCGAGAAAAAAATTGCGGTAAGTTCTGGTGCGCTCCGCAAGCAGCCCCCACAAGGGTGAGGTTAAAAGACCGAAATTGTATGCCCCCAAGACATAGGCCACGGTGGAAAGTCTATGAGAACGTGCCTCGAGTGTTAGAGGCAGCAGGACCGGAAGCAGGCCTGCTGTCACCATGCCCAGAAGCAGATAAGCGAGGTACCACGGACGTATGTAGCGGCGCGGAGTGGTTAAGATGCGGATCGCAAGCGCCAGCCGGTTGTCCCGGTAAGGTTTGCCAGATTGAAAGCCTTCCGACTGACGCATCAGCATTCCGTTAGACGCAGTCGTGACCTACCCGGAGCACGCTGCGACCCGAGTTCCTCTTGAAGCATCCGCGAGAACGGCCAACCTCGCCGACTCCGAAACACACACACCACTCGCACATGTCCCGCTTCCGGGTCAGACACTACGTTAGAACCCTGGGGTTAACTCAGAAGTGCGCGAATGGATGCGATCCCGGCGCCCAGTACGACAGCGCTCAAGAATACCGGCCGGAGCGGTGCAGCATGGATCTCGCGCCGTGCGACTGGCCCTGGTCGTATTCACGCGAGCTTAAGCCGCAATACCTCCTTGCGTGTCGCGTCGCAAACGGAGCATATATGGCGCGCCTTCTCCATCAGCCTTTCAGCGTCCGCCGGCGCGAACCCAGGTAACCTCACCACCAGCGTGACCTCTAGCCCGAAGCCTCCATCCGGGCGAAGCCCAAAGTCGACAGTTGCCTGCACCGCGGCATCCGGCGGGAACTTCGGGGCATCCTGCGGGCGGGCCGCCAGCAGCGCGGCAAGAAAGCCGGCGGAATACGCAGCGGCCAGCAGCTGCTCGGGATCACTTCCAGGTCCGTTTTCGCTTCCGCCCAGCTCTTTGGGCTTTGCAAGCACAAGGTCGAGCTTTCCATCGGTGGTCCGCACCCGACCCTCGAGAAGACCCCCGGTAGCGATTGCGGTGCTCGAATAGAGAATACCCAGCGTCGGCGGTTCGATTACGGGCATGAAGATGATGCTCCCTTCTTACAACGGACGATTGGCGCTCTCGACGGGCTTGGCGCGAGCTGTCGGGGGTCGGATGTGAGGGCGAGGCTCCTCGTATGAAGCCCGCCGTGGAAACCATTGCGGGCCGCCTGCTGACCACTCACCCAACGCACTGGGCCCGTAGCCACCGACACAATCTCAGGTTCACGGACTAAAAACCATCCACTTCCGGCTGCGGGCAGCGGTCGCGCTCAGGTCATAGATCGCGCAGCCGGCGTAAGCTACGCCGCCCGTCAATCCGCTGCCGGCAGCGCCCGCTGAGGAGCCGCTGCGGACCCTGGTCACCGCCAGGATTGGGTCCATTTGCGGCCGGAAATCATTCGATGCGACAGTTTGGCGCGATGAGCGATGCCCGGGAGACGAAAAATCCGGCCCCAATGGCTATCCTAGCGCGGCGCAACCTTTTTGAATTACCGAAAAACCGGCCGGTTAGGTCGGCTCCACGGATCGCGCCTCTGCCCGAAGCTGCTCCAGCTCGTGGCGGTAGGCGTCGGCGTCACCGTAATCCACGAAGCTACCGTAGCGAGCGTGGACACTGAGCACGCGTCGCGCATGCTTGATCGGACACCAGTACTGCTCGGTACGGGATGCGACCTCCCGAACGTACGCGAATACGCCGTTCGCATAGGCGCAATACGCGCAGTTGAGCTTCTCAATCGCGTTGAGATAGGCGAGCTGTTCGCGATCGAATGCGAGATAGTCGATCCGGCGCACGCGTGGGATCCCATATACTGGGAAACATACCGTCTGGTATATGGCGACGAACAGGTCGAGCAGTAGCACCGGAATGATCAGTGCATAGATCACCGGTGCAGTCAGAATCATCGCCGGGCGCGAGCCGAAGACGTAGGTTAACAACCGCGCTTTTAAGAGTCGGTGCTTCGCAATTACGACGTGCTCGAAGCGAATGATGCCGTCGCGCAGCTCGTAGTTCAGCTCTACACGTCGCTTGGCAAGGGCCACTTCGAGCTGTCGTTCCAGGGCGCGAATTGATCCGGCCAGCTGGGTAATTTCGTCGCGGGCGCTCTCGGTCATCGTGAAGTCATCCTCTGTGGACGTGGTGGGGCGGATCGGCGTCCACGACCTGGAGCAGGGTTCAGTTGTTTGCCGGTAGAGGGATTCGTTGGTCACGAACAACGTCGCTCCCGGCGTCAGTATCCCATTAAGCCGGGTCCCGAAGTCGGGAAATGCTTGGCTTCTCCGGCATCCGCGGCCAGGGCTGCTTCGCCGTCGCCGGTTCCGGCTTGCCCGACATGACGCGCTGCGAACCCGGCGGCCTGATCTACGCAGACAAAATCCAGAAAACTGTCTAGCTAACGCTCGTCGACCGGTGCCGCATGTTGGGACGTCGGCACCTAGCCAAGGCCGTGTTGTCGCCGACGGCGGCGCGACTCGCGCGGCGCGTTCGGATGTTCCTACAGATCGAAGCCATGCGTTGGGTCACAATCACTTCTGCCCGCTCCTGAATCGAAAACGGAGGTTGCTACGGTGAAAGCCATACAGATGCATGGGTACGGAGGTGTAGATCAACTCCGATACGAGGATGTACCGGCGCCAACGGCCGGACCTGGTGAGGTCCTCGTGAAGGTCGCGGCAACAAGTGTGAATCCAATCGATTCCAAAATACGCCGCGGAGATTTGAAGGGAATGCTGACTCTTCAGTTTCCGGTCATTCCGGGGCGCGACGTCGCGGGTGAGATCGTTGCGATCGGTCCCGCTGTGTCCAATTTCAAGCTGGGCCAGAAGGTGATGGCAGTGGCCAATCACACCTACGCAGAACTCGTGGTTGTTCCGAGCGCCGCGTTGGCCACGGTTCCGGACGGGCTCGAGTTGCAACAGGCCGGCGCTCTACCCCTTGTGACCACTACCGGGGCCGCGCTGATCGAGCACGTGGGGCCACACAGCGGCCAAACGGTGCTGGTAACGGGAGCGCTCGGGGGGGTCGGGCGCACTGCGGTGTATGTCGCGAAAGAGCGTGGCGCACGTGTAATAGCAGGAGTGCGCGAGCGGCAGAAGGGGCAGGCTCAGGCGCTGGCGGCCGATCAAGTCATCGCAATCGATTCGGACTCCGAGATCCGCTCCCTTCCTGATCTGGATGCGATCGCCGACACGGTGAATGGAGACGCGATCGGGAAGCTGATTGCCAAGTTGAAGCGAGGAGGAGTCCTGGGTTCAGTCCTGGGAAAACCCAAAGCGGCAGAAGGAAAAGATATTCGTGTCGAGGCCTTCAGCGTACAGCCGAATCCGACTGTGCTCGCCAGATTGGCCGAGGCGGTCCGCAAAGGCAATCTCAGTATCCCCGTCGCCCAAACATTCAAGCTCAGCGAGGCGGGCGCCGCGCAGAAGCTCGCCGAGGAAGGCAAGGTTGACGGAAAAATAGTGCTCATACCGTAGTGCAACCGCGACGAAGCCCTGTTGGGTATCACTAGACGGCCAAGAGTTAGGAGCGCTCACGCGCCGAGAACTCCGTCCCCGGACCCTTCGAGGCTCCGCGCGCCCGTGCCCTGCCGCAGTCCGACCGTCAGATCTGGGGCAGCGAAAACAATGCGCTCTCAGCGCATATAGCGTGTCATACCATTTGCGCCTTCAGTCAAGCTTCGTGCGTACCGATACCCTAGTGCCAGACTTGGAACGTCGGATAACCGTTGCAATGATGGGGTGGAGACGCCGCTCTGCCAACGTCACGAAGTCTCGCTCCAATTCGCGATAGTTCTTAATCAGGGCGTCGCCAAATTCGGTGACTTGCATCCCGCCTCCGTCCTTGCCTCCCGTGCTTGCCACCGTCACAGGCTCCCGGAAAGATTGCTTCAGGCTCTCGACCAAGAGCCAAGCACGGCGATAACTCATCCCAATGTTGCGCGCCCCTTGTGACAAAGAACCGGCATCGCGAATGGCTTCGAGAAGACGGATTTTCCCGGGCCCAACGCTGGAATGCTCCGCGAAATCGATCCTGAATCGAACGACAGGGGCAGCCATAGAGATTCCTCCTCGCGACATCATAGCGAAGGCGAGTCGCCTGCAAATCACCTTCCAGGCGGCCCCTTTTGCAGGGTCCTTTATCTACTAGCTTTGCCCCTCCGGGACTTTGCGATTTTCGACATAGCTGTGTTATATATGGCTAAATATAACGAGTCTACTGGCGATGGCGGCGGGCATTTCGGGGAGAAGCTTAACCGTGAAAAAGTCAGTCCTGACTTTGGCAGTCGTGAGCGCAATCGCAGGCGGCGCGCAGGCGGCGCGCAGGCGGCGCGCGGGCGGCGGAAGGCTCGAATCGACCATCGCTATCGTTGGATTAGTCTGAAAATGTCGCTGTTGTGACTGCGTCTTCCGGGAGAAAGTAGAATGCGGTCTGTCTGGTGGTGCGCCCCTGCGGCGCTTGCGTCGACTTTCATTTTGAACCATGCGGCCCGCGCCGCCGAACCCCCTCCGGCCGCTCCACCGAGCCCAGAGGGTTGCGAGAGCGTTCAGCAGTTCTTCGCGAGCGATTGCCCGCTCACCTGGCACGGCATTACTCTGTACGGGGCGTATGACATCGGCGTCGCCTGGATCAGCCACGGCTTGCCAGAGAATGGCTATAACTATGAAGGCGAATCGCTAGTCAACCGCAACGGCAATCACTCCCAATTCCTCATCGCGCCGAACAACCTGTCGCAGACGGGTTTGGGCATCAAGATCAGAGAGGAGTTTCTGCCCGGCTGGTCCGTGGTGGGCAACGCCTCAAGCGGCATCAATCCGCAGTCCGGTCAGCTCGCCAACATGGCAGCCACCAACACCATGAACGCCGGCTTGCCCAGGGGCAGCTACTCGTTCGCGGGCGACGGCGCGCGCGCGGGACAAACTTTCAATGACGAATTCTATGGCGGTGTATCGTCCGGGCAATTCGGCACGTTGACTTTCGGTCGTCAGCGCGCGCTGGGTACCGATGCGATGCTCGTTTACGATCCGGCCAGCGGCGCCTATTCCTTTTCGTTCATCGGCTATAACGGCCTGATGGCTGGCGGCGGCGACACTCAGGACACCCGTTGGGACAATGCCATTAAATATCGCGTCACCTATGATTTCGTCCATTTCGGCGCGATGTATAAATTCGTTGACGGTTCGGGCGGCTGCTACTCCGCCGCCGCCACCTGGACCGCCGCTACCTGCACGCCGGAAGAGCCGCATAACAACGCATACGGGTTCGACCTCGGCGGAAGTCTGGCCAAGTTCTCCGCCGACGTCGTCTACCAACATTACAATCAGGCAATCAGCGTGCTGAACCCCTTACTAGGGCCTGAGAGTCCGACGCAGCCCTATCAGTCGACCACGAACAGCATCAATACAAACCCCATCAACGGCGCCAATCTGGTCGGAACGACCAACACCGAATATGGCATCGTGACTAACAACACCGCCGTCATGGTCGCTGTCAAATATACCTGGGACCCGGTCAAGTTCTTTGGCGGCTACGAACACATCCGGCAGAATAACCCGTCTGACCCGCTGGGCGTTGGCGCCACGGCCCAGGGCGGGTATATCTTGAGCGGCGTCGAAGACAACAATCTTGATTCTACCAAGGTCGTGCAGGTCTACTGGACGGGCGTGAAGTACGCCTTCGACAGCCGCACCGACATCACTTTGTCCTACTACCGTGACCAGCAGAACAACTTCCGTGTTCCGTCCACCTGCTCGCCGATTGCGGGTTTCCGCGCGTCCTGCTCGGGCTACCTCAACGAGGGTTCGCTCTACGTGGATCACCACTTCACCAAGCGTTTCGACGCTTATGCCGGTATTGCGTACTCCAACGTCAGCGGTGGTCTCGGCATCGCCATTCCTCACGGCCCCGGCGTTCCCTATTACCACGACAACAACGTTGCTCCAACAATCGGCGGTCGTTTCACCTTCTGATCTTTTCCGCGGCGGGCTCAATCGGGAGCCCGCACGGACATCTGCAGCGCGCGCGCCGGCGCGTGACCGCTTGCGGAGCTTTGCGAGTCGCGAAAGGGAATTAGAGTTCGAAGCACAGCGCGTCTAGGTAGCTGGCGGCGGCTTCGTAGACGATGCTGTGAAGGTGCATGTCCCGCTTTCGGAGCCTGCGGCATGAAGTCTGCATCGCGCCTATGTGCGGCGGCCCGCCGTCCCGCTTGACGTAATTCTCGGGCCGCGTCCCGGATCAGCCGGTCACCGCATCGCACAGCTTTGCGACGGAATGCTTCTCGGACGACGCTCCGACCTGAGGAATCCTTAGTCGCGCCTTGAAGAAGGCCAACAGGTCTGGGTTGATCACGTCAGGGTGAGTAGTGCACATGCCGTGCGGGTACCCCTTGTAGATCTTAAGAGTCCCGTTCTTAACGAGCTTCGCCGAAAGCAGCGCAGAATCGGCGATTGGCACGATTTGATCGTCGTCGCCGTGCATGATCAGCACCGGGACTTTCAAGTCCTGTAGATCCTCGGTGAAGTCGGTCTCCGAGAACGCCTTGATGCAGTCGTAGTGCGCTTTGGCGCCACCCATCATGCCCTGGCGCCACCAGTTGTCGATCACGCCCGGATAGACCTTGGCGCCGGGCCGGTTGAAACCGTAAAAGGGGCCGGCGGGGACGTCGCGGAAGAACTGCGCGCGATTGTCCGCCAGTGCCGCGCGAAAGCCGTCGAATACGTCAATCGGAAGACCGCCGGGGTTCTTGCCAGTTTTGAGCATGATGGGAGGCACCGCGCCGATGAGTACCGCCTTCGCCACCCGCCCTTGGCCATGACGCGCGACGTAGCGGGCCACTTCCCCGCCTCCGGTGGAATGTCCGACGTGAATCGCGTTCCGCAGATCCAGATGGGCGGCCAATTGCGCGACATCGGCCGCATAAGTGTCCATCTCGTTGCCCGTAGCTGTCTGCGTGGAGCGCCCGTGACCGCGGCGATCGTGTGCAATCACGCGATAGCCGCGCAGGACGAAGTACATCATCTGGGCGTCCCAGTCGTCTGCCGTCAGTGGCCAGCCGTGGTGAAAGACGAGGGGCTGTCCGCTGCCCCAGTCTTTGTAGAAGATCTCGGTGCCGTCTTTGGTCTTGATGGTATTCATACGTAGTGCTCCTCGTACCATGTCATGCGGAGAGTTCGGGGCCGCGGGTAAAGCAGTCGAACGCACGGCGGTCACCAGCGCCAAAGTGCTGGCGCCGTGCTTGAGGGCAGCACGTCGGGTAACACGAAGCGGGCGATCGGACTTGCTGGTCGTCACTGTGGAGATCCTTAACTGGGGCAGGCACGACTTTCGCCGTTATGGTCTCCTCGCATGAGCAGACGCTTAAGGGCAACTCATCACTGCAGCCGATATACATCCCCGCACTCCGCTGACTCATCGCAGAACGGCAGCAGGTCAGATTGACGGGACACGAGCGAAGTAGCGGCGGATTGGACGTGTCTGCGCCGCTTGTAGATCCATGAGATAAAAGCAACGCGCTCGCGTTCGATAGTCATGGCGGCAGGCCCCGTGCGGTTGTGTTCGAAGTCATCAGGGCACAGAGGCCAACTTGCGCACAAAGGCCTCTGAGCTGCTTGGGGGGCCAACCCCGGCGGATGGCGTCGTCGGTCTGAATTCCGCCGACCTCAACGACAGCTACACAACGGACGTCTGCTCATGACTCTGAGCGGCCCTCCCCAATCTCTGCGGCGAACGCAGCGTTGATCATGAGTCGGCCTCCGCAAGGGCTCTGCGCATCGCAAGAGTAATAAGCACAAGAACTGGCGGTATCCAAAAGCATAAGACGCCGAATAACGCATACAGGAGTGCGCCCAGAGCACAGCCGCTCGCAAACGCCAGAACGCTCACGCTCATCTGCTTGAGTCGCTGGCGCGTTGCCGCGGCCTTGTCAGGCGTCAGCCCGTGTATGACGTCGCCAAGATCGATCATGATCTGTGTGGTGATGCCCGTCATAATCGTTGAAGGCGGCGCGCTGGCGAAATGGATTCGATGCGCGGCATTTTGAATGGCCATGGCGGCCACGAGAGTCATACCCGTTGCCAACGCCGCGTATCCGTCTGGATTGGTGAATGGCCCAAAGTACGTGGCAAGGAGTGCGCCAAGTACCATCAGCGCGAGTTGGGCCGCGAGCAACGTACTTGCCACTGGTCGCGAACGAGCCCGAAGGAGATAGGAGACTAAACGCACGCTAAACACGACGATGCAAAAGACCGGCAACGCAAGGAGCTTGGCCAGTGCGCCGGAAGTACCCGTTACGAGCGCCGCACCTAGTGTGACAAAGTTGCCGGTTACGTGTGCCGTAAAAAGGCCTTTGAGCGCAAGGAAGGCGGCCGCATCCATGAAGCCCGCGTTGATGCTCAGCACACGGGGCAGCGCCATGTTCATCAGTCACTCCTCCCAGTAGCGTCGCGCGAGAGGGCACTTCGAGAATCGCTCCCCGTCACCACGCTAGCCGGATCTCAGCTCTCAGACAATCTGTGTTACCTCCGCCGGCTCGGCGAATCGCACTGACCTAAGTCGATTGGTAAACCGCGGATCGTAAGTTCGATTCTACAGCTGGCAACAGAGAAACCGCGACGCCGCCCCACCATAAGAAAGAGCCTGCACGGAACCAAGGCTCCGTACAGGCGCAACAAGTGGACAGAGATTGCTACCAGAAGTGGTACCACGCCTTGTGCGTGTTCTGCTGATCCGTCGCCTTCTTATTGTTTTCAGCCGTATTGTTGGCGAGGGTCGCACCGCTTAGCGAGGTGCCCACCCGCTGCTGGGCGGCTGAGCCGTCGTTGCGGACTGGGGATTTGCCGCCCGCAGCCGCATTGCTCGCGTAGTAGCCATCGTGGCGCAGGTCCTGATGGTCGGCGCGTAGGTCCTGCCGGCACCGCAGGCGAATCCGCCGGCGGTGAACTCGCCCGCGGGTTCGGTTTCGAGCCACTAGGGCCTGTTAACACTAAGTGATATGCTGTGGGTATGGAAATCACACCCGAACAGTACGCACGGATCGAGCCGCACTTGCCGATTCATCGTGGCAACGTCTCGCATGAGAACCTCAACGTGATTAACGCGATCCTGTTTGTCGCGGAGAACGGCTGCAAGTGGCGCGCGCTGCCGAAGCGCTTCGGTAACTGGCATACGATCTACACGCGCATGAATCGCTGGGCAAAAGCGGGGGTTCTGGATCGGCTTTTTGCCGAGCTGCAGCGCGAACAGCTCATCCGCATCAAGATCGAAGCGGTGAGTCTGGACAGTACGATCGTGAAGGTTCATCCGGATGGTACCGGTGCTCTAAAAAAAACGGCCCTCAAGCGATCGGCAAATCCCGTGGCGGCTGGAGCACAAAAGTTCATATGGTTGCCGCGAGTGCTCGATGCGCCATAGGGTTTTCACTCTCCCCAGGACAAGCCGGAGATGCTCCCGAGGGGCGCGCGTTACTGCGCTCCATTCCCGAACTGCCCATGGCCTGCCACCTGCTGATGGACTGCGCGTATGAAGGCGATGAAACCCGACAACTTGCTTTCGACCTGGGCTTCATTCCCGTCGTGCCACCGCATCCGAACCGGGTCGAGCCCTGGAGGCTCAAGAAAGCTCTATATAAACGTCGCAACGAGATCGAGCGCTTATTCCGACGGCTCAAAGGCTTTCGCCGCATCTTCAGTCGCTTCGACAAACTCGACCTGGTGTTCATCGCCTTCATTTATTTTGCGCTCATCGTGGAAGCACTACGTCAGTAGTGTTAACAGGCCCTAGCCGAGCCGGATCTCGACGTCGCAGAACGCGTGGTTCACTGGGAGCCGTACGACCTGCATTACACGCTCGCGATCTTCTCGATGCGCTAGCAGCGCTGAGCGTCATCAAGCAACCCGGTTAGCGCGCACTAAAGCCTCAGCCTTAGGCCAGCATACCAATTCAGTAGAAGCGAATGCCTGGTCTGAGCACAAACTGAAACACCAGGAGAAGGGCCAGAAGAGCGCCGAGCGGATAAGCAATCGACCCAACCCTCGAGCCACCCGCAGCGGTCACTCCACTGACTCGCCAGGCTCCCGCCTGGAGCCAAGCGATTCCGACCACACTCACCGCGACCGGCAGTATGACGACCTCAACGAGCTCGCGCGGTACACGGAATGGAATAATAAGCACGATCGCGCTCAGAGCCGGCAGCGTCCCAACATGGAAGACAAAGCGTGTCCGCGCTCGCGCGTTGGCGATATTAGCTGGCTCCTCGGCCAGACTGAGCAGGGGACGCAGCAGCGACAGTGCGGCCAGCGGGATCGTCAAGAGCGCCACGAGTGCCGCTGCTGTCTTGGCGGTCGTGGCGAGGTTCAGGTAGTCCATCGCCATACCCACGTCGTTACGAGGGCTGATGGCGCCGATGACGACTTGCGGGAGGGACTGGAAGAATCCGTTGTACGTCATCCAGATGAAAAACAGCCGGATGGTGGATGAGCGGCCCACGCCGCGCCGCAGGAAGAAAGCGCAGGCGACGCCGGTGAGGAAGATCGCTAGGGCGCCCGTGCCTTGCAGCAGGCTTGCCAGCGGATTCTCGCCTTCCCAGCTGTGATTGTTGTGAAAGAGGGTGGGGCGCAGGCCAGGAGTGAGCGCCTTGGGCAACACCAGAAACAATTCTTGAATGAAGAAGATGAGGTTGAAGGCGAGGGCATAGAGCAGTGCCGAATTGATCGTCAGCGTCCAGTTCCAGGGTTTGACTAGCTCAGGGGCGTCTTCAGGGGTGCTGCGCGTGCGAATCAACCCCATCAGGCTGAGCAGCAACGGCCCGGCGACGAGCACCAGCGCGACTGCTGTTGCGATCAACGTGCCTTGGTGCACGAAGTGGATCTCCCGGGCGCCATCGTGAGGGAGTTCGACGATGAGGTAATTCGGCGTTCGGTCTAGCGGGCAATCCCATGCGCGGTTTGAGAACCCGACAGCTCAGGGCGAGACTTCAATCCAGAGCGGCTGCCGAGGATTGACCGGCGTGGTTATGCCCGGACCGTCGCCTGTAATCTGCACAATCACGGTTTCATCCGTGGCCGAGCCGTCCCAGTGCGGCGCCCGGGCCGGATGCACCATGAAGCTGCCGGCCGGCATCGGCACGGCGTGCTTCACATCGAAGACGTTACCGGTGCCGGCATACCAGGTCCCCTGAAGCACCGTCACGTAGCGGGCGTTGGGATGCCAATGTGGCCGATCCATCACGTGCGGCGGAAACTTCGCCCTGATGACGTACAGCCCAGGCTTGCTGGGGTCGCCGTGGATCGTTGCCATTTGCGCCCCGTGTCCGTCGGGCACGTCCACCCAATGCACTTCATCGGGTGTAATCCGGATGAACGCGGAGCCGTCGGGAGGCGCGGCGGCGCTGCTTCCGACAAGGAGTAGACAGGCCGCCGTCAGCTGGTGCGCATACTTCATGGCGAAGTGTCCTTCTCAAATCCAATGCGTTTTAAGCAGGAATCGCGCTCGAATTCGGAGCTGCCACCGAACCAGAGCCCCACCTGTGAAGGCAACTCTTTGCCTTATATAGCATCTATGGCCGCAGGCTTCACTTTTCGACGATGAATACGTCCTGCGTCGTGATGCTGTGGGTGAAGCCGCTTTTGTATGTCCTAGCTCGCAGTACGGCAGAGCCAGTTAGATTGAGCGGTCTCTCATACAGCGCGTCCGATGTCCCCGGCTCGCTGCCATCCAGCGTATAGCGAATCTCGGCACCTACCTCATTTGCGTGCAGCGCCACTTCGGGCGGTCGCTGGAACGTGCCGCCCGGAGGCGTGATGGTTGGCGGATCCAGCACGGGACGTCCCGGTAGGCTCTCGATCCACTCGCGCATCAGGGCGACGCCCCGTTTATCGACAGTCTCTCGAGCGATGGGAGGCATCCGGATGTCATCGACCGTGTTCATGCGCATGTAGGCGATCGAGCGCCAGATGTCGTGGGGCGCCACGACGTGCGGCTGGTCGATGCCTTCGTCGATCAGCACTGGGCCGCTGATCAATTGCTGCCGGTCGAGGGGCGTATCGTAGCGCGCGTCGAAATACGCCACCGTGACCCCCGGACGGTGGCATTGAGAGCAGTTCGCGTCGAGGTACGAGCGGGCGCGGTCCTCTAAGCTCCGACTTAGGTCGTCGGCGGCAGCCAGCCGGGGAAACCCCGCAACATCAGTCTCGTTCAACTCGGGTGCGAATAGCCCAACGTGGTTCCACGCGCGCAACTGATTATCGACGACGCCCGAGGGGTAGGTGACGCTACGATTCAGTTGACGCGTCTTCACGCCGAGTACGCCGCCTGCGCTCGCGTTGTGACAAGCGAGGCAGTCTTTGCGACTCGGGTAATACCACGTCTGTTCGTGAACCTGCCCAAGCTTCGAGCGAATCGGGATGTTCTCCGTCAAGCTGTCCGCGAGCAGATCTGCTTCGCTGTTGTCGGGGCGCCATTTGTACACAACCCCGTAGACGCCACCGTCGACGTCACGGACGAGGAGCCGTGTTTCGAGCCGACGCCTGAGGGAAGGATTGGATTCGTCAGTCGGCAGCTCAAACGTCTTTACAAATACGGTCCCCGCTGGGAAGCGCCATTCGCCTGTAGGGGTGAATCGAATCTCACCCTTTGGAACTGCGATCCAGCGAGCTTTGCTCGCGCCGTCTGACCAAAACGCCACCGCGACGTCGTACGGGATCAGCCCGTCACTCATGGTCATGCTTTGCACGTCCTTAAAGGCTCCCGTCTGGGACAATAGCGACGGAGGCGTGCCGGTGCGGTGACGGGGCATGTGAAGATATGCGGTGGGCGTCGGGCGTGAGAGAAGTCCATATGGGACTGCATTTGGAGTTTCGCCTCCTCCGCCGGCGTCGGCCCCGAGAGCGATGGCCCCACACGCCGAGGTCACGACTCCGAGGCAAACGCCCGTGAGCGTTCCACGTACGCTAGGCCGTGGGCACACGCGGTTCGAACCGAGTGCCCGGTTCATGGATCTTTCTCCTATACGAAGGCCCGAGACAAGGCCCTCGCTCCATGCGCGGTGAGATCCACTACGTAACGTCAGCAAGGCGGGCGCAGGCCTCCTTATCGGGTCCCCGGAGAAACGATGGTCAGGCCCCATGGACGCTCTCCGGCTTTGACCCGCGCAATCTCTTTGTTGGTTGCCAGGTCAACGACTGAGACATCATCGGAGGGCCCGTTGGCCGAGAACAGGTACTTACCGTCTGGGGAAAGCCCGATGCCCCAAGGTCGGGTACCGACCGTGATAGTGCCGAGCAGGGCGTCGCTGTGGCTGTCGAGGACAGAAATCGTTCCTGCACGTCCATTGCTAACGTAGACCTTACGACCGTCAGCGGATACTTTGACGCTCATAGGTCGCGACCCCGCGGGTAAGTCAATGACTCTTAGCACCTTGGGAGTGGTCGCGTCGACGACGTTAAGCTGACCGGTCGATTCGGATGGAATGAACGCGATCTTGCCATCCGCGAGGAAGGCCACGCTCCGCGGTCGCACCGCGACCTTGAAGTGTCCCACGATCGCGTAGCTCGTTGTGTCAATAGCGTAGATGTCGCCACCGGCTTCGCAGGTGATAAAAAAGCGCTTGCCATCCGGTGAGGTGGCCGCGCCCTCCGGCTCCTGACCAACCGGAATGATGTGTTCCAACTTTCCCGTAGCTATGTTAATCACACTGGCCGTCTTGACATCTTCATTCGAGACGTAGAGCCGAGCTCCATCGTTGCTCAGTGAAAACTCTTCGGGATCCGAGCCCGCGTGAATCTTATTGATCAGCTTTCTTTGTGCCACATCCACGACCCCAATCCCGTCGGCGGCCTTATCGGCGTTGACATTCTCATCGTCATCATCTTCAGCGCCATGTTTTCGAAGGATCGGATTGCCGTGGGCATCCAGCTGCGGCGGAGCCTCAATCGGAGTTCCGCTCAAGGCAACATACACGACCTTGCCGTTGGGACTGGCATGAATGCCTCGTGGCCGCTTGCCGACGGGGATGGTCGCGACCGCCTTGAAGTCATCGCCGCTGATTACGGTAACGTCACCTGACTTTTCGTTTGAGACAAATATTTGGTACGGCGGATTCGCTTGCGCGCGGCCGCACAGCGCGATTGAAGCCATGCAAACCACAACCGCGGGGAAACGGCGCAAATTACGAAGACAAAACAGGGGTGACATCTGCATTTCCTTCAAGGCGGACAGAAAGATCTTGGCTGAGCCGAGTTTAGTGACGCACATTGCAGAAGCAACTGTGTCGCAGGAAGGCTCGGACGACCGGGGACGTCTAGCTCGGGAAAAACTCCCGGTCGTGTCGGGAAGAAGTCCCGACCATCCTATCGGATAATCCGAGCGTGCCGGCGGCGGGACCTCTGCGGACTAAGTTCAGGCATCGTCTGGGCGGCATTCCTGCAAATCGAGGCCTCGGAAATCCCCCGCTAGGGGTCCTAAGGCAGTCGATGCACTGTGCTCGTTCGGGATTCGAAATCCATCTGGGCCTTCGACAAGGACGGCTGCATGACGACCGGGCGCCCCAGCGCCGCGCAATTTCCAACGAGAATGCCTTGATGCTCCCCGATGCGTTGGGCAATCAGAGGAGCGTAAGTCCGGGCACGACGCTCAAGCTACGATTGAGTCTCATCATCACCGTGCTTCTTGCGCTGCTGACGATCACGGGCGGTGTGTACGTTGTGCGCAAGGCGCGCGACGATGTCCGTGAGGAGGTGCGCTCAACGCTCAACCTGACCGGGCACTTTCTGGATGCGCAATTGGACGTTCTGCGTGACCACTGGAGCGCCCGCGGATACGCCGTGCCACTGTTTCAGCTGCGCGAACTGCGCGATATCCGGCATCTGAGCGTGAAGTTCTACGACAATCAGGATCGTTTGCTCGATAGTAACGAGGATACAAGCGGACGAAGACCGCAGGCACCAGCATGGTTCATCGCGTTGGTACGCATGACATCGGCATCTCCAGCTGCGGAAACGCGCCCCATTTCCTTCAACGGCGTAATGATTGGTCGGTTACTCATCGCACCAGATCCAACCTACGAAATCGACGAGATCTGGAGTACTTCTCGCGGCCTGCTTGAGCTCTTGCTCTTGTTCTTTGTGCTCGTAAACGGCCTCGTCTGGTGGGCGGTGTCGCGAGCGCTGCGGCCGGTTGAGCACATTCTTCAGGCTCTGGGCGAGTTACGCAGCGGCGACCTCTCGGCGCGGCTGCCACATTTTGGATTGCCCGAAATGTCACGGATCAGTGTCGCCTTCAATCACATGGCCGAAACGTTCGAACACAGCGTCACAGAAAATCAACGTCTGACGCGTCAGCTTTTGCAAGCCCAGGAAAAGGAACGACGGAGCCTGGCGCGCGAACTTCACGATGAGATTGGACAATGCGTTAGCGCGATCCACGCCGATGCCGTTGCCATCCGCAATCGGGGAGGCGCGGGGGTGCACGAGAGTGCGGAGGCTATCGTTCACGTCACGGGTCAGATCAAAGATATCGTTCGCAGTATGTTGCGGCGGCTGCGCCCCGCATATCTCGAAGGGCTAGGGCTCGAGGCCGCATTGCGCGAGCAGATCGCTGGTTTCCGCCAGCGCAATCCCGCGGTGGCGTGCGCCCTGAACATCAGTAGCGGGCTTGCCAGCCTTGATGGCGAAGTGGGGATCGCGATTTATCGCGTCGTTCAAGAGTCCCTGACGAATATCGCGGTGCATGCCAACGCGCGCAACGCGATCATCGAGGTGACACAGGCAGACCGCGAGTCGGAGGCAGAAAATGGCGACGCTGCAGGCTCGAGCCCGGTGCGCATAACAATCGCGGACGATGGGGCCGGATTCTTCCTGATGTCAGCCAATCAGGGATTTGGTCTCACGGGCATCCGGGAGCGCGTCAAGGCGCTCGGAGGGACCTGCAGCATCGATACTCAACCTGGTCGCGGCACCCGCATCTCGGTGCTTTTGCCGTGCACGTCACCGCTCGAGGACGATCCGTGAACGCGCCACGGATCCGCATCATGCTCGTTGATGATCACGCGATCGTGCGGGCGGGGTTTCGCCGCTTGCTCGAGCAGCAGCCGGAATATCAGGTTGTGGCGGAGGCGGCGGATGCGGAGCGCGCCTACACGCTTTTCGTCGAGCATGAGCCGGACGTCGTTGTCCTGGATCTCTCAATGCCGGGCGTGAGTGGCCTGGAGACAATTCGCCGCATCATCGGGCGGCGGCCGGCAGCACGAATCCTGGTGTTTAGCATGCATGAGGATGCGGCGCTGGCGGAACGGGCGATTCAGCTGGGCGCGCGCGGCTATGTGACCAAGAGCAGCGCGCCCGAGAGCCTTGCGGCGGCGGTGGCGGAAGTGGCTGCGGGCCGGCTGGCTCTGAGCCCTGACATTGCTCAATCGTTGGCGATATTGAAAGTGACCGGAGGCGTTAATCCGATCAATGTGCTGAGCGCACGCGAATTCGAGATCTTCCGGCTTTTGGCTGCCGGACACTCCGTGGTCGCGATCGCGGCGCTCCTGAGCTTGAGCGGCAAGACCGTCGCGAACTATCACTCTCTGATCAAGCAAAAGCTCGGAATCAGCACCGACGTAGAGCTTGTCCTTCTCGCTCAGCGCGAGAACGTCAGCTGATGGGTTGCATGCTCTGGAACGCTCGGCCGGCGCGATGGACGGTTTGCAAGCCGACGCCAATTCTCACCCGCAGGGGACCGCGGGACTCTCTAGCGCCCGCAGGCAGCGCTCATGAGGAGCTCATCAAGCGTCCCGCGGCGCACTGGGGTCCACTCGGAAATGGCCGTCGACGTTGCGAACTGGTCGCGCCCATTGAGACCGCGATGGCGATTCGCCCTTGATACACGGCGGCTCATCCGTCTTGGACAATCAAATGCCCAAAGTTCAAAGAGACTCGTCTCGATCGTCGCGGGTGTATGGTCAAACCGACGTTCAACCCACGTGGAGACCAGAGCTTCAGAGAGCCTCGAAGGGCTGATGTAGATATTGGTTCCTGCATCGGCCGCGACCCAATGCCATGCGCTGGCGTCTTCTGGGTTGGGCGGAGTCGTTGTGGACGGCACCAGGTAAAAAAAGCGGGTGGCGAGCACTGCAAGCCCGCACAGCAGAAGACTTGCAGCGGCAGCAAACGTGCGCGTCACGTACGGATCCGACGGTCAGCGTGCGACTGGATGAAAAAAAAGGACCGGGAGTGTGCTCACTCACCCTCCCGGTCACTATTCGAGGAACAACTGCGAGGACAAGTGTGAAAGCCAATTGAAATCGCGCCTAGAGCAGGAATCCCGACACGGGCTGGGAAAGTGTCAGTTGACCTGCGCAGTCTTCGAATGGGTTAGCTGCCGCCCATGGGTGACTCGCCTGCTGCGGGTTCTTCGAGATCACGTGCCCCAAAACCGTGCCAGCCGGCTCGCCTGGCTTGTTGGTATCGGTGCGAGCGCCCGAGCACGTGTCGGGGGGCAGCGCGTGTCGGGCGTATCGATCGAATGGCTCAGTCAATCAGGCGCTGCAGCGCCCGACCGCTCTTGGTCTTCATTTCGGCTGCATTTAGCGTGCCGTCGTGATTCGTGTCGGCTTGCTTGAAGAGCTTCTCCACCAGCGCCAGATACTCATCCTTCGAAAGCGTGCCGTCATGATCGGTATCCGCCGCCTTAAAGGCCTTCGGCCCGATGACACCCTTGACCTCCTGGGTCTCGAGCGTGCTGTCGGAATCCTTATTGAGCTTGTCAAAATGGGCGGCCGCCGCGGCTTTGATTTCGTTGAGATCGAGCGTCTTGTCGTTGTCCTTGTCGTATTTCGTGACAACGTCTGCCGCTTGCGCCATCGCGGCGGGGACGAGGACGCCTTGTGCGGCACACAAGAGCAGAGCCGTGACCGCGATCCCAGCTATCCGTTCATTAAGCATGGCTTGGTCTCCTTAAAATCCACGTTCCGGCACAGTGTGCTGCAGCCCTCGGAGTGCCGGAAGCGACGCTCGCCGAAAGAATGGTGTCGAGTCAGCAACATTAGAAGGTTATTCGCACGCCCCCACTGGCCGAGAACGGCGAAGCGGGGCTCAGAAAGCGATTGTTGACCCCTGGCCCGTTTGTGACGCCGTCGGGCGGAATTCCGGGAGCATTGATACCGGTGGGGTCGCTTAAGATGCCCCAGGTGGCGTACTTGTTGTTATGGACATTGTTGAGCGTGGCGAACAGTTCGACTTTATCGCCCATCCGGTAGGACGTGAAGAGATTGACGGTGTGATAGCCGCCGATCGGAGCGAGTTGATTGGATTCGTCTCCGACGTAGTAAAAGTTGGTGACGAGCAGGAAACTGGCCCCCAGTGTCCAGTTGGGTATGGGCTTATACTCGGCGCCGATTTTCAGTCGATTTTCAGGAATGCCGGGCAAGTGGTCGCCCGGTTCCACCTGGATATCACCATTCGCGTCCTGGAACGGATTCGAAGGCGAGGGCACAGTCAGCGCCGACTGGAAGGTTGCAGCGACGTAGCTGTAATTGGCGAAAGCGGACCACTGAGCGTTTTTGTACTGCATGCCCACCTCTACGCCCTGTCGGCGCGTATCGCCGATGTTCTGGAAAAAACCTTGGCTGACCGAGGTCGCGATGCCATAAATATCGTCGTGCAGCAGTGTGCGGAACACACTGAGATTCCAGTACAGGCCATCTCCGGAGGAAAACAAGTCCGCACGTCTACCGCGTAGACCGATTTCGGTTGTATGTGAGATGACTTGTTGCAGAGTCGGTGGGTCGCCCGCCAGATTCGTGGGCAACAGGCACGGCGTCAGCGGATTCGAACACTCAATCTCGCTGGCAGTCGGCGTCCGGTTGCCCTCGGAAATGCCCGCATAGGCCGTCACCGTCGGCAGTATCTTGTAGGTTGCGCCGATCGCCGGGTTGAAGTGGGTATAGCGGTTGCTGCCCGTCAGGTTGCTGCCTAACCGATCCTCCAGGTCAATGTCGGCGATGTTATAGCGCCCGCTGGCCGTCACGGACAACGCGGGTGTGATGTCAAAAGTGTCCGTCGCGTAAAAGCCATAAGCCTTGTTGAGGGACTTCACACTCACGGGCACTGGATCGCCGAATTCGTTTGCGGCTTCTGAATTCTCCGGCGTATCGACAATCAGGTTCGAGGGCAGTACCCAAAGGTCAGAATTGATGACGCCGATCTGAGCGCCGGTGTAGTAATTCACATTGGCATAATCGACCGTCGCGCCAGCGCTAAAGAGGTTGCCGTGGCCGAAGATTGCCTGAGTGTCGGTGGTCTGCAAGGCCGCCCCGCGACCGTAGGCGTTGATGAACTCAAAATCATTCTCGCCAATGATCACTGTTCCGGCCTGGGAGATATCCGGCAGAGTCTGCCCGGCACCGTTCATGAGAGGCGTCAGCCCATCGGGTTGACACAGAATCCCCGGGGTGTTGGTGCAGACGGTATAGTCCGTGGTGTTGCCGTTAGAGACGCTCTGGGAGTACTGGCGGTAATAGGCCACGCTCTGCAATGACCAGGCATCGGTCATCTTATACATGCCGTTCAGCGTAAAAAAATTCAATGTGTTGACGTTATTCTGAGGGCCCGTGAACACGAGCGAGCGGTTCACGGCGAGTTCCTGCACGGGCGCGGGACCCTGGCCATTCAGCGTATTGTCCGAGCGACTGTAACTCAGATCGAATGAGGCGCGGTCCAAGTGAAGACTCAGCGCGCTGTAGATCTGGCGCACCCGGTCTTGTGAGAAGTCGCGCCACCCCGTCGAACTCAGTGCTTTGGCCGCGATGTAGAAGCCGAGCGGCCCTGAATTCATGCCAAATTGGCCTAGCGCCGAGTGCAAACCGTAGGAACCCCCCGATACCTCTAAATCGTTGCCTTGATAAGTGAAGCCATTCTTCATGGTGACCGAGATTGCGCCGCCGAGCGCATTGAGGCCATAAACGGGGCTAGAACTCACCAGCTCCACTTGGTTGATCGCAACATCCGGAAAGAGATCCCAATTCACCGTGTCGCCAAAGGCTTCGTTGATTCGTACCCCGTTCTGATAGACCGCGAGCCCCTGGGGGGTGCCGAGCACGGGCGACGCCTCGAATCCGCGGTAGAGGATATCGGGCTGAAACATGTCATCCGCATCATCATTGATGTTGATACTGCTGAATTGGGAATTCAGTCCTCGAGTGAGGTTGGCGGACCCCTCGCGCGTCAAATCGTGGCCGGAGAGAATCTGAACGTTTCCCGGCACCTTATCGACATCGATTGGGGCACCCCCTATGGCGGTGGCCTGGACGACTATGGTCTGTAGCGGTGGGCCGCTGGCGCCCGTGTCATCAGCCCGGGCCACCGTACCCACTGAAAGTGAGATGGCGGAAAGTGGCAAAATTGCAACGAGGCGAGGTCGGTGCACCGGAAGGTCCTCCCGTCAGTTGTTTTCTTCTGCGGCGCGCGCAGTGTCGACGAGCGCAATCTGTGGAACCAGAGAGCAATTCCCGGCAAACTCCGGGAAGAATTCCCGAAGAGCGGTGGAGCTGGGAAAAGTGACTAAACGAAGTGGCCCTTCAGCTTCCACTGACGGTGCGGCATTTGCGTAGTGGCACCGGCGATAGATGGCGCCGACATAGTCCTTCTGGCGGCCAAAACCGGCTTCCAGGCAAGCCGATTACAACACTCGGTGGTAGGCGCTGTCGGGGGATCCGCGTCTACGCCACTGCCGTGCATCCGATAGCAGTCGATCGCCGGCAACAGTGCGCCGAGTGAGGCACGCTGCCCGAGCTCAATGTCGTCGTACCACACGCCGTCCAACAGTATTAAGGTGTCGTGCTATGCATGCGTGGGCTCGTTCCCGCCTCCCTCTCGCGTGTGCCGCGGTATGGACTATTTTTTCCGTTGCCTGTCAGGCACAAGCCGCCCTTACGTCCGCGCAGGCGTTGGACTATCGACGCGCGACGGATCTCCATTTCTCTCCCGACGGAAGCAAGCTCGTATACGTTGTTTACAGCTACACTTGGGATTGGCTGCCGCACCTCTGGCTTCTAGATGTTGTCACGGGCAACGCGCACGAACTTACACCGCCAACTAAATCCGAACGCTCGCCCGAATGGTCCCCTGACGGCAAGGCGCTCGGCTTTCTCTCCAATCGCGACGGCAAGACGCAGGTGTACACGATGGCAGCCGGTTCGGGCGGAGCCACCGCAGTTACAACGCAGAAGTACGGAGTTACGAGCTTCCATTGGTCACCGGACGGGCGAGCGATCGCCTATCTGGCGAAGGACGACAATGCGCCGGGTTCGAATACGGAGCCGCAGGTCGCCGATCGAGAGGGCGATCTAGCGCGTTTGTGGCTCGTAAGTCTGGACGCGAAGACGACGCGGCGCGTGGGCAGGGACGGTTACCGGATCGATGAATTTCAGTGGCAGAATCCGTCGCATCTTCTCGTTGTCGCAACCACGGAAACGCGCGTGGAGGAGTACACGGACGCCATATACAGCGTTGCCTTAGACGACGACCTCTTCAGGCTCACCGGCCGTCCGCCGCAGCCATTCCGCGGCCTGATCGTCTCGCCCGATGGAAAGCAGTTTGCAGTGCGCTCCACCGGCGCGAGCGGACCGATCGCGCGGGATCTCTTCGTAGGGACAATTGGCGGCGCCGAACTTCATAACATATCGGCAACGGTGGATCGGGCAGTCGCAGAGGTGAAATGGCACGAGCAGCCAGCGACTTGGGTGCGCGTGATTGACGGCTTCGCCAATCGCATTTGGCGGCTTTCCCCGACTGCGCCACCTGCGCCGGTCAAATTACCGCTATCCGTGGATTCCTTCGATGTCTCGCGTAACGGTAGCGTGGCGTTTGTCGGCGCCGACTTCGCTCATCTTCCTGAGCTTTATATCAGAGCGAAAGATGGGCGTGTACGTCAGCTTGCGCACCTGCAACAGGGGTGGGACGGCATTCATCTTGCGTCTACTGTGATCTTCAAGACCAAAAGCTTCGATGGCACGGAGATCGAGTCGGCTTTGATGAAGCCCTCCGTTGCGCATCCAGGGGAGAAGCCGCCGCTTGTCCTGCTCGTGCACGGCGGCCCCTCGTCCAATTTCTCTGCTGGGTATGGGTGGGAAACGGCTTGGGCACAGCTCCTCGCGGCCCACGGATATCAGGTGCTGATGGTGAATCCCCGCGGTTCAAATGGCTATAGCGAAGACTTTTTGAAAGCCAACCGTGGTGACTGGGGTGGCGGCGACTATAAGGACCTGATGACGGTCCTGGATTTCGTGTTGGCACAAGGCGGGACCGACCCCGATCGACTCGGTATCGGTGGCTGGTCTTATGGTGGAGAGATGAGCGCATGGGCGATTACGCAGACCGCGCGCTTTAAGGCCGCCGTCGCTGGCGCGTGCGTCTTCGATCAGCAGGCGGAATTCGAGACGGAGGAAGACCCGGCGGCCGATGAATGGTACTTCGGCACGCCCTGGGAACATGCGGATGCGTTCGCGCGTAACTCGCCGGCCACTCATATCCGCAACGCCCACACGCCGACGCTCATATTCGACGGTGAAGACGATGCCAGCAATCCCGTGGGGCAATCAAAAGGCTTGTATCGGGCGCTTAAGCATTTTGGTATCCAGACGGAGATGGTGCTCTATCCGGGCGAGGGACACTCGCCCCGGAGAGGGTCCTACAACGTCGATATGTTTGAAAGAATTCTCAATTGGTACGATCGCTTTTTGAAAACAGCCAAGTGAGGGCTGAGGCAGGAGACGTCCCCGAGAGAACGAATTCACGGCGCATGCGTTTCATTCGATAGCCGGGCGCGCTTTGCTGCCGTGCTGGGTAGCACCCGGCTATTTGTCTGACTTTGAGTCGTTTTGGTGTTTGATGCTGTTCCAGACCGCGACGTCCCACGCGTTGTGGATTCCGATAAAGAGCAGGGCGACCGAAACCGTGCCGACGCCATATAAACTGTATTGCAGCTCGCGCCGGCACAAAGCCGCCATTGCCAGCAAGGTGGCGTAGGCCAGCGCGGGCAGGAAAGCGTTCCACGCCCAATCCTCGCCGACCGGCACGTAGAGTGCGCGGACGCCGCGCATGGCGGCGGCAACGCGGCCCACGTAGAGGAGCCCCGCCGTACCTCCAACGCCCAGTCCCAACGACAGGCTGGTCACGGTCTGATTCGGAGCGCTTAAGTAAGCGGCCACCGCAAAGACCGCCGCAAAGTGCACGATGGTCGGCGTCACGAAGGTGCGCAGTCCCACCTCGGATGCACGGCGCTTTTCCGCCGCGAGCGAGATGACGACGAACGTGAGCCCCGTCAATCCCGCTGCGGCTGAACCCACGAGCACGTAGAACGTATTCCATTCAACGAGCGGTGAGGGGGACATACCAGAACCTTTCTTGAGCGCGGCGCGTGCCGATGGGCCATGGACGTAGACTGATGAGATGAGCCAGGTAGCGCTCGACGTGCAGCGTTGCGCCAGTTGGGGATGCTGCTGGTGGGGGCATACCGGAAGGTATCTTACACGTGCTCGCGCGGCGGCCCTGCGCGGGGGTCGCGCCGCCAGGTTCAATGCATTCGGCTAATCCCAGTGTGCCGCAGACAGGTACGGGGCTTACGGTAAAAGCTACCTGCGGCAAAAAAAGGAATAAAGTCTGAGCACCGCGGTGCGACATCGGGTCGATCACCGTGACTTCAATGACGAGGGAGAGACGCACGATGGATCCTGAGCGACTCAAGCGTCTGCGCGCGCGTTACGCCGATCGGGATGCGTTCGACGGGGATGATCCCGTGCTCGTCAAAGCCGCTCGCGAGGTGCAGTCTCCCACCGGGCGGCGCTCCTTGCCCTATTCCGGCGTGCCCACCTTTCTCGGGCTTCCGCAAGCGGAGGCGGCTGCCGGCCTGGATATCGCAATCGTCGGTGTGCCGATGGACCTCGGGGTTTCCAATCGGGCCGGTGCGCGCTTTGGGCCCCGCGCGGTTCGCACCATTGAGCGCATCGGCCCTTACCATCCGACGTTTCGTGGCGTACCCAAGAGCCGGGTGCGCGCAGCCGATGTCGGCGACGTCCCGTTTCGCAGCCGCTACAACCTGGAACAGTCGCTCGAGGACATCGAGCACTATTTCGCGGGGCTGAAGTCACAAGGCGTGCGCCCCTTAGCGGTCGGCGGCGATCATTCCATCACGTATCCCATCCTCAAGGCGTTGGGTAAGGACGCTCCGCTTGGTCTAGTGCACATCGATGCCCACTGCGACACCATGGGAGCTTATGACGGTTCGAAGTTTCACCATGGAGGCCCGTTCCGGCTCGCCGTACTGGATGGTGTACTCGATCCGGAACGCACGATACAGATCGGCATCCGCGGATCATCCAATATGTTCTGGGAGTTCTCGCACGCCTCAGGCATGACGGTCATTTACATGGAGGACTTCATGGAAATGGGCCTGCCGGCCGTCATTGAAAAGGCGCGTGCGGTGGTCGGTGATCAGCCCATTTACATCTCGGTGGACGTCGATGGCTTTGATCCTGCTTACGCGCCAGGCACGGGCACTCCTGAGGCGGGCGGACTTCAAGCGCGTGAAGGCCTGGCGCTGCTGCGCGGTCTGCGCGGTCTGAAAGTCGCCGGGGCCGACGTGATGGAGGTCGCCCCGGAATACGATCCCACCACGAACACCAGTCAGCTGGCGGCCCAGATCCTGTTTGAGGAATTCGCACTGATGACTCTGGGAGAGGGGTAGGCCGGGCTGTCGGTTGCAGCGCGCTTGTTCAGATCCGAGGCCTGGATGGCCCGGTTGTTTAGTGCAATGCACCATAACAACCTGCGTGGTCGGCAGTCCGTCCGGCTGACGGTTGCGCGGGTGACGCCGCACGGGTAGGTTCGGCAACGTATGGGCAAGCAAGCCACGTCAGGCTGGAACGCCGTATCGATCGTTTCCACGAGCGGCGGTTGCGAGGCTGCGCGCGCCCTGAAGGGGCGGCGCTTTCTAAGTTCCGAGGCGCCGCGGTTGCCTTTGGCGGAATGCACGCTCGGCGCAAGCTGCCGGTGCGTGTATCGCAAGTATGCCGACCGCCGCGAAGGGCCCCGCCGTGAGGAGGACGAGACCGGTCGAAGGAGCAATCCGGTTCCGCAGGAGCGACGCCGCCGGCGGGGTCGCCGCAGCACCGACGAGTAGTTAGCGGAACCGGCGGGCGTCTGCAGCCCGTGCGCGTACGCGCCCCAGTGCCAGGCATAGATTCCTGCAACGCAGAGGCGCGTTTGAGGCAGAGCACAGCCACCTTTCTCCGGGTCAAGGTCAAGCCCAATTCCTGCGTGAGCGCTTTTGCAGCGTTGCAAGTGGGCACTTGGGTCGCCCGACTCCGATCAGCCGCGCTTGACCGCAAAGCCAATGAAAAGCTGATTACACTCGTCGCTGTGCACTTCCAATGCCGTAAGTCCGCGGCGTCCGTCAAGGCTGCCGTGGCCGCTCGTACGAAGTGGGTGCGGATCGCCTCGGCATAAAGGGACCTCTTTTGAGGTCCCCTGAATAATCATCGTTAGTGCGCCTCGCGCGGCGCTGCAGCAGCGGGGAGGAGCCTGGGTGGGGAAGGCAGCAGCGATCGGGGTACGCAACGATCCCAACGGGGGTCCGCTGGAGGAGCAGATGCGAACGGGTCGATACGCGTGGGCGCTTACGTTGCTGCTCGGTGTGACAGATCAGGGCCTCTGTGCTCCATCAGCTGCAGTCGCGCCACTGATCGATCTTCCACACTCTTATTACTATCGCGAGATGTATCTGCCGCAGCTTACGAGCGGCCCGAGCGCGCTCGCCTGGTCGCCGGACTCGCACGAGCTGGTGTACTCGATGGCCGGCTCGCTTTGGCGGCAGAGGATTGATTCCACCAGCGCGCAGCAGCTCACGGACGGCGCGGGGTACGACTACCAGCCGGACTGGTCGCCGGACGGGCGCTTCATCGTGTACACCTCGAGTGCGGGGGAAGCGATGGAATTGTGGCTGCTCGATCTGCAGTCGGGTCATACGCAGCAGCTGACCCGTGGCGGAGCCGTCAACGTCGAGCCGCGCTGGTCCCCGGACAGCAAACGCATCCTTTACGTGTCGACGGCGTATCACCGTCATTTCCACATATTTGTAGCGGACGTGCGCGACAGAGAACTGGCAAATGTTGTGCGGCTGACGGGTGAGGAGAAGTCTTCTCTGCCGCGCTACTACTACAGTGCTTATGACCATGAGATCAATCCGACGTGGACACGAGACGGACAAGCGGTAGTTTTCATATCGAACCGCGGACGCATCCACGGCACGGGTGGCATCTGGCGCATGGCGGCGGTTCCGGGAGCCCAGGCGACGGAGCTGCGGTACGAAGAAACCAATTGGCAGGCGCGGCCGGATTTTTCGCCCGACGGTCAGCGCATCGTTTACAGCTCGTATCTGGGACGCAACTGGCTGCAGTTGTGGTTGATGCCCGCAAGCGGTGGCGAGCCGTTTCCGGTTAGCTACGGCGATTGGGATGAGACGCATCCCCGCTGGTCCCCGGACGGAAAACTCATCGCCTCAATCTCCAATCGCGACGGGGATACCCAACTCCGGCTGCTGCGCATGCCGGGAGGGGACTCGCGCGAACTCAAAGTCGCAGAAAGACATCGCTTGCGTCCGAGCGGGACGGTTCATGTGACGGTGCGCGACGAGCAGGGGCGTCTGACTGCCGCGCGCGTCACGGTCACAGACCCGGCGGGCCGCTTTTATGCGCCGGCGCACGCGTGGATGCACCACGCCGAGTTCGATCGCAACGCACACCCCTTCGACGCCCGTTACTTTCACACTGTCGGCGAAGACTCAATCGAGGTACCGGCGGGTACGGTCAGGGTTGAAGTCATGAAAGGGCTCGGGCACAAGCTGGAGCGGCGCACGCTGCAGGTGCCCGCCGCAGGAACGGAGGAATTTGCGCTGGTGCTCCCGGCGCACGCGTGGGTCGACGGCACGGACCGGCATTGGGTGAGCGCGGATGTGCACGTTCACATGAACTACGGCGGACACTACCGCAATACGCCGGCGCATCTGGTGCTACAGGCACAGGCCGAAGATCTGGACATCGTCGAGAATCTCATCGTAAACAAGGAACAACGGATCCCGGACATCGCCTACAGTGGTAAGGGCGTCGATCCGGCATCGACGGCCGAGACACTGATCGTGCATGGTCAGGAGTTTCACACCAGCTATTGGGGTCATCTGGGACTCCTCGCGATTCGCGGACACATACTCTTGCCCGGATATGCCGGCTACCCCAACACGGCGGCTGCGAGTCTGTACCCGACGAACGCCGACGTTGCGGACATGGCGCACGCGCAGGGCGCGGTGGTCGGCTATGTGCACCCCTTCGAGGAGCAGCCGCTCCCGCTGACGCGACCGGCGCACACGGACGCGGATGAACTGCCGGTCGATGTTGCACTCGGCAAGGTGGACTACTTGGAGATCGTCGCGTTCTCCGATCATCAGGCAACCGCAGGCGTCTGGTACCGGCTGCTCAATCTTGGCTTTCGGCTTCCGGCGGCGGGGGGCACCGACGCGATGGCCGACTACGCCACGCTGCGGGGACCGGTCGGTCTGAACCGGGTCTATGTCTCCCTACCCAACGGTGCATTGGACAGCGAGGCGTGGCTCGAGGCGCTGCGGCAGGGACGTACGTTCGCCACCAACGGCCCGTTGCTCGATTTCTCTCTCGACGGCGCGCCGATTGGCGCAACCGTGAATCTTGCGCGGCCGCGGCGCGCGAATTTTGTGGCACGGGTGCGTTCGATCGTGCCGCTCGACCACGCCCAAGTCGTATGTGACGGTCGGGTCGTCCGCGAACTAAACCTCGGCAGTGCGCACGATGCCGTTGAAGTCACGGGCCAGATCGCCTTGCAGAACAGCGGCTGGTGCGTGTTACGGGCCTTTACTGCGCAAGCGCAATACCCGATTCTCGACAACTTTGTGTACGCCACGACGAGCCCGGTGTACGTGTCCATGCGTGGTGAGAAACTGCATTCCCGGGCAGACGCACGGTACTTTGAGGCGTGGATCGATCATCTGCTGCAAGTGAGTGGGAACTACCCGGACTGGAATTCGGAAGCCGAGAAGGCTGGCGTACTGCAGAAGCTTCACGACGCGCGTCGTGTCTACGAGTCGCTCGAATGAGGCCTAGACGCCGAAGCTCCCGCAAATGAGGTCTGCGGGGCGGCGCTTCAGGTTTTGAGTTTGCGGGATACGCTTCGTCCCGAAGCTAGTTCGTACGCCATCCGTGTGCGTGCAAGCCATCCATTGCGTGCAAGCGACCGTGCTCCACTCGCTATTCCCCGCAAATATCCTTCCCCTGAAAACACCGCCCCGCGACCGCTGGCCAATCCTCAGACGCGATAGCCTGCAAGCGCGCTATGCCCGATCTTGCTCACCGGCAAGCTCATGCCCAACGGGCTTGCCGGCTGATTCATATCACCCTGGGCCTGGTCCAGAAGCTCGTCGACGCCTGCTGGATTGCGCGGGTCGAAGTGCGCAACCCCCACGCTCAGGACCAGCGGCGGCTTGCTCGACCGCTGCGCCTGCTCGAGCCGGGCCAGTACCGCCTCGCGCGAGGCGTAATCGTCGCTCGTCGTGAGCGCTGCGAATTCGTCACTGCTCATGCGACCCAAAACCTCATATACGCCGTAGCTCGGGAACAGATCCCGCAAAAGGTTGCCCGTTTGTCTGATGAGCATCTGCCCTGCCGCTCGCCCGAGCGACTCATAGACACGCTCCAGCCGCTCGACGCAAAAATAAATCAGGTGCGCGGGTTGTTGGTCGCGCGTCGCGACATCGAGGACGCGTGTGCCGACCTGTACGAATGCGCGCTGGTTATGCAGGCCCGTCACATCGTCGTTGAGCGAAGCCGAGCGCAGTGATTGCACCAGACTGAGGAGCGCTTTCTGCTGCAGTGAGATGCGCTGTCCTCTGGACAGACCTTTGCAGCGCAGCAGCTCCGACAGTAAACGCGTAATACGCGCGTCGTCTCCGTCCACCGCGGCGGCGCGCAGCTGACTGGCGAGCTCTCCATTGCGGGCCCGCACCGCGCGGGCCTCCGCGAGCTTTCGGATCGGTTCTGCCTGCGACATGCAACCCTCCGCCTGAAATTCTAGAGCCCAGACCATACGAAAGAGCGAGCCCGCGCTGAGGCGGTGACGGCCGCGAGCAAGCGTCAGGGTGAGCGAAGCGCGACGTCGGCGCTCTCCTACACGCACCCGCAGTGCGTCACGACGGCAAGACTGCTCAATATGCGTCGCACACCGACAGAGAAAATCTCACGGGGGCCCGAGAGTGCGCGTTCCGCAGATCAAGGAGTGTACCCATGCCATCCCCCCATGAAGGCGACGCGAGGCCGAGACGTAACGGGCAGCGCAACCGGCTTCCCGCAGGCAGTGCAGCGGCGGAGGCTCTGAACGAAGAGCACGAACAGAGCACAGGCGTGCACGTCCTACCGCCGCTGCCGTATTCCTTAAACGCACTGGAGCCGGTGATCTCGGCGAAGACGCTGTCATTCCACTACGAGAAGCACCACAAGGCTTACGTCGACAAGGTCAACGCTCTCGTGGCAGGAACGCCCCTGGTGGAACTGACGTTGGAGGCTCTCATACTGCGGACTGCCGGCAAGCCCGAGCAGGCTGAGATCTTCAACAATGCGGCTCAGGCCTGGAACCATACCTTCTACTGGCATTGTCTTTCGCCGCAGGTGGAAGGTGACATTCCGGCGACGCTGCATAAGAAAATCAAGGAGTCATTCGGCGATTTGACCTCCTTCAAGAAGGAGTTCGCCAAGGCGGCTATTGAGCAGTTTGGCTCCGGGTGGGCATGGCTGGTGCTCGATGCAGGCAAGTTGCGTGTCATGAAGACGGGTAACGGCGATGACCCGTTGCCGGCACATCTCAGACCGCTGTTGACTCTGGATGTCTGGGAACACGCGTATTACCTGGATTATCAGAACCGCCGGCCCGATCACGTGCACGCAGTGCTGGACAAGCTGATCAACTGGGAATTTGCCGCCGCCAACTTGGGCTGAAGGCCGGCGCGGAGCCAACCGGGATGTAGCCCCATTCCTACGTTTGCTCTGTGCGGTGCCCGACCGACCGCGGGTACGGGACGGTCCATAGTTGTTAATAGGAGCCCTGGCGGAATTGGCTCGCAGAAGCACTGAAAGATGCAGTCGTGTAGTTATTGGACGTGGAGGCAAACTCGTGGAAAGTACAGCTAAGGATTTTGGTCGTGACGCGCGCACTGGCAAGGCGGTGCACGAAAAGGTGCAGCAGGTCGGAACAGCGGCGACCGAAGAGGTGCAGAATCTTATTGCCGATGTCGAGGATCTCGTGGATCGAGTGGGCGAGGCAGCAGATCCGGAGATCAGGCGTCTGCGTGCCAAAGTGGCCGACGCGGTAATTTCCACGAAAAGATCGATCGCAGCGGGCGCCGACCACGTGCAGCGTCACGCGAAGGACGCCTTTGATGCCAGCGATCGCTACGTGCGCAATCAGCCGTGGGAAGCGATTGGTATTGCAGCGCTCGCCGGGATCGCGGTGGGCTTCCTCGTCTCCTCGTCACGGCGCTGAGCGACTCGGCCTCGGGTAGCGGCAGTCATGATCGACCGGCTTTCAACGGCCGCTTCCTTGGCCGTGCGCCACGCCGGCGCCTACGTGGACCTTATTCAGAGTGACCTGGATTTGACCTCGCGGGTGCTGCGTGCGCGGGTAGTTGCGGCTTTGGCCGTGGCGTTGGCGCTTCAGTTGGCAGTAGCCCTGGGGTGTGTCTGGATTATTGCCGCCGCTTGGGACACATCCCTGAGAGTACCGGCGATCGCCAGTCTCCTGGGGCTGTTTCTCGTGATTACCGGCGCGGCGTTGTGGAAGTTTCGCGCCTTGGATGCGAGTGCACCGCCTCTGCTTGCGCAAACGATCCGCGAATGGGCGAAGGATCGACGACTGCTCGAAGAATTGCTCGCCCGGGGGCCGCCTGTGAGGGCGCCCTGATGCAGGCCGCCGACAGCCGTGCGCGCGGCGCGCAACTGACCTTGGAACAAAATCGCGAGGAGCTGCGAGCGGCGTTCGCTGATACGAACTCGCGTGTGGGGCAGGGTTTTCCCCGCAGTGCGACGGTTCGCTGGCTGACCGCGCACTTGAATGCACGCTCACTGGTCTCGACGGGGGTGGCAGCCTTCATGGCGCGTCCGACGTTGCTGGTGCAGCTGCTGGGCGGCTGGCTGCGACGCAAAGGCTAGCAAGTAGCGACGCGCTCGCATTGGTCAACAAGGGGATTTACGGGTGAACGATCAAACAAACCATGGGAACGGACGGCTCAGCAGCGTCGCGACACTGCGTGCTCGTGCACGGCAACATATCGAGAACGGGGCCGTCACCGAAACCTACGCCGCGGACCGCCAGACGGTGCTGCGTCTTTTGAATGAGGCGCTGGCGACGGAGCTAGTCTGCACGTTGCGGTACCGTCGCCATTATTTCATGGCGAACGGGGTGCAGGCCGAGGCTGTGAAGGAGGAATTCCGTACGCATGCGGCTGAAGAACTCGAACATGCCGATCGCATCGCCGCGCGCATTGTTCAGCTCGATGGCGAACCGAACTTCGATCCGCGTGGACTCGCGGAGCGCAGCCACGCGGAATACGTTGCCGCAACGTCCCTCAACGAGATGATCCGCGAGGACTTGGTTGCCGAGCGCGTGGCCATCGACTCGTACAAGGAGATGGTCGCTTATATCGGCGCGCAGGATCCAACTACGCGGCGCCTGCTGGAGGAGATCCTGGCAAAGGAAGAGGAGCATGCTGAGGACTTGTCCAGCATGCTGCAAGCGGTGCCACCGGGTGACCCGGTCGCGCGGCCGGCTCGGGAGAAATAGCAGACAGACAGTGAACTTGGCGAAAACTACGCCAGCAGACGCGTTACCCCCATGGCTGACACCGACTCCCCCCCCCGGTTACGCCCACGACGCGTCTGTTCTTTCTTTGGAATATGAGGCTGTCGCTTCCGCCTGGGCGACGGCCGTGGGTGGCGGAAGGAGGAGCGTGGCGCGCCTCCTCCTGACGGCGGTGATCCTTGCCGTCGCAGCTTACTATCTTAGCCACCGTAAGCGCGCTTGCCGTGCTCGCGAGCAGGCTCATCAGGCAGTGGAGCGCTGGGAGGGTGAGGGCGGCGCCGTACCGCCGTCCAGGCAGGTCCGCGGCTGAGAAAGACCGCTGATTCCTACGCCCCCGGCCGGGCACGCTATGATGGCGTGTCGGCTCAGCTTTGTGAGTTATGGGGTTTGATCTTGCAGCGCCACCAGCGTCTTGCTTTTCCACTCAGACGCGCCCGTACACCCATTTTCAAACCGTTGGCGCGCATACGGCCCACCGCCGCTCGCCAACTGATTGTCGTCGGCCTACTGATTGCCGCGGTAATCGGGTTGTTTGTCGCGGCGGAAGCCGGCCAGCGTCAGCTGGCCAACGCGAGTCGGCGCGTTGAAACCGCGGCAAAGCGCGAGCTCGCGGCGGGGGTTGTTCTGCAGATCGTCAGCCAGGCCGAAAGCGGACAGCGCGGCTATATCCTGCTGGGCGACCCAAGTTATTTGGATCCTTATCAGGAAGGAGTGCAGAAGCTTCCGGGCGCGCTGCAGCTCCTAGCGGAGGCGTTTGACAACGCCGACCCCAGCGTTCGCGCCGATGCCCAGGAGGTCGCCCGACTCGCCCGCATGAAATTTGCCGAGATGCACGAAACCCTGGAGCTGTACCAGGACCGCGGACGCAGCGCCGCCATCGCGCTGATTGGTACCGACCTCGGTGTGCGCGCCATGTCGCAGATCACTGACCGCATCGAGCGTATTCAAGCGGCCGAGACCAACGAGATGCTGCAGGCGAGCCGCTCGGGGCGCATCGATCGCTGGTTCAACTTGGCACTCATGGTCGCAACGCTCGGTGCGAGCGTCTTCCTAGTATGGCTCTTGTGGCGGCTGGTGCTGCATTACACGCGCTCGAAAGAGCGGGAAGCGGAGGAATTCGCCGAACGCGAAGCGCAGCTCGAGCGGGTGGTGAAGCGGCGCACGGAGGATCTCTCCGATCTTTCGACTCAGTTGCAGTCCGTCGCCGAGAAGGAGCGCGCGGCACTGTCGCGAGAGCTACACGACGAGCTCGGGGGCTTGTTGGTTGCGGCCCGCATGGATGTCTCCTGGCTCGAAGATCAGCTCACCTCGACAGACCCGGATGTGCAGGCGCACTTCAAACGTTTACACGAGGCCTTGCACGCCGGTGTGGAGCTCAAGCGGCGCGTCGTGGAGAACCTGCGACCGACGCTACTGGACAACCTCGGCCTTTTTTCCGCGTTGCGCTGGCAGGTCGGCGACTCCTGCGCACGCGGCGGCCTGAATTGTATCGAGCGCTATCCGAGCACTGAGCTCAATCTCGTTCCCGAGGCCTCGATCGCGATATTCCGCATCGTCCAGGAATCTATGACGAACGTGCTCAAGCATGCCCGTGCCCGCAACGTCGAGGTCGCCATCGACGTGCAAGAGCTTTGGCTGGTGATCAGCGTCAAAGACGATGGCGTCGGTCCACCTGTCGATCGGCGCCGCGCACTGAGGTCGTACGGGCTCGCCGCGATGCGCCATCGCGCCACGGGCTTTGGCGGCGAGTGGCGGATCATCCGTCGCACTCAGGGCGGCGCGGAGGTTGAGGTGCGTCTGCCGCTCGAGAAAATCCTCGCCGTCCCCGGCTGAGGCGAAGCGCAGGGCACGGCGGTCAGGCGCGGGCAGGGCCCCCTACGGTGCGTTCCTTGGCAAAGTCACGCAATAAAGCCGGCAGCCTGAAATAGTCGCGCGACTTGTCGAGGAATGCCTCGACGCCGAAGGACTCGGCCTCGCGTCGGTACTCCGGCAGGCCGAAGTTCGTCAGGATAATGACCTTGGGCCGCTGACTGGCTTTGTCGCGTGCCAGTGAGCGCAACACGCCGAAGCCCGATCCGGTGCGCAAATGCAGATCTAGGATTAGCACGTCCGGCACCGCTGCGGTGATGCGCGCCAACGCCTCGCTCTCGGTCTGAACGGTATCGATCAGATCGACATCCGGCAGCCGCCGGATAAGCTCCGCGAGACGATCCGCGAGCAGAGACGAATCTTCGACGAGCAACACGCGTAGGGACGGACTACCCGACATAACTGCTCAGTCCAACCTGCATTCCGTGGCACATTTTAATGCAGCCCCGCGGCGTTCGACCGCAGCGACCTAGCACCAAAACAATAATGCCGCACCGCAGGCACAAATGCAGGATTGCGCCCTCGGAGATTGTCAGCGATTGCCCACGGCGGCATGAGCTCTACTGCACCAGCCCGTTACGCAAGGCGTACGTCGTAAGATCTGCATTGGTATCGAGGTTCATCTTCTCCAGGACACGGGCGCGATACGTGCTGACCGTCTTCACGCTAATGAACAGTTCCTGGGCAATCTCCGAAACCGAGCGTCCCACCGCCAGCTTGCACAGGATTTGAAACTCGCGCTGCGACAGGGAGGCGTGCAGTGGCTGGTCGGTAGGTTCATCCAGGGCCGTGACCAACATCTCGCTCAACGTGGCACTCACGAAGCGGCGCCCGGCCAGCACCGTGTGCACCGCTCGCATGAATTCCTCGGGTGCCTGGTCCTTGGCGAGATACCCGGAAGCACCGGCGCGCAGCACATTGATGGCGTACTGCTTTTCTGCGAACCCACTCATGACGAGAACGCGCGTCTCCGGATGCCCGGAGCGGATGTGTCGCAAAATATCGATGCCACTGCGATCGGGCATATTTATGTCAAGTATGACCAAATCCCAGTGTCCCTCGCGCAACTGCTGCAGCGTCTCGGCTCCGGTGCCCGTTTCGCCGATCTTCTCGATCGTGCGATCCAGCTCCAGGTAGTGCCTCAGCCCGGTTCTGATCATCGCGTGATCATCGGCAATTAGGATACTTGACATTGACCCTCCTGATCGCGCTCGTGGTACTCAGAATGCGCGCCTACGACAGGCGTGACAGTACCTGTTAGGCCATTTTTGGAGCGTACGCTTTCTGCCTGTCCGACTGTAGGCCTATTCTTACATTGTCCTACGTAGCAGGAATCGCCGGCGAGCTCCTCCCAAGGGCCCGTGCTGATCCAAGTTGCTGGAAAGATCGTGCGACGTCCCCGGCGCTGCGCCTGTGCCTACCAGCTGCGAAGCGCGCAACACGCTCTCCGCTCACGCACCGTTAATGTTCTTCCCGCTGGTTGCGTCTCGTGGTGCGTCCATCGTGCCGTATGGCAAGCAGCGACGCTGCACGAGTATGTTTGCGCGGCGGCACACAGATGTTGGTGCAACCTCTACTCATGCCGATGCGCCCATTCTGAGCACGCGTCACTTTCCTGAGGGAGCGCGAACGCGCGCGCTGGCTCCGTAGGTCACAACCTACGCTTGATGATGGCGAGCGGGGACGGCTAAGCGAACGCACCCCGGACAATGATCTTACGCAGCGGCACTCGTAATGCCACCTGCAGGAGCAAGATCATGAACAAGGATCAAATCAAGGGACGCGCCGAGCAAGTTGCCGGCAAGGCCAAGAAGACTGCCGGCAAGCTCATGAAGGATTCAGCTCTGAAGGAGAAGGGCCGTATGGAGGAAGCCGCGGGTAAGGCGCGCGCCACTTATGGCGATACCAAGGAAGAGTGGAAGCACGCTGATGAGAGCGACAAATAGCCCTGCGCCTCGCTCTCGCACCGAGGCCCGTTATATGAATCGCACACCGGTGCTCGCTTGCTTAGTGGCAGCTTCTCTTACGACTCCTGTGTGGGTAGCGGCGGCCGAACCCGAGGTCAATGCCAGGCCACCCGCGCAGTTCGTCGAGGATTCCGCGATCACGGCGGCGATCAAGAACAAATTGGCGGACGGCCGCTGGAGCGGCCTCGCGCAGCTAGATGTTGGCACCGACCGTGACGGTACGGTGTGGCTAAGCGGCACTACCAAGACTCAAGAGGCGGCCGAGCGAGCGGTAGAGATGGCCCGCGACACTGACGGGGTCGTCCAGGTGAGAACTCACATCGTAGTTAATCGAGACGCCAAGTAACGACGCACGGTCCTCGTGCGGTGCACGGACGCGCCAGGCTTTTTGCCAGCGAGGACCAGGAACGGGGCGGCGGTGTCGCCGCCCCGTTCGTGAGGGAAGACGAAGGCAACGAGCAGGGGCCCAGAATGCACGCACGAACAAAAGACCCTGTCGAGAACTTGCGCATCGCGCACGGCGGCGACGCCCCGTGGCTGAAGTTGGATGCGGAACCTCAACCGCGCGCACGAGAGCCCGTAGGCTCCCGCGCGCTCGTGCGTCCGCTGTGGATTCTTGCCATCTGTGCATTGGTGGTAGCTCTACGCGAGACGCGCGAGGCACTCATTCCGCTCATGCTGGCGATTCTGTTCAGCCTTATCCTGTCCGGTATTGTCGAGAGCTTGCGCCGTCGTCGCGTGCCCAGAGGTTTGAGCGCGCTGGTGCTGTTGCTGGTTTGTGGCTTCGCTCTGGGGGGTGCGGTTAATGCGCTCTCGGCACCAGCCCAGGGATGGGTGCGGGACGCGCCGCGGGTGTTGCGCGTCATTGAGCACCGGGTCCGGCCGGCACGCGCCGTCGTCTCCAGGCTCAGCGACCTCGCGACGCGGGCGTCGGCATTGGCCGGGGGCGGAGTGGAACTCGGCGCGGCGCCGGTGAATCCCGCTGGCGGCGCGGTCACGACGGTCGGTGTGCTCGCCGAGACAGGTTGGGTGCTCGCAGGAGTCGTCACCGTGACGGCGCTCACTTTGCTGCTACTGTCGGCCGGCCCGGGAACATTGGCGCGGATGACCGCAGCTCTCGGCGGCAATTGGCACGCGGTGCAGGTACTGCAGACCATCGACGCGATCCGAGTGGCCCTGGGCCGCTACTACGGTACGCTGGCCCTGATTAACCTGAGCCTGGGTGCCGCTACCGCAGTGGCCATGTGGCTCCTGCATATGCCGAACCCAATGTTATGGGGGGCGCTCGCGGCGGTGCTGAACTTCATTCCTTATCTAGGTTCGGCCGTGACGCTGCTCATTGTGAGCGTGGTCGCGTTGGTCAGCTTCGACTCCATCCCTCATGTGCTCTTGGTGAGTGGCACTTATCTGGGCCTGGCGACGATCGAAGGCCAGATTATTGAACCCATTTTCTTTGGACGTCGTCTGCATCTCAATCCCATCGTGGTCTTTGTGGCGCTGTGGCTCGGTGGCTGGCTGTGGGGAATCGCCGGGGTGCTGTTTGCCTTGCCGGTGCTGCTGGCAACGAAAGTAGCCGCGTCCCAGAGCGGGGAAGACGGAATGCTGGTGCGCTTTCTCGGACCGGCGCGCGCGGCCTGGGCCGACGGGCAGGACGCGAGTCGGGTGGAAGTTCCCACCGTCTTGGGTGCGCGCCGTCGCGCGCGTTGAGGACGCGCGCTTCTAGCAAGGCTCATCGATGCTCAAAGCGGCCAGACGGATGGCGGAGGCTTGCGAGGGGTAGGTGTGCATCACGCGGCCGAGGCGGCGCAGACCGATGCCGTTGTGTATGGCGACGCAAACTTCGTTGATCATTTCACTGGCCCGCGAAGCCACGATGGTGGCTCCGATGATGCGATCGTGGCCCTCCACGACGTGTAACTTCACGAATCCGTTGACCTGCCGATCAGTGATCGCGCGATCGACGTCCTGCATCATTATGGTGTAGGTCTTAACGGGGATGGACTTCTCGCGCGCCTCCCAGACCTGTAGGCCGACGTGGGCGATCTCAGGAGCGCAAAACGTACACCACGGAATGGTGAGCGCGCTGCGGCGCAGACGTTGGTGCAACAGCGCGTTCTGCACGGCCATGCGACCGGTGCTCTCGGCGACATGCGTGTACATATGACTCATGCAGACATCACCCGCGGCGTAGACACTTGGGTTACTGGTGCGCAGAAAGTCGTCAACCGCGATGCCCTTGAGCGCATCCCAAGCGATGTCAGCGGCCTTCAGATTTAATCCCTCGACATTGGGGACGCGACCGACACTTACGAGCACGCGGTCCGCGGCAACGGTGCCGGGGGTCTTGTAATTCTCGGTTTCGAGGACCACGCCCGCGCCCGCCGGGCGCGCGCCGACCACGCTCGTATTGAGAAGAATGTTTACGCCGTCGCGGGCCATCGCTCGCGCGAGTATCTGCGCGGCATCCCTTTCTTCCCTCGGCAGGAACTTGGCTTCATCTTGGATGATGGTAACTTTCGAGCCCAGGCGACAGAACGCCTGGGCGAGTTCGCAGCCCAAGGGACCGCCGCCTACGACCGCGAGCTGCTCGGGCAGTTGCGTGAGTCCGAAGACGGTCTCACTGGTCACGTAGGAGCACTCGTCGAGGCCCGGAATGCCCGGGGGTGCCGAGACGGCTCCGGTCGCCACGAGCGCCTTCTTGAATCTGAAGCGCGCGCCATCCGCTGCGATGGTATGGGGATCTAGGAAATGTACAGCCCCAAAGTGCACGTCCACGCCGATACGCGCGAGGCGCGCCAACGAATGGTAGCCCGCAATGCGCGCCTCGATTTTTTTCAGTCGTGCCGCGATCTTCGCCAGATCCGCTTTCGGCTCACTCTGCGCGGATCCTTGCAGGCGAGTGGCCTCGCGAATGCCCGCGAACAGCGTCGCGGAGCGGATGAGCGCCTTGGACGGAACGGAACCGCTGTTTAAGGAGGTGCCCCCCAGCCGCCGTCGTTCGAAGAGGGCCACGCGGATGCCAGAGCGTGCTGCCAGTACGGCTGCGGCCAGACCCGCGGGACCGGCGCCTATGACGGCCAAATCGCATTGCTTCGGCCTTGCCGCAGGTGTGTGCCGACCCGACGTGCGGTGTCCGCGCGCAGCGCGCGAGCGAGCGCTCAATGAGTCGGTCCGGCGCGGGGGCTTCATCGCCTAAGCCAGCCCCCGGAGAACCCGCCACGCTTCAGGCCGCGGCGTATGTGGCTCGACTCACGCAGCAGCGACCAGATAAGCCCCGATCGGGCATTCTCAATCATGACCACGAGCAGCCCCTGATCCAGTCCGTACCAGCCCTCGGAAACCCAGCCACCCGATTCAGGATCGACGCTGGGGTTGAAACCGCTCGCGAAACGATCCTCGCGGCACACTTGCGGAAAGATGCTCAGGAGCCGACGCGTTCCGGAGAATGCCGCTTCCGGGGTGAAGGGGACGGTGGCGAGCATGGCCCAGGGGCATAGCGTGCCGTCGTCCGGTCCAAACGGGACACCGCGCGCCATGTACCCGAAGCGGCGCCGATCGGTTGCGAACTCCCGTATGCCCTCACCGGTTGGGCCATCCCCGGCGCTGATCCCCCAGATATCACGGCTATAGCCGACCACTTGCCGTGGATTGCGTTCGCAATACTCCCGCTGCAGCGCGACGCTGCGGCGGGTATTCTCGAAATAGTCGCAGCGCGCAGCGCTCATGAAGGCGTCGCGAATCCCCCGAAAATCAATCCAGGCGTGGGAGAAGAGGTGCGTGAATAGCGGTCCGGAATACAGCACGTCCTGTCCGAGCAGGCGTTCCCACTGGTAGGTGAGCGTCCAGGCCGGAAAGGAATTGCGCGGCAGGGGGTGGGTGGGCGAGCCGAGGCCGAGGATGTAGAGAATGAGGGCTTCGTTGTAGCCCTCCCAGCCATAGTGCAAGAAGCCAAATTCTGGCATCCAACCCTGTGACAGCGAAGCTGAGTGGTGCTGCGCCCAGCACCAATCGACCCGGTGATAAAGCGCATCCGCGGTATCGCGTATCTCCCGCTCTGCGGGCCGATCAAAGTAAAGGCCCACCGACAAAACGCCGGCCAAGAGTAACGAGGAATCGATGAACGACAACTCGCAGTGCCAAACACGCTCGCCGGAATTCATGTCAAGAAAGTGATAGTAGAAGCCCTTGTAGCCGGCCGCTTGCGGTCCCTCGTGCTGGGAACTTTCGAATAAGAAACGCAGCGTCGCCAGGACCCGTTCGGCCGCTTGGGGGCGTGAAAGCCAACCGCGCTCGATTGCGACGATGTAACTCGTCAAGGCGAAGCCGACGACCGCAATGCTGCAGGGCGCACCCGCTCGCGAGGTGTCCGCCACCAGGCCGTTTGCAGGATTTGAATAGCGCTCGATGTAGGCGAACGCGCCTCGCTGCAGCCGCTCGAGCAAGGCTGCATCATCCTCCGTCTCAGGCCCGCTGACCGCGGCCGCCGTGCCCTCCGGCGCGGCGTGCTGCGGCGCGCTCACGTGCGCCGGCTTCATACGTGTCATGCTCCTAGCATACGGAGTCGGCACAAGCACCGCCGTAGGTGTATGCTGGCGGACGCCTGGGCGCTGCACCGATTGGCGGCGCTTGGATTCATGGTTAGTCGCGTCGTTTTGCGCCGTCAGTGCGTGGTGGCGCGGTCCTACAGGCGCAGCGATGCGCCCATCCTAGACTCGTTGCCGGGTGCAGCACAGGTCGCGCTACACCTGATCAGTCGAAGGCAAAAAGGGCCGTCTGCGTGTATACGCCGTTTCGCGGGCGCGCGGGTTGCGTAAGCACACGGCATAGGCCTGAAACGGAGCGGCGAAATGGAGCAAGTGGCCCTGCAGGAAACGCAGGCGCGCCGCTGGTTCGATCTTGGCTTTTCGTCAGTAAGTCGCGAGCCAGGGCCGATACGTGCGGAACTGATGAGCGTCGAGCGTCTCGAGCAATTCGCCGAGACGCTGGCGCAGAGCCAGCCGTTGCTCGCCTCCTCGCCTCACGGGCGCGCGCTCCTGGTCAGAACACGGCAAAACGCGCGCGTACTGCGCCGCCACTATGAGACGGTTGCCAACACCACCTCTAGCCAGCGCAGCGTCACGCCGGCGGCCGAATGGTTCGTCGACAACTACTACGTCGTCGAGCGTCAGCTGCAGCTGATCAGGGATGATCTTCCGGCCGGTTACTACCGGCAGCTGCCCAAGCTCGCCTCCGGGTATCTCGGCGGCCTGCCGCGCATCACCGGGATCGCCTGGAGTTACGTCGCCCACACCGATAGTCACTTCGACGCGCAACTGCTGATGCGCTTCGTCACCGCCTATCAGCGCGTTGAGACGCTGACCATTGGTGAACTCTGGGCCCTCGCGAGTATGTTGCGAGTCGTCCTCATCGAGAACCTGCGGCGCTGCGCGGACCGCATCGTCAGCGGCCGCGCAGAGCGTGAGGCGGCCGACGCGCTCGCCGACCGTCTCCTGGGCTCCCCGAGCCGGGCGGCCGAGCCGGCTGAGCGTGTGCTTGGGGTCTACGACCGCAAGCCCTTGCCGCGCACGCTGGCCGTGCAGCTCGTGCAACGCCTGCGGGATTGCGATCCGAACATCACGCCCGCCCTGCAGCGCGTGGAGCAACTGCTGCACGCCGAGGGCATGTCAGCGGACGTGGTGGTCAGGGACGAACTGCAGCGCCAATCCGCCGCGAATGTCACCGTGCGCAACATCGTCACAAGCCTGGTGCAGCTCTCGGCACTGGACTGGGCCGACATCGTCGAGCAGTTGAGTACGGTGGATGCGGTACTCGGGGCGCAGAGTGACTTTGCCGCGCTGGATTTTGCCACCCGCAACCGCTACCGCAGCGCGATCGAGGAGATCGCCCGCGACTCTTCCTGTCGCGAAGCGCAGGTGGCGCAGCAGGCGGTCGCCGCGGCACTCAGCAGCAATTCACCGCACGCGGGCGCGCGCGACCCGGGCTATTACCTGATCGGTCCAGGGCGCGAAATCCTAGAAGCAACCGTTGGCTACCGCCGGCCGTGGGCGCAAGGGCTGCAGCATGCGGTCCGCCGCGCGGGCATTGGCGGTTATTTGCTGCTGCTTGGGGTTCTGACCGCGGCGGCGGTGTTGAGCGTTGGGATTTTTCGGCCGCCGCTGCCGCGCGCGGAAGTAGCGTTGCTGCTGCTGCTGCTGCTGTTGCCGGCGAGCGACGTGGTCATCGCACTGGTGAACAGCGCGATCACGCGGCTGATCAAACCGGTGATCCTGCCGGCGCTGGATCTGGCCGGTGTAGTGCCAGAGGAGTTTCGCACGCTGGTCGCCGTGCCGATCTTGTTGAGCACGCGCGCCGAGATCGACGAAGCGCTCGGCAATCTTGAGAGTCAGTATCTCGCCGGTGCGCGCGGGGAATTGTACTTCGCGCTGCTGGCGGACGGCGTCGATGCGGAGGCAGCGGAGATTGCGACGGATGAGGAGCTGGTGTCGGCGGGACGTCGCGGCATCGCTGCCTTGAACGCCCGCTACGGTCGCGGCAGCGCCGGGGATCGATTTGTGTGGTTGCACCGTGCACGCCGCTGGAATCCCTCGCAGCGCTGCTGGATGGGATGGGAGCGCAAGCGCGGCAAATTGCATGAGCTGAACAAGCTGCTGCGGGGCGCGACCGATACGTCCTTCACTCTCACGGCCGAGCTGTTCGCCAGCGTGCCGGACGGGGTGCGTTACGTCTTGGTGCTCGACGCCGACACGCAGTTGCCGCACGGCGCGGCCGAGAAGCTTATCGCCAAGATGTCGCATCCGCTCAATCGGCCGCAATTTGACGCCCGTACGCGGCGCGTGTCGGCGGGTTACGCAATTCTGCAACCGCGTGTGACTCCGGCGTTGCCGAACGGCGAGGGTGCTTCGCTGGTGCAGGCGGTGTTTTCGGCGTCGTCGGGTTTGGACCCCTACGCTTTCGCGGTGTCGGATCTGTACCAGGACCTGTTCTCCGAAGGCTCATTCACCGGTAAAGGGCTTTACGACGTCGACGCCTTCGAGGAGGCCCTGCGCGGACGGATCACTGAGAACGCGGTTCTCAGTCATGACCTGTTGGAAGGACTGTTCGCGCGCGCCGCGGTGGCCTCAGACGTCGAGGTCGTGGAGCACTCCCCGGATCGCTACGACGTCATCGTTTCGCGCGAGCATCGCTGGGCACGCGGTGACTGGCAGCTGCTGCCATGGTTGCGGCCGCGTGTGAGCCTGCCGCGCGCGCAGCGCGCCGTGCGGTCAGTTTCCGCCTTGGGACGGTGGAAGCTTTTCGATAACCTGCGGCGCACCGCCGTGCCGATTGGGACGTTCGCGGCGCTGCTCTTGGGGTGGTTGTGGCTGCCGCTGCCGTATAGCATCTGGTGGACCGCACTGCTGGTGTGCGGATTGGGCGTCGCGCCGCTGCTTCCGATTCTGATGGCCGTCCGCGATCGCCCGCGTCACCTGCGGCGCGAGAGCGAGCGGCAGGCGCTGCAACGCGATCTGCGCGTCGCCTGTCTGCGCTGGACTCTTACCGTGGCGTTCCTCGCCGATCGCGCCTGGTGGATGGCCGATGCGATTGTGCGCACCGTGGCGCGGCTGTATTTCACTCATCAGCGGCTGCTGGATTGGACCACCGCCGCCCAGGCGCGGCAGAAGAGCCAGCTCACCCTTTCCAGCTATATGGCACGCATGCGCGGTGGGATGACGCTCGGGCTGCTCGCGGCGACGCTGCTGCTCGTATGGGCCCCGGCGAACTTCTGGCTGGCGGCGCCGTTGCTGCTCATGTGGGTGGCCGCTCCGCTGCTCGCACGCTACATCAGCGTTCCGCGCGCCGAGCACACGTACCTTGCGTTATCCGAACCGGATGCGGCCGCGTTGCGTTTGATCGCGCGCCGCACGTGGGGATTTTTCGAGCAGTTTGTTTCAGCCGAAGAGCATCATCTGCCGCCGGATAATTTCCAGGAGACCCCGATCCCGGTATTGGCGCAGCGTACGTCGCCGACCAACATCGGCATGTACCTGCTTTCAACAGCCGTGGCGCTGGAGTTTGGCTGGCTGGGGCTTCTGGAGTGGGTCGACCGACTGGAAGCAACGCTGGGCTCGCTTGCGGGGCTTGAGCGTTTCCGCGGGCACTTCTTCAACTGGTACGACACGCGCACCGGTCAACCGCTGCTGCCGCGCTATGTGTCGACCGTGGACAGCGGCAATCTCGCAGGGCACCTGTTGACGCTGGCGAACGCCATCGAGGCTGCCACGACGCGCCCGCTATGGGGCACGGAGCGTCTCAACGGCATTGCGGATGCACTGCTTCTGGCAACGCCCGGTGCGGAGGTGAGCGGCCTCGCGCGCGCGCTGGCCGCATCGCGGCGTGCGCCCCATGATGTGCCGGAGGTTATCCGGACGCTGGCGGATGCCACCAGCCAGAAGCTAGCGCAGCGTAAATCCTCCGAGAGCGGCGAACGGGATTGGGCGGCGAGCACTGCCCGCTGCATTTTGAGTCACGCGCGCGATGTCGAAGCGTTAAATACGGGCGCGCCGCGCGCCACGATGGGTGCGGCGGGCCAAACTGTGCTGCCGCCGGTCACGTTGCGCGAACTTGCCGCGGGGGACGCAAGTGCCGAGAGCACAGCCGTGGCACGCGAGCTGCTACGGCGGCTCACGGAACTGGCGGCGGCTGCCCGGGGCGTGGCCTATGAGATGGACTTCGGCTTTCTGCTTAAGCCACATCGAATGCTACTTTCGATCGGCTATAACGTGACCGACAGCCGCCTGGATGGCGGTGACTACGATCTTTTGGCCTCCGAGGCGCGGCTGGCGAGCTTTATCGCGATCGCCAAACGGGACGTCCCCGCGCGGCATTGGTTTCGCCTGGACCGCCACTCCGTAGCACTAGGCCACGTCACAGCGCTTCTGTCCTGGTCGGGCTCGATGTTCGAGTACCTGATGCCGGCGCTGGTCATGCGTGCCCCGCGCGGCAGTCTGCTCGACCGCGCGTTACAGGTCGCGGTGCGCGCGCAGCGTGATTATGGCGCCTCGCGCAAGGTACCTTGGGGCGTATCGGAATCGGCGTACAACACGCGTGATCTTGATGAGACCTACCAGTACTCCCCCTTTGGGGTGCCGGCCCTCGGCTTAAAGCGCGGCTTGGCCAATGACACCGTGGTCTCCCCCTACGCGACCGGGCTTGCGGCCATGGTGGATGCGCCGGCTGCGGCGGCCAACTTTCGCGAGCTGGACCAGTGGGGCGCGCTCGGACACTACGGCTATTACGAGGCGCTGGACTTTACGCCCGATCGCCTCGCCGACGGCGAGAAGGTGGCCGTCGTGCGCGCCTACATGGCGCACCACCAGGGCATGACGATCGTGGGCATCGCCAACGCGCTGCGGGGCGGTCTCATGCAGGGCTATTTTCACGCCGAACCGGCCGCGCGGGCCACGGAACTGCTGCTGCAGGAGAAGCCGCCGCGCTCCGTCGAGGCGCCCCCGGAAGGCACCGAATCAGAGGCACGTGAGGGGCGGCTGCCAGTGCTCGCCGGGCGCCGCAGACTGCACACCTGGAGACCACGCACGCCCCAAACCCAGCTGCTGAGCAACGGGCGTTACGCGGTCATGCTGAGCGCTACCGGGGCAGGCTTCAGTCGCTGCGCTAATCTTGCGGTTACCCGCTGGTCGGAGGATCCCACCAGCGATCACAGCGGCCAGGCGATTTTTCTGCGTGACTGTGAGAGCGGCGAGATCTGGTCGGGTGGGTTTCAACCCGTCGCCGCCAAGCCCGACTCTTATCGCGTGACCTTCACGGAGGATCGGGTCGAGATCGTGCGCCGCGACGGACCGTGGGCCACGCGCCTGCAAGTGTTAGTGTCCGCAGAGCACGACGCGGAAGCCAGGCGTGTGTCCGTTTCCAACCAAGGCGACCGCACGCGCGAGATCGAGGTGACCTCGTACGCCGAGCTGGTCCTCACCACAACCGCCGCCGACCGTGCCCATCGGGCGTTTTCCAATCTTTTCGTGCAGACGCACTTTGAGCCCGAGCTCGGGGCGCTGGTGGCGGGGCGTCGCCCGCGCGCAGCCGGTGAGGCGGCTGCCTGGGCCGCGCACCTTGGCGTGGTCGAAGGCGAATGCAGCGGCGAGTGGGAGTTCGAAACCGACCGGGTGCGCTTTCTGGGCCGCGATCGGACGCTTAGCAGGGCGCGTGCGCTCGCGGAGCGCGGTCCGCTCAGCGGCTCCACCGGCACGGTACTCGATCCGATATTCAGTCTGCGACGGCGCGTGCGGATTGCTCCGGGTGAGACTGCCCGCATAACGTTCTGGACCGTGGTGGGCGAGACGCACGGCGAGGTCCTGCGCGTCGCCGACAAGTGTCGCGAACCGGCATCGTTCGACCGAGCTTCCACACTGGCGTGGACGCGGGCGCGCGTACAGCTGCACTACCTCGGCCTCGATCCGGACGAAGCCAGTCTCTTCCAACGGCTCGCGGCTCATATCGTCTACCTGAATCCCGCCTTGCGGGCGGGCGCCGAAACGTTGCGCAGAAATCGCTCCGGTCAGGCGGCTTTGTGGGCGCATGGGGTCTCCGGCGACCGACCGATCATGTTGGTCGAGATCGACGACGCGGCGCACCTTAGCCTTGCGCGTCAGCTGCTGCGGGCGCACGAGTACCTTACGCTGAAGAACCTGGCGGTAGACCTGGTCATCATCAACGAGTCCTCGACCTCCTACGTGCAGGATCTACAGGCCTCCATCGAATCGCTGGCGCGCGCCAGCCAGCTGCGATTGCAGCAGGGGGCGCGGCCCGGAGAGGGGAGCGTCTTCGCACTGCGCGCCGAGGGCATGTCGGCCGAGTCACGTCTGGCGCTGCTTGCCGCGGCGCGCGTGGCCCTGGTCAGTCGCCGTGGCACACTCGCCGAGCAGCTCGACCGGCTGGAGGATCCGGCTGCGGAGACGGCGGCGCCCGAAGCGAAGCGCCCGACGCGAGCGGCCCGCGCGCTCGCCGTGGCACAGCCCATACTGGAGCTTCCCAACGGCACCGGAGGATTCGCGGCGGATGGCAGTGAGTATGCCGTGCTGCTCAAGCCGGGCGTGACGACGCCTATGCCGTGGATCAACGTCATCGGTCAGCCCGGATTTGGCTTTCAGGTGTCCGCCACGGGGGCCGGCTTCACTTGGGCAACGAATAGCCGCGAGAACGCCCTGACGCGGTGGTCCAATGATGCCGTCAGCGATCCGGCCGCCGAGGCGATTTACCTGCGCGACGATGACAGCGGCGAGCTCTTCAGTCCCACCGCGGCGCCGATCCGCGAGCCGGAGGCAACCTATGTTGCCTATCACGGCCGCGGCTACTCCCGGTTCGAGTATGTCGGGCACGGGCTCAGCTGCGAGCTGTTGCAATTTGTTCCGTCCGGGGGCGCCGTCAAGGTGTCGCGACTGACGATCCGCAACGATGGCGCGAAGGCGCGCCAGCTCACCGTTTGCGCGTATGTTGAGTGGACCCTGGGCACCTCGCGCGCCACGAGTGCGCCCTACATACTCACCGAGCGCTGTCGGGACACCGGGGCGATGCTGGCGCGCAATCCCTGGAATGCACAGTTCGCCGAGCGCACGGCGTTTCTGGATCTGCACGGGGAACAAACTGAGGCGACCGGTGACCGCCGAGAGTTCCTCGGACTGGATGGGGCGCTCGAGGCACCGCTCGCGCTGCGCGCGGCGTTGCCGCTCTCCGGACGCACGGGTGCCGGACTCGATCCGTGCGCGGCACTGCTTTGTGCGATCGATCTTGCGCCGGGTGCGTCGCGGCAGATCGTCTGCTTTCTGGGACAGTCCGCGGACGCCGGCAGCGTGGTGCACGACATCCAAGCGGCGCGCAACCTGGACCTCGCGCAGGCGTACACGGACCTCAAGGGCAGCTGGGAGCAGCTGCTCGGCAAGGTTCAGGTGAGCACCCCCGATCGCGCCTTCGATCTGCTGCTGAACCGCTGGCTGCTCTACCAGGTCTTGTCCTGTCGCGTCTGGGCGCGGGCGGCGTTCTACCAGGCGAGCGGCGCGTACGGATTCCGCGACCAGCTGCAGGACTGCATGGCACTTGCCACGGCTGCCCCGGCCGTGGCACGCGCGCACCTGTTGCGCGCCGCCGGGCGGCAGTTCGTGGAAGGGGATGTGCAGCATTGGTGGATGCCCGACAGCGGTCGCGGCATACGCACGCATATCAGTGACGATCGGGTGTGGCTTGCGTACTGCGCCGCGCACTACGTTACCGTTACCGGCGACGGTGCCGTTCTGGATGAGCAGGTGCCTTATTTGACCGGCGCACCGATACCGCCGGGGGCGAGCGACAACTACTTTGAAGCACACGAGTCGGAGCAGACCGATTCGGTGTATGAGCATTGCGCACGGGCACTCGACGCAAGCTTGGCGGTCGGGGTGCATGGATTGCCGCTGTTCGGCACTGGCGACTGGAACGACGGCATGAACGCTGTCGGCGCCCAGGGCCGCGGCGAGAGCGTGTGGCTCGGATGGTTCCTGTGTCTGACGCTCGTGCAGTTCGCCGCCGTGGCGCGCGCTCGCAACGATGCGGCCCGTGCGGAGCGCTGGCAGGCGCACCACAAAGCGCTCCAGGCGGCCCTGGAAAGCACCGGCTGGGATGGTGACTGGTACCGGCGTGGTTATTTTGATGACGGTACGCCACTCGGGTCGGCCGCAAATAGCGAGTGTCGGATCGATTCCATCGCCCAGTCCTGGGCCGTCTTGTCGGGCGCTGGCAGTCCTGCTCGGGCAGCGCACGCCATGGCCGCGGGGATTGAGCACCTGTTGCGCCCAGAGGAGGAGCAGTTGCTGCTATTCACGCCCGCGTTCGTCAGCTCCGAGCCCGATCCGGGCTACATCCGCGCCTATCCGGCCGGAATCCGCGAGAACGGCGGTCAGTACACGCATGGGGCGATCTGGTCGCTCATGGCGTTTGCGAAGCTCGGCGATGGTGATCGAGCCAAAGAGCTCTTTGACTTCTTCAGCCCCATCCAGCATACGCGCGAGCCCGCCCGGGTGTCCCACTACAAGCTCGAGCCCTACGCTGTGGCGGCCGATATCTATGCCGCCCCCGCGCCCGCCGGGCGCGGGGGCTGGTCCTGGTACACCGGTGCTGCCGGTTGGCTCTACCGCGCGGGATTGGAGTCGATTCTCGGGATTCGCGTCTCCGGCAACGAGCTTGCGATCGAACCGTGCATTCCGCGTGGCTGGCGACGGTTCGACGTCGAATACCGCCACGGACGCAGCCTCTACCGCATCACCGTGACGAATCCCTTCGGCGCAACGAGTGGCGTCAGTCATGCGGAACTTGATCACCTGACGATCTTGCGGCCGCCGATCCGCATTCCGCTGCTGGACGATCAAGCCGAGCACACCATTCGCGTTGTCATGGGCTGAGGCTAGGGTGTAGGGCGCGACTGACAGCGTGCGCCGCGGCAGGCCGATATGCACCTGTGCGCGCTGCGCGCACGATTGCAGCCACCCCCGGCGGGGGAAGAGTGGATCGACAGGAGTTGCGTGCGATGGAAGTACCATGTGTGACGGTGCGACGCGTCGGTGATCGTTGGGGCGTCACCCAGAAGGGGCTTGATTGGTTCCTGGCTGAGTTTTCTCTCTGGCAGGATGCCCTTGACTATGCGCGCGGGCTGGCAGTGGCCAGCGAGCAATCCATCGTGGAAGGCGAAGACTTCCAGGGCCGGGTGTTGCTGCGGCAGGTATTTTCCACCGACGCGAGCGGCGTCGTGCACGTGCAGTCGATGAATTTTTAGAGCTTGCGGCGCCGCGTATCTGCAGTGCCGCCACCTTGGCCTCTAAACAGGATAACGGTCGCGCCAATTCCAGTAGTGGCTTTGCTCTTTGGCGCTGAGACTGTTGAAACCGCGGTAACCCAGATGTTGGTCGGCGAGGTAACGCCGATAGGCAGCATCTTCGCGGGCGTCCCACCGATGCTCGGGGCTATCACCATCATGAACAGGCACCCGCGACGTATAGCCGGAGAGCAGCGATGCACCGGCAACAGCGGCGGCGAGGACGAGGGCGGCACGGTATTCCCTAGGTCGGCGCATGTTGTTGTCCCCTTGTATTGTTGCTCAGAGTTTGCGCACGGCTGTTGCACCTCACCAGCGGTTGAAACAGAATGTCATCGTCGGAAGTTACTTACCGTGCGGTCGGCGCAGTGTCTGCGCAGACCAACACCAACATCGTGTCGGGCGTAAGTTCCCGCGTCTATCAGCTGCGTGACTGCTCCTTGGGGCAAAAACCGCCGTGGCAGAGCCGTATTCAGAGGTGACCGCCACCTTCCACTGCAATCTGGATAGTGCGGCGCGAGCGCTGCCGCATTTCTGGGAACACACCGTGGGCAGTTGCCACGCCACGCTCGCCTTGCGCGCCGACTATCAGGCGCAGCTGGCGCGCGCGCACCGCGAACTCGGGTTCAGGCACGTCCGTTTTCACGGCATTCTCGATGACGATATGGGGACACTTGTCTGTGAGGACCAGCGGCCGCTGTACTCATTCTTTAATACCGATCAGATCATGGATTTTCTCCTTTCGATCGGCATGCGGCCCTTTGTGGAGCTTAGCTTCATGCCCGCCATGCTCTCTTCGGGACCGCATACGGTATTCCACTACCGCGCCAACATCACCCCGCCGCGCGATTACCGCGCGTGGGCGACGCTGATCTCCCGGCTCGTGACGCACTGGGTGCAGCGTTATGGACACGCGGAGGTGCGCCAGTGGTACTTTGAGGTATGGAACGAACCGAATCTCGCCGCCTTCTTCAGCGGGAGTCAGAGCGATTATTTCGCGCTGTACCGGTGCACCGTCGAGGCGATCAAGGCGATTGATGCAGCGCTGCGGGTCGGCGGTCCCGCCACGGCTGCCAACGGCTGGATTGCAGAGTTCCTGCAGTTTTGTGCATCCCATGAAGTCCCCGCTGACTTCGTCAGCACACACCACTACCCCACGGACGCGTTCGGGCAACCCGGTGATGACACCGAGGCGCAGCTCGCGGCGAGCCCGCGCAGTGCGCTGCAAGAGCAGGCACGCACCGTGCGTCGCCAGGCCGGCGAGCGGCCCGTCTTCTACACAGAATGGGGCACCTCCTCGAACGCGCGTGATGCGTTGCACGATGAGCCGTATGCGGCGAGCTTCATTGTCAAGACCGTGCTCGAGGCGCAGGGTCTGGTCGAGGGCTACAGCTACTGGACCTTCAGCGACATTTTCGAGGAGAACTACTTCCCTTCAGTCGCCTTTCACGGCGGTTTCGGCCTCCTCACGTTGCATGGCATCGCAAAACCTGCTTACCGTGCGTTCGAGCTTCTGCACGAAGTCGGCTCCGAGACACTGCCGGTTTCCGGCGCCCACGCTACTGTGGACTGCTGGGTGGTGCGAGATGGGAGAACGGTCACCGTACTGCTCACGAACTACGCCCAGCCACGCCATGCGCTGCGCGCACAGCGGGTGCGCGTCCGGCTCACCGGGGTGAGCAATGTGGCCGGCGCAAGCCTGCGGCGCGTTGACGCCGAGCATGCCAATCCGAAGCGGCTGTGGCTCGAGATGGGCTCTCCTGAGTATCTGAATGACGCGCAGCGCGAGGCGCTCGCTGCCGCCTCAATCTGTGCTCGCACGCCGCTAGCCGTGAGCACTGATGCGTCCGGAGTGAGCTTCGAATTGACGCTGCCGCCACTCGGGGTGGCCGCGGCGCGGCTCGAATTGGCGAATGATCACCACCTCAGCCGGCCGCGTCCCTCTCCTGCAGGGTCGCGGGCTTTCCTCCCAGCCGCGGCCACAAGCGCAGGTTGCGCACCAGTATCACCCCGACAAACACGATCGCCGAGCCGCACAGCTGCAGTGCGTCCAGACGCTCATCCAGTAGCGCCCAGCCGGCGAACACCGCGACCAGCGGATTGACGTAAGCATAGGTACCGATGCGCGAAGGTGTTTCGTGCAGCAGCAAATAGGTGTAGGCGACGAAGCCGAACGTTGAACTGAAGATCGCCAGAAAAACGATACAGGCAAGTCCGGAGGGCGACCATGCCCAGCGCGCCGCGTCCCCGCCGGCAACTCCGAGCCCGGCGAGCAGTGCGCCGCCGGCCAGCAGGTAGCAGGCAGTGAAGGCGAGCGGATCGCAGTCGGCATGGGACTCGCGGATCACCATGGTAGCGAGTGCCCAAGACAGCGAAGCGATGAGTACCAACAGCTGCCAGCCGACCTGCGCGTGCGCGCCGAAGCCCTTTGCCGACACCAGCACTGCGACGCCGAGAAAGCCGAGTAGCAGGCCGACCCAGGTACGCACACTCACCGGGGTGGCACGTCTGCCATACATGCCAAGCCACGCAATCCAAAACGCCGAACTGGAGTTGATGAGCGCGGCCTGGTTGGAAGCGACGTGACGCAGCGCCAGCACCGAAAGGCCGTTGCTCAACACGATGCCCAGCACCGCGGCCAGCGTTACGGAGCGCCAGTCGCGCGCGCGGCGCGGCAGTGCCAGGCCGCGCGCGCGCGCGAGGCAGGTCAGAAATACACCCGCGAGAAGAAAGCGCGATCCTGCCGCGAGCAAGGGCGGCAGCGCCAGCGCCATGATGCGGTTCACGGCGTACGTGACTCCCCAGACGATATAGATCACCGCGAACGCCAGCTGGATCTTGGAGCGGCTGGGTGTAACCAGCAGCGAGGGCGCGGCCTCAGGCGCTGAGACGGCGCTCATGAGTGTGGGCGGAAATCCCCGGCGACCGCTTCGATGAGTGTTGGACCCGAGCGACCCAGGGCGGCGCGCACGGCGTGCGTGAGCTCGCCCGCGCTGTGGACTCGCACGCCCGCAGCGCCGCACGCACCGGCGAGGGCGACGAAGTCCGGGTTGCGACCCACGACCCCGATCGGCGCGATGCCCGCGGCACGCATGTCTTCGCGGATCTGTCCCAGCGCCTCGTTGTTCCAGACGATTAGCGGCACAGTCAGATCCAGCTCCACCGCAGTCATGAGTTCCTGATGGGTAAACTGCACGCCGAAGTCCCCGGCCAGGGCGACGATCGCTCGCTGCGGCTGTGCCACCTTCGCGCCGATGGCCGCCGGCAGCGCGTAACCGAGAGCGCCGTAACCGGAAGGGTGAAACCACAGTCCCGGCCGTTCGGCGCGGAAGGCGTAGTTGCCGAGGTAGGCGATTTGAGTCATGTCGCTGAAGACGGCGCCGTCGGCCGGCAGCGCGGCACGCAGTGCCTGCACTGCCGCGAGACGCCCGCGTGTGTCGCGGTCAAATTCGCGCTCGATCTGCGCACGATAAGTGCCCGCATCGCCTGCGGCAGAACGCCAGCCCGAGCGCGCCAGCACGCTGCGGGCGAGTGCTTCGAGCGTCGCGGTTGCGTCAGCCCGGATGCGCACGTCTGCTTGGAAGTGATCAGTGAGCTTGCGTTCGTCGACGTCGATGCGCACCAGACGTCCGTTAAGTGCGAGCCGCGTGCTCGTGTACACGTCGGTCTCGGAGATCTCGGTGCCAGCGGCGATGATGAGGTCGGCTGAGGCTGCCAGCTCCTGAACGACCCGATAGGGCAGGGATGCCCCCAGATTGGCCGCATGACTTTCGGCGAGGACGCCCTTTGCGGCCGTGGTCGTCACGAGGTAGCCATCGAGGGCTTCCACCAGGTGTCGCAGCGCCGCGCCTGCGCCGCGCGCGCCGCCACCGGCGATGAGGAGCGGCCGGCGGCTCTCCGCCAGCAATCTCTGAGCCTGCCCGAGTGCTTCCGCGGCGGCGGGCGCGGGCGCGGGCGCGATCGCAAATCGCTCCGGCCGCAGCGTCGTCTTCTCGGTGAGCAGGTCGAGCGGGATGTCCACATACGCTGGACGCGGCCGCGCTGCGTGCATCGCGGCGAACGCGGCCTGCAAGTGCTCGCGAACGTCCCCGGCGCTGCGGGCGCTGGCGGCGAAGTTGGTGGCACTGGCAATGAGCGCGCGCTGGTCCGCCAGCTCGTGCAACACGCCCCAGTGCCGCCCGAGCGAGGCCCTAATCGGGCTGCTCGCGACGACGAGCAACGGCACCGAGTCCGAATAGGCCTGTGCGACCGCGGTGAGAATGTTGGTAAGCCCGGGGCCGGAGATGACGAAGGCCGCCGCTGCTCTGCCGGTAGCACGCGCGTAGCCGTCGGCGGCGAATCCCGCGTTCTGCTCGTGGCGCGCGAGCACGTGGCGCACTCGGCTGAATTCCAGCCCGCGGTACAGCTCGATGTTGTGCACCCCGGGAATGCCAAAGATGGTGTCGATGCCGTTGGCCGCGAGGGTCTCGACAACATAGCGGCCGACCGTCCAGGGAACTGCGCTCATACGCTTGAAATGTTAACACCGCCCACGCACAGTACGAACGTGAAGTTCTCTTCTCTGGTGAACCGCATCAGCGGTGATGGTGTCGATGCGTGGCTCACGCATTACGCGGCCGTGGCGGCGCGCGAGCGCGGTGAGGACGTCATCATCCTCAGCGTGGGTGATCCGGATCTGGACACACCGGCGCCGATCGTGGCGCGTGCCATCGAGAGTCTGCGTGCCGGAGACACCCATTACGTGGCCGCCGCCGGACGATCCGCGCTGCGCGCCGCCATCGCGCGCTCGCATGCGGCGCGCTGCGGCCAACCCACCGCGGCGGAGGACGTGGTGTGCTTCGCCGGCGCACAGAATGCGCTCTTCGTCGCCTCCCTGTGCCTGGCAGGACTCGGGGATGAAGTCATCACCTTCGAACCGCTCTATCCGACCTATCCGGCGACCATTGAGGTGTCCGGTGCCCGCTTGGTGCGTACGCCGGCAACGCCTGACTGCCGGCCCGATCTGGAAGCGCTCGCCGCGCAGATCACCCCGCGCACGCGCGCGATCTTTTGGGCGACGCCCAACAACCCGAGCGGTGTCATCCTGCGTGAGGCTGAACTGGCGCGCATCGGCGAGCTCGCCGAGCGTCACGATCTGTGGCTGGTGTCGGACGAGGTGTACGCGGGCCTTGCGCCCGGGGGTCAGGTGCCGAGTCTCGCGCAGCGGCTGCCGCAGCGCGTGGTGACGCTCGGGAGCCTCTCCAAGTCGCACGCCATGACCGGCTGGCGCGCCGGCTGGCTGGTGGGCCCGCGGCAGCTGGCGCAGCACGCCGAGCGGGTGGCCATGTGCATGCTCTTCGGGCTGCCCGGATTTATCCAGGAAGCCGCGGTGACGGCTCTCGCCATGGCCAGCGAAGCGGAGGCGCGCATCCGTGCCTTCTGCGCTGAGCGGCAGCAGCGCTTCGCGCGCGGCATACGCGAGATCCCCGGACTGGCTCCGCTGACGCCGGAAGCCGGGATGTTCATGCTTCTTGACGTATCGGGCACCGGCTTCACCGGCGCGCGGTTCATGCGCGAGTTCTATGCGCTGCGGCGCGTCTCAGTCATGGATGGCGCCGCGTTCGGTGCCGCCACCGCGGCTTGTGTGCGCGTATGTTTCGCCGCCGAAGAGGCCACGCTCGATGCGGCCTGCGAGCGGCTCAGGCTCTTCTGCTGCGAGGATGTGCCGCGCCTTATGGCCCGGGAGCGCGCGCGCCAGAGCTGAGCTTTGAGTGCCGTCGTCCGTAGCAGGCGTAGACCACCAGCCCCGCCAGCACCCACAGAAAGAGCCGTCGCCAGGTGGGCCAGGGCAGGAACGCCATGAGTACGGCGCAGCACAGAAACCCCAGTAGCGGCACGAGCGGCACCCACGGGGTGCGGAACGGGCGCCGCGCCAGCGGCGCCGTGCGACGCAAGACCATCACCCCCACACAGACCATCGCGAACGCGAGCAGTGTGCCGATCGATACCAGCTCCCCCAGGGTCGAGAGCGGTACGAGGCCGGCGATGGCCGCAGCGACGATGCCGGTGACGAGGGTTCCGACCACCGGGGTCTCGTTGCGCCCGCTCAGACGCGCAAAAGCCGGCGGCAGCAGGCCGTCGCGCGCCATCGAGTAAAAAATCCGCGCCTGTCCGACGACACTCGCCAGTACCACGGAGATGAGCCCGAGGATCGCCACGACCGCGATCAGCGCCTGCAACGGCCCGAGGGAGGCATGTGCCGCCGAGAGTGCGTAGTAAAGCGGATCCGGCACGGCGAGCGAGCGATAGTCGGCAAGTCCGGTCACCACCACGCTCACGGCAACGTACAGCACCGTGCAGATGAGCAGCGAGGCAAACAGGCTCAGGGGGAGCGTGCGCTGCGGGTTGCGAGCTTCTTCAGCGAGCGTGGCGACGCCGTCAAAGCCGATATAGGCGAAAAACAGTGTGCCGGCGCCGCTTAAGACCCCCGACCAGCCGAACACCCCGAACGTGCCGGCATTCGGCGGGATAAACGGATGCCAGTTTTGCGGATGCACGTAGCGTGCGCCGACCACGACGAGCACGATGAGGGCGAACACCTTGGCGATGACGATGACGGCATTGACGGCGGCCGAAGTGCGCATGCCTGCGAGTGGCAGGGCGGTACAGGCGAGCACGACCAGGACCGCCGGCAGATCGAACCAGGTGCCGGTCGGATTTAAGTGACCGTGCGCGTCGGCGGCAAACGGGGCCTGCGCGAGCGCGGCGGGCAGCGCCAGCCCCAAATCACGCAGTGCCGACTGCGTGTAGCCTGACCAGCTCACCGCAACCACCGAGGCCGACAGGCCCCACTCGAGCACGAGACTCCAGCCGATGAGCCAGGCGACCAGTTCGCCGAGTGTCACGTAGGCATAGGAGTACGCGCTGCCCGACAGCGGCACCATCGCGGCGAACTCGGCATAACAAAGACCGGCGAAAAAGCACGCCACGCTGGCGAGGACGAACGCGAGGGAGACCGCGGGACCCGCCTGGTGCGCGGCGATATCACCGGTGAGGGAGAAGATCCCGGCGCCGATGGTGCAGCCGACGCCGAAGGCGGTGAGACTGACCACGCCGAGCGAGCGCCGCAATCGCGAGCTGCGCTCACCGAAGGCATCGCTGAGACAGCTATCTAGGGATTTGCGCGACAGCACCCCCATGGAGCGTGTGTGTGGATCCCTCAAAAAAGGCGGGGCGGCAAAGCCGCCCCGCTCGGTTGCTGGAGTCTAACCGGCTCGTGCTTCAGGGCTGAAGCTTAGACAGGTAGTCGAAGAAGTTCGCCCAATCTGGCACGCCGAGGCCGGTCGCCTGATCGTAGCCGGGCCTCGCATACCAGTACCAGTTATTACCTTTGGTGATGTCGTGGAACGCCGCATTACGGCCCTGACGCGCCTGCGGCAGAAGCGCTATCCAGTACATCGGCGGGTTGAAGAGGCCGATACGCTGGTGCAGCGCCTGCACGAAGAGGTTCGCCACCCCATTGAGCTCGGGTGCCACGAAGCTCGTTCCGCCGGCCTGATAGAAGCCGGGCGGTCCATCCGAGGCGGGCATCGGCGTGTAGTAGTAGAGGTAGCCCGTCTGCGGATCGGCGTTGGTCGAGATGTCCGGCAGGTTGCGCCCGGGGAACCGCGCCGGCAGCGCGTACAGCTGCTCGAACGTGGGCGTCAGCTGATTGAGCACCTGACCGGGTACGGTGTCGGCCATGCCCGGTGTCGCCCACTGATAAAACGGACGGTTCCAGTAAATGCTGACTCCGCCGCCGGTGCCGACCGGGTAGATGCCGCACTCCTCCGTCGTCAGTTCGAGCGCGTTGCACAGGGGCTGCAGGTAACCCCAGCTCCAGGCCTGCTCCTGCTTGACGTCGATGTTGAGCAGCGCGCCGCTCGGCAGCTGATAGGTCTGGATCCCGCCAATCGTGGTTCCGCCCCCGGCCGTGATGTAACGCTCCGCGGCCGGATCGTCGACCGATACGATTATGTCGTTGTAGCTGTACGGCTGGCCCGGCGAGGGCGCGGTCGGCACTTCACCCGACGTGTCGTAGGCACCGGCATCCCCCGCTGCGGCAAACCAGGTCTGACCCTGACAGGCCGCCTGCGCGAGCAGATCGTCCTCGGCCTGGATGATGTCCGTCGGGGTTCCCGTTATCGGGTTATTGACGTCGCCATTGTTGATGTTCGTGCTGGGTCCGACGAAGCCTTCCCAGAGCCCCCAGCTGGTGGAGACCGTGTCGGCGCGGTTCTGATCGATGACCATCGCGAACGCGTCGATGCCGCCCTGGGGTGTATTGGGGGCTTCGTAGACCATGATCTTGGCGCCGGTTGCGAGGCCGCCTGACTGCTCGACGTCGAGGGTGGTCTCATCGGATCCGGCGTCATCGCTCGGCGCACCCGAGCCGCCATCGACCAGCACCTCCTTGATGCGGTTGGAACCGACACTGAGGCCGACCGCGCTCCAGTAGGTGTAAGCGTCGCTCTGCGTGAAGGAGGCGAACGTGACGATACCGATCGTGTGGCCCTTACCAGTGGCGCCCTGCTCGTAGAGTGGGTTCAGATCGTAGTACTGCGCGTAGTCGAGCACCGTCCACTGCCCCGGCGGGTCAGTCGTGCTGGTCGCGTTGCTGATGCTGGGATGCTGCAGGGGCTGCTTGAGCGGGTTGCGCAGATGTGGCGCCATGCTTGGTCGGGTATCCAGACCGAACACTCCGCGCACTGAGCTTGCGATGCTTGCCGACAGGTGCGGCGCTGCGAGCGGCGCGCGGTAAACGTACTCGGGCGTTTTGTCGGTGGCGGCGACCGCGTAGCTGTGCAGTTCCACCGCAAAAGCCTTCTCGACCTGCGCCGGCGTGCCGGTGACGTGCAGGTGCGCGGTCGAGGCGCGCGTGACGGTGAGACCTGCGGCCTCGAACTCTTTGGTCACCGCGGCGATCGTCTGCGCCGATGGGCCAAATTGCGCACTGAATTGCGCCGGCGTCAGGAACTGACGGAACTGCGCCGAGCCGGGCGTGTGCATGGCTTGAATGAGTTTCTCAAGCTGATCGGCGTTACGCAGAGTGAGCGCCACCGTCACGGTGATCTTGGAGTTTTCGGCCAAGCTGCTCACCGGGCCCAGATCGGTTGCGACCGCCGGTCCGTGCGGGTAAGGCACTGCGACCGCTGTACTGATGAGCCCGACGCTGACAAGTGCAGCGAGCCAGGACGTGCTGAAGTTCATACAATCCCCTTAACTGTGCACCGCCTTCTTATTCGTGTGGCGGCGCATGCGAAGATGCACGTGCTGCGCTGCGAAAGCAAGAGCGTCTTGCCTTGGCGTGTGACATAAAAAAGGCAGCCGCGCGCCGTGCACCTCGCGAGCGCGCGGCGGCGGGTGCGCAGGCAATTACGCGTTCTTGCTCGGAATCGCGCCGTTCGGGGTCAGATGATCAATCGCGGCCGGCAGATGCTGCGCAAGCTTCTGCGTCAGTTCCTGCGGCGTCATACCGGTCTTGGCGGCGATCTGGTTGATGACACCCCCAAAGGCCGAAGTCACCTGTTCAGCGGAGATCGGCTGATTCGGGCCGCTCGAGATCCAGGAACGCACCGTGTTCCCGAGTCCCTCCTTCTCGAGCTGCGCAGCGACGCCCTGGACGCCGCCGTGCTGCTGAATCAAGGAGGTCAGTGCGGTCACCACCCCGGCTCCCACCGCGCCGCCCAACAAGCCATCCAGTAAGCCCATGATTGTTCCCCGGTCGTGTTGAAGTTCTGCGAGCCGCATTTTGCGGCAAGTCGCGCGTGCCGCTCAAGGCTGCCTGACGCTGGCCGAGGGCGGCCGATCTTTAAGACCTCGCCCGCCCAAATGCCCGGCCGCCGAGGTGGCGGGGAGCCCCAAGTCCTGCTACCAGCGCGGTCGGTACCCCGGCGCGAAGATTTATTATATTATTATGAGGACATTAAAAAAACGAGCGGCGGAAATTCGCCGTGGCAAACGAGCAAGAGCGCAGCACACATGATCACAAGCGATGGTACGGAATCATGAGACAGGTGAAGACACTCGGTCTTCTGGGTACCGGCGTCATCGGCGGCGGCTGGGCAGCGCGCGCGCTGCATTTCGGCATCGATGTGCTCGCCGCGGACGTCAAGCCGGAGATGGAGACGTGGATCCGCGACGCCGTCGCGAACGCGGAGAGCGCTCTAGGGCGCCTCACGCTGGCGCCCCTGCCGTCGAAGGGCCAGCTCTCCTTTACGACGGACCTGAATGCCATGGCGGCGCAGGTGGACTTTATCCAGGAGAACATTCCCGAACAGCTCGAGCTCAAGCAGCGCGTGCTCGCTCAGGTCAGTCGCCACGCAGGAGCGGACGTCGTGATCGCCTCGAGCACCTCCGGGCTCATGCCGACGGAACTGCAGCGGGACATGCGATTCCCGGAGCGCTTTCTGGTCGCGCATCCCTTCAATCCGGTCTACCTGCTGCCGCTGGTCGAGCTGGTGGGTGGTGAGCGCACCGCCGCGGCGGCACTTGAGGCAGCGAGCCGCTTCTTCACCTATATCGGCATGCACGCGCTCAAGGTGCGCCGCGAGGTGCCCGGGCATCTGACTGATCGGCTGCAGGAGGCCCTGTGGCGCGAGATTCTGCACATGGTGAATGAGGACGTCGCAACCACCGGTGAGCTGGATGACTCCATCATCTATGGACCGGGTCTGCGCTGGGCGGCGATGGGCACCAACCTTATCTATCACCTCGCCGGCGGCGAGACCGGCATGCGCCACATGCTGCGCCAATTCGGCCCGGCGCTGAAGTGGCCGTGGACGAAGCTCGAAGCGCCCGAGCTCACCGAAGCGCTGATCGATAAGATGGTCGCGGGCACGCAGGCGCAGGCGGCCGGTCGCTCGATCCGGGAGCTTGAGCGCCTGCGCGATGGCTATCTGGTCGCGATCCAGCAGGTGCTCAAGGAATACAACATCGGCGCCGGCGCCACGTTGCGAGCGCTCGAGGAGCGGCTGTACGAAGACTCTGCCGCCGCGGCCCGGCAGCGCATCCAGGCAGCACCCGCGGATGCGGGCGCGCTGCGCCTGGTGGAGGTCGAGGTGCGGCCCGAGTGGATCGACTACAACGGCCACATGACCGATTCGCGCTATTTGCAGGTGTTCGGCGATGCGACGGACGCGCTGCTGCGCTACGCGGGGGTGGATGAGGGTTATCGCAAGTCCGGCCGGGCACTGTTCACGGTGGAGACTCACGTCACGCACGTCTCCGAGGCGCGGGCGCTCGATGCCCTGTACGTAACTTCGCGCGTGCTGGAGCTCGATGAGAAGCGCGTGCGACTCTTTCACAGTCTCTTTCGCAGGTGCGATGACACCCTCATCGCCACGGCCGAGCAGCTGTACCTGCACGTGAGCGGCGGCAAGGCGGCGCCGATGGAAGCGGGCGTGCGCGACACCCTGGCGGCCGTGCAGGCATCACAGGCACGCCTGCCGCTGCCGCCGCAGGCGGGTCGCGTCGGCCGCGCCGCAGGCTGAGCTCTGATCGCGAGCGCTGCAGCAGCATGCCAAAGATTGTCGACCACGAGGTACGTCGCGACGAGATCGCTCTGGTGGCCTGCCGGGTGGTCGCGCAATTTGGCTTCGAGCAGGCGACCATCGTGCGTATCGCGCGCGAGGCGGGCTACACCACGGGCATGGTCGCGCATTACTTCGACACCAAGCAGGACATCATTATAGCGGCCCTGCGGTTGATCCTGCGCCGCATCGAGGAGCGCCTGACCCCCGCGGGTGACGCGGCCGCCGAACCGGACCTGCTCGCGCTGCTGACCGAGGCGTTGCCGGTGGATGAGACGCGCTACATCGAGTGCGCCGTATGGATCGCCTTCTGGGGACAGGTGCCGGCGGACCGGCGCCTGAAGAGCATCAACGCCTGGCTGCACCGCGAGTACCTGCGACTCTTCGAGCGCTGTCTGGCGCGTGGTTGGGCGGACTGGCTGCGCTGGCCGCCGGCGACGCGCGAACAGGTGCTGCGCTCGGTGATCACGTTCATCAACGGCATCACCGCAAGTACGGTGGCCAGTCCGGGCGACTGGCCGGCAGAGCGGCAGATTGCGCAGCTGCGCCTGCAGCTGCAGCTGCTGCACGGCTGGGCGATGAGCGGCGCGAAGGCGCCGGCGCTTAAGAAAAGCACCAAGGCCTCGGCCTGAGGGAGATTGCGATGGACTTTGCGCTCAGCGAGGAACAGGAACTCATCATCAAGACCACGCGCGACTTCGTGCGCACGGAACTCGTCCCGCACGAGCAGGAAGTTGAGGACACGGGCGTCCTGCGCCCGGAGCTGTACCGGGAGCTCAAGGCCAAGGCGATCGAGGCCGGGCTGTACGCGGCCAACATGCCGACCGAGGTCGGCGGGGCGGGCCTTGATGCGGTGAGCTGGATTCTGTACGAGAAGGAACTCGGTCACACCGGTTATGCGCTGCAGTACGCGTGCGTGGCGCGTCCCTCGAACATCCTGCTCGCGTGCGAGGGTGAGCAACGCGAGCGCTATCTCTTGCCGACGGTGCGTGGCGAGCGCGTCGATTGTCTGGCGATGACCGAGCCGGGCGCCGGCTCGGACGTGCGCGGCATGAAGACCACCGCGCTGGCGAAGGGTGGCGACTTCATCATCAACGGCACCAAGCACTTCATCAGTCACGCCGACCACGCCGACTATGTAATCCTGTTCGCCGCCAGCGGCGAGGAGGACTCCGTACGTGGCAAGCGCAAGCTCATCACGGCGTTTCTCGTCGACAAGGGGATACCCGGCTTCGTCGAGCGTGCCGGCTACCGCAACGTCTCACACCGCGGTTACACCAACAGCATCTTAGAGTTCACTGACTGCCGCGTGCCCAAGTCCGCGGTGCTCGGCGCGCTGCACCAGGGATTTGAGGTCGCCAATACCTGGCTCGGCGCCACGCGTTTGCAGGTCGCCGCGACCTGCCTCGGCCGCGCGGAGCGTGCCCTGGAGGCGGCGAAACAGTGGGCGGTGCAGCGGGTGCAGTTCGGTCAGCAGATCGGCAAATTCCAGGGCGTAAGTTTCAAGCTCGCCGACATGGCAGTCGAGCTGCGTGCCGCGGAGCTGCTGACGCTCGAGGCGGCCTGGAAGCTACAGAACAAAACCGCCACCGACACGGACATGGCGATCGCGAAACTCAAGGCGAGCGAGATGCTCGCGATGGTGGCGGACGAGGCGCTGCAGATTCACGGTGGCATGGGACTCATGAGCGATCTGCCGCTCGAGCGCATCTGGCGCGACGCGCGTATCGAGCGGATTTGGGATGGCACCAGCGAGGTTCAGCGCCACATCATCTCACGCGCGCTGCTGCGGCCGCTGGGGGGCTGAGGCCTGCCGGCGCGGTTTATTTACCCTTCCACTGTGGTTTGCGCTTCTCGGCGAAGGCCCGCGCGCCTTCCTTGAGGTCTTCCGAACGCACGACCTTCTGCACCGCGTCCAGGCTATCGTGCACTTCGAAGGCGGCACTCTCGGCGAGCATCTCCGTGTGACGCAGGAGTTGCTTGATCGCCGGGAACAGAAGCGGCGGTCCGTCCGCGATCTGCTGCGCGATCTCGCGGGCCTTAGCCATCGCCTGGCCCTTGGGCACGACGTGGTTGGCCAGTCCCCAGTGCTTGGCCTCAGCGGCGTCCATCCAGCGGCCGGTCATCAGGAACTCAACGGCCACGTGGTACGGAATGCGGCGGCGCAGTTTGATGGTGCCCGCATCGGCGAGCACGCCGACGTTGATCTCGGGCAGCGCGAATTTCGCGTGCTCCTCCATGACGATGATGTCCGTGCCGAGGACGAGCTCGAACCCCCCGCCGCAGGCGATGCCATTGACGGCAGCGATCAGGGGTTTGTTAAGGTTGCGCGGATAATTGAGCCCGGCGAAGCCCCCGACCCCCCAGTCCGAATCGGATTCCTCGCCCGCCGCGGCGCCTTTGAGGTCCCAGCCCGGGCTGAAGAAGCGCTCCCCGGCGCCGGTGATGATCGCCACGCGCAGCGCCGGGTCGTCCCGCAAGGCGCTGAACACCTCGTTCAGGCGGCGGCTGGCCGCAAGATTGATGGCGTTCGCCTTCGGACGGTCGATGGTGACTTCGAGGATGGCGCCGTTAGTGAGGGTCTTGATTCCATCAGACATCTTCAGTGCTCCTCGCGCAGGCGGATCAGCGCATCGACCGCGACGGCGCCGAGGCCCTGCGGTCGTACGATCACGGGGTTCAGGTCCAGTTCCACAAGATGCTCGAGGTTCGCAGCCGCGTAGCGCGTGCAGGCGAGAATCGCGGCGATGAGTGCCGGCACGTCCGCCGCCGGCCGGCCGCGAAAGCCCCGCAGCAGCGGCGCGATGCGCAGTTTGCCCAGAGCGTTCTCGATCGCGGCGCTGCTGAAGGGCGGCAGCAGATTGACGCTGTCGCGCAGCAATTCAGTGAGTACGCCGCCCGCCCCGAGCACGAGCAGCTGGCCGAATTGCGGATCCACCGAGATGCCGACCAGGATCTCCGCGACCCCGTCGGTGATCATCTCCTCGATCAGCAGCGTGCCGGACAGGCGCGCGAGTCGCTGCGCCGCCGCCGCTGCTTCCTCGGGTGTGCGCACGTTCAGGATGACCCCGCCCACCTCGGACTTGTGCTCGAGAGCCGGATCGGCCGCTTTGATGACCACCGGGAAGCCGAGCGCCGTCGCGGCATCGGCCGCCGCGCGCGCAGTGACTACGGCGGAGCGCGGCACCGGGACGCCGAAAGTGGCGAGGGCGCTCTTGCCTTCGTGCTCGGCCAGAGCGTGCGTGGCGTGCGGCGGGTGGCGCGGCAGGCGCAGTTCCACCTGCGCCCCGCCCGCCCAGGTCTCCCCGACTGCGCCGGCCAGATCGAGCGCCTCAAGCGCTTCGCGCTGGCCCTGCAGCGGCACGATGCCGGCGGCGAGGCACAGTTCACGCGTGGCGGGTGACAGCGATTCAGGCAGCGAAGAGACGACGGCGCCGCGCGTGTGGGCGCCAGGCAGCGCCGCGGCGAATTCCTTCACCACGTTCACGTAGGCGGTGTCGTCTGCCGCACCGGCCGGGGGGCAGTCGAGCATGAAGCCCACCGCATCGTAGCCGGCGCGCTGCACGACGCTGAACATTGCACGTTGGCGCGGCGGGTCGAACCAGATGTGCGTGTGAAAATCGAAGGGATTGGACAGGTGCACGCGCTCGGAGAGTATGTCGCGCAGTGCGCGCTGCGCCTCCGCGGGCAGCGGTGCGAACTCGAGCCCGAGGTGGCGCGCCGCATCGGCCGTCATGGCCATGTCGCCACCGGAGGCGCCCATCGCGAGCACGCGCCGACCGCGCAGCGGGCCGCCCGTGTGAAATATCTTCAGCGTCTCACACAGGGTCGCGAGCGACTCGCAGCGGGCGATGCCGGCCTGAGCGCAGAAGGCATCGAAGGCGCCGTCGGCGCCGGCGAGCGCGCCGGTATGCGTGCGTACCGTGTGCGTGGCCGCCTCCGTGCGTCCCGCCTTGATGAGGGCGATCGGTTTACCGGCGGCGCGCGCCCGCGCTGCAGCGGCCGCAAAGCGGCGCACGTCACGAATGCCTTCCAGATACAGCCCGAATGCGCTCACCCGCTCATCCTCGATCAGCAGCTCGATCAGATCCTCGGCCGCGATACGCGTCTGATTGCCGACCGTGAGCACGGCTCCGAGCGGCAAGGAGCGGTCATTGAACAGCAGGTTCAGCGCGATCGTGCCGCTTTGACAGATGAGCACCACGCCACGCTCGCGCCGCGCGCCGACCAACTGGTCGGGCCAGAGCGCCACGCCATCAAAAAAATTGATAAAGCCGTAACAGTTCGGGCCGAAAAACGGCAGCTCGCCCGCGCCAGTGACGAGTTCCTCAGTGAGACGCGCGCCTTCCGCGCTGGCGGTCTCGGAGAATCCGGCGGCGAAACACACGAAGCCACCCGCGCCGCGGCCGGCGAGGGCGGCGGCAATGCCGGGCACATCACGATTGGGCGCGGCGATGAAGGCCGCATCAGGCGTGCCGGGCAGCTCAGCGACGCTGCGGAAGTAATGCTGCGTATCGCTCGAGGGCCGCTTCGGATGGATACGCCAGATCTCACCCGTGTAACCGATTACCCGACTCGCCGCGTGCACCGCATCCGCCCACGCGCCACCGATCAGCGCCACACTGCGCGGGGCCAGCAGGCGCCGCAAGGCGCGCGCGTTCATGGCGTGCGCGCGGCGGGACGCAGCTCCATGCGCCGCGATCCGGGTGCGCCGGCCGCCATGCCCTCAGCGCTGCTCTGCAGCGCGCTCAAGGCGGCGCTGATCGCGGGTGGGAAGGAGGCGACGGATACCGTTCCCTCGTGCTGCCGTACATGCAGCAGCATGACTTCCGCGGCCGCAGCCACTTCCGCATGTCCGGCACGCAGCAGCTCGAGCGCGGCGTGGATGCGCTTGGCGTCCACGCCCAGAAGCCGCAAGGTGACGACGGCGGTGTCGACCTGCTTGACCTCATGCAGATAGTGCAGGTGCATCTCCACCGTATATAAGGTGCCACCGGTGCGCTGCCGGTAGGCCGCGTCCAGGCCCACCCGATCCATGAGCGCGTCGATGGCCTCGCTGAAGATCAGCCCATAGTAGGCATCGCGCAGATGCCCGTTGTAGTCGATCCACTCGGGCCGGATCGGGGACTCGTAGATGCGTACGCCGGCCACGTCAGTGCAGCTGCAGCCGCTCGCGGGCCTGCGCCGGAGTGAGGATACGCGCGCCCATCGCTTCGATGATGGTGCGTGCCTTCTCCACCAGCTGCGCGTTGCTCGCGTACACCCCGCGACTCAGGTACAGGTTGTCCTCAAGCCCGACGCGCACGTTGCCGCCGAGCAGGATCGATTGCGCCACCCACGGTATCTGCATGCGACTGATGGCGAAGGAACTCCACACGCTGTTGTCGGGCAACATGTTGACCATCGCCAACAAGTGACCGACGTCGGCCGGTACCCCATAAGGGATACCGGTGCACAGCTGGATCATGGCCGGCGCGGGGATCAGGCCTTCCTTGACCATCTGGCGCACGAACCACAGATTGCCGGTATCGAATACCTCGAGTTCCACCTTCACCTTAAGCTCGCGCAGGATCGCGGCGCCCTCGCGACAGTACTCGGGGGTCGAGATGTAGGCGCGGTTACCGTCGCCGAAGTTAAGCGTGCCGCAGTCGAGCGTGGCGATGTCGGGCCGATACAAGCCCTCGGCGCACAGATCAATCACATGGCGCATGCGCTCCTGCTGGGTGACAAAATCGGTGCCCGGGGCGGGGGTGTCCTTGAGCCCGTTCTTGCCGATAACGATATAGCCCCCCATACCGCAGGTGAGATTCACCAGTACGTCGACCTTGCTCTCGCGGATGCGCTTGACCACTTCGCGGTAATGTTTGGTGGCCATGCTGAATTCGCCCGTCGCCGGATCGCGCACATGAAGGTGCACGATGGCCGCGCCCGCACGTGCCGCCTCGATGGCGGAGTTGGCAATCTGCTCGGGCGTCACCGGGCAGTGCGGGCTCTTGGTGACCTTGGTGTCGTCACCTGTGATGGCGCAGGTGATGAGGACGTCGGAGTTCATGGCGGGCCTCGCGAGCGAGTCGCGTTACGTGGTAATATTATGGCGACAATAATATAACGTTGCAGCGCAATGCGGCAAGCCGCGCGGAAATTAGCAAGGAGACGCACATGCAGACGCAGCTGTTGATCGGGGGTCGGCTCGTAGCAGGCGAGGGGCAGGCCGAGGCGGTGCTCGATTCCGCGACCGGCGCGCGGATTGCCACCGTACCCGAGGCGTCCGCCGCCCAAGTGCAAGCGGCGGTCGCGGCCGCCGAGGCGGCGTTCCCGGGCTGGGCGCGCACGGCGCCGAAGGAGCGCGCGACGCTGCTGCTACGTATTGCCGACCGCATCGACACGGACGCGCCGGCCTACGCCGCACTCGAATCGCGTAATACGGGCAAACCGCTCGCCGCGGTCCTTAATGACGAGCTGCCCTCGATCGCGGATATCTTTCGCTATTTCGCCGGTGTGTGCCGCGCGCCCCAGGGACTTGCAGCCGGGGAATATCTGCCCGGCCACACCAGCATGATCCGCCGCGACCCGGTCGGGGTCGTTGCATCGATCGCGCCCTGGAACTATCCGCTGATGATGCTCGCCTGGAAGATCGCCCCAGCCGTTGCGGCCGGCAACACCCTCGTGCTCAAGCCTTCCGAACAAACCCCGCTCACCGCCTTGAAGCTCGCGACCGTGCTGGCTGAGGTGTTGCCGCCGGGCGTGGTGAACATCATCTGTGGCCGCGGTGAGCCGGTCGGGCGACTGCTCACCAGTCACCCGCGGGTGCGCATGGTTTCCCTCACCGGCTCCATCGCCACGGGGCAGAAGATCCTCGCCGCGGCCGCCGATAACCTCAAGCGCACGCACCTGGAGCTCGGCGGCAAGGCCCCGGTGATCGTATTTGATGATGCCGACGTGGAAGCGCTTGTGGCGGGAGTGCGCACCTTTGGGTTCTACAACGCGGGGCAGGATTGCACGGCTGCCTGCCGGCTCTACGTCGGCGGCGGCATCTACGAGCGCGTCGTCGAGGAGCTCACGAGTGCCGTCAAGAGCATCAAGGTCGGCACGCCGCAGGAGCCCGGTGTCGAGATGGGACCTCTGATCTCGGATGCGCACCGCGAGCGGGTTACGGCCATGGTGGCGCGTGCCCAGGCGGCCAAACACATCACGCTCACCACCGGGGGGCAGGTGCGCGCGGGCGGCGGATTCTTCTACGAGCCGACCGTGATCGCCGGCGCCCGTCAGGAGGATGAGATCGTGCAGCGCGAGGTCTTTGGACCGGTGGTGTCGCTCACACCCTTCAGCGACACTGCTGAAGCGGTCCGCTGGGCGAACGATTCTGAGTACGGCCTGGCGTCTTCGGTGTGGACGCGCGATGTGTCGCGCGCCATGGAGGTGGCCGCGCAGCTGCAGTACGGAGTCACGTGGATCAATACACACTTTGCGACCGTGAACGAGATGCCACACGGGGGTTTCAAGCGCTCCGGCTACGGCAAGGACATGTCGGTGTACGCGCTGGAGGACTACACCGTCGTGCGCCACGTGATGGTGAAGCTGTAAGCGCGCGCACCCTCGTGCGAACCGCCGCAGTCTTGGGGCTCAGCGCGCTCGCGGCCCTCGGCGGCTGCAGCCAGCGCGCTCCGGGCAGCTCCGCCGAGGAGAAGGAGCTGCACATCTACAATTGGTCCGATTACATCGGCAAGAACACCATCGCAGAGTTCGAAGCGCGTAGCGGTATCAAGGTGATCTACGACACCTATGATGCGGACGAGACCCTCGAGGCCAAAATGATGGCCGGGGATTCCGGCTACGACGTGGTGAGCACCTCGACCGACTACTTCAGCCGCCAGATCAAGGCGGGCATCTATCGCCCGTTGGACAAGGCGTTGCTGCCGAACTGGAAGAATCTTGATCCGCACATTCTGGCGCTCGAGGCCAAGGCGGATCCGGGCAATCGCTATGCCATGCCCTACCTGCGGCACGTCAACGGCTTTGCCTACAACGTTGACATGATCCGCAAGCGCATGCCGGACGCCCCCGTCGACAGTCTCGATATGATCTTCAAGCCCGAGATCATCAAGCACTTTGCCGATTGCGGGGTGACTTTCCTGGATTCGGCCGAGGACGTGCTGCAGCTGGCGCTGAACTATCTGCACCTGGATCCCAACTCGAGCCGTCCGGAGGACTATGCGGCGGCGGAGAAGCTGCTGCTCGCCGTGCGCCCCTACATCCGCGCCTTCGATTCCACCGAATACATGAACGGCCTGGCGACCGAGGACTTCTGCATCTCCATGTCCTGGTCGGCCGACTACGCCGCTTCGCGCGCGCGCGCCCAAGCGGCCGGTATTGACGTGCCCCTGGCCTTCACGGTGCCCAAGGAGGGATCGAACTTCGCTTTTGACGCGCTGCTCATTCCCGCCGACGCGCCCCATCCGCTGGCCGCGCACAAGTTCCTCAACTTCATCCTCGAGCCGCGGGTGATCGCCGCCATCACCAACGAGATCCACTACGCCAATGACAACCGGGCGGCGAGTCCATTCGTGAAGCCTGACATTCTCAATGATCCGGCGGTCTATCCGCCGCCCGCCACCGAAGCACGCTTGTACGTGGCGGACGAGGCCTCCCCGACACTCGAGCGGCTGCGCACGCGCACCTGGACGCGCATCAAGACAGGCCTGTAGGCGCGACCAACGGCTAGAGCGCGTGAACGCTTGCCGAAGCGACATCGTTGCGGCGAAACTTTTAGAGGATCGTTCCGCGCGATCGGCTGCCGAGGCGCCTCAGCCGCCTTTGGCGGCGAGCTGCGCCTCGAGCGTGCGACGTCGATCCGTGCGTACCATAAGGTAACCAGCACCGAGGACGCACACCCCGACAGCGCACACGATGAGGCTCGCGAGTGCGTTCACGTCCGGACTCACGCCGAGCTTCACCTTCGAATAGATGACCATGGGGAGCGTGCTTGCCCCCGGACCAGCGACGAAGCTTGAGATCACCAGATCATCCAGCGAAAGGGTGAACGAGAGCAGCCAGCTGGAGATGATCGCCGGGGCGATGATCGGCAGGGTGATCTCGAGAAACGCGCGCGCAGGACTCGCCCCCAGATCCATCGCCGCTTCCTCGAGCGAGCGATCGGCAGCCGCCAGACGCGACTGCACGGTGACGGTGACGTAGGCGGTGCAGAAGGTGATGTGCGAGATCACGATGGTGGTGAAGCCGCGGTGCGGCCAGGCAAATAGCTGCACCATCGACACGAACAGCAACAACTGCGTGATGCCGGTGATGATCTCCGGCATGACCAGCGGCGCGTTCACCATGCCCGTGAGCAAGAGCCGTCCGCGAAAGCGCGCGAAGCGCACCAGGGCGATGGAGGCGAGCGTGCCGAGGATAACCGCGCCGGTCGAGGCGGCGACCGCCACCTCCAGCGACAAGAGCGCCGACTCGAGCAGCTGGCGGTTATGCAGGAGCGCGGTGTACCAGGCGGTCGAGAAGCCGCCCCACACGTTCACCAGCGGGGAGGCGTTGAAGGAGTAGGCGATCAGCACCAGGATCGGCAGGTAAAGGATGGCGATGCCGCTAAAGAGCACGGTCTGCAAAAACGCGGACGAGCGTTGTTCCATACCCGGGCCTCAGCTCTCGATCTGCCGCACGTTGTAGTACTGGTAGATCGCGATCGGTCCTGCCAGCAGCAGCAGGAAAGCGATGGCCACCGCGGCCGCCACCGGCCAGTCGTGGTTGCCGAAGAACTCATCCCACAGCACGCGCCCGATCATGAGGTTATTCGGGCCCCCGAGGAGGGAGGGAATGACGAACTCACCCACCGCCGGAATGAACACCAGCATGGAGCCGGCAATGACGCCCGGCACCGACAGCGGCAGCGTCACATCCACAAAGGCGCGCCGTGGCGTACTGCCCAGATCGCCGGCCGCCTCGAGCAGCGTCGGGTCGAGTTTTTCAAGTGTGGCGAACAGCGGCAGCACCATGAACGGCAGGTACGAGTAGACGATGCCGATATAGACCGCCAGCCCCGTGCGCATAATGTGTAGGGGCTGCTGGATCACTCCCAGGTGCAGTAGCACCGTATTGAGAAAGCCATTGTCACGGATGATCCCCTCGAGCGCGTACACGCGCAGGAGGAACGAGGTCCAGAACGGCAGCATGATGACCAGCAGCAAGAGGTTCTGTGCCGACTTGGGGCTGCGCGCGATCGCATAGGCCATCGGATAGCCGATCGCAAGACAGATCAGGGTCGAGAAAAACGCGGTACGCAGGGAATAAAGGTAAGCGACGCCGTAGACCTCATCGGTGAGCAGGTAACGGTAGTTGCCGAAATTGACCGCCAGCTTCAGGTGATGATCGGGGGTGAAGGAGATCACGTCCGTGAACGGCGGCACGCGCGGAATGGCTTCGGCGAAGCTGATCTTGAAGGCGAAGGCGAACGGGATGAGAAAAAATATCAGCAGGAAGATGAGGGGCGGCAGGATGATGAGCCAGCGGCCCGGTCGCCAGGTCGGTTTCATGTTATGTGCTTTGCCGGTGCTCGCGCGCTATTTTGCGCGATAAACTTAGCGCCTGTGCAACTTTTGCCCGTCCGGTGAGCGTTTCCGGGCGCGGCTGCGGCGGGGAATGTGGCGATCCAGAGAATCCCGACTGAGACGACTGCGCGACCGGCCGCCGGTGGCTCGCGCATTCGCCAGCGCCAGCGGCAGCGGCTGATCGAGGCCTGCATCTCCGCGCTGCACATCTACGGCCCCTCGCGCACCACGGTCGAGAAGGTGGTGGCCCTCGCCGACCTCTCCCCCGGCATCGTGCGCTTTTATTTCGACTCGAAGGCCGCGATGCTGATGGCGTCGCTCGATTATTTGGCCCGCGAGTTCGAAGAGCGTGTGCTTGCGCCGGTGGCGCAGCTCAAGCAAAGTCCCGTGCAGGCGCTGCGACTGCTGGTGGACCTGTATCTGGATGCAGATATCGCCAGTCCCCGCAAGGTCTCCGTCTGGTACTCGTTCTGGGGCGAGGCGAGCTCGCGCCAGGAATACCTCGACCTGTGCGGCAACAAGGACGAGGACTTTGCGGTGCTCGTGCGCGAGCTCATGGAGCGGCTGATCGCCGAGACCGGCGCCAGCCACCTCGACGCGGACGGCGTGGCGCTCGGACTGATCGGCGTGCTCGAGGTGTTGTGGCAGGGCATCGCCTTCCAGAGCGAGGCCAATATTGACCGGCGCGAGCTCGTGAGCCGCTCGCTTGCTTACCTGCGCTCGGTTTTCCCCGGTGAATTCGCGCCCGCGCTGCCGGGCAGTGCGCCGAGCCCCACGCTGGCAGGCGGTGGCGCGCGCCTGCCGGCGCGCGCGTACAACGACGCGGCGCTGCTGGCAGCGGAACGTGAGCAGCTGCTGCGCCCCGCCTGGCAGCTGCTCGGCCACGAGGCGGAGCTGCGCGTGCCGGGGGACTACGTGAGCGGGGATTTGGGCGGCGAGCGGGTGCTGATCGTGCGCGCCGAGCGCGAGCGGCTGCATGCCTTCCGCAACACCTGCCGGCGCAGTCCGCACGCGCTGGTGAGCGAGCGCGCCGGGCAGCTCCAAAGTGCCATCCGCTGCGCGACGCACGGACTCACCTACACCTTCGACGGGCAGCTCGTGGAGGGCAAGACGCCCGGGGATCTGACGCCCCTTGAGCTCACACGTCGCGAGGGGCTCGTGCTGGCACGTGCCGCGCACGCCGGCAGTGAGGCGCCTGTTGCGACGGTGCCCTGGGAGGCGTTTGCCACACTCACGCCCCGTGGCGTCACGGAGCTGCAGGTGGCAGCCGACTGGAAGGTGATCGTCGAGCAGTGGCTCGAGAATCCGCAGCCACAGCAGCATTATCTGCCGCCCAACCAGCTCTTCGATGTGCGCCCCGAAGGGGCGGTCATTTTGCAGGTGACGCCGCTGGCGCCGGGGCGGGCGCGGCTGCGGCGCTTTGATTACAGCGCCCCCAAGCGCGGCGCGCGTGATCTGTGGCGGCGCGAGTTCGACGGCTGGCTTACCGAGCAGGTGGCGCTCGCCGAATCTACGCAGAGCGGATTGATCGGCGCGGCCACCGAGCCTGGCGACACAGGGCCCGTCACGGCCGCACTCGCGCAATTCCGCGACGCGATCACCCCGCTGCTGCACGCGCTAGCGGCTAAGTGAGCGGCACCTAGGCGAAGCGGGCGGGCGGGCTCGGCAGACGTGCCTCGGGAATGCGCTCGCGCAGCAGGTTGTGAAACTCAACCATGCAGTTCTCCAGGCGCGAGAGCGGACCCGGCTCGTAGCTCGGGGAGGCAAGCCCCGCCTGTACGCGCTTGCAAAGCGACTCATCCTCGCGCTGCACCTGGCGGTTTATGCGGGTCGAAAGATATCGCACGATGCGCATCTCGCGTCGCGCATCGGGCCGTCCGAAGGAGGCGCCGCGGATGGTGCACTTGCCTGGGCCGCGCGGCAGCACCTGAAAGAAGTCCATCTGGTCCGGAAAGACGTCGATCCCCAAATTCGGCAGCGAGCTGTAAAAGGCCCAGCGCTTACGATGCTCGGCGGGCAATTCACTCGTCACCTTCTCGACCATCTGCTGGTACATGCGCTCGCTCCAGCGTGAGGAGGGCTGCGCGCGCAGCCAGCTCACCCCGCTCGCCACGCCGGGGTAGTTGCGCTGATCGTCGTAGTCGGGCGTGAACATGCGGTTCAGGCCCGGGTGCCCGATCGGCACGTGATAGGACTCAAGATAATTGTCCATCGCGATCTTCCAGTCGCAGTCCCAGTGCTCCACGTATGGGGTGCCGATCGGCTCCATCTCCTCGAAGCGGTGCGGGGCGAATTCCGGGGCAATGCCGGCGAAGACCTCCTCGAGCGGCTTGGGCTCGCCGGTGAGGCAGATGAACACGAACCCGAAGAGCACCTGCATGCGCACCGGCTTAAGTCCGAGCTGCGTGCGATCCAGCGGCGGAAACGTGTCGCGGGCACTGATCGCGAGGAGCTCGCCGCTTAGCCGGTACGACCAGCCGTGATAGGGGCAGGTGAGCGCGCCGGGGCAGTGACCCGCGCCGTCCAGAATGCGGGCACCGCGATGGCGGCACACGTTGTGGAAGGCGCGGACCCGGCCTTGCGAATCGCGCAGCGCGACTACGCTGTCGATGCCACCAAGGTCCACCGTCACGTAGTCGCCGGGCTTCTTCAGCGCGCTCACGTGGCAGAGGATCTGCCAGGCGGGCCGCAGAATCCGCTCGTACTCAAGGCGGGTCATCTCGGCATGGTTGTAAACCCAGGCGGGCAGGGCGCGGAGGACGGGCGGGGCGAGGGTCTCAACCGGGCGGGCGGCGCTGGAGTTCATGGCATTACGTCCGGTGGGGTGGAGTGGGGGAATCGCGAGGTATATGGTCGTATAATTCTACCGCAAAAAACTATATGATCATATAGACTGGCGCACGACCGAATGGTAAGTTGCCGCTCCAGAAGCCTTTTTCGCACCCCAAGAGAGCGCTCCCATGGCCAGAAACCTGACCCGGAATCATCAACATTACCGGCGGGCTCTCACGCGCCTGCCCCTCGGTGTGGCCTCGAATTTCCGCTTCTGGGGTGAGGATCGCACGATCTATGTGAAGGAAGGCCGCGGGGCGCGCATCACCGACCTCGACGGCAACGTGTACGTGGATTATCGCATGGGTTACGGGCCGGCGATCCTCGGGTACGCGGATCCTCGCGTGGATGAAGCCGCCCGTAAGGGTATGGAAGTGGGGGGAGTGTTCGCGCTCTCCACCGAACGCGAATATAACGTCGCGCAACGCATCTCGCAGATGGTGCCGGCGGCGGAACTGGTGCGCTTCTCCAACTCCGGCACCGAGGCGGTCATGGCGGCCCTGCGCCTGGCGCGCGCCTACACCAAGAAAGACAACTACGTCATTCTCGAGGGCAGCTACCACGGGCTCTTCGATGCGGCGATGTGGTACACGCCGATGGAGAAGTGGTCCCAGGTCGGGGACCCGCAGGTCGTGCCCTACAGCGAGGGCGTGCCTCTCGCGACGCGCAATTTCGCCCATTTCGTGCAGGCGAATGACGCCAATCAGCTCGAAGATGTCCTCAAGCGCCATGGGCACTCGATCGCCTGCCTGCTGATCGAGCCGATTATGGGCAACTGCTTAGGCATCGCCGCCGAGCCCGCCTACGTGCGCGCGGCGCGCGAGCTGTGTGACCGCTACGGCGTCATCCTGATCATCGATGAGGTGAAGACCGGGTTTCGCGTGGCGCGCGGCGGGGTGCAGGAGCTCTACGGCGTGCGTGCCGACCTGTGCACCTTCGCCAAGGCGCTCGCTAACGGCTACCCGATCTCCGTCCTCGCCGGTCGCGAGGACATCATGCGCAAGCTCGGCAAGGGCGTGGCGCACGGGGGCACCTACACCGCCCATCCGGTATCGCTCGCGGCCGCGGAGAAGACTCTCGAGATTCTCGCCGAGACCGATGCCCTGGAGCGTCTGGCGGCCTACGGCACGCGCCTGCGCCACGGCAAGAGCGCTATTCTTAAGTCTCGCGGCATCGCCCACAGCTTCGTCGGACACCCCTCCATGACCGGCCTGTACTTCGCCCAGAATCCTCCGCGCACCTACCGCGACTGGAAGGGGAGCGACTATTCCTTCTACGACGCCGTGGCCAAGGTGCTGCACGATGAGCTGATCCTGTGCGAGCCGGACTCGCGCGAGCCGTGGTTCATGTCTGCCGCCCACGATGACTCGTGCCTGAGGGACACGCTGGTCGGCTTCGAGGTCGCCATCGACCGCACGCTCGATTCCCTCGGCACGACGCGCCGGGTGCCCGCCTGAACCCCACCGCGCAGCCGGCGTCCTCATGAGCACGGGCGCTGCGAACCGCTACGATGCGATCGTCGTCGGCGCGGGCCACAACGGCCTCGTCAACGCCTGCTACCTGGCGCGGGCGGGACTGAAGGTCTTGGTGCTCGAGCGCAACCCGTACATCGGCGGAGCGGCGGTGAGTCGCAGCCTCTACGACGGCTTCACGTACTCGAACTGCTCCTACGTGTGCAGCCTCCTGCGTACGGAGATCATCCGCGCTCTTGAGCTGCCCGCGCACGGACTGCAGATCATCCCTTACGAGGGCGGCTGCACGATGATGCGCGACGGCGGGCATCTGGCGGTGTACGACAACCACGACGCGATGCGCCGCGAGATCGCGCGCCACTCGCGCCACGATGCGGAAGCCTACGACCGCTACGTGCGTGACATGTTGCGCCACTGCCGCTTCATCAAGCCGTTGCTGCTGCGCGAGCCGCCCGATCCGACCTCATTCCGGCCGCGCGACCTGCAGGAGCTGCTCTTCCTCGGTAAGCACTTCCACAAGCTCGGCGAGGCGCGCATGTACGACACGCTGCGCTTCTTCACCATGAGCTGCGCCGACATGCTCGAGGAGTACTTCGAGAGCGAGATCGTCAAGGCGCACCTCTCGGGCAGCTCGATCATCGGCACCGCGCTCGGTCCGCGCTCGCCCGGTTCCGCCTACGTACTGCTACATCACTACATGGGCAGCATCGACGGCGCGGTCGGCGCCTGGGGCTTCGCCCGCGGCGGCATGGGGGCCATCACGCAGGCGCTCGCGGCCTCCTTCAAGGCGAGCGGCGGCACGGTGCGCGCCAGCGCGCCGGTGGAGCAGATCCTCGTGCGCAACGGGCGCGCCACGGGCGTCGTGCTCACGGGCGGGGAGGAGATCTTGGCGCGCGTTGTGGTCTCGAACATGGACGTCAAGCGCACCTTCCTGGAGACCGTGGCGCCGCAGCACCTGCCGCCGGAGTTTCTCGAGCAGGTCCGCCGGTTCAAGATCCGCGGTTCCTCGGGCAAGCTCAACATCGCCCTCGATGGGCTGCCGCACTTTCCGTCCATCCCGCAAGGCTCGCCCTCAACCCGCGGTGACATGCACATCACCGACACCCTGGAGATGGTCGAGCGCGCCTACGATGACTGGAAAGAGGGGCGCTGGTCGCGCGTGCCGTACGTCGACATGCTTATCCCGACGCAGATCGACCCCACCATGGCCCCCGATGGCAAGCACTACATGTCGGTCTTCGTGCAGTACTGCCCCTACCGGCTTGCGGACGGTGAGTGGACGCCCGAGAAACGCCAGGCGTTTGGTAACACGGTGATCGATGCGATCGGCCGCCACAGTCCAAACTTCAAGGACCTGATCCTGCACGCGGAGATCCGTACGCCGCGCGATATCGAGAACGAAGTCGGTCTGACCGAGGGCAATATCTTTCAGGGCGAGCTCACCTTCGATCAGCTGCTCTTCAACCGCCCGATACCGGGCTACGCGCAATACCGTGCACCGGTGCGCGGGATGTACATGTGCGGTTCGAGCACGCACCCGGGCGGGGGCGTCATGGGGGCTCCCGGCGCCAATTCGGCGAACGCCATCCTGCGCGACCTGGGGCGCATCCAGTGAACGCGCCTTCGCGCACGCACTACGACAGCATCGTCGTCGGGGGCGGCCACAACGGGCTCGTGTGTGCCGCCTACCTTGCGCGCGGCGGCCGCCGGGTGCTGGTGCTCGAGGCAGCGGACCGTTTAGGTGGCGCTGCGGTCACGCGGGAGTTCGCCCCCGGATTCAAGGTCTCCGCCTGCGCTCACCTGCTGCACCTGATGCCGCCAGCGCTAATCCGGGACCTGGGACTTGAGGCACACGGTCTGAAGCTCGCCGCCCAGAACCTGCCGACGGTCGCGCTCGCCGACGATGGGCGGCACCTAAGCTTCGGGCCGGGCAATCTTGCCGAGCTCGCCGCGCACTCGGGCACGGATGCGGCGGCGCTGGCGCAGTGGCAGGCGCTTCTGAAACGCTTCGCGCGCGCGCTGCACCCGGCGCTTACGCAGACCCCGCCGCGGCTGGGCACCGATGCCTGGCGCGATCGGGCAGCGCTCCTGGGGCTCGGCTGGCGCATCCGCCGTCTCGGACGGCGCGACATGCGCGAACTGCTGCGCATCGGCGGCATGTGCGTGTTCGACCTGCTCGAAGATCGCTTCCAGCTGCCGTTGCTGAAGGGCGCGCTCGCGCTCGATGGGGTGCTCGGCACCAACTACGGCCCACGCTCTCCGGGCACGGTAGTCTCACTCCTGTACCGCAGCGCCGCCTCGCAGGGTGCCGATAGCTTCGCGCTGCCACAGGGGGGGCTCGGCGCCGTATCGGAGGCGCTCGCGCGCGCAGCGAGCGCCGCAGGGGCTGAGATTCGCACCGACTCACCGGTCGAGCGCATCCTGGTGCGCGAGGACCGCGTGGCCGGGGTGGTGCTCGCCTCGGGCGAGGAGCTCAGCGCGACGACCGTCGTCTCAAGCGCCGATCCGAAGCTCACCTTCCTTAAGCTCTTAGGCACTGAGTACCTGGATGCGGGCTTCGTGCGCCGCGTCAGCCAGGTGCGCTCGCGCGGCCTTACGGCCAAACTGCATCTGGCACTTGAGCGGCTGCCGCAATTTCCCGGGCTCAGCGAGCAGGCGCTGCGCGCGCGGCTCCTGGTGGCCCCGTCGATGGACTACCTCGAGCGCGCTTACAACCATGCCAAGTACAACGAGTTCTCGTTGAGCCCCATGCTCGAGGTCACCATTCCGACGCTCGCCGATGCCAGTCTCGCCCCGCCCGGCAAGCACGTGATGTCGGTGATCGTGCAGTACGCACCTTATGCGCTCGCGGCGGGCTGGGAGAGCCAGCGGGCAGCCTTCACCGAGCGCATCATCGATACGCTCGCGCTTTACGCACCTCAGCTGCGCGACTGCATTGGCGCGCGCGAACTTTTGACACCGCCAGATATCGAGCGCGAGTTCCGCATCACCGGCGGTCACTGGCATCATGCGGAGCTGGCGCTCGACCAATTCCTGATGGTGCGCCCGGTACCCGGCGCCGCCCAATACCACACGCCCGTGCCCGGGCTCTTTCTGTGCGGCGCTGGCTGCCACCCCGGCGGCGGGGTCATGGGGCTCGCCGGCCGCAACGCTGCGCGCGAGCTCATCCGCGAGGCCGCCTGAACATGCTCACCGAGAGCGAACCGCACTATCGCCAGCCGCTGCTGCGCACGCCCTTCCACGAGCGTGCCCGCGCGCTGAGCCAGCTGGACAGCTTCATACCCTGGGCCGGGTACACCACCGTCGATGTCTTTACGAGCGTGGAGCAGGAATACTTCGCGATCCGTAACGCGAGCTCGCTCTACGACCTGACGCCGATGGTCAAGTACCGCGTCTCAGGAGCGGACGCGCTGCGCTTCCTGAATCGCCTGGTGACGCGGGACATCCGCAAACTCGCCCCGGGCAAGGTGGCGTACACCGTTTGGTGCGACGATGAGGGCCACCTGATCGATGACGGCACGGTGTTCTGCATAGCGCGCGATGAATACCGCGTCTGCACCGCGGAGCGACAGCTCGACTGGTTCCGCGCTTCGGCGATCGGCTTTGACGTGGATATCAGCGAGGTGACCGAAGAGGTCGCAGCCCTGGCGGTGCAGGGACCGACCTCCTGCAAGCTACTGCGGGCGGTGGGCCTAGCCGGGGTCGAGCGCCTGAAGCCTTTCGAGCACGCCGAGTTTTCCATGCCGCGCGGCACGGGCGCGGGACAGATCTCCATGATGGTCTCGCGTACCGGCTTTACCGGCGATTTGGGCTACGAGCTGTGGATGCAGCCCGCGGACGCCGAGGCGGTGTGGGATGCGCTCATGGCGGTGGGCAACAGCCGCGCCGTGCGACCGATCGGCTCCAAGGCGCTCAACATGGCGCGCATCGAGGCGGGGTTCGTGCTGCCGAACCTCGATTTCGTCTCCGCCGCGCACACCCTCTACCTAGGCACCGAGCGTTCGCCGCTGGAACTCGGACTCGCCTGGCTGGTGGATTTCAAAAAAGGGCACTTCACCGGTCGCCGCGCGCTCCTGGCGGAGCGGGCGCGCGGCGCGCGACGGCAGCTGGTGGGACTGGATATCGAGGGCACCAAGCCCGCCCACAACGCGCTGCTGTATACCGAGCGCTCGGGGAAGAAAGAGGCGGGCAGTGTCACCTCGGCAACCTGGTCGCCCACCTGCAAGCGCAATCTGGCGCTCGCGATGGTGGATGCTCCCTTTTTCGCCACCGGCTCCACCGTATGGGCCGAGATCTACCTCAATCGCGAGCTCGTGTGGCAACGGCGCATGGTACGCGCGCGGGTGGTCGAACGACCCTTCTTTGCCCGGGCGCGACGGCGGGCCACCCCGCCTGCGGATTTCTGACGCATAATCGCTCACCGGCCGATGATCTCAACCCAATCAAAACCGCTCGCCGACCGGCCTTGGATGGATCCGAGCGCCACCGCGCAGATCCTGATCGAGGGGGTCAGCAAGACCTACGGCACGCATCTCGCGGTCGATAACGTCAGTCTCAGCATCTTTAAGGGCGAGATCTTCGCGCTGGTCGGTGCCTCCGGCTGCGGCAAGACGACGCTCCTGCGCATGCTCGCCGGCTTTGCGCATCCGAGCAGCGGACGCATCCTCATCGACGGCGTCGACATGGGAGCGGTGGCCCCGCACCAGCGGCCGGTCAACATGATGTTTCAGTCCTACGCGCTTTTTCCGCACATGAGCGTGGAGACCAACGTCGGCTATGGTCTCAGGCGCCTGTCGCTCGATGCGGCCGCCAAGAAGCAGCGCGTCCAGGAGGCCCTCGAGATGGTGCAGCTGGGTGCCCTCGCCAAGCGCAAACCGCACCAGCTCTCCGGCGGCCAGCGTCAGCGCGTCGCGCTCGCGCGCGCGCTCATCCGCCGACCCAAGTTGCTGCTCCTCGATGAGCCACTGTCGGCGCTGGACAAGAAACTGCGCGAACAGACCCAGTTTGAGCTCATGGACCTGCAGTACAAGCTCGGTATCACCTTCATCGTGGTGACCCACGATCAGGACGAGGCCATGGCGCTCGGCAGCCGCATCGCGGTCATGGATCACGGCCGGGTGGTGCAGGTGGGTACACCGGCGGAGATCTACGAGTTTCCCCGCAGCCGCTTTGTCGCAGACTTCGTCGGCACCACCAACTTTTTCGAAGGTACCGTGAGTGCCTGCGAGCCGGGCCTGGTGCGCGTGAAGTGCGCGGAAACCAACGGCGAGCTCATGGTCGATGACGGCGGCACTTTCAGCGTCGGGCAGCAGGTGTGGGTGGCGCTGCGTCCGGAGAAGGTGCGCCTCGCCAAGGAGCCCATGAGTGCAGGGCGCATGAACCAGTTGCGTGGCACGGTGTGGGAGCTCGGGTACCTGGGTAACCGCTCGACCTATCGCATCCGGACCGCCACCGGGAAGCTCGTGACCGTGTTTGCGCAGAACGAGCGCCGCACCTCGCAAGCCGCGATCGACTGGAGCGATGAGGTCTTCGTTAGCTGGAGCGCCGATGCAGCGGTGCTGCTGCAGTCCTAAACAACACCGAACAGAGTCTAAGGGGAGAGCATCATGACGAACGCAGGCGGCATGAACTTCAGATCATGGCTGCTCACGGGAGCGCTGTGCATCGCGGCACTCGCGACCACTCAAGCTCAAGCGCAGACCGCACCGACCGACGAGAGCACGAGCGCCACCGAGACCGGTCACGGCGCGCTGCAGGAGGTCACGGTGACCGCGACACGTCGTGAGGAATCCCTGAGCAAGGTGCCCATCAGCGTCACCGCGCTGACGCAGGAAGACATGGACGACCGGGGCATCAAGGACTTCCAGGACATTGTGCGCTTCACTCCGGGCGTTAACATCGATAACTCCGGCACCAACGCGATCTCCATCCGCGGCATCTCCTCCTCCGGAGGCGCCGGTACTACCGGCATCTACATCGACGACACGCCGATCCAGATGCGCTCGCTCGGTTTTAACCCCGACGATACGTTGCCCAAGACCTTCGACCTGGAGCGCGTGGAAGTGCTGCGCGGCCCGCAGGGCACGCTGTTCGGCGCCGGCGCCGAGGGTGGCGCGGTGCGCTACATCCTCACCCCCCCGAGTACCACTACCAGCGATACCTACGTGCGCAGCGAGATGTCCTACACCCAGTATGGACAACCCAGTGGCGAATTCGGCATCGCCCGCGGACAGCCGATCGTCGATGGCACCTTCGGCGTGCGCGCCGCGGTCTGGTACCGCTATGACGGCGGCTGGATCGACCGCGTGGATCCGGACACCTATCCGCCCACCGCGGAAGTCATCAACCACAACGTGAACTACAACAACTCCATCATGGGGAGGCTCGCGGCCGACTGGCAGCCGAGCGCCGCGGTGAGCGTCACGCCGAGTATCCTCTATCAGCGTCAGGACAAGCACGACGACTCCACCTACTGGCCGGCGTACTCGAACCCCGGGCAGGGGCAGTTCAACACGGGGACGCCCGAGCGCGTGGGCGGCCCTGACACGTACTATCTGCCGGCCCTGAAAGTGCAGTGGGACCTGGCCACCACTCAGGTGATCGCCAACTTCTCTTACTATAATCGTAAGCAATACACCGCCTACCAGGGCACGGTGTATGACCTAAGTTACTGGAACACCATCCCTCCGGCCGCCTCAGTCACGGGCACGTCCTGCACTTCCAACCAGGACCCGGGTTGCTCCTGGTATCCGCTGATCGATGCGAACGGCATTCATCTGCCTGCGAGCCTGGCCGGCACCCAGACGCCGAACAAAATGACGAATACCCAGGAGAGCGAGACCGGCGAGGTGCGCTGGCAGTCAATCGACTCCGGTTCACGGTGGAGCTGGACGCTCGGGGCGTTCTGGCAGCTGGCGAAGGAGGGCAGCATCGAGGAGCTGAATTCAACGAACATCAATCAAGTTTTCAATACGCTGTTTGGGTTCACGCCCGCGTCCTACTACGGCGGCGCCTTCTACTCGTGCCCGACGAGCGCGGCCTACCCCGCGATCCCGGCCTGCGATATCTATTACAACAGCAATACGACCTTCGATCGCCAGATCGCGGGCTACGGCGAGTTGAGCTACTCATTCACCGACTGGATGAAACTCACAGTCGGCGAGCGCGTTGCGCACACGGAGTTCTCGTTGAATCACTACGCCGACGGCCTGGAGAACTACGGCCCGCAGCCGGCGCAGGCGAGTGAGAAGGAGACGCCCAGCACCCCGAAGGCGACGCTGGCCTTCCAGGTCGATCCGCGCAACCTCTACTATCTGAGCTGGGCCAAGGGCTTCCGGGTGGGCGGCGGTAACGCGCCGCTGCCGGCTTATTGCAATGCCGACCTCGCCGCGGCCGGATTTCCCAACGGCGCGCCGCTGACCTACAGTTCAGACAACACGCAGAATTTCGAGGTCGGTTCGAAGAACGCCTTCGGCAACTGGCTGAGAATCGCCACCAGCGTGTACTACATCAAGTGGAACGACATCCAGCAGAACCTCTACGTGGCCGGCGCCTGCGGGTTGCAGTTCACCGACAACCTCGGGACGGCGGTCGCGAAGGGCTTCGATGTGCAGGCGGAGATGCAGTTCGGACCGGTCAATATCGAGCTGGCGACGGGCTACACGAGTGCGCGCTTCACCAAGGACGACCCGGCCGGTTGCACCCCGGCGACCGCCGGCGTGGGCGTGCCGTGTCTTGCGATCAATGGCGATGCCATCACCGGTCAGGAAGGCATCAACTACGCCCCGGGCACCAATCCTCCCTGGACGGTGGCACTCGGTGTCGCCTACAACTTCAAGCTCACCCAACGGGATGCCTTTGCGCGTGTAGACTGGACCTATCAAAGCCGCAATCCGTGGCTGGCGGCGGTACAGGACCCGAATGCCGGTGCCGTGTACAACTTTGGTTTTTCCTACACGCTGCCCTCGACCACCTTCACTTCGGTGCGCGCGGGTATGAACTTCGGCGACATGCAGCTGTCGGCGTTCTGCGAGAACCTGTTTGACTCGCACGCGGTCAACAACTATTCCCTGGGTCAGACTGACGGTAACTTTACGCCGCAACAGAACTCCTACACGTTCACTCCGCGCACCATAGGGCTCACGCTCACTTGGCACAGCCACTAGCTCGCGTGTCACGCGTGAGGATGGTAGCTTGGGGGCCCCATGCCCTCAGGCGAGAAACCGGCGGCGTCCGGAGCTGACAGCCGCGCAGATCGGCTGAACACCCGCGCCGCCAGCGTCGTGGGGCTGGCGGTGCTTTGCAGCCGTATCTTGGGGCTTGCGCGCGAGCAGATCTTTGCCGCGCTCTTTGGCGGCGGCCGCGTGATGGATGCGTTCACGATCGCCTTTCGCATCCCGAATCTCTTGCGGGACTTGTTCGCGGAAGGGGCGCTCTCGACCGCCTTCGTCACGGTCTTCACCCGCACCGCGGCGCTCGAGGATAAGGCGGCCGCCTGGCGCCTCGCCAACAAGGTGGCGACGCTCACCGCCGTTACCTTAAGCGCGATTACGATCCTTGGGATCGTCTGGGCGCCGGCGCTCGTGGCCGCGCTCGCGCCGGGATTTGATCCGCACAAGGCGGAGCTGACCGTGACGCTGACGCGCATCATGTACCCCTTCATCCTCCTAGTCTCGCTCGCCGCCCTCGTCATGGGCATGCTCAATGCGCGCAACGTCTTTGGCGTACCGGCGATGGCCTCGAGCTTCTTCAACCTGGGCTCGATCATCGCCGGCGTGACGCTCGGTTACTGGATCGATCCACATTTCGGCGAGCGCGCCATCCTCGGCCTTGCGATCGGCACGCTGGTGGGCGGCGCCCTGCAGCTGCTCGTGCAGCTGCCGGCGTTGCGGCGCGAGGGCTATCACTATCACGCGGATTTTGCCTGGCGCGACCCGGGGGTGAAGTCGCTGCTGCGTCTCATGGCACCGTCGGTGATTGCCGCCAGTACGACGCAGGTGAACGTACTGATCAACTCGGTGTTTGCCTCCGAGCTCGGCGATGGGCCGACGTTCTGGCTGAGCGCGGCGTTTCGCATCATGCAGCTGCCGCTGGGGATCTTCGGGGTGGCGCTCGGCACCGTGGCGCTGCCACTGCTTGCGCGCATGGCGGCGACCGGCAATGTGGTGGTGTTTCGCAGCGAGCTCGCGCGCGGCATGCGGCTCGCATTCCTTCTGACCATCCCGGCGAGCGTCGGTCTCATCGTACTTGCCGAACCGATCATGTCCGTGCTCTACCAGCACGGGCGCTTCGGGGCCTTCCAGACCGCCGAAGCCGCCGGCGCGCTGCGTTATTATGCCATCGGCCTGTGCGGTTACGCGGCACTGAAGGTGCTGGTGAATGCCTTTTACGCGATCGACCGCCGCAAAACGCCGATGGTGGTGAGCTTTCTTGCGGTGGCGCTTAATCTCATGCTGAATTACATCTTCACGCGCAAGCTCGGCTGGGGGCACCGGGGGCTGGCATTCTCGACCGCCTGCGTGGCGACGAGCAACTTTCTCATTCTTTATTTCCTCATGCGCTCGCACCTCGGACGCCTGGAATCGCGCGCGATGGCGACGCTCCTGTGGAAGCTCGCGCTCGCCTCGCTCGTGCTCCTCGCGGTGTCGTGGGCCGGTGCCCAATACCTGCTCGAGAACTGGGCGTCGCAGCCGTTCTGGCCCAAGTGCGCAAGCCTGGTGCTGGTGATTGCCGTCGGTGGCGCCGGGTTTTTCGTGTGCGCTAACGCGCTGCGCATCGTGGAGGTCCAGGACATCGTGCAGGCGGTGCGGCGGCGGCTGCAGCGCCGGCGTTAAGAGGGCGCTGCGGCGGCGAACCTAAGGCAGCTCGCGAGCACGCGTTGCAGGATGCCGCGCACGGGCGCAGCAAAAGCCTCATCCCACGCACACGGCCAGTTGCCCTCGTGCACCTCGTCTAACGGTTCGCGCAGGTAGCCGCGGCAGGCGAGCTCCATCTGCACCGCGTGCACGCCTGTCTGCGGACGACCGTAATGGCGCGTCGTGTAACCGCCCTTGAAGCGTCCGTTGGTCACGCGCGTGTACTCGGTTGAAGCGCACGCGGCCTCGATCTGAGTGGTGAGAGCAGGGGAGCAGCTCGCGCCGTCGAAGCTTCCCAAGTTGAAGTGCGGCAGCGTGCCGGCGAACAGGCGCGGGATGCGCGAGCGGATCGAGTGGCAATCGTATAGCACGATCAGCGCATGGCGGCTTTGCAGGCGGCGGATCTCCTCCTCGATGGCCCGATGATAGGGCTCAAAATACGCGTCGCGTCGCGCGGCGATCTCCTCAGCCGTTGGCGTGCGCCCGTCGCGGTACAGCGGCTCCCCGTCGAAGGTGGTGCTTGGACACAGCGCCGTGGTCGCCTGCCCCGGGTAGAGCGAGGCCCCCGAGGGGTCACGGTTCATGTCGATGACCGAGCGCGAGACTGCGGTGTGCACGAGGCTTGCGCCGAGTTCGGCGGCGAAGGCGTAGAGCCGATCGATCCACCAGTCGGTGTCGCGGCGCGCGAGCCACGGGGAGACAAAGTCACTCTCGAGAGTGCGGGGAATGTCCGTACCGGTGTGCGGCATGCACAGCAAGAGCGGCGCGGTGCCGCGCCGCACGCTGAGCCACGGGGTTTTAGGGTCATCGCTCATCGTTGCCGAAGCTCCTGAAGGCTGCGCCGCGCGGCCCAATCATCAATAATGTAGCCCATGACGAGCCTGTGGTTTGAATCCGCATTGCTGCCGCAGGGCTGGGCGGCGAAGGTGCGCATTACGGCCACCAACGGGCACATCGAACACGTCGCGATCGGCGTGTCCCCCGCTGCCGGGGATGAGCGCCACGCCCTCGCAGTCCCGGGCCTGCCGAACCTGCACAGCCACGCCTTCCAGCGCGCACTCGCCGGCCTCACCGAGCGGCGCGGCAGGCAGGCGGACAGTTTCTGGAGCTGGCGCGAACTCATGTACCGCTTCATCGAGCGCGTTGATGCGGAGCAGCTCGAGGCGCTCAGCGCGCTCGCGTACGCGGAGATGCTCGAAGCGGGCTTCACGCATGTCGGCGAATTTCATTACCTGCATCACGATCGCGGCGGCGTGCCCTTCGCCGATCCGGGCGAGCTCGCCGCACGCATCGCTGCGGCCGCCGCGCACACCGGCATCGGGCTCACGCTGTTGCCGGTGTTTTACGCCCACGGTGGCTTTGGCGCAGCCGCCGCGAGCGCGCGCCAGGAGCGCTTTATCAGCGACACGGCACGCTTTGCCCGCATCCTCGAGGCGAGCCGTGCGGCCGTGCGCCCTATCCCCGGTGCGCTCGTGGGCGTGGCCCCGCACAGCCTGCGTGCGGTAGCGCCCGCGCAGCTCGCCGCGGTGGTGGCGCTCGGGCAGGGCGGCCCGATACACATTCACATCGCCGAGCAGTTGCAGGAGGTCGAGGACTGCCTCGCCTGGAGCGGGCGGCGGCCGATTGAGTGGCTGCTCGAGCACGCCAAGGTGGACGAGCACTGGTGTCTGGTGCACGCCACGCACGCGACCGAGGCGGAACTCGGTGCGATCGCCGCGCGCAACGCCGTGGTTGGCCTGTGTCCGATCACAGAGGCGAATCTCGGAGACGGGATCTTTCCGGCGGCGCGCTTTCTGGAGCATCAGGGGCGTTTCGGCATTGGCAGCGACTCCAACATCCGCCTGGATGCCGCCGAGGAGCTGCGGCAGCTAGAGTACTCGCAGCGCCTCACGCAGCGGGCGCGCAACGTGCTCGCCGGGGCGGGCGGCGTATCCACCGGCCGCCATCTATTTGACGCAGCCCTGGCCGGCGGCCGGCAAGCACTGCACTGCCTAGGAGGCGCCGCCGCGGCCGGACTGCAAACGGGGGCCTCACTCGACCTCGTCACGCTCAGAGCGGATGATCCGGCACTCATCGCGCGGCGCGAAGATCAGCTGCTGGATGGCTGGATCTTCTCGGGCGGCCGCGCCGCGATCGACTGCGTGTGGCGGGCGGGGGTCCGGGTGGTGAGTAACGGGCGACACCGCGAGCGGGATGCGATCCTGACGCGCTACGCCAAGGCGCTGCGGCGTTTGCTCGCGTAGCGGGTTGGGGCGAAGGGGGCGGAGCAAATGCTAAAGAAGATCGCGGGCGTGCTGCTCGCCGTGGTGGGTGCGTTCGCCGTGGGCGGCATCGCGCTGCACCGGCATGAACCGATCAATGCGCTCTGGCTCGTCACCGCCGCGGTGTGCGTGTACCTGCTGGGCTACCGCTTCTACGCCGCCTGGATCGCCACCCGCGTGCTGAAGGTGGATCCCACGCGGGCGACGCCGGCAGAGCGTCTGAACAACGGTCGTGACTTCGTCCCGACCCACCGCGCGATCGTCTTCGGCCACCACTTCGCGGCCATCGCCGGGCCCGGACCGCTGGTTGGCCCGACACTTGCGGCGCAGTTCGGTTACCTGCCCGGGACGCTGTGGATCCTGGTGGGCGCGGTCTTTGGCGGCTGCGTGCAGGACATGACCATTCTGCTCTTATCCACGCGCCGCGATGGCCGCAGCCTCGGGCAAATGGCGAGCGATGAGTTCGGGCCGGTCGGGGGCTTCGCCGCGCTCATCGGGACACTCTTGATCATGGTCATCCTGTGCGCGGTGCTCGGACTCGTGCTCGTCAACGTGATGAAGCACAGTCCCTGGGCGACTTCGACCGTGCTCGCCACGATCCCGGCCGCGATCCTCGTGGGCTTGTACCTGCGCATCTGGCGTCCCGGCAGGGTGCTCGAGGCGACGCTCCTCGGCTTCGCGCTCATCCTGCTCGCGCTCGTGGGCGGCGGCTGGATCGACCACCAGCCGCAGCTGCGTACCCTGTTCGACTACTCGGGGATCACACTCGCCGCCTTCATCATCGTCTATGGCTTCTGCGCGGCGGTCCTGCCGGTGTGGCTGCTGCTCGCGCCGCGCGACTACCTCTCCACCTTCCTCAAGCTCGGCACGGTCATCCTGCTCGCCATCGCCATCGTGCTCACGCATCCGCAGATCAAGATGCCGGCACTCACCCCGTTCGTGGACGGCAGCGGGCCGCTCTTTGGCGGCAAGGTGTTTCCGTTCGTCTTCATAACGATTGCCTGCGGGGCGATCTCGGGCTTTCACGCGCTGATCGCGAGCGGCACGACGCCGAAGCTCATCAGCAGCGAGGCGGATGTGCGGCTGGTCGGCTACGGCAGTATGGCGCTCGAGTCCTTCGTCGCGATCATGGCCCTCATTGCCGCGACCTTGCTCGATCCAGGCGTCTTCTTCGCCATCAACAGCGCCGCCGGGGTCGTTGGTGCGACGCCGGAAGCTGCCGTGCACACGATCAGCGGCTGGGGCTTCCCGGTGAGCGTCGAGCAAATGCGCGCGCTCGCCGCTGCCATGGGCGAGCAGACGCTGTTCGCGCGCACCGGCGGCGCGCCCTCGCTCGCGGTGGGCATGGCGAGCATTTTTGGCTCAACCTTCGGTCAGGGGCTGCTCGCGCTCTGGTATCACTTTGCCATCATGTTCGAAGCGGTGTTCTTGCTCGCCACGCTCGATGCGGGTACGCGCGTCGGGCGCTTCATGGTGCAGGACCTGCTCGGCCGTGCGTGGCAGCCGCTCGGGCGCACCTCCTGGTATCCCTCGGTGCTGCTTTCCAGTGCCCTCATTGTTGGAGCCTGGGGCTATTTTCTCTACATCGGTGTCATCGATCCGAACGGTGGCGTTAATATTCTGTGGCCGCTGTTCGGCATCTCCAATCAGATGCTGGCGGCCATCGCGCTCTCGATCGCCACCGGCATCCTCGTGAAGTCGGGCAAGCCACGCTATGCACTGGTGACGCTGCTGCCGCTCGCGTGGCTTGCGCTCATTACCACCACGGCTGCGTGGCAGAAGATCACCAGTGCGGATGTGCGGATCGGTCTGTTCGCCGCGGCGCGCGATCTGGCCGACAAGCTTGCCGCCGGTACGCTGCCACTGGAGCGGGCCGCGATCGCCCCACAACTGATCTTCAATCAGCGCCTCGATGCGTGGCTCGCCCTGCTGTTCACCGCGATTCTGTGGTTCGTGATCCTCGATATGGCGCGCATCTGCCTGCGACGGCTGCGCGGCCGGCCGCTGCCGGGGAATTCCGAGGCGCCCCACTGTCTGAGCCGGCTGCAGACCGGTGCGGCCGAGGGGGCGCGGTGAGGGCGCGGCGCACCTTTGCACTCGCGAGCCTCAGCGGCTGCGTGCGCGCGACTTGGGCGGGGCTGCGCGCGGCGACCGGCGATGATGCCTACGAGCGCTATCGACGCCACCACGCCGCCTGTCATGCGGGTACCCCGCTCCTGGGGCGGCGCGAGTTCTACGCCGAGGAACAACGCCGCAAGTGGAGCGGCGTCAGCCGCTGCTGTTAGGCGCGCGGCGGACGCGCACGGCTGCGGCGCGCCCGAGAAGCTGCGGAGCCGGGCGAAAGTACCGGGAAATGTTAACATTGCACGCTTGGCTTCGGGCGCCCGAGCGGTGCGCCGCCCCCCGTGGAAGGACGGACATGTCACTGAAAATAATGATTCTCGGCGCGAACGGCTTCATCGGTACGGCGCTCACCAGCGCGATCCTGAAGGCGCGCGACTGGGATGTCTACGGCATCGACCTGTCGGACAACAAGCTCGGGGCTCTGACCAAGAATGAGCGCTTCCACTTCGTCGAGGGCGACATCACGATCAATAAGGAGTGGGTCGAGTACCACGTCAAGAAGTGCGACGTGGTTGTGCCGCTCGTGGCGATTGCCAATCCGGCGCAATACGTGACGCATCCGCTGCGCGTGTTTGAACTCGACTTCGAAGCCAACCTCGACATCGTGCGTCACTGCGTCAAGTACAACAAGCGGCTGATCTTCCCCTCGACCTCGGAGATCTACGGCATGTCGCCGGATCCGGTGCTCGATGAGGAGAGCAGCCCGCTCATGTACGGGCCGATCAACAAGCAGCGCTGGATCTATGCGGCCTCCAAGCAACTGCTCGACCGCGTCATCTACGCCTACGGGGTGCGCGACAATCTCGACTACACACTGTTCCGGCCGTTCAATTTCATCGGTCCGAATCTTGACAACGTCGAGGAGCCCAAGGAGGGCAGCTCGCGTGTGTTCACGCAGTTTCTGTCCAACGTGCTCTACCGCCGCCCGATCAAGCTCGTGGACGGTGGCAGCCAGAAGCGCTCCTTCACCTTCATCGATGACGCCATCGAGGCGCTGCTGACCATCCTGGAGAACAAAGACGGCTGCGCCAGCCGGCGCATCTTTAACATCGGTAATCCCAGTAACTGCGTTTCCATCCGGGATCTCGCGCAGCGCACCATCCGCATCGCGCAGGAATTCGCCGTGCTGCGCGAGAACGCCAAGGCCACCGAGATCGTGGACGTCTCCGCGGGGGAGTACTACGGCAAGTACTACCAGGACATCCAGGTGCGCGTGCCGAACATCGAGGCTGCACGCCGTGAGCTCGGCTGGAAGCCGACCACTGATATGGATACCGCCATCCGGCGCACGATCGAGTTCTACGTGAATCAGGAAGGCTTTGGCACGCGCGCTGCGGCGGCGACGGCGGGGATCTAAGCCGCCCGCGTACTGCCGAACCATGAGCACCGACACGGGGCGTCTGCCGCGCGCGGTGAGACTTCGATGGCTGCCTTGGGTGCTCCTGGGGGCGGCCTGGTTCACCACCATGCCCTGGCGCGCACTGCTTGATCCCGATGAGGGTCGCTACGCGGAGATCCCGCGCGAGATGCTCGTCAGCGGCGACTGGATCACGCCGCGTTTTGATGACCTCAAGTACTTCGAAAAGCCGCCGCTGCAGTACTGGGCCACTGCGGCCACTTATGCGATGGCGGGCGTGCAGCCGTGGAGTTCGCGTTTGTGGGCCGTGGGGCTCGCGTTCGCGTGCCTGCCGTTGGTGTACGTCTGGGCGCGGCGTTTGTACGGCGAGCTGCGCGCGCTCGCGGCCCTCACCGCTCTCGCCGTCAGCCCCTTCTTCGTCCTGGTCGGTCACCTGAACCTTCTGGATCAGGCCTTCACCTTCTGGCTGACGGCGTCAGTGCTCGCCTTCACCTATGCGCAGACCCTGGGAGTTGCCTCCCGCGCCGAGCGGCGTTGGATGCTCGGCGCCTGGGCATGCGCGGCGCTCGCCGTGCTCTCCAAGGGCATTGTGGTCGGGGTACTCGCCGGCGGCGCCCTCATCGTGTACACCGTTCTTGAGCACGACGTGCTCACCTGGCGACGGCTGCATGTGCGTCTGGGATTACCGCTCTTCTTGATGATCGCCGCGCCTTGGTTCGTGCTCGTGAGTGCGCGCAATCCGAGTTTCCCCGGTTTTTTCTTCGTGCACGAGCACTTCGCGCGCTTTCTGACGACGGTGCACCAGCGGGTCGAGCCGTGGTGGTTCTTTCTACCGCTGCTGCTGCTGGCCGTGCTGCCGTGGATCGCGAGCGCGCTGCGAGTCTCGCGCGCGAGCGGCGGCCCCGATGCGGGCGCGCCCGCGGGGACGGGCTTCAAGCCGCTCAGGTTTCTCGGGGTCTTTTCCGTGGTGACGCTCGTCTTCTTTTCCGCGTCCGGCTCCAAGCTCGCTCCCTATATTCTGCCGATGCTGCCGCCGCTCGCGCTGCTCGCGGGGGCTCAGGCGGACGATCTGGGCGCCTTTGCGCAGCGCGCCGCGAGGATCGGTGCGGCCTTGGTCGTGTTCGTCGGCGCAGGACTTCTCATCTACAGCGCGCGCCGCAACAACTTCGTGCCCCAAGCGGCGCTCCTGTGGAGCGCCGCGGGGATGGCCGCAGCCCTGGCGGCAGTGCTGGTCAGACTCCTCGGGCGCCGCGTGTCTGATCGCAGCGTCGCTCTCATCACCGCCATCGCCGCGATTCTTGCCTGGCAGTTCCTCTTGTGTGCCTATACCGTCACACCGCCGGAGCGTTCGGCGGCTAATCTGGTGAGCGCGGTGCGTCCCCTTATCAGCGCACACACGCCCCTATACAGTGTCGGCCAGTACCGCGAGACCATCTCCCCGTATCTCGGGCGCACACTGCAGCTGGTCGGCTACGAGGGGGAGCTGCAGTTTGGCCTCAGCGAGGAGCCGCAGAAGCGCATGACGGTCGAGGAGTTCGCGGCGCGCTGGAGCGCCGGCGGCGAGGCCGTGGCATTCTTCGAGCCGGAGCTCTGGGATACCTGGCGCCGACGCGGGCTGCCGGGTCGCGTCATCGCCTTTGACTACCACACTGTTGCCGTGAGCCGCCTGTGAAACTTTCCGACTTCTCAATCCTCTTCTGCGGCGTTCTGCTGAACGCGCTGGCACAGCTGGGCCTCAAGGCGGCGACCCGCATCAGCGGACCGCTGATCGCCGGGGAGGCGGGCGTGTGGCGGCGCGGCCTGGAACTGCTCGCGGTTCCGCCCTTGTGGTACGCGCTCGCCGCCTACGGCCTGAGCGTCGTGGTGTGGCTCGTCGGCATCTCCCGCGTGCCGGTCAGCCAGGCCTATCCCTTGCTGTCGCTCGGCTATGTGATCAACATCGGGCTTGCCTGGTGGCTGCTCGGCGAGGTGCCGAACGTGCAGCGCGTCGCCGGGATCGGAGTCATTTTGGTTGGCGTAGTTCTAGTGGCCCGCTCATGAATGATGCACACAAGCCGGAAATGCCCTTGCTGCCGTTTACACGTCCCAGCATTGACGAGGAGACCATCGCCGCGGTTGCGCAGGTACTGCGTTCGGGCTGGTTGGCGAGCGGGCCGCAAGTGGCGCAGCTGGAAGCGGAGTTGTCACGCTACTGCGGCGGCCGGCCCATACGCACTCAGACCTCCGCGACCGCAGGGCTTGAGATGGCGCTGCTCGCCTGCGGCGTCGGCAAGGGCGATGAAGTGATCACGCCGGCCATGAGTTTCGTTGCGACCGCGAACGTCATCATGCGCGTGGGCGCCCGGCCGGTGTTCGTGGATGTCGGCCTTGATTCGCGCAACATCGATTTTGATCAGGTGGAAGCGGCGATCACGCCGCGCACGCGCGCGATCCTGCCGGTGCATTTTGCCGGCCTGCCGCTGGACATGGAGCGCCTGTACGCCATCGCCGGCCGGCGCGGGCTGCGCGTCATCGAGGACGCCGCGCACGCCATTGGGGCCTCGTGGCGCGCACGTCGCATCGGCAGCTTCGGCGATCTTGTGGTGTTCAGTTTCCATCCGAATAAGAACATCACTAGCATCGAGGGTGGCGCGATCTCCGGCGGCTCGCCCGAGGAGCTCAAGGCGATTGAGTTGCATCGCTGGCACGGGCAGGTCAAGAGCGGCCCCGATTCCTTCGATACGCTGCTGCCCGGGGGCAAGTCAAACCTCTCTGACGTCGCCGCCGCGGTGGGACTCGGGCAGCTCAGGCACCTGGAGGAGTTCAACGCGCGGCGCCGCGCGCTCGTAGCGCGCTACTTTGAGCTCTGGGGTGAGGCGTCACCGATGCACCTGCCCGAGCGGGGCGATGAGGGCCACAGCTGGCATGTTTTTACACCGCTCCTGCCGCTGCCGCAGCTGCGCATCACGCGCCTTCAGTACATGGAGGCGATGAAGGAGCGCGGCATCGGCGTCGGCGTGCACTACCCGGCGATCCATCTGTTCAGCTGCTACCGCGCGCTCGGTTATCGGGAGGGGCAGTTCCCCAACGCCGAGCGCATCGGCCGCGAAACGGTCACGCTGCCGCTGTTCCCGGCGATGCAGCTGGCCGATGTCGATCGGGTGGTGCAGGCGACCAACGAGATTCTCGCCGGAGCGCGCCGATGATTCCGGACGTCTCGGTCATCATTCCGGTGTACAACGAGGAGGAGGGGCTGCCCCTGCTCTTTGAGCGGCTGTACCCGACGCTTGATGCCCTCGGACGCTCCTACGAAGTGGTGTTCGTCGACGACGGCAGCAGTGATCGCTCGGTGGCCGAGCTGCGCGAGCAGTTTCAGAAGCGCCCCGACGTCACGCGCGTTGTGGTGCTCGCGCGCAACGCCGGTCAACACATGGCGATACTCGCAGCCTTTGCGCAGGCGCGCGGGACGTACGTGATCACCCTGGATGCGGATCTGCAGAACCCGCCCGAAGAGATCGTGCGCCTGGTGGCCGCCATGGATGCCGGGGCGGACTACGTCGGCACGATCCGCGTGCGCCGCCAGGACGCGCTGTGGCGCAAGGCCGCGTCGCGCCTCATGAACCGCGTGCGTGAAGGCACGACCTCGATCCGCATCACCGACCAGGGCTGCATGCTGCGCGGCTACCACCGCAGTGTCATCGATGCGGTGAATCATTGCACCGAGGTGAGCACCTATGTGCCGGCGCTCGCCTACACCTTCGCGCGCCATCCGGTGGAGATCGAGGTAGCGCACGCGGAGCGCACGGTGGGGCAGTCGAAGTACTCCCTCTACCGGCTCATCCGGCTGAACTTCGATCTGATGACCGGTTTCTCGGTGGCGCCGCTGCAGTTCTTTTCCATGGCGGGCGCCTTCATCGCGCTCATCTCGCTGCTCCTCGTGGTGGTACTGGTGATCCGCCGCTTCACCGTGGGCCCGGAGGCCGAGGGCCTCTTTACCCTGTTCGCCATCGCCTTCTTTCTCATCGGGGTGTCGCTGCTGGGTCTTGGGGTCGTGGGAGAATACGTCGGTCGCATCTACGAGCAGGTGCGCCAGCGCCCGCGCTACACGGTGGCCGCCGTCCTCGAAGAGGGCAACACGGAGGCCGCCGCGCAGCTGCCGCGCGCCGCGGCGCCGCAACTGCTCGCGCCGCAGCCGCAGGCCGAGCGACGCGACGGAGCCCCTGAGTGAGCCAGACGCGGGCCGTCGTGTTCGCCTACCACGACGTCGGAGTGCGCTGCCTGAAGACCTTACTCTCCGCTGGCGTCGAGGTGCCGCTCGTCGTCACGGTGCCGGATGACCCGCTCGAGGCGCGCTGGTACGCGAGCGTCGCGGCGACGGCTCAGGACTACGGGCTCACCGTCACTGCACCGGCGCAAGCGAACGGCGCAGAACTTGAGCGCGCGGTGAGTGAGCTGAAGCCGGACTTCATTTTTTCCTTCTACTACCGGGCGATGCTCGGCGCACCGCTGCTGCGCGCCGCCCGCTTAGGCGCGCTCAACATGCACGGCTCGCTGCTGCCGAAATTCCGCGGCCGCGCCCCGGTGAACTGGGCGATCCTCAAGGGCGAGCGCGAGACGGGCGCCACGCTGCACTACATGGTGGAGCGCGCCGACGCGGGCGATATCGTCGATCAGCTCGCGGTACCGATCCTCGAGGACGATGAGGCGCGCGAGGTATTCGCCAAGGTCACGGTCGCGGCCGAGACGATACTCGCGCGCTCGCTGCCGATGCTCATCGCCGGCTCCGCGCCGAGGCGCCCACAGCCACTCGAGCCCAATCAGTATTTCGGGCGCCGACGCCCCGAGGATGGCCGCATCGACTGGCACTGGCCAGCGCGGCAGATCCACGACCTGGTGCGCGCCGTGGCGCCGCCTTTCCCGGGGGCATTTGCGCAGGTGGGCGCGCAGCGCTGGGACATACATCGCACGCGCCTCACCGGCGAGCGCGCCGCACCCGACTCGACGCCGCAGCTGTATGCCGAGCACAGTGAATGCCGCATCGTGTGTGGGGATGGGGCGATCCTGCGGCTGCTCGCGGCGGCCGATGCGCGCGGACCGCTCGACCTTCGCAAATTCGCCGCCTCGCGGGCGCACCAGCCGCTGGCGCTGAGCTGAAGATGCCGCTCGTTGCGCTCAAGATCGACGTGGACACCTACCGCGGCACGCGCGAGGGGGCCGTGCGACTGGCCGACCTGCTCGAACGCCTCGACGTGCGCGGCACGTTTCTTTTCAGCCTGGGACCTGATCACACGGGCCGCGCGATCAAGCGCGTGTTTCGCCGCGGATTCCTCGGGAAGGTGAAGCGCACTTCGGTGCTCGGGCACTATGGATTAAAGACCCTCATGTACGGGGTGCTCCTGCCCGGTCCGCATATCGGGCGGCGCTGTCGCGAGCCGATGCGCGAGATCGCCGCGCGCGGCTTTGAGGCCGGCGTGCATACCTGGGACCACGTGCGCTGGCAGGACGGGGTCGGTGCGGCGAATGAGGCGTGGACGCGACGCGAACTGACCCTGGCACGCGATGAATTTGCCGAAGTGTTTGGTCGGATGCCGCTCGTGCACGGCGCGGCGGGCTGGCAGATGAACCGTTACGTGCCCGCACTGGAGAAGGCGCTCGGCTTTCGCTACGCCTCCGACACGCGCGGCGGCTCGCCCTTCGTGCCCGTGTCCGAAGAGGGCGGGGGGGCGGTGCCGCAGCTGCCCACCACTTTGCCGACGTTCGATGAGCTGATCAACCGGCCGGATCTTAACGGTGTGGACCCCGTCGATCATCTGCTCGCGCTCACCGCCGCAGCCCCCGGGCGCGATCAGATATTCACGCTGCATGCCGAACTTGAAGGCGGCGCGTACCTTCGCGCGTTCGAGCGGCTGCTGCGCGCCTGGCAGCAGCGCGGTTTCGAACTGAACGATCTCGCCAGTTACATCGCGCGGCTGCACGTGAAGACGCTGCCTACAGCGCGCATCACCGAGGGAACCGTCTCGGGTCGTTCCGGAACCCTCGCGGTGCGGGCGGCCTAGCAACCGCGCGCCGTCCCGGCGGGCGCCGCGAGTCGCATTGCGCAACCCCCGGATCCGGGCCCGGCGGGTTGACGCCATGCTGCGGCCCGCCTCAACATACCGCGTGTTGCCTGCCATCATGACGGCGATTGAAATCCGCGAGCCCGGACCCCCTCAGGTGCTGCGCGCCGTGCAGCGTCCCGTGCCGCAGCCGCAAGCCGGCGAGGTGCTGATTCGCGTCGCCGCCGCCGGGGTCAACCGCCCTGACATCCTCCAGCGCAAGGGGTTGTACGCGCCGCCGCCAGGGGCAAGTGACATCCCCGGACTCGAAGTTGCCGGCGAAGTGATCGCGATAGGCCCCGAGGTGCGCGAGCCGGTCGTCGGGGCACGCGTGTGTGCGCTGGTGGCCGGGGGCGGCTACGCCCAGTACACCGTCGCTCCCGCCGTGCAGTGCCTGCCGGTTCCGGGGCAGTTGACGCTGGAGGAGGCGGCCGCTCTGCCGGAGACCTTCTTTACCGTCTGGCTGAACGTCTTCGAGCGTGCCCGGTTGCAGCCCGGCGAGACTCTCTTAGTGCACGGCGGCTCGAGCGGCATTGGTACGACTGCAATTCTGCTGGCCCGGGCCTTCGAGGCGCGCGTCCTCGTCACGGCCGGCACCGCGGCCAAGTGCGCCGCGTGCCGCGAGCTCGGCGCTGAGGTCGCGATCAACTACCGGGAAACCGACTTCGTCGAGGCGACGCTGCGCGCCACGGACGGTAAGGGCGCGGACGTCATTCTGGACATGGTCGGAGGCGACTATGTGGCACGCAACGTGGCCGCAGCGGCGCTCGAGGGACGCATTGCCGTCATCGCCACCCAGGGAGGCTCGAAGGCTGAGCTTGATCTGCGGCAGATGCTCAGCAAGCGCGTGACGATCACCGCCTCCACACTGCGGCCGCAGTCCGTGCAGGCCAAGGGGCGTCTCGCGCTCGTCTTGCGGCAGCGGGTGTGGCCGTTGTTTGCCAGCAAGGGACTCAAACCGGTGATCCATGCGCGCTTTCCGCTCGCGGATGCCGCCGGCGCGCACAAGCTGATGGAATCGGACACGCACATCGGCAAGATCGTGCTCGTGGTCTGAAGGCCAGCGCGCCCGCAGCGTTCGCCTCCGCACGGACCCGCGCCAGGGCCGCGTGCGAAACTTGGCGCTGACTGCAGCGATTGCCGTAATCTTGCTCGCCGCTGGCGCAAGCAAGGGGGGAGCGCGTCCGCATGAGCTTTTCGCCGTACGGTCTTATCCAGTTGCCCTGGTGGGGCTACGCGCTCGTCACCTTTGCCACCATCGAGACCATGTTCCTCGGGGTGACGCTGTATCTGCATCGCGATCAGTCCCACGGCGGCCTCATCCTGCACCCGGCGCTGCGGCACCTGTTTCGCTTCTGGCTGTGGTTCAGTTCCGCCGCGATCACCCAGGAGTGGGTCGCGGTGCACCGCCGCCACCACGCCTTCGCCGATCAGGCGGGCGATCCGCACAGCCCGGTGATCTTTGGACTCCAACGCGTGCTCTTTGAGGGCTACGAGCTCTATGGCGTCGCGGCTCATGATCCGGAGACGCTGCGCAACTTCGGCCGCGGGACGCCCGATGACTGGCTCGAGCGTCGCGTGTACGCCGGGCGCCCCTACAGCGGCATCGCGCTGTTCGTCGCGCTGCATCTGCTGCTGTTCGGCGTTCCGGGAATCATCATGATTGCCGTGCATCTGTCGGCGCAGCCTTTCTTCGCCGGCGGCGTCATCAACGGACTTGGGCACGCGCTCGGCTACCGCAGCTTCGAGATGCCCTCGACAGCCACGAACCTCATGCCCTGGGGTCTCCTGCTCGGTGGGGAGGAGTTGCACAACAACCACCACGCCTTTCCGCGCTCGGCGCGCTTTGCCGTGCAGCGCTGGGAGATCGACATCGGCTGGCTGTGGATTCGACTCTTCAGAAGCGTCGGTCTTGCGCGGGTGCGCTGGGAAGCGCCGCGACCGCAGGCTGCGCCTGAGCGGCGCGAACTGAATGCCGAGACGCTCAATGAGCTCTTCACCCATCGCATGCACGTGCTACGCGCGTACGCGCGTCATGTGGTACTGCCCGTGTGCCGGGAGCTTGCGCGGCGCGAACCGCGCGGTGCCCTGCCGCCGGGCACTACGAAACTTCTGATCCGCCACCCAGCCGTGCTGGCCGAGGAGGCGCGCCGGCGCTTGCCCGAGCTGCTTGAGAAGTACGAAGTGCTGCGCCGCGTCGTCGATTCGCGCGAGGGCCTGCAGCAGCTGTGGAACGAAACCGCGGCCAATCAGGGTCGGGCGCTGGCGCAGCTGCGCGAATGGTGTCGGCGCGCCGAGGAGAGCGGCATCAGCGCGCTGCGCGATTTTGCGCACGGCCTACCCGGTTACGCGCGCTAGGCGCGCACTCACGGCTTCGTTGGCAGGCTGCTCGCGCGCGTGACGGTGCGCACGGCGAAGCTCGAATGCACGCGTGCGACACTGGGCAGGCGGGTGAGATGCTGGTTGTGCACGCGCTCGAAGTCGGCCATATCGGCCACCACGAGCCGCAGCAGATAGTCGTGCTCGCCGGTCATGAGGTAGCACTCCATCACCTCCGGCACCCGGCGCACCGCGCTCTCAAACGCCTCAAGTCCCGCCTGACTTTGCCGATCGAGCGTGATGCTCACGAACACGTTGACCGGAAAACCCGCCTTCTGCTGATCGATGAGTGCCGTGTAGCCCTGGATGAGTCCACACGCCTCAAGCGCGCGCACGCGACGCAGGCAGGCCGATTCAGAGAGATTCACCTTCGCGGCGAGCAGCGTGTTCGTGATGCGCGCGTCCTGCTGCAGCAGACGCACAATGGCACGATCGTAGCGGTCCAGCTCCATCGGCGCAAAAATCCGTCACATAAATGCCTTTAGCCCGCAGATTCTGCCACAAACGGCTCTCGGGCGCCGCAATTAGCAAGGTCCCAGCGCCGCGGGACTCCTAATCTTGCGCCCATCGGTAACGGGGGTTTGAAGCCTATGCGTATCGGTGTCCCGCGCGAGATCAAGGTCCACGAGTACCGGGTGGGGCTCGTGCCCGCCGGCGTGCGCGAGCTTGCGGCGGCCGGGCACGAAGTGCTCATCGAGACCACGGCCGGCAACGGCATCGGGGTGGATGACGGGCAGTATCGGGCCGCAGGAGCTGCGATCGCGGCGAGCGCCGCCGAGGTGTTCGAGCGGGCGGAGCTGGTCGTGAAGGTGAAGGAACCGCAGCCGATCGAGTGCCAGATGCTGCGTAAGGGCCAGGTGCTTTTCACCTATCTGCACCTCGCCGCCGATCCGGCGCAGGCGAAGGCCCTCATGAAATCCGGCGCCACCGCGATTGCCTACGAGACCGTCACCGCGCCGAACGGCTCGCTGCCGTTGCTGACGCCGATGAGCGAGGTGGCCGGGCGCATGTCCATTCAGGTCGGTGCGGCCAGCCTGCAGAAGGCCAACGGCGGCTTCGGGATTCTCTTGGGCGGCGTGCCGGGCGTACCGCCGGCCAAGGTGGTGATTCTGGGCGGCGGCGTCTCCGGCACACATGCTGCGGAAATGGCGGTCGGTTTGCGCGCTGACGTGACGGTCGTGGATCGTAGCGTCAACCGCTTGCGGGAGCTCTCGGCCCAGTTCGGCTCGGCGCTGCGGACCTGCTACTCGACGACCGAGACCATCGAGGGCCTGGTGCGCGATGCGGACCTCGTAGTCGGGGCTGTGCTCGTCACCGGCGGTGCGGCGCCGAAGCTCATCACCCGCTCGATGGTCAAGAGCATGAAGCCCGGCGCGGTGCTGGTGGATATCTCCATCGATCAGGGCGGCTGTTTTGAGACGAGCCGGCCCACGACGCACGCTGATCCGACTTTCGTCGTCGACGGCGTCATCCACTACTGCGTCGCCAACATGCCGGGCGCGGTGCCGCGCACTTCCACGCTCGCGCTGACCAATGCGACGCTGCCCTACGTGCGCGCGCTCGCCGACCTTGGCTGGCAGGCCGCGTTCAAGCGCGACGCCGGTCTTGCAGGCGGCCTGAACGTCTACGCGGGTGAGGTCACCCACGAGGCCGTCGCCCGGGCCCTGGGGATGAGCGCCAAGCCCTATGTGTCCTAGCCCCCGGGAACGCTCGGTTGCTCTAAAGCCGCCGTCCCCACAAAGGGAGGTGGCCGTGTCGCACGCGCGCCGCTACCCTAGCGCGATCCGTTCATAGACTCCCGGAGGTTTCCCCGATGAAGATTGTGTTGCCGACCGCGATGCTCACCCTCGTCGCCGGTGCCGCCTTCGCCGTCCCCGTGACCTACCAGGTCGATCCCGCGCACACCTATCCGAGCTTCGAAGCGGATCACTTCGGGGGCCTCTCGGTATGGCGCGGGAAGTTCGACAAGACCTCCGGCACGATCGTCATCGACAAGGAGCAGGGCACGGGCACCGTGGACCTGACCGTCGACGCCAGCTCGATCGATTTCGGTAACCCCAAGCTCAACGAGCACGCCAAGTCCGCGGAGATGTTCGACGTTGCGAAGTATCCGACGGCGACCTACACCGGCAAGATCACGGGCTTCAAGAACGGCGCGCCCACGCAGGTGGAGGGCACGTTCACGCTGCATGGGGTGACGAAGCCCCTGACGCTCACCATCAACACCTTCAAGTGCGTCACGGTTCCGATGGACAAGAAGGAACACTGCGGTGCGGATGCCTCCGCAACGATCAACCGCGCCGACTACGGCATCGCCTTCGGCGACAAGTACGGCTTCAAGATGGACGTGAAGCTCAACATCCAGGTCGAGGCGATCCGCGCCAGCTGAGCCTCGTTCGCCCGCACGCTAAATCCGGTTCACCGCTTCGCTGGCGAGTGCCAGCGAGGCGGTGAGGCCGGGGGATTCGATGCCGAACAGATTCACCAGGCCCGGCACGCCGTGCGCGCGCACATCATCGATGCGAAAGTCCGCGGGGGGCTCGCCGGGAGCGGAGATCTTCGGCCGCACGCCCGCGTACGCGGGCGTCAGAGCCCCGGCGGGCAGTCCCGGCCAGTAGGCGCGTATCGCCGCGTCGAACTTGGCGGCGCGCTGCGGGCTGACCTCGTAACTCGCACTCTCCACCCACTCCACATCCGGGCCAAAGCGCGCCTGACCGGCCAGATCAAGCGTCAGGTGAATGCCGAGGCCGCCCGGCTCGGGCAGCGGATAGATCAGATGTCGAAACGGTGCCGGCGTGTTGAGACTGAAGTAATGGCCCTTGGCGAAGTAGGCGCGCGGCACGGCGTGCGCGGGCAGGCCTTCCATGAGCTGCGCGAGCGCCGGGGCGCCCAGGCCCGCGCAGTTGATGAGAATGCGCGCGCGCAGCGCGGGCTCGCAGCCGTTGACGCCGAGGGCTGCGCCCTGCGAGTCGAGCACCACGCGCGTTACGGTGCTGCGCGTGACGAGGGTTGCCCCGTGCGCTTCCGCGTCGGCGAGCAGCGCGAGCATCAGGCCTTGTGCATCGATGATGCCGGTGAGCGGGGACTGTAGCGCCGCTTCGCACACGAGTTCCGGTTCGATGCGCCGCGCCTGCGCGCCGCTCATGCCGATCAGATCGACGCCATTGGCGCGCGCGGCGGCGGCGACTCCCTCAAGCGCCGGCAGCTGCGCGGCGGAGCTCGCGACGATGAACTTGCCGCAGCGCCGGTACGCCACCGCGCGCTTGCGGCAGAACTCGTAGAGGCGCTCACGGCCGGCAACGCACAGGCGAGCCTTGAGCGAGTCGCGCGGATAGTAGATGCCGGCATGTATGACCTCACTGTTGCGGGCGCTGGCGCCCGTACCAAAGCGCGCCTCCGTTTCCAGCACGAGCGTCTCATGCCCCTTGAGCGCGAGCTCGCGCGCGACGGCGAGCCCGACCACCCCCGCCCCGACGACGACCGCTGCCACGTTGTCCATGCCCGCTCAGTGTAGCGGCAGCCGCGCGCCTCGGCAGGCCAGTACAATGCGCCCCTGGGTGCGCGGCAACATCTGAAGGAGCAAGTGCCCGTGTCGGTCGTGAACTATCGCGTGGCGGACAGCATCGCCGTCCTCACCCTGGCGAACCCGCCCGTGAACGCGCTCGGGCTGGCGGTGCGCGTGGGGCTGAGCGAGGCGCTCGGGCGCGCGCTCGCCGATGAGGCGGTGAGTGCGGTGGTGCTGAGCGGCGCGGGCGGGGTGTTTGGCGCCGGTGCCGACCTGCACGAAGTCAGCAGCGGGCAGGTGCTCGAGGCGCCGCTCACCGGCGATCTTGCGGCGCAGATCGAGCAGGCGGATAAGCCGGTCATCGCCGCCATTGCCGGGCAGGCGCTCGGCGGGAGTTTTGAACTCGCGCTCGCCTGCCACGGGCGCATCGCGGCGCACTCCGCCCGGCTCGCACTGCCACAGGTGAAGCTCGGCCTCATCCCCGGCGCCGGCGGGACCTTGCGCTTTACGCGACTCGCCGGAGCGCAGGCGGCGCTCGAGGCCCTCACGTCCGGCGCACCGATCCCGGCCGCGCGCGCGCTCGAGCTCGGACTGCTCGATGAGCTCGCCGAGGAAGTGCTGCCAGCGGCGCTCGCCTTCGCGGCCGCGGCGGTGCGGGGGACGCGGCCCTGGCGCAGCCTGAGCGCACGCGTGCACGAGGTCCCGCCGGCACTGTTCGCCGCTTTTCGGCAGAAGATGCCGCCCAAGACGCGCGGGCAGCTTGCACCCGGCAAGATCATCGATAGCGTCGAGGCGGCATGCACGCGAACCCCGGAGGAAGCGCTGCGACTGGAGCGCGAGTCTTTTGTCGCATGCCGCGACAGCCCGCAGTGCCGGGCGCTGGTGCATGTATTTTTCGCCGAGCGCGCGGCGCGCAAGATTCCCGGCATCGCGGCGGATACCCCGACGCTGCCCGTGCGACGCGCCGCCATCATCGGCGCCGGCACCATGGGGGGCGGCATCGCGATGACCTTCGCGAACGCGGGCATGCCGGTGGCGGTGCTGGAGCTGTCGGCGCAGGCGCTCGAACGCGGGCTCACGCTCATCCGTAAGAACTACGCCGCATCCGTGGACCGAGGCAGCCTCAGCGCCGAGCGTGCCGAGCGGGCGCAGGCGCTGATCTCGGGTATCACGGACTATGCGGCGCTCGCCGAGGCGGACATCATCATCGAGGCGGTGTTCGAGGAGATGAAGGTGAAGCAGGAGGTATTCGCGCGCCTCGATCGCGTGGCCGCGCCGGGCGCCATTCTCGCGACCAACACCTCCACGCTCGACATCGATGCCATCGCCGCGAGCACCTCGCGACCCCAACAGGTGGTGGGCACGCACTTCTTTAGTCCCGCCCACGTCATGAAGCTGCTCGAGAACGTGCGCGGCGCGCGCACGGCCCCGGAAGTGATCGCGACCGTCATGGCGCTCGGCAAGCGGCTCGGCAAGGTTGCGGTACTGGCCGGCAACTGCGACGGTTTCATCGGTAATCGCATGCTCGGCTTCTACGGAGTTGAGGCGGAGTTCTTGCTCGAAGAGGGCGCAACCCCCGAGCAGATCGATCGGGTCATCGAGGGATTCGGTTTTGCCATGGGACCGCTGGCGGTGCGCGATCTGGCCGGCAACGACGTCGGTTTTCTGATCCGCAAGGGCCGCAAGCTGCCCGCCGATGAGCGCTTCTCGCCCATTCTGGAGCGCCTGGTCGGCGCGGGGCGTTTCGGGCAGAAGGCCGGTAAGGGCTTTTATCGTTACGAGGGGCGCACGCGCATCCCGGACCCGCAGGTGCTGGAGCTGATCGAGCAGGTTTCGCGGGACTTGGGCATTGAGCGGCGGGCGATTCCGGATGAAGAGATCCTCGAGCGCCTGCTGCATCCGCTCGTCAATGAGGGCGCGCGCATCCTGGAGGAAGGGATTGCGTTGCGCGCCAGTGATGTGGACGTCGTGTACGTCAACGGCTACGGTTTTCCGGCCTGGCGGGGCGGCCCGATGTACTGGGCCGCGCAAACGGGGCTTGAACGGGTGGTGGCGACGATGCAGCGTCTCGCGCGCACGCACGGGGCGCGCTGGGGTCCGGCGCCGCTGCTGCAACGTGCGGCCGCCGGCGGATCGGGCTGGGGCGCATAAAGGCATTCCATGCAGCGCACGGCTCTGCTCCTCGTGTTACTCGCACTCGCCACGGCTGCTCAGGCGGACACGCCGGCGGATCACGCGCACGCGGCGGCGCGCCCGCCGGCCACGCTGGAGGAGTGGGCGCAGGGCGCGAGGCTGTACCAGGGCCTGGGCCACTTTCACCGCGCGGTCACGACCTCGTCCGCGCAGGCGCAGGCGTATTTCGACCAGGGGATGCGCTTGCTCTGGGCGTTTAACCACGACGAATCAACCCGCTCCTTCGCACGTGCCGCGCAGCTGGATCCGGCCTGCGCCGCCTGCTACTGGGGGCTCGCGCTCACCGTGGGACCGAACTACAACGTGCCAACCACCGAGGATGTCCGCGCCCGCGTGGCGTGGGAGGCCCTGCGGGAGGCACAAAAGCACGCCGCCGCCTCCTCCACGCTCGAGCAGGCGCTCATCGGCGCACTGGCGGCGCGCTATCCGAGTCCGCGAGCTCCGGCAGATGCGGAAGCGATCCTCAAGGCATACGCCGAGGCGATGCAGCAGGTCGCGGCGCGCTTTCCTGCCGATGACGACGTGCAGGTGCTGTGCGCCGAAGCGCAGATGACGGTGCATGCCTGGAAGCTGTGGACGGCGGACGGGCAGCCCGTGGCCGGCACGCTTGAGATCGAGTCGCGGCTCGAATCCGTGCTCGCGCGCGCGCCGGATCACCCGGGCGCCAACCACTATTACATCCACCTGATGGAGGCTTCCCCGACACCGCAAAAGGCGGTCGCGGCCGCGGAGCGCCTGCGCGGCATGATGCCGGCGGCGGGGCACCTTGAGCACATGCCCGCGCACATCATGCAAAGAGTCGGGCGCTACGAGGAGGCCGCCGAGGCGAACCGTCGCGGCGTAGCCGCCGACAACGCCTATCTGGCGCAGACCGTGCCGCCGGACTACTACGCGATGTATCTCGCCCACAATCAGGCGTTCCTCGCCTACTCAGCGGCCATGGAGGGACGCAAGGCGGAGACCCTGGGCGCGGTGCAGGCCCTGGCGGTGACTGCGCCGATGCTGCTCGCGATGCACGACTCGGGCTGGCGTGTGGCCGAGCAGTACGCCGCCTTGGTGCGCTTTGGGCTCTGGGACGAGCTGATTGCTTTGCAGGCGCCGGATACGCGTCTGCCGGGGCTGAGCGCCGGCTACTTCTACGGGCGGGGCGTGGGGCTCGCTGCGCGCGGCCGCGTGGCGGAGGCGCGTGAGACGCTCGCGCAACTGCACGCGCTCGGCGGGAGCGTTCCCGCCGACACGTTCGCCGGCTATAACCGCCTGAAGGATCTCATCGCGGTCGCCGAGCCGATCGTGGCGGCGCGCATCGCCGCCTCCGAGCGTCGCGACGCGCAGGCCGTCACGCTGCTCGAAGAGGCCGTCGCGGCCGAGGACGCGCTGGCCTACGACGAGCCGGCCGACTGGTTCTTCCCGGCCCGCCATCTGCTGGGCGCACAGCTGCTGCTGATGGGCCAGCCGGCGGCGGCTGAGAAAGTCTACGCGCAGGATCTGAGGCGTAACCCGAATAACGGCTGGTCGCTCTTCGGGCTTATGCTCACGGCGAAGGCCCAGGGGAAGACCCCGGAGGCGGAGCGCTGGGCGAATGAGCAGCAGCGGGCCTGGCAACATGCCGACGTGCGCCTACCGGGCTCCGCCTTCTGGTACGCAGGCGCTGACAGCGCGAGCTGCGAGTGCCAGCACTTCGCCTCAGGTGAGGGGCAGGTGAGTGGTGAACTTCTTGGTGCGCAGCACGAAGCTGGTGTTCACTGAGCGCACCGCGGCGAGCTGCAGCAGCTGAGTCGACAGGAAATGCTCGTACGCTTCCATGCTCGCCGCGACGATGCGCAGGAGGTAGTCGTTGGCGCCGCTCATCGAGTGGCATTCGAGCACCTCGGGGCGCTCTTTGATCAGCTGATCAAACTGCCGCACCGACTCCGGATGGTGATTCTCGAGCGACACCACCGCGTACGCGAGGATCGGCAGCCCGATCGCCGAGGCGCGCAGCAGCGTGGCGTAGCCTGCGATGAATCCGGCCTGCTCGAGGCGGCGCAGTCGTCGCCAGCACGGCGCCGCGGAGAGACCCACCCGCTTGGCGAGTTCCTGGTTGGAGATGCGTGCATCCGCCTGCAGCTCTTCGAGGATGCGCCGGTCGAGGCGGTCGAGCGCCCTAGCCATGATCGGTACCCGTCAGCAATAATATTGCTAAATATCTAAGATTATCGGCAATGCTGGCAAGGTAATTCCAAGGACAGAGGCATAAACTGCGCCGGGTTTCCCCATCGAGACCGTCAATGGCCGCACGCGTTGCCCCGCTCGAGTCCTCCCCGGTAAATTCCTCCGGCACCGCCGTCGAGTGGCCACGGGTCGCTGCACTCCTGCACGCCTCGCGTGCCCTGGACGAGATCGAAGAGGCGCGGCTCGTGCCCGAACGCAAGGTGCTCTACCAGTTCTCGGCCCGCGGGCACGAGCTCTCGCAGATTCTCCTCGGAATGCAGCTCACACAGCCGCACGATGCGGCGGCGGTGTACTACCGCGCGCGCCCGCTCATGCTCTGCCTGGGCGTGAGCCTCGAGGATGCGGCCGCAGGGCCGCTTGCGCGGGTGGGGTCCTTTAGCGGCGGGCGCGATATCGGTGTGCTGTTCAACCGTCCGGCGCGTGAGGGCGTGAGCGTGCTGCCCACCAGCGGCGGTGTGGGCACTCAATACACCCCGGCCGCCGGTTGGGCGCAGGCCATCCGCTACCGGCACGAGAGGCTCGGCGATGCGGGTTACGCGCGCAGCATCGCGGTGGTCCTCGGGGGCGATGCCTCTACCGCCACCAACGGCTTCTGGTCGGCGCTGAACATCGCCACCACGCTCGCGCTGCCGCTGCTCTTCTGCATCGAGGACAACGCCTTCGGCATCTCCGTGCCCTCGCACCTGCAGACCCCCGGGGCCAACATCGCCGCGAACCTCGCTTCCTTTAACGGACTCACCCTCCTCGAGGGCGACGGCAGCGATCCTCAGGAGGCGGACGAGTTGACGCAGCGCGCCGTGGCACGCGTGCGCGCCGCACGCGCACCGGTGCTGCTGCGCCTTAGGGTCCCGCGCCTTTCGGGACACTCGGGACAGGACACGCAGGCCTACAAGTCCCCCGACATCCTGAGCGAGGAGCACGCGCGCGATCCGCTCGCGCGTCTGCACGCATATCTGGTGCCCGAGAGGATGACGGAAGCGCAATGGACACAGATTGCGCAGGACGCGCGCCGGGAGGTGCAGGCCGCCATCGAGCGCGCCCTCGCGCGAGCGCAACCGGATCCGCAGGAGCTTACGCGGTACGTGTTCTCCGAGGCCGGCGCTATCCAGGAGCAGGGGGGGCTGCGTCCGGAGCAGGTGAGCGTCGCCCCGGTCAGCACGGTGGCGCAGCCGGAAGCGACGCGCATCAACATGCTGACCGCGATCCGGCGCACGCTGGATGTGGAGCTCGCGCTCAATGAGCGCATGCTTGTGTTCGGCGAGGATGTGGGTCCGAAGGGCGGTGTGCACGGTGCGACCTTAGGATTACAGGAGAAATATGGTGCTGCGCGGGTGTTCGATACCAGTCTTTCCGAGGAAGGCATCATCGGACGTGCGGTGGGTATGGCGCTCGCGGGTCTATTGCCGGTGCCCGAGATCCAGTTCCGCAAGTACGCCGAGCCCGCCGCGGAGCAGCTCAATGACTGCGGCACGCTGCGCTGGCGCACGCACAATCGCTTTGCCGCGCCCATGGTCGTGCGCATGCCCGGAGGGTTCTTCAAGTGCGGCGATCCCTGGCACAGTCAGACCAACGAAGTGGCCTTCCTCCACGGCATCGGCTGGCACTTCGCTGTGCCCTCCAACGCGCAGAATGCGGTCGGGCTTTTGCGCACGGCGCTGCGCGGTAACGATCCGGTGATCTTCTTCGAGCATCGCGCTCTGCTGGATGGCGCTTCGGCGCGCCGCCCCTATCCGGGCGATGCGTACGCGGTGCCCTTTGGTGTGGCGAGCATCGTGCGCGCGGGCAGCGAGATCACGGTCGTCACCTGGGGGGCGATGGTGGAGCGCTGCGAGCACGCCGCTGCACAATCGCACGTGGACGCCGAGGTGCTCGACTTGCGCACGTTGTCCCCGTGGGACCGGGCCGCGGTGCTGGCTTCGGTGGCCAAGACGCGCCGTTGCCTGATCGTGCACGAGGACAATCTGACGGCCGGCTTCGGCGCGGAGATCGCCGCGACGCTTGCGCAGGAGTGCTTCTTCAATCTGGATGCACCTATTGAAAGACTCGCGATGCCCGACATCCCCAGTCCGCACAATCCCCTCTTGCTCGAGGCCGCGGTGCCGAGCGTGGCGCGCATCACGCGCAGCCTGCAGCACCTGGCGAGCCTGTAAGCCTGCCCCATGAGTGAGCACGTCGAAGTGCGCGCCCCGGCCGAGCAGACCGAGGGCACACGCTCGCAGATCCTGCGGTGGCTGAAGCAGCCGGGCGAGGCCGTCATTGAGAATGAGCCGCTCATTGAGATCGAGACCGACAAGGTCACCGTGGAAGTGGCTTCACCGGCCGCCGGCGTGCTGCGCGAGATCCTCAAACACGAGCAGGAGGAAATAACACCGGGCGAGCTCCTCGGACGCATCGAGGCGGGTGACATCGCCTCCGTGAGCGACGCGGCCGCCCCTGCGGCTTCACCCCCGCGCGCCACTGCCGCCGCGCAAGTCTTACCCCCGGCGCGGGCGGCCGCGAGTGCGGCGCTCAGCCCTGCCGTGCGGCGCCTGCTCACCGAGCACGGGCTTGAGGTGAGCGCGGTCACCGGCAGCGGACCCTCCGGCCGCATCATGGTCGAGGACGTGTTGCGCGCCGCCGCAGGCGCCCGCCCGGCGCTGCGCGCCGCCGAGCCGCAGGGCGCCGCAGTGCCCGCCGTCCCCGGCACACGCCGTGTCCCGCACAGCGCGGTGCGCAAACGCATCGCCGAGCACATGGTCCAGAGCCTGCTGCAGACCGCCCCGCACGTCACGAGCGTATTTGAGGCGGACATGAGCGCGGTGCTCGAGGACCGCGCGCGCCAGCGCGAGGCATTTGCGCGCGCCGGAGTACCCCTCACCCTCACGGCCTACTTCGTGCAGGCGGCCGTGGCGGCGCTGCGCGCAGTGCCGGAAGCCAACAGCCGCTGGACTGAGACGGCGCTCGAGATTTACGAGCCGATGAACATCGGCATCGCCACCGCGGTGGAGGGCACGGGGCTCGTGGTGCCGGTGCTGCACGATGCGCAGGCGCGCGATCTGCTGGAGACCGCGCGCAGCCTGGATGATCTGGTGCAGCGCGCGCGGGCCGGCAAACTGACGCCGGCCGATGTCCGGGGCGGCACCTTCACCATCTCCAATCACGGCGTGAGCGGCAGTCTTCTCGCCGCCCCGGTCATCATCAACCAGCCGCAGTCGGCGATCCTCGGGATCGGCAAGCTCGAGCGGCGCGCCGTGGTGCTGCAGGAAGGCGATCAGGAGCGCCTCGCGGTGCAGCCGCGCTGCTACGTGACTCTCACCGTGGATCACCGGGTGATGGACGGGCATGACGCCAATCGCTTCCTGGCAACGTTCGTCGCGACGCTGACCAGATGGCCAGCCTAGTGGGATGATGCCCTGCCGTGTCCGGGCAGCACGCATCCGAGCTTGAGCCGATCGAGCGCGCCAGCGAGGATGAGCTGCGCGCGCTGCAGCTTGAGCGCCTCAAGCACGTCCTCAGGCGCACCTACGAGCACGTCGCTCCCTATCGCGCCAAGTGTGAGCGCGCCGGCGTGCATCCGCAGGAGCTGCGCACGCTCGAGGACCTGCGGCATTTCCCCTTCACAGTCAAGGATGACCTGCGCGAGCACTATCCGTTCGGCATGCTAGCCGTGCCGCGCACGCAGGTACTGCGTATTCATGCCTCCAGCGGCACCACCGGTAAACCGACGGTGGTTGCCTACACCCGCGCTGATATCGAGACCTGGGCGGCCCTCGTGGCGCGTTCCATCCGCGCGGCGGGCGGAAAAAAGGGCGACCTCGTGCAGGTGGCCTATGGCTACGGGCTCTTCACCGGCGGACTCGGGGCGCACTACGGTGCCGAACATCTGGGCTGCACGGTGATTCCCATGTCAGGCGGGCAGACGCAGAAGCAGGTGCAGCTCATCTGTGACTTGCGGCCCGACATCATCATGGTCACGCCTTCCTACATGCTCGTGATCGCCGAGGAGTTCGTGCGCCAGGGCCGCAATCCTGCTGCCACATCGCTGCGTATGGGGATTTTCGGCGCCGAACCCTGGAGTGAAGCGATGCGCACCCAGATCGAGGCGCGCCTCCACATCGATGCGGTGGATATCTACGGCCTCTCGGAAGTGATGGGGCCGGGAGTTGCCAGTGAATGCCTGGAGAGCAAGGACGGCCCGGTCATCTGGGAGGATCACTTCTACCCCGAGATCATCGACCCGGTGAGCGAGGCGGTGCTGCCGCCGGGGACTCGCGGTGAACTCGTGTTCACGACCCTCACCAAAGAGGCGCTGCCGCTTATCCGGTACCGCACGCGCGACCTGACGGCGCTGCTGCCGCCGACGGCGCGTTCCATGCGCCGCATGGCGAAAATCACCGGCCGCACGGATGATATGTTGATCATTCGCGGCGTGAACATCTTCCCGAGCCAGGTCGAGGAGCTGCTACTGACGCTCGAGGGCCTCGCGCCGCATTACCAACTGGAGGTGACGCGCGCCGCGCACCTGGATGAGCTCGCGGTGAACGTCGAGTGCCAGAGGGCCGCGGCGGCCGATCACTCCCTGCGTGAGCGCCTGGCGGATGAGCTGCAAGGGCGTATCAAGGCCACAATCGGCATTTCCACGCGCGTGCGGGTGTGCGATCCAGGATCACTCGAGCGCTCCGCGGGCAAGGCGCAGCGTGTGATCGACAAGCGTCCGCGCTAACCGCCTACAAAGAGCCCAGCTTCTTTGCTCCCCCGAAACGCTTCTGCAACGCCTGCGCGGCTGGGGGCAGGGGGCCCTCGAGCCGCCGCGCACACTCGGACAGGTGAAGTTCTGCCGCGGCGACGACCGCGGCGTACAAGCCTCGGGTGAGCTCGTAGGCGCGCCCGCCCACCCAATCCGCCGGCAGCAGCTTCGGGGGCAACAACGGATCCTGCAGGTGGATCTTGCGATACTCGTGGATCAGGAGCGTGCGCACGAGAAAGGCACGCTCAGCGCTCAAGGCGCCCCGACGGACGATGGGTACGAGGGGCTGGAATCGCTTGAGGAAGCGCTGATAGCGGCGCCCCAGATCCGCCAGATTCCACCCCTGCGCCGCCAGGCAGCGCTCGCTCAGCGCATCCACGCCCCGGGCGTGCAGCAGCAACGCATCGGCGGTCCCGGGCATCTTTAGAAGCCAGCCGCGCGCCTCCTCGGGCGTAGTACCCGGATGCGCGAAGACGCCCACGGACAGCTGTCCGAAACCGAGCCACCTGAGCCCCTCGCGCAGCTGCGCGGGCCGACCTCGGCCGGCGGGCAGCATCAGCAGCGTCCAGCGCCCGTCCCACCGCGGCGGGGCCGGCGCGTAGATACGCCGCGTCGCCTCCGCGAAGCGCGCAGCGCCCGCGCGGCTCAGGCGGTACTCGCTGCGCCGGCCCGAGCGCTCGGCCCTGAGCCAACCCTCACGCGCGAGCCGCCCGGTGGCGGTGCGCACGAGGCGCTCGCTCAGGCCGAAGGGCGCGGCCAGGCGGATGAGACTGCCGAGCGTGACAATGCCGCCGCGCGGGGCGATGGCATCGCCGAAGATCGTCACCAGAAGTGAGCCCGCGCGCAGCGGGCGCTGCACGCGAAAGTGGCGCAGCACGGCCTTCAGCGGGCCGGGAAGTGGGTCGGGGCAGGGCTGCGGCATTTCTAAATTGTGACACAAAAATGCCCTCCGTCATGATACTCTTGTGTCACATTGGCAAGCCGGCGGGGCCGTTCGTATGTACACCCAGGCGCTCGACAGTCAGGGACAGGAGCCGGTGGCGCATCCCACCGATGAGGCCGGGCGCAGCGCGCACTTCCAGGCGCGCATCGATGCCGAGGAGAAGATCGAGCCCAAGGACTGGATGCCGGAGGCGTACCGCCAGACGCTGATGCGGCAGATCTCCCAGCATGCTCATTCGGAGATCGTTGGCATGCTCCCCGAGGGCAACTGGATCACGCGCGCCCCGAGTCTGCGGCGCAAGGCGGTCCTGATCGCCAAGGTTCAGGATGAGGGCGGCCATGGCATGTACCTGTACAGCGCCGCGGAAACGCTCGGCATCTCGCGCGCGGAAATGTTCGCGCAGCTGCTCTCGGGTCAGGCCAAGTATTCGAGCATCTTCAACTACCCGACGCTCACCTGGGCGGACGTGGGGGCGATCGGCTGGCTGGTCGACGGCGCGGCTATCATGAACCAGATCCCGATCTGTCGTTGCTCCTACGGGCCGTACGCGCGCGCCATGGTGCGCATCTGCAAGGAGGAGAGCTTCCACCAGCGCCAGGGTTTTGAAATCATGCTCACGCTCGCGCGCGGCAGCGAGGCGCAGCGCGCCATGGCGCAGGATGCGCTCCAGCGCTGGTGGTGGCCGTCGATCATGATGTTCGGTCCGAGCGATGCGGACTCTAAGCACACCGCGCAGTCGATGCGCTGGAAGATCAAGCGCTTCAGCAACGATGAACTGCGACAGAAGTTCATCGACGTGACCGTGCCGCAGGCGCACTTCCTCGGCCTGAGCATCCCCGACCCGGAGCTGCGCTGGAACGAGGCAACGCAGCACTACGACATCGGCCCGATCGACTGGAGCGAGTTTCACGCGGTGCTCAAGGGCAATGGCCCCTGCAACCGCGAGCGCCTCGCGGCTCGTCGGGCGGCCTATGAGGCCGGGGAGTGGGTGCGCGAGGCCGCAGTCGCGCACGCACGCAAGCAGCAGGCGCGCGCTGCCGCTTAGCGCGGCGCGACGGTTCGGCAAGGTGAGGCACACATGAGTAACGACTGGCCGCTCTTTGAGGTGTTTATCCGCTCGCGCTCGGGCCTGGAACACAAGCACGTCGGCAGCGTGCACGCGGCGGACGCGCGTATGGCAATTGAGCACGCGCGCGATGTCTACACCCGCCGCCAGGAGGGCGTGAGCATCTGGGTCGTGCCGTCGGCACAGATCATCGCCTCGGATCCGGGGGAGGCTGAGGAGCTGTTCGAGCCGGCGCGCGATAAGGTGTACCGCCATCCGACCTTCTATGAGATTCCCGAGGAAGTGAAGAATCTGTGAGCAGCGCCGTTTCCTCTGCCGTGACGGACGCACCGGCGCTCGAGGCCGCGCGCTTGCGCTACGTACTGCGCCTCGCGGACACGAGCCTCGTGCTCGGTCAGCGTCTGGGCGCCTGGGTCGGCCACGCACCAGCGCTGGAAGAGGACCTGGCACTAGCGAACCTCGCGCTTGATCTGATCGGCCAGGCGCGCCTGCTCTTAAGTTACGCTGCCGAGCTTGAGGGGCACGGGCGGGATGAGGATGCGCTCGCGTTCCTGCGTGAGGCGCCCGAGTTCGCCAACCTGACCCTCGCTGAGCAACCCAATGGGGATTTCGGCCACACGATCGTGCGGCAGTGGCTCATCGATACCTGGCAGCTGCAGCTCTACCAGGGCCTCAGCGCCTCCTCGGACCTGCGCCTCGCGGCGATCGCGGCGAAGTCTGTAAAGGAGACGCGCTACCACCACCGTTTCAGTAGCGGCTGGCTCGCGCGCCTCGGGGAGGGCACGGCCGAGAGCCATCGGCGCGTGCAGCGCGCGCTCGATGAGCTGTGGCCCTTCACCGCTGAGTTCTTCAGCGCGGATGAGGTCGATGAGTTCGTGAGCCGTGCGGGGATCGCCCCGCCGCTCGCGCCGCTGGGCGCGGCGTGGTCAACCGGCATCGATGAGGACCTGCGCGCCGCGACCCTCACGCGTCCCGCCTCTTTACCCTATCCCTGGCACGGCAAGCGTGGCGTGCACAGCGAGCATCTTTCACACCTGCTCGCCGAGATGCAGCATTTGCCGCGCGCCTATCCGGGCGCTCGCTGGTAGGACGAGCCGCATGACCGCCGCGCGCATCACCGAGGTGTGGGCCATTCTTGCCCAGGTGCCGGATCCGGAAATTCCGGCGCTGAGCATCGTCGATCTGGGCATCGTGCGGCACGTGCGCGAGGATGCCGAGGGGCGCGCGCACATCGGCCTCACACCGACCTACTCGGGCTGTCCAGCCACCGAGGTGATCCGCGCCGGGGTGCGGGCGGCGCTTGATGCCGGTGGCTTTGAGGAGGCGGTGCTCGAGGAGGTGCTGTCGCCGCCCTGGACGAGCGACTGGCTGACGCCGCAGGGACGCGAGAAGCTCAAGGCCTTCGGCATCGCCCCGCCGGTGCAGGCGGTTGCCAGTGTGCGCGGGCTGCGCGCAGCGCCGGCCGTGTGCTGTCCGCGCTGCGCGAGTGCCGACAGCGAGCGGGTGAGCGAGTTCGGCTCGACGCCCTGCAAGGCGCACTATCGCTGCCGCGCCTGTGGCGAACCGTTCGATTACTTTAAATGCATCTAAGATGCTGAAGTTTCATCCCCTCAAGGTGCTGCAGGTCGTCCCCGACGCGGAAGACGCGGTGGCGCTCACGCTCGAAGTACCGCCGCCGCTTGAGGCGGAGTATCGCGGCCAGGCGGGCCAGCACGTGGTGGTGCGCGCCGATATCGACGGCGAAGAGGTGCGGCGCACGTATTCGCTGGTCAACGCACCGGGGGAGTGGCCACTGAGGATCGTGCCGCGTGTGCATGCCCAAGGCCGCATGTCGCGTCATCTGGCCGAGCAGATACGCGCCGGGGAACTGCTCGAAGTGCTGCCGCCGAACGGCAGTTTCTGCGCGCGCCTGCCGCTGCTCGCGGGCGCAACCTACGTCGCCTTCGCTGCCGGCTGCGGCATCACGCCGGTGCTCTCGGTGGTGCGCGCGCTCCTGACTTCGGGCGCGCGGGTGCTACTTTTTTACGGCAACGGCGGCACGAGCCGCACCATGTGCCTTGAGGAGTTGCTGGCGCTTAAAGATCGTCACCTCGGGCAACTCGCACTGCACTTCGTCATGAGCCGCGAGCCGCAGGAGGTTGAGCTCTACAACGGCCGGCTCGATGCGCAGCGCGTGCGCGAATTTGCCGTGCGCCTCTTCGAGCCGGAACAGGTACGCGAATTCTTTCTCTGTGGCCCCGGGGACATGATCGAGAGCGTTAGCGCCACCCTGCGCGCCCTCGGAGTGCCAATCGCGCGCATTCACGCCGAGCACTTTACGCTCGCAACCACGGCCGGGGAGCCGGCGAGCCTGCCGACCGCGACAGCCGCGGCGACTGCGGCGCGTGCGCCCCACGCGGGCGCGGCCGAGGTGAGCATCCTCATGGACGGGCGCCGCCGTTCCTTTACGATGCGCCTCGGGGAGGAAACGATCCTCGAGGGTGCAGCGCGTGCCGGCATCGAACTGCCGTTCTCCTGTCGCGCGGGCGTGTGCTCGACCTGCCGGACGAAGGTCGTGCGCGGCGCGGTCACGATGGTGCAGAACTATGCGCTCGAGGACTGGGAACTTGAGCAGGGCTACGTGCTCGCCTGTCAGTCGCACGTCAAGAGCGCCCCGCTTGAGCTGGACTACGACGAGAAGTAATCCGCCTGCGGGCGCGGGGAGCTAAGACCAGTGAGCTACCAGAACATAATCTTCGAGGTGCGCGAGGGTATCGCGCGCCTCACGCTCAACCGCCCCGAGCGGCTGAACAGCTTCAACTCGGAGATGCATGCCGAGGTGCGCGCCGCGCTCGCGACGCTCCCGGCCTCCGAGGCGCGCGTGCTTGTCATCACCGGAGCGGGACGTGGCTTCTGCGCCGGGCAGGATCTGAACGACCGTGCGGTCGCACCGGGTGCGGCGCCGCCAGATCTGGCCGCCTCCATCGAGCACAACTACAAGCCCCTCGTGCTGAGCCTGCGCGCGCTGCCGCTGCCGGTGATCGGCGCAGTCAACGGCGTCGCCGCCGGCGCCGGCGCCAACCTGGCACTCGCCTGCGACCTTGTGATCGCGGCGCGCTCGGCGGTGTTCGTGCAGGCGTTCGCCAAGCTCGGACTGGTGCCGGACTCGGGCGGCACCTGGTTCCTGCCGCGCCTGGTGGGTACCGCGCGGGCACTCGGGCTGGCGTTTCTCGGTGACAAGCTGTCGGCCGAGCAGGCCGCCGCCTGGGGCCTGATCTGGCGTTGCGTCGAGGACGCGGAATTTGCCGGCGTGGTCGAGGACCTGGCGCGGCAGTTTGCCGCCGCACCCACGCGTGGGCTGGCGCGCACGAAGCAGGCCATCTACGAGGGGCTCGGTCGCAGCCTGGCCGCACAACTGGACATTGAGCGCGATTACCAGGGCGAGCTCGGGCGCTCAGCCGACTACGCTGAAGGCGTCGCCGCCTTCGCGGCCAAACGCGTGCCGCGTTTCACGGGCCGCTAGCGTGGAGGGGACCGCGGCCGACACCGAGGCGCAGCGACTCGCGGAGCGGGCCGGCGCCGCGCTGTTTGAACGCGACCGGGCCTCACAGGGGCTCGGCATGCGCCTGGGCGGCGTGCGCCGCGGCTGGGCCCAGGTGAGCATGCGTGTGCGTCCCGACATGACCAACGGGCATGGGGTGTGTCACGGCGGCATGGTCTTCGCCCTAGGCGACAGCGCCTTTGCGTTCGCCTGTAACTCTCACAACGAAGCGACGGTCGCGGCGGCCGCGAGCATTGACTTTCTTGCCCCGGCACGCGCCGGGGATGAGCTGACGGCCGAGGCGAGCGAGCTGTGGCGCACGCGGCGCAACGGGCTCTATGAAATCATCGTGTACAACCAGCGCGGGGAACGGATCGCGCTGTTTCGCGGACGTTCCTACCGTATCGACGGTCAGGTCGTCGGCGCGGAGTGAGGCTCATGCAGCTGGAGAGTTTTGTCGCAGGCAGCTGGCGGGCCGGCGACGGCGCAGGCGCCGCACTGCGCGACGCTACCACCGGCGAGGTCATCGCCCACGCAAGCAGCGCCGGGCCCGATGTGCGCGCCATGCTCGAACACGCCCGCGAGGTGGGCGGCCGCAATCTGCGCAAACTGACCTTTCATGAGCGGGCGCTGCAGTTGAAGGCTCTGGCGAAGCTGCTGACTGATCTGAAGGCAGAGTTCTATCAGCTCTCGTACGCCACGGGTGCCACCAAGAATGATTCCTGGATCGACATCGACGGCGGCATCAGCACGCTGTTTGTCTACGCGAGCAAGGGCACGCGCGAGCTGCCCAACAGCCCCGTCTACGTGGACGGCAGCCTTGAAGCGCTGTCCAAGACCGGCACTTTCGTCGGCCAGCACATCTGCGTGCCGCTCGAGGGGGCCGCGGTCCACATCAACGCCTTCAACTTCCCGGTGTGGGGCATGCTTGAGAAGCTGGCGCCGGCGCTGCTCGCCGGCATGCCGGCGATCGTGAAGCCAGCCACGCAGACGTGCTACCTCGCTGAGCGTGTGTTCCGGCGCATCATCGAGTCGGGGATCCTGCCGGAAGGGGCGGTGCAGCTGATCTGCGGTGGCGTGGGGGACCTGTTCGATCACCTCACCTGTCAGGACGGCGTCTCCTTCACCGGCTCGGCCGCCACGGCGCTCAAGCTGCGCCAGCACCCGGTGGTGCTCGCTCAGGCGGTGCGCTTCACTGCGGAAACCGACTCACTCAATTCCGCCATTCTGGCGCCCGACGTTACGGCGGCGGCGCCGGAGTTTGAGCTCTTCGTGCGCGAAGTAGTGCGCGAGATGACGGTTAAGGCGGGACAGAAATGCACCGCCATCCGCCGCGCGCTGGTGCCCGCTGCACAGGCGGCACCGGTGCTCGAGGCGCTGAGGGAAGCGCTCGGTACGATCGTAGTCGGTGACCCGCGTCTGGAGAACGTGCGCATGGGCCCGGTGGCTTCCCTCGCGCAGCGTCGGGAAGTGCTCGAGCAGCTCGGCAAGCTCTGCCGCGAGGCCGAAGTCGTTTACGGCGATGGCCCCCGGGTGCAGCCGGTGGGTGCGGATGCCGAGCGCGGCGCCTTCGTGGCTCCGACGCTGCTTTACTGCCGCGACGCGGACCGCGCACACGCGGTGCACTCCGTGGAGGCCTTCGGACCGGTGTGCACGCTCGTGCCCTATGGCTCGGCCGAGGAGGCGATTGCTCTGGCGCGCCGCGGCGGCGGAAGTCTGGCGGGCTCGATATTCACTGCCGACGAGGCGCTCGCGGCGCAGCTGGTACTCGGACTTGCGCCGTATCACGGGCGCCTCGTGGTCATCAATCGTGATTGCGCCAAGGAGTCCACCGGCCACGGTTCTCCCCTGCCGCATCTGGTGCACGGAGGTCCTGGGCGTGCCGGAGGAGGCGAGGAGATGGGCGGCATCCGCGGCCTCATGCACTATATGCAGCGTACCGCCGTGCAGGGCAGCCCGGATCAGATCACCGCGGTTACGGGCCGCTGGACCAAGGGGGCACGCGAGCTTGATCCGGGCGCGCATCCGTTCCGCAAGCCCTTCGGCGCGCTCGTGATCGGCGACACGTTCAACTCCGGCGAGCGCGAGGTGACAGTGGAGGACATCGAGCGCTTTGCAGCGCTCTCGGGCGATCGGTTCTACGCCCACATGGATGAGGCGCAGGCGGCGCGCAATCCCTTGTTCGGCGGCCGCGTCGCCCACGGCTACTTCCTCGTGTCCGCCGCGGCAGGATTGTTCGTCGATCCGCCTTACGGACCGGTGCTCGCGAACTACGGCATCGATGGACTGCGATTCGCCAAACCGGTCAAGCCCGGCGACCGGATCAAGGTGCGTCTCACCTGCAAGGAGAAATCCCTGCGTGCGGCTTCTGGCTACGGTGAGGTGCGCTGGGATACGGCGATCACGAATCAGCGCGGCGAGACGGTCGCCAGCTACGATGTGCTTACCATGGTGAGCGAGCAGGCCGTGCCGGATGCTTCGAGCGTGCGGGAACCCTAAAGGCGGCCCGACGGTGCCGGCCGCCTGCTCTTTGGCGACGGCCCGGATCCTATCCTCCAGCTAATCGCCAGCCGAAACCGTAGCGCGTTCCAGGTCGCTGATCCCCGCCCGGCGCCGTCAGCGGCTTCAGAGACACGCGTCCCTCAGGCCTGACCTGGCGGCTCGTGCTCGCGATGAAACCGATGGATCGTCCACAGGTAGCTCTCCATCAACGAGTCCTTGCCGAGCTCGGCGAGAATCTCCAGGCGCCGGCTCGCGGCAAACGTGCGTGCCAGCTGCGAGCGCGCCCGGGAGAAGTGCTTCAGTTGGTTGCGGTACTGCCACAGCAACTCGCGGTTGGCCATCTTGTTCTGGTGCAGCTCCCAGGATGCGAGCGTGACGGCGGCCAACCCGATTACAAACGTCAGTGCATTTTCCAGCGATATTCCAACGATGATGCGATCGCCCCCGGACCTGCCGAGCCACAGCAGACTCAGGATCATCACGATGATGACGCCAAACAGTGCGCGCTTCAGCCACTTCGTGCGCATCCCGCTGCGATGCAGCTGGGCCACTTTTCTCACGAAATATCGCTGCTGATTCTCGATCCAGACTCGATAGAACGCATCTTCCAGTTTCGCGCTGCGTTCGGGGTAGGCGCCTGTCGCGGGAGATTCAAGGGCGATCAGAACATGAGCAATCCAGCCAAAACCGTGAAAGCGGCTTACGCCAGAGAGCGCGAGCATTTCCTCGGCGTCCACGAGGTGCTCACCTCGGGCGAGCCGTAGGTAGAACTTCACGCGCAGCGTTTCCGCGAGTGCCCGACACATCAGGTGCTTGGCGAACCAATGGCGCTCGTGCAATAAGCGGTACAAACCGGCGCCCGAGGTGAGGATCAGCAGGTACAAGAACAACAAAACGCGCGTGCCGAAGAATTTCTCGTACGCGAGATAGGCGAGACCCATCGAAAAGGCGACGAGGTTGAAGAAGGTGAAAAGGTAGTCGGAGCGCTTCTGGAAATGGATGGCGAGCGCGTCGGCCTTGCCGTACTGCGCATCGATCCGCTCGAGCGTCGGACGGTCGCGCGCGCTCACCTCAAGCGTCGCCGGCAGGTCGCTCATGAGGCAGTCCAGAGCGACACGGCTGCGCCAATGCGTCGTGAGGCGCTGGTACTCGCGGTTATAGGCGTTCAGCGACTGTAGTTGGACTTTGAGCCGGTGGGGCATCGTGGGCAAGCGCAGCAGGACGTTATCGCTGAGCCCTGCGAGAAAGCAGGGCGAACCGTTGTCCGGGGGCGGCCCTGCGCGCGCACGGGCGGCCGGGATCCAGTAGACGAGCCGGGTCGGCAGGTCGTGATCGGCGGGCGCATCCGTGAATTGCAAGGGCGCGTCGTTTTTGTCCCCGTCTGTGCGCGCCCGAAGATAGCGCAGCACCGTGTCCGCAGTGCCGCCGGGCAGGAGCGATGATTCCCCGTCCCACAGCGCGATCAGCAGACTGCATCCGCGCGTGAGGGTCTGCGTGAGAGCCGCATAGCGCGAGTCCCGGTGCGAGATGTCTGCGGGTGTCGGACTTTCCATGGCCCGGGCACTTAGCGGAAGGGCGAAGGTGTGCACGGCCGGGTGCACCAGCAGTGTCTTGAGCAACGCGAACGAGTCGGGATCGAAGTCTGCTGCGTACTGATCGAGCCGCATGGGCAGCATGGCGTCCACGCCGAACCCGAGTGCGAGCGCGGTTTGCGCTACCAGCAGATCGGCGCCGGTGGCCATACCCGCCATGATGCGGACCTCAGAGTCCGGAAGGTGCTCTTTCAGGCGCTGCAGGATTTCCTCGAGCGCAAGGCGCAAATCTTGCAGCGTCGTCGGGTGCAGATCCCGGTGTCCCGAAACGCCGACGATAAACGGCGAGATTCTGTTGTCGGTGTGGTCGCCCAAGCGTTGTGTCGCCGGTGGGATCAGGAGGGCATGACCGACCCATTGTGCGGCCTGCCGGAGCGCCGGACAACGTTATCCCCGACAGTCGGCACCCGTCACTCTCCTACACTCGAGGAGGTCGCTCTCGAGCGCACTTCGGGGCACATCGCCTTGGAGTGCTCCGCGAACCGGGCTTTCCCAGCCACAGTCACCGCGACGCGACGTAAGACAGCAGACCGGCCTAACGTGACGCAACGCCGCACGCGCAGCTCAGATGCATGCGGAATTGGCGGAAACAATCGGGCGTCTGAGGGAGCGCGCCCACCTCTCGTGGGGCACAAAAGGGGCCTCAGGCATCCAGCGAGTGCTCAACGAGGGTTCAGACTCTTGTGAGTGCGCTTTCGCTTGAGGATCCATTGATTTAGAGTCAGACGGGGGCATCCCAACACGGATGCTGCGGCGTCCGTCGCACCCCCAGCACGGGAGAACTCGGGTGGACCTGATCAAGTATCGGGCATTCATAAGCTACAGCCACCAGGACGCGCGTTGGGGGAGCTGGCTGCACAAATCCCTGGAATCCTACCGCCCACCGAAAAATTTGGTGGGTACGACAACCGCTTGTGGCGTGGTTCCGAAGCGTCTCTCACCAGTGTTTCGTGATCGCGAGGAGCTCGCCAGTGCCACCGATCTCAGCGCGGCCATTAATGATGCACTGCAGGGGTCGGCTTGCCAGATCATCATCTGCTCGCCTCAGGCGGCCAAATCGCGCTGGGTCAACGAGGAAATCCTCGCCTTCAAGCGCCTGGGCCGAGAGAGCCGCATATTCTGCCTGATCGTCGCCGGGGAGCCGAATGCCTCCGAATTGCCGGGACGTGAGCAGGAGGAGTGCTTCCCGCCGGCGTTGCGTTTCCGGCTAGGTCCGGACGGCAACCTGAGCGAAGCGCGCACCGAGCCGATCGCCGCCGATGCGCGTGCCGGCAAGGACGGCAAGACTAGGGCAAAGCTTAAGCTGATTGCGGGGATGCTCGGCGTTGCCTTCGATTTGCTACGCCGGCGCGAGCAACAGCGCTTCAATCGGCGCCTGTTCATAACCGCCTGCGCCGCCTTGAGCGGCATGGTGTTGACCAGCGGGCTGGCTGCGTACGCGCTGATACAACGTGCCGCGGCGCAGCGCCAGACACTGCGGGCCGAGGCCGAGGCCCGCACGGCCAAGGAGACGACTCGCTTCCTCGTGGACTTGTTTAAGGTCTCCGACCCGAGCGAGGCGCGCGGCAATACGGTGACGGCGCGGGAAATGCTCGACAAGGGCGCGGCACGTGTTGACCAAGAGCTGGCCAAGGAGCCGGCGATCCAGGCGACGCTGATGGACACGCTGGGCACGGTGTACATGGGGCTCGGACTCTATGCCCAGGCGCGGCCGCTGCTCGATCGGGCGGTGTCGACGCGGCGTCGTCTGCCAGGGATCGAGCCTCTGGAGCTATCCAACTCACTAAGCCACCAGGCTGATCTAATGGCTCTGCAGGCCGAGTTCGACGCCGGCGAGAAGGCCTACCGCGAAGCGATCCGCATCGCCTCGTCGCATCCGCAGGACCGGCAGAGCGAAGTGGACCTCGGGAATTCACTGGCCGGGCTCGGTACCCTGCTCGATTTAGAAGGCCGCTACGCAGATGCCGAGAAGACTCTGCGCGCGGCCCTCAATCTGCGGCAAGCGCTCTATGGCACTAAGGATCCGGACGTCGCGCGCACGCTAAAGGATCTCGCCCGGACCATAACTCGAGGCGGCAACCCCGGCGCCGCGATCCCGCTGATGCAGCGCGCACTGGCCGTCCAGCGGGAGCTGCGCGGCAACGAGCCGCATCCGGATCTCGCGGAAGTGCTCAACGACATGGGGTTCGTGTACGACGAGAATGGGGACTTGGACAACGCCGAGAAGTTCTATCGGGAATCGCTCGCGATGTACCGGCGTCTGCTCGGCGACAAGCATCCGTACGTCGCGACCGAGCTCGAGAACGTTGCGCTTACGGCGCAGAGCAAGGGCGATTTCGCAAGCGCCGAGGCGCTTTTGCGGCAATCGCTCGAGATCCACCGCGAACTACAGGGAGAAAGTCACCCGGAAACCGGGCGAGCGCTGTTCAATCTCGCCTCCGTGCAGTACGACCGTGGCGAAACCCGTGAGGCACTCGCCAACATGCGTCAAGTGTTGGTGATTTACCGCAAGGCGTACTCTGCGGATCATCCTGAGATTGCTATCGTGTTGAATGTAATGGGTTTCGGGTTGACGATGGCCGGCGATTACGGCCAAGCCGACCGCTATCTCCAGGAAGGACTCGCGATGCGGCGGCGGCTGTTCAACGACAAATCGCCCGAGATTGCCTCGAGCCTGATGATGCTTGCGGTTCTGAGGGTCGCCGAGGGCAAGTATCCGGAGGCGCTCGAGTTGGCGCAGAGCGCAAGGGGCATTTTCACGGCCGCGCTATCGGCTGAGCACTGGCGCACCGCGATCGCAGAGAGCATCGAGGGCGCTGCGCTGACGGGGCTCGGGCGCTACGCCGAGGCGGAAGTGCGACTCACGCACGGCTGTGGGGTGCTGAGCAAGAACAGCGGCGCGGAGTGGGTCTATCGAAGCCTGGCACAACGATACCTGGACACGTTGCATCGCCGCGAGCGTTATGTAAACGGTTTGGCCTCACCGCCAGCGGCAACAATCGCTGCTGCGCCGCACACCTCCGCAGTGAGATAGGCATAGAGTCGAGTCGTCACTTAACAGCGAAAGGGGCGCCTGTTGCTTGGTGGTATCTGCGACCCTGACTGTGCTAGCGTAACGAAAAGTAACAACGCTTGGGTCGATCGGCACAGCAGGGGATGCTGGCATATAAAAATTTAAGGGGAGAAGCCATGCGCAGCGATTTCCGTACGAGACTTCCCAACACAAAAGCGCGGGTGGCCTCGCCTCTTCGGGCCCGGTGCGCGGTCGCTGCCATCGCACTGCTGACCTCCGCGGTGGCTCACACCGCGCCGCTTCCCTCGCAGCAGCTCACTGTGGCCTTCACGAATGCCTTCCCCAACGGGTCGGTCGACACCCTGACGATGCCGAGTGCGAGCAGCGCAGCGATCGCGGCCACGAATCCGCTCTTGACGGGCGGCACGCCGCAAAATCTTTACACCGCGCTCACCTGGGTTACGAACCCCGTCACCAGCACGCTGGATCTGATTTACGCGGATGCGGAGCAGCATAAGATCTGGCGCCTTGCAGGCCCGAGCTATCAAACCCCGACTCTGATCTTCTCCTGGTCGGGCAAGGGCTCCGGACCACCGTATCCGGTCGGCCTGGCGGCGGATCCCGCCGGCAACGTGTACGTGATTTCACCCAGCTGCGCCTGGGACAAACCGGGCGTGTGGGTCATACCGATCATGGCTAGCGGCGCGAACGCGGGCGCGTATGGCGCGCCGCTCCTTATCGACAATACGTTTCAGGATCCTATAACCCACAAACCCACCACGACCCTGGCGCTTGCGGAAGTCGCGGTGGCCGCTAGCGGGGCAAGCTCTGTTGGGTCAACAACGCCGGCTTGGAACCCCCTCGACCTGCTGGTGCTGGTCGGGGATACCTTCAACACGCGAGTGATCCGCTACTCGCTAAGTCAAATCGAGAGTGTCCTCAGTTCGCACGGGTCGTTCCAAAGCCCGGCTTCGACGGTCGTCACGCAGACGCAGTTCTTGACCCAGGCAGTCTTAAAAATCCCCCCCGTGGTGGTCGGCATGGACATGGCGCGTGATCCGAACACGCAGGACGCGACCCTGCTTTTCTCGACGCTGGGCGGCAGGATCCTGGATTTCGACTCAGGCAAGAGCGCATTCATCACGCCCTACGCGATAAACCTCGGCTTGGGCCTGACGAGGCTCAAGGTCGGCACTTTCCAGGGCGTCCAGTATGTGTTCGTCGGGCAACTTCCCGGGGCGATTCTGGAATTTGCCGCGCCTCCGCCGGGCACCTCTGACACGAAGGCGTTTGCGGCCGTAACCAAGGGTGTCAACAATCCGGCGGACCTGGCGGTGACGAACTCAGGCTCTACGCAAGCGAGCAGCTGCGTCACCAGCGTCACCAACCCGTCTGGCTGCAGCATTCTTCCTCAGCTCTCGCTGCAGATTACCGGCCCGGGCACCGTTAATATTCCGGTGAACGCGCCCATCGTCGTGGACAGCTGCAACCTAGCCGCCGACCCACGCGTCACGATTACCGACAATGGCCCAACCTATGACTTTGTGCCACTGCCCCTGGGGCCCCTCTGCGCCAACCTGCCCAACGTGGTGCTGTCAGCCAATGTGTTTGGCGGTTCCGGTCCCACCGGCACCGGAATGTATGTTGCGAAGATCACCTCAGGACTCAACCAGTACGAGGAGATCAACAACACGTTGACCACGCCGATCAACAATACGTTGACCGCGTTCACCCTGAATCCTGGGCTGGTCCTGGGAACCAACCCGCCCTGCGGCAGTTTGAATGGTCCGGTCGCTGCCTGGGGGCCGCTGCCCGGGAGCGAATCCATGATCCCCGAAGGCACGCTGATCGACATTACGGTCGCGTGCACCTCCGACCCACCGCCAGCGGGTAAGGGCAACCACCCCTCGGTGCTCATCGAAGGGACGGTAGTGGCGGGATTGAATGCCGCCTACATCGATAGCGAGTTCAGTTTCTTGCAGGCGGCGTTGAATCAGATCGTGACGCCGCAGGTGCAGCCGCCCACCACGCAGATCGTCGACCCCACCAACACGGTCGTGCCGACCATCCAGGGCTACATCACCACTAGCCTCGGCTATTTCAACAACCAGAATTACAGCTGCGCCCTCAATACACTGGCGACCGCGGCTAGGTACGTAAACTCGACGGTTACGGCAAACCCCGGGGATTTCTTAGCGGGACCACCGCCTTTCGACGATGAAAATCCGTCCGGCACCTTGATCATGCGATTCGACCACCTGTACTACGACGTCAACATAATCGCGGGTTATACGCCGATCACGACCGACGCGTTGAACCCCGCGACCGTGGTTCCGCAGTGCGCCACCACGGCGCCCCCGACGATCAGCGGCTTTACTATCGTCTATGCTAACGAGGATGGCACCGCAGGCTCCCCGAATTTCGATGGGACAGGTTTCGACCTTTTCGCGGGGACCCCATACTACCTGGTGTGGACGACGACCAATATGCCGCCCGCGGCGCAGTGCTCGCTGACGACGGGGCCGGACGACGGGACGTATACTGGTGCATCGGAACCCCTCAACTCCGCGTTCTCTGATGGCACGTCTCCCGCACCGTTCACAGATACCGTCCTGAACTCCGAAACCTATCAGACGGCAACGTTGACCTGCGGAACCACGGCGGGTAGCGCGACGAGTACCTTTCAGTACGTCGTAAATGAAATAATCCCATAGCATCGTAGCGCGGCACGCCGAGCAGAAAAGCGCCGCTCTCGGTGCGCCGCGCGTGTTTCCGTCCACGCGCCCCAAGACCAACTGCCGGTGCCGCTAGCGGCCGAGCAGTGTCAGCTCCCAGATGTCCTTGCCGGTCGCCATCATCAGCGGACGCAGTGCGAGCACGCCAGCCCTGCCGATCGCGCGTTTGAGCTGCGCGAGTTCTGCCAGCTTGTCGCGCGTCTCCGTGTCTATGGGTGGCTCGTCTATGCCGCTCTCGCGAAGCAGCAGCACCCCCTTGGCGCGTAGCGCCAGTTCACCGTGCAGTCGCAGGCAGCAGAGCATATCCGCGAGGTCCTCGCCCCGGAAGCGGGCACGCAAGGCCTGCAGATAGCGGCCCGCGTGACTGTTGAGGAACGTACCGCTAGTGATCGACTCCAACAGCTGCACATTGGATTCGAGGTCCGCGTCAAGCCACGCACGCAGGGAACGCTCGCTGTAGCGGAACACGAGGTGGATCACCACCGGCAGTACCACCAGGATCGCAAGCGTGGCGAGCGCCGGCCGTACCAGGAGCACGTTGAAGGCCGTGTGCAGCGCGACCGCTGCCAGAAAGCCCGGCAGCAGCAGCTGTGGGCCGCCGTGCGGGCGCTTCTCGTAGAGCGTAATCGAGATCATCGCCAGGAGCGCCGCCGTGCCGCCATGCATGATCGCCGTGCCGAAGCCGCGGATGACCTGCACCGCCAACGCGGCGTCCGGACGGGTGCCGAGGTAATACAGGTTCTCGACGAGCGCAAAGCCGGTGCCGATCGCGAAACCGGCGATTCCTGCGTCCACCGGTACCCCAACGCGCCGCGTGCGGATTAGAAAGACCACCAACACCGCCTTCACGCACTCCTCGATCCACGGCGACACGTACCGCGAGTAGGCGGTGAAGTCGCCGCTGAAAGCGGCGTAGGCGTAGTTGTTGATGAGATAGCTCGCGCCGGCTGCGAGGCCGCCGGCGCCGACCATCGCCAGCACCAACCTCAGGCGCAAGAGCTTGTAGGCGTCGAGCTGGACGAGCGCCAGGAGAAACAGCAGTACCGGGATGAGTGCGATCGGGGCGCGCAGCAGCAGCTCGGCGTTCATGGTGTCGGTGCCTTGCGCTGCAGGTGCGTCACAGTACCTGTAGCGACAACATGAACTCGGTCGTGCCAAGGCCGCCGCCCCCGAAACCCCGGGCCACCCCAACCGACAGCATCATCGGCAGCCGGTGCATCACGTGCAGCTGAAAATCAAGCTGCGCGCCAACATCCTCGGCGTTGCTGCGATACGCTGCAGTGTTGAAATTAGTCTCCAAGGCCGCGACAAAGAGCTCGGGTCGCGCCCAGCTGGCGTAAAAACCGGGCGACCCGAGGCTCTCGAACCGCACCGGCGGCAGGCACCATTCGAGCATCGTTTTCACCAGCGACTTGCCCTGCAACGCGTCCAGGTTGAAACCCGGCATGCTCAAGAGGTCGCGGTAGCGTTGGGCGCTGCCGTGCGCGCCGCTGTCCACGTAGTTGTTGCCAAAGCCGCCCAGGTAGTCGTTGGCGAGCGGGTTGCTGTGCGTTCCGCCGGAAATGCTCGCGCCGCTGCGTAGCCAGATCGAAGAATGATCGAGCGGCAGCGGAAAGCCGACGTCGAACGTGCCGGTCAGGCGGGGAATGAAGTCGTCCTGCGCGCCGTACCCGTGCACCTTGATAGACCAGGTGTGCCCGGTCTCTGCATCCACGGCGCCAGGGGAAGCACGCGTGTCGACGCCGACGAAGCCAGCGTCCACGGTGAACAGGTTCTGGGTGGGCGAGGTGACGTTTTGATAGCCCGGCAGCGTGTCGAGGTCGCCGTAATAAGCAATCTTGGCCACAAAGTGCAAGGTCTGCGGCGGATCATAGACCAGCGGAAGGTCGTAGCTCACGTAACCGTTGTAGCCTGCGAGACTGCGCTTGGTTGGACCAAAGAGATCATAGAAGTCCGCGCGGTTCCACGCGACGCCGGTCGTCCAGTCTTCGGCGTGAGCGTCAGCCGTGAAGTGCAGGCGCTCCTTGGAAGCCAGCGCGTGGTCCGGACTGTAGCTACTATCAAGTGCCAGCCAGTCAAAACCCAGCGGGTCGCTGAAACGGGCGCTCGCGCCCAGACCTGCGGAGTTTTGGTAGCCCTCGACGACCGGGATTAACGCCTCGAGCGACCAATCGCGCGCTGGCTTATAAGCACCCGAACGCAGAATCTGGGACTCGTAGGGGACGCTGGAGGGTGTGGCCGCGACCCAGCCCTGCACCTCGGGGTACTTCGCCGCGACCTGCTCGCCGAGGAACGTGACCGCACTTAGGTCCTCGGTCGCGTTGGGCTCAATAAGGGTGGGCACGAATCCCTTGGCCGCATACCGCAGCACGATGAGGTGCGACTCATCAATCGGCAGCGGACGAAAAAAGCCGACGGCCGCGTTACTGACCGCGGTGAGTTTCTCGGTCGCAATCTCGTAGCGATAGATGTTCGAGACGCCGGTGTAGAAGCTGCTGCCGTAGAGATAGCGACCATCCTTAGAAAACACAAAGCCTTCCGGCACCGCCGCTCCCATCGTGAAGGTATGGCGCGGTGTGGCGTCGCCCTTGGCGAGCCCATCAGTGCGGATGACCCTAACCTCAGTCACCTGTGGTGATCCGGGCCTCGGACCGGGACCCGACACTGAAACCGACGCGAGTGTCCCGTCGGGCGAAAGATCCAGATCGAAGGCCTGCTCGCTCGAGGGAAACACGTACAGCTTCTCCCACGTTTGATAGGGGAACGGGACGCGCACGAGCACGACGAGGCCATTCACAAACCTCAAGCCCCACAGCGAGCGATCGGCCGGGTTGTACACAATGTCGCCGATCCGGGCCGCCTGAAGCAGCATGCGCGACTTGCCCGAGTGCAGGTCCAGCGCTTCGAGGTTCCGGTAGGTGTTGTTGTTGGTGGTGTAGAAGAGCGTCCCACCGCCGGGGTCATAGGCGAGCGAGGTCACGGTATAGCCGCGGGCGCCCTTGATCTCCTTAAGCTCCGTCACCGCCCCGTCGCGGCGTGCGATCGACACGATGTGCGCCACCTGCCCGGGATAGCGCACGGCGGTAAGGAGTTTGGAGCCGTCCGTCGACAGGTAGCTGCGTGAAAGGGCGCCGAGGGTCTTGCTGGTGAGATCGCGAAATTGGGTGACGGGGTGCTCGTGCACAGACTGCAGATTCTCGTGCTGGAAGCGGTGCTCCCAGTCGATCCACTGGCGCCACGCCTCATCGAGGGGCAGGCCATAGACTTGCCTGAACTGATCAGCGTAATAACGCCGGCTGCCGGCATCCCGCCGCCACCATGAGACCAAGCGTTGCGGGCCATAGGTGAGCGCCAGATAGTCCATGAAGCGCGTGCCATACAGGTAGGCATTGGCGCCGGTCTGGAAATCAATCTCCGTGCCCTTTGACACGAGTCCGAGCGGATTGTAGAACTTGGCACCATCCTGCACCATCGCCCGGAATACCATTTCGTCGTAGCCGCCTTGCGCGCGGCCGACGCCGCCACTCATCCAGGTCTCGGTGAACACGGCGCTTCCCTCCAGGTACCACCGGGGGGACGTGGCGCGCGGCGCGGTCAGGTAATAATAGAGAAGGCTCTCGGGGTGGGCGGAATAAACGGGCACCTTGCCGTTAAACAGCCGACGGAAGCGCGCATCCTCCGGGCTGGCGCGATCCATGGTGGCGATGTGCGTGAGTTCGTGCACGGCCGTCGCTGCAAACCGATCTCCGGAAGAGAATGTCTCGTAGGGCTCATTCGACGGGGCAACCTCAAAGTCGATTTCATTGCGCGGCGCGACGTGCGCGCTTGCACCTCCGCGATCGCTCAGATCCCTGAGAAACACATTGATGGGGCCATCGGGCACGTAATTAAACAATCGCTCCTGGGCGGCGAGCCCGCTCAGGAAGCTCTGTGTCGCGTGCGGCACGAGGTAGTCTTCGTCCGGATCGTAATAGACGATCCGCAGCGACTCGGTCTCAACGAATGCGAGATCGTCTGATGACGCCACACCAGGCGCGACAAGCAGCGCCGTCGCGAAACCCAGCAAGACGCGCTGCCGCAGGTGGCCGTTGGTTTTGCTATTCAAGAGAGTGAGTGGCCTGGGCGGTAACGCTCGGGCCACTCATATGTCTTTCGATTCGACCGCCGCGCAGCGCCTGGCGCATTGTGGCGCTGATTACAAGTATTGTTCGCGCCTAATGAGTCAAAGCGTCAATTCGAATTCGGATCTGAACGATTCGCATCGCCTGAGCGGTTCGCATCGCCTGAGCGGTTCGCATCGCCTGAGCGGTTCGCATCGCCTGAGCGGTTCGCATCGCCTGAGCGGTTCGCATCGCCTGAACGATTCGCATCGCCTGAGCGGTTCGCATCGCCTGAGCGGTTCGCATCGCCTGAACGGTTCGCATCGCCTGAGCGGTTCGCATCGCCTGAGCGGTTCGCATCGCCTGAACGGTTCGCATCGCCTGAACGGTTCGCATCGCCTGAACGGTTCGGATCAGCTCGATTCGCGTCCGCATCGGCGCGGTCTGCGGCGCTACGGTTGTCAGCGCCATTATCGTTCGTGCTTGCAGTCGCCGACGGGTTGAAGGAATTCGTGCCGTCCGCCTGGGCTCTCTTCGCTGCGACGATCGTTCCTGCGGCGTCCGGTGCAGCCGGTGTCTGGTAGGTCAGATAGGCGACCACCCCCACAGCCACGACGACTCCGCCGGCGATCCACACTGTCTTACCAGCCATAAAACCTCCCAAGGTATGTCGTAACACTGTCCAAACTTCCACTCTGTAAGTAACTACTGTAGTAGCGGCAAAAAGTTGGTGCACACATGGAAAGATGCCTCAGCTACCACCGGCAGCCCGGAGCGTTGCACCGCCGACTCGGCGGCCGCCCATCAGGAAGGTCAGATCCACCGTTTGTCCGCCCGTCCCAAAGTCGGGCAACGGCACCGATGTCCTCGACCCGGCGGGGTTGCCCTGTCCTCCGAGGCCCTTGACCTGCAAGGTGTGCCCGCCGCTTGAGATCGACACGTCTACCGGGGCGCTCGCTGCCAGCTCGAACTCAAGACCCACTCCCTTTGGGTCGCGGTACAGGCTGACGCGGCCGGAGACTGGCCCGCTGCCGAGGCGCACCGTATCGATGATCGTCGGCGCGGGTACCGATGCCATGGTACCGGCGGCATCGCTGGACGCAGTTTCCGGGGCCCTCAACGTCTCAAGCACCAGCACTCCCGCCGCGAGCATACCCGCTATGACGGCGGCATAGCGCCAGCGGGGTACGAAAGACTGGCGCGGACGGAAAGATGATTGCGGCAGTGCAGCGAGAACGCTCCCCCGCAGTTGCGCCGGCGGCTCGACCGGCACGAGCCCATCGAGTGTGGTGCACAGGCGCCTGAGGTCTTCGCGCACGGCTCTGACGTTCGGATCGGCGAGCACGCAGCGCGCGAGCTCTGCCCGTTGCTCAGCGTCGAGCTCGCCATCAATCTCCGCGTGAATGAGCGCGAGTTGCCGGGGCTCGACCATGTCAGAGCGCCCCATTGTGCAAGAAGCACTCCCGCAGCTGCTGGCGGGCACTATAAAGGCGCGATTTCACGGTCTTCTCCGGGAGCAGGAGGATGTCACCCATGTCGTGGTAGCTCAAGTGCATGAAATGCCGAAGTACGACCACGGCCCGAAGCTCAGGATTGATACGCATCAACGCCTCCTGGATCGCCTGGTCAATCTGCTCGCTCTCCACCCGCTGCTGGGGTCCTGGCGCCTCGTCCGCTTCCTCGCCGGTAAGCTCCCCGGACGACTTTCTGGAAGCAAGGACGTTAAGGGCCTGATTGATCGCAATCCGATAAATCCAACTGTAGAACTTGAAGCTCGGGTCATAATCCGCCAGATGCTCGAATGCCTTGAGGAACGTGGTCTGCGCAACGTCCCGGGCGTCCTCCGGATCGCGCAGCAGCCGTAGCGCTGCGTTGAAGACCGGCTTCTGGTACCGCCCGACGAGTCGCCCGAAGGCCGCCCGATCGCCGTCCCGGCAGAGCTGCACCAAGGTCCTGTCTTCATCCTCATTCACAAGTACCACTTAGCACGCAAAAGGTTGGTCCGGTCAGCGCGCGCAAGGTAGAGGCGGCTATTCGGGCGTCCGGGTGATGTCGATGATCCGGTCGAAGCCGGTATAGCGGAAGATATCGTGAATCTGTGCGCTGACATTGACCAGTCGCAGCCCGGCTCCCGATGCCCTGGCGCGCTTCTGTGTCAGCAAAAATACCCTTAACCCTGCGCTCGCGATGTACTCGAGTCGGCCGAGGTCGATGACCCGCGGCTCGGGCAGCCCATTCAGGAATTGCAACGCCGTATCGCACTGCGTGGCATCCAGCCGCCCTGTCATAATGACCTCGCCTGCCGGGCCAAGGCGGATTTCGAACATGTGGTTGTTTTTTGGTGTTCGGCCTAGGACAGCAACCTACGCGAATTTACCCCTCCTTGCACCTCGCGCCTGGGCACGCATGCTCGCCCAGCACGGCGGGTGCTCTCTAGGGCGCGATGTGCTTAGTCATCGTCAGGAGATTTCGGGCCCCGATACGTTGGTAGCTGACGGCGTCCATCATGCGCCGCACCAAGAATACTCCGTGGCCGCCGACCGGGCGCTCGGCAAGGCTCGCCGTGACGTCTGGCGCTGCGAGTGAGAGCGGATTGAACTCCGGAGCGTCGTCCTCGACCGTCATGGTGAGCTCCTTACCCGCCAGCCGCAGCGACACCTCGACGCAAGCGCTGCCCGCCGGCGGGCCGTGCATGACGACGTTCATGAAGACTTCCTCCAGCGCCAGCTCAAAGGCCAGAGCCTGTGCCGGCGGCAGAGCAGCGGCTGACCAGAACTCCTGCAGGAAGCGAGTCAGCGCCGACAGATGCACTGCATCGCTCGGCACCGTCGTACGTTGCTCTTTGGGGGCAGCCCCTTGGGGGGCGTGCGCGAGTGCAGTCGTCCGATCGGTGTGCACCGCGATCATCCGATTGAAGCCACCCAGCTCGAACACTTCGCGCACCGCAGGCTTAAGCGCGCACACCGCGAAGTAAATTCCGGCACGTTGTGAAGCGCGTGCCGCCAGGAGGAACACGCGCAGGCCCGCGCTTGAGATATAATCGAGCGCGGCGCAGTCGATGATCACGCTTGCCGGCGCCGTCCCTGCCCCCGCGATCACTGCCTCAACACGCTGCTGAAAAGCCCCAGCGGCGCCGAAATCAAGCCGGCCTTCCGGAATCACCAGCACGCTCAGGGCACGCGTTTCGACCTGGATCTTCAAGAGGTGCCCCAGGCGAGCACGGTCAGGGTGATGTCGTCGGATTGCGCGGCGGCGCCGGTGAAGGTCGTGACGCTATGGCAGATGCGCTCAACCATGGCCGCGGCCTGCCCACCACCGTGCGCCTGTACCGCGGCGATCAAGCGCTCCGTCCCGTAGAGCTCTGCGGCCGAGTTGCAGGCCTCCGTCACGCCGTCGGTATAGAGCACCAGGCGGTCTCCGGGCATCAGCTGCACCGTGTGGTCCGGAAACTCCACACCCGGCAACGCTCCGAGCACGAGCCCACACGCCCCGTCCAGTGCCGCCACCGTCCCGTCGCCGCGCCGCAGGTAGGGCGGGTTGTGGCCGGCGTTTGCGTAGCGCAGCCGCCCGCTTGTGGGGTCGAACACGCAGTAAAAGACCGTGACGAACAGGTCGAGTGGATTTTGTGCGCATAACGCCGAGTTGGTGTGCGCGAGGCAAGCGCCAGGTTCGGTGTGCAGCGCAGCAAAATCGCGCAGGTTGGTGCGCGCTACGGCCATGAAGAATGCCGCCGGTACGCCGTGGCCGCACACGTCCGCCATCACCAGACCGATCCGTCCGTCCGGCAGCTCGATGAAGTCGTAGAAGTCGCCGCACATCGTGGTGGCCGGAATCATTCGCGCCGCGCCGTCGCACCCTGGCTTCGCGGGGAACGCCGCCGGCAGGATGGCGCTCTGCAGCGCTCGCGCGACTTCGAGTTCGGCTTTGATCTGTGCCTGCGCCTGCTCGAGCGAAGCGTTCTTCTCGGCGAGTTCGCGCGTGCGCTCGGCGACGGTCCTTTCCAGAATGTGCGTATTCAGTTTCAACACGCGCAGCAGGCGCAGCAAGCGAAATACCCGCAGCCAGCGTGCGTCGAGGCCCAACACGAAGAAAGGCCCGATCGCCAGCAAATCCACAAGGCCGCGGAAGCTGAATATGAAGGCCAGCTTCCGCTGCGCCGCCACAATGCGCAGCAAATACTCAAGCGAGAACACGGCGACCACCACGATCTCTTCCATGCGCAGAGCGCGCACAGCCCAGTGCGGCAGCCCCGGAATCGCCTCCACGCCGATGGAGGCGACACTCAACACGATGAGTCCCAGGATTAGGTTGTCAAATGCACGGGCGTACGGCCCGGGGCGCACCAGGAGTAATTCCGCAAGTGCCCGCAGAGGTGCTGTCGCAAGGTGAGCCAACCGCCTTGCGGGTGCCACGCTCATCGGCCGCAGTGACCGACGCGCGCCGCTCGATGATCATGCACGCTAGCTTGAGTTTCCCGCACGGCCGCTCTCCTCGCGCGCAACCCTATATTCGGGTAAGCGTCCGTTGTTGGCAACCGCAGCTTGTGCCGCGAGCCGGCGCTGTCCCCCGCATGAATGCGCACGCCCATCATCGTCTTGCGATCGTTCCACCTGTCGCTGGGACCTGTGGTAACGTCATCGCGCTTGTGGGGAGGGAGGTCCGCGCGAAAGTGTGGCTCGCCTGCAAGCCGAGGCGTCTGTGACGAACGGATCAAGAACCGGGGGGCGGCAATGAAACGCTACTGGGCGATCACGGTCTTGCTGGTAGTTTTGTTCTCCGCGCCAACAAAGGCCGCTGACAAAACGCAGGGCGTCGGAACGATTGGCACGGGCACCTTCTCCTGTGAGAAATTCAGCAAATACGATGCTGCGCCGAACAGTGCTCGGCAAATGGATCTGGTGGTGCAGTGGGCCTGGGGCTTCATGAGCGCGTATAACACCCGCGCCGCGTTCGCGGCGGCCTACCAGGACGACGACGCTCCAAACCCGATTTCACCACCCGATGCCGCTTCGACCCTGCAGTTCATCCGCAAGCACTGTGAGAAAAATCCTTCGAGCAACGTGACCAACGCAACGCTCGAACTGATTGGCACCCTGGGCGGCGTGGTTACCAGTTCCGTCAATCTCGCGCAGAAATAAGGACAAGCCCAGGGCGGCGCGGCCGCGGCGCGCGCAAGTTACGGCGGCGCGCGGGAGCGTGGCTGAGGGTTCGTGCCGCTTGGGCTGACAGACGGCACAAGCGTCGCCGAGGGGGGCAGACGCATCCGCAAACCGGTCGGGCGAGCGCCCTGTGGCTCTGAGCGGCGCTGCTCAGGTGCCCGTGCAGGCCGCGGCGCTGTCGCGGGTTGTCCGCAGCCGCGCCGTCGCGCGACAGCGGTTGCGGCGACTCTCAGATCGGGTAGAGGGCGGGACTATCCCGCCGCTCTGCTCCGACCACCGGTTTCGCTGTTGCGCAGCCGGCAAACAAACGCTTCTGGCGCGCGCCGCGCGCACTCGATCAGCCGCCGGGCTTTTTGGCTGCCGCAGCGAGCAGTTCGTTCACGCGGACCATGGCCTTGGCGGTTGCATTCTTCTCGCAGTCGGCATCGCTCGGCGTTGAATCCGGATACTGGCGACTGATCTCTTTGCAGGCCGCGCGGGCGGCGTCAGCGACACGCTTTTGCAGCTCCATAGCACCGGCGTGTGAGGCAAGATCAAGGTCCTTCGCATTCACGCCATAGCTCAGCGAAACATCCACGATCGGTATGCCGCTCGCGGTCTTGCCTACCGTCTTGGTCACGACTCGCGACGCTTGGACCGTCACTTCCCCCATGTCATCGGCGACAACAACCGTGCCGAATGCGGTGGCCGCAAGCAATCCGATCGCGCCTCTGGTCAGTATCCTCATCATGATTTCGTCCCTCCACCTTTGATTAATTGTGAATTTACTTTGAGGTTCTTGTTAGCGGCAAGCCGTTACGACGCAACAACCGCAGACCGCGCCGAGCTTAAACCTGCACTAAGGATGCTCCCCTTCGGGCGAATCGTCGAGAGCCGATGCGAATCGTCCTTCGGGCCGGGCCGGCAGTGCTGGCTGCGGCGCTCAATCCGACGGGTCGTGGGCGTGGTCCCGTGAGATCCGCCGGCGCGCCATCCTGCAAAAGGGTTCATACGCGAAGAAGACGCCTCTTCTTTGTCTATGCACGTTGCAGGTTATATTCCTGAAATAACATGACATCCAGTAAGCGTGGCAGCCGCCTGCACAGAGCGTCTTGAAGTCGTTGATTTCATTGATCGGGCCCCCAAAGTTTACGCCTCGCCGGCTCAGCGATTACCGAAGTCCACTAGGACTCGTTGCAGCGGGCGGCTGTCGATGTGCACCGGTCCGGTGAACGGATGGTCGATCGATACGATCACAAACAGACCCATGAACACGATGATCGACAGAATACCGGTCATAAGTACCTGGGCGCGCAGGTTGCGGGTACCGAAGAAGAACGTGAAGGTGACGGTCAGTATCGCGCCGCAGATCAGCACCGCCCACAGCATACCCGGCATGATGCCGGTGGCGAGATGCAGCCGACTGCGTCGGGCCTGGGTGATGTCATCGAGCTGGTTGAACATCTCCACGAGCACGGCTTGTTGGCGCGAGCCGCTGGCCGCCAGCGACAGGGTGCGCGCGTACAGGTCATCGAGTCCCGCGGTGACCTCGGCGCTTTCCTGCTCCTCGGCCATCTGCGGCCAGTCGCGCGCGATCACAAGCCGCAGGTACTGATTGAGGGCGGAGCGCATCGCGCGGGCTTCCGGATCCGGTCCCGCGGCGAGCCGGTAGAGCGTGGCGGCGGCCCCGGCTTCCTTCACCACCGTGGTCTCCGCTTCGCTGAACCTCTGCCACACGATGATGACGGCGAAGGCTAACATCACCGCGTAAATGACCCCCACGGTCGCAAACTTGAAGCCGGCGATGTCGTTGTTGGTCGTCAGCCGCTCAAGGCCGATGCGGCGGCGGATCAGGATCGGTCCTGACATCGCCGCAAGCGTCGGCAGGATCACGAGCAGGAGGCTGCCGAGCCATAACGGACATCCGGACAGGAAGAGTGACACCTGATGTTTCCTTCAGCACCGCGCCGCGAGGGCAAGCAACTTTAGGGGCGCTGCACGCAGCAAGCAAACCCTGCGCCCGAACGCGTGCTCAGTCGCCCCGACGCGGTGCGTCTGCAGCCGGCGGTGGGTCCGCGAGTCGGAATGCATGTCCGCGGGTCGAGACCGCCTTAAAGAGGGTCCAGGCCGCATCCCCCGGGCGCAGATGCAGCGCCGTGAGGGCGTTATCGGTGATGCGCGCGAGCACGGCGGCGCCGCCAACGTCCATGGTGACAAGTGCGCCCCATTCGTCCTGGGTGATCGCCGCCACCGTGCCCGCCAACGCGTTGCGTACGCTCAGACCCTGCACCGGCTGGATCGCGAGGATGACGTCGCGGGCCAGCACCTGCAGGCGCACGCGGGCCCCGAGCGGCACGCCCTCAAGACTCACCAGCAGCGTGCCGGCGCCGACCGAGAGCTCGGCGCTGCCGTTGGCGGGGTCAAGGCGCGTGACGATGCCATCAAGCACGGCGCCCACCAGATCCGGGCCGATGATGCGCTGCAGTTCCGGCCGCACGCTCACGGCGGTGACGGAGCCCTGAGCCACCACGCGCCCGGCCTCGAGCAGCACCATGTGAGTGGCGAGCCGCAGAACCTCCTCGAACTGATGGCTGACATACACCATCGGAATCGCGAGCCGATCGCGCAGCCGCTCCAGGTACGGCAGCACCTCTTCGCGGCGCGCCACGTCGATCGAGGCGAGCGGCTCATCGAGCAACAGCAATCGCGGCTGCGAGAGCAGCGCCCGGCCGAGCGCCACGCGCTGGCGCTCACCCCCGGAGAGCTGCCACGGCCGCCGCCCGAGCAGCGCTTCTAGACCGAGGAGCGCAACGACTTCGTCAAAATCGATGAAGCGCGGCACCTGGCGCGCACGTTTCTCCCCATAGCGCAGGTTGGCCGCGATGCGCAGGTGGGGAAAGAGCCGCGCATCCTGGAAGACGTAGCCGATGCGGCGGCGCTCGACGGCAACGCTGATACCGGCGCGGGTGTCGGTGAGGAGCACATCGCCCAGACGGATCTCGCCCGAATCGGGCGCCACGAGCCCGGCGATCATGTTGACGAGGGTGGTCTTGCCGCTGCCCGAGCGTCCGAAAAGCGCGATGACACCGGGCGTCGGCGCCGCGAAGGTCGCCTCGAGATCAAATCCCGGTCGGCGCCTGATGACCGATATGTGCAGCATTGGCGAGGATGCCCGCTAGGGCCTGTTAACACTACTGACGTAGTGCTTCCACGATGAGCGCAAAATAAATGAAGGCGATGAACACCAGGTCGAGTTTGTCGAAGCGACTGAAGATGCGGCGAAAGCCTTTGAGCCGTCGGAATAAGCGCTCGATCTCGTTGCGACGTTTATATAGAGCTTTCTTGAGCCTCCAGGGCTCGACCCGGTTCGGATGCGGTGGCACGACGGGAATGAAGCCCAGGTCGAAAGCAAGTTGTCGGGTTTCATCGCCTTCATACGCGCAGTCCATCAGCAGGTGGCAGGCCATGGGCAGTTCGGGAATGGAGCGCAGTAACGCGCGCCCCTCGGGAGCATCTCCGGCTTGTCCTGGGGAGAGTGAAAACCCTATGGCGCATCGAGCACTCGCGGCAACCATATGAACTTTTGTGCTCCAGCCGCCACGGGATTTGCCGATCGCTTGAGGGCCGTTTTTTTTAGAGCACCGGTACCATCCGGATGAACCTTCACGATCGTACTGTCCAGACTCACCGCTTCGATCTTGATGCGGATGAGCTGTTCGCGCTGCAGCTCGGCAAAAAGCCGATCCAGAACCCCCGCTTTTGCCCAGCGATTCATGCGCGTGTAGATCGTATGCCAGTTACCGAAGCGCTTCGGCAGCGCGCGCCACTTGCAGCCGTTCTCCGCGACAAACAGGATCGCGTTAATCACGTTGAGGTTCTCATGCGAGACGTTGCCACGATGAATCGGCAAGTGCGGCTCGATCCGTGCGTACTGTTCGGGTGTGATTTCCATACCCACAGCATATCACTTAGTGTTAACAGGCCCTAGCGGCCGAGCAGACCGCGCACACGGCGCACGAGAAGTTCGGCCGCGAGGAGCCCGAGCAACCCGAGGGCGAATGACAAGGCCGCGAGGCGCAGGGCGAGCGCATCGCCGGTCGGGGACTGCATGGCGGTGTAGAGCGCGAGTGGCAAGGTGCGCGTGACGCCTGGCACATTGGAGGCGAAGGTAATGACGGCGCCGAACTCACCCAAGCCGGCGGCGAAAGCGGTGACCGCGCCGGCGAGGATCCCGGGCAGCATGAGCGGCAGCGTGATACTCAGGAAGCGGTCGAAGGGCGCGGCACCGAGGGTACGCGCGGCATCTTCCAGGCCCCGGTCGACATTCTCCAGCGACAGGCGAATCGCGCGCACCATGAGCGGGAAGCTCATCACCGCGGTGGCGAGCGCCGCGCCGGCGGTCGTGAAGGCGAGCCGAATACCCAAGTGTTGCTGAAGCCACCCGCCGAGCACGCCGCGCGTGCCGAACAACACGAGTAGCACGTAGCCGACGGCCACCGGCGGCAGCACCAGAGGCAGATGCACGAAGGCGTCAAACAGCGTGCGTCCGGGAAAGCGCGTGCGTGTGAGCACCCAGGCGGCGAGCACCGCCAGCGGCAGACTGAAGCAAACGCTGCGCGCCGCCACGTTCAGACTCAGCCCCAAGGCCTCGAGCTCCGCAGGTCCGAGCAGGACATTCATCGCAGGAGGAGGGTGCGCGGCGTGTCAGTCACCGCCGCAACTGTCTCACGGCCGGCGCACGCCGGCCACTTCCGAAAACCGTGCGCGCGGGGGCTACGCGACCAGGGCGGTTTGCAGCACGGCGAGCGAGGCTTGCGGCAGTGCGGGGGCGTGGGCGGCAAGTCCCTTCTGCTCCAGCCAGGCGCGATTGAACAGCCGGGACTGGTATTTCGCGCCGCCATCACACAGCACGGTGACGATCGTGTGCCCGGGGCCCATCTCGCGCGCGACGTGCACCGCTGCGGCGACGTTGATCCCGCTCGTGCTGCCCAGAAACAGGCCTTCTTCAATGAGCAGCCGGTACACTAAGTGCACCGTCTCGGTATCCTCCACATGCACCGCATCGTCGATGGGCGCGTCCTTCAGGTTCGCCGTGATGCGGCCGATGCCGATTCCTTCGGTAACGGAGCTGCTACCCGTGGCCTGCAGCGTGCCGCAGCGCACGTAAGAGTAGAGGCTGCTGCCGGGCGGGTCGGCGAGCACGCAGCGCACCCGCGCGCGCCGGGACTTGAGAAACTGCGCCACGCCGGCGAAGGTACCGCCCGTGCCACAGGCGGCCACGAAGGCATCGATGCCCCCGTGGGTCTGCTCCCAGATCTCAGGTCCGGTCGTATGAAAATGCGCGTCGCGGTTAGCTGTGTTGTCGAACTGATTTGACCAGATCGCACCCGGGAGCGCGGCGGCCAGGCGCTGGGCGACCTTCTGGTATTGGTTCGGATTGCTGTAGGGCACGGCGGGAACCTGGTGAACCTCGGCGCCGAGCATCTCCAGCAGGCGGTATTTCTCCGCGGACTGATTGTCCGGCATGACGATGACGCAGCGATAGCCGCCGGCGTTGCACACGTGCGCGAGGCCGATGCCGGTGTTGCCCGCGGTGCCCTCGACAACCGTGCCCCCCGGGCCCAGCTCGCCGCGTTCGACGGCCCGCTGCACGATGGCGCTGGCGGCGCGATCCTTGACCGAGCCGCCGGGATTCATGAACTCCGCCTTGCCGAGGATCTCGCACCCGGTCTCCTCGCTCAGGCGCTTCAGACGGATGAGCGGCGTGTGGCCAATCGCCCCGACGAAGCCGCTGAGCACCCCGCTCATGCCAGGGCCTGGGCCGCGCTGCCCGACTGCCCGAGCAGGGTGAGGGCGTCAGCGGCGGCCACGGCGGCGACCGCGCCGACGATGAGGAGCGCGGGCGGCTCGACTTGCTGCGCGCGAGCGAGGGCGACGATCTCAGCGAGCGTCCCGCGCAGGATGCGCTGCTCGGGCAGCGTTGCGCGCTCGATGATCGCCACCGGATGGGCGGCACTCGCGCCGGCGGCGCGCAGTCGCGCCACGATGCTCGGTAGCTGCGCGACGCCCATGTAGAAGACGATCGTGTGCTGCGGGTTGGCGAAGAAGCGCCAGTCGGGCGCGTCGTCCGTGTCCGCATGCCCGGTGACAAATGTCACGCTCCGGGCGAGGCGGCGGTGCGTGAGCGGCAGGCCGCTCGTCGCCGCCGCACCCAGCGCGGCCGTGATGCCTGGCACGACGGTGCAGGGGATACCGTGCGCCTGCAGCACCTCGAGCTCCTCGCCGCCGCGGCCGAAGACGAACGGGTCGCCGCCCTTGAGACGCGCCACGCGCTTGCCGCGCGTGGCCAGCTCGATGAGCAGCGCGTGAATGCGCTCCTGCTGGCCGCGCTCGCCAGATTCCTTGCCGACGAAAATGCGCTGCGCATCGCGCCGCGCGCGCTCAAGTATCCCCTCGCCCACCAGGCGGTCATAGAGGATCACGTCCGCCTGCTGCAGCAGTTGCAGCGCCCGCAGAGTAAGGAGGTCGGGATCCCCGGGACCAGCGCCGATCAGGTACACCTCCCCGAGGGCGGCGCCGTCGGACGGCGCCGGGGTCGTGAACCCTGCGGCGCGCAGCTCACGTCCCAGGGCCGTAGCGGCTGCCTCCTCCTGGCCTGCGAGCACCTGCGTGGCCACCGGGCCGTGCACGATGCGCTCCCAGAATGCGCGGCGTCCTGCGGCGGCGAGGGCGCGCTGCACACGTTGGCGATGGCGCCCCATGAAGCGCGCCACGGCGCCCAGGCGCGCCGGCAGCAGCGCCTCGATCTGCTCGCGTACCGCGCGGGCGAGGACCGGGGCCTGACCGGCGGAACTGACGGCCACGATGAGCGGGGAGCGATCGATGATGGCGGGAAAAATGAAGGTTGAAAGCTGGGCATCATCCACGACGTTGACCGGGATCCCGCGCGCGCGCGCCGCGGCTGAGACCGCTGCGTTGATGGCCGGATCATCCGTGGCGGCCACCGCGGCCACTGCCGCATCGAGGTGCGGCGCGCAAAACGCGGCCGCTTCATGGGTCAGCTCGGCATCGATGGCGTAGCGGGCGAGCTCGGCATGCACCTGCGGGGCCACCACGCGCACACGCGCACCGGCCTTGAGCAGCCACTGCGCCTTGCGCAGCGCGACCTCGCCCCCGCCGACGACGACGACGCTCTTGCCTTCCACACGCAGAAATACCGGCAGGTAGTCCATGTGCGGCGCTAGTTCACCGCGGCGCTGCGCACCGCGGCTGACTGTCTTGGATGTAGTCCGCATTCGCGCGACTCAGGTTGCTCCCACCACCAGCGACCCGCGCGGCGGCTTTCGCCCGGCTGGATGGCGCGCGTGCAGGGCGCGCAGCCGATGCTCGGATACTGGCGGTCGTGTAGCGCATTGTACGGCAAGCGATGCGCGCGGATGTATTGCCACACGTCATCCTCGCCCCAGTCGATGAGCGGGCTCAGCTTATACAGGCCGTACGCGGCATCCCATTCTTCGGGCTCCCCGAGCGCGCGGCCCTGCGATTGCTCGCGCCGCACGCCGGTGATCCAGGCCGGAAAGCCGCTGATCGCGCGGCGGAAGGGTTCGACCTTGCGAATGCGGCAGCAGTCCAGGCGCGCTGCAAGATTTTCGTAGAACCCGTTGATGCCCTGTCGTGCCACGAGCTGCTCGAGCGCCTGCGCGTCCGGATAAACGACACGGATCTTGCGGCCGTAGCGTTGCTGCAGCTTCTGCAACAGCCCATAGGTCTCCTCGTGCAGTCGCCCCGTATCGATGCTGAACATCTCGATCTGGGGCAGGTGCGTCGAGATGATGTCCGTCAGCACCATGGCCTCGGCCCCCAGACTGTTGGAGTAGACCAGCCGGCCGTGTCGGGCGAGCGCCGCGGCGAGGCGGGCGCGCACGTTGGCCGCCTTGTGTGCCCAACCGAATGTCGTCAGCTCTCCCATGGTGCGAGTCACTATAGCGATGGCACCTGCCGCTCAAGAACGAACGATTGCTTCTGACCTGCTGCGCGACGGTTATAGAGCGGTTATGCCGCCTCACAGACCGGTAGCGCTTGGGTTAGGCTTGGAGCCATGAAGCTGCATCAACTGCGCTATCTTGCCGCCGTGGCCCAGAGCGGTCTGAACATCACCGCCGCCGCGCACAAGCTGCATACCTCGCAGCCCGGGGTGAGTAAACAGATCAAGCTGCTCGAGGACGAGCTTGGCTTCCAGATTTTCGTGCGCGAGGGGCGCAATCTCACCCGCATCACCCCGGCGGGGCAGCAGGTCATCGAGCGGGCGCTGCGCATTCTGCAGGAGGCGCAGAGCATCCGCGATCTGTCCACGGAGCTGCGCGACGAGGGTCGCGGCAGCCTGTCCATCGGCACCACGCACACCCAGGCGCGCTACGTGCTGCCGGACGTGATCCGCGAATTCCGCGGCCGCTATCCACAGGTGCGTCTGAACCTGCACCAGGGGACCTCGGAACAGATCGCCGAGATGGTGGCAAGCGATCGCATCGATTGCGCCATCGCCACCGGCTCCGAGCAGCTGTTCGCCGATCTCACCCTGCTGCCGTGCTACCGCTGGCACCGCACGGTGATCGTGCCGCGTACTCACCCGCTGGCCGAGGGCGGCCGACTGTCCTTCAAGGCGCTCGCGGCCTATCCGCTCATCAGCTATACCTTCAGTTTCACCGGCCCCTCGTCACTGCACGAGGCATTTGCCAAGGCCGGCCTGGTGCCCAACGTCGCCATCACCGCGCGCGACGCGGACGTCATCGAGACCTACGTGCGCCTCGGACTTGGCGTCGGCATCGTGGCGCACATGGCGATCGACGAAGAGGACCCGGATCTTAAAGCGATCGATGCCTCGCACCTCTTTGCGGCACACACCACCTGGATTGGTTTCCGGCGCGGCACGCTGTTGCGCAAGTACATGTACGAGTTCGCACAACTGCTGGCCCCACATCTGGAGCGGCGGCTCGTCGACCGCGCCCACCGCGCCGCTTCCGCCGAGGAGGTGCGGCAGATGTTCGCCGAGGTCGTGCTGCCGCAGCGCTAGAGCGCGAAGAAGCGTTGCCGGCGCAGGCTCACCTGCGCGGCGCCGGGCTGGTAGGCGACGTCATAGCGGCTCAGGGCGCGCCGCGCGGCCTGCGGGTCTTCGCCGGCGGCCAACTCAATCGCATCAAACCCGCAGCGGGCGAGCAGGAACACCTGATCCTGGCGCACCCCGGCGCCCACGGCGCGCAGTTCACCGCGGAAGCCAAAGCGCTCGCGCAGCAGTCGTCCGTGGGAATAGCCGCGACCCTCCCCGGGGGCGGGGAATTCCACGGCGATAAGATCCAGGCGCGGCAGGTACTCGTTCAATTCCTCGACCCGATCCACGGGCGCCAGGCGTACCCCGAGGCGCCCGGACCACGCCCACCAGCGCTCGCGCGCCGCGCGCAGCTCTGCGAAGGGCACGACTACGGCGTCGCCGTCGGCAATCTCCTCGCCAAGATAGCGCCAGGAATCGGCGTAAAACTCACGCTGCCGCAGGATGTGACGCATAGGCGCGCTCCTTGAAAGGTTTGAGTCCGACGCGTTGCACGGTCTCGATGAAGCGCTCGTCCTCAAGACGCACGGCGCGGTAGGTCTCGAGGATGCGCTCGAGGGTCGCCGCGACTTCCTCCTTCGGAACGGAGGGGCCGATCACCTCGCCGAGCGCCGTAAAGCCGTTCGCCGAGCCGCCCAGGCTAATCTGGTACCACTCCTCGCCGTGCTTATCCACGCCCAGGATGCCGATGTGACCGACATGGTGATGGCCGCAGGCATTCATGCAGCCGGACATCTTCAGTTCGATCTCGCCTAAGTCGTACAGGTAATCCAGGTCATCAAAGCGCTCCTGGATCTGCTTGGCGACATCGAGGGTGCCGGCGTTGGCGAGCGAGCAGAAATCCAGTCCCGGGCAGGCGATCATGTCGGTGAGCGTGCCGATGTTGGGGGTCGCCAGTGCGAGGCGCTCAAGCTCGAGCCACACCTCGTACAGGTCGCGCTGGCGTACATCGGCGAGCAACAGATTCTGGTTGTGCGTCGCGCGCACCAGTCCAAAGCTCACCCGCTCGGCCAGATCTGCGAGCGCCTCCATCTGCGCGGCGCTCATATCGCCCGGCGCGGCGCCATGCGCCTTTAAGGACACGAACACCGCGCGGTAGCCCGGCACACGATGCGCGCGGGTGTTGTAGCGAATCCAGGCCTTGAAACGCGGCTCGCGGGCAACAGTTACGTCGATGTCGGTGAGGGTTTCGTAGGCCTGGGGCCTGAAGAAGCCGCGCACGCGCTCGATCTGCTCCGGCAGCAGCTGCGCGGCGGCGGCGCGCCCGGCGCCCCAGTCCGCCTCGACCAGGTCGCGGAAGCGCTCGATCCCAAGCGCCTTGACGAGGATCTTGATGCGCGCCTTGTGGATGTTGTCGCGCCGCCCCTGGCGGTTGTACACGCGCAGGATCGCTTCGAGGTAAGAGAGGAGGTCGCCCACGGGCAGAAATTCCCGGATCACCTGGCCGATCATCGGCGCGCGGCCCAGGCCGCCCCCGACCAGGACACGAAAGCCGAGCAGCCCGTGCGCATCGCGCCTCAGGTGCAGGCCCACGTCGTGCACCTCGGACGCGGCGCGGTCGGCGGCCGCCCCGGTCACGGCAATCTTGAACTTGCGCGGCAGGTAGGTGAACTCCGGATGCAGCGTCGCCCACTGGCGGATGATCTCGCAGTAGGGGCGCGGATCATCGACTTCATCGGCGGCGATGCCCGCCATGTGATCGGCGGTGACATTGCGCACGCAGTTGCCGCTGGTCTGGATCGCGTGCATCTGCACGGTGGCCAGCTCAGCGAGGATCTCGGGCACGTCGGCGAGTGCCGGCCAATTCAGCTGCAGATTCTGACGCGTGCTGAAGTGACCGTAGCCGCGGTCGTAGCGGCGCGTGATCGCGGCGAGCTTGCGTAACTGGCGCACGCTCAGGAGGCCATAGGGTATCGCGATGCGCAGCATCGGCGCGTGGCGCTGGATGTACAGGCCATTACGCAGCCGCAGCGGCCGGAATTCGTCCTCCGAGAGTTCCCCGGCGAGGTGGCGCCGCGTCTGGTCACGAAACTCCGCGACCCGCTGATCCACGAACGCCTGGTCGAGTTCGTCGTACTGATACATGCTCGAGCGACTATAGGGGGCGCCTCGCAAGGCGCTAAATACCGTCTGGTTGGGTACACCTCTTTCTGAGGTTATGAGCCTATGCAAGACTAGGTGCCTGTTTTTGAAGGAGATGCTGATGGCGGGACTGTATTTCGAGGAATTCACGGTCGCTCAGCGCTTCGAGCATCTCGTGCGGCGCACGGTCACCGAGACCGACAACCTCTTATTCAGCGCGCTCACCATGAATCCGGCCGCGCTGCATCTGGATGCGGAGGCTGCCAAGGCCACGCCCTTCGGCGAGCGCATCGTGAACAGCGTCTTCACGCTCGGACTGCTGGTCGGACTGTCCGTCTACGACACGACCTACGGCACGACCATCGGCAACCTCGGCTGGGACGAGGTGCGCTTTCCGCGGCCGGTGTTCATCGGCGACACTCTGCACGCGGTCACAACCGTGTTATCCAAGCGCGAGAGTCAGTCGCGCAAGGATTCCGGCATCGTCATCTTTGAGCATCGCGCCTGGAATCAGCGCAACGAAGAAGTCGCCTCCTGCCACCGCAGCGCGCTCATGCTGAAGAGGCCGGCGGCGTGAATGCGCCGCGCACGGATGCACCGCTGCGCTCCTGGCTGTTCGTGCCGGGCGACAGCGAGCGCAAGCAGGTCAAGGCGCTCGCCAGCGACGCGGATGCGCTCATCCTGGACCTGGAAGACTCGGTCGATCCGGCGCAGCTGCCGCACGCACGAGCGCGCGTCGCCGCACTGGTAGGCGCTGGGGCCGCCGGCAGCGGGCCGCAGCTGTGGGTACGCGTGAACGCACCCGCGAGCGGCGCACTGGGCGAGGACCTCTCGAGCGTCTGCGCGCAGGGGCTGCCTGCCGGTATCGTGTTGCCCAAGATCAGCCGCGCGCGCGAGATCGTCGAGACGGCGCAGGCGCTGGAGCTTCTCGAGGCTGCCCGCCCGGGCGCCCGTGGCCGCACGCGCCTGCTGGTGCTCGTCACGGAAACCCCGCAGGGCCTGCTCGGGCTGCCGCAGTACCCAGCCGAACTCGCGGCGGCTCCCGCCGTGGTCGCGCGGCTGGCAGGGCTCACCTGGGGGGCGGAGGACCTGAGCGCCGCGCTGGGGGCCACGGGCAAACGTGACGCGGGGGGTGTCCTCACGTTCACCTTCCAGCTGGCGCGCAGCGCGTGTCTATTGGCGGCCGCAGCGCTTGGCGTGCAGGCGATTGATGGCGTGCACACCGACTTTCGCGAGGCCGCCGCGCTTGAGCGGGAGCTGCAGGAGGCGCGCCGCGACGGCTTCAGTGGCAAGCTCGCCATACACCCGGCACAGATCGGGCCGATCAACGCGGCTTTCACACCCACCGAAGCCGAGCGGCAGCACGCGCGGCGCGTCGTGGCCGCCTTTGCGGCGGCCGCCGGCGCGGGGGTCGCGAGCCTTGATGGACAGATGATCGACCGGCCCCACTTGCGGCAGGCTCAGCGTATTCTGGCGCTGGCCGAAGAAGCACGGAGCCGACCATGAAACTCAGGATCAAAGGGGCCTCGCTGCGATTGCGACTGACGCAGGGTGAGGTGCGTGCGCTCGCCGAGCAGGGGCGCGTGGAGGAGCACGTGCCCTTTGCTCCCAACGCGGAACTCATCTATCGCCTGACACGCGATGCCGCGGCGTCCAAGATCAATGCCACCTTCAGTGCCAACGTGGTCGAGATCCGCGTGCCCGAGCGCGTAGCCAACGAGTGGTGCGCGAACAATGAGGTGACTCTCGCCCACGCTCAGCCGGTTCCCCCGGGGACGCTGCAGATCACGCTCGAGAAGGATTTTGCCTGTCTCGCGCCGCGCGCCGGCGAGGACGAATCGGATAACTTTCCGCATCCGCAAGCCGGCAGCGGCAAGGACTGCTGAGCGGCGCGCCGGCGCCCCGGGGCCATTCTCCCCTCACTTCGGGGCGGCGATGGCGAGCAGATCCTCAGGTGTGTCGAGGTCGATCGCGGCACTCGGCATGGGTACGCGTACCACGCGCGCGGCGTTGCGCCGCAGGAGCGCCCGCGCGCCCGCATCCCCGCGCAGCTGAGTAAGTTCCGGGAAGAGACTGCGCGGAAAGATGGCGGGCACCCCGACCGTGCCGGAGTAGAGCGCCGCGGCGATGTACTGGGGCTGCTTGCGCCAGGTCCCGGCCAGACGCTTCAGATCATCGGCGCTGACGGCCGCCTGGTCGGCGAGCAGCAGCAGCGCGCCGGCACAGGTGAGCGGCAGCCGGGCAATGCCGGCCCGAATGGAACTCGCAAGCCCCTCGCGCCAGTCCTGATTGATGACAATCGAGCCGGGAGAATGCTTCAGCAGCGCGCCAAGCTCGGCAGCTCCGGAGCCGAGCACCACGATGAGCGCGCTGCCGGTGACCTCCGAGGCGCGCGTTACGGCGGTATGCAAAAGCGGCCGGCCCGCGATGCGCACCAGCTGCTTGGGGGAGCCGAAACGTGTGGAGGCGCCCGCCGCCAGCACGATCGCAACGAGCGACGCGGCATTCCGGCGCGGCGGCGCGGTGCTCACGGTGCGGTGTGGGCTGCGGGCGTGCCGAGCGTGATCTCGCGCGGCAGCGTCTCCTGCACGCGCGCGTAGCGGCTGCGCTCCTCGAGGATGCTGTCCGCGTCGACGCCGCTCATAAGGCGCCAGTCGCTCGCACGCGAGTTGGCGGCGAGCAGCGCATCGAGCGCGTCGCGGCGCGTACTCCAGGTGCCTCTGAAAAATTGCGCGAACTCCGTCCAGGTCGACCGCGCCCCGGCAGCGGCATCTGGCGCGGCGGCAAAGGCCGCTTCGAGCTTCTCCAGCGCCTCGCGGCTGCGGCCACGGCGCGCGAGGGCGGCATCCAGCGCATCGCGCGTTGGATGTTCCGGTCCGTACTGGTTAATGAGTCCCGCCAGACGCCGGTCGCGCTCCTCGAACCAGGCGAGTACGCACACCAGATAATCCACGCACGCCTGGCGGAATGTCTCGAGCGGCGTGCCGCTCGCGAGCGCTGCGGGGGCCGCGTGGCCGAGGGCGACGGCCGTGGCGGCTGCGACCGCCCCGGCGTGTGAACGCTCCAGATCCAGTTGGGCGCGAATCAGTTCGATCTCATTCATAGCAGTGGCGGCTCTATATCGAGGGCGGCGACGCGCACGCCAGCGGCCGCTGCCGACACGGAGCGGGGCGTGCGCGTGTGCACGAAGGCGTGCAGCTCGGCGATGATCGCCAGCGCGATAGACTCGGGCGTGCGGCCGCCGAGCGGCAGTCCCACCGGCGCGTGCAGTCGACCGCGCAGCTTAAGCGCATCGCTGCCCAGATCGCTCAGCAGCTTCTCGCGCCGCGCCGCAGGGCCGAGGAGGCCTACGTAGGGGATCGGTGCACGCGCGAGCGCCCGCAGATACGCCAGATCCGAGGGGAGGTGATGACTCATGATGACCGCGGCGCAGAACGCGCCCAGATCCAGCGCCGCGGCGAGCTCGGCCGCCGGGGCACGTAGCACCTGTTCGGCCGCCGGGAAGTGCGCCGGGTCGGCATACGCGGCGCGGTGATCGAGCAGCGTGACCTTCCAGTTGAGGCGCGCGGCAAAGTCCACCAAGGGCACCGCATCAGGTCCCGCGCCCAGCAGCAGGATGCGCGGCGGCAGGTACAGCGGCAGCACGAAAAGATCGAAGCCAGCCGTGTCGGAGTGCAGCCAAGTGCTCTGGTGCTCAGCGGCCGCCCGTGCCAGCGCCGCTTGCACCGGCGGCGTCCCCAATGGATCCTTGGGCGCGCCGACCGCGGCCGGGAGCGCAAGGCTGCCGACCGGCAGCTCGGCCCGGGTGGAGTCGCACACGACGCCGACGGCAGCTGGGGTGTGGGTGCGCAGCGCCTGCGCGAGGTAGCTCAGGGGCTGCCAGCCGTTTTCAGGCCCCGCGCGCAGCAGAAGGATACGCATCGCCCCCTCGCACCCGAGTCCCAAGCCCCACAGCATTTCATCGGGGCCGGTCAGATCGTATTGCACGCGGTGCGCCTGTCCGGAGGCGATGACCGTGAGGGCGTGCTCGCGCAGATCCGCCTCCAAGCAGCCGCCAGAGATCAATCCGGCGTAGTCCCCGTTTGCGGCGATGAGCATGAGGGCGCCCGGCTTCTGGTAGGTGGAGCCGCTGGTCTGCACCAGCACGCCCACCGCAAGCGCGCGACCCGCGCGCCGCTCGCGTTCAAACAGGGGCAGAAGAGGGCCGAGAGTTGCTTCCACGCCGGGTCGATTATGCCAGTCCGGCCGCAGCGCTGTGCCGCGCCGAGGCTCTACCGGAGGAGGCAGTCGCAGGCGTGGGCGTCTTAGGCGCACCCGTGGCGCCCGCGCTTGGCCGCCCGGGCGCTGCGCCTGAGGGGGTACCGCGGCGCGGCGCGCACACCCAGACCCTCATTGCGCCCCCGGCGGCGCGTCAGTAGAGTCGCACGGCCTTACTCTTAAGGTCTTGAAATCCTGTTGCGATGAGCCAACCCGATCCCTGGGTCGTGCACAAGTTCGGGGGCTCGAGCGTCGCTGACGCCGACTGCTTCCGCAAGGTGGCGGCCATTCTCGAATCCGCTCCCCCCGCCCGACTGGCCGTCGTGCTATCCGCCTGCAAGGGCGTCACGGATGCGCTGCTGCGCCTCGTGGCCCTGGCCGAGCGCCAGGACGGCAGCTACCGGGGCGAGCTCGCGCAGCTGCGCTCGCGGCACGCGGCCATCGCCCAGGAGGTGCTGTCGGCAGCGGCCGCGCAGACGTATCTGAGCGGCTTTGACCGTGAGTGTCAGGACCTGCTCGGGATACTGCACGCGGTCGAGCTGACGCGCTCGGCCGCCAACACCGTGAGCGACCTGATTGCCGGCTACGGGGAGATCTGGTCCTCGCGGCTGTTCCAGTGTTTCTTCGCCGAGCGCCGGCGGCGCGCGGGGGCCGTGCAGTGGGTGGACGCGAGCCGCGTAGTGCTGGTGGACCGGGGCTCATGGGGACCGGGCATTCAGTGGGCCGAGTCGCGCGCGAATCTCGCCGGGCAGCTCGCGCCAGATTTCAACGGGACGCTGATCATCACCGGCTTTATCGCTTCTGATCGGCGCGGCGTGCGCACCACGCTCGGGCGCAACGGCAGTGATTTTTCGGCGTCCATTTTTGCCGCGTTACTGGAGGCCTCGGAGATCCACATCTGGACGGATGTGGATGGGGTGCTCTCGGCGGACCCGCGCCGCGTACCCGATGCCACCGTGATCGATTCGCTCTCCTATAACGAGGCGATGGAGCTTGCGTACTTCGGTGCCAAGGTGATTCACCCGAAAACCATGGCGCCGGCGGTGAAGGATGGCATTCCGATCTGGATCCGCAACACCTTTGCCCCGCACAAGGTCGGCACACTGATCTGTGCGCAGCCGGCCTCCGCGTTGCCGGTCAAGGGCATCACCAGCATCGATCGCGTCGCGCTCGTGAACCTTGAGGGCACCGGGATGATCGGCGTGCCGGGCACCGCGCACCGGCTCTTCGGCGCGCTGCGCGAGGAGGGCATCTCGGTCATCCTCATCTCGCAGGGCAGCTCCGAGCATTCCATCTGCTGCGCCATCCCGCAGGAGCAGGCCGAGCGGGCCGCCGCGATCGTGCTGCGCGCCTTTGAGCGCGAGCTGAAGGACGGGCAGATTCAAAGTGTCGACGTTGATCCGGATCTGGCGATTCTCGCCGTGGTTGGCGATGGCATGGCCGGCACGCCCGGCATCGCGGCTAAGGTCTTCGCCTCACTCGGCACCGCGGGAGTCAACGTGCGCGCCATCGCGCAGGGTGCCTCGGAGCGCAACATCTCCGCGGTGGTCGAGGGACGCAATGCCACCCGCGCGCTGCGCGCCGTGCATGCGGGGCTGTACCTCTCCCCGCACACCCTCTCGATCGGGGTGATCGGACCGGGCGCGGTCGGGCGCGTACTGCTCGATCAGCTCGCCTCCCAGAGCGAGCGGTTGCGCCAGCAGTTCAAGCTCGACCTGCGCGTGCGCGGCCTCTTGAGTTCGCAGCGCATGCTGCTCGGGGACCCCGGGATCGCGCTGGGGGACTGGCGCACGCAGTTCCAGGAGCGCGGCACGGCCGCTGATGTGGTCCGTTTCCTTGAGCACGTGCGGGTCGACTACCTGCCGCACACGGTCATCGTCGATTGCACGGCGAGTGCGGCGGTGGCGGCCCGCTACGCCGATTGGCTGGGCGCCGGCATCCACGTCGTCACCCCGAACAAAAAGGCCAACAGCGCCGATTTCGCCTCCTACCAGCGCCTGCGCGCTGCGCGCCGCGCGGGCGGCGCGCATTACCTTTACGAAGCTACGGTCGGGGCGGGCCTGCCGGTGGTGCAAACGCTGCGCGACCTGCGCGAGACGGGAGATGACATCGCGAGCATCGAGGGCATCTTCTCCGGCACACTCGCGTATCTGTTCAACCGCTACGAGGGCAGCTCGAGCTTTTCGGAGATCGTGCACGATGCGCGCCAGCGCGGCTTCACCGAACCGGATCCGCGCGATGATCTGTCGGGCATGGATGTGGCGCGCAAGCTCATCATCCTCGGGCGGGAGATGGGTCTCGCCCTGGAACTCAAGGACGTGCAGGTGGAAAGCCTGGTGCCGCGCGAACTCGCCGGCGGCTCCATCGAGGACTTCATGGCCCAGCTGCCGCGCTACGACACTGCCATGCAGCAGCGCCTCATCGCGGCGCGGGGGCGCGGCAAGGTGCTGCGCTACACCGGCAAGATTACCGCCGCGGGGGAGGCCACGGTGGGACTCCAAGAGCTCGACGCCACGCACCCCTTCGCCAACATCGCCCTGACTGACAACGTGGTGCGCTTTGCCACGCGCCGCTACTGCGACAATCCGCTCATCGTGCAAGGCCCGGGCGCAGGTCCCGAGGTGACCGCCGGTGGCGTGTTCGCGGACCTGCTGCGCTTGGCCGCCTACCTCGGGGCGCGCCTGTGAGCGCTGCGGGGCCGCCCGAGCGCGCCACCGCCTTCGCGCCAGCTTCGGTCGGCAACGTCGCGATTGGCTTTGACATCCTGGGCTTTGCCATCGGCGCGCTCGGGGATCGCGTGACGGTGAGCCGCCGTCCTGAGGCGGGTGTCGAGATTCGCGCGGTGCGCGGCGTCGTCCAGGACATCTCGCGCGCCGCGCGCGAGAACACCGCCGGGCGTGCGCTGCTTGCGCTGCAGGAGGCGGTGGGGCTGGATTTTGGCTTCGAGGTCGAGATCGACAAGGGCATCCCGCTGGGCTCGGGCCTTGGCGGCTCGGCCGCCTCGGCCGTCGCCGCCGTGGTGGCCGCCAACGCCCTGCTGCCGCGGCCGTGCGGCAAGCTCGAGCTGCTGAAATTTGCCATGGCGGGGGAGGCGGTGGCGAGCGGCGCACAGCACGCGGACAACATTGCCCCCTCGCTCTTTGGCGGCCTCGTGCTGACCGTCGGCATCGATCACCCGCGGGTGAAGCAGATCCCGGTGCCGGCCGAGATCCGCGCCATCATCGTGCACCCGCATATGTTTCTTGCGACCCGCAAGGCGCGCGCGATCCTAAAGCGCAGCGTGGAGCTGTCGGATTTCGTGTGGCAGACAGCCAACCTCGCCGGCTTCATCTCCGGCTGCTATACGGACGATCTGGACATGATCCGCGCCTCGCTGGAAGACGTCGTTATCGAACCGCAGCGCCAGGCGCTGATCCCGGGCTTTCACGACGTGCGCCGTGGCGCCATGCAGGCCGGCGCACTCGGCTGCTCGATCTCCGGCGCCGGACCTTCGATGTTTGCCTGGGGCACCGTGGCGACCGCGCCGGCCGTACTCGCCGCCATGCAGCGCGAATTCGCCCGCCTGGAGCTGCTGAGCGATGCCTGGTGTGTCGAGGTGAACTCCGCCGGTGCGCGGTTGCTGACATGAGCGGCACGCCGCTGCCCTTCGCAAGTTCACGCGGCGGCGCGGCGGCGAGCGGTTTTAGCGCATCGCTGCTTCAGGGCCTGGCGCCCGATGGCGGTCTTTACGTGCCGCAGCGCTGGCCGCAGTTGCGGCCGGAAGATTTCGCCGGCGCGCATGAACTGCCCGAGGTGGGTGAGCGCCTGTTGGCTCCTTTTGTGGTTGGCGATGAACTTGCGCCGCAGCTGCGCGAGCTGCTGAGCGAGGCATTCAATTTTCCCGCGCCGCGCGTCGCGCTGACCGACGATGCGCGGCTCTCGGTGCTCGAGCTCTTCCACGGGCCGACGGCGGCGTTCAAGGACTTTGGTGCGCGCTTTCTGGCCGCGGCCTTCGGCCGCCTGCGTGCCACGCACGAGCGGCCGCTCACGATCCTGGTCGCGACCTCTGGTGATACCGGCAGCGCGGTCGCCGCAGCGTTTCACGGGCGCGCGGGCATCAAGGTCGTGGTGCTCTTTCCCAAGGGTCTGGTGTCCCCGACCCAGGAGCGTCAGCTCACCTGCTGGGGCGGCAACGTGCGCGCACTGGCCGTACGCGGCACATTCGATGACTGTCAGCGCCTGGTGAAGGAGGCTTTTCTTGATGAACGGCTGCGCGCGCGCGCCGCGCTCTCCTCGGCGAATAGCATTAACCTCGGACGGCTCCTGCCGCAGAGCGTCTACTACGCGGCCACGAGCCTTGCCATCCTGCGCCGGTACGGCGAGCGTGCCTCCTTCATCGTGCCAAGTGGCAACCTCGGCAATGCGCTCGCCTGCCTGTGGGCGCGCCGCGTCGGCCTGCCGATCGAGCGGGTGATACTCGCACACAACGCCAACCGCGCCGTTCCGGACTACCTCGCCAGCGGCGAGTGGCGGCCACGAGCGAGCATCGCTACGCTCGCTTCCGCGATGGACGTCGGCAATCCGAGCAACATGGAGCGCCTGCGCACGTTGTTTCCTGACCTGCGGGAGCTGCGCGGCGTGGTGAGCGCCTGCTCGGTTACTGATGCAGAGATCCGCGCCCGCATTCGCATCGGTTACGACGAGTACGGTCAGATCTGGTGTCCGCACACCGCGACCGCCGCGGAGGCCTGGGAGCGCCTGCCGGAAGAGGCGCGCGCGAGCGGCCACTGGGTGTTGGTGGCGACGGCGCATCCGGCCAAGTTCCCAGAGATCGTCGAGCCGCTCATCGGGCGCGCGGTGAGCGTGCCGGCAAGTCTCGCCGCACTGTTCGCGCGTGCGAGTGAGAGTACCGAGATCGATGCCGAGCTGTCGGCACTGCGCACGCTGCTCGAGGAGAGAGACTGACGTGGAAGAGCTGAACAAGTTGACTCCCACCGCCTGGGGGCTGATCGTGTGTGCCGCCGCGGTGGGCTTCGGGCTGTCGTGGGCATGGCGCTGGTACCGTCAGTACCGGGCGCGCAAGGCGCTGCGCGCTGCGGTGACCGGCGGCTGCACCGATCATCTCATCGACATGCTGGTACCTGATGGCATGGGCGGGGGCTTCCACATTGATTTCCTGTTGCTCACCATGCGCGGGGTGGTCGTCATCGATCTGCGCGATGTGAAGGGCAACATTTTCGGCGGTGATCAGATGGCCGAGTGGACCGTCATGGACGGCGCGCAGCGCTTTACCTTCACCAACCCGCAAAGCGCGCTCTACGATCGCATTGCGGCGGTCAAGGCGATCGCAGGTGACGTGCCGGTCGAGGGTCGCATTGTCTTCACGCGCCGCGGCAAATTCCCCAAGGGCCTGCCCAAGTGGACGCTGATGCTCGACGGCGTGCGCTCGGAGTTCACATCGCCGGATTTCGAGGTGCCCCCCGATAGCGCCGCGCAATACCGCGAGGGCTGGCAGCGCGTGAAGGAAACGGTCAAGCCAAGCTACATGGTCGACATGCGCTAGCCGCCGAGGGTGCGCGCGTGATCGGCGAGCACGAGCGACACGCAGACGGTGAGTTTCTTGGCATAGTCCAGGTGCAGGAACTCGTTCGGACCGTGTGCGTTAGCGTGCGGACCTAACACCCCGGTGATGAAGAACTGCGTTTGCGGGAACTGCTCACCAAGCATGCCCATGAAGGGAATTGTGCCACCGCAGCCGATGTGCACCGCATCCCGACCGTACACCGTGCGCGATGCCTCAGCGATCGACTCCTCGAGCCAGGGCGCAAGAGCGGGCGCGTTCCAGCCCCCGGTCGCGTTGGCATCCTCGAAGCTCACCTGCGCCCCGTAAGGTGGCTCGCGCTCGAACGCCTCGCGCACCGCTTGGCTGGCGCGCGCGGCGTCGCAGGTGGGCGGCAAGCGCAGCGAGAGCTTGCAGGCGATCTCCGGCAGGAGCACGTTGCCCGCGGAACCGAGCGGCGGCAGCCCCTCGGCGCCGGTCACCGCGAGCGTCGCGCGCCAGGTGTTGTTGATGATGAGTTCGGTCGGATCGTTGGAGAGGGCGTGCACGCCCGGCGCCCATGGGATCTTGCCCGCCACCGAGTCACCGAGCACCCGTGCGGCCGCGCTCGCTTGCGCGCGCCGGTCCTTCGGCAGGTTCACTTGCAGTTCCTCGAGCAGCAGGTCCCCGGTCACGGGGTTCTCGATGCGGGCGAGCAGCTGCTCGAGAATGCGAAACGGGGTCGGTGCAATGCCGGTGGCCATGCCCGAATGCACCCCCTCGGTGAGCACGCGCACGCGCAGATTGCCGACGAGGTTGCCGCGCAGCGAGGTCGTGCACCACACCTGCTCATAGTTGCCGCACTCCGCATCCAGGCACACGACCAGCGAGGGCACCCCGAGCGCGGCACCGAGCGCGCTCAGATGCGCCGGCAGATCGATGCTGCCGCTTTCCTCACACGCTTCGATCAGCACGACGCAGCGCGGCAGCGGCACGCGCTGCTCCTTGAGCGCCGCGATCGCGGTGAGGGAGCTGAACACCGCGTAGCCGTCATCCGCAGACCCGCGCCCGTAGAGTTTGCCGTCGCGGATCACCGGCTCCCAGGGGCCCAGGCCCGGCAGCCAGCCGGTGAATTCCGGCTGCTTGTCAAGGTGTCCGTAGAGCAGCACGCATCCGGGAATTTCCCCCGGGACGTCGATCAGCAGCAGCGGCGTTTTGCCGGGGAGGCGGCGTACTTCGACGCGCGCACCCGGCACGGGCTGCGCCCGGCACCAATCGGCCATGAGCTTGACGGCCGCCTCCATGTAACCGTTCTCGTCCCAGTGCGGGTCGAAGAGCGGCGACTTGTTCGGTATGCGCACGTAGGCGATGAGCCGATCGATGATCGAGTCATCCCAGGTCTTTGCGATGAAGGTGCTCAGGCGCTTAGCATCCATCTTGGGGTCTCATTTGATTTAGATAACCGCTACTTATCCATTTAATCACAGGTCAGTTCGACATCGCATCGTCGTCTGGCAGCCCAAAGAGGGCGCGCGCCGCACGCGTGCTGGAGCGCGCGAGCGTTGCGAGGGGTTCCCCGCGCGCGCGCGCCACGGCGCTGGCGATGTGCGCAAGATACGCCGGTTCGTTGCGCCGCGAGGCGGGCTTGGGCTTTAGGTCCCGCGGCAGCAGATACGGGCCATCGGTTTCGAGCAGCAGCCGCTCGGCCGGGATGAGGGGCATTAGCGCGACAAGGTGGGTGCCGCGGCGCTCATCGCAGATCCAGCCGGTGATGCCGATCGCCAGCCCAAGCGTGAGGTAGCTGCGCAGTTCCTCGGCCGAACCGGTGAAGCAGTGGGCGACGCCGCGCCAGGCGAGGGCATGCTCGCGCAGAATCGCGACGAAGTCGGCGTGCGCATCGCGCTGGTGCAGGAAGAGCGGCTTGCCGAGCTCCTGCGCGAGCACGAGGTGGCGGTGAAAGGCCTCCTGCTGCGCGCCATGCGGGGAGTAGTTGCGGAAGTAATCCAGGCCGCATTCCCCGACGGCCACCACTTGCGGAGCGCGCGCCAGTTCGCGCAGCTCACCCAGGCGCTCCGCGCTCAGCTCGCTCGCGTGATGCGGGTGCACGCCGGCCGTGGCGAACAGCCGCCGCGGGTGCGCGCGTGCCAGCGCGATCGCCTGGGCGGTACTCGCCAGGCTCGATCCGGTGACGATCAGCTGTGCGACGCCGGCGGCGTGTGCGCGTGCGAGCACCGCTTCGCGATCGGCGTCGTAGCTGTCGTGCCCAAGGTTAATGCCGATATCGATGAGCGGGGCGTCCGCTGCGGCGGCGAGCGACGGCGAGGCTATGTTATGTTCCGGCATGTTGCGCGCATTCTACTGAACGGGGGCGCTTTGCAGCGGTGGTCTGAATCCTCGGCGTCTCGGGTGCGGGTAGCGCATGCCCTGCGCGGCGCTTCGGTCTGGGTGCTGCTCGGGTGCATCGCGGCGGTGGCGCGCGCCGATGAGACACAGTGGCGCGATATCGAAAGCCGCATCCAATACGGCTACTACACCGAGGACAGCCGTGCACTGCAAAACCTGCAGGAGGGGCTGGCCACCGATGACTCGCGCGACACACTGCACGCTTACTACGCCGCTCTGGTTGCCTGGCGCCTGGCACAGCTGGGCGAACTGCATCCGCCGTCGCAGGGTGCCTCCGTGGGGCAGCTCGCGCAGCGCTGCGTGCGCGCGCTCGATGGTGTGCTCGAGGCGCACGCGGACGATGCGCAAGCCCTGGCGCTGCGCTCGGCGTGCCTGGGGTTGCCGCTGGCCACCGGTGGCCTGCACGCCCCCTTCGCCGGTCACAAGCCCCACAAGGACATCGAGCGCGCACTGCAGCTGGCGCCGCACGACCCGCGCGTACTGCTGCTCGATGCCCTGGCCGACTACGAGCTGCCACCGGCGCTCGGGGGCAACAAGGAGCGCGCGCTCGTGAAGCTGCGGGCGACGGTGGCGGCCTTTGAGCAGGAGCGAGCCTCGCGTGAGCCGCTGCCCGGGTGGGGCGCAGCCGAGGCGTACTTATCGCTCGGGCGCAGTTTGCTCGAGCACGGCGATGCGGTGGCCGCACGCGACGCGCTCGAGCATGCGCTGCTGCTCGCGCCGGAGTATGTGCAGGCGCGGGCTCTCATGGGGAAAATCGCTTCGGGCTGACGCAAAAAACCTGCCCCGGCGGCGCCCAATCTGACATTTTCCACCGCGAACAGGGGGCGGCCGCACAGCAGCCGCAGCAGGGGCGTACTGTATGGCTCGATGCGGCCGGAAACCCCGGCCGGCTATGTTATCTTTGCGCGCCTTCGCCTGCGGATCTTCAGCGGATGTCCTCGGACAATGACAACAAAGCGCTGCTGCAGCAGCTGCGTATCGACCGCACGGAACGCGAACCGGGCACCTCGCCCGTGCGCCGCTACGGACTCATCGGCGGCGCGCTCGGCGCGCTGTTGCTGCTGGGCGTTGCCTGGTGGACGTTTGCCGGTGCCAAGGCCGTTCCCGTGCATGTCGCCGCCGCGCGTCCCATTCCGGGCGACGCCGCCGCGAGCGCCTCCGTGCTCGATGCCACCGGCTACGTGACCGCGCGCCGCGAGGCGACGGTGTCGGCGCAGATTACCGGCACCGTCACCGCCGTGCTCATCGAGGAGGGTGATCACGTCAAGGCCGGGCAGGTGATCGGGCGCCTGGACGACACCGCGCAGCGCGCATCGCTCGCGCAGGCCGAGGCGGCCTTGAATTCTGCGCAGGCGCAGCTCACCCAGGACCAGGTGCAGCTCGCCCAGAGCGTGCGCGACGTGAAGCGCGCCGACGACCTCGTCAAACGCAATCTCGTTTCCGAGCAGGCGGTCGAGCAGGCGCGCACCCAGGTCGATGCGCAGACGGCGCAGGTGCTCGGGCAGCGCCGCCAAATCGATCTGGCCGCGGCCAATCTGCGCTCCGCGCAGGTGCAGCTCGATTACTGCACGGTGCGCGCGCCCTTCACCGGCGTCGTGATCGCGAAGTCCGCGCAGGTCGGGGAGATCATCTCGCCTTTCTCCGCGGGCGGGAGCTTTACGCGCACCGGCATCGGCACGATCGTGGACATGGATTCCCTTGAGATCGAGGTTGACGTCAACGAGGCCTACATTAACCGCGTGCAGCCCGGTCAGCCGGTCGCATCGGTGCTGAACGCCTATCCGGACTGGAAGATTCCCTCGCACGTCATCGCCATCATCCCCACGGCGGATCGCTCCAAGGCGACCGTGAAGGTACGCATCGGGCTGGAACTGAAGGACGAGCGCATCGTGCCGGACATGGGCGTGCGCGTCTCCTTCCTCGAGGAGAAAAAGCCCGCGAGCGAGGCGCAGCTGCCCCCCAAAGGTGTGCTGGTGCCGCTCGCCGCGATTCGCACGGCAGGCTCACAAAACGTCGTCTACGTGCTCCAGGACCAAAAGGCGCAGCAACGCACCGTCACACTCGGCAGCACGATGGGCGATGCGCGGCAGGTGCTCACCGGTCTTGCCGCCGGCGAGACGGTGATCATCGATCCGCCACCTGAGCTGACCGACGGCGCCGCGGTACGCGTGGCGAAGTCATGAGACAAGACAACACTCCATACCCCTCAGAGGCGAGGACTTTATGAGCGAACCTATGGTTGCCGTCCGCAATGTCACCAAGGTGTACGAGCGCGGCCAGCAGAAGGTGGAGGTTCTGCACGGACTCACACTCGAGATCCCCAAGGGCGACTTCGTGGCGCTCATGGGCCCCTCCGGGTCGGGCAAGACGACGCTCCTGAATCTCATCGGTGGGCTGGATCAGCCCACCTCCGGGGAGGTGCTGGTGGGGGGCAATCGCATCGACAAACTCTCCAGCGGGGAGCTGGCGCGCTGGCGCGCCCACAACGTCGGCTTCGTATTCCAGTTCTACAATCTCATGCCGGTGCTCAGCGCCGAAGGCAACGTCGAGCTGCCACTGCTGCTGACCAAGCTGTCCGCCGCGCAGCGCAAGAAGAACGCGGCCGTCGCCTTACAGGTGGTCGGACTCGCCGATCGCGCCAAGCACAAGCCGCGCGAGCTCTCCGGCGGCCAGGAGCAGCGCGTCGCGATCGCGCGGGCGCTGGTTTCGGACCCGCAGCTGCTCGTGTGCGATGAGCCCACGGGCGATCTTGACCGCAAGACCGCGGATGAGATCCTCGGGCTACTGCAGGTCCTGAACCGCGAGCACGGCAAGACCATCGTCATCGTGACGCACGATCCGAAGGCGGCCGAGTTTGCGCGGCGCACGCTGCATCTGGAGAAGGGGCAGTTGCTCGAGCAGGCAGCCTGAGCAACGGGCGAGGTGACCCATGACCAAGAGCGGTTTCGTCATCGCGAATCTGTTCCGCAAGCGCACGCGCACGATCCTGACGCTGCTGTCGGTGATCATGGCGTTCCTGCTGTTCGGTTTGCTGCAGTCGATCAACTCGATGTTCAACGCGGGAGCCGACTTTGTCGGCGCGACCCGCCTCATCACACAGGCGCGGGTCTCCTTTACGACCGCGCTGCCGATCAGCATGCTGCCCAAGCTCGAGGCCGTGCCGGGCGTTGCGCGCGTGGCCTACTGGCAGTGGTTCGGTGGCGTGTGGCAGGAGAACACCCAGCTCATCGTGTTTGCGACCGACCCGCTGCGGCAGCGCGATGTGTACCCAGAATACATGATGCCTGATGAGCAGTGGCAGGGGTTCGCCAAGATCCGTACCAGCATGATTGCCGGCAAGCAGATGGCGGATCAGTACGGTTGGAAGGTGGGCGAAAAGATTCCGATCTCGTCCAACATTTACCCGCAGAAGGACGGCAGCAAGTCCTGGGTGTTCGACCTCGTGGGCATCTTCGACGGCAAAGACGACGACAGCAAGAAGCGCACCAACCAGGCCTTCATCAATTACGACTACTTCGATGAGGCCAATCAGTTCGGCAGAGGACGCACGAATTTCTTCATCCTCAAGCTCACCGACAGCAACCAGGCGGCGGCCGTCAGCAAGACCGTGGACGCGATGTTCGAGAACTCCCCCGATGAGACCAAGACCCAGACGGAAAAGGACTTCAACGTCAGCTTCGTCAAGCAGATCGGTGACATCGGACTTATCGTGCGCTGGATCTTATTCGCCGTGTTTTTTACCCTCTTGCTCGTCGTCGGCAACACCATGGCGCAGAGTGTGCGCGAGCGCATTCCGGAGCTTGCGGTGCTGAAGACGCTCGGATTCTCCGACCGCAGCGTGCTCGGCTTCGTGTTCGCGGAAGCCTTCACCCTGTGCCTCGTGGGCGGCTTGGTGGGCCTGGTACTTGCGACCTACGCGGGGGCTGCGGTCACCAAGGGCACGGGCAATCAGTTCCCGGTGTACGTTGATGTGAAGGTATGGCTGATCGGCATTGCCACCATTGTGCTGATGAGCGTGGCGGTGGGACTGCTGCCGGCGCTGCGCGCGCAGCGCCTGAAGATCGTGGACGCGCTGGCGGGTCGCTAGGCGCAAGGAGATCACACTGTGTTGCGCCAGGCCTTAGCCATTACCGGCATCAATATCCGCAGCATTCCGCAGCGCTGGGCACCTTCGCTCGTCATCGTCATTGGTCTGGCGGGTGTCGTGGCAGTGTTCTGCGCGCTGCTGGCGATGGCGGCCGGCTTCACGGACACCCTGAAAGCCACCGGACGCGACGATGCGGCCATCATCATGCGCGGCGGGTCCGATGCGGAGCTCAATTCCGGGCTGGACCGCACGCAGACCGATATCATTGAGGAGGCTCCGGGCATTGCCGCCGGCGCGGACGGCAAACCTCAGGCCTCCGCGGAAGTGATGGTCATTGCGGAACTGATCCGCAAGGATGACAAGAACAGCGGCGCCAACATCACGGTGCGCGGGGTCGAGCCGACCGCTTTTGCGCTGCGACCGAAGCTCAAGATCATCGCGGGGCGCAACTTCACACCCGGGCTACGCGAGCTGATCGTGGGTTCCGGGGTATTGCGACAGTTCCAGGGGGCTGAGATCGGCAACGTCCTGCGCATGCGCGGCTCGGATTGGACAGTGGTCGGGGAGTTCGAATCCGGCGACGCACACGACAGCGAGCTGTGGACCGACATTAACGTGGCGCGCACGACCTTCCAGCGCACCGGCTCCAGCTCCGTCCTCGCCGCGCTCGATGGTGCCGGCGGGTTCGGGAAGCTCAAGAGTGGTCTTGCCGCTGACCCGCGCGTCAACGTCGACGTGGTGCGCGAGCGCGACTACTTCAGCGGGCAGACCAAGCAGTTCCGGCAGACTATCGGTCTGCTCGCCGGCATTGTCACCATCATCATGGCACTTGGCGCGGTTTTCGCAGCGCTGAACAGCATGTACGCGGCCGTCGCCGCGCGCGGCAAGGAGATCGCTACGCTGCGGGCCATCGGTTTTGGCGGGCTACCCGTGCTGGTTTCGGTGATGCTCGAGGCGCTGCTGCTCGCCCTCGTCGGCGGCATCCTCGGAGCGCTGTTCGCTTACGTGTTCTTCAACAACCTGTCGGTGTCGACCCTGGGTCAGAACTTTACGCAGGTGGTGTTCAGCTTCAAAGTCACCCCGCAATTGGTCATAGAGGGACTCATCATCGCCGTCACGATCGGAATGGTCGGGGGATTGCTGCCGGCAATCCGCGCCGCGCGCCTGCCGGTGACGACCGGCCTGCGCGAGCTATAGGGGCGCCGCCGGCTTACAGCCGGGCGAGTGCGGCGCACAGCGCGTCGACTTCCCCCTCGGGCTGGTCCCAGGAGACCACCAGGCGCGCCTCGCCATGGTGCGGCGGCCCCCAGTCGTAGAACTCGAAGCCCGCCGCGCGCAGGCGCTGGCGTCGCTCGATGCCAAAGCGCACGAATATCTCATTGCCCTCGACCGGGTGCAGCAGGTCCGCGGCCGTGGCTGCGCGCGCCACGCGCTGCGCGAGTGCGTTGGTGCGTTGGGCGTTGCGCTTCCACAGACCGGTCTCGACGTAGGCGAGGAGCTGCGCGGCGATGTAGCGCGACTTGGAGAACAGGTGCCCGGCGCGTTTGCGCCGCAGCTCGAAGTCGCGCACCAGCGCCAGGTCAAAGAACACGACCGCCTCGGCGGCCAGCGCGCCGTTCTTGGTCGCGCCAAAGGAAAGCACGTCGACCCCGGCGCGCCAGGTGATCTCGGCCGGGTGGCAGTCGAGGAAGGCGACGGCATTGGCAAAGCGTGCCCCGTCCATCTGCACCTTCAAGGCGCGGGCGTGGGCAAGCGCGCACAGCTGGTGAAGCTCGGCGGGGCGGTAAACGGTGCCGAACTCGGTCATCTGCGTGAGCGACAAGGCGGCGGGCTGCACGCTGTGCAGACTCACATTGACGGACGGGTGATCTGCAAGCGCCTGCGCAAAGCTCTCCGGTGCGATGCGGGCGTGCTCCCCCGGCAGGAGCGCAAGTTGCGCGCCACCGGAGAAAAAGGCCGGGGCGCCGCATTCGTCGGTTTCGATATGGGCGTCGCGGTGCGCGAACACAGCCCCGTACGGCGGGCTCAGAGTGGCGAGACTCAGGGAGTTCGCCGCGGTTCCGGTCGCGACCGCAAAGGCACGCACCTCGGTGCCGAAGTAATCGCTGAAGCAGCGGTTGAGGCGGCCGGTCCACTCGTCATCGCCGTAGCTGTGGACCCGGCCGTGATTGACCGCCGCGAGCGCCGCCAGAATCTCGGGGCAGGCGGTGGAGGTGTTGTCGCTGAGGAACTGCACGCGGGGGTACTCCGGGGGCGTTCGTGGGTCACTCAATGCGCCAGCGGAACGACCAGGCGCCGAAGGCGAGGAAGCCGAACGCAGTGGCGGCAAGATACAACAGATGAGGCGCAATCGCCTTCAGGCCGGCGCCGTCGAGCATCACGGCGCGCGCCGCATCGAGTGTGTGCGTCAGGGGAAAAATATGTGCGAGCCATTGGATCCAGCGCGGTGAGCCCTCGAGTGAGAACCAGATACCCGAAAGCAGCATCATTGGCCAGGTGAGTATGTTGAGCAGCCCGCCAACCAGTTCCTCGCTGGAAAAGCGCGCCGCGATCGTGAGTCCCATGGCGACCATCGAGAGCGCGCTCAGAACCGCCACCACCAGCAGCAGCAGGAAGTTACCCGCGTTGTGAAACCCGATGATGGTGCTGATGCCGACGTATAAGATGACCGTGACGAACAGGATGAGGGCCAGGCGCGAGAGCACCTGCGCGCCGAGGAATTCGAAGGCGGTCAGCGGTGTCGCGTGCAGGCGCTTGAGGAAGCCGCTCTTGCGGTAGCGCACCACCACGTAACCGACCCCGAAGAGGCAGCTGAACATCATGTTCATGCCGAGAATGCCGGGGAAGAGCCAGTCGACGTAGCGCAGTCCGGCGCCGGCGACGGTCTCACGCTCGGCGTGCGGATCGGCCGCGAGCAGCAGCTTCTCGACGATGTAGCCCTTGGGCGAGTCGGTGTTCACCCAGTAGCGCAGCGGCGGTTGCAGCTGCAAGAGCAGGTCGATCTGCTGGTGCGTGAGCTTGTGCAGCCCCGTGCCTTCATCCGGCTCGGGAACGAACTGCACGTAGCGCTCGCGCAGGAAGGCGTCCGCCTGCGTATCAATATGCGCCGTCACCACCCCCACCTTGAACAGCGCCCGCTCGGGGCCGCCGAACACGAAGCCCATGCCGATGACCAGCATGAGCGGCAGGAGCGTCGTGAAGAGCAGCGTGCCGCGGTCGCGCAGGAATTCCAGGTTGCGCGCGTGCAGCACCGAGAGCATGCGCTTGATCACGGACGCAGCTCCGTGCCGGTGAGCTCCAGGAACAGGTCCTCGAGATTGGGGGGGCGGATGCGCAGATGCGTGAGCGGCACGCGCGCCTCGAGCAGTACGCGCAGCGTGCTCTCCAGGTCATGGGTGCTGATTTCCACCCGTTCCGGGCCGGCGATGACATTCAGCGGCAGAGCGTGCGCTCCCGCCGGGAAGTCCTGGCGCGGCAGCTCGAGCATCACCTCCGCAAAATGCTCGTGCAGGAGCTTGCGCGGCGGGCCCATCGCCACGAGGCGCCCGCGGTCCATGATGGCGATCTCATCGCACAGCAGTTCCGCCTCTTCCATGTAGTGCGTGGTGAGGATGATGCTCTTGCGCCGCGCCTTGATGGACTCAACCAGTTCCCAGAAGCTGCGCCGCGCCTGCGGATCCAGGCCCGTGGTCGGCTCATCCAGGAACAGCACCGCCGGGTCGTTGACCAGGGCGATGGCGAGCAGCAGTCGCTGCTGCTGACCGCCCGAGAGCTTGCGGCTGTCGCGGTTGGCGAGCTTCTCGAGCGCGCACAGCCGGATCACCTCCTCGACCTCCAAACCATGGGTGTAGAGCCCGCGGAAGAGGGCAATGCTTTGGCGCACCGTGAGGAAGTCCTGCAGCGCGGTCTTCTGGAAGAGAATGCCCGCGTCCTCGCGAAAGCGCGCACCGAGAGGCTCACCGCGATAGCGTACTTCGCCGGAGGTCGCCGGCAGGATGCCCTCCATAATCTCGATCGTGGTGGTCTTGCCGGCGCCGTTTGGCCCGAGGAGGCCAAAGCAGATCCCTTCGGGCACGCTGAACGACACCCCCGCCACGGCCGTGGTGGACGGGTATTCCTTGACGAGGTCGCGGACTTCGAGGATCGGTGCGCTCACGGGCGGGGGGAAATCGCTGGCCAACACTGGCGCGCGATCGTAGCGGATTCCGCTCGCTGCCGCCTCGCCGTTTGGGGCGGCGGTTGCTGTGCGGTGGGCGACGTGTACCATCCGTGCTCATGACTACCGGCCCGTATGACAAAACCGAGCGTGTGGAGCTCGCCGACGAGGCGGTGCACTGGGATCTGGGTGCTTCGCTCTCCTACGGCGAGTACCTGCATCTGGATAAGCTGCTTGCCGCACAGCGGCCGCTCTCGAGCGAGCACAACGAGATGCTCTTCATAATCGTGCACCAGGTATCCGAGTTGTGGATGCGCCTGATGCTGCACGAGCTGACGGCCGCGCTCGTCTGCGTGCGGCAGGACGATCTGGGCCCGGCACTGAAGATGCTGGCGCGCATCTCGCGCACGCAGACGCAGTTGATCACCGTGTGGGACGTGCTTTCGACCATGACACCGTTCGAATACTCGGCGTTTCGCAACGCGCTCGGGCGCTCGTCGGGCTTCCAGTCGCTGCAGTACCGGCTGCTCGAGTTCCTCTTCGGCAACAAGAACGCCGACATGCTCGCCGTGCACCAGCGTGATCCGCTGGCCTTCGACACCCTCAAGCGGGCCCTTGAGTCGCCGTCGCTGTACGATGAGGTGCTGCGGCTGCTCAGCCGCCGCGGTTACGAGATTCCGGCCGACTACCTGACGCGGGATTTCAGTCAGCCGTACCGCGCGAGCAAGCAGGTCGCCGGCGCCTGGCTTGGGGTCTATCACAACGCCGATAAGGGCTGGGATCTATACGAGCTCGCCGAGCGCCTGGTCGATCTGGACCACAACTTCCAGCTGTGGCGTGCGCATCATCTGAAGACCGTCGAGCGCATCATCGGCTACAAGTCCGGGACGGGGGGCACCGGAGGCGTCTCTTACCTCGCCAAGGCGCTCGAGCTTAAATTCTTTCCGGAGCTGTGGCAGATCCGCACCTCAATGTAACCGCACGCATGCGATGCGGGAGGCGCCTCTAGCGCCAGGTCGCCGTCGGAATGCCGTAGCGCTTGGCCGACTTGCGGGCGCGGCGATTACCGTTCACCAAGAGCGGCCGTTCGACCATCCGCAGGTGCGGCACGTCACAGGCCGCGTTGCCGTAGGCGGCGAACCCCTCACCCGGGTGCGCGCCGCGCAGCCGCTCCACGCAGCGCACTTTCTCCTCGCCGCGGCGGTTGGGGGTGCTGAGCTCGCCGAGGAGCGTGTCCGCGTTCCAGGTGAGGCCGGTGCACAGCACCTGCGCGAAGCCCAGGGCTTCACCTACCTGGGGCACGAAGAGTTCCGGGCTCGCGCTTAGGAGCACCAGATAGTCCCCGTCCGCGCGGTGCTGGGTGACGCGCTTCAGGGCGTCGCTGAAGACGCCCTGCTTGAGCAGGCGCTCCACGAAGCGGGTCGTCCAGGCGTCAAGGCGCGCGCGCTGCTCGCCCCCGAGTGTTGCGCGAATGAGCGCGGACTTGAGTGTGCCGTGGTCCGCGCGTCCGGCGAGGAAGCGCACGCACTCGGGCAGCACGGCGAGCAGGCACGGCAGGCGCCACGGCCGGTAGCGCAGGAGAAATCCCCACACGTACGGCAGCAGCGCGTCGCGGCGCGTGATCGTGCCGTCGAGGTCGAATACCGCGACCAGCGGCACGTGTGCGCTCGGCGCCTCGTCCGGGCGCTGCGCCACGCGCGTGCCGGGTTCGATCAGGCCGCGCCGCCGCTTGCGGCGAGTTGCCGCAGCACGTACTGCAGGATGCCGCCGTGGCGGTAGTACTCGCGCTCCTTGGGCGTATCAATGCGCAGCCGCGCGGTAAACGTGATCGGCTTGCCCTTCTCGGGGGTCGCCGTGACGCGCACCTCGCGCGCATCCGGGCGACTTAATCCTTCGAGCGCGAACACTTCGCGGCCGGTGAGACCGAGCGAGGCCGCGGTCTGCCGGGGTTCAAATTGCAGCGGCGCGACTCCCATGCCGATGAGGTTCGAGCGATGAATGCGCTCGAAGCTCTCGGCGAGCACCGCCTTGACGCCCAAGAGCATCGTGCCCTTGGCGGCCCAATCGCGCGAGGAGCCGGTGCCGTACTCGCGACCGGCCAGCACCACAAGCGGCGTGCCTTCCTTCTGGTAGCGCATGGCGACGTCGTAGATGGAGGCCTGTTCGCCCTCCGGCAGATGCACGCTCATGCCGCCCTCAACACCGGGCACCAGCTGGTTGCGCAGGCGGATATTGGCGAAGGTGCCGCGCAACATGACCTCGTGGTTGCCGCGGCGGGCGCCATAGGAGTTGAAATCCTTCGGTTCGACACCCTGCTCGATCAGGTAGCGCGCCGCGGGACTGCTTTTAGAGATGTTGCCGGCCGGCGAGATGTGGTCGGTCGTGACCGAGTCCCCCAGCAGCGCGAGGACGCGCGCGCCTTGCACGTCCTGGAGCGGCGCCGGCGTCATCGTCATGCCTTCGAAGTACGGCGGATTCTTTACGTAGGTCGATGTCGCATCCCAGCTGTAGAGCTTACCGGCCGGCACCTTGATGCTGGCCCAGTTGTCATCGCCCTGAAACACGCTCGCGTAGCTATGCCGGAACATCTGCGAATCGAGGGCGCGCAGCAGAGTCTCCTGCACCTCCTGATCGCTCGGCCAGAGGTCGGCGAGGAAGACGGGCTTCCCATCCTGGCTGGTACCGAGCGGCTCGCTGGTCAGGTCGATGTCGAGCGTGCCGGCCAGTGCGTACGCCACCACCAGCGGTGGGGAGGCGAGGAAGTTCATGCGCACTTCTGGGTGCACGCGACCCTCAAAGTTGCGATTACCGGAGAGCACCGCACAGGCGGTCAGGTCGCCGGCCTTTACGGCCGCGGAAATCTCCGGCTTCAGAGGTCCAGAATTGCCGATACAGTTGTGCACGCAGACGGTCCCGGCGACGAAGGCGTGCAGATCATTCACCGCAAGGTCGTAGACCTTGCGCTTGCCGGCGGCGCGTCGGTCCACAACCCGGAGCGAGAAGGTCGGTAGCGCCAGGGATTCCTTCTCGAGGCAGTAGAGTTTCGGGTGTCCGCTGCCCGATTGCGTTTGCAATCCCGTAAACCAGCCGCTTACCCCAAGCTCCTCAAACAATTCTGCGGGGGCGGGAAAGTCGCAGCTTTCGCGGTGCAACGGACGAAACGGGCGCGCGCTCGCCGCGGGCAGTCGCGAAAACCGATCATGACCTTCGAGCAACGTGTACTGCGGGAACACCGCAGTTTCGAGTTCAGTGAGCTCGGCGGCAGCCAGCGCACGCGCACGCAAGAACGAGAGATCGCTGCGCGCTTGGTGCAGCGCCTCGAGCCGGTCGGCCATCCACAGTCGCTGTCGGTTGATCGAATCGACCGTGCGCCAGTAGACGGCTGCGGCGCTGGCGCGCAGTGTCTTGTCCACACAGTAACGAAACCCAACCCGCTCCACGAACGAGAGCCCCTCGGGCAATTCGAGCCGGATCTCCCTGCGCAAGATGCCGTCGCGCGCGCTTGGGTAGGAAGAATCAGAATGACGGGTGGGATAGTCGCGGATCTGTGCGCCGCGCGCCTTCACGCCACAGCGCACCAGCAGGCGAACAATCTCTTGCATCATGTGCCTGGTTTGGTTCGCAAATTCGGGCTTGGCACTTTGCGAATAAGCCGGCGGCTCGAGGCTTGCGTCTCCATCGCGCGTGCCCCACCGCTTCAGGATAGGACCGTGGCCGTCCGCGCCGAAGAGTCCGCCGAGGTACTCGCGCACGACTGCGACGGGGCACTCTTCGCGCAGCAGGAAGTCCGGAAGAGAGGGCGCCTGATCGATGCGTCTGCCCACCCGTAGGCCGGGCAGGGCAATGGCGGCCTGTGTCAGTTCGCGCGGCAGGACGATCGACCATTTCCGCTCGTGGTAGCGGGTGCCGAGCGGGCGTTTCCCGGTCAGTAACTCGATGTCGTTCAGCACCGCTTCCCGGTCGAGGGCCTGGCCGACGTTCATTCGTCCCTGCTCGGTAACACTGATCGACCCGTCGGAAAGCAGATGCCCGAGCAGCCGCGCAAATGCCAGCGTACAGCTGCGTTCGTGCCCGTTCCTCATGGAGAAAGCGCGATCACCCACCCGCAGTTCGTAACCGGCCTCGTCTGCACCCGGCTCATCTGCGGGGGCCTCGATGCCCATGACCACACGGTCCTGGCCGCACCGGAGCTGTTCGGCGCGCAGCCAGCGTCCGTCTTCGCAGAGGATTTCGTGATCCGGCGTGCAGGTGAGACTGCGCCCGTCCTGCAGAATCAGCGTGACGCAATCACGCTCGCCCCGGACCATCATTTCGCTTTGCACAGCCGTGGCGAGGTGGCGCTCGGCGTTCGGACCGAAGAGCCGCGCCCCGCCGTCGCGCGGCAGCTGCTCGATGCGGCGCGACATGCCGTTGGCGAGCAGCACGCGAGTTCCTTCGGCGATGCAAGTCGTGCAGCCGTAGCCCACGAGGTCAAAGCCGACTGTGGCCAGATCCTCAAGCACGCCCGCCTTGGTGAAATAGTCGGTGACTACACGCGAACCGGGCGCGAGGCTGCTCTTCACCCAGGGTTTGGCCTTCAGGCCCCGCGCCCGTGCCTTGCGCGCGAGGAGGCCTGCGCCCAGCATGACCGAGGGATTGGAGGTATTGGTGCAACTCGTGATGGCGGCAATGAGTACCGCGCCGTCCTTGAGCTCGAACTTCTGCCCGTCGAGTGTCACGGGAGCCGTGCCGCCCGCCTTCGTGCCGCGCGCGCTGCGCTCGTCGGCGGCTTTCTTGGCATTGCTCTCGTACACCGTCTTGGCGCTCTTGAGCGGCACGCGGTCCTGCGGGCGGCGCGGACCGGCGAGGCTCGGCTCAACCTTGGCCAGATCGAGCTCCAGCTCATCGGTGTAGCGGGCGTGTGGCGCGCCGTGGTGGCGCCACATGCCCTGCGCTTTGGCGTAGGTGCCGACGAGCTCGATGCGCTCACGCGGGCGACCGGAGAGTTCGAGGTAACGGATCGTCTCTGCATCGATCGGAAAGAGCCCGCAGGTACTGCCGTACTCGGGCGCCATGTTCGCGATGGTGGCCCGATCGGCGAGCGGCAGGTTGCCAAGTCCGTCGCCGAAGAACTCGACGAACTTGTCGACGACGCCTTTCTTGCGCAGCATCTCGGTCACCGTCAGCACCAGATCGGTCGCGGTCGCACCCACGGGAAGTTTGCCCTCGAGCCGAAAGCCAATGACCTGTGGAATGAGCATGGTCACTGGCTGGCCGAGCATGGCCGCTTCCGCCTCGATGCCGCCCACACCCCAGCCGAGCACACCGAGGCCGTTGATCATGGTGGTATGCGAGTCGGTGCCGACGAGCGTGTCGGGGTAGGCGCGATGGGTGCCGTTTGACTCCGTGTCGAACACCACGCGGGCAAGGTACTCAAGGTTGACCTGGTGGACGATACCGGTGTTGGGCGGCACGACCGAGAAGTTGCGGAACGCCGTCTGGCCCCAGCGCAGGAACGCGTAGCGTTCCTTGTTGCGCGAAAATTCGATCGCAGTGTTGGCCGCGAGTGCGCCGGCGAACCCGTACTCATCGACCTGCACTGAGTGATCGATCACGAGCTCGGCCGGGTTGAGCGGGTTGACGCGCTCGGCATCCCCGCCAAGACGGACAATGGCCTCACGCATCGCTGCGAGGTCCACAACACAGGGGACGCCGGTGAAGTCCTGCAGGATGACGCGCGCGGGCGTGAAGGCGATCTCGTGCGAGGGTGTGGCGGCCGGGTTCCATTCTAGGAGCGCCTCGATGTCCGCGCGGGTGACGCTTACCCCGTCCTCGAAGCGCAGAAGGTTCTCCAACAGCACTTTGAGCGAGTAGGGCAGGCGCGCGAGTTTCTCCTGCGGCAGCGCCGCGAGGCTCCAGATCTCGTAGGAGCGATCCGCGGCAGTCAGTGTCGAGCGCGCCCGGAAACTGTTCGTCATGCGTATCTCCGCTGTGAGCCGCCGATTATATCGGGCGTGCCCTGCCGCCGCCGCCTTAAGCGTCAGGCGGCGGCCGAGCGGAGTGCCGCGCGGCTGACGCTCTCGATCACCGCGCCGCCGAGGCAGCGGTCCGCCTCGTAGGCGACGACGTACTGGCCGGGCGTGACCGCGCGCTGCGGCTGGGCAAAGACAACGCACACCGTGCCATCGGCGCGCGGTTCCAGGTGCGCCGGCTGATCCATTTGGCGGTAGCGCAGCTTCACGCCGGCCTCGAACGGCGCGCCCCGAAGCGGTGCAAGCCAGTGCCAGCGACCGCTTTCCAGGCCCGTGCTGAAGAGCTGCGGGTGATCATGGCCCTGCACGACGAGCAACGAGTTGCGTGTGGCATCCTTGGCCGCCACATACCAAGGCCCTTCGGCGCGACCCTGCCGGCCACCGATGTTCAGACCCGTGCGTTGCCCCAGGGTGTAAAAGGCCAGTCCCTCATGTGTGCCTAACTGCTCACCGTCGAGCGCTTCGATCGCCCCGGGCGTTCGGGGGAGATAGCGGCCCAGAAAGTCGCGGAACGGCCGCTCGCCGATGAAACAGATGCCGGTGCTGTCGGGCTTGTCGAACACCGCCAGTCCCGCGCGTCGGGCGCGCTCGCGTACCGCCGCCTTATCCAGCTCGCCGAGCGGCATGAGCGTGCGCGCCAGTTCTTCGCGGGGCACCGCGGTGAGGAAATAGCTCTGGTCCTTGGTGAGATCGCGGGCCCGAAAGAGCCCGATGCCGTCTGGGGTCTGGAGCAGTCGTGCATAGTGTCCGGTCGCGAAGTGGCTCGCGCCCAGGCGTCGCGCCCAGTGAAGTCCCACGCCGAACTTGATCTCCCGGTTGCAAAGCACATCCGGGTTGGGCGTGCGGCCGGCCGCATGCTCGCGCAGGAAGTGGCTGAACACGCGCTCGCGGTACTCTCGGGCGAAGCTCGCCCGATGCAGCGGGATCGCAAGCTCGGCGGCGACCGCGCGGGCATCCTGGTAGTCCTGGGCGGCGGTGCAGTAGGCATCGTCGTCCTCCTCCCAGTTGCTCATGAACAGCGCCTGCACGTCCCAGCCGGCCTCCTTCAGAAGCAGTGCCGCGACCGCGGAATCCACGCCGCCGGAGAGGCCGACGATGACGCGCGCGCCGGCGGAGGGTGGAGGGAGCTTCGGATCGGCCATGGGTCAATTCTAGCGCAGCGCAGGGCAGCGCTACGCGCTTACAGGCGCGCGGTGGGAGTCACGCCGGCGGCGCTCTCCAGGTCCAGTTGCGCGACGCTCGCAAGACTGCCGCGCTCGCCAGCGAAGTAATCCTCCACGCAGCGCAACACCAGGGGACTGCGCAGCCGGTCGGCGTGTTCCTTGAGTTCGCTCTGGGAGAGCCAGTGGGTGCGCACGATGCCACGGTCGAGACGCTGGTTCGCGTCGTGGTCGCGGACCGTGCCGGTGAAGGCGAAGCGCAACGTCGCGCGGCGTGCCGTGGGTCGGCGCCACAGGTATACCCCGAGCAGCTCCTGCGGCTCGAAGTGCCAAGCGGTCTCTTCGCGCACCTCACGCACGACGGCCGCGAGCAGCGACTCGCCACGCTCGACGTGGCCGGCGGGCTGATTGAACACGAGGCGGTGATTGATACGTTCCTCGACGAAGAGGAAACGGCCGGCCGTATGGGTGACGGCTGCGACGGTGATATCAGGCGTGCGGGGCATGCGGCCGATTGTAACCGCCCGCGCGCGCAGGACCGGGTGTCGATCAGCCGCGGCGGGCGGCGCGCAGTCCGTGCTCGGCTGCGCTGGCGTTCCACACCTGATCGAACTCCTGCAGATACAAACGCGCGGCGATTTGATTGTTGATGTCGGCGACACCGTCCCAGGTATCGGCACGCATGCGATAGACGATCGCCCGGTCATCGGCGATCAGATACGCCGAGGCGCGCTGCGGTGCCTGGGCGGCAACATAGCGGATGTCGATGCAGCTGGACAGGCGCCGTCCCATGGCGACGAAGCGATTGCTGTCGCGCATGACGCGACTGGGCTCGGCGAGCAGCACGCGCACCTTGGCAAAGCTGCGCGTCAGCACGAAGTGCTTGATGACCTCGAGGAAAGCGCTCTGGTCGTAGAGGTCCGGTTCAAGATCGGGTGTGTAGATGGAAATCAGGCGTTGGGCGGTGGCGGCAATCTCATTGACGGCGGCGCGCACCTCGGCCAGGGAGGTCAACACCGCGAGCGTCTCCCCGCCTTGGCGGTTCAGGCCGGGGCCATTGCTGCTGACCGAATCGGACGCATAGCGTGCATTGGCGAGCTGCGCCAGCGCACTGTTGATGTCGATTTCCCCGGTAATTGCCACGCCTGGGCGCCCCGCTTTGCCTGCACGAAAGGCAGGCTGCGGAGGATCTTAGTGAGGAAACTTGAGAAATCAGTGCGGCACGGTTCACGTTTTGGGGCCCCCTGCGGAGGGGAGTAAGTCAAAAGCGCGGCGCAGTTCGCACTTCCGGCGGGGCTGGGGCGGATCCCCGAGCCGGGCAGGCGGATGCGCAAGCGCGGCGGGAACCCCGCGGGAACCCCCTTTAAGGGCGCCCTGAGCCCTCAGATCTCGCGCGCCAGCCGGGCCGCAAGGCCGGTGTATTGGGCCGGCGTGAGCGCGCGCAGCCGCGCTTTCTCGTTCGCCGCGAGCGGCAGAGCGTCGATGAAAGCGGCGAGCGTCGGCCCGTCGATCGCGCGCCCGCGGGTAAACTCCTTCAGCCGCTCGTAGCCTTCGGGCACACCGGCGGCGCGCAGCACGGTCTGTACCGCCTCTCCCAACACCTCCCACGCCGCCTCAAAATCCTCGGCCATGCGGGCCGGATCGGCCTCGATCTTCCCCAGACCGCGCCCGAGGGCACTCCAGGCGATCAACGTGTGCCCGAGAGCGACGCCGAGGTTGCGCAGCACGGTGGAGTCGGTGAGATCGCGCTGCCAGCGCGAGATTGGCAGCTTCTCGGAGAAATGTCGCAGCAGCGCGTTGGCGACCCCGCAGTTGCCTTCCGCGTTCTCGAAGTCAATCGGATTGACCTTGTGCGGCATGGTGGAAGAGCCGACTTCACCGGGCACGGCGCGCTGGCGCAGGTAGCCGAGGGAAATGTAGCCCCACACATCGCGGCACAGATCCGTGAGGATGACGTTGATGGCGGCGAGCGCGTCGCAGTATTCGGCGATCCAGTCGTGCGGCTCAATTTGCGTTGTCCAGGGGTTGTATTCCAGTGACAGCGAGCCGACAAAGCCGGCCGCGATCTGCGGCCAGTCAAGGGCGGGCAGCGCGGCGGTGTGCGCGTTGAAATTACCCACCGCACCATTCCACTTGCCGAGGATGCTCACCGCGGCGAAGCGCCGCTGCGCGCGCTTGAGGCGTGCCGCGAAATTCGCGCACTCCTTTCCTAAGGTGGTTGGGCTTGCCGGCTGGCCGTGGGTGCGCGAGGGCATTGCCATGTCCGCGTAGCGGTGCGCGAGCTGCGTCAACTCCCCGATGCGCGCACTCAAGGTGACCTGCAGGGTCGCACGCGCCGCGGCGAGCAGGCGGGCGTAACTGAGGTTGTTGAGGTCCTCCGAGGTGCAGGCAAAGTGCACCAACTCAAGCGTCGCGGCCGAGGCGCCCGCGGCCTTGAGCTGCTCGCGCACGTAATACTCCACCGCCTTGACGTCGTGGTTGATGCGCGCCTCGATCGCCTTAACCGCCGTGGGCGCGCCTGCCTCCGGTGCGCGTGCCAGAGCGGCGGCGCGGTCGCGCACGCCCGCGGAGAGCTGCGCGCCCGGCAACTGCGGTACGGCGGCGGCCAGGTGCAGCAGCCATTGCGCCTCGATGCGGATGCGTTCGCGGATCAGCCCCGCTTCCGAGAGCAGCTCGCGCAGCGGCGCGGTGGTCGCGTGATAGCGGCCATCGACCGGGGAGAGCGCGTCCAGCGCGGTGAGGGGCTCGTTCGGGGACCCAGACATGCGTTGCGCGGGGCCTTGAGGTGCTAGGATTTGCATCATAACGCATACGGTCGTCCGGCCGGGCGCCACTGCCGCGGAGTGCATGTATGACGAGTTCCTTTCGGGTCGAGCACGACAGCATGGGCGAACTGCAGGTGCCCGCCGATGCGCTCTGGGGCGCGCAGACCCAGCGCGCCGTGGAGAACTTCCCGATCAGCGGCCTTAGGCTGCCGCGCGCGTTCATCCGTGCGCTCGCGCTGGTCAAGGAGGCCGCCGCGCGCGCCAACACGCAGCTGAAGCTCCTCGACGTCAAGGTGTCGCAGGCCATCCAGAGCGCCGCGGCCGAGGTGGCCGCCGGTGACCACGACCGGCACTTTCCGATCGACGTGTTCCAGACCGGCTCGGGAACCAGCACCAACATGAATGCCAACGAGGTTATCGCAGCGCTTGCGAGCCGCCGTCTCGGCGCCCCCGTGCACCCGAACGATCAGGTAAACATGGGGCAGAGCAGCAACGATGCCATCCCGACCGCGCTGCACGTGAGTGCGGCACTCGCGCTGCACGGCACACTCGTACCGGCGCTCGAACACCTGCGCGATGTGCTGCGGGGGAAGGAGCAGGAGGTGACCGGCATCGTCAAGACCGGGCGCACGCACCTGATGGACGCCATGCCGGTAACGCTCGCGCAGGAGCTCTCTGGCTGGCGCACGCAGATCGAGAACGGCCTCGCACGACTTAAGTCTGTCGAGCCGCGGCTGCTCGAGCTCGCGCAGGGCGGTACTGCGGTGGGCACCGGCATCAATGCCCATCCGGAATTCGGGCGCCGCTTCAGCACCGAACTCAGCGCCATCACGGGGCTCCCCTTTGTGCCGGCGCGCAACTACTTTGAGGCGATGTCCGCGCAGGATACGGCGGTGGAGCTGTCGGGGCAGCTGAAGGTGGTCGCGGTGAGCCTGATGAAGATCGCGAACGATCTGCGCTGGATGAACAGCGGGCCGCTCGCCGGCCTGGGCGAGATCGCGCTGCCGGCGCTGCAGCCCGGCAGCAGCATCATGCCGGGCAAGGTGAATCCCGTCATTCCCGAGGCCGTTACCATGGTAGTGGCTCAGGTGATCGGTAACGATGCGACCATTACGCTCGCGGGCGCCTCGGGCAATTTCCAGCTGAACGTGATGCTGCCGCTGATCGCCTACAACCTGCTGCAGAGCGTGGAGATCCTGGGCAACGCCGCACGCGCCCTCGCCGATCGCGCCATTCGCGGCTTCACGGTCAACAAGGCGCGTCTTGCCGAAGCGCTCGACCGGAATCCCATCCTCGTCACCGCACTCAATCCGGTGATCGGTTACGAGAAGGGCGCCGCGATCGCCAAAAAAGCCTACGCCGAGGGCCGGCCGATCCTCGAGGTGGCGCAGGCGATGACCGACCTGAAGGCCGAGGAACTGGCGAAGCTGCTCGACCCGGCCGAGCTCACGCGCGGCGGCATCAAGGGCGGCGGCAGCGGGGGAGGCTGAGCGGCTTGCCTTGCGAGGACCCGAGGGGCCCGGGTGCCCCGGAAGCCACTGCGGCGCGCGATTGGGGCGCGATCATTCGCGCACGCCTGGCCGGCACGCAGCCCAATCACAACATCGAAGCGTGGCGCGTGCCGGGCTTATCCGCGGCCAACAGCCAGAAATACCGCCAGTACTTTCCCGCCAACCCGTTACCGGCCGCGGTGCTCGTGCCGCTGGTACAGCGGCTGAAACTGACGGTGCTGCTCACGCAGCGCGCCACGCAGCTGCGCAATCACGCCGGGCAGATCAGCTTTCCCGGCGGCCGCCTCGAGCCCAGCGACTCCGGTCCCAAGGCCGCCGCGCTGCGCGAGGCGCACGAGGAGATTGGCCTCGATGCGAGCTTTGTGTCCGTGGTCGGCTATCTGCCCGATCACATCGTGATGACCGGCTTTCGCGTGACGCCGGTGGTGGGCTTTGTGCGCGAGGGATTTGAGCTGCTGCTGGATTCGCAGGAAGTCGAGGACACCTTCGAGGTGCCGCTGGATTTTGTCTTCGATCCGGCCAATCACCGGCTGCGCCCGAGGCGTTCCGGCTTTACCGGTGAGGAAGTGGAGTTCTGTGACATCCCCTACGGGGAACGCAACATCTGGGGCGCGACCGCCGGCATGCTCTTGACGCTCTACCATCTGTGCGCGGCAGCGGAGGGGCCATGAGTGAGGCCGGGGAGGCGCTCGAGCGGCTGCGCGCGCTGATGGCGCGCCTGCGCGACCCCGAGCGCGGCTGTCCCTGGGACCTGCAGCAGACCTTCCAGAGCATCGCGCCGTATACGATCGAGGAGGCGTACGAGGTCGCGGACGCCATCGCGCGCAACGATCGTGAACACCTGCGCGATGAGCTCGGGGACTTACTCTTCCAGGTGATCTTCCACGCGCGCATGGCCGAGGAACGCGGCTGGTTCGATTTCACCGCCGTGGCGCAGGCCATTCACGACAAGCTGACGCGGCGCCATCCGCATATTTTTGCCGGCGCGCAGCTGGCCGCCGAGGATCTGGTGCGGGTCTGGGAGGAGCAGAAGGCGCAGGAGCGCGCGCAGGCGGCGGCCGACACGGGAAGGCCGCAGGCTGGGGCGCTCGGCGGCGTACCGCAAGCGCTGCCCGCCCTCACGCGGGCGGCAAAACTCGGGCGGCGCGCGGCGCGGGTCGGCTTTGACTGGCCGGATGCGCAGCAGGTGCGCTCCAAAGTCCTCGAAGAGCTGCACGAGCTCGATGCGGCCGTCGCGGACACGCGCGCCGGCGCCGCGCCGGCGGGCGCGGTGGCGGAGGAGCTGGGAGATGCATTTTTTTCGCTCGTCAACCTGAGCCGCCATCTGCAGGTGGATCCTGAGGAAGCGCTGCGCGCGGCGAACGCGAAGTTCGAGCGGCGCTTTGAGCGCATGGAGAGCCTGGCGCGCGAGCGGGCACTGCAGCTTAAGTCCCTGTCCGCTGCGCAGTGGGATGCATTGTGGCGCGAGGCGAAACTGAACGGCACCTGAAGGGAGCGCCCGCGGGCGGGAGGGTCGCAACCTAACACGCGGATGCGCTACGCTTGAAGCGCGATGAACACGTGGCGGACCGCGCTGACTCTTCTGTGGCTGTCCGTGGCCGCTGCGGGCAGCGCGCGCGCCGCGCCGCCGCCCGCAGCGCACAGCAACGCGACGCACGAGGTGTCGATGGAACAGGCCGTGAAGATGGTGGAGCGGCAGTATCACGCGCGCGTGGTAAAGGCCGAAACGCAGCGCAGCGACGCCCATGTCACTTATGCCTTACGGCTACTGAACGATTCGGGCAAGGTCTGGACCGTGTACGTCGACGCTGCCAGCGGCGCGGTGCATTAGGTTCAAGCACATGCGCGTCCTGGTGGTCGAAGACGAAGCTGCGCTGCGCGACACGCTCAAGGCACGCCTTGCCGAGGCTGGCTTCACGGTCGATGTTGCCCGCGACGGCGATGAGGGGCTGTTCGCCGGACTCGAATACCCGCTCGATGTCGCCATCGTGGATTTGGGGCTCCCGGGTCTGCCCGGACTCGAAGTCATCCGCCGCCTGCGGGCGGCGCGCAAGACCTACCCGATTCTGATTCTGACCGCACGTGACAACTGGCAGGACAAGGTCGAGGGGCTGCAAGCCGGAGCGGATGACTACGTCGCCAAGCCTTTTCATTTCGAGGAGGTGCTGGCGCGTGTGCAGGCACTGCTGCGGCGCGCCGGCGGCTGGGCGAGCCCGCAGCTCAAGTGCGGCGTGGTGGTACTCGACACGCGCGCCCAGACCGTAGAGGTGCGCGGCGCGCCGGTGGAACTGACCTCCTTTGAATACCGCATCCTTGAACACCTGATGCTGCGTGCCGGGGAAGTCATATCCAAGGCGGAGCTCACCGAGCGCCTGTACGATCAGGACTTCGAGCGCGACAGCAACGTGATCGAGGTCCTGATCGGGCGGCTGCGTCGCAAGCTTGATCCGCAGGACGAGCTGCAGCCGATCGAGACGCTGCGCGGGCGCGGCTATCGCTTCGCGCTCGCGCGCGACGCGGACACCTAGGGGCACGACTGCCACGTGCACTCGCTCAGCCGGCGACTGCTGATTTCCGTCTCTCTGCCGCTGGCGCTGTTCTTTGGCATCATGATGGTGGTGCTCGATAGCGGCTTCCGAGCACTCTCGGAGCGCTCGCTGCGGGAACTTTTGGATGCGCAGATGGTGTCGCTGATAGCGGCCGCGGATCCGCAGCCAGGTGGCGGCTATGCGCCCCCGGCCCAGGCGCTCGAGCCGCGCCTGGCCTCGCCGCACTCGGGGCTGTACGCGCAGATCCGCTCGAGCGAGCACGAGTGGCGTTCGCCCTCAACGCTCGGACTGCCGAGTGACTTCGGCCCCCTCCTGCCGCACGGGGAACGCAGCTTCGACTACGCTAACTTCGGCCACGATCGCGTCGCCATCGAGAGCCGTGCGATCCAGTTCGGGGACAGCCCGAGCGAGGCGGGCACGTTCACCTTCAGTGTCGCGGTGAGCTTAAGCCCCTACGAGGAGCAGCTGTGGCAGTTCCGGCGCGAGCTGCTCGGCTGGTTCATCGGCCTCATGCTGGCGCTGCTCTTAACCCTCGCCGCATTGCTGCAATGGGTGCTGGCGCCCGTGCGCCGCCTGGAGCGCGAGATCCACGAGGTCGAGGATGGTCGCAGTGAGAAACTCGGCGGCGGTTATCCACGCGAACTGTCCGGCGTCGCCGGCAACCTGAACGCGCTCCTGCTCGGTGAGCGCAAGCGCGTGCGGCGCTACCGCGACACACTCGGCAACCTTGCCCACAGCCTGAAGACGCCACTGGCGGTCATGCGCTCGAGCCTGCCACCGGGGGCGAGCGGCGGCACCCTGGGCGGGGAGATCGATCGCATGAGCGGCATCATCGAGCATCAGCTCAAGCGCGCCGCGGCCTCCGGCGGGGCGCTCCTGGGGTCAGCCCCGGTCGAAGTCGCCCAGGTCGCTGGCGAGCTGCGCGCGGCGCTGCTCAAGGTGTACGCCGACAAGGATCTTGCAATCGAGCTTCTCATCGCGCCGGGTACGGGCTTCATTGGGGATCGTGGTGATCTCACCGAGCTGCTTGGCAATCTGCTGGACAACGCGTGCAAATGGTGTCGCAGCCGCGTGCGCCTGAGCGGCGCAGGCGAGGCCAGCGCCGAGGCGCCTCTGCGGCTGCGTCTGAGTGTCGAGGATGACGGCCCGGGCATCTCCGCGGCCGATCGCGCGCGCGTGCTCGAGCGCGGCGTGCGTGCGGATGAGAAGGTCCCGGGACACGGCCTGGGGTTGGCCATGGTGCAGGACACCGTCGAGCTTTATGGCGGCACACTCACGATCGACGCCTCAGCACTCGGTGGGGCGCGCTTTGAGCTGCGGCTCCCGGGGCGTTAAGGGTCGATGTTGAACTCGATCCCCTGCGCGAGCGGCAGCGCGCGGCTCCAGTTGACCGTATTGGTCTGTCGGCGCATGTAGGCCTTCCAGGCATCCGAGCCCGACTCGCGGCCGCCGCCGGTGTCCTTTTCACCGCCAAACGCGCCACCAATCTCGGCTCCCGAAGTGCCGAGGTTGATGTTGGCGATGCCGCAGTCACTGCCACTGGCGGAGAGAAAGGTTTCCGCGTTCTGCAGCCGATCGGTGAAGAGCGCCGAAGACAATCCGTGCGCGGAGGCGTTCTGTGCCACGATCGCCTCGGCTAAAGATTCGACCTTAATGAGGTACAGGATCGGGGCAAAGGTTTCGGTCTGCACGATGGGCCATTCGTTGCGCGCCCGCACGATCGCCGGCTCGACGAAGTTGCCGGGGCGCTTGAGCTGCGCGCCGCCGGTGAGCAGCTCCCCGCCCGCCTGGCGCGCCAGATCGATTGCCTCCGCGTAGCGCTCGACCGCGCGTGCATCAATGAGCGGACCCATGAGCGTGCCGCTCTCGAGCGGGTCGCCAATGCGCACCTGCTTGTAGGCATGCACCAGGCGCCGCTCGAGTTCCGCGGCGATCGCGCGCTGGGCGAATACCCGCCGGGTGCTGGTGCAGCGCTGGCCCGCCGTGCCTACCGCGCCAAAGACGATCGCCGGCACCGCCAGATCAAGGTTCGCCGTCTCATCGACGATCACCGCGTTGTTGCCGCCAAGTTCGAGCAGGCTCCTGCCTAGGCGCGCCGCAACGCGCTCACCTACCTGGCGGCCGACCTCGGTGGAACCGGTGAACGAGACGAGCGCGACGCGCCGGTCGTCCACGAAGCGCGTGGCGAGCTCAGTGCCAAAATCGATGAACAACTGGAAGATCGGTGGCAGCTGCTGCTGCGCCATCACCCGGTTGCACAGCGTCTGCACGGCGAGCGCCGTGAGGGGTGTCTTGGGGGAGGGCTTCCATACGCAGGCGTTGCCGCAGATGGCACCGAGGAACGCATTCCAGGACCACACCGCGACCGGGAAGTTGAAGGCCGTAATGATGCCGACGACGCCAAGCGGCAGCCACTGCTCGGACATCCGATGCTGCGGGCGCTCGGAGTGCATGGTGAGCCCGTACAGCATGCGCGACTGGCCGAGCGCAAAGTCGGCCAGATCGATCATTTCCTGCACTTCCCCCAGGCCCTCAGCCAGGATCTTGCCGTTCTCGAGCGAGACCAGCGTGCCGAGATCCTGCTTGTGGCGGCGCAGCTCCTCACCGAGCAGCCGCACGGCTTCACCGCGTTTCGGCGATGGCACCAGACGCCAGGCCGCGGCTGCGGCGACCGCCGAGGTCATGACCGCCTCGTAGTCCTGGGGGCTCGCCGGACGCACCTGCGCAAGCAGCGCGCCGTCGGCGGGGTTGCGCACATTGGCCAGTGGCGCCTCCGTGCTCGTGGACCAGCCCGCGGAGCCGGACCAAGCGCCCGGATTCACGGCGCCGAGCCCGAGGCGCGTCAGGAGCGTGTTCAGATCGAAGTTACTCATGCGTGAGCGGCCTTCTTGCGGCGCTGGTGACCGGTCTTGCCGGCAACCACCACCTCACCGGAGAGATCTTTGCTGCCGCCGGCAGCGTAGTAGCGACCGAAGCGGTTGGCGATGATGTCGGTGAGAAGGAACTGTTCCTGGGCGACGAAGCCTTGGTAGCGGCCCTTCTTCTCAAGCACCAGATCCACCACCGCGGTAATGCCGGCGGCGGTCGCCACCTGGATCGCCGACCAGAGGCGTCCGGCGATCACCTGCGGGTAGATCTTGTTGACATAGTTCTCCTCGCGCAGCTCCCCGTCCTGCGTGCCGGTGACGGCGGCGTACACGATGACCACGTCCTGCAGCGTCTGCGGTACCGCGTTCTCCAGGATGTGCTTCAGGGTCGCACGATCGTGGTTGAGCTTCAGATCATTCATGAGCAGGCGCATCTGCTCGCAGTGTCCGGGGTAGCGGATTGTCTTGTAATTCATCGACTCGACGTGCGCGCCATGCGTCTCCGCCAGGGAGCCCAAGCCGCCGGAGGTGTTGAAGGCCTCATAGAGATGGCCGTCGATCTCGATTTCTTCGAGTCCCTCGAGTGGGGCGACTTCGGTCAGCCGTCCGTCGCAGATCGCCTGGCAGGGATTGCCGTATTCGTTAATTAGGCCTTCGGTCGACCAGGTGAGGGAGTACTTAAGAACGTTGTTCGGGTGCTGCGGCAGGGCGCCGACGCGCAGCTTCACCGCGCGCAGCTCGTCAAAGTGCGTGATGAGCGCCGCGGCGGCGATGCTGATGAACCCCGGGGCGAGCCCGCACTGCGGGACGAAGGCCTCGTCGGCCCCGACGGCAATCGCGCGTACGGCCCGGGTCACTTCCACGTCCTCGGTGAGATCGAAGTAATGGCAGCGGGCCTTACGGGCCGCCTCGGCCACCGCGACATTGCAGTAAAAGGGCAGGCTTGAGATCACGGCCTCCACGGGGTGCTCGGCGAGGTGCTGGGCGAGCGCGGCCGCATTGCTTGCGTCCAGGGCATAGCCGCTCAGGTGCGCCGCCCCGTGCGCCCGCACGACGGCCTCGGCGGCGGCGCCGTCGACGTCGGCCAGTTGCACCCGGTAACTGCCGGATTCGGCTAGCAATCCTGAGATCAATGCGCCGATCTTGCCGGCGCCCAGAATCAATACGCGATGCATACGGTCCCCCCGAAAAGGGGCGCATTCTGCCGGGGATGAGGCTCGGGCGCCAGCAACCTCGACGCGGGCCGAAAACGCCCTCCCTGGGGCTGAAAAAAGCCCCACCGGGTGCGTGCTAGGATCGATGGCATGCGATCTCCCGAGACCACCACCTGGCATAGCGCGAGCTGGCAGAGCCGTCCCGCGCAGCAGCAGCCCGTGTACGCGGATCCGAAGGCGCTTGAGCGCATCGTCGCCCAGATCTCACGCCTCCCCCCGATCGTCGTGTCCTGGGAGATCGAGGCGCTGCGCGCCCGACTCGCCGCGGCGCAGCGCGGAGAGGCCTTTGTGCTGCAGGGCGGGGACTGCGCCGAAGCGTTCGCGGATTGCGAGTCGGATGTCATCACCAAGAAGCTGAAGATCCTCTTGCAGATGAGTCTCGTGCTGCTGCACGGACTGAAAAAGCCGATTGTGCGCATCGGGCGCATGGCCGGGCAGTACGCCAAGCCCCGCTCGACCGATACCGAGACGCGCGCGGGTGTGACGCTGCCAAGCTACCGGGGGGATCTGGTGAATCGGCCCGAGTTCTCGCCCGAGGCGCGGGCGGCGGACCCGGAGCTGTTGTTGCGTGGTTACGAGCGCGCGGCCCTGACGCTGAACTTTGTGCGCGCCTTGGTCGAGGGCGGCTTCGCCGACCTGCATCACCCGGAGTACTGGGACCTGGGGTTTGTGCATCATGCGCCGCTGAAAGACGCCTACCAGAACATCGTGCGTTCCATCGGGGATGCGCTGGACTTTTTCGAGGGTATCAGCGGCCGACAGGTGCACGAGGCGACGCTCGTTGACTTTTACGCCAGCCACGAAGGCCTGCACCTGCACTACGAGCAGGCGCAGACGCGCTTCATTCCGCGCCAGAACCGCTGGTACAACCTCTCGACGCACATGCCGTGGATCGGCATGCGCACGGCAGGGCTTGAGGGGGCGCACATCGAGTTCTTCCGCGGCATCTCCAATCCCATCGCGGTGAAGGTCGGCTCGGCGATGGATGCAGCGTGGCTGCAGGGTCTCGTGACGACGCTCAACCCGCACAACCAGCCCGGCAGGCTGACGCTCATTCACCGCTTCGGCGCCAAGGAGGTGGCGGCGGCGCTGCCGAAGGCGATCGAAGCGGTGCGCCAGACCGGGCAAACGGTGCTGTGGGTGTGCGACCCGATGCACGGCAACACCGAGACCACCACCGGGGGAATAAAGACGCGGCGCTTCGAGAACATCCTCAAGGAGCTCGACCTGGCCTTCCGCATTCACGCGGATCTGGGTTCCTATCTCGGCGGCGTGCACATCGAACTCACCGGAGATGATGTCACCGAGTGCACCGGCGGGGCGCGCGGACTCACCGACCAGGACCTGCAGCGCGCTTACCGCTCGAGCGTCGATCCGCGCTTGAATCACGAGCAGGCGCTCGAGCTGGCCATGCTCATCGCCGAGCGCAGCCAGAGCCGCCGCGCCGACAAGCGCGCCGCCTCCCACCCGGCCTGATCTTCTGCTGCGGCGGGGGCTGACATGCAGTACGAGCACATCATCGTGCCGGCGGCCGCAGGCCGCATCAGGATCAACGCCGATCTCTCCTTGAGCGTGCCCGCCGACCCGATCATTCCCTTCATCGAGGGCGATGGCATCGGGGTCGATGTCACCCCGGCGATGCAGCGCGTGGTGGATGCGGCCGTCGCGCGCGCTTACGGTGCGAGGCGGCATATCCGCTGGATGGAAGTGTACGCGGGGGAGAAGGCGAACCTGCGCTATGGGCAGTGGTTCCCGGAGGAGACGCTGCATGCGCTGCGCGAATTCGTGGTCTCGATCAAAGGTCCCTTGGGCACCCCGGTGGGCGGCGGTATGCGCTCGCTCAACGTGGCGATGCGCCAGAGCATGGACCTGTACGCCTGCGTGCGCCCGATCCGCTATTTCCCCGGCGTCGCCAGTCCCATGGCGGATGCGAGCCTTACCGACATGGTGGTGTTCCGTGAGAATACCGAGGATATCTACGCGGGCATCGAGTGGCCGGCCGGCTCCCCGCAGGTGCAGCGGCTGATCGCTTTCCTGCAGAAAGAGCTGAATGTTACGGAGATCCGCTTCCCGGCGAGCTCCGGCATCGGCATCAAGCCGGTATCCAAGGAGGGCAGCCAGCGGCTGATCCGCAAGGCGATCCAGTACGCCATCGAGCACGATCGGGTCTCGGTGACGCTCGTGCACAAGGGCAACATCATGAAGTTCACGGAAGGGGCCTTCCGCAACTGGGGCTATGAGCTCGCGCGCGAGGAGTTCGGCGCCAAAACCGCTCGGCGAGGGTCCATGGCTGTCCTTCAAGAATCCGCTCAGCGGCACGGACATCGTGGTGAAGGACGTGATCGCGGATAACTTCCTGCAGCAGGTGCTCCTGCGGCCCGAGGAGTACGACGTCATCGCCACGCTCAATTTGAACGGCGACTACGTCTCGGACGCCCTCGCCGCCCAGGTGGGCGGCATCGGCATCGCCCCGGGCGGCAATATCGGCGACGCACTGGCGGTGTTTGAAGCCACGCACGGCACCGCGCCCGGATTTGCCGGCAAGGACCGTGTGAACCCAGGCTCCCTGATCCTCTCGGCCGAGATGATGTTGCGCTATATGAAATGGCGCGAGGCCGCCGATCTCATCATTAAGGGCGTAACGCACACCATCGCGCACAAGGAACTCACCTACGACCTGGCGCGGCTGCGCGAGGCGATCAAGACCCCCATACGCGAACTCGCGGCCTGCAAGAGCGTCGAAGAAGATCTGCAGCGCCTCATCCCGGGCGCCAAGCTCATGAGTACCTCAGGCTTCGCCGGCGCCGTCGTTCGGCACATGGATGACTGACGTACACCTTTCTCCGGCGGCGCGTGCATCCTACAACGCCTCCTGCACCCGTTGCCCGCGGCTGGCGACTTTCCTCCAGGACACGCGCACCCGCTACCCGACGTACTGGGCGCGCCCGGTGCCTTCGTTCGGAGCCGAGCAGCCACGGATCCTGATCGTCGGACTCGCCCCCGGGATGCACGGGGCCAACCGTACGGCGCGCCCCTTCACCGGAGATCATGCCGGCTTGCTGCTGTATCAGAGCCTGTTCGATGCGGGTCTTGGGAGCGCTGCGGTTTCAGTGAGCGCCGATGACGGGCTTCAGCTTAAGAACGTGCGCATCGCCAACGCCGTCAAGTGCGTGCCGCCGCAGAACAAGCCGCTACCGGCGGAGATCCGTTGCTGCAACGCCTACCTCGCCGAGGAGCTGCGCGGGCTTAGCAGCGTGCGGGTGCTCCTCGCCCTGGGTCGAGTGGCCCACGAGGCGGTCCTGCAGGCGCAGAAGCTGCCGCGCGGGCGTTATGCTTTCGCGCACGCCGCCGAACATCGCCTGAGCGCCGCGCACGTCATGCTCGATTCCTATCACCCCAGCCGTTACAACACGCAGACCCGGCGTCTGACGACCCCGATGTTCCGGGCGGTGCTGGCGCGCGCCTGCGAGCTCGCACAGCTGCCCGTGCCTGAGGGTTTTAGGCCGGCGCGCGGGTCCTGAAGTGTTCGATCACAAGCAATTCCTCGCCGCGTTGCCCAAACGCCCGGGCGTCTATCGCATGTACGGACCGGAGCAGGAGCTGCTGTACGTCGGCAAGGCGCGCAGCCTCAAGGACCGCGTCAGCACCTACTTTGCAGCACGCAATGTGGACCCGAAGGTGCAGGCGCTGGTGCAGCAGATCTCCGCCATCGAGGTGACGGTCACCAACTCCGAGACCGAGGCACTGCTGCTCGAGTACAACCTCATCAAGGCGCACAAGCCGCGCTTTAACATCGTGCTGCGCGATGACAAGAGCTTTCCCTACATTCAATTATGCGAGGAGCACCGCTTCCCGCGGCTCGCCTTCTACCGCGGCCCGCGCAGCGCCCCGGGTCGCTACTTCGGGCCCTTCCCCAACGCCGGCGCGGTGCGCGATACCCTGAATCAGCTGCAGCGGCTGTTCCGCATCCGCAACTGCCGCGACAGCTTCTTCGCCAACCGCAGTCGCCCGTGCCTGCAGCACCAGATCGGGCGCTGCTCGGCGCCGTGTGTCGGCCTCATCACGCGCGAGGCGTACGCGCAGGACATGGCGGCCGCGGTCAAGGTGCTCGAGGGGCGCAGCGAAGAGGTGTCCGCGGAGCTGCAGGCGCGCATGGAGGAGGCGGCCGCGCGGCTCGAGTTCGAGCGCGCGGCGCAGATCCGCGATCAGCTCGCCGCCTTGCAGCGGGTGCAGTCGCAGCAGTTCATCACCGCAGACGGCGAGCGCGATGTAGACGTATTCGCCATTGTCGGGGAGGCGGGTGATTTCGCCGTGAGCGTCATGCTGGTGCGCGGCGGGCGCAACCTCGGGACCACGAGCTATTTTCCGCGCGCGGTGCTCGCCGAGCCGCACGAGGCGCTCGCCTCCTTTGTGATGCAGTACTACGCAAACACCGAGGTACCCCCGGAGGTGCTGCTCGGCAGCCGGATCGGGGAGGCCGACTCACTCGCGGAGGCGCTGAGTGCGCGCAGCGGTCACCCGATTGCGGTTCGCCATCCGGTACGCGGGCTCGCGCTGCGCTGGGTGGAACTGACCCGCGAGAACGCCACGCAGGCACTGCGCATGCGTTTCGCGCAGCGCCAGGGCATGGACGAGATGCTCGCCGATCTGGCGCGCGAACTGGACCTGCCCGAGCCGCCGCAGCGACTCGAATGCTTCGACATCAGTCACACGGGAGGCGAGGGGACCGTCGCCTCGTGCGTGGTGTTCGGACCCGAGGGACCGCTAAAGAAGGAGTATCGCCGCTTCAATATTACTAGTGTCACTCCCGGAGATGACTACGGCGCTCTGCGTCAGGCGCTCGAGCGCCGCTACCGCCACGTGCGCGAGGGTGAAGTGCCGGCGCCGGACGTGCTGTTTATCGACGGGGGCTTAGGACAGATTAGCGAGGTGCACGAGGTGCTCGCCGATCTCGGGTTCGCCGACCTGACCTTGGTCGGGGTCGCCAAGGGGCCCGAACGGCGCGCCGGGCAGGAGCGGCTGTACGTCTACGGCAATGCCCAGGCTCTCGCGCCCCAAGCGCACGGGCCGGCTTCCCGGCTCATCCAGCGCATCCGCGATGAGGCGCACCGCTTTGCAATCAGCGGACACCGCCGCCGCCGCGCGCGGCGCTACAACGAGTCGGTGCTGGAGGCGGTGCCGGGCCTCGGTCCGGCGAAGCGGCGCGCGCTGCTGAAACATTTCGGCGGCTTGCAGGGAGTCATGCGCGCGGGGGTGGCCGATCTGACGCAAGTGGCCGGTATCGGCGCTACGCTCGCGCGCAGCGTCTACGAGCACCTGCACCCGGGTGCCTAGCGCGACTAGGGGGCGACGGAAGGCCGCTGATGTGTAAGTAACAGGAGAGTGTGCCGTGCCAGCGGGTAGCACAACTACGCGGTGTGGAAGCTTCAGTGCAGCGACTGAGCCGCCGCGCCCACGATCGGCCCCTCGCCTCGGGACTGCACCAGCACCGCAACATCGGTCGCATCTGACGGCAACGAGGACACACTCACCTTGTAGTTCTCGGTCGCGCCCTTCCACTCACCCAGGTTGCGGATGCTGCGCACGATGTTGAACTCCTCGAGAGTCTTGCCGGAGTTCTCGCCGCGGCCGACGCTGGACACGGCATGGCGAAGGAACGCCACCAGCACGACGTCACTCGCACGCTCGCCCTGTTTCTCGCCGACATCGACCACGACCTCACCCTCGCGCACCGCGAGCGTAACCGGCACGCCATCACGGGGCTCCTGCAAGGCTTGTACGATGCTGCTCGTGTCCAAGGCGTCTTTGCGTCCGTCGATGACGAACTGCGGCGTGAAGGCGGAGGCGCGATGGAAGTTGCGCACGTATACGTTCTGGCGCTCGACGCTCTGACGAAGCTCAAACCTATCGCGCCATCCGGAGCTGTCCCAGTAGTCCACGTGGAAGGCGAGCGCCACAACGTCCGGGCGCGCACTGAGTTGGCCGAGGAAGGCGTCCGCCGGAGGGCAGGAGCTGCATCCCTGCGCGGTGAAGAGCTCGATGACCAGGGGCCGCGAGGGCACGTCGGCCTGCGCGGCAGGCCACGCGAGCGCCGCACCGGCCACCAGGCACATCCGGATCCAGAATTTCACGAGCAAACCCTCCTTGGCAGCGCCGCGAGCCGCCGCCCTCGGTGGGCCGAGTTTAACCCAGAACAGCTGCTTCAATGCCCCCTGGCGCGCCTCAGAGCGGCGTGGGCAGCGCCACGTGCACCGCAGACAGATCGCTCGTGCTCCACCCGCCCCCGAGTGCCTGAATCAAGGTGACGCTGGCCACGAGCCGGCTCTGGCGGACGTTCAGGAGCGTCTGCGAATCGTTGAGCGCGATGGCCTGCGCTGTGACGACGGCGGTGTAGGCGACGGTGCCGGCCCGGTACTGATTCAGGGCCAGCGTCACGGCGAGGTTCGCATCCTTCACCGTCTGGTCGGCGACCTTGTACTGCTGCTCGAGGATGCGCAGGGTCGCCAGTTCGTCCTCGACCTGCTGGAATGCGGCGAGCACCGTTTGGCGGTAGTTGGCCACCGTGCCGTCATAGGCGGCGCGTGCCTCGCGCACCTGGTAGCGCCGCGCACCAAAATCGATAAGCGCATCGCTCGCCGTAGCTCCCACCGACCAGACGTTATTAGGCGTATGCAGCAGGCCTGCGCTCACGTTACTCGCGAATCCGTAGGTGCCGCTGATTGTGAGGTCCGGAAAGTAGGCCGAGATGGCGACACCGATCTGGGCATTTGCGGCGGCCATTTTGCGCTCGGCTTCCGCGATGTCAGGGCGGCGCTCCAGCAGGGCCGAGGGCATGCCGGTCGGTACCACGGGGATGGTGGCGGCCAGGGTCTGAATTGCGATGACGAAGTCCGCCGGCGGTTTGCCGACCAGCACTGCGATCGCATGCTCGAGCGTTGCCCGGGTCACGCCGAGGCCGATCTGCTGCGACTGGGCACCCTCGAGCTGCGTCTCGGCGGTGATCACATCGGCCTTGGCAGCGACGCCCACCTTGTACTGATTCTCGGTGATCTCCAGTGCGCGCTGGTAGCCCTTGATGGTGTCGGCGAGCAGCTGGATCTGCTCATCCGTCACTCGCAGCTCCACGTAGTCGGTCGCAAGAGTCGCCTGCGCCGAGAGCCGTGCCGCCGCCAGATCCGCCTCGCTCGCCTTGGCGCTCGCCACGTCGCTCTCGATGGTGCGCCGGATCTTCCCCCAGATGTCCAGGTCCCAGGAGCCGTTGCCGGTCAGGGAGAACTGATTCACCGGCGGCGCACGCGTGCCCTGGGTGGCCCCAGCGTTACCCGTCACGAAGGAGTTGACCGCCCCACGAGAGCGCAGCGCGCTCGCCGTCAGATCCGTCGTCGGGTAAAGCTGCGCACCGGCGGCCTGCGCGAGCGCCACCGCCTGCCGCCACGCCGCCTCAGAAGCCTTCAGCGTCTGGTTGGAGATGTCGATCTGCTTCTCGAGCCCATCGAGGGTGGCATCGTCGTACACCGACCACCAGTTGGTGCCGCTCGCCGCTTCACGCGGCTCCGCAGGCTTCCAGCCCTCGGCTTCCTTGAAGTGTGCGGGTGTGGGGGCTGAGGGACGGTGGTAGTTCGGGCCGACCGCGCAGGCGGCCAGTGTTGCGGTAAGTAACAACAGTGTCGGGCGTATGGGCTTCATCGTGGGGCGTCGGTGGTCGGTATCAAGTCCTTAGGTTGCGGCGGCCTGCGCAGATACAGGCGTGCCCACAGCGCGCTGCACCACCGACCGAAGCGATCCAGATACAGGTAGATAACAGGGGTGGTGTAGAGGGTGAGCACTTGGCTTACGAGCAGACCGCCGACGATGGAGATGCCGAGCGGCTGCCGGATCTCCGCCCCGTCGCCGTTGCCGAAGGCGAGCGGCAGCGCACCCAGCATGGCCGCCATGGTGGTCATCATGATCGGGCGAAAGCGCATCAAGGAGGCCTGGTAGATGGCCTCGCGCGCGTTCATGTGCTGCTGGCGCTGACACTCCAGTGCGAAGTCGATCATCATGATCGCGTTCTTCTTTACGATGCCGATGAGCAAAATCACGCCGATGAGGGCGATGATGCTGAATTCGGCCTTGAAGAGTATCAGTGCCAGCACCGCGCCGGTGCCGGCCGAGGGCAGCGTGGAGAGGATCGTGATCGGATGGATGTAGCTCTCATACAGCACCCCCAGCACGATGTAGACCGCCGCGAGCGCTGAGAGGATCAGGATAGGCTCGTTACTCAAAGAGGCCTGGTAGGTCGCGGCGGTACCGGCAAAGCTTCCGTGGATGTCCGTCGGCATCCCGATCTGTGCGGACGCCTGGCGGATGGCCTCGGTGGCGTGGCTAAGCGAGGCGTTCGGGGCGAGATTGAACGAGATGGTGGTGGCGACGAAGGTGCCCTGGTGGTTGACTGCCAGCGGCGTGTTGCCCGGGGCGTGCTTGCTGATGGAGGCCAGCGGCACCATGGACTCGACTGCGGTGCTATCAGCTGACCCGGTCGAGACCGCACCGCGTCCAGTGTTGGCGAGGGCATTGGTCGCCTGATTGATCGCGGTATCGGTGGCGAGCGTAGCGGCCGTGTTGTTGACGGCGGTCTGGGTGGAAGTCACGGTGCCGGCGACCGCGTTGGTCGATTGGGTACCGTTTATCGTGCCGCCGGCCGTGCTAATCCACAGGTTTTTCAGCGTCTCCGGGCTTTGCCAGTATTGCGGCGCGACCTCCATCACGACGTGGTACTGATTCAGGGGGTTGTAGATGGTGGACACGTCGCGCTGACCGAAGGCGTCATAGAGCGTGTTATCGATGGAGGCCGGGTTCAGCTGCAGCCGCGAGGCGGTGTCGCGGTCGACCTTGAGGTCGATCTCAAGCCCGTTCTGCTGCTGATCGGAGTTCACATCCGTCAGCACCGGTACGTGCGAGAGCGCGTCCGCGAGCTTCGGCGCCCACTTGTACAGCTCGGCGATGTCGTTTCCCTGCAGCGTGTATTGGTACTGGGCGTTGCTTTGGCGACCGCCGACGCGGATGTCCTGCACCGACTGCAGGAACAGGCGTGCACCGGCGACCTGGCTCAACTTCGGGCGCAGGCGTGCGATGACCTCATCCGCGGACAGTTTGCGTTGCGACTTGGGCTTGAGGGAGATGAATACCTGGCCGCTGTTGGTTTGCGAGCCGCCCTGCGATCCGCCGCCGGTAAATCCGACGACCGTGTCGACCGCTGGATCGTCCTGCACCAGCTTCATGAACTGGCGCAGCTTCTTCTCCATCGACTGGAAGGAAATCGCCTGGTCCGCCTGGATGCCGCCGACCAGTCGTCCGGTGTCCTGCTGTGGAAAGAATCCCTTGGGAATGACGACGTACAGGTAGATGTTGAAAAAGACCGTGGCGAGCAGCAGCACCATCACGAGCGGCCCGTTGCGCAGCGCCCAGGTAAGTGAGCGTCCATAGCCTCTGAGCACGGCTTCGAATGCCCGCTCGCTCGCCTGGAAGAGGCGCCCCTGCTGCTTCGGATCGACGTGGTTGATGAAGCGCGAGCACAGCATCGGCGTCATCGTGAGAGAGATTAAGAGCGAGATGAGCACTGCGATCGATAGCGTGACTGAGAATTCACGGAACAGTCGCCCGACGATGCCGCCCATGAGCAGGATCGGAATGAACACCGCGACCAGGGACAGGCTCATGGAGAGCACGGTGAAGCCCACTTCGCGGGCGCCGAGAAGGGCTGCCTCGAAGCGCGGCGTGCCGGCTTCCATGTGGCGCGTGATGTTCTCAAGCACCACGATGGCGTCATCGACGACGAAGCCGGTGGCGACGATGAGGGCCATGAGCGAAAGGTTGTCCAGGCTGTAGCCCAGTAGGTACATCCCGCCGAACGTGCCGAGAAGCGAAACCGGTACCGCCAGAGCGGGCACCATGGTGGCGCGGCCATTGCGCAGGAACAGGAACACGACCAGGATGACCAGCGAGATGGCGATGATGAGCGTGCGCTGGACGTCGTGTAGAGATTGACGAATCGTAGTCGTGCGGTCGATGGCCACCTTAAGTTCGATGTCGCTCGGGATGGAGGCCTTGAGGGCGGGGATCAGGGCCTTAACCCGATCGACGGTGTCGATGATGTTGGCGCCCGGCTGGCGAAAGAGCACGACCAGCACCGCTGGCTTGCCATTGGCCAGTCCCAGATTGCGTACGTTCTCAACGGAGTCTTGAATCTCGGCGACATCCGAGAGGCGCACCGGGGCATTGTTGCGGTAGGCGACGATGAGATTGGTGTACTGCGCCGCCTTGCTCGCCTGATCGTTGGTGTAGAGCTGGTAACGCTCGCCGCCGACGTCGATCGAGCCCTTGGGTGTATTGGCGTTCGCGGAGGCGAGCGCGGCGCGCACATCCTCAAGACCGATGCCGTATTTGAAGAGTGCGGTGGGATTTAATTCCACCCGCACCGCCGGCAAGGAGCTGCCGCCGATCGTCACCTGGCCGATACCAGACACCTGGGAGAGCTTCTGCGCCAGGATGGTATCGGCCGCATCGTAGAGCTGCCCGGCCGTGAGCGTCGGCGAAGTCAGGGTCAGAATCAGGATCGGCGCATCGGCGGGATTGACCTTGCGGTAGGTTGGGTTGCTGCGCAGCGCGGTGGGCAGGTCCGCTCGCGCGGCGTTGATGGCCGCCTCCACGTCGCGTGCCGCTCCGTCAATGCTGCGGTTCAAGCCGAACTGCAGGGTGACGCGGCTCGAGCCCGTGGAGCTCGAGGAGGTCATCTCGCTGACGTCGGCGATCTGCCCCAGATGCCGCTCGAGCGGGGTCGCCACGGTTGCCGCCATGACATCCGGACTCGCACCCGCCATGGTCGCCGACACCGAGATGGTGGGGAAATCGACCTGCGGCAGCGGCGACACCGGCAGCTTGAAGTAGGCGAGGGCGCCGGCGAGCGCAATGCCGAAGGTCAGCAGCGTCGTTGCGACCGGGCGGCGGATGAAGGGCTCGGAGAGATTCACCGCGCCCCCGCCCCGCTTGGCAGTGCCGCAGGTCCCGTACGGCCGCTGATGCGCCGCTCCAAACGGTCAAAGTACAGATAGATCACCGGGGTGGTGAAGAGCGTGAGCAGCTGGCTCAGGATCAGGCCGCCGACGATCGTGATGCCGAGCGGATGGCGCAGTTCCGAGCCGGTGCCGGTGCCGAGCATCAGGGGCAAAGCACCCAGGAGCGCCGCCATCGTCGTCATGAGGATGGGTCGGAAGCGCAGGAGCGAGGCGTGATAGATCGCATCGCGCGGACTCATGCCCTGCTCACGCTCGGCCACCAGCGCGAAGTCGATCATCATGATCGCGTTTTTCTTAACGATGCCGATCAGCAGCACGATGCCGATGATGCCGATGACGCCCAGGTCATCACCGGCGATAAGCAGCGCCAGCAGGGCCCCGACCCCGGCGGAGGGCAGCGTCGAGAGAATGGTGATCGGGTGGATGAAACTCTCGTACAGCACGCCGAGCACGATGTACACGGTGACCAGCGCCGCCAGGATCAGGAACAGCTCGTTGCCGAGGGTCGCCTGGAAGGCGAGCGCCGCGCCCTGAAAGGTGGTCATGACGCTCGGCGGCAGCGAGATGTCCTGCTCTGCCTTGGTGATGGCATCAACAGCGTTGCCGAGCGCCGCTCCCGGGGCGAGATTAAAGGACACGGTGGTCGAGGGGAACTGTCCGAGATGGTCGATCGAGAGCGGCGCGGTGCGTTCTGAGACCTTAACCAGCGCCGAGAGTGGCACCTCGCCGCCGACGGCCGTGGAGGAAGGTAGGTAGATCGTGCCCAGCGCATCGAGCGAGGCCATGAGGGAATCATCCGCCTGCAGGATCACGCGATACTGGTTCGATTGCGTGAAGATCGTCGAGACGATGCGCTGGCCGAACGCATCGTAGAGCGCGTTGTCGACGGTCGCGGGGGTAATACCGAAGCGCCCGGCGGTGTCGCGATCGATCGTAAGGTAAGCGGACAGTCCCTGATTCTCCTGGTCGCTCGCGACGTCTTCAAGTTCCGCCAGCGTCTGCAGCTTCGTGACGAGCTTCGGCACCCAGGTATTGAACTCGTCCGGATTCGCATCCTCGAGCACAAATTGGTACTGCGTGCGGCTGACGGTGTCGGAGATGGACAGGTCCTGAACCGGCTGCATGAAGAGCGAGATGCCGGTGACGTCTGCGGTCTGGTGCTGCAGTCGGCGGATGATCTGGCTGGCCGTCTGCGAGCGCTCGCTGACGGGCTTCAGATTGATCAGCATGCGGCCGCTGTTCAGCGTGATGTTGGTGCCATCCACGCCGATGAACGAGGAGAGGCTGACGACATCCGGATCCTTGAGGATCGCAGCCGCGAGCTGCGACTGGCGCCGCGACATGTCCGCGAAGGACACGGACTGCGGCGCTTCGGTGATCGCCTGAATGACGCCGGTGTCCTGCACCGGGAAGAACCCCTTGGGGATGAAGATGTAGAGCGCGATGGTGACGACGAGCGTCGCGACCGCCACCAGCAGCGTCAGCGGTTGCCGCTCGAGGACCCAGTTGAGCGCCCGTCCGTAGTGGTCGATGAGCGCCTGAAATTTCTCGTTCGACCAGCGGGCGATGCGCGACTCGGAGCCCTCCTCAGTGTGGTGCAGGAGCTTCGCGCACATCATCGGCACGAGGGTCAGCGACACTACCGCGGAAATTACGATGGTCACCGCGAGCGTGATGGCAAACTCGTGGAACAGGCGCCCCACAACATCGCCCATGAAGAGCAGCGGGATCAACACCGCGATCAAGGACACGGTCAGGGAGACGATGGTGAAGCCGATCTCTCCGGCGCCCTTTAACGCCGCCTGCAGCGGCGGCTCGCCTTGCTCGATATAGCGCGAGATGTTTTCGATCATGACAATGGCGTCATCGACCACGAACCCCGTGGCGATCGTCAACGCCATAAGGGACAGGTTATCGAGGCTGTAGCCGAGCAGGTACATCACCGCGAGCGTACCGACGAGTGATAGGGGCACGCTCATGCTCGGGATGACCGTGGCCGGGATGCTGCGCAGGAAGAGGAACATCACCATGACCACGAGGGCGACCGCGAGCCCTAGTTCGAACTCGACGTCGTGCACGGAGGCGCGAATGGTGTTGGTGCGGTCGGTCAACACCGTCACCTCGACCGCCGCCGGCAGCGCGCTGGTCAGACTCGGCAGCAGCGCCTTGATGCGGTCGACGACCTGGATGACGTTGGCTCCCGGCTGGCGCTGGATGTTGAGGATGATGCCGGGGTTGTTGTTCACCCAGCCGGCAAGATAGGTGTTCTCGGCGCCGGCAATCACGTCCGCGACGTCGGAGAGGCGCACCGGATTGCCGTTCTTATAGGCGATGATGATGTTCTTGTAGTCGTTCGGATCCTGGATCTGGTCGTTCGCGTTCAGTGTCCAGGAGCGCGCCGGTCCATCGAGGGTCCCCTTGGGGGAGTTGACGTTGGCGTTGGCGATGGTGGTGCGCAGGTCATCGATGTTCAATCCATAGGCGGCCAGGGCGCGCACGTTTGCGACCACGCGCACCGAGGGGCGCTGACCGCCGCTCACGCTCACCAGTCCCACCCCCTCGATCTGGGAGATCTTCTGCGCCATACGCGTGTCGGCCAGATCCTCGAGCTGGGTCAGCGGCAACGTCTTGGAGGTGATACCGAGGGTGAGGATCGGCGCATCGGCGGGATTCACCTTCGCGTAGATCGGCGGCGCGGGCAGATCCGAAGGCAGCAGGTTGCCGGCCGCATTAATCGCCGCCTGCACCTCCTGTTCGGCGACATCGAGGCTCAGATCAAGACTGAACTGCAGCGTGATGACCGAGGCGCCCCCGGAGCTTGTCGAGGACATCTGGTTCAGTCCGGGCATCTGCCCGAACTGCACTTCCAGCGGCGCGGTGACGGAGGAGGTCATGACCTCGGGGCTGGCCCCTGGATAAAAGGTCTGAACCTGGATCGTCGGATAGTCGACCTCCGGCAGTGCGGAGAGCGGCAAAAAGCCGAAGGCAACGATGCCGACGAGCAGGATCGCCAGCATCAGGAGCGAAGTGCCGACGGGCCGGAGGACGAAGATCCGGGACGGATTCACGGCGAAGGCCTACTGGGAGGGCGACTGATGGCCCTGATCAGTTGATTGCCCGCTGGTACCTCGCCGGTGTTGGTGTTGTCCTTGTGCTGGTGCGGCTCCCTGGCTCTGGCCTTGCCCGGGCGTGTGCCCCTGCGCCCCCGCGCCCTGGCGCACCGTGATCTTGGCGCCTTCCTTGAGGCGATCCGCGCCGTCGATGACGACGATATTGCCCGCGGCAAGCCCCTGCTGCACGGCGATGTTGTTTGCGTCGCCCGGCCCCAGGGTGATCTTGCGCACGCTCACCGTCTGATCAGCATTCACAAGATAGACGTACGTCCCCGGTGCCCCTCGTTGCACCGCCGACTGGGGTATCAACGTGGCGCCTTGTAAGGTGTTGACCAGCAGATCCACGTTCACGAACTGGTTGGGGAAGAGCTTCTCATCCGGATTGGGGAAGATGGCCTTGAGCTTTACCGTCCCCGTGGTGGTGTCGATCTGGCTGTCGATGCTCTGCAGGGTGCCGGCGGCGAGCTGCGTCGTATGGCTGCGGTCATACGCGGTCACCGCGAGCGTCTTGCCCGCGTGCATCTGGTCAAGGATCGGCGGGATCTGATCCTCGGGCAGCGCGAAGACGACTGTGATTGGCATGAGTTGGGTTACCACGACCAGCCCGTTCGGTTCGGCTGGGGTCACGTAGTTACCCAGGGTGACTTGCTGCAGGCCGGCGCGACCGTCGACTGGGGAGGTGATGTGGCAGTAGATCAGGTTGAGCTTGGCGGCATCGATCTGCGCCTGATCTGTCTTGACCGTGCCGAGGTCCTGTTCCACCAGGGACTTCTGCGTGGCGAGCTGTTGCTCGGCGATCGAGTCCTGGGCGAAGAGTGTTGTGTAACGATCCAGATCGATACGCGCATTCGCGAGCAGCGCCTTGTCGCGCGCCAGTGCCCCCTGCGCCTGTTCCAGGGCGACCTGATAGGGGCGCGGATCGATCTGGATCAGCAGGTCGCCGCGCTTGACGGTCTGACCTTCCTTAAACGCGATCTGAGTGATCTGCCCGCTGATCTGGCTTTGCACTGTGACGGTCGTAATGGGCGTCACGGTGCCTAGTCCGTTGACAATGATCGGCATACTGCCGGTCTGGGCCGGGGCGGTCGCGACCGGCATGGGCCCCGCGTTCGCGAAGCGCCCGGCGCGCGTCTTCCCGGCCTTCGGCGTGAGCAGCCACGCCAGCAAGAGCAGCGCGAGCACGGCGCCGATTACGATGAGCCAGCGGCGGGTCAGGAGCTTGTGCCAGCCGGACGGGGACTCCGCGTCGGTCTGATTCAGTTTGTCATCGGGCAGGACAGGGGGGGTGCTGTGGACGTCGTTCATGAGGGCTCGTTGGCGCTCGCGCGCGGCCAGGGCACGACCACGCGCCGCGCCGCACTCAGGCTCGCGATTGAATCTAATACCATCCGACCACTGTATCCTGTACCAGTGTCAACGAATCTCAAGATTGCGATGGCAATTCTGTCGTTCTGTACCGGACGCTGAGCCTACGCAGCATATGCCCAACGTTAGCCGATCGCACGACGCGCTGCCCCGCGGCCCTGCTAAGTCTTTATGATCGGTGCCCCCGGGTCTGTCTTGCGTTCCTGATGCCCTGGAGTTTGCCCAATACGCTCACCTGGGCGCGGATTGCCGCGATCCCGCTCATTGTGGTGCTCTTTTACATGCCGTACCCGTGGGCGGATCCGGGGGCGGGATTGCTGTTTGCCGCGGCTGGTGTCACCGACTCCCTGGACGGCTACTTCGCGCGCCGCCTGGGACAGATCTCCCGTCTGGGGGCCTTTCTGGACCCGGTGGCCGACAAGCTCATCGTCGCGGTCGCGCTCGTGCTCCTTGTCTCCAAGGATCCGCGCGCGCTCATCGTGCTCACCGCCGCGGTGATCATTGGGCGCGAGATCACGATTTCCGCGCTGCGCGAATGGATGGCCGAGATTGGGGCCCGCGCCAAAGTGGCTGTTTCGCAGCTCGGGAAGTACAAAACCATCCTGCAGATTATCGGACTCTCGATGATGCTTTATCGGGTGCCGTTGCTCGGGTTACCCATCTACCGTCTGGGTGTGGTGCTGATCGAGGTCGCAGCCGCCGCGACGCTTCTTTCCATGGCGCTGTATTTGCGTGCCGCGTGGCCCGAGCTTAAGCGTTAACTTACCTATCTAGTCTATTGTTTCTACTGTAAAATACCCGGAAGATACTAGGGGGGTTCTAGCCCGCCGGGGCCCTCGATTCACCTTGACTTCCCGGAGGGTGCACATAGAATCTCGCGCTCCTCGCTTCTCGGATGCGGGAATAGCTCAGTTGGTAGAGCACGACCTTGCCAAGGTCGGGGTCGCGAGTTCGAGTCTCGTTTCCCGCTCCAAATTCAAGAAGTTACGCGTGTCAGAACTTGAGCAAGTAGTTGGCAAGTAATTGCCGCGGACTCGCAATTTGGCTGCGGTTGATCGACAAGTTCTCGTCCCTTGAAGGGTCTTGTGGAGCTCGCCCGGCTGGACGACGACGAAAAGCTGCCGGTCCCGACCAAGCCGGATTCCAGCGCCGGACTAGTGGCACGACGGTTCCCGCTAGCGTCTTCGTGACGGGATGAGAGTCGCTTTGCAACGTCTCGCATTCGCGTTCCCCAGGGAAAGGAGTTCGTTATTGGCGGTTAGGCCGTGGCTTTCTGCATACCGGTAAACGGGATACAATTACTCGCGTGGCAATTCAAGCGTTCAAGTGCGCCGAGACTCGGGAGCTCTTTGAAACTGACAGGTCCCAGCGGTTTGGATCTATTCGTAAGCTTGCCACGCGAAAGCTCGGGATGCTTGATGCGGCTGCGACACTCAATGACCTGGAGTCGCCGCCGGGAAACCGGCTTGAGGCGTTGACCAGGGATAGAGCGGGACAACACAGCATACGGATTAATGATCAGTGGCGAATCTGCTTTGTTTGGACCGAGGCAGGTCCAACGGACGTAGAGATCACGAAGCATTACCAGTAGGAGTGACGGTTATGGCTTTCAAGAACGGCATGCGACCGGTGCATCCGGGGGAGGTCCTCAGCGAGGAGTACCTCAAGCCCCTGGGCATGAGTGTGAACGCGCTCGCGAAGGCCCTGCACCTGTCGCCTTCGCGAGTGAACGACATCGTGTTAGAGCGTCGCGGTATTAGCGCGGATACCGCGGTGCGCCTAGAACGCTACTTTGGTAGCAGCGCTCAGTTCTGGCTCAACCTGCAGTCTGCTTACGACCTACGAAAAGCGGAGCGATCCGCAGAAACGCGGAAAGCCGTACGCGCGATCGAACCGCGAGAGACGGAAGCACCAGCCTGACAAGTGATGAGTAACTGAGTCGGCTCCGTCTCCTCGACAGGAGCCTGCTTACGAGTGCATCGACGTTGCACCCCGCTGCATTGCGATGCAGACGGTTACAAGGGGTAGGCGGGGGACGCTTCGAGCTTTATAGATAGCGCCTATGCCATCCGGGTGCCGGCAGTCTCCGCCAGCGTCTTCGCGACGGGATGAGACGCTTTGCAATGTCTCGCATTCGCGTTCCCGGGACAACAGGCACACACAGGTCCTCCGCGGTTGACGTTGGTCCGATTTTCGGAGCACTCACAACTAGAGTTTTAGTGCTGTACCGCAGGCCGCGAATGTCCGCTCACCGGCCGCTTCCGGGGTGCGCCGTGAAAAGGCGGCGCTTTCCAGTGGGTGAGAGTCCCACCCGGCAACTGCTCCAGCCGGATGCAACCGGAGCAACTGTGGAGGTAACGAAACGGTTGAAGCCTTCGGTGAAGCTGTCACGACATACGGTGACGGCGCGAGTGTACAGGCCGTAACGCGAGTGAACGCCGAGCAAGCCTCGAAAAGGACGATGCGCGGGCCGACCCGGAACCCGAATCGGGGAAGGCTGACATGGCTGGGGAAGTGAGCAGACGAGGCACCCAGTCGCCGCGCCGGGGTAATGGCGACAGCATGTACACAAGGGAAGCGCACGCAACACGGGAAGCCCCAAGGCGTGGTCAGGAGGGCCAACCGGACGCCCGCGAGGGAAGGTCCGGGCGCCCTGGGGTGACGGAGAGGCTCGTAGTACCGATGAAGCCGGGTAACGCCGACGGAGGGAAGGGGCCTTGGTTCAGGACAAACGCAAAGACGTAGTGAGGGACAGGAGATTGGGAAACCTATCAACTCCGAAAAGTGTTCAGAAGCTGCAGAGTGCGTTACACGCGAAAGCGAAGACGGAAGCTGGGTACCGCTTTTACGCCCTGTACGACAAGATCTACCGCGAGGACATCCTGGCGCATGCCTACGCTCAGTGCCGCACCAACAAGGGGGCGCCGGGTGTAGACGGTCAGGACTTTGGGGACATCGAGGCGTACGGCGTGGAGCGGTGGCTTGGCGAACTGGCGCTTGCGCTCAGGGAGGAGAGCTACCGTCCGGATCCGATCAGACGAGTGTATATCCCGAAAGCCAACGGCAACTTGAGGCCGCTGGGCATCTCGACTCTGCGTGACCGGGTGTGCATGACAGCAGCGATGCTGGTGCTCGACCCGATCTTCGAAGCCGACCTTCCACCCGAGCAATACGCCTACCGTCAGGGCCGCAATGCCCAGCAGGCGGTGAGGGAGGTGGAGGAGACGCTGTTCTATGACCATCCGGAAGTCGTCGACGCCGACCTCGCGGACTACTTCGGCAGCATCCCGCACGCTGACCTCATGCGCTCGCTCGCGCGGCGCATCGTGGACGGGCGTGTGCTGCATCTGATCAAGATGTGGTTGGAATGTACCGTCGAAGACACCGACGATCGAGGCCGGAAGAGGCGCACGACCGAGGCCAAGGACAACGGACGCGGCATCCCGCAGGGCTCACCCATCTCACCACTGCTGGCGAATCTGTATATGCGCCGGTTCGTGTTGGGGTGGAAGAAGCTCGGTCTTGAGGAGAGCCTCGGCTCTCGCATCGTGACCTATGCGGATGATCTCGTGATCCTGTGTACACGGGGCAACGCCGATGAGGCGCTGGTCCGCATGCGCGAGCTCATGGGGAGACTGAAGCTGACGGTCAACGAGGAGAAGACACGAATCTGCACGGTCCCGGAAGGGACGTTCGACTTCCTGGGGTACACGTTCGGGCGGATGTATCAGCGGACGACCGGCAGAGCCTATCTGGGCATGCGGCCGTCCAAGAAGAGCATCCGGCGCACGGTCGATAAGATCCATGCGCTCACGAGCAACTCGATGACGTGGCAAGACACCACAGAGCTGGTGGAACAGTTGAACCGCACGCTGCGCGGCTGGGCGAACTACTTCAAGGTAGGCACCGTCCGCCCCGCGTATCGGGCCCTCGACAACTACACCGCTGTGCGGTTACGCCGGTGGCTGCGCCGCAAGCATAAAACGGGGGGACGCCGGGGTGGGACTTACCCACTCTCGCACCTGTACGGGTACTTCGGTCTCGTACGTCTCACACAGCTTGGACGCGGCCCGTCGTGGGTGAAGGCGTGATGTTCTGTCCGAGAGCCGGATGCGGGAGACCCGCACGTCCGGTTCGATGAGCGGGGTGTGAAAACGGAGCGACGGCGAGGGTACTTGGGCACCGCCAGACGAAAGAGGCGGCAACAGACAACCCGAACCTAATGTCACCGCGTCACATCCCGACTCTACTCATTAAGTGCCTAGTAGTCTGCGCGCTGCGCTGCCGTCACGGGCTCGCTACTGTCGCCGGGCCGGGCCGAGAAAGGTTGGCCTCGCCCTCGCTCAAGTGAGCCTCTTCAGGCGGGCTACTCCAAGTATCACGAGCACGCCGAAATAGAGCTTGGCGGGGACGAGCAGCAGACCGAGGACGAGCTGGTGCCCGCGGCTGACGGTCTCATAGCAGTTCGCGTTGCGGATTCTCATGCGCCTACAAGGGTGCTAGCAGAAGCCTCCCGAGGTCCGTGAGCAAGGTCACGTGACGACGAAGTGAGTGTGTGATGCACCGTCCAGACGGGCCCAAAGCCGCCCTCCGCAGCGCCTCGAATCTCTCTATTCTCCGGAGCCTCCGCGCGACGCAGGCGTGTTCGATCGGCCGCTTCATATCTGAATTCTCGATCGCCTTCGCCCGCTCACTTTCCTGATATGCCAACGCGCGCCACGCGCGCGCGGCGGTCTCTAGTTCAAGGTCGGAGCGAGTGAGTAGCGGCAACCTCGGCTTGCATGACTCGCGGTCGATCGCGTAGGCCAGAACATCCTGTTCTCCTCGTTCGGCGGGCCGATTCTTTTAGCGCCGGCCCACCTAGCAGCCTGATGCAAAAGCGTTGGAAATGAACGCGTTCGATGCCCGAGGTGGCGACGTTGATCGGTTCAAGCGCCTGATCGGAAGCCATTTGAGGCGTCTGTCGTAGTTCTCAGCCATCATGGCCATCCTTAATCGACACCTATCCTGGGACCGCTCGCAATCGACTGATGCGCAGCAGGTTATAAGCTGCTCCGACCAGGTAGGCGTGCAGCTGCACGCGGGCAAGGCCGCGGAAGCGGGTGCGGCGCAAGCCGCCGTACGCTTTCATCCAACCAAAGATCTCTTCGACGCGCTTGCGTTTTCTCTGGCTGATCCAGTAACTCGCATGGCGCGTAGTACGAGCGTCGAGTCCTACCGTGCTGCGTCCATCGATCTGCGCGATGTGCGGCCGGATGGCCTTGTGGCGCAGGAAATTGACGAACGCGCTGCTGTGGTAACCCTTATCGGCACCCAGGCTGAGGGGCTTGAGGCGCTTGCGCAGCTGGCGCTTCAGAAGTGCCACCGCCGCGGCCGGCTCGGTCTCGAGCGCCGAGCTCACGCGAATGTCGATGCACAAGCCGTTGCGGTTCTCCATGAGCGCGTGACCGCCAAAGCACAGCTTCGCTTCCTTGCCTTTGCCTCTGCGAGCCGACATCGCCTCCGGATCAGTCGTCGATCCATGCGTGTCGTTCGTGCGCGGCTGGCCGCGAAAATCCACTCCACCTCGACCATCCGAGGGTGGCGGCGGGCCATCCTTGGGCTTGAAGCTCTTGGCTCCCGCCCAGGCCTCGATCAGCGTTCCATCCACCGTCAGGTGCTCCGAGGACAACAAGTCCTCGCGCCGTGCAACCTTCACAATCGCATCAAAGAAGCGCTGCGCCAGATCCTCCTTCACCAGCCGCTCGCGCAGGCGTGAGAAGTTCGACTGATCCAGCCCCGCATCATCCAGACTCATGTCCAGGAACCAGCGAAAGAGGATGTTGTAGTCGAGCATCTGGCAGAACTGCCGATCCGAGCGCACCGAATACAGCGCCATCAGCAACTGACCCTTCAGCAACTGCTCCGGCGGGATCGACGGGCGCCCGCCGCTCGCGTACAGCCCCTCAAGCTCCCCCGACAGCTCCTTGAGCACCCGGTCCGTATGGGCCTTAATGCTGCGCAGCGGATGATCCGCCGGCACACGCGACTCCGGCGAGAAGTAACTGAACATCTGTCCCTGAGGATCTACTTCACCGCGCATCCGTTCAGACTCCGCGTTGCCTTGGACTCGACAATTTTACCCGCAGACGCCTCTAACAGGGCTTTTGCATCAGGCTGCTAGAGCATTAAGATCCGGCGGTCCTGACGGGATCCGGACGAGCGTATCTAGCGGCCTTTCTGTACGCGCATGTACAGCGCGTTTGGCCGCTCGGCACCCAGCAGGACGTCACTGCGAGCTGAATTCGATATCCTCACGGTCGACGCTCAGCTCGACCGTGGCGCGCCACACGGCCTCGCTGGCGCCTGACGGCAGCCGCGTTAGAGCAGCGCGGCGGCTTTCTGTAGTGCGATATACAGGCCAATCAGGAACGGGATGCCCACCGCCACCCACGCGGCGATGACAACGGGGCCGACCGCTCCGCGTGCTGCGCTTTGCGCATCACCCCCATTGCGGCGCTCGCGCTGCAGCGAACGCTCGTGCGCCAGCTGCTCCTCGCTCATGTAGTACCGCTCGTTCACCGGCCGAATAAACAGGTTGCACAGGAAGCCTGCGAGAAGCAATCCGGCCATGATGTAGAGCGTGCGGTCGTACACGAGATTCTTCGGCACACCACTGGCAAGCTGCGCTTCGCGCAGTTTTGCGATCAGGGCAGGCCCCACGACGCCGGCCACCGACCAGGCCGTGATCAAGCGTCCGTGGATCGCACCGACCATCTGCGTGCCAAAGATGTCGGCAAGATAGGCGGGTACGGTGGCGAAGCCGCCGCCATACATCGTGAGGATGATGCAAATCGAAGCCACGAACATCCCTGCGAGCCCCAAATGCCCCCAGGTCGGGAGCAGCGCGTAGAGAATCATGCCCAGCACAAAGAATATGAAGTAGGTACGCTTGCGGCCGAGATAGTCAGAGGCAGACGCCCAGATGATGCGGCCGATGCTGTTGAACAAGCTGATTAGGCCCACGAGGCCTGCCGCCGCCGCGACGATGGCCGCTTTCTGCGTGTCGCTGAGTATCGTATGCGGCTCAAGCCCGAGTAGCCGGCCCCCAAATACCTCCTGCAACATCGGGCTCGCCATGGCAATGACGGCAATGCCGGCGGTGACATTCAGACCAAGCACGCCCCAGATGAGCCAGAATTGCGGCGTCCGCCACGCGACACTCAGATGGACGTGACGGTTCGTGATCATGCCGCCCTTGGTCTCAGCGGCTGGTGTCCAGCCGCTGGGACGCCAGCCGGCCGGTGGAACACGGAATCCGAACGCGCCGAGGCTCATCGCTACGAAGTAGATGATGCCCATAAGCATCAGCGTCATGGCCACGCCCGATACGCCTGCGTGTGCGGTGCGCGCCATCAGCCACACAGCGAGCGGCGATCCGATCATGGCCCCGCCACCGTAGCCCATAATCGCGAACCCGGTCGCCATGCCGCGGCGATCGGGAAACCACTTGATCAACGTCGAAACCGGAGTGATGTAGCCAAGGCCTTGACCGATGCCGCCGATGAACCCGCATCCGAGAAAGACAAGCCAGAGCTGGTGAATCGAAATCCCGTAGCCCCCCAAGATTAAACCGCCGCCCCAACACAGTGCAGCGATGAAACCGGACTTGCGCGGACCTGCGTGTTCTAGCCAGCCGCCCCAAATTGCGGCCGAGATGCCCAGCATCGCGATGAAAATTTCGAAAGTATGGGTGACATCAGCGACCGACCAGTTGCAGTCCGTTGCCGTCAGCTGGGCGATAAAGCCGTTCGAACAGATTGCGGCGCCGGGAATGAGCTTGCTCATCGGCAGCCAAAAAACGCTGAAGCCATAGGCCATGCCGATGCACAGATGTATCGCGAGCGCAGCGGGGGGCACGAGCCAGCGATTGAAGGCCGGCCCGGCAATGATTCGTTCACGATCAAAAAAAGAGGCGGAGGAGGGCACATTCGCAGCGGACATCTATTGCTCCTTTAGTCTTGTTTGGCTTTTTCCAGGAGTTAATTTGCGAGCGCTTGATTCGCCGCCATCATCGACGCATTGTCGCCTTTTTGCTACCCTTCGCTCCACCGCATATGAAGCGACAGCGGCGGGCGCCAGTTTGGGGCGTTATGTTTGGGGATATCCAAGTTTCGATCGCTTCATCATCACCTTCGGCTAGGTGGCAGAGTGGTCATGCAGCGGCCTGCAAAGCCGTCTACGCCGGTTCGATTCCGACCCTAGCCTTTTCCGGAATCTAATTCGCCCGTCTCAGGGCGTCCTTCCGGGTCCCGAAAAGTCTCAAAATGCCTTAAATGATAGGCTCTCCGCGTACAGCGGCGTCTGCCCGTGTCCAAGGGTGCCGCGATTGGACTGTAGGTAAAGCTGGGGGTACGGTCAGGCCAGTTGGGGTACGCGGGTGTTACATGGCAGCTCTGAGCGACATAAGAGTTCGCAACGCTAAGCCGCGCGATCGCGCTTACAAGCTTTTCGACGGACGCGGCCTGTTCCTGCTCGTGACACCGTCCGGCGGGCGACTGTGGGCCTCAAATACCGGATGTATGGGCGCGAGAAACTGATCTCACTCGGCGCCTATCCGGACGTCGCACTGAGTCGTGCCAGGGAGAGGCGCGATGAAGCCCGAAAGCTCATCGTGGATGGAATCGATCCAAGTGCAGAGCGCCAGGAGCGCAAAACAGCGCTGCTGGACACCTTTGAAGGCGTGGCCAAGGAATGGCTCGCCCTGCAGAGTAAATCCCTCGCGCCGGAAACCATCTCCATCCTTGGGGCGCGCCTTCATAGCGCCCTATATCCGTACCTAGGTAGCCGGCCGATCTCGACCATTACCGCGCGGGAACTCCTCGCCGCGCTGCGTCGAATCGAAGCGCGCGGTCGGCACGAGACTGCGCATCGGGTCCGAGCCCTTGCAGGCCGAGTGATGCGTTACCCGGTCGCAACTGGCCGCGCACAACACGACGTCGCGGCTGACCTGAAGGACGCGCTGGCGCCGGTGAGGTCTAAGAACTTCGCTTCGGTAACCGACCCGGTCCGAGTGGGCGAGCTGATGCGTGCGATCGACGGCTACGTCGGGCACCCGGTGACAGCGCTGGCACTCAAGCTCGCCCCACTGCTGTTCGTGCGTCCGGGAGAACTGCGGCAGGCGGAGTGGTCGGAGTTCGACCTCGCGGGCGCGGAATGGCGCATCCCCGCTGCCCGCATGAAGATGGGGGAGCTGCACGTGGTGCCGCTCGCGCACCAGGCCATCACGCTGCTTGAGGAGCTGCAGCCCTTTGCCAGAGGAGGGCGCTACGTCTTCCCCTCTCTTCGCTCCCGTGATCGGCCCATGTCGAACAACACCATCAACGGGGCGCTCCGGCGCCTCGGCTACAGCACCGAGGAGCAAACGGCTCATGGGTTTCGGACGATGGCGAGCACTCTGCTCAACGAGCAAGGGTACCCACCGGACGTAATCGAACTGCAGCTCGCGCACGCGGAGCGCAACAAGGTGCGGGCGGCCTACAACAAGGCGCAGCGCCTCCCCGAGCGCCGGAAGATGATGCAGGCGTGGGCCGATTACCTGGACGGGTTGCGCTCCGGCGCGGCCGTCGTGCCTATCAGGCGACGATGGCCTTGGTATCCACTCGGATACACTTGTGAACACGGTGCGCATTGGGAGCGAGAAATGGCGAAGCGAAAGAAGCGAGTGAAGATTGCGCCGTTTGACGCAGCTGACTACATGGACAATGAGGAAGTCATCGCGGAATACCTCGCAGCTGCTCTCGAGGATCCTAATCCCGATGTATTTCTCCATGCTGTCGGGGACGTAGCCAAGGCGCGTGGAATTTCCAAGGTTGCAAAAGATGCAGGCTTGGGACGGGAAAGTCTCTACAAGGCCCTCGCGCCAGGGGCGAAGATTCGTTACGGCACGGTGCGAAAGTTGATGGACTCTCTGGGTGTTCGACTGACTGTAACAACCAGTTAGGCCGCTTATGTCACTTCTTGACAGACTATATTTAGTCTAGGCATTATATGGCATGTGGCGCGTTGAAGAGCACCGCCGTATCGGGAAGCAGCTAGCTTCGGCGCCATTAGAAATTCAGAAACGGTACGAGAAGTGGCAAGACATCGCCGTAATTTCTGGTCCGCCTGGACTGCGCGCCATTCGAGGTTTTCGCGATGAGGCTTTGTCCGGGACATGGAGCGGGCATCGCTCCTGCCGGCTGAACATCCAATACCGGGTAATTTATCGGGTGATCGCCACACAGCAATTGTTTCAGGTGATTGAGGTCAGTCCACACGATTATAGGAAGCGCTGATATGAGCCAGTTTCGTCCCGCTAAGCGTCGCGTTGAAGTATCTGTGGGTGAGTCCGTCCGCATACTTCGCGAGTTGCAGGAACTGAGCCAGAATCAACTGAGCAAGCTGACGGACATCCCCCAGACGACCATCTCTGCTATCGAAAACGATCGGGTTCGCCTGGGCGTAGAGAGGGCCAAGGTCCTAGCCCGAGCGCTTAAGTGTCATCCGGCGGTGCTCGTATTCCCAGGATGGGACGTGGAACAGCAATCAGCGGCCTAGCTAAGGAGGCCGTCGCCGCGTAGCGAAGCGTCCAGAGCCGTGCCGGTTGAATCGCTCTAGAAGGTCGCGATGCACGTCACCTAGTACGCTCGATCTCTCGGCTCCGTTGCTGGACACGCGGTTCGTTCTTGGCACGGTGCCACGCCGGGTGCCTCAGGAGTTGCATCGCGAGCTTTTCGCGATCGGTGAGCACCTGTCGGTGGGCTTCGGATTGATGCAGGTCGGTTACTACGCGCTACTGCGCTCGTTCGGCAGATAGCACCGAACTGGGAGATAGGGACGCCGACCGCTGCGGGTGTATGATTGATACGGACGAGGAGAACGGACCGACTCAACACATCGATCCGATCGTCTTACACAAAATTACTGACACTGCCCATCGGAGGTGCCCATGAAAAGAACGCTCGCCGTGCTTGGTCTCGTGCTCGTTATGCCGGCCCTCGCAGGATCGCAGGGGGACCGGGGCACGCCGGGCGACATCCTGGCCGTGCGCAACATCGAGGTCACATTCCATACCGCCGGGAGCGTGCTGCCCGAGAAAAGCCTCGATCTCATGATGAGCATCTACGCCGACGATGCGGTGCTCACAGACACCGGGCACGACAACAAGGTTTACACCGGCAAGGCCCAGGTGCGCAGCTACTGGGCCGACTTCAGCGGCCCGTTCCGGCCCGAGCATCACTGGATCGGCTATACGCCGGCGATGCGCATGCACGCGGAGGTCGATGGCGACCGCGCGACGCTCTACTTCGAATGCCTGTGGATGGACGTGGACAGCAATGCGGTCGGTACCCACTCCTTCTCCGACATGAAGCTCGCGCGGGTGCACGGGCACTGGCTCGTCAAGGGCATCCGGGTCGGAAAGATCGAGAAACTCTGATTTCGTGGTTGCGGCGCGGAGGGTGTTGAGACATCCCTCCGCAGCCGTGGGGCACGTTTGGCTGCAGCAGGGCTCCTCGTGCAGCCAGACTAGCGACCCGCGGCGGCCCGCATGGGAGACGCCACGGTCTCGCTGATCACAGCCGCGGGTCGAATGAAAACGGCACAGGCGCCCCGATCTTTAACCGCCCGAAATCCGCGTGCCGCGGATTGAGAATGTAGTTGAACTCCCCATCAACCACGATGCTCGATACCCGCAACACCGGCGTGCGCGCTTGCATTACCCATTGACTACCGAAGTCGCGTGCTGAAGGCGGAGCGGGCAGCTCACGCCAGTCCTCGGGGAGATGTTTCGCAATCTCGATGAGCCGCTCGTCGATATCCACGGGAATCGTCACCCACCGCACGGCTGCGAGGAGCCGCGTGTCCTCGGTGTGCACGAGCACCTCGAGCGAGGCGAGCGAACGGCTTTCGGCCGTGTAGACGACCGCGACTCCCGGGGTGTTCCAGCGTCCTGGGTACTCGGCGGCGCCGCGTCCGTCAAAGGCGTCGGCAAGGCGCGCCTTCTTGCAGATACGCCAGACCTTAATCAGGCGAAGATTCCGTGCTCGATGCGGCCCAAGACCCGCTCGATCTCTCTGGATCCCGGCTCCGTTGCTGCAAGCTGCAAGGGCGTTTGGCCTCCGAGCTCTCGCAGCGGGCGCTGTAGCCACTGACGCGCGTTGTCCTCGCTCTCTAGAGTCGAGACAGCGAGCGAGATAATCCTCATCAGACGCGCCATGCGCTCCGATTCGTCGGGCTTGAGACGCGCACCGCTCTTCAGCCGGCGATCCAGAGTCTTCTCGCTAATCTTGACGATCGAGCCGACCTTCGTCGCTCGAATTCCCAGAAACGCGCCGATGCGCTTGACGACGGAAGACGGCAGGCCATCGAGGACGACAGCGGCCATCTCGAGGTCATTCTCGAGGGGATAGGACTTGAAGACTGCGGACATTTGTCTATAAGATATAGACAATTGTCCAGAAGATCAAGCCAACGTGAAAGGGACGAGCCGAGCAGCGTTATCGCGTTCTTTCCGACGTTCGATCGCGTACCCGGTCGTACTCGCGTGTCCGATTGGGTCTTTTGGCCCTCGCGCGCCGGAGGAGCTCGCCCGCGAGCCGCTCGCGATCCGTCAGCACGGGCGGGAGACGCTTGGCGAAGTAGCGGACGTGGCCGCCGAGGACGATCTCGCCCTGGGATTCCAATTTCGAGGCGACAGCGTTCCAGCCCTCGACGATCGCCCTTCGCGTCTCGAGTAGCCGGTCCCGCGCTGGGTCGGAAATCGTCCGCGTCTCGCGAAGCTCTCTCTTGATGCCGTCGAGCTCCTCTTGCCGCGCGTAGGACTCTCCCCGCCGGCGGGTGCGGTAGAACGCATCCTTGGCGGCTCGCCTCGTTTGGCCTCGAACGGACCTCGGGGTGGCATTCGCGGCGATCCCTTGCTTCCGCATCTCCTGGGCGAAGTCCTGCCGCCACTCCCGGAGCATCGCCTTGTCGATGTGAAGACGCCGTCCGTCATTGCCCTCGGCCTTGACCACCAGGTGCACATGCGGGTGCTGCTGATGCGTGTGGAGGGCCATGACGTACCGGTGCTTGAGTCCGAACTTCTCGCGCGCGAAGGCCTTCGTCGCCGCCAGCACCGCCTCCGGCGGCGTCGGCGCCGGCATAGAAAAGGTGATGTTGTGCACCAGTTTGACTCCCGGCATGCCGAGCCCTTCACCCCGCGGCTGCCGGTATTGACCCGGGGACAGCTCCAGATGCCAGCTCCCCAGCAGCTCTTTTTGCTCCTCCTCAGGCACCTTTTGTACGTCGTCCGTCTCGAGATCGAGCTTCCCGCGCTGGCTGATGTAGGAGAGGTGGGCCGCGACGGCGCCGAGTCCCCGTCCTCCACCCGTCACTTTCACCATGACTTCCGGGGCCCTGCCCATGACAGTGCGTCGGATCTGCTCGATCTGGGAGGCGCTGAAGCCACCTGACCTATGGTGGCCCGCCCGCCCGCCGCTGAAGAGATACAGGAACGGCGCATCTGAGGACGGCATGCGGAACGGTCGTCTAGACACGGCGGCTCTCCCAGCTGATGAGCGCGGCACGCACGAGGTCGTGCGTACGCTGTTCCAGCACGGTCACAGCGGCCCGCGTGCGGCTGATGTTCTGTTGGACTTCCTCGAGCCCAGGGCCGCTCAATGCCGGATTGCGAGAGGTCTGGGCGAGGAGGGTGCCAAGTCCGGCGAGGACTACGATGCTCTGCTTGAGCGCCGCGAGCTCCTTGCTGGCGAGGGGCGGGTTCACGGCCACGTGTGCGCGCACCAGGGCCGCGAGATAAGCGGACGCCTTCATCCCCTGCTCGGAAGCTCGCCGGGCGATGGCTTGCCCATCTCCCGGACGCAGGCGGATGGTGATCCGGTCCGTCGCCGGCGTCCGTTGGCCGGTCGCGTAGGGGTCGAGCGAGCCCGAATCCTCCACCGAGCGGATGGCGGAAAGGGCGAGAGCCGACTCCGACAAGCCGCGCGAACGGGCGAGTGTGGCGAACCAATTCTTCTCGTCCGCGGACACGCGAACGGTGATCGAAGGCAGCGACGATCGCGGAGAGCGACAGTTCATGGGATCCGCCCGATCTGCTGCAAACGCGGACACTTCGCTATCCTGCCTTCACTCCAATTTCTTGTGCATGCACGCAGCTCCCGCTGCGCGAGTGGCATGTCGAATCCATAACGCCGGGTCTCGCCGGTCAGTGATGCTGGGCCTAAGTGGCGCGCTAGGGATGTTGCGTGCCGAGCGTGTCGTGGCGTAGGCAGACAGAAACGACGGCGCATGAGATCAATTCCGAGCCCGCACAGTCCGGCTTCGACAGGAGGAAGGCAGCGGCAGGGGAAGAACCGCTTGGGCCGTCAGGTGCGATCGTGTTGAGGCTAGCGACGGACTGACGGTCGTGGTCGACCTGGCGACGAGCTCGTCAATCGCAGCGGGGGAAATAAAGCGCCGGCAGCCAATGACAACGCTGGCGAGCTGTCCGGTCCGGAGGAGTCTGTAGATAGTGTTCCTAGAAATGCCACCGAGTAGCTTTCGGGCTTCCTGGATCGAGTAGAGCGCGCGGTCTTGCATGGTGCCCTCAGTGCGGCGCAGGGGAGCCGGATCGAATGTTATTCGCCCATCAGGGCAGTAATAACTGTTGAAACGGCTCTTCGGACCACGTTGCGGGTGTTGCAAGAGAAAGGAAAGAGCAGGTATGGGTCCTTTTTCGGTAGTAACTCGACATTTTTTTCGGCTAATTGGGGTGGTTCATAGCCAATACTCTGAACAAATTTTCACTCGCTTTCAAACAAATCAATGAGTTCCAAAAAAGTACCCCCCTCGCAGCGGATGCAAATTTCGTCGCGGCTCAATCCTTCTTCTGGAGCTGTCCCTCCGAGTCCTTTCGTGTCCCCGAGCGCCGTCAACGACCTGCGTCCCGGCCGAGCTACGTCTGAACTGGGTTAGCGTCGCGCGCGTCGCCGTTGGCGACGGCGGCCAGAGTTATTGGCTGCTTGGACCAGTAACTCAGACGGCGAAATCTAGCGGCGTCTTCGGGTCGCCGGGGTAATGCAGGTTCAAATCCGGGGCGTGCTACGGACTTGTTCAATGTTCCCGCTCTTCGGCCCGAATCGTGCCCGGGCGACCGTCGTGCCGCCAAACCACTGCGGCAACGGCCACGAACCCACCCCGGATAACCTAGCGCCTGCCGACCGCGGCACCCTCTGGCGTTGCCGCCAGTGCGGGGCTGAGCGAGCTGCTGCTTGGCGTCGCAGGCACAGTGCGGTGGCTTAAAGTGGAGGGTTGCGATCCGCCCGCGTCAGGCACGCCACCGCCGCCTCACCCATGCCCGTACTCCCGCTGCACGGCTAACGTGCGCCGCGCAGAGCCCACCCCAACATCAGAAGCCCGCTGGCCGCGATCCAGCTGCCTGCAACGCGCACGACGATGAGCGTCCAGGGGCGGCGCAGTGGAATGACCAGGGAGGCAAACACGGCGACGACGATGCACACCGTCGCGCTGAGTCCGAGGAGCATGAAGATGCCGTCATTTATGCGGTTGATGCCGGCCCCATTCATGTAGCCATGGAAGAACCCGAACAGCGCGGCCAGCGCCGTCATCAGGGCGAGCGGGATCCTCGCATTCAGTGCGACCAGACCCCCGAGCAGCAGGAGCGACACGCCGTTGAAGGCGATTACGTGCGCGGCGCCCGCGAGCATCCCCGTTACGCCGCCGGCAAACCAGGCGAGCGGTACCACCCACAGGGTGCGACGAGCGAAGAGCGCGCCGCGCTGCCCGCACAGTAGCGCCAGCGCGACGAGCGGGATTAGATCCTCAGGGCTAAGCAGCAAATGGAACACGCCGTCGTAGACAGGCCCGAGCCCGCTCGTCGGCATATGCGCCGCGGCGGGCAGCGGCACGCAGGCTGCGAGCGCCAGCGCGCACCGCATGGGTTGGCCGCAGCTTCTCACGCGAGCGCCTTCCACAGGAAGAACATCCCGGTCGCGGCAATCGCCGCACCGCCCGCGCGCAGCCCGCGCTGACCCCAGTAGCCGCGGTTGACCAGGCCGATAGTGATGCCGACCACATGCAGGCAGCCCGTGGCCATGACGAACCCCAGGCTGTACAGGAGGGCGTTTTCACCGGCGGGCAGCTCGTGGCCGTGCGCGTAGCCGTGGAAGATGGCGAAAAACCCGACCAGCACGGCGGCGAGTACGAGTGGCGGGCGCCACGCCGTCGTCACGGCCGCTCCGAGCGCCAGTGCGGAGAGGGCGATGCCGATCTCGGTACCCGGGAGCGGTACGCCCAGGAGCCCGAGCACGCCGCCGAGCGCCATCACGATTGGGAACGCCACGGGTAACACCCAGATCGCCGGCGGCCCGAGCTGTGCGCCCCACAGTCCTACCGCAATCATCGCGACCACGTGGTCGAGGCCGGAAATCGGATGCCGAAAACCGCTGAGGAAGCTCAGCTCCTCGCCTTTGTGCACGTGAGCCTGCGCCGGGTGCGCAAAGCACAGCAACGTCAGGAATATGAGGGGTACGCGGACGCTGGCCGCTGCGCGCCAGGCTCTCACGGTGCACCGCTCAAGAGAAGGGCGAAGCGCTGGATGGTCCAGAACGCGCCCAGGCCTCCCACGGCGTAGCCCGGCAGCGCCGCGGCCCAGCGCGGCCAGTGGATCTGCAGGATCCGGAAGGCGCGCTCGAGCAGCAGCACTAGTGCCACGAACCCCAATTGCCCGATCTCCACCCCGATGTTGAAGCTCAGGAGCGCGAGCGGCAGTTCGGCGCGTGGCAGCCCAGCGCTCGTCAGGGCGCTGGCGAAGCCGAAGCCGTGCAACAGTCCGAAGGCAAATGCCACGACCCAGGGGTGACGGATGGTGAAGCTCGTCTGCCCGCGCCAGATGCGCACGATCTCCGGGCCCAGGAACAGAATGCTGAGTGCGATCGCCGCGTTGAGCGGCGCCACCGGGACGGTGGCGTAGCCGAGCGTCGCGAGCGCCAGCGTGATGCTGTGGGCGAGGGTGAAGGCACTCACGGTCTTCACCAGCATCCAGCGGTCTTTGACGATGAGCAGCAAACCCAGCACGAACAACAGATGATCCGCCCCAAAGAGGATGTGCCTGATTCCCTGTGCGATAAAGGTATCCGCAGTGCCCAGCCGGCCCTGGGTCGGCGTGATCTCGATCCAGGCCTGCGACGGGCGCACGATCGCCGACCAGTTTTGCCCGCTCAGTAAGTGCACCCGCACCAACACATCCGTGATCGTGCCTTGCAGGCCGACGAAATCGATGCGCTGTCCGCCCAAGCCACCTTCAATGCGAATGGAGCGCCGCTCTACCAGCGAATCGGTTAATTCCTGTGTGGTCGGTGCGGAGAGGTTCTTGGCGGTTTGCGGCAATTGCAGCAGGATCGGCAGCCGCATGCCGGCGCTGACCGGAGTACGCCACAGGATCGCGTACTCGTGCGGCCGGGTCTCGTCGATCTGCAAGTACGCTGGGCGCGTTTCATGGGCCGATAAGGCGGGCGCGATGGCCACCCCAAGCAGCAGCGCCCATACCCACCACCACCGCGGCCGCCGGTTCGAAGCTATCGAGTTCATGGCGCCGGCGGCGGTGCCTTAGGCGTCGGCGGTGGCTGGGGGGCGATCACTTCATACTTGGCGCGCATCGCCGCGTAGGCTCTCTGCCATTGAATCGCCTTCTGATCCGCCAGCCATGCGGTCTTGACGTCCGGCTCGACTTCCTCGAACGTCGGGACCTTGCCGGGGGCAATCGATTCAATCCATATAAGGTGCCAGCCGTAGCCGGATTCAATCGGGCCTTGCCACTGGCCGGTTTTCAGCTTGAAGAGTTCGACGGCAAATGCGGGCCCGAACTCTTTCGCCAGTTGATAGGGCGCCCGATCCCCGTAGTAATCCTCGAACATGAACTGATCCGCGTGGGCTTTCGCTGCACCCGTGTCCTCCGGCATCTGCGCAATGCGACGCAGGGCCACTTCCGCATCTTTCTTGGCATCGGCGCCACGGTGGTCAGGCGAGAAATACAGGTGCCGAAACGTGGCCCGATCCGGTAGCGCAAACAGTTGCTGATGAGCGGCGTACCAGGTTTGCAATTCGGCAGTGCTCGGTTCATGAGCGTTCGTGACGTCCTCGGACAGGAACTCCATCTTCTGCGCCATGCGGCGCTTGACGATGATGTCATCCTTGTCAAGCCCCATCGCAAGACCCTCCCGGTAGAGAACCTCCTGACGAATGAATTGCTCGACGAGGCCGCTGAATTCTTCCGGCGTCGGCTGGCGCTGCCATTGCGAAACAAAAGAGATGTCGAGCTGCTTCAGATCATCAAGCGAGAGGTAGATCTTGTAGTTCGTGTTGGCGGTCTCGCCCCTGTGCACGTAGCCATAGAGGACAAAACCGGCCGCGCCGATCAAGAGGAAGTGCAGCAGCGGCTCGCGCAGCCAGCGTAGAAGTCTGGCGCGGACGCCACTTATGGGGCTGGCTTGTTCGGACACAGGGCCGACGCCCTCGCTGGGAAAGGGATCCGTCATCGAATCGGCAGACTCATGCAGATGTTTCGCGATATCCAAGGGCGCAATCATCAGTGGCGGCCGATGATACGGCAGCACCGGGGAGGAGGAGAGGGTGGCGGGACCGACAGGCCGATCAGCTACTCCGGCCTGTCAGTTATCGAGCTTGGGGGGTGCGCTCGTGGCTTCCCGCGGCCTCAGTCCTTGACTTCATCCGTCTCGGGCAACGGCTTGCCCTTGCCGTGGTTCACCAGATTCACGACCGGCGCGATGATTTCATAGTTGGCGTAACCAAATTCGTTGCTGCGCGCGCCAAGGTATCTGTCATCCAGTTTGTAAACGGTGATGTCGAAAGGTGTCTGCTGCAGCCAGGTCCGTACCTTTCCGTCCTGTATGGAATAGGGGGATGAACTCCCGAGGTAACCGGCCTGTGCCACGTTGCCGACCTCGCTCGGTAGCTGAGCCGTTCGGCCGACGTTATAGATGATCGTTTGGCCTTCTGTCGTGTAGATGCTCTTGAAGCGCGTGCCTGTGACGTTGTTGCGCACCCAGACGAAGTGACCCACGAGGAGCGTTTTAAGCTCCGCATCGGTGAGCGCGGTCGCCCCTTGCGTCTTCAGGTCCGCCACGGTGGTTCCGGCTGGCGCTGCTTTGCGGTCCGCCGCGCTTGGGGTGTACCAGATGGGGGAGCTCCATGCGCGTTCCTGCACCGTCGCTGCGACCACATCCGGTGGCGCGATGCCCAGTTGATGCGCCTGAATGGTGGTCCAACGCGGCGTCGGAATCTCCAGGGCGCGCGCGTAGTAGAACGCGTGCAGGGCAGGATCAAATTGCGGGTCGCTCCAGACCGCTTTCAGCTCACTCGCACCGATGCTGTTGGTGTAGGTCGCATTCGCGATGTCCACCGTGCTGCCGATGGGGCCGATGCGACCGGTGAATTTGTCGGGCTTGCGATCGCCCGCCCACACCACGTCATAAACCTGCTCGAAGCTCTGCCCATTCTTCGACCAGCCCTTGATGATCTGAATTCGATCCAGATTCCCGGAGGTGGGATCCTTCACGGCCCAGACGATGAAGGAGGGGGGCTGACCGCTCGTCGCCTTAAGGTCCGCGCCCATGGGCACGCCTTTGCGGTAAGCGGTCTTAACCCAATCGCGGTTGCTCAAATCGCCGTCGACGTAGCTGTAGCCGCCGAAGAAGCGCAACTTGATGTGCGGCCCACTGACGGCAAAGGTCTCTTTGCGCTGCATGGCATCGAATATCGAGGCGCGGGTGTTCTCCTCTGCCCAGACCCCTGCAAGACCTGCAGGATTTTCCAGGCGCACATCCATGCCTGCAAAAACGTGCCCCGCCATGCGCGCTTCGATCGTTCCGTCGGCGTTGGCATGCCCGCCGTAGAAATTATCCTGTCGGTAGGGGGTGCCGGTGTTGTGCGAGTCAGAAGCCCCGACGACGCCGAACTTGTAGGGGTTGTAGCCCTGCGTGTCCTGCATAGTGAGGCCATCCTTAAGAGCCTGGCGCGCGTAACTGCCAACGATATGGTCGCTACGCCCCTGCGGCTCGCCGAGCAGATAGGACAAGATCTCGAAGTTGGCGAATTCATCGTCGGGCGAGAGTGCCGGATGCGTCTCGGAGGCGCCCTTCATCTGTTTGATCTCGATCAGCCGCTCGTTACGATCCCGCGACTCGGCCCAGGCCGCATCGATTGGGCGGCCGTAACTGTCGACATCAATCGGATACATGTGCCCGTCGCTTAAATTCGCGTTGTGCGAGATCGCCAGCAGCTCGTTGCCCGCCTTGCGCTGCCCGTCCATCCACTTCCAAAGATCCTCAGGATGAGCCGAATCGAGGGAGCTGAAAGGCGCCGGCGGGACTTTGGCGCAATCTCGGAAAAAGACATTACGGTGCATGTTCCGAAAGTCCGGAGTGGCGGTCCACTCGTAGGCGCAGAAAGTAGTGAATTTACCCGGCTTGTTGTACTCGTTGGCTGCGCGGTTGTTCTCCTTCCAGACCGTGCCCGCGACCTCGGGCGTGACCAGTTCTGGCACGGGCTTGCCCTCAATCATGGTGGCTCCGAGCCAGAGGTAGATGCGCTGGATGTCGGCCGCACTGTGCACGACCAGCTTTTTTGCAATGGGGAGCTTGCTGATCGGACTGCTCGGATCATTTGCCAGACGCACCGCACCGGAATACTCCGAATGATCCGTGACCCCGGCGAAGTCCAACGGGGTATCGATTTTGATGTCGTACCCGAGCGGGTGTTTGATCGTCTCGCCCATGTAGTACTTATAGGCGTCCGCCGGACCGGTAATGTGGTTGCCAAAAATGAAGGCATCGAATGACCAACTCGTATGTTGGTGCGTTTCGCCAAAATAGGCGTTGCGATCCGGATTGCGCTCGACGTCGGCCGCCAGAGCGCTGCTAATTAGACCGAATGCCGCGGCGAGCGCGCTGCTCGCAATAATGCGAACCGTGAATCGGGACCGGTGCAAAGCATTTGTGCGCTGCATCGTTGTCACGTTGGCAACTCCCTGTGGGAACTCGTTGGCTTTTATTGCGAGCACGGGAGGGGGAAATGTACACCCATTCAGCTCAGCGCAGTCTCAGAAAGGAATACAACGCCCGGATTTAGCCCAGTCGCGTTCGCTTGCTGCGCCGCGGCGAAGTGCTGACGGTGCCGCCGAAGGTTCCGGTGGCCATCTACTGGTCATTGACGCTCTACGATGCGGCCACTGCATCCTGTCTCGCCAACGGTCGGCCGGTCCCGTCACTCGGTTCGTAGATAAGCCCAGACGGCTCGCAATCTGCGGATCATCGCAGCGCATTTTGCGCGCGACGATGAGTGTCGGATAATGAGAAGCGTACGGACTATTTTTCGAGCGCTCACAAGAGACCTCGTCGACGAAGGTCTTCGGACGCCGGGGAATGCGTCCCCGTGAGCCAACGTTCAATATCCGACTTGAGCCACCCGTCCGACATCCCGCGGTGCACGGGCCTGGATTACCTCGCCGCACCGAAAAATCGTGGCGGGAGAGCAGTCGCTCGTGTAATACCGCTTAGGTAATTGCTGAAATTCGTGCATGCCGACCGCCACTAAATGATCAAACTGGGGTACGTGTTGGGGTATGTAGCCCGTGTGATCGATAGCAATGCCTTTTCCGCTCAAGGTGTTGCGACACAGATGCGATTCCGACCCTAGCCTCAAGTCCCTGTCTATGCCCGGGACGCCGGCGTCCACCCGGTCGTATCGTATTCAGTACGTTATCAGATAAGCGGCTTGGGCTTCGCTTCTCTTAGGAACGACGGTGCCCGCGATTTCCAAAGACGAATAGCCTTGCATAGCTCTCTTGGGCTAAGTTCTCTAGCGTTAGCGAGGAAAACAACTGAGACCCTTCGGCACTGAAACGATGCGCGGCCTACTCATCGTAGTGGTCACCGCCTTACTTGTCGCGCTATTGGTTCACTCCGCGACGAGCACCGCACGGTCTGGCTACGGGCAGCTCGTGCGACGGGTCGCTCCGAGCGTTGTGACTGTTCTGGTAGAAGAGCAGGGTAAAGGGGCTGGCCAACGCGCCGCCGATCGGGCGGTTGCCAATGCCGATTACGACGCTAATGCAGCAATGCGTGAAGTTCTGCGACGCATGCTCTCCGGGCCCGGCAGTAGTGCGGATGCCGGCGAAGGCGGCTCAGCGCTCGGCTCAGGGTTCATCGTTAGTGAAGACGGGCTCATTGTCACCAATCGTCACGTCATCGTGGACGCTCGCGCGGTGCGAGTACGGCTGTCGGACTCTCGGGAATTCCCTGCGCAGGTCATTGGCGTTGACGCTGCAACCGATATCGCGCTGCTCAAAGTAAAGGCGGCTCGGCTGCCAGCGCTTCGCCTCGGATCCTCGGAGAAGACTTCCGTCGGTGATGTCGTCATAGCAATCGGCAATCCGTTCGGACTGGGCCAGTCGGTTACCTCCGGCATTGTCTCAGCGCGAGGTCGTACCCTGGAAGACGACCCGTACATCGATTTTCTGCAAACCGATGCTGCGATCAATCGTGGAAACTCTGGCGGCCCGCTACTGTCGGTGGACGGAACCGTCCTCGGGGTCACGTCTGTCATTTTCTCGCCGAATGGCGGCTCTGTGGGGCTCGGCTTCGCGATCCCGGCTGAGACTGTCGCTGCCGTCATCCGCGAGCTCGAGGCACACGGCCGGGTGGATCGGGGTTACCTCGGCGCCTCCGCCCAGGCACTGACGCCTGCGATCGCGAGGGCGCTGGGTCTAAAGACGATGAGCGGTGCCTTGATTACGGCGCTCGAGCCGAAGGGTCCGGCGGACGGGATCCTCTGGGTCGGCGACGTGCTGCTCAGCGTCGGTTCCACGCCTGTCACCTTCGCCGCCCTTCCGAAGATCGCGGCGCGACTAGCGCCCGGAAGCAGGGTAGACGCGGTCATCATGCGAGGCGGTGTGCAGCAACCGATTTCATTAACGGTCGGCCGACTGCCCGAACCGCCTTCCGATCCCGCTTTGACTGGCGGCCAGGACACTTGGGCGCCCAATCTCGCACTCGGGCTGGCCACTGCGACACCCGAGATCCGCAAGGCACTTAAGGCGGAGCGCGAGGCCAGTGGGCTGATCGTGACGCAGCTAAGACGGGCGGGGCCGGGAGCGCTGGCGGGACTTAAGGTCGGTGACCTCATCACCCATGCGGGGACGAAGCGATTGACCGACGTGTCGGATCTGGCGACGGTGAGCAAGCCGAGCCCCCAGATGCCGTTACTGCTCCGCGTGGTGCGAGACGGATCCCCGCGCTTTGTCGCCATAACTGGCTCCGACGAGCCCTAACCATTTTCGCCGAGCACCGCGACGCCGACATTCTTCGGCCGCACACATTGGCGATCTGAGGATGCCCAAGTTACCAACGCGTCAATCGCTACGAATGAATGACAGTGAAGGCCCTGGAGCGCGTGATTGACAGACAGCTCAAGACGGCTCCACATCGATCTAATGGGAATCTAGGCTTCGTTTGCCCTCTGTAAGTTGGCGTACAGAGGGTGTGAGCGTGGCTGCATAGAGTTGCGTACCTCACAAGAGCACGAACTTTGCTCGCAGGGGTTTTAGATGCGGAGAGGTAGCGCGTTCACGGACGAGCGCGCTGCCTCGAAGCACTCGCTAGTCCGGCTCGCGCGCACTCGGTGCACCGGGTCCTGGGGGCTAACGCGCATCGAGCATCAACATCTGCACGTCGTACGCCAAGGGCGAAGCCCCCGGCGGTCGACTATGCGGCTCCGTACACATTGGCTCGGCGACCCACGCTCACACGTACGGTGGCAGACAGACATCAGGGCCGGGCCCGCTCACACTCTTGCTGGGTTGCAATAGGAGACGCCGTGATCCTGCAGTCGCTCGTCGCTGCCGTTTTCTTCGTGATGTTGGGGTCGGCCCTTCAATTTGAGGGGATGCCGCGCGAGGGTCATGAATGAACCGCCGGCGATGTGATCTTGGAACCTCAGCAACTCAGCCTGGGCTGCCGAAGAACCTCTTCGCCCGCTGTAACGGGGTGCGTCGTGATTGTCGCGGCGCGCTAATCGTCGGTTGCCGTGAATTCAATTCATCTGAAGGAGAGTAAGGTCCGTGAAAACGTCACAGCTCATAGCATGTCTTGCGCTCATCGCGCCGGTTTCGTTTGCGTGGGCCGCCGAACAGGTTGACCCGGAAAAGCTGCAAAAAATCGACTGTACTACCTTCAAGTTCAGCTCTGCATTTCTCGCCAAGTATCCGAAGGCGCCCGCAGCGTGTCTCGAGGGCCGGGTGTACGAGGGCACCACCTACGCCAAGTTCAATGCCAAGGTATACATCAACAACCTACCCGACTACTTGACGCTGGAGCTGATGAACGTCGTGGGTACCACAATCACGACTTTCAGCATCAAGCCGCAGGGCGGCGGGACGGTTTACGTCAACGGCAAGCAGACCCCTGCTGCGGATCTGAAGGTTGGGCAACGGATCACCTTGTGGGTCCCGGAGAGCCGCATGGAGGTGAAGGTGCTGCCTCTGCCGACCGAAGAGTCCTGGCGGGTAATTGAACCGGCGCAGAAATAGCGCGCTTGATGCAGCTGCGGCGCGACGATGAACGAAGACCGTGGCTGGCGGTTGCATGTGGACTGCGCGAAAAGCTGATCGCACTTGGGGTTTACGCGCATATGCGGCCGCCGTAACATTGCGCTGAAGTCATACATGACGATCTGCGCTGTCTTGCAAATGAAAATTTATCTGCCCCTTCTAGGATGAGAGCATGCAAAAGTCGGGCGCGAGCGAAGGCCGCGCGGCATCGGAGCTCATCTCGAAAAGAATCGCCGAACTCGGGGACTGGCGCGGGGAAACCCTTAGCAGAATGCGCAAGCTCATCAAGGAAGCAGACCCGGAAGTCGTCGAGGAGTGGAAGTGGAGGGGCACTCCGGTTTGGTCGCACGACGGCATCATCTGCACGGGCGAATCCTACAAGAATGTCGTGAAGCTGACCTTCGCCAAGGGCGCGTCTCTGAAGGATCCGGCCCGGCTCTTCAACTCGAGTCTCGAGGGAAACGCACGCCGCGCGATCGACATCCACCAAGGAGAAGAAGTCGACGAGCCCAACTTCAAGGCGCTCGTCTGCCAGGCGGTCGCCCTCAACGTTTCTGGCATTTCGAAACGTTCCAAAAAAGCGAAGGCTTAAGGGTTTTCGCCCATGCCCGTACGTCTGACCGTGACACCCGCTGATGAAGAACCTCACAGCGACCTGAGTCAAAAACCCCTGTCCAACGCCACGAATCGGTCGCCAATCGGCCGCTCTGCTGCACGCTTGCGAGCGAATTTGAGTTGAGTCCTGCCGTGGGTTCCGTCACTGTCGGGCAGCTACAGCAGCTGTTAGGCATCAGAACAGGCAGGTCTGCAGAGACGTATCTGAAGGCTATCATGCCTGCTCCACCGGCTTATGCGGCGATCGCTCGCTAGGTGCACGGAGTGTTCCGGATCCAGTTACCACCCAGTCCATTGCAATGTCATGGGGCTGAGGAAATATCGTGCGCAGCTCCGCCTCCGGATAGCCGACACCGATGGTTAGGGGCTTCGGATTCAGCGTCGCGAGCGTTCGATCAAAGAAACCGCCTCCGTACCCCAGGCGATAGCACTGGGAGTCAAAGCCGACCACCGGGGCGATGACCACATTGGGCACTAGCACTTCAGCATCGGCGGGATGAGGGATGTTCCAGAGGCCGCGCGCCATACGAGTCTCGGGGTGCCACTCGCGAAACACGAGCGGCTGCGCTAGCGCCACCGCGACCGGTAATGCGACAGACACCCCCGCCTGGAAGAGCGCGTGCATCCAAGGTCGCAGATCGGGTTCTCCGCGAATCGGCCAATAAACGCTGACGGTGGGTACCGCTGCGCCGGAGGTTGCAACAAGTTTCTCAAGTCGCTGCGCAATGATGGTGGTCTGATCCGCGCGGTACCGCGCGGAGAGCGAGCAACGCGCCTTGATCAGGTGCTCTCGCTTGGCTTTGCGCCAACGTGCCACGTCCCGGGCTTGCTCCGGATCGACAATCGGTGTGCCCTCCGAGCTCAGCTCATGCAGGATACAGGGCGAGGACGCCAACCTTACGGTTACGATTTTTTCTTCAGTGAGCTTTTTCACCGAATGGCCCGTTTCCGCTCTTATTTGCGTCGAGAGCGCAACCAACACTGCGCGTCGAATCAATGGACTGGATTTACGAGTCTTTCCAACACCTCAATATATCACATGACGACATAGTTAAGTCCTCGAATTAACGGGGAAGCACGGCGACCCGATTCGGCGACGCAACCCCGTCGAAGACGGGCTCTGGGGCCGCCTCGTCAGCCGATCAGAGCACGTTAGTGATTTCCACGGTCGCCTTTTTTGGGCGAGCCGCCATTCTCAAGCACCGGTCTCGGCTGGCGTGCTCTGGAGCTCTTGACGTCTCGCGGACGCGCTTAGATGAACCCTATCGTACTCGGAGTGAAGGCCGATAGATTCGGCAGAACCGCTGCTAGTGCCGTCGCATCAGCGCCGAACCAGGTCGCCAAGGTAGCGGCGAACTGATCGACCGCGATTGTTGGAATCCAGCGGCCCAAGTTACTTGCATCGTCCGGACCCGACAGCTCCAGCGTCGGCATCGTTCCGTAGATGTTGCCGCCGTTGACGGCATCCCCGATTACGATGGGGTGGCTCCCCCACGCATGATCGGTTCCGCCACCGGTGTTCGGTAGAAAATTGCGCGAAAAATCCGACAATGTGAAGGAAGTGACGCTTTTCCCGGCGCCGATGTCGGCCATCGCGCCGTGAAAGGCCGTGAGACCGGCGTCCAGTTCGCTGAGCAAGGTCTGCTGCGTGTCGAGCTGGTCCGTGTGAGTGTCGAAAGAACCCAGTGTCGCCAGAAACACCTGGCGACTCGCCCCGAGCGTGCTGCGAGCCTCGATCACCTTGGCGATCGCCAGCAACTGCTGGGAGAAGTTAGTTGTAAGCCCGGAGAAGCGCGCGCCGAGTGTCGCATCGGTCGTCGTCAAGATCGGGTTGAGAATCGCGCTACTGGTGAGCGCGCTGCTCATGATGGCTTGCGCGGCTTGGGTGAGATTGATGCTCTGATCGACGTTCAGCAACTGCTCCAGCGCAGAGCGGCGCGCCGTATCGGCGCCATCGTTTGAGAAGCCGTTCAAGCCGAACGAGCCGCTGGTCGGGATCACCAGGGCTTGCGACGCTGCACCGGTTACGAACAGGTTGTTGCCGCCGGTCGAGATCATTGGCGGCACCGTTGAGTTGCTGTTTAATGCGGCCAGCGCGTCGCACAGTCGGCCGCCCCATCCGCTGTTCGATGAGGAGGTACTGGAAATAGACGCTTGCCACTGATGCTGCTGGTCGATGTGCGAGAACAGGCTTTCGGGTTTGACCGTGGTTGTCGACAAGTACTGCGCTTTGGTCAGTGGTTGCACCAGCGTGCCGACGTTTGCCACCACGGCAAGATTACCCGCCGCCCAAAGTGACTGCAGACCTGGAAGCGAAGGATGCAGGCCATACAGCGGCGTAGCGTTGCCGACGGCCAGGGGCAGAAGCTGCGCTTGCGGTAGTGCAAGATAACTGCGCGTCTGCGCGTAGTTTGCGTACCCCGCCGTGTCCATCGGCACGATGGTGTTGTTGGCATCATTGCCGCCGTACAAGAATATGCACACCAGGGCCTTGTAATCGCTCGCCGCTGCGGCATGTGCGGCGAGGACACCGAGTTGGCCTAAGGCGGCGGTACCGGCGAGCGCACCGGCGTGCTGCAGAAAGTCGCGACGTTTCATATCAGCGCTCCACTTGATACTGCGCGGAGGTCAAAAGTAAATAGCTGGCGGCGCGCGCAGCCGCCAGCGGGTCGGTCGAGCTTGCCGCCGCGGTGTCCGCCGCCGTAAGGATGATGTTGCTCGCATCGCTCGGTAAGCTGCCGTGCATCAGCGTCTGATTCAGCTGCGTGATCAGGGCCGCATTGCTGGCGGCGCTGGCAAGGGGTGTCAGATTGATGGTCGTGCCGGTGCTGCCGGTGACGGTGGGGTCGGGGGCGGCGCCGCTTTGCATGATGACGGTGTTGATGAAATTGGCGCGCGCCAGCGCCGTCGCGGCATTAGCGATGCCGAACTCGGGCGCCAGCGTTTGGGTGCCCGGAATCTGGTAGCTCGGTGGATAGAAGCTAAATACCGTATCCGGCGAGAATATGGGCTGGCCCATGGCCGAACTCGCACTGCGCAGCAACACCCCGTCCGATTGACCCCCGAGACTGCGCAGTGCGCTCGTGATGAACAGCACCGGCTCGCGCAGATGACCGAACACGTTGGCGGCGGGGGCCACACCGCGCGCTTCCGTGTCCGTCAGGATCGCACGCACGACGGCACTGAGATCACCGCGCACCCCCTGCCCATTGTCGGCGAATATCGCGGCGACACGCGCCACATAAGCGGGGCTCGGATTGCTGGTGACCAGATGTTGTATCAGCCTCAGACTGATGAAGGGGCCGACGTTCGGATGATTGAATATGTTGTCGAGCGCATTGGTGAGATCCTGTGCGGGCGTCTGATTCGCGGGTACCGTATAGCCATTGAGAAGCGCCTTGGTGCCCGACTGGTGATGATCAGCGAACGCCACCATCGCGCCGTCGAAGTTAATGGGGTTGGTCCACTGCGAGTTAGCGCCCGGCAGCGGCGGATAGGTCCAGCCGGTAAACACCGCCGCCAAGCCATCGATCGTGGTCCCATCGAAAGTTGGAATCGGTGCGCCGCTGGCATCGAGCTGCTGTGTGCCATCCGGATTCAGTGCCAGGAGCCCGATCGAGAAAAGTTGTAACACCTCGCGTGCATAATTCTGATTGGGGACTGTTCCGGTCTGAGGGTTGGTCTGGTCGCTGTTCGCCATGTCGAGGTAGTGACCCATGGTGGGGCTCAGGGTCACGTCCTGCAGCAGGGTCCGATAATTGCCGAGCGCATCTCTGAGCAGGATGTTTTGAAAATCGGCGAGCCCGTAGGCTTCGTAGATCTCCACGCTCGAAACCGCCATGATCTGCGAAAGCGCAAACGCCACTCGCTGACGCAACTGATCGGGGTTGGCGAGTGCATGCGTGAAAAATGCGCGCTGCACTTGAAACGGCGAGTACTGATCGCGCGCGCACAGACTGGCTGCATCGGGGGGATTTGAACCGTCGCTCTTGCAGGTCGCCGGCGCGGTATGCGGTGTGTACGTGAAGCCGGTGTACTGAGTCGGTGGATACGCGAACTGTTCGTTGATGTATGCGTCGATGCCGACGCTCTGTACGTGAGCCAGGTCGCTGGCCGTGACCCCAAAGGTCGCCTGTTCGAGGAGTCGCGCCGCGTCAGCGCTGGCGAGGGGCGGCGCGGGTGGCGGCGTAACCGCAGGTGGCGGCGAGCTTGCAGGGGTGCCGCCGCCGTCCCCGCCGCCGCACGCCGCGAGCAGCACGCCCAAGATGCCGCAGACGCCCCAGGTACCTAGGCGTATTCGGTTCCGAATCGCAGATGAGCGCGGGTAGTACATCGTTCGACCCCCTGAATGCATCCCACGCAGTACAACGCCCGTACTTCGGCACTCGTTGACGGCTTATCCAACAATTTGCAAAAACCGCGTCGCCTTGTCGCCACACGCAGACATTTACGCTCTGGGTAGCTGGCCTTCAACGAGGGCGCGCGCAAGCACTCAGCGGAGTTTGGCAATCATCGGACGGGAAGACGCCGGCCTCTGTTTGTTGGAATGATCCGCCCGTATCGTCAGGTTCTCGTGGGCAAGTGTACTGACTCGCCCACAAAGCCCCTCCGCAGGGCCGCAGGCCCCACTCACATGCGCTGCCCTAGCAGCCTGATGCAAAAGCGTTGGAAATGAACGCGTTCGATGCCCGAGGTGGCGACGTTGATCGGTTCAAGCGCCTGATCGGAAGCCATTTGAGGCGTCTGTCGTAGTTCTCAGCCATCATGGCCATCCTTAATCGACACCTATCCTGGGACCGCTCGCAATCGACTGATGCGCAGCAGGTTATAAGCTGCTCCGACCAGGTAGGCGTGCAGCTGCACGCGGGCAAGGCCGCGGAAGCGGGTGCGGCGCAAGCCGCCGTACGCTTTCATCCAACCAAAGATCTCTTCGACGCGCTTGCGTTTTCTCTGGCTGATCCAGTAACTCGCATGGCGCGTAGTACGAGCGTCGAGTCCTACCGTGCTGCGTCCATCGATCTGCGCGATGTGCGGCCGGATGGCCTTGTGGCGCAGGAAATTGACGAACGCGCTGCTGTGGTAACCCTTATCGGCACCCAGGCTGAGGGGCTTGAGGCGCTTGCGCAGCTGGCGCTTCAGAAGTGCCACCGCCGCGGCCGGCTCGGTCTCGAGCGCCGAGCTCACGCGAATGTCGATGCACAAGCCGTTGCGGTTCTCCATGAGCGCGTGACCGCCAAAGCACAGCTTCGCTTCCTTGCCTTTGCCTCTGCGAGCCGACATCGCCTCCGGATCAGTCGTCGATCCATGCGTGTCGTTCGTGCGCGGCTGGCCGCGAAAATCCACTCCACCTCGACCATCCGAGGGTGGCGGCGGGCCATCCTTGGGCTTGAAGCTCTTGGCTCCCGCCCAGGCCTCGATCAGCGTTCCATCCACCGTCAGGTGCTCCGAGGACAACAAGTCCTCGCGCCGTGCAACCTTCACAATCGCATCAAAGAAGCGCTGCGCCAGATCCTCCTTCACCAGCCGCTCGCGCAGGCGTGAGAAGTTCGACTGATCCAGCCCCGCATCATCCAGACTCATGTCCAGGAACCAGCGAAAGAGGATGTTGTAGTCGAGCATCTGGCAGAACTGCCGATCCGAGCGCACCGAATACAGCGCCATCAGCAACTGACCCTTCAGCAACTGCTCCGGCGGGATCGACGGGCGCCCGCCGCTCGCGTACAGCCCCTCAAGCTCCCCCGACAGCTCCTTGAGCACCCGGTCCGTATGGGCCTTAATGCTGCGCAGCGGATGATCCGCCGGCACACGCGACTCCGGCGAGAAGTAACTGAACATCTGTCCCTGAGGATCTACTTCACCGCGCATCCGTTCAGACTCCGCGTTGCCTTGGACTCGACAATTTTACCCGCAGACGCCTCTAACAGGGCTTTTGCATCAGGCTGCTAGGCGATGAGCGCTTCGCGCTGCACGGGTTCCATGAGCTCCGGTGAGTTGTTCTTCACTGAATTGACGCGGGGGCTGACTTCGTAGGCGAGCATGAGATCGGCGGGGTAGGGCACCAGAGCGGCCCGCGCCTCCTCGGCAGACCCCCTCAACCAGGCCTCCCGGTCTTCGACCCGCAAGATCGCCGGCATGCGATGCGGATTACTGCCCGTGTTGTGAATGCCGGCCATGAGCGCGTTGGCGGGCATCGTGATCTGAACACACGATTCGGTGGCGTCGCCGTCGTCCTTGATGCTGCGATCCCACAGCGCCGCGAACGCGAAGAGCTCCTGATCTGCGAGGCTGATCAGGTACGGCGACTTGCGCCCATATTGATCGAGGTGCCACTCGTAGAAACCGCTCGCGAGCTGCAGGCAGCGCTGGCTCCGGCGCCAGGGCCCGCGGTACGAGGCCGCCGTCTCGAAGGTCTCGACACGCGCGTTGATAGTGGAGTACTTGGGCGGCTCGCCGCGCGCGAAGAAGGGCACGAGCCCCCAGCGAACCTGGGTGAACTGTGGCCGTCCGTCCTGCATTCTCAGGATCGGCACCTGCTGGGTCGGCGCAACGTTGTACGAATCAAGAAAGGCCGGCGGTCCGTATTTCTCCCACTCGCGCAGCGCCTTCGTCTGCTGCCGGATGATGTAACGGCCGCACATCGTCTCTTAACTACGCGGCGGATCGCCGTGCCGCAGGTTCGAGTTCGGCCTTCTTAAGCTCCACGCGGTCCTCGCTGGGGAGGGCATCATCGATCGCCAGACAGATCTCGGCGACGTCGTCGCGCATCCCTTCGTTTTCGTCGAGCAGATACCGATCCAGCACGGCCCGCGCCCTGTGCAGTAGCGCCTGCAGCTCGTCGTGTGACATGAAGTACCCCGCGGTTGATCCGGATGGGACACGAAGAGAATACGACGAATTGTCGGGCCGGAACACAAGATCTTGTGTCGCGGCCGCCCACCGCCGTACTAGATCTTGTGGCTCGCCAGCGAACGTGCCAAGCCTTTCAAAAGGTTAGGCCAAACACTTCAGAGGCCACGTCTCTCGAGCAGGGGATCACGGGACCCCCGGGCTCGAGACTGAGTGGCGATAAACAGCGCTGCAGCTGTACCGAACGCGGCACGCGGTACTATTTGAGGCACGGGTTGAGGCGCTCTAACAAACAACGCGCTCCCAGAGATGCGGTCTTGTGCCTTCGAGGACACGCAATCGATTTAGACCCAGGAGTTTGCGCATGGGAAAAATGGTGTCGTACAGCCGGCCGGACGGGAAAACAGTTCAGGGCTATTTGGCCGAGCCGCACCGCACCGAGGGTGCTGCGGCAATCGTGGTCATTCAGGAGTGGTGGGGGCTCAACGGACAGATCCGCGGCGTGGCCGATCGATTGGCGAGCGCGGGCTACATTGCTCTCGTCCCCGATCTCTACCGCGGCAAGTCCACGGCCGAAGCGCAGGAGGCACACCACCTGATGACGGGTCTGAACTTCGGTGACGCCGCCTCACAGGATGTGCGTGGCGCCGTGCAGTTTCTGCAGAAGCGCAGCGGCAAGGTGGGCGTAACCGGCTTTTGCATGGGAGGCGCGTTGACACTGCTTACCCTTTGCATGGCCCCCGAGGTCGATGCCGCTGTCGTCTGGTACGGCTGTCCACCGTTGGAATACATCGACGCCACCAAGATCAAAGCGCCGTTGCAGGCGCATTGGGCCACGCAGGACGAGTTCTTCCCCACCGCCACGATCGATCAGTTGGAGAAGAAACTGCGTGAGGCGGCGGTGGACTTCGATTTCCACCGCTACCTTGCACACCATGCCTTCGCTAACGAGACTGCAGTTGGGCCCGGGCGCATCCCCGCCACCCAGTATGACCCCGTCTGGTCGCGCCAGGCTTGGGACCGGACCTTCACCTTCTTTGGCCGCTGGCTCCGCTAACGCGAGTGCACTTTGATTCCACAGGCGGGCGCGGGGCGTTTTCTCCCAGCACCGGGCACGCTGTCCAGTCGTTGACCCCGGAACTTTAGGAACGCGCAGGCAAAGTCAGAGCCTACTGGCCACGGGGCTGAGGCCATATCGATCAAACGCTTGTTATGGCCACCTCCCATCTCATCACTGGTGCGCTTCTTATCCTTCTGCTTCACGTGGGATGTGCTTCGGTCGCCGCCATCCATGCGCTCCTGACCAAATCGGATCCACGCAGCGCGTTTGGCTGGATCGTGATCTGCTGGCTATTTCCCTTGGGTGGATCGCTGCTGTACGCCTTCTTCGGCATCAACCGTGTGCGCTCACGCGCAAGGCAATTGCGCTCTGGGCTTCCAACGATTCGCGACGCGTGCGCCCCTGCGCCCTCCGATGAAACCGCAACGCAACTGACCCGGATCGGCGATGCGTTAACGCAGTGGTCGCGGGTGTCTGGGAATGCCATCGAGCCACTAGAGAATGGGGAAAATGCCTTTCCACCGATGCTCAAGGCCATTGTCGCTGCGCGGCAATCGGTGTGGCTTGCGACTTACATCTTCGAAACCGATCCCGTTGGTCGCAAATTCATCGACGCGCTCGCAGGCGCGGCGGCCCGCGGCGTCGAGGTGCGCGTGCTGATTGACGGCGTGGGTGAATGGTATAGCTGGCCGCATGCGGTCCCGTTGCTGCGCCGTGCCGGTGTGCGCACGGCGCGCTTCCTCGCCCCGCGGCTGTTGCCGTTTCCCAGACTGGCGGTCAACTTGCGCAACCACCGCAAGCTTCTGATCGTCGATGGGCAGATCGGCTTCCTCGGCGGGATGAACATAGGAGGTCGTGAGGTCGGTAAGGCCGGGCTGCACCATATGACCGATCTGCACTTTCAAGCTCGCGGGCCAATCGTGGCGCAGCTCGCGCGCGCTTTCGCGATCGATTGGCAATTCGCCGCGGCGGAGGAGCTGCAGCTCACGGCTGCGTCCGAAGCGGCTGGCCCGGCGGTTTGCAGAGCCATCACCGAGGGGCCGGATGAAGATAACGACAAACTACTCTACGTGATTCTCGGAGCGCTCTCCGTTGCACGGCACCAGATTCTGATGATGACGCCATACTTTATCCCGCAGCCCGAGCTGACGTCGGCGTTGCAGGCAGCCGCGCTGCGCGGTGTTGAGGTATGCCTCGTACTGCCTGAGCGCAGCAATCTGCACTACGTTGATTGGGCCTCGAGGCGCTGGTGGCCGCCGCTGCTCGAAAGAGGAGTGCGGATCTATCTGCAGCCCGCGCCGTTCTCGCACACGAAGTTGCTGATCGTGGACGGGGCCTATGCCCAAATCGGTTCGGCAAACATGGATTTACGCAGCCTGCGATTGAACTTCGAGATCGCAGTCGAGATCTACTGCGCCGACACTTGCCAGCCAATGGTCGCCTATGTTCTGGCAGCCCGTGCAAGGTCCCGCGAGGTCACATTGCCACTGCTGATCGGGCAGTCGTTCCTTGCCCGCGCTCGCAACAGCCTCTTCTGGCTGCTTTCACCCTATCTTTAGGGATGCGCGCGAGACTCTTAATACTCCCTCACCTGCTGGTCCGGGTAGCAATAAAGCCAGCGCTCGGCGAGCTCTGCCGATGCGATGACAGGGTGCTTGGTGAGGTGCGCGTGCTTGCTCGCGTGACGGTTCGGCGAGCTGTCGCAGCACAGCGTGACGCCGCACTCCTGGCAAGTGCGTAAGTGTACCCACTTATCGCCGGTCTTGATGCACTCCTCACACACGCGGCGCTTGGCGTGCTTCACCGTGGTGATCGCCACCAGGTGAGCGCAGGGTTGAGCAGCCATCTTCTACTCCTAAGGCACTGACTGAACGAGGCACACGGGACACTTTCTCAATGACCGGTGGAGTCGCCGCGGCGGCTCGCTTCGAACAGAAACCACGTGCGGCGCTCGGTTTCGTCAATCCACACCTCGATCAGACTGGCCGTGGCAATGTCCCGGTGTTCGTCGCACACGTTGTGCACCTCGCGCAAACTGCCTGCCAGCACGCGGTTGTCATCTCGCAGCTCCGCCAGCATGTCCAGCGGTTGGACGTATTCCGCGTCGTTATCAAGAACGCGCTGCGTGCGCGCGATGTGACCGATGGACCTGAGCGTCGTGCCGCCGAGCTTTCGGACTCGCTCGGCGATCGGGTCGGTCATGGCATACAGCTGATCGGCCTGTTCGTCGAGCAGCAAGTGATAGTCGCGAAAGTGCGGACCGCTCATGTGCCAGTGAAAGTTCTTGGTCTTCAGATAAAGCGCAAATACGTCTGCCAGGATGGCGTTCATCGCCGCCGAGATTTCTTGGGTGGCGGGCGATTCGAGATCAGTGGGTGTGACCAGCGGGGCCTCTCGTCTGGCCTGCAGGGTTTGCTTTCTCTTTGAGTCAGACTTCTTCATTTCGCGAATTTCCTCTGTTGTCGTTGTTCTTCAGATGACAGGCCGGCATCGAGATGTCGTTAAGGCTTTAGCTGCGCGCGTATCTCGCCGCCCGGGTGCGCCGCGCTGTGAACATTCACGTAGAGGTTACCCTCCTGGAAGCTCTTGAACTGATCATCCGTGAGCGTTGATCCTTGGGGGACGGACCATACGTTGTCGGCGGTCTTAACGAGACTGATGATCGGCGGACCGTTCTTGCCGGCGGGCGCAAGGTGAATATGCGCCATGGTGCCTTCGATGCCGACCGTTTTGACCGATCCGGTCACGGACTTGTCTGACTTAATCACGATAGTCCCTGTGCCGGTTGCAGCGGTAGTAACGGCGGGTACCTCCTCGGCGCCGCTGAGCTTAAGCGACACATCTGCAGGATGCGCAGAGCTGATCGCTGTCACGAGCAGCGCTGCCCCAAGAGCCAAATCACAAACTCGCCGTGGTGCGCGAAGCGTTTTCATTGAACTCACTCCTCAGCGGCGGCAGGGTGTAACAAGAATCAACGGCACGGGCTGCATACGCCGCGGACACCGCAGGCGCAGCCGTTGCAGTACGCGATGGCGAAGCCGGAAATGTTGAGCAGATTCTGACGCGCCGGACACGGCATGCGCAACGCCTGAACGGGCCTCACCCGCTCGCGGGTGGGCAGTCGCACGCCGCACGGAGCATGTTGCGGCGGCGCGATCGATGTCGCTACGGTTGGCCTGGCGCTGAGTCGATCAAACGGCCACGGAGCAGAGTCAGGAGGCGCGTCCCGCCGTCGGGGGGGATTGGAGCGACTCGCGTAAAAACCCTTCCAGGATCGTGTTCACTACTTCCGGCGTTTCTTCTTGGACCCAATGCGAGACGCCCGGCAGGCGAGTCACGGTCAAGTTAGCGACATAGCGGTCGAGGCCTTCCAGGCACGACGAATCGAGAACCGCATCGGCGTCGCCCCAAATCACGAGTGTCGGGACCTCTATAGGCGGGAATGCGGATTGCAATTCGCGCGGGACACCGCCGCGCACCAAGCCGCGATACCAGTTCAGCATGGCCGTGACGGCGCCTGGCCGGGCGGCTTCAGCGCGATAAAATTCGAGCCGCGCGGGGGAGAATACCGCTCGCGATCCGGCTACGGCGGTCATCACTCGGCCCACGAGCCACGCGCGATTGAATCGCAGGCAGGCATCCGGAAGGAACGGAATCTGGAAGGCCGCGAGGTACCAGCCCTTGCGCAGCTGCCGCCAGCTGCGGAACGCGACCGCCGCACAGGCGGGGTGCGGCGCATTCAGGATAATGAGCGCGTCCAACGGACGCAGCCGCCGCGCAGCGAAAAACCAGGCCAGCAGCCCGCCCCAGTCGTGGCCGATCAACACTGTCGATTTTGCTGCCGACGCATCGATGATTGTCGCGATGTCCTCGAGGAGCGAATCGATTGCGTACGCCGCAGCGCCTCGCGGGCGGCTGGAGCGGCCGTAACCGCGTTGGTTCGGTGCCCAGGCGCGGTAGCCCAGCGTGGCCAGCATGGGAAGTTGAGCGTCCCAGCAGCTCGCGTGCGAGGGAAACCCATGCAGGCACAACGCAAGTCGATCGCCCCCCCCGCACTCGAGCGTCTCGAACGACAACCCATTGGCCGAGATCTGCCGCTCGATCAATTCCATTATCGCGCCCCCAATCTGATGCGCAGGGTAGCAGCTCGCCCCTACGGCAGTCGCGAAGCGCGCCAAGGGCAAAGGTCAAGAGCTCTTCGTCGCTCTCGCGCGAGGGGGGAGCGCCGATCGCGCGGATGCCCTACAGTACGGTTAGCCGGATGTTGGGACGCGCGCCCGGCACGCGTCGGTGTGGGGCGCGAAGATGCCAGGACGACAAGGGCGTGTGCGGTCACAACCTGGCGACGGCGCCGCGGCTGGCTGGAATCTTGACGGACAAGAAAGAACACGAGATTGGGGGACGCATGAGCACTTCGTCGCACATTCAGCGCTGGTCGAAAGGTCTTGCCGTAGGCTTGCTCCTGTTCTGCGGGCCGCACGGCGACGCCGTGGCCGATCCGCCTCCCACGCAAGCCGGCAGCGCGCCGAGTTCCTCTGCGAGCGATGCCCTTCCTGCCAAGGGAAACTTTATGTCGTCCCTGAAGCAGGCCTTTTCCGAGGATCTCGACAAGGAGGTGGTACGCGGGCATTTCGACGTGGGTTCACCGCCGGACAGCCATCGTTACTATTGCCTGGTCAACCCGAAGACCGGCAAAAGCGAGCCAAATGCCGTGGCGGGCCAGTTGGTCGTGCGACACGACAAGATGACGGGCATCAAGGGAGCGGCGGTGACGTTCTTCACCTGTGCCGACGCGGAGCAGAAAGGAATTCTGGTCACCTCCGGGTACGTCCTGAGCGCGGCGGTTAGCAGCAAAATCACGCCGCCGGCGCCGGTCCAAAAACCTCTCGTAGCCGCGGCTCCCGCTGCCGCTGCTGCGTCAGCTCCCCTTGCCACTGCTGCCGTCGCGCCCACCGCCGCAGCTCCCGTTGCCGCTGTCGCCGCGCCCGTCGCACCGCCTGTCGCGGTGTCGGCCGATGGGTCGCTTCAGTCAGAGGTCAGGGCGGCATTTGCACGCTTCATTGCCGGCCAGAACGCCCACGATCGCGCGGTCGTTTCCGAGGTTCTGCTGGATTCAAAAGATTTCGTGTGGGCACAATACGGTGGCGGTTCCTTATGGGGATATAAGGAGGCCATGGAAGCATTCGCGGAGGCCTGGAAGGGCACGTGGAGGTTGGAGCCGCAACTGAAGGAGCTGCGCATCGCAAGCGTGGCGCCCGATGCGGCGGTACTGATCACGCCGCTGCTCTTCACGGAGGGCGATCCGGGGAAAGAGCCCTCCACGGTCTCCATCAGGTGGGGCGGGGTATTCGTGAAGACAAAGTCAGGCTGGCGCATAGCGTCGATATTCATCACGCCGCGGGCGCCGAAGGGCGGCTGATCACTCTCTTGGCCGGGACACCCATCATCAGGGATCTGCCAGAACGCAGGAAGCGTGTGAACGTGCGAACCCCTCGCGCGGGTGTGGGCGCCTACCTCACCATTTTTCTGGGCGTGCCGGCGCTTGGTGTGATCTGCCTTACCTGGTCGCTGGTGGCGCTACCGGCCCGGGTGCTGCTGCCGAAACGCATCGGCACGGCTCTGGGTCGACGCGGAATCAGTGGCGGCTTTAAGCTGTATGTGAAGCTGCTGCGCCTCTTTGGCGCGTACCGATTCGACACGCGTGCGCTTGACGCACTGCCGAGTGAAACCGGTGTTGTCATTGCACCGAACCATCCCAGTCTCATCGATGCGGTTATCCTGCTCGCCCATCACCCGAATATGGTGTGCGTCATGAAAACCTCATTGATGCGCAACATCTTCCTGGGTGCGGGTGCGCGACTGGCGCGGTTTGTCGGCAACACACCGCCGCGACGCATGATTGGGGATGCGGTCGCCGCCGTGCGCGGCGGCGGGGTTCTGCTGCTGTTCCCGGAGGGCACCCGGACCCGACACGACCCGGTAAATGCCTTTCAGCTGACGGTCGGGGCCATCGCCAAACATGCGCGTGCGCCGGTGCTTACCGTTCTGATCGAAACAGATTCCGCGTACCTGAGTAAGGGGTGGCCCTTGTTTCGCGTGCCGGCACTACCGATTACCTATCAGGTGCGTTTCGGCCGCCGCTTCCCCCCACCGAGTGACGTGCGCCAATTCACCGTTGAGCTCGAGGACTACTTCCGCACGCAGCTTCGCCAGTCGCCACTGAGCGGATGGCTCCCCAGCGGCGATGCCACCACCGCGAGCGGCGCTCATAAAGCCGACTCTTGATCGGGGCCCAGGCCACCTGCACCTGAACCTGGCGGCCTGGCTTCAGGTTTAGCCGTCTTACGATTCCGTGGCACTATGAATGCGTCGATACACGCCCGGCTCGGGTCTTACTGACTAGCAGAGGAATTCGCGATGAGCCACTTTGACTTGCGGCCGCCGAGCGAGGCGGAACGCGCGCAGATCACCGCCGGTCTTACCGCGGATGAGCTTCGCGTGTTGCTTGAGCACGGCACGGAGGCCGCTTTCTGTGGCGTGTTTCTCGACAATCACCAGGATGGCATCTACACGTGTCGCTTCTGTGGCTTGCCGCTTTTCAGATCGAGCGCCAAGTTCGATTCGGGGACGGGATGGCCGAGCTTCTTCAAACCCTATGACGAATCGCATATCCGCCGGGTTCGGGACAGCTCCTACGGAATGATCCGCATCGAGGAGGTCTGCGCGCGCTGCGGCAGCCATCTGGGCCATGTGTTTCCGGATGGACCTCCGCCCACCGGCGAACGTCACTGCCTGAACTCGGTGTCACTGTCTTTCACCCCGCAGGGCGAAGCTCTTCCAGACGTCTTGAAACGCGGACCGCCCGAAGGGCAGGCCGATCGGGTCTGAAACCAGGACTTCCCAGATGTCACTGGCGGGAGGGGATAGCGCGTGAGTGCGATCGTGATCGAGCCACGCCGACGCAGTCTCGGCAGCTTTGAGGTGGGCCGCGTCCTGCCTCACGTCCATCGCCACATGGTGGGCCCGTTCATATTCTTCGACCATCTGGGTCCCGTGCACCTGCCGAAGGGCTTGGCGCGAGAGGCGGATGTGCGGCCGCACCCGCATATCGGCTTGTCGACCGTCACGTACCTGTTTGCGGGCGAGATCATGCATCGTGATTCCACCGCTGTGCAGCAGGCGATCCGGCCCGGGGAAGTGAACTGGATGACCGCCGGCCGCGGCATCACGCATTCGGAGCGCTTCGAGCAGGCGCGGCGCGAAGGAGGGCCGCTGCACGCCATCCAGTCATGGGTCGCGCTGCCGAACGAAGCGGAGGAGACCGCCCCCGTTTTTGCGCACCACGCCGGCCGTGATCTGCCGCTACATCATGATGAGGGTGTGTGGCTGCGGCTCTTGGCCGGCGAGGCGTTCGGTCTGCGTGCGGCGGTCAAGACGCATTCACCGCTGTTTTATGCGCATGTGGTCTTGGAGCCCGGTGCGCAGCTGGCATTGCCGCGCGAGTACGCCGAGCGTGCCGTTTACCTGGTGTCCGGGGCGCTGCGTGCCGATTCGCAGGATCTCGCCCCCGCCCGGATGATGGTTTTCGAGGCGGGTGAGGACACGGTGCTGCAGGCGAGCACGGCGAGCGTGCTGATGCTCCTCGGGGGCGCGCCGGTCGGACCGCGCTTCATCGAATGGAATTTCGTTTCCTCTTCAAAGGAGCGCATTGAACAGGCGAAGGCGGACTGGCGGGCCGGACGCATGAAACTGCCAGACGCGGACAACGCGGAATTCATTCCCCTGCCGCCGGATCTGCACCAAAGCGCAGGGGCGATGTCCTGAGTCGTTGAGTACCCGCTCTTAAGCCTATGAGGAGCAAAGTGGCAGGCAGGGCCAATCCGCGGGCAACGTTCGCTGAGGAGAGGCGGCGCGATGGGCTTGCCGGGGGCGCCTGGCGCGCGGAGCAACCGCGTGGGTTCTGAGGCGGCCGCCTGGCCCGATCTGGTGTATCCGAGCTGGCACGAGACAGTTGCGACTGTGCAGCTTTGGACGCAGATCGTGGGCAAGGTGCGCTTGGCTTTGACGCCTTGGGTCAATCACAGCTGGCAGGTTCCCCTTTACCTCACCGCGCGCGGCCTGGGTACATCGCCCATCCCATTCGGCAGCGAGGTTCTCGAGCTTGAGTTCGATTTCATCAGTCATCGCTTGCTCGCACGCACCAGCCGGGGTGAAGAGCGCGTGCTGGCGCTTCAACCGCAATCGGTGGCTGACTTCTACGCACGCGTCATGGGGCTGCTGCGTGACCTGGGCGTCGCGCTCTTGATCAACGAGCTGCCGTGCGAGCTGGCGGATGCGATTCCCTTTTCGAAGGACCGCGTGCATGCGGCCTATGACGCCGACGCGACGCATCGCTTCTGGCGTGCGCTCGTGCAAGTCGATCGGGTTCTCAAGCTCTTCCGCAGCGGCTTTCTCGGCAAGGTGAGCCCGGTACATTTCTTTTGGGGAAGCTTCGATCTTGCGGTCACACGTTTCTCGGGACGCCGGGCGCCTCCGCATCCGGGCGGCGTGCCGGGGCTCCCAGATGCGGTGGCGCGTGAAGCCTACTCACACGAGGTCAGCAGCGCCGGCTTCTGGCCAGGAAACAAGAGCTTTCCTCAAGCGGCCTTCTATTCTTATGCGTATCCCGAACCGGCCGAATTTCAGAATTGGCCGCTGCGCTCGGGTGCTTACTACGATTTAACGCTGCAGGAATTTGTCCTGCCTTACGCGTGCGTGCGCGCGTCCGCGGATCCCGAAGCGACGCTACTCGATTTTCTTGCGACCACCTATGCGGCCGCGGCCGAGCGGGGCAATTGGGATCGTTCGTCCTTGGAATGCGCCTTGGGCAGTCCCGCAAAGGTGAGGCCGCTGTGACGGAGTTGGGCTATCTCACATTTATGATGACCTTCCCTCGCGCGTGTCCTTGCTCGAGGTAGCCGATCGCGGCGGAGACCTCGCTCAACGCGTACGGCCGGTCGATGACCGGGGTCACCTTGCCGGCCTGCATGAGGTCGCCCAGGATCTTCATGTCCTGCGGGTTCAGTTCTGCCAGAAAGAACTTGAACTTCTGGCCCACGAAGAGCGACAACAGCAATGCCTTGACGGGTGTGATCAGCGGCCCGATCCAATGGCCCTCATTGGGACCGCCAACGAGGACGAAAATGCCGCGGGGAGCTAAGGCACGCCGGTCATCCAGCAGCGAGTGATTTCCGACCGTGTCGAGGATCAGATCGTAGTGCTGCCCGCTCTTGGTGAAGTCTTCGATGGTATAGTCAATAACGTGATCCGCGCCGATGGAGCGGACCATGGCCAGGTTCTTCGTACTACATACACCGGTCACATCTGCGCCGAAGGACTTGGCGATCTGCACGGCGAACGTACCCACGCCTCCGGATGCGCCGTTGATCAGTACCTTCTCGCCCGCCTTAATCTCTCCCTTGTCGCGCAGCGCCTGTAATGCGGTGATTGCCGCAATAGGGACCGCGGCGGCTTGCTCAAATGTCACATTGCTTGGTTTCAGCGCCAGCGCTCGATCCTCGCGAACACTCACATACTCGGCAAAGGCGCCGAATTTTCCGCCGAACACCTCGTCGCCGGGTTTAAAGCGCGTGACGCTCTTACCGACCGCTTCGACCGTGCCGGCAAAGTCAACGCCCAACCGCGGGTTCTCGGGTGTACCCAATCCCGCATCCAGACGTAGGATGTACGGCGTGCCGCGCAGGTAGTGCCAGTCGAGTGGATTCACCGATGCGGCGTGCACCTGCACGAGGATTTCGTTGTCCGCGGCAGTCGGCTTGCTCACATCCTCGAGCCGAAGAACGTCGGGCCCTCCGTAGCAGCGGTGCACCACGGCCTTCATGAGAGTTGTCTGCGCGGGCAGCGCGGGGGCTGGGCCACACGGGGAGTCGTGCTTCAGACTGACGACCAGCCACGCCAGCAGCACGGTCACGAGAACCAGCGCAACGTTCAGGATTTTGTAACGCAGCTTCATAGACCCAACTTGCGGATCGCGCCCGTCGCTGCCCGGTGAGTGCGGGCGAGATGTGGGGTGGCTTGCCACAGTGTACTGCGGACGAGCCGGCCACGATATCGCTTGGCCGCAAAACCAATTCACCTCGCGGCGTGGCCAGGCAGGAATTCGCCGTGGAGGCGCAAGCCATGCGGCCGTCGCGGGCGTGCGGGTATGATCGGGCCATCCGTGCCCCGGGGGTGCAATGAGAATCGTCACTTACAACGTCAATGGCATCACAGCCCGCCTGCCGAATCTGCTGCGCTGGCTGGCCGCCACCACACCGGACATTGTGTGCCTGCAGGAACTGAAGGCGCCGCAGGAGAAGTTTCCCGAGGCCCCCATCCGCGACGCCGGCTACGGGGTGATTTGGCATGGACAGAAGAGTTGGAACGGGGTTGCCATCCTCGCGCGCGGCGCTGAACCGGAGGAGAGGCGGCGTGCGCTTCCGGGTGATCGGGAGGACGTCCACAGTCGCTACATCGAAGCGAGCGTACGCGGATTGCTGGTCGGCTGTCTGTATCTGCCTAACGGCAATCCTGCTCCGGGTCCGAAGTACGACTACAAGCTTCGCTGGCTCGAGCGTTTTATCGCGCACGCGGGCGAGCTCGTAACCAACACGCGCCCCGTGATCCTCGCCGGCGACTACAACGTCATACCGACTGAGCGTGACGTCTATAAGCCCGAGCGATGGGTCGATGACGCACTGTTTCGGGTGGAGGTGCGTGAGGCGTTCGCGCGGCTGATCAAACAAGGATGGACCGATGCGCTACGGACGCGGTATCCCACGGCGCAGATCTATACGTTCTGGGACTATTTTCGCAACGCCTATGCTCGCGACGCCGGGCTGCGGATCGATCACCTACTGTTGAACCCGGCAGTCAGGGAACGATTGGTCGATGCGGGCGTGGATCGGGACGTGCGTGGCTGGGAAAAGGCGAGCGATCATGCCCCGACCTGGGTGAGCCTGAAGGACACTGCCGGAGCGGTGTGAGCCGCACGGCCAGCGGAAGCCGGTACGCCGCGCATCGCGCGCGGGCTCACTTCTTCGGCTGCGGCGGCGCTGGTTGCTGCACGGTAGCCTCGGGTGCGGCTTTGGCTTCAGCGATCAGGGCCGCGCAATCCGCGTTGTGGGCCAGGCCCGGGTTGACGAAGGCGAGCACCGCCGCCACGGGTGTCAGCAGCACGGCGAGCGCTACGGCAGCGGCGGTCTGCGCCAGAACGTTGCGGCGGACGAGTCGGATCTCAGGGTGCGCCAATGTTCCCCGCAGCATCACGCCCGAATGCAGCGCCAGGGAGATCTTCTTCGGTTGTCCGCGCAACAGGAAATCCAGCTTCTCTGAATCCATATGCGCCTCACCCGTACCGCTGATCAGTATGTTGTCGGTGTCGAGCACGAAGGTACGGGCGCTGACAACGCCCTGCTGTGCATCGAAACGCGCCACGGCGCAGCGGATCGGTGTCTCTGGGCGGGCCTTGGCGCCGAGCAGGCCGGTAAGGTCGAGCCCCGTGGCCTCGGCGATCGATGAACGCATCGCACCGCGTGGAACGACCGTGGCCAGCGTCCCGTTGGCGGTGGCCGCCTGCTCGTGCAAGGAGCGACCCTCACCGCTGAGCTCGAGGCGGCCGCTGAGCGGCCCGGCCAAGGGCGCCTGAGCAGCGCTGTTACCGTGCAACTGCTCAAGCTGCAGGTCGGAGACACTCAGCTGCAGCTCGCCGCGGGGTATGTCACGGCTCGCGTTGAGGCGTGCGCTGCCCGAGACGGTTCCGTCCGCGAGCCCAGCCCTGAAGCGTTCAACGGATAGGACGCCGTGATCGATCGCAAGCGTCGCCGTCACCGAGTGCAGGGTCGCAGGTCCAAGTACCAGCGCCTGTGTACGAAGCTTCAGGTGCAACTCGGTGCGCCGCAGGGCGTCAACGGGCAGCGGAGTATCCGGCACTCGCACGGCGGCGGGCGGCGATGGCTCGGGGGCACGGCCCGCAGCGCGAGCGCCGATGTCGGCAAGTGCCAGCTGTGTGGAACTGAGCTCGCCCTCGATGCTTGAGTCAGCACCCGAGCTGTCCACCGTCAGCATGCCGCCCACGTCGCTCTGGCCCGAATGCACGGCCAGATCGGTATAGACGAAGCGCTTCCCCTGCCGCGCCACGTTGCCCGACGCGTGGAAAGGTCCGGTCTCTGGAAGGCTGAGTCCGACTAGGAAATAAAGATCCTTCAGGTCCGCCCCCTTGGCTGTAAACGTCCCCTCCATTGCGCGAAAATCGAACGGACGCTCGATAAAGCCATGCGCGCTCAGGTGGGTGCTGCCCGAGCGTTCCTCCAGCGTGAAGTGATAGGGCCGACCCGGCTGTACGGAGGCCAGCGGATCGCCAACAATCACAAGCACCGCAGGCCGTCCGTTGAGTTGTCCGTCGCCTTCGATCCGCAGCGGCGGCAGCTCGGCGCCGGCGGGGGTTTCTGCGGCCGAAACGGTGCCGCTGAACTGCAGATGTCGCCGCTCGTCACGCAGCTCGACGCGGGCGTCGGGCACCGACAGGCTGTGGATGAGCGGCGGACCGCTGCCGGGTCCGCCTTCGTGCAGGTGCCAGTTGGCGCGGCCGGAGGCCTCGCGCATCAGGTGCAGCGTTGCGTTCTCGAGCTCGAGCCGGTGGATTGCCCAAGGCACCGCCGCGACCTGCCAGGTGAGGGTAAGCGAGACTCTGCCGACCTGCGCCATGTCCCCCCCGGCCATCCAAGTGGGATTACCGATCGAGACCTGCGTGGCGGTTATCGTCGGATGGCGCGCGAGAAAGTGCGCCGTGAACTGACCGTCAACCCGGATCGCGCGTCCGGTGCGCGCGCTGAGCATCCGCAGCAGGGGTCCTCGGAGGTGGTCTGGGGCGATTGCCACAACGGCGGTAAGCAGCGCGACCGTGCCGCCCACCAGCAGCAGCGTTGCATACAGCCATTTCGGTGCCCGACGGACGGCTGGCGAGGGTTCCATCACGGCTCAGCATGCGAGCGGGCACGCGGTGTCGGGCGGTGCACCGCAGGCTCGGGCGGGCGGCGGGTGCTGCGAGCCATGCATGGCAATGCCCCTCAACGGACGGTCCCTGTGCATTGGGTGCGATCGCGGGTGCCCTATGCTTAGCCTAGGAGACGACGGGTGCGCCGCTGCGAGCGGCCAGCGGCTGCGCGGTCGTGCCGTTTCCCGCAGCGCTCGCGCCGTAACCCATCTGTTCCAGTTGCCGCCGCGTCGGTGCATCCACACCCTCGATAAACGCTCTGAATTTCCCGACCTGTTGCGCCACGATCCGGTGTCCGTAGGGCTTGCTTCTTGGGGGCGCGGGATTCACCTGGCTCAAGTCAAGATCAGCGTCCACGATCCGGGCAACCTTGCTGAATTCGCGCCGGGGATCGGCGCTGAAGTCTTCGAGGCGTAAGGAGAGGGAGACGGTTTGAAGAAAGAGCGTAGTCTCGTCCACGAACTGCGCGAACGACAGGAAGGGAGGTCCGGGAAGGGCTGCGAAGAACGCGGGGTCACCTTCAGCGAAAAGTTTGAATTCCAGAAAATTCTCATCCAGCGCGGCGCAGAGCTCATCGACATTCTGATAAATCTGCGAGATACCCGAAATCATGCGTCGATCGCGCATGTAGGTTCGCCACCAAACCCAGTTGGTCAATAAGGAGTCCAACGGGTGGCGGTAGATAAAGATCACATCCGCAAAACCGGACCGGACCGATTGCAATACCCGCTCGGTTACGCACGGCAACTCCTGTCCGCGCGAGGCTCGCTTCACGGTGGCATGACCGCTGTAGATCATGGAGGTGGGACCCGGATGACAGCGGATCCCGTCCTGAAAGTAGATAGCCCGCTTACCGATATGCTGCAGGATGAGGGCGTTGAGATACCATCTTCCCGTGCCGAACAGACCGATGATGTAGGCCGTGCGGTCACACCCGGGGTACGCGGTTTCCCAACCGCGCATTCCCAGGCGGTGATTGAGCGTCGCTCGGGCCACCTGCAATTTCTGCAACGCGACGCGCCGCGCCGCCCAAAATTGTTCGCGGGGCGAGCGCAGCGCCAACTTGCCCACTCGATGCAGATCAAACATGGACCAACTGATCCTCTGGGGTCAGTCTAGTCCTGTGTGACGCAATTGTTAAAGCCGCGGGTGTTGGTCCTGGCGTCGGCGCCGTCTTACGCGCCCTGCGCGGGGGCTAGCTAGAGCGTAACCTTGGTGTCAGGGCCCCCGCCCGTGCCGCGGCGCTCGATCGACCGATGGGCTACGGACTGGGGTGTTTCGCGTTGTAGGCCCGCACCTGGGCGTTGAACTGATCCGCGAACGCTTGCTCTTGATCCACCGCCGTGTTGTGCGCACTGGCGGCGAAAGTCGAGAGGGCTTGCAGATCCGCCTTCGAGGTGGACGCTGGAGCCTGCTTGGCCACCCGTTCAACCATTTCATCCACGCACTGGGTGTAGTTGTTGGTCGCGGCGTCGAACGCAGCGAATGCGGCGCGTGCTTCCGTCATCTGCTTGCGCGTCGCCGTGCTGCCATCAGGCACCGTCGGTGCCGTGGCGACAGGGCAGGCGGCGAGCACTGAGCTGGCCGGTCCGATCAGATCAATGCGCCGCTCATCCGCGCTGGGAGTTGCGGGGACGGCGATGGGCACGGGCTGTGGGGGCGTCGCCAATCGTGGGATCAGCACCCAGGCAAGCAGTGCGGCGCCCGCGACGCCGAGCATCGCGCGCGCGGCAGCGACGGCACGCGGGCCGCGGGCGCCACGGAACATCCGGCCACCAAACACGGCGGCCAGCAGCAACAGCACCCCGAGCACCAACAGCGCAATCTTAAAGTCAGGCGACATGCTTACACTTCCAAACATTTTGCGGCGATCACCGGGCGCTGGGCGCGCAGAATATCACGGCGGTCCCGCTCCGGTGCCGCCCGCGCGACACCGCGCGAATCTTGTGATAGCTCGGCCTGCAGTGGCAGCGAGGCATCAGAGTTCCTCAAAGCGCCCCGCCCGGGCGCTTTTCCGGGGCCGGCGCATGACACACATCACAGCCGGTGACCGGGCCGTGCCGCAACAGCTGCGCTGGGGGAGCGCGGTGACAGCTGAGGCAGAAGTCGTGAAAGCGCGCTTCGGCGCCGACACGGAGGTCAGCGCGGTTGCTGCGATGGCAACTGATGCACGCCGCCGCGCCGCTGCGATCGGCGAAGTTGTGATGGCATTGTATGCAGTTGACCGCACGGTGCCTGTCATGGGGAAAGTCTAGTCTCAAGGGCCTGTCGCGGTTGAGCAGAGGCTCACGTAGCCCGAGCGCGGCGCGAGGTGTGGCGGCCGCAAAGATCCCCACAGCGGACACGAGCACGATGGCAAGCACGAAGATCGAATGACGCCCAAAGGCGAGGCGATTGATGAAGCGCAACGGCCGATGGAGCGCAGCGGCAGGGACGCGCGCGCGCAGCAGCGCCAGCAGCGCCCCCGCCGAGAGAACGAGGTATAAGCCGGTGCCCAGATGACCGTGTACGTAGCGGCGCGTGGTGATGACGTGGACCGACACGAGTGCTACGAGCAGGCAGGCCATGGCGACATGCAGCGCCTGGAAGTTCCGATGCCGCGACCACAGCCGCCGCCGCATCACCGCTGTCGCAGGTGCCGTCAGCAACAGCAACAGCAGCAGCCCGAGGCCGCCGGCCCACTCGTAAAGCGGCGCGGTCAACTTCACGTGCTCAATGACCGTGCGATCTACGAGCAGCAGCAGTAACACGTGCAGAATTGCCGCGAGCAGAACCAGCCAGCCGGCAAGTTCGTGGGTGCGCAAGGAGAGCGGGCTTGAGGCGTGGGTGCGCGGGCGTACCGGGCGCACGCACAGAAAAAGACAGCCACCGACCGCAAGCACACCCAGTGCCTGCGCGACTTCCCAGCCCACTCTGACGAGGATCCCGGACGCGCCGATCACGGCGCGGCGTGGGCGAGGTACAAATTCTCGGTCATCGTGCCGCGCTTCCGACTCATTCGAGGTGCTGGCTAGGGTGCCTCAAGCGCGCAGACTGCGCCACGGGTGAGGGGAAACGACGTAGCGGCGGCGGGGGCGGTACACGTGCCAGCGGCGGGCCGCGGCGCCCTGGGCTCAGCGAAGCTGGCTGTCCTTGCTGCCTCGACGGTTGTAACCGCTGAACTGCGCCGCATCGCGGTCCTCGGCCTCCTGGCAGGGCAGGCACAACCGAACTCCGGGGACCGCCGCACGTCGGGCTTCGGGGATGGCTGTTCCACAACCGGCGCAATGCGTCAGCGAAGGACCCTGGGCGAGGCGGCTTTGCGCGCGACGAATGCCATCCTTGACCGTCGCGTCGATCTGCTCATTAACCGCGTTGTCGCCCGCCCATCCGGTTGCCACGTTCGTCTCCTTGGCAATTATGCCGCTTCATCCCTCATTCTGATGGCAAACGCGTGGGTTGCAAGCCCGCGCAGCGCAGGCCCAGGAGCCCCTGCCGGCGTTGCCCCGTTCGCGGTGGTCCGCGGGTTTGCGCCACGTCGGATCCGCGAGCCCTCGGCAGTTGGCTGAGGTCGGGGGAATCAGCGAGGTGCCGCAGGCGTCCCCGGACTCTTCAGCAGCAAGTACGCGCTGACGCCTGAGGCGAGGCAGGCGAGGGCGCACGCGAGCATGGCCATATGAAACGCCGCGAGCAAAGACAAGCCCCGCGCGGCGAGCACCGAGCCGAGCAGCGCCGTTGCGATGAGACCCCCGGTGCGGGCCACGGCGCTGTTAAAGCCAGACGCAGAGCCGGTGTGAGCCGCATCCACTGAGCTGAGAATCGCAGTGGTCAGCGGCGCCACGGCGCCACTCAGGCCGAACGCCATCACCAGCAGCGCGGGCAGAACCTCGGTCCAATACGCGGCGTGCGCGCCGATCCGTACCGCGAGTACAAAGCCTGCCGCAACGATCAGCGGTCCGATCGTGAGCGGCCACCGCGAGCCGATCCGACCTGCGACACCGCCCATGCCGGGCGACATGACGGAGAGCACCACGGGCAGCGGCAAGAGGGCAGCACCGGCCGCCGTGGCGGAATACTGTGCCGTCTCGATCAGGACATAGGGAATCAGCACGAACACCGCACCGAGCGCGCCGTAAAGAAACAACGTGAGCAGCGTCAGTCCGATGAAACCTCGTGAGGCAAAGAGTGCAAGGGGCATCATGGCGCGCTCGCCCCGCCGCTGCTCCACCGCCACGAACACGCCGAGGGCAATGAAGGCGGCGGCGCCGAGAGAAAGAGACGCTGCAGTCCAGCCGCTGCGGCCGGAACCCACGGTGAGGGCCCAGGTGAGCGCGCCGAGACCGAAGGTCGCCCAAAGGCCGCCGGCGACGTCGAGCGGTTGTGCCCGCACGCGCCGATCCTCGGGGATGTAGCGCCAGGCGAGCGCGATCGCTGCAGCCGCGAGCGGCACGTTGATGAGAAAGATCCCGCGCCAGCTGCCGAGGTCGATGAGCCAACCCCCGAGCACCGGCCCTGCGGCACCGACCGCCGCACCGGTTGCCGCCCAGATGCCGACCGCGCGGCCCTTGGCTGCGCCCTGGAAGGTTGTACCGAGGATCGCCAGGCTGTTGGGCATCAGCAACGCGCTGCTCACGCCCTGAAGAAAGCGCGCCAGCAGCAACGAGTTGACGCCTGGCGCGGCCGCACAGGCTACCGAGGTCAGGCCGAACAACGCGGTTCCGAGGATCAGGAAACGCCGGCGCCCAAAACGATCACCCACCGCACCGCCCAGCAGCAGGAGCGCGCTCAGGGGCAACAAGTAGGCATTCACCACCCACTGCAGAGCGGCGGCATCGGCGCCGAGACTGGCACCAATCGCGGGCAGCCCGACGTTAACGACCGAGCCGTCGACGAAGGCAAGACTCGAGGCGAGGATCGTGGCTGCGAGCACGAAGCGCGGGTGCGAGGCTGACAGGCGCGCCTGCGCCGCTTGCGCGGCGGGCGCATCACAGGCCGACCGCACCGGGACGTTCAATGCCGCAATTCCTCAGGCCGCGAGCGCACCCGTCGCCTCATCAACTGCGCAGCCGCAGCCCGTGCGGATCGTAGAGCGCTTCGAGGTGAACCGTGGCGGTACGCAGCTCTCCCAGGATATCGATTTCAAAGCGCCCACCCTCGCGCACCAGCGCCGTCGGCACGTAGCCGGCAGCGAGACTCCGGTCGATGCAGTGCCCGTAGGCTCCGGAGGTCACGTAGCCGACCGCGGCGCCGTCTCTCATGATCGACTCGTAACCGACGACCTCGGCGTCCGCGTGCGCGACCTCGAGGATCACGAAGCGGCGCTTGGGACCGGCAGCACGCTCGGCGAGCGCGGCGCCGCGGCCGATGAAATCGGGCTTTTCGAAATCGACGAAGCGGTCAAGCCCGGTCTCAGCGGGCGTGTAGTCCGGCCGGAAGTCCTTATTGAATGAACCGTACGCCTTCTCCAGACGCAGCGAAGAGAGGGCGCGGCCGCCGAAGTGCACCAGCCCAAGATCGCGGCCCGCCTCCCACAGATCCTCGTACAGGGTTTCGAAGTAGTCCGGCGTCGTCCAGATCTCGTACCCGAGCTCGCCGGTAAAGCCGGCGCGCGTAAGAATGGCGGGTACAAAACCGACCGCCGTTTCCTGAACACCAAAGAGCTTGAACGCGTCCGCGGACAGGTCGATGCGCACCAGACGCTGCAGCAGCTCGCGCGACCGCGGGCCGGCCACGGAAAAGCCCGCGAGCGTCGAGCCGGCCGAGCGCACGTGCACGTTGGCGGGGGGCTGCGCTGCCCAGAACCAGCGCATGTGAAACTCCTCTGCAAAGCCGGAGCCCACGATGAGGAAGCGCTCAGCGTTGAGGCAGGCGATCGACAAGTCCCCGACGATGCGGCCCGCGGGGTTCAGCATTGGCGCGAGCCCAAGTCGGCCGGGCCGGGGGATGCGGCCCGCGAACACCCGATCGAGCCACGCGCGCGCCCCCGCGCCGGTCACCTCGTACTTGCCGTAGTTGGTCGTTTCGTAGATCCCCACGCTCTTGCGCACCGCCTGGCACTCGGCACGCACAATCGGAAAGGCCTCCGAACGACGATAGGTGGGGGTCTCCGTCGGCGCCACCCCCGGCGGGGCAAACCACAGCGCCTGCTCAAGGCCGAAACCAGCGCCCATCACGGCACCCGCGGCCTTGAGGCGCGCGTAGATCGGCGAGCGGCGCAGCGGCCGTGCGGCCGGCAGTTCCTCGTTCGGGTAGGCGAGCCGGAAGCGACGCGCGTAGTTCTCCGGCACCTTGATGGCGGTGTATTTCGGCGTGGCGAAGGCACCAAAGCGCGCGACGTCCATCGAGATGATGTCCTGGCCCGGATCGTTCTCGGCCATCCAGCGCGACAGCACAAGTCCGATGCCGCCGCCTTGGCTGAAGCCGGCCATCACCGCGCAGGCGACCCAGTAGTTGCGCAGGCCGCGCACCGGTCCGACGAGGGGGTTGCCGTCGGGGGCGAACGTGAAGGGGCCGTTCACGGCCTTGCGGATGCCCACGCGCCCGAGCGCCGGGAAGTGTTTGAAGCCAACCTCGAAGTAGGGCGCGAGTCGCTCAAAGTCCTCGGGCAGCAACTGCATGGCGAAGTCATCTGGCGTATTCAGGGCCGACCAGACCACGCCGTGTGGCTCATAGGTGCCGATGAGCGCGCCGCCGCGCTCCTGGCGCATGTAGATCTCACCCAGGTAGTCGGTGGTGTTGACGATCTCCTGCGGCCGGTGTTTAAGCTCCGGTAAATCCTCGGTAATGAGGTAGTGATGCTCCATGGCGAGCACCGGCAGCTCGATGCCGACCAGGTGGCCCAGCTCGCGCGCCCACAGGCCCGCGCAATTGACTACGTGCTCAGCGTGCACGGTGCCCTTATCGGTGAGCACCTCCCAGGAGCCGTCGCGGCGCTGCGTGAGCGCCAGTACGCGCGTGAAACGCTCGACCGCGGCGCCGAGTTTGCGCGCGGCTTTGACGTACGCCTGAGTGGTGCCGGAGGGATCGCAGTGACCCCCGTCGGCGCGCCACAGGGCGCCGATAAAATACGAGGGGTCGATGAGCGGGTTGTACCGTAGCGCTTCCGCGAGCGTAATCATCTCGGTTTCCATGCCGAGGTAGCGCGCGCGCGAGCAGATCAGTTTCAGACTGTCGAGCTCGCCCGCTGTGGCGGCCAGCATCAGGCCGCCGTTCGGATGCAGCCCGCAGGACTGTCCGGAGAGCGCCTCGATCTCACGGTACAGATCAATCGTGTATTTCTGCAGCCGCGAGATGTTCGCTTCGCCGTTGAAGGTATGCATGCCGCCGGCGGCATGCCAGGTCGAGCCAGAAGTAAGTTCGCTCTTCTCCAGCAGCAGCACGTCACTCCAGCCGATCTTGGCGAGATGGTAGAGGACACTGGCGCCGACGACGCCTCCCCCGATGATCACGGCGCGCGCGGAAGCCTTCATAGCGATTCATCTCCGCAGAGTTCGGATAACGACATCTGGTCATCGGGTGCCGGGGCAGATGGTGCCGCCGCCGCGGCGAGCCACTCGCGAAAGTGGCGCGCCGTGCTGGCCGGGGTGAGCAGCAACACACCTGCGGGCAATGCGGCCAGAATGACCGATACCTGCGCCATGATAGTGGCCGCCGCGTGGCCGGGGCGGAAGACCTCAGGATCAAGATCCAGCCGGCAGCCGCGGCTCAGCACGGTGCGCGCTGCCATCCCCAGCAGCACGAACGCCTCGAGCGCGCTCGAGAGGTCGACGACGCCCGCCTGGCCGCCGCTGAGGCTTTGCCAGGCGCGCGCGGCGGCGCCCGGCGCGGCGGGCACCGTCAGCAGCAGCCAGCGCCCGGGACGCACGCACACGGTGAGCCGCCCTTGATCGACCGTGCTGCGCCCGAAGGGCGGCAGCGACGCGCCGTGCGCGGCGGCGTGGCGCGCGAGCTCTACGCCGCGGCCTTCGTAGGCGCTGAGTTCGACGACGTCGAGCGGGCAGCGGAAGAGCTTTACGCCGCCCGCGGATCCGCTGGTGTCGCTGCTGGGCTCAGGCGCGGACACGGGTGTTATCCGGGTCCAGCATGTGGGGGCTCACGATTTCGATCACAGTGCTCTCGGCATGCACTGGGGAGGCGCCGGTGAGGCGCTGGCCGATACGCCGCCGCCCGCCAGCGAGCAGCGCGAGTCCTACCCAGCCCTCGAGCTCGACAGAAGGGGTCGAGGAGGTGATGTAGCCCAGGCTCACACCCCGCTCGGTGTCACTCAGGAGCTGGGTGCCGTTGCGCAAGCGCTGGGTGCGATCCACGGGGCGCACCCCGACCAGCTGCAGCCGATCCTCTGCGCGCATCCCCGCTCGCTCGGACAGGGCGCGGCCGACAAAGTCACCTTGTTTCTTCAGCAGCCGCTCGAAGCCCAGGTCAGCGGCGCTGGTGTTGCCATTGAGCTCCGCGCCTGTGATGTGTCCCTTCTCGATGCGCAGCGTGTTGAGTGCGTCAAGCCCGTAGGGTCGGATGCCGAAGCGCTCACCCGCCTGTAGCAGGAGACTCCAGGCAGCGAGTGCATGCCGCGCGGGCACCGCGAGCTCATAAGCGAGCTCCCCCGAGAAGGAGATACGAAAGAGTCGTCCGGCCATCCCGCCGATCGTCACCGGCATCGCTGCCATGAACGGGAAGCCCTCGTTGGACAGATCCGCCGCGGGCAGTGCGGCGGCGAGCACCGCGCGCGCGTGCGGACCGGCGATGGCGAATTGCGCCCACTGATCGGTGACGTCGGTGATGCTCACCTGCAACCGTGCACAGTTCGCCTGCAACTGAAACTCCAGGTGCTCGAGCACGGCAGTGGCGTTCGCCGTCGTCGTTGTGAGGAGGAAGTGTTTCGCGGCGAGCCGCGCGGTGGTGCCATCGTCGAACATCATGCCGTCCTCGCGCAGCATGATGCCGTAGCGGACCCGTCCGACGGCAAGCGTTGAGAAGGTGTTGGCATAGATGAAGTCCAGGAAGCGCGCGGCGTCGGCACCCTGCACATCGATCTTGCCGAGGCTCGAGACCTCGGTGAGGCCCACCGCAGCGCGCACGGCGCGCGCCTCGGCAAGCACCGCATCCCAGCTGCCCGTGCGCGCGTAGACGAGCGGCCGCAGCCACAGGCCGGTCGGCACGAACAGCGCCCCGCAGGACTCGTGCCACTCATGCAGCGGCAGACGCCGTTTGGGCTTGAAGTGCTCGCGCACCTCCTCGCCGGCGAGCGCGGCGAACGGCACCGGTTGCGTATAGGGGCGCGGCTTCGGCATCCCGACTTTCTCGAGGGTGAGGCCGCGCGCTTGCGCCAGGATGGCGCTGCCTACGAGCCCGCCGATGCGTCCCTGATCGCTCGCCATACCGTGTGTCGTAAAGCGTTTCATGTGCTCGACGTGCTCGTAGCCTTCGCGCTGCGCGAGCCGCACATCCTCGGCCGTGACATCGTTCTGCAGATCGACGAAGCACTTGCCCGGGTGGCGTACCTCCCAGAATGCGCTCAGCGGCGCCTGCAGCGGATCGGCGGGCACGGACGCAGCGGCGGCGAGGGGGAGCGCACGGCCGAGTGATAAGGCGATGCTCTCGGCGGCGCGCTCACCATCCTGCGCGGCGGCGGCCAGCCCCCACACGCCGCGTGCCGCCCCAGCGACGGCGCCGATCTTCGGGGCAAGTTCCGCGCTGAAGGCTGCGAGATCTTCGCACCAGGCAGCAGTTGCGCCGAGCTGGGTGGCCAGCGAGGTCAGGGGCGAATAGCCGCCGGACATGAGCAGGCTGTCGGCGCTGAGTGTGCGGAGGTAACGACCGTCGAGCGCCGCCACCACTACGCCGCGCACGCCGTGGCGGCCGAGGACCTCGCGCACGAGGGACGCTGGCTGCACTTCGATGCCAAGCGCCCGCGCGCGATTGGCCGCCGGGGAGTGTGCGCGCACATCGATGATGCCCGCGCAGCGGATGCCCGCGGCGTGCAAGGCAAGAGCGGCCTCATAGGCTGCATCGTTATTCGTGAAGAGCGCCGGGTGGCGGCCGACCGCGACCCCGTAGCGGCTCAGATACCCGAGGGCTGCGCCGGCCAGCATGACTCCGGGGACATCATTGCCGGGGAAGGCGACGAGCCGCTCGAGCGCACCGGTGCCGATGAGCACCCGGCGCGCCCGGATGACGTGCAGCCGCTCGCGTAAGCCGCCGCGGCGACGCGCTTCCTCGGCGCTGAGGGTCTCGAGAGCCCCGAAGACCCCGTGACCATAAGCGCCGAGCACCGCCATCGATGTGTGGCACCGCACGTTGCCGCGGGCGCCGAGCGCTGCGCATATCTGCGTGCGCCAGGTCGACCAGCGCTCATCGAGGAGCGTCGCGCCGCCGAGCACCACGTCCTGCTCCACGAGGAGCACGCGAGCGCCGGATCCGGCGAGCCGGTGTGCGGCCGCAAGCCCGGCCGCCCCGGCGCCGATCACGAGTACGTCGGTGTGCGCGTGCACGGTCTGTGCCGGCGCGGCATGTGCGGGGACGATCGCCTCGAGGCGCCCGAGGCCCGCCGCGCGGCGGATGAGGGGTTCGTAGAGGCGCTCCCAGGCCCAGCCCGGGTACATGAAGGTTTTGTAGTAAAACCCCGCCGGCAGGAAGCGGCTCAGCGCGTTAGTTAGCGACAGCACATCAAAGCGCAGCGACGGCCAGCGGTTCTGGCTGTACGCGTTGAGGCCTTCGTGCAGGGGCAGCGTCGTGGCTAGCTGGTTGGGCTCGCGTCCGGCGGCACCGAGGATGTCCACCAGCGCACACGGCTCCTCGGGGCCGCAGCTGACGATGCCACGCGGCCGATGGTACTTGAAGCTGCGCCCGGTGAGCCGCTCACCGTTGGCGAGCAGGGCGGAGGCCAGCGTGTCACCGGCCACGCCCTCGAGCGGGCGCTCGTCAAATCGAAAGCGGATCGGACGCGCCGCATCCGTCAGTAGACCGCTGCCGATGCGCAGGGGTTGTCCCATCAACGCGGCGCTTCGGGCGGCAGTGTCGCCTGCTCTTCGGCTGCGACCACTGCGGCAATCTCGTGCGTGAGGGTGTGGCGTACGACTTTCAGAAGCCGGCGGCAGCCGCCGCTGTGTAACCACCACTCAAGGTGCCAGCCGAGAGGATTGTCACGCTCGTAGACGTAGGCGATGAATGCGTCGAGTCCGGCATCCGCGCGCGGGCGGCTCCGGCTGGCATCACCGCGATAACGAAACTCGATTTCATCGCGCTCGCCGCACCAGGGGCAGGGTATTCGCAGCATGGGCTTCGCGGGTGCTCGTCAGTGCGCGTACGGAAAGGGACCCACGCCGCGCTCATCGACGGTGCGGCCCTCGGCAAAGCGCTCCAGGTCCAGGTGAGCGGCGAGCGGATGCGCGCGACCGTGAGCGATCAGGTGCGCCGTCGTCAGGCCGCCGGCGGGGATCGCCTTGAACCCTCCGTAGCACCAGCCACCATTCAGAATGAGCCCCGCGAGCGGCGTTTTGGAAATCACCGGCGAGCCGTCCATGGTCATGTCCATGACGCCGCCCCACTGGCGCAGCACTTTCACGCGCGCGAGCGCGGGCAACAGTGTCACGGCGCAGGCTGCCACCTCTTCGGCCATCGGCAGGCTGCCGCGCTGGCCGTAGGTGTTGTAGCCATCGATCGCGCCGCCGAAGACGAGGCCGCCCTTATCGGACTGGCTCACGTAGAAGTGCCCTGCGCCGTAGGTCAGTACCACATCGATCAGCGGCTTTAGCGCCTCACTCACAAACGCCTGCAGCACATGGGTCTCGATGGGTAGCTTCAGGCCCGCCATGGCCGCAAGGTGGGAGGAGTACCCGGCGACGGCGAGGCACACCACGTCCGCACCGATAAAGCCGCGCTCGGTCTCGACACCCGTGACGCGCGTGCCGTCGCGCCGGATGCCGGTGACCGCGCAGTGCTCGATGATGTCGACGCCGCGCTCGGAAGCCGCGCGCGCGTAACCCCAGGCGACCGCATCGTGGCGCACGGTGCCGCCGCGGCGCTGCAGGAAGCCGCCGAGCACCGGAAAGCGCCCGTTGTCCAGGTCCACGAGCGGCACGAGCGCCTTCACGCCCGCGCGGCTCACGGCCTCCGCGTCGACCCCCAGCAGGCGCATCTGGTTCGCCCGCCGCGTGAACAGATCGCGCTGCGCCTCGGTGTGAAACAGATTGAGCGTGCCGCGCTGACTCACCATCGCGTTGAAGTTCACGGTCTGCTCGAAGCGCTCCCACAGCTTGAGCGATAACTCGTAGAAGCGGATGTTGGCCGGATGGAAGTAGTTGGAGCGCACGATCGTGGTATTGCGCCCGACATTACCGAGTCCGAGCGGCCCTTTTTCCACCACAGCGACATCGGTGATGCCGTGCTCGCTGGCCAGGTAGAAGGCGGTGGCCAGGCCATGACCGCCGGCGCCGACGATCACGACGCGGTACGCAGGCTTAGGCGTCGAGCGCGCCCAGGCGCGCGTCCAGCCGCACTGCCGGCGCAGGCCCTCGCGCAGCAGTCGCCACGCCGAATAGCGGCCACTGGAAGGGCGGTGGGAGCCTGCGTGAGCGGAGTCAGACGTCGGCGGGGAACTCATGTAGGCGTGCATGATAAGACGCGGCGCGACGCCGCACACGTCCGGGCCGGCTGCGCGTTGGCGCTTGACGCGCCGGACGACAACCGACAACGTGTACTTGCAGGCCGGAAGGTGCGGGGCGCCGGCCGCGTGTGCTGCGTGAGCTTGAACGTCTCCGACCTGGGCGTTGAACGCCCGGTCGGTGCCAGGGAGATGTCGCGTTGTTAAGAGTGCTGAAGGGGCTAGCCGTGACCGCCACCCTGGTATTCGCGCTGGCCGCGCACGCAGCCGTGGTGGTTTCTTCCAAGCTCTCCAGCGAGTCGGCCATGCTCGGGCAGATGATCCGGCTGTTACTGAACGCGAACGGGGTGCCCACAATCGATCGCACGCGCATCGGCGCGACGCCCGTGGTGCGCAAGGCGCTGCTCACCGGCGAGATCGATCTGTACGTCGAGTACACCGGCAACGCGGCTAACTTCTTCAACGATGCGGCGAATCCTGCCTGGAAGGACCTGCAGAAAGGCTATGAGCTGGGCGCCAAGCTCGACTACGAGGCTAACCGGATCGTATGGCTCACCCCGGCGCGGGTGAGCAATTCCTGGGCACTTGCGATACGTCGCGACCTCGCCGACAAGGAGCACCTGAAGACCATGAGCGACTTTGGCCGCTGGGTTGCCGGTGGCGGCACGGTCGTTCTTGCCTGCTCGGCGGAGTTCGCCAACGCGGGCACGCTGCGAGCGCTGGAGAGAACCTACGGCTTCATGCTGCGCTCGGACGAGCTGATTGTGCTGGCGGGCGGGGAGACCTCGGCCACCATCGGCGCCGCGGCGGCGCTCACCAACGGGACCAACACCGCCATGGTGTACAGCACCGACGGCGGCATTGTCGCGGCCAATCTCGTGGTGCTCGAGGATGATCGGCATGAGCAGCCGATCTACGCGCCGGTGCCGCTGGTGCGCGAGTCCGTTCTCAAGGCGTATCCGCGCATCGCGCAGATCGTGAGGCCGCTGATGGAGAGCTTCACTCAAGAATCCCTGCAGCAGCTGAACGCCCGGGTGCAGATCGACGGGGAGTCCGATGAGGAAGTCGCCGCGGATTACCTTAAAACCCAGGGCTTCCTGCGCTAGCGCGCACGCCCCATGAACGGCCCGGCTGCCGACTTTCTGCCCGAGTTTCCAGGAAAAATTACGCCCCTGGCTGCACGCATCGACCGGCTGGGAGTGCTGCTGAGCGCTGCGGGTGCGGCGGCGCTGCTGTGGCTGCCGTTTGTCATCGTCAAAGCCAATCGCATCGTGCCCGGTGAGCCGCGCGCGCTGTTCGAGGTGCTCCCGGCCGCGGCGGCGCTCGGCTGCGTCGCGGCGTTGCTGCTCGCGGCGGTGGTCGCCGTGGGCGTGCCGCGCGCCCGTTTGCGCCTTACGGCCGCCCTGATTGGCCTGAGCGCGCTGGCGCTGGCGGTGGCGGCCGCCGGCACCGCCCTCACGCCAATGGGTAACAAGGTGGTGCGCATCGCACCGGGGGCGGCCTTTTGGGTGCTACTGGTGTGTCTGGGGCTTATGGCGACGGATGCGATCACGCGTCTGCGGCCGGGGCCCCTTCGGCGCATCCTGTTCCTGGTGATTTTTCTTGGCGTGAGTGTGCTGGCGCTCGGCTCGGGGCTCTTCGACCACCTCTCGGTGATGCGCGAGTACGCGGTGAACGCCGAGCGCTTCGCGCACGAGCTGCGCAAGCACATCCTCCTGGCGCTCGGCTCGCTCGGCGCGGCGGTGCTGGTGGGGCTGCCGCTCGGCATTTTCTGCCATCGCGTGCCGCGGCTGCGCGAGGGCATTCTCGGCACCCTGAACGTGATTCAGACCATTCCCGCGATCGCGCTCTTCGGCATTCTCATGGCACCCCTCGGTGCGCTCGCCGCCGCCGTGCCGCTCGCCGAGCACTTCGGCATCCGCGGCATCGGCACCGCGCCTGCAGCCGTGGCGCTCTTTCTTTATTCGCTGCTGCCCATCGTCGCCAACACGGTGCTGGGGTTGAAGCGCGTCTCGAGCGCCGCGGTGGAAGCCGCGCGCGGCATGGGCATGACCAACACCCAGGTGCTGGCACGCATCGAGCTGCCGCTTGCGCTGCCGGTCATACTGACCGGTATCCGTGTGGTGCTGGTGCAGAACATCGGCATGGTGACCGTCGCCGCGCTCATCGGCGGGGGCGGCCTTGGGACCTTCGTGTTCCAGGGTATCGGACAGACCGCGATTGACTTGGTGCTCCTCGGCGCCATTCCCATCGTGGTGCTGGCCTTTTCTGCGGCGGTAATTCTCGATGCGTTGGTGGAAGTCATGGATCGGGCGAAGCGATGATTGCCGTCGAGAATCTCACCAAGCAGTACGGCGCGACGACGGTCGTGGATGGCGTGTCGATGCTGATCGAGCGCAACTCGATCACAGCGATCGTGGGCACGTCCGGTTCCGGCAAGTCCACGCTCCTGCGCATGATCAACCGTCTGATCGAACCGAGCGCCGGCCGCGTTCTCATCGAGGGCAAGGACACGCGCGCGCAGCCGGCACATCTGCTGCGGCGTGGCATCGGCTATGTAATCCAGGGCAACGGGCTCTTCCCGCATCGCACGGTGGCGGAGAACATTGCGACCGTGCCGCGACTGCTGCGCTGGAGCAGCGCGCGCGTGGCGGCGCGGGTGGATGAGCTGCTGCGGGTGTTTCAGCTGGATCCGGGCGATTATGCGCAGGCGTTCCCGCATCAGCTCTCCGGCGGACAGCAGCAGCGAGTCGGTGTTGCGCGCGCGCTCGCCGCGGAACCTTCGGTGCTGCTGATGGATGAGCCCTTTGGCGCCCTCGATCCCATCATCCGCGCCAAGGCGCAGGAGGACCTGCTCGACATCCAGCGCCGCTTCGGTACCACCATCGTGCTCGTGACGCACGACATGGATGAGGCGTTCTTACTCGGTGATCGGGTGGCCGTGATGAGCCAAGGGCGTGTGCTGCAGTACGATCGGCCGGCGGCGCTCCTGATGCACCCGGCCGATCCGTTTGTCTCGCGTCTGACCGGCCTTGCGGATCGGGCCATGCGCCTGTTGTCGCTCACCACGGCCGGTACGGTGGCCTCGCCCGGGGACTCGAGCGGGCCGAAGGTCCCCGCCTCAGCTTCACTGCGCGATGTGTTGTCGGAGATTCTCTGGTCGGGGGCTGATTCTGCGCTCGTAGTGGACGCCGACGGCACACCGCGCGGGCAGCTGACGCTCGCGGCGATTCTCGCGCACGGCAGGCCCGCCTGATGCGTATCGCCACCGCACTGCGCTTGATGGCGCTCGCGTTGCTCGTGGCGTTTCTCCTCGTGCCGCAGAAATTTGCGCCCGTGTTTGCTCCCCTGACCCAGTTTGGCGCGCCCGCAATCTACGACCAGGGCAACCTTCTGAGCCTCGCCCTCGCACACCTGGGCACCGTGTGCGTGGCGGCGGCCGCGAGCACCGTGGTGGCCGTGGGTCTTGGAATTTTGGTGACGCGCCCCGCCGGCCGCCAATTCCTGCCGCTCTCGCGCACGCTCGTCAATATCGGCCAGACCTTTCCCCCCGTGGCGGTGCTCGCCGTGACCGTTCCGATGGTCGGCTTTGGCGAAAAGCCGACGCTGATCGCGCTTTTTGCCTACGGCCTGTTGCCCATCTTTGAAAATACGATCATCGGCTTGCAAACGACGCCCCCGGCGGTGCTTGAGGCGGCCAGCGGCATGGGCATGAGCGCCGGGCAGCGGCTCATGTCCGTCGAACTGCCTTTGGCTATGCCATTGATTCTTGAGGGGATTCGTTTATCCCTGGTGATCAACGTCGGCACGGCCACCATCGGTTCGACCGTCGCCGCCAAGGGCCTGGGGGAAGTGATCATCGCGGGGCTCCTATCCAACAATACCGCGTTCGTCCTGCAGGGCGGCCTGGCCACCGCGCTCATGGCGGTGCTCCTGTACGACGGGATGGTGGCCTTCGAACGACGGGTGTGCCGCACGGTCCAAACCGAGTGAGACCGGCCTCGCGAAAAGCGTGAGCTGTGCGGGCGGCGCCAGAGCGCTTCCGCTAGAATATTCTGGAATCCGTTCCCGGCATTGGAGGGTTTATTCAGTCCCCGAGTCCCGTGGTCGGGCGGGGGTGTAGTCGGATGAGTGTGTATAAGTTGATCGCTACCGCGCCCGGTCAGGACGCCGCCTCGGCCGCACTCGCACTCGCAGTTCGCGGGCGCCGGCGCATTTTAGAAATTCCGACGCTGCTACTTATTGCCGCCGTCTATGCCGGATGGCTTACGGTCACCTTTTCCTACAGCCGCTGGCCGCTCGCGCTGGTTTTGTGTGCAGCGATCCTGCTCGTGACGCTGCACAGTTCGCTGCAGCATGAAATCGTGCACGGACACCCCACGCGCTGGCACACCGCGAATCGCTTGCTGGGTATCGTGCCGTTGTCACTGTGGCTGCCGTTTGAGCGCTACCGGCAGCTGCATCGCACTCACCACATCGATGCCCGGCTCACCGATCCGCTCGATGATCCGGAGTCCTTTTACTGGCGCCCGGAGGACTGGGCACGCCTGAGCGCGCTCTCGCGTGCGGTGCTGAGGCTGCAGCAAACACTCGCCGGACGCATCCTCATCGGCTCGTTCTGGCGCATCGGGGCGTTCCTGTACGCCGACGTGCGCGCGCTAGCGCGCGGGCAGGGCGGCAACCTGCGCACGTTGTGGCTCGAGCATCTGCTGTGGTGCGTGCCAGTCATCGCTTGGCTGAAATACGTATGTGGCATGCCGCTGTGGCTTTATTTCATTGGCGTCGTGGTGCCCGCCAACGGCATACAGCTGATCCGCTCCTTCGCGGAACATCGCGCCCGGCCCGAGGCACCGCAGCGCATCGCGATCGTGGAAGGCTCCTGGATCCTCGGACCCCTGTTCCTGTTCAATAATCTGCACTCGCTGCACCACGAATCGCCGCTGATACCTTGGTACGAGTACCCGGCGCGCTATCGCGTGATCCGCGAGCGACTGATCGGCGCCAATGGCGGTCTGGTGTATCAGACCTACTTCGATGTCGCGCGCCGCTACATGTTTCGGGCACACGACGTGCTTGAGCACCCGAGCGGGCGCGTACCGGCTCTGCCGGCGTAAGAAGCTCCTGAGCTTAGGCGGGCAGTGCGTAGCCGGCCGCCTGCGCCTCTCGGTCCCATTCCAGGAGCCCCGCGTAGGAGGCGTTGCTCGCGGGCGCGAATCCCTCCAGCAGCAGCACATCCGCGAGCGCACCGAACCACGGGCGGCGCTGAGCGTCGAGGAAGGCGCCGCGCAGGCGCGCCACGAGCTCCGCCGGCGCGCGCGCCGCGCAGACGAAGGCGGGCATCGGGGTGAGCGGAGTGGAGGCGAGCACGCGGATGCCGGCGATGAGTTCCGGGGCGTGCCGCGCGAGCAGCAAGTGCCAGTAGGCATCCAGGGGTCCGACATCGATGCTGCCGTCGCGCACCGCATCGAGCACGCGGCGCGCCGTCACGAGCTCGCCGAGCATCTTGGCATAGAGCGTCGGGCGCGCTGCGCTGCGGTAGCTGAGCAGTTCGTGCCGGAAGGCATTGAAGCCTGACTGTGAATGACTCACTGTCCAGCCCGCCCGGCCGCCGAAGGTGTCCTCCAGGTGCTGATAGGGTGAGTCCTCGCGCACGATGAGATCGGAGCGGTAGAGCGCCCGAGCCTGTGCCCAGGGCGCGCGCGGAATCGGCGCGACCAGCGCCGTGACGGGTGCGAGTTTCAGCGCCACCGGATAACCGCACATGAACACCGCGCCCAGATCCTCGCGCGCCCAGAGCACCTCGAGGGGCTGCGGCGCCGGATACCGCAGGTACTGCAGGGCGACGCCGGACTCGTGCGCGATGTGGCCGAGCAGCTCGCGCCAGGCGAGCTCCACGGCGGGCGTGACCGCGTACATTCGCGCGTTGGCGATCCACTCGGTCATGGGCGCAAGGCAAGGGGCCGCCACGCTTACGCGGCGCTGCTCAGCTCCGCGCTGCGGCGCGTGACGTAGTCGCTGATTGCTTCGCGAATGTCCGGATCCAGAGGCGGTGGCACGTACGCGGCGAGCAGCTTTTTCCAGATCCCAGTGGCCCGATCGGTCGCGTTGCGCGAGCCGGCGTCGCGCCAGTTCTCGAAGTTCGACCAGTCCGAGAGCAGCGGCCGGTAGAAGGCCGATTCGTAGCGGGCGAGCGTGTGAGATGAGCCGAAGAAATGCCCGCCCGCGGCGATGCCCTTGATGGCCTCCACCGCGAGATCATCGTCGCTGAAACTGACGGGCTTGAGAATCTCGGCCCAGTTACGCAGCAACTCCGCGTCGACGATGATTTTCTCGAGTGAGGCGGACAGTCCCCCCTCGAGCCAACCGGCGGCATGATTGATGAGGTGGCTGCTGCTCAGAATCGCCGCCTGCAGCGAGAAGGCCGTCTCGTAGGTGGACTGCGCGTCAACGGTGGGGGAGGCGTTGACCGCACTGGTGCGCACCGGCAGCTTCAGGCGACGGCCGATCTGCGCACCGGCGATGACCGCGTGCACATACTCGGGCGTGCCGAAGGCGGGCGAACCGGTGCGCATGTCGACATTGGACGTGAAGCCACCCATGACGCACGGCGCGCCAGGGCGCACCAACTGACACAGCACCACCACTGCCAGCGCCTCGGCGGTCTGTTGTACCAGGGCGCCGGCGAGGGTCACGGGCGCCATGGCGCCCATGAGAGTGAAGGGCGTGATGACCACGCACTGGCCGTGACGCGCCATCACGAGGATGTTGTCGAGGATCTCCTCGTCCACGCGGCGCGGCGAGTTGACGTTGGTCACCGTCATGAGTGTCGGCCGCGCGCCAAGATCCTCCACGCTGCAGCGATGCTCGATCGCGGACATGGCGATCGCATCCTCGGCCTGGATGCCGCCGATACCGCGTGCGGCCCAGACGATGTCCGCACACTCGATGTGGGCCTGGTAGGTCGCCAGATGCCGTATCGCTACCGGCACATCGACCGGCTCGACCACGATGCCCCCCTGCCAGTGCAGGACCCCGAGCGTGTGGGTGAGTTTCAGGATGTCGCGGAAGGCCTCAAGATCGCCGTAGCGGCGTCCGCGTTCCATATCAGAGATGTTCGGCGCGCCGTTCACGGGGCCGAAGTTGACCACGTTACCTCCGATGTGCAGGTGCCGCTCGCTGTTGCGCGCGTGCAGCACGAAGCGCTCCGGCGCGTGCGCCAGTTGCGCGAGCACCAGATCGCGACCGAGCCGCACCATCTGGGTCTCCTCATCGACGAGCGCGCCTGCGCGCCGGTAGATGGCGCGAGCCGTCGCGCTGCGGATTTCAAGCCCGGCTTCTTCCAGAATCTGAAAAGCCGCCGCCAGAATCCGCTCCACCTGTTCGCTCGTCAGCACCTCGAGCGGCGCCCACGGGTTGCTCAGGCGCGGCAGCGGAGCGAGCGAGGGGCCGGTCGAGCGCGGGGCACGGCCGCGATCGCGACGGCGAGAGGCGGGCGGGGCATCGGTCATGGAAGTTCTGGGCTGCGAGCGGGCGGGTGAGAAAACTGCGCCCGATGCTACGGAGCCGCTGCCCCGTTGTCGAATTGCCGGCAGCGCACGCTCATAAACCGGGGGCGCGGGCGGCCTTTTGCCGCTCCTCAGCTGCGCAGATGCAGCGGATTTCAGTAAGATCCCTTGCATGTTACCTCCCGTGGAGATGCAGCAGGGGATGCCCGCAGGACGAGGCGGATTTCGCGTTTCACCCACGCAGGTCGAGGCCTTTCAACGCGACGGCGCCGTCGTTTTGCCGGGTCTGCTGAGGAGCGCTGAGGTGGAACTGCTCCGCAGCGGCATCGATGCGAACCTCGCCGCGCCGAGCCCGCGCGCGAAGGTGGCCAGTACGCGCGACGACCCAGGCTGGTTCGTCGAGGACTTCTGCTGCTGGCAGGAAAACGAGTTCTACCGGCGCTTCATCTTTGAGTCCGCCCTCGGAAGTGTGGGCGCTGCCCTCATGCGCAGCCGCAGCGCGCGGCTGTATCACGATCACATGCTGACCAAGGAGCCCGGCACGCGCGCACGCACGCCCTGGCACCAGGACCAGCCGTACTACAACATCAGCGGCACGCAGAACTGCAGTTTCTGGATCCCGGTCGATCCGGTGACGCGCGAGGCGACGCTTGAGTTCGTCGCCGGCTCGCAACGCGGCCCGTGGCTCATGCCACGCTCCTTTATGGATGCGCAAGCGAAGTGGTTTCCGCCGGGCAGCCTTGCAGACCTGCCCGATATCGAAGCGCGCCGCGCCGACCACCGTATTCTCGGCTGGGAACTCGCTCCCGGGGACGCCGTGTGCTTCCACATGCTGACGCTGCATGCCTCCGGGGGCGTGCCGCCCGGGCAGCGACGGCGCGTGTTCTCGGTGCGGCTGCTCGGGGATGACGTGCGCCACGCGCCGCGGCGCTGGCAGACCTCGCCGGATTTTCCCGGTCTTGCAGAGATGCTCGCCCCCGGGGCACCCATGGAGCACCCGATCTTTCCGCTGCTGTGGCCGCTGCGGTAAGGGCTCACCCCGGCGGTGGCGTTTGGACCGAGCTCTCCGTCGCGATGACCTTTACCGCCTGGCCGGCCGCGAGACGCTCGGCGCCGCGCACCACCAGACGATCGCCCGCGGCGAGCGGCCCGCTGACCTCGACCGCATCGGCCATCCCGACCCCCGGGGTGACGTCGAGCTGCTCGACCGTGTTCGCGCGCGTCACGCGCAGCACGTAGGAGTGGTTCTGGCGGATGACGAGCGCATCGCGGGGCACAGTGACCGCGGTGCGCGCGGTCGTCGCCGGCAGGCTCACCTCAACGGGCGTGCCCACCAGCCACTCGGGGCTCGCAAGTGCCACACGCACCTCGAACTGGCGCGAGCGATCATCACCGACGGGCACCACGGTGCGCACCGTACCGCTTTTCTCGACGCCATGGTCGCGCACGGTGACGGCCTGCCCGGGATGCACGTTCGCGGCGAGCTCGAGGGCTGCGGTCGCGCGCGCCTCGACGTCAGCGGTATTGACCAGGCGCACGGTGGCCGCACCCACCTGCACAAACTCGCCGCGCTGGATGAAGCGTTCGCTGACAATGCCCGGGAAAGGCGCGCGGATGACCGACTGGTCGATCTCGTACTGCGCCTGGCGCAGTTGTGCGTCCGCGCGCGCGACGTCATCGTTGGAGACTTCGCGCTGCGCCTTGGCGTCGTCGAGCTGGCTAACGCTCAGGGCCTGCGTTGCAGCCAGACGGTTGAAGCGCTCCAGCTGTGAACTTGCCACCTCGTGCTGCGCGCGTGCCCGGGCCATCTGCGCGCGCAGGTCATCCAGCCGCAGCCGCGCCATGGTGTCCTCGAGGCGTGCGATCGGATCGCCCTGGCGCAGCCGCGTACCGACATCCGCGATCCAGGTTACGCGCCCGGCGATGACGCTGGCGATGCGCGCGTCCGAGCGGCTGACGATCGAGCCGGGGATCCAGCTGGCGACCGTCAGCGGGCGTACGCGAACCGTGGCAACCTCCACCACCACGCGCTCGGCGGCCGGCGGGTCGGCGGCGGCCGTAAAGCTGGCCAGACAGGCGCCTACGGTGCCCGCGAGCACGGCCGCAATGTGGGTGCCCGTCATGGTTGTGCTCTCCCTTAAATACGCCGCTTTACAACTGTGCGACCGACGCCGCGGGGACCGCCGTGCCGAGGCGCGCGGCGCTCGGCTGCAGCAGACGCATGAGGGCTGGAATCAGGACGAGGCTAAACACGAGACTAATGACGACGCCGCCGATATTGACGGCGGCGAGTCCGCGGTAGATGACGCTGCCGGGCCCGGGGTTCACCGCCATCGGCAGCGCGCCGAGTGCGCCGGTGAGGGTGCTGGCGAGGATGGCCCGCAGGCGTTGCTGCAGGCCGGTGCGGATGCCCTCATCGAGGCTCGCGCCCTCGGCCTGAACGCTTCGGACTGCCGCCACGAGCAGGATCGCGTGATTGATGATGACCCCGATCATCATCACAAAGCCGATCATCGAAAGCAGGTCGAGCGCCTGGAATTTGACCAGATCGAGAAGGCGCAGCCCCACCACGCCGCCGACCAGGGCGAGCGGCACGGTGAGCAGTACGATGAGACTGTCGCGCAGCGAGCGAAAGAGCACGGTCATCAGCAGCAGCAGCACCACCAACGCCATGGCGAACACGCGGCTCATGGCCGAGAGCGTCTGGCTCAGACTGTCGGCGCTGCCGGCGAGGCGCAGCGAGCCGTCGGCGGGCATGTGCGCGCGCAGCGCGGGCAGTACCCGGTGGTCGATGGTGCTTAGCACCTTCTCCAGTGAGAGCGCGGCGGGCGGATCGACCGTGAGTGTCACGGTGCGGCGGTGATTCAGGCGGCGGATGCCCGGGGGGCCGAGCGCGGTGGACAGCTGCACGATGTCCCCGAGCTGCACGGTAAGGCCGCTCGGGGTCACGAGCGGAGCGCTGGCGAGGTCCTCGGGGGTCGTGCCCTCATTAGCTTTGAGGATAATCGGCAAGCGTGACTTGCCGTCGAAATATTCCCCGAGCCATGCGCCCTCGCCGACGGTGCGCACGATGGTACCGACCGTGGCGCGGTCCCAGCCGACTTCTGCGATGCGTCGGTCATCGGGCGTCGCATGCAGCTCAAGCTCCGCGTCCTCCGGATTGGGAAAGCTCAGGACCGTCGCACCGGGGAAGACTTTCTCGAGCAGCGCGCGCCCCTCGATGGCCACGCGATTGAGTGCGGCCGTGTCCTCGCTCTGCAGGTGGATGCCGACCGAGCGTGCCGAGCCGCCGATGCCGCCGAAGAGCTCCCCTTCGCTCGTGAAGACGCGCGTGTCGGGCAGTCCGACTGTGATCTTGTCGCGGATCAGCTGCTCGAGTTCGCCGATGCGCTGCTCGTCCACCACGCGCGCACCGATCGTGCCCCCGCCCGGCCACGCCTGGATGTACCAGTTCTTCAGGCGCGGCTCCTTTTCGCCTCGCATGTAGGGCGCCATGCGCTCGAGCATCGTCGGTAATAGCTCCCGATTGACCGCCTCCGGGCTCATCCCGGGCGGGAACTCGAAGAACGAATCGATCGCCGCCCGCTTCACCGGCGGCAGGTAATCCAGCGGCGGCAGCATCCACCAGCTCAGCAGCAGCGGCCCGACCAGGAGGCCTGCGATCCAGGCGAACTGCTTGGCACGGGTGTCGGTGACCCTAAGAATCCACTCGGTGAGCCGTGGCCAGCCTGCACCGTAGCCACTTCGCTGCAGCGGGCGGTTGAGCACGAAGCCGAGCGCCTGGGGCAGCAGCGTCAGGGCGGCGACGATCGAAATCGCGACCGCGATCGAGATCGTGAGCGCCAGATCCCCGAACAGCTGTCCCTCGACGTCCTTGAGAAAAAGGACCGGCACAAAAACCGCCACGGTGGTCGCGGTCGAGGCGATCAGTGCGCCGGCTACCTGGCGTGCGCCCTGGCTCGTCGCTTGCTCCAGGGGCAGGCCATTCTCTCGCAGGCGCACGACGTTGCCCGACACCACAATGGCGCCCTCGACCACCATGCCGACCGCGAAGGCGAGCCCGGCGAGGGAGATCACGTTGAGGCTGCGGCCCATCAGATCGAGCGCGACGAAGGTGGCGCACAGACACACGGGAATCGTGGCAGCGATGAGCAGCGTCACCCGCCACTCGCGCATGAACCACCACACGACGATGAGCGCGAGCAGTGCGCCCACGAACAGATTCTCGGTGAGCAGGCGCACGGCGCGGCGGATGAAGAGGGCGGCATCGAAGGACTGCTCGATCCCGAGTCCGTGCGCCTTCAGCGGCCCCTCGCGCAGCTCCGCGACCGCGGCCTTGACCGCGTCGAGGGTCGCGAGGACGTTCGCGCCGTTGGCGCGAAACACCTGCACACCGATGGCGGGATTGCCGTTCTGGTAGGCAAAAAAGGTGCGCGGCGGGGGGGCCACGTCGATCGTGGCGACATCGGCCAGATGCACCGGCCGGCCGTCGCGCCAGGTGAGCACCAGCGCTCCGAGCTCCTCGGGTGTGAACCGTCCGGTGAAGCGCAGCGTGTACTGGCGGCGCCCGACCGCGAGCTGTCCGCCGGAAACATTGTTCGCCGCCGCGGCGCGGTTGGCGATATCCGGGATGTTGATGCCGAGCGCGGCGGCGCGCGCCAGATCGACGGTGATGTGCACCTCATCCGAGGGGCCCGTATTGACGCTCACCGCGGCCACACCGGGGATCGATTCCAGGCGCGCGCGCACGGTGTCTTCGATGAAGCGGCGCTGCTTCTCGATGGGGCCCGGGGTTCCCGGCAGCAGCTGCACGAAGAACCAGGAGAGGGTCTCGTTGGTATCCCCGTTGCCTCCGAGGGAGACCTGCGGGCGGTCGGCATCGCGCGGCAGTGGCGGCAGGCGGTTGAGGCGCCCGATGGCCTCGACCAGCGCATTCTTCATGTCCGTGCCGATCGCGAAGCGCAGATTCAGGTTGGCGCCGCCGACGAACGCGTTGCCGTCGATCTCCTCGACGCCCGCCAGACCCTGCATGACGTTCTCGAGGGGCTCAAGAAGCTCGGATTCGACTTCCTCGGGAGAGGCGGTACGCCAGCCGGTTTGGATCTGTAGCTCCGGCCGCTTGATGTCCGGAAAGAGCTGCAGCGGCAGGTGCGCGAGGCTCAGGAACCCCAAGAGCAGCACGAAGATCGCAATAACGATCACGCCGATCGGACTGCGGCTCGACCACTTCAGGGTTTCCATGGTTCAGGCCCGGTGAGGGTGAATCCGTTCCATGCGACTTGGATGCTACCCCGGGGTTCCGGGTTTGAATGGCACGACGCGTTGAGCTGAACGGCGCGCGCGACACTACGAGCGCAGGGAACGCCCGCGGCGACGCTGGCCAGGCGGCACCGGCCGTTTTCGGACCTCGATTTGGCCTTTCCATGTCCGAAAACGACCGGGTTTTCTCCTGCGCTCGCTCTAGATTCGCTCACCTCATCGCGGCGTGGCCGCGAGCCCCGGGAGGCCGATTCATGAAAGGGAGTCTTCGAATCAATGCGCTGCGGTGCGCCGCTGACGGTTGAAGCCCCCGCGCGCGCCAGACCGACGCCAATAAACCCACATCAGTACGGGCGGCCCGGGCATCGCGCTCGTGAGCCCCGAGGGAGAAACAAGATGCGTGCTATTTCCTATCTCATCTGGGCCGCCGCCTGCTGGGCGGCGATCGCAGCGACGCCAGCGGCTGCTGCAGCGCCGCAGCCGCTGTACCGCGTGACCATCCTTAGCAGTGCCGGTGCTGCCGGCAATAGCGTGAACGAGCTCGGATTGATCGGCGGCAGCTACACGTTGGCGAACAGCGCCGTCCACGCCGCCGTGTGGGCCTTCGGCCAGCAGGTCGACCTGGGTACCCTGGGCAGCGGCGCCACGCTCAGTAGCAAGGTGCAATGGCCGGTCAAGAATGTGCTGGGGCTGATGTCCGGCATTTCTCTTACGGACACTCTGGATCCGAATCAGGAGGGCTGGAGTTGCGGTTTCTTTCTGCCCAATCCGAACTTCAATGTGTGCCTGGGATTTGTCTGGGATCCGCTCACGGGCAAGATGCGGCCACTGCCCACGCTCGGCGGTACCAATGGCTTTGCGACCGGCACCAACAACCTGGGCGAAACGGTCGGCTGGGCGGAGAACGCTGTGCACGACGCAAGCTGCATCCCGCCGCAGGTGCTGCAGTTCAAGCCCGTCGTCTGGGGGCCGGGCCGCGAACAGCTGCGTGAGCTGCCGCTGGTCGAGGGCGATACCGCCGGAGCGGCAACGGCCCTCAATGACCGCGGCCAGATCGTCGGGATTTCCGGCAGCTGTGGCTTCGCGGTCGGAGGACCGACGGGCAAGCACGCCGTACTGTGGGACAACGGCCGGTTGATCCAGATTGTGAGTCCGTATGGCGCGAGCGCGCCGTACTGGAACACCCCGATGATGATCAACCAACACGGTGATGTCGTGGGCTTCGCCGGTTTTCCCAATGATCCGGCGGGCAATTTCACCCCGCCCTTCATGTGGACGCAAAAGGGGGGTTTTAAATTCCTTCCCCTCTTGCAGGGGGATATCGCAGGCGTTGCGACCAGCATTAACGAGCATCAGCAGGTCGTGGGCTACTCGAACGATGCGAACGGCAACCTGCACCCCTGGATTTGGCACAACGGCGTCACCACCAACCTGAACGCTCTGATCGAGGCCGGCTCGGCACTCACCGGACCGATCCTGCTCGCCTTCGATATCAATGACGGCGGCGAGATCACCGGCACCACGAGCACGGGACAGGCGATTGTGGCGACGCCCGTTGGGATGGGTAATTAAACCGGCGAGAGGAAGATCACGACAGCGGGCGGGGAGTTCGTCTTTCAGGACTCCCCGTTTCGCGTGGCGGGAGGAGCTTAACGCCCTCGGGGCGTCTCAGCGGTACGCTGTCAGAAACCGACGTAGCCGTGGGTGATCGCGTAGGCGACGACGCCGGTCGCCGAGCGCACGCCGAGTTTGCGCATGAGATTGGTGCGGTGGCGTTCGACGGTCTTGTGACTCAGCGATAACAGCTGCGCCATCTCGCGCGTGCGATAGCCCTCAGCGATCAGCGCCACGACCTCCTGCTCGCGACCGGTGAGCATGCCGGCGCCATCCGTGCCGCGCGCGTGGGGGGCGCGGCCGCTGCGGCGTGGGGCGGGCGTCTCGAGCACCGAAGTGCTGATGTAATGCTTTTTCTGCGCGAGCGTATCGAGGGCGTTGAAGAGTTCCGAGCGCCGATCGTTGCGCAACACGTACCCGTCCGCGCCGGCGCGGCGCGCAGCTTCGATCGTCTCACCGTCGCGACTGGCGGCGAGTACCAGAAAGGCGGCCGTCGGCCAGCGCCGCTTCAGGTGCATGAGGGTCTGCGGACCACTGCGCATCGCAAGGGGGAAGTCGACAATCGCGATATCGGGCTTAAGATCCGCGCCCACGCGTAGCGCCTCGCGGGCACTGACGAAGGCACCCAACAGGTGTAGCCCGGCATCGCTTTGCAGCAGCGCGCACAACCCGTCACGGACGAGGCCCTCGCCGTCGATGACGAGAATGTGGGTCTTGCGACGCATGGTTTGTTGTGGGCGCTGCGCAGGCGCTGCAAACTATACTCCTGCCGTGCCCGGATAGGACGGCCACGCGCCCCCAGAGGCGTTCAGGCGGGCGGTTTGCGGCGCGCCAGGAACTTCTCCACGCGTCGCGCCGCATCCGGTGCCAGACCCTCGTTCTTGAAGATCTCCAGCGCGTGCGAGTCGCGCAGGCTCAGGCCATCACTTTCCACCAAGGCGCGCTTACTCACCTGATTCGCATACCAGGAGTTGGCGAGGATATTCTCCGCCAGGTCGTTCAGCCGCGTTTCGAACTCCTGATCCGGATAGACAAAGTTCGCCAGATGCATCTCGTGCGCGTCGCTCCCCGAGTAGGCGCTGCACGTGCACATCATCTCGGCGGCCTTGGCAGTGCCGACCCGGTGCGGCAGGCGCAGGCTCAGGCCCCAGATCGGGGTCAGCCCCCAGCGCGCGTACGCGTCGGAGAAGCGCGCCGATTCGGAAGCGACGATGATGTCCGCCGCCAGGGCAAGTTCCAGGGCACCGGTCGAGCAATGGCCTTCGACGGCCGAGATGACCGGCTGCGGCAGGTTCGCGACCTTCTCGATCACTTCGGAATTGAAGTGCGGCTTGGCGTGGGCGCGCACGTAGGCAAGTACTTCCTGCATGTCATAGCCGGCGGAGAAATTGCCCCCGGCGCCACGCAGGATCACAAGGCCAATGGTGCGCGTTTCGCGCCGCAGGGCATCCACGTGCGTCTCGAGCGCCTCGAACACATCCTTGGTGAGCGCGTTGAGCTTCTCCGGACGATTGAGCGTGAGGATCGCGGCGCCCCGGCGATTTTCGCGTAACACAAGATCGGTCACTGTGAGCCTCCTTTCGGTCGGTTCCACCAGCCTCCGCCAAGCGCCTGGAAGAGCGCGGCGGTGTCCGCGTAGCGGTTGGCGCGTGCCTGCACCGCGGCGAGTTCCGCCTGCTGGTAGGTCTGTTCGGCGTTGAGCAGCGCTACCGTGCTGATGCCCCCGAGGGTACGCTGCTGGCGCGCAATGTCGAAGGCAGCGCGCGCGGCGCGTTCGGCCTCAACGGTTGCCGCGAGTGTATCGGCATCGGCCTTGAGGGCGTGCAGAGTATCGGCGACGTTCTGACAGGCGAGGATCACGGCCGCCCGGTACTGCGCGCCGGCCTGGTCGAGCGCCGCATCTGCAGCGCGCTTGCGGTGCAGAAGCGCGCCCGCGTCGAACAAGGTCTGGGTGAGGGAAGCGCCCGCGCTCCAAAACCCGGTATAGGAGGTGAAGAGCTGGCTGATCTGCAGCGCCGTAGAGCCGGTCTGCGCACTGAGGGTGAACTGCGGCAGCATGTCCGCGATCGCGACGCCCACTTCGGCGGAGGCGGCATGCATATTCGCTTCCGCCTGACGCACATCCGGCCGCTGTTCGATGAGTTTGCTCGGGATGCTCACCGGCACGTCGGTAGGCAGGGTGAGCTCCTCGAGACGGAAGGTCTGCGCGGGTTCGGCGGCCGGCAGGCGGCCCACGAGTGCGGTGAGGGCATCGCGCGTCTGCGCGAGCTGCTTGCGCAGCGGCGGCAACGTGGCGACGGTCTGCGCCTCGGCGGCTTGCTGGGAGAGCAGGTCCAGCTGACTCGCCGTTCCCAGGCCCTTCTGACCGCTCACCGTGGCGCTCAACTGCTGCTGCACCTGCACGAGTCGTTCGGTGGCGACGATCTGCGCGCGCAGCGAGGCCTCCTGCACCGCTGTGACGACCACGTTGCTGCTGAGGGTGAGATAGGTCGCTTCGAGCTGAAAGCGGGTGGCTTCGGCCTGGGCTTGGGTCGCTTCCAGGGCGCGCTGCTGGCCACCGAACACATCGGGCATGTAATTTACGCTCAGCTGTGCGGTGTAGAGGTTGTAGTAGGGATTGGTTTGCGGAAGGCTCGTGGGGTTCGCGATCGTGCCGAGCGCGTTCTTGGCGCGCTGCGCGCTGAAGCCGCCCTGCAGACTCGGAAACAGCGTGGCCCGCTGCGCGGCGTACAGCTCGTTGGCCTGCCGCAGCGCGGCCTGCGCGGCGTTCGCGTCCGGGTTCTCCTTGAGCGCCTGCTCGATCAGCTCGTTGAGCGGTGCGGATCTGAAGAGCGTCCACCAGTCGGCCGGGATGTCCATGCCCGCGACCAGGCGCTGCGCGTTGCCGCCCACGCCTGGGGTCGCTGTCGTTTCACCCTGCGTGGGCGCCGCACCATAGCCCGCATCGATTGGCGCTGCCGGGCGCTTGAAATTCGGCCCAACCGCGCAGGCGCTGAGGGTCACGCTCACGAGCAATGCAATCCGCCGGGCTGACATCAGATCGTTCCCTCTGCCACCCCGCGGCCGTGCGCATCAGCCCAGTGCTCGATCACGTGGTACATCGAAGGCAGCACGAAGAGCGTCAGCAGCGTTGCGATCGCAAGGCCACCGACGACGACCGTGGCGATGCCGCGCTGGACGTCGCTGCCGACCCCGGTGTGTAAAGCCGCTGGCAACATGCCTAGGGTGGCCACGGTTGCCGTCATGAGCACGGGCCGCAGACGCTCGGTAGCCCCCTTCATGATCGCCTCGTGCAGTTCGAAGCCGGATTTTCGCATGCGATTCAGGTTGGCCACCATGATGATGCCGTTCTGCACGGCGACGCCAAAGAGTGCGATGAAACCGACGCCGCTGGCGACGTTGAGCGTCTGTCCGGTCAGATGCAGTGAAATCAGGCCGCCGAGCATGGCGAGGGGTACCACGCCCAGCACCAGCGCGGCCTGGCGCAGGGAACCGATGCCGACGGTAAGCAGGATCAGCATCGCGCCCATGACCATGACGAGAATGATGCTGAGGCGCGCCTCGGCGCGCCGCTGGTTCTCGAACTGGCCGCCCCATTCCAGGCGGATGCGGTTCGGATCGAAATGCACGTGCGCGCCGATCTTGCTCTGCGCTTCCTTCAGATACGAGGTGAGATCGCGGTCGCGGTTGTCGATGCGGATGGTGAGATTGCGCTGGCCGTTCTCGCGCGTGACGGTGCTCTCTCCGGTGCGGGCGATGACGCTCGCGACCTGCGCGAGCGGCACCTGCATTCCGCTCGCGCTGCGCACGGAGAGGTTCGCGAGTGCGTCCGCGTGATTGCGCGCATCCTCGGTGTAGCGCACCGTCAGAGGGTAGATGCGTTCTCCTACGTAGACGGTCGAAACCGGCGCCTGCCCGACACCCGTCTGAATGACGTTCTGCACGTCCGTCATGTTGATCCCGTAGCGCGCAGCTTTCTGGCGGTCGAGCTTAATCTCGATCTGCGGAATGGGGGGCTCCTGAAAAATGGACGCGCTGGCGGTGCCGGCAATCGTATAAAGCTCGCTGACGATTTGCTGGCCGATGGCGCGCAGCTCGTTCAGGTCATCGCCGTAGATCTTGATGACGAGCGGGCTGTGGGCGCCGCCGATCAGGTCGTTGACGCCATCGATGATCGGCTGGCTAATGCCAATCGAGTAGCCGGGCAAATCCCGAGCGAGATTGCTCTCGAGGCGATCGACGAACTGCTTCTTCGTCTCCCCGTGCGGCCAGCTGTCGTAGGCCTTGAGCCCCACCGGCGCCTCGATGTGCGACATGGTCCAAGGATCGGTGCCGTCATCGTTGCGGCCCGTCTGCGTGACGACGTAGGACACTTCCGGGTACTTGAGCACCGCGCGCCTCAGGTCACTCGCCATGTCGCTCGCCTTATCGAGCGCAACTCCGGTGGGCATCTGCACCTGCAGCCACAGCGCCCCCTCGTCCAGATCGGGCAGGAAGTCGCGGCCGATCGTGGCGCCGAGGCCGATGACGGCGAGCAGCGCAAAGGCGACGACGCCGTAGATGATGCGCGGCTCGCGCAGGCAGGCGTCCAGCATGCGGTCGTAGCGGACCGTGAGGCGTTCGAGCCAGCGGTTGTGGTACACGGTGCCGGGTTTACGGTAGGCGTAGTAGGCGAGTCCGGGCACAAGGGCGAGGCTCGTGAGTAGGGCGCCGAAGAGCGCATAGCCCATGGTGTACGCCATGGGCGTGAAGAGTTTCGCCTCGGCGCGCTGGAAGGAGAACAGCGGCAGGTACGTGGTGATGATGATCAGGCTCGCGAAGAAGATCGGCCGCGTGACCTGCAGCGCGGCGGCCTTCACCTCGCTCTCGCTCAGCTCCTCCGCCGGGGTCGCCTCGCGCCGCCGCAGGATCGCCTCGGTGACCACGATGGCGCCATCCACCAGGATGCCAAAATCGATGGCGCCCAAAGACAGCAGGTTGGCCGAGACCTTGGTGAGGTTAAGGAAGGAGAACACCGAAACGAGCGCCATGGGGATCGATACGGCTACGACAAAGGCGCTGCGCGGACTGCCGAGAAAAATGATCAGCACCAGGAACACGAGCGCAATGCCCTCGGCGATGGTGCGCCCGACCTTGTGCACCGTAGCGGACACGAGATCGTCGCGGTCAATGTAGGGCTCGATGCGCACGTCGTCCTTGGCGAGTTTACGGTTGAGCTCGTTGACCTTGGCGTGTATGCCATGCAAGGTCTCGGACGGGTTCTGGTACTTGAGCATCAACACGATGCCTTCGATCGTGTCCGGATTATTGTCCTTGCCGAGGATGCCCTCGCGCTCCTGGTGGCTCAGTGTGGTGCGGCCGAGATCGCGTACCAGCACCGGAATACCGTTCAGCTGGGTGACTACGGTAGAGCCGATGTCCTCGAGACTGCGCATGAGGCCGACGCCGCGAATCACGTAGCTCTGATCACCACGCGAGACGCGCCCGCCACCGGCATTGGTATTGTTGTTGTTGATCGCGTTAATGACGTCGGTGATGCCGAGTTCATAGTGCTCGAGCTGCTTCGGATCCAGATCGAGCTGATATTCGGTGGTGAAACCGCCGAAGTTGGTGTCATCGACTACGCCCGGCACTGATTTGAGTGCCGGAATGACCGTCCAGCGCTGAATCTCAGACAGCTCCTGCAGATTCTTCGTCGTGGACTCAAGCGTATAACGGTAAATCTCGCCGCCCGGACCGGCGACCGGGTCAAGCGACGGTGCGGCATTGTTCGGCAGCGTCGCCTGGCTGATGCGCTCGAGCAGCCGCTGGCGCGCCCAGTAGTCCTCATAGCCATCGCGGAACAGGACAGTGATGAGCGACAGGCCGAACGTGCTCGAGGAGCGCATGAGCAGAAGTCCCGGCGTCCCGTTGATCTCGCGCTCCAGCGGTACCGTGATGAGTTGCTCGACTTCTTCGGCGGCGAGTCCGGGGACCTGGGTCGTGACCTGCGCGGCGACGTCGCCGAGCTCCGGGTACGCCTCCACGGAGAGCGTGATCCAGGCGTAAACGCCAAAGCCGGCAAGCAACACCGCGAGGACGATGACCGCCACGCGTCGCTGCAGGCAGAAGCCGACAAATTGGTCAATCATTGAGCAGGATTCCGCCCTTGACCACGACCTGATCGCCGGCGGCGATGCCGGCGCGGATCGGCACGCTGGTGCCTTCCTGCAGCAACGGCTCCACCACGCGCCGCTCAAACGTCCAGGGTGCGACGGCCACGAAGACGCTGGTGCGGTCGTTGTTCATGAGCAAGGCGGAAGTGGGCAGGACCACGCGCGCGTGCGGCGGCCCAAAGAGCTTGACGGTGGTGAACATGTTCGGCTTCAGGGCGTAGTGCGCATTGGGGAAGGCAATACGCACCTTGCTGCGGTGCGAATCCGCTTCCACCACGTCGCTCACCAACAGCACCGTGCCCTTGAGCGTCTCGGTGGGATAGGCCTCGAGGGTGACCTGGGCTTCCTGGCCCTGCACGACACCCGGGAGGTCTTTTTCTGCCACGAGGGCGGTTACCCACACCGTGCTCAGATCTGCGACCGTCAGGATCGACTGGGTCGGATCGTTCAGCATGTTGCCCGTGGCGATGGCGACGGCGGTCACACTGCCGTCAAAGGGCGCCCGCACGGTAAAGAGACTGGAGCGCTGTTTGCTGTCCGGCGGGACGCCAATGGCGCGCAGGTGCGCCTGGGTGCGCGCGTACTCCGAGGCCGCCTGCGCGTGATCGCTGCGCGCCTGATCCAGGTCCCGCTCCGCGACTGCGCCGATCTGGTACTGGCTCTCCTGGCGCTCGAGGTTTTTCGTAGTCAGGCGCAGCGTATCGGCTGCCTTCACATCGTCGTCGTAGGCCTGTGCGAGATCGGGCGACTCGATGACGGCCAGCGCCTGTCCGGCGCTGACCCGACTGCCCGGCGATACCTTCACTTCCTTCACCCGCCCGGCCACTGGCGAGAGCAGCAGGGCGGTGCGGGCGGGGTCAGACTCGACCAGTCCGGGGGCCAGCACATTGCCGCTCACGCTCTCTTCGGCCGCAGGCACGACCGTCAGGCGCTGGCGCAGGGGTGAGTTCTCCGGAATGAAGATCTGGGCGCCGCGATGCTCGAGCAGCGGAGTTTCCGCCTCACCGGCGTGGCGGACGAAAAGACCGAAGCCGCGCGTGTAGAGCAGAAGCAGCAGCACGAGCCCTGCGACGATGCCGCCCCACAGGAATACCTGTCCGCGTGCGCTGGGCGTGTGTTCGAAGTTTTCCATGGCGATCTTCCGCGGATCCGGCAGTTCTTCTAGTTAGCCGCAAGCCTCGCACTCGTCAGTCGTAGCGCACGCAGTCCGGCGTCTCGCACGCGCCTTCTTCCTCGATCTGCACCGTGACGTGCTCGATGCGCAGCTGCTGCTTCAGACGGGCGTGGATGGCTGTGAGGGTCTCGCGATGGCCGGCCCCATGCGCGCAATTCGCGTGCAGGGTGACCGTCGGCAGCTCACCGGTCATAGACCACACGTGCACGTGGTGCACGTCGATCAACCCTGGCACGTGACCGATCAGCACTGACTGGATGCGCGCAACGTCGAAGCGCGCCGGGGCGCTCTCGAGCAGCACGTCCGCCGACTCGCGGATCATCCCCCAGGCCGAGCGCAGGATCAGGATCGAGACCAATAGCGACAGCACGGGGTCAGCTACGGTCCAACCCCGATACAGGATGAGCAGTGCGGCAATGCTCGCCGCTGCCGAGCCGAGCAGGTCACTGAGCACGTGCGTGCGGGCGCTGCGTTCGTTGAGCGAGCGGGCGCCCGAGAGGGCGAGAAACGCCGCGAGATTCGCAAGCCCACCCAGGAGCGCAATTTGCAGCATGAGCCGTCCGTCCACCGCGGGTAGATGCACCAGGCGGGTGATCGCCTCGTACACCACCCCGGCGGTCAGCAGCAGCAGCACCTGGCCGTTCACGAAGGCCGCGAGCGGCTGGTAACGGCGATGCCCGTAGGTGCGTCGCTGATTGGCCGGCCGCTGGCTCACCCGCACGGCGATGATCGCCAGCAGGAGCGAAGCGCAATCGGCGAGCATGTGGGCGGCCTCGGCCAGCAGTGCGATGGAGTTTGCGAAGTACCCGCCGACCGCCTCGACGATCGTGAAAGTCCCCAGAATGGCGAGCGCAACGATGAGTCGGCGCGCGCCGCCCTGGCCCTGAGGGGCGTGGGCGTGTGCCCCGTGCGCATGCCCATGCCCAGCGCCGTGCCCGTGTGCAGTGGCGTGCTCGTGCTGCGCCGCGTGAGCCTCGTGTGGGCCGGCGCCTTCGTGATCGTGACGGTTCATGCGCAAGCTCCCAGATCGGTCCCGGCGGCTGCCACACGGAAAATAGCCACCCCGTGCGCGATGCGCTGCGCGCGGGGGTCGGTTGCCGTATAGTGAAAACCCTGCAGTCACTTTAAGGTCAAGTCCCATGGAGTCGTGGCTCAAAATCGGCGCGCTGGCCCGTCAGGCCCAGTGCCAGACGGAGACCATTCGCTTCTATGAACGTGAGGGTCTGTTGCCGACGCCGACACGCAGCGCGGGTAATTACCGCCTTTATGGGCGTGCGCACCTGGAGCGGCTCGCCTTTATCCGCAATTGCCGGGCCTTGGACATGACCCTTGATGAGATCAGACAATTGCTGCGGTTCCGTGACCTTCCGCAGGACAACTGCGCCGCCGCGCACGCGCTGTTGGACGAGCATATCGCCCACGTCGCCACACGCATCGCGGAGCTGCAGCAGCTGCAGCAGCAGTTAAAGGCGCTGCGGCGCCAGTGCCAACCGGCGCGCGCCGAGCGCGAATGCGGGATCCTGGATGGACTGAGTCATCCCGGGGCGGAGAGCAAGAAGCGGGCGGCCCACCTGCGCGGCACGCACCGCAGCTGAGATCTTGCCGGGGCCTGCTTTTTGCCCTGCGACGGCCGAGGGGCCGCGGCGCGCTGCGTCCGCGTGCGCCGCGCGTAGGGCTCGCCGCCGGGGCTGCTGGGTCGTGCTACTTCTGAGCAGTGCTGCGGCGGCAACGCCCGTCGCGGCCGACGAAGCACTCGCGGCCGGTGCGGGCTCCACGGCTGCTCCTGGAGCGGACTCGTACCGCCCGGCGCTGTTGGACGCCCAATATACCTATGTGCTGCAGCACCAGACCGCGCTGGATGCCCCTTACTCGGGGCGCCTGAGCCTGCTGGCGCAAGGGGACACGCAGCCGACCAACACGATCGGCTTTTATGGGGGCTGGGCGGTGGCGAGCTGGGCGCAGTTGTATCTGGACACCGAGAAATTCATGGGCGCAGGAGTCAGTGGCGCCACGGGCCTCGGCGGTCTTACCAACGGTGACGTCGTGCGCGAAGGCGCGGTGGGTCTGAAGAAGAGCTTCTATATTGCGCGGGCCTTCGTGCGGCTCATGTGGCCGCTCGGGAATACGGTCGCCCACGTCGCGCGGGGCCAGGATCAGATTGCCGGCAACGAGGCGACGACCCGCCTTGAATTGAAGGCCGGACGCATGGCGGTGACGGATGACTTCGATCACAACCGTTATGCAGCCGCCACCCGCACCGAGTTCATGAACTGGTCACTGTGGGCGAATACCGCTTGGGATTACGCCGCCAACACCCGAGGTTTCACCGACGGCTTCGTGTTCAGTTACCTGAGTCCCGCCTGGGCGCTGCGCTATGGTCTGTATCGCATGCCGCTCTACGCCAACGGCCAGACGCTCGAGACCCTAAACCGGGCGCAGGGCGAGAACTTGGAACTGACCCTCGCGCCCTGGACCAGCGGCCTGATCGTGCGCTTGCTCGGCTACCGCAATACCGCGGCCATGGGCAACTATCGCGAAGCACTCGCAATCGGCGCCGAGCACGGTACGGTGCCCGACGTCGCTGCCGATGGGCGCAACGGTCGACACAAATATGGGTTTGGCGTGAACGCGGAGCTGCCGCTGGCCGATTCGGGCGATACGGGCCTCTTCATGCGTGCCGGCTGGGATGACGGGGCCACCGAAACGTTCGTCTTTACCGAAGTGGACCGCCAGCTCAGCGGCGGCGTGCAGCTCTCCGGGGTGCACTGGGGACGCGCGAGCGACGTGGCGGGGTTGGGTCTGGTCTTCGAGGGGCTCTCAGGCCCGCACCGGGATTACTTGGCCGCGGGCGGCTCAGGATTTGTGCTCGGGGACGGGCAGCTTGATTACGCGCACGAGCAGATTCTTGAGCTGTACTACCGTCTGCAGCTGTTCGACTCGGTTGGCAGGGTTCCCCTGCGTCTGCAGCTCAGTCCGGATTTTCAGTTTATCCGCAATCCGGGTTTCAACGAGGCCCGCGGCCCCGTGCGCTTCTACGGCGTGCGACTGCATCTCGAGCATTGAGACACAGGCTCGAATCAGCAGGCGGCGCGGATCCGGCAGCCGCGGGTGCGGCCGCCGGCCCTGTTCGCTTAAGTCTTCTCGCCCTCGGGCTTGCCCTCAGGCTTGCCCTCATGCGCAGGCTTCTGGGGGGGCTTCGCGGGCTTCGCCGGCTTTGCCTGTGCGGTGGTGTTAGCGGCCACCGCGGGCTTCGGCTGTGAGGTGTTGGCGGCCACCCGCGGCTTTGCGCCCGCAGCGGGCGGGCGTGCCGCGAGCTTAGCGCCTACGACGCCCGGGCCGGTAAAGGTAGCCGGATGCGTGGTGGCGGCAATCGCCGGATGCCCGCCGTTGGCCTTCGCGAACAGGGCGGGATTCTTCCCCGCCTCCTGAAGGTGCTGCTGCTGCAGCGGTGTGGGCGCCATATGCGGTTCCTGCGCCGCCATTTTCTCCTGGGCCGTGGGTGTGGCGACGACGCCGCCGGCACCGCCGTTGAAGCTCACCCGGGTAACGGAGACGTTGTTGACGACCGTCTCGTTGTAAGTGTTGTGCACGACCGTCACGTTCACGTTGGTCACGTTACTGTTGTAGGCGAAAGAATTGCCCACCCAGCGGCCGCCGGCGAAGCCGGTGCCCACATAACCGAAACCGTAGTTGACGCCGCCGTAGAAGCCGATATGCGGACCCCAGTAGCCGGCGTGCCACGCATAGGCGCCGCCGACGAAGCCCCAGTACCCCGGCGTCCACAGCACACCGACGCGCGGCGGCTCAATCCAGGTTCCGGGCACCCAGAAGTAACCGGCCGGCGCATAGGACCAGTAGCCCGGCGTCCACAGATAGCCAGAGACGGGGCAGGGGGGCTGCTCGTACACCGGTAGCGGCGGAGGCGCCTCGTTGATCTGAACTGCCACCTCTGGAGCCGGGGCGACCACGGCCACGGCCGGAGGCGCGACATAAATCGGTGGCGGTCCGGCCACGCGCAGCTGTGCGGTACATCCCGCCGTTAGGGCTCCCGCAACAGCGATCGCCCCGATCGAGCACGCCTTGGCGTGCGTGGCCAACAAAAACTTTGACATATACCGCCCTTTCTAAACGTGCCGCGCGAGGTTACCCAGAAGGACTCCCCGCGGACTGATGATGCCGTCACGAATCGTGAACTTGCTCGGGCCGCCGCCCTGCGCAGCGTGCCGTCACCGCAATTAGAACGCGCCGGTGGCCATTCGGTGGACATATGACACGTACTTAGCTGTCGGTCGCGGGCGACACTTGACATTAGGTAAGTTTCTACTTACCGTAAGTAGTGGCTTACTTAAAGGCACTTCACTGTCTGAGCGATCCGACTCGGCGCCGCGTGTTCGAAAGACTGCGCTCGGGGCCTAAGTCCGTCGGCACGCTCGCGCGGGGCTTACCGGTGACACGCCCGGCAGTCTCGCAGCACCTGCGCGCTCTCAAGGAGGCCGGTCTCGTGGCCGACAAGCCCGACGGCACCAAACGCATCTATTACATCGATCCGCACGGCCTCGGTGAGCTGCGCCGCTGGCTCGATGGGTTCTGGGATGAGGCACTCCTGGCGTTCAAGGCCGAAGTCGAAACCAAAAAACTCTGACACCCCGAGGTAGTCATCGTGAGCGCAACCCTCAAGATTGCAGCGCGATGTGCACTTCAACGTGGCGGGCGCTGGGCGCAGCTACGGGGACTTCCACCAGGGTTTCGGACTTGCGATCAGCGTGCTGCTCGCAGTCGAGGCCGTGCTTCTGTGGCAGCTGGCAACTCTCGCGCGCGTCGGCGCCCGCTACCGGGCGATGGGGGTCACGCATTTGGCAGGGTTCGTGCTGCTCGGACTCGTGGCCACTCGCTACATCTTTGCCCTGCCGCTGCGGCTGGCGCTCGCCATCGCCACTTGCCTTGTCCTGAGTTTATTGCGTCCGGAAATTCTCACCCCACGCGCACAGGACTAACCCGATCAAGCGGCTCCCCGGGGGGCGCAACAGTCGGCGTTTGAGAATCGGCGTCGGCGGGTTTGGCGTACCGTATTATCATTGCGTCTGTCGGGCTTTGCGGAAGGTGAAGCATGGCGCTTGATCAAGTGTTCGTTGATACCTGGCGTCCTCGAGCACTGGGGCTGCTGCGCATCGTTGCCGCATTTTTGTACCTGCAGCACGGCACCGCGAAGCTGTTCCACGTACCGCACGTCGCGTATTTTGACCAGCTGCCGGTGATGTCGCTCATCGGTTTCGCCGGCATGCTCGAAATCGTCGGCGGCTTGTTGATACTGCTCGGTCTATTCACCCGGCCTGCAGCGTTCATCCTGTCAGGCGAGATGGCGGTGGCGTATTTCATACAGCATGCACCGCAAGGCCACTTCTTCATGCCGGCGCTCAACCAAGGGGAGGAGGCAGTGCTCTACTGCTTCATTTTCCTGTTTCTTTCCGTGGCCGGTGGCGGCGCGTGGGGTCTTGACGCAATGCGCGGGCGCAAATGAAATGAATCGTGGTCTTGGCACCGGTTGTGTTGAAGTCGGAACCGTCGCACTGGCTGCGCGGCAAAGAACAGAATCGTCGCAGGAGGCTCGCGCATGAATTGGACCACTGTTGTTTGCATCGTCCTGGTCGCCGGATGCGCCAACTCCGCGCCCGTGGATAACCCCTCGGCACCGGGCGCGGGCCGACCCGGCGTGGACCAGAGGCGTGAGGCCCGCGCGCTTGAGCAGGCGGAAGCGGACTGCGCCAGTCAGGGCAAACGCGCCGTGGCGCGACGCGAAGAAGGGGAGACCTTCTACGATTGCGTTGACAAATAGGCTTGTAAGCGCCGAGCAGTGGAAGCGTCGAAACCTGTGCTTCTTTAGTTAGTGTGCCCGGGGCCGGACTCGAACCGGCACGGGGTAACCCCCAAGGGATTTTAAGTCCCTTGCGTCTACCGATTTCGCCACCCGGGCGGTGAGAACCCGCACCCGACACGATTCTACAGAACTCGCGCATCGTGACGCGTGCCAGCGACATCTACAGTTCTGGCGCTAACTCGATGAATTTGCGAGACTTGCGCGCCGTAAGTCCGGCACTCTGCCGGGACCTCCTGCGAACTCACGCAAGGCGCGATGTCAATCGACTCCCTCGAGGTTGAAAACCTGCATCTGTGGCGCGGTGAGCGTCACGTGCTGCGCGGCCTGGGCTTTGTGTTATCCGGCGGGCAGTGTCTGCAGGTCACGGGCGCCAATGGTGCCGGTAAGACAAGTCTCCTGCGCACGCTCGCAGGCCTCATGTACCCGGAGCAGGGCCGTGTGCGCTGGCGTGGCGCGGACGTGCGCTCCGACCTGCGCACGTTCCAGGGATCACTTGCGTATCTGGGTCACGAGCCGCCGCTCAAAGCGGACCTGACGGCGCGCGAGAACCTGCACTACTGGATCGGCGGGCGCCGCCGAGTGGCGGGGTCGGCGCTCACTGCGGCGCTGGGGCGCGTGGGCGCGGAAGCGTTCGCCGACCGTCTGGTGCGCACGCTCTCGGCCGGGCAGCGACGGCGCGTCGCCCTGGCAGGCCTTGCGCTGTGCATCGTGCCGCTGTGGCTGCTGGACGAGCCGGCCACCAATCTGGATGCCGAGGGCCAGCGCCTCGTCGGCACGCTCATCGCCGAGCAGCTCGCCCGCGGCGGCCTTGCGGTCGCCGCCGTGCACCACGAACTGCCGGTCGATCCCGCACAGGTGCGGCCGCTGGAACTGCCCCTGTGAGCGCAGCGCCCCTGACAGCTTCCGACGCGTACGCGCCCGCGCCAGCCCCGGTGAGCGCCCTCGAGGCCGTGAGTCTTGCGCTGCGGCGCGATTTGACGCTCGCGTTTCGCAAGCCCGCACAGCTCATCCAGCCGCTCGCCTTTTTTGCCCTGGTGACCATGCTCTTTCCGCTCGCCATCTCGCCCGAGCTTTCACAACTGCGCAGCGTGGCCCCGGGGGCGCTGTGGGCGGCGGCGCTACTCGCCTCGCTGCTGGCGCTCGAGTTCCTGTTCCGCGACGACGCGCTCGATGGCACGCTTGAACAGTACGCCCTCTCTGGACAGTCGCTAACCGCACTCCTGTGTGCCAAGACCCTCGCGCACTGGCTGCTGACCGGGCTGCCGCTGGCTTGCATGGCGCCCTTTGCGGCCCTCTCTCTCGGCGCGCCCCCCGCGGCACTCGGCGGTATCATCGCCGCCGTACTGCTAGGGAGCATCACGCTGAGCCTCATCGGCTCGATCGGCGCTGCCCTCACGCTTAACATCAAGCGCAGCAGCGCGCTACTGTCACTGCTGACGCTGCCGTTATCACTGCCGGTGCTGATCTTCGGCGCGCGCGCGACGCAAGTGGCGATCGGCGGTGGGCCGCTGATCGCGCCCCTGGAATTGCTGGCCGCGCTCGCCGTGCTCGCACTTACGCTCGCGCCCCTTGCCGCTGCCGCGGCGGTGCGGATCAGTCTGGAGTAGCAACGCCCCATGACCTTTACCTGGTTCCATCGCCTGGCCTCACCCCCGTATGCCTACGCGCTCGCGCGCCGCCTCACACCCTGGTTCGCGTGGCCGGCGGCGCTGCTGATCCTCGGGGGTCTGTGGGGTGGTCTCGTACTCGCCCCGCCGGACTATCAGCAGGGAGATGGCTTTCGCATCATCTACGTACACGCCCCGAGTGCCTGGATGTCCCTCATGGTGTATACGAGTATGGCGGTGGCGGCGGCCGTCGGGCTCATCTGGCGGATGAAAGTGGCACATGCCGTTGCGGCCGGCTGCGCGCCGATCGGTGCTTCTTTCACCGTGGCCGCCCTTGTGACCGGCTCCCTATGGGGGCAACCGATGTGGGGAACATACTGGCAATGGGATCCGCGACTCACTTCGGAACTTGTGCTGCTCTTTCTATATCTGGGTTACATGGGATTGCGCGCCGGCATCGAGGACACGCAGCGGGCGGATCGTGCAAGTGCGCTGCTCGCGGTCGTGGGCGTCATCAACGTGCCGATCATTCACTACTCAGTCACCTGGTGGAATTCGCTGCATCAGGCGCCCTCGGTCATGCGGCTCGCTAAACCCACCATGGCAGCCTCCATGCTGGTGCCGCTGCTCATGATGCTCCTCGGTTTTACACTGCTCTTTGCGGCGCTGCTGTTGGTGCGGCTGCGCGCGGAGATCCTCACGCGCGAACGCACGAGCAGCTGGATCCGCGAGGCGCTGCGCGCATGAAAGAGTTTCTCGACATGGGCGGCTATGCCGCCTTCGTGTGGCCGGCGTATGCGGTCACCTTCGCCGTGATTGCTCTCAATATCTTCTGGGCGCGGCGTGCGTTGACGAACGCCCGACGCAGCGCGCAGCGGCGGCTCGAGACCGAGGGCGCGCCGCCGTGACGCCGACACGCCGTCGCCGTCTGATTCTCGTGTGCGGCATCCTCGCCGGCGTGAGCATCGCCGGTGCGCTCGCGCTGAATGCGTTCCGCCGCAACGTCACCTTCTTTTTTGACCCGACCCAGGTGGTGAAGGGCGAAGTCGCGGCCGGTCAGCCCTTCAGGCTCGGTGGCATGGTGACGCAGGGGAGTTTGGCGCGCGCGCCGGGGAGTCTGGAGGTGCGCTTCGTGGTCACCGATTTCAGTCACGACGTGCCGGTGCGCTACACCGGCGTGCTGCCGGATCTGTTTCGCGAGGGCGCCGGCGTCGTTGCGCACGGGCGCCTCGACAATTCCGGCACCTTTATCGCCGATGAGGTCCTCGCCAAGCACGACGAGAAGTACATGCCCCCGGAGGTGGCGCGCTCGCTCAAACGCCGCCACGGCGAATCACGCGCCGCGGACGCGCCGCAAGGTCGCGCCGATGCGCCCGCAGCGCCGGCGAAGCCCCCGGCCCACACCGCAGGTACCTGAGCCATGCTGCCGGAACTCGGTCATTTCGCGTTGATTCTTGCGCTGCTGCTCGCCGGCTTGCAGGCGTTCTTCGGCATCGCGGGACCTATGTTCGGGCGCGAACGCTGGAGCAGGGCGGTGACGGCGGCGCTCGCCGGGCAGGCGGTGATGGTGGTGACGGCGGTCGTGTGTCTGGTGAACGCCTTCGTCAACAACGATTTCTCGGTGCTGTACGTGGCGGAGAATTCCAACTCCGCGCTGCCACTCTTTTATCGCGTGGCGGCCCTGTGGGGCGCGCACGAGGGTTCGCTGGTGCTGTGGATTCTGCTGCTCGCGCTCTGGAGCGTCGCGGTCGCGATACGCTCAGGCAGCCTGCCACCGAACTTTGCGGCGCGGGTGCTCGGCGTGCTCGGACTGGTGAGTTTCGGCTTCCTGCTCTTTACGCTGGCGACCTCCAACCCCTTCATGCGCCTGGATCCTCCCGCGCCGGATGGGCGGGACTTGAACCCCATCCTGCAGGACCCGGGCCTGGCGGTGCATCCGCCGATTCTCTACACAGGCTATGTCGGGTTCGCAGTGGCCTTCGCGTTTGCGTGCGCGGCGATGCTCGAGGGGCGGCTCGATCAGGCCTGGGCGCGCTGGACGCGCCCCTGGACCACGTGGGCGTGGGCGTTCCTCAGCTGTGGCATCGCACTCGGCAGCTTCTGGGCGTACTACGAACTCGGGTGGGGTGGCTTCTGGTTCTGGGACCCGGTGGAGAACGCCTCGTTTATGCCATGGCTCGTGGGCACGGCGCTCGTGCACTCGCTCGCGGTTACTGACAAGCGCGGCCTCTTTAAAAGCTGGACACTGCTGCTCGCCATTCTGGCCTTCTCCCTGAGCATGCTCGGTACCTTCCTCGTGCGCTCGGGTGTGCTGGTCTCGGTGCACTCCTTTGCCGCGGACCCGAGCCGCGGCATGTTTATCCTCGCTTTTCTCATCGTGATGATTGGCGGTGCGCTCACCTTGTACGCCTGGCGTGCGCCGCTGCTGAAGTCGCAGGCCGGCTTCGAGCTCGGCGCGCGCGAGTCCTTCCTGCTCTTTAATAACGTGCTGCTGGTGATCGCTGCGGCGACCGTACTTGCCGGCACGCTTGCGCCGCTGATCTCCGATGCCCTGCATCTCGGCACGGTTTCAGTGGGTCCGCCCTACTTCAATCCCACCTTTCTGCTCTCGATGCTGCCGCTTACAGCGCTGCTGTCCGTGGGCATCCACGCCAACTGGAGGCGCGGGCGCCTCAGGGATCAACAGCGCACGCTGCTGCTGACGCTCGTGGCGGCCGCGGTGCTCGCCTCAGGCCTGGTGTTCGGCCTCTACCGACACGGGCATGTGCTCACCCCAATCGCCGCGACACTCGGCATCTGGATCCTCTTGTCCTCGCTGGTGGATCCGCTGGATCGCTGGCGGCGCGGCCTGTCGCTGCCGCGTGCCGTCCTCGGCATGACGATCGCGCACATGGGGCTCGGGGTGGCGGTCATTGCGCTCACCGCCGTGCAGTCCTTCACCATCGAGCGCGACATTGCGCTTGCACCCGGCGAGGTCGTGAAGGTCGGCGCGTACGAGCTGCGCTTTCAGGGCGTAAAGCCGGTCGAAGGCCCGAACTACGATGGCGTCGGTGGCACCTTCGTCGTTACGCGCTCGGGCGCGCCGGTCGCCGTGATGGTGCCGCAGAAGCGGCAGTTCTGGGTGCAGCACCAGGTGACTTCTGAAACCGCCATCACCATGAACCGCGGCAACAACCTGCTGCTCGCCCTGGGGGAGGATCTCGGGGCAGGGCGCTGGAGCGTGCGCGTGCAGATCCGCCCCCTCGTGAGCCTGGTGTGGCTCGCGGCACTGATCATGGCGATCGGGGGCTTCGTCGCATCCTCTGACCGCCGCTACCACGGCGCGAAAGTCGCAGCCTCCACTGCCGCAGTCGCAGTGCCCGAGCAGGCGTAGATGAATCGCTTCCTCGTCCCGCTCGCAGTCTTTGCGCTGCTCGCGATCGTGCTCGCAATCGGAATCCGCCATTCTCCCGACAAGGGAATCATCGTCTCGCCGCTGATCGGCAAGGCCGCACCGCAGTTTGCGTTGCCCGCGCTGCTCGAGCCGACGCGCACGGTGCGCTCGCAGGACTTCAAGGGACGCTGGTACCTGCTGAACGTGTGGGGGACCTGGTGCGGCGAGTGTCGCGCTGAACACGAGATGCTGCTCACGGTGGGTAAGTCCGGCGCGGTGCCCCTGATCGGACTGGACTGGAAGGATGATGATGCGCTCGCGCAGGCCTGGCTGCGCCAGCTCGGTAACCCCTATGAGACCGTGGCGGTGGATCGCTCGGGGCGTGCGGCGATCGACTGGGGCGTGTACGGCGCTCCGGAAACCTTCCTGGTGAATCCGGCCGGCATCGTGGTCTACAAGCACGTCGGTGCTCTTACCCAGGAGGAGTGGACGCGCGACATCCTGCCCCGGGTCAAGGGGGGCAAGTCATGAAGCGCGCCGCCGTACCCACCGTTATGCTGCAGTGCCTGATGCTGTTCGGCTCACTCAGCTGGGCGCTGGACACCACGGTACTCGCCGACCCGGCACTGCAGGCCCGCTACGTCGCCCTCACGCATGAGCTGCGGTGCATGCAATGTCAGAACGAAGCCATCGCCGACTCGCCCGTGGACCTGGCCGCGGATCTGCGCGCCCAGGTGCGCGAGCAGCTCCTGGCGGGCAAGTCCGATGATGAGATCCGCTCCTGGATGGCCGCGCGGTACGGGGACTTCATCCTCTTTCGCCCGCGTTACTCGTGGCGCAACGCGTGGCTGTGGGGCGCGCCGGCGGCACTGCTGCTGGTGGGCGCGGCGTTCTCCTGGCGCATCGTGCGCACGCGCACCCGACTCCTGGCGGACGATCACGAACCCCTGGAAGAGGATCTGCGCTCCTGATGATCACGTTTGTGGTATTCGCTGCGGCACTCACCGCGGCCGGAGTGATCGCCGTGGTCATTCCGCTTTTGCGCGGCCCCAGCGCGCTGGCACCGGCGCCCTGGGCGGCGCTGGGCGCCGCGGCCGTGCTCGTCCTGGGGTCGGTGCTGCTTTATCTCAGCTGGAGCAACTTTTCCTGGCACGCCGCGCCCGCCGCGGACTCGCCGCAAACCATGGTGGCGCGTTTGGCGCGTCAGCTCGAGGCCAACCCGCAGAACCTCGAGGGTTGGCTCATGCTGGGGCGCTCCTACGTCGTGCTGCAGGAGTTTCCGCTTGCGCTGCGCGCCTTCGAGCGCGCCGAGCGCCTCAGCGGGGGTAAGAACGTCGAAGCCCTGATCGGGGAGGCAGAGGCTCTCGCGCTGCAAGATCCGGCCGAGCTGGAAGGCCGAGCCGGACGCCTGGTGGAACGGGCGCTCACACTCGACCCGGACTCGGGCAAAGCGTTGTTCTTCGGTGCGACCGTCGCTGCCCGGCGTGGGGATCTGCCGCTGGCCCGGCAGCGCTTTGCGAAGGTCTTGGCCATGAATCCCCCGGAGAACGTGCGGGAGTTGCTGGAACAAGAGATCCGCGCCATCGATGACAAACTCGCCGCCGGGCCTGCGCCTGCTGCGCCGCAACCGGCGGCCGGGGCAGGCGCGGCGGCGGCCGTGCGAGTCAATATCACCCTGTCGCCCTCGGTGAGCGGTCCGACCGCCGCTCCCTTGTTTGTCTTCGTGCGACAGGCGGGCCAGAAGGGGCCCCCGCTCGCCGCCAAGCGACTGGAGAGCCATTTTCCCCAGTCCGTCACTCTGACGCCGGCGGATTCCATGCTTCCAGGGCGTTCCTTCGCCGCGGGGCAGCAGGTCCAGGTCGTCGCCCGCATTGCGCGCTCGGGCAGCCCGGTGGGGGCGAGCGGGGATCCCTTTGGGGAAATCACCTACCGGGTGGGTCAGGACGGGCTCCTCAATCTGGTCATCGACCGTCTCACGCCTTAAGAAGTCTCAACCGGCGACGGTTTTTGTTCCTGACACCTCCTGTCGGTCCTGGATAGTCCGTTCTGACACCCTCCGATTGTCGGATTTCGCTTATTTGCGCTGACATGTTCGAGGGGTATGCTGCTTGTTGACGGCTTTCCCCACGCATGGCGCCGCGAGTGCCCGGCATCGATTCGGGTCTTAAGGCGAGTAAGGAGCACGAGTGATGGCACAAGGAACGATTGATGAAGGGCGCACCTCCCACCGCGGTTTCGCATCGATGAACGCCGAGCGGCAGCGTCAGATTGCGAGCATGGGCGGCAAGGCGGTGCCGGATGAAAAACGCAGTTTCTCGCAGAACCGCCGTCTGGCCGCCGAGGCCGGTCGCAAGGGCGGCCAGAGTGTCCCGGGCGCGAAGCGCAGTTTCTCCCAGGATCGCACGCTGGCAGCTGTTGCCGGTCGCAAGGGCGGGCAGAGTGTGCCGGACGAGAAGCGCAGCTTCTCGCAGCATCCGGAGCTGGCCGCGGAAGCCGGTCGCAAAGGCGGGCAGGCCAGTCACGGCGGCGGCAGTCGCCCGGCCTAGGGCGCTTCCCCGCGCTCATGCGGAGTTGATGGCGCGGCGCGCGCGACCGGTTGCGGTCGCGCGCGCTGTCAGCTCTTGAGCGTGACGAACCAGGCTCCGAGTCCGATCAGGACGATCCCGAGCCAGTTGATCAGCGCCAGCTTTTCACCCAGGAAGGTCACGCCGAAAAGCGCAACGAGCACGACGCTGAGTTTGTCCAGCGGCGCGACGCGTGCCGCATCGCCCGCGTGCAGCGCGCGAAAATAGCACCACCAGGAAGCACCGGTCGCAAGTCCGGACAGCACGAGAAAGAGGTAGGTGCGCGCGGAGGCGGCGAACAGCCCAGGGAACTGCCGCGTCACCCCGACCAGCACGGTGAGCGCCGCGAGGATCACGCCGGTGCGGATCAGCGTGGCGACGTCCGGGCTCACGTGTTCGACCCCCACCTTGGCGAAGATCGCGGTAAGCGCGGCGAACAGCGCGGCGCTTAGGGCCCAGATTTGCCACGACGCCATCGCGAGAGTGTCACACGCTGCGATGGCGCAGGTCACGCACGCCATTGACGCGCACGCGCGGGCGTACTACTTTGCACGCGAGCTAGGGGAGCCCCGGCAGGGGGCTGAGAGGCCAGCGGGCGCTTTGAGGTAGCGCGGCATGGCGACCCTCGAACCTGATCCAGTTAATGCTGGCGTAGGAAAGTGTTTCTGGAAGTCCTCGTGCGTTACCGCTGCAAGCGCGCGTTTGGGGACTTCCGTAAGGCCCCGGCGCTCGCATTCGTTGGATCTTCGACCGCACGTTGAGGAGCCTTCCTATGAATGCGCAATTGCTGCACGTGGTGTCCGAGTCCTTTCCTTCCTCGCGCAAGGTGTACAAGAGCGGGCGGCTGCACACCGATCTGCGCGTGCCGATGCGCGAGATCACGTTGCATCCGGCCGCCGGGGAAGCACCGCTTCCCGTCTACGACTCTTCCGGTCCCTATACCGATCCGAGCGTCACCATCGACATCGAGGGCGGCCTGCCGCGCTCGCGCGCCCCGTGGATCAGCGCGCGCGGCGATGTTGAGCCCTATCCAGGGCGCAAGGTGCAGGCGCTGGACAACGGACTCCATGCTGGCGGCAAAGCGGCGCCGGAGTTCCCACAGCGCCGCGCGCCCATGCGCGCACGCGCCGGCTGCGCTGTGACCCAGCTCGCCTATGCGCGCGCCGGCATCATCACAGCTGAAATGGAGTACATCGCGATCCGCGAGAATCTCGGCCGCGAAGAGCGCGCCCGCGGGCCGCACGACGGTAACTCCTGGGGCGCTGCGATTCCTGAGTTCGTGACTGCTGAATTTGTGCGTGCGGAGGTCGCCGCCGGGCGCGCCATCATTCCTGCGAACATCAATCATCCGGAGTCGGAGCCGATGATCATCGGCCGCAACTTTCTGGTGAAGATCAACGCCAACATCGGCAATTCCGCCGTGACCTCCTCGACCGCCGAAGAGGTGGACAAGATGGTGTGGGCGATCCGCTGGGGCGCCGACACGGTCATGGATCTTTCCACTGGCCGCAACATTCACACCATCCGTGAGTGGATCCTGCGCAATTCTCCGGTGCCGATCGGCACCGTACCGATCTACCAGGCGCTGGAGAAGGTCGGCGGCGTGGCCGAGGACTTAAGCTGGGGAGTGTTCCGCGACACGCTCATCGAACAGGCGGAGCAGGGAGTGGATTACTTCACTATCCACGCCGGCGTGCGTCTTGCTTACATCCCGCTCACGATCAACCGGGTGACCGGCATCGTCTCGCGCGGCGGCTCGATCATGGCCAAGTGGTGCCTTGCGCATCATCGCGAGAGCTTCCTCTACGAACATTTCCACGAGATCTGCGAGATCTGCCGTGCCTATGATGTGAGTTTCTCCCTCGGCGATGGCCTGCGTCCGGGCTCGATCGCCGATGCCAATGATGCGGCACAGTTCGCCGAGCTGGAAACCCTGGGCGAACTCACGCAGATCGCCTGGGCGCGCGACTGTCAGGTGATGATCGAAGGACCTGGCCACGTGCCAATGCACAAGATCAAGGCCAACATGGATAAACAGCTCGCCACCTGCGGCGAGGCGCCGTTCTACACCCTCGGGCCACTCACCACCGACATCGCTCCGGGCTACGATCACATCACCTCGGCCATCGGCGCGGCCATGATCGGCTGGTATGGCACGGCGATGCTTTGCTACGTCACGCCCAAGGAGCACCTCGGACTGCCGGACCGCAACGACGTCAAGACCGGCGTCATCACTTACAAGATCGCCGCGCACGCCGCCGACCTCGCCAAGGGTCACCCGGGCGCTCAGGAGCGTGATGACGCCTTATCGCGCGCGCGCTTCGATTTTCGCTGGCAAGACCAGTTCAATCTCTCGCTGGATCCGGATACGGCCTGCGCCTTTCACGACGCCACGCTGCCGAAGGAGGGGCACAAGGTGGCGCACTTCTGCTCCATGTGCGGGCCAAAGTTTTGCTCGATGCGCATCTCCCACGAGGTACGCGCGGAGGCGCGCGCCGCAGGCATGCACGACATGGCGGTTAAGTTTCGTGCACAGGGCGGGGAGCTGTACGTGCCGGCGGCCGCACTCAAGGCGAAGTAAGCATGCGCGTGAGCGTCATCGGCGCCGGCATTGCCGGGCTCACCTGCGCGCTGGAATTCGCCGTCCGCGGCGTGGCGGTGGAGGTGCTCGAGCGGGCACCGCGCCCGGAGGGCGCCGGCTGCTCGTGGTTCGCCGGCGGCATGCTCGCGCCCTGGTGCGAGCAGGAGAACTCCGGCGCCCTCATCGCGCAGCTCGGTGAGGAGAGCCTCGCGTGGTGGCAGGCGCACTTTGACGGCACCGTGCGCAACGGCACGCTGGTCGTGGCGCACGCGCGCGATCGCGCGGAGCTGCAACAGTTCGCGCGCCGCACCGAGCGCTTTGACACCCTCGGGGCCGCGGCACTCGCGGCGCTTGAGCCGGAGCTCGCCGGACGCTTCGGCGAGGCGCTGTACTTCGCCGACGAGGGGCACCTGGATCCGCGCGCAGCGCTCACCGCCCTGGCAGCGCGCCTGGCGGCACTCGGAGTTCCGATCCGCCGCGGTGTCGAGGCACACGCGGCACGCCTCGGAGGGCGGCTGCTGATCGACTGCTCCGGACTTGCCGCGCGCGCCCAGCTGCCGCAGCTGCGCGGCGTGAAAGGCGAGATGCTGCTCGTACGGCTGCCGGAGCTGACGCTGGCGCGTCCGGTGCGCGTGCTGCACCCGCGGATGCCCGTGTACGTGGTGCCGCGCGCTGCGGACCTGTTCATGGTGGGCGCGACGCTCATCGAGAGTGACGAGAAGGCACGCATCAGTGCCCGCTCGATGTTGGAACTCTTGAGTGCCGCGTATGCGCTACACCCGGCTTTTGGCGAGGCTGAGATTGTGGAGATCGGCACCGGGGTACGGCCGGCCTTTCCCGACAACCTGCCGCGGCTGCAGTGGTGCGGGGCTACATTGCACGTGAATGGGCTGTACCGACATGGCTTCCTCATTGCCCCAGCACTGGCGCGTCGCGTCGCCGAATGTGTGCTCGAGGGGCGGCAGTTCCCCGAGGTGATGCATGAAGATCCAGGTCAACGGCGCCTGGCGTGAGGTGAGCGCCGCGCAGCTAGCCGCGGCGCTGCAGGATCTTGGCTACGGCGAGGGCGTGGTCACGACAGCCGTCAACGGTGAGTTCGTCGCCGTGCGGGCACGCGAGAAAGTCGTGCTCTGCGAGGGCGACCGCCTCGAGGTGCTGGCACCGATGCAGGGGGGTTGATGCTCGAGCTCTACGACACGCCGCTTAGCTCGCGGCTGTTTCTCGGCACCGCGCGCTATCCGTCGCCGGCCGTACTGGCGGCGGCGGTGCGCGCCGCGCGCGCCGGGGTCGTGACCGTGTCACTGCGGCGCGAATCGGGCACGGAGCGCGCCGGCCAGGGCTTTTGGGCGCTGATCCGCGAGCTCGGCGTGCGCGTGCTGCCCAACACGGCCGGCTGCCACTCTGTCAAGGAAGCGGTTACCACGGCACACATGGCCCGCGAGGTGTTCGCGACCGCCTGGATCAAACTCGAAGTGATCGGTGAGGACGACACGCTGCAGCCGGATGTGTTCGGCCTCACCGAGGCGGCGGGCATTCTGTCAGCGGAAGGCTTCCAGGTTTTTCCCTATACCACTGAAGATCTCGTGGTAGCGGAGCGGCTGTTGCAGGCGGGCTGCCGAGTGCTGATGCCCTGGGGGGCGCCGATCGGTTCGGGGCGCGGACTGAACAATCTCTTCGGGTTGCGCGCCCTGCGAGCACACTTTCCTGGGGTGCCGCTCGTCATCGACGCAGGCCTCGGCTTACCCTCGCATGCCGCGCAGGCGCTCGAGCTCGGCTTTGATGCGGTGCTCATCAACACTGCCGTGGCGCAGGCGCGCGACCCGGTGCAGATGGCCGCCGCCTTCGCGCAGGCGGTGGAAGCGGGCGCGGCAGCGCACGCGGCAGGCCCGATTGAAGCGCGCGATCTTGCGGTGCCCTCCACGCCGGTGATCGGCACGGCGTTCCGCGGATGAATCTGCCGCGCGTCTATCCGATCGTGGACAGCGCCGCCTGGATTGAACGGCTCGCGCCCGCCGGCGTCCGCCTGGTGCAGCTGCGTATCAAGGAACACGCCGACGCCTGGGTGACTGAGGAGATTCGCCGTGCACTCACGCGCTGCGCCGCCCATGGAATACGGCTGATCGTGAACGACCACTGGCACCTTGCGCTCGCGACGGGCTGCGATTTCGTGCACCTCGGGCAGGCCGATCTTGATCAGGCGGACCTGCCGGCACTGCGCCGTGCCGGCGTGCGTCTTGGGATCAGCACGCACGATGAGGCGGAACTGGAACGCGCGCTCAGCCTGTCGCCCGAGTACGTCGCCTTAGGCCCCATCTATCCGACGACACTCAAGGTGATGCCCTGGGCACCGCAGGGCCTGCCGCGTATCGGCGCGTGGAAGCGTCGCATCGGGGCATTGCCGCTCGTTGCCATCGGCGGGGTGACGCTCGCGCGCCTGCCGGAGGTGTTCGCCGCGGGCGCTGATGTTGCCGCCGTGGTCAGCGACATTGTGACCGCCGCCGACCCGCAGATCCGCGTGCGTCAGTGGCTGGAGGCGGCAGCCGCCGCTTAACGCGCCGCCCTGAGCATGTCCGAACGTTACGCCCGTCAGATGCTTCTGCCCCAGGTCGGTCCGCAGGGGCAGGCGCGCCTCGCGCAGGCGCACGTGCTCGTCGTCGGTGCCGGCGGCCTCGGCTGCGCGGTGCTGCCGTATCTCGCGGCGGCTGGGGTGGGTCGCCTAAGTCTCGTCGATCCGGACCGCGTCGACGAATCCAACCTGCACCGCCAGCCGCTCTACCGCATGAGCGATCTGGGGGTCCTGAAAGTCCAAGCCGCGCGCGCCGCCCTCGAAGCGTTGAATCCGCAGGTATGCGTGGCGACCGTGGCGGCGCGACTGACGGCAGACAACGCGCGCGGGCTCGTGGCGCACGCCGATGTGGTCATCGACGCCGCCGACAGTTTTGCCGTGACCTATGTACTCAGCGACGCCTGTCAGGAGGCGGGCAAGGCGCTGGTGAGTGCCTCCGTGCTCGCCCTGAGCGGATATGTCGGGGTGTTTTGTGGGGGCGCCCCCAGCTACCGCGCAGTGTTCCCCGAGCTGCCGCGCGCGGCCGGCAGCTGCGCACAATCGGGTGTACTCGGTACGGCCGTCGGCGTGATCGGCACACTGCAGGCGCACTTCACGCTTGCGTTGCTGCTGCAGTTTGAACCCAGCCCGCTCGGACGGCTGCTGTCGGTGGATTTTCAGACGCTGCACGTCGGTGGCTTTTCTTTCAGCGGCGCCACCGAGCCGTGCGACACGCCGCTGCGCTTCATCGGCCCGCGGCAGGTCGCGGCGGATGACTTCGTCATCGACCTGCGCAGCGTGAGTGAGGCGGCGCAGACCGCATTCCCGGGCGCACTGCGCCTCGAGGTGGAGAGCCTGGAACGCGTCGCACCCAAGGTGCCAGCCGAGGCGCGGGTCGTGTTGTGCTGCCGCAGCGGCGTACGGGCCTGGCGTGCGGCCCGCGCGCTGCAGAAGCACGGGCACGCCAACGTGGCGGTGGTGGCGCTCGGCGAATGACCGCAGTTCTCGTCATCGGCGGCTCCGACTCCAGCGGCGGGGCGGGTCTGGTGCGCGATGTCCGAACGCTCCGTGATCTTGGCGTGCATCCGCTGAGCGCGCTCACGGCGGTTACCGCGCAAACCGACAGCGCGCTCTTCGCGTGCCATATCGTGCCGGTGCCGGTGCTGCGCGCGCAGCTTGAGGCCGCGTTCCTCACCGGCCAGGTCCGCGCGATCAAGATCGGGATGCTGGCGAGTGCAGCGTCGGTGTACGCGGTGGCCGAGACGCTGGCCGCGCACCAGGGCATCCCCATCGTGTTGGACCCGGTGCTGCGCTCATCCTCCGGGGGTACGCTGCTCGATGCGGCCGGCCGCACCGCTCTGCTTGAAGTGTTGCTGCCGCAGGCGACACTGCTGACGCCCAACCTCCCCGAGGCTGCGGATTTGCTCGGCGTGCCTGGCGCTCGCGATCAGAGCGAAGTGCTCGCGCAGGCACGGCAACTCTTGGCGCGCGGGGCGCGCGCGGTGCTCCTCAAGGGTGGCCATGCGTGTGGGCCCGAGAGCGTGGATCTGCTCGTCAGTGACCACGCGGAGGCGCGCACTTTCGTCACGCCGCGTCTTGCGGCGACGCTGCGCGGCAGCGGCTGCGCACTCGCCACGGCCATCGCTGCGCACCTGGCGCACGGCCTGGACATGGCCGCCGCGTGTGCGGCTGCCAAGGACTATGTGACAGCGCAGCTGCAGCAACGCGCCTAGGACGTGCCATCCTGTCGGTGGCACGCGACAGGGGCCGTGACTTCTCGGCCGCGACGTCAACCGATCCCTCGCTCGTTCGCTAATGCTCACCAGCCGACACGTTCGGCCAGTGATCTAACAGAGGGAATTGGTCATGCACCGGAATATGTTGCAAAGCGCTGTTTACGCGGCGCTGTTCACGGGTCTCGCGGCCGCACTGACGGCGTGCAGCGGCGGCGGCGGAGGGAGCTCCAGCTCCCTGGGTTCGCCCCAGTCAAACACGCAGGTCGTCCCAGTGCCACTCACTCTCAGTGATGCCTCCTCGGACGACTGGGCGACGATCGGCGTCAAGGTGCTCAGCATCGCGCTCGTGCCCCAGGGCGGCGGCGGTAATGTGACGGTGTGGACCGCCCCGACACCCGCACCGTGCGTGAACCTCGAGCAGCTCGATCAGCTCGGGGAGATCCTCGGCAACGTCAATGTGCCGGTCGGCACCTATACCGCGGTAGTGCTCACGATCTCCGCCAACCCGGGCGATGTGCTGCTGACGGTCTCCGAGAACCCGGAGAGCGGCTTCCCAGTGGCCGCCGGCACCAGTATTCCCGGCAATCAGATCCAGATCCAAGGCGCGCAGGGCAGCAGCGGCACCCTCACCGTGCCGGTCACCGTCAACCTGGTCTCTCCGCTCGTCGTGAGCACCACGCAGACGAACGCACTGGATCTTGAGTTCGACCTGGCGCATCCGGCTTTCATCGTGGCTCACACGCCCCCCGCGGCGATGGGAGCGACGCTCTGGGCCGTGAACTTCGAGGGTCCGGTGCGGCATCACCCGATCTATGACATCACGCGGCTGGTGCTGCGTCACGCCTACGGCACGGTGCAGGGCCTATCGGGCGACGACAGCTCCTTCACGATGAGCAGAGACTTCCCGGTGCTGCCGGTGACCAATCCGGAAACCGCGGTGGCGAGTGCGCAGACACTGGCCATCGAGGCCGATAGCACCGACGGCACGATCTTCTACGATCTGGATGCGCAGACGCGCACCGTGGTTGAGAACTTCTCGACCGAGGCGCCGACGCTCGTTGGCAAGTACGTGCGCGTCGCGGCGCGCTACCAGCAAGACGGTACGCTGGTCGCCGTGCGCGTGTGGGCGAGCAGCGACTTCAACAAGGTGTGGGTGAGCCCCGAGGGTCACGTCACGCACGTGGATGTGGCCAATGACCTTATGAGTGTCGAGAACGAGTCCGGTACCTCGGTCCCGGTCCTCGTGACTGCCAACACGCAGGTCTTCTTCCGCCAGCCGTGGAACGCGATGGCGGACGCGACTCCGATCTCGACGAACGGCGCGGCGTTCCTTGCGGACGAGGATCTGGTGCGCGGCTTCAAGGTGCACGTGAGCGTGGTCGACGCGATGGCGACCCCGATGGTGGCGCAGACGATCGACATCGAGAGGGCCGTCTACGCCGGCAGCATCTCAAATGCGAACAACACCGGGTTCACCTACACGCGCGACTTCGCACGCGTCACGGATGACTACTCGATAAACCTCGACTACATGTCCTCCATGACCAGCAATGGCACGGATGCGGCGAGCGGCTTCAGCTGGTGGTACTTCACCTTCCCGACGCTTGCCACCACCGGCAGTGCTGCGATCGGCGATTTCGTCGCTGCGACCGACGGTGCGGTGAACTTCGGCGGCAGCGTCGGTGCACTGAGCGCCTTCGGTGCGAGTACGGCGACGTGGGCCGATCCGGCCAATGCCAGCGGCTGGGCGCTGCGCGATGCGGTCCTCATGCCGAGCCCGGTGCCACTGGGTACGATCACGACTCCGTTCTCGGGCAACACGTTCGCGATGAGCGTACCCGGAGGCACGATGTCGGCGACCGTGAACGTGAGCACCACCCCGCAGTCGGCGACCCTTGCCTACCAGGTCGATCGCTCGAACGGAGTGGTGACGGTCACCTCGCTCGACCTCACCAGCTCGACTGGGCTCGCGACCTTCACGGCGGGCATGGCTGCGAATGTGCCGGTCAAGGTCTACGGCGTGCCGGTGTCTGATGGCAGCCTGAGCGCCTACGTTGTGACCTACTTCACCGGGACGCTGCCGAACCTGTAGTCGGCACGGTGCAGAATCGGGGCGGGGCAGGACGCCTTGTCGCGAGAAGAAGGGCGGTGCGGAGTTTCTCTGCACCGCCCTTCGCTTTTTTCGCGCATGCGATGCGCCTACGCGTCGGATGCGTGCGCGGTTATGATGCGCCGATGCCACAAGATACTGCCGCCGCGCAAAACGCGCTGAAGGACGTCGCGCGCCGCGCGATGCTCGATAACGGTCTGCAGCCGGATTTCCCGCCGGCGGCCAGCGAGCAATTGCGCAATATCAGCGGGCCGGCCGTGGCGAGTGACCAGCAGATCCGCGATCTGAGTTCGCTGCTGTGGTGCTCGATTGACAACGATGATTCGCTCGACCTTGATCAGCTGTCGGTGGCCGAGCCGCAGGGCAACGGCGCCGTCAAGATCCTGGTGGCCGTCGCCGACGTGGACGCGACCGTCGCGAAAGGGTCCGCGCTCGATGATCACGCCCGCGCCAACACCACCTCGGTGTACACCCCGGCGCAAATATTCCCCATGCTGCCGCCACGGTTGTCGACCGATTTGACCTCCCTCGGCCCGCAGCAGACGCGTCTGAGCGTGGTCATCGAGATGAGCATCGCGGCGACGGGGGCGGTAGCAGGTTCAGACATCTACCGCGCCCGGGTGGTGAATCGCGCCAAGCTCGCCTACAACAGCGTCGCGGCGTGGCTCGACGGCAAGGGGCCGGCGCCCGCGCCGGTGACTGCGGTCCCGGGGATGGATGCGCAGTTACGCCTGCAGGACAAGGTCGCGCAGTTACTCAAGGCTGTGCGCATGAGCGCGGGCGCACTTGGACTTACCACGCTGGAGGCGCAGGCGGTTTACGAGGGCGGCGCGCTCGAAGACCTGCGACCAGACGAAGACAACCGCGCCAAGGAGCTGATCGAATATTTCATGATTGCCGCTAACGGCGTCGTCGCCCGCTTCCTGGAAGCGCATGACTCCTCCTCACTGCGACGCGTGCTGCGCAAGCCCGAGCGCTGGCCGCGGATCGTGCAGGTGGCGCGCACGCTCGGGGAGACGCTGCCGCCCGTAGCGGACGCCAAGGCACTGAGTGATTTTCTGGTGAAGCGCGAGCAGGTCGCCCCGGCACTGTTTGCGGACCTGTCGCTCGCCGTGGTGAAGCTGCTCGGCGCCGGCGAATACGTCCTTAAGCAGCCCGGACAGCCGGCGGAAGGGCACTTTGGTTTGGCGGTGGATGACTACACGCACGCCACCGCACCCAATCGGCGCTTCCCGGATGTGATCACACAACGCTTGCTCAAGGCGGCGCTGGCCGGCGCTGCTGCCCCCTACAGTGACGCGGCGCTGCGCACGCTCGCCGCGCACTGCTCCTTGCAGGAAGGCAATGCGCAGAAGGTGGAGCGGCTCGTAGCCAAGTCCGCCGCCGCGATGCTGTTGCAGTCAAGGATCGGGCAGCAGTTCGATGCGATCATTACCGGCGCGTCGGACAAGGGGACGTGGGTGCGGATCATGCAGCCGCTTGCAGAAGGGCGGCTCGTCAAGGGCTTCGCCGGCCTCGACGTCGGCGAGAAGGTACGGGTGCAGCTCACGCACACCGATATGCAGCGCGGCTTTATCGATTTCGCGCGCGTTACCCCCTAGGGCCTGTTAACACTACTGACGTAGTGCTTCCACGATGAGCGCAAAATAAATGAAGGCGATGAACACCAGGTCGAGTTTGTCGAAGCGACTGAAGATGCGGCGAAAGCCTTTGAGCCGTCGGAATAAGCGCTCGATCTCGTTGCGACGTTTATATAGAGCTTTCTTGAGCCTCCAGGGCTCGACCCGGTTCGGATGCGGTGGCACGACGGGAATGAAGCCCAGGTCGAAAGCAAGTTGTCGGGTTTCATCGCCTTCATACGCGCAGTCCATCAGCAGGTGGCAGGCCATGGGCAGTTCGGGAATGGAGCGCAGTAACGCGCGCCCCTCGGGAGCATCTCCGGCTTGTCCTGGGGAGAGTGAAAACCCTATGGCGCATCGAGCACTCGCGGCAACCATATGAACTTTTGTGCTCCAGCCGCCACGGGATTTGCCGATCGCTTGAGGGCCGTTTTTTTTAGAGCACCGGTACCATCCGGATGAACCTTCACGATCGTACTGTCCAGACTCACCGCTTCGATCTTGATGCGGATGAGCTGTTCGCGCTGCAGCTCGGCAAAAAGCCGATCCAGAACCCCCGCTTTTGCCCAGCGATTCATGCGCGTGTAGATCGTATGCCAGTTACCGAAGCGCTTCGGCAGCGCGCGCCACTTGCAGCCGTTCTCCGCGACAAACAGGATCGCGTTAATCACGTTGAGGTTCTCATGCGAGACGTTGCCACGATGAATCGGCAAGTGCGGCTCGATCCGTGCGTACTGTTCGGGTGTGATTTCCATACCCACAGCATATCACTTAGTGTTAACAGGCCCTAAGGCGCGTGTACGCCGGCGCGCCCCGCCCCCACTGTCGGACGACACCTACCCGCGCGCGACTCCGAATGCAGACATATTGCTGCAGAACTCGCATGAGGTTTAGATGGTCGCAAATGGCAGCAGCCGATGCTGCGCTTAACTTCCCGCGCTGGGGACCGTGTGACATGGAGGTTTGCGGTTCCCGCGCGGTGAAGTGCTGAGCAGGAGCGCCGAGGGATCGGCTGACCCCCAACGAACAGAGAGGCGTGTCGTGCAACGAATGCCCCAGCTGATGTTTATGCACGCCGCGCAGAACTTGAGGTTGAGGCGGGTGATCGGCTGAGTGCAGCAATTCATACGCTCAAGCCCAATGTAGATGCGGACGCGGAGGCACGCCGCGCCGAGGCTCAGGCGACGAGCGATCTGCATGGCCCGCGCGGGTAGCGGCGCGCGGTGCTAGCGTCGTGGGGGTGCCAGCTCCCACGACGCACGGGTGTCAGGCCTTTTTTGCCATCGCGTTCTTGATAACGCCGACGATCAGCATTACGACTACGCTGCCGACGCCGGAAGAGGCGATGTTGCCGACAACGCTGCCACCGGCAGCGCCCCCGGAACCCAACACGGCATTGAGGATTGCGGTGCCGGCACCGCCGCCTACCAGACCGGCCACGGTATTGCCCAGGGTGCCTAAGCTGAGGTTCTTAAAGACCGCGCCGGCAATATTTCCGCCGATGGCACCGGTGATGAGACTGATGAGCCATTCCATAAATTCCCCTTATCGTTGTTCTGTGTTGTTCAGTGCGGCCCGGCACGCAACTGGGGTGAGGCGCGGGTTCCGTACCGCGGACATCCTACCGAGTCGGGGCTGCCGGCGCCACGCTGCGTAGGCAGCGTGGCTGTTAGCCGCGCGCGCGGGCGCCGCGAAACCGGGCAACGGTTAGCGCGACTATTCCCAGCCCCCAGAACAGCAGGAGCAGCAGGGCGGCATTGCGCAGCGCCTGTGCGGCTGCCAGGTTCCTCGGGTCGGCGAAGGGATAAAGGTATTTGCCGGTGAGCGTGCCCACGACAACAGAAGCGGCGCCGTAGGCGAGCGGGTAGGCAAGCCAGCTCAGGGGCTGACTCCAGCGCAGTCCCTCCTTGGGCGCGTACAGCAGCCACCACAGGAGATAGAGCACCGGGATGAACGAATGCAGGATCGCATCAGCCAGCTTGTGGAGCCCCGTGGGCGCCCACAGCGCACTGAGCAACAACGCATAGATAAGCCCGACGACCACGATGTAAACGGCCGCGGCCGCAAGTGTCCCGGGACGCCCGAGAAAGCCGCGCGCTCCGCAGCAGGCGAGACGTGTCGCGATCAGCGTGACGAGGATGTTGCTGAGCACGGTGAAGTAGCACAGCGCCTGCACGATACCGTGCCACGCCGAGTGGCCCTGGTGCATCGACAGCCGCGCCGAGACCAAGACCTGCAGCACGATCCCGAGCCACCCGAGGAGGGCGATGACGATGAGAAAAGCCCGGTTCAACGGGGTGGCTTGCGTCACGGGCAGGTGTGTCTCGGTCACCGGCGGCTCTGCTATTGTAAGCGGCGGGATGCTATCGGGTGCGGGCCCGACTGATCCAGCAAAGTAACTAGCACGAGCGGGGAGAGTGTATGTCGCTTACCAAGCGCGCGGCGGCTGAATTCCTGGGAACATTTTGGTTGGTGTTGGGCGGTTGCGGGAGCGCCGTGCTGGCGGCGGCCTTTCCGCACGTCGGCATCGGTTTGCTGGGAGTGGCGCTGGCTTTCGGACTGACCGTGCTGACCATGGCGTTCGCCATCGGGCACATCTCCGGCTGCCATTTGAATCCTGCAATCTCCCTCGGTCTTGTGGTGGGCGGGCGCTTCAAGGGCGCGGAACTCGTCCCCTACGTGCTCGCTCAGGTGTTGGGGGGCATCGTCGCGGCGGCCGTGCTGTACTTCATCGCCAGCGGCAAGGCCGGTTTCGAGCTGAGCTCGGGGCTTGCCGCCAACGGCTACGCGGAACACTCGCCGGGGGGCTACTCACTGGCCGCCGGCTTTGTCACCGAGGTCGTCATGACCTTCATGTTTCTCATTGTCATTCTCGGGGCTACCGATGCACGCGCCCCGCAGGGCTTTGCGCCCATCGCGATCGGGCTGTGCCTCACGCTGATCCACCTGATCAGCATTCCGGTCACGAACACCTCGGTGAATCCTGCGCGCAGCACCGGCCCGGCGCTGATCGTCGGCGGCTGGGCAATCTCGCAGCTGTGGCTGTTCTGGGTGGCGCCGCTATCGGGGGCCGCGCTGGCGGGTCTGGTGTACCGCTGGCTTTGGGGCGACGGGCAGCGCCGCTGACCGGCGAGCCTTAGCCGGACGGGTTCGCAGCCGGGGCAGGCGCCGCCGCGACGGTCGGTTTCTCCCAGTCGCCCCCGAGCGCCCGGATGAGCAGGATCGTAGCACCCGCGCGGCGGATTTCGATGTCGACGGCGCTCAGCCGCGCGGCCAGTGCGGCGTTCTCGGTCGACACCACCTCGAGGTAGGTCACGATGCCGCCCTTGTAGCGCAGATTCGCCTGATCCAGGGCACCCTGCGTGGCCGTGACCGCGGCGGCCTCACTGACGCTTTCCAGTTGCAGCTGGCGCAGCGCCACGAGGTTGTCCTCCACGTCCTGGTACGCGGTGAGCACCGTCTCGCGGTAGTTGGCGACCTGCTGGTCGTAGGCGGCATGCGCGGCCGCGGACTGGGCGCGGTGTAGCCCGCCATCAAAGAGCGTGAGCACGGCCTGCGGTCCGATGGACCAGAACTGGCTCGGGGCGGTGAACCAATTGGAGGTGGCGGTGCTTTGTACCCCACCGGCGCCGAAGAGGCTGAACATCGGGAAGTAAGCCGCGCGCGCCACGCCGATGTTGGCATTGGCGGCGGCGACGCGCCGCCCGGCGGCGGCGACATCGGGTCGACGCTCGAGCAGCTCCGAGGGCAGTCCGGGATCGATCGCCGGCAGCGGCGGCAGCTTATCCGCCGGGTGCGGCGCGAGGCTGAAGGTGGAGGCCTCGCGCCCCACCAAGACCGCAATCGCATGTTCAGTCTGTGCGCGCCGCAGACGGGTGTCCTCGGCTTGCGTGCGCGCCGTCTCCAGCTGCGCCTGCGCCTGCTGCACGTCCGAGAGGGGCGAGGCACCGCCTTTGTAGAGATTCTGCGTCAGTTGCAACGCGCGGGCGTAGTCCACGACCGTCTGGTCGAGCAGCTTCTGCTCGACATCAAGCCCACGCAGCGTGTAGTAGTCCGTGGCGAGCTCGGCGTGTAGCGCCAGATCCATCGTCGCCAGGTCCCCGCCGGTGGCCTGCTCGCTGAAGCGTGCATTGGCAACCGTGTTGCGCACGCGTCCAAACACATCGACCTCGTAGGAGAGACTACCGCCGAGGGTGTAGAGGTCACTGGTAGCACTCTTGCCTACTTCGTAGCTGGGAGAATTGATCGAGACGCGTTGACGGGTGGCGCCTGCGTCTGCATCGAGGGTCGGGAAGTAGCTCGAGCGCGCGATCCGCGTCTGCGCGCGCGCTTCTTCAAGCTGTGCCAACGCTGCGCGCAAACTCTGGTTGGCGTCGGTGACCTGGGCCTCCAGAGCGTTCAATTCCTGATCCTGAAACACCGACCACCACGGCCCGCGCGGCGTCGTGTCTGCGGGTGTCGCGACTTTCCACTCGCCCGCTTCCTTGTAGGTATTCGCCGGCGCGGGCGTGGAGGGGCGCTCGTAATGCGGGGCGAGCGAGCAGCCGCTCAGCCCCAGGAGCAGCGTCGAGAGCGCCCGCGAACGTGCGCGCATCAGGAGTGTCCGCCGCCCGTGGGCTGGCCGGTGTTTGGCGCCGGGGGCGCCAGGCGCACCTGCATGCCCTCGCTAATGGAATCGGGTGGATTCGCCACCAACACGTCATTGGCGGTGAGGCCCGAGAGCACTTCGATCTCGGTGCCAAAATCGCGACCCTGGGTGATAGTCTGCAGGTGCACGCGATGCTGCTCATCGAGCAGCGCCACCCGCAGGCCATCGGTGCGGAACAGCACCGTGTTCACCGGAATGCGCAGCGTATTGTCGGCGCCCGTCAGCGTGAAGTAGACCTGCGCGTACGAACCGGGCAGCAGCTCGCCCTTGGCGTTGTCGATTTGCAGCTCGACCTGCAGCGTGCGTGAATTCGCGTCGAGCGCCTGCGCCGAGTTCGCCACCACGGCCTGGTAACGTCGGCCCGGATGATCGGCGAACTCCAGTTCCGCGGTGAGTCCGGGATGAATGGCCGAAGCGTACAGCTGCGGGACCGAGACGTAGATGCGCAGGCGATGCACGTCCGCGACACGGAACAGGGCGTTACCTGCGCTCTGGCCGGCGTTGATGAGAGCGCCGATGTCGGTGTTGCGCTGCGTGACGATGCCGTCGAACGGGGCAAGCACGCGTTTGAAGGATTCAAGGTCCTCAAGGCGCGCTACGTTGGCGGCGGCGGACTGGCGCGCGGCGGCTTTGGCGGCCGCATCGCCGGCGCGCTGGTCCGCATCCTGTTGGGAGACCGATTCGGTCGAGAGCAGCCCCTGCCAGCGCTCGTTGGTCGTGCGTGCCAGCTCATAGTTGGCCACGGCGGTGGCCAGATCCGCCTGCGCCTGCCGCAGCTCCTGGTCCACTTCCGGGGTCTCGATCACGGCCAGGAGCTCGCCCTTTCGTACCGGGGTGCCGATGTCGGTATTCCACACCTTCAGATACCCGTTGGTGCGCGCGTAGATCGGGGCTTCATAGAAGGCCTGCACACTGCCGGGCAGCACGAGCTTGTCGGAGCCTGGACCCGCATGCGGTTTAACGGTGGTTACGGTCGCCACGGCCGCCTCACTCGCCTGCTTCTCCAGCGCGATGCGGGCGCTCAGGCGCGCGACGATGCCCCAGATGGCAAAGAGCACCGCCACGCCGGCCAGTATCAGTACGTAGCGCCGCGTGCGCGGATCGGGTGCTGCGGGCGGGGGCGCTACGTGAGGTTGATCGGACATCAGCTGCTCCGGCGCGAATGGATGAGTGAGAAGACCGTGGGGACGAAGAAGAGCGTGGCGACGGTGGCGAAGATCAGCCCGCCAATGACCGCGCGCCCCAGGGGCGCATTCTGCTCGCCGCCCTCGCCCAAGCCTAAGGCCATGGGAACCATGCCGATGATCATGGCGAGCGCGGTCATCAGCACCGGGCGAAAGCGCGTCGTCCCCGCTTGCAGGGCAGCATGGGTAGCATCATCGCCGGCGTCCATGCGGCCGCGGGCGAAGCTCACGACCAGCACGCTGTTCGCGGTGGCCACACCCATGCACATGATCGCCCCGGTCAGAGCCGGCACGCTCACCGGTGTGTGCGTGAGGAACAGCATCCATACAATCCCACCGAGGGCCGCGGGCAGGGCGGTAATGATAATGAACGGGTCGAGCCAGGACTGGAAGTTCACGACGATCAGCAGGTAGACCAGGATGATCGCACCAGCCAGGCCCACGAGCAGGCCGACGAAGGAATCCCCCATCGTCTTGATCTGGCCGCGCACGATGACCTTCGAGCCGCGCGCGAGGGAGTGCTTGGTGTCGGCGACCAGTTTGTTGATCTGCGCCGAAATGTATCCGAGGTCTGCGCCATCGGCGACGCCGTAGATATCGATGACCGGAGTGGCATCGTAGTGACTTACGACCGCGGGGGTCATGGTCCGGTGAAAGGTGGCGAGATTGGCGAGCATCTGCGGCGTGCGCCCGCCGGGCCCGCTTACGGGCGTCGTGGTGAGGTCCGTGAGCGTCGAGAGGCGAAATTGCGGTGTCTGCGCGACCACCGGGTACTGCGTGCCGTTCTTTGGATCGATCCAGAAGGAGAGCAGATTCTGACTGCTGCCGGAGAGCGAGGTGAGCAGGTCGGACGCCACATCCGTCTCCGTCAGTCCCAAAAGTGCCGCCTTGCTGCGATCGACGTCCACGTTCAGTGTCGGGTAGTCGAACGCCTGCTGGATGCGCAGGTCAGCGATGCCCGGAATCTGGTGCATGCGCGCCAAGAGCGCATTGGCGTAAGTGCGATTGGCGTCGACATTGAAGCCGGACACCTGCACGTCGAGCGGTGCGGGCAGGCCGAAATTCAGGATCTGGCTGACGATGTCGGCCGGCAGAAAGGCGAAAGTGGTAGACGGGTAGAGCACGTTCAGCTTCGCGCGTAGCTTGCGCACGTAGCCGATGGTCGGGTGATGCTCCTCGGTGAGGTTCACGAGAATATCGGCATCACCCGGGCCCACCGGTGCTGAGCTCGAGTACGCGGTGTTGATGCCGCTGTACGGCACGCCGATGTTATCGACGATGGTGGCGATCTCGGAGGCCGGAATGACCTCACGGATGGTTGCCTCCACGCGATCGCACAGGGTCGCGGTCTCATCGATACGCGCGCCGGTAAAGGCTCGCAGGTGCAGCTTGATCTGCCCTGCATCGACACTCGGAAAGAAATCCTGGCCGAGACCGGGCAGGTACCGTCCGAAGGGGAAGGCCAGCAGTGCCGTCAGCGCCATGGCGCCGAGGAAGGGGCCTGCGAAGCGCATGCCTGCGGCCAGTGCACGCTCCAGCAGCGCGTGATAACCCTCGCGCACCTGATTGAACCAGCGCTCGAAGCCGTGCTGCAGGCGCTGCAGGAAGCCGCGCGCCGTCTCGTGTGCCCGCGGATCGTGTTTCTGCAGCCAGTACTTGGCGAGCGTCGGTACCAGCGTGCGCGACAGCAGGTAGGAGGCCAGCATCGCAAACACCACCGCTTCGGCCAGCGGCACGAACAGGTAGCGCGCCACGCCGCCGAGCATGAACATCGGAATGAATACGATGCAGATTGCGAGCGTCGAGACCAGTGCAGGTAGCGCGATCTCGTGCGCGCCGTTGAGAATCGCTTCTTCAACGTCCTCACCGTGCTCAAGGTGATAGTTGATGTTCTCGATCGTGACCGTGGCGTCATCCACCAGAATGCCGACTGCGAGCGCGAGTCCCCCAAGCGTCATGATATTGATCGTCTCCCCGAGCGCCGACAGGCAGGTGATCGAGGCGAGAATCGACAGTGGAATCGATATGGCGATGATCAGCGTGCTGCGCCAACTGCCGAGAAACAGCAGGATCATGAGCGCGGTGAGGGCTGCGGCGATCACCGCCTCCCGTACCACCCCGGCGATGGCGCCGCGTACGAAGATCGACTGATCGCCCACCAGGTCGATGTTGAAACCGGGCGGCAGCTGCGCCAGCACGCCGGGGATGCGTTGCTTGATCTCCTTGATGATGTCGAGGGTTGAGGCACTGCCGGTCTTGAGCACGCTCATGAGCACGCCGCGGCGACCGTCGCGGCGCACGATGTTGGTCTGGGGCGGATAGCCGTCGCGCACCTGGGCGACGTCGTGCACATAGATGACCGTGCCGTTGCGGGTGGTAATCGGCAGGTCGTTCAGTTCCGCCACGGTGCGCGGGTTGGAGTTGACCGAGACAAAGTACTCGCGGTCTCCGATCTTCTGGGTGCCCGCCGGCAGAATCGAGTTCTGACTGCCGATGGCGTTGGTGACGTCATTGCCCGAGAGGCCCTGAGCGCGCAGCGCGTCAGGGTTCAGATCCACCTGCACCTGGCGCTGCAGACCACCGTAGGGGTAGGGCATCGAGGCGCCCTGTACCGTGGCGAGGCCGGTACGGATGATGCTGTTGCCGAGATCGAACAGCGTTGCCTCCGAGAGCGTGTTACTCGAAAGTGCGAGCTGCAGGATCGGCACCGAGGAGGCGTTGTAGGCGAGGATAAACGGCGGGGTTGTACCCGGGGGCGCCTGCCTGAGTCCGGTCTGCGAGACGCCCGTGATCTGGGCAAACGACAGTTCTTCGTTAACGTTCGGCTGGAAGAAGTATTTAACGATCGAGGTGCCGCTTAAGGACTGCGATTCGGTGTGCTCGACGTCATTGACTGTGGTTTGCGCGGTGCGCTCGCTCGCCAGCACCAAGCGCGTGGCCATCTCATCCGGGGACAAGCCGGTGTATTTCCAGATGACGGCCACCACCGGAATCCTGATGTTGGGGAAGATGTCAGTGGGCGTGCGCAGGATCGAGAACACGCCCAGCAACGTGATCAGGATAGCGAGCACCAAAAAGGTATACGGGCGCCTGAGCGCCAGTTGGACGATCCACATGCCGCCGTAAAGTTACCGGAAGCGTGGGTAGCGACGATTACGCGTGCCTCAGCCTCTGTTACAGGTGAAATGCGACCCGCAAGCACGCTGCGATACGTGGCGTGGAGATTCGCAACTCGGAATGGGCAGGAACCGGAACGGCACGCGATTGGCGGGCGCGCGGGGGGCGAGCTAGGTGTCAGAGGGCAATTCAGTAAACAGCTTCGACGGGGACGCCCAGGCGGTAGCCGACGCCGCGCTCCGTGACGATGATTTTCGGCTCCGCGGGATTGGCCTCGATCTTGCGCCGCAGGCGCAGGATCTGCACGTCGACGGCGCGGTCGTACACCTCGTTGTCGTAACGCCGGCTCATCTCGATGAGCTGATCACGGCTGACCACGCGGTTGGCTGTGGCGAGCAGCGCGGCCAGGAGGTTGAACTCCCCGTTGCTGAGGGCGATCTCGGTGCCCGCGGTTGCCGTCAGTCGGCGGGTTCTGAGGTTGAGCTCCCAGCCGGGAATGCGGTAGGCGCGGCAGACGCGCGTGCCCGGCGGGTCGCCGCGCAGCTGGGTACGGCGCAGCACGGTGCGGATGCGCGCCAGGAGTTCGCGCGGGCTGAAGGGTTTGGTGAGGTAGTCATCGGCACCGAGCTCAAGTCCCATGACGCGGTCGGCTTCCTCCGCACGGCCCGTGAGGATGATGACTGGGATCTGCGACTCGGCCCGCAGCTGGTGCAGGAGGTGCATGCCATCCTCGCCGCGCAGCCGCAGATCGAGCAGCACCAAATCGACCACCCCGGCGCGATAGGCGGCCATCAGCTCTGCGCCACCCGCCGCCCCGGTGACCCGAAAATCATTCTGCCCGAGGTATTCCTCGACCAGCTGCCGTACTGCACTGTCATCATCGACCACGAGCACGTGGGGCACCGGCACGGCGTTCATCGGGAATGCCTGCCGTGAAGCGCGTGCTGATCGTTGAGCATGATAGTCTTCACCGTGACCTTATCCGCGAGTGGCTCGAGGAGGGCGGTGTGCAGGCGGTGTGCGCCGATGGCGGAGAGACTCCGGCTGATATCGATGCAGTGCTCGTGGACGTGTCGTGTCAGCAGCAGGCTCATGCAACCCTTAATGCCTGGCGACGCGCCTATCCGCGCGCGGCCATTGTGCTCGCCTCTGGACGGTTCGCCGCTGGCGATATGGCGAATGATGCCATGGCCGCCCGTCTGGGCGTGACGCGCATCCTCGCCAAGCCCTTTACCCGTGCCGATCTATGGACAGCTCTGGGTCTGCCGGCGGCCCCCCCCGTCCCGGCCGCGCGGGCGCGCTAGCGGTGGGCGCCGCGCGCGATGGTGCCCGCGGGCGTGCGCTGCGCGTACGCCTGGTGCTGGTAGTGGTCGCGGTGTGCGCCGCCGTGTGGCTGTCGGCGCTGTTCGATGCCCTGCGCGACCGCGCCGCCACGCTTGCAGAGGCCGAGCGCCAGTACGACAACGTGGCCGGGGCGCTCGCCGAGCAGGCGGCGCGCGCACTGCAATCGACGGACTTAATTCTTAAGCAGGCCGCACTGCTCGATCCGGACGTCCCCGGCGCGCCGGCCGATCGGGCCGCGATTGCCGATCTGCTGCGGCGGCACATGAGCGGGGTGCCGCAGGTGCGCAATCTCTTTCTCTTCGATCCGGCGCGCGACCTGCACGTGAGCTCCTCGACCGCACCGAGCGCCAACACAGATCTCAGCGATCGCGCCTATTACACCGCGCAGCGCGATGACCCGAAGCTCGGACTCTACGTCAGCCAGCCTTTCATCAGCCGTGTCACCGGCGACCCGACCTTTGTGCTGAGCCGGCGTCTGGACGGGGAGGGATTTCGCGGCATCGCCGGCGCGGCCGTGGACGTCGCCTACATTCGCCGCTTCTATCAGGCACTGGACCTCGGCGACGGCAGCCGCATCGAGCTGCTGCGCGCCGACGGCACAGCGCTCGTCAGCCGCGAGCAAGACACTCTTCAGACGGGTCCCTCGCCGTGGCTCGGGGCGCTCCAGACGCTCGAGCACCGCGATGCCCAGCACCTGAGCCTTGAACACCCCACCCTCGGACGCATCCGCGTGAGTCTCAGGCGCGTTCCGGGCTACCCGGCCGTTGTTCTCGTGGGCCGTAGCGAGCGCGCGATCCTCAAGGATTGGCGCGCCACGACCTGGACCAACGTGATCCGTACCTTCGTCATCACCGCGCTCGCCGCCGTGCTGCTCGTTGCCTTCCTGCGCCAGCTCGCCCGGCACGAGCGCGTCACGCGGCAGCTGCATCAGTCGCAGAAGCTCGAGGCACTGGGCACGCTCGCCGGCGGTATCGCGCACGACTTCAACAATGTCCTAGGCGCAATCCTGGGCTACGGAGAACTCGGCATCGAAAATACGCAGCCCGGGACGGCGCTGCGACGCTATCTCGACAACATTGTCCTGGCGGCCCACCGGGCGCGAGACCTGGTGGCGCGCATCCTCGCCTTCAGCCGCCCCGGAGTCGGGAGCGCCACGCCGCTGGTGCTGCAGAGGACCCTGACGGAGGTGCGCAATCTGAGTGCCGCCGCACTGCCACCGCGCGTGCGGCTCGAGCTGCGGGTGCCCGGTGAGCCGCTCATCGTGGCTGGAGATGCCTCGCAGCTGCACCAGATGTTCGCGAACCTCGTGACGAATGCGATCCAGGCAGTCGGGCAGACGGGCCAGGTGCACATTGGTGCAACTCACGTGACCGTGGACAGTGAAAGGGTCTGCACGGTCGGGCGTTTGCGGCGCGGCTCTTATGCGCGCGTCGACATTGCCGACACCGGCGTCGGTATGAGCACCAACCAGGTCGAGCGCATCTTTGACCCGTTCTTCACCACCAAGCCGGTGGGCGAGGGCACCGGATTGGGCCTGTCGCTTGTACACGGGATCGTGCTCGATCACGGCGCGGCGCTCGATGTGGACAGTCGCACCGGAGCAGGCACCACCTTCAGCGTTTATTTGCCGCTGGTGAGCGGGGAACCGCTGCAGGAGCCCATCCCGCTGGCACCGCCCGCGGGCGCCGGTGAGACCGTTCTCGTGGTCGACGACGAGGAGAGCCTCGTGCGCCTGGCCGAGGAGGTGCTGGCCGGGCTCGGCTACGAGCCGGTGGGCTGCGTCGGCGCCACGCAGGCGCTTAAGGTCTTTCGGGCCGCGCCGGGGCGCTTTGACGCCGTCGTGAGCGATGCGATCATGCCGGACATGCCAGGCACGGAGCTTTTGGCGCAAATGCGGCAGCTGCGGCCGGAGCTTCCCGCCATCCTGGTCAGTGGCTACGGCGGCCCGGATCTTCAGGCGCAGGCCTCTGCGGCCGGCGTTCAGCTGATCCTGACCAAGCCGCTGCACGCGGCCGAGCTCGCCGCGAGCCTCGCGGCGGTCCTGGCCGGGCGTTGCGCGCCGCCGGCCCCGGGACCCTCCAACGTGCCTAATCCGCAGCCGCATCCTCAGCCGACGCAGGAGGAAATCCTATGAACCGGTCGCTCATGGGACTCATGGCGATCGTGGGTCTGTTGGGGATCCTGCCGCTGAGCGCGCAGCAAGGCGGCCGGCCGGTCGCCGCAGAACCGCGCCCGGAGCTGCCGCACGGAGCGAGCATGCCGCGCGCCAACCAGGGACACATTCCCCCACCGCCGGCGGGGCGTGCTGACCGCACCGCGCCGCCGCGGCCGGAGATCGATGAGCGCAACCGCATCAACAATCATCCGCACGTGAACCACGATGAATGGTACGGGCATGATCGCCCGGATGACCCGCGCTTCCACCTCGAGCACCCGTGGCCGGCCGGGCACTTCACCCGCTTCGGGCCGAACTATCGCTATGCGGTCACGCGCTTCGACCGCGACCGACATCGCTTCTGGTTCGCCGGGGGATTCGGGTTCGAGGTGGCTCCGTGGGACTGGACGCTGGCGGCTGAGTGGTGCTGGACCTGCGGGGATGACTTCATCGTGTACGACGACCCGGATCATCCGGGCTGGTACCTGCTCTATAACATCTATACCGGCGCCTACATCCACGTGCAGTACCTCGGCACCTGAGCATCAGCGGTGATGAGCAGCCGGCGCCTGGCGCTGTAACGGCTAGAGCCATGGGCGAACGGCGGGTCATCCGCAGGACATACGGCACTGTACGGGGCCGCGCGCACCGCGTGGGGGACTCGGCACGACGCCATCGGCCCTACCTTGCGGGCTGGGTGGCGCTCGTGCTCGCCGCGGCGCCACTGCTCGGGATGGCCGGTGAGGCCGCAGGTGTCGATGCGCGGCTCGATCTGCTGTTCGGTGAGCACGAACCCTATCGCAGCTTTCTGCACGAGCTGCAGTCCGCCGTCGGTGAGCGCGCGCGCGAGCGCGTAGCGGCTATGGTCAGTTACCCACTCAGGACACGCATCAAAAGTCAGTCGGTGCGAGTGCACACGCCCGCGGAGTTTCTCGCGCACTATGACGAACTGCTGACACCGAAGACGCGACAAGTCATCGCGCTGCAATCGTATGGCGATCTGTTCGCGAACAGCCAGGGCGTAATGATCGGCCAGGGCGAGGTTTGGTTCGGCGGCCTCTGTAAAGATCACGCCTGCAGTGCGCGCTCCATCAAGATCATCGCCATCAATCCTTAAGACGTACCGGTGTGTCACGAATGGCGATCGTGTGCGCGGCGGAGTACGCTGCAACCCTCAAGGGAGGGACTCAAGACCATGTCACAGACATTGCGAAGAATAACGATTGCCACGGTAGCGCTGCTTGCGGCCTGCGGGACTACGACCTTTACCTCGACCTGGAAAGCGCCCGTTGCCGCGCCGATCAGTCCCATCGGCAAGAAGGTTGCCGCGGTTTTCGTCTCCCGTGACGAAGGCCATCGCCGAGCTGGCGAGGATGCCCTGGCGGCGGACCTCACGCAGCGCGGTGCGATCGGGATCCCGGCCTATACCGTCGTCCCGGAGGGCCTGCGCGGGGACGGCGAAGCGGCACGGCAACGCCTGCGCGACGCCGGCGCTAACGGCGCGGTCATCATGCGCGTGGTCGGCAGAGACCAGCAGGTCACCTACACCCCCGGAATGTCGGTGCCGGTTTACTATGGCGGATTCGGTCCCTACTGGGGCTATGGCTGGGGGCGCGCCTACGAGCCCGGAACGCTAACGACCGATACGTACGTTTCGGTGGAGACGCTGGTGTACTCGCTGCAACCGGACAAGCTGCTGTGGGCGAGCACGAGCCGCACCGCCAATCCCAAGAACCTCGATACCCTCATCAATGAAGTCGCCGATGCCACGGCCAAGGAAATGGCGAAGCAGGGGCTGCTCGCGCAGCGCTGACCGAGAGATGCGACCGACGCAAGCGCTGTTACGTAGCGTCGGTCGCGCCATCGCTTTTGTCTGCCTCCTGGCCGCCTGGACTTATGGTGCGGCCTCAACTCCGCAAGCCTGGAGTGCTTATGATCAGGAGGTTCTGAAGGCTTGCATCGCGGGCAGTTCGCTGCGCGATGCACGTGCGGCGGGCGAGCGGGTGGATTTTGATGACCGCATCGGCTATTCGGCGCTCCTCATCGTGGGTCACTATCCGCAGCCGCACATGAATAATCGGCGCGGACGAGAGCTGTGTCTGTTTGACCGACGAACGCGTACCGCATCCGTATCGGACGCGGACCGGTTGATCCTACCCAAGGCGGCGGCCGCCGCCAGCCCCTAGATTTCGCGCGGCGCCCGCCCTAGCGGGCGGGGGCCGCAGCAGCCTGGTGAAAAGCGCTGATGCGCTCGCGCGCGTTCACACGAATGTTGGTGTAAAAAAGATTGTAGTCAAAGACGTGGTAGCTGCCGGCGAGCGTCATCACATTCATAAACCCGTGACGCTGGCGCAGCGGGATCGAAACGTGCAACAGCCCGGCCTCGCAGGAGGCGCCCGTGAGCTGCGGCACGGGGGGCAGCAGGGGCTCACTTGCCCGTACCGCCGGCAGGGCACCCAGATTGAGCTGCGCCGGAGCGCTCGCGTCTACCGTCCAGGTGAGGGGATTGACGCATACCAGGCTGCGGCCCTGGACGTGTTGGTAACGGCCGTCCAGCCAGATCAGGTGATGCGTCTCGTGCGTGCTGTCGCTGATGCCGTCCTTCACGGTGTTCCAGTCGACCAGGCAACCGATTTGGGTCGCCGAGCGGCACACCGAGAGGCCGGTGCGCTCGATCTCCTCCGGAATGTCGTAACCGATCGCGTACGCCACCACCAGTTGCTGCTGCAGCGGCTGGCGCGCGATGCGTTCCTGCAGCAGGCGCATGGCGTGCAAAGAACCTTGGCTGTGACTGGCGATGATGAAGGGGCGCCCGTGATTCTCGTGCGCTAGATAGTAGTCAAAGGCGCGCAGCACATCCGCATAGGCGAGCTCGAAGGCTGCGATGGCCTGCGCGTCCTCATCAGCGATAAAGGCGCTGATCGTCGCCTGACGGTAGTGCGGTGCGTAGATGCGACAGCAGGCATTGAAGACGCTCGCCTGGAAGCGCAGCACGCCGCGATCGATCTGACTGCTGGTCAAGCCTGTTTCGTTGTAGCGCGCATTGGCGTCGCTGCCGGTAAGGTAGGTCGTCGGGTGAATGAAGAACACGTCGGCCTTGGCGTCATCGGGCACGGACGCCTCCGGCAGCTCCGGAGCAACGCCGTCCGCGCCGCTCGCCCGTCCCGGCCAGGCCGCCCATGTGTCCGCGTGCGCATAGTCCGGAGCAGGGGGCGCCCGCGGGCCTGGAGACTCCGCGCCGCTCGCCGCCGCGCTGAGCGCTGCGAGGAGCAGCACGAGGCTCGCCCGGAGGCCTACGCGCGTGAGAATCAATTCAGCCGTGATAGTCGCTCGCCAGAGTATCGTCCGCGACGCCCTGGCGTGACCCCAGGGCATTGAAGAGCAGCGTCAGAACCACCGCCAGGAAGAGATTAAGCACGAGCGTGTAGAGCGCGGAATACCCGGGGAAAATGTGCCCCGCGAACGCCAGCGGATAGGTCGGCTTCAGTTGCGCCGCGACCGCCATGGCGGTGCCGGCCGCGGTGCCGGCCGCCCAGCCGATCAGCAGGGCCCACGGATTGAACCAGCGGGTGTACGCGCCCAGCATCACCGCCGGCAGTGTCTGAATGATCCAGATGCCGCCGAGCAACTGCAGCTGAATGGCGTACGTCGTCGGCACGAAGAGGATGAACGCGAGCGCGCCGACCTTGACGATGAGCGACACCCACTTGGCGATCTGGGATTCCTGCTTGTCGGTGGGATTCTTATTAATGAACTCGCGATGGATGTTGCGTGTGTAGAGGTTAGCCGCGGCAATCGACATGATGGCCGCCGGCACCAGTGCACCGATGCCGATCGCGGCGAAGGCGATGCCAACGAACCAGGACGGGAAGCTGTGCAGCAGCAGGGCGGGGACGGCAAAGTTGTTGCCGAACTGCTTGAAGCCGGCAGCGAATTCCGGAAGCTTGGAGACGTTAGCGGCCAGGGCGAAGAAACCAATCAGCGCGAGCAGTCCGAGCATGAAGGTGTAGCCGGGCAGCATGGCAGCGTTGCGCCGGATCGCGCGACCGCTGCTGGCGCTGAGGATCGCCGTGAGCGAGTGCGGATACAGGAACAAGGCCAGCGCCGACCCCAGCGCGAGTGTCGCATAGGCACTGTACGCGCCCGTGGTGTTCGGTCCCGGCACTGCCAGGATGACATTCTGGGGCGGGATGGCTGCGAAGATCTTGCCAAAGCCGCCAAGCTGCGCCGGGATGACGATCACGGCCGCGAAGGCGGTGATATAGATCAGGATATCCTTGACCACCGCAATGGAGGCCGGCGCGCGCAGGCCGCTGGAGTAGGTGAAGGCCGCGAGCACCGCGAACGCGATCAGCAACGGCAGATCGGCCATGAAACCGGTTCCGGAAATCCCGAGCGCGCCGATGACCACCTGGATGCCCACCAGCTGCAGCGCGATGTACGGCATGGTCGCGACGATGCCCGTGATGGTGATGGCGAGGGCGAGCCAGCGGTTGCCGAAGCGGCCCTTCACGAAATCCCCGGCCGTGATGTAGCCGTGCTTGTGGCACACGTACCAGAGCCGCGGAAACACCAGGAACAAAATGGGATAGATGACAATCGTGTAGGGAACGGCGAAGAACGCGAGCGCGCCGGCGCCGAAGGCGAGGGCGGGTACGGCGATGAAGGTGTAGGCGGTGTAGAGGTCCCCGCCGACCAGGAACCAGGTGATCACCGTGCCGAAACGGCGGCCGCCGAGTCCCCACTCGTGCAGCAGGTCAAGGTCACCCCGGCGCCAGCGGGCTGCGGCAAAGCCGAGCCAACTGATAAAGACAAACAGCAAAGCGAAGACGCTCAGTGCAACCCAGTTCACGCCCTGCATGTGAATCTCCCCGGCTAGTGTGAGCAGGCGCTATGCCCGGGTGGCGAAATACACGACCGCCGTGAACACGGCGCTGATCAGCACCCAGAGCATCTGGTACCAGTAAAAATAGGGGATCCCCATCCAGGAGGGTTCGATGCTGTTGTAGAAGGGCGGCCAGAGGACCGCGACGAACTGCACGATGAACAGCAGGTACCACCAGCTCCAGCCGCGACGTTTGTCTTGTGCATCGTTCATCGAGCGACCCCCCCCCCGGCTGTTCGAGCGTGCGCGGCGGCCAGTGTCGAGAGCTTCCCGCAGAGGGCGAGAAGTCCCGAACGCCCATCCTTCCGCGAGCCATCGCCACCTGCGCCGACAAGGGCGCAGGTGGCGTTCCGATGGCTTTACGGATTTTGCGACAAGACCTGTTGCGGCTTCAACCGAGGGCTGCTCGGTCAGGCCGGATCAGGCTTCAGAACTTTACGCGGAAGCCCAGCATGAAGGTGGTCTGGTTTTCACTGCCAGCCGTGCCCACGGTCGTGCCCGGAAACCCGTTCGCGAGTCCGTCTTGGACTTCCGACCAGTTAAGACCGGCATAGGCGTCGTAGTGCTTGTTGAAGACGTAGTCCACCACGCCGGACACTTCCTGGAAGTTACCCGAGCACAGCAGGCCCGCCGCAGCGCAACCGATGCCTTGCGTGCCGGTCGTTCCCAGACCGATCGTCCAGCTGTTCTGGTTGACGCGATAGAACGCGCCGATGAAGTTCCAGCCAGTGGGCAGCACGAATCTCGCACCCACCCATCCCATGTTGTAAACGGCGGACTCATTGATATTGATCCCGACATTAAGCGGGTAATCGCCCTGCGAGGTACCGCCGGTGTAGTCGTAGTTCGCCTTCTCGATATGCGAATAGCCCGCGTAAACGATGAGCTTATCCTTCGCAGTCGCATCACCGAACTCAAAGGTGTACTTACCCATGATGTTCCATTCGGTGTCGTCCGAGAGGTACGCAGCCAGGCCCGGGTTAGGCAGTGGGCTGATACCGTTATTGTAATTATCGAAGGAACTCCTCAGGTTAACGGCGCCCTTTGCATTCTCATAGACGGCATCTACCGAGAGTCCCTGGAAGGTCACCCCGATATCCCCGCCATAGGCCTTGCCCAGGATGCCCGTATCCGAGCCGCCGTTGGAGTACATGGCCGAGACCCGGAAGAGGGGGTTGATAAACGCGTACTTTACCGAGTTATCCCAGCGTGCCGCCTGCGTGCTGCCCGCGCCGCCGTCGAAGCCTGAATAGCCCAGGAACGAAAAAGCGTAGGAGAGCGTTTGCGGGTCGTACACCGCGAGTGCGTCAAGCTGCAGCGAGTTGTGACGACCGACCGTGAGCGTGCCGTAAGTCGGGTTGCTTACGCCACCATAAAGCACGCTGTTGAAGGCCTGACCGCAACGGCTGCTGTCGGCGTTGGCGGTCTGACTCCCCTGCTTCAGCACGCTGTTCGAGGCGATGCTCGCGCACGCATCCGTTAACTGACCCGAGAGCGGATTGAAGCCGGTCTCGGCCCTCGCAACGAGGGTGATGTCGTTCACGATCGGCTGCGACACGCGGATGCCGATCTTGGATTGCTCAAGGCCGCTTTCAGCGACCGTCGACTGGGAGCCGGCGAAGTTGCGCGTCGTCGTGAAGGACTGATACTCGAGACCGCCGGGAAACTGGCTGTTCAGCGGAACGCCCTTGCTCTGATAGGCGTAGCCCACATCGACCGTGCCGTAAATGGTGACGCCACCGAGTGACAAGCTATCCGGCAGCGGATCTTTCATTTGCGCTTGCGCGCATGTGCAGGTCAACGCCAGGGCTATCGCCGCCCCTGTCCAGTATCTACATCTGCTCATTTCATTCCCCTCGGTAAAAAGAAGTTTCGCGTGACTAAGGAGCCGTGAGTGCCGACGCACCGCGGGTCGCCCGCGGTCGTGTTCTTGCGAGCGCCACAGCGACGATGCCGCGGCAAAACATGAGCGCGCAGACGGTGAAGGTCGCGCAGCACGATGAGCTGAAGCGCCATCGCGTCGGCGACGAAAACCTTCGTGAGCTGCATAGCTTTATCCGGCGCCATGATCAGGTGTCATCAAACTGACATACGCATAAACGCAACACTTCTGAGCCCTGTACTACACTAGTATCGTAGACGATTTTTCGCTCCCGTTGTACTGTGTTGGTTTTTGACAACAATAACGATTGTCAGGAGCGGGTGGCCCTCACGCCAGCGCCGACAGGGGTCCGCGCTGCACCGTTTCGGGGCAGGCCGGCGCCGTGCGGCGGCCGTAGCCAGACCCTTGCGGACCACCGAGGCCGAGTCGCCCCCCGCCCCCCCGCGCCCCTTAGAAATGAGTCGGCGGCCGTGCGAACCTTTTCCACGCCCCGAAGGACGTCCGGCTTCGCAAGGCAGGGGATTCAAGCGGCAAGACCCACGAATTGATGACGAGGGCGCAGTTGTCGAGGCAGTCGGGGCCTCAGTCAGCCCCGACTTCTTAGGAGCCCAACAACAGTCGCGCTTCTACCGAATCGTTCGGTCTTTGGTCTCCGGCAGCAGCAGCGTGCCGATCACGACCGTCATGAGGGCGATGATGATCGGATAGCGCAGCCCGTAATAAATGTCGCCCGTCATGGCCACGAGCGCAAAGGCGATGGTTGGCAGGAAGCCGCCGAACCAGCCGTTGCCGATGTGATAGGGCAGGGACAGGGAGGTGTAACGGATCTTCGCCGGGAACAGCTCGATCAGCCACGCGGCGATCGGGCCATAGACCATGGTGACATAGATGACCAGGATCACGAGCAGCACCAGCACCATCGGGTAGTTGATCTGGGCCGGATCTGCCTTGACAGGATAACCGGCCGTCTTCAGCGAACCACTGAGTGCCTTCGAGAAATCAGCCGTAGCGGTCTTGAACTCCGCGCCCGACATGGTGCCGCCTTCCACCGCAGGAATGGGAGGCGTGTCGCCGATGCGGATCTGCGCGACGGTGCCCACCGCGGCCGCCTCGTTGCGGTACGGCACACCGGCCTTGGCGAGTGCGGCCTTGGCGATGTCGCACGACTGAACAAATTTCTTCTTACCCACCGGATCGAACTGGAAGGAACACGCCGCGGGGTCGGCGACGACGGTTACGGGAGAATGCGTGGAGGCACTCTCGATCGCTGGATTCGCGTAGTGCGTGAGGCCCTTGAAGATTGGCACGTACGTGACGGCGGCAACCAGGCACCCGGCCAAAATGATCTTCTTTCGGCCGATGCGGTCCGAGAGGGCGCCAAAAACGATGAAGAATGGCGTGCCGATCAGCAGTGCCGCGGCAATCAGCAGATTCGCGGGCTGCGCGTCGACCTTGAGAACCTGGGTGAGGAAGAAGAGGGCGTAGAACTGCCCGCAGTACCACACCACTGCCTGTCCGGCGGTCGCCCCGAGGAGGGCGAGGATCACGAGGCGCATGTTTCCCCAGCGCGCGAAAGACTCCGTCAAAGGCGCTTTGGAGTTCGTGCCCTCGGCCTTCATCTCCAAGAAGACCGGTGACTCGGCCAGCTGCAGGCGGATGTACACCGAGACGCCGAGCAGCACCACGGAGATCAGGAACGGGATGCGCCAGCCCCAGACGTCGAATGCGGCACCGAGCCAGGATCGGCAAAAGAGTATGACCAGGAGGCTCAGGAACAACCCCAAAGTGGCGGTCGTCTGAATCCAGCTGGTGTAGAGGCCGCGCTTGCCCGGAGGCGCGTGTTCGCCGACGTAGGTGGCGGCGCCACCGTATTCCCCGCCGAGGGCGAGCCCCTGCAGCAGCCGCAGCACGATGAGCGCTACCGGTGCGAGGACACCGACGCTCGCGTAACTGGGGAGCGCGCCGACAAGCGCTGTCGAGAGACCCATGATCACGATCGTGATGAGAAATGTGTGTTTGCGGCCCACCAGGTCGCCGAGGCGGCCAAACACTAGGGCCCCAAAGGGCCTTACGGCAAAGCCGGCGGCAAACGCCAAGAGCGCAAAGATGAAGCCCGTGGTTTCATTGACACCGGAGAAGAACTGCTTGGCAAGGATCGCGGCCAGTGAGCCGTATAGATAAAAGTCATACCACTCGAAAACCGTTCCCAGGCTTGAGGCGAAAATGACGCGGCGGTGTACTTTGTCAATCCCGTATGCACTTGCGGGCAGCGTGTTTGTGGCCACTTTGACGGCTCCTGATCTGCTAGTTGTTGTCGCGACGGCGTCGACTTATGGTTTTTGCGCTACAGATAGAAACGACACTTGAACGGAAGTATTTCATAGGCGAGCCGGGACAAGGAAGCCCTTTCAGACTTAACGACTTGGCCGACAAAGCCGAGAAGGCACCTTATAGCGTTTAGTTACACTCGGGCCTCCCCGAGACCCCCGGGATGCTTCCACAGGCGCCGTCACAGGGGCCGGGAAAGTTGTATTTGAGCTACGGGGGCCCCTATGTTAGGCCAATCCCGCCGCGGAGCCGATGGCTCATCGGCTGCGGTGCCCCCGGGCGGTCTGGCCCGCGCTGCAGAGCTGCTGGCATCGCCGAGAGTTTGCGTCGGTACACCCCTGAGAGGGATCCGTCACGTGAACGAGAACCACCCGCCGCACTCGTTATCAGCGCCCCATGGGCTGCGCAGCATAGGTATTTCCCACATTGCGCCAAAATTGCGCCAGGGGTATGAACTTGGCGGTGGGAGGCAAAGCCGGCGCGTTTGGACTGCGCATCGGCAAAATGGCCGTCGATGCGAAGCAAGGCTTCGCGTAAGCTGAGTGAGGCGTTTGGCAACATCCAGTTCTATGGAGCGAAAATGATAAAAGCGAACCTAACTGGCGCAGGTCTCTGCGCATTCGGCTTGGTCGTATTGAGTGGCTGCGCGATGCAGGAAAAAAAGGAGGCAGCGGCGGCTCAGGCGATGCCTATCAACTGCGCGACTGCCCCGGGCGATCTACGCACCCTGAACTCGGAGAAAGCTAGCACCGCAGCAAAGATTGGTAACGGAGTCTCGATGATTGCGCCCATAGGTCTTGTCGCTGGCTTGGTAACAGGCACCGAAAAGACCAAATACCAAGTGACCACTGGGGCATACAACCAAGCGCTCGACACCAAGATCGCGCAGATCAAGGCAGCGTGTCCCGGGGCTCAAGCAGATTAGGGATCCGATTCGGATGCTGCGAAAGGGGGGTCTCTAGCTTCCTTGCTCACTAACTCGGGGCCCCGGTAGTCCATTCAGGTGATATGCGACCCGGATCGAGCCGAGCCCGTGGCCAACTGGGCCATCGATATCCTATTTAACTTAATATACATTATGCGTAGTAGGCGGCAGCAAGCGGCATTGACCCCAAGACATTCTCTTACGCGTAAACCTGCGCGAAATACGTGGCGCCACTGATGAGCAGGATGAGCAGGCCCGGCACCCATGTAGCTGGCTGGACGCGGTGGCTTCTTAAGGCGTCGACTGTTACGAAGAGCAATGTGGACGCGGTCATCAATCCAACCACCACGATTGGGATGTGGTCGTGTTGTAGGTAGGCCACCAAGCGGCCAAACGCCGGGGGCAATAGAGCAACGATGGCCATTGTCATGAGTCGCCTGTGGATGGCAGGTCGCGGCCGGTAGCGCCATGCCAAGCTCACCAGTACGCCGAACAGCAGCAGGCTGAGGCCGTCGAAGGCCACAAACACCACCGCGGACCTCCACGGCGTCGCTGCCGGATACATCAGCCGGGTACGGACCAGGATCGTCACAATGCCAACAGCGACGACAGCCACAGCGAGCCAGGCGCCCCATTGACCAAATTTCCGGTGAAGGTCGAGTCGGCGCCGGGCCACCACGGTCACCTGGGCTGCGAACAGCGCGAGCCAAGCGGTCATCACCGTCCCGTGCACCCAGGCTGTGAGAATCAGAGGCCTGGTGCCCAGCCAGGCGCGCAGATAGAAATTCTTCGCAAACCCCGCCAAGAATATTGCGATGACGAGAATGATGAGCCCTCGGGCAATACGAGTATCAGCGCCCTCGCCCGCAGGTTGAGACGGCATGTCTATGGTCATTGGAACCCCAAACACCCAGAAGCCGCTGACCGGATACGCATCAAAGGATCGCGTAGATCGAGTAATGCCAAAGGTCGATCGCGAGCAGGATTATCAGGCCCAAGTAATGAAGGGTCCGCGATCGCACAAACAACAGCACCACGGGAATCAGGATGAGCGCGCCCCACTGTATCGCGGTCATTGCGAGCTCTGCGCCTGGCATGCGCGCGAACAGCTCGGCGACGAAGTGAACGCCCAGGGCCACATAGATTATCTGGAAGATCGTGACGAGGCTCCAGTAGTAGCGCCGGTTCGAGTCGTAGAACGCCCGCAGGTCCACAGGTCCGACTACCTCATCGGGCAGACTTGAGGCGGAGACGAGAAACAACACAAAGAAGGATGCGAGCAGGACCAGATACAAGAAAAAGTGCCGCACGGAGGTCGCATGGCGGATGCCCCACAGATCAAACCACATGCCGATCGTCATCAGCAGCGCGAAGAGCGCGCCGAGCAGGGTCAACGGGTCCCAGCGTACGCTTTCGCGGTGGCGTATCAGCCGGTGGAGGCTCAGGGCAATGTCAGTGATGGCAAGGCCGATCATCACCGTGAACAGTCCCAAGGCGAATTCAAATGCGCGAATCTCGGGCGGCATTTCTTGTGTCTCCATCGGCACTCAGGCGCCAAACCTTGACGCTGAGTTTCGGCGGGTCAGACGAGCGTGGTTTGGTGGCTTCTTCGTCGCCGCATCTTGCAGCTTCGGAGTGGCGCTTCTTGCTGAGTGGCCACTTTCGCCTGGGGCGTTTCATCACTTCACTGCGAACGTCGGCAGAGCGCCCGAGTTTTCGATGAAAGTGCACTTCCCCTCCGCGCACACTCGCTGCTCCATCTCGATGCGTTTGAGCTGCACGTACTGTTCCGGGGATAGGCCGATCGCCTGGCGATAGGCGTTGTCCGCCGCGGCGCGCGCCTCCTCGGCTGACTTGCGCTGAACCTCCGCGAGCTTGGTCTGCTGCTCGGTCTGAATGCGTTGTTCCTGCGTCGCCGTTTCGATGCGCTGGTTCTTGATGGCATCCGGCGGATTGGCGCGTCCCACGGTCATCGTGATGAGTTTGACGGGAAGACCCTTTTCCTTTATGAACGCGACCAGCGCCTCGCGGATCTCCTGATCGATCGCGTCCAGCGCCGTTGTGCTGATCGCCGTCTCGTTCATGCCGTGCTTTCTCACGGCCTGTCGGACCATCGTTTTGAACTGCTCCTCCAGATTGTTCTTGTACCACTGCGGGCCGAAGTTCTTGATGAGCGAAACCGAGTCAGTGACCTGCAGCACCATGATCGCGTGAAAGCTGATCGGCACCCCGTCCGAGGTCATCGTGTCGGCCATCTCGGTCTCGGCCTTCATCGGTTGCATGTACACATCCACGCCTTCCGTGGTGAGGGCGGCGAACGTGCGGCCGGGCTTTACGGGATCAGGATCAACACCGCCATGCCCGAAGAACCACGGCTTTTCGACGAGCACGACCTCGTGGCCCGCGTCTGGCGAGTAGACGCTGCAAGCGCTCAACAGCGATGCAAGAATCAGAAGAAGGACGTACTTCATGTTGGTGCCCCGTATTTTCGATTCAGTCGGCGACGCAACATTCAAGTCACCGTTGAGCAGCAGACTCTACGCGCCGTCCTGTCGGGGTTGCCTCGCAACGTTTAGACCTTGCGACCGCACTTCCGCTTGCTAGAGATTATGCGAAGTCACACGGTCAGTACGTCGCTGTCTCCCAATATTCGTCATAGTCCCCGAACTCATCGTAGCCCCACGCAACGTACGTGACGGTGTAGACGGGTGAGCTCGGCGGGATCGTGTAGATCACTTCGGGAGGCCCGGGTGCAGCGGCCCACGGTCCCTGAGGTGTCGGAGCGATGAACCAGGCGCCGCGTCGGCTGAGGTAGTACACGCGGCCGATCAGAAGCACTTTGTCGCGAGTGTTGCTTGCGTACTGCATGGTCGTGCCTTCGACCGGCAAGAACTGAGGCGTACCGCCGAGGTAACTCACGCTCACCTGCCCAGCTGATGGTGCCGGGGTCTTCGGTACCTGCCCGAGGAGCGCGGCGTCCTCAGCCTGGCTGGTACCGGGCACAGCCGCAAGAACGGCACTCGCGGGGCTGTCGAGCGGGATGTTCGAGAAGTCCGCCGGCAGTGCCGACGTGACAGCGGTCCACGGACCCTTCAGGCTTGGGGCATTGAACCAGCGACCGGCTGCGAGGTAATAAAAGGACTGGCCGTGGTTGAAGCGAAACACGGGACTCCTGGTATTGGTCGCTCTTTCCAGCTGGGTACCATCAATGGGCGCGTAGGCAGGGCGCCCGTCGAACAGGATCAGATCCGCCGCTGAGGTGGTACGAAGTACCTCCGGCACGAGGGGCTCGCGCACGGGCGGTGGGGGCACAAAGGTGCGCACCCCCGCAAAGCGGCCGGTGCTGGGCAGCTTGCGAAAGTCCTCCGGCAGCCGCGTGACGCGCAGCCACGGACCGTCGAGCTTGCGGGCCTCGAGCCAAAGATTGTTGGCCAGCAGGTAGAAATGGCCCGTGCCCGAGTCTTGGAACAGCGGCCATGAGGTATTGACCACGAATTTCAGGTGAGTATTCGGCACCAGCGTAAGGACCGGCGGCTCCTTCAGCCGCAGCAGCACCGCAGGTGCATAGCTGACGAGAATGACCGGCGCAGCTCCCGCGCGCGCCGTTCGCATGCTTGCAGGCGTACGCATGTAGGTCACGAGGCGCTCGAGCGAAATATCGAATGCCGGACGCACCAGCGAATTCAAGAGCGCGAGCAGCGACGGCGGTGCGGGGCCATTGAGTCCGGGGAAGAAGGCAGCGGTCACTTGCGCGCCAGAGATCGTGATGATGTGCGTCTCCTGGTTCGTGCTGCTCGCGCCTTCGAAGGATGCCGCGCCAATCGTCATGGTTCCCCCGGCAGGCGTCAGCTGGAAAGCCTGGCGCCAGACGACCTCACTGTCCCAGCTGTCGATGTGGGGCTGGAAAAGTACGAGCTTCCCGGCCGGCTGCTCGGTGGTGCGCGGCCAGCCTAAATCCTGGGCGAACGTGGCGGAGCCGGTAAACACGAGGCTAAGCACGAACCCGGCAAGTGTAGTCAGACGTGTCATGGAGACTCTTTTAGTTAGGCGGGACGCTTCTCTGGCGCAAGCCCGAGGCGCCCCATCAGCACTTTATCCGTCGCAGCGACGACGCCGTATCGGGTGATGCCCGCCGCGCACTCACCCGCCAATGGCCAATGTTAACAGCTCAGGGGCTCGGCGAGGCCGCGCAAGAAGTGGCGCACCGGATCATCGCGCGAGCTCTCGTTGCGCACGGGATCGTGACGGGGACTCGACGGGCAGGAGTAAGGAGAACGAGCACCGCCGCCCGGCGCTACCGCGACGCAGTGCCCCGAACCGCGACCTGCCATTGGACGCTCTGGCTTGCGCGGCACTGCGGCGGCCCGGTGAGCCGCGGATCAGAACTTGTAGGTGACTTGGCCGCGAACGGTGCGCGGGTCGCCGGGGCGCCCCGCTACGCCCGCACCGTAGTTCACCGTGCCGGTCACATACTGGCGCTGCGTGAGGTTCAGACCGATCACGGCGAAGTTCCAGCGGCTGTCGGCGCTGTTCCAGCCGGCTCGGGCCGAGAGCAGGCCATAGTCGCCCTGCTGCTGCGGATAGCCCGTGACGCCGTTGACGCCATTGTTCGCGGGCGTGAAGAAAACGCGCGACTGGCCGGTGTAGTCGACCCCGGCGTACGCCGAGCCGAGGTGACCGAGGCCGAGCGTGTAGGTGGCGCCGCCGCTGTAGGCCCAGTCGGGGGCCTGGTTCAGCGTGTTGCCGCTCGCGTTAAAAGTCCCAAAAGGAGTGACGTAGGCCCCCGGGAAGCTCTCGTAGCGCGCGTGCAAGTATGCCAGCGTCGCGTGCAGCTCAAGCGGCGCGATGGGGCGCGCGGCCACCTGCAGATCCACGCCCGAGATATGCGAGGTCGCGGCATTCTCCGTGATCGCATTCGCCGGCGGCACAAACACCTCAACCTGCATGTCCGAGTACTGATAGAAGAATCCGTCGACGTTGACCCGCAGGCGATGCTCGAGCCAGTCGGATTTCACCCCGAGCTCGTAGGCCCAGAGGTACTCGGGGTTGTAGCCGTTGGTGGCGTCCTGCGCGGTGGGCGAGCCGAAATCAAATCCCCCGCTCTTGAAACCGCGCGTCGCCGAAGCGTAGGTCAGGACGTTATCCATCGGGGTGAAGTTGATACCGAACTTCGGTGTCGAGGCGCTCCAGGAGCGCGAGGGTGTGACTACGAAGGGCGGGGGGAAATACGGCGGTCCGACAACCGGTGCGGTGGCAACCTGCGCCGGATCGGCCGAACCCACCCAGGAGTTCCACTGGCTATAGTCCTTGCTCTCGTGCGTATAGCGTAGGCCAACGATGGCGGAGAGCTTGGGCGTGAAATGGTATTCGGCCTGGCCGTAGAGCGCCTCGGACTCATCCACGATCTTGCCCGAGTTCAGATTCGCGACGTCGGCGCCCGGCACCAACACGGTGAGCGGCTCGGCGTCGTTCTCGGTGAAGTAGTAGGCGCCCACCACGTAGGTGAGCGCATCCCAGGTCGCGTTGAGGTTCAGCTCCTCGCTGATCTGGTGCTGGCGGATTGGATTCTCGATCGTGTACAGGATGTTGAGACTGCTCGAGTCGGCGTCCAGGCCGAGCTCGCCCCAGAAGTCCTGGTACGCGGTGAGTGACTTCAGCGTCATGCTGTCACTCAGATGTACGACCAGATCGGCCGCCATGCCGTACTGCTTGAAGGTGGAATATGCCGGCTGGTCAAGCGCCACGGTGCGATAGTTCCCGAGGATCGAGTCATCGAGCGGCACGCCGATGGGCACGAGAAGCTTCGGATCACCGCCGAACGCGTCGCTCGAATAGGTGTAATTGCCGCGCAGCGTCAGGCTCGCCGCACTGCCGAACGGGATCAGTAGCTGCCCGCGGGTGCCGTAATGGTCGGCGTTCTCGAGCCCGCCCCCGGTGGATACGTTGTCCAAGTAAAAGTCGTGCGTGTAGCGGCTCATCGCAAGACTTCCCAGCAGGCCGGAGTCGCCGAGCGGTCCGCTGATGTAGCCTTGCGCGCCGACCTCGCCGTAGTTGCCGCCCGAGAGCTGCAGCTCGCCGGTGAGCGTCGGCGAAGGTGCCCGCGAGATCACGTTGATGGCGCCGCCGACGGCGTTGCGGCCATAGAGGGTGCCCTGCGGACCCATGACCACCTCGACGCGCTCCACGTCCAGAAAGTCAGTCGTGTAGGTGAGCGGCCGCGCCTGGTAAACGCCATCGACGTTGAGCGTGGAGCTCGGGTCCGAGCCTACGTAGACGGTGTTGGAGCCGACGCCACGGATGAAGAGCTGGGTGTACCCGGACAGGTCCGTGAGCTGCAGCCCCGGGGTGTCCGCAGAGATACCCGTGATGTTTCCAATCGCGCGCTGCGAGAGGTCATCCGCGGTGAAGACCGTGAGCGGGAGCGGTGTGGATTGCGCCGAGGTCTCACCGGTCTTGGTCGCGGTGACGGTGACTTCCTGAAGACCCGCGGACTCCTCTTCCGCCGCGGTGGCGGTTGAGCACATGCCGGCGGCCAGACTCAGCGCTGCGCTGATCGAGCAGCCGAGATCCCGTGTTGACATCCTGAACCCCCTTCCTGTCTATATGCGCAACCCGGAGACGGCGTAGTCTACGCAGTCGTTGCCTTAGGTGCTCTCAGGAACGCTAGTCGCGTATCCTGATCCAAAACTACTACGCAACGGAATCATCGACAATGAGTTTTTGGGGCTGTGGAGCGTACGACCGCCTCAAGCCGAGGTTTCCGAGCTACAAGGGCACATCGGGGAGAGCCGATAGGTGCGGGGACGGCCCCCGCCGCGGATGACGCTCCGAGGGACGGGAAGAGCGAGGCCGATGTAAAAAAAGAACCTCTGACGATGCCCGGCCTTACGCTTTCTATGGGCTTGTCTGTCGAGACACAATGCGACGTTCACCGGGCGAATTGAGGCCGTCCGATTGGCTTGCCGTGTCGCCGGAACGTGAGCGGAACGAAGTACCATGAGGCGCGTCGGTTGACGAGCAGCGGGGCTTCGCGTGCGAAAAGTGGCGTTTGTGACCGGTGCGACGCGTGGCATTGGCAAAGCCTGTGCGCTGAGTCTGGCGCGCGCGGGCTTTGACATCGCGGTGACCGGACGCACGCTCAGGGAAGGTGAAGGCAAGGTGCCGTCCGCCAGCGCGAAGGACCCGCGGGAGCTCCCCGTGGCGGGTAGCATTGAATCTACGGTTGCGGCGGTGCGCGCTCTGGGGCGCGAGGCGCTCGGTCTGCGCCTGGACATACTCGCGCGCCCTTCGATCGATGAGGCACTTGATGTCGTGCTAGGAAGCTGGGGCCGCGTCGATGTGCTCGTGAATAACGCGATCTACCAGGGACCCGGACTCATGTACCGATTCGCTGAGTTTACGCAGGAGCAGTTCGACGCCTGCCTTCTCGGCACCCTGGTAAACCAGGTCTACATCACTCGGCGCCTCCTCCCGGTCATGATCGCGCAGGGCGGCGGCACAGTGGTGTGCATCGGTTCCGTGGCTGGTGTCGGGCCGCCGACCGTCTCCCCCGCGAAGGGCGGCTGGGGCTTTCTCTATGGTGCGAGCAAGAGCGCCTTTCATCGGCTCGCGGAATTCCTGCATCTCGAGCACGGCGACGAAGGCATCCGCTCCTTCCTCGTCGAGCCGCAGATGACGGTGACTGACACGATGGCCACCGTCTTTGGCGAGCAGATTCGATCCCTGATTGCCGCCGGCCGCGCGTTCACCCCGGAGGTCACCGCGGAGGTGGTTGCGTGGCTCGTGACGCAGCCTGAGGCGAAAGCGTATGCCGGCAGACTCCTGAGCACGCCGACCTTCTTCCGTGACAACGGGATACGTGTTCCCGGATAGCTCGTCCGGCAGGTGATCGTTTACAGCAGATCGTCGAGATCCGGGTCCAGCGCACGAGACCCCTCCTCCCATACCGCTGCGTTGCCGACCGAGCGGCATGGCAGAGTGCCCAGTGCACCTCCCGCCGGCTCCGCGGCCGCGCTCTCGGCGATCGCGAGGGATTCGCTCTAGAGCTCCGTGCTGTCTCCCGGGATCGGTTTGTTCGGTTTCGTGATCGCCTCCGGAGGGGTCATGCCGACACAGGAAGCGCTCACCATGTCGCCTTCACTGGCGTAAATATTTGCGATTTGCAGGGCCTTTGGAATCGCGTTCTTGCAGGAGCCCTCATCCTTGAACAGGTAGGAGTCCACGTAAGTGACCTCGAGAGTCTTGGGCGCGTAGTAGTACAAATGCATCACGGCCATATTGCCCAGAGTCCGTGGTTGCTTGGTGTCCTCGGCCCAACCGGCGATTGGCAAAAGAGCCAAGAGAAGTATGCTGAGTTTCATGGTGACCTCACTCCCGCGGCCAGCACGGCTGGTGGGGATTGCCCTAGCAGCCTGATGCAAAAGCGTTGGAAATGAACGCGTTCGATGCCCGAGGTGGCGACGTTGATCGGTTCAAGCGCCTGATCGGAAGCCATTTGAGGCGTCTGTCGTAGTTCTCAGCCATCATGGCCATCCTTAATCGACACCTATCCTGGGACCGCTCGCAATCGACTGATGCGCAGCAGGTTATAAGCTGCTCCGACCAGGTAGGCGTGCAGCTGCACGCGGGCAAGGCCGCGGAAGCGGGTGCGGCGCAAGCCGCCGTACGCTTTCATCCAACCAAAGATCTCTTCGACGCGCTTGCGTTTTCTCTGGCTGATCCAGTAACTCGCATGGCGCGTAGTACGAGCGTCGAGTCCTACCGTGCTGCGTCCATCGATCTGCGCGATGTGCGGCCGGATGGCCTTGTGGCGCAGGAAATTGACGAACGCGCTGCTGTGGTAACCCTTATCGGCACCCAGGCTGAGGGGCTTGAGGCGCTTGCGCAGCTGGCGCTTCAGAAGTGCCACCGCCGCGGCCGGCTCGGTCTCGAGCGCCGAGCTCACGCGAATGTCGATGCACAAGCCGTTGCGGTTCTCCATGAGCGCGTGACCGCCAAAGCACAGCTTCGCTTCCTTGCCTTTGCCTCTGCGAGCCGACATCGCCTCCGGATCAGTCGTCGATCCATGCGTGTCGTTCGTGCGCGGCTGGCCGCGAAAATCCACTCCACCTCGACCATCCGAGGGTGGCGGCGGGCCATCCTTGGGCTTGAAGCTCTTGGCTCCCGCCCAGGCCTCGATCAGCGTTCCATCCACCGTCAGGTGCTCCGAGGACAACAAGTCCTCGCGCCGTGCAACCTTCACAATCGCATCAAAGAAGCGCTGCGCCAGATCCTCCTTCACCAGCCGCTCGCGCAGGCGTGAGAAGTTCGACTGATCCAGCCCCGCATCATCCAGACTCATGTCCAGGAACCAGCGAAAGAGGATGTTGTAGTCGAGCATCTGGCAGAACTGCCGATCCGAGCGCACCGAATACAGCGCCATCAGCAACTGACCCTTCAGCAACTGCTCCGGCGGGATCGACGGGCGCCCGCCGCTCGCGTACAGCCCCTCAAGCTCCCCCGACAGCTCCTTGAGCACCCGGTCCGTATGGGCCTTAATGCTGCGCAGCGGATGATCCGCCGGCACACGCGACTCCGGCGAGAAGTAACTGAACATCTGTCCCTGAGGATCTACTTCACCGCGCATCCGTTCAGACTCCGCGTTGCCTTGGACTCGACAATTTTACCCGCAGACGCCTCTAACAGGGCTTTTGCATCAGGCTGCTAGAGGTTATAAATAAGTCTCTGAGTAGACATAGCAGCGGCTGCCGGGTTTCAGTGTGAGTTATCGGGACGCTGCCGGTAGGTTCGGGTCGCACCGAGCTTTGTCTGCACCGCAGCGGTTGCTCGCTTGAGCCTACAAGGTCTCTATCCACCCCGAGATATGGCCACAGGTGAGGTAGATCTCGCGTCCGCTCGTGAAGTGCACGACCTCATCGTCGCGGTCGTCCTGCGAGGGGTCATAGCGCCTCACGTTGCCGTCGCAGAAGCTGAGCATATAGCCTACGGTGTGGAAACCTTGGTTCACGTAGGCGTCGGCGGGCGAGAAGAAATTGGCGAACAGACGATTGTGCGAAGAACAGATGTGCGTGTGGTAGTCCGCCACGATCCGCCAGCCGTCGGGTGTGGCTTCGCTGTATTGCAGAATCTCCAGCCCGAAGTGCTTGTGGGAACTCAGCGGCGGGCTCACGCGGAAGTGCTGCTGGGAGTCTTCGTAGATCACACCGCCGCACTCATACTGCCGGGGGCAGTCGCGCGCGGCGGTCAGCGCGGCGATCGCGGCTGAGTCCATGTCCCCGAAGATGGCGAAGATCAGCGGTATCATCGGCCGTCCTTCCATCCTCTTAAGATGGTCGACGTAGTGCCGTACGTTCAGTGCTCCTATTTGCCACTTCTGCGCGCGGGAGCGGTGAATGCACTTCACAACATTGACCTCCCGGATGTAGACGGATTCCACAGGCTGAACCGCCGATGCGGCGCGGGCGTCCTGGGGGCTCGTGCCGGCTGCCTGCAGTGAGCGCAATTTTCGCGTCACGCCCGCCGCGCGTGACCGGCCTCACATTCGGGAGGTCGCGTGTACCTGGCCGCTGAAGGAGCGAAGCAATGGGCGCGCAGCTGATCGGCATCCGTGCATGCGTCTTCGATGCTTACGGCACTCTCTTTGACTACGCGTCAGCCGCCGCGCGATGCCGCGACGCGCTCGGAGATCAGGCGACGGCGCTGACGAGTCTCTGGCGCGAAAAGCAACTCCAGTACACCTGGCTGCGATCGCTGCAGGGACGCTATGCGAGCTTCCGGCAGATTACCGAAGATGCTCTCGAGTTCTCGCTCGAGGCGCTCGGTCTCGCTGACGCAGCGTTGCAGATCCGCCTCATGAATCTCTACGTTGCCCTGGAGTGCTTTCCCGAAGTGCGCGCGATGCTGGCGCGACTCCGGGCGGCCGGGCTCAAGACCGCGATTCTTTCCAACGGCTCCCCGGACATGCTCGCCTCGACGCTGGCGCATACGAAGCTCGCAGCGCTCTTCGACGCCGTACTCTCCGTTGAGGAGGTCGGAGTCTACAAGCCGCACCCGAAGGTCTATCAGCTGGCGGTCGAGCGCCTGGGAGTGCCGCGCGAGGCGATCTCCTTTCAGTCGTCGAACGGCTGGGATGCCTATGCCGCCTCCGCGTTCGGTCTGCGCACGGTGTGGTGCAACCGTTACGGACAGAAGGCAGAGCGCCTGCCCGGCACCCCGGATTTCCAAGTGCGCTCCCTTGCGGAACTGCCTCCCCTGCTCGGCGTCTAGCGGCGCGCGCGGGCCGCCCCTTCAGCTCTTCGGTGCCGACTCGGCGGCGAATCTGTCCGCGGCTCGCGCTTGCCGGCCTGATGCTGGCCGAAGAGCGCGATCATTTCCCGTTTAAATGCCGGCAGATCATCGGGCTTGCGGCTGGTAACCTAGTTCTCGTCGACTACGACCTCCTCATCGACCCACTCACCGCCAGCGTTTCTGATATCCGTCTTGAGTGAGGGCCAGGAGGTCATGCGGTGGCCCCGGGCGGCGCCGCTTTCCACCACCGTCCAGGGACCGTGGCAGATCGCGGCCACGGGCGTGCCGGCATCAAAGAAGGCCTTCACGAACGCGACCGCCTTGGGCTGCATGCGCAGCGCATCGGGATTCATGACGCCGCCGGGTAGCACCAGGGCGTGGTAGTCGTCAGGGTTAGCCTCGTCGAGGGCTTGGTCGACGTCGACCATCCGGCCCCACTCTTTGTGACTCCAACCCTTAATCGCATCGTCCTCGGGGCGACACGACCTCGGTGCTCGCCCCGGCTTCGTCTAAGGCCTTGCGCGGCTCGGTCAGTTCCGACTGCTCGAAACCGTCGGTGGCGAGAATCGCGACACGTAAACCTGCCAATTTGTCCATGATGCTTCACCTCTGGCGAACATGTGGCGTACTGCGGTGCGTGCACTCTCATCGGTGGCGCGGCTGCGCGTCAGAGGCGATGAGCCTCGCCTGGGGTCGGACGGTACTGACCCGCGCAGCGTCTGTGCCCTCAGGCGTGCACGAGCACCGATATAAAGAGCCCCTTCCGCGGCAAAACCCGAGCGTCCGAGCGAGACTGTCTCCCCGCGTGCGGCGTTATGTGCATTTGCAGCGACCGTCTGTAGGTGCCCAGCGCCCGCTGGTCGGACGGCCGGCCCGATGTGACGCAGTACCGCTTTGCCCGCCTCTGCCCTCCAGTACATTGCCGTCCCATGAAGCGGCAAAAAGGTTTCACGCTCACCGAGATGTTGGTGGTGTCGGCGATCGTCGCGATCCTCTTGGGGATCGCGATACCGTCGTACAAGTACATCAGCACCTCGTACCGCATGTCCGCGGAGGTCAATGGCCTCTTGGGTGACCTGCAGTACGCGCGCGGCGAGGCGCTCAAGGAGGGCAACGGCGTGACCGCCTGTGCCTCCACGGACGGTGCCAACTGTAGCGGCGGCTCTAACTGGAATGTCGGCTGGATCGTCTTCTCCGACCCGAACTCGAACGCCGTGGTCGATGCGGGCGAGCGCGTGTTGAAGGTGCAGGGCGCCTTCACCGGCGTGGTGGCTCCGGATGCGTTCAACGCGAGCGGCGGGGTGACCTCGGTGACCTTCAACCGCGAAGGCTTTGCCACGACCGTCAACGGCTTCGTGGCAACCACCCTCACTTTGACGGAACCGACGCTCAACAATCAGTACACGCGCTGCCTGCAAATCACCGCCGTCGGGATGATGACGACCCTTACCCGTACCTTTAATCCAGCGACCTGCTAATGAAACGCGCACCTACACCCCTGTTTCGCGCATCGGGCTTCAGCCTCGTTGAGGTCATGGTGGCCGTCGTTGTGATCTGCGTGGGGCTCCTCGGCATCGCGAAGATGCAGGCCATGGCCGTCTCCAACACCAACATGTCGCGGCAGCGCTCGCTCGCGGCGATTGAGGCGGCGAGCATCGCCTCCGCCATGCACTCCAACCGGGAGTACTGGGCCAGTTTCCCCGCGGCGTTTCAGGTGCAGATCACCTCGGGCGCGCCCGCCGGCGCGATCCCTGTGGTGGTATCCACCGACGCCTCGCTCCAGGCCCAAACGATCGCGGACATTGGACCGCCCGTTCTGAGCCCCTGTATCGGCACCAACAACGGCCTCCCCACGTGCAGCCCCGCGGCCGCAGGAAATACGGCGGCGCTGGCGGCCTTCGACCTCGCTCGCTGGTGGAACGCGCTCTCGCAACTGCTGCCGTATCCCGTCACCGCCGCCATCACCTGTCCGGCCACACCCGTGGGCAATCCCGCGCCCACGAGCTGCACGGTGCAGATTCAATGGATTGAGAAGGCCGTCGCGATGAACAGCACCGAGGCGCAGGTGGAGCAAGCCGCGGTCGACACCGCGACTACCGGTGCCAGCGTAACCGAGCAACCGATCTTTACATTGTACGTCGAGCCATGAGCACACACGCCAAGACAAGCATGCGGCCCGCGCGCGACGCGCGTGGCTTTACCTTGGTGGAGCTGATGGTCACCGTGGCCATCGCGCTCTTCCTGCTCGGCGGGCTGCTCACGATCGTGCAGACCGTGCGCCGGGCCAATATGAGTCAGCAGGCGCTCGCGCAGCTGCAGGATGAACAGCGCTTCGCCCTAACCGTGATCACCGACGCGATCCAGTCCGGCGGCTACTTCGCCAATCCATTGACCGACACGATCGGCAACTTTGGTGCCGCCCCGAATCCTGCGCCGACGACGGCGACGGCGGCATTCCTGGCCGGCTCGGCGTTTACCGGGTTTCACACGGTGGGTGCGGCCGACAGTGCCGCGCAGGACACCCTCGCCACGCGTTTCATGGTGTCGCCCGGGCACGGTCCGATCCTCTGCGATGGCACCGACAGCTCGCTGGTGGGGGCGCCCGTTACCTACACTATTGCTTTCTTCGTAGCCGCCAATGCGGCTGGTAATCAGCTGCTGTGCTCGGTCAATGGTGGCGCCCCGGTGGCGCTCATCACGGGCGTGACGGCGATGGCGGTCTATTACGGCGTGAAGCGTGATCCGACCTTCGCAGACTACAACGTGGATACCTACGTCACCTGGGACCAGATGCTCGCTCCTGGGGATATGCAGAGCGTCAGCGCGGTTCGGGTCGTATTGACCTTCGCGAACCCGCTGGCCGTAGCGGGGCAGGCGAACCCGCCGGCCACGATTACGATGGAGCGTGTCATCGAGGTGATGGCACGCGCGGGGTTGCACACATGAGCCGCCAGCACAGGGCAGCGGGCAAGCAGCGCGGCGTGGCACTCGTCACGAGCATTTTGCTGCTCCTCATCATCACCATTCTGGCGCTGAGCATGTTCCGCAGTTTCGGCACGCAGGAGCGCATCGCCGGCAACCTGCGCGAGAAAGAACGCGCCTTGCATGCCGCCGACAGTGCGCAGCAGTACGCGGAATGGTGGCTGCTACAGAGTAACAACACCGCCGCCGGCGCCGTCGCCTGCAGCGGCTCGCTGATCGCGAGCCCGACGCTGGGACAGATCTGCAACGAGACCCCGACGCAGCAGTATGCCGTCGCCAGCATAACGTCGCTTCCTCTTCCCTGGCCCATACAGGTCTCCTATACGCCCCAGGGCATGCTGCTCGTCGGACAGCCCGCGCAGGCGGGCAACCCGCCCTACTTTAATACCCCCGCCTTCTGGATCACCGATCTGGGGGTCGCGGCGGATGCCGCAGGCGAGGCGTATCAGATCGATGCTTACGGATATGGCAGTGCGGCCAACACGGTCGCGATTGTTGAAAGTGTCTACGAAGTCCAACAGGGCGTCGTCAACAGAGGTGGTTTGTGATGAACCGCAATAGCTTTTCTATCGTACTCGCCGCGATCGTGGCGCTTGCCGCACCCTTCGCCGTCGAGGCGCAATCCTCCATCAAGGAGGACTTCACCCAGGCGAGCACGATCAACCCCTGGTACTTCTTTAACGGCGCGTGTCTTACGGCCGGAAGCGCTACGGGCGCGGAGCCCACTACCGGGACCGGGCAGTTGCCCGGCTGTACCACCATCGCCGCGAGCTACTACAACAAGAGCACGGGCGAAGTGCTGGTGGGCGGCAATAGCGGCACCTTCCCCGATCCGGTCGGCAAGGGTGCGCTGCGCTTCACCAACGGCTCCCCCTACGGCTTCAGCGAGAACGGTGGCATCGTGTCGACGACGCCGTTCCCGACCGGCCAGGGTGTCTCTATCACCTTCAAGACGGTGACTTATCTGGGTAATTCCGGCGGTAGCGGCGCGGACGGGGCGGACGGCATCAGCTTCTTCCTCATGGACGCGAGCAAACTCAACACCGCCACCATCACCGGTCAGGCGGCCGGCGACGGCAACGGCCTGGGCGCCTGGGGCGGCAGCTTGGGTTACAGCTGCTCGAACTCGAACTCGCCTTACAACGGCCTAAACGGCGGCTATCTCGGGCTCGGCATCGATGAGTACGGCAACTTCCTCAACGGCGTGACCAACACCCTCGGCGAGACCGGCACCACCGCCTCGGGGGACAACACAGCGAGCGGCGGCGGCTATCAGCCCGGCCGCATCGGTCTGCGCGGCGCCGGCAGCATCTCCTGGAATGCGCTCACCGGAGCGTACGGCACCAATCCCAACAACGCCGCGGCACCTTATTATCCCTCGTCACTTACTACCTCGTGTGCCGTCAACGGTGGCGCGTACAACTCGAGCACCGGGACGTGCATGAGCTGCAGCACCGGCACTTACAACGTGACGACCAATACCTGCGTGACCACGCTCTGCAGCAGCGGCACGTATAACGCCACCACCGGCCAGTGCGAGAGCTGCCCGACCGGTGACACGTACAACTCGGGCGTCAACAACTGCTCGACCATGACCTGCGCGAGCGGCACGTACAACTCCACCACCGGGCAGTGCGAGAACTGCCCGGTCGGTGATACCTACAACTCGAGCACCAATACCTGTACGACCCAGGTGTGTTCGAGCGGAACATACAACTCCAGCACGGGCAAGTGCGAGACCTGTGCGAGCGGCACGTATAATTCGAGTGCCAACAAGTGCGAGACCTGCAGCACCGGCACGTATAACTCGACGACCGTTGAGTGCGAAGTGTGTAACGCGGGCTACACGTGGAACTCGGGCACCGGCGAGTGCACGAAAGGTGCACTGAACCAGACGCCGACCACCCACGCCCCGACGGCGGCGACCCCCGCGGCGAGTTCGCCGAGCACGATCACGGCGAGCGCGAGCGCCACCACGACCATCGGTGCGACCTCAAGTGCCACGGAAAGCCCCGCGCCCGCCTCGGCCAAGACCGACTGGTACGCTGCGGTGCAGAACACCTGCAGGACCGGCAACCTGTGGAACTATGCGACGCCCGCGACTCCGACGAATGCCGGTGCCGCCGCTTTGACCAACACCTACAATTCGGCGGGGATTCTCGACTACGGTGCGCTGCCCGGCGGCTACACCGTGCTCAGCGCCGGCACCAAGATTGCGGCGGAAAGCGCGACGACGCGCCCTGCGGCCACGCCAATCTACTATCAGCTGAAGATCTCGCAGAATGGCTTGCTGAGTCTGTCCTATTCGATCTGTCCGGCGGCCGGCTGCGGCGCCTGGCAAGCCGTGCTCACCAAGCAGAACATCACGACCGCCAATGGACCGCTGCCGCCGAACTTCCTGTTCGGTTTCGCCGGCTCAACCGGCGGCAGCACGAACATCCACGAAATCCTGTGCTTCCGGGCGGATCCTGCGACCTCGGCGGCGAGTTCCGCGGGCGCCAGCGAACGCGAGTCCGCCAAACTTGAAACCGGCGTGCAGGCGTACTTCGCCTACTACAACCCGAGCGACGGCTGGACCGGCGCCGTCACGGCCAGCAGCCTCGGGTTCGATGCATTCGGTAACGTCATAATCGCCGCCACACCGAACTGGGACGCCTCTTGCGTCCTGACCGGGGTACCCGCAGGCAGCACCTGCAGCACTACAGGCGTCGCAGGACTGATCTCGCCTGAGTCACCCAATCTGGGCAGCGCCTCGGCTGGCGGTCGTCAGATCATCACCTGGAACGGCACCGGCGGTGTCCCGTTCCAGTACAACAACCTCTCCGCCGCCCAGCAGGCCGCGATCGACATGGCCGACGGCACCCCGGGGTTCCCGGCGCTTAACACACCCGCCGACCGTGTCAGCTATCTGCGGGGCGATCGGACCAACGAAATCAATAGTTCGGGGGCGGGTGAGTTCCGCCGCCGCACGAGCGTGCTCGCCGACATCATGGACTCGAGCCCCGCCTGGGTGGGAGCGCCCGGTTCCCCGTATGCGGTGAACTGGAACGACCGCCTCAACCCCACGGCCACGATGCCCGAGAACGCCACGAGCGCGCAGACCTACGCGGCGTACATCAACGCGGAACTCAATCGTCAGCAGGTGGTGTATGTGGGCGCCAACGACGGTCTGCTGCACGGCTTCCGCAGCGGTGTCTACAACTCGAGCTCCGGGAACTGCGCGACCACGCCCAGTGCGAGCTGCTTCACCAACAACGACGGTCTAGAAGTGCTGGCGTACATGCCTGGTTCCACCATCAGTGGTGTAGCCGCGAACCTGATCCACCCGAACGTCACGAACGCCGCTCTGGTCCCGGACGACTACGCTAACGCGCTGTACGGACATAACTACTTCGTCAACGCGACACCCGGGACCGGCGACCTGTTTTTCGGGGGTCAGTGGCACACCTGGGTGGTCGGAGGCCTGGGCGCCGGCGGTGCAGCCATCTTCGCACTCGATGTGACCAACCCCGGTAACTTCTCCGAGGGCAATGCCGCGAGCCTGGTCATGGGCGAGTGGAACAGCAGCACCATCAGCTGCGTGGGTAACACCACTTGCGGCGCGAACCTGGGCAATACCTTCGGGACGCCCCAGATTCGACGCCTGCACGATGGCCGCTGGGCCGTGCTCTTCGGCAACGGTATCGGCAGCACCTCGGGCGATGCGGGCATCTTCGTCATGACGCTCGATCCGAACACGGGCGCGCAGAACGCTCTCATCTACTACCTCAGCACGGGCGTCGCCGGTGGCAACGGAATCTCCTTCGTCACCCCCGCGGACCTCGACGGTGATCACATCACCGATTATGTGTACGCGGGCGATCTGAAGGGCAACGTCTGGCGCTTCGACCTGACCGATCCGAATGAGGCGAACTGGATGGTCACCCCCGGGCCGATCTTCCAGACCGGAGGTCAGCCGATCACGACGCAGGTGGTGGTTGCCTCTGGCGCACCGAACCCCGGTATGGAGCAGCAGATCATGGTGCTCTTCGGCACCGGGCAGAAGATCGGCCTCACCAACACGAGCGCCGCGACTTACGCGAGCGGCACGCAGTCGCTCTATGGCGTGTGGGACTGGAACGTCAGTGCGACCGACGGCGGCCGACTCGGCCCCCCCGCGACCAACCCTCCCGGCTGGGATGGCGTCTCCAGTGCGCAGTACGCGAGCCTCACGCGGGCGACCGCGGGGCTCGTGACGCTCACGCCGGCGAATCTGCAGTACCAGACTGTCAGCACCAGCACTTACACCACCGGCTCCTCAAGTACCACGAACGTGGACATCAATGCGAACGCGACCATCTGCTGGACCGGCGCGTGCACCAGCGGCAGCCAGCCGCGCCAGTACGGCTGGTACCTGAATCTGCCGGGCACGGGAGAGCAGATCATCTATAGTCCGGAACTGGTGCAGGAGGCGCTCACGGTCAACTCGATCGTGCCGGCGCCCAACTCGCCCACCTCGTGCGCGATCAGCAGTGACACGGGCTTTACCTACGTGCTCTCGGCGCTGAGCGGCGGGGCCTTCAACCAGGTGTTCCTGCCCCCGGGCGAGCAGGCTGCGCTCAACGCCAATCCGACGGCGAACGCCGCCGCCTACCAGGATGCGCACGCAATCGCCATGCAGACGAACGCGACCGGTAGCTCCTTCGTAACGAGCAACAGTGCCGGTACGCAGTACCTCGTGTTCGAGACCAACATGGTCTCGGGCGGCAGCGGCACGACCGGCGGTAACATCCAGGGCGGTACGCTCGGCCTCAACCTGCCGCCGAACACCACCGGGCGTCGGCTAAGCTGGATCGAACTGCGCTAAGAGACGCACGGAGAAAGCTAAGATGGATCCTCGAGCAGCAAGGTCGGCGCAGGGTTTCACGCTCATCGAGCTCATGGTGGTGGTGGTTATCGCCAGCATCCTCATGGCGATCGCGGTACCCTCCTATATGAGCCAGGTGCGTCAGTCGCGCCGCGTCGAGGCGAAGACCGCGCTCCTTGACCTCGCGGGGCGCGAGGAGCGCTATTTCAGCACCAGCACCACGGGTGCCAACTACTCACAGACCACCACCGATGTCGGCTATCCGGTGGGCGCCTGGCCGCAGGTGGTCGGCAGCGGCTATTACAACGTGACGGTCTGCGCCATAGGACCGGGCATGGCCGCTGCCTGCGCACCGAGTAACCAGACGGCACCCGGATATCTGATCACGGCCACGCCGGTGGCCGGACAGAGCCAGGCCGCCGACAATCAGTGCCAGAAGTTCCAGGTGGATAACACGGGCACGCAGTGGGCGTTCGATATAAATAACAACAACACCACAGCGTTCTGCTGGGCTAATTAGCTAGTCTATTTAATTAGATACGCGTTTGTATTAATGTGGTTTCCGGATGGCGTAGGCCTCTCGAGCCTGCGCATCGCCGCCGAGCAAGCACAAGCTGTGCCGACCTGAGCTGCCCCGTCGCGTGCGACGGGAGCGTATTTTTTTCCTAGAGTCTGAGCTATATTTCGCTCGCAGCCGCTTGAGCGCGCTGGGGATTCCATCACCGACCGGACAACAAGAATTACCGACGCCGCAGTACGCGCAGGCCCGAACCGGACGAACCTACGCAGGCGTCACCGAGGAAGTAGTGATGAGCACTACGTGGGAACAGCTTGAGGGCGCGGCCGTGTCGCTGGCACGCGCCGGATCGATCAAGGATCGCCTGACGGATGCCTTCCGCAATCATCTGGCGCAGGTGAACGCCGAGGAACTTCCTGATCCGCTGCGCGCGCAGTACCGCGCCTGCCGTGAAGCCCTGACGCGCGAGCGCCCGCAGCGCGGCGAGGACGCCGTGCGTGCCACGGTGCGCAAGATGTCCAACAGCGAGGCCGACGAGTTGGCTGCCGGTGTCGTGCGGCTTTACGGGGCGTTCGTGTGTGAAGCGACGCGCGAGGCGGTGCCACTGCCGAACGTCGTGATGAACGGCGTCGCGGTCAACGGCCTCACGGCGACGCGACCGAAGAAGGGGGTCCCGCAGGTGATCTCGCTCTACGCCCACGAAGCGTAGCGTCCGTGAAGGGCTAGTCGAGTTTGAACTCGATCGTGTCCCAGCGCCCCGTCTTCTCGTGACGGGCGTGCTCGCGGATGGCATCAACAAGCGCACGCTCGTCCCAATCAACGACTTCGTTGGCGAGATCGAGGATCGCCTTGGGCGGCTCCTTGCCGCTGCCAAAAGGCTTCATGAGGATCACGGCCTTCTTGCTCGCCTGTGCGAACAGCAGCTGAAAGGTCATCAGATCCTTCTGCGTCTCGTAAAGACTCGAGAGCGCAATGACCGCTTCGACCGGGGCAATCTGGCGCCGCAGGTCCTCGCGCAGCGCCTCCTTGTCGCCCGTCACCGGCTTGTCCGGCGTGCTGTAGTTGCGGTAGAAAAAGTTGCGGGCGCTTTCCAGATACTCAAACACGCGCAGATAGTCATCACTCATCTGCCACGCATGGGTGATAAAGAGCCGGAGGGGGTTGTCCTGCGACATGCCGCGAAGTCTGGCACAAGCGGCCGTGCGGGGGAACTTGGCGCCCCGGTGACGCGTAACGGCGACGCTGCACGGCAGGTGCACGGCCCCTCAGCACACGCGGGCGCGCCGCAGGCTAGAATGATTGCTCTACGGTTCACGCGCAGATACGCCCCTGGTGCGACTTCTCGTCTACAACATCCGCTATGCCACGGGCACGGGCCCCGCGTTTCACCTGCCGCTGCCGGGCGCGGGGTACCTGCGCAGCAACCGCAAGGTGCTCAAGGGCATCACCGAATTCATCCGGGCCGAGCACCCGGACGTCGTCGGGCTCGTCGAGGTCGACACCGGCTCGATCCGCACCGGCATGCTGAATCAGGCGGATCACATTGCGCGTGAGCTTGGCCATTACTCGACCTACCAGACCAAGTACGGCGCAGACTCGCTCAATCAGTTCATGCCCATCGTGCGCAAGCAGGGCAACGCTTTCCTGTCCGCACCCACCGTGCACGGGGAGCGCTTCCACTACTTCGACACCGGCATCAAGCGGCTGATCATCGAGCTGGAGCTCTCGGCGGTGTGCGTGTTCCTGGTGCATCTGTCGGTGAAGTTCCGCCACCGCCAGTACCAGCTGCGCTCGCTGCACGACCTCATCCAGCAGTCGGCCAAACCGGTAATCGTCGCCGGTGACTTCAACACCTTCTGGGGCACGCACGAGATCTACCTCTTCATGCGCGCCGCGGGCTTGCGCAGCGCCAACACCGCAGGCCTTCCCTCCTTCCCTGCGCGCGTGCCGCGCATCGAGCTCGACTTCGTGCTCGTGAGCGAGGGCATCGAGGTCACCGATTTTCGCGTTCCTGACGTGCGCTTTTCCGATCACCGTCCGCTCGTGTGCGACTTCGAGGTTCACGGGGCGAGTGCCCGCGCGTCAGCCGCCTGATCCTTCTACCAGGACATAAAACCACCATGAGCGAAGCTGCTGCGGTCTCCTGGAAGCTCGAGCAGGATGCGGAGGGCATTGCGTGGCTGACGCTCGACAAGCCCGACACTTCCGCCAACGTGCTCTCCGGGCCGGTGCTCGCGGAGCTCGACGGGTATCTGGCGCAACTTGAGCGGCAGCCGCCGCGCGGCCTGGTACTCATCTCCGGCAAAAAGAGCGGCTTCATCGCTGGCGCGGATATTCGCGAATTCACCGCGCTCGCCGATGAGGCGGCCGGCTACGCCCTCATCCGCCGCGGCCAAGCGGTCTTTGATCGCCTGGAAGCCCTGCCCTGCCCGAGCGTCGCGGCGATCCAGGGCTTTGCGCTCGGGGGCGGCCTGGAGACCGCGCTCGCCTGCCGCTACCGGGTCGCGGTCGCGGACGAGCGCCTGTCGCTCGGCCTACCGGAGGTACAGCTTGGGCTGCACCCGGGCTTCGGCGGCACGGTGCGCACGGTGCGCCTGATCGGAGTGCGGCCGGCGATGGAGATGATGCTGACCGGCAAGCCCGTGCGCGCCGAGAAGGCGCTCAAGCTCGGACTCATCGACCGACTGGTTGCGGAAAGCGAATTGCGCGCGGCGGCGCGCGAGGTGTTGGGGCAGGCCCCGGTGGTGCGGCGCGCGCCGCTTCTCGAGCGGCTGCTCAGCAGCGCCCCCGTACGTCCCTTCCTCAAGTCAGTCCTCACGGCGCAGGTCGCCCGGCGTGCCCCGCGGGCGCACTATCCGGCGCCCTACGCGATGATTGATCTGTGGGCGCGCTACGGGGCGCACGGCGCAGCGGCTTTCGAGGGCGAGGCGCGCTCCATGGCGCACCTCTTTACCACCCCGACCTCGCGCAACCTCGTGCGCGTGTTCCTGCTGCAGGATCGCCTGAAGAGCGCCGGCGGCAAGGCCGGCAAGGATCTGCATCACCTGCACGTGGTCGGCGCGGGCGTCATGGGGGGTGACATCGCCGCCTGGTCGGCACTGCGAGGGTTTACCGTCACACTGCAGGATCGCGCGCCGGAGTATGTGGAGCCTGCGCTCAAGCGTGCCCAGGAACTCTTCGACAAGCGACTGAAGGATCCACAGCAAAACGCCGCCGCGCGCGCACGCCTGCGCGCGGACGTTGCCGGTGCCGGCGTACCCGAAGCGGACGTCATCATCGAGGCGATCTTCGAGAACCTCGCGGCCAAGCAGGAGCTCTACGCGCAGCTTGAGCCGCGCATGAAGGCCGGGGCGCTCCTGGCCACCAACACTTCGAGCATCATGCTCGAGCCCCTGGCGGCGAAACTTGCGCAGCCGCAGCGCCTCGTGGGCCTGCACTTTTTCAACCCCGTGGCGCAGATGCCGCTGATCGAGGTGGTGCACGCGGCGGACACGGCGGCCGCGGCGCTGCAGACCGCTGGCGGTTTCGTGCGCCGCATCGACAAGCTGCCCATTCCGTGCAAGAGCTCCCCGGGGTTTCTGGTGAACCGCGTGCTGACGCCCTACATGTACGAGGCCATGCTCGCCGCAGGCGAAGGCGTGCCGCTCTCGAGCATCGATCGAGCCGCGGTCGAGTTCGGTATGCCGGTGGGGCCGATTGAGCTCATCGACGTCGTCGGGCTGGACGTAGCGGCGCACGTGGGCGAGATCATTGCCGAACAGCTCAAGCGTCCCGTGACGCAGATCCCGCGCCTGAGTGAACTTCTGGCGGCGAAGAAGTTCGGTCGCAAGAGCGGCGCGGGTTTTTATCCGTGGCAGGACGGCAAGGCGGTCAAGCCGGCCGGTCCGGTGCCGGCCGCGCCGGCGGATCTGATCGACCGGCTGATCCTCGTCATGGTGAACGAGTGCGTCGCTTGTCTGCGCGAGCGCGTGGTGGAGGACGCGGACCTGGTCGATGCGGCGGTCATTTTCGGCAGCGGTTTTGCGCCATTCCGTGGCGGACCTCTCACTTATGCGCGCGCGCGGGGGGTCCCCCAGGTGCTCGCGCGTCTGCAGGAACTGGCAGCGCGCTATGGCGCACGTTTCACACCGGATGTGGGCTGGGTGCAGTTGGCCAGCGACGGAAAAGCGTGACAGGTGTCCGGCGCCCCGAAAGGCCTGTGCTACCATCCAACAGGGGTCGCGCCGCGAGGCGTGTGATCCAGATATTGTTTTAGTTTTCGTCCGCTTAGAGTCGAAATCCGCAACCCTTTGGGAAGACATGGCCGAAGAGCAGGCAGCCACGGTCGAAGTGCTCAGGAAGTTCGCGCCGCTCGATGGAATGAAGCGCGAAAACCTGACCGCGCTCGCCAAAAAAGTCACCGTCAAGAGCCTCTCGCGCGGGCGCCCGCTCTTTAGCGAAGGCGACACGGACAAGCGCACGGTGTGGCTCGTGAGCGGGCGCGTCGAGGCGCTGGAGAAATCCCGTCTGACCGGCACCATCACGGGCGGCACTGCCGAAGCGCGCAATCCCCTGTACCCGACCCTGCCGCGCCGCGTTACGGTGCGCGCGATCGATGACATCACTTTCCTGGCGATCGACAGCGACCTGCTCGATGTCATGATCACCTGGGACCAGACGGGCAGCTACGAGGTCGAGGAGCTGCAGGCGCAGCTGCAAAGCGCAGGCTCGGACGACTGGATGACGACGCTTTTGCAGACGAACGCCTTCCACCGCATTCCACCCGCCAACATCCAGGCGATCTTCCAGCGCCTGCAGCGCACCCCGTGCCGCGCCGGCGAGGTGGTCATCAAACAGGGGGATGAGGGGGATTACTTCTACATCATCGTGCAGGGCAAGTGCGCGGTGACCCGCGAGACCCCCCTGAGCCGCGAGGGCATCAAGCTCGCCGAGCTCAACGTCGGGGATACCTTCGGCGAGGAGGCCTTGATCGCCGAAGCCAAGCGTAACGCCACCGTGACCATGGTGACGGATGGCGTGCTCATGCGGCTGAACAAGCAGGACTTTCGCGAGCTGATGAACGCACCGCTCCTGCAATGGGTCAATCCCGAACAGGCGCGCAAGATTATCGAGCGCGGCGGTCGCTGGCTTGACGTGCGCCTGCCAAGCGAGCACCAGAACCTCGGCATCGATGGCGCGCTGAACGTGCCCCTTTATCTCATCCGGCTTAAGCTCTCGACGCTCGATCGCGCCAAGCCCTACATCGTGTACTGCGATACCGGACGACGCAGCTCCGCGGCGGCGTACATCTTGGTCGAACGCGGCTTTGACGCCTACGTGCTCACCGGCGGCCTGGGTAACGGGGCGGGTCTGCAGCTCACGCGCGGCGGCGCGGCGGACAAGCCCTAAGAATCAGCGGGATCTTTGCGTGCCCGCACCCGGGCGCGCGCATCGCCCCGCTTCGAAACTACATGGTGTGCGTGGCCTTATCCCCGGAAAGAGCTCCGGCGAGATAGGTCTCAATCTTCTTCTGCGTCTGGCCGCGGTCCTGCTCGGAGAACTGCACGCCGATGCCCGCGGTACGCTTGCCCTGATTGCCCTGCGCCCCCTTGGGGGTGACCCAGATCACCCGCCCGGCGACCGGCAGTTTCTCGTCCTCGCCCATGAGGTTCAGCAGCATGAACACCTCGTCCCCGAGGCGGTAGTTACTGTTGGTCGGGATGAAAAGCCCGCCGTTCCTCACAAACGGCATGTACGCGAGGTACAGGGCACTCTTGTCCTTGATGGTGAGGGTGAGAAGTCCCGGTTTGTTCGCGCCCGCTCTCAAATGCCTGTCCCCATCGCCAATAATTGCCGGTGTTGCCGCCATCCCCTCATTCCTCTTTAGCTGACCAATCCCTTGAAGGGGCGAGCCGCCTGAACAGAACCTCCAGCGCCACTCCCCGGTTCAGTGGGACGTCGAGCGAGGCACGGAGTTCCCGCACCGCGTCAACCAGCCGGAAGAGCTCCCGTATATTCAAGACCGGAGTGGCTCCTGACAAGTAGGGGCCAGCGCGCATTTCTGTCATAAAGGTTCCGGCCCACGCGCCCCGCCGGATGCGTTCTGTGAGCCAATTCTCAAAGCACTGCAGGCGCAGCGGCAGCTCGGCGCGCGCCCAGCGCTCCGCCGTGGCCGCAGGATCCGCGCTGCCCGCGGCCAGGGCATCCAGCGTGCGCTGCGCTTCGGCGCCCACGGCGGCCACCTCCTGCGGATCCGCGTGCACGGCAAGAAGCGGCGCCTCCCCGAGCGTATCGAGCGCCGCCGCCCAGGGGCGCTCGCCGCCGGCGGCGCTCAGCCAGGCGAGCGCCTGCGCCCGCGTCGGCGCAGGCACCCGCAGGCGCTGACAGCGGCTGAGGATTGTCGGCGGCAGCCGCGAGGGCTGCGTCGCCACGAGCACCAGCAGTGTACGCGCCGCGGGTTCTTCCAGGGTTTTCAGCAGCGCGTTGGCGGCGAAACGATTGAGCGCGTCCGCGGGGCTCACGATCCCGACTTTATAACCACCCGCGTGACTGGTGAGCGCCAGTTCGGCACTCAGATCCCGCACCTGCTCGATGCGGATCTGGCGTGAGTTCTCCTCCAGGCTCAGCCAGGACAAATCCGGGTGCTGTCGCAGCGCCACGCGTCGGCAGGCCACACAGGTGCCGCAGGGCGCCGAAGGCCCGTTGCGACACAGCACGAGCGATGCCGCCCACAGCGCGAGCCACTCACCGCCCGCTCCCGGGGCCTCGTGGATGAGGAGCGCGTGCGGCAGGTGCTCCGCGGCAAAGGCCTGCCGGAGTTTTGCGCGCTCAGAGGCGGTCCAGGACGGCTCAGGCCGCGTAAGTTGCGCGCTCGCGTTCATGCGCGAGCGCCCGCGCTCAAGGATTGAAGGATCGCGGCGATGGCGCGCTCGACCTGCGCCAAGGGCGCTGCGGCATCGATCAGGTGCACGCGCTCAGGTTCTTGACGCGCAAGCGCCAGGTACCCGGCGCGCACCTTCTCGAAGAAGCTCACGGTCTCGGCCTCGAAGCGATCGGTCCCCGCGGCGCGCGCCCGCGCGCGGGCGAGCCCGGCTGGCACCGCCAGGTCTAGCAGCAACGTACAGTCCGGCTCCAGATCGCCGTGCACCGCCTGCGCGAGTTGCTCGATGAGCGCCGCATCGACACCGCGGGCGCTGCCCTGGTAGGCGCGCGTGGCGTCGGTGAAGCGATCGCACACGACCCACTGCCCGCGTGCGAGCGCCGGGCGGATGACGTGCGTCACGTGCAGCGCACGCGCGGCGAACATGAGCAGCGTTTCGGTTAGGGGCGTCACGACCTCGCTGCCCCGCTGCAGCACGATCTCACGCACGCGCTCGGCGAGGGGCGTGCCCCCGGGCTCGCGCGTCAGAAGCACCGCGTGGCCCGCCGCCGTGAGCGTCGCGCCCACGAAGCGCGCCGCGGTGGATTTGCCGGCCCCCTCGATGCCTTCGAGCGTGATGAACTTGCCGCGGCTCATGGATGTGGCGGGGCTTGCGGGTGTGCGGGCGGGGCATGCGCCTGGCTGCGCAGACGGGCGAGATACGCCTGCACCGCCTGGTTGTGTTCCTCCAGGGTTCGCGAGAAATGGTGCGCGCCGTCCCCGGCGCCGGTGGCGACGAAGTACAGGGCACCGGTGTCCTCGGGCTGCACGGCGGCGCGCAGCGACTCACGTCCCGGCAGGGCGATCGGCGTGGGCGGCAGGCCGTCGCGGGTGTAGGTGTTGTAGGGCGTATCGGTTTGCAGGTCGCGCGTGTGGATCGAGCCGTCGTACTGCTCACCCAGACCGTAGATCACCGTGGGGTCCGACTGCAACCGCATACCCTTCTTCAGGCGGTTCACGAATACCCCGGCAATCTGCGCTCGCTCGCTCTTGAGCGCCGCCTCCTTCTCCACGATCGAGGCTAGGATCAGCGCCTCGTAGGGGCTAGTGAACGGCAGCCCGGGAGCGCGCGCCTGCCAGGCCGCGGCGAGCTCGCGCTGCAGGGCCTCGTACGCGAGAGCAAGAATGGCCACATCACTCGTATTGGCCGCGAAGCGGTACGTGTCCGGAAAGAACTCACCCTCGGGCACCGCACCGGGGTGCCCGATCGCTGCCATGACCTCCGCGGCGCTCTTGCCCCGCAGGGTATGAGCGATGCGCGGGTGTGCGGCCAGGGCTTCGAGAAAATCCGCGAACGTGGCCCCTTCTACCACCGTCAGTTGCTCGAGCACCACCTTGCCTTCGTTGAAGAGCTCGAGGATCTGCGCGGCACTCGCATGCGGGGGGATCTCGTACAGCCCCGCCTGGACGCGCACGTGCAGACCCGTCAGGCGCACATACCACTCCACGGCTCGGGCATTGCGTACCGCTCCCGCGGCCTCCAGATGAGTCAGCACCGCGCGCACGCTCGTGCCTGGTGCGACCTCGATGCGCGACACTTGCGCAGCCGGGCCTGGGCCGTCGAATGCGCTCTTTAGCCACGCGTAGGCGCCGGCGGCGCCGGCGGCGGCGAGCCCGAGCAGCACCAGGAGCGCGATGAGTCCCGCGCGACCGCTTTCAGCGCCGCCACCTTTGAGCGCTCTAGCCACGCGGCAGCTCCCGGGCCCCGCTCAGGAACGGCGCGAGCGCTTCTTGCAGGCGCCGCGTTACGGGCCCGACGGTGAGCGGGCGGCCCGCAAGTTCGCGCACCGGGCGAATCGCCGTGAGCGCATTGGTCAGAAAGATCTCCTCCGCGCCGTTCAGATCCGTAAGGGTCAGCGCTCGCTCCGCGAAACTGATGCCGGCCACCGCCGCCACCCGGGCGACCGCTGTACGCATGATCCCGGCCACGCCGCAGTGGTCCAGGCGTGGCGTGGCCAGCCGTCCGTCGCGCACGAGAAACACGTTGCTCATGGTGCCTGAAATGAGCAGCCCGCTGCGGCTGAAGAGCAGCGCCTCGGCGATGTCCGGATCGGACCACTCGCGCCGCGCCAGCACCGCCTCGAGGCGGTTCAGGTGCTTGATGCCAGCGAGCGCGGCATTCTCCCCGAGCCGCAGCTGCGCGAGTCGAACCCGTACGCCGGTGAAGGCGGCCGGGTCCGGCGCGAGGGGCGCGTAGCGCAGAAGGATGCGTGTCGGCTCTTCCTGCCCGCTGAGTGCGTAACCGCGCGCGAGAGCCGCGCCGCGGGTGAGAATCAGCTTCAGTGTCGCGTCCGTGCCGGGTGCGGCGGCGAACGCTTCGATTTCGCCCCTCAACGCGCTGGATTCCAAACTGCGCAGGCCAAGACGCGCGCAGCCTTGGCTCAGACGCTCAAGGTGCAGGGCGAGAAAACGCACCTGGCCGCCTTCGTACGCCATGGTCTCGAAGAGACCATCCCCGTATTGCAGTCCCCGATCGAGCACGGCGATCTCGCGGCCCGGGCGCCCGTTGATCCAGATCGCCTCCGGCAAGCCTGCGCCCTGCGAGGCATTCATGCCGGCGCCCCGAGCGCAGCGAGGAGTCCGCGTGCCTTGGCGCGCGTCTCCTCAAGCTCGCGCATGGGATCCGAGTCCGCCACGATCCCGGCCCCGGCCCGAAACTGCAGCGCCTCCCCTTGCAGCGTCATGGTGCGTATGAGGATGTTGACGTCGAGCCGGCCGTCGAGCGTCAGGTACCCGAGCGAACCGGTATAAGCACCCCGTCCGGCGCCTTCAAGTTCGGCGATGATTTGCATGCAGCGAAATTTGGGCACACCGGTGATGGTGCCGCCGGGGAATACGGCCCGCAGCGCGCCGACGGGCGTCACTTCCGGTCGCAGCACGCCGCTCACGTTCGAGACAATGTGGTGCACGTGGGTATAGGACTCGATCGTCATGAGCTCATCCACCCGCACCGTGCCCGCCTCGCACACGCGCCCGAGGTCGTTGCGCTCAAGGTCGATGAGCATGATGTGTTCGGCGCGCTCCTTGGGGTGGGCGGCAAGTTCGGTCATCTCGCGTGCGTCATCGCCGGGTCGGCGGCTGCGCGGCCGCGTGCCGGCGATGGGACGCGTGTCGACGTGCCGACCGATGACCCGCACCAGCCGCTCGGGCGATGAGCTGACGATGGCGACCCCTTGCCACTGGGCGAGCGCGGCGAAGGGCGCCGGATTGGCGGCGCGCAGGCGCTGGTAGAGGGCCGCCGCCGCGGGCAGGCCGCCGGCGGCGCGAATGCGCACGTCCCAGGGGCGCGACAGGTTCGCCTGGTAGACATCGCCCGCGCGTACATACTCCTTGGCGCGTACCACGCGCGCCAGATACGCCCCCGCCTCTTCCTCGCTGACGCCCACGATTTTGAGCGTGTCGGGCACCTCAATCGCCTGAGCTGCGGCGCGTGCGTCCGTCGCGAGCTCCTCAAGCGCCGCTTCGGCCTGCGCCTCGGCCACGGCGAGGACGCGGCCGCTGGCGAGCTCGTGCACGAGCGCACACGGGGTGCGCAGCGCAAACGCCTGCCACGGCAGTGGCGTGCGCGGCAGCTGCAGGTGCGGCTCGACCTCCTGCGCGAGCTCGTAGCTCAGGAACACCGCCCAGCCGCCACTGAAGGGCAGTGCCGCGGCATGGGGCGCGGGCGGCCCTGACTCGGCGCGCCACCAGTTCTCGAGCGCCTCAAGAAAGCCGTGGCCGTGGATCCTGACACCGCTACTTCTCAGCTCACCCTCGGCCGTGAGCCACAAGGCCGCGCGCGGCTGTGCGAGCAGCACGCTCGCCTCGCTCAAAGGACCGGCGGCGGCACTGTCAAGCAGCAGCGGATAGCGCTCGGGGGCGCCGGCGGCGAGCGTCTGCAGCACCTGCGGCGGGACGTCAAGTTCGCGAACGATCGGCGCGCGCGTGGGCGGGACCCTTGAGCCGTGGGATCTCAGGCGCTGAAGCGCTTGAAGATCAGCGAACCGTTCGTGCCACCGAAACCGAAGGAGTTGGACAGACTGACATCGATCGGCATGCGCCGCGCGGTGTTAGGCACGTAGTCGAGGTCGCACTCCGGATCGGGGGTGTCGTAGTTGATCGTGGGCGGGGCCACGTTGTCGCGAATGGCGAGAATCGAGAAGATCGCCTCGACCACACCGGCCGCCCCAAGCAGGTGTCCGGTCATCGACTTGGTGGAACTCACCGCGAGTTTCTCGGCGTGCGCACCGAACGCGCGCTTCATCGCGATCGTCTCGGCCTTGTCACCAAGGGGGGTGGAGGTCGCGTGCGCGTTGATGTACTGCACATCAGTCGCGTTCATGGAGGCATCCTTGAGCGCGTTCACCATCGCCAGTCGCGCCCCCTCCCCGTCCTCGGGAGGTGCGGTGATGTGATGCGCATCACCGCTCATGCCGAAGCCGACGATTTCCGCGTAGATGCGCGCACCGCGCTTCTTGGCGTGCTCGAGCTCCTCGAGCAGCACCGCACCGCCGCCGTCGGAGAGCACGAAGCCGTCGCGATCCTTATCCCAGGGGCGACTTGCCGCCTGGGGCGCATCGTTGCGCGTCGAGAGCGCCTTCGCCTGTCCGAAGCTGCCCAGGCCGCAGCGCGTCGTGGCCATCTCACCGCCGCCGGCGATGACAACGGTCGCATCCCCGTACTGGATGGTGCGCATCGCAAGCCCGATCGCGTGCGTGGAAGTGGTGCAGGCGGTAACCACGCCCAGGTTCGGACCCTTCAGACCGTAGCGGATCGAGAGGTGCCCGGAGATCATGTTGATAATGGTCGCGGGCACGAAGAACGGGGAGATCTTGCGCGGGTTCATCGCCTTGAGGTAATCGCCGTAGTCGCTTTCAATGGTCCACAGGCCTCCGATGCCCGCGCCACACACGACGCCGCACTGCGTGGGATCGGTCTTGGAGAAATCGATGCCGCTGTCGGTGACGGCCTGCACGCCGGCGGCGACGCCGTAGTGCATGAAGTCGTCCATGCGGCGCGCTTCCTTGGGTGGAATGTATTGGTTGACGTCAAAGTCGCGCACCTGCCCGCCGAAGCGCGTGGGAAATGCGGACACGTCAAAGCGCGTGACCGGAGTGATGCCGCTCTCACCGCGCAGCACGGCATCCCATGCCGATGCAACAGTGCTCCCGACGGGGGACACTATTCCGAGGCCTGTTACGACAATCCGGCGCTTGCTCACGCGCGACCCGTATGGCGCCCTTGCAAAAGGCGTGGGCTCAGGACTTGCTGCGACGCTCGTTGATGTAATCGATCGCCTGGTGAACGGTGGTGATCTTCTCGGCGTCTTCGTCTGGAATCTCGATTTCGAATTCCTCTTCGAGGGCCATGACCAGCTCGACCGTGTCGAGTGAGTCGGCTCCCAGGTCGTCAACGAATGAGGCATCGTTCGTGACCTGTTCCTGTTTGACGCCCAGCTGCTCGGCAACGATGGCCTTGACCTGCTGCTCGACTGTGCTCATTAGCGGTTGGTCCTTGTATAGGCTTAAATGGGTCTCACCCCGCCGGCCGGGTCCCGAGTCCGGCAGCGGGCGCGGTATTGTAGGGGAACACCCCCCGGGGTGCCACTCGCGCGAGTGATTGTTTTTGCTGACGAAACTGCCCTGACGTTCCCCTCCCGGGGGGTCGCCGGCCCGCATCTGTCGCGTCGTTCCAACGTGCAAGAAGCGCCTGCGCGCACCGCGCTGCAGCCCATAGCCCTGCGAGCGCTGCGCCTGTGCACTGCGCCATGCGAGCCCTCCGACGGCAAACGCGTCGCTTGCGAGCAACGCGCGCATAGCGCCGGTGTACGCATCTGGCCGCCGTTCCTGCGAAGGCGCGCGGCCGATCGCAGCGTTGTGTCAGTTTATCGTCCCCGCGCGCGAGACACCGCGCTCGCGGAGGCGCTTTGGCGGCAGAGGCGCCGGCGTCGGGGCGGCCCACATCGCCTCACGCCATGAACATGCCGCCGTTCACGTGCAGCGTTTCCCCGGTGATGTAGCTCGCCTGCGGGGACACCAAGAACAGCACCGCCGCGGCGATATCGGCGGGCGCGCCGAGGCGCCCCATCGGAATCTGCGCGAGCAGAGCCTCGCGCTGCTCCTCGTTCAGAACCCGCGTCATGTCCGTATCGATGAACCCGGGCGCGACCGCGTTCACGGTGACGTGGCGCGAGGCGAGTTCCTTGGCGAGGGATTTGGTGAAGCCGATGAGGCCGGCTTTTGCCGCCGCGTAGTTCGCCTGGCCCGCGTTGCCGGTCAGGCCGACCACGGAAGTGAGATTGACGATGCGCCCGCGGCGTTCCTTCATCATGCGCCGCACGCAGGCCTTGCACAGACGGAACACGGCCGTGAGGTTGGTGGTGATCACCGCATCCCAGTCCTCCGGCTTCATGCGCAAGAGCAGCGTGTCGCGCGTGATGGCGGCATTGTTGATGAGAATCGTCGGGGACTCCCCGGCCGTGTCCAGCTCCGCCATCAGGGCATCGATCGAGGCCGGATCGCCTGCATCGAGCACGGCGCCGCGGCCGCGGTAGCCGAGGCTTGCCAGTTCCGCGGCGAACTTTGCCGCGCCCTCGGCGGTGGTGGCCGTCCCGATGACTCGCGCGCCGGCGCCGCCCACGGCGAGCGCGATCGCATGACCGATTCCGCGCGACGCCCCGGTGACGAGCGCGACTTCATTTTCAAGCATGAGTGTCTCCCCGCGTCGCCTTGAGCGCCGCCTCCAGCGAAGCTGGATCCTCGAGTGCCAGGAAGCTGAGCCCGTCGCGCCGCTCGATGCGACGGTTCAGAGCCGTGAGAACCTTGCCCGGACCGCACTCGATGACCTGCGCGATCGGCGCAACGCTCACCGCGCGCAGCGTGTCGGTCCAGCGCACCGGGCTTGAGAGCTGTCGCACGAGCAGCGCACGGATGTCTTCCGGATCCTCGTGCGCGGCCGCATCGACCGCACTCACGTAGCGGATCTTGGGGCGCCCGAGGGCGAGCGCGCGCAGCCGCTCCGCTAGACGCTGCGCCGCCGAACGCATCAGGCTCGAGTGCGCCGGCACGCTCACCGGCAGGAGCACCGCGCGTTTGGCGCCGCGCGCCTTGGCGGCCTCGATCGCGCGCGCCACCGCGGCGGCCTCCCCTGCGATCACCACCTGACCGGGGGAATTGAAGTTTGCCGGTTCGACGATCGCCCCCTGCGCCGCCTCCGCGCACGCCGCCTCAACGTCCGCATCCTCCAGACCCAGGATCGCGGCCATCGCGCCGCTGCCGGCGGGCACGGCTTGCTGCATGAGCTCGCCGCGAAAGCGCACCAGCTGCACCGCGGCGGCGAACTCGAGTGCCTGCGCGCACACGAGCGCGGTGAATTCCCCGAGGCTGTGACCGCTGAGCAGCGCCGGCTGCGCCCCGCCGCGTGCGCCCCACACGCGCCAGGTGGCGACGCCTGCGGTGAGCATCGCCGGCTGCGTGCGCTCGGTGGCGTTGAGCGCATCCGCTGGTCCCTCGCTCACGAGCTGCCACAGATCGTAGCCGAGGGCCTGTGAGGCTTCGGCGAACGTCGCCCGAACCTGTGGTTCATCCGCCGCTAAAGCGCCGAGCATGCCGACCGACTGCGAGCCCTGGCCCGGAAATACGAACGCAAACGCCATGCGCACTCCTGTGAAAGGCCGCCAGCCGGGGAGAAGGCGCGGCGGATTATAGCGGCAGCGGCCGCGGTTTCAGGCCGAGCGCGGCCGCAGCCCCGCCCAGCACGCCGAACAGATGCGCATCGACCACGACCGCAGCGCTGCCCGAAAAAGGTAGCGGTCCCACCCAGTGCTCATAGAAGAGCTTGCCACCGAGGAGTGCTGCGAGCGCCAGGCCCTGGGGCTCGCGGCGCTTGAGCGCCGCGACGGTGCCGGCGGCCAGGATGCCGTGCAGGACGCCCGAGGAACCGACATACCAGCGGACGGTCGAATCCCACAGCCAAAGCCCCGCATCGATCGCCGTGAGCGCGGCGAGCACGATGAGGAGCCACTGGCGGGCCGAGTAGTCGCGGACAAACAGGGCCCACATGAGGGCGAACCCCAGGACATTGACCAGCGCATGCCGCAGCCCCAAATGCACCCAATGAGCCGTCAGCAGTCGCCACAACTGCCCGTGTGCGAGGGCGTCGCGGTCATAGCGCAGGGCCAGCCGAGCAGCCTCCCCCCACAGGGTGGGCAGGAAAAGGAAGAGGCAGGCGCCCAGGAGCGCCAGCCCCAGAGGCCCGTCGCTATTGAGCGACGCGAGTGTCCGTTGCACACGGTTCACAGGCCGCCCGACCCCCTTTTGTTATGATCCGGACCGCTTTTAGGCCCTAGCGGGCGGCCCTCGCCGCCTATGGACAGCGCATGTACAGCCTCCACGAGGTTAGCAGACACCGCCGCAGCCGGTACGCAGGCGGCTTTACCCTCATCGAGATCATGGTGGTGGTGATCATCATCGGTCTGCTGGCCGCCGTCATCGTGCCCACCGTCATTGGCAAGGTGGACGAGGCACGCGTGGTGAAGGCGAAGGAGGACATCCAGGCCCTGGAGACCGCGCTGCAGATGTTTCGCCTGCAGAACTCCAAGTACCCGACCAGCGAACAGGGGCTGCAGTCGCTCGTGACCCAGCCGACCGATCCCACGATCAAGCATTGGCAGCCTGGGGGCTATATCCAGCGCATCAGCAAGGACCCCTGGGGGAACGACTATCAGTACTTGAACCCGGGCACGCATGGCAAGGAGTACGACCTCTTTTCCTACGGCGCCGACGGTGCCCCCGGGGGTGAGGGGATCGATGCCGACATCGGCAACTGGAACGTCGGCGATTAGGCCTGCGGTGAGCTGCGGCCGCGCGCGCGGCTTCACGCTCATCGAGATCCTGGTCGTGGTGGCCATCATCGCGGTCGTCTCCGTCGGGGTGCTGCTGTCGGTGAATTTGACCGGCCGCGATCGCGACCTGGAGACCGAGAGTAACCGGCTGTACACGCTCTTCAACTACGCGCGCGAGCAGGCCGAGCTGCAGACGCGCGACTACGGAGTGCGCTTTGATGACGACGGCTACGAGTTCCTCACTTACGATATCCACCAGGGTCTTTGGCGTGACGTGAGCGAAGATGACGCCCTGGTGCCGCGCAAACTCCCCGACGGCCTGGACGTCAAGCTGACGGTGGAGGCGCGTCCGGTGGTGCTTAAACGCCCCCCGAGCGACAAGGATAAGACCCCCCAGGTCATGATCTTCTCTAACGGCGATCTCACCACCTTTGCCGCGACGCTCGAGCGCGACGGCGGTGTGCGCAGCGTCACCGTGGATGAGGATCAGAAGGGCGAGGTCGCCGAAGAGCCCATGCTTGAGGGGAAGCCCAAATGAACCGGGCGTACGGCGCGCGCGGCTTTACGCTCATCGAGGTGCTGGTCGCGCTCGTGATCGTGGCGGTCGGCATGGCGGCGGTTCTGAGCGCGCTGTCCTCTTCGGCGAGCACGGTGAGTTTTCTGCGCGATGAGACCTTTGCGCAGTGGCTGGCGCTCAATCAGATCGCCACCATCCGCATCTCCGGCCAGCAGCCGCCGGTCGGGAACACGGACGGAGATACTGACTTTGCGGGCCGCAGCTGGCACTGGCGCCAGGAGGTGGTCAGCACCGAAGTCCCCGGCGTCGTGCGCATCGACGTGAAAGTGCGTCCGAAAGAGATCAAAGCGGGTGACGACGAAGCCTGGACCACTACCGTGAGCGGTATCTCGGGCAACTCCGTGGGTATTCCCGACGGCTACAACCCTTCCTGGGGTGCCCAGGCCCCGCGCTATGCGGCCATGCCGGGCGCAACGCCCACCCCGGGCGGGATTGGCACGAGCGGCACGAGCGGCACGAACATGCAGATCTCCCCTTCGAGTACCGATTCGGGTCTCGGTAGCACGCTCGAGTCGGGGCAGAGTTCCCCGACACCGGACCCGGGGCTCATCAGTCCCACCCCTCAGAGTCCGCAGCAATGAGCGCGCGCGTCCGTGGCTTCACGCTCGTCGAACTTGCAGTCGCGATTCTCATCGTCGCAATCATCGCGGCGATCGGCTACGGCACCATCAATCAGGCCGTCAAGAGCCGCGAGATGCTCAAGGATCAGCAGACGCAGCTGCTCGGGCTACAGAACGCGGTGCGCATCATGGAACAGGATTTCGTGCAGGCGGCCCCGCGACCGGTGCGCCAGGCGGTGGGCGATGATCCGCCGCAGCTCGCGTTTGCCGGCTCCCCGCCCGGCGCGCAGCCGATCGTGGCGCTTACGCGTGCCGGCTGGGCGAATCCGGCCGGGCTGCAGCGTCCGGGGCTGCAACGCGTCGCCTATTTTCTGGAGAACGGCACACTGCGACGCGAGTACTGGAACGTGCTCGATCCGACCCTCGCCAGCACGACGATCAAGCACGATCTGCTCTCGCACGTGAAGACCTTCACGCTGCGCTACCTCGATGTGAACCACGCCTGGCAGCCGCAGTGGCCGCCGGGCACGAGCTGCCAGGGCTGCGCGAGCCAGGAACAGGCGCTGCGGCAGCGCCCGCTCGCCGTGGAGATCACGCTCGAGACCGAGGACTGGGGCAAGATCGTGCGTATCATCGAGATCGCCTCATGAGCGTGCCGGGGCGCCCAAGCCGTTGCGGAAGTCCCCCGGGGCGCGCCGCGCAGCGCGGACTTGCGCTGCTCGTGGCCATCCTCATCGTGGCGCTTGGCACCATGATCGCCGCCGCGGTCGCCTACGAGAACGCGATGACCGCACGGCGGGGCGTGGCGACCTTCGGCTTCGATCAGTCGATCCTCGTGGCGCAGGGCGCCGAGGCACTGGCCGCCTACGGCCTGCGCCAGATCGTGCAGAGCGATCCGAAAGAGATCTACCCCGGACAGGGCTGGGACAAGCCTCTCGGTCCCATCGAGGTGGTCCCCGGGGTGATGCTCGAGGCCTCGCTCGAGGATCTGCAGGGCCGCTTCAACCTCAACAATCTGGTGCGCACCGACGGCACGCCGGATCCTGTGATGACGGCGGCGTTCACGCAGTTGCTCGCGCTCGTCGGACTTGAGGAGAAGTGGACCGGCTACGTCGTCGACTGGATCGACATGGACGGCATACCGAGCATTCCGGAAGGCGCCGAAGACAGCGTCTACATGGGGCAGACGGTGCCGTATCGCACGCCGAACCGCTACATCACCAGCGCGAGCGAGCTTTTGGCGTTGCCGGGGTTTGGGCGCGACCGGTACGTGAAACTTGCCCCCTACGTGACGGCGCTGCCCAACGGCACGACGATCAACGTGTGTACCGCCTCTCCCTTCGTGCTCGATGCCTTCCTCGGCGCAGGACACACCGACTTCAGTTCCGATCCTGAGGCGCTCGGCCGCAATCGCCAGAACACCACCGGGTGTTTCCCGACGATCACCAATTACCAGAGCGCCTTTACTCCCGGCGCGTGGGCGGGTACGGGCACGACGGCGCAGACGCAGCCCGGGCAGACGGTGGCGCCGGGGCAGCCACCGCCGAACGGCGCCGTCGGCGGCACGACTAGCACTTCGGGCGCGCAGTCAAAGTTCGCTCAGACCTCCAAGTACTTTCGCCTCTCGAGTGTGGTGACTATTGGCAGCACGGAATTCAACTTGTACAGTCTTTTGTACCAGGATGCGCAGCAGCACCTCGTGCGTCCGATCCAGCGCAGTTTTTCTGCCGACTGAAGGGATGGCCAGGACAGTGACACGATCGATGAGCGTGGCGGCACAATCGATGAGAGGATCGGCGCATGGCTGAGACGCTCCTGCTGCGCCTGCCGCGCGCCACCGACGAGGCGGCCTCCTGGCTGATCGTCGATGCGCGCGGCGCGCCGGTCGGTCCGCCGCAGAGCGGCCCGCTGAATCTGGCGGTGCCGCGCGTGGCCGGCCGGCGCGTGTGCGTCCTCGTGCCGGGTGCGGACGTGCTGCTCGCCGAACCGGACCTGCCGCCCAAGGCGGGTGCGAAGCTCGCGCAGCTGGTGCCGTACGCGCTCGAGGAGCACCTGGCCGACAGCATTGAGGATCTGCACTTCGCCATCGGCAAGCGCAGCCTCGAGACCGCGCGCGTGCGCGTGGCGGTAGTCGCGCGCGCGCTCGTGAATGAGTGGCTCGCGACGCTGCGCGCGGCGGGCATCGTGCCCGATGCGCTCTACGCCGACAGTGACCTCCTGCCGCAGAACCCCGGGCAGGCGGTGGCGCTGATGGAAGCGGACGCGGTGTTCGTGCGCGCCCCCGGGGCGAGCCCCGTGACGCTGCCCGCCGATGCGCTCGGGCAGGCGCTCGAGATCGCGCAGTCCGGCGCCGACACCGCAAGCGGCGCGCGCGGACTCATCCTGTACACCGGGGCGGCCGAGTGGCAGCAGCACGCCGCACAGGTCGAGGCGGTGCGCGCCAACTTTGATGGCATCAAGGTGCAGCTGCTCACCGGCGGTCCCCTCGCCCTCTTCGCACAGCAACTGCCCGCAGCCACCGCTATCAACTTGCTGCAGGGCGAGTACACGCCCGAGACCGGGCGCGCGGTCGGCTGGCAGGCCTGGCGTGTGGCGGCGCTGCTGCTCGCGGGCCTCGTCGCGCTGCACATTGTTGGCAAAGCCGCACAGCTGCATTTTCTCAAGACGCGCGAGCATCAGGTGGATGCCTCCATCCGCGATCAGGTGCGCACCGCGCTCCCGGGCGAGCCGAATCTGCTCGACGCGCGCAAGCGCATGGAGCAGCGTCTGGCGGTAGCGCGCGGGGCCGGCAGTGGACTGCTGCCCGCGCTACAGGCGCTGGCGCAGGCGGGCGCGGTCGCCCCGGGGACGAGCCTGCAGTCGGTGAACTTTAAGAACGGCTCGGTCGAGATGAAACTCTCCGCCCCCGACGCTTCGAGCCTCGATCACCTGAGCCAGGCGCTGCGCAGCAACGGCTGGCAGGCGGACCTGCTCGGCGGCACTAACAGCGGTCACGGCTACGAGGGGCGCATCCAGGTGCACGCCAACGGCGGCTGACATGAGATTCACCCTCGGCAAGTTCACCCTCGGTTCCCAGGCCTTCGCCGCGCTCTCGCCGGAGGCGTTCGCGAACCTCTCCGAGCGCGAGCGGCGGCTGGCGCTCATTGGCGCCGTCGCGCTTGCGGCGATCCTCCTGTTCGGCGTGATCGTGCCGCTGGATCACAGTGTCGCGCGCGAGCGCGCCAAGCTCGCGCAAAAGCGCGCCGATCTGGCTTGGATGCAAAGCGTGGGACCGGAGATCCAAGGCACGGCTCCCCCGCCTTCGGCCACCGGGGAGTCGCTGCTGGTCATTATCGATCGCTCGGCGCGCGAGTCGGGACTGGCGAACGCCCTCGCCGGCAGTGAGCCGGGCGCGGCCGGCAGTCTCTCCGTGCGCCTCGAGAAGGCGCCCTTTGATGCCCTCATCGGCTGGCTCGCGCGGCTCTCCCAGCAAAATGGGGTGCTGGTGGACTCGGCGACCATCGAGAAGGCCGGCGCCCCGGGCGTGGTGAACGCGGCGATCGTGTTGCACTCGGGCTGAAGTGAAGCGCGGTATCTGGATCGGGGTGGCGGGGCTTCTGGCCTTCGCAGCCATCCTCGTGGGGCGCCTGCCGGCGAGCTGGCTCGTGCCGACGGGTAAGAACGCAGCGCTCAGCTGCGTGAGCATCGAGGGCACGCTGTGGAGCGGCGCCTGCGGCGGGCTTATCGTGCAGCGCCTGCCGCTCGGAGATCTGAGCTGGGAACTGCAACCCCTTAAGCTCCTGCGTGCGCAGCTGGGCGCCCGAATCAGCCTCAATCGCGGCGCCGCGCACGCGAGCGCGGACGTAGAGTTCGGTCTCTCCGGACGCCTCACGGCGAACGCGGTGCAGGCGGACCTGCCGCTCGATCCGCAACTCTTCCCCGGCCTGCCGCCGCAGCTGCACGGGGATGCGCACGTGGAGCTCGCGCACGCGGAGGTGGTACGCGGTGTCATCACGCAGCTCGCCGGCAAGATCGAGGTACATAACCTCGAGGATCGTGCCGGGGCTGTCACGCCCCTCGGTAGCTACGTCGTCACCTTCGCCCCCGGCGGCAGCGAGCCGATCGGCCAGGTGCATGATCTGGGCGGCCCGTTGAGCGTCGAAGGGACGCTGCGCTTGACGCGCCAGGGGGGCTTTGACGTTCAGACCCTCGTGGCGAGCCGCCCCGAAGCGGACCCGGAGCTGGTGAACAGCATCCGCTTTCTGGGTTCGCCCGATCGCTCCGGGCGGCGGATGTTTGCGATGTCGGGCACTTTCTAGCGCCGCTCTACAGCTCGCGAAACGCCCGCAGCAGCGGAAAGTACAGCGCCGCGCGCACCGGCTGCGGTCCGAGCTCCCCGGCCAGTTGCCGGTAGGTCTCAAGCTGTGGGCGGTAACGCGCGAGCTCCTCATCGAGGAACGCCTCAAGTCCCCCGCCCTCGTGGCGGCTCGTCTTGAAGTCCACCACCCAGCGCGTGCCGCTCGCATCGATGAACGAGCGATCGATGATGACGTTGCGCAGCCGCCCCTCGCTCACCCCGGTGAGCGCCAGTTCCGCGCGCGCCTCGCGATGCTCTGGACTGAAGATCCAGCGGCCGCGCTCATCGGTGAGTGTCTGTGCCACGGCCGTCACGATCAGCTGCGCGGCGCGCGCCCGCGCAGCAGGGGGCACCCCGCTGCGCGCCAGCTGCGCTTGCAGCCCAGGGCGCGCGCGCTCGATCGTCTCGAGCGCGGGCAGGCTGGGCTCCTGCGACAGGCGCGCAAGCCAGGCGTGCACGAGCGTGCCGATGTGCCGCTGCGTCTCGCCCACCCAGCTGAACTCCACCGGCTCGGGGGCCAGGTGCGCCGCGGGCAGATGCGTCAGCGCCGCCGCCGCGGCAAGCACTGGGGGCTGCCAGCCGGGTACGAGGCGTCGCAGCGCGGCGGCGCCGCTTGGCGGTGGCGGCGCGGGAGCCTCCGGCGGCGCGCTTTCAAAGCGCGATGCGAGTGCGGGCCAGAGCGCGGCGAGGAGGCTGCGGCGGTCGAGGCGCACGAGACCCTGCGCATCCGTGCGCGGCGCCGCGGACAGCCACAGCGTGCGCCGGGCGCGGGTCGTTGCGACGTACAAGAGCCGCTTACGCTCGTTGGTCTCGCGCTGGCGCAGCAGATCTTTAAGGTACGCATTCAGCGCGCCCTCCTCCTCGCCCACGATCGGGGCAGGCGCGATGAGAAGCTCGCTCGTCTCGGCCTCACCGGGCAGGTCGATCCAGCGCAACAGGCGCCGCTCGAGGGCGCGCGTCGTGCGCTCGAGCGCAGGCACGAAGACGTGATCGAACTCGAGTCCCTTGGCGCGATGAATCGTCATCACCTGCACCGGATTCGCATCCAGCCCCCCTGCTGCGCTGAACAGACTCTTCAGCAGCGGCGCGAAGTCCTCCGGCCCGCGCCACTGAAAGGCGGCGGCCCGCTCGGCGAGCGCGGCAAAGAACGCGCGCGCATCTTCGAGTTCCGCGCTCGTGTAGGCATCGGCCGCGCCCAGTTGCAACCAGGTGCCCTCCAGCCAGTCCGCCGGGGCAACGGTGGCGCGCCGGTCGAGCGCACTGGCGAGGATCGCGCGCACCCGAAGCAGGCGCGGCCGATCCTCGGGCGCACAGCGCGCGAGCCGCTCAGGATCCGCGAGCGCCTCGAAGATCAGCTGCCGCTCATTCAGACCCGAGAGCGCGCTTAAGCTCGCCAGAGCCGCCCCGCACCAGGGGGCCCGCAACACCGCGAGCCACGCACTGCGGTCAGCGAGGTCATACAGCGCCCGGGTGAGCTGCACGAGATCCGCCACCACGACGCGCTCGCCGAGCGGCACGAGATCGACCCCGAGTGCCTGCAGGCCCTGCGCCTGCAGCGCCGCGACGATCGGCACGGCGTGCGCGTGCGCCTGCACGAGCACGGCGCTCCGGGCTGCCGGGTCCAGTGCGCGCAGCTTCTGGATGTGGGCCGCGAGGGCGCGCGCCTCGGCGGCGCGCTCGACAAAGAGTCTGAGGGTGACCGGGTCGGGGCTCGCACCGTCTGTTTTAGGCTCGCGCGCGGCGAGGCTCGCACTGTAAGCGACTGCCCCCGCGCGCAGGTCATCGTGCGCCGGGAACACCTGCGTGAACACCTCGTTGGTGAACTCGACGAGGGCCTCGGTGGCGCGGAAGTTGCGCCTCAGGCGCAGCGGCGTGAGGCGCACGGTGCCGATCCCGTGCGCGCGCGCTTTGAGGAACAGCCCGACCTCCGCATCGCGGAAGCGGTAGATCGACTGCATTGGATCGCCCACGACGAAGAGCGTGCGCCCGTCGCCCTCCTCCCAGGTGACGGTGAGTGCCTGCAGCAGCTGAAACTGCGCGAGCGAGGTGTCCTGGAACTCATCGACGAGGATGTGTCGCAGCGTAAGCCCGGCGCGCAGCGCCAGCTCCGTCGGCGCGCCCGCCTCGGTGAGCGCGGCCCGGGCGGCGCCGGTGATGTAGGTGTGATCCACGAGGCGCGCGGCGGCGAACTCGGCGTGCAGCTGCGCGGCCGCGTGCGACAAGAGCCGCGACAGCGCGCTGATCGCCTGCGCGTCCTGCGCCGAGAGCTGCGCGGCCGGGGCGCCCCTGAGCGCCAGCAGCGCCTCACGCGCCCCCGCGATCCGCCGCAGCTGCCCGATGAGGTCCCGCAGCGCGCTGGCGGCGGCGGGAGCGGTGAACGCGGCGCCCAGGAGGCGTGCGCTGAGCTGCTTGCGCCAGTCACTGGCGGTGAGGGTGAGGCGCGCGAGTTCCTTCCAGTACGCAAGGTCGGTCGTTTCGCTGCCGAGGTGGGTGACGCCGGGGAGTGCCGTGGCGCTTTGGCGCAGTGTCTGCGGCATGCGGGCGGACACCTGCGCCAGCTGCGCGCGGGTGATGGCGGCAAGACTTTCGTCCACCCGCCGGCACAGCACCTGCGGATCCTCGCCAAAGACGAAGCTGAGCCAGTGGCCGCGCGCGCGCAGCATGTCCGCGAGCAGCCGCTCGAAGTTCATCCAATGATTGTCGAGGCGCTCAAAGAGCAGCTGCGCGTCCGGGGCGAGCACGGGATCGGTTTCCGCGCTCACGAGCGTGCGCCGCGCCGCGCGCTGGTAGAGCTCCTCCGGCGCGTCCGTCACCGTCAGCGCCCCACCGACGCCGGAGGCCACCGGCAGCTGGCTCGCGAGCCAGTAGTTGAAGGAGTCGATCGTCTGGATGCGCAGGCTCTGCGGCTCTTCGGCGAGCCGCCAGCCGCGCTGCATCCCGTGTGTGAGTGCTGCGGCGGCGAGCGAACGCAGCTGTGCCGCGGAAGGCTCGGACTCCGGGATTTGCCCGCGCAGCGCCCGGGTGACGCGTGCGCGCATTTCTGCGGCCGCCTTGCGCGTGAAGGTGATCGCCAGGATCTCCCCTGGGTCCTCGAGCGTGCACAGCAGCTTCAGGAAGCGTTGCGTCAGCACCGCGGTCTTGCCCGAGCCGGCGGGCGCTTCAAGGAGCACGGAAGCGGCCGGGTCACTCGCTTGCGCACGCGCGGCCGCGTCGGTGCCTGCCAGGGACTCACTCATCCGCGTCCTCCGCGAGGGCGAGTTCGGTCGCGCCGCCGCGATGCTCGGCGATGCGGCACAGCGCGCTGAGGTGGCAGTACTCACACGCGCCCGGCGCCGGATCCACGCGCGCATCGCCCGCGAGGAAGGCACCGATGAGCCGCTCGATCAAGCGCTGCCACTGCACCTGCTGCGCGCGCCAGGCCGCCGTGAGATCCGCCTCCGAGACAGGCAGCGCCTTCACGCGCGGCAGCAGCTGCGGGGCGCCGGCGACGCCGCAGAAGCGCACCTCGCGCGTGTTCACGTGCACGGTGGCGAGGGCGATGACATCCGCCCCGAGCGCGGCGAGGTAGGCAAGCAGCTGCGGATGCGTCGGTCGCTCGCCATACCAGTCCGGTGTGCCGGGCCCGCCGCTCTTGTAATCCAGAATCACGCGGCCGGAGGCGATCGAGTCGATGCGATCCAGGCGCATGCGCAGCCGCGCGCCGGCGAGGGCGAGCTCGGCCGGCGCTTCGGTCGCCACGACGCTGAACGGTGCCCGCTCGCGCTCAAGTTCGCACAGGCGCCGGATGAGGCGCTCCGCGCGGCGGCATTCGCGCGCGAGCACCGGCGGGATGACGGCAAACAGATCGAACTGCCCGTCCGGAGCGCGCCGCCGGCGGCGGTAGCCGCGCGGCTCGGCCTGCAGGGTGAGCGCCGCCTGGGCGACCGAGTCACGGATAAGGGCCTCGAGCGCGCCTGAGCTCAAGGCGGCGAGCGCCGCTGAATCGCGCAGGCGCTCCCACAACGCCTGCAGCGCCGCATGCAAGAGCAAGCCGCGCTGATCCATGGGGATGCCGGGCTCGGCGCTCTTCGGCGCCGTCGCCCCAAGGCGCAGCTCCGCGTAGGCGCGAAACGCGCAGGCACTCTGCAGCGTGAGTGAGCGGGTGCCCTCGGGCAGCGGTGCGGCGGAATTCCACGCCAGCCCGCGCGCATCCACCAGCGACTCGATGAAGCCTTCGCGGTGCACGCGGGCGGCGAGCCAGCCGCAGCGGGCGGGAGCATCGAGTGCTAGCGGCGCACCGAGCAGCGGACTGGGCAGCAGCTCCAGGTCCTGCTCGTGCGCAGGCACGGACAGCACCAGATCCGAGGTTCCCACGCGCCAGGACTCGAACAGCGTCTGCGCCTGCGCACGCCGGCCCGCCGCGCTCGCCGACGGCACACCCGCCGACACTTGTGCCGACAGCGGCAGGAACGGGTCCGGCGCCACCGGCTGCGGCAGCACGTCCGCGCTCAAGGAACCGACCCACAGGCCGTCGTAGCGCACCACAGGATCCGCGAGCATGGGAGAGAGGGTGACGGAGACGTCCTCGTCGGCCGGCCGATAAGGGGTGCGCGCTGCGAGCGAGCGCAGCAGCTCAAGCGCCTGCTCCCGGGTGAGGAGTTCCACGCACGCCTCGAGCGCGCCGAATTCCTCCAGCAGTTCGCGCCAGCGCAGCCGGGTCTGCTGCCCGGACGCATCCGACGCCGCGCCGCCCGGCCAGGTGAGCGCGGCGAGAGCCGCCTCGAAGCGCTCCGACCAGCGCCGCGGGGAGCCACGCGCCTCCCCGAGCGCACGCGCGGCCCGGTGCAGCAACGCATCCAGTTCGCGCGCCGCGGGGATGAGTTCCGGCGGCGCGAGCTGCAGTGCGCCGAGGAGCGCGCGCAGATTCAGGCTCGTGAAGGCGCGCTGTCGCAACATGAGCGCGAGTGCGGCACGCGGCGCAGGGGCCGGACTGCCCCACTGTGGCGCCATGAGCCAGCGGCTGAGGGATTCCGGATCCATCTCCGCCCCGGCGAGCAAAGCGAGGCTTGCAAGCGCCTGCGCCGGCAGCGGCAACTCGGCGAAGGGCTGTCCACCTTCGATGCCGACCAGCGCGCGATTCTCGCGCGCCACGCACAGACTGTCGGCCGGGTCGAGCACTTCGCGAATCAGCGCCGCGAGGCGCTCGCGCGGGCCGGAAGAACCGGGGAGCATGACGAGCAGCCGCGCATCGGGCTCAGCGCCGAGACGCTCGCCACACCACGCCGCGATCGCCTCGAGTTCCCCACTCCCCTGCGCAGTGCGCACCTCGCGGGGCGTGGCGCGGGGCGCGGAGCTCACCGGCGCGTCAGCGGGGTCGCGCGCCGCGGCGAGCGCGCGCAGGCGCGGCGACAGCGCGTCAAAGCCACGCAGCAAGAGCGGCGCCTCGACCGCTGCGCCGCTCACAAAGAGCCGCGGCGCGAGTGCGCTGAGGCTTGCGGCGTTGAGCTCCCGGCAGCGGGCATCGAAGAGGCGCTGCGCGGCGTGCAGCAGGCCGGCTTCGCTCTCAAGTGCGCCGGCCGGCACCGTCAGGGCGTACTCGGCCGCAAGCTCACTCGCCCGCTGCAGCGCTTCGGAGAGCGCGCCCTCATCGAGAAACACATCCGTGCCGGCGGCTTCGCGGGACGCCTGCCGCCACAGCAACCACTCCTCTGCCGACCCGAGCAGGCGCGGCCAGTCAGCCGGATGCGCGCCCGCACGTCGCTCGCATTCGCGGCGCATCCAGGCGGCGGGCGTGAGTACGTCGGCGCTCGCCCACACCCGCTGGCCGCGCGCGAGCTCGCCGGCCGCGTGCGCCAGTTGCACGGCGCGCACACGCTGGCGCGTCGGCACGAGGAGCGTTCCCCCGCGCTGCAAGTGTGCGTTTAGATCGGTGGGCAGCCTAAACAAATGAGGCGCTTAGATCTCTTTCACCGGAAATCACTTGAAGCGACCGCTGATGACTTTGCCCGGCGCCTCGGCCGCGGCGCTGTCGCGTCGTGTGGAGGCATAGGCGGTGAGCAGGTCCTCGATGCGCGTGAACACTTCGCGCAGCGTCGCTGCATCCGGCAAATTGGTGATGCGAAAGTGGTTGCGGTACGGGACGTTGAAGCTCACCCCGGGTGCGACCAGCACGTGCTTCTGCTCGAGCAGATCGAGCGAGAACTGCTGGTCATCGAAATTCGGCAGCACCTGCGTATCCACACCCGGAAAGGCGTACATCGCTCCTGCGGGCGGGGCAAGCCTGAGAAAGCGGCTGCCCTGGGTGGCGTTCACAATCACCGCGCGCGACTCGTACAGCCGCCCGCCCGGGGCGATCAGCTCGCGCACGCTCTGGTGGCCGCCGAGCGCGGTCTGTACCGCCCACTGCGCCATGACGTTGCTACACAGGCGCAGTGAAGAGAGCAGCTCAAGCGCGTGCAGGTAGTCGGCGGCCGCGTGCGTTTTGCCGGAGAACACCGCCCAGCCGACGCGGTAGCCGCAGGCGCGGTAGACCTTGGACAAGCCCGAGAGCGTCGCGCACAGCGTGTCGTGCACCAGCGTCGCCATCGGCACGAATTCCGCGTCCCCGTAGGTCATCTGGTCATAGATCTCATCGCTGAAGAGCACAAGACCGCGCTCTTCGGCGAGCCGGGCCAGCGCCTCGAGCACCGCGCGCGGATAGACCGCGCCGGTGGGGTTGTTGGGGTTGATGATGACGAGGGCGCGCGTGCGCGCGCTCAAGAGCTGCGCCACTTCCTCCGGATCGGGCACGAAGCCGTTCTCCGGGCGGCACGGGTAATGCAGCGCGCGTCCGCGGTTCAAGGTGACCGCCGCCGTCCACAACGGATAGTCCGGACTTGGCACCAGCACCTCATCGCCGTCGTTGAGCAGCGCCCGCAGCGTGAGATCGATCAGTTCGCTCACCCCGTTGCCGATGAATACCTCCTCGGCCGTCACGCCGCTGATGCCGCGCGCCTGCTGCTGCATCACCACCGCCTCGCGCGCCGGGAAGATGCCCTTCTGGTGGCAGTAGCCTTCCGCCTCGGACAGATTCTCGATCATGGCCAGACGCATCGTCTCGGGCGTGCGCAGCCCAAAGGCGCGCGGATTGCCGATGTTCAGGGAGATGATCTCGTAGCCCTGGCGCTCAAGCTCGTGGGCGCGCCGTGCCAGGCGTCCGCGGATCTCGTAGCGCACGTGTTTGAGGCTCTCGCTTGCGCGGATGGTCGGCTCGCTCATGAGGCGAAGAATAGCAGCTGCCAGGCGCTGTACGCGCCGCCGGGGGCGGCGAACTGTGACGGGCGCTTCAGGCTGGTGGCAGCTCCCGCCAGCGGTGGCAGGCCACCGCGTGGTCCGCGCTGACTTGCTCCCAGGCCGGCGCAACCTCGGCACAAAGGGGCAGCGCCAGGGCGCAGCGCGTGCGGTAGACGCACCCACTCGGGGGGTCAAGCGGCGATGGCGGCTCCCCGGCGCGCACGCCCGTGAGGCGCTGCGGCTGCACGTGTGGATCGGTGCTCGGCATGGCCCGCAACAGCTCGTGCGTGTAGGGGTGGCGCGGATGCGTATAGAGCGCGTCCGCGGGGGCAAGCTCCATCATGCGCCCGAGATACATGACGAGTACCCGCTCGCACAAGGCGCGCACCAGGGCGAGGTTGTGGCTGATGAAGATGAGGCACAGGCCCGTCTCACGTGTGAGCTGCGCCAAGAGGCTCACGATCTGCTCCTGGGTGGGGACATCCAGCGCGCTCACCGGCTCATCACAGACGAGGAGCTGCGGCTCGAGGATCATGGCGCGCGCGATCCCGACGCGCTGGCACTGGCCCCCGGAGAGCTCGTGCGGATAGCGCGCGGCGAGTTCCTCGGCCAGTCCGACCCGCCGGAACATGCGCAAGACCGCCGCTGCGCGCTCGTGCGCACCCATCTCGGGCGCGTGCACCTGCAGGCCCTCGGCGACGATCTCGTGCGCCGTGAGGCGCGGATCGAGGCTCGCGAGCGGATCCTGGAAGACAATCTGTAGCTCGCGACGCAGGGCGCGTAGCTCTCCCCGCGCGAGCTCATCCAGACCCTGCCCCATCCAGATGACACGTCCGTGGGAGGGCCGCACGAGCTCGAGCACCGCGCGCGCGAGCGTCGATTTGCCGCAGCCGGACTCCCCGACAATGGCGAGGGAGTCGGCGGCCTGCAGCTGAAAGCTCACCGCCTGCACCGCGCGCAGCCGCGCGGGGCGGCGCAGCAGCCCGCGGGTCAGGAGAAAATCGACGCCCACGTCGTTGAGCCTCAGGCGCGCCTCCGAGGGGCTGCGCTCAGGCGCGCGAGTCCCCGCACTCGTCAGGCGTGTGGCCTGGCGCAGCAGCGTTTGCGTATAAGGCTCGCGCGGCGCGCCGAGGATCTGCGCCACCGCACCCTGCTCGATGAGGCGGCCGGCGCGCATGACCGCGACCCGGTCGGCGACGCCGGCCACGGCCCCCAGATCATGGGTGATGAGGATCATCGCGAGGGCCTGCGTGCGCTTCAGCTGCAGCAGCAGCGCCAGGATCTGCGCCTGGATCGTCACGTCGAGAGCGGTGGTTGGTTCGTCCGCGATCAGCAGCTGCGGCTGCGTCGCGAGTGCGATGGCGATCATCACCCGCTGGCGCATGCCGCCGGAGAGTTCGTGTGGATACTGCCGCAGCCGACGCTGCGGATCGGCGACCTGGACCTGGGTGAGGAGCGTCAGGGCTTCTCCGCGCGCGGCGCGCCAGGACTCCTTCAGGTGGCGCACGCGCACCTCGGCGATCTGCTCCCCGATACGAAGGTGCGGCGTGAGGGACGTCATGGGATCCTGAAAGACCATGCCGATCCCGGCCCCGCGCACACGATCGCGCTGCGCGCTGGTGAGCGACAAGAGCTCTTGCCCGCCAAAGCGCGCGCTGCCATGCGCCGTGCCGTTCGCGGCCAAGAGGCCCATCACGCCGAGAAACACCTGGCTCTTGCCGGCGCCGGACTCGCCTACAACGCCCAGGCATTCCCCGCGCGCCACCGCGAGGTCCACCGCGGCGGCGGCGCGCACGGTGCCGGCGGGGGTGCGAAAGTCCACGCCGAAGCCTGTGAGCCGCAGCACCTCGCTCGGGTGCGCTTCAGCGTTCACGTGGGTCGAGGACATCGCGCAGCGCATCGCCGAGCAGGTTCAGACACAAGAGCAGCAGCACCAAGAGCGTGGCGGGCCCGAGCAGCATCCACGGAGCCGACTGCATCTCCTGGGCGCCGACGTAGATGAGATTGCCCAGACTTGCGTGCGGCTCCTGCACGCCTAATCCGAGGAAGCTCAGGAAGCTCTCGAACAGGATCATCTGCGGAATGGTGAGGGTGGCGTAGACGATGACCGGGCCTAGGAGATTGGGGATGATGTGACGCGCGAGGATCGCAGGCGGTGCCACCCCGAGCGCGCGGGCCGCCTCGATGAACTCGCGGCGCTTCAAAGCGCGCGTCTCACCGCGCACGATGCGCGCGGTGGTGAGCCAGCCGACCGCGCCGAGCGCGATCAGCAGCGCCGCGAGACTGCCGCGGGGCAACAGACTCGTCAGGATGATGACGATGAAGAGGTACGGCAGCGAATAAAGCACGTCGACGAAGCGCATCATGAGCTCATCGGTGCGACCGCCGGCAAAGCCGGCCACCGCGCCGAAGCTCACCCCGATGGCCAAGCTCACAAGACTCGCAAGAATGCTGATGAGGAGCGAGAGGCGCAGCCCGTAGAGCGTGCGCACGAAGAGATCTCGCCCCAAACGATCCGTGCCGAACCAGTGCGCGGCGGTTGCACCCGGGGGCTGCGCCAGGTGTTGCCAGTCGAGGCTATTGAATCGCCAGGGGCTCACCCATGGCCCGATGAGCGCCAGCACGCCGATGAGGACGAGCAGGCCGAGCGCTGCGCGCGCGCCCGGGTGCGCCTTAAGGCGCCGCCCGGCATCGCTGTAGAGTCCGCGCGCGGCAGGAGCGGCCACCTCAGCCATGCCGCACGCCCGGGTCGAGCCACCCGTACAGCAGGTCGACCAGGAAATTCATCACCAGTGTGAGCACGGCATAAACGACGATCATGCCCATGACGAGCGGGTAGTCACGATCGATCGCCCCCTGCACCAGGTAGCGGCCCGTCCCGGGGAGGCCAAACACCGTCTCCACCACCAGGGAGCCCGTGACGATGAAGGCGACCGCCGGACCTAAGTAACTCACCACCGGCAGCAGCGCCGGCGGCAGCGCGTGCCGCAATAGCACGCGCGTGGGCCCGAGGCCCCGGGCGCGGGCGCTGCGGACGAAGCCGGTGCGCAGCACCTCGAGGAGACTTGCGCGCGTGAGGCGCAGCAATGCAGCTGCCAGGGGCAGTGCGAGCGTCACGGCCGGCAGCACCAGATAGCGCAACCTGCCGGGCGCCCAGCCGGCCACCGGCAGCCAGCGAAGCGTCAGTCCGAAGATCAGGGCGAGCAGCGGCCCCACCACGAAACTCGGCAGCGCGAGCGCAAGGGCGCTAAGCGCGCTGAGCCCATAGTCGGTGCGGCGATGCTGCCTGAGGGCGGCGGCAATGCCGGCGGGGATGCCGAGGAGGATCGCGAGCAGCAGCGCCGCAAGTCCCAGGGTCGCACTCACCGGCACTCCCTGGCGGATGAGCTCGCTCACCGTGAAATCCCGCTCGCGCAATGAAGCGCCAAAGTCCCCGTGCGCAAGCCCGCGCAGGTAGCGCAGGTACTGCACCGCGAGGGGCTGATCCAGGCCATAGAGCCGCTCGAGGTTGGCGCGCGCGGCGGGCGGCAGCGTCTGCTCCTGATCGAAGGGGCCGCCGGGGGCCACGCGCAGGATGAGGAAGGAGACGCTGATGATGATGAGCAGCGTGGGAATAAGTCCGGCGAGGCGGCGCAGCACGTAGCTCAACATGCGGTCGACTTTAGGTAGGCTGTGCGCAATTCGTCAACGCCACGGCTTCTCCCGGCAACACTGCCCGGAACCGCCCCGTTATACTGCATTACTTACCGCCCGCCCCGCCGGGCGCCTGCGAAGAGCTATGGGAATGAAGCGCATCCTGGTCGGCATCAAGCGCGTCGTGGATTACAACGTACGTATCCGGGTGAAGCCTGATCACAGCGGCGTCATCACCGATGGCGTCAAGATGAGTATCAACCCCTTTGACGAGATCGCTCTGGAGGAGGCGCTACGCCTCAAGGAACGCGGTGCGGCCGAGGAAGTGATTGTCGCCACGGTCGGCCCGGCGGACTGCCAGTCGCAGCTGCGCACCGCACTCGCCATGGGCGCCGACCGCGGCTTGCACGTGCAGGCTGATGGGGTCATCGAGCCGCTCGTGGCTGCCCGCGCGCTCTTGAAGCTCATCGAGCGCGAGCAGCCGCTGCTGGTGATCCTTGGCAAGCAGGCGATCGATGATGACAACGGCCAGACCGGCCAGGTGCTCGCGGCGCTGTGGAACCGCCCGCAGGCCACCTACGCCTCCAAGCTCGAACTCACCGGCAACAGCGCGCGCGTGACGCGTGAGGTGGACGCGGGACTTGAGACCCTTGAGGTCGACCTGCCGGCGGTCATCACCACGGATCTGCGCCTGAACGAGCCGCGCTACGTGAAGTTGCCCGACATCATGAAGGCCAAGAAGAAGCCCCTCGATACCCTCACTTTAAGCGCCCTGGGGGTCGAGGCGCGCCAGCAGCTGAAGCTCGTGCGCTTTGAGCCGCCGCCGCAGCGTCAGAAGGGTATCCGGGTGAAGGACGCCGCCGAACTGGTCGAGGCGCTGAAGAAGAAGGGACTTCTGTGAGCAGCAAAATTCTCATCGTCGCCGAACACGACGGCGCAAAGCTCAACCCGAGCACGGCCCGCTGCGTGAGCTGCGCCCGCACCCTTGCCGGTGCGGAGATCACGATCGCGGTGTGCGCGGTGGATGCGGGCGCGGTCGCCGCGCAGGCCGCGCAGCTTGCCGGCGTCACCCGCGTGCTCACCCTTGAGAATGCCGCCAACGCGCACGCGCTGGCCGCCGTCCTTGCCCCGCAGATCGTCGCGATCGCCGCCCCCTACACGCATCTGTTTGGGCCTTCGACCACTTTCGGCAAGGACCTGATGGCGCGCATTGCCGGGCTCCTCGAGGCGCCGCAGGTGAGCGACATCATGGCGATCGAGAGCGCGACGCGCTTTCGCCGTCCGATCTTCGCCGGCAACGCCATCCTCACGGTCGAGACGAACGGGGACGGCCCAATGGTCGGCACCGTGCGCGCGGCTTCCTTTGAGGTGGCCGGCGGCGGCGGCGCTGCGCCGATTGAGAAGGCGAACGTGGCGGTGGAGCTGCCCACGCACACGCGCTTCGTGTCCGTGTCGGCGGCAAAGAACGATCGGCCGGATCTGATGACGGCGGCGCGCGTCATCTCCGGGGGCCGTGCGCTCGGGAGCGCCGAGGGTTTCAAGATCCTCTACAGCCTCGCCGACAAGATCGGCGCGGCGGTCGGCGCCTCGCGCGCCGCGGTCGATGCCGGTTATGCGCCCAATGAGATGCAGGTCGGGCAGACCGGCAAGATCATCGCACCGGAGCTGTACGTCGCGGTGGGGATCTCCGGGGCCATCCAGCACCTGACCGGGATCAAGGACGCACGCACCATCGTCGCCATCAACAAGGACGGCGAGGCGCCGATCTTCGAGGTGGCCGATTTCGGGCTCGTGGGCGACCTCTTCCAGGTCATCCCCGAGATCGAGCGACTGCTCTCCTAAAGCTCGCCCAGCACGTACTCGGCGGCGGACACCTTGAACTGTCCGGGCGCCTCGACGTTGACGTGTGTGGCGACGCCGTCCTTCACGACGATCGCGAAGCGCTGACCGCGCATGCCCATGCCATAGCCCTTGGCGTCGAGCTCCAGGCCGAGCGCGCGGGCGTACTCGCCGTTGCCATCCGCCAGCATCACGATCTTGTCGCCGACGCTGGCGGACTTGCCCCAGGCGTTCATGACGAACACATCGTTGACCGCCATGCAGGCGATGGTGTCGACCCCCTTGGCGCGGATCTGCTCGGCGAGCTCGACGAACCCGGGCAGGTGCTTGGCGTCGCAGGTAGGGGTAAAGGCCCCGGGCACCGAGAACAGCACCACCGTCTTGCCCTTGAACAGCTCCTGCGTGGAGAGGTCTTTCGGGCCCTCTTTCGTCATGCGCTTGAGCGTGCCCGCGGGCATGCGCTCACCTGCCTTGATTGTCATGTGTACTTTCCTTTCCGTTCGTGCCGCCACGTAGGAGTGCACGCTGTAAATGAGAAGGGCCGGGAGATTGTCTCTCGCCGGCCCTCGGGATTTCCAGGCGGCGGCGCCGCGGCGCCCGCACGCCTCAAGCTACGCTGACCGCGCGCGCAGCACCCAAAGGGCCGCCAGCCGCTCGAGCACCGGGTCGCCCTTGACCGCCTTGAAGGTCTTGATGGCGTCGTCCTTGTGGCCGGCCTTGAGCTGCGCAATGCCCAAGAGCAGATGCGCGTCGGCATCGTTGCGCAGGCTGCCCTTCTGAATGCCCTTCTGCAGTTGCTCGACCGCCTTGTCGTACTCGCCGTAGCCGAAGTAGGCGAGCCCGACCGCCACGTTCTTGGCTCCGGTGGAAGCGGCATCCGCGTCCTTCTCGCCCTTGGCGAGGGAGGCTTGATCGGTGGCGGCGCTCTTCTTCACCGTCTCGAGCAATCGGGTATTGCGGTCCTTGATGCGCTGATCGGTGAAGACGTTGGCGGCAAAGCCCTTCTCCAGAATCTTCTGCGCTTCACCTGGGGAGCCCGCGTCCATGGCCAGCTGCGCGGCCTCGTTGAAGTCGGCCGGATTTTTTAACGTGTCCGTATCGAGCATCAGACGGAACACCTGCAGCGTGTTGGTGTCGTTATTGCCCGAGGTGCCGCTCGTCACGTGCTGCAGCAGGTACGTCCAGTACTCAGGCTTCGGATAATACGTGACCAGCTTCTCGAGCGCTTTTTGCTGACAGGCCTCATCCTCGAGCTTGATGCAGCTGTTGAGGATGAGCCCGAGCTGCTGGTCCTTCGGGATCTGCCCCGCCTTGATCTCCGTATCCACGAGGGCGTTTTCGGTCGTGAGCGTGTCCTTCCAGTCACCCTTGAGGTAATACGACTGCCCGAGGACGGTCTTATCCTCCTCGCTCGCTGTTCCGGCCTTCACGGCGCGCTGACCGAACTCGATCGACTTGTCGTAGTTCTTGATCTGGTAGTTCAGCGCCTGCAGGATGTGCACCAGGCGCGGCACGTTCGCCTCAGTCATGAAGCTGTTGTTCAGCTGCTCCTCGCAGGTCTTGGCGGCCTCGGCGTAGTTTCCGGCACCGATGTTGGCCTGACAGGCGAATTCGGCGATCGTGTAGACGTCAAACGGGGTTTTATCAGCGACCCCTTCCGCCTGCTTGATCAGCCCGAGCGCGCCGTTGTAGTTCTTGGCCTTAAGCATCTCCTGCGCGGGCGCCAAGAGCTTCGCGACTTTCTCCGAGTTGGTGTTCTTGCCGGCGGCGGCGAACGCCGGCGTCAGCGTCACTAAGGCCAGGGCCGCCGCGAGCGCGGACGTCAAAGCAACCGATACCTTCATGGGATTTCTTCGTACTTTCTAAAAGACTTAAAGATTAATTGCCGAATTCAGCGACGTTGGTGAAGCCGATCTTCACCATGCGATTACGCTGCGCGGCCGCCAGCACCTGCGCCACGATCCCGTACTTGGCGCGCCGATCGGGCCGCAGATGCACCTCCGGCTGCTCCTCCTTCACGGCCTCGGTGTGGAAGTAGCCCTCGAGCTGCTCCATCCCCGTCACCGGCGTGCCGTTCCACACGACCGTGCCGTCAGAATCGATCTCCAGGTCCACCACTTCCGGGGGGTGATCCGGCGGCGGGGGCTGGGCGTTCGGGTTGGGCATGTCGAGCTTGACCGCATGCGTCATGACCGGCAGCGAAATGATCAGCGTCACCAGCAGCACCAACATCACATCGATGAGGGGCGTCGTGTTGATGTCGCACATCGCTTCGCCCGTGTTTCCAACACTCATTGCCATGGATAAAACTCCTGGGGAACTTCAGCGATAGCCACGTACGCCATGATCCGGTTCAGTGAGGAAGCCCACTTTCACGATGCCGCCGCGCTGGATCATGTACATGACCTTGCCGATGGCTTCGTAGCGCGTTTCCTTGTCGCCGCGGATGTGAATTTCCGGCTGTGGTTTCCTGACCGCGGCTGCCTTCACGTCGGCCAGCAGATCCTCGCGGCTGCCGACTCTCTTGTCATTCCAGTAGACGTTGCCGTCCTTGTCGACCGCAATGGTAATGTTCTCAGGCTTGGTCTGCGTCGGGATGTTGACGGCTTTGGGCAGATTGACCTTCACGGTCTTGTTGATCACGGGAATCGTGATGAGGAAGATGATGAGCAGCACCAGCATCACATCCACCAGCGGGGTTGTGTTGATGCTGGCGATTGCGCCCTGCTCGCCCCCTGATCCGCCGACATTCATTGACATGAGCCGCTACTCCTGCACCCACCGTGTCCGGAAAATTGCGGGACGCTGAGCACGCCCCGCCCCGAAGCCAACCGCGCCTTGCGCTTACTTGCCGAGCGGGGATGCCTTGGCGGCCGCCGGGCGCGCACCGCCACCCATCGCAGCCCCAGCACCGGTGTCAACGCGGGCCCCGCTCACCAGATAAGCATGCAGATCGCTCGCAAAGTTGCGCAGCGAGTCCTGCAGGCTCTTCTGGCGGCCGAGCAGCCAGTTGTAGCCCATGACCGCCGGCACCGCGACGAACAGGCCGATCGCGGTCATGATCAGCGCCTCACCCACCGGGCCTGCGACCTTGTCGATACTCGCCTGGCCGGCGATACCGATACCCACCAGCGCGTTCAGGATGCCCCACACCGTGCCGAAGAGGCCAACGAACGGGGCGGTGGAACCGACGGTGGCGAGGAGGCCCAAGCCGTTCGAGAGCTTGCTGTTGACGGTATCCACGGCGCGCTGCAGCGACATCGTGATCCATTCGTTCAGATCGATGCGGTCGGTCAGGCGCCCGTCATGATGCGAGGCGGCGCGCAGGCCATCTTCGGCGATGCCACGAAACTCATCGCCTTTCTTCAACCGGTCGACGCCATCTTTGACCGAGGGCGCGCTCCAGAACTGCTTCTCGACCACGCGTGCGGATTGGCGCAGTTTGCGCTGGTCCCAGAGCTTGGTGAGGATCACGTACCAGGAGGCGAGCGACATGATCAAAAGAAGAATGAGCACCGAGCGCGCGATGATGTCTCCGGTCGCCCACAAGGCGGCAAGGCCATAAGGATTATCGGTGCTGACGGTGGGGACGGGGACTGGGGCGGCTGGGGTGTTTTCCATAGGTTCCTCGAAAAATCCGCCCGTTGCGAGGCGGTGCTGGGGATCAATTTAGTTGTGGAGCTTGAAGTGCACGTTAAAGCTGAAGCAGCTGTCGATCGGTTTGCCATCGTCAGAGCCCGCGAGGTAACGGCCAGCCTTGGCCAAAGTTACCGCAGCCTCATCGAGCTTTGGAAAGCCCGAACCCTTCTCGACCGTCGGGTCGCCCTGCATCTTGCCGGTGCCTGCGATGCACACGTGCACCTGCGTGATGCCCTCCTCGTTGTTACGTCGGGAGGCGGGCGGGTAGTAATCCTCGGAGTTGGGGAAGTGCTTCAGGTCCGGTCCGGCGTTCTTGTGCACGCCCGGTCTGGGAGGCGCCGCGGGGGCCACATGCTGCGTCGTGGTGTTGGTGATCGCCGTGGTGGCGACCGCCACCGGGATCTCAACCACGGTGTCAGTGGGCGGGATCTCCACCGGGGGTCGCTCGAACTGTGGGGGTGGCGGCGGCGGTGGCGGGGCTTCCTTGTGGGTTTCGGTCTCAATGACGGTCTGGATCGGCGGCGCGAGCTCCTCGATGGCCCTGCGCGCAAGTCCCGTCGCCAGCGCCCACGCGATGAACACGTGCAGCGCGAGGATGGCAGCGACCACGATACCGCGTCGCGTGAAAAATCCTTTGTCTTCTTCTAGGTAAGCTGCCATGTGTGTTTGCTAAACGTCGTCAGCCGATCCACTACACCGAATCGCATTCGACTGCCCGCGACCCCCGTCGTGTGCCCGCAGTAGAAGAACCCGGACCTTGGGACCGCAGCACTCGGCTCTGCGGACTCCCCTCCATCACATTGCGAAATAAACCTTTTCCAGCCTTCGGTCCGGCGGGCGCGTGATTATAAGAATCGGCCCCGGACGGTGCGCGCAACCTGCGCCGCAGCGAATGCTTTCGCGAACTGTAACCGCTGCCTTTCGGACTGACAACTCCGGCGATGCCTTAAGAGTTACGCCGACGTGCCTGTATCGCCTCAGTCACCGCTCCGCGCGAGGCGCTGCCGACAAGAAGGGCGTATTTGGCGAGGGCACCGTGGGTTGTAAAAGGCCTGGCCGGCTTCCAGGCCGCGCGGCGACGGCGCAGTTCCGCCGCCGACAACGCCACCCGCAGTTCGCGGGTGCGCGCATCGATCGTGATGCGATCGCCGGTGCGCAGTAATCCGATCGGGCCGCCGAGCGCGGCTTCCGGTGAAATATGTCCGACCACGAAGCCGTGGCTGCCGCCGGAGAAGCGCCCGTCTGTAATAAGTGCGACCTTATCGCCCAGGCCGCGGCCGGTGATGGCGCTCGTCGGCGAGAGCATCTCGCGCATGCCCGGACCGCCGCGCGGGCCTTCGTTGCGGATGACGACCACATCGCCCGCGCGCACGCGGCCGCCGAGGATCGCCTGGGTGGCGCGTTCCTCACCCTCGAAGACGCGCGCACGGCCCTCGAAGCGCTCGCCTTCTTTGCCGGTGACTTTCGCCACCGCCCCCTCGGGGGCGAGATTTCCGTAGAGCACGACCAGATGACTGTCCTTCTTCAGCGGGTTCGACAGCGGTCGGACAATGTCCTGCCCGCTCATATACATGGAAACTTTTTCCAGATTCGCTTGCAGGGTTTCACCGGTGACTGTCATGCACTGCCCGTGCAGCAGCCCTGCCTCGAGCAGCATTTTCATCAGGGGCTGGATGCCGCCGATCGCGACGAGCTCGGACATCAGGTAGCGCCCGCTCGGGCGCAGGTCCGCAAGCACCGGGGTGCGCTTGCCGATACGCGTGAAGTCATCGAGGCTCAGGCGCACGCCGGCCGCGTGCGCGATCGCGAGCAGGTGCAGCACCGCATTGGTCGAGCCCCCGAGGGCGATAACCACGGTGATCGCATTCTCGAAGGCGCGACGGTTGAGGATGTCGCGCGGCTTCAAGCCCGCGCGCACCAGACGCACGACCGCCTCCCCGGCACGGTGGCAATCGGAGCGCTTGTCCGGCCCGATCGCCTCCTGCGCGGAGCTGCCCGGCAAGGACAAGCCCAAGGCTTCGATGGCAGAGGCCATCGTGTTCGCCGTGTACATCCCGCCGCAGCTGCCGGCCCCGGGAATCGCGGTGCGCTCGATCTCGAGGAGGCCCGCGTCGGAGAGCTTGCCGGCCGCGTGCGCGCCCACCGCCTCAAAGACCGAGACGATGTCGCGGCGCTTCGCGCCCGGGCGGATCGTGCCGCCGTAAACGAAAACCGACGGACGGTTCAGGCGCGCCATCGCCATGGCGCAGCCGGGCATGTTCTTGTCACAGCCGCCCAGGGCGACGAAGCCGTCGAAGCCCGCCGCTCCTGCCACCGCCTCGATGGAGTCGGCAATGATCTCGCGCGAGACGAGCGAGTAGCGCATGCCGGGGGTGCCCATGGAGATGCCGTCGGAGACGGTGATGGTGTTGAACAGCACGCTCTTGCCGCCGGCCTCGTCGATACCGGCGCACGCCTCGCGCGCGAGCTCCCCGATGTGCATGTTGCAGGGCGTGACGTTGCCCCAGGTCGAGGCCACGCCGATTTGCGGGCGCGTGAAATCCTCATCCGTGAAGCCCACCGCGCGCAGCATGGCGCGCGAGGGCGCCTGCTGGTCCCCGTCCACCACCACGCGCGAGTAGGCGCGCGGATCGACGCTCTTACTTCTCATCGTGCGACCTCTCAACGCTTGCGCGCAAAACGACCCCTCAACCCTCAAGCGCCCGGCGCATGCGGGTAAATCCCCAGGCGCCCGCGGCCGTCAGCGCCAGCGGCAGGATGAGCGCGTATTCCCCGCTGCCGGCGTGCCAGTGATCGAGCCCCATGTAGGCGAGCACACCCAGCGGCGGCGCCACGCCGCCGCGCAGCCCCGTGAGCGTCACGTGCACACCCATGTAGTGCTGCGCCCGCCCAATGGAGGCGAAATCGTTGTGTCCCAGGTTCCACCCTAGATTAGCACCCGCCTGGGCCGCCCCGAGCAGTACCGCCCCGCTCCACAGCAGGGTCAGCGAGCGGGCGAACACCCCGAGGCACAAGGTGAGACTGGCGAGCACCAGTGCCCAACCCTGGCGCGAGCGATAACGCACCACGTGTGAGGCGTCAAACAGGCGCGCCCACCAGGGCAGAAAGAGCGGCTGCGTGATCAGAGGCACGACGGCCAAGAGGGCGATCTGCAGCGCGCTGGTCAGGTGCAGCTGCTCGGAGAACAAGAGCACCAGCTGCGCGGTCAGCATCAGATTGCCGGCGCCGAAGATTCCCATCCACCCCATGTACTCGCGGTACGCTGGATCTTCCTTGAGAATGCGGGAGAACATCGCAAGACTGAACGGTTCACTGCGCGCGCCGCTCGCCGCCTCGGCAGCGAGCAGCTGAAACTCGCGCCGTACGCGCATCGCCCGATACAGCCACGCGCCGAGGAGTCCGGTGAGCGCGCCGCCCCCATAGAGCCAGCGCGCATCCACCTCGCGCGCCTCGAGCACCCAGCCGACGAGCGCCGCGGAGGTCCCCACCGCGAGCGCATTCACGATGACGATGCGCCCGGTGATGCGGGCGAGCACGTTGCGCGGGTAGTTGGCGGTCCAGATCGCCGCGCGCACGGTGAGGATGCCGGCCCACACGACGCGCGCGGCGATGATCGAGCACACCGTCACGAGCAATCCTGCCGAGGCGCGCGAGGCGAGCGCCACGCAGCCGACCAGCAGGGCAAAGGCTGCCTGCAGCGCGACCATCAGCTGCACGCGCGCCCGTCCGTGCGCAAGGTTTGCCCACACGAAGCTCAGGACGTTGGAGAAGGCGGGCGCGCCGCTGACCAGGGCGACGGCGATATTGAGGGCCAAAAGCGAGGTGGCGCCGGCGAAGTGCTGCTTGACGAGCACCGCGGCGGTGGCCCCTTCCACCAGCCCGAGGGTGAGGCCGAGGAGCCCCCACGGCAGGATCTCGCGGCGGAAGAGGCCCTCGGCGAGAGCGCTGGGCTGGACGGTGCGGCCTGCGGGCACGCGGTGAAGCTTAATCGGCCTCACGCGCCGAAGGCACTCTCGTTGACAAGTTCCAGGCCCCTGTGCTCCTATCGGGAGCATCAGGATTTGTTCGCCCCTATGAATCAGCTCTCCACGACGGACCTCTCGCACGCAGCGCCCCTGGGCGCGCGGCGGCCGTTGCTGCTGGTACCGCCGGCCCTGCTGCTCCTTAGCGGAGCGCGGTGCGGGGCACTCGCGAACGCCTGAAGAAAAAACCAGGCACGAGCGAAGTAAGACACCAAAAACCCCGCACCGGCCAACGCCGCTGCGGGGTTTTTTATGCTTGCAAACCGCCCCACGAGGGCCTTGAGGAGTGACCGATGAGGCTTTATTCGCACAAAGACGTCGACAAGCGCGCGCTTAAGGGTGCGCGCATCGCCATCCTCGGCTACGGCAGCCAGGGGCGCGCGCATGCGCTCAACCTGCACGACAGCGGCCTGGACGTCGTTGTCGGTGTGCGCAAAGGGGGCGAGGGCTGGAAGAAGGCGCGCAAGGCGGGGCTTAAGGTCGCCGAGCCCGCCGCGGCGGTGAAGGATGCGGACCTCATCGCGATCCTGATTCCGGACACCGCGCAGAAAGAGTTCTACCAGAGCATCAAGACGCACCTGAAGAAAGGGGCAACGCTGCTCTTTGCCCACGGCTTCAACGTGCACTTCAAGCAGATCAAGCCGCGCAAGGACCTGGACGTCGTGCTCATCGCCCCCAAGGGCCCCGGTGATCTCGTGCGCCGCCAGTACCAGGAAGGCGCAGGCGTGCCGTGCCTCATCGCGGTCGCGCAGGATGCGAGCGGCAAGGCGCACGCGAAGGCCCTCGCCTACGCGCACGGCATCGGGGGCACGCGCGGGGGGGTGCTCGAGACCACCTTTGCGGAGGAGACCGAGACGGATCTGTTCGGCGAGCAGGCGGTGCTGTGCGGCGGGGCGACGGAGCTTGTGGTGAAGGGCTTCGAGACGCTCGTTGAAGCAGGCTACCAGCCGGAAGTCGCCTATTACGAGTGCATGCATGAGCTGAAGCTGATCGTCGATCTGCTCTACGAAGGTGGGCTTGCGAAGATGCACCGCTTCATCAGCGAGACGGCCAAGTATGGTGATCTCACCCGCGGGCCCCGCATCGTGAACGAGCGCGTGAAGAACGAGATGCGCAAAGTGCTCAAGGAAGTGCAGAACGGCAAGTTCGCCCGGCAGTGGATCAAGGAGAACGCCGCCGGCAAGGCTAATTACCAGAAGCTCCTGAACGAGGACGTCGATCACCAGATCGAGAAGGTCGGCGCCGCATTGCGAGCGCGCATGCCCTGGCTGCAGGAGAAACGTACCTGAACGCGCGCGGTGGCGCCCAGCGCACACCCCTCCCCTCACCTTTCAAAAGCGGAAGTGCCCCATGGTCGCCAATCCCGACCGAGTATTGATCTTCGACACGACACTGCGCGATGGCGAGCAGTCCCCCGGCTGCAGCATGACGCGTCCCGAGAAACTGCGCGTGGCGCGGGCGCTCGCCGAGTTAGGCGTGGATGTCATCGAGGCAGGCTTCCCGGCCGCCTCGCGCGGGGACTTCGAGAGCGTCGAGGCGGTGGCGCGCGAGGTGCAGGGGCCGATCATCTGCGGGCTGGCGCGCTGCAACCCGGATGACATCGAACTCGTCGCCAACGCGCTCGCCGACGCGGCGCACCGGCGCATTCACGTATTCCTCGCCACGAGCGCCATTCACCGCCAGTACAAGCTCAACATGGCGCAGGAGGAGATCCTGCGCCTGGCGGGGGCCGGCGTTGCGCGCGCGCGCGAGCTGTGCGCGGACGTGGAGTTCTCCCCCGAGGATGCTTCGCGCACGGAGCTGGAGTTTCTCGCCCAGGTGGTCGAGGTGGCCATCGCCGCCGGGGCCACCACGGTCAACATTCCCGACACCGTCGGCTACACGGTGCCTGATGAGTTCGCGGAGCTGTTCCGTTACCTGCGCAAGAACGTGCGCGGCATCGAGGGCATCCGTCTCTCGGTGCACTGCCACGATGACTTAGGCATGGCTGTGGCCAACAGCCTGACCGCGGTCGTGGCCGGTGCGCGCCAGATCGAGTGCACCATCAATGGCATCGGCGAGCGCGCCGGCAACTGCTCGCTCGAGGAGGTGGTGATGGCGCTCAAGACGCGCGCCGCGTTCTTCAACGTCGTGACCGGCATCCACACCAACCGCCTGTATCCGACCTCGCGGCTGATCTCGAGCATCACCGGCATGCCGATCCCGCGCAACAAGGCGGTGGTGGGCGAGAACGCCTTCGCGCACGAAAGCGGCATCCATCAGCACGGCATGCTCAAGCACTATTCGACCTACGAGATCCTGCGTCCGGAGGACGTCGGGCTGTCGCGCAGCCACCTGGTGCTCGGCAAGCACTCCGGGCGGCACGCCTTCCGCGAGCGCGTGCAGGCGCTCGGCTTTGAGCTTGATGAGCTGGAGTTCAACCGCGTGTTTGAGGAGTTCAAGGCACTCGCGGACAAGAAGAAGGAACTGTTCGACGGGGACATCGAGGCGCTGGTGCTGCGCGCGGAAGGCTCCGCGAGCGGCCCCTGGCAGCTGAGCGAACTTACCACTGAAGCCAAGAGCGGCAGCAGCGCACGCGCCATCGTGCGGCTCGAGCACGCCGACGGGCGACGCGCGGAGTGCACCGCGAGCGGGGATGGCCCGGTGGATGCGGCCTTCAAGGCGATCGAGGCGGCCACCGGGATCGCCGTCGTGCTGCGCAAGTTCGAAGTGCACGCGGTGAGCGAGGGTGAAGATGCCCAGGGCGAGGCGCGCGTGTACGTGGAGTACAATCAGCGCACCTATCGGGGCGCGAGCGTCAGCACCAATATCATCGAGTCCGCGACACGCGCGTTCCTCGAGGTGATCAACCGCATCGAGCTGTCGCAGGCGGGCGCGCGCACGCGCGAGGAGCGCGGCACTGCCGCGACGAGTGTCTAAGGAGCCTCCATGCCCATTCCGGCCACGCAGTTCATCTGGTTCAACGGCAAGCTCGTACCCTGGGAGAAGGCCACGGTGCACGTGCTCACGCACGCCCTGCACTACGGCTCCTCGGTATTTGAGGGCGTGCGTGCCTACGAGACGCCCAAGGGCGTCGCCATCTTTCGTCTGCGCGATCACACGCGTCGCCTGATGGACTCGGCCAAGATCTACCGCATCGGCGTGCCTTTTTCCGCCGAGCAGCTGAACGAGGCGTGCCGGCAGGTAATCTCCGCCAACGGCCTCAAGCGCGGCGGTTACATTCGCCCGGTGGTGTTTCGGGGCTATGGCGAGATCGGCGTCACCCCGAAGATCGAGCCCCCGGTCGAGGTCGCCGTCGCCGCCTGGGAATGGGGCAAGTATCTGGGGGCGGACGCCGAAGAGCATGGCGTGGATGCCTGCATCTCCTCCTGGCAGCGCGTGGCCCCAAACACGCTCCCAGCGCTCGCCAAGGCCGGTGGCAACTACCTCTCGAGCCAGTTGATCGGCGCAGAGGCGCGTCGCTTGGGCTTCGCCGAAGGCATCGGTCTGTCCTCGGACGGCACCTTGAGCGAGGGCTCGGGCGAGAACCTTTTCCTGGTGAAGGATGGGGTGCTGCTCACCCCGGCGCTCGCGCACTCGGTCTTGGGCGGCATTACGCGCGATACCGTCATGCGCTTGGCGCGCGAGCGTGGCATCGAGGTCAAGGAGTCCGCGTTGCCGCGCGAGCTGCTCTACATTGCCGATGAGGCCTTCTTCACCGGCACTGCGGTGGAAATCACGCCCATCCGCTCGGTCGATCGGCTGAGCGTGGGCAACGGCAAACGCGGGCCGATCACCGAGAGCCTGCAAAACGCCTTTTTCGGACTCTTTAGCGGCAAGACCGCCGACAAGTGGGGCTGGCTGGACTATGTCGACATGGCCGCGCCGCGTGTCGCGGCTTCCGGCTGAAGGCGCGCAGCTCTTTCAACGCCATGAGCGCAACGCCGCAGACACTGTTTGACAAGGTCTGGCATCAGCACGAGGTCAGTGCCGAGAGCGCGAGCGCCCCTGGGGTGCTCTACATCGACCTGCACCTGATTCACGAGGTCACCTCCCCGCAGGCCTTTGCGATGCTGCGGCAGCGGGGCCTGAAGGTCCGTCGCCCCGAGCGCACGCTTGCGACCATGGATCACTCGACCCCCACGCACACGGCACAGGTGTTTGGCGGCGCGCCGATCGCGATCGATTCGGCGGCGCGGCAGGTCGAGGCGCTCGAGCAAAACTGCGCAGAATTCGGCGTGGAGCTGCTGGCGCTGCGGCATGCGCAGCGCGGCATCGTGCACGTGATCGGGCCGGAGCTGGGCTTAAGTCAGCCCGGGCAGACGATCGTCTGCGGCGACAGCCACACGAGCACGCACGGGGCCCTCGGGGCACTCGCCTTCGGCATCGGCACGACCGAGGTCGGGCACGTGCTCGCAACGCAATGCCTGCTGCAACGCAAGGCCAAGGCCTTTGCGATCAATGTGGAGGGCGCCCTGGCCCGCGGCGTCACCGCCAAGGATCTGATCCTCGCCATCATCGGGCGGATCGGTGTCGATGCGGGTACCGGCTATGTGCTCGAGTACCGCGGGGCCACCATCGGCGCGCTCGGCATGGAAGAGCGCATGACGGTGTGCAACATGTCGATCGAGGCCGGCGCGCGCGCCGGCATGATCGCACCGGACGAGACCACCTACGCGTATCTGGCCGGCCGCCCGCGCGCCCCAAAGGGCGCGGCCTGGGAGCGCGCCCTCAGCACCTGGCGTGCCCTGCCGAGTGATGCGGGGGCGCACTTTGATCGCTCCGTGGACATCGACGCTGCCGCTGTTGAGCCGATGATCACTTACGGCACCAACCCCGGCATGGTGATCCCGATCGGCGGGCAGATCCCCGCGCGCCCCGACGACCCTGCGTTCGCGCGCGCCCTCTCCTACATGGGACTCATCCCGGGGCAGCCGATCAAGGATCAGAAGGTGAATGTCGTATTCCTGGGCAGTTGTACCAACGCGCGTCTGTCGGATCTGCGCCAGGCGGCCGCTCTGCTGCGCGGTCGGCACATCGCTCGGGGACTCAAGATGCTCGTGGTGCCCGGCTCGCAGCAGGTCAAACGCGAGGCCGAAAGCGAAGGCCTCGACCGGGTGTTCCTGGAGGCGGGCGCGGAGTGGCGCGAATCGGGTTGCTCGATGTGTTTAGGGATGAACGGGGATCTCGTGGCGCGCGGGGAGTACTCGCTGAGCACCAGCAACCGCAATTTCGAGGGCCGCCAGGGGGCCGGTGCGCGCACCCTCCTCGCCAGTCCCCTCACGGCGGCGGCCAGCGCGCTCACCGGGCGCGTCACCGATCCGCGCGAGCTGATGTAGGCGCACAGCCGGTGCACGCCTTCACCCACCTCACCTCGCGCACGGTCGTGCTGGCGGATGCCAACATCGACACCGACCGCATCATTCCCGCGCGCTTTCTCACCACCACGACCCGCGAGGGGCTGGGCAAGCAGCTGTTCGCCGACTGGCGCTACGACTCCACCGGCGCGCCGCGCGCGGACTTCGCCTTGAATCAGCCCGCCGCCGCCGGCTGCCAGGTGCTCATCGCGGGGCGCAACTTCGGCTGCGGCTCCTCGCGCGAGCACGCACCCTGGGCGCTCATCGATCACGGCTTCCGGGCCGTCATCAGCACTGAGATCGCGGACATCTTCCGCAGCAATGCGCTCAAGAACGGCCTCTTGCCGGTGCTCGTACCGGAGCCGGTGAGCGCGTGGCTCATGCAACACCCAGGTGTTGAGGTAACGCTCGACGTGGCCGCACGCACGCTCGCGCTGCCCGACGGGCAGCGGGTGAGCTTCCCGCTCGAGGCCTTTGCGCAGCAGTGCCTCCTCGAGGGGGTGGATGAGCTCGGGTTTCTCCTCGCCCGCGAAGCGCAGATCGAGGCGTACGAGCGCCGCGCATGAGAGCGCACATTGCGGTGCTGGCCGGCGACGGCATCGGGCCGGAAGTGATCGCCGAAGGGTTACGCTGCCTGCGCGCGCTCGCGCGCCTCTACGGCCACGAGTTTGAGTTCACCGAGCTCGCCTTTGGCGGTGCGGCCATCGACGCCCACGGCGATCCGCTGCCGGAGCACACGTTAAGCGCCTGCCGGGCGGCGGATGCGGTGCTGCTCGGCGCCATCGGCGGCCCGCGCTGGTCGGCCCCGGAGGCGACGGTGCGCCCGGAGCAGGGCCTGCTGAAACTGCGCGCCGCGCTCGGGGCCTTCGCCAACCTGCGTCCCGTGCGCGTGCACCCCGCGCTCGTGGAGGCCTCGACTCTAAAACGCGAAGTGATCGAGGGGGTCGACCTCATCTTCGTGCGGGAACTCACCGGCGGCATCTACTTTGGCGAGAAACGGCGCGATGCCACGAGCGCTGCGGATGTGTGCACCTACAGCGCCGCGGAGATCGAGCGCATCGTGCGGGTGGCGGCGCAGCTTGCGCGCACGCGCCGCGCGCGCTTGACTTCGATTGACAAGTCCAACGTGCTCGAGACTTCGCGCCTGTGGCGCCAGGTCACCACGCGCCTCATGGCGCAAGAGTTTCCCGAGGTCGCGCTCGAGCACCTGCTGGTGGATGCCGCGGCGATGCATCTGATTCGCCGGCCGCGCGATTTTGACGTCCTCGTGACCGAGAACATGTTCGGCGACATTCTCACCGATGAGGCCGCGATGCTCCCCGGATCGCTCGGTCTTTTGCCCTCGGCCTCCTTAGGCGAGGGCAAGAAGGGCATCTACGAGCCGATCCATGGCTCAGCGCCGGATATCGCCGGGAAGGGCATCGCCAACCCCTGCGGCATGATCCTCAGCTGCGCCCTCTTGCTACGCCATTCCCTCGGACTCACCGCGGAAGCCGGCGCGCTCGAGGAAGCCGTCTACGCCGCGCTCGCGCAGGGGGCGCGCACTGCGGATCTCGTCGCGGCCGGGGCGCGCGCCTGCACAAGCGCCGAGGCCGGAGCTGCGGTGCTTAGCAACCTGCGGCGGCGCGACTAAGCGTCGGCTGCGGCAGCACCCGCGCGACGCGCTCAAGTCCTCGCGCCAGATCGGCGCGCAGATCCTCGAGCCCCTCGATGCCCACCGAGAGGCGGATCAGTCCGTCGCTGAGTCCGGCCCGCGCACGTGCCGCAGGATCCATGGCCGCGTGCGTCATGCTCGCCGGATGTGCCACCAGGCTCTCCACCCCGCCCAAAGACTCGGCAAGAGAGAAGCACTCAAGTCCCGCGACGAACTCGCGCACCGCGTCGTGGCCGCCTTCGAGTTCCAGTGTGACGACGGCGCCGAAGCCCTTCTGCTGGCGCTTTGCCAGCTCATGCTGGGGGTGCTCGGTGAGGCCCGGGTACCACACCTGTCGCACCTCCTCACGCCCGCTCAGCCATTCGGCGAGCGCCTGGGCGTTGCGGCCGTGATGCTCAAGGCGCGCGTGCAGCGTGCGAAGACCGCGCAAGGTCATGAAGCTGTCAAAGGGAGCTCCGGTGAGCCCGAGGCAGTTGGCCCACCAGGTGAGCTCTTCGGCGAGCGCAGGATCGCGCGCGATGACCGCGCCACCGACGACATCGGAGTGGCCGTTGATGTATTTCGTCGTCGAGTGCACGACCAGATCCGCCCCGAGGGTCAGAGGCTGCTGCCAGGCGGGGGAGAGGAAGGTGTTGTCGACCACGGTGAGCGCGCCGCTCGCTCGCGCGAGCGCGACGCAGGCGGCGATGTCGGTGATGCGCAGCAGCGGGTTACTCGGGGTCTCGATCCAAAGCATCGCGGTCGGTTGCGCGAGCGCGGCCCTGAGGGCCGCGGTGTTGCCGAAATCGACGAACTCCACCTGCCGCTCGCCGCGGCGGCGCCAGGCGTCAAAGAGCCGGTACGTGCCCCCGTAGCAATCGTGCGGCACAACGATGCGCGCGCCCGCGGGCACCAGATAGCCGGTCACAGTGATGGCGGCCATGCCGCTCGCGGTGATGACGGCGCCCGCGCCGTGCTCGAGCTCCGCGAGCGCCTGTCCGAGCAGGTCGCGCGTCGGGTTGCCCGAACGGGTGTAGTCGTAGGTGCGCTTCTCGCCGAAGCCGCGAAACGCGAACGTGGAGGTCAGGTGCAGCGGCGGCACGACACAGCCGCTGGCATCGTCGCACTCGATCCCGGCGCGCACCGCGCGGGTGACATCCGAAGCGCCGCTGTTGGCGGCGCTCTTGGGCGTGATCAGTCCGCGGGCGCGCACGGCGTGCGGCAGCTCGCTGGGGTCGAAATCGCTGGGGGCACTCATCGCAAACTCCACTAAAAGCCATGACCATTCTCATCGGCTTCCTGTTGGAGCGCGCCTGCACGGGGACCCCGGGCAGGCTTGTCGCGTCCATCCCCCTAAGGTGTCCTTAACGGACGCCCCGAGGGCCACGCTGACCGCTCATCTGTCGATGTCTCGAGGACATCGCAGGAGTTGGCACCTTTCCAGAGTGGTTAAGTCTGGCGGTTGCCCCGGCGTCTAAGGGCCTTATCCCTCAGCCGGTCTCGATGAGTAAGGGGGAGTTTATGAGGCCCCAGCCGGGTGTGCAAGTTCAGGAACCGACCTGGAGGCGCCGCCCGGACGAAGCAGCGTGGCCGTTGGCCACGCCGCGAAGGCCCCCTCAGGCGGGGGGGTATGTCCGCCCTCGCCCCCCGGGCCGACCGAGGACTCAGCGCGCGGCCACGCCCTGCGCGCGCTGTTCCGCCTCGGCGGCCTCGCCGTTGTGGCCTCCCGCCCGCAGTGCATCGGCGATCAGGTGCCAGGCGGAGCTCTGGGCGGCCGGGTCTCCGGTCGCTAGCGCGAGCGCCTTGCGTCCCATCGCATCCGCCTGCGTCGGATTGTTCTCCCCGAGGCGCGCGCGGCCCAGCTCAATCCACAGGAGTGGGTTATCCGGCTCGATCCTCAAAGCCCGCTCAAGCGTCGCTGCCGCCTGGCCAAAGTCCCCGCCCGCGGCCTGCGCATGGGCCTGCGTGACGAGCGCGCTCGAGGCGGCGCTGAGCCGGAACTGCTTCGGGGGTGGGGTATATGGCCGCTCCGGCGGCGCGGCACTGGCCCCCGGAGGTGCGGGCGCCGGTGTGCCGGGGGCGGGTTGGGCGCTGCCCGCCGGCGTCGGGGCCGCGCCCGGGGTGGGCGCAAACGGAGGCGGCCGGGTGAGCGTGCAGGCGCTGGCGCTGAAGAGGGCAAGGAGGATCGGGATCAGGAGACGCGCGCGCATGGCACTCATGATAGGGCTAGTGAATCAGACCCTGCAGCCAGTGCGTGGCGCGCTCCTTGAGCGTGGCGAGGGGATTGGGGTTGCTCGCCGCGGTGGACGCCTCGGGAAAGCCGCAGCCGGGCTTTGCGGGCAACTGCGCGCTGGCGGGGACGGCGACCGCGACGAGGTTGTCCGAGCAGCCCGGCAGCGCACGCAGGCCGGTGTCGAAGTCGATGTGGACCTCGATGAGCGACTCGGGCATCGCGCTGTCCCAGGAGCGCGGGCCAAGCCCGCTCATGACGTGGGCCCACACCGGCAACGCGCCCGCGGAGCCGGTGAAACCGGTCGGCTCGTTGTCGTCGTACCCGACCCACACCACGACCAGATCGTTGCCCGAGAAACCGGCGAACCAGCTGTCGCGATAGTCCGAAGAGGTCCCGGACTTTCCGGCCACGACCAGATCCGGCGGCAGCAGTGCCCGCGCCGGGCGGCCGGTGCCGTGCTCCATGACGGACACCAACATGCGATCGAGCTGGTAGACATTGTCCGGGGAGGCCACCTGCGTCACCTCGAGCGGAAAGGCCTTGAGCGCCTTGCCGTCGCTGCCGATCACCGCGCGCACCGCCCGCAGCGGATTGCGGAAGCCCCCGTTGGCGAGCCCGTTAAAGAGCTGCGCCGCCTCAAGCGGGGTGACATCGACCGCGCCGAGGAGCATGGCGGGTACCGCGACCGGGGGCTGCGGCAGACCGAAGCGCTCAAGGGTCTGCGCGATCTTCGGCAGCCCCAGATCAAGGCCGATCCCGACGGTCGCCAGATTCAACGATTCGGAGAGCGCCCGCACCACCGGCACTGCCCCGTAGGTCTGGTGCGTGAAATTCTCCGGCTTCCAGTGCGTGCCGTTCTGCAGCTTAAGATCGATCGGCGCATCCTGGACTACGGTTGCGGCCGTGTAGCGGCCGCTTTCGAGCGCGGTGAGATAGATGAAGGGCTTCACGAGGGAGCCCATGGAGCGGCGCGCATCGAGCGCGCGGTCAAAGCCGTCGTACCCGACGTCGCGTCCGCCGACGATCGCCGACACATCCCCGCTTTGCGGGCTCGTCACCACTACCGCGCCCTCGAGGGGGGACTTGGCGGCCTTGTGCAGGTGATCGAGGCGAGCGAGCTCGTGCTCGAGCGCGCGCTCGGCATCCTCCTGCACGCGCGGCTCGAGGCTGGTGTAGATACGGAGCCCGGCCTCGGTGAGATCCGCTTCGCGGTAGTCGCGCCGCAGCGTACGGCGCACGAAATCCAGGTACGCCGGATAGTAGGCGCCGGCGGGGCGGCTCGTGACCCCGAGCGGGCGGTGCGCGGCGGCGCTGGCCTCCTCGGGCTTCACAATGCCCTGGTCGGCCATCAGCTTCAGTACGAGATCGCGCCGCAGGCGCACCCGATCGGGGTGGCGGCGCGGATCGTAGTAAGACGGGCCGCGCACGATCGCCACGAGCAGCGCCACTTCCGACAGATCCAGCTCCGCGAGCGGTTTGCCGAAGTAGAACTGGCTGGCAAGACCGAAGCCGTGAATGGCACGGTCACCGTCCTGGCCGAGGAAGATCTCATTGATGTAGGCATTCATGAGATCGGCCTTGCTGAAATGCGCATCGAGCGCGATCGCCATCACCGCCTCGCGCAGCTTGCGCGAGAGCGTCTGGCGGGAGTTGAGGAAGTAGCTGCGCACCAGCTGCTGCGTGAGGGTACTGCCGCCCTGCTCGATCTGACCGGCGCGCACGTTCACCCACGCCGCGCGCAGCATGGCGATCGGATCCACGCCGTGGTGCGTGTCGAACTTACGATCCTCGACTGCTTTGAGCGCCGCGGGCAGCAGCGCCGGCACCTCGGCGGGGGTCACCACAATGCGATCCTCGCCGTGAATCGGGAAAATGCTGCCGATGAGCAAGGGCTCCAGGCGCAGCACCGGCACCTCGTGACCGGAGGCGTCGTGCAGGCTCTCGACCCCCTTCGGCCCGAGGATGATGTTCAGCTGTTGCGCCGGGCGTGCTTCATCGGCAAAACGCGCCGGCCGCAGGGCGAGGTCCAGTTGCGTGCCGCTCAGGCGGTAGCTGCCCGCGTGGTCAGCCTTCTCGGCGCGCCGGTAGTGCAGCCGTTGTAACTCCTGCTCGAGCTCCGCGGGAGCCAGCGGCAGACCCGCGTACAGTTCCAGCGGGGCGGCATAGACCTGCGCGGGCAGCGTCCAGCGCCGTCCTTCGAACTGCTTGGTGACCAGACGATCGAGGTAAATGACGTATCCGAGCGCAGCCAGCACCGCGACGCCGGCGATGAAGAGAGCGAGGCGTTTCAGACGAACAGCTCCGCGGCCGGGGGACGCAGATTGTAGTGAGAACTCATGGCGCGCCCGTAGGCGCCGGTGTTGGCGATCAGCAGGACGTCGCCCTCGCGCGTCACCGGCAGCAGCCGATCGTGGCCGAGCACGTCGGCACTTTCGCAGATCGGACCGACCACGTTGACCAGTTCGGTCGCCGGCTCCTCCGCGCGCGTGAGATTGATGATCTCATGATACGAACCATAGAGCGCCGGACGGATGAGGGAGTTCATTCCGGTCGTGACGCCGACAAAGCGCACGCCGCCCTTGCTCTTCAGCTGCGTCACGCGCGCGAGCAGCACGCCTGCGGCGGCGACGAAAAAGCGTCCGGGCTCCAGCCACAGCGCGAGCTGCGGGTGCTCGGCGCGCACCGCCAGGAGGAGCGTATCGAGCTTGCCGAGGTCCACTTGCGGCTGCTCGAGGTGCTCGGGCACGCCCAGGCCCCCGCCAAGGTCGATGGTGCGCACCGCCTCGAATCCCTTGGCGGCCTCGGCGAGCACGCGCGCGGTGTGCTCCCAACTCGTGACGTCAAAGACCCCGCTACCCACATGCGCCTGCAATCCGACGACGCGGGCGCCGGCGGCCTGGGCGAGAGCTGCGAGCACGCGCAGCTCCGAGAGCTGCACGCCGAACTTCGAGCGCGTGCCGGCGGTGCGCACGTGATCGTGGTGGCCGCGGCCGACCCCGGTGTCGATGCGCACGAAGATATCGTGCCCGTGAAAGAGCGCCGCCCAATGGGCGAGCAGGTAGGCGTTGTCGACCGTGACGCGCACGCCCGCTGCGAGCGCCCAGGCGATCTCGCTGCGCGCCGCGAAATTCGGCGTGTAGAGGATGCGCTGCGGCTGAAGCTCAGGAAACTGCTCTTGCAGCCGCTCGATCTCCCCGCGCGAGACGCACTCAAAGGCGATCCCCTCCGCGTGCAGCGCCGCGAGGATTCTGGGGTGCGGATTCGCCTTCATCGAGTAGTGCACGCGCTCGATGGCGCTCAGCGCGCGCAACGCGCGCGCAGCGCGGCGCACCTCCGCCAGATCGTAGACGTAGGCGGCCTCCTCGTCCCCGAGCGCCTCAAGCAGCTGCGCACGCTTGGCGCGCCACCAGGGGGTGGGTGCGCCGGCGCTTGCCGGGGGCTGCGAGAACAGCTGCTGCCAGGTGGGCCCGAGCACCTTGTCGCCCGGCACCGGACGGATCAGCAGTTCGTGTAACTGCCCGACCAGGCGGTTGCCCTGGTTCTCATCAACGACGAAGGTGAAGTTCAGATCGTTGGCCGCCTGGCTGACGAGGTAGATCTTCTGTTCCTCGAAGAACTCGAATGCGCCGCCAAGCTGGTGCAGGATCGCGCGGATGTTGCGCCCGACTAAACTCACCGAGGCGCACGGGCCGATCACCTGCACGCGGCACAGCCGCGAGAGGTCGGCGACCAGCTCGGCAACGCGCGCGTTGTCGAGGGTGTTGGCCGCAGGATCCAGCGACACGGTCACGTTGGTCTCGGAGGTGGACACAAGATCCACCGACATGCCGTGCAGCTTGAAGATCTGGAAGGCATCGGCCAGGAACCCCACCTGGTGCCACATGCCCGGGCTCTCAAGCGCAATGAGCGTGATGCCTTTTTTGGTACACACCGCCTTCACCTGGGCGCCGCCGTCGGCCCCTTCGGGGCCGAGCACCGTGCCCTCAAGCTCCGGCGCCTGCGTGGCGTAGACGTGCAGCGGGATGCGGTATTGGCGAGCGGGCAGGATGCAGCGCGGATGCAGCACCTTAGCGCCGCTGGTGGCGATCTCCTGGGCCTCATCGTAGTGCAGCGCCCGCAGCAGCCGCGCGGTGGGTGTCGCGCGCGGATCGGCGCTGAATAGGCCCGGCACATCGGTCCAGATCTCCAGGCGCTGCGCCCGCAGCTTCGCGGCCAGATAGGCTGCGGAGGTGTCTGAGCCGCCGCGGCCGAGGAGGACGGTGTTGCCGTCCTCGTCGCTGGCGATAAATCCTTGCGTAAGCACGATGGGCGAGAGGGCTTGCAGGCGCGCCTCGAGCGGCGCATCGGGCGCGAAGCTGCACACCACCGAGAGCAGGCTCGGCCGCGTACCGCTGCCGGGGCGCTCGGCACGCAACATGGTGCGCGCATCCGCCCACGCGACCTCCAGACCGCGCGCGCGCAGGAAACGTGCGCCGAGTGCGGTCGCCATGAGTTCCCCGCTCGCCATGACGCGCGCGCGCGTGCGTTCGCTCACCTCCCCGACGAGGGCGACGCCGGCGGCAATCTCGCGCAGCTCCGCAAACTGGCGCTCCACCTCTTCACCGAGGGGCACGGTAAGTTCGGCGGCGAGGCGCCGGTGGCGCTCCTCGATCGCGCGCAGCTCCTCCTCCTGCGCCTGTCCGACGGCGGCATCGAGTAGCCGCTCGAGCCGATCCGTGATACCGGCGAGAGCGGAGTGCACGATCAGAATGCGTGCCCCGGTGGCGCGCCGCGCCGCGACAATGCGCGTGATGTTGGTCCAGTTGGCCAGGGTGGAGACGCTGGTACCGCCGAATTTCAGCACGATCCAGGCCGAGGGCGGGGTCACTGAACGAGTCTCTCCAGGCGCGTGGCTCTTCGTGAGCGCACCGGGGACGCTGGGCGCCGCGCCGGCACTTCATCAGCGCCGGAGCGTAGCGTACGCGGGCTTTTTCTAAAGCTCGTCGTCGAAATCTTTGAGATCTTTCTCGAGTTTTTTGTCGGCCAGCACTTCTTCGAGCCGACTCCAGGCGGCCTTGCCGCGCTTGCCCTGATTGCGCACGCGTTTGTCCACCCGATCGAGCAACCGGTCGTAATCGGTGCCGTCCTCAGTCGGACCGCTCAGGAATTCATCGTCGAGATCAAAGCTCTCGTTGTCTCTTTCCGACATCTGACGGCGTAAATCCCGAATTAATTCAATGAGTAACGTGCCTAAAGGGGCACGGGCAAGGCTGCGAACTATAGCGGATTCACGCCGCCGATCAACTTTTAAGCATTCGTCGCTTTTTTCGAGCGCAAGCACGGGCGTGGCCGCAAGGCCGCGCGCCCCCGCGTGCGCGGCCGGGACGGCCCTTAGGGCTGATCGGTACGGTCGCGCACCACCACGGGGGCGCCGCGGCTTAGGCCGAGGCCCTCCGCGGCGCTGCCTTGGGCGCGGGCGATCTCGATCACCCCGAAGGAATTCACCAGCGCCAGGTACTCCCCCGGTTGCGTCTCCCCGTAGGTGCGCAGCATGGAAAAGGAATGATTGCCCGCGTGCACGAGCGGCAGTCGAAAGCGCTCGGCGAGCGCACCGTCGATGTTGGTGATGAGGTTTCCGAAGTGATCCTGCGTGATGATGACACCGCTCACGCTGCGCGCTTCCACTGTGGGCTCTTCCACCCACGAGGGCACGAGCGTATCGGCGATCTCGCCGAGCTCTTCAGGCTGCACGCGTCCGGCGGCGAGCTCTGCGGCGACGGGCGCAAAGATGTCGCGCCCATGAAAAGTGGCGCTGATGCGGTGAATCCCGAGCCGCACGAGTGCTCGGGCGCCCAGGTGCACGATGAGGGCATCGGCTGCGCGGCTCACGACCGGTGCGAGCAGCCCGTTGTCGGGGGCGAGGAACAGATGACCGCCGGCGCGCACCACGATGATGCTGCGCGCGGTACCCACGCCCGGATCGACAACCGCCACGTGCACCGTGCCGGGTGCAAAGTACTGATAGGCGCGCGCCAGCCAGAAGCCCGCTTCGGCCGGCCAGTGCACGAGGATCTCGTGCGTGAGGTCCACGATGCGGGCGGCCGGAAAACGCGCCAACATCGCCCCCTTCATGACTCCGACGAACGGCCCCTGGTGACCGAAGTCGGTCGTGAGCGTGATGAGCCCGGAGGGGGCGCTCATGCCAACGGTGTCACTCAGCCGCGCGGTGCGCCGCGCTGGGCGCTCTCTGCGCACGAGCGGCAGCGATCGGTGTACGGCACCGCGGACAGCCGCTCAGGCTCGATCTCCTCGCCGCACGCGGCACAGCTGCCGTAGCGGCCGCGCGCCAGACGCCGCAGCGCCTCCTCGACCTGTTGCAGTTCCACGCGTGCCGAGTCGGAGATGGCCCCGAGCACGTCGTCGTTCTCGCGCTGCGTCACCTGTTCGGCGAAGTCGGCCGAGAGCGGATCCGCCTCGTGACGCAGGTCCGCGCTCGCCTCGCTCGCGCGCTTGCGTAGTTCTTCGCGCCGCCTGAGCAGTCGCTCGCGTACCGCCTCGCTATCCACGTGCGCTCCCCCCGGAAAATAGCCGCGCCGTCAGCCTTCAGGTTGCGCGGCCGCTGCGGCGCTTGTCTTCGAGCCATTTTTGCAGTTTATCGAAAGGCTCGATGAACTTGGTGACGCCTTCGCGCTCGAGTTGTTGCGCCACGGTCTCCAGATCGATCCCGAGTCGCTCGAGCCTCTCGCGCGTGTCGCTGCTGTCGGCGATATGACGTTCCAGACGCAGCTCCGGGTGCCCGAGGCGCCGGTAGGTGTTGAGTGTTTCCAGCGGCAGCGTGTTGACGGTGCCCGGCACGATGAGCTCCTCGACGTACTTGATGGGGCTGAAGCTGGGGTCCTTGGCGGAAGTGGAGGCCCACAGCAGTCGCTGCGGCCGCGCCCCTGCGGCTGCGAGCCCCTGCCACTGCGCGCTCGCGGTGAGCTCCTCGTAGACTTCGAAGGCCCGGCAGGCGCTGGCGATCGCCGCCTTACCGCGCAGTGTGCGGGCCGCCGGCTGTCCGCGCGCGGCCAGCGCATCGAGCAGCTTATCCACGGCGGTGTCGATGCGGCTCAAGAAAAAGCTCGCCACCGAGGCAACCCGCGCAAGCGGTTGGCCCCGATCGACGCGCGTGCGCAGGCCCTCCATGTACGCCAGGGCCACCTGGCGGTAACGCTCCGGCGAGAAGAGCAGCGTCACATTGACGTTGATGCCCGCGGCGATCAGATCGCGGATCACCGGTATCCCCGCCTGCGTACCCGGGATCTTGATGAGCGCGTTCGGCAGTCGCAGGCGCCCCCACAGGCGCTGGGCTTCGCTCAGACTGCCGGCCGCATCGTAAGCGAGGTGTGGGGAGACCTCCATGCTGACAAAGCCGTCCGCGCCTTCGGTGGACTCATACGGTCCGCGCAAGAGTGCCGCCGCATCGGTGAGATCCTCGAGCGCAAGTTCCTCATAAAGCGCGGTGCTCGAAGAGACGTTGCCCAGGAGTTTGGCGATCGGCTGCGCGTAACGCGGATCCGTCATGATGGAGTTGGCGAAGATCGCCGGATTCGAGGTGAGGCCCGCGATGCCGTCATCGTGAATCAGATGCGCGAGGCTGCCGTCCTCGAGCATGCTGCGGCTGATGTCATCGAGCCACGCGCTCTGGCCAAGCTTTTTCAGTTCCAGAAGCGGATTGGGCGCTGTGCTAGCCATCGGAACACCACGGTCGCAAGCAGAGTAACGCAGCGCGCCGCGCGAGTCTCGCGGTTTCGGTCCCGATGTGCGTAAATCTGCGAGGCTGGAAGAACTTGCAAACAAAAGGCACGGTCATGACTGAGACATTCGATGCCGGAAAACTCGCCGACGAGCTGCGCTCGCTGGTGGGCGAAGCGGAAGCGCTGCTGCGCTCGGGCGTCGGCAGCGGCACCGCGGAGCTGCAGGATCGGGCCCAGGAGACGGTGCGCGAGCTCAAGGACCGCCTCGGGGGCCTCGAGCAGCAGCTGAGCGCGCGCGCGCGCGAGGTCGACAGCTACGTGCGCGATAACCCGTGGCAGGCGGTCGCAGTCGCCGGCGGCGTGGCGCTCCTGCTCGGCCTGCTCATGGCACGCAGGTGATCCCCGATCCGCCGCGCGGCGCGGGTCCGCAGTCCACCCCAGCGCCCGCCGGGCGCGGACTTATGGCCGCGGCCCTCGAAGCGCTGCGCACGCGACTGGACCTGGCCGCGGTGGAGCTGGAGATTCACCTGCTGCTGCTGGTGCGCCTGCTCGCCTGGATTCTGGGTGCGGTGGTGTGCGCGCTTCTGGCGCTCGCCTTTGGGCTCACCGCACTCGTCATGGCGCTCTGGGATACGCATCGCACGCTGGGTCTTTTGGGCGCGAGCCTCGTGTTCGTCGCCCTCGCCGCCCTCCTCGGCTGGTTGGGCCTGCGCGCGGTGCGCAATCGTCCGGGGCCGCTCGAGGGCTCGCTGGCGCAGCTCGCCGAGGACGAGCGGCGCGTGGCAGGGCGCCCGTGAGCCGCCTGCACGAGCTTGAGGCACGTCGGCACCACTTGCTCGCGCAGTGCGAGCGCCAGCGTGCGGACCTTGCCGCGCGCGTGGACGAACTGAAAGATAGTCCGGTCGCCCGCGCGGTCGGGGGCGTGCTCTCAGGCACACCCGGTCGTGGCGTCTCGCTGGTGCGTCCGCTGGCCTGGACGGCAGCCCTGGCGGGCGTGCTTTTGCTGCGCCGCCCGCGTCAGCTGCTGATGCTGCTCGAGCTGACCCGCACCGCGATCGCGGTCGGTTCCCGCGCGGCGGTCGTGCTGCGCATCCTCGATCACCTGCGCGGCCGCCGCGGTCGGGGTAGTGCCAAGCCCTAGTCTGCGCTCTTCAGCGGCGGCGGAGCGGGACTAACGGGATTGGTGCGGCGCGCTCATCGTCGCCGCCGCCGTCGCGGTCGGCGCGCTGTGCGGTTCGGTGGCGATACCCACCAGAGTGGGCATGCCCTTTGAGGCGACGAGCGCGGCGCGTGCCGCATCCCAGTCGATGGCGGCGTGGCTGTTACCGAGCGCGTGCTGGAGCATCTTTGAGAGCAGCTTCAGATCCGGATCGACCGTCTGTCCTTCGTCGTTCACCGGCGGGTGCGACTCGATGTACAGCTCCCCATCGACCCACGCGACTTTCACCGGCTCGTTGATCAGGCGCACCTTGGTGCCCACCGGCACGAGTGCGAACACCGCCGCCACATCCTCCGGGTACATGCGGATGCAGCCGTGCGTGACCGCCATGCCGACCGCGGTCGGGTTGTTGGTGCCGTGGATCAGGTAGCTGCCGTTGCCGGCGGCGAGGCGCATGGCGAAGTCCCCGAGCGGATTGTCCGGTCCGGGCGGCACCATCTTCGGCAGCGGATCCTCGTTGGCCTCGTGTTCCTTGCGCACCGACTCAGGCGGATACCACACCGGGTGTTTGATCTTGGCAATCACGTGTGTCTCACCAAGGGGCGTGCGCCAGTCCATCTTGCCGATGCTCACCGGGTAGGTGATGACGATCGGCTTGTCATGTCCGTTGGGCTTCGGGTAGTAGTAGAGCCGATGCTCGGGCAGATTGACCACGATGCCTTCGCGCGGACCTGGGGGCAGGATGCGACGGCCGGGCAACACGATCTGTTTATCGGCCCCGGGGATCCAGACATCAACACCCGGATTGGCGCGGATGATCTCGTAGTAGCCGAGACTGAAGCGATGTGCCAGATCCGGCAGCGTGTCCTCGTAGACCGTCTTGACGCTCGAGTCCTCCCCCACGATCGAGGAGCCATCGAGCGGCAACGGATAAAGCGACGCTGCGCACGGCACGCTCACGAGCAGGGCACCGAAGAATGTACTGAGGCGTCTTGTGGGTGCGTCCTGCTTCATGTGTCTTCGCCGAGGATTCCGTATCTCATTGATCTGAATGAAGGCATTGGGTCCCGTCGGGCTACCCCGCGCCATTGTAGAGGATTCCGTTACTATCGCGCGCGGTGAGTCGCCCGCGAAAGCCCCCCCGACACTTCTTCAGCCAGGGCACCCTCACGGTGGCCCGCGAGCTGATCGGCATGCATCTGGTGCATGCGGACGGGCGGGCCGTGCGCCGCGGTCGCATCGTGGAAACGGAGGCGTACCTGGGACCGGCGGATCGCGCTGCGCATTCCGCGCGCGGGCGCACGGCGCGCACCGAGGTGATGTTCGGCCCTCCGGGGCACGCCTATGTGTATTTCATCTACGGCGTCTGGAATTGTCTGAACGTGGTGACCGCGGTCGCGGGCGTCCCGCATGCGGTGCTGCTGCGGGCGCTGGAACCGGTATCGGGGGTGAGCGGGCACACTTGGGGACCGGGACTTCTGTGCCGCGCGCTGCACATCGACCGGCGGCTGAACGGGGCCGATCTTCGCGGTGAGGTGCTGTGGATCGAGCGCGCGCCGGGGCGCGCACCCGCGCCGCGCATCGCGCGTGCCACGCGCATCGGCGTTGAGTACGCGGGCCTCTGGGCGCAGCGGCGCTGGCGCTTCTTCGATGCGCACTCCCCGTATGTCTCGACCCTCTCGGCCGCCGCGCGCCGGCAATTACGTGCGTCTCAGGGGCGCGTTGGGAAATAATGGCGCCGGCCACATCAGGCAGAGCGCAGTTGACGCTAATCTGTCCGGTGCACGCGCGGCAGACGGAACTTCGCGATCGCTGTCCGCCCAAACTATGCAGCCACGCTGCGCGCTAAGAGGAAAGGATCATTGCATGAGGATTCGCCACCCCGTTATGAGCCTTGCCGGCGCCGTACTGGCGCTGGCCGCTGTGTTAGGCGGACCGCCGGCGCTGGCCCAGGTCGAAGGCACCAACTATTCGGTGCTGAGCCCGCCTCAGCCGACGCAGAGCCCCGGCAAGATCGAGGTGGTGGAGTTCTTCTCCTACGCCTGCCCGCACTGCGCGGAGTTCTACCCGCTCGTCAGCACCTGGCTTGCGATGCAGCCCAAGGACGTGGCATTCCGGCGCGTGCCTGTCGGCTTTGAGCGCCCCCCCTGGATCAATCTGCAGCGGGCCTACTTCGCGCTGCTGGCGAGCGGGGACTTCAACCGCCTGGACGGCGCGCTGTTTGCGGCCATACACCAACAGCAGCAGCCGCTTTTTGATGAGGCGGCGCTCGCCGACTGGGTCGGCAAGAACGGGGGCAACGCTGAGAAATTCGCCGCCGCCTACACCTCCTTCGGTATCAACAACCAGACGGTGCAGGCGGACAAGATGGCCGAGGACTACCGGATCACGGGCGTGCCGACCATGGTCGTGGAGGGCAAGTATGCCGCTCTGGGCAACACACTCAGCGAGCTCCTGAGCAACACCGACAAGCTCATCGCCAAGGTGCGCGCCGAGCATGCCGCGGCGGCGGCCGCCAATAAGAAGTGAGGGGTCAGGGGTCGCGCGCGAGCTCCAGCAGCGCGCTGCCCTCGGCAACGCGATCCCCTGGCGCGAAGTGCACGGCCGTGACGCGGCCGGCGTAGGGGGCGCTGATGGCGTGCTCCATCTTCATGGCCTCGATGAGCATGAGCACGGTACCCGCCTCAACCTGCTCCCCAACCGTGACCGGCACGCTCACCACGACGCCCGGGAGCGCGCTCGTGAGGCCGCCGCTTGACACGCTGGCCCGAAACTCGCGCTCGCGCGGATCGTCGAGGAGGAACTGCGCGTGAGTACCCTCGGACCACAAGTGTAGGCGCGCGCCGGTGCGCAGGGCGCGCGCGGTGAAGCGCCGTGCGCCGATGCGCACCGCCACGGCTGTATCCCTGATGCTCACCTCCGCGAGCGCCACCGCGGGTGCCCCAGCGACGCGGGCGCGCACTGCGCGCTCGCGCTCGAACTGAAGTTGCACCGCGTGGCTGTTTGCCCCGCAGCTGAAGCGCAGGTCCACCAGCGCGGGCAGATTCGGGGTGAAGCCATCCGTGTGCTCCCAGGGGTGCGTGGCGGTCGCGTCCCTCTCGGGGGCAGCCAGCGCGAACAGGGCTGCGAGGATCAGTGCCTCGGGGCGTGCGCTCGGGGCAGAAGCCAGCTGCGCCGCCGCCGAGTCCAGGAACGCAACGCTATGGCGCACCGCCAGAAAGTCCGGCAGGCGCAGGATGCGCGCCAGCCAGTGCTCGTTGCTGTGCACGCCGGCGCAGTAAGTGTGCTCGAGCGCGGCCGCGAGGCGGGCAGCGGCCTCTTCGCGGCTCGGCGCCCAGGCGATCAGCTTGCCGAGGAGTGAATCGTAGCTCTCGGACACCCGATCGCCGCTGCCGAATCCGGCATCCACGCGTATGCCCTCCCCGGTGGGCCACTTCAGCAGCGCCAGTTCCCCCGCGCTGGGCAGGAAGTCCGCCTCCGGATCCTCCGCGCATACGCGTGCCTCGATGGCGTGGCCGCTGAAGCGCACCGCCTCCTGGGTTAGCGGCAGCGCCTCTCCTGCGGCGACGCGCAGCTGCCATTCGACCAGATCAAGTCCCGTGATCGCCTCGGTCACGGTGTGCTCGACCTGCAGGCGCGTATTCATCTCCATGAAGTAGAACTCGCCGGCATCGAACAGGAACTCGACCGTGCCTGCGCCGACGTAGCCGACCTCGCGGGCCACCACGAGCGCCGCGGCGCGCAGCCGCGCACGCACCTCCTCAGGCAGCGCGGGTGCGGGGGCTTCCTCGATCAGCTTCTGATGGCGCCGCTGGATCGAGCAGTCCCGCTCGCCCAGGTGCAGCAGCTGCCCGTGCGTATCGGCGAACACCTGCACTTCGATGTGCCGTGGCGCGGGCAGGTAGCGCTCGAGCAGGAGCGCCCCATCGCCAAAGGCACTCTCGGCGAGGCGGCGCGCCGCGGCGAGCGCGGCACCAATCTCGCGCTCGTGTCGCACGATCTGCATGCCCTTGCCGCCCCCGCCGGCGGCGGGCTTCACGATGAGGGGCAGCGGCAGCGCGCGCGCCTCGCGCGCGAGGTGCTCAAGATCCTGCTGCGCACCCGCGTAGCCCGGCAGCACCGGTACCCCGGCCGCACGCATGCGCGTCTTGGCGAGGATCTTCGAGCCCATAGCGGCGATACTCGCCGCCGGCGGTCCGACAAAGATGCGTCCGGCCGCAACGCACGCGGCAGCGAACTGCGCGTTTTCGGCGAGAAAACCGTAGCCCGGATGGATGGCCTCGGCGCCACTTTCCTGCGCGGCGGCAAGGATACGCGCCATATCGAGGTAACTTTCACGGGCGGGCGCCGGCCCCAGACGCAGCGCTTCGTCGGCCGCGCGCACGTGGCGTGCGCCGGCATCCGCATCCGAGTAGACCGCAATCGTGCGCACACCCAGACGGCGCGCCGTGCGAAAGATGCGGCAGGCGATCTCGCCGCGGTTGGCGACCAAGAGGCTCTTGAGCACGCGCGCTGGCCCTACATGCGAAAGACGCCGAAGCGTGAGGCTTCGGTCCGGGCGTTGCGCGTCGCGGCGAGTGCCAGCGCGAGCACGCGTCGCGTGGCCTTCGGATCGATAACGCCATCGTCCCACAGCCGCGCCGAGGAGTAGTACGGGTGACCCTGGCGCTCGTACTGCTCGCGGATCGGGGCCTTGAAGGCCTCCTCCTCCGCGGCCGGCCAGTCACGCCCCTTCAGCTGGTCGCGCTTCACCGTGGCGAGCACGCTCGCCGCCTGCTCTCCGCCCATGACCGAGATGCGGGCGTTCGGCCACTGAAACAGAAAGCGCGGCGCGTACGCCCGGCCGCACATCGCGTAGTTGCCCGCCCCGTAGCTGCCGCCGATGATCACGGTGAGCTTGGGCACGTTGGCGCAGGCGACGGCGGTCACAAGCTTCGCGCCGTCCTTGGCGATGCCGCCGGCCTCGGCGCGCCGGCCCACCATGAAGCCGGTGATATTCTGCAGGAACAAGAGCGGGATCTCCTCACGCGCGCACAGCTCGATAAAGTGCGTGCCCTTGAGCGCGCTCTCGGAGAAGAGCACGCCGTTATTGGCGAGGATGCCGATCGGATAGCCCCCGAGGTGCGCAAAGCCGCACACGAGGGTTGTGCCGTAGAGTTCCTTGAACTCATCCAGCTGCGAATCATCCACGAGCCGCGCGATCACCTCGCGCACGTCGTAGGGCTTGCGCAGACTCGCGGGCAGCACGCCGTAGAGCTCTTCGGGATCCTGCTGCGGCTCGCGCGAGGCGCGCGGGGCGCCGGTCGGCGGCGGCGCCTTCAGGTGCGCGACGATGCGGCGCGCGAGGGCGAGCGCGTGCGTGTCGTTCTCGGCATAGTGATCGCACACGCCCGACTCGCGGCAGTGCACGTCCGCCCCACCAAGGGATTCCGCGTCGATGTCCTCACCGGTGGCGGCCTTCACCAGGGGCGGTCCGCCAAGAAACACGCGACCCTGATTCTTGACGATCACGTTCTCATCCGACATGGCCGGCACGTAGGCACCCCCGGCCGTGCACGAGCCGTGCACCACCGAGATCTGGGCGACACCCGCGGCCGAGAGCGTCGCCTGGTTGTAGAAGATGCGCCCGAAGTTGTCCCGGTCCGGAAATACTTCATCCTGCGCCGGCAGGTAGGCCCCGCCGCTCTCCACCAGGTACACGCACGGCAGGCGGTTGTCGGCTGCGATCTCCTGTGCGCGCAGGTGCTTCTTCACGGTCACCGGATAGTACGTGCCGCCCTTGACGGTCGGGTCGTTGGCGACGATCACGCACTCGCGCCCCGCTACCCGGCCGATCCCGGTCACGATGCCCGCGCAGGCGATGTCCCCGCCGTACATGCCGTGCGCGGCGAGCTGCGAGAACTCCAGAAACGGGCTGCCGGTGTCCAGTAGCACCCGCACGCGCTCGCGCGCGGTGAGCTTGCCGGCGCCGCGGTGCTTGTCCGTGGCTGCCGCGGAGCCCCCGCGCGCCACCCGGCTGACTTCGGTGGCGAGGGCCTCAACGAGGGTGCGCATGGCGCGCTCGTTGTCGCGGAACTCGGCACTGTGCGGATCGACCCGGGAGACGATGCGGGGCATGGGACTTGCCATGGTTGCCTGTTTGTCCGACAATCATACGATCTAGCCCCCAGCGAAGGCAAGCCCATGAGCACGCTCGAGTGTACCGACAGCGATTTTGGTCTCGGCGCCGAACTTGAGGAGATTCGCCAGCAGGTGCGACGCTTTGCCGCCGCGGAAATCGCTCCACTGGCGGCGGCCATCGATCGCAGCAACGAGTTCCCGCGCGCGCTGTGGCCGAAGCTCGGGGAGCAGGGATTGCTTGGCATCACAGTGCCCGAGCGCTTCGGGGGTGCGCAGCTCGGCTATCTCGCGCACGTCATCGTGATGGAGGAGATCTCGCGCGCCTCCGGTGCCGTGGGACTCTCTTATGGGGCGCACTCGAACCTGTGCATCAACCAGCTGCGTCTGAATGGCAGCGAGGCGCAGTGCGCGCGCTACCTGCCGCCGCTCGTCAGTGGTGCGCACGTCGGGGCGCTGGCGATGTCGGAGCCCGGTTCCGGCTCGGACGTCGTGTCAATGCAGCTGCGCGCGGAGAGTCGCGATGGGGGCTACCTCCTCAACGGGCGCAAGATGTGGATCACCAACGGGCCGGATGCGGACGTCTTTATCGTCTACGCCAAGACCGACGCCACCGCCGCAGCGCGCGGCATCAGCACCTTCATCGTCGAGCGCGGCACGGCAGGCTTCAAGACCGCCCAGAAACTCGACAAGCTCGGCATGCGCGGCTCGGGCACCTGCGAGCTGCTCTTTGATGACTGCTACGTGCCCGCCGCGAACCTTCTGGGCGAGAAGAATGGCGGGGTGCGCGTGCTCATGAGCGGGCTGGACTATGAGCGCGTGGTGCTCGCGGGCGGCCCGCTCGGACTCATGGCCGCCGCCTTGGATCTCGTGCTGCCCTACGTGCGCGAGCGCAAGCAGTTTGGGCAGCCGATCGGCACCTTCGAGCTGATGCAGGGCAAGCTCGCCGACATGTACGCCGAGCTCAACGCGGCGCGCGCCTATGTGTACGCGGTGGCGCGCTCCTGCGATGCGCGCACGGTGCGCCGCCGTGATGCGGCCGCCTGCATTCTTTTTGCAGCCGAGCGCGCCACCCACGCCGCGCTCGAGGCGATCCAGGCGCTCGGGGGCAACGGTTACATCAATGACTATGGCGCCGGGCGGCTGCTGCGCGATGCGAAGCTCTATGAGATCGGCGCCGGCACGCAGGAGATCCGCCGCATGCTCATCGGGCGGGAGCTCTTTGAGGCGGCCGCGTGAGCGTCGAGTTCACCCAGATCCAGATCGAGCCCGCCTACCGCAAGGTCGCCGCGGCTATCGGCGCGCGCATCCTCAGCCGCGCGCTGCGCGAGGGGCAGCGGCTACCGGCCGAGACCGAGCTCGCGCGCCAATTCGGCGTCAACCGCTCAACCGTGCGTGAGGCGCTGCGGGAGCTGGAGAGCCGCGGCCTGGTGCAGCGCCGGCCGGGCTCCAAGCTCATGTCGGTGAGCCGCCCGCAACAGGCGAGCATCGCCGCCGGCATCAGCCACGCGCTGCTGCTGCACGATGTGACGGTGCGCGATTTGTGGGAGGCGCTGACGATTCTTGAGCCGCCGCTGGCGCGTGCGGCCGCGCGGGCCCGCACGGACGAGGACCTGCAGCACGTGATCGGCGCCGTCGAGGCGCTCAGTGCCACCGGAGCCGACACCGAGCAGGCGGTGCATCGCACCGCACAGGCGTTTCGCTGCATCGGTCAGGCGACCCACAACCCGGTGCTCGCCCTGGCGCAGGAGCCGCTGCTGCAGCTGCTTGAGCCCTCACTGCGCGTCATGATCGACAAAGTACCGCAGGCGCGTTCGCGCATTCTCACCGCGCAGCGCCGGCTGCTGGAAGCGCTGCAGGCGCAGGATGAGGCGGCCGCCGAGAGCTGGATGGCGCGCCACATCCGCGACTTCAAAAAGGGCTACGAACTGGCCGGAATCGACCTCACACTGCGCCTGACGGCAGCGTGACGGACGTCGCTGAAATGGGGGTCCGGCGCGGTCCCGGGCGGCGCTTGGGCGTATGCTTCGCACGCGCAAAGCGTTCCGATTTCTGACGCGGGAGCTGCTCCATGTTGCCGTCGCTGATCGTGTTGTTTTTGCTTGTGGCCCTGGTGGGTTACCTGATCGGGGTCTATAACGGCCTGGTGCGCGTGCGTGCCGCGGTTAAACTCGCCTGGTCGAACATCGACGTCCTCCTCGCCCAGCGCCACGATGAGCTGCCGAAGCTCATCGAGGTGTGCAAACAGTACATGCAGTATGAGGGCGACACGCTCGAGCGTGTGATGCGCGCCCGCGCCGGGGTCGATGCCGCCCGCAGCTCGGGCAACATCGCCAGCCTCGGCACGGCTGAGCGCGAGTTGCGCAGCGGCCTCTCGGGCCTGTACGCGGTGGCGGAGAACTACCCGCAGCTGAAGGCGAGCGAACCCTTCCGCCATCTGCAAGATCGCATCAGCGGCTTAGAGACCGCGATCGCCGATCGGCGCGAGGTGTACAACGATGCGGTCAACACCAACAACGTGCGCATCGCGGCCTTTCCCGACGTGCTCGTGGCGCGGCTCGGGGACTTCCCCGAGGCGAAGCTGCTGCACCTGCAATCGGACCAGACCGCCGATGTGGATCTGAAGGCGGCTTTCTCGCGCTGAGGCGCCCGCGCCTTCCTCGCCATGCGTCCGGTCATCGTCGCCGTCGCTGCGGCCGGCGCCCTCTTCGGCCTGTACAACGCCCTGCTGCGCTTGCGGCGCGACCGGCTGCTCGCCGACACCCCGCCGGTGCGCATCCGCTCCGCCGCACAAGGCTATGTGAAGGTGAGCGGTCGGGCCGTCGCGGCCCACGCGGAGCCCACGCGGGCGCCGCTCAGCGGCTTCCCGTGTCTGTGGTGGTCGTACGAGATCGCACAGCACGAGGAGAACGAGCGCGGGCGCAGCCAGTGGCGCACGGTCGAGCGGGCGGCGAGCGTCGAGCTGTTCATGTTGGTGGATGACGATGACGCCCGCTGCCTGGTGGGTCCAGTGAGCGCCGAGATCACCGCCACGAGCCGCAACGTCTGGTACGGCGAGGAGGCGCACCCGGGAGGACCGCCGCCGGCGATCCCTCCGCCGATGCGCCTCGGGGGCTGGCGTTACACCGAGCAGCGGCTGGATGTAGGGGCGCGACTTTCGGTCATCGGGGAGCTGCGCTCGCACTCGGAGGTCGGGGACGTCAACCGCATCACGCAGGAGAAGCTGCGGCTGTGGAAACAGGACCAGCAGGGCCTGCTGGCGCGCTTTGACACGAATCACGACGGGCACCTCGATGCGGCCGAGTGGGAAGCGGCGCGCACGGCGGCGACGCAGGAGGCGCAGGCCCAGGTGCTCTCCTCGCAGGTGGCACGCGTTAGCGTCATTTGCCAGCCGACCAACGGCGAACCCTTCCTCATCGCTCCTTTGAGTGCGGCGCAGCTGGTGCGGCGCGAAAAAGTCTTCGCCGCGCTCTACTTCGCCCTCGGAATCGCCTGCGTGATCCTCACCGCCTGGGCGCTCAGGCCCTCCTCCTAGCGCATCACCTCGAGGTGCTCCAAGAGCGCACCCGCCTGCTCCTTCAGTAGCGCGGCAAAGAGCGGCTGCAGCTGATCGAGTTGCGCGGTGGGCAGCGCCTTCAGATCCGCCGGCGCAGTAAACCCGCTCCACGTCTGCGTGCGCGCCCCGCCCCACTCGCGATCGACGATTAACGGCCCCTTGGGCGTGAGGCCGATGAGCAGCAGCTCGGTCAGATTCAGCAGCGTCGGGGCGCTCGCGTCCTCACCGCTCACCACGCACCAGCCGCGCAGGTACTCGGGCAGCTCCTTGCGCCGCGTTGCCTGCGCGTGCGTGGAGTCGTTCAGCCCGGGTCCGAGCACGATAAGCGCGGCGAGCTTCTCGCTCGCGGCCAGCTGGGCGTAGGGCGCAGCACAGCCCTTCGACAGGGGCTTGGCGAGATTGGCGTTGAGGAAACACTCCTCGCGCGCGCGGCTGAGGGCGTCCCCCGGGGCCACGGGCACGGCAACAAAACCTAGCTGTGTGAGGCGCTCGCGCAGCGCCTCCCCGAGCATCGCCCCCACCGACCAGTTCACCGGGTAGGTCTTGAGAAAGCCGTCTTGCATGCGGTGCGCGCTGTGAAAATGCGTCACCTCGGCGTCGAGCAGGTTCACCACCCCGACGCGGGCTCCCACGGGCAGCGGCAGTTGCTCGGACCGGGGTGCCGCCTGCGCGCGCGGGGCGAGCAGGCAGGCGCCGAGAAACCCCGCGGCCGCGGTGAGCACAAGGAGGGATCGGGCAGACATAAGGGGCACCCGGGCAAGCGCAGGGCAGCGTTGTGAGTTTAACCCGAACGGGGCGTGCGGCTTAGCGCAACGCACGCACGCAGGCCCTAGCAGCCTGATGCAAAACGGCTGATCACGATGCAGATCGATGACCACAGCGAGAGGTTTGGAGCCGCCAGCAGCCCCATCACGGGGTTATTGCTGCGGTTACAGGCAACGTCGGACCTCATTGGCGTATTCCACAGACACTTATGCTGGAGCGGGTCGCAATCGACTCAGTCGCAGCAGGTTGTAGGCGGCGCCCACGAAGTGAGCGTGCAACTGCACGCGCTCGATGCCGCGAAAGCGCGTGCGACGAAGTCCTCCCCAACTCTTCATCCAGCCAAAGATCTCCTCGACCCGCTTGCGCTTTCTCTGGCTGATCGCGTAGCTCTCGTGTCGAGTGGTCCGCCCATCCAGCCCAGGGGTATTGCGGCCCTCGATCTGCGCGATGTGCGGGCGGATGCCCTTGCTGCGCAGGAAGCGCACGAACGCCTTGTTGTGATAGCCCTTGTCCGCGCCAAGGCTCGCCGGCTTCTGGCGCTTGCGTCCCTGGCGCTTGAGCAGCTGCGCCGCTGCGGCGCTCTCGGTCTCCAGCGCCGAGCTTACCCGGATATCCACGCACAGCCCGTTGCGGTTCTCCATCAGAGCGTGCCCACCAAAGCAAAGCTTCGCTTCCTTGCCCGGACCCTTGCGCGCGGACTTCGCTTCCGGATCTGTGCTCGAGGCATGGGTGTCGTTGGTGCGCTGGCTGCCGCGGAAGTTCACCCCACCGCGACCGTCCGAGGGCGGCGGCGGACCGTCCTTGGGCTTGAAGCTCTTCTGTCCCGCCCACGCCTCAATAAGCGTGCCGTCCACCGTCAGATGCTCCGAGGAGAGCAAGCCCTCGGAGCGGGCGAGCTTCACGATCGCGTCGAAGAAGCGTTGCGCCAGGTCCTCGTTCACCAGCCGCTCGCGCAGGCGCGTGAAATTCGACTGATCCAAGCTCGGTTCCTCCAGGCTCATGTCCAGGAACCAGCGAAACAGAATGTTGTAGTCGAGCATCTGGCAGAACAGCCGGTCCGAGCGCACCGAGTACAGTGCGATCAGCAGTTGCCCCTTCAGCAACCGTTCCGGCGGGATCGATGGACGTCCGGTCTCGGAGTAAAGCGCGTCGAGCTCGCCGCAGAGCTCCTTGAGCACTCGATCCGTATGCGCCTTAATGCTACGCAGCGGATGCTCCGCCGGCACTCGAGACTCGGGGGAGAAGTAGCTAAACATCTGCCCTTGCGGGTCGAGCTGTCCTCGCATCCGATCAAACTCCCTGCATCATCGTTACCCGCGATCTTACTCGGAGATCCTCAACCCATGCGTTTTGCATCAAGCTGCTAGTGGCCACCCTCGACCAGCAGGCCCGCATCGCTCAAGGCCTGTGCGAGCGCCGCCTCGATGTGAGTCGCTTCCGCGCGGCCGATGCGCTGCAGGTGCAGCGTAGGGCCGATGAGCACCTCGAGCCCGCGCTTGAGCACGCTCCCGGCGGCGTGAATGCCGGCCTTGTGCTGATCGAAGCGCTCGGCGGGGGTATAGCCGCTCATACCGACGTAGAGGCCGAACGGGCCGCGCCGGCGATCGGCAAAATCCAGCAGCACCAGGTACACGTTCGAGCGTCCCTTGCGCGGCGCACTGAACGCGGCGGCGATCTCGTAGACGCTCGGCAGCCAATCGATGTAGCGCATCGGGAGCCACTCGGGAATGGAGGCGGCGGCGTGCGCCCACAACGCATCGAGGTGACCCTCCACGTGCGCGGCAAACTCCCCGCGCATCCACAGCTCGTGGATGCAGTGCGCGCCCTCGAGCCCGTCGTGGGAGCTCAGCGCGGCGGCGAAGCGCGCCTCGATGTGCGCCTGCGTCAAAGTCCGCAGCGGTCGCTCGGCCGGTGAGCGCGCGGGCGTCACCGGCCGCCGCCCCCGGGTCACGATGGCGCGGGCGCGCCGCCGGTGCCGCGGCGCGCCGCGAGGAGCCAGATGATGCCGGCGACGAGGATCGCCGCCGGCACCATGAGCACCGCGTGGCCGAGCGCGGCAGCCTCTCCGAGCCGAGGCTCGAGATGGTCCGAGACCGAGCCGATAAGAATCGGCGAGGGCACATCGCCCAGCAGATGAATCACGACCATGGTCAGCGCCGCGGCGGAGGCGCGCTCGAGAGGCGAAACGAGGTTGACGATCGCCGCGTTCACCGGCCCGGCCGACATGAAGAGCAACAGCTCCGCCGCCACAATCGCCGGGAAATATAGCGCACGATCCGCGGTCGCGAGCGCGAGCAGCGCTGCCGGCGCGGCGAGGACCGTGACGATGCCGGAAAACCACAGGTAAGCTTGCCGGGAATATCTCAACCAGTAGTCCGCGAGCCAGCCCCCCGCAAGAGTGCCGGCGAGCCCCGTAGCAAGCACGATCACGCCAAAGTCCGTCGCCGCACTGGCCTTCGGGATCCCGCGCACGCGCTCGAGGAAGGTCGGCATCCAGTAGGCGAGCCCGCCGAGGGCAAACGTGTAGGCGGCATAGCCCAGCACGACCACCCGGAAGCGCGCTCGCGCGAAGAGGTGGCGGTAGATGCTAAGCACGCCGCCCGCGATGCCCGCACTTTGCGGGGCCACCGGCGTACCGGGGTCCTGGATACCGCGCGGCGGGTCCGGAAGCCACAGCGATGCGATGGCAAGTGCGATGCCCGGTGCGCCGGCGACAAAGAAAGCCGCGCGCCAGCCGAAGTGCGCGCCGACTTGTCCGCCGACCACGTAACCGAGCGCAGCCCCGACCGGAATCGCCATGTTGAGTATCGCGTACACGCGCGCGCGGCCTTGCGGCGGAAACAGGTCCGCGAGCAACGACGGCGCGATGGCCACGACCGAGGCCTCGCCGATCCCGACGAGCGCGCGCGCGGCGAGCAGGTGCGGATAGCCGTGGGCGAGTCCGGAGAGCATTGTCGCGAGGCTCCAGATACCGATGCCGAGGGCGATCGGACGCGTGCGCGAGCCGCGATCGCCCCATGCGCCAAACACCGGCGCCGCCACCATGTAGACGAGAATAAAGGCCGTCAGCAGCGAGCCGAGCTGCGTATCCGAGAGCGCCATGTCGCGCTTCAGATCCGTGGCGAGCGGAGCGACCACGTAGCGATCGAGGTAGTTCAGCAGATTAATCGCGGTGAGCACCCCGAGTGCCCAATACGCAGCGCGGCGCGAGGGCGCGGTGTTCTTGGTCGGTAACTGTCCCACAGCCTCTGGCACGGGCGGGACTTTACCTTGTCGGCTCAGGCGGGAGCGAGCTTCAGGTGTTCAAAATACTGACGCACCGGCTCGCGATACCCCTCGCTGCTCGTCACGGTCGTACCGCCGGTGACGACCAGGATGAAATCGCCACGCGGGGTGCGGCTGACTTCCTTCACATGGCGCATGTTCACGAGACAGGAGCGGCTGATACGCAGCATGGGCTGGTTCTGGAAGGACTTCTCCGCCTGTTGCAGGGTGCTGCGGGCGTGGAAGCTCTCCCGACCGATGATGAGACGCACGTAGTTGCGGTCCGCTTCGATCACCTCGACCTGCGAGACATCGAGCATGTGCATGCGGCTGCCGGCCTCGGCCAGCACGCGCGGCTGCGCCTCCGCGCGCAGCCGCGCGCGATTCTCCAGCTGTTCGAGGAGCGTGGCGAGGGCGCCGTGACGGTCAAAGCCGGCCGCCGCCTCGTGGCGCCGGCGTACGCGTGCCACGGTGGCCTTGAAGCGCGCATCATCGAAGGGTTTGAGCAGATAGTCGACCGCGCTGACTTCGAAAGCTTCAAGCGCGTAGTGATCGTAGGCGGTGACGAAGACGATGAGCGGCAGCGTCAACGGATCGAGCGCGTGCGCGAGTTCCATGCCGGTCATCGAATCCATCTGGATATCCAGAAACAGCAGCTGCGGGGGCTGCTGACGGATCGCCTCGAGCGCAGCGCGCGCCTCACCGTACTCGCCCACCACGCGCAGATCCGCCTCTCGCTCGCAGCACTCGCGTACCGCGCGGCGCGCCGCTGGTTCATCATCGACGATGACGACGCTCATCATGCGCTGCCGCCGCTCTCGGGACGCGCACCGTCCGGGCCATCCCGCAGCAGCGGCATTTGGATCTCGGCCACCCACTGTTCCTCGGCCGCGGGACCCGCGCTGAAGTGGGCGCGCTCGCCGAATTGCACCTCGAGCCGCTCGCGTACGTTGCTCAGCCCGATACCGGTTTGCCCGAGTGCCTTGTCGCGGGCGATGGTGTTCACCACGCGCAGGGTAAGAGTCTCCGCGAGGGCACTTGCCTCGACGCGGATGCTGACGGCGCCATCGTGACCGGTGAGCCCGTGCACCACGGCGTTCTCCACCAGCGGTTGCAGGATCAGACTCGGCACCCAGGCGCGCGGCACGGCAGCGCGCTCGGGCACGGCGACAGTGAGCCGGTCGGCGAAGCGCTTCTGCTGCAGCTCAAGATAAAGCGTCACGAACTGCAGCTCATCCGCCAGGCGCGAAAACTCCCGTTCGCCCGCGCTCAGGAGCCGCCGCAACAGGTCCCCGAGTTGCACCACCATCGTTTGCGCCGCCGGCGGATCCCAGATGATCTGCCCGCGAATGGTGTGCAGCAGGTTAAAGAGCGTGTGGGGCGACAACTGCATGCGCAGCGCCTGCAGGTGTGCGCTCGTGAGCGCGCGCTCAAGCGCGGCGGAGCGCAGTTGCGCATCCCGCAGGCGCTGGTAGAAGGCAAAACCCATCACCAGCACCACACCGAAACAATAAGTCGCGAGAAAACTGGTGGCACTGGCGATCCAGGTCGGGATCTCAGGGCCGGCCAGAAACTCCCTCCAGGTGGACCAGCCGCTACCCATCTCATGCGCCGGCAGCCCGTACCACTTGCTGGTCAGCACCTCGCCCAGCATCAAAAGCGGTGAGGCCGGCACGACGAACAGCAGCGCCAGACCGATCTGAATGGGTAGCGTGCGCCACAGCGGCTGCCAGCCGGTGCGCAGCGAGCGCCACATGCACAGGATGAAGAGCGGATAGAGCAGCAGATGCTGCAGGAGGCGCGCATCAGCGGGGGCAAACACGTGCTCGACTTTCATCGAGGAGAGGCTGGCCTGCATGTTGGTGGCGTACATGACGTTGGAGATCGCCACATACACCCAGAAGGCGGTGAGCACCCACAGGAACGGACGAAACGCCGGCGCCGTCGTCGCCGCGACGAGGCGCTCGCGCCCGGAGCTGCCGAGTGCGGCCAGCGATGGGGCGATGCGTTCGAGCGGTGAAGCGCTCATCCTCTGCTGAACCTTTCCAAAAGCACTGGGCCCACAGGCCCCCATGGAACGCTAGCGTACGCCCAAGCGCGCCGGGTGTGCGCGCGATACGGGCGCATCGGGGACGAGCGCGTTAGCGGCGGGGACGAGTACGCGCAGCGCACCGCACAGCCGTTCATGATGCCTAACACCCCGCAAAGTTCGGCAGTTGCGCGTGTCCCCCAACACCGTGGAGTGCGCGGTACGAATCCGTCATTCACAGGGATCAACACGCGTGCCGAGGGCTTCGCGCGCGCCCCTGGCGGGCGTCTCATAAAAGGCGACGGCACACATGAGCCGACGCGCAACCCAAGCACACTCAAGGAGACTCCCATGACCCTCACCAAGCCTTACGACTCAGGCCACCGTGCGCTGCTGACCGCCCTCACCGCCTGCGTATTGGTTGCGGCCGCCGCTACCGCCCGCGCCGGCGATGCGTGCTCTGCGCAGGCGAGCCGTGCCGCAGCCCCCGGGACGGCCGCGATTCGGATCAGTTACGCGGACCTCAATCTTGCCACCGACGCGGGCAACCGCGCGCTCTTCCAGCGCATCACGGCCGCGGCGCACAAGGTGTGCGCGGTCAGTGACATCCGCGATCTTGACGGGCTGGCCGCCGATCAGGCCTGCGAGCGGGCCGCCGTGGAGCAAGCCGTGCAGCAGGTGCACAGCGCACAGCTGGCCGCGCTGAGCGCGCGCCCCCAGCAACGCGGCTGAGTGCGTGAGCGCGTGCACGAGGCGGGCGATCTGCCACGATCGCCCGCCGGAGGCACCGGAGCCTCGTCTCCTGCGCACCGCAGGCACGCGCCGCGCGCGGCCGCCGCCACCGTTCTCTGCCCTAAGACAGCCTCGTGCGGCAGGAGTACGATGAGTGCTGCAGCGCCCGGCGGCGGGCAACACGGAAGGCCTGCGCACATGAAATGCCCTTTGAGCCCGCTCCGGGCGTTGAGCCTCTCGATCATCGCCAGCGTAGTCTGCGTCGGCGCCCTCCTCGCCGGGAGCGCGGCGCGTGCCGCCGAGGGTGCCCCGGCCCCTGCGGCGCAGGTGCAGTTTGGCGGCCAATGCGCCGAGGGACTCGCGCAGGGTCAGCACGTAATGACGAACTGCAGCCTCACCTGGACTGACAAGGACGGCAAGACCTACTGCTTCAGTACGCCGGCGGCCAAGGCCTCCTTCCTCGAGAACCCGAGCGCGAATCTGCAGAAGGCGCGCGACTTCATGGCCGCGAGCAGCACGGAGTCGACCGAAAAGGCGATGCAGGCCTTCGATAGCAACGATGCGGAGAAGGTGGTGACGGAGCTCATCGAGTCCTCGAGCAAGGCGAACGGCGGGGTCTTCCCGCTCGAGGACCCGCTCAACGGCGCGCAGCTGAAGCTCGTGTTCGATGGCATTGACTTCACCCGCACCATCGACGGCTACGGCTTCTTCCCTGATGTGAAATTCCACGACCAGGCGGACGCGCAGAAGCATTACCTCATCGATTTCTGGGTGGCGCCCGCGCAGGGCGCGCTCAAGGTGCAGGAGATCCGGATCTACAAGGAGCCACTCCAAAGCGAGGGCACCTGGACGCTCACCGCGCGCTCGCCGATCCCCTGGTGGTGGATCCCCGCCTCCGAACACCCCGGACATATGGCGAACAAGCGCGGCTGGGAGGTCATGTCGGCGGTCGAACAAGGCGCACTCACGCAGGCGGCGAAGAACAACGGCGTCTTCAAGCTCAAGGATGACAAGACCGGCCAGGAGCTCAATCTGGAATTTATCGACACGCACCAGCCGATCCGTCAGCTCGATGAGAACGGCCACTACTTCGCCTGCACCGATTTTCGCGTGGTCGGCACCAAGGATCAGATCTACGACATCGACTTCTGGATCACCGACAAGGATGGCACCATGACCGTTGAGCAGACCAAGGTGCACAAGGTGCCCGAGCTCAAGGACGGCAAGTGGATCCAGGTGCCACGCTACGAATGGAAGGATGTGGGCGCCTCGCACGTGGTGCCCTGAAGAGCGCATCCCCCCGGGGGCGCGAGTCAGCCGATAGCCGCCATTTCTTTAGCGCTGAGCTTGATGCGGGCGGCAGCGATGTCCTCTTGCAGATGCTCGACCGAGGAGGTGCCCGGGATCGGCAGCATCGCTTCGGACTTGGCGAGCAGCCACGCAATCGCCAGCTGCAGCACACTCACCCCGCGCGCCTGCGCGAGCGCCTCGAGCCCCTTGCCGCTGTCGTTTTTCTCCAGGTTCTCGGAGGAGCCGCGTGCCAACGGCGCCCATGGAATGAAGGCGATGCGCTCGCGCGTGCACAGCGTGAGGACATCCTCGGACGCACGGTCACCGACGTTATAGCGATTCTGCACCGAAACGATCGGCACGACCCGTCGGGCGCGCTCGAGCTCATCGAGCTTGAAGTTTGAAACCCCCACGTGGCGGATCTTGCCTTCCTGCTTGAGCCGCGCGAGCTCGCCAACCGAGTCCTCGAGCGGCACGTTCGGATCGATGCGATGCAGCTGGTAAAGGTCGATGCGCTCGAGCTTAAGTCGGCGCAGGCTGCCCGCGCACGCTTCGCGCAGATGCTCCGGCCGCCCGTCCGGCACCCACTGCGCGGCGCTGGGTCGTAGTTGCCCGCCCTTGGTCGCGATTACCAGTCCACGCGGATAAGGATGCAGCGCCTCGGCGATGAGCCGCTCGCTGACGTCCGGACCGTAGGCGTCGGCGGTATCGATGAAATTGACCCCGAGCTGCAGCGTACGGCGCAACACCGCACGGGCCTCGGCCCGATCTTTCGGTTCACCCCAGATGGAGGGCCCGGTGATGCGCATCGCGCCGTAACCCATGCGGTTCACCACGAGGTCCCCGCCGATCGTGAAGGTCCCAGCGGCCGCCGCGGGTGCGGCGCCGGCCGCGCTCAGGCAGTGCCGTGGCGCCAGGAGCACCGCGGCGCCGGCCGCTGCACCCATGAGCACGCCTCTTCGAGTCAACGGTCCTGCATTCATGCGTGAAATCCTACAACCGCGCGCGTAGGAAAACCATGAACGACGTGGGGCTTGAACCGTACGCGGTGTTGAGCGCGCTCGGGAAGCTGTAGACGCTGAACAGGCCGCCGAGCCCGAGATTGAGCGCATCCCAGTTGAGGAAGTCGTAGATGTAGCCGACGGAGAGTTTCTCGATCGTGAAGGTCGGTCCGTACAGGGGCTGTCCGGGTAGGAAAAGATCGTCCTTGCCTACGCGCTCCAGGCGTGCAAACAGGGTGTGGGCCGGGGCAATCTTGAGCGCCGATTCGAGCAGCCAGGCATCGCTGCCCGCCCCGCTCGAGGGGCTGTTGTGCCCGAAGGCGAGCGTCGTCTGCCACCAGGTGGCGAGCGGGGCGTTGTAGGTCACCGAGGCGGTACTGCGTCGCACGCTCACGTTGGGCTCGAGCTGCTCGGGGCTCGCGAGGTACCCGAAGCTTGTCTGCATCGACAGGTCGGGCGTTGGGTTATACGTGGCGCGCAGCGCGTACGAATCGAGCGAGCGCGTCTGGAACTCGTAGTGATACTGATTGGGCTCACGTCCATTGAAGCCCGAGGCTTCGAGCTTCACGCCTTGCCAGGTGTAGCCGCCGGTCACCACACCCCAGGACACGTGCGTGGAGTCGAGCCAGTGATGCCCGAGTGGCGCCTCGGGATTGTCCATGCCAGAAAGTCGGTGCATGAACGCCTCGGGTCCGAGCGCCGGATCTCCCGGCAGGCCGACGTACAGGAACGCGGAGCTCTGCGCAGTCAGATCGCGACTGTAGGTCGCTGCCGCTTCCATCAACAGATCGTGCGGATGCTGCCGGTCGATGAGTGGCGTCGTGCCATTGGCCGTTTCCCCCGTCTGAAAAAGCAGCGGGTAGCCGCGCGCGCCCATGAACGGATCGTTGGAGAGCATGAGGCGCAGCCCGAATGCGCCCTCGGTAAGCTCGCGGCGCGCCATGAGCATCACGAAGCCGTTCGAGAAGGTCTGCGTGTCGCCGCGCGGTCCGCCCTGATCATCGTAGATGGCATTCACCAAGCCGTGGACCATGCCCATCCACGGTCCGCTCATGCTCATGAGTCCGTCCAGCGGTGTCGAGTCCGGCTGCCAGCTAGTTCCGGAGCCCTCGCGCGTCATGCTGTAGGGACCGTAGAGTCCCCGCATCTCCTCGGTGCCGCTCATGCCACTCAGGCCGGGCGATTCCTGTGCGGCCACCGAAGCGCTGCTGCTGGCGACTAGCAGCACCACAACGGCGCCCCCGAAATACTTCACGGGCGCACGCTCATTCGCTTGATGGTTCCGTATGGGGAAGTAACACGAATATTAGTTCCGAGGGCATTGATATTTAACACTTATTCATCGACAGTGCGTGCACTCGGTCTCCGGCGGCCTCTATTTATATCCGGATTGCCGCCCGGAGCAGGCGCGATGACGTGCTAGACAGGAACGGCTTGGTAAGATTCACCGCGGCGCGCGCGCGATGGGCGAAGGTAAGGGACGGGCGATGGCTGAAGAGAAAATGTCGGTGGCCGATCTGGTGAAGCACGTCGGCACGGAAGTCGGCGTGTCCTCCTGGGTCACACTCGATCAGCAGAAGATCCAGGAGTTCGCGCATTGCACGGGCGATGACCAATGGATCCACGTCGACCCGGAGCGCGCGGCGCGCGAGAGTCCCTTCGGCGGCAGCATCGCCCACGGATTCCTCACGCTCTCGCTCATCGCCCCGACGGGATTTGAGCTACTGGTCGCGCGCGTGCAATTAAAATCCGTCGTCAACTACGGACTCGAGAAGGTGCGTTTCGTGACGCCGGTGCGCTCGGGCAAGCGGGTGCGCAATCACATCAAGCTGGCCGCTGTCGACCACAAGGGCGGTAACCGCTACCTCATCACCACTGACAACTCTATTGAGATTGAAGGTGAGACCCGCCCGGCCCTGACCGCAAGCGCGCTCGCCATCTTCATGGCCTAGCGTCCGCGTGGCGGACGCGACGCGCTAGGCGCGCATGCGCTGACCCTGCGGATCCACGAACGCACCGGACTCACGATGCGCCTTCCTTCGCTCGCCGATGATCTCGATTTCAAACCCGTCCCGTGCCGCCGCCAGAGTCGCCGGAATGTAACCGAGCGCGAGCGAACGGCCCACGCTGTGGCCATAAGCGCCGGAGGTGACCCAGCCGATGACCCGGCCCTCGTGCCAGATCGGCTCATCACCCGTCGCGTCCGCATCCGCCGCATCGACGCTGAAGCTCACCAGGCGCAGCCGCCCACCGCTGTCACGCTCCTCCAACGCGGCCGAGCGTCCGATGAAGTCGCCCTTCTTTAGGTCGACGAACCGCCCGAGACCGGCCTCGTAGGGTCCGTAGATCGGGCGGTACTCGCGCGCCCAGGTGCCGAAGCTCTTCTCGATGCGCAGCGTGTTGAGCGCGCGTCCGCCGAAGAGCTTCAAGCCCTGCGCGCGGCCGGCCTCACGCAGCAACTCATAGAGGGCGCGCTGATACTCACTTGTGACCCAGATCTCAAACCCCAGCTCGCCGGTGAAGCTGATGCGTCCGACGAGTGCCGGCACCATGCCGACGTCCATCGGCCGAAATGACAGGAAGGGAAAGGCGGCGCTGGCAAGATCTTCACGCACCAGGGTCTGCAACAGCGCCCGCGACTGAGGGCCGGCGACCGAGAGGCCCACATACTCCATGGCGCACGCACGCACCGACACACCCGGTGGCGGCGCGTGCCGCTCGAACCAGCGCCGGTAATACACCTCCGCAGCGTAGGTGCAGATGAGGAACACGCGCTGCGCGGACACGCGGCACAGCGTGAAGTCGCCGATCAGCTTGCCGCGCTCATTCAGCATCGGCGTGAGCGCAATGCGGCCGACTTTCGGCACACGATTGGCCATGAGGTACGAGAGCCACTCCTCAGTACCCGGGCCGGTGAGTTCGAACTTGCCGTAGTTGGAAATCTCCAGGAGTCCCACCCCCTCGCGCACCGCGCGGCACTCGGCGGCGACGTGCGGGTGCGCGTTGGAGCGATGGAAGGTGATCTCTTCCCGGGCCTCCGCTGCACTCGGCGCGAACCACAACGGATGCTCCAGGGCGCAGTAATCGCCGAACACGGCGTGCTCGGCCGCCAGGGGCTCATAGATTGGCGTGGTGCGCAATGCTCGGGCCGCGGGCAGCTCCTCGTTGGGAAAGCGGATGCGGAAGCGACGCGAGTAGTTCTCGCGCACCTTGGCGTTGGTGTAGGCGAGCGTCGCCCAGTCGCCGTAGCGCGCCACATCCATGCCCCAGATGTCCGCCCCCGGATCCCCCGCCACCATCCACTGGGACAGGGCGAGCCCCACCCCTCCGCCCTGACTGAATCCGGCCATAACGCCACACGCCACCCAGAAGTTCTTCAGCCCCCGCACCGGTCCCACCAGCGGATTGCCGTCAGGGGCAAAGGTGAAGGGGCCGTTGACGACCTTGCGGATGCCCACCTCCCCCAGTGCCGGGAAATGCTCGAAGCCAACCTCAAGGCTCGGCGCAATGCGCTCGAGGTCATTCGGCAACAGGCTTTGTGCGAAGTCCCAGGGCGTCTTGAGCGGTGACCAGGGGACACCGGCGCGTTCGTATGTGCCGAGCAGCATGCCGCCGCGCTCCTGGCGCGTGTAGATCTCACCCTCGAAGTCAATGCAGTGCAGCTGTTCCTTCTGTCCCTTCAGCTGCGCAATATCCTCGGTGATCAGGTACTGATGCTCCATGGCGAGCACCGGTAGTTCCAGACCGACCATACGCCCGACCTCGCGAGCCCACAGACCTGCAGCGTTCACGACGTGCTCGGCGTGCACGTTGCCTTGCTCGGTGATGACGTCCCAGCTGCCATCAGCGCGGGCCTTAAGCTCCAGGACGCGGTTGTGCCGCACGACTTCGGCACCTCCGAGCTGCGCGGCCTTGGCATACGCCTGCGTAACGCCCCAAGGATCCACGTGGCCCTCGATCGGATCAAACAGCGCTCCGACAAAGTGCTTCGGGTTCATGAGGGGAAAGAGCCGCGCCGCTTCCTCGACCGAGATCAGCTCGAGCTCCATCCCCAGATAGCGGCCGCGCGCCTTGGCCATTTTCAGCCAGTCAAGGCGCGCGCGCGTGCCGGCCAACATGATCCCGCCGGTCAGGTGCATGCCGCAGGACACGCCGGTGAGGCTCTCGAGCTCCTTGTACAGATTGATGGTGTACTGCTGCAGCTTGGCGACGTTCGGATCCCCGTTGACGGTGTGCATGCCGCCGGCGGCGTGCCAGGTGGAGCCGCAAGTGAGTTCCCCGCGCTCGATCAGCAGTACATCCTTCCAGCCCGCCTTGGTCAGGTGATACAGGACGCTCACGCCCACCACGCCGCCCCCGATCACCACCACCCGTGCAACGCTCTTCACCGTGTCTCCGTTATTCGTTCGACACCGCAAGCTGCACGGGCGCCCGCGCGCCACCGCGCGCACCAAAGCGTTCAATCAGCCAGGAGCGAAAGAGCGCAATGGCCGTGTCCGCGAGCCCCTCCGGATGCGTCGTCAGGTAATAGCCGTAGCCATCATCAAGGGTCGCCTCGAAGGGCTTCACCAGGCGCCCGGCGCTGATCTCTTCAGCAAAGAGGTTCGTGTCGACGAGCGCGATACCCTGCCCGCCCTGTACGTACTGGGCGGCGAGCACGGCGGTGTCGAATACCAGGCCGCGTTCGACGTTCACGCCCGTGAGGCCCTGGGCGCGCACCAACTGTGACCACGCATGGTGGCGCGGCAGATCCGCGATGCGCACGTGCACGATCTCATTCGCCTCAATGAAGGCGGCCAGGTTCTTGCCGCGGTCGCGCGCGGCGATGTGCGGATGACACAGCACGCTCAGGCGCACCGACCACAGAAGATCCGTGACCAAGTCGGTGAGCGTAGGTTTGGAGTACACCACGGCGACGTCCACGTCCCCGAGCGGCAGTCCGACCCTGTAGGGACTGATGAGGTCGATGTCCACCTCGGTGCTGGCGCGGCGGAAGTCTTTCAGGATCGGTACCGCCAACTGCACCGCGAAACTCGGCGGCATCTGTACCCGCAGCGTGCGCTGCGTGGGCGTGCCCTCATGGCGGATGTCATCGAGGGCGTATTCCAGGCGGTCGAAGGATTTCACGACCGCCGGTAACAGATGCTGTCCGGCCTTGGTGAGGGTGAGGGCATGCGGGCGGCGCTCAAAGAGCGGCACCCCCGTCAGGCGCTCAAGCGCGATCACGTGTCGCGACAGCGCGCTTTGCGAGATGAGCAGCGCGTTGGCCGCCGCTGTGAAGCTGCCGTGCTTGGCGACGCCTTCAAAGGCGCGCAGCGCATTCAGTGGCAGCCAGCGCCGGTCGATCATCTTCTTCTGCTGCATCGGTTCTAATTCCTCCCGGGCGTACTTGGGCGCCGCCATACTCGCCCAGAGTGCAGCGTCCCGCCAAGGGATCCTTGCTTTCCAATGCTTTTTTTCGATGTGGGTAGTGAATTTCTCGGCTTTAAGAGGCCAGGGGACTGTGGAACGCTCCTCCCCAAGGCGCCTCTCCTTCATCAGTATGAACGCACGTCCCGCGACAGACCCGGCCCGCCCTGCCGCGCACAAGATCGCAAGCGTTGCGATCACTCATCACCGATTGCCGCTGCATCCGCCGTTCCATGCGAGCTGGGATACGAAGCCGCGCGTGCACTTCGATGCGACGGTCGTACGCGTGAGCACGGACACCGGCCTCAGTGGCGTCGGGTCGGGCGATCGCATGCTCGGCTTCGAGGGTCACGAGGATTTGTTCATCGGACAGGACCCGCTCGCGCTTGAGCGCCATTACCGGGTGCTTTCGAACATCGAGTTTCACTATGGTCGTTGCTGGCCCCTGGATCTGGCGCTCTGGGACTTGGCGGGCCAGATTCTCGGCGCCCCCTGCTGGAAGCTCTTGGGCGGACTGTCCAAGCGCGTGCAGGCCTATGCGTCTTCAGGCACGTTGCGCGACCCGGGGGCGCAGGCGGACGCGGCCGAGCGTTACCTCGCCCAAGGCTTCCCGGCTGTGAAGCTGCGCTTCCACCGCGGTGACTGGCGCGATGACGTTAAGGCACTCGAGGCGGTGCGCGGCCGCGTCGGGGATCGCCTGGAACTCCTGGTGGACTGTAATCAAGGCTGGCGACTGCCCTGGGACACTGAGGCCGCCTGGACGTTCAAGGATGCGCTCACCGTGGCCCGTGAGCTTGAACGGCTGGATGTCTACTGGATGGAGGAGCCGCTGCACCGCGCGGACTATGCGGGCATGCGCCGTTTGCGCGAGGCGACGGATGTGCGGGTCGCGGCCGGGGAGATGACGCGCCAGCTGCACGAGCTGCGCGATCTTGTGACCGGCGGCTGTATCGACGTGCTGCAGCCTGATGCGGCGCTGGTGGGCGGTATCACCGGACTCCGGCGCATGGCCATCCTGGCGCAGGAGCATCACCTGCTCTTCACGCCGCACACCTGGACCAACGGTATCGGCGTCACGGCAAATGCGCACCTCGTGGCGGGCCTTGCCGATACGCCCTTTCTCGAATTTCCCTTCGATCCGCCCGAGTGGAGCCTGCAGCGGCGCGACTTCCTCATGAGCGAGCCGCTCGCAGCCGATGGCGCCGGATGGATCACGCTGAGCGAGCGTCCAGGAATGGGTTACGCGCTTGATGAGGCGCGGTTGCTCGCGACGCGCATCGCTTAGTGTTGCGCCTCGGCAGCGTTCGGCGCGGCGCGCGAGGTCACTTCGAGCAGGTGCCGTAACGGCGCCAGCTGGGCTTCGTAGTGGCGCCAGCGCCCGACGGAGGCGCTGTGGATCTTCTGGCGCACCTGCCATTTGCTGGCCGTGATCACCACGCGCTCGGTTTGGTGGAAGTCCAGGCACTTCGGGTCCCACGGCACACCGATAAAATCCAGCATCCGCCTCGTCCAGGACTCAGGCTCCTCGATCAGCCCCTCGTACGGAACCTCCAGCAGCGTCGCGGCAGGCAGCACGCGGCGCCAGTACGCCATGAGGCGCAGGTATTCGCCGTAGTAGTGCGCGATATTCCCAAGATCATCCGCGTACGGGCTGACATTGGAAAAGTCCTGAAAGTAGATCGATAGACAGGTATCAAGCGGATGGCGCTGCATGTGGATGATCCGCGCGTTTGGAAACACGGCGTGGATCAGCCCCAGGTAGCGGAAGTTCGCGGGCATCTTGTCCGTGACCCGCAGCGCCGCGCCGGCGTGCTTCGTCACGCGCTCAAGATAATCCTGAGCCACTGCGGGCAACCAGCTGATAAAGTCCTCGCCCTCCGGACCCGCTTTCGCCAGCGCCGCGAACGGTTTATCCCAAAACCGCACTTCCCCGGCGCCGAACACCAGCGGATGGGAGGCGAGAATCTGCTCGGCGAGCGAGGTGCCGGATCGAGGCATGCCGACGATGAACACCGGCAGCTGCGAGGCTGAGGCAGTAGGCTGGATCTGCTGGCTCAAACCCCCCTCGCAAACGCCCATGAGCTGGTCGACGCTGTGCGTAAGTTTCGCGCCGTCATAGCGCGAGCCCGGTTTGGTGAGTTCGTTCGCGCGCCGATAACTTTCGAACGCCTCATCGTAGTGGCCGACGTCATCAAAGTACTTGCCCAACGCGTAGCGCAGGCTCACTTCCTGCCGCAGTGATAGTGGATGCGCGAGCCGCTCCTCAACCCCCTCGAGCCAGGCGGTATCCTCGCGCGACATGCGCCGGTGCGCTGCGATGCTGCCGTATGCCGAGGCGAAACCCGGATCAAGCGCGAGCACTCGCTGGAACAACTCCTGCGCCTGCGCAAACTCGCCGCCATCGGCAAGCAGTTCACCCAGGAGCGCCAGTGCCTCAGGGCGATTCGGCTCGAGCGCCAACGCCGCCCGGCAACTCGCCTCCGCCTCGGCGAACGAGCCGAGTACGCGCAGCGCCCCGGCCACCCCCAGGTGCACCAGTGCATAGTCAGGTCGCAGCGCCAAGGCGCTGCGGAAGCTGGTCATCGCCTCCTCGATCCGCCGCGACTCGAGCAGCGCATGGCCGAGATTGCCGAAACTATCGGGGCGCCGCGGATCAAGCTCGACGGCCTGTCGCAGCAGCGACACGGCGGCACGTGACTCTCCCTGATCCAGTAGCACACCGGCGAGGTTATTCAGCGCTTCCACGTAGCGGGGGTTAAGGCGTAGCGCTTCGCGGTAGCTGGCGATGGCCTCCTCACGGCGCCCCAGGGCGACGGACAAAAGCCCGAGGTTGTTGTGCGCCATGCTCAGACCCGGGGCCAGCGCTATCGCTCGCTCGCTGCACGCCACGGCCTCCTCGAACTGTCCGAGCTGGCGCAGCGCGTTCGCGAGATTGCAAAGCACCTCCGCGTCATCGGGTTTGAGCACAAGAGCGAGTCGGTACGAGCGCACCGCGTCGGTGCACTGGCCCAGCTCGAGGAACGCGTTACCCAGATTGTTCTGCGCCTCGCAGGAGCGCGGCTCGATCCGCAGTGCCTGCTGGTAGAGGCTGACCGACTCACGCGCTCGGCCGAGCGCCCGCTCGCAATTTGCCGCATCGATAAGCGCCTGTGCGTTACGCGGCTCAAGCGTGAGCGCGTGGCGCAAGCTCACCAGCGCTTCCGCCCAGGCGCCCCGATCGTACAAGGCCGCTCCGAGGTTACTGTGGGCTTCCGGATCCTGCGGTAGCAGTTCTACCGCGCGCCGCAGCGCCTCCAGGGCGTCCTTGCCCTGGCGCACCAAGGCAACGCCCAGGATCTTCCACAGTAGCCCGGCTTGCGGGAAGGTGCGCAACAGCGCACCCGCCCCCTCCTCCGCCTCGCGTACGCGTCCCTCATTGAGCATGCTCACCAGCGTGCCCAGGTCCTGCAGACGGGGCGGAGGCGCCGTGGGTACGGCTGAGACCTGCCGTCCGCAGCAGTGCTTGTACTTCTTGCCGCTAGCGCAGGGGCACGGATCGTTGCGACCCGGTCGCATACCCACCTTCTTCTTCGCGGTAGGAGGTCAACGCATCACCGAGGGCGCTCTTGAGCGGCTCGAGCCACGGCTCATAATTCTTCCACTGCTCGAGCCCCTCACGGTAGATCGCCTGACGCACCTGCTCGGAGCTTGCGGTACGCACGCTGCGTTTAGTTTCGTGGAACGTGATGCACTGAGGCTCGAACTTAAGCCCGCAGAAGTCCAGCAGGCGGTGCACGCTGCCCTCCAGATCATCCACCACGTCCTCGTGATACACCCGCAGAATCCGCCCGGGCAGCACGCGATCCCAGTGGCGCATGAGCTCGAGGTAGGTACGGTAGTAGCGTGCAATGTCCTCGACGCCGTAGGTGAACTCCTGCCCGTTGGCGAACAGCTGCTTAAGATTGCTGAAGCAGCATGCCATCGGCTCCCGTCGCGCGTCGATGATGCGGGCATTCGGCAGCATCAGGTGCATCAGGCCGACGTGGCGGAAGTTGTTCGGCATCTTGTCGATGAAATGGGGCCTATCAGTGCGGTAGATGCGCGTGCTGGCGAGGTACGCCTCGCCGAGGGAGCTAAAATCCTCCGCCGTGAGGCGCGAGAGGATGCGCGGGTAGCGCGGATCAATCGGGTCCGGGTCGCGACCGCGCAGCCGCGTGACGAGCTGCTGCACGTTCGGTAATTCCTGCGTGCCCTCGACCTGCGAGTGCGAGGCAAGAATCTGCTCCAGCAGCGTCGAACCCGCGCGCGGCAGCCCGATGATGAAAATCGGATCCGGGGCCGAAGCGCCCCAGCCGCGGCGGGCGGCAAAAAACTCGCTAGTGCAGATCTTGATCTGCTGCTGCGTATTGCCCTCGATGATCTCGGCGCGATACCGCAGCTCGGGCCGCTTGAGCTCATTACCCAGCTCGTAATAGCGGAACGACTCGCCAAAGTCACCCTGATCCTCAAGCGCTTTGCCGAGCGCAAAGCAGAGGTGATAGCGGTCGAAACCGGCGGTCGACGGTGCAGCCAGCGCGCTGCGTATCCGTGTAAGCTCTTCGGCCGCGAAGCGATAGGTCTTGAGGTTCGCCAGGCTCCAGTAGGCATCCCCGAAGTCCGACCGGCACACAGCCGCCTGGTGGTAGGCTGCGATCGCCTCCGGCGTTTTCCCGAGCGTCTTCAGCGCATGCCCGATCGACAGATGCACCTCGGCATCGGTAGGTGCCTCCCTTAGTAGCTCCCGGTAGAGGCCGATAGCCCGTTCGTGCTCTCCAAGTCCGACGCAACTCGCCGCGTAGAGGGTTCTGAGCACCGGATTCTTGGGCTCATCCTGCATCAGGGATTCCAGTTCCCGGCGCGCTTCCTGGTAGCGGTGCTGCTCGACGAGGACACCGGCGTATTCCTGGCGCGCGGGGCGATAATCGGGGGTGCGCTCGAGCACCGCCGCGAGCAGCAGCTCCGCGTCGTCAAAGACTTTGTGCGCAATGCCGATCCGGGCAAGCAGCCGCATGGCTTCGATGTGATCGCCGTGCTGCAAGAGATAGGCGCGCACCAATGACTCGGCGGCCGGCAAATCACCATCCGCAAATAGCCCGGTCGCGAGTACCACCTCCGGCGGCAGCTTGCGCAGTGTCGCTACGTGGCTCGCCGCCATCCCCTCGTTCTGCGTCTCGCCGCGCATGCGGTACAGGCCTTCGAGCATTCCCCAGCTACCCGGCAGGGCGTGATTGAGATTTACCGCCGTGAGAAAAGCCTCGAGTGCCTGCGACGCCTGGCGCAGCTCGACAAAGCAGCGGCCGCGTTCCTCATAAAGACGGCTGAAGCGCGGGAAATGCTGCTCGAGCGTGGCGAGGGTGCGCAGGGCCTCAGGAATGCGGCCGAGGTAGCGCTGCGCGACGGCGACGCACAAGAGCGCATCGCGCTCTGCGGGAGATGCCGCGAGCAGCGCTTCGCCTGCCGCCAGCACCGCGGCGAACTTGCGTTCTCGCAGCAGCCCGCGCAGCCGCGCTACCTCGGCAGCAGGCGCGGCTGGGGCAGTCGTGACATTAGTGGCATTCATGGACGTTGGTGCAAAAAAAAGGGCGGACCCATCGGGTCCGCCCTTGATATTACCGCAGCCGGCCGGAGCCGGTCGGCAGCGCCCCGCCGATCAGAACTTATAGGCCATCGAGAAGGTCAGCACGCGCGGTCGCAGGGGAATTTCCGCCTTGATGAACTGCCCGGACGTGATGTTCGTCGGCCCGTAAACGTTGGTGAAGTTGCTGGCGTTAAAGGACGCCGTCCATTGGTCCTTCGAAACGCCGAAGGCCCCGTCATAGGTTGTGTAGCCGGGGATCAGGTAAAGGTCCAATGTGGTGGTGGGGGGATTCTGGCCCGGAGCGTTGCCGGGCGGGAAACTCGCCGGCTCGTTGTACATCGAGCCGATGTGACTCGCACCGATCCAGGCGAACGGGTGGTAGCCGTTCATCTCCCAGTCGTAGCGCGCCCTGACGTTAAACATCCACGCCGGTGAGAACGCCGGCCGCGTACCCAGCTCACCAAAGGGATTCGTGTAGGGCGCGCCGTTGATCTGCGTGATGCAGGTCCCCGCCGGAGTCGGATTGCTCTTGCCCGCGGCGGTGCCCGCCGAGATCAGGCACGGGGCGGTCGTTTGGCTTGGGCTGTTGATTGAGCTGGATCCTTGCACGGTGAGGCCATCGGTGATGCGCGCCACCATCTGGACCTCGAAGCCTCGGATGAGGTAGCTCGGCCCATTGACGTTGAAGGTCGTATTACCCAGGTGCACCGGGTCGAACAACGACAGCTGTTCGTTCTCCCACTTCATGTAGTACGCCGAGGCGTTGAACAACAGGCGATGCTCGAAGAATTCGCTCTTGAACCCGATCTCGTTGTTGATCAGGTTGTCAGAGTTATAGCCTGCGGGCTTCAAATATTGCTTGGTGGCACTCACCCCAGCGAGATACTCTGCCTCGGCCGTAAGCTCGGGCGCCATGCCGGGCAACGACTCCGTACGGTTGAAGCCGCCCGGACGGAAACCCTGCGAGAAGGTGTAGTACGCCATCATGTCGGGTGTGATGTGCCAGGTCAGGTTGCCGCGGCTGCGGGTTCCGGATTCGGACTTGGACAGGTTGATGGGGAAGCCGCAGCCACCGGCTAGGGTGCAGACGCCATTGGCGTGATTCACCACCAGCCCCTTGTACGTGCTCTCGGAATAAAATTCCGAGCCCTCCTCGTACTCGTCGTAATGGAAGTAGCGCGTTCCGCCCGTGATCGTCAGCACTTTCGGGATGATGTCAAAATCGACTGAGGCGAAAACTGCGGTCTGCTTGTAGCCACGCTGCGCGTCCTCGCCAAAGGCCGTGTTCGAGTTAGTGCGCAGGGAGGGATCGGTCGCGAAGGCGCCCGGCACAGGTCCGACGGCCGACAAACAGGAGACATTCGCTGAATTCGCCAGATTCGCCGGATCGCACTGCGGAATGCTCAGATAATTGAAGTTCATCTGGTCGTCGATATTGAACTTCTCCCAGAACCCCCCGAGCAGGCCGCGGATGCGGTAATTATCATTGGTGCTGAAACGTAGCTCGTGGCTCTGGTGCTGGTTCTCTACGGTGTCCTGCCAGTTGCCTATCGGGGCGTAGCACTGCAGCGGTGTGCCGGTCAACGCAGGAAACTTCTTCTGGTTGAAATAGCCGGCATCGGTGCCGATGCAACCGTAGAACGAGCCAATGTTGCTGCGCAGGTAATTGGAATAATCCTGCTGGCCGTCGATGTTACGGACCATGTAGCTGCCCGTGTAGACCATCTTTAGGTCATCGGTGATCGTGCCGTTCAGCGTCCAGGCCGTGCTCTCGTACTTGTCCTTGTTGAAAGCCGGGGTAAAGGCGGTGAGCTGGTAAGGCTGCAGTGCGTTGCCACTGGAGTCGAGCGGATAGGCGTAGAAATAGCCGTTCGTGTTCGAGTCCTGATAGTTCTGCTGCAGCAGCGCGTTCCAGTTGTCGTTGATCTTCCAGAGGGCGGATACCCGAAGTCCCTCGGTGTTCACCGAGTTGGTGTTGTTTGCCACCAGCTGGGCGTTGTTGGCGATGGGATTTCCGCCGAGCAGCGCGGCGTTCGAAGTGGGCGTATAGGCGATCGTCCCCGCCACGTTATCGATGTAGCCGCCGCGATGGTCGTTGAAGATCACCGCGCGCACAGCCAATGTGTCGGCGATAAGCGGCACATTGAGCACCGCGTTCAGATTGGTGTTGGGATCGCCGCCGGAGCCCGTAACGCCGTAGCCGGCATTGACCTCACCTTCCGTGACGTCAAGCTTGGGCTTGTTCGTGATGTAGCGAATGGCGCCCGCCTGGGCGCCACCGCCGAAGAGCGTACCCTGCGGACCTTCGAGGACCTCGACGCGTTCCATGTCGACGAGGTACGGATCATTGTTGCGCGCCGGGAACTGCATCGACTGATCATCAAGATACAGCGCGACATTGGGGAAGGCGGCCGTGGTCGATTGCGACTGGTTGCCCGAGCCAACGCCGCCCAGACCGCGCATGAAGATATTGCCGGTGCCTGGGCCGTTGCCGCTGTAGGTCACGTTCGGTGTGTACTTCAACAGATCATTGAACGTCGTCACGTTCAGCTGCGTGAGCTGCTGGCCCGAGATCGCCTGAATCGTGATCGGCACGTCCTGGAGGTTCTCGACGCGGCGCTCCGCGGTGACCGTCACCTCCTGCAACTCACTTCCTGTGGTGGCGGTGGTCGTGTCGGCCGCTGCCGCAAAGACAACCGCTGTGCTGGAGGCACCCAGGATTGCGGCCACGGCCGCAGAAATCTTCGGATTTGGCTTCATCGCGACTGTCCCCCGAGGGTTGGTTGTGATTTTCCCACTGAAACTCCCCGCCTCCCTGGCGGCTCCCCAATGTGAACTTTTATACCACACTCGAAAATGCGTGCTTGCACAAACACGCCATCCGCTCAGGACACGGACGCTATTTTTCCCGCTTCACGATGGCGTAACGCGGCTGTGCTAACCGGGCCCGCAAGAGCTTTTCACACCCTGCGGTGCGCTGAAAGTCGAGAAATTGAATAGCCCCATCTGAAAAAGGAATCAGGGGCTCAAGGGGCGGGGCGCACTCGCGCGGGCCAGCCGGCGCGAAAAAGCCTCGGTCTGCTGCGAATTGGTGCAGCCGATGAGAGTCAGGTACGGGTGTTGCGTGCGCGCATCAAGCGGGACGCAAGGTCGAGGGTCAGCCCCGGACGCCCGCGGATCGGGTCGGCCGGGGTTGCAGGGCGCTTCAGCGGTGCTGATCGACCGCCTGGATGGCACCCCGGGTGGCACTGATCGCTGCATCAATATGCACCACCGCGCGATCGCGCAGTTCGCGGGTCATCGGGTCGTCTTCCTCGCGGGCGACGTCCGAGTGCACCTTGTTGAGCAGGTCGAGCGCCTTGTGCAGCCGACCGCGGTAGTCACCGGGCAGATCACCGTTCGGGTGATCATCGATGTTCTTGCCATCATCGATGGCCGCGTGCTTGATCGCCCCGATCGCCTTGTTGATTTCGGTGATCGCGACGTCCTCGTTGGCACTCACCGCCACATCGCCCGCGCGATTCTGAATCATCCAGCGCGCAGCGCGCAGGTCGGACAGCGCGTGCAAATAGTACGGATGCTTGCCTGGCAAGTCCGCGCTGGCCCATGTGGAAACCAGCAACATCGCTCCTGCTAGGAGCATGCTTTTAAGTCTCATTCGTTCCTCCTCCTGATTTAAAGAAACCGCCGCGCGCACCCTAGAGCCAGTGCACGCTGCTGCACCATGAACGGCTTGGCAGTTCCTGAGTTGACAGGCGGGAGGCCCCCGCGCGGGTTATCGTAAAAAGGTGACGCAGTTCACTTGTGTCCGACGCATGAATCGTATGGGGCGAGCCGGGCACCGTCCGAGGTCCTCGCCCCAGCGCGCTCGCTTGCTCCGCGCGAGATTCTCGGCGAGGCTCATGCCTTCGAAGGGGGACGAATGACACCAGAAGCCACGCGCGTGGACGCCCGAGCGCCCGAGCCGCACTGGGCTCAGGGACGGGTGCGTCTGGGCGAACTGATCTCCGAGTGCCTGGCGACGTTCATCATCCTCGGGCTCGGCGATTCGGTCGCCGCCATGTACGTGCTCTACGATCCAAGCCCCTACCAGCACGCCTACTGGGGTGTGTGCATTGCCTGGGGGCTCGCGGTGACGCTCGCGATCTACGTGACCGGTGCGGTCTCCGGTACGCACGCCAATCCGGCCGTGACGCTGGCGCTCACCGTCTATCGGGGCTTCCCCGGCCGCAAGGTGCTGCCCTACGTCAGTGCGCAGGTGCTGGGTGCCTTTCTTGGCGCGGCGCTCGTTTACTTACTCTTCGAGCCCGTGATCGATCACTTCAACCTCGTGCATCATCTGACCCGTGGCGGCGATGGCGGGGCCGCGGGGGTGTTCTTCACTCACCCGGGTGAGGGCATTACGCCGGGCCACGCATTCGTGGATGAGATCGTCCTCACCGGCTTTCTGGTGCTCGGCGTGTTCGCCATCACCGAGCAGTTCAACACCCTCGCCCCGGCTGCCAACACCGGCGCACTGATGATCGGGCTACTCGTGGCGACCATTGGCGCCTGCGCGGGGTATCTGGAGGCCTGGCCTATCAACCCGGCGCGCGACTTGGGCCCGCGGGTATTTTGCTTCCTCTGGGGCTGGGACGCGCAGGCCTTCCCTGCTCCGGAGCATTATTGGTGGGTGCCGATCGCAGGTCCGCTCCTGGGTGGGCTTGTCGGCGGCGGGCTCTACCAATGCGCGGTCCACCCCTTCCTGCCGGCGCGGCGCTGAGGCACGCATCACGGCGTCCTGATGAGGAGGCAACGCTCATGAGCCCAACGCAGCACGTTCTCGCAATCGATCAGGGCACGACCTCAACGCGCGCCATCGTGTTCGATGAGCGCGCCCGTGCACTCGCCACGGCACGGCGCGAATTCGCCCAGCACTATCCGGCCTCCGGCTGGGTCGAGCATGATCCGGAAGACATCTGGCGCGACACGCTCGCGACGGTGCGCGAGGCGCTCGCGCACCCGGGGGTGGGCGCGGGGGGCATCCGCGCCCTCGGCATCACCAATCAACGCGAGACGGCCGTGGTCTGGGAGCGCGCCACCGGGCAGGCGATCCACCGTGCCATCGTCTGGCAGGACCGACGCACCGCGGATGTGTGTGCCCGACTGAAGGCCGAGGGCGCAGAACCGCTGGTGCGCCAGAAGACCGGGCTCCTGCTGGATCCGTATTTCTCTGGCACCAAGGTGGCGTGGCTGCTCGATCATGTGCCCGGTGCACGCGCACGCGCCGAGCGTGGGGAACTTGCCTTCGGCACGATCGACACGTTTCTCCTGTGGCGTCTCACCAGCGGGCGTGTGCACGCGACCGACGTCACCAATGCCTCCCGCACGCTCTTGTTCGACATCCACGCGCAGGACTGGGACGAGGAACTGCTACGGCTGCTGCGAGTGCCGCGTGCCCTGCTGCCGGTGGTGCGTGATAGCAGTGAGGTCTACGGCACGACCGAGGCCGCCCTCTTCGGCCGGGCGCTGCCGATCGCCGGTATTGCCGGCGATCAGCAGGCCGCGCTCATTGGACAGGCGTGCTTTAAGCCTGGCATGGCGAAGTCCACCTACGGCACGGGCTGCTTCCTCCTGCTGAACACGGGAGACATCGCCGTACCGTCGGCCAACCGCATGCTCACGACGCCCGCTTACCGCATTGGCGGTCGCATCACTTACGCGATGGAAGGCTCCATCTTCGTCGCCGGAGCGGCCATCAAGTGGCTGCGGGACGGCCTCAAGGTGATCCCAAGCGCGGCGCACACCGCCGCGGCCGCCACGAGTGTGCCGGAGAATCACGGGGTGTACATGGTGCCGGCTTTCGTCGGTCTGGGCGCCCCGCACTGGGACCCCGCCGCCCGCGGACTCATCTGCGGACTGACCCTGGACACCACCGGCGCGCACCTGGCACGCGCCGCCCTCGAGTCCATCGCTTACCAGACGCTCGATCTGACGCAGGCCATGCTGCGCGACGGCGCCCGCCGCGCGGATGCGATCCGCGTGGATGGGGGCATGGCGGCGAATGACTGGTTCTGCCAGTTTCTCGCCGATGTGCTCGATGCCCGGGTGGAACGCCCCGCGGAGCTTGAGACCACCGCCCTGGGAGCCGCCTTCCTCGCAGGACTCGCCACCGGCGTGTGGAGCGATTTGGGTGCCATCACGGGCACGTGGGCGAGCGCTGCCGTGTTCGCGCCGCAGATGGGCGCAGCGCAGCGCGCACAGCTCATCGCAGGCTGGGAGCTTGCGCTGCGGCGCACGCTGCAGCTGCCGCCGGAGAAATCGGGCGGGTCAGTTTGAAGCGTACTTGCGATACCAGCGACGCAAAGCCACGCCACACCAGATCGCTTCGACGACCCCGAAGGGCCACGCACCCTGCAGGAATCCGTAGACGGAACCCAGGGCGCAGGCCAGTGCGAAGGCCAGAATGAACCATGCACTGCGCGCTTCGAGTGCGTAAGTGACCAGCATTGCGGTCACGGCAAACAGTCCAAAAAGTGTCAGGCCGTTCAATTTAGGCCCTCAGCGGCCGCGAAGGATGACGTAATGCGGGCATTGCGGCTCTGTCTGTGACCGGCGACACATGCTTGGCGGCGCTTCACTAAAGTATCATCGCGGCCAATCGCAGCCGATGCGGAAATTTCCCCTGATTCATCTACCTCCCCTGCCGACGTCCCGGCGGCAGTTTCTGCGCCGCGCGGGCGCGCTCGCGCTCACCTTGCTGCCTGCCACGGCACTGTGGGCGCGCAGCACGGCCACGCGCTCGTTGTCCTTCGTGCACACCCACACCGGTGAGCGACTCTCGAGCGTTTATTTTCAGGATGGTCAGTATGTGGCCGCGGAGCTTGAGCGCATCAATTACGTGTTGCGCGACTTTCGCACCGGTGATGTGCACCCGATCGACCCGGGCGTGCTCGACATCCTTTCCGACCTGCGCGCCCTCGCCGATCGCGACGAGGCCTTCGAGGTCATCTGCGGCTACCGCTCCCCTGAGACCAACGCCGCCCTGCGGCGCCGTTCGAGCGGGGTCGCCGAACACAGCCTGCACTTGGAGGGTCGCGCCATCGATGTGCGTTTGCCGGGCGTAGCGACCGCGCGGTTGCGCGAGCTCGCGCTTGGTATGAGCCGGGGCGGCGTCGGGTATTACGCGGCCTCCGATTTCGTGCATCTTGATAACGGGCGCATCCGCCACTGGTAGCGCGTGCGGCTTGCTTCAGGGCACCGGGGTAAGACCGAGCTGGCCCTCGAGTTTCTTGTCGTAGCCGTAGATATCCTCAAAGAACAGCACCGGCCCTGCCTCGGTGGCGAGCGCCGTCGCGTACAGAATCAGCACATTGATCGGGCGCGTCAGGTTCACGCGGATCGTGCTGGTGCCATTCATCGCCGCCTGAATCTTCTCGCGCGTCCAATCCCCAGGCGCATCCTTCAGTACCAATGTGGCAAGCGCGAGAGGATCCGCGACGCGGATGCAGCCGTGGCTAAAGGTGCGCACCGACTCCTGGAACAGTCGGTGCGCGGGCGTTGAATGCAGGTACACGTTGTAGCTGTTCGGAAACATGAATTTCGCGAGCCCGAGCGCGTTGTCCTCGCCGGGCTGCTGCCGCAGACGCAACTTACCCGCGGCGAGCGCCTCAATGTTCTCCGGCGTGGGCGGCACCACCGGGGATGAATCATTCTGGCCGTTGACGATTTCCAGGCGCTGCGCGGCCAAGTAGCGCGGGTTGGCGCGAATCTTCGGCAGCATCTCGTTCCTGGTGATGCTGAAGGGCACGTCCCAGTACGGGCGCAGCACCACGTAGCGCATGTCCTTTTCAAACACCGGGGTCTGCGTATGCGCGAAGGTGCGCCCGACGATCACGTTCATCTGCAGAATATCGGCGACGCGATCCTCGGTCGTGCGAAAGGCGAACAGCTGGAACTGCGGGATGTTGACGATGATCGGTGGCGTCTTGAACGGCGTGAGCCAGCGCCAGCGCTCGAGAGTGAGGCTGATCTGGCGGATGCGCTGTGCGAGTGGTGTCTGCAGGGCCGTCAACGTTGACTTCCCGAGCACCCCATCCGGGGTGAGCCCGTGACGCTGCTGAAAGCTGCGCACCCCGGCGCTGAGATTCGCATCGAACGTCGGCTCCGTCGCGGCACTCGCGTCCCCGGGCGGCAGATCCCCAAGGACCTCGAGCAGACGGCGCAACTGTGGTGCGCCCGCATACGCATCCCCGACCTTGAGTGCGCTCTTAATGGGCGGCAGCTCGGTGAGATGCGGCTCCAGCGCCATTTTGCGGTAGTGCGCCAGCGCATCTTTCAGCAGCTTGTAGTGATAGAACCCCGGCTCAACCGCGGCGAGCGCCCCCGGCAGGTCCGCGGCGCTCGCCAGACTCTTCATCGCAAGGTCCAGATCGTACGGCTCGCGCGGCTGGTCCAACTGAAAGCCGGCTGCCTTGGGGGATACCCGCCCGAAGTGCAGATCCGAGATAAAGCGCAGCGCCGCCGCCGACAGCTGCACGTCAAAGCGTGCCAGCTGCTCTGTGTTGGCCGCGGGCGTACCGGGCGATGCGTCCGGAGCGGGGGCGGTAACAGCGTAGTCCTGCTTGCGCAGGCCGTAGCTCTCCGCCTGGCCCAGCTCCTGCACGAGCGCGCGCGCTTGCGCGGTTGCGCGCCCATCGCGGCTCCAAAGCAGGGTATCGCCGCCGGCGGCATACACCTGCTGCAGCGCTGAGTAGGCGCCGTGGCTGAGCGCGGACGGGCCCAGCTGCGCCTCGGCGGCTGGCAGGGCTTTTTGAATTTGCACGGGCAGGTCCCCGGCGCTCTGCGCGTGCAGACTGGGACTGGTCCATGCCAGGGCAGCGAGCAGCAGGCCGACAGCACTTCGAGCACACCCACGCTCCCGAGGAACCACGCTCACTTCAACAGACATGTTTCCACCGCCGGTAATTCATGGGGCGCGATTATCACCCAAAGCCCGGGGCAGCCGTGGCGCAACGCCGACTCACGCGAAATCCAGGAGCGTCACGCGGATCCACGCGAGCAGATGCTCGGTGTAGGCGCGGTCGAGCACCAGCTGCACCGCGCCCGGCTGCAGGCACAGCGCCAGCACGGGTACGTCGGCCATGCGGCTGCGGCGCGCCTCGCCGCAATCGGGCATCGAGGCGCTGCTTCCCAAGCGACAGAGGAGCGCTTCGATCCTCTCACCGCTCAGGTGCACCACACTAAGGCCGCCGGTGAGTTCCACCAGGCAGCCGTCCGTTGCGCTTGCGAGGGCATCTTTGAGCTCGAGCAGGCGCGACTCGCTGCGGCTCAGACACAATGTCTCGCTCGGACTGCGCCATGCCAGACACAGATCGTGCCCCGCCGCGCTCGCCTGTCCCGTGTCCGGTAGCGCAACGCCGGCCGCGCGCGCGGCGGCGGCGAAGGCGCCCGTAGGGGAGAAATAGCGTAAGGCGGCAGCCGGCACGCCGTCCTCGACGCGCACGGCAACACCTGCGGACTTAAGCGGCGGCAAGCTCTCACCCATGCAGGCGCTCGCCCTTCGGATCCACGAACGGGGTGCTGACGACGCGCGCGGCAATGCTCTTACCCAGATGATAGACACGCACCTCCTCCCCGGTGCGCTGCGTGCCGCGCCGGAGCATCGCGAGTGCTATCGGATGACCGAGCTGCGGGCTCCGGTAGCTTGAGGTGACGTGGCCCTCAGTCAGGGTCGGCGGTGGCACCGAGGCGATCTGGCCGCCCACCGGCAGTATCGTAAGACCGTCCACGGGGGTGAGTCCGACGAGCTGCAGGCGCTGCGGGTCGCGTGCGGCGGCACGGGTAAGCGAGCGGCGACCGACGAATGCCGCACTCTTGCGCTCAAGCTGGCGCGCGAAGCCCACATCCTGGGGAAGCGTCGTGCCGTCGGTATCGGTGCCGATGTGCAGGTAGCCCTTCTCGACCCGCAGTACCTGCAGCGCCTCGACTCCGTAAAGCGCCGCCCCGAACTGCGCGGCGTGCGCCCACAGGCGATTGAGGAGCCACGGCGCCTGCGGGGCGGGCAGATTGATCTCGTAACCGAGTTCACCGCTGAAGCTGGCGCGCAGCACGCGCAGCGGCACCCCCTCGAGCACGCTCGCGCGCAGCGTCATGTGCGACATCGCCTGCGGCGCGAGCGCCGCATCAAAGCCGGCCGCGGCGAGCCACGCCCAGGCGCGCGGGCCGGACACCGTGACGTTCGCCCAGCGCGAGGTCACGGGAGTCACGAGGACCTGTAGCTCCACGAACTCGCACTGCAGCCATTCCTCGAAGGCCGCCGCGGTGCGCTCGACGCCGGCGGTGGTGGTGTTCACCCAGTAGTGCTCGGCGCCCAGACGCGCGACGATGCCATCATCCACGAGCGTGCCGCTCTCGTTCAGGAGGAGCCCATAGCGCGCCTGCCCCGGGGCGAGGGTCGACATCGTGCCGACGTACATCAGATCGAGGAAGCGACCCGCATCGGGGCCGAAGACCTCGAGCTTGCCGAGCGGGGAGCCATCGAAGAGCCCGGCGCGCTCGCGTACGTTGCGCGCCTCGCGCAGCGCCGCCGCTTCGAGCGTCTCCCCGGGCCGCGGGTAAGCCGCCGGGCGGCTCCAGTCGCCGAAGGTTTCAAACAGCGCCCCGTGCGCGGCATGCCAGGCGTGGGCTGGCAGGCGCTTGAGCGGGCGGTACAGGGCCCCCACACGCCGTCCGACAATTGCCCCGAGCGTGACCGGCACGAACGGCGGCCGAAAGCGCGTCGTGCCGACTTCCGCGGGCTCGCGACCGGTGTACGCGCCCATGAGCATCAAGGCATTGACGTTACTCGTCTTGCCCTGATCCGTCCCCATGCCGGTCGTGGTGTAGCGTTTCAGGTGCTCAACCGAGCGGTAGTTCTCGCGCGCCGCGAGCGCGACATCGCTGGCGCAGACATCATTCTGCAGGTCCACGAACTGCTTGCCACGACCCCTCGGGGCGCCATGCGGCATCGCCGAGGCCCGCGCGCCGCCCACGGGTGCACCGTTGGGCGCAGCTTCGCCGTGCGCCAGGGCGTGGGCGACCTCCGCCGCGTGTGCCGCGAGCGCCTGCGGCTCGAACACCCCGGCGCAGGCGCCGACGCTTGTCAGGTTCCCAGCTACACCATCCGGGACAAACATCGCGGTCTCGCTCACCCAGCGCAGTTTGCCCCCGGCCTGCGAATGCAAGTGCACGGCCGGCGCGAAACCGCCGGCGCTGAGGATGAGATCGCAGTTCAAGCGCTCGCGACCGCCGCTGGCGAGCGTCACCGTGCAGCCGCGCACGCTGCGCGTCCCGTGCACCGCGCTAATACGGCCGCGCAGCACGGGGGCAGGCGGCGATGCGGCGGCGGCACCGTCGCGCCCCTCGATCAGGGCGGCAACCCCGACCCCGGCGCGCGCGAGCGCCGCCGCCACGGTGTACGCCGAGTCGCTGTGCGCCAGGAGCACGGCGCGCTCGCCGCAGGCGACTCCGAAGGCCGCCGCGAACTTCGCCGCTGCTCCTGAGAGCATCACGCCCGGACGATCGTTGTCCGTGAAGAGCAACGGGCGCTCGAACGCCCCGGTGGCGGCAATCACGCTGCGTGCGCGGATCTTCCACAGCCGCTCGCGCAGCACTCCCGCCGGCCCTTCGGCGCCGCCCTCGGGACTCACGCTCTCGAGCGCACAGACCAGACCGTGGTCGTACACGCCAAAGGCGACCGTGCGGATGAGGATGCGCACGCCGAGCTGTTGGGCGCGCGCGTGCAGTTCCGCGATGCGCGGATTCACCGTACAGGCGAGCGCGCCGCCCACCCGCTCGCTCGCGCTCAGGAGCAGCGTGCGGGCGCCGGCTTGTGCGGCGGTCACCGCCGCGGTGAGACCGGCGAGGCCGGCGCCGACAACGAGCACGTCGGCCGTGGCAGCGATTTCCTCGTAGTGATCCGCGTCCGGCTCCCGCGGCGCGCGCCCCAGGCCTGCCATGCGGCGGATGGCGGGCTCGAAGAGCCGCCAGTTCGGCCACATGAAGGTCTTGTAGTAGAAGCCTGCGGGCAGAAGAGCAGCGAAGGCACCCGTGAGGGCGCCCAAATCCAGCTGGACGCTCGGCCAGCAGTTCACGGTGCGCGTGCACAGGCCATCCACGATCGGCAGCATGGTGGCGCGCACGTTCGGCGTGCGCCGGCCCCCCTCTCCGACGTCCACCAGTGCGCTTGGCTCCTCGATACCGCACGACCAGATGCCGCGCGGACGGTGTAGTTTTAAACTTCGGCCAACGAGGCGCACACCGTTCGCGAGCAGCGCCGAGGCGAGCGTATCGCCGCGAAAGCCCCTGAGCGAGCGGCCGTTGAAGGTGAAGGAGACCGGGTGCGCGCGATCGATAAAGAGCCCGGCCGGTGCTGCGAGGCGCGAACTTCCCATGGCGGCTCTTCAGCTCACATCCGGCGGCGGGTCGGTCATGGCGTAAACCGCAAGCACCGCGTGCGTCACGGTGTGGCGCGCCACGTTGAACCACTGGCCGCAGCCGTACGCATGCCGCCAGCGCTCGCGATGCACTCCCTTGGGGTTCTCGCGGAAGAAGAGGTAATCGCCCCAGATCTGATCTGTCGCGCTCATCGCGGGGCGGGCAATATGCGTCGTACCGGCGCACACGAACTCGCTCTCGTCACGCACTCCACACCATGGACACGGCAGCTGCATCATGAGGTCTAGCAGCCTGATGCAAAAGCGTTGGAAATGAACGCGTTCGATGCCCGAGGTGGCGACGTTGATCGGTTCAAGCGCCTGATCGGAAGCCATTTGAGGCGTCTGTCGTAGTTCTCAGCCATCATGGCCATCCTTAATCGACACCTATCCTGGGACCGCTCGCAATCGACTGATGCGCAGCAGGTTATAAGCTGCTCCGACCAGGTAGGCGTGCAGCTGCACGCGGGCAAGGCCGCGGAAGCGGGTGCGGCGCAAGCCGCCGTACGCTTTCATCCAACCAAAGATCTCTTCGACGCGCTTGCGTTTTCTCTGGCTGATCCAGTAACTCGCATGGCGCGTAGTACGAGCGTCGAGTCCTACCGTGCTGCGTCCATCGATCTGCGCGATGTGCGGCCGGATGGCCTTGTGGCGCAGGAAATTGACGAACGCGCTGCTGTGGTAACCCTTATCGGCACCCAGGCTGAGGGGCTTGAGGCGCTTGCGCAGCTGGCGCTTCAGAAGTGCCACCGCCGCGGCCGGCTCGGTCTCGAGCGCCGAGCTCACGCGAATGTCGATGCACAAGCCGTTGCGGTTCTCCATGAGCGCGTGACCGCCAAAGCACAGCTTCGCTTCCTTGCCTTTGCCTCTGCGAGCCGACATCGCCTCCGGATCAGTCGTCGATCCATGCGTGTCGTTCGTGCGCGGCTGGCCGCGAAAATCCACTCCACCTCGACCATCCGAGGGTGGCGGCGGGCCATCCTTGGGCTTGAAGCTCTTGGCTCCCGCCCAGGCCTCGATCAGCGTTCCATCCACCGTCAGGTGCTCCGAGGACAACAAGTCCTCGCGCCGTGCAACCTTCACAATCGCATCAAAGAAGCGCTGCGCCAGATCCTCCTTCACCAGCCGCTCGCGCAGGCGTGAGAAGTTCGACTGATCCAGCCCCGCATCATCCAGACTCATGTCCAGGAACCAGCGAAAGAGGATGTTGTAGTCGAGCATCTGGCAGAACTGCCGATCCGAGCGCACCGAATACAGCGCCATCAGCAACTGACCCTTCAGCAACTGCTCCGGCGGGATCGACGGGCGCCCGCCGCTCGCGTACAGCCCCTCAAGCTCCCCCGACAGCTCCTTGAGCACCCGGTCCGTATGGGCCTTAATGCTGCGCAGCGGATGATCCGCCGGCACACGCGACTCCGGCGAGAAGTAACTGAACATCTGTCCCTGAGGATCTACTTCACCGCGCATCCGTTCAGACTCCGCGTTGCCTTGGACTCGACAATTTTACCCGCAGACGCCTCTAACAGGGCTTTTGCATCAGGCTGCTAGTGGGCGATGCCGGCTGCGGCCGCCTCATCGATCAGGCGCCCCGTGTGGAAGCGCTCGAGCTGAAAGGGCTCCGCGAGCTCATGATTGCGGCCGGTAGCAAGCACATGCGCCAGCGTCCACCCCCCGACCGGGATCCCTTTGAAGCCGCCGGTCCCCCAGCCGCAGTTGATGTACAGCCCGGGCACGGGGGTCGCGCCAATGATCGGGCTCGAGTCATGGACGACGTCGACGATGCCGGCCCACTGGCGCAGCAAGCGCAGGCGGCTGAAGGAGGGAAAGATGGCGAGCGTCGCGGCGATGATGCTCTGGGTCACGGCGAAACTGCCGCGCTGCGCGTACGAGGGGAAAAGATCCAGGCTCGCTCCGAGCAGCATCTCGCCCTTGTCGGACTGGCTCACGTAAGCGCCCGTGCCCGGCGAGAGCACGACGATGTCGAGCGCGGGTTTGACCGGTTCGGTCACCATCGCCTGCAAGGCGTAACTCGTCACCGGCAGCCTAAACCCCGCCAGCTGCGCCAGCACCGAACTGTGGCCCGCGGCGGCGATGCCAACGCGCTCGCTGTCGATGCGGCCGCGACTGGTCTGCACGCCCTCGATGCGTCCGCCGGCACCGGTGAAGAAACCGGTGACCTCGCAGTTCTGGATGATGTCGACGCCGAGTGCGTCCGCGGCGCGCGCATACCCCCATGCCACCGCGTCATGACGCGCGGTGCCGGCGCGGCGCTGCAGGAAGCCCCCCAGGATCGGAAAGCGCGCCGCGGGTGACATCTCCAGGAGCGGCGCGCGTGCGGCCACCTCCTCGCGGCTCAAGAGCTGCGCGTCGATGCCATTCATCTGCATCGCGTTCGCCCAGCGCGCCATGGCGTCCAGGTCGTGACGGCCGTGGGCCAGCAGCACAAGTCCGCGCTGGCTGAGCATGATGTTGAAATTCAGCTCCCGCGCCAGGCCCTCGTAGAGCCTGAGGGAAAAGTCGTACAGCCGTGCGCTCTCGGGAAAGAGGTAATTGGAGCGCACGATGGTGGTGTTGCGTCCGGTGTTACCCCCGCCCAACCAGCCGCGCTCGAGGACCGCCACGCGCGTGATGCCATGGTTGCGGGCGAGATAATAGGCCGTGGCCAGACCGTGGCCGCCCGCGCCGATGATCACGACATCGTAGGCGCGCTGGGGCTCCGGCGAGCGCCACGCCGGCGTCCAGCTGCGCTGCCCGGTGAGCGCCCCGCGCAGCAGTGCCAGGGCCGAGTACTTCACCGCGGCCTTCAGAGCTTGGCGCGATAGTCGATCTGGATCTTCTTGATGCGCTCGGTGTTGCCAAAGAACGCATGGCGCGACATGTCCACCGAATAGCGACTGGCCGGGGGCCTGCGGCCGAGGCTCTCCGCGAGCGCGCGGATGTGATGCGGTCCGGCGCCGCAGCAGACGCCGAGGTAGCGGATGCCGAGCGCGAAGGCCTCCTTACCGAAGTCGAAGATCTCCTGGCGCGTGCACACGAACGGGTCAAGACCGACGGGGAAGGCGCGCGCATTGCCGCAGCATGGATCGGTGAGCGACATAAACGAGGGTTGCGCGGGGCTGGTGCGATACGGCACCGGCAACGCGGCGACATGGCATTTCACCGCCGCGCGGATCTCGCGCATCAACGGCATGATGGTGGCCGGTCCGCGGTGGCAGTTAAGTCCCACCACGTCGGCCCCGGCCGCTTCCAGGCGCCGGCACACCTCTGCCGCCGTCCAGCCCTCGCGCGTCACATCCTCGCGATGCATCGCCATCGTCATGACCGCCGGCACCTTCGAGTACTTGCGGATCGCCGCGAGCGCCAAGAGCGCCTCGGCGCCCCAGGAGAAGGTCTCGGCGACGAAGTAATCGACCCCGGCATCCGCCGCCCAGCCGACCTGTTCGGCGAAGATGCGCTCGATCTCCCGAAGCGATGCCGGGTCGGCCGGGTCGTAGATGTTGGTGTTGCACAGGTCGCCGGCGAATAGCGTCCCGGTGCGGCGCGCCACGGACTTGGCGATCTTAAGCGCCGCCCGATTCATCGGTACCAGGTCCTTCTCGCGCCCGATGACGCGCAGCTTCTCGCGGTGTACGTAGTAGGTGAGCGCCTGCGTCACATCCGAGCCGGCGTGCACGAAGTCCAGGTGCAGCTGCTCGACCACTTCCGGGTGATCGAACAGCACTTCCGGCACGAATGCGCCCGCCTGCAGGTAACCGCGTCGTTCGAGCTCAAAGACGTAACCTTCCGCGCAGATGACCCCCTCCGTGCTCAAGCGCCCGAGGAGGTCGTGTGCGTTGGCACGCGCCGGTACCGCGCGCGCGCCCCCGGCCGTGATGCGCGGGGCGGTTCTCGGCTTATCCTTGGAGCGTACCCGGGCCTGGGTCTTTGACTTCGCTCGTGACTTCGCTTTGGCTTTGATGGCCATGCAGGCTCTCCGGTGGAACGTCGCGCCCCCGCAAAGGGAGCGCGCTATTCTAATCAGGGCGCCTCACGGTCCGATGCCTCTTTTAGATGGGGCTATTCAATTTCTCGGCTGCGATCGCCCACGGGAGCGTGGAAGCATAAGCGCATGAGTACCACTGCCGTTCCGAGCGATCGGGCCACTTGGGAGCGCCTGGCGGCGACGCTGCACCCGCAGGGCCAGGCGTGCATCGACGGACAGGCGCGTGCCGCACAGGATGGGCGCGTGTTCGATGACGTCAGTCCCATCGACGGCGCGGTCATTTGCCAGGTGGCGCGCTGTGGGGCGGCGGATGTGGCGAGCGCCGTGAGCGCCGCCCGCAGGAGCTTCGAAGCCGGTCTCTGGCGGCGCACCGAGCCGCGTGAACGCAAGCGGATCCTGCGTCGCTTCGCGGATGCGATACGCACCGACACGGCGCGTCTCGCGCTGCTGGAGACGCGCGACGTCGGTAAACCCATCCGCAACTCCGTCGAGGTCGATGTCGCCAACTGCGCTGACTGCATCGAGTACTACGCGGAGTTCGCCGATAAGCTCAATGATGAGGTGGCGCCGACCGGGCCGCAGGACCTCGCGCTCATTCGCCGCGAGCCCTTAGGGGTCGTGGGCGCCATCGTGCCGTGGAACTACCCACTCATCATAAGTTGCTGGAAAGTGGGCCCGGCGCTGCTCACCGGCAACAGTGTGGTGCTTAAGCCCGCCGAGCAGTCTCCTCTTTCGGGCATCCGCCTCGCGGAACTGGCACTCGAGGCGGGGCTGCCTCCGGGGGTGTTCAACGTCGTGCCGGGCTTCGGCGAGGAGGCAGGCAAGGCGCTCGCGCTGCACCCGGACGTGGATCTGATCACCTTCACCGGCTCCACCGAAGTCGGGCGGCTGATGCTGCGCTACGCCTCGGACTCGAATCTGAAGCGGGTGGCGCTCGAGTGCGGCGGCAAGACTCCCCAGGTGGTGTTCGCCGATGCGGATCTGGCGGCGGCCGCGTACGGCATTGCCTGGGGCATCTACTACAACAGCGGCGAGACCTGTCACGCGGGCTCGCGCCTCATCGTGCACGAGGGCGTCAAGGAGGCGCTCCTTGAGGCGATCGCTCGCGTCACCGCCACCATCACACTCGGGCACCCGCTCGAGGCGAGCACGCAGATGGGCGCGCTCATCGATCAGAAGCACATGCGGCGCGTGCTCGGCTACATCGAGGGCGCAGTCGCGGCTGGCGCGCGCGTGGCACTCGGGGGCCAGCAGGCACTGAAGGACACCGGCGGCTTCTATGTGGAAGCCACCGTGCTCGATGGCGTGCGCCCACAGATGAAAGTGGCTCGGGAGGAGGTCTTTGGTCCTGTGCTTGCGGTTATGACGTTCCGCGACGAGGCCGAGGCGGTGCGTCTGGCGAATGACACCCCGTACGGGCTCGCCGCGGCAGTGTGGACTGCGGACATGAACGTCGCGCACCGTCTGAGTCACGCACTGCGTGGGGGCACGGTTTGGGTCAACACCTTTGACCGCTCGACCATGGCGACCCCCTTCGGCGGCTTCAGGCTGTCCGGCTCCGGGCGTGACCGCTCCGCGCATGCCATCGACAAATACTGCGACCTTAAAACTATCTGGACGGCCTACCGATGAACCTGCGCGAACACGTTGCCGCATTGCTTGGCGCGCGCGAGCCCGGGCGCGCGCTGCCGGGAGCGTTTTTCACCGACGAGGCGCTCTATCAGGCGGAGCTGGACGCCATTTTCGCCCGCAACTGGCTGTTCCTCGCCTCTGATGCCGAGCTGCCCGAGGGCGGCGACTATCGCACCTACCAGATCGGTCCTTACCCGATCTTTCTCCTGCGCCGCGACGATGGCTCGATCGGCGCCTTCCACAACACCTGCCGGCACCGCGGCTCGCGCATCCTGCAGCAGGATGCGGGCGTGGCGGGGGCGACGCTCATGTGTCCCTACCACCGCTGGACTTATGACCTCGAAGGCCGCGTCGTCAGCTGCGGCGCGACGGGCGAGGTGCCGCAGGGGCAGCATGCGCTGAAGGCGCTGCACGTGAAACGCTTGGCCGGCCTGATCTTCGTCTGTCTGGCCGATGAGCCGCCGGCAGATTTCGACGACATGGCGCAGCGCATGACGCCGTATCTGGCGCCGCACGCGCTCACCCACACCAAGGTCGCGCGCCAGGTCGATATCATCGAACACGGTAACTGGAAGCTCACGATTGAGAACAACCGGGAGTGCTTCCACTGTGCCGGGCACCCGGAGCTGCTGAAGTCACTCTTTGATTTCTTCGGCGAGATCGACACGCAGCGCCTCTCGTCGCAGGAGCGGGCGCACTACTGCCGCTACCTCGGCGCCCGCGAGGAATCCGAGGCACTGTGGCAGCGTTTTAACCTCCCCTGGCAGCCGATCGAGGAACTGCATGGCCGGCCGACCGCGTTTCGCACCGAGCGACTGGTGCTCGATGGCGCCGGCGAATCCATGACCCCGGATACCCGCGCAGCCTCGCGGCGACTGCTGGGCGAGTTCACCGAGGCGCGCCTCGGCTCCTTGCACTACCACGTGCAGCCGAATGCCTGGTTCCACTTTCTGTCCGATCACGTCCTCACCTTTGCGGCGCTGCCGCTGGCGCATGACAAGACGCTCGTGCGCAGTACTTGGCTTGTGCACGCGCAGGCCGAGGAAGGCGTCGACTACGATCTTAAGAACCTCACCCACGTGTGGGATGCCACCAACGCGCAGGACGCCGCCTTCGTCGCCGAGACGCAGCGCGGGGCTTCCAGCCCCGCCTACCTGCCGGGTCCTATCGGTGGCAACGAGTACATGGTGAATCTGTTCCACGCCTGGTACGAAGAGCGCATGCGCGCGGCTCTGCAGCTCTGATGCGCGCGCGGCGCGTGCCGGGCGCCTTTAAAGCGGCTGACCCAAGCTTTCCAGGTGCAGCTGCCGACCGCTGTAGGGATGGCGCGCGATGAACGCCTCGTTCAGTTCGACCCCGAGCCCCGGCTCGCTCGGGGGAATGACGTACCCGGCCTCCCAGCGGATCGGTTTCATGAGCACTTCGGCATGAATGCCCTGCCAGCGCTCGATCCCCTCGAGGATCAAAAAGTTGGGACTGCAGGTCGCCAGCTGGATGTTGGCGGCGCCGACCACCGGCCCACAGTACAGGTGTGGGGCGAGCTGCACGTGCTGCACCTCCGCCATGGCGGCGATTTTCTTCGCCTCAAGCAGGCCGCCGACGCGGCCAAGATTCATCTGCAGGATGGCCGCGGCATTGGCGCGCAACACGCGCGCGAAGTCGTACTTGGTCGTCAGCCGCTCGCCGGCCGCGATCGGAATGCTGGTCGCGCGCGCGACGAGCGCCATCTGCTCCGGGGCATCCGGCGGCACCGGTTCCTCAAACCACAGCGGATCGTAGGGCTCCAGTCGCTGCGCAAGGCGGATGGCGCCGGCCGCCGTCATCTGCCCGTGCGTGCCAAAGAGCAGATCCGCGCTGGTGCCGACCGCGGCGCGCAGTTCGCGCATGAACCGCTCACACAGCTCAAGCTGCTCGAGCGACAGTTGCCGCCCGTCAAAGGCGGTGTAGGGGCCGGCGGGGTCGAACTTGATAGCGGTAAAGCCCTGCGTCACGTACTCGGCCGCGCGCTCGGCCGAGAGCTGCGCATCCTGGTAGACGTCCACCTTGTCCCCGGGGCGCGCGTAGATATAGGTGTAGGAGCGCAGCCGCTCATGCACGCGCCCGCCGAGGAGGTTGTAGACGGGCTGGCCGGCTTCCTTGCCGATGATGTCCCAGCAGGCCATCTCAAGCGCACTCAGCACGCCCATCAGGGTGAGATCCGGATGCTGGCTGTAGCCGGCCGAGTACACCCGCCGCCACAGCTTCTCGATGTCGTGCGGGTCTTCGCCGGCGCAATAACGCTCAAACACGTCGACCAGCAGCCGTGCGACCAGATCCGGATGAAACGGAACGCAGTATGCTTCGCCCACCCCGTGCACATTGCCGTCGGTGCTGAGCTTCACAAACACGAAATAGCGACCGCCGTTACCCGGGGGCGGATTGCCGACGACAAAAGTCTTGATGTCCTTAAGTTTCATCGGCGGATGCTTATCACAGAATGACCGAGTATGACTACATCATCGTCGGGGCCGGCGGGGCCGGCTGCGTGCTCGCCAACCGTCTGAGCGCCAGCGGTGAGCATCGGGTGCTACTGCTGGAGGCCGGCGGCTCGGACCGCTCGCCCTGGATTCAGGTGCCGATTGGCTACGGACGCACTTTCAACGATGCACGTTTCAACTGGATGTACGAAGCGCAGCCGGATCCGGGGCTGAACAACCGCACGCAGTTCTGCCCGCGCGGCAAAGTGCTTGGTGGCTCGACCTCCATCAACGCGATGGTGTTCGTGCGCGGGCAGCCCGGGGACTTCGATGACTGGGCGGCGGCCGGTGCCACCGGCTGGTCGTGGACGCAAGTGCTGCCGTACTTCATCAAATTCGAGGATCACGCCTGGGGCGCCTCCGCGTATCACGGCGCCGGGGGACCGGTGCACGTGAGTGACGTATCGGCCATGGTGCACCCCCTGTGCGGTGTCTTTCTGCGCGCCTGCGAGGAGATCGGCATCCGGCTGACCCGCGATTTCAACGGTGCTGAGCCCGAAGGCGCCGGTCTTTGGCAGGTGACGATCAAGGATGGCGTGCGCGTGTCGACCGCCAGTGCCTATCTGCAACCAGCGCGGCGGCGGGCGAACCTCGAGGTCAAATTGCACGCGCTCACGGCGCGCGTGCTATTCGCCGGCACCCGCGCGCGCGGCGTCGAGTATCTGCAGGAGGGAATACGCCACAGCGCGCAGGCGCGCCGCGAGGTGTTGGTGTGCGCTGGTGCCATCAACTCCCCGCAGCTGCTGGAACTGTCCGGCATCGGCAACGCGCAACGCCTGCGCACGCTCGGTATCCCGGTGCTCATCGACTCCCCTGCCGTCGGGGAAGGGCTGCAGGATCATTTAGCGGTATCGTATTTTTACCGCTCGCGCGTGCCAACGCTCAACAACGAGCTTGCGCCCTGGTACGGCAAGGTGCGCGCGGCGTTGCGCTACCTGTTGACCAAGGGCGGCCCGCTTGCCATGAGCGTCAACCAGGCGGGCGCATTCCTGCGCAGCCGCGCAGGTCTCGCGCGTCCGAACCTGCACATCTATTTCAACCCCGCAAGCTACAGCACTACAACCATCGGCGCGAAACGTCGCCTGCTCAGCCCCGACCCCTATTCGGGGTTTCTCATGTCATTCAATACCTGCCGGCCGCACAGCCGTGGCTCGGTGCATATCCGCTCCGCCGAGCCGCACGTGAGTCCCACCATCCTGCTGAACTCGCTCACCGATGCCACCGACGTGGAGGACGTGCTCGAGGGCGCGCGCGTCGTGCGCCAGATCGCCGCGGCCGCTCCCCTTGCGGCCGTCACCGCGTCCGAGCGCGAGCCCGGCGCGCAGGTGCGAGCCGCTGCGGAGCTACTCGCCGATTTTCGCCAGCGCGCCGGCTCGGTCTTCCATGCCAGCTGCACTTGTGCGATGGGTGCTGATCCGCGCTCTTCCGTACTCGATGCGCACCTGCGCGTGCGCGGCGCTGCCGCGCTGCGGGTCGTGGACGCGTCGGCCTTTCCGAACGTCACTTCCGGCAACACGCAGGCACCGACCATAATGCTGGCCGAAAAAGCCGCCGACCTGATCCTGCAAGACAGTGGTGCGCCACAGGCGTAACCTGCCTCGAGACAAAGCCAAGGCGCAAACGGCATGAGTGAATTGCCATCGAGCGTAGCCGCGGACACTGGACTGGGACTCGCACCGGTAGAGACTGCGTCATTTTTCGAGCGCTGGTACGTGCTCATCATGATGTGCCTCGTCTACACGCTCAGCATCGCCGACCGCTACGTGGTCTCGACCGTACTCGAGCCGATCCGCCTCGAACTGAATCTCACCGACTCCGGCGTCGCCGTGCTAACAGGCGGCGCCCTGGGAGTCTTCTATGTGTTGCTCGGGTTTCCACTGTCCTGGCTGATCGACCGCAAGAACCGCCGCAACATCGTGGCGATCTGCCTCGTCGTGTGGTCGGTGATGACGACCGTGTGTGGCTTTGCACGCACGACCTGGCAGTTCTTCGGCGCCCGCGTCGGCGTGGGTATCGGCGAAGCGGGGGGCACGCCGGGCGCGAACTCGCTCCTGTCGGACTACTTTCCGGCGACGCGCCGACCCATGGCGCTCACCATATTCTCGCTCGGCGCCCCGCTCGGCGCCTTCGTGGGCTACCAGATCGCTGGACTCATCGCCGATCGCTATGGCTGGCGCACGGTGTTCTACGTGTTAGGTGTGCCCGGGGTGCTCACGGGACTCGCCGTGTGGCTCACGGTGCGCGAACCGCGCCGCGGCTGCCTCGACAGCGGCGACGACGGTGAGGCGCCCTCATTTATGGACACGATGCGCTTCCTGTGGAGCCAGCGCTCCGCAGTGCACCTCATGATCGCGAGTGCCCTGTGCGCGCTGTGGGGCTGGGGTCTGGTGTATTGGACACCGGCGTTCCTGCAGCGCACGTATGCCATGACGCCCGGTGAAGCGGGCAGCGTCACCGGTTATGCGCACCTCATCGGTGGCGCACTCGCGACCGTAGCGACTGGGTGGCTGATGGCGCGCCCGGCCATGGCTGACTCGCGTCGCATCGTCTGGCTCCTCGGTGCCGGCACCGCCATCGCCACGATCGCATCGGGCGTCATTTTCTACACGCACGATCTCGCGCTCGCCAAGATAATGTTCTGGATTTTCATTCCCGCAATCTACTTCTACATCGGGCCCTGCTTCGGACTTCTCAACAATCTCGCGCAGTGCCGTATGCGCGCGATGTTCTGTGCGACCACCCTGTTCCTTGCCAACGTCGGCAACCTCGTGATCGCTCCCCTGCTCATCGGAACCTTGAGCGACTGGTTCGCACCGAATCACGTGAGCAACGCCGCGTCGCTGCGTCTGGCGATGCTGTGCCTCGTGCCGACGGGACTGTGGGCGACCGTGCACTACTTCATCTCGGCGCGCGATCTTGCCAAGGATCAGCTGCGGGCGCGCACGTTCCCCTACTGAGCTCACCTGCGGCGCGCGCGGCGTCGTCAGAGCCTCCCGCCTTCCTTCTCTGCCGTCTTAAGGACGCGCGGCAATGCCGCCCAAGCGCCCGTCCCCGAGCGCGGCAGAACCTCCTGAGCGAGCGGAAGCTTGGCGGGGGGGCTCTCTGATATCCGTTCGCGGTACGTTCGCGCGGTGCGAGGTTGGGTTGTTGCGCTGCGGTGAAGCGCGGGCGCCAGCACGGCCGGGACACGGCGCGCGGGGCCGCGATTCCTGATGGCGAGCCGCAGCGATGTGGAGTAAGAATAAATCGTCTTCTCGTTAACGCCCCAGGGTACTAACACCACAAAGGAAGCAGGGGAAAAATATGGCTACTTCAATGATGGACTCGATCCTTGCCATGGTTACGCCGGATATGAAACAGGCCATGGCGTCACGACTGGGTGAATCCACTCAGGCCGTGCAGGGGGGCCTCGGTGCCGCCACCGCCGCGACCCTCGGCGGCCTCGCCGCAAAAGCAGGTGACAGCGGTTTCCTCGGTCAGATTATGAGTCTCGCCAGCACCGCGAACAGCCAGAATGTTCTGGGCAGTCTCTCGTCGATCGCCTCCGGCGGTGCCGGCGGAGGAATCGGGGATCTGGTGGGCAAATTTCTGCCCATGGTCTTCGGCTCCCAGCAAGGTCAGGTCACGAGCGCCATCGCGCAACAGTCCGGGCTCGGCGCGAGCTCGGTGACGAACCTTTTGAAGATGGCCGCGCCGCTGGTGCTCGGATTCCTGGGGCGTGCGCAAAGCAGCGGTTCACTCAACGCGAGCTCCCTGGGCAGCGCGCTCAAGGCCGAGGTGCCGAGCCTGCAGGGCTTTCTGCCCGCCGGACTCATGAGCAGCATCAGCTCCGGTGCGGGCACGGCCGCGACGGCAGTTGCCTCCACGGCGAGCGCCGCTGCGGCGGGTGGCTCGCGCTGGTTGGTGCCCCTGGCGATCCTGGGCGCGCTCATCCTCGCCTGGCTGCTCTTCCGCTCCATGAGCGGGCCAAAGGAGGTGGTGCAGACAGCGACCAACGCCACGACGACCGCGGCCACAGCGGTGGGCAATGCCGCCACTAACGCCTGGGCAGCGCTCGGGGACATGATCAAGGTCAAACTTCCGGACGGCACAGAGTTGAACGCTCCGGCACTTGGCGTCGAAGCGAAGCTGGTCAAGTACCTGGATGACCCGAACGCTACCGTGAGTGACGATCAATGGTTCGACTTCGATCGGCTGCTCTTCGATACGGGCGCTGCCACCCTGCAGCCGGCCTCGCAGGAGCAGTTAGGCAACATCGCGATGATTCTCAAGGCCTATCCGAAGGCGAAGGTGCGCATCGGGGGCTATACGGACAACACCGGGGATGCGGCCTCGAACCTGAAGCTCTCCCAGGACCGAGCGGACGACGTCATGGCGCAGCTCGTTAGGCTCGGGGTCGATCCTTCCCGCATGGATGCCAAGGGCTACGGCGAGGAGCATCCGCTCGCGGACAACTCGACCGACGCCGGGCGGCAGCAAAACCGGCGCATCTCACTGCACATCACCGAGAAATAGCGCTCAGGAATCCTCGGAACCGCGCCGCGTGGCCCTAAGGTCACGCGGTGCGGTCTCGGCGCGCCCGCGAAGCTTCAGCTACCATGGCCGCGCCCATGGCCGATTCTCCTCCGTCCCCTCCGCGGCGCACCCGTACGGATACGCGCGCGGCCCGCAAGGCGCGCCGTGCGCAGTCCCCAGCCGCCCCCGCCTTCATCACCCGGCAGTTGCCCCCGTATGCACCGCTCGCCGAGGAGGAGCTGCTCGCGATCGAGGCGCACGCGGATCAGCTGCTGGAGGAGATCGGCATGGAGATCCGCGGGGACCCCGCGGCGCTCGCGCTGTGGCAGGGCGCCGGTGCGCGCATCAGCGGGGACTGCCGCGTGCACGTACCCCAAGGACTCGCGCGCGAGATCGTGCGCCGCTCGGCGCCGGCGCAGTTCACCCAACACGCGCGCAATCCGGCGCGCAACATAGACATCGGTGGCGCGCACACCGTCTTCGCGCCCGCCTACGGCCCCCCCTTCGTCAGTGACCTCGAGCGCGGCCGCCGTTACGGCACGCTTGAGGACTTCACGAACTTCGTCAAGCTTGCGTATCTGGCCCCCTGGCTGCACCACTCCGGCGGCACGGTGTGCGAGCCGGTCGACGTGCCGGTGAACAAGCGCCACTTCGACATGGTGTACGCGCACATGCGCTACTCGGACAAGCCCTTCATGGGATCCGTCACGAGTGCCGCGCGCGCCGCGGATTCGATCGAGATGTGCCGACTGCTTTTCGGCGCGCAGTTCGTCGCGACACACTGCGTGATACTCGGCAACGTGAATGTGAACTCACCCTTAGTGCTTGATGGGGAGGCCAGCCGCGTGATCCGCACCTACGCTGCGGCCCACCAGGCAAGCGTCTGCGTACCCTTCATCCTCGGGGGCGCGATGGGACCGGTCACGACCGCGGGCGCACTCGCGCAATGCTTTGCCGAAGCGACCTTCTGCGTGGCGCTCACGCAGCTCGAATGCCCCGGTGCCCCGGTGATCCTCGGCAACTTCCTCTCGTCCATGTCCCTGCGCAGTGGCGCCCCGACCTTCGGCACGCCCGAACCCGCCCTTGCCTATCTGGCGATCGGCCAGCTCGCGCGCCGCCTGGGCGTGCCGCTGCGCTGCGGCGGCAACCTATGCGCCTCCAAGGTGGCCGACGCGCAGGCGGCCGCCGAGAGCGCTAACTCGCTCTGGCCGGCTTTCCTGGCCGGGGCCAACTTCATGCTGCACGCCGCCGGATGGCTCGAATCGGGACTCACGATGTCGTACGAGAAATTCGTCATGGACGTGGACCAGCTCGGCGCGTTCCACACGCTCGCACGCGGCCTGGCGCTCGATGAGAACGGCTTTGCGCTCGATGCGTTTCGCGAGATCGGACCCGGGCGGCATTACCTGGGCGCGCGGCACACGCTCGCCAACTACGAGAGCGCGTTCTACGACTTCGAGCTCGCGGACAACAACTCTTTCGAGCAATGGAGCCAAGAGGGCTCGCACGATCAGTTAACGCGTGCCCACGCGCGCTGGCGTGCGCAACTTGCCGCCTACGAAGCACCACTGCTCGATACGGCCGTCGATGAAGCGCTGTGCGATTACATCAAGCGCGCCAAACAGGCGCTGCCTGATGAGTTTTCCTGATCGCTTAAGGTGCCTTCGCCGGTGGCGGCTCGGCGAGCAGCACTTCGGCCTTCAGACGCGTGCCTCCCACCACCAGCTGATACGGGATGCACGTGGAGCTGTACTCGACATTGCGGCTGCTGAAGAGCGGCAGGATCGCCTGCTTGATCTGCTCGGTGAGCTCGCAATCTCCCGCGGCCGACAACGGCTCGCCGCGCGGGGCCACCACGACGCTCTTCCAGTCAGCGTTGACGGGCTGCGTATCCGCCGGCGGCGCCTTGTCGCCGAGCGGGACCAGCACGTACAGCGTCCCGGCCACGCCGGGGAAGCGGCTGGGCGTTCCAAATCCACGGTCGCAGCCGGTGGCGTTGACCTTAAGATCCGGGCGCGCGCCGAGGTCCAGGAGGATTTTGCGCACTTTATCCAGAAGGCCATCACAGGAATAACGCGCGGTAAATCCCATAAAGGTGAAGTTCAGTTTCTTGGCCGCCCACAGCGCCTGTACCGGAGCTTCATCCGCGCCCGCGGCGTTGCAGGTGCCAAGACACAAGGCCGCGATACCCGCGAACAGCGCGCGCCGCACGTCCGCCGAATTACACACTGCCATGGTTACAACCTCACCCCTGCGCTAAACGCGGATGTTGGTTCAACGTTGACCGTCTCCGTGGGAATTCCGTTCGGTGCCCGCGCAGGCTCCCCAGTAGCGGCAGCCATTATCGCCCGCGAGGGCCTACGAGGCCATCACGCGTAGGTCGGCACACGAGCGCTGCGGGTTCACCGCCGGCGTTTGATGCGTTCCCGGCGCGCTAAGGCGTGGCCACCGCGTCCAGCAGCAGCGGCAGCCCCGCCATGAAATCCGTGCGCGCGCGGCGACCCGCGCTCGAGTCGTCCGGTTGCTCATCGGCGATGACGTAGGCAAAGACGATGGTGCGCCCGCCCCGGCTCGCCCAGCCGACGAACCACCCCACCTGGCGCTTAAGGTCCGGGCCGTGGGCGCCCATCTCATAGCCCGTGCCCGCCTTGCCGTGCACCTCCCAGCCGTTGGGCATCGTGCCCACGCTCAGGATCCGCGCGGTCATCTCGTACGCGTGTGCGGACACGGTGAGTTGACGCGTCACGAGCTTTTGCAGAAAACTCACCTGCTCGAGCGCGGATATGCGCAGCGAGGAGCTCAGCCACGCCTGTGTCAGCCCATCATTCATGCCCGGGTTGCCGGACATGTCCTGGTTGCCGTATTTGAAGCGCGCGAGATAGTCGCGCAGGCGCTCTGCGCCCAACCAGACGGTGAGCTGCTGGGAGTACCAGACGACGGAGTTCTGGATCCAACTCGTCGGATCCACGGTGGTCTTCCACGACGGGTCCGTCGCAAGGTAGCCCGCACGATACGGCAGCGCCGGGTGGTGCTCATCGGTGAGGAAGCCGGAGTCATAACCGACCAGACTGAGCGCGACCTTGAAAGTTGAGGCCGGCGTCAGACGCTGCTCGCAGCTGCCCTCTTGCGTGAGAACCTTGCCCGTGGAGCCATCGGCCAACACCGTGCACAGGGGGGCGGCGCCTGCAACCGACGCACAGCAAGCTCCGAAGAGTACAATTACTCCTGCAGCCGACCGCGACATAACACAAGCGCCAAGGCGGGGCGACCAACCCCGTGAGCGCTCATTCTAGAACAGCCGCAGAGCCAGTGTCTTTCAAACCGCACGGCGCCGCGCTTCGCGGGCCGCAGCGCCCGTCCTTCGGAGTCATCTGCGGAACGGTGATCGGCGGCTACGCGCCTGCAGGCCGCGGCACGCCGAGGGATGCCGTCGCTCGGCTGCGCAGCGCCGTTCCCAGGGCAATCAGACCACTGCCTTCAAACAACAGGTCGATACCCACGGCGAGACCGAGGAACCACAGACTCGAGGCGGGCAACTGTGCCAACAGCAGTACGCCCAGAACCAGGGCGATGACGCCCGAGGCGGCCGTCCAGCCCCAGTTCGGAAAACGCAGGCTCGCGGCACCGACCGCGCGGAACACGCCGCCGACAATGAACAACGAAGCCAGGAGCAGCGTCAGGGTGAGCGCCCCGATCAGCGGGTAGCGGATGAGCAGGAACCCGGTGAAGAGTCGCAGGACGGCGCTGAGCAGATAGAGGAAGAAGCCGCTCCACGTGCGCGTACGAAATGCGTGCACCAGCGCCATGACACCGCTGATGAGCAGCAGCCACCCCAGCACGATCACGGTGATCAGGGTCGTGGCGACCTCGCCCAGGATGCAGAGGAATCCGAGCACGAGCAGTAGCACACCGAGCCCGACGAACCAGCCCCAGGACCGGTGCAGGTGCTCGATTCCCGTCGTGAGGGATGTGACTGAAGGCTTAGGGTCTGACATGGTCCGTACCTCATTTTTAATTGGCGAGGACCCAGCTGTGGGGCGCCCGCGCGCTTCTTTTCGAGCATGGCCGATGGCTCTAGCAAATTCAACGGTTGGCAAACCGGTTATCTCGAGCGTCACCGGCGCAGTGTCGGCGCGCGCGGCGTGACGCAGATGTCACCTGCGCTCGACTGCTTCTCATACCGGCATGACCGCATGCTGGCTGCCGATTCGGCGGCCCTGACGCCGCCGCTCCCAGGAGAATCCGATGGCGACACTCGTACTCGAACCGCCGCTGAACGCTGCGAGCGCCGAGGCGGCCGCAGAAACCATCTCGTTGCGCGCGTGGTTGCGCGAGGGCTGGGCGGTGCTGTTCTCGCATCCGAACGACTTTGTGCGCTGCGAGCTGGAGATGGACCGCTGGCTGGCCGTCATCCAGCGCGCCTTTACAGGCAACCGCATGCGGCCGTTGGCGCTCGCCGGACGCGCGGCAAGCGCCACGAGCAGCTGGATCGGTGAGGTGAGCGGCGATCGGCGCCACGTCGTGTTATCCGAGCCCTCGGGCCGCCCGGGCCGCTCCTTTGACCGGCGCTCCTCGGCGCTGCGCGCGCAGATTGAAGCCCTCGGGCAGCAGCGCTTCGTCATGGTGGTCGATGAGAGTCTCTACAACCGCCGCACATTCGGCTACGGCACACTCGCGGAGGTGCCCTCGCCGCTTGAGTTCCTCGGCTGGGCCGATGCGGTGCGCACCCGTCAGCCGCAGTACGGCACGCTGACGGACACCGCCGGGCGTGCGAACCGGTCGCGCTGGCGGGCGCCGGGGCGCGCGCAGCAGCGCTAGGAGCGGCGCACGCGCGCCTCCACGGCGCCGCATTCGACCGCTAGCTGGAACAGCTCGATATCCGAGTCGATGGCCAGTTTCTGGCGGATGAGCGAGTGCTGATTGGTGATGGTCTTGACGCTCAGACACAGCAGCGCCGCGATCTCTTCGTGGCTCTTGCCGCTCGCGATCAGACGGAAGATATCGAATTCGCGCACCGACAGACCCAGCGTCGGTTGTTCGGTGCGTGCGCTGCCGGTGCGCGCCATTTTGACCGCCAAATCCGGACTCACCGCGAGCTCCCCGGCGAGTACCCGCCGCACCGCGCTGACCATGAACTGTGGGTCGCTGCTCTTGGTAATGTAGCCGTTTGCCCCCGCGCGCAGTGCCTGGAGGGCGAAAGCGAGATGATCGTGCATGCTGAACACCAGCACCGGCAGGAGCGGCCAGCGCAGCTTGAAGCGTCGCAGCGCGGACAGGCCGCCCTCGCCGGGCATGCTCAGATCCAAAATCGCGATGTCCGGCGCCTGCGACTGCAGCAGCGCGTAGGCCTCCTCGCCCGACCCAGCCTCCGCGATGACTTCATAGCCGGGCTCCTGCTCGAGGAAGCGGCGGTAACCGGCCCGCACGACCGCGTGGTCGTCGATGAGCACGATCCGCACGGCGGCAGCCTCAGGCATCGGCGGAGGCCGCGGTGGGCGCACGGATCGGCAACCAGGCTTCGAGTGCGAGGCCCTCGCCGGGCTGCGTGCTGATCGTCAGTTCGCCGCCGTGCGCCTGCACCCGCTCGCGCATGCCGAGCAGTCCCATGCCCTGGGCGGCCGGAGTCGCGGCGTGCGCCTCGACACCCGATTCCTGCACCCGCAGCCACACGCGCGCGGGGAGCTCCCCGCAGGGCAGTGGCTCGGCGGCAAGGCGGATGGCGACGCTGCGGGCGCGCGAGTGGCGCACAGCGTTGGTGAGACATTCCTGCACCAGCCGATAGAGCGTGATGTTCAGCTCGGGCGAGAGCTCATCGACCGCCTCATTCATCGTCAGCGAGCAGCCGAAGCGCTCGGCGACGCGGCTCTCCCAGCCGCTGATGAGCTCCTTGAGCGACTCGCGCAGCCCGACGGTCTCCAGCCCGTGCGGTCGCAGACGCGCGAGCATGCCGCGCGTCAGCTCCATCACCTCGCCGCTCAAAGTCTCGATGCCGAGCGCACAGCTCTCAATTCGCGGGGCTTGCCCGGCAGCTTCCCGGGCGATGTACGCCGCGTCCACCTTGATCGCCGTGAGGCTCTGGCCGAGCTCATCGTGCAGTTCGCGCGCGAGCCGTGTGCGTTCCTCCTCTTCGACGTTGATGAGACGGCGGGTGAGCTCGCGCCGGCTCGCGGCCGCCTCCTCGAGGGCAGTGGCACAATGATTGAAGCGGTCGCAGATTTCATCTAGATCCTTCAGGCGAAAATGCGGTAGCCGGGTCTCCAGCTTGCCATCCGCGAGCAGCGTGAGCGCGCCCTTGATCTGTCGCACCGGTCGCAACCCCCGGCGCACGATCCAGTAGATGCTGATCGCCATGGCGAGGTTCGCGAGCGCAAGCAGCGCGATGTCATTCGTGACGTACGCCTCCAGTTCCTCGAATTCGGAGAGCGGATTGGAGTTCACGCGCAGTGCCCCGAGCGGTGCGCCGCGGAAGCTGAGCGGGTAAGCGAGCGCGCGCTCCGCGCTACGCGGCAGGAGCGTCCGCGCCAGCCAGCCCGCGGATGCACTATCACTGGGCGTCGTCGCGACGCTTGCGCCCTGGGCGTCCACAAGCGTGACCCGCACGTGGCGCAGATGCTCAGCCGCACGCACCTGCCGCGCCGCCGCTGCACGCGCGTCTGCTTCGCTCTCACTGTTACGGATCCCCGCTTCAATGTCCAACAGCAGGCTCGCCAGCTGCATTGAGGCATCGGTCTCACGCGAGACGTCCTGACGCAGCGAGGCGAGCGGCACGAGGACACTCACCAGCAGCGCGAGCAAAGTGACTGCGAAAATCCCAAGCAGCAGCCGGGTATGTAGGTACATCCAAGTCCTCGCCGACGCGCCGAAGTTGCCGGCAACACGGGCGCCTGCGACGTGTCATCCGGAAGGTATCGGCGAGCGTAAGTGTATTACGTGGCGGCAACCAACGCGCCGAGGTGACGGCCGAGGCCTATCTGTGGCTCGCCGCTGCGGCGGTCGAGGTGAATCAGGTTTTCAACTGGGCGAATGCCACTAGCCTGGATGCGGCGGATCGCAACCGCCGCGCGAACGCGAAATTCCTTTCCGGTTTTGGCCTCTGCTACCTCTGCGCGGGGGCTACGGAGTTCTTCGATCACATCGGTGCGGACACGATCCAGCGGATTTGCCGTGAGTATGCCGCCAAGCGACGCGCCGCGAAGCGCCTCAGGCTGGGAATCCAAGCTGATCGACTAAGCGCGGGGGGCCGCCAGGACCTGAACCCAGTACAGACCGTGCTTGGCGCCGCGCCCGGCGGCGAAGGCGAGGCCCATTTCCGCGAAGCGCGGATCCATGATGTTTTCGCAGTGTCCCGGGCTGTCGAGCCAGCCCTTGACGACTTCATCGACCGTCGCCGGGCCGTAGGCGATGTTCTCGCCCACTAGTTTTTCCCGGTAGCCGACGGCACGCACCCGGTCGGCCGGAGACTGGCCGGCCAGGTCTTGGTGCTCAAAGTACCCGTGCGTGGCCATGTCCGCAGCGTGTCCGAAGGCAACCGTATCGAGCGTGCCTGAGAGGGCGATCGGCGGGGCAGGCGCGAAGGCACGCTCTCCGCAGTGGATTCCGCGGGCGCGCACCTCGTTCACCAGATCCAGAGCGCGTTTGGAAAGCACAGTCGTGGGTGAGCCCGTCTGAACCTTAGGCAGGGAGCGCGGCGTAGGGCTCGTCGGTGCAGTTACGCTCGCCGCTATTGCCTCGGTAGCGAAGGCCGCCACCAGCCAGGTGTCAGCGCCGCGGCGAAAGGCACCGATCTCCTGAAGACTAGGATTGCTGAGCGCGCGACAATCGGAGCGACTCAGTTGTTGCAGCAGCGTGGCCTCGGATGCTGCGACGTGCACCCCGGTGATCGCCCCGGAGCGGTAGCCTCCCTCCGTGGCCGCCTGCGGTAACGGCCGCCCCGCCGCCCACTGCTCGGCGGCCCGGTCCAGCGCCGCACTGTGACGCAGGGGCCGGGCGATCGGCACGACGCCGCCGCAGCCGCCCTCCCGCAGGACTTGCACAGCGGACAGCACGTCCGCTTGGGCCCGCAGGCTCGCGGCCGCGCCGACCGCGATCACCAGCACTCCCCACATCCGTCCGTGGGATACGCAATGCATGAACTGCTCCAGTGGCCCGTTTGCCGCGGCGATCCTTGCGGGCGCGCCACGTGCTTAAGGCTAACCAAGGCAACGCGCGGGCCGAAAGACGGATGACCCAACAGCGCGGCTTGCTTCACAGAAATCCACCGTCCGGGGCCTGCTGGATGATCGTGCCCCTTCACCTGCTGGCTTCCCGCGGCAGCTCTCTCCCCAAATGGAGGGGGGCACGCTCCTTACTTAATCGATCGCTCAGCTGCCTCGCCAGGGGGCGGTTCTTGAATCGGCTCACCCCTAAACTGCGAGCATGTCCTGGACGTGGTGGTGGCTCGTGGAATTCATCTTTCTTGATATCGTCGCAACCGTTGCCTTGTTGTCCGGTTATCTGGCCCTCGTGATTCGCAAAGCGGTCGTCTGACGGGACCCTCAGCGCGACCATTGCGCGGCCAGCATCGAGCCGGGCTGCGCGTATACTGAAAATCAACAAAGCCTGATGCGCGCGCGGCGCGCGCCTTCGGGCGTGGCAAAGACGGCGAGGCACAATGTCCAAGATGCGTGCGGTGATCGTCTCCGAGGCCGGCGCGAAATTGCGCCTGCAGGAGCGCGATATTCCCGAGCCGGGACGTCATGAAGTGCGCATTAAGGTTCAGGCCTGCGGTGTCTGCCACAGCGATGCGCTGACCATTGAGGGGCACATGCCCGGGTTGCAGCTGCCGCGCGTTCCGGGGCACGAAGTCATCGGCACGGTGGATGCCGTGGGTGCGGATGTGGAGGGTTGGCAAACCGGAACCCGCGTCGGGGTGGGCTGGTTTAGTGGCGCCTGCGGCTACTGCGCGCCGTGCCGGCACGGGGATGCCTTCGCGTGCGCCAATATCCAGGGTGCGACAGGCGTGACGCGTGATGGCGGCTATGCGACCCACATGCTGGCGCATGCCGGCGCGCTGGCGCGGATTCCCGCGCAACTGGATGCGGTCGAATCCGCCCCCCTTCTTTGCGCTGGCATCACGACGTTCAACGCGCTGCGACACTGCGGCGCACGGCCGGGGGATCTGGTCGCGATCCATGGCATCGGCGGCCTGGGACATCTGGGCATTCAGTTTGCGGCCCGCATGGGTTTTCGCGTCGCGGCAGTTAGTCGCGGTGCCGACAAGGAGCCCCTCGCGCGCACGCTCGGCGCACACGCCTACGTTGACAGCGAGCGAGGCGATCCGGCGGCGGCCTTGCGCGGGCTGGGCGGTGCCCGGGCCATACTCGCCACCGTTACCGATGCCGCGGCCATGGAGTCGATCGTCGGCGGTCTCGGAGCGAATGGCACGATGATGGTCATCGGCGCAGTCGGCACCTTCCCGGTCGACTCACTGGATTTGCTCCGAAAGCGCGCCGCGGTGAAGGGCTGGTATTCGGGCACCAGTGTGGACTCGGAGGATACCTTGCTCTTCAGCCAGCAGACCAAGGTCACCTCCATGAACGAGATCTACCCGCTCGAGCAGGCGCAGGCTGCCTATGAGCGGATGATGAGCGGCAAAGCTCGCTTCCGGGTGGTCCTCAAAGTCGAGTAAGCGCACCGCTCTGTTTCCCCCGGAGTCCTTGCCGTTACTCCGGAGCAAGGCTGGCTTCGTACTCTCGCCCGATTGGGTTGTTGCCGCTGCTCCGTGCGCGAGGCAATTCGATTCGACGAGACTTCCACCTAGCTCAATAGCGCGAGGTCTTGGGCGCCGCACAGCGAAAAAAAATGCTGCTGGTGTGTTCCCCCTTCGGTCCAATCTCGGACTTGTCGTAAAAGCCCTCGATGACGGGCTGCTGATGGGATTTGCCGCAGAAGTCATTGGCGAGTTCGACGGCCGTCTCGTGACTGCCGTAAAAGCCCCCCGACGGCGCAGTGGCGTTGAGCGAGTGCCGGCCCTCCCCCAGGTCCAGTACGTCCGTGTGCGTCTGGGCACATCCGAAGAGCAGACAACTGAAGGCGGCCAGCGCGGCTTTCATGCGCCGATGAGTATCGCACGCGCTCTCGTCTGCCCCAGAGTCCGCGTCGCCGCACGGACACCACGTTTGGTCGCACGACGTCGATATGCGTTTGCGGCCACGCTCAGGGCAAAACTGGCGCGTCACGAGGGATTTAAAGAGAGCGCTGCTAAGCTGGTACGGTTAAGGCCCTTCTGAAGTCCGTGGCAGGAGCTATCCCATGATCGCCCACGTTTCGTTGCCGGTCAGCGATTTGCCGAAATCGAAAAGTTTCTACCTCAAGGCGCTGAGCCCGCTCGGCTACCGCAGCAACATGGAATACGACGAGGCTGCCGGATTCAACGACGGTACCAACACCGACTTCTGGATCAGCAAGCACGATACGATCGCGCCCACGCATGTTGCCTTCGAGGCGAAGAGTAGCGCGCAGGTGGCGCAGTTCTACAAGGCGGCCCTGGCGGCGGGCGGCAAGGACAATGGCGGCCCGGGCTACCGCGACTACTGGCCGGGCTACTACGCAGCCTTCGTTAACGATCCGGATGGTCACAACGTCGAAGCCGTGTGGTACGACTACAACAAATCGCGCTAACGTGCGCGGACAGCATGCCTCATGGGAGCGATGCTCTCCCATGCCCTTTTTCTTGGCATGCGCGCAGGCTCAGTGTGGCGTCCCAGCTAGAACGGCGCGCGGATTTGGAGACGGTGGCTCGCGCCGAAGCGAAGGGTACCGCGAGGTGCCAGACCGTATCGCGGGGGCGCCAGAAATCAATTCAAATGATTCTCGGTTGTCCGGAAGTACTCGTAGTCAGAGCTTTCGCGGCTGTCTGCTCGGCTCAGTGCACCGAGCCTGCGGCGATCGCATCCAATGTCGCCGTTTGGATTTCCGATAACTGCATGCGCTCTTTCTGGCTCGAGCTGTAAACCGCGTGCAGCAGCGCCTGGTCCCATGTGCTGAGGCCCTGAGGCGCTGAGCTCCGTTGCTCGCCGAACACCTTGAGGATGCTCGGGACGTCGCCCACGTCCTTGTCGGGGTTGATCTCGGCCAGGCTGAGCAGGCTCACGTAATCGGCCAGTTGGCCGAAGTTAAGACTCATGACCTTCTGCGAGTCGATGATCACGATTACCGACCCAATGGCCCGTACCGTCGTGTAGGTCAGTCGCGAACCCAGAGGCGGCAGCATGTGGCCCGGGTACGAGCGGATCCCCGCGCCGGGTGGGCCGACGCTTTGTATGAGCAGATCTGCGATCGCGCTCCGGGAATCGGGGTCCACAGCGTAATCGTTGTACCAGACGCGCACCGGGCGAGGCGTGTCGATGAAACGCTGTACCGGCGCGATGCCATGCTGCGTGTTGAAGAGCCGGCGGTCGTGCTGCCACCACAGCCGCAGGAACCGGCTCGGCTCACGAGCTGCGATCACATAGAGATTTGCGGTGCAGGTCTCCCCGGCGAGCGGAGCTTTCGCGTCGCGGGCGATCTCCGACAGCCGGCGGAGTACGAACTCGCCCTCCTCGCGCTTCATGCCCGCTACGAGCGGACAAACCGGACTTTTCCAGCGCAGCAGCGACTCATCGCTACGGGGTTTGACGATAGCGGCGTCAACAAACTGATTGACCTCGCGACGCAATTGCTCCCGGTCCCGCTGTGCCCCACGTAACCCGGTGATCGTCGGCCGGGACGAGCTCGCGCCATTGGGTCCTTGGAACTGTTCGACGCACCAGCGTGGCCCTTGGCGCTCAGATGGCGAATGACGGGTTTAAGCCAGTGCCCGGTCTGCCCTGGCCATCAGGAACCCGTGGAATCTCCTCGCCTTCGAGGACAGTTCACGGATCAGTCCGGCCTGATATCGGTTTCAGATCTTCGCCTCTCCTCACGCAGGATTGGGAAAAACACGAAAACGATAAGGGTCAGCGGAAGTGAAGCGCCGATCAGCGTGGCCCACAGAGTTGGCCGCTGCGCGAACCACACCACGGCACCCTCAGCCACACCAGTTGCCACCAGCACAGCGCGTATCAGCCACGGCTTGTGAACCTGAAATGCAGTCAGTTTTATTCGTGCCTCCTGCAGGCAGCATCGATTGTCTGGCCGCAATTCCTCAGCGGGTGACAGATATTAACCGAAAGCGACGACCGTCAGAAATCGGGCGGACGTCTCAGCGTAACATCGGCGGATTAACCGGATTAGCAAAACGCCATGAGACACATCGCCTTTCCGTGCGTGTTACTCGCGCTGGCGCCTGCTGTGGGTACCTGCGATGGCTACTTCCGCTGCGGTCAATCGCTGGTATCGGCTGAGGTGTCCGTGGCGGAGCTGCTGCAGAAATGCGGGAGCCCGTCATCGGAACGAACCTCTTACGTGGACGTTCGCAACGAGTACGGCGTAAAGGTCGGTACTTCGGCAGTTGAAACCTGGCGATACGATCGGGGCTCCCGCCAGTTCGCGATGATCGTGACCGTAGTGGACGGGAAGATCAAAACAATTGAAAGCGAGGTCCATGCCCGTGAATCGAAGTCGCCTCAGTAGGGTTGCGAGGACCGGTACAGAAGCGGCCGCACTGCGCCGCGGCGCTCGCCGAAGGATTCGAGCGGGCGAGGAAGATAGCGCGAGCCCAGGAACTCTGCAGGTGCTCGAAGAATTGGACGATCACGAACCCGAACCCGAAGCCGATCAGCGCCACGGCCGTGCGTACCCACGCCATGAGCGTGCGCTCGAGCGCCAGGCGGGTGCGGATCCACCCAAAATGGCTATCCGAGGCGATCCGTACTTCAAATCGCCCGGTTGATTCTTCATCGGTACTCATCAAACGTCCCCACGAGGCGCTGGCACCGCGCGGCTGCGCTCCCCTCCGGCTGAGACGATCTGCGGTATAGGCACGGCAGGTGGCGTCGAAGAAACAAACGCCACAGAGCGTCACTATGAGCCAATTCCAATCAGAACTTTGCCGGCCTCAATTTTCACCGGATAGCTGCGCACGCCGAATCCGGGAACTCCGTCCACGAAGCCGTTCGTCACGTCGTACATCATTCCGTGTCCCCTGCACCTGAGCATCTTGCCCTTGAGCTCGCCGGCGGCAAGTGACGACCCGGCATGCGCGCATGAGTCATCCATGGCGTAAATGGTGCCGTCCACGTTGAAGAGCGCCACATCCTTATTGGCGATCCTGACTAACTTGCTCGTTCCCAATGGAATGTCGACCAGCTGCGCCGCCTCAATAAAATCAGCCATTCTCTTGGTCCTTGGTTCGCTGCATGCTTGGAAGATGCCGCCCGCGCAGAGCACATCTATGCATCATCTGCCAATTTGAGGTGCTCATGCAGAAAGGCGGTCATTTTCTGGCGCGCCCGCTGCGCCTCGGGTGCATCGGGCATCCGGTCCTGGAAGTTGTGGACCATCCCCTCGTACAGGTCGAGTTTCACCGGTACGCTCGCAGCGTCGAGCGCCTGATAGAGCCGGACGAAGCCACTTAACAAGACCTCCTTCAAACCGCCCTGGATGAGTGTCGGCGGAAAGCCTTTGGAGAAGTCAGCGTACACCGGCGACGCGTACGGATTTTTTTGATCCGGGGGATCAGCGAATGCCGCCGCTGCCTGCTTACTGTGCTTCTCGTAAAGCAAAGTCGGGTCTGCGTGGCACAGTGTCGTTTCAGTATCACCGCTCGGGGTAACGTCCACCCAGGGGGAGGCGAAGACCGCCGCGCGCGGCATGCCCAGCCGCCGGTCGCGCATCTTGAGTACCACTGCGGCAGCGAGGCCGCCGCCGGAGGAGTCGCCAAAGATCGCCATGTCCTCGAGACACTGGCCTTCCGCGATTAGGGCCTGAATCACCGCGACCACCTCGTCGGACATCTGGTTGTACTGGGCATGCGGGGCGAGGGTGTAGTCGACGGATATCACGCGAAGACCCGTTTCGTGCGCTGCAACGACGGCTCGACCCAGCATGGATGTCGCGCTGTACATCACGTGCGCACCGCCGTGCGTGTAGACAAGAACCTTGTCGTTCCTTTCACACGTTTTTGCCCGTACTTCCAGAACGGAAACGCCACCGAGTTTGCGCAGGCTGACCTGGTGCTCGTATCGCTTGAGCAACGACTCCGATCTGGCTCGGCCGTCTGCCTCGGCCAACGCCTGGAGCCGTTTCCAACCTTCGATATCGTCCGGCATGGGGAACGCCGGCTTGAGCGCCGGATCGGTCAAGGTCCGCAGAAATACCTGCGCTTGCGGCGACACGGTTTCCGGGATGTTCAGAAAGAACCCAGCCATGAGTCGATGCCTACTGATTATTTCGCGCGCTCACATTCGCTCAAATCCGCTACAGAACCGCCGATCCGCCGTTCGTTCCTACATGTTTGCGTGTGCAACGTCCTTGCGGCGCAGGATCGTTGCGGCAACCGGAATCAGAGTGATGATACCGACCACGAGCGCGGTGATGATCATGAGCAGCATCGTGCCTTCGGAGGGGAAATTCGTGACTCCCACCAACATGGCGGCAGAATAACCGCGCACACCGGTGTTCAATGCGAGAACCGACCGATTAAGTTGCCGCGGACCGCCCAGCAAGTAGCCGAACGCGAAGGCTGCCCAGACGAAGATCAGTGAGGAGAGGATCACTCTTTGACCCCACGTTCCCATGATCTGATTAAAGTAGAGCACCACGAACATCGAAAGCGCCACGGCAATGACGACGGAGGAGAACTTGTCAAGGAGCCCAGAGAGCAAGCGGGCAACTCTCTCGTAGCGTGCCCGGACAAAGAAGCCGATTGCCAACGGGATCAACATGAGAACGATCAGGGGCTTTGCGATTTCCAGGGGGTCGACTTTCACGCCAGGAAGTAGGAACGGCAGTACGATGGGCATGTAGAGGACCGTGACGACTTGTAACGCCACCATCAGCGCCACGGTGTAGGCGGGATCCCCTTTCGCCATCTGCGACGCCTTGGTCACGAACGGATCGCCCGCCGCGGTGGCCAGCAGAATGAGCCCCAGGGCATACCCGTGTTCGAGATGAAAAGACTGTACCAGCACGTAGGCCACGACCGGTACCAGCACGAAGTTGGCCAGAAACGCCTTTAAGCTTAAAGCCACATTGCGCAACGGCGCGATGACCTCCTTGAGTGTCAGCCCCATTCCCAAGGCGAGCATGTTGGTGATGACAAATAGCAACACACCCCTTTGGGCTAGTGTGATGAGAAAATGAGTGTCATGCATAGGTCACTCTCTAACGCCAGGCTTGGCAGACGTGTCGGGAGCACCGGGTGAGTTTTTTGGTGACCATGGTGCGGGCGACGGAGTCTCGAGCAACTTCTTCAGCCGCCGGGGCTCTGTTGGCGCCGCGAAAAGCTGGCGAGCTCCTCTGCGAAGATGGGTACTCCGAGATTGCAGGCCTGCACGCCTTGGATCACACAGAGCTTCAGCACCTCCATGATCTCTTCCATCGTCGCGCCGAGCTTCAGCGCTGCTTTGATGTGACGCCGCGTGCCCGGCGGATACATATGCGTGTACGAGGCATCAAAGGCGATGCTCAAGAGTTCGGCAAGTTTCGGGGATAATACGGTGCCGCTGTAAATGGGAATGCCCGCCGCCATGAATTGTTCGGTCCATTCCGGATCGAGGTTGTAAAACGGCGTCCACGCCTCGTTCCACCCCCCGCTGGCGCGCACTTTGTCGCAAACGGGTGTGGCGGGTAGTGAACGCTCCGCCGGGCCTACATCCGCCGCCTTGGCTTCCTCAAGCAGGATCGGCGCGCCCAAGCTGCACGTGTGGATGCCCAGAAAAGAGGCCATTTTGAGCACCGTCAGAATCTCTTCGCGGCTGGCACCCGCCTCGAGCGCCGCGCGGATGTGCCGTCGTGTGCCTTCAGGGTTGAGATTCGTACAGGCGGCATTGACCGCGAGTCCGACGAGTTCCACCGTCTTGCGCGGCAGAACGTCATGCTTCCAGGGGTTGAGCGTCACGCGCTCGGCCGCTTCGGCCCAAGCTGGGTCCCATTCGCGCAATTGTGCCAACGCACGCGCTTCCCATGGGCCCGGTGCGGACGACGTGCCGGTGGCCGCGGCCGAAGTCGCGCCACTAATTCCAACGTTCATTGATGGCTCCTTCATTGAGCTCTCCTTACCGTTCAGGCACTCGAAGAAATTGTGATCTAGGCCCCGGGGACCCGCGCTCCGTCGGGTCAGTGAGTGTACGGCTCGGGACGAATCCGGAAGCCTCGCACCTACCGACCCGACGGTCCCGTGCTCATGAGAGCCTTGCAGGCCGTTCCATTGGGGATCGATCAGAGCATGACCGGATGCAAGCCGGCTTCGTTCTCGAAGATCTTGCCGTCGGTCTTGTGGACGATAAAGCCCTGTTGACCGCCTTCGCGGTTGGGTGGCAGACCGAGCGCCGAGAGCGTTTCGTCGACGCTGTTGTACCAGGTGCCAAGCTTGAGCATCTGACGCGCCTGTTTCGCTGTGGCGATCGGGCGATTGAGTTTGTTGGCAACGTCCTTCACCCACTTGATCTGCTCGATGGAGGTCATCCTCTTACCCTTCTGCGGGCCACAGAGCGTGTCCTCGATGCCGACTCGCATGTGCACACCTAACGAGACGGCCATCGCCGCCATCGGGTAGACCGAGCGCATGACACCTTCCCACGTCAATATCGACCCATGGGGCGAGCGGCGCGTGTACTCGATCCAATCGGCGGGATTGCGGCCGATGCCCCCGCCGCCGAGTGCGGCAAGGTTGTGAACGAGCGGCCCCATGTAGGCGCCCGAACGGATGAGGCGCTCGACCGTCTCTAGGTGACTCAAATTAGCCAACATGAACATCGGTTGGATGCCGGTCTTTCGCAGTCGCTTCAGGTGCTCGATGTAAAAGCTCGGCGGGGAGTCCGAGTACAAGTTCGCGTACGCCGCAAGCATCTGCGGGTTGGTCAGCGACGTGCCCGCAATGTCCTCCGCCGTGGCGAGCTGGGTGAAGTCCATCAAGCAGGTATCGATGGCGACCGTGACCTGATCCGGCTTGGGCGTGAGCTCGGCCAGCATATGGCGTGTGTCGAAGCTCAGCCACTCGGCTTTCGCGCCCGCCGTCTTTGGCGCGAACGAGATGGAACCACCGACCTGGATGATGAGATCCGGCACTGCCTTGCGGATGCGTTCGATCTGCTTGTTGTAGTCGTCGAGGTCCTTCGATCCATGGCCTGTCTCGGGCACTCGCACGTGTAGGTGAATGACCGTCGCACCGGCTTCGAAGCAGTCGACGGCTTTCTGGACCTGCTGCTCCCACGACACCGGGATATCCTCGGGGTAGTCACTGGGCAACCACTCAGGCCCGTACGGTGCCACCGTGATCATCAACGGCTGCTGGTTCTCGGGAAGCAATGAATCGTCAGTGAAGTACATGGGTGGTCTCCTCTTCGAGACAGGTAGGTTAGGTGCACTGCAGCGGCTGTGCTTCAGACGGCCACGGTTGGCAGTGAGAAGACAACATACACAGCAGACCGGCACTCGGATCGATATTGAACCTTGGCGGGATTTCTTGGTAGGGCACGGTCGCTTGAGCCGGCATGCGATAAGTCGTCCGGGCGAATGCGTCTATTGAGCCGCACTTGAGGCGAAGTAGCGCTGCCCGGCAAGGAGCGCGTCGATCGCCGGCATCAATTCGTTCGCGATCGCGCGCTTCAGCACCAGTCCGTCCGCGCCGGCTGCCATGGCAGAGGCCACGACCGTGGGCTCATCGTGCACGCTCAGCAACAAGAGTTTCGCTGCCGGCGCGTGCAGACGTAATTCACCCATCAAGTTCGAAAGGTTACCGGCAGCGTATGAGAGATCCATGACGATCACCGTAGGCCGAAGCCGAGCAGCACCTTCGATCAAGGATGCTCGCTCCGTCACGAGAAACACCTGATCGAATGTCGTTTCGAGCAGGCCACGGATTCGCTCGAATAGGCCGTTATGGCGATCAGCAATGAGTACGCAGGCCGCCGTTGCTGCAGGCATAGGTCGCACATCCAAACACGCTTCCCTGGCCGAAAACGCTATGAAAGCGAACCTACTCGCGGCGAGCGGAATCGTCAGCCCGTAAAATTACGGGTTTCACACCCGGAATTTACGGTGCGGCGCTTAGGACCCGTTAATGGCGTGCTTAATCGCGAAGTGAATCAGCTCGGCACTACTCTTGAGCCCTAGTGACTCGACCATCCGATACTTATGGTCCTCGACCGTCCGAGCGGAAATGTTGAGCCTCGACCCGATCTCCTTGGCGGTGAGGCCATCGACCAGCAACCGGAGAATCTCGCGCTGGCGTAGCGTCAAAGACGCAACCGGGTCCGCCGAATCCAATGGGTTTTGCGTCAGCCCCTGTAGTACCTGGCCCGCAAGCGTCGGGGTAATGAAGGTGCGCCCCTTCGACGCCGCATGCACCGCGAGTACGAGTTCCTCCGGGGCCGAATGCTTGAGCACAAATCCGAGGGCGCCCGCCGCGAGTGCCCGCCGCGCATAGCCGATGTCTGAGTGCATGGTGAGAAATACGACGCGCATGTGCGGATCAAATTTCTTGATCTCCTCGAGCGCCTCGATGCCATTCAGATGGGGCATCGTAATGTCGGCTACGATCACGTCGGGCTTGAGCGCCTTAGCGGCTTCGACCATCGCGCGGCCGTCCTCTACCACACCGACGAGGTCGAATTCGGCAACGAGCAGGCGTTTCAGTCCCTCCGCAACGATCCTGTGATCATCGACCAGCAAGACGCGCACTCGGCTCACGGTCGCGCCTCCCGAACCGGCACCCACGCGATGACTGCTGTGCCCTGACCGGGAGCGCTGCGGATGTCGAGTTTTCCGTCCAACGAGCGAACCCGCTCGCGCATGCTCGCGTGCCCCAGGCTTGGGCGATGATTTTGCGCGGCGGGCTCAAACCCCCCGCCATTGTCGCTGACCGTGAGTCCCAGGCCACCGTCTCTCAATGCAAGAGACAGTCGTACCGTGGTGGCTTTGGCATGCCGACCAATGTTGCGCAAAGCTTCCTGGGCAACACGATAGATGCACAGCGCGACCTCGCGCGACACACCCGCAGGGAGAATGTCCGCCTGCAGGTCTACCTGCAAGGACTCGGCACGCGCGATGCGATCACACTCGGTTCGCAGCGCTTCGACCAGGCCGAGATCCTCGATCACCGACGGATGCAGTCGGTACGAAAGGCTGTGCACGTCCTCGCTCAGCTGCACCAGTCCCCCGCGCATGGAACGGCGCGCCTCTCGGTCCTGTGGCGACAGGTCGCCTCCGTCAAGTTCTGCGGCGTCGATGGCCAATCCGGCGAGTCGCTGCGTAATGTCGTCGTGCAGCTCCCGCGCGAGCCAGCGGCGCTCGTCTTCATGGGCGCTGATCAGGCGGCCGCTCAAGGCGAGGGCTTCCCCTTCAGCGCGTCGACGGCGGAGACGTTGCCACAGAAGACCGATCAATAATGCCGTCTGCAGCAGAAAGATCGAGGTTGCCGTAAGGATCAGAGCGCGATGTTCGTGCCAAAACGATGGTGGCTGGAACCTAATTTCGCTCCCGGGGGGGAGGCGCGCGCGGTCGATACCCCAGCGCTTCAGCTCGCGCCAATCATAGACCGGGGGTTCGTAGTCAACGAGCTGAATCGCGGGGTCCGCAGCGACTTGGCCCCCCAATGCGCGCAAGGTCGCGGCGGCCGTCAGCGCGCCTACGCGCTGTTGCGAGTGATATGGGCCGCCGACAACCCCGTGTCCAAGTTCACTCTCGTAGAGACTGAAGATCGGGGCCACCGACACCGCCACCAGGCTTGTGAGCGCAGCCCCCCGTTCGTAGGGCACGCCGGCAGCATCTTGAACCAGCAGTCCGTAAAGCACTGCGGAATGTGGCGGAAGAGCTGCAACACGTTCGCGCATCTGCTGCAAAGAGAGGTCGTTGAGCCACTCGAAATTGACGCGGTTCCTGAATTGCTCGAACTCCCTGCGGGCTTCGCCCAGCCAAAATCGTTCGAGTGGCGTATCTCCGACAACCACCGCAATTCTTTGCGTGTCGGGCAGCACTCGCAAAATGTTTTCAACCAATCCGGGCAAGTTCTGGTGAACAGCGACTACCGCGTCTCCAGCGTGCAGTGCGGACTTGCGGACAAGCCGTTCGTCCAATGCAGCAATGACCAGCCGCGCTCCGGGGAAGACCTGGTCCCGATCCTGCAGATAGAGAGCGGCAGCCGGAGGCCCGATCGTGACCACGACAACCGGCCGCGAAGCGCCGAAGCGGCGGCGTAGAAGTTCCAGGATCAGTTGCTGGTCATCGGATCCGAACGCCTGCTCGGCATCGAGCGACTCGTCATAGACGGCGATGGGCCCGCTCGCAGCCCTCGCCAATTCCGTCCGGAATGCGGCCACCACTGCATCGTATGGTGCGAATTCCCGCCCGAAAGAGTGCAGGAGAAGCACCCTCTTCGGCTCCGCGGCCATCGTGCCAATCGACGTGCAAAAGGCGACCAACGCCAGCACAAAGCTGGCGGTCAAGGACCTGTAGCGAGTAGCGGGGCTCATCTCCTGAATAGATAGAGCTAGTTGCGCAGCCTTTAGCCTAGCAAGCACATTCGTCCACTGGAACAAGCGGCGGGTCCACACTTGGCGCCGCGAGGACTGATGTCGCGGCCGCGGCTGTGCTCAAGATCAGCGTGTGGTCGACAGCATCACCGCGCCTACCTATGACCACGTGAGGATTCTCCGTATGCAGTCTGACGATATGGCGCGCTGGCGAGATCTCGTGGGTGGCTTCATTTTGGCGTTCGCCGGCGGAGAAGGCACGTTTTGCCAGCATTGACGCGTCGCGGGGCATGACCGAGTCGGCCCTGGCCCTGAGCGCCATTCGCTCCTATCTTGGATCGGACCCGGCAATTCGCGCCAGCATCCTCAACGAGCCCCAGATCCGTGCCACGGATCGGATCACCATCCGGCTGCGGCCTGGGGACGGACGCTGGATCGCGAGACGCGCACAGGAGCGCGGGATGAAGAGTTCGGCCTACCTGGCCGCCCTGGTTCGCGCTCATGTGGCCTGCGATCCGCCGCTCCCGATGGAAAAGATCCGGATCCTCAAGCGAGCCGTTACCGTCCTGGTGGATCTTGGCCGGATCGTCAACAACAAAATCCCGACGGAGATCACCGCGATGATCTGCGACACGCCTGTGCCGCGGTCGCCCACGTTGAGAAGCGGCTGCAGGACTTCGCCAAGGCGTCTCTGGTGGCGTGGGAGAGCCGTCTTGAGTAGACCCTCGCCCGCGATCGCTCTCAGGCATGAGCCGCTTCTGGACCTCTACAGCGCGGGTCGCCCAGGTTCGACTCGGCGGGATCGATTCACGGCTGCACAGCTCGAATACATCCGTCGCACTGTGCGGCGAACTCCCGAAGTCATGGTCAAGGTCACGGGCGGTGGACGGACCATCGCCGGTGTGCGTGCCCACCTGGCCTATATCAGCCACGAAGGCGAGGCTGAGATAGAAGACGATCGAGGTGAGCCGGTCGATAAACAAGATCAAAAAGCCCTGGTGAGGGGTTGGCACCTGGAGCTCTCGTCCAGTCAGTATCGACCCACGAAGGATCCAGAGTCCGCACGCGCCCGATTAAGCTCGTGCACAACGTGGTGCTTTCGATGCCCTCCCCCACGCCGCCGGGTAAGGTGCTGGCCGCAGCTCAGCACTTCGCCCGTGTGTCCGGCGTCAACTATATCTTCCGGTGACGACTCTTATTTCTGCCGGTCTTTGGGCCTCATCATCGGTCCACCATAGGGCAGTCTGACGCCGCAGGCGTCAGAAGCTCTTGCTGATTGGAGCGCATCAAGGTCGTTCTGTCGCGGAGGCGTCGCGCTTGGCAAGGGCGGCGCGTTGCTCTGCGGCTTCTGCCCGCACACTCGGTCCGGTGAACTCAAGGACCACGGCGTGATGCACGACCCGATCGATGGCGGCAGCGGTGGTCATCGGATCCTTGAAGATCTGGTCCCACTTGGAGAACACGAGGTTCGAGGTGATCATCACGCTCTTGCGCTCGTAGCGCTCGGCCAGCAGAGCGAAGAGCACTTCCATCTCCGCCCGGTCGTGCTGTACGTACCCGATGTCATCGAGCGCAAGACACTCGAAGCTATCGAGGCGCTTGAGCTCGCGGGTGAGCCGCAGGTTTCGCTTGGCATCCAGCAACCGCTCGACGAGGCTTGCGACCGAGGTGAACAGGACCGGGTGGCCCCGTTCGACCAGCGCACGACCCAGCGCCGCCATGACGTGTGACTTGCCGGTCCCGGGTCGGCCGATCAGGCAGACGTTGGTGGCACCGGAGAGGAACTCCCCGCGCAGGAGCTGGCGGATCTGCCCGCGCAGTGGGGCTGCAAAGCGGTTCAGGTCCAGCGTCGCCAGGGTCTTCTCGCGTGGCAGCTTCGCATCCTTGAGCAGCCGCGTCATGCGTCGATCGGCGCGATCGTTGGCTTCGAGCGTGACGAGCTCGGTGAGATAGCGAACGTGGCTCCAGCCTTCGGTAGCGGCGCGCTGCGCCAACTGCAGGTAGTGCTCGAGGAACGAGGGCAAGTGCATGGCCTTGAGCCGCAGCTCAAGCGTCGCATCCACCGTGATCGTCGCGGCGCTCATGCGCACACCGCCTCGGCACTCGTGCCGAGCAGCCGGTCGTAAATGGCCAGATCGGGCGCGGTGATGTTCAAGAACGGCACGCCTTCTGGCGTGCGTGCACCTCGAACCTCGGCGCGGACCGCCTCGTAGGTGGGAGCGGCGCCAGCGGCCAGCAACCTCGCGAGTACTGCGCGCACGGTCTGCTCGCCGTCACTGGCCGCCAGGTGCAGGATCCGCACGTAGCCGAGATCGGCCTGGTCGCAGCCGCTGGCCAGGAGTGCATCGTAGGTACGGCGGAACTCAAGGCTCGGGAAGAGCGCTTCGCGGAACACATAGCGGCGGAAGGCGCCGGGCTTGCGCACCAGAGTATGGATGATGTGGCGGTAGTCGATCCGGTGTGCATCGCGGCCCACCAAGCGCTCCATGACCGCGACGCGTTCGCCCTTGTAGTCGAGCTCGACGATGTCGGCGTGCAAGCGCACCCGCAGCTGGCATCCGATCAGTCGCGAGGACACCGAGTAGGAGTGCTTGAGGATGCGCACCGCGCTCGCCCTAGAGACCGTTGCATACGACTCCCGGTACGACGGCAGCGGCCGCACCGGCAGTGCTCGAAGGTGTGCGCGCTCCTCCTCGATCCGTGCTTGCCGGCTCGCATTGCGCGCCTGCACGCAGGCCTCGAGGAACCCCTCATAGGCCTCCTTCGAGACGAAGGCGCGCGAGCCGCGCAACCGCAAGCGTTGGTCGATCGCGTTCTTCAGCCCGCCGTTCGCCGACTCGACGTCTCCGTTCTCGTGCGCGTTGCCGGGGAAGTTGCGCGAAGCACGCAGCCCGTAGTGATCGATCAACTCACGATACCGTTCGGTGAAGTCCCGCCCGCGGCTCTCCGCAAGTTCATGGGTTGCCGCCGAGAGGTTGTCGGTGCGGTGCTCGAGTGGCACGCCACCGAGCCGCCACAACGCACTCTGCACGCCTGCGCTCAAGGACTCGAAGCTCTCGCTCGGGCAGATCGAGACCGCTTCCCAGTTCGAGTACGTCAGCACGAAGTGATACAGCAGGTGCGGGAACGGCTGACCGGCGATCATCACCTCCAGGCGTCGCATGTCCGTGAAGTCCGACTGCGCCTGCTCGCCCGGCGCGTGCGTCTGTGGGAAGAACACCTCTCGATCCGGCCCCGAGGTGGCGCGCCATGCGAGTAGCCTCCGCTGCAACGTGCGCAACTGCCCGGCGCTGAAGCGACCCGGATAGCGCTCGTTCAGCTCCGTCCAGATCGTCTTCGCCTGCAGGCCACCGTCCTGGTGCAGCAGCGCTTCGATCTCAGACCACACACCTTCGAAGGGATCGGGTCGGGTCCGCCACGTGTGGGGCACCTTCATCTGCGAGGGCGCACGGCCTAAGCGCCCGTACTTGCGCGCACTACGCTCGCTCATCCCCGCCTTCGCCGCCGCGGTCACCTGCGCAATCCCCTGCGTTAACAATGACATGAGTAACCTCACCTGTTCGTCTGTTACCACTCAGCCCCCCTTGTGAGGGCTGAGTAGACCAGACCGCGGATGAGGCCCGTCGACCGGCAAATCTAATTGTCGTCACCGTCGCGCAGTCCACCACGACCGACGACAATTACCGGCAAATCTAATTGTCGCCAGCCACCCGTGAGAACTTTGGTGCCCAGCACCGCTACGTCATGGCACTGCATACGCACCAACAACATCCGCACGTTCACCTCGTCATCAAGGCCGAGCGTGAAGACGGCCAGGGGCGCCTGCGCATCGACAAGGCGATGCTACGTAAGTGGCGGGAGGACTTTGCACAGGCCATGCGGGCCCAAGGGATCCTCGCAAATGCCACCCCGCGGGCTTGGCGGGGGCAGAACAAGCGCCCACCACGTGACGCCGTCTACTGGGCAGAGAAACGGGGGATCTCGGACCTCCTCGGAAAGACCGTGCGGGGAATCGCTGCGGAAATTGGGAAGACCAGGACGTATCGGGATCCCGCTCACGCAAAGCTCGTGGAATCTCGAAAGGCCGTAGTCGCTGGATGGCAGGGCATAGCCCGGAGACTGGATGAACAGGGTGAAATCGAGCTCGCAGGTGACGTCCACTACTTCGTGAGCACGATGCCCAAGGTGCTTACCGATCGCGAAAAGTTAGCCATTGACTTCATCGCATACGTAAACCGCGACCGGGCGAAACGCCCTATGGATGATCGAGTGCGGGATCGCAGGATTGAGATAACACGGTGAAGCCGGAAGTTGCGGGGTTGCCATGTCATTCAAGAGAGATCAGTTCGAGTTGCCCCTGGAAGGCACGCGGCCGCAGCTGCATCGCACTGCAACGAAGCACGCGAAATCAGAGCGAACAACTTCGGAGCGGATGACGGGGATAGACCAGGTACTCAGTACGCGCGATGTTGAGCGAATTACGGGCCGGCACCGCTGCACAATCTACCGGTGGGTCTGTGCCGGGATCTTCCCAGGTAAGCGTGCTGGGGGCGGAAAGGGCTGGCTTCGCTCCGACGTTGAACGTTGGCTGATCGGCGGCGGTTCAGGCGAACCGCTGTAAAGGCGACTCGTTGCGTGGAATCAAAATGCCCGCGTCCGCATCTAGGCCGCCAAAGCCTTCAGAACGTGCGTCGGATCCCGACTAATCGCCATCAAAAGAGCCTTGGCGGGTCCGGTCGGCTCGCGCAGACCCTGTTCCCAATTCCGCAGCGTGCCCACGTTCACGTGCAGCAAAGCGGCGAATTTGGGTTGGCTCAGACCGATCTTCGAGCGCAGCGCTTTGATGGCGACCGCATCGACGTGGAACTCGCACGACGGAGCCCGCTCACCGCGCACAATTTCGTTCATCTGGGTCATGCTCTCCACGAGCTCGGCAAACAGCCTTTTGTTCATAGAAAGCCTCCTACCAGTCCTGGTTCAGTCGACGAAGCGTCTTCTTCTCCGCCGCGGTCAAATCGTGCTTTACGCCCTTGCGATAGATCAGCAGCAACCGTACCTGGGCGTCCGTGGCTACGTGAAAATAGATCACGCGAACGCCACCGCGTTTGCCACCTCCGGCGCCGACCAGCGCACCTTGCGCAAACCGCCCGTTCCCTGGATTACCTCACCGGCTTTCGGATTCAGAGCTAGGTGCCATTGAAACCCTGCATAGCCTTCATCGCTCAGAAGTTCCTGCACCTGTCGAGTAAAGACCGGCGTCTCGATAAAGATCATGAAGCATGGTACACCATTGGTGTACCTACGTCAATGGTGTATGATGGTTTCGGTTTCCCTGGCGCCACCGTCGTGCATGTAGAACACGAAGCGCTCGTTATGCCGTGCTTGAGCCCGCCGATGCGAATCGTTGCGTTTAGTTGTCCAGGGATTTCCCCAGAGTGTCCACAGAGTGAAAATACGATGCTTGGAAAGACTGGTCGGAGCGCCGAGATTTGAACTCGGGACCCCTTGCACCCCATGCTGGTATTGCGTTCCCATGAGTTCCGGTATACTCCTAATGCATGGTACTCTACCGGCACATAATTTACCTAATTTGTAGCTGTTCTCACGCGGCATGCGCCGGCATTAACCGGAACGCACAAGAACATAATTTACGGTACCCCCGGCGGTACCCTTTGGACTTGCCGTGAGGGTTACTGACACCTGGCTGCGCACGGCGGTGACGCAGAATCGTGGCAAGGAACGCTATCGCGTTACCGTGGATCGTGGCCCGGGCCGCGGGGGCAGTCTGATGGTGACTGTGTACGCCGACGGCACAGCGGCCTTCTCCGTGCGTTATACCCGACCCACCGGCGCTCGCGTTTTCCTCCCTCTCGGCCCGTACGGGGATGCTGGCCTGTCGCTGGCTGAAGCCTGCGATGCTCACGACGAGGCGCTGAAGCTCCTCGCCAAGGGTATGGACCCTATCGAGGAGCACGAGCGCCGGCAGATTGAGGCAGAACGGCGGCGGCTAGAGCGCGCCGCGGCGGATACGGTCGCAAGCCTCGCAGAGCAATTCGTACACCGCCGGCTGCGCGCCGAGCGCTGGGATGCCACCGCCCGGGCATGGGTGCGAGATCGGGCCAGCATCAAGGCTCGTAAGCGCCCCGAGGTCGCGGCCGCTCTCCTCGGCTACGGGGACGGTCCACCGGCTGCGCGCCGCGGGAAAAGCAAGCCAGTGCCAACGCTCGTTTCCGAACTTGGCGCCGCGAAGGCTCGCGACGTTACGCGGCGCCAGCTCATCACGTTCCTCGATAGCATCGTGGAGCGCGGCTCGCCGGTCACCGCGAACCGCGTGCATGCACTCTTGGCGCAGATGTTCGATTGGGCTGCTGCGAAGGACATGATTCCCGCGTCCCCCATGGCCGGCGTTGAGCGCCCGGGTGGTGATGAGCAACCCCGCGACCGCGTGCTGACGGCTGAGGAGATCCGGGCCTTTTGGGAAAAACTCGACACAGCGGAGATGGACGAGCTAACCCGCCTGGCGCTCAAGCTGTTGCTAGTCACGGCACAGCGCCGCGGGGAAATCACATTCGCGAAGTGGTCGCATTTCGATCTCGAGGGCAAGCTCTGGACTATTCCGGTGGAGCTGCTGAAATCCAGCCACTCGCGCCGCTCGAAACCAGAACCGCACAAGGTACCGCTCTCCCCTCTTGCGCTTGAGATCCTCGGCAAGCTGAAGGCGCTGAGCAGGACTAGTCCGTACGTTCTTCCGGCCCGCGGCGATCACAAGAAGGCGGCGCCCTACTCTGAGCGCGCATTATCCCGCGCTGTACGGGAGAACGCGGATCACTTCGGCATTTCCCATTTCACCCCGCACGACCTGCGCCGGACGGCCGCAAGCTTTATGACCAAGCTCAAAGTGCCGCGGCTACACGTCGAAAAGGTGCTGAATCATTCGACTGGCGACATTGCCGAGGTATACGACCGTCACGACTACTTACCCGAGAAGTGCGACGCGTTGGAACGATGGAGTGCGTACCTTACGGAGATACTCGAAGGACGCGAGAAGCATAAGGCGATCTCGTTGGCGAAACGCGCGTGAGTCGAACCGGCGACGAAGGCCCGCGGATGCGGTACCGCTGCCTCTCATGCCAGCACATGTGGCGGAAATTCTCGGCTCTGGACAACCGCAACTGTCCCGAGTGCTCGTCTCCGAACTGGGCTTCGGTGGATACCTTGGAGCGCGCGCACCAACTCGAGCCCTCAGGCGAAGGTGCGCCCCGCATCCGCGAGAACGAAAACGCCAAGACGCGGTACGAGTTATCACAACTTGTCGAAGCCATTCTAGCTGAGCACAACCTTAGTGTCCCCGAGGGGACAGCGGAGATGCTGGTCAAGACGATCATCAACTGTCACTGGTTTAAGCGGAAGCCCAAGAGACAGAAGGGGAAAGAGCCGTCGCCACGAGAGCGCCTGCGAGCAGCGCTCCGGCACGCGATAAAGCTCTTGAAGTACGCCAACACTCGTCCTTCTCACGCGGACAGCATAGCCAAGCGATCAGAACGGCTGCGCGAGGCTCTAAACGATGCTGATGTGGTCCTCTGGCTCGCGGTCGCAACCCCTCGCGTGTATGTTCTCGAGCTTCTGAACGCCACTGAGTTCGACAAGGACACCCTGACCAGTCTCAATCGAGCACTCTCCGCAATACTGTCCGACAAGAGCGGCGCGCGCACCGGCCGACCTCGCGGAGAACTTTCGCGAATCGTTCACGCCGGCTGTATCGCGTGGCTTAGAGCCGGCCGAAGGGGAGGGTACAGTTGGAGCCGTAGTGCCGGTCTCATCGGACGACTGCCTGATTTCATTCGAGACCTCGTTTCCCTGTGCGCTGGCCCGAGGAAGTACCTTCAATTGACGACGAACGCGGCGTTATACGCGCAGCTCAACGTCGCATTTCCCTACTGCAAGCGCACTCTCAAGCGCCGCGCGCGCTGAGCGCTCGCAAAAACACCGGACTTTCCACGTGTGACAGGGCAGCTTGGCGGCCCCATCCTCCCGGCATATTCCGGAGGAGACCTGACCAATGAGTAATGCACCTGTAGTGGACGCCACGCGAATCTTCGCAGCGCGCATCTGCGCCGAGAACAGCATCGGCGGCCGCGCGCTGAGAAAGTGGATACAACGTGGCGTCTTCCCCAAGCCCGATGGCAATTTACTGGGCAGAAATTTCTGGACGGTAAGCACGTACCGCCAGTGGCTGGCGGATGTGGATGCGGGCAAATATCGACTCGCTAGGCGCCCGGAAAATCTACGTGATTTAGGGGATGCGGCGTGAATGCGCACGACACCATCGCGCCCGCGGTCATCGAGACACGCGACTGCATCGCCCCGGACGCGGTTACTGACCCGTTTTGGGATTTCTCTTGGATTAAGCGGCTCATGGATCTAGACAGCGATTCAAGGCACCTCTATCGGGGCACCCCTCTGGCTGGCAACGCTTATGGAGCGGTCCTATACGCCAGGGACGCTGCGTGCCAAGCCTTTGCAACGGTTCGTGGATGGCGCACCTCGCAGCGATCCTTCTCGATCACTCAACTTCGCGACGGTCGCAACCTCTGGCGACACGGCGATATATGGCTCCAACCTCCCATTGATCATCCGAATTTCTTTAGGCTTGCAACACGCCCCTGGCGACCGACTGCAATCGTGTCTCACGAGTATTTACCGTTCTCTAAGAGCCTCCAATTGGCAGAAGAAAACGGATTGACCGCTGAGCTACTGCCAGAAAGTTGGTACTACCCTGGCGGTTGCAACGCAGTGCTGTACAGGCCACTTTGGGACTAACTCTGATGAACGCTGTAAACAACAAATCATTCGACACGTTCGGCTTTATCGATCGTCTGGAACGCAACGTGCCGCGCACTTTGCTCAACTTGCCGATCTGGCTCCTGCATACCGCCGACAAGGTTCCCATGTATGCCGACGGACAGCTCCGACACGGGAAGCTCGACTCGCCCGAAGACCGCGCGCGACTGGTGCCCTTTACAGAAGCGGCGGCCGCCCTGTTGATCTGGCAGGGCACGACTGGACTGGGCGTCGCGCTAGGTCGCGTACCCGGTACAAATATCACTGTTTCCGGGATCGATCTCGATCACTGCTATCGGGATGGCAAGCTAGATGATCGTGCACAGCAGATTATGACTACGTCGAACTCGTATGCCGAGAAGTCACCAAGTGGTGAGGGACTGCACGTGCTCGGCTTTGGTGATCTGGGCACGACGAAGGTCCGCGTCGGGACAATGGGGCTCGAGATCTATAGCGGCGCGCGCTATTTCACGATGACGGGCGATGTCATTAACCGAGGGGAGCCTGGCTCGATTGCTGAGGGCGCGCAGCTAGCCCGTCGATTGTTCGACCAACCCCCTGGGGATGCCCCTCGACCAGAGGCGATCACAGGTCTAGTCCACACCGGTGGGCGTAACGACTTCCTAACGAGGGAAGCCGGCAAACTCCGACGCATCGGATTAGACCCGCCGGCGCTTTCGGTAGCTCTGCAGACGCTCAACCAACATCGCTGTAAGCCGCCGCTAGCTGATCACGAGGTCGAGCAGATTGCTAGGGGCATTCTGCGATACCCGGCTCACAGCGCGCAGGTAGAAGGTGGGACCACAGTACAACTGCTCCGTGGTACTGAGTTACACCCTGAGCCTATCTCGTGGCTGTGGAGCGGCTGGCTTGCTCACGGAAAATTGCACATATTGGCCGGAGCTCCGGGCTGCGGAAAGACGACGATCGCACTCGCTTTTGCCGCCACGGTCACTGCTGGCGACTCCTGGCCCGATAAGACACGCGCGAACCGCGGAAACGTACTCATCTGGTCAGGGGAGGACGACCCGAACGACACTTTACTGCCGCGTCTGCTTGCCATGGGCGCTGATCGGACCAGGATTTATTTTGTCGGTGGAGTCTCCACAGGCGAGGGCCAGCGCCGACCCTTCGACCCGGCTCGGGATATGGACTCGCTGTCCGATGAAGCGCGGAAGATCGGAGACATTAGCCTGATACTTGTTGATCCAGTCGTAAACGCCGTAGCCGGTGATAGTCACAAGAACACAGAAACCCGGCGCTCTTTGCAACCGCTGGTTGACCTTGCCACACGCCTCGGTGCAGCCGTGCTAGGTATCTCTCACTACACCAAGGGAACTCAAGGCCGCGACCCTGTGGAACGCGTAACGGGCTCCATCGCCTTTGGTGCCCTACCTCGCATCGTCATGGGTGCTGCAAAGGCGGCGCGCGAAGACGGGGAAATCGACAGAATCCTAGTGCGAGCGAAGTCGAACATTGGGCTAGACGGTGGCGGATATGCCTACCGCTTGTTGCAGGCAGAGTTGAGCCAGTATCCCGGAATAGTTGCCTCGTCCGTGGTGTGGGGTGCGCCGCTCGATGGTGCTGCGCACGAGCTGCTCGCCACTGCGGAGAATGCACCAGACGGTGAGGACCGCACTGCTCTCTCTGAGGCTGAGGCGTTCTTGCGAGCCGAGCTTGCGTCCGGCGACACACCTTCAACAGAGCTTACGAAGAGGGCAAAGGAGGTGGGAATCTCGGAACGGACCCTCAAGCGTGCGAAGAAATCGATGCATATTCGCGCACACAAGGATGGGACCACTGGCGCTTGGTACTGTTCCTTGCCGCCGTGCTTCCGGAACGTAGCCGATGTTGGCCAAACGTCCCCACCCCAACTTCTTGACCTTCTTGGCCCTCCACGCCGGAATGAGGAGTGTATTAATACCCCGACGCCAGAAGCGGGCTAAGAGTGCCAACAAAGCCAAGAAGACCAAGGGTGCCAAGAGGGCCAAGAAAACGACGTGGCATCCTCGATCGGTTAGCGCGGCCACGCCGGACTTGGTTAGCCAAATGATTTGTGACGCTGCGAGGAGTTAATGCCCACAGGTACGTTTCGAGCTCTCTCTGATCGCCTCGATTCGCGGGAGAAGTGCGAGGATCATCTGGCACTCGATGTGCGGCAGCTCAAGGCGCAGGGCCGGCTGCAGCCGGGTTCGTTCCGATGGGAATGGCTGAGGGATCACGAGCCACTCGCGAATGTCTCGATCATCGCCAGCCCACACAGCCTCGCTTTGAGCTATTCGTGGACCCCGTCTGGCGCCGAGCCTCGTAAGGTGACCCAACAGATCGCGCTTACCTGGACACCATGCCATTTGGGAGGACGACGAACCTGGCTTCTATGTCCGCATTGCACGCGCCGCTGCGCGGTCGTGTACGGCGTTCACGATCTCGGGGGATTCGCCTGCCGGCGCTGCATGAGACTTGCTTATGAAAGCGAAGCAGAAGACGCATTGGGCCGACTCTCGCGGAAGCTGCTAAAACTCGAGGCAGGGCTTGGGGAGGACGGGGGGAAGCCTAAATGGATGCGTTGGCGAACTTATGAACGCCTGTGCGAGAGAATCGATACGGTGGAAGTCGCACGCATCGCCGCACTGCTCGCAAGATGAGCGCACGCTCGTGATGCCTGACAGCGCGAGGCGCCCGTCAAAACGGACGCCCGCGACCATCGTGGCGATAGACCGCCATTGACCCCGAGCAGTCTCTTGGCCTTCCGAATAGGACGCCCAAGCAGCGGAAAGCGGACGCTCGCACCGCTACGTTGCCTAGACTGGCTTCTAAGGGCATTCTCCCTCAGCCCATAGAAGTTCAGAGGGCGAGGATGGGAGGGGGAGTCGCTAACTCAGATGACCCAACTTCATGCCGTGGAGCGCACTGCCGACAGGCCTTGCGCCTATTGCGCGCCGGTTAAGTAAGAGCCTTCCTGATTGTGTTATCGGCATTCGATTGCCAGCACGTGCAGGGGCGCAACCGCGACCGCGCCGTTACCCACCTGACGCGCCATCCCGGGGATGTCCGTCAATACGACTTCGTATCCATCAGGACATATCTGCATAGCGCGGCTGTAGCACGCTGCGTCCCAGCGGCCGCATGTGATCACATACAAAGGCACGCCGTGTGGGCCGGGGTCGACTTCGTGCACGATCGCAAACAGCGCCAGCAACATGGGAAACACTTGGACCACGGGGACATTCTCTTGCTTGCGCTTGAGCAGCACTGAGGTGTAATTCGCTAAACGGGAGCTCGTTTGTGTTATGTCGTCATCGAACTGGGCCGATTCGTCGAGCGAAGCTATCGAGATGGTTGTCACCCGACAGGCACAAGTTCCTTGCGCACGGAATCATTGGATCGCCTGCTACGGCTTGGCGGAAAGGTTTCTGTCTACGTAATTGGATTCTCGTCGGTCTCCGTTCGCGGCGACGTAAGTTCCAAGACCGTCTGGTTTGCCCGCCACGAAGTTGCCCTTCCATCGCCCGCCGTCCGTGTAGAAGAAGGTGCCATGCCCTTCAGGGTTACCCGCGCGGAACTCACCTTCATATCGACTGCCGTTTGGGTAGTTGAGCGTGCCCCGGCCGTCAAGCTTGCCTGCGTGCATCTGACCTTCGTAACGATTTCCATTTGCAAAGTTGACAACGCCGCGTCCTTCCAGCGCACCTGCGACAAAGTCGCCTTCATAACGATCACCGTTGGCCCAGGTGAGTACACCGCGACCCGTTCGCACTCCCGCGTGGAACATCCCCTCGTATGTAGAACCGTCTGTATAGTGAACCTCTCCGTGCCCCCGACAAAGGCCCGCACTGAAGTTGCACACATTGTGATAGCCTTTGTCACCGCTGATTTCAACCGAACCCTCAAACTTTCCTTTCACCATCGCCCCTTGCATCCAATAGTGAAAGTCCTTGGAGCTCCGCCCTTGCATACGCCCTGCTCCGTGTGCGTATCCACCCTCGCAAGATCCCTCCCATTGCATTTGCTCACCCGGATCTGGGAAAGCATTGAAAAACAGACAGCCGTGAATATCCTTAAAGAAGGTTTCCTTTGTTGAGCCACTGTTGCTAACGTTTGGCGTGCTCCGCTGGTTCACCGCAGTTTGGGCAGCCCCCTCGTTGATTACGAACACGTGACGTTGGTTGTCAATCGCCCAACTCTGCAACCGCGAAAGGAAACTCTGACCGAGCAGCAAGCTCCCACGGGCGGGGGCAACGGACGCGACAACGTCGCGCAATTCGAAGTTCCCGACCTTGAGGGACCGTATCCGAAACCTCGCTTGCTGGTGAGTCGAGCCGTCAGCCAACTCATACTCGCCCGAGCGCAATAAATCGTCCTTCGTTATGGTCTGGGTACGTTGCAGCGTCGAAAAGACATCAACCGGAATCGAGACATCCGCCGCACCGCTATCGAGCGTGAAGTCCAAAGTTATTTTGTCGTTAATGACAACGGGCAGCACGAATGTGCCGCCCTCCGACCTCAATTGGATCGATTCCCCGAAGGCGGTGGAAACTGTCAAGGCGCCTAGTGCAATGGCCAGAAGCGTGGCTCTGATAAGGCGTGTCATGGCCTAGCAAATCTATTCCTCCCGTGGGGTTCAAGCTTGACTCAGGTCTGCAAATCGGCGGCTGGCTGAAGCCGGGCGCAGCGGCGTGTGATGCTCATCACAATGCGCCAATCAATCAGAACAGTCGGGCATGCCGACTATTCGGTGCCATCATGGGAGGCGGATCGGAAAACAATTGGCCGACGCGGATCAGGGTGGGTGCGATTCCTGCTGCGTTTCGAAAGGAGCGCTCGCGGCTTTGCGCACGAGAGGCTAGCTATCAGCGGCTCGCAGGCGCCGCACAGGTGGACATGGTGCTGGCGAACAGCGCGCCGTACGGTGGTGAATGACCGGTTCTGGCGATTTGAGCCCGTCGCGGCGGTCTGTACGGCCCTCAACCGGACGGGCTCAGTCCCTCCAGAATCCCTTGAACCGATCGGGCGCCAGTTCCGTGTAGCGCACCGTGTGTGTGATGTTCTTGTGCCCGAGGTAGTGCTGGAGCGAGCGCGTGTCATGCCCGTCGTTGGCGAGCTTGAACCCGCAGGCGTGCCGAAGCATATGCGGATGGACCGGGAAGCCGATGCGGGCTTCCTGACCCGCGCGGGCCACGAGTTTTCGCACGTTGCTGGCGGTCATGGAGCCCCCGCGCTCGGAGACGAAGAGGTACGGACCGTCGGGCCAGTCCCGCCGCAGTTGCCGCAGAGCCCGAAGCTCAGGCCCCCGCAAGGGGTGCGTGGAGGGCACCCCGTGCTTCAGGCGCTGCACATGAAGGAGACCCGCCTTGAGGTCGACCTGATCCCAACGCAGGCCGACCGCTTCGGTGACGCGCAGACCGTGTCGGAACATCAGAAGGAAGAGAGTTCGATCCCGGGCGCCGTGCCGGCCGTGCTGGCCTGCAGCGGCGAGCAGGCGCTCGACCTCATCGGGGGTCAGGTACTCACGGGTCCGCACTGCTCTATTGGGGCGACGGCGCGGTGGGACTTTCCCATTTTTGGCGATTGGCGTCTTACCTGGGCGCTTCGGCAGTTCAATGACTTGGGCCATTTCGGTCTCCCTGTCTCTCCCGATATCGTACATTTTAGGGAGAGTTTCGCGAACGCGATAGCAGTCAGCAATCAGGCCGTGTTTGTCTCGCCAAGCGCTGCCGCTTGCGTAAGTCAGGGGGGTCTCGAAGGACCGGGTAGGGGCGGTTTGCAGAAAAAGGGCACCCGCTTTTTCGGGCACCCCCGTCGGGACCTTCAAGCATTACGTCAGATAGACCTGCGACGCGCGGTGCGGAACCTCGCTCTGGCCTATCCATGTGTGATGTAGGTCCCGCAGCCGGGCGTCCGGTGTGACGCTGCGCAACGGAGGCGTTGCGGCTGCGCCGTATCGTTCTTCTCATGCGTTCCTCCGCTACCACGGTCGTGTCGCCGCTCACGTCGGGCGCTTCCGCACCGTGCGCTGTGCGACCCTCACCGTGGCCCGGCACCGCATCCGCAAGATCCTAGGAGAACATCAAATGACACCGCTCGTTGTTTGGGTTTTGATCGCCGTAGTGCCGAGCACGCACTACCAGAGTGGCTCCGCGGACGAGTTTGCCGGCGTAACGGCCACGGCAGAGATGTGCGAACAATATCGTGCGGCAGCACAGGCTGTGGCGGACAAGGCGCGCTTACCTGCCGACCGCACGTGGACATTCGTTTGCCGGCGGGAACAGGTGGCGCAGAGATGATCCAGCGCCCCCCGCACGGCTTCTGGTCTGACCCGGATAACCCATCTCGCCGCGTGGGCATGGTTCCCTGCGGCGCAGCCGCGTTGGTGATTCTGTCGGCGCTCGGGACTTCGTTGGCAGTGGCCGAGCAACCCTACATTGAGAGACCGTACTTGATCGACGGGCTCCTTCAGCTCGACCCCGTGGGCAAAACCCCCGAACCAACGGCGCCCCAAGGTAAACCCTGGAGCATGCCGAGCGATTATCCGGCACCTAAAACGCGTGAGCCCACCCACCGACGCACGTTGCCTTAAGATATGGGAACACCGCTGCGTATGGCAGCGCATCGATCACGCGTACCGCATACCAAAATCGGAGAACGCGTGAAGTAACTGGCCGCCGCTTTGCGGCTATGCGGTCACTTGTGACGGGGACACCACCGCCGCCGGGCTCGGTCGAGCAGTCTCGATGACCGGGTAGCTCCGACTTGATAAAAACGGCCACCCGCTCTTGCAGGGTCGCTGCAGACCTGGGGTTTACGACGTGAACCGAAGCATGAGGTCCGGAGACCGCGAAGAGCAGGACGAGATAGCGCTCATGCGCGGCGGACTGGTTGTTTCGACGCTCACCGGCGCGTTCGGACAGTCGATTCGCGAGTCTAGGTTAACTGCACTTCTGGGGTATCTGATTGCATTGAACCCCGAGCCGTTTCTCGAGCTGTTCGGTTTCCGAGGGACAGCTCTACAGGTGAGTCTCGAGACCTGGCACGAAGATGGTCGCTCGGACATACGTGTCCAGACGAGCCTAGGTGTCGGCATTATCGAGGCCAAGATTGATGCAACCGATCCTCTAGAACAATCTCACCGGTATCCAGGCCGCTGGGTAGCTCTTCTCTCGCATCGGGTACCATCGAAGAAGCGCGTTGGGCGAGCAATCTACGTGCATTGGGAAGAGCTCGCCCACCTGCTGCATAACTTGACGCATGGTCACTCTCCCCGTGTGAGAATCCTCAGCGCCGATCTTGCTGCCTACCTCGAGGAGCACAACGTGACTAAGACCCGTGATTCTGTAGAGATCTATGCGCGGGAGATCAATGAGCCGATTACACTCGGATTGTTCCTCAAAGCGCAGATCTATGGCTGCGATTACAAGGCAGGCAGCAGACTTGCCGAGGCCCTGTACTTTGCGCCGCACTTTGGGCGGAGAATCGCGGCTCAACACCCGGGAGTGACCAGGGGAATCAGTTACGTTGCTCGGATACAGTCCGTTGGCTACGCGGACTCCTGGAAGGAGTTCATTCAGCTACTGATTACCGAACGCGGAAGAACGTGGTGCAGGCAAAATAAGCCAGCCCTGGACGCGCTGCATCGCAACTGGTCGTGGCCTCGCCCGCGGTGCTTCTTGCTGCTGGGCGCCCCCCAATTGGCATTCAATCCACCGGTTCGGAAAGAAGGGTTACAGCGAGGTAAGGGTTGGTTGAGCAAACAGTTTCTGACATTCGATGAATTATTCCGGGCGTGGAAGGCGTAGGGCTGGATAGAGGCAGCTACCGGGCCGGTCTCGCGCGCCGGGCCGCCTCGCCGGCCTGCCGCGATGAGGAGACGCCCGACTTATCCGACCTCAGGTATTCCCGGCTTCGCGGGGCTCGATTTGACTTGCAGCGTTGCCGCCACAATCGGGGTGGATTCCTCCAAACGCGACCGCCTGGCTCGATCGAGGGGTGTCAAATGAGGGGGAGGATCGGTTTACGGCAAAAGGCCGCCTGCTTTTTAAAGCACCCCCGCGTCGCTATTTGCCCGCAGAACCAATCTGGCGATTCGCGGTTGGTGCGATCAGCCGACACCGAGCCCCCAGCTGCAGCCCCCAACGCGCGCGCGCGCGAGGGCGGGATCAGCTGGGCCGGCTTGAGCACCGCGACTCGTATCACGATTGCTTGGTCGCATTGGGGCGTGGCGAGGCCCCACCTCTCGGCAGTTCAACGAGCACTCCCGAACCTCAACGGTCCGCAATGACCTTCCTGCGCCTGAGAGGACAGGGAAGGACTGCAAATTACATTCCGGAAAAGGCTAGGGTCGGAATCGCAGGCGTAGTGTATTACCGGCTATTTAATGGCACTACGAGCATGCCATTTACCCATTACCCCAGATAGTTACCCCGGATCGGTAAGCACCGGGAAATGTCCGGCGGCGGAATCGAACCGGATTCCTAGTTGCCCGCGCCACCCCGCCTTCGCTCGGCCACCGCCGCCTCGGCTTCGGCCTTCGCCATGGCCTGTCGGATCTGCCGCTCAAACCGGCTGGCGAGAAGCCTCGAGACGCGATAGAGAACCACGAACACAAGGATGGTCGCCGGGATCGCGATCAGCGTCGTCGACTTTGCGCCGACAGCGATCGTGGACGGGCCCGCGAGAAACGACCCCATTTGAGCCGCAAATGCGAGCACGATGAAGGCGCCACCGAATATGTAGTCCGCCTTTTGCGCCGCGAGCGTTGGGACCGCATGGGGGTTGAAATCGAAATAGCTCCCGGCGAGCGCAGCCATCGTAGCGGGACTCTGCCGAACGATGCCGATCGTGAAGAACAGCGACCCGATCACCCCTAGTGCCGCCGCAATGATCTGAATCAGAGTGCTCAAGGCCATCGGCGCGCACTCCCTAACCGCTGGGCTTCTTTCCCTTGGCATGGCAAAGGTACTTCCATACAGCCCAGTCGGCGGTTTCGGGAGGGATCGGCGCCCAGGCTTCCCACTTAGGCGGCGCCGATGTCGTGTAGTACTTCGCGGACCATCGCGCGCCGCACTCCACCCACTCCTGAAATGTGATGCCACTGCTATTGCGCACCCAGATGCCGAGGCTCGGGGCCTTGGTGTCCGGGCGCTGGCCCGTTTGAAGCGTGGTTGGGTCGACGAAGTATTCACGACCCTCGAACGAGCCGATCGATACCCAGTCATCGCCGAGCGCTAGGGCCGAAATTAGCAGAGCGGCCAATGAGGCCAAGGATAATCTGAGCATAGATAGACCGTCCGAATGACGCTCCCGTCGCCTCAATGCCGCCACTTCCGCGGCGCCATCCCCTGCAGCACTCGGATCGTCCGTGCATGGCGGCTGACTACGCGCTGCAGCTCGTCCATGTCGCCCTCGTGCGGCGGTGCCGCATTAGAACAGCCGGATAGCACGCCAGAAAGTGAAGGCCGACAACAGGCGGGAGTCTCATCGCGCGTCCCTAGGTCTCAGGGCTTTGGCTGCCAGCTAGTACCCAAGCGTCTTGCGGCGTTCCTCCTCGCGCCGGGCGCTCCTATCGCTAAGCTTAACCTTGTCGAGGTTGGGAAAAAACGGCAGCACCAGAGTGGCTACAGGAAATGTAAGCGTCAGTGCCGCTGCTGCGCCGTAGGAATAGCCCTTGGTTCGCGCGTAATTCCAAACCGACACACCCCACGATAGTAACAACAAGACCGCGCTCCCCAGGATAATGCTGTTGCGAACCACGTTCGGCCGGAAGCCATAACTGATGAACTCCACACCGAAGGAGGCAATGGCCACATAGGCGGCTAGTCGCCCCCTTCTCCTGTAATTCTGAAGTGTCACGTCTCGCATTTCCCCCGTGGGCATATTGCCGCCTCCTCTTTATTGTCCGGCTTGGGTACGGTAGTCCTATCCAGACAATACTCCGCAGAATGCTCAGAGGTTCGGGTTTGTAGCGAACTAGGAATGGTGTGTCGCAATGTCTGAAATCTATTTGTCGCTGCTCATAATGCTGAGCGTAGGTCTCGGGTGCCTTGGCTTGCTCGCGGGCGCAGCACTGACAGTGGGGCTGTTCGACGAGAAGTATCACGGGCACTCACGGGATGGCTTTCGCTGGGGTATCGGCGCAGCAATGCCTGTGGCAGGTGTGTTAATCGCGATCGGCAAACGCAGGACCGCCACTGTCCCAGGACCCGAGGAGTTTGCCGTCATAGTCGGGGTACTCTCCTTAGCCGGATTTGCTCTGGGAGTCTTGCTGTGGTACGTCTTTCGCCTCAGGTTGATCCTTCAGCGCGGGCGGGTGCCACCTCCGTAAATAACTCAATAACCCACACACGCCCCCATACGAGTTCTTACTGTGCCGGGTTGGCTGTCATTCTAACGCGTGCGGTCAATACGTTTACGCGCCGCCTCGAACCTCTCCGCCAGCGCCGCGGCGCACTGCGGCGTGCGCGCTGGGAGCTCGCAAGGCAAACGCCATTCCAAGTTACCTCCGCTCATCGGCAATTTGCCTGCACGATCGCCCCATATTGCGTGGTCGTGCAATAGAAGGTACTCCTCTGCGGACTCGACGCTTGGAACAGAGCGGCATCAGCAGCCTCTTCTGTCGCCTGGGCTTGCTGCTGCTGCGCTCGAACTTGCTGAACCTGCAAAGCGAATTGCATGTCTTGAGCGAATCCGGGTGCTGATGGGTCTCGGGTAAATGTAATAGTGTAATCACCGGTCTTGCTTCCGCAGAGGCGGAGTTTGTTCAATTCAGCCGTCGCTCCGCTAACCCAGCGTGCTGTAAAGCCATCTATAATAAAGCAACCGTCTCGATCCACGAGTCTGGGGAGTGTCGCCGGATCGTAGTACGCAGTAACCGGAGTTACGCCGAATGCCTTACCATTATTCTCAGTTATGTATGCGCCGTCTGGATTTGACGAGATTGTGAGGGTCGCCCGAGTCGCGCAGCCGGCAAGCAGTAGACCGATAAGTAGAGCGAACACGAGACGCATAGGGCGAGAATCTCCGTGCGAAATTCAGCCGTAACGATACATGCCGGCCTGGATGGGGATTAAAAGAAACGTCACAGGGTTGTTGTGAATTGCTGTGACGGAAGTCACATTGACCGCACGCGTGCATCTTGCGTAGACGCGGCAGCTCATCCCGTCCTCGACCAGAAGCTTCTTGCACTTCGTCCACATCCGGTCATTCGACTTCATAATTGCGTACCATAAAGCAACTGCTTCCCGCCTCGGCCAGAATAACGCGGACGTGGGACGAGTCCAGCGGAAACACTGGGGGATAATTATGATTGGACGGATCATTCTTCACGTTTTATCCCGACGCTTAGATCGTATAGCCAATATTTCGCCGTCATGTCCATAAAGGCCGACGTGTACACCGTTCGAGAGGTGTTCGATGCAACTACAGGGATAGTCCACCGCTTCTACTCCTATAAGGGAAAGCCGTGCCATCGGAAGAGTCTCAAGTCGAGGTTGGCGGATCAACTTGCCGGTTACGTGCTTATCGAAAAGGACCTTCGAAGCGCCCTGTCTTGGATTGGGCACATAGAGGGATTGCAGGAAATCGGTCCGCTGCGAAAGGAGGATAGTTTCGCGCACGGCAAAGATAGGGAAAAATACGTCCCCATTAAGGGACTGTTCGTGGCCGCACTCACGTTCTACGGCAAGTGCTTCTCGAGGTGTGAGGGCCGTCGCGCCCAAATGGATCGCCGTCAGCTAGACGAGCGCTTCCATGAGATTCATGACACCTGCATCAGGTTTAGGCACAACTTTGCCGCTCATAGTGGTGCCGAGAAGCTTGAAAGGGTCGATATAGCGCTGGTATTCCCCAAGAAGCGGGGGGTCGCCGTACTGCCAAGAATATACATGGAGCTGATTCAGCCAGACGTTCTTTCGCCGTCGGGGGGAGAGATCGCCATGAAAGAACTCTTTGGGCACGTTCGGGCGATCGCCAACGCGAAAATATCACTGCTAAACGAAAAAATACTTACGGAGGAGATCTATCCAAAGGGTCTTTCCTATTGGGCGAGATGATGAAGCCTCCAGGCAATGCTACCCCGGCGCGAGCCCGCTCGAACCGCTCCGCCAGCGCCGCGGCGCACTGCGCCCGCTCCGTGCTGTAGACGCTAGGGACGGTGAAACTGCCGCATCATATTATTGTTAATGTCACTTCTCTCAAGAGGAAGAATTGCTTCTAAATCTGATTTGTACAACGCCCTCAAGAAGGCCAAGTCCCCGGCCGTAATACCGGGGAGCTTCTCTCTGTCGTTGCAGTTCGGGAGCATGAGATCCGTGATGCTCGGTAACGTACCACACCGCTCGGACGCGTATGCCTGCGTCAAAGTCAGCACGGCAACATAGTCAGCAATTTGCGCCGATCGGACGACCTACCATTTTTGTTGCGTCGGCGACAATTAGAACATTGATAATCCCACTGCTAATGTCACTACCCAAGCGGCTTCCCGCTAGTCCTGCCGGGGCCTGTCCTTCAGGAACGACTGACGGATCCCACCACGGCGCCAGTGGCTCAGGGGTGTCGATTGATTCATCGCCAAAGGCGCCGTGACTGGCCGTTACATACCAACCCTGAATTGGGCGAGTAATCCTCTCCAGATCGCGAGTTTGTGCCGGATAGTGGAAGCCCAGTATTTTCTCGTTTTGTTTCACCATGTCAGCCAATGCCTTCCGCGGGTCGGTCGCGAATATGATGTAAACGTTGTGCGTGCATCGACCCGTCTGGATCGGTGCACCGACAGTTGCTGCAATCGCAAGAACACGAGCTGACACGAAATCGTTGAAACTGGGCGCAAGCCCCACTGTTAACGGACATATGCCAGGATCCCTACCCACACCCCAGCGCGCTAATTGTCCGCTGACCGCCGCGGGCGCGGCGTGAGTGCTAATGAAGTCTCGCACAGCATCGCCGGCCAATTCCTGGGGCGTTGGCGGCCTCGGCGCCGTGACCGTGACCTCTGGCAATGGCGGCGATGAGCTTGTCTGGGCGAAGGCAGCGGAGACGCTGACGAGCGAAAGCATAAGGAACAACATCGCCGAGCCCACCGTGTACGCGTATGCTCCGGCTTCGAGCGCCATCGTTCGATGCTGTAGCTGCATGGGGACCTCCAGCGCGCTCGGTGTGCCCGGCGGTAAGGGCCCTGGGTCTGTTATCGCACGCCCAATTTTACGCCTTTCCTTGCCCGCTCGAACCTGCCCGCCAGCGCCGCGGCGCACTGCGCTCGCTGCTGCACCGGCCCTCGGAGCGCCGGGTCGCTGATCCTCTCAGCGCTCTCCCGCTCGACGTGCGCCAGGGCGCGGCAGGCGCGGGCGATCGTTTCAAGCTCGTAATCGGTCAGTTGCGGCGGCATGGCGCGAATTCTGCCGCCGGTGCTGCGGTGCGTCCATGCAGTACCGGCAGGCGCTCGGGACTGGATGATCAGCGCCCCCCCCGTTTGGCGGCGCTATTCGCTAGTATGGCGCTCAGCCCCTCGGCGACTGAGAACTACGCAATGATAAAGGTACTGCTGTTGGGCGCGTTGAGCGCTATTGCTGGATGTGCGACGACTTACGACGTCGTGCAGGTCGGCCCGCAGACCTACCAGGTGTCCGCTGTCGCAGCTCCCGCGCGCGGCGGAATTGCCGGCGCGCAGCAGCGAGCAACGGAAGCCGCGAACAAGAAGTGCGAGTCGGTCGGCAAGGCAACCACGGTGACGAATGTCGACACCGGGCACGAATTTCCCGCCGCGGGCCGGGCCATAGTCACCTTCACCTGTACGTAACGCGCCGACCGCGTCGCCGTGAACATCGACCTGCGGTTTCCCTTGATCCTCGCAGTCGCAGTTGCAGCAATGGCGAGCTGCGCTCAGCCTCAGCAGCGGCCAAAGCCCGCTCCGCCGCCAACCAACAATGTTCGATCCGCTCGTCTCTATCCGGCAAATGACCTCGCGAGACCCGGCGGCGTGCTTTCGGCTCAGTTCACTGACACGGGCGTGGGCCACGGAACAATTGAAATGACCATGCCGGACGGTGAGGTGCTAAGGGGTGAGTACTCTGTAGTCCGAGGCGGCGCTATTCAGTTCGGCTCAATCTTTGAGTCAGTGTATGGCCCTGGAGGAGTCGCGACCGGCGCCGGTACTACCACCAACTACGCCATGCCCGGAAGCAGTCCCGGCATGGCCTCCGCGTTCGGGACCAAGGGAACGTCGATGGACTGCGAGTTCTACAACGACAATGTCAGCGGGCATGGCATGGGCGCCTGTCGGTGCTCACAGGGTTCTCTTTATCGGGTTCAGTATTGAGGCGGCACTAGCGCCGCAGTGAGTTCGTAGTCGGTGAGGTGCGGCGGCGGATTCTGCCGCCCGTGCTGCGGTGCGTCCGTACAGTGCCGGCGGGCGCGCGGGACTGAATAAGGACTTCTAATCGCCCGCACTCGTCCGCTTGACAGGGAATACACTGTGCGTCCCATGAAGCCTCGCCCGATCGCGCTCGTCGTCCGAAGTGCCCTGATTACCACGCCCGCCCTGCTCGCGACAGGGGTCGGGATCGCTCACGGCCGGGTCGCCGAGCCGATCGTGCGATGCTCGCAGGGGCAAGAGGTCGCGATGTGTGGCGGCCAGCACGTTGATGAGCAGGAACTGCATCGGCATCCGATCACCCTCCCGTCCGAGCCACCAGCGTCTGCTTCCCCACCGCCGGACGACGTACCGTGGGGCTTTTGGGACGAGGGCGCAGACGACGAAACTCATCAGATCGCGGTGCCGTCGGCACCAGTCGCGGAGCCGCTGCACGAGCCGCACCATCCGCACGCGCACGGTGATGATGCTGGCGGTCCAAATGTCACCGTGTCGCTTGTTGGGGAGCGGCTATCAACTCGGCTCGGACAGGTCGGGACTGAAGGCGGCGCGCCGGATTTACGCACCGCCTAGTGAGGCTGAGCGATGGCATTCATTCTTTGGCGATCGGAAATCGGCGGGCCTGACCAGTACGTAACTGGGTGGGCCGCAAAAGGCGGCCTAGCCTCCTATTCCAACAATCTTAAGGACGCAAAGCGCTATCAGACGCGCGCTGCTGCTGAGGACGCCGCTAATCGGAGCGCTTCGGAAAAATGGCAGGTACGGGAAATAGCAGACCCCGGCTAAGGTGACGCACAGGCAATTAGACGGGGCCATCGTGCCGAGTGGATTCGCTCTGAGGCTTCCAAGCCGCAGGCGTATCTTCCCACCCATCGTCGCTCGGCGATCCACCGCTCCCGAACGTGAACTTAGGAATGCTTCTTCAGAGCGATGAATTACCTGTGGTGCGTCATCGATTTCTTGCAGGCATACAACGGCGCGGTAACTGCCGTAGCGACCGTGGCCATAGGCGCGTTTACGTGGGTATTGGCACGGGTGACCGGACGTCAGGTGCGATTGGGACGTGAGGAGTTCATTGCCTCCCATCGCCCGAAATTTGAGATTCGCGAGCCGTACTTGGCAACGATTCAATGTCCGACTGATAGTACGGAGCGGATAGCTCACCAAGTCCGCTTTATTCTAGCTAATTCCGGCGACGGCCCCGGGACAGTCGTTGAAGGCTTCGCCTTGGTTATGGAGATTCCACACGGCAGCTGGAAGCACCTCGCAGTCGAGAAGGGCGTTAACAATTTCGGCCCCATTGCACTCGCTGCCGGAGCGCATGAGGACAAGGCCATTGATCTTCCAGCGGACGTCTCCAGAATGATCGTCGGTAACTTCACACGGCACGAAAGGAACGAGCCGATGGTTCCTAGAATCTTTCTTCGGGGGTATGTCGGATACGTGGACAATGCCGGCACCCGAAGACGGACTGCCTTCTGCCGCCCCCTTGATTACGGCACCAAAATGTTCGTCCGGACCGCCAACCCCGACTACGACTATGCCGACTAGGAGGGCCAGAAGGGAGCCTCACTCACGGTCTGACCCCGTGGTACGGCGACTCCAATATCGTCAATCGATGTCTGCGCTGCGCTGCCGCGCGAGCGTCTTGTAAGATCGATTGAACTAAGTACCGAGGCGCGGACGATGATCGACGTTCCATTGACATTTGTGTTTTTCGGCACGATCACGGTGCTGGCCGGACATCCCCTGACCCATTTGTTCGTCAAGTTCCTTCGCGAGCAGATCCGTGTGCCGCCGATCTCGGACGATCCCCTGACTCAGACCCGCTGGGAGAAACTGACCGAGAAATCGGATAAGAGCGGAATGTGGGTCGGCTATCTCGAGCGAATCATCTTTTTCTCCGCACTGCTTCTCGGGGCGACGCAAGCGCGGGAGGCGGTCGCCGGTATCGGCGTATGGCTCGCTTTCAAGGTCGCCGCAAAGTGGGAGTCGTGGAATCACATGGCCCACGTGCCTGAGACCATTAATGGCGTCGATGATCTGCACCTGGCCTACGCCAGACGAATCTGGGCTGCCCACGGATATGCGACGTTTGTGATGGGCACCGGCGCGAACTTCGTGATCGCGGCTGTCGGCGCTGCCGGCGCACTCTACGCTCGCAGCTGGCTTGGGTGTTTGCTGTCGTAGGGCTCTGCGAGCGGCGCCGCGGGGTCTGATGACATCGCCTGAGGGCAAGCGCAGAATCCGCCGCCACCCGGGTAATGGTTTCGGTGGTGGCTATGAAGCGGCTGCGGCGTGGGAATGGTTCCACAGTTCCGGATGGGCGCCACTTCCCGCCTCCCACCGCGCTCGAAGTCATCCGACACATCACGCGCCCACACGCGCTGGATCCGGAAGTCGCCGACAGACTGCCGCGCGTGAGAGTGCCGCCGCTCTCTGACGACATCGCCGTCGTAACGGATCAGATCGTCCTGCGCTCGCCGGAGTACTGGAAGCGCCTCATGTTCTCCTGGTATCGCTCGCCGAAGCCGAAGGAAGTCATTGCCGCCGAGCTAGAGGTCTTCGTGTGCAGATGGTTTACGACGAGCGCCGCCTGGTCCTGGCCTATATGTTCGGACGACTGACGGAAGCCGGTGTCGCGATCCCCTCCTACCAGCTCGTTGATCCCGCGGCGGCTAGTGCTTCGGGGCGGTATCTCACTGATCGTCCACGACGTCTTCGAGATCCGACATAGCTGTATCGACGTCTTGCAATGCGTCGTGGACCTTGCCTGATCGATGCCGCAGTTCGAGCGATAGAAGACTGATCCTGGCCTGCGCGACGAGCACCTTGTCGCAGGCTATCCCATCGCCTTGATTGCACTCTTGCTGGGCAAGTTTCGCGACGCGTTGGTGAGCATCAATAAGGTTACGAATTGAAGCGCTCCATTGGTCCGCCCGCAGAACGGCGGAGGCGACAACCAGGAGCACAACTGCGAGTGTCCTCTTCTTGTTGAGCATAGCCACCTTCCCCCGATACTGCTTACCGAATCTGAATCGATCCGTCCTCGAATCGTCACTCCTGTGGCTTCGTCAAAACAGGGCCGCGTAGCGGCGCTCGCTGAGCACCGATAGCTCGATCAGGTCAGCCGCAGCGGGATCGATCGCGGCCACAGCCGTCCGCACCTGCTTCTCGTAGTCCGCGGTGGCGTAAGGACTGACGGTGATGGCGTCCGCGACCTCGAGCGCGTTCCAGGCCAGGAAAATGCGCTCCGGCAGCTCTGGTGGCGGAGCTGGCACGGGCGCGTAGCGATCACCGCCGGTCAGCGCCCAAGCTAGGACGCGCTGATGCGGTGCGTCATACTTCAACAGCCGCACCTCACCCTCGTGCTTGAACCCCAGGCGCTTGTGCATGAAGGGATCGATCTCATCGTTGAATGCCGGCCCCTCGTGGTAGTAGCGGTATGTCACGGGGCTCACAAACAGATCGTGCGCCTCGACCGAGGCCTCAACTTTTCCGAGGGTACTGCGTAGCGAGACGCCCAGGCCTCGCGCACCATCCTCGCAGTACAAACGCCACATGCCCTCGGATTCCGGCCCGGCTGTCCAGCAGCTGGCGTGGGCCGAGCGAGTCGCCGCTCGGCGCCGGATCTCCATCAGTGCGAAGCCATCGCGGTATATCCGCGGCGGCGTGGCCATTCCTGGGTACTGCGCGGCGGTGCACTCCCCCATCATCAGCATGGCATTTGCACTGCTGAAGATCGGCACCTGGTCATCGATCTGCTGCTTCGGAACTGATCCCTCGAATATGTCCTCGAACTGATCGACGCGCGTCAGGCGCAGCCGCCGATCGCGCAGCATGTCCTCGAGCGCCACAAGCGGCAGGTAGCGTCGCAGCTCGATGCCGGAATCCATTGGCGGCCGGTTCTTGTACGTTGCCACGAGTGACGGGTCGCTGCGCGCGCCGGGACGGCCAGGGCTTCTTACTCGTCGGGCCGCACGAATTCGCGGTGGTGGCTCTCCGCCTCGTCGACCTCAGGCACGAGAGGTCGCCCAGTGCACGGCTGATCACCCGCATCGCTCACCTGCGAGCTCGTCATCCCGCATCGCAAGCACTTCGCGGTGTCGAAGTCGAAGGCGTGCCCGTGCACGAGTTCAGGCATGTCGAAGTCTCCTCATCTCGCCCTTACGGCGTCGACCAGGCGATGAAGCGGGCGTTTCCCGCCTGGAAGCTTCTACGGGTACCCCAGTGGGTACCCCATCGCAGACCTGCGACCAAATCACACCGCGAAGTTATTGATTTTATTGGTCGGAGCGCCGAGATTTGAACTCGGGACCCCTTGCACCCCATGCAAGTGCGCTACCAGACTGCGCCACGCTCCGACTCGATTTGTTCTTATTGAAACTCGACGCGCGGGCGGGGAGGTGCCGCGCGGGCCGCAGATCATACGCCGTTTTCGCTTTTGCTGTGGCGCCTTCAGCGCCGCAGGATCTTCATCAGCTCTTCCAGCTCAACGCGCAGCTGCTTCACGATCTGCTGACTCTGGGTGACATCGGTGCGAGCTTCCTCACCGCCGAGCTTGTTACGCGCGCCGCCGATGGTGAAGCCCTGATCGTACAGAAGGCTGCGAATCTGGCGGATCACGATGACGTCTTGGCGCTGATAGTAGCGCCGGTTACCGCGACGCTTAACGGGCTTGAGCTGCGGGAACTCCTGCTCCCAGTAGCGCAGCACGTGTGGCTTCACGCCGCACAGCTCGCTCACCTCACCGATGGTGAAGTAGCGCTTGCCGGGAATCGCCGGCAGCTGAGCGTTATTCTTTGGCTCCAACATAGGCTTCGACCCGTGCCTTCAGTTTCTGCCCCGGACGGAACGTCACCACCCGGCGCGCGCTGATCGGAATTTCTTCGCCGGTCTTGGGATTGCGGCCGGGCCGCTGGTTCTTGTCGCGCAGGTCAAAGTTGCCGAAGCCGGAAAGCTTCACCTGCTCGCCGCCCGACAGCGCGGCACGAACTTCCTCGAAGAACAGATCCACCAGCTCTCGTGCTTCACGCTTGTTGAGCCCGAGCTGGTTGAACAACGCTTCCGCCATCTCCGCTTTGGTCAGGGCCATTTCTTTATTCTCGAATTCTTGCGTTCAAGTTCTCGCGCAAATCCGCGACCACAGAGGCCATCAGGCGCTCCACTTCATCGTCGGTTAGAGTGCGAGAAATATCCTGAAAAATCAAGCCTAAAGCAATGCTTTTTCGACCTTGTTCGAGGCCGGCGCCCCGATACACGTCAAAAACGCGGAGTTCACGCAGGAGGCTTGAGGCCACCAAGGTTACACGCTCAGCCAGGGTACTTAAAGTGATCGACTCATCAAGCACCACGGCCAGATCGCGGCGCACCTGTGGAAAACGCGAGATCTCCTGGTGCAGCGCCCGCCGCACGGCAAGACCTGCCACGTCCAGCTCGAACAGCACCGGCGTATATGTAAAATCCATCGACGCTACGAGCGTCGGATGTAACTCGCCGAGCCAGCCGATGGCTTCACCGCGGCGCAGCACGCGCGCGCTGCGGCCCGGATGCAGCGCCGGATGTTCCCGCGCTTCAAAGGTGAAGGCCTCCGGCTCGCCGGTCGCGGCAAGGAGCGCGCCCACATCGGCCTTTACGTCAAAAAAATCCACCGCCGCGCGCTCATCCTTGCTGATGCCCCACTGCTCCGGCAGTCGCGCACCGCAGGCGATCCCGGCCAGCGAATCGATCTCGCGTGTGAGGGTGCCGCTGGGCTCAAAGCGGGTGCCGTGCTCCATGAGGCGGACGCGGTCCTGCTGGCGGTGTTGGTTGTCGAGCACCGCGCGCAGCAGCCCGGGCCACAGCGATAAACGCATGACCGACAGATCGCTCGCGATCGGATTGGCGAGCCGCAGCGCGGGCTGCTCGGGGAACAGGCGCGCTTGCAGCGCCGGATCGACGAAAGCGAGCGTGATGGCTTCCTGATAGTCGCGCGCCGCGAGCGCCTCGAGCAGCGCGGCTTCCGAAGCACGCTCCTCGGGCAGAGGCCGGAAGCGCTGCGGTACGAGCGCATCGGTCTCTGGGATGGCATCAAAACCTACGATTCTTGCGACCTCTTCAATCAGATCCGCCTCGATACTGATGTCAAAGCGATAGGACGGCGGCGTCGCCTGCCAGGCCCCGGCCGTCGTCGCTACCTGCATTCCCAAGCCCTCGAGCGCCCGCATCACGCGCCCAGCGGGCACCTCCGCACCAAGCAGCCGCTTCAGTTGCGAGTCCCGCAGCGTCACGGGCGCGCGCTTGGGCAGGTGGGCGACGGACTCGGCCATACCGACGCCGCCCGCCGAGCCGCCCGCGATCGGAACGAGCAGCGCGAGCGCGCGCTCGATCGCGCGGCGCTGGCCGGCCGGATCCACGCCGCGCTCAAATCGCTGGCCCGCATCCGTCACGAGTCCGACGCGCCGGGCGCGCCCGAGGATCGCCTCGGGCGCAAAGAAGGCCGATTCCAGAAACACATCACGCGTGTCCGCAGACACCGCGGTACGCAGCCCACCCATGATCCCCGCCAGGCCCACCGCGCCCTCCTCATCCGCGATGAGGAGCATGTCAGGTTCGGCGCGCAACTCTCTGCCATCTAATAGGGTGAGTGTCTCGCCCGCACGTGCCAGCCGTACGCGTATGCCGCCTCGGAGTTTCGCAAGATCGTAGGCATGCATCGGCTGGCCGAGCTCGAGCATGACGTAGTTGGTGACGTCGACCACCGGACTGATCGAGCGCACGCCCGCGCGCCGCAGGCGCTCGCGCAGCCACAGGGGGGCGGGGGCGCGGTTGTCGATGCCGCGCACGATACAACCGGCAAAACGCGGACAGGCGGCCGGCGCCTCGAGCGTCACGCCCAGCTGCTGCGTGTGCATCGCGGTGACCGTGACGAGCGCCGGGCCGGTAACCGCTGCGCCGGTGAGGGCGGCCACCTCGCGCGCGACACCGAGTACCGACATCGCATCGCCGCGATTGGGGGTCACGTTCAGATCGAGCACCGGCTCATCAAGATTGAGGTACTCGCGCAGAGACTTGCCGACAGGCGCATCGGGGGGCAGTTCGAGAATGCCGGTGGAACTGTCTGCAAGTCCCAGCTCCTTGGCGGAGGCGAGCATCCCCTGGGAGTCGACCCCGCGCAGCTTGGTCGCCTTGATGCTGATCTCACCCGGTAGCGTCGCGCCGATCTCGGCAAGCGCGCTCTTGAGTCCTGCGCGCGCGTTGGGCGCGCCGCAGACAATCTGCCGCACCGCACCGCTCCCGGTGCTCACGCGGCACACCTGCAACTTGTCCGCCTGCGGATGCCGCTCGACGCTTAAGATCTCCGCCACGAGCACCTTCAAGAAATCAGGCGCCGCGCGCTCGAGGGACTCAAGCTCAAATCCCGCCATGGTAAGACGCGCGCCCAATTCCGGCGCAGGCCACGGCAGCGGCACCCACTCGGCGAGCCAGCGGTACGGCATCTTCATGCGCTGAAGGTCCGGAACTGCTTGAGGAACCTCAGGTCGTTCTCGAAGAACAGGCGCAGGTCATTAACGCCGTAGCGCAGCATCGCCAGCCGGTCGATGCCGGCGCCAAAGGCGTAGCCGCTGAAGCGCTCCGGATCAACCCCGCTCGCGCGCAACACGTTCGGGTGCACCATGCCGCAGCCGGAGATCTCGAGCCAGCCGCTCTGTTTACAGGTGCGACAGCCCTTGCCCTCGCAGAAGACGCACGACATATCCACCTCGGCCGAGGGCTCGGTGAAGGGGAAATAGGACGGCCGCAGGCGCATCGCCAGATCGCGCTCGAAGAAGGCCTGCAGAAATCCGTGCAACACCGCCTTCATGTTGGCGAAGCTGATGTTCTCAGCGACCGCCAGGCCCTCGAGCTGATGAAACATGGGCGAGTGCGTCATATCCGAGTCGCAGCGATACACGCGGCCGGGCGCGATGATCGCTAGCGGCGCGCCATGCTCGAGCAATGCGCGGATCTGTACCGGGGAGGTGTGCGTGCGCAGGAGCCGCCCGTCGGGAAAATAGAACGTGTCGTGCAGCGCTCGCGCCGGGTGATTGGCGGGGATGTTGAGCGCCTCGAAGTTGTGAAAGTCGTCCTCGATCTCAGGACCGGCGGCGACCTCGAAGCCGGCACGCCGAAAGAGCGTCTCGATACGCAGGCGCGCCTTGGTGACCGGGTGCAGACCACCCATTTCCTCGCCGCGTCCTGGCAGGGTCACATCGATGCGCCCGGCGCTGAGGGAGTGCTCGATCGCCGCGCGCGCAAGGTACGTGCGGCGCGTCTCGATCGCCGCCTGCACGTCCTGCTTCGCTTGGTTGATGCGCGCGCCGGCGGCCGGACGCTCAGCCGGGCTGAGCGTGCCGAGCGCCTTCAACTGCTCGGTGAGCGCCCCCTTCTTGCCCAGCCAATGCACGCGCGCTTCCTCGAGGGCCGCGAGGTCCCCGCAGGCGGCGACCTCGGCGAGCGCCTGGCCGGTGAGGGCCGTCAGGTCTGCCAAGACCCGCCCCTTAACTTGCGCTAATGCCGAGAGCGGTCTTGGCCTGCTGCGCGATCGCACCAAACGCCGCAGTGTCATGCACCGCGATGTCCGCGAGGACCTTGCGGTCGATCTGAACGCCCGCCTTGTTCAGGCCGTTGATGATGCGGCTGTAGGTGAGCCCGTAGATCCGGGCGGCGGCGTTGATGCGCGCGATCCACAGGGCGCGGAACTCACGCTTATTCTGTCGCCGGTCGCGATAGGCGTACTGGCCCGCCTTGATGACCGCCTGCTTGGCGGCGCGATAGGTCTTGCGCCGGGCATTGTAGTAGCCCTTCGCCTTGCCGAGAACTTTCTTGTGACGGCGCCCGGCCGTCACGCCACGCTTAACTCGTGCCATGGTGCTGCTCGCTTACTTGGAATAGGGAAGAAGCCGCTCGAGACGACCCACGTCAGTGTGGTCGACGAGACTCGAGCCGCCGGAGCGGGCCTGGCGTTTGAGCTTGCGGGCCTTGTGGCCGAGGTTGTGACGACGATTGGCCGCGTAGCCTTTGAAGCCCTTCGCCGTTTTGCGAAAGCGCTTGGCCGCGGCCCGGTTGGTTTTCAACTTGGGCATCGACTTGAACTCCTAATTGTATAGCCCCGCTCACAAGGCGCTTGCGCACCCGCTTGCGGGCGAACGCTTCAGGTTGCAGGAGCCTTCCGGCCCTGCCGCCTCAAGCGCTACTTCTTCTTCGGTGCAAAAACCATGACCATCTGCTTGCCTTCCATGAGCGGGTTCTGCTCCACCACCGCATGCGGGGCGAGGTCAGTGGAAACCCGATCGAGGAGCTTGCGCCCGATGTCCTGGTGCACCATCTCGCGGCCGCGGAACCTTAAGGTCACCTTGGCCTTGTCACCCTCGGTCAAGAAGCGGGTGAGATTACGCAGTTTGATCTGGTAATCCGCCTCTCCCGTACCGGGACGAAATTTCACTTCCTTGACCTGAATCTGCTTCTGCTTGCGCTTGGCAGAGTGGGCTTTCTTGTTCTGTTCGAACAGGAATTTGCCGTAGTCCATGATGCGCACGACCGGCGGCTCAGCGGTCGGCGATACTTCCACCAGGTCCAGCTCCGCGGACAACGCCATTTGCAGGGCGTCATACCGCGACATCACTCCCGCCTGCGACCCGTCGGCCGCGATCACGCGCAGTTGCGGCGCGCTGATGTCTTCGTTGCGCCGGACCCGCTTTGTTGCACTAGCGATTCGTTATCCCTCCAATACCCGGCGCCCGCGGCTTTCGAGCTCGACGCGGAGTCGTTCGGCGAACGTCTCCGGGACCATCGTGCCCAGGTCCTTGCCGCTACGTGTGCGCACTGCAAGCAGATTTGCGGCCACTTCCTTGTCGCCCGCTACCAATAGATACGGAACACGCTTGAGCGTGTGCTCGCGGATTTTAAAGCCGACCTTCTCGTTACGCAAGTCGGACTCCACCCGAAATCCCTGATTTTTCAGGGATTCCGTCATGCGGCGGACGTATTCGTCCTGTCGGTCAGTAATGCTGAGGATCACCGCCTGCACCGGAGAGAGCCAAGCGGGGAGTTTGCCCGCGTGGTGTTCGAGCAGGATCGCAAAAAAGCGCTCCAGGGAGCCGAAAATCGCGCGGTGCAACATGACCGGCGTGCGCTTGGCGCTGTGCTCATCGATGTAGTAGGCCCCGAGGCGCTCGGGCAGGTTCAGGTCCACTTGCAGCGTGCCGCATTGCCAATCGCGCCCAATGACATCGCGCAGGACGAATTCGAGCTTCGGACCGTAGAAGGCCCCCTCCCCCTGGTTGAGGGTGTACTCGATCCCCGCCGCCTTTGAAGCCGCCTGCAGCGCCGCTTCCGCCCGGTCCCAGATGGCGTCGCTGCCGACGCGTTTGGCCGGGCGGTCGGCGTACTTGATGCGTACGTCCTCGAAGCCAAAGTCGCGGTAGATATCAAGGATCAGCTTCGTGATCGCCACGGACTCTGCGGTGATTTGATCCTCGGTGATGAATACGTGGCCGTCGTCCTGAGTGAACGCGCGCACGCGCATAAGGCCGTGCAGCGCGCCGGAAGGCTCATAACGATGCACCTTGCCAAACTCTGCGAGCCGCACCGGTAGCTCCCGATAGCTGCGCAGCCCGTGCTTAAAGATCTGGACGTGGCCCGGGCAGTTCATGGGCTTGATGGCGTACACGCGCTCATCGGGGGTCTTGGTGAGAAACATGTTCTCGCCGAACTTCTCCAGGTGTCCCGACTGCGCCCACAGCTGCGCATCCATGAGCTCAGGCGCGCTCACTTCCTCGTAGCCGGCGGCCTGCTGGCGCTCGCGCATGTAGGAGATGAGAGACTGGAACACGGTCCAGCCCTTGGGGTGCCAGAACACCGCTCCCGGGGCCTCTTCCTGCAGATGAAAGAGATCAAGTTCCTTGCCGATGCGCCGGTGATCGCGCTTCTCGGCCTCCTCCAGGCGGTGCAGGTACTCATCCAGCTGTCTCCTGTCAGCCCACGCCGTGCCGTAGATCCGCTGCAGCATCTCGTTGCGCGAATCCCCGCGCCAGTAGGCGCCCGCCACCTTGGTGAGCTTGAACGCTTTGAGCTTGCCGGTGGAGGGCACGTGCGGACCGCGGCACAGATCCACCCAGTTGCCCTGCCCGTAGAGACTGATCTCATCCTTTTCCGGGATACCGGCGATGATCTCCGCCTTGTACAGCTCGCCCAGGTTGCGGAAGAACGTGACCGCCTCATCGCGCGACATGACGCGGCGGTTGACGGTCTGGTCCTTCTTCGCAAGCTCCGTCATCTTCGCTTCGATCGCCGCGAGATCCTCGGGAGTGAAGGGCCGCGCGTAGGCAAAGTCGTAGTAAAAGCCATCCTCGATGACCGGGCCGATGGTCACCTGCGCCTCGGGGAAGAGTTCCTTGACCGCCTGGGCCAAGAGATGGGCCGTGGAGTGCCGGATGACCTCGAGGCCGTCCGCATCTTTCTCGGTGACGATCGCGAGGCTCGCATCACCGGTGATCACAAAAGAGGTGTCGACCAGCTTGCCGTTCACGCGCGCGGCGAGCGCAGCCTTGCGCAGGCCCGCGCCAATGCTGCCCGCGACCTCGTCCACCGTCACCGGGTGATCGAAGACACGCTGGCTACCGTCGGGCAATGTGACAACGGGCATATCGACTCTAAGTTCATGCAACTCTGCCGCACGGCGGACGCTTCTCAGGCGGCAAAAAAAGGGCGCTGCGGTTTTAGTTTCTACCGCGAGCGCCCTCTTCTTGGCATCTGGTAGGCGCGAGTGGGATCGAACCACCGACCACCACCATGTCAAGGTGATGCTCTACCACTGAGCTACGCGCCTGCAACCGCTTCCGCGCACGGCAAGGGGGCGCGAACGATACAAGAGTGAGACAGTTGAAGCAAGCTAATGCGTGAGTTTCCAAGCACTTACGTCTGCGTGCGTGGCGCGGGGAAGCCCAGTTCCAGCTGCTTGAGACGCTCGATCTCATCGCGCAGACCCGCCGCTTCTTCAAACTCAAGATTGCGCGCCTTGCGCAGCATTTCCCCTTGCAGGCGCTTGATCTGTCTAACGAGCGCCTCGGGCTTCAGATCCTCCGCCGCCAAAGGCTTGCCGGCGCGGCGCCTCTCCCCGGGCAGCGGAGCCTCGGCGCGCGCCCCCTCCATGATGTCCGTGACCGACTTCTGGATGCCGCGTGGAGTGATGCCGTACTGCTTGTTGTACTCGACCTGCCTCTGTCGGCGACGGTCGGTCTCATCGATCGCGCGCTGCATCGAGCCGGTCATGCGATCGGCGTAGAGGATCGCGCGGCCGTTGATGTGGCGCGCCGCACGTCCGATGGTCTGGATGAGCGAATTGTCCGAGCGCAGAAAGCCCTCCTTATCGGCATCCAGAATCGCGACCAACGCGACCTCTGGCATGTCCAGGCCCTCGCGCAGGAGGTTGATGCCGACCAGCACGTCGAACTTACCCAGCCGCAGGTCGCGGATAATCTCGGTGCGCTCCACCGTCTCGATGTCCGCGTGCAGGTAACGTACGCGCACGCCGTGCTCGTTCAGGTACTCGGTCAAATCTTCGGCCATCCGCTTGGTGAGTGTCGTGATGAGGACGCGCTCGCCCTGTGCGGCGCACTTCTTGATCTCGGAGAGCACGTCATCGACCTGCGTCGCCACGGGCCGCACCTCGACCTCCGGATCGATGAGCCCGGTCGGGCGCACGAGCTGCTCGACCACCTGCGCGGAGTGCTTGGACTCGTAACCCCCGGGTGTGGCGGAGACAAAGATCATCTGTGGCGCGAGCTGCTCCCACTCCTCGAACTTCAGGGGACGGTTGTCCAGCGCCGAAGGCAGCCGGAAGCCGTACTCCACCAGCACCTCCTTGCGCGAGCGGTCGCCCTTGTACATCGCACCGAGCTGCGGGATCGTCTGGTGGCTCTCGTCCACGAACAGCAGCGCATTTTTTGGCAGATAATCAAAGAGACACGGCGGCGGCTCCCCCGGGGCGCGCCCCGAGAGATAGCGGGAGTAGTTCTCGATACCCGCGCAATACCCCACCTCTTTGATCATCTCCATGTCGAACAAGGTGCGCTGCTCAAGGCGCTGCGCCTCGACCAGGCGCCCCGCCGCGCGTAGCTCTTTCAGGCGCGCGCGCAGATCCTCGCGGATCTGATCCACCGCGCCGACGAGTCTGTCGCGCGGGGTCACATAGTGCGTGCCCGGGTACACGGTGAAGCGCGGCACCTTGCGGTTGATCGCCCCGGTCAGGGGATCAAAGAGCGTGAGGGAGTCGATCGTGTCATCGAAGAGCTCCACCCGCACCGCTTCGCGTTCGGACTCAGCCGGGAAGATATCGATTACATCGCCACGCACCCGGTAAGTGCCCTGCGTGAGATCCAGCTCGTTGCGCGTGTACTGCATATCCGCGAGTCGCCGCAGCAGCTGGCGCTGATCCAGGCGATCGCCCCGCTTCAGATGCAGCACCATCGCCAGATACGCCTGCGGGTCGCCAAGTCCGTAGATCGAAGAGACGGTGGCAACGATGATCGAGTCCGAGCGTTCCAGCAGCGCCTTGGTGGCCGAGAGCCGCATCTGCTCGATGTGCTCGTTCACCGAGGAGTCTTTCTCGATATAGGTGTCCGATGAGGGGACGTACGCCTCCGGTTGGTAGTAGTCGTAATAGGAAACGAAGTACTCGACCGCGTTGTGCGGGAAGAACTCGCGAAACTCGCCGTAGAGCTGCGCCGCGAGCGTCTTGTTGTGCGCAAGCACCATGGTCGGACGTTGCACGAGCTGGATCACGCTCCCGGCGGTGTAGGTCTTGCCACTGCCCGTCACGCCGAGCAGCGTCTGATGGGCCAGACCCTCGCTCAGGCCCTCGACCAGCTTGTCGATGGCCTGAGGCTGATCGCCGGCGGGCGTGTAGTCGGCGTGAAGTTCAAAGGGGCGCGAATCCATGCGAGGTATCTGCAGAGGTGTCTATATAAGGTGTGCGAGGCCGCCGCGTGGCTGCTGCGGGCGTAATCCCTTAATATAGCCGGGTGGCCGGATTTGAAGCGAACCACAGGGAATTTAAGTGACTGTGCCTGTATCCCGACGCGTTCAGCGCGTAAAGCCCTCACCCACACTTGCGGTGACTGCCCGTGCCGCGCGTCTGAAGGCCCAGGGCAAGGACGTTATCGGTCTTGGCGCCGGAGAGCCGGATTTCGATACGCCCGCGCACATCGCACAGGCGGGCATCGAGGCGATCAAGAGCGGCTTTACCCGCTACACGAACGTCGACGGGATCGATGAGCTCAAGGACGCGATCATCGCCAAGTTCCAGCGCGACAACGCGCTCACGTATGAGCGCTCGCAGATCCTGGTCTCCTCCGGCGCCAAGCAGACGATCTTCAATCTTTGTATGGCGGTGCTCGATGCGGGCGATGAGGCGGTCATACCCGCGCCCTACTGGGTCTCGTATCCGGACATGGTATTGCTCGCCGATGGATTGCCGGTCATGCCGTTTGCCGGGATGGCCCAAGGCTACAAAATCACGCCGCGCCAGCTTGCAGCCGCCATCACGCCCAAGACGCGCCTGCTGCTTCTGAACAGTCCCTGTAATCCGACGGGCGCGGCGTATTCGCGCGCCGAACTGAAAGCCTTGGGCGACGTGCTGCTCGAACATCCGCGCATCGTCATCGGCACCGATGACATGTACGAGAAGATCTACTGGGAGCCCGAGCCCTTTTGCAGTCTCGTGACGGCGGTGCCCGAGCTGTATCCGCGCACGGTCACCATCAATGGAGTCTCCAAGGCTTATGCGATGACGGGCTGGCGAATCGGCTACTGCGGCGGACCAAAGGAAATTATCCAGGCGATGAGCACCGTCCAGGGCCAATCGACGTCCAATGCTTCGAGCATCTCGCAGAAGGCCGCCACCGTTGCCCTGAACGGCGATCAAAGCTGCGTGGGTGCCATGAATGCCGCCTTTAAGGCGCGGCGGGACTTCGTCGTGCGGGCGCTGAACGCCCTGCCCGGAGTCAGCTGCCTGCCCGGGGCGGGCACCTTCTACGCCTTCGCGGAAGTCTCGCGGGCCATGAGCGCGCTTGGCTGCCGCGACGACAACGAGTTCGCCGAGCTGCTTCTGAACGAGGCGGGCGTCGCCGTGGTACCCGGTTCAGGCTTCGGGGCCCCCGGTCACATGCGCCTGTCCTTCGCCTGCAGCATGGAGACTCTCGAGAAGGCGCTGGCACGCATCGCCCGTCTGCTCACCGAGCGCGTCGCCGCGTAGGGCATTGTCTGGGCGATGCTCTGGTCGCTCCTGGCCGATGCTCTCGTAGTCGTTCACTTCGGCTTCACCAGCTTTGTGATCTTCGGCGGCTTTCTCGCTTGGCGCTGGCGCCAGGTCGTGCTGCTGCATCTGCCGGCGCTCGCATGGGGATGCTGGGTCGAGCTCTCCTCCTCCATCTGTCCGCTGACACCGCTCGAGAACTACCTGCGCCAGCGCGGCGGCGCTGCAGGCTACTCAGGGGGATTTCTCGCTCACTATCTCCACTCGGTGCTTTACCCGGCGGCGCTCACCGCGCAGATCCAGTGGGTGCTCGCGGCGCTGCTGCTCATCATCAACGCAGTCGCGTACGTACCTCTAGTAAGAGGCCTGCTGCGGCAGCAGCGGCGACCCCCGCGCGCGGGGCGGCTTCCTTGACTCGGACGAGGACTGTGCCCGAGAATCCGCGCCCTTCTAGCGTCCTGCCTGTTCCCCGGTAGCTCAGCGGTAGAGCGTCGGACTGTTAATCCGTTGGTCGTTGGTTCGATTCCAACCCGGGGAGCCATTACGCCCTAATCACCGCGTCTCAAGTCGTCTCACCGTGCTCTAATATCGCCTTCTTATCAATAATAATCAGTACGTTACGATATCCATGAGTCCCAGACGGTAACTTGACAGCTCGCGGCTCGCGGCTCGCGGGGATACATATCGGGGTAGCTCACCCCCGCGTGGGGTAGCTCAGAGGTCAAAAGCTACCCCTAAAGGCCCATTTTCCCAGGAGCTACCCCCATGAAGCTCACGGACACCGCAATTCGCAACGCCAGGGCGGGCGAACGTCCGATCAAGTTGTTCGACGGTGAAGGCCTGTATCTCCTCGTCAATCCCTCCGGCACGCGAGGCTGGCGCTTCAAGTACTACTTTCAGGGTCGCGAAAAGCTCCTCTCCCTTGGGCCCTACCCCGAGATCACCCTTAAAGTGGCCCGCGACCGTCGCCTGGAAAGTCGCCGGCTGGTGGAGATGGGGGCGGATCCGAGCGTTCAGCGGCAGGCAGAGCGTGCCGCCCAATCCGACACGTTCGAACTGCTCGCCCGTGAGTGGCTCGAGATGCAGAGGGGCTCGCTCAGCGAGAAGACCTTCCTCAATAAGCAGGAGCGCTTTGAGGCCTTTGTCTTCCCATACATCGGCAAACACCCCATCGCCCACCTCAAGGCAGTCGACATCCTTCCCCTGCTCAAGAAAGTCGAGGCCCGCGGGCGAAACGAAACCGCCCATCGAGTGCGCTCCCAATGCGGGAACGTCTTCCGCTATGCGGTGGTGACTGGCCGTGCCGAACGGGATTCCCACCGTCGATCTGCGCGGCACGCTCGCCTCAGTCGTTCGTCGCAACCGCGCGGCGATTGTCGACCCAAAGCTCCTTCCCCTGACATTCGTCCGGCCCGGCGAGCTGCGAGGGGCTGCCTGGGACGAGTTCAACCTGAAAGGCGCCGAGTGGCGTATGCCCGCCGCCCGCATGAAGATGCGCGAGCTTCACGTCGTGCCTCTGTCGACCCAAGCAGTCGCCCTCCTTAGCGACCTGCATACCCTGACCGGCAAGGGCTACTACATCTTTCCGTCCATTCGCTCCAAGGACCGGCCGATCAGCGACAACACCATCAATGCAGCGCTGCGAAGGCTGGGATTTAGCGCCGACGAAATGGTCGCACACGGTTTCCGCTCGACTGCCTCGACCTGCCTCAATGAGCTCGGGTGGCACCCCGACCTCATTGAACTGCAACTTGCTCACGCCGAACGCAATGAAAGCCGCGGCGCCTACAATCGTGCAGAGCGGCTCGCCGAGCGGCGAAAAATGATGCAGGCCTGGGCCGACTATCTTGAGGAACTCTGCGCGACGAGACGGAGCGCCTCTGGTTCAAATGCAGCGCTCGGCGTAAGCGAGTGAACGCCAGCGATGTTGGCCGCGGTGCCCTGTGGGTTCTCTGGAGGTCGCTAAGTCTTCCAGCGCTCATTCTGCTCGCGATCGTCGAGCCGATTGTGAGCTTCGTATTGGGCTCACTTGCGTTGCTCGGCGTCCTGGCGACTTTCTTTTTCAAGTTGATCGGAACGCCGCACCTTATACGGGGTAATCGGCAGCTCAGCGAAGTTCGGTCGAGATGCTGGCGGATAGCAGCCACCTCTCCGGTCCGCGAGATCAGCGCGAACGAGGTGAGAGCCGGCCGCGCGGCCAATTCCCTATCGACGAAGTTTCCGTACAGTTTCCGTACGGCCGACTTGGAGGACACCTGAACCCCGGTGGGTCCGAAGCGACTCGACTGATAGAAGACGAAGGGGTCGAAGCGTTCTTCTCAAACAGTTTTGAGACAGGTTCCAGTACCATCAAGGAGGGCCGGCGAGCTCAAAGCGGCGCTCGTACATCACGGTTGCCCTTGTGTGCTCACATCGGCTGCCCAGGCGTCGGGCCGTGACAAAGGGGAGGTACATGAAGAACGGTGTCGCAGTGGTGACCGGCGCGAGCCGCGGCGCGGGTCAGGGCATCGCGCGGGCACTGGGGGCGGCGGGATATACCGTCTATGTCACCGGACGCAGCCAGACTGCGGATGCATCGCCATTGGGTGGTACGATCCATGAAACGGTGGCGGAGGTGACCGCCGCTGGCGGACGTGGCGTTGCGTACGCCTGCGATCACGCCGACGACGAAGCGGTGCGCGGGCTGTTCGCGACCGTTGAGCGCGATGAAGGTCGGTTGGACATTCTGGTCAACAACGCCGCGGCCATCAGCAGCGATCTGATCCAGCGCGGCGGATTTTGGACTAGGCCGGTGGGAATGGCCGACATCATCACCGTCGGCCTTCGATCGAGCTATATCGCGGCCCACGCGGCGGCACCCCTGCTCGTCGCCAAGCCCGGCGGTCTGCTGGTCTTCACGTCCGCGCCGGGCGCCGTGAACTACGCCCACGGCCCCGCCTATGGCGCGCAGAAAGCCGGGACCGACAAGATGTCGGCCGACATGGCAGTGGACCTGCGCCCCTTCGGCGTGGCGTCCGTCAGCATCTGGATGGGCTTGTTGAAGACTGCGCGGTCGGCGTCTTCTATGGCGGAAAAGCCGGGCCAGTTCGATTTTCTGTTGCCGTATATGGAAACGCCGGACTTTACTGGACGCATTATCGCGGCGATCCACAACGATCCGGACATGATGGCGCTGTCGGGCCGCACCATAATCGGCGCGGAGCAGGCCAAGGAATATGGCGTGCATGATCTCGACGGCGGCTCCCCGAATTCTCTACGGCCCGTCACCGGCGGTCCGTTCAAGTATGACGACCTCATCATCGACTGACGGATGGAGTGGAGCGTATCGAGACCTAGCCAGAACCATGAGTCCGCCAGAGGTACAAGCCGCAAACGCGCAGCCCGGCCTGAAACGCGAAATTGGCGGAGCCGGTTTGGAAACGTGCAACGGATTGCCCCTCCCTCGGACCCTGCCTCTACGCAACCCCAGTGTTATCAACGCTGAACGGCGTACGGGCTAAAAAGCTGCTCAAAGAAGCTCTTAACAAAGGCCGCGGCCGATTCAGCTCTGAGTTCTTCGGTCCCAAACCTAAATACTTCGTATCCAGCCAGCTTTAGCTCGCGGTCGGCCGCCGCGAGCTCGGCGTACCGAACCGGATCGGCCTGCCCGTCCGGCGGCGCGTAATGCTGCTGCCCATCCACTTCCAACACAATCCGGCATCCGTTAGGCAGGAGCATCAGGAAGTCCATTCTGAATCTAGCCAATGCGAGAACCCCTCTCTCCCTGACTGTCTTTGGATCCCGATGCAGCCACACTTCTGGCAGAAGGGCCGGCAGCCGGGGAATAGCCGGCCCGAACAGGTCGCGCGGCCGGAAGCCCATCCGAGTGACGAGGCTCTCCAGCGTCGCCCGATCTGGCGGCGTCTCGAGGTATTCAATCACCGTCGGCTCGATGCCAGCGTTGCGGATCAGGGCGAGAGTGTTCCGCGAAGTGCCGCACGCCGGGTTGTGATAGATGGTGACTGCGACCGGTTGATCCATCATGAGCTCGCCCCGGCCTGAGTGTCAGCGCGTGAGACGCCGTGAGCCGCTTCTGCAGTACGCGCATCCTCGAACAGGAAGCGCGCCACCCAGAAGCCCAACCCAGCACCGACGAATTGCGCCACGATGAAGCCAGGCACGTCCAGAGGCCGGATTCCGGCAAACGTGTCCGACAGCGAGCGCGCAATCGTGATGGCTGGATTGGCGAACGAAGTGGACGCGGTGAACCAGTACGCCGCACCGATCCAGGCGGCAACCATCCAGGCCGCGTCCTGAGCGCGCCGGTGGCCCAGAACCACGAGAATAAGGCCGAAGGTCGCCACCGCTTCCGCAAGCCACTGCGACCATCCGGCGCGTACGTGGCTCGACGCCTGAAGCCAGGGCAGATCGAACATGGCATGGGCGAGAAGGACTCCCGCGCAACACCCGGCAACCTGCACCAAGCCGTAAGCCGCAGCGTCCGGCCACGCGAGCTTCCCGCGGACAGCCTGAACGAGCGAGACCGCCGGATTGAAGTGCGCACCGCTCAATGGACCCAGAAGCGCGATCAAGGTGGCCAGCACGGCAACGGTCGCCCCGGTATTCGCGAGCAGCGCGATCGCGAGGTTCCCGCCGGCGAGCCGCTCCGCCATGACGCCCGAGCCCACCACGGTGGCAGCCAGTAGCAGGGAGCCGATCGCCTCGGCCGCGAGTGCTGTCAGTCGATTCATTCGGGGCTTGCCGGCGTCCTGCCGATTGCGTTAAGACGCTCCTGAAGCTTGATGCGGTCGAGGGACGCCAACGGCAGACTCGTGAAGATCTTGATCCGGTTTTCCAATGCCTGGAACGCGCTTCGAAAGGCCAGCCACGTGTCGGACTCCGAACTCGTGACCGCCGCCGGGTCCGGCAGTCCCCAGTGTGCCGTCATGGGCTGCCCTGGCCAGTACGGACAGACCTCCCCGGCCGCGTTGTCACAAACCGTAAAAACAAAATCGAGAGGTTGCGCCCCCGGCGCAGCGAATTCGTCCCAGCTCTTGCTCCGAAGGCCTTCCGTGCGAAGCCGCATACGCTCGAGCAACTCAATGGCGATCGGGTGGACCGTGCCCTTCGGATGACTGCCCGCACTGAAGCCGCGAAACCGGTCACCACCCCAGTGATTGACCAGTGCCTCCGCGAGGATGCTGCGGGCCGAATTCCCGGTGCACAGGAACAGCACGTTGTACGGTCGGTCGGCCATGGCTGCGGCTAACCGTCTCCAGCCAGAACCTTGACCATGCAGGTCGCCGAGCTCGGGCACAGGGAGCGGAACTCGGCACTCTGCCGCACGGCTGGCGGCGCACCGTTCCGCTCGGTGATCCGATAGCCCGCACTCTGGAAAAACGCCGTGGCGGTCTGCGTCAGCAGCACGAGCTGCCCAATGCCTTGAACTGCCGCCCGGCGCTCAATCTCACCGACGATCTGTTGTCCGAAGCCCCGGCCGCGCTGCGACTCGGCCACGACTACCGACCGCAGAAGCGCGGCCGACTCGAACCGCTCGAGGGCGCCGGCCGCGATCACTGCGCGGCCCTCGCGAATGACGAGGAAGTCCGGCTGCGCGGATTCCAGGTCGCTGGTCGGGAGACCTGCGGCCTCGAGCAGATCGCGAATGGAAGCCAGGTCAGCGGGTAAAGCGGTCTCGACCTGCGACACTTTGCAACACCTAGGCCGCTTTGGGCGAGCAGCAGCTGGGTGCGCAGCAGGACTCTGCGCCCTTCTCCGCCTTCCGGCGAATTTCATCCGTCCCATATACGGCGCTCTCCCCCGTGGTAAGGAATGTCTCCCACTGCACCCCCTGGGGATCGTCGATCCAGCTTTTTTCACTTTGGGCGTAACAGCAGGTCGTCTCGCCCTCCTCGATCACCGGAGCCTCGGCGCGCTGCAGGCGCTCGTAGACCTCCGTGAGTTCCGTGCGGTTCTCAACCTGGATCCCGAGGTGCTGCACGCCCGGCTTTCCGTCGCGCTGGCTGATCGCGAAGTTCACCCGCGGGTCATCCAGCATCCACTTCGCGTAATCCGCCTTCTGAACCGTCGGCTCAGTTGCAAACAGTTGCGAATAGAAACGGACGGATGCACCGAGATCCTTGACCGATACGTGAACGTGTAGACGTTTCATGCTCGCTTCCTTTTTGCTGCTGAAGTAATTGCTTGGGGTTCGCACTGTGGCCCGCAGCCCGAATCCGCCAGGGTGCAGCAGTTTTCCGTGAGAAATCCGACCAAACCGTTCATGCGTTCAAAATTCGGGCTGTAGTAGAGATTGCGCCCCTCGCGGCGGCTCAGGATAAGTTCCGCCTGCATCAAGCCCTTCAAATGGAACGACAACGTCGGCGCCGGCAGCGCAAGACGCTCGGCGAGCTCGGAGGGCGTGTAGCCTTCGGGTCCTCGCTTGACCAGCAGCCGGAAGACCGAAAGGCGGGCCTCAGAGGCCAAGGCGCTAAGCGCGGATATCGCTTCGGGCGGTTTCATATTTCCAATTATATGGAACTATTGCAATACTGCAATGGACACGAATGGACAGGAGGCCTACCTGCTCAGCCCGTATCACGACGAACACCACGGTCGGAGTATTTGCGTGTTTCGAGCACAAACTCTGGAAAAAATCTCGAGTTTTGCCTGAAATTGGCTCAATACCTCGCATGACTTGTTCCGTGTGGGCCCGGATTATCGGGGTGGGCGCTCGTGCGCGCCCTGGCGCCACAACGACAGCACAGGCAGGAAGTCTTATGAATTTCTTCGAATCCGCCAGGTGATGCAACTCACCGGCCTATCCAGAATGACAATCTATCGCTTGGAGCGGGACGGTAAATTCCCCAAGCGACGACGGCTGAGCCAGAATTCCGTGGCGTGGCTGGAATCGGAGATCGCCGCCTGGGCGGATACGCGTCCGATTGCGCAGCTGAGGCCGCCGAGACACCCACGGCCGCTTCCCGGCGGCCACAAACGGATGACGCTGCCGAGCCCAGGGGCCGGGGCATTACGTGATACGGGCACGCATCGTGAGGTGATTAGGGACTATAATCACCTCATGTTTTGAGGCGATTATGGCGACTAAGCACCTCAAGCCCTGGATCTGGCAGCGCCCCGAGTGGCCCGAATTTCATTGGGATTCGGCTCGTCTGGCGCAGCCGCTCGCGGCGGCCCGCAGGGCACAGGGGGAGCTCAGCGGAATGAGCCGCCTGCTCGATCCCCGTTCCGACCTCCATGCCCAGCTCGAGGTGCTGATCTCGGAGGGCGTCGCAACCAGTGCGATCGAAGGCGAGCGCTTCGACCCCAATGCGCTACGCAGCTCCCTGGCGCGTCGCTTAGGGTTGCCGACCGCCGGACTGCCCGCACCACCCCATTCCATTGAGGGGCTCGTGGACGTACTACTGGACGCAACTCAGAAGCTGGACAAGCCGCTGACGCAAAAAATGCTGGCTGGCTGGCAGGCCGCGCTCTTTCCCACCGGACGCTCGGGCTTAAGCAAGGTCCGCGTCGGCGCGTTGCGCGGACCATCGCCCATGCGGATCGTCTCCGGCCCGATCGGCCGACAGCGGGTCCATTACGAGGCGCCTCCGCGACGCGGGCTTGAGCAGGAGCTCAAACGCTTTCTGGGTTGGTTCAATAAGCCGGCGGCAGACGTGGACGGACTGCTGCGCGCGGGATTAGCTCATGCCTGGTTCGAGCTCATTCACCCATTCGAGGATGGTAACGGACGCGTCGGTCGCGCCCTCCTCGATCGCGCTCTCGCCCAGGACGAGAACCGATCATCGCGGCTCTATAGCCTCTCGGCACGTTTCATGGCCGTTCGAAACGACTACTACGATGCCCTTCAGGCACTCTCGCGTGGAGATCTCAACGCCACTGAGTGGCTCAAATGGTTCCTGGAACAAGTTGTGGCCGCCTGCGGCGAAAGCGCGGGTACAGTGGAACGCGTGCTTCAGAAGGCGCGATTCTGGATGCGGCACGCCCAATCCGGCTTAAACGAGCGGCAAAGCAAAGCGCTCAACGCGCTACTCGATGCCGGGCCAGGTGGGTTTGTCGGCGGAATGACCAACAAGAAGTACGCCCACCTCACTCGCGTGAGTCCAGCAACCGCGCAGCGTGATCTTGCCGAGCTCGCAGAACGTGGAATACTGCGCACGGAAGGTGCGGGTCGGAGCGTGCGTTACGTGCTTCAACCGTGAGACGGCGTAATTCCGCGAGAGAGCGAAAAGCTGAGAACTGGAAACCCTATCGCTGAACAGCGGGTATCAGCAAATTTACGCAGGTATCGCCGCAGCCCAGGAATCCAGGGGATCTCACCGGGGCGAGTGCGGAATTCCTAAACTCGAATTTTCCATCGCATCAATGAGTCAGGTTTGCACAAGTTGTGCAACCCGGGGAGCCAACACTTTCAATGCGTTACGCTGTCTTATCGAGGTCAATTAGAGATATGGCGACGCAGCGTTTTGATCTTTTGATCCCTCTCTCAGGCAATTCGATTCCGATACCCGGAACTGAACTGCCCTCACTCCGATCCCTCCACTGCTTCCGGTCCACGAGCATTTCGGTCCGCATCCTCGCCCTTCCAGGAAACGGGTAGCGCAAGGAACAGGGTATCGAGCCGCGCGTCATCGAAGCCTTCGCCGATGTATCGCCCGGTCGCTATGACAAGGCGCTCAGTCCCGTCCGGAATTGATGCTAGCTGCTGCGCCGAGAAGCGCTCTTCACTCGGGGTCATTCCGCCTTTCAACACCACAACGTGACGCACAAATCCGCGGAGGTGGTCGGGGAGGTAGTCGAGATGATCCTTTCGCTCCGTCAGCAAAATCGGTGCGCGGCCCTCTTCGATCGCAGCGATCACGTCGTTGATGATCTGCGTGTTTCGAGCTTTGTCGCGCGCCAGCTGCCGGTAAATTTCTTGAATTCCTGCGTTCCGCTGGTCGCCATCAGGGACGAATCCGGTTTCGCGTACCACGAGCCTATGGGCTACCAGCAGGTGTCCAGTCGCATCCTTTGCGCCAACCCGGCGCCGCACAGGCCCGAGCTGCATCTCCGTAACTGCTTGGTGTCCATCGCGCCGTTGCGGCGTCGCAGTCAGTCCGACCACGAACCGCGCTCTTACTTCAGACAGCACTCGCTCAAAGGAGATCGCCGGCACGTGATGGCATTCATCGACTATGACCTGGCCATAAACTCGCCACCACATCGTCTAGACACTCCTTGCGCACCAAGCTTTGAATCATGGCCACGTCAAGTTGACCGTTCGGCTTGCGTTTACCCGTCTTCTTGCTTACGAAGCGCACCGGGAAGACATCGGGACGCCCCCGGAGGAGAGAGCGGAACAGGTTCACCTTATCGACGGCCGTCCGCGGGTAGTCACGTGCACTCAGCACGGGCACATCGGTCGATGAGGCTTCCGTGAGTTCCGAGTGAAGAAATTGGATCTTTGCTCGAGCCTCATCCTGTGCCCGCGCCAACTCGGCTATCCGCGCATTCTCACGCGCAAGCTCTTCGAAGATGATATGTCTTGAACGCGTCACGACTGATCGCCTCGCCGGCCGGCGGCGAAATAGAGCAAGTCCCAGCGCATGCTCGCCAGGTCGCGCCTATACCAACAGCTCAGGTAGCAGAACTGTTTCAATGCCTGCGGGCCCGGCCACACGCCAACCATCGTCGTTCGTAATTGCCGCGGTAGCACCGCTGCGGATTCCCGTTGCTAGAAGGATCGCATCCGGCGTGCGCAGTCGGTAACGAGCTCGCAGCGCCGCCGCCCCCAACAACACGTCCCGACTTATGGGTTCCAACTCCAGGTTCGGAAAATAATCGAGTAGTAGCTCATATTCATCAGCCACATCCTGACGCCCCAGCTGCAGAGGGCGAACGGTCAACTCCAGTAAGGTTAGCTCCGAAATGACAGCCCGAAAGGCGCCCTCTTCGAGAGCCTCGATCACTCGACCGGCAGCAGCCCCAAACTCGCGGTGCTGCTCGAAGTGATAAATCCATACGCTGCTGTCAATCAGTACCTTCCGATGCCCTCGCAATGGCTTAGGGATCACCAACTGTCGCGCTCTTCTTTCAGGTACGCCTGAGCTCCCTGCCAGATCTCGCGGTGCAGACCCGCAGTACGTTCGCTGAACTTCCTCGGCTTGGGCATCATGACTACCCGATCGGCTTTGCAGAGGATCAAGAGTTCATCACCTGCCTCAAGTCCGAGGGCCTCCCGCGCAGCGCGCGGAATCACAACTTGGTACTTGCTGCTGAGTTTGACGGTAGCGTTCATGGTTCGCTCCCAAGTAAAGCGTATTGGTGAAATCACTTTACCACAGTCGGTCACCTGGAAATCTAATGCTCAACGTGTATCGACGTGACACATCACAGCACAAAACTGCGGGGGAGCAGGGGTAACAGCCTCGGGTGTCGCGAGAAACACCCCGTTAGATCAATGGGTTGGAGCTCAACTCGGTTCCAACCCGGGGGAGCCAAATTACGGGGTAATTCAATCGCTTAACCGCACTCCGGGGCTGCTCGCGAGATCGTCTGCGGCGTACCAGCCGGACCCAACGCCGGACTGATCCGTGCCCCCGCCGCCGCCGTTGCAGCGGGCCATGGTCTTGAAAGTCGGTCAACTTCGTGGGCACGGGTGGAGCGCGGTCCAAACGGCGAGGCGCATTAGGCCGCTGACGTCAAGCGGCGGCCTTCACGTCGCCGGCGGATTACTGGTCCGTGCGACGACGCTCTAGCTAGTTGATCGGACTGCTCATCTATCCGCTTGGCATGTAGCTGCCGTAGTTTCTTGACTGCCGTATTGATGTGGTGACTCAATCCAGGCGTAGGTCGAGGCCCAGTCATCGCCGCCGCCGTTTTACAGGTCTTGTCTAGTGCACCAGAAGATACCCGTGTGGTTCGCTACCCTTTTCTTGGTCGCGAGCGTGGGATTAACGCAGGGAATTCCCGATATGGCGACTGCTGCGGCCGCGACCCCGATCAACCATCAGGATGTGGAACGTTGGGCTGCCGCGTGGAACAGCCACGATATCGAGACCGTGCTGACTCTTTTTGATCCGGCGGTTTCAAGTCTGAAGCGCAACATTTTTGCGGAAGTAGGATTCATAGTTGAAGGACTCGGGCATGAACAGTTCGAGGGGGCACTTCCAGCCTAAGGATTTTCTCGGTCGAACGTTGAGATCGAACGCGATGGCGTCGAGGTCCTTCTGCGAGAGAATCGACAGGTCCGCAGCCTTCGGCAGGTACTGGCGGAGCAGCCCGTTGGTGTTCTCGTTGATGCCGCGCTGCCAGGGGCTGTGAGGATCGGCGAAGTACACCTTGATGCCGGTTTTATCTGAGAGTTTGGCGTGAGCCGCCATTTCCTTGCCTTGGTCGTAAGTCATGGAGAGGCGTTTCTGGGCATCGATCCGGTTGAGCACGCGGCTGAAGCCCACAACAGCCGAGTTGGCGGTGCCGTCTGCGAGTTTGGCGAGGGTCACGAAGAGCGTGGTGCGCTCGACGAGCGTGCCGACGACGGCGGCAACTCCGGCGCCCCTGATTGTGTCCCCCTCCCAATGACCGGGCACAACGCGTTCGTTGACTTCCGGCGGTCTCACATGGATCGAGATCATCTCCGGGATCTGACCCCGTCGGTCTTGGCCGCGAGCGCGTGGCTTGCGGGCCCGACGGGCTTGGCGCAGCAGTCCGATGACCTCGGTGCGCAGCTCACCGCGCGGCATCGCGTAGATGGCCGTGTATATCGTCTCGTGACTGACGTGCCGATCCGCATCGCCCGGATGCATGCGTCGAAGTATGCCGGCGATCTGCTCGGGGGAGTGCCCCATGCTCAGCAGGACTCGCATCTGAGCCCAGAGCCAGGTATCGGGGCGCAGCCGCGGCGGTCTGCGGGCACGCCTTGCCTCGATGTCGGCACGCTGCTGGGCCTGCACAGCCCGGTAACCGCCGGCGAGGAGCGGTCGACCGCGGCCCCGGGGGAGCACCGGGCGCGTCCAGCCGTTGCGCGCGAGCTCCCGGCCGATAGTGCTCGACGTCCGGTTCACGGTGCGGGCAATTGCCCGCACCGTGAACCCTTGCTGCAACAGGAACTGGATATGAGCTCGTTCATCGATGCACAGATGCTGATACTTCGTATTCATGCCAACACATTAACCTCGTCAATGTGCTGCACTTCAGTTTAGAGTCCGCCTCCCAAGGTCGTGATTCATCAACCGAGTAACCCGAGACCGCTCGATTTCAATGGTGCCCGCAATTTCTTTGGGATGATCTTTAAGGCGTATCCCGATTTCCATGTCGCGGTGACCGACGCTGTGGTCGAAGGAAATACCGCCGTCTCAATCGAACGCGTGACGGGCACCTGGACTGGCCCGTTTGTTGATCCCGCCAGCGGCAAAACGACCCCGGGAAACGGACGAAAGTTCGATCACCCTGGTGTAATGGTTCTCAAATACGGCGCTGATCGCAGGATCCAGAGCGTCGACATCTACTGGGACCGGGTCATCGTCAACCAGCAGCTCGGAGTTTAGTCTTAGGTTGTTTGCTCACGCTGGGCGAGTCACTAAGAGATCCCCTGACCTCGACGGGTACCCTGCTTCCCTGACCTTGCCAGCGCCGTCGGCAAGTTGACGCGGAGTCGATGTCCGAATGCCCATCCTTGTCTCCAGTGCGGCTGGTGCCAACGGCAACGGATATGGTGCGCTGCTTGCCTTCGATCTCGATGGCAGATCGCTCGGCCTTTTTAGCGATGACAACCGCATCAGCGACCCACGCGGGCTTTCGCTTGACGCAGCGGCAGGATTGCTATTTGTCAACAGTGGCGGCGACCGAGTGCTGGCGCTCGACGCCGCCGGGAGAGTCGTTCGCGACACCGGTCAGATTCCAGGATTCAACCCCGGTGGCGGCACCTTCGGACCCGACGGGCGGTACTACGTGGGGTCTCGCGGCTTACGCAGTATCATCGGCTTTTCGCTCGATCTGTCCACGCCGGCTGGCACCGTCTTGCCTTCCGGCGTCGTGCCATTTCCGCGTGGGTTCGCCTTCGGTCGCGATGGTCGCCTATTCCTCGCCTCCGGGATCGGCCCAAATGGCGAGGGTGACAATACCATTGTGGCCTTTGAGTTGAGCGGCACGATCCGGCGATCCCCGTTCGTCAACGACCCGGAACTCAGTCCGCTAGATCTCCTACTTGGGCCGAATGGCAACATCTTAGTCTCGAGCGAATACCCATTTGCGTCGCCTAACGCGGTGACGACGGTTCGGGAGTATGAAGCGCTCGGGGGGAACCTCGTCCGCATCTTTTCGCCCGGCAGAAAGGTCGGCTTCCGTAAACCGCGGGGTCTGCGCTTTGGCCCGAACGGAGATCTGTACTGCGTAGCCGAAGACGAGGTTATCGCCTTCGATTTCGTGGGGGGCGAATGTTTAGGGTCCGTGGTGCGCTGGCCGCGGCTCAATGGACAGGCCTTGGAGTTTCTTCCGTAGCCAAGAAGAACGCGGCGCGTAAATGTTGGGAATAGCTACCTTAGGCGCGGTCTATCCGGCCCGAATGGCATCCGGGCTTTGCGTAGCCACACGTGCGGCCGTTGGTTCCGAGCTTGGCAAAGAAGCCATTGCTCGTACCGGTATTGAAATTGTTCGTCGAAGAGCTCTCCAGCACGCCCAATTGATCCAGGCTCAGCGGAGGCCCTAGGCCGGAGACCTGTGCCAGGGCCGGGACAGTGACGCTGACTGCCGCAATGCCTATGATCAGGGCGCCCTGCGCAATCGTGCGTGCCAGAGGGCATGCAGGGCCCTCGCATGAATGTAATCGCGATTTCATATCTGCAAACTCCCTCACGCGCATTTGATTTGTTCATTTCAGGCGCGCTCTTGCTTTAGCGCCACGAAACTGTCCTCTGTGCACCGCCAAACTGAGCCTCTGGGCGAGTACCCGGCGGCTACTGTGCGGAGACCCGATTGCCCGGGCGCGGCCGCGCGCGGCTCGGCTGGAGTCCCTCTTTAGGGGCTCACATCAGCAAGTTGGGCCTCTAGCGATGTAATCCAAAACGGAGGGGAAAAGACGACACGCCGGAAATGCGAAAATTGTCGCTGTGGGAGGCTTAGTTGCAGGGGCGTTCGGAACCTTGAGGGCGTATCGCCAAGTGCTTCGCGGCGGATCTCGGTTAGACTGATTGGCGGCTAGTTGGAGGAGTGAACCGTGCGCGCGTGGCAGGTTACGGGACAGGGTGAGCCCCGCGAAGTGATCCGAGTGGCGAGTGCCGAGCTGCCGCCCGGTCCGCTGGGGGACGGCGAGCTCAAGATCCGCGTGTGCGCCGCCGCGCTGGGCTTTCCGGATGTGCTGATGTGCCGGGGGATCTATCCGCTGACGCCTCCTCTGCCCTTCACGCCGGGCCAGGAATTTTTCGGCGAAGTGAGCGCTGCGGGGGCGGGGACGACCACGCCGGTCGGTGCGCGGCTGATGGGCATTGCCGCCTTCATGGTCGGCCATGGCAGCTTTGCCGAGGAATGTAAGACGCACGAAAGCACGACCTTCCCGGTGCCGGAGGGGATGTCGGCGGAACAGGCGGCCGGGTTCACCATCCAGTACCACACCGCCTATATCGGGCTGAAGCGACGCGCCAAGCTTGCCGCGGGGGAGACCCTGCTGGTCACAGGCGCGGCCGGCGGCACGGGCGCCGCGGCCATTCAGATGGGCAAGGCGCTGGGCGCCCATGTGATCGCCGCCGCTGGCGGTCCCGACAAAGCCGGCGCTTGTCGCGCGATGGGCGCCGATCTCGCGATCGATTATTTTGCGGAAGATTTCGTCGCCGCGGTCAATGCCGCAACCGAAGGTCGGGGCGCAGATGTCGTGTTCGATCCGGTCGGCGGGGAGACCTTCGAGAAATCCCTCGCTTGCCTGGCGATGGAAGGCCGCATCCTGCCGATCGGCTTCGCCTGCGGCAGATGGGGCGCGGTGAGCCCCGAGTTGTTCGCGTTCAAGAACGCATCGCTGGTCGGCGCGATCGCTGGCATGTTCCCGCGGCAAGACATGCTCGCCATGCATGATGAGATTCTGACGCTCCATGCCGCGGGCAAGCTCGAGCCGCTCCTCGAACGGGTGATCGGCTTTGAGGGGATCGGCCAAGGCCTCCAGGATCTGGCCGATCGCAAGGTGCGCGGCCGGGTGGTCGCGAGATTCTAGATTCCGCCCGCTCCGACCCCACTCGCACCGCGGATCCGGGCGCCTCACTGGATGGTGAGGGCGTTGTCGATCAGGATCTCGGTCCCATTGATGTAGCGCGACTCGTCCGAGGCGAGGAACACTACGAGGCTCGCCACGTCCTCGGGCTTGCCCAGGCCCCAGGGGGCCGCGGCGTAGTCCGCCATCTTCATGCCGAATACTTCGTTGGCGGCCGCGAGCATGGGGGTCTCGATGGCGCCCGGGTGCACCGAATTGCAGCGAATGCGGTACTTATTCATTTGGCAGTGCAAGGCGATGCTCTTGGTCATGGCCCGCACCGCGCCCTTGGCGGCGCTATACGCGAAAAAGACCGGATATCCAAGGTGCGAGGCAACCGAACTCATGTTTATGATCGAGCCACCGCCACTCGCATTCATCACCGGGATCGCCGCCTTGCACCCTAGGAACACGCCTTCAGACATCACCGCGTTTGCGAAGCGAAACTGCTCCAGCGTGGTGGTCTCAGGCGTTGCCGCGACCATCACGCCGGCGTTGTTCACAAGCACGTGCAGTCCGCCGAAGCGGCGCTTGGCCTCCGCCACAATTTCCGTCCAGCGCTTTTCGTCGCGCACGTCCTGTGTCGCAAAGGCGGCGCAGCCGGGGCGTTCGGCGTTAAGCGCCGCGGCAACATCCTCCCCTGCGCTCGTGTTGACGTCGGTAAGCAGTACCTGAGCGCCGGCCCGGCACAATGCTTCGGCGTCCGCCCGGCCCAGCCCGGAAGCGGCGCCCGTGACGATCGAAACTTTGCCCTGGAGGCGATTCATGGCACTCGTCCTGCGGATTTATTGGGCCGACACGCTAGCAGTCGACCCATCCGGTTTCAATCATCTTGCCTCTTCAAGCACAATCTAGATGCTTGCCGACAAAGGACCCAGATTGTCGCCGCACTCGATCCGGCGACCGGCAATTCCCAATGGAGCGCCACCGTACCTGGCAACTGGTTCCCCGAGCCCCCGGTTGCCGCCGATGGCATCGTCTATACCACCAACGCGGGCGAAGTGACCGCGTTCGATGAAAGCAGCGGCGCTGCGCTGTGGAGTGCCAACATCGGCGGCACCGATGGCATCGTGGCAGTCACTGCCGACGGAGTCTATGGTTCTTCGCCCTGCACCGCCACGAGCCTGCACCCGGCCCTCGGCACTGTGTTGTGGAGCTACAACTCCGGCTGCTCCGGTGGCGGTGGTTCCACGCCCGTCGTAGCCGGTGGCGTGCTGTATTCGCCTGACAGCTCCGCCGGTTCCTCTGGCACCGTGTTCGACGCCGAGAGCGGCACCGTCAAGGGAGCCTATGTGGCGAGTGTCATCCCGACCTTCACCTCCGCTAGCGGATTCTTCCTCAGCAATGGCACCCTGCAGGGACTGGCGCGCAGCAACAACCAGGTGCTGTGGAGCTTTGCCGGCGACGGCCAGCTTTCGAGCGCGCCAATCGTGGTCAATAACTACGTGTTCGTCGGCTCGGCGGGCGGCAACCTGTATGCGTTGGATGCCACAACCGGCGCGCACGTATGGAGCGAGAATCTAGGGGCGGCCATTCCCTACAGCACGGATTACGGGGTCGTGAGTTATACAGGACTGGTCGCCGGCGACGGGCTGCTGGTGGTGCCGAACGGGACTAACGTCACCGCCTACATCCTGTCTAGCCCGCCGTAGTTTGCAACGCACTCGAACAGCGACAAAGCACGCGAGGCCGTTCTTGCATCTGATCGCAGTGTCGTAGTCGTGTCAGCCTAAGCGGCGCGTTCGGTGTCACGGCTGCAACCCCAGGCGCGGATTGCTTGGTTTGACAGCGGATATGACCGATGCACTGAATTGAAATTCCCGGGCTGGTGCCGTGCGTGCCGGAGCGAGCTGTTCGTCATCGAATGTCAGCCGTTCAATCACGGTCAACGGCGAGGTTGCGTAGCTGATCCACGGGTCGTGAAATGCGCCACGCCGATCGCTCTGGAGCCCTCTTTTCATAATGAGACGCCAAGCTCAGGTTGAAGGCCGTTCAATCTATATACGCCCAACACGATCCTCGTTCACGGATCCCAACAGTCTAGGCGTCCATCGCACATAGACGGCGACCATCGTCTGAATCGCGCCGCAGGTGCTGCATGGCGGGATGTCGCTCAATCCACACCCACCACAGTTCGCGTGCCGCCGTGCCGATTTGCGACCGGCGATGGCGTCCGTATAGCCTACTCGCGGCTCGACCCGCAACGGGCGCGGATTGACACATCGTACGTCACGGCTATCTGCGGTACCCGGACGGTAAATACGTCACGTTCGACCAGCCGAATGCGGGCACGAATGGTGCGACGGGCCAGGGCACTCGCGTCGGAGGCCTCAGCGCCCTGGGCGCGCTGCGGACCGGCACCGAATCCGTCGATGGAAATAGATGCGCTCACTCTGACCTTGGACATGGGTTGGGCTCCTAGCGCTCTACGCGCGGCTCTGGAAGTCCTGCAAATGGGCATCGAGCACGCGCTTGGATGAAGCGTAGCTCATGGCGCCGCGCCGCATCAGATTGTGACCCCGTTGGCCGCCAGCTATTTCGACAGATCAGTCAGTAGTGACCGCATGTATGCAACGGAAGGCTGAACGTCTCCCACCGGAATACGCTCGTTGAGCCCGTGGGCGAATCGATCGCTGTCTTTGATGAAGAGTGGACTTACGCCGTAGCTAGGAATGTGCTCATTGCGAAACCACATGCTGTCGCTCGCGCCAGCTGACATTGTGGGGAATACGGGTACTCCCGGATAGCCGAGGTGGATGGCTCTCGTAACTGCGGCAATCACATCCGGGCGAATGGGGGAAGCGTCGGTTGCAACGCTGCCCGCGGAGACATCCTTGAACTGAACTGCTGTATCCGCTGCGACACGCCGCAGTTCCTCCATGATTTCAGCACGCGGATGACCGGGGAAAATCCGACAGTTGATGTTGGCGGAGGCTCGCTGGGGAAGCGCGTTGAGCGCGTGGCCGCCGCTAATCATTGTCACGACGCAGGTCGTGCCGATCTTGCCAACGGTCGCCGGATCCGCTCCCAAAGTGGCAATGGCCTTTGAATCGGTCGGATCAGCCGCAAATGCATGCATGGTCCCCGCAATCTCCGGCCTCTCGTAACGCGCTGCAGCCAGGAAGTAAGCCCGAGTCAGGTCGCTGAGCTCCGGCTTAAACCTGTATTGGCCGATTCGCACCAGCGCGGCGGATAGCTGAGTGATGGCGTTGGGATCGTATGGCCGCGAGCTGTGACCTCCGGGTGAGGTTACCGTGAGCTCGAAATCTGCATACGTTTTCTCCGCGCCAGACCAGGTGAAGTATTGCGGCTTGCCCTGCGCGTCCAGCTGTCCCCCCGTGCCGTCTACATTAAGGACCATCTCCGCGTTCGAGAGCTCCTTTGCGAGGATCTGAGTCGTCTTCATGGTCGTCTCTTCATCGCCTGAGAGTCCCAAGACGAGGTCACGTCGCGGCTCGTAGCCCTCCCGTTTGAGTTCGATGAGCGCGGCGACCGCCAACGCATCGTCCAGCTTCATGTCGCTGGACCCTCGCCCATAAAGCAGCCCATTCTCAATTACCGGCGTAAAGGGATCCCGCTCCCAGTCGGAGGGTTTGGCCTCGACTACATCCATATGCCCTAAGATTACGAGCGGCTTGAGCTTCGGATCGTGCCCTTTCCAGCGCGCGATCAGGAATGCCGTGTCATCAACCGGCGTGATCGTCACATCGGCGTCGTGGAAGCCGCCGGCCACCAAGGCGGCTTTGAACAGTGCGGCCACTTGCGGGGCCTGGTTGCCGGGCCCCCGCACTGAGCGCAGGGAGATGGCCTGCTTTGCCAGATCGAGCGCCTGCGCATCAGCTCGATCATGATCAACAGACTGTGCGCTGCCGCTCGAGGCGAGCATGACGAACACGCAAGTCCATATCGCGTTTGTCGATCGTCGCACGCCGTTACTCCTTCGAAATTGTGCTGAGCCAACGTGATCCGCTGAGGCTCGATACTGCCATCGTCCGGACCAATCGGCTAATCGGGACTTCTTCAGGTAAGTGAAAGCGGCGCAACGAATTTCTTGTCGGCTCGGTGCGGTAAATAACTCATCGGGCCGGAAGCCGACTACCGTCGTAAATCCAGTTAACCTCCCACGTCTTGCCACCGTCCGATAAGAACGCCTGTTCAAAGTGGGTACTAGTCGGCGTCACGTTTTGCCAGAAGTAACGAATGCAGATAGCGCGGCCCTGAAATGTGTCCGAAGCGTAGAATTCGCCGCGGCTTCCGTCGAACTGCCCTACTTCGGGCGGGTCAAACACGCCGCTCTTTGCGCTGGCGCCATAGATGCTCCATTGCTTCGAACTGGGGTTGTACAGTCGCACCGCGATGATCTGAATGTGAGTATGGCGGGTCGCACCATCGACGTTCATTTCGCTGAGATTTCCCTTTCCCCCCATGAACGGCGCGGTACTGACGGTACCGTCATATTCTTCCCACTCCTTGCTGTTTGACAGCGGAATGGATGAGCTTCTTCACGTGGGCCTTCCATTTCCCCATCTCAAAATCGAAGTCGTGTTGGCCATCGTGAATCATCGGAGGCTGTGCCGACGCAATCTGGCCGCAAAAGAGGCACAGGGCTGCAGTCACCACGCAGCAGATACGCGCCGTCAGTTCCATCTGGGCACTCCAAGGCCTGATCACACGTAGCCCTATTCTCACTGGCGGCTGCGGGGACGCAACAGCGGTCCTTGATGACATGCGCACGCAGCGCCCAGTCCGGCTACGCCCGAGCTTTGTCGAGCTCATTCCGAGCGGCCGGGCCAGTTTCACGGACAGGGATTGTCAACGCCCCCTTAGAGGTAGTGGCAGCGCTAACACGGGCAATAGGTTGCATCTGCCGCCCTAGGTTCGCCCACCGCTCACCATGGGGACCGCCCCAACAGGTGGATAGTAAGCCAGCATTCCGCCATCATTCCAAACAAGCCTCCCGCTTGGGCCGTCGCGCAAGGCGCGACTGCGCAGGTCGAGCACCGGGATGCCGCGCTCGTTTCCCTGAAGCCGCTTGGCTAAGGAAATCGCCGGCACGGCAGCTGTCTCCACCGCGTTCCGGGATCGGCCTTAATCGTGGCGCTGGACCTGCGGAAGTTGAGCTAGAGGTATGCGGCGAGGTAACAAATGACATCACCTGTCAGTGACGGCGCGGGCCCGGAATGCCGGGCCGTGAAACTCTGGAGCGACTACGCGGCGATTGCGCTGACTGCTGTGTTGCTTGGCGGGTGCGCCGTCGGCCCTGATTTCAAGCCGCCGCAGCGGCCGCAAATCGAGGCCTATACCGCGGAGCCATTACCGAGGCAGACCACGGCAAGCGAAGGGCCGGCAGGTGCCGCACAGACCTTCCTGTATGGCGATGACATTCCGGCGCAGTGGTGGACTCTGTTCCACTCCGAAAAGCTCAATGCGCTGGTTGAGCGCTCGCTACAAGCCAGTCCAGACGTGGCCGCAGCGCAGGCCGCTCTGCGGCAAGCACATGAGGACTTGCTCGCCCAGGCAGGCGGCCTGTTGCCCACTGTCGACGGCAACGCCTCCGCGGTACGCCAGAAAATCTCCGGGGCATCGTATGGGCAACCGCAGCTCGGCTCTTACGTTTACAACCTGTTCAACGCAACCGCTAACGTGTCCTACACGCTGGATGTCTGGGGCGGCGTGCGGCGAAGCGTTGAAGCCGCCGGTGCGGCGGCCGAATACCAGAACTTTCAGCTGGAGGCCACTTACCTCACGCTGTCTGCTAACGTGGTCACCACGGCGATTCAGGATGCCTCTCTGCGCGCCCAGATCGACGCTACCCAACAGATCATTGACGCCGACCGCAAGCAGCTGTCCGCAGTTGAGCGGCAGCTGGCCCTGGGTGGCGCGTCGCGGCTCGACATACTGACGCAGCAAACACAGCTTGCGAACGAGCTCGCCAGTCTGCAGGCGCTGCGCAAGCAGTCGGAACAGAACCGTGATTTGCTGGCGGTGCTGGTTGGGCGCCTTCCGAGCCAACAGCCCGATGCCACCTTCCGTCTGGAGGACATGACGTTGCCGCCGGACCTGCCTCTCAGCGTCCCCTCGCAGTTGGTGGCACAGCGGCCGGACGTCCGCGCCTACGAGGCGCTGCTGCACCAGGCGAGCGCGCAGATCGGTGTGGCGACCGCCAACATGCTGCCGCAAATTACCATTACCGGTGAAGTCGGCGGCACGAGTACCGAATTCTCGGATCTGCTGAAGAGCGGTAGCGGTGTATGGAGCGTCGGTGCCGGAATAACTCAGCCCATCTTTCACGGCGGTACGCTGCTACACAAGCGACGGGCTGCCGTGGCGGCCTACGACCAGGCGGCGGCCCAGTATCAAACCACCGTACTGACCGCCTTTCGTAACGTCGCCGATGCGCTGCACGCGGTGAACACCGACGCCGTTGCGCTGAACGAACAGGATGTGGCCAGCCAGGCGGCGGGCGAGGCGCGCGAGATCGCGCGCAAGCGTTACGCGGCCGGCTCGATCAGTCCGGTCGACCTGCTGGTCGTCGAGCGGGCGTACTGGCAGGCGCGCATTGCCCAGTTGCAAGCGCAGGCGGCGCGCTACGCCGATACTGCCGCTCTGTTCCAGGCACTGGGAGGGGGCTGGTGGAATCGCCAAGCATCTGTACCGTCGGTCGCTGACTCGCAACCCCTAAATCGCGCGAACGACGAGGAGCATCGGTGATCCGATGAAACGCTGGCTGGTACTCATCGTCGTCGTTGCGGTTTTGCTCGTGCTCATCGGCGGCGTCAAAGGCTACGGAGCCTACAAGATGTTCCACGGCTTAGGCGCGCAGGGCCCGCAGAGGTTCACGGTGAGCACAACCAAGGCTCGATACCAGGACTGGCTGCCGCAGCTCGGTGCTGTGGGCAGTTTGCGCGCTGAGCGGGGCGCCGACCTGAGCGCAGAGGTGGACGGAATGGTCGACCAGATTCAGTTCAGTTCCGGTGACAACGTGCAGGCCAGCCAGCTACTGCTGCAGCTGCGTGCGGCCGACGACCTTGCTCATCTACAGTCGCTGCGCGCCACCGCTGCGCTGGCTGAAACCAACTACCAACGCGATAAGGCGCAATTCGAAGCGCAGGCCATCAGCCAAGCGGTGCTCGATAGCGACCTCGCCACCCTGCGCAGCGCCCGCGCTCAGGTAGCCGAGCAGCAAGCGCTAGTCGCCAAGAAGTTCGTGCGCGCCCCGTTTGCCGGCCAGATCGGCATCCGTGCCGTTGACCTCGGACAGTATCTGGCGGCCGGAACCAAGATTGCCACCCTGCAGCAGCTGGATCCCATCTTCGTCGATTTCTCCTTGCCACAGCAGTCGCTCGCGCAGATCCACGTCGGCCAGAAAGTGCAAGTGCTGGCGGACCTCTTGCCCGAGAAAAGCTTTGCGGGCGAGATCACCGCGCTTGATCCCCAGGTCGACACGGACACGCGCAACGTGAAGGTGCGCGCGAAGCTCAAGAACCCCGAGCACCAGCTATTGCCGGGAATGTATGCCAACGTCAACGTCGAAGTGGGCGCACCGGTACGCTTCCTGACGCTGCCCCAGACCGCCGTGGCCTACAACCCTTACGGCACCACGGTCTACGTCGTGGTACCACAGAGCAAGGAAGCCAGCGGACACGCCGCACAGCCCGCGCCGACTGCCGCGAGAGGCAGCGATGCAAGCGACTCGCTGCATTCGGATCTGGTTGCCAAGCAAACGTTCGTGACCACCGGCTCCACGCGTGGCGATCAGGTCGCGATCCTCAAGGGCATCAGCGAAGGCGACGAGGTGGTGACCTCGGGACAGATCAAGCTGCGCAACGGCGCACTGGTCACCGTCAACAACAGCGCGCAGCCGAGCGACGATGCTAGTCCGCGGCCGCAGGAGCACTGAGCCACCGTGCCAGGCGCCGGCTACGCATCGCTGTGCACCGACGTGTCCGGTTTAGCAGTACGGCCCGGCGGCCAGACAAGGACAGTTGATGACGTTCACTGACATCTTCATCCGCCGGCCCGTGCTCGCCACGGTCGTGAGCCTCATGGTCTTGGTGCTGGGTCTGCGTGCGTTGGTAAGCCTACCGATACGTCAGTTCCCCAAGACGGAAAACGCCACGGTCACCGTGACCACACAGTACTACGGCGCCAGCGCCGACCTCGTGGCCGGGTTTATCACAACCCCGATCGAGGCGGCGGTGGCCGAAGCGCAGGGCATCGATTATCTGACCTCGGACAGCGTGACCGGCACGTCCACCGTCACCGCCTACTTGCGTCTCAACTACGACTCCAACCGGGCGCAGTCCGAAATCAGTAGCAAGGTTAACTCGGTGCTCAATCAGCTGCCGACAGGCACGCAGCAGCCGGTCATCACAGTGCAGGTCGGCGAGCAGACGGCCGGCATGTACATCGGGTTCAGCAGCGAGACGCTGCCGGCCAACCAGCTCACTGACTATGTCATTCGCGTGGTACAGCCGAAGCTGCAGGCGGTGCCGGGGGTGCAGCAAGCGCAGCTGCTCGGCGGGCGGCAGTATGCGTTGCGTGCGTGGCTGGATCCTGCCAGGCTGGCCGCTAACGGCGTCACCGCGGCGGACGTTGCCACCGCCCTGCAGAACAACAATTACCTCTCGGCGCTCGGCACCACCAAGGGACAGATGGTGAGCGTCGACTTGACGGCCGCCACCGATCTGCATTCGGCCGAGGATTTCAAGAAGCTCATCGTCAAGCAGAAGGACGGCGGCTTTGTCCGACTGCAGGACCTCGGCAACGTCGTGCTCGGGGCTGAGGACTACGAGTCGGACGTTGCGTTCAAAGGTAAGAGCGCCGTCTTCGTTGCCATCAATGTGGCGCCGGAGGCCAACATCCTCACGGTGATGGATACCATCCGCAAGATCTTTCCGGAGATCCAGTCGCAGCTGCCGGCCGGATTGCACGCTGAGATCGGTTACGACGCCACCGGCTACATCAACGCTGCCATTCGCGACGTCGTGCGAACCCTGCTTGAGACGCTGTTGATCGTTACCCTGGTGATCTTCCTGTTCCTCGGCAGTGTGCGCTCGGTTGTCGTCCCGGTCATCGCCATGCCGCTATCTCTGATCGGCGCCTTCTTCATCATGCTCACGCTCGGCTACACCCTCAACCTGCTGACGCTACTCGCGTTAGTGTTAGCCATTGGCCTGGTTGTCGACGACGCCATCATAGTGGTCGAGAACGTCGACCGGCACATGAAGCTCGGTCAACCGCCGCGCGAAGCAGCGCTGGCAGCGGCCCGCGAACTCGCCAGCCCGATCATCGCGATCTCCGTCGTGCTGGTTGCCGTATACATCCCCATCGGCTTCCAGGGCGGGCTCACCGGCTCGCTGTTCTCCGAATTTGCCTTCACACTGGCCGGGGCTGTCGCGGTGTCGGCGCTGATTGCGCTGACGCTTTCGCCGATGATGTGTGCGCGCTTCTTCAAGATGGAGCACGGCGGCGCCAATCGCCTCGTGCAGTTGATCGACCGCAACTTCGAGAGGGTGACTGCCACCTATTATCGCCTGTTGCGCACGATGCTCGACGCCTGGAAGGCCGTAGTGGTATTCGGCGCGGTGGTGATCGTGCTGATCGTCGTGATGATGGCGTTGCCCTTGATGGGAGTCGCAGCCAAGAGTGAACTCGCGCCGCCAGAAGATCAGAGCTTCTTGTTCTACATCGCCACCGGGGCGGCTAATGCTTCGATTCAACAGATGGGTGGCTACCAGCGCCAGGCCTTCCGCTCCCTGAGCTCCATCGCAGAGTACGAGAACGCGTTCCAATTTGTCGGCCAAGGAACCGGGACCAGTAATACCGGCTTTGGCGGCATCATCCTCAAGGATTACTCGCAGCGCAGGCGCGGGGCTGCAGCCATTCAGCTGGACCTACAGCAGCGCGCCGCGCAGATCGCCGGCGCCAACGTCTTCTGGATCAATCCACCGTCACTACCGGGTTCCAACGGCGGCTACCCCGTGCAGTTTGTCATTCAGACTTCCGCGCCGTTTACCGAGCTCTATGAGGTATCGCAGGCGGTGTTAGCGAAGGCGCAGGCGACCGGCAAATTCTGGGTACTTGACGACAGCCTAAAGATCGACAAGCCGCAAAGCACCGTGGTGGTCGATCGCAACAAGGTCGCGCTTCTCGGGCTGACCATGAAAGATCTGGGCGCAGCGCTTAGCAGCATGCTCGGCGGCGGCTACGTCAACTACTTCAGCATCTCCGGACGCTCGTACAAAGTCATTCCGCAGGTCCTGCAGGTGCAGCGTCTGAACCCGAATCAGTTGGACAACTACTACATCCGCACTGCAAACGGTGGCGTGGTGCCAGCCTCCACGGTTATTACCTTCCGCACCGAGACGGTGCCGGAGTCGATCAGTCACTTCCAGCGGCTCAACTCGGCCACCATACAGGGAGTATTCGGGGGCACCCAGGGCGAGGCGCTGGCCACGCTTGGCAAGATTGCCGCGGAAACTCTGCCGCAGGGTTACACCATCGACTACGGCGGGGAATCGCGGCAGTTCAAACAGGAATCCGGTGGATTCATTGCGACGCTCGGCTTTGCCATCATCATTATCTTTCTCGTGCTGGCGGCGCAATTTGAAAGTTTCCGCGACCCACTGGTGGTGATGATGTCCGTGCCGATGGCGATCTTCGGCGCGGTGGTCTTTCTGTTCCTGGGCTTTGCCACACTGAACGTCTATACGCAGGTTGGGTTGGTGACGCTCGTCGGCCTGATCGCCAAACACGGCATCCTGATAGTGCAATTTGCCAACGACCAGCAGCGCGAAGGCAAGTCCAAACGCGAGGCAATTGAGGCAGCGGCCACCATCCGCTTGCGACCGATCCTCATGACTTCCGCGTCGATGGGGTTCGGCGTCATGCCGCTGCTCATCGCAACTGGCGCGGGGGCGGTCGGCCGTTACCACATGGGCTTGGTCATCTTCACGGGCATTTCGATTGGTACTCTGTTTACGCTCTTCGTGGTGCCGGCGATGTACATGTTCCTGGGTGCCGAGCATCACCAAGGCACAAAGGAAGTAGTGATCCCCGGTAGATATGCGGCCGCAGGGGACCGCGGCGGTTCTTAAGCCGTCGAATCTGCGAATCCCACAAAGACCTGCGCATCTCGGCATCATCCTATTAGGAGCGGCGCTCACCGCGTTTGATATTGGACACCGCCGCCTTCAGCTGACGGCGCTCGGTCGATGAACCGGAGGACGACCCTCGGCCACCTAATCTTCTGAGTCCTGTCGGCGATGAGTCCGACGGCGAACCGGCGGTATCAGGAGGTTCCACGGGCGGGTCTTGAGCGTCCAAAATCGGGGTAACATGCGCGTGTAACCGCCAATTTCCGCCACTCGCTCAGCCACTTAACGATCCAGATCTGATCCCGCGCAGCGCTCTGCGCCGCTGGCGGCTAAACTCGAAGCGGCGCGCCGACAGTCGACGCGCAGCACGTAGGCATCCATCCAGTGCTGGCGAGCGCTCGGCCGCTTGATACGGGCAGGTTGCACCGCGCCTCAGGCGGGGCGTGGGAACTGATTTTCAAGGTGGCGTAGCGCATGATGCCGCTGATGGACGGGCGCCGGCCGCCGGCTCCGAAAGAGCCGGATTCGCGTCGAGGCGCACTCCTGGGGTTGCTGGTGGCGCTGCTGCTTATCGTGCTCGGGCTGATTCTGGTGCGCGTGCTCGGCAGTGCGGGGCGACTGCAGGACTGTGTGATGTCCGGGCGCACCAACTGTACGCCGATCGATACCACGCCATCCGGTCAGTAGCGGGCCGCTAGCCGCTCAAGCGCGCCCGCTGCAGGACGTGCGCGACATCCTATACGCCCCCGCATCGCGTGAACGTCCCATCGCGCTAGTATTCGGCCATGGACTTTCTCTCACGCCACGTCGTCGATGGGGTTGCGGTCGGCTGCTTTGTGGCGATCGTCGTTGTCATTTTGTGGCCCATGACGATGGACCGGCGACAGCGCTGGCGCAATCGGCGCGCCGGGAAGAAATGGTAAGCCGCTAAGCGCAAGACCCACTTCCGGTGCTCCCCCCGATCAGTGTGTTGGCCGCCTGCTCGCAGGGCGGCTGTCAGGGACGCTCTGATTGACTGAATTGGGCCTGAGTGTTGAATGCCTCGTGGTACGAGACCGTACCGTGCGGCCGAGATGAGTCGAAGGAGACGGCCTGGAAGTATTCCGGCGGAACACCTGGCAAGGCGAGGTTCCGGTCGACTTGGAAGCCGAACCGGCTGTAATACCTGGGCTCTCCAAGCAATACACAGCCAGCCGCGCCCTGATCACGAAGGATGCGTAGAGCTTCACGCATAAGCCGGGAGCCCACGCCGTTGCGTTGATGCTCTGGCATGACTGAAATGGGGCCGAGCCCAAACCAACCAGACGCGCCGTCCGATATGGAGACCGGAGACACCGCGACGTGGCCAATTACTCTGCCGCCTGCGTCAGCCACGAGCGAAACGGTGAGTTTTCCAGCCTTGCGCAATGCGCTAACGATGAACTGCTCAGTGTGACTTGTGTGGGGCGCATCCAGAAAAGCGGAGATGGTCACGGCCTCAATCTCTGTAACATCGGCCGCGGTCTCGTTTCTGATCTCGACCTTCATTGGCTCTGGTCCGGCCCGGCATTCGCAGGTTTCTGCCTCAGGTCGAATCATTGTCGTTGCTGTCAGCGCTTGGTGCCGCGCTCCGCTTGGCCGCCGCGTGCCCCGTGAACCATCGGCCGATCAGGACCAGCCCCGCAAAGTAGGCCACGCCGAAAGCGAGCGTCGCGAACAGGTTCGGGAAGCTGACGTGCGCCTGGACCAGGGACATCGACGCGATCGTTAGAAATGTCATTGTCGTGAGATTTACCATCACCGTGAGCCAGCCCATGATCTGGCAGTAGACCATCGCCAAGATCAAGCACAAGATCGGCACAAAGGCTACCACTCCCAGCACTGGCGGCAGCCTTTGCAGTGCGTACGCGGCGAGCACGCCGATGAAGGCGCCGACGGCACAATCGGCTAGCTTGGAAAGATCCATGTGACTGACTGCCCAGCACACCAGAAATAGAAAGCCCGACCAGCTCTCGGTGAGCCCCAGTGCATGAGTCAGCGTCAGGTAGATCGCCACGACGATGACGACCGCCGTCAGTACCAGCAGTCCTTTCGCCGGGCTCATCCGAGCGGTGGCTTGCGCGCTGTTCCCGTGTCCCGCCGACGGCGCTGATTGGTTCATAAGGCGCTACTGTCACGAACATCAAACGCCAGGGCAAGACTCACGTTCTGGCGAGGCGATGCCCTCGTCGGGGCTCGGGAGCGCCTTGGCACGGATTTTACGTTACCTTTGTCGGAATGTGACCTGGGAGAAACCTCTTGACCCCCGCCAACGCGCTGCCTTCTACCTCGGCCACGACCACTTATCACCGTACTCAAGTCGATGGCGTCGGCGTCTTCTATCGCGAGGCCGGCCCCAAGGACGCGCCGACGATCGTGCTGCTGCACGGCTTTCCGTCATCATCGCGGATGTACGAAACGCTGATGCCGTTGCTGGCAACGCGCTACCACCTGATAGCGCCCGATTATCCAGGCTTCGGCCAGAGCGACGCGCCGCCGCCTTCGCAATACAACTACACCTTTGACCATCTCGCCGAGACGACCAATGCGCTGCTCGAACAGCTTAGGATCAGTCGCTATAGCCTGTATCTGCAAGATTATGGCGCCCCCGTCGGTTACCGCATCATGCTCGCGCATCCCGGGCGGGTGCAGGCGCTTGTGATCCAGAACGGCAATGCCTATGAGGAAGGCCTCGGCACCAAGTGGCAGGGCATCGCGCAGTATTGGGCGGACCCGAAGGCCCATCCGGAGGTACCGGCTGTGTTCAGCTCCCTTGCGGCCGCCAGACTCCGCCATGACGGTGGCAGCCCTAATCCCGAGCGCTACAATCCCGAAGCCTGGATCGAGGAATATGCTTTCCTGTCGCGGCCCGGCGAGCCGGAGATTCAGCAGTCGCTCCTCTACGACTATCGAACCAACGTGGCCTGTTATCCCGCCTGGCAGGCCTGGTTGCGTCAGAACAAGCCGGCAACGCTGGTGGTCTGGGGGCGCTATGACAGTTCATTCATCTCGCCCGGCGCCGAAGCCTATAAGCGCGACCTCCCCGACGCCGAAATCCACCTCCTCGACGCAGGTCATTTCGCGCTCGACGAGAAGGTCGATGAGATCGCGGCGCTGATGCTCGACTTCCTGCCCAAGCATGTCGACTAGGCGAGCCGGCACGCAGCGCGATGCGACGCGCGCAACGTGATCAAGCGCAATACAGTCTTGATCGTGGGCGCTTGCCTCGCACTCCTTCCGAGAGATTCCGCGCTTGCTCAGTCGGCAATTACTGACCTGAGCGAGACCTATCAGTATCTGGTCAGTTATCGAGCAACACATGGCGGGGCCCTATACAGCAACATACAGGGTCCGCTGAAGGGCCTTACCCTTCCATTCAGCTTTGGTGACAGCGAGCAGTATTGGGGAGATTACGTCTGTCGTCTGCCGGATTCGAATTGCTCGGTTGTTGACACCTACGACCCCACGGACTACGCGTTAAAGCCACAACCTGGCCCTGGTGGGCTGCTACAAACTGAGCGCGTCAACGTACACAACGGGACAAACATCTACGATGCCGCGACGTGGCAGATCGCCGTAATGCTAGGCGCGGTGATCAACAAGTTTGGCAATTTTCTCGATGCTGACCCCTATAAGCTAGTTTCGGATCAGAACGGAGTGCTTAGCGGAAGTTTTGTTGTCAGAGATATGCCGCTCGGGAGTCGAGCTACGACCACGCGCGGCTTGTATCTTTATAACGGCGTGGCAATTAGTGAGCCACGGGCTGCCTATGCGTTTCGAATGACTCCTGCAATTTGGCTTGTTGATGACCCGCTGAAAGGCACCCAATTCGCATCAAACTACATTCGTGTGGGCGCACTGCCCGGCAACAGACCCCAGTACCAGGCCGGAAGGATCTCCTGGAGTGATTGGAAGCCGATCACGGGCGACAACGCCTGGGCATTTCTTGTCGGCCCACTCCATGCCGCCTACCTTCATTACGTAGTGGATGATCGTGGGTCGTATGTTCCCTTCAAAGACCAAGGCGTCCAGAACGCCCTAGGAGTCCTGCCAACCTTCTCCGCAATGCAATCGGCCTCGGGAGCAATCTACTACGCGCCTGCCGGCACCCTTGGAAACAACAGCGATAAGCCGGTAAGTCAGTACTTTGTCTCAGTTGAAAACAATCTTTCCGTTTACGCTGGCTTACGAATTCTCGACTCGACTCTTGCGGCTGAACTGGCACATGAGCCTGACCTAGATTCGCCGAGCCGACGTCGGATCACAGATTCGCGGATGCTCATCGCTACCATGGTCTCAGGGGGAGCCGTCCGCGAGACAAGACGTACCAACGGGTTGCTCGCGTTTCTCAAGAATTCGGCGTGGCGGGACGGTGAGTTTGTACAAGCCGGTTATGCCAATGATCCCGGCGCAGCCAGGGAATGGGTGGCTGTGCCCGAACCCAAAGCGGTTGATGTCAATACCTGGGGCGTGGCCGCATTGGGACCCGATCAGATTGATACGTGGTTCGGATTTGGCGCCGCTTTTCATGTGTGGGAGCGCCTGAAGAGATGGGGGGCGTATGGCGTCGGCCACACGCTTTGGGGCGTCGGATACTCGGACCTCGATGGAAACGGACAAACGGCTGACGGGAGCTTCAGAAGCGGCATCCTGTCGGCGGAGTGGACCGCCGGCGCAATTGTAATGGTTCGCAAGATGCTCAGACACTACGCAACCGTGTCCGGCGGATCAGACGCTTACGCGCGCGCTCAAGAATTCGTCAAGCAGCTCCAATCGGACGAAGACAGCATGATTCGAGGGATTCAGGAATTGCGCTTTGATCGCTATGTGGCCGGCTCTTTTCCAGGAAAGCCCAAGAATTACTCGAACCTAATAGCAGAACCGGGAGGGCCCCTAGCTACGCAACCGTATCTCTATGCAAGTTCCCGCTACCGAATCCCATTCGGCTGGTACGCGAATCCGCTCCCAAGTACATGTTCAACGGCGTGGATTCTCTTAGTCGCCGACGAGTACGATCCATTTATCTATGGAGGTGGCAAGAATTAGTCGCTCGCGCCACTTCGCAGCTTTACAGTCAGGGTCGCTCCACGCACCGTGACGCGCGGGATACGCTTAGGGGTGGGCGCCCTCGCGCACTCAGCTTCGTCAGTTTTCCACTCAGCGAGTCCCCGCACGGCCAATTTTGTCCCCGAATCGAGCCGGGTGCTGAAACCTGCGCGAGATCGCATAGCGTGCGGGCAATCTGCGCGCGCGAGCGGCGGGTTACGGCCCAACTGCGGACATGCCGGAAGTCACAATGTCCCGATAGCGTTCATTTCCCGACTAATAGCTCGCGGCTCATAACCGCTCACCCGTCACGGCCCGCTCAAATGTCCGTCAGATCTCATACAGAGATACCTTCAGCCGAGCTCGCGTTCTAAATGCACCTTCGCGAGCCACAGTACAGCGAATACGAAGGACCCAACGCTGAGCCCGAGCACAATGACCAGCACCTGGCGAAGCCGAAAATCCCAGTCCCGGTCAGCAAGGTACGCGGAAACGGCTACCATCAGGTAAACGTATCCAACAACCGTTAGGGGAAGCAGCGCCAGCCCGAGAATCGTGTGAACATTTCCAGCGATCCGCGGATGCAGGAGTGCAAACCAACAGATCTCTGCAACAAGGGCCGCCCCGACCCAGAGGCGCCACCTTAGAAGTGCTGGATTGTCCCGAGTCAAGCGCATAGTGAGATCCTAACGCTTGAGCCAGCCGGCCGCCGCGGCATAGGGTCGGGGTATGCGCAGCCCCTCGCAGCGGCCCGCTTGAGCGACGGATTAGATCTCATTGGCTAGATCTTTTTCCAAATCCGTGGTGTCCAACTCAAAGACATGATTGTCATAGTCGTAGAAGTAGAGCGCGCTGTCTGATCTTGCCAACAAGAACTCCTGACGCATCTGCGTCAGTTTTTGTGCGCATGCTAGAAGTTCAGATTTTGAAACGGAAAATGCAATGTGGTCACCGGTGCGCGAGCGCTGCACATCCGCTTTCACTAGCACAAACCACGTTCGTCCGAGTTGAACAAACGTTTCCTCATGACCATCTGAGTCTTTGCGCGAGATGATTGTGGAAGCGAACAATTCCTTGAAAAGCGACGCCGTGCGCGCAGGGTTCTGGACGACCAACGCGATATGGCCAATTTCTTTGAGCATGGATGCACCTGAAATCTAACCCGTAATCAGGCAACCAAGTTGTCGCAGTTGAATGCCCCAATTCTGTCACATAGCGTGTAATCGTACCTTGCGTCATCCTCAAGTTAGCGCCCTGCGTCACAGTGCCCGAAGGCGGTCATCCGCGGCAGCTTCAGATCGATCAAATTGCGGGCGGGGATGCTGTGTGTCCCTTCCCGCACCGCCGGCCCTCCGTTCGCAGTGGCAGGCATTCATGCCACCCGAGCACCCTTAAGCCGCGGCGCCGGCGCGGCGACCCCCGGGGGTATTTCCGGGCGGCGCGTAGTCGTTTAAGAGCTTCGAGAGCTCTCGATGATCCGCCCCATTCTCGTCTGCGAGAGACTGCGAACTGCCGCTGAAGCAGCCCGTTCGGTCGGCATACGTGACTCGCACGATTAAGGGTTGCCGCCCGCTGTGCTCCCGAGCAGACTCGCTTTCCGATGGTAACCGCCGCTCAAGCTGTGAAAATCGATTCGAAGGAACTGGCACGCCGGATCGGGCAAAACCCACTGTCGTTCCTCGATGCCACTTACGACTCAGGCTTCGTCATTGGCGACGAGGAACGCCATGCCGCGCAACTGGCTGCGGTACGCCAGCGCTTCGAAACTTTGCGTCCGCGGCTCCCGCCCCTCGCCAAGCTTGCGGTAGATCAGGGCATTGAGTCTATCAGCGGCTTCGCCGACCTCGCCGCCCTGCTCTTCCCCCACACCGTGTACAAGTCCTATCCGTTCTCCTTCATCGAACAAGGGCGCTTCGACCGTCTGAGTCGCTGGTTCAGTTCGCTCACCACCGTGTCACTTGCCGCGATCGACACCCAGGGCATCGCGACGATCGATGATTGGATTGCCGCGCTCGAGCGCGACACACCGCTCGCGCCGATTCATACGTTCGGCACCTCGGGAAAGCTCTCGTTCCTACCGCGCACCCGCGAGCAGGTGCGTATTACAGTGACATTGAATGCACGCTGCGTGCGAGACTTCGATGGAGCCTACGCCGGGCCGGACCTGCTTATCGACCATCGTCCGCTGATTGCTCCCTCCTACCGACGTGGCGCGAGCGCTATTGCGCGCGGTATGAATCTTATGGCGGAGCTTTATGGCGGCGGTACTGCCCTGTTCCTGTATCCGGAGACTCTCTTCAGCGCTGACGTGCTCTCGCTCGCCGGGCGGCTGCGCGCCGCAGAGACCCGCGGCGAGGCCGGTCGTCTTGAGCTGCCGGCAGCGTTGCAGGCTCGGCGCCAGGAATTCGCGCAGCGCGAAGCCAATAGGCCGCAGGATCTGGACCGCTTCTTTACCGAGGCCGCGAGCCGATTTGCCGGTCGCGAAGTGTTTCTCTTCGCGGTCTGGCCGATCCTGTTCGAATGGGCCGATGAGGGGCTTAAGCGCGGACTGAAAGGTATCTTCGGCCCCAACTCCATTCTGACCTCGGGCGGCGGCTCCAAAGGTCGTCCACTGCCGCCGGACCACCGGGAGCGCATTGCAGAGTTTCTCGGGTTCACGCGTACGCTTGAGTTCTTTGGCATGAGCGAATTGATGGCGAACGCGCCTCGCTGCCAGGTTGGAAATTATCATTTTCCGCCGGTCGTGATCCCGTTCGTGCTGGACGGCGATACTGGCCAGATGCTGCCGCGGGAAGGCTTGCAGACCGGGCGGTTAGCGCTCATGGATCTTCTGCCCGATAGTTACTGGGGCGGACTTGTAACCGGCGACCAGGTAACGCTCGGTGGCTTCGGTACGCCGTGCGACTGCGGGCGGCGCGGCCCGTACTTGCGTCCCGAAATCAGCCGTTACAGCGAACTTAAGAATGGTGACGACAAGATCAACTGCGCAGGTGCGCCCGAGGCGCATGACCGGGCAATCGAGTTTCTGCTCGATCGGAGTGGCGCATGAGTTTTAGCGCACCGCTGATTGTGCGCGGACAGATCATCGAGTCCGACTGGGTAGAGTACGGTGGGCGTCGCGAGGCCGCTCGGTTCCTCGCCCCGGCCCTTGCGCCGCACCTGTCTGCGCTCGTGCTCGAGGCGCCTTCGCGCATGGCCGATCTGTATCAGATCTCCTTCGATGAGATCGTGGCCTTCCTCGGCAAGCTGGGCGCTCGTCTGGATCCGGACCACAATACCTACCTGCAAAAGGCCTTCGAGCTGTCGCGGCTCACATCGGGGCTCTCCGAGCCGATCCTCCGTCATCACTACCGGCAGATACCCGCCTACTTCGCACCTCGCGCGGTACGTGAGCTCGCCGAACGACTTATCGGAGTTGCGTACCTCGATGGCTGGGTTGAACAGCCTGCGGCTCCGCAGGACTTATCGCGACTGCGAATTCGCGCCTTCGGCGCTCGCGCAGTTCACGTGATAGCCGGCAACGTACCGGTTGTCGGCGCAACCACGGTCATCCGCAATGCCGTAACGCGCTCGGACGCCATCATAAAGACCCCATCCAACGATCCACTCACCACGGCTGCAATTGTGCGCACCATGATCGACATGGCTGCCGATCACCCGCTGACGCGTCATGTATCCGTGGCCTACTGGAAAGGCGGAGATTTGGAGATCGAGGAATACCTCTACGACCCACGCCGCATCGAGAAGATCATCGCCTGGGGCGGCTTCGCAGGAATCCAGAGCGTCAAGCGCTATCTGCAGCCCGGGCTCGATCTCATCACCCTTGATCCGAAGCACAGCAGCTCACTCATCGGCCGAGAAGCCTTTGAAAGTAGCAGCACGCTTCAGACCGTCGCGCAGCGACTGGCGCTCGACATCGGCGGACTGAACCAGGAAGGATGCGTAAACGCCCGGGTCATCTACGTCGAGTCCGGCACCGATACCGCCGGAATCGAAAGAGCCGATCGGCTCGGCGCCCTCACCTTCACCGCGCTCCAATCACTGCCGGACTTTCTGAGTACGCCACACAAAGCCTTCGATCCAGAACTCAAGGCCGAGCTGGACGCGTTGAGTCTGGTCGAGGATGAATACCGCGTCTTTGGCGGCCGGCGCAACGAGGGAGCCGTTATCGTCTCACGCTCATCGCAGCCGGTCGACTTCGCGCGCCAGCTCGCCTGCCGGGTCGGCAATCTCGTGCCGGTCGACTCACTTGAGACCGCGGTGCGCTCAGTGAACGCGTACACGCAGACCATCGGTATTTATCCTGAGTCTCTGAAGGAAAGCCTGCGTGACCGCCTGGCGCTACACGGCGCGCAGCGCCTGGTGTCCCTCGGCGCAGCGACGCTTCACCAGCATCCCGGACCGCAAGACGGCATTGAGCCGCTGCGCCGCATGGTGAAGTGGATTACCGAAGAGAGCTTCGATGGCCAGCGCCTGGACGAGACCGTTACGGGTCGCGTCGTAGCCTGATCAAGGCCCTTCGAATCACAACTCGTCACGTTCGGTAGCGCCGCAGCGCGCCCACATTGCATGAGCTGCGCCCCGTATTTATGCGGCCCGGTCATGCCTCGAGAGGCCGTAAGTGGTCAAGCATGGTGGGAAGCAGCTCGGAGACCGTGGGATGAATGTGCATCGCCCATTGCATCACCGTGTACGACGCCCGCGCGTACATCAGATCCAACACGCAGTGAATCACCTCATCGCCACCGGTCCCGAGAATACTGGCTCCCAGGAACTGTTTGGAGTCTGCATCCACAAGCACTTTCATGAATCCCTGGGTCTCGCCCTTCTCGACCGCGCGGGCGACCTGTGTCACGGGCCGGCGCCCGATCAGCACACGCCGTCCGGAGGCGAGCGCTTCACGCTCCGTCATGCCACATCGCCCGAGCGGTGGATCGACATAGAGATTGTAAGCCCTGATGCGGTCTGTGACGCTGTGAGCCTCATGATCCAGCAGGGTGGCCGCGACGATCTTAAAGTCGTTGTAAGAAGTGTGCGTGAAACCTCCCCGTCCGTTGCAATCGCCGAGCGCCCAGATGCCAGCAACATTGGTGCACAGATGATTGTCGACTACGATGTAACCGTGGGCATCGCGCGTGACCCCCGTCTTTTCCAGACCCAAGTCATCGGTGTTCGGGCTCCGGCCCATTGCCAGCAATAGGTGCGACCCACTCACCTCCACCACCCCGTCAGCGCAATCCACGCGCGCCCCGACCTCTTCGCCGTGATGCATCAGCTCGATGCAGGTCGCGTTGAGCCGTACCTGAATGCCCTCGCGCTCGAGAATCGCCTGCACTTCCAGTGATACGTCCTCATCTTCATGGGCGATCAGGCGCGCTGTCCTGTCGATGATGGTCACCTCGCTGCCAAAGCGGCGGAAAATCTGCCCGAACTCCAATCCCACGTAACCACCGCCGACGATGACGAGATGGCGCGGTAGGATGTCGAGATCCAGCAGCGTGGAATTGGTCAAATAAGGCGTGTCTGCGACTCCGGGCATGGCCGGGATCGCCGCGCGCGCTCCCACGTTGATGAAAATTTGCGGGGCCGTCAGTAAGTCCTCGCCCACCCGTACCTCGTTCGGCGATTCGAAGCGCGCATGCCCCTGATACACCGTGCAGTTCCACGTGCTCTTGAGCAAAGATTCCAATGCGCTTCGTGATTTCCCTGTAATTTCATCCTTGCGTGCTCTCACCCGCTTCATGTCGGTAGATATCGGTCCCGCCAGTTGGACACCGAATTCGCCCGCGCGGCGTGCCAGGTGCGCAGCATAGGCGGAGGCGACCAGCGTCTTGGTCGGGATGCAGCCCGTATTGACACACGTTCCCCCGAATCGGCCGCGCTCGATAATGGCGACCCGCTGGCCGGCACCCGCCATCTGCACCGCCAGGAACGGTCCGGATTGCCCGGTCCCGATGACGATTGCATCGAACTTGTTGTTCATGATCGGTGACCATCCTCGGTCTGCGCCCTTAAAGGTCGATCGCGATGTCGCCTCGCGGCCGCAAGCAACAGCTCAGCACGTTTCCTTCGGCGGGCCGCTCAAGAGGCTCGGGATAGTCGATCGCACCACCGATCAAAGCACATGCGCAGGTATCACACACCCCGGTTCGGCGGGCTCGCCTGACTTCCGTAAACACTCGGCTGGCTGAAACGCCCCAGGCTGCGAGGCCGACTGCGGCCTCCCGTGTGCGTGCAGCTTAAGCGCATCTCCTCTACCAACGGTCCCCCGATGCGAATACCCATTAGATTCGGCCGGGGAGCCGCGTCGTGACCTCCTGGACTATCCACGTATTGTCGTCGGGATCGTTGAAGGAGAAGAAGGACCGGTAGCTCGCGCGCTTGGGGTCGGGGCCGCTGAGCCGCGCCTCTGGCGGAAACGGGGGCCCGTGCCACACCTCACTCGCGTCAATCCCACGGCCGACGAGTTCCTCATGGGCCGCTTCGATGTCGGAGACGACCAGGGTCGCCTCGGCCGACCCAGGCGAAGCGGTAGTCAGGCCCTTGCCGAACGTGATCGAGCAGCCTGAGCCTGGGGGCGTGAACTGGACGATGCGAAGGTCGTCTGTCGGGGCCTCATCCGCGTCGAACCTCCAGCCCAAGTGTTTGTAGAACTGCTTGGATCTCTCGATGTCGGATACGGGAATGATATCGACCTCGAGCTTCATCTCGACTCTCATTCCGCTGGCGCCAGACCGTTTCATGTCACTACTTGTTTGACTCATTTGATTCTCCGTTTGCTAAATCACACTTAACCTTGGTGTGAGACCGACTAAAGCCATCAGCACTTCCAAGCTCGTCGGCCGCTCCGGTCAGCGGGCAGGCGCGCGCCTTGACAGCGGCTGCAACCGCCATCACATCAGAGCTTGGGGGTGCGCAGCGATTGGACCTTAGTATCGGAGACGCTTTCGCATCGGAGGAGCAGACAAGCGGCGTCGAAAAACTGCGTGCTCCTCTTGAGGCGATTGTGGGCTCTGGGGGCGGGCGGCTCACTCACACGGGCCCGTCCTCGATCGCCGCCGGGAAATGAGCGGCCTGCCGCCCATCATCAAAACAATCGCTTAGCTCCGTTTCCTCAGGTTCTGCGGAATCGATTGTCGCCCGTTTGTTTCCGAAGTCTGTGAGTCCAGCAAGCTGCGCCAGCTGGTCCGGTGAGTCGTCGTGCTTGCGGTCTGTCCATATGCAAGCCGCGACGCCACAAACTGAGGCGATCTGCTAGATTCGACGCGTTAGCTTGCACTTCCCAAAGATCTCTTCGGACGGAGCGCAACCGTATGACATCCAAACCGGAGCTCGAGAGGATTCAGGCTGACTACGCACAGCTCCTCAAGTACCGCGCGGCTGACCGTGAGCAAAAGAGAGCGGTCGCGGAAGCGGCGCACAAGATGCGCGAAGAGGTTCGCAACGTATCGCGCGGCTTCGATTCTCAGCTAGTAGATCGGATCTCGAAGGCGGATCAGACCGCCATACGCAAGGATGCGAAGAAGGCGCAGGACCTTCTGCAGAGCACCCTCGTCAAACTGAAAGCCGGAGCGCTCCCCGCGGGGTGTGGCCGTCGCCAGACGCAGCGGCGAGCGGTCAGCAATGCCATGCGGGCACACAAGAATTTCCCTACTCCAGCAGGCCCGCATATCGAACCTCCTCCTTGGTTGTCCGGTTTACTCCAATGGCTCACGGAACACTCCATTCGCCACGGCCAGCTGACGCCGCCCGCCTACGGCTGCGGAGACCAATCGAGCCTAGACGTAACGTGCTTTCCCGATACAGGACTCCTCAAACTCTCTGACCAGATCAAGGGTGACGGCTGGGGCTGGGCTGCGAGCCCCGGATTCCCGACGGTTTCGGCGAGCATGGTCTTTATTTACTTCCCGCCGATTGAGGGCATCCTGACGGCCACGGCAAACATTCATCTCTTCGGCACCGTCCTGGTACACGCCGTCGATCATTGGTACGCCACAAGCGACGCCGACCTTGATCTCGAGCTCACGTGCGGCATCACCCAGGGTACGCAGCAGCTGGCGTCGAATTCCACGCCGGTCGTCAACCAACACAGAGGAAACTCGACCTTCTTCCAGGCCTTCGACCAAGTGATGCAGGCTCCCTGCACGGCCTACGTGCTTCCCGAGACGCCCGTGTTCATTACCGTGGGCGCGTATTCGAACGCCTGGGCGTCATCCGAGTTCGATACGGTCGATGTGGACTTCGCGTCGCACGACCCTGAGAAGTATCTTCTCATCGAGTCGATCGACATTTCTCTCGATCCCGCCACCTAAGCCCAGACTTGTCGGGCTCGCGGAAATTCTGGCTTCGTCAATCAGCCGGTGAAATAGGCTGCCGACTGCGATTTCGGTCGCAGTCGGCAGCTATCAATCACTTCTTGTTGGTGCTCTGCGGGTTTAGGGCAGGGCGCGAGTTGGCGCGTGGGAAACGCGCAACCTGCGCATGGCTGCGAACATTCGTGAAGTGGCCGCCCGACTTCCCGGCCAGCATATGCTGGTCATCGTCGGGTCGGCCCACAAGCCCTGGCGCGACGCCTACCTCGACCTGATGTCGGACGTGGGAATCGTCGACGCGGAAAAGGTGCTTCGCTGATCGCGCTCGAGTGATGTCAGGGTCCGCCCGCCGCGGCCGGCGGCGCACCTTGCGGGCGCCCACGTGACTGCGCGCCCCTATCCCAGGCAACGCGTAAGATCCTGACTCGAAGCTGTCTTTTTGCCGTCCGGATGCCTAGGGGTCGAACGGTCGCTTCAGCGCCCTTGGAACCCAGCGGGTCTGCCCCAAGCAACGGTAAGTGCAACCCACGCAACGACTTAAATACCCGAGCTCGGACTCGGCCATTGGCTGCGGTGCACGGCATCCGCTCCGGAGCGACAATGCGGTGCGTCTGGGCGGCCGAGGGCGACGACACGCATGAGCACCGAAAGACACTACGGCTGGATGTGGCTGCAGGCATTGGAAAGCACCGACGAGGCGGAGCGCCTGAAGCGGCGGTTCCTGCGTTACCTTGGCCCGGGTACCGACGCGGTCACCTGGGAGCCGCCGGTCGACATCCACGAGACGCCGAACGGGTTCCTGTTGCTGTTCGCATTGCCCGGTGTGGCCCCCGAAGACATCGAAATCCATCTCGAGCGCACGGCACTCACGGTCAGCGCCCGACGCCCACCGCGACCAACGCAGCGCGACGCGCTGATCCGACGCCTGGAGATCCCCTATGGGTGCTTCGTGCGCCAGATCCCCCTCTCAGGACCCGCACTTCGCATCGAGGGCACACGCTGCTTGAACGGCTGCCTCGAAGTGCGCTTGGCTCGAGCCGAAGGAGCGCAGTAGCCATGGCAGACAAAGCAGAGGCAGCGAACCGAACCGATCAGCCGCCACTGCCGGCTGATGCCCTCCCCGTGGTGCCGGTCCGTCACCTGTCGCTCTTCCCCGGCACGGTGATGCCCATCAGTCTCGGGCGTGAGATCAGTATCGCAGCCGCGCAGGAGGCGGTGCGCAATGAGCACAAGATTGCGTTGCTCGCGCAGCGCGACCCGTCGGTCGAGAAGCCTCGCGCCAGCGATCTCTACGCTGTCGGCGTCATTGCGACGGTGATCCGCTACGTCACCACGCCGGATGGCACCCATCAGATGATCTGTCAGGGCGAGACGCGCTTCCGCCTGCTCGAGATGATCCAGGAGACTCCGTTTCTGGCCGCGCGTGGCGAAGCCATTCCACAGCCGACTGCGCTGAGCCCTGAGATCGAAGGCCGGTTCGCGTACCTGAAAGAGCGCGCCCTGGAGGCACTGTCCTTATTGCCGCAGGCTCCGGCAGAAATCACGCGGGTCATCGCGGAGATCGACTCCCCCGGCGCGCTGGCCGATCTGATCGCGAGCTTCATGGATGCGAAGTCCTCTGAGAAGCAGGAGATCCTCGAGACCGTCGATCTTAAGGAGCGGCTCGATAAGGTCATAAAGCTTCTCGCCCACCGGGTCGAGGTGCTCAAGGTCACCAAGGGGATCTCCGAGCAGACCCAGGCGGCACTGGGTGAGCGTCAGCGCGAGGCGGTGCTGCGTGAACAGCTGCGCCAGTTGCAGAAAGAGCTGGGCGAGGAAGGCTCCGAGAACGGCGACCTCGCCGAACTCGAAAAGCAGGTCAGCGCGGCCGGCATGCCCGCGGAAGTGGCTGAGCATGTGAAAAAGGAGCTCAACCGCCTCAAGCGCATGCAGGAGGCCAGTCCCGAGTACGGCATGGTACGCAACTACCTCGACTGGATTGTGGCCCTGCCCTGGAGCAAGGCCGATCCGGAGGATATCGACATCGCCCGCGCGCGGGCGGTCCTGGATGAGGACCATTACGGCCTGGAGAAGGTCAAGCGCCGTATCCTCGAATACCTCGCGGTCCGCAAACTCAATCCCAAGGGCCGCAGTCCGATCCTGTGCTTCGTGGGACCGCCGGGGGTGGGCAAAACCTCTCTCGGCCAGAGCATCGCGCGAGCGCTCGGGCTGAAGTTCGTGCGCGTAAGTTTGGGCGGCGTGCACGATGAGGCCGAAATCCGCGGTCACCGTCGGACCTACATTGGCGCACTGCCGGGAAACATTATCCAGAGCCTGCGCAAGGCCGGCACCCGCAACCCCGTTTGCATGCTTGATGAGATCGACAAACTTTCCGCCAGCTTCCACGGCGACCCCGGCGCGGCACTTCTTGAGGTGCTCGATCCAGAGCAGAACTCGACGTTCCGCGACAACTACATTGCTCAGCCCTTTGACCTGAGCCAGGTACTGTTCATCGCCACGGCAAATGTACTGGATACCGTTCCGAGCCCGCTGCGCGACCGGATGGAGATCATCGAACTCAATGGCTACACGGAAGATGAGAAACTTCAGATCGCCCGGCGTTACCTGGTGCAGCGCCAGCTAAAGTCCAACGGGCTCACGTCCGATCAGGTCACGATCACCGATGCAGCCCTCGCACGGATCATCCGCGACTACACCCGCGAGGCCGGTTGCCGCGGTCTAGAGCGCCAGATCGGCGCCCTGGTGCGCAATGCCGCAATGCGTATCGCGGAGGGCAACGCCGCTGCGGTCACGTTCGATGCCGGAGACCTCGAGGGCGTACTTGGCCCCAAGCGCTTCGAGAATGAAGTGGCGCTGCGCACCAGCGTTCCCGGCGTCGCCACCGGGCTGGCGTGGACTCCGGTTGGCGGGGACATTCTGTTTATCGAGTCCGCACGCTTGCCGGGCCGCGGCAAGCTCATCTTAACCGGACAACTCGGTGAGGTGATGAAGGAGAGTGCCCAGGCCGCTCTCAGTCTGCTGAAGAGCCACGCGGCGGAGTTCGGGATTAATCCGACATTGTTTGAAGACACTGACGTCCATGTACACGTCCCCGCAGGGGCAATTCCCAAAGACGGTCCGAGCGCGGGGGTGGCGATGTTCATCTCCCTCGCCTCGCTGTTCCGCGGTCAGCCCGTGCAACCGGATGTGGCCATGACGGGTGAAATCAGCCTGCGTGGTCTCGTGCTGCCGGTTGGCGGTATCAAGGAGAAAACCATCGCCGCCGCAAGGGCCGGCATAAAGCGCGTCATCCTGCCGGCACGGAACCGGCGCGATCTTGAGGACATTCCGAAAAGCACACAAGCGATGCTGGAATTTCTCTGGATCGACCATGTGTCGCAGGCGTTGCCGGTAGCGTTCGGCGCGGTGGTGATGCCTGCGGGGCCGCCTGAATCCGCATCCCCTCCCCTTAGCGTCGAACGTAAGCCGCGTTCGCGAACCGGCAGCGGGCAGCGTCCCACTATCTAGGTTAGGCGCCTTGAACCAGCGCGTCGCTTCAACGCGACGCGACGCGCCGCGCGGGCGCGTCGATACATTCGAACGTCGCTTGCGCGCACGTATGACTCGGCTTGTCAACGTCTGACCCCGACGCCGAGCCGACGGCTGCCGATTATTCCGATGCTGCATCCGGAAGAGCTGTCTCGGAGTGTCCATTTGCGTGCTCCACCGCTACCCTTCGCACCGAGTTGCCGCCCCTAGTTATGCATCCTGCACGCGCCCCTTCCACTTGCCTCCGCTGCCGCGCGCGTATTGAACCGCGGAATGGATCACTGCTCCTGAATACAAAACAGCGATGGGTGGCAAACATAAACACCACAGAGGCGACAGACGATAGAAGCGAATCATCGGCAAGTAGCAAAGGCTCATGAGCAGGAGCGCCGCCGCGCCGAGACCCACTAAAGTGGGATCGCTGACGAAAAGCAGCGCCGCCGGCAGCACGTATGTGAAGAATAGAGCGACCAGTGTCGCCGCGAGCAGCAGGTAGGAATGATTCAACTGAGCAAAGGCCGTCCGGGAGATCATCGCACCGATTTCGGCGGATGACCCGTAGGTTCGAAGACTGTGAGTGTCGCGGGTGAGCTCCAATGAGATGCGGCCGCCGGAGTCTTTGACCGCCCGAGCCAGCGCACAGTCGTCGATGATGCGCGAGCGAATCGCCTGAAGTCCTCCAATGCGCGCAATCGCCTTGGGACGGACGAGGATGCAGCCGCCGGCGGCTGCGGCCAACTTGCGATGTGGGGTGGCGATCCACGCAGGCGGATAAAGTTTGAAGAAGAAAAACACAAATGCTGGAATCAAGAGCCGCTCTGCCAACGTGGTGGTTGAGAGCGTGACCATGTGCGACACAAGGTCGCGGTCATGCGCCTCTGCGGTCGCCACGAGTGACGCGACGCTTTCTGGACTGTGACAAACGTCGGCATCCGTGAAAAGTAGGTAATCCGGACTGAGCGGGGCGGCGGCCGCGACTCCTTGAGATAGTGCCCATAATTTTCCCGTCCAGCCGCTCGGCAGCGGAGCGCCGCGGATCACCGTCAAGCGGGGAAAAGCCGCGGCGGCACGGGCAGCTGCCGTGGCGGCATCCGCGGTGCCGTCGGTGCTGCCGTCATCGATTACGATCAGATCGATGGGGCCGTTGAATGCCTGCTGGACCAGTGAGGTCACTGCGGCGCCGACTACGGACGCCTCGTTCCGGGCCGGAATGAGTACAACAACTTTCCTTGCGTGGGCTGGCGGCAGCAATGGCGCGCAGTGAACCGCCAAGCGCCAAAACCCTCCCCGCCCGATCATCAGATAGACCCATATGAGAATGGGAATGGCGGCAATGCCGTACACGCTCAAAGGCATTCCCTTGAGCAAACGGACCATCGCACCGGACTGTTCATCGGATGCTTACTTGGCCATCCTGCCGGCCGCAGAAAGCAGACCGACGACCGGCAAATTGCCTTCGGGGGCCGCCGCGCGTAACTCGGTCACGCTCGCCTCTTAGGGTTAGGCGGCGTTCGCGGGGACAGAAGCTCGGCACGTCGGCCGACCTCCTTTGCCTGCTGGCGCAGGCTTCGCGCCTCAAGCTGCGCAGCGTTCTTTTGGGGACCACTCAGCCGTTGCGCTTGCTTTTCGCGCTCGGCTGCTTTGCGTTCGAGTTCATCACGCTCAACAGCGAGCTGCGTGATGGCTTTCGCGCGCGCCTTGGAGTCCATCGTTCTTCCTTCCGCCTGGGGACCTTGACATCGTATCCGGCAACAGCTTTCTGCACGCCGCTTGAAGGAGCATCCGGTTTAGGGAAATCCGGCGGCTGCTATAGAATATGCACCGCACAAGCGGAATAAGCACGGTCTGTCATCCGTCCATGCATTTGTTGCGACACGATATCGTAGACAGATAGGAAAAAGATCCCTATGAAGCGTTTTTTCGTCGACCTGGCGACCGTTGCGATGGCCGTCGTCGTGAGCTCGTTCGGCCCGCTATATGCCTCCAACGACGCTCGAGAACCCGTACCGGCTTCGAACCTCACGGGCTTACACGATTTCGATTTTCTTGTCGGCGAATGGCATGTACATCATCGCAAATTGAAAGAGCGTCTGGCCAACAACCACGAATGGATCGAGTTCGACGGAACGTTGAGCATGCGCCAGCTTATGGACGGCTGGGCTAACGTGGGCGACAACCTTTTCAACGTGCCTGGCGGCGCTTATCGGGGCGTCGGACTGCGCGCATATGATTCTAAAACCGGCCAGTGGGCCGTCTGGTGGCTCGACGGGCGCGATCCATTCGGCGACCTCGATCCTCCGGTTAAAGGCCACTTCGAGCACGGCATCGGCACCTTCTATTCCACTGGGACACTGAAGCGGAAGCCGATTCGCGTACGGGTCATTTGGTCCCATATCACAGCCACCTCCGCGCGCTGGGAACAGGCCTCCTCGCCAGACGGCGGGAAGACCTGGGAAACAAACTGGATCACTGATTTCCAGCGGAGCCAGTAGCGCGAGGACGCCTGACGATCGAGCAATCGATTCCGAGGCAAATTGTCGCTTGGCTGCCGCATGTTAGCGGACCCGTGGCAGTCACTTGAGCGATAAGAATCAGAATCTTAGGATGCAGATTATATGCTATTTCTAATTGCTGTTAGGGCGCATCGACGCGCAGCGATCCCGAGTTCATGACCCGCCCGTTGGGATCCTCTACGCCAATGCGTCGTGCTCACGAAGCCAATCACTGATGTGGTCCATACGAGTGGCAACACCAAGCTCTACCGAAATGACCAGTACCTTGTCGTGAGTTTTCAGGGGCGAGCTTCTATGAGACTTCGGAGACTGTAGATGAGTCACGACTTGCTGCGGTTGGATGGTCGCCGTAGCCTCCAGCAAGTATGCGACTGCCGACCCGTCGTAAGATGACATTACCGGTTCCACCGGACCGAGCTCGCCGAGAGCCTCCTGTAGCAACGAAAGCGATTCGTGCAGCCGGTCGCGAAGATCCTCGCCCCTGTCGAAGCGAATGAGCACCAGGTACGGGATGAAACCCTCGTCGACACTCATCGTTTTGGTACTGTTTGGATGATTTTGACTCCGTGTTCGGTGCGCGCTTGGTGACGCTCGCCAGACGTCTAGGTACCGGGCACGAAAGCGGATCGTCATCCGTCCCGATCCGTTGACACGCCCGTTACAGTGCCCTCTATTTTGCGGGCCCCATTACGTCTAGTAGCGCCGTGATATCGACTCGCGCTTCATCGAGAGCCTCGGCAGCCTTGGGATTCGTCACCCCTTCAACCCCACTTTGGATTTCGGCAAGCCATCGCGACCCTTGCGCCGAATCCCGTATGTCGCCCACGAACATATCCATGAGGTCATCGACTCGCCGCGCTGCCGGTTCCAGCTTGTCTCGATCGACTCGGTCGTCTTTGAAGTGCATGAGCGCGTCGCGCGCCTGCGTGAGGCTCGAGCGAAGCGTTCGCAGGTGTGCTCGAATCCTCGAGTGCTCTGCGCGCGTTAAGCTTGTATTGACTGCCATAGATCCTTCCAGGGCCGACCGTGGCCCAGCAGATTATTGTACTTACTTATGAGGGGATAAGTGACCTGCTAGGCATTACGGGGTTTTAACGTCAACGGTCCAAAACCTGAAGAGGAATGCCCTACTTGCCGTGGAAGTCGCTCCCACTCGGGGGAGTCGCACTTGCTTTCCGAGGGACCTCGCCCACTCGCGCCGATAGCGCGCCAGAAACTCAGATACCCTGTGCAGTCTGATGAGGCCCTTGGAAGCCGGTGATCCCGCGTGCCGCACCGCTCGTCGAGTGAGCCCAGGTACTTCATGTGCGAGCGACGAGTAAATTATGGCGCTCGGCGACACTATCTACATATTCGATATCGAGCTTGCGAACTCCGACAGCAGCGTATACGAGTCGCTGAAGGTTCGCGTGGCGCGTCATCCGTCAGAGACGCCTGAGCACATGTTGACGCGGCTGCTCGCCTATTGTCTCGAATACACTGAAGGGATCGCGCTTTCGGACGGATTGTCGGAGCCTCACGAGCCGGCGATCGCGGTGCGCGATCTGACAGGGGTGTTGCAAGCGTGGATTGATGTCGGCGCCCCGGACGCGCTGCGGCTGCATCGGGCGAGCAAGGCGGTGCCGCGCGTAGCCGTTTACACGCACAAGGATGCGGTGCAACTGGCGGCACGGCTTCGTGGGGAGCGCATCGATCGCATCGACGCGCTCGAACTTTACGCGATGGACTTCGATTGGCTCTCCGACCTTGCGCAACGGCTTCAGCGGCGAACGCAGTTCACGCTGACGGTGTCTGAACAGCATTTGTATCTCTCACTCGGCGAAGAGACACTTTCGGCGTTCGTCCACCGGATTCCCCTGGGTCAGTAGAGACCGGCTCGCTACGCGTTCGCGGAGCGCCTCGACCCGCCCTCATCGGTCCCATTGAGGCTGCACTCTCGCAGGACCCCCAGAGCTCGCTTGGGGCTAAGTCACGACGCCGGCAGCGGCGATTCACTATGCCGTCGCGTATTGCGTGCGCTACCCTGCCAGTACCATGCGCCTCCTGCTCATTACACCCCCGATGATCCAATTGAATACTCCGTATCCTGCGACGGCGTATCTCATGGGTTTTCTACGCCTGCACGCAGCCGACCTCGGGCTCGAGCTGCTGCAGGCCGACGCCTCGCTCTCCTTATTCCTGCGGCTGTTTTCAGCGCCACTCCTCGCGCGTATGGCCGACGAACTCCGCCAGCGCGCGCGGACCGCCCGAAAGCGTGCCGCGGTGCCGCCGTCGATTGCTCACTTTCTTAAGCATACCGAGCGCTACATCGACACCGTGGGCCCAACTATTCGGTTCCTGCAAGGCCGCGATCCGAGCTTGGCATTTCGTATCGTCGGGCGTGCCTTTCTGCCGGAAGGGCCACGCTTCGAGCATTTGAGCCCGCCTCCCTCAGGCGAGCACGCGGCATTGGACGAGCAGCTGCTGTCCGCGTTCGGCACGCTCGGCACGACGGAGCAGGCTCGTTACCTCGCGAGCCTGTACGTCGACGATCTCGCCGATGTTTGGCGTGTCGGCATCGACCCGCGCTTCGCGCTCGCCCGCTACGGCGAGCGACTCGCCGCAAGCGCCACGTCGTTTCAACCGCTGCACGAGGCGCTCACGGGCGAGCCCACACTGATCGACACAACGCTCGACGAGCTCACGCGCGAGTCGGTTACGCAGCCGCCTGACGTGGTTGCCGTGACCGCGCCGTTTCCCGGCAATGTCTACGGCGCATTTCGCATGGCGCGCACAATCCGCACGGCTGCCCCTGAGGCAACGCTGATTCTTGGCGGCGGTTGGGTCAACACGGAGCTGCGCTCCTTGCGCGATCCGCGCGTATTTGACTACTTCGACTACGTGACTCTCGATGACGGCGAGCGGCCGTTGCTAAATCTGCTGATGCGACTGCGGGGCCGCCAAGTTCCGCTCGTCCGCACCTATGTGCGCAGGGGCGCGGCAGTCGTGCTGGAGAACGATGTCACCCAGCATGACATTCCCCAACGCGACACGGGCGTCCCGACTTACGAGGGCTTGCCGCTCGGTCAATACGTGTCCGTCATGGAGATGCTCAACCCGATGCATCGCTTCTGGTCGGACGGCCGCTGGAACAAGATTACGCTGGCACACGGTTGTTATTGGAAGAAATGCTCCTTCTGCGACGTCTCGCTCGACTACATCGGCCGTTACGATCGGCCAGGCGAGGACATCGTCATGCGGCGCATTCGAGCGCTGATCGCAGAGACGGGCGAGACGGGCTTTCACCTGGTCGACGAGGCGGCGCCGCCCGCGGGCATGCGTGCGCTCGCAGAGCGCCTCATGGATGAGAGACTCAGCATCACGTGGTGGGGAAACATTCGCTTCGAGAAGACCTTCACGCCCGCGCTGTGCCGTCTGCTCGCCGCAGCCGGCTGCGTAGCCGTAAGCGGGGGCCTCGAAGTGGCGTCGGATCGATTGCTAGAGCTCATGCAGAAAGGCGTCACCGTTGAACAAGTAGCGCGCGTGACTCGCGCGTTTAGCGATGCCGGAATCATGGTGCACGCGTATTTGATGTATGGCTTCCCGACGGAGACCCCACAAGATACGATCGACGCGCTCGAGCGCGTGCGGCAGCTATTCGTGGCCGGCTGCATCCAATCCGCGTACTGGCATCGCTTCGCGGCGACGGCGCACTCACCGATAGGTGCGCATCCCGAGGACTACGGCATCACGCTGCGCCCGCCACGAAGCGTTACCTTTGCACACAACGACATAGAGTTCGACGATCCGGTAGGCGCGGATCATGACTTCTTAGGCAGCGGGCTGCGCAAGGCGCTTTACAACTACATGCACGGTGTCGGCCTCGATGCCGACGTGCGCGAGTGGTTCGAGCCGCGCCCGCAAGGCCGTCGTCGCGCCGGCCGACATAAGGCTCGCCACGGTTCGCTTCCTTCCGTGCCGGTCACCACCGTGCCGCCTGACTTAATCGAACGCTTTCTCGGCTAATTCACGCGTGCTGATTGTTTTCAACAAGCCCTTCGGCGTCATCTGCAAATTTCGCCCCGAACCCGGTCGCCGCACGCTTGCCGACTACGTCAACGTCGCGAACGTATACCCCGCGGGCCGCCTCGATACCGACAGCGAAGGATTGCTGCTGTTGACGGACGATGGCGCATTGGCTGGCGACAATTAGATTTGCCGGTAATTGTCGTCGGTCGTGGTGGACTGCGCGACGGTGACGACAATTAGATTTGCCGGTCGACGGGCCTCATCCGCGGTCTGGTCTACTCAGCCCTCACAAGGGGGGCTGAGTGGTAACAGACGAACAGGTGAGGTTACTCATGTCATTGTTAACGCAGGGGATTGCGCAGGTGACCGCGGCGGCGAAGGCGGGGATGAGCGAGCGTAGTGCGCGCAAGTACGGGCGCTTAGGCCGTGCGCCCTCGCAGATGAAGGTGCCCCACACGTGGCGGACCCGACCCGATCCCTTCGAAGGTGTGTGGTCTGAGATCGAAGCGCTGCTGCACCAGGACGGTGGCCTGCAGGCGAAGACGATCTGGACGGAGCTGAACGAGCGCTATCCGGGTCGCTTCAGCGCCGGGCAGTTGCGCACGTTGCAGCGGAGGCTACTCGCATGGCGCGCCACCTCGGGGCCGGATCGAGAGGTGTTCTTCCCACAGACGCACGCGCCGGGCGAGCAGGCGCAGTCGGACTTCACGGACATGCGACGCCTGGAGGTGATGATCGCCGGTCAGCCGTTCCCGCACCTGCTGTATCACTTCGTGCTGACGTACTCGAACTGGGAAGCGGTCTCGATCTGCCCGAGCGAGAGCTTCGAGTCCTTGAGCGCAGGCGTGCAGAGTGCGTTGTGGCGGCTCGGTGGCGTGCCACTCGAGCACCGCACCGACAACCTCTCGGCGGCAACCCATGAACTTGCGGAGAGCCGCGGGCGGGACTTCACCGAACGGTATCGTGAGTTGATCGATCACTACGGGCTGCGTGCTTCGCGCAACTTCCCCGGCAACGCGCACGAGAACGGAGACGTCGAGTCGGCGAACGGCGGGCTGAAGAACGCGATCGACCAACGCTTGCGGTTGCGCGGCTCGCGCGCCTTCGTCTCGAAGGAGGCCTATGAGGGGTTCCTCGAGGCCTGCGTGCAGGCGCGCAATGCGAGCCGGCAAGCACGGATCGAGGAGGAGCGCGCACACCTTCGAGCACTGCCGGTGCGGCCGCTGCCGTCGTACCGGGAGTCGTATGCAACGGTCTCTAGGGCGAGCGCGGTGCGCATCCTCAAGCACTCCTACTCGGTGTCCTCGCGACTGATCGGATGCCAGCTGCGGGTGCGCTTGCACGCCGACATCGTCGAGCTCGACTACAAGGGCGAACGCGTCGCGGTCATGGAGCGCTTGGTGGGCCGCGATGCACACCGGATCGACTACCGCCACATCATCCATACTCTGGTGCGCAAGCCCGGCGCCTTCCGCCGCTATGTGTTCCGCGAAGCGCTCTTCCCGAGCCTTGAGTTCCGCCGTACCTACGATGCACTCCTGGCCAGCGGCTGCGACCAGGCCGATCTCGGCTACGTGCGGATCCTGCACCTGGCGGCCAGTGACGGCGAGCAGACCGTGCGCGCAGTACTCGCGAGGTTGCTGGCCGCTGGCGCCGCTCCCACCTACGAGGCGGTCCGCGCCGAGGTTCGAGGTGCACGCACGCCAGAAGGCGTGCCGTTCTTGAACATCACCGCGCCCGATCTGGCCATTTACGACCGGCTGCTCGGCACGAGTGCCGAGGCGGTGTGCGCATGAGCGCCGCGACGATCACGGTGGATGCGACGCTTGAGCTGCGGCTCAAGGCCATGCACTTGCCCTCGTTCCTCGAGCACTACCTGCAGTTGGCGCAGCGCGCCGCTACCGAAGGCTGGAGCCACGTTCGCTATCTCACCGAGCTCGTCACGCTCGAAGCCAACGATCGCGCCGATCGACGCATGACGCGGCTGCTCAAGGATGCGAAGCTGCCACGCGAGAAGACCCTGGCGACGCTGGACCTGAACCGCTTTGCAGCCCCACTGCGCGGGCAGATCCGCCAGCTCCTGCGCGGGGAGTTCCTCTCCGGTGCCACCAACGTCTGCCTGATCGGCCGACCCGGGACCGGCAAGTCACACGTCATGGCGGCGCTGGGTCGTGCGCTGGTCGAACGGGGCCACCCGGTCCTGTTCACCTCGGTCGCAAGCCTCGTCGAGCGGTTGCTGGATGCCAAGCGAAACCTGCGGCTCACCCGCGAGCTCAAGCGCCTCGATAGCTTCGAGTGTCTTGCGCTCGATGACATCGGGTACGTACAGCACGACCGGGCGGAGATGGAAGTGCTCTTCGCTCTGCTGGCCGAGCGCTACGAGCGCAAGAGCGTGATGATCACCTCGAACCTCGTGTTCTCCAAGTGGGACCAGATCTTCAAGGATCCGATGACCACCGCTGCCGCCATCGATCGGGTCGTGCATCACGCCGTGGTCCTTGAGTTCACCGGACCGAGTGTGCGGGCAGAAGCCGCAGAGCAACGCGCCGCCCTTGCCAAGCGCGACGCCTCCGCGACAGAACGACCTTGATGCGCTCCAATCAGCAAGAGCTTCTGACGCCTGCGGCGTCAGACTGCCCTATGGTGGACCGATGATGAGGCCCAAAGACCGGCAGAAATAAGAGTCGTCACCGGAAGATATAGTTGACGCCGGACAGCGCATTGCAAGCGCGCATTGCGAACCCCCGTCATAAGCTCGCGAAGGTCTATTGGGCGCAGGTCGAAGGCACGCCGACCAAGGCGGCACTCAAAGAGTTGCGTAACGGCGTAGACCTCGGGGATTTCAAGACGCAACCTGTCGGCGCGCGACTCATCGACGAGCCTAGTGATCTTTGGTCGCGCGACCCCCCGATCCGCCATCGCGCCAAGATTTCGACTGCGTGGCTCGAATTAACGCTCCATGAAGGCAAGAACCGCCAGGTTCGCCGTATGACGGCGCGCGTCGGCTTCCCAACGTTGCGACTGGTTCGGTCCAGTATTGGCCAGGTCAGCGTGCACGGCTTGGCGCCTACCGCGTGGCGCGAGATCGACGCTGCGGCCCCGTGGCACCCCGCGCCCCAGGTAACCTGACCTAACGATTGCCTCACCTGCAGAGCTCAATTGTTCTTGTGCTGCTGGCGCTGTACGCCCGGGACGATACTGGGTATGGCGAATCGCCAGGTCGCCGCGCGCCGTCAACGCTACTGGCTGAGGCGCGGCCGATTTTGGTGGGCCATCCCCCATACGAAGGCTGCCACGGCTCTCACATCCGCATCATTCAAAGGCGCCCCGCCACGGGGCGGCATTGCTCCGTCAGCATGTTTCGGACTCGCCACGCCCTTATCGATCGTTGCAGCGATCGCCTGCCAACTGCCGTCTCCCCAACTCCACTCTCCGCTGGTCAGGTTGGGCCCTACGGTACTGCCCTTGCCATCCGACCCGTGGCAGCCGCTGCAGGTGCCCCCGGCGGACTCGCCCCAAAAGACTCGTGACCCACGCAGCATCTGCTCGCGCGTCGCCCCCGGCGGCATCGGCAGCGAGGCGACGTCCACCGCGGGCTCTCCGCTGGCGGCTATCACTGCAGGTCGAGCGCCTTCAAGCTTTACGTCCGTGGCGGATCCGGAATAGGTGATACGCCAGATCTTGCCGTGAACGTCTTCGGACACGTACAGCGATCCATCCGGTCCTACAGCCAGCCCACCCGGTCGGGCCAGCGCCCGTCCGGGCTCCTTGTGTGCGCCCGCAAAGCCGTCCGCAAACACGATGTAGTCCCCTGCGGGCCGGGCGTCGACGAGAGGCTGAAAGACGACCGTGTAGCCACCCTGAGGGGCTGGAGCGCGGTTCCAGGAGCCATGAAACGCGATGAAGGCACCGCCGCGATAAGGCTTCGGAAACTGCGTCGCCTTGTAGATCACCAGGTCATTCGGAGCCCAGTGCGCCGGGAAGAAGAATGCGGGCGCGCGCTTCTGTGCGCACACGCCGATCTTGCTGCCACCGTCGCCGCCGTACTCGGGTGCAAGTACAAGCTTCTTCTGTAACCCATCGTAGTAGCACGTGGGCCACCCGTAGTCGCCTCCCTGCTCCAGAATGAACACTTCCTCCGCAGGCAACTCATGGCCATTCTTTGCGCTGAAGAGTTTCGGATAGTTCTCAAGTAACTGGTCACGACCGTGCTGCGTGACGAACAGCCGACCTGCTGAGTCGAAATCCATGCCTTCCCCGTTGCGGATTCCGGTCGCATAGCGCTCGGCCCGCGAGAACTTCTGACCCGTCTTATTGGCGTCAAAGCGCCATATCCCGCCGCGCGTCTCAAGTTCGGTGCACGGCTCGTGACCCTTCGTACCCGGCATGCGGTTTTCAACATCACAGGCGTTGGTCGCTGTTCCGACGTCCACGAACAGGTTGCCCTTTGCGTCGATCACGAATGGGTGCATCGGATGATCACCGGTGAGCGGAAGTCCCAGCACGACGGCTTCCGGTTTAGCCGTGGGCACGATACTCCCCGCCGTCAGGCGATATCGGACGATACGGTCGTTGATCTCCGCATAGAGCGCGTTCTTGTAGAGCGCGATTCCCGTCCCGCCTGCCCCTCCCTCCTGGACGCCCTCTCCGAAGCGCTCGATGAGGTCGGCTTGCCCGGTGCCGCGTGTGTCTTTGAGCGCGACGAGAAAACCGCCCTCGGGCAGCTTGTCCACATGACCGTAGGTGTAGTAGTCCCCGCTCCAGGTATTCACATACACGGTTCCATCCTGCGCGACTGCCAAGTGGCGCGCATGCCCCAAGTGATCTGCAAACACCGTCGCGCAGAACCCGGGCGGCAGACTAAGCCCGCCATTATCTGCCGGGCAGGGGTCGGCCGCTGAAGCTGCGTGCGCCGCACCGGCTGCAAATGCCGCAAACAGCAGCAAGAGATAATCAGACAGTCGCCACTTGCTCATAAGCGTCCAGGCATTTTGATGATCGCCGCAGTATCCACAGGGCTCGGAGCCGAAACTTGAGGGGCCGTAAGTGCTCGGACTACGGGGCTTTCTTCGGACGCGAGAACAATCGCACAATCGATGCCTTCGCGAGCGCCTTGGTCGAAATTTCATAATCGATGTTTGCCGCCGTCGATGTTGCCGGCACGCCAAGGTGCTCGACGCTCAGCGCGTACACGGTGATGGTGTAATGGTGCGGCGGATCACCCTCGTCCGGACAAGGACCATAGTAGTGAGCCTCGGGGGCATCGCCGTCGGGCTTGCCCTGCTGAGCCCCCTGAGGCATGCCCGGACTGCCCGGAGTGCCGGCACCGCGCGGAAGCTGTGTGGTCGTTACAGGAATGTCATAGACCACCCAATGCCACCACCCCGACGCTGGAGGTCGGTACGGATCAAACATGGTTACCGCGAAGCTCTTCGTACCGGCGGGAGGGTTGCTCCAAAGGAGCGCCGGCGACTCATTCGGACCATGACAGCCGAATGCATTCGCCGTGAAGCGTTCCGCGATGGGCTTTTCAGACGGCAGGTCGGCACTGGATAGCGTAAACACCGCATCCGCGCCCCATGCACCCGAACAAAGGGCCAAGACAAACAAACACAGAGCGCTTGTGTTCTTCATTGTGATCTCCCCGAGAGCCGGTATGGGTCGCAGCGCGCGTCCATAGAGCGAGCGCCTGAGACCCCTAAGATATCAAACTTCCAACACCCGGCCGACGCCAGGGGTCTGCCTTGAACATCCAACACAACACAGACCGCGGACTCAGTCCAAAAATAAGCCGCGCGCCAACCCCCCGGGGTTGGCTTGGCGTGGACTTGCCTGCCTGACCCGCGATCCTGTTCGTCTACGCGGTAAGTGTATGCATGTCGATCACGAAGCGGTAGCGCACATCGCCGCGCAGCAGTCGTGCGTAGGCGTTCTCGATATCCGCCATCGCAATCATCTCGATGTCGGACACGATTCTTCTGGCCGCGCAGAAGTCGAGCATTTCCTGGGTTTCCGGGATTCCCCCGATGCCCGAGCCGGCTACACTTCGGCGTCGTAGCAAGAGGTTGAAGATCGCCGGCGACGGGTGCGGTGTTGCCGGTGCCCCAACCAGCGTGAGCGTGCCGTCGCGCTTGAGTAGCTTGATATAGGCGTCAAGATTGTGGGACACGGATACCGTGTCCAGGATGAAGTCAAAAGTCCCGGCTCGCTTCGCCATGTCCGAGGTATTCGTGGACACCACAACCTCGTCGGCCCCAAGTTTCAAGGCTTCAGCGCCCTTCGCAGGCGATGTAGTGAAGGCTACGACGTGCGCTTCAAGCGCCCGGGCCAGCTTAACCCCCATATGACCCAGTCCGCCGATCCCGACGATCCCCACCGTCTTCCCGGGACCGGCCTCCCAGTGCCGCAGCGGCGACCAGGTCGTGATCCCGGCACACAGCAGCGGCGCAACCGCGGCGAGCTGCTTGGCGTCGTGTTTTACGCTGAGCACAAAGTGCTCAGCGGCGACAATCGTTCGCGAATAACCTCCGTAGGTGTTCTCGCCGCCGCCTTTGAGCCACCCGTTGTAGGTCTGGGTAAACCCATGCGGACCGTCGCAATACTGCTCGAGCCCCAGCTTGCACGCCTCGCAGGCTCGGCAGCTGTCCACCATGCAACCGACTGCAACCATGGCTCCGGGAGACACTCGGCTCACGCCCTTGCCAACGGCCGACACCCGGCCCACGATTTCGTGTCCGGGAACGCACGGATAGCGGATTCCATCCCACTCGCCGCGCGCCGCATGGAGGTCCGAGTGGCACACCCCGCAATAGAGAATGTCGATGACGACGTCACGATCGCCGGGTTCGCGCCGTTCGATCGTGTACGGCGCTAACGGTGAGGTCGAAGATCGCGCGGCATAGGCTCGAGTCTGCATGCGGGTTCTCCGTGGGCGCTGCGGTGCTCAGCATGCTAGTCCAGTGCGGCGGCGGCAATTGACCACAAGAGAGAGCACGCCACGCTTGCGCCCGAAACTGGTGCTCCGCTCGTTCGAGCACACTAGGTCGGCGTGCGACCCCCCCGGGAGTAAACCGGATAACTGCGTTTTCGCATCACGCTCGCCGCCACGAGCGTGAGCCGGACGCGTGCCACGTAGACTTAGATGGGAGCCCCATAGGTGATCTGTGTTCATGCGGGGAGGTACTTCCCGGGACCGAGGTGTTCGCTGATGCCCGTTAGCGCGTACAGTAGCGCCGGGCCAGAGGAGACCGTGTGTCCCTAGAATCCTCAGGGATCGCCGGCGCACGTCCGCGGTTGGTTTACGACGGCGATTGCGGATTCTGCAGCTATTGGGCGCGCTATTGGCAAAAGCTCACGGGCGCCAGTGTCGAATACCGCCCGTACCAGGAAGTGGCCGCACAGTATCCCGCCATCCCCCTGGCCGCCTTTCAGCGCGCCGTTCAATACATCGCGCCCGACGGACGCCATGCCAGTGCCGCCGAGGCCAGCTTCCGGGTCCTGAACCATGCACGTGGGAAGAGGTTCTGGCTGACCCTCTATAGAAGGCTGCCCGGTTTCGCGAGCATCGCGGAACGGGTTTACGCCCTCACCGCTGCGCACCGCCCAGCCGCTTATCGCGTCAGCTTGTTGCTCTGGGGCAGGAACTACGGACCACCACAATACGATCTCGTCGCTTTCCTGTTCCTGCGACTGTTTGGGCTGGTCTACCTTGCGGCCTTCGTTTCCTTCGGCGTGCAAGCGCAGGGGCTCATCGGCAGCCATGGAATCCTGCCACTGAGCGACCTCGTCGCTAACATCGGCACTCGCATCGGACCGGAGCGGTTCTGGCTCATGCCGATGGTGTTCTGGTGGAGCGCGAGCGATTTCACCATCCAGGCGGTGTGCTGGACCGGAGCGGCGCTATCGTTGCTCGTAGTCTTCAACGTGCTGCCCCGCTTGAGCCTGTCTGTTCTCTATCTGCTCTATCTCTCGCTGCTTTACGGCGGCCAGGAATTCATGACCTATCAGTGGGACACGTACCTGCTCGAGGGCGGTTTTCTTGCGCTGTTGTTGAGCTTTTCAACGATGTCGGGCATCTGGTTGCTGCGCTGGCTGCTCTTCCGCTTCATGTTTATGTCCGGCGTGGTCAAGCTGCTAAGCGGTGATCCCAACTGGTGGAACCTTTCGGCGCTGTCCTATCACTTTCTCACGCAACCGCTTCCCACGCCGTTCGCGTGGTACGCCGCGCACCTTCCCGTGAGCGCGCTGAAGTTCGCCACCGCCTGCACATTTTTCATCGAACTGTTCCTCCCGCTCCTCATCTTCTGCCCGCGTCGCCTGCGCTTCTTCGCCGCCTTCGGCATCCTTGTGCTGCAAAGTTGCATTTTGCTCACCGGCAATTACAACTGGTTCAATCTCCAGACAATGCTGTTGTGCCTGTTGCTGTTCGATGACGCCGCCGTGCAAAAGGTATTGCCGCGACCTCTGGCACGTATCCTGCTGGCACGTGCGGGGCATCATGCGCCACGAGGTGTGCTCCGGTTCATAGTAGGTGCCCTGGCGTTGCTGATCGTGTTTTGCAGCCTGGTGCAAATGGATGCACGCTTTGGCGGTAGCCCACCCGCCGTAGCGCAATCCGTGGATCGTGTTCTCGAGCCGCTGCGCATCATCAACGCCTATGGCCTATTCGCAGTCATGACTACGCAACGCGACGAAATCGTTATTGAAGGTTCCGACGACGGCATCGATTGGCGCGAATACGAATTCCGCTACAAGCCGGGCGACCTCGCGCGCCGCCCGCGCTGGAACATCCCACACCAGCCGCGCCTGGACTGGCAGATGTGGTTCGCCGCGCTGGACGATCCACGAGGTCTGAGATGGTTTCCGCACTTTCTCCAGCGTGTCCTGGAGAATGAGCCGACCGTGATGACGCTATTGGAGAGGAATCCTTTCCCCAACGCCCGGCCGCTGTATCTGCGTGCGCGCTTCTACGACTACACCTATGCCGGCGGCGAGGACTTTGCGAAGGGCCTGTGGTGGGAGCGGCGGCCGCTGGGGCTGTACTTCCCGGTGGTGCGTCTGAAAAGCGAGGTCGGCACACCTGCCCGTTAGCGCTTGGCTCCTCGCAAGGGAGCATACCGCTCGAAACAGGCACGAACCCTTGAGCGGCAGCTACGCGGGCGCGCGGATGCAGTCACGCTGAAACCTGCAGCTCTACCGCGCGCGCCTCCGGCCCGAACGCCGTGACGAAAATCAGCGCCAGCGCCACCACCGCCATGGTCCATGAGAGGATGCCCGCGTAATCCCCGCCGTGCGCTTCGGCCACGCCGGCCTGAAAAGGCCCCATCTTGGACATCGCTAGATTTCCGAACTGGTAAACGAAGCCCGGCAGGATCGCGCGTACCGAAGGCGGCGACAGCTCATTCAGATGCGCCGGCACGACGCCCCATGCGCCCTGCACCATGAACTGCATCAGGAAGCCGCCCAGGGCGAACATGGGCGCGGTATGGGAGTAGGCCCACACAGGGATCATCGGCAGGGCGAGCACCGAGGCCAGCATGATCGCGCGCTTGCGTCCGAGCCGCTCGGAGAGGGTACCGAAACAGATCCCGCCCGCTAGAGCGCCCAGGTTCATCACGATCGCGATGTTGCCGGTGGTCTTCGCCGAGAAGCCGTGCTGCGTCTGCAGGAAGGTCGGATATAGGTCTTGCGATCCATGTGAGAAGGCGTTGAAGCACGCCATCAGCAATACCAGGTACGCCATCGTCGGGAAGTAGCTCTTGACCGCGAGCCAGATCTGCGCCGCCGATGCACGCTGCGGCGCTACGCCCGCCAGCCACGCGGGTGACTCCTCGACGCCAAAGCGAATGTACAGGACCAGTAGCGCCGGCGATGCGCCGATGATGAACATGCCGCGCCAGCCGACGTGAACGAACGCGTAGGCAAACGCGATCGACGCCAGCAGATACCCGATCACATAGCCTTCCTGCAGCAGTCCGGAGAAAAATCCGCGACCCTTTGCCGGCAGCGTCTCGAGCGCTAAGGCTGCGCCTACGCCCCACTCGCCGCCCATCGCAAAACCGAACACCGCGCGCAGCGCAAGCAGAGTGGCGAGGTTGGGCGCAAAGGCGGTCGCCAGCTGGACTGCAGCGTAGCTGAGGACATTCAACATCAGGATTGGCCGGCGGCCGTACTTCTCGGCGAGCCAGCCGAACGCCAACGCTCCGAGGGGCCGGCACGCCAGCGTCAGGAAGATTCCTTCGGCCACCGCCTTCACGTCGGTGTGGAATTCGACGCTGATCGATTTCAAACAAAAGACAAAAATAAAAAAATCGAACGCGTCCAATGACCATCCTGCCAGAGAGGCGAAGAAGGCGCGGAGCTGCGGGCCGGTGAGCAACCGTAAGGAGCTAAGCACGACCGATCCCTCCCCCCTTAAATGATCCCGCGCGAGAGCTTATCTTAGACTTTCCGCCGGCCGCACCGCCTGTGATCGGGCACTAAAGTCAGCTCCGCGGCGCGTTCGACGGGCAACACGCAGCGGCCCCGATTGCAGCTACGGCACCTTGCGGAGGTCAACTACTTCGCGCCCGAAGGCTTCGCTGCGATTGTAACCAGGATGAGGCCATCGGGCGGAATCTCGAGACTTAAAACGCCCCCGTTCAGCGCGCGCTTGACGGGAGCTGGCAGCGCGGCCGCAGCACGCAACTGTGCGAGTTGGCGTTGTGTCGGATAGCGCGGGGATCCCATCTGCTCGTACGCCAGGCGTACATTTCCGTGTTCCGCGTCCAGGGACTGGACGCTGGCCGTGCGTGCCTCGACATGCCTGAGTCTTAGGACCACATGACGGGCAGTTGACGTTGAGCCAACGTCTACGTAGTTCCAGATCGCCAGGACCAATGCTCCGTCGTCACGTCGCGTGAAGAGGCTACCATCGACATCGCTCGAGAAGCGCTGATCACCGAGTCGGTGCAGTAGGGCGAAAGCATTGAAGGCCGGCTTGGGAATGCTGCCCACGGCCAATAGCCCAAAACCTCCGTAAAACGGCGTCTTCACAACGCCAGCCTCCTCAAATACGTCCGAGAACGTCCAATAAGACATGTCCTGCGCGAGCCCGTCGCATTGCCGTACCGTCTCCGCCAGCCAGGGCCCCATATAGGAGGAGTCGGTCACCTCGGTTCGATTCCGAAAGGTCGCATTGAATTCCGTCCAGATCAGCGGCAAAGACGGAAGCGCCGACGCCTGAATTTCGGCATGCACCTTCTGCACGGCGCGGCATACCATCCGATTCTGTGGAATAGGCTCGACGGATCCGAAGACGTCTTTGGCGGAATCATCGCCGTAGACGTGCGTCGATATGAAGTCGACCGGAACGCGGTTTTGATTGCAGTGTTCGATGAACGCGGGAACCCACGCGGCCTGTGCCGTCGCCGGTCCTCCAACGCGTAGACGCGCGTCCACCGCCTTGAGGGTCCTCGCGGTGTGGTCGTACAAAGTCCAGTACGTGGACTGACGGGGCTCGCCTCCCCAGAAATCCAGATTCGGTTCGTTCCACACCTCGAAGTACCAGCGGCTGACCTCGGAGATCCCATAACGCTCCACGAGGTGCTGAGCGAACGCCGCAATCAGCGCATCCCATCGATCGTAGTCCTTGGGAGGCGAAACGACCGGACGGTACCAGAAGCTGTGCCGGCGATCGCTGCTGGCGAGCTGACTCGGCATGAAGCTGAGTTCCACTATTGGCCGAACACCATTGGCCAGAAGCCCGTCGTACACCTGATCGACGTAGGAGAAGTTGTAGATCGCCTCCCCGTTGGGTCCTTCCGTGTACACGCCAAGCTCGTCATCAAAGATGCCATGAAACCGCACGTACGAGACTGCGGTAATGCTACGGACGGCGCGCAGATCTTCTCGATAAGAATCGCGCAGACTGAGGACCGCGCGGCCGGATCCGAACATGCGCTCCCAGAAGTGGGGAAAAGGCCGCGTTGGTCCCGTCGCATCCACCGCGATGGTTTCAGCGCCTCTTGCCGTCGGCGCCGTGACAGCGAGCGCCAGAACCAGGGAGGCGATCGTCCCAGTAACTATCGCGCGCATGCCGTTGGAGTTCCCCGAAAGGCAAACGGGGTCATTGAAGCTGTGCAAGCCAGCCGCCGGTGAATCCGGCACGCTCGAGACCCTGTTGGACGAACGGATTACTCCGCATGACACGCCATATGAGCTCACTACGATAGTTTTCGATCATGGCCAGTATCGGCCCCTGGTCGATGGCGATGTAATCCGCGTCTACCCAGCCGGCATCGCCATGCCCCGGCGGCTGGTTTGGAGAGCTGCCAAAGCTCACGTTGAATGCATCGAGAAACCCGTAAGAGGAGTAGATGGATGCGCCGAAGCGATGATACATCTCGAGCGTCGCGGGCAGCACGATTTCGGGGGCAAACGGCAACGAGCTGATGGCCGCAGTTGGTGCGATGGTGCCGTCGTCGACGATGCGGCCCACGGCAACGCCACGCGCGGCGTACCGCAGGAAAGGTCGCTCGTTCTTGCCGAGGTACATTCCCTGCGCAGGTCCGGGGCCGTCAGAGGCGCTCATGCCCCAGATGTTCTTGCCGTAGGCCTGCCAATGTTGCGGATTCGCGATCGCGTAGCGTCGCTGCGCGTAGGTCGCCCGGCGACTGTTTTCAAAGTAGTCGAGACCATGCTCGCGCATGTACGCATCGCGAATCCCACGGAAATCCACCCATACATGGGTGTACTGGTGGCCGAAGAGGGGCGCGAAGCTCAGGTACGTCTGATCGTAGAGCGTACCCCAGTGCCGATCGTAACTGTTGGTCCACGCGTTCCAGGCCTCGGAGTCTATCGGGTGCGTGGGGGATCCCAAGGCGAGCAGGTAAACGAGCATCGCCTCGTTGTAGCCGCGCCAGTCGTCTCCCGTGAACCCCTTTTCCTGGGTCCACGCGAGCGCCACGGCCGGGGCACGCGGCTGAGCCCAAGTCCAGTCCACTCGCCGGTAGATCTCGTCGGCCAGCTTTCTGATCTTGATGTCCTGCGCATCCTGGGTATCGAAATAGCTCTCACAGAAGAGCACGCCGGCGAGGAGCAGCGCAGTGTCCACCGTCGAGATCTCGCTGCCGTCTGCGCGTTCGCCCGTTTGCATGTCGATAAAGTGATAGAAGAATCCATGCTGGTTCGCCGCATGTGCGAAGAAACGTAAGGTGGACAGAACGCGTTCGGCCGCAGCGGCCCGCGAGATGTAGCCGCGATCGACGCCGATCGGATAGGCGGTGAGTCCAAAGCCTACCGCTGCGATGCTGGCGAATGAGGTCGTCGGATAACGGTCGGGAATGAGACCGTTCTTCGGGTTCGCCGTCTCCCAGAAGAAGCGGAACGTGCGCTCCTCCAGGTCGGCCAAGAACGGATCGAAGAGTACCTGATGCGGCTCACGAACCTCCGGCTCAGCCGAGACCGAAGCGCCGTACGCGCCGCCTGGAGCGCCTAACAAGGCAGAGCACGCCACCAGCAGAAAAAATACCGCACACCGCAGCCGCCCGCACGCTGCACGCTGCGCCGGCAGGACGATACCGTTCACCCTGCCGCCTCCGGGCGCCGTGCTTGCCTTCGCCCGGCGCCGCCACATGGATTCTCCGTTCGTGCTAAGACCCTATATCGAATCGTTTGTCGTGAATCGCCTCTTCGCGTGGACATTGGCAGTGGAATTGCGTTACTTGGTAGCGCTTGTCCCCCACAATTACAAGGTTTCTGCGTACTCGTGTCTCGGGCCTATCTACTCGGATCGTATAGTGATTCACTGTTTAACATATTCCACGTCACCTCCCCGGCTGAAGCGGCGGCTTGGCTGTGAGGCGGCCACCTAGTCCAATGAGAGTCGCCCGCCGCCGCAGAGTTCGACGGGGATGAAGCAAGAGGGAGTAAAGGGCTAGCGCCAATCGGGGCCGGAGCGGCGCGCATGAAGGAAAAATAAAAATGGATCCCGTCGTCAAATTGGTCGTTGAGGTTGCCGGTATCCTGCTGCTGGGAGCACTCGGTGAGTTCATCTTTGCGCGCACGCGCGTGCCGGACGTGGTCTGGCTCGTGGCGGCCGGCATTCTTGTCGGCCCCGTTTCAGGTCTTATCCCGGCACGGCTTCTCACCTCGAGCATCCCGTTCTTTGGAGCCATCGCTTTGACAGTCATTCTGTCGAGCGGGGCGTTTCGTCTCCAGCTTACCGAGGTGGCCGCGGCCGCACCGCGCGGCATTATTCTGGGTTTGTTGGGTTTCGGTTTTTCTGTGCTCGCGATCTGCGGGTTTTTTTGGCTCGCGATCGCACTCGGCTACGTGCGCCCGACGCCGCCGTTGGAATGGGTGATGGTAGGGGCGATAGTCGGCGGCACCAGTTCGGTCATCATCATGCCAACGATGGCCATGGCGCGGGTTCCGTCCCGGATAGCGCGCATCCTGGAGGTGGAGTCATCTGCAACTGACGCGCTCAGCGTCGTCGTGACGATGGTCCTTATCGACCTCGTCGTGAGCGGTAGCGCGGAGATTTCTCGTCCGTTCATTGCTCTCGCCCGAGAGCTTGGTGTCGGGGTGGCGCTGGGTGTAATTGCCGCCGCGTTGCTTGTCCCCGGAATACCTTCGATGCGGGACAGACCTCACGGCTACACCATTTTTCTTGCCCTGATGCTTGCGTTGTATGGCATCACCGGTTTGTTCAAGGGAAATGGGGCGATGGCGGTGCTGGTGGCATCCCTTTTGATCGGCAACGCTTCGTATCTCGTGCCACGCCTGTTTCCGGGTGCGCATGGACTGCAGTTCACTGCATCGCAGACCACGGCGGTTATGCAGGACCAGATGACATTCCTTATCAAGTCATTCTTCTTTTTTCTGATTGGTCTGATGTTCCCGACGGACCTAAAGTTGGTTGCCCTGGCGGGCATTGCTGTGCTGTTCCTCATGGCACTGCGTGTTCCGGCCGTGTTGCTCTCGACGCGGAGCATGAGACTGGGAAAGAAGGAGTTCTGGTTCGTGGTCACCGCAATACCTCGCGGTCTTGCCGCCGGCGTGCTGGCAACGCTGCCGATGCAGTACGGGATTCCCGGAGCGGAGAACCTCGCCCCGGCGATATTCGCAGTGATCGTCCTCAGCGTCCTCGTTTTCGCTCTGGGCTTCTCGATAGTGGGTCGGTTGCCCGAGGAGCCCACGCGCACCGAATGATTACCCTTCCTGGCGGTTGCCGCTCTTGATCGCTCCCTTACTGCAGAGCAGCCCGGCAATACGACGCATCTTGCGACGAATGAGCGACGATCAGATGCTGAACGGCTCCGGACTAGCAACCGTAGCCGCGGGCGCTCAGGCGCTGATCTAGGCCGCCCATCTCACTTGAACCCGGGACCCAAGCTCTAGAGTCGCTCAGCTAGCGCCTCGGCCGCGCCAGCGAGTCCGCTACGACCCAGGCGGCGCCGATCAGGGCAAGATTCAGGGCGTTCTCGCTCCAGATCCAATGGCTGGAGGGGTCGGCCAGGAGCATCGGCAGGTGGACCAGCAGCGTGAAGGACACATACATGGCGGTCAGCAGGATTGCAGCGAGGCGGCCCTGCACGCCAGTCAGGATCGCAACCCCCGCCGCGATGTGGCCAACCCCGGTCGCATAGGCCCAGAACTCTTGCGTAGGCGGCAACCATTTCGGGACCAACGGGATGGTCAAGTTCATATAGAAAAAATGAGCTCCGCCAAATAACAGCGCACAAACCCCGAACGCCAGTTGACCCAGGCGCGTGAGGCGTGCGGCCAGGGCCGCATCGATCCTGGCGCTCGCGCCGTAAACGATCAGCGCGCCGGCCGCGATCGCGAGCTGCTCGGCGAGGCCGCTGTAACTGCCGAACTCGCGATAATGGGCGAGCACCACGCGGCCGTTCATCAGGATCGCGACAATGAGCGCGTAATAGGCGGTAAGGGCCGCGGCGCCCCAGGCCGCGGTCCGACGCCACTGGATGGCTGCGCCCGCAACAAGCATAAACGCCGCGGCGGCATAGGCCAGGGCGGTGCGGTCCGGAAAGCCCTTGGGCACCGGCTGCCCCGGATCGAAGTCTCCCCACGCCAGGCAGACCATGCCCAAGGCCATCACGCCCAGGCCGTAGACGCGCCAGCCAAAGGCCATCGTTGTTTTTCCCGAGGTCATGACTTTTGCACCTTCAATTGCGAACGCGCGGCAAGAAACATTGCTCACCTCCGTTTGATTATTCTTCTTAAGTCGTAACCGCCGAAACCCGCAAAACGGTGCGTGTCGAAGTTTAGCGCTGAAAGTCGAACAAGGCCGGGAAGTCCCAGCTTGGGCTCATCGAACCGACACACGAACACGGCGGAACGCTCACCGTCTACGTGCAACACGCCGGTGCCGTGTCAGGATACCATTGCGCGGCGCCGTGACGGGAAGTCACGGCGCCGAGGCAAACGATTCCGAGAGGACCTCATGAGAAACACGTACCTGTGCATGCTCGCTGCCGTCCTCCTCGCCACGACCGTCACAGCAGCGGGCGCCGCAGGCACCGCCCCCATAGCCGACAACCCGTTCGCGCAGCCAAGCACGCTGCCGTTCGAGATGCCGCCCTTTGACCGCATCCGCGACGGCGATTACCTGCCGGCGTTCGAGGCGGGGATGGCCGAGCAACTGCGCGAAGTCGCCGCGATCGCCGCCGCTTCGCAACCCCCGACGTTCGAGAACACCATTGAAGCGCTCGAGCGCAGCGGCCAACTCCTGACGCGCGTGCGGCTGACGTTTTCCAACCTCAATGACTGCAATAGCGATCCGCGCATGGAGCAGATAGACGCCGAGATGTCGCCGCGGCTCGCCGCGCATCGCGATGCGATTCACCTGAATGCGGCGCTTTGGGCGCGCATCGACCGGCTGTACCGCGAGCGCGCCAGCCTCAACCTTGATCCTGAGTCGGCCCAGCTTCTGCAGCGCTACTACGCGATCTTCCTGCGCGCCGGTGCGCGTCTGCAGCCAGCGCAGCAGGCGCGGCTGCGAGAGCTCAACAAGCGACTTGCCTCCCTCACCACCCGCTTCCGGCAGAACGTACTCAAAGCCACGCAGGAGGGCGCGGTCGCGGTCGATGCCGTGGCCGAGCTGGACGGCCTGTCGGAGCAGCAGGTCGGCGCCGCCGCCGCTGCCGCGACCGCGCGCGGGCTGCAGGGGAAGTGGCTCATCACGCTGCAGAACACGACCAATCAGCCGGTGCTCACTAACCTGAACAATCGCGCCCTGCGCGAGCGCATCTACCGTGCCTCGATCAGCCGCGCCGCCTCCGGTGCGGCCGACAATACCGCGGTGATCGCGCAGATCGTGAAGCTGCGCGCCGAGCGCGCCGTGCTCCTCGGCTACGCGAGCCATGCCGCCTACCAGCTTGAGGACGAATCGGCCGGGACGCCCGCGGCGGCGCGCGACATGATCGGCCAGGTCGCCCCAGCAGCGCTCTCGCGCGCACGCGCCGAGGCAGCGGACATGCAGAAGCTGATCGATAGGCAGGCGGCTGCCGCGGGCCACGCGCCGTTCGCGCTGCAGCCCTGGGACTGGTTCTATTATGCGGAGCAGGTGCGTAAGGCGCGCTATGACTTCGATCAGGCAAGCGTCGCCCCGTACTTCGAGCTCGAGCACGTGCTGCGGGACGGCGTGTTCTACGCCGCGCACGAGCTCTACGGGCTGACCTTTCAGGAACGCCACGACCTACCGGTCTATAACCCGGACGTACGCGTGTTCGAGGTCTTCGGTGCCGACGGCAAGCCGCTGGCGTTGTTCCTTGCCGATTACTTCGCCCGCAACAACAAACAGGGCGGCGCCTGGGAAGCGACCTACGTCAACCAGTCGGGGCTGCTGCACCACAAGACCGTGGTCGCGAACCATCTGAACATTGACAAGCCGCAGCCCGGGCAGCCTGTGCTGCTCACCTTCGACGAGGTAACCACGATGTTCCACGAGTTCGGGCACGCGCTGCACGACATGCTCTCGGACGTGCGCTACCCGCTGCTCGCCGGTACCCAGGTGCCTAACGACTTCGTCGAGTACCCCTCACAGTACAACGAGATGTGGGCGCGCGAGCCGGTGGTCGTGGCCCATTACGCGCGTCACTTCAAGACCGGTGAGCCAATGCCCGCGGCGCTGCTCGAGCGGGTTATCGCGGCGCAGAAGTTCAACGAGGGCTATGCCACCACTGAGTATCTCGAGGCCGCGCTGCTCGATCTGGCCTGGCACCAAGTCACGGTAGCGACGGCACCGGTGGCTGCGCAGGTGCTCACTTTCGAGCAGACCGCGCTCAAAGGGAGCGGGCTGGACTATCCGCCTGTGCCGCCGCGCTACCACTCGCCGTACTTCTCGCACATCTTTTCACCCGACGACAACGACTATTCGGCCGGCTATTACGCGTATCTGTGGAGCGAGGTGCTGGCGCGCGACACGGGGCAGTGGTTCCACGTCCACGGCGGCCTCACGCGCGCTAACGGCGAGTATTTTCGCAGCCATGTGTTATCGCGCGGTCGCACCGATGAGCCTCAGGCGCTCTTCCGTGCCTTCTACGGCGGACCGCCCGAGATTGGCCCGCTGCTGGAGTACCGGGGACTTACCGGCACAGCCGGCAACTAAATAAGTGTCGGCGGCGGATGGGACATCGCGTCCGGCCCTGAAGTCGGCCGGCTGCTGCGTGCCAACCGTCCCATAGGCGGGCGAATACAAACGCTGTCGGAGGGTGCTTACGCACCACGATTTGCTGCCGCCGGCACTGTCTGCGGTAGTCCCTTGCACGGTCTCGGCTCGTTAAACGCGGCGTCGTCCTACAAAAGCGCCAGCTACGCAGTGTTTAAATAACGCCGCCACAGGATCGGTGCGCGAGAGAAGAGACAACGTTGCTTGCTGTGGGGGGTGTGACACCACGCGGCTACCTCGGCGGTGTTGGTTCGTGAACTAGCCACGTCCTTCGTCCCGTAATACACAGTTGTTCTTTCCAAGCGACCTGCGCGACAAGAGTGAGAATCGGCTCCCATTCTTCCAGTGAATGTTAGGCGGCGAGGAAATGCGGAGACTGACAACAGGAATCCCTGGTTTCGATGAAATCATAAAAGGCGGCCTCGTCTCCGACCGCCTCTATCTTGTTGATGGCGACCCCGGGGCAGGCAAGACCACGCTCGCACTGCAGTATTTGCTGGAGGGGGTGCGGCTGGGAGAGCGGTGCCTGTATGTGACTCTCTCCGAGACAAAAGAGGAACTGGCCTCAGGGGCGAAGTCCCATGGTTGGTCCCTAGCAGCCTGTCGGACTTAGATCAGGGATAATCACGCTCGTCGATCTCACTGCAGTGGTACTCCATGAGCAACTTTCGACCGATCAACCGCGACACGGGATTTTTGCTGCCACCGTCGGTGGATGAGTGGCTGCCGCAGCGGCATCTGGCGCGCTTTGTGGTGGAAGTGATCGACGGACTGGACCTGTCGGAGCTGGAGAAGGTCTACCGCGGATCGGGCTCGGCGTCGTATCACCCGGCGATGCTGCTGGGGTTGCTGGTGTATGGCTACGCCACGAAGGTGTTTTCCAGTCGGGCTTTGGAGCGCGGGACGTACGACTCGGTGGCGTTTCGCTACATCGCCGGCAACGAGCATCCCGATCACGACACGATTGCCGCCTTCCGCAAGCGCTTCCTCGGGCACATTGAGGCCTTGTTCCTCGAGGTGCTCAAGCTTGCGCGCACGCTGGGGATGCTGAAGCTGGGGACTGTGGCGCTCGATGGCACCAAGGTGCACGCCAACGCGAGCCGCCACAGTGCGCTCTCTTACGGTCACGCCAAGAAGATCGAGAAGCAGCTGCGGGGTGAGGTCAAGCAGCTGCTGAGGCTCGCCGAGCGGGCGGATGACGCGGATGTGCCCGACGGGATGGCGATCCCCGAGGAGCTGGAGCGGCGTGAGGAGCGCCTCGCTGCGATCGCCGCGGCGAAGGCGAAGATCGAAGCGCGCGTGCAAGAGCGCGAGCAGGTGGCCTATGAAGAGAAGCTCGCCGCGCGTGAGAAGCGCCCCGGCCAGAAGCCCCGTGGCCGGCCACCGCAACCGCCCAGCGGTGCGGTGGAGGCGAAAGAGCAGATTAATCTCACGGACGAGGACTCGCGGATCATGCCGGTGCCCGGCGGCGGCTTTGATCAGTCCTACAACGCCCAGGCCGTGGTAGCCGCGGGCAGTTTGCTCATCGTGGCCCAGGACGTCACTCAGGCGGCGAACGACAAGGGCCAGCTCGTGCCGATGCTGCAGAAGCTTAAGACACTGCCGCGGCAGTTGGGTCGTGCCCGACGGCTGCTGGCCGACAATGGCTACTTGAGTGAAGCGAACGTCGAGCACTGCGCGGCGGCGAAGATCGAACCGCTGATGGCCTTGGGCCGTGAGCGTCACCATGCCAGTTGGCGGCAGCGCTTTGCAGCGGCCGGCACACCTCCGCCCGCCTCGGCGACCGCGATGCAGAAGATGGTGCATCGACTGAAGACCCCGGCAGGCCGCAAGCTCTATGCGCTGCGCAAACAGACTCCCGAACCGGTGTTCGGCATCATCAAATCGGCACTCGGGTTCCGGCAGTTCTCGTTGCGGGGACTGAAGAACGTCAAGGGCGAATGGAATCTGGTCACGATGAGCTGGAACATCAAGCGGATGTTCGCCCTGCAACCGGCCTGAGCGGATCACAGGCGCGACTGTGCTAACAGTTTGAACTCTGATTGACATGAACTGTCTGAAATCCCTTGGTCTTTCCCGTCGATTCGAAATCCTCAGTCCGACAGGCTCCTAGACGGCGTCGAAGTCTTTGAGCTTCTGACTGATGCCCAAGATCTCGACGGCGAGAGTGACCTTACGATGCTTAATCCGTCCGAAGTCGAACTGATCGAGACCACCCGCAAGGTCTTGGAGGCCGTTGAGCGCATCAAGCCCACTCGCATGGTATTTGATTCACTGTCGGAAATGCGTCTCTTGGCCCAGAGCTCTTTGCGCTACCGCCGGCAGATTCTGGCTCTCAAACAGTTCTTTGTCGGACGCGCCTGTACGCTCCTCTTGTTGGACGATCGCACTGCCGAAGGTCCCGACATGCAGCTTCACAGCATCGCCCACGGCGTTGTCTCACTCAATTTCAAATCCCCTCCTTACGGGCAGCTGCGCCGCGAGTTGGCCGTACTCAAATTCCGTGGTAGTGATTTCGTCAGCGGATTTCACGACTTTGTGATCCGCACGGGCGGAATCCAAGTATTTCCTCGGTTGATTGCTTCCGATCACAAAGCCGACTTTGAACGCGCGCTGATGCCGAGCGGCGTAGCAACCTTGGACAAGCTCTTAGGAGGAGGCATCGAGCGGGGAACCAGTACCCTATTGATTGGTCCTCCCGGCTGCGGCAAGTCGACGATTGCGATGCAGTACGCTGCAGCAGCAGCCAAGCGCGGCGACCACGCTATAGTGTTTGCTTTTGACGAAACCAAAACCGCACTGCTGGCACGCTCAGCGGGCTTGGGTCTTCAATTGACGGAAGGCAGCGGCGCAGGCGAAGTCATGATTCGACAGATCGATCCGGTGGAGATCTCCCCGGGAGAGTTCGCTCACCTCGTGCGCAAGTCCGTCGAAAAGAACGCCGCGCGCGTGGTGGTCATCGACAGCTTGAACGGTTACCTAAACGCGATGCCGCACAGCAACTATCTGACTGCTCAACTTCACGAGTTGCTGTCCTATTTGAACAACAGTGGCGTCGCAACGTTTCTCGTCGTAGCGCAAAGCGGAATGCTGGGAAGCAATATGACGTCTCCAGTGGATGCCAGCTACCTTGCAGACTCCGTCGTGATGCTGCGTTACTTCGAGCACGCGGGAAGAATCAAGAAGGCCATCTCAGTACTGAAAAAGCGCACGGGCGCGCACGAAGAATCGATTCGTGAGATGTGGTTTGACGCGGACGGTATTCACTTGAGCGAGCCGCTACTCGGCCTCCGGGGGGTTTTGACAGGGGCTCCCGTGGAGCTGGGGCTCGAGCTCCAGTCGCGCAACCGGACACACCCGCCCGATCATGCGGCCTGAACCGCCAGATGCGGCTGACTATCGCGTGCTGTTATTGCCGCCGACCCGGCGTGACGGACAGGTTGCATCCTCGCTGTTACAGCGTGCCGGAATATCCTGTGTGCTGTGCGAAGAATCCACCGAGCTTGCCGAGCAGATCGACCGGGGGGTGGGTGCAGTTATCCTCACCGACGCGATCGCCGCAGATCCGGGTTTCAAGCGGGTGACTGCGGCACTAGGCCGCCAACCCTCGTGGTCCGACGTGCCGAGCATTCTCTTAAGTCGAACCGATCAGGAAGCTGCCGCAACGACCCGACTGATCGCGACGCTACCGAACGTAACAATTCTCGACCGCCCGACGTCGACCCGCACGCTCCTTAGTGCCGTGCAGGCGGCAATCCGCGGAAGACGGCGTCAATATCAGATTCGAGACCAGCTCGATGCGCTACGTCATGCGGAAGAATCGCTGCGCAACGCCGATCGCCGCAAGGACGAGTTTTTGGCGATGCTCGCGCACGAGCTGCGCAACCCACTTGCGCCCATTCGCGCGGCCATCGAACTCCTAACGCGCAGCACCCCGCCCGGTCACCGCACGCGGACCACTGCGGAGCTGGTCAACCGCCAGGTTGCTCATCTCACGCGCTTGGTCGATGACCTACTGGATGTTTCCCGCATCACGCAGGGCCGCATTCACCTCCAACGACGCCCTCTCGCGCTCTCATCAATCATCGCTGAAGCAATCGAGAGCGTAGAGCCATCGCTGCGTGAACGGCGCCATGTATTGACACAAAGCGTCAGTTCTCAAGCCGTGTATGTCTACGGTGATAGCGCTCGATTGGTTCAATGCGTGAGTAATCTACTCACGAACGCGGTCAAGTACACCGACGCGTCCGGGAATATTCAACTGGAGCTGCGTTGCGAACAAGATACGGCTGTCATCGCGGTGTCTGACAACGGGATTGGAATTTCGCAAGAATTGTTGCCGCGCATCTTTGATCTTTTCGTGCAGAGTGATCGCTCACTCGATCGAGCACAGGGAGGACTTGGGATCGGTCTGTCGATCGTCCAGCGACTCGTCCGCATGCACGGAGGACACGTGCGAGCCGCAAGCGCCGGAGCCGGCAAGGGTGCGACCTTTGAGATCTACCTGCCGCGCGTGCCGGCTCCCGAAGAGGCCCTTCAGCTAAGAGCGCACGCCATTATTTCTCCCAAACGGATTCTCGTCGTCGATGATAATTCGGATGCCGCCAACTCTTTGGCCGAGCTCCTGCGGCTTGACGGACACGAAACCGAAGCAGTGTACAGCGCGCAAGCCGCGATCCAGCATGCGGTGAGCTTTGGTCCCGACGTGGTACTGCTCGATATCGGGTTACCCGAAATGGACGGCTACCAGGTTGCCCAGCACATCCGCCAAGCGGCTCACGGCATTCGCATCATCGCCTTGACCGGATACGGGCGAACCGAGGACATGCTGCGCGCCCGCGCCGTCGGCTTTGATGCTCACATGGTCAAGCCGGTGGACTTCGATGCCTTGGAAAGAGTTATTGCGGCACCGCCTGCGTCCCCGCGCGTGCCATGAGACCGAGCGTCCACGTCCCTTCGGGCGTGGATTTGGGACCTGCGAATACCCCAAGGGTCATTGCAGGTGTAGTACCGCCGAGTCATCCGTTGCGCCGCGTGAACTTTTCGATCCCCTCGCGTGCATCGTCCATGACGGCGTTGCAGGCCATAACCTCACTTGCCCGCGCGTACGCTGCCTCGAGCGTGAGCTCACGCTGCTCATAAAAGAGGCGTTTGCCGAGCGCGATCGCGGCCGGCGACTTCGCCGCAAGCGAGGCCGCCAGCTTGTGGATTTCCGCGTCGAGTGAGGCAGGCGGTACGACTCGGTTGATCAGGCCTCGCTCACGAGCGGTTTCCGCGTCGATAAAATCCCCGGTTAGCAGCATCTCAAGAGCCGCCTTCGGCGGAACGTTCCGGGACAGCGCGACCGATGGCGTTGCGCAGAAAAGACCGAGAGTGATTCCTGAGACGGCAAAGCGCGCATCGCTGCTCGCGATCGCCAGGTCGCACATGGCGACCAGCTGACAGCCGGCGGCCGTTGCAAGGCCCTGCACACGGGCAATGACCGGTTGCGGAAGGCGCCGGATTGTGAGCATGAGATCGGTACAGGCGCCAAACAGCGCGCGCAGCTCGTCGAGTCCGACGTGCGAACCCATCTCGGTAAGGTCGTGTCCGGCCGAGAATGCCCGTCCTTCCGCGGCGATCACGACGACGCGCACAGCGGGGTGCGATGCCAGAGTGGAAAGCTTCTCCTTAAGCGCGGCGATCATGGCCGCAGACAGCACGTTGTACTTGCCCGGACGATTGAGCGTAAGACGTGCAATGGCGCCCTGGCGGTCGAGGCGAACGAGAGGCTCCTCAGCCGTACTGCGCCCGAGCGCTGACTCTTCGACGGTTAAACTCATGCTGGCTCCTGGTCGCTGTAGATCGGCGCCCGCTGATGCTCGCAACGGCTACCGATCATGATAGGCCGCAATTGACGGCGCTGTCATGGCAGCACATGAAAGGACGTAGCCACCTTTGCCTCCCGGCGATGCAGCCGTCGCGGCGTTCTGCCCTTCACCCGGAAGAGATATAGTCGCTTCTTACGCGGGGTCACAGGGTGCACCGATGCCGTATCGACTCAATATCAATGGCTTGACTCGGCAAGTCGACGTTCCGCCGGAGATGCCCCTGCTGTGGGTACTGCGCGATGAGCTGGGGCTGGTCGGCACCAAGTTTGGATGCGGCAAAGGACTCTGTGGCGCCTGCACTGTCCATGTGGATGGGGCCGCGCGACGCTCCTGCCAACTGCCGGTGGGCGGTCTCGGCGCCGCAAAGATCCACACGATCGAACATATCGGTGGAACAGCAATCGGAGCCCGAGTGCAGCAGGCGTGGTTGAAGATTGATGTGATGCAGTGCGGCTACTGCCAGGCCGGACAGATCATGTCCGCATGCGCGCTGCTCGATAAGACAGCCCAACCCAATGCTGATCAGATTGACTCCGCAATGGCCGGCAACATCTGCCGCTGCGGCTGCTACAACCGGATACGAAGTGCAATCCGGATCGCCGCAGGACTGGAACAGGAGCGCGCTCGTGTCGCCTGAATGGACAGCCGCCGGCCTCACTCGGCGGACCGTACTCAAAGCGTCACTACTGGCCGGAGGCGGCTTCGCGCTCGAGGCGCTGATCCCGGTTCCCGCTGAAGGTTTAGACGTGAGGGAACGAGGAGCCGTACCGGCGCAGCTTTCGGCCTTTGTTTCCATCGCACCCGACGGCACCGTCACCATCATGTCCAAGAATCCCGAGATCGGACAGGGCATCAAGACCTCACTGCCGATGATGGTGGCCGATGAGCTCGACTGCGACTGGAGCCAAGTACGTATCGCGCAGGCAGACGTCGATGAACGGCGCTACGGGGAGCAGTCGGCCGGCGGCAGCACCGCAACCCCGAAGAACTGGCTGCCGATGCGTCAAACCGGTGCGGTCGCGCGCGCCATGCTGCTGCAGGCTGCGGCAATGAAGTGGCGATTGGAGGTTGGCGAATTAAGCACCGCCAAAGGACGCATCTTGCATCGCGCGACGGGACGCTCGGTGAGCTATGGCGAGGTCGCGTCCGCCGCCGCCACAGTGGCTCTTCCGGATCCGGAGACCGTACCCCTCAAGCAGCCGGGACAATTCACCATCATCGGCGGGTCGTTCGTTGGCATCGATAGCGCACGGATCGTGCAAGGTCAGCCGATCTTCGGCGTTGATACGCGGGTGCCCGGCATGCTGTACGCGGTCTACGAGGTCGCGCCGGCGCATGGCGGCCGCCTTGTTAAAGCCGACATCGCGGCGGCGAAACTCTCCCTTGGCGTTAAACATGTCGTGCCGATCGTTGGCAACGGCGACGCCGACACCGGCTTGGCCGACGGTGTTGCGATTGTGGCCTCCAACTGGTGGCTCGCCAACCAGGCCCGATCAAAGCTCGCAGTCGACTGGGATCTCAGCGCTGCGAAGGGTCATAGCTCGTCCGTATATCGAGCCAAAGCCGATGCCGCTATAGCCGCAGGCGCGGTCAGCGAGCTACGGCTCGACGGTGATCCAGCCGCTAAACTCGCCTCATCCGCCAAGCGACTCTCGGCACGGTACGACTATCCATTTCTTGCGCACGCGCCAATGGAACCGCAGAACTGCACGGCGCGTTACAAGGGAGGCAGACTGGAGATCTGGGCGCCCAGCCAAACACCGCAACGGGGACTGACGGCGCTGCACAGCGCCCTCGGCATTGCACCCGACGCCGTGACCCTGCACTTGACGCGGGCCGGCGGCGGCTTCGGCCGCAGACTCATGAACGACTACATGGTCCAGGTTGCGGCGATTGCGAAAGCCGTTCCCGGCGTACCGATTCAGCTCATCTGGTCGCGCGAGGACGATATCCGCCGGGACTACTACCGTCCGGGAGGGTGGCACAGTTTCGAGGCGGGCATCGGCGCAAACGGTGACCTCGTCGCGTTCACCGATCACTTCGTGACCTTTGGTGATGGCAAGACTCCTGCCAGGGCCGCCGGCTTCAACGTCGCGATGCCTCCGGCCGGACTCATCCCGCACCTTCATTACAGCCAATCGATGCTGCCAACCGTCGTGACGACCGGTGCGATGCGTGCACCCGGCTCGAACGCTCTTTGCTTCGTATCACAATCGTTCCTCGACGAGGTCGCGCTGGCGGCGGGAACGGATCTTCCGAATCTGATGTTGAAGCTGCTCGGCGAGCGCCGCGAGATTGCGGCGCCGGACAACCATGCACCCGCACTGGACACCGGACGCGCACGGGATGTGATCGAGAAAGTCGTGCAAACGTCGCGGTGGACGCAAAAACCAAGCGAACGCGGTAGGGCCAAGGGATTCGCCTTTTATTTCTCGCATCGGGGTTATTTTGCGGAGGTCGTCGAGGCTAGCGTCGCCGGCGATGAGGTCAGCGTCCACCGGGTATGGGTCGCAGGGGACGTTGGCAGCCAGATCGTAAATCCCATGGGCGCGGAGAACCAAGTGCGCGGCGCCGTGATCGACGGTCTAGCGCAGGCACTGACTGGTCAGGCAATCGAGTTCGTTGACGGGGCGGTGCAGCAGAGTAACTTTGATGACTTCCCGCTCGCCCGAATCTCCATCACCCCAGAGATCGAAATCGCCTGGGTCAAACCCGATAAGCCCCCGACCGGCCTGGGTGAGCCCGCCTTGCCTCCGGTCATTCCCGCGTTAACGAATGCAATCTTCGCCGCCACCGGCACGCGGATCCGCTCGTTGCCGGTGCGACTGAAGAGCGCTTAGCGCACGGCGGCGCAACCTTCCTTAATTAATCGAAGCTCGCCCGCAAGCCGCGTCGCTTACCGGCTCCTCGAGTTGACGGACATCTCTGAGTCCCCGCCCGCCACGGATTTTCGCTTGGGCCGGCGGACCGCCCGGACCTTGCCGCTCCTTCCTCCTCCACAGAAGAACTGATCGGCGCCATCAGACTCGAGCCCCGAAACGCTCACTCCGGACGGCATCGTGAGCCTCTCCAGAACCTCTCCCGTTGCAGGATCGATGCGTCTCAAATCGCTCTCGTCACCCTCCCAGGTGCCGTGCCAGAGCTCTCCGTCGACCCAGCTGACGCCGGTGACGAAACGGTTGGAGGCGATCGTGCGCAGAATCGCCCCTGTTTGGGGATCAACTTGATGGATCTTCCGATCCCGATACTGCCCCACCCAGAGCGATCCTTCGGCCCACGCAAGCCCCGAATCACCGCCGCCCCCGGGCGCCGGGATCGTGGCGATCACCCGACCGCTTTTCGGATCGATCTTCTGGATGCGATCCTCGGCAAGCTGAAACAGGTGCTGACCGTCGAAAGCCGTCCCGGCATGCGCGGCGACGTCGATCGAGCGCATCGTCTTACCGCTCGCCGGATCGAAAGCGTTCAGCTTCTCTCCCGCAGCAAACCAGACGTGCTGACCGTCGTACGTGACGCCGTGCACGTTGTCGACACCCGGAAAGGGTCCGTATTCGCGAACGATCTCGGCAGTTGATCGACTCATGGCGACATCTTAGTCAATCGGCAGAGGCGCGGGGAGTAACAAGGTCGTCGTGAAACCCGGTATGGGCGGGGTTATAAAACAACGAGCGCGCCCGCGACCGAATGACTGCACCTTGCCTGCCGCCGCAAGCGAATCGAGCGCGCGCTGCACGGTGCGCTGGCTCGTTCCAAGCGCAAGCGCCAACGCCGAGCTCGACCAAGATTCGCCATCGGCGAGAAAGGCGAGCACGGCCCCATGCTTCTCTTCGAGGGGCCGCGCTAGAACGACGACCTCGCACGCGCGGAACGGTACCAGGGCAAAACCTCTGTTCGTCGCGCTCACCTCGGCCAGCGTCCGAAGCACCCTGCGAAGCCGCCCCACTTCGACTCGCAACCGCGCGCGATGCGACTCATCGGCACGCTTGGCCCGGAAGGCGCGCGCCACCAGCGCGTCCCTCGATACGTCCCCGGGCCACGCTTCGCCCAGTGCGCTGGCCAGTGCGAACAACACCGGACGCCTTGCGAGCGAGACCACCCTGCCCTCGACACGCACGACATGACGGCAAGCGTCCACGACGAACGCTCTCGATGACAACAACGCTTCAACTTCCGCGAGCCGCAGCAGCCGCTCCTCGCCACGCGCAATCAGACGCGCTGCGGGGGTGTTCAGGACGAGGCGGGCGGCTTCCACCTCGGCTGTCAGCGCCGGGATTCCTGCGCGCTGCGCGGCGCGCCGCGCCTGTGCGAGCGCAGCGCGCGCCGTCTTCGTGCGCAAGCGTCGCATTGCGATCCCGGCAACAACCAGCGCGTGGGCGGCCCGCGACGCGGGCGGAAACCGCGCGGGGTCGAGTTTCGCAAGCGCGCGCTCGGCCTCGTCAAGGCGCCCGATCAGAAGGAGGCGTCGCGCCTCAAGGAAGCGCGCATGCGCGGCGTTTAGCCGGTCGCCGTGTTCTTCCAGCGTCGCGCGCGCCGCGTCGAGCGCTCTCATGGGCCAGCTCAGATCGCGTGAGACGAGCGCGATCTCTGCCTCGGCGAGAACACACCTCGCGCGCGCCACTGACTCTTGCGGCAGGAAGGCACGCGCGGCACTGCGCAGGAGCGCCCTGGCCCGGACGAAATCGCCGAGCTGCGCCATCGCAATGCCTCGAAGCGCGAGAGCCGGCGCGTCGTCGCGCAGGGCGACGCGCTTCAATGCACCGAGGGGATCACCCGTAGCGAGCGCATGTGCCGCAGCCGTGATCAGTGAATCCATCGGCAGCCCGCCACGCTTGTCCCTCCCACCGTTCGATCAACCAGCGCGTCAACATCGCGGCACACACGCGGGATGGAGGAGCCGAGGCAAGCCCGCGAATCAGTTGCGATTGATATTTTAGCCGAAGTGGGCATCAAATCGTCGTCCCGGAGTCATGTCTCAAAAGCCCTCCTCGTGAGCGGAACAGTTGCAAGCGAAGATGGTCCGAATGGATATGGTCGATGAAGTAGCGACTGGTTCGAAGCCTAACGCTCAGTGGGGAAGCGTTCCTTTCAGCGTGCGCACGGCGCGCGTACTGGTTTTGGGTCTTTTCTTCGCCAGCGCTCTCTGCGGATGTGCGGTATTCAGAACATACACACAATGCGGCTTGCACGGCTGCCCAGGTGATGCGCAGATCACAGCGGAAATACGGGCGCAATTCAGGGAACGGTCGGATCTGGAACCCAACGCCATCACGGTGCAAACGCTGGATCACGTCGTATATCTGTACGGCTTGGTGAGTTCCAGCTTAGAGATCGCCACCGCGGAGTCCATCGCGCGTCAGGTTCCGGGCGTGAAGGATGTCGTAAGCTCGGTGGTCGCGATGACCCGATGATACGAGGACGTACATCACGAGCGCTCAGCGACCGGTCATGCGCTCCAGGTACTCCGGGTACCGAGCTTCTTGCACCGTGATCGTTGAGGCAGCCTCCTCGATCTCACGCAGATCGTCGGGGGTCAATTCAATCGCAGCGGCTCCGAGGTTCCCCTCCATCTCGTCGGCCCTGGTGCTGCACCTCGCTGACTTTGTCAGGTACGCGCTCGGCGCGAAGCCGAGGCGCCAGGGACTCGCCCGCCAAAGCAGCAGGTTAACATCGCGGAGTTCCGGGGTCTCCTTTGGTCATGGCGCGCTGGTATGCGGCTCGCTCGCCGATGCGGCCGAGGTACGCCCTGATATTGGGGAGAGGTGAGAGATCGCGTCGCGTGAACGTTCGCATCGTCGACAGCGGAAACAACATCATGATGTCGGCCGCCGTAAATTCATCGCCGGCGAAATAGGGAACGTCACCGAGTCGCTGCTCGATTAGCCCAAATGCGCGCTCGCTGCGATCCTTGAGTATCGCAAGAATCGGATTTTTCTCAGTCAGCCCAAGCATGGTGGACATGACGCCACTCATTTCGCTGGGCATCAGTGTCCCGTTCGCGAAATGAAACCAGAACAGGTAATCAGCAAAATTTGCTCGGTCGGCAGCGACCCCGAGGCGGCCGTCGCCGTATCTTGCGATCAGGTACTCGATGATGGCCCCCGACTCGGCCAGAACGAGATCGCCGTCGGTAATGACGGGTGCTATGCCCATCGGGTGTAATGCTTTGTAGCCCGCGGGAGCGAGGTGTGTGACCGGATCGCGATCGTAGCGCTGCAATACGTAGGGAATCCCGAGTTCCTCGCAGGTCCAGACAACGCGCTCTGACTGCGATATGCCAAGATGGTGCACGGTAATCATTGCGTCGGATTCCTCCGCTGCCTTGAGAAGATCACCAGCATACAGTCATCGCCCCAGGCGCAGTCGATGTCTCATCATCATGCCCTGCACGACGATCGGCTCGTCGCATCCGCTCGAGCCGCCACTCAGATGGACTGGCGGCGGATGTGCGACCAGTAAACCGGCGCGCTGGCGCTGCGGCAGAGCCGCGCTGACCGGGTGGCGCGATCCCGCCGCGTTGTCCTCGATCATATGTCGACGGGCACGACGGGCATTTTCATCCGGGCGCGCGCGCTATTCTTAGCCGTTCCGGGCTCAGTTGTTCCGGTGTGATTCCCTGTACGGCAAGTTGCTGCGGCAAGGGTCGATGTAAAACGAGGGCTGCGCAGGCTTCGCCCATGGCAGGTGACGTTTGTATGCCATAGCCCCCCTGCCCCGTCAGCCAAAAAAAACCCGGCGCTTCCGCATCGTAGCCGCCGACGAGGTCTCCGTCGGATACAAATGAGCGCAGGCCTGCCCATGTACGCGTCGGCCGGGCTATCTGCAACGTCGTTGCGGCCTCGATGTTCTGAATTCCGATCGCCACGTCGAGTTCCTCGGGCTGCACATCGTGAGGCCCCGTCGGATCAGCATTCGCCGGTGAGCCGAGCAGCATGCCGGCGTCGGGCTTCATGTACCAGGATTCGTCTACTGCCCCACACAGCGGCCAGTCGTGGATTGGATGCCCCACACTAGGCTTGAAAAGGAAGGCTGATCGTCTCTTGGGTACCACCCCAATGGTCCGGATGCCAGCGAGAGCCGCAACCTGGTCACACCAGGCCCCGGCCGCATTAATGAGTACCGAGGCGCGGTACTCCTGAGCGTCCGTCCTTACGTGCCACTTGCCGCCTAAGTACGCGATAGCCGTAACGTGCGCCTGGGTACTCACGCTTCCGGCGTGTGCGCGGATGCCGCGCAAAAAGCCCTGGTGCAGCGCGTTGACGTCGATGTCGGCCGCGGTCGGATCGAGGACCGCACCCGCTAATGCTTCGCCACGCAGAACCGGGACGACCTCGAGTGCTTCCTCGACGGACAGCTGCTTCGCTCTCGGGGTTATGCGACGTACGATGTCGAAATGTTCACGCAGTAGGTGCGACTGCGCGGGCCCCGCGACCATCATGACCGCGCGCGGCTGTAGCAACGGGGTGACCGAGAACTGTTCCGGCGGGGTATCGAAGAAGGATCGACTCGCTGCGGTCAGAGCACGCACTTGAGCGGAACCGTAACTGTCAATAACCATCGCCGCGGAACGCCCGGTCGAGTGGTAGCCCGGTTGGGGCTCCCGTTCGAGCACAACGATGCTTGCGTGTGGCGCAAGAAAGTATCCGACCGAAGTACCGGCAATTCCTGCCCCGATGACCACGCAATCGACTTCGACGGGAGTCATCGCGGTGCGCCCTTACCAATCACTCGCATTTCCTCTGATACTAATCACTTGGCGTTCAGCCCAATAGCCGCATGGCCACAGGTCCAGGTCATCTGCCCAACCATCTCCACTTATGTGACTGAGTACGCAAGCGCACAGACGGTCCGCGCCCAGAGTGTCGTACTGGTACCTGGACGCCCGTGCGCTTGCCGAGTCCTCCCCCTCCCAGCGCCGATCCGGGTGTCCTACGAGGTGCCTTCGTGGCACCTCGTTTGCACAGAAGCCAGCGACGCTCGGGTTGCAACCCAGCGGGAATGGGGAACGATATCCCTGATCGTACAATCGGTGCGCATGGAGACGAATTGCGTTCCGTGCGGACGAAGGATCGGCCCTTGACGGGCCGAGCACGGCAATTTTGAATCCGGGTCGGAAAATGCCCATCTTTCAGGGGTACCGGCACCCACGGTCGAGCCGTAACACGGAGCATCATGCATGATCAGTGACGCTGCTTTCGTCACTTGCGCGGTGACGGGGTCAGGTGACTCGGCCAGCAAGAGCTCCTACGTTCCTGTGACACCGGCACAGATAGCCGCGGCGGCTCTCGAAGCGCACGCGGCGGGGGCTGCGATTGTGCATCTGCACGTGCGCGATCCGACCTCGGGTAAGGCGAGTCGGGACCCGGCGCTTTTTCGCGAGGTCTACGAGCGAATCCGCTCCGTAAATTCCGAGGTAATTATTAATCTGACCGGCGGAATGGGGGGCGATCTGCTCTTCGGACCCGATGATGCACCGCTTACTTTTGCCGCCGGCACAGACTTCGTGGGTCCGCAACAACGCATCGCCCACGTCTTGGAGTTGTTGCCCGAAATCGGCACCCTCGACTGCGGCTCGCTCAACTTTGATGAGTCCCTCTACGGAACAACCCCGCGGCTCTTGCGGCACATGGCTCGTGCCTACCGTGCCTGTGGCGTGAGGCCAGAAATAGAGGTTTTCGAGCTCGGCCATATCGAACTTGCCAAGCAGCTCATGAGTGAGGGGCTCTTCGAAGCCCCGACGTTGTTTCAGCTGTGCCTCGGAATCAAGTACGGAGCACCTGCCACGTCGGCGACAATGCTCGCGATGCGCGACGCCCTTCCGGCAAATGTATGCTGGTCAGCATTTGGAGTCGGCCGCATGCAGATGCCCATGGTCGCCCAAGCCGTGTTACTGGGCGGCAACGTTCGGGTTGGCCTCGAGGACAACCTGTATCTTGAAAAGGGAGTCTTGGCGACCAATGGCAGTTTGGTTGAGCGGGCCTGCCAGATCGTGCAGTTGCTCGGGGCGCGGGTGCTTTCGGCTGCCGAAACGCGCGAGCGCCTCGGCCTCAAACGCCCGGGGGCGTAATGCGCCTTCAGAGCAACGGCTCGCCAAGGTTTGCACCCGCGGGGCGCCCGTTCCGAGGGAAGCTCAACTCGTCGTCGGACGCGGACGGCCGAGCACTGCCAATGTGTCCTCAACTGCGGCGGAAAGCTTGTCGATGAGTTCCGACAGCTCCACGTCACTGGCGTTGTACGGAGGCGCTAGGAGGATCGTGTCACCCCGCACGCCATCCACGTTGCCGGCGCACGGGTAACAAATCAGCCCGTTCTCGAACGCGGCACGGCCAATGCGGTGGCTCACGGCGTACTCAGCAGAAAAAGGCTCCTTGGTGTCTCGGTTGCGCACTAGCTCGATGCCGATCAGATAACCCCGGCCACGCACATCTCCTACTTCATCGAACCGCTCCAGTGCCTGGCAGAGATCACGACGCAGCCTCTCCCCACGCGTACGCACATGCTGCACGAGGGACTCGCGCTCGATAATGCGCTGCACGGCAAGACCCGCGGCGCATGCCGCGGTATGACCCGAGTATGTATGTCCGGTAAGAATGGAACCGTGTTCGGCCAAGATCACATCTCCGAGCTTAGCCTGCGCGATCGTAGCGGCCAACGGGATATAACCAGCGGCAAGCCCCTTCCCCACCACCGTGATATCGGGGATTACCGCATCCTGCTCGAGCGCGCACCACGTGCCGCAGCGACCCGCACCGCACATCACCTCATCGGCGATCATGAGGACCTGATGCCGGTCACAGACGGCGCGCAGCGCTTGAGCGTAACCGGCCGGCGCCGGAACCACGCCGCCGGCCGCGCCAACCACCGGCTCGAAGATGAAGGCCGCCACCTGTTCCGGCCCAAGCGCGAGGATGCGCGCCTCGAGCTCATCAGCCAGCGCCCGCGCCAGCGCGGGCCCCGTGAGTCCGTCCAAGGGGCGGTAGGCGTTTGCCGCAGACACGAACGACACGTCCAGCAGGCTTCCCACGAACGGACGGCGGCGCTGCAAATAGCCTGATACGGAAAGTGCTCCCAGGGTATTGCCATGATAGGAGCGTTCGCGGGCGATGAAGCGCTTCTTCGTCGGCAGTCCGCGCGCGTCCCAATATTGCAACGCCACCTTCATCGCCGATTCGACCGCTTCGGAGCCGCTCAGCGAGAACACGATGTGCGCGAATTTCGGCCCGCAGCGCGCGAGCAGCAAGCGTGTCAACTCTTCGAGCGCTTCGCTGGTAAAGAGATACCGGTAACCGCACGCTACCTTCTCAAGTTGTCGGACGATCGCCGCGTTGACCTCGCGGTTGCCGTGTCCGATGCTGAAGGCGGCCGGCCCCCCCGAGCCGTCCAGGTATTGTCGTCCGTCAGCATCGTAAAGATAGCTTCCTTCGCCCCTGATGATGCGCGGCAGCGCCTCCATGCCCCAGCCGATCGCCCGATTTGTGGTCATAGTCCGTGCAATCGACACCTTAGATCGACACGCTCGTCGTGGCTCGACTTGACGGCGAACGAGCTAGTTCGACGCAGCCGGCACGGGCGCCGTGGCCCGCGCAGCGGGTGCGCCGCGCACGGTATTCGAATTCCACGTATCCCCGATGATCATCCACTTTCCGTTCCTTCGCCCAAAGAGCGTGAGCAATTTCCCCGCATCCACCACGGCACCGGACTTGTCGGTGACCTGGTAGGTCTCCCATTGAAAACCGAGATCGCCCGAGGCCCCGACATCGCCCATCGGGGCGTCCGCGACCGTGAGTCCCGCGGCGGAGAACTCCGCGACCTTCTTCGCGAAATACTCGCTGATCGAAGAGTTGCCCAGCAAAGGTCGCTCACCCGGGGCGTTCAAGACTGCATCCGCGGCATACAGCGCAGCGACAGCCGCAGCATCGCCGGCGTTGTAGGCGTTCTTCCAGGCGATACTCACAGCGCGAATTGCGGCCTTGTCCGCGGCAGTATCGGGCGCCGTGGTCTTGGCACAAGCCGTCAACAAGGCCAAGCTCCCCGCAAGAACCAGCCGCTTTCTGGAGTTGCCTATTTGATCCCTCCCAGCCGCCTTGCGCACGCCTTACGCCGAGCATGGGTGAAGTCACGCGGCGACAGGAGGAGCCTCAAGTGCTTACGTCCCGCAATCCGAGTCGGTATAGACGTTCACCGTGTCCCCGTCGTTGAGATTAGGCTTATCGCGGCGCCCGCACCGGCGCATATCGCGGCCCCCGGTCGTCGCCGTCCACGACAAATGCCCCGCACCTGAATCATCGGCCGCGATCGTCACCGTAAGGGACGCAAATCCATTGATTGTTTGGTCCGACAGGACCCGTGCGACGGGACTGGCATTCAAGTCATAGACGGTCACGGAAAGGTTATCGGTCGTGTTGTTATTAATGGTAATGCTCAACCCGTCGCCCGCGAAAGCCGATGCACTCAGCAGGATAAGAAGCCCGTGGAGAAGCCTCGTCGTCGACCCACTAGAGACGCGCATGTTCGTATACCCTTTAGAGCGGCTCGCTACCACCAGCCCTCGCCATCGTAGCGAGGACCCCTAGCTCCCGCCAGCGTACGAGAGACCCCGACATGCGGACTCACAGACGTCTGGCCGTACGTGGCGCCTCTGCCATTATGTGGCCGGCTTGAGCGACGCCACAATGATGACCGGCTCGGCAGGCCTATCGGGCAACCGCCTGCCGGCTCTAAACTCACCGCAACCGGGAAAGCCGGCGCTGCGGCGCGACGTGTGTCGTGCCGAATTCGACCCTCTCTTCAGGACTGTCGACGCGCTGTTCGGCGCCGGCCAATTCTGCCGCATCGATCAGTACCGTCGGGCGGCCGGAGCGCTGCAAGTCGATGGCGTGGTTGCGCGCGAGGGCAACCAACCAAGCGCGTGCCCGACCTTTGATGCAAATCAAACTGCTGGGCCTGCTGCCAGAAGGCTGGGGCGCAGCCCGCGTGCAGAACATCTGCCGGGCGTCCAGGTCACGGCGTGCGCAGTGTCGGAGCAAGTCCCCAAGCACCCGACGCTCAGCGTCGTCTTCACCTTCGCCCCATATCCTTCTGTACGTCGTCCTGAGCCACTCGGATGCACTCCGGCCTCGCGCAACGGGCCTTCGTCCCGCCTCAGCGTTCCCAGGCAACGCTTTCTCATCAACTTTGCATCCACCGTGACGCGCGCATCGTAGTGAAGGCGGGAAGGATCTTCTTTCACCGCACAACTTGGGGAGAGTCCTATGACGAGCAACCTACGGGCGCGACGCGCGCCTGCCAATGCGCTGGTTTGGATCGCCGCGGCCGGCCTGCCGCTTCTTGCCATCACACCGTTGCACGCGTCGAGTCACCGTGAAGCGCCGTTCATCACCACGCATCCGAAGGTCGATGGCACGGATTTCTACATGTTCAACAGCTACGAGCCCGGTCGAGCGGGCTATGTAACCCTGATCGCAAACTACCAGCCGTTCGAAGACCCGCAAGGCGGACCGAATTACTACACGATGGATCCCAACGCTCTGTACGAGATACACATTGACAACAATGGCGACGGGGTCGAGGACCTGACGTTTCAGTTCCGCTTCCGGGTCGCTGACCGCGGGCTGGCAGTCATGGCGGGAGGGAAGTCGATTCCCGTTCCGCTCAGCAACATCGGTGCCCTGAGCGCTGCCAGCACCGCCGCGCAGAATGTCATCGAAACCTATAGCGTGACATTGGTGCGCGGCGACCGCCGCAAGGGACCGGCTGCCGCGGTCACGGATGCTGCAACCGGCAGCTCAACTTTCAATAAGCCGTTCGACAACATCGGCGCGAAGTCGATTCCGGACTACCCCAGTTACGCGACTAGCTTCATCTACACCGTCAATATCCCGGGATGCGACAAGCCGGGTCGTTTGTTCGTCGGGCAGCGCAAGGACCCCTTTGTAGTCAACCTCGGCGAGACCTTCGATCTCGTCAACATCAAGTACCCGGTGGAAGAGCTGGCCCCGCCCGGCACGAATGCGCGGCAGCTCGCGCCGAACTCCGTGGCTGGCTACAACGTAACGTCACTGGCCCTGGAAGTGGCCGCTTCGTGCCTCACGAGCGGCAGTGATCCGGTGATCGGCGGCTGGACCACGGCGAGTATCCGCCAAACCCATGTGGTTAACCCCGAGCCCCAGAGCGGCAAGAGTGTTGCCAGCGTCGGACCGGTCACGCAACCTACCGGCGCATCGATCGAGGGCGGGGCTTGGGCCCAGGTGTCGCGGTTGGGAATGCCGCTGGTCAACGAGGTGATCATCGGGCTTCCGGACAAGGATCGCTGGAATGCATCAGTCCCGAAGAACGACGGGCAGTTCGGCGACTATGTGACCAACCCCTCGCTGCCCGTGCTCTTGCAGACGCTCTTCGGAGCCGCGGGCGTCAGGGCCCCGAACGTCTATCCACGTACCGACCTGGTCGCCGCATTTCTGACCGGCATTAAAGGCCTGAACGAACCCGCGCACGCTAGCGCGGCCGAAGAGCTGCGCCTCAATACAGGAATAGCTGCGACTCCGGTGGCCTCGCAGAACGATCTGGGTGTTCTCGGAGGCGACTCGGGCGGCTTCCCCAATGGCCGACGACCGATCGATGACGTGGTCACCATAGAGCTGCGCGTGGCGATGGGCGTGCTGCTGTCCCCGTTCGACGGCGGCGCGAAGGACCCGGACCCAACATCGGATGCCTCGCGACAACTGCGCTACACCGACGGCGTCGAGCCCAATCCGGCGGACTACCTCACGGTCTTTCCGTATGTGAGCACGCCGCTCGCCGGTTCTCCCACCAGTGCCAACGACTAAGGGAGGGAAGAGCATGAAGCTCAAGACCATGATCTTCGCGATCGCTGCCGCTGCGGCCAGCGCGCTCAGCGGCTGCGGGGACGGGGGAGGAGGATCCGTATCGGCGGTTGCGTCACCGCCGAGCTCTTCCACGCAGGCACTGGACACCGCGCAAGTGATGGCCCAAGCGCGGCAGACCTCCGAGACCAGTGAGCCGTATCCGGTCAACGACGGTGCGCTGGTGCTCACCGATACCAGTGAGACCGCCGAGCCTCTGAGTATCGACGGCACTTAGACGCGGTCGATCATGTCAAAGCAACCGGCACCGGGCACCAGCCGTCCTCGAATGCATCGAGGGCGGCTGGTGTGCATCGTCCTGCTCGGTCTTGCCGCCATGACGACGGCTCAAGCGAGACCTTATATCCCGACCGACGACGCTGAGGTGCTCGCGCACCTGTCACCCGGCACCACCCACAGCAGTCTGCTGATTCGTCGTCAGGCCGCCGCACGACTGGATGTGGCGCTGCCGCTCGCACAGTTCCACAGTTCTACATCTCCCAGGCGCGCGCTTTGGGGGACTTGCGTCTTCTCGGGTATGCCGAGGCGGCACTGGCTCCCTGGGTCGCACAGGCCACGCCCGTACCGGCAGCTCTGGTTCTGCAGGCGACCGTGCAACAAAGCCGCCACGAGTTTACCGCCGCCTTGGCGACTCTTGATCGAGCGTTGCTCGTACGCCCGAATGACGTCCAGGCGTGGCTGACGCGCGCCACCGTGCTGCGAGTGCTCGGCCGCTATACGGAGGCGGCCGGCGCCTGTGCGCAGTTCGCGCGTTGGGCCGAGGCGGGCGTCAGCCTGATCTGTACGCAGAGCATCCTGGGCCTGAGCGGTCAGCTGCCGACAGCCTATACAACCGTTGCCCGACTCTCAACGCAGGGCATGCTGCCTCCTGAGCGAGCGTGGCGGAATTCTGAGCTGGGTGAAATGGCAGTGCGCCTCGGACGCGAGGCGGACGCCGAGCGCTGGTTTCGTGAAGCGCTCGCTTACAGCCCGGAGGATTTCTATATCCGGGCGGCCTACGCCGATCTGCTGCTGCGCCAGCGCCGCAGTGCCGAGGTGCTCGCGTTGCTCAAAGACCAGGAAAGCATTGAGCCCTTATTACTGCGCTTGGCGATTGCGCAAAAACAGCTGCGCGATCCAGGACTCGCGCGCAGCCGTGAGCTGTTACAGGCCGCCTTCGCCGCTGAAGCCGAGCGCGGTGAGCCCGTACACCGCCGCGAGCAGGCCCGGTTCCTCCTCGAAGTGCAGAACCGTCCGCAAGAGGCCCTCGCCGCCGCGCTCGCCAACTGGACCGTGCAACGCGAACCGGACGACCTACTTATCCTCGTTAGCGCCGCCAATGCGGCGGGTGCCCCGCGACGCGCGCAACCTGCGTTGGAGTTTGCCCGCGCGCAGGGGCTGCACGATGCGCGCCTGCCGGCCGCGCCGGATGGCCGCTCGTGAGGCTCGTTCAAATCGTTCTGGCATTGCTGTTGCTAGCCGCCGCACAGAGCCTCCAGGCGCACGTCGCCAGCAATGGCTTTTTGCGCATACAGGTCGAAGGCTCGCGAGCCGATGGCGCGCTGGAGCTCGCAGTGCGTGATGCCGAAATCGCCGTCGGTTTGGACCGCAACCGCGATGGCGAGATCACCTGGGGCGAGGTCCGCGCCGCGCAAAGTGCGCTTACGCTCTACCTGCGCCAGCACCTGCAGCTGGCCGGGCCGAATGGGGCCTGCACGCTGCGATTCGGCGCGGTAGAAGTCAACGAACGCGCCGACGGCAATTACTTGTGGCAGCCATTCACTGCGGACTGCCCTGCGGTGCTGCAGCAGTTAACCATCGACTACCGGCTTCTCCACGAGGAGGATCCGTCGCACCGCGGCCTGCTGACGCTGAGCGCGCAAGGAATGACACAGACGGCCGTACTTGGCGGCACGCGCAGCGTACAGACCTTTGACCTTAGCCACCCTTCGGCCTGGTCCGCCTTCGTTGAATACCTGCAGGCCGGAATCTGGCACATCTGGAGTGGCACTGATCATCTGTTGTTTCTGCTCTCGCTGCTGTTGCCGGCGGTGCTGATACGCCGCGCTCAGCGCTGGCACGCAGTGCCGCAGGCCGCGCCCGCATTGCTGAACATCCTCAAGGTCGTGACGGCGTTTACGCTTGCGCATTCAATTACGCTATCCCTGGCCGCCTTCGACATCATCCGCCTGCCAGGTCGATTGACCGAATCCGTGATCGCCGCTTCGATCATCGTCGCGGCGGTGAATAACGTGTTCCCGCTCGTGACCGAGGCACGCTGGCGCATTGCCTTCGCCTTTGGCCTGCTGCACGGCTTTGGATTCGCAACGGTATTGTCCGAGATGGGCCTGCCACGGGGCGCGCGGTTGGTGTCGCTCGTTGCCTTCAATCTGGGCGTGGAAGTGGGTCAGCTGGCGGTGGTGCTCGCCGTGATGCCGATCGCCTATGGGCTGCGCGCGACGCGTTTCTATCAGGGGACACTCATGCCTTGGGGGTCGACGGCTATCGCAGGCCTTGCGCTCGTATGGCTGATCGAGCGCGCCGCGAGCTAGAGGTGCCGGCAGCGATTCGCGAGCACCAGTGGACGGCGCGCGGTCTGCACAGGGCCCGCTCGGCGCGAAGCTCCTCCACAGCGCGCCCGCCACAAAGACACCGCGGGAGCAGCGCCGGCGCCGCGCTTACGTACAGGTCGCGGCCGACGCATCTTCGCGGAGAGGCGCCGCGGAGGTGCTGCCCCCTGCGAGGGGACGCTTTGGTTACTTGTTGAGGCTTAGAATACCAGGCCAATCACGGTGTCGCCGGCGACACGATGCGCGTTCTCATGCGGAGATTTTATGGATCGCTTCACCATATCGCTCGACGAACGCCTGGCAACCGCCTTTGATCAACTGATCAAAGAGCGTAAGTACACGACGCGCAGTGAGGCCGTACGGGATATCCTGAGAACTCATCTGCAACAGAATCGCGTACGACGTGACAGCAAGGGGGCGTGCGTTGCCAATCTGTCCTATATCTACAATCACCATGAGCGTGAATTAGCCGAGCGCCTGGCGAGGATTCAACACGCGCACCATGACCTGACTATCTCGACAATGCACGCCCACCTGGACCATGAGCAGTGCATCGAGAGTGTGATGCTCAAAGGCCCCGTGCAACGGGTGCGCGCTTTTGCCGAGCAGCTCATGGCCGAACGCGGGGTGCGCCACGGCCAGCTGAATCTGATCAGCGTTGAATTGGGCAAACCGCATAGTCATGGCGGACAGGCCCATCGGCACTTGAAGCCGTCCCACTAACCGTTTTGCTCGGGCACTGCGCAGTCGTTGCCGAACGGTGCGCCAGGTTTTGGCGTATAAGGCGATAAGACGAATTTCATAATCATCTTACTCTTTATGCGCAGTGGGGAAAGTGTTGCATCAGGCTGCATCCGTCCGGATTCTGCCCACGTAAGTAGAGCGTCCGGGAACCTGGGGAAAAGCCTCATGCGAAGAATTGCGGTGCTCGTAGGGGCAAATCTGGCGGGCACCCTGGCGCGGCCGAGGTTCTCATACGGATCCGATCGGGCGCGCCGATCGTGAGAATGTTCGCGAGCCGAACCGTTGCCAGCGCACTGCTGCTCGGCGCCGGCAGTACCACGACCGGGACGCAGGCCGCATTCGCGGCGGACACCAGTTCGGAGGCGAGCGGAACGGCCGCGACTCCGCTGGAGGAAGTGGTGGTCACCGCCGCTCGCTTGCAGCTGCTCGGCACCGCGTCGAGCGCCAGTGAAGGCGTAGTCTCCGACCAGGAGCTGCAGCTGACGCCCCAATACCGCCCAGGTCAGCTCTTGGAAACCGTACCGGGATTGATCGTAACGCTGCACAGTGGTGAGGGCAAGGCCAACCAATATCTCATGCGCGGCTACAACCTGGATCACGGCACCGACCTTGAGACGTACGTCGACGGCATGCCGATCAACCAGCCGACGCATGCGCACGGCCAGGGCTACACGGACCTCAATTTCATGGTCCCCGAACTGGCGGACGCGATCATCTACACCAAGGGGCCGTATTACGCCGACGTCGGCGACTTCGGCGCGGTCGGTTCAGTACGGATCGGCTACCGGGACGAGATCCCCGAGCAGTTCGCGGCAACCCTGGGCACATTCGGGTTTCAGCGCGTTTATGCCGCTGGTTCGCAACCTTTGGGGGACGGACACCTCTTGGGCTTCGCCGAAGTGCAGCACTACGATGGTCCGTTCGTGACACCCGACGACGCACGCAAGGAAAACCTTGTCCTGCGGTACGGCCAGGGCGACGAGCACAACGGTTATTCAGTGACCGGGATGTACTACCACCAGATCTGGACCAATACCACCGACATCCCGGTCCGCGCCATTACTGAAGGAGTCGTGCCGAATCGCTTTGGCACATTGAACCCGACCGACGGTGGTCACGCACAGCGCGCCAGTTTGTCGGTGAACTACCGAGCCACGATAGGCGATGGCCAGTTATCTGCCAGCGGCTTTTTCATCTATAACCAACTGCATCTATTCAATGATTTCACGCACTTTCTCGTCGATCCCGTTTATGGAGACCAGGAAGATCAGTTCGAGAATCGCCGCGCGACCGGCGGGGCGGTCAATTACACGCTTCCAGCCTCCTGGGGCTCGATCGACACTCAGGTCTCGGTCGGTGCTCTCCTGCGCTACGATTTGCTGGGCGTGGGCCGGCTGCCGAGCGCAGATCAAATGCCGCTGTCGCCCCAGTCCGCCCCGCCCTCGTATTCGAACGACGACCAGGTATACCTGTTTGCCGGGGCGCTCTATGCCCAGGCGGTAACCCGCTGGACAGCGACGATTCGCACCGTGCTTGGCATCCGCGATGATTATCAGCACGGCACCGACGTGGACTATCTGGCAGCGCTGCATGAGACGGCGGGATATACCAACGGCGGCACAGCGCAACAGTCGATTGTGCAGCCCAAAGGCAGCCTCATCTATACGCCGAACGCCAAACTCGAGTTCTATCTGGCCGCCGGCACGGGCTTCCACAGCGCGGATCTGCGCGGAGTGAACCAGGACATCAGCCTTGACCTGGGGCTGCCCCATACACCGCTGCTCGCGCGCCAGGAGGGCCAGGAGGTCGGCGTGCGCGCCACGGCGCGGCCTAACCTGGCCTTCACCTTCGCGGTCTTTAATCTGTGGCAACAATCCGAGACCATTCTTGACCCGGACGTCGGCCAGGATACCGCGGGACCTCCGAGCCGGCGCTACGGATATGAACTCAATGTGACCTATCAGGCCAATCGCTGGCTTGAAATTTACGGCAGCTACTCGGGCGATCACACGCGCTTCACACATCCGTTCGACGATGGCACGGGACACTTGGGCACCTACATCAGCGACGCGCCGGTCGCGACCGGCGCGTTGGCGCTGTATCTGACCAACCTGGGTCCCTGGAGCGCTGGACTCACCTATCGGTACCTTGGCAATTATCCGCTCTCATCGGGCCCATGCGTCGATGCGGCTGCCGTGCACGACTTCCCGCGCGTGGCGACCTCTTGCGCCAATGCGCCCACCGCGTTCGGACAGGTCAACGCCCAAGGCTTCGGCGAACTCAACGTCGATGTCCACTATGCACTTGCCTCAGGCTGGAGCACCTCTCTGGGGCTCTATAACCTGCTCAACACTCACGCAGCGGCGGCCGCGTTCTGGTACGTCGATCGGCTGCAAACTGAGATTAATTCCTATCCGGACGGACGGGCGGATGTCCACGAGCATCCGCTGGAGCCCTTCATGGCGCGCCTGAGCATTTCTAAGCGCTTCGGACCCTGAACCTACTCGCGGGTTCAAGCAGGCCGCGGCGATGCCCGCTCGAAAGCGCATTACCCGTTCGCCCCGAGCGTCCTACGCGCGCGGCTCAGTTTCAGTTCACGCATCGTATTGCAAATATCCGAGTGACACGCTTCAATTCCTGCTTCCCTGTTGGGAGTCAGGTCAGCCATGAAAATCGGCTTTATCGGTCTGGGCAACATGGGGGCGGCGATCGCAGCCAATCTGATACGTGCCGGCCACGACGTAGTAGTCTGGAACCGATCCGCGGAAAAAGGCCGAAGTCTGGTCGACGCCGGCGCTGTCCTTGCGGCGAACCCACGGGCCGCGGCCACCGGCCGCGAAATTGTCATTACCATGCTCGCGGATGATGCGGTGCTCGAGTCGGTGCTATCCGGAGAAGACGGAGTGTTGGCGGGGCTCCGGGCCGGCGCGCTGCACGTCTCGATGAGCACGATTTCGGTCGCCGCCGCCGAGCGAGTTGCGCGCGAGCACAACGCTCGCGGACAACGCTTCTTGAGCGCACCGGTATTTGGACGGCCTGAGGCCGCCGCCTCGGCCAAGCTCTTCATCGTCGCGGCCGGCACCGACGCCGACTTTCAGATGACAGGTCCGTTGTTCAGCGCGATCGGCCAGCGCGTTTTCTACATCGGCGAGACCCCCGCGGACGCCAACCTGGTGAAGCTGTGCGGCAACTTCATGATCCTGGCGGCGATCGAGGCCATGGCGGAAGCCATGACGCTCGCGCAGAAAGGCGGCATTGCCCGCAAGCAGCTCCTCGAGGTTCTGACCGGTACGCTCTTCGACTCACCGGTGTATCGCAACTATGGGGCCGCATTGGTCGAGGGGCGATTCAAACCCGCGGGGTTTGCCGCTCCGCTGGGTCTGAAGGACATGCGGCTTGTAGGGCAATCCGCCGAGGCGTTACGCGTACCGATGCCACTGCTGAATGTTCTGCGTGATCACCTGCTGCAAACGATCGGTGCGGCGGGCGAAGATGTCGATTGGTCGGCGATCGGGCTTGCTGTCGCGGGGAACGCTGGACTCTAGGGCAGGTATGCGGGCGACGAGCGGGCCTCGCTTCCGTCTGGCCTTCGTGAGCGCGAACGCCGGGACCTCAGACAGGCACTGCGCCGTCCGGTCTCCGCCTGGGGGAAACGATTGAAACACGGTGCCGGGACGTAGCGCGGCAACTGCAGGCGGCCGTGCTGTGCACGAAGGCCAAGCAGACGTTAATAAAGGATCGTGCAGTCACGACCTGGACCACGTGGCGAACGCGAAGAGTCCCCGGCGCGCGCCTCACTAGATGACTTCAAGACCATCACAAAGTATCTGTGAGGAGTGCGGATGAGCGACTCCTCCGCCTTGTTGCTGGTGGGCGCAGTCGCGGCGGTGGGGATTCTGCATACCATCGTGCCTGATCACTGGGTGCCAATCGCCCTGATGGCGCGCCAGCGGGGCTGGTCGCGGGCGCAGACAACGCGCGTCGCCTTTAAAGCAGGCATCGGTCACGTCGTGTCCACCCTCCTCATTGGCGCCATTGTCTGGCTGGCCGGCGTCGCCGTGGCGCAGCGTTTCGGGCATTGGGTCGACACCCTGGCCAGCGTGGCGCTGGTGGGCTTCGGACTGTGGATCGCGCTGTCCACCTGGCACGACTTGCACGGGCACGGCGGCCACGAGCACTCGCATGAGGCGCCGCAGGGCGAGAGCGTCAACACGATCCACGGGCCGGAACTGCAGCAGCTTCAAACTGAGCACGGTATCCTCGATCTTTCCATCTACGAAGACGGCGTTCCGCCGCGCTTTCGCCTGTCGGGAAACTATGGCGACCCTGCCGTATTGGAAACCCGAAGGGACGGCGGGCAAAGCCAGACCTTCGTGTTCGCCAACCGCGGCGACTACTGGGAATCCGTGCAAGAGATTCCGGAGCCCCACGAGTTCGGTGTGACCCTAACTATCGATCATGACGGGCACGCGCATCAGGCAGCGGCCCAGTTCATCGAGCACAGCCACGGCGCGGCCGGGCATGGCCACGCTCACGGTCATCTTGACAAAGCGGGCAGTCGCACGGCGTTGCTCCTTATCCTTGGGTCGTCGCCGATGATTGAGGGGATCCCCGCCTTTTTTGCCGCGAGCAAATATGGCTTGGGACTCGTCATTATCATGGCCTTGGTATTTGGCACGGCCACGATTGCCACGTACGTGGTGTTATGCGTGTATTCGACCGCTGGACTGCAACGCATCCGCCTCGGTCGCTGGGAGCGCTATGGAGAGGTGCTGAGCGGCGGAATCATTGCCTTGGTCGGAGTTGTCTTCTGGGCATGGCCTGTACTTTAGCGGCGCCAATCGGAGAGACTCTGCTCAACCTGCAGAAAGCCGGTTCAGCTTGCCTGTATGTTAGCGTTGGTGCGCTACTCGGGCACTTCCATCTAAACTGCGACGATGGTCAGACATGCTCATTTCGGATGATGGTTTGCCCGCCGGGTCCGACTCAACTCACCCCCGGTCGGGCGGTTCACGCGTTTAAGGATCACGGACTGCCGCAGGCCAACAAGTGCCGGCGGCTGTCTTGAGGCGCTGCCGCGAAGCCGGCCAGGGACTTCACCAGTTAACGGAAATCGCTGCCCTTTGCTTGATGGCACTCGCATCGCGCGTGCATGCGGACGCGCTTGGGATCAGCGCGGGTTATGGGCAGGACATCAATCTGTACTCGGTGAACCTACAGCTTGATCGTCGTGCGCCCATTCACGAGTACGCAGCGTGGACGTTAAGCGGTCATCTGGAGCTCGAATTCGACGAATTTCAGGGTCACCATGCATCGACCCCTCATGCCACGACGCGCGCGGTTGCAGCCGCCGGCAAGCTGCGCTGGCAACGCCGGCCCGCGTCCGCTGTTTCTCCTTTCTTCGAATTCGGCCTCGGAGTTGCAGGCTTCTCTGACACGCTGCTGGGCGGCGCCCGCCAACTCGGCGGGACATTTCAATTCACCGAGCTGATGCGCACGGGCGTGCGCTTCGGGGGTCAAAAACAGTTTGAAATTGCACTCTACGGCCAGCATTTCTCGAATGCGGGGATATACCACTTCAATGAGGGGATCACCTACGTAGCCCTTTCCCTCGCCTACTACTTCCGCTAGCCGCGAGGGGCCCCGGCGTACCTGGGGCCCATGGCCTCCATCATGACCGCGTGCGGGCCAACAACACTTCTTGCGCAGTCTTGTCCTCGCGCAGACCGAGGAATACGGGTTGGCGCAGCTTCTTGTCCGCCGTCCACTCCTGATACGCAACCTGGGCGACAAGCCGCGGTGCCAGAAAGACGAGGCCCTTATCCCGAGGAGTCTCTACCAGCGCGGGGCGTACCCTCACAAAGGGTTGGAGTCGCCGGTGCAGTGCGGCAAGCGTCTTGCGATCGAACCCGGTTCCCACCTTTCCGACGTAACGCAATTGCCCCCGGTCATAGGCGCCCAGGAGAAGAGCGCCGAAGTACTTTCGGGAGCCGGCGGGCCGCGTGTAGCCGGCAATCACGAACTCATCCTCCTGATGCACTTTCACTTTGAGCCAGTAAGCCGAGCGCGCCCCCACGTACGGACTCGACAGGTCCTTCGCCACTATGCCTTCGTATCCCTTGCGCTTCGCGATCCGGAACGCCTCGAGCCCATTTGCTGCGAGCCGCTGCGAGGGCAGCAACTGGGGGTTCGAGCGCAGCGCTCGCTCCATGACAGCCCGCCGCCTGACAAGGGGCTGCGCTCGAAGATCCGTACCGGCGCAGTACAGACAGTCGAACACCACATACACCGGCTCGCCCTGGGTTTGCTGCAGAAGCTGAAAGCGCGATACGCGTTGCCGATCGAATACGACAACCTCCCCGTCCAGCAGGAGCGTGTCGGGACGCAGGAGGCGGATTGCCGCGGCGATCCGCGCGAAGCGCTTCGTGCGGTCCTTGCCGTTACGGGAGAGCAGCCGTACCCGGTCGCCTTCCTTGTAGCCAAGGATCCGATCCCCGTCGTACTTTTCCTCGTAATCCCACCCCGGGCGGTCAAACGGCTCCGCGACGAGTGTGGCGAGCATCGGCCGGGCACGAAATGGAATCTTGCTCCGCAAGCACGCTCCTACGTTGGTTTCGCTTAATTAGCGCCCGCTTCCACAGACACGCAACCGCGACAGCGGCTTGTCCGTGGCGCCTTGAGCTTTCTTGGGCTGATGAGGCTTCGCATCCGACCGCCCCCGCTCGCGCTGCTGAATCTGGTGCGCGCGACGCGTCGGTTCCCCCCGGAGGGACCAGCCGCCCGCCGATCTTCAGCTGCGCCTTAAATGACTCGCGGGACAAAGGCCCCCGGCAGTTGGCTCAAATCACATCGTACGGCGCGTGCTCGGCCGCGCCAAGCATTCCGTCTCCCTGCCTCACATGGGCCTTGCCATACCCAAGTACGGGGTGTTGCCGCCGAGTTTTCAGCGAGTCGGCTGGCCCACGCCTTGTGAGCAAGCGGCGGAGAGGCCTACACTCTCCACTACGCCGGCATGCAAAGGGGATTCTCATGGTTGACATGACGCGTCGCCAGTTCCTCAGCGTGACGGGAGCCTCGCTTGCCGGCTCCAGTCTCGCGCTGATGGGCTTCTCTCCTACCGCCGTTCTCGCGGAGGTGCGCGAGTTCAAGCTCGCCCGTGCCACGGAAACACGGAACACCTGTCCGTACTGCGCAGTCGCCTGCGGTGTCCTCATGTACGGCCTGGGTGACGGGGCGAAGAACGCCACCGCCAGCATCATCCATATCGAGGGTGACCCGGATCACCCGGTCAATCGAGGCACCTTGTGCCCGAAGGGCGCCGGACTCATCGATTTCGTCCATAGCCCCTCCCGGCTGCAGCAACCCGAATATCGGGCGCCGGGTTCCGATCATTGGCGGCCGATCCCCTGGGACGACGCGCTCGATCGTATCGCGGCCCTCATGAAGCAGGATCGCGATGCCAATTTCGTCGCTAAAACCCCCGAGGGTCTGACCGTAAACCGCTGGCTGACCACGGGCATGCTCGCCGCCTCGGCCAGCAGCAACGAGGTCGGTTATCTCACGCACAAGGTGATGCGCAGCTTCGGCGTACTGGCTTTCGACAATCAAGCGCGTGTGTGACACGGCCCGACGGTGGCAGGTCTTGCCCCGACGTTTGGCCGTGGAGCGATGACGAATCACTGGGAAGACATCAAGAACGCCGACATCGTTCTGATCATGGGCGGCAACGCCGCCGAAGCCCATCCCTGCGGCTTCAAGTGGGTCACGGAAGCGAAGGCGCACAACAAGGCGCGTCTCATCGTGGTGGATCCGCGTTTCACGCGCTCGGCATCCGTGGCGGATGTGTACGCGCCCATCCGCACCGGTACTGACATCGCCTTTCTCGGCGGGGTCATCAGCTATCTGCTCGCCAACGACAAGATCCACCACGAGTACGTGCGCAGCTACACGGACTTCACCTTTATCGTTCGCGAAGACTTCGCCTTCGCGGAGGGCCTGTTCTCCGGATATAACCCCGACCAGCACAGCTACGATAAGAAGAGCTGGGATTACGAGATCGGTACCGACGGCTATGTCAAGGTCGACCCGACGCTCGCGCATCCGCGCTGCGTCTACCAACTGATGAAGCAGCACTACGCGCGCTACACGCCGGAGATGGTGGAGCGCATCTGCGGCACTTCCCAGGAGAAGTTCCTGCAGATCTGCGAGATGCTCGCCTCGACCGCGACCGCGACACGCGCGGCAACCATCATGTATGCCCTGGGCTGGACGCAGCACTCGGTGGGCACGCAGATGATTCGCACCGGTGCCATGGTACAGCTGCTGCTCGGCAACATCGGCATCGCCGGCGGTGGCATGAATGCACTGCGCGGCCATTCGAACATTCAGGGACTGACGGATCTGGGGCTGATGTCGAATCTGCTGCCCGGTTACATCACCTTGCCGAGCGAGAAAGAACAGGACTACGACAAATACATCGCCGCCCGGGCGTTCAAGCCACTGCGGCCGAACCAGCTGAGCTACTGGCAGAACTTCGACAAGTTCTTTGTGAGCTTCATGAAGGCCTGGTGGGGTAACGCGGCCACTGCGGAGAACCACTGGGGATACGACTACCTGCCCAAGCTCGACAAGCTCTACGACCTGCTGCAGACCGTTGAGCTCATGGCGCAGGGAAAGATCAATGGCTTCATCTGCCAGGGGTTCAATCCGCTCGCCGCCGCGCCCAACAAGGCAAAGCTCAATCGCGCGCTGGCGCAGCTGAAGTTTCTCGTCGTGATGGATCCGCTGACGACGGAAACGTCCGAGTTCTGGCGCTCCTACGGAGAGCACAACGACGTCGATTCATCGAAGATCCAGACCGAGGTGTTTCGGCTGCCCACATCCTGTTTCGCCGAGGAAAACGGCTCCCTGACCAATTCCTCACGCTGGCTGCAGTGGCACTGGAAGGGAGCTAATCCCCCGGGCCAGGCACGCACGGATCTGGAGATCATGGCGGAACTGGCCGTACGCACGCGCAATCTCTATGAGACCCAGGGTGGCGCGTACCCGGATCCGATTGTGAAACTGTCCTGGACTTACGCAAATCCGAGGAGTCCGACTCCCGAGGAGCTGGCTCAGGAATTCTCCGGTAAGGCCCTCAAGGACCTGCCGGACCCGAAGAACTCCGGTCAGCTCGTGCGCAAGGCCGGCGAGCAACTGGCGGGATTTGCCGAACTGCGCAACGACGGCAGCACCGCCTCGGGTTGTTGGATCTTCTGCGGCGCCTGGGGGCCGAGCGGCAATCTCATGGCGCGCCGGGACAATTCTGACCCGACCGGTATCGGGCAGACGCTCAACTGGGCCTGGGCCTGGCCGGCCAACCGCCGTGTGCTCTACAACCGTGCCTCGTGCGATCCGAGTGGCCATCCTTTCAATCCGCAACGCCAACTCATTGCCTGGAACGGCACAGCCTGGTCCGGCTCGGACATCCCGGACTTCAAGGTGGACGAGGCTCCCGCCGGGGGCATGGGGCCGTTCATCATGAACCCGGAAGGCGTGGCGCGCTTTTTCGCCCGCGACAATCTCGCCGAAGGTCCCTTCCCGGAGCATTACGAGCCCTTTGAAACCCCGCTCGCCCAGAATCCGTTGAACCCCAAGCAAGCCGCGGCGCTCAACAACCCGGCGGCGCGGGTGTTTGAGGACGATCGCGCCGCCTTCGGCAAGGTTGAACAATTCCCGCACGTCGCCACCACCTACCGCCTGACCGAGCACTTCCACTACTGGAGCAAACACGTGCGGCTCAATGCCATCATTCAGCCGCAGCAGTTTGTGGAGATCGGCGAGGCGCTCGCGCAGCAGATTGGCATCAAGGGCGGCGATACCGTGCGCGTCGCCTCCAACCGTGGCTACATCAAGGCGGTCGCGGTCGTCACCAAGCGGCTGCGGCCGCTGAAAGCGGACGGCAAAGTGGTGCACCACGTGGGAATTCCCATTCATTGGGGCTTCACAGGTCTTGCCAAGCCCGGATTCCTCGCCAACACGCTTACCCCCGTGGTGGGGGATGGCAACTCGCAGACCCCCGAGTTCAAGTCCTTCCTCGTCAAGGTCGAGAAGATCTAGGAGCTCCCATGCCGCTTCAGTCCCTCGACATCGTCCGACGCTCCGCCACCACGCTCCCCTCCCCGAGCGTGCGTGCGCCCGCCGCGGGTGCGGTCGCGAAACTCATCGACACGACCAAGTGCATCGGCTGCAAGGCTTGTCAGGTCGCCTGCATGGAGTGGAACGATCTTCGGGATGAGATCGGGACCAACGTCGGCAGCTACCAGAACCCGCATGACCTCACGGACAAGTCCTGGACGCTCATGCGCTTTGCGGAGTACGAGAATCCCAAGGGAGATCTTGAATGGCTCATCCGCAAGGATGGCTGCATGCATTGCGAGGACCCCGGTTGCCTGAAAGCCTGCCCCTCGCCGGGCGCGATTGTGCAGTACGCCAACGGCATCGTGGATTTCCAGGAAGAGAATTGCATCGGCTGTGGCTACTGCATCACCGGTTGCCCGTTCAACATTCCGCGTATCTCCAAGCGTGACCACAAAGCCTACAAGTGCACGCTGTGCTCCGACCGCGTCGCGGTCGGCCTTGAGCCCGCCTGCATCAAGGCCTGTCCGACCGGGGCACTCGTATTCGGCACGAAGGAAGACATGAAGCACCACGCCGCCGAGCGGGTGGAAGACCTAAAGTCACGTGGCTTTGAGCATGCCGGTCTCTATGATCCGGCCGGGGTCTCGGGCACGCACGTCATGTACGTGCTGCATCACGCCGATCAGCCTGGGCTGTACAGCGGCCTGGCGCACGACCCCCATATCAGCCCGACGGTGCGCCTGTGGAAGGGCCTCAGCAAGCCGACCGCGCTGGGCGTCATGGCGCTCACTGCGCTCGCCGGGTTTTTTCACTTTATCCGTCTGGGGCGCAACGAGGTCACCGAGGCAGACGAAGCGGCCGCCGCGCGTTTTGATGCGGCGGGGGATCCGCCCGCCCCACCCGCCGCAAGGCCCGTGCAGGAGCCCCATCCATGAGCGCCCCAAACGGCCAAGACACCATTCAGCGCTACAGCGCAGCCGTGCGCACCAATCACTGGATCGTGGCGATCAGCTTTGTGCTCGCCGCGCTCTCGGGGCTGGCCCTGTTTCATCCGGCGCTTTTCTGGTTGAGCGAGCTCTTCGGCGGAGGCCCCTGGACGCGCATCTTGCATCCGTTCATCGCCCTGGTCATGGTGGGCGCCTTTCTGTTCCTGGCGCTGGTGGTGTGGGACGACAACCGCATGCAGCCCCGGGACTGGACCTGGCTCAAGCGCTGGCGGGACGTGGTTCAGAATCGCGAGGAAGACCTGCCCGAGGTCGGCCGCTACAACGGCGGCCAGAAGCTGCTGTTCCTCCTCATGGTCGTCTGCCTGCTGGGGCTGTTTCTCTCCGGAATCGTCATCTGGCGTGCCTACTTCAGTCTGTATTTCTCCGTGCGCCTGATCCGCGTGGCCTCACTCCTTCATGCGGTGTGCGCGCTTGCCCTGATCTGCGGGATCATCGTGCACATCTACGCCGCCTTCTGGGTGAAGGGCTCGGTGGAGGCGATGACGAAGGGTACCGTGACGGCGGGCTGGGCTTTCAAGCATCATCGGGCGTGGCTTCGCGAGGTACGGCATGCAGCGCATTCTCGACCCCGCCCGGATTGAGGCGTTCGCCCAGCGCTCGATTCCCCGCATTCGCCTGCCGGATCGCGCCAGGATCTTCACCCGACGTGCGGAGCGCCTGCGCACGCTCGCCGCTCAGCCCATCGGGCAAGCGATCGGCGAATACTTGCGCCTGATGGGCGCGCTTGCCGACGCGCAGCACACCGCCCTCACTCACCTTCAGGTAGCCGTTCCGGGTGCGACTGAGCTCGCGCACCCGCAGCACGAGCGGCCCCCCGCCGCGGCCGCGTGCAATCCGCGCGCGGGCTATTGGCGAGACGTGCTCGCCACGCTGTGCGACGCCGTGATCGCCCGGCGCGATTTCCCCGCCGCAGTGCACGAGATCTGCAACCGTCTGCGTGCGGCAGCGCCGGCAGACCTCGAAGCGCAGGCGGACGCGCTTCTGGCAACGCCCCCACAGGCTATTGATGCGGCCGCTGCCCCTTTCGTCATGGCGGCGCTGCAGGTGTGCTGGACCCACCGCGCGAGCGCCCTCGCCGCACCGGACGTCACGGCACCGACGCTGCCGGGTGTGTGTCCGGTGTGCGGCACCCTGCCCGTGGCGAGCATCGTCCGTGTCGATCAGGGTTCGCAGGGGTACCGGTACCTGCACTGCGCCCTATGTGCGAGCGAATGGCACCTGGTGCGGGTTACCTGCAGCCAGTGCCAGGCCACGAAAGGGGTGGCCTACCACTCCATTGAGGGCGGCTCGGAAGCGATCCGGGCCGAGTCCTGCGACCGATGCAAGAGCTACCGCAAGATCCTGTACCAAGAAAAGGACATGGGTAGTGAGCCGGTGGCCGATGACCTCGCCAGTCTCGCGCTCGACCTCCTCATGAGCGAAGCGGGCTATCATCGCGCCAGCGGCAATCCTCTGCTGTGGCAACGGCCGGGTGCCTGATGCGCACCGCCCGCGCCCCGGCGGGCTTTTGAGCACGACGATGAACGGGAAAGCTTGGCAGCGCTGGCAGACACCTTGACCGCGCAGGCAGCGGACATTCCATCCGTCGATAAGCTGCTGCGCGAGGCGCGCCTGGCAGCCCTCGCGCGGCGCCACGGGCGCGAGCGCCTCACCGCCACCCTGCGCGCACACCTGGAGCATCTGCGCCATCAGGTGCTCCATGGCACACTGGTGCGCGGGGAATTGGACACGGACGTCATTGCGTCAGCGCTCGAGCAGGAACTGCAGGCGGCTCAACAGTCCCGGCTGCGCCCCGTATTTAATCTCACCGGGACCGTCCTGCACACGAACCTCGGGCGGGCGCTGCTGCCCGATGAGGCGGTACGCGCGGTGGTTATGGCCCTCACGAGCCCTGTGAATCTGGAGCTCGACCTCGCTTCCGGCGGCCGCGGCGATCGTGATGGGCACATCGAGGGGTTACTGTGCGAGTTGACCGGCGCGCCGGCGGCCACCGTGGTCAACAACAATGCGGCCGCAGTGCTGCTGATGCTCAGCGCCTTAGCCGCACGGCGCGAAGTGATCGTCTCGCGCGGCGAACTGGTCGAGATCGGCGGTTCGTTCCGCATTCCGGACATCATGCGCCAGGCGGGCGCCCGGCTCATCGAAGTAGGCACGACCAACCGCACCCACCTTTCCGACTATGCGGAGGCCATCGGCCCGCGCACCGCCCTCATCATGAAGGTGCATACCAGCAACTACGCGATCAGCGGCTTTACGAAGAGTGTTGAGGTGGCACCGCTGGCACGCCTCGCGCGCACCCATGAGCTCCCCCTCGGCGTCGACCTGGGCAGCGGAACGTTGCTGGACCTCACCCGCTGGCAGCTGCCCGCGGAACCGACCGTGCGCGAAACCCTGCTGGCGGGCGCGGACCTCGTCAGCTTCAGCGGCGACAAGCTCCTCGGGGGTCCGCAGGCCGGAATGCTCGTGGGCCGCACGCCACTGATTGACAAGATCAGAAAGAGTCCGCTCAAACGTGCGCTGCGGGTGGGAAAGCTGACGCTGGCTGCGCTCGAAGCTGTTCTCGCCCTCTACCGTATCCCCGAATCACTGGCTGAGCGCCTCACCACACTGCGCCTGCTGACACGCGATCCTGGGAGCATCAAGGCTCAGGCGGAGCGCCTGCACGAACTCGTACAGCGCGCGCTCGGTGAAGGGTACAGCGTCGCGGCCGCCCCCATGCAAAGCCAGGTCGGCAGCGGCGCGCTGCCGGTGAGTGCACTCGCGAGTCACGGACTAGTTGTGCGGACCCGGCGCGGCCGTGGGCGCAGCCTCAGTCGCCTTGACGCCGCCCTGCGCGCACTGCCGCGCCCGGTCATCGGGCGCTTGGCCGACAAGGCGTTGTGGCTGGACCTGCGCTGCCTGGACATCGGCGATGAGGCGATCTTCGCGACGCAATGGAGCCAGCTGCCTGCGTCCTAGGGGCTGCCCGATGACCTCACCGCCTCCCATGCACACTCCCCGATGATCATCGGCACGGCCGGTCACATCGACCACGGCAAGACCACGCTCGTGCGGATGTTGACGGGTGTGAACACCGATCGGCTCAAAGAAGAGCAGCAGCGCGGCATCTCGATCGAACTGGGCTATGCCTATACGCGGCTGCCCGAGGGCACGGTGCTCGGGTTCATCGATGTGCCCGGCCACGAGCGGCTCGTGCACACGATGGTTGCGGGCGCGTGCGGCATCGATTTTGCGCTGTTGGTGATTGCGGCCGACGACGGCATCATGCCGCAGACGCGCGAGCACCTGGCCATTCTCGAGCTGCTGGGCGTGTCGCGCGCCGCCGTGGCGCTCACCAAGGTTGATCGGGTCGACGAGCAACGGCTGCGCCACGTGCAGGCGCAGGTGTCAGAACACCTCGGGGCAACAGTCTTCGCTCATGCCCCGCTCTTCCTGATCAACGCCACGGCGACGGCCGACCCCGGCACGCGCCTTCTTAATGCCCACCTGCACGCCGCGGCCCGCCAGCACGTGGCGCAGACTGAATCGGCGGCGGACGAGCTTTTCCGGCTGGCGATCGACCGTGTCTTCACCCTGGTGGGTCGCGGCATCGTGGTTACCGGAACGGCATTTGCTGGGCGCGTACAGGTCGGAGATTCCCTGGCCGTAATGCCCGCCGGCTTAACCGTCCGCGTGCGCAGCCTCCACGTCCAGAACGAGGCCGCCCGCAGTGGCGCCCGTGGGGATCGGTGCGCGCTCAATCTCAGCGGCGTTGAAAAGAGCGAGATCCGCCGCGGCGACTGGCTCGCGGACCCCCGCGCACTCGCGCCCGCCACACGTATCGATGTGCGACTGCAGCTGCTGCGCGACGGCGCCCGCTCGCTTGAAACCTGGGCGGCCGTGCATTTTCACGCCGGAACTGCTCGTCGCGTGGCCCGTGTCGTGCCCCTGGACCGGAGTCATATCGCGGCCGGCGAATCCGCCCGAGTGCAGCTGAGTTTCGAATCCGCGGTGTGCGCGATTCCGGGAGATCGCTTCATCGTGCGTGACGCGCAGGCGCTGCACACCATCGGCGGCGGAGTAGTGCTGGACCCGTTTGCGCCGGCACGCAAACGCCGCTCACCCGAGCGCCTGGCCTATCTCGGTGCGCTCGAACGTATGCTCGCCGGCGAGGGTCTAGGCTCTGTAGTGCAACAGGCGCGCTACGGCATGTCGCTCGATGAACTGGCGCGCCTGAGCGGCAAGGGGCCCGAGGCCCTCGCGCTGCCCGAGAACGCACGCGTGATCGAGGCGCGCCCGGAACGCTTCGTGATTCTCGAAGAGCACTGGGCGGCGCTGCGCCAGCGAACACTTGCCGCTCTGCGCGCCTTCCACGCGCAGACGCCCGATGAGGCGGGGCCCGATGGCGCGCGGCTGCGCCGTATGGCGGCCCCGCAGCTCGCAGAGCGCCGCTGGCGTGCGCTGCTCGATGAACTCCTCGAAGAGGCCGCGATCGCGCGCAGCGGGCAATGGCTTCGTCTGCCGGAGCACGCGGCGGTCCTCTCCGCCGCCGATCAGACCCTCGCGCTCCGGCTGCAGCCGTTGCTCGCTGCAGGTGGCTTCGATCCGCCTTGGGTACGCGAGCTCGCAGCGACACTCGGGACGGCGGAGGGTCATGTGCGCCAGGTGCTGCTCAAGCAGGTGACCCGTGGCGCCGTCTATCAACTCGTGCGCGATCTGTTCTACGACGCCACTCGGATGAGCGAGCTGGTGGCACTGGCCGCCACGGTGGCGGGCGCCGACAGAGTGCTTACGGCGGCTGAATTCCGCGACGCGAGCGGCCTTGGCCGCAAGCGCACCATCCAGATTCTGGAGTTCTTTGACCGCGTCGGCTACACGCGCCGCGTGCGCGACACGCACCTATTGCGAAGCGACGGCGCCTGGGGCAGTGTCGCCGCTGCGGTTCGAGCGCCGCTGTCCAGCTCTTGCGCGCCGAGCGCCAGCTGACCGAAGGAAGGCACACGCAACCTGGTGGTGCGCCTGGGCTTCAAACCCTGGAGGGGGCGTCAGACGCTTCCTGGTAGGTTCGACTCCTGCTGCCTTCCGCCCTGTCAGCCGGTCAGCTCGCGCGCGTGAATGTCGTAGCGAAACGTCGTCGGCTCGAGGCTGTTGAGGCGTTCGCCACCGGTCTCACCGTTCGGGTACATCAGGAAGGGGATCGGCGGCTTCGCGGATCCCGGCAGCACCACGTCGTGTCCATGATTATAAGCCACCCAGTTCATCTCCCAGGAACCAAAGAGCGCGCTGCGCGCCGCCTGCACTCGCGGATCGCCCAGAGGCAGCCCCCCGGGCACCTCCTCCAGCATCACCTTGCGCACATCCGCCGGGTCTACCGGAACCCACCCGATCCCCGGCGCATAGAATTCCGCGCGGCAATGCTGTGCCTTACTAACATCGCCGCTGCGGCCGAGGCATTGGAAGCCCAGCCGCGAGTCGCCGACCCGAACACCATAGGCGTCGCGCGCAGGAATTGCGACCGAACGGGCCAAGGCCACGAAAAGCGCATTGATGTCAGCGCACTTGCCACCCAGGTAGCCTGATTCCAACATCGATGCGACATCGCCCATGCCACAGCCGGGGGTCTTCGGATCGCGGGTGGTGTTCTCGACCACCCATTGGTAAATGGCTCGTGCCTTATCCACCGCAGCGTCGTGACCGGCACAGATGCGCTCCGCCGTTGCACGCACGATGCCGTCGGTGGGCAGAAACGCGGTGGCGTGAAGGTAGGTGTGCAGGACACTCGCGGATTCGCTCGCTGCGAGCGCCGAGGATGTATGAGGTGCGACGCCGAAGATCACGCGACGATCCCGGGTGGCCACACGATGGGTGAGCGTCACGCGGCCGACGGCGGCGGGGTCAGCCCACTCAATGTTCAGCAGACGCACGTCGTAGCCGGGAATCCCGAGAAGCTGTGCGCGCAGTGCCTCCGGGGCGTAGTACTCGGTGCTGATGAGACGCTGATAGCTGCTCGATACGTTCATCGGGACCGGCAACCACAGCTGCGTGCGTGTCGAAGGTGCAGCCACCTCGACCGAGGTAACGAGTTCAAACAATCGCCAGCCGAGCGGCAAAGGCTGTGACTCACTGCCCCCCGGCGCAGCCGCGGCGGCGACCGGCACGGCGGCCGAAAAGAACAGAAACTCGCGGCGTTTCATCCCACTGTCTCCCGCGGCGGCGTAGCATTGATTTTCGCGTAAAGTATTCGTCTCGTCACCTTGCGCGGATACCCCAAGCACAGGACCCAAGACACTATGACGGCCCCCGTACCCCGGCTGACCTCGCTTTCCCACGGTGGCGGCTGCGGCTGCAAGATCTCTCCGGGGGTACTCACCGATCTGCTGCGCCGATCCACTCCGGCTAAGACGTTTGCGGACCTGCTGGTCGGTACGGAGACGGCGGACGACGCGGCGGTTTATCGGCTTAATGAGGAGCAGGCGGTGGTCGCGACGACCGACTTCTTCACGCCGATCGTGGATGATCCGTATGATTTCGGGCGCATCGCCGCTGCGAACGCCCTGTCCGATGTCTATGCGATGGGCGCGACCCCAATCCTCGCACTTGCCATCCTGGGCATGCCGATCAACGTGTTGCCGCCGGAGGTCATTCGGGAGGTCCTGCGCGGCGGTGAGGCGGTGTGTTCGCAGGCCGCCATCCCCATTGCCGGGGGCCATAGCATCGATTCGGCGGAACCGCTCTATGGCCTGGCCGCCCTCGGGTTGGTTCATCCCGGGCATATCCGGCGCAATTGCAGCGCTCAAGTTGGTGATGCGCTCGTACTGGGCAAGCCTCTGGGGGTTGGGATCCTGTCGGCCGCGCTCAAGAAGGATCAACTGGAGCAAGCCGGGTACCGAGCGCTCATTGAAACGACAACCCGCCTGAACAGCGCCGGGCCGGATCTCGCCCGGCTGCCCGGCGTTCACGCGATGACGGACGTCACGGGTTTCGGGTTGCTCGGACATCTGTTGGAAATGTGTCGCGGCGCGAGCTTGGCTGCGCAGGTCAGAATGGCGGCGATACCGCTGTTGGGTGACGTCCTGTCCCTAGTCGACGCGGGGCTTGTAACCGGCGCTTCGGCACGCAACTGGGCCGCTTACGGTGATGAGGTACGGCTCGCCCCGCAGCTGGAGGGCGCAGCCCGGGCCCTGTTGTGCGATCCGCAGACCTCGGGCGGCCTGCTCGTCGCCTGCGCCCCTCATGCCTTGGGCGCAGTTCTCGAAGCGTTTGTCCATCATGATTGTGCGGAGGCGGCGCTGATCGGCACGCTGCACGAGGGACCCTCGTTCGTGACTGTGAGTCCCTGAGCCACGACAGATCCGGTCCGCGCTAAAGTCCAGCCGAGCACCGTTGTCTCCAATACGAGACACATAAGCCCCGACGTCACGAGGATGCGAAGCGTCCTATGGGCGCACAGACCCCCCGAGCTCCCACCCTGAGGCTAGGGGACGGATATCTATGCTCGCCGCCGCCGCCGTAGGTGTTTCTACGGATGATGGCCTTAGCGCGCTAAGGCACCATCCGCCTGAGTATAAGAAGGGAGTTCCTGATGAAACTGTCAACCCGTTCCGCAGCGCTCATAGCGTTGACCTCAATCGCCGGCGCCGCCGGGGCCGCACCGCCGGATGTGATTACCACATCGTCGGGTCAGCAGTGGGCTGGCTTTTACGCGGGAATTAACGCCGGCGCCGGGATCAATACCACGTGCAACACCTGGGATGCGAACGGTCCACTGGCCAATACCCCAGCGTTCAACAATCGAGACTGTCCGAACCGAACCGCATTCGTCGGCGGGGTGCAGATCGGCTACAACTTCCAGTCCGACCAACTAGTCTGGGGGTTCGGGCTTGATTACGACTTCTACAGCGCCAGTAGCAAAAACCGTTCACTGGTTTATGGCGGACCGAACTTCCCGCAGGGCACCTATACCTTTAACGGCAAGAACAGCCCGAACGGTTTCGCGATCCTCGGTCCCCGCATCGGCTACGCGGTCGATCAGTGGCTGCCCTACTTTAGAGTCGGTGGCGTTTTTACGAGCGGATCAAGTAACAGTAATGTAAGTTACACGCCGACCGGAGGCACATCACCCACTGCCACTTTTAACGGCGGCAGAAACTACAAATCGAGCGGATTTGGCGTGGGCGCGGGTGTCGAATATGCGCTGCAGGATTCGTGGTCGGTGCGCGCCGAGTACACGTATGTGAATCTCGGCAAGGGCAGCAACACCACAACCACCTGCACCGGCGTCAGCACCGGGGCTTGCAACGCATTCGCAGGCTTCTCGCTGGACAGCATCCACAATAGCCTGACCTTTAGCGTGATCCGGATCGGGATCAACTACTCGTTCTAAGCTGTCGGATCCGATTCCTACTGTCAGTGTCGGATGCGGGCCGCACGGCCCGCATCCGCGCGAGAGTCGAGCAACACCGCTCCTGTCCATCATGGTTAGCGGTCCGCTCGAAAAGGCAGCCGCCGCTGACTTTCTTAAGCCGGCGTCTGAGCGACTAACGTCACGAATCCTTAGCAATTTGGAGAAGGTCATGGTTAAGCAGCACTACCCGTGGATCGCGGTCCTTGCGTTGGGTTCTGTGGCCCTTCTGGGCCTCGCACTCCTGCGCCCCAGCGCGGTGCAGGCCCAGCAGTACCCAATGGTGGACAAGCTCGCCAATAACATCGTGCAAAAGTATCAGAGCGCCACCTGCGAGCAGCTGTGGGAAAAAAAGGCCGCGCATGCCCCACCGAGTGCGGAGGAACAGCGGGCCATCGGCATTCTGCGCAACGATCCGCAAATGCGTACTGAATTCATCAACCGCATTGCCGCACCCATTGCGAACAAAATGTTCGAGTGCGGGATGATTCCTTAACCGCAGCGGCCGCTGACTCACCGCTGTTAGTAACGGCCCGGGCGACGTTGTCAAACGGAGCCTGTGTGGTTTTCCATTCGACACTGGCGTTTTCCGGCTCGGCGGTCGTGTCAATTCCGAAGAGACAGGAGACGGTTTTAAGCTGTCACCCACCAATCAGTCAGGGCATTAGTCAGTTCCGAGAGCTCGCGTGGCTGCGATATCCAGGCTGCTACGGCCCGGCTCCGATCAGACCGCGGACTTCGCGGAAGGTGCGTTTCTAGTACGCAGTGAAACAGCGAACGCCGAAGCGAGACCCAAATGGAGAATGCCGACTAGCCAAGCCAATAAAGCGCTGGCCATTCCGGTGGCAGCGAATACGACCAACAACAACCCGACGCCGGCGTTGTAGAGCGTGATCGCTCTGAGCGTGGCGGTCTGAGCCGAACCGCCGACATCCGTCCACGCGCCCCAACAAGCAATGCCGAGCGAGCGGAGTGCCACTCCTAGCAACCGCCCGATCATCAGTCCCACACTCGACGCCTCGACGCCCAGCAGCAGCGCGATCACGACCCCGGGGGATCAGAATGATTGCAACTCCCGTAAGAGACTCGAGCACAGCCGCGATCGCCAAAAGTTTTTTCTGCATGGTTATCCCGTCCCCGGGACAATCGCCTTGAGGCTGCCTAACTGCCAGCGCGGCACCTTGCGGCAGGAGAGACCGCGGGCGATTGATTGAACTGCCGACGTCTGAGTCCGCCACCCTTGTATGGGCGCCGAGGATTTCAGGTACTTCCTGCTGCAAAAGCCCGGCTGTTACTTTGTAATCGGCGATGGCGACGGAATTCATCGCGCCGGCGGCCACGACGCCATGCTGCACAACCCGAGCTATGACTTCAATGATCAACGCATCCCGCTCGGTGGGTCCCTGTCGGTGCGCCTCGCCGAGAGCTGGCTGAACGCGCAATAGCGCGTGAGTCACATTACCAATCGGTAATGTTTCCGTCATCGCTGCCCGGCGAGGCTGCGTTTTACACTTTCAGCGGCCGCGCAAGTCGCGCCTCCAGGCTTCGCTGCGCGATCTCGGCGCCGGTCTAGCTGCGCTTTCCAGGCATCTGTTGCAGGGATACATTGGGTAGAACTTCCGAATTCAGAATGTATGCGCCGCTGTTTAATCATTGAGGATGACGCCGATAATGCGCGCTACATCGCCGATGGCCTGCGCGAGCTTGGCTGGTTCGTGTCGTTGGCGCGCGATGGCGCGGATGGCGTCGAGCGGGCTACCAGTACCCCATGGGATCTGATCGTGCTCGATCGAATGCTGCCCAATGAGGTCGATGGCCTGGCCATCCTCAAAACGCTACGCACCCTCGGCCAAAGTACGCCGGTACTTATACTCAGCGCACTTTCCGCGACCGACGAACGGGTGCGCGGCTTGCAGGCGGGCTGCGATGACTACCTCACCAAGCCCTTCGCGTTCTCCGAGCTCGCCGCCCGCGTGGAAGCGCTGGTGCGCCGGTCCCAGTTCGGCAAGGAGGTGCGCGAAATGCGTATCGCCGATATGAGAGTCGATCTCATCGCGCGCAGCGTGGAGCGTTCGGGCAGGGCCATTCCCCTGCAGCCCCGTGAGTTCCGTCTGCTCGCCTACCTCCTCTTCCATCAAGGCCGTGCCGTCACACGTACCATGCTGCTGGAAGCCGTGTGGGATTATCGCTTTGACCCGCAAACCAACGTGATCGACGTGCATATCAGTCGCTTACGCAACAAGATCGACCGCGACGCTGCGGTGCCGCTCATCCATACCGTGCGGGGGGTCGGATATATGCTGTCAGCCGACGGGCTCGCACCTCAGACGCCCACGTGACGGTCGCGGTTCCGCGATGGTGGACGTCCATCGCTTTCCGCCAGGCGCTGATCTACGCGGCGCTGGTGGTCCTGACCATGACGGTGCTCCTTGCAGTCTTCTATCAGCAGACCGTTGGCGTCTGGCAGCAGCGCATAGATCACCAAATCGACACCACCACGCAACGACTGGTTGACTACTTTGAGCGCAGAGGTGCGGCGGCGCTGGCGGCGCACATCACTGGACTCCTCAGCGACGGCATCGACTCGGACACCGAAGTCTATGCGCTCGTCGATCCGGCCGGACATCAAGTGGTTGGCAACCTCGCTCTGAAGTCGGACATCCTGGGTCCCACCCGCGACATCGTCGAGCATCAGGTGGTGCGCGCCGGACGCAGTTCTCGCAGTCGCCTGCGCATCACGCGTCTCGCCGACGGTGGTGTTCTGGTTGTCGGGCGCGACATGCAGGATCAGCGCGAGCTCGATCGTCTGGTGCGTCGCGCTAGCCTGCTGAGCGCCCTGGTCACCTTGTTGATGGCCGTAGCTGGCGCGTTGTTCCTACGACACCAGCTCGAGCAGCGTATCAGCACCATACGACAAACGGCCGCACGCATCGAACGCGGCGATCTTGCGCAGCGCGTACCGATTTCGCAGCAGCAAGACGAATTCGCGCGCCTGAGTCGCGACATCAATGCCATGCTCGACCGCATCCATGTTCTCATGGAGGGTGTACGGCACGTCTCCAACACCATCGCGCATAACATTCGCACACCGCTATCGAGGATTCTCGCACGCCTGCGTACCGCACAAGTGGAGCGCTCGCAACCGACGGCGCTACCGGAGGCGGTTGCTTTTGCGATTGCCGAAATCGAAGACCTGAATGTCGTGTTCGACAAGCTGTTGCAAATCGCCGAGGTCGAGTCCGGAGCACGCCGACAAAGCTTCGGGCCCGTGTCCCTCAACGCCATTGCGATCAACGTGCTCGAACTCTACGACGCGGTCGCCGAGGCCAAGGGAGTGACGCTCACTCACACGCTCGACGCGGATCCGCTCACCGCCGGGGATGGCGATCTGCTCGCCAACGCCATGGCCAATCTGCTCGATAACGCGATCAAGTACACCGACGTCGGCGGGGCGATCCACGTGGACACGCACCGCGATGCCGCCGCCGTCACGATCAGTGTACGCGACAACGGCCGCGGGATTCCCCAGGCGGAACGCGCGCGGATCGGCACGCGTTTTCATCGTCTGGATCGCAGCGTACCCGGCTGGGGTCTGGGTCTTGCGAGTGTCATCGCCATCGCCCGCCTGCATGGCGGAGATCTGCAACTCGAGGATGCCAATCCCGGTCTCATCGCACGCCTCGTATTGCCCGCGCTTGATATCGTCTGAGGCGCGCGCGAGTGACATTACCGATCGGTAATGTTTCCTTCATCGCTGCCGCGCAGCGCTGCGTTTTAAACTTCCAGCGGCAGCGTGTGCTTTGGTGCGCATCAAAGCGGGTGCGTGCAACACATACTCCCCGGCTCTCCTATGTCCCTCCCAATCCGGACATCGATTTAAAATGCCATGCGAGAACTGCAGAGGGTCCACCAACGCACGCAGCGTAGCAGCGGTCCTGCTGTCCGTGGCGGCCACCCTCACGGGCGGTTTTGAGGCGGCCTGCAGCCGCGGCGAGTCTGCCGCCGCGACTTCCCTGCCCCCGCGGCCGAGCGTATCCAGCCCGCCGGCCAGGAGTGTCGACCTTTCAAACGAGCAGATCCGCGCTCTGACCATCACGCCGGTCGGAACGCATCTGTTTGGCGTTGAAGAGGAAGCGCTCGGCAGTATCACGTTTGACGAAGACCCTGCGATTGTGCAAGCGGAAGCCACGTTAATTGGCGCTGCCGCGACCTTAGATGCCACGCGCAAGGAACTGGCCCGCGTGCAGGCCCTGGGGGAAACCAACGGTATTGCGCCGAAGGAACTCGAACAGGCGATCTCGGAGCACCAGACCGCCGCCGCGGCGCTCAAGAGCTCCCGCGATGCGGTACGCGCGCTTGGCAGGACTGACGCCAAAATCGACCGCATGATAGCCAGCGGCCGGTTCAGTCAATCCGCTCAGAAGCGCTCGGCGAAATGGGTGATCGCCAATGTCACAGAAACGGATAGCCCGCTCGTGCGCCTCGGTCAGCACGTGCTGGTGAGAGTCCCGGCCTTCCCGGACCACACCTATAGCGGGAACATCTCCAAGATCTACGCCGTCGTGGATCCGAGCACACATCGCCTGAGGATCCGCGCTGCGCTGATTGACCCGTACGATGAGCTGCGACCCGGCATGCTGGCAAACGTCACGATCCGCATTGCCGCCCCGGTCGAAGCGCTCGCGATTCCAACGACCGCAGCGGTGCGCGAAGGGGACGGCTCGATGATCGTCTGGATGACCGCTGATCGCCATCACTTTGTGCAGCGAGCGCTGACGCTCGGACAGCTCAGCGAGGGCTACTATCAGGTCCTCGCCGGTCCGCAACGCGGGGAGCTGGCTGTGACCGAGGGCGGGGTTTTTCTCAGCAACATGCTAAACGCGCCCCCTAGCGACTAGCCACCGCGCCAGCTCGCCTCCGCGCACGATGTTTAAGTCCCTGGTCGCTTTTTGCCTCAGCCGCCGTGCAATTGTGGTGTTCGGCCTGCTGCTGTTTGCCGCCGCCGGAATCGTTGCGTTCCAGCAGCTCAACATCGAGGCGTATCCAAATCCCACGCCGGTCATTCTGGAAATTACCGCTCAGGCACCTGGCCTGTCGGCGGAGGAAATGGAGCGCTACTACACGCGCCCGATGGAAATTGGGCTATATACGACCCCGGGCATCGACGTCATCCGCTCGACATCCTTCTACGGGCTCTCCTTCGTGCGGGTGGTGTTCAAGTACGGCGTCGATTTTCACTTCGCCTACGCTCAGGCGGCCATCGCCCTGCAGCAGAACGTCAACCTTCCCGGTGGTATCACACCGACGATTCAGCAGAACAGCACCACAGGCGAGATCTACCGCTACCAAGTCATTGGCCCACAGCAGTTCGGACTGAGCAACCTGCGCACGGTCCAGGACTGGATCGTGCGCCGCCGGCTGCTGACGATTCCGGGGATCGTGCAGGTCAACAGCTGGGGTGGTCCGACCAAGCAATTCGAAGTCGAAGCTGATCCTCACAAACTCGAGGCCTACAACCTCACCCTGACGCAGCTACTAAACGCGCTCGCCAATGCCAATCTGAACGTCGGTGGCCGCGAAATCCGCATCGGCCAGCAATCGATCAATATTCGCGGGATCGGCCTGATCGATGATGGGGGCAATGACGATCTGACCCGGGGCGACAGACTCGATGATATCGAGAACGTCGTGCTGACCCAGAACAACGGCGTTCCGGTGCTAATCAAGGACATCGCCCGCGTCTCGGTCGGCTATGTTCCACGGCTCGGAATATGGGGCCACGACAGCGTAGACGATGCCGTAGCCGGCATCGTGGTCATGGGCCGCACCGAGAAGACCGGCGACATGCTGCCGAAAGTCAAAGCCGAAGTCGAACAGATGAATCACGATGGCAGTCTTCCGCCCGGGGTGAGACTGGTTCCGATCTATGATCGCGGCGCACTGATCGACGTCACCACCCATACGGTATTGCACAACCTCCTGCTCGGTTGTGGGCTGGTATTCCTCATCCAGTGGATTTTTCTGGGTGACCTCCGCAGCGCAATTATCGTCGGCCTCAATATCCCGTTCGCACTCTTCTTTGCAATCATCGTGCTGGTCGCCCGCGGGGAAAGCGCGAATCTACTGTCCCTCGGTGCAGTTGACTTCGGCATTATCGTCGAGTCCGCCGTAATCCTGGTCGAGAACATCTTTCGCAACTTCCAGGCGCCCGCGTCCCAAAGACAGGACTTGCTGCGGCGGCTTGCCGACGGGTTCTGGGGGCCCGACCCGACGACCATCGCTCACCACGCGGCGCCCGTAGCCGGATGGACGGATCGTCTGCGCTTGATTCTGCTGAGCGCGCTGCAAGTTGATAAAGCCGTGTTCTTCGCTGCCCTGATCATCGTCGCCGCGTTCGTCCCGCTTTTTACGATGCAGGGCGTTGAAGGCGCGATCTTTGGTCCGATGGCACGGACTTATGCGTACGCACTCGTAGGCGCGCTCTTTGCCACCTTCACCGTGACGCCGGTATTGGCCTCGCTGTTGCTCCCGGAGCAGGTGAAGGAATCCGAGACCATCGTCGTGCGCGCCCTGCACCGCCTCTATGACCCCGTGCTGCGCTTCGCGCTGCGCAGCCGCTGGGTGATGATCGCCCTTGGCTTCGCCTTTCTTTCACTGGCGGCTGTTTTGGTACCGCGCTTGGGTAGCGAATTCTTGCCGGCGCTCGAGGAAGGTAACTTCTGGATTCGCGCTTCCATGCCCATGACCTTGTCGTTGGAAGACGGTGAGGCGGCGACGCGCAAAATGCGTCAGATCCTGATGCGCTACCCCGAGGTCGTCACCGTCTTCTCCCAGCACGGTCGTCCGGATGACGGCAGCGACGCCTCACCCTTCTCCAACGCGGAGCTCTTCGCGGTGCTCAAACCGCAGGAGCGCTGGCGCCACGGCATGACCAAGGACAAGTTAACGAGTCAGATCAACACCGCTTTTGAACACGAGCTACCGGGGGTCGTCTTTAACTTCTCGCAATATATCCAGGACAACATTCAGGAAGGCATCTCAGGAGTCAAGGCGGTCAATTCGGTCAAGATCGTCGGACCTAACCTTGAAACGCTCACCCAGCTCGCCGAACAGATCCGCGACGAGATGAGCCGGATTCGGGGCGTGACCGACCTCGGAATCTTCCCGGTGCTCGGGCAGCCCAACCTGGATATCAGAATCGATCGCGCCAAAGCGGCCCGTTATGGACTAAACACGGCCGATATCAATGCGGTAATTCAGGCCGCGATGGGCGGCACCACCGCAACCACAGTGCTCGAAGGTGATCGACAATTCGACATTGCGGTTCGCTATCCGCCACAGTATCGCGACGGCGTCGCCAAGATCCGCGCCATTCGTGTACCGGCACAGACCGCCGACGGTGCGAATGCTTATATCCCGCTCAGCGAACTGGCCGCCGTCAGCCTCGACACCGGCGCCTCGTGGATCTACCACGAAGGCAGCCAGCGGTTCATCCCGGTGAAGTTCAGCGTGCGCGGGCGCGATCTGGGCAGCACGGTGGCAGACGCTCAGGCACGCATCGCGGAACACGTGAAGCTGCCGAGCGGCTATCGTTTGGTGTGGGCCGGTGAATTCGGACAGCTGCAAGCTGCCAAAGCGCGGCTGGCGGTCATCGTGCCCGTGAGTCTAGTGCTCATACTCGGCTTGCTGTACGCCCTATTCAATTCCGCGCGCGAGTGCCTGCTGGCATTACTCGGCATTCCGTTCGCTATCGCCGGCGGTGTCGTCGCGCTCTACGTCTCTGGGCTGAACTTCAGCATTTCCGCGGCGATCGGCTTTGTCTCACTGTTCGGCGTGTCGGTCATGATCGGAATCCTCATGATCACCAACTACAACCAGGCACGCCTGCGCGGCGGAACCCCGCAGCAAGCGATGTTTTTTGCCGCAGCGACGATCATGCGACCGCTGCTGATGATGAGTTTATCCGCCGGCATCGGTCTATTACCTGCCGCACTCTCCACCGGCATCGGCAGCGAAGTGCAGCGGCCACTCGCCGCGGTGGTGGTGGGCGGCATGTTGCTCGGCTCGATCATGTTGCTGGTCGTCGTGCCTGCATTCCAGATGCTGTTTTTGAGTCGCGACGTCTCGCGACTGAGGCGCGAGGCCACATGAACGGCCGACGCACGCCCCGCGCGTGGCCCGTCCTGACGATCGCGGGCGCCCTACTTCTCGCCGCCTGCACCGCCGGGCCGGACTTCAAGCGGCCCGCGGCTCCCGAGGGCGCCGCGTACACGACAGCGCCGCCGCGAGCAACCGTGGGAACTGCGGACGTGCCCGGGGGCGCCGCGCAGCAGTTCGTCCCCGGCATGGATATCCCGGGTGAATGGTGGACCCTGTTTCGCTCGCCGGCGCTTAACGCTCTCGTCGAGCGCGCTCTTAAGAATAATCCGGATCTTAAGGCCGCGCGCGCCGCCTTGACCGTGGCTCGTGAAAATGTTCTGGCACAACGCGGCGCCTATTACCCCACCATTAGCGCCGGCGTCTCCGCCACCCGTAGTAAGACGTCCGCACAGCTCGCGCCCGTTCCGAATTCCGGCTCTTTGCTCTACAGCCTCTACACACCGCAGGTCAGCGTGTCGTACGTTCCGGACGTTTTCGGCCTAAATCGCCGTACGGTCGAGTCGCTTGACGCGCAAGAACAGGCGACACATTTCCAGTTGGCCGCGGCCCATATTTCCCTGAGCACCAATGTGGTGGCGGCCGCGATCCAGGAAGCGTCCTTGCGCGCCCAGATCGAGGCGACACGTGAGCTGATCGCTCTGAATGGCAACCTTCTCCAGGTGCTGCGACAGCAATTCACGCACGGATATGCCGGCCGGCTCGACGTGGCCGCTCAGGAAGCGCAGCTCGCGCAGGTCAACGCCACGTTGCCGCCGCTACTTAAGCAACTCACACAACAGCGCGATCTTCTGGCGGCTCTGTCTGGGGTCTTCCCAAGCCAGGAACCCACCGAGCAGTTCCAGCTGACTCAGCTGCAACTGCCGCAAGATCTGCCAGTCAGTCTTCCCTCGCGGCTCATCGAACAGCGACCGGACGTGCGTCAGGCCGAGGAGAACCTGCACGTGGCTTGCGCGCAGATCGGCGTCGCCGTTGCCAACCGGTTCCCAAATATCACCCTCACGGGGGACATTGGGGCCTCTGCGCTCGCCATCAGCCAACTGGCATCAGCGGGTAGCGGATTCTGGGACCTGGGCGCGAGCGTGGTGCAGCCAGTCTTTCAGGGTGGCGCTTTGTTGCATAAGGAGCGAGCCGCCCGCGCGGCATATGAACAAGCGAACGAGCAGTATCGCAGCACCGTGCTCGTGGCGTTTCAGAACGTCGCGGATACCCTGAGCGCGCTCGAGCACGACGCCGATGGTTTGCAGGCCGGCGCGGCCGCCCGGGATGCCGCGCAGACTTCACTCACACTCGTGCGCAACCAACAGAAAGCAGGCTACGCTAGTTACTTGCAGGTGCTGAACGCGGAGCAAACCTATCAGCTTGCGCTGCTCAACCAAGTGCAGGCCGAGGCCAACCGCTACGCAGATACGGCGGCACTGTTTCAGGCGCTCGGCGGAGGTTGGTGGAATCGCAGCGACATCGAGTCCGCCGCTGGTGCACGCGGCGCCATCGGCGCGCGTGTTCGCCAACCAGAAGACTGACTCGGTCATTCGGCGCCGACGGTGAGAGCTCAACCGGGCCGGTACTTCGCCCGCGGAGGGCGCCGGAGTTTGCAGGCCAAATGTTCTTGCACTCTGCGCCGCCATTTGACTAACCTGAGCACTGCGGCCTAAGACCCAAGACGGCTTACGTACCCCGCGATTGAGGACATTCATGCACTCATTTAGAGATTCAAGGCGGATGGCGACGGTGGAATCAGATGAGCATTGCTCAGCGCTCGCCCTGGCCTCCGTTGTGCTTCTCTTCGGCGCCTTTCTTCTCTCTGTGCTTCCAGCTCACGCCGCGACCTCGCCGACCCTCAAGATCGCAGTCTTCGAATTCGAACTGGAAGATGTCAGCGCGGCGGGCTCGGCATCGGCGATCGATACTGCCAGTGAGTCCACCCGAATGCAGGCCGTCACCGAGGCCGCGCGTCGCGCATTGGCGCAATCGGGACGCTACACTCTAATCGATACCGGTGGCGCCGAAGCCGAGGCCGTCCGGGCGAACTCGTTACGAAACTGCGACGGATGCGAAGCGGGCATTGCACTGAAGCTCGGTGCGCAACGCTCCCTCATCGGCGTGGTGACGCGAGTCGCCCAGACCGAATATTACGTATCCCTGCGAATCATGGACACGGCCACCGGCAAAGTACTCAAGCAAGAAGAGGCGTTTTTTACCGGTGCCGACGACGCCTGGGCGAGCGGAGCGGCCATGCTGATCAAACACCAAGTCCTAGCCGATCCCGACTATTGAGTGGCTGAGCACTTCTGCAGCTACTCTGCAGGTGCGCAGAACCCCTCATAACTAGAACCTATCTCAAAACTGCGTAAATGAGCTGATTCATAGGTAAAATCTACGCGTGCTACGCATAACCGATGCGCAGTGGGAACTGATCCGGAAGCATTTTCCGGAGGAGCACTATCCCGACGATCGTCCGGGCCGCAAGCCGATTCCAGCACGCAGGGTGCTCGAGGCGGCGCTGTGGATTCTCAACACCGGCGCTCAATGGCACATGCTTCCGCAGTCCTATCCGAACTACAAGACGGTGCACCGCCGCTTTCAGCAGTGGTGCCAGAGCGAATTGATTCGAGCAGCGCTCACGGATCTTGCCAACACCTTGCGCGAGCAAGGCGAGGTGGACGAATCGGAGTGTTACATCGATGCCACGTTTGCATCGGCCAAGGGCGGCGGGGAGCAGATTGGTCCGACCCGACGCGGAAAAGGCGTGAAAATCATGGCGATTGTGGATCGCCACGGATTGCCGCTCGCGGTTACGACGCATGCCGCGAACCATCACGAAGTGACGCTCGTGCAGCTGACTTTCGACTTCTACATGCTCGAAGCGAAGCCGGAAAACCTGATCGGCGATCGCGCCTACGACAGCGATCCGCTCGATGAGAAGCTGCGCGAACAGGGCGTTGAGATGATCGCTCCTCACAAGTCCAACCGAGTCAAGCGCAAGACACAAGATGGGCGGCGGTTGCGTCGCTACGAGCGACGCTGGATCGTCGAGCGCTTCTTTGCCTGGATGCAATGGAAACGGCGCCTCCTGGTTCGCTGGGAGTACTACCCAACCAATTTCCTCGGATTCGTTCAACTTGCAGCCTTATGCATCCTGCTCAAGCAGTTTTGAGATAGGTTCTAGCCACAGTGGGCGTCGTGTTCTCCACAGGCCGACCATCCATGGTCGTGATACCAGCGGTTGTGATCGCGGTCGTAGTATCCTTCGCGCGGCTCAGTTACGACGCACCCCGAGACCAACATCGTCAGTCCCAGCAACAACAAGCCTGCCCGCACGAGTGGTTTTAAAGTTGTCATGGGCCCTTGCCTCGCGTTTGATCACTGGGGTTTACCGTACCCCACCGTTAGTGGACGAGCAGTCCGATCATTCGCCGAGGTGACGTGAGCCGATCCCTACAGACCCGGGGCCGTCGTCCGCGTGCAACAGGTAGGCGCGGATTCCGGGAACCTCTGCCTTGCTTCGAGTGTCAGCTTTAGATCAGCTCCGCAGACGCAGATTTTCTGGATCGTAGAGCGGCTCACGCGCCACAACCGCCAGGCGGCGCTCGCCTAGAATTTCCACATCCAGCTGCGTACCGAGTACGGTGAGATCCGAGCGAACGTAGCCGAGCGCGATACTGCCATTCAATCGGTAGCCGTAGCCGCCAGAGGTGATGAGCCCGACTGCCTCGCCGCCGCGGTACACGACCGACACCGGCGCCGCATCTGCGTCCCGAGCATCGACGAGCAGCGGCACGAAACGCTGCTTTGGATGGGCGGCGGCCTCGCGGCGCAGCGCCTCACGACCGATGAAGGCAGCGGCCTTATCCAGGTGCACGAAGCGCCCGAGGGAGGCCATGAACGGGGTGTACTCGCTCGTAAGATCCGCCTTCCAGCTGCGGTAGCACTTTTCCAGCCGCAAGCTCTCCATGGCATAGAGCCCGAAGTGCGCGAGCGCAAACCCCCGGCCAGCCGCCGCCAGCTGCTCGTACACCGCGCACAGATGTGCGCAGGGCACGTGCAGCTCCCAGCCGAGCTCACCCACATAGTTCACCCTCATCGCGAGAACGTCGGTGCGGGCGATGCGAATCGTGCGCACCGCAAGCCACGGAAAGGCTACGTTGGACAGATCCGCGTCGGTCACGGTCGCGAGTAAGTCGCGCGCGCGTGGACCTGCCACGATGAGGGACCCGTAATGGGCCGTGACGTTGACAATACGGACGGGGCCGTGCCGTTGCGACAAGTGGCTCCGCAGCCAGTGTTCGTCGTGAGACTCCCCGACCGCGGCGGAAACCAGCCAGAATCGCCCATCCGGCAGATGCGAAACGGTCATCTCGCTCACGATGCCGCCGCGCGGCGAGCAGAAATAGCTGAGCGCCGTGCGTGCCTTCCCTGGCACACGGCCGGCGATCATGTAATCAAGCCAGCCGCCTGCACCCGCACCCTCGAGTTCGAACTTGGCAAACCCGGGCATATCTAGCAGCGCGACGCCATCGGCGACTGCCGCGCACTCACGCGCGACCGCACGATGCCATTGCGGCCGGCGAAACGAGCATTGCGGCCCTACCGGGTCATCCGGCCGAGCGTAATACACCGCGCGCTCCCAGCCGCCGCGTGCGCCGAACACCGCGCCCTCGGCACGCAGGTAATCGTGGAGCGGCGAGACCTTCGCCGGTCGACCCGCCGGGCGTTCCTCCTGGGGATAGCCGATCGCGTATTCCTTCTGATAGGTCTCGAGCGCCTTGGCCAGCGCGTAGTCCCTGCCGGCAAATGGCAGAAAGCGGCGCGCATCAAGGGGCCAGACGTCCCAGTCCGGCTCGCCATTGACGACCCATTCTGCGATGACGCGGCCGGCCCCGCCGGCCTGTGCGATGCCGAACGTGAAGGCGCAGCAGTGGAAGAAATTGCGCACCCTCGTCGAGGGGCCTATGAGGGGGTTGCCGTCCGGTGCATAGGGGATCGGGCCGTTGATGACCCGCTTGACGCCCACGGAAGCAAGCAGCGGCAGCCGTGCGCAAGCCGCCTCGATATAGGTCGTGAGGCGTTCGAGATCGTCATCGAAGAGCTGGTGCGCAAATTCCCTCGGCAGGCCTTCAAGCCAGTGGGCCTGGGGCTGCGACTCATACGGTCCGAGCAGCAGGCCGTGCCGCTCTTGCCGCATGTAGTAACTGACATCAGGATCGCGCACGAGGGGCAGGCGCGCTTGACCGCGCGCCACGAGTGCGGGGATGTCCTCGGTGATCAGGTACTGATGCGACAGGGACACGATCGGCAGGTATTCGCCAACCATCGCGGCCACTTCCCCGCCGCGATAGCCTGCCGCGTTGATCACATACTCGCTCTCGATCGCCCCCGCTGCGGTCTCGATCCGCCAGGCGCCCGTGGAGAGCTGGCGCATCGCCGTCACCGGAGTGCCCCGGTAGATGCTCGCACCCAGATCGCGCGCACCCTTGGCGAGCGCCTGTGTCAGCTGCGCCGGATCGATGTCCCCGTCGTTGGGATCCCAGAGAGCCAAACGAATGCCGTCGAGCTCGAGGAACGGGTGACGTGCCTTGACCTCCGGCGGCGACAGCAGCTCAAAGCTAAGCTGCTGTGCACGCGCTTGTGAGGCAACGTGACGGAACTCATCCACCCGGTCTGCGGTATGCGCCAGGCGGATGCTACCGGTGCGGTGGTAGTTGATGTCGTAGCCGACCTCCTGCGCAAGTCGCTCGTAGAGCGCCGTCGAATAGTGCTGCAGCTTCAAGATGCTCCACGAGGTGGAGAAGTTGGGGCAGTTTCCGGCCGCATGCCAGGTAGAGCCCGCAGTCAGCTCGTCCCGCTCAAGCAGCACGGCCTCCGTCCAACCGAGCCGCGCGAGATGGTACAGCGCGCTGCAGCCGACCGCTCCGCCACCGATGACGACGACGCGCGCAGAGCTTTTCATCGCGTAATCCACCGACACAGTGGCGGTGCCGTACAGCCAAACACTAGCCGGTAGGCATGCTTCAACGCTTCACCCGCTCGTTCGCGGGGTCATAGAACGGCCGCAGAGACACCCGCGCCGCAACGCGCTCCGCGGCGATCTCGACCTCGTAGTTTCCCGCGGTAATCCACTCAGCGCTCACGGGTGCGCCACCGTTGGTGAGGTAGCCGAGGCCCAGGGCAGTGCCCAGGGTATGGCCAAACATCCCCGAGGAGATCTTGCCGACGAGTTCACCGTTTCGCCAGATCGGCTCATTGTGATAGAGCAAGCGATCCGCCCGCTCGAGGGCAATGGCGACCAGTCTGCGTCTCACCCCCGCCTCGCGCTGGCGCGCGAGCGCCTCGAGACCGACAAAGCCGCCGGGCTTGTTCCAGGCGATCGCGAAGTGCAGGCCCGCCTCGAGCGGCGTGTCCTCGTCGCAGAGGTCGTGACCCCAGTGTCGGTAAGCCTTCTCCATACGCAGGCTGTTCAGGGCATGGTAGCCGGCAAGACGCAGGCCAAAGGGCACGCCCGCGCTGAGGATCAAATCGAACACCGACTGCGCGAACTCCGTGGGAATGTACAACTCGTAGCCCAGCTCCCCCACGTACGTAATGCGGCTCCCGCGCACACGCGCGTAACCCAGATCGATGATCTGGGACGTTGCGAAAGGCAACGCGGCGGTGGATAGATCCGCGTCAGTGAGCGTCGCGAGCAGGTCGCGGCTGTGCGGCCCCATGAGACCGAGCACCGCATAGGCCGAGGATACGTCAAGCGCGACGGCGTGAGCCGCGTTTGGAATGCTGCGAGACAGCCAGCCGAAATCGCGCGTCTGCGTCGCACAGCTCGTGACGATCAGGTAGGCATCCTCGGCCTCACGCGTGACCGTAAGGTCTGCCTCAATGCCGCCGCGCGCATTGAGCCACTGGGTATATACGATCGTACCCACCGGCACGTCGATGTCATTGGCGCACGTGCGCCCGAGTACCGTCGTCGCGTCGCGGCCCTTGAGCACAAACTTAGCGAACGAGGACTGGTCGAAAAGTCCGACGCGCTCACGCACTGCCAGATGCTCCGCGGCCGATTGCTCGAACCAATTCTGGCGACCGTAGCTGTACTCATAACGCGGCCGCGTACCGGGCGTTCCGAACCAGTTGGCGCGTTCAAAGCCGGCCACCTCGCCGAAGCATGCCCCGGCTGCCGCCAGTCGGTCATGCAAAGCGGACTTGCGTACACCGCGCGCCATCTCCGCCTGCCGGAAGGGCCAATGCATCGCGTAGAGCAGCCCCAGCGTCTCGACCGTGCGGTCGCGCAGGTAGCGCCGGTTGCGCTGGAACGGCGCACAGCGGCGAATGTCGACGTCCCACAGATCAAAGGGCGGATGTCCGTCGATAATCCAGTCCGCCAGCACCTTGCCCGCGCCGCCCGCCGACTGGATGCCGATCGAATTGAAGCCCGCGGCCACGTACATGCCCTGCAGCTCCGGTGCCTCTCCGAGCAGATAACGATCATCGGGCGTGAAGCTCTCCGGCCCGTTAAAGAACACCTGCACGCCGGCCGACCCGAGCGCGGGCACCCGCTGCATGGCACGTTCGAAGAGCGACTCGATGTGGCTAAGGTCCGCGGGCAACTGATCGAAAGCGAAGTTCTCGGGAATCCCCGCCTCGGCCCAGGGCTTCGCTTGCGGCTCAAACCACCCGACGAGCAGCTTCCCGGTGTCCTCCTTGAAATATGAGCAGGCATCGGCGTCACGCAGGATCGGCAGCCCCGCCGCCAGGCTTGGGATGGGCTCGGTCACGATGTAGAAGTGTTCGGCGGCGTGCAGCGGCACGCTGACATTCGCCCAGCCGCCGACCTCACGCGCCCACATGCCGGCGCAATTCACCACGACGTCGGCATGAATCTCTCCCTGCGGGGTCGCTACGCCCGTAACCCTTCCGCGCGCGGTGCGGATCGCCGTAACCTTGAGGTCTTCGAAGATGCGAACGCCGCCATTGCGGGCGCCGCGGGCGAGTGCCTGGGTCGTGTCGACCGGATTGGTCTGGCCGTCCTTCGGCAGGAACACCGCACCCACCAATCCATCCGTCGCCAGCAGCGGCCAGCGCTCCTTAGCGGCACCGGGCGATAGGATCTGCACCTCGAGGCCGAAGCAGCGCGCCATGGATGCACCGCGCTTGAGCTCTTCAAAGCGCGCCTCGCTGGCGGCCACCGCGATGGAACCGACCTGTTTGAAGCCGGTCGCCTGGCCGGTCTCGCGCTCGAGCCCCTCGTAGAGCTGCGTGGTGTACTGAGCCAGCCGCGTGAGGTTCTGCGTGGCGCGCAGCTGGCCCACGAGGCCTGCGGCATGCCAGGTCGTGCCGCACGTCAGCCGCCGACGCTCCAGCAGCAGCACATCGGTGCAGCCGCGCTTCGCCAGATGGTAGGCGACGCTGCAACCGACAATGCCGCCGCCGATGATGATGACGCGGGCATGGGATGGAATGCTGGACACCGAACCTCTCCTGGCTTGCTCGCTGAAACCTACGGGCCATCCACCGGGTGGCACCCTGCAGCGCCGCGCGCTCTTGCGAAACCCCGCCATGCCATCCGCGCATGCGCTCCACCGCGCCGGAATTCCGCGGGGTCCGCGCCGGTTCGCGGCGCCCACGGTACTTCGGCACAGAGAGCCGCGACAACCCAAACCAGCGGATCAACTGCTTACGATTGATTCACAAGAAAATGTCTTATATACAATGGCTTAAAATGACTTATTCAAGAGACTTCACATCGTCATACGGCCGCCCCACACGAGTGTTCGGACGCGGCTCGCAGCGCACCTCAGGATAGAATCTTCTGAATGTGCTCGCTCCCAGGAATGTCATTCTATAGTTCGCGGGTCCAGCACCGCTCCTGGCGCGGCACCCTCTTCCCCTTCAGTGCGGCAATCCGATGACTACCGAACCCTATCTATTGACCCCGGGACCCTTGACGACCTCGCTGCGCACCAAGCAAAGCATGCTGCGCGACTGGGGTTCCTGGGATGTGGATTTCAACAAGATCACGGCGCGCATCCGGGAACGGCTCCTTCAGATCGCGCACGGCGCTGGTACGCATGAATGCGTTCCGATGCAGGGCAGTGGCACGTTCGCGGTCGAGGCCACGATCGGCACCATGGTACCGCGCGGCGGACACGTGCTGGTCCCGCAAAACGGTGCTTACTGTCAAAGGATTGCCAGGATCTGCCGCGTGCTCGGCCGCAAGCTAACCACCATTGATTACGCGGAGAATGCTGCGGTGGCCGGCGGCGACATCGAACGCGTTCTCGCCTCGGATCCGTCGATCACGCACGTGGCGCTCGTGCACTGTGAGACCAGCACGGGCATCCTCAATCCGTTGCACGAGATTGCGCAGGTGGTCGCGCGTCACGGCAAGGGACTCATCGTCGATGCCATGAGTTCCTTCGGCGCGCTGGAGATCGACGCGCGCACGACACCCTTCGATGCCGTCGTGGCCGCTTCGGGCAAATGCCTCGAGGGGCCCCCGGGGATGGGCTTCGTCATCGCGCGTCGGGCCGTGCTGGAGCGCTGCGAGGGAAACTGCCACTCCCTTGCGATGGATCTGTACGATCAATGGGTCTACATGCAGAAGAGCACCCAATGGCGCTTCACGCCCCCGACACACGTCGTGGCGGCGTTCGATTCGGCCATCACGCAGTATCTCGAAGAGGGCGGGCTGCCGGCGCGCGGCGCGCGCTATGCCCAGAACTGCCGCACTCTGCTTGAGGGCATGGCAAAGCTCGGACTGAAGAGTTTCCTGCCGGCGCCCATTCAGGCGCCCATCATCGTCACGTTCTACGCACCCGATACGCCGCGCTACACGTTCAAGAGCTTCTACGACGCCGTCAAGGCACAGGGGTACGTCTTGTACCCAGGCAAACTGACGACCCAGGAAACGTTCCGGGTCGGCTGCATGGGCCAGCTGGGCGAGCGCGGTATCAGCGGCGCCGTCGAGGCCGTCGGCAAGGTACTGGCGGAACTGCGTGCTGCGGCCTGAACCGGCCGGGCGGGGCTTGCAGGTAAACGGGTCGCGCGAAGATCCGGATAGCCGGCACGCGGTGCGCCCGCGCGCGAGCGCCCGTCTTCGACTCAGGAAAATGGTGACAGTGATATGCGTCGCATCGAAGTAAACGGACGGGGATATCTCCTACCCGCACAGCCCTCAGTGGTCGTGTGCGTGGATGGCTGCGAGCCGGACTACATCGCGCAGGCGGTAGCCGCCGGTCACATGCCCTGGATGAAACGGGTGCTGGCGCAGGGCAGCGCAGTGGTCGCCGACTGCGTCATTCCGAGCTTTACCAACCCGAACAACCTGTCGATCGTCACCGGGGCGCCGCCGGCGGTGCACGGCATCTGCGGCAACTACCTCTACGATGTCGAGAACGGTGTTGAGGTGATGATGAATGACCCGAAGTGGCTGCGCGCCCCGACCCTGCTCGCCGCGCTGGCGGAGGCGGGCTGCAAGGTCGCAGTGATCACCGCCAAGGACAAGTTGCGCAAGCTCCTCGGCCACCAGCTGCGCGGGATCTGCTTCTCCGCCGAGAAGGCCGATCAGGCCACGCTCGAGGAGCACGGCATCGAGGGCGTGCTGGCGCTGGTAGGCATGCCGGTGCCGAGCGTCTATAGCGCTGAGCTATCGGAGTTCGTGTTCGCCGCGGGCGTGAAGCTCATGCAGACGCGCCGTGCGGACATCATGTACCTGTCCACGACCGACTACGTGCAGCACAAGCACGCCCCCGGCTCTGCGGAAGCCAACGCGTTCTACGCCATGATGGATCGCTACCTCGCCGAACTCGAACGCTTGGGGTGCACTATTGCGCTCACCGCCGATCACGGCATGAACGCCAAAACGCGGCTCGACGCCAGCCCCAACGTCATTTACCTGCAGGATGTGCTGGACGGCTGGCTCGGTGCTGGGCGCGCGCGCGTGATTCTGCCAATTACTGATCCTTACGTCGTGCACCATGGAGCGCTGGGTTCGTACGCCACCGTCTATCTGCCCAGCGATGTGGATGCCACCGCCCTTGCCGCACGGATCGCCGCGCTGCGCGGCATCGAAATGGTGCTCGCGCGCGCCGAGGCCGCCCGTCGCTTCGAGCTGCCCGCCGACCGGATAGGCGATCTGGTGGTCGTCTCGGCCCGCTCGGTCGCCATCGGCGGTGCCGCCGCCAAACACGACCTGTCAGGCCTTGATGCGCCGCTGCGCTCGCACGGCGGCGTCTCCGAACAAGCGGTGCCACTCGTGCTGAATCGCCGCATTGCGGGGCTCGATGAGAACCGGCGCTGGCGCAACTTCGATGCCTTCGACTGGGTCCTGAATCATGCCCGATGAGTCCAAACACACCCCCAGCCTCACCCACACCGAGACTATGCGGCGCGAGGGTCTGCGTATCGGCGGCGTGCGCGTCCTCACCGAACGCCACGGCGAAGTCTTCAATCCGTACACGCGCGCGCTGCTGGCAACGGTGGGTAAGGCTTCCGTGGCCGAGGTGCGCCAGGCGATCGGGATTGCTAAGGCATTTCGCTCGCGCCTGACACGCTACGAGCGCTATCGCATCTGCTACGAGACGGCCGCCGCGCTGCGGGCGCGCACCGAGGAGATCGCCAATCTCATCACTGCTGAGAGCGGCCTGTGCAAGAAAGACTCCATCTACGAGGTGGGTCGCGCCTGCGACGTGTTTATCTTCGCCGGCAACGCTGCGCTACAGGACGATGGACAAATTTTCTCCTGCGATCTCACCGCCCACGGCAAGCGCCGTAAGGTCTATACCCTGCGTGAACCGCTGCAGGGCGTCATTTGCGCGATCACCCCCTTCAACCACCCGTTGAACCAGGTCGCGCACAAGATCGCCCCCAGCATCGCCAGCAATAACAGAATGGTGCTCAAGCCCTCGGAGAAGACCCCGCTCAGTGCGCTTTTGCTCGCGGACATTCTCTTTGAGGCGGGCCTGCCACCGCAGATGTTCAGCGTGCTCACCGGCGACCCCAAGGAGATCGCCGATGAGATGCTCACGCACGCGGATGTGGATCTGGTCACGTTTACCGGTGGCGTAGCGATCGGCAAATACATCGCCGCCAAAGCCGTGTACAAGCGCCAGGCACTCGAACTCGGTGGCAACGACCCCCTCATCGTCATGGAAGACGCGGATCTCGAAGAAGCCTCGTCCCTGGCCGTACTGGGCTCGTACAAGAACTCCGGCCAGCGCTGCACGGCGGTGAAGCGCATGCTGATACAGCACTCCGTGGCGGAGCGGTTCACCGAGCTGCTGCTTGAGAAGAGCCGCGCCGTACGCTATGGCGACCCGATGGACCCGAACACCGACATGGGCACGGTGATCGACGAGGCTGCGGCACGCTCGTTCGAGGGCCGAGTCAACGACGCCCTCGCGCACGGCGCCCGGCTGCTGTACGGCAATATCCGAGATGGAGCGCTCTACTCTCCTACGGTGCTCGATCGGGTCACCCCGGAGATGTCGCTCGTCAAGCAAGAGACCTTCGGGCCGGTGTCGCCGGTCATCGGCTTCCAGACGATTGATGATGCGATCCGCATCTCGAACTCCACCCCCTACGGGCTCTCATCCGCCGTGTGCACCAACCGGCTCGACTACATCACGCGCTTCGTGTCCGAACTGCACGTGGGCAGCGTGAATGTGCGCGAGGTCCCAGGCTACCGCATCGAGCTCACCCCGTTCGGGGGCATCAAGGACTCCGGGTTGGGCTACAAGGAAGGGGTACAGGAAGCCATCCGCAGCTTCACCAATACCAAGACCTATTCGTTGCCGTGGCCGTAGTCGCGCCGCTAGTGGCGGCGCCGGCCGTGCCGAGCAGGCGCGCGCTGCGCATCGGGCAGTGCCGCACGTTACTGCTCCTGTTCCTCGGCTACGCGTCCTGCTATTTCTGCCGGTCGAACCTGTCGGTGGCGACACCGCTGATCGTTGAGGAACTCGAGCGCCGTGGCATGACTCATGCCACCGCCCTCATCAGCATCGGCTCGATGGCCTCCTGGGGAGTGCTGGCTTACGCGCTCGGCAAGTGGTTTCTCACCGGTCTGGGGGACTACTGGGGCGGCAAACGCAACTTGCTCATCGCCACCGGTGGCGCAACCCTGTTCACGCTGCTGTTTGCCTCCAGTTCCACGCTACCGCTGTTTACCGTTGCCTGGGTCGGCAATCGCCTGACGCAGTCGATCGGCTGGTCGGCTCTGATCAAAGTCTCCTCCAAGTGGTTCCACTATTCCCGCTACGGCACCGTGGCGGCGATCCTCACCTGCAGCTACCTGCTCGGTGATGCTGCCGCGCGCCAGCTCATGGGGCTGCTGCTCGAGCACGGGGTGGGCTGGCGCACGCTGTTTGTGTTCGGCGCGAGCGTCGCGGGGCTCATGTTTCTCGCCAACCTGCTCTTCCTGCGTGAGTCGCGCACCGACGAGGGTCACGCGGAAGCGGTGGCCAACCCGCGCAATCTATTCTCGGGGGCGCAATCGGGGCCCAGGAATTTCGCCGCACTGGTGCTGCCGCTGTTGCGCAGCCGCGCGTTCGTGACGGTTTGCCTGCTGAGTTTTGCCGCCACGATGGTGCGCGAGACCTTTAATACCTGGACGCCGGTGTATCTGCGCGATTTCCTCGGTTACAGCGTCAGCCACGCCGCCGGGCTGTCGGCGATCTTCCCCGGCGTCGGTGCCATCTCGGTCCTGCTCGGCGGCTGGGCGAGCGATCGGCTCGGGCCGAATGCGCGCTCGCTGCTGTTGTTCCTGGGTCTTAGCGCAACGGCGGCGGCATTGCTCGTCCTCACCTCGCTGCGCCCGGGCACCGACGGGGTGATATTGCCGGTGGCGGTGATCGGACTCGTCGCATTCTGCCTGCTCGGCCCCTACGCCTTCCTGCCGGGCGCCTTCGCCCTGGATTTCGGCGGCAAGGAGGCCGGCGCAGCCGCCTCCGGGCTCGTGGACGGCACGGGCTATCTGGGCGGGGTGCTGGCGGGCACCGTCATGGCGCGACTCGCGGTCGCCTTCGGCTGGGGAGGCGTGTTTACCACTCTCGCCGCCGTCAGTGCTCTCGCCGCGCTCGGCGCCGGCTACCTATACAGGCTAAACGCGCGCGGGGCATCGGCGCGCTAGCAGGGCTGGCGCCTTGCCAAACGGGGTTACAGCGCGTAATTATCCGCCCTTCCGTGGAGCAGTCTGACGTGACCGGCGGCGCGCAGCGCGCTACCCGAATTCGGGCTGGCCGAGATCCCTCTGCAAGGTCCGAACAACCAAGTCCGGGGAAACCGGCTGCTTGCGCTGACCCCATTTAAGGAGCTGCCCTTCATGCAACCAGAAGAGGTGCGCACGAGCGCGCAGGCCCGCTCGATCGTCGAGGAGCGGGGACTGGCGCACGTCAAGGTCGCGGTCTTTGACAACGACGGAATTCTGCGCGGCAAGTACATCGAGCGCGAAAAATTCTTTGCCGCCCTCGATAAGGGCATGGGATTTTGCGATGTCGTGCTCGGCTGGGATTCCAACGATCAGCAGTACGACAATGTCACGTTCACGGGCTGGCACACCGCCTTTCCGGATGCCCCGGTTCGGCTGCTCCCGGAAAGCTGCCGGGCGTTGCCGCTCGAGGGCAACATGTTACTGTTTCTGGGCGAGTTTGCCGGGCACGCCGAGCAGGTATGCCCGCGGGCAACGCTGCGCCGCGTACTCGAGCGCGCCGCGAGCATGGGCTATGTCGCCTCGGCGGCAGCCGAATATGAATTCTTCGTATTCAGCGAGACGCCCGCGAGTGTGCGCGAAAAAGGCTATCGCGCACTGAACAATTTCACGCCGGGAATGTTCGGCTATTCGATGCTGCGCAGCTCGGTACACGCCGAGCTCTATCAGGCCCTGCTGCAGCTGGCCATCGATATGCGCATGCCGATTGAAGGGCTGCATACGGAAACCGGTCCGGGTGTCATCGAGGCGGCGCTGCATTACACCGAGGCGCTCGAAGCGGCCGATCGGGCCGCATTGTTCAAGACCTTCACGAAGGTACTCGCCCAGCGCCGCGGGCTAATGGCGACCTTCATGGCCAAGTGGTCGCAACACTTGCCGGGTCAGAGCGGGCACTTGCACGTGTCGCTGGCGCGCAAGGACGGCGCTTCCGCGTTCTTTGATCAAACCGCCGCGCATACGATGTCACGGGAGATGCGCTGGTTCGTCGGCGGTCAGCAGGCGCTTATGCCCGAACTGCTCGCCATGGTTGCCTCCACGGTCAACAGTTACACGCGTCTGGTGCCGGGCTTCTGGGCGCCGACCGCCGCCACCTGGGGCGTGGAGAATCGTACCTGCGCGTTGCGCGTGATCCAGGGGGGTGTCAAGAGCCAGCGGGTGGAGTACCGCATCGCCGCCGCGGACATCAATCCGTATCTGGCGATCGCGGTGGCGATCGGTTCCGGTCTGTGGGGCATCGAGCATCGGGTCGAACCGGATGAGCCGATCACCGGCAACGCCTACGACCGCAAGTTGCCGGCCAAGCGCCAGCTACCGCGCACCCTTAGCGAGGCGGCACAACGTCTCAGCCATTCCAAAGCCGCGCAGGCGCTGTTCGGGGCGCCGTTCGTGGCACATTTCGCCGCCAGCCGCGAGTGGGAGGAGCGCGAGTTCCGTCGCGCCGTCACCGACTGGGAACTCGCCCGCTACTTCGAGATCATCTGATGATCATCCGGAGCATTTCCCCCGTCGACGGCCGTGTAGTGGCCGAGCGTACCGCCGCCACCGCCGCGCAAATTAATGAGACGCTCGAGCGCTCGCGCGCGGCGCAACGTGGGTGGCGCGATGTAGCAGTTGCCGAGCGCGCGCTGCTCATCGAGCGTTTCTGCGCCGAATTCGAACGGCGCGCGGCACCGATCGCCACCGAACTTAGCTGGCAGATGGGGCGACCCATCCGGTTCGCGCCGAGTGAGGTGCGCGGCACCCTCGAGCGTGCGCGCTATATGAGCGCGGTGGCCGTGAAGGCGCTTGCCGATGTGGATCCCGGACCAAAGCCGGGCTTTCGCCGTTTTATTCGCCGTGAGCCGCTCGGCGTGGTGTTCACCGTCGCCGCCTGGAACTATCCGTATCTGATCGCGGTCAACAGCGTGGTGCCAGCGCTGATGGCCGGTAATGCCGTGGTGCTCAAGCACTCTGCACAGACCCCACTGTGCGCCGAAACGTTCGCAGAATGCTTCGCCGCCGCGGGCTTTCCGGCCGGCCTGTTCCAGGTGCTGCATCTCGGGCACGAGGACACCGCAGCGGTGATCCGCGATCCGCGCGTCGATTTTGTCGCCTTCACCGGCTCAGTCGCCGGCGGCCGCGCCGTGCAGCGCGTCGCCGCCGAGCGCTTCATCGGCGTCGGGCTCGAACTCGGTGGCTGCGATCCGGTGTACGTGCGCGCTGATGCCGATGTGGCACATGCGGTGGAAAATATCGTCGACGGCGCGTACTTCAATTCCGGTCAGTCCTGTTGCGGGCTGCAGCGCATTTACGTGCACGCCAGCATCTACGAAGCCTTCACGCGCGGCTGCACCGAACTGATCCGCTCGTACCGGCTTGGCGATCCATTGGATCCGCAGACGACGCTCGGTCCGCTGGTGCGCACTGCCGCCGCCGAAGCGGTACGCGCGCAGGTGCAGGCGGCCATTGCCGCGGGCGCGCGGCCGGCGATCGACGAGCGCGACTTCCCCCGCAGCAAGGCCGGTACGCCCTATCTGGGGCCGCAGTTGCTGCTCGATGCCCCGCCGAGCGCCTCGGTCATGCGCGAGGAGATCTTCGGGCCGGTCGCCGGCGTCATGCCGGTGCACTCTGACGCCGAGGCCGTGGCGCACATGAACGACAGCCCCTTCGGCCTCACCGCGGCGGTGTGGACACGCGATGCCGCGGCCGCCGAAGCGCTCGGCGCGCAGGTGCACACCGGCACCTGGTTCATGAATCGCTGCGATTACCTGGACCCGGCCCTCGCCTGGGTGGGCGTGAAGGATTCCGGGCGTGGCTGTACGCTCTCGGTGGTCGGCTACGAGCATCTGACCCGGCCCAAATCATTCCACTTGCGGGTGAGCACGTGAGCGCAATTCTGAAGGCAAATTGGAACTATCCGACGACCGTGTGGGCAGGCCCGGGCCGCATCGCCGAGCTGCCGGCGGCCTGCGCACAGCTGGGCATCAAGCGCGCACTGCTGGTCACGGACGAGGGTCTTAAGGAGGCCCCCATGGTGCGGCGCGCCCACGCGCTCGTGCCAGGCAGTGCAGTGTTTGCGCGGGTGCGCGGCAATCCGGTCGCGGCGAACATCGAGGACGGCCTGGCTGCCTACCGTAGAAGAGAGCACGATGGCGTCATCGCCTTCGGCGGCGGCTCGGCGCTCGATGCCGGCAAGGTGATTGCCTTCATGTCCGGGCAGACGCGGCCACTGTGGGACTTCGAGGACGTGGGGGATTGGTGGACGCGCGCGGACCGGCGCGGCATCGCACCGATCATCGCCGTGCCCACGACTGCCGGCACTGGCTCAGAGGTCGGCCGCGCCGGCGTGGTCATCAACGAGAGCACTCATCAGAAGAAGATCATCTTTCATCCCCAGATGATGCCCGGGGTGGTGATCAGCGATCCGGAGCTCACGATCGGCCTGCCGGCGGCAATCACTGCCGCCACCGGCATCGACGCCTTCGTGCACTGCTTCGAGGCGTTTTGTGCCCCGGGCTTCCACCCGCTGGCCGATGGCATCGCGCTCGAGGGCATGCGGTTGATCCAGACGTACCTGCCACGGGCGTGCGAGAACGGACAGGACATCGAAGCGCGCTCGCGCATGCTCGCCGCGGCCAGCATGGGCGCCACAGCGTTTCAGAAGGGGCTCGGGGGCGTGCACGCCATCGCGCATCCGGTCGGAGCACATTTCAACACGCATCACGGCCTGACCAACGCGGTGCTGCTGCCTTACCTACTCGTACATAACCACCGTGCGATCGAGTCGCATCTGCCGGTCATCGCACGGGCGCTCAATTTGTCCGGTGAGCCCTTCAGCGCGGTGTTCGAGTGGGTACTGGCTTTCCGCAAGCGGCTCAACATTCCGCACTCTCTCGCAGAGATCGGCGTGCCGCTGAGCAACCCCGACACTATCGGAAAAGAAGCGGCGCTTGATCCGTCGGCGGGGGGCAACCCACTGCCCACGGACGCGGCCGGCTACGCGCGCATCTTTCGCTCGGCCGTCAAAGGCGATCTGAGCCTCGCCAGCTGAAGCATCAGGCGCTCCCTAATTCGCGCACCGCCTGCTGCCACAGCGCCTCGGTGGCTGCCGCCACCACGCGCCCATCGGATGCGGTACTCAGCGGCGCTCCGCGCCAGTCGCTGATCCGGCCGCCGGCACCCTCGATGATCGGAATCGCTGCCATGAAATCGTGGGGTTTCAGCTGCACCTCGATCACCAGGTCACAGTAACCGCCCGCCAGCATGCCGTAGAGATAACAGTCGCCGCCGAAGCGGCGCAGCGCGGCGCGTGCACTCAAGGTTTCGAAGCGTCGCCGTTCCCCGCCATCAAAAGTCTCCACCGTGGTGGTGTAGACGACGGCCTGCTCGATCGCGCGACAGTCACGGGTATTGACGGGCTTGCCGTTGAAGAAGGTCGGACGACCCTCACAACCCAACCAGCGCTCGGCGAGGGCCGGCGCTTCGATGACACCGAGCACCGCGCGGCCCCCTTGCATGAGTCCGATCAACGATCCGAAAAGCGGATAGCCCGTGACGAAGCTTTTCGTGCCATCGATTGGATCGAGCACCCAGGTAAATTCACCCCTGCCTTCAGGGGCAAATTCCTCACCACGGATGGCATGCTGCGGAAACGCCGCGCGGATCATGCGGCGCATGTCCGTCTCGATCTGGCGGTCCGCCACGGTGACCGGACTGCCGTCGTCCTTGCGCTCGACGGCGAGTGGCGTACGGAAATGGGCGCGCGCCGTGGCGCGTGCGCTATCGGCGAGCTGCTCGGCCAGCGACACGGCCGCAGGACAATCCGGGTGTTCGGCGAAGTTCATCGGTGCAACAGGTCCTCGAGGCGCAGAGAGTCCCTCAGCGTCGCTTTCGTCCGTAAGGCAGCACTTGCAGCTCTAACCAGTTGCGCAGCTCCGCAAGCTTGGAGGATTCCTCCTGCAGCGCGGGCCCCAGACCGTGCTTCCAGGTGAGGCGCCGGTCACGCGGGTCGCGCATTAGCGCGCGCAGATCGTCGACAAATGTCTCGAGTTCCGCCTGATCAGCGAACAGGTGCTCATCGATCAGCGCGGCTGCATAGCGCAGCGCGGTCGCCGCAATCTCGTTAAAACTGTATTCAGGGTGGTACTGCACACCCCAGAACGTGCCGGCACCGTGGCGCAACTCGATTGCCTGCAAGCCCATCTCGTTGCGCGCCAATTCCACGGCGCCCTCGGGCAGCTGCTCGATGTCATCACGGTGCACGGTGATCGCCTCAAACACCGGCGGCTTGCCCCGGAACATCGCGTGGCGGCGGCCCTCCGCGCCCAGTTCGATGCGGCGCGCGAAGCCGAATTCGCGCCCGAGGGGATTGCGGCGTACACGACCGCCCGCCGCGCTGACTGCCACCTGCAAGCCCCAGCAGCTACCGAAGAACGGCACGCCGGCGGCAAAGGTCGCCCGTGCCAGTTCGATCTGCCGTTCGATGGGCGCCCCGCCGTCGTAGACGTTCAGCGCCGAGCCGGTAATGACCACACCGTCGTAACTGCTGAGGCCGCTCCCGACCGCGAAACGTACCTCCCCGTCCGCCGGCCGCACGATGTCGCAGTTTACGGCGGCCACGCTCTTTAGCACCCGGGCATAACCCTCGCCTGAGGGCTGGCCGCCGGCGGCGACCTGCTGCTCGCGGATCGCCGCGCGGTTGCCGTCAATTACGAGAACGCTCGGTTGGGACACCTCAGGTGTGCTCCTGCGGCCGAAGCGGCACCGCCATGCCGCGCCGCTCGAGCAGGGCGCGCAGCACATCCGGGCGGTCGCTGATCATGCCGTCCACGCCAAACGCCAGCAGCTGCTCCACGTCCGATGGTTCATTGACGGTCCAGGGAACGACACGCAATCCCAGAGCATGCGCCTGCTCGACGCGCGAGGCATCAAGATCCAGATAGTTCGGACCCCAGGTGCCAGCCCCGCTGGCCTTAACCAAACGCGCGATCGATCCGCCGTAGTCCGCCGGATCAAGTCCGCCCAGCCACGGCGACGCGGTGGGCGAGCCGACTCGTACGGTGTCTTCGCCGGGCTGCTGCTCGGTCAGGGCCACGGTGCCTATCTGCGGCATCAGGCGCTGCGCAGCGTTCAGCACCCGCCAGTCAAAGGCCAGGACCGCGACCAGCGCAGCGGTACCGCAGCGTTCGACATCCAGCCGCACGGCCTGTACGAACGGCTCGGGCGCGGGTGTAAGTTCGGGTTGCTCCGGAAACGTCTTGACCTCAATGGCGACGCGCACCCGAGCACTGCCGCGAGTGCGCACCAGCGTCAGTATGTCCGCCAGACGCGGTACACGCTCGCCATCCACCGCCTGCTGCTGCGGAAAGCGTGCCGCATACGCGCTCCCGGGGCGCAGGCGGCCTACGTCGTAGGTCTGCAGTTGCGCGTAGGTGAGCGTGCGGATGGCCGGTCCGGGGCTCTCGAGAAAGCGTCCGTGGGCGTCGCGGGTGCAATCCGGATTCAGATGCGGGTCGTGCGTGACGACCACCACACCATCCCGGGTGACCGCGCAATCGAGTTCCACCGCGTTTACGCCGAGCTCAATCGCGCGCGCAAATCCCGCGAGGGTATTCTCCGGCCATAGGCCCCGTGCGCCCCGGTGACCCTGCAGGTCAAGCATGGCGGCATAACCTGGGATCTGCGATCCGACGACAAGCCGAGGGGGCGATGTTATATTTCCACGTAACTAGAGCTTCACTACACGCCGTCGCCACGTGGGCCCGCGCACAGGTAGACGCTGATCCGCAGAGCTTCATTCCGAGCCATCGCCCGGTCGTGACACGAGAATCATACTGAGCCTATCGCGCCAAAAACTTGCCTGTCAACGCGCCGGCCATAGCTCCCAAGAGGCACCCGCAATGATCCGCCCCTCTGATGAGTCTCCGCGACGCGCGCGCCGCAGGGTGCTGGCCGCGTTGCTGGCGATCGGCATCCTGTCGGGGACCCAGTCGCGGGCTGATGATGCCAAAGTATTGCGCATCATCACTTGGGCGGACTACGTGCCTGCCGAGGTGATCGCCCAGTTTCACAATGAAACCGGCATCCAGGTTCGGGTGACGCTCTCCGACAATGAGGAGATGATCTCGAAGCTGCGCGCCACCGGCGGCGCGGGCTTCGACCTGGCCCAGCCCTCGCAGGACCGCATCCTCGGCGCGCAGCAGGAATTTCGCATCTATAAGCCGCTGGATCTTAGCAAACTACGGCTGGAGCAGTTTCGGCCTGACCTGCTGGCGACGGTGAAGAAGAACGCGACCATGGATGGCAGGCTCTACGCGGTGCCCTACATCTGGGGTACCGAAGGCCTCATGTACAACTCCAAGCGAACCAAGATCAGCGACTACCTGGATCTGTGCAAGCCGGAGCTGCGGGGCAGAACCGCCGTACGATTGAAGCGTCCGACCCTGATGGCCTTTGCCTTTGCCTCTGGCAAGGATCCCTTTGCGCTGTACGCGGATACCAAGGCGTACACGGCGCTCATGGAGCAAGTCGGTAAGACGCTCGCCGCCTGCAAGGTGAACTTCCGCTTTTTCTACGACAACAAGGATCAGCTGCTCAATGGCGTGCGTTCCGGGGAGATCGACGCAGCGATGATGTGGGACTCGGGCGGGTGGGCACTGAATCGGGCGAATCCGGATATCAAATTTATCAACCCGCGCTCCGGGGCCATCGCTTGGATGGACACCTTCGCGCTGCCGGCCCGCGGTCGCAACGAGGCCGGCGCGTACGCCTGGATCAATTTCGTCATGCGTCCCGAGATCGCCGCTAAGGTTGCCAAATCCGTCGGCAATTTTAGCGCCGCTCAAGGTGCCGAGCAGCTCATGGACCCGCGCCTACGCGCGCAATTCGCGGAGACGTTCCCGGATGGGTTGAAAAACATCCGTTGGTATCCGGCGATCCCGCCCGGTCTGGAAGAAATCGAGGGCGCGGTTCTCGACCGAGTCAAGGCGTCCAATTGAACGTGCCCGCTGCGCAGGCGGCGACGCCCGACCTGGACGTGCGCGGCCTCAGCAAGCGCTTCGCGAACCACCTCGCGGTGGATGATTTGTCCTTCAGCGTCGCGCGCGGCAGCTTCTTTTCCATACTCGGTCCCTCCGGTTGCGGCAAGACGACGCTGCTGCGAATGATTGCCGGCTTCCTGCAGCCCGATCGCGGCGATCTCGCCATCGGCGGCCGCAGCATGGCCCAAGTCGCCCCCAACCGACGCCCAGTCAACATGGTATTCCAGCATCTCGCGTTGTTTCCGATGATGTCGGTGGCGCAGAACGTGGCCTTCGGGCTCGCCCGGCGCGGCGTCGGTCGTGCCGAGCGTTTGCGGCGCGCCGAGGCGATGCTCGAGCGCGTCGGTCTGGCCGGTGCAGGCGCCAAGCGCACCGATGAGCTTTCTGGCGGCCAGCGGCAGCGTGTCGCGATCGCACGCAGCATGGTGCTCGAACCGACGTTGCTGCTGCTCGATGAGCCCCTCGGTGCGCTCGATCTGAAGTTGCGCGAGCACATGAAGCTCGAGCTCAAGCAGCTGCAGAGTACCTTTGGCACCACCTTCGTCTACATCACTCATGATCAATCCGAAGCGCTCGTCCTCTCCGATCGGGTCGCGGTCATGAATCGCGGCCGCTTCGAGCAGCTCGGCACGCCTCAGGAACTTTACTACTCACCGGCCACGTCCTTTGTCGCCGGCTTTGTGGGTGCCAACAATCGCCTGGTGGGTAAGGCGCTCGCCGTCGATGGTCTGCTGGTGCAACTTAGCACCGACCGTGGCTGGGTCGTGCGTGCCCGCCGACACGAAGCCATCGCGGCAGGGGCGAACGTAGAGGCCTTCATCCGCCCCGAGGCCATGATGCTCGGCCGCACCCCCGCAGAGTTGCCGGCCGGCCAGATAGCGCACACCGGTGAGGTGATCAGCCTGCTGTTTGACGGTGCCAACTCGGTCGTGCTACTGCGGGAACTGCACAGTCATCTCGAGGTGCGCATTGCGCTGCCGCGGAACGGAAGTTATGCGGACTTGCGCGCCGGTGCGCGCATCTGCTTCAGCTTTGATCCGGAGCGGGCGATCTGCTTCCTAGCTCCACCTACGCATGCCTGAAGCTGCAGTGACAGCGGCCTGGTATCGGCGCCTCATGCTGGGCTTGCTGCTCGCTCCGGCACTGCTGTGGCTTGTTGCACTGATCATCCTGCCACACTTGGATCTGGCACTGCTGTCATTGCGCGTACGCGTCGCACCGCGTCAATACGTGTTCAGTTTTGCCCAGTACCGCACGTTTTTCACCGAGCCTCTGTACTGGCACGTCTTTCTCAGGACCGCGCTGCTCTCGGCGTTCGCCACGGCGCTGACGTTGCTGGTCGCGTTTCCGATCGCGTGGATCATCGCGAAACTGGCGCGTGGTCGTGTGAGTGCGCTCTTATTTGTGGTGTGCCTGATCCCGTTCTGGGTGAGCGAAACCGTGCGCACGCTCGGCTGGATGATCCTGCTGCGTGAATCCGGCGTGTTGCCAGCGCTCCTGGTGCATCTGGGAATCACCACACAGCCGGTCGAGCTGCTCTACCATGACGCCACGATCCTCGTGGGGCTGGTCTATACCTCGCTGCTGTTCATGGTGGTGCCATTGGTCAGCAGTCTTGAGAGCCTGGACAACTCGCTGATCGAGGCCGCCTACGATTTGGGCGCCAAGGGCGGCGCCATTCTGCGCGAGATCGTCATTCCGCATGCCGCGCCAGGGATCACCGCCGGCTGCATCGTGGTGTTCATGCTGACGCTCGGCAATTACCTCACCCCCACCCTGCTCGGCGGCAAGAATTCGTTGTGGTTTACCGAGCAGATCTATACCCAGTTCATAACGCGTTTTAACTGGGAACAAGGGGCTGCGCTGGGCTTCCTGCTGCTCGCCCTGTCGACCGCGATGGTGTGGCTGGGCCTGAAACTCAGCGGCCAGCGTTTCGGCAACGTGATGCGACGCGCGTGATTCCGACCCTCCCACGACCGCTCTGGCTGCGCGCCGCCACTGTGCTTTATGCCGGCGCGTTCCTGATATTTCTGTTCCTGCCACTGGTGATCGTGGCGGTCTTTGCTTTCAACGATGCACCCTACCCCGCTCCCCCGTGGCACGGTTTTACTCTCGACTGGTTCCTGGGCAATGCGACCGCTGGACGCGTTGGGCTATTCGGCGATCAGGAACTGCTGGGCAGTATATGGACCAGTTGCGTCGTGGCTGTGTGGGTGACCGCACTTGCGGTGGCGGTCGGAACTGCCAATGCATTCCTGATGGAACGGGCACAGTTTCCCGGCAAGGGCGCCCTGTCGATGCTCATGCTCACCCCGCTCGTCATTCCCGGGGTGATCCTCGGCGTTTCAATTCTCGCTTTCGCGAGCCGCCTAGCGGACCTGGGCAGCGATCTGTTCGGCGTAGAGCTGGATTTTCTGCGACCCGGTTTACCGCTGGTGGTGTTAGGCCAGTTCTCCTATATCGTCGCGATCGCAACGCTCACGATCAGCGCACGCCTGAAGCGCTTTGACCGCAGTTTGGAGGATGCCGCACTCAATCTCGGGGCATCGCGACCGGCCGTGCTGTGGCACATCACGCTGCCTTACCTGCGTCCGGCGCTGATCGGTTCTGCGGCTATCGCTTTCCTCATGTCGTTCGAGAACTTCAACACCACACTCATGCTGGTGGGTGCTGACTCGCCGCTCACGATCATGATGTACGGACGGATGCGCGAGGGGGCAACCCCGGTACTCAACGCGGTGAGCCTGTTCCTCATGGTGACCTCGGCCGCCATTGCGCTCACCCTCGTCCGCAGCGGCGGGCGCCGCGAGCTCACGCGCGGGTAGCGATCCGAACCGCTGCTCTCCTCACCCCTTGCGGTGCAAGTTGATCAGCCCCTAAGCGCAAGCGGCGAGCCCGCCGGGCCTGCGCTGGGTTAGAACGGCGCGGGCGCATTCCGACGCCGGAGTTCAACTGTTGCTCAATCGATGCTGTCAGTGCAACGCGCCGCCGGTATGCGAGCCCGTCGAGCTCTCAGGCGGCGCGACCTTGAAATGCGAACTCATCAGCACCACCACATACGGATTCCAGGTCGAAAGGACATAGTACAGATCAAGCTCACCGCCCCCGTTGCCGCTATGGCGAACCTGGTTCCACCGCTCTATCTGATACGGCGCGTAGGCTCCCCCGTGCACTGCGAACGGGTCTTTCTGACCTTTGCCAATCACCGGTCCGGCTAGTCCATCGTCTGGAGTGATGCCGGGATCGTGAATGAACTTTCCTAAGGCGCCATCGCGTTGCGCATTGAACAGCACCTGTGGGGCACTCCAGGGGCCCCAGGGCGTCGTTGCGTAGGAAAACAGAATGCCCGCGGGCGCCCGACTGTCGTAGGTCATGAGCCACAGCGCCAGTTCCGGGCACCAGCTCACGGACACATCGCCCAGCGTCCCATTTGTGATGATCGGTGTCGCTGCGACCTCGCGCGCTTCCCAGCGCGGAGCGCCGCGGGCATCCGACCCCGCGTAATACAGCACACCCTGGCCGCTCTCAAACTGCGCCACCGGGGTGATCGACAGATAGAGCTCACTGTGCCGGTAGTAGCCCGTCCCCCACGTTAGAACGAATGGACCGCCCTCCGGCAGGCCGGGGATAGCGCCCGGTTGGGTGTGCAGCGACATCTTGATAAATTTGCCATCCGGGCGGCGCGAAACAGTCCGCAACGGCTGAAATCCGCTCGGAGTGATGGGGAAACTGACCCGCGTCAGTACAGCGCGGTCAGTGCGCCGGTCCTCCGAGTGCTCAGTGTCCACGATCACGTACATCTGACCGTTTAGGCTGAGTCCCGCAGTCGGTACCTCAAAGGCTCCCATGCTGATCCCGGGCGGCTGGACCGTCAGGTATAGGCCCGGGCTCTGTGTCAAGAAATCAAGGCGCACACCCCGTTCTGGATCCACGCTGGCGTCCGCGGCGGTCGTCGCCATGGAATCGAGGGCACTGTCGCGTGCCCCAACGGTATCGCCAAACAGAAAATAAATCTTCCCCCGGTGCTCGAATGAATATCCAAGATCAGTGCCCTGGAGTCGGTACCGCGACTCGGTGCGACTCAGCGTCGGCTGGTGAGTCTGCTTGTCCATCTCCCCGAGCAGCTGATTGATTTTGCGCGTTGAGCCGGGCACGTAGGTGAGGGTCGATCCTCCCGCGGCCCCGGGGGCGGAACCTGTGACGGCTTGAGCTGCGCTCGGCGGCGACGCCTGTGGCATTCCCGGCGCTTGCCCGAAATCCGGCACGGCGGCTCTGCACGCGGCGACCATCTGCGGGTCCACGTTCGGCACGGCCCGGCTTGATCCAGGAGACCCCGCGGTCCCGCGCATGATCGGTTGGATACAATCGCGCTGCATTCCGTTGCCGCTCTGGGCGGCGCCTTGCACAAAGCCGGCGTCCTCGCAGAGTTGCCGGATTGCTGCACACGGACCCTGCGCCGCGTATGCCGAAACCGCGTGTGCCGAGCAGAGAACCGCGAGCCGAAGGAGCACCCTACCCGGTTCGCTGGTCACCGCGTAACGCAGCCACCGCAACGCACGCCGCGCGAAACGACGGGCCCGTACCATACTTGAGAGTCTGCGCCATCATGCCGTGATCGGCTACTGGGCCGGTCGGAAAACAGCGCCACGCTCTCACCGGCGCCGCCCAACATCTGGCCGTGCGCGGCTACATCACTGCTATTGCCGGCCGTCGTCAGCTTATTCATCAGCTCGAGTGCCACACCCCGTCTAGCGTCCCGAATGGGGTGCACGCTGGATCTGAGACCGTGCTTGATCAGCTCACTCACAGCCGGAGACACGATTCACCGGGCACCCGCTAACTCGTCTGCTGCCTTCGGCAGCAGCCCTGTGCGCTGACCCTCATGAGGCTTGCGCGCGGGTTCGTCTCTTCACCCACAATCAGCGCCGCCCAGCCGTAGTGGCTGTGATACCGTGAGCGCAACCGGGAGAGACCGGATCCTCTGCGCAGGCGCGACTGCATGACCCATTCGCCGGACACGTCTGTCCCGCTCTTCAAATCTACTCGAACCGTTGCAGCGCGACATTACCTGCGAGGACGACGGCCTGCCTTTTTTCGGTTAACGGCCTAAAACCACTCGATCCATGAGGCGACTTAAACAATCAGCCGTGTGCGCAGTGATGCTTCTCGGTGCGTGCGCGCTCTACGGCTGCACGCTCGTCGACCGGATGATGCCCTCAAAGCGTGCCGCGCGGGAACACGCGCAACAGCTGCAGACTCTCCAGTTGAGTGTGATGCGCTTTGCCGATCAGTACGTGGGACTCACGCGCGAAGCTTTGAGTGCCTTTCAGGCGGAGACGCAGAGTCCCGAAGAACGGCTGGCTGTTCAGAACTGGAAAATTCAACAGGCGACCGCCGCGTACACGATCGCGAGCGGCCCGAATCCGGTCAACAATGCACTCGACATCGTCGTGCTGGCATCGCTGAGCAGCACTATTCTTCAGCAGACGTGGGTGGGCGAGGCCTACGGCGCTCGCGCGGACCCGATTCGCGAGACCTATCGGTCGGTTGAAGCCGACGCATGGCCGCTGCTGACGGGCGTGCTCACGGACGCGCAGGTGGTGACCCTGCACCAACTGCTTACGCGCTGGCGCACCGAGCATCCCAACGTGCGCGAAGTGGCGGACATTCATTTCCGCGACTTTGCGAATTCGGTCGGCGCAGCCGCTGCCGGTCGGGAGGGAAAGTCCGGAAGCGGCCTCTTCTCCATGCTGGGAATCGACCCGTTTATCACGCTCGATCCTGCCGTGAGGGAACTGGCCCAGAGCCGTGAACTCGCCGAGCGGTCGATCTATTACATGCAGCGTGCGCCGGCTCTGCTAGACATGCAGGTCGAACGACTGACCTATCAGTTTGCGGTAATGCCTGAAACCAAGGCGCTGCTTGGCGACGCGCAGCGCGTCTCGCTCGTGGGCAGCGCTTCCGATCAGCTGGTGCGTACGCTTCCGGAGGTCATTGCGCGCGAGCGCGAGGCTCTGATCGCCCAATTGGTACGCACCATAAACGATGACAACGCCACCATCGGTTCGCTGGCGGCGCAGCTGCGCACAACTTTGCAGGCGGGAACCGAAACCGCCAATGCGGTCCACGGCACGCTCGATGTCTTCGAACGCATAAAGGCGCAGTTCGGGCCCAAGCCTGGAGAACCCATCCCGCAGGAGAAGGGGCCGCCGTTCGACATCCGCCAGTACACCGAGATGCTCAGGGAGGCCACCAACACCAGCCGCGAGCTCAACACCCTGGCGCAACGGGCGGACTCACTCCTGCCAGTGCTGCGCACTGCATCCGATGACGCGAGCGGACACCTCAATAAGGTCCTGGATCATCTTTTCTTCCTGCTGCTGCTGCTCATCTTGGCCGCGGGCGCGGTCGCATTGTTGACGGCCCTGGCGTATCAGCGCCTCACGGCTCGCTTCAACCGAAGTAGCGTTACCGCGCGCTCTTAACAGCGCGGCGGCACTCGTGAGGTGCGGCGTGCCTGAGCGACCGTAATCGTTACAGTTTGTAGAAAGAACGCGGGGCGGACGGACCGTTTGCGACCCGAGCGGATGCGGGTACACTGAAACTCGTGAGACGAACAAAGCAGTCGCCATGGTTCCCTTGGGCTGAGATGACCGCGCCGCGTGCGGAAGAGTCACATAGGCAATTGAGACACGGACCGCAACCCTCAACACGCAACGAAGGCTTGTCCTATGCTCAAGCAGGCTAATTCTGGTGTTTCGCGCCGCGCCTTCCTCGAAGCCAGTGCGCTCGCGGGCCTGGGTACCCTGTTGGTGAAACCCTCCGGCGCCGGCGAGTCGACCGGCTCGTCGCTGCCGCTGATCACCAAGGTGATCCCCTCGAGCGGCGAGCACATTCCGGCGATCGGAATCGGCACGGACTCCTTTCGCGAGGATCTGCACGAGGAGATCCGCGCGGAGTTACAGCGCATGAGCGAGCTCGGCGGCTCCGTGATCGATACAGCCGCCGCCTATGGTGACAGCGAGGATCTGATCGGTCAGGCGCTGGTCAGTCTGAACACGCGCGACAAGATGTTTCTTGCCACGAAGCTCGTGGGGAGTAACGCCGGCGGCGCCGCCGGTGCCGCAAGCTTCGATCGCTCGCTCGAGCGGCTGAAAACCCGACGAGTCGATCTGCTGCAGGTCCATAACCTGAATGGCGTGCCGCAACTGATCCCCTTGATGCAGCACTGGAAGAAACTTGGAGCGATTCGATACCTCGGCGTGACCACATCCCGCGCCAGTCAACACGCCGAGCTCATCGATGTCATGCGCACCACGCCGCTCGACTTCATCCAGGTCGATTATTCGATTGCCGACCGCGACGCCGCCGAGACCATTCTTCCGCTCGCTCTGGAGCGCAAACTTGCCGTGCTGGTTAACCTGCCGTTTGGCCGCTCGTCGCTCTTCCAGCAAGCCTCGGGCCGTGCGTTGCCGAGTTGGGCGGGTGATATCGATGTGAGCAGCTGGGCGCAATACTTTCTCAAGTACGTGATTGCACACCCGGCGGTGACGTGTGCCATACCAGGCTCAACAAAAGTCAGCCACCTGGTCGACAATCAGGGAGCCGGCCGCGGTCGGCTTCCGGATCCGGCGATGCGTCGCAGGATGGAGGAGTACTGGGACGCCAAGCCCTAGCGCTATCCGCTGACCGGAGCTCTTCGAGGACGAACACCGGACGGACCTTAAAACCCGCTTGTTGCGCGACAAACATTTAAGCACACGCTTAAGCTGCCGCCAGGTGCCTTATGCTCCCCGCAGTACTTGCGTTCGCGCTGTGCATCAAAGGAACTCCCCGCGCATGAACGAGTCGAAACGGCAGCGGGCTCCGGAGCTGACTATGAGGTCCATGCATGCGAGCTCAATCGGGGCGGGGCTTCTTTCAGTGCTTGCGCTATTGGGTGTGGCGCGTGCTGCCTCGCCGCAATCCGCGGCTACTCCCGCCGTCTGGATTGCACATGCGATCATCGTCGATCTGGATTTACCCAAGCGCTACTCGTGCGATGACCTGTGGTACAGATTTCGAGCAATCCTCTTGAGCATCGGCGCCCGACCCGATCTGAAAGTCGTCCCCTATCATTGCGATGGGCAATCCCCCAAGGTGCAATTGCAATTCTCCCTGCCCGATCCGGTGCAAGGCGCGCAGGCGCGCTTTGCCGACCTGCAAGCCGTGAAAGACTTGATTACGCTTGAGCCCGGGCGCCCGGCGCCGCTCGACGCTGCAGACTGCGAGCTCATGCGGCAGATAAAAGATGAGTTGTTTACCGAGCTACCCGTGCGGGTGGTGAGTTCAGAGCTGTCCTGTGCGGCTGCACCCGCAAGCCACAAGCGTTTCCAGGTCTCGCTCCAGGCTCTGAGGGCCGCGCCGCAAAGCGACTCCGCCGCGGGTGGGCCCGCTGCCGGGGGTGCTGCACAAGTCTCTACTTCAATTCCCAAGCAACCGCCGTAGTGTCGCGGCGGCGCGGCTTGGCCACCCGACGGTTTCTGCGCCTATAGTGTAAGAGTCTTATGGCAGGAGGAGGCGCAGTTGCTTCTAAGAAGCGCTTTCGTCGCGGTGCTGGGCGCTTGTGCCCTCGCTTCCATCAGGTGCAATGCCGCTGCCTGCAGCGGGCATGGGGTCGAGACGCAGGTGCTCGGTTCGGGAGGTCCTGAGCTCGAGGACATGCGTGCATCCAGTAGCTATCTCGTGTGGCAGGACGGTCGCCCCCGGGTGCTCATCGACAGTGGCGGCGGCAGCGCGCTGCGCTTCGGTCAGTCCGGGGCTCACGTCGCGCAACTGGACGCGATCGTGTTCACCCATCTGCATATCGACCACAGCGCCGATTTTCCGGCGCTCATAAAGTCCTCCTACTTCGAGGAACGGAAGCTGCCGCTACCGGTTTACGGGCCGGTGGGAAACGAGTGGTTCCCCTCAACCACCCAGTTCGTTGCCGACCTCTTCGACCGCAAGCGCGGCGCCTATCGCTACCTTGCGGCTTTCCTCGCCGGCGAGGACGGCGGCTATGTGCTGCAAGCACACGATGTCTCGCTGCGAGCGCACGAGTTGCGCACGATCTCCCTGTCACGCGATTTGGCGCTGTCGGCGACGCCGGTCATTCACGGCGGCGTTCCTGCCCTTGCCTGGAGGGTGAGCGTCGGCGGCAAAGTCATCGTATTCTCCGGTGACACCAACGGCACCAACGGCAATCTTGAGCAGCTTGCCAAAGGAGCCGATCTTTTCGTGGCGCACAACGCCATCCCAGAGGGCGAGAGCGGCGCTGCAAGACAACTGCACATGCCCCCTTCGGTCATCGGCCGCATCGCCTCGACCGCAGGCGTCAAGCGGCTCGTACTTTCCCACCGCATGCTGCGTACGCTCGGGCGAGAGTCTGAAACACGTACCGTTATCGCAAAGGTGTACGCAGGGCCGGTAACGTTCGCGGACGACCTCGATTGCTTTCGATAGCTCGCGCCCTACCCGCACATTCCGCCTCAGCCAGCGCACGATCCGATGATCTATTTCGCCTCGACCTGGGTGATCCCAGTGCTGCTCGCGATCACCTTACATGAGGCGGCGCACGGGTTCGTGGCGCATCACTTTGGGGACGACACCGCCTGGCAGCTCGGGCGCGTCTCCCTCAACCCGCTGCGACATATCGATCCCTTCGGCACGCTCGTACTCCCGGCGCTGCTGTTATTGAGCCATGCGCCCTTTCTTTTTGGCTACGCTAAGGCTGTGCCGGTGAAATTTGCGCAGCTGCGCAATCCTCGACGCGACATGATCTGGGTGGCGGCGGCGGGCCCCTGCATGAACCTCGCGCTCGCAATCGCCGCCGCGCTGCTCCTGCACGCCGTGCCGTGGCTACCGGCCGCGATCGATCAGTGGGTCCTACGCAATCTCGTCAACGCGATCAACATTAATGTCGTCCTCGCGGTCTTCAACTTGATCCCGATCCCGCCCCTCGACGGCGGTCGCGTCGCCGTCGGTCTTCTGCCGAACGTGCTCGCAATCCCCCTCGCCAGGCTCGCCCCTTTCGGCATTTGGATCGTGATTGGCGCGTTGTTCCTTCTGCCGGCCCTCGCGGCCAAAACAGGCGTTGGTGCCCACCTGTTCGATCGAATCATTACAGGCCCCGCCTCGGCCATCATCAGCGCAATCCTGCGTCTGACAGGCACGGGCTAACGTCCACTACACTGATGCGCACGGACCGAGACTTCACCAACATGTTGGCGCGACAACTTTAGAGGCCCGCCGATCCTAACATCGAAGTGTCGATTCTCTTTACATTGCATGTTAGGTTGCTTCGGGATAATGTTAGTTAGACCGCTGTATTGGTTTGCCTTCTCGCAGCTGGCATACGTTTTGCTGCTGCTTCTTTGATGGGCTGTCGGCTCCTTGCGGGACCACTGGTCGCACCGGCCTGCATCCGGATGAGAAGAAGAATCTATAAGTTGGAGTAGGGATGCCCATCGCTGAACACCCCCTCCACAGATCCGGACGAGCGGCACTACCGCATCCGGCTCCCACCTTGGGTGATGACGCCCATGCGCACGAGAGGATAGGGATGACAGATATGCGCGGGCGGAAGCCAGGCGGCGACAAGGCGTTGCATGCGATGCCACGGCAGATGGTTGCCCTGACTACGCCGGCGCAGCGCCAGCCACCACAGGCGGCCGACCGCGAGACGGAAGGCACCGATCGCCGGTCCATTCATCGGCACGCCGTAGTAGCGCACGTGACCGAGGAGGACCGCACGCAGATAGGTGCCTACGGTTTGGATGGGTTCGTGCAGGCGACGCCTGAGTTCGGCTTTGACCTCTCTCAGCTTCCCCTGCCACCTGCTGCGCATCGTCTGGCGCAGCACCGTGAAGCCGCCCTTGCGTGTCTTCCCGCAGCTGTGCGTGAAGCCAAGGAAGTTGAAGGTCTCCGGTGCTCCCCCGCCGCCGCGCTCCTGTCGGTTCTGCCGCGCATGGCGGCCGAACTCGATCAGTCGCGTCTTCTCGGGGTGCAGCTCCAGGCCAAAGCGCGTGAACCGCTCACGCAGCTCCGCAAGGAACCGCTCGGCCTCGACTCGATGCTGGAACCCGACGACGAAGTCGTCCGCGAAGCGCACTACGATGACATCGCCGCGCGCCTGCTTGTGCCTCCATCGCTGGACCCACCGGTCGAACACATAGTGCAGGTAGATATTGGCCAAGAGCGGACTAACACTGCCGCCCTGGACCGTACCGACCTCACTGTGTACCCGCTTGCCATCCTCAAGCACACCGGCAGCGAGCCATTTCTGGATCAGCCGCACGATGCGCTTATCCGCCACACGGTGCTCGATGAACTGCACAAGCCACGCGTGCTTCAACGTATCGAAGAAGCTGCGCAGGTCCGCATCGAGCACCCAGTTCACCTTCTTCGTCGTGATCCCGACCGTCAACGCATCCAACGCCTGATGCGGGCTGCGCTTGGGTCGAAAGCCGTACGAGAAGCCGAGGAAGTCCTCCTCGTAGATCGCGTTCAGCACCTCAACCACGGCGCGCTGGACGATCTTGTCCTCCAGCACCGGCACGCCCAGGGGGCGTTGCCGTCCATCGCTTTTGGGGATGAACACTCTACGCACCGGCCTTGCCCGGTATGCGCCTCGCTTAAGCCGTCCCGAGAGATCCTGAAGATGGCTCTCCAGATCCTCTCGGTAGTGGCGCCAGGTCTCGCCATCCACACCCGCTGCGGCCTCTCGCTTCAGAGCCCAGAAAGCCGTGCGCAGTCGTTCGATGTCGTAAACATGGTGCACAAGCGCGGTGAACCGCTGTTTCTTATCTCCTCTAGCGACTTGACGTACCCGCTCAAGCGCGCTGGGCGCACCTTGCCGGCCCTGTGTCCGGAGTGCGTTGCGCTCGGGCAGGTTTCCCTTGGTCCGCCCCCTTCCCTCCACCATCTCCTCAGCCGTTCTCTCGGCCTTGTTCGACGGCTTCCCCGGTACTTTGGGCCGGTCCGACTTCCCACCGGCGTTCATCATCGGCTCGAGTCTTTCGACTTCCCGATACGCTCTGCCGATCTTGCGATCGCAGAGGCCCGTGGGATCTCCCGGTTCCCGAGCGAGGTGCTTGCGTACATGCCTGGGGTCTCTGACCGCGCAGGGTCCTGCCGCGTCTCGCCCGCGCGACGCAGCAGATCTCGCCTTCCGCCTTTCTCCACGGCGTCGGCACCCCGAAGTAACCCGCCTCGGGGCGGGGCATGCATTTCGCGGCTCAATACCCAGCCTGCACGTACCCCTGTCAACGCTTCGCCTGCGTCCTTGCGAACGCCGACGCATGACTCGGGGCCAGTGTGGTTGGCTAGACCTTCACTGTATGAAACTTCCATTCACAACACCTCGCCGGTTTAACCGGCGCACGGAGACCCTCATGAGCTTTCGGTCAATGCGCCCGTGGCTGGGTGCCGTAATTCTGGTTTGGGGGTGGGTTTCAGCGGCCAACGCGCAAACCCTGACGGCGACCTGGTACACGGTCAGTTCAAGCGATCCGGACCGTCCCTTCCCGTATAGCGGTGGCGCGGTGTATTCCAATGAGGTGCTTGCAGCGCTCGGACCGAACGGGCTGCCGGAATTCAACAGCAGCTACCCCGGCCCGGCGATTCACGACCTCTACAACAGCGGCGGCGTCGAGCAGATCGCCTGGTGGAGTCCTGCGCACGATTCCAACGTGACCGAGACCGGCACCAGCACGATCACCCTGCCGCTGAACTACCCCTGCACGAGCAGCTCGAACTGTATCTTTCCGCCCAACGGGGGCGGCACGCAAGACGCCGGGACGGCCGGTTACCAGGCGGCGACCTTCAGCGGCACGCTCTCTCCTAAGACGAGCGAAACGGTGAGCTTTTCGGTCGGGGCCGACGATGTCGCCTTTGTGTACCTCAACGGCGAAATCGTCTGTGATTTGGGAGGCGTCCACCCCGACACTCCGGGCACTTGCACGACGGGGATGCTCACAGCCGGCACGTCGAACAGCCTTGAAATCTTCTATGCCGACCTGCGTCCGGCTGCGGCCGCCTTGAACTTCAGCCTAGTGACGACGAATGTGACGGTCTGTCCGGCGGGCACGACAGGCCCCTCCTGCACACCCACCACGGGCGGATCCCCAGGCGGCTCGACGGGTGTGCCAGAACCGGCGACCCTGGGCCTGATGGGCCTCGGCTTCCTCGGGGCGGCCTGGTCCCGGCGCCGGCGCTGCCGCGCCAGGCGGTCGCACCAAGGCTGACCCGAAAAAGGCGGGAGGCGAAACGCCCCGGAGCAGTGCGCCCGCTTCACCGCGGGCGCTTTCGTTTTAGGCCGATGGAAAGCCCGGACCCCCGGCTCCTCTCTCGGAGGCGCATCGGAACACCTCCGATGCCCGGGATAGCCATTTCAATGACTTACGCACCTCAAGAGCGCTGGGCAGGATTGGGTCGCCCGCCGAACCATTCGCAGGCTGGCCGATAGGGGCGATGTACTGCTCATTCCGTAGATAGAATGACGACGAAGAGCTTGCGACTGAGACCCTAACAACAACGCGTGCCAGCGCTCCGGCGCGACAACTGAAACCACCCGTCGTCCGAAACAGTGGGAATGTCCCGCACGGTCCGCCAACCCGATCGTACGCGCGGCCACGCGCCGGGCGCCCATACACGTACGCCGCCCCGGTGCCTCGTCGCGGCCCTCAGCCTGATGCTGGGCCTTTCAGGGTGTTCGCTGCTCTCGCTCAAGAGCCCCGAGCGTCCGTTGTCGACCCGCGATCTGAACGCGCGGATTCTCACCCGCCAGTTCTCCGGCGACTTTATCGCAGCGGTTGAGCAGTGCGCCGACAATATCGCCGTAAGTGACCCCGATCCGAACATCCAGCGCAACGCTTTGCGCTGGAAGATCGCCGCGACCACTCAGAGTCAGCACGCCGCCTTGCAGGTCGCACCGATGATGGCCGTGCTCGACACCTGGACGCTGGCGGTCGCGATGAAACTCTTTCTCGCTCCCGGCGGCACCGGAGACGCGCTCTTCGGCAAGGAACAGGCGTACGCAACGACCGTCGCCGACGAATTCTCCGCCGCCGCAGAAACCATCGCGCGCCAACTGATTGAGCCGCGCGAGTTTCCGCGCTATCAGGCGTTCGTCACCGAATACACGCACGATCATCCTTTCGTGAACCTCACGTTCGTGCGCCCTTCGGTGGTACAGCTGTGGTTGCAAAAAACCGGCATCGATACCCCGCTGCTCGATTCCCTCGGCACGATTCCCGAAGCGCTCGCGGATACTTCGGATCGCGTGCAGATGCTCAGTGAGACGCTCCCCGCGCAAGCGGTGTGGCGCACGCAGCTCGCCTTCAAGGATTCGGGCCTCGGCGCTGGTGACCTGCATCTGGCGCTGCGCAAACTTGACGAGCAGCTCGCGCACATGTCCGCTGCCGCAGACACGGCCCCACAAGTTATGCGTGAGGCCGTTGCGGATGTACGCCGCAGCCTGTTGGAGGTGATCTATCGGCTCGATGCATCCTCGGCCGCCACGCTGGCAACGCTGCGCGCCGAGCGTGCGGCTCTGTCTGCCACCGTGAGCAGCGAACGCGCGGCTGTGGTCAGCGCCGCCGATGCGCAACGCAGGGCCATCGCCCGCGATGCCGCCGGCATCGCCACCCAGGTCGTAACCGATGCGGGAACCGAGGTTCGACGGCTGGCACGAGAGGTCACCCTGCTGTTGATTGCTCTTTCGGTCGTCCTCATGGGACTACCGTTTGTCGCCGGGTACCTTGTGGGACGCGCACTGCGCGAGCGCGACCGGCAGCGCGCGATTAAGGGCCTTAGCTGAGCGCCGTCCCTTGCAAACGCGGACGGTCTCTAGCTCCTTAGTCCTCCGTTGCATTACACTCGTTGCCGCCCAGGCCAGCGGCCGCGATTCGCCCACGCTTACGAGCGTCGCGGAGCCGAACAACAAAGCAACGGGGAGACTTCCGAAGGTGCAGCTTCTGCGGTCGACCCGTCGCCCCGAGTACCCCGGCCTCTCCTGGCGCGCGCAAGCGCACTGCGTAGCATCCGCTCTGGCGCACTTCGGAGGCATTCAGCGACGGTCGGCATCCGGCCTGCCGTAGGCGGCCTGTGCCAAAAGATGCGGATGCCCGCGCCTTACGGAGGGGTCATGCGCAAGAGTTCCACGGTAACCAAGACCTTAACGTTCACGTCGTCCGTCTGCGCGTTTTTGGCGTTGAGCGCCTGCATGGTGGGTCCGGACTTCGTGCGTCCCAAATCCTCCGTGGCCGAGCGCTGGATTGGCGAACCGCCGGAGGCCGCACCGGCGGAGTCCGACACCGCCAACTGGTGGCAACTGTTCAACGATCCCACGCTCAACGCCCTGATCGACACGGCGTACCGGAACAATCTGTCGCTGCAGAGCGCCGGCGCCCGCATCTTGCAGGCGCAGGCGCAATTGAACGTTGCGATCGGCGAGCTGTTTCCGCAGACCCAGGCACTCGGGGGGGAGGCGCAGTACCAGCGCCAGAGCCAGGCGACCCTTCTTGCGCCGGGACTCGACCCGACCCTCAAGACGAGCCAGTTCGGCCTCAGCGCGAGCTGGGAGCTGGACTTCTGGGGCAAGTACCGGCGTGAAATCGAGTCTGATCGGGCGGCCATGCTCGCCTCGGTGGCCGCCTATGACAGCGCTCTGGTCAGTCTGACCGCAGCCGTCGCGAATGCGTACCTGAACATCCGCACCCTGCAGCAGCGCATTCAGGTCGCGCAGGATAACGTGAAAACCCAGCAGGAGAGCCTGCGGATCGCGCGCGCGCAGTTCGACAACGGTGAGACGAGCGAACTTGACGTGCAGCAGGCGCAGACACAACTCGCCCAGACACAATCGCAAATTCCCGGCCTTGAGAACTCCCTGCGCGCGGCCAAGGATTCGCTCGCGGTGCTTCTGGGCACAACGCCTGACATGGTGGACGCGCAACTCGGCGGCGCGGCGCCCATCCCGCTCGCGCCGGCGCAAGTGGCGACGGGCATGCCGAAGGATCTTTTGCGCCGCCGCCCTGATGTGCGCCAAGCCGAATTCACCGCGGCCGCCCAATCAGCGGGGATCGGCGTCGCCAAGTCCAATCTCTTCCCGTCCTTCTCTCTGGGGGGCAGTTTCGGTTACGTCGGCACCACGCTGCGCAACGGCTCCATCGGGGACCTGTTCAACTGGGACAACCGAGCGGTGGCCGGTAGCGCTTCTTTTGTATTCCCGATCTTCAACTACGGACGCATCGTCAACTCGGTCCGGGTGCAAGACGCCCTCTTTCAGCAGGCGGTACTCAGCTACCAGAACACCGTGTTGCAAGCGCAGCAGGAAGTCGAGGACGCGCGCTCCGCCTTCGCCGCCGCGCAATCGACACTGGACATCCTGACCGAGGCTGCCGCGTCCGCCCGACGAAGCACCGAGCTGGCCATCGTGCGCTATAAGGAAGGGGCATCCGACTACACCACCGTACTCACCGCCGAACAGCTGCAATTGCAGATCGAGGATGCGTTGGCCACGAGCCGTGGCGCGGTGCCGATGGCGCTCGTCTCCGTCTACCGGGCGCTCGGCGGAGGCTGGCAGCTGCGCACGGGTCAGAACCTCCTGCCGGCGGCCACCCGTCAGGAGATGGAAGAGCGTACCAACTGGGGCCATATGCCCGATGAGGGGGCACGGCTGCCGGCCGTTGAAGAGGCACCGAAGGGGAGAGCCGGTGAAGCGAACGAGCCCTGAGACACCCGGACGCTGGCAGGTCCCGGCGCGCGCTCTGCTTGGCCTGAGTGCGGCTGCACTGCTCGCGGCTTGCGGCAAGAGTAACCAGTATCAGCCGCCCCCGCCGCCCACGGTGACGGTAAGTAAGCCTGTGAGTTTGCCGGTCACCGACTATCTGCAGGCCACCGGGTCCGTGGCCGCTTCCAAGACGGTCGACCTGGTCGCGCGCGTCGAGGGCTACCTGCGTAGCGTGGATTTCAAGGACGGCAGTCTCGTCACCGCCGGCGAGCTGCTGTTCGTCATTGAGCCGGAGCCCTACGCGGCGAAACTCGCCTCACAACAGGCGCAGCTGCTGAACGCGCAATCCGAATACGAGCGCCAGTTGCGCATGATCAAGGAGAACGCCACCTCGCAGGCCAACGTCGAGAAGTGGCAGTCGCAGCGCGATCAGGCCGCCGCCGCGGTCACGCTCGCCAAGATCAACCTCGGCTACACGCGCATTACCGCCCCCTTTGCCGGACGCATCGGCCGCCATCTGGTTGATCCGGGTAATCTGGTCGGTACCTCCGGCAGTGCCACCAAGCTTGCAACGCTTGAGCAGATCGAGCCTGCCTATATTTACTTCAGCATCAACGAACGCGACGTCTTGCGCGTGCGCGCCGCGGCGATGGCGCGCGGCACGCCGATCAACGGCCAGGCGCCCCCGGTCCCGGTCATGCTGGGTCTGCAGACCGAGACGGGCTATCCGCACGAGGGCACTCTGGATTTCGCCGATACCGGTCTGGATACCGGTAGCGGGACATTGCAGCTGCGCGCCGTGGTACCTAATCCCAAGCGCCTCTTCCTGCCGGGACTGTTCGCGCGGCTGCGCATTGCGCTGGATGTGCCGACGGCGCATCTGACAGTTCCCGACCGCGTGGTCGGCAACGACCAAGTGGGTGCCTACGTGTTCGTCGTGGGTGCCGACCACAAGGTGGTGCAGCAGCGTGTCGAAACCGGTCCGGTCGAGAATGGCATGCGCGCCGTGCTCTCCGGACTCCAAGCGGACAGCGCGGTCGTCGTCGATGGGCTGCAGAACGCCATCGCGGGCAATACCGTAACGCCGGTCGCTCAGTCGTTGACCGCGCCGCCACCACCGCCTGGTGCGGCCCGCTAAGCCCCCTCTCACATGCTCGCCAAGTTCTTCATCGAGCGGCCGGTCCTCGCCAACGTCATCGCGCTGCTGACCATGCTGCTGGGTTTCGTCGCGCTCTTTGGCCTGCCGGTATCGCAGTATCCGCCGATCACCCCGCCCACCGTGCAAGTCAGCACTCGCTATCCGGGTGCCAATGCGCGCACGCTGATCAACACCGTCGCTCTGCCCATCGAGCAGCAGGTGAACGGCGTCGAGAACATGCTGTACATGCAATCGACGAGCACCAATGACGGTAACTACACGCTCACGGTGACCTTCAAGGTCGGCACCGACCTGGATTTCGCCCAGGTGCTGGTGCAGAACCGCGTCGCATCGGCGCTCGCTTCGCTTCCCGACGCCGTCCAGAGCAACGGCGTGGTCACGCGCAAGAAGTCCACCGCCATCCTGCAGATCGTCACCCTCACCAGCAACGAGCCGCGCTTTGACAGCCTGTTTCTCAACAACTACGCCTCGATTCGCATGCGAGATGTGCTCGCACGGCTGCCGGGAGTTGGCGACGTCACCGTCTTCGGGATTGGCCAGTACAGCATGCGCGTCTGGCTCAACCCCCAGCAGCTGCTCGCGCGCTCGCTCACCCCCGGGGACGTCATTAACTCGATCCGCCAGCAGAACCAGGAGGTCGCGGCCGGGCAGATCGGCACGCCCCCGGCCGCCTCCGGGCAGGACTTCCAGCTGACGGTCAACGTGCCCGGCGCCTTCAACGACGTGGAGCAGTTCGAGGACATCATCGTCAAGACCGACACCGCCGCCGGCGGCAGCCGCTCGATCACGCGCCTGCGTGACATCGCGCGCGTCGAACTCGGCGCGCAGACCTACAGCCAGTTCTTCACCATGGACGGCAAGGCAGCCGCCGGCATCGCGATCTTTCAATTGCCGGAGGCCAACGCGCTCGACATCGCCAAGGAAGTGCAGGTCAAGCTCGTCGAGTTATCCAAGGACTTCCCGCCCGGCATTGACTACAGCATCCCCTTTGATACGACCAAGTTCGTCTCCGCCTCGATTACCGAGGTGTACCACACGCTCATCGAGGCGGCCGTGCTGGTGCTCATCGTCATCCTGGTCTTTCTGCAGAACTGGCGTGCCACTCTGGTCCCGGCCACCACCGTGCCGGTGACGATCATCGGTGCCTTCGCGGCCATGGCGGCGATGGGCTTTTCGGTGAACATGCTGACGCTGCTGTCGATCGTGCTCGCGATCGGTATCGTCGTCGACGATGCCATCGTGGTCGTAGAGGGTGTGAGCCTCAACATCGAACGCGGTCAGTCGCCGCACGATGCCTCGATCGCGGCGATGCACGAGCTCTTCGGACCGATCATCGGCATCACCCTGGTGCTCATGTCCGTGTTCCTGCCGGCGGCGTTCATGCCCGGCATCACCGGGCAGATGTACCGGCAGTTTGCCCTCGTGATCGCGGCCACCGCCCTGATCAGTGCCATCAATGCCGCCACGCTCAAACCCACCCAGTGCGCCCTGTGGCTGCGAGCGGTGGAGCCCGGTCGGCGCAAGAACTGGTTCTATCGCGGCTTCGATGCCGTTTATGAGCCGATCGAGCGTGCCTATGCGCGCCTCATCAGACGCATGATCGAGCGCAGCGGCCTGATGCTCGTGATCGCGGCGGTGCTGATCGGCTTTGCAGTCTTCGCGCTCGCGCGTATTCCGACGAGTTTCATTCCGCTCGAGGACCAGGGTTATCTGCTGATCGCCGCACAACTGCCCGATGCGGCCTCACTCGAGCGCACGCAAGCGGTCATGCAACGCATTACCGCGGCCGCCCTCAGGACCCCCGGGGTCGAGCATGCGATCACGATCGGCGGCATCTCCGCGCTCGATGGCAACGCCTCGCTCGCCAACGCAGGCGTCGTCTATCTCACGCTCAAGGACTGGGGTGAACGCGACAAGCACAAGGGACAGGATCTGAAGGGGCTCTACCGGAAACTGAGCCAGGAAATGGCGCAGATCGAATCGGCCCGGATACTCGTGGTACCGCCCCCGCCCATCCAGGGCATCGGCAACTCGGGGGGCTTTCAGATGCAGGTTGAGCTCACCGACGGCAGTTTCGATTATCGCAAGCTGCAGCGGATATCGGATGTGCTGGTGAGCGAAGGCAACACGCAAAGCGGCCTCGAGCGCGTGATGACGACCTTCCGTGCGGACGTGCCGCAGATCAGCGCTGAGATCAACCGCTCCAAGGCGCAGGCGCTGAGCGTACCCATCGGCAGCGTTTTTGACACTCTGCAAAGCTACCTCGGCTCCACCTATACGAACCAGATCACCAAGTTCGGACGCGTCTTTCCCGTATTCGTGCAGGCCGACAGTCAGTTTCGCCTTACCCCGCAGGACCTGCGCCGCTACTACGTACGCAGCAGCAAGGGCGACATGGTGCCGATCGGCACCCTGGCGGATGTCGACTATACCCAGGGGCCGGCGCTCATCAGCCTTTACAACCTCTACCCGTCCAGTTCGATCAATGGCATGACCGCCGCTGGCTTCAGTTCCGGGCAGTCGCTGCAGACCATGGATCAGCTGGCCGCGCGCACCTTGCCCCCGGGCGTGAGCAGCGAGTGGACGGCGATGTCCTACCAGGAGAAGCTCGCCGGAAACTCGGCGTACGTGGTCTTCGCGCTCGCCATGCTGCTCGTGTACTTCGTGCTCGCCGGCCAGTACGGCAGCTGGGTCACCCCCGCCGCGGTCATCTTTTGCGTGCCGCTCGCATTACTCGGCACCGCCGGGGCGCTACTCGCGCTCGGCATCGCCAATAACCTGTACACCCAAATCGGCCTGGTGCTGTTGATCGCGCTGTCAGCCAAGAACGCGATCCTGATTGTCGAAGTGGCGCGCGAGCTGCGCCAACACGGTCACAGCATCACTGAGGCGGCGGTTGAGGCGGCGCACAAACGCTTCCGGCCGATCATCATGACCTCCTTCGCTTTCATCCTCGGTGTGCTGCCGCTGGTGCTGGCGCGCGGCGCCGGGGCCTCCGCGCGTGCCTCCATCGGGATCGCGGTCTTCAGCGGCATGATCGCCTCGACCTGCCTTGCCGTGCTGTTCGTGCCAGCGTTCTTCGTGGTCCTGCAGCGCTGGCAGGAGCGGGGTAAGCCGCCCGCCCCTGCGGCGCGCGCCCATGCCGCAGAGGCGCCGCCGGGGACTCCTCCGCGCTAGCGGCTGAGCGCGTGCGCAAGATCCGCACGCTCCTCGACCGATATCAACCACTGCCGATCGCAGCTCTCATGCAGTACGCCTCGATCTCCGCTCCGGCGCGCAAGAGCTGCACGAGCTCCTCGGGTGTGTAACCGGTCTGCAGGCGCTCCTGATTACAGTGCGGGCACTCGCAAGCGAACGGCGCCGGAGTGCTCATCGAAGGCCTCGCACCGCGCCCGGGCCTGTCCTGGGCTTTGTTCGACGCTCGTAGTGTCGCCGCTTCCTGATGCTCACCGTAAGACTCCTCGTCCGCCTGAACGGGCCGCCGGCCCGACGGCCTCTTGAGCCCGGAAGCTTACCCGTAACGCTATACTGAACGCTGTCTTTGGGTGACCTGTGAGGGTGCTCGATGAACGCTGCCCCGGACCCCTTAGCTCGGCGCAGCGAGGCAGAGCGCAGGGCGAGGATCGATCTGGCCGCCTGTCACCGCCTGGCGGCCCGCTTTGGCCTGAACGAGGGGATCGACAATCACCTGACGATGCTCGTGCCGGGCTACACGGACCGCTTCTATTTGGCCCCCTTTGGCCTCCTATGGTCGGAGGTCAAGGCGAGCGACCTCCTGGAACTCGACTTCACCGGCACCGTAGTGGCAGGTGACGGGCTCATTGAGGACACCGCGCTTTACATCCACCTCTCCGTACACCGCCTGGCGCCCCAGGCGCGCTGTGTTCTGCACACCCACATGCCGCACGCGACCGCGCTCAGCATGCTCGAGGATCCCTCCCTGCAGATGGCCGGGCAGAACGCTGTCGGCTTTCACAACGACATCGCCTACGTCGACTACAACGGCCTTGCACTGGACTACGGCGAAGGCGAGCGTCTGGCCCGGGCACTCGGGCACAAGTCGGTTCTGATGCTGCGCAACCATGGGGTGCTCGTGACGGGGCGTTCGGCGGCGCACGCCTTTGAACGGCTGTATTTTCTCGAGCGGGCCTGCCAGACGCAGATCCTCGCGCTCGCCACGGGGCGCACGCTGCGACTCCTGCCCGAGTCTGTGATGCAGGCGACGGTCGCGCAGTTCCAGAGCTGCGAGCAGGTCGGGGGTGTAGAGCGGGTGGAGCTACACTTCCGGGCCCTGAAGCGCCTGCTCGATCGCGACGATGCGGACTATGCCAGTTGAGGCCGCCGCGCATCGCGTCTGAACCAGGCGCCGCAGCCCCTTGGGGCATCGTGGCGCTGCTGGCTGCGGCGCTCTTCATCAACTATGTCGATCGCGGCGCGCTGCCCATCGCCGCCCCGCTGCTGCAGGACGAGCTGGGCTTCTCCCCACAACAGCTCGGGCTGCTCTTTTCCGCATTCTTCTGGTCCTACGCCCTGCTGCAGATACCGGTCGGGTGGCTCGCCGAACGCTTCGGCGCGCAGCGCGTGCTGGCTCTCGGGCTCGCCTTGTGGGCAAGCGCCACCATGCTGGTCGGCTTCGCGCACTCCTTTACCGTGCTGCTCCTCCTGCGCCTCATGCTCGGCGTCGGCGAGAGCGCCGGCTTCCCCTGCGTCTCAAAGCTTCTCGCCACTGTCGTCCCCGTGGGAAACCTCGGCAGTGCCAACGGCATCGTCGGCTTCGCCTACAACTTCGCCCCGGCGGTGGGCGCTTACTGCGGCGGACTCCTGATGGTGCAGTTCGGCTGGCGCGCCGCATTCTGGGTGTTTGGCGCGCTCTCGCTCCTTTGGCTCCTGCCCTGGTCGCGGATTAAGCTACCCACGCGCGCCGCCGGCCTCCTCTGCGACGATGGCCCGGACCTGCGCGCCTTGTTGCGCCAAAGGGCTCTGTGGGGCACGAGCCTCGGACACTTCGCCAGCAATTACACCTTCTACTTCATGCTGACGTGGCTGCCCTTCTATCTCGTACGGGAACGCGGTTTCTCAACCGCCGCCATGGCAACCCTGACCGGCAGCGCCTACGTCGTCAACGCGCTCAGCGCACTGTTCGCCGGTTGGGCGATCGACCGGGTGAGTGCGCGCACCGGGCGGGGGAGTCTTGCCTACAAGTCCGTGATGATCGCGGCCCTTGTCGGCGCGGTGGGGTGCATGCTGTGTATCGGGCTCGGCAGGCCGTTCTGGGCGCTCGGGGCCATTTTTGGCTTTCAAATCCTGATGGGCGCGTCTTCGCCAGGGACCTTTGCCATCTCGCAGATCCTCGCTGGGCCGAGTGCCTCGGGGCGCTGGGTCGGAATCCAGAATGCGCTCGCCAATCTGGCCGGGGTCATCGCGCCTGCGCTCACGGGGGTACTGGTCGAGGAAACTCATCACTTCGCCTCCGCCTTCGTGTGCGCCGCGCTTGTGAGTGTGCTCGGCCTCATCGGGTGGATCTGGATGGTGCCGAAAATCGCGCCGCTGCCGTGGCATACGATCGGCGGTACCGAACAGCTTGCTCCGGCCCCCGGCATGCCCTCCTGACATAAGCGGCGTTGAACCGTCGCGCCGGCGCGTGGGGACGTACGCTGGGCCCACGGTCAACGCTCTCCGGGTCCAATCGTTAACCAGTTGAGCGACGCCACGGGAAGTACTGCCTTGCTACAGCGCCTCATGCGCAGGATCACACGCGGCGCACGTCGCGGTGCTGCGCTTGGGCTCGCGGCGGCGCTGCTTTTGGTTGCCTGCACGGCTCCGGCCTCGCGCGTCACGCCTCAAGAGCGCGCCCCGGAGCTGCCGACGCTGCGCCGCGCGGATGTTTCCTGGCTCGAGCGCGTGACATTCGGCCTGGACACTCAGACCGTGAGTGACTACCGCCGGCTCGGCCGCGAGCGCTACCTCGAGCAGCAGCTGCGGCCGCCGCCGGAGGATCTGCCGGCCCCGATTGCCGCGCAGGTCAAGGCGCTCGAGAACTCCAGTGCCGATCCCCCCGCCACGCTCAAATCGCTGCAGGAGCGACGTAAGGCGCTCAATGCCCTCCCCGATGGCGAGGAGAAGGAGCAGGCACGCAAGGCCCTCAACGATGAGGGGAACCGCCTCGCCTATCAGGCCGTGCGCCTGCAGCTGCTGCGTGCCATCTATTCCCCGGCGCAGCTGCGCGAGCAGATGGTGTGGTTCTGGCTGAACCATTTCAGCGTGTATCGGTACAAGAACGATCTGCGCTGGTTGATCGGCGATTACGAGGAGCGCGCGATTCGCCCGTATGCACTGGGTCATTTTCGCGACCTCGTGCTCGCGACCCTCGAACATCCGGCGATGCTGCAGTACCTGGACAACAGCCAGAACGCGGTCGGGCACGTCAACGAGAACTATGCGCGTGAGCTGATGGAACTGCACACGCTCGGCGTGGATGGCGGTTACTCGCAACAGGACGTGCAGCAGTTGGCGCGCGTGCTGACCGGCGTCGGTATTAATGCCGGCGCCGCCCCGCACCTGAAGCCGGAATGGCAGGCGCTGTACGTACGCCGTGGCGCCTTTGAGTTCAACCCGGAACGACATGACTTCGCCCCCAAGGTGCTGCTTGGTCGCCCGGTCGGCGGCCAGGGCTTCACCGAAGTCGAGCAGGCGGTGACCTTCATCGTGCGGCAGAAGGCGTGCGCGCGCTTCATCTCCCGTGAGCTGGCCACCTACTACGTCGGCGATGCGCCGCCGCCACGTCTCATCGAAGCGATGGCCGAGACGTTTCAAAAGACCGACGGCGACATTGCCGCGACGCTACGTACCCTGTTTCTGTCCGCGGAATTCAGCGTGCCCCGCGATGGCAAGTTCAAAGACCCGATGCGCTACGTGCTCTCCGCGGTGCGACTAGCCTACGACGGACGTACGATCACGAACACGCGCCCGCTGCTCGACTGGCTCAACGCACTCGGCGAGGCTCCCTTCGGACGGCAGACACCGGATGGCTATCCGCTCACCGCCAGCAACTGGGCAAGCCCGGGCCAGATGAGCCGTCGCTTCGAGATCGCGCGTGCGATCGGCACTGGCAACGCCCACCTCTTCGATGCCGAGGACGGTGCGGCCGCGCCCGGCACCGGCTTCCCACAACTGTCCAACCGTCTGTACTTCGAGGCCATCGAGCCCTTCCTCGCCGCCAAGACGCGCGCGGCGCTCGCGCAGGCGGCTTCGCCGCAGGAGTGGAACACGTTTATGCTGGCCTCGCCGGAGATGAATTATGAGTAGCGCCCTCACCCGCCGCGCGTGGCTAGGCATGGCCGCTGGCAGCCTCGCCAGCCTCGGGGTTGTGGGCCGGCTGTATGCGGCTCCGCCGAGCGGGCCGCGCTTCCTATTGGTGTTTCTGCGCGGTGGCTATGACGCGACCAACACGCTGATTCCCTACTCCAGCAGTTTCTACTACGAAGCGCGTCCCACACTCGCCATCCCGCGACCCGACGTGCAGCAGGTCAACGGGGCGCTCGAGCTTGATGCGGACTGGGCGCTGGCGCCGGCGCTACGCGATTCGATCGGCGCGCTGTACCAGCAGCACCAGGTCATCTTTGTGCCCTTCGCCGGCACGCCGGATCTGTCCCGGAGCCACTTTGAAACTCAGGATAGCATCGAGCTCGGTCAGCCGCTTACGGACGCGCGTGACTACCGTTCCGGATTTCTCGGACGCCTGCATCGCGCCCTCGATTCCACGGACATGCCGGCTATCTCCTTCACCGATGCGCTACCGCTCGCCCTTCAGGGCCCGGATCGCATCGCCAACATTTCGCTTAAGAGCGTGGGCAAGCCGCCCTTTGATGACCGACAGATCCGCATCCTCACCGATATGTACGCAGGTCACGCCCTGGAGCCTGCGGTCGCCAGCGGCCTTGAGCTGCGGCGGGCTGTCGCGCAGAGCATGGCTGCGCTTTCAGAGGAAATGAGTGCCGCGAGCCGCGATGCGCTCAGCATCAAAGGCTTCGAGCTGGAAGCCGAGCGCATGGCCCGGCTCATGCGCGACAACTACCGGATCGGTTTCGTGGACATCGGCGGCTGGGACACGCATGTGAATGAGGGGGCGGCCCAGGGCGCCCTCGCCAGCAATCTCACCGGTCTGGGGCGCGGCCTGGCGCTCTTTGCCCAGGCACTGGGCGCGGAATGGAAGAACACCGTCGTCGTGGTGCTCTCGGAGTTTGGCCGCACCTTCCGCGAGAACGGGGACCGGGGCACCGATCACGGTCACGGCAGCGTCTACTGGGTGCTGGGCGGCTCGGTCAATGGTGGGCGCATCGTCGGTGCCCAGCAGCGCCTTGAGCGCGCAAACCTGTTCCAGGACCGCGACTATCCGGTACTGAATGATTACCGCGCGGTATTGGGCGATCTGTTCCGCTCGCTCTGGGGCCTGACGCCGGCCCAGTCCGCCCAGATCTTCCCGCAGAGCACGTCCGGTGATTTCAGCTTCGTTTAGACACGAGCTGCCTGAGGCCACGCCGATCGCGGCTTCTGCGCAGGCAGAGGAGGCGCCGTCCGCTTCCAAGCGGACGGCCCGTCGAGGCTTAGTCGCCTTGCGCTTTGGACGCCGCGATGGCCGCTTCAACCTTTTCCTGGCAAGGGCGCGCACGCTGGCCGACGTCGACGCGGTTTACTCCGGCGGGGGCTCAGGCGGAGTTCCGGACGGCGGCGTAAATCCGGGTGCGGTCGGCGGGCTCCCGGGGGGATTGAAACCGGGGGGCGTCGGGTTACTGCCCGGCGGAGTGAATCCGGGAGGGGTCGGCGCAGCGCCGGGGGGAGTAAAGCCCGGCGGGGTCGGCGCGCTGCCCGGCGGCGTAAAGCCCGGTGGTGTCGGCACGCCCGGCGCAGGTGCGGGCGGAGTCTGAGGCGCAGCGCCGCCCTGAGGCGGCTGCGCGAGCGTACTCAGGCTGAGCAAAAGGGCGCCCGTCAGGGTAGCGGTCGCGATAGCGTTCATAGAGCACCTCCTCTCACGGAGCAGCCTAGTCTCTCGCGCGGGCACAAAAACGCTACCGGATACCGCAACCGCTTGTCGGCGTTCTCCCAGTGCGAGCGGCCCGCGCCCACTACCGGATCGCTGGTCTCGTGCGGTCGGCGCCGGTTACACTTTTGCCATAACGGCACCGCAGACCGAGCTCATGCTCTGAAGTCGTCGACCCCGGAGATCAGCATGAACAGCAACGTACGTCGCTGGCGCACGGACGGCGTCCGGGTCATCCGCCCGAGCGAACTGGATGATGCGACCGCGCAGACGCTGGGCATGCGCCGACGTGCGGCCGTGACCACAGAGAAGACGGGTGCGAAGAAACTATGGGCGGGCACGGTGACGATCGAGGCGAAGGCCAAGACCGGTGCGCACCATCACGGGGACCTTGAAAGCGTTATCTACGTCGTGAGCGGACTGGCGCGCCTGCGCTGGGGCGATCAGCTGGAGTTTGTGGCCGAGGCTGCGCCGGGGGACTTCATCTACGTACCCCCATACGTGCCGCATCAGGAGATCAATGCGAGCGAGGAGGTGCAGCTGCATTGCGTGCTCGCGCGCAGCGGACAGCAGGGGCTCGTGGTCAATCTGGACATCACGCCCGTGGAAGTGCCCGAACTCGTGCGCTGGATCGACGATTTGCACAAGTGATCCAGCTCTACGGACGTCCGAACACGGGCTCGCTCGCGGTGCAGATCGTGCTCGAGGAGATCGGGGAGCCCTACCAGTTGCGCTGGGTGGAGCGCACGCCGGAGGCGCTCGCGGCGTACCGTCGCATCAATCCCGCTGGCAAGGTGCCGGCACTGGTGCTGCCGGAAGGCAACGCGGTGTGCGAGTCCGCGGCGATCCTCACGTTTCTTGCGAGTGCGTATCCGGCGGCGCATCTTGCCCCTGCGCCCGGTAGTGTCGCGCACGCGCGCTTTCTGCAATGGATGGTGTTTCTCTCGGCGAATGTGTACGAGACGGCGCTGCGCTACTCCTACCCCGAGCGCTACTCCACTGCCGGCGCCGCCGTCCAGGCGGGTATCCAGGAGCGTGCGTTGCAGGATCACATGAGACACCTTGAGGCGGTTCATGCGACTCTCGCGCCGTATGTGCTCGGGACCGATTATTCAGCGGTGGATCCGTACCTCTATATGCTGACGGGCTGGTATCCTGGAGATACCGCCGCCCTGCACGAACGACTGCCCAGGCTCGCCCGGCATAGCGCGCTCGTGCGCCAGAGGGCGGCTACTGTTAAGGCCGACGCGGATCACGCGGAGAAAGTGCCCTCGACCTGAGGGCAATCGCTTTTACGCCGCTCCCACCGTGCGGCGACGAACGGCTTTGAAGGCCCGGAAGCGTCCGGTCGCCGACAGCTCCTCGTGACCGCTCTGCGTGGACCACAGGGCGTTGCGTCGCGCGACAAAGGAGCTCTTAGAGAGTTGCTCGAGCGAGCCGGCTTTCGCGAACAGAAACCCCTGACCCGCAACGCATCCTAAGGCGAGGAGTGCTGCGACCTGCGGCTCAAACTCGATCCCCTCGGCCACCGTATCAAGGCCGAGGGTCTCCCCGAGCGTGATGACCGCGCTCGCAAGCTCCGGGCCGTTGTCGGAATTGGTGAGGCGACTGACAAAGGAGCGATCGATTTTCAGGATGTCGATGGGGAAGCGGTGCAGGTATGAGAGCGACGAGTAACCGGTGCCGAAATCGTCGATGGCGAGGCGCACGCCGAGGGACTTCAGTCGGTGGAAGCGCTCGAGATTGGCATCGGTGTTGTACATGATCGTGCTTTCGGTGAGCTCGATCACGAGATTGCCCGCTTCCAGGCCCGAGAGGTGCAGCGCCTGCGCGACATCGTGCACCAGCTCCCCATGCTGCAGATGGCGGCCGGAGATGTTCACCGCCAGGCGCAGCCGCGCGCCGCCAGCCACGCTGCCGCGCCAGGCACACAGGTCGCGGCACGCCTTGTCGAGTACCCAGCGCCCGAGCTTGTCGATCTGCCCACACTCCTCGACCACCTGGATGAAGCGCGCCGGCATCAGGATGCCCGCCTCGGGGTGGCGCCAGCGCACCAGCGCCTCGACGCCAAGGAGGCTGCGCGTCCCGAGGTCCACGATCGGCTGGTATTCCAGGAAAAATTCCTCGCGCGCAAACGCGCGGCCGATGTCCGCTTCCAGGCGCAGGCGCTCGTGCAGCATGTCCTGCATCTGGGTCTGGAAGGTCACGTGGCGATTCTTGCCGGCCGCCTTGGCGTGGTACATCGCGATGTCCGCATTACTCAGCAGCGTCTCCGTGCCTGACTCGCGCGCGGAGAAGGCGACCCCGATACTTGCGCCGACACGCACTTCCATGCCGTTCAGCGGAAACGGCACATCGAGCGTCGCGATCAGGGCATCCGCCAGACGCTCGACTTCCGTGATGGTCGCGATGCCTTCCACCAACACCGCAAATTCGTCACCGCCCAGGCGCGCCACGGTGTCCGAGGAGCGCGTGGTCTTCACGATGCGCTGCGCCACCGCCTGCAGCAGCCGATCGCCCGCATCGTGACCGAGGGAATCGTTGATGTTCTTAAAATTATCCAGATCCAGGAACATGACCGCGACCGAACTTTGCCCCCGCTGCGCGAGAGTAAGCGCATGCTGCACGCGATCGCGGAACAGGTTACGGTTAGCGAGCAGCGTCAGCGGATCGTGGAACGCGAGCTGGCGCAGCTGTTCCTCGAGCGCCTTGCGCTCACTGATGTCGCGGAAATTCAGTGCCAGCCCCTGCACCGCCGGATCCGTCGTGAGGTTACTGCCCACGCTCTCGATCACGTAGCGCTTCGTACCGCGCTCGATGCGCAGTTCCACCGGGCCGACCGTGCCGGAGGGCGCCGCGGTGACTTCCGCCAGAAATAGCCGGAGCTTTTCGCGGTCTTCGCCCGCCCACAGCTCGGGCAGGTTCTTGCCGACGATCTCCTCAGGCTTCATCCCCAGGGTGCGCACCGAGGCGGGTGAAACAAAGCGCAACGTGCCATCCGGAGCTACGATCATGATGACGTCGGACGCATTGGCAATGAGGGATGCGTAGCGCGCCTCGACGATGCGGGCGGCTTCGCGCTCGCGCAGCAACGCATCTCCGCGCAGCACCACGCCCTGGCGCACCATGAGCAGCAGCGTCAGCGCGAACACCACCATGGTCATGACGGTCGCCGGACCACCGATGTTGCTGCGACTGAAGTACACCAGGACCACAAAGGCGACCAGCATCGCCGCGTACGGCAGCGAACGCGCCAGAGCATCCGAGGTGCTGGAGAGGCTGCGCACCGGTAGCGCCGCGGTGCGCATCTGCTCACGGCCCGCAAGAGCGATCGGGCCGTAGCAGCAAAGGTACAGCACATCCTGGAACTGGCCGGGCAGGTAGTAGCCGCGCACCTTGGCGAGCGACCAGAGGATGTCGCCTAGGAACATGGCGGCAAAACCGCTCAGCAGCAGCAGCGGGACGCGTCGGCCGCCCGCATCCCCACCGGTGAGGAGGAGCACACCGAACATGAGTAACAGTACGCAGTCGAGGCCGACATAGCCCAACGTCAGCCCCTGGCGCAGGAAGTCCAGTTCCGTCGACAAAGCCGCCGGCCGGATGACCAGGAACCAGAAGAAGGCGCCGAAACCGACGACGAAAATGGTCGCATCGAGGGAGAGCTGAATCCACGGCACGCGCACCGCGGCGGCGCGGATCAGCGAGAACGCCGCCAGCAACAATGACAGGTAGAAGGCGCAATAGCAGACATCGGCCGGTCCCGGAAAGGGGTCGACGTTGCGCAACCACGAAGCGGTGCCAATCGTGACCCCGAGAAAGTAACAAGCGAGCGCCGTGGCGAGCAGGATCCACGCCGTGCGCAGCGCGCCGCGCGGCGCGTGGCGCGCGGTCGCGGCGGCGACGAGGACACTGGCGAGTGCGGCTGGCGTGTCCGACAGCAAACCGACGTAGTGCGTGATCGTCGGGCCGCCGAGGCCGGTGAGCATCCATACCGTGCCGATCACGGCGTAGCAGAGCAGCCCGAAAACCACCGGGTCGACCCAGCGCGGCGCGGTTGCGAAGCGAATCGATGGCGCGACTTTTGGTTTCTTATCCACGCTGGATATCAGTGCTGCAAATCCGCAGGGTAAAGTGGACGTGCAGCCCGCAATTGCCCCGGCCGCAACAGGTCAAATTTGCGTCTAAACCCTCGACGGGGCCATTAGAAGAATGCCCTGGCGTGACGCAGTTCTCACCGCCTTAGGTGGAACTGCGCAGTTCGTTCAACTCCCACCGTGGACGCCCGAGTGTGGTATATGGGCCCGCCTCGGGCGAGGACGTGCGCCGCAGCGGCGACAGTCTGTTACTCGCGCTAACATTGTCCGAACGCGCGAGGTGCTCTAATCCGCCTCGCCCTGCGTCGCGCCATCCGTGCGACCTCACCGGAGACCCCTTATATGCGTTTCTCCCAGCTCTGGCTCAGCGGCAGCACCCTGACCCTCGCACTTCTTGCAGCCAGCTGTAACTCCACCAGCACCGACAGCACGAACACCACAACCCAGTCAGCGACCGGCGTGTGGAGCGGGAGCGACTCGGTCAGCGGCCTGGGCGTCACCGCACTCATCAATTCCGCCGGGCAGGCCACCTTCATGCGCAGCGATGGCGTGCAGTTCACCGGCTCAGCCCAGGTCTCCGGCAGCAGTCTTGCCGTCACGGTGGACGGTTACCCGGATTTCAGCGCGACCTTCAGCGATGGTTCAACCTACGGCATCGGCACGCTGGATGGCAGCGTCACGACGGGAAGCACCCTCACCGCCACCCTCACCTTCACCACGAACGACAACACCGCGATCACAGGAACCTGGTCACTCACGTATGAGGCGCTGTCTGCCAACAGCTCTTCAACCCTCGCCATCAGCGGCAATTACACCGACACTGTCACCGGGGCCGTCATTGCCATCTCCAACAGCGGCGTCATGAGCGGCACTACCGCCTCGAACGGCTGTGCCCTAAGCGGCTCGGTCTCTACCAACGACAGCACGACAAACGTGTACGAGGTTGCGTACAGCTACAGCGCCTGCAGCGGCACTTACGCGGTGCTCAATGACGTGCAATTTACGGGTCTTGCGACCCTCAACCCGAACCTCTCGCCCGCACAGATCCTGATGGCCGTCACGGGCACCGCCACCACGGGTGACAAATACGCCATCATTTCCACGCTCGGCGCCACCTGAGCGACTTGAGGGTTAGCCGGGGGGCTTCTCGCCCGAGAAGCGGATCGGAGTTGCGCCGCTGATCGGCCCTACAGTCGCCTGATCACTCACGTACAGCTGTACCTCGCGCTCGAAGCGCAGGTCGCCCTGCACCACCGCGCCCGGGCCGATGACAATGCGCGGCTTGCGCGGGTGGGAGTCCCAGGAGAAGCCGAACCAGCTATTACTCTTCTCCACGACGATGCCGCCCTCGATGTGCGAGTCACCGCTGATGTCAATGTCGCCTTCGACTGTGCGCACGCCGCCTGCCACGTGCGCCCCGGTGAGTTCGATTTGTCCGTTGACGTTCGTGATGCCGCCACCGACCTCGGCACCGTTGCTGAGGCTGATCGAGCCATTGACAGTGGTAACGCCGCGGGTCACGTGCACGCCGCTGCCGAGGGTTATCGGTCCATTAACCGCCGTGACGGCCTCCGCTCCGGCGTGCGCGGCAATATCGATCGAGCCGTTCACCGTATTGACCGATCCCACCACCGCGTTTTCGGCGATGTCCACGGCACCGTTAACGGTGCCGACCGCTCCGGCGTGCTCGCCCGCCGGCACGCGCACCGAACCGTTAATCGTCTTGGCGCCATCCGCCGACGCGACGACGTCCCCGCGGTTGTCGCACCCGCTGAGCATGGCCGTCACCCCGAGCACCGCTAGCACGTAGCGCTTCAACATCCTGAGCCTTCCTTTTTTATTGCCCGCGTCATGATTGCGGAAAACACGGGGCGAATTTTACCTCTCTGGACGATCGGCGGCCCTCTTCTCACAGATTGCACTCCCCCGGGGCGCCCGGCCGGCAGGTTCCGCTGCCGCGGGGTGGACTCGGTAGGCCCTTCCGGGGTGAATGACGCGGTGAGCCGTAAGAGCGGCCACCGAAAGGCGACTCCTCTTGAACTACGGGGCCTGCAAAGCTAATAAAGTCGGGGGTATGCACCCTCATGCGCCCCGCGCTCGCTGACCTGGAGGCCACCCCGATGGCATTGCTCCGTGGCCTCCTCGATCGGTTGCTTCTCGTGGCCGCGGTCGTGGCCGGAGGGCTCATTCCGGGGTTTATCGCCCAATATCGGCAGCGCCTCGGCGGGCGCCTGGATCAGGCCCGACTGGATCTTGCCCCCTGGCAGAAGCTTGCGGACCAGTACCACCACGGGGACCTGCAGCAGCTGATCCAATACCACCTTGGCAGCGCGGATCCGACGTTTCACGCTGAGGGCGGCCTCATTCAGTCGCTGCTCGCGAGCGTCCAGCAGTTGCAGCAGGCGGCGGACGCCTTGCACACCAGCCTCATTCGGCAGGTGGGTTATCTCCTGCTGCACGCGGATCCGGCTCTAACCCGCGCTACGTTCAGCGACTGGGTGCCCACGTTTGCGCTCTCCACCGAGGGGGTACTGTTCGCGCTGTTGTTTGGCTTCAGCGTTTGGCTCGTATTTCAGGCGCTGTGGTGGCTCATCGCGCGTAGCGGCCGGGCCTTCTCGCGGCGCGGTTACGCGTAAGCCTCGCTAGAGCCGCTTCCACTCCTTGAGGATCTCGCGCGCGGCGTTGTGCCCGGGAATGCCCGACACTCCGCCGCCCGGATGCGTCGAGGAGCCGCACTGAAACAGACCCTTGACGGGCGTGCGGTAATCGGACCAGTGCGCGGCCGGGCGCTGCCAGAACAGCTGATCCGCCGAGAGCTCCCCGTGGAAGATGTGCCCCTGCGGCAGTCCGACGATGGCCTCAAGATCGGGCGCCACGAGGGTCTCGATCGCAATGATCTGCGCGGAAAACCCCGGGGCCATTTCCTCGAGCACCGCGAGCGCGGCCTTCGTGAGATTCGGCTTCTCCTGCGCCCAGGAAGCGCCGTCCCTGAGGGTATACGGCGCGTGCCCGCCGAAGACATTGATCACGTGCTTGCCCGGCGGGGCGAGCGAATCATCCACGATAGTCGGCGCCACGGGGGTGAGGAACGGCCGTGCGGAGTACCACCCGTACTTCGCATCGTCGTAGGCGCGCTCGAGATAATCGATTCCCGGAGCGATGTGCACGTAAGTCGGGTACTTGAACCCGACTCGCGCCGCGTCGAAGGCCCGGTAGCGCGGCGGCTCGTGCGCGGCGATATTCATCTTGAAGGCGCTCGAGAAGGTGCGGAAGTTCTCGATCTCGCGCAGCAGATCCGCGGGCACGTGCTCGGCGGCGACGAGACGCTTGAAGAGTGTGGTGGCCGGGACGTTTGAGACCACGGCCCGGGCGCGAAACTCCCGGCCGTCGCTCGTGCGCACGCCGGTGGCACGGCCACCCGTCACACACACCTCAGAAACCGGCGCCTGCGTGAGAACCTGCATGCCGTAGCGCGCTGCGGAACGGGCGATCGAGCCGGTGATCGCGCCCATGCCGCCGCGGATGAACCCCCAGCCGCCCGCGCCCTGATGCTCCCCCATCAGGTGATGCATGATCACGTACGCGGTGCCCGGGGATTTGGGACCTGCGAACGTGCCGATGGAGGCATAGTAGGCGAGCACGCTGCGGATGATGTCGTTCTCGAACCACGCGGCGAGATAGTCATTCGCGCTCTGCGTCAGAAGATCCACCATCCGGTAGGCCTGATCCCCGATGCGGCGCTGGCGCCACAAAAGCGCCGCACTGCGCTTGAACGAGCGCCAGTTGCGCCGCACCGGATCGACCGGGGTCTCAAACAGGAGCTGCCGCACGAGCGCGGCGGACTCCTCAAGGTAGCGGGCAAATTGCGGGTAGATCTCCGCGTCGTGGCGCGAGAAGCGGGCAAATTCGGCCTGAACCTTTTGCGTGTCATCGCTGAAGATGATGTAGTCATCGCCCCCCAGGGGACAGAAAAGATCGTTCGCCGGCAGCACCTCGAGTCCGAAGGACTTCAGTTCCAGATCGCGCATGATGCGCGGGTGCAGCAGGCTCATCACGTACGAGAAGCGCGAGGCGCGGAAACCGGGGCTGAACTCCTCGGTCACCGCAGCCCCGCCGAAGATCTCCCGCCGTTCCAGAACGAGCGTCTTGAGGCCGGACTTGGCGAGGTAGGCACCACAGACTAAGCCGTTGTGCCCTCCCCCGATCACGATGACATCGTACGCATCCGTCATGTCCTCCCCCTAACCGCCGACCCCACACGCTTCCAATGGGCGTAAGCTCGCGCCCCCTCCAGGAACTGCCGACCTGCAACGGCGCGCGTCGCCGTCAGAAAAGGAGGCTTCGAAGAAGCGGACGTCAGCTTACCGAAGAGCCGAGGTGCCGCCACTGTTTGCGCGCCCGTCGTAGAAACTCCTGAGGCGCATCGAGAAAGAACACCAGTGAGGTGGCGCTGGAGAAGCAGTAGAGCTTTTTATCGTCCGGATCGACCCAGTTGATCGAGCAGTCGGCCGCAATCCGCACGCCGGCCGTGAGCCCGATCGGATCGTTGTTGTCGAACTCGCCGTGCATGGAGCCGGCCGGGGGCACGGCGGCCTTCCAGATTCCCACCCGGGCCGGATCGGAGGAGCCGCTCCCGTGCTCGATGGCGGCCGCAGTAACGTCCGCCGGGCCGACATCCGCGGGCGCTGCCGGCACACACAATAACCCATACACCGCCGCAGCAACGACCCACGGGTGATGAAAGGAGCGAGGGTGCACGCTGACCGTCCTCGGTTCTGGTCAAGTCCGTCCCCACGGCGCGGGTGGACGGTGCAATGTACCGAGGAGTCACGTGTCATATCAAGAAGGCCGGGCAAGCGACGCGGGCCGGAGCTTGAACCGACGTTGCGATTATGACGTTGAGTGCGACCGAGCGCTCGGTGCACCGCGCCTACGAGGGCGTTACGCCGAGGCCGCTCGCGTCACCTCCCGCCGCACGCCGCGCCAGGATGAGCGCCCCTTCCAGGCCCGCATCTGCAAGGCCTGCCAGCACGAGGAAATCCGCCTGTGAGGGCCCGTACACCCCGTACCGACCAATGGCCGTGCGCAGCGCCTGCCTGAGCCTCTCAAGTAGCCCCTTGGCCGCCATGAGACCGCCGCCGAACACGATTCGGTGCGGCGCCCAGGCGAGCACGACGTTTGCCGTGAGATCCCCAAGGTAGCCGGCCACCGTCTCCATAATCTCAGGAGCCTCCTCCAAGGTGCCACGCCCTCCTAGGCGGCGGAAGACGGCCGGTCCTGCAACCAGGCCCTCTGCACAGTCATCGTGGAATATGCAGGTGCTCACGTGTCGGTCGCTGGCGTGGCGCCTCAAGCGCATGTGCCCGATCTCCGGATGCAGGGCGCCTTTGAGCGTGGCGCCATCAACCGCCAACCCTCCACCGATCCCGGTGCCCACGGTGATGTAAGCGACACTGCGCAGCCCGCGAGCGGCGCCCTGCTGCTGCTCCGCGAGCGCGGCCGCATTCACATCGGTATCAATCGCGAGCGGCACGTGGAATCGCTTCGCGAGGGCGGTGCGCAGGTCAAAGTCGGACCAGCCGACTTTCGGCGTCGTGAGCAAGCGTCCGTACTGCGGTGAAGTGGCATCTAAGACGATGGGGCCAAAGGCGGCCACTCCGATCGCACCCAAACTTCGTGGGCCGATCGCCCGCTCGATGCACGCGCCAATGCGCTCGAGCGCTACGGCGGGGAGCGCGGTAGCGAAACGCTCCTCAGCGAGGATGCCGGCACGCTCGTCCACGACCCGGCAGACGATCTTGGTGCCCCCGAGCTCAATACCTGCGTAGATGGGTCCCGGTTCAGTCGTCATCGGCGCACCCGTAGCCCTCGGTGTTCGACAATTTCAGCGGCGCGAGGAACGTCGCCCGCCGCCTGAAATCCGTCGGTCGGCACATCTGCGGACGCTGAAGGCTCCAGCGTCCTGGATCATTCTATGTGTACTGCGCCTCATACGAAATTTGCCCGAGCGGACATCCCCGGCGGCGGCGCAGCGGCGCGGGTGTGCCGCTCATCCTCACAGCCAGGGCGGATCGTAATAGATGATGAGCCGCAGTTGCTCGGTGTGGTGTTGCGTCGGACCCGACTGCGAAACCTCTCCGTAACGCGCCAGCAGAGTCAGTCCCTTCAGCGTTCCGGTAGTCGCCTTCCACTCGAGGTTGGCGTCGTACTCATCCTGGGCGTACTGGTTCTTCGCGTCCGGCTGCGAACCGTGAACCGCCAACACGTAAGCACTCAGCCCCCGGACGTATTTGATGTTCCAAGCCGCGCGCAGCATGCGTGCACTCTCGCCGCCGCGGTCGAAATTCTCGATCTGCACGGCGGTGTAGCCAGGAGCACCGCTCCAAGGGCTTTGAATGGTGGCTGGGCCGTTACTCGTCGCCGTGAAAGCGGCCGTGACCAACGCGCCGAGGAAGGCGAGCTCGGCCTTGAAACCCAGTTGATTGACCGAGAACTCGTGACCCATGAGCAGCTCGTTGCCCACGCTGGCCTGGTTTGTGTATTGCGCGGCCAGCTGCAGACGCAGATGCTTGGTGAGGGCGAACGCATCCTTGATCTCAAGGTAAGCAATGTTGATGATGTCGCTGCTGTAGTAATCGAGACCGCCGAGCGAAAGGTCGCCCCTGCTGTAGTTCACGCCCGCGACCGACACCCCGCGCGAGACGCCGGCGGGCGCGCCGGCCGCCGCAGCCATCGATATGAAGTCGACGCCGTCTCGCTCCTTGATCTTGTCAACCCAGCCCGCGCCGAAGCGCCAGCCCGGCGCCCCATCGGTACCGCCGATCGACCCGAGTATGGTGGCCATCTCAAAGGTATTCGGTGTCATGCGCGAGTCGTTGCGGCCGAGGTAGGGCGTGTCGATCCCTTTCTCACCGACAACCCCCTTTAGATCGTCGCTGAGCAGGATCTCGGAATAGAGCTCGCCCAGAACCGTGTAGCCGTGCTGATTATTCGGTGACAGCAAGTCCGACCCGTTCTTGTCAGCGGGACCGTAGAGCTGCTGCGAGGTGTAACCCGTAGCGCCGAGGTTGAAGAGGTTGCGGAAGTACCCGGTCTTGAATCCCAGCGAGCCGCCGAGCGCCCAGGCCTCGTTCTGGGTGCCGTTTAAATTGTCGCCATCGAAGTAGTAGTTTCGCAGCTCTCCATTGAACGTCGTGTCGTGCCACGCTTCGCGCCGCGTATCTTGTACCCACTCCCTCCGCGTCGTGCGATCGAAGCTCGTATCGATGGTCGTGCGGCCCTGCTCGGTGGACGTCGGGGTCTCGTCCTCTTCGGAGCTGGCCGTGTCGGATGTGTGCGGTGCGTCCGCAGCTGCGCTGGTCGATGCGTCGGCTGCGGTGTCGGCCTGCGCTCGCGTCGCCTCCGCGCGCGAGGCTGCGCTGCCCAGACACGACAGAACAACTACAAGAGCGCAGATCAACGCCTTGGAGGTGACGTCAGCCCCGTCGCGCGGATTCCTCCACTCGTACACGACACGCCTGCCCTCCATCAGGGTACGTGGGCCCACCGGCCCTACCCTCGGAACTTACGGCTCGGCTCACCTTCGGGCTTGCAGACACTCAAAGGTCGACGTCTGTGGCCATTTCCGGCGCACTGAGCAGAAGCGGTCCGCACCCTTTACCAACGCAAGGTGGCACCGATCAGCGGGCCATTGAAATAGACTTCCTCGATCCGGGCATTCGCTTGCGGCTTGTAATCCAGGTACCGGTACAGCGCGGTGATCTCGCCCCAGTGGAACGAATAGCCGACGCCGCCCACCGCCTGGTAGGTGCGCATCGAATCCCCCGAACCGGCATCGAAATAGAAGGGTACCGACCACCTCTTGTCCGCGCCGAAGGCGTACTGACCCTTGATGCCGCCGATGCCGGTCCAAAGGTGCAGGCTCGCCTCGGAGCCACCGACGCGGGCAGCTGGCGGCAGCGGCCCGATAGAGCCGGTGAACGACCAGCTCAGCGTCGTGCTGATCTCCGCGTAGCGCGCGCCCGCGAGCAGGTCGACCGTCCAGTTTGGATCCGCGACGATGCGGTATTCGGGTGCGATCGTCACGATCCAAGTTTTCAGGCTGATTTGCAGATCCGCGGTGGTGGTCGCAGGAATTCCGATGTTGCCGAGGCTGAAGTCGCGGGTATTCGACCTTTTGTCTCCGAGGTTCATGTAAATGACATCGGTGAACGCGCCGAAGCTTCCGTAGTGCACATCGAAGGCACCCGTGGCGCCTAAATTGAGGTTGCTGTAGAGCTGATTCGCGTCGACGCTGAGGTTGTGAGTGGTCCCGGCAATTGGAAAGTTGATCGTGCTATTCACGCTCGGCCACCACCCGTACAGAGTGGCCGCGAACTTCCAGGTGTTCGAATCCGCGGTGGCAATCACGGCCGGGTCGGCAGCGGCCAGCGCTGGCAGAAGTCCCGTGGCGGCAAGCACGAGCAGGCTCGCCCAGTCCCGGAGGCGAGCGCGCACCCGATTGAAGCACTGTGAGGTTTCGGCGTTCATATGGTTTCGTGGCTCCCATCGATCCTTCGGAAACATTGACAGTATGACCCCGACGGCACCGCTGCCCTACAAGAAGGCCGAGTGAAGTGTCGATCCACTCGCAGGGGGCGCGATATACGTACTTTAACCTAGCGAGGCAGACTTGCGCCTACGGCCGGGATGGGGCGCGCCCCTGCCGGATGAACGTCAGACTGGCGGCAAAAACATCGGGTCTGTAGCGCGAATTCCGCAGTCGGCTCGCGGAGCGAGGCAACATTGAAGATCTCCCTGTGGACGTTCACGGCGGGCGCCTCTTGCGAGCCGCCCGCCGTGAGGGTTTTCTCAACCTAGTTGCTCGGACCCTTAGACGCTGCTTCAGCTTCGGCCATCCTCTTCGCCATTTCCGCCTTCAGGGCGTCCAGATTGAAGCTCGCGCCACGTTGCATCGGTGGGTAGTCAAGGAAGGTTTGGATTTCCTTGCCCATCACCTGCTGCACGAACACAAAGCGCCAGAACTGGTACTTGAACCAATCGAAGTACTGCTCCGCGCCGTCTTTCGTCCCATTGCTCGGCCAGCCAGTCCGTTCGAACGGATCAAGACGCAGGTTCGTGATGTAAGGCACGTCCGGATGGGTCTTTTCCCCGAGCCAGCCGGCGGGCTGGTCGATGAAGCGGAACTTATAGTCATCGATGCGCACCGCGCCGACCGTACTCTCACCGAGATAGAAGATCTCGTGACGCGTGGATGGGCCTTTGCCGGTGATGGCGGCCATCTGGTCGTAGCCATCCAGGTGGTTCTTATAGACGCGGTCGCCGAGTTTCACGCCTTTAAGCAGTTGCTCGGTGATGTTTGGGTTACCCGCGGCATCAAGGAACGTGGGATACCAGTCCATACCGGAAAAGATGCCGTTCTGCACCGAGTCCGCGGGCACGTGACCAGGCCAGCGCAGAATGGCCGGCACACGGAAGCCGCCCTCGAGCACGGTTCCCTTGGATTGTGCGAACGGCGTCTGACCGCCATCGGGCCAGGTAAAGACCTCGGTGCCGTTGTCGGTGGTGAACACGACGATGGTATTGTCATCCTCGCCCATCTCCTTGAGCTTGTTCATGACCAATCCGACATCGTCGTCGAGCTGCGCCATGCCGGCTTCTTCTTCCGACCAGCCGTTCTCGGAGTTGCGCAACGCCTCATACTTCGGGGACAGATGCGTCACGATGTGCATCCGTGTCGGGTTGAGCCAGACGAAGAACGGCTTACCGTCTCTCTTCGCCTTCTCCATGAAGTTGAGCGCAAGGTCGCGGATCTCGTCATCCACGGTCTCCATACGCTTCGGGTACAGCGTGCCCGCGTCCTCGATCCTCTGCTTGCCGACTTTGCCCCAGCGCGGCATTACGGTGGGGTCGTCCACGTTGGTCGCCCAGCTGTGCACCATGTTGCGTGGGCCGACGACGTTCAAAAGATTCTGTGGGTAATTTGGGTGCGCCGGGTCTTCCATCGCGTCCAGGTGATAGAGATAACCGAAGAACTCATCGAACCCGTGGACCGTCGGCAGGAACTCGTTGAGGTCGCCGAGATGGTTCTTGCCAAACTGGCCGGTGGCGTAGCCTTGCACCTTGAGCGCCGTCGCAATGGTGCTGGCTTCGGCGGGGATACCGATTTTGGCACCTGCCTGGCCGACGGTGGTCATGCCGGTACGGATGGGCAACTCGCCGGTGATGAAGTTCGCGCGACCCGCCGTGCAACTCGCCTCGGCGTAGTAATCCGTGAAGATCATGCCTTCCTTGGCGAGCTTGTCGAGGTTCGGCGTCTTGCCGGCCATCATACCGCGGTGGTACGCGCCGATGTTCCACATGCCGATGTCGTCGCCCATGATGACAATGATGTTAGGCTTCTTGGTCTGCGCTGCGGCAGGCGCGGCGGCCAGCGCGCAGCATATCGGCAGCGTCGCCAGGGCCAAGGCCGCCTTGTGTAAAAATTTCATAGATGTAAATCCTCCCCGACTCTCCAGAGAAAAATAGACCGGTTCGCCGCCATTCGAGCTCGTCCTTAGATCTGCTCGAAGACCCGGGGGTGAACCGTGCGATAACCTGCAGGTGGCTCCGCCTGAAAGGCCACCGGATACCTAAGGTTATGGGGATTAGGACGAGGAGGCATTAGGACTTCTACGTATCTCTGCCGGCGTGACGGGGGCTAATAGACCCACGGCCGGCGCTTTTCTGTTCGCTGTCGCCTTACCGACCGCTTTCGTGGCAAAGCCTGCGCCGGCGCCCGCGCGCGAGGTGACTTGCGTTCCTTCGTGTGACGGCGCTGCGCGCCTGCGTGCCCCTTGGAAAGATCGCGCGGCATGACCCAAGCTTTCACTTCCATCCCAAAAAAAGGCACGCGATAGCCTTCTGTTCGGCCGTTTCGCGGGACTCCTCCAAGATCTTCACGTGATAAAGTAGGACTACCGCTTTTGAGGGTGCGCGACCGGGCCCCAGAGCCCGCCCCGCAAATATCAGACCGGCCGGATGGTTACCCCAGGATCGCCTCACATGAAGCTCAACATTGCCCGCAGTCTTGTAGCCTCCTTGATTGCCGCCATTCCGGTGATCGGACAGGCCGATAACCTCACCGGAGCCGCTCGGTTTCTCTGCGCCTCCACGCTCGTGACGCGTTGTTATGAGATTGGCGATTGCGAGACCGGGCCGCCCGGACTGTGGAACATGCCCTCCTTCATCGAGGTGGATCTGATCAAGAAGACGCTGAGCACTCCGGCCGCGAGCCCCGAACAGCGGCACTCGCCCTTCACTCATCTAACACGAGAGAACGGCCAGATCTTTATCCAGGGCATGGAGAACGCTCGCGCGTTCAGCCTGGTGATCGCCGAGGAATCAGGCGCTGCCACGTTGGCGGTTGCCCTTGACGGCACGACGGTCAGTGCGTTTGCCGCGTGCACGCCGGTGCCCAAGCCCTAGCCTTACGACGAGTCAGCGATTGAGGACACCCAAGATGCGGATACCGAATACCCTGCCCCTGTTAGCGGCAGTAGCTGTTTCGATAGCAAACGCCCAGACACCGATGGTGGGTGCGCCGACTGGTCAGAAGACACTCGCCGCCACACTGAATGTCTACGCCTTTCCGGGCGCGGGTCAGACACCCAGCCAGCAGTCGATCGACGAGAGCGCCTGCTACAACTGGGCAGTGCAGAACACCGGCTACGACCCGTTCCAGATCGCCAAGAACACGCAAGCCACTCAACAGCAAGCAGCCCAGCAACAGCAGCAGGTGCAACAGGCCAACGTCGGCGCCGGCGCCAAGGGCGCGGTGGGCGGCGCCGCAGGCGGTGCCCTGATCGGTGCCATCGCGGGTGATGCGGGCAAGGGGGCCGCCATAGGCGCGGGTGTCGGCTTCCTCGGCATGAAAATCAGGGCGCGGGAGCAGGAGCAGACCGCCTCGCAGCAGGCCAATCAACAGGTGCAGGCGGCCACGCAAACTGCCGCGCAGCAACTTGATGCCTTCAAGAAAGCGTTCTCGGCGTGCCTCGAGGCACATCATTACACGGTCAAGTACTGAGGCGATTCGGCGGACTGACCCAGACGAGCTTTCCCCGGACTGCGAGCTGCCGTCCTCCGAAATGCCGGGCCTGTTCTGCGAACGGCACCCCTGCGGGTGCTGACCTGCATCACATCGATGTGTGCCGGCCAGCCGACCGCCCAGGCGGGCCGGCGGCGGGGACATTCAGGACTGCGCTTGCGTTCCCTTAGTCGCGGGCCTGTCGAGACTCGCTACTAGCTCGGCCCCCACAGCCGCTGCCCCCCAGCGCAGCCCCGCTAAGAGCCGAAGCAGATCCCTCGGTGGTCCCAAGGAGCTTCGCAATGCTTAAACCGGCCTTCCCTGGCCGGAGCGAGCCCACTTCTCCTCGGACATCGGCCGGCGCTAGGCCCGCGCGGCGAACTACGTATAAGTACGGCTGCCAATAGAGCGCTCAGGGCGCAAGATCAAAATAAGAGCCCAAGCGCGGCTGCGGCACTCCGAGGAGCCCGCAGGCAAAGGGATGCGTACTGGACCCGAAGGGCCATGCGCTTCAGATAGACCAAGGCGGAGACGGACAATGGTATGCAGGGCAGTATTCCGCAGCGCAGCGCTGCTCGCGCTGGGGGCCGTGTTGTGCGCAGGTGCTGGCGCACAACAGTCGCCGCAGTCCACCAAGGCAGCGGGCAAGACGACGGCCAAACCGCCCGTCCTGAATTTCATACCGGGCCTTGAACCACGCGCGGTTGAGATCCTCAAGGCATCTAGCGCGCGCCTTGCCGCCGCCAAGACGATGTCCTTTACGGCCGTCGTTTCCTACGAAAGCCCGAGCCGCCTGGGCCCGCCGCTGATTTACAGCACGAAGTCCGAAGTCACCCTGAAGCGGCCGGACAAGTTGCGGGTGCTCACCCTTGGTGACGGTCCTGCGTCGGAGTTTTACTACGACGGCAAGGTCATGATGGCACTTGCGCCCGCGGAGAATCTGGTAGCCGTCGCCGATGCGCCGCCGACCATCGATGCGGCGCTGCAGGCGGCGTATAAAACGGCCGCGATTTACTTCCCCTTCGACGACGTGATCGTCGCCGACCCGTACAAGGACATCGCCGCCGGACTTAAGCACGCTTTCTACATCGGTCGCTCGATCGTGGTCGGTGGTACCACCACGGACATGGTGGCGTACGTGACCGGCGATGTATTCGTACAGGCCTGGATCGGCGCGGAGGATCACCTACCGCGGCGGCTGTACGCGATTTTCCTCAACGATCCGCTCCAGCTGCGCCACGTGCTGGAGCTGTCCAACTGGCACCTGGATACCGCCGTTGCGGCCGATGCGTTTGGCTCCCCGAGGGTAGCCACCGCCAAGCACGTGGCATTTGCGGCCCCGGACGCGAAGCCCTCGGGCATGCGGCCACCGCCGAAAAGCCAGACCGGCAACGCGAAGCCCGGTGGCACGCCATGAAAGGTCCCGTTATGAACAAGCTCGTCGCTCCTATGGCCGGATCGCTGATCGCGCTGTTGGCTGCCGATCGTGTCGACGCCTGGGCTCATGCTAACTCCTATGGCGGGGGCGCTACGTATCACGCCCCTGGATCTGACTCCACGACGCGCACCAATGCCTATGGTGGCACCGCGACACACACCGCAGGTCAGGGGACGAGCGCCTCGAATGCCTATGGCGGCTCGGCCTACCACGCCGAGGGGTCTGGAGTAACGACCGCCTCCAATGGCTACGGCGGCAGCGCCACGCACGTAGCCGGCGTGGGAACGACCGCGAGCAACGGCTATGGCGGGACGGCGACGCACGCCTACGGCTCTCCGACCACGACCTACACCAACGCCTACGGCGCGACCGCCTATCACAGTCCCTACTACGGGGCGGCCTATCCTGCCTACCATCCACCAACCACCGTGAACGTTTACGGCTCCGGTTGCTATAACTGCGGCGGCTGGAGCACGGCCGGGGCTGCGGCAGCAGGCGTGGTGGTGGGTGCGGCAGTGGCCACCACTGTGGTCGCGGCGAACAACGCCGCCGCCACGAGCAACGCCTATAACGCAGGCGTTGTAGCCGGCGCGAACGCCGTAGCGGTACCGAGTGCCAATTTCCCGGTCGGAGCCATGTACGGCGTACTGCCGGCCGGCTGCGTCATGCCCAACGTGTCCGGCAGCACCTACTATCTGTGCGGCAACACCTGGTTCCAGCCCTCGTACGGCGCGAACGGCATTTACTACCGCGTCGTGCTACCGCCAGCCTGAGGCGAGCCCTTCGCGCGGACCTTCTCGTGTCTGTATCTCTGGTACTCCCGCACTCGCACCGCAGCGCTCACCTCGGGCGCTCGCGCGGCTGCGCTGGGGCGCTAGGTCCGAACGGACGCCGGCGGTCCCAAGACTATCTGCCACATCCTCTTGGGACCCAGGGCGCGAGAAAGCTCAGTGAACAGACAGTAATTGAACACCAGCACCAGGATCATGATCTCGATCCCCCAGAAGTGTGCCCACACCATTCGCTCAAGAAGCAGCCGGTTGCCGGCTACGAAACCGCCAGCTTCCCGCCAGAAGTCGATGAGACGCTCCACGTAGTGGATCAACGTCGCTACCAGCGAATAGATCAGTGTCTTCCAGAGCACGTTGTAGATCAGCGGCTTATCCGGGTAACGGTTGATGGCGGGCCAAAGGTCCGCGAGCAATACGGCCTTGGCCAGAATGAGGGCCGCCAGCGCGATCTCCAGCGGCGTGCTCGCTGCGATGCCGCTGCCCTTCAGCAGCAGTGCGCGGATCAAGGCGATGAGAATCAAGGCGACAAAGAAAAAGATCATGGGAGGAATGAGCGCCTCGATCTCTTCTTTGATCTTGGCGGTTACTTTGCTCATGGTGTTCCAGTGTGGATGAGAGATTCCGCTGAGGGGGCGCGCACGCGAGCTGCAGTGTCGTCGCCTCGGCAGAGCGCGTCAACAATGCCGCAGCGCATGCGCGACCTTCACCCCCTGAGCAGAGCGGATCCTCCGCGCTGCTGGAGAGCCTTATGAAGCTGACATGGCGTTTTGCGCTCGCGCTGATAGTCCTCGCAGGCGTGCTCGGTGTGGCGCATGCGGATGATGACAGCGACACCGTCAAACTCTTCAAGGACGCCGGCCAGAGTGCCGCATTCTTTCCTAAGAGCTACGGTTACGCGGTCTTTCCGACGATCGGCAAGGGCGGCTTCGGCGTCGGCGGGGCACGCGGTTCAGGGCGTGTCTACACACACGGCAAACTGATCGGTGACACCACCATGACACAGCTGAGCGTCGGCTTTCAGGTGGGGGGGACCGCTTACAGTCAGATCATCTTCTTTGAGGACAAGCGCGCGCTGGATGAATTCACGTCCGGGAATTTTGAATTCAGCGCAGGCGTGAGCGCGATCGCCATTACCTCCGGGGCCTCAGCCAGCACCGGAACGACCGGTGCGGGCGCATCCGCAAGCGGCGGCAAGAAAGATGCGACCACCGCCGGCCAGTTTTACAAGGGCATGGCCGTCTTCACGATCGCCAAGGGAGGGCTGATGTACGAGGCGGCGGTCGCGGGACAGAAATTTTCCTACAAACCACGGTGAATTATGAAAATACGCGGAAGTATGCTGGTCGTGGCAGTCGGGTTGACAGCGGCCGGATGTCAGTCGGTACCCTTCATCGATGCGGCCCAGCCGCATGCGCTAGATGCGGCGCAGCGGCGCATGCAATTTGAATTGAATTGTCCGGCAGCCACCGGCCAGGTCATATCGCGGGAGCTGATTCAGACTGCGAACATGCCGATGCGGTGGACACCGCCGCAGCGGGCCGAGTACACCATCGGCGTCGCCGGCTGCAATCAGCGCAGGACTTACCTCGTGATCTGTGCGGAAGGCGGCGGCTGCGTCGCAGGCGCCGGACGCGTGGAAGGGTAGACACCTACGACGATTGGCCGATTTGTCGGTCCAGCAGGCAACCGACCGGGCGCCTGGCGCGCCTGCCGGGCCAGCGCGGATTGGTTCGGCAGCTATTGATCTGCCATGCTTACCAGGCGCACGCATGCCGCCCGTTCGCGCCTGCGTGTCTCCGCTCGCACGCCCCGGCTGCGCCGATCGGCTCGAGGTTCCGACTGTTTCATTTGGCCCGTTCGGCGACGCACGCCAGCTGTCCTACTGCAGGTCGCCCGGCGCTTGCCGCGCATTGAACCTGTAGTGAAGGCTCGCATCGGGGGGAATCGCCATGGCGGCGCCTGAAAAACTCACGAGGCACGTCTGGCTGCTCGCGCTGCTGGTGGGGATGGAAATAGTGAACCCGCTGCTGGCGGACGAAACGCTAGCGCCACGCATTCTTTCCACTGCGTTGTTCATCGCCGTCGGCGTCGCAGTGCTCAGCGCCGTGTTGCGCACCAAGCGCCAGCGCTACGCGGGAGCGGCGCTCCTCGGCGCGGCGATTGCGCTCGACATCGGGCGCAACGTTGCACCGGCCGCACATCAGCTGCCATTGGATGTGATGGCAGGCCTCATCGTGGCCGCATTCTTTTTGTTCGTCCTCTCGGTCATCCTAAGTGAGCTTTTTACTACCCGTCGTATCGGGTTCAACGATGTGGTTGGCGCATTCTCCGGCTACGTTCTCATTGCTCTGATCTGGGGGCGGTTGTACACGGTTGTGTGGTTGCTCGTGCCGCGCTCATTTAGTATCAGCCCGGATATCAAGTGGCAACTGGGCAATTGGCATACGCTGCACACGCTCTTCGACTACTACAGCCTCACCACCCTCGCCACCGTTGGGTACGCCGATATCACCACCATCGCGCCGGCCTCAAATAATCTCGTGTGGCTCGAGGTGATGTGCGGCCAGTTCTATCTTGCCGTCGTAGTCGCAACCATCGTCGGGATCAAAATCTCACAGGCGCTCACGGCGCCACGTGACGGCACCGGAACGTAGGCGGGATGCGCCGCAGAGGCCGCCACCGCGTGGCCTAACTTGAGATAACCCTCTGCGCACGCCATAGTGGTGCCGCAGCACCGAGGCCTTCGGCTGCCGCCGAACGCCTCGGTGGTCTCTTTGGGGGGGGCACCGGCATGAGTTCCACAGTGGTCGGCCTTTTGGTATTCGCGTGCGCGTTCGGCGCCGCCCTGCTCGGTATCTTCTTCAGACAAAAGCTGCCGCCAGAGCATCTGGAGCAGGACTCCAAGGACGTCGTCAAGCTCGTCATGGGCCTGATAGCGACCATGGCCGCACTCGTGCTGGGACTGCTGATTTCCACCGCCAACACGTCATTCAATGCGCAAGAGGCCGAGATACAGCAGCTCGGAGTCCACCTGTACCAACTCGATCGCATTCTCGTCCAGTTCGGTCCGGAGGGGGCACAAGCACGCGCCATGCTGCGCACGTTGGTGGCGGGCGATCTCGAGCGGACCTGGCCGAGGGATTCCAGCAAGGCCGCGGTTTTTGCGCCCGCGCATCTGCGCGCGCTAGCCGAACAGCTCTATCAGCGAATCGCAACTTTCTCCGCGACTACGAATCTTGAGCGGCTCGAGCAGACCCGCGCGCTCGGGCTGCTGAGCAACATCGGAGAAACGCGACGCCTGTTGAGTGAACAGGCGCACGGCTCGCTTTCGTGGCACGTCCTTTTCGTCCTGGTGTGTTGGCTCATGCTCCTCTTCTTTGGCTTTGGCCTGTTCGCTCGCTTCAACACCACAGTCGTTGCGGCACTCCTTGCCGGCGCGTGGGGTGTCGCGACCGCCTGCCTCCTCATCCTAGACATGAATCAACCGTACAGCGGCTGGGTGCAGATCTCCAGCGCTCCTGTGCGCGAGGCCCTGGCGGAGATGAGCCAATAGCGTACCGGCCCGTACCGGTTCGCTGTGCCCCGAGGCGACGCTGTATCGGCTTTAAGGCAGCGCGTGTGAGTCGAAAGCGCGCGGGGTTACCGGGGCCCGGTGCGTCAGTGGACTATGGGGAGGCGCCATTGAGCGCCCGTATCGTGTCCGCGATGTCCTGGCTCATGCGGCTGATCGCCCGGCTGTGGGCAGCCACCAGTGCGTCGTAGCCCTTTTGTGTGATGGCTTCGCGATCGCTCGTGCGCCCGGTCTGCGTTTTCCCACCCTTGATCTGCCGTACCGTCCAGATCGCGTTCAGCGTCGCAGACTCGCCCGGTGCGGACTCGAAGCTTTGTACCTCGATCGCAACCTGGTAATCGGGCGGCGTGCTCAGGGCCTGCTGGAACAGCATGACCCGGGGCGTCCCGAGGATGGTAACGAGCTCCTCCGCCACCACGCGCGCGATGTTGCTCTGCAAGGGTGACGCCCAGCGATTGAACTCATCGTGTGCCACCTGATTCGGGCCCGTGCTCACGACGATCTGCGGTACATCGACAACGGCCGGTACCGACACCGGTCCGACCGAGACACTCACGTTGCTGAGTGCCTGTCCCGCGGCCGTCGCCGCAGCGGGCGTCAAGGTATACAGGTGGGATGCCGGACTCGCACATCCGCCCACGAATGCTGCGATAACGCACACGGCGGCGTTGGAGGCGATGCGTCGCATCAAGGGATCTCCTGTTGTTTCTTGCCGCGGATCAGGGCTTCAGGGTGGCGCTGCAGATAATCCACCAGGACGCGTATCGATCGCGCCGCACCCGCCATCTCCTGCAGCGCGTCGCGCAAATCCTGACGACCGGCGGAATCCTCACCCAAGAGCGCCTGATCGCCGTCGGCAATCGCATGGTGCAACTCCGCGAGTGTCTTGGTGCCCTCGGGGAGGAATTGCGTATCGACGCTCTTGATCATCGTGTCCGCGTCTTTCAGGGTCTGGTTGAGTGTGAGGATCAGATTCTTGACGCCCGTACCCATCTCCTCGAGCGGCATCCGATTGACCTTGGTGAGAATGCTGTCGAGCTTGGCCTCGAGGCTGGCGAGACCCGCATCGCTGACCGGCAGTTGCAGCGGGTCTTGGCTCCAGTCGACTTTCACTTTCGGGGCATTCGGTAAGTAGTCGAACGCCACGTACAGCTCCCCGGTGAGGAGATTGCCGCTTTGCAGCGTGGCACGTAGCCCCTTCTCCTCCACCATGTGGCGCAGGAGGCGGTCACGATTGGCCAGGTCTGACTTCACCATCGTCTCTGCGCTGCTCTTTCCGCCTCCGGAAACGTGCTCCACGAGACGCTCCGGGAAAAACGTGATTAGTACACGCGGCCGCAGATCGAGCGCCTCCGCATTGAACTCCAGCCCCACATCGGCAACCTCTCCGACTGGTAGGCCGAAGAACGTGACCGGAGCCCCCACCGACAGCCCGCGCACCGATTCATCGAAATACAGCACGAAGCGGCGCTCGAGCTGGTCCGGCTGCTTCATCGCGATCGTGCGGTTCGGATAAAGCGTAAAAGCCGCGTCCGCGGCGGCCGGCGGACCTGGGGGGAGAAATTCCGGCGAATCGAACGCGACTCCGCCCGCGAGCACGGCCACCAGGGATTCGGTGTGCACCTTCACGCCGTCCGCCCCGGCGGACACATCGATGCCGCTGGCATTCCAGAAGCGCGTGCGCGAAGTGACATACTTGTCGTACGGTGCGTTGACGAACACGATGATATCGATCGACTTGCCGTCCGCTGCCAGGCTGTAGGTTGCGACTTGGCCCACGCTCAGACTGCGGTAATAGATCGGTGCGCCGATGCCGATCGAGCCGAGGCTCGCGGCGCGCAGCAGAAACTGGCGCCCGGGCTCGTCCGTAACCGTAGGCGGCACGTCGAGGCCGGTGAAGCTGCGCCGTCGCGTCGCCGACTTGCCCACTTGCATGCCGATGTAGTTCCCCGACAGCAGTGTGCCGAGGCCTGAAATGCCGCTCAGGCTGGCGCGCGGCTCGACGATCCAGAACTTGGTGTCTTCCAGCAGCAGCGGCGCGGCGTGCTTGGCGATCTTCGCCTCGACCACGACCCCGGTGTAGTCCTCCGACAACTGCACCTTCGTCACCTGCCCGATGGTGACGTCCTTGTACTTGATGAAGGTCTTGCCGGCCTCGACACCTTCCGCGGCCTTGAAGGCGATGGTAATCGTGGGCCCTTCGTTCAAGGCGCGCTGGATCGCGATCCCGAGCGCGATCACCGCCGCCAGGATCGGAATGATCCACACGACCGAAATGCGCCGGCGTTTCTTGCGCTCGAGCGTGGCCTCGGGCAGCTCGTTCAATTCGGTCTCGTTAGGCATGACGCACTTGGTAAGGTTGAGCGGAATCCCAGATCAGACGCGGATCGAAGGCCTCGGCGGCCAGCATGGTCAGCACCACCACGGCTGCGAAGAACAGCACGCCCGGACCCGGTGCCACGGACATCAAGGGTTGCAGCTGCACCAGCGCCACGGTGAACGTGTCGGCAAATACATCTAGCATCGACCAGCGGCCGATGAAGACCACCATGCGATACAGGCGGGTACGCTCATCGCTGCTCATGGCCGAGCGGCGCTGCACCGTGATCAGAAGATAGACGATCGCAGCGATCTTCCCGAGTGGGATCATGACGCTTGCGATCAGCACCACGAGCGCCAGCGGCCAGGAACCGGAGGTGTAGAGAAAGATTACGCCCCCCATAATCGTGTCACCCTCGGTGGACCCCAGGGAGGTCGTGTTGAGCACCGGCAGCACGTTCGCGGGGATGTAGCAGATCGCCGCGGCAATGACGAGCGCCCAGGTGGTCTCCACGGCGCCGTGGCGGCGGAATTCGAGTTTCTCGCCGCAGCGGCGACAGAATCCCGGCTCACTCGCGCTCGCGGGCCGCTCCAGCAGGTGGCAGGCCTCACAGGACACAAGTCCGACCTGCGCGGCGGTCAGCCAGCGAACGCTCATTTAAGCGGCCTCGTCAACGGACCCGAGCGCGCAGTCCCGATGGCGGTCGATGGCGTCTCGCCGTCCGCCCACTGGACTTTCTGCCACAGCGCCTCCTCGTCAAAGTTCAGCATGATCGCCGGGCACAGAATCACCAGCGCGCCAAAGGCGTACATGCCGATACCGGCATCGACTGTGGCCAGTTGCGCGATCTTGATGAGCGAAACGAGGATGCCGAGCATCATGACTTCGAGCATCGACCAGATCTCGAAGTGGCGCACCCAGCGCAGCATGTCCGCGGCCCAGCCCGAAAGCGGTTCTCGGCGCACCGCCAGTAGCAGCGTCAGCATGAAAAGAATATAGCCGCCGGGGGCGAGCACCCCGCAAAAGGCGACGATGACACCGGTAATGCGCTGCCCTTGCTCCCACATCGCCCAGGCGCCGCCGCTGATCGTGGTCTCGGCCGTGCGGCCCACGACCGAGAGGTTCATCAGGGGAAAGACATTGGCGAGCACGTAGGCAATCACGGCTGTGACGGCCAGCGCCAGCGCCATATCCGGCGGGGCGGCCGGCCGTCGGGCGAGTGCACGCTTGCAGCGCCGGCAGCGCCCCGTTGCCCCAGGAGGAAGGGACGGCAGCCGCTGCATCAAGTCACAATCAGGGCACGCGACCGTCGACGACGACCCACCCGCATTCACAGCGCTGCCCCGAACGGAGCGGTGAGAACGATCCGGCCGGTCGCGTGCAAGATATCGTCCTCGCGCGGGGAAGGCCTGACGCGTCGCGCCAGGCGCTGCCCCCCGCGAAGCGCGACTTACTTCGGTGCCATGCCGGGCGAGCCCACTGCACCCGGTGCGCCGGCGACCGAGAATCGGTTCTCGGACACCCACACCGTAAGCTTATCGCCCACCTTGAGATCCGAGTATGGCGTCGATTTACCGTTGACGTAGACGACCGCACCGGGAGCGGGCTTCAACGTGAACGTGCTCAGGTCATCGCCGGCGACATTCAGGAAGGTAAGCGTGACGCCGCCGTTGGGGTCGATGAGGTAAACCTTCGCGTTAAATTTTGCGTAACGATGGCCCTTGTACACGCGCGCCTCCTGGCAGGCGGCGGGGGCCTTCGGATACTTCGCGAGGAACTGCGCGTTCCAATGCAGCGTGGAGCAATCCACCAGCGGCAGCTTGTCTGGATCGACCTGTGGCGCCGCCGTAGCCAGCGTTATTGACAGCGGCAGCGACAGTGCCGCGAGAACCATGCAACGAGAAACACTCATGACGGAAACCTCTCTAGGTCCATGTGGTCGGGTGCGATACGTCACGGCTGACCCGGAAGCCGCAATCGGGACGCGCTTTTCTCTTCTAAAGCTGTAGCTGGGCAAGCCACGCGCTGGTTAATGTTAACTCCGTTAGCGGCGTTGCTGCTTGACTTTCGCATGGCGCATTTGAACCGGCGCGTCGCAAACGAAGCCATCGATTCTTCACCCTTCGGGGAGATACCGAATCGCTAAGCCACTTTCGTGCATTCGTGCGCCGGGGCACACATAGTCGCGCCAGATCCTCACGCACATACACCAGTTTGCGACGGCGCCGCGCCGTCAGCATCCGGGTTTATGCGTATTGCTTCGCGCCGGCGGCCCCAAATGTTGGTTTTCCGCCGCTCAATCCGCCCCCGGCCACACCTCCCCGGACCGCCAGAGCGGCGCCTGCAAGTCAATCAACAAAGGCGTACTGCCACGCCACACCGATCGAGCGAAAGTTGCCGCCCACGCGGGTGACCGCGCCATTGCTGTAACTGAATTTAAGCGATTGCGTGCGCGCCAGAGGCACGCTGGCCGTGACGCCGACGCGAACATTGCTTAACGAGCCCGTAGAGGGTGCGCCATTGACCGTCACCGCACCGCCCGTGTAGTACGTTGCATCGAACGCGACCCACAGCCGCGGCTGAACCGTATAACTGACATGCGCCTGCGTGGCTGCGATCGGATCCTCCGCGCGTCGATGCCCTCCGTAGAAATTGTCGTTATCCGTGAAAAACCAAACGCCCTCGTAAAGATCCCATAGCCACCGCCCCACGGGAACGGAGAGGGCAATTTCCGGCTTTACTGCCCAGCGGTTGGCGCTGATGTTGATGAGCTTCGTACTGTCGTATTGCCCGGTCGGCGCGACCGCAGTGACACTTATGCCAACGATCGCTTGCTCTTCTTTGGACGCAAAAGCCGCCGGCTTTAGAGCAGGCCCGCCCCAGAGAAGCATGCTGAAACGCAGGTCCGCATCAGCGAGCCCCGAACGATCAACCCTCTCCTGGTTGCCGCCGACGTCGCCCGTGACGTCCCCCCGCGCATAGGGTACCGCGACCAGCAGGCTCGATTGCCGGCCCGCTAAAGAGAATACCTGACCGACACTGACGGCTGCTTCATAGAAGCTCGCGTGGACGTTGGAGAAGGGCGACGTCGCGTCGAAAACGGCCGAACCGCTCGCCTGAGTATCGCTGAGCACCAGGAAGGTCGTTCCAATGGGGGTCGCCACGTAGGCACGCGGCTCAAGTTCCTGAGCCAGGGCGAACATCGGCACCGAGCCCAACAGCCCCAGCCAGCCCGGCGCCCTCATCCGGCGTGCCGGTGCGGCCAGGGGCGCGTGACGCGCCATGGGCCGGCCCGGAGTCACGACTACGCGGGCACTGCCGTTGTTACGCCCTGCGCGCGCAGCCACCGCAACTGTCGCTCGTGAGCGGCCAGATACAGGCCCATGCCGAAGCCGAAGCTCGTCAGCAGACTCAGCACGAAGTAAATCCAGGGCTGCTTCATGCCCAGCCGCCGCCCGTCGATGATCGTCCAAAGCGGAAACAGCAGCACATTCGTGGTGACCAGGTCCTGAGAGCCCGAGGAGGCCGCCGGGTTGGTGAAGAGGAGCTTCGTGAAATGAACCCAGCTGGCCTCGGAGGGGTATTGCTGCACGTACTGCACATTGAAGTAGTACCCGGTCGCGAACGAGCAGATCGCAATCAGGTAGTAAAGCGCCTCGAGGCCCGTGACTCCCGCGCCCTTCCAGTCGGAACGGTACAGCGGGGCGTTGAAATAGAAGAAGAGCGCGATGAAAACTAGTCCGAGACCAAAGTGAATCAGGAGTGCGTTCATGGCGGGATTCTCGTTTCTTATGTCGTGTCTTATCTCGTGCTGTGGCGTACGGTAAGTGCTAGGCGCGGTGGACGAGGAGCTGGCGTCGGTTAGGCCAGCGCATACAGATACTCCACGAACGAGGCCACTGCCCCGTCCAGCCCCTGCACCTTCGGATTCGTGGACTCGATGACGTAATACTCATCCGGCGCGTGTGCACCGGTGCCATTTCCGAGTCCGAAGTGGCCGGCCGGCAGGCTCAGCGGCGCATCGGTGAAGACGTACCCGGGCCAGGATCCCGCTGAGCGCGGCCACAGCTGCGGGTCGGTGCCGAGTTTGCGATACGTGGCGATTTGCGTCTGGATCAGCCCGCTTTGCGGGTCGGTTTGCGTCGGGTTGTAGCCGCCGCTCATGTTGACCTCAATGTCCGCAAAGCCGTGCTTCGCCAGATGTGCCTTCAGCTTTGCGAGCGTGTCGGTGGTGGTCATATCGGGCACCAGACGGATGTCAATCTTGGCGACCGCGCGGTGCGGCAACACTGTCTTACCGCCCGGCCCGGTGTAACCGGCGACCAGGCCCTCGATGTTGATGGTCGGCTTGGACTCCACCAGCACGAGGGAGTCGAACCAGTTCTTATCGTGGACCCAGTGTTGCACGCCGTAGGTCTGCTTGACCGTGTTTTCCGAGGTCTTAGCGGCATGGTTGCGGATCATTTCCAGCTGCGCGGGGGTCAGGGGTTTAACCTTCTCGAAGAACCCCGCAACCGCCGGGGTGTGCCCGTCTTGCGCCACGAGCGTGTTCAGGGCCTGCACGAGATGCCAGGTGGGTGAGTCCAGCTGTGCTTCCAGGCTCGAATGGACATCGTGGGCCGGCCCACGCCCCCATTTCTCACCGCTCGATACCAATTCCAGCTCAATGACGCCTTTGGCCCCGAGCGAGACCTGCACGCCCCCATCACGGTCCTGGCCGGCCTCCGGCATGAATACTCCCGAGCATTTCTTCAGCTCCCCCATCACTTTCGGGGTCTGGACGACTTCGTGAAAGTGCGGCGAGCCGATTTCCTCCTCACCCTCGCACACGAGCACGAGGTTTACCGGCAGTGCCTTGCCGGCGGCCTTGAACGCCATCAGAGCGCTGAGGAAGGAGTTCTCGGGTCCCTTCTGGTTTACCGCCCCGCGGCCCATGCACACCGTTCCCAGGCCCTCCTTGCGCACGAGCCGCGCCTCCAGAGGCGGTGAGCTCCACTCCTCGGGCACGAACTGCTTCACGTCGTACATGAAATAGATGCCCATTGTCGTGGACGCACCCGCATCGATCTTGCCGAATACGCCGGGCTTACCGGACGTGGAAATGATCTCCACCCCCGTGAAGCCCGCATCGCGGGCGAGCCGCGCCATGTACTCAGGTCCCTGGGGGTAATTGCGGTTCTCGGCCGCGATCGAGGGCAGCGCAATCCATTCCTGCAGGCGCTTCACGTTCGCGCCGTGCATGGGCGGGATCTGCGCGAGTACTGCGGTCTTGGCGGCGGAGGCGCCACTCGCGTCCGCCCGCCCCCAACCGGGCACCGCCGCGAGCGCCAAGCCCGACGCGGCACCCCGTACAAACTCACGCCGGTTGAAGCCCAAGTCACCTCTGTCGCTCATGCCTCTTCCTTTCTTCGGTACACATGTTTTTGTGGCCCCGCGCCCCGCAGACCCCTTGCCTATTGACGGCTGATCGCGCTTCGGCCCTTCCGCAGGACGTACTTTTGAATCTTCCCCGTCGCGGTCTTGGGCAGCTCCGGCACGAAGTGAATGGCCGTCGGCACCTTAAAATGCGCGACCCGCTCGCGGCAATGCGCCTTCAGAGCCTCATCAGTCGTGCTGGCGCCCGCACGCAGCACCACGTGTGCGACCGGGGTTTCACCCCACTTCTCGTGCGGCATGCCGACGACCGCCGCTTCCATGACGGCCGGGTGCGTGAGCAGCACGCCTTCGAGCTCGATCGAGGAGATGTTCTCACCGCCGCTGATGATGACGTCCTTAAAGCGGTCGCGTATCTCGACATAGCCGTCGGGGTGAACTACCGCGGCATCTCCGGTGTGGAACCAGCCGTTACGGAAGGCGACCGCCGTGGCCTCTGGATCGCGGTAGTAGCCCTTCATGACAACGTTGCCGCGCACGACGATCTCACCGAGCGTCGCCCCGTCCGCCGGCACCTCTTGTTCCTTGTCGTCGACGACGCGCAGTTCACCGGAGGTGATGAGCTCGACACCCTGACGCGCCTTGAGGGTCGCCGACTGCGCGGCGTCCAGGCCTGCGTGCTCGGGACGCAGCTCGCATACCAGGATGAACGGCGCCGTTTCGGTCAGACCGTAGATGTGCGTTACGACCCAGCCGAGCTCCCCCTCGATGCGCGCGATGGTCGCCGCCGCCGGAGGCGCGCCTGCGGTCAGCACGCGCACCCCGCGCCGGAGCTTACGGCGCAGCTCCGGCGGCCCGTTGGCCGTGGCGATAAGTACCGTGGGCGCGGCGCACAAACTGCTCACCGCTTCGGTGTCCACCAGCGCGTAGATGGCCGCCGCCTCCACCTTGCGCAGACAGATATGAGTGCCGCCGGCGGCCGTCACCGTCCACACGAACGTCCAGCCGTTGGCGTGGAACATCGGCAACGTCCACAGATAGCGCTCCCCGACCGCGAGCGGGAAGTGCACGAGCGTGCCCACGGAATTCATCCAGGCATTGCGATGCGTGATCATCACCCCCTTGGGACGCGAGGTCGTGCCGCTCGTGTAATTGATGGTCAGCACGTCTGTCTCCGTGATCGGCGGTCGCACGAACTGCGCCGGCGCGCCCGCCACGCTCGCTTCGTAGTCCAGCCAGCCCGGATGAGCGCCCTCGAGAGCCACGAGGTGCCGCACGCTCGAGAGCTCGCCGCGCATCTCCTCGATCGCTCCGATGTAGTCGGGATGCACGCACACGACCACCGGTTCGCAATGTCCGATCATGTAGCGGAAGTCGGCGGGACTCAGCCGATAGTTGAGGGGCACCACGATCGCGCCGAGCTGCGGCACGGCGTAAAACTGCTCGAGCATCGCGTGGGTGTTGGGCGCAATGACCACCACCCGATCGCCCGGCTGTACGCCCAGCCGCTGCAGCGCCGCGGACCAGCGATCGCAGCGATCGAGAAACTGCGCGTAGGTAAAGCGCAAGGACCCGTCGACGACCGCCTCGCGGTCCGGGTAAAGCAGCCGTGCTCGGCGGGCGAATTCAAGCGGTGAGAGCGCAATTTCCATGGTTGCATGCTCCGCGTGGAGAGCCGTACCGGTTGCGTGAGCCTACGGCGAAGCGGCCCGGCGTGCAGCTGCGGGCGGCCCACACCAGGTGCACGACGGGCTCGAGCGGCCACACGGCCGCGCTTCTTGGAAACGGTTCCATGACCCCTCTTTTCGTTCTTGGCGTGACGATAGCAGTATGCGTGCTCGCTGCTTACGCGTCACGCAGGGTCGTGCAGAGATCCGACGCCCGAAGGGCCTGAGCCTGCCGGCTCGGCATCGGGGGCGGTGAGACGGTGCCTGCTACCTTATTTAAGGGAGCGGCGGAGGCGTTCGCAGAAGCGGCGATCCGTCTGCACGGATCTTAGAAAAGATCGAGGCCGCCAGCTTTTCCACCGGCGGCCTCGCCCTCCTCTCCCCACAGTGGGGCGCTTCGCCTGGCTGCCTCTAGAGCGAGCGCAGGAAGTTGATGAGGTCCTGCTGATCTTGGGGAGTCAGTGCGCCGAAGTTCTGCACGATCTGATTCGCTTCGCTGCCGGAGCTGGCATGAAACTGGATCGCCTGGATGAGATTATTGGTGCGGCCATCGTGCAGGAAGAATACTCGCTGCCCGAGGCCCCACAGCGGCGCGGTGCGAAATTCATCAGGCCCCGCTGCGCCCTGCGCGATTCCGTCCGCCAGACCCGTGCCCATGTGATGCACCAGCAGATCCGAGAACAGCGGCACCTGGATATTGGCAACGGTGACAGTCGGAGCTCTGCCATGGCCGTTGGTGCTGCTCGTCGCCGCGGTGTTGAGCGCGGGCGCGTGGCACAGCGCACAGCCGACGCTTGCGAACACGGCGCGCCCATGCATCGATGAGGGGGTAGGGGCCGCCGGCACCGGTGGCGCCAGCATGCGCATGAAGATCGCGAACGACTCGATGTCCGAAAGCACCGCCGTCGCCGAAGGCGGATCTGCGGGGTTCGGGATGTTGACCGTATCGTTCGGCGCCGTGACGCCTGCGCCTCCCTGGCAGTTGGGCGTCCCGTCGCGCTCCTGCGGGAATAGATCGTTCGAGATACCCATCTCCACGTTGTAGGCCTCACCGGCGAACATCAGCAGGGACTTGTTCTGCGCCTTCCAGCCGAAACGGGTGATCGTGCCATCGTTTCCGCTGAGATTCGGATGACCCGCCACACCGAGACCCTGCTTGGTGGTGCTGTTCGCCGCTTGGTTGGCCAGGATCGCCGAGTCGGTGATCGCCTCGATCAGGCCGGAACCCAGCGCCGGTGTCGGAATGCGAAACACGACGTTGCTGTTGCCGCCCTGGCCGGTGACCGGATTGCCGGCCGGCAGGAAACTCGGCTGGCTGATATTGCAGCTGCCCGCATCCGTGCGACCGGTTATGACAAACAGATCATGCACCCCTCCGTCGGGCGTCCCGTTCGACTGCTGCACGAAGCGCGCCTCGCGCACCGGCCCGTTGTGCGCTATGAACCACGGCATCTGGTTACTTGCACCGTCCGCATTAACGACGCTGTAAAGCGGGTTAGCGGCCGGGCTCGAACCGCCCACGTACGGCTGCGAGTGACACGAGGAGCATTGGTTGGAATTGAAACGCGGCCCGAGACCGTTATTTGGCGCTGTTGAAACAGACTCGATGGTGGTGAACCGGGTGAGTCCATCTTTAAAAAACACCAGATCTTCGGCGGAAAGCCCGGGCAGCGTGAGCGGCGGACCGCCATCGCTGTTCGCCTTGCGGACTCCCGGATCCGACACCTGCGCATAAGCGGCGAGCGTCCCGAAAGCGCAGAGCCCGAGAATGAGTCGCGCCACTGCGCGACCTTCGTTCACTGTGTACCTGAGCATGGGATCCCTCCCCCGTTATGCCAATCGTGTAATCACGGACAGTGGCTGCGCGGTTTACGCGCCACGCTGCCCCGTGTCGATGTGTCGCGCGTTTAAGACGCAGGTTAGGCTTGCCCCAATCGAGCAAAAAACATGTGAAAAAAGCCTGTTTTCGCCGGCCGCCGCGCGAACACACTGAGTCAGAAATTCATTGAACGAGTTGCGATTTGTAAGCGTCGGTGGCAGCGTGTCAGCATTGAGTACGTGTGCATCCTCGCAGCGTCATGGGAGGACGGTAGTGGTACAGCGGTCCCGGCTCACACCGATCACACTCACGGATGGGGAGCGCGAGCAGCTCAGACAGTGGGCGCGCAGTCGCGCGCGGGCCCGAACCATCGCCCAACGCGCGCGCATTATCCTGGCCTGTGATGGCGGCCGTACCAATCGGCAGGTCGCGCGTCAACTGCGGGTCACCACGCAGACCGTCTGCAAATGGCGGGCGCGCTTCGTTGCGCGGCGCCTGGAAGGGCTCACAGATAGCCCGCGCTCTGGTGCGCCGCGCTCGATCAGTGATGCTCTGGTCGAGGCAGTACTCACCAAGACGCTACACGAGCAGCCCCCGGACGCGGCACGCTGGAGCAGCCGCCAGTTGGCGAGCGCGCTGGGTATCTCGCAGCGCGCGGTGCTGCGCATCTGGCACGCCTTTGATCTGTGAGGGCGATTGCGAGCATTACGGCGCTGCGCGATTGATCTGGCACGGGCGGCCGATGAGCTGTCCGAAGCAATGACAGACCCGCCCCTCACAGGACCGCGCGCCAGGTGAGCCTGAACTCCCCGCCTGTGTTCCAATGGCACGCCCCCTTGAGCGGGGACGGCCGGGTGGAGTTTGCCAACATGACGGAACTGCGGATCGGGTTTATCGGGCTCGGCAATGTGGGTGGCCAGCTCGCAGGTAACCTCCTGCGCCACCGCGTGCGTCTCACGGTGCGCGACGTAGACGCCGCACGCGTCGCGCAATTTGTCGCGCAGGGTGCCAGAAGCGCCGCGACCCCCCGGGAGCTTGCCGAGGAAGTGGATATCATCATCACCTGCCTGCCCTCGCCGGCCATCTCCGCCGAGGTCATGGAAGCCCCCCATGGGGTTCTCGCGGGGCTCAAGGCGGGCAAGATCTGGCTGGAGATGAGTACCACCGATTCTGCGGAAGCACGGCGCCTCGCGGCGCGCGTCGAGGCGCAGGGGGCGTTTGCCATGGACTGCCCGGTCTCGGGCGGCTGCCACCGCGCCGCCACCGGCAATATCTCCATCTTCGCCGGCGGCGCGCGCGCGACCTTCGAGCGCGTGCTGCCGGTACTGACGATCCTCGGGCAACGGATCCTGCACACCGGGCCCGTCGGCTCAGCCTCCGCGCTTAAGGTGCTGACCAACTATCTGTGTACGGTACACCTGGTCGCGCTCTCCGAGGCGCTCACGGTCGCCAAGGTTGCCGGTCTTGACCTCAATACCGCCTATGAGGCGATTCGCATTTCCTCGGGCAATTCCTTCGTGCATGAGACCGAGTCGCAGGTGATTCTGAACGGCAGCCGCGATATCAACTTCACGATGGATCTGGTCATCAAGGACGTCGGTCTCTTTGATGCCATGGCGCGCGCGCACGAAGTGCCCCTCGAGCTCTCGCCGCTCGTCCTCGAGATCTTCAAGGACGGTGCGCGCCGCTACGGCCCGCGTGAGTTTTCGCCCAATATCATCCGTCGGCTCGAGGAGCTGCTCGGCGTGCGCGTCACCGGCACAGGTTTCCCGGCGCAGATGGTGGATACGGAACCGAAGGTGCCCGGCTACGAAGTAGCGGTGCGCCGCGCTGTGCACGCCGAATAACTCGGCCCGCGGAGCGCGCGCATCCGCGGCGTGGCTGCTCACTTCAGCGGTTGGATGCGCGCGTTCACCATAAACGGAATATCGAACTCGGTCATCTCGCCCGCCTTGCGGCCGTGCACCGGCTGCAGGCGTGCTGTGAGAGGCTTCTTCCACTTATAGGCGAGCACCGCGACGTCGCCCATGATGCGCGCCAGCTGCGCCTCGGTCACATCTCCCGGCAGCGGCACCGTATCAAGACCGGTGGCGCACACTGACGAGTACGCGAGCAGGGAGTCCAAGTTCACGGCCCCCTCGCCCCAGCGCTGGGCGATGCGGCTGTCCTCCAGCACCGGCAGCATAAGGCCGGAGTAACCGACACGCGGACCGGGCACCTGGCGCTCGGCCTCCGTGATCACATAAGCGGCCGTCATCGAACCGGGCGACCCGAGGGTTGCGGGCTGAAACGCCTCGAGCGCCGCGCCGATCGAATCCTCCTTGAGCGGCGCGGGCGTCGGATCAAATCCCCAGAAACTCCAGCCGGTGCGTGCTTCGATGTCCGGTGCGAGCTGCTGAATCGTGCGGGCGTAGCCACTCAGCGCGTCCGCAAGGGCGCGAATGGCGGCCGGGGCATCCCCGTGCGTACGCGCGAACACCTCGGCCACCGTGCCGGCGGACTGCAGGCCCACCGCAAAACGCCCCGCCTGGCCGGTGTGATACGACCCGGGGAAGAACGGCGAACCCGGCGCGAGCATCGCGGTCGCGGCAAAGGCGAACGTGCCCTGGCTGTGCGCGCTGCGCGCGGCAACGCGCGCCACATGATGGGCGGCGGCGCGGATCGTATTCCAGTGAATGCCCGCCTCGTCCGCGATGATCATGCTCGCATTCAGCTGTAGCCCCTGCGCCTGCACCTCTTCTAACAACGCCAGCGCCCGCGGGTCCGGTCGGTCATCGAGCACCGCGGGGCCGATGTTGACCGCGACCTTCTCCTGGCGGCCGAGCTCATCCAGGTGCGTGAGCAGCGCCAGGGCCTGCTCGTGGCTCAAGGCGCCCACATAGCGCATGAACGGCTGCGTCGTAATGCGCACGGTCTGGACGGTAAACCCGGCCGTTTCGAAGCGCGCCTGCGCGATTTTCAGCCGCGCGGAGGCCTCGGCGAACTGCTGCGCGTAGTGCTGCGCATCAAGATCGATGAACGCCGTGAGCGCGCGCATGGGCGGAGTCGCGGCTGGCGTGGCGCTGCAGGCGACGAAGGCCAGCGCGAGTGCCGCGAGGCCTCTAAAGGTAGGTGTGCGCGCGGTAACCTTGCGCGTGCGTGCCGCGCTCACGAGGCCTTAGGGACGCGCGCGGCTGCGATCGGCAGCTGATCGATCGCGCGCATCGCAGCATCGCTGAAGTCGTCGGGTCTCTTCAGATAGTCGAGCGCCATATCCACGGCATCATGACCCCAGAAGAGCTCCTCGCCGATCACGAGCGTCGGCACCCCGAACACGCCGCGCTCGCTCGCCCACTGGGTGTTCTGGCGTAAGCGCGCCTTCACTGCCGGATCCGCGAGCGCCTGTTCGGGGTTTGCCACACCCAGTTCCTGCGCGAGTTGCGCCACGACGGCCGGGTCACTCACGTCGCGCCCGGCGCCGAAGACGGCCGTGAGCACGGTGCGCGCGGCGTGCAGGGTACTGCCGGCGGCGATGATGAGCCGCAGGGCGGCGAGCGGGTTGAACGGATGCGCGGGAGGAAATTGCATCGGCAGGCCGAGTCGCCGCGCCCGCCAGAGCGCGAAGCGGTAAGTGAAGCGGCGCTTGGAAGGAATCTCCGCCGGCCCGCGTTGCCCGAAGTGATCCAGGAGCGGCGCAAAGAGTACCGGCATAGGGCTGAGCTCCACCGTCTCGGGCAACTCGCCCAGTCGTGGCAGTGCGAGATAAGCAAACGGAGAGATGACGTCGTAAACCCAGACGACCGTGAGGCGCTCGCCCATAGAACCTTTCAGCTTCCGGAGACCCGCACCACGAGCTTGCCGAAATTCTCCCCGCGCAGCATGCCGATCAGCCCCTGCGGCGCGAGCTCCAGGCCCTCGAGGATCTGCTCGCGGTAGGTGATCTTGCCCTCCTTCAGCCACGCACTCATTTCCTGGTAGAACGCCGGCATGCGCTTGAGGTGATCGAAGATGATGAAGCCCTGCAGCTTCAGGCGACGCCGCAGCACGGTCGTGAGGATGAGCGGTGAGCGATCAACGCCCTCGGGCAGCTTAGCGAGGTTGTACCAGGCGATCAGACCGCAGACTGGCACGCGGGCGTGAACGTTCAGGACGGGCAACACCGCGGCGAGCACCGCGCCGCCGACGTTCTCGAAATACACATCAATCCCCTTGGGCGCCGCCTCGACGAGGCGCTCGCGCAGATTCGGCTCGCGATGATCCAGACACGCGTCAAAGCCGAGCGACTTGACCGCAAACTCGCATTTTTCCGCTCCCCCCGCGATACCGACCACGCGGCAGCCCTTGAGCTTGGCGATCTGGCCGACGATCGCGCCGACCGCCCCGGTGGCCGCCGCCACCGCCACTGTCTCACCGGCGACGGGCTGCCCGATGTCCAGCAGGCCGACGTAAGCGGTGAGCCCCGTCATGCCCAGAACCCCGAGCGCGTAGGATGGCCGCGGCAGGGCGGGGTCGAGCTTGACCGCGTGGCGCGCATCCACCACCCCGTAGTCCTGCCAGCCGACCGTCGCTACCACAAGGTCCCCTACCTCAAAACCGGCCGCATTGGAGGCCTCCACCACGCTCACGGTCTGCCCGGTCATCGGCGCACCGACCGCCACCGGCTCCGCGTACGAGGGCGCATCACTCATGCGCCCGCGCATGTAGGGGTCGAGCGAGAGGTAGCGCGTGCGCAGCAGGAGTTGCTCGGGACCGGCGGCCGGTACCGGCTCCTTCTCGAGACGAAAGTCCTCGGCGGTGGGCTCACCTTGGGGGCGGCGCGCCAGCACGATGCGCCGGTTCACGGCCTGCGGAATACTGCTCATGGCGTCGGCCTCACTCGTACAGAAACTGAAGTTTCACCCCGGGCGGCGCGGGGAGGGAGCGATCCACGAACAGGTCCGCGAACAGCACGCCACCGGGCTCCACGCTATAGGGCTCGAAGTCGCGCACGCCGGCCTCGTAAAGCACGCTGTCATCGATAAGAAACTGCCCGGTGCACTCGCGCGCGCTGCGGCTGAGGATCACGTGTGCGGCATCCGCCACGATCTCTGGCTTGCGCGAGCGCTGCAGCATCGCGGTGCCGCCAAGCGCGAACTCCACCGCGGCAGTGGCGATCGTAGTGCGCGGCCACAGCGCGTTACAGGCAATGCCCGCCGCACGGTACTCCGCGGCCATGCCGAGCATGCACAGCGACATGCCGTACTTGGAAAGCGAATAGGCGAGGTGCGGGGCGAACCACTGCGGTTTCAGATCCAGGGGCGGCGATAGCGTCAGCACGTGCGGATTGCCGGCGAGCTTCAGGTACGGCAAACAGGCGCGCGTGGTGATGAATGTGCCGCGCGTGTTGATCTGCTGGATCAGATCGTAGCGGCGCATGTCGACCTGCTCGGTCGACGCCAGGTTGATCGCCGAGGCGTTGTTGATGCAGATGTCGATGCCGCCGAAGGTTTCCGCGCATTGCTTCACCGCGCTGAGCACGCTCGCCTCATCGCGCACGTCGACCACCAGCGGCAGTGCCTTGCCGCCGGCGCGCTCTATCTCCTGCGCCGCGGTGTAAATGGTGCCCGGGAGCTTCGGGTGGGGTGTGGCCGTCTTGGCGGCGATGGCGATGTTCGCGCCATCCTGCGCAGCGCGCAGCGCGATCGCCACGCCGATGCCGCGGCTCGCGCCGGTTACGAACAGTGTCTTGCCCTTAAGACTCACAGCAGCCCTCGCACCTGCGCCGCCAGCGGATGCCTAAGTGTACGGTCATCCGCGCGCGCTCGCGAACATCGCGACGCACGAGCTTGAGCGCGGGGGCGGTTGAAGGCATACAGCGCGTGCGTGTTAGCATCCGGCGCCTCACATCGCCATGGAGATCGCGTTCATGACTCTGTGTCCCCTCCTCTTCGGATTGCTGCTCGCCGTCGCCGCCCCGCTGAGCGCGCAGGAACAGGACTTCAGCAAGGTCGAGATCAAGAGCGCGCCGCTGGGCGCCCACGTGTACCTGCTGCAGGGCTCCGGCGGCAATATCGCCGCGCTCATCGGCAGTGAGGGCGTTCTTCTGGTCGATGACGAGTTCGGCGCTCTGGCCGACAAGATCCGCGCCACCTTGAAGGGCCTGGGGGCTGAGAAACCAGTGCGGTTCGTCGTGAATACGCACTACCACTTCGATCACACCGACGGCAATCTCGCTTTCGCCGCGGCCGGCGCGACCATTATCGCCCAGGATAATCTGCGCACCCGCCTAGCGAGCGGCGGCACCATCGGCAACGGCGGCTCGATCGCGCGCGACGTGAAACCGGCCGACCCGGGTGCGCTGCCCACCATCACGTACGAGCGCGAACTCACCCTGCACCTGGACGCACAAGAGATCCGGGTGCACCACTACGCCAATGCCCACACCGACGGGGACTCGGTGGTGTTTTTCCCGGCGGCCAAGGCGGTGCACATGGGTGACATCTTCGTGCGTTACGGCTTTCCGTTCATCGACATCAACGGCGGAGGCAACGTGCGCGGCATGATCGAGGCGTGTGAGGACGTCCTGCGCGTCGTGCCGCCTGACACGCAGGTGATCCCGGGTCACGGTGAGCTCGCCACCCTCGATGACCTGCGCGAGTACCTGAAGATGCTGAAGGAGACGAGCGCCCTGGTCGTGCAGCGGCTCGCCTCCGGCGAAACTCTCGCGCAGATGAAGCACGAGAAGCTCCTGGGCGCCTGGCGCGCGCGCTACTCACCCCCCAAGGGCTTCGTGGACACCGACGCCTTCACCGAGTCGCTTTACAACTCCCTCGCGACGCATGTCGCGCGCCACGGCCCAGCGCCACGTCCGAGCCGGTGAGCTTGCTTTCGCGCGCGGCGCCGGTATAGCGTGGCTCGCCGCGGGATCTGAGAATCAAGGGGAACGCCGTGCGCTGGGACGATCTTCGGCAAAGCAGCAACGTCGAGGACGTGCGCGGCAGCACCGGCGGCGGCCGCGGGCTCAAGCTGGGCCTCGGTGGCACGCTCCTCGCGCTCATCGCGTCCTATTTCTTTGGCATTGATCCGCGCGTAATCCTCGGTCTGATGAGCGCGGTGCCGAGCGCGTCGCCGACACCCGTCGCTGCTTCCGGAGCGCCGCAGGATCCGCAGGGCCGTTTCATCGGCGCCGTACTGGGTGAGACCGAGGACACCTGGAGCGCGATCTTCCGCGCCAACGGCGGCCAGTACGTGCCGCCGAAGCTGGTGCTCTACCGCGACCGCATGCCCACTGCCTGTGGCTCGGGCAGTGCAGCGGCGGGTCCGTTCTACTGTCCGCTCGATCGGAAGGTCTATCTCGATCTGAGCTTCTTCCAGCAACTCGCCGACGAGTTCCAGGCACCCGGGGAGTTCGCCGAAGCGTACGTGCTCGCGCACGAAGTGGGCCACCACGTGCAGAATCTGCTCGGGATCGCCGACAAGGTGCGCGCCGCGCAGCAGCGCGCCTCGGACGCCCAGGCGAATCAGTTGTCGGTGCGCCTTGAGCTGCAGGCTGACTGCTTCGCCGGCGTGTGGGCGCAGCATGCCGATCAGACCAAGCACATTCTCGAGCAAGGCGACGTCGAATCGGCGCTGCGTGCCGCTGCGGCCGTGGGCGATGACACGCTGCAGAAACGCGCGCGCGGCTATATCGTGCCCGAATCCTTCACGCACGGCAGCGCCGCGGAGCGCACCAGCTGGTTCAAGCGCGGCCTGGCCCGCGGCTCGATACAAGACTGCGACACGTTTTCCGGAGGCGTCTGAGCGGCGCTGCTACGAGGTGAGTTTGCCACGGAGCTAGGACTTACCCGCGTACGTAGCGCTCAAGTAATCGAGGATGCTTTTGGCTTCCTCATCAGTAATCGGCGCCCCGAAGCGCTCGCGCATCTTCTGCACAGTCTTCTGCCAGGCGGCTCGATCCATGGCGGGCGCGTTACTCGGGATATATTCCAAGCTGTGACAGATAACGCAGCGGCTGCTCGTCAGGTCCTTGCCCTCCGCATCTTTGAGCTGCACGCCGCTGTCGTCGGCGGCGGCCAGCACCGGGGCGGCCAGCGCAACGGCCATCGCCGAGCCCATACGGCCGGTGATGCGTCGGCGCCTCATACGACCTGAAGACTTACGCTCTGCACGATGTTGTCATGGTAGCCGGCGGCGTTGAAGGTCAGCTTTTCCGGCTGCTGCAACCCACTGCGGCTTTTGGCCCGGACCGCGACTTCAAGCGTGCCGGTCTTGGAGGTATCAAGCGGCAGGGTGAACTCGCGCCAGGCAAAACGACCCAGATCGCGCCCCAGCCGCGCCTCGCGCCAGCTTTGTCGGCCATCGGTGGAGATCTCGACGCGTTCGATCCCCGCGCCGTTGTCCCAGGCGTTGCCGCCGAAGAGCACGTGTCGCCCACGCGGGAGAGTCTCGCCGGTGGTGTGACTCGTGATGAGCGAGTTGACCAGGATCTCGGTGATCGGAGTGGTCTCGGGGGTCTCCTGGCTGACAAAGCGCTCACCGGGAAAGGCACCGGTTGGCAGGCGGTACGCACTTTTCATCCAGAAGTTATCGAGCGGCTTGGGCTCGATGCGAATCTCAGTCAGATGTTTCATCCAGTACGTGCCCGTCCAGCCGGGCACCACGAGCCGTGCCGGGGCGCCATTCCAGTGCGGCAGCGGCGCCCCGTTCATCGCGAAGGCGATGAGCGTGTGCTCATCGAGCGCGCGCTCTACGGGCAAGCTCTTCTGGAAGTTCGGTGTCGCGGGCAATACGGCACTGTCGGCACCGCGGAACCACACCTCGAGCGCATCCGCTGCGACCCCGGCCCGCCGAAGCACGTCCCGTAGCCGCACGCCCGTCCAGCGTGCATTGCCCATCGCCCCGTTACCCCACTGCACGCCCGGTACGCGCGGGCTGAAAAGCCCGCGTCGGTTTCCGGAGCACTGGTTCACGGCCGCGAGCGTCACGGGCTCAAAACGGCGCTTGAGGTCGTCCAACGACAGCGTGAGCGGCTGCTGTGCGCTCGCGCCCGCGACTGCAAGCTGCCAGCTGCGCGCATCGATCTCGGGAATCACCGCGAGGTGATAGCGCACGAAGAACGCCTCGTTACGCGTGAAGGGCGTGCGCAACTTGATGAGGGGCGTCTCGTAATTCGGAGGCCGGATCGCGCGACGGATAAGGGCGCCCTTACCACTCAGCGCACGGGCGAGCGGCGGGGCCGCCGCGCCCTCAGCGCCCACCTCGGCCGCCCACAGCCGACGAGAGGCGACACTTGCGGCGGCACCGATGAGCAGCTCCCGCCGCCTCAGCACTTCTGCGCCCCGCGCCGACCCCTCAGGCGAGGGGTCGCAATCCACCCCGCCGCGATCAGGAGCAGGGCTTGCCGTGATCGGGACGGTTGCCCGCGGCCTTGGCCGCCGCCTCAGTCATGTACTGCCCCTCCTTCGTCTTGCCGTACCAGACATCGTCCTGGCAGTGGTAGACCTTACTGCTCGAATTGACCCACACCTGTCCGGGCCCACCACCGGGCGCGGCCTGAGCCGGCGGGGTGTACTTGGTCGAGGCCGCCGAACCCGCCGCGCTCGTCATCGCCCCGGCCGGTGCCGCTGTGGCCACCCGGGTGGCTGGGGCCGCCGGGGTTGCCGGGGCTGCCGCCGCGGGGGCTGCGCCGCCTGCGGTCGCGGCGTTCTTGTTTATGCCGCCGTGACCACTGCAGGCGCCGCGGCCGCCCTTGGAGCCCGTGCCGTCATTGCACGTGACCATCGCGGCCGTGCTCGCCGCAGCGGCACTCGCCGGGGCAGTCGCCGCCGTCGGAGCCGCCGCCGGGGTCGGCGCCGTCGCTGCCGTACCGCCGCTGGCTGACTTGTTCACACCGCCGTGACCACTGCAGGCGCCGCGACCGCCCTTGGAGCTCGTCCCGTCATTGCAGGTGACCGTGGCACCCGTCGTGCTGCTCGCCGCCGCAGCGGGGGCTGCGGACGATGCCGCCGGGGCCGGTGTGCTCGTGGTTGGGGCGGTCGTGGAGGCGGACTTGTCGATGCCGCCATGGCCGCTGCAGGCGCCGCGACCGCCGTGCGGGGAGGTGGTGCCGTCCACGCAGGTGACGGGCGTGCTTGAGGTGTCTTGTGACAAAGAGAGCGCCGGAGCTGCGAGCAGCGCTGCGGCCAGCATCGCTCCCCAGACCCGACCCTTGGAATTCGTGAAGTTCATTTGCAGTGCTCCGCGCGAGTTACCGCTTATTTTAAAGGCTTGCAGAATACCCCAATCCCGCAAGTGGCGGTATTGGCGGCAGATTGTGCGCCGCGGGGGAGGCCGCGGGGCCAGCGCGGACGGTGGTAGGCTTACCGCCCCTTAGCTTGCGAGGCCGGTTCAATGATGGTGTTGCCCACGCGCGCCCTGCTGGCGCTCGCCGTACTGGCATTCGCCCTCCCCCAGGCCGCCCGCGCCGCCTGGATGGACCGCACCGAAGCGATCATGGGAACGCGGGTGTACGTGGAGCTCTGGGCAGACGACCCCGTCAAGGGGGACGAGGCGATGGAGGCGGTGATGACCGAGATGCGCCGCATCGATGATCTCATGAGCCACTACAAGCCCGAGAGCCAGTTGTCGCAGATCAATCAGCGCGCGAACAGCGAACCGGTGCAGGTTGATAAGGAGCTGTTCGATCTCATCAAGCTCTCGACCTACTACTCGCAAATCACCGATGGGGCGTTCGACATCACCTACGCGAGCGTTGGCTACCTCTACGACTATCGCAAGCACATTCACCCGACCGAGACGCAGATCCAGGCGGCGCTCCCGGCGGTCAACTGGCGCAACATGCTCCTCGATGAGGCCCACCACACGGTACGCTTCGAGCACCCCGGCATGCGCATCGACCTCGGCGGCATCGGCAAGGGATACGCGGTCGATCGGTGCACGGAGATCCTCAAGGCGCGCGGCATCGAGCACGCGATCGTCACCGCCGGCGGCGACAGCCGCCTCATCGGCGATCACATGGGGCGGCCGTGGGTGATCGCCATCCAGCATCCGGACAACCCGCAGAAAGTCGTCACGCGGATCCCGGTCTCGGACACCGCCGTATCCACCTCCGGGGACTATGAGCGCTATTTCGATGAGAACGGTGTGCGCTATCACCACATCATCGACCCGCGCACGGGTCACTCGGCGAGCATGGTGCGTAGCGCCACGATTCTCGCGCCCACCGCCACGCAAACGGATGGCATGTCCAAGACCGCGTTCGTGCTAGGTGCCGAGCGCACGCTCGAGATCATCAACCGCATGCCTGATTTTGATGCGGTGTTCGTCAAGCCGGACGGCAAGGTGCTCTATTCGAACGGCCTGCGGCCGCCCAAACCCCGGCCGGGCGCTGCGTCCCCCGCCGCCCCTGCGGCTACTGGGGAGAGCCCCCGTGGCTGAGCTTCAGCAGCGCATCCACTTCCGTCTCGGCGGCGAGCCAGTCTTCGGTTTCGTGTCCGGGTACGAAGCCACGCCGCTCGGCGCGCAAGTAGGCATTCTCGGCGATCATGGCGCGGCGCGCCTGCGCAGTCAGTGCGACACGCACCGGCGCGGCCGGTGACTTACGCGTGACCGCTGAGTGCCGCGCGCTGCTACCTGCAGGCACGGATTTCGGAGGTCGCGGAGCATCGGGTGAACGACGACTGGCCATGGACTCCTCCTGGGTAAAGCGCTGAGCGGACTTTGCGCGCCTCGCGCGCCGCCACGCAAGCGCCACGCCCCTGTCCGCGAGGTGTCCGCCGGTGTCCGCGGCCGCTGACCGGACAGCGGGCCGAGCGCCCCACCGCGCACCCGACGGCAGGTTTTTTCAGCGCGCTCAGGCGTTTGAGCGTGAGCGGTGTGGGCGCGCGGCACTGGCACGCGATGTGCAACGGCTGGTACGCATGAAACTTGCTCAGCTGCGCAAACTCCCCGAGTCGACCATTGATGCTGCACGCATGCGCGGCACGGAGGCTCAGGATGCGCCCCTGAACGAGGCGCAGCCGCACTGGCGGCGTTTCCGGCTGCGCTATGCACTCGGCGGCGCGGCGCTGCTCGTGCTGCTGCTCGCCTGGCTGCTGCACGGCTGGCTCAATACCGCGCACGTGATCTCGCGCGAACGGCTGCGTATCGTGCAGGTGAACCGCGGGCACTTCATCCGCGATGTCGCCGCCGACGGCACCATCGTCGCCGCGGTGAACCCGACGCTGTTCGCCATCGCCCCCGGCACCGTGAGCTACCTCGTACGCGCCGGCGATGCGGTCAAGAAGAACCAGCCCCTGGCGCTGCTCGACAGTCCCGAACTCAACAACGAGTCCCAGCGTGAGCGCGCGACGCTCGACAGCCTCGATGCCGCTCTCAGCCGCCAGCAGATCGAGATCCGCCGCCAGATCATGACGAGCCAACAGCAGGCGGATCTGGCGCAGGTCGCCATCAACGCCGCGCAGCGGGAGCTGAAGCGCTCGCAGTGGGCGTGGGATCAGCGCGTGATCAGCGAGCGCGACTACCAGCGCTCCATTGATGACGTCGCGACCGCGAAGCTGAACTTCGAGCACGCGCGTGACACCGCGCAGCTGGAACGCGAGAGCCTCGCGCTTGACCTGCGCACCAAGCGCCTCGAGCGCGACCGCCAGGCCCTCGTGGTCAGCTCCCTCAACGAGCGCGTGGCCGAGCTCACCGTACGCTCCCCCGTCGACGGCACAGTCGCGAACCTGGCGCTGCCGCAGAAGACCCGGGTGGCGGTCGATGCCCCCCTTATCACCGTGGTGGACTTGACTCAGTTTGAGATCGAGTTCCAGGTCGCCGAGTCGTACGCCGGTGAAATTCGTCCGGGCATGGCCGCCGAGATCACGCTCGAGGGTGCCGACGTGCCCGGCGTAGTGACGGCGATCTCCCCCGAGGTGCGCCAGAACCAGGTCATCGGGCGAGTGAAGTTCAAGAACGGCCAGCCCGCAGGCCTGCGCCAGAACGAACGCACCGCGGTGCGCATCGTGCTCGATGAGCGCGATAACGTCCTGAAGTTCGAGCGCGGCTCGTTCATCGACGAGCAGACCCGTGCGCTCTACCTCGTACACGGCGGCCGCGCAGTGCGCGTACCGGTCGTACTCGGCGCCGCCTCGGTCGCGGAGATCGAAGTGATCCGCGGGCTCACCGCAGGCGACAGCGTGGTCATCTCTGACACGCGCGATTTAAACCAGGCGCCCGAATTCGCCATCTCAAACTAGATCAGGCGCGCCGGCCACCGGCGCCCTGAGGAGGACCTAAGCGATGCTCAAGATGCAGGATGTCAGCAAGATCTACCGCACCGATCTCATCGAGACCTATGCGCTGCGCAACTTCTCCCTCGAGGTCGGCTCCGGGGAGTTCGTCGCCGTCACCGGCCCGTCCGGCTCCGGCAAGACGACCTTCCTCAATGTCGCAGGCCTCTTGGAGAACTTCGAGTCAGGCGGCTATCAGCTCGATGGCCAGGACGTGCGCCAGCTCTCCGATGATGCGCGTTCGCGCCTGCGCAACGAACGGATAGGCTTCATCTTCCAGAGCTTCAACCTCATTCCGGACCTGAACATCTACGACAACGTCGACGTGCCGTTGCGCTACCGGCGCCTAAGCGCCAAGGATCGACGCGAGCGCATCGGCAGCGCGCTCGATCTCGTCGGCCTCTCCTCGCGCCTGAAACACATGCCCTCGCAGCTCTCGGGCGGACAGCAACAGCGCGTCGCCATCGCCCGCGCCATCGCCGGGGACCCGGCGTTCCTCCTGGCCGATGAGCCGACCGGGAACCTGGACTCCCTGATGGCGCGGCAGGTGATGGAACTGCTCGAGCAGATCAATGACCTCGGCACCACGATCCTCCTCGTGACGCACGATCCGGAACTGGCGCGCCGCGCGCAGCGCAACGTGCATCTGGTGGATGGCCAGATCTCGGACTTTCGCATCTACGAATCGCGCCCCACGCCCGCCAGTGCCGGCGGCGCCGCGCTCGCTTGACACCACGCACGAGCTGAAGGAGGCACCATGTTCGGCTACTACGCACGTCTGGCGCTTAAGAGCTTCCAGCGCAATCCCGGACTCACGGTGCTGATGGTGTTCGCGATCGCCCTCGGGATCGCGGTGTGCATCATGACGCTCACCGTCTACCACGCGATGTCGGGGAACCCGATCTGGTGGAAGAACGACCGGCTGTACGCGGTCACCATGGACAACTGGGACCCGAAGCAGGCGTACAACCACGACGGCTCGCTCATGCCGCCGCCGCAGCTCACGTACCGCGACGCGGTGCACCTGTTGGCTTCGAACATTCCGGAGCGCAAAACCGTTATGTACGTGGTCGACGGCGTCGTGAGTGGTGCTGGGGCGCCGCCCGCGCGCGTGGAAACGCGCCTCGCGACGGCGGACTTCTTCCCGCTGTTCGATGTGCCGTTCCTGTACGGCGCGGGCTGGAACGGCGGCGCCGACAGTCCGCCGCAGCCGGTGATCGTCTTATCGCGCGCCGAGAACGAGAAGCTCTTCGGCGGCATCAACAGCGTCGGGCGCACCTTGCGCTGGAACGACCGCGAGTTCCGCGTGGTCGGTGTACTGGATGACTGGCTGCCGCGACCGCGCTTCTACGACCTCAACGGCGGCAACTTTCAGCTGCCCGAGGATGCCTACATTCCCTTTGCCTGGGGCAAGGAGCTGGAACTACTCAGCAGCGGCAACACCGACTGCTGGCGGCCCGAGAAGCTCGACACGATGGCGGATTTCCTCAACTCCGATTGCATCTGGCTGCAGATGTGGGTCGAGCTGCCGGACACGCAAAGTCGCGAGCGCATGCAAGCGTACATGGATAGTTATTGGGCCGAGCAGCACAACGCCGGTCGCTTTGAGCGGCCGCGTGACAACCGGCTGACCAATGTCGGCCAGTGGTTGCGCGACCGCAAGGTGGTCGATAACGACAATCGCGTGCTGGTGGCACTGGCGTTCGCCTTCCTCGTGGTGTGTCTCATCAACACCGTGGGGCTGCTGCTGGCGAAGTTCCTCAACGGCGCACCGACTACCGGCGTGCGTCGCGCGCTCGGTGCCAGCCGCCGGCAGATCTTCATTCAGCACCTGGTCGAGGTCGGCAGCCTCTCGGTGCTCGGTGCCGTGCTCGGACTGGGGCTGGCGGCCTTAGGGCTGATGGGCGTGCATCATATGTATGCGGCTGCTCACCTTGGCCACCGCGGCGGCTACCAGGAGCTCACGCACATCGATTCAATCGGTGTCATCTGGGCCGTAGTACTCGCGATCGCCGCAACGCTCGCCGCCGGGCTGTATCCGGCGTGGCGCGTGGGTCGCCTGCCGCCCGCCCAGTACCTCAAGAGCCAATAAAGAGGAGATCCGCCATGAGCCTCAACGTCCGCCCGATCCTCTCCGCGCTCTTGCGCAACCGCACCGGGGCGGTGCTGGTCGCGATGCAGATCGCGATCGCACTCGCGGTGCTGGTGAACGCACTCTACATTGTCATGCAGCGCATCGAGGCCATGCGCCGTCCGACGGGCATCGACGTGGACAACGTGCTCGTCATCTCCAGCGCCGGCTTCACCGAGCGCTACCATGCGCAAACCTCGATCCAGGAAGACCTGCACTTCCTGCGCGGCCTCACGGGAGTGGTTGCGGCCACCGCCGCCAACGCCATACCCCTGAGCGGCGGGGGCAGCGCGACGCCCCTGGCGACGAGGCCCAACCAGCACACCACGGAAAATATGAACGACTTTGAAGTCGACGAGCAGGGCCTTGACGCTCTCGGACTGCACCTCGTGGCGGGCCGCAACTTCCGCCACGACGAGATCCAGCCGCCGCTGACCAAGACAGACGCTTCGCGCTTCGTGCCGCAGATCATCGTCACCCGCGCGCTCGCGCAGTATCTGTTTCCCAAAGAGAACGCCCTCGGCAAGCAGGTCTATGACTCGATCGGCCAGGCGGCCACCATCATCGGCATCGTGGATCCGATGTTAGGTTCCTGGCCCGACAACCGCCACCCGGACTATGTGTATCTCGTGCCCCGTAGTCCCTTTACCGAGGGCGGTGGGTCACTCATCTATCTGGTGCGCACCCAGCCTGGGCAGCGCGATGCGGTGATGCGCACGGCCGAGGAGCACCTGTCACGCTCCAACCCCGATCGCGTGGTGCATTTTGTGCGCGCGCTCAACTACTTCCGCGACCTGACCTACCTAGGGGATCGCTCCATGAGCATCTACCTCGTGACGGTGACGGCGCTGCTGATCGCGGTGACCTGTCTGGGCATTTTCGCCCTCGCCACGTTTAATGTGAGCACGCGCACCAAGCAGATCGGTACGCGGCGCGCCGTCGGCGCGCGGCGGCGCGACATCGTGCGTTACTTCCTCGTCGAGAACGGCCTGATCACCAGCACCGGCATCCTCGTGGGGTGCGTCCTGGCGCTTGCCGTCGGCTACTGGCTGTCCCTTACGTACGAGCTGCCGCGTCTAAACCTCTACTACCTCATCGGCGGCGTGCTGCTCCTGTGGGGGATCGGACAGCTCGCCGCCTGGCAGCCGGCGCGCCGTGCAGCGGCCGTGTCCCCGGCGGTGGCGACGCGCACGGTGTGAACGTGTAGTGCCTGAAGGGTGCGCCTGAAAGGCCAGCGCCAGTGTTAGCATCGCACTCATGAACCGCATGCTGCCCGATGCGCTGCGCGTGAGCCTTGCGGGCCACACGGTCCTCGTCATCGACGACAGCGAAGCGGTGCGCACGGCATTCGACGTGCTCCTGGCGTTGCACGGCGCACAGGTCCTCACGGCCGCCAGTCCCGCGGCGGGTCTGGAACAGCTGCAGCGCGCCGACGTGCATCTGGTGATCCAGGACATGAATTTCCAGCGCGAGGCCACCAGTGGCGCCGAAGGGGTCGCGCTGTTTCGTGAGATCCGTGCGCACGCCCCGCAGCTGCCGATCATCTTACTCACCGCCTGGACGCACCTGGAGACGGCCGTCGAGCTGGTGCGCGCGGGTGCGGCCGACTACGTCGCCAAGCCCTGGGACGATGCGCGCCTGATCACGACGGTCCGAAACCTGCTGGACCTCGGTAGCGCCCGAGCCGAGGCCGAGGCGCTGCGCGCCGCGCAGCGCGCGGCGCGCGCCGCGCTCGCCGAGCGCTTTGATCTCAAAGGCATCATCTACGAGAGCGAGGCCATGCATACGCTCGTGGCCATGGCGACGCAGGTGGCGCACGCGGAAGTTCCCGTGCTCATCACCGGTCCGAACGGAGCCGGCAAGGAAGTGCTGGCCGACATCGTGCACGCCAACTCGGCGCGGGCCGACGGGCCCTACCTCAAGGTGAACCTGGCAGCGCTGCCGCAGGAGCTGATGGAAGCGGAGCTCTTCGGCACCGAGGCCGGCGCCTTCACGGGGGCGCGCGCGCGCGTGGGGCGTTTTGAGGCGGCCGATGGCGGCACGCTGTTCCTCGATGAGCTCGGCACGCTCGGGGGCAGCGGCCAGGCGAAGCTGCTGCGGGTGCTGCAGACCGGGGAGTTCGAGCGCCTGGGCTCCAACAGCACGCGCCGCACGCGAGTGCGGATCATCGCCGCCACGAATACGCCGCTGCGCGCGGCGATGCGGACAGGCGCCTTCCGCGAGGACCTGTTCTACCGACTCAATGTCATTGAGCTTGAGGTGCCGCCGCTCATCGCGCGGCGCGCCGACATCCTGCCGTTGGCGCGGCATTTTCTGGAACCGGGATTTTCACTCAGCACCGACGCCGCGCCGGCGCTCGAGCGCTATCCATGGCCGGGGAACGTACGCGAACTGCAGAACGTCATCCGCCGCGCCTGTCTCCTCGCCCACGGTCCCGTCATCGGCGCCGCCGCCCTGAATCTCGCCCCCGCGCGCATCACGCTCGCCGAGGAGCCGGAACTGGACCGTGCGAGCATCGAGCAGGCACTCGAGCGCGCCCACGGGGTCATTGCGCATGCGGCACGTGACCTCGGGCTCTCCCGTCAGGCACTCTACCGACGCATGGAGAGACTGGGGCTGAAAAGCGAAGCACCCCGGCCCGCGCTGCCGCAGTGATACGGCGTTGGTCGCTCGCCGGGCGCCTCGCCACCGCGCTCGCTTTAAGCGCGCTGGCGGCGGCCGCTGGGACCGCCTGCGCCGGTTACTGGCTGCCGCCGCTGCCCGCCGCACTCGTCGGGTTCCTCGTCACCGCACCGCTCGTCCTCTGGGGCGCGCGGCACCTCACGCGCCCGTGGGTGCGTGTTCTGTACGCGGTGCGCGATGGCATCATGAGTCTGCGCGACCATGACTTCAGTGTCAGCATCGCCCGCACGCCGGATGCCGAGCTCACCGACCTCACCGATGCATACAACTCGCTCGGGGATCTGTTGCGCCGCGAACGGCTGGACCTGTATCAGCGCGAACTGCTGCTCGATACAGTCATTCAGAGCTCCCCGCTGAGCATGCTGCTCACGGACGCGAGCGAGCGGGTCGTCTACAGCAACGTCACCGCGCGGCAGCTGCTGCGCGCGGGGCGCAAGCTCGAAGGACTGGAATTTGCTGCGCTGCTGAGCGATGCACCGGCGGAGCTGCGCGAGGCGGTCGGCGGCGGCGGCGATACGCTCTTCACCATGGACGTCGCCGGTGAAGCGCAGGTCTATCACCTCTCGCAGCGGCGCTTTCTGCTGAACGCGCGCCCGCACCGCCTGCTGCTGCTCAAGCAGCTGACGCGCGAGCTGGCCGCGCAGGAGGTGGCGGTGTGGAAGAAGGTCATCCGCGTCATCGCCCACGAGCTCAACAACTCGCTCGCGCCGATCAGCTCGCTCGCCCACTCCGGGCGCCTGCTGGCGCAGGAGGCGGACTCCGCGCAACTGCAGCGCATCTTCGCCACGATCGGTGAGCGTGCGGCGCACCTGGCGAGCTTCATCGACGGCTATGCGCGCTTTGCCAAGCTGCCGCGGCCGCGCCCGAGCCCCGTCGCGTGGACGGAGTTGCTCGCGCGCCTGGAGGGCACGCTGGCGTTTCGCACCGAGGGCTCGCTACCGGGGCGTGCGGGCAGCTTTGATGCCGGTCAGATCGAGCAGGTGATGATCAACCTTTTGAAGAATGCGGCCGAGTCCGGCTCGCAAACCGCCGACATCACGGTCGCCATCCGCGAGGAAGTGAGCGGCTTTCGAATCGAGGTGGGAGACCGGGGCAGTGGGCTCAGCGAGCACACGCTGCGCGATGCCCTGTTGCCGTTTTTTTCTACCAAGCCGACCGGTACCGGCCTCGGCCTCACTCTGTGTCGCGAGATCGTGGAGGCGCACGGCGGGCACTTAAGCCTCGCCAACCGCGCAGGCGGCGGCGCCCTGGTGAGCGTGTGGCTGCCTTGAATGCGCTTACTTGCGCTTGCGCACGCCAGCCGGCCGCCTGCTCTTGCCGTTGCCGCCCGCGGCGTCGATGTCGAGGCCCTTGAGGTACTTGCGAAAGTCTTTCCCGAGCGCTGGGTGCCCGAGCGCGAACTCGACGGTCGCCTGCAGATAGCCGAGTTTGCTGCCGCAGTCGTAACGCTTACCGGCAAAGCGGTAGGCGTACACCGCCTCCTCGCGCATGAGCGCCGCAATACCGTCGGTCAGCTGGATCTCCCCTCCGGCGCCGTGACCGAGTCTCTCCAGGTGCTCGAAGATCGACGGCGCCAGCACGTAACGGCCAACGACCGCGAGCGTCGAGGGAGACTGCGCGGACTTGGGCTTCTCGATGATGCTGCGCACGCGGCTGGTGGTGGAATGGTCCGCCTCGACCGCGACGATGCCGTATTTCTCGGTATCCGCCCGCGGCACCAGCTGCACGCCGAGCACGCTCGCGCGCTTGGCCTCGTAAACTTCCGCCATCTGCTCAAGACAGGCGACTTCGCTGCGGATCAGATCATCCGCGAGGTGTACGAAGAAGGGTTCCGCGCCGACCGCCGGCTGGGCGCACAGCACCGCGTGTCCTAGCCCCAAGGGGGCGGGCTGGCGGATGTAGATGCAGGAGGCGTAGGAGGGCAGCACGCTGCGCAGCTGGCTCAGCAGCGCGCTCTTGCCCTGCTGCGCGAGCATGGTCTCCAGTTCCGGGTCCGAGTCGAAATGATCCTCGATCGCGCGCTTGGAGGCGCCGGTGATGAACACCAGGCGGCTCGCGCCGGCGGCGAGCGCCTCCTCCACCGCGTACTGAATGAGCGGCTTGTCGACCACCGGCAGCATCTCCTTCGGACTCGCCTTGGTCGCCGGCAGGAAGCGCGTACCGCGTCCGGCCACCGGAAACACTGCGGTGCGGATCAACGCCTTCGAGCTCATCTTCATCGCCAGCCCTCGGTTCGCCGGAAAACGGCAAGCGCGTGAGTTTAGCCGTACCGCGGCTTCCGCGGCAGGAACTCTAGGCTGTATTTATGCAGGGGAAGCGGACGAACGCTACGAGGAGCGCACCGCGTGGTCGGCGCGCTCGGCCCACTTGAACACCGCCGGGCGCATGCTGTCCCAGGAGTGACACTTCGGGCAGCGCCAGTACCAGCCGACGCTGTTTAAGCCGCAGTCATCGCACTGATAGCGCCCGCCCGCATCGCCGATGCGGGTCAAGAGCGCACTTAAGGAATTCGCCTCCGCCGCCGACGCCACACCTAAGCCGAACTCCGCATTGACGGCGGGCAGGCGCGCGACCTCCTCCGCCGGCACGGCGGTTGCGAGCAACCAGGCGAGCTGGCGCGGACTGACCCGTCCGCTTTGGCGCAGACGGCGGCCGAGCTCATTCAACATATCCACGCCCCCGGCGCGTCGGGCGATGACGAGCACCGAAGGAATGATCTCCAGCGCGAGCCCCGGGGACATCTCCAGCGCCTGCAGATACAAGATGAGGGCGCCGGGCGCATCGCCGGCGCCGTCGGCGATGCGGGCGGCCAGAATGTCCGCCCGTGGCAGCTGCGGCTGATGGGTGCGCGCCTGCTTCAAAAGCATGCTGGCCCGCGCGGCCTCCCCCTGCACCAGCGCCTGCTCGGCCAGCTCGCACAGGTAGTGCGCGGCCACCTGCGCGCGCTCGGTCTGCACGTTGGCCGGCAGTTCGTGAAAGACCTTCAGCGCCTTCGCCCAGTCCCCCTGGGCTTCGTAAATCGCCACCAGGTGATCGAGCGCCTCGCGTCGGTAGTCGCCCGAGGCCGCCAGCTCCTCGAGCACGCGCTCGGCGCGGTCCATGAGGCCCGCACTTTGGTAATCCAGGGCGAGTGCGAAGGCGGCCTTGTCCGCCAGGCCCGCCCCACCGTGCTCGCGCAGACGCGAATGGATGGCGATCGCCCGGTCCACCTCACCGCGGCGTCGGAAAAGACTGCCCAACGCAAACTGAATCTCAGCGGCATCCCCGTCCGCGGCTGCCATGCGGGCGAAGATCTCCGCGGCGTGATCGAAGCGGTCGTTGATCAGGTGATCGAGACCCTCGTAGTAATCGCGCGGCAGGCGTATGGTGCGCGCCGCGCCGTTGCGGCGGCCGAGAAAATAGGCGGCCAGGCCCACGAGACTGAAGGCCAGCGCGAGAAACATCGGCGGCAGTTCGAACACGCACCCGAGACTAGCAGGTTGCGCGCGCCGGTGATAACCACGCGGTGCCCGCCCGAGCGGGCACCGCGCGCTCTCAGGCTTTGAGTCTCAGTCGCGGATCGGGCGATCGGCCCCGTCATTGACCCGCTCGCGCAGGTCCTTGCCGGGCTTGAAGTGCGGCACGTGCTTGCCCGAGAGCGCCACCGCCTCGCCGGTCTTGGGGTTGCGCCCCTGGCGCGGCGGCCGAAAGTGCAGCGAGAAGCTGCCGAAGCCGCGGATCTCGATGCGCTCTCCCTGCGAAAGCGCATCGCTCATGATCTCCAGGATCTGCTTCAGCGCGAGCTCGACATCTTTCGCCGGCAGATGCTTCTGCTTGGCGGTGATGATTTCGATGAGTTCCGACTTCGTCATTGCGCTTTTCAGCGGCTCTCTCCGGTCCCAATGTGTTCCTTGAGCAGATCCCCCAGGCTCGTCCCCGAGGAGCTGCCCGACTCGGAGCGGTAGCTGGAGACCGCCTCGGCTTCCTCGTGAGCTTCCTTGGCCTTGATCGAGAGCGAGATGGTGCGCGACTTGCGGTCGACGCCGGTGAACTTCGCCTCCACCTCCTCGCCCACCTTCAGCACCGCGCGCGCATCCTCGACGCGGTCGCGGCCGAGCTCGGACGCGCGCAGCTGTCCTTCGATCCCGTTACCCAGATCAATGATGGCACCGCGCGCATCGACTTCCTTCACCACGCCCTTGACGATCGTGCCCTTGGGATTGTCGGCGATGTAGGCCGAGAACGGATCCTTGGCGAGCTGTTTGACGCCGAGCGAGATGCGCTCGCGCTCCGGATCGATCGACAGCACCATGGCCTCCAGCTGCTGGCCCTTCTGGTAATTGCGCACCGCCTCTTCGCCGGGCTGGTCCCAGGAAATATCCGACAGGTGCACGAGGCCATCGATGTTGCCCGGCAAGCCGATGAAGATGCCGAAGTCGGTGATCGACTTGATCTGGCCCCCGACTTTGTCGCCGCGGTTGTAGTTCTCGGCGAACTCCTTCCACGGATTCGCCTGGCACTGCTTAAGTCCCAACGAAATGCGGCGGCGCTCCTCGTCCACATCGAGCACCATGACCTCGACTTCCTGACCGGTGTGCACGACTTTGGCGGGGTTCACGTTCTTGTTGGTCCAGTCCATCTCCGAGACGTGCACCAGACCCTCGACGCCGTCCTCGATCTCCACGAACGCGCCGTAGTCGGCGATGTTGGTGACCTTGCCGAACACGCGGGTGTTGGGCGGGTAGCGGCGCGCAATGTTCTGCCACGGATCCGCCCCGAGCTGCTTGAGGCCTAAGCTCACGCGCGAGCGCTCGCGGTCGAACTTCAGGATCCGCACCTCGACCTCATCACCTACCTTGACCACTTCGGAGGGGTGCTTGACGCGCTTCCACGCCATATCGGTGATATGCAAGAGGCCATCGATGCCGCCCAGATCAACGAATGCACCGTAATCGGTGAGGTTCTTGACCGTGCCCTTTACCACTGCGCCTTCCTGCAGGTTGTCCATGAGCGCTGAGCGCTCGGCGGAGAACTCCTGCTCGACGACGGCGCGGCGCGAGACAACCACGTTATTGCGCTTCTGGTCGAGCTTGATGACCTTGAACTCGAGCGGCTTGCCCTCAAGATAGGAGGTGTCGCGCACCGGGCGCACGTCGACCAGAGAACCGGGCAGGAAGGCGCGTACGTTCTCGATCTCAACCGTGAAACCGCCCTTGACGCGACCGGTGATGACCCCCGTCACGATCTCGGACTTGTTGAAGGCCTCCTCCAGGCGCGTCCAGGTGCGTGCGCGCTTGGCCTTCTCGCGCGACAGGCGCGTCTCCCCCGTACCGTCCTCGACCGCATCGAGCGCGACCTCGACCTGGTCGCCGGCCTTGACCTCGACCTCGCCGCGTTCGTTCTTGAACTGCTCCAGCGGGATGACCGCCTCGGACTTGAGGCCTACGTTGACGATGACGACGTCGTTTGTGACGTCGACGATGAGTCCGGTAAGGATCATCCCCGGGCGGATGCGCTGATTAGCGAGACTTTGCTCGAAGAGCTGGGCGAAACTTTCTGTCATACCTTCACTTTGCACGCCTGTGGCGTGCTTGTACTGAACCCTCATCCTTGGGGCCCAGGAAAAAGCAACGGACACCCGCATCCTGCGTGTGCCAACTCACAAGCCTTCCGTGCGTATCGCGACGAGCGGCTATCGGTGCCACAAGCCTCGAGCGGCCCCCAATTCCAGCACCCGACCCACCACCTCCCCGACCGTAAGAGCGGTCGAGTCGATCACGCAGGCATCGGGCGCGGGCTTCAAGGGTGCGACCTGACGGGTCCGATCCCTTGCGTCCCGCTCGGCTATCTCGCGCGAAAGGGCGGGAAGGCTAACATCGGATCCCTTGTCTTTCAACTGCTTATGCCGGCGCACGGCCCTCTCTTCGGGGGTGGCGGTCAGGAATATCTTGAGGTCGGCCCCAGGGAAGACCACGGTACCCATATCACGCCCATCGGCCACCAGTCCGGGGGGCTGGGCGAAGGCCCTCTGGCGCGACATAAGGGCGCTGCGCACCTCGGGCCAGGCGGCCACGCGCGAGGCCCCTTGGCCTGCGCTTTCTGAGCGAATCTCCGCGGTCACATCCGCCCCCTCAAGCTCGACCCGCTCGCTGCCGTCGGGGGCGGAGCCGAAAAATACGCGCATGGTGGCGGCAATCTGCGCATGGCGCGCGCGGTCCTCGCTTGCCGCACCGCGGCGCACGCCGGCGAGCGCGACCAAGCGATAAAGCGCGCCGCTGTCGAGTAGGTGCCAGCCGACTTCACCGGCCACGGCGCGGCTGATCGTGCCCTTGCCCGATCCACTCGGACCATCGATCGTGACCACCGGAGACAACGATGCCGCACTCATCAATTCGAAGCGTCCGTCAGCCGGGCTCGATCTGCAAGCCGGCCTGGCGTGCCGTGCTCAGGAAGCCGGGAAAGGAAGTCGCCACGTTGGCGACGTCGCGAATTTCGATCGGCGCACGGGCCTTGAGCGCTGCGACGGCGAAGGCCATCGCGATGCGGTGATCGCCGCGGCTGTCGATGCTGCCGCCACCGAAACTGTCCGCGCCGCGCAGCCATAGCCCATCCGGCAGCAGCTGGTTTTCGACCCCGAGAACGTCAAGCCCGGCGGCCATCGCCGCCAGGCGGTCACTTTCCTTGACCCGCAGCTCCAGCGCCCCGCGCACCACGGTCTCGCCTTCGGCACACGCGGCGGCCACAAACAGCACCGGGATTTCATCGATCGTGAGGGGCACCAGGGACTCGGGCACGTGAATGCCGCGCAGCGCGCTCTTGCGCACCTCGATGTCCGCCAGCGGCTCAAGTTCGTGCGCCGCGGGCGCGCCGCGGCGGTGGATGCGGATATCCGCCCCCATGCGGTGCAGGATCTCGATGAGCCCGATGCGCGTTGGATTCACGCCCACATTAGTCAGCACGAGTGGCTCTTCGGCCGCGAGCACGCCGGCGACGAGAAAGAACGCCGCGGAGGAGAAGTCCGCCGGCACCTCAATGTGCGTGCCCGTGAGGGTCTGTCCGCCCTCGAGCGCCAGCGTCGGCCCCTGCTGCAGCAGCTCCACGCCAAACGCGCGCAGCATGCGTTCGGTGTGATCCCGCGAGGGGGCAGGTTGGGTGAGACGCGTGCGTCCCTCGGCCTTGAGCGCCGCCAGTAGCAGGGCGGACTTCACCTGCGCGCTCGCCACCGGCAGCGCGTACTGGATGGCGCGGAGCGCCGGATTGCCCTGGATCTGCACCGGCGGACAACCCTCGTGCGTCTCGATGTGTGCCCCCATGAGGCGCAGCGGCACGGCCACTCGTTCCATAGGCCGGCGCATGAGCGAGGCGTCCCCGATGAGCGTGGAAGCGAAGGGCTGCGACGCGAGCAGCCCCATCATCAAACGCATCGCCGTGCCGGCGTTACCCATGTCCAAAGGCGCGCTGGCCGCGCCAAGGTGAGCCTCGCCCACCCCGTGAATGCGCACCTCGGTCGGGGCCGGCATCTCGATGCGCACGCCCAGCCCCTGCAGCGCGCGCGCCGTCGCAAGACAGTCCTGTGCGGCCAGAAAGCCGCTGACCGCGGATTCGCCCTGCGCGATCGCGCCGAGCATCAAGGCACGGTGCGAGATCGATTTGTCCCCCGGCACGGTGAGTGTGCCGCCGACGCGCCCGCCGGGGGCGACGCGGTAACGCGCGCCGCCAGGGTCGTTCACTGCACGGCCCGCGGGTAGGAGCCCAGCACGCGAAACAGCGAGGCGCGCTTCTTGAGCGCTGCCAGCGCCTTGGCGATGTGCCGATCCGCGACGTGCCCTTCAAAATCGATGAAGAACACGTAGTCCCACTTGCGCCGCCGCGACGGCCGCGACTCGATGCGGGTCAGGCTCACGCGGTGCTTGGCGAGCGGCTCGAGCAAGCGGTAGAGCGCCCCGGGTGCGTCGGTGTGCAGCACCGAGACTAAGAGCGTGGTGCGATCCTCGCCGCTCGGGGCAAAGAGCTTAGCCCCGAGCACGAGGAAGCGCGTCGTGTTGTCGGCGCGATCCTCGATCTCGGCGGCGAGCACCTTCAGTCCATAGACCTCGGCGGCGGTATCCCCGGCGATCGCCGCCGTGCCCTTCTCATCGCGCGCGCGCCGCGCGCCTTCGGCGTTGCTTGAGACCGGTACCTGCTCAATCCCGGGCAGGTGCTCCTCGAGCCACTCACGGCACTGGGCGAGTGACTGCGGATGCGAGCACACGCGCACGATGCGCCCGAGCGCACTCATGGTGCCCATCAGGTGCTGGCGGATGCGCAGCTCCACCTCACCGCAGATCTTCAGCGGTGAGGTGAGAAAACGATCGAGCGTGTGATTGACGGTGCCCTCGCTCGAGTTCTCGATCGGCACCACGCCAAAGTCGGCACTGCCAGCCTCGACTTCGTGAAACACCTCATCGATGGAGGCGAGCGGCAAGGCGCGCACCGAGTGCCCGAAGTGATTAAGTACCGCGGTCTGGGTGAACGTGCCCTCAGGCCCGAGGAAGGCGACCTTGAGCGGGTCCTGCTGTGCAAGACACGCCGACATGATCTCGCGGAACAGCCGCAGCACCTCCGCGTCGCGCAACGGTCCGGCATTGCGGGCGCGCGCGCGGCGCAGCACCTGCGCCTCACGCTCCGGGCGGTAGAAGTCCACCGCGCGACCGCTGGCAGTCTTCGACATGCCCACCTGCTGCGCCAGCCGCGCGCGCTCGCTGATGGCATGGTGGATCTGCTCATCGACCGCGTCGATGCGCGCGCGCACCGCCGCCAGGTCGAGGCGCAGCGGTTTGGCACCGGCAAAGGCGTCGCGGGGTGTCTTTATTTTCTTCTTCTTGCGGCCGGCCATGGGGCAGTTCCTCAGACGATGCGGGCCGAGAGTACGCCCGCAATCGCGCGGATCTTCGTGAGTATGGGCTCGCCGAGCGAGCCGTCGGTGTCGATGAGCGTGTAGGCGTATTCGCCGCGCGACTTGTTGAGCAGATCCGCGATGTTCAGCTGCGCGGCGGCGAGGCAGGTGGAGATCTGTCCGACCATATTCGGCACGTTGCTGTTGACGATCGCGAGCCGCGTGGTATTGGGTATGCGCGGCAGGATGGCTTCGGGGTAATTCACGCTGTTCCTGATATTGCCGTTCTCGAGGAAATCACGCACCTGTTCGGCCACCATGACCGCGCAGTTCTCCTCGGCCTCCCCGGTGGAGGCGCCAAGGTGCGGCAGCGTCACCACTTGCGGGTGATCCTTGAGGGCGCTCGTCGGGAAATCGCACACATAGGCGTGCAGGCAGCCGGCATCCAAGGCGGCCACGACCGCCGCGTCATCGACGATGGCGGCGCGCGCAAAGTTCAAGAGCGTCCCGTCAGGCTTCATCAGCGCTAGGCGCGTGGCGTTCACGAGTCTGGTGGTCTGTTCGTTTAAGGGTACGTGCACGCTGATCGCGTCCGCGCGCGCGAACAGGTCCTCAAGCGAGAGCGCCTGTTCGACGCTCGCCGAGAGCTGCCAGGCGCGCTGCACGGTAATCTTGGGATCGTAGCCGAGTACCTGCATGCCCAGCGCCAGTGCGGAATTGGCCACTTCGACCCCGATCGCGCCGAGGCCCACGACTCCGAGCGTTCGCCCGGGCAGTTCGAAGCCGACGAAGTTCTTCTTGCCCTGCTCCACGGCGCGCTCAATGGCCGCATCATCGCCCGTCAGGTTGCGCGCAAAGAGCCACGCGGGCGCGATGTTGCGCGCAGCAAGCAGCAGGCCCGCGAGCACCAGCTCCTTGACCGCGTTGGCGTTGGCCCCCGGGGTGTTGAAGACGGCGATGCCGCGGCGGCTGAGCTGCTCGACGGGGATATTGTTGACGCCCGCGCCCGCGCGGCCGACGGCGCGCACCTCGGCAGCGATCGGTGTGCTATGCATGTCGGCTGAGCGCACCAGGATCGCATCCGGGCGGGTGACATCGGCGCCCACTTGGTAGCGCTCGCGCGGCAGCCGTGCGAGCCCGCGGGCGCTGATGTCATTGAGGGTGAGGATGCGATAGCTCATGCCGGCCTTTAGCCGTGGCGCCGCTCGAAATCGTGCATGAAGGAGACGAGCGCCTCGACGCCCGCAAGCGGCATCGCGTTGTAAAGACTCGCGCGCATGCCACCGACCGAGCGATGTCCCTCAAGGTTCATCAGCCCCGCCGCACGCGCCTCGGTAAGGAAAGCGTGGTCGAGTTCAGGCTTCACGAGTGTGAAGGGCACGTTCATGCGGGAGCGGCATGCGGGGGCGACCGGATTGCGGTAGAGGCTCGAGGCGTCGATCGCCCCGTAGAGCAACTGCGCCTTCGCCTCGTTGCGCGCCGCCACGACCGGCAGGCCGCCCTGCTCCTGGAGCCACTTGAAGATGAGTCCCGCGACGTACAGCGCGAAGGTGGGTGGGGTGTTGAGCATCGAGTCGTCGGCCGCCATCGCCTCGTAATGCCACACCGCGGGCGTGCCCGGCCGCGCGCGATCCAACAGGTCGTCGCGTACGATGACGAGCACTAAGCCTGCGGGGCCAATGTTCTTCTGCGCGCCGGCGTAAATGACGCCGAATTTCTCCACCGGCACCGGGCGCGAGAGGATGTTGGAGGACATGTCGGCCACGAGCGGCACGCCGGGGCTATCGGGCACGTAAGGAAACTCCAGCCCCCCGATGGTCTCGTTGGCGGTGTAGTGCAGGTAGGCGGCATTCGGATTGAGCTTAATCGCCCCCGGCGCCGGCACCGTGGTGTAGCCGGAGGCTTTCTCATCCGCCGCGACGTTGACCTTGATAAAGTGCTGCGCCTCGGCCATGGCGCGCTTGGACCAGGCGCCGGTATCGAGGTAATCCGCGCTCGCCTGCGCCGCGGCCAGATTCATCGGCACCGCGGCAAACTGTCCGGTGGCCCCGCCCTGCAGGAACAACACCCGGTATTGACGCGGCACCGCCAAAAGCTCGCGCAGGCGGATTTGCGCCTCGCCGGCAGCGCTCAGAAAGGCTTTGCTGCGATGGCTGATCTCCATCACCGACATGCCGGAAGCCTGCCAGTCGGTGAGCTCGTCCCGGGCCTGTTCGAGCACTTCCAGGGGCATGGTGGCCGGCCCCGCGGCGAAATTAAAGACGCGCACGAGCACCCTCACTTGGGCTGTCGTAAACCATCAGGGAACGAAGGATCTTAGCAACGCGCAGCGGCGCGCGCGTGGGATCTTTCGCGCCTACGATTCCGCTACCGGTTCGGGGGCGCCGGGTTTGGGAAGCTCACCCGTCGCGGCCGTCTCGTCCGCGCCCTCGAGGCTCTCGACGCGCTCGATGCCGACGAGCCGCTCGCCCTCGCCCAGGCGAATGAGCCGCACGCCCTGCGTATTGCGGCCCTGCACGGAGATCTCATCCACGGTGGTGCGCACCAGCGTGCCGGTCGAGCTGATGAGCATGATCTCCTGCCCCGCCATCACCTGCAGCGCCGCCACCGTAAAGCCGTTGCGGTCGGAGGTTTGCAGGGCGATCACGCCCTGGCCGCCGCGGCCGTGCGAAGGGAAGTCCTCAAGCGGCGTGAGCTTGCCGTAGCCGGTCGCCGAAGCGGTGAGCACGTGACCCTCGCCGACCACGATAAGGGCGATGACGTCGTGCCCGGGACCTAAGCGGATGCCGCGCACGCCGGCGGCTTCGCGCCCCATGTGACGCACTTCATTTTCGTGAAAGCGGATCGCCTTGCCGCCGCTGGAGACGAGGATGATCTCGCGTTCACCGTCGGTGAGCGCGACCCCGACCAGCTGATCGTTGTCCGCCAGATCCACCGCGATAATGCCCGTGGTGCGCGGGCGCGAGAACGCCGCGAGCGGGGTCTTCTTCACCGTGCCGGTGCGGGTGGCCATGAAGACGAAGTGCTGCTCGTCGTACTGCTTGACCGGCAGCAGCGCGTTGATCTTCTCGCCCTCCTCCAGCGGCAGCAGATTGACCATCGGTTTGCCGCGCGCGCCCCGACCGGCCTGCGGCAGCTCGTACACCTTGAGCCAATAGACCTTGCCGCGATTGGAGAAGCACAAGACGGTGTCATGGGTATGGGCCACGAAGAGCTTCTCGACGAAGTCCTCGTCCTTGACCGCGGTCGCGGTCTTGCCGCGCCCGCCGCGACGCTGCGTCTGGTACTCGGTGAGGGGCTGACTCTTGGCGTAGCCGGCATGACTGAGGGTCACCACGACGTCTTGCGGCTCGATCAGATCCTCGGTGGTCAGATCCAGGTGATCACGGTTGATCTCGGTACGACGCGCATCGCCATAGGCCTCGCGCACCTCGAGGAGCTCAGCGCGCACGACCTGCGTCAGACGCTCCGGACGCGCCAGAATGTCGGTCAGGTCGCGAATGCTGTCGAGGAGTTCTCGGTACTCGGCGATGATCTTGTCCTGCTCGAGCCCGGTGAGCCGGTGCAGGCGCATGTCGAGGATGGCCTGCGCCTGAACCTCTGAGAGCCGGTAACCTTCGGCCTTGAGACCGAACTCTGGCGCGAGGCTCTTCGGGCGCGTGGAGATGGTGCCGGCGCGCTCGAGCAGCTGCGTCACCGCCCCGGGAGGCCAGGGGCGGGCGAGGAGCGCGCTGCGCGCCTCGGCCGGGGCGGGCGCCGCCTTGATGAGCGCGATCACCTCATCGATGTTCGCAAGCGCCACCGCCAGGCCCTCGAGGATATGGGCCCGTTCGCGCGCCTTGGCCAGATCGAAGATCGTGCGGCGCGTGACGATCTCGCGCCGATGCCGGATGAAGGCCTCCAGCATCTCTTTGAGCGACATGAGCTTCGGCTGCCCGTCCTGCAGCGCCACCATGTTGATGCCAAACACCGTTTCCATCGGCGTCTGCGCGTAGAGGTTGTTGAGAACGATCTCGGTGACTTCGCCGCGCTTGAGCTCAATGACGATGCGCATGCCGTCCTTGTCCGACTCATCGCGCAGGCCGTCACTGGCGATACCCTCGAGCAGCTTCTCGCGCACCAGCTGGGCGATGCGCTCGATGAGACGCGCCTTGTTCACCTGGTAGGGGAGCTCGGTGACGACGATCGCCTGCCGATCGCCCTTGCCCACTTCCTCGATGCTCACGCGCGCGCGCACCGACAGCCGGCCACGGCCGGTGCGGTAGGCGGTGGCGATTTCCTGCGCGCCGTTGATGATGCCGCCGGTGGGAAAATCCGGACCCGGCATGTGCTGCATCAGTGCGGCGAGCGGCAGCGCCGGATCATCGAGCAACGCCAGACACGCGTTCACCGTCTCGGTGAGGTTGTGCGGCGGGATGTTGGTGGCCATGCCGACCGCAATGCCGGTCTGGCCGTTGACCAGGAGATTCGGCACCCGCGTCGGCAACACCGAGGGTTCGTGCTCGGACTCATCGTAGTTCGGCGTGAAATCGACCGTTTCTTTCTCGATGTCCGCGAGCAGCTCGTGCGCCAGACGCGACATGCGCACCTCGGTGTAGCGCATCGCCGCCGGCATGTCCCCGTCCACGGAGCCGAAGTTGCCCTGGCCATCGACCAGCAGGTAGCGCATCGAGAAGGGCTGCGCCATGCGCACGATGGTGTCGTAGACCGCCGTGTCCCCGTGCGGGTGGTACTTACCGATCACGTCACCGACCACGCGGGCGGACTTCTTGTAGGCCTTGTTCCAGTCGTTACCCAGCTCGCGCATCGCGTACAGCACGCGCCGATGCACGGGCTTGAGTCCGTCGCGCACATCCGGCAGTGCGCGGCCGACGATCACGCTCATCGCATAGTCGAGGTAGGACTGCCGCATCTCCTCTTCGAGACTGACCGGCAGGATTTCGCGGGCAATATCAGCCATTAAACTGGTGCACTCATCCGACCCTTCAAGGGCCGAAACAAAGCGCGAATTCTACCACGAAGCGCTGTCTGAACCCTCACCTTCGCACCCCCGCGCGCCTCTTCAGGGCGCGCGCCCGCGGGCACGCACCGATATACTGCCGCGCAGCTGCTTTCACGGTGCCCGACGCTGTCCATGCGAGAACCGACGGACCTTTTGATCGAGCCGCGCTGGCTCTTGCCGCTGACGCCCTTGAGCGGCGTACTCGAAGGTTACGCCGTGGCGGTGGAGGCGGGGCGCATCCGCGCGCTCGGCCCGGCGGCGGAGCTACGCGAACGCTTCGAGCCGCGCGCACACGTACTGCGCGAGCACCACGCGCTCGTACCGGGCCTCATCAACGCGCACACGCGCGCCAGTCACGCGCTGCTGCGCGCCGCGGCCGCCACGGCGGGCGGGCTCGTGCGGCCTGCGCCGGATGAGCTTGCACAGCGTGCCGGCGCGGATTTCGTGCGCGACGGCACGCGTTTCGCGATCGCCGAAATGCTGCGCGCCGGCATCACCTGCTTTGCAGACCTGGGGACGCACCCGGAGGAAACCGCGCGGGTCGCGAGCGCGGCGCAGATGCGTGCCGCCATCGCTTTGCCGGTGAGCGAGACGCCCGGCGGCGGCGCGGAGCACGTCACCGCACAGCTGGCACGCGCGGAGCGGCTGTGGGATGAGTACCGCTCGGATCCGCGCATCAGCCTCTTTTTCGCACCCCTCGCGGCCCACGGCATGACTGATGCGACGCTCACGCGGCTGCGCCGGGTGGCCGATGAACTCGATGCGCGGCTCGCCGTGTGCCTGGACCGGGAGGTTGAGCCGGCGCAGCCGCTGGCACAGGTGCGCGATGCCGCGCCGCGCAGCGCCTTCAGCGCGAGCCTGCTGCAGCGCCTGCAGGGGCTGGGTTTGCTGCGGCCGGGCTTCGCCGCCATCGCGGTACAGGCCGCGGAGCCACGGGAGGTGGAACTCATCGACCGTGAGGGCGCAGCGCTCATCGCGTGTCCGCAGGCGAGCCTGCGCGCAGGCAGCGGCCCGGTGGCGCTTCTCGCAGGGCAGCGTACGGCGCTCGGCAGTGACAGCGCGGCCGAGGTCGGCGCCTTCGATCTGCTCGCCGAGGCGCGCACGGCGGCGTTGCTCTCGGGCTTTTCTGCCGCCGCGGCGCTGCGCCTGATCACGCTCGGCGGCGCCACGGTGCTCGGACTGCAGGCGCATATCGGCTCCCTGGAATGCGGCAAAGTCGCCGATCTCACCTGCATTGATCTGCAGAGCCTCGCCAGCCGCGCGTGCGCGCGAGTCGAGGATGCAATCGTCTTTGGTGCCACGCGTAGCGATGTGAGCGATGTCTGGACGGGCGGCCGTGCCGCGGTCAGCGCCGGGCGCCTGCTCGCTTTCGATAGCGAGGAACTTGCCGATCTGCCGCCGCGCTGGGCGCAACGTCTGAAGCTGGAGGCCGCCGCATGAACCTCCCCGCCGCTGCCCCCGCCGAGACCGCGCGCACCAACGCCGACGCCGCAGAGCTTGCCAAGTTTGACGCGGTGGCCAGCAGTTTCTGGGATCCGCAGGGGGCATTTCGCCCGCTGCACCTGCTCAATCCGCTGCGCGCGCGCTTTATCAGCGAGCGCGCCGCCCTCAGCGGCCGTCGTGTGCTGGACGTCGGCTGTGGCGGCGGCCTTTTGGCGGAAGCGCTCGCGCAGGCGCGCGCTCACGTCACGGCGATTGATCTCGCCCCGGGCATGATCGAGGCCGCGCGTCTGCACGCCCTCGCGGGTGCCCTTGCCATCGATTACCGCCTCCTGAGCGCAGCGCAGCTTGCGGATGCGCAGGCCGAGAGCTTCGATGTCATCACCTGCATGGAGATGCTCGAGCACGTCCCGCAGCCGGCGGCGATGATGCAGACTCTGGCGCGCCTCTTAAAGCCGGAAGGGGCGCTGTTCGTTTCGACCCTCAATCGCAACCTCAAGTCCTTTCTCCTGGCGATCGTCGGGGCAGAGTACCTGCTGAAGCTCATTCCGCGCGGCACGCACGAATACGAGCGCCTCATCCGCCCGGCGGAACTGGCGCGCTGGGGGCGCGCGGCCGGGCTGCAACTGCGCGCCCTCGCCGGGATCGAGCTGAACCCCTTCACCGGCCGCGTCGCGCTCACGCGTGACGTCGCGGTCAACTACCTGGCGCATTTCAGCCGTTGATCACCCAGTTCATTTACATCGTGATGGGCGCGACGCTTCTGCTCGGCGCCGTGCTCGGCGCCCTCGTAACCCAGATCCGCGCAGCGCATCGCATCGAGTCGCTGCGCGTGGAACTTGCCGCCGCGCAGGTGCGCCTCGAGGCGCAGACGCTCAAGGACAGCGAGCGGGTGAGCCTGCTCGAGCAGTCCGAGACACGGTTGCGCGGTGCTTTTGATTCCCTCGCCGGTGAGACCCTGCGCGCCAACAGCGAACTGTTCCTGCGTCTGGCGCGCGAGGCGCTCGGCCGCGATCAAGTCATCGCCCAGGGCGCGCTCAAGGAGCGCGAGGTGGCGATTGCGCAGTTGGTCGAGCCGCTGCGCGTGGCGCTCGAGCGTACCGAGGCGCAGGTGCAGGCGCTCGAGCGCGAGCGGCGCGACGCCTTCACGAGCCTGCGCACGCAGATCGAAACTCTCGCCGGTGGCCAGGCGCAGCTGCAGCGCGAGACGCGCAATCTGGTCACCGCGCTGCGCCGGCCAGAAGTGCGCGGCCGCTGGGGCGAACTGACCCTGCGGCGCCTGGTCGAGCTCGCCGGCCTCTCCGAGCACTGCGATTTCACCGAACAGGTGCACCTGGTGGGCGCCGAAGGCACGCTGCGGCCGGATCTTGTGGTGCACATGCCCGATGCGCGCGAGCTGGTGATCGATGCCAAGACGCCGCTCGATGCGTACCTCGCGGCGCTCGAGGCGCCGACCGATGAGGAGCGGCAGGTGTGCCTGCGCCGGCACGCGCAGCAGGTCGAAACGCGCGTGCGGGAGCTGTCCTCCAAGGCCTACTGGGCGCAGTTCGAGCGCAGCCCCGAGTTCGCGGTGCTGTTTCTGCCGGGCGACCAGTTCCTGTCGGCCGCGCTCGCCGAGCGCCCCGAGCTCTTGGAAAGCGCACTCGGCCAGAGCGTCATCATCGCCACCCCCTCAACGCTGGTCGCGCTGCTGAAGGCGGTGGCCTACGGCTGGCGTCAGTCCGCGGTGGCGCACAACGCCGCACTCATCCGCGATCTCGGGCAGGAGTTGTACCGGCGCCTGGGAAGTTTCAATGGCCACCTCGGCCGCATGGGCCAGCGCCTGGGCGCGGCGGTCGAGGCCTACAACGCCGCCGTCGGCTCGCTTGAGCGCCAGGTACTGCCGCAGGCGCGCCGCTTCAACGACCTCGGCGTCACCGCCGATGCGCCGCTCGCGCCGCTTGAGCCCGTCGGGCAGCTGGTGCGCAGCACCGCGGCGGCCAGCGCCGCGGAACCTGCCGCCGGGCTGCCCGCCGATGGCGAAGGCAGTGGTACGGCAGGCGCCAGCCATGTCCGCAAGGGCTGACGGGGCGAGCGCGCGCGAGCTCGCCCGCCTCTACTGTCCGCTCGCGCAGCGCGCGGTGTTCGATGCGCTCAGCGGGATCGAAACGGAAATACGCGCCGGCCTCGACCGCCGTCTCGACCACGCACTCGCGCACGCGCGCCTTGCCTGGTGGCGCGAGGAGTGCGAGCGCCTCGCCCAGGGTAGCCCGCTGCATCCGCTCACCCGCGAGCTTGAGGCGCGCTTCGGCGCGAGCGGGCGCACCGTGCTCGGCGGCGTCCGCGGCTTCTGCGACGTGGCCACCTGGGATCTGGCCGCGGCGACCTTCGAATCGCGCCGCGAACTAAACGCGTACTGCGAGCGCTGGAGTGCCGCGTGCATCGAGCCGCTCGCCTACTTTGCCCTCGGCGAGGGCGTACGCGTGGCCGCCCGCGGCCTCGGCAGGAGCCTGTGCGAGCTTGAGCTGCTGAATACGCTGGCCCCCGCGGCGCGCGGCGGCCGCATACGACTGCCGCTCGAGGAGCTGGCGCAGGCGCAGCTCACCCCCGAGGCGCTGCTGGCGCTGAACTGGGACGCGCCGCTCGCAGCGCTCGTGCGCACCCGGCACGCCGCGGCGCGCGATGCCCTGGCAGGGGAACTCGCCGCCTTTGCGCCCGATGAGCAAGCTGCGCTGCGCGCGCTGTTTGTCTGGGCCACCCTCGCGCGCGTGCACTCGCAGCGCCTCGCGGCTGCCTTGCCTCGCGCCACCTCCCCGGGCGACCATCACGCCCCACTGGATGGCTGGCGCGCCTGGCGCGCCGCGCGCCAGGCGGCAGCCGGGCGCCTTGCGCGGCCGGCGCAAAAAAACGGAGAGCGATCTTGAGTGTAGGCTTCGATCCGCGCACCCATGTACCAACCGCCACCGAACTCGCCGGCCGCGTCATCGCCATTACCGGCGCGAGCGATGGCATCGGGCGCGCGGTGGCACTCGCCTGCGCGCAGGCCCAGGCGCAGGTGATTCTTATCGGTCGCAACGAGCGCAAGCTCGAGGCGGTACACGCCGAGATCCGCGCCAGCGGCGCGCCGGAGGCGGCGATCGCGCTCCTGGACCTGGAGAAGGCGATCGCAGGGGATTACGACCAGGTGGCGGACGCGGTGCTCGAGCGCTACGGACGGCTCGACGGGTTGCTGCACAACGCCGGCATCCTCGGCACGCTCACGCCGATTGAGCACTACGACGTGCCGACCTGGTGTCGCGTGATGCATGTGAACGTGACTGCCGCCTTCGCCCTCACGCAGGTGCTGATCCCCGCGCTCAAGAAATCCGCCGACGCCTCGGTCGTCTTCACCAGCAGCACGCTGGGCCGCCAGGCACGCGCCTACTGGGGCGCGTACGCGGTGTCCAAGTTCGCCCTCGAGGGCCTAAGTCAGGTGCTGGCGCAGGAACTTGAGGGCATCAGTCACGTACGCGTGAACACGCTCAATCCCGGACGCACGCGCACCGCGATGCGCCGCCAGGCGTATCCGGCCGAGGACCTGGAAACCCTACCGCTGCCGGCAACTCTGAGCCCAGCCTACGTAGCTCTTCTGGGCCCGGCGAGCCGCGGGGTGACCGGACAGTCCTTCGATGCTCAGCCGCGCTCGGCGGCGGCGGCCGGCAGGAGCGCGTCCAGCTCTTCCTGAGTGAGTTCGCGAAACTGGCTGCGCCCGAGCGTGCGCTCGAGCGTCAGCGGCCCGAGGTGCGTGCGCATCACGCGGCTCACGAGCGCCCCCTGGCGCTCAAAGAGCTGGCGCACCTCCTTGCCGCTCGCGCCGCGCGCCGCGAGCGTATACCAGCGATTCGCCGCCTCCCCGCCCGCCGCCTCGCAGCGCTGCACGGCGAGCGCCGCGCCGCTGTCGAGGACGCCCGCGAGTAGTGCGGCAAGCTGGGTCTCGTTGAGCTCCCCGCGCACGCGCACGCTGAACTCACTGGTGAGCGCGTGCACGGCGCGCTGCAGGCGCGCCGCGCGGGCGCCGTCGGAGGTCACGAGCTCCAGGCCCCCATCCACCCGCGGCATCGGGCTCACGCTGATGAAGCGCCTTCCTGCGCGGCGCGGCAGCCGTTCGATGAGTCCCGGGCGCGCAGCGCGGGTGTGCAGATCCGCCGCCGCGCCCTCGGGCGCGCGCAGCGGCTCCCCCGGTGAGCGGTGACAGAGAAAGACGCGCGCGCCGCTCGCGGGGGGCTGCGCGCGCACCAGGCGCCCATCGAGGCGCACCTGATCCTGCGGCGTCACGCGCGCCCCGAGGGTGGCGGGCGCACCGTTGATGGTGAGGCGACCGGCGCGGATCCATCCTTCCGCTTCACGCCGCGAGGCAAGGCCCGCAGCCGCCAACATCTTCTGCAGCCGCTCGGCGGGGGCGCTCGCAGGCGCCGCGCGCGATGTGGCGCTGCGGCGCCGCGCGCCCGGGCGCGCAGGCCCGCGCCGCATCACTCCTCCAGATGCGCTGGCGCGGCGACCAGTTCGCGGGAAGTGCCGCCTTCGGCGGAAAGCTCGTCATCCTCGGCGCTCTCTTCGCTCTCCAGTACCTCGGCAGCCACCGTGGCATCGGCGCTCTCGGCCAGTTCCGCAGCGGCCTCCTCCCCAGGCAGCGCCAGCTGCAGGTTCACGTCCGCCATCGCCTGCAGCTGCGCGAGCGGCGGCAGCTCATCGAGGCTCCTGAGCCCGAAGTAGTCGAGAAACTCGCGTGTCGTGCCGAGCAGCTCCGGGTGACCCGGTACGTCGCGATGACCGACGACGCGCACCCAGTTGCGCTCGATCACGGTGCGGATGATATTCGGATTGACCGCCACGCCGCGCACCGCTTCGATCTCGGCGCGCGTAATCGGCTGGCGGTAGGCGATCAGTGCCAGGGTCTCCAGCAGCGCGCGTGAATAGCGCGCGGCGCGCTCGGGCCACAGCCGTGAGATCTCCGCGGCCAGCTCGCGGCGCACCTGGATGCGAAAGCCGCTCGCCGTCTCCTTCAGCTCAATGCCGCGGCCGGCGTACTCGGCGCCCAGCTCAGCGAGCGCCGCGCGCAGCTGCGCTGGGTTCGGGCGCACGTTCTCCTCGAACAGGCGCTGCAGCTCGGCGAGTGGTACCGGGTTGCCAGCTGCCAGGAGGGCCGCCTCGATCACATTCCTGATATACGAATCGTTCATGCCGGATCCTCATCATGGGGCGCCGCCGCGGGGGGCGCCTCAGCGGCTGCACTGTCGTTGCTCACCACGCGCAGCTGCGGCGTGGGGGTCGCGGCGCGCACGTGCAGCGGCGCGTAGGCCTCCGTCTGCACGATATCGATCAGGCCCTCGCGCATCAGTTCCAGGATCGCCACGAAAGTCACCGTCACCCCCATGCGTCCTTCTTCGGGACGGAACAGCTGATTGAAGGGCAGGAACCCGTCATGCCCCAGGCGCGCGAGGATGTCGCTCATGCGCTCGCCCACCGAGAGCCGCTCGCGTTGGATGTGATGGTGGGCGAACATCTGCGCGCGCGCCACGACGTCCTTGAAGGCGAGGAGCATCTCCTGCAGCGTGATCTGCGGCAGCGCGCGCACCACGCGCTGCTCGGACAGCGGCACCGAGGTGCTCCACACGTCACGCTCCAGGCGCGCGAGCGCATCGATGCCCTCGGCCGCGCGCTTGAAGCGCTCGTACTCCTGCAGGCGCCGCACCAGCTCCGCGCGCGGATCGAGCTCGCCCTCCTCGGTCAGCTGCGGCCGCGGCAGCAGCATGCGGGACTTGATCTCCGCGAGGGTGGCGGCCATAACGAGATATTCCCCGGCGAGCTCGAGCTGCAGGTCCTGCATTAGCTCGATGTACTGCATGTACTGGCGCGTGATCTCGGCAAGCGGGATGTCCAGAATGTCGAGGTTCTGCCGGCGGATCAGGTACAAGAGCAGATCGAGCGGTCCCTCGAAGGCCTCGAGGAAGACCTCCAGCGCCTGCGGCGGAATGTACAGATCGCGCGGCAGCTGCGAGAACGGCTCGCCGTTGACCAGCGCGAAGGGCAGCTCCGCCTGCTCGGGCGGCGGCAGCGGCAGCGCCGCCGGAGCTGCGGCGTTGGAGACGACGATCTTCAGGTCAGCCTTGGATTTCATCGCCCCTTCAGTCCGAACGCAGGTGCATGGCGCGGCGCACCGAATCGAGCGTCTGCCGGGCCGCCTCGCGCGCCTTGTCGGCGCCCTCGGCCACGATACCGCGCACCAGTTCCGGGTTGTCCTCGAATTCTTGCGCGCGCTTGCGCATGCCGCTGATCTCTTCGACCACCTTCTCGATCAGGGGCTGCTTGCACTCAAGGCAACCGATTCCGGCCGTGCGGCAGCCCTCGTTCACCCACTGGCGCGTGGCTTCATCGGAATAGATCTTGTGCAGATCCCACACCGGGCATTTTTCCGGATCGCCCGGATCCGTGCGCCGCACGCGCGCAGGATCGGTCTGCATGGCGCGCAGCTTCTTCACCACTTCCTCGGGTTCCTCGCGCAGACCGATCGTGTTGCCGTAGGACTTGGACATCTTGCGCCCGTCGAGTCCGGGGACCTTCGGAGTGCTAGTGAGCAGCACCTGCGGCTCGGGCAGGATGCTGACGCCGGTGCCCTCAAGGTAGCCCAGCAGGCGCTCGCGATCGGCCACCGTGATGCGGTTGTTGCTCTGCACGAGCGCCTGCGCGCGCTGCAGCGCCTCGACGTCGCCGGTCTCCTGGAATTTGCGGCGCAGTTGGCGGTAATTGGTCGTGTTGCGCCCGCCTAAGCTCTTCACGGCGCGCTCGGCCTTGGCCTCAAAGTCCGGCTCCCGGCCGTAGAGGTGATTGAAGCGCCGCGCCGTCTCGCGCGTGAGCTCCACGTGCGCCACCTGATCCTCCCCCACCGGCACGAACGCGGCGCGGTACACCAGGATGTCGGCACTCTGCAGCAGCGGGTAGCCCAGAAAGCCGTAGGTGGCCAGATCCTTCTCCTTCAGCTGCTCCTGCTGGTCCTTGTAGCTCGGCACGCGCTCGAGCCAGCCGAGCGGGGTGATCATGGACAACAGCAGGTGCAGCTCCGCGTGCTCGGGCACGTGGGACTGGATGAAGAGCGTCGCCACCCCCGGATTCAGGCCCGCGGCCAGCCAGTCGATGAGCACCTCGCGCACGTGTTCCTGCAGGTGCGCGGTGTCCTCGTAGCCGGTGGTGAGCATGTGCCAGTCGGCGACGAAGAAGAAGCACTCGTACTGGTATTGCAGCTCCACCCAGTTGCGCAGCGCGCCGTGATAGTTGCCGAGGTGCAGCCGCCCGGTGGGCCGCATGCCGGAGAGCACGCGCCGCGCCGGCGCAGGTGAACTCACGTGCCTCCCCGCAGGCCGGCGGGGCGTGCAGAAGCGGAAACATGATCGGAGGGGGCGACAGCACGCACGCGGCGTGCGCGGCGCCTAAGGCTCGGAGTGGCACTCACGGGGTGCAATTATAGCGCACGGCCCATGATCGGGCCGAGATCACCCTTACCCGCGCGGATGATCACCGGCGGCGTGACCGACAGATCAACAACGGTGGTGGGTTCGATGCCACAGTCCCCGCCATCGAGAATGGCGTCGATCTCGTGTGCGAGTCGCGCGGCAATCTCGGCCCCCGAGGTCAGCGGCAGCGGGTCTCCGCCCACGAGGAGCGTTGAGCTCATGAGCGGTTCTTTGAGTTCGGCGAGCAGCAGCTGGGGCACCGGATGATCCGGGATGCGCACGCCGATGGTGCGGCGGCGCGCATGCTGCAGGCGGCGCGGCGTCTCGCGCGTCGCGCGCAGCAGAAAGGTGTAGGGGCCCGGCAGGCAGGCGCGCAGCATACGAAACTGCCAGGTCTCCAGGCGTGCAAAACGCCCGACCTCGGCAAGATTGGCGCACACGAGAGTGAAGTGGTGGTGGCGGTCGGCCTGGCGGATACGCCGCACGCGCTCGAGGGCCTGCGCATCCCCCAGGTGCCACCCGAGGGCATAGCAGGAGTCGGTCGGATAGGCGATGAGGCCGCCCGCGCGCACCAGCTCCGCGGCGCGCCGGATGAGGCGCACCTGCGGGTTGATCGGGTGCAATTGCAGGTATTCGGCCACAAACCCCTACGTTTCGCAGAAAAACTAACCCGCGTGGCACTTGACCGCGGCGCGTGACAATATACGCGGCCCTTTGCCGGGTATACCGTCGCCTCCTCAGGACCGTCGCCCCCACTTCCGCCGATGCAGACTCTCACCGGGCTGGCGCCACTTGTGGCGTTCTTCGTGACCTATCGCCTGCGTGGCCTGTACATGGCCACCGCGGTGCTCATGGTCGCGATGCTGCTGGTGCTCGCCATCGATTGGGTGCGGGCGCGCAAGATTCCGCCCATCCATGCGCTGTCCGCGGTGCTGGTGCTGATCTTCGGCTCGGCCACGCTGCTGTTGCACAATCGCGCGTTCATCCAGTGGAAGCCCACGGTGCTCTTGTGGGTCATCGGGCTTGGGTTTCTGGGCAGCTTCTGGCTGGGTGCGCGCACCCTCACGGAGCGCTTTCTGGGTCCGGCGGTCGAAGCGCAACTGCGCGTGAGTCCGGGGCTGTGGCGGACCCTGAACGCCTGGTCGGTCGGCTTCTATGGGCTCGCGGGCGCACTTAACCTCGCCGTCGCGCACTACGCGAGCGAGAGCACGTGGGTCAACTTCAAGATCTTCGGACTGACAATCCTCACCTTCGTGTTCACCGCGCTGCAGGTGCTATGGCTGAGCAGCCGCGCCACCGCGGTGAGCGCTGAGTCTTCCTGACATGGGGCGTGAGGCGGTCATCGCGGAGCTGCGCGCCGCGCTCGAGGCGGCCCTTGCGCCCACGGCGCTTGAGATCATCGACGACAGCGCGCGCCACGCCGGGCATGCCGGCGCCCGTGGCGGCGGGCACTTTCGTGTCACCCTGGTCGCTGAAGCCTTCCGCGGGCGCTCCCCGCTTGAACGGCATCGCCTGGTTTACGCCGCTGTCGCTCCGCTGCTGCAGGGCGCGGTGCACGCGCTTAACATCCGCGCGCACACGCCCGATGAGGCCCACGACGCACGCATTGCAACAACCACCTAACTACGAACGCCTCCCATTTTTATCCACTGCCTTGGAAACACATCGGAAACTCTCTATGAACTATCTGCGTACCTTCCTCCTGGCTGCAGCGCTCACGGCCCTCGCCGCCTGTCAGCCCAAGACCGCGAGCGACGCCGTCGTGGACACCTCCCCGCCGGTTGCGAGCGTGAACGGTAGCCCGATCACGCGCGGCTTCTACGACTTCTACATCAAGGGCGTCACGGGCAAGACCGCTACGGAAGTCACCCCGGCGATGCGCGCCAACGCGCTCGATAACCTGATCCGTGCGAAGCTCGTGGGCGAGGAGGCGATAAAGGAAGGCCTCGACAAAAACGTTGACACGGCCTACCTGTTGCAGCTCTCGCGCCTGCAGGTGCTCGAGCAGGCGGTGCAGGAAAAGTATCTGAAGGACCGCGGGCCGACCGAACAGGAGCTGCGCGCCGAGTACGAGATGCAGGTCGGCGGGACGCCGAAAGTCGAGTACCACACGCGCAACATCCTGGTTGCCACCGAGCCGTTCGCGGACAAGGCGATCGCGCGCCTGGAGAAGGGGGAGAAGTTCGAAGAGGTGGCCAAGAGCACCTCCATGGATCCCTCCAAGAGCAACGGCGGCGACCTGCCCTGGATGACCGCCGAGCGCATGCCGCCGCAGTTCGCCGGCGCCGTGCAGGCGCTGAAGCCCGGCGAGTACACGCACAAGCCGGTGCAGACGCAGTACGGCTGGCACGTCATCCAGCTGGTGGAGACACGCGACGTTCAGCCCCCGCCGTTTGACCAGGTGAAGCAGCGCCTGGAGCAGATCGTGCAGGCGAAGAAGTTCCGCAACTACATGGACGAGCTGATGCGCGGCGCCAAGATCGAGAAGTTCGATCAGACCGCCGCCACGGCGGCTCCGGGTGCCGCTTCAGGTGCCCCCGCTTCAGGTGCTCCCGCCTCAGGTGCTGCGACGGGTGCTGGTGCGGGTGCCGCTCCCGCAGCGCCCGCGCCGGCCGCACCGGCCACGGGTGCCGCCCCCACCGCCCCTGCCCCGGCGGCCGGCAGCGCGCCGACCACGCCGCCCAGCAAGTAAAGGGGCGTGCCGCAAGCGGGCGGCGGAGTGCTCCTCCGCCGCCCCTTCGGGGGATGTCAGTCCCGGCCGAGCAGTTTCAGCAGCTCCGTCTCATCGAGCACGGTCAGCTTGAGCTCGCGCGCTTTGCTGAGCTTCGAACCGGCATCCGCGCCTGCGACAACGTAACTGGTCTTCTTCGAGACGCTCGCGGTGACCTTCGCACCGCGCGCGACCAGGGCTTCCTGGGCCTCCTCGCGCGTGAGCGTTGCCAGGGTGCCGGTGAGCACGAAGTTTTTGCCCGCCAGCCAATCGCTGCCGGCGGGTGCCGCGGCGGGCAGGTCCGGCCAGTGCACGCCCTCATCCTTAAGAGCCTGGATGACTTTGCGGTGCTCGGCGGAGGCGAAGAACGCGGCTACGTGGGCAGCGACGATCGGTCCAACGTCGGGCACCTGCTCAATGCTCGGCGCATCCGTATTCATCAGCCGCTCGAGCGAGCCGAAATGGCGCGCGAGCGCGAGCGCGGTCGCCTCGCCCACGTCGCGGATCCCAAGCCCGAAGAGCAGACGCGGCAGGGTCGTCTTCTTGCTGCGCTCGATCGCGGCGATCAGGTTGGCGGCTGACTTCTCCCCCATGCGCTCCAGCTGCGCCAGCTCCCCGACCCTCAGGGCATAGATATCGGCCGGGGACTTGAGCTTCTCGAGCTCGACCAGCTGTTCGATCAGCTTATCTCCGAGACCCTCGATGTCCAGGGCCCGCCGGCTGGCGAAGTGACGCAACGCCTCCTGGCGCTGCGCCCGGCAGGTGAAGCCGCCGGTGCAGCGCGCCACCGCCTCACCCTGCACCCGCAGCACGCGTGAATGGCACACCGGACACTCGCTCGGCAGCTCCACCGGCACGCTGCCGGGCGGGCGCCGCTCGATGAGCACACTCACCACTTCCGGGATCACATCCCCGGCGCGCCGCACGATCACCGTGTCGCCGACGCGCACATCCTTGCGATGCACTTCATCGATGTTGTGCAGCGTCACGTTGCTCACCGTGACGCCGCTCACGAACACCGGCTCAAGACGCGCCACGGGGGTGAGAGCTCCCGTGCGGCCCACCTGAAACTCAACGCCCTTCACCACCGTCAGCGCCTCATCGGCGGGAAACTTGTGCGCGACCGCCCAGCGCGGCGAGCGGGACAGGAAGCCGAGGCGCTCCTGGTCTGCGCGGCGCTCGAGCTTGTAGACCACGCCGTCGATCTGGTACGGCAGCGCGGCGCGTCGCGCGCCAAGATCGTTGTAATAGGCCAGACAGCCCGCGACGCCGCGCACCGCGCGCACCTCCGGCGACACCGGCAGCCCGAGCGTGCGCAGCAACTCAAGCAGCTCCTGCTGCCCGGGCGGCAGCGGCGCACCCTCGAGCGCACCCAGTCCGTAAAAGAACGCGCTCAGGGGACGCGTGGCCGTGATGCGGGCATCCAGCTGTCGCAGGCTCCCGGCGGCGGCGTTGCGCGGATTGACAAACACCTTCTCCCCGCGCGCGCGCGCCGTGGCGTTCATGCGCTCAAAGCCCGCGAGCGGCATGAACACTTCACCGCGCGCCTCAAGCAGCTGCGGCGCCGTACCGCGCAAGCGCTGCGGCACGGCGCGGATGGTGCGCACGTTGCTCGTGACGTCCTCGCCCGTGACCCCATCCCCGCGCGTAGCCGCCTGCGCGAGCAATCCTTCGCGGTAGATCACCGTGACCGCCAGCCCGTCGAGCTTCGGCTCGGCCATGTAATCAAGCTCACCGGTGAGGTTCAGACGCTCGTGAATGCGCCGGTCGAACGATCGCAGCTCCTCCTCAGTGAAGGCGTTGTCGAGGGAGAGCATCGGCACCTGGTGCACCACCTCGCCAAAAGCGGCGCTTGGGGTGCCTGCGACGCGCTGCGTGGGCGAGTCGGGGGTGACGAGCGCCGGGTCGGCGGCCTCCAACGCACGCAGCGCGCGTATCAGCCGATCGTATTCGGCGTCCGGGACCTGCGGGGCATCGAGCACGTAGTAGCGGTAGTCGTGCTGCGCAATCTGCGCACGCAACTCGGCGGCGCGTGCCGCCGCCTCGCCTGTCACCTGCTGGCCCCGGGGTTCAGTCGCTCGCGCAGCGAGGCGATGCGCGCGGGCGTGAGCGGGCCACCCTGCTCATCCTGCAGCACCCCCTGCAGACGCTCGTTCAGGCTGCGCGCGGTGAAGACGAGCTCATCGAAGGCCTGGGGCGGGGATTTGGGGCCCGGCAGCACGGCGAAGAGCGAGAGGCCGCCGTAGTGCTGCGAGTCCATGGTGTCCGCGTCAAACGTGCCCGGGCGGTTCAGGCTCGCAGCGCTGAGCACCGCACGGCGCTCCTCGTCAGGCTTGTGGAAGATCGCGAAGCGACCGAGCACAAAGCCCTCCGCGGCGAGGGCCTGGCGCAGCGAGCGGCCGGGGAAGCGCTGCGGCTGGGTCGCCACCAGGCGCAGCGCCACGATGCGCCGCTGCTCATCCGGGGGCCACTCGACCACCGGCGGCGCGGCGCACGGCAATTCCGGGAGCGCTTCGCGCGCGGGCGCCACGACCGCGGCGAGCGGCACTGCGGCGGCGGACGAAGCTCTCGCCGGCTCGATCTTGGGCACGTAGTCAAAGGCATCGGCGGGCAGCGCCGCTTCGGCCACGGGCACGGGGTCGGGGGCGCGCGTGGGGGCCGCTTCGGGCTCTAAGAGCGCAGCGGCGCTTAGCTCCTCGGCGACATCGCCCACCTCGGCCGCCTCAGGCGGCGGCGGTTCGTCGGCGGATTCGGCGCGCGGCTCAAGCACCGGCACGCGCGCTGCTTCGGACAGATCCACCACCGTCAGCCCGTGTGGAACCAGCGGTTCACGCGCGCGCATCTCGGGCAGCGTGAGCGCCTCGCGCGGCGTGCGTGACGCACTCTCCCCGACCAGGTCACGCGGCGCGGGGCGTTCCGAGGCGCTGCTGGCGCTCGCCTGACGCGGGCGGCGCCGCTCCCACCAGGCGAGCCCGGCAATGAACAGTACCCCGATGATGAGGAGGATCCAGCGCAGCTCGGAACTCATGAGGGCCGCCACCCGTGGTGATCAGACTGCTGCCAAACGCACGGCTTCATCCACGTCCACAGTCACGAGCCGCGACACGCCCGGCTCGTTCATGGTGACACCGATCAGCTGGGACGCAAGCTCCATCGTGCTCTTGTTGTGGGTGATGAACACGAACTGCACCCGGGTGGACATCTCGCGCACGATATCGCAGAAACGTCCGACGTTGTGCTCATCGAGCGGTGCGTCCACCTCATCGAGCAGACAGAACGGCGCCGGGTTCAGATCGAAGATCGAGAACACCAGGGCCACCGCGGTGAGTGCCTTCTCCCCGCCGGACAGCAGGTGAATGGTGCTGTTCTTCTTGCCCGGCGGGCGCGCCATGACAGCCACCCCGGCGCTCAGCTCGTCCTCGCCGACGAGCTCAAGATAAGCGTGGCCGCCGCCAAAGAGGCGCGGAAACTTATCGCGCAGGCCAAGGTTGATGCGCTCGAAGGTGTCCTCGAAGCGCGTGCGGGTTTCCTTATCGATGCGGCGCATCGCCTCCTCGAGCGTGTTGAGCGCCGAATTGAGGTCGGCGAACTGGCTGTCGAGGTATTCCTTGCGCTGCGTGTGCTCCTTGAGCTCATCGATCGCCGCCAGATTCACCTGGCCGAGCTTCTCGACATCCGCGCGCGCCTCGCTCAAGGACTGCTCCCAGGTCGGCACGTCCGCCTCGGCCGTGAGTCCGGCGAGCACCTCGGAGAGCTCGCAGCGCGTCTCGGCGAACTGCTCGGCGAGTGCCGCGCGGCGCACGTGCGTCTCCTGCGCGGCCAGGCGCGCGACCTCCATCGCCTCGCGCGCCGCACTCACGCGCTGCTCGGCCCCGAGGCGCTCCTCGTCAAAAGCGTGCAGTGCGGCTTCCGCCGCCTCAAGTGCCGCGCGGGCGCCGGCGAGTTCTGACTCGACGGTGAGCCGCAGCGCGAGCGCCTCATCGAGGCGCTCCTGCGCCAGCAGGATGGGGGCATCGCCGGAGGCCAGTTCGTCTTCGAGTTCTGCGCGCCGGCGCACAAGGTGCGCGCGCTGCTCGATCATGCGTCCCATGCCGACCGCCACCGAGCTTTCCGTGGAGCGGCGCGATTCCACCCGCACGTGCAGGTCGCGCGCGCTCAGCTGCAGCGACTGCGCGTGGGCACGCGCATTGGCCAATGCCGCGCGCCGCGTCTCGCGCTCGTCCGCGAGTTCCCCGTGGCGGCGTTCAAGCTCCGCAAGCGCAGCGCCGGCGCGCGCGAGCTCCTCGCGGGCACGGCCAAGGGCTTCATCCGTCCCCGCGCGTTCACGCTCTACCTCGCCGGCATCCGCGCGCAGCCGCTCCCCGCGCTGCTGCGACTCGGCCGCGCGGGTGCGCCCGGCCTGCAGCGCCGCGAGCAGATCCGCATGCGTACGGTGCGCCAGCTGCAGCGCCTGCTGCGTCAACTCGCGTTCATTCTCGGCCGCCGCGAGCGCATCGCGCGCCCCCGACAGCGTGCCTTCCGCCTCCGTGACCCGCGCGCCGGCTGCCGCGGCCGTGCCACGCAGTCCCTTCAGACGCTGTTCGCGCTCGAGTACGCCGGCGCGCTCGTCGCTGCCGCGACTGACGCGCAGCCACGCCCGCCCGACCCACTCGCCCGCGGCCGTGATGTAGGAGTGTCCTTCGGCAAGCGCGGCGCGCTCGCGCAGCGCCTGCGCGAGCGAGGGGGCGGTAAATACCCCCGCGAGGCGCGCGAGGATGGCAGTTGGTCCGCGCAGGCGCGCTGCCAGCGTGCCCCGTGCCGCGGTGCTCTCGTCGGCGCTGCCTTCGATGAGCGTGAGGCGCCCGGCGCTTAGACCCCCGAGTGAGCCGGCCGCAGCGTCGAGCTCCTCGACACACACCGCCTCCAGGTAGTCCCCGAGGACGGTTTCGACCGCACGCTCCCAGCCAGCCTCGACCTCGAGGGCCGCCGCAAGACGCGGCCGCGCGGCGAGCCCGGCGGTATTCAGCCACTGCGCGGTCTGCCCGGCGTGATCGCTCAAAGCCGCCGCCTGCAGCGCCTCAAGCGAGGTCAGCTGCGCGCGGGCCGCCTCGCGCGCTCCGCGCGCGGCTTCCAGCTCGCGCTCAGCCGTGAGTTGCGCGGCACGCAAGGACTGCACCTGCTCGTGCGTGGCGTTGAGCGCAGCGGCGAGCGCCTCGCTGCGCGCGCGCGCCTCGCCCTCCTGCGCACCGAGCCGCGTCAGTTCGGCGTCCGCTTCCCGGGCGCTGAGGGAATCGTGTTCCGCGCCGAGGCGTTGCGCCTGGTGGCTGAGGCGTCGCAGCTGATTCTCCAGCTGCTCGATGCGGGCGCGTTCCACCCCGCTGATCTGCTCGGCGGCCCCGATAGCCTGGGTGTGTCCCTCCCAGCGTTGCTGCCAATCCTGCAGGGCGTTCTCGGCCGCTTCATGCGCGGCCGCGGCGCCGCTCTCGGCCTGCTGCGCGGCCTCGAGCCGCGGGGCGAGCTGCGCAAGATCGGCGCGCACGGCGGCGAGCTGCTGCTCGTCGCGCCCGATGTGGGTGGTGAGTTCACCTAAGGTGGCGTGGGTCTGCGTGAGGTCCGCGCGCTGCCGTTCGCGCAACTCGCGCGTGTGCTCGATGGACTGCTCAAGACGAGAGATGTCCGCGCCCACCTCGTAATAGCGCGCCTGCACGCTGGCGAGCGACTCGCCGTGCGCGCCGTGCACGGTGCGCTGGCGCTCAACGGCGGCCTCCGCCGCGCGCTGTTCGCTCAAGGCGGCCTGCATCGCCAGCTCGCGCGAGCGCACGGTGGCATCGTGCACCTGCGCGCCACTATCGAGCTCGCGCAGGCGCAGGGCGAGCAGCTGCGCGGTGAGTCGCCGCTCCTGCTCCTTCAGCGCCTGGTAGCGCCGCGCGGTGGCCGCCTGACGCTGCAGGTGGCGGATCTGTTTCTCGACCTCATCGAGCACATCCTGCAGGCGCTCGAGATTCTCACGCGTGTCGGCGATGCGCGCCTCGGTCTCTTTGCGGCGCTCCTTGTAACGCGAGATACCGGCGGCCTCCTCGACGAAAGCGCGCATGTCCTCGGCTTTGGCGTCGATGACACGCGAGATCATGCCCTGCTCGATGATCGCGTAGCTGCGCGAGCCTAAGCCGGTGCCGAGGAAGAGATTGGTGATGTCCTTGCGGCGGCAGCGGCCGCCGTTGATGAAGTACGCCGAGGTGCCGTCACGGGCCACCTGGCGCTTGAGCGAGATCTCGCTGTAACCGGCATAGGCCCCGCCGATCTTGCCGTCGGCGTTGTCGAACATCAGCTCCACGGAGGCGCTGCCAACGGGCTTGCGGGCACTCGAGCCGTTGAACACCACGTCCGCCATGTTGTCCCCGCGCAGGTGCTTCGCGGACAGCTCGCCCATGACCCAGCGCACCGCATCGATAACATTCGACTTGCCGCAGCCGTTGGGGCCCACGACACCGGTGAGATTACTCGGAAAGTTGATTTGGGTCGGATCGACGAAGGACTTGAAGCCGGCAAGCTTGATCTTGGTCAGCCGCATCTCTAGTTACTTCCGCCCCGTACAGCAGCCGAAAAGGATGGTGTAGTGTAGTGGAATATGCCCGCAGCGCCCACCCGTGAGCTGGAGACTTTCGCAAATCCGGAGCCGGCGCGTGACTACACCATTCGCATGCAGATACCGGAATTCACGTGTCTGTGTCCGCGCACCGGGCAGCCGGACTTCGCCACGCTCGAACTGGAGTACGTGCCGCATGAGCGGTGCGTGGAACTGAAGTCGCTGAAGCTGTACATCTGGTCCTTTCGTGACCGCGGTGCCTTTCACGAGGCGGTCACGAACGAGATCGCCGATCATCTGCACAGTGCTGTGCAGGCCCGCTTCCTGCGTCTGACCGCCCGCTTCAACGTGCGCGGCGGGATCTACACCACGGTTGTCGCGGAGCGACGACAGCCGGGGTGGCAGCCGGCGCCGCCCGTCAGCGTTCCCTAGCCGCCGGCGGTCAGGGCGGCGCTTGCTCTGCGGGGGATTTTCCCCTCGTGCGCTGCGGGAAAGCCCCCGCCGCACCCGGGATTTGCACTCGTCCGAGAACACCTGTACAGCCGGGAGTGCGCCGGTATAATCGCGCGTTCTTTCACGGCCTGAGGCTGTTTTTGAGGAGTCATTGATGCCGGCCAAGAGACCTGCGCCGAAGTCCGCTAAGGGCAAGAAGGCGGTGAGCCGGCCCCCGGCACGCAAGGTGGGCGCCACGCGCAAGCCCGAACCGACCCGTCTGCGCCCCGTGAGTGCGCAGGTGCGCAAGAGCGTCGCCGCGCCCAAGAAGCCCGGCGCACAGGCACCCGCGGCTTCGGCCGCCCAGGAACCGGAACTGAGGAAGCCGCTCGCACGCACGGGCCTGCCGCCGGCCCCCGCCCCCGCCGCGCGCTCGATCACACCGGCGGCGGCAGGGGATGCCGACGATGCGGAGACGGGGGAGCCCGGCAGCCTCTTAGCCGGACCGCGCAACGTACAGCCCTACATCGTCAAGCGCGGCGAGCTGTACATGAGCAAGGAGCAGCTCGAGCACTTCCGCAGCATCCTCAACAGCTGGAAGCGTGATTTGATGGTGGAAGTGGATCGCACCGTCACGCACATGAAGGACGAAGCGGCGAATTTTCCCGATCCGAACGATCGTGCCACCCAGGAAGAAGAGTTCAGCCTGGAGCTGCGCACTCGTGATCGCGAACGCAAGCTGATCCGCAAGATCGACGAAGCCCTCAAGCGTATCGAGGATGGCAGCTACGGCTACTGCCTCGAGACCGGTGAAGAGATCGGCATCAAGCGTCTCGAGGCGCGTCCCGTGGCCACCTTGAGTCTCGAGGCCCAGGAACGGCGCGAGCGGCGCGAGCGCCAGTACGGCGATCGCGACGATCGCTACCGCTAGAGGCAGCCCCGCCGAAGCGCGCGCCCCGACCGCGGCCGCGCGCGCCGCCTACATCGGGCGCTTCGCGCCCTCACCCACCGGTCCTTTGCATTTGGGCTCCCTGGTGACCGCCCTCGGGAGCTTTCTGGATGCGCGCGCCCACGGCGGGCGCTGGCTCGTGCGTATGGAGGATCTGGATCGCGAGCGCCTGATCGCCGGCTGCGCCGCGCAGATGCTGCATACGCTCGAAGCGTTCGGCCTGCACTGGGATGGGGCCATCGAGTACCAGAGCGCGAACAGCGCCGCCTACGCGGCGGCACTGCAACGGCTGCAGCGGCTCAATCTGACTTTCGAGTGCAGCTGCTCGCGCCGCGAACTTGCCGATGCGGGCGGATATCCAGGCACCTGCCGCGCCGGGGCGCGTTCGAGCGGCCCCACCGCCACACGCTTTCGCGTGCCGGCCGGCGCGCTTTCGTTCGAGGATCGCGTGCAGGGCCCGTGCGCCTATGACTTCGCCGAGCGCGGGGACGTGATCATCCGCCGCCGTGACCAGGCCTTCGCGTACCAGCTCGCCGTCGTGGTGGACGACGCCCGGCAGGAGGTCACGGACGTCGTGCGCGGCGCCGACCTTCTGGACAGCACCCCCTGGCAGGTGAGCCTGCAGCGCGCTTTGCAGGTGCCGACGCCCCGCTACGCCCATCTGCCCCTGATCACCGAGCCCAGCGGCGCGAAATTGGCGAAAACGCGCCGCTCCGTGGCGCTCGAGCCCGCCGCTGCCGGTGCGCAGCTGTGGCAGGCCCTGGGGCTGCTCAGGCAGGACCCACCGGCTGAGCTTAAGCTTAGCTCGCCGGCGCAGATCCTCTCCTGGGGGATCGAGCACTGGGCCCTCGCGCCGTTGCGCGGTCGGCGAGAGCAGCCACTGCTGACTTCCTGACGGCAGTTTCGGCGCGTGCGGGTGGCCGCCGGGGATCCAATTGTAATAAGGTATGTGCGAGACGCCCTGCACTAAGGAAGGTGCATAACAAACCTACAAGTGAGGGACGTGCGATGAGCGAACCGCGCACCATTAAGAAGTATCCGAACCGGCGGTTGTACGACACCGTCGAGAGCCGCTACATCACCCTCGCCGATATCCGGCGCCTGGTGATCGAGCGCATCGACTTCGTCGTGATCGACAAGAAAAGCCAGGGAGACATCACGCGCAGCATTTTGCTGCAGGTGATCGCCGAGCAGGAGCATGACGGTGAGCCGCTCATGAGCCGCGACTTTCTCTCGCAGGTGATCCGCTCGTACGGAGGCAGCACCCGCGGCATGATTGGCAACTACCTCGAACAGAGTCTGCGGCAGTTCGCCAATCAGAACGGGCGCGGTCCGCAGGGCTGACCGCGCCGCAGCCGGTGTTAGCGTGCGGCCCCTTCAGGCCGCGTCGACGTCGCGCATCGACAGGCGGATGCGTCCCTGCCGATCGACCTCGAGCACCTTCACGCGAATCAGGTCGCCTTCCTTGAGCTTGTCGCTCACACGCTCGACGCGCTCGTTGGAAATCTGCGAGATGTGCACCAGACCGTCGCGTCCGGGCAGGATGGTCACGAAGGCGCCAAAATCCATCAGGCGCGCGACCTTGCCCTCGTAGATCTGTCCGACTTCGACATCTGCGGTGATGAGTTCGATGCGCCGCTGCGCCTCGCGCCCGGCCGCGCCGCTCACCGAGGCGATCTTCACCGTGCCGTCGCTCTCGATGTCGATCGTGGTGCCGGTCTCCTCGGTGATCTGGCGAATGACCGCGCCGCCCTTGCCGATGACGTCGCGGATCTTCTCCGGGTCGATCTTGAGCGTGATGATCGACGGGGCCCACTCGGACATCTTCTCGCGCGGTTCGCGGATGACGCGGTTCATCTCCTCGAGAATGTGCAGCCGACCGGCGCGCGCCTGATCGAGAGCGACTCGCATGATCTCCGGCGTGACGCCTTCGACCTTAATATCCATCTGCAGCGCCGTGACGCCGTCCTTGGTACCGGCGACCTTGAAGTCCATGTCACCGAGGTGATCCTCGTCCCCAAGGATATCGGTGAGCACCTTGAAGCGGCTGCCCTCGAGCACGAGTCCCATGGCGACGCCCGCCACGGGCGCCTTGATGGGCACGCCCGCGTCCATAAGAGACAGTGAGGTACCGCACACGCTCGCCATGGAGCTGGAACCGTTGGACTCGAGAATCTCGGAGACGACGCGGATCACGTACGGGAACGTGGCCATGTCGGGCATGACTGCGCTCACGCCGCGGCGTGCAAGATTGCCGTGGCCAATCTCGCGCCGCTTCGGGGAACCCATCATGCCGGTCTCGCCCACCGAGAACGGCGGGAAGTTGTAGTGCAGCATGAACGGTTCGCGCCGCTCGCCCTCGAGCGCGTCAATGATCTGCGCATCCCGGGTGGTGCCGAGTGTCGTCACGACGAGCGCCTGGGTCTCACCGCGGGTAAAGAGCGCCGAGCCGTGCGTGCGCGGCAGCACGCCCACCTTGACGGTGATCGGGCGCACGGTGACGGTATCGCGGCCGTCGATGCGCGGCTCCCCGTTCAGGATGCGCTGGCGCACGATGTTGCTCTCGAGCTTGAACAGCACCCCTTCCACCTGCTCGGTGCTCCACTTCGGCGCCTCTCCGGCGCTGAGGGTGGCAAGCGTCTGCGCCTTGATCTCGGATAAGCGCGCGTGACGCTGTTGCTTCTCAGTAATGCTATAGGCCTGCGCAAGCGCCGCCTGCGCATGCAGGGTGACCGCGCTGGTCAGTTCGGCGTTGTCCGCCGGTGCTTCTGACTTCCAGCGCGCCTTGCCCGCCTCGGCGGTCAGTTCCTTGATGGCGCGGATGGCGATCTGCATCTGCTCGTGGCCGAAAACCACCGAACCGAGCATCACATCCTCGGAGAGGCCCTTGGCCTCGGACTCGACCATGAGCACCGCATGCTCGGTGCCTGCCACCACCAGGTGCAGCTGCGACTGGACGAGCTCGGAGGCGGTGGGATTCAGGAGGTAGCGGCCGTCCTTCCAGCCGACGCGCGCGGCGCCTATCGGTCCGTTGAACGGCAGGCCCGACAGGGTGAGCGCCGCGGAGGCGCCCAGGAGCGCGGGGATGTCCGCATCGATCTCCGGATCCATCGACAGCACGGTCGCCACGACCTGCACATCGTTGTGGAAGCCATCGGGGAACAGCGGGCGGATCGGGCGATCGATGAGACGCGAGGTGAGCGTCTCCTTCTCGGTCGGCCGGCCTTCGCGCTTGAAGAACCCGCCCGGGATGCGCCCGGCTGCGTAAGTCTTCTCGATGTAATTGACCGTGAGGGGAAAGAAATCCCGACCCGGCGTGGCGGTCTGCTTGGCGCAGGCGGTGACGAGCACCACCGTTTCACCCATGGAGACGCGGACTGAGCCTTCCGCCTGGCGGGCGACTTCTCCGGTCTCGATGGTGACGGTGTGCTGGCCGTAAGGAAATGACTTGCTGACGACGCTCAAAGCTCAATCCTCAAAGTGAATTCGGTGGGCAAAAACACAAGGGCCGCGCGTTGTAACGGCGGCCCAGTGCGTTCTCTTAGCGGCGAAGCCCCAGGCGCTCGACGAGCTCCTGGTACTTATCCGGTTGTGTGGCTCTGAGGTAATCGAGGAGCTTACGACGCTGGTTTACGAGCTTGACGAGACCGCGGCGCGAGCTGTGATCGCGTTTGTGGGCGGTGAAATGTTCGCCGAGTCCGTTGATGCGTTCCGAGAGCAGCGCGACCTGAACTTCAGGTGAGCCCGTATCGGCCGGGCCGCGGCGGTACTGTGCGAGGATGCCGCCCTTTTTCTCGCTGGTTAAAGCCATTACGCGATTGTCCTAACTACTTGTCTTAAGAGCCTTTTGGTAAGCCGCCAATTCTATACGGCGAGGCACCTGGTGGACAAGTCTGTTAAGCGGACGGGCAAGGGCGGGAGTGCGCGCAAAGCCGCGCGCCTGAGGACGCGTGAAGTGCCCGGGCGGTGCTGAAGGGCCCGAACGGGGCACGGTGCGCCTGGGGGGCACTGGAGCGGCTGCTTTATGCAGTGTGGCCCCGGGGAAAGCGCGCTCGCGCCCGAGCAAAACCACCCCGGGGCGCTGCAAACTTGCGCGCGCCGGGGGGTGCGTATCGCGGGCTACTTCAGCAGAGCTTCCTGCATGGTCTGTGAGCCGAGAATCGTGCGGAACTTGCCACGCTCGATCTGCGACTGCTGGGCCTTGTCGACGGACCCCTCGACCTGCGCGCTGATCCCGTCGAGCTTGCCGCCGAGCCCGTCCAGAGCGGCCCAGTTCTTGTACTCGATGACGAGATAGATATCCGGATCGTTCGGTCCGCGCGGCTCGGCCACGAGAACGCGGTAGGAGAGGATCAGTCCCGCTTTCTTGGCCGCCTCTTCCTGCTTCTTGAAGCCCGTCGCGAGCCAACGCATGTAGTCATCGAAATGGCCGTCGAGCGTGCGGATAGCCGAGACATTAATGATCGGGCCGTCGTTCCAGTTTCGGCCATTGGCGTACGCCACCGTGGCGGTGGCCGCAAGAGCGAGTAATGCGCCAGCGGCGCCCAAAGAGCGAATCAGTTTTGACATGGGAGTTTCCTGAAGAGTTATTGGAGTTGGTGGTGAGGGCGCGGGACTCCGCGCCGACGCGGGCGGTGGAGGCTACGCTTAAGGCGCGTCGATCACAAGGAATGCCTTCACGACAGGCGCGCGCAGCTGGAGCGGATTGTGATCACGCCCTCAGGACTCCTCATGGAAAAGTCGGCGCGGCTGCAGTGTCCCTGTCGCATCCGTTTCGCCCAGCCCCACGAACCGGGCGGCCTCGTAGATTCGCACCCGCCCGAGCGCTGCCGTAAGCCCACTTGGTATCTTCTGTCCCCTGGCGAAGCGCTGCGCGTCCTCGACACTCAGGTGCAGCGCGGGCAGGTGCTGCAGCGGCCAATCGAGCGGCAGAAGCGGCAGCGTCTCACCGGCCTCGGCACGCGCGTGCAAGGATTCGAGCGTGTGCATCGGTTCATCGGCAAAGGGCTCGACCCACAGCCGCCGCAGTGCCGCGACGTGTGCGCAGGTGCCGAGCGCTGCGCCGATGTCCTCGGCGAGCACGCGGATGTAGGTGCCCTTGGAGCAGGAGGTCTCCAGTTCCAGCGCCTGCGCGGTGAGCTTCAAGAGCGTCAGATCGAACAGCTCGATGGCGCGTGGCGCACGCGGCACGCTGAGGCCGGCGCGCGCGAGCTTATAAAGCGGCTGCCCGTCGCGCTTGAGCGCGGAATACATCGGCGGCACCTGGGTCTGCGGCCCAAGAAAGCGCTCGAGCGTCGCGCTGACGATCCCCGGGGTGAGTGGGGGGATGGCCGCCGTGTGCGTCACTTCGCCTTCCATATCCCCGGTGCCAGTGGCGCTCCCCAGCGCGACGGTGAAACGGTAACGCTTGCGTCCGGCGAGGATGTCGCCAGCGATCTTGGTCGCCTCGCCTACGCAGATCGGCAGCATTCCGGTGGCGAGCGGATCGAGGCTGCCGACGTGGCCGGCCTTCGCGCGAGAACACAGCGCGCGCACGCGCTGCAGGGCCGCATTCGACGACAGGCCGAGGGGCTTGTCGAGCAGCAGCACGCCGCTGAGCATGGCTGAGGCTTCAGCGCCGCGGAGGGTCGGCGTTGCCAGGTGCGTCGGGGCTCGGTTCGGGAGCCGCGGCGTGATCTGCTGCCACCGCACCATCGATGAGGCGCGTCAGCCGCTCGGCCCCTTCCACGCTCTCATCGAACACGAACTCCAGGCGCGGCGCGTGCCGCAGCCCGAGCCGCCGCCCGAGTTCCCCGCGCAGGTAGCCGGCCGCGTGGGTCAGACCGATGCGCACCTGTTCGGGCGGGTTGCTCGAGGCGAAGGGTGTAAAGAAGATGCGCGCCGAGCTTTTGTCCGCCGCCATGCTCACCGCGGTCACCGTGACGTTGCCGACACGCGGGTCCTTCACCTCGCGCGCGATGAGCGCAGCGAGGACCCGCTGGATCTCCGCTTCGATGCGTTGCGTGCGAGGCTGTGCCATCACTGCAGAGTTCGTGCCACCTCGACGCGCGAGTAGCACTCAATCTGATCCCCGACGCGCACGTCCTGGTAGTTTTTCACGCCAATGCCGCACTCAGTGCCAGCGCGCACTTCGCTCGCCTCGTCCTTGAAGCGTCGCAGCGACTCGAGCGCGCCTTCGAAGATCACGACGTTGTCGCGCAGCACCCGGATCGGGTTGTTGCGCTTGACCAGGCCCTCGGTGACGAGACAGCCGGCGACCACGCCGAACTTGCTCGAGCGGAACACCTCGCGCACCTGCGCCACGCCCACGATCGTTTCCTTGATCTCCGGCTGCAGCATGCCGGACATCATCTGTTTCACATCGTCGATGGCTTCGTAAATGATGCTGTAGTAACGCACCTCGACGCCGGTTTCCTTGACCGCATCGCGGGCACCGGCATCGGCGCGCACGTTGAAGCCGATGATCAGTGCGCGCGACGCGGCCGCAAGCTGCACATCCGACTCGGTGATGCCGCCCAGACCGCTCGCGATCACCTTCACCTGCACCTCCTCGGTGGAGAGCTTGCCGAGCGCCTCGCGCAACGCCTCGGCGCTGCCCTGCACGTCCGCCTTGATGAGCACGGAGACGACGCCCGCCTTCGCCTCGCCCATCTGCGAGAACACATCTTCGGCGCGGGTGCTCGAGCGCGCGAGCTTCACGTCGCGGAACTTGCCCTGTCGGTAGAGCGCTACTTCACGTGCCTTGCGCTCGCTTTCGATCGCCAGCAGCTCATCCCCGGCGTTCGGGGCCGCCGACAGGCCGAGCACCACGACCGGCATCGAGGGCGGGGCTTCCTGCACGGGCTTGCCGTTTTCATCGAACATGGCGCGCACGCGCCCGAATTCAGAACCGGCGATGATCGGGTCGCCCATGTGCAGCGTGCCGCGCTTGACGAGCACCGTCGCGACCGCACCGCGGCCCTTCTCGATGCTCGACTCGATCACGACGCCTGAGGCGAGTCCGCTGCGCGGGGCGCGCAGCTCAAGCACCTCGGCCTGCAGCAGGATCGCATCCAGCAGCTGATCGATCCCTTGCCCGGTGCGTGCCGAGACCGGCACGAAGATGTTCTGGCCGCCCCATTCCTCGGAGATGACCTCGTACTTGGTTAGCTCCGTGCGCACGCGCTCCGGGTCCGCGTCGCTCTTGTCGATCTTGTTCACGGCGACCACGATCGGCACGTTGGCCGCGCGCGCGTGCTGGATGGCCTCAATCGTCTGCGGCATAACGCCATCGTCGGCGGCCACCACGAGCACCACCACGTCGGTCGCCTTGGCGCCGCGCGCGCGCATGGCGGTAAAGGCCGCATGGCCGGGGGTGTCGAGGAAGGTGATGACGCCCTTGCTGGTCTCGACGTGATAGGCGCCGATGTGCTGGGTAATGCCGCCCGCCTCACCCGCCGCCACCTTGGTGCGGCGGATGTAGTCGAGGAGCGAGGTCTTGCCGTGATCGACATGCCCCATGACGGTGACGACTGGCGGGCGCGGCTCGGTGTCGCTGGCCGCCTGCGCCACGCCCTGCAGGTCATCCTCGATCTGGTTTTCTTTCAGCAGCTTGGGCGTGTGGCCCATCTCCTCGACCACCAGCACCGCGGTGTCCTGGTCGATCGGCTGATTGATGGTCACCATCACGCCCATGTTCATGAGCACCTTGATGACCTCGTTCGCCTTGACCGCCATCTTCTGCGCAAGCTCTGCGACCGTGACGGTCTCGCCGATGCCGACGTCGCGCACCACCGGCGCGGTCGGCATTTCAAATCCGTGCCGGCCCTCGGCGCCCGCCGAAGGCACCGGGCGCGCCTTGACGCGCCGCTTCTTCTTGTAGCGCGAGCTCACGTCGCCGGCGACGTGCAGCTCCTGGCGGCCGTAACGGGTGTGCTTGTCATCCGCGGGGGCTTCCGGACTCGGCCGCACCACCGGTGCGGCGACCGCCGCCTGTGGCCGCTCACGCTCGCCGGTGCGCCGCTCGTGTTCCTCGCGTTCACGCGCGCGCCGCGCCTCATCATCGCGGCTACGCTGCTCGGCGACACGGCGCGCGTCTTCCTGCGCGCGGCGACGGGTTTCCTCCTCTTCCACGCGCCGGCGGTTCTCCGCCTCCAGACGCTCGCGCTCGCGCTGCTCGGCCTCGGCGCGCTCGCTCTCCGCGCGCGCCGCTTCCTCAGCTTCGCGCTTTTTATGATCGATCTCATCCTGCTGCGCGCGTGCCTGCTCCTCGAGCACGTCGCGCTTGATGTAGGTGCGCTTGCGGCGCACCTCGACGTTCACGGTGCGGGCGCGCCCTTGCGTGCTCGCCAGCTTCAGCTCGCTTTGCGTCTTGCGCTTGAGCGTGATCTTGCGCGGTGCACCGTCGCCTTCGGCGTCCTCGCTGCCGTGAGCGCGGCGCAGATGCGTGAGCAGCTCAAGCTTTGCGTCATCGCTGATGCGCGCGTCGGGCCCGGACACCTTGATGCCCGCCTGGTCCAGCTGCACCAGCAGCCGGTCCACGGGCACCTTCAGTACCTCCGCAAACTGGGAAACGGTTACTTCCGCCATACGCTTGAATCCTTGTCCCGTTTCAGTCAGTTACCCGCCTCGAACCAGGGCGCGCGCGCCGTCATGATGAGCTTCGCCGCCTTATCCGCGGCGAGGCCCTCGATGTCAGCGAGCTCATCGACCGACTGCTCGGCCAGATCCTCGCGCGTACGCACGCCGCGCCGCGCGAGGGTGAGCGCCAGGTCCGGGCTCATGCCCTCGAGCAGCAACAGGTCATCCGCCGGCATCGACTGGTCGAGGGTTTCCTCGCTCGCGATCGCCTGCGTCAGCAGCACGTCGCGGGCGCGGTTGCGCAGTTCCTTGACGATGTCCTCGTCGAACTCCTCGATGGCCGCGAGTTCCGCCTGCGGCACGTAGGCGATCTCCTCAATGGTCGAGAAGCCCTCCTGCGCAAGAATGGTGGCGACGTCCTCATCGACATCGAGCTGCTTCATGAAGTTCTGCACCAGCTCCTTCGCCTCGGTATCGCTCTTGGCCTCCGCGTCCGACTCGGTCATGACGTTCAGGTCCCAGCCGGTAAGCTGGCTCGCCAGACGGATGTTCTGCCCGCCACGGCCGATCGCCTGGGAGAGCTTGTCCTCGGCCACCGCGATATCCATGCTGTGCGAGTCCTCGTCGACCACGATGGACATCACCTCCGCGGGCGACATGGCGTTGATCACGAACTGCGCGGCGTTGTCGACGTGCGGAATGATATCCACGCGCTCACCGGCGATCTCGTTGGAAACCGCCTGCACGCGCGAGCCGCGCATGCCAACACACGCGCCCACCGGATCGATGCGCGGATCGTTACTCTTGACCGCGATCTTGGCGCGCACGCCCGGATCGCGGGCGGCGCCCAGGATCTGGATCAGGCCCTGACCCACCTCGGGGACTTCGAGTTTGAACAGCTCGATCAGAAACTCCGGCGCCGTGCGCGTCAGGAACAGCTGTGGGCCGCGCGGCTCGGAACGCACTTCCTTCAGAAACGCCTTGATGCGGTCCTGGGGCTTGGCCTGCTCGCGCGGGATCATGTCGGTGCGCGGCACGAAGCCTTCCGCGTTGCTGCCAAGATCGATGTAGATGCCGTTGCGGTCGACGCGCTTGACGACACCGCTCACGAGTGTGCCGACGCGATCACGGTAGGCATCCACCACCTGGGCGCGCTCCGCCTCGCGCACCTTTTGCACGATGACCTGCTTGGCCTGCTGCGCTGCGATGCGCCCGAAGGCCACCGACTCGATCGGTTGTTCGACGAAGCCGCCAATTTCCGCCTTGGGGTCCACATCGACCGCGTCCTCGAAGCGCAGCTCGCGCTCGGGGACTTCCAGTTCCTTGGAGTCATCGGCAAACACCTTCCAGCGCCGGAAGGTGTCGTAGTCGCCGCTCTTGCGGTCGATCGACACGCGTGCGTCCCACTCCTCGCCGTGTTTCTTGCGGGTAGCCGAGGCCAGTGCCGCCTCGAGCGCCTCGAAGATGACTTCCTTATCGACGCCCTTCTCGTTGGAGACGGCATCGACGACCATCAGTATTTCTTTATTCACAGTCTTCACTACCTCTGCATGCCCCCGTGCCGGGGGCTCAAGCTGGCGCCCCCGCTACGAGGCGAGTCGCGCCTTGCCAATCTCTGCAAACTTCATCGCCACCTGCTCCTGATCGACCTCAAGGGCGATGCCGCCCTCGTCCACCGCCAGCAGCTTCCCCGTGTAGCGGCGCCGCCCGGCGCGCGGCTCTTTCAGCTCCACGAACACGCGCGCGCCGACAAAGCGCCCGAAGTGCGCCTGGGTGCGCAGCACCCGATCGAAACCCGGCGACGACACCTCGAGCGTGTAGGGGTTCGGGATCGGGTCCTCGACGTCCAGGAGCGCGGAGATCTCGCGGCTCACCTTCGTGCAGTCCTCGAGCCCGACGCCTGCCGGGGCGTCGATGAAGACCCGCACCACGGCATGGGCGCGACCGGAGGTGTACTCCAGCTCCACCAGCTCGTAGCCGAGCCGCCCGAGCAACGGCTCGAGCAGGGCCGTGAGGCGCTCACGCAGCATCCCCGTCACGTCACATCCCCTTTGAGCCCCTTATATAAAGGTGCCCCTGCAAAACAAAAATGGGCCCCAAGGCCCACCCAAAAAAAAAGCCCCACGGGGGCTTCTCGGTCTTCGTTTTCGGGGGCGCCGCGCATCTGAAAAAAGATGCCCCGACACCAGCCACCCGTCCTCTTGCGGCCCTGCAGCCGCTTGAGGGCCGCGCATTCTACCGGAACGCCGCGGGCGAGGAAACTGCCCCGAGGCCTCCTTTGGGCCCACCCACCCTGGACCTGTATAGACAAGATGTTTTCGCCATGCCAGCATTGGGGCTAGCGCTGACCCCTTCAAGAGGCTCTTTTGGTGTCCGTACCCCAGGCCGCCGCGCGTTACCTGCAGGTGAAGCATTACGTGCTCGAGCGCATTGCCGGCGGCACGCTGCGCGCCGGGGAGCGGGTGCCTTCAGAGAACGAGCTGGTGCGCGAGCTGGCCGTCTCGCGCATGACGGCCAATCGCGCGCTCAAAGAACTCGCCGCCGATGGGGTGCTGGTGCGGGTCGCCGGCGTCGGTACGTTCGTCGCCGAGCAGCGCGTGCACGCTCATCCGCTGGAAGTGCGCAACATCGCCGATGAGATCCGTGCGCGCGGGCACGAGTACCGCGTCAAGGTGCTCGCCCTGAACTCGCTCAGCGCTTCGCGCGAACTGGCCGAGCGCTTTGAGCTCAAAACCGGTGCGCCGCTTGACTACTCGCTCCTCACTCACTTCGAGGGCCCGCTGCCGCTGCAGGTCGAGGAGCGTTACGTCAATCCGCAGGTGGCACCCGGGTACCTCGCCAACGATTTCACGCGCACCACCCCGCATGAGTTTCTCATCCGTGTTGCGCCCCTGCAGCGCGCCGAGCACACGGTGCGGGCACTCGTGCCGGAGTGGCGCATCCGGCGGCTGTTGAAGCTGGAGGCCGACGAAGCGTGCCTCCTGATCCGCCGGCGCACCTTCTCGCACGGACGTGTCGCCAGTGTCGCCGAGCTTTATCATCCGGGTTCGCGCTACGAACTCGCCGCGAACTGTCAGCCGAGGTAACCGCCATGTCGGACTCCAACACCCGCATGCCACTGCGCGCCCCGCGCGGCTCGCAACTCTCCTGCCGCAGCTGGCTCACGGAGGCGCCGCTGCGCATGCTCATGAACAATCTGGACCCGGAAGTCGCCGAGCGTCCCGCGGAGCTGGTGGTGTACGGGGGCATCGGCAAGGCCGCGCGCAACTGGCAGTGCTACGAGCAGATTGTGACGGCGCTGCGTGCGCTCAAGGACGATGAGACGCTGCTCATCCAGTCGGGTAAGCCGGTCGGGGTGTTCCGCACGCACGTGGATGCGCCCCGGGTACTGCTCGCGAATTCGAACCTCGTCGCCCGCTGGGCGGACTGGGAGCACTTCAACGAGCTTGATCGCAAAGGACTCATGATGTTCGGCCAGATGACGGCCGGCTCCTGGATCTACATCGGCAGCCAGGGGATCGTGCAGGGCACCTACGAAACCTTCGTCGAGATGGGGCGCCAGCACTACGGCGGGGACCTCAAGGGCAAGTGGATCCTCACGGCCGGCTTGGGCGGTATGGGCGGCGCGCAGCCCCTCGCCGCCACCATGGCCGGCGCCTCCATGCTCGCGATCGAGTGCCGTCCCGAGCGCATCGCCAAGCGCCTGCAGACGAAGTATCTGGACGTCGAGGCGGGAAGCCTCGATGAGGCGCTCGAGCTACTCGCGCGCGCCGCGCGCAGCGGCGAAGCGCGCTCCGTGGGCCTGCTCGGCAATGCCTGCGAGGTGCTCCCGGAGCTTCTGCGCCGCGGCGTCAAGCCGCATGCCGTCACCGATCAGACCTCCGCACATGACCCCGTCAACGGCTATCTGCCCGGCGGCTGGACGCTCGCCCAGTGGGACCGGTTGCGCGGCGAGAACCCCGCTGAGGTGGTGCGCGCCGCGAGCGCCTCAATGGCGCAACACGTCGAGGCGATGCTCGCCTTCCAGAAGCAGGGAATCCCGGTCTTTGATTACGGCAACAACCTGCGCCAGGTCGCCTTCGATGCGGGCGTCAAGGACGCGTTTGCCTTTCCGGGCTTCGTGCCCGCGTACGTGCGCCCGCTCTTCTGCCGCGGTGTGGGTCCGTTTCGCTGGGTGGCACTCTCGGGGGATGCGGAAGACATTTACCGTACCGACGCTAAGGTGCGCGAACTGCTTCCCGAGGATAAGCACCTGCACCACTGGCTCGACATGGCGCGTGAGCGCATCCAGTTCCAGGGGCTGCCGGCGCGCATCTGCTGGGTGGGTCTGGGCGATCGGCACCGCCTCGGGGTCGCCTTCAACGAGATGGTGGCGCGCGGGGAGCTCAAGGCGCCGATCGTCATCGGCCGCGATCACCTGGACTCCGGCTCCGTGGCGAGCCCCAACCGCGAGACCGAAGCGATGCGCGACGGCTCCGATGCCGTGGCCGACTGGCCGCTGCTGAACGCGCTGCTCAACACCGCCAGCGGCGCCACCTGGGTCTCGATCCATCACGGCGGCGGGGTCGGCATGGGCTACTCCCAGCACGCCGGCGTCGTCATCGTCTGCGACGGCACGGCGGCGGCGGCGCGCCGTCTCGAGCGCGTGTTGTGGAACGATCCGGCGACCGGGGTGATGCGCCACGCCGATGCCGGCTACGAGATCGCCATCGAGTGTGCGCGCGCGCAGGGCCTGAACCTGCCGTTCCTCGGAAAAGCGCCCTAGCAGCCTGATGCAAAAGCCCGTTTGCGGGCCTCTGCGGGTAAAATTGTTGAGTACAAGGCACGGCGGAGTGTGAACGGATGCGCGGACGAGTAGATCCTCAGGGGCAGATGTTCAGTTACTTCTCGCCGGAGTCGCGTGTGCCGGCAGACCATCCGCTGCGCAGCATCAAGGTGCATACGAACCGGGTGCTCAAGGATCTGTCCGCGGAGCTGGAGTCGCTGTACGCAACGAGCGGCCGACCCTCGATCGCGCCGGAGCAGTTGCTGAAGGGTCAGTTGCTGATGGCGCTGTATTCGGTGCGCTCGGACCGGCAGTTCTGCCAGATGCTCGACTACAACATCCTGTTTCGCTGGTTCCTGGACATGAGTCTGGAGGATGCGGGGCTGGATCAGTCTAACTTCTCGCGCCTGCGCGAGCGGCTGGTAAAGGAGGATCTGGCGCAGCGCTTCTTCGATGCGATCGTCCAGGCGGCGCGGCGCGAGGATCTCTTGTCCTCGGATCACCTGACGGTGGACGGGACGCTGATCGAGGCGTGGGCAGGCGCGAAGAGCTTCAAGCCCAAGGACGGGCCACCGCCGCCCCCGGATGGCCGCGGGGGAGTGGATTTTCGCGGCACCCCGCGCACCAACGACACGCATGGCTGCACGACCGATCCGGAGGCGATGTCGGCCCGCAGAGGCAAAGGCAAGGAAGCCAAGCTGTGCTTTGGCGGTCACGCCCTCATGGAGAACCGCAACGGGCTGTGCGTGGACATCCGAGTCAGTTCGGCGCTCGAGACCGAACCGGCTGCGGCGGTGGCGCTGCTGAAGCGCCAGTTGCGCAAGCGCCTCAAGCCGGTCAGTCTGGGCGCCGATAAGGGTTACCACAGCACAGCGTTCGTCAACTTCCTGCGCCACAAGGCCATCCGGCCGCACATCGCGCAGATCGACGGCCGCAGCACCGTAGGACTCGACGCGCGCACCACGCGCCATGCGAGCTATTGGATCAGCCAGAAGAAGCGCAAGCGCGTCGAAGAGATCTTCGGCTGGATGAAGGCCTACGGTGGCCTGCGGCGCACCCGCTTTCGCGGCCTCGCCCGCGTGCAGCTGCACGCCTACCTGGTCGGAGCGGCCTACAACCTGCTGCGCCTCAGTCGATTGCGACCGGTCCCAGGATAGGTGTCGCTTGAAGATGCTCATGACCACCCAGAACTGCAACAAACACCTCAAATCGCTCTCGATCGCGCGCTCGAACCGATCAACCTCGTCGTATCGGGCATCGAACGCGTTCATTTCCAACGCTTTTGCATCAGGCTGCTAGGGGCGGGCCTTCCCGGTGACGGAAACGCTCAAGCTGTGGCGCCACGCGCAGCTCGCCACCTGTGATGCTGCGCACTCGAGCTTCGCGCGCGGCGCGCTACTCACGCGCGGCGCGCGCATCGAGTGGGTGGGCGAGGAAGCGCACTTACCGCCCGCGGCTGCCAGCGCGCAGGTGCACGATCTGGACGGTGCCTGGGTGACCCCGGGGCTCATCGACTGCCACACGCACCTGGTGTTCGCAGGCAACCGCGCCAACGAGTACGCCGAGCGCCTGCGCGGGCGCTCGTATGAAGAGATCGCCACTGCAGGCGGCGGCATCCTCGCGAGCGTGCGCGCCGTACGCGCGGCGAGCGAAGCGCAGCTCTTTGAAGAAAGCGCGCCACGCCTGGCGGCGCTCCTGGGCGAAGGGGTGACGACGATCGAGATCAAGTCCGGCTACGGACTCACGCTCGAGGATGAGGCGAAGATGCTGCGCGTGGCGCGGGCGCTCGGGCGCGCCTTTCCCGTCACGGTGCGCACGACGCTCCTCGCCGCCCACTGCCTGCCCCCGGAATACCGCGGGCGCGCCGATGAGTACATCGACACCATCGCCCGCGACTGGCTTCCCACGCTCCTCGAGGAGGGACTCGTGGACGCGGTGGACATCTTCTGCGAGCGTGTGGGCTTCAATCTCGCCCAGGCGGAGCGCCTGTTCAGCGCCGCCGCGGCGCTCAAGGTGCCCGTGAAGATGCACGCCGAGCAGCTGAGCAATCTGCGCGGCACGCTGCTCGCCACGCGCTTTGCCGCTCTCTCGTGCGATCACCTGGAGTTCGCAGGCGCTGCGGAGGCCGAGGCACTCGCGCGCGCCGGCACGGTCGCGGTCTTACTGCCCGTGGCCTATTACTGTCTGGCCGCCGAGCGCAAACCGCCCGTCGCGGCGTTGCGTGAGGCGGGCGCCACCATGGCGGTCGCGAGCGACTGCAATCCCGGCTCCGCCCCCGGCACCTCGCTGCTGCTCGCGCTCAGCATGGCAACACGGCTCTTCGGGCTCACCGCGGAAGAGGCACTGCATGGCGTCACCGGTGCCGCCGCCCAGGCGCTCGGCCTTGCGCACGAGCGCGGCGTGCTCGCACCCGGGTATGCGGCGGATTTCGTGGTGTGGAACGTGCACTCACTCAGTGAGCTCTCGTACTGGATCGGTTTCAATCCACGCCGCACCGTGGTGCGCGCGGGTGAGGTGCAAAGATGGCCGAACTCGAACCCCTGAAGCTCGGCACGCGGCCGCTGCATCTGGCGGACCTGCGCCGCATCTACGCCGGCGCGCTGAGTGTCAGCATCGACCCGGCCGCGCTCGCCGCCGTCGAGCAGGCGCACGCCGTCACGCTGCGCATCGCCGCGGACGATGCGCCCGCGTACGGCATCAACACCGGCTTCGGCCTCCTCGCACAGACGCGCATCCCGCCGGCGCAGCGCACGCTTCTGCAGCGCAACATCATTCTCTCGCACAGCGCCGGCGTCGGACCGTTGCTGGATGATCCGATCGTGCGCCTCACGCTGGTGCTGAAGCTGGCGAGCCTGTTGCAGGGGTTCTCGGGCGTGAGCACGCAACTCGTGCGCTTTCTGGAAGCCCTCATCAACAAGGGGCTGTATCCGTGCGTGCCCGCGCAGGGCTCGGTCGGTGCCAGCGGGGATCTCGCCCCGCTCGCGCACCTCTCGCTCGCGCTCCTCGCCCAGGGCCAGATCCGGCGGCGCGGAGAGATGCTGCCGGCCGCCGAAGCTCTGGCGCAAGAAGGACTCACCGCGCCGCCGCTGGGCCCGAAGGAGGGACTCGCGCTGCTGAACGGCACGCAGGTGTCCACCGCGCTCGCGCTGGCCGGACTGTTTGAACTGGAGACGGTGTTCGCTGCCGCCGTCATCACCGGCACGCTCTCCCTCGATGCCCTGCAGGGCAGCGATGCGCCTTTTGATCCGCGCATTCAGCACGTGCGCGGCCACGACGGCCAGGCGCGCGTCGCCCAGGTGTACCGCGCGCTGCTCGCGGGCAGCCAGATCCGCGAATCGCACCGCACCTGCTCGCGCGTGCAGGATCCGTATTCGCTGCGCTGCCAGCCCCAAGTGATGGGGGCGTGTCTGGACCTCATGACGCAACAGGCCGGCACGCTGGTCACGGAAGCTAACGCCGTCACCGACAATCCGCTCATCTTCCCCGACACTGCCGAAGTGCTTTCCGGTGGCAACTTCCACGCCGAGCCGGTCGCGTTCGCGGCGGACGTGCTCGCGCTCGCGTGCGCGGAAGTCGGTTCCATCACCGAGCGGCGCGTCGCCCTGCTGGTGGATCCGAAGATGAGTGGACTGCCCGCGTTTCTGACTCCCGAGAGCGGGGTGAACTCCGGCTTCATGATGGCGCAGGTCACCGCCGCGGCGCTCGTGGCGGAGAACCGCATGCTGTGTCACCCGGCGAGCATCGACAGCATCCCGACTTCAGCGAATCAGGAGGATCACGTCAGCATGGCCACGCACGGGGCACGGCGCCTCCTCGGCATGACCGCCAACGCCCTCAACATCGTCGCGATCGAGCTTCTTGCGGCTTGCCAGGGGATCGACCTGCGCGCGCCGCTGAAGACCTCCGCGCCGCTGCAAGGGCCCTACGACGCGCTGCGCCTGAAAGTTCCGTTCGCACAGAGCGATCGGCTGCTCGCCCTGGATATCGAGGAGGCGGCGCTCGTGTTGCGCCGGAATGACGTGCAGTCGCTGGCACATTCCTTGTTACCGAGCTTTCGCTGAGCAAAACGCACGCGCACAAGCGTGCAGACTCGTCGCGAGTTCACGCGCATACACCGATAACTGCAGCGTCGCAGGGTTGCGGCCAGGAAAGGCCGCGGCCCTTTATAGTTTTCCGTGCGGCGCTTCCCGAAGCGAGCGCCGCGCGTCGACCCCCGCCGCGCCTGGGTTGCTACGCCGGGACGTACTCTGAGTTTTTGGGCTTCTCGGCCGCGATCTCTTCGGGATGCTGCTCGCGCTTGATGCGCTCGTAGATCTCTTCGCGGTGTACAGCCACATGTTTCGGCGCATTGATGCCGACGCGAACCTGGTTCCCCTTGACCCCCAGAACCGTAATGGTCACGTCGTCACCAATCATGACGGTTTCGCCGACCCGTCGCGTGAGAATGAGCATGCCAATTCCTCTTACTTTTATAGTTCTAAGTCTGCCCCGGCGAACTTAACGTTCGCTCCTTGCGCATTCGGTTGTAGTGCGAGCGTATGCGTTATACGCCGCCAACAAAAAATTCTAATCCTCCACCGCAACAGGAGGCTTGCATGTTCCCGCCATGAGTCAGCGGCCAAGCCTAGACTAGTCCGGGCGCACTTTCGTGAGAAGCTGTCTAAGTTCTGCCGCCACCTCGAGCATGGCGATAAGGGCTTTCCGATACCGCGAAGCACTTTGGCCCGAAAGACACCGAAGCGCTGCGGCCGGGGCACGCGAGGCCACTGCCGGGCCCGGGCGCCGGTGGGGGCGCGGCTGCGTCTCGTGGGCGACATTCGATCGCCTCGTCCAAATGTAGGATACACCTACAGCCCGAGCGCAGCGGACGGGGGTGCCTGGAAATCCCCCGCCCGATAGGTGAGCACCAGCGTGTCACGCGCACCTGCGGCGCCATCGGCCTGGATGGGCGTCGTCTCGTGAATGACCCGCGCATCGTCCATCAAGAGCATCGACCAGGGCTCCTCGAGCGTGAAGCGCACACCCGCGGGCCCACGGGCGTCGAACACGCGCGTCTCACCGCCACGGATCTGGCGCCGACCGACGAGTATCACCGCCACGAAATCAACCCCATCGCGGTGGGCCCCTTCCGGCGTCGGCCGGCCGATGCCCCCGGCAGTGTCAATGCGAAACTGATGCGCTTCGATGAACCAGCGCGGCACGGGGCGCAGGAGCGCAAACACCGCCCCGAGGCCCGCCAGCAGCTGCCCCCAGGCCGCGGCGGCGCGCACGGCCGGCTCAATCGGTTCGAACCAGCGAACGAGTCCGCCGTGCAGCGCGTTGTAATCGGTGGGCTGCCAGTGCGGGCGGTGCGCCACCGCCGCCAGCGGGCCCCCGAGGGTCTGCACGAAACAGCTGTGCCGGCGGGCACGATAGTCCCCGCCACCGCGCAGATACGTATCCCGCGGCAGGTGCTCCCAGCTCTCGTGCAGCGCCTCAAGGCCCGGCAGGTCGAGCTCGAGCGCGCGCACCGCAGCCGCAGCCGAGAGGCGCGCGTAGCCCCCATCCGTCAGCTCTTTCAGCAGCAGCCTACGCTCGTGAGTCATCGCGACGCTTGTACCATATCAATACCGCCAAAGACGGTGCGCGCCGCGCCCCGCAAGGGCCTCGCGTCGCTCGATCCGTCCTGACACGGTGGCGCTCCAGCACGTGGGGAATTGCACCCATGATCGAGCTGTATTATTGGACCAGGCTCAACTGGCACAAGATCACGATGTTCTTGGAGGAATCAGCGCTGCCCTACATCATCCGGCCCGTGCACCGCGGCGCAGTGACGCGATCCCGGGCCGCCGCCGCAGTGCTGGGTGCCTGGGTTGCATGCGCGGCGCAGGCCGCGCCGGCGTCGCATGATTTGACGATCGCGGGTGCTTCGGTGCACGTGGACTACGCGGGCGCAGAGTTCCCGCACGGAGACGCGCCGCTGCTCGAGTGGGTGCGCCGCTCCGGCAGCATCGTGGCCGCTTACTACGCGCGCTTCCCAGTGAGCCCGCTGACGCTGCGCATTGATGCCCTCGCTGGCGAGGGCGTGCACGGCGGCAAGACCTTCGCCAATCCCGCGGCCTTCATCCGCGTGGGTGTCGGACGCGAGGTCACCGCCGCACAGCTGCTCGCTGACTGGGTGCTGGTGCACGAGATGACCCATCTCGCGCTGCCGGATAGCGGCGAGGAGCATGCGTGGCTCTCGGAGGGGCTCGCCACTTATGTCGAGGGCGTCGCACGCGTGCAGGCGGGCAACCGTAGCGAAGCGGACATGTGGGCTGAGGAGCTGCGTTCGATGCCGCGGGGCCTGCCGCAGGCCGCGGACCGCGGTCTCGATCACACTCACACCTGGGGGCGCACGTACTGGGGGGGTGCCATGTTCTGCCTGCTCGCGGACGTGGACATCCGCCGCCGCACGCACAACCGCCTCGGCCTGCAGGACGCGCTGCGCGCCATCCTGGGCGCTAGTGGGGGGCTGTCCGCGGACTGGCCGATCGAGCGGGTGCTACGCACCGGCGATGCCGCCGTAGGGGTGAGCGTGCTCGAAGATCTTTACGCCCAGTTCAAGGACACCCCGGTGTCCCCGGATCTGATGCAGCTGTGGCGGGAGTTGGGGGTGCAGCCGGACGGGGACACGGTGCGTCTGAATGATGCGGCACCGCTGGCGGACATCCGTCGCGCCATCATGCGCCCGCGCTCAGAGGCTACGCGGCGCTAATCCGCGGGTGAGAAAAAACCGGTCAATGCCGCGGTCGCAATCAGCGCCGTGCCGATCAAGAGGTACTCAGCGCTGAGCGAGCGCTGTAGCACGCTGAGCGCCCGTGCTTCGCCCCGCGCCACAGCTGGGGTCAGCCTCTGGCGGTTGAGCGCGGCCAGCGCGAGCAGTGCTGCAAACAGCAACGCCTTCAGGCACAAGAGCAACCCGTAGGGGCGCCGCAGCGCCGCAAGGTCCGGCAGCAGCGCGCATGCCAGCGTGACTCCGGCGAGCGCCATAAGCGGCACGAGCCACAGCGCAAACGCGGAAAAATGCCTCAGCACCTGCGCCACATCCACGGGAGGCTCGAGACGCACGACGGTGCGCAGAGGCCTGAGCGCGCCGAACCAGAACGCCACCACCAGCACGTGCAGCCCGAGAACCGGCACCAGAAGCACCCGGTGCGCATCGAGAAGTACGTGCCCGCTCACCAGGAAGGAGCCGAGCGCGAGCAGCGCGCCCGGCAACGCGAGCGGCGCTGCGCCCGCGCGGCCGCGCCGCAGCGCAAGCGCCAACAGGGTAAGTCCGCTGACGCGCAGCCCGAGCACGGGGGCGCCTGCAGAAACAAACACCAGGCGGCGCAACGCCGGATCGGTCATGCCATCCCAGGCACCGGCCAGGTGCGCCGGCTCAAAGATTCCTTGCGCGAGGACGATGCCGAGCGCGGCCACCGCGACGCGCGCTGCGGCGAGCCGCACCAGCGCAAGCACGGGCGGCGCCAGCGTACGCGCGAACAGCGCCAGAAAGAGCGCACAGCCGGCCGCTTGCAGCACGAGGATGAAGGCGGCCGCGCGCAGCGCGAGCCACAATCCGTCGATCATTTGATGGTAAAGCGGAGCTGTCCAGGCACCACGTGCCCATCGCTTCCGAGCGTGCGCCAGCGCACGACATAGGCACCCGCGGGCAGCCGAGCAAGCGGCACGCTGATGCGCGCCGCGACCTGCTCGGGCAGCCCGAGCTTTTGCGGCGTGGCGCCGCCTCTTTGGATCGATAGCGCCGTCAGCTGCACCGCCTCCGAGAAGGTCAGCACGAGTGCCGCGGGCCCCTCGAGCAGCTGGCTGCCATCAACCGGGGAGCTGTCCGTGAGGTGTGCGTGGGCGAGCGCGCCCGTGCTCCAAAGGAGCACCAGCCACATCCCCGCCCCACGCCAGCACCTCATGGCATGAGGCTACACCGAGCGGCGGGCGCGTGCGAAGCCATTCGAGTGATACGTACGAGCGCCGCCGCGGCGTGCGCCCTGCGTGTTGCCGTGCGGTTGGTGCCCGTGCCGGTGCGCCCCCCTGCCACTGCTGTCGCGCTCGGCGGCCGCTGGCGCGGCGGTGTTCACCGTGAAGGCCGGCAGCGCGGCGAGGGGCAGCGTGCGCTTGAGCAGCTGCTCGATGTCGCGCAGCAGCGGGGCTTCATCGGGTGCCACGAGCGATACGGCCGCTCCGCTGCCGCCGGCGCGCGCCGTGCGGCCGATGCGGTGCACGTAGTCCTCCGGCACGTTTGGCAGCTCGTAATTCACCACGTACGGCAGCTCCTTGATGTCGAGCCCGCGCGCGGCGACCTCGGTCGCCACCAGGGCCGTGACGCGGCCTTCCTTGAAATCACTCAGTGCGCGCACCCGCGCGCCCTGGCTCTTGTTGCCATGGATGGCGGCGGTGTGGATCCCACTGCCCTCGAGCTGCTGGGCGAGCCGGTTGGCGCCATGCTTGGTGCGCGTGAAGACAAGGACCTGCTGCCAGTTGCCCGCTTGGATCAGGTGCGCCAGCAAATGGCGCTTGTGATCCTTCGGCACGCGATAGACGTGTTGTTCGATGCGCTCGGCGGGGGCATTGCGTGGTGCGACCTGGACCGAAACGGGCGTACGCAGCATGCGCTCGGCGAGCGCGCGGATGTCCTCGGAGTACGTCGCCGAGAAGAGCAGATTCTGCCGCTCCTGCGGTAGAAGCTTCACGATCTGACGGATGGCCCGGATGAAGCCCATGTCGAGCATGCGGTCGGCCTCATCCAGCACCAGGCAGCGCACCTGGGACAGATCCAGCACCCGCTGCTGGGCCAGATCGAGCAGCCGCCCAGGAGTGGCCACGAGGAGGTCGCAACCACGGCGCAAGGCCTCGATCTGCGGTCTCTCGCTTACGCCGCCAAAGACGACGGTGGTCCGCAGCTCAACGAAGCGTCCGTAGTCTTCGGCCATCGCAGCGACCTGCGCGGCGAGTTCGCGCGTCGGTGTTAGCACCAGCGCACGTGCGGCGGTGCCGCGCGGCGCGCCAAGGTTCTGCAGGATCGGCAGCACGAATGCGGCCGTCTTGCCGGTACCGGTCTGTGCGCCCGCGAGTACGTCGCGGCCGGCGAGCACCGCCGGAATAGCCTCGCACTGCACGGGAGTGGGAATGGTGTAGCCTTTTTCGGCCACGGCACGGGACAGCTCGGGCTTGAGCCCAAGATCTGTGAATAACATGTTCAGGAAACCTCTGTTTTGAGCTCGCCCGGCAGCGCGTTTGCGTGCTGCGGCGGTCAGGTGCGAGGCTGGAATTTAAGGTAAATCGAAGTGCGTCGGAATAAAGACAGACTTACGAGCGAAACGGTGCTGACCGAGCACTTAAAGGTCGTTTGGCGCGCGCACTGTACCCACTTCCACCCAGGGAGTCCAATGCACGTCGCAAATCGACAATTCGACACAGTTGTCAGCGACTTTCACATTGCAGCGTTAGGCTGAGTCGGGGCATCATTCTTTCTCGCATCGCACAGGGAATTGCATGAAATACCGCTTACCTGCCGCGCTGATGAGCTGCATCGCCGCCGTCGGCGCCCTGCTCGCGGGCTGCTCGGCGCGCACGGAGGTGTCGCTATCCGGCAACACGCCCGCCGCCTATTCGCACATCTACATCACGGCGCAGGCGGTGTGGTTTAACTCCAATGCGAGCGCCGGGCCGGATGATTCGGGCTGGCAGCACTTTGCGCTCTCCACGCCCATCACCGTCGATCTGGTGGCCGACCAAGGCGGCACGCTCGGCACCATCAGCAGCAACGTGAATCTGCTCGCCGGCACGTACTCACAGATCCGGCTGATCCCGGTCGATTCGTCCGCCACCCTCACCGCCTCCGCACAGGGACTCGGTGCGCTCTACAACGCGGAAGCGGACTATGTCGATGCCTCGGGCACCACGCAGCAGCTGCCACTCGAACTGCTCAATCCCGACAAGGGCATCGGGATCCAGGCCACGCTGAAAGTTCCGATCGGCAATCTCGGCGGCGCAGGTCTCGGCGGCACCAGCTCGACCACGGGGGCTCTGGGAACCACGACGACCGGCACGACCACCACGGGAACGACCACGACCGGTACGACCACGCCCGGCACGATCGGGACGACGACGACCGGCACCACGAGCACCGGCACCACCACCACCGGCTCGAGCACGACGACCATCGCCTCGTTCACCATCAATATGGACGGGGGACGCGACCTCGTACCCTTCACGTATGCATCCACACCGACCACGGGCATTCTACTGAGCTCGCACGCGAGCGCGTACGATCTCTCGCAGGTCGGCGGAATCTCCGGCACGCTCACCCTCACGAACCTCACCGGCTATTCGGCCGTGAGCGGGCTTCCGGACATCCAGGCGAGCGCCGAGATCCTGAGCGCGGACGGCACACGCCACGAGGTGGTGTTGAGTACGCCGGTGAACTCGGACGGGACCTTCCTGCTCTACCCGCTTCCCACCAGTTCCTCGACGCCTGCGTACTATGATGTGGTAATCCACGGCGGGGGCATCGCGACCATCATCATCAAGAACGTGGAACTCACGCTCGGCACCACGACCACCGCGCTCACGGCCGCCACCGTTCCGACCACCGACACGAGCACGAGCGTCGAGACCGTCACCGCGCCGAGCCTCAGCACGGTCGCGATCGGCGCACTCATCCCGCGTGCCGCCACGACCTACACGGCGAACGTGGCCACGAGTGCCGCCAATCCGCTGCCCGCCGGTGCACTGGTCGCCTTCTACCAGACGCTCACGGCCTCAGGCGAAGTGCCTTACGTCATCGAATCCAGCCCGATCGACCCCTTCAACCAAGTGCTATTCACTCCGCAGGTCCTCTCGACAGGCACCGTGGACTCGGGCACCTACGTCGCCAGCGGCGAGACCGTGACGGTGGTGAGCTCGGCGCCCACCCAAGGAGCCGGCAAGTATGTCGTCGCGGGCACCGCCCCGAACTACGCCGATGGGGCGCTGACCCCACTCGTCGCCGCGCCCGCCTCAGGCACGAATCCGGCGACGGTCACCGTGCCGGGACTGTCACTCGGCTCCGGCGCGAGCGCCGCGTCGATCGTGGCCACCGTGACGCCGGCCACCGCGGGCAAGTACAACCAGGGTGAGCTCCTCATCTCACACGAGGGCGCACTGGTGAGCAGCGTGCCGCTTAACGCGGTGCTGGCGCAGGGTGGCAACGTGTCGGTGAGCGCACCCGCCGGCACCGGCTCCTCCTACTACTACGTGTCGGTGCGGGTGTGGAACTCGAGCAATCCGTCCGGCACGCTTTCGCGCCAGTGGTACCCGAGCATCGTCGACCTGCGCTCGAGCACCAGCGGGTCGATCGCGCTGACGATCAACTGAAATCCGCCGCAAAACCAGTAAACTAGCCGGCTTTCCGCCCTTACCGAAGACGTAAGTCTCTGTATTGACGGGGAACGTATGGGCCGCGGGCGCCCTCTAATGCCACGGCGGCGCCTCGCCGGCGCGCCCAGTTTAAGAATTTGAAGGGGAATCCTTGATGTCAGTCGTTCGTTCCGCCCGCCCGCGCGTGGCGCGCGTCCTCATGGGCTTCGCCGCTTCCTTGGGCGCGCTGCTCCTGGGGGCTTGCGGCAGTACGTCCATCCCGCCCCCAGGGACACCGGTATTTACGCTGACCGGATCCAATACGCGCTTCTCCGGCTATGTCGTCGCGATTGACTCGATCACCTTCAGCGGTCCCAACGGCATCTATGCCACCCCCCTCGTCACGCCCGAGACCGTGGACCTCGTGACGACCTCCAACATCGGGGAGATAGTGGAGGCGCCCGCCGTACCCTCTGGAACCTACACCTCGGCGACGCTGACACTCGACTACACCAGCGCCGCCATCTGGGTCTGGGCGGACAATGAGGCCGTCATCGCCTCGCCGCAGGCGCCGGGCGGCATTGCGATGTCGACCGCGCTCGTCACCGTTACCTTTGACCCGGCACATCCGCTCGTCATAACCCAAGGCCAGTCCACGCGCGTCGCGATCAACCTGGACCTTGATGCCTTCAATTCGATCAACGTTACCTCGAGCGGCATCATCGACACGGTGCAGCCGTTCGTCGTCATGAGCGCGGCGCCGGCCGATGACACGCAGCTGCGGGTGCGGGGGCTCTTCGTGTACACGCAGCCGTCGGCTTTCGTCATGAACATCCGCCCCTTCAACGATCTGATATCGGCGCTGGGCGCTGTGACGGTCAACACCAACGCTCAAACCTACTTCAACATCAACGGTACGGCCTATATCGGACCTGCAGGGCTTGCGGCCTTGACGGGGCTACCCGAGAACGTAACGGTGGCGGCCTACGGGACACTGGATAGTGTGACCAACGTCGGCATCACGCCCTCGTTTACCGCGAGCATCGTGCTCGGGGGTACGAGCCTTCAAAGTCCGCTCGAAGATCACCTCATCGGCACCGTCGCCGAGCGCACCGGCGATACGCTCAGGATCCGCGGCGGCCTGTATTTGACGGCCCTCGGAGTGACCACTTTTCTCGCCAGCGCGACCGTCCTCATGGGCCCTGACACCGTCGTGTTCAAGGACGGGTTCGCCGAGCCCGGCCTTTCGCCGCAGTCGGTCTCGGTGGGGCAACGCGTCGATGTCGGCGGCGTGAGCTCGATCGACGTGAACGATTATCTGACACTCGATGCCACCTCAGGTCAGGTGCTGCTCGCCAACACGCGCGCCTGGGGCGTCCTGAGCAGCGCGACGCCCAGTAACCTCACGATGGATTTGCTGACGCTCGCGAACTACACACCCGACGGCTTCGACTTCGCCGGCACTGCCACCGGAGGCGGGGCCGTATCGCCGGCGGCCTATCCGGTGAACACCGGCACCATTGACGAAAGCGGCACGGCGGCCGGCACGCTGCTCGCGGTCGACGGGTTCGTGACACCGTTTGGGAGCGCGCCCCCGGCCTTCGACGCCACCACGATCACGCCCGGCTCGGCCACCCAACAGACCCTGGTCGTCGAGTGGATCAACGGCGGCGCGACGGCGCCCTTCAGCAGCACGAGCGCGAATGGGATCGTCGTCGATCTGGCTAACGCGGATCTCGGCCCCGTGCACTTCATCGCCACGGGACCTCAGTCCCTGGATCTCGAATCCCTGCCGGCGAGCCCGTTGATCACGACCACGGGGGCGACCGGAACGCTGATGCTGGCGGTCGGCAGCACCTCGCTAACCACCGGCGTGAGCGTTTACAACAGCGCCAGCGCGTTCGCGAGTGCGCTCACCGCCACGTTCAACGGTACCAACAAGATCTTCCGCCTGGTCGCCGTCGGCCAGTACAACAGCGCGAGCAATACCTTCGTCGCCTCGCGCATCGACGTTTCACTGCAGGAGACTTAGCCGCTCAGACGAGGTTCAGCCGATGCCCTGGAAGCGACGCCCGTTCACGCGTGGTCCGCTCGCGCGCGCGCTCACGATCGCCGACCTGCGCGAGCTGGCGCGCCGCAGCGTACCGAACTTCGCGTTCGAGTACGTCGAGGGCGGCGCAGAGGATGAGATCACACTGCACGGCAACCGCCGTGCCTTCGGCCGCTGGCGCTTCATCCCGCGCACTCTGATCGACACGCGCGCGCGCCACCTGAGCACGCCGCTCTTCGGGCAGCGCAGCAACGCACCGCTCGTGATCGCCCCGACGGGCTTTAACGGCATGCTCTATTCGCAGGGCGACGTGGCGCTCGCGCGCGCCGCCGCGCAGCTGGGGATCCCCTTTACCCTCAGCACATTCTCCACCGCACGCCTGGAGGATGTGGCGAAGCGCGCCGGCGGGCGCCTGTGGCTGCAGTTGTACGTCATGAAGGATCGCGCCATTGCGCGCGAGCTCATACAGCGCGCCGCCGCCGCCGGATACGAGGCGCTGGTGTTCACCACCGACGCCAACGTCTTCGGCAGCCGTGAATGGGACCAGCGCAACTATCGCGCGCCCGGCAAACCGACCCTGCGCACCGCGCTCGACATCCTACGACACCCGCGCTGGCTCGCGCGGCACGCGCGGCACGGGCAGCCGCGCTTCCGCAACCTCGATTCGTTCCTGCCACCGCGGGCCACTTCCGCGATCGGTGGCAGCACCATCATTCCGCAGCTGCTGGATGCCAGCATTTGCTGGGAGGACCTGCTCTGGATGCGCGAGTTGTGGCGCGGCAAGCTGCTGGTGAAGGGCATCCTCGATGTGCGCGACGCTGAGCGTGCGACTGCCCTTGGCTGTGACGGCATCGTGCTCAGCAACCATGGCGGACGGCAGCTTGACTCGTGCGTGGCGCCCATCGAGGTGCTGCCCGAGATCGCGCGCGCGCTGGCCGGGCGCAGTACGCTCATCGTCGACAGCGGGTTTCGCCGCGGCGCGGACGTGGTCAAGGCACTCGCCCTCGGCGCACACGCCGTCATGCTCGGGCGCGCCACACTCTACGGGCTCGCCGCAGCCGGTGAGCCCGGCGTGGCGCACGCGCTCAAGATCCTGACGAGCGAGACCGACCGCGTGCTCGGAGAACTTGGCTGTACCTCGGTCGCGGACCTGACGCCCGAGCACCTGCGCGCGAGTTCAGATTCCGCCCCCTAAGGGCGCTTAACGCTCAGGGGACTGCAGCAGCTCCTCCAGATACTCCTTCCAAAGTACGGCATAGGTGTGTGAGCCATGTCCGTGCGTGCGCTCGCTGAAGGGAATAACGACGGCGCGCCCGTGAGGCACACGCGTGATCTCGCGCTCGAGGATCTTCAACTCCGGCGGATTGATCAGATCATCAGCAGAGTTCACCGCGTAAAGCGGCGCCTCGATCTTCTCCAGCGACGCTCCGGGATCGTAGTCGCTCGAGGCGGACACCGCGTACAAGACGTCGTTCGCATCCTCGGTCTTCATGCCGGCGCTCACGTACGCGTCGATGACCCGGTCGGCGTCCGCGCGCGTCGGGGCCTCCTGCTGGCGCAGCACCGGATTGCTGCCGACCAGCCAGATCATCTCGAGCGCCGTGCGCAAGGCCGCAGGCTGTGTGTGGTACTCACCGCCCTGCCAGTCCGGGTCGTTGCGGATCGCATCGATGACGAGTCGCCGCCAAACGCGGTTGCGCCCCGAAACCTGCGTCGGCAGGCTCGCCAGCGGCATGAGCGCGTCCATGAACTGCGGGTGCAGCTCGCCCCACAGCCAGGTGTGCATGGCGCCCATGGACGTGCCCACGATAAGACGCGCGTGATTCACTTTGAGCCCCTGCGTCAAAAGCAGGTACTGCGCCTGCACCATATCGCGGTAGCCATACCGTGGAAAACGCGCGTGCAGGCCGTCGCTCGGCTTGCTGGAATGCCCGTGACCGATACCATCCGGCAGGATAATGAAGTAGCGACTCGCATCCAGCAGCTGCCCAGGCCCAAAGAGCTGGCCAGCGAAGTCCTCGCGCACAAAACTGCCGCCCGAGCCACCGGTGCCGTGCAGGATGAGCACCGCGTTGCGCACCACGCCGTGCGCATCGGTACGCGGTGTGCCGAAGACTCGGTAGTGGATTCGCAGCCCTGCCAGCGTCTCGCCCGAGGCGAATTTGAAGTCCTGGACGGTGAAGTCCCCCTCGCGCAGTGGCGGATAGCTGCCCGCGTGCGTCGCCTGCGGCACCCCAAGCATCACGACACTGCCCAGCGCTGCGAGCCGCAGCAGCCATCGTCTCAGGGCACTCATCCTGGCTGGCTCCGGACCCATTCACCCATCACCCGCTCGAGCACCGACATGGGCATCGGCGCGGCGGTCAGACCGGCATCGTGGAAAGTGCGGATGTCGAACTTCGCGCCGAGCCATTCCCGGGCGTCGGCCCGGATCTTCAGCCACAGCGTCTGCCCGACCTTGTAGCTGCTCGCCTGCGCCAGCTGGAAATGATGGCCCGGCGCGGACTCGTGATGCACGAGGGTCGGCAGCGTCCAGCGCGGCAGCTCGGGGCGCGAGCCATCCAGCGCCGGGGTGTTGTAGTAACCCCTGAGTGCACCGGCCTCCGTGTAGGGCGGCACCATACGGGAAGGGCGCCGCGCGGGCGAGCGTTTCCATCTGAAATTCGACTGTGTCGAAATTGGCACGGTCGCGGCCCTTAAGTCCGCTCGGCCGAAGGCGTGAAGACGTTTGAGGCGCGAGGCGTTTTCGAGCTTCGCCGCGGCACGCTCGAGGGAGGCGTCATTGAGCTTCGCGCGCCCAGGCGTACTTGCCTTTGTCGAGACCGAGGCTCGTGAGTAACTGCGGGTTTTTGGCAAAGCGCTCGTCCATGAAGACATCAAAGAGCGCGTTCAGCCGCGCATCCGCGCCCGCCGGCGACGCGGGTGCGGCGGGGGTCGCTGCGCGCAGCGAGGCCGCAACGGACACAGCGATCAGTGAGGCGGCGGTGCCGAGGAAGTGGCGACGATCAATCACGCGAGAACTCCTGCGCATGAAAAAGCACCGGCGCCGGCTGCCCGCAAGCAGGCAGCGACGCCGGTGCGATCGGTGTCGGGCGCTGAACGGACGGGCGGCTCTAGGCGGCGAGCGTACCCTTCGCCTTGGCGGTGTGCGTGGCGATCAGGTCCATGAGCGCGGGCGAGAGACAGTCATACGGCTCAAGCTTCAGCTCCTTCAGACGTGCCCGCACCTCTCCCATGCGCGCCGGCGGAAAGCCCGCCTCGATGATGGAGGAGACGAACGCGGCGAACTCCGGCGCCGACCAGCCGTTCTCCGTGGACAGCTCGGTATGCACGAAGTCAAGGCCGTAGAACGGATGGTTCTTGTTCTCGATGCGCCCGTACATGTGCACGCCGCAGCCGGTGCAGGCGTAGCGCTGAATCGGCGCCTGTTCGTCGACAATCTTGAGCTTGTTGCCGTTGGCGGTAACGGTCAGCTTGTCGCGCCCGACCACGGCGACCTGTGAGAAGGTCGCCCCCTTGGGCTTCCAGCATTTGGTGCAGCCACACACGTGATTGAACGCCGTATTGGCCTTGAGGGCGACCGTCACCGGCGCAGATGTGCACTTGCAGGTAAGGGTGCCGCCGGCAAAATTGGGCGAGCCGGCCTTCACGCCATTGTCGACCGCCGGATGAATTGAAACTGCCATGGTGTTCTCCTGAATTTCCCGTTTGTGCATGCAACGCGGCGGGCGCACCAGGCGCCACAGCGCGCTCTCTAAAAAGTGACGACGCTACGGATCGACTCGCCCTTGTGCATGAGGTCGAAGGCGTCGTTGATCTTCTCCAGCGGCATGACGTGCGTGATCAGCGGATCGATGGAGATCTTCTTGTCCATGTACCAGTCCACGATCTTCGGCACGTCCGTGCGCCCGCGCGCCCCGCCAAAGGCGGTCCCCTTCCACACCCGACCCGTCACCAGCTGAAAGGGCCGGGTCTTGATCTCCTGCCCCGCTCCTGCCACCCCAATGATCACCGACACCCCCCAGCCGCGGTGACAGCACTCCAGCGCCTGGCGCATCAGATTCACGTTCCCGACGCACTCAAAACTGTAATCCGCCCCCCCATCGGTCACCCCCACCAGGTGCGCCACCAAATCCCCTTCCACCTCTTTCGGGTTCACAAAGTGCGTCATCCCAAACTGCTCCGCCAGAGCCTTGCGGCCCGGGTTCAAATCCACCCCCACAATCTTGTTCGCCCCCGCAAGACGCGCCCCCTGAATCACGTTCAGCCCGATCCCGCCTAAGCCAAACACCACCACGTTCGCCCCCGGCTCCACCTTCGCGGTGTTAATCACCGCCCCAATCCCCGTCGTCACCCCGCACCCGATGTAGCACACCTTCTCAAACGGGGCGTCCTCGCGGATCTTCGCCACCGCAATCTCCGGCAGCACCGTGAAGTTCGAGAACGTCGAGCACCCCATGTAGTGGTGCACCAGCTCCTTGCCCAGCGAAAAACGACTCGTCCCATCGGGCATCACCCCCTTGCCCTGGGTCGCACGGATCGCCGTGCACAGGTTCGTCTTGCGCGACAAACAGCTCTTGCACTGGCGACACTCGGGCGTATACAGCGGAATCACGTGATCGCCCTTCTTCACCGAACTCACCCCGGGACCCACCTCCACCACAATCCCCGCCCCCTCGTGACCGAGGATCGCCGGAAACAGCCCCTCCGGGTCCGCCCCGGAGCGAGTGAACTCATCCGTGTGGCAGATCCCGGTGGCTTTAAGCTCCACCAGCACTTCTCCTGCCTTCGGACCCTCCAGATCCACCGTCACGATCTCCAGTGGTTTGCCGGCAGCGTAGGCAATGGCGGCCTTGGTCTTCATGCCCGATCCCCGATTCTTGAGTGCGTGCGTAAGAGAGATTAAGAGTGTACCTGCCTGTCGGTTAATTTCCATAAACGTGCCAAGACGCGCACGCAGTGAGACACAATTGGCGCACTCGGCGCGCCACTCTTTAAGAAGGAAGGGCACACATGGCAGATACCGTGTTCGGCAAAATCATCCGCGGGGAGATCCCGTGCCATAAGGTGTACGAGGATTCGCGGGTGGTTGCGTTCCTCGACATCAATCCGTTGAGCCCCGGCCACACGCTGGTCGTTCCGAAGGAAGTGGCAGAGACGCTCGATCAGCTCTCGGATGAGTCGGCGGCCGCCATCGGCCGGGTATTGCCTCGGCTGTGCCGGGCGGTCGTCGCCGTGACCGGGACCCGCGAATACAACGTACTTGAGAACAACGGCGTCCGGGCCCACCAGGCGATCTCGCACGTGCACTTTCACATTATCCCCAAGCCCAACGACCATGAGGGTCTTGGCATCGGCTGGCCGCTGACCAACCTCAGTCCCCAAGCCGGCGCACTACTCGCCACGAAGATCGCTGACGCGCTCCTCTGAAGCGCTCTGGCGCGCAGCGCGTGAACTTCACCTAGCGCAGGCCCTCGGACTAAAGGGTGCCTCGCTGGGAGGCGGTGGGAGACGCCGCCGTGAACTCAGGACTTGCGTACGCTGCGTGCTCGCACGGAGACGAGCAGTGCCATTTCTCACCCGTTGCTGTTGGATTCAGGGCGGGAACTGACCAGCACGCTTCGCGTGACCACGGCGGTCCTGCCCAACCTCACGCGTCGCGCCGCCGCGCTCATTTTCGCGCTCGCGGCGCATCTGATTGCGCTCCTGCTGCTCGTGACGTTCAAACGCTCAAGGACCATGCCGGCTGCAGAGGACCTGCCGCCGCTGGTGTGGATTCTGCGGCTGCCTCCGCAAATCCGACCCAACAGCAAGACTTACGCGGGTTCACCGTTTCGCGCACGGCGCTCGCGAAGGACTCGGACACCGTCGTCCGTGCCCAAGCTTGCTCAGCTCGCACAGCCGCCGAACAACCCGACTGAGATCGACTGGGGTGAGGAAGCGAGGAGCACGGCGATCCAGGAAGTGCAGCGCGAAGAGCAGGAACGTCGTCGTAGCGAGGCATTGGCACCGCCCCAGAGCGCGCTGCTCGGGCCGAAAGCTGCACCTGCGCCCCCCTTCCATTGGTATCGCGCCAACACGCGTCGGTTTGAGCCTCTCAAAAACGGCGGAATGTTCATCAACCTGAGCGACAACTGCGCTCTGATCATCTTTCCGTTTCCGTTACTGGGTTGCACGCTGGAGAAGATCCCTGCCGGTGGGGATCTTTTCGATCACATGCGGGATGCGCCGGAGTTCGGCACGTGGAAAGAGCATTGAGCCGGGTGCGCGGCCCGCGCAAGTCTTTGATTGAAGGAACTCTTCTTTTCGTATTGCCCCCTTCATCGGGCGCTTGTAGAATGCGCGCCCCTCCTGGTGCGGGGTGGAGCAGTCTGGCAGCTCGTCGGGCTCATAACCCGAAGGTCGCAGGTTCAAATCCTGCCCCCGCTACCAAATGATCCGCGCGACGTAAAAGCGCGGTATATCCTGATCCCACTGCGCAACGAGCCCCCCATCCGGCAGGGGCTGCAGCCGTATCTTTCCGCTGAACCAGTCACGCAGGAACACCCGCGCCTTGATGAGACGCAACTGGAGATGTATGAAATCTGGCAAGCATATGGCGGGTTCGACAGACCGATCGCCGATGGTCCGATACTCCTTGATGCTCGCAGTTTTCATAGTGACCGCCTGCGGCAACTCGACGTCTCATCGGTTCCCCGCGGTTCGGTTTATTACCACCGGTCATCTTGATCTCTGGCCCTGTTTTTCACCAGATAGCACTCAGGTTCTCTTTAGTCGCCGCGAGAACGACACATGGACACTCTACTTGGTGCCAGCCTCCGGTGGCGCAGCGCATGTGCTTTCTGAAGTTCCGATGTCGGTCTCCGCGACTCGCGCGAACTGGTCTACTCAGAAGAATTTAATCGCCTTCACGGGGACAACGTCGCAGGGCAGGAATGGAATCTGGATTGTCAATGCAGACGGAACAAGCTCACACGAATTGGAATCGCGCGGGGCGTCCGATCAAGTGTTCTATCCATCTTGGTTCCCTAATGGAGATCAACTCGCCGCGATGTACGGGCAAGAAATGGTGATTAAGCGAATTGATGTAAGCACCGGTTCGACTACGACGATCACCGACCACAAGCAGATTCTTACGGGCATGCCAAGTGTCTCGCCAAGTGGCAAAGCGATTGCATTTGCGGGGCAGCAGAACTTAGGGCAGAGCTACGACCAAACAAGGAATATCATCTGGGTCGTTGATGAAGACGGTGTTTCGCGAGCTCTCGAGGCCAACCCCGGTCAAGGACGAGCACCTAGCTGGTCTCCCGACGGAAGCCGATTGGCCTTCGAGTCAAGCCGAGGGAGTCCTAGCGGACTATATGCCGTCTTTGTTATTAACCGTGACGGAACGAACCTGATTCAGGTTACGGACCCCGATCTAAATGCAGATCATCCAGTTTGGGCCCCGGACGGGCACCAACTGGCCTTTTCGGCGCGCGCTTCAATGTTTGGTAACAGCAGAGGCATCGCGATAATTGAAGCTCCAGCTATTTCACACGAACACTCTGCGGCCCCGAAATGATGCCTCGGAGCGTGACAATGCTCGCCCCCGCTACCACTTCCGAGAACCCGTTAGAGGCTGTCCGTCAGGCCGCCCGGCGTAGCCCCCTCCTCCTGCGGAAATTAGCGTAGCGGGCCCCGCTACCACTCTTGACACCGCCTGCGGCGCGCGCCGCGGCTTCGCGCAAGACCTCGCGATGCGTTCGCAGCGCTCATCACGCTCATGCAAGCAAACTGCGGGCGATTCACGCCAAGGCGAGAGCGCCCGCAGTGGCTTCAGGGGTTTCGCCGGTTACTTCATGGAAGGCGCAGGAAGCCGTGGGATACGTTGCTCGCATCATAGTAGTACCCGGTGATCGCCCCTTGGTCGTTGATGCTGACAACCGTGGTACCGTTATATGAGCCCGAGGTCATATCCGCGCCGGGCGCGTCGATAGTAGTAAACTTGCCGTCGGGACTGCGCAGGAAGCCGTGGTTCACGTCATTCGCGTCAAGGTAAGTTCCCGCGATCGCCCCGAAGTCATTGAGGCCGATGGGACAATCGGCGTAACAGTTTACGCCTGCGGGGCCCTCACCGGGAGCGTCGAACGTTGTGATCTCACCCGATGAACTGCGCAGGAAGCCGTGAACCACATAGTTCCCATCGATGTAGTAGCTCGCGATGGCCCCGAACACATTCAGCCCGCGCGAACAACCGGGGCAGCCCGTGCCTTGGCCGCTGCCGGTGCCGGCACTGGGAACACTGAAGGTCTGCAGCTTGCCCGCGGGAGTTCGAATGAGCACATGGCTGACGAGATTCGAGTCTCCATAACCGCCAGCGACCGTTCCAAAGATATTGATGCTAAACGCCGCCGTGCCGCCGCAAAACCCTCCCGCAGGAGCGCCAGTGCATGCATCTGGACCGCTCCAAGTTGCGAACGAGCCATCGGCGCGCCGTAAGAAGGCGCGAGCCTGGCCGTTCTGGTCCCCATAATAACCGACGATGTCCGATTGCAGGTTGACCGCAACCGGATTGGTGTAGCCAACACTGTCGGGAGCGTCGAATGTCGTAAACGTTCCATCGGGACTGCGCAGGAAGCCGTGACCCACACTGTTCACGTCATAGTAGGCTCCCGTAATCGCTCCCGCGTCGTTGATGGCGTTCGGTACGGTCCCGTTGAAGTCATCCGGGGTCGTATCTGCGTCGGGCGCCTCGAAACTAGTGAACTTGCCGTCGGGACTGCGCACGAAACCGTGGAATACGTTGTTTGCGTCCAAGTAATATCCCGTGATTGCCCCGAAGTTGTTGATGAGCACGGAACAATCGGTAACGGCGAAACAGCCGGTGCCTTGACCCGCCATAGTCCCGGCGCCGGGAGCGTCGAAAGTGATGATGCGGGGCCCTGCGCTCGCCGCGACAGCCATCGAGAGCGCGCAAAGGCCCAAGTAGAGAGCGCGCGCCTTTGTCCTGCGGCTCGGCACCATGGAACGACAAGAAACAGTGCAGTTGGTATTCATGTCCAGCCCCCTCGTGTTTGAGTTTTCAGACGAAGTCCGTGGGCAAAGGGTCAGTCCGTACCCGTCGCCCTGAGTGGATCGCCACAGTCAAACGCAGCCGCCGTGTTCAGTGCGGCGCCAAGAACCGAAGTGAGAATTGCGATTGTTGCCGCGTGCGAACCGCGTAGTGAGCGCACCAACAATTCCCCTTATTCGGCTTGTTCTTGAGATGCTCAGAGGTCCAATGCATGAACCCTGAGACGCCCTTTGCAACAGGGTGCGCCCCGTTGGCGCTTGCCGTCAACGGCATGAGTCGCATAGCATTTCCACGTTTGTGCAGCGCACAAAGAGTTCTCGCCGAAGCAGCTTGTCTGATTAACACAGTTGTATTCCGCCGATGATCCCAAGGTCCCATCACTGCGTTGTGACCGTGCACGGTGCCAGTCCTTAGTCTGAAACCTCTGACAGCTGCCGCGGAGTCCAGCAGTTGGCGACGACGCCGTGCGACCAGTCATTTAGCGTCGCATCGAGCCATTCGCGGAAAAGCTTGGTCCCCCGCAACAAGCTCGTTAAGCCGTAATTCGGAATCGCTCGTGACTGTCCGCTAATCGCAGGTCTGAAGCTATCGGGCAGCTGTCCGGAGTTGGGCCCGAAGCCCAAGCACGTGCCAATATGAGTCTCAGATCGGGACCCGCCATTAAACCCCTGATGATCCGCCGCGGTCCGCTGCGCCCTCGGCACTAGTCCGCGCAAATTCGACTCGCTAAATCAAGCCGCTAGCGATAGTCGGAAATTCACGAAGCGGCCCCCCGCTACCACTTAACGCCGAAAGCGAAAGTTCGTGCAATAGCATACGCAGGCCGTTTTTGAATTACGCGAGAGCGTGTGACCGGACCAAAACTGATGCTCGTGGTCGCGGCCGTCTCGTCTTTCGTCCCGTTGACAGCTGTCGTTGGCGGTCTGGCGCGCCCGGTCCTGTCTTGCACCCTGGTACGGTGACAAATCTCGCGTTGGGGATATGGCCGCACAGGGGTCTGGACGTCTCGCGGATCTTCGGGGCGTTAGCGCCTCGAAATTCCTCGAGGTCGGTCGCAGCCTGCAGCGATCACCCCCCGGCGCCGTGGCAGCGTCGGGGGTGCCCTCGCATAGCGTGCTATTTCAGAATCAGTTGACGGACCAGCTGACTGCCGACTTCCTTGCGCAGCTTCTCCCGATCCACAGCCGCGGCCGCCGCCTTGGGCAGCGACCCGAAGGCCTTCTTCGCAAGCGGATCCATGCGTGCCTGCAGGTTGTCGAAAGCGGCCATATCCTTGTAGGTGATCGTGAAGACCAGGTCCGCATCCTGCGGATCGCGTGTACGAGCCCCATAGATGGCCCAGTCAACGATTATTCCCGCCTTCTTGGCCTCGTCCAGGAGGGGTTTATAAGTCTTGTCGAGGTAGCGCATATATTCGTCGAACATGCCGGGCTGAGTGCGAACGAAGTTCACGACGAGCACCTGGCCCTCGGTGTAGGCATGGTCCTCCTGGGCGAGTGTCAGCGATGTCGCAGTGGTCAGGATCGCCGCCGACAGCAGCAACATAAGTTTCTTCATCTTGGTTACCCCGCATAGATTGTAAGCCGAGGAACGGCTGGGTGTTTGTTCTGCGAGGCGCACTATACGCCGTCTGACAGTGCACCGTGACCTTGCCACGCGGCCAGTCGACATCCTTCCAGCCTGTGCGACGTACTGAGGTTGCTTGCGCATTCCGCGCGGACAGCTCGCCCTCAGGCGTAGGCAAAATACAACTCACCCCCGGGCTACCTCACTCGCGCGCTTTGAGACGATGAGACCCCGGCCGCGAACGTGGCAAATCCCGCCCCCCGCTACCATTGATCTTGCGAAGCTGCCACGCCCAGTTGGGCACCGCAGGACCCTAGCAGCCTGATGCAAAACGGCTGATCACGATGCAGATCGATGACCACAGCGAGAGGTTTGGAGCCGCCAGCAGCCCCATCACGGGGTTATTGCTGCGGTTACAGGCAACGTCGGACCTCATTGGCGTATTCCACAGACACTTATGCTGGAGCGGGTCGCAATCGACTCAGTCGCAGCAGGTTGTAGGCGGCGCCCACGAAGTGAGCGTGCAACTGCACGCGCTCGATGCCGCGAAAGCGCGTGCGACGAAGTCCTCCCCAACTCTTCATCCAGCCAAAGATCTCCTCGACCCGCTTGCGCTTTCTCTGGCTGATCGCGTAGCTCTCGTGTCGAGTGGTCCGCCCATCCAGCCCAGGGGTATTGCGGCCCTCGATCTGCGCGATGTGCGGGCGGATGCCCTTGCTGCGCAGGAAGCGCACGAACGCCTTGTTGTGATAGCCCTTGTCCGCGCCAAGGCTCGCCGGCTTCTGGCGCTTGCGTCCCTGGCGCTTGAGCAGCTGCGCCGCTGCGGCGCTCTCGGTCTCCAGCGCCGAGCTTACCCGGATATCCACGCACAGCCCGTTGCGGTTCTCCATCAGAGCGTGCCCACCAAAGCAAAGCTTCGCTTCCTTGCCCGGACCCTTGCGCGCGGACTTCGCTTCCGGATCTGTGCTCGAGGCATGGGTGTCGTTGGTGCGCTGGCTGCCGCGGAAGTTCACCCCACCGCGACCGTCCGAGGGCGGCGGCGGACCGTCCTTGGGCTTGAAGCTCTTCTGTCCCGCCCACGCCTCAATAAGCGTGCCGTCCACCGTCAGATGCTCCGAGGAGAGCAAGCCCTCGGAGCGGGCGAGCTTCACGATCGCGTCGAAGAAGCGTTGCGCCAGGTCCTCGTTCACCAGCCGCTCGCGCAGGCGCGTGAAATTCGACTGATCCAAGCTCGGTTCCTCCAGGCTCATGTCCAGGAACCAGCGAAACAGAATGTTGTAGTCGAGCATCTGGCAGAACAGCCGGTCCGAGCGCACCGAGTACAGTGCGATCAGCAGTTGCCCCTTCAGCAACCGTTCCGGCGGGATCGATGGACGTCCGGTCTCGGAGTAAAGCGCGTCGAGCTCGCCGCAGAGCTCCTTGAGCACTCGATCCGTATGCGCCTTAATGCTACGCAGCGGATGCTCCGCCGGCACTCGAGACTCGGGGGAGAAGTAGCTAAACATCTGCCCTTGCGGGTCGAGCTGTCCTCGCATCCGATCAAACTCCCTGCATCATCGTTACCCGCGATCTTACTCGGAGATCCTCAACCCATGCGTTTTGCATCAAGCTGCTAGACGGATGCCACTGCCGCTCGGACTCGACGGCCGCGCGCCATCAATGAATACAGCGGCGCGCAGCTCGCAAGGAAGACCACCGCGATAATCCCGGAGCGCGGATCCTCCACCACTGCCGCAATCAAAAACGCCACAGAGCCGACAAGTACAACGGCTGTCGAGAACGGGTAGCCAAAAGCTTTGTACGGTCGCGGCAGCGTAGGCTCCCGATGCCGCAGCACGAACACGGCCAGGAATGCCGAAATGTAGTACACCAAAAAGAGCACTGCAATGAGCGCGACGATCTGTGCGAATGTGCCGCTCAGGATCACAACGGCGATGATGACACTCGTGACGGCGAGTGCAAAGCGTGGCGTACCACCCGCACTCACAATAGCCGCCTTCTCAGTAAACAAACCATCTCGGCCAATGCCGAGCAGTATGCGCGGCGCCGAAAGCAAATTATTGCCTGGCTCGATCCTCCCGGCGGTCAAGAACCGAGGACAAAATGTCCTCAAGACCGCTCAGCTGCAACAAGCGATGTCCAGGGACTACTTGGGCAGTCGCGCCGCCCGCCGATTCGCGGGCACACCTCTTCGGTGCCTCGTCACGGGCTTCGTGGTGTCGGCGGCCTCAAACAATTGCCGAAACCCGTGTGCCAACAGTTCGACGGCCTTCCCCAAGGCGCCGAGTTGCCCAACCCGGACTATCGCCACGGATCGGTGCAGGTCAAACGATGGGGGACGCAATACTTTCACGGGATCGATAGAACGATTCCTGGCAATAAAGCGAGCGGGTAGCAGCCCAACACCATAACCGGACTGAACGAACGCCAGCTGCATATGCATGTTGTGGATTTCAGCCGCAATCATTGGGGTGAAGCCGGCACGCTCCATCCGATCGATGAGGTTCGCCCGAAGAAAGCACCCGGGCGGATTGAGCACCCAGGGTGCTCTGCCCAAACTTTTCCAATCACCGTCAACGTTGCCTGCGGCGCCTTGAACGATCTCCATGCGGTCGCGAGCGATGATATTCGTCAAAAGAGGTGCAGGCGCGCTTTTACCTTCGGGCAAAAGCACGGCAGCAACGTCGAGTTCACCGGCGAGCAGCCGGTGAATTAATTCACCGGTGAGTTCGCTCGACAGCCGCAGTCGGACCCTGGGATATTTCTCATTCAGCGCCTGAATAGGTTCGATAAGCGTCCCCTCGGCCAGGGCATGCGCGAGCCCGATGCGCAAGAGGCCGTGGGGTTCGGCGTCGCTCGACGTAAGAGATTTCAGCGCCTCGGTCCGCTGCAGCAGATCTCGCGCTTGTTCGAGCACCCTGGAGCCCAGCGAGTTCAGACGCGGCGGCTTTACCGAGCGGTCGAGCAACTCGGCACCCAATGCAGCCTCCAGCCTTTGCACTTGCCGGGTAATCGCAGAGGGCGTTCGGAACAGACGATCGGCTGCACCGGCGATGGAGCCGGCATGGGCGAACTCTACGAGGGCGCGTAAATCTTCGAGCAAGGGGGTCTCCTAAAGCGTTCTTCCGACGAATAACAGAATCGTGCCAAAATGGTACTATAATCGTGACAATAATGAAGTTGTAGAATTTTTATTTCGCATCAAAATATCAAGAAGTACATCTTTTTGCGGAAATCCGTATGCCTCATGCGATTCGAATTCGGCAGACGGGCGGCCCCGAGGTTCTGAACTGGACACCGATCGAAGTCGGTGAGCCCGGGTCGGGTCAGGTGCGCCTGCGCCAGGCGGCAGCGGGCCTCAACTACATCGATGTTTATCACCGCACGGGAAACTACTCGCAGCCGCTTCCCTTAATCCCGGGCCTCGAAGGTGCCGGGACCGTCGAGGCGATCGGGCAGGATGTGCGTGGTGTGAAAGTCGGCGATCGGGTGGCCTATGCCGGTCCCGCCGGTGGCTATTCCGAGGTGCGGCTCATCGAGGCCGATCGACTGGTGCGATTACCCGATGCGATCTCCTTCGATCAAGCAGCCGCGATGCTGCTCCAGGCTATGACTGCTCAGGTGCTGATCCGGCAGGTTTATATGGTCAAGGTCGGTGACTTGATCCTGGTGCATGCCGCGGCCGGCGGGACGGGCCTCACTCTCTGCCAATGGGCGGCCGCCCTCGGCGCAACGGTCATCGGCACCGTTTCGACGGAAGCTAAGGCCGAATTAGCCCATGCCCACGGCTGCAGCCACGCGATCCTCTATACGAAACAGGATTTCGTAGCGGAGGTTTCCCGTGTCTCCGGCGGTGAGAACCTGCCGGTGGTCTTCGATTCTGTCGGCAAGGATACATTCCTGCGCTCGCTCGATTGTCTACGACCACGCGGATTGATGGTGACGTTCGGGCAAGCCTCCGGTCCCATCGATCCCATTGCGTCCGTTCTGCTGTCGCAGAAGGGTTCGCTGTTTCTGACGCGCCCAATCCTCTTCCACTACATAGAGCGACGCGATGCGCTCGAAGCTTCCGCGAACGAGCTGTTCGAGGTGGTGGCTTCGGGAAAGGTGCGCATTAACGTCAAGCAGCGCTTTGCGCTCAAGGATGCTGCAGACGCCCACAGGGCATTGGTAGCGCGCACAACCTCGGGCTCCACCATCCTGACCGTCTAACCCAGTATCCACAGGAGTTTGCCATGAACAAGACCGCAATTACCTCGCCCGAACTCGCGCTGCCGGTCGGCCCGTTTTCCCAGGCGATCGAAGTCGGTGGTTTCCTCTACTTCAGCGGTCAGGTCGGCCAAGACCCGGCCACTGGCAAGGTGGTCGAGGGGGGTATTGTGGCCGAGACAGAGCGCGTCTTTCGGAATCTCTCGGCGGTTCTCAAGGCGGCCGGCAAGAGTTTCGATGATGTCGCGCGCGCCGGTGTGTATCTCACGAGCATGAGTGACTTCGTGGCGCTGAATGGCGTTTACGCCAAGCATTTCAGTCAGCCCTTCCCCGCCCGCACGACGATCGCGGTGGCCGCGCTGCCGCTAGGAGCGTGCGTTGAGATCGATCTCGTCGTCAAGGCTTGAGGCAATGCACGGAGGTTGATCTTATGAAGTACACATTTCACATCGTCGATGTTTTCAGTTCAACGCCGTTCGGCGGCAACCAACTCGCGATTCTGCCTGACGCCATTGGTATCTCGACCGAGGGCATGCAGAAAATCGCTCGCGAGTTCAACTTTCCTGAATCGACCTTCGTCCTGCCGAAGAACGATCTCAATACCTATCGCGTGCGCATTTTCACGCCTCGGGCAGAGCTCGACTTCGCCGGGCATCCGACGATCGGGACCGCCTGTGCGCTGGTGATGAAGCAGCGTGTCCAGACGGATGATCCGATCCGACTGATTCTGGAGGAGAATATCGGTCCCGTGATGGTCGATGTCGCTCAGCGAAACGGGGGTTATCACGGCACGTTGACGTTGTCTGGAAAAATCGACGCACCGACCAGCGCACCGGCTCCGGCCGATCTCGCAGCCATCCTCTCGATCGAGCCTGCCGACGTGAGTCACGTCTTTTTCGCGGGCGTCGGTCTTCCATTCTGTTTTGCCCAACTGAAGTCGAACGAGGCCGTCGATCGAGCGGCGATCAATCGGGCTGCCTGGGCGGCAACGCTCTCGCGCGCGTGGTCTCCCCACGTCTTCTTCTTCGCGGGGAATCTACGGGATGGCGGCAAGCTCTATGCTCGCACGTGGGCACCCGCTCTGGGAGTCGAAGAAGATCCCGCGACAGGCAGCGCATGTGCCGCCCTCGTCGGCGCCATGGCATCGAAGCATGATTTTGGCGGGACGGCCTATCGCCTTTCGATCCAGCAAGGTGTCTCGATGGGGCGCCGAAGCGAAATCGAAGCGGAAGCGCGTAAGAGCGGAAGCGTCGTGACCTCTGTCAGCGTTGGTGGTGCCACGGCCTACATCGCCAGCGGCGAAATCGACGTGCCGCCGTCCGCGCTGGCGTCATAGACCGTCGTATGGCCCTCATGCGCGTAAACCGCAGGTACCGTAACTTTGAGGGTTCACCAAATGCTTGTGTCATCGGGAGATTGGAACGATGAGAATAATTAGCGTCATCAATACGAGCTTCACCCACCGCACGAAGGAGCGGAGTCTTCAGAGAACCCCTATGCAAATCATGGCTGTCGCCTTCGCGGCCTGTGCTCTTGCTTTTGGGGTCATCGCCTTTGCTGCTGGGGGTCCCTTGCCCGATGTATCGGCGGCGCTTGCCGCGGCAGTCGCCGACTCCTCGCGCCCGGACTCTGACACCGCACGGGATGCCGACCGAAAACCGCAGCAAACTCTAGCCTTCAGCGGCATCAAACCGGGGGACCAGGTCGCCGACTATGTCGCCGACTCAGGCTATTTCACGCGTCTCTTCTCCAGCGTCGTCGGCTCCAACGGTCACGTTTACGCGGTCGAGCCCACCGCCTTCTTCAAGTTCGAGCATTTCGTTAAGGCAGTCGCGGAGCTGCAGGGCTATGCCGTCACCCATCCAAACTTAACGGTGACGACTGCCGCGGCGCTCGAAGGACTAAAGTTCCCCGAGAAGCTCGACCTGTTCTGGATTTCCCGAAATTACCACGACCTACACGACGCGTTCATGGGCCCGGTCGACATCGCCGCGTTTAACAAGGCCGTCTACAGTGCGCTGAAGCCCGGTGGCGTATATGTAATTCTCGATCATTCCGCCGCTCTGGGTGCTCCCGCAAATGTACCCGAGACCTTGCATCGCATCGAGTCCTCGACCGTGCGCCAAGAGGTCGAAGCCGCGGGCTTCAAGTTCGACTCCGAGAGTTCGATTCTCGCCAATCCGGCGGACCCCCGCACGGCCAAAGTGTTCGACCAGACGATTCGCGGACACACCGACCAGTTCATCCTGAAGTTCCGCAAACCTAAGTAATGAGGATGGCTGCCTCCCGGGGGCCCGGAGGACGAACAGCCCCGCCAGCCCAAGAAGTTAGGCGTCGAACTCGAAGCTCGGACGGGTCACAAAGCCCTTCAGTACGTGAAGATCCGCAGGGTTGCGGCACGACGCTGATGACGGGGACCGGACGGGAGCGAGGGTGCGCAAATCATCGAGTAAGGGCGTCTCCTAAGGCGTTTTCTCGACGAATAACAGAATCGTGCTTCAACGGCACTATTATCGTGCCAATAATGAATTTGTGTAATTTTATATTTTGCACAAAAATATCAGGAAGACTTAGGACGGGTCAGGTCAATCCGGGTGTTAGCCGAGTAGAGATATATCACAGCAGGTGAAGAGAAAATGATTAAGACCATTCTCTTATCCATGTCGCTCGCAGCTTGCTCACTTGCGCTTAGTGCACGTGCGCAGGATGAGCGCCAGTATGCCGACGGCCCGGTCACTGAGGTGGACTACATACAAGTTGAGTACGGGCATTTTGAAGAGTACATCGATTGGCTAAATTCGACATGGAAGCCGACCATGGAAGCCACGAAGAAAGCTGGGCTAATCATCGATTACAAGGTCTTCAGGGCCGCTCCAAAATCACCGGATCAGCCCAATATATATCTCTGGATCACTTATAAAAATATGGCGGCTTTAGATAAAGGCGTCGAGCTAGAAGATGTGGCCAAGAAAGTAATCTGTAGCACCGAGTGTCAGAACAAGGCCAGAGTGGCCCGGAGTGAATACAGAAAAGTTCTGGGCACTGAATATATTCGTGAACTTATTTTCAAATGAAATTGTTGTACGTGTTCAATATGCCAAGCGAAAATTTCAGTCGTGCGCTTGGGTGTGATGCAGGGGGAATACCTTGTCGGCGATGACGCCGAGGCCAACCCAGCGTTTGATGCCAGCGACAAGCTGCGGCGTCAGTGGAGATACACCTCTTTAAAATTGCGTCGGCGGCGCGCTCACTGACCCGCTATCGCAATGAGCTTTCCCGTGCGATCGACGTAGCCATTCTTCCCAGCAATCAAGACTGACGCGATTCCGTGGTGAAAAGACCAGTCGTTTAGCTCGTCATCCACAGCGTCGCCCCCAAATTGCGGGGTGATGATGATCTTTCCGCCGCGGTCGATATACCCCCACTTCTGGCCAATCCTCACGGCAGCGATTCCTTCCGAGAAGCCGCTTGGAATGCCGCCAACACTGTCAAATCGGGGAGCTATTATCACTTTTCCTGTCTTATCGATGAAGCCAAAGAGCTTTCCGACTTCCACGGCTGCCAGCCCTTCGCGAAAATTGAGGGCACCGTCGAATGTTGCGGGAACGACAATCTTGCCCTCCCGATTGATGTATCCCCATTTACCCGCGCTGTCTCCGAAGGCACTCAGACCCTCCGAGAAAGAGTACGCGGCGCTCAATTGAGGGTTGATCGCGAACTTTCCTTTTGTATCGAGGTACCCATAGAGTCCTCTGATCTTGACGGCACTCAACCCTTCGGCGCTCTCGAACACATTTTCAAAGATCGCGTTGATTACATAGTTACCGTTCTGATCGATCAGTCCCCACCTGCCGTAGACCTGAACTGGCGCAACACCGTCGTGAAAGCCATTAGCTTTCTGAAACTGCGGAGTAATGACGAGTTTCCCGCGTCTATCGATAAATCCCACAAAATGGGCAATCGTGACCGCCGCGAGGCCGTCGCTGAACCACCTAACGTCGTCGAATTGCGGGTTGATGACGAACTTCCCATCTGCACCGATGAAGCCGTATTTTCGATTTAGCACGTCCCCGGTTGCGACCGCCGCTAAACCGTCCTGAAACGAGGCAGTGGAGCTGCCCCGTTTCCGTGGACAGTTTTCCGTCTTAGCTCTGTGATCTCATCTTCGTCATTCATCTTACCCCCGAAGGGCAGTCTGGCGCCGCAGGCGGCAGAAGCTCTTCGATCATGCGGCTGATCGTTCATGGGCGCGCTCGTAGTTGACCGGAGAGCGGTAGCCGAGCGAGGAGTGACGGCGACGCGGGTTGTACCAGCCCTCGATCCACTCGAACACCGCCATCTTCGCCTCCGCCTGGCTCTTGAACCGATGCCGGTTCAGCAACTCGCGCTCGAGCGTGGCAAAGAAGCTCTCCGCCATCGCGTTGTCGTAGGCATCCCCGACCGAACCCATCGAAGGCATCACACCGGCTTCCTGACAACGCTTACCGAAGGCATAGCTGGTGTACTGGCAGCCCTGATCAGAGTGGTGGATCACCGCCGTGGGATGGCGCTGTGTGATGGCCATGTTGAGCGCTGCCAGGATCAGCTCGGTCTTCAGATGCGTCTCCATCGCCCAACCGACGATGCGACGCGAGTACACATCCAGCACCATCGCCAGATACAAGAAGCCGGACCAGGTGGGGACGTACGTGATGTCCGCGACCCACAGCCGATCAGGGCCCGCGCTGTAGAACTTACGATCCACCAAGTCCACAGCACGCTCGGCCTTTGGATCCCGCAACGTCGTCACCACGAACTTGCGCAGCGTTGCTCCGCGAAGCCCGGCACAACGCATCAACCGCGCCACGCGCTTGCGGCCCACACGGATCTGGCGATCATCCGCCAGCTCCGCGTGGATCATCGGCGAGCCATACACGCCGTTCGAGCCTCGGTGGATCGCTTCGATCTTCCCCGTCAGCGCCAGATCCTGGCGAGCTCGAGCACACATCGGCCGCTCCAGCCACGCGTAGAACCCGCTCCTCGATACTTTAAGCAGCCGGCACATCATCCCTACCGGATGGGTGGCCTGGTTCACCTTCACGAACCCGAAGAGCGCTTCGAGGGAGTGCCTTCGGTGGCGAACCAGGCCGCGGCTTTTGACAGGATCTCCCGCTCCTCCTTGAGCTTACGGTTCTCGCGCCGCAGCCGAGTGAGTTCCTCGCGCTCCGCGCTCGTTAAGCCACCGTCACCCTTGCCCGCATCACGGGCGCCTTGCTTGACCCACAACGCGATCGTCCAGGCCGTCGGCCCGAACTCTCGGGAGAGCGCAGCGGGCGTCCGCCCGCTGCGCACCAAATCGACCATCTGTCGCTTAAACTCCGGCGTGTACCGGACACTCTTGTCTGCCATCGTGAACCCCTCCAAACCTTACGTTGAGGTGTCCACGAAACCGGGTCAACTCCAGCAGCCTCGGCAAACTGGGGAGGGATGACGAAAGTACCCGAGCCGTCGATGTAACCGTACTTCTTTCCTGGCCCTTCCAGAGGCAGCAGCACGCTTACTTTGCTTTTCGATTCGCCCATGGGCTGCTGAGGGGTTCCCGAGCCGCAGGCAATGACTAAGAGCGCGGCAATGAGTGCGACGGCGTTTCGGATCACACGGTCCCCTCGCTAACGATCCTTAGTGTATCTCGAGTGGTCTTAACGCGCTCTTTCGCATACAAATGGAAACAAGCACAGGGCCATGCTCGGGTTTGTGCTCAGGCATCTGAAACACAGACTCGGCTGTTGGCGCAGGCGGTGTCGCGACCTACACGGGCCCGACAGCGCCCCCTCACGGAGCCGACGAGCGGTTCAATCCGCCACGCAGGCGACGCCGTGGCTGTCACGTACGACGCCGTCCTAAGAGGCGCACATCTGGTAGATCAATGGGAAGCACGCCCTCGCTACCATCTCAAGCCGCACGGGCGAAGCACCCGCCTCCTGCGGACATTAATGAATCGCGGCCGCGCTACCACATTCCTTGCCTGCGCGTCTGATGACTGCTTTTGACCTCTGAGACGGTGTGAGAAGTCGCAGCTCAGCCTGCCGTGAGCGACCTCGAGGTAGACTCGACCGGCCTTCTATTGGCGTTCGAATACAAAGATGTTTGGCGCACTGTGGCCCACAATGCGCGTGGTGATGGTGAGTGTCTTGAGGTCGGGAGAAAGTTTGTACTGCTTGGTCAGTGTGACCTTGCCTTCGGACCTTTGAATCACTTCAACGGCGCTCGCGTTTGGCCGTCGCGCTGAGTTGCCGTCGAATTTCAGGTTCGTCGTCCCGCCGGAACTGGTTAAGGAAAGGCCGTCGTCTTCATAGGGGCTTATCTGCAGCGTGACAGCCGAGTTCACCATCTCGTTTGTACTGACCCAAGTGCCGGTAAAGCCTTGGAGCTGCCCCGTTTCCGTGGACAGTTTTCCGTCTTAGCTCTGTGATCTCATCTTCGTCATTCATCTTACCCCCGAAGGGCAGTCTGGCGCCGCAGGCGGCAGAAGCTCTTCGATCATGCGGCTGATCGTTCATGGGCGCGCTCGTAGTTGACCGGAGAGCGGTAGCCGAGCGAGGAGTGACGGCGACGCGGGTTGTACCAGCCCTCGATCCACTCGAACACCGCCATCTTCGCCTCCGCCTGGCTCTTGAACCGATGCCGGTTCAGCAACTCGCGCTCGAGCGTGGCAAAGAAGCTCTCCGCCATCGCGTTGTCGTAGGCATCCCCGACCGAACCCATCGAAGGCATCACACCGGCTTCCTGACAACGCTTACCGAAGGCATAGCTGGTGTACTGGCAGCCCTGATCAGAGTGGTGGATCACCGCCGTGGGATGGCGCTGTGTGATGGCCATGTTGAGCGCTGCCAGGATCAGCTCGGTCTTCAGATGCGTCTCCATCGCCCAACCGACGATGCGACGCGAGTACACATCCAGCACCATCGCCAGATACAAGAAGCCGGACCAGGTGGGGACGTACGTGATGTCCGCGACCCACAGCCGATCAGGGCCCGCGCTGTAGAACTTACGATCCACCAAGTCCACAGCACGCTCGGCCTTTGGATCCCGCAACGTCGTCACCACGAACTTGCGCAGCGTTGCTCCGCGAAGCCCGGCACAACGCATCAACCGCGCCACGCGCTTGCGGCCCACACGGATCTGGCGATCATCCGCCAGCTCCGCGTGGATCATCGGCGAGCCATACACGCCGTTCGAGCCTCGGTGGATCGCTTCGATCTTCCCCGTCAGCGCCAGATCCTGGCGAGCTCGAGCACACATCGGCCGCTCCAGCCACGCGTAGAACCCGCTCCTCGATACTTTAAGCAGCCGGCACATCATCCCTACCGGATGGGTGGCCTGGTTCACCTTCACGAACCCGAAGAGCGCTTCGAGGGAGTGCCTTCGGTGGCGAACCAGGCCGCGGCTTTTGACAGGATCTCCCGCTCCTCCTTGAGCTTACGGTTCTCGCGCCGCAGCCGAGTGAGTTCCTCGCGCTCCGCGCTCGTTAAGCCACCGTCACCCTTGCCCGCATCACGGGCGCCTTGCTTGACCCACAACGCGATCGTCCAGGCCGTCGGCCCGAACTCTCGGGAGAGCGCAGCGGGCGTCCGCCCGCTGCGCACCAAATCGACCATCTGTCGCTTAAACTCCGGCGTGTACCGGACACTCTTGTCTGCCATCGTGAACCCCTCCAAACCTTACGTTGAGGTGTCCACGAAACCGGGTCAACTCCAGCCTGACCTGTCACCTGTCGTTCGCTTGTAGAGATACTTGACGTTGGACGGAGACCCGTCTTGACCGAAACTCGTGAAGTCATCTGTCAGCGAACTCCCATCTTTGGAGAGTGTCCACGTCGCCGTAAGCAGCATGCGACCGTCCTTCTTGCGGATGACCTTCCAGTTGGTCCCTTCGGCGGCGACGGACAGAGTGGTGCCCCCAAAGCCGGGCTGGAAGGTTCCATCGACCACTATCGTCTCGGGCTCACCGCCGCCAAGCTCAAATGCGTATTTGTCTTGACCGACCTTCGTAACCTTCATCTCGTCGGTAAGCGTGCTTCGCGACGGATTAAGTTTCCATTGACCAACGAAGGGATCGTTTGCTGCCCATGACGTACCTGTAAGCAGACCAGCAACCAGCAGCGACTGAAGGATGCGGCTTAACATTTTTAGGCTCCGTGGCGACAAAGAGAAACAGCACTCCGACCGACGGTCCGACTTGCGACTTAGCACCGTAAACCGCCCTGGAGGTCGAATGCACCGTTCCTGCGCCGATCCGAGGATCGGTTGCGGCGGGTGGAGACCGGTCAGCAACCCGCATTTACCGAGGTTGAGCCTTTTGGAGAAAGGCAGCGCCGATAATTCAACACCACGCCGGATCGGTCAGGCAGGAGCACGCAGCATTCAGTTCCTGACTTGGTAACTACGCGTGTTCAAGAACTCCTCCGGCGGAGGGGTATCGCGGGTAAGCCATCGTTCGCGATCGCGCCCCTGCTACCATCTAAACCACGCGGCAACGCCGCGCCCACAAAGCTCAGCATTTTCTGCACGTCTAGCGTCACCGTCGCCCGGCCCTGACGGTCACGGGATACCGCTAGCGCTTGGGGCTCGGAACATGCTGATCGAACAGGAGCGTGTTGCCGTCGGGGTCGGTGACCTCAAAGAATGCGGGACCCTGGGTCGTAACGTCCGCTTCGGGCGTCATCGTCAGACCGCGCGCCTTCAAGGCACGCTGCAGCTCGCGCACGTCCTGGAAGTCCGTCAGGGTCTCTTTGTCCTTCGTCCACCCCGGGTTGAAAGTCAGGATGTTCTTGTCAAACATTCCCTGGAACAGCCCGATCCTCGCGGTGCCGTTCTGCAGGACGACCCAATTCTGCTCGAGCTTGCCGCCGACCTGCTTGAAGTCGAGCTTCTGGTAGAAGGCCATGGATGCCTTAATGTCTTTGACGGTGAGACTGACGGAGAAATTTCCCAGCTCCAGGGTTTTATTTTCCGCCGCTCGGGTGGATTGGGCCGTGCTCGCGCCCACCATGTCGATTAAGGCCATGGCACCGACAATCAAGAGGGTTCGTACTTTCACGCGATTCTCCCGAAGTCCTTCAGGCGAAAGTCTGCCGACGGGCAGAGACAATAAATCTCCTGCCGTATAAGATGCCCGGGAACCGCAGAAGCCGCTTGCCAAATCTTGCGAACTTACGGAAGAGCCGAAAGCGCCGTCTCCGTGGACTACGTCGAGCGGGTCAACCGCGCGATCGATCACGTAGTGAGCAACCTCGCTCATCCGTTGACTCTGGAGGAGGTCTCCAAGGCGGCCGGCTTCTCCCCGTTCCACTTTCACCGCGTGTTCAAGGCCTTCCTGGGGGAGACGCTGAACCAATTTGTGAAGCGGCAGCGGCTCGAGCGGGCGCTGTTCCTGATGTCCCACGCGCCTCGGCGGTCGCTAACGGACGTGGCCTTAGACTGCGGCTTTTCCTCCTCCTCCGACTTCTCTCGCAGCTTCAAACAGCATTACGGCCTTCCCCCTAGCGTCTTTGACATCGAGACCTTCCGGAACTGCCGGCGGGAGGAGTTGGAACGCGTCTTGTCGAGTCAGAATGGATCGCCTCGCATAACGGCCTTGCCCGCGGGACAAAATCCGGACGGCTTCGGGGTAAAGCTTCGCAGTCTGCCCGCGCGTAGAGTCGCCTATATACGTGTTCTTGAGCCCTACCGCGAGGGTGTGGCGCGGGCCGCCTGCGAACGACTCCTCGCTTGGGCGATCGAGCGCGGGCTCGCAGACGGCCAGTGGCTGGGCTACATGTGGGATGAGCCCGAGATCGTCGCCCTCGCGGATTGTCGGTACGACGTCGCGCTCGTGGTCGACGACGTCGACCCGCAGGGTGAGATCGGCCGCTTCGACTTCCCGCCGATGCGCGTGGCCGAAGTCGTCTTGAGCGGCGACATCGCGCTCGAAGCACGCGCTATCGACTGGCTGTACAAGACCTGGCTGCCGCGGAGTGGCTATGTTCCCGACAATCAACCCGCTTTCGAGGCCTGGATCGGTAGGCCGTTCGCCCATGGGAACGAGCATTTCGAGCTCGCTTGCCAGCTCCCGATCAAGCCTTCCCTCTGATTGCTTCCCGGCACGGAGGACCACGAAGTAGAAGGCGATGTCCCCTTTGGCGCTGGCCAATACAAGGGTCGAATCTCTCAAGGTGGCCGTTGGCGGCCGCCGCGACCTACCCAGCGCCGCGCGTTAGCGGAGCCAGCGCGAGACGCGCGGCGCGAGCGCCTGAGAACGGCACGGAGCCCACCAGCCCCCTGCCCTATCCGACGGGTCGCAAGCGTCTGCAGTCGGGCAAGACAGACCCAACATTGCGGTAGATGATAAGGTGGCCCTGGTGCGGATCGCTTGGCGCTGCGATGGGCGCTGTGTGCTTCTGGATCCCTATACGGGTCCAGATGAAGTAAGACAATCGATCGGATCAATTGAACGCCAACCGAAAAGCGATCTTCATTGCGCTTGCACTAATCTTTGCTGGCGCGTGCGTTTTTATCTTCGAAGGTATTTACGAGGAAGCCAAGAGCGCGGCGATCACGACGCTGGATCAGCAAGAAATGATCTATGCGCGGCAGGCAGCCCGGGGCATCGAAGAGTACTTTGCAACTTGGACGGGAAACTTAAAAGCCTTGTCACAGATAAATACGGTAGTCGTGGATGGCCCCGAAGGCAAAGCCGTTCTGAAGCTATTCTACGAGACCAACCAAGCGCGGATCATGGAGATCAGCCGCGTGGATGAGAAAGGCGTGATCCGCGATGACTTCCCCGATAGCAATGCGGTCGGATTAGATATCTCGCATCAAAAACACATCGTTGCGCTGATACGGGAACACAAGCCCGTGATCAGCGAGGTGTTCAGAACCATTGAGGGAGTTGACGCGGTTGCCCTCCACGTGCCGGTCTTGCAGGGGGCTGACTTCAAAGGGTCGGTGGAGATCCTGGTCGACTTTCAGAGCCTCGCGAAGCGCTATCTCGATGTGATTAAGGTCGGCCAAACCGGGTACGCCTGGGTGATCAGTCAGGCCGGAATCGTTCTTTACACGCCAGTACCAAATTTGACCGGCAAATCCGTATGGGAAGCCAACAAGGACAACCCTTCGTCAGGTGCCCTCGTGAGCGCCATGCTCGAGGGTCGCGAGGGTACCGCGGAATACACCTCTCAAAGAATCGGCGACCGGCATGTGAGTCCGACTCGGAAATATGCGGTGTTCGTCCCGGTGCGCTTGGGGAACACCTTTTGGTCAATTTGCGTAGCCTCGAGCGAACAGGACATCCTTGCCAATCTGACCACGTTTCGCAACAAGCTGGCCGTGGCCATGAGCATTTTCTTCATCGTTGGTCTGGTGTTGTCAACGCTCGGGGCAAGAGCGTGGTTGATTGTCAAAGAACAAGAGAAGAACGCACGGGCAGAGCTGGAGATTGCGCAACAGCGTAATCAACTGACCCATCTTTCTCGCGTAAGCATGCTCGGTGAACTGTCAGGGTCCATTGTCCACGAAATAAGCCAGCCGCTCACCGCCAGCTTCACCAACGCCCAGGCGGCGCAACGGCTTCTCAGCAGGTCCGAACCAGACCTAGGAGAAGTGCGCGAGATCCTCAGGAGCATCGTGGCTGATGATCAACGAGCGGCAGAGGTGATCCGTCGACTACGCCAACTACTCGAGCGAGGCGTAGTGCAGTTCCAGCCGCTCAGTGCGAACGACCTCGTCGAGGAGGTGCTGAAGCTGCTGCGGAGCGAGCTTATCGATCGAGGCGTCACCGCACATTCAGAACTCGCCCCGGGTTTGCCGGTTCTCCAGGCTGATCGAGTGGAACTGCAGCAAGTGCTGATCAACTTGCTCACGAACGCTTGCGACGCGATGGCCGCCACGCCGCGCGAGGCTCGCGCCTTGACAATCCGCACCGAACGGGACGGCAATGGTTTCGTGCTGATCTCCGTTTGCGATGCCGGCCCCGGCATCGCCGAGGGGAAACTGGAACAGGTCTTTGAGCCCTTTTTCACCAGCAAGGCAAATGGCATGGGCTTAGGGCTCTCCGTATGCCGCAGGATTGTAAACGCCCACGGCGGAAGATTATGGGCTGAGCACAATTCGGATCGCGGTGCCACGTTTCATCTATCGTTGCCCGTGACACCCGGTAGAACAACACAGTGATGGCTTTTGCCAAATCCGAGTCCGCTCACGATTCGGAACCACAACCCAGGATGAATAGAGAAACAGACCGAAGCCCAAAACAAATGCATCGCAGGTGAACGACCGGGTCCGGACGGCCGCAGCCTTGGCGCATGATGAAGCGCTGGCTTCGGTGTGCGCCGCGTATGATTGGCTCAGATAACGCTGTGCATTTCGCGATTGGAAAATGCAGAGTACGATTGAGCCAAATTGACCAAGGGGTCGGTCATGATGACAACTCGGCTCTTTGCCCTAGCAGCTGCTGTTGCTTCGATCTGGCTTTTATCAAGCTGCGCGACGTCGCAACCGACGCCCACAACGACGGCAGCCCCGCCGGCCCGCATCACAGTACTCTATGATGCCTTCGGTAAAGATGCGGCGATGACCAAGGATTGGGGTTACGCCGCACTGGTAGAAATCAACGGCAAGCATATCCTTTTCGATACCGGTGACGACGCGGCGGTACTTGCCAAGAATGTGAAGGCAAGAGGCGTCGACCTCACCAAGCTCGACTTCGTCGTCTTATCGCACCGCCATAGCGATCATGTGAGCGGACTGTCTTATGTGCTGAGTGTGAACCCGCAGGTCAAGATCTACGCGCCCAAGGAAAGCTTCGGCATTTTTGGCTCCGACCTGCCGAGTAAATTCTATCGCAAGGACGACTCGCTACCCGCCGAGATGCGCTATTACAACGGTGCGCCGCCGGAGACCATGAAATTCGGCACCGTCTTTCCCGGTGCCAATATTCAGTTGATCGACAAAACCACGGAAGTGACGCCGGGCATCACGCTGATCGCCCTGATTTCCGATGCGCCGGGAACCAAGGAGCTGAAGGAGCTGTCTTTAGCCATTGACACGCCGGACGGCGTCGTCCTCGTGGTGGGCTGCTCTCACCCCGGCATCGAGGCTATCGTTGCTGAGGCAGTTAAGATTGATCCGCACATTCACTTTCTCGGCGGCGGGTTCCACCTGGTGGCGGCTCCGGATCCAGTCATCGAAAAGGTTGCCAACGCACTGCATGATACCTACAAAGTGGATTTCATCGCCCCGGGCCACTGCACCGGCGAACCGACCTTCACCGCACTGCGCAAGGCGTTCGGTGGCCGTTATCTGTACGCTGGTTTGGGGACCACGCTGAGTATCGGTGCAAACCCGCGCGCGGCATCGAACCAAGGCGGCGTGCCTGTTCTGGACGACGACGATTCGCGCAGCTACCGCACGTTACTCGCCCAGAGCGATGATCTGCTAGAGACCGGCGTTAGCGTCGTGCGCCTCGCACGGGCGCAGTAACGATTAGGCCAAAGCACCAGGTGTCGCGCGACCCGCGGCCGCGTGGGATGGAGTACCTATCGAGCGCTCGATGAGGCGTCCGCACGATGGCTTGCCTCCGCCCCAAGCGGCAGGCGTCGTTTTGACGGATCTTTGACGAGGTGCAGGACTCGTTTAAATATCTCGTCGCCAGCGGGTGGGCGACCCACGTGGATGAGCGCACTGTCCTTGAGCTCCTTCGTGAGCGCGTTGCTGGTCAGCTTCAGCGTATCTCCATCCATGGAATCCATAACCTCATCCATCACTATCCAGGGCGGAGCGTGCAACACGACACGCGCAATGGCCAGACCACTCAGCTCCTCCGCACTGAGGTGCTGCTGCCAGCCCACGGGATGGTCCAGAATTGGAATCAGCCGCTGCAGATGCAACTCCTTGAGGGCGCTCCTGTACGCCTCGTCCTTGAAATCCTCCGCCGAGCGAGGATAGGACATCGCCTCGCGCAGCGATCCCGGGGGCCAATACGGGGTCCGCGGCACATACAGGACCTCCGCCCCTTTGGGCCGGGCTACCGTACCGGAGCCCCATGGCCACAGTCCCGCCAACGCACGGAACAGTAGGGTCTTGCCTGTACCGGGCGCCCCCGCAATCAGAACGCGGTCGCCGCTTTGCAATCTTACGTGGGGCTCCTTCAGCATAGTCGCCCCGGCCGGGGAGGCGACCTCCAGTTCGTCGATCTCGAGCGCGCCCGCCGATCCTTCCCGATAGTCGATCTGGCTCTCAACGCAATGCAGCGTGTCCATCGTGACCATCGCGCGCCGGAAGGTTGCGACGCGCAGCAAGGTCGCGCGCCAGTCGGCGAGCACGCTGAAATTGTCGACGAACCAGCGCAGCGAGGACTGCACCTGCGTGAACGCGCCGGCTGCCATCATGAGCCCGCCGAAGGACAGATCATTCGAGAAGTAAAGGGGTGCCGCCGCCAGGATCGGCGCCACCAGCGTAAACCAGCCGTAACCCGCGGTGACCCAGGTCAGGTTCGTCAGGCCCAGAATCAGGCGCCAGGTTGTAGCGAGAACCGCTGCTACATCGAGCTCGATGCGACGCGCCTCATGGGCCTCGCCGTGGGCCAAGGCGATGGAATCGACATGCTCATTGACGCGAACCAGTGAGAAGCGCAGATCCGCCTCGCGAGCATAACGCTCCGCATTGCGTGCGATGAGACTCCGGCCCACCCAGTAACTCAACAGCGAAGCGGAGCCTGCGTAGATGACTGCAGCCCAGACCATGTACCCGGGGATCGCGTACGCGTGGCCATGAAAGTGAAAGGTGAAGCCGCTGGATATTCGCCACAGCACGCTGACGAACGAGCCCACCAGCACGCCCGCCTGCAGCAACTGCGTCCCGAGGTCGGCAGACAACTCGGTCAGATGCCGGGCATCCTCGTGCATCCGCTGATCGGGATTGACACCGATGGCACCCGAATTGGCCAGTCGAAAGGCGCGCATCGGCTGCAGCCAGTTCTCGATGAGGTCCTTGGCGAGACCTTCGCGCAGCTTCAGCTTTGACGTTTCGACCAGCCACCGCTGGCCGACGTTCAGCACCAGCAGGGCGCCGGCGATCATCCCGAAGACGCCCAGCTGATGGAAGAACTCGCCGAGATCGCGACGGGCAAGTGCATCGTAGAACGGCTTGTTCCACGCGTTCAGAAGGATCTGGCCGTAGGCGGTCAGGATCACTACCCCAGTCAGCACCCCGCCCAGGGCAAACAAGGCGTTGCGCACGGGCGATGCGAGCAGCGCACGAAACATCATGGCCATCTGTGGCCTAAGTCCCGACCGGCTACTGTCGGCCCCCTCGGGCGCGGCGGGGGTGCCTTTGTCCTGATCTGTCATGGGGAGGTCCCTCTGCGCGATTCCAGGCCGGGAATTCTGCCAGAGCGACGGGCTCAGTCACTGCCGGCCCACGCGGGGCCGCTGTCGCGGTGATGCTGGTGCCGCCACCAAAGCGACAGCCACGTTGGGGAGCACTCGTGCCCTGCGCGGACGGCAGTATCGCCGTCTTCAGCGGCGGCAGGATCGAATGGACGCGCTTACGCCTACGTGGACGCAGATCGTGGAATCAGGGCGACCCCGGCCAAGCTGTTGAAGCTGGTCAAGCGGCAAGTCTGTCCCAACTCTGGAGAAGCACCCTGTGTATCAGCCGCTAGCGACGGGCGCAAGAAAGCAGACGGAAGCGAGCGTGTGAGCGCCATGTAAGCATGGCGGCTAAATCGTGGGTTCAACCGCAAGCCGCCCAACCAGGCCGCGTGCCAATGTCTCGCGGAATGCAGCTTGCTGAGAGCTCAGTCCCCAGGCGGCGGAATGTCGCCATCGGCCAAACAGCCGGCTCCAACCCTCTAGGTGAGTTAGTTCAGCTGAATCCGCACGCCGGCCCAGATCCCGAACGGCGCCGCCGGCGACACGGCGTTCTCGTTGGTCCAATTGTTCGGGTTGGTAATGAACGTGCCGTTCGGATTGAACGAATTGGTGGTCAGAAATCCGGCCGTCGAATATTGTTTGTTCAGCAGGTTGACCACACGAGCAAAGACATCAGCATATTTCGTGACATGGAAGGTACCCTGCAGATCAACCACTGAGTAACCGGGAATCCAACCGGTGCCGGTCGGGGAGATATAGGCGCCGGCGGCGTTGGTAACGCCGGCCTGATTGGCGTTGTTTTCGTTTCCGTGCAGGTATGAGCCCGCGGCTACGATCAGACTGCCACCCACGTCCCAGCGCTTAGTTGGCTGATAGTCGAGCACCAGTCGCCCGGTGCTCTCGGGAATCAGCGGGATCCGGTCCCCCGGACTGACCTGGATGTTGCCGTTGGCATCGGCGGTGCTGTTGGATGGGGCGTTGACGACAAAGTTCGACTGGAAGGTGGCCTTCACGAAGCTATACGCCAGGCGCCAGGTGAATCCGCCTTGCTTGCCCCCGAGCGCCAGATCCAACCCCTGGCGGCGTGTGCTACCGACATTGTCGAAGTAACCGGAATTGACGCTCGAGGCGACGAACTGAATGTCATTGCTGTTGAGCGTGCGGAACACATCGGCGCTCCAGATCAGGCTCTGATCGGCCCGGTTACCGCGTAAGCCCACTTCCACCGTTCGAGCCACCACCTGCTTCAGATCCGGGTCGCTGGCGAAATCGTTGGGCAGGCCGCAGGGCTCGGCCGGATTGGAACAACCCAGTTCGATCACGCTCGGTGCACGGCTCGCCTCGTTGTAATCGGCGTAGTAGGTGGTCGTGTCGCTCGGCGTGAGCGTGAATCCAAGCGCCGGGTTAACGCGGCTGAAGGTGTGATCGCCGAACAAGGGAGTGGCGGTGTTGAACCCATTCCCGTAGTCGCCCACGTCCGTGTCCAACGTGTAGCCGTTGAGCGTCTCGGTGTTGTGGTTGTAGCGCACCGACGCCGTGACATGCAGCAGTTTGCTCGGGGACACGGTGTCGGTCAGATACACGCCCGCGATCTTGTTGCTGCCACTGAGAGAAATGACGGTTGGGTCGTTGAACGGACTGACCTGGTAGATTAGCAGGTGATCGGGTGCCAGCATCCCATACTGGAACGTCTGCGCATACGTATCCTGGGAGTCGTTGTAGTCGGCGCCCAGGACTCCCTGGTTTTTCCAACCGAAGACATCCTGCGAATCGGTCAGCTGCACACCGAAACCGTCAGTGTTCTGCAGCAGCGAGGACGTTGCGTTCTGGCCGGGAGCACAAAAGGCCAGAGCCTCAGGGGTGCTTGCCGGCGCGCTGCAGTCGATGGGCGGCCCGGAATAGTCCGAGTCGAGGTAGTTGTCGTTGATATTGCCGTTGACGGAGCCGGTATTCAGATGGCGGTAGTAAACGTTGCCCGACAGCAGCAGATGTTCGGTCAGGAACTGCGTGCCGGTCAGATTCACGAAATTGAGAAGATTATGGGTGAAGTCCGGCGTATAGGTCTGCTCGCGCCGGTAGTCGAGCATGCTCAGCGGTGTCGCACCGTCACCGTACAGCGTCGTATCGGCATACGTATAGCTCAGATCGATGTCGGTCTTATCGGTCTGCCACCCCACCTTGCCGAAGCCTTGCCACACCCGGGTGTAGGAGATATCGCGCCAGCCGGTCTCGTCGAAGTAGTTGCCAGTAAGGAAGTAGTCGAACGGGCCGAGCTCCCCTCCGGTCTCGCCCTCGAACGAATACCGACCGAACGATCCCCCGTAGGCCTCGAAATCAGTCCCCGGATTGTCATGCCCGCTCTTGGTCTGCACGGACAGTGCTCCGCCTAGGGTATTGAGACCGAACACCGGATTGGAGCCGGATATGAGGGTCACGGTCGATATCGCCGATTCCGGGATCAGATCCCAGTTGACGGTATCGCCGAAAGCTTCGTTCACGCGCACGCCATCCAAATAGGTCGACAGACCTTCGGGCGTGCCGAGCAGGGGCGAGGCGGTGAAGCCGTGGTAATAGATGTCCAGCTGAAACGGGTTACCCGCGCTCTCGCTGACGCTGATGCCACTGAAGTTGCGGTTGAGATAGTCGGCGAGATCAAGCGTCTGCTGGCGCTCCAGGTCCTTACTGTCAGCCGTCTGCACATTGGCGGGAATCTCATTAAGCGGCAGGCCAAGCCCCGGCAATGGGGCATTCGCGATGACCGTGACTTGGGGCAGCTCCTGGGCCGCGGCCGGGTTGGTGGTGGGGGCGGCGTCCGCTTCGGCGGCTGATGTGCGCGTGGCAAGCGAGAATGCTAGGGCTGCGAGAGCGCATGGCATCCATGATCTGATCCAGTAAACCATAGAGGTCTTTCTTATTTCAGGGCTTACCCGCGTCGAGGCGTAGGGGTACTTTTGGGTCGAAAGGCTTCCCCCGGTCAGCCCTTCCCCTTGAGGGCCGTCCCGATTGCCCCTAGCGAGCGACGACCTCGCACGCGCATCCGGGATTGTCGCCCAGTTATGGTCGGGATATTTTCCCGACCTTAACCTCGGGATTTTTTCCCGACCCACTGGCTTGGGGGTCGGGCAGAGGTTCGGCCGTTGCCATCGAATCAGTCGGCTTCGATCGGCAATTCAAACGTTACTTGGACGCAGATTCTGACGATGAACCGACATCAGCCTATGAAAATGGCGCTCACCATCGGTCGTTCATTGGAAGTCAAAGACTAACGCGGGGTTGGTCGCAGGGTCATCGGTGTGTGGCGCCGCATGTAGTCGCGAGTTGCGTCGTTCACCGTGTCGTACTGGGGTAACTGCGCGAGCGGGATCGCTTGAGCGCAAGAGTAAGTCGTTCCGCCGTGAAGGATGCCAGGCGTTGCAAAGTGTCACATCCCCTCGCGTGGCCCCCTACTTCGCCGATCCCTCGACAAACCTAAACGGCGTGGCGGATTGAAACCGCTCGGCGGGGTCGCCCGCGTATCGTCCGCGAGCGCGTGCGGCTTTCGGTCGCCGCGGTGCTGGCCGAACACCTTGGATCCGGATGGCAGAAGTCTGACGACGCTCGACCGACTGAGAAAGCTGACGCCAGCGCATTGGCACTCGGCCTGCAGGTCTGAAGCCGCGCCAGGCATTTGCTATTGTCGCGCGGCGCCGCTCCCGCATGCCATGCTTCAGCAGCTGCGGCGCGAAGCGCGGAATACAGGTTCAGGGAGCGTCCAACATGTCGCAGCTGCGCGTGGTTGCACTGACGTCACTCGCAATGATCGCATTCGCCGCGAATTCTCTGCTGTGCCGGCTTGCTCTGCAGCAAACCAGCATCGATGCGGCCAGCTTTACCACGATCCGCCTGCTCTCCGGTGCAGCGATGCTCTGGCTCCTCGTGCATATGCGCGCCCATGCACGCGAGGGTCGCGGCAACTGGCCATCAGCCCTAGCGTTGTTCGCATATGCCGCCGGATTTTCCTTTGCCTACGTGAGCTTGTCGGCCGCAACCGGCGCACTTCTGTTGTTTGGCGCGGTTCAGGCTACGATGATCGGCGTGGGACTCCGCCGGGGAGAACGCCTGCGCCGTACGCAGGTTATCGGCCTGACGCTGGCCCTCGGCGGGCTCTGCGGTTTGCTGCTTCCGGGCCTGTCGGCGCCACCCCTAGGTGCTGCCGCAATGATGCTGGCGGCTGGAGTTTCGTGGGGCATCTATTCCTTGCGCGGCCAAGGCGCCGGCGATTCCACCCGAGTGACAGCGGGAAACTTTTTGCGCGCTGCGCCAATCGCCCTCGCATCTGGTCTTATCTGGCCCGGCGCTACCCGCCTGGACGAAGCCGGCGTGCTGTACGCCGTCGCCTCCGGCGCGCTGGCTTCCGGTCTCGGCTATGCAATATGGTATGCAGCGCTGCCCGGGTTGCAATCTACCAACGCCGCCGTTGTGCAGCTGTGCGTGCCGGTTATTGCGACGCTCGGCGGGGCGGCGCTGCTGGGCGAGCTGATCACCCTGCGGCTCGTGCTAGCTGCGAGCGCAATACTGGGCGGCATTGCTCTCGTGGTACTGGCCCCACAGCGCCGCTAGGCGACGTGCCTGACTGACTCGTCAGGGCGTCAGCGATCGTCTCGGATCAGCACTGGCGGACATTAGCAGGCGCAAGCGTGCCCCAGTCCGTCGATGATGGGCGTGTATCACACGCTCCCGCTAGGTTGCACCAGATGGCCCGGGAAACGCTGCATCCAATGTCTGAAGGTCTCGCGGTGCGAGGGCTGTCGAAAGCGCCACAGCGTTTTCTTTGACGTGCGCTGGGGAGCCGGATTCTGGAATTGCGATAACGCTCCCGCTGCGAATCACCCAAGCCAGCGCGACCGCGGCGGCCGAGCAACCATGGGTAGTTCCAACCTGCGCCAGCGTGCGGTCACCGACTACGAGGTTATTGTCGCCGCCGAGCGGAGAGTACGCCATGACCGGAAGGTTGTGCTGCGTGCACCACGGCAGAACATCGCGCTCAGCGCCACGGTTGTTGAGGCTGTAAGGGACCTGATTGGTGGCGCAGCGGTGGCCGTCTGGAACGCGGAACAGATCTTCCATCTGCCCCACGTTGAAATTGGATACGCCCCAAGCGCGAATCTTCCCCGCCGCGCGTAGTTGTTCAAATGACGCCACAACGCCGGAGAATTGCGCGCTGGGGACCGGCCAATGCAGCAAATAGAGATCCAGGTGATCGGTCCCCAGACGTGCGAGGCTCGCCGCACAAGCACGCGCGATGCCGTCGCCAGAAACTTCGTTGCCCTCCACCTTGGAGACTAGGAATATGCGGTCGCGCTGACCGACCAGCACGTGACTAAGGAATTGCTCGGAGCGGCCGTTGCCGTAGTTTCCCGACGTATCGATCAACGCCATGCCGAGCGAAATGCCCGTGCGCAGCGCCTCTTCCTCGACCGCCGGCGGATGCCTTCCCTGGCCGAGGTGCCAGCAGCCCTGACCGAGCGCCGGGACGGTAGTGCCGTCGGGAAGCTTAACCGTGTGCGCAGCAGGCTTCGACGCCGTCTCAGTGCCAAGGACCTGTGCAACTGCTTGCGCCGAAATCATGGCGCCTGAGGCAGGAAGCGAGAGGCCGAAGGCCGCACAACGCGCACTAAATTGACGTCGATTAAGCAAATGCTTGTTCATAGTCATACGGCCCTCTGCAGCAGAAGCTGAAGTTCGCTCCTATCCCTCAGGTTGCCAGATCTCCTTGAGGACTCGCGCCCAGTTACCCCCGAGCACAAGGCGCACTTGCTCATCCGTGTAGCCGCGCCGTACCAGGGCGGCCGTTAATTCGTACATTCGAGTCATTCCGCCGAGCCCGGCAACCATCTCATGCTCACCATGTACGCGGTAGCGAGCGTCGGCCTTCCCGAGCATATCCTTCAGGATCGCCGGAGAGCCAAGGTCGTTGCTCTCGATCCCTGCGTCAGAGCCCACACCAACATGCTCTATTCCGACGAGGTCACGTACATGATCGTAGTGATCGATCACATCGTCGACGCCGACCGGTTCGCTCCCTTTGACCATGAATGCAATATCAGTAATCCCCATGACGCCACCCTTGCCGGCCAGCTTGCGGATGGCATCGTCGGTGCTGGCGCGGAGTGAGCTTGGGTTAAGGGCTCGACAGTTACCGTGCGAAAGAATGATCGGTGTTCTGGATCTCGTGATTGCATCGATCTTAGTCTTGTCGCTGGCGTGGCCTAGATCCACCGCCATACCGATACCGTTCATCCGGTCGATGACTTTTCCGCCAAACTCGCTGACCCCGCCGTCAAATGGCTCGAAGGCGCCATCGGCGACGCGGCTTCTGAAGTTGAAGCTGAGCTGTGAGATACGCTGCCCATACCCAAAACAACGGTTCACGTCGTCGAGAGTTTCGAACTGAGCGCTGCTTTGCAGCCCATAAATAATTCCGAGCTTCCCTCGTTCCTTGGCTGTCATCAAGTCCGCCGCGGTGTTGATGCGCATCAGCCATTCGGGATATTCAGCAATAAAGCTGTTCCACTTGGCGAAGAGTTGCTCGGCCGCCTTGAAGTCTTCTGCGCCGTACCCGAAGTTAATAACAGAAACGCCGGTGCTCTGAAATCGCCGAAAGTCTGCCTCCGTGAAAGCGCCAGGCTGCGTCAGCCACTTCTCTTTCAGTTCCTTCTGATCCGTGCGATATAAAAACTGATTTAGCATGTCGATCACCAGAGATTCGCGCATGAGGCGTACGACCCGTTCCGGGTATTCCCGCGTTGACTGTGCGAATACTCGGTAGCTGCTGCGAAGAACGAAGGGCGCTGCGGCCAAGACTCGCACGGCACCCTTCAAGACTTTACGTCGTGGAACGGCTCTCAAGATTAGTTCCGATCACGCTCTAAGCAGCGATCACCATTGGAGTCACTGTATTCCGGGTACTGGCCGGCTTCAACGGGTGTGGCTGGCCCCAGGCGCGGATTATCCACGATGCCGCACACCCTACTGATCTCGCGTCTGAGCGAGGGGCGTGCTTTCAGACATGATGCGCCAGAACTGCCATGGTCGGCTCGGGGCGGACGCTCTTCGCGACAAGAGGAGCAGGCCACATGCCGCCCCCGCGCCGCTTAGCTGGTGCTCACAGGAAAGTCGGCAATTGACCCTCGGTCGGCGGCCTGCAACGGTAGGCGTGTCTTCTTTGGAAATGCAGTCGAGTTTGGGGGAAGGTGATAAACGGCATTCCATTCAGAAGTGTGTTAGGTACCAGACCGCCGACCCCGTACGGCTGTGCTGCATGGCGCGCGATCTCCAGCAGTGTTCGTGTTGCCATGTCATTGGGAAACGCCGAAGACGGTGCTTTCCACTATCCAAGCGAGGTCCACCCGTAGTTTGGCATCCGGCCCTTTGTCCGCGCCCAAGATAGCTGAGGTACGGCCAGCGAACCTTAGTTGCCAGTCGTCCGGAAGCTCGGGTCAAGCGAACTTTCCGCAAGCGGAGGGTTCAGCGCTGGTGACGCCTCCAAGCTGCTGCCCCGCCAAGCTTCAGATTAACGCGCGCGCAAGACGGTCCGAGTGGCGATTGCCTATACTCTCGTTAGGTCTTCGTGCAGAAAACCGAGGCTATCGTGTCTCGCCTCACCGCATGGCCCTGCTCCCGTCGACGCTTCCTTGAGCTCAGCTTGCTCTCGGGTGCGGCGGGCGTATTGCCTTGGCTTGCCCGTGCGCGTGATGCCGGGCCTCTCATTACCAAGCCCATCCCTGCCACCGGCGAGAAGCTCCCGGTGATGGGGATCGGTACCAATCAGTTCGGGCGCATACCCTACGACGACGTGCACGCGATCCTGCAACGCATGCATCAGCTCGGAGGCACAGTCATCGACACCGCGGCGCTATACGGAGATAGCGAGGTGCAGATCGGCAAGGCGCTCACCGAACTCAATCTCACCAAAAAAATGTTCATCGCAACGAAACTCAACGCTCCTGGCGGTCCTGGCGATGGAGTTGGGGGGCTACCCAGCTTCGAGCGCTCCGTACAGCGGCTGCAGAAGGTGGACCTGCTACTCATCCATTTCGTCGACAGCGTGGAAGCGATGATGCCCATAGTCAGCGACCTCAAGAAGCAGGGCAAAGTGCGTTATATCGGCATCACTTCCATCCGCTCGCCGCAGTATCCGCAACTCCTGGATTACATGCGCAAGTATCCGATGGACTTTCTGCAGGTGGACTATTCGCTTGGGGATCGCTCGGCGGAGGCCGAAGTCTTGCCACTCGCGCAAGAGCGCAAGATCGCCGTTATGGCGGCGGTGCCACTGGGTGGCGGACGCAATCCCCTGATCAAGCAGGCCGGTGACCGGCAGCTCCCGCCCTGGGCAGCCCAGTTCGGTATTGCTAGCTGGAGCCAGTTCTTTCTCAAGTACGTCGTATCACACCCCGCGATCAGCTGCGCCATTCCCGGTTCAAGCAAGCTCGAGCATCTGGAGGACAACCAAGCAGCCGGACACGGGCACCTGCCGGATGCGGAAGGCCGCCGGAAAATGGAGGCTTTCTGGGCACAAAGCCCTTAGGTTAGCGATCACTATCCGGGAGTACAGACAGTAGGGTCGTGGTACGGATGGCGGGTCGCGTCTGTGGCATGCAGGCCTCCTGATACGCGGGCTGTTCCCGCCGTCCCAGGTTCGGACGCTTTGTATCAAGGTGAGGGTGAGTAGTGCGTGTAGACAAAATCGCTTGCTTTGGCAGGCTCGTGGCAGGGAAAGCAGGTTTTGTGCACTGCCTCGTCGGCAGGTTTTCCGTCCTTAAATTGAGCGAACCCCCAGCCGCCCGTCGAGGCGTATTTTTTTGAGTCCTTGACCGACAACTGAAGGTTGATCGGGGCGCCCGCAACGAAGGATTGGGCACGACCAAAGACTTTGTTTTTTTCCTCAGACGGAACGTAACTCCAAGCCAGACGGGCAATGATTGTGCCGTCCGGGTACGGCAGCTTCCCTTCCCGATAGGCCCTGATCGCTACATCGTTGCCGAGAATGACGCGAAGATCGTTGTTGTTGCCCGCCCTCGTGCGCCACGCACCCCCCAGTCGCGGTATCCGGGGGGAATTTTGACTCCGAAAATCGGGGATGCGGCCTCATCAATTCCTGGGGCTGCAAAAGGCGTCGACGCGCCGATGCAGGCCACCGCCGCGAACATCGAACGCTGATCCGCTTCATGAAACACTCCCCCAGAATTCACCAACGGCCTTCAAAGGGAGGTGCCCTGCGAATCATCCGCAGGGCGTGCTTCGGCTAGCTGAGACTGTCGACATCGACCACAGCCTGGGCGAAGGCCTGCGGGGCTTCTTGCGGCAGATTGTGACCGACGCCACCGGTTAGGTCCCGGTGTTCATATTTGCCAGAGAACTTCGCGCGATACGCAGCAGGGGGCGCGTGGATTGCACCGTTGGCGTCGCCTTCCATGGTGATCGCGGGCACGGTGATGGGGGAAAGTGCTGCCAGCCGCTTTTCCAGGTCGTCATATTTCCGCTCGCCTTCGGCCAAGCCAAGCCGCCAGCGATAGTCGTGCATCACGATGTCGACGTGGTCGGGGTTCTTGAAGGACGCTGCTGTGCGGTCGTACGTAGCATCGTCGAAATTCCACTTTGGCGAAGCCTGGTGCCAGATGAACTTATTGAACTGGTCGAGGTATTTCTCATAGCCGGCCTTGCCGACTGGGGTAGCGAAATAGTACTGGTACCAAAACAGGAACGCAGGCTCGGGTGGCAACGGCACCTGGTTGCCCGCCGCGCTGCTGATCAGATAGCCGCTGACGGAAACGATCGCCTTGCAGCGTTCCGGCCAGAGTGTTGCCATGACGTCCGCCGTGCGCCCGCCCCAGTCAAAGCCGGCGACGGTAGCTGTTTTGATCTTGAGCGCATCCATTAGCGCGATGACGTCGAGGCCGACTACGGACTGCTGAGCATTGCGGAATGTGTCGGCTGCCAGGAAGCGCGTCGTGCCGTAGCCGCGAAGATACGGGACGATGACGCGATAACCCTTGGACGCCAGCAGTGGCGCAACGTCGACAAAGCTGTGTATGTCGTACGGCCAACCGTGCAGCAGCACGACGGGTCGGCCATCGGGAGGGCCGGCTTCGGCGTAGCCGACATTCAGAAGGCCGGCGTTGATCTGCTTGAGGGACTTAAAGGATGTGTTCGTACCCGGCTTGATCGCAGGGACTTTTGACGCAGCCTTACCGGTTTGGGCGGCGGCGGCTGCGATCACCCCAAGCTGGGCAGCCGCGATCGTCATGGCGGTGGTCATAAATAAGCGACGGCGAGGCAGATCGACCATCTCCGTTTGCAACTCCCCGGTCACGACATCTTCGCTCATGGCTCTCTCCAATCAATAAGTGCCTACAGATTAGGGGTGATCGCCGTATCTGATCCGCGCTTCGGTCTCACTAATTGTCGCTTGATTGTTGAGCGCCGGGAGACACGGCGGTCGGCCTTGACCAACTTCAAGGCGTCTACCTTCGCAATCTTGCCAAAGTTCGTGGCGGCTTCAAGCAAAACATTTCAACTCAGCGCGACGCGGGCCCCTACGCTCTCGGTTGCAAGCTTTATCGCGGCCGCGCGCCGCTCGACGCAGCGGGCGGTCATGATGCGCCGCAGGGTTAGGGCATTGCACTGCTCAAGTGCGCCGCAGTTGATACGGCATTCATCCGATAACGGACTTAGTGGCCCCAACGAGGCCCAGACTTCAGCACTTTGCCATAGCCGGAGCACGATGGGCGGATGCGAAGTCAGGCCCTGCTGGCCACTCACTCGCGCTGATGCAGGAAACCCTTCAGGGCGGATGTAGTTCCGGTGTTGACTCGCCACGGTCTAGGGCTAGACAGTGCGCTGTTGCGATTCTCGGGCCAACCGGCGCAGGCTACTCGTTTCACCCGGGCGCCGCGACACGGAGCCACCAAGTCTTCGTATCGCTGAGTAGCGCCCACAGAGGAGGTTGATCATGGCTACGTTCATAAGCTTGTTGAACTTCACCGATCAGGGCATTCGGAACATCAAGGATTCGCCGGATCGGTATGGAGCCTTCCGGGCAAGTGCGGAAAAGCTCGGCGTAACGGTGAAGGGCTTCTACTACACGGTCGGACATCACGACATGGTGGTGATCATGGAAGGCACCGACGAAGCGGTGACTGCCGCGCTCCTTAAGGCCGGCTCCCTTGGCAACGTACGAAGCGAGACGCTGCGTGGGTTCTCTGTAGATGAGGCAAAGAAAATAATCGGCAATATTCAGTAGCGCTGGAGAGCGATTGAGCCTGGCGTGCGCGCTCAACGCGGCGCCAGGCTGACACCTCGGATCAGACGACCTGCCACAAAATCGAGCGAAACCTCTGGTAGAGCTCTGTTGAATGCATCGTGTTCAAGGCTTGGTGCGACCGTCTGCCGTTGTAGTACCCGATCAAGCGATCAAGGCGTGTCTGCTGCTGCCGCAAGTTCTTCGCGGCCGGATGCGTGGTTTCCCCGGTGTGACAGCAAACCACACGCCCTCGAGGGACCGGCCCGTCCCGATCCGGCATCGCATGCACGGTGCTGATGGCCGGCAAGTCCCATGATAGATCGATGAGGTTCATCGATGCCTCCACTCTAGCCAGGCTAGGGGTTTCACTTGACGCTGCGAGGTTTCTCCTCGTCGTAAGCCGCCGGAATGGCTCGCCCCAAGAGCCTCACGCGAAAAAGCCGACAAAGCGGGCCTCTTACGCGACGAAGCGGACCCAGCACGAGACTGGCGCGCATTAAGATAGTGCCACCCTACTCTTCTAGTGCCACGGTCTCATCTTGATGCGCGCAGGAACTGCGGGAGGGCCACTTTCCGCGCCGGGTCTCTCTGATTCGGATGCCACTACTGTCGCACGCATCGCCGATGCGCCGGTTTGCCACACAAAATGATGTCCCGCGCGGCCAAGACCGTAACAGTGTGCAGGCGACCGAGCATCCACCCCGGTCTTCGTTTGCCGCCCCGGCGCCCCCTGGGACTGCTGGTGGTCGCCGCAGTGCTGACGGCCTGCACAACCACCGCGGACGTGAGCAAGCAGGCGCTCCAGCCGACGGAGATCCGGTTATCGCTCTACATGGGGAGCTTCTTGGCGATCGATGGCACATCGCACGGTCGGGCGGGGAATTTCCTGCTCGATACCGCCGGCGGCATCACGGTGGTGACTCCCGACTTCGCACAAGCGATCGGGTGTAAGCCCTGGGGCCAGATTACTGGATTTCGCATGCGCGGTGAGCGAGTCGACACGAAGCGCTGCGACGATGTCATGCTCGAGCCATCGGGCGTGAGCCTGACTTCACCCTCCGCCGGCGTCTGGGACTTGGCATCGTTATTTCCCAAGAACGCCCCGCCGTTGGCGGGGTCTATCGCGCTCGACGCCTTCGCCGACAGGATCGTTACGCTTGATATCGCGCACATGCGCCTGCTCATCGAGACCCCCGCGAGCCTCGCCAGACGCATCCGCGGCGCGACGGAAGTTGCTGTTCGTTTTGCCCGGGATGCCGGGGCCTGAGTCTGACGCCGATGGTGGCTGTGGAGGCGCCACAGGGGCGCCTTTGGATGGAGCTCGACAGCGGTAGCGACGGAAGTGTCATCGCCAATCGGCCCATCGCCTCCGCACTCGGCCTGGATCCCACACTCAAGGGCGGACAGGGGCTCACCCTGACACTGGCAGGAGGCGTGCAGCTCACGACGCGTGCCCGGGTTGAAGATTTAATCCTCGATGGCAACATCGGTGTTCCGGTGCTGCGCAAATGGATCATCACCATCGACGTTGCGCATCAGAAGCTGTGGATCGCACCCGCGCGCGTGTGACCCGCCTTCCAACGGAGTGACCGCCTCGCGGCGTTGACAGGAGTTCGAGCACCCATAGGCGGCGTTGCAGCCGTGAATCTCGACTTCGCACGTGAACTGCGCCGCGCGAGTTATGGCGTCGCGGCTTCTCCTGATGCACGGTACGATGAGCGCGGGTCCGAGCGACGTCTACGCAAAAGGCCAGCCGGCTCATTGTCTGCACGTCGGTTTCCTGTGGGTCTCGGCGGCCGATACTTTACGCACGCAAATAACGCGGTTCGCGGTTATGCTGACGAGGATTCGCACGGCCGGTCGCTGCATAGCCATCCGTACCGACCACAATTACACTTGGTCGGAGGGGTGCCGGATTAGTAGAAAGCGCAGAAGTGTGATCGTCTCAGGAACCGGAGGCTTAGTGGTTTCCGGTCCGCCCTGACACCGCTGACAGCCGCGCGAGGGACGCGAGTTCAGGTCCCGTGTTACGTTCAAACAGATGCTCTCTTACACCTTCCTCGGCAATTGACTAAGGAGCGGGATGGTCGTGGCCGCGCGTGATTTTCCTGAAATTGCACCCCCGAGCCCTGTCTGGGACTGGCGGTGGCCGCTCGTGGCGCTGCTGACCTTAGCGGTCACGCTCTGGGCTGCGTTCGTCCTGCTGCATCCCCTGCCAGGCCGCACCGTCGTGCTTGCGACCGGCCCGGAAGGCAATGCGTTCGCGATCTTCGCCGAGCGCTACCGCATATCACTTGCTCGTCACGGCGTAACTCTGCGGTTGGTTCCGACGGCGGGCGCGGTGGACAACCTTGCGCGCCTCAAAGACCCGACCAGCCACGTCGATGCAGGATTCGTCCAGGCTGGAACCACGACGAGCGATGAGTCACCGGGTATCGAGTCCCTCGGCACGGTGTTCTACGAGCCGCTGTGGTTCTTTTGCCGCTGCACGCCACGCGGGCTGGGGGTGCAGGACCTGACAGGGAAGCGATTGTCGATCGGCCCGGAGGGCAGTGGCACGCGGGCGCTCGCGTTGAAGCTGCTCGCGCTCAACAAGCTCGAATCCGGCAAGCTGGAGTTGTACAGCTATCCGCCTGCCGAAGCGGCCACCCGTCTCGAGCGCGGTGAACTCGATGGCGCGTTGATGCTCTCCGGCTGGGAATCGGCCAACGTGCAGCGCCTACTCGCGAATCCGGACATCGGCCTGATTGGTTTCCCCCACGCCGATGCCTACGTCGCGCTGCTGCCGTTCCTAAGCAAGGTCACTGTCCCGATGGGCGTCGGTAACCTGGCGGCGAACCGGCCTCCAATGGATACGGTGCTGCTCGCGCCAGAGGCGAGCATCGCGGTTCGCGCCAGCCTGCACCCCGCGTTGCAATACCTGCTGCTCGAGGCGGCGAACGAAGTGCACGCTGGGCCCGGGGTGTTTCAGCGCAGCGGCGAGTTTCCGGCCGCACGCGTTCTCGACCTGCCGCTCAGCCGGGAAGCCCGCCAGTATTACAAGTCAGGCCCGTCCGCGCTGCAGCGGAATCTGCCGTTCTGGCTGGCCCCGCTCGTACAGCGCTTGCTTTTCATCGTGCTGCCACTCGCGGGCATCATCTACCCGGTGTGGTCGATGCTGCCGCAAGCACTGCAATGGCGCGCACAGCGACGCCTGTACCTGATTTACGGTGAGCTCACGTACCTCGAGTCTGAACTGCGTCGCACCCCGGCTGCGCAGCACCCAGCGCTGCTCGATCGGCTAAACCTGCTCGACAAGCGGGCGGCGGCCCTACCGTTTCCGCGCGGGCTCACCGAAACGCGCTACAACCTGCGCGTTCATATCGATCTCGTTCGCCAGCTCTATCGTGACTCGGTCTAGTTGACACCGGTCCGATCACCGCGAGTGTCATCAACTGCCCATCGCTTCTGTCCGCAGACGAAATACTCGCTTAAGTGTCTTGCCCGTAATCCCGATTGGGAAATCATTCCAATCCAAGATTTCGATCAGCTGCAACTGTTCCTCCGCTGTCAACATGGCATTGAGTTCATCCCGCAGCTTCGCTTTAGCCAATTGGAACTCGCTCCCCTGTCGAAGCGCTATCGCCGCAGCGGGCAGTTGCGATCCATCCGGTTGACGTGCTCCATACACGCACGTATCAAACACGGCGGGATGTTTATGAATCTTCTCTTCGATGAGCAGACTATAGACGGGCCCGGAAGTCGTACGAATTACATCGACTTCGCGATCGAGTTGAACAAGGTGGCCATCCCGCCCTCGGCGAGCGATATCTCCGGTAAAGAACCACGTATCGCAGCTGGCCGCGAATGTCAGGGCGTGATTGTTCCAGTAGCCTGCAAAAACGGTTTTTCCCTTGACTTCAAGCCGACCAGCTGCGCCACGCGCTACGACGCGCCCGTTCTCGCCGACGATTCTGATCTTCGGGCCAAAGGGTGTTGAGCCGGGACGTCCAACCCGCCGTTCGAAGCGCTTCGTGAACCGCGTGATGTAGCGAAGCACCGACGGCGTGCCAACTTCGCTTGACCCCTGCGCGTCCAAGTAGACTGAACCGTTCAGTGGCAGCCCCAAGCTGCGGAACACCCCACCCACAGCTACGAAGCGGCGCTGGACTGCCTCATGGCTAGCGTCGGCGGTACTCGCCCAGACTCTCATGCGCCGCAGATCATGAACGCCGATGTCGACTTGCGCCAGCTGGGTGTACGTGATCGGAAATCCGAAAAAACCCGTGAAGCCGCCCGCGGCCAATTCTCGAATCACCCTGTTCGCGTCGAATCCATCCCGATCGTACGCGCAGGTCCAGTGAACCGGTACGCCCAGCAGAAGCAGCCCATGAAAGGTAAGAATAACTGCTTGATGGTTATTTGGGACGGCCATGTACCCCTTGTCCCGAGTTCGTGAGACATGCACATAGGAGAGCCATCCTCGGACTGCATGCGACTGCGCGCCATTCTTAAGAATGACCGCTTTCGGAAAGCCGGTCGTCCCCGAGGAGTGCACGAGGTACAGCGGCTCATCCCTGCCTCTTAAGGGCGCGCTACTGCCGTTCGCGACCGTTCCCAGCCCCTCTTCAATCCACACGATTTCCACGCTGGAAGATTCGGACGACAACAAGTCGAGCAGCACGGCTTGCGTGGCGTCGCTCTTCTTTTCGGCAACCACGAGGGTGCGTACGCCGGCAAACGTCCCGCCGGCACGCAACACCCGGCACAGTGTCACGACGTCGGATATGAGCACTTCCGCGCCGAGGTTCCTAAGGTAAGGCTCGAGATGTTCGGTAGCGAACTTGCCGTTGAGGGTACAGGCGATCCCGCCCGCCCTGACGACGCTCACGTGAAGCAGATGGATGTCGAAATGATTTTCCTTGAAGATCGCTACGCGATCGCCACGCTTTACGCCAACGACTTGTACGAGCATGGCGGCGACAAAAGCCGCGGTGCCCACGATACGGCATGCGTTCCATTCTGTTGCATCCGGATAACGCTCCGCCAATGCGGGTACTTCCCAGCGTACCGGCACATCGCACGTAAACAGCGGCCTGGTGCCGTACATTCTCGCTGCGCGGTCCGGAATGGTATCGAGCGAAATCGACCCAAGGGCCAGCACACTTCGTTGGTGAAGGCCGACTCTCGCGGCCACGAACGCGAGATAGGCCGCGAGGAGAACCAGACAAACGAATAGGAGAATCATTTCCGAGCCGGAGGATAGCTCGAAACGGAATGGGTAGGCCGCCCGCCCCTGGCCAAGCGTTGGTGAGCCTGACAGAACTCTCCCGCGACAAGCGCTCCGGCGATTGAGAGCTCACCGGCGAGCGCAACCGCAGCGCACAGCTCCGCGAACGCGTTTGCGTGTCGGGCGCCCGCGAGACCGAGTATATCGAGGCAGGCCTTTTGACTCGGGAGGCCCGTTCCGCCACCGATCGTACCGACCGGCAAGCTGGGAAGAGTCACGCAGGCGTACAGCGCCCCATCAGCAGTCACTTCCAGGCGCGCAATTCCAACCGCCGATTCGGCGACGGAAGCCACGTCCTGACCACATGCCAGGTAAATTGCTGCGAGGCCATTGGCGAAGTGACATTGAATACCCATCGCACCCGACATGACCCCACCAATAGCGCCCATAGTGAAAAACTTCGCCATCATTTCGGGAGTCGCATGCAGGTGCTCCTGTACCACGATCGCCGGAATGACGATGTCGGCCGTAACGCTTCTGCCGCGACCGCACAGAGCCGACTGAGCGCTTGCCTTCTTGTCGCCCGAATGGTTCGCCTCAAGAAAGTAATAGTCCGGTTTCACAGGTGAGCGAGTATCGAGGAACTCACAGACGGCTTGTGCTGCGATCGTTGCCATGTTCTGACCCGCGGCGTCCCCCGTGTGAAAGGTTAAAATCACATAGACATGATTGCCTTCGATGCTTACGCGGGCCTCCTGCAACTGAGCATATCTGCTCGTTGCTGCCGCTAACGCTGTCAATTGCGGAAGTTGTGCCAGGACCCACGCCCCGAACACGGCCGCTTCATGCAGCGCGCGGAACGCAAAGCCGGGGGCGCGCGCGATGCCCTCGTTCAGGCAAAGCGCCGAACATCCGCCGACCGACGTAATAACTTTCGCACCGCGGCCGTAGGAGGCAACCAGTGTTGCCTCCGTCGTCGCGAGAGGGACGAAGTAGTCCCCTTGCGCGTAGGTGCCATTTACGCGTAACGGCCCAATGACGCCAACGGGCACTTTGACCGTGCCAATGAAATTCTCGACGTTGGCTGAGTAACGCTCGGCTTGCTGCTGACTCTGGGGATCGAGCAGCTCGCGACGGGCGCTCTGGCCCAACGGCAGCGCTTGCCAACGTGCGTCGATAGCACCATCGGTGATTTCAGAGCCAGACGGTATTCTGTGCGGGGTTGCTCCCTGCCTGCCGGCGAGGCGAGCCATGAGCTGCGCTGGGGAATACTGGACGAGGAGCGACCGCAGCGACGCAAATGCACGCCGGTATTCGCCGCTCACAGGCGAGCTCTCTCGTTTCCGCTGCACACAACCGCATCAATGGCATATATCGCCGTCGCGGGCAACGTACCCGAACGCCTCGACCCTGCCAGACGCGACGGCGGACCGCGCCCACGCAGCCGCTCGAGCGTGTTGCCATTGGTAACGCGATCACGTCACGGCCGAGCAATCGGTGCAACCCCAGACATATCAACCAGGGGGCCCGCCAAATGCTTGATTTAAAAATCGATCTTGCACTGAATCCTATGCCGGTTGCGGCGCAGCACTGGTTGGACGCCACGGTTGCGACCGCTGCAGGCCGCAGCGGCGTCCCAGTCCACCTCACCGACGGGAGTCGCACCGCCGCGAACGCCGGTCGTGCGACGGCGTACCCAGGAGGGCAAGCGGTAACCGCCGTTCCCATCGAATCGAAACGGCCACATTCCTCTAGCACTTACGCTTCCCGGGCTGGTCCTATCCGGGGAAAACCCGACTCGGCGGCACCGGAACTGCTCACCACGGGATACCCCGAAGCCGATCCGACGGGCTATCAACACGCGGAGATATATCGCTCCTTCGGGAGACCGCCGAATCCTTGAGCCGCCGGCTCCCGCACTCGCCAGGGACTCGACGATGCCAGATGAGATGCCAGTTGCTCAGCGTGCGCTCGCAGCTCCTGCACGGCGGTCGTTTCCCACTGGCCGGCGCGCAGCATCGGGCCGATATAGTAAATGCTGCCGCCGGCGCCACGACCGCGTGCGTCCATCAGGGCACCGCTTTCCTCCGTCACCAGACCCAGACCAAGCGGATCTGGCATGGCCATACCTTGTGCGATGAGTGAGCGCATGAGCCGATCCTGAGTCTGGCGTACGTCGTAGTTCGGTCCTATACAGTTGATGACTCGATCCACCAGAAGCGTCCTTGGGCTCTCCTCTCCACGCGCACGCCAGCTCACCCGGATCTGGTTGCCGGCCGGGAGCAAGCTGCCGATGCGCCCTGCATGGACGTGGAGTCTCCCGGTCTGACGAAGCCCATCAATGGCGGTCCAGGTGCTCTCAGGGAGCCTGTGCCGATGGATCTCCCAATAACAGCGGACATGCCGTAGAAACCGACCTCGCTCGCGCAGGGGCAAGCGCTGCCAGATCGCCGGCGCTTGGCTGCGCACGAGCCCGATTACCTCGCGCCAGTCTCCCCCACCGTGCGCTGCACTCTCTGACAGCGCACGAACGGCGCGAACAAGATGTCGTATGGACGGAGACCCCGGCTGTATAAGGCCAGGGCTGGCATGCTGATCGTGGACATGGCGGAAAGACGCCTGGGGCAGCGGGATCAGCCCATGCCGGGAGATGGCGTGAATGACCGCTCGACCCTTCGCGGCTTGGTTTCCGGCGAGAGCGATGTCGATCATCGTGAGACCTGTTCCTGCGATCAGTACTGTCTCGCCCGCGCGAACAGCCGCCGACGCCTTCCACGGATCGGCGACGTAGCGCGAAGAGTCACCCAGTGCCTCTGCACCCGGTAGGCGGCCCGGGGCAGGATTGCCGAGTGCGAGCACCACTGAATCGGCGCTGAGCTTGCGGCCATCGGCCAGATGCACATGAAGCGCGGTGCTGCGGTGGACTCTTTCGATCGCGCATACTGAACCGCGAATTCGATCCAGCTGCACCTGCGACAGAGATGCCAGCTCTGCGCGCGCCAACAAGGATTCCAAGTACTCCCCATAGAGCCCGCGTGGCAGAAAGTCCTCACTCGTCGAGTTCGGCAGCCTACGCTGTGCAAATTCAAGAAATTCCAGCGGCTCGTCGGAAGTCGCCGACATGCGACCGGCCGGCACATTGAGCAGATAGGGATATGGCCGCTTGGCATAGGCGACGCCGCGTGCCGTCTGCGCCCGATCTACCAGCACCACGCGCAGCGCACGTTCGTTCGTCAATCGCAGCAGATTGATCGCCACGACCGTGCCACTGAAACCCGCGCCCACTATCACGACGGTGCGCGGTACAAGCCGCAGGTCTGCGTTCCTGAGCTGATCCACAGATGCGTGAGGGGAGTGTCCGACCGACGTCGAAGCCTGTGGGCGGTTCATGCAATCCTTTGTCCGAGGCACCCTCGGCAGTGGTTCGCTCGCTGCGGAGCGCCGAAAGGCTGAGTCTAGAGAATTCCTGGTTACGCGGCGGTACCCGGGCGGTATCAAAGTCGTGACGCACCGGTGGCCGTGAGTCCGCGGCGGTTTTGGAGCCGGCATCGGCGGGATTTTGCGAGCGTTGCGCGACTCAGGTGGCGGACCTGGCACGAATTGCACGCACCCACGTACTCACACCCAATCCCGGTGGAGTACCTTCCGCGTCTCGGAAGAAGAAGAAACCACGGGCGCCATCTCTGCGGGACGCTTCGGATTCTCGCGACGCGCGCGAGGAGGCTGCCCAAATCGCGTGCGCAACTCGCGCGTGGCCATATCGAGGCTCACGAAGGCCGCCTCAACCTCCCGAATGTAGTCCGCGCCAGCCTCAGTGAGAGTGAGTGTCCTAATGCCACGCGAGAAAAGCCGCACGCCAAGGTCGCTCTCGAGTGAGCGCACGCGCGCGCTAACCGCGGACGGACTGATCGAAAGCAGGTGCGCGGCGTGTTTGAAGCTTCCAGTCATACCCGCAAGGTGAAATGCCTTGAGCTTTCCGGCGGAGAGCACTCTCATGTGTGAACCATCCTTGTATCCGATGCCGATAGGGACGCCGAGCCGTCTCGTCCGATAATCGCATGGCATTCTTACAGTCGTGGCATCGCGGGCGCCGCTCACCGATGGGGCAAGCGCCCCACCTCTTAAGAGGGAGGCGGCCTTCGCAGGTCGCATAAAATTTACCGCTGCGCGCACGAGTGCGGGCTCTTTTCGCTGTTGCGGGATAGGTCAACTGCGGATCCCATTGCTCTTCCTACGCGGGGGAGTCCGTATTGCCCGAACCATGACAGAATCGGCAACGCCGGCGTCCGTACCACAGGCAGATGCGTTGAATGAGGCGACCAGCGCGCAGATGCCAAAGTCTTCTGTAAGCGATTGCAAACGGATGGCAGCTTACCTTTCGTACTTGTCATCGGTGATGGCATCATTGCGAAATGATTTTCCGTCACCCACAACTCGGATTTGCGGCCGCCATCTTGTCGGCCGCCGTTCTCGTGGCTTGCAGTACACCCGGGAACTATCGCAAGGACGCAGCCCACGAGCACTTGCTGCAAACCCTGCGGCAATGTCTTGCCGAGGTCCCTATCCGCGGCGAGAGAGGCACGCAGTTTGTGTCGCCGTGTGTCCGCATCGACGTATCGTCTTTGAATGGGATTCCCCGCAAGCGCTTGATTGATGCGCTCGGACCGCCGCAATACTGTACTGATTCGACTCAAGGAGGCTTTCCAGAGAAAGACGACTGTCCCATGGATCAGAATCCCCAATGGAGTTTCTACCGCCTCCCAGACTCCACAGTTATTGGCGGAGGACCTGAATTGGCTTGCGCGGCGAATAAGCACGACTATTGCGTCACCGTTGAATGGCGGCGCTCGCAGTGAGGGTGATCGGCAAGCCCTACCAGACGCCGCAGGCGAAGCGTCCGCGTCCCCCATGCTCGACACGAGCATCGGCGACAAGCGCGCCGCCGCTGCCAGACTGGCGCGGCAGCGGCGGCGGATCGGACTTTCGGCCCCGCAGCGCCCCGAAAAGCCGTACCGACCCTCGCCCGTTGCCCCGAACGGTCTAGTCGGCTGGCGCAACCACCGAATACAAGCCGGTAACGCTCGCGCTGGCCAGAATGTGACCCTCACGGCCTGCTTGGATCAGGGCGTGATACAGAGTTTCCGCGGAGGCAGGAAAGTTCACCGAGCCTTCAAGCTTCAAGGACGCATCGAGCGCATAAACTGTAAACACGTAATGGTGCACGAACGGCTCTTCGGCGGGCGGACACGGCCCGTCGTACCCGTTGGTGCCCAGAAAAAAGTCGTTTTCGATCTGACTTCCGAACGTGCTCGTCGGCACGCCTGCATTTGCCGGCAGGCGCCGACGCTCACGGGGAATGTTGTATATGCCCCAGTGCGTGAAAGCCGCGGTGGTGTCATAGAGAACCACCGCAAAGGTTTGCGTAGCCCGCGGCGCGTTTGTCCAGGAAAGCTCAGGTGAGGTGTTGCCCCCGGGACTGCCATCAATTGAGCAGGCGTTCGTACCGGCGGAGTTGGCGGATTCAAAGATCATACTCATAGGAAGCACACCGCCGTCGGCGAACGTTGTGCTACTCAGTTCCATTTTTCTCTGATCCCACTGCCCGTTATTGTCGGGGCGGTTTCAAGTCTGAAGCGCAACATTTTTGCGGAAGTAGGATTCATAGTTGAAGGACTCGGGCATGAACAGTTCGAGGGGGCACTTCCAGCCTAAGGATTTTCTCGGTCGAACGTTGAGATCGAACGCGATGGCGTCGAGGTCCTTCTGCGAGAGAATCGACAGGTCCGCAGCCTTCGGCAGGTACTGGCGGAGCAGCCCGTTGGTGTTCTCGTTGATGCCGCGCTGCCAGGGGCTGTGAGGATCGGCGAAGTACACCTTGATGCCGGTTTTATCTGAGAGTTTGGCGTGAGCCGCCATTTCCTTGCCTTGGTCGTAAGTCATGGAGAGGCGTTTCTGGGCATCGATCCGGTTGAGCACGCGGCTGAAGCCCACAACAGCCGAGTTGGCGGTGCCGTCTGCGAGTTTGGCGAGGGTCACGAAGAGCGTGGTGCGCTCGACGAGCGTGCCGACGACGGCGGCAACTCCGGCGCCCCTGATTGTGTCCCCCTCCCAATGACCGGGCACAACGCGTTCGTTGACTTCCGGCGGTCTCACATGGATCGAGATCATCTCCGGGATCTGACCCCGTCGGTCTTGGCCGCGAGCGCGTGGCTTGCGGGCCCGACGGGCTTGGCGCAGCAGTCCGATGACCTCGGTGCGCAGCTCACCGCGCGGCATCGCGTAGATGGCCGTGTATATCGTCTCGTGACTGACGTGCCGATCCGCATCGCCCGGATGCATGCGTCGAAGTATGCCGGCGATCTGCTCGGGGGAGTGCCCCATGCTCAGCAGGACTCGCATCTGAGCCCAGAGCCAGGTATCGGGGCGCAGCCGCGGCGGTCTGCGGGCACGCCTTGCCTCGATGTCGGCACGCTGCTGGGCCTGCACAGCCCGGTAACCGCCGGCGAGGAGCGGTCGACCGCGGCCCCGGGGGAGCACCGGGCGCGTCCAGCCGTTGCGCGCGAGCTCCCGGCCGATAGTGCTCGACGTCCGGTTCACGGTGCGGGCAATTGCCCGCACCGTGAACCCTTGCTGCAACAGGAACTGGATATGAGCTCGTTCATCGATGCACAGATGCTGATACTTCGTATTCATGCCAACACATTAACCTCGTCAATGTGCTGCACTTCAGTTTAGAGTCCGCCCGGTGAATGCGGTTGCGGAGAAGCCGATCGCCCATGTACCGAGCGCAAGGCTTGCGAGGGTGCGCAAAACCAAGGCGGAAGTGCGTGTCATGATCATGGTGACCTCACCGTGTCATTGGATGATGTCGGCGGTGTGCTGATGTGAGTTGACAGATCCCGCTGTGTCTGTGCATTTCGCGGGGCCAGGAAATGCTGCGCCGTGAAGGGACAGGCTGTCCAGAAAAAGAGTCGCCTTGCCTTGGTGTTGTCTTCGCGCACGCCATGAACGTACGCGATACGAATCCGAAGTCCGCCTCCGGCTACCGCGAGCTACAGCGTGGCCGGTCGGGTCACGCGCCCAGGCCTTCAATGATTTGTCGCGATGGGGTGCCGGTATTGAAACTCAGGAGCCTTGCATCCATGCGGCTATGCTCAGGGCAGGCCACTCGGCGGGCTCTTCCGCCTGAACCCGCGCTGCGGGGGAGGTTGCGACAGCGCAGCCATGTGATCCATCGCGATGTCGAAAACGACTCTAGCTTCCGCGAGCTGATCAAAAGACTGCGGCGAGCCGCTGAACCATCCCGTTATTGCGCGCGTTGAAAATCCACAAGCCCGCAAATCGCGGATGCGGTCAAGCAACCCGGGTGGCGGCGCTTCAACCAGCACCTCTACAACCGTGCCATCTGGCGATACTTCGCAGATCGTTTCGTTGTGCGCGTCGCGCAACTGCCAGAGCCCACTCGTGTCGTGCGTTGACGTGTCCGCGGCGGGAGTAAGACCCGTCGCCTGTTTGGCCAGCTGCGCGACACGCAGGAACTCGAGCGTAGGGGTTGAGGTGTTCATAGCAGCACCGGCGAGCTCGGTGACACACACGCCAGCTCGCGCAGCCTCAATGCGACAACGACTCGCACCATGCATTTGCTGGCATCGGCCAGTGCTGCCGTGGTGCAACCTTCTGCGGTCGGCGGCTCGAAGAGCCTCAGCCAAGGCAGACTTCTGTCGGCCAAGAGGCGAAATGTAGCAGTAACGCGCATTGTGTGGCTCCCCACTGCCTACGCTTTTTATGGTCAGCGACGCGCTTGGTCAGCGACGCTTCAACCTGTGAAATTCACCCGGCAACCCGAGCCGGCGGCACGTTCGCGAGCAGAGCACTGTCGACCCGAACCCTCGCTCTCCGGCATTCTTTAGGGCCGTTGGTCGTTACGCTACGCCCGTCGCAGGGAGAATGCCAGCTGACGCTAATCGCAGGCAATACTTTACCCGGCCCATCGACCGGCGCCATCCGGCGCTGGCGCATTATTGGCAAGTCCGCTATGCCGCTCTTAAGGCCTCGCCGCTGCACCGCGGGTAACGCTCTACGGCGACTGCTGTTTAGCTGGGGGAATAACGAAACAGACAAACGATGAGACGACGTACTTATCGTCAGACCTGGGAATCTCCCCACAGTGCATGTGGGTCCAGAAGGTCGGAAAAAACAATGCATCGCCGGCTACAGGTTTTACCTTCAAATTCTGCCGATGAAAGCACGTTTCTCCGCCGTCTTCGACGGAATTTAGATAAATAACCATAGCCAGCTGCCGATCCCAAGCACCCGGACCGAGAGCATCAAAATGCCATTTGAAGAGTCCTTCGTTTTTCTTGTAGTGCTGGATCTTGTAGTCCGTACACCGCAGCGGGAAGACTTGCAGTGACGGAAATTGCGCCGCAACAATCGAGACGGCACGACTGACGGCCAAGTGCAGCTCCGCGTGGGCCACTGCCCAAACGCCTTCACCCCTGAGTTCCAAATCCGTGCTGACTTTGACGTCGTCTAGTGATTTGTATTCGCTACGGCCGCTGACCGCGTAGCCGGGGTGTTTACGCGGATCACGCTCATAATTGTCGATGATCGCGCGACATAAATCCCCCGAGAGCAGCTCTTTTGCATAAAAGATGCACTCGGCGGCGGTGACAATCTCCATGGTTTACACCTTAGCACTAGGCTGGCTAACGCTTCCTCGGGTTGCTGGCGGCCAGCGCATCGTATCTAGTCCGGTGAGCTGGCATGCGAGCGCCGCTCAAGTCCGTGATGCAGGTCAAATAAGTGCTGCTTCTTGTCCCGTTGCAATGACGCCCCCCTTGGCGCGAGCCCTGGCGGAGTCCTGACTGCCGGGTGCGCTCAGTGCAGTTTTACGTGCGGTTCCGTGCGCCTATTAATGAGCCGCGCGAGCGTGTCGAGCGCTACCTTCGTGTATCCGTGCAACGCCAGCTCGTGCATCTTGTACAGCGAGTTGTACATGAGCCGGGCGATGTAACCCTCAATCATCATGCTGCCGCCCACGAGTGCTCCCATCAAGTTGCCCACAGTACTGTACTCACCGAGCGAGACCAGCGAACCGAAGTCGCGGTAACGGAAAGGCAGCAATCGTTTGCCCCTAAGTCGTCTCTCGATCTGCTTGACCATGTGGGTTGCCTCCTGATGCGCGGCCTGTGCACGCGGTGGCACGTTCACATCCGTCCCAAGCCACGGGCAGGCGGCGCAGTCGCCGATGGCGAAGATGTTCTCGTCCCGTGTTGTCTCGAGTGTCGCCTTTACGATCAGTTGGTTCATGCGGTTCGTCTCGAGTCCGTCTAGCTCCGCGAGGAAGTCGGGAGCCTTCACGCCCGCCGCCCACACGACCAATTCCGCAGGAATAAACTCTCCGGTCGCGAGTCGGACCCCGTTCGGCAAGACCTCCGCGACGCGGGCCGATGTGCGGACCTGCACACCTTTGCTCTCTAGCAGCTTGGTGGCGGCCTCGGAGAGCCGCTGCGGCAACGCAGGCAGGATCCGGTCGGACGCTTCGATCACGTTGAGCTTGATGTCCTCATCCGGATCGATCTGGTCGAGACCATACGCCACCAGTTCGCGGGTCGTGTTGTGCAGCTCGGCGGCCAGCTCAACACCGGTAGCCCCCGCGCCGATAATAGCCACCTGCAACTGCTCTGGTCGATACCTCGCGGGCTGCGCCTGCGCGCGCATCAGGGCATTGACCAAGCGTCGATGAAAGCGCGTCGCCTCGCTTGCTGTCTCCAGCGCAATTGCGTATTCCTTGACGCCCGGAGTTCCGAAATCGTTGGTGAGACTGCCAACCGCGATCACCAGCGTGTCGTAACGGAACACGCGCTGCGGTGTGATCTCATTACCGTCCTCATCGACGACCGGCGCCACCTGCACCTCGCACCTTTTCCTGTCAAGGCCGATCATCTCTCCGAGCCGGTAGCGGAAGTGGTGCCAGTGCGACTGAGCCAGATAATTAAGCTCGTGAACGCTCAGATCCATGCTTCCGGCGGCGATCTCGTGCAGGAGGGGCTTCCACAGGTGTGCACGGGTCCTGTCGATCAGCTCGATTTGCGCCTTACCGCGCTTGCCCAACTTATTACCTAGCATGGTAGCGAGCTCCAAACCGCCCGCCCCTCCACCGACGATGAGTATCTGGTGCACGTTCGGCTTCTGAGCGGTGGGCTGCTGAGCGTTCACGCGTTGCCTTTCACAAGCTCAGCCAACGTCCACCGTGGCACAACGGTCAAAGGGCGGCCCGCTACCACAGTTCCCCTGAATCCCGACAGGCAACGAAGCCACGACAATGCCGCGTGGTTACCACAGATTCGCTGCACTGGAACCTATTCTGAACGTACCCACGGTCGCAGTATCCGCCGAAGCGGTGCCGTCACAGTTGCAGTGACGTCCGGATCAATGAGTCTTCTACGACGCAGATGCCGCAATGCCATTTGCACCGTTGACTTCGAAAGCCCCGTCCTCGTCGCGATAGCCTGAAGACTAATGGGAATGACATCCCGCCGGCTCTTTGCCGCCTGGCGCAGGAGGAACAGATACACGACAAACGTTGCAGGTCTGCGGTCGTGCCCGACGAGATCCGGCAGCAATACGTCGACTACATAAGCATCGATACTGAACCGCTCCATAGCAGTAAGTACTATACCGATTACTAGCATGCGACGCGAGCGTGCACCGGTAATATCGCAGTACCAGTCAGGAGGGCGGCTACATGATCACCCAGCTCAAGTTCGTAGGGATTCCGACGCGCGACCAGCAGCGGGCGCTCAAGTTCTATACTGAACAACTCGGTTTCGAAGTGTCTACGGATCAGAATTTCAACGAAAAGCAGCGCTGGATCGAACTTCGAATCGGCAATTCGCCAACGCGCGTCGTCCTGTTTACGCCGGAGGGCCATGAAAACAGGATCGGGACCTTCTTCAATGGGTCATTCGCATGTGACGACGTTCAGGCGACCTACAGACAGCTCAAAGCACGGGGCGTTGCGTTTCTCAGCGAACCGCAGTCGCAGCCCTGGGGTGAGTTCGCGACCTTCAAAGATCCGGACGGGAATCAATTCGTGCTGTCCTCCACGTGAGTTGGGGGCTTTAGGGCGCCTGGGCAGCGCCAGGGGTCATGCCCCGGCGAGCCGCGTGCGCCCGCCCGCTGCCGGCGGAATTGGTAGCTCCATCAGGCTAAACAGACTGAGGTGGCCGGAGAAGATGCCCTCGAGCCAGGAATGCCAGATGCTACAGCACTGGATGGACCCGCCGACGCAAAGCGGGCTTACTTCAGATCCGTCCCGAAACATTGGGCGCCTTGACGATCCCGCTCGGTGAGTCCCATACACAAAGCGCCGACGCACGCGCATCGGCCAGACGAGAGGCATCATGAAGCTGGGTATCATTCCCTTGCTCCAAAAGGGTTTCACGACCAATCCCGACTGGGCACGACGTTTCCTCAGCATGATTGAGGAGGCCGGCGTTGAGTCGGTCTGGACGGTCGAGCACCCCATCATGGCCGAGGGTTACGAGCCGCTCTACCCGTATAGCGAAGACGGGCGGGCGCCCATCCGACCCGACACCGAGATGTGCGATCCGTTGGAGTGGCTCGCTTTCGCGGCTGGCGTAACGGAAAAGGTCAATCTCGGCACCGGCGTGCTGGTATTACCGCTGCATGCCCCGATCATCCTGGCGAAGCGAGTCGCCACATTGGACGCCTTATCCGCAGGGCGCGTGCGGCTTGGTGTCGGGATCGGCTGGCAGCGCGAGGAATATCTGTCGATAGGCATTCCCTACGAACAACGAGGCCAACGCATCGATGAGGGCATCGCCGCGATGCGTGCTCTGTGGACCGAAACCCCGGCGACCTATCACGGCAAATTCTACGATTTCACTAAGGTTCATTCCAATCCGAAACCGGTACGAAGCGACGGTATCCCGATCCTCATCGGTGGCTCGAGCGACATCGCAGCGCGCCGCGCTGGCCGGCTGGGTGACGGCTTCTTTCCGCACGCGATCTCTCCCGAGGAATTCGCCAAGAGGATCGAAACGATGAGCGCCGCGGCGAAGGAATCCGGTCGCGACCCACAGAAAATAGAGTTAACGTTTTCGCCAAGTAGCTGGAGGTTTGGTGCCTCGCTCGACCTTGGAATCATGAAGGCGTACGCCGCTCTTGGCGTATCGCGACTGATCGCCGTAGCGCATGAAGCCATGAGCACCGACCTCCGAGACATCGAGCGGTTCATCAAGAAATGTCAGGACGATGTCATCGCTCGGCTGTGAGCGAGTGGGTCGTAATATCAGGATTGAGCACACCGCTTCAGCGCGCCCCAGCGATGACGCACATCCTGCCTCAGGCGCCGTGTTCCCTGGCCATCTCGGCGAGTCCCTGCTCGCGCGTTACGCGCCCGACGTAACCGAGCTCGCGCCGCGCCTTGGCATCGTTCACTGTGACCTCCTCACCGGCGAGCAGCATGGCCGTGCGGGTGATGAAAGGTGCGCCCTTGAGCGGCAACGTGTTCCAAGCGAATTCGCTGATCGCCGCGACAGCGTACAGCAGTCCGCGCGGCACGCTGCGGCCGCCCGGCTCCACTCCATGCGCGCGCGCCTGCGCGGTGATAAAGGCGCGGAATTCCACGGGCGCACCGTCGGTCAGGAAGTAAATCTCGCCGGGACGACCGCGTTCGGCGGCGAGCAAAAGCCCTTCCACCACATTCCGTACGTGGCAGCTAGAGGTCAGGTAGCGGCCGCCGCCGATCCAAGCCCATTGCCGCTTGCGCATAACATCCAGCATCCGAGGAAGTACCGCGACATCGCCCTTACCCCAGATCAGACGCGGCCGGCACACCACCGTTTGCAGTCCTGCGTCGTTTGCCGTAACAACCAACGCCTCCGCTTGTGCCTTGGTCTTCGGGTAGAGCCCGATAGGATGAGCCGCGCGCGGACGTGTCTCGTCGACATTGCGGATTGGACCGCCGCCGACGAGGACGGCCTCGGTGCCAACATGGACAAAACGGAGGACGCCGGCGGTGCGCGCGGCCTCCAGCATGTTCGCCGTGCCTCGTACGTTAACGTCACGGAACACCACGGGATCGCCCCATTGGTCAACAAGTGCGGCGCTGTGGAACGCGGCTTGGCATTGCGCCATACCCTTGCGCAACACAGCAATGTCCTCGAGGTCGCCACGCACGACGCGCGCACCGAGGGTTTCGATCGCGGCGGCCGCCGTATCCGAGCGCGCCAATGCGCTCACGCGGTCGCCTCGCGCGACCAACGCGGCAATTAGATTGCGGCCGACGAACCCCGAGCCGCCGCTGACGAAGACGTGCACCGCTCGCTCGCTCTGTATATTCTTCTGCCCGCCTGTCGCTAGTTTTGCCGCGACCTCGGCGGGCCAGTCGGCGAATGCTACAGGCACCTTCCCGTGGGCATTCTCACTTGGCCTGAGCCTTCTTACCCGCGCCGAAGTCCGGATGCACTTGCTTGCAGGCCGCGACGAGTTCCGGAGCGACGGGCGGCAAGGGCTTGACGGCCTTGGCCGGTTGCTTCGTCCCTCGCATAATCGGATCAATGCAGTCCACGTGTAGTCCGTAGCCTTCTTTGTAGTCGCCTTCCACGAAGCCCGCACTCTTGCAGGCTGCAGTAATTTGTTCGCACGGCCCAGGCGACTGAACTGCCGGCTGCGCCACCGAAGGCGGACCTGCCGACGCGGCCACGAGCGTGTAGATGCCCACAATGGAAATCAGTAAGTGACGCATCGCATTTCTCCCGGTTGAACAGTGCCGCCAATCAGAGCGCCTGGCATCGCCATGGCGGCAAGGGCCGCTGCCCCAGGCGGTTGGCGTCGACATGATACCCCCGCTCGTTCCCAGCGCTCGAACGAACGGAGCGCGGGTGCGACGATCCAGCGCCGCCAGCTACGGGACCGGAGCTTCCAAGAGACCGTTTGAGAACCCACTCAACGGCGGGTTCGGGCGTGATTCAAACTTGGAATGTGGACCCAGCGACGCGTGGCCGAATGGCCGAATTTGAGAAGAAGACCACGCGCCACTCGCCGAAGTTGGACCGCGCCACAGTCCTGACGTCTATGTATGTGGCGCGGTAAGTGACTCTGCCCCCTATTCTCTCTGCTCTCCCGAGCTGCTGCCGGCGTAGGTCAGTCCTTCGTGACCGCCACGCAATCGACCTCGACGTCGAAGGGCCCGGTCCACTCAGGCACGCAGAAGAAGATGCGGGCTGGGGGGTCCTTCGGGAAGTAGCGCTTGTAGACTTCGTTGAAGGCCTTGAACCGGTCCGCCGAGATGCATAGCACATTGCACTTCAGCACATGGTCGAGGTCCGACCCGGCGGCCTCCAGCGCCGTCTTCACCTGCTCCAGGATCAGCTCAACCTGGCGCTCGAACGGGGCGTGGGCGAGGATCTCGCCGGTCTCAGGATCGAAGGGCGGCATGCCCGAGACGAACACCATGTTGCCGGCGCGGGTGCAGGTGGACACCGGCGCGCCCCACTTCTCGAAATTGCTGTCAATCGGCTCGACCCGGATGATCTCTCGTCGCATGCGTCCGTTCCTGGTCCATGTGTCGCCAATCTAAGGTCTTAGCGACCGTTGCAGAACCCATTGAACGGCAGATTCGGGCGTGATTCAAGCTTGTGATGTGGACAGTGCGGCGCGCAGGTGATCCTCGACAGCGTGCGCAAGCTCTGGCCCTGGCTCGAGCACCTGTTCGCCGATAGCGCCAGGGTGAAAACTAGCCTCCAACGGCTTTAGTGTTCGCGTCGGACTTCCCGACATCACCGAGATCCTGACCGATATCGCGCGCCAAACGGGTCTGAGATCCTGTCTGCTCCAGCAGTCCTTCGGCCAGGAGGGCTTCCGTCGGAAGACCTGTGCGCACCTGGATCCACCGAAAGGCCGACTCAAGCGAGGGGGAGGACCACAGTCTGTGGCCATCGCCCGAAAAAATGTCCCAAGGCGCGAAAGTCATCATGTCGTGTCCGCGTCGAATGATGCGGATTGTCCCCATAATTTCGACCCGCCACACTCCAGGCTGAATTTCTTCAACGTGGTAGTCCATTACACTTCCCCAATATCAACGCTTCCCCGGCGTACCCGACGACCTTGCGCCGTCGACCGCCCGCGTCTCTCATAGGCATAGTGCATCATGCAGCGAGCGCTTGTCAGCGCATGACGAAACGATTGAACATATCTACGGAAGAAGCCCCTAATCGGGCCTCACGCGTTCTGAAGACGCTGCCCGTCGCCGACCCTCAGCGGCCATCTTGCTCACGAAGCCGCAGCGAATAGGCCGGCGGTTTCAAGTCTGAAGCGCAACATTTTTGCGGAAGTAGGATTCATAGTTGAAGGACTCGGGCATAAACAGTTCGAGGGGGCACTTCCAACCTAAGGATTTTCTCGGTCGGACGTTGAGATCGAACGCGATGGCGTCGAGGTCCTTCTGCGAGAGAATCGACAGGTCCGCACCCTTCGGCAGGTACTGGCGGAGCAGCCCGTTGGTGTTCTCGTTAATGCCGCGCTGCCAAGGGCTGTGGGGATCGGCGAAGTACACCTTGATGCCGGTTCTATCTGAGAGTTTGGCGTGAGCCGCCATTTCCTTGCCTTGGTCGTAAGTCATGGAGAGGCGCTTCTGGGCATCGATCCGGTTGAGCACGCGACTGAAGCCCACAACGGCCGAGTTGGCGGTGCCGTCTGCGAGTTTGGCGAGGGTCACGAAGAGCGTGGTGCGCTCGACGAGCGTGCCGACGACGGCAGCAACTCCGGCGCCCCTGATGGTGTCCCCTTCCCAATGACCGGGCACAACGCGTTCGTCGATTTCCGGCGGTCTTACATGGATCGAGACCATCTCCGGGATCTGACCCCGTCGGTCTTGGCCACGAGCGCGTGGCTTGCGGGCCCGACGGGCCTGGCGCAGCAGTCCGATGACCTCGGTCCGCAGCTCACCGCGCGGCATCGCGTAGATGGCCGTGTATATCGTCTCGTGACTGACGTGCCGATCCGCATCGCCGGGATGCATGCGTCGAAGTATGCCGGCGATCTGCTCGGGGGAGTGCCCCATGCTCAGCAGGATCCGCATCTGAGCCCAGAGCCAGGTACCGGGCCGCAGCCGCGGCGGTCTGCGGGCACGCCTTGCCTCGATCTCGGCACGCTGCTGGGCCTGCACAGCCCGGTAGCCGCCGGCGAGGAGCGGTCGACCGCGACCCCGGGGGAGCACCGGGCGCGCCCAGCCGTTGCGCGCGAGCTCCCGGCCGATAGTGCTCGGCGTCCGGTTCACGGTGCGGGCAATTGCCCGCACCGTGAACCCTTGCTGCAACAGGAACTGGATGTGAGCTCGTTCATCGATGCACAGATGCTGATACTTCGTATTCATGCAACACATTAACCTCGTCAATGTGCTGCACTTCAGTTTAGAGTCCGCCGTCTCAAATCCCGACCTTCTGGGAATCAAATTGTCTGGGTGAGGCGCACCCGTTTCCACGTCGCGGGGAAGTTACTGCATTTAGAGCTCGCGCCCTTCGCGCCGCGTGTGCGCAGCCCTCAACACGGTTTGCGGTTGCACCAGCCGTTTGGGCCGTTTCCTCCAGACTCGGTCGAGCGGCTTCGCCAAATCTCACCGAAGCGAATCACCGGCTCAAGATGTGTACCGCGTAGACCAGCATCTCGCGCCTGTTGGAAAAACCGTAGTGTCGTGGCGCGGACAACCTGCACTTTTTTGATGTCTTCTTGCGGCACCGCTGTGAACGGCCGCTGTTGACACCTCAGTCGATCAGAACTGCTCAGGACCGACGTCGCCATACGCTACCGCGTGCACTTCCCGAACTCCTTAGGGCGACGGCGTTAATTGGATCCAATGGCGCGGGTGACCCCAAGTTCGTCGGGGACATAACGCGAACCGATCACGTGTGCCGCCTGCGTTCCGAGGCGCGCTTAGCCGACCGCGCGCCACTCACTGCATTATGACGCGTCACTAATGCACACCCACGCCCCTGCGTCTGTCGAAACGCTCGCCCGCTGTGACCCGGTGCGTAGAACACAGATTCACCAGACCACAGAATTCAGGCTGGCTCGGTCTTGCGCAGGGAGCAACTCCATGGTGCTCACAAAATGTGGCTGCTTGCTGGTGTTCTGCTCCGTTCTCGCGGTGTGCTTGTTCTGTTGGCTAAGTTACGCGAGCTTCTCGGGCACTAAGACCGGTCGGCCGGGAAAATCTCAACGCGGTGCTCAGGGAGCGGCACAAAGCAGCCTCGTCCCGACTGAGGGCGCGGTCATCTCCGGTTAGAGCACGGATAAGTGCTCCTGCCCCTGGGGCAGTTCCACGCCCGATTCTCGCTACTCCTTTCGCGCCCAGGCGGCTGCACTCGTCGCCCTGATTCGCACACCACTCGTCCGTACCACCCTGCCCTTGCGCCGCTATAGCCGCGCTCCATTAGCAGACATTTGACCCGCACGACATGGCACACGCCCGTTGGCGAACCTAAAAGCGTGGCCGTACATCTACCAGCCTTCGCGCCTAGCCTTCGGTCTTGCGAACCTGCTACTGGATTGCAAAAAGAGAGTCGCTCCGCGAACATGGCGACCAAATCAGGGGAAACTCGCGTGGCCGAACGTCTGCTCAGCGCAACACTCGAAGATAAGAGGCACACGCCGGACCTGTGGGGAACCCCCGCCGCTTCGACGCGTTCGCTGGGTGGGGACCGTGCGGTGGCCTGCAGAACGGCGCGGCGCCGAATGCGGGCCGCTGGGCTCTTTCAGACACACCTCGAGTCGCGCAGATTCTTGGCACGTACTCGGGTGCTGAGTCGCTCTTTAGCTACGCTTCTGCAAGTATCCATCGTGCTGACTGCAGGGTTGCTGCTGCTCGCCTGCAGCACGTCAAGCACGCATAGCCGTGATCCTGCTCGGCAAGAGCTTCTACAGACGCTTCGGCAGTGCCTCGTGCAGGTTTCCCTCCACAACGGCAAGGAAGGCTATCAGTCCCCGTGCGCTCGCGAGGACGTATCGACCCTGAATGGCATTGCACGAAGTAAACTAATCGCGGCACTCGGACCCGCGCAGTTCTGTAGCAGCCCCACTGGAGCGGACTTTCCAAAGAACGACGATTGCCCAGCGGACCAGAATCCACAATGGAGTTTCTTCCGCTTGCCGCAGAGCGTGTATACCGGCGGGGGTCCGGACTTGGTGTGTGAGGCGGACAAGGGCTCTCACTGCGTGCGCGTATTGTGGCGTTCGCCGAAGTAAGAGAGCTCCACGCGGTAAACATCATCCCGCCGGCCACCTCGGGCCGACTGTCGTCGGGTCAGCGCTCCCTCCAACGCACGAGCAACCAATCGCATTGACCTGATCACGCGCCGGGCGCCTCAGGGAGACCCTTTCGAATGCGGGCGGAAAAATCGGGCGAGTCACCGGCGGCCTTCGCACTTTCAGTGATGTTGCTGCGCGCCCGCAGCTCATCGAAGGGCACCCGCGTGTCTATCTCGCCCCGCTCGTAGAGAAGCTGATCGAGGTGGCCGTTGGCCAGCAGCCTCCAGTCGAATTGCCCGCTAGCACCCACATTCTGCGCATGACCACGAATCGTGGTCGTGCAGTTCTGCGTCAAGGCGTTATACCAGCGCGGATGCTCGGCGAGGTTATTGATTTCTCTGAGGTAATCAACGAACAGAGCGCGCGCCTGTGAGGCGGACGCACGCAGGTGATACAAATACACCTGCTCGCCACGGTAGTTGGTCCGCAACGCGATCAGATCGCGTTCGTCGGCAACCACGTAATAAAGCTCGTACTGGTGGGAAAAGCCCCGCAGCGCGGAATATGACTCGCCTTTTTCCTTGCGCGTCTCGATGGAGATCGCGAGGTGCTGGCCGTCGTCGAAATCCCAGCTGGCGATCGTATGAGCGATCTGGGTCGGTCCCCAGAAGGACAGGAAAAGATCGACGCCACGAATCCGATCGAGCTTGTAAGTGCGCGTCTCCCAGCGCGGCTCGTAATCGGACTCGGAGCGATACCTGAAATTGCGCACATTCTGGATGGTGACGGAGGAGTCGTTAAAGACCGCCTGCGCGGTACGCGCGACCTCGGGAGCCCAGTCGCGGGAGTTGCTGGGCGCAATCGAAGTCCACCAAAGAGCCACCAAGACTACGGGAGCCGTCGCCGCGGCAAGCCCTCTCAAGAAAGGGCGCACACCCATCGCCAGCACCACACTGCTGACGACAACCGTCACGCAGAGCGTTCCCGCCACGACGCGCGAACGCGGCCCATCGAACCACAGAGCAAACATCGCCCAGCCGGCACCGGCGACGAGAATCAGCGAGAGCACCACGATCACCATCAGGTGCAAAACACGTCCTGCCATCACTGAATTCCGGCGTGCTCATAGAGGATCCGGCGCACCTCTTCGATCGTTTCGGCCGTCGCCTGCGTGGAATGACCTGAGCGCACGACCAGCTCCGACTCGACCCCTTCGATATGCGCGCTCTTGTACGCGACCACTCCGTCGTTTCCCTCCTCGATCGGCCCCGTGCCCTTCACGGCGATGATCGAGTTCACCTGCACGCCCGCGGCAATCGGCAGCGAGGCGAGTGTCTTCAGGAACGCATTAGAGGGATCCATGTTGTCGAGCGCAGTCGGGATAGACAGCGGCGTCCCCAGCACGCTCTCTCCGCGCAGCCTCCCGAGGTCCGCCGCGGCCTTCGCAAGGCCCCCGGGCAGATTGATAAATTTGTTGGCAAATTTGGCGATGCGATTGCTCGCCAGGAAGCTGCCGTGATGCGGCGTGGCAATGAATATCACACGCTTGACGAACGGCAGAGGTTTGACGAACACCGCGCGGGCGAGCAAGTCGCGGGTCGCTGGGTCAAGATCAGCCTTATCAAACGGGACCTTGGAAATGTTTTCCCAGAACCGATTGCCGCTATCGATCACCGTCATCTTGGTCAAAAGCCCCCCCTGGCTGTGACCAATGACGACCATCTGGTCCAGTGCAGGATCCTTACCCCCCGGGTCGACGTCATTGCGCACTTCTGTGAGCGCTTCGCGCAAGCGCATCGCTGACAGCGCAATCGGGTTGCCGCTGTTGTAGACCATGCCCCAGATCTGATAGCGCGCGGCGATCTCGGGATCGCCGAGCAGCTCGTTGGCCATCTCTGCCCAGCGGGCGGGGCTGGATGCCGTGCCATGAACCAACACCACCGGAATCATATTGGGATGGTACGGGTGCAGCATGAACAGACCACTGTCTCCGCTGTTCTTGCCGGCACCCGCTAATGAAAAGTCGCCACGGCGGAAGCCCGCAATCTCAAAATCCCACATCGGCGAACCCTCCAGCCGATAAGCAAGGGCTGCGCTGGGTTCTGATTCGAGGGGTGCGGAGTAGGCACCGACCTGCACGGACACTGTCTTATCCGGATCGTAGAGTTCCACGGTGCCGTGCAGCCATCCGCCGCGCATCGCGTGCCGAGGATCATCGAAGCGCACGAAGGCGGTGACCGGCACTTTCGCAGTCAGGGTTATCCAGCGGCTGGCCGAATCATCCGGGGCCGGTTCGACACCCGCCGAGAGCGCGGCGCCGATCCCTGCAGTGCGATACGTATTGCGCAGCCCCCGCACCTGCAGGTCGGCCAGCGATACGAACCTCGTCAGCTGGTTTCCGCCGTATTTGAATCCGGCAGGGTCGGCCGTCAGCTCCAGCGAGCCGAACGGCAAACCCAATTGACGTTCGCTGAGGTCAACCTCGGTCCCGTCTGCCGTTGCAAGTCCCAGAGCGATGTCGCGGTTATACAGATCCGCTGCGAGCCGCAGACGCGGGTCATACGGCCCCGGCGCGTCAGCGGGATCCGACGGAAACAGGTACGCGTAGGCGTATGCGGCCGACGCCAGATAGTACGCTTGATCGTGCGATCGCTCGGCGTATGCGAACGAGAGTTCGCACAGTGCGAACAGCCGGTCGGGTTCGTCCATCTTGCCAAGCCCCGAATTCAACTCCGCAATGACTGCTTGCGGATCCTCTTTGTAGCGCTCACTTAGCGCGGCGCGCTCGAGGATCTGGGTCGAATAAGCGCTTGGCGTGCCGGCCGATAAGACATTGGCATTAAGCTTACGATGGGCCGCTTGCTCGTCGAGGCGTGTGACGCCGACGGGAGTTGCACAACCGCCCAAAAGCAGCGTGAGGAGCGCGAGAGCGACCGCGCAGCTACTGACCGATCTTGTAACCGACACCGGCGACCTCTTGAGGCCGTGCGCGCCGCGAAGGACTGTCACAACTCACGCGAACGACATCGTGACGAAACCACGAGACTCACGCCACGGCAAGCGCTGTCCTGTGCTGGCTGACACGTGCCTTATAGTAACACCTGCAGCGCCTCTTCCGAGTGACCAATCACGCGCCGGCCGAGCAGGCTAACTTTTTCCCGGAACTGTGCTGCAGCGTCGCTGCAGGGCTTCGCTGATGGTGATCGGTGGCTGCGGCAAAGAAAAATGGGTCGATCTCTCCGGCCGAAAAAAGAAAGACGTAGCTCAGAGCGTGCCGGCGTCGAGCACCGAGGCGAGATGAGCGGGGTCTCGCCGGCACGTGACGCATATCCATATGTCCTGCGGTGATTGAACTCGAGGGGTTAAACAGCTGAGACTCCCGGGTGCCAACTTTATTCGCGACCCCCGCAAACCACCCTCCTCACGCACGATGAGTACGAATCCGCCTCCCGCGTTGCGCCGCACCCTTAAGCGCCGGCACATGGAAATGATCGCCCTCGGGGGTGTCATTGGCGCCGGGCTCTTTGTTGGAAGCGGCGTGGTCATTAAGGCGGCCGGCCCGGCTGCGGTTCTCTCGTTCGCGCTCACGGGTGCCTTGGTGGTGCTCGTGATGCGCATGTTGGGCGAGATGGCGGCTGCGTTTCCCGCGGTCGGGGGATTCTATGAATACAATCGCCTTGCGCTCGGCGAGCTCGCAGGCTTCCTCACCGGCTGGATGTACTGGTACTTCTGGGTCATTGTCGTCGCGCTCGAGGCGGTGGCTGGCGCACGTCTGTTGATTTATTGGTTTCCGCAGGCTCAGCCCTGGATGTTGACCCTGGGCCTTGTGCTGGCATTCACCCTGCTGAATCTGCTCTCGGTGCGCTCCTGGGGGGAGGCTGAATACTGGTTCGCATCCATCAAGGTCGTTGCCATCGTGGTGTTTTTGTGCGTGGGAGCCGCCTACATGGCCGGCGCCTGGCCAGGGGCGCAGGGCGGCTTTGCCAACCTCACGGACCATGGCGGCTTTCTACCCAACGGCTTGGGTCCGGTACTCACCGGAGCGGTGGCGGCGACGGGATTTTACTTCGGGGCGGAGCTGGTAACGGTTGCAGCGGCCGAGTCCGCCGCGCCCGAGGAAGCCGTGGCGGCGGCGACGCAGTCCGTCATCTCACGCGTACTGGTCTTCTACGTAGGCTCGATTTTGGTCGTCGTCACGCTGCTGCCCTGGAACAGCCCAGGCATCGCCCAGCCCTACGTGAGCGCTCTGCAGCAGCTGAAGATCCCCGGCGCCGCTCACATCATGAACGCCGTGATCCTGACCGCGGTGCTGTCCGCCCTCAACAGCGGACTTTTTGCCTCCTCCCGCATGCTGATGGCGCTGGCACGGCGCCGGGACGCCCCGCGCGCGCTCGCGCGTCTGAATTTCCGCGGTGTACCCACGCGCGCGATCCTCACAGGGACCGTGTTTGGCTATGCGGCGGTCGTCATGAACTACCTGTCACCCGAACACGTGTTCGCGTTTCTGGTGAACTCCTACGGGACAGTCGCGATCTTCGTTTATGTACTGATTGCGGTCGCGGAACTCCGGCTGCGTGCCCGCCTTGAACGCACGGCACCTGAGAAGCTGCGCGTACGGATGTGGGGCTATCCGTATCTGACCTTGCTGGCGATCCTGGCAATGCTCGGCATCGTGACGGCGATGGCGTTCATTCCCGAGCAGCGCTTGCCTCTGCTCTTCGGAATCGTCAGCGCCTTGGTGCTGCTGTGCGGGTATCTGCTGCGGCGCCGACTGGGACCGGTTTAGAAGGGCTTATCGCCGTTCACGGTTGCGCGGTGCATCGTGCGCCGCTCAGGCAGATAGTCCGCAATCGCATAGTGCTGAGTCACCCGGTTGTCCCAGAAGGCCACATCATCGACCTTCCACGACCAGCGCACGGTGAGCTCCGGCCGCGCCACATGCGCGAAGAGGTGGGTGAGTATCGCTTGACTCTCTTGGGGCGTCAGTTCGTTGATATGCGTGGTAAAGCCTTCGTTGACGAACAGTCCCTTGCGGCCGCTGACCGGATGCGTGCGCACCACCGGATGGTTGACCGGCGGATGCTTCGCCACGGCGCGCTCGTAGCGCTCCTTGGAAGCCGGATCGCTCCCCCAACGCTCGGCCGGGAAGGACTTGGCGACCCAGTGCTGCGCCGTAAGTCCCTCGAGGAAGTGGCGCATCGGCTCCGAAAGACTCTCGTAGGCCGCCGAGCTGCTCGACCACAAGGTATCGCCGCCGACCGTGGGCAGGCGCTTGCAGGCCAGAATTCCGGCCAGCGGCGGCGTCTGGCTAAACGTGACGTCGGTGTGCCAGTTATCGTTATCGGGGAGGAAGCCCGGATGCGTGTCGATCAGCATGATCTCGGGCAGCTCCGGCAGCACGGGGTAGATTGGGTGCACGTGCAGAGAGCCGAAACGCGCCGCGAAGCGCGCCTGGGCCTGCGGCGTGATGGGCTGGTCGCGGAAGAAGAGAACCTGGTGCTCCACGAGCAGTTCTCCCAGACGGTCCACCTCTGACTGAGACAGCTCGCGCGCGAGATCGACCCCGGTGACGAGGGCGCCCAGGGCGCGGGCAACGCGCGTTACCTGAATGGCCATACCATTTACCTCCATCACCCAAATCGGCGTCAAGCGCACGGCAAGGGCGCCCCGCGACAGCGATGACTGTGGACTTTCTACGTGTCGATCTGCCGAAACACAAGCTCCGCGGTCATGAGGTCCAGGTGAGCGCCGCCCGCGTTCTTGAAGAACGTGATGTCGGAGGGCGCCTGGCGACCCGGGACCTCACCTGCGACAAGGTCATACAGGTCGCCCAGCACGTCGGTCCTGCGGATCGCGCCGCTAGCAATTGGCTGCAGAATGTCACCCACACCTTCAAATGCGGATTCACACCGGTCAACAAACACCCGGGAGCGCCGCGCGGCCTCATCGTCCGCCTCACGCGTCTCGGGGGTGTAGCCGCCTACCAAGTCAAGATGGGCCCCAGGCCTCAGATTGCCCCCCAGAATAAGCGGCTCGTGTGAGCGGGTGCACGTGCAGACGAGATCCGCCAAGCGGGTCGCGGACGCAAGATCCTCGACGACCTCGCTCTCAATCCCCTCTTGCCTCAAGGAGGCTGACAACTGACTTGCCCGCTCTTTGCTGCGATTCCAAAGCAGCACGCGTCGCAGTGACGGCCGCACTGTGCGGTGCGCGCGCACCAGCCACCGCGCCATTTGCCCTGCTCCAACAACGAGCAAGGTCGCAGGGGCAGCAGGCGCCAGAATCTTGGCACCTAATGCCGAGTCCGCCGCAGTTCGCCAGTAGGTGATCTCGGTCCCGTCCATGACCGCCAGCGGGCGTCCGTTCGCGCCGTCAAATAGGAGGCAAACCGCTTGTACCGCGGGCAGTGCGCCGGTGATCAGGTTGGCAGGAAAGCTGGTAATCAGCTTGCTTGCCATGAAGCGGCCGCGATCGACCGCATGCCTTACAAAGTACTGCTCCGTCTCGCTGCCCAGGAACCCGTCTTGGATCTCGATCTTCGGCCGACGATGACCCGACTCCAATGCCGCGACAAGCATCGGGAAACTCAGGACACTTCTGATCTCCTCGGCGCCCACGAAGCGCATTCAGGCCCTCCTCGCCAAATGGCCCAGCCCCAGCAGCTGGACCAAACGCTATCATGTCCCTCTCGCCACCCACGAATCCGCTCGGCCGGTTACTACTGCCCCGTGGGGGCATGTCTTTCGCCGCTCTGCGACGGCACGCACCGGAACTCAATCTCGGGTGTCGCAAGGCCGCCGATGCCACCTTCGGGCTCGCTGGTGAGGACGGTCTCGATGTCTTGGCCGAGCTTTCGGCAGTAGGCCGCCGCCTCCTGAAGTGCCTTGGCTTTCTCAGTAGAGGAAGAAGACAAGCCCATCAGGTCTTGGCTCGGAATCATGAGCGTGCCGTGGCCGGTCGGCACAATCCGATCGGTTGTGCCGACACACCCCGCGATACCCACGAGTGCGCCGCACATCATGGTTTGCACCGCAGTCCGAAGCCGCTGCGCCCTCACCGCTGCCTCCACTTCCGCTGCTCGGCCGCCGCGCTGCGCGAGCGTCCGCCCCTCAACCGTCGCAAAGGAGGGACCTAGCGCGCTCCCCCGTGTCCACGTGCCAGCGCCTCGACGGCCACTCGCGAGCTCCGCACACGACTCAGCGTTCGAGTCGGTGCCAAAGCGACACCAAGCTGACCACGGCCAAGAGCATTGCTACGGGGATGCTCAAAGACCGGCCAGGCACAAACACCTCTGTGCCGCGGCGCAATCTGCGTAGCGTAAGCCAATGCCCCATTTCCCCCCAGCACCGTGGCCACGGCGCCCAGGATGACCAAAGCAGTGCCGAACATGATGACGCTCTGATGCAGGTGGACATACTCTGCGGTGGGCGATCTCTCGCTCAGCGTGCGGAAGAACGCGACCAGGGCAAAGTCAAACGTCGCCATGGTCAGGGCGGTGCGGATCCAAGCGAGCGTGGTACGCTCGAGCCAGAGCTGCGATCGCAACTTCGCCATGCTCGTGCGATCTGGCGGCGGAGCCACTGGGCCCGGGCTTTCTATCTGGTGGTTCACAACTGCCCGCTTGGTCCCGGAACCACTACCCCGGCGCGTTCAGCGATGGGCTATCCGTGTGGCACTGGACCCACCAGATAGCGCCCGCTCAGCCCCCGCATACGGATTGGTAATCGATCTCTAAGAGGCCAGGTAAAGCTCTGCCGAGCTCGCGCAGTGAAGGCTCGCGCAAAGTACGGGCAGTCAACCCCGCGTGGTCCGCTGCCCGACTCGGCTCAGCTTCCTGCCGGTACTACCTTAATCGCCAGTGATTCCGTGTACGTGACGTCCACCTGGTCACCTGGCTTTAAGGTGCGCACGAACTGGACCATGTTCGGTGATTTGACGGCGACCAAATGTATCGAACCATCCGTGCGCTTGAAAGCGACGGTATTGGTGTCTGCATTGATGGCCACGATAGTAACCGTCGTGGTAATCGAGGCGCCGACCCCCGCGCCGGGCTTCTGACCAGGCTGTGCCTTATAGGCGAATGCTGCCGGGGCAGGCTCGGTGACCTTCATGTCCCCCTTGGCCATCTGCACCGCAATTCCTTGGTAATAGCTCACGACGACCTTGTCACCCACGTGCATATTGTCGAAATTTTTCACATCACGACCGACAACGACACTCACCGGCCCGTCTGGTCCGCGCAGCGACACTTCGCGCGTGGCCGGATTGATAGCCTCAACCGTAGCTGTCACCTGTTCATACTGGCTCTTGACAACCGGCTGAGCCTGCGCCCACGCGCAAGTTGCCATCGCTGCGAGAACGAGTGTCGACACGTTGATAATCATCTTGTTCATTAGGAAGCTCCGTTATCCAAGCGCACTCAGATCCAAATGTTACACGAACGGACGGCCGTGTCGTCCGTGAAAACACCTATAGCGTGCGAAGGACCGGTTTCGAAGGTGGGTGCCACGCAAGCGGTGTCGAGTCGATAGCCGGTGCCTTCAGGCGGGCATCCAGCTGCCCGTTATCGCTTTACGGCGCAGCTGCCCACGCGGGCGTCGCCCGCCGTCCGCATCCGCGATCATGACCCTCGGTGGAAACGGAACGCGCCTCGTTCCCTAAAGGAGCACGCGTTGATCTAAAGGGTGCTCCGAACAACGGGCGCGGCCAAAGCCCGCGCAGACCTTCGTTCGTGCTGCAACGCGCAAAGCCGTGCATTGAGCATTCCCGCGCAGGAGCGCACAGTGCCCCTACGCAATCAGGGCCGTGCGCATTCGGCCACACATCGCACTCAGCGTTGAACAAGAAGATTCGGGTCAAAAGGAAGTGTGGGGTGTGGACGTAACACTTGCCCCAAGGCATGCCAAGTCAAGGTCCCGGCGGCGCCTGAACCTTACTCCTGCGGCGTTCCGGTCACGACCCTCCCGGGCCGAGCTTGTCGCCATGGGAAAAACATTGCGGGACAAGTGTCCCCGAGACTTGCACGCCCAATGGAAGCCGCCGCGGAACCGTGCCGATCCAGTACGGTTGGTGGCGCGTGCCAATCGGGGACGCATCCCGGAGCTGGTGCCGATCAGGCACGGCCGAATGCTCGAGTCGCCGTTCATTTTCTATCGCGGGGCGGCGCTGAACATGGCGGCGGATCTGGCGTCGATGCCCTACACCGGAATCCGCGCGCAATGTTGCGGCGACGCGCACCTTGTGAACTTCCGAGGTTTTGCCACGCCGGAACGACGCGTGCAGTTCGACATCCACGACCTGGACGAGACGTTGCCCGCACCATGGGAGTGGGACGTAAAACGCCTGGCGACCAGCTTCGTACTGGCGTGCCGGAACGAGGGTCTGGGCGACGGCTGCGGTGCGGATGCGGCGCGCGCGTGTGCGCGCTCGTATCGCGAGCACATGATCGAGTTCGGCAAGATGACCGCCTTGGGGGTGTGGTACACGAGTCTTGACGCCGAAGAATTGCTGCCGACCATCCGCGATGCGGAGCGGCGTCGCCGGGTGGTGAAGCGGCTCGCCAAGGAGCGCGAACGCAGCGCTCTGGAGCATGATTTTCCCGAGCTTGCCCACAGACCGGGCGGCGGAACCGCAGTCATCCGGGATCGCCCGCCGACCATCTTTCACCCCAGCGGCGAGTTGGCGCGCAGCGCCCTCGACGCGGGCGTCCCCGAGGCTTTCACCCAGTATCGGGAGAGCCTGCTGCCGTCCGTGCGTACGCTCCTTGATCGTTTTCAGTTCAAGGACATTGCCATCAAGGTGGTGGGTGTCGGCAGCGTGGGCACACTGTGCCTAGTGGCCCTCTTGATGGCGGACGACGAGGATCCGCTTTTTCTGCAGATCAAGGAGGCACGTGCCTCGGTGCTTGAAGCCTACGCCGGAAAGAGCTCCTTTCGGCACCAGGGGCAACGGATCGTGCAGGGGCATCGGTTGATGCAATCGGCGAGTGATATCTTTCTGGGCTGGTGCACCAGCAAAACCGGTCGTCATTTCTATGTCCGGCAGCTCCGCGACATCAAGCTCAAGCCCAACGTGAACGCATTCAGCTCGACCGATGCGATTCAATTCGGTGAGTGGTGCGGTTGGACGCTGGCGCGCGCTCATGCGCGCAGTGGGGAGCCGGCGATGATCGGCGGCTACCTGGGCTCGGGGGACGTGTTCGATAAAGCTATTGCAGCTTTCTCGATCGCCTATGCCGATCAGACTGAGCAGGACTATCAGCTTGTCAGGAAGGCGGTGCGAGCGGGCAAGCTAGAAGTGGCGCCAGAACGGTAACAGCGCCGTCCGCGTCAGTCACTGCCGCGGATTAGGCGCCTCATCAGTCGCCGCATCGTTTGCGCCGCTCACTGGCGTTGGCAGTCGTCTTGGCTCGGCAGTTTCCCACGGCCGCTCCCGTTCCAGGAGGACATTCAGGAGATTGTCCTGAAAGTTGATGTTACCGGTTAGGTGCTCGTGATCGACGCAGAGGAAAAACGCATACGCGAGCGGGAAGAAAACGTCCTCGGAGCGCGATACGGTCGGGTCCAGCGACTGACGTGCCAGCAGTGAGGGTTTGGTCACCTCCCCATCACCCGGCTCAAGCATGAGCCTAGAGTAATCCACACCCGGTGCCGGAGCCCGAATCTCGCCCGGCACGAGTCGAACCCGAGCGCGACCGTCGGGCGTGGTGTCGCGCTCACGCTCGACCACGACCCGGGCCGGCGTAAGCGTACAGTCACCGCCGAACACGACCAGCTTCACCGGCGCGTTCTGCGATTCATTGTAGGTCAGCGACCAGACAAACCGTCGCGCACGTTCAATGCGCTTGGCGAAGTAATCTTGCAGAACGTCGAGGTACTTGTCCCCCGCGGCGGCACTGGCGAAGCGCCCCCTCACGCGCCGCTCGATCTCGGGGTTGAAGATCGACCACTGATATGAGATCCAGGTGCCGACGAAATACAGATCCCGCTCGAGCGGGTTTCCTTTTATATCGACGATCCAGTTTGTGACCGGGTGCGGAAGCAGCTGGTAGACGCTCGGCATCGTTGCTAGCGCCTCGGGAGGAATGGCCTGCCGGCCGACCTTGTATCCGATCAATAGACTGTGCAGCGCATTCACTGAGCCGAGATTGGGCGTACCGAGCAAGATAGCGGTGCGAATCTTTCCCGCGCCGCTGAAATTAGCCGGAAAGTCGTTGCTATCGAGCACATCGGTCGTGCCGTACTGGATGTAGTAGCGGGTGATCAATCCGCCCATGCTGTGGGCCACGATGTCTACTTTCAGCCGCGGTTCACGATAGTCGCGACGGATCTGCTCAATCAGCGCGTCGAGTTTCCGCGCCGTGACGACATTGTCCTGTCGCCAATCATAGGGAAAGATGTAATAGCGTCGCTTACCCGCGGCGGCCGGGTGCCCGGGTTGCCCGCGGATGTAGCCGCCTTGGCGCTCGAGCGTCTCGATGATCGCGCCGTAGAAATCGCTCGCCAATACTCCACGAAACAGGTCGTAAGCTTCGATGTCATCCGGTCGGGGCTCGAGTGTCGTCGGGTCTATGTCGAGGGCGAGGGAGCGCGCCGCAAACAACAAGTTGAAGACCGAACCGGGCCACAGCTCGCGGCCGCTCTTTCGCTCGCGCAGCCGCGATCCGAGGATTCCCGGGACAATGATCACGGGGGGCACCTCGGCGGCCTCCATGCCGCTGGCGTACAGCCTGCGCAGATCCGGGGCGCGCGATTGCCACAGCACAGAAACCGCGAGTGCGCCGGCAAGAGCCATGCCCACAAGCGCTATGCGTCTGGTCGCTTTATTCATCGCCCGTGCAGCCCCCAAAGATCCCTGCGCAGTAACGCCATCTCGCCCCCATCGAGCCGCTGGTCTGGGGGTAGGTCTCACTGCGGCATGGTGGTCGCCGCTCCGGCCGCGGAGCGAGGATGGCCCAGCCGACAGCGTTTGCCATAAAGCCCCCCGGGGAGATTATCTGCCGTGTCTGCGTGTGCGCGAAGCCCACCCAAGAGTTCTCGTCCCCCGCTGCACCCACGAATGTCGATAGGGCAGCGTCGTTCGTGCCGCCACAGCCGGTCACCTCAAGCAGCTTCGCTGAAGCGCGCCGTCCGGACTCGCGGCGAATCCTCGCGAAGTCGGGTGCCGCATCTTGCGTGCGCCCTGCCGGGGGAGACTTATTCGTCCTCCCGCGCGCGCCGAGGTAAGCTAGCGGCGCCGCTGTACTTTTGCGGTGCCCCGCGGTTGAGGTTCATCAGGCATGGCCGACGTGTTCGTTTCCTACTCGCGCAGCGACAAGGCGCGCGTTGCGCCGCTCGTGGCGGCGATCGAGGCTCAGGGATGGTCGGTGTGGTGGGACCCGGCCATCGATGCCGGCCAGCAGTTCGACGACCAGATCGACGCGGAGCTGCAGGCGGCGAACGCGGTGCTGGTGATCTGGACCCCGACGTCCGTGGCCTCCCGCTGGGTTCGCGGCGAGGCGCGCGATGCGGCTGAACGCGGCATCCTGGTACCGGTGCGATTTGAAGATGCCCGCCTGCCGATCGATGTGCGTGCCATTCAAACGACCAACCTCGATACCTGGGAGGAAGACCCCACCAGCGTACCGTTCCAGGATCTGCTTCGTTCGCTCAGCGCCGTCATCAAGCGGCAACGCGCATCCGTGAAGTCGGCCGCAAGTTCCGCGCAATCGGCGGCGACCGCGGCGAGCGCGCGCGTCGCGATCTGCGTGCTGCCCTTTGCCAACATGAGCGGTGATCAGGAGCAGGAGTACTTCAGCGACGGTATCACCGAGGACATCATCACCGATCTGTGCAAGGTGTCGGCATTGACCGTTGTGTCGCGCAACAGCGCCTTTATGTACAAGGGCAAGCATGTTGATGTGCCAAAACTCGCACGGGAGCTTAAGGTTGGGTATGTCCTGGAAGGCAGCGTGCGCAAAGCCGGTGGCCGTGTACGGATCACCGCCCAGCTGGTTGACGCATCCAGCAACGATCACGTCTGGGCCGAGCGTTACGATCGCGACCTGAACGACATCTTCGCACTGCAGGCCGAGATCTCCGAAGCCATCGTCAAGGCGCTGAAACTCAAGCTGGTGCCGGCAGAAAAGAAGGCGATTGAGCAGCGCGGGACGGAAAATGTCGAGGCCTACAACCTGTATCTCATGGCGCGTCAGGCCTACGTCACCGGCTATGAAGCGGATGCTCGGCGCACGGAAGCGATCATTCGCCTGTGCCGCCGCGCCATCGAAATAGACCCCATGTATTCGCGCGCCTGGGCGCTGCTGGCCATTGGACAGATGCATTTGCGCTTCGTCCACGAAAAGAGCGTCGATGATGGCTTGGTAGCGGCTGAACGGGCAGTGCAGCTGGACGCCAATCTGGCCGAAGCCCACGCAGTCAAAGCAAGGATCTTGTCCCAACACGGTCGCCAGGATGAGGCGACCGCAGAAATAAGTGTCGCGCTGCGTCTGGACCCGGAGTCCTACGAGGTCAACCGGGCCGCGGCCTACTTGCGCTTCCGGCAGCAACGGCTGGACGAGGCCATCCGCTACTACGAAAAGTCGATGAGTCTCATGGAGTCGGATCTAAATTCCGGATCCATGCTGCTCACCTGCTACACCGCGATAGGAGATTCACGGGCGGCGCAGCGGGTCGCGCAAATCACCCTCTCCAGAACCGAGAAGACCCTGGCACAGGATCCGAACAACGGTACCGCCATGGGTTACGGCGCGATTGCCCTCGGGACCTTGGGGGAAGCTGAACGCTCCAAGGAATGGATCAGCCGTGCGTTGCTGATTGATCCGGACAATATGAACGCGCGTTACAACTTTGCCTGCACGTTAGCGACCTATTTGAAGGACGTGGACGGCGCACTTGAACTGCTCAGTCCATTTTTTGCGACGGTGGCTGTCGGCTTCCTGAACCATTCCAAGGCCGACCCGGATCTGGATCCGCTGCGGGATGATCCGCGTTTCAAGGTGATGGTCGCGGCCGCCGAAAAGCGCCTCGCGCTGGTAAATGAGCGGGGCTCCGCCTCGGGCTCTTGAGCGCTCGGGCGCACGCTTGGATGCTGGTCCCTGGTGCAGACGGTTAAGGAACGCTGCGCAAAGTCCTGAAGCCCGCCCGCCACCAGGTGACGCCGCGCTAAGACTGCGCGGGAGGCACCTTGCGCACGATGCTCGTCGCCATCGTAACGACCGACGCAAGATCACTGAGGTTGCCCGGCACGACGAGCGTAGTGCTGTCCTTCGCAAGCTTGCCGAACTGCCGCACGTACTCCTCGCCGATGCGCAACTGCATCGCCTCGATGCCACCGCGTTCACTGAGCGCGCCGCCCACCCGACGCAGGCCCTCCGCAGTGGCGGTTGCGACCGCGAGGATTGCGGCGGACTGGCCCTCGGCTTCATTGATCTGCTGCTGTTTGTTCGCCTCGGAGGCCTTGATAACGCGTTGCTTGTCGCCCTCGGCCTGATTGATCTTGGCGTCCCGCTCGCCCTCGGATGCCAATACCACGGCGCGTTTCTCCCGCTCCGCACGCATCTGCTTCTCCATCGCGGTCAGAACGTCCTTGGGCGGGGTGATGTTTTTGATTTCATAGCGCATCACTTTCACGCCCCAGGCGACCGAGGCCTTGTCGAGTTCGGCCACGACGTTAGCGTTGATGGTGCCGCGGGCTTCGAAGGTGCGATCAAGCTCGATCTTGCCGATCTCGCTGCGCAGCGTCGTCTGCGCCAGCTGGGAGATGGCGAAGTTGTAGTTTGTAATGCCGTAAGAGGCGAGGTGCGGATCCAGCACTTGCATGTAGAGGACTGCGTCGACCGCGACCTGCACGTTGTCGCGGGTGATGCAGATCTGCTCGGCGACATCCAGCGCCTGTTCCTTGAGACTGTGACGGTAAGCCACGCGTTCGACGAAGGGGATGAGAATGTGGAAACCTGCTTGCAGCGTGCGACTGTACTTCCCCAGATTTTCAATGACGTACGCGCTTTGCTGTGGCACGACCGTTGCCGTGCGCGCCACCACGATCACGGCGATGAGAGCGAGAGCAATGAATACGTAAGAGCTGTACATGGCGGGATTCCTGGCAAGTTACCTAGACGTCGGGCCGCACCAGCAGTGTCAGTCCATGCACACTCGCGACGCGTACGCGGCTACCGGAGCGCAGCGCAACGTCCGTGTCGTTGCGCAACGTCCAGAACGTACCGCCGTGCTCGGCCTGGCAGCTTGCCCCGGGGGCGAGATCGACCTGCAGCGTGATGACACCGCCCGGCGGTCCTGTGTGCACTGGCGGCACATGGCCGCGCAATTTCTGGTAAATGCGGCTGCGGAACATCACCATGGATACGATAGCCAGAACCGCAAATATGGCCCATTGCGCCCACACCGGGAGCCCTGGGGTCAGCGCCGTCACTAAGCCCACCACGATGGCCGCGCCGCCAATGAAAACCAGGTAGAACTGCGCGTTCACAAAGGCAAGCTCTGCCCCAAGAAGTATCGCGCCGGCGATTACCCAACCCCACCAACTCATCTGGGCGCCCCCCGTATCGGCGACCGGCCGACCGCTACGCACTATATACCGAACCCTGAGTCGCTCCGCCGCTCGTGCCGCGATTGAGCGGCCGAGAATGTTGCTCAGCTATCGATAGCCTTTGCCAGTGCGGGTTCAGCGTGATGATCGAGCTCGCTGTCGCCTCTTGACTTAAGCCTCCCCAAACAGGCCCAGGACAAGGCGCAGGCGGCGGCAATGTAAACAGAGATGGAAAGATTGCTGTGAAACTTCGCGTACAGGCCGGTGGCGATGATTGGTGCCAGACCGCCTCCGACAACTCCGGCGATCTGATAGGCAAGCGAGACGGCTGAGTAGCGAACGCGCGTAGTGAACATTTCAGCGAACAGCGCAGCCAACGGGCCGTAGGTCAGGGAGAGCAGACCAAGGCCGACAGACATCGCGACCGTGATCCACAGCAGCGAGCGCGTCTCGAGCAACGGAAACAGCACAAAGGCCCAGACGCCCATGAGTGCCACCCCGGTCATGCAGATAAGGCGGCGACCGTAACGGTCGGACAGCATGCCGGCCAGACACGTCACGGGCGCCGTCGCGGTCTGGGCAATGAGTACGGCGCCCAGCATCGTACTGCGTGGCAGGTGCAGACCCGCCGCACTCGTACCGTAGGCGACCACGTAAGTGATGAGGATGTAAAACGCCAGAATATTGCCGACGCCTGCGCCTCCGGCGATGAGAATCAATCGGGGGCAGGACCGTAACACCTCAAAGATAGGTGACATCGGTCTTGCGGAGGACTGCTCCGACACCTGCAGCTGACGGAAGGCCAACGTGTCTGCGAGACGAACTTGGATGAATATGCCAAGACCGACGAGCACGACAGAACTCAGGAACGGAATGCGCCAACCGTACGCCATGAAAGCCGCCGGCGACATGGCCTCATTGGTCACCAGGAACGCAAGGTTAGCCAGCACGACGCCGACCGGTACGCTCGCCTGCACGATGCTCCCGTACAGACCCCGCCTCGACCTCGGCGCGCTTTCTATCGCGAGCAGGATCGCGCCGCCCCACTGGCCGCCCACGGCGAGGCCTTGGGCAAAGCGCAGCAGCACCAGAGCGATCGGCGCGAGGACGCCCATCGTCTGGTACGGCGGCAGGGCTCCGATGAGCGTCGTCGCGGCCCCCATCGTAATCAGAGCGGTGGCAAACGCAGCCTTGCGCCCTACGCGATCGCCGAGGTGTCCGAACAAGGCCGCGCCCACCGGACGCGCTACGAAACCCACCGCGAAGGTGCTGAACGAGGCGCTCAGCGCCACCAGTGGCGGCAACGTCCCGGAAAAAAACAGCCGCGGAAACACCAGGGCTGAGGCGGTGGCGTAGATAAAGAAGTCGTACGATTCAATACTGGCGCCCGCCAGACCCAGCAACGCGAGCTTTAAAGCCGCACCCTCCTCGGCACGCGATCTGTCGCGAGGAGTCGCATCGCCCGGCGCCGCTGCGTCGTCGCTCATCGCGTCGTCCTTTCAGCCTCAAACCCAGAATACGCGTGGCGGTCGCCCAGTCAATTGAGGAAGCCGCGCAGGACGCGCATGCCAGATATCGCGGCTTACGCTCCCCGAGCGCAGCGCCTTAGCGCTCATCAGGGGGCAAGAAGCGACGAAGACCCGCGGCCCGGCTGCTGGAACGGGCCCGCAGGGCGACCCATTCGCCGACGATGCCACGGCGGAAGGACAACACACACACCACGAAGATGGCGCCGATGATGGCCGTTACCCAGCCGCCGACCAGATCGGACAGGTAGTGCTGCAGCGTGACGATGATCGCCGCGCCCAGCACGGGGCCGAAAAACGTGCCCGTGCCACCGAGCAGTGTCATCAGGATGACCTCGCCCGAGGTGGCCTGCTGCACGTCTGAAAGCGTCGCGAAGCCCAACGCTAACGCCTTCAACGAGCCGGCCAGACCGGCAAGCGCGGCGGAGAGCACGAAAGCCACAAGCTTGTAGCGATTGACGTCGTAACCGAGCGAAACCGCGCGCAATTCGTTCTCGCGAATCGCCTTCAGGACCTGGCCGAACGGCGAGTGCACGACGCGCCGTATGAGCACGAACACTGCCATGAAGGCGCCGCACACGAGGTAGTACATTACGACGTCAGACTTCAAGGAAAGGACCCCGAACAGGCTGCCGCGCACCACCCCCTGCAAGCCGTTCTCCCCGCCCGTAAACGGCGCCTCAAGGCAGACGAAATACACAAGCTGCGCAAGCGCGAGGGTGACCATCGCGAAGTAGATACCGCGGCGCCGGATGGCAACCACGCCAATGACACCACCGAGCAGCGCCGCCACGAGGACTCCGGCCAGAATAGCCGTCCCTGGCCCCCAGGTGTGCGCCGTGACGAGCCAGCAGGTGGCGTAGGCCGCGGCTCCGAAGAAGGCCGCGTGACCGAACGAGAGCATGCGGCCAAAGCCGAGCAGCAGGTTATAGGCGCACGCGAACATCGCGAAGCACAGCAGTTGCATCGCGTAAACGGGATAGATGCCGGTCAGCGGCACGCTGAGTGCAAACAATGCCGCGAGCACATAGAGGACTGGCATCGCCCGCACAGCTATTCCCGACCGAAGAGTCCGGCGGGCCGCAGGATCAGCACCACCGCCATGATGACGAAGACGACGATATTGGATGCTTCCGGATAAATGACTTTGGTGAACCCTTCGATGACGCCCAGCGCCAGACCACTCACAATCGCGCCGAAGATGGAGCCCATGCCACCGATCACCACGACCGCAAACACGACAATCACCAGCGAGGTGCCCATGTGTGAGTTCACGAGCACGATCGGTGAGGCGAGCACACCTGCAAGCGCCGCAAGTGCCGCGCCGCCACCGTAGGTCGCCGCCTTGAGCAGCGGCACGTTGACGCCGAAGGCCTGCAACAGCGGTGCGTTGGCGGTAGCGGCGCGCAACGTCGCACCCAGACGCGTGCGCTCGATGACGAACCAGGTGCTGAAGCACACCACCACCGAGGCGAGGATCACCCAGGCGCGGTACAGCGGCAGCATCATGAAGCCAAGATTGAGCGCGCCGGCCAGCGCCCGAGGCACCGGATAGGAGTGCCCCGTGGCGCCAAAGACCTGATGCAGCGAACCCTCGACGATCAGCGCCAGACCGAAGGTGAGTAGCAGACCATAGAGAGGGTCGAGCCCGTCGAGGCGTTGCAGGAATAGGCGTTCCACCACAACCCCCAGCAGCCCGACCAGCAGCGGCGCGAGCACCAGCGCGAGCCAGTAGTTCAGCCCGAGCCACTGCAGGCCCAAGAGCGCGACGAAGGCGCCGAGCGTGTAGAAAGCGCCGTGAGCGAAATTGACCACGCCCATCAGGCCAAAAATCACCGCGAGTCCGAGGCTCAGCAGGGCGTAGAAGGAGCCGTTCACGAGCCCGAGCGTCAGCTGCCCGAGGATGACGGCGACGGGTATCCCGAAGATCTCGGTCACAGAGTGGCCAGGTACTGCCTTAAGGCGCGGGGCGCGCAGGCGCCCGCAGCTGCAGGACGCTCATGCACCGCTCACTTGGGCGCGAGCGGACACAGGCCCGTGATCGGACCAAAGGCCTCCTCGCCGCGCATAGTCCTCACCAGCTTGTAGTAATCCCACGGGTACTTGGATTCCTGCGGTGTCTTCACCTGCATCACGTACATCTCATGGATCATCGCGCCATCCGCGCGGATGTAGCCGCCCTTGGCGAACATGTCATTGATCTTGGTTCGCTTCAGTTCCGCCATGACCTTGTCCGCATCCGTACTGCCCACCGCCTTGACCGCCTTCAGATACGTCATCGTGGCCGAATAGACCCCCGCCTGATCCATGGTCGGCTCTCGGTTCATCTTGGCAAAATACCGCTTCGCGAACGCGCGGGTCTCCGGATTCAGGTCCCAGTACCAACCGGTGGTCAGGTACAGACCCTGCGCGGCCTGCAGACCGATGCTGTGCACATCGCTCAGGAAGGCGAGCAACGCCGCCGGTTTCATCTTCGCCGTGATACCGAATTCGTTGGCGGCCTTGAGCGAATTGCTGAAATCCGTGCCGGCATTCGCAAGACCCAGCACCTGCGCACCGGAAGCCTGCGCCTGCAGCAGGAAAGAGGAAAAGTCGGACGCTCCGAGCGGCACGCGCACCGCGCCGAGGTTCTTGCCGCCATGGGATTCGACGACCTTGGATGCGGCGCTTTGCAGCTGGGTGCCGAAGGCGTAATCCGCCGTCAGATAGAACCAGGTCTTGCCGCCAGCGTTGACGATGGCGGTCGCGGTGCCATTAGCCAGTGCGGTGGTGTCATAGACATAGTGGACCGAGTAGGCCGTGCAGTCCTCGTTGGTGAGCGAGGCGCCTCCCGGGCCGATGGCGATGTACGGCACCTTCTTCGCCGCCGCCACTTTCGCCATGGCGATATTGACGCCAGTGTTGGAGCCGCCAAGCAACAGATTCAGCCCGTTCTGGTCGGCCCACTCGCGGAACTTTGATGCTCCGATATCCGGCTTGTTCTGGTGGTCGGCCACCAGGGTCACGATCTTCTTGTTAAGAACCGTGCCGCCAAAGTCTGCGATCGCCATTTTGATGGCCTCGACCCCACCGGCGCCCATTACGTCGGCGTATACACCCGACATATCGTCGATGTCGCCGATCACCACCTCTTCACCCGCCGCCCAGGCCGCACACGGACTTACCAGCACCACCGCCGCGACCATCGTCGCCATCGTCACCGTCGTCGCTTTCATTGGCTTTCCCCCTAATTGGCCGTTTTTTTGACTCAGACGCCCAGATATTTGTGCAACGTCCCCATCCGGTCCGGCAGCTGCGCAGCCGCAAACCCGTCCACGATCTGACCGTGCTCCATGATGTAAAAGCGATCGGCCAGAGGCGCGGCGAAACGGAAGTTCTGTTCCACGAGAACGAGCGTGTAGCCCTGTTCGCGCAGGCGCTGAACCACCCGTGACAGAGTCTGCACGATTACCGGAGCCAAACCTTCGGAAATCTCATCCAGCAGCAGCAGTCGGGCACCGGTGCGCAAGATCCGCGCCAGGGCAAGCATCTGCTGCTCGCCGCCGGAGAGGTGCGTCCCCTGGTTCTCGCGCCGTTCTTTGAGGTTAGGAAACATCACATAAATCTCAGCCAGCGACAGTCCGCCCGCCGCCAGCACCGGCGGCAGTAGCAGATTCTCTTCGGTCGAGAGGCTCGCGTATATGCCGCGCTCCTCCGGACAATATCCGACACCCAAGCGCGCAATCTGGTGTGTGGGCAGTCCGATCGTCTCACGGCCATTGATCAGAACTGAGCCGGAGCGTTGGGTAACGAGCCCAAGCAGTGCCTTGAGTGTGGTCGTGCGGCCGGCGCCATTGCGGCCGAGAAGCGTCACCACCTCTCCGGGATTGACATAACAGTCCACGCCATGCAGAACGTGCGACTCGCCGTAATACGCGTGCAGGCCCGAAATACGCAGCGACGCCTCGCTCACGCCTGCCCACTCCCGAGCTCGGCGTCCGTCGAACCCATGTAGGCTTCCATGACGAGGGGGTTGCGGGATACTTCGGCGTAGGTTCCGCTGGCGATGATCTGGCCCCGTTGCAACACCGTGATCGTATCGGCAATCCGCGCCACCACCTGCATGTTGTGTTCGACCATGAGCGTCGTGCGTTTGACCGATGCCTGCTTAATGAGCGCGGTCACGCGAGCCACGTCCTCATGACCCAACCCCTGCGTCGGCTCGTCCAGCAGCATCAGCTCGGGTTGCATGGCGAGCGTGGTAGCAATCTCCAGGGCGCGCTTGCGACCGTAGGGCAACTCAACGGCAACCTTGCCGGCGAATCCGCCCAGATCCACGCTGTCGAGCAGTTCCATCGCCCGCCCGTTAAGAACCGACAGGCTCGATTCTGCTTTCCAGAAATGGAAAGTCGTCGGCAGTGAACGCTGCAGCGCAATACGGACGTTTTCCAGCACGCTCAGGTGCGGAAAAACGGCAGACAGCTGGAACGACCGCCCGACCCCGCGGCGAGCCACCTGCGCGGGCGGCGCAAAGGTGATGTCTGTGCCTTGATAGAAGATCTGGCCTTGCGTCGGACTCAGGAACTTCGTGAGCAGGTTGAAAAACGTGGTCTTCCCCGCGCCGTTGGGGCCGATCAGAGCGTGGATTTGCCCGCGGCGCACCTGTAAATCCACCTTGTTGACCGCGACAAAACCGCTGAAGTGCTTACTCAAGCCCCGGGTCTCGAGGATGAAATCCTCTGGATTCAAAGTAGCGGCAGTCATAGCAATGCCTATGAGACCCCTTACCCTCGGCAAGCACCCAGCGCCGGCGCCCAAAACCTCTCAGGCGATCGGCCGGTTCAAGCTCGAGTCTATCGGCGAGGCGCGCTCCGGGTCGAGACCGTGGAGGCCCCCGCCCGCGGGTACGGCCCCGTCCGCGCATCCGACAGCCGTTCGTTTTAGTGCGGGTCGGCGTCCTTGGGCGGCGGGGCAGAAACGTCGGCCAGCCGCTTCGCATAGGCCTGCGCGCGCGTTGGCTCGCCGGCCTCGCGGGCATAGGCCGCCAGTGCGGACAGGAGGTTCGGATCGCGGGGGAAGCGTACCAGCGAGCGCTCCATGACGGACACGCCCTGCTTCGCGCGGCCACTGTCGTGCAGAGCCACCCCATAGACATAGGCGTAGCGCACATTGTTCGGATCCGCCCGAGCGGCCCCTTCCAGCAACGGCAATGCGTCCGCAATGCGTCCTTGTCGCACGCGCAGCAGACCCAAGGCGTGCTGCAGATCGGCGTTATCAGGGATTTGCTGCAATCCGGCTGTGAGCACGCCCTCGGCGTCGGCCTCGCGATGGTAGATCCGATACAAATCCGCCAAGTTGACGTAAGCGGGCACGAAATCTGCTTGCAGCGCGAGGGCTGCGCGGTATTCGGTTTCCGCTTTCAGCGGGTCGCGACGCTCCACATAGAACAGACCGAGATTCAGATGTGCTTCCGGGCGATCAGCATTGGCGCGCTGTGAGGCAACGTATTCAGCAAACACCTTCTCAAGCGGCGCGCGCAGGGCCGCCTCACCCCCCTGCTCCGGCATGATCGCCAGCACGCGCGCGGCCTTGATCCGCACGATGGGCGAGGGATCGTCAATGAGGCCGAGCGCCAGCCGTACCCGCTCCTGTGGCGGCGCGCCCAGCAGCGCGTCGAGCGCCGCGCCGCGCAGCATCGCATCCGGATCGGCCAAGCCGCCCTCCAACGCGGGCAGAGCGGCATTGCTCAGGTAGGAACCCAGATCGGCCAGCGCCGTGGCGCGCGCTATCGCCGGCGTCTTCGTATCCTTCGCCACCGCGATCAACTCCGGAACCGCGCCGCGCGCTCCCGTGCGGCCATCGTGCAGCGCCGCGCCGAAGGTCTGGAAGCCCTCACGCTCGTGCCCAAAGGCGCGCTCGATAACAGCCGCCGCCCAGGCGGCGTCGTGGTCCTTGTGGCACGCCGTGCAGGCGTTAGGGGTCTGCAAAGTGTCGCTCAGATCCGGCCGCGGTATGCGGATGGAGTGGTCGCGCCGTGCGTCGATCACCATATAGTCACGCGTCGGCATGTGACAGGCCGCGCATTGCGCGCCGGCCGAGCCCTGCGCGTGCAGCGTGTGTGCCGGCGCGGCGTATTTGAGCGGTGCGTGGCACTGTGCACAGACCGCATTGCCGGGCGCGCGCAGCTTGCCCGAATGCGGCTCGTGACAATCGCTGCAGGTGACGCCGTGCGCGTGCATCTTGCTCTGCAGAAATGAGCCGACTTCGTACACCTCGTCGCGTTGCTGGCCATCCGGAAAGTACAGCCGATCGGTCAGCAGCGCGAGCGCGTGCGTATCGAAAAGGTGCCCTTCGTGATTCATGCCGGCGGCAAATGCCTCACGGCGCGAGTGGCACTGCGCGCAGACTTCGAGCTCGCGTTCACTTGTCAGAGGCACGCTACGCAGCGCGTTACCGGTCGCTGCAACCGGCGTCCAGTGCACGTCCCGACGTTCATCAAGAGCGACGATCAGCCCCTGGTCTGCGACCTTCTCGTAGCCCGGCACGTGGTTAGCCCAGGCGACATGGCGCGAGCCCGGACCGTGGCAGGCCTCGCAGGCGACATTCATCTCCGCCCAGGTGGTCGCGTACGTGTTGTTGGCGGGGTTGTAATTGCGGTCGAGCTTGGTGGTGTGGCAATCGGCACACATCCAGTTCCAGTTCTGATTCAACCGCGTCCAGTGCAGCGGATCCTTGAAGGTGACGTGCTCGCCCGGGTAGAGGTGATACCAGCGCGCTCCGCCCTGCTCCTTCGGTCGTGCATCCCAGGCGATTGACAGCGCCTGCAGGCGTCCGTCCGGAAACGCAACTAGATATTGCTGCAGGGGATACAGACCGAACGTATAGAGGATCTCGAAGTCGGCCAGCTTGCCGTCCGCGCCATCGGTGTTGACGAAGAACTTGTCGTCGCGTGTGAAGAAGTGCGAAACGACCCCGTTGTAGGTAAAGCTCGCGTTCTTAAAGTCGCCAAGTACGGTCGCCGCGCTCGCATGTTGCATGGCCTTCGCGTGCTTGGAGTTCTGCCAGGCAGCGCCCTCTGCGGCGTGACAGCTGGCACAGGTCGCAGCGCCCACAAAAGCGGACTTTGCCGTTTCATGCGCGATAGGCACGACGCTCGAGCTCGTCGGCGGCGTTCGCGCGCTCGTCCACCAGACATACCCCATCGCGGCCAGCGCGACCACGGCAATGGCGGCGAGGGCCCATCGGTAGCGACGCCATGCGCCTGCATGAACAAGCGGAGTTAGCATCGGGGCCGCGGCAGTCTTCTTGTCGGCGGCAGTGCGGTTGCGCTTGCGCTTGTTCTTACTCATTTGAATCGTTTGGCTGTCACGACCGCCTCGGCCTCAAGCAAAGCGCAGCTCACCGCACCGCAATCCGTCGTAGGCATCTTTTGGAGCCGCAGGGATGATGAGAATCCGGCTCCATAGTGCCATGAACCTCGTATTCGCGTGCCGTGCAGCGTAAGGGAATAGCTCTGAAGCAGTGCCAACCTGTGCGCCAAGCTCGATCGCGCGCCGCTGAGACGCTGCGACCCCAGCAATGCTTATACTGCCCCCGAGGGTGCCGTCCGCGAAGTGCGGAGCCCGGCATTTGAAAGGAGCTGCTGATGCGCGCCAGTTTCATATCCCGCCGCGCCTTCGCGCTCGGCGTTACCGCCGTTGCGCTGGTCCTGACTCTTGAGGCACGGGCGGTCGCACAATCCACTGGCGCGCAGAGCGCTCGTGGCGAAGGCGACGGGTTGACGCACTCCTCGGAGGCCATCCACCAGGAAGTCGACTTCGGCGCCAGCTGCCGGCGAGTCTATGCAGCGCTCACCACTACGCAACAGTTCGATGCGCTGACCCGCCTGAGCGATGCCGTGAGCCTGCTCACCGCGCCCAAGGCGCGAGCCACATTCATTAGCCCCGAAGTGGGTGGCCCGTTCACGCTGTTCGGCGGCTATGTGACGGGGTGGCACCTGGAAATGGTGCCAGGCGAGCGCCTGGTGCAGGCCTGGCGGGCGGGCAGCTGGCGCGCCGGTGATTACTCAGTGGTGAAATTTGTGTTGGTCGAAAAAGGAACCGGATGCCATCTGGTCTTCGACCACCGCGGGTTCCCGGAAGGTCAAGGGAGCCACCTGGCTTATGGCTGGCGCGTCCACTACTGGGACCCCCTCGCTAAGCTCCTGACGCCAGAGTGACGGCGGCTAGTGGGCCGCGAGCGACGCGTCTTCCTTGACGCAATCCCGAGCCGGATGCAGCCCCTTCGCTCGCGCCGCTGCGATCTCTGCGCCGGCGGCCTGAAGATCGGCCCGGAAGTCGGCCCGACTGTGCAACTTCGCAACCGTGGCTGAGGCGATCACCCGGCCCTCCTCCACGTCGCTGAGCCAATGAACGTTGCACACCACGCGGCTGTCGCCGAAGGAGCGGCCGCGCGCGAGAATCGCGTCCGCTCGCTCCGGTGCGATCTCAGTCAAGATCAAAGCCCAGCCCCAGCCGACGGCGCTGTGGCCGGACGGATAGGAGCCATTCGTGCGCAAGAATGCCTCTTCCTTCGGCGTGCAGATCGCGGACGCATTCACCGTGAATGGGCGCGCACGCTGATACTTGTTCTTCGTCGGATAAGTCGCCAAACCGTCGTCCGTCATGGTTCGACGCAACAGCACGTACAGGCGCGGGGTGTCGGTCTCGTTGATGGGGACATCTACGGCGCACGCAAAAGTTTCAACGGCGTTCGGGGATTTGAGATCCGCATCCTCCGTTGCCTGCTGCCAGCGCGGGCTACCGCGCAGTGCGAGAGCAGCCTTGGCCGCCTCGTCATCCCGCGCCTGGGCTGCCGACCCCGGAGCCGGTGGCGGCGGCAAGAGACTGAGGCTGCTGGGCGCCGTGCCCGCCGGCAGATAGCCCGGCAAGAAGTCCGCTTTGAGCGGGGGCACGGACTGCGCTGTCGGCTGAGGCTCCGGCGTGCGCAGCGGTTTCGTCTCACACCCCGCGGCCAGCGTCGCGAACGTCGCGACCGCCAGGTATCCGAGTCGCAGCATGATCGAGCTGCCTCGGGCCGGAAGATCTACGAACTCGCGCTGCCCGCTCGAGGGTGATTTTGAGCTAGAGAGCATCAGGGTCCATCAGTGCCGCGCGCGTCACTCGTCCATTCTCTATCGCAACCCCTTCCGCGCGTAGCCTTCGGGCTTGCTCGCGGTATTCCCGCGAGGAGCTCGGAAACACGATACGCCCGCCCGCACCGACCACCCGATGCCACGGCAGATTCAGTGCCTCAGGCGCCACGCGCAACGCAAATCCTGCCTGGCGCGCACGACCCGGGAGCCCCGCAGCCCTTGCAACGGCTCCATACGTAGAAACCTGGCCACGCGGAATTGCGCAAACCACATGCCAGATTCCTTGGATTGCCGGATTGTCTTCCGCACATGCCGGCTGGCGCGGACGCGCGGCATTTGATTGCGCGGGCCGAAACAATGCTGCCGTCGATTTCTTCTGACGAGTCACCGGGCCCTCATGCCAAGTGCAGGACACGAATATAAATATCCGGCCGCTCGGCCGCTATCACTTTTGATAACAAGTACGTCTCGCCGCTACGCGCACAGCGCTCGCCGTTGTTGTAATCTGCCGCCGGCTACCGCGTCTGACTGCACGGTCCGTTTTGTAAAACATTGCGAGGTGACGTCATGAAAGCATGGGTGCTCCCGCTGAGCTGTCTCGGCCTTTTCAGTCTGAGCGGGCAGGCTCAGGACACCCCACCTGCCGCGCCGCCCACGACGACGGCGCCTTCCGCGCGTCAGGCCTGCGAAGCTGACTACAAGAAGCTGTGCGCGGGTGTTCACGGTGGCGGTCGCATCTACGACTGCTTGAACGCGCACCACGACGAGTTGACCACGGCGTGCCAGGAAGCACTGCTCAAGGGGCACCCGCCGGCACCGAAGAGCGACAGCGGGCAGGCTCAGCCGACTAAGCCTCAATGATCCAGTGGCGGCAGGCCGCGCGACCCCGAGCGGCTGGACTGCTCGTGCTGCGGCGGAACCTGCGGGACTGAACCCCCGAAGGCGGTGGCGGGCTGCGGGCCACACCCCTTCGCGGGTGCTGCCGCGTGCGCGCCGGCACAAACCGTAACCGGGCGCACTGCATCCTCGCCCTGAGCGCTATTTCTGCTGCGTCAGGTAGGCGATGACGTCGGCGCGACTTTGCGGATTGGCGAGCAGGAAATACATCTTCGTGCCCGGCACCAGAGTCTGGGGGTTGGTCAACCAACGATCCAGGTTCGCCGGATCCCAGGTGAGACCCGAGGCTTTGAGCGCCGGGGAATAGGCATAGTCAGGGACGGTTCCGGCCCGACGACCCACGACGCCGCGATGCTTAGGTCCGATGTCGTTGTCATCAAGCGAATGGCAGGCCGAACAGGCTTGGTAAAGGGCCTTGCCCCGCACGGCATCGCCGCTCAGGGTCTCCGAAGCTGCCTGAGCGTAAGCCGCCGCGCCCCGTACGAGGCTCAGAACAAAGAGCGCTGCCCGGGCGCACTGGGCGTAACGGCAAATCATGCGTGGTCCTGTGAGTGGCAGGGTCTGGATGGCTAGACTGCCGCGCAGGCGTTTTTATTCCTGCCGCGCTCGCAGGCTCAGATCCCCGGGCGCATCGGCGGCCACCGACAGGAAACACCGCACCCGGAGGCCTATAAGCGGCAACGCGGCGCAATTATTCTCGGCGTCGCAGGAGTCAGAACCATGATTCGCAAGCTCAAATCAGGCGAGTACCGGCTGTACTCACGGAAGATCGATCCGCGCACCAAGCGGCGGCGCAATCTGGGCACCTTCAAGACCCGCGCCGCGGCTGAAAAGCATGAGCGCGCGGTACAGTTCTTTAAGCGCCGCTCGTAGACCGCGCTCAAGCGCAGATGACCATGGTCACAAACTGCCCAGAGCTCACAAGCCACAGACGGTGCGTTGTGTCGTCATCGTGGACTCGCGCAAGAAGCCACGGTCAGTGTGGCGCGGCAGATGTGAGATAGTCTAATAAGCACTATGAGTCCAGCCAGAGGCCCGATCCTCCTGATGCGCCACGCAGCGGCCGACGTCTTGCACCCAGACACCGGCCACCCGCTTCCGCGTCGGCTGTGAGCGGCCCCGCCGCCAACACCGGCGCCCAGGAGGGCCAGCCCCTGCCGCTGCGCTGGGTGGCGCTGGGACTTGCGGCGATCGCGATCTTCAGCAGTTACTACGAGTCCGATGCGATCGGTCCCATCGCCGATCTGCTCGGGCGGCAGCGCGGGTTCACGCAGTCCCAGATCGGTGATCTGACCGCCGTCATCAGTCTGCCTAACATCCTGCTGGCGCTGCTGAATGGGCTGCTGATCGATCGGTATGGCGCCGCGCGCGTCACCTTGTGGGCCGCCTTCGTCGGTTTCGTGGGTGCCGTGCTCACCGCGATCGGGACACCCTACGGGCTCATGTGGACCGGGCGGCTGGTGTTCGGCGCCAGTGAAGGCGCCATCTTCATCTGCCTTGTCGCCGGGGTTGCACAATGGTTTCCGCGCAGCGGCATCGCCCTCGCCATGGCCCTGTTCCTGAGCCTCGCCCGCGTCGGCTCGTTCTCGCTTGACACCTCTCCTTCGTGGGCGCGGCCGCTGTATGACGCCGGCTGGCAGCCGCCGCTGTGGCTGGGCGCCGGGATTACCGCCGTCGGTCTGCTCGCAGCGATACTCTTCCGCCTGCTCGAGAGATGGCGGGTGCCCGCGGCATCTTCGGTGCGCGTGGCTGGCGAGCGCATAGACTGGTCGGCCGTCTGGACCTTTGATCTGTCGTATTGGTACATCCTCGGCCTGCACTGTCTGTACGCGATGGTGTTCTTTCCGTTCCGCCAGACCTACGCGATCGAGTATCTGCAGCACGTCAAGGGACTCACATTGCAGCAGGCCGGACAGGTCAATTCAGGGGTGTTTGCGGCCGCGGTCTTCGCCACGCCCTTTTTCGGCCTGCTGGCAGATCGCTTTGGGCATCGCACGGCAATGCTAACCGTGGGGACGCTGCTGCTGCCGGTGACTTTCATCGTTCTGGGCCTCACCGACCTAAGTCCCTGGGCGTCCACGGTGCTCATGGGCATCAGCTTCTCGCTCGTGCCGGCGATCATCTGGCCGGCCACCACCTTGATTGTGGAGCCACGGCGCCTGGGGACGGCGCTCGGGCTCATTGCGCTGTTGCAGAACCTGGGGCTGTGGGGCTCGAACCGCGTTGCCGGCTGGCTCGCCGACCGCTCCGGTGCGAGTGCAGCGAATCCGGACGGCTACGCTACGATGATCGAGTACTTTGGGTTGCTGAGTCTTGCGGCGCTGTGGTGCGCGCTACTGCTGTGGCGGCGCGAAAGCGGTCCGTTCGCCCACGGACTGGAAAATGCCCGTGCGGCTGTGTCGCGCCCGGGACTGGAACCATGAAGATCGCCTCTCTCGAGACCTTTGCTAACGAGTTCGTGTGCTTCGTCCGGCTGACCACCGACAGCAACGCGGTCGGTTGGGGCCAAACCTCGACCTACAATGCGGATATTACGGCGAGCATCTTTCACCGCCAGGTGGCCCCCTGGGCGCTCGGCGCCGACGCCCTGCAGATCGAGCCACTCGTCGCGCGCATCGAGGAGCGCGAGCACAAATTTCCGGGCAGTTACCGCTGCCGCGCGATCGCAGGATTGGACACCGCCTTGTGGGACTTGCGCGGCAGGCTCAGCGGCAAGCCGGTGGTGGAACTGCTCGGCGGCTCGCCGCGACGGCTGCGCGCCTACGCCTCCTCCATGCGGCGTGACATTTCACCCGAGCAGGAAGCGCGGCGGCTGGTCCGGCTGCGCGATGAGAAGGGCTTCGACGCCTTCAAGTGGCGCGTGGGGGCCGAGTGCGGCCATGACGTTGACGAGTGGCCCGGCCGCACCGAGGCCATCGTCCCCAAGGTGGCCCGCGCCCTTGGCGCGGGCGTGGCCAAACTCGTCGACGCCAACAGTGGCTTCTCGCCGCCACGCGCGATCGAGGTGGGACGGTTGCTGCAGGCCGAAGGCGTCAGCCATTACGAGGAACCGTGTCCCTACTGGCAGCTCGAGAAAACCAAACTCGTTACCGATGCGCTCGATCTTGATGTCACCGGCGGTGAGCAGGACTGGGATCTTGCCACCTGGGCACGCATGATCGAAACACGCACCGTGGATATCGTGCAGCCGGATGTTATGTACATGGGTGGGATATGCCGAACACTCCAAGTGGTGCAGATGGCCGCCGCCGCGGGTTTGCCGTGCACGCCGCACAGCGCGAATCTCTCGCTAGTAACGCTATGCACCATGCATCTGCTCGGGGCAATCCCCAATGCCGGCAAGTATCTGGAGCTTTCGATCGAGGGGGCGGACTACTACCCCTGGCAAGAAGGGTTGTTCGTGGAGGATCCCTACACCGTCCGGGACGGTCACGTGGCAATTCCCTCCGCCCCCGGCTGGGGCGTCGAGGTTAACCCCGCGTGGCTCAGTAGCGCGATGTATCGCCGCAGCAGTCTTGCCGGCTGAGTCAGCACCGGAGCCCAGAAGCGCGCGTCTCGCCTGCCCGGGAACGCCCGATGCTCGCCGCCGACGCGGCGATCCCGCTATCGCATTTTGAACACAATGCGAAAGCGGAAGCAGTTTGGCACCGGGGCATCGCCTTGCACCGAGCGCGCATAACGCCCATGACGGGCGACATTGACCGCTCCCTCATCCAAGCGCGCGTCGCCCGATGACTGCTCGATGCGCGGATCGCCCTGCCGCACACCCGCGCCGTCCACACACACCCGCACATACGCCGCCCCTTCGACACCCAGGCGTCGCAGTTGCGGCGGATAGAATTCCTCGGTGTCAGGCAGCTGGTTCTTCCCCAACATTCGCACCGGCGGCAGCGCTGTTGGCTCGGTCTGCGCGCCCGAGCCAGCCTGACTTTCCGCGCCGGCGGGATTCTGCAGAGCCTCAGGCTGTGTGCCGGGCAGTTCGGGGGATGCCGGGGCCAGCACCGTAATCCGCGTGTGGTGCAGATCGAGCGGCGCGGGTGAAGGCGGCGGCAGCTGGGGGCGGTTCTCAATCGTAACCGTACCCACCAGCGGCTTCTCGAGCGCGGGCTGGATCGTGGGCATCAGCGCCGTCGCCACCAGGTAAGCGACAAGCACGTGAAATGCGAGGATGGCGGCGGCGGCGATCGCACGTCGCGGCAGGACTACGAACGGCGCGTAATCGTAAGTACCCATGACTCTCTGAGCCTCCCGTGCGGAAGTTGCGCTCCGATCGTCGCTGGGTAGAAGCGTAGCGCGGGTACGGCGGGAAAGCGTCCCGACGTTGCAGGCCGATCCTGCACCCGCGGTGCGCCGCATCTCTTAACGGTAGGGCCAATAGCAGCAGGCGGCCGGGCAGTTACGGATACTTGCTCTCAACAACCCCGCGCACCGGGTGCGTGTCATAGACCAATACGATCGACTGGATGCGTCCGCTGCTCGGATCAAAGTTAAATACGTCCGCGCAGTCAAACGCAACCCGCGAACCGTCCTTCAGACGCCAGTCGTATAAATAGTAGGCGACCGCCCGCAGGTGACCCTCCGCACTCACCAGCACGTCGTGCACGGTGAGCTTTGTTCCCTTGGACGCATCGGCTACTTTCTTCACGAACTGTCGCACCGGCAGTCGCCCGAGGAAGGGCGATTCCACCCAGCCGTCGGGAATGAATAAGGACGCAGCCTTCTCAGCGTCCCCCGCTTCGAGCGCCTTGAGATAGGCGTGCACCGATCGCTGCATATGTTCCCCCGCGTCATTCTGCGGACGTCCGAAAATAACCGTCGTCTGCAGCGCAGCAATTAGGAAGCTGCCCCCTGCCACCTAACCCTGAGCCGACTGCATCCATCCGGTCAAGTCCGGGAATTTCGGCAGCGCTAACGCGCAGCTCCTGTGCGGATCATGGCTTGCGCTGCGTCGTCATCCATATCGCGATGTCCCAGGCGTTGCGGATACCGATGAACAGCAGGGCAAGCGACACTGCAGCTACGCCAAAGAGAGCCTGCGCGGGCCGGCTCCAGATCAGGAGTCCGAGCAACACAAGCGCCGCGTACGCGAGCGTAGGCAAGATCACATTCCACACCCAGTCCTCGCGCACCGGCACGTACTCAGCACCGTGCCGGCTCAGGTTGACCCCCGTAAAGACGCCATACCCCAGGCCCGCAAGTCCGCCGGTTACAAGTCCGGCGCTGAGTGTCGCCACGCGCTGGTGCGGCATGCTCAAGAACGCCGCCAGCGCCAGAACGCCGCCGAAGTGCACGATCGTCGGGGTGACAAACGCGCGCAGCCCCGTGGGCCGCACGTTGCGGGCATCCCGGATCAGTGCGATGACGACGAAAGTCAACCCCGTGAGGCCCGAGGCGGCCGAGCCGACGATGACATAGAAATTGTCCCAACCGGCCAGTGGCGATGCATCCATAGGCAAACTGCGGCGGGGCTGCGGCCCCTAGCGCACCTGGTCGGACAGCGATGCGACCGTGGCGTTGACCTCGGTGAGCTGACTGCCAAGACTCGCAAGCTGACGCGTCGTCGCCGTGTGGGCGAACGTCGCATCCGAGGCGGTCTGAGTCGACTGGGTTTGCAGAGCGGCCAGCGACTTCTCCAGGGCATCGAAGCGTTTGTTGATCCGCGCGAGTTCTGCGCTCTCACTGCAGCCTTGCCTCGCGCCCGCACCCGTTGCTGCAACGCATACGGCCGCCATCGCACCCCAGGCGGCGGCGGCCACAAGGCGGGTCACATCGTTCATAACAGGCTCCGCGTTGAGAGACGGAAGAAGGGAATGCTAGCGCGTACCGAGCGCGGGCGGCACCCGGGCGGCGCTTTGCGCCTTGTGGCTGAGGGTCAGGGCGCTGAAGAAGATCGTCAGCAGGCAGCAGGCGACCATCGTTGTGAAGACACCGCCCCAACCGAAGTGGTCTGCAATCCAGCCGACACCGCTGCCGGAGATCGCCGAGCCAAACGCGTAGCCAAAAAAACCGGTGAATCCGGCCGCCGTGCCCGCGGCTTTCTTGGGCACGAGGTCGAGCGAGTGCAAACCGATGATCATGATCGGCCCGTAGATGAGAAACCCGATCGCAATCAGCGCCGCATAGTCGATCCACAGCGGACCGTTGCCATTGAACCAGTAGACGACGACGGCGAGCATTGTCAGGGTCATGAAGAGAATGGTGGCCGGGGCACGCTTACCTTTGAACCATTTGTCGGAGATCCAGCCGCAAGCGATCGTGCCGGGGATCGCAGCGTATTCGTACAGTGACCACGCGAAGCTTGACTCCTTGAACGAGAAGCCCTTGGCGGTCTCAAGATACGTCGGAATCCAGTTCTCCACCCCGTAGCGCACGAAGTAGCAGAATGCATTGGCGATGGCGATCGCCCACAGGTAACCGTTGCTCAGCACGGACTTGAAGAGGATCTCACGGAAACTGAGCGTGCGTTCGCTGGCTTCGGTGTAACCGGGAGGATAGTCATTCTTATACTTCTCTATCGGCGGCAGACCGCGGGACTGGGGCGTGTCCTGCAGCAGGCAGTAAGCGATCACGGCAACCGCCGCGGCAATGAACGCGTTGAAATAGAACTTGGCCCGCCAATCGTGGAACAGCGACACCCCCACGAGCGCCAGGTTCGCAACGAGTGCCCCACCGACGTTGTGCGCGGTGTTCCACACCGACACCGTGACTCCGCGTTCCTTGGTGCTGAACCAGTGCACCATCGTCTTGCCGCAGGGCGGCCAGCCCATACCCTGCACCCAGCCGTTCAGGATCATGATCACGATGATGGCGAAGAGTGAGGCGAAGGCGGCATGGCTGAGGCCAAACGCGGCCATGATGGCGCTCGACAACAAAAGTCCCAGGGGCAGGAAGTACTTCGGATTGCTGCGGTCGGAGACCGAGCCCATCAGAAACTTCGACAGACCGTAGGCGATCGAAAGGCCCGTCAGCGCGCTGCCCAGACCCGCCTTGGTGTACTCGGGGTGTTCCCGCAGAATGTCGGGGATCGCGAGCGCGAGATTGTTGCGCACCAAGTAGTAGCCGGCATAGCCGACAAAGATGCCCAGGAACACGTTGCGGCGCTGGCGCCGATACTCAGGGTCGATCTGCGCCTCAGCCAGGGGTGCAGCGGACGGGGCCGGTTTGAGCAATCCGAACATCAGCACTCCCCTGCGGCGTCGCGGAAACGCCACGACGGATACTAAGTGGCGCCCCCGCTGCACGGCTACAGCGTGCGCCCTCAACCTCTCTGGTGGGAACCGTCGGCAACCTTGGCACTCAAACAACGTATCAGCCCGCGAGGTGTGTAGTTCGATGCCGTTGTCCTGTTCCTGGCGCGTGTTGGCCCTCGTGCCCGCTTTTGCGGCCCTGACCGGTTGCGCCGGCTTTGACGCCTACCGAAAGTGTGGCTGGCACGGCTGCGCGGGGGATGGGCAGATCACCCACGAGGTGCAGTCGTTGTTGCGAGCGCACCCGGCGCTCGGACCGCCCAATCAGCTCTACGTGCAGACTTCTGACCGGGTGGTGTTCCTGACCGGCCAGGTGGCGACTGCCTATCAGCGCGAAGAGGCCGAGTCGATCGCGCGCACCGCGCCCGCGGTGCGTCAGGTGATCAATTCAGTCGCCCTGGAAGCCAACGGCCGCTAGCTGACGCTCCCAGGCGGGTCCGTGTTTGCGGGGCCGCCTCGGGATAGGCCAAGATCGCGCCCCATGAGCAGCGCCCCGACTGCGGCTACGCCAGCCGCGCCCACCGCGGATGAGCTCGCCCGGCGCGCGCTGCTGGCCTTTGTGCTGACATTCATTCTGGCGCGCGCCACCGTATTTCTGATCATGGCGCGGCGCATTCCGAACATGTATCTGTTCTTGAGCAGCACCCACGTCCATCATCTTAACTACGGCATTTTCCTGCTCGCCGTCGTGGGCGGGTATCTGCTCTTTCGCGCGCCAAGCGGGGATGCAGCGCGCCGCGCCGCGTTTGCCTACGGCATCGCTATGGGGCTGACTTTCGATGAGTTCGGGATGTGGCTGCACCTCGGGGGCAGTTACTGGCAGCGTGCGAGCGTCGATGCGACCGTGGTGGTCGCGGCCGTGCTGGCCTTCATCGCCTTTGCGCGTTCGATCCAGACCTTTGAAGCGCGCCATGTGCGCGCCTGCATCGCACTTGGGGTCGCGCTCGTGCTCTTTACGGTGGTGCTCTATCGGGTTTCGGTGGATATCGGCCAGCTCGCAGGCCCGCGCCTGCAGCAGCTGGAACTGGCCTCCTCGCCGTGAACCTCTCCGCCGCCCGCGGCGGGACCTCCCGGCCCTACAGTAGTCCGAAGACAGCGACGCCGTTCTGCGTGCCCACGAAGACCTTGCCACCGATAATGACGGGCGTGATGAACTTGTTACCCGCTCCGAACTGATCGCGACCGTTGGCCGCCTGCGAGCTGTTGTAAAGCTCGTGGGTGAGATCGCTCGCATCGTACGCGTGCAGAACGGCGGGGCTGGCGTTCTCATGCGCCCAGACGATGCCCCCGGTGCTGCCGTTGGCCGACACGGCCGGTGCGGTGCCTGGGTAGGTGAAGCTCGTGGCGCTGCTCGAGGCGGCTGCCAGTCGGGCGTTACTTATGGAAAAGGCCATGAGCGGTCCATTGTTCGGGCCGTAATAGACGGTGCTGCTGTAGTAGGCGGGCGTCGACCAGATGCCGCCGCCGAGTGCGTCGATGAGCACCTGCCAGTTGTTGTTGGCGCTGGCGTTGAACTTGCCCATGTTGTCGCGATCGACGACGTAGAGGTTGCCGTCCTTACCCGCACCGACCGCGAGGCGGCGCGTAGTGTTCGTAGCGTCGGTAAGATCCGGCAGCAGCAGGATGCCGCCCGAGCCTAGATCCTGATCGCTATTGGACTCGACCACTTCGTTGTACATCGTGAAATAGTCCGCCACGCTGAGCGTGCCGCCGCTGCTGGCGAGCTTCAGGAAACTGTTGCCGTAGTCGGACTGATCGGGAAAGCCGTTCGCGTCGAGGGTCGTCTCGAAGGCGCCGTTGGCCGTGAGCAGGTAGACGTTGCCGGCCGCATCCGCCGCCGGGCCCCCGCCGGACATCCAGATCGAAGGCCCCCCGCCACCGCTGTTGGGAGCGGCGTTGAACACGGCCGTCTGCGCCAGATTGCTCTCGCTGTAGGCGATGACCCAGCCCGAATAGGGCGGCACGTCACAGTGCGAGGTAAAACTGGTGTAAATCGTGCCCTGTGACAGCAGTAACGCGGCGCGCTCCTCGTAGGCCTCCGGAGCAAACGTCATGCTACCGCCGGCAATAGGATAGCTGGCCGCAATTTCCATCGGGCCGTTGAGCGACTCCGTACCGGTCGTCACGTCCAGGGCGTGCAGGCGCTGATGATACGTGGCGGTGGCGGTGGTCTTGGACATGGCTGCGACAAACAGGGTGCCGTGCGCGCCGGCGGCGCGGTCAATCACCGGCGTCGCCGTGACGCCGATCGTCGGCGTCGTTTGATCACAGCTATCCACCATATCGCTCGGGGCCTCACCGCTGCCAAGGAGCGAAACCTGCCAAAGAACGGCGCCGCTGTCCGCGTCGAAGGCGTACACGGTGTCGTTTTCCGTGGCGACGAACACCACGTTGTGCGCGCTACCCTGCACCGTCAGCTGCGACAGATACAACGGCTGAGCATCGACTTTGCCGTCGGTGGAAAGAAAACGCAGCAGCCCGAAGCTCGTCGAATTCACATTCGCCGGCGTGAGAAGCGTCTCGGCCAGGTTCTGTCCCGTGCGGCTGATGTCATTCTTATAGGTGACAAAATCGATGGTCGAGGTCGATGGAGGAGGAGGAGGCGAACCGCTCGGCGGTGCCGGCGTCGATGAATTTGAATTCATGCCGCCACCACCGCAGGCGGTGGCCAGCGCCGCAAGCAGCAGCGCCAGAACGACGTGGGTGAGACCGGCGCGTACGCGCATCATCCTTGACCTCGGTTAGAACCCAAAGATTCTAATGCCTAACATCAAACAGCAACCCGTCTGCGAAACGCGACGTTCGGGTGACGCTCTTCCCGGCGCTTAAGACAATCTAGCCTAACCTATCTCGGGCATGTGTCAGAAATTCGCTCTATTCGACAATATATTGCAGGAACGCACCCCGCCGCTCGCGAGGCCCCCGCCCCATGACCCCGGGCGCGATTTTCACCAGCCAAATGAGCCGCTTAGCTGCCTTTGTTCGCACGTAGTCAAAGACCACCTGGCGCTACACTCGTCAGCGGCCCAAGACCCTTCTTACACTAGGTGTCAGAGAAAGCGCCCTAAGATCCGCGACCCCGACGTGATAGAACGCGCCGGCGGCAGCCAGGAGTATTTCATGCGTGCGGCACTGTTCCAGGCGGTTGGCAAACCCCTCAGCATCGAGCAGCTGCCCGACCCGCGGCCTGCCGCCGAACAGGTCATCATTCAGGTCGCGCGCGCGGGGATCTGCGGCTCGGATCTGCACATGAGCGAGTACGGTGTGGTGCCCGCAGGCACCGTCTTCGGACACGAATTTGCCGGCACGATCGTGGAACTCGGTTCCGCGATCGGCGGCGCCTGGCGGCTCGGCGATCGCGTGACGGCGCTTCCCGTACAGGCCTGCCACGAGTGCGATGCCTGCAGCGCGCAGTTGCCGGCGCTGTGCCGCAGCGGACTCTTCACCGGCACCAACCTCACCTATCCGGGCGCCTACGCCGAGTATGTCGGCGCGCGCGCCAGCATGCTGCAGCGCCTGCCGGACGGTGTCACGTTCGCCACCGGTGCGATGGTCGAGCCGCTCGCGGTCTCGCACCACGCGGTCGAGTTGGCGGCCGTCGGCCGCGGTGACGCGGTGCTCGTGATTGGCGCCGGCCCCATCGGCGCGGGAGTAATCCTGTTTGCGCGCCAGAACGGGGCCCGAGACGTGATCGTGAGCGAACGCTCGCGCGAGCGGCGCGCGATCGCGTTGCAACTCGGTGCCACCGCAGTGCTCGACCCGGCGGCGGAGGATATCGGCGCGCGCTTCGCTGCCCTCGCCGGCCGGCGCCCACAGATCGTGTTCGAGTGCGTCGGCGTGGCCGGGCTGCTGCAGCAGGCGATCGAACTTGCGGGGGTTCGCGGCCGCGTGTTGGTCGCGGGTGTGTGCTTCGCGGAAGATAAAATCCTGCCGCTCACCGCACTTATGAAGGAAGTGAGCGTGCAGTTCAGCCAGTGCTACGCGGAGCACAACTTCGCGGCCGTGCTTGAGGCGCTGGCGCACGGACGCATCCAAGCTGAGCCTATGCACACCGGCACGGTGGGATTCGAGGCGCTGCCAGAGACTTTCGAGGCTCTGCGCACCCAACCCAGCGGCTGCAAGGTGTTGATCGATCCGCGCGCTTAAGCATGCGCGCCTTTCGCTACGTGCCTGCGCTCGACAGGGTCACGGACTTGCAGCAGCGACTTGCGCGCGCGCACACGCTGCCCGCGGCCGCCGATGTCGAGGGTCGCCTGGGCATTCCGCCGGGTGAGTTGGCGCGGCTCGCCGCGGCGCTGGCGGCACTTGACTGGGAGGGGTTTGCCGCCCGGGTGAACGCCCACCCGGCGTTCCTCGTCCCGCGCGGGACTGAACAACTGCACTTCCTGCATGCGCGCAGCGGCGCCGCGGATGCGGTCCCGTTGTTGCTACTGCATGGCTGGCCCGGCTCATTTCTCGAGTTTCGTGGCGTCGTCGCCGAGCTGACGCGCCCGGCACCGGCCTTTCACGTGGTGTGTCCTTCGTTGCCCGGCTTTGGCTTCTCCACCCGCTCGCTCGAGCAACCCTGTGATGCGGCCGCCATGGCGCACGCCGTGGCCGAACTGATGGCGGCGCTCGGCTACGAGCGCTTCTTCGTGCAGGGCGGCGACTGGGGCAGCGTCATCGGCAGCGAGCTCGCCCGCCGTTATCCGCAGCGCTGCCTCGGACTGCATCTGAATTTCGTCGCCATCCCGCCGCCTGCGCAGGATGATCCGGCGCGCGCCGCCGTGCAGCCCGAGGAGGCGGCGTGGCTCACCGAGAACGCACGGCTGTGGTCCGACGGCATGGGCTATTACGCCATCCAGAGCACCCGGCCGCAAACCCTCACCGTGGCGCTCGCTGATTCCCCGCTCGGCCTGCTCGCCTGGCTCGCTGAGAAGTATCTCGTCTGGAGCGACCGCAACGCCTCAGGCCGCAGCCTCATCAGCGATGCGGACCTCATCGACCAGGTGGCGCTTTACTGGATGAGCGACAGCATCGGCAGCTCCGTGCGTCTTTACTACGACGGAGCGCTCGCGCGCAGCGAGGCGCCGCATGTGAGCGTGCCCACCGGGATCGCGATGTTTCCGCGCGAGATCATCAAGACACCCCGCGCCTGGGTGGCGCAGCGCTTCAATCTCGTGCACTGGTCGCTCCCCTCACGCGGCGGGCACTTCGCCGCCCTCGAGGTACCCGAGCTGTTCATCGCGGAAGTGCGTACCTTTGCCGCGCAGATCCTGGGAGCGAAGTCATGATCGCGAGGAACCCGCGCATCACTTTCGAGAATGCCCTGCCGCACTGGGCCGCCAATCACGCCTTTGCGCAGATCACCAACGCAGGTTCCACGAGCCTGCCGTATGTGGAGACCTACCTGAACAAGGTGATGGCGCGCGCCGCCCAGGTCATCGCGGATCCTAAGCTCAAAGCGGATATCGCCGTGTTTGCTGCGCAGGAGGGCAATCATTATCGCCAGCACCGCATTTTCAACAAGCTGCTCTACGGGCGCTATCCGCAGTTGCCAGCCATCGAGAGCGCGCTCGGGCGCGATTACGAGCAGATGCTGGCGGATCTATCGCTCGCGGCCAACGCCGCCTACTGCGAAGGCTTTGAGTGCCTCGGGATTATTCACGCCGAGTTCTTTTTCGAGAGGATCGAGGACCTGCTCGAAGGTGCGGACGCACGTCTGGTGAGGTTGTGGAAATGGCATCTGGCGGAGGAGTTCGAGCATCGCACCGTGTGCTACGACGTGCACTACGCGCTCGGCAGCGGCTATTGGGCCCGGGTGCGTGGCTTCCTGCGCGCGCTGCGGCACCTCGGGCGCTACGGCAAGAGCGTATCCGACTGCCTGCTGCAGGTTGACCGCTCGGGCATGAGCGTCGCGGCGCGGCGCCGCTCGGTGCGCTTAGAGAAGCGCTACCGGGCGCGCTTTCTGCGCTTCGCGCTGCCGAAACTGCTCTACGTACTCACGCCCTTCTACAACCCGCGCAACAAACGCGCGCCGCGCGGTGCGGCCGAACTGCTCAACGAGATGCGCCCCGCCGCCTGATGGCCACCGCGCTAGGGCTTCTCCCACGACTCGGTGGGCAGGTTCTCCGGTGGGGGCAGCGAGCGCAGATACGTGACGAGCGTCCACACGCCCTCCTCGCCCAGCGCGCCGCCGAAGCCGGGCATGCCTTTCGGACGCCCGTAGTAGATCGACATGAAGACTTCGGCGTCCGCGCCACCATAGCGCCAGCGTCCATCCCCAAGATTCGGTCCCACTGCACCAGAGGCACCCGGCCCATGGCAGCCGTCACAGTTCATCGCCGTGAATAGCACGGCGCCACTCGCGGCAACCGCCTTGTCTCCCGCATGCGGGTTTTGCAGGATGCCGCCCGGCGGCACGCGGCCGCCGGCGGCCACGTGCGACTCGTAGGCTACCGCAGGCGGCTGCGCAGGCGCGTCCGAGGCCTGTGGAGTCGCGCGCGGCTGGCAGGCGCTCAGCGTGAGGGCGGCGAGTGGCACCGCTAAGCGCAGCGCGAAACCCTGTCGCGGTGCGGGGAGCGAAGTTCGCGCGCTCATAGGCCAAAGATCCAGACGAGACCGCCCTGACTCGTGTGGCGTGCGATGTCTTTCACGTAATCGGCCGGCGCGCGCACGTCGGTGGGATCATCCGAGCGCACATCCCCGGAGAGCAGCAGCCAGTCGCCGCCGATACCGGCATATACGGCCACGTACTGCTTGCCGTCCGGGGCGCGATAGGTGATCGGGTTGCCGACCACGCCCGAGCCGACTTTGAACTTGGACAACACCTTGCCGGTGCGCGCGTCGATGGATTTGAACCAGCCATCGAGCGTACCGTAAAAGGCCACGTCGCCGGCGGTCACGAGCGCGCCGCTCCAGGTGGGAAACGCCTCCTTGTTCTCCCACACCTTCTTGCCGCTGGCCGCATCCCACGCCATGAAGGAGCCGAGATAGCCCCCGGGGCCCGGCGAGTACGGGCTGTTGATGCCCATGAAGGGCGTACCTTTCAGGTAAGAGGCACGCGTGGAGGCGTAGTCCATGCACAGGTTGTTGGTGGAGGTGTAGAAGAGGTGCGTGCGTGGGGAATACGCCGGCGGCGATGCGGGACTGACACCGCCCTCAAGGCACGGGCAGATGTCCTTCACGGTTCCCCGCGACGCGCCGGTCTGCTTGCTGGCATCGAGCACGGGCCGGCCGGTCTTAAGATCCACGGACTTCGCCCAGTTCACCGCCACGAACGGCTCGGCCACGAGCAGCCGCCCGGTCGCCCGATCGAGCGTGTAGGCGAAGCCGTTCTTGTCAAAGTGCACCAGCGCCTTCACGGGCTTGCCCGCCACCACCAGATCCGCCAGCACCATGGCCCCGGTCGCGTCGAAGTCCCAGTTGTCGTGGGGCGTGAACTGATAGGCCCACACGAGCGTCCCGTCCTCCGGTCGGCGCGCCAGCACACTTGCGGTCCACTTGTTATCGCCCAAGCGCTGCTCGGCGTTGTAGGGGCCGGCGTTGCCGGTGCCGTAGTAGATAAGTCCTAACTCCGGATCGTAGGACAGCCACCCCCACACCGGTGCACCGCCGGTGCGCCAGCCCTCATTGGTCCAGCTGCGCGCACCCAGTTCCGTGCCGCTGTCATAGGGCGGCTTGAAATCGCCCGCCTTCACCAGCATGTCCGCGTCAGGTCCGATGTTGCGGGCGGTCCACGCGATGCTGCCCGACTTAAGGTCCAGTGCCTTGATCCACCCATAGATCCCGAACTCGCCTCCCGAGGCACCGACGATCACCCGGTCCTTCACGACCAGCGGTGCCATCGTGACGGTCTCACCGCTGCCCACGTCAGCGATCTGCGTCTTCCAGACCTCACGTCCGCTCTTCGCATCGACGGCGACCGTGTGCCCATCGAGCAGGTTGTAAATGATCTTGCCGTCGGCGTAGAACGCACCGCGGTTCACCGTATCGCAACAGGACACGCCGATCGCATTGGCGCTCACGTCCGGGCGGTACTTCCAACGCAGCGGATACCCCTCCTGGGTGAGATCGAACGCGTACAGCACATTCGGCCAGGGCGTGATCACGTACATGGTGTCGCCCACCACGAGCGGTTGCCCTTCGTGCCCGGCGAGCACGCCGGTCGAGAACGTCCACACCGGGTGCAACGCGGTGGCGTTGCGGGCATTGATATCCGCAAGAGCGCTGTAGCGCGTGGCGGCGTAATCCTTGGCCGGCATCTGCCACTGTCCGTCATCGGCACCCGCCGCTGCGGCGTGCGCTCCTGCGCCGAACGCTGCAAGCCCCACGAGGATCGCCATCGGCGCTGCCGGTATCGGCCGCATGGAAGTTCCTTTGTTATTAATTTGCCTCAAGGGTGAGACAGAGCGCCGCGAGGGTCAAGCGCCCTCACCCGCCGCCACCCTATCAGGACTGGGGATCGCCCGCGCACGCGACTGTGATCACGATTGCTATGGCGCTATGCCGCCTCCTTCCTGTACATTTTCGCTACTGCGCGACGCAGCCCGATGAGCCAGCGGCCACTTCGTAGGATGCGACACCCCATGCGGCGCGGATCGAGAGTCCTGAGTCTACTGAGCAGCGTGCTCTGGTATTTGAGCCTCGTGCTCTCGACGCACAACGCGTATGCGCAGAACACCGCGTTGCCTGGTCCGGATCAGCTCGATCAGCTGCTCGCCCCCATCGCGTTATATCCGGACGCGCTGGTGGCGCAGATCTGTGCGGCCTCGACTGATCCGCAGCAGATCCTCGACGTGAACACCTGGGTGAAGCAGAACTCCGGTCTGAGCGGCCAAGCGCGCACCGATGCGGCACAGGCGCAGAAATTTGATCCGGCGTTTATCGCGCTGATCAACTTCCCCCAAGTCCTCGACATGATGGCGCAGAACATCGACAACTACGCCACCATCGGCCGCGCCTTCAGCGCCAATCAGGCGACGGTGATGGATTCCATCCAGCGCCTGCGGCAGCAGGCCTACGCGGCCGGCGCGCTGGAGAGCAATCAGTACCAGACCATTCAGGTGCAGGATCAGGCTGGTGCTCAGGCGATCACGGTGGTCCCTGCCAACCCTCAGGTGGTCTACGTCCCGGTGTACAACCCGCAGGTCGTGTACGTTGCTCCGAGCACAAGCACCGTCGTGGCGACCTCGCTCGTAACCTTCGGCGTCGGCATCGCACTCGGCGCCTGGATCGCCAACAACAGCTATCCCTGGGGCTGGGGCGGATGGGGTTGGAACTGGGGCGGCCGCACGGTGATCGTCCACCACAACACCTGGGTTGTGCACAATTACTATCGACCCCCACGACCTTACTACAATTACCGCCCGCCCCACTACGGGCCTCCGATCTACGTTCGCCCGCCGAACAACTGGCACGACCGGCCTTACTATCGCCCGCCGGCGGGCGGCAGACCTCCCGGCGGTGGCCCTCCTCCGATCGCGCGGCCGCTCCCAGCACCCGGCGGTAAGCCTCCGGTCACGGGTGCTCCGGGCGGCGGCAGGCCTCCGGGCGAGGGCAGCGGTGGCAGACCGCCCGCCACGGGCAGTCCCGGCGGCGGCACCGGTGGCAAACCGCCCGGCACGGGTGTTCCAGGCGGCGGTACAGGTGGCCGGCCTCCCGGCAACGGCGGTACGGGCTCGCGGCCGTCCCCGAGTGTTCCGCCGCAGACGCTCCCCGCAACACGGCCAGCCACGCCTGCCGCAGGTCGCCCACAGCCGCAGACACGTCCGAGTTCCTACGCGGGTTACCCGAGCAAGACGCCAACGAACAACGCCGGTGCGCGTCCCACAGCCTTCGGGGGAAGTCACAACGCCTCCGCCGATCGCGCCGCCGCCAATCGCGGACGCGCGAGCGTCGGTTCGCAGCCGAAACCACAGTCCGGAGGACAGCGCCGGTGATCAGCGCCACACGCCCGTGCAAGCGTGCAGTCGCCTCGCCGGCTGCCTTCTTCCTTGGCTTCTTAGGCCTGCTACTGGCGCCTGCGTGGTCGCTCGCGCAGGACGCAACTCAAGAGACTTTTGCCCGCGCAAGTGAAGCGGTGTCGGCACTGATCGCGGCCAACAAGGCCAACGACCTGGCCGCACTCAACCGGATCCTGGGGCCGCAGGCCGCGAGCCTCATCTCGTCCGGTGACGACACGCAGGATCAAACCGGTCGCGCTCAGTTCGTGTCCTTGTACGAAACGCATCACCGCTTCGTGCGTGCCGGACCCGGAAGGCTCACGCTCGTGGTCGGCAAGAACGAATGGCCGTTGCCGATCCCGTTGGTGAAGAGCGACGGGCGGTGGCATTTTGACAGCACCGATGGTGCCAAGGAGCTGCTCTACCGTCGCATCGGGTCAAACGAGCTCGCGGCCATCAAAGTCGCGCGTGCGATTTATCAAGCGCAGTTGCAGTACGCAGCCACGGGTCACGACGGCCTGGACAAGGGGCTGTACGCGCAGCGATTTCGCAGCAAGCCCGGGATGCAGGACGGCCTGTACTGGCCGGTGGCCGAAGGCGAAGCCCCAAGTCCAGCTGGCCCGTTAGTCGCCGACGCGGAGGCCGAGGGCTATGAGGGCGGCAAGCGTCAGCCCTATTACGGCTACTACTTCCGCATACTGAAGTCCCAGGGCTCGCACGCACGCGGTGGCGAAAAAGACTACGTGCTCGACGGCAAGATGAGCGGCGGCTTTGCCGTCCTCGCGTATCCGGTCGAATACGGCTCAAGCGGCGTCATGAGCTTTCTCGTCGACAACCGCGGCACGGTGTACGAGAGGAACCTGGGAGATGCGACGGTCGAGACGGCCAAGGCGATGCGGGCCTTCGATCCGGATCCCTCCTGGAGGCAGCTGGGGAATTGAGGAGCCGCTGAGTCAAGGCACAGCGGCGCACCGACGCGCTCAGGGCAGACGGCGGCCGTCCGGTAGGTTAGGCGGCAAAGACACAAGCGCCCGAGGGTTGAGAATCGCGCCGGGCTGAGGGACTTGCGCATGTATGAACCGCCGGTCGCGCTGATCCCGACGAGCCCGCTCTTTAGGACGCAGCGGCTCGGCGAGGTCGAGCTCGGACGGCTCGTGCTGCTGCCGGATCCCGCCGATGCCTCCGCGGGTGCGGGAATCGGTCTGCGCGTGGAGGCGCTGTCCGCGCGCGGCGAGCTGAGCGAGGGCGTGCTGCGCCTGAGCGGCGGCCCGGCGCGCTTTGAGCGCCGCGGGCTGGGGGATTCGCTGATCGCGCTCGAGATCGACTATGTCCTCGAGGCGGACCTTGCCAGCGCCGCGGTGCGCGCTGTCAGTTCCGGCGATCTCCTCGTGGCACCGAACCGTGCCGCGGCCGCCGTGTACGTCGCGAGCCTGTGGCAGGGCAGCGGCGGCCTGCTCGACATTGCCTCAGCCATCATCCGGCCCTTCACAGCCCCCGCAAGTCCTGCGCACATCGTGCTCGGGTGGAAGCTCGTCGAACGCGATCACCGCGCGCGCACACTCTACGAGCACGTCGCACCCGAGCCACCGCTTGCGCGCAGTCTGCCACGCAGGGTGAGCGGCGAGGATTGCGACTGAGGGTAAGCGCCGCGGCAGCAGCGATAACGCCGCAGATGCTGGACGCTTGCGTCAGCCGTTGATCACTGATCGTAGGGGCATTGTTGCGCAGCCGCTGCCCTCACAGCCCTCGCCCGGAAGTGCGCAGGGGCGAAGCGGGGGCATCTTGCCACCGCTCAGTCTACGCCCGCGCATGTTGAGAGCTCGGTAACGGACGGCATTTGGGGCTATAGTGTTTTTTGCGGATCGCTCACTCCCGTGCCGCGCGAGACGTTCCCGCATCGGGCGCGCTCGCTCCGCTGACACAACGATCCTCTAGCGTTTCCCGCACCTGCGGCTGCTGCCATCCTAACGCGCGGCGCCGAGGCGGCTTCCCTTTCATGGTAAGGAGATCACACGATGAGCGCTGTTATCAAAGACACACAGGCATCGAGCCCGGTCACACAATTCCTCGCGACGCCGAAGAAACTGCTGATCGACGGCAAGTGGGTCGCAGCCGCCTCGGGCAAGACTTTCGAAGTGAAAAATCCGGCGACGGGCGCCACCATTGCGCGAGCTGCCGAGGGGGACAAGGCGGATATCGATCTGGCGGTGCGTGCGGCGCGGCGCGCGCTCGAGTCCGGTCCCTGGGCGAGGATGACCCCGTCCGAGCGCGGCAAGATGGTCTGGCGCGTTGGTGACCTCATCAGCAAGTACGCCGACGAGCTTGCGGAGCTGGAGTCGCTCGACAATGGCAAGCCGATGGCGGTCGCGCGCGCGGCGGACGTACCGCTCGCCGCGGACATCTTCCAGTACATGGCCGGCTGGTGCACCAAGATCGAAGGCAAGACCCTGCCGCTGTCGGTGCTCTATACCCCGGGCGTGCAGTACCACTCCTATACGCGCCCCGAACCAATCGGTGTCGTCGGGCAGATCATTCCCTGGAACTTCCCGCTCCTCATGGCGGCGTGGAAGCTGGCGCCTGCGCTCGCCACCGGCTGCACCGTGGTGCTCAAGGTGGCCGAAGAGACGCCGCTCAGCGCGCTGCGCCTGGGCGAGATCCTGCAGGAGGCCGGCCTGCCTCCCGGCGTGGTGAACATCGTCACCGGCTTTGGCGAAACCGCCGGCGCCGCCCTCGCCGCCCACCCCGGCGTCGACAAGGTCGCCTTCACCGGCTCGACCGAGGTCGGCAAGCTGATCGTGCAGGCTGCGGCACGCGATCTGAAACACGTCTCCCTTGAGCTCGGCGGCAAGTCCCCGAACATCATCCTCGAGGACGCCGACTTAGAGGTCGCGATCCCCGGTGCCGCGAGCGCGATTTTCTTCAACCACGGTCAGTGCTGTTGTGCCGGCTCGCGTCTTTACGTGCACGAGCGGATCTACGATCAGGTCGTATCCGGGGTTGCCGATCAGGCCAAGTCCATCAAGCTCGGTTCGGGACTGGATCCGGCGACGCAGATGGGTCCCATGGTCTCGGAGATTCAGCGCGACCGTGTCTGCGGCTACCTCGAGGCGGGCAAGGCCGAAGGGGCCAAGGCGGTGACCGGGGGCAAGGCGCGCGAGGGCGCCGGCTACTTCGTGGAACCGACCGTGTTCGTCGACACACAGCCGGGAATGAAGATCGTAAAGGAGGAGATCTTCGGGCCCGTCGTGACCGTCATGCGGTTCAAGGACGCGGACGACACCCTGGTGAAGGAGGCCAACGACACTATCTACGGTCTCGCGGCCGGCATCTGGACGCGTGATGTGAGCAAGGCACACACACTGGCCGCGCGCCTCAAGGCGGGCACTGTGTGGATCAACTGCTACAACATCTTCGACGCCGCGCTGCCGTTCGGCGGGTACAAGCAGTCCGGCTGGGGACGCGAGATGGGCGAGGCGGTGCTCGAGAATTACCTGGCGACCAAGGCGGTGACCATCGCCCTTTAGGCCGCGGTCCGCTGCTACCGAGACCCCGCCCCGGGCGGGGTCTCTTTTTTTTGCGCCGCTACTTCGCGTGGCGCGCGACGCTAAGACCAGTGCCGCTGCCCGCGCGCGGCTGCTATGGTTGCCCCCTTGAGCCTGATACGAATACCGACGCCGTCTGCTTATGAACAGAACCGAAATCCGCACCCGCGACGGGCCGTGCCCGAGCTACGTCGCGCATCCGTCAGGCTCGGGTCCGTGGCCCGCGGTGCTGCTCTTCATGGACGGCATCGGCATTCGCCCGGCGATGCTGGAAATCGGCGAGCGTCTGGCAGGGTATGGCTACTACGTGCTGCTGCCGGATCTGTACTATCGGGCCGGTCCCTACGCGCCGATGGACGCGCGCGCCATTTTCGCCGATGCCGAACAGCGTCGGATCCTCAGCGAGAAATTCTTTTCCGTGGCGACCCCGGCGAACATCATGTCCGATACGCGCGCCTTCCTCGATCACCTGGCAGCGCAGCGCGACGTTCGTCCCGGCGGCATCGGCACGAGCGGTTACTGCATGGGCGGCTTCATGTCGCTGACGGCCGCCGGCACGTTTCCGGAGCACATTCTCGCAACCGCTTCCTATCATGCCGGCCGGCTCGCGACCGAGGCGCCAGACAGTCCGCACCGGCTCGCCCCTAAGATCCGCTCCCGGGTCTACATCGCAGGCGCGATCGAGGATGCGTCGTTCCCGGATGACATGAAGGAGCGATTGGCGCAAGCCCTCACGCGCGCCGGGGTCGATCACCGCATCGAGACCTACCCGGCCCGCCACGGGTGGGTGCCGCGCGACACGCCGGCGCATGATGCCGCGGCGACCGAGCGGCACTGGCAGACGCTGATCGCGCTCCTGGACGGGAAACTCAAGACGCCCTGAGCCTCATCCCGCGCCCGCGCACCGAGCGATCAGGCGGCTCCGGGGATCTGCAGGCCACGTACCACCGCGGGTCGGGCGACGAACCTCGCCAGCGAGGCGGCGACGTGGGTAAATTGATCGAAGTGCACCAGATCGGCCGCTTCGTAGTAGCCGATGAGATTGCCCACCCAGGGGAAGACCGCCATGTCGGCGATCGTGTACTCCTCGCCCATGATCCAGGTACGCGCGGCGAGGCGCCCCTCGAGCACGCTCAGCAGGCGGCGCGTCTCGGCCACGTAGCGATCACGCGGACGCTTGTCCTCATAGTCCTTGCCGGCGAAGCGATGGAAAAACCCAAGCTGGCCGAACATCGGGCCAACGCCGCCCATCTGAAACATGAGCCACTGCAACGTCTGGTACCGGGCGGCCGGATCCTGCGGTAGAAACTGCCCGGTCTTCTCGGCCAGATAGATCAGGATGGCGCCCGATTCGAACAAGGCGAGCGGCCGCCCGCCGGGTCCGTTGGGATCGAGAATCGCCGGAATCTTGCCGTTCGGGTTCAGCGAGCGAAATTCCTCTGAGGCCTGATCGTTGCTCTCGAAGCGCACCCGGTGCGGCTCATACGGCAGTCCGGTCTCCTCGAGCATGATCGACACCTTCACCCCGTTGGGCGTCGGCAGGGAATACAGCTGCAGCCGCTCGGGGTGTCGGGCGGGCCACTTCTTCGTGACCGCATAGCTCGAAAGATCGGACATGATGATTTCTGCAGCCTCACCACGGAAAAAGCGGTTGCGAGAGTGCGCGATGAAACGACGGCGGGGGCGTCTCGGCGGCAAGCTCCACGATCATTTTGCCCTGAAACCACGTGTACGTGTACGCGTCACTTTGCGCGAGGGCGCGGAAATTGGCGTCAAAATAAGCCTGCGCCGACTCCCTGGCCGGGACGGGACTCGGCGTTGAGTCAAGCAACGCCGCAAAGCCGCGCACAATGCCCGCGGCGAAGCCCGGCTCGCGCTCCCGCCAGAAGGCGAGCGCGATGCGGTTGGCGCCGCTTTCCGCCGCGTACGACTCGGGGCGCGTCAAGTGCCGGCACGCCTGCCACCAGTGCCCGAGTTCATGCACGAACACCCAGCGGTGCGTGCCGTTCTCGAATACTGCCTGCGCCGAAGCCTCGCCCCGAGGGTCTGCGCCACCTCCTCGAAGGCCTGGCGCTCGGGCACTGAGAGGTGCGACCAGCTACCGATGAGCACGACATTGCGCTCGGGCAGGTAGCGGCCGAACGTGGGCGGATCCCCGAGCTCGATCTGCGGCGCCGGGCAAAGCGCATAGCCCTCCTCGTCGATACGCTTGAGGAACGCTGCGCGCAGCCGCGTGAGCCGCCTCAGCACCGCCGCGTCGGAAGGGTCGGCTGCCCTTGCCGGGAGCGAAGCGGCGGCGACCGTGCTCGCGAAGAGCAGCAGGAGTGCGCAGCGCAGCCAGCGGACGGTACGCGCGCCGCCCCCGCCGAGCCGCCCCGCTCTCCTCATCGCGCGCCGGCGGGTGTGGCCCCGGTCATGGCGAGATTCCTGACGAGGAACGCATACATGTCCGCCTTCTGGAGGATCGCCTGCGTCACCGTCTCCCCGCCGCCGTGCCCGGAGGAGAGGTCCACCGCCAGAAGAATCGGCGCCGGACCGGCCTGGGCGGCCTGCAGTGCCGCGGTGAACTTGAAGGAGTGCATTGGCATGACACGCGTGTCGTGATCGCCGGTGATCACGAATGTGGCCGGATAGTGCACGCCCGCACGCACGTTGTGCACGGGCGAGTACGCATAGAGTGCGTTGAACTGTTCCGCATCCTGTGGCGAGCCGTAATCGCCCTCCCAGCCGGCGCCCTGCCCGAAGCGGTTGAAGCGCAGCATATCCAACACGCCCACCTGCGGGACGGCGGCACCGAAGAGGTCTGGGCGTTGCGTCAGACACGCGCCAATCAGCAGTCCCCCGTTGGAGCGCCCATAGATCGCAAGCCGCGGCACGGAGGTGTAGCCCGAGCCGATCAGCCACTCGGCGGCGGCGATGAAGTCATCGAAGACGACCTGCTTGTGGGTGAGAGTTGCCTCACGATGCCAGGACTCCCCGTACTCCCCACCCCCGCGGATGTTGGCGATCGCGTACACGCCGCCCATCTCCATCCAGGCAATGATGGCCGGATCGAAGCGCGGGAGATTCGAAATACCGAAGCCGCCATAACCAGTCAGCAACAGCGGATTATGTGCCTTCAGCTCAGTGCCCTTGGCGTAGGCGAGCAGCATCGGAATGCGCGTGCCATCCTTGCCCGGATAAAAGACCTGACGCTGCTCGAAGGCGCTTGGATCGTAAGCCACGTGCGCGGCGCGAAACACGCTGCTGCTGCCCGCGTCGAAGACGTAGCGGTAGATCGTCGGTGGGGCGATGAGATCGGAGAAGGTGTAGAAGGTTTCCCGGTCATCGGGTTCTCCCGTGAACCCGGCCGCGCTGCCCAATCCGGGCAGCGCGATCTCCCCTTGCGCCGCGCCGTCGAGTCCATAGAGCGTCACGCGGCTGTGCGCGTTGTGGATGGAGCGCACGATGAGCCGGTGCGCAACGAGCGTGACGCTGTGCCCGCCGAATTCGATCGCATCGTGTCCCTCGGGGATGATCGCCCGCCAGTGGCTCTTCTGCGGCTGCAGCGGATCGATGCCGATCACGCGCCCGTTCGGAGCTGCGAGAGAGGTCAGAAAGTAAAGCAGACCGGCATCCGCGCCCACATATTCATAGGCGGCCTCAAAGCCGCGGCTCACCGCTACTGCGGTGGGTGTGGGCGCGGTCAGATCCATGACGTACACATCTTCCAGACCCTTGTCCCCGACCTCGCCCTCTCCGACCATGACGATGAGCCAGCGCCCGTCGGCGGACAGGTGCGGCAGGAACTGCCGGTCAGGATGAGATGGATCGGCAAAAACGCGCCGGTCCGCGGCCACCGCAGTGCCGAGGGCGTGGTAGTAGAGCGCATTGTCCCGATCGGCGCCGCTGAGCTCCTCGCCCGGCACGGGTGCGGGAAAGGCGCTGTAGTAAATGCCGCGGCCATCCGGGGTGAACACCGGCGGGTAGTACTTCGTATGGCGCAGGACCTCCGCGGTGTCCTGACCGGTGGTCAGATCGCGCAGGTGCCAGTCGGTCCAGTCCGAGCCGGCCGATGACACCGCGTAGGCGAGCAGCGTCGCTGCGCGGTTGACGACGTAGCCGGTCACCACGGGATGGTCTGCGGGCGGCAGAAGGTTCGGATCGAGCGCGACCGCCGGCAGACCGATGAGTGGGGCGACGCTCAGCAACACGCTCTGTTCCTGCTGCCCGCTGTTGTTGGTATAGAAGTAGTGTCCGTTTTCGGCAAACGGAATGCCCGTGCGCTCAAAGTCGTAAAGCTGCGCGAGCCGCTGCCGCAGCCGTGCGCGCTGCGGGATGGCGTCCAGGTAAGTCTGGGTAAGACGCGCTTCGGCCGTGACCCAGGCACGCGTCGCGGGCGAGTCCAGCTCCTCGAGCGCGCGGTAAGGGTCGGCGACTTTGACCCCGTGATAGTCATCGACGGTCGTGCCGCGCGGGGCGGGCGGATATTTGAGACCCATCGGCTCCTTAGGGGGCTGCCGCAGCGGCGTACAGGCGCACAGCACGGCCAAGAGCGCCGCCGGCGCAGCGCCACGGTGAGGGTATCGGGACGTCATGAGCTCCTCGAGCGAGCCGCGATTATGCCGCGCGGCTGCTCAGGTGTCCCGCGCTAGAATCGCGCCCATGGTGCAACACATCGGCATCGTGGGCTGTTCCGCCGAGGGCGCGGCCCTGTGTTACCGAACCGTGTGCCTGGAGGGCGAGCAGCTGCTGGGCACGTATGAGCATCCGGAGGTCTCCCTGCACACGCATGCACTCGGGGAGTACATGCGCTACATAAGCCGCGATGACTGGGCCGCCGTCGGGGAGCTCATGCTCTCCTCGGCGTACAAGCTCGCGCGCGCCGGTGCGGATTTTCTCATCTGCCCCGACAACACCATTCACCGCTCGCTACCGGCCATCCGCGCGCGCTCGCCGCGACCGTGGCTGCACATCGCCGAAGTGGTGGCCGAGGCGGCCGCGGCACGCGGCTGGCGCACGCTTGGCATCACCGGCACGCACTATCTGGTGGACAGCGAGGTGTATCCGGAAAAGCTCAGTGCGCGCGGACTTGCGTACCTGCGACCCACAGACGCAGAGCGCGCGGAGGTTAACCGCATCATCTTTGAGGAACTGGTGCGCGGGGTCTGCAGTGCCACGGCGGTCACTTACTTGCAGGGCGTATTCAGGCGCCTGCAGGCCGCGGGTGCGGATGCGGTGGTACTTGGTTGCACGGAGCTGCCGCTCATCATGAGCGATGGAAACTCTCCGCTGCCGACGCTTGATTCGACGCGCCTCCTGGCGCGGGCCGCACTCGCGCGGGCTATCGGAGGGCCCCGCGGCGCCTGAGACGGTGAAGACCGCCGCCGCAGGTTGAGAGTAGCTAGGAGACCGGGGCGGCGGGCGAGCGCGCGCTGCGCCGTTCCGTGTTAGCGGGCGAGCGCCACACGGGCCGGCGCACGAGCGTGCTCTTGCCGAAGAGCGACTCGATAAGATCCACGGCGAGCACTGCGGTGCGGTTGTGCACGTCGAAGGCGGGATTCAGCTCGACCACGTCCAGGGACGCCAGACGCCGCGTGTCGGCGATCATCTCCATGCACAGCTGCGCCTCGCGATACGTGGGACCGCCGGGCACCCGCGTGCCGACCCCCGGAGCAATGTCCGGATCCAGAAAGTCGACATCGAAGCTCACGTGCAGGTGCGTGTCGGCGTCGAGCCCGGCGAGCGCCTGGGCCATCGTCTGGCGCATGCCCATCTCATCGACGTAACGCATATCAAAAACGTCGAGCCCCTGTTCGTGGACGAAGCGCTTCTCGCCCTCATCGACGCTGCGGATGCCGATCTGGCGCACCCAGGAGGGTTGCAGTGCGGGGCTCGCGCCGGCCATTCCGGTCAGTGGCGCCGGACCGAAGCCGCACAGACACGCGACCGGCATGCCGTGCACATTGCCGCTCGGGGAGAGTGTGCTGGTGTTGAAATCCGCGTGCGCATCCAGCCACAGCACGCGCAGCTTCTTGCCCTGCTCGCGGCAGTACCGCGCGACCGCACTGATCGAACCGATGCTCAGGCAGTGGTCCCCGCCGAGCAGGATCGGCAATGTTCCGGCGCGCAACTGCGCATAGACGCCCGCGTGCACGAGCTCATTCCAGCGCACCACCTCGGGCAGGTGCCGGTAGCCGTCGCGCGGCGCAGTCCACGGATTTCCCGGCCCGTTCAGGTTACCCAGATCCTGCACCTGCAGCTCCCGTGACCGCAGTGCAGCCGCCAGACCCGCCACGCGCAGCGCCTCCGGTCCCATCGAAGCGCCGCGATCGGCCGCCCCGACATCCGTGGGCGCGCCGATGAGCGCGGCCGTGCGAGGCGCACTCACGCCGACACTCCCACGCGCGCCACCGCGGTCAGCGGCTGAGGCATCAGCAACGCGAACAGGTCCTTCGGATCATCCAGGTCCGGTACCAGATCGATCTGCTGCTGCGTGCCGCGTTCCTCCTGATGAATGCGCAACAGGTAGCGCAGCGCGGAGAAATCCTCCAGCGCGAAGCCCACTGAATCGAAAATCGTCACCTCGCCCGGGCGCGTACGTCCAAGCGCCTCACCCCTGAGCACGCGCGCCAGTTCGGTCACCGGGAAATCCGGCGGCATCTGCTGGATCTCGCCCTCAATGCGCGACTGGGGTTCGAATTCAACCACCACACGTACATCCGCTCGCTCGAGGATTTCGCGGTGCAACTCGGTCTTGCCGGGGCAGTCCCCGCCGACGGCGTTCAGGTGCACGCCAGCGCGGATCATCGCCGGGGTGAGAATCGTGGCATTGCACTTATCTGCGGTCGCGGTGGTGATGATGTCGGCGCCCGCCACCGCGGCGGCCGTGGAGGCGCAGCGCACGACCTTCAGACCCGCCAGATGCAGCGCCGCAAGATTGCGCTCGAGCTTATCGGTAGCCCGCGGGTCGACATCGAACAGGCGCACTTCGCGGATGCCGAGCAGGTGATGGAAGGCGATGATCTGGAACTCGCTCTGCGCCCCGTTGCCGATGAGCGCAAGCACACGGCTCTCGGGGCGCGCGAGATAACGCGCGGCGAGCGCGGAGGTGGCCGCGGTGCGCAGCGCCGTCGTCACGGTCAGCTCTGACAGAAGCAGCGGGTAGCCGGTCTGCACGTCCGCCAGCACCCCGAACGCGGTCACCGTCAGAAGACCGACCGCCGTGTTCTGCGGGTGTCCATTGACGTACTTGAAGGCGTACAGACGCCCGTCGGAGGCGGGCATGAGCTCGATGACGCCCACCGAGGAGTGGCTCGCGTGCCGCGCGGACTTATCAAAGGCCTCCCAGCGCCGAAAGTCCGCCTCGATCTCCTGGGAGAGTTCTGCGATGAAGCGCGCCGCCCCGCGTCGCGCGATGAGCTGCGAAATGCGCTCGATACCGATGAAATCGACCATGGCTCCCCCGCGTAAAGCGTCCCGGCGCAAAGGTGCCGCTGACGTATGCGTATGGTCCTGTGTCGGTCGGACCAAAAGAAAGCCAGAGAGATGCTCAAATGTTGTGCTTAATTGAGCATAATGACATGATCATCTGGTGATCTGTCATGGTGCTTCGCACCAATGTGGGGCAATGGATATGGATGACACCGACCGGAAGCTCATCGGGCTGCTGCGCAACGACGCGCGCGCCTCGGTCGCTTCCCTCGCCAAGGCCCTCGGGGTCGCCCGCGGCACGGTGCAGAACCGCATGGCGCGGCTGGCTCGCCAGGGCACGATCGTCGGCTACACGGTGCGTTTGAAGCCGGACGTCGAGGACCAGCGCATGCGCGCCTTCATGAGCGTCGCGGTCGAGGGCACTCAGGTGGATGCGGTGATCAAGGCGTTGCGCGGGGAGCCGGCGGTCGCCGCGCTCTACAGCACCAACGGGCGCTGGGACATTGTGGCGGAACTGCGCGCCGACACGCTCGAGGGCTTCGATCGCGTACTCGCGCGCATTCGTCTCATCGACGGCATCTCGCAGACTGAGACGAGTCTGTTGCTCTCGACGTTCAAGTTCTAAAGCGCGCGCACGTCCTCAGTCGGCCAGAACACGCGTTTCGGTCCAGTCGAGGATCAGGAAGCGGTGCTCAAAGCGCCACTGGCCCTCATCGCGCCGCCAGCGATCCTGGTAACGAATCGCCCACGTCAGGAGCGTCCTGCCGCCCTCCACCACGCTTAAGTGGTCGGCCACGCCGTAGGTCTCCCCCTGTGCGTTGTCCCCCTCGATGCTCACGATCTGATTGTGCACGCGGTGCTGCGTGGCCACATACAGCCGCGCCATGATGTCCAGCGCCGCCACGATCTCGCGCTGACCGCGCAGGATGATGCCCGGAGCCTCGATCACGCAGTCCTCGGTTGTAATCGCCGCCCAGGTAACCTTGTCGCGTCGGTCCGCGCCCTGCGCATAAAGCTCCGCAGTGCGCCGTAAAGCCGCCTCATCCAACAGCCGCATCAGTTGCTGATCGCTCATCAGTGCTCCCCGTGTCTCATGCCGCACCCGGCGGCGCAAAAACTCCTCGTGCTCCTAGGCGCGCAACCAGTGCACCTGGCCGCCGTGCGCGAGGCGTGTCAGGCCCCCGCGCGCGTGCAGGTAACGAATGTGCGCGAGCGTCTCGCCGTAGGCGAGCAGGCTGTTCCAGCCCTCGAGCTTGCGCGCGCCGAACAGCGCGCCGACCACTTCCGCGGTGTCACGCGGCTCGGCGGTAAAGTCGCTGAGGCGCGCCAGACGCTGTTCATGGCCGGCGCGCAGCTGCGCGGCCCGCTGGGCGGCGCCGCGAAACGGCTGCCCGTGCGCGGGCAGCACGATCGTTTCGGCAGGCAGCGCGGCCAGCCGCTCGAGCGAGAGCAGGAAGTCATGCAAGGGATCACTCGAAGCGGCACCGGGGTACAGGCTGATGTTGCTCGAGATGCTCGGCAGCAGCTGATCGCCGCTGATAAACAGGCTCGCCTCGCGCCAGTGCAGACACACATGCCCCTCCGCGTGTCCGAAGTGCAAGGACGCCTGCCAGGGATCGCGCAGCTCCCCGATGCGCTCCCCCTCGCAAATCGCGGGCGCATCTTCGGGCATGCCGCTCACGAGCTTCTGGAAAACGCCCGCGGCCCGCGCGCGCGTCAGCAAGGCCGCAAAGTCCACGCCCCAGGCCTCCCGGTACTCCGCCAGACGCTGCGCCGGCGGCGCCGTTAGCGTCGCGCGCTGCGCGGCCGCGCGCGCCGGCTCGCTCATGCGTACCCGCACGCCAAAGCGGCGCGCCAAGTGCGCCGCCATACCGAAGTGATCCGGATGGTGGTGCGTGACGAGGATGCCTTCGAGCTGCTCCTCGAGCCGCTCGCTCACGCTCAGAGCTTCCCAGGCGGCGTGGGTGTCCGGCTGATTCATGCCCGTATCGATTAACACGCGCCGCGCACGCCCGGGCGCGAGCCACACGTTGATGTGGTGCAGCGCGCCGGGGACGGGCAGCCGGATCCAGCGCAGATCGCCGGCCGCGTCAACCGCGGTACCGAGCGCCGGAGGCTCCCACGCGAGCAGTTCCAGGCTCACCGCGCGCCGCCTGCGCGCCGCGCGGGCCGCGGCGCCACCGAGATGAGCTCTCCCAGGGCGAGCGCCGCGGCATCCAGACGGCGCCGCAGCGGATAGCGTCGCGCGACCCGCCAGGCGTGCAGAATGCCCGCGTAGCTGCCCCCCACGATCTCCGCCAGCACCTCGGTGGGCACATCCCGCCGCACGTTGCCGTCGCGCCGCCCGGCATCGAGCACGCGCGTGAAGGCGCGGTGGGTGCGCGCCGTGCGCGCGCCCGAGTCGGGCGCGGCACCGAAGGTGGTCTCGGAGGCCCCGATCAGCACGCGCGACAGCTCGGGAGTCTCCTCGACCTTGGCCGCCGTCCAGCTGAAGAGTGCCGCGATGCGCTCGGCGGCGCTGGCGGGCTGATCAAACTGCGCATCCATAATGTGCAGGAAGCGCGCTTCCATCTCGCGGACCAGCCCCGCCAGCAGCAGGTGCTTGGAGGGAAAGTAATTGAAGGCGGTCGCGCGCGACACCGCCGCAAGACGCGCAATATCGTCCATGGTGGTGGCGGCGACTCCCTGACGCGCAAAGAGCTCGCGCGCCGCGCTCAGAAGTCCCGCGCGCACGCGCGCCTTGCCGTCGGCGCGGCGTGAGGCGGGGCGCGGCGGGCTCAGCTCGAGCGAGGTGGAAACGGAGCTCATCGGCTAGCCCCGCGGTTCCTTGGGCAAGCCGAGCGCGCGCTCGGCGATGATATTGCGCTGGATCTGATTAGTGCCCCCGTAGATGGTGTCGGCGCGCGAGGCGAGAAACACGTTCGTGAGCAGGTCCCATTCGTAGGGGGCGGCGGTGGCGATCTCGCCCTTGGGTCCCTGCACGTCCATGGCGAGCTCGCCGAGCTTCTTGCGCCAGCTCGCCCAGAAGATCTTGTAGGTATAGGCCTCATTGGAGAGCCGCCCGGCTTCGGCGCTGGCGAGCATGCGCAGTGCGCTGTAGCGCATGAGCTTGAGCCCCACGTGCGCGTGCGCGAGACGCTGGCGGATGAGCGGGTCGCTGATGAGGCCGTTGGCGCGTGCCGCCGCGCTGATCGCGCCGAGCTCATTGCGGAAGCTCATCTGCTGGCCGAGCGTCGAGACGCCACGCTCGAATGCGAGCGTGCCCATCGCCACGCGCCAGCCCTCCCCTACGGCGCCGACTACGTTGTCCGCCGCCGTACGCGCATCCGAAAAAAACGTCTCGTTGAACTCCGCTTCCCCGGTCATCTGGCGGATCGGGCGCACCGTCACGCCCTTCTGGCGCATCGGCACCAGCAGATACGACAACCCCTGATGACCCCGCGAGCCCTCCTCCGTGCGGCACACCACGAAGGCCCAGTCGGCAAACTGCGCGAGCGATGTCCAGATCTTCTGACCATTTACGACCCATTCCTCGCCGGGCGAGCCCTTGGTGAGCACGGCCCGCGTGCGCACGTTGGCAAGATCCGAGCCCGCATTGGGCTCGCTGTAGCCCTGGCACCAGAACTCTTCCCCGCGCGCGATCGGGGGCAGGAAACGCGCCTTCTGCGCCGCTGTGCCAAAGGCAAGGATCGTCGGGCCGGCAAGTTCGATCCCCATGTGGCCGATACGCCCCGGCGCGCGGCTGCGGGCGTATTCTTCGGCGAAGATCACCTGCTCAGCGAGAGTGGCGTTACGGCCGCCGAATTCCTCCGGCCAGCCGATGCAGCTGAAGCGGGCCGCCCCGAGGGTTCGCTCCCACTGCATGCGCCGCTCGAGCATGCCGCTTAGGCTGCTGACGCCGCGCAGATCCTTGAACGGACCGTGCAGCTGCGATTCAAGCCACGCGGCTGCATCGCTGCGGAAGCGCTCCTCGGCGGGAGTAAAACCCAGTTTCATCCTGTCACCCCTTCAGAACACCGGCGCTGCGGCTGCGCCGAACCCCAGAACACGCATCAGCCGCTCGCGGTGCCAGGCGGGACTGCCGAGCAAGGTTGCGCTCGCGCGCGCGCGCTTGAAATACAGCTGCACGTCGTGCTCCCAGGTGAAGCCGACCCCGCCGTGCAGCTGGATCGCATTCGCCGCGCAGTCGTAGAAGGCATCGCAGCAGTAGCTCTTGGCGATCGCGGCCGCCTCGGCCAGCTCTTCACCGCCCTCATCCGCGACACACGCCGCGTACCAGGCAGCGGACTTCGCCGCCTCAACCTGCACCATCATGTCGGCCAGGCGGTGCTTGAGTGCCTGGAAGCTGCCGATCGGACGGCCGAACTGCACGCGCTGCTTGACGTATTCGGTGCTCATCTCGAGTACTTGCTCGGCGCCGCCGAGCGCTTCGGCCGCAAGCGCAATGCACGCCAGATCGAGCCCTTTGGCCACCGCGGCGTCGGCGCTGCCGGGGGCACCGAGCAGCTGCCCGTCGGCCACGGGCACGTTGCTGAAAGCGACCTGCGCCATGGGCCGGGTCAGGTCGAGCATCACGTGCGAGGTGATGCTGATGCCGGGTGTCTCGGCCGGCAGTACGACGACACTCAGCCCTGCGCTGCCCGCGGTGCGCGCGAGCACCAGCAGCAGCTCGGCGCTGTCGGCGTGAATCACGAAATCGCTGACGCCATTGAGCCGGCCGGTGCCAGAGCCGGTGTCGAGTTGCACCGTCACGGCCTCAGGCGGCGGGCGCCCCTCGGGGCCCGTCAGCGCGCAGGCCACGCGCGTACCTGCCGCGATGCGCCTGAGCAGCGCTTGGCGCTGCGCCTCATCGGCCACCTCGCGCACCAGGGCCCCGGCGAGCGCCACGCTGGCGAAGAACGGCGAGGCCACGAGCCGCCGGCCCTGCTCCTCCTGCAGGATGCACAACTCCACCCAGCCCAGGCCCGCACCGCCGTACGCCTCTGGGATCGCAAGCCCGCTCCAGCCGAGTTCCGCGGAGATCTGCCGCCACAGTGCACGCTCGTAGCCGCCCGGGTCGCGCATCGCCGCGCGCAGCCGCTCGGTGCCGTACTGCGCGAGCAGGCTCCGCGCCGAGGCGCGGATCATCTGCTGCTCTTCGCTATGTACGAACTGCATCCTTAGTTCCTCCGTCCGCCCGGTTTACGCAGCCGTGCCCTCTCAGGTACGCGCCTTGCGCTCCATGCGTCGGGCGGCTATGACCTTCGGGCCGTCCGCACGGTGCCATTCGGCGTAGAACTGGCTGAAGAAGTCACGAAACGCCGGGATCGGCCCGTCGCCATCGCACAAGAGCGGCCGCGCCACGTGGTGCTGGCGGTCCCAGACCACCTTGTCCTGATCAAGCTGGCGGCAGATGTCCTTGATGATCGCTCGCGCAAGACCGGCCCGCGGACCTTCGCGATCGGCGCGCTGCTGCGTGAAGGCGAAGCGCAGGTGCACGGTGTCCTTTTCCACCGGCGTGCAGCCGGTGACCAGCAGCGTCTCGCAGATGCCGGTGAAGCGCGTCCAGGGCTGCCCTGGACCCACGACGCCTGCCCGAATAGCACCGTCCACTGTGCCGCGCGGCGTTTCCATCTTGGCATTCACCGTCGTCTCACGTCGGTGACCCTCCATCTTCACTTCCCAGTCCGGGTAGGAGGCGGTGCCGTGGATGTAACGAAAGTGGGCCACATCGACGCCGTTCTCCGCCATGGTCTGCAGCGGGCAGTACACGAGCCACTCGTGCTTCTCGTATTCGGTCCACGCGGCACTGGTGGTCTCGGGGAACTCCTCGACCGCCCAGAGCGGCGCGACGGCGTCCGGGTGGTACCACGCCCACACGAAGCGGTTTTTCTCCTCCGTGGGCCAGTGGCGCACGCATTCGCGCCGCGCCTGCGGCGGGATCAGCTTGGCATACGGAATCTCGCGCACCGCGCCCGTGCCATCGTAGCGCCAGGAATGGAACGGGCATTCCAGATAGTCCCCATGCACGCGCCCACCGAAAGCCATGTTGGCACCGAGGTGGCGACAATACGCATCGAGCATGCGCACCCGGCCGTCGGCGCCGCGCCACAGGGCAAGATCGCGGCCGAAATAGCGCACCGGCTTGACCTGACCGGCAGCGAGTTCATCGCTGTAACAGATGGCGAACCAGCCAAAAGGCAGCGGCAGATCGATGCCGCGCTCCGCAGCGCTCGGCCTGCCGGGGTAAGGCGCGGTGCGCCAGCGCAGCAGCTCCTCGCCCTTGAGGTTCGCGAGATATTCGCGCGTGGCGACCGGGTTGGAGAGGCCGCCGCTCACCGCATCGTCATTCATGACACTGCTCCTGCCTGCTCTTTCAGCCGCCAATCGAGAACACGCGCCGCGCGTTCTGCGACAGAAATGCCGGCCACACCTCGTCCTTGAAGGGCACGTCGGGCAACTCGCGAAAGATGCGCTCCAGCGACAGGCCCATCGGATAGTAGCCGGCGAACATGACCTTTGCGGCGCCACGGGTGTTGGCGTAGTCGATGATCGCCTTCGGATAGTGCTTCGGAGCAAACGCGCTGGTCGTGTAGTAGAGGTTCGGATACTTCAGCATCAGCTTCACCGCCAGATCTTCCCAAGGCTCCCCGCCGTGACGCATGACAAACTTCAGCTCCGGAAAGAACCAGCACACCTCATCGACGTGCTCGACCTTCTGCGGGTAAAGCGGCACGCGCGGACCGGGAACCCCGACATTGATCAGAATGGGAAGATCGAGCTCCACGCACGTGGCATACAGCGGATACATCTTCTTGTCGTTGATCGGCACCTGTGGATTCAGGCCACAGGGAAAAACGCTCACCGAGCTGATGCCGAACTCGGCGTGGATGCGGCGCACCCGGCGGATTTCCTCCATGCCGAGATTGGGGTTCGCCGGGTAGTCGAAGATGAAGCGGCGCGGATATTCGCGCTTGGCGGCTGCGGCGGCGACCGAGCCGTCGAAGTAGCCCACCAACGCCACCTCGATGCCGTAGCGATCCATGCGCTCGATGAGAAAGTGCACGGAGTCCCCGCTCGCCTTAAGTTTGGGGATGTCCTTGAACAGGTACTGCGCCGGCATCTGGAACTGCTGGCGGCTCTCTTCGTCCATGAGCAGGGGCTTGAACTGCTGGTACCACTCCTCGTTGGTTTCGCTGACGGGGATGGCCATCATCAGATCGACGATCTTCACGTCGCAGGGAAAGGGCATTAGGAGCCTCCGCGCAGCCGCTCGCGCACCTGTGCTTTTATGACCTTGCCGGTGGCGGTGCGCTCGAGCGGGCCTGTCTCGAAGCGCCACTCGCGCGGCACCTTGTACTGCGCAAGCCGCGTACGGCAGAACTCCGCAAGCCGCGCGCCGTCCACGCCCGTGCCGTCGCGCGCCACGATCACGGCGAGCAGCTTCTCCCCCAGCCGGGCATCCGGCACGCCAAAGGTGGCCACCTCCAGCACCTGCGGATGCTGCAGGAGCACCCGCTCGACTTCGGCACAGTAAATGTTCTCCCCGCCGCTGATGATCATGTCGGTCATGCGCGCGATGATGTGGAGAAACCCCTCCCCATCCAGGGAGCCGATGTCCCCGGTGCGCAGCCAGCCCGCGCGAAAGACGGCGGCATCCGCGTCCGGCCGCTCCCAGTAGCCGAGCATGTTCTGCGCGCTGCGCACACACACCTCGCCCGCCGCCCCCGTGGGCAATGCGCGGCCTTCCTCATCCGCAATGCACACCTCGGCGGTCGCGAGCGGCCGCCCGGCGCTGTCCGGGTGGCGCACGAACTCCTCACCGACCGCCAGGGACACCATGCCGTTGGTCTCGGTCATGCCGTAACCGGTGCCGAGCAGTGCACGCGGGAAGCGCGCCTGGATCGCCTGCAACAGGTTCTGCGGCAGCCCCTGGCCACCGGTGCCGAGACTCATGAGCGAGGAGGTATCAAAGTCGGCCAGCTCCGGCGCCTGCAGCAGATCCCACAGCATCGTGGGTACGGCGGGCAGCGCGGTGACGCGTTCCTGCTGCACGAGTTCCAGCGCGCGTCTGACGCTCCAGCGCGGCAGGAACACGATCTTGCCGCCGCGCGCGAGCGTCGTCAGGAACACCGAGAGGCAGCCACTGGTATGAAAGAGCGGAAACACCAGCAGCGTGCTCGGCGGCGGCGCCTGGCGAGCGAGCGTAGCCGGCTCGATGCCGAGCTGCGCCGCCATGCGCGCGCCGAGCAGCGCGCCGCTCAATTGATTGGCCATGAGTGCAGTGAGCACACCCACGTGATTCAACACGGCGCCCTTGGCCTCCCCGGTCGTGCCCGAGGTGAACATGATGAGCGCCGGATCCTCCGGCGCGCACTCGGTGACCGGCAGGGTCTGCGTGGCCGAAGCGGCCGTGAGGCCCGCGTAGGTGTGCCAGTGCGCGCATCCGGCCGGCACCTCCCCTACGACCACGCCCTGCAGCTCAGTCGCCTTCAGCTGCGGCGCGAGCAGCCCCGCGCAGCGCCCATCGGCGATCAGGTAGCGACAGCGGGTGTAGGTGAGGCTGTAGGCGAGCTCGGCGGCGACACCGCGGCTGTTGACGAGCACCGGCACGGCCCCGAGCGCGGTTATCGCGATAAAGGCCACGAGCCACTCCGGTCGATTGCGCATCGCGAGCGCAACGTGCGTGCCGCGGCCGACCCCGCGTGCGCTCAGCTGCACGGCCAGGGCTGCGGCCTGGGCGAACACCTCGGCGTAGCTGAGGCGGGCATCCTCCATGACGGTGAACACCCGGGCGTCGTGCGCGCGCGCCACCGGATAAAGCTGCGCGAGCGAGCGTGGCGCGTGCCGGAAGATGCGGCAGCGTTCGCCGCGCACCACGCTCTCGATCAGCTCAAACGGCTGACCGGGCGCGGTGAATGCTGCCACGCTCAGGGGGTCCGCGGTTGTGCTGCTCGGGGACATTGCTGCCGGGGGTAGAAAGATGGACTCCAGTATAAATATCGTGCGCGAGTGGGCACAATAGCGCCGAGCCGGGGCGGCAGTGCCCGGGCGGGCGGCGGAGCGCCCCGACGCCTGCCCCGCCGAACAGCGGTGCACTATCATTGGCCGATCCTGATGGAGACCGAGCATGCGCTTCACCTTGCAGCTGGGCTTCGCCCGCTACCCCGACTATCAGCAGATCGCCCACACCGCCGAGCAGGCCGGCTTCAGTTCCATCGGCCTGCCTGACAGTTTTTTCTTTCCGCAGCGCACCGAATCGGAGTATCCATACGCGGATACCACCATGATCCGCGGCTACATCGAGGCCATGCCCTTCATCGAGCCGCTGGTGGCGATGAGCTGGATGGCGGCGGTCACGCAGAAGATCCGTTTCTATCCGAGCGTGCTGAAAGTTCCGACCCGCCAGCCGCTGGTGCTGGCCAAGGCGCTCTCCTCGCTTGCCGTGCTGTGCGGTGAGCGCATCCTGCTCGGAGCGGGCTTAAGTCCCTGGAAAGAGGACTACACGTACAACGGCGTGAGCTTTGAGAAGCGCGGCAAGCTCATGGATGAGTGCCTCGCGATCCTGCGCGGCGCGATGAGTGGTAACTATTTCGAGTATCACAGCGAGCACTATGACTTCGGGCCGATGAAGATGTATCCGGTACCAAAGCGCCCCGTGCCCATCATTATCGGCGGCCACTCAAAGCCGGCACTGGCGCGCGCCGCGCGCCTCGGGGACGGGTGGGTCTCGGCCAATACCGACTTTGCGACGCTTCAGTCGTTGCTGCGCGAGCTTGACGCGCTGCGCGGCGCTGCCGGCACGCGCGCGCGCAAGGACTTCGAGATTCATGGCTTTGATATGGCGGCCCGCACCGTCGCGGACTTTCAGCGCCTGACGGAGCTTGGGGTCACGGATGCGTGTGTGGCGCCTTGGGGATTTGATCCCTCGACCGCACTACCCGCGCAGCTGGACGGCCTGCGCCGCTTTGGCGATGAGGTCATCGCCCGCCTCTAGGCGGGCGGTGCCCTTGTCGCAGGTTGCGCTGATGCGCCTTGAGGGCAAGGTCGCGCTGATCACCGGCGCGAGCCAGGGGATCGGGGCTGCGATCGCGGAGCGTTTTGCCCGGGCCGGCGCGGCGCTGGCGCTGTGCGCGCGCCGGCCCGAGCCGCTCGAGGCACTCGCCGCGGGGTTGCGCACGCTCGGGGGTCATGTCAGCACCGCCGCACTCGATGTCGCCGAGCACGAGCGCCTGACGGATTTTATCGAGTCCGTGGCGCGCGAGCACGGCACGCTCGACATCCTGGTGAACAATGCGCCGTCGGTCACCTATGCGCCGATCGCGGACATGGAGGTCGAGACCTTCCGCCGCGATTTTCGCGTCAACGTCGATGCGGCGTTTGCCGCGACCCGCGCCGCGCTTAAACTGATGCGCACCCGGCGCAGCGGCTCGATCATTAACATCGCCTCGGTGAGCGGCCTTCTCGCGCTTGCGAACCTGTCCGCGTACGGCGCCGCCAAAGCCGCCCTCATCCACTTCACCCGTCAGACCGCGATCGAGGGCGGCCCGCACAACGTGCGCGCGAACGTCATCGCCCCGGGTGTTATCAATACCCCGGCCACCGCGGCCGGTTTCGCCGGGCCAAATGCCGCCTGGGGCCGCCGGATCGCCGAACACGTCCCGCTGCGGCGCTTCGGTGAGCCAAGCGAGGTCGCCGCGCTCGCCCTGTTCCTCGCTTCCGAGGAGTCCGCCTACATCAGCGGTGCTTGCATATGCATCGACGGCGGCAAGGCCGCCGAGCTGTACGTGCCCGGAGCTTAGCGGGGCGCGCGCGCTGATGAAAAAAAAGCCCGAGAAGTTGCGCGCACACACCACGACGCGCCGCACGCGCCGCCTCCCCCGACCCCGTGCGAGTACCCCGCCGGATGCGCTCGCACGACGCGTCGAGCGGCTCGAGGCCATTGAGGAGATCCGCATGCTTGCGGCGAAGTATTCACTTTCGCTCGACATGCGCGATCTGGACGCGCACGTGAATTTGTTCGCCCCTGACATCCGCGTCGGTCGCGACCGGGTGGGCCGTGCACACCTGAAGGCCTGGGTGGATGCGACTCTGCGGCATCAGTTCACCGGCACCTCGCATCATCTGGGCGGACACATCATCGAATTCACCGACGCCGCTCACGCACATGGGGTGGTCTATTCCAAGAACGAGCACGAGACCGGGGGCGCCTGGATCATCATGCAGATGCTCTACTGGGACGACTACGAACGCATCGAGGGCCGCTGGTACTTCCGCCGCCGCCTGCCCTGCTACTGGTACGCCACGGATCTGAATGAGCCGCCGGTCGGTGAGCGCAAGATGCGCTGGCCCGGCCGCGAGCGCTACGAGGGCAGCTGGCATGCCCTGTGGCCCTCGTGGAAGCAGTTCTGGACGAGTCCGCCGGCGGGTGAGGCGCAGGTGGCCGCCCCCGCCGCGCTCGGAGAATTCCTCACGCGCATGCGCCGTGGCGCGCCGGATCCTAAGATTCGCGTCCGCTGAAGCTCACCGTCGTGCACGAATTACTGCAGCCCATCGAGCTCGGCAGTCTCAGGGTGCGCAATCGCATCATCATGGCGCCGATGACCCGAAATCGCGCGCTCGCCGAAGATGTACCCGGCGAGCTCGCGGCGGCCTACTACGGCGCACGGGCCGCGGCCGGCCTGATCGTCACGGAGGGCACGCAGCCGAGTAAGCACGGTAAGGGTTACTGCCGCACGCCCGGGCTGTACAGCGCAGCGCAGGTGCAAGGCTGGCAACGCGCGACCCAGGCGGTGCACGCCGCCGGTGGCTGCATCGTGGTGCAACTCATGCACTGCGGGCGCATCGGCAGTCATTACAACAAGGACGCCGATGCACGCACGGTCGCACCCTCCGCGGTGCGCGCCGCGGGCAAGATGTTCACCGACACGGCGGGCCTGGTCGATTTCGACATGCCCGAAGCGCTGACGCTCCCGGAGATTCAGGCCGTGATCGGCGAATACGCCGCGGCCGCACGGGCAGCGCAACAGGCCGGTTTCGACGGGGTGGAACTGCATGGCGCCTCGGGCTACCTGCCGATGCAGTTTCTTTCGACCGGCACTAATCAGCGTCGCGACGCTTATGGCGGCAGCCTCAATGCGCGGCTGCGCTTTGTCATCGAAACGCTCGAGGCGCTCAGCGCCGTGATGGGTGCCGGGCGCGTCGGCTTGCGTATCTGCCCGGGCAATCCCTTCAATGACCTCAAAGACGAACGTCCGCTCGAGACCTACGCGGCGCTGTTGCGGCAGCTGAGCGGCCTGAAACTGGCCTACTTGCACGTCGTTCGCTCACCGGATCCGACGCTCGACGCCTTTGCGCTCGCGTGCGCCGGCTTTTCAGGGCCGCGGGTGTTTAACGACGGCTTTGACTTTGAGTCCGCCACGCAAGCCGTCCGCGCGCAAGAGGCGGCGGCGATCTCCTTTGCGCGCGCCTTTATTGCCAATCCCGATCTCGTGGCGCGCTACGCTAACGGCTGGCCGCTGGCGAGCTTTGATCGCCGTACGCTCTATACCGCGGGCGCGTCCGGTTACACCAGCTACCCCGCCTATCAGCCGCCGCCGCCTTGATCAGAACCAGCCGTCGTTCGCACCGTCCCAGACGTCAATCTTCGGCAGACCGCGGTCGGCGCTGTAGGTGCCGAAATGACCGGCATAGAAGGCGAGCGGCTTGCCTGCGGCGCGCGCGAGCGCCAGCACCTCCCCGACGATGATGAGGTGATCGCCGCCGGGGTGCACTGCTTGCACGCGGCAATCGAAGCGGCACAGGGCACCCTCAAGGTGCGGAGGCTGCGGGTTCGCGCGCCAGTGCTGATCCACCTCGAACTTGTCGGCCGTGCGGCGCGCGAAATGTACCGCCATGTCGCGCTGTTCGTGCGAGAGCACGTGCACGGCGAAGGCCGCGCCGGGGGCGAACGCGATGGCGCCACTGCTGCTATTGGTCAGGCACCACAGCAACAGCGGTGGCTCGAGGGAGACGGAACTGAAGGAGTTAACCGTGACGCCTACCGGCTCGCCGTCCGGGCGCACCGCGGTGATCACGGTGACGCCGGTCGCGAAGACGCCGAAGGCATCACGCAACTGCCGTTGCGTGAAAGAAGTGCCACCCCCGCCGCTTGTCACCCTTACATCACCTTGGCCGGATGCGGCACGCGCGGTGCGCCGAGCATGTCGCGGTACGAGGGCGGTTCGCGACCGCCTTCCTCGGTAATTGCGTAGCGTTGCGCGATCTCCGCCGAGATCAGCGTCTGCCCGCTCAGGCTCATGAGCTCCGGATCGCACGCCAGGCCATGGATGATGCGCCCGTTGAACTGCGGCGTCTCCCCCTGACGCAGAAACGCCTCGTACTGCTCGGGCCGGCTGCGGCCGGCGGCCGCCGTGCGCTCGGTCAACTGCGGACCCAGCCACAGCGATACCGCGGCGACGCCGTGCGGGCCCAGATCCACCGCCATATCGGCGGCGAATTTGTCCAGACCCACCTTCTGCGCCCCGTACGCGGGCCCGTGCATGTAGCAGCTCGCGCCGAAGGAGGACGTAAAGGCGATCAGCCCGCGCCGGCGGCTCACCATGAGCGGCGCGGCGAAGTAACTCGCCACGTACGCCGAGCGCAGCCCGACGTCAAGAATGTCGGCAACTTCCAGCGGTTTTTCCCAAAAGCCGCCAGGATCGATGAGGGCATCGTGGATGCTGGCCGCGTTGTTGACCAGGATGTCGAGCCGGCCGGACTCGGTCGCGATGCGCTCGAAGGCCGCCTGCACGGCGGCATCGTCGCGATGATCACAGGCGATGGCAACGCCCGTACCCCCGAGCGCACTGATCTGCGCGGCGGTCTCAAGAATAGTGCCGGGGAGCGGGGTGTCCTTGAGGCGCCCGAGACTCGCCGTGGTCGAGCGGCCGGTCACGTACACGGTCATCCCGGCGGCCCCGAGGGCGAGCGCGATGCCCTTGCCGGCGCCGCGGCTGGCTCCGGTGACGAGCGCGACCTGCGGTGGCGAAGCGTTCATGGCAGGTGTGTTCACGGCAAGCTCAACCGCTCGGCTTCGCCAGATGCAGAAACAGCGGCCATTCCCCGCCGCCGTGCACCGCGAGCAGCGCGCCGCTCACATAGGCGGCCAGCGGCGAGGCGAGATAAAGACAGGCGTCGGCGATGTCGGCAGGCTCAGCCAGGCGTTTGAGCGGGAACATCGCGCCCATGCGCGCGATCCCCGCCGCGCCGCCATAGTGCTCGGTCGCGTTCTCGGTGGCGACGAAACCGGCGATGATGCCGTTCACCCGCACCTTCGGTCCCCACTCCATGGCCAGACTCTGGGTCGCGTGCAGCAGCCCTGCCTTGGCTGCGCCGTAGGCGACGGTTTGCGGTGCGGGCCGATCGCCGGCGACGCTGCCGATGTTGATGATGCAGCCGCCCTCGGCCTGCGCCTGCATCAGCTGGTTCCCCGCCTGGGCGCACACGAGCGGCGCGGTCAGGTTTAACTGGATGATGCGCTCGATGAGGCGCGCCGGAGCGTCCGCGAGGGTCCCCGGCGGCCCGCCCCCGGCATTGTTCACCAGCACATCCAACCGCCCGTAGCGGGTCGCGATCTGAGCAAAAAGACCCGTCACCGCCTCCGGCTCGCGCACGTCACAGGCCACGAAGTGGGCGCTGCGCGCATCTGCGCCGGGCAGTTCACTCGGTATCGTGCGTCCGCAGACGACCACCTCGGCGCCGGCGCGCAGGAACGTGCGTGCGATGCCCGCGCCGATACCGCGCGCGCCGCCGGTCACGAGCACCACGGCGCCGGGCAGTCGGATCTCAGCCGTGGGCTTCAGCATGGGTCGCATCGTACGGTGTGGTTTGCTATTTTCAAAGTATGCACGCCGACATCCCGCCAACGATCCCGCGTGTGTTGGCGCGCGCCGCGGAGCTCTTTGGCGACGCGCCGGCGCTCATCGAAGAGGCGCGCTCGGTCAGCTTCCGCGACCTGGAGCGCCAGGCCCTGAGCGCGAGCGGCGCGTACATGAGCGCCGGCATCCTCCCCGGAGACCGGGTGGGGATCTGGGCCCCCAATCGCAGCGACTGGGTGGTCGCGGCGCTCGGGGCACTCGGGGCAGGCGCGGTGCTCGTGCCGCTGAACACGCGCCTGAAGGGGCGCGAAGCCGCCTTCATCCTGCGGCGCAGCCGCGCGCGGCTGCTGGTGACGGTGGGTGAGTTTCTCGGCACGCGCTACGCGCAGCTCCTCGCGCCGGAGCCGCTGCCGCATCTGGAGCGCATCGTGATGCTCGGCGAGGGCGCCGAGCCCGGCCCCACCCCCACGCAGGTCTGGACGCAGTTCCTGGCGGCCGGCACGCACGTTCCGGCCGACGCCGTACGCGCAGCGCACGCGCGCGTAGCCCCGGGCGAGGTGGCCGACATTCTGTTCACCTCCGGGACCACCGGGGAACCGAAAGGGGTGCTGTCCAGCCACGAGCAGGACGTGCGCGTGTTTCGCACCTGGAGCGAAGTCGTGGGCCTGAGGCGCGGCGACCGCTACCTTGGCGTCAACCCCTTCTTCCACAGCTTCGGCTACAAAGCCGGCTGGCTCGCCTGCCTGTTGCAGGGTGCCACGCTTTATCCGCTCGCGGTGTTCGATGCGGGCCGCGCACTTGATTGCATCGAGCGCGAGCGCATCACTGTGCTGCCAGGGCCGCCGACGCTCTACCAGAGCCTGCTCGCGCACGAGAGTCTGCCGCGTCGCGACCTGTCCTCGCTGCGTCTCGCGGTCACGGGCGCCGCCAGCGTGCCGCCCGCGCTCATCACGCGCATGCGCCGGGAGCTGAAGTTCCAGAGCGTGCTCACGGCCTACGGTCTCACCGAGTCGACCGGGGTCGTCACCGTGTGCCCGCACGATGCTGACGATGAGACCGTTGCCACCCGCTGCGGCGTGCCGATCCCCGGTGTGGAGGTGCGCTGTGCGGATGCGAGCGGGCTTGCCGTGCCCATCGGGGAGGCGGGTGAGGTCCTCGTGCGCGGCTACAACGTCATGCGCGGCTACTTCGAGGATGCGCACGCCACCGCCGCGGCCATCGATGCGCAGGGCTGGCTGCACACCGGGGATGTCGGGGTTCTCGATGAGCGCGGGTATCTGCGCATCACCGACCGTATGAAGGATGTCTTCATTGTGGGCGGCTTCAACTGCTACCCGGCGGAGATCGAGAAACTGCTGTGCGAGCATGCGGCAATCGCCCAGGTCGCCGTAATCGGCGTACCGGACGAGCGGCTGGGCGAGGTCGGCAAGGCCTTCGTGGTGCTACGCCCGGGCGCGCAAACGAGCCCCGAGGCGCTCCTCGCCTGGGCGCGCGAGAACATGGCGAATTACAAGGTCCCGCGCTCGATGGAAATCGTGGCGCAGCTGCCCGTGAACGCGGCCGGCAAGGTGCAGAAGTTCGCGCTACGCGAAGCTCACGCGGGCTGAGCCGACGCCTTCGAGCTCGAGGCGGAAGTCATCCCCGGGTTGGGCAGGCTCGAGCGGCACGAGCGAACCGGACAGGATGATCTCGCCGGCCTTAAGCTCAACCCCATATGCCCCGAGCGTGTTGGCCAGCCACGCCACCGAGGCGAGCGGCGAACCCTGCACGGCCGAACCGAGCCCTTCCGAGAGTGGCCGCTCGTTCTTCCACACGCGCGCCTTAAGCTTGGCCAGGTCGTGCGCGCGCGGGTCCGCGCGCGCCGCGCCGAGCACGAAGACGCCGCAGGAGGCGTTGTCGGCCACGGTGTCGATGATGCGGATGTCCCAGTTGGCGATGCGCGAGTCGACCACTTCAAAGCACGGCGCGATGTGCGCGGTGGCCGCCAGCACCTCCTCGGGCGTCACTCCGGGACCCTTGAGCGCGCGGCTGAGGATGAGCGCGATCTCTGCCTCCGCGCGCGGCTGGATCATGCCGTCGCGGATGCGCACGGTGCCGCCGTCGGGCACCTGCATGCGGTCGGTGAGGAAGCCGAAGTCCGGCTGATGCACGCCGAGCATGTCCTGCACGGCGCGGCTGGTGACACCGATCTTCTTGCCGATCACGCGCTCGCCGGCGCGCTCGCGGCGCGCCAGGATCCCGAGTGAGATCGCGTAAGCGTCATCGATCGTCAGCTGCGGGTAGCGCGTGCGCAGCGGCGTCACCGTGCGGCGCTCGCCGAGCGCGGCGTACAGCTCGGCCGAGAGCGCCTCGTGCAGCGCGTGGCGCGCGGCGCTGCCCTCAGCTTCGGAGGAACTCGATGACATGGCGATTAAAGTCTTCCGCGCGCTCGATCATGGCCCAGTGTCCGCAGCGCGAATACATGAGGAAGCGGCTGTCTGGGACCGCGTGCAGAATCTTCTCATAGCCGCTCGCCGGACAGAATTGATCCTCGACGCCCCAGAATCCCAGGAGCGGGCAGCGCAGCTTGTCCAGTTGCGGCGTGAGGTCGGTAATCGACATGCGCGACAGCACGTCCTTCGGCTGCGTCTGCAGAACATTGAAGCGCTGCTCGACGAGCTCATCGGTGATGAACTTCGGATCATAGGCGAGCAACGCAAGAAAGCGCCGCAGGCCTTCGCGGTCGAACCCCGTGCCCACAAACTGCGACACCATTTTCTGGATGCCCGGCATCTTGAAGTAGGTCTCGCGCGATTCGATGCCGCCCGGTCCCATGACGATCAGTTTCTCGACGCGCGCCGGGTGATCAATGGCGAATTTCATCGAAATGGCCCCGCCGAGGGAGTTGCCGACGAGCACGCAGCGGGGGATCTCGAGCTGATCCAGGAACTCGCGCAGCGTCGGCACGAACAGATCGAGCGTGTAGTCGATACCGGTCGGCTTGGAGGACCAGCCAAACCCCACCATATCCGGCAGCACCGAGCGAAAGCCGGCGGCGGCGATCACGCGGTAGTTGGGAAAGAAATTACTGTAGGCGTTTACCCCCGGGCCGCTGCCGTGCACGAACACCACCGGCGCGCCGCTGCCCGCTTCGAGGTAGTGCAGCTCGTAGCCCTGTTTTAGCGTGACGATGCGACCGAAGGGCGGGGTTGGGGGACGGTCCTGAGACATGGGCGCTCCTTGGCGGAATACGCAGCTGACGTGGCGTCGTCCGCCGCAATCGCGAGTTGCGAAGTATCTTACCCTACGTTATGCGTAATTCGATCGCACTAAAAGTACGAATGTAATTGTACCCATAGCAGCGGGCGCGTATATTTCATTTTCACCCGGAATCCGTTCTGATCCTAATCCTCGAAAGTGCCGGAGGTCCCCATGGCCACCCCTGCCGCGGTCGCGGCTGCGATCCCATCCCGCGAGACCCTGATCGAGCGCGCCCGGGCGCTCATTCCGGTGCTGAAATCCCGTACGGATGCGGCGATCGCCGCGCGCTGCCTGCCCGCGGAGACGATTCGCGACCTGCAGGAAGCGGGCTTCTTCCGCGTGCTGCAGCCGAAGCGTTTCGGGGGCTACGAACACGACCCGCAGGTGTTCTTCGACATCCAGATGACGCTTGCGGAAGGGTGCATGTCGACCGCCTGGGTGTACGGGGTCATCGCCGTGCACCCCTTCCAGCTCGGACTCTTCGATGCCAAGGCACAAGCGGACGTGTGGGCCAACGATGACGCCACCCTCATCTCCTCCTCCTATCAGCCCGTCGGCAAGGTCGAGCGCGTGGAGGGCGGGTACCGGCTCTCGGGCCGCTGGGGCTTCTCGAGCGGCTGTGATCATTGCACCTGGGTGTTTCTGGGGGCGCTTATTCCGAGCGCTGAGCCCGGCGGCCCCCCGGAGATGCGCACCTTCCTCCTGCCGCGCAGCGACTACCAGATCGTGCACGACTGGACGGTGTTTGGGCTGCAGGCGACCGGCAGTCACGGCATCGTGGTCGACAAGGCCTTCGTGCCCGAGCATCGCACGCACCGGGCGGTGGACGGCTTTCTGTGCAAGAACCCCGGTCAGGCGGTGAACACCGCGCCGCTGTTTCGGCTGCCCTGGGCGCAGGTGTTCGTGCGCGCGGTATCAAGCGCGGCGATCGGCTCCCTGCAGGGCGCGCTGAACGCCTTCGTCGGTATCGCCGCCAAGCGCGTCTCCACCGTTACGGGCAAGGCCACCAAACTCGATCCGTTCGCACTCAACGCCGCGGCGCGCACGCAGTCGGCCATTCTGGAGATGAAGACGGTGCTCATGAAGAGCTTCGATGACATGATGGCCACGATCCGCGCCGGCAAGGAGATTCCCGTGCCGGACCGCATCCGCTATCGCTTCGAGTCCTCGCAAGTGGTGCGCCGCTGTGCGACGCTGTGCGATGAGCTGATGCCGCTGCTGGGCGGGCGGGCGATCTACATGGACAGCCCGGTCGTGCACTACTGGCTTGACATCAACGCCGCCCGCGCCCACGTGGCCAACGACCCCTCGATCATCGGTACCTCACTCGGCGCCCTGTATGTGGGCGAGAACGTGCAGGAGTTCTTCGTCTAAAGGAGCCGCGGGGCCCCTCAAAGGCTTCTGCGGGACAGTCAAGCTCATGGAAAAGATCAAAGCCGCGCTCATCGGCTCGGGCAACATCGGCACGGACCTCATGTTCAAGGCGCTGCGCAGTCGGTGGCTGGCGCCCGTGTGGATGGTCGGCATCGATGCCGCCTCCGACGGACTCGCCAAGGCCCGCGAGCACGGACTTAGCACCACGGCGGAGGGCGTGGACGGGCTGCTGCCGCATCTGGAGCGTGACGGCATCCGCATCGCCTTTGATGCCACCAGTGCGTACGTGCATCCAGAGAATGCGCGCAAGCTGGCCGCTCGCGGGGTGGTGGTGATCGATCTCACCCCGGCGGCGATTGGTCCCTACTGTGTGCCGCCGGTGAATCTCTCCGAGCACGTCGGCAAGCGCGAGATGAACGTGAACATGGTCAGCTGCGGCGGCCAGGCGACCATCCCGATCGTGGCCGCGGTCGCGCGCGTACAGGCGGTGGCCTACGCGGAAATCGTCGCGACCGTATCCTCGCGCTCCGCCGGACCCGGCACGCGCAAGAACATCGACGAGTTCACGCGCACCACCGCGCGTGGCATCGAGAAAGTCGGCGGCGCCAAGCGCGGCAAGGCCATCATCATCCTGAACCCGGCCGAGCCGCCGCTGATCATGCGCGATACGGTGCACTGTCTGACCGAGAGCGAGCCGGATGAGGCACGCATCCAGGCTTCGATCGAGGCGATGATCGCCGAGGTGCAGAAGTACGTGCCCGGTTACACGCTCAAGAACGGGCCGGTCTTCGATGGCCGGCGCGTCTCTACTTATCTTGAGGTGGCAGGACTCGGCGACTATCTGCCGCGCTACGCCGGCAACCTCGACATCATGACGGCGGCGGCGCTGCGCACCGGCGAATTGATCGCCGAGGAGATGTCGGTCGGCGCGTTCACCCCCACAGCGAGGGCCTCATGAACCTCACCGGCAAGAAAGTGATCCTGCACGACAACTGCCTGCGCGACGGCATGCACCCGAAGCGCCACCAGATCACCCTCGAGCAGATGATCGCCGTCGCCACCGGCCTTGATGCGGCGGGCGTACCGCTACTCGAGGTCACGCACGGGGATGGCTTGGGCGGCGCCTCGGTCAATTACGGCTTCCCGGCCCACAGCGACGAGGAGTACCTGCGCGCGGTGATCCCGAAACTGAAGCGCGCCAAGGTTTCCGCCCTGCTCCTGCCGGGCATCGGCACGGTCGAGGACCTGCAGGTGGCTTACGACTGCGGCGTGCGCACCATACGCGTGGCGACGCACTGCACCGAAGCGGATGTCTCCGAGCAGCACATCTCGCGCTCGCGCAAGCTGGGCATGGACACGGTGAGCTTTCTGATGATGGCGCACATGGTGTCGCCCGAGGAGCTCGCGCGCCAGGCGCGCCTCATGGAGGGCTATGGCGCGAACTGCGTCTACTGCACCGATTCGGCCGGCTACATGCTGCCCGAAGATGTCAGCGCGCGCGTGGGCGCACTGCGCGCCGCCTTAAGACCGGAAACCGAGATCGGCTTCCACGGTCATCACAACCTCGGCATGGGCATCGCCAACTCGCTCGCGGCGATCGAGGCGGGGGCGATCCGTATCGACGGCTCGGCAGCGGGCCTCGGCGCCGGTGCCGGCAATACACCGCTCGAGGTCTTCAACGCCGTGGCGGTGCGCATGGGCATCCAAACCGGCGTCGATGTGTTCAAACTCATGGACGTGGCCGAAGACCTGGTCGTGCCGATGATGGATGAGCCGATCCGCATTGACCGCGATGCGCTCATTCTGGGCTACGCCGGCGTGTACTCATCCTTCCTGCTGTTCGCCAAGCGCGCCGGCGCCAAGTACGGCGTGCCTTCGGCCGATATCCTGGTCGAGCTCGGTCGGCTGAAAACCGTGGGCGGCCAGGAAGATCTGATCGAAGACCTCGCCCTGAACATGGCGCGCGCCCAGCGGCGCGCCTGAGGACACGGGAGCCCTGACGTGGAACTGGATCCGAAGATTCGCGCCTACCTGGATTCCCCCATGGGGCAGTTTCCGCCCCTGGAGCAATTTGCACCTCAAGTCGTCCGTGATCTGCTCAAGCAGTATCCGGCGCCCAAGCTCGCACCGCCCATTCACGCGGTGCGCGATCTGAAGGTTCCTGGTGCACAGACTGAGCTGCTCGTGCGGCTCTACACGCCCTCGCCCGCGCGCAACCTGCCGCTCATTGTCTTCTTTCACGGCGGCGGTTTCGTCATCTGCAACGTCGATATGTACGATGACCTGTGCAAGCTGCTCGCGAACTACTCTGGCTGCGCAGTCGCATCTGTTGATTACCGTCTCGCCCCCGAAGCTGCCTTCCCTGCCCCGCTCGAGGACTGCTACGCGGCGCTTAAGGCACTCGCCGCGCAGGGCGAGTCTCTCGGCATCGATCCGACGCGCCTCGCCGTCGCCGGGGACAGCGCCGGCGGCAACCTCGCTACGGCGACCGCGCTCCTGGCGCGTGACCGCGCAGGACCCGCGCTGCGCTACCAGGGCCTCCTCTACCCGTTCCTCGACCCGGATTGCGCGAGCGCCAGTGCGGAAACCTTAAGCACCGGCTACCTGCTCACGCGCCCGACGATGCGCTGGTTCTGGGATCATTACCTTCAGTCCGCCGCCGATCGGACCAATCCCCTGGCGGCTCCGTTGCGGGCGAAGTTGGCGGGCCTGCCCGCGGCCACGGTCGCGACGGCCGAGTTTGATCCGCTGCGCGATGAAGGCGAAGCCTATGCGGATCGGCTGCGCGCGGCGGGAGTTGAAGTCACCCGGCGCCGCTACCTCGGGATGATCCATGGGTTCGCGAGCATGCCCTACGTCACGAGCGTCGCGACCCGCGCGCTCGCTGATCTCGGCGCGGACCTCAGGACGGCGCTGACGGCTTAGGCCTTCACGATCACGGAGGAGCCGTGGCCGAAGAGGCCCTGATTCGCCGTGATGCCGACGCGGGCGTTCTTCACCTGTCGCTCACCGGCCTCGCCGCGCAACTGCCACACCAACTCGCACACCTGCGCGAGCGCCTGGGCGGGCACGGCCTCGCCAAAGCAGGCCAGACCCCCGCTCGCATTCACCGGGATGCGCCCGCCGATCGCGGTATCACCGCTGCGCAGCAGCGCCTCCGCGGCGCCTGCTGGGCACAAGCTGAGGTATTCGTACCAGTCCAGCTCCATCGAGGCGGCAAGGTCGTAGACTTCCGCCAGTGACAGATCCTCAGGCCCGATGCCCGCCTCCTCGTAGGCGCGCGCCGCCAGGGAGGAGCGAAAGGAATGGCTCGCGGCCACCGCGGCCGAATCCGTGGCGATGTCGGGCATCTCCACCTCCGTGCTCGCAAAGCGTGGCGTGACGGTGGAGATCGCCGCGATCCGCGGCGCCTTACGGCCGCGCCGGCGCGCGTACTCGAGGCTGCTCAGCACCACCGCCGCCCCGCCGTCGGAGGTTGCGCACACGTGCAGCAAACGCAACGGGTCTGCCACCATCGCAGAGTCGAGCACCTCTGCGCGCGTGAAGCGCTTGCGGTAGCGGGCATTGGGATTTGACGCGCCGTGCGCGGCGTTCTTGACCTTCACCGCCGTAAAGTCCTCGACCGTCGCGCCGTACAGGTCCATGCGCCGGCGTGCATAGAGCGCAAAGTACGTCGGGTTGGTGATCCCCAGGTGAAAGCGCACCCAGTCCGGATCATCCGGCCGGTGGCCGGCCATCGGCGCGAGGAACCCCTTGGGCGTGGTGTCCGCACCCACCACGAGGGCCACCTCGCACACCCCGGCGAGGATCTGCGCGCGCGCCGCCGCGAGCGCCTGCGAGCCTGACGCACAGGCGGCGTAGGAGGTGTTGACCTGCGCGCCCTGCCAGCCGAGCGCCTGCGCAAACGTGGCGCCCGCCACGTAACCGGGGTAGCCGCAACGCATGGTCGCGGCGCCGGAAACGAACTGCACGTCGGTCCACGGGACGCCCGCATCCTGGAGCGCCGCGCGTGCCGCGTGCACGCCGTACTCGACAAAATTGCGTCCCCACTTGCCCCAGGGGTGCATGCCGACGCCGAGCACTGCAACCTCGCCGCTCATGCGCGGGCCTTAAGCGGCCGCCACTTCCACACAAGCTTGTCCGTGCCGCCCTCGCTATAGAGCGGCTCGAGCACGAGTTCGACCGGCATGCCGACCTTAAGCTGCGTGACGTCCACACCGGCGATGACCTGCCCGAGCACGATCATGCGCTCGGCCTCCAGTTCCACGGCCGCGATCGCAAACGGCACAAACGGCTCGGGTGCCACGAACGGTGGCGGCGGCTGATAGCACGCGTTGGTATAGGACCAGATACGCCCGGTGCGACTCAGCGGTACTTCTTCGAAGCTCGTGCCTTCGCAGAGCGGATTGCGGCAGAAGCTGGCGAGTTTCGGAAAGAAGTAAGTCCCGCAGCTGCGGCAGCGCGAACCGATGAGGTGCGGCGGGTCCTCGAGCGAGAACCAGCCCTCGATCGCCGCGACGCGCTTACCTTCGCTCACCGCCATCGCCCGCGAGCTTTCACTGCTTGAGCATGACGCCGGCGGTGATGCCGCCGTCGACCACGAATTCACTGCCGGTGGTGTAGGAGGATTCATCGCTGGCGAGAAACACGACGGTGGGCGCGATCTCCGCCGGATCGCCCATGCGACCGAGCGGGGAATTCGGAAACGGCGCCGCCCCCAGTACCTGCACCGGAACCTTGAAGGACTCCGCCAGCAGCGGCGTCAGCATCGCGCCCGGGCACACCACATTCACGCGGATCTTGGCGGCGCCGAATTCCAGCGCCGCCGCCTTGGTCATGCCGACCACGGCGTGCTTGCTCGCCGTGTACGCCAGCGCCAGCGGCACGCCTTCGATTCCGGCGGTGGAGGCAATGTTGACGATCGAGCCGCCGCCCGCGTCGCGCATCCCGGCAAAGCAGGTGCGCATGCCCAGAAAGGTGCCGAGCTGGTTGATGCGGATGATCTGCAGATACTCCTCGACGCTCTGCTCAGCCGTCGGGCCGGTGCGATAGATGCCCGCGTTGTTCACCAGGATCCGGATCGGCGCCCCGAAGCGCTGCTGTATCACCGCCACGGCGGCGCGCCATTCGTCCTCGCTCGACACGTCAAGGTGAACATAATGGGCGCGTTCGCCGAGGGAGGCCACGAGCGCGCGCCCGAGTTCGTCACGCACGTCCGCAAAGGCCACTCGTGCGCCTTCGGCGTGCAGGCGGCGGCCCACAACTTCCCCCAGTCCGCGCGCCGCGCCCGTGACCAGCGCCACCTTGCCTGCCAGACCTGTCATGGAACTCCTTACCGCGCTCTTGCGGTCATTTAGCCCCTTAGCCTAACGGCGGACCCACCGTGGTCGGCATCACTCATATAGAGTACTCTTTATTAATAGGTCACCGCCCGCGCCCGAGCCCCTGAATCATCCATGAGTCGTCCCGCCGTCCGCTCCGCGCCCCGCGCCGCGCCCGCTCCGAAAGCCCCCGAGATCAGCGCCGCGCTTGATTTGCGCGAACGCCTGGCGCTGCTGATGCACGAGGGGGCGCTCGAGCCGAAGCGCTGGCGCGAGTTTCTCGAGGGCCTGGGGCAACGCCTGAAGGGCGCCGCCACCTTGCTGCTGCGTTCGCCGCACGTCGCGGAAGCCGGCCTGCTGTATTCCTGGGGCGGAAGCGATGAGGTACTGGCGCAGTACGCGCACAGCTACTTTCCCTCCGATCCGTTCGTGAACCTGCCGGAGAAGCAGGTGATTTCACTGCACGAATTCGTGCCGGTCGAGCAACTCGAGCGCAGCCGCTTCTATACCGAGTACCTCATACCGTGGGACGCGATCTATAACCTCGGCGTCGACGTGCGCGACGGTGACCGTCTGTATGCACGGCTGCGTGTGACCCGCGGTCGGCACGCCGGTAACTTCACTGCGAGTGAGAAACGCTTTGTCGAGTCCCTGGTACCGCATTTTGATATCGCCATGCGCACCCACGCGGCCCTCGATGTCACCAAAATGGAGCGGGCGATCTACGCGGATGCGATGGACCATCTCACCCTCGCCACGGTGATCCTGGACGCCTCCGGCCACATCATTCATATGAACGCTCTGGCACGCGACATTCTGCATCGTCAGGATGGCATCTCACTCGCCAACGACACGCTCGTCCTCGCGCACCCCGCGGACGCGCTGCGCCTGCGCGACGCCATCAGCCGCGCCATAGCGGCCGGACGCGCCTCCAAACCCGGGATCGTGGACGTGTTGCGCGCCCGCCGCCCCTCCGGCGCCGGACACTACGGCATGATGATCCGCCCGGCGGCCGGCTCGATGGAAGCCGAAGAACCGGCCGTGAGTCCTGCGGTCGCCGTATTTATCAGCGTGGAGGAAGGCTCGCAGAACCCGGCGCCGGTGGAGACCATTCGCAAACTCTTCGAGCTCACCCACAAGGAAGCACAGTTGGCGCTGTGTCTGGCCAATGGCCGCAGCCTGCAGGAGGCGGCCGGAGATCTGGGGATCACGCTCAACACCGCGCGCGCACACCTGCGCTCGACGTTCTCCAAGACCGGGATCGATCGGCAGGCGCGGCTGGTGCGCGCCATATTGCGCAGCGTCGCGCAGCTAGGCGGCTGAGGAGCTTCGCGCGCCGCTAATGGTTCTCGGCGCTGACGCTGAAACGGTCAAAGTAGAAGCGGTAGCGCTCGCGCAGCTGTTGCGGCTCGAGTGAAAAATCGCGCTTGAGCTCGTACAGCACCTGCCCCGCCTTGCCACGCGGATGCGCCGCCAGGTAATGCTCGAGTGAGGCGCGCGCCTGGGCGGTGAGTGGCAGCTGCGCCTTGGCGTGCACCTCTTCAAGAATCTTCCACGGATCGCGCATAAAGACATCGAACGGGCAATCGACGCTGCGTGTCGTGCGCACCAGGTCGCGGTCGCGCACGCAGGAGCGCAGCAGCTGCTCGATACGCGCCACCCAGTAGTCGCGCAGCCACATCATCTGCACCTGCGGGCGCTGCATGCGCTGGGTGTAGGCCTGCATGGTGATGGTGGACTGCACCACGGCGACCGGATCACGGTGGGTAAAGACCACAGTTGCATCCGGAAACACCTTCAGCAGCACCGGCAGCTGTTCCAGATGCTGCGGACATTTAAGCACCCAGCGCTTGCCGCTGACCCGCCGCTGCCATTGCAGCAGCTGCAACGCGCGCTTCAGGTATTCGTAGTGCGGGGTCTGGTCCGTGCCCAGATAGTGATCGCGCCAGCGCGGGGACATGCTGAGCCATTCGAAGTTGTAGGAGGCGAAGTCCGGCCCCATGAGCTCGAGCTCCTCATGGATGTGATCCGGCTCCATCGGATGCATCGACGCGAGGAGCGGCGTCACCTGGCGCATGCCCTCCCAGGCAGCCGCGCAGCGTGCGTAGCGCGGGTCGGTGCCGTCGGGCAGCATCCCCTCCCCCGGCAGGGGCACCGGCTCATACGACTCCCACAATGGCAGCGAGTGAAAACGCGCATCCGCGGCCAGCAGGTTCACCAGGTGCGTGGTGCCCGAGCGGGGTAGCCCGGTGACAATGACCGGGCGGTCGATGCGCTGTTCGAGGATCTGCGGATGGCGCTTGAGCATGTCCTGGATCAACAGACGGTTACTCCCGTAGCGCGCAAGGTAGCCGAAGAGCACCGCGCGGTGCATCGCCGTCAGGGGCCGGTCGGAATTCCATTCGTCGCACAGCAGTTCCAGGCGCTTCCGAAAATCCTCCGCACCGAAGTCACTCAGCCCGGTACGCGCGCGCGCCGCCGCGAGTACCGCGTCCGCGTGCAGCTGCACCGGCTGCGTCTCGCCCCAGGCGAGCGCGGCGCGCTGCGCCTCATCGAGCCGCGGCTGCGCCAGGTCGTCGATGCGGATGTCCTCGCCCACGATTAGCCTACGATCGAATAGCCGCCGTCGACCAGCACGGTCTGCCCGGTGATGAAACTGGCGGCCGCGCTCGTGAGGAAGAGCACGGCACCGGCGACATCGGCCGGCTTGCCGACGCGCCCGAGCGGGGTACGCGCCAGCACCGGCGTCATCATCGCCGGGATCTTGAGCATCTGCGCGGTCATGCGGCTCTCGGTAACTCCGGCGGCCACCGCGTTGACACGAATGTGATGCTTCGCCCAGGTAATGCTGAGCGTCTTCACCAGCTGTACGAGTCCGGCTTTTGCGGCCCCATAGGCAGGCACCACCTCAAGGCCGAAGAACGAGGTGAGCGAGGCAATGCCGATGACGCTCGCCCCGCCGGGCAGCTGGCTCTCGGCCAGTCGCGGTCGGCACGCCTGGGAGAGGCGGTAAGCGCTGGCAAGATTCACCTGCAGGCCTTTCTCGAAGACCTCCGGGTCGTACTCGTTCTGCAGCATGAAGTTCGCACCGGCGTTGTTCACCAGGATATCCAGCCGCGGGAGGCTGCCGGCGACGCTCGCGATCTGCGCCTTATCGGTGAGACTGAGCGGCAGGTACCGATACGCGCTCAAGTCCTCCTCGTAGTCCTTCGCACTCGGGCGCGTGCCGGTGATCGTCACCTCGGCGCCCGCCTCGCGGTAGGCGGCGGCGATGCCCGCCCCGATACCCGAGGTACCTCCCGTCACGAGCACGGCCGCGCCGCGGTAGTCATAGCGAACGTTCTGCCAAGCACTCATGAGCAGGCTCCTGGTTAGTCTTCAGCCGCCAAGGTCGATCACCTGGACCGGATCGGCGCCCGTCCAGGCGCGCGCGGCCGCGAGCCGCGCCTCCAATCCCGCGCGCATCACGGCATTCATCTCGATGAACTCTAGCAGCAGCTTTGGCTCCTGAGGATCTTCCAGGTAGGCAACGCGCGTCACCTCGTTGGCCGCCTCGAAGCACACCTGCAGGCCGCGCGCCTGACCGCGCGCCACGTCCGCCGCCACATCGTCGCTGAACCAGGCGACATGGTGCATGCCGATCAAGGGCGCACCGGCGCTGTTGCGATACGGCGAGGCTCCGTGGCCCAGATCCTCGATGAGTTCGATCTCCATCCCCTCCTGGTAACCGAGCGCGACATGCATGCGCACTTTGGCGGCGCTGCCGCGAAACGTGCCGCTCATGGCGACGTTACGAAAGCAGGTCCAGGGCCCGACACCACTTACGCGTCGCCAGTTCGCCACGCTCTCCTCGAGGTCGCGCACCACCCAGGCGATCTGCCGGATCGGACCAAACGGCTGTGTGTTCACGGCACCCTCACGGCGGCAACCTGCGCCAGCGCCGGCTGGCCCGGTTTGCCGTTAAACTTGGCGCCAGCATACGCGAGGCCGGAGCGAAAGAGCGCCCATGGAAAAGCTGCTGTACGTGTTCTGGCGCGGGGCAGAGAGTGCCGATGAGCTGCGGCGGCGCTTCATCCGCGACGTTAAGCCGCGCATCCGCGCGCTGGGGGCGCAGCGGCTGCAGTTGAACATCGCGGACTTTACCGACCTGAGCGGCACGCTCGTGAACTTCTCGCTGCAGAACAGGAAGCCGGCTCCCGATGGCATCGTCAGTTTCTGGCTCACGAGTGCCTTTCGCCGCGAGCCCGTGGAGCGGTTGCTGGCGGAAACCTTCGCGCGCATCGCCGGTTTCGAGGTCGCCGAGTCGACGATCCTGCCCAACGTGCGGCACCGGCCGCATGAGGACGAGCGCACCTACGGTTTCAGTCAGGTGACCTTCCTGCAGGTACCGCCGCGACTCTCGTACGAGGCCTGGCGCAAGGTGTGGTTCGAGGAGCACACGCCCGTGGGCATCGCCACGCAGGCGAATTTCCTCTACGTGCATAACGTCGTCGTCATGCCGCTCACCGCGGCGGCCCCGCCGTTTCGCGGCATCGTCGAGGAGTGCTTCCCGCCGGAGGCCCTGCGCGACGCGCAGGTCTTCTACAACGCAGTGGGTGATGAGGCGCGCCATCAGCGCCACCTTGAGCTCATGATGGAAAGCTGTGCGAAGTTCATCGACTTCGACCGCATCGACGTCATCGCCACGAGCGAGTACCGGCTGCACGGTGACCCGGAGCCCTCGCTCTAGCGATCAGCCAAAGTACGCCTGGCCGCCATCGAGCGGCAGAGTCGCCCCGGTGACATAACTCATCTCGGGGCCCACGAGCGCCACGACCGCACGCCCGATGTCCGTCTCGCAGTCCCCGACGCGCTTGAGCGCCACGGTCTCAAAGAAAGTCTTCGCCTCCGGATCGCGCTTGATCCAGGCCGCCAGCGCCGGCGAGGCGGCGAGCGGCGCGATGTTGTTGACGCGGATGTTGTCGCGGCCCCACTCACTCGCCGCCGCCCGCGTGAGCGCGCGGATGCCCTGCTTCGCCACGGCATAAGCGCCGTAGTTGGAGGAATCCCAGCGCACCGCAGCCGAGGTCACGAGATTCACGATGTTGCCGCCGCCGCGCGTCTTCAGGTGCGGATGGCAGGCGCGCATGAAACGAAACGCCGCGAGCGGCCCGGAATGAATGCCGCGCATGAAGGCCTCATCATCGAGGGACAGCAGCGGCCCGAACGCCCCGTCGTAAGCGTTGTTCACCAGGATGTCGATGCCGCCGAGGGATTCCACCGTGCGCGCCACCGTGCGAGTGATGTCCTCGGCCTTGAACACATCGCAGGTGATGACGAGCGCCTCACCGCCGCGGGCGGCGATCGTCTGCGCGGTGTCGGCGATTTTCGCCTCGGTGCGTCCGGCGACCGCCACCGCCGCGCCCGCCTGCGCCAGCGCGAAGGCGATCCCCTGCCCTACGCCCTGGCCGGCGCCGGTGACCAGGGCAACCTTGCCGGCGAGGTTAGCCATTGGCCTTCACCCGTGCGTTGGGCGGGGGCACGCGCGCGAGCCAATGGGCGGTGAGTTTCGGCGGTGTCTCGAAAGACTCGACTTCCTCGTAGAGGCGCTCGTAAACGGACTCGGCAATGCGCCATTGGCCCTGCAGCTTCACGTACTTGTCCCGGTACAGCGCGCTGCCGGTCGTGCGTACCTTCTCGGCGAGATTGATGAACACGTCGGTGAGATACCACAGGCCCGTCGCGGTGGTGTCGGTGAGAACGTCGATCTCCGGGTGATGTCCGGTGTGACAGCCCACGGCGTTGGCGTTGAAGGAGCCGGCGATCGACTCGAGGATCTTGTCGCGCCCGGCCATCTGCCAGCGGTAGCTGCCACCGATGTAGTCGACCTTGACGTCCTCGGTCAGCACCTCGCGCAGCGTGGCGATATCTCCCATATCGATGGAGCGAAAGTATTTGTACTTCAGCTGCCGGATGAGCTCGATGTCTTCCAGACGTAGTGACATGGCAAGGCCCCCTCTTGATTCCACTGCGGACGCGATGAAGTCTACCGCGCAGGCTGCATTCGCCCCCGAATCTACCTTATCCTTGGGCGGATACATCGCCAAAACAGAGTAACCCGCCGTGACGCCCTCGCTCCGCTATTCATTAAGTCACCCGGCGCCCCTGCAAGGGATCGGCCGCTGGGACTACGAGAGTGATGTAATCGTTCTCGGCTTCGGTGCCGCGGGCGCCTGCGCGGCGCTCGAGGCCGCGCGCGGCGGTGCCCGTGTTTTGCTGGTGGAAAGTGCCGGCGGCCACGGTGGCACTTCGGCGCTCTCGGGCGGGGAGATCTACCTCGGCGGCGGCGGCGGCACACCGATCCAGCGCTCTGCGGGCTTTGAGGATGCGACCGAGGACCTTTATCAGTACCTGCTGATGGTCGGTGGCCCCAACGCGGATGCGGCCAAGGCGCGCCGCTATGCGGACGGCTCCCTGCAGCACTTCGAGTGGCTGACCGCACAGGGCATCGAATACAAGAACTCCTACATAGCCGAGCGCTGCATCGAGCCCTCAACCGATGACTGCCTGATCTGGTCAGGAAGCGAGGAGGCGTGGCCGTTCGTCGAACGCGCCCGGCCGGCCCCGCGCGGGCACTGTCCGAAGTTCCTCGGCATGGGCGGCGGACGCTATGTCATGGACATGCTGGCGCAACGCGTGCACGAGGCGGGCGTGCAGGTGGTGTATAACGCGCGCGCCCTGGCACTCATCGCGGAGGGTGGCCGTGACGTGCACGGCCTTGTGCTGCGCATCGACGGGGCAGCGCGCTATGCGCGTGCGCGGCGTGCGGTCGTACTGTGCGCCGGAGGGTTTGTGATGAACCGCGAGATGGTGAAGCAGCACGCCCCGCTCCTGCTGCGCTCGCACTTCCCGCTGGGAACGGTGGACGATGGCTCCGGAATTCTGCTCGGCGCGAGCGTCGGCGGCGCGATGATGAACATGAGCGAGGGCTTCGCCACCATCCCCTGGTACCCGCCGGGTTCCTTGGTGAAGGGGATATTCGTCAACAGCCAGGGGCAGCGTTTCATCAACGAGGACTGCTACCACGGACGCGTCTCCAACTACATCCTGCGCCAGAGCGGGGAGCGCATCTGGCTGCTCGAGGACCACGCGACGTATGCCAGCGGGGAGATGCAGCAGCTCGCTAAGATCGAGATCGGCGCTGCCGGGGAGAGCTGGGAGGAAGTCGAGCGGGAGCTGAAGCTGCCGCAGGACTCACTCACTGCCACTGTCAGGCTCTACAACCACTACGCGGCGCAGGGCCTGGACCCGCTCTTCCACAAGGCGGCTAAATGGCTCAAGCCGCTCACTGAGCCGCCGTTCGTCGCGCTCGACTGCCGCACCGATCACTGTTTCTACGCCTCCTTCACCCTCGGGGGACTTGATACGCTGCCGAGCGGCGAAGTCCTCGACGCCGAACGCAAGTTGATCGGCGGCCTTTTTGCCGCCGGTCGCACGGCCTGCGGCCTGCCGCGCTGGGGCGAGGGCTACAGCTCCGGGCTGTCCCTTGCGGATGCCACCTTCTTCGGTCGTGAGGCGGGCCGGCGGGCCGCCTCGAGCGGCCGCTGAAGTCAGGCCCCCAGCAAGTCGGACAGGATCTGCGTGGTGTCCGCGCCCAGCGCGCACGCCCGGCTTTGGATCGGACGCGCCCGCGGAGTGGCGACCTCCTCAGGCCCGACTCTGCGGCTCCAGTCACGCGCGCGAGCGCGGCTCGCTTCCGGGTCAGCGAGTGCGGCGCAGCCGATGGCATACGCCACGACGTCACACAGGGCGAGTGAGATCAGCCGTCCGCCGCCGTGCTGAAAACTCGCCCAGGCCGCCAGGGCGGCGTGCAGCCCGGTGAGCGGATCCGCCAGCGCGTCCGCGCCGAACATTACCCGGCCGGTGCAATCCCACAGCACCTGCGAAAGTCCGCCCGCAACCGCACCGTCGTCCCCGAATGCCACCCAGTTCGCGCCCGGCTCCTCGCGTCCGTAGCCGGAGATGCCGACCCAGGTCGCCGCGGGATTCTCCGCCAGGATCTCCTCGGCCACGATGCCGAGTTGGCGTAACGCACGGGGTCGCGAGCCTTCGATCACGATGTCCGCACGCAGCAGCAGCCGCCGCAGTTGGGCGCGGGCGCGCGGCTGTTCAAAATCGAGCGCCACGCTCGCCTTGCCGGCATTCAACAGATCGTAGAAGGCGCCGGGCGCCTGGCGCATCCCGTCCGGGCGTGTGGTGCTTTCCACTTTGATGACCCGCGCACCCATCATCTGCAGCAGGTGCGCGCACAGCGGGCCCGCCCAGAGCGCAGAGAGATCGACCACTAGGGGGGCCGTGTCGCGCTCCGGATGCGGGGGATGGCTGCGATAAAGCTCGCGACACCAGGGCACCCGCGCCCGCTCGGACGGCCGCAGCGGCGCAAGTGCAAGACCGAGGAGGCGCCCGCGCTCCACGCAGGCGTCGAGACGGTGTGAGCGCAGCACCGCACCCAACTCGGCCCAATCGCAAATGACGCCGCTCTCGAGCCACGCGGGCAGCATCTGCCAATCGCTCGTGCGCGCCAGATTCAAGGCGAGCCAGCCATCGGCCATCGGGAGCCAGCGGCAACTGCCGCCGGGCGCGATCTGCCCGCCGCGCCGGTAGCACGCGAGCGCCGCTCGCTCACCGAGCAGTTGCGCGCCATCGAGTTGCCCCACCGCAGAGTGCGGGCACAATTGTGCCAGTGCCTTAACCACGCCATCCGCGTACGAGGCGAGCGGGACGGGGCACATTTGCGCGGCTTCATCTGGGTAACCGGTCAGGGCCATAGCGCCGCACTGTGCCCAGCGCAGGGCCGGATGCGGCTCGGCGTGTTCGCTTACGGACGATGGTGCGCCCAGATCCGCCAGCAGCCGGTTGGCGTACCCGCTCGCACAGGGCGGCTCGGTGGGCGACACGTCAGTTCCCCGACAACATGGCCTCGCACCACTGCGTCACGCGCTCGAACAGGTGCCCACGGGCGGGGAACAGGAAATGCGCATGCCCGGTGGCCGCCAGAACGAGCAGCGTGACATCGGGACTGGCGGGGTAGTCGGCGGGGACCTCGTGGGGCGGCCCGGCCATGTCGCGGTCCCCGAACGCGAGAAAAACGGGCACCTTCACGGCTGCGCATTCCGGCGCGCAGCTGCCGGGAATCATCGAGAACAGTCCCGCGGTCAACAACAGCTGCGACCGCGCGCGCTGCAGCGCCTCCACGCCGCGTCGATCGGCGGTCGCGCCCGCAAACAGCTCGCGGCCCTGCGCGGAACGGGGCACCTCCGGATAAGGGTCCGCGGATCGCAAGCGCGCCAGGCGCACCAGATTCGCGCGCGCCGCCGCGGGGTTTTGGGCAAGGCTCAGTTCCTCGGGCGACAGCGCCGCGGAAAGGCCCCGGGTGCTGAACCCGAACAGTACGAGCCCCGCGTGATCCCCGTGGCGGGCCTGTTGCATCGCAGTGAGCATCGCGCCCATGGAGTGGCCAACCCCGATCGATTGCAGCCGCGGTAGCGGTTGGCCCGTCAGATGGCCGGCGCGCAGCTCCGTGCGAATGGCGTCCATCGCGATCGCGCTGGCGTGGGTGAGTACGTCCGGGGTGAGCTCAAAGCCGTCCTGCGGGCGGCTACTGTCGCCGATCCCCAGGTGATCCAGGCTCACCACGATGAAACCGCGCGACGTCAGGTGCGCGGCGAAACTGAAGTCACCCTCGCCCTGCAGGTCAAAGTAGCCGCGGTTCATGGCGCCCCCGGGCAGGCAGAACAGCACCGCGGGGCAGGCGCGCAGGCGCGCCGGCAGGAAGATATCCGCCACAATCGTGAGGGCGCCCTCACCGGGGAGCAGCTCGCCCACCTCGATGCGGCGTGAGAGCGGGGAAACTGCGCTCAAGGCTCGCTCCGCAGGACGTGAATGGGCTGCGGCGCGAGCACTCAGTAGCCGCGCGCTCCCAGGCCTCGCAGCAGCACGTTCAGGAACTCGCGGATCGCCGGGATGCTGAGGTTGCCGGGGATGAAGTACATGCGCAGCACCGTGACCCCCATCAGTGCATCCACCGCCAGCTCAACATCGGTGGTCTTTGGCAGCTCGCCGCGGCCCATGGCGCGCTCGAGCACAACGCGCACCGGATCGCGCCGGCGCTGCATCAGCGGATCAAACACCGCCGCCAGCGCCGGATTGTGGGCGCGCTCGGCGACGAGCGTGGGCATGATGGCGTTCGAGGGCGGCCGGTGCAGGATGCGCAGGAACTGCCGATACAGATTGAGCAGGTCCGACATAACGTCGCCGCGGTCGTGCGGCGTGAGGGCCGGCCAGCGGTTGAAGGCCTCGATGACCAGGTGCTCTTTGGTGGGCCAGCGTCGGTAGATCGTCGATTTACTCGCGCGCGCGCGCGCGGCCACCTTACTGACCGTGAAGCTCGCGTAGCGTTCATCGGCCAGCAGCGAGGTCGTCGCCCGGATGATCGCCTCTTCGGAACGCTTACTGCGCGGTCGGCCAGGCTTGCGCTTCGTCTTGAGCTCGGTGGCGGGCTGGCTGTTCATGTCGTCCTTAAAAGCGGTGCCGGGGCTTGCGAAACTATCGCACACTGCCGACGCACCGGTCCAATAGGTACCGGTGGTTCCGTATTCATTGCATTGCGTATACCATCAGCGGACCGACGCACGCGCCGCGTCTCATCGTGAGGCTTTCCATGGCCACGGTTGCATCCGAAGCTCTCAAAGAACCTGCGCTGGTCCGCGGTCTGCCGGTCGTGGGCAACGCCCTGCAAATGGCCAAGGACCCGGGCAGATTCTTCTACGAGTGCTACCGCAAGTACGGTCCGGTGTTCCGCCTGAAGGTGATGAACAACATCTACACCGTGCTCGCCGGAGCCGAGGCCGCCAACTTCATGGGTACGCGCGAAGGTCGCGATTCGCTGCGCTCCAAGGAGTTCTGGCAGGGCCTGGTTGATGAGTGGGGCGCCAAGCGCACACTCACCGGTGAAGACGGCGAGACGCATCAGAAGCTGCGGGCCGTCATGAAGCACGGCTACTCGAAAGAGTCTCTCAAGGGTCGCTATGACGAGGTGATCAAGATCACCGATACGGTGATCGAGCGCGACTGGCCGGTCGGTGAGCTGGTACCGGTAGTGCAGAACATGCAGTACATCGTCACCGAGCAGCTCGGCGCCATGCTGACCGGTACCTCGCCGCGCGAGTACGTGGCCGATATCCGTACCACCATTCTCTACATCCTCAATGTGCTGGTGACGCGGCAGCGCCCCAAATTCATGCTCAAGGATCCGCGCTACAAGCATGCCAAGGAGCGCGTCGCCGAGCTCGGCCGGCGCATGATCGCCGAATACAACGCCGGCAAGGACGCGCGCGACCCCACGCGCCGAAACCTCGTCGACGATGTCATGGAAGCGCATGCGCGCGATCCGGATCTGATTCCGGCGAGTGACCTGATCCTGAGCCTCACTGGGCCGTTCGTCGCCGGTCTTGACACCGTGGCCAACACGGTCGGCGCGTTCGTGTACGCCGTTCTGAAGCACCCTGAGGTGCACGAGCGCGTGCGCAACGAGGCGGACGCCTTGTTCGCCCAGGGCAGCATCGACGAGGCGGACTTACGGCGCGTGCCGGCGATCGACGGCGCCATCATGGAAGTGATGCGCATGTATCCGATTGCGGTGGCGCAGATGCGCACCGCCACGCGCAACTTTGCCTTCCTCGGCCACCAGATCCGCGAGGGTGAGCTGTTGTACGTCGCGACGGCCGTACCGCACTACATGGAAGAGTTTTACCCGAATCCTGACAAGTTCGACATCGACCGCTATGCCCGCCCGCGCGCGGAGCATCTGAAACCGGGCGTCTACTCCCCCTACGGGCGCGGCACCCATACCTGCCTGGGGAAGACCCTGGCGGAAGTGCAGATGGCGCTGAGCATGGCGCGCCTCTTCTACCTGTTAGATCTTGAGCTCGAGTCTGCCGACTACGTGTTACAGACCAAGGTGCTGCCGACCCCGGGGCCGAGCATGAAGTTCAAGGTACGCGTCAAAGGGCGCCGCCACTGATGCAGGCGGCCGGCGCGCTGTAACGGTCAGGCTTTGATCGCCTTCTCGATCAACTTGCGATAGGTCTTCGAGTACGGCGGCAGGTTGAAGGTCAGGTCGAGGAAGCCGAGCGGCTGCTCGACGACCGAGCGCGCGTTGGAGAACTCGCGGAATCCGGTTTCCCCGCCGATGCGGCCGATGCCCGAGTGGTTGACTCCACCGAAGGGCAAGCGCGGATTCGTGCCCGACTGGATCAGGTTGTGATTCACCACCGTGCTGCCGGCGCTGGTGTGCGCGAGGAAGTAATCAATCGCCGCCCGGTCCTTCGCATAGATGTAGAGCGCCAGCGGCTTAGTACGCCGCTCGATGATCGCGAGCGCCTCGCTCTTGTCGCGGAACGGGATGACCGGCAGGAGCGGTGCGAAAATCTCCTCCTGCATGATGAGCATCTCTTCGCTCACATTAGTGAGAATGGTGGGTGACACGAAACGATCCGCGGCGCGCGTCTCGCCCCCGAAGGCAATCTTTGCACCCTTGTCGCGCGCATCCTGCAGCAGCCGTGTGACGCGTGCGAAATGCTGATCGTTGATGATGCGCATCAGCTCGGGCGAGTGCTCAAAGCCGCTGCCCGTGGCGTTGTACATGTCAGTCATCGCCTTCGCCAGCGACTGCACGAACCTGTCGAACACTGACTCGTGCACCAGCACGTAGTCCGGTGCCACGCATACCTGACCGGCGTTGGCGATGCGCCCCCAGGCGATCTTGCGCGCCGCGTTGTCGATCGCCGCCGAGGCATCGAGGATGGCGGGGTTCTTGCCGCCCATCTCCAAGGTGACCGCGGCGAAATTCTCCGCGGCGGCCTTCATGACGAGGCGCCCGACCCGCTGCCCGCCGGTGTAGTAGATGTGATTGAACGGCAACGTCAGCAGCTGCTGCGCGACCTCCGGCCCACCTTCAAACACCGCGAACTCCTCATGCGGCAGCGCCCCTTCGAGCACCTCGCGCAGGACGGTGGCGCTATAGGGCGCCAGCTCCGAGGGCTTGAGCGCGAAGGCGTTGCCGGAGGCAATCGCCGCCACTGCCGGCACCAGCGCGATGGCGATCGGCGCATTCCAGGTCGAAAGATTCAGCACGACGCCCTTGGGCTCGTGAAGGATGTAGCACTTCTTGCCAAGCGTCGCCGCTGAGTTACGCACGCGCCTCGGCTTCATCCAGCTCGCGACGCGCTTCGCGACGAAGTCGACTTCGCTCTTCACCATGACCAGCTGCGCCGCCACATCCAGATCACACGCCTTCATCTCGGTGTGCGCCGCGTCGTAGAAGCGCTGCTTGTTCGCCAGCACCGCCGCCAACATCGTTTGCAGCCGCTCGGCGCGCTGCGCGCCGCTGGTCGCCGCCAGGGTGCGGCTGCCTTCACGGAGCGCCGCAAACCGTGCCTTTACGTCCTGCACTTGATCTTCCTCCTCGTGCGCCTGCCGCACGGACTTCAGATGTTGAACTGCTTCGCCACCAGGTTCTCGAAGGCCGTCTCCGAGAGCAGCGCCTGCATCAAGGGCAGCATGCGCACTTCCTTGCCCACCATGTAGCGCGGTTTGAGCTTGGGCACGTCAACGAGCTTCAGTACCCCCTCGGTGACAAAGTCCGGTTCGTTGGCCGTGAGCAGCATCTTGCCGAGGTGATCGGTGATTGGCCGCAGTTTCGCCTCGTAGCGCTGCCGGATCTGCGGCGTGGAGCGCTCCCAGATGCGGGCGGTGGAATTGATCGGATCGGCGGTCATGTGCGTCTTGACCGCGCCGGGCTCGATCGAGGTCACCTGGATGCCGAATTTTGCCAGCTCGTAGCGCAGGGTGTTCGTGAGACCCTCCACGGCGTACTTGGACATGTTGTACATCCCCGAGCACGGCATCGGCACGCGCACCGCGCCGGAGGAGAAGTTGAAGATACGCGGCGACTGCTTGCTCTGGTGCAGCAGCGGCAGGAACGCCTTGATCACACGTACCTGGCCAAAAAGATTCACGTCGAGGAGCTTCTTGCCCTCTTCGAGGTTCACCCCCTCGATCGGGCCGGTGGCGATGTCGGCTATGCCCGCGTTGTTGATCAAGAGGTCAAGGCCCGACCCGCCGAGCGCCTCGGCGGCCTGGCGCGCGCCGGCCTGCACCATGGCCTCGTCGGTGACGTCCTGCTGCAGAACCGTAAGCTTCACCCCGTGGGTCAACTCTGCGGTATCAAGCCCCGGCATCACGCCGGCGAACACGCGCCAACCGCGCTGCGCGAGCTTGCGTGCCATGAGCATCCCCATGCCCATCGCCGCGCCCGTGACCACTGCCGACCTCGTCATAGGGAATCTCCTCTCTTGCAACGGCGGCACTCGGCGTTCACGCCTGTGCAACCTGCGCGTAGGTCATGGACTGCGTCAGCGCATCGACCAGTCCCCAGTCATGCGCCGTGCGCGCATCGAGCCGCCGTGCCGACAGCGCCAGATAAGCGGTGCGCAGACGGCCGATGCGGCGGGGGATGCTCACGCAGCCGCCGCAACCCGGGATCAAGCCGTAGCGGATCTCGGGCAACTGGAAAAAGGCGTCCGTACTCGCCTCGACGTGCCGCCCAAAGGCGGCCATCTCGATACCCGCGCCGACGGCGGCGCCGTGCACGTGAAACGTGAGACGCGCTGCAGAGTGCGCCAGCAGCGCCGCTACCGAGCGCGTCGAGCGCACCGCGTGCGCGACGCTCGGATCCGCAGCGCTGCCAAACTCGCTGAGGTCACCCCCGGCGCTGAAGCATTTACCCTCGCCGCTGATGCTCACCGCCGCAATGGACGGATCGGCGGCCACGAGCTCGAGGGCTTCCACGAGCGCATCGCGCATTTCGACCGACAGGGCGTTGCGCCGGCTCGGCCGATTCAGGCGCAACCGCAGCTGCGCGCCGTGGCGCTCGAGGAGCACCGGAGACCCGGCATCGAGCGCCTCGGCGCGGGTGCCCGGGGTGGCTTGCGCGAGCCAACGACGAAACTCGGCGCCCGACTGTAACGTCGCATAGGCGAGGGATTCGAAAGTGAGGGCACGGAAGAGGTCCATCCCCTCGGTCGAGCGCAGCAGCTGCACCAGTACGAGCGCTGCGAGCGGGGCGGCCTCGATGTTCGTGACGAGCTCGGCGGCGTCCTCTGCGCTCGTGGCCACCGCATCGCAGGCGCAGGCGAGCGGATGATTCGGCCCCTCGGCAGCGATCCCGATGACCGCGCAGGCCTGGCGGTTCAGCCAGCGCCCCAGGGCCTGCCGTTCAAAGGGCCGCAGCGAAGCATCCGGCCCGAGCTCGATCCGCAGGCCGGCGCAGCCGCTCAGCACCGACGCCGGGGCGCTCGTGCCCTCAGTCAGCGCCGCCTCGATGAGCCCGTCGGCGTCCAGCCTCGATAAAGTATTCAGAAGAGTGTTCTCGCCGCCTGCGGGGCACCGTGCCGGCCTGCCCGCAGGCTCCCCCAAAGGCTTGATGATCGTGAATCGCGCGCGCGGTACCGCTGGTACCGTTTTGGTACGCTAGCGGTGGTCGATCGCATCTGTCAACCCTAGAGGTCTGCACCATGAGTGGCGCTATTCTGTTTGAGCTGCGGGGCCCGGTGGCACTGATCACGATCAACCGACCCGAGAGCCGCAACGCGATCAACGCGCAGGTGCGCGCCGGACTCCTCGCCGCCTGGCAGCGCTTCGAGTCGGAGCCCTCGGCCAAAGTGGCGATCCTTACCGGCGCGGGCGATAAGGCGTTCTGCGTCGGTATGGATCTGAAGGAGGCCAGCGCCACGGGACTCAAAGTACCGCCGCGCGGTTTCATCCCCACCCTGGGCGATGCGATCGAGGTAAGCAAGCCGACGATTGCCGCGGTGAATGGCATGGCCATGGCCGGCGGCTGGCTCTTCGCCCAGATGTGCGACCTGTGTGTCGCCGCTGAGCACGCCACCTTCGCCATAACCGAGGCCCGAGTCGGCCGCGGTACGCCGTGGGCGGCGCCGCTCATTCACATGCTGCCGCAGAGGATCATGATGGAGCTATTGCTCACGGGCGAGCCGATGAGCGCCGCGCGGCTGGGCGAGCTCGGCTACATCAACCACGTTGTGCCGCGCGAGCAGTTACTGCCACGCAGCTTCGAGCTGGCACAGCGCATTGCCGCGAACGCACCCCTCACGGTACGAGCCTGTCGCGCCTTGGTATATGCGGCCACCGAAACCGGTCGTACGCAGGCGCTGCGCGCCGGGGACACGCTCTTTGAGCCGGTTTACCTCAGCGCGGACGCTCAGGAGGGGCCGCGCGCGTTCGCCGAGAAGCGCCCGCCGGTGTGGCAGGGCAAGTAGCTCACTTCAGAAGCGGAACACGCCGTTCCCGGGCAGACCTGCCGGGGCGTTCAGAGCGACCGACAACGACACGCCCAGCGCGTTGCGGGTATCGATCGGATCCAGGATGCCATCGTCCCAGAGCTCGGACGTCGAATAGTATGCGGAGGTCTGCGCTTCGTACGCCTGCAGCGTGGCCGCGCGTAATTGCGCGATCGCCGCGGGGTCCGCCGCGGCGCCCGTGCGCTGCAGCTGACGCAGCTTGACCTCCGCCAGGGTGCTGGCCGCCTGCTCGCCGCCCATCACCGCGATCTGATGATTCGGCCAGCTGAAGAGCAGGCGTCCGTCGAACGCGCGGCCGCACATGCCATAGTTGCCCGCCCCGAAGGAGCCGTGACACATGACGGTGAGCTTCGGTACGTGGCTGCAGGTCTGCGCCATGATCATCTTGGCGCCATCCTTGGTGATGCCGGCCGCCTCGTACTCGCGTCCCACCATGTAGCCGGTGATGTTCTGCAGGAACAGCATCGGGGTGTTGTTCTGATTGCACAGTTCTATGAAGTGCGCGCCCTTGATGGCGCTGTCGTTGAAGAGAATACCGTTGTTGGCCAGCACCCCGACGCGGTAGCCCCACAAGTGCGCGAATCCGCACATCAGGGTGGCGCCGTAGGCGGGCTTGTACTCATGGAAGCGACTGCCATCGGCAATGCGCCCGATGACCTCGCGCATGTCAAAGGTCTGCTTGATGTCATCCGGGATCACCCCGTAGAGCTCATCCGCATCCAGCAGCGGCGGCTCGGCGGCCTGTTCGGGGGCGCGCCACTTCGGCAGGCGCTCCCACAGGGCGACGATTTCGCGCCCGATGCCGATCGCCTCCTCTTCGCTCGCCGCCGGGTAATCGCAGGTGCCGCTGATGCGTGTATGCAGATCGCAACCGCCGAGTTCATCCGCCGACACCACCTCGCCGGTGGCCGCCTTCACCAGTGGCGGGCCGCCGAGAAAGACCGCGCCGCTGCCGCGCACGATGACGTTGTAGTCGCTCAGCGCCGGGATGTAGGCGCCGCCTGCGGTGCAATGCCCAAACACCAACGAGAGCTGCTTAACGCCCATTTTGCTGAGCACGCTCTGGTTGCGGAAGATCCGTCCGGCCATGTAGCGGTCCGGAAAGAGCGCCGACTGCAGCTGCAGTTGCCCGCCCGCCGAATCACACAAGTGCACCACCGGCAGCTGATTCTCGATGGCGATATCCAGTGCGCGGACGATTTTCTTGATCGTCAGCGGATACCACGCACCGCCCTTCACCGTCGGATCGTCGGCGTGAATCATCACTTCCCGTCCCGAGACGACGCCGATGCCCGTGATGCAGCTCGCGCCGGGCGATTCGCCCCCGTAGGCCATGTTGGCGGCCAGCGTCGAGAGTTCCAGAAACGGGGTGCCTGGATCGAGCAGGCGTTCCAGTCTTTGACGCGGCAGAAGCTTGCCGTGGGAGGCGAGCCGTTCAAGGTCGCGGGACGGTCGTGCATGACGTGCCGCTTCCTGGTGCGCCTTCAGCTGTGCGGCCAGCGCTTTGTTGTGTGCGTAGCGGCGCCGGAACTCCGGTGAATTCGTGCGCACTGCCGACAGTAGGGGTTTCATGGTGTTCGTGCCTCCTGCGGCGTCAACGACACCAACAGCGCGCCGCGCTCAAAAACGGTCTCAGGCACCACGTGCACCGCCTGCACCTTCGCCGCCCGCGACGCCACAATGGTCATCTGCAGCTTCATGCTCTCGAGTGTGAGGAGCGGGTCCCCCACCGCCACGGCCTGGCCGGGCTCGCAATGCACGCCGACGACCACACCGGGCATGCTGGCGCGGATCTCATCCTCCGCAGCCGCGCCGCCGCCTTGGGCGTCGCGTCCGCCAAACCGCACGATGTACGTGCGGCCGTCGAGCCGAACGTGCACCTCATCGCCCACCGTGCAGCGCCAGCCCCGATAGGGCGCTCCATCCACCACCAGTGCGAATTCATCGGCAGCGGTGGGCTCTGTGGCGATCGCGTGCTCGGCCACGCCGATACGCACGCGCAGCAGCGGGCGCCGCCCGAGGATCTGCACCTCGATGTCGCCTCCGTCGAGCTGGATGCGGTGGGGCATGGAACGGCTTTAGTTATGCCACGGGCCCATCGAGGCATACGGCTCGGGCACTCCCAGGGCCGCGCGCCGAAACTCCGGGTCGGTGAGTAGCGCCGCCAGCGTTGCCGCCGCGGCGGGCCCGGGCAGTAGTTCCTGCGGGACGAGCTCCTGCGCGTACTCGGCGAGAAAGCCGGTATGCAGCGGACCGCTGAGGAAGCGCGGGTGCCGCAGCACCCGTTCCAGGTAGTCGATGTTGGTGGGCACGCCGAGCAGCACCGTCGCCCGCAGCGCCTCGGCCAGGGTGCCCGCCGCAGCCTCGCGGGTTGTGCCGTGGGCGATTAGTTTGGCGAGCAGTGAATCAAACGCCGGAGTAATCGCCTGCCCCGTGCGGATGCCGCCATCGAAGCGCAGGTTCGCACCCTGCGGCACACGCAATACGCCGACGCGCCCCGTCGCCGGACGAAACTCATGTTCCGGCTCCTCGGCGCAGATGCGGCACTCGATGGCGTGGCCGCGCGGCTGCAGATCGCGCTGCGCCATCGAGAGGGGCGCGCCGGCCGCGATGCGCAACTGCTCGGCGACCAGGTCAACGCCGAGCACGTACTCGGTGACCGGGTGCTCCACCTGCAGGCGTGTATTCATCTCCAGAAAGTAAAAATGACCGTCCGGCGCCAGCACAAACTCCACCGTGCCGGCATTGCGATAGTGCGCGGCACGGGCAAGACGCAGCGCCGCCTCGCAGATCGCCGCGCGCAGTTCCGCGGGCAGATTCGGCGCCGGGGACTCCTCGATGATCTTCTGGTAGCGCCGCTGCAAGGAGCACTCGCGCTCGAACAGGTGCACGACATTGCCCTGCCCGTCCCCGAGCACCTGGACTTCAATGTGACGCGGCCGCTCGATGTAGCGCTCCGCGTACACCCGTGCGTCATCGAAGTAGCGCTGCGCCTCCGCCGCGGCGATGCGCAGGCTCTCGGGCAGCTCCGCGGCGCTGCGCACGATGCGCATCCCCTTGCCCCCGCCGCCGGCGGCCGCCTTGATGAGGAGCGGGAAGCCGATCTGCGCGGCCCGTGCCGCAACACCGCCGGCATCAGAGGCGAGGATGCTCGGTGCCACGGGCACCCCCTGCTCGACGGCAAATGCGCGCGCCTGGATCTTATCGCCCATGAGTCGCATCGCCTGCGCGTCCGGCCCGACAAAAGTAAGGCCCGCGCCCGCGACGCGCTCGGCAAACGTCGCGTTCTCCGAAAGGAACCCATAGCCCGGATGAATCGCATCCGCCTCGGTGCGTTGGGCGGCGGCGATGATCTGCGCCTGGTCGAGGTACGCTGCGGTCGGCACGGCCGCCTCCAGCTGTACCGCAGCATCGGCCTGCTGCACGTGCGGCGCTGCGCGGTCCTCGTGGTGATAGACCGCGACGCTCGCAATGCCCTCGGCCCGCAAGGTGCGCAGGATGCGGCAGGCGATCTCGCCGCGATTCGCAATGAGCACGCGGCGCAGCACTAGGGGGCACCGGAGCGCTGGCGGCGGCGCGGCGCGCTCAGGCCCTCGAGCCGTTGCACGGCCTGCTCGAGTCGCACCACCGACACCGCGACGCTCGCTCCCTTGGGCGCTCCGAGACGCGCCAGTCCCTGACAGATCAGATTGGTGATGGCATCGGCCGCCTCATCGGGCGAGAACTGCCCCTCGCCGCGCAGATACGCCCAGCTGTGGTGCTCGGCACAGCCGAAGATCATGTCGCGCACGATCGGCAGCGGTAGGTTCGCCTGAAATTCGCCCCGCGCGACGCCCTCCTTGATGACCGCCAGTGTGCGCCGGGTATAGCGCTGATTGAGGCGAAAGACACTCGATTGCCGGTATTGCGGCCACGGCCGCAGTTCATGGACGATCAGGCGGCACATCGCCGGATCGCCATGAATGACGCTCAGGTGCTTCCAGATCAGAAACCGCAGGCGGTTCCAGGTGCCGCGCACCCCCTGCAGCTGACGCTCATAGTCGGCAAAGATGTTCTCGTAGAAGGCTTCGACGACCTTGATGAGCAGATCCCGCTTGGTCGGGAAATAGCGGTACAGGGTGCCTTCAACCACACCGGCCTGGGCGGCGATCTGCGCCGTCGAGGTCTCCGCGTAGCCTTTCTCGCAAAAGATGGCGCGCGCTGCGCGCATGATGTCGGCCACCCGCTCATCGCGCGACAGCCGCTCGCGCCGCCGCCCGCTAAGTGCGCGCCGCGTCATGGGGTGGCCTCCAGCCAGCCGCCGGCCTCAAGCCACACTTGCGGTACGCGCACCGGCAGGTCCATCAGGATCTGCGCGTAGCCTTTTCCCTGCGGGTCATAACGCAAAGAGGCGACGCCCCCGCCGCCCAACGCGCGACGCAGAACGAAGTTCCAGCCGTCGAGCCCCGGCCAGTCGTAGCGCTCGACGTCGCCCTCCACCAGGTGAGCCAGGTACGCGCGCACCACCTCAGGGGTCAGGGCCTGGCGCAGGAGGGGTATGAACTCGGGCCGACGGGCGAGCACGCTGATGTTGGCGGTGTCGCCTTTATCGCCGCTGCGACCGTGGGCGAGGCGCAGGAGCGGCACCTCCACACGCGGTCCGCTGCTATCGGGGCCAGCCGCGGCGCTCACCGATGCCGACGCGACCGGGGCCGCTGCAGCTCGCGCCGGCGGCAACTGCGCCACCTGCACCGACGGCGCGGAGGGCCTCGTACTAAGCTTGATGCCGACACCGTCCTTGTCGTGTGCGTCTACGTGCGCGCGCACGCGTGTCTTTGGCACCAAACAGGAAGCCAGCCGCACCACCGGTTGCACGGCCGGCCGGCCAGCGGCAAAGCCGGTGATCCCCTGGGCCATCGAAGTGGCCGACGGAAAGATCTCCCGCGCGAATAGCTCCAGCGCCTGCTCTTCGGGATGCGCGACGGCGATTTTCAGGATCACCTCGCGCGTCATCTCATGACGGGCATGCGGGCCGTACATCGCCTCCGCTCCCAGCACCTCGACTGAGACGGCGCGATAGTCCGCATGCCCGCTCTCGGCGAGCAGGCGCCGCGTGCGCTTAAGGATGGCCGCCGCAACGTGCTGCGCCTTCTCGCGCGCATCGTTGCCGACGATCATCAAGGTGGCGGTGCAGCGATAGCCCTCGGCGTAGGTCAGGCTCGCCTTGTAGTACGGCGTGGGCGGCAGTCCCCGGGCGCCCGTGACCCGCACGCGGTCTTCCCCAAGGTCTTGAAGCGTTACCGTGGTGAAGTCACACACCACGTCAGGCAAAACGTAGCGGCCCGGATCGTGCACCTCGTAGGTGATCTGCTCTGCGACCGTTGCGGGGCTCACCAGGCCTCCGGTACCTGGAACCTTCGTGACGACAAAGGTGCCATCTGCGCAGCACTCCACGATCGGGTAGCCCATGTCGTCCCAGCGCGCAGCAACCGTGCGCCAGTCCGTAAAGATGCCCCCGGTGGCTTGCGGCCCGCACTCGATGATGTGTCCCGCGAGACTGCCCATGGCGAGCCGATCGAGGTCGTTCTCGCCCCAGCCGAATCTGTGGATCAGAGGGGCGAGCGCCAGCGCGCTGTCCGCACAGCGGCCGGTAATGACAATGTCCGCGCCGCACGAGAGCGCCTGCGCGATCGGAAAGGCCCCAAGATAAGCATTCGCGCTCGCGACCTGCGTCGGCAGCGGCTGCCCAGCTTCTAGATCAAGGACACCCGACTCGCGCAGCGGGGCAAGCTCCCCACTGATGTCATCGCCGGAAACCACGGCGACCGCGAGCGGCACGCTAAGTTGACGCAGCAGTGCCCGCAAAGCTTCACCGCAGTCCCCCGGGTTCACGCCACCGGCGTTCGCGATGACCTTGATCTTGCGGGCGGCGATCTCACTCGCCAGCGGCCGCATGACATCGCCGACAAAGTCCACGGTATAGCCCAGTTCGGGGCGTTTGCGCCGCGCGCGCGCGAGCAGCGACAGCGTGATCTCGGACAGATAGTCCAGAACCAGCACGTCGATGTCCCCGTGGCGCACGAGCTGCGCGGGACCGGCCGCGCTGTCGCCCCAGAATCCGCAGCCACAGCCGACGCGCAATGCATTGCTCCGCATCTAATGAGTGCACCTCACTTAGGCTCGGAAGTCAATTAGTTCGATAGGTTTCTAGACATGCTGAGCATTACTCATTAGTCTCCACCCATTGCCCTTGCGAAGGGACTTTTGTATGCCCGAGCCCACAGCGCCGCCGGCGACTTCCAGCCCCCCGCTCGCGTTCGATCTGTCCGTCGAGCAGCAAGCGACGCTCGAAGCGGCAAGCGCGTACGCCCGGCGGGAGCTGTACCCGCTCGCGGCGCGCATGGATCAGGAGGAATGGTGGCCCGCGGCGGCGTTCGCCAAACTCGGCGCCGAGGGCTATCTCGGCGTCACGGTGCCTGAGCAGTACGGCGGCGCGGGTGCTGACCTTTTCACGAGCGCTCTGGTGCTGCAGGGGTTCTCGCGCTGGAACCATGCCCTCGGGCTCTCCTGGGTGGCGCACGACAATCTGTGCGTCAACAACATCTACCGCAACGCCAGCAAAGAGCTGCGCCGCCGCTATCTGCCGGGGTTGTGTTCCGGCGCGCTCGTCGGCGCGCTCGGCCTGACCGAACCGGGGGCCGGCTCCGACGCCCTCGGGTCCATGCGCACCAGTGCCCGCCGGAATGGGGATCACTACCTCCTGAACGGCTCCAAGCTCTACATCACCAACGGCCCGATCGCGGACGTGTTGCTCGTGTACGCGAAGACCGCACCGGAGCGCGGCCCGCAGGGCATCTCGGCCTTCATCGTGGAGAAAGGCTTCGAGGGGTTCCGCGTCGCGCAGAAGCTCACCAAGATGGGTTTTCGCGGCAGCCAGACCGCGGAGCTGGTGTTCGCCGACTGCCGCGTGCCGGCGGGCAATCTGATCGGCGGCGAGAACGGGGGCCTTGCGGTGGTGATGAGCGGACTTGACTTGGAGCGCGCGATGATCGCACCCCTGTGTCTGGGCATCGCCGAGCGCGCGCTCGAGCTGGCATTGGCGTACGCCCAGTCGCGCCAGCAGTTCGGCCGCAGGATCGCCGACTTTCAGATGATCCAGGCCAAGCTCGCCGAGATGTACGTGGCGGTGGAGACCGTGCGCACGTTCACCTATCGCGTCCTTGCCGCCGCAAATGACCTGGAGATCGGCGGCGGGGGGCGCGGCCGCATCCACGCGCTCACCGCAGCTTCCGTGATGTACGCTTCCGAGTCCATGAACCGGGTGCTCTCCGAAGCGGTACAGATTCACGGCGGCAATGGCTACATCTGGGAGTCGGAGGTCAACCGCCTGTTCCGCGCGACAAAGCTTCTGGAGATCGGCGCCGGTACCACAGAGGTGCGCAAGCTCATCATCAGCGGCGAGTTGCTCGGCCGCGAGATGTAGGAGTGGCAATGGCACCTGCTCCATCCGGCAATAACCCTCCCCTCTCGGCAGCGCCGCCCGGCCTGCGCCTGTCGGATGAGGAGCTCGCGAGCCGCACCTCCTCGCTCGCCGCCGGACTTCTGCAGGAGCGTACGGTCGTCGTGAGCGGCGCGGGCAGCGGGATCGGCCGTGCCACCGCCTGGCTTGCCGCGCGCCTCGGGGCGCGCGTGGTCATCTGCGGGCGCAGCCTGGAAAAGCTGAGCGCGGTGCATGCTGCGCTCACAGCGCACGGACTGCGCTGTGAGGCGTTGCCTTTGGATATCCGTGACCGCGCCGCCGTGGATCAGTTCTTCGAGGCGGTATTTACGCGCTGGGGCACGGTAGATCTTTTGGTCAACAGTGCCGGGGGCCAGTTTCCGCAGGCCGCCATCGACTTCAGCGACAAAGGCTGGCGCGCAGTCATCGACACCAACCTGAATGGCACCTTCAACATGATGCAAAGCGCGGCGCGTCACTGGCGCACGCTGTCCCAGCCGGGCAGCATCGTCAGCCTCGTTGTTTCTCCGCGCGGGTTGCACCAGGTGGCGCACACCCTCGCGGCACGCGCCGGCGTTGCCGCCTTCAGCGAGGCAGTCGCCGTCGAGTGGGCACCGCTCTCCATCCGCGTGAACTGCGTCGCGCCCGGCGCCATCATCTCCGAAGGCTGGGCCGCGTATCCGCCCGACATCCACGGCCGCTACCGCGAGGCGAGCCCCCTGCGGCTGGCCGGCTCGCCCTGGCAGATCGCCGAGGCGGTGCTCTTTGTCGGCGGTCCCGCCGGTGCCTTCATCACCGGTCAGACGCTGCACGTGAACGGGGGCACGAACCTCTGGGGAGAGACCTGGACGGCCGGCAAACCCGCCTGGTTCGCCGCGGCGTCGCAGGCATGGCAAGAGCCATGAGGCCAGGGGCACCGTGGTGAGTGACTACGTCTCCGCGTGGATGAATGATGAGCTGGCCATGTACCGTCAGGCCGTGGCGCACTTCATCGACAGCGAGATGCTGCCCCACGACGCACGTTGGCGCGCACAGCACAACGTGGGTCACGAGATCTGGCGCCAGGCCGGAGCCCTGGGGTTTCTGTGCGCGGACATTCCAAGCGAATACGGCGGGGCGGGCGGTGACTTTCGCCACGAGGTCGTGCTCTACGAGGAACTGGCGCGTCGCGGCATCACCGGCTTCGGCCAGGGCGTGCACAGCATCGCGGCTCACTACCTGCTCAATTATGGCACCGAGGCGCAGAAGCGCCGCTACCTGCCGCTGCTGGCCAGCGGCGAACTGGTGGGTGCCATCGCCATGACCGAGCCGGCGGCGGGCTCGGACCTGCAGGGCATCCGCACGCGCGCGGAGCGCTCGGGCGATGAGTACCTGGTCACCGGCTCCAAGATCTTCATCACCAACGGCTACCTTGCAGGCCTGGTGCTGCTGGTGCTGAAGACCGACGCGACGCTCGGCGCCAAGGGGACCTCGATCCTCATCATCGAGACCAAGGATCTCGCCGGTTTTCGCGTCGGACGTTTCCTCGAGAAAATCGGGCAGCACGCGCAGGACACGAACGAGTTGTTTTTCGATCGCGTGCGCGTGCCCGCGGAGCGCTTGCTCGGGGGCGAGGAAGGCCGCGGCTTCGCCCAGCTCATGGGCGATCTGCCCTACGAGCGCATGATCGTCGCGGTGCAGGCGGTGGCTGCCATGGAAGGGGCGCTTGCGGAGACGGTGCGCTATGTGAAGGAGCGCACGGCATTCGGCAAAACGCTCGTGGAGTTTCAGAACGCGCGCTTTAAGCTGGCAGAAGCTGCGACCGTCACGCGCGTGGCGCGCACGTTCATCGATCGCTGCATCCAGGACGTCATCGACGGCCGGCTCGATGATGTCACCGCCTCGATGGCGAAATGGTGGAGCACCGACATGCAGCAGCGCGTGCTCGATGAATGCGTGCAGCTGCACGGCGGCTATGGCTACATGAGTGAGTATCTAGTGGCCCGCATGTACGCCGACGCGCGCGTGACCCGCATCTACGGGGGCACGAACGAGATCATGAAGGAGCTGATCGCGCGCTCCTTCTAGGTCTGCTTCTGCAGTTCCTCGCGCACCACGCGGCGCAGCACCTTGCCCATCTCGTTGTAGGGCAGCTCGTGCCGGAAGATCCAGCGTTCCGGCACCCGCGAGGAACGTAGCCGCTCGCGTACCCACTGCTGCAAGGTTTCGACCGTCACCGCCGCGCCCGCCCGCAGGACGACCGCGGCACCGACCGCCTCCCCCCACTCATCGCTCGGCACGGCCACCACCGCAGCGTCGGCGACCGCCGGGTGCGCCAGCAGCGCCTCTTCGATCTCGCCCGGCGAGATATTCTCCCCGCCGCGCACGATGACATCGTCGGCACGCCCCTCAAGAAAGAGGTAGCCCTCCTGATCCACCCAGCCGCGGTCCTGGGTGGCGAACCAGCCCGCTGTATCCCGCAAACTCCCCGCGCCGCGATACTCGCCGGCGACCTGCGCACCGCGCACGAACACCAGCCCCGATTCGTGGGCACCGAGCGTACGGCCGGCCGCATCACGCACTTCGAGTTCGATCGCCGGCAGTGCTCGGCCGACGGAACCGAGCCGGCGGCGCACCTGCGGATCGGTGCTGGCAGCCGCCGCACGGTGATCCGCGGGGCTGAGCAGGCACACCGTGGCGCTTGTCTCCGTCAGCCCATAGGCGTTGGTGAAATCCACGCCCGGGAACACCCGCAGTGCCCGCTCGATCACCGCGAGCGGCATCTTGCCGCCCCCATAGGCAATCGCGCGCAGCGCGGGAAAGGCCGCACTCTGCGGCGTTTGCGCCAGGTAATCCATGATGCGCACCAACATGGTCGGCACCACAAAAGCGTGTGTGATCCTCTCGTGCGCCAGGAGGCGCAGCCACTCCGCGGGCTCGAAGCTCGGCAGCATCACGATGCGCCGTGCGCTGTAGGTCGAGCTCAGCACCGCGGAGATGCCGGCGATGTGATACGGCGGCACCGCGACCAGGGCCGCCTCTTCCTCCCCTGCGGCGCCAAACTCCACGCTGCCGAGAATGTAGGACACGACGTTTTCATGCCGCAGCACCGCCGCCTTGGGAGTGCCGGTCGTGCCGCTCGTGAACAGCTGAATGGCGATCGCGCCGGGGTCACTGGGCGGCTCGGGCGGCTCAATCTGTGGCGCTGCGAAAAGACCCGCGGGGCTGGCGAGGGTTACATTCGCAGGCAGCGCGAGGCGCTCGTGGTGCGCCGCGGGTGACACGAGCCATACCGGCGCGAGGCGTCGCAACAACTCCTCAAGTTCCGCGCTCGTCAGGCGGTAGTTCAGCGGCACGTACGGCACGCCCGCATAGGCGGAGGCGAAGAGCGTCACGGGCGCCGCAAGGCCGTTGATGTCCAGCAGCGCCGCGTGAGCGAAGCCCCCGCCGGCGAGCTGCCGCGCCGCGGCGCGCGCGGCGGCGCGCAGTGCCGCATACGTCAGTGCCCGCTCCCCGCAGGTGACCGCGATGCGCTCCCCGAAGGCATCCGCAGCCATCTCGAGCAGCATCGCGAAGTTCACCGGTTCAGTCCGAGGAAGGCAGCGCCTTGGCCTGCTTCACCGCCAACGGTGCGCCATTGAGGTTCAAAGAGCCTTCTCCGCCCCGCGTACATAGCAGCTCGAAGCGCTCCTCGGCATCCACATAGCGCTTGCCGATGAGCGAACCTTCGGCATGCGCCGGATCCAGGCGTGCCGGCGCCGGCGCGGATTCGCTGACGGCGAGCATCTCCGCACCTCCGCAGCTTAGCTGCGCCTCCCCGGCGGGGGCGCGGATCACCATGACCTCGGTGGAACATACCGCGCTCTTCAAGCGCAGGCCGGGCTTGATCGTTCTCATGGCGGTCTAGCTTACGCGTTCGCGAGAATTGCGCCGGCCATACCACAGGAGACGAGCGCGTGGGTCAGGTTCTTGACCTGATTCGTGGCCGTGCCGCGCAGCTGGCGCACCGCTTCGGTGATGTTGTTCATCCCGTGAATATAAGCTTCACCAATCAGGCCGCCGTTGGTGTTCACCGGCAGACTGCCACCGACTTCGATGTTGCCGCCTTTGACGAAGTCCTTGGCTTCCCCGCGCCCGCAGAAACCGAACGCTTCCAGCTGCTTTAAAACCTGCGGCGTAAAGGCGTCGTAGATCATGGCGAGCTGCATGTCCTTCGGGGTGAGCCCGGAGCCCCCGTACAGGCGTCGAGCGACGCCACGTGCCTCAGGCATCACGGTGAGGTCGCCGTGGTAGTAGTTCGATATGACCTCGACCTCCGCCGGGATCGACTGGGCCGAGGACACGATGCGCACCGGCCGCTGCTTAAGATCACGGGCGCGTTCGAGGCTCGTGATCACCAGCGCGACGCCACCATCACTTTCTTGGCAGCAGTCGAGCAGCCGCAGCACTGGTTCTACGATCCAGCGCGACTGCTGGTGCTCCTCGAGCGTGATCGGCTTGCGGTAGAACCATGCCAAGGGATTGGTCGCGGCATGCTTGCGCTGCGCGACGGACACATGCCCGAGGTCCTGATTGGTGACGCCGAAGGTCTCCATGTAGTGCTGCGAGGCGAGCGCTTCCCAGCTCGCCGGAGTTTGGGCGCCAAAGGGCATGCACCACAGGAGTGATCCGGTACCGTTACCGGCAACGTTGACCACACCGCCGCTGGGTGGCACCAGCGGCTGGCCGAAGCGATATGCCGAGCGCTCATTCATGGCGCGCCAAATAAGGACCACTTCCGCGATGCCGGAGGTGACCGCGGCCATCGCCTGGTGAACAGTCGCCACGGACGCCGCCCCGCCGCCGGGAATACGGGTCGTGTACGCGAGATCCTTCACGCCCAGACAGCGGCACAGGCCGATCTCGTCACTCGGATCCAACGTAAAGGTGATCATGCCGTCCACGTCGGCCGGATCGATGCCCGCGTCATCCAAGGCGGCCTTGGAGGCTTCCGCCGCGAGCTGCAGTTCGCTGCGGCCGGAGTTTTTAGAGAACTCCGTCTGGCCGATCCCGGCGATGGCGGCGAATTCAGGCACGCGCGCCACCTTGGGGACGGAAGACCGGGACGGCGCGCCCGCCACGGGTGGGCGCGAAACAAACCTCCACCGCAAGCCCCGCACGCACCTTCTCCGGACTCACCTCGATCACGTTGGAGACTAAGCGAATACCCTCTTCCAGCTCGATCAGCGCCACGATCGGCGCCTCGGCAAATCCGACCGGTGCCGGGTGGCGCGGTATGACCCAGCTGTACACCTTGCCGCGCCCGCTGAGCCGCACGGCTTCGCGCTTAAGACTATGGCAGGACGGGCACATGGGGCGCGGCGGGTGCACCAGGCGTGCGCAATCCGCGCAGCGCTGAGCGAGCAGTTCCCCGCGCGCCACGCCCTCCCAGAAAAACGCCGCATCGGGCGTGAACACCGGGTCGGGCCGGGTGGCGCCGCTCGGGGTTGCTCCTTCGTTCGCACTCACGTCTTGTTCTCCGCCGGCGCGGGCGCCGGAGCCTGCGGTTGCCAGGGGCTGCGGACCTTGCGATGACCTTCCTTGAGACTCCAGGCGAGCACGCAGTCCTTGCACAGCTCTTCGATCTGCTCGGCCGAGTAGCCCAGCTCCGCGAGGATCTCGCGGCTGTGCTGGCCGACGATGAGCGGGGGCCCCTGCACGCGTCCCGGGTTCTCCGAGAAATCAAACAGCAGGCCGATCTGGTTGAGTGTGCCCACGAACGGATGTTCATAGGCGGCCACCCAGCCACGCTTCTTGAATTCCGCATTCTCGTGCACACCCAGCGAGAAGCGCGGATCGGAGATCTCGCACGGCACCTGTGCCTGATCGAGGATCGCGAACCACTCGGCCGCGGTGCGCTCGCGCAGCTTCGCTTCCAGAATCGGCAAGAGCGCCTGCTGGTTCTGGGCGCGCGCGGCGGCGCTCGCAAAACGCGCGTCGACCGCGAGGCTCTCAAGGCCGGTCGCGATGCACAGCCGATCCCAGTCCTCCTGCGCCGGCAGCACGATGCACAGCCAGCCGTCTTTGGTCTCGTAGAGGCGGCTTACGGTGCCGTGGCCCAGTTGTCGCGCGTCGGTCTTCGGACGCTCAAAGCCGCGCCCGTCGGGGCGCGCGATGGCGTAGGAACTGTTCAGCAGGTGCGCGTTCACGATCGAGGTATCGCAGAACTGACCCTCGCCGGTACGCTCGCGGTGATAGAGCGCCTGAATGATCGCGATCGCCGACAGGAAGCCGTTGCCGGTGTCCCCGAGGCTCGTGAACGACCACAACGGCTTGCCGCCGCCGGACATGCCGCCGTCTTCCCACTGAACCCCCGCAAGACACGCGCCGGTCTGATCGTTGCCCGGTAAGCCCTCGCGCGGACCGGTTTCAAAGCCGCGCGTATGACAGTAGATCAGTTTCGGGTTGATCGCCTTGAGACTCTCGTAGTCGATCTTGAGGCGCTCGGCGGCGTCGTAGCGCATGTTGTGCTGTACGACGTCGGCTTTCTCCACCAGCTGCCGCAGCACTTTCATGGCGCGCGGATCCTTAAGGTCGAGTGCGATGCTGCGCTTGCCCCGGTTCGCCATATAGGCAATGTGGTTCGAGTGCCAGTACGTGTCGTAGAGCGCGTTGATCTTGATGACCTGGGCGCCCAAGTCCGAGAGGATCTGCGTGCCGAAGGGACCGGCGATCGCCAGTCCCAGATCGAGCACTTTCACACCCTCCAGCGGTGCGCCGAGTTTGCGACCCGCCCGCGCTGCCGGTGCGGACTTGGCGGCGAGACTTGCAGCCTCCGCCTTGACCGATGCGGTGTGCTCGCCGACACGCGCCGCCGGACGCGTGATCGGGCTCGGGTTCGCTGCGAGCCGGTACGTGACGCCGACCTGACGGATGGGGCCGAGTTCCGGGTCGACCAGTTCCGTAACGCACCCGTCCTTGATGAAGAGCGGATCGGTGAGGGCTTCTTCCGGGGGACGCACGTCCTGGATGGTCATGCCGGCGCTCGCCGCCGCCTCGACCCAGGCACGCGCCGGGAACTTGTGCACTGCCTCGGCCAGCAGCGGCTGGTAGTGCATCATCACGAGCAACTCCTCGGGCCCCGTGCCGAAGCGGTCCGGGTCGTTGCGCGCCTTCAGGTCCGGGGTGGCGTTAAGTTCCTCGCCGGCGGAAGCGGTCAGCAGGAAACGCGGATTGGGCACCCAGTTGTGAATCCAGCGTCCGTCGGCACACTCGAAATGGCCCTTCGGCGAGCGTGCGCCGAGGATCCAGCTGTTGAACATCGGCACATCGATCCGCTGCGCGCGCTGCCAGACACCGCTCGCGCACGCCAACGCGCCCTGCAACAGCGAGGTCTCGACCCACTGGCCGCGTTGCGTGATCTCGCGGGCGCGCAGCGCGGCGCTGATGGCGGTGGTCGCGGCGAAGAATGCGCCGAGGCTCGGCCAGTAAGAGGCCGGATAGAGCGGGCCGGAGCGCGGTGCGCCCTGCAGCCACTCATACGGAATCTCAACTTCCGCGTACGGATCCTCGACGCCGGACATGTGATTGATGGCGCCCTCGGGCCAGCCGCGCTGCTCCCAGTGCAATCCGGCGCGCGCGGCAACCAGGGCATCGTAGCCCGGCCGCGCGGAGTGGCTGTTATCACGGCCGTAGGCGGTGATGGAGCAGTAGATGAGGCGCGGATTGGTCTTGCCGAGCGTGCCGTAATCGATGCCCAGACGCCGCGTGACTCCCGGGGAGAAGCTCTCCACGAGCACATCCGCGCGAGCGGCGAGCGCGAGGAAGGTCGCGCGATCGGCGTCCTGTTTCAGATCGAGCACCGCGCTTTGCTTGCCGCGCTGCCAGACCCGATAGCCGAGCTGGCCGCGGAACGGATCCCCACCCGGCGGCTCGATCTTGGTGACCTGCGCACCGTGATCGGCGAGCAACATCGCCGTCATCGGACCGGCAATGCCCCAGGACAGATCGAGTACCCGAACCCCCTCGAGCACACCAGCCATGGTCGCGTCCTTTAGGCCGGCAGGCCGAACAGACGCAACGCGTTGCCGCTGACGATCTTCTGGCGGTCCTGCGCAGGGATGCCTGCCTTGTCGAACTGCTCGGCGACCACCTTGCGTGAGTTGGGCCAGCAGGTGGCCGGATGTGGGAAGTCGGTCGACCAATACAGGCAGTCGGGACCGAAGAACTTGTACGCGGCGGCCAGCCCGCCCGGCTCGTACATGAAGGTCGCCCCCATCTGGCGCTTGAAGTACTCGCTCGGCAGCATCTTCACGTTCGGGAACTCGTAGTGCTGATGCATGCGGGCATCGAGCACCACTTCGAAAAAGAACGGCAGCCACCCCAGGCCTGGCTCGACCAGAATCACCTTCAGCTTCGGGAAGCGCTCGAGCGTACCGGTGAGGATCCAGAAGGCCAGCGGCTCGGCCAGCGCCACCGCGGGCATCGCGGTGAAGATGCCCTTCTGCGGCGTCGGGTCACGGCGGAAAACGTCCCAGAGTGAGGCCTTCACGTCGAGGTGATTGAGGATCGTGATCCCGGTCTCCGAGAGCACCGACCAGAGCGGGTCGTAGCGTGAATCGTAGACGTCGGGCAGCCCGAACTCGGTGGGAAAGGGCGTGATCTGCACGCAGCGCGCCCCGCGCTTGGCCAGGCGGCGCACTTCACGCACGGCGAAGTCGATATCAAAGAGCTGGATCTGGTAGGCGGTCAGCAGGCGCAGCGGATCCACGGAGGCGAAGTCCGCCATGCCATCGTTGTAGCCCTGCAGCGCCTCTTTCCAGTCATTGCCCATGAGGTTCGGGGTGCAGTACTTGGCGCCGCCGACTTCCGGGAAGATCACCTCCGCCTGCACCCCGTCGCGATCCATCGCCAGCAGTTTGGCATGGGGCTCGAAGTGACCCGGGTCCTTAGCGGCCTCCGGATCCACGAAATCCTCAAGCTGCAGTTGCTTCTGGCCACGGCGCAGCTCGCTCGCCTCATACGCCGCCTGCTTCTTGCCCGCTTCATCCCATACCGCATGCAAGCGCGCCGGCAGGCGCGCCTTGACCCACTCGTCGGTAAAGTGAACGTGCGAGTCGGCCGAAACGAGACGTTCCGTAGCAACGGCATTCATGAGCTGAACCTCCTGGCGTGCAAAGTGCCCGATGGGAATGCGGCCCGGGAGCCCCGCGCCGCCACATTATTGTGCGCGCCGCTGCCGCAAGGGTCAATTAACGTACTAGCGGTTTCGATTTAGCACCGTGCCCGTTCCGCGCCGTCCGCCGCGGAAATTCGCGCTCTCCAGGGCAGCATGGTAATTTGAGAACTGCCGGTACCGTTGCTGCCGGGCGTCGCGCGCGAGGGGTGCACGGTGAACCGACTAGCCAATAAGATCGCCATCATCACGGGCGCCGCGCGCGGCATGGGCGCCGCCACCGCGCGTCTGTTTGCCGCCGAAGGCGCTCGCGTCGTCCTCGCGGACGTGCTCGACGCGGAGGGTGAAGCGCTCGCACGCGAGCTCGGTGCGGTCGGCATATTCTGCCATCACGACGTTGCCGACGAGGACAGCTGGCAGCGGCTGCTCAGCGACACGCTCGCGCGCTTTGGCGGCGTCGACATCCTCGTCAACAACGCCGGTGTGCTCCTCATGCGCGGCCTTATGGACATTACCAAGCAGGAGTTCGAGCGCGTGCTCGGCATCAACCTGGTTGGCACGTTCCTGGGGATCAAGACCGTCGCGCCTAAGCTCATCGAGCGCGGTGGCGGCGCGATCGTCAACATTTCCTCGATCGACGGCATGAAGGGCTCCAACGCCACCGCCGCGTACTCGGCCAGCAAATGGGGCGTGCGCGGTCTCACCAAGGTCGCGGCGATGGAGCTTGGGCCGCGCGGCGTGCGGGTCAACTCAATTCACCCCGGCGGCATCAGTACCCCGATGACCACGCGAGCCGCTGCCAGCGCCGAAGTGCAGGCCGCGACCGCCAAGTTCTACAAGACCGTGCCGCTCGGGCGCATCGGTGAGGCCGAAGAGGTCGCGCGCGTCACCCTGTTCCTCGCAAGCGAGGATGCCTCTTACGTGTGCGGCGCGGAGATCGTCGTCGACGGCGGCATGATCATCGGCCCTTATTACATGAGCCAGCCCGGCGCGCCCGCCATCGCGTGAGCGCACCACGTTTGAGGAGCGAATGATGAGCAGCGTATTGAGTCAGGTCCCCGGCAATCGCGTCGAGGTGTCCGGCGGCACGCCGGTCGAGCGATGCCCCTTACCGGTCCCGTTCGGCTGGTTCTTCGTCAGCTACAGCGAGGATCTAAAGGCCGGTGAAGTGCGCAACATCCAGTACTTCGGCCAGGAGTGGGTGATGTTCCGCAGCGAAACCGGCGAGGCCGGCGTCGTGGATCCGTATTGTCCGCATCTGGGTGCGCACTTGGGTCACGGCGGTAAGGTCGACGGCGACTCGCTGCGCTGCCCCTTTCACCACTGGGCCTACAACCCCAAGGGGTGGTGCACGAGAATCCCCTACGCCAAGATCATGCCGCCGATCACCAAGCGCCAGGCGATCCTCAAGGCGCTGCCGGTGGCGGAAAAATACGGCATCGTCTGGGCCTGGTATCACCCGCACGGGCTCGCGCCGCAGTGGGAGATTCCCGAGATTCCCGAACTCGCGGATGCGAATTACATCCCGCCGGCGCGCGGCGAATGGCCGGTCAACACCTTCATCCAGGAACTCGGCGAGAACGGCATCGACTTCGCGCATCTTAAATTCCTGCACCATGCGCCGATGATCCCGATCGGTGAATGTCGTGCCGATGGGGTCCGTTGGCACGTGAACATGGCCAATGGCTACATCGTGATCGAGCAGACGGGACCTGGCCTGCAGGTGGTGCGTTTCACCAAAGGCCCGGTCGTGACCACGATGGTCAGTTACCCGACCCCGGTCAGTAGCTCACGCACCATCATGCGCATGGGGTTCACCCACCGGAAGTACCCGGAAGGCTCACCGGAAGCCACAGTTGCCGCGGCCATGCTGCAGGAGCAGGTCGGCCAGGGCAGCGGCGCCGAGGCCGGCTTCGAGTCGGTCGATATGATCGTGTGGAACAACAAGCGCTACCGCGAGCAGCCTCTCTTGTGCGATGGCGACGGCGAGATCCTGAAGTGGCGCAAGTACTTCAGCCAGTTCTACGTCAAATAGCCGGCCCGCTGAAGTCAGCGCCACCGCGCCGGCTCGCCTAGCGGGCGGCGCGGCGCAGCAGTTCGAGGAGCACTGCGGCGAGTGCCTCGCCCTGCTCTTCCTGTAGGAAATGACCGGCGTTGCGGATCGTCGTGTGTGGCTCACCTGCCGCCCCCGGTACGCGGCGCTGAAAAACCTCCGCCCAGGGGGCAGTAGTCGGATCGGCATCGCTGAAGGCGGTCATGAAGGGTTTCTCGAACTTCTCCAGCGCCGCCCAGGCCTTGCGGTTCTCGGGGATGCCCGGCATATCGGCGCGGATGGGAATGAGGCCGGGAAAGGCGAGCACGCCGCTCTTGAAGGACGCATCCGGAAAAGGGGCATCGTACGCGTGCAGCGCCGTCGCCGCAGGTGTCTGGCGGCATACGGCGGCGATGATGCCGCTCACGGGCAGATCGGATGCGGCCGTGGCGGTGGCCACCCAGTTCTCGATGACGCTTCCCGGCCAGTCGGCGATGCCGCGCGGTGGCGGCTCGCAGTTGGGCAGGAGGGTGTTCGCCGCCAGCACCGCCACGAAGCGCTGCGGTTGTTCGGCGAGCAGGCGTAAACCGATCGGTCCGCCCCAGTCCTGACACACGAGCGTGATGCGCGTGAGGTCCAGCGCTTCCACAAAGGCCCGCAGCCAGCTGACGAAGGCGTCGTAGCTGTAGTCGCTGCGGCGCGCAAGCTTGTCCGAGCGGCCAAAACCGATGAAATCCGGTGCCACCGCCCGAAATCCCGCCTGCGTGACGCGCGCAATGATCTTTCGATACAGGTAGCTCCAGGTCGGCTCGCCGTGCAGTAGCAGCGCCACGGGTGCCGCGCGCGCACCCTCATCGATCGCGGCCATGCGCAGCGCGCCAAAGCGCGGGTCGCTGACGCTCACGTAGCGCGGCGTGAAGGGGAAATCGGCCAGCCCCGCAAAGCGCGCTTCGTCGGTGCGCAGCACACCCGCCGCCGCCATGTTAGGCCGCCGCAGCCTTGTCGAGCTTCACGACGCGGCACTCGGGCACCGGATGCGACTTCGCGCGCGTCCAGCGCAGCAGCATGTGGCCGCTCGTGTGTCCGTCGGTGTCCATCCAGTTGCTGAAGCCGCGGTTCTCGCGGGCGATCGTGAGGGTCGCCGAGCCATCCGCGTTGTAGCGCGCGGTGTGACTATTGACCCACACCGGCGCGTAACGGTAGTCGAGCGACTCCATCCAGTAGTTATCCAGCTGGAAGTTCCAGAACTCGCACTCCGGCGGCTTCACCTCGATCACCAGGGCCTCGTCCGCCTTGAGCGTCCAGTAACCGTGCAGATAGAAAATATTGGGATCACCGCCGGCGCGGAAGAACACGCTCTGGTCGATGGTCGCCAGCTGATTCGGCTTGCCCTGGTAGGACTGCACCCAGTCGGCGAAGGTGTGCGCCGTGCCCTTCACGAAAGCTGCCGTTGCCAGCAGCGCGCGTTCGATGCGGGCCGCGGTCAGCGGCGCCGGCTTTCCGGGTGCCCCGATGCGCTCGATCGTCATGATGGCGGGGGTCTCGCGTTGCCGGTCAAGGATGGTGTTACGCACCAAGAGCATGGTCGAATCGGCCGACATCGGCAGCCAGTTGCCTGGCTGGCGGTTGCGGCTCACGAGCACTTCGAACGTACCGTCGGGATTGACCTTGAGGTTCGGCGCATCCAGCTCACCGGTCGAGGCGAGTGTGCCGTCGACCGCATAGCGATTCGCCTTGGTGCCAAAGGACAGATAGCGCACGGTGCCGCGCGTGCCGCGCAGGCGGTACTCACGGTCGCCGGCAATCGTTGCGTTCCAATACACGTTGTCCGGGTTGTCGCCGCCGATTTTCAAGGTGGTGTTGGAAGCCTGGTAAAACACCGGGAAGTCCGGATTGCCGAACTCCAGCATCATCTCGAGCCCGACGCGCGTGAGACGCGTGAGGTAGCGCCAACCCTCGGCGCGGTCGAGCTCGGTGGCCGGGCTCTCCGGCCGCAGCACCTCAGCGCCCGCAGCCTTCAATGCCTCGCAAAACTGGCCCCAGGACGCCCCGCTGATGACTCTGCCGACAACTTCTTCCTCTGCCATGTTCACTCCCGCGTTTGTTCTGCGACGTGCGCCGCTGCAACTATAAGCGCAAGCCCCCACGTCGGTGGGTTAGGAAGCGGTTACTCGGCGTCAAGGTGTCGCTCCCGCTGCGTCAGCCTGCCTCGACATTGACCCAGCTTGTGGCTTTGGCGGAGGCGCGCATTGCATCGAGGACGGCCTGCCCGGCCACGCCGTCCTTAAAGGTCGCCAGCGGCGGCGCGGCGCCTGGATCCCGGCCCTCGATGCGCGCGCGCATGGCCTGCACCAGACGCGTGTAGGGGGCCAGATCGGTGCCGAACGCATGTGCCTGCTCGTAGGCGGTCTGCATCAGTTCCGCATGCGGGAAGGGCACCGGCGGCGGCAGCACCAGTTCCGGCGGCACCGGCACGCGTTTCTTGTTGCCCGCGCGGTCCGCCACCCACAGTTCCTCCCCCTGCACACCCTCGATCCACGCCGCCCCCTCGCTGCCGGAGATGCGTACGATGCCGAACATGTCCCCGGGGGCCGCCATCGACTCCACGAACACCCCTTCCAGGCCGTTCGCGAGCCGGAACTGCGCCGAGAAGGTGTCATCCGCACTCATGCCCGCCTTGCCCGAGAGCGTCTGCAGGCGCGCGCTCACCGCAACAAACTCCCCAAGCGTCACGCGCACCTGATCCACCAGGTGCGAACCCCAGGCGCCGAGGAAGCCGCCCCCGCGTGCGGCATCCTCCCACCACTCGGGCGTCTGCGCGGCCGGATGCGACAGAAACGGCACGAACCACGCGAACAGTGCCTGTCGCGGCTGCCCGATGGCGCCGGAGGCGATGGTCCGGCGCAGCAGTTCGTGCGAGGTGGCGAAGCGAAATTCCACGCCGAGCACATGCACCACCCGCGCACGCTCGGCGGCGGCGAGCATGGCGCGCGCTTCGGCAAGATTCATCGCGAAGGGTTTCTCGCACAGCACGTGCTTGCCGGCGCCCACGGCTTCCTGCACGAGCGAGGCGTGCGTCGCAGGCGGCGTCGCGATGGTCACGATCTGCACGGCGGCATCATCGAGCGCCTCGCGCAGTGAGGCGCACGCGCGCGGCACGCCAAGGAGCATCGCGCGCGCGGCGGTCTTGGCCCTATCGCGCCCCACCAGCGCGCGCACTTCAATGCCGGCGTTGCGCAACGCGCGCAAGTGCGTGAACACCCCGAAGCCGGTCCCCACCACCACGGCGCCCAGCGCCGCCCTGTTTGCACTCATGCGGTCATTTTGAACCCGACGCCCCGGCTGCCCGCATCCCCGATACGGGGTAGCATGCGCTAAGCGCCGCTAGCTTCCCGGAGGTTGTTGCGAGCCATGAGCGAGAACCCTTTTGCCAATGAGCAGAGCGCCCAGCGCCTGCTCGGCGGGCGCGCCTGGGAGGACTATTGCGAGGTCCTCAAGCAGGCTGGCCGTCTCATCGAGCGCTTCGGTGACGAACCCACGGAGCTGGATCGCGCCGAGTGGTACCGCTTTCTCACCCGCCTGACGCGCAACGGTCTCGAGCGCTTCGTGGAGAACTGCGATCCGCAACGGCCGCGCTTACGCGATGCGCCGTGGCGTCAGTCGATCAATTTTCAGTCCCCCGACCAGGATCACCTGCTGGCCGAATTCGTCGACGGCAGCCACGCCTACGTGATCCGCGGCACGCGCGGCACCGCGCCCTACTTCGTCATGGCCTCGTGGTCTGCGCTGCAGCCAGCCGATGCGGGCGCCAGCGACTGGGCGCCGCGCGGCTTCGGCGGCCTCAAGGAGTGCAATCCTGCGCTACTGCGCACCACCGGGATGCTGCAGAGCCAGGCCATCGACTTTGACGCCGACGGCAACTTCGAGGTGCTCGTCAGCCGCGAGGCACCCGCCGGCGCGCGCAACTGGCTGAAGATCGAGCCGGACTGCGTGGGGCTGCTGATTCGCATTGTGTATCACGAGCGGGCCAAGGAGCGCCCACCCCTTATGCGCATTGAGCGGCTCGATCAGCCGACCCCGCCGCCCCTGAACGCGGCGCACCTGAGCACGCAGCTGGCCAAGAGTGGCCAGCTGGTGTTGGCCTACCTTGAGCTCGTGCGCTCCTGGTGGCAGGACAATCTCTCCAAGCGCCCGAACAGCATCCGTTTCAGCCGCGCGCTGTATTTGAGTAACGGCGGCGTGCCCGATCGGCATCACGGCTTTGGCACCTGGCGCAAGGCGCACGACGAAGCACTCGTGCTGCGCTTCACTCCGCCCGCCTGCGACTACTGGATCTTCCAGCTATGCAACCTGTGGCAGGAGAACTTCGACAACTACGAGGATGGCCAGGGGTACGTCACCAAGTACCGCTGCCATTTCGAGCCCGATGGCTCCGTCTGGGTGGTCATCGCCGACACCGATCCGGGCATCGCGGGCAACTGGCTCGATCCGGGCGGACATATTCACGGCGGCATGAGTCTGCGGCTCATCCTCACGCAGTCGCCGCCGCCGCCGGTCACCTCGTATCTGCTGCCGCTCGAGACGCTGCGCGCTCAGGGGCGTGCGGCGCTTGCGGGCGCCCGCGTCATCGAAAGCGGCGAGGTGTCCGACTGAAGCGTGTGCTCCTCGTCGTACCGGACTAGGAGCAATCGGCGATGGGCGCTACCGCGGTTAGCGAGTATCTTGGGGGCATTGTCCGCACCTGAGTACGCCCGATGAGTGAGCACCTGCTGCCGGCTGAGAAAAAGATCACGCAGACCGATGAATTCATCGCCGCGCAGCTTGAGGGCGCGAGCATTCCGACGCTGATGATGTCGCTCGTGCATCTCACCGGTGACACGAGCCTGCTCAAGGGCTCGATCCGGCCGAAGGTCGTCATGCTGGGTGGCTTTCAGGGCGGGCTGAGCGAAGAGGACCAGGCGAGCGTGCGCCGCATGGCGCTCAAGGCGCTCACCGAATACCGCGATCGCGGCTGCACCCTGCCGCCCCAACCCTCCCCCGCGCTGGTGCAGGAGATGATGAACTTCATGGTGGGCGAGCGGGTCGGCGATGAATACGTGCCGATGATGCTCGAGGAACTAGCGCTGGATGGCAACGATTCGCGCGCGCCGCGCTGGTCGCGCGAAGTGCCGTCCGTGGTGCGCGAGAAATTCCACGTGCTGGTGATCGGCGCCGGCATGTCCGGACTCTTGCAGGCGCTGCGCCTGAAGGAAGCGGGCATCCCCTTCACCGTCGTGGAGAAGAACGATTCGGTCGGCGGCACCTGGTACGAGAACAGCTACCCGGGCTGCCGCGTCGACATCGCCAATCACTTCTATTCGTACTCCTTCGAGCCGTACGCGTGGAGCGAGTACTTCTCGCGGCGCGATGAGCTGCTCGCCTACTTCAGGAATTTCGTCAAGCGGCACGAACTCGAGGCGTACATCCGCTACAACACCGAGGTGACGGGTGCCCGCTACGATGAGAAGGCGGCGGTGTGGGACGTGGACCTGAAGAGCAACACCGGTGGCGCGCCGCGCAAGCTGCGCGTCAATGCCATCGTGAGCGCGGTCGGGCAGCTGAACCGCCCGCGCATTCCCGACATCGAAGGGCGTGAGGAGTTCAAGGGCGTGCAGGTGCACTCGGCCGAGTGGGACGCGACCCTCGATCTCACCGGGAAGCGCGTCGCGGTGATTGGCTCCGGTGCGAGCGCCTTTCAGCTGGTGCCGGAGGCGGCGAAGGTCGCCGCCAAGCTCTACGTGTTCCAGCGCTCCGCACCCTGGATGCTGCCCAATCCGCTCTATCACGAAGCGGTGAGCCCGCAGTTTCGGTGGTTGGTGCAACATGTGCCCTACTACGCGCGCTGGTTTCGCTTCCTCATTTTCTATCCCGGCAGCGACGGCATCCTGCCCGCACTGCGGATCGACAAGAACTACCCGCACCCGGAGCGCGCCGTGAACGCGCTCAACGACCAATATCGCGCGCAGCTCGTCGAATACATGAAGAGCCAGGTGAATGGCAACGAAGCGCTGCTTGAGAAGGTGACGCCCAAGTTTCCCTTCATGGGCAAGCGCATGCTGCAGGACAACGGCAGCTGGCTGCGCGCGCTGCAGCAGCCGAACGTTGAACTGATCAGCGAGGGCGTGACGCGTGTTGATGCGCGCGGCATCCTCGCCTCCTCGGGTCACTACGATGTGGACGTCATCGTCTACGCCACCGGCTTTCATGCCACCAAGTTTCTGTGGCCGATGAACATCCTCGGCCGTCACGGCAAACACCTGGGGGAGGTGTGGGGCGATGAGCCGCGCGCCTATCTCGGCATCACCGTGCCGGACTTCCCCAACCTGTTCTGCCTTTACGGTCCAGCGACCAATCTGGCGCACGCCGGCAGCATCATCTTTCACTCCGAGTGCCAGGTACGCTACGCCACGGCCTGCATCCAGGCGCTGCTCGAGAGCGGTGCGAAGGCCATGGACTGCCGGCCCGAGGTGTACGAGGACTACACGCGCCGCCTGGTCGCGGAGCTGGAGACCTTGGTGTGGTCGCACCCGGCCGCGGACAGCTGGTACCGCAACCGCGCTGGGCGGGTCGTGACGACCTCGCCCTGGCGGCTGGCGGATTACTGGAAGTGGACGCGCGCGCCGAACCTTGCGGACTACACGCTCACAAAGTGAAGGCGACCAGGTAGTCGCCGAGCTTGGTGCGCATGTAGCGGTGCCCGCCGGCGGCGATGACCACGAACTGCTTGCCGCTCGCGCTTAAGCGATAGGTCATCGGGGTCGCCTGCGGGCCTGCCGGCAGGCGTCCCTTCCAGAGCTCCTCGCCCGTGCGATTATCGAAGGCGCGCAGGAAGTCATCGGTCGTTGCCCCGATGAAGGTGAGTCCCGAAGCGGTGATCAGGGGCCCGCCGATGTTGGGGGTGCCGAGCTTCAGCCATAGCGGAAACGGCGCCAGATCACGCGTGGTGCCCAGCGGCACCTGCCAGGCACGCTTGCCACTTCTAAGATCAATCGCCACCAGCTCGCCCCACGGGGGTTTGTTACACGGCGCGCCCCAGGGCGAGAGCAGCGCCCTCCAGCGTGCTGCGTAGGGCGTGCCTTCCTGCGCGAGCAGCCACTCGCCCTGGGCGAAGCTCTGATCCGCCTGCGCACGCGGCACCAGCTGCGCGATGGTGGCGACGTGGCTGGTGTTGATGATGAGCAGCTGGCGCACCGGATCGATCGCCGCACTGCCCCAGTTCATGACGCCCAGATTGTCGGGGTAGGTAATGGTTCCCTGAAGCGACGGCGGACTGAAGGCGCCCTCGTAGCGGTACTTGCGAAACATCCGCCGGCACTGGGCCTTATCCCAGGGCGTAAAGCCCCACATGTCCTCTTCCGTGAACTTCGGCCGCTGCAGCACGTAGGTTTCATTCGTCGGCACCGGCTGCGTCGCGGAAAGATGCTCCCCCTCAACCACCCCCGCCTGCGGGGCGGGACGCTCTTCGACCGGAACTAGGGGTTCGCCGGTCTCGCGGTTAAGAATGAAGAGATAGCCCTGCTTGGTGGGCTGGGCGAGCGCCGGTACGGGACCGTGCGCGCTGGGAAAATCAAACAGCACCGGCTGCGACGGAACATCGTAGTCCCATACATCGTGATGCACGGTCTGAAAGTGCCACACGACTTTGCCGCTCGCCGCGTCCAGCGCGACGACGGAACTTGCATAGTAGTCGCGGCCATCTACGTCACGCGTGGTGCCATAAAGACCCACCTGTGCATTACCGGTCGGGATAAACACGAGGTTGCGCTTGGGATCGGTCGAGAACACCGACCAGGTGTTGGCGGTGGAGCGCTGATAGGTCCCATCGGCCGAGGCGCCCGGCGCCTGCGGCGGCACGGAATTCCAGGCCCACAACAAAGCTCCGCTGTGCGCATCGAACGCGCGCACCACTCCGGCGGGCATATCGGTGCGCATGTCCTCGGTGATGCGCCCGCCGACGATCACCCGATCCCCGATGATCGCCGGGGGCGCCGTCACGCCATAATCGCCCGGGAGCGTGTGCCCGAGGTTCGCCCGCAAATCCACAGTTCCAGCGCTGCCGAAGTCCGCGCACGGCTTGCCGTCTTTCGCATCGAGCGCGATGAGCCGTGCGTCCTGCGTGGCGGTGAAGATGCGGCTGGCGCAGGCGCCCCCCGCCGCGGCGCTGGCGTCGTGGTAATAACTGACGCCGCGGCACACGAGGAGCACCGCACCGGTGGTATCGAGCTTCGGATCAAACGACCAGCGCTCGCGCCCGCTCTCGGCATCCAGCGCGACCACCCGATTCGTGCTCGAGCACAGGTACAGGCGTCCCTCGGCGAGAATCGGCGTGGCTTCGAGGGCCGGGAGGCGTCGCACCTCGGGCGTGAGTCCCTGGGCGAGCATGCCGGGCACGGCACTCGGATTGGTCGGATGCGCGGGCACGAGGCTCGCTTCCCCGATGCGGTAGATCCAGGCGACCTTGAGCTGGCCGACGTTATCCGGGGTGATCTGCGTCACCGGCGAGTAGCGCATGCCCCCCTCGGTGCCGCCCCAGAAGGACCAGCTGCCGAGCGGGCCGGAGTAATCCACCGGTGGAGTGCGCGAGCAGCACGCGAGCAATGGCAGCAGAATAACAACAAACCAATGCGCGCCCCGCACGCTCCGCGCTCTTTGCCTCATCCGACCCCCGCGCTCGCCGTGCTGCGAAAAGACTGGCAATCATAGCCCTTAGTTGATCGCAGCAATCCCTCGTTTGGACGAGGCCGCATTGCTTAACGTCCGCGCCGGCAATTACCGTTGCGCGAGTGCAACTTCCACTCGACAAGGCACTGATCACGGGTATGATCGGCCCGCTGACTACTACGAATCTTAGGGGGATCCTCATGCTGAAACCCGGTTCGCGCCTCGGCGGCGCGGTGTTCGCTGTGACGGGGCTTTTTCTCGCGGACGCACGACTGGCGCTCGCTCAGGAGCAGACCCAGGAAGGTCTTCAGGAAGTGGTCGTGACGGCGGAGCGCCGCCAGGAGAACCTGCAGACGACTCCGATCGCGATCACCCCACTGTCGGCGGAGTTTCTCGACAAGGCGGGTGTCAACACCTTCGCGGGCGTCGCCGAGCAGTCGACCAGCATCAATTTCACGCCCTACCCAAGCTCGAGCAACACGCTGATCCTCTACATGCGCGGCCAGGGCGTCGCGGACGCGAACCAGATCACGCAGGACGCCTCGGTGGGTCTTTACGAGGATGGCTTCTATATTGCCCGCCCGCAGGCGGAGACCTTCGATCTGGCCGACGTGGACCGCGTGGAAGTGCTGCGTGGCCCGCAAGGCACCCTGTACGGACGTAACACGACCGGCGGCGCGGTGAACATCATCAGCCAGAAGCCGACCGGTGACTTCGACGTGAAGTTCAGCGCGGACGGCGGCCAGCGTGACTACGCACGCATCTTGGGCACGATGAACCTGCCGACGATCGCCGGAGGCCTCTCGAGCAAATTCACCCTGCTCTACAGCAACCTTGCCGGCAACGTCGAAAACCCGGGCGGCGAAGACTACAACCGCGAGAACCAGAAAGGCGCGCGCGCCTCGCTGCGCTGGGACACGGGCGGCATGTTTACCGCCGATTACTTCTACGAGGTAGGTGAGCTCGATTCGACGCCGATCTACTACCAGGACGCCGCCCTCGCCGCCCCCGTCATCCCCGGCTACCCCCCGACCGTTGGCCTCGCCTCCAGCACCTGGGAGCCGATTACGCTGCCAATCAGCGAAGCGCGCTTCAACTCCGACGGGCTGACGCTGGCTTTCAAGTTGAACGATCAAAATACGTTCAAGTCACTGACGTACTATCGAGGGCTCGATTCGCGCTTCTATCAGGATTACGCCGGCGCGTTTACCAATCCGGCGACCGCGGGCGGTCCTTTCGGTGAGGGCATCACCAACTTCGCCGGCTACGACATCGTGCAGAGCACCGAGTTCACCCAGGAGTTTCAACTCGTCGGCAACGTCGGCACGCAATGGAACTACGTCGTCGGCCTTTATTACTTCGATGAGCACGCGAACCATCTGGAAGATGGCGCCATCGGTATTCCCAAGGAGTTCATTCCCGGCATCCCGATCTACTCGGAGACCAGCACCCGTTATGTCACCAATGAGGCCCTGTCGAAGGCCGCCTACACACAGGTCACGTATCAGATCACCCAGCCGCTCTCGCTCACCGTCGGCGGCCGCTACACCAAGGACAATCGCGACGCCACGCGCACTTACGTGAGCGACGCGCTCATCTTTAACCCCCCGCCCGGGATTCCCGGCGTGCCGTGTCCGCCGGTGTGCCAGTACCCGTACGTGCAGCAGGATCCGCCCGGGGCGGCCAACCAAGTGAGCTCCAGTAAGTTCAATCCGGCAGCCACCCTCGCCATGGCGTGGACGCCGGATATCAACACGTACTTCCGCTACGCCACGGGCTACAAGGCCGGTGGTTCAAGCGAAGCGGCGAACTACGGGCAATTCGGCCTGACGTTCCAGCCGGAGAACGATAAGAGCTACGAGCTGGGACTTAAGTCCTACTGGCTGGATCACCGCCTGCGTGCCAACATCGCGGTGTTCTACACCAAGATCACGGACTACCAGATGCAGTTCGACACCGTGCCGAGTAACCTTGCGATCGTGCAAGGCTACAACGCCGGCACTGCGGAGATCTCCGGCGCGGAGTTTGAGTTCGTCTACCAACCGATCAACGACCTGACGCTCGGACTGAGCGACACGGTGCTCTCGACCGATATCACCGAGGCGTACGCGATCGCCGGCACCCTCTTTGATCCGGCGGTCAACCCGGCCTCGCCCTACAAAGTGGGGCAGAACGTCGCGCCACTGTTCCGCGTGCCGTACGCCCCCAATAACATCGTGAACGCAAACCTCGACTGGACGTTTCTGCACACGGCGGATGGGAGCCTCGAGCTGTTTGCGAACTATCGCTTCCAGGGCCGCCAGTACGACACGACGACCACGGGTGTGAACGTACCGGCTTCCTCGGAGTACTACTCCATCCCCGCCTACGGGGTGCTCGATGGCCGGCTCACCTGGAACTTCAACACGCACAGCAAGAAAACGATGAAGTTCTCCGTGTGGTGCAAGAACGTCACCGACAAGAGTTACCAGGAGCACGTGATTGGACAGGGCGCCGCGCCATTCATCGCGCTGCCCGGCCAGCCGCAGACCGGCTACACCTATCAGGCGGCAGCGTGGGCCCCGAAGACGATGTTCGGAGCCCAGTTCCAGTACGGCTTCTAGTTTCCTGCCTTTGTGAGAAGTTCGCGCGGGCCTTCGGCCCGCGCGACTTTTGAGGACCGCCTGAATGAGTAGGGAAGTCGCGGCGCTTCTCGCCTGTCTTGCGAGCGCAATCTTGGCGAGCCTCCCCGTCGCGGCCGCGGCGCCCCCGGCCACCGCCGATAAGGACTTCGCGCTCCCGGCCGGCGCCACCGCCGACGGGGCAGCACTCTACGCGAGCCGCTGCGCGGCCTGTCACGATCACGCCACCGACCGCATCCCGCCGAAGGTCCTCATCTCCGTGACCCGCAGCCCGGAGGATGTCATCGACACCCTCACGCTCGGGGTCATGCGCACTCAGGCGACGGGACTGAGCGCCGAGCAGATCAAGAGTCTTGCCTTCTACCTCACCGGTAAGCAGCCAACGCCGCGTGCCGCAGCCGATGCGAACCCTTGCGGCGCCGCAGTCGCCGCGCACCTGTCGGCGGATGACTGGCGCAGCTGGGGGCGCGATCTGGCGAACTCGCGCTTTCAGCCCGAGCCGGGCTTCACCGCCGCGCAGGTGCGGCAGCTCACGCTGCGCTGGACCTTCGCCTATCCGGGGCGTGCCGCCTTTGGCCAGCCCGCGGTGGTCGGGAACCTGATCCTCGCCGGCGGCACAGGGGGGCGTGTATTTGCCCTGGACACGCACAGCGGCTGCACGCACTGGAGCTACGACGCCGGTGCCCTGGTACGCACCGGCATCGTGATCGGTCAGCTGCCGGCGCGTGTCGCGCCCGACCACAAGGCGCGCCTGGTCGCGTGGTTCGGCGATGACCGAGGATCCCTGCACGCCATCGATGTGCGCGACGGCACACGCTTGTGGAGCGTGCGGGTCGATGATCATCCGATCGCGCGTCTGGTCGGCACGCCGCAACTCTACGGCGGCATCCTTTATGCACCGGTCAGTTCGTTCGAAGAAGTCGCGGCCGCGGATCCGAAGTACCGCTGCTGCACCTTCCGCGGCAGCCTGGTCGCGCTCGATGCAGCCACCGGCAAACAGCTGTGGCGTGCCTACACGGTGCGCACGCCTGCGAGCGCGACGAAGACCGCCGCTGGCCAGACGCTCTTGGGACCTGCCGGCGGCTCGATCTTTTCCGCTCCCACCCTCGATCCGAAGCGCGGACTGATCTACGTCGGCACGGGCGACTCCTATACCAACGTGGTGAGCGACTCGACCAACGCGATCCTGGCGCTGCGGCTGGATAACGGCGCGCGCGTGTGGACGCACCAGGTCATGAAGAACGATGCGTGGATTCTGCTGTGCAGCGGCCAGCCGGTCGGCAATTGCCCAAGTCCGCTCGGCCCGGATTTTGATTTTGCCAGCTCCCCGATGCTGATCACGAGCGGCGAGCATCAGCTACTCGTCGCCGGCGCGAAGTCCGGGATCGTTTACGGACTGGACGCGCTCGCGGGCGGCAAGCTTCTGTGGCAGCGTGTGCTGGCGGCCGGCACGCCGAACGGCGCGATTCTCTGGGGCCCTGCCACCGATGGCACGCGCGCCTACGTGGCCACTTCCGAATACGACCCGAAGGCGCGCCAGGGTCCGGGCGCACTGGTGGCCCTCGACCCGGCCACCGGCGCTGTGCTGTGGAAGACGCCAACTCCCGCGGTAGCGTGCGCCTGGGGCACAGAGAACTGTGCGCACGCGCTGCTCGCGGGCGTCGCCGTCATCCCCGGCGTGGTGTTCGCGGGGGCCATGGATGGCTATATGCGCGCCTACGATGCGCGCGACGGGCACATCCTCTGGCAGTTCGACACCGGCGCCAGCTTTGCGGCCGTGAACGGTGTGCGCGCGCACGGTGGTGCGATCGACTACGGCGGCGAAGTCATCGCCAACGGCATGCTGTTCGTGAATTCCGGCTCGATGCGCCAGGCCGGCAATGTGCTGCTCGCATTTGCGCCAACGGAGCCCTGAGGCGCGCGGCGGCGTGCGCGATTGAGGATCAGCGACAGTGGGGCCACAATCGCCCATGGCTGCCGAAAAAATCAGACTCGTTCAAACAGACTAGGAACACCATGGATCCCAACAGCCCGCTGTGGGCCTCCGCGGTTGAAGCGCCGCTCGTGATCGACGATCCCAGCGCGCATCACTGGGATGATGCCGCGGATCTTGTGGTCGTGGGTTTTGGCGGCGCCGGAGTCGCCGCGGCACTTGAGGCGGCCGAACAGGGCGTGAACGTGCTGGCGCTCGATCGCTACGAAGGCGGGGGTTCCTCGGCCGCCAACGGCGGCATCTTTTATGCCGGCGGCGGCACCAAGATTCAGCGCGACGCCGGGGTCGAAGACAGCCCGCAGGAAATGTTCAAGTACCTGAGCATCGAAGCGGCAGGCGTGGTGTCCGAAGAGACGCTGCGCGAGTTCTGCAACGAAAGTCCCGCCACCATCGATTGGCTGCTGGCACACGGTGCGCTGCTCTCCTCGAGCGGTGTCTTTCGCAAGAAAGTCTCCTACCCCCCGCTCAAGTATCACCTGTATCACCCGGACAATTCGCTCATCCCGGCCTACGCGGCGCGGGCCAAGCCGGCCGCCCGTGGGCACCGCACCGCCGTCTACAACCGCGGCAAGGCGTGGGGGCTCGGCTGGGGGATCTGGAAGCCGCTCGCGGCCGCCGCGCTCAAAGCCGGCGTGCGCTTTGAGAAGTACACCGAGGTCCGCCAGCTCGTGATCGACCGGCACGGCAGCGTCGTGGGCGTGAAAGCGCTGTCGATCCCGGCCGGCAGTGCCGCCGCGCGGCGCTTCGCCCGCTACACCCGTTACGCGAACAAGCTGCTCGAGCTGCTGCCACCGGTGATTCCGCTGGCGGCGGTCACGATCGGACTTGCGCGGCGCTACCTCACCGCCGCCGGACGCATCGAGGCCGAGGAGCGCGTCACGCGCTTCATCCGTGCGCGCCGCGGCGTCCTCCTCAGTGCCGGTGGCTTCATCCTCAACTCCGCCATGGTCGAGCACTACGCACCGCTTTACCGCCGCGGGCTCCCCAATGGCACCCTCGGTGATACCGGCAGCGGCATTCGCCTCGGCCAGAGCGTGGGAGGCGCGGTCGGGTCGATGGATCGGGTCACCGGCTGGTGCATGATCAATCCACCGGCCGCGTGGCCGCGCGGCATCGTCGTCAACAAGCACGGCGCACGCATCTGCCACGAGGGTGTTTATGGATCGACCCTCGGGGACGCGGTAGCGCACAGCCCCGAGGGCGTCGCGTTCCTGGTGATCGATGAGGCCCTGTATCGGCAAGGGCGGCAGCAGATCGGCCGCGGTGCCGAGTTCGTCAAGTATCAGCGCCAGGTGGCGCGCCTGAATATGCTCATGAACCGCAAGACCGCGGCAACGCCCGAAGCTCTCGCGCAGCGCCTTGGCATCGATCCGCAGGGACTGAAGAAAACCATCGAGGCCTACAATCGCGCCGTACGCGGCGCGGCGCCCGACGTCGTCGGCAAGGCGCCCGAAGAGATGAGCGCGCTCGAGCACGCGCCGTTGCACGCTTTGGATATCTCCGTCCACAGCCGCTATTTCCCCATGCCGATGCTGACCCTCGGTGGCCTCAAGGTGGATGAACGCACCGGGCTCGTGCGCCGCGAGGACGGCAGCCCCATCCGCGGGCTGTACGCGGCCGGGCGCTCCGCGGTCGGTGTCTGCTCGAACGTCTATGTCAGCGGACTGGCCTATGCAGACTGCATCTTCTCCGGGCGTCGCGTCGGGCGCAGTGTGGCCCAAGCCGACGCCGCAACACCGATCGCGCGTAGCGCCTGAAACTACCGGCCTGCGATCCAAGCGAGGACTCCATGAACAGCCCAGCAACGCTCGCCACCCTCGGCCTGCCACCCTTGGTGCAGATCGGATTCGTGGTGCGCGACCTGACCGAGTCAATGAGCAAGTACGAGCGGCTCTACGGACCCTGGAATCAGTTTGACGGCTCGGTGCCCGCCGCGAATTACCGCGGGCACAGCGCGGACGTGAAGCTCGACATCGCCATCGGCCACAGCGGGCCACTTGAGATTGAACTCATTCAATGGGTATCCGGCTACAGCCCGCACCGCGAATTCATCGAGCGCGGCCGCGAGGGCATGCATCACGTGCAGTACCGGGTGGAGGACGCCGACGGCTGGATCACCCGTCTTGCGCCGCTCGGCTACCTGCCGATCTGGTACAAGCGCTGGTGCGCTGACACGACGTTCGCCTACCTGGAGCGCAGCGGCGATCCACTCATCGTCGAGTTTCTCCAGATGCCCTCGGGCGGCCCCGGTACGAGGCTGCCCGGATGAACCTCACGGAGCTGTCGGATCGCTTTGAGATCCGCGCACTGATCACCCGCTACAGCAACGCGCTCGATGCGCGCAGGTTTGAGCTGCTCGATGAGGTATTCACACCCGACGCCTACATCGATTATCGCGCGACCGGTGGCATCGACGGGCGCTACCCGGAGATTCGCAAGTGGCTGCCACCCGCCGTCAACGCATTTCCGCACATGTGTCATCTGGTGGGCAACATCGGCATCACGCTGCACGGCGATACCGCCGCGGCCCGGACCTTGTGCCTGAATCCGGTGCAAGTGCCGCTGCCCTCGGGTAAGCAGCAGGTGATGTTGCTCGCCATGTGGTATCGCGATCGCCTGGTGCGCACCGGCGCCGGCTGGCGCATGGCCGAGCGTGTGCAGGAGGGCTGCATCCAGCACAACGTGCCGCCTCATCTGCAGATGCCGGCCGCGACGCACCGCTGATCTTCGAAGGAGATTTCCCATGATGAGCCTGCAGGAACTTTCCGATCGCCTGGAGATCGAGCAACTGATCGTGCGCTACAGCAACAGCATCGATCAGCGCAACTGGGAGGGCCTCGATGAGGTCTTCACAGCAGATGCTTACATCGACTACCGCAAACTCGGCGGGATCGACGGCCCTTATCCTCAGGTGAAGGCCTGGCTCGGGCCGGCGCTGGCTAACTTTCCGCACTATTGTCACCTCGTCGGCAACATCGAGATCACCCTCGCCGGTGATCGCGCGAGCGGGCGCACCCTGTGCATCAATCCCATGGATACCCCGCTGCCCGGGGGCGGCTCGCAGGTGATGTTCCTGGGCCTGTGGTACAAGGATAAATTCATCCGCACGCCGAAAGGCTGGCGCATGTGCGAGCGCGTCGAGGAGGGCTGCTTCCAGCACAACGTCCCCGCACACATGGCTATTCCGGCCGCCTGAGGCCTGGCCAGCGATGCCGCGCGTGATTTGTGAATCAGTCGAGCCGTCCGAACGGACTACGGGATTCGGGCCGGTTGCACGCCGGTAACGTTCTGGTAGCTTTCCCCGCTATCAGAGGAGAGTAAACCGCATGGCGCGAACGCAGGACTATGGCATAGGCGAATTTACCTTCCCGCGCGGCTGGTTCATGGTCGCGGACGCGAAGGAGCTCAAGGACCGGCCGCTGCCGGTGCGCTTTTTCGGCCAGGAGTTCGCCCTGTACCGCGGCAAAAGCGGCCGCGTGGTGATGCTGGATGCGTATTGCCCGCACATGGGCACGCACCTGGCACGCAACAACACCTCGTACGTCGTGCAGGACGGCCAGATCGAGGGGGACTCGATCCGCTGTCCCTACCACGGCTGGCGCTTCGGCCCAGACGGCAAGTGCAACGATATCCCGTACAGCAAAGCACCCATCCCGAAGGCGGCCTGCGTGCGGGCATGGCCCATCGTGGAAAGCCTGGGCGCGATTTTCGTCTGGTACGACCCGGAAGGGGGCGAGCCGGAGTGGGAGGCGCCTGCCCTGCCGCAATGGAACGACGCGCAGTGGGTGCGCTGGAAATTCGATCATCTCGGCGTTATCAGCTGCCACGCACAGGAAGTCATCGACAACATCGCCGACTGCTCGCACTTAGGACCGGTGCATGGGGAGTCGGTGAAGTTCTACCGCAACGAATTCAAGGGCCATCTGGCGACCCAGATCCAAGGCGGTGGCCACCGCACGCTCGTGACCCCGGACGGCGTCAGCCCGATCCTGACCACCGACACGACCTACCACGGGCCCGGGTTCCTCCTGTCCTACATGCTCGGCATGGGTGAGTCGATCATCTTCATCGGCCACACGATGGTGGATGACGGCGTGATCAAGGTCTGGCACGCCCTGCTGGTGAAGTCCGCCAACCCGGTGGCAACCGAGGCGGATGTAGCCGCGGCGCGCCTGTATCAGGAAGCTTCCAAGGTCGCCTTCGCCCAGGACTTCGATGTGTGGGCGAACAAGCGTCCCGCGGTGCAGATCCTGCAGGTGCCCGGCGATGGCCCCTTCCACAAATCGCGCATCTGGTACCGGCAGTTCTACAACCGGCGCGCCCGCAAGCAGGAGTTTCTCAAGCAGGTCGAGGGTATACAGCACCGCGTGGTCGGCATGCCCACGCGGCTTGAGGAGGCCGAAACGGCCGCCTGAGGGCGGCCGTCGCTGTGCTCTCTTACGGCGGAAACGTCTCGCCCCCGTTTGAATCGAGGATCGCTCCGGTCACACCGGAGGCGTAGTCGGAGATCAGAAACAAGGCTGCGCGCGCACACTCGGTGTCGCTCACCAGGCGCCGCAGGGCGATGTTGGCGGCCACCGCATCATAGAACGTCTTCTCCGGCACGCCCTGCTCCTTGGCGGCGTGGCTGATGTAATTCTGCACCGGCACGCCGAGCATCCAGCCCATGCGCGCCACGTTGACGCGGATGTTGTGGGCCCCGAGCTCCGCGGCGAGATACTTGCTCGCGATATTCATCGCCCCCTTAGAGGCCGCATAGCCGACTTCGCCCGTGTGCGGCTTGATCGTCGCCATGGAGCTGATGTTGACGATCGCCCCGCCGCCCTGCGCCTTCATGGCCGGCAGCACCGCCTGCGTCATGTTCATGGTGCCGATGACATTCGTATTGAGGATCTCTTTCCAGCCATCGAGGTTAGCCTCCTCAGCCGTGCTGGGTGTGCCCCAGAAATAGGCGCTGTTGACCAAGCCATCGATGCGGCCGAACTGCTTGTGCGTGCTGTCGGCGAGGCGTTTGCACTGCGCCGCATCGCGGATATCGGTGACGAGCTTGAGCACCTTGCAGGCCGCGTTCGCCTCGCGCATGCGCTTCTCTGCATCATCGAGCTTCTCCGCGGTGCGCGCGCCGATCGCGACTGCGCGTGCCCCTTCGCGAGCGGCCTCGATGGCGAGTTTTACCCCGAGTCCCGGGCCGATGCCGGAGACGATTACGACCTTGTCCTTGAGTAGCATGGCACTGCACCTTACGACTTGATGAATGGAAGGATGTGTTTTTCGCGGTAACGCTTGAAACGCTGCTCGAGTTCAGCGCGCGTGAAGCCGAATTCCTCGAGCGTGTATTCGTGCTTCGGCCGCCCCTCGCGCGGGTTCGTGCTCATATAAGCACTGATGCCGGCGCGCGTGGCCTCCGTCATCGGCAGTCCAATGCCACGGTAGATGCGCTCCACTACACGCACCGGGTCACTGACGGTGTCGCGAAAATCGACGTCGATGAACCGATTTGGCAAGCGCGCGCGCTGCTCCATGCAATGGTTCAAGTGCTGTTCGAGCGTCGCGGACCACTGGCGCGCCGCCTCACGCGGATCGGCGCAGTCGCTGCCCATCGCCCATAGCAAGTGTACGAAGCTTGCGAACGAGGGCATGGTGGTAATGGGGTCACGATGGGTTTGCACAAAGGTGGCCCCGGGCATCTGCTCCGCGATGACCTCCACATAGCCAAGGTGCATGGGTGTCTTGAGCACCCAGTAGTCCGCCAGCTGGCCGCGGCGCTTCTTCTGCCACTGCAGAAATTTCATCAGTTGCACCAGGTACGCGTACGCGGGGCGCAGATCCTGCGAGTGAATCCAATTGCGGTAGCTTGGGATGCAGGCGAGGGACTCGGCCGTGGTGCTGAGCAGCGTCTGATCGATGAGCATGATGTCCTCATCGGCCCCCATCGCATCCCAGGGGTGGATCGCCGCAAGATCAGGCATCGCCGCAAGAATGCCGGCGACCTCGAGCTTGGCCGCGGCGATACGCTGCTCGCCCGACAGATCATCCGCCGCCGGCACCGGAAAGCGCACTTCCCACCAGGCACCGGCATAGAAGCGCGGGTCGGACGCCAGCAGCCGATGCAGGAGCGTCGTGCCGGTGCGGGCGAGTCCGAGGATCACCACGGGCGGCGGCAGCTGCTCGGCGAGGATCTGCGGATGGCGATGAAACCAGTCGCGGGCGCGCAGACGCGCGATCAATGTGTTGAGAAGGCGCGCATGCCAGGTGTGCAGGCCGATCTCGTTCAGGCGGGCCTCGGTGCGCAGCGCACGCGTGAGGCGCTCGAGCGGCTCCTCGATGGAAGGGCCGTCGAAGGTGGCGAGGCCCGTTTCGCGCCGCGCCTCAGCGAGTAGCTTGCCCGGATCCAGCAGTTGCTCGGCGCTCATGGCGAACTCCCTGCGAAGTGCTTCGCGGCTTGCCAAGCAAACGTCATGGCCGGCCCGAGGGTTGAACCCGGACCCGGATAGGTCGGCAGGATGGCGGCCGCGCAATTACCGACCGCGTACAGCCCGGGGATGGGCGCGCCGTCGGCGCGCAACACCTGGGCATCGGTATTGGTCACAAGGCCCCCGTGTGTACCAAAATCACCCGGGTCGATACGCATCGCGTAGAACGGTGGCTCGACGATCGGTGCAAGACACGGATTGGGCTTGATGCGCGGATCAGCATAGTAGCGATCGTACTCCGCATCGCCGCGGCCGTGTTCGAGGTCCTTACCCGTGCGCGCGTACTCATTCATGGCACGCACGGTGTTCTCCAGCCCATCGGCGTCGATGCCCGCCTGCGTGGCGAGCGCACGGATAGAGTCGGCGCGCGTAAGGAACCCGGACGTGAAGTAACTCTTGGGCAGGCGCTGGTCCGGGCGATAGCGGACCGGCCACAGCGGTCCGTTGAAGTACATGCGCCGTGAGCGGGCATCAAAGATCATCCAGGACGGCGCCTGCGGATCGGCGGCCGTGTGCCGCCGGTAGAATTCCAGCTGGTAGGTGATGTAGTTCTGCGACTCGTTGGCGATGCGTCGTCCGCGGCGCGTGACCACGATGTTGCCCGGATAGGACTTGTCCATGATGGCGAGGCGCGGCACGGGGTCATCCGGTGCGCGGATGGAGGAGCACCACCAGCCGCCATCCATCAGTGCGGTTGCCGCTCCCACCGCCATGGCGGCGCGGTGCGCATCGCCGGTGTTGGTGCCTGCGGCGGCGCTCCAGCGCGCGTCGGTCGGTTGCGGCAGGTATTGCTCGCGCATCTGCTGATTGTGTTCAAAGCCCCCGGCCGCCAGCACTACTGCGCGCCGCGCCCGAATGGTAAGCGGTGCACCGTCACGCATCACCTTCGCGCCGCTGATGCGCCCGTCGTCCTCGACGAGTAGCTCGCTCATCGAGGTCTCGAGCCACAGCGGCATCGTGCGATCCTGCATGGACCAGCGCAGCCGCGCGATGCCCGCGCAGCCGCAGGCGATACGGCGTGAGCGCTTGTGGCGCAGCGCCCAGGACACATCACTCAGGTGATCCCAGATGCGTCGCGCCGCCAAACCCTTCCAACCCGGCAGCTGCGCCATCAGGACCTGCGCGTCCACCTGGGTCATGGCGATCCGGTCGAACATCCACATCATGTGATGCGTATCGCGCAGCTGCTGCGCCTCGGCGCCCAGGACGCTACGCGCCACGGGCGCAGGCTCGAGGGAGCGGTGGCCATGCTTGGCCCCCGGCAGTGAAGACCAGTAGTCCGGGTAGTGCGCGAGGGACTCGTAGCGCACGCGGGTGCGCTCGTGCAGGAAGTCGAGCATCCGTGGCCCTTCCCGCAAATAGGTCTCCTGCATGAGCGGCGGCACGGCGCCAGCGGGTGTGGAGCCGCGCACGTACTCGAGCGCCTCCTCGTAACTGTCCTTAGCGCCGGCTGCGCGGGCATAGCGGCTGCAGGGGATCCAGATGCCCCCGCCCGAGGTCGCGCTGGTGCCGCCGAAGAGCGGGCTTTTCTCGATGACGAGCACATCGCGCACGCCCAGTTCGTAGGCGCACAGGGCGGCCGTGAGCGCACCGTTTCCCGATCCCACGACCAGGACATCGACGCTCAAGTCGCGTGCGTCACCCAAGAGGCCCCCTCGAGCGTGTTGTAATCACGAGCAGTGTGCCCTGCGGCCGCGCCGTCCACGTCGCCCAAATGAACGATCACGACCGACACCCCAGGGCGGGTATGCTGTGCCGCCCTTCACGACGGAGTCGCCTCGATGCCCACTCAGCAAGCCATGAAGGCCGCCATGCAGGCCTATCTCGACGCGTTTAACAGTGGCAGCGCGGCGGCCGTGGTCGCGCTCTACGCCGAGGACGCCACCGTGGAAGATCCGGTCGGCTCGCCGGTGAAGCGCGGCAAGGCCGAGATCCAGGCCTTCTACACCCACTCGATCGCGACCGGCGCAAAACTCGCCCTCGACGCTCCGATCCGCGGCTCGCACGGCAACTCGGCGGCCATGGCGTTCAGTGCGCGCATCGGGCCGGTCACGGTGCACGTCATCGACATCATGACGTTCAACGAGGCGGGCAAGGTGACCAGCATGAAGGCCTACTTCGGCCCCGAAGACATCGTGCAGGGCTGAGCTCACGCCCGGCGCGAGCCGGGAGGCGCGGGAGCTCCTCCACCGCGCGTGTCGTGCGTGCGCGCTGGCACGCGAGCACCTCATTCACGGGGCCGCCGGTGTGGCGTTCAGCAGCGCGTCGCCGGCCTCACCGAGCACACAGGAGGTGCCCCCGGGGGTATACATCATCGCCACGCAGCGATTGCAGGAGGTGCAGCCGGACTCGCGCACCCGGCCGCTCGCGAAGGCACTCACCAGGTCCGCCTGGTGGATCAGTACGCGTCCGAGGGCGACCGCGTCGAATCCCTCCGCCAGCACCTGCTCGGTGTTCGCCAGGCTTTTCACCCCACCGAGGTACGCGAGCGGCATACGCGTCGCGGCGCGCACCTTGCGGGAGTTCTCGAGCTGATACAGCTCGCGGAACGTAACGTTTTTCGGCTCGGTGAACTGCTGGATGAACATCGCCGCCGCCACGATCGGATTCCCCACGCGCGTGCGGTTCTCCTTCGGGAATGAGGAGCCGAACATGGTGGTGATGGATTCGATGTTGAGCCCTGCGCTTAAGACCAGCAGATGCGCACCCGCCTTCTCGAGCGCCTGGGCGATCTGCGCGCCGTCTGCGGCGCTGTTGCCGCGCGGGTGCCCATCCGTCACGCTCAGTTTGCACACCACTGCCAATTCTTTGCCCACCGCATCCAGCACCCGCTGCAGCACGGTGACGGGAAAGAGCGCGCGCCGCTCCACGCCGCCGCCATAAGCGTCGCGTCGCCGGTTGTAGAGCGGGCTGAGAAACTGACTGAGCAGATAGCCGTGCCCCATGTGAATTTCGACCGCGTCGAAGCCCGCCGCGCGTGCCAGCTGCGCGCCGCGTACGAATTCGGCGGCCACCCGCTCCATGTCAGCGACGGTCATCTTCTGGCGCAGCCACTGGCCGCTCATGATGCCGACCTTGTTGAATCCACCACTCGCTGAGAGCGGCCGTGCCGAGGCGCTCGGTGGCACAAAGGTGAAGCAGCCACCGTGGGTGATCTGCGCCGACGCGGCCGCCCCGTGCCGGTGTACTGCTCCCGTGAGCACCCGCAGGTGCCGCACGGATTCCTCATCGAGGGTGATTTGGTCGGTGAACGTACGACCGTCGGGTGCCACCGCACAGTAAGCGACCGTGGTCATCGCGACGCCACCGGCGGCAATGGCCTCGTGAAACTTCACCAGCCGCTTGGAGGGCACACCGCCCTTGGCGCTGCCCTCGTTGGTGGCGGACTTGATGAAGCGGTTGCGCAGGGTGAGGGGTCCGACCCGCAGCGGGCTGAAGGCCGGGGAGCGGCTGGCAGGCAAGTCATCCACGTCGGCCATCTCCTGACAGGTCAATCAGAGGGGCCGCGGCTTAGGCGCGCGGCGCACGGGCGTGATCTTGGCGGCGCGGAAGTCGTACTTCAGCGTTTTGACGGCGATCGAGGTTTCCACGTGCCGCACGCCCGGCAGCGCGAGGATGCGGTTGTTGGCCACCTCGATGATATCTTCGAGCGCGCCGAACAGGCCAATGGCGAGGATGTCAAAGCGCCCGAGCATGACGATGACGCAGCCGATCTCGGGCATCGCGGCGATCTTCTGGCTCACCGCCCTGAGCTCCCCGTGCTGCGCCTGGATGCCGATCAGCACCACCTTGGGCGAACCGGCGAAGGCGACGTTGGTGACCGCCGTCAGGCGGATGGCGCCGCCTTGCTCGAGGCGATTGATGCGACCGCGTATCGTGCCCTCGGTGACCCCGAGCTGCGCGGCGATCTGGCGGTTACTCACCCGGGCGTCTACCGTCAGCAGATCGACGATGCGCCGGTCCAGAGCATCAAGCGTGGGCAGCACGGCCTTCATGCCATCTGTGCCCGGTCGAAGTCGTACTTGATCACGTCCGCGGCGATGCCCGCGGCCAGCGTGCGGATGCCGCGGATCTTGGCGATGTCCTGCAGCAGGAAGGTTTCCAGTTCCTCCAGGTCATGCAGGACGACGAGAATTTCGATGTCACGGGCGCCGGTCACCATGTGCACCGCAAACACCTCCTCGAGCGTGGCGAGTTCCCGCGCGACTTCCTCCGCGGCGCGACCCTGAACCTCGATACCCACGGCCAGCAGCACCTTGTAGCCGAGCGCGGCGAAGTCGGTCACGGCGACCACGCGCATGGCGTTCATATTTTCCAGGCGCCGGATGCGCGCGCCCACGGTGGCGGGCGAGATGTGCAGGCTGCGCGCAATCTTCTGATTGGTCGCGCGCCCGTCGGCCTTGAGTGCCGCGATGATGTGGCGGTCGACTTCGTCGAGCTCGTATTCTGGCGCAGCGCTCATCGGCATGCCCCGTCGCAGGGGGTCTGTCTTAGCATCAGTACACCTCGAACAGGCCCGCAGCGCCCATGCCGCCGGCCACGCACATCGTCACGACCACCCAGCGCACGCCGCGACGCTTGCCCTCGATCAGCGCGTGACCGACCAGGCGCGCCCCGCTCATGCCGTACGGGTGACCGATCGCTATGGCGCCGCCGTCGACGTTGAAGCGCTCGTTGTCGATGCCAAGGCGATCGCGGCAATACAGCGCCTGCACGGCAAAGGCCTCGTTCAGTTCCCACAGGCCGATTTCCCCGACCCTCATCCCGTGCCGTGCCAGCAGCTTCGGCACCGCGAACACTGGCCCGATCCCCATCTCCTCGGGCGCGCATCCGGCCACCGCCATGCCACGATAGGCGCCGAGGGGCTTGAGGTTGCGCTGTGCGGCCAGCTCCGCGTCCATGATCACGACCGCGGCGGCCCCGTCCGAGAGCTGCGAGGCGTTGCCGGCGGTGATGTTCTCACCCTTCTCGATCAGCTTGCCGCCCGACCAGACCGGCTCGAGTTTTGCCAGCGCGGCGAGCGTCGTGTCGGCGCGGAACCCCTCGTCCTGCTTGAGCAGCACCTCCTCCGGGTGGGTCGCGCCACTGACTTTGTCGGTCACGAGCTTGCGGCTCGGCAGCGGCACGATCTCCGCCTCGAAGCGCCCGGCGGCATAAGCGGCCGCCACCCGTTGCTGACTCTGCAGGGCGTAGTGGTCCTGGGCGTCCCGGGAAATCCCATAACGGCGCGCCACCACCTCTGCGGTCTCGATCATCGGCATATACATGTAGGGGGAGCCGGCGAGGACCGCTTCGGATTGGGCGCGGTAGGTATTCAAGTGCTTGTTCTGCGTCAGGCTGATCGACTCCACCCCACCTGCCACGACGACCGACATACCGTCTTCGGTCACCTGTTTGGCGGCCGTGGCGATGGCCATCAGACCCGAGGCACATTTGCGATCAATGCTCATGCCGGCCACGCTCGGCGGCAGGCCGCCGGTGACGACCGTGAGGCGCGCGATGTTGTAACCCTGCGTGCCCTGTTGTGTCGCGCATCCGAGCACCAGGTCTTCGACCTCCGCGCCGTCGATGCCGGCACGACGCACCGCCTCGCGCACCACGTGCCCGGAGAGCACCGGAGCTTCCGTGTCGTTGAAAGCGCCGCGGAACGCCTTGCCGATCGGCGTACGCGCGGTGGAAACAATCACGGCTTCACGCACGTTAGTTCTCCCCATGCTTCAAAAGTACAGCCGGCTCAGGGTATCCGCGACACACACCGGCTTCTCGACCCCTTCCGCCTGAAGCGTCACCCGAATCTTCACCTGCACCACGCCCTCCCCCAGATCCTCGACGCTCAGGATCTCTGCGCGGCCGCGCAGGCGCGCACCGGAGCGCAGCGCGGCCGGGAAGCGTACCCGGTCACAGCCGTAATTGATGCCGTGACGCATACCCTCCGCCCGGACCAGCTGAGGCAGGAAGTAATTGACCAGTGACAACGAGAGGTAACCGTGGGCGATGGTGCCCCCGAACGGACCCTGGGCCGCGCGCTCGGGGTCGACGTGGATCCACTGATGATCGCCCGTGGCTTCCGCGAACAGGTTGATGCGTTGCTGATCGACAAGGAGCCAGTCGCTCGGACCGAAGGAGCGACCGACGGCGTCTTGATACTCTTGAGCCGAATGAAATACCGCGGCTGTCATGTCCACCCCTCACCAGGCGCTTCACGCATGCTGGCTCGACACCGATACGACCTCGCCGGTCATGTAACTCGCCAGATCGCTGGCGAGGAAGACGATGACATTCGCCACTTCCCACACCTGCGCGGTGCGGCCGAAGGCCTCACGGCGCTTCAGTTCTGTCAACAGCTCATCGCTCGTGACCCGGTTGAGAAAGGCATGCATGGCGATGCTGGGGGCGACCGCGTTGATGCGTACGCCGTATCCGGCCGCTTCGATGGCCGCGCAGCGCGTGAACGCCATCACGCCTGCCTTGGCGGCGGCGTAATGCGCCTGCAGCGCCTGGGCACGCCAGCCGAGCACCGAGGCGTTGTTCACGATGGCACCGGCTCCCCGGGCATACATGTGCGGCAGTATTGCCCGCGTCATGCGAAAGACGCTGGTGAGCGACACGTCAAGCACTTTGTGCCACTGCTCATCCGTCATCTCGATCACCGCCGCGGAACCGCCGAGGCCGGCGTTGTTCACGAGCACATCCACCTGCCCAAGCGTGTCAAGAGCCGCCGCCACGAGCGCACGCACGTCCGGTTCGCGGGTCACGTCGCAGAGCTTCGCCTCCACGCGGTCGGCATCGACTGCGCGCAGCCGCTCGACCGCTTCGCCGAGGCGCCGCTCGTGCAGGTCGCTGACGAACACCCGCGCGCCCTCCTCCAGGCAGCGCTTGGCAGTGGCGAACCCAATGCCGGTGCCGGCAGCGGCTGTGACCAGCACGTTCTTGCCCGCTAGCAGGTTGCGCGCGGCCGGATAGGCGGGTGCGCTCGGAGGGGTATTCATGTGCCGTAGACCTTCTTCTGCGCGCGTCGCTGCGCCAGCAGCCCGCTCACGGCCGCGCCCACTTCCTCGGGTGCCCAGCGCGCCTGCTTGTCCACCTGCGGGCCATCGTTCCAGCCATCGGCGATCATGATCTTGCCGCCCTCCAGCTCAAACACGCAGCCGGTCACGGCGCGCGACTGCGTGCTGCCGAGCCACACTACCACCGGGGCGATATTGTCCGGGTCCTGCGCATCAAAGCCACTCGACGGGCGCTTCATTTTCTCGGCAAAGGCCTGCTCGGTCATGCGGGTACGCGCCGCCGGGGCGAGCGCGTTGGCGGTGATCCCGTAGCGCTGCAGCTCCGCGGCCTGCACCAGAGTGAGGCTCGCGATGCCGCCCTTGGCGGCGGCGTACGCGCTCTGCGCGACGCTACCGTTCAGGCCGGCACCGGAGGAGGTGTTGATGATGCGCGCGTCGACCGGCTTGCCCTGTTTGGCGCAGCCGCGCCAGTAGTCCACGGCGTGACGCGCGACGCAGAAGTGACCGCGCAGGTGCACCTTCACAGTCGCATCCCACTCTTCCACGGTTGCGCTCACGAACATCCGGTCGCGCACAACGCCGGCGTTGTTGACCACCACGTCGAGGCCACCGAAGTGCTCGAGCGCCGTCGCGACGATCCTGCCGGCGCTGTCCCACTCGGAGACGTCCTCGCCATTTGCCACCGCCTCGCCGCCGGCCGCGCGGATCTCATCGACCACGACCTGCGCCGTGGCCACATCGCGTCCGACCCCGGCAAGCGTGGTGCCCAGATCATTCACGATCACGCGCGCCCCGGCGCGCGCGAAGGCGAGCGCATACGCGCGACCGAGTCCGCGGCCGGCGCCGGTCACGATCACGATCCGTCCTGCACACAGTGCGGCCATGTCAGAGTCTCTCGATGATCGTCACGTTGGCCTGACCGCCGCCCTCGCACATCGTCTGCAGGCCGTAGCGTGCTCCGCGGCGCTCCAGTTCGTGCAGCAGGGTGGTCATGAGCTTAGCTCCCGTGGCCCCGAGCGGATGGCCGAGTGCGATGGCGCCGCCATTGACGTTAACGCGCTCCAGGTCCACCTTCAGTTCGCGCTGCCACGCGAGCACCACGGAGGCAAACGCCTCGTTGATCTCCACCAGGTCGATGTCGGAGAGCTTCAGCCCGCTCTTCGCCAGCGCGTGCTGCGTGGCCGGAATGGGCGCCGTAAGCATCCAGATCGGGTCCGCACCGCGCACCGACAGGTGGTGGATGCGGGCCCGCGGCTTGAGCTGATAGCGCTGCACGGCCTGCGCCGAAGCGATGAGCAGCGCCGCAGATCCGTCGGCGATCTGGCTGGAAACCGCGGCCGTGATCCGCCCGTTGGGTGCGAGCGGCTGCAGCTGTGCCATCTTCTCCAGCGTGGTGCCGACGCGCGGCGTTTCATCGTTCTTCAGCCCGTTGAGCGGCGCGATCTCGCGCTCGTAGTAGCCGCGCTCGATGGCGGCCAGCGCGCGCCGGTTGCTTTCCAGAGCAAACTCCTCCATCTCACGGCGCGTGATCTGCCACTTCTCAGCGATCATCTCCGCGGCACGGAACTGCGAAACCTCCTGCGTACCGTAGCGCTCGCGCCAGCCGCGCGAGCCGCTGAAGGGGTCGGGTTGGCCCAACGCCGCGCCCGCGACCATGGCGGCCGAGATCGGAATCTGGTTCATGGTCTGCACACCCCCCGCCACCAGCAGGTGCTGGGTGCCGCTCATCACTGCCTGCGCGGCGAAGTGCACGGCCTGCTGCGAGGAACCGCACTGCCGATCGACCGTGGTGCCCGGCACGTGATCGGGCAGTCCCGCCGCGAGCCAGCAGGTCCGTGCGATATCCCCGGACTGGGCCCCGATCTGATCGACGCAACCGAAGATCACGTCATCGACTTCTCCCGGCTCGACGCCCGTGCGCTCGAGCAGCGCCTTGATGGCGTGCGCGCCCAGGTCGGCGGCATGCACCCCCGCCAGGGTTCCTTTCTTCTTACCGGTCGGACTGCGTACCGCGCCGATGATATAAGCCTCGTTGCTCATGCAAGGTTCCTCACGCTGTTCGCGCAAATGTCTGGTCCGGTCCGAGCGCCAGAGCGCCCCCACATACGAGCGCCTGCACGCGCCGGGCATGGAAACTTCGGTCGCCCCAGGCGCCCTGCAGCGCCCAGGCACGCTTCATGTAAAAATGCAGATCCAGCTCCCACGAGTATCCCATTGCGCCGTGCACCTGTATCGCCGTTCGGGCGGCGAGCTCTGCCGCATCGGCAGCGGCGAGCTTCGCGTGCGAGGCCAGGGCGGCGGCCCGCGGCTCAAGATCGGCGGCGCGCGTCACGGCTGCGTACACCACGGGCCGGGCAAACTCGAGTTTCACGGCCACGCTCGCCAGGTGGTGTTTGATGGCCTGGTAAGAGCCGATCGGCTTACCGAACTGCACCCGTTCCTTCGCGTACTCGGCGGAGAGCGTCATCAGGCGTTCCGCAACGCCCAGGCATTGGGCAGCGGTCAATACCGCCCCGCGGTTCAAGAGACGCGTGCCGATGGCCTGGGCTTGCGCCCCGCGCGCGAGGATCTCACCGGCGCCTGCCGGGGCGTGCGGCTCAAGCAGCCGTCGGCCGGCATCGAGCGACGCGATCGCGACTGTGGGGACTTCCTCGGCCCGCGCCAGCGTCACGCTCTCAGGCGCGCACAGGAGCCAGTGGGTGAGGCCGGGGGGCACGTTGGCCCGTACATTTTGCGGGTGCGTGACGGCGATGCGCGCGCTACCGCGGGCAAGCTGCGGCAGCAGTGCGGTCGCGGCGGGCTGGGCTGCGAGCTCGAGCAACGCCGGCACCGCGAGCGCTGCCTGCTCGGTCAGCGGTTCAGGCAACCCGGCACGGCCGGCCTCTTCGGCCAGCAACACGAAATCGGCCTCCTCAAGGCCCATGCCGCCGGCTGCCTGCGGCGCGAGCACTCCAAAGAGGCCCAGCTCCGCGAGGCGGTTCCAGCGCTCCTCGGCCGCGGTGTCGCGGCCCTCGAAGAGCGCGCGCAGCGCCTCGGGCGTACACAGATCCGCGGTGAGCTCGCGCAATGCGCTGGCCATCATTCGCTGCTCTTCGCTGAAGGTGAAGTCCATGCCAGGCCCTACGCGCGCGGTAAGCCGAGCAGCCGCTCGGCGATGAGGTTGCGCTGAACCTCGTTGGTCCCGGCATAGATCGGACCGGCCAGCGAGAACAGGAAGCCCTCAAGCCACGCCTCCGTTTCCGCGCTCTCGCCCGTGAGCGGCAGCAGCTCCGCCTGCGCCCCGAGCAGGCTCATGGCGGTGCGATGCAGGTCAAGGTCCAGTTCTGACCAGAAGATCTTGTTGAGACTCGCCTCGACACCGATTGCGCCCCCGGCGATCAGGCGGCTTGCGGTGCGGTAGGTATTCAGCGCATAGGCTTGAGCGTCCATCCACGCCTGTGCGACGCGCCCGATGAGCGCCGGATCGGCGAGCGCCTCGCGCGCGCGCCACAGCTGCACCAGGCGCTGCGCGGCCATCTGAAAGCGGGCCGGGCTGCGCAGCATCAGACCGCGCTCAAAGCCTGCCGTGGCCATGGCGATGTGCCAGCCCGCGCCCTCGGCTCCCAGCCGATGATCGAGCGGTACGCGTGCATCCTCGAAAAAGATCTCGGCGAAACCCGGCTCGCCATGGATCTGCCGGATGCCGCGCACGCGCACGCCCGGGTGACGCAGCGGCACGAGCATAAAGCTTAGTCCGTGGTGGCGCTGGGCGTTGGGATCGGTGCGGAAGATGCCGAACGCCCAGTCGGCAAAGGCCGCGCGCGAGGACCAGATCTTGTGGCCGCGCAGCAGGTAGCTATCCCCGTCACGCACGGCGCTCGCCCGCAACGCGGCCAGATCCGAGCCCGCTTGCGGTTCCGACCAGGCCTGTGCCCAGATCTCTTCCCCCGAGGCCATCCTCGGCAGGTAGCGCGCCTTCTGCGCGGGTGTGCCGAATTCCATGAGCGTGGGCCCGAGCAGGAAGATCCCGTTCTGGTTGACCCGCAGCGGCGCGTTAGCGCGGTAGTACTCCTCTTCAAAGATCAGCCAGTCAATCAGGTTCGCCCCGCGGCCGCCGTATTCCTTCGGCCAGCTGATCATGCCCCAGTTGCCGCCAGCGAGCGTGCGCTCCCACTCGCGGTGCTGGGCGAAACCCGCCTCGCTCTCGAGTGTCTTAAGCGGGGTCTTCGGCACGTGCGCCGCCATCCAGGCACGCACCTCGGCGCGGAAACGCTGCTGCTCGGGCGTGAACTGCAGATCAAGCGCCATGCACGCGGGCTCTTTAGTACTTCGCGCTCTTCTTGTGCTTGACGAAGGCATCGCGTGCTTTCTGCGAGTCCTTGTGCAAGTACATCTCGAGCGTGAAGCCCTGCTCGAAGCGATAGTCGCGATCCACGTCGCGCGCTTCGATGCCGTTCAGGGCTTCCTTGGCGAGCACCAGCGCGCGGCGGCTCTTCTGGGCGATGACGGCGGCAAAGGCACGCGCGTCCTTGAGGAGACTCTTGGGTGGTACCACCTGTTCGACCGCTCCCAGGCGGTAGGCCTCGGCCGCCGGGATGCGGCCGCCGGTGAAGAATGCGGCACGCACCTTGTGCAGCGGCAGCATGCGCGAGAGGTGCGAAGCCCCACCCATAGCGCCGCGGTCAATTTCCGGCAAGGAAAAATAGGCGTCATCGGCGGCGATAACCACGTCGCTCGCCCCGCAGATACCGATGCCGCCACCGATGACAAAGCCGTGCACGGCGGTGAGGACCGGGACTTCGCAAGCGCGCACGGCGCGGAAGGTGCGAAAATTGCCGCGATTCAGGTCGACGATGCGCTCCGGGTGCTGCTGCATCTCCTTCAGATCGACCCCGGCGCAAAAGCCCTTGCCTTCGCCACGCACCAGCAGGCAGCGCACCTGCGCCTGGGCGCCGAGGCTTGCGATGACATCGGCGAGTTCGTTCCACGTCTTGCTGTCGAGGGCGTTGACGGGCGGATGATCAAGCACCACCTCGCCGATGTGATCCTGGATGTCGGTACGAATAGGCACGATCCCTCCTCGGGCGCGTTGGCGCGCAACGCTAGGCGGTGAGCGGCGCGCCGAGCGCCGCCAGACGTTCACGCGCCTCGCGCACGATGCTGCTGATCAGTTCCTCGCAACTGGGCAGATCCGCAAGACGCCCCGCGACCATGCCGGTCGCCAGCAAACCGCGCTGCGGTTCGCCGGCGATCATGGAGCGCTGGAACATCACCGGCGCGATTGCCGCCATCAGCGACTGGGCAAAACTCATCTCACCGGCGTGGCCCATCTTGCGGGCCGCCGCGAGAAGCTCCGTGACGCTGGCACCGGTCAGGCGCTTGAGCTGCCAGGCGCTCGCCAGGGCCAGCCACAGCATGCGCAGCCGACCCGCCTTCTCGATCTGCGCCAGTGTCTCGTTGCGGATCATGCGCTGGGGCAGCCCGTCGATCTTCGTGGTGAGCACAATGTCATCGGTGCTCGCGCGCGTGTAGCGCTCCTTGGTGGGCTGCGGAACCGGGCAGTCGCGGGTCATGAGGAAGCGCGTGCCCATGGCGATGCCCTGCGCCCCGTAAGCCAGCGCTGCGGCGAGCCCGCGGCCATCGGCAAATCCCCCCGCGGCGATGACCGGAACCTGCACCGCATCGAGCACTTGGGGCAGCAGCACCGTGCTCGCCACCGAGCCGGTATGGCCACCGCCCTCGCCGCCCTGCACGACCAGCATGTCGACTCCGAGCTCGACCATCTTGCGCGCGTGCTTGAGCGCACCGACCGTCGGCACGCAGGCAATGCCCGCGTCGCGGAAGCGGCCGATCATCTTGCGGTCCGGCCCGCGCCCGAAACTGACCGCCGTCACCTTGCGCTCGATGAGAATCTCGACGATGCGCTCGGCGCCGGGCTGAAACATGTGAAAGTTGACACCGAACGGGGCGCTGGTGAGCGCGCGTACCTTGTCGATCGCCGGCCCGACTTCCTCCGGACTCAACACCGCCGCGGCCAGAAAGCCGAACGCGCCCGCGTTGCACGAGGCACCTACGAGTTCCGGCCGCGCCACCCACCCCATGGCGGTCTGGATGATCGGGTAGCGGCAGCCGAGGCGCTGACATAGGAGCGTGTGGAGCGGATCGCCCATAGGGGCCTTACGCGGAAGCGCGCACGGCGCTTCCGGGCGGGTTGCCCTTGAGCACGCCGGCGCGCAGCTCGTGCGGATCCAAGCGCCGGATGATCTCAAGCTGCTCGCGGGTCGGCGCGGCGGTCGTGGGCAGCGTGGTCGGTGCTTCGAGCGCAAAGCCCGTCGCCGCCTGCACCGTCGCGAGCGAGACGCCCGGATGCAGGCTGCGCACGCGGATGGCGTGGCCGGGGCCGCCGAAGTCCATGACGCACAAGTCCGTGACAATCAGGCGCAGGTCGACGTACGCGTTACTCGCCCCGGCGGGCCAGCGCGCCGGGTTGTAACCGACGCCCCCGACGATATCGACCTCGCCCGGCACGAACACGCGCGCGGAATGATTGGGCACGAACATGGAGTTCAAGTGATTGATGCTGTTGCCGGGCAGCCCGCGCATACCGAGCATCTGCACCTTCGGCCGCGCGCGCGCACCGATGCCCGAGAGGTTGGTCTGCCCGAAGCGATCGATCTGGATCGGTCCGATCATCACATGGCGCCGCCCGCCCCAGACACAGTCGAACACGCGCGCGAACGGCATGTAGCCGGCGCTCTGGGGCCGATAGTCGCCGCGCGGTCCGAGCGGCACCGGCTCCTCGACGAGGAAAGCCTCCGCATCGGTCATCATGAGCTCGGGGGAGTGCGTGAGCTTGGCCAGGCTCGCGGCCAGTCGCGGCACGACACCGATGCCGGAAGCGAGCACCTCGCCGTTGCCGCGCCACGCCTCGGCGGCAGCGACGATGAGCAGCTCGGCCAGAGTGAATTGCCCGCTCATCCTTTAAAACACCGGCAGTGCCAGAGCGCCCACGCGTGCCGCACCCCCGACGCGCGCGAGGTATTCGGCCTCGGGCGGTGCAATGAACTCGTCGAAATAGCGTCCCCAGCCGCCGCTCTCGGCGGCGAGCGCACAGTAGGCCTTCAGGTGCTCCATGTCCCACCCATAGGCGGACGGGTTGGAGGTCGGGTGGGCGCCGAACGGGGCCGCCACCACCCCGCTGATGTAGCTGCGCTCGACGATGTTGTAGCGCGCCTGCGCGCTATGGGTCAGATCAATGCGCTCGCACAGCTCCTCGCAGCTCACGTAACAGCGCGTGGCGGCGCGGGCAAACTGCTCATCGAAATACGGATCCGGACCCAAAGTTTGCACGTTGCCGAGCCGGTCGGCGCGGTCGACGTGCAGCAGCGCCACGTCCAGGTGCAGCGCCGGCATCGCCAGCAGCAACTCCGCGTCCGAGTAGGGCGAGCGCACCGTGCGAAACTCCGGGTTCATGCTCATCACATCGCTCGCCAGGCCCACGCGGGTGGGCAGGAACGGCACGCGCATGCCCGCGGCGCGCAGTCCCCATTGCAGCAGCCCCTCATCCAGTTCGCGCGCCTCAATGCTGCCGGACTCGCGCGCGCGCCGGAACCAGGGCTCCACGGGAATCGCATCGAGGGAGACGAAGCCGTAGATGAGTTTGCGCACCTTGCCTGCTGCGCACAGCATGCCGACCTCAGGTCCGCCGTAGGCGATGAGGGTGAGGTCCTTCAGCGCTGAGCGCAGGATCTCGCGCACCAGATGCATGGGTTTGCGCCGCGGGCCCCAGCCACCGATGCCGATGGTCATGCCATCGCGCAGGGCAGCAACCACCGCGCCAGCCGTGAGGCTCTTGTCGAGCATTGCCGGTGGCTTCAGGACGGTGGCGGGGACCAACGGTGTCCCCACAGATCCCCGATGACGCTCTGGGTCGGGACCCACGTGCTCCAGTCCGGCTGCAGGCCGTGGCAGCCGAACTCCAGATCAAACCCGCCCGGGGTTTGCACGTAGAAGGACACCATGAAGTCGTTGGAATGTTTGCCGAGGGAGGAGGAGATGTGCGCACCGCTCGCCACGCAGCGGTCGAGCGCATAGCCCACATCATCGAGCGAGCGCGCCTCGAGCATGATGTGCACGCAGCCTGAGGGCGCCGGCATGCCCGCAAGAGCGACACTGTGGTGACGCCGGCAGGCGGCATGCATGAAATGGATCCCGAGTTTCGGGTCGCTCGGATTGGGGCTCATCGCGAGCCACATCTCGTCGGTGTCGGCGAACCCGAGGCGCTGGTAGAACTCGTGCGCGGCAGCGAGTTGCGGCGCGGGCAGCACGGCGTGTCCCATGCCGAGGTCCCCGGCGACGAAGCCGCTCAGACCGCGCGCCGAGGCGAACGGTGCGTAGTCGTAGGTGCGCCCGTGAAAGAGCTCGAGCTGATTCCCGCAGGGGTCGGTGCAGAAGGCGATCTGCCGTACGGCGCGATTCTCGGCCTCCGCGGAGCTGCCCTGGCGTACTTCGATCTTTGCCTGCCGCAGTGTCGCGAGGGTCGCTTCCAGTTCCGCCGCATCGCGAAATTCCCAGCCGCAGCTGAGAAAGCGGTTCTTCTTACCGGGCACCACGGCGATGCGGAACGGGCGCTCGTCGATGCGAAATCGGACGCTGCCGTCCGCTCCCGGTGGCCCTTCCATGAGGCCGATGACCTCGAGTGCAAACTTACGCCACGCGGTCACATCCGCCGCTTCCACCACCACATAGCCTAAGGATCTGACGGTCATAGGATTGAGGGACAATAATAGAAGAGTGTGCGCACTCGGCCGCGATCTGTGGGCGGCGAGCGGAATCCACAGTTATTCGCGGTCCAGATTGCGAGGTTAAGCTCTGCAGTATACGGTTGCAAGCAGGACTCGCTATAATCAGGTGTCAATATTACGCAAATGATCGCTAGCGCAGCAGCGCGAGCCAGTCGTGATCCTGCGCTCCGCAGACGACGAAGAAAGGATTCAGCAGTTCTTCGCGGTTGTTATAGCGCAGCGGCGCCCCCTCAAGCGTGCTGACGCTTCCCCCCGCCCCGAGCACGACCGCGTGCGCGGCCGCCGTATCCCATTCGCTCGTGGGTCCCAGACGCGGGTACACATCCGCCGCACCCTCCGCGACCATGCAGAACTTCAAGGAGCTGCCCACGGCCAGAAGCTCATAACGACCCAGGCGCGCCAGAAATCCATCGAGCGAGTCGCCGCGGTGCGAGCGACTGCCGACGACGCGCACCGGGGTGGCGCTGCGCGGGCTCACGTGAATCGGCGTCGCACCCGCCTCGCCTTGCAGCCGCCAGGCGCCTAGCGCGGGGATCCCCTGATAGCTCGTCTCCGACACCGGCACGTGCACGACGCCGAGCGCCGGGGCATGTCCTTCAATCAAGGCGATGTTGACCGTGAACTGGCCGTTGCGCGACAAAAACTCCTTGGTGCCATCCAGCGGATCGACGAGCCAGTAACGCGACCAGCGCGAGCGCTGCGCAAAGGGGACGGCGGCCGATTCCTCGGACAGGACCGGGATCTCGGGTGTGAGTTGCAGGAGCGAGTCGATGATGAGCCGATGCGCGCGCAGGTCCGCCGTCGTGAGCGGGGAGGTATCGGCCTTGTAGCTTGTGGCAGATTCACCGGAGCGGTAAACCTCGAGAATCTCCCGACCGGCGAGGCGGGCGATGTCGGTCACTGCGCCGAGCCACTCGTGCACGCCGGCGCTCATGGCGGCGCGGTGATCTTGAGGCTCTCCAGGTAGGCGATGATGCGTTCGGCCGCCTGATCCGCATCGAGCGCGGTGGTGTCGATGCGGATTTCCGCATGCTCGGGCGCCTCGTAGGGGGAGTCGATGCCAGTGAAGTTCTTCAGTTCCCCGCGGCGCGCCTTCTTATAAAGACCCTTCACGTCGCGCCGTTCGGCTTCGGCGAGCGGGGTGTCGACGAACACCTCGAAGAACTCCCCGGCGCCGAAGAGCTCGCGCGCCATGCGCCGCTCGGAGCGAAACGGGGAGATGAACGACACCAGCACGATAAGTCCCGCATCCACCATGAGCTTGGAGACCTCCGCCACGCGGCGGATGTTCTCGACACGATCCTGGGCGGTAAAGCCCAGGTCCTTGTTGAGGCCGTGCCGCACATTGTCACCGTCGAGCAGATACGTGTGCCGCCCCTGGGCCGTAAGGCGCTTCTCGATGCGGTTCGCGATCGTTGACTTGCCGGCGCCCGAAAGACCGGTAAGCCACAGCACGCACGCGCGCTGGCCCTTCTGGCGCGCGCGCACCTGCTTGTCCACATCCAGCGCCTGCCAGTGCACGTTCTGCGAGCGGCGCAGCGCAAAGTTGATCAGCCCCGCCCCCACGGTACCGTTGGTGAGGCGGTCGATGAGGATGAAGCCCCCGAGCGTGCGGTTGTCCGCGTAGGACTCAAACGGGATCGCTCGGTCCAGCTCCAGCTCGCACACGCCGATATCGTTGAGTTCGAGGCGCTCAGCGGGCAGTTGCTCGAGCGTATTGACGTTGATCTTGTGCTTCACTGGCGCAATCGTGGCGGAGACCGTGCGCGCCCCGGACTTCATGAGGTACGCCCGGCCCTGCAGCATCGGCTCCTCGTGCATCCACACGACGGTGGCCTCGAACTGGCTGGCCACTTGCGGCGGCGCGGCGACCGCGGCGAGCACATCACCACGACTCACATCCACCTCGGTGGCGAGCGTCACGGTGATCGACTGCCCGGCGACGGCGCTCTCGAGGTCCCCGGCGGCGGTGACGATGCGCGCAACGTGGCTCTCGCGGCCCGAAGGCAGCACGCGGATGCGATCGCCGCGGCGTACGCTGCCGCTGGCGATCTGCCCGGCAAAGCCGCGAAAGTCCGCGTGCGGCCGGTTAACCCACTGCACCGGCAGCCGAAACGGCTGCCCGGTCGCCGCGTCCGCCACCGGCACGCTCTCCAGGTGCTGCATGAGCGTCGGGCCGTCGTACCAGCGCATGTGCGTACCGTGCGCGAGAATGTTGTCACCGTAGACCGCCGAGAGCGGGATTGCGGTGATATCACTCACGCCGATGCGCGCGGCGAAAGCGCGATAGTCGGCCACGATGGTGTCGAAAGTCGCGCGCGCGTAGCCCACCAGATCCATCTTGTTGACGGCGAGCACCAGGCGCGAGATGCCGAGCAGGTGCACCAGAAAGCTGTGGCGGCGCGTCTGCGTGAGCACGCCCTTGCGGGCATCGATGAGAATCACCGCCAGATCCGCAGTCGAGGCGCCGGTCACCATGTTGCGCGTGTACTGCTCGTGTCCTGGCGTATCGGCGACGATGAACTTGCGGTGCTCGGTGGAGAAGAAGCGGTAGGCGACATCGATGGTGATGCCCTGCTCGCGCTCGGCGGCCAGGCCGTCCACCAGTAGCGCGAAGTCCAGTTCCCCGCCGCGCGTACCGATTTTCTTCGAATCACGCTCGAGCGCACTGAGCTGATCATCGAAGATCATCTTCGATTCGTACAGCAACCGGCCGATCAGCGTGGACTTGCCATCATCCACCGAGCCGCAGGTAATAAAGCGCAGCAGACCCTTGTGCTCATGCGCGTACAGGTAGGCGCCGATGTCAGTGGCGATGAGCTCGGATTGGTGTGCCATCAGAAGTATCCTTCCTGCTTCTTGCGCTCCATGGAGGCGGCGGCGTCGTGGTCGATGACGCGCCCCTGCCGCTCGGAGGTCGTGGTGAGCAGCATCTCCTGAATGATCGCCGGCAGCGTATCCGCCTCGCTCTCCACCGCGCCCGTGAGCGGATAACAGCCGAGCGTGCGGAAGCGTACTTTCTTGAGCTGTGGGCGCTCACCGGGCTTCAGCGGCATACGCTCATCGTCCACCATGATGAGCGCCCCATCACGCTCCACCACCGGACGCAGCGCCGAAAAATACAACGGCACGATCGGGATCTTTTCTAAGTAGATGTACTGCCAGATGTCCAGTTCGGTCCAGTTGGACAGCGGAAACACCCGCAAGCTCTCGCCGGGGTGCTTGCGCGCGTTGTAGAGCGACCACAGCTCCGGGCGCTGCTGTTTCGGATCCCAGCGATGCTGCGCGGAGCGAAAGGAAAAGATGCGTTCCTTGGCGCGGCTCTTCTCCTCATCGCGCCGGGCGCCGCCGAAGGCGGCGTCAAAGCCGTACTTATCGAGCGCCTGTTTCAGGGCCTGAGTCTTCATGACGTCGGTGTGCACCTGGGAGCCGTGCGTGAAGGGACCGATGCCGGCGGCCAGGCCATCCTGATTCACGTGCACCAACAGCTGCATGCCGAGCTTCTGCGCCATCTGATCGCGAAACTCGTACATCGCGCGGAATTTCCAGGTCGTATCCACGTGCAGCAGCGGAAAGGGCGGCACCGCCGGATAGAACGCCTTGACCGCCAGGTGCAGCATCACGGCGCTGTCCTTGCCGATCGAGTAGAGCATCACCGGACGCTCACACTCAGCCAGCACCTCGCGCATGATGTGCAGGCTCTCCGCTTCCAGACGCTGCAGATGGGTGAGAATCGCGGCCGAGGAGGCGCTCCCCGGCGAGACTTCCACGCTGCTCAATTGCACGCTCCGCGCATCGGCTACCCCTGGGTCGCGTTGACTTATCAAGTGATAAGTTCTAGTCTCAAACCGTGCCTGCGAAAAGTCAAGCGCCGCTGCCGAAGGGCCGCCAGGAAGAGTCGGGCCGCGAGGCGATCATGGAGGCCGCGGAGCGACTGTTTGCCGAGCGCGGTATCGATGCGGTCTCGCTGCGTACCATCAACGCGGAGGCCGGTTACAGTGTTGCCGCCCTGCACTATCACTTTGCGACCCGCGACGGCCTGGTGCGGGCGCTGCTCGCCCGCGCGCAACCGCGCATGCTCGCCGAGCGTGCCCGCATGCTGACGGCCTTGAGCGCTGAGTCCGAGCCGGCACTGGAGGGGATCGTGGCCGCTTTGGTGCTGCCGCTCACGGCGGGCATGCTCGAGGATTTCCCGGCGAGCGTGGCGAAGCTGCGTTTTCTCGTGCGTCTGTCGTTTGACCGCTCGCCCTACCTCGCCCGCACGCTCGAGGAGAGCTTTGCCGTGTTTCGCCCGCTGCTGCGCCGCGCGCTGCCGCACCTGGAGGAGCGCACACTCACACGCCGCTGGCGCTTCGCGGCGGATCTGGCACAGCACGCACTCGCCAATGCCCTGGAAGGACAGGGCGGATCCCTGCCCGGCGGTGCGCCCCGGCGGGCGCAGTTCGAGCAGTTCCTGCGTGAACTCATCGCCTTCATCAGCGGTGGCCTGCGCGCCGCGCAGCACTGAGGCGCCCTAGCGCGTTGGGCGCGCGGCGCGCAGTTGGGTGCTGAGCTGCTCGGCGGCCGTATAAGGATCGAGGCGCCGCGCACGCACTTCGGCCAGGAGCTGCGCTGCCGGGCCTGACAGCAGTTCCGCCGTGAGCGCGGCGCGTGCGAGCGCGAGGAACTGCTGTTCACTGCGGCGAGCGCACTGGCGGGCAAATTCGCCGCTGTCCTCAAGATGGCGGCGATGCTCCTCGAGCGCCGCCACGATCGCACTCGCCCCCTCCTCGCGCGTGGCCACGGCGGGCAGCAGGCGCGGTGCCCAGCCGCCCGCCCCGCGGCCCCCGCCCCGCAGGTGCAGCAGCAACTCGAGGTGCCCCCAGGTCTGGTCGAAGCCCTCCCGGTCGGCCTTGTTGAGGACGAGGATCTCGCCTGCTTCCAGCAGGCCCGCCTTCATGGCCTGCACCTCATCGCCCAGTCCCGGAACGCACACGATGATGGTCGAGTGCGCGAGCGCCACGATGTCGATTTCCTCCTGGCCCACCCCGACGGTTTCGACGATCACGACGTCGTAACCCATGGCATCCAGTACCAAAGAAGCGTCGTACGTGGCGCGCGACAGTCCACCGCTCTCCCCGCGCGTGCCCATCGAGCGGATGAACACCCCCTCATCGAGCGCGTGACGGCTCATGCGTACACGATCTCCGAGGATGGCGCCGCCGGTGAAGGGACTCGTCGGGTCGATCGCGAGCACGCCCACACGGCGCCCGCGCCGGCGTTCTTCGGCGACGATCATATCGACCAGCGTTGACTTGCCGGCGCCGGGAGGTCCGGTCACGCCAACGATATGGGCCCGGCCGGTCGCCGCGAATATGCGGCGCAGCACTTCCGGGGCGCGCGGATCACGGTCATCGAGCCAGCGAATGGCACGCGCCCCGGCTGCCACCTTGCCCGCCAGCAGCTCCGCGGCCACATCCATCACTCGCTCGCCGTCTCCGCCGCGAGTCGCGCGCTCCACCAGGCACGCAGGTACTGCACGATCTCACCGGTCGCAGTACCCATGGTGAAGATGCGCGCGTAACCGGCCTCTTGTAGCAGCGGCACATCCTCCTCCGGGATGACGCCCCCAGCCACGAGCAGCTTCTCCCCGGCCCCCTGTTCGCGCAGCAGTCGCGCGAGGCGCGGGAGGCTGCGGGTGTGACCGGCGGAGAGGCTGGAGATGCCGACGACGTCCACGTCCTCCTGGATCGCAGCGTTGGCGACCGCTTCGGGGGTCTGCTTAAGGCCGGTGAAGATCACCTCCATGCCCGCCTCACGCAGCGCGTGTGCGACCACGGTGATTCCGACCGTGTGCGTGTCCATGCCGAGTTTGGCGAGAAGGACGCGCAGCGGCCGCGCCGGCACTGTCGACATGGCCCTCACACCCCCGTCAACTGACTGTCCGGTGTGTGCAGCCCGAAGACATCGCGCAGCGCGTCACACACTTCCCCGTGCGTGGCGTAGACCTTGACCGCTTCCAGACACGGCGGGACGAGGTTGCTGCCGGCGCGCGCCGCCGCGCGTACCCCCTCGAGCGCCGCCTCGACGGCGGCATTGTCGCGCCGTGCGCGCAGTGCGCGCAGCCGGGCCACCTGTTCCTCCTCCATGGTGTTATCGGCGCGGAAGATTTCGATCTGGCGCTTCTCGCCCGTGTGTACCAGGTGATTCACACCCACCCATTTGCGCCGGCCCTCCTCGATATCCTTGTTGCGTTCGTACTGCTCGTGCCCGAGCGTGCGCTGGAAATAGCCGCTCTCGATGGCGCGCAAAGCGCCCCCCATCTGCGTGATCTTGTCGATCTCCGCAAGCGCCGCCACCTCAATCTGCTTCGTCAGCGACTCGACGTAGTACGAGCCGGCCAGCGGGTCGATGGTATCGGCCACGCCGGTCTCGTGCGCGACGATGTGCTGCAGCGCGGCGCCCACGCGGATGGCCTCTTCGGCGGGCAGCGCGTGCGCCTCATCGTGCAGTGGCGTCGTCATGCTCTCGCCGGCACCGCCGAGTGCGCAGGCGGTAGCCATGATCGCGAGCCGCCCGATGTTGTTCAGCGGCTGCTGCAGGGTAAGGGCGATCGTGGTCGGGGACGTCATCATGCGAATCTTCAGCGCCTCGGGGCGGCGTGCGCCGTAGCGCTCCTTCATGAGCTGCGCCCAGATCTTGCGGTACGCACGCAGCTTGCAGATGCCCTCGAAGAAATCCATGTCGACATTGATGACGAAGTGAAAATACGGCGCCACGGTGTCGATGCCGAGTCCGCGCTCGAGCGTCGCATCGATATACGCCATGGCGATCGCCATGGAAAAGGCGATCTCCTGCACCGGGTTCGCCTTGGCCGGCTGCAGCTGCGCGCTGATGATGGAAATGGGGGCCCAGTTCGGGTGGTTGCGGATGATGTACTCGATACAGTCGGTGGCGATGCGCAAGCCGTGCACGGGCGGATAGATGTAACGTCCCACGCAGGTGTACTCAATCAGAATGCCGTTGACGATGTGCAAGACGAAGCGACCCGGGTCGATGCCCTTTTTCTGCAACGCGGCGATGATCATCGCCAGATTCACCGGCTGCGGTGCGTTGCACACGCTCATCAGGTACTTGAGCTTCTCCAGGGGCAGGTCGAGCGCGCGTTCCAGATCCTCGAGGCTGTCGAGCGCCATGCCGGCGCGACCCACCTCGCCCTCCACCAGCGGGTTGTCGCTGTCGTAGCCGTTGGTCGTGGGCAGATCATGCTCGAGGATCAGCCCCTGCAGACCCTGCTCGAGCATGTAGCGCGCGCGCTTGGCCCAGTCTTCGCCTTTGCCAAAACCGGTCACCTGCGACATGGTCCACAGGTGCGAGCGATGCCCGTTGGGCTGCGTGCCGCGCGTGTAGGGGTATTCGCCCGGGAAGCCCAAATCCTTGCGGTAGTCGAAGCCGGCGGCCTCAAGATCCGCGGGCGTGTAGAGCGGCTTGATCGGCCATTTGAGCGCCTGGGTGGTAAAGGGCTGCCGCCGCTCGGGGTGCTGCGCCACGAAGGGTGCGCGGGTCTGCTCCTCCCAGCGCTGCGCGTCAGCGGCCATCTGCGGCGGCGTGGCTTGCGGGACCGGGAGGATGCGATCTTGCGGTCGGCTCATGGGAGTGACTCCTGCGCCCAGAGGTCTCAGGTACGCGTCTTAAAGTCCGCACGGTCGCAGCCTGGTGCGCTCAGGGTCCGAATTGCTGCAGCAGGTGGGCGCTGAGATTTCCGAACAGCTCCATCTCCATGCGCCGTTCGGTGAAGCGCCACACCCCCTCGACCTTGGCGAAGCGATCGAAGTAGCGGCCCGCGATGATCGGCTGCAGCGGCAGGGCCTCGGTCGCCTGGTGCACCAAGATGTAAGACTGCGAGCGCGCGGCGTTTTGCCCCTCCGGCTCGATGATCACGTTGCTGGTGACGTGCTTGGTGCGCGGCGTGCCGGTTTGCGGATACACGCGGGTGAACTGCGCGTACATCGCCTCGATGGCCGCGACGCCCTCCACGGGTGCGCTGAGCGCCGGTACGTGTATCTGCGCGTGCGCGAACAGCTGGGCGATGCCGGCAAAATCCGCCCGGTCGATCCGCTCGCAATAGCGGTAGATAAGGTTCTGGATCGCGAAATAATCGTCCGCCGTCATCGGCTAGAGCCCGTAGCCGCCGGCGACGGCGATTCTCTGACCGGTGACGTAGAGTGCGCGGTCGGAGGCCAGAAACACCACGGCATGGCCGACCTCCTCGGGCTTACCCCAGCGCTTGAGCGCGAGATTCTTGTGCACTTCCTTCACCCAGGCCTCATCAAACACGCCCTGCCGGGTCAGTTCCAGGAACATGCCCGCCTCGATCACGCCCAAGAGCACCGTGTTGGCGCGGATCTTGTGCCGCCCCTCTTCGCGGGCGATGCCGGTGATGAGGGCTTCGATGGCCGCCTTCGGCGCCACCGAGATACCGTCGCGTTCCGGCCAGCTCAGGTGTCCGGCGGAGCCCAGGTGTACGTAGGAACCCCCGCCCCATGCCTTCAGACGCGGCAACGTCGCCTGCATGACGTTAAAGAAGCCGTTGACGTCCTGTTCGATCACCTTGTGCCACAGCTCGCGCGGCATCTCCGCCAGGAGCACCTGGGTTGCGAGCGTACCGGCGCCCACGACGATCGTGTGCAGCCGACCGTGCTCGCCAGCGGCCTCGGCCACCACGGCCTCGACGCGCGCCGCATCCCCGATGGTGAGCTGATGAACGCTCGCCTTGCGCCCGAGCGCGCGCAGTTCTGCGGCGAGCTTGTCGGCCACCTCGCGCTTCTTCTGGTAGGTGATGGCGACATCGGTGCCGGCGCGGGCGAATTCGCGGCAAACCGCCTGACCGACGCCGCCGCTGCCGCCGATCACCAGCGCCGCGCCCGACGGGAACAGTGGCGTGCTCATGGCGCGATCCCCTTATTGAGCATGCCAATGAGGCGCTGCTTGACCGGCTGCACCCACTCGGCCTTGAGCTTCGGGTTCAAGAGCCCGGCTGCCTCAAGCTCATCACACAGATGCATCTGGTGCGCGAGATCAAACAGATCGTACTGCGCGGAAAACATGCCCTTACCCCCGTAAGTGATGAATGACACGCCGTGGGTCTCGTAGTAGCTGCCATCGCCTCGGCGGCCTGGCCCGCGGTTCATCCAGTGGCTGATGATCTGGTTGCCGTCGATGGCCCAGTGCACGATCGGGAAGCTCCACCCCTGCCAGCCCGAGCCCACATCCATGTCGCGCCCGTAGTGGGTAGCGCGGATCTCGGCGCGACCGCGGGCCACCACCGGCATCGCCCCGGCGTACGGGCAGGTGTAGAGGCAGTCCTCGGTGTAGAACTTATCGGCGATCCAGGACCACTTGTTGGTGCGCTCGGCCTCCTTGAAGGCTTGCGCGAGTGCGCGGATGGTCGCGTCAACTTCAGCGTGCGGGTAGGGCATCGGGCTACTTCTCGTAACTGACGGCGCCCGCGACCGAGCGTGCGGCCAGCTGGGCCTCCAAGGGACCTGCGGCATAACTGCAGTGCAGCGCGGTCTTGAACTCCGAGCGGCTCTTGGTGATCTTCCACTGCCCGCCCTGCTTCGCGTACTCATCGTGGTAGATCAGACTGACGAAGGTCACGGTCTTCGCCTGGGTATTGAAGTTGCGGTACTCGAGCGCCCAGAGCGCCTTGGCGTGGTGCTCGTCGATGAACTCAATTTCCGGGTTAGCCCCGTGGTGCATGTCCAGCACAAAGGGCAGGCACCCGAAGGTGCGGTAGATGTCGGCGAATCCCTCGCGGTCACGAAAGACCCCCACGTGCCCCATGTCGATGACCACCTCGCCCTCGGCGAAGCAGTTCTTGGCGCCCTCCGGGTCCTGCGAGTCGCAGGCATTGAGGTAACGCGCTTTCAGGCGCCGGATGGCCTCCAAGTCTTCGAGGTGCTGCACGCGGCGGCGCAATTGTTCGAGCTCATCCATCGGACTTCTCTCCTGAACTCATCCGCCAATGACGGCACCGGAGACCTGGGCGGGCTCCCCGAGAAAGGCCCGATCCGAGGGCGGCTGGCGGCCGTCCACGTCACGCACGTCGAGTTCCTGGGCGAGTTCGGCCGCGTACCAGGTTTTCCCCGAGCGCGCGGCAAGCTGCGGATCGCGCAGCAGCCCGTCCAGCAGCCGGCCCATGAACTCCGGGTGCACCGCATTCGCCATCACCGCATCGTACTCGCCCGGATGCTCGCGCATGGCGACCTGCGAGCGCTCGGTGAGGGTGAGCGCCGCCCACAGCGACACGCAGACGACGCCGTGCTTCTTCAGATCCTGCGCCATGTCCGCCGACATCTTGTCGATGCCGGCCTTGGCCGCCCCGTAGGCCGGGCCGTGCAGATAGCAGCGCGCCCCCGGCGAGGAAATCATCACGATCAGCCCGGCGCGCTGCGCCACCATCATCCGCGCGGCGTGCCAGCTGGCGACGTAGTGCGACCGCAGACCCACATCGAGGATGGTCTGCATTCCCAGCGGCTTCTCCCAGAAACCCCCGGGCAGCACCAGCTCATCCGGAATCGCGGTGACGTTATTGACCAGAAGATCCAGACGCCCGCACTCGCGCGAAATCTGCGCAAAAAGCGCCGCCACCTGGGCGTCATCGGCGTGATCGCAGGCCACCGCGATGCCACGGCCGCCGCGGCGTGTGATCTCAGCGGCGGTCTCGTGTATGGTGCCGGGGAGCGCCGCGACACCCGCCTGGGTGGTGCGCCCGGTGACATAAAGCGTCGTGCCGGGCGCCGCCAGCGCCACGGCCGTCCCGCGCCCGATGCCGCGGCTCGCGCCCGTGACCAGGATCACGCGCTCGGATTTGAGGCTCATAGGTGTCGATCCCCCGCGCGAAAGTTGCGCTGCGCAACAGCAAGCCTACTCGCACCCCGGTGGGGTCGGGCATCATGCATATGGAGTATCCTCGCCGCCCATGACGCCCAACGTGTCCCCGGCGCCTGCGGATCAGGGCTTGCGCCGGCACGGCATCGGCGAACTCGTGACCCGCAGCGCCGCGCGCCACCCGGACAAGATCGCGCTCGTGTTCGGCAACACCCGTTACACCTACCGCGCGCTCGAGCAGACCATCAACCGTGCCACCCATGCGCTTGCCGCGCGCGGCATCCGGCGCGGGGAGCGCGTGGCACTGTTCTCGCGCAACAACGACGCGTACGTCATCCTGTACTTCGCGCTCGCACGCCTGGGCGCAATCTCGGTGCCCGTCAACTTCATGCTGAATGCCAGCGAGGTGGCCTACATCCTCGGGCATTGCGGCGCCCGGGGGCTGATCGTCCAGGAGTGTCTGCACCCGACCGCGGCGGCCGCCTTGCAAGAGCTCCCCGAGCCGCCGACACTGCGCGGCCTTCTGCGTGAGAGCGATAAGCCGCTGCCGGAGGGCTGGCAGGACACGCGCGCGTGGCTCGCGTACGCGCAGAAGGAGCCGCCGTGCGAGCCGGTACCTGAGGCGGATCCGATCCAGATTATGTACACGAGCGGCACCGAGTCGCGGCCCAAGGGCGCAGTCCTAAGCAGCGCTAACCTCCTCGCCCAGTACGCCAGCTGCATCATCGACGGGGAGATGAGCGGTACGGATATCGAACTGCATGCACTGCCCTTGTACCACTGCGCGCAGCTGCACGTCTTTCTGTGCCCGGGCCTGTATCTTGGGGCCACCAACATCCTGCTGCCCGGCGCCGACCCCGCCCGCATGCTCGAGCTGATCGAGCGCGAGCGCGTCACCAAAATCTTCTGCCCGCCGACGGTGTGGATCGCGCTGCTGCGACACGCAGATTTCGCGCGCCGCGACCTGTCTTCGCTGAGGAAGGGGTATTACGGCGCGGCGATAATGCCGACGCCGATCCTGCGCGAGCTGCATGAGCGGCTGCCGCTCTTGCGGCTGTTCAACGTCTACGGCCAGACCGAAATGTCCCCGGTCGCGACGCTCCTGAAGCCGGAAGATCAGTTGCGCAAACTCGGCTCCGCCGGACGGCCGGTCGTGCACGTCGAGACGCGCGTGGTGGACGAGGAAGATCGGCCCGTGCCGCCCGGCACGATCGGCGAGATCGTGCATCGCGGGCCGCACGTCATGCTGGGGTACTGGAACGATCCGCAGAAGAACGCCCTCGCCTTCCGCAACGGCTGGTTTCACAGCGGGGACCTGGGCGTCTTTGACGAGGAAGGTTACCTGCAGGTACTCGATCGTAAGAAGGACATGATCAAGAGCGGCGGCGAAAACGTCGCCAGCCGCGAGGTCGAGGAGGTGCTGTATCGGCATCCTGCGGTCGCGGAAGCGGCGGTCATCGGCTTGCCTGATGAGCGCTGGATCGAGGCGGTGACCGCGGCCGTGGTGCTGCGCTCGGGTGCGCAGACCACGGCACCTGCCCTCATCGGGTTCTGCCGCGAACGCCTCGCAGGCTTTAAGACGCCGAAAAAGATCGTGATTCTCGAAGCGCTGCCGAAGAACGCGAGCGGCAAGATTCTCAAGCGCGAGCTGCGCACGCAGCTCGCGGCGAGCGAGCCCTGAAGATCCCTATCCCCAGCGCAGGTCGGAGCGGAAACCTCAGTCCGCGGCGCCGCGACTGAAGGCCCAGGCGTCCGGGGGTCCCCCTGTGGATTGCCGCAGGTGTACTTCGGGGCGCAGCGCTTTTAGCGCGGGTGCTCCCCGGGCAGGCGAACCGGCTACGAGATTAAGTTTCATTCACGCTCGGATCAAGCAGAATGCGCTGCCGAGGTGTCTTCCTTCTACGCAAACGACAAGTCCTTCGGCCCATGCAACGCGAACGCGTAAGCGTGCGACCAGAGCTGTTCAGAATGCGACGGGCGCCGCTGGAGAGCGGCCCGCAAAGGTGCTCTACTCCTCTTGTGTCGCATCACCGCCTGCTGATGGCTGCTGTGTTGCTGGGGGCTCTCCTCTCGTCGCCCCTCGGTGCGGATACCCTGCAGCAGGAGGGTAACACAGCGAAAATTCCGGAGCCGGCGCCGCCGGCGGCACCCCCGGCGCGGCCGGCGGTGCCAGAACCCCTCGCCGAAGTCGTCGTACAGACCACGGAGCCGAAGTTCGTTGCCCCCACGCGGCGCGATCGCATCGGCCGGATCTGGGCACCGGTACTGATCGATGGCAAGGGCCCGTACCGGCTGGTGTTGGATACGGGCGCCAACCGCTCGGCGATCACCGCACGCACCGCGCAGCTGCTCGGCAATCCGCCGGCGCAGGACGGCGCCACGCGCGTCACCGGTTTCACCGGCAGCGCGATCGTGCCGACCGTGCACGTGAACTCGATGGAAGTGGGCGAACTGCTCATCGGCCCGAGCGACCTGCCCGTGCTCGCGGATGTCTTCGGCGGTGCACAGGGGGTGCTCGGCATCGAGGGACTCCAGGGCAAGCGCATCTTCGCGGACTTCACGAACGATAAGCTGGAGATCGCGCGCTCGCACGGCGAGCGCGCCCGCAGCGACTTCACCACGGTGCCCCTGAAACTCGTGCGCGGCCTGTTAGTCGCGAACGTGATGGTGGGCTCGGTGCACGCCAAGGCCATCATCGACACGGGCGCGCAGGGGACCGTGGGCAATGTGATGCTGCGCGATGCCCTCATGCGCCATCCGCCACGCAACGCTGCGCGTCAGGACATCATCGGGGTTACCCTCGATGTGCAGAGCGGGGATTACCTGCAGGCCCCGGACATCGACTTCGGTCATCTTACGGTGCGCGGCGTGCGCGTCACGTTCGGCGATATGTATCTGTTCCAGCACTGGGGCCTCACCGACGAACCGGCACTCACCCTCGGCATGGATCTGCTGGGCTCCTTCGATGTGCTGATCATCGATTACGCACGCCACGAGCTGCAGATCCGGATGCGCGAGGTGCCGCGCCCCCTCGGCGATCCCGCGCAGTTCTAGTCACATCGAGGTCGAGCGCTCCGGCAGCACCTTGTAGAGCACGCGCACCTCCCCAGGCTGACGGAAGGGATACTTCTCCTGGCCCAGGTACTTCAGAGCCATCGCATCGATGTGTGCGTCAGCGCCCTTGTGCGTGCGCTCGCTCACCCGGCCGCGCACTTCCAGGTAGCGGTACGGGTTGTCCGGATCGGCGATCGAGAGCGCGACGCGCCCGTCGCGCTGCATGTTCTTGTCCTTCAAGCGACCCTCGGCCGTGTTGATGATCACGTGGCGACCGTCATAGTCGACCCATACCGGGGTGCTCTGGGGCTTGCCGTCGGGCATGAGGGTGGCGAGGTGCGCGAACGCCTTCTTCTTGAACAGATCGAGGTGCGATTCCGGAATGCCTGCCTGAACCATGATCGAGTCCTCCGTCGCTTCCTAGGACGCACCGCGTCCGGGAGTTTCCATACGCAAGAACCGCCGCCGCTCATTCCACTGATGACGCGCGTGCAGCCGCTCGGACTGATTGGTGGCTTCCGCCGGCAGTGCCTGCAGCGCGCGCAAGGCGGCCGCATGCGCCATAGCGACCGCCGGATCGCTCTGTAAGAGCGCGCGGTAGTGTTCCAGAAAGGCCTGCTCGGCGGGCACGCCGCCGCCGGTCAAAAGCTCGCGCGCATGAGCGCCAATTGCGGCGCTCTCGCTCGCGGGCAGCTCCTGCGCATACGCGAGCGCGTGGTCGATGTCGGCAATCAGCCGATAAAGGGGCTGCAGCCACGCCCACTCCGGACTCGTGGTGATCTGCTTCAGCCGCTCAAGCGGAGAGGCCGGCGGCGCGAAATGTCGTTCCGCTTCCAGCAGCGCACCCAGCACGCCCTGCAGCGCCTCGCTGCTGTCGTGCAGCTGTTTAAGCCACGGACGCTCTTCGGACATTTGCGTTTGCATCGCTTCCCGGAAAAACGCGCGCGCCGGCGCGCGCACCAAGCCTAGCCTAACCGCTGTGGCGCAGCGATGCCAAGCAGCATTCCCACGCTTAAGGTCGCGAGTTCGCCGATGTTGGCAAGGCTCAGGTCCGCCGGCGGATAGGCGGCGTTCGCGCGCGGATCGAGCGCGTAGTGACCCTGGCGGGGAAATACCGTAGTGACACGTTCGCCCCATACCTGCTTGATCGCGGTAAGGATGCGCAGCTTGTCATCGATAACCACGTAGTGCGCCGCCGGGTAGCGGCGCGCAACGGCGTCGAGCATCTGCTCCTTATGCAGATAGATGAGCACGCGCCCGCCCACCGCGTCCCACAGCCCGGAGCGCTGCACCTTGCGCGGCTGAAACACCACATCCCCGTCCGAGAGAATGACCGTAACGCCTGCGCGGCCACAATGTGCGAGGGCGGCGAGCGCACCCGGATACAGGCGCTGCGCAAACGGGTAATCGATCAGGAAGAATGAGATCTGCAGCAGTTGCGGGTCGTCCAGGTTCTCCAGGCGATAGCGCTGCAGCGCCCCAAGATAGTCCGCGTAGCCAAGCTCAGCGCGCAACTGCTCGAAGAGGGCCCAGTAGCGCTCGCAACTTGCCTCGCCAAATTCGCCCCGCAGATGCTCACCGAGGTCGTTCTGGATGGCGTCGTTATCCAGAAGAGTGTTGTCCACGTCGAAGAGAAACACGATCGGTTCGCTGTCGGGCGCCATGGGTCCTTCGCGTGCCGCTGCGCTGGGGGCAGTGTACTCTGTGGGTGAGGCCCGCAGCTCTGGCAGGGTGTCAACGCGCGCCAGCGCCGTGCGTTGGCGCATGAGTTTTCCGCGCGCAGGGAGGAACCGAGATGAACAGCCCCTCGTTCTCGCACCGCACATCCGCGCGCCCGCGCCGTGTACGCGCGGCCGCCACCCTCGCCAGCTTAGTCGTCACCGCCACACTGGTCAGCTGCAATGACGACGATTACAACTACTGCTGCGCCCCCGTGTACACCGTGCCCAACGCGGTCGCGATCGCCGACGTTAACGGGGATGGTGTTCCGGACCTGCTGGTCGCGACCACCCTCAGCCAGGGCCAGCTGTACAACCCCGGCTTTGCCAACGTCATCTTGAACAGCAAGAGCTCTCCGGGCACCTTCAGCACCGGCGTGCGCTACCCGACGACCGGGTGGAATCCGGCCAGCATCGCCCTCGCCGATCTCACCGCCTCAGGATCGCTGGACATGGTGGTGGCCAACAACGCCGGCAGTGTCTCGGTGTACATGCACGGGGCGACTCCAGGCACCTTCGACGCGGCGGTCAACTATCAAACCGGCGGCGCCCCTAACCAGGTCGTGCTCGCGGACGTCAACGGCGACGGCAAGCCCGACATCGTGCTCGCCGATCTGAGCAGCAAGGGCAACGTCATCGTGTTGTACCAGGATCCGACTCACCCCGGGCAGTTCCTCGCACCGGTCAAGCTGCCCACCGGGGCCAGCAGCGCCTCCGTTGCGGTGGAGGATCTGAACGGGGACGGCGCCGCCGACATCGTCGCCACCGGCTACGACAGCAACGGCAACAACGGCGCGGTTTACGTTTTCTACCAAGTCGTGGCGCACCCGGGCACCTTTGCCGCCCCGGTGAGCTTTCCGGCCGGTGGGGGACCGCAGTCGGTGAAGATCGCCGACATGAACGGTGACGGGCTGGCGGATCTGGTGGTCGCGAACTTCGGCCCGGGTACTGACGGCACCGGTGTCCCTGGCGTCTCGGTCTTGCTCCAGGATGCGACGCACCCGGGGAGTTTCCTCGCGCCGGTGAGCTATGCAACCCCTGCGGCCGCGATGGACGTGGCGGTGGCGGATCTGAACGGCGATGGCAAACCGGACGTGGCGGTGGCCAGTCTCGCACCCGTACCGACCGGCAGCATCTCCGTGTTGCTGCAGGACGCGACGCGTCCGGGGACGTTGCTCAGCGCCACCAGCTACCCCGGATTCGGTCAACCGCTCAGCGTCGCGATTGGAGATCTGAACAAGGACGGGCTGCCAGACATTGCGGCGGCCGATGGCAGCACCGCCACGGTGATGCTGCAGATCAGGGGTAAGCCGGGACAGTTCTCACCGCCCGTGCAGGTGGGCCAATAAAAAAAGCGCGGGGCGAACGCCCCGCGCTTTGAGTGGCTGGTCTTAGCGCGCGCTGTAGCCGCGTGCGTCGAGGCAAGCGATCATCGCCCGGCGGTAATCCGCCGGAGTACCCGTTCCGCTCTGGGTGGAACGCGTCGGGTCAAATCCCGTCTGGTTCGCGGCCCAGCTGTGACACTCGTAGCGGTCAGTGCTCGTCTGCTGCGTGCTCTGCCCGTTACGCGGATAGACGAAGACGTCCGAGCCGGCGCCCGGCGGGGGTCCGGCCCCGCCCCCTGGGGCCGCTTGAGCTTGAGGCTGGTAGCCCGCCGGCGGCGGCGCCGCGCTCACTCCGGACGCGTCCGGGGGCGCCGAATTCGCCGAATCGTCGTACGTGCCGCCGCCATCCAGGGGCGGAGGATCGGTCACGACGTAGCCGTTGTAACCGGGATTCCAGGTGTAATAGAGATTGTTCCAGTAGTAGTAAGGCACTCCGCTCCACCAGAACGTGGCATAACCGATCGGCAGGACCGGGTAAAACCAAGCCCAGCCCGGTCGATACCACACGTACGGCCAGTAACCGCCGTGCCAATAGCCGCCGGACCAGTAATGCGCGCCGCCGTAATAGCCCCCGTGGTAGTAGGCACCGCCGTGGTAGTAGCCACCGCCGTGGTAGTAGCCACCGCCGTAGTAGGCGCCCCCGTGGTAAGCACCGGCGTAGCCGACGCGACCGGGCGCGTAGGCGTAACCGCCGCGTGCGTAGTGCGCACCGCCCACAGCCCCGTGATAGCCCCCCGCGCTCATATGCGCAGCGCCGCCGACATGGCCGCCGCCGCCGCCCCCGCCCATGTGGCCGCCGCCGCCGCCGCCTGTGTGCTGGGCGTAAGTCAAAGCCGGCGCAGCCGCTATCCCGACGCCGATCAGCACTGCCGCGGCGGTCCGAATAACAAGTCGCGCTCTTGCGATGTTCACTGCCTTCTCCGTTTGCGCCCGGGAGCTGCTCTCTCGGTCGTAATCATTAGACGCCTGCCGGGCGTCCCCGTTCAAGGTTGCATGTATTAAAACGCAGTCAGGCCACAACCGCTGACATAAAGATGGGACTGGTCGGCAGCTTTCTAAAGGGGCCGGAAATCGGCCCCCAAGTGGCCGGGTTTATGCATCGTTCAGCTTCAGCGTTCCCGCGACGAGGGCGCTTTAGTACACAAGGTTCACGGCCAGCGCGGGGGTGACGGTCGTGGCCGTATTGCGCCCGATGCTGATGATGCGCACACCCAGGAGCACGCCCGCGCGTGCGCTCCAGTTGTACTCGATGGCCGGCGCGAATCCGACTGAATACCCAGAGCCCGAATCGGTCTCAAAGACCGCGCCGCCCGAGGGCAGGCTGCCGCGCACGCCGGTATCGGCGTTGTACTGGTAGACCACATCCATGGCGAGCACCCAGTTGCGCGTGAGGCTGTACTCAGCCGCCGCATCCACCGTACAGCCGTCTCCCGGGTAGGCATGGCCGCGAAAGCCGTAGGCGGTGCCATAGACGCTCGCATCCTCGAGCCGCACCGCCGATGAGAGCGTGTAGGTGAGGTCGAGCCGCGCGCGCAGGATGCGCCCGTTTGGCATCCAGAAATAATCCTGCGAATACAGGGAAAAGCCGGTCGCGTAGGCCCCCGCCCCCACCCCGTCGCTCGCGCGGCCCAGTCGATCGTAGCGCCCGGTGGGCAGGGTTTCGTCGATCACGAACGCGAGCGCGGGCACGCGGCTGCCATCCTGGTACTGCGTGATGCCGTAGCCGGCCTGTACCTCCAGATCACCAACCTGGACTCCCGAGGAGTTAGGCGCCCCAGCGACCTCGTTGTAGAAAAATCGCGGGATCATGCCGACGGTGATGCGGTCGGTGAGCCCGCAGAGCATGTAGGTGAGGGAGCCGAGTTCCTGGCTGGCCGGTGCCGCGTGGTGCGCGCCGCTCGCATCGAGGCTGCCGGTGCTGATGACGTCAAACACGTACGGCTCGAGCAAGACGTGCCCGTGCGGCAGCATTGCCGCGCTCGGAGCGAGCATGGGTCCGGTCCACCAGGCATCCGCGCGCGCTTCGATCTCATCGGCGCCGGCGCCCGCGCTCAGCACCAAGAACACGCCCGTCATCCCGCTCAACACTAGTCGCATACGCGCAGCGCTCCGTTGGGCGTTGCCCGCCCAGAGCCGCATGATCGGCGCGCCCGCAGCCGAGGCGCACTCCGATTGCTGCGCTTTCACAGCCGGACTTTCCATAAGGCAACACTTCCCCCCGTGATGCCGCTCACATTTTGCCTCCGGATGTGAAACTTTTCGTCACCAGGGTCGGCGGCTTCGAAACTGCCACGTTGTTAACGCCTAGCAGCCGGCAGTTCCGGCTCAATACGGACCGCCCTACGAGGCCCTTGCCGGAGGAGACATTTATGACGAAGTTTATACGTACCGCACTCACCCTCACGCTGACCCTGTCGCTCAGCGGCGTGGCCACGAACGCGCTGGCCGACACGCAGTGGCAGAAGGATCATCCGCGTCGCACCGAAGTGAACGCTCGTCTGAACAACCAGAACAAGCGCATTCACAACGAAGTCAAGAGCGGCCAGATCAACAAGTCGCAGGCGAAGCAGCTGCACAGCGAGGACCATGCGATCCGTCAGGAAGAGCGCACCATGGCGAGCACCGACGGCGGTCATATCACCAAGACCGAGCAGAAGGCGCTGAATCAGCAAGAGAACCAGGTCAGCCAGCAGATCGGCAAGTAAGCGGCCGAAACGCGTAATCGGCGAGAGCGCGGCGCACTGCGCTCTCGCCGCCCTTTTTTCAGCTCCCCGCTGCGCGCCGCTGCCGGCTCACGCCCGGAGCGAGAACGGCGTGAAGTCCGTGTCGCGGTCGTAGTAGTCCTCCTGCTCGGCGCGCTTGAGAAACGCCACGACCCGGTAGGTCAGCGGCGTCGCGATCACCTCCCAGCCCGACTTGAGCACGTACTGCGTGGTCGTGACCGCCAGGAGCTGTTCGGCGGGCCACAGGCCCGCGAACGCGATGGTGTAGAACAGGCCCGAATCGACCAGTTCGCCGCACAGCGTCGAGCCGATGATGCGCGTCCACAGCCAGCGACCCGAGGTCCAGATCTTCATCTTCGCCAGCACGTAACTGTTGACGAACGAGCCGCACCAGAAAGCGATAATCGAGGCGCAGATGATGCGCGGAGTGTTGCCGAAGATCGCCTCAACCGCCGGCTGCTTGTCGCGCCAGAAATCTGCCGGCGGCAGGTGCACAATGACGATTGACATGATCGCTGCGAACAGAAGCGCCGCGAAACCGCTCCACACCACGCGCCGATCGCGCGCGTAGCCGTACACCTCGGTGAGAATGTCCCCGAACAAATAGGAGATGGGGAAGAAGAGCACGCCGGCGAGAAAGGTTACGCTGCCGATATAGGGCAGGTGCACGGTGGATACCTTGGCGGGACCGATGAGGTTCGCGCACAAAAGCACGCAGACGTAGGCGCCGAGGATCAGATCGTAGTAGCGGTAAGTCTTCACCCCGGCCACGGTATCAGGCCGCCGTCGCCGGCGGGGCGGCCGGCAGCACGGTGCCGGTCGCCTCCCCAAAACCGATGCGCACGTACCCCGCTCGCTCGCACCAGCCGCGCAGCGTGACGCGATCGCCGTCTTCGAGGAAGGTGCGTTGCTCGCCCTCGGGCAGCGCGATCGCCTGCTTGCCCCCGGCGGTCAGCTCCAACAGCGATCCGGCCTGCTCCGGAGTGGGTCCGGACTGCGTACCGGTGCCCAACAGATCTCCGGCGCTCAGGTTGCAGCCGTTGACGGTGTGATGCGTCAGCATCTGTGCCACCGTCCACCAGGCATCACGGAAGGAGCTGTGCGACAGGCACTGCGCCGGTATGCCGGCGGCGCGCATGCGTGCGCTCTGCAGCCACACTTCGAGCTGGATGTCGATGCCGCCCGTGGCGCGCAGCGTCGGCGCATCCAGATACGCCAACGGCGCCGGCTCGCCCGCAGGACGCGCTAGGGGCGCCCTAAACGGCGCCAGCGCCTCAAGCGTCACCACCCAGGGGGACACGGTGGTGGCGAAGCTCTTGGAAAGAAACGGACCGAGCGGCTGGTACTCCCAGGCCTGGATGTCGCGCGCCGACCAGTCATTGAGCAGACACAGACCAAAAATGTGCTGCTCGGCCTCGACGAGTGCGACGGGCGCGCCGAGCTCGTTGCCACGACCGACGAATACACCGAGTTCGAGTTCGTAGTCCAAGCGGCGCGCCGGCGCCAGCACCGGCTGCGCGGCCCCGGGGAGCAGCAGCTGCCCGAGCGGGCGGCGAAAATCAAACCCCGAGACGCGCACCGAAGAGGCGCGGCCGTGGTAGGCGATCGGCACCCACTTGTAGTTGGGCAAGAGCGGATTGTCGGGACGAAACAGACGTCCAACCGCGGTGGCGTGGTAGATCGAGGCATAGAAGTCGGTGAAATCACCGATATTGGCGGCGAGGCGGTACTGCACTGCCGCTTGCGGAACCAGCAGCGCCCGCAGGCGCGCTTCGAGCGGCGCCCCGGCACGCAGCGCGCCTGACAAAGCGCTGCGCAGCGCGGCGGCCGCGTGCGCTCCTTGCGCCATGAAGCCATTGAGGGCTGAAGCGCTGCAGGCCGCGAGCGCTGCAGCAGCGGGCCCCTCGAACACCCCGAGCGCATGTAGCGCGGCGAGGTCGAGTACCTGATCCCCGATGGCCACGCCGCCGCGGAAGGGCTCGGCGCTGTGCGCACGGCGGAAGGAGGCGAACGGCAGGTTCTGAATCGGGAATTCGCCGTTGACGGCGTTGGCAGAGACCACCCAGCTCTTAAGTCCAGGATCGTGCGTGGCGTTAAGCCCCGGCGCGCCGGGGGCCGCGGCACTCACGGTCGCGGGCGCCGCGGGCGCGCTGAGCGCGGCCCGCGCGTCTCGGGCGTGAAGTTCTTCTTCAGCCCCTGCCACACCGCATCGTAGTCAGCCTGCAGCAGCGGGCTTTTGAGCGCATAGCGGGTCGGATGCAGCACGCGGCGCGTCTCGAACATGAAGGCCATGGTATCGGTGATGCGCACCGGGCGGGAGGTGTCCGCGCGGCTCGCCTTCTCGAACGTCGCGGCGTCCGGACCGTGACCGCTCATGCAATTGTGCAGCGACGCACCCCCGGACACGAACCCTTGCGCCTTGGCGTCGTAGACACCGCTGATCAGCCCCATAAATTCGCTGGCGATGTTGCGGTGAAACCAGGGCGGCCGGAACGTGTCCTCCATGACTAGCCAGCGCGGCGGGAAGATCACGAAGTCAAGATTATCCACCCCGGCAGTGTCGCTCACGGACTGCAGCACGAGGAATATGGAAGGGTCCGGGTGATCGTAGCTAACCGAGCCCATCGTATTGAAGCGGCGCAAATCGTACTTGTAGGGTGCGTTGTTGCCGTGCCAGGCCACGACATCCAGCGGCGAGTGCCCGATCGGGGCGCTCCACAGGTCACCGCAGAATTTCGCCACCAGTTCAAAGCGCCCCTCGAGGTCCTCGTACGAGGCGACCGGAGTGAGAAAGTCGCGCGGGTTGGCAAGGCCGTTGGCGCCGATTGGCCCGAGGTCCGGCAGGCGCAGCGGCGCGCCGAAGTTCTCGCACAGGTAGCCGCGCGCGCTCGGCCCGAGCAGTTGCACGCGAAAGCGCAGCCCGCGCGGGATCACCGCGATCTCGAGCGGCTCAAGCTCAAGCACCCCGAGTTCCGTCAGCAGCCGCAGGCCACCCAGCTGAGGCACGATAAGCAGTTCCGCGTCCGCATCGTAGAAGAAGCGCTCCTGCATGGAGCGGTTCGCCACGTACCAGTGAATGGCGCAGCCGCCGTGCTGCTCGGCAGAGCCGTTGCCCGCCAGCGTCGCCAGCCCCGCGACGAAGTCCGTGGCGGCACGCGGTAGGGGCGGCGCATCCCAGCGCAGGCGGTTGGGGCTGGTGGGCGCGGGCGGAAAGTGACTCGTGAGGTGGCGCGCGGCAAGCGGCCGGAAGGCGCCGTAGAGCGCCGCCGGACGGATGCGATACAGCCAGCTGCGCCGGTTGGTGTGCCGCGGCGCGGTGAAGGCTGTGCCGGAGAACTGCTCGGCGTACAAGCCGTAGGCGCAGCGCTGCGGGGAATTGCGTCCCTCGGGCAGCGCGCCGGGGAGCGCCTCAGTCGCAAAGTGGTTGCCGAAGCCGCTTTGGTAGCGCGGCGCGCCCCGGGCGCTGGAGGCGGGGTTCTCGGCGGCGCGGCTCATGCAGTGCAGGCTCCCGTTGGCGGTCAGGACGCACTATAATGTCGGCAAACGGTTGCGCCCGCAACTTTATGGAGAACCCTGAGGTGACTGCGCGATCCACCGACCGGGCGACGCTGCGGCTGCCAGCGTTCGTGCCGTTTCGTCTGAACCGCCTGGCCCGCGCGGTCAGCGAACATCTGGCCGCAAGCTACCGCGCACGCTTTGCGCTCGAGGTGCCCGAGTGGCGCGTGATCGCGACCGTGGGCCAGGAGCGCGACAGCACCGCACAGTTCATCGCCGCGAGCACGCGCATGCACAAGACCCGTGTCAGCCGCGCGATCGCGCACCTCATCAAGCGCGGGCTGATCGAGCGCGCCGCGAGCGCGCAGGACCGCCGTGAGATGCCGTTGCGCCTGAGCCCGGCGGGCCGCCGTCTGTACACGCAGCTTGTGCCCCTGGCGCTGGCGCGCGAGCAGGAACTCCTCAGCTGCATGAGCGCGGCCGAACGGCGCGCCTTCCTCGGTGCCTTAAGTCGACTCGAGTCGCACCTTAGGCTGTGAGCGGACCTCGGCAGTCGAACTGCTAAGATGCGCGGCGTGAAAATCCAGAGCCCCTGGCCGCTCATCGCCCTGCTCGCCGTGACCGCGGTGGCGCCGCGCACCGAGCCCGTCGAACCGCTGCTGGCGCCGCTGGCGCATTCCGCACTGCTCACCCTGGAAGGCGCGACGCTTTCTGACGGCGCGCTGTTGCTGCGGGTACGCGCCAACGCCGGTGCCACTGCGGTGAGCGTGAGCGACTTCGCGGTGGCCATCGACGGCAAAGACGCCCCGGTCACGGCCCGCGCCGATGGCAGCTGGCGGGTCACTGTGCCGAGTCATCCCCCCGGCGCCGAAAGCGCGCTCGATGTCACCGTGACGCACGATGGCATCCGTGAGCTGCTGCAAGCCAAAATCGCCCTGGCCGCGGCGGCGCCCCAGTCACCCGGCGCATCTGCTGGCAGCGCTACCGGGGGCGTTCACCGGCAGATCGTGTGGTGGATTCTCAATATCGGAATCGTGCTGATCGCAGCGCTCGCCCTATCGCGACGCCGCTCGTAGTGCGCGGCCGCGCCTTCGGGGCGCGGCCGCGCAAATTCCCCGGCGACTCACGTTACTGCGACGTCAGCGCCTTCATGTACCGATAGAAAAAGATGTTGCCCGTGTAGAACGAGGCGATACCGACGCGCTCATCGCGCCCGTGGGCGCGCACGTCGTCCTCGTCGATCGCCACTCCGGTGATGCCGTAGGTCGGCATCCCGGCTGCGCTTGTGTAGATGGCATCGGAGGCCCCAGCGTCCATGTAAGGCACCACTTTGATATTCGGCCATATGCTCGACACCACCGCGTCCAGGGGCTTCAGAACCTGCGGATCCAAGGGCGGCGGCGGGAAGCCCTTGCGATCGGTGGCTGTGTCGTGAATCGTCCCGTCATCGGCGACGAAGCGTACGGTGACCGCCGGATCCGCGATGACCTTGATCAGCTGCTGGCGCACTTCCTCCGGGGAGTGTCCCGGGAGGATGCGGCAGTTGATATTCGCCTCCGCCCGCTGCGGCAGCGCGTTATTGGCGTGGCCGCCGGCAAGACGGGTGGCGACGCAATTGGTACGGATGACGGCATTGTCCGGCGGCTGGTTGGAGAGGCGCTCGATGGCGGCCGGATCCGGCGGCGTCTTGAGGATGCCGTGGATGTCGGCGGCGCGCTGCGCACTGGACTGCTCGGCGACGCGCTCGTAGTAGGCGCGCGAGACATTGTTCAGTTCGAACGGGAAGCGGTACTTGGAGACATTGAGCAGCGCCTGCGACAGCTGGTAGATCGCGTTGTCGGCGCGTGGCTCAGAGCTGTGGCCACCCTTGTTGGTGACGCTCAGCTGGTAGTCTGCATATACCTTCTCGGTCGCGCCGAGGCGGAACATCTGCGCGACACCCTTCACACTGTTCACCGACCAGCCGTCGGTATTGATCACGAACTGCGCATCAATCAGCTCGCGGTGGTTCTTCAGCAGCCACGCCGGGCCGTTGCAGCAGCCGCCCTCCTCGTCCGCCGTGAGCGCGAGGATGATGTCCCGGTCGGGGCGGTAGCCCTCCTGCTTCATGCGCAAGAGCGTGGTCGCCATGATGGCATCGTCGTCTTTCATGTCAGAGCTGCCGCGACCGTAGTAATAGCCGTCCTTCTCGACGAATTTGTAGGGGTCCGTCGTCCAGTCCTCGCGGCGCGCCTCGACCACGTCCAGGTGCCCGATCAGCAGCACCGGCTTGTACTTGCCGGTGCCGTGCAAGCGCACCACCACGTTCTTCTTCTTGTCGGTCGGACCGAGTACCACGACATCCTCGGCGGGGAAGCCGCCGTTGCGGAAGCGCTTGGCCATTGCCTCCGCGGCGGTCGTGACGTTGCCCACCGAATCGCTCGTGTTGATCTCGATCAGCTGCTTGAAGATGTCGTACGCCAGCTTGTTCGACGCCTCATCCGCAGCGCTTAAGGCCCCCGTGGCCGCCGCGCTAAGAGATGCGCCCAGCAGCATGACGACCAGGGTTCCGTAAATTCGTAATGTCATTTAGCTTTTCCCTCCAGAATAGTCGTGACTTGCTCGTGATGCGGGTCGACCACGAGCAGGCGAAAGGTCCCCGGCAGGATGGCCGCTCGTGGATGCGGCTGCTCCGCGCTCGGCGCCGGCGTCTCACCGAAGCTTGCCGTCACCAGAAAAATGCGGTGCGTGCGCTCATCGAGCGCCATGGTGCGCGCGCCGGGCTGGGTCGGCACGGACTGCGCGACCGCGGGGGCGCCGCTGGACATCGGTGTCACCGCGATAAGCACGCCCTCGCCGCAGGAGGCAAAGGCGAGATTCGCGCCCGGATCGTAGGCGGCCGCATCGACGCCGGCGCCGATCGGGGCCGTGCCGAGAATACGCCCGGAGGCCGCCTCGGTCACGACCATCACGTGATTGGCGCACACCGAATACACCTGCGCCGCATCCACGTTGAGCGCGAGCCCCGAGGGGCCTTCGCAACCGGTCAGCGGCCACACCGACAGGAGCGCGAGCGAGCGCGAGTCGATGACGGCGAGGCTGTTCTTGTCCTGCAGGTTCACGTACACATGGCCCTTGCCGTCCGCGGCAGCAAACTCCGGTCGGGCGTTAAGATCAATGGTACCGATGAGCTCGGCGGTGCGCGCATCGAGTACGGTGGCATTGTGCCCGCGGCCGTTGAAGGCAAACACCCGCTGAGTCGCGCGATCGTAAATAATGGCGTCGGGATTCTCCCCCGTGCTCTTGATCTCGCGCAGACGCGCTAGCGACTGCAGGTCAAACTCGACGATGGTGCCGGACGCGCCCGCGCTGATAAATCCGCGCCGCAGCTCAGGGGCGAGCGCGATGCCGTGCACGCCCGGCGTATCGGCAATCTCGCCAACGCGTGTGAGGCGCTTGGTATCGATGACCTCGACCCGCGTGCCGTGGGCGATAAAGAGCCGATGACCGCCCTGCTCGAAGGCCAGATAGTCCCAGCCACTGTCGCCGGGCAGCTTGAGTACCTTGGCGAGGCCGTACTGCGGGCGCGCCGCGGCGGCCTCGACGCACACCAGGCACGCCCCCAGGCCCCAGGCCACCGACAGCGCCGCCGCGCTAAGCCTGGAGCGTTTCATGCGCACGACATGGAGCGTAAGGCAATTGCACAGCGCTTTAGTGAATCAGCCGTGCGCACAGATTGAGCAGCGGTGCGGGTAGGATGCCCAGCATCAGAACCGCCGCGGCGTTCAGGCCCAGGGCGAGACGCACCCCGCCGGCCGCCGCGGCAGCAGGCGGCGGCGGGCCGACCGGGTCATCGAAGTACATCAGCTTGATGATGCGCAGGTAGTAAAAGGCCCCCACGACCGACATCGCCGCAGCGACGATAACGAGCCACAGGTGGTTGGTTTCCCACAGCACCTGGAAGATGCGCAGCTTCGCCCAGAAGCCCACCAGCGGCGGCACGCCGGCGGTGGAGAACATGAGCAGCATCATGACCAGCGCCAGGAGCGGATCGCGCTGATACAGGCCCTTATAGTCATCGAGCTTATCCGCCTCGAAGCCCTTGCGACTCGCAAGGAGAATCACGCCGAAGGAGCCGAGCGCGACCAGCACGTATACGAGGGTGTAATACAGCGCCGCCGCGTAGCCGTCGGGTGTGCCGGCGACAAAACCAAGGACGATGAAGCCGACGTTGGCGATGGTCGAATAAGCGAGCATGCGCTTCAGATTCGTTTGCACGATGGCCACGACGTTGCCGACCACCAGCGTCAGCACCGCAAGTGCGGTGAGCATGTGCGTCCATTCGAGCGTCATGCCCGCCAGTCCCTGCGCGAGCAGACGCAGCGCGAGTGCGAAGTAGGCGATTTTGGGCACGGTACCGATGAAGAGCGTGACGCTGGTGGGCGCGCCCTCGTACACGTCCGGCAGCCACATGTGGAAAGGCACGACGCCGAGCTTAAAGGCGACCGCCACGACGATGAACGCGAGCCCCATGATCACGCCGAGCGAGGACGGGGAGCTGAGCCGCACGGCGATCTCACCGAGCTCGAGTGTGCCGGTCAGTCCGTAGATCAGCGACATGCCGTAGAGCAGCGCCCCGGAGGCGATGGCGCCCAGCACGAAGTACTTCATAGCCGCTTCGGCCGACATGCCCGAGTCGCGGTCGAACGCCACCATGGCGTAAACCGAAAGCGCCAGCAGCTCCACTCCCAGGTACACGGTGAGCAGGCTGTTGGCCGAGATCTGCACGAAGATGCCGAGCAACGCGGTCAATGCCAGCACGTAGTACTCACCGCGCAGGATGTTGCGGTTCACAAGATAGGTGCGCGAGTACAGCAGCGCCACCGCCACCACGAGGAATGCGGCGAGCTTGAGCACGAAGGCGAGCTCATCGGCGACATACATGCCGTTCAGCAGCACGATGCGCTCGGTGACGTGTGCGTAGCGCACCGTGAGGGCCGCGCTCAGCGCGAGGGCGAGCAGCGTCAGCGTGGAGGTAAGACCGGCGTGCTTCTCGCCGGCAAACACATCGACCAAGAGGATCAGGCAGATCGCCACGACCAGGCAGATCTCCGGGGTGACAGGAGCGAGACTTGCCCAGGTGATCAGGTTTTCAGACATGGGAGCTTTCAGCGCCTATAGCTTGGTGGCGATGGCCTGGCTCACCAGGTGATGGATCGTCGGCTGCATGACCTTCAAGAGCGGCTGCGGCCACACCCCGATGAACAGCACCGCGAGTGCGAGCGCCCCGAGCACCAGAAACTCGCGGCCGTTGAGGTCCTTGAGCGCCGCGACCCGGGGACTCGTCACGGGGCCAAACACCACACGCTTGACGAGCCACAACGTGTAGGCGGCTCCCAGCACGAGCGTGACCGCCGCGAGAAACGAGTACCAGAAGCTTGCGCGGAAGCTCGCGATGATGACCAGGAACTCCCCGACGAAGCCGGAAGTCCCCGGCAGGCCCGTGTTGGCGAGCGCAAACAACACCATGAAGGCGGCGAACACCGGCATGGTGTTGACGACGCCGCCGTAGTCGGCGATCTGGCGGCTGTGCATGCGGTCGTAGAGCACGCCGACGCACAGGAACAGCGCCCCGGAGATGAGCCCGTGCGACACCATCTGCACCATGGCCCCATCGAGGCCCATGCCGGCCCCCTGCGCGCTGCCCGTGTGACGGACGATCTCGTAGATCACGAACGCACCGAGGGTCACAAAGCCCATGTGGGCGATTGAGGAGTAGGCGATGAGCTTCTTCATGTCCTGCTGCACCAGCGCCACGAAGCCGATGTAGACGACGGCGATCAGCGACAGCGCGATCACCAGCACATCGAGCTCGCGGCTCGCATCCGGTGCGATGGGCAAGCTAAAACGCAGAAAGCCATAGCCGCCCATCTTCAGCATGATGGCCGCCAGGATCACCGAGCCGCCAGTGGGCGCCTCCACGTGAGCATCGGGCAGCCAGGTATGCACCGGCCACATCGGCACCTTCACCGCGAACGCCAGCAGAAAGGCGACAAAAATCCAGCGCTGCTCGATGAGGGTAAGCGGCAGCGCCTGTAAACCTGCGATCGAGTAGCTGCCGCCCTTCACGTACATGTAAATGAGCGCGGCCAGCATGAACACCGAGCCGAGGAAGGTGTAGAGAAAGAACTTGATCGTGGCGTACACGCGCCGCGGGCCGCCCCAGATGCCGATGATGAGAAACATCGGGATCAGCATCGCTTCCCAGAAAAAATAAAAGAGCAGTGCATCGGTGGCGCAGAACACCCCGATCATCAGCCCCTCCATGATGAGGAAGGCCGCGAAGTACTGCGCCACGCGTTGCGTGATGACGCTCCAGCCGGCAATCACCACCGGCACGGTCATGAACGCCGTGAGCACGATGAGGGGCAGGGAGATGCCATCGACGCCGAGGGCGTACGCGGCGTTGAAGCGCGGCAGCCACGGCAGATGCTCGCCGAACTGCAGCGCGGCGGTGGTCGGGTCGAACGAGTCCCACAGCGGGACCACGAGCACGAGCGTCGCCAGCGAGCCCAGGAGCGCGAGCCAGCGCCCGGTGACCACGTGGCCGTCGCCGAGCAACAGGATCAGCACGCCCGTGCCGATGGGCAACCAGATCAGAAGCGACAGAAGGCCGTGCATCGTGGTGACTTCGTATTCGTTTCAGGCGTGTGCCAGGAACCAGCCGAGCAACAGCGCAAGGCCGATCATCATCCAGAAGGCGTAGGAGTACAGATAGCCACTCTGCACGCGCCGCACGACGCCGCCGAACCAGCCGACGCCCGCCGCGGTGCCGTTGACGAGCGCCCCATCGATCAGCACCTCATCGCCCCCGCGCCACAGGCCCACGCCGATGCCGCGCGTGAGCGGGACGACGACATGCTCGTTGAACCAGTCAAAGTAGTACTTGTGCGTGAGCAGACTTTGCAGGCCGCCAAAACGTCGCGCAGCTTTATCCGCGAGCTGCGGCCAACGCAGGAAACATGCCCAGGCCGTCAGCACACCGGCGAGCGCAAACGCGAACGGCAGCGAGATCAAGCCGTGCAGCCCCGCGAGCGTCGCGCCGGAGAACTCCTCGCCCACCTTGGCGATGACGTTGTTAGGGGGCAGCACGAAGATCGAAGTGCCGAAATAACTGCCGTAGAGCACCGAGGCGGCCGTGAGCGCACCGATCACCACCGATGGGATCGCGAGTGCGATCAGCGGCAGCGTCACGACCAGGGGGCTCTCGTGCGGGGCTTCCCCGTGCCCCTGCTCCTCGTGCGTCTCACTGCCCGGCTCCACCGGGGACGTGTGCTCCTGAACCTGCCGGAAGCGCTCCGGACCATGGAACGTCATGAACAGCATGCGAAACGTGTACAGGGCGGTGACGAAGACCCCGCACAGCACGCACCAGTAAGCATAGGTGGCGCCCCAGCGGTGTGAGTCCCCCACCGCCTCGATAATGGCGTCCTTCGAGTAAAAACCCGAGAAGAAGGGCGTGCCGATGAGCGCCAGTGCCCCGATCCAGCAGGTCACGGCGGTGATCGGCATGTACTTCGCCAGGCCGCCCATCTTGCGCATGTCCTGCTCGTGGTGCATGCCGATGATGACCGAGCCGGCCGCGAGAAACAGCAGCGCCTTGAAAAAGGCGTGCGTCATCAGATGAAACATCGCGGCGCCGTAGGCGGACACCCCGAGCGCCACGGTCATGTAGCCGAGCTGCGAGAGCGTCGAGTAGGCGATGACGCGCTTGATGTCGTTGTTCACCACCCCGAGCAGGCCCATGAAGAATGCCGTGGTGGCGCCGATCACCAGCACGAACGACAGCGCGGCCTCGGAGTACTCAAACAGCGGCGACATGCGCGCCACCATGAAGATACCCGCGGTAACCATGGTGGCGGCGTGGATGAGTGCTGAGATGGGTGTCGGACCTTCCATCGAGTCCGGTAACCACACGTGCAGCGGCACCTGGGCGGACTTGCCCATGGCGCCGACAAAGAGGCACACGCAGATCAGCGTGAGCGCGTTGACGCTCCAGGTCGCCGACAGCGGGATGAGCGCGTGCGCGATGCGCGGCGCAGCGGCGAAGGCCTCCGCGTAGTGCATCGAGTTGGTGAAGTAGGCGATGCCGGCGATGCCGAGCACGAAGCCGAAGTCGCCGATGCGGTTGACGATAAAGGCCTTCAGGTTGGCGACGATCGCGCTCGGGCGCGCGTACCAGAAGCCGATGAGAAGATAGGAGACGACCCCGACCCCTTCCCAGCCGAAGAACAGCTGCATGAAGTTGTTCGACATCACCAGCATCAGCATGGCGAAGGTGAAGAGCGAGATGTAGCTGAAGAAGCGCGTGTAGCCCGGATCATCGCGCATGTAGCCGATGCTGTAGACGTGCACACACAGCGACACGAAGGTCACCACCGCCATCATGAGCGCCGTCAGCCGATCGACGAGGAAACCGACCTGCATGGTCATGCCATCGCTCACCAGCCAGGTGTACACCGGAGCGTCGTAGCTCGGCACGCCGCCCCAGTAGATCTGCCTGAGGATCCCCAGCGACAGCCAGCAGCTCACCGCCACCGCAGCAATCGTGATGAGCTGCGCCGCGACGCGCCCGATATAGCGGCCAAAGAGGCCGGCAATGATCGTGGCCAGTAGCGGCAGCAGCGGCACGGCCAGCAGCGCGGTGGGGTTCATAGGTGCGCTCTTTAGCCTTTCAGCGTATTCAGGTCTTCAACGTTGATGCTGCGCCGCTCGCGGAACAGGACCACCAGGATCGCAAGCCCGATGGCAGACTCGGCCGCCGCCACGGTGAGCACGAAGAACACGAACACCTGGCCGTTAAGATCCCCGAGGTAGCGTGAGAAGGCGATGAAGTTGAAGTTGGCAGCCAGCAACAGCAGCTCCACGCACATGAGCAGCAGCAGCACATTCTTGCGGTTCAAGAAGATACCCGCCACGGCGAGCGAGAACAGGATCCCGGAGAGTGTCAGCAGCTGCGCAAGACTGATCATGAGCCCTTCTCCGCATCCATCTTGATGATGCGCAGGCGATCCGTGGCGCGCACGGCGACCTGCGCGTCCACGTCCTGCTGCTTAAGCCCGGTGCGGTGGCGCAGGGTGAGCGAAATGGCGGCCACGATCGCCACCAGGAGCAGCATCGCGGCGAGCTCAAGCGGATAGGCGTAGCGGGTATACAGCAGCCGCCCGAGCTCGAGCGTATTGCTGTAGTTAGCCGCCGTCGGCGTGCCGCCGCGGCTGGCGTCGACCCCAAGCCCACCGCGCGCCCACACCACGCCTGCGATCTCGACGATGACCGCGAGCGCGGTGAGCCAGCCGAGCCAGGCGAAGCGGGTGAACCCCTGGCGCAGCTCCGCAAGATCGATGTCGAGCATCATGACCACGAACAGGAACAGCACCATCACGGCGCCCACGTACACCAGCACCAGCACCACGGCGAGAAACTCCGCCTCGAGCAAAAGCCAGATGGCCGCCGAAGTGACGAAGCACATGACGAGTGCCAGCGCCGAGTAGACCGGATTGCGCGCGCTGATCACGCCAATGGCCGCGAGCACGAGGATAGTGCCGAACAGGTAGAAGAGCGACTGGATCAGCATGGGCGAGGATCCGCGGTGGCGTGGCGCGTGTTCATTTGTACGGGCCGTCGGCGGCCTTGTCGGTGGCGATCATGGCCTCGTAGCGCTCGCCGACCGCGAGCAGCTTGTCCTTGCTCATGATGTTCTCGCCGCGCCGCTCCATGTGGTATTCGTGAATGCGTGTCAGCACGATCGCATCGACCGGACAGGCCTCCTCGCAGAAGCCGCAGTAGATGCACTTGAACAGGTCGATGTCGTATCGCGTCGTGCGGCGCGTGCCATCGGCGGCCACGTCCGAGTCGATCGTGATGCACACGGCCGGGCACACCGCCTCGCACAGCTTGCAGGCGATGCAGCGCTCCTGCCCGTTCGCGTAGCGGCGCAGCGCGTGCAGGCCGCGGAAGCGCGGCGACTGCGGCGTCTTCTCTTCCGGGTAGTTGAGGGTGTACTTGTTCTCAAAGAAGGTGCGTCCGGTGACGAGCATCCCCTTGATAAGTTCGGGCAGCAGGAAGGTCTTGAAGGGATTTAGGGCCATGGATGCATCCGTTCAGTGGAACCAGGGCCGCGACCAGGGTCCGATGTGGTACACGAGCATCAGCATTTCCACGCCGATCCACACGAGCGTCACCGGGATCAGCGCCTTCCAACCCAGACGCATGATCTGATCGTAGCGGTAACGGGGGAAGGTGGCGCGGAACCACAGAAAGAGGAACACCAGGCAGAACACCTTCAGGAACAACCACAGAAAACTCGGTTGCCCGAGGAAGGTGCCCCCGAGCGCCGGCCAGCCCTGGAAGGGGCCCTGCCAGCCGCCGAAGAACAACACGGCAGTCAGAGCCGAGATCAGGATCATGTTGGCGTATTCGGCCAGAAAAAACAGCGCGAACGCGATGCCGGAATACTCGACGTGAAAGCCGGCGACGATCTCCGACTCCCCTTCCGCCACATCAAACGGCGCGCGGTTAGTCTCGGCGACGCCGGAGATGAAGTACACCAGAAACAGCGGGAAGAGCCAGAACCAGTTCCACGATCCGATCCCGCCCTCCTGGGTACGCACGATGGTGCCCAGGTTCATGCTGCCGGTGGCCATGAGCACCCCGACGAGCGCAAATCCCATGGCAATCTCGTACGCCACCATCTGCGCCGCGGAGCGCATAGCACCGAGGAAGGCGTATTTCGAGTTCGTCGCCCAGCCGGCGATGATGACGCCGTACACGCTCATCGAGGTGAGCGACAGCAGATAAAGCAGACCGGCATCGGCTTTGGAGATGACCAGCTCAGGCGACAGCGGTATCACGGCCCACGCGGCGAAGGCCGGGATGAGCGCAATCATCGGCGCCAGGCGAAAGAGGATCTTGTTCGCCTTCGCCGGGATCACCACTTCCTTGATCAAAAGCTTGAGGACGTCCGCGAAGGGCTGACCGAGGCCCGGCAGCAGGCCGAAGATGCGCACGCGGTTCGGGCCGCGACGCAGCTGCATCCAGCCAATGACCTTGCGCTCCCACAGGGTGAGAAAGGCGACACAGAGGATCAACGCCACGGTAATGATGAGGATCCACACCGTGGAGCGCACGTACTCCGGCAGCGAGGCCCACAGGCTCGGCAGCGAAGCCCACCGGGAATGCAGTGTCTGCAGCACTTGCGTCCCGGCCCTGCTAGTACGTCACGACCGGCGTGCGGCCTTCGCGCGTGCGCTGCAGCGAGGGCGCGCGGCGCACCAAGGCGTCCGTCTGATACATGGGTACGTCGATGAGCCCGGCATCGAGTGCGCCCGGGGGCGTCGCCGCGACCGCGTGCGTGCCCTCGTAGCCGGAGGGCTGAGCATCCGCGCAGCGTGCGCGCACTTCGCTGAGCACCTCTTCGGAGGACTGATACTCGAAGCCCCCGATATCCATAAGGTTGCCGAGCACACGCAGCACCTTCCACCCGGGGCGGGACTCCCCGACCGCCGCCGCTGCGCCGCTGTGGCTCTGCCAGCGCCCTTCACAGTTCACGTAAGTGCCGGAGGTCTCCGCGAAGGTGCCCATGGGCAGCATCACGTGCGCGACCGCCTTCATCTCCTCGCTCGCAAAGGGGGTGATCGCCACCACCAGCTCGGCCTTGGCGAGCGTGCGCAGCGACTCAGGATTCAGGGCATCGATCGTCGGCTCGATCCCACCGAGCAGCAGATAGGCGCGCAGCGGCTGCTTGAGCATGGCCGCCGCGCTCAGTCCGGGCTGCGCGACGCTCTTGCCGCCGGCCTCGCGGTGCGGGATGGCGCCGGCCAGATAAGCCCCGGCCGCGTTGCCCCCTTCCGTGATGCGCCCGAGCGTGGCACCGGTGAGTGCGGCAAGCCCGGCGGCGAGGGCGCGCAAGTCCGCGAAGCGCGCATGGCGCGCCGCCAGCGCCCCGAGCCACACGGCACGGCGTTCACCGGCGAGCAACACCGCCGCCTGGGCGCGATGCTGATCCGAGACCCGCGCCGCGCTCACGGCCGGCTCAAGGTGCGCAGGCACGCTCTTGCCCGTCGCGGCCGCCGCGGCGGCGAGCACCGCGGCCAGATCCGCCACCCAGTCTTGCGGCGCGGACGTGAGATACGCCTTCACCGGGAAGAGGTAGGGGAAGCGGGCCGGATTGAGAAACGCCACCTGCGCACCGCGCGTCGCGGCCTTGCGCACCCGGTGCGCGAGCAGCGGCACCTCGCGTCGCAGGTTGGAACCGACAATGAGAAGTCCTTGCAGCGCATCCACGTCCGCGAGCGCCATGCCCAACCCAGGAAACAGCGGATCTGCGGTCTGATCCGTGAAGTCGCGCTGGCGCAGCCGATGATCGATGTTGTGGGTGTTGAGGCCACGTGCCAGGCGCGCCGCAAGATACAGCTCTTCCAAGGTGCCGGTGCCGCTCGTGAGCACGCCCAGCTGCGGCGCGCACGCGCGCAGCCCTTCCGCCACCTGCGTCAGCGCACTCTCCCAGTCGCTCTCGTGCCATTCGTTGCCGCGGCGCACCATGGGACGCAGCAGGCGGTCCTCGCTGTACACGCCCTCGTAGCTGAAGCGGTCGCGATCGGCGCTCCAGATCTCGTTGATGGCCTCGTTCTCGCGCGGCACCACGCGTTTGAGCTGTCCGCGTAGCACGTGCCCGAAGAGATTCGTGCCCAGCGCATCGTGCGGGGAGATGAGCGGAACCGAGCTCATCTCCCATGCGCGGGCGCTGAAGCGATACGGCTTAGACACCAAAGCGCCCACCGGACACAGATCGATCACGTTGCCGGAGAGCTCGTGGTTGACCGTGCTCTCGATATAGGTGCGCACCGCCATGTGCTCGCCGCGGCCGATCATGCCCAGTTCCTGGAGGCCAGCAATTTCCTCGGTGAAGCGGATGCAGCGCGTGCACTGGATGCAGCGCGTCATGTCAGTCGCAATCAAGGGCCCGAGGTTCTCATCCAGCACGGCCCGCTTGCCTTCGTTATAGCGGGAAACGTCGCGTCCGAAGCCGACCGCCAGGTCCTGCAGCTCGCACTCCCCGCCCTGGTCACAGATCGGGCAGTCGAGGGGGTGATTGATGAGGAGAAATTCCATGGTGGCGCGCTGCGCCGCGATCGCTTTCGGGGACTTGGTGAAGACCTTCATGCCCTCCGCGACCGGCGTGGCGCAGGCGGGCATCGGCTTGGGCGCCTTCTCGATCTCGACCAGGCACATGCGACAGTTGGCCGCAATCGCGAGCTTCTCGTGATAGCAGAAGCGCGGCACGTAGGCGCCGTTCGCGTCGGTAGCGCGAATGAGCATCTCGCCCTTCTTCGCCTTAACGGCGACCCCGTCGATCTCGATGTTGACCAGCTCATCCGCCATGGAAGGTATCCGTTTGCTTAAAAGGCGCTTAGGCCGCCTGCGCTCCGCGCGTGTCGCTCACGATGCTGCGGCCCCCGTGATCGATCATGTATTCGAACTCGTGCCGGTAGTGCTTGAGGAAGCTTTGCACCGGCCACGCCGAGGCATCCCCGAAAGCGCAGATCGTGTGCCCCTCGATGCGGTTCGCCACATCCAGCAGCAGCCCGAGTTCTTCGCGCCGCGACTGCCCGGCGAGCACGCGCTTCAGTAACCGGTTCATCCAGCCGGTGCCCTCGCGGCAGGGCGTGCACTGGCCGCAGGACTCGGCCATGTAGAAGCGCGAGATACGCTCGAGCACCCGCACCATGCAGGTGCTCTCGTCCATGACGATGGCGGCGCCGGTACCGAGCGCCGAACCTGCCGCCTTCACCGAATCGTAGTCCATGTTGGTTTTCAACATGATCTCCCCTGGCACCACCGGCACCGAGACGCCGCCGGGGATCACGGCCTTAAGCTTGCGGCCGCCGCGCACACCACCGCACAGGCCGAGCAGGTCTGCGAAGGGAATGCCGAGTGGCAGCTCCAGATTCTGTGGCTTTTCCACGTGTCCGGAGACTGAGTAAATCATCGTGCCGCCCGAGTTCGCAGGCCCCAGACCTGCGAACCAGGCGGGACCCTTGCGCAGGATGGTCGGCACGGAGGCGAAGCTGAGTGTGTTGTTGACCGTGGTCGGGGCTCCATACACGCCAAAATTAGCGGGGAACGGCGGCTTGAAGCGCGGCTTACCGGGCTTGCCTTCGAGTGATTCGAGCAGCCCCGTCTCCTCGCCGCAGATGTAGGCCCCGGCGCCGATGAAGGTGTGCAGGTCGAAGTCAACGCCGCTACCCCTGATGTTCTTGCCGAGCAGGCCCGCCTCATACGCTTCCTTAAGCGCCGCCTCGAAGCGGGGTACCGGCTCGCCTAAGAACTCGCCGCGGATGTAGTTATAGGCAACGGTGGTGTTGGTGGTGTAGCCGCCGATCGCGAGCCCCTCGATGACGGCGTGCGGGTTGTAGCGCAGGATGTCGCGATCGTGGCAGGTGCCCGGCTCGCTCTCATCGGAATTGCACACCAGGTACTTCTGCACCGGGGAGTTGCGCGGCATAAAGCTCCACTTGGTGCCGGTCGGAAAGCCAGCGCCCCCGCGGCCGCGCAGGCCGGAGGCCTTGAGCTTGTCGATGATCTCTTCGCGCGCTGGCCTGTCCTTGAGGATCTGCTCCCACACCGTGTAGCCGCCGATCGAACGGTAGGTGGCGAGTGTCCAGGGGCGCTCGAGCTTCAGCGGCTCAAACACCAGCAGGTTCATCTTGTCGGCGTAGTCACTCATTTGAGCGCGTCCAGAATCTCATCGAGCTTTTCCGGCGTTAAGCGCTCGTGAAACACATGATCGACCATCATCATCGGCGCGCCGGTGCAGGCAGCGAGGCACTCCTCCTCCCGCTTAAGAAAGATGCGCCCATCGGGCGTGCTCTGGTTCAGATTGATGCCGAGTTTGCGCTCCGCGTGTGCGAGCAGCTCCTCGCCGCCGTTCAAGAGGCAGGAAATGTTGGTGCAGATGCTCACGTGGTGGCGCCCGCACGGGTGGATCTCGAACATCGAGTAGAAGCTGGCGACCTCGTACACCTGGATCGGGGCGAGCTTGAGGTACTCGGCGATGGCATCCATGAGTTCGCGCGTGAGGAAGCCGTGGTTCTGCTCCTGCGCCGCGCGCAGCGCGGCGATGCACGCCGAGCGCTGCCGCCCGGGCGGGAACTTCGCCACCCACTGATCGATCTCACGGCGCGTGTCCTCGGAGAGCAGCGCGATCTTGTTGTACGCGCCGGTGGCGCTGAGGCTTTCAGTACTCACCGGTCAATTTCCCCGAAAACGATGTCCTGCGTACCGATGATGGCCACAACATCCGCGAGCATGTGACCGCGGGTCATCTCCTCCAGGGCCGCCAGGTGCGGGAAGCCCGGCGCCCGACATTTGAGCCGGTAGGGCTTGTTGGCACCGTCGGACACCAAGTAGACGCCGAACTCGCCCTTAGGCGCCTCGATGGCCGCGTAGGTCTCGCCGGCGGGCACTTCGTAGCCTTCGGTGAAGAACTTGAAGTGATGGATCAGCGATTCCATGTCCTCTTTCATCTGCTCGCGCGAGGGCGGGCGCACTTTGCGGTCATCGACCATCACCGGGCCCGGATGCGCGCGCAACCACTCCACGCACTGGCGCACGATGCGGTTTGACTGGCGCATCTCCTCCACACGCACGAGGTAGCGGTCGTAGCAGTCGCCCTTGAGGCCCACCGGCACGTCAAAATCCATGCGCTCGTACACCTCGTAGGGCTGCTTCTTGCGCAGGTCCCAGGCGATGCCCGAACCGCGCAGCATGGGCCCGGAGAAGCCCAGCTGCAGCGCCCGCTCCGGACTCACCACACCGATGTTCACGGTGCGCTGTTTCCAGATGCGGTTGTCGGTGAGAAGCGTCTCGTAGTCATCCACGGCCGCAGGGAAGGTCTCGGTGAAGGCCTGGATGTAGTCGAGCATGCTGCCGGCGCGCGCCTCGTTCATGCGTGCGGCGTCTTTGACCGAGCGCCACTTGGAGGCCTGGTACTTCGGCATCGAGTCGGGTAGATCACGGTAGACGCCGCCCGGGCGGTAGTAGGTCGCGTGCATGCGCGTACCGGACACCGCCTCGTAAACGTCCATGAGTTCCTCGCGCTGCTTAAAGCACAGCAGGAACACCGTCATGGCTCCGATGTCCAGGCCGTGGGCGCCGAGCCACATCAGGTGATTCAGGATGCGCGTGATCTCATCGAACATGACGCGGACGTACTGGGCGCGCTCGGGCGGGGTGATGCCCAGCAGCCGCTCGATCGCGAGCACGTAGGCGTGCTCGTTGCACATCATCGACACGTAGTCCAGGCGATCCATGTAACCGATCGACTGGTTGAAGGGCTTGGACTCAGCGAGCTTCTCGGTGCCGCGGTGCAGAAGACCGATGTGCGGGTCGGCCTTCTGGATGACCTCGCCGTCGAGCTCGAGCACCAGACGCAGCACGCCGTGGGCCGCCGGATGCTGCGGTCCGAAGTTCATCGTGTAGTTGCGGATTTCGTTGACCGGAGCGGGGGCCATCAGCGCGGCACCTGTGGGTCTTTGAGCGCAGGCTCGTAACGGTGGTCGTGGCGGATCACCTTCGGCACCAGCACCCGCGCGGTGATGCTCACCGGCTGGTACACCACGCGCCCCTTCGCCGGGTCGTACAGCACCTCGACGTTGCCGATGAGCGGAAAGTCCTTGCGGAAGGGGTGGCCGATGAAGCCGTAGTCGGTGAGGATGCGACGCAGGTCCGGATGGCCGCGAAAGAGGACGCCGAAAAGGTCGAACGCCTCGCGCTCGAACCAGTTCGCCGCCGCCCACACTTCTACGACCGAGTCGATGACCGGTTCGGTGCTATCGGGCGCGCGCACCCTCAGCCGCAGGCGCTGGTTGTGCTCGATGGAGAGCAGGTTGTAAACGACCGCGAAGCGCCCCGGCTCATCGGCAGCCGGCGGCGCGCCACTTGCAACGCGCGCGCGGCTGAAACCGGAGCGCGTGGCGCTCGAGGTCTGCCAGTCATCGCAGCCGTAGTGCAGGTAGTCGACGCCCGCCAGATCCATGAGCATCTGGAACTTCAGCTCCGGCGCATCGCGCAGCGTGCGGCACACACTCAAAAGCCCCGCCGCGTCGGTCTCATAGGCGAGCTCGTGCGCGAGCGCAGCCACCCGCCGCACGCTGCCTGACAGCTGCGCGTCAACTTTCCGGGCGAGAGCTTCGATCCGCTCGCTCACCTTGACTTCACTCCATGCGGCGCTTATCGGGCGATCGTGCTGGTACGGGCGATCTTCTTCTGCAGCTGCAAGATCCCGTACACCAGTGCCTCCGCGGTCGGCGGGCAGCCGGGCACGTACACATCGACCGGCACGATGCGGTCGCAGCCGCGCACCACGGCATAAGAATAGTGGTAGTAGCCCCCGCCATTGGCGCACGAGCCCATGGAGATGACCCAGCGCGGTTCTGCCATCTGGTCGTACACGCGCCGCAGCGCGGGCGCCATCTTGTTGACGAGCGTGCCGGCCACGATCATGACGTCTGACTGGCGCGGACTCGGGCGAAAAACGACCCCGAAGCGGTCAAGGTCATAGCGCGAGGCGCCCGCGTGCATCATCTCCACCGCGCAGCAGGCCAGGCCGAAGGTCATCGGCCACAGCGAGCCGGTGCGCGCCCAGTTGAGAAGGTTATCCACCTGCGTCGTCATGAAGCCGCGCTGCGCGAAGCCTTCCGGACTGTCCGCGGCTGCTAGTCCCACTCGAGCGCCCCCTTCTTCCACTCATAGACGAATCCCACCACCAGGATGGCGAGGAAGATGCCCATGGCGATGAGGCCGAAGTGCCCGATCTTGTCGAGCGCCACGGCCCAGGGAAACAGGAACGCGATCTCCAGATCGAAGACGATGAAGAGGATGGCGACCAGGTAGTAGCGCACGTCAAACTTGGTGCGCGTGTCCTCGAAGGCATCGAAGCCGCACTCGTAGGGTGTGAGCTTGGCCTTATCGTCGTGGAAGCGTGCGAAGTGCCGACCGATGCCGGTCCCGAGGATGAGTAGCACCGCCGCCAAGCCCGCGGCGACGATGAGGAAGATCAGGATGGGCAGATAGTTCGACAGCATGCGCGTGCGACCGTAAAAAAGGCAGATCGAACCGCGACCTGCCCCAAAAAGAGCGGTCCGCATTGTAGCAGCGCACTTAAGCGTTTTGGTGCCGACGGGGAGATTCGAACTCCCACACCTTGCGGCGCTAGCCCCTCAAGCTAGTGTGTCTACCAATTCCACCACGTCGGCGAATGAAAAAACGCTTTGGGCCGCGGGCTCTTTACTTCGGCGCCGGTGGCGGTTCAGCCGGCGCCGGTGTCGGCGCTGACGCAGGCGGCGCCGCCGGCAGCGGCGCCGCCGGCAGCGTCGTCGTCGGCAGGGCGGGCGCGGTCTTGGACTTCTCGGCAGCCTCATCGAGGATGCTCCGCTGCGTGTCCGCCGCCACCGGGTGCGAACCCACATACGCCAGCGCTAAACTATTGAGCATGAAGATGACGGCGAAGATCGCCGTGGCGCGCGAGAGCGCGGTGGTGGCGCCACGCGCACCGAACACGGTGCCCGAGGCCCCAGCCCCGAAGCCCGCCCCGGCGTCGGCCCCCTTACCCCGCTGCAGCAGCACGAGGCCGATGATCGCGAAGGCGGAGATCAGCTGCACAAACGTCAGAATGTTACGCAACCACATCGGAAATACTCACTCATCCGGGTCCGGCGGCGGCCAGGATCGTCAGAAATTCATCAGCCTTAAGCGAGGCGCCACCAATTAACCCGCCATCGACATCGGGCATCGCGAAGAGCTCAGCCGCATTGCCCGCCTTCACGCTGCCGCCATAAAGAATGCGCGTGGCGGCGGCAATTCTAGCATCCCGGGCGCCGATCCGGGCGCGGATGAAGGCGTGCGCTTCCTCGGCTTGTTCGGGGCTGGCGTTGCGTCCGGTCCCGATCGCCCACACCGGCTCGTAGGCGACGACGGCGTGCTCCAACGCCCCGGCACCGGAGAGCTCGAGCACCACATCGAGCTGCCGTGCCACGATCTCGCGCATGCGTCCGGCCTCACGATCCGCGAGCTGCTCGCCCACGCACAGGATCGGGATCAGGCCCTTGGCGAGCGCAGCCCCGAACTTGCGCGCGATCAGCTGATCGCTCTCCCGATACAGCAGCCGCCGCTCCGAGTGCCCGACGATCACGTACTCGCAGCCGACGTCCTTGAGCATGGCCGCCGACACTTCCCCGGTGAAGGCGCCGTGGGTATCGGCACTGACGTCCTGGGCACCCAGACTCAAGGCCGAATCGCGCAGCAGCCGCGCCGCCTCCTGCAGGTAGACAAACGGCGGACACACGACGCAGGTGGCCCTCGGCTGCGCGGGGGCGCCGGCCAAGAGTTCCTCGATCAGCCGCGCGTTTTCGGCGCGCGAGCCGTGCATTTTCCAGTTTCCGGCGACAATCGGGCGGCGCATGGACCGACCTCGAACGCACGCTTGCGGTGCGACTTGGGGTTTCTAAGGGCGCGCGATGATAGCGATGCAGGCAGGGTGACGCAACGCGGCGTGCGCACCCCCTTAGTGGGGGCCTGCGCGGGCAGCGATTGGGCGGTGCCCGCGCCTCTTAGGGGGCGGCGTTCCTGACGACTTCGGCGAGCTCGGCGGCCGCCGCGCGCGTGGTGGCCTCGTCACGCCCCTCCACCATGACGCGAATCACCGGCTCGGTGCCCGAGGCGCGCAGCACCACGCGCCCCTCGGCGCCCAGGCGCGCCTCGATGCGGGCGACCCCCTCCTGTACGACCGCCACGCGAGTCGGATCAAAGCGCGCCGCCACCTTAACGTTCAGGAGCACCTGGGGGAACTTGCGCATGCCGGAGGCGAGTTCCGCCAGTTCCCGCCCGGTTTGCTTCATGACCGCGAGCACCTGCAACGCACTCACCAGGCCGTCCCCGGTGGTGGTCTTGTCCAGGCAGAGGATATGACCGGAGCTCTCCCCGCCGAGCACGCCGTGCCGCTCGCGCAGCAGTGCGAGCACGTAACGGTCACCGACCGCCGCACGCATGAACTCGATGCCGGCGGAGCGCAGCGCGATCTCCAGCCCCAGATTGCTCATGACGGTGCCGATCACCGGGCCGCGCAGGGTGCCGGCGTCCTTGAGCGATCGGGCGATGACATACAGCAGCTGATCGCCGTCGACGATGCGCCCCAGGTGATCGACCATCACCAGGCGGTCACCGTCGCCATCGAGCGCGAGCCCCACATTCGCGCGCACCCCGGGCACGGTGAGTTGCAGCAGGTCCGGAGCCATAGAACCGCAGCCGTCGTTGATGTTGCGGCCGTTGGGCGAGCAGCCGATCGGCACGATCTCGGCGCCGAGATCGGCGAGGATGCGTGGGCCGACCTTGTAGGCCGCGCCGTTGGCACAGTCGATGACGATCTTCAGCCCCGACAGATCCAGTCCCTGCGGCAGCGTCGAGGCACAGAATTCCTGGTAAAGCGTGCGCGAGCGATCCGCGCGCGTGGCGCGCCCGAGATTGCGCGAAGTGCGCGTGAGCGGCGGTTGCTCGAGCTCCGCTTCGATGCGCTCCTCGAGCTCATCGGAGAGCTTGCCGCCGGAGGCATCGAAGAACTTGATGCCGTTATCATCGTAGAGGTTGTGCGAGGCGCTGATGACGACGCCGAAGTCGCAGTTAAAGCGGCGCGTCATGTAGGCGATGCCGGGTGTGGGCAGCGGGCCGATCAGCATGACGTTAACGCCCGCGGCGACGAAGCCCGCCTCGAGCGCCGCCTCGAACATGTAGCCCGAAAGGCGCGTGTCCTTGCCGATGAGCACGGTGCCGCCCTCAGGCGCCAGCACGCGCGCGGCGGCGCTCGCCAGCCGCAGCGCGAAATTCACCGTCATGGGGTGCTCGCCCACTTTACCGCGCACCCCATCCGTGCCGAAGTATTGACGCGCCAAGGCCCTACCCTCCCTCATCCAGCGCCGCGGTGACCTTCAGGGCATCCACGGTCGCAGCCACATCGTGTGCGCGGATCACGCGCGCACCGCGCAGGGCGGCGATCACCGCCAGCGCTACGCTGCCGTACACCCGCTCGGCGGCGGGGCGGCCGGTAAGTTTGCCGAGCAGCGACTTGCGCGACAAGCCAACGAGCAGCGGCACGTCCGCGCGCGCCAGTTCGCTTAAGTGCCGCAGCAGCGTCAGATTGTGCGTGAAAGTCTTGCCGAAGCCGAACCCAGGATCAATGAGCAGCTGCTCGGACGCAAAACCTGCGGCGCGGCACACCGACACGCGCTCATCGAGGAAGGCGCGCACCTCGGCCACCACGTCCGCGTATACGGGGGCTTGCTGCATGGTGCGCGGCTCCCCCTGCATGTGCATCAGGCACACCGCGCAGCCGCTCGCGCGCGCCGCCGCCAGTGCCCCGGGGGCGCGCAGCGCGCGCACATCGTTGATGAGTCCGGCGCCGGCCGCGGCGGCGGCGCTCATGACCTCAGGTTTACTCGTGTCGACGGAGAGGATCGCGCCGGTGGCGGCGCGCAGGCCGCGGATGACGGGTACGACGCGCGCGAGCTCCTCCTCGACGCCCACACTCTGGGCCCCCGGGCGCGTCGACTCACCGCCGACGTCGATAAGGGCTGCGCCCTCGGCGACGAGGCGCACGCCGTGTGCAATCGCCGCTTCAGGGTCGCTAAAGCGTCCGCCCTCGAAGAAGGAATCGGGTGTCACGTTCAGGACCCCCATGACCACAGGCTCGCGCAGGGTGAGCGTGCGGTCCGCGCAGCGCAGCTGAAACGGGAGGACCGACATGCGCGGCGCCTAAGGGCCCGGAGAGGTGGCGCGCGCGGGCCGCCCGAGGAATCTTCAGTGCTGGCCGGCCGGGATCGGCGGCCCGCCCGCCGCGGGGCCCTCCGCGGGCGTCTTGGGAGGCTTGTTCGAGAGCGTGTCGTCCCAGCCCGCCGGCGGCTTGGGCGTCTTGCCCGCCATGATGTCCTTCAGCTGGTCCTCATCGATGGTCTCGTATTTGATGAGCGCTTCGGCCATCAGGTGCAGCTTCTCGAGGTTCGCCTCGAGAATGCCCTTGGCGCGGGTGTAGTTGTTCTCGATGACACGCCGCACTTCCTCATCGATCGCGTGCGCGGTCACATCCGAGACCTGCTTGTGCTGGGTGACCGTGCGGCCGAGAAAGACCTCGCCGGTCTCCTCGGAATAGGTGAGCGGACCGAGCTTGTCCGACAGTCCCCACTTGGTGACCATGTTGCGCGCGAGTTCCGTGGCGCGCTCGATGTCGTTGGCCGCGCCGGTGGTCACGCCGTCGACCCCGAAAATCAGCTCCTCCGCCACGCGGCCGCCGAAGAGCGAGGTGATGCGGCTCTCCAGCTCGCGACGGCTCGTGCTGTAACGGTCCCCTTCCGGCAGGTACCAGGTGAGCCCGAGTGCGCGGCCGCGCGGGATGATCGTCACCTTATAGACCGGGTCGTGCTCGGGCACGATGAAGCCGACGATCGCATGTCCTGCTTCGTGGAAGGCAGTCATCTTCTTCTCGTGATCCGACATGACCATGGAGCGCCGTTCGGCCCCCATGTAGATCTTGTCCTTGGCGCGCTCGAATTCGTCCATCCCAACGATGCGCTTGTTGGCGCGCGCGGCAAACAGTGCCGCCTCGTTGACGAGGTTGGCCAGGTCCGCCCCCGAGAAGCCCGGCGTGCCGCGCGCGATCAGCGCGGGCTTCACATCATCGGCGAGCGGCACGCGGCGCATGTGCACGCGCAGGATCTGTTCGCGGCCGCGCACGTCCGGCAGCGGCACCACCACCTGGCGGTCAAAGCGCCCGGGGCGCAGCAAGGCCGGATCGAGCACATCCGGGCGGTTGGTGGCGGCGATGACAATGATGCCTTCGTTGCCCTCAAAGCCGTCCATCTCCACGAGCAGCTGGTTTAGGGTCTGCTCGCGCTCATCGTGACCGCCGCCGAGACCGGCGCCGCGGTGGCGCCCGACCGCATCGATCTCATCGATGAAGATGATGCACGGGGCATGCTTCTTCGCCTGCTCGAACATGTCGCGCACGCGCGAGGCGCCCACGCCGACAAACATCTCGACGAAGTCTGAGCCGGAAATGGTGAAGAACGGTACTTTGGCTTCGCCTGCGATGGCGCGCGCCAGCAGCGTCTTGCCCGTGCCCGGGGAGCCGACCATGAGCACGCCCTTGGGGATCTTGCCGCCGAGCTTCTGGAACTTGCCCGGGTCTTTGAGGAAGTCGACGATCTCGGCCACTTCCTGCTTCGCCTCATCCACCCCCGCCACGTCGGCGAAGGTGACGTTCACCTGATCCTCGCCGAGCAGGCGTGCCCGGCTCTTACCAAAGGACATCGCGCCACGGCCGCCCGAGGCGCCCTGCATCTGCCGCAGCATGTAAAGAAAGACGACGATGAGCAGTAGCGCCGGGGCCATCTGCAGCACCAGCTGCCCGATGAAATTCGGCTGCTTGGGCTCGCGCGCCTCGATCTTCACGTTCGATTTCATCAGCGAGCCAATGAGGGCCGTGTAGTCGGTCTCCGGATTGCGCGTCTTGAAGTCGCTCTTGTCCTTGTTCTTACCGTAGATCATCTCCGCCTGCATGATCACCGACTCGACCCGCCCGGACTTCACGTCATCCAGGAACTGCGAGTAGGGGATCTCCTGCGGCTGCCCGACGGCGGGCATGTACCGGCTGAACACCAGGAGCAGGACGAACACGATGACGACCCACAACAGGATGTTCTTTGTCAAATCGTTCAAAGGCTTTCGTCCTTTTTCACGCGCGTTCCGGGCGGTAGCTCAAATGAACCTACACCAAGCGAAACTGCATGGCCAGTAAATACATCTCCGGGCTGCGCGAGCGCGAAGCCTCAGGTTTAATCAGCTTAACCTTGCCGAACCGGGCCCGGGCCGCGCGCACAAATTCCTCAAAACCCGCACCCTGGAACACCTTGATCAGGGCATCCCCGCCGCTCTTCAAGACGTCCTGCGCCCGCTGCAGCGCGAGCTCCGCCAGGTCCATGGCGCGCGGCTGGTCGATCGCATCCACGCCGCTTAGGTTCGGGGCCATGTCCGAGAGCAGTACGTCCACCGCCCGCGCGCCCAGCAGCGCCTGCAGCTTCCCCCAGAGTTCCTCCTCCCGGAAGTCCCCCTGCACGAACTCCACCCCGGTCAGTGCCGGCATCGCCAGCAGGTCGGTGGCGATGACGCGCCCGCCTTTGCCGACCCGCCTGCGCGCGTACTGGCTCCAGGCGCCCGGGGCCGCACCCAGGTCCAGGCATACACGCCCGGGCTTGAGCAGATGCTCGCGCCGGTCGATCTCCTCGAGCTTGTAGACCGCGCGCGAGCGAAAGCCCTCGCTCTGCGCACGCTGCACGAAGGGATCGGCAAAGTGCTCCTTGAGCCAGCGATCGCTGCTCTTGGACCGGCGGCTCATGCGATTAGTGGGCAGCAGTGCGGCACAAGTTCCTCGCTCTTACAATGCCCGCTGTGAGCCAGACCGCCCCTACCCCGCTAGCCGCGGCCGCCCCGGAGCTCTCCGAGCGCCAGAAGAAGCACCTGCGCGGGCTCGCGCACCGCCTCAAACCCGTGATCCGCATTGGCAATCCCGGGCTCACCGACTCGCTGGTGCGCGAGACCGTGCGCGCGCTGCACGACCACGAACTCATCAAGGTCAAGACCCCCGCGGGGGATCGCGCGGCGCGCGCCGCGCTCATCGGGGAACTTACCGCGCGGACCGCGAGCACCCTGGTGCACGGCATCGGCAACGTCGCCGTCTTATATCGCCCACACGCCACGCTGCCGCGCATCCTCATCCCGGACGCCTAACGTCTGGCGCCCTTATTCGAATCGCACCGCGAGAATCTCGTAGGAGCGCGTGCCGCCCGGGGCGGCCACCTCCACCACCTCGCCGCAGGATTTGCCAACGAGCGCGCGCGCGATCGGGGAGCCGACGGAGATGCGCCCGGCGCGAATGTCCGCCTCATCCTCCCCGACCACCTGGTAGATGACGCGCTCGCCGTTGTCCTGATCCTCAAGCTCCACCAGCGCCCCGAACATCACGCGTCCGGTGTTGGTGAGCTTGCCCGGCTCGATCACTTCGGCGTTCGCGAGCTTGCCCTCGATTTCCTTGATGCGTCCCTCGACGAAGCCCTGCTGCTCGCGCGCGGCGTGATATTCGGCGTTCTCGGACAGATCCCCATGGCCGCGCGCCTCGGCGATCGCCTTGATGATATTGGGGCGGTCCTGGCTCTTCAGGCGCTTCAGTTCCACCCGCAGCGCCTCCGCGCCCCGCAGCGTCATCGGCGTGCGCTTCATGCCCCGGCTGCCTCGGCGTGCAGATCCTGCAGGCGGTTGACCTCGACCTCGTCAATGTGATCGAGCGCCTCGCAGGTGGCGAGGCCTGCGGCGAGGGTCGTGTAGTAGGTGACGCGCCGGTGCACCGCCTCCCGGCGGATCGAGTTGGATTCGCGGATCGCCTGCTTGCCCTCGGTGGTGTTGACGATCAGATCGACTTCATCGTTCTTGATCATGTCGACGATGTGCGGGCGCCCCTCGCGCACTTTGTTCACGCGCCGGCAGGCGACGCCTGCCTCGGTGAGCGCCCGCGCCGTGCCCTCGGTGGCGAGCACCTCGAAGCCGCGCTCGATGAGTTTGCGGGCGAGCCCCACCGCGGGTTCCTTGTCGCGGTCGCGCACGCTGATGAAACACACCCCCTGGCGCGGCAGCGTGACGCCTGAGGCGGTTTGCGCTTTCGCGTACGCCTCCCCGAACGTGCGCCCGGTGCCCATCACCTCGCCGGTGGATTTCATCTCGGGGCCGAGGATCGGGTCGGCCTCGGGGAACTTCACGAACGGGAACACCGCTTCCTTCACCGAGTAGTAGCCGGGCACACGCTCCACCGCGCCCACCAGCTGCTTCAGTTTCCGGCCCGTCATGACGCGTGCGGCGATCTTCGCGAGCGGCAGGCCTGTCGCCTTGGAGACAAACGGCACCGTGCGCGAGGCACGCGGGTTGACCTCGAGCACGTAGATGACGCCCGCCTGGATGGCGAACTGCACGTTCATGAGGCCGACGACGTTGAGCGCGCGGGCGAGCTTGCGCGTCTGCTCGCGCAGCTCCTTCTGCGTCTCGCGCGTGAGGCTGTTCGGCGGCAGCGAGCAACCCGAATCGCCCGAGTGCACGCCGGCCTGCTCGATGTGCTCCATGATGCCGCCGATCAGCACGTCCTCCCCGTCACACACCGCGTCCACGTCCACCTCGATGGCGACGTCAAGAAAGCGATCCAGCAGCACCGGGCTGTCGTTGGAGACCTTCACGGCGTTGCTCATGTAGAGGCGCAGGTCCTCCTCGGTGAACACCACTTCCATGGCGCGTCCGCCAAGCACGTACGAGGGCCGCACCACGAGCGGGAAGCCCACCTCGCGTGCCAGCTTCACCCCCTGCTCCTCGTTGCGCGCCGTGGCGTTCGCCGGCTGCTTGAGCCCGAGCTTCTTCACCAGCGCCTGGAAGCGCTCGCGATCCTCCGCCACATCGATCGAGTCGGGCGAGGTGCCGATGATCGGCGCCCCGGCGGCCTCGAGCGCGCGCGAGAGCTTCAGCGGCGTCTGGCCCCCAAACTGCACGATGACTCCCTCGGGCTTCTCCACCGCCAGCACCTCGAGCACGTCCTCGAGCGTCAGGGGCTCAAAGTAGAGCCGATCGGAGGTGTCGTAGTCGGTCGAGACGGTCTCGGGGTTGCAGTTGACCATGATGGTCTCGAAGCCGTCCTCGCGCAGCTGCAGCGCGGCGTGCACGCAGCAGTAGTCAAACTCGATACCCTGGCCAATGCGGTTCGGACCGCCGCCGAGGATCATGATCTTGCGCTTGGTGGTGGGCTGCGCCTCGCACTCCTCCTCGTAGGTTGAGTACAGATACGCGGTGGACGTGGCGAACTCCGCCGCGCAGGTGTCGACGCGCTTGTACACCGGCAGGACTTTCAGTTCGTGGCGCTTGTCGCGGATTGCCTTCTCGGGCATGTCCACGAGGCCTGCGAGACGAGCGTCGGAGAAGCCCTTGCGCTTCAGTGCCCGCAGGCGGGCCGCGTCCAGGGCGCCCAGGCCCTCCTCGCGCACCTGCGCCTCCTCGCGCACCAGATCCTCGATCTGCGCCAGAAACCACGCATCGATGTGCGTGAGCTCGCCCACGCGCGCGCGCGACCAGCCGGCGCGAAAGGCATCCGCGACGTACAGCAGACGGTTCGCGCCCGGGGCGCGCAGCTCGTGCGCGAGCTTGTCGGAATCCTCATCCCGTAAGGGGAGCGTCAGCTGTGGCGCGAGCCCGTCAAGACCGGTCTCAAGCCCGCGCAGGGCTTTTTGCAGCGACTCCTGGAAGGTGCGACCGATGGCCATCACCTCCCCGACCGACTTCATCTGCGTGGTGAGCCGATCATTCGCCGCCGGGAACTTCTCGAAAGTAAAGCGCGGGATCTTGGTCACCACGTAATCGATCGAGGGTTCGAAGGAGGCCGGCGTCGCCCCGCCGGTGATGTCGTTCTTCAGCTCATCGAGCGTGTAGCCGACGGCGAGCTTGGCGGCGATCTTGGCGATCGGAAAGCCGGTCGCCTTGGAGGCGAGCGCGGAGGAGCGCGAGACGCGCGGATTCATCTCGATGATGAGGAGCCGCCCGTCCTTCGGGTTGACGGCGAACTGCACGTTCGAGCCGCCGGTATCCACACCGATCTTGCGCAGCACGGCGATCGAGGCATCGCGCATGCGCTGGTATTCCTTGTCGGTGAGGGTGAGCGCCGGGGCGATCGTGATCGAATCCCCGGTGTGTACGCCCATCGGATCTAAGTTCTCGATCGAGCAGACGATGATGCAGTTGTCCTTGTGATCGCGCACCACTTCCATCTCGAATTCTTTCCAGCCGAGCACCGCCTCTTCCAAAAGCACCTCCCCGGTCGGGGAGGCATCCAGCCCGCGCGCCACGATCGCTTCGAGTTCCTCGCGGTTGTAGGCGATCCCGCCGCCGCTGCCGCCTAAGGTGAAGGAGGGGCGGATGACGATCGGGTAGCCGATCTCCGCGGCAATCGCCAGCCCCTCATCGAGGCTGCGGGCGATCTGCGACTGCGGGGTCTCGAGCCCAATCTCGCGCATGGCGTTGCGGAACAGTTCCCGATCCTCAGCCATGTCGATGGCGGCGCGCGAGGCGGCGATCATTTCCACCCCGTACTTGTCGAGCACTCCCTCGCGGACCAGATCAAGCGCGGTGTTAAGCGCGGTCTGCCCTCCCATGGTCGGTAGCAGCGCATCCGGACGCTCCTTCTCGATGATGCGCGCGACGCTTTTGGCGTTCACCGGCTCGATGTAGATCGCATCCGCCATCTCAGGGTCAGTCATGATGGTGGCGGGGTTGGAGTTGACCAGGATCACCCGGTAACCCTCCTCGCGCAGCGCCTTACACGCCTGGGCGCCCGAGTAATCGAACTCGCACGCCTGGCCGATGACGATCGGGCCGGCGCCGATGATGAGGATGCTGTGGATGTCGGTGCGCTTGGGCATGCGCTTAGCGTCCGCCGGCTCTCTGGCGCAGCGTCTCCTCCGCCAGTTTCAGCTGCGCCTGCAGCCGGCGCAGCATGAGGTGATTGAAGCGCTCGAAGAGCGGCTTCAGATCGTGCGGCCCGGGGCTCGCCTCCGGGTGTCCCTGGAAGCCAAAGACCGGGCGGTCGGTAAAGGCGATGCCCTGCAGCGAGCCGTCAAAGAGCGAGCGATGCGTGGCCTGCACCTTACTGGGCAGCGTCGTCTCATCGACCGCAAAACCGTGATTCTGGCTGGTGATGAACACGCGCCCGCTCTCTAAGTCCTGCACCGGGTGATTCGCGCCGTGGTGGCCGAATTTCATCTTCACCGTCTTCGCCCCCGCGGCGAGCCCGAGAATCTGGTGCCCGAGACAGATGCCAAACACCGGCAGGTCGGTCTCGAGAAACTTGCGCGTCGCGCCGATCGCGTACTCACACGGCTCCGGATCTCCGGGGCCGTTGGAGAGAAAGATGCCATCGGGCTCGAGCGCCAGCACTTCCTCGGCGGGCGTCTGCGCCGGCACCACCGTCATGCGGCAGCCGCCATCGGCGAGCAGGCGCAGGATGTTGCGCTTGATGCCGAAGTCGTAGGCGATGACGTGCAGGCGCTGGTTGGCACGGATGGGCGCGCGCGACGGCTCGGGCCAGATCGTGCCCTCGTTCCACTGGTAACTTTTCTTGCCGCTCACGACCTTCGCCAGGTCCATCCCCTTCAGACCCGGGAACTTGCGTGCGAGCTTCACCGCCGCGTTCTCATCGACCTGCTCGCCGGTCATGATGCAGCCGGCCTGCGCACCCTTCTCGCGCAGGATGCGGGTGAGCTTGCGCGTGTCGAGGCCAGCGATGGCGACGAGACGTCCGCGCTCGAGGAACTCCGGCAGCGTCTCGTTGGCGCGCCAGTTGCTCGCCAGCAGCGGCAGGTCGCGGATGATGAGACCGGCGCAATACACCTGCTGGGATTCCAAATCCTCCGGTGTGGTGCCGGTATTGCCGATGTGCGGTGTGGTGAGCGTGACGAGCTGTCGCGCGTAGGAGGGGTCGGTGAGAATTTCCTGATACCCGGTGAGGGCGGTATTGAAAACGACTTCGCCTGTGGTGTTGCCTTTGGCTCCGATCGACTGACCGCGGAAGATCGTTCCGTCGGCCAGCGCGAGCACCGCAGGTAAGCTCACGTGATCCATTCTCCCTGACGCAGATACACAAAGCGGGAGGAGTTCTTATGAACATCCTCCCGCCTTGCTTGGACTAACCCGTACACGGATTAGGCAGAAATTTTACGGGCTTTACGCCTTTTGTGTCCATGGAAAATTCCCGTGGAGGCTGCCCGCTGGTACTTGACGCGCTGATGCAAAGAATCCCCTAAGTCACTGTTTTACCGAAAAGCAGATCCCGCATGGCATAGCGGCCCGCGGGCTGCGGCGCAAGCCAAAGCGCGGCCGCAAGAGCCCCCCGGGCAAAGATCGCCCGATCGGTGGCCCGATGCGCCAAAAAGAGCTCCTCACCCGCGCCGCTGAAGCGCACGCGGTGCTCGCCCACGACCTCTCCCTCGCGTACCGAGGAGATCGGGATTTCCCCCCCGGCAGCACCCGTGTGCGCCTGCGCGTGTCCCTCGCGCACCGCGTCGGCGAGGGCAAGCGCGGTGCCCGAGGGCGCGTCGCGCTTCTCGCGGTGGTGCGTTTCGGTGATGTCCGCATCAAACCCCGGCAGTGCCCGTGCCGCCGCGCGCGCAAGCTCCAGCAGGAGCGTCACCCCGAGGCTCGTGTTCGGGGCGATCAGAAGCGGGATGTGGGCGGCGGCGGCGGCGAGGTCCGACTCGAGCTGCGCCCCGTAGCCGGTGCTGCCGAGGAGCAGCGGTTTACCCGCGGCGCGGCAGGCGGCAAGGTTCGCAGCGCTAGCGGCCGGCCCACTGAAGTCGATGACAACGTGCGCGCGCTTGAGCACCTGGGAAAGATCGCTCGTGATGAGTACGCGGTTCGGCGCGGTGCCAGCCACGACCCCGCTATCGCGCCCGAGTACCGCGCTTTGCTTTGAGGCAATCGCGGCGATCAAGGCAAGCTCGGGAAACTCCCCCGCCACCGCGAGGATCGCCCGCCCCATGCGCCCGCTCGCCCCGATCAGCACGGCGCACAGCGGCTGCGCAGTGGGGGGCGCATTCATCGGGAGCGCTGGGAGCCTTCGTCTGCGCCGGAAAAGAAGCGCCGCACGCCCTCGAGGAAGCCCTTCTCGCGTGGCGCGTGCCGCCCGGCGTGGGCCTTGAGGGACTCCTCGAGCTGTTTGATCAGCTCACGCTGCTCGGCCGAGAGGTGCACGGGAGTTTCCACCACGACGCGACAGAAAAGATCCCCGCGCGCCCCGCCGCGCACCGGTTTCACCCCCTTGTCGCGCAGGCGAAAGACCCGTCCGGACTGCGTCTCCGCCGGGATCTTGAGCGTCACGTCCCCCTCAAGCGTCGGCACCGCGACACTGCCGCCCAGGGCTGCGGTGGCAAAACTCACCGGGACCTCGCAGCTCAGGTGCTCCCCGTCGCGCTCGAAGAGGGCGTGTTCGCGCACGTGGATCTCCACGTACAAGTCCCCGGTGGGCCCGCCGTTACGGCCCGCTTCCCCCTCCCCTGAGAGGCGCACGCGATCACCCGTGTCCACGCCTGCGGGCACTTTCACTGAGAGCTTGCGCGTGCGTCGCACGCGCCCCTGGCCGAGGCAGCTGTCGCAGGGATTGCGCACGATGCTGCCCGAGCCCCGACAGCGCGGACAGGTCTGCTGCAGCTGGAAGAAGCCCTGGCTCACGCGCACCTGGCCGACTCCGCCGCAGGTGTCGCAGGTCGTCGGACTTGAACCCTTCGCGGCGCCCGTGCCGTGGCACACCTCGCACTCGGTGAGCCGGGGAACCTCGATCTCCACCTGGTAACCGAAGACCGCCTGCGGCAGCTCGAGCTCCAGTTCGTAACGCAGATCGGCCCCGCGAAACACCTGCGAGCGCCCGCCGCGGCGCGCGCCGCCGAAGATATCCCCGAAGACGTCCCCGAAGATGTCGCTGAAGGTATCGGGGCCGAAGCCGCGGCCCCCGCCGCCGCGCGAGGCCTCAAGGCCTGCGTGGCCGTACTGGTCGTACGCGGCGCGCTTGTGCGCATCCGTGAGCACTTCGCAGGCTTCCTTCGCTTCCTTGAAGGACTCCTCGGCCTCCCGATCGCCCGGATTGCGATCGGGGTGATATTTCATCGCGAGGCGCCGGTAGGCCTTCTTGATCTCAGCTTCGGTCGCGCTCTTGGGAACGTCGAGGACCTTGTAGTAGTCGCGCTTCGCCATGCCTTATCGCTTACGAAGCCTTGCGATTCGGGTCCTTAACCTCTTCGAATTCCGCATCCACGACATCGTCGCGCTTGGCACCCCCGCCCGATTGCGCCGACGGGCCGGCACCGGTTGCCTCAGGTCCCGCACCGCCGCCCTGCTCGGCCTGGTAGGCGCGCTGCGCGATGCTCGCCGAGGCCTGCGCCAGCTGCTCGGCCTTCTTGTCGATCGCACCACGGTCCTCGCCCTTGAGTGCGGTACGCAGATCCGACACCGCACTTTCAACCTTGGCCCGCTCGGCCCCATCGACCTTATCGCCCAGGCTCTGGAGCGACTTCTCCACCGCGTGGATCAGCCCGTCGGCCTTGTTGCGCGACTCCACGAGCTCGCGGAAGCGCTTGTCCTCTTCGGCGTGCGCCTCGGCATCTCGCACCATGCGCTTGATCTCATCCTCGTTAAGGCCGCTCGAGGCCTTGATGATGATCTTCTGTTCCTTGCCGGTGGCCTTGTCCTTCGCCGAGACATTCAGGATGCCGTTGGCGTCGATATCAAAGGACACCTCCACCTGCGGCATGCCGCGCGGGGCCGGCGGGATGTCCGTGAGGTCAAACTTGCCCAGGGACTTGTTGTCCGCCGCCCGGTCGCGCTCACCCTGCAGCACGTGAATCGTCACGGCCGTCTGGTTGTCGTCCGCGGTCGAGAAGGTATTCGAGGCCTTCGTCGGGATCGTCGTGTTCTTCTCGATGAGCTTGGTCATGACGCCGCCGAGGGTCTCGATGCCAAGTGACAGGGGCGTCACATCCAGCAGCAGCACGTCCTTCACCTCACCGGAGAGCACGCCGCCTTGGATGCCCGCACCGACCGCGACCGCCTCATCCGGATTCACATCCTTGCGCGGCTCCTTGCCGAAGAAGTCCTTCACGTACTTCTGCACCAGCGGCATGCGTGTCTGCCCGCCGACCAGGATCACCTCGGCCACATCGTTGGCCGAGAGCCCCGCGTCCTTGAGCGCGGTGCGGCAGGGACCGACGGTCTTCTGCACCAGATCCTCCACCAGCGACTCGAGCTTGGCGCGCGTGAGCTTGATGTTCAGGTGCTTAGGTCCTGAGGCATCGGCGGTGATGTACGGCAGGTTGATGTCGGTCTGCTGGGTCGAGGACAGCTCGATCTTTGCCTTCTCCGCAGCCTCCTTGAGGCGCTGCATGGCGAGCGGGTCCTGGCGCACGTCGACCCCGGACTCTTTCTGGAACTGCTCGGCCAGGAAATTGATGATGCGCAGGTCAAAGTCCTCCCCGCCGAGGAAGGTGTCCCCGTTGGTCGAGAGCACCTCGAACTGGCGCTCCCCGTCAACTTCGGCGATCTCAATGATCGAGACGTCGAAGGTGCCGCCGCCCAAGTCATAGACGGCGATCTTGCGGTCGGCGCCTTGCTTGTCGAGCCCGTAGGCGAGCGCGGCCGCGGTGGGCTCGTTGATGATGCGCTTGACGGAGAGTCCGGCGATGCGCCCGGCGTCCTTGGTCGCCTGGCGCTGCGAATCGTTAAAGTAGGCGGGCACAGTGATCACCGCCTCGGTGACCGCCTCACCCAGATAGTCCTCGGCGGTCTTCTTCATCTTCATGAGCACGCGCGCGGAGACTTCCGGGGGGGCCATTTTCTTGCCCTGTACCTCGACCCAGGCGTCGCCGTTGTCGGCCTTGACGATCTTATAGGGCACCATCTTGATGTCGCGTTGCACCACCTCGTCGTCGAACTTGCGTCCGATGAGGCGCTTGATCGCGAAGAGGGTGTTGTGCGGATTCGTGACCGCCTGGCGCTTGGCCGGCTGGCCGACGAGCCACTCGCCGTCCTTGGTCAGAGCGACAACCGAGGGGGTGGTGCGATCGCCTTCGCTGTTCTCGATCACCCGGGGCTTGCCGCCCTCCATGATGGCCACGCACGAGTTGGTTGTACCGAGGTCGATGCCGATTACCTTTGCCATAACTGCACTCCGCGCAAGATCTCTTTCAAAAGAGGGACATTCTGGGGGTACTTCGTAGGGGTGGGCCCACGGGGTTTCAAGTGCGTGAGGCCGCCTCGCGGGCCACTATGACCCGTGCGGGCCGCAGGAGGCGCCCGTTGAGCTCGTAGCCGGGCTGGACCACCTGCAGGACCGAGTTCGGCTCCGCCGTCGCCGATTCCTGGGTCATCATCGCCTCGTGGCGCTCCGGATCAAAGGGTTCGCCCTGCGGATCAATGACCCGCACGCCAAACTTCTCGAGCGCCTTGGCCAAGAGCGCAAGGGTTGCCTCCTGCCCGGATTTCAGGCTCGCCGCATCCGAGCGTGCGGCGTTCTGTACGCCCAGCTCCAGGCTGTCGCGCACCGGCAGCAGTTCCTGGGCGATCTTCTCCAGCCCGTAGCGATGGGCCGACTCGACGTCGCGCTGGGCGCGCTTGCGCACGTTGTCCAGGTCCGCCACCGCGCGCAGGTACTGCTCCCAGTGGCTCTTGGCGCGCTCCTCGGATTCGCTGAGCGCCAGCTGCAGGCGCTCAAGCTCCACCAGCTGCGCGGCCGTCTCCGGCAGCACGGTCGTAGGCTCAGCTGACGGATCGCGTCGCTCCCGCTCGTTCGCAGTCATCTCGGTAGTCCTCGCCATGGCCTTTGAAACGCGCCGCCCGCGGCCCCGTTTTGCGGCTCTTACCCTGTGGCGCGCCCCTTCGGGTGGGGGGTCAGCGCCGCGAATTCAAGGCGGCACCCAGAAGTTTAGCCGTCATGTCGACGATCGGTATGACCCGTTCGTAGGCCATGCGGGTGGGGCCGATGACCCCGAGCACCCCGACCACCCCATCGGCATCGGCGTAGGGGGCCGTGACGACGCTACAGTCATCGAGGATCTGATAGCCGGACTCGTGACCGATGAAGATCTGGACCCGCTCGGCCTTTAAGCTGTGATCGAGCAGGTGCAGGAAGTCGCGCTTCTCGTTGAAGGCCTCGAACAGGCGCCGCAGCTTCTCGACATTGGTGAGATCGGCGACCCCCATGAGGTTCGTCTCCCCCTTGATCACGTACTCGAGCCGGCCTTCCGTGCCGCTCTCGAACACCTGCTGCGCCACCGAGATGGCGTTCAGCATCATCTGGTTCATGTGTGCGTGCGCTTCGGAGAGCTGGCGCAGGATCTCCTGGCGCACCTCCTGCAGCGAGTGACCGCGGAACTGCTCGTTCAGATAGTTCGAGGCGCGCTTCAGTTCATCCGGGGAGTAGCGCCGCTCGGTCTGGATGATGCGGTTCTGCACCTCGCGGTCGTTGTACACCAGCACCACCAGCACGCGGTTCTCGGCAAGCGCCACGAACTCGAGTTGGCTGATCTGCGCGGCGCGCGTGCGCGGCAGTGTCACGACGCCGGCGAGTTGGGTGGCGCTGGAGAGCAGCTGCGAGACCGCGCCGACCAAGTCGGTGGAGCTGTCGCGGCTCGCCTCGAACTGGCGCCGGATCTGCTCACTTGCCGCCTCATCCAGCGGCCGCAGCTGCAAGAGCGTGTCGACGAAAAAGCGGTAGCCCTTGTCAGTCGGGATACGTCCGGCGGAGGTGTGTGGCGAGGCCACGAAGCCGAGTTCCTCCAGATCCGCCATGACGTTGCGCACCGTGGCCGAAGAAAGCTGCAGGCCCGATTCGCGTGACAGCGCCCGCGAGCCCACGGGCTGTCCGTCGCGGATGTAGCTCTCGATGAGGATCCGCAGCAGATGTTGAGCCCGCTCGCCTAAGGGCTCTTCCCGAGCTTCTTGCGCCATAGACCTCCGCCGCGCTTCAAGGCGGCCTGAACATGCACCGCAACGCGGGAAAGCTTGCTTTCGGGCGCGCCGAGCGTCAAGCAAGCCCCCCGCGCGGCAGACTACGCTCTTACGCGCCCAAGATGTGACTTACGGCATTGGCCGGCGGGTCCGGGCGCGTGTTACAAAGGCGCGCCTCGCGCGGCTTGCGGGGTTAAGTCAAGGGCTCGCATGGCCTTTCCGGTGCGCACCTGCGCGTTAGTGGGCAAATTCTCTGATCCGCGCATCGCCGAGAGTGTGGGGGCGCTGCTGCCGCACCTGAGCGGGCGGGGCGTGACGGTGCTCGTGAGCGAGGATGCCCCGCTCGGCTCCGGGCTCGCCGTGCGCGTACCGGCGGAGGAGTTTGGGCCGCGCGCGGACCTCGTCATCGCCGTCGGCGGCGACGGCACGCTGCTGTACGCGTTGCGCCTGGTGGTGCGTCACGGCGTGCCACTACTCGGGGTGAATCGCGGCCGCGTCGGCTTTCTCACCGACGTCATGCCCCAGGACATGCTCGGCTCGGTGGACGCAGCCCTCGCCGGGGAGCTGCAGGCGGATGAGCGGCCGCTGCTGCAGGCGCGCCTGCACTGCGCGGGCGGTGAAGTGGCGCAGGCCTTCGCGCTCAATGACGTGGTCATGCAAAAACACGACACCGGGCGCACGCTGGATTTTGAGACCCGCATCGACGGACAGTTCGTCAACGCCCATGGCGGGGATGGCATCATCGTTGCCACCGGCACCGGTTCGACCGCCTATGCGCTCTCCTGCGGAGGTCCGATCGTCGAGCCGCACCTGCCGGCGCTCGTCATCGCCCCGATCTCCCCGCACACCCTTTCGGATCGCCCGATCGTGGTCTCTTCGAGCTCGGTGATCGAGGTGGCGCTCATCGAGCGCCCCGATACCCAGGCGCATGTCATCTGCGATGGCGCGGTGCTCGGGCAGTTTACCGCGGAGGATCGGCTCGAGGTGCGCACCGCCACGGAGCGCGCGACGCTGCTGCACCCGCCCGGGCACGACTATTACCGGCTGCTGCGCTCGAAGCTGCATTGGGGCCGCGGCAGCTTCGAGCGCTAGAAAACGTATGCTCACGCACCTGCAGATCCGTGACTTTGCCATCATCGATGCGGTGGAGCTGGAGCTGCGCCCGGGGCTTACGGTACTCACTGGGGAGACCGGCGCCGGCAAATCGATTCTGGTGGATGCCCTGCAGCTGCTCGCCGGCGGGCGCGCCGGAGCCGAGGTCGTGCGCCACGGCGCCGAGCGGGCGGAGATCTCCGGCACGTTCGATCTGAGCCGTGCGCCGCGGGAACTGAAGCAGTGGCTCGAGGAGCAGTCGGTGAGGGCGAACGGGGAGCTGCTGGTGCGCCGCATCGTCGGTAGCGACGGCCGCTCGCGCGCCTACCTCAACGGCCAGGCGGTCGCCGTGCAGCTGTTGCGCGAGGCCGGCAACATCCTCATCGATATCCACGGCCAGCACGAGTTTCAGTCCCTCACGCGCGGCGCCTCGCAGCGCGAGCTGCTCGACGGCTACGCCACCCTCACCGCGCTCACAAGCCAGGTGGGGATCGCGCACCGCGTGTGGCTGGAGCTTTTGAATCGCACGCTCGAGCTGGAAACCAAGGCGCGCGACCGGGACGCAAAACTCGAGCTGCTGCGCTACCAGGTGCAGGAACTGCAAGCGCTCGCTCTGGCGCCGGGGGAGATCCAGGCCCTCACCGAGGAGCACGGCCGGCTCGCCAACCGCGGCCGCCTGGCGAGCGGGGCGCAAAGCGCACTCGGGGAGCTGTACGAGAACGAGCCGGCGAGCGCACACGCGGGCGTCAGCCGCGCGCTCAGCACCCTCAAGTCACTCGCGCTGCTCGATGCGAAGCTCGCCGCCGTGCTGCCGATGCTCGCGGAGGCGCAGATCCAGGTGCGCGAGGCGGCGCGCGAACTGGAGCACTACCGCGAAAGTCTCGACCTGGATGCGACGCGCCAGGAGGAAGTCGAGCGGCGCCTCGCGGCGATCGAGGAACTCGCGCGCAAGCACCGCGTGCCGCCGCCAGAGCTGCCCCAGCGCGCAAGCCTCCTGGCCCAGGAGCTTGAGTCCCTCGAACGCGCCGACTTAGATCTCGTGGTGCTGCGGCGCGAGCTGGCCGCAGCGCTGCAGCACTACCGCAGCCAGGCGCAGGAACTGTCCGGTAAACGCATGGCCGCCGCACGCGCCCTAGCGCGCGATATCAGCGCGCGCATGCAAACACTGGGCATGACCGGCGGGCGCTTCGAAGCAGACGTCGCGCAGAACGGCAACGCGGAGCCGACCCAGCACGGCATCGATCAGATCGAGTTTCGCGTCACCGCCAACCCCGGCTCACCGCCGCGCGCGCTCGCCAAGGTCGCCTCCGGCGGGGAGCTCGCGCGCCTGTCCCTCGCAGTGCAGGTGTCGTGCGCACAGGAGGAGGCGCGCTGCATGGTGTTCGATGAGGTCGACGCCGGCATCGGCGGGGCGATCGCCGAGATCGTCGGCCGGGAGCTGCGCGCGCTCGGCGCCCGCGGCCAGGTGCTGTGCGTCACACACCTGCCGCAGGTGGCCTCCCAGGCGCATCATCACCTGCGCGTGAGCAAGCTCACCGACGGGCGCACCACACGCATCACCCTTACCGAGTTGTCCGTGGATGATCGCGTGGAAGAGCTCGCGCGCATGCTCGGCGGCGTGGAAGTAAGTGCCAAGGCGCGCGAGCACGCGCGCGACATGCTCGGCGCCGCCACCCCCGAGGGGGCGAGTTCCGACACCGTACGCACGCCGCGTCCGCCGGCGCTCAAGCGGCGCTAGTTGCAGCTCGTCAGCTCGTCTTGCGGGTGGTGCGGAAGGCGCAGTTCTGGCGCCGGCAGTGGCCGTAGAGAATCAGCGAATGATCGCGGATGGTGAAGCCGAGTTTCTGCGCTACCGCGGTCTGGCGCTCCTCGATCCCTGAGTCCATGAACTCTTCGACGCGGCCGCAGTCCAGACACACGATATGATCATGGTGCGTGCCCTGGTTCAGTTCGAACACCGCCATGCCATCCTCAAAGTGATGGCGCGTCACCAGCCCCGCCGCCTCAAACTGCGTGAGCACGCGGTACACGGTGGCAAGACCGATGTCCTCGTTGGATTCGAGCAGGCTGCGGTAGATATCCTCCGCCGAGAGGTGCCGCGTCGTGCTGCCTTCGAGGATCTCCAGGATCTTCAGCCGCGGCAGCGTCACCTTCAAACCGGCTTTGCGCAGGTCCTTGCCTTCCACACGATTTCTCCCGTGGGCGGCGGCATTTCCAAGGCTGCGGCGGCCCGCGATCAGGTATGATTGAAAAGCCTATTATCCTCTATCGGACAAGCATGCACCTAATCTTTACCCGCCTTGCCATCCTCGGTGTGCTCGCGCTGCTCGCCAGCGGCTGCGTCTACCGCATGGACATCCAGCAGGGCAATTTCCTCGAAGGCAAGACGGTGGATCAGCTCGCGGTGGGCATGACCCGCAGCCAGGTGCGCTACCTACTCGGCACCCCGATGGTGCCGGACCTGTTCGACAAGGATCGCTGGGATTACCTCTATTACTTTCAGCGCGGGCGGCTGCGCCGGCCTGAGCAGCGGCACGTCGTGGTCTACTTCAAAGATGACAAGGTAGCGAACTTCGAGCGCGACAACGTGCCGGAGAGCGCGCCACAAGGGCCCGAGCCGGGCGCGCCGATCCAGAAGTTCCCGAAGATCTAGCGAATCCTGCGCCGCGCCTGCTCGACCTGCTCGCGGCGACGCAGGCGCGGATCGCGCTTGAGCGCGCGGTACAGCTCGATCCGATCCCCGTCGGCACACGGATCACTGCGGCGGCGCGGCGCACCGAAGATGCCGACTGGGGCTGAGTCCCAGGGAATCACTTCTCCGTGCACGGATTCGCCGACGCGCGCGCGCGCGGCCGCAAGCGCGACGGCGATGCTCGCCTGCGCCTCAAGCTCCACCGGCCACAGGTACTGCCGTGTGATGCTGGCCCAGGCGACGAGGCAGCGCTTCGGTCGTGAGCCGCTCACGCGGCCGCCCGCGCACGCTGCACGAAGGCCTCCACGAGCGAGCCGATGGTCTGTGCGAACAGCGACTCGAAGAGTAAGCCACTCAGGCGGTGCTTGAACTCAAAGCGCACGTCAAGGTCCACGCGGCAGCCGTGCGTCTCGATCGGCGTCAGCAGCCAGCGCCCCTCAAGCGTACGGAACGGTCCGCTCACCAGCTGCATGTCGACGCTGCGCTCGTTGGCGAGCGTGTTGCGGGTGGTGAACTCCCCCGTGAGCGGCCCCTGGCGGACGCCGATGGTGGCGAGGATCTGCGTGGGTGAGCGCGAGAGTACGCGCGCGTGCGTGCACCAGGGCAGGAACTCCGGATAGCTCTCGATGGCATTGATGAGCGCAAACACCCGCTCGGGCGGTTGGCTCACCAGCGCCGAACGCTTAACCTCTCGCATTCGCCCAGTGTGCCATTACGCCTACCCATGACCAAAGCCGCCGCCACCCCCCGCCTCATCGCCGAGAACCGCAAGGCACGCTTCGATTACTTCATCGAGGAGCGCTACGAGGCGGGTCTTGCGCTTGAGGGCTGGGAGGTGAAGGCGATGCGCGCCGGGCGGGCGCAGCTGAAGGAGGCGTACGTGTACCTGCGAGGGGGCGAGGCCTTCCTCATCGGCGCGCACCTCTCGCCCCTGACGTCCGCCTCCACGCACGTCACGCCCGACCCGGTGCGCACGCGCAAGCTGCTCCTGCATTACAGCCAGCTTCAGGGCCTGATCGGCGCGGTCGAGCGGCGCGGCTACACGCTCGTGCCCCTTGAGCTGTACTGGAAGAGCGGCCGCGCCAAACTCGCCTTAGGTCTCGCCAAGGGCAAGAAGCAGCACGACAAGCGCGCCGTCGAGAAGGACCGCGACTGGGCACGCGACAAGGCGCGCGTCCTCAAGCGCGGCTGAGTCCCTCGGGCGCGCGCGACGGATTTGTGCGGCTGTGGCGACTCATCGGAATCACCGCCGACAGCGCTCGCAGCAAGTTCATCGCCGGCAAGAGTGAACTTAACGCCGGCCTCCCCCCGCCGGCCGCGCCCGGCCCGATCGTAGCGCCCCCGCCACAGCTTGCACGCCCGCCGCGGCACGCATGAGGTATGCTCGTGAAGTGAACCTGATTGGGGGCGACCGGTTTCGACGTGGGTTGCGAACCTTCAGGGGCGTACCGAGGCGCAGTGCCCTCGTAAATAATGCTGCAAATCATAGTTGCCAACGACGACAACTACGCTCTAGCTGCCTAAACGCAGCTGACCTCTGACCAGTTCGTGCCTGTGCGACTGAATCAGGGGACGCGTTCACAGGATCGCGCTCCGGCGTGCGACAGGCCGGTTGCGTTAAGAGTTACTGTCCGCTGGCGAAACGTCTTCCCTGCTCCTCGGGTAGCGTGACGCGAGAAACAAAGAGCGAGCTACGTACGTAGATCCTGATGTCTAGCGCTTGCGGACGGGGGTTCGATCAAGGGTTGCACCAGGCCGAGAGGTCTGGATTGAGAACGGAGCTCACATCGGTGAAACCTGACGGCGCTTCTCGCTGAGGAGGAGTGGCATGGCAACGCCGAGGGGTAGGAAGAGGGCCAACTTCAGGCCTGCCCTGTAGAGACTCATAGATCCGCCGAGGGCCCCGCGCCCGGGGCGGACACTAGGATCCAGCTGAAGGATTTGAAGGCTGGATAAGACGCTCCGCGTCCACTTGCGCCTCGGGCGCAAGCGGATGAAGGCATAGTCCAGGCCGTGGCGAAAGCCGCGGGTTTACTGTCCCCCCGCCTCCACCAACCGGCGGCTCCCGGCCCAGTCAGGGCCGGGAGCCGATGCCCGGCACGCACGCCCCGGAAGTTTGTCCAACGCAGCGTCACGCGATTTATTCGAAGACACACGATTTATCGCCGTGCTCGGAAGGGGATTGATCGCAGAATCTCCGGGACTGCACGAATCGCGGCGAGTTCGCGTGGCCCCAGAGCGGTTATCCGAGAGCGACGTGGCCTATTTGGCCGGAATTATCGACGGCGAAGGCACGATTACGCTCACGAGAAAACACCGCGGCGAGCATCGCCGGGCCGTGGTTAGGATCAGTAGCACGGAACTACCGCTGCTCCTGCACGTGCAATGAGCAGTCGGTATGGGAAGAATCACGTCCTGCCCTAGCTTCGCACCTACAAGGCTGAGCGCGGTCGACTGCTCATTGACGAATACGTGCGCGTCACGCCCAGAAATGGTCGTTACACGGCCGACAAACGCGCTGCGCGGCAAGCCTTCGAAAGGCGATTCTTCGCCCTCTCGGTGCGTGCAAAGTCCATCCCGGCGCGCTTACGCCACGGGCGCGCCGGATTCCTCAGTCAGCCCCTGGAGTGTGTCCGTCGAGTGTGGTGAGGGCTAGGTACAGATCCGGTCGGCGGTCGCGGAAAACAAACCAGTTGTCGCGCAGCTGCGCCACAGCCTCCAGGTCAAAGGTGTGCGTGAGTGCCGCATCCCCCTCCTCGGCCGCCTCGATGACTTTCTCACCCATGGCATCGGCGATAAAGGAGGAGCCGTAGAAGCGGATATAGAGGTTCTGCGGATCCTGCAGCGAGCGCTCCAGGCCGTAGCGGTTAGCCGCGATCAGCGGGGTGAGGTTCGCCGCCGCATGTCCTTGCTGCGTGCGCTGCCAGTGCTCGCGGGAATTCACCGGCGGCGCGGGCGGGGGCTCGCTGCCGATCGCGGTGGGAAAGAAAAACAGCTCCGCCCCCATGAGCGCCATCACGCGCGCGGTCTCCGGAAACCACTGATCCCAACAGATGCCGACACCGATGCGCGCGAAGCGCGTGTTCCACACCTTGAAGCCGGTGTCCCCGGGGGAGAAGTAGGTCTTCTCCTGGTAGCCGGGGCCGTTGGGGATGTGGGACTTGCGGTAAACGCCAAGATGGGCGCCATCGGCATCGACAATTGCGACCGAGTTGAAATAGGCGCGTCCGGCGCGCTCAAAAAAGCTGATCGGCAGCACGACGCCCAGCTCGCGCGCGATCGGCGTGAAGTGCCGCACGGCGCGGTTTTCTTCTAGCGGCGTAGCAAGGTTCAAGTGCCGCGCGTCCTGCTCGATACAGAAGTATGGTGTCTCAAAGAGCTCGGGCACGAGGATGATCTGCGCGCCGCGCACCGCCGCCTCGCGCACGAGCTTCTCGGCGCGCGCGATGTTGCCCTCGGCATTCCAGGAGCAGGCCATCTGGATGGCCGCGACCGTCACCGGCCGCGGCGGCCGAGCTAAGTGCTCCGGTCTCTGGCTCATCGCACACCTGCCTGTCATCAGCGGACGCCCCGCGGCAGGTGATTCTAGAGGATCGGCGCCCTCACCTCTTCGTGAACGGCACGATCATCGGCGTATGCCGCCGGTACTGCCGGTAGGCGTCGCCGAAATACCCGATGAGATCGCGCTCCTCTAACTGGATGGCAATCAGGATGTAGCCGGTGGTGGCGAGCGCAAACAACAGGTGCCCCTGCGTCATGGTCGGTGTGGCCCAGAACGCGAGCAGGAACCCAAGGTAAAGCGGGTGGCGTACGAGCTTGTAGAGCAGCGGCGTGACGAAGCCGCTGGACCGATAGGGCGTACCGCGCAGATAGCTCGTGACCTGCTTGAGTCCGAACAGGTCAAAGTGGCTCACGAGGAAGGTGCTCGCGAGCACGGTCAGCCAGCCGAGCCAGAAGATGCCCCAGAGCACGGAGCGGGCCATCCCGGTCGTATCCCAGAGGACCCCCGTCATTGCCCGCCACTGCCAGAAGAGCAGGATCAGCACGAGGCTCGCCAGCAGCACATAGGTGCTGCGCTCGATCGGCTCGGGGATCACCTTCGTCCAGGCGCGTTTGAAGGCCGGGCGCGCCATGCCACTGTGCTGAACGGCGAACACCCCGAGCAGCAGCGCATCGATGATCAGTGCGCTGAGTGAGAACGGCCCCGGCGGCAAGTCAATCGACTTCGGTACCGCAAGGTTGCCGACGAACCCGATCGCGTAGAGGAACACGAGAAAGAACAGGAGGTACGCAAGCACCCCGTACAGGAATGCAGCCAGTCTGCCCATAAAGCCCCCTCTGCCGGCGCCCGCCTCCGTGCCTGGCGACTTTTTTGTTGCTCGAGTATTGCAAACTGTAATCGCGGAGGGCCTCCTGCGCCACACACGGCCTGAGCGTAAGCGCGGCAGCAGCGTTAGTGCTGCGCGTTGCGCTCGGCGAGTGAGCGCTCAACCTGCTCGGTAATGCGGGTTGCGGTTTCGAGCGCCATCAGACCCGCCTCTCCGGAGACCACGGGCGGGCGGCCCTGCCGGATACACTCGAGGAAAGAGTCGATCTCGGCCTTGAGGGCATCGCCAGCCTCCAGGGCCTGCTCCTCGATGCTCACCGGGAGCGCCCCGGGGGTATCCCCGGGTGCGCGCTTCTTGATGAGGGTCAGGATCTTCTGCTGCAGGTCGAGCGAGAGGTAGGCATCGTCCTCGAAGATGCGCATCTTGCGCTCGGTCTTAAGACTTACCCGCGAGGCGGTGGCGTTGCAAATGCAGCCGTTCGCAAAACGGATACGCGCGTTGGCGATGTCGATCTCCCCGGAGAACACCGGGGTACCGACCGCATCGATCGCCGTGATGGGCGCCGCGACGATGGTCTGCACGAGGTCGATATCGTGGATCATCAGATCGAGCACCACGTTCACATCCGTGCCGCGCTCGCGGTAGGGCGCAAAGCGGGAACACTCGATGAAGCGCGGGGACTTCAGGTGTGGCTCGGCCGCGAGAATGGCGGCATTGAAGCGCTCGAGGTGTCCGACCTGCAGGATGCGCCCGGCGCGCATGGCGAGGGCAATCAGTTCGCGGGCCTCTGCGGCCGTCTCGGTGATCGGTTTTTCCACCAGCACGTGCGCTCCGGCGGCCAGGAAATCCCGCGCGATCGCAAAATGCGCCGGCGTCGGCGTCACGACGCTCACCGCGTCCACGACCTTCAGAATCTCGCGGTAGTCGCTCAGCGCACGCGTGGCGAGCTCGGCAGCAACCGCGCTGCGCGCCTCCGCGCGCTGATCCACCACGGCCACAAGCTCGCACGCGGGGGCCTGCGCGTATTTTTGCGCGTGAAAGCGCCCGAGGTAGCCCACGCCGATGACGGCGGTTCTGATTTTTTGCATGGGAAGGTTATTATGCGCGCCCGCGCGCGCGAGGCTTGAGCCGTTCGTGTGCGAGCAACGGTCCCTTTTTAACTCATGTCCACACCGCCACCCCTGCCCGACACTGCCCCCGCGCGCGGGCTGCGCGAGAGCGCCCGCTCACTCTCGCGCGCGCAGCGCGAGCTCATCCTTTTCGGCGCGGCGCTCGTGTTCGGCGTGCTCGTGATGCCGCTTTTGATCTGGGTGGGCGGCAATCGCGTGCTCGGCCCCTACACCCACGGCCAGAACCCGCACGCCGGTCCCTTCGCGCTCCTCGGGGATTTCTACATCGGGCTGTGGCACGGCTCGGCGGTCTTCTGGTCGGTGGCCCTGGGGCCAGCGGTATTCATCCTGCTCGTACGGCTCTTCTGGCGCGGGCTGCGCGCCCTGCCCAAGGCACCGCCGCGCTAGGGCGCCCCCAAGCTCACTTCGGCCAGTACACCCACACGGCCAGGGCGAACGTCGCCAGCGTGGCGGCATGCGCCCCCAAGCGCCAGGAGCGCTCGCGCATCTCCCCGTACAGGCTCGCAGCCGAGATGGCGGAAAACACCCCGAAAACCCCAATTGCCTTAAGGAGCGCCGCGTGTTCGGGGGCAAAACGGGCCTCCTCAGCGGGCAGGAACAGGATGGTGACATAGGTCAGCAGCAGCCCTACCGCCAGGGCGACCGCCGATCCGGTTAGTATGGCCAGAAGCGCCGCCAGGGGTCGCATATTGTGAGAACCCGTACTTGCTAAAAACGAACCCGCCGCTCTAGCCTTACTCTAAAGTGTACTGAAACCAGCGAGTCCCAAAAGATGCCTCTAGTCCTGCGCCGCTCCTCCGGGTGGATTACCGCCGCCGTCCTGGCCATGACCGCCCTGGTGCTGGCAGGTTCCGTGCAGGTACCGGCCAGCACCTCGCTCCTGCCCCCCGGTGCGATCGCTCCGACCGACAACCAGCGCGCCACGGCGCGCAAGGTGGGCCGCATCCTCGAGGAGGCGCACTACAGCCGCGCCGCGCTCGATGACAAGATGTCCGAGGTCATCTACCAGCGCTACCTCGAGTCGCTCGACGGGCAGAAAAGCTACTTCCTGCAAAGCGACATCAACGACTTTAACGCCTATCGCTTCCTGTTCGACGACATGATCCGCACCGGGGACATCGACCCCGCCTACGTGATCTTCGCACGCTTCCAGCAGCGCAATCGCGAGCGCCTCGAGCACGCGATCACCTTGCTGAGCACGGAGCCTGATTGGACGTTGAACGAAACCTATGAGTTCGACCGCAGCAAGGCGTCCTGGCCCGCCGATCAGGCGGCGATGGATGAGCTGTGGAGAAAGCGCGTCAAGAACGATGCGCTCTCCTTGATGCTCACCGGCAAGCAGTGGCCGGAAGTCGCCGAGATGCTGCGCAAGCGCTACGAGCGGGTGCTCAAGCGCGTCGACCAGGTGAGCGCGGATGATGTGTTCGAGAACCTGATGAACGCTTACGCGCGCGCCTTTGATCCGCACTCGAGCTACTTCTCCCCGCGCTCCTCGGAGGAGTACCGCATCCAGATGAGCCTCAACTACGAGGGCATCGGCGCCTCGCTCACGGTGGTCGATGACTACGTGACGATCATGAGCGTACTCGAAGGCGGCCCCGCGGCCGTGGCCGGCACGCTCAGCATCAACGACCGCATCACCGGCGTCGGCCAGGGCAAGGACGGTGCCTTCACCGACGTCATCGGCATGCGCCTGGATGATGTGGTGCAGCTGATCCGCGGCAAGGCGGGCACGCTCGTGCGCCTGCAGGTGCTGCCCCCGGGTGCTGCGCCCGGTACGCCCGAGAAGGTGCTCGAGTTCACGCGTAACCAGGTGACACTGGAGGCGCAGGCGGCTCACAAGGAAGTGCGTACCGTGTCGCGCAACGGCAAGGATCTGAAAATCGGCATCGTCACCGTGCCCGGCTTTTACCGCGACGTCGCCGCCGAGAGCGCCGGGGACAAGAACTACCGCAGCACCACGCGCGATGTGGCGAAGCTCCTGCAGGAGCTGAAGGCCGAAAACATCGACGGCCTGGTGCTCGATCTGCGCAGTGACGGTGGCGGCTACCTGCCGGAAGCCACCGAACTTACGGGCCTCTTCATCGATCACGGGCCGGTCGTGCAGGTGCGCGACACCACCGGTCGGCTCGAAGTGCTCGATGATCCGGAGACTTCCGCCGCCTACACCGGGCCGCTCGCGGTACTGGTGGATCGCCTGAGCGCCTCGGCATCAGAGATCTTCGCCGGTGCCATCCAGGACTATCACCGCGGGCTCATTATCGGCCAGACGACCTTCGGCAAGGGCACCGTGCAGAGCCTGATGCCGCTCGATCGGCTCACCTCCAAGCCCACCAACGGGCAGCTCACGGTCACCATCGGCAAGTTCTACCGCGTCACGGGCGAGAGCACCCAGCACCGCGGCGTCGAGCCGGACGTGCCGCTCGCCTCGGCCATCGATACCAAGGAGATCGGCGAGAGCGCGCTCGAGTCCGCGCTGCCCTGGGACCGAATCGCCGGCGTGCCCTTCAAGGCGAGCGCCATCGCCGCAGCGCCGCCCGTGGCCGTGCTCGCCACCGAGGAAGACGCGCGCGCGCAGCATGACCCGGATTACAAGTGGCTCATGTCCGACATTGCAGCGCTTGATTCGGTGCGCGAGCAGAAGAGTGTGTCCCTCAACCTCAAAGTGCGCCGCGAGGAGCGCACGCGCATCGACAAGGAGCGTCTGGATCGGGAGAACAGCCGGCGCGCCGCCAAGAATCTGCCGGCGTTCAAGAGCGTCGAGGAGCTGGACAAGGCCAAGGATACGACCGACGTCGTGCTCGATCAGGCCAGCCAGGTCATGGCGGACGTGGTCACCGGGGCGCGCTCGCCGACCGGACAGCAGCAGAAGACCGCGCGCACCGGCTAAGGTGCGTGCGGTGCGCCCTGCGCCCTCAGCGCAGCAGCACGCGAAATAGATCCCAGGTGTCCGCGGCGAGCACGTTGGGCAGGCGCTGTGCGTCGGCCCCGAGCGGGGCCAGCTCGAGGATGTCCCCCTCGCTAAAGGCGATCGAGTCCGCCAGCGGCGAGGCATCGGTGGCGGTGCGGTAACGCACGACGCGCTGCAGCCGCTCACTGCGCGCGCGGATCTCCTCGGCGAGTCCGGCGCGCGCAGCAATCAGGGTCTGCGCGCGGCTGATCTGCCCCATGAGCAGCACGCACTCCTGCGGGGTGCCGTAGGTATCGCCCGCCTCGCGCTGACTCGTAGCTTCGTGCGCGAGCGAGACGAGCGGGGTCTTCAGCGTCGCCACGCGCAGGCACAAGGCTTCCGCATAAGCGATCCCGGCCATATTGATGGCGCGGCGCGCCCCGAGCGTGAGTCCGGGAAACTCCGGCGGGCTCTCGCGCCCGATCTCCTCGTGCGCGGCCTGCGCCTGCGCGAGCGCGGCCTGCGCCTCGCTCAACTGCCCCTCGGCGGCGTGGATGCGTCGCTCGAGCGCGCGGCGCTTGAAGTAGTGCCAGAAGCGCATCAGTCGTGCGCGCTCGTTCGTGAACTCCTCAACCCGCGCCGCCGAGCGCCCGTGCAACGCCTGCGCAGCGTCGATCTGCTTCTGCGCGCTTTGACGCTTCGCGAACTGCTGGCGATTGTACTGGGCGAGGTGCACGCGCCGCTCACGCTCGTCCTGCTGGCGCGCCAGATCCGCGACGAACTGCGTGAGCAGTTCCCGTCCTGACTGCCACAGCCGCCGCAGCTGATAGAACACGAGCGCGCCGTAGGCGCTCTCTGGGGTACCGAGGCGCGCCTCGAGCGTGTTCAGCATCTCCTGCGCGCGCTGCGTGGCGCCTTCCTGCTGCTTGATGAGGTCCTTCAGGCGGAAGGTCTCTTCCTGCAGCCCGCCGTACGCCTTTTTCAGTTCCGCACGGTTGCGAAACAGCTCGAGCACCCGATGATCCTCATCGGGTGCGCGCTCCGGGCGTAGGCTGAGCTTGAGAAATCCGAGTTGTCGCAGCGCCTTCATGAGAAATGCGGCGGCGGACCGCCCCCTCTCAAGCGCCGGTTGCGGACTCCGTGCGGGCTGAGAAGCGATGACCGCGCTCCACGCAGTATTCCAGCCACTTGTTTAACATCATGTTGCGGGCCCAACGCTGATCCAGTTCACGCTCCGCGCGGCTGCGCAGCGCCCGTAAGTGCGCCTGAGTGTGAACGTGCGCCCATTGCTGCGCTTCCACGAGGTGGGCATCGTGGTAGATGCGCACGCGCATGTCCGGATACTTGAGCGCGCCGTGCTCATCGGGCAGCAGATACGTGAGGCTGACGGTGCTGGTGTAGGGGGAGCGCTCGGTGACGCTGAGAACAAGATCACAATCCGCCGGCACGTGCGAGCCGTAATTACCGCGCAGCGCACGCAGCTCCCCCGCGAGCCAGCCGAGGCGGATGAAATTGCTCTCGTAAAGACCCATGAGCGCGACGAAGCTGCGGGGCCGCGCACGCCAGGAAACGATCGTTCGTGTATCGGTATCGAGCACGACCCGACTATAACGCACGAAGCTCGCGCTGCAAGTCGATCAGCGCGCGGAATTAGCGCGCTTCATACGCCCGAGTGCTTGCAAAATTCGTGCGATCTTGCAGGTTCGCACACACACGCTGTGCGCCATGCCACAATACGCAACTGCCGTGAGCGCTTTTGACTCTAAGGCCGCAGGCGCCGCTCGATCCCGGTGGTGTTGAGAATGCGGCTGGCGATCTCCTCGATCGAGGTTTCGGTGGTATCGAGGCAGGGGATCGCATAGCGCACAAACAGCGCCTCCGCGGTGCGCAACTCGTACTGCACCTGCTGCCGTGAGGCGTAGCGGCTTTCCGGCCGGCGCTCGTGACGGATCTGCTGCAGCCGCTCCGGCCGGATCGTGAGCGCGTACAGTTTGCTGCGAAACGGTTCCAGCCGCGCGGGCAGCCGGCCCGCCTCCAGATCATCCTCGGTGAGTGGGTAGTTGGCCGCAAACACCCCGTACTGCAGTGCGAGGTAGACGCAGGTCGGGGTCTTGCCCACGCGCGAGACACCGACCAGCACCACGTCCGCGTGCGCGTAATCCCCGCCCGTGCCGTCATCGTTGGCGAGGGCGAAATTGGTGGCGTTGATGCGCGTGGTGTAGGCGGCCAGGTCGGCGATGCCGTGAGCGCGGCCGGCGCGGTGCGTCGAGCGCGTGTTGAGTTCCCGCTCGAGCGGGCCCACGAAGGCGGAAAACAGATCCAGGAACAGCGCGTTCGCCCCGAGCACGACGTCGCGCAATTCGTCCTGCACCAGCGTGCTGAACACGATCGGGCGCAGCCCCGCCTCTTCGCCCGTGCGGTTGATGCGGCGGACCACCTCGTGCGCCTTGTCAAGGTCGGACACAAATGGCAAAGTCACCGCCCGAAATTCCAGGCCCTCGAACTGCGTCATGAGACTGTGGCCGAGCGTTTCCGCGGTCACGCCGGTCTGGTCAGAGACAAAAAAGACGGTTCGACGGCTCACGGCTTGGCATACTTTCGCGGCTGCGGCGACGAGGGGGCAGTGTTTCACCGCGGACGCGCCCTCGCAAGCGTCCGCCTTCGAGCGGCAGGAGCATCCTTGAACGCATTCGTCATCCCATTCGAGCAGCTGGGCACGCGCGATGTCGAGACCGTCGGCGGCAAGAACGCCTCCCTCGGGGAGATGATCGGCTCGCTCACGCGCCTGGGGGTGCAGGTGCCCGCCGGCTTCGCCACCAGCGCGCAGGCCTACCGCGAGTTTCTCCGGCAAGGCGGCCTCGATGCGCGTATCCGCACCGAGCTTGCCAGCCTTGACGTGGATGATGTCACCAAGCTCGCCGCCACCGGTGCGCGCATCCGCCAGTGGATCCTCGCCACCCCCTTGCCGCCGGCCTTCGAACAGGCGGTGCTGCAGCAGCTGCAGCTCATGTCAGGGGGCGCCGACATCGCAGTCGCGGTGCGCTCCTCGGCGACCGCCGAGGACCTGCCCGAGGCCTCCTTCGCCGGCCAGCAGGAGACCTTCCTCAACGTGCGGGGGGAAGCGGGCGTGCTGCGGGCGCTGCACGAGGTATTCGCTTCTCTCTTCAACGACCGGGCGATTTCCTATCGCGTGCACCAGGGCTTTGATCACGCGGCCGTGGCGCTCTCGGCGGGTGTGCAGCACATGGTGCGCAGCGACCTGGGTGCCAGCGGCGTCATGTTCACCCTCGACACCGACTCGGGCTTTCGCGACGTGGTCTTCATCACCGCCTCCTGGGGGCTGGGGGAAACCGTCGTTCAAGGCGCCGTCAATCCGGACGAGTTCTATCTTTACAAACCCGCGCTGCGCTCGGGCAAGTACCCGGTACTGCGCCGCAACCTCGGCGGCAAGGCGGTGAAGATGGTGTACGCGCCGGAAGGCTCCGCGGCGCGTGTGCAGACGGTGGAAGTGCCCGAGGCGGAGCGGCGGCGCTTTTGCCTCAGCGATGCGGACCTCGTGCTCCTCGCCCGCCAGGCACTCATCATCGAGGAGCACTACGGGCGCCCGATGGACATCGAGTGGGCGCGCGATGGGGCCTCGGGCAGCATCTACATCCTGCAGGCGCGCCCGGAGACGGTGCAGAGCCGCGCCGGCCGCACGATCCAGCGCTACGCGCTTAAGGGCACCTCGCGGATACTCGCAACCGGGCGCAGCATCGGCCAGCGCATCGGCGCGGGCACGGCACGCGTCATCCGCAGCGCCGCGGAGATGGCGCGCGTGCAAAGCGGCGATGTGCTGGTGGCTGACATGACCGATCCGGACTGGGAACCGGTCATGAAACGCGCCGCCGCCATCATCACCAACCGCGGCGGGCGCACCTGTCACGCGGCGATCATCGCCCGCGAGCTCGGCATTCCGGCGGTGGTCGGCTGCGGGGACGCGACGCAGAAGATCAGCGAGGGCCAGGAAGTCACCGCGTCCTGTGCCGAGGGGGACACCGGGCATGTGTACGAGGGGCTCCTCGAGTTCGAGCGCAAGCAGATCGAGCTCGATTCGCTGCCGAAGCTGCCGCTGAAGATCATGATGAACGTCGGCAATCCGGACCGGGCGTTTGACTTTGCCGCCATTCCGCACAACGGCGTGGGACTGGCGCGCCTGGAGTTCATCATCAATCGGATGATCGGCGTGCACCCGCGGGCGCTGTTGGAATTTGACCGCCTGGACGGGGAGCTGCAGGAGCAGATTCGCGCGCAAATTGCCGGCTACGCGGACCCGGTCACCTTCTACGTGGAGAAACTCGCCGAGGGCGTCGCGCAGATCGCCGCAGCGTTCGCCCCCGAGCCGGTCATCGTGCGCCTCTCGGACTTCAAGTCCAACGAGTACGCGAACCTCATCGGCGGCGCGCGCTACGAGCCGCAGGAGGAGAACCCGATGCTCGGCTTCCGCGGTGCCTCGCGCTATACGGACGAGAGCTTCCGCCCCTGCTTTGAGCTTGAGTGCCGCGCGCTCAAGCGCGTGCGCGAGACCATGGGACTCACCAATGTGCAGGTGATGGTGCCGTTCGTGCGCAGCGTCGCCGAGGCGCGCGAGGTGACGCAGCTGCTCGCCGCCAACGGGCTCGGGCGCGGTACCGCGGACCTCAAGCTCATCATGATGTGCGAGCTGCCCACGAATGCGCTGCTTGCCGATGAGTACCTGCAGTACTTCGACGGCATGTCGATCGGCTCAAACGACATGACGCAGCTGACGCTCGGGATCGATCGCGACTCGGCGACCGTGGCGCGCTACTTCGATGAGCGCGACGCGGCGGTGCGTAAGCTGCTGTCGATGACGATCGAGGCGTGCCGCCGCAACGGCAAATACGTCGGTATCTGCGGCCAGGGGCCCTCGGATCATCCGGATCTGGCCCGCTGGCTGCTCGAGCAGGGCATCGAGAGCATGTCCCTTAACCCGGATACCGTGGTCGAGACCTGGCTGTTCCTCGCCCAGGGGGCCGCGGGCCCGAAGCTCTCCTGAGGCGCCGGACCCGCCTAGGGGGCGCCGCCGTAGGCCGGCGCGAAGAGTTTGGCGCGGTAGTGGCGCAGCTCCCGGATCGATTCGTGGATGTCGGCGTTGGCCAGATGCGCGCCCTGCTTCACGAAACCCTCCGACACCTGCGGTGCCCAACGGCGCGCGAGCTCCTTGAGGGTGCTGACATCCAGATTGCGGTAGTGAAAGTAGCGCTCAAGATCGGGCATCAGGCGCGCAAGAAAGCGCCGATCCTGGCAGATGCTGTTGCCGCACATCGGCGAGAGGCCCGCATCGACCAGGGGTGTGAGGAACTCGAGCGTGCGGCGCTGCGCCTCGGCGAGCGTGATCTGGCTGGCGCGCACCCGCGCCAGCAGTCCCGAGGAGCCGTGCTGGCGCTGATTCCACGCGTCCATGCGCGCGAGCACCTCATCGCTCTGATGGATCGCCAGCACCGGGCCGTCGGCGAGGACGCTGAGCTCCTTGTCGGTCACCACGGTCGCAATCTCGATGATCGAATCCGAATCGGGCTTCAGACCCGTCATCTCCAGGTCGATCCAGATGAGATTCTCGGCGCTCGGCATGTGAGCTTCGGTGGTGGTAGCGTGCGGACAGCGCACACCCGTGGCGCAGTGTAACAGAGGCGCGCAGGCGAACCTCCATGGTCGAGACCCTCGATGGACGCGTGATCGCCGCTTTCGGCCGCCACCTGAGGGTCCGCACGGCCGCCGGTGCGGAGCTGCGCGCGCGCCCGTTCGGCCGCGCCCTGAGCATCGTGTGCGGCGATCAGGTGCGCTGCCGGATGGATGCGCGCCACGAGGAAGTGCATGTCACGGAGGTGCTGCCGCGGCGCACCGCGCTGTATCGCTCGAACGCGCGCGGCGCGACAGAGCCGGTGGTCGCCAACCTCACGCGGCTGCTCGTGGTGCTCGCACCGCTGCCCACGCCGGACCTGTTCGTCGTCGACCGCTATCTGGCGGCAGCGACCGCCGGCGGCATTGCGGCGACCCTCATCGTGAACAAGAGCGATCTGGGCCTGGACGCAGCGCTCGCTGCTGAGCTTGCCGTGTACGCGCAGGCGGGCTACGGCGCCGTCAGCTGCTCGGCGGACAGCGGTGCGGGCCTGGACGAGCTGCGCGCGGCGATCGCACCGGGGGCGCTTGCGGCGCTCGTGGGTCAGTCGGGCGTCGGCAAATCATCTCTCGTGGTGCGCCTCATTCCGGCGGCCGCGGTGGCCATCGGGGAGCTGGTGCGCGAGGAAGAAGGCCGCCACACGACGACCGCGGCGCGTCTGTTTGACCTGCCACAGGGTGCCGGTCTCATTGACTCCCCGGGCGTGCGCGACTTTGCCCCGGCGGTCGAAGCGCTCGATGCGCGCGCGCTCGGGTTCATCGAGGTGGAGCGCCTGGCGCCAGGCTGCCGCTTTGCGGACTGCCGCCACATGCAGGAACCTGACTGTGCGGTACGCGCGGCGGCGGAGAACGGGCAACTCTCGCCCCGCCGCTACGAGAGCTACCGGCGTTTACGGCGACTCTACGAGCAGCTGACAGTGGCGCGCCGCCCAGACCGCAAGCGCTGAGCCGACACTCCTGGGCAGGCGCCGAGCCCCTTCACTGGCTTGGCGGGTGTACGTCGGCGAGCGCAATGCGGCTCTTGTCTTCCGCATCGAGCGCCTCGACTTTGTGCTGACTGATGGCGCTGCCGTCCCCGGATCGCAGCGGACGAAACACCACCGTGGAAACGACGGTCGCCACGCCGAGCACCAGAAACGCCTCGTGCACGCCGTGGGTCATCTGTGCGGCGCTCGTATGAAAGCGATCCGGCACAAATATGGCGGCGACGAGTGAGGCGCCCGCGACTCCAAAGCTCATCGACAGCTGCTGCACCGTGCTCGCAATGGTACTCGCGCTGCTGGCCGCCGCTTCGCTCACATCCGCGTACACCAGCGTATTCATACTGGTGTACTGCAGCGACTGGAAGAACCCGTAAGCGAAGGCCTGCAGCACGATGAGCCACACCGGGGTCGCAGCGCCGATGGTGGCAAACAAGGCGATCAGCACGCCAAGCATCACCGTATTCGATACCAGTACGCCGCGGTAGCCGAAGCGCGCCAGGATCCGGGGCGTGAACACCTTCAGACCGATGGCCGCCACCGCCTGCGGCATCATGAGCAGCCCAGACTGCACCGGCGTGTAGCCAAGGCCGACCTGGTAAAGCAGCGGAAACAGAAATGGCACGCCGCCGATCGCGATGCGCGTGAAGAAGCTGCCGCTCACCGCGGCGCGAAAGGTGCGGATCTTGAACAGCGCGAGGCGCAGCAGCGGGTACGGGATGCGCGCCGAGCGCAGGCGGTAGCCGAGGAGCAGCAGCCCCGAGAGCCCGAGCAGCGCCAGTACCTCTAGGCCACTCAGGCGGTGCTCGCCGAATACCTCGAGCACGTACGACAGCAGCGCAATCCCGGAGCTGAAGAGCGCAAGGCCGGCGATATCCAGCGGCGGGCTGACTGCCTCGCGGAACTCCGGCAGGTAGCGGTACACCAGATAAAGGCCCAAAACTGCGATCGGTACGTTCAGAAAAAAGATGACGCTCCAGTGCAGGTAGCTCGTGATGAGCCCGCCGGCGACCGGACCGAGCATCGGGCCCACGAGCCCGGGGATCGCGACGAAGCTCATGGCGCGCACCAGCTCGGATTTGGGAAACGCGCGCACCAGCGTCAGACGCCCCACCGGCACCATCATGGCGCCGCCGCAGCCTTGCAGGATGCGAAACGCGACCAGCCAGTGGATGTTGCGCGACACCCCGCACAGCAGCGAGCCGAGCGCGAATAAAGCGATGGCACCCCCGAACACGCGCCGCGTGCCGAAGCGGTTGGCCATCCAGCCGCTGATCGGAATAAACACCGCCAGACTCAACGAGTAGCTGGCGAGGACCGACTTCATGCTCAGCGGCGCGACCTCGAGCGCACGCGCGATGCTCGGCACCGCGGTGTTGAGGATCGTGGTATCGAGGGCCTGCATGAAGAACGCCACGGCCACGAGCCACGGTAACAGCTCGCGCGCCGTACCCGGCGTCGTTGGTGCAGCCTCGCTGGATGTCACGTACGGTCCCTTAGATCCTTTGCGCGTGCGCGCGCGGTGCGCACCGATCCGCGCGCGGTTTGCGCACGCGTACGCCTTCCCTGAACTCGCTCAGGCAGTGCGGAGCCGCAGCTCCTAGAGGGACTGGCGGCCGGCGAGCGCGTGCGCGAGCGTGCCGCCGTCGACATACTCGAGCTCCCCGCCGACGGGCACGCCGTGCGCGATGCGGCTCGCGCGGATACCGCGCCGCGTGGCAAGCTCGCTCAGGAAATGAGCGGTCGCCTCACCCTCGACGGTGGAGTTGGTGGCGAGGATGAGTTCGCGCACGCTCCCCTCGCACAGGATCGCCTCAAGCTCGCGCACGCCGAGCTGCTCAGGCCCAATGCCATCGAGGGGCGACAGGTGCCCCATGAGCACGAAATAGCGACCGCGGTAGCTGCCCGAGGACTCGATCGCCACCACGTCGGCGGGCGATTCGACCGCGCACAGGAGCGCCGCATCCCGCTGCGTCGCCGCGCAGATGACGCACAGCGGCGCCTCGGTGAGCATGCGGCAGCGCTGGCAGCGCCCCACCGAGTGCAGCGCCGCATCCAGCGCCTCGGCGAGTGCGCGCGCCCCCGGGCGGCCCTCCTGCAACAGATGGAACGCCATGCGCTGCGCGGTTTTCGGTCCGACTCCAGGCAGTGCGCGCAAGGCCTCGATGAGGCGACCGAGGTGCGGGGAATGCTTCATCGCATCCTTAGAACGGCAGCTTCATGCCCGGCGGCAGCTGTAGACCTGAGGTCAAGCTTGCCATCTTCTCCTGCACGCGCGTCTCCACCTTATGGACGGCATCGTTGGCGGCGGCGGCGATCAGATCCTCGAGCATCTCTCGATCCTCACCGCTGACGCTCGCCTCGATCTGCACGCGCTTCACCTCGTGGCGGCCGTTCATGGTGATCCTCACCATGCCGCCACCGGATTCGCCGATCACCTCGATGTTGGCGATCTCGGCCTGGGCCTTCTGCATGTTGGCCTGCATGGCCTGGGCCTGTTTCATCAGATCGTTGATATTGCCTCGCATAGGGCGTCCTGTCTCAAGCGCCGAGCGCTGGGAAGTTGAAGTTAAGTCATTTTACCGGACGCACCGTGTCCGGCAGCACCGTCGCGCCGAAGCGCTCACGCAGTCCCTGTACGCCCGCCTCGTCCTCGAAGGCGCGCCGCGCGGCGGCCAGCTCCTGCTCCGAGCCGCGCCGCTGGGCCTGCGCGGGCGTCTCGGCGCCGCCGCTCACGGCCTGGAACTCCAGCCGCACCGTCTCGCCGTAGTAGCCCGACAGCGCCTGCGCGAGCTTCTCCTCCTGCGCCGGGGTGCGCACCAACTGATTGCGCGGGTCGAGCGCGAGGCGCACCACGGCGCCGGAACGCCCGATGAACACGCAGTGCTGGGCGAGCTGGCGCGCCGCGCCCGCCAGCTCCAGGCGGCTGACGATCTCGCCCCAGGGGCTCTCCGCGGGGGTTACTGCCGGCGCCGCGGCCGAAGCCTTCGGCGCCGCGTCCGGCCCCACGACCCCTTCCGGCGGCCGCCGTGCTGCGCTGGCCGCTCGCGGCTCACCGCCTGCCGACGGCGCGCTGATCTGCGCACCCGGGGGACGGAACGCGAGCATGCGCAGCAGCGTCATCTCAAAACCGCTGCGCGGATCGGGTGCCAGCGCCAGATCGCGCCGCCCGATGATGGCGGTCTGGTAGTACAGCTGCACGTCCTCGGCCGTCAGCGCCCGGGCGAGACGCTCGAGAAGCTGCGGCTCATACAGCTCATCCCCCTCGTAGTCCGGAAGCGCCTGCTTGAAGCCGACGCGCACCAGCAGCGCTGCGAGTTCATCGAGCACCTGCGCGTAATCGGGCGCGAACTCCTCGAGCGACTGCGCACAGCGCAAGAGCTCCGCCGTGTTCGCGCCGGCCAAGAGCTCCACGATGCGTACCACGTGATCGCGCGCCAAGGTGCCGAGCATGGCGCGCGCCTCCGCTTCGCCCGCGTTGCCCCCACCGAAGGCGATCAGCTGATCCAACAGCGACAGCCCATCGCGCATGCTGCCATCGGCGGCCTGGGCCACGAGCTTTAAGCCCGCCGCCTCAAACGGCACGCCTTCCTCTGCGAGAATGTGCTGCATGTGCGCGGCGATCGCCGCCGCCGGCAAGCGCTTCAAGTTGAACTGCAGGCAGCGCGAGAGCACCGTCACCGGCAGCTTCTGCGGGTCGGTGGTAGCGAGCAGGAATTTCACGTGCGGCGGCGGCTCCTCGAGGGTCTTCAACAGCGCGTTGAAGGAGTGCGCCGAGAGCATGTGCACCTCGTCGATGAGGTACACCTTGTAGCGGCCGCGCGCGGGAGCGTACTGCACGTTATCCAACAGCTCGCGCGTGTCATCGACCTTGGTGCGCGAGGCCGCATCGACCTCGATCAGATCCGGGAAGCGACCCGCATCGATCTCCCGGCAGCTCGCGCACACCCCGTCGGGCTCTGGCGTCACGCCCTTCTCGCAGTTGAGGCACTTGGCGAGGATGCGCGCGATGGTGGTCTTGCCGACCCCGCGCGTGCCGGTGAAGAGGAACGCGTGGTGCACGCGACCGCTGGCGAGGGCGTTCTCGAGCGCGCGCCGCACGTGCTCCTGCCCGATGAGCTCGGAGAAATTCTTCGGGCGCCACTTGCGCGCCAGTGCGGTGTAACTCATGAATCGGTCCTTAAGCGCGTCACGATGGAGGCGGCCCGCACCAGCTTAGGCTCCGGCACCCGACATCGCCGCTGCCGCTGCTGCCTTCCGGCCCTGACGGGATTCACGACTGGTCGTCGCGGAGAAACCAATGCGGGCCACCATGTTCGCGGCTGTGGTGGCGGAGAGGGTGGGATTCGAACCCACGAACACCCGTTAAGATGTTACTGGAATTCCAGTCCAGCGCCTTCGACCGCTCGGCCACCTCTCCGATCAATAACTTGCGAAAACCCCGGCGTCCCGCTCCGGGGCGGCCGTACCCGTCAAAAAGGGCGGCGAATGATAATGCATGCCGTTTGCAGCCGCATCCGCAGCCGATACGGCCGCGGGGGGCCGCTTCAGGCCTGCGGGGCGGGCTTGCTCACCTTGAAGGAGGGGGGCTGATCCAGGCACGGATCTTTCTTCGTGCGCGGAGGCGGCGGCGGCTCGTTCAGCGTTGGCAGTTTCAGCGCGTTATTCGTCTCCGGGGTGTCCAGGCCCGCAGGAATCTTCAGGGGGGGCACGCTCGTTGCGGCCATGTAGGGCTGGGGCTTGTTGCAGGAGCCGCCCGCCCGCAACGCTTTGCACCCCCCCAGGAGCAGGAACGCCCCCGCGCACAGGAGCACCAGAGCAGACTTCATCATTCAGGACACCTCGAATTTGATCAAACTTATGCGCCGCCGCAGGCCCTTCAACCCACAATTCCGGCGCCGCGCGCCGCCGCGAGCACGGTCGCCCGATATTCCTCGGCCAAGGCAGTCAGCGGCAATCTTACCCCAGGCGGGATGAGACCCATCTGCACGAGCAGCCACTTCACCGGGATGGGATTGGCCTCAAGAAACAAGTCCCGATGCAGGGCCGCCAGCGCCTCATCGAGCGCCTGCGCGCGCTCCTTGTGCCCGGCAAGGGCCGCGGCCACCATCTCGGACATCTGCCGCGGGGCAACGTTCGCCGTGACCGAGATGACCCCGCGGGCGCCGGCGAAGATCCCCTCGCGCGCGGTGGCATCATCGCCGCTGAGCACCGTGAACCCCGGCGCACAGCACCCGACGAGCTCGCGCACCCGCGCCGCATCGGGCAGCGCCTCCTTCACGCCCACGATGCCGCGCAGCTGCGACAGGCGCGCCACGGTCGCCGGCTTCATATCGACTGCGGTACGCGAGGGCACGTTGTACAAGAGCACGGGCTTGCCCGCGGCGGCCTGCGCCGCGGCGCTGAAGTGCTGGAACAAGCCCTCCTGCGCGGGTCGGTTGTACGCGGGCGTCACGAGCAACAGCGCATCAATCGGCAGCTCGCTCAGCCAGCTCACGCGCGCCACGGTTGCCGCGGTGCTGCTGGTCCCGGCGCCGGCGATCACCGCCATGCGCTCGCGCGCGAGCGCACAGGCGCGCACCGTGAGTTCGCGCAACTCCCCATCACTCAGCGTCGCCGACTCCCCGGTGGTACCGCCGACCACGATGCCGCTCGTGCCGTGCGCGGCGTGAAACTCGATGAGCCGCGCCCAGGCGTCTAGGTCAACGGTCCCGTCCGCACGCATGGGGGTGACGAGGGCCACCAGGCTGCCTGAAAACATGGGATTTTTGCGCATCCGCGGGGGGAGCGTGCGATGTTACGAGCGGAGCGCGCACCGAGGCAAGAGCTCAAGCCGTGCCGCCGGGGAAAGGTCGCGCTCGCTGCGCGCTCCCGGTACACTCCGTTAGCGAAACGGACAGCACACGCGAACGCCAACCTACAGATGAAGCAGCACCTGGCCGTCTCGGCCATCGGCAGCGACCGCACGGGCATGGTGCATGAGCTGACCCGGGTCATCAGCGAATCGGGCGGCAACATCAGCGAGAGCCGCATGGCGAGCCTCGGCACTGAGTTCGCCATGCTCTTGCTCGTGTCGGGCAACTGGCACGCGCTCGCAAAGCTTGAGACCGAGCTCAAGCGGCTCGCCGAGACGAGCAGCCTCAGCATCCATCTGAAGCGCACCGAGCCGCGAACGGCGCGCACGGACATGCTGCCGTACTCGATCGATGTGGTGTGCCTGGACCAGAGTGGCATCGTCGCCGGACTCTCGGGCTTCTTCGCCACGCGCGGCATCGATATCGCAGAGGTTTCCACCAGAAGCTACCCGGCCGCGCACACGGGCGCACCGATGTTTGCGGTGCAGATGATCGTGAACGTCCCGAGCCGCATCCACGTCGCGCACCTGCGCGAGGAATTCATGGAATTCTGCGATTCACTGAATCTGGATGCCATCCTCGAACCGGTCAAATCCTGAAACGAGATGTCCAAGATCAAACCGGGGGCTAAGGTGCCTGAGTTCTCGCTGCCCATGACGGGCGGTGGCACGTGGAGCCTGAAGGACGTCGCAGGCAAGAAACTGGTGATCTACTTTTACCCGCGCGACATGACCTCCGGATGCACGCGCGAGTCGCAGGACTTTCGCGACCTGGACAGAGCGTTCCGCAAGGCCGGCGCGCTAATCGTGGGCGTCTCGCGCGACTCGGTCGCCTCGCATGACAAGTTCGCGGCGAAGGAGTCCCTGCGCTTCCCGCTGCTCGCCGACACGGAGGAGAAGCTTTGCAAGCTGTTTGATGTCATCAAACCGAAAAGCCTTTACGGCAGAAAGTATGTGGGGGTGGAGCGCAGTACCTTCCTGCTCGATGGCGCGGGGCGCCTCAGCCAGGAGTGGCGCAAGGTCAAAGTGCCCGGTCACGCGGAGGAAGTACTTGAAGCAGCGCAGCGTTTATGAACCCGGTCCCACGGCCGCCTCGGGCGAAGCACGCGAAGTGAAGGGCCGTTCGCGGGGCGGCCGACGACTGTTCGTGCTCGACACGAACGTGCTGATGCATGACCCGGCGGCGATCTTTCGCTTTGAGGAGCACGACGTCTACGTGCCGATGGTGGTGCTCGAGGAACTCGACGCGCACAAGAAGGGTCTCTCGGAAGCCTCACGCAACGTGCGCCAGGTGAGCCGCTTCCTCGACGACATGATGCGCGATGCCACCAAGGAGCAGATCGACAAGGGGCTGCAGCTGCCGAGCGGCTACTCGGGCAACCACGGCAAGAAGCCCTCGACCGGGCGGCTGTTTTTCCAGACCCGCCAGCTCTCGAGCGCACTGCCGGAGGGCTTGCCCGGCCACGGCGGTGATAACGTGATCCTGGCGCAGACGCTCGCGCTGCAGAACGAGCAGAAGGACGCGCGCGTGATCCTGGTGTCCAAGGACATCAACCTGCGCATCAAGGCGGCCGTGCTCGGCGTGCACGCCGAGGATTACTACAGCGACAAGACGCTCGAGGATTCGGACGTCCTCTACAGCGGTATGACGGCGCTGCCGAAGGACTTCTGGGAGCGCCACGGCAAGGACATGCGCTCCTGGAAGGAAGCCGAGCGCACCTTCTACGAGATCTCCGGACCCGCGGTGCGCGAGTGGCAGCCCAATCAGGGATTGTTCGAAGACACCCCGCAGGGGATCGAAGGCATCGTTGGCAAGATCAACGGCGAGACCGCGACGATTGAGCTGCTGCGCGACTATCGCAACGAGCGCCACAGCGTCTGGGGCATCACGGCGCGCAACCGCGAGCAGAACTTCGCGCTCAACCTGCTCATGGACCCGGAGATCGACTTCGTTACCGTGCTCGGACCTGCCGGCACGGGTAAGACGCTGCTCGCGCTCGCGGCCGGTCTCATGCAGACGCTCGAGACCAACCGCTTTGCCGAGATCATCATGACGCGCGTGACCATCCCGCTCGGGGAGGACATCGGCTTCCTGCCCGGCACCGAGGAGGAGAAGATGGAGCCGTGGATGGGCGCGCTCATGGACAATCTGGAGGTGCTCACCGGCACGCAGGAAGGTGGCAACTGGGGACGCGCGGCCACCAATGACCTTTTGCGCAATCGCATCAAGATCCGCTCACTGAACTTCATGCGCGGGCGCACGTTCCTGAACCGCTTCCTCATCCTCGATGAGGCGCAGAACCTCACGCCCAAGCAGATGAAGGCGCTCATCACGCGCGCCGGGCCCGGCACCAAGCTTGCGTGCCTGGGCAACATCGCCCAGATCGACACGCCCTACCTCTCCGAGATGACCTCAGGGCTCACTTACGCGGTGAACCGTTTCCGCGGCTGGGCCCATTCCGGACACATTACCCTCGTGCGCGGGGAGCGCTCGCGGCTGGCTGATTTCGCCTCGGACATTCTCTAGGTGTACCCTTAGGGATTGCCTTTCGTTTCGGCGCTTGTAAGCGCATGTAAACGTGGGGAAACTTGCCACCGCCAGCGGCGGTCGAACTGAAGCTATGCGTCGTCTCTTTCTCATCCTCGCGAGCGCCCTGATGACCGTCACTGCGGTGGCGTTCGCGGACGACACGAGTAGCTCCAAGCCGATCATCCTCACGGCGCCGGCGGCCGGTTCTGACCTGCCCGACATGGGCAGCCCGACCACCATGATCCTCTCGCAGAGCGACGAGTACCGGCTCGGCGCGATGATAACGCGCGAGCTGCGCGACCAGAACGCGCTCATCGAGGATCCGGAAGTCAACGAATACATGCAGACCATCGGCCAGCGCCTCGCCGCGCAAAGCGCCATGGGCGGACGGGATTTTCACTTCTTCGTCATCAAGGACGACAGCATCAACGCCTTCGCCGTCCCCGGGGGCTGCGTCTTCGTCTTCCAGGGACTCATTCTCGCCACCTCCACCGAGTCGGAGCTCGCGAGCGTCATGGGCCACGAAATCGCGCACGTGACCCAGCACCACATCGCGCGTCAGATCCGTGCCCAGAGCCAGCAGGCCATGGCCTCCGCGGCCGCCATGATTGCAGCCATCCTGCTCGGCGCGGCTGGCGGGGGTGGCCAGGCGGTTGAAGGCGGCATCGTCGCCGCTCAGGGACTTGCCATGCAGGCGCAGATCAACTTCACGCGTGACAACGAAATGGAGGCCGATCGGGTCGGCATCGGTTACCTTGCGGGCGCCGGTTTCGATCCGAACGCGATGGGCAGTTTCTTCGAGACCATGAGCCGCCACGAAGGCCTCACCGCCACCTACATCCCGGCCATGCTGATCGATCACCCCGTGACCACCGATCGCATCGCCGAGGCCAAGTCGCGCGCGGCCCAGTTCCCGCCGCGCACGCAGAAGGACTCGCAAAGCTACGAGCTCATCCGCGAGCGGGTGCGGGTGCTAGCCACGCCCGCGGATGTGGATCTGGTCGCGCACTACGAGCGCAAGATCGCCCGCGGCGATGCGGATCTTGCCGACCGCTACGGTTACGCGCTCGCGCTCATGGGCAGCAACCGCGCCGCGGAGGCCGTCAAAGTGCTCACGCCGCTGGTGCCGGAGCACGAGGGACTGACGCTGCTGTACGTGGCCTTGGCGCAGGCGCAGGCGAAAGCCGGTCACACCAAGGAGGCGCTGGCGACGTTTGCCCACGCGCGCGATTTATTCCCGCGCAATGTGCCGGTGATCGAGCGCTACGCGGAGGCCCTCATGGCCGCGGGCCGGCCGATGGAGGCGCACAACATGCTGCTCGATCTTTTCAACAATGTGCCGCCCACCCCGGATCAGATCCGCCTTACCGCGCTGGCCGCGAGCGCCGCGGGTGATGCCGGGGATGCCTACTACTACATGGGCGAGTACCAACTCGCCGGCGGTGAGTTGAATCTCGCCGCACAGCAATACCAGCTCGCCCTCGCCTCCCCGCACATCAGTCAGATCCAGCGCGAGCGCTTTCAGGCACGCCTGGATGAGGTGCGCGACTACCTCATTTCCACGCGCAAGCGCCAGTTGAGCGACAACGGCGATCAGGGTCAGCCCCAGCCCACGGGCCATCACGGCGGCTGACCCGAGCTCCTGCCTCCTCCGGGCGACGGGCCGCTCCTGCGGCGGCTGCTACAATGGCGGCTGAACCCGCCGGCAGCCGCCTATGAAAACAACAACCCGGATGATGATTGCGTGCCTGTGCTTCGCGCTGCTGAGTGGATGCGCCACGCTGCCGCCGGGGAGCACCCGCAGCCCGCGCGACCCGTGGGAGGGCATGAACCGCACCACGTACAAATTCAACGACAAGCTCGACAAGGCGGTGTTGCGACCCGTGGCGCGCACCTATCACCGGGTAACGCCCCAATTCATGCAGACGGGCTTTCGCAACTTCATGAGTAACCTCTCCTACCCCGTCACGATGCTCAATGACCTGCTGCAGGGTCAGTTCCGGCCCTTCCTGAATGACACGGGCCGGCTGATCCTCAATACCACCCTCGGCATTGGCGGACTTTTCGACCCGGCGACCACTGCGGGACTGGACAAGAACGAGCGCGACTTTGGCCAGACGCTCGGCAAGTGGGGAGTGAAGAGCGGACCGTACGTGGTATTGCCGTTCCTTGGCCCGAGCGACGTACGCGACGCCTTCGGCAAGGCGGGGGATGAGGTATCGGACCCGCGCTTTTACATCAAGAATCGCTACTGGAACTGGGGCCTGTGGGGCGCAGGCGTCATCGACGCGCGCGCTCAATTACTCTCGGCGGATGCCGCGCTCGACAGCGCCTACGATCCGTACGCGTTCCTGCGCAACGTCTACCTGCAGCACCGCGACTTCAAGGTGAACGGCGGGCAGTCCACGCAGCAGGAAAGCGAGGAGGAGCAGAAGCTGTACGATGAAGCGGCCCAGGAAACTGACACGCCGGCGAAACCCGCCGCCGCGCCGCCCTCAGCGCCGCCGGATAAGTCCCCGCCCGACACCCCGCCGCAGTGAGGTAAGCGCCCGAGACGCTTAGACGCCGCGGGCGAGAAGCGGCTCAAGCTCGCTGATGCGCGCGAGCACCATCAGATCCTGCGGCAGCGCGGTGAACTTCAGTGAGTGGCCGGAGAGCTTTGCGGCCGCGAGCCAGTCAAGCAGTACCGCAAGGCCTGCGCTGTCGGCCGTCGTCACGCCCGCACAATCGATTTCCAGTTTCTGCGGTGCGCTGCCCTGCAGTGCCCCAAGACCCGCCAGACGCGCCGCGCGGGCGGTGGTGAAGGTGAGCGGGCCCTGAGCGGTGAAGCGGCCATTCGCGGCGGGCACGAGCCGCAGGCTCTGCGCGGCGACAGTCGGTGCGGCTCTCACTTGGTCTGCTTGCCGATGGCCTCGGGCTTCTCGCCGGCGTCCAGGCGCTTGATCACCGCATCGATGCCCTGGCTCTCGATCTGGGGGGCGAAATCCTCGCGGTAGCTGTTGACGTAGCTGATCCCGTCGATCACGACGTCCCAGGCCTTCCAGCCCTCGGGCGTCTTGCGCAGGTAATAGTTCACGGAGACGCGATCGCCGTTGTCACGCTTCACCTCGGTGCGCACCGTGGCGCGCGTGGCATCCGCGTCCACCTTGGAGGGGTAGATCTTCAGGCGGTCGGCCGTGAAGTCGCTGAGGGCCGAACCGTAGTTGTTTAGCAGCGAGTGATAGAACGCATCGACGAAGCGCTTGCGCTGATCGGCAGTCGCATTGCGCCAGTACTGCCCGAGCACGAGGCGCGCGGAGAAGTCGGTGTCAAAGTGCGGCAGCAGGTACTGGTTCACAAGTTCAGCCACCTTGGCCGGATCCTTGTGATAGGCCTCGCGATCCTTGTCCAGGGCCGAGAGCATCCCCTGCGCGGCTGTCTGCACCACCTCGGTAGGCCCCTCGGCGGCGGCGGCCGCGGGGGGCGCAGCCGGTGCCTGCGCCAGGGCGATGCTGCTCGTCAGCCACAGGGAGGCGAAAACGCTTGCGTATCTCATTTCTTCGACTCCGGCTTGCTTTGCGTGTCTGTGGCCGGCGCATCCGTCTGGCTGCCGCCCTTGCTCGAATAATTGGCGAAGAACTTGTTGACCAGGCTCTCCAGCACGATGGCCGACTGGGTCTGTTCGATGACGCTGCCGTCTTTCAGGTACTGATCATCGCCGCCCGCGCTGAGGCCGATGTACTTGCCCCCGAGCAACCCCTGGGTCTGGATGGCGGCGAAACTGTCATCCGGAATCTGGTTGTACTGATCGTCGAAGCGCATCTTCACCCTCGCCTTGTAGTCCTTGGCATTGAAGCTGATGCCGGTCACTTCCCCGACACGCACCCCCGACATGCTCACCGGGGAACCCACTTTCAGATCCCCGACGTTGTCGAATTCTGCGCTCACCATATAGCCTTTCTTCGCCCCGCCGATCTTCAAACCGCTCGCCGGCAGCTGCGTCGTCAAAAACAGCAGCGCGGCAAAGCCCAACAGGACGAACAGGCCGGTGCCGATCTCAAGTGTTCGATTGTCACGCATGGCAATAAGTTTCCTATTGAAGGAACGCCGCTGTCAGCACGTAATCGAGCAGCAGCGTCAGAACCGACGAAGCGACGACCGTACGGGTCGTTGCCAGACCCACCCCTGCGGCGGTGGGCTCCGCGTTGTAGCCTTCGTAGACTGCGACCAGGCAGCAGGCAATTCCAAACACGACGCTTTTCACGATGCCTTCGGAAACATCGCGCATACCGACCGCTTCCTGCGTCTGCGACCAGAAGACGCCCTCGTCCACGCGCATCAGCTGCACGCCGATCAGCTGCGCGCCGAATAGTCCGATCACGCCGAAGATCGCCGTGAGCAGCGGCATGGCGAGCACCCCACCAAGGAAGCGCGGTGCGGCCACATAGCGCAACGGGTTCACCGCCATCATCTCCATCGCCGTGAGCTGATCGGTGGCGCGCATGAGGCCGATCTCGGACGTCAGCGAGGTGCCCGCGCGGCCAGCAAACAGCAACGCGGTGATCACCGGACCGAGCTCCTTCAGCAACCCCAAGGCCGCGGCACTGCCGAGCACCTCCTCGGAACCAAAGCGCTGCAGCAGCTGATAGCCCTGAAGTCCGAGCACCATACCGACGAACAGCCCCGAGAGCATGATGATGATGAGTGAGCGCGCCCCGGTGTTGTAGATCTGGCTGACGATCAGGCTCGGGCGCCCGAGCGCCGGCACGCACTGCACCAGCAGGCGCCCGAGAAAGAGCGCGGTGGCACCCATGCGCCGCACGCCCTGCAGCACAAACGTGTCGCCGTTAATCATCGCTCAGCAGCTGCGTGAGGTAATCGGGCGCGGGGTAGTGAAAGGCCACCGGACCTTCCGCGCCCCCGGTCATGAACTGGCGCACCGCGGCGGAGTCGCTGTTGCGCAGCTGCTCTGGGGCGCCCGCGGCGGCGACGCGGCCGCCGGAGAGCAGGTAGCTGTCATCGGCGATGGTGGAGAGCTCCTGCACATCGTGCGAGACGACGATGCTCGTGATACCGAGCGCCTGGTTCATCTGCTTGATGAGCCGCAGAATGAATCCGAGCGAGATCGGATCGAGCCCGACGAACGGCTCATCGTAAATGAGCAGCTCCGGGTCCATGACGATGGCGCGCGCGAGCGCCACGCGCCGTGCCATGCCCCCGGAGAGCTCCGCCGGCATGAGGGAGGCCGCGCCGCGCAGGCCCACCGCCTGCAACTTCGTCAGCACGAGTTTTCGGATCAGCGGCTCAGGCAGGTCCGTGTGCTCGCGCACCGGGAAAGCGACGTTCTCGAACACGTCCAGATCGGTGAGCAGCGCGCCGTTCTGAAAGAGCATCCCCATGCGCTGGCGCAACGCGTAGATCGCGCGGTCGTTAAGCTCGGCCAGATCCTGACCGAAGACGACCACCTGCCCGCTGTCGGGGGCGAGCTGCGCGGTGATCAGACGCAGCAGCGTCGTCTTGCCGGTACCCGAAGGCCCCATGATCGCGGTGATGCGTCCGCGACGCACACTCAGATCGAGGCCGGAAAAGATGGCCCGGCCGCCGAGGGCACAGTGCACGTCGCGCACTTGCACCACCGCGTCGGCGACGGGGGCCGCGCGCGCCGCTTCGGTTGCAGGACTTACCACGCGAGCTTTAAGGTCGTCCTGAACTCTCAGGCCGCCTGGCTCTCCATCTCGGCCGTGTAACGGCCGAGCGTCGCAAGACCGTTGAGCTTGGCGCGCTTGGCAAACTCGTGCTGCGCGGCCACGAAATTCGCCGGCACGCCGCCCCAGGCCTTCAGCGCGTTGTCCTGCAGCGCGCGCCCGTAACTGAAGGTGAGCGCCCAGGGCAGCGGGGCACCGATGCGGTTCATGAACGCAAGGTGCAGCGTCGCCTCCTGCGGGGACTGGCCGCCGGAGAGAAAGGCGATGCCCGGCACCGCCGGTGGTACGTGGCGCCGCAGCGTGCGCAGCGTCGCCTCAGCGACCACCTCTGGACCTGCCCGATGCGCGGCCTTCTTGCCGGAGATCACCATGTTGGGCTTGAGGACCATGCCCTCGAGCAGCACGCGATGCGCGAAGAGCTGACGAAAGACGCTCGACAGCACCTCGTTGGTGACTTCCTCGCAGCGCTCCAGCGAATGCGCCCCGTCCATCAGCACCTCCGGCTCCACGATCGGCACGATGCCATTTTCCTGGGCCAGCGCTGCGTAGCGGGCGAGCGCGTGCGCGTTCGCCTCGATGGCGAAGGCACTCGGGATGGCCTCGGCGATGTCGATCACCGCGCGCCACTTGGCGAACAGCGCGCCGAGCTTACGGTACTCGATGAACCGCTCACGCAGGCCATCGAGCCCTTCGGTGATGGTCTCCCCGGCAAAGCCGGCCAGGGGCTTAGCTCCGGTGTCCACCTTGATGCCCGGGATCATGCCGTGCTTCATCAGGTACTGGGGAAAAGGGGTGCCGTCCTTGGTTTTCTGGCGAATGGTCTCATCATAGAGAATGACCCCGCTCACCGACTCGGCCGCGGCGGGCGTGGTAAAGAGCAGCTCGCGGTAGGTGCGCCGGTGCTCCTCGGTCGACTCCAGCTTGATGCTGTTGAAGCGCTTGGTAATGGTGCTCGTGCTCTCGTCCGCAGCCAGGATGCCCTTGCCCTTGACCACCAGTGCGCCCGCCACATGCATCAGCTCGCTCGCATTCATCGCTCTTCCTCCGGCATTGAGGGGGGCCGTCCCTGTCGCACGGTGCGCGAAACGCCCGCCGCCTCTTGAAAATGGCCCCATTTGAGGGGGGCCAAGGATAGCAAATCGTCCCGCTGCCCGGCCGAGGTACCTCGGCTTGGTTCCGGGCGCAATCAGTACTAAAATAGTCCTAGTTTGCGGAAAGGTGTCCCCCATGCTGCGCATCAGTCGTCTGACCGATTACGCCACCGTGCTGCTCGCGGCACTCGCGGGCGAACCTGCGCGCGTGCAGACCGCAGCCGCGCTCGCCGAACAGACGCGAATTGCTGCGCCTACGGTGTGTAAGCTCCTCAAACAGCTGCAGCGTTCGGGACTCGTGGTCTCCACGCGCGGCCTGCACGGGGGCTACCAGCTCGCCCGCCCGGCGACGCAGATCAGCGCCGCCGCCATCCTGGACGCACTCGAAGGCCCGGTGGCTCTCACCGACTGCTCGGTCGGGCACGGAAACTGCGAAATCGAGGAGACCTGCCGCGTGGGACGCGTGTGGCAGCGCCTGAATCTTGCCATTCGCCGTTCGCTGCACGAAGTGAGCCTCGCCCAGCTGGCGGGGCTTGATGTCGCCCCGGTGCGCTGGCCGACGCTCGAGCGCGAGATGAAGGCCGCCGCCTCGCGGCCCCCGGTGCGCTCATGAGCGAACCGGTGAGCGAAACCAACCGCGAGCTTGAGTCGCTGCTGGCGCGCGGCTACCAGCACGGCTTTGTCACCGACATCGACTCGGACACGGTGCCCCCGGGACTCGATGAGGACGTGGTGCGGCTTATCTCGAAGAAGAAGGGTGAACCGTCCTTCCTCACCGAGTGGCGCCTGAAGGCCCTGCGCCACTGGTTCACGATGAATGAGCCGCACTGGGGGCATCTTAAGATTGCCCCCATTGACTACCAGGGGATCTCCTACTACTCCGCGCCCAAGACGAAGAAGGATGGGCCGAAGAGCCTCGCCGAGGTCGACCCGAAGCTGCTCGAAACCTACGAGAAGCTCGGCGTACCGCTGCACGAGCGTGCGCGCCTGGCCGGAGTCGCGGTGGATGCGGTGTTCGATTCCGTCTCGGTGGCGACCACCTTCAAGGAGCGTCTGGCGGCGGCGGGTGTCGTGTTCTGCCCGTTCTCGGAGGCCGTGCGCACGCACCCGCAGCTGATCGAGCAGTACCTGGGCAGCGTCGTGCCCTACACCGACAACTTCTTCGCGACGCTCAATTCGGCGGTGTTCTCCGACGGCTCGTTCGTCTACGTGCCCAAGGGCGTGCGCTGCCCGATGGAACTGTCGACGTACTTTCGCATCAACGCGCTCAACACCGGTCAGTTCGAGCGCACGCTGATCATCGCGGATGCGGGCAGCTACGTGAGCTACTTAGAAGGTTGTTCTGCGCCGCAGCGTGATGAGAACCAGCTGCACGCGGCGGTGGTGGAACTCATCGCCCTCGATGACGCCAAGATCAAGTACTCGACCGTGCAGAACTGGTACCCGGGTGATGCGCAGGGCGTCGGCGGCATTTATAACTTCGTCACCAAGCGCGGCGAATGCCGCGGGCGCAACGCGCACATCTCCTGGACGCAGGTGGAGACGGGCTCCGCGATCACCTGGAAGTACCCGAGCTGCGTGCTGCGCGGGGAAGGCTCGATCGGGGAGTTCTACTCGGTCGCGACCGTCAACAATCATCAGCAGGCCGACACCGGCACGAAGATGATCCACATCGGCCGCGACACCCGCAGCACCATCGTCTCCAAGGGCATCTCCGCCGGTCACGGGCAAAACACCTACCGGGGACTTGTGAAGATCCTGCCGAGCGCTGAGGGCGCGCGTAATTTCACGCAGTGCGATTCACTCCTCATGGGAGGTCAGTGCGGCGCGCACACCTTCCCCTATGTGGAGGTGAAAAATCCTTCCGCCACCGTCGAGCACGAGGCGAGCACCTCCAAGATCAGCGACGATCAGCTGTTCTACTGCCTCGCGCGCGGCATCGCTCAGGAGGATGCGGTCAACATGATCGTGAGTGGCTTCTGCAAGTCCGTATTCAAGGAACTGCCGATGGAATTTGCCGTGGAGGCGCAAGCGCTCCTGGCCGTGAGTCTGGAAGGCGCGGTGGGCTGAAGATGATGAGTCCGCAACACCCCCTGCTGCAGATCGAGGACTTGCGCGTCACGGTCGAGGGCAAAGAGATTCTCAACGGCCTGAGCCTCAGTGTCGGCCGCGGTGAAGTGCACGCGATCATGGGACCGAACGGCTCGGGCAAGAGCACGCTCGCCAATGTGCTCGCCGGCCGCCCGGGCTACGAGATCACCTCCGGCCGCGTCATGTACGAAGGAGGCGATCTGCTCGCGCTTCCTCCGGAGGAGCGCGCGCGTGCGGGCCTCTTCTTGGGCTTCCAGTATCCGGTCGAGATCCCAGGGGTGAACAACGTCTACCTCCTCAAGGCGGCGCTCAATGCGGCGCGCAAGGCACACGGACTTTCCGAGGTGGACGCCTTCGAGTTCCTCACCCTGGTGCGCGGAAAGATGAAACTCATGCACATGGAGGACAGCTTCCTCTCGCGCGCGGTGAATGAGGGCTTCTCCGGCGGTGAGAAGAAGCGCAACGAGATCCTGCAGATGCTGGTGCTGGAACCGCGCCTGGCGATCCTCGATGAGACCGACTCAGGACTCGACATCGACGCGCTGAAGGTGGTCGCTGCGGGGGTGAACTCGCAGCGCTCGCCCGAGCGCTCGTGCGTACTGGTGACGCACTATCAGCGCCTGCTCGAGTACGTGGTGCCCGATCAGGTGCACGTGCTGGTGCGCGGGCGCATCGTGCGCAGCGGCGACAAGAGTCTCGCGCTCGAACTGGAGCGACGCGGCTACGACTGGGTGAGCGGCGCGGCCGCCTAAAGCAACCATGAGCGCCGCCCTCACCGCCCGGATCGCCGAGGACTTCGCTGTCGCGCAGTCGCTCGCTCCGGAGTCCGCGCCGGCGCGCCGCCGCGCCGCCTTCGAGGCGCTGCAGGCGGTGGGACTGCCCAGCACGCGCGACGAGAACTGGAAGTACGCGAACCTGCGCCCGCTCGAGCGGCTGCGGTTCGCCCCCGCCGCAGCCGCCGCGCCGCAGCTCGCTTCGCTCCCCACGCCGCTCGCCGGATTCTCCCGGTACGTCTTTGTCGATGGCCGCTTCGCCCCTGAGCTCTCCGCGGCTGCCGGGGACGGCTTCGCCTCCCTCGCGGCGGTCCCGCAGGTCCCGAGCACCTTACCCCTCGCCTCCGAGGGCGGCACGGATGAGCGCTTTGCGCTTCTCAACGAGGCCTTTGCCACCGACGGCGCCCGCATTCACCTGCCCGCGGGCGCGCCGGCGCAGCAAATGGAACTGGTCTTTGTGGCCAGCGCGGAGAGTGCGCGCGGCAGCTCCTATCCGCGCCTCGAGGTCAGCCTCGGCGCCGGCGCGCAGCTGCAGCTCATCGAGCGACACGTGAGCGCCGCGACCGCCGGAAGCACCGTGGACAGCGCTGTCGCGATCGAGCTTGCGCACCGCTCGCGCCTGACGCACTACCGCCTGCAGGGCCTCTCCGGCAGCACGATCCTCTTTGATACGCTGCGGGCAACGCTCGCCGAGGAGGCCGCCTACCGGCTGCACGCGGTGAGTACTGGCGCGGCCGCCGCGCGTTCCACGCAGATCCTGCGCCTCGCGGGGGCGCGCGCGCAGCTGTCGATGGCGCTCGCCGCGCTCGGTGACCGCCAGCAGGTGCAGGACACCTTCGCGCTCGTCGAGCACCGTGCACCGCACACGCGCACCGAGCAGCTGTTCCGCGGCATCGCCGCCGGGCGCGCGCGCGTGGCCTGCAACGGCAAGATCGTAGTGGCCCCCCTCGCTGCCGGTACCGACTCGCAACAGTCGCTGCGGGGACTGCTGGCCGGGGCGGATGCGGAGATCGACGTGCGGCCGCAGCTTGAGATCTACACCGACGATGTGCGCTGTAGCCATGGCGCGACCGCCGGCAAGCTCGATGACAACATGCTCTTCTACCTGCTCGCGCGGGGGCTTGACCGGGATACGGCGCTGCGCCTGCTCAAGTGGGCGTTCCTTGCCGATGCGTTCGCGAAGATTGAATTGCCGGAGCTGCGTCGCCAGATCGAGGAGAACCTCGCTGACGTCCTCAAGGACGCGGCCCTCAAGGAGTTGCTGTAGTGGCCGCCAACCTCTCTGCCGCCGCCCTGCCCGCCGTGCTCGATGTCGAGCGCGTACGGCGCGATTTCCCGATTCTGGCCACGCGCGTCAACGGCCATCCGCTGGTGTATCTGGACAGTGCCGCCTCCTCGCAGCGCGCGCTGCCGGTGATCCGCGCGGTGGAGGACTACGAGACGCACTCGCATGCCAACGTGCACCGCGGCGTACACGCCTTGAGCCAGGCGGCAACGGCCGCCTTTGAAGGCGCGCGCGAGCGCGTGCGGCGCTTTCTGAACGCCCGCTCGACGCGCGAGATCATCTTCGTGCGCGGCACGACCGAAGGCATCAACCTCGTGGCGCAGGCCTACGCGCGGCCGCGCTTCGGTCCGGGCGATGAGATCCTGATCAGCGCGCTCGAGCACCACGCCAACATCGTGCCGTGGCAGATGGTGTGCCAGCAGACCGGCTGCACGCTCAAGGTGGCCCCCATCAACCGCCGCGGTGAGCTCGAGTTCGAGGAATTCGTGAGACTCTTGTCGCCGCGCACGCGCCTGGTGGGTATCGCGCACGTCTCGAACGCGCTCGGCACCGTGCTGCCGGTGAAGCGCATCATCGAGGCGGCCCATGCCCACGGCGCGGTGGTGCTCGTCGATGGCGCCCAGGCGGTGCCGCACAGCGCGGTCGATGTGCGCGCGCTGGGCGCGGACTTCTACACGTTCTCCTCGCACAAGCTCTACGGACCGACGGGCATCGGCGTCTTGTACGGGCGCGAGGAACTGCTCGCGGCGATGCCCCCGTGGCAGGGCGGCGGGGACATGATCCTCACCGTGTCGTTCGAGAAGTCGACCTACAACGAGCTGCCGTGGAAGTTCGAGGCGGGCACGCCCAACATGTCAGGCGCTGTGGGGCTGGCGGCCGCCATGGACTACGTGGAGGGCTTGGGTCTGGCGGCGATCGCGGCGCATGAGGAGCGGCTGCTGAAGCTCGCCACGAGCGAGCTCGCGCGGCTGCCGGACATTGAGATCATCGGTACCGCCGCGCACAAGGCCGCGGTGCTGTCCTTCACCATGAAGGGGGTACACCCGCACGACCTCGGCACCATTTTGGATGCCGAGGGAGTGGCGGTGCGCACCGGCCACCACTGCGCCATGCCCGTCATGACCTTCTTTGGCGTGCCGGCCACGGCGCGCGCCTCCTTCGGCTGCTACAACACGGAAGGCGACGTCGCCGCATTGGTCGGCGCACTCAAGCGCGCACGCGAGGTGTTCGGCTGATGGACCTGAAGGATCTGTATCGCGACGTGATCCTCGATCACAACCGCCAGCCGCGCAACTTCGGACACCTCGAGGGCTCCGACAACCACGCCGAGGGACACAACCCCCTGTGCGGCGACCGGCTCACGGTTTTCGTGCGCCTGAACGGCGATCAGGTGGAGGACATCCGTTTCGAGGGCAAGGGCTGCGCGATCTCCACCGCCTCAGCCTCCCTCATGACCGAGGCCGTCAAGGGCAAGGACCGCGCCGCGATCCACGCGCTCTTTGAGCGGGTGCATAAGCTGCTCACCCGCCAGGACGCCGTCGCGGATGCCTCCCTCGGCAAACTCGCCGCGCTCTCGGGCGTGCGTGAGTTCCCCGCGCGCGTGAAGTGCGCGAGCCTGTGCTGGCATACGCTCAACGCCGCGCTCGAGCACGGCGCGGCCACGGTCTCAACCGAGTAAGGCGCACCCCGATGCGTCGCCAAGAAAACGAGCCGTTCGTCGTCAACCGCGAGGTGCGCGCGGTGATCGTCCCCGCGGGGCAGGAAGTGAAATTAAAGCCCGGTCAGGCCGGCTACCTCACTCAGGCACTCGGCGGCAGCTTCACCGTCTACATCGACGGCAACCTCTTTCGCATCGCGGGCGAGGACGCGGACGCCATCGGGCAGGAAGCGGTCAAGCCGCCGCAGCTCCCCCCCAACGCGGGCGAAGAGGACATCAAGAAGCTCGCCTGGGAGCAGATGCGCACCTGTTACGACCCGGAGATCCCGATCAACATCGTGGACCTGGGACTTGTGTACGAATGCGAGGTCAAGGCAAACGCGGACGGCACGCGCGCGGTGGAAGTCAAGATCACCCTCACCGCGCCCGGCTGCGGCATGGGCGATATCCTCGTCGATGATGTGCGCGACAAGATCCAGCGCATTCCGACCGTGCGCGAGGTCAAGGTGGAGCTTACCTTCGATCCGCCCTGGAACCAGACCATGATGACCGAGGCCGCACGTTTGCAGACCGGCATGTTCTGAAAGGTATCAGATGAGCTCGCATTGGGTAGACGTCGGCGGCGCGGATGAAGTGAGTGAGACGGCGCCACTGGCCGTGTACGTTGAGGGTGTCCCCATGATCCTCGTGCGCTGCGGAGCGAGCGTCTACGCCGCGCAGGACATGTGCACGCACGACGGCGAGGCGCTTGGGGAAGCGCTGGTCGAGGATTGTCAGATCACCTGTCCGCGCCACGGCGCGCGCTTCTGCCTGCGCACCGGAGAGGTGCTCGCACCGCCCGCCTACGAGCCGCTGCGCACCTACGCGGCGCGTCTCGAGAACGGGCGCGTACTGGTCGAGTTGCCCACGTGAGAGGGCACGCGTGAGGCGGCTCACGCTTATGCGCCACGCGGACGCGCGCTGGAAGGACGCCGCGCTCTCGGATCTGGAACGCCCGCTGAACCGCCGCGGCACGAGCGCGGCGGAGAGCATGGCGCGCCGCCTGCTCGAGCTTGAGCTCATCCCGGATCTGGTGCTGGTGAGCCCGGCGCGCCGTACGCAGCAGACCGCCGAGATCGTGGCGCGCGAGCTCGCACTGCCGGCACGGCGCGTGCGGCGCGAGGAAGATCTTTATCTTGCGAGCGCGCCGGATCTGCTCTCGATCGCCCAGGGCACGGGTCCGCGCGTCATGCACCTGCTGCTTGTCGCCCACAACCCCGGCGTCTCGGAGCTCGTGCAGCTCTTGGTGCCGCAGGGCGATACCGCGGGACTTGCGACCGCGGGGCTTTGTTCGATCACCTTTGAGTGCAGCGACTGGCGTGGCATCTGCGCGGCCGCGGTGCGCGAGGTGCAGCGCGAGTCCCCGCCCTCGGGACTCTTTGGCCTGTTTTCCTGAGGGCGCGCCTCAGCACTCCGGCACGTTCACCGCAAGGCCGCCCTGGGAGGTTTCCTTGTAGATGGTGGACATGTCGATCCCCGTCTGGCGCATGGTGGCGATGACCTGATCGAGCGAAACCTTGTGCGAGCCGTCACCGCGCATCGCCAGGCGCGCCGCATTGATCGCCTTCACCGCGCCCATCGCGTTGCGCTCGATGCACGGGATCTGTACTAATCCGGCCACCGGGTCACAGGTGAGCCCGAGGTTGTGTTCCATGCCGATCTCCGCGGCGTTCTCGATCTGCTCCGTCGTGCCCTGCAAGGCCGCCACGAGGCCCGCGGCGGCCATCGAGCAGGCTACGCCGACCTCGCCCTGGCAGCCCATCTCGGCACCGGAGATCGAGGCGTTGCGCTTGTAGAGCATGCCCATGGCGGCAGCGACCAGGAGGAAGCGGATCACGCCCTCCTCGTTCGCACCCTCTTCGAAGCGGCGGTAGTAATGCAGCACCGCGGGCACGATGCCGGCGGCGCCGTTGGTGGGCGCCGTCACCACGCGGCCGCCGGCCGCGTTCTCCTCGTTCACCGCGAGCGCATAGGCATTGACCCAGTCCATGACATCGAGGGGCTTTACGGTGCCACTCTCCGTCAGCATGCGGTACAGGCGCGGCGCGCGGCGCCGCACCTTAAGCACGCCAGGCAGGAGTCCGGCCTGGCGAAAGCCGCGCGCGACGCAGGCCTGCATCACCTCCCACAGGTGCACGAGGCGCGCGCGCACCTCCGCCGGCGTCGCCCAGGTGTATTCATTCGCGAGCATCAGCTCGTACATCTCCAGTCCGTGCTCGCGACACAACGTGAGCAGGTCCTCGCCCGAGGTGAACGGATACGGCGGCGCTGCGTGCGCACGGGTTTCGCGCGCCTCGGACTCATCGCCGCGCACCACGAAACCCCCGCCGATCGAGTAGTAGTCTTCCTCACGCAGCAGACGCTTGCCGGACCCGAGCGCGCTGAAGCGCATGCCGTTGGAATGCCGCGGCAGCCGCTCGTGCATCAGAAAGAGCAGCTGCATCGGCTCATCGAAGGCGATCTCGTGCTCCCCCAGGAGGCGAATGCGACCGGAGGCGCGGATGCGCTGCACGGTCGGCTCGATGCTGTCCGGATCGACGCTCTCGGGCTGCGCGCCCTCGAGCCCCACGAGGATGGCGCGATCGGTGCCGTGACCGACGCCGGTGAATGCCAACGAGCCGTACAGGCGTACCGCGACCTCCGTGGTGTCCGCCAGCAGCCCATCGCGCTTCAGTCCCAGCACGAACTCGCGCGCCGCCCGCATAGGCCCCATGGTGTGGGAGCTCGAAGGACCGATGCCAACCTTGAAGATGTCAAACACGCTGAGCGTCATGAGCGTTGAACCTCGCGCGGGTAATGCGCTGCGGACCGCGCCGGCCCTGAGGGGCCCCTGCCCGGAGTCTGCAAGCTTATCCGCTCGGCGACATGCTTTGCGGCGACCTTAAGGGACTCAAATGCGACCCCGCAGCCGGCGCAGGCGTCGCCGCTCGTGCTTGTCCGGGCGCGCCGCAGGCCGCGGACTTAAGGCAGCCGCGAGCTTCATGCGCGTACGGAACTCCCCGCCGCGCGCCGCGCTCGCCGGGGTCTCCGCGTAACATAGTACGGCCGCGCGCGCCGGCCCGCGGCGTTCCGGGACCGCCGTAACGGTACACTCAAACTCGAGCGCCCCGCGTTTGAAGCTCACCCGGTCCCCGGGGCGCAGAGCATGGGCCGCCTTGACGCGCTCGCCGTTCACGTGCACACGTCCGCCGCTGACCGCCCGGGTGGCGAGCGCGCGCGAGCCCAACAGGCGCACGGCGAACAGCCAGCGGTCCACGCGCGCGGCTCCCGGAGGCTCTCTTGCAGGCTCGCCCATGAGCCCTCAAGTATAATTCCAAGGATGAACCCAGCGGTCATAACGCGCCTGCGCGAGGAGCTTAAGGGCCTGCGCGAGCAGGGCCTGTACAAGAGCGAGCGCGTGCTTGAGGGCCCTCAGGGCGCGCTCATCCACGTCGGGGGGCGCGAGGTCATCAACCTGTGCGCCAACAACTACCTGGGGCTCGCCAACCACCCTACCGTGCGTGCCGCAGCGCAGCGCGCGCTCGATGCGGACGGCTACGGCATGGCCTCGGTGCGCTTCATCTGCGGCACGCAGCAGACGCACAAGGAGCTCGAGCTGCGCCTCGCCCGTTTTCTCGGCACCGAGGATGTGATCCTCTATTCCTCCTGTTTCGACGCCAACGGCGGGCTCTTTGAAACGCTGCTCGATGAGCGCGACGCGGTGATCTCGGACGCCCTCAACCACGCGAGCATCATCGACGGGATCCGGCTGTGCAAGGCGCAGCGGCACCGCTACGCCAACAGCGACATGGGGGAGCTTGAGCACGCCCTCAAGGCCACCCAGGGCGCGCGCACGCGCCTCATCGCCACCGATGGGGTTTTCTCCATGGACGGCTTCATCGCGCGCCTCGGTGCGATCTGTGACCTCGCGGCGCGCTACGACGCCCTGCTCATGGTCGATGACTCGCATGCCACCGGCTTCATGGGCGCCAGCGGCCGCGGCACACCCGAACACTGCGGGGTGGCCGAGCGCGTCGATATCCTCACCGGTACGCTTGGCAAGGCCTTAGGCGGGGGCAGCGGCGGCTATGTCGCCGCGCGCGCCGAAGTGATCGAATGGCTGCGGCAACGCTCGCGACCGTACCTCTTCTCGAACAGCATCCCCCCGGTGGTGGCCGCAGCGAGTCTTGCCGTGCTCGATCTCATCGAGCACACCCCGCAGCTGCGGGCGCAGCTTTCGGAGAACGCGCGCCTGTTTCGTGCGGGCCTCACGCGTGCGGGCTTTGATCTTAAGCCCGGCGAGCACCCGATCATCCCGGTGATGCTCGGGGACGCCGCCCTTGCGGGTCGCATGGCCGAGCGGCTGCTGGAGGAAGGCGTGTACGTCATCGGCTTCTCCTATCCGGTCGTGCCGAAGGGCCAGGCGCGCATCCGCACCCAGATGTCCGCCGAGCTGACGCGCGAGCAGCTCGAGCGCGCCCTCGCAGCCTTTACCCGCGTCGGCCACGAACTCGGCGTCCTTCGCTAGAGCGAAACGCACCGCGCGAAAGCCCAGGTACCCATGAAAGCACTCGTGAAGCAGCAGGCCGCGCCCGGCATTTGGCTTGAGGACATCCCTGAGCCGAAGGTCGGACCGAACGATGTCCTCATCAAGATCGCCAAGACCGCGATCTGCGGCACCGACATGCACATCTACAAGTGGGACGCGTGGGCGCAGAAGACGATTCCGGTACCGATGGCGGTGGGGCACGAGTACTGCGGTCGCATCGTGGAGCTCGGTTCCGAGGTCAAGGGACTGAAAACCGGCGATCGCGTCTCCGGGGAAGGTCATATCACCTGCGGCCACTGCCGCAACTGCCGCGCGGGTCGGCGCCATCTGTGTCGCAACACGATCGGCGTCGGTGTGAATCGCCCGGGCGCCTTCGCCGAGTATCTGTCGATCCCGGCGGACAACACCTTCAAGCTCGCCGATTCGATCGGCGATGACATCGCCTCGATTCTGGATCCGTTCGGTAATGCCACGCACACCGCGCTCGCTTTCAACGTCGTGGGTGAGGACGTGCTCATCACCGGGGCGGGTCCCATCGGCATCATGGCGACCGCGATCGCCCGCTTCACCGGGGCGCGCCACGTGGTGATCACGGACGTGAATGATTATCGCCTGGAGCTGGCCCGCAAGATGGGTGCGACGCGCGCCATCAACGTGCAGCGCGAGTCGCTCGATCAGACTATGAAGGATTTGGGGATGCAGGAAGGCTTCGACGTCGGCCTGGAGATGTCGGGGAATGCGGCGGCTTTACGCGAAATGCTGCGCACCATGCACCACGGTGGCTCGATCGCGATCCTGGGAATTCCGCCCGAGGACACGGCGATCGACTGGAATCAGGTCATCTTCAAGGGACTTACCCTGAAGGGCATCTACGGGCGCGAGATGTTCGAAACCTGGTACAAAATGGCGAGCCTGCTGCAAAGCGGACTGAAGCTCGAGCCGATCATCACGCACCACTTCCCGGTGCAGGAATATATCCAGGGCTTTGAGACCATGGGCTCAGGCAAATCCGGCAAGGTGATCCTGGACTGGTCGACCCTGTAGCTGCCTCGCTAGCGCACTTCGCAGAAGCAGTACGCGTACAGCCGGTTGGGTGTGCTGAAGCGGCTCAGGAGCGCCACCTGGTGCGTGACCGGGTCCAGGCGCTGCGCGAGCTGCGCGAGCGACGCCTGATCCGGGCTCGCGTGCACAAAGGTCCTCACCAGACGCGACTTCAGGTTCATCACCAAGGTTTCCGCCCAGGTGAGCTTCGGCTCGATGAACTTGGTCGAATAGCTGGTGAGCTTGGCACGACGTGCGGCCGCGGCCACCGCGTCGTTGAACGAGCCGAGCTGATCAACGAGCCCGTTGCGTTTGGCGTCCACGCCGGCCCACACGCGTCCCTGAGCGATCGCGTCCACTTCCTCCGGGGTCTTCTTACGGCCCGCCGCCACGCGCGCCACGAACTCATCGTAGCCGTGCGCGGTCACCGCCTGCAGCACGCCGCGTGCCCCATCGCTCAGGGGCCGGTCGATGCGCAGCTGCCCGGAGAGCGCGGTGGTGCCGACACCATCGACGCCGACACCGATCTTGCCGAGGGTCTTGTCCACCGTCGGGATGATCGCAAAGATGCCGATCGAGCCCGTGATAGTCGCAGGGTTCGCCCAGATCTCATCCGCGGGCGCTGAGATGTAGTAGCCCCCGGAGGCCGCGTAGCCGCCCATGGAGACCACGAGGGGTTTGCCCGCGGCGCGCAGCGCCACAAGCTCCCGATAGATCTCCTCGGAGGCGAGCACGCTGCCGCCGGGACTGTCGACCCGCAGCACGACGGCCTTGATGTCCTTGTCGGTGCGCGCTTCGCGGATGAGGCGCGCGGTGGAGTCTCCGCCGATCGTGCCCGGCGGCTGGTCGCCATCGAGGATTTCGCCCGCGGCGACGATCACGCCGACCTTCTGCTTACCGAGATTGAGCTTCTTATCGGCACGCGCCACACGCAGGTAGTCGGCGCTGGAGACGCCGCTGAAGGAGTCACCCTCGTCGTTTTCCCCCACCAGCTCCTGCAGGCGTTTCTCAACCTCAAGCTGCGTCTTCAGTCCCGTCACCAGGCCATCGCTTAAGGCGATCTTCGCCGCATCGCCCTTGGCCGCGGGCACCGTCTGCATGAAGGTATCGACGTACTTTGACAGCGCATCCGGGGGGAGCTTGCGCGCCTTGGTCACCTCTTCCTGGTAGGCGTTCCAGAGCGCGGTGAGGTAGGTCTTGCTTTCCTCGCGATCCTCGGGCGACATGTTGGTGCGCGTGAAGGTCTCCACCGCGCTCTTGAAGGTGCCGACCCGGAACACGTTGATGTCGACCCCGAGCTTGTCGAGCGCGTCCTTCAGATACGTGCGGTAGCGGTCGTAGCCCTGGACCAGCACGAAGCCCATGGGATCCAGGTAGATCTCATCCGCCTGGGCGGCAAGGTAGTAGCGCTCCTGGGTGAGCTCCACGCCGTAAGCGATGACTTTCTTGCCGCTGGCGCGGAACTCGCGGATCGCGGCGGCGAGTTCCGCGAGCGCCGGCTGAGTGCCACTCTCGAGCTTGTCCAGATCAAGCACCAGTACCTGGATACGCTTGTCGCTCGCCGCGGCGCGGATCGAGTCAATGAGGTCCCACAAGAGCGCCTCTTCGCGCTCATTGCCGAGCGCCTCATCCAGGGCGCGCGTGCGCGGATCCCCGGAGAGCTGCTCGACGAGCGGACCTTCGGGGGCGATGACGAGCGCGGCCTTGGAGGGCACCAGCGGCACGCTGCCGCGCAGCACACCGACCAGCACCCCGAAGATCACGAGCATCAGGATGAGGTGCAGCCCCTTGCGCAGCCCGTCCAGGGCCCGCCACAAACCGGCGAAGAACGAACGCGTTGTCATGTGACCTTACTTCTCACCCGCAACTGTACGCAGGATCCCGTGCGCTTCAGATCTTCTCCTCGATGCGCGCGGCTTTGCCGGACAGATCGCGCAGGTAGTAGAGCTTGGCGCGGCGCACGCTGCCGCGGCGCTTGACGCTGATGTCGCTGATCGCCGGACTGTAGGTCTGGAAAACGCGCTCGACGCCCTCGCCGTGAGAGATCTTGCGCACCGTGAAGGAGGAGTTGATCCCGCGGTTGCTCTTGGCGATGACGACTCCCTCGTAGGCCTGCACGCGCTCGCGATCGCCTTCCACCACTTTGACCTGCACCACCACGGTGTCGCCCGGCTTGAACTCCGGTACCACGCGGGTCATGCGCTGCTTGTCGATTTCCTGAATGATCTTGCTCATGTTTGCTCACCTCGATCTTCGTTTCCCGCCGCACGTGCGGCCAGGAATTCATCCAATGCGCGCCGGATCTCCGGCGCGAGTTTCGCCTGCGACAGCATCCCGGGCCGGCGCTCCACGGTACGCGTGAACGCTTGCGCGAGCCGCCAGCGGCGGATATCCGCGTGATCACCGGACAACAGCACCGGCGGCACGCTCGAGCCTTCGTACACTTCCGGCCGCGTGTAATGCGGCCAGTCGAGCAGGCCCTGTACAAAAGAGTCCTCGACGCTCGAGCGCTCATCCCCGAGCGCTCCGGGCAGAAGGCGCGCCACGGCATCGATCAGCACCAGCGCCGGTAACTCCCCGCCCGAGAGCACGTAGTCTCCGACCGAGAGCTCGCGGTCGATCGCCAGCTGCACCACGCGCTCATCCACACCCTCGTAGCGTCCGGCCACGAGCAACAGGCCCGGCAGGCGCGCGAGCTCCTGTGCGTGCGCCTGGCTGAAGAGCTCCCCTTGCGCCGACAGGTACACCCGCGGGCTGCCCGGCGGCAGCCGCGCATGCGCGGCGCGAATCGCCGCCACCAGCGGCTCAGGCTTCATCACCATGCCCGGTCCGCCCCCGTAGGGGCGGTCATCCACCGTGCGATGCACGTCCGTCGTGTGGGCGCGCGGATCCTCCGTGCGCACACTTAAAAGTCCGCGTCCCAGGGCGCGGTTCACGATCCCGAAGCCGAGCGCTCCTTCAATCAGAGCCGGAAAGAGCGTCACGACCTCGATCTTCATGGAGCGTTCTATTCCAGCTCCGCCGGCCAGTCCACCACTATCGTGCCGGCCTCAAGATCCACTTTCTTCAGGTGTCGCGGCTGTGCAAGCACCCAGTGCTCGCGTCCGCCCTGCTCCTTGGTCACCATCACCGCACCGCGCGGCGCATCCACGAAGTGGCTCACGCGCCCGAGCGGCGTCCCCTCGAGATTCGTGACCGCAAATCCCAACAGGTCCGTGCGGTAGTACTCGCGCGCCGCAGGCTGCGGCAGCGCCGCGCGCTCGATCTCCACCACCGCGCCCGTGAGCGCCGCCGCCATGTCACGGTCCGCGACGCCTTCGAGGCTCGCGACCAGCCCCTCCCCGTGCGCACGACCCTGCGTCAGGTGCCGGGTGAGGCGCTCGCCGTTGGCGAGCCTGAGGTTCCACACCGGGTACTCGAGCAAGCGGGCGCGCGGCTCGGTGTGTGATTCGACATGAATCCAACCCTTGATGCCGTAGGGGGCACCCAGTCGCCCCAGTTCGACCCACTGCACGGTGCGTCTCTTTGTCCCGCGCCGGACACCTGATTAAACGAGGTGCGCAGCGCGCGACGGTTCGAAGCTCTTACGCCGTGGCTTGCTTGCGGTAGGAACTCACCAGGTGCGCCACACGCTCGGAGGGCTGTGCGCCCTTGCCCACCCAGTAGTCGATGCGCGGCAGATCGAGCTTGAGCTTCTGCTCACCGCGGCGCGCGATCGGGTTGAAGAATCCCACGTGCTCCAGGCTCGGGCCGCCCTGGCGCTTGCGGCTGTCGGTTACCACGACGTGGTAGAAGGGCTGGTTGCGCGCCCCACGCCGCGTCAGGCGAATAGTTACCATGATCGTATCGCTCTCGTTCAGTGCGGGCGGCCGCGAATGGCCCCCCCCAAAAAGAGCGCGGATTCTACGCAACGTGCGAATCCTGCGCCAGTTTTTCTAGGCCCGGCGCGGGTTTCCATCGCCCGCAGGGCGCTTGCCGGGCACCCGGGCAGGTCCCGGCACCCGCCAGGGGCCCGTTAGCGGCCCGGGAACCCGGGCGGCATCCCCCCCTTGAAGGCGCCCATCAGGCGCTTGAGCCCCCCGCCCTTCATGCTCTTCATAACTCGCTGCATCTCCTGGAACTGCTTGAGGAGCCGGTTGACGTCCTGGACGGCGACACCGGAGCCCCCGGCGATCCGCCGACGGCGCGAGCCATCAATGATGCCGGGGTTGCGCCGCTCGCGTGGCGTCATGGAATTGATGATGGCGATCTGGCGGCGCAGGTCCTTGTCCCCCTGCTCGGCCGAGACCGAGCCCTTCTTCACTACCGCGCCCGGAAGCTTGTCCATGAGGGCCCCGACGCCACCCATTTTCTGCAGCTGCTCGAGCTGGCTCCTCAGGTCGAGCATGTCAAAGCCCTTGCCTTTGACAACCTTGTCGGCGAGGCGCTGCGCTTCCTCATGGTCGACTTGGCGGTGCACCTGCTCGACCAGGCTCACCACGTCTCCCATGCCGAGGATCCGCGAGGCCATCCGATCGGCATCGAAGGGCTCGAGCGCCTCGGTCTTCTCGCCCACGCCGAGAAAGACGATCGGCTTGCCGGTGATCTGGCGCACCGAGAGGGCAGCTCCCCCGCGCGCATCCCCGTCGGCCTTGGTCAGGATGATGCCGGTCAGATCGAGCGTCGCACCGAAGGCGTGTGCCGCGTTGACCGCGTCCTGTCCGGCCATCGAGTCCACGACGAACAGCCGCTCCACAGAACCGACCGCGGCATCGATCTCGCGCACCTCGGCCATGAGGCCGGCATCGACGTGCAGTCGCCCCGCGGTATCGACGATGAGCACGTCGAAGACGCCATTCCTGGCCCGTGCGAGTGACGCCTGGGCGATGGCCGCCGGCGCCTGGGTGGCCTCGGCCGGAAAGTACTCGGCGCCGACCTGGGAGGCGAGCCGTTCAAGCTGCAGCATGGCGGCCGGGCGACGCACGTCGGTGCTGACGAGGAGGACGCGCTTCTTGTCGCGCTCGATGAGCAGGCGTGCGAGCTTCGCTGCGGTCGTGGTCTTGCCCGCGCCCTGCAGGCCCGCGAGCAGCACCACCACCGGAGGCTGGGCTCGCAGCCTGAAGCCCGCGCCCGCACCGCCCATGAGCGCCACGAGCTCCGCATGCAGGATGCCAATGAACGCCTGCCCCGGCGTCAGGCTCGAGAGGACCTCGGCCCCGAGCGCCTTCACCTTGACGGCCTCGATGAAGCTCTTGACCACCGGCAGGGCGACGTCGGCTTCCAGCAGCGCCACCCGTGCCTCGCGCAGCGCCTCCCCGACGTTCTCCTCGGTAATGCGGCCCCGGCCCCGCAGGGTCTCAAGGGTGCGGGACAGGCGTTGCGTGAGGTGATCGAACATGCGCGGTTCGGGGGCTGCGGCGGGGGGAAGGATTATAGGGGCACGGGCGGCCTTTTCCCGCCAGGCGGCCCAAGCTTCTATGCTAGGCGTCCGTGCCGTGCGGGGACCGCCGGGGTCGCCGCCGGCCTTGCCGGCCGCGAGAAAGGTACCGCCTTGAATACCGCCCTGAACGTCTCATCGCACCCTGTGATGCTGATCCTCGCCCTGGTGCTGCTGCTGCTCGTTGTCGCCTTCTCCTCGGGCACCGAGGTGGCGATGCTCTCGGTCAACCGCTTCCGCATCCGGCATCGCGCGCAGGCCGGGCACGGACGCGCGCGCACGCTCGAGCGGTTGCTCCAGAAGCCCGATGACTGGTTGGGGGCGAACCTGGTGATCCTGGCCGGTGCGAGCGTGTTCGCCTCCGCCATCGTCACGATCCTCGCGCAGCGCACGGGGGAGCGTTACGCGGTGCCGCTCGCGGGGGTGCTGCTGACCCTCGTCGTCATCGTCTTCTGCGAGCTCGCACCGAAGATCTACGCCGCCGCCAACCCGGAAGGGGTAGCGCTGCACGCCGCGGGCATCTACCGCGCCCTGGTGCTGGTCGCCCGGCCGGCGCTGTGGCTCACCAATACCCTCGCCTATGGGTTCCTGCGCATCTTCGGGGTGGGGCGCGGCACCCGCAGCGACCAGTCCTTGAGCGCCGATGAGCTGCGCACGGTGGTCACTGAGGCGGCCCCGGTCATCCCCGCGCGCCACCGGCAGATGCTGCTGTCGATCCTGGATTTGGGACGCATCACGGTGAACGACATCATGGTGCCGCGCCAGGAGATCGCCGCGATCGACGTGAGCGAGAGCTGGGACGACATCCTCGGTCATCTGCGCCAGACCCCCCATACCCGCCTGCCGGTCTACGAAGGCGAGCTCGACAACCTGATCGGTCTTCTGCACATGAAGCGCGTGGCGCAGGAACTCGTGCGTGGCAGCCTCACGCGCGAGCGGCTGATCGAGATCGCCCGCGGCCGCGAGGCGTATTTCGTGCCCGAAGGCACCGCGCTCAACGTGCAGCTCGGGCATTTCCAGCGCAACCGCCGTCGCTTCGCGTTCGTGGTGAATGAGTACGGAGACATCGAGGGTCTAGTCACGCTCGAAGACATCCTCGAGGAGATCGTCGGCGAGTTCACCTCCGATCCGGCCACCATCACCCACAAGGACGTGCACCTGGAGCGGCCCGGCGTCTACATCGTAAACGCCAGCGCCACCATCCGGGCGCTCAATCGCGCCTTGGGGTGGCAGCTGCCCACGGGGGGACCTAAGACGGTGAACGGGCTGCTGCTCGAGCACCTCGAGACCATTCCCGACAGCGGCACGATGGTGCGCGTCGGCAACTACGAGTTCGAGGTGCTGCAGATTGCGGACAATGCCATCCGCACGGTGCGCGTGCGGCCGCCGGCGGACATCCGCAGTGCCTAGGAGCGCGCGAAGGCCGCCTCGAGCGCTTCGCTGATCCGGCTGACGCCGATCACGCTCATGCCGCTTGGCGGGCGGCGCGGCGCGTTGTCCTTCGGCACGATGGCGCTGCGGAACCCCTGTGCGTGGGCTTCCTTCAGGCGCTCGTCGCCATACGCCACGGGGCGCACTTCGCCGGTGAGTCCAATCTCACCGAATACCACCAGGTGCGAGGCCACGGCGCGGTCATTGAGGCTCGAGGCGAGCGCCACCAGCACCGGCAGATCCCAGGCGGTCTCGGAGATCTCGATGCCGCCGACCACGTTCACGAATACGTCGTGCTCCTGAAGCGCAACGCCCGCGTGGCGGTGGGCGGCCGCCAGCAGCATCGCCACGCGGTTGGCATCCAGGCCCTGTGCCACGCGCCGCGGTGCACCAAAGCGCATGCGATCAACGAGCGCCTGCAGCTCGATCAGCAGCGGCCGGCCGCCTTCGCGCGTGACCGTGACGATGCTGCCAGGCGCGGCCTGCGGAGCGCGCGCCAGAAAAATAGCCGCCGGGTTCTTCACCTCCTTCAGCCCCGTGGCCGTCATGGCGAAGAAGCCGAGCTCGTTCGCCGCCCCGAAGCGGTTCTTGGTGGCGCGCACGATGCGGTAGCGGCTGCCGGCCTCGCTCTGGAAATACAACACCGTATCGACCAGGTGCTCGAGCAAGCGGGGACCTGCGATCGTGCCCTCCTTGGTGACGTGGCCGACGATGACGACCGCGCAGCCGGAGGACTTGGCGAAGCGCACCAGCTCCGCGGTGCACTCGCGCAGTTGCGATACCGCGCCCGCCGGCGTCACTGCCGCGCCCGACTGCACCGTCTGGATGGAATCGATGACCAGAAGCGCCGCCCGCCGCTCGGTGGCGAGCGCCAGAATCGCCACAAGCTCGGTCTCGCAGACGAGCCCGAGGGCCTCGGCACTGAGGCCCAGGCGCTGCGAACGCAGCTGAATCTGCGCCACTGACTCCTCCCCGCTCGCATAGATCACCGCGCGCTGCTGCGCGACGTGCGCGGCGACCTGTAGCAGCAGCGTCGACTTGCCGATCCCCGGCTCCCCACCCAGCAAAATCACCGATCCGGGCACCAAGCCGCCTCCGAGCACGCGATCCAGCTCGCCCTCTCCGCTCCGGAGGCGCTCGCTCGCGGCGCCCGCGGCGGCGCGCGCGCCGAGGCTTACGGCGGCGGCCGCCACCGTCGGGCGCGCACGTGCCGGGCTGCGCTGTTCCAGCGAGTTCCACTCACCGCACAGCGGGCACTGGCCCTGCCACTTGAGGGTTTCGCCCCCGCAGGAACTGCAGACGAAGACCGGATTCAGACGGGCCATTTGTGCCCCATAGGTCCACTTTCGGCTAGGATTCGCGCCGGGACGGTCCGAAAGGCCTCTTTTGTGACCAAAGCCACTCGGACCATCTGCCGGCGATGCTAGCGTATGCCGGCTTTATTCGGGGACGGGAAAGTGACGCGTATCACATTCGTTGGGCCACAGGCGGACCAGGGCGAGGCATGAGCTTGCGCAACAAGCTGCGCTTCGTTGGTTTGTCCGATACGGGAAAGGTCCGCGAACACAACGAGGACACGATCGCTGTCGATCCGGACATTGGCCTTCTGGTCCTGGCCGACGGCATGGGTGGCTACAACGCCGGTGAGGTAGCGAGCGGTATCGCAGTGAAGACGATCGTCAATCTGGTGCGCGAACACGTACAGCGCGAGGACCTGTCGATTCCGGATCGCGAGTCGGGGCTGTCGCGTCCCAACATTATCCTGCGTGATGCGATCAGCCGCGCCAACAAGATCATCTATCAGACCGCCCGAACGCAGCCGCAATGCGAGGGGATGGGAACGACGGTGGTGGCGGCGCTGTTTTTCGACAACAAGGTGACGATCGCGCACGTGGGCGACTCGCGCCTGTACCGCCAGCGGGCTGACAAGATCGAGCAGGTGACCATGGATCACTCCCTGCTGCAGGAGCTCGTCGACCGCGGCTTCTACTCGGCCGAGGAGGCGCAGCGGGCCGCGAACAAGAACTACGTGACCCGGGCCCTAGGGGTGGAAGCGAGCGTGGACGTGGAAATCCAGGAGGTCCCGGTAAATAAGGGCGAGGTGTTCGTCCTGTGCTCCGATGGGCTCTCGGATATGGTCGAGGACGAAGATATTCATTTAACCATAAACACCTTTAGTGCTAATCTGGATACGGTCGCCAAACAGTTGATTCAACTGGCCAATGACAATGGAGGACGGGACAACGTCTCGGTAGTCATGGCGCATATCATGGATGCTTTTCCGGCTCGCACGAAGATTTTCGACAAGATCCTGGGTTGGTTCGGCTGACACCGCGATAGGGGCAGAAGCACATGGCAAGGTTGGTCTTGAGCCTGGATGGCCAGGTAATGGCGGAATACAACATGAACAAGGAGCGCTACACCATTGGGCGCCTCCCTGATAATGACATCCGCATCGACAACGCAGCCGTCAGCGGCCACCACTCGCTGATCATCAATATCCTCAACGACTCCTTCCTTGAGGATCTGAACAGCACCAACGGCACCTACGTCAATGGCAAGCTGATCAAGAAGCACGCATTGCAGCATGGCGACGTGATCACCGTCGGCCATCACCAGCTGCGCTTCGTCGAGGACGACGAGCAGCAGGACGAGTTCGAGAAGACCATGGTGATCCAGCCCTCCGCCCGCCCGCTGGATAAGCTGCGTACCGCGGCCGAGGCCGCAGAGAAAGCCGGCGGTGCCCCAATCACGGCAACCGGCAAGTCGCGCGCGCTCGGCGACGGCGCGGCCGCCGTCAAGAAGGCGAAGCTGCAGGTGCTGTCGGGCGCCTTCGCCGGCCGCGAGGTCGAGCTCAGCAAGGCCCTCACCACCCTCGGACGCCCGGGCATCCAGGTGGCCGCGATCACGCGCCGCGCCGAGGCGTACTACATCGTGCACGTGGACAGCGGCAAGCCGGATGACTTCCCGCTCTTGAACGGCACGCCGATCGGCGCCAACGCAACCAAGCTCAATGACAACGACGTCATCCAGCTCGCGGGCGTCAAGATGGGGTTCTTCGTCAACTGATCCGGCGCGGCCGGACGACGGCCGCGCCGCTTCCCGCTCCGCCGGATCTCTTCTCGATCAGCGTAGCTCGAGCGGTACGCGCTGGCTGACGCTGCAGAGCAGTTCGTACGCGATCGTATCCGCGTGGCGCGCCACTTCCTCGACGGGCAGCCCCTCGCCCCAGAGCACCGCGGCCGTGCCGACCTCAACACCGGTAACCCCGGTGACATCCACCGCAATCATGTCCATCGAGACACGCCCGACGAGCGGTGCCCGCTGGCCCCGGATGAGGACCGGCGTGCCGGCCGCGAAGCTGCGGGGCACGCCATCGCCGTAGCCTGCCGCGATGATCGCGATCTTTGAGTCGCGCTCGGCCGTCCAGGCGCCGCCATAGCCCACCCGTTCGCCGCGCCCGACGCGGCGCACCGTGAGCACCGTGCTGGTGAGCGTCATCACAGGCTTAAGGCCAAATTCCGCAGCGGTGGCATCCTCAAAGGGCGAGGCACCGTAAAGCGCAAGACCGGGGCGCACCCAGTGGCTGTGGGGGGCAACCTCGGCCAACAAGCCGGCGGAATTGACGATGCTGGTTTCGTAGCTAAGTCCTTGCGTGGCCTCGCGGAAACGCTCTAGCTGCGCCGTGGTGACGCGCCCCTCACGCTCATCCGCGCAGGCCAGATGCGTCATGAGCCGCAGCTCCCGTGGGAAGAGGTGCCGGATCCGCTCGAGCGCCGCTGCGAACTCCTGCGGTGCGAACCCCAGGCGGTTCATGCCCGTATCGATCTTGATCCAGATCGCAAAGCGCCCTGCACCGCCGGACTGCTCCAGAAGCTCGATCTGCCGCGCATCGTGCACCACAAGATCCAGATCGTCGTGCGCGGCATCCTCAAGCTGCGAGCGACTGAAGACCCCCTCGAGCAGCACGATGCGCGAGCCAATGCCGGCCGCGCGCAGCGACATACCTTCCTCGAGGCGAGCCACCGCAAACGCCCCGGCATCCTGAATCGCGAGCGCCGCACTCACCAGGCCATGCCCGTAGGCGTTGGCTTTGACGACGGCGATGACTTTGGCGCGCCCGGCTCGGGCGCGAAGGACATTCAGGTTGTGACGCAGGGCTTGGGTGTCGATGACGGCCCGGATCAGCCGACTCACCGCAAGACACCTTCCGCGTACGAATCAGGCGCGTAATTCGCGAAGCGCGTGTACTGGCCCTGGAAGGTGAGGAGGAAAGTGCCGATCTCGCCGTTACGGTGTTTGACGAGATCGATCTCCGCAATGCCTTTTTTTGTAGTGTTTTTGTCGTAGACCTCTTCGCGATAGATCAACAAGATCATATCTGCGTCCTGCTCAAGCGCGCCCGAATTGTGCGAAACAACACCATCGGCTAACCAACTGGCCGGTCCGGGAACCGTGAGATCGTAGACGTCTTCCTCGCCGTCGGGCTTGCACGCGACCACACGATCCCAAAACAGATCTGACGTTGCCCATTCCGACAGCTCGGGAGCATGAAGGAGCTCCGCATAGCTCGCCATCTGCGTGCGACTTGGCGCGAACGCAAAATGCGAAGAACCGCCGTATGACGTTCCCCGCATCTGTGCCATCGCCCTGTGCGAAACACCCAGCGCCTGCATTTGCACCCGCACCGCCGCAAATGCCTCAAGCGGCAACGTGTCGACATTCGTGTTGGCGCGGATACTCGGGAGGTGCGCCGCTAGAGCGGCAACTGCCGCCGCCTTCGGTCCGAAACCTCCGACACTTTCAGCAAAAATCCGTTGGAACTCGGCCCCACTGACGTCAACGTAATACACCGGTCGGTATTTCTCGCTGTGAATGGTCCTGATTCGGGCAACGATGCCCAGGCGAAGCAGCAGCGCGGCGACGTCCTTGGCCAGCAGGGGACTACAGGTCGAGAAGTTGATGTGCGTGGAGCCCTTGCCTGCATTTCGATGTGCCACGGTGCCGTCGGTCGCCCACAGATGGCGCAGCAGCAGCGCGATCTGCCTGTGCGACAGCGTGAATACATCCGGTGGCAGATGCTTCTCATGGGAGCGCTGGCCGAAGATCCCAAGATCCTTCAGCCACTTGCCGACACCGGCCGGTGCCCAGCGGTTGCCGTTCCCGCTGATGACCAGCTGATGCCAAGCTCCCACGCCCTCGTGACGCGTGACCCGGCACCCGAATGCCTCGGCGGCGGCGCGCACCGCGTTACTGTTCTCCTCGGAACCCGTCGTATAGCGCAACGGTTGATGGACCACGTAGCTTCCGTCACCAACGAGGTGCCCCAGCAACACCAGCCAGTGATCGGGCCAGCTCTGAGTCCTTGCAGGCTCGGGCAACCGCCGAGCCAGCGCGAGCCGATCGCCCATCGCTAGTGTCCCCACGGTCTTCCACCCGGATCCGGTCAACACTCGGTGCTTGAAAGTCGCACGTATGGATCGACCGCTCGCCAGTTGCACATTGAACACCGGCCGACGCCCGACCTTCCACACCTTGTCGGAGCGAGCTTTGACGAGACGCTGGCGCTCATCAACCGCCCACACTTTCGGTTCAGTCCCGATGAGATCGGCAATCGGCACGCGGCGTCCATCGGTAAGACATGCCAGCGTGTCGCCGGTGACGCACTCGCGCAGATCCGACATCACGGGCCTCTTGTGCTCGCGCTGCTCGACCGCTCGATTCAGCTGCGAAATCGCGATCACCGGCACCTGCAACTCCTTCGCAAGTGCTTTGAGTCCGCGGGAGATCTCCGCGATCTCGGTCGCGCGATTTTCCGCCGTGCCCGGTACCTGCATGAGCTGCAAGTAATCGACCACGATGAGACTCAAGCCGTGTTCGCGCTTGACGCGCCGTGCACGGGCCCGCAGCTCGGTGGGATTCAGGGCCGGTGTCTCATCGACGAAGATCTTCGCCTCCGAGAGCTGACTGGTCGCACCGGTGATCCGCACCCAGTCCTCGTCGGAGATCTTGCCGCTGCGCAAACTGTTGAGCGGCACGCCCCCGATCGAGGCCAGCATGCGCGTGACCACCTGTTCGGAGGGCATCTCCATGCTGAAGATCGCGACCGCGGCGCGCGTGTTCGGATTCACTGCGGCGTATTCGGCCATGTTGACCGCGAGTGTCGTCTTCCCCATCGAGGGACGGCCGGCCACGATGACCAAGTCACCGGGTCGCAGCCCCCCGGTGAGTTTGTCGAATTCGGTGAACCCGGTCGGCAGCCCCCGCAGCTTGTCGGGATTGTTGTGCCACTCATCGATCTGATCGATTACGCCGGGCAGGAGCTGGCGCACCGGAATCGCGCCGTCGCGCTTGCGAAAGCTGCCTTCGGCGATCTCGAAGACCTTCTGCTCCGCGCGATCAACGAGTGCGCGGGCGGTCTCTCCGTCGTTGTTGAACACCGCCGAGGCGATCTCGGTGCCAGCGCGAATCAGCTGCCGCAGGAGCGAGCGTTCGCGCACGATTTCGGCATAGGCGCGCACGTTGGCGGCCGTCGGCGTATCGCGCGCCACGGAGCTGATGTAGGCAAGACCGCCGGCGCCCTCAAGCTTGCCGGTGCGCTCGAGGTGCTGCGACACCGTCACGACGTCACACGGCTTGGCTTCGCCGCAAAGCGCAGCAATGGCCGCAAAGATCAACCGATGATCGGGACGATAGAAGTCGTCCTCGGTGATGGTATCGGCAACGTTGTCCCAGGCGATGGGATCGAGCATCAGTCCGCCGAGCACCGCCTGCTCGGCTTCCACCGAATGCGGCGGCACCGGCGCGTCAACGAGGGCGACCGAGCCTAAATCCCCGCGCGCCTTGGCGGAACCGGCCACCGTGTTGATGCCCCGAGGGACGGCTACTCTTCCGCCACAATCACAATATGCAACGGCACGTCGACGTCGGCGTGCAGATGCAGATGGATCAGGTGCTCCCCGACCGTGCGCAGCGGGCCCGTGGGCATGCGCACTTCGCTGCGCTCGACTTTGAAGCCCTCGCGCGTCGCCGCTTCCGCGATATCACTCGTGCCGATCGAGCCGAAGAGTTTGCCCTCGGTGCCGGCCTTCGCATGGATGGTCAGCTTGAAATCCTTCATCGCCACCGCACGTTCCTCGGCGGAGGTCAGGTGCTCGCGCGCCAGACGCTCGAGCTCCGCGCGCCGCGCCTCAAAACGCGCGACATTGTCCGCGGTGGCGAGCGTCGCCTTACCCTGGGGCAGGAGGAAGTTGCGTCCGAAGCCGGAGCGCACCTTCACGCGGTCGCCGATGTTGCCGAGATTGGCGACTTTCTGCAGCAGAATCACTTCCATCTCGCGGCTCCTTTAGTGCTGGTCGGTGTACGGCAGGAGCGCGAGGAAACGCGCACGCTTGATCGCCACCGCGAGCTGACGCTGATAGAAGGATTTCGTACCGGTGATGCGGCTCGGCACGATCTTGCCCGTCTCGGTGACGTAACCCTTGAGGGTAGCGAGATCCTTGTAATCGATCTGCTTCACGCCTTCGGCGGTGAAGCGGCAAAACTTCTTGCGACGCGAGAAACGGCTGCCACCGCCGCTTCCGCCGCCGCCGGGTCCTCTGGACATAGCCATGGTCTTTATCCTCTGCTGCGCCCTCAGGCGCTGTCCGCGGTGGAATTGTCGTCATCATCGGCCGGGCCGACCTCATCGCGCACGCGCTCGCGCCGACGGCCGCCGCCCTCGCCCTCCTCGTCCGCGGCCTTCGCCATCGGCGAAGGCTCGGTCACGGCGGAGTCCATGTTGACGACCAGGTGACGCAGCACCGCGTCGCTGAAACGGAATGCGCCGGTGAGCTCATCGAGAGTCTTCTGATCGGTCTCGATGTTCATCAGCACGTAGTGTGCCTTGTGGACCTTGGCGAGCGGGTATGCGAGCTGGCGCCGACCCCAGTCCTCCAGGCGATGCACCTGGCCACCGCCAGCGCTGATCATGCCCTTGTAGCGCTCGATCATGGCGGGCACCTGCTCGCTCTGATCCGGGTGCACAAGAAAAACGACTTCGTAATGCCTCATGAGTGCTCCTTTCGGATTAAGCCGCCCGGATTTAAGGCCTGCCCGGTGCGGCAAGGAGATACGCGGATCTTGTTGCGCCGCGCCCCTTCGATAAAAAGGGGCGCGAAGCATACTCAAAGCCTGCGCCGCCTGCAACGGGACATACACCCGCGAGGCTTCAGGATCAACGACTTGGGTCCTTACTTTCCGAGCGCCTGCCGAAGAACGCCCCGGGTGCTCGCGGCCACCCGCGCCGCGATCTCAAGCGCCGAGAGGGCACGCAGCTCATCGCTGAACACCTCGACCCCCACCGTGAGGCCCGGGTCGCGCCCGAGGAGCCCCCGCAGCATCGGTACCAGGGGCAGTTCACCCTCCCCGGGCAGCAGCCGCCCGCCCATGGGGGTGTACACCGTGCCCGGCGGCGGCTCGCGCCGGTCGCTGATCTGCAAGGCGCTGATCAGCCCCTGTGGCAGGGCGGTGAGTTGCCCGAGCGTCCCAGCGGTGCGCGCGAAATGCCACGTATCGAGCATCATGCCGAGGTTTGGCGCGCCCACGGCGGTCACGATGCGCTGCGCGGCGGCGAGGTCCGGGATCGCGCTCTCGGGCAGGAATTCTAGCGTCAGACGCACCCCGTGGTGGCGCGCACGCTCGGCCACGGGACCCAAACAATCCACGAACTGCTGCTCGCGCACGGGGCTGCCGCCGAAGTGCGCCAGATTGATCGTTTCCGCTTCCAGGGCCTCGGCGGCCTCGTAGCAGCGCTCCTCGGTGAATTCGAAGTACGCGCGGTTCTCTGCCGGCACATCCGCCGGTCGCGGCGTACCGGGCAGGACGCTAATGAGGGGGTCGATGGCGTATACCCGCACACCGTGCTCGGCGAGCAGGCGCCTGAGTGCCGCATCGGTCCAGCCGGCGGCACGGCTGGCCTCGTACATGCCGGCCGTCACGGTGACGGCGCCGAGCCCCGCAACCCCGGCGGCTTCGATGAGCGGCTCAAGCGGCGTACCGATCGCCGTCCCCCAGCACAAGGCGATGGGCGGTGACTCGTCGATCTTAGGCATGGCGACTCCGGTGCGGGTTACGCATCATAGGTCTTATGAGTGCGTTGACTCATCACTCCATCCAAACGAACGGCGTGACGCTGCACGTCGCGAGCGAAGGCAGCGGCGTGCCGGTCATCTTCTGTCACGGCTTTCCGGGACTGTGGTACAGCTTCCGCCATCAGCTGCCCGCGGTGGCCGCGGCCGGCTGGCGCGCGCTCGCGCCGGACCAGCGTGGCTACGGCGCAAGCGAGCGCCCCACGGATCCATCCGTCTACGACGCCGACCACGTCATGCGCGACATGCTCGGGATCCTTGATGCCCTCGGAGAAGCGCGCGCCGTGTTCGTCGGGCACGATTTTGGAGCCCAGCAGGTGTGCAATCTCGCCGTGCGCCATCCCGAGCGCGTCGCGGCGCTCGTCATCATGAGCTGTCCGTACGACTTTGATCTGGCCGGACGCGGGGGTGCCGGATCGCAGCCCGCGGCCGCCGAGTCCGCCCGCGGCGGCGCCTTCGCCGTGCCCGGTGTGCGTCCCTCGGAGGCTTTTGCATCGCTCGCGCGCCAACACTTCTTTCATATGCACTACTTCCAGGAGATCGGGCCTGCGGAGCGCGAGCTTGGCGCACAGCCGCGCGAGTTCCTCATGCGGCTGATGCACGCCCTGAGTGCGCAAGGGCACCTGCTCGATTGGTCGAAGTACCCCTCTGCCGGCACCGGGTATCTTGATGTGCTCGCGCCCGCGCCGCCTTTGCCGTGGCACTGGCTCTCGGAAGCGGACTTCGACTACTTCGTGCACGAGTACATGCGCGGCCCGTCCGCCACGACGTTCATCGGCGGACTCAATTCGTATCGGGTCGCGGATCGCAACTGGGAACTCGGCGCCGCCTTCGCCGATGCCGACATCACGCAGCCGGCACTCTTCATCGCCGGCGCCGAGGACGTGGTACTGAAGATGATCCCGGGCGATGCCTTGAAGATCATGCAGCGGCGAGTGCCGCAGCTGCAGGAGATCGTGCTTGTCCCGGGGGCGGGTCATTTCGTGCAGCAGGAGGCACCAGAGGTGGTGAACGCGGCGCTGGTGAAGTTCCTCAGGCGCCTTTGAGGGCGACGAGGCGCGTACAAAACGCCTCGAAATCATCCGGCCCGCGGCAGAAGGCGCTCGGAAACAGCTCCACCATCGAGGCGCCGGCCTTAATCAGCGCCGGTACCCCGGCGAGAGTTGCCTCCAGGTCCGGCGCTCCGCCTGCGCCAAAGACAAAGCGCGGCACGACGCGCACGGTGAACGCCTTCGCGTCGCGCCCGCGCGCACCAACCGCGGTGCGCAGGCGCGCGATGACGGGGGCAAGTTTCTCCGGATTCTGCTCCATCGGGATCCAGCCGTCGGCCAGCTCCGCCATGCGCTCGATGTTGCGATCGTTCGGCGCAAGGCCGAGCCAGATCGGCACGCCGCCATCCTGCACGGGTCGCGGGTAGGCATGGATCTTCTCAAAGCTCACCGTCTCGCCGTGAAAGGCCGCCGGCGCCTGACTCCACAAGAGGCGGCAGACGCGCACTTGCTCGACCAGGCGCGTGTAGCGTCCTTCCCAGGGGATTCCCGAGGCGTCGTACTCCTCCTTCTGCCAGCCGACGCCGAGTCCGATCGAAGCGCGCCCGCGCGACATCACGTCCAGCGTTGCGAGCTGCTTGGCGAGCAGCACCGCGGAGCGCAGCGGTGCGATGACCACACCCGTGGAAAGGCGAATTCGCTGCGTTACGCCGGCAAGCACCGCCAGCACCGTGAGCGGCTCAAACCAAGGATAGTCAAGCGGGGCGGGAAAGCGTCCGTAGGGGTAGTTCTGTACGTTCTCCCCCATCACCACGTGATCGGTGATGCTGACGAGATCGACCCCCTTGCCTTCGGCGATGCGCACAATCTCGGTCACCGGGGCGAAGTCACCGCCGAACCAGTTCTGCAGTCCGTAGAGGCCGATCGCCACCTGTGTCATCGCTTCCCCTCGGCGCGCGCGGATCGCGGCCCTTGGTTACTATAGCGATAGACTCCCTCACTCGAATCCTTGAAATGAACGACAGCCCCGCATCCTTGAGTCTTGCCGGCAAGAGCGCGCTTGTGAGTGGCGGCGGCGCCGGTATCGGGCGCGCCATCGCCCTCGCGTTCGCGCAGCTCGGTGCCCGCGTCATCGTCGCCGAGATCGATGCGGCGCGCGCGGCGGCTGTCGGCACTGTGCTCACCACGGTAAGCCCCGAGAGCTGGGTGTCGGTGACCGACGTGCGCGCGGTCTCCGAGGTCGAGCGCCTGTGCGCGGACATCGAGCGTCGCTGCGGCGCGCTCGACATCCTTGTGAATAACGTCGGCGATTTCCTCAACGTGGTTAAGCCCTTCGAGCGCACCAGCGAAGAGGAATGGGATGCGCTTTATGCGGTGAACCTGCGCCATATGTTCGTTGTCACGCGCGCGGCCATTCCGCTGCTGCGCCGCGCAGCGCGCGGCGCGAGCATCATCAACGTCTCTACCATCGAGGCCTTCCGCGGCATCCCGATGACCGCGGTGTACTCGGCGTTCAAGGCCGGCGTCACCGGATTTACGCGCAGCCTGGCACTCGAGCTGGGACCGCACGGCATCCGCGTGAACGCGATTGCCCCGGAGACCACCGAGACCGAGCAGGTGAAGCCTTCGGTGTTCATCCCGCCGCAGTACCAGGAGCACATACGCCGCTGGATCCCGCTCGGGCGCTTCGGCGCGCCGGCCGATGCCGCCGGCTGCGCGGTGTTTCTTGCGAGCGAGCTGTCCGCCTGGGTCACCGGCACCACCTTGCATCTGGACGGCGGCGCGCTCGCCGCTGGTGGTTGGTACCGCACGCCCGATGAGCGCTGGACCAACGTGCCGGTGATCACCGACAGCGGACTTAAGTTCTAAGAGTCACCGATGTCAGTCCCTATGCCTGCGCAATCGGACCGGCTGCCCCTCATCGGCATCGTGGGCGGCACCGGGAAACTCGGCGCCGCGCTCGCGAGGCGCTGGGTTAAGGCGGGACTGTCCGTGATGATCGGCTCGCGCGAAGCCACACGCGCGCAAGCGACCGCCGCAGCGCTCACGCAGGAGCTCGGCGTTGCGGTCGCCTCGGGTTCCAACCGCGCCGTCGCCGAGCACGCGGGCATCCTCCTCGTCACCGTCCCGTACGCGGCCCACGAGAGCACGCTCGAAGAGATCCGCACCGCCGCCGCCGGCAAACTGGTGATCGACACGACTGTGCCGCTCGTGCCGCCGAAGGTGATGCGCGTGCAGCTGCCGCCTGAAGGCTCCGCCGCAGTGCGCGCGCAGCAGCTGCTCGGCGAGGCCGTGACCGTCGCCGCCGCCTTTCACAGCGTGGCCGCCCACAAGCTCGCCACCGACGCGGTGATCGATTGCGACGTGCTGGTGTTTGCCGATCAGAAGGAGGCGCGCTCGCGCGTGGTGCGCCTGGCGCAGGCCGCGGGCCTGCGCGGCCTGCACGGCGGCGCGCTCGCCAATGCGGCCGCCACGGAAGCGCTCACCTCAGTCCTGATCTTCATCAACAAGACCTATGGCGTGGACGGTGCGGGCATACGCATCACCGGCGCCTTGCAGGAGCCGGCGGAGAGATGAGTGGCAGCCCAGGGTCGCTGACCCTTAACGCGCTGCACGGCATACCGGAAGTGCTTCCGGGGAGCGACCTTGGCGTCCTGCTGCAGGCGGCTCTGGAAGGCAGCGGCATCAGCCTGCGCGCCGATGACGTGCTGGTCGTCGCTCAGAAAATCGTCTCCAAGGCCGAAGGACGCTACGTGGACCTGGCTTCGGTGACCCCGCAAGCCCGCGCGCTGGAGCTCGCCACGGTCACCGGTAAGGACGCGCGCCTGATCGAGCTGATCCTGCGCGAGTCCACCGAGGTGCTGCGCGCCAAGCGCGACGTGCTGATCGTGCGCCACCGGCTCGGGTTCGTCATGGCCAATGCGGGCATCGACCGCTCCAACATCGCCCCCGGGCGCCACGGCGAACACGTGCTGCTGCTGCCGCAAGATCCGGAAGCCTCCGCCACCGCGCTGCGCGCGGCTCTTGCGCGCCACCACGCCCACCCGGCCGGCGTCATCATCAGCGACAGCTTCGGACGCGCCTGGCGGAAGGGCGTCGTGAGCATCGCGCTCGGCGCCGCGGGCGTTCCCTCGCTCGTCAACCGGCGGGGCGAGCGCGATCGCGCGGGCCGGCGGCTCGAGGTCACCGAGGTGGCGCTCGCGGATGCGCTCGCGGCTGCAGCCGGCCTCATCATGGGCGAGGCGGCCGAAGGCACCCCCGTGGTGCTCATCCGCGGCTGCCGCTTTAACTGGCCCGCCATCCCCGCGCACGCCCTGATCCGGCCGCTCGAGGAGGATCTGTTTCAGTGAGCGCAGCGGGCGTCGTCGCGCTCTGCGGTGGCGTCGGCGGCGCGAAGCTCGCGCTCGGCCTCTACCGCGTGCTGCCGCACGAGACTCTCACGCTCATCGTCAACACGGGTGATGACTTCGATCACCTGGGCCTGAGGATCTGTCCGGATCTCGATACCACTCTTTATACGCTGGCGAACCTTGCCAACCCCGAGCTCGGCTGGGGTCGGCGCGATGAAACCTGGACCGTCATGAAGACGCTGGGGGATCTGGGCGGTGAGACCTGGTTTCGCTTAGGCGACGCAGATCTCGCGCTGCACATCGAGCGCACGCGGCGCCTGAAGGCGGGCGAGCCTCTGAGCCGCATCACGGCAGACGTCGCGCGGCGCTTCGGAATCCGCGCCGCCATCGTGCCGATGAGCGATGAGGCGGTGCGCACCCGCGTACACACCCGTGAGGGGGTGCTCGCCTTCCAGGAGTATTTTGTGCGCCGGCGCTGCGAGCCGCTCGTCACGGCGCTCGAGTTTGCGGGCGCGGCCGAGGCGCGCATCGCGGCCGAGGCGCTCACCGCCCTCAACGCGCCCGACGTGGCGGCGATCATTGTGTGCCCCTCCAATCCGTACCTCAGCGTGGATCCGATCCTCGCGCTGCCGGGTATGCGCGCGGCACTTGCGGCGGCGCCTGCGCCCGTGATCGCGGTGACCCCGCTCGTCGCCGGCAAGGCCATCAAGGGACCTACGGCGAAGATCATGGCGGAACTTAAGGTGCCGCTTTCGAGCGTCGCGATCGCGCAGCATTACGCCGGATTCATCGACGGTTTCGTGCTCGATCGCGCCGATGAGTCCCTCGCGCCAGACCTCAGTTGCCCGGTCCACATCGCCGACACCGTGATGGTGACGCTTCAGGACCGCGAGCGCCTGGCGCGCGAGGTGCTGCAGTTTGCCGCCACGCTGCGCCGCCAGGCTGAGGATTTGCCGTGAGCTGCTGGGCGCTCGTACCGGTGAAGGCACGCACCGCCGGCAAGCAAAGACTCGCCCAGGCGCTCTCTGAGGAGGCGCGCGCGAGACTCATCCAGCGCATGCTCGAGCAGGTGCTCGCGGCGATCGCGCAAAGTCCTGAGATCGTGGGCGTAGCGGTCGTGACGCCGGACCCCACGGGCCTCACCGCCGCCGTGCGCGTGCTGCCCGATGCCGGAGCGGGCCTGAATGAGGCGTTGCAGGCCGCGTTACCGCAGCTTCAGGCCCAGGGTGTGCGCCGCGTGGCGATCGTTTCCGCGGACCTGCCGCTGCTCACGGGGGCGGATGTCACGGCACTGGTACAGGCGGCCGGCGCGGCCGGGATCGCGCTCGCGCCGGATCACACCGGCAGCGGCACCAACGCGATGTGCCTGACGCTGCCGAGCGCGTTTCGTTTCCAGTTCGGCCCCGGGAGTTTCGCGCGACACCGCGCCGAAAGTATCCGCCTGGGCAGTGTCGCAGCGCTCGTCACGCGCGAAGGACTCGCCTTTGACATCGATGAAGCGCCGGACGTCGCGAAGCTACGCTCGCGCGAGGACGCGCGCTACGACTTTCTGACCTAACGCGCCGGCAGCAGTTCGTCGAAGGCGACGGGCAGGCGGCGCACACCGCGCAGGACCGCCGAGGTCTGCGGCATCCTGCCCGCGCTGAGGCGCAGACCCTGGAGGCGCGCGAGCAGCAGCTCGAGCGTGATCGCCAGCTCCGCCCGCGCCAGATGCACGCCCAGACAGAAGTGCGGGACGCCGCCGAAGGTCACGAGGCGCTGCGCATGGCGCGCGAGGTCGAAACGATTCGGGTCCGGATACTGCGCCGCATCCCGTCCCGCCGGCCGCACGCCGAAGAGCACCCACGAGTCCGGCGGTATATCGACTTCGCCGATGCGGGCACCCGTCTCGGTGTAGCGCGGCAACAGGGCCACCGCACCGAAGAGCCGCACGGTCTCCTCCACCGCCGGCGGGATCAGTGCCGGGTCGGCCACGAGGCGCCCCCTGAGCGCCTCATCACTCAGCACCGCGTTCATCATGCTGCCGAGGGTGAGGTAGGTGGTGTCGGCGCCGGCCGGGAAGAGAAGCTTCGCGAAGCCGAGGATGTCCTCATCGCTCAGGCGACGGCCTTCCACCTGCGCGCACGCCAGGCGCGAGATCAGATCCTGCGCGGGCGCCGCGCGGCGCGCGTGGATCAACGGCAGCAGAAACGCGTTGACCTCCGCGGCAGCCTTGAGCGCCGCCTCCGGATGGAACGGGTAGTCAAAAAGGCCCCGCACCCAGCCGAACAGCTGCGCCTCGTTCGCCGCCGGGATGCCGAGCAGGCGGGTGATCACCCGCAGCGGGTAGGGATGGCAGTACTCCGCCACCAGATCCAGCTGCCGCCGCGCGCCGAAAGCATCGATGAGCTCGTTCGCGAGCGGCCGCAGGAGCGGGACCACGAGCGCCTGCACCGCCTGCGGCTGGAAGGCCTCCGCTACGAGCGCGCGGTGGATGCGGTGCTCTTCGCCTTCCATGCACAGGAGCGTGCGTCCCTGCACCGGCAGCGAGTAGCGCAGGTTCGCGGCCGCGGCCGGAAACTGCTTCGGGTCACGGAAGGCACGTCCGACGTCTTCGTGCCGGACCATGAGCCAGGCCGTCGCGCCGAGGTAACGCACCGGCACGACGCGCTTGCCCTGGGCCTGCAGCGCCGCGAGCTGCGCTTCGAGATCGGGCACCTCGTCGCGCCCGAAGTCGACCTCCGGCAGGGCGTACTCCACGGCTACTTCTCGTACGCCTCGTCAATATTGGGCGCAAAACCTTGCATCCCCGCCGGCACGGACAGAGAACCGGTGTCCCAGTAAGCCTGCGCCGTGCGGATCTTTCCGTGATCGTTGAGCACGAAGCGGTCGGTGATGTTCAGGTCCAGCCCCTGGTTCAGGTGCGGCACGCGCACCTGCATGGTGAAGTTGAGGATCCCCTCGTTCGCGCACACGATGATGCGATGAAGCTTCGGCGTCATCTGGCGCGTGGCGTCCTGGTGCGCGAAATCCCAGAAGCGCCCAACGCCCTCATGCCCCTTGAAAGGCGGCGTGCCGACCGGGTCGCTCCACTCGCAGTCTTCCGCGAATAAGGAGAGGAGGAGCGCCTTGTCCCCGCTCGACCAGGCGCGGATATACGATTCGAGCACGTTGCGGACCACTTCGGGCTGCATGTTCTTAAGCTCCCCCCATTTGGACTAATCCTAACCGCGAGCGCGGCCGGACCAATCGTCCGCGCCGCGCAGGTATCATAGCCAGATCGTATCGCAAGGCGCGCATCGTCGAACGCAGTGTCCGCACTCACTGACATCATCACCGCCGCCGCGGCCGGGCGCGCACCACAGGCGCCCGCGGCGCTGCTGCTCGAGCACGCCTCGCCCGAGCAGCTGCTGCCGGCGGCCGAGTCCCTCACGCTCGCCGGTCACGGCCGCGTCGTCACCTACTCGCGCAAGGTGTTCATTCCGCTCACGCAGCTGTGCCGCGACGTGTGCCACTACTGCACCTTCGCGCAGGCGCCACGCGCCCTGCCGCAGCCGTACTTAAGCATCGAGCAGGTGCTCGACATCGCCCGCGCGGGCGCAGCGGCCGGCTGTAAGGAGGCCCTCTTCACCCTCGGTGACAAGCCGGAGCTGCGCTACCCCGCAGCGCGCCGCGCGCTCGAAGAGCTCGGTTTCCCGACTACGCTTGCGTACCTGGAGCACTGTGCGCGCGAGGTGTACGCCCAGACCGGCCTCCTGCCGCACCTGAATCCGGGCGTGATGACGCGCGCGGACCTCATGCGGCTGCGCCCGGTGTCGGTGTCGATGGGGCTGATGCTCGAGACCGCGAGCGAGCGGCTGGCGGCGCGCGGCGGAGCGCACTTCGGCTCCCCGGACAAGGTGCCGGCGCTGCGCCTGCAGACGCTTCGGATCGCGGGCGAGCTCGCGGTGCCTTGCACCACGGGCCTTCTCATCGGCATCGGGGAGAGCCGGCGCGAGCGGCTCGAGTCGCTCCTCGCCCTGCGCGAGCTGCACGGTGCACACGGGCATCTGCAGGAAATCATCATCCAGAACTTCCGCGCCAAGGCCGGCACGCGCATGGCGCACTCGCCCGAGCCGCCGCTCGAGGAGCATCTGTGGACGCTCGCCGTGACGCGGCTCCTCTTCGGGGCGCGCATGTCGATCCAGGCGCCGCCCAATCTGCAGCCCGCGGAGCTCACCGCGCTCATCCGCGCAGGCGCGAACGACTGGGGTGGTGTCTCACCGGTGACGCCCGATCACGTGAATCCGGAGGCGCCCTGGCCGCATCTGGCAACGCTCGAGCATGAAACACGGGCCGCGGGGCGCCAGCTCGCCGAGCGCCTCGCGCTGATCCCCGCCTACGTGCAGCACGCGGAAGACTGGGTGGATCCGGCGCTGCGCAGCGCCGTCTTGCGCCGTGCGGATGCCCAAGGGCGCGCGCGCCCGGACGGCTGGTATGCGGGCGCCGGCACCCCCGTGCCGGAGCGGACGATTCGGCAGCTCGAGGCGACACGCAGTGCCCCACGCGTGCCGGCGGCGCTGGCGCGCGTGCTGCGGCGAGCACGCCGCGGTGAGGAGCTGAGCGAGCTAGAGATTGCGGCGCTCTTCGCGCTCGAGGGCACGGAGTTTCGGGCGGTGGTGCGTGCCGCGGATGCCTTGCGCGCCGACACGGTGGGCGAGGAAGTCTCCTACGTCATCAACCGCAACATCAACTACACCAACATCTGTCTGTATCACTGCGGCTTCTGCGCGTTCTCGAAGGGCCGCAGTGCCCGCGATCTGCGCGGGCCGGCCTACCGACTGGATCTGGAAGAGATCGCACGGCGCGCGCGCGAGGCCTGGGAGGCCGGCGCGACCGAGGTGTGCCTGCAAGGCGGCATCCACCCGGAATACACCGGCGAGACCTATCTGAACATCGTGGCGGCCGTGAAGGGCGCGGCGCCGGAGCTGCACGTGCACGCCTTCTCGCCGCTGGAGATCTCGCACGGTGCGCGCACGCTGAACCTCTCGCTGCCGCGCTACCTTTCGGACTTGCGCGCCGCCGGTTTATCAACGCTCCCCGGTACCGCGGCCGAGATCCTCGACGATGAGGTGCGCCGTATCATCTGCCCGGACAAGCTCACCACGGCCGAATGGCTCGCCGTTATGCGCGCAGCGCACGCGGTCGGCCTGCGCACCACCGCTACCATCATGTTCGGACACGTGGATACGCCGCGGCACTGGGCGCGGCACCTGTGCGCGATCCGCGACCTGCAGCGCCTGAGCGGTGGCTTCACCGAGTTCGTGCCCCTGCCCTTCGTGCACATGGAGGCGCCGCTGTGGCGCAAGGGGCTGGCACGCTCCGGTCCCACGCTGCGCGAGTCACTCCTCATGCACGCTGTGGCCCGCCTCGCCCTGCACCCGCACATCACCAACATCCAGACCTCGTGGGTGAAGATGGGGCCGCAAGGTGCGGCGCTGAGTCTCTCCGCCGGCGCTAATGATCTGGGCGGCACGCTCATGAACGAGTCCATCACGCGCGCCGCCGGCGGCGTGAACGGACAGGAATTCGACGCCGCGCACATTGTCGCGCTCGCCCGCGGCATCGGGCGGCCGGCCTACCAAAGAAGCACCCTGTACCGCCGGGTCGCAAGCGCGGCCGCCGCCGTGCACCGGCACACGCTCCCGGCACCCGCCGGCTGAACGCCTAAGGAGATCCTGACTTGGCAGACGCCGCGTGGGACGTCGAGACCGACGTGCTGGTGGCCGGCTCGGGGGCGGCGGCCCTCACCGCGGGCCTTGCCGCCGCCGCGCACGGGGCACGTACGCTCGTCGTGGAAAAGAGCGAGCTGTACGGGGGCACGTCGGCGACCTCGGGCGGGGTCATCTGGATACCGGCGACGCGGCTCGCGGTCGAGGCCGGTCACCCGGACAGCCCCGCGGAGGCCTTCGCGTACGTGCGGGCACTCTCAGATGCCAACGTGCCGGATGCGCGCATCTGGGCGTTCGTGCGCCGCGGCCGCGAGATGGTCGAGTGGCTCCTGCAGAACACACGGGTGCGGCTGCGCGCGCACCCGTACGCGGACTATCACCCGGAGATGCCCGGCGGCAAACCCGGCTGGCGCTCCCTCGAAGCGCTGCCGCTGCACTCAAGTGAACTGGGTGGCGAGTTCGAGCGGCTGCGGCCGCCGCACCCGGCGGTACAGTTCTTGGGGCGCGTCAGCTGGACGCTCGAGGAGACTGGCACGCTCCTGTTCCGCACGCCCGGCTGGGTGCTGACCGCGCTTACGATCTTCGGCAACTACTTCCTCGACTTCCCGCAGCGCCTGCACTCGCGGCGCGACCGGCGCTTAACGCTCGGCAACGCGCTGCTCGCACGCCTGAAGCTCTCCTTCGACCAGGCCGGCGGGGAGCTGTGGCTGTGCTCCCCGCTCCTGGAGCTCGTCCGCGAGAATGGCCGCGTGACCGGCGCCGTCATCGAGCACGCGGGCAAGCGCGTGCGTGTCGCGGCACGGCGTGGAATCGTACTGGCTGCGGGCGGCTTCGAACGCAACGCGGCGATGCGCGCCCAATTTCTGCCCCAATCGCCCGAGCCGCGCTGGAGCGGCTCGCAGACAAACAACACCGGCGATGGGATCCTCGCCGCCACGCGCATCGGCGCCGCCACGCTCAACATGGACTCCGCCTGGTGGGGAACCTCGATGAGCCTGCCGGGCGAGGAGCGTGCGCGCCTCATGGCTTTCGAGCGCGCCCTGCCCGGGGCGATCATCGTGAACGGCAACGGCGAGCGTTACATGAACGAGGCGGCCTCTTACCACATCGCCGGCCAGGAGATGCTGCGCAACGACAGTGCGCAGACGCGCACCATCCCCTCGCTCATGCTCTTCGATGCCACCTGGCGGCGCAGCTACCCCCTCGGGCCCATGATTCCGGACCTGCCGGACTTCCTACAGCCGGCAAATTTTCGCTCCGTGCTGATGCGGGCCGACAGTTGGGAGGAGCTGGCGCGCAAGACGCAGCTTCCCCCGGAGCGCCTGCGGGCGAGCATCGAGCGCTTTAACGAGCACGCGCGCCGCGGCGTCGATCCGGACTTCAAGCGCGGCGAGAGCGCCTACGATCGTTACTACGGCGATCCGAAGGTAAAACCCAACCCGACGTTGCGCGCGCTGGAAACCCCGCCCTTCTACGCGCTGCCGGTCTACCCCGGCGACATCGGCACCAACGGCGGACTGGCCACCAATGAGCACGCGCAGGTGCTCGAGGAGTCCGGTGAGCCGATCGCGGGCCTGTACGCCGCGGGTAACATGGCGGCGACCGTGATGGGACACTCGTATCCGGCGGCCGGGGCGACGCTTGGGCCCGGCATGACCTTCGGCTACATCGGCGCACGACACGCACTCGGTCTGGACCGCGACTAAGAGCGGCGGCTCAAACCGTAGCGAGCGGGGTGACCGGGGAACCCACCGCGCCGGGCAGATCCAGGGGCGGCGCGGTCAGCAGAAAGCGGTTGCGGTCGTGGGCCGCGAGCCACGCGGCGAGCTCGCGGAAATACCACAGCTCCGCAAGATGGATCCCGAGCTTGAACAGGCACAGCTCGTGCAGGGGCAGAAGCGCGTGCCGCGCGCTGCCTGCGCCGGCGAAATCGGCCGTCGATTCGACCGCCGCATTGTCGGCACACAGCGCGACGACGCCGCTTTCCTCGATCCAGCGCTGCAGGCGCTCATCGCGGCCATCCAGTCCGGCGCAGCTGCCGTGCAGCACGCGCGCATCGGGGCGCTTGCGCATCTCGAGCACCAGATCGGCAAATCCGGTGTACAGGCACAGGAAATCCCCGGGGGCCACTTCGACCCGCTGCGCCGCCATGAGACGCATCAGCGCTTCATAGCCGACCCGCTCGGGACGGCGGCCGAACTCGCGGTACAGGTCGACGAGCACCCCGCGCCCCTGCACCCCGGCGCGCGCTAGGTTCTCGATGCCGAGCGCGCGGGCGCAGGGACCCGCCTCGCCCTGGGGACCTACGATGTCCTCACCGCCGCGGTAGCCGTTATAGAAGACCGCCTCGGGCACCCCGTCAGCGTTGGCATCGAACTCGGAACCACAGTGCGCGAGCGCATCCCACTGGGTCGAGTACTGCAGGCACAGCGTCACCGCGTCATCACACACCACGTCGGTCGCGTGCGCCGCGTACGAGGACATGTGAAAGGGATAGGCCGAGCGACCGTCGTTGAAGTGCGTGGCCATGAGTTTCGGCGGCGAGCGGGTCTCCCACAGACCAGGCCCCCCCGGGTAGTCCAGCGGCAGACTCAGGCAGAACACCTCGCCCTCGCGCACTTCGCGCACGGCGGCGAGGCGGCGCGCGGGCGTGAGCAGGTTCATGCGCCCGCGCTGATCATCCGCGCCGAATTCGCCCCAGTTCGATCCGGGCGGCCGATTCTGCCAGCGTGTCATCGGCTGAATGTTGCACACCTCGGGCGCGCCTGTCGCCCGCGACGCGCCGGCTACCTCATCCGGAGGAGCGTGATGGCAGAGGGGCCCGCGGGCGGCATACTAGAGTCATGTCCAAGCGCACCATGATGGCGTGGCGGCTCACCGAGTTTGGCCGCCCGCCGCAGCTTCAGGAGGTTGAGATTCCGCGCCCCGCGGCGGGGGAAGTGCTGGTCAAGGTCGCCGGCAACGGGCTGTGTCATTCCGACGTCGGTCTTATGGATCCGAACGCGCCGGTGCCGCCCTTTCCCGAGTGGCGATTGCCCTTCACGCTCGGGCACGAGATCGCCGGCTGGATCGAGGAGTCTGGCGGGGGCGTGACCGGATTCTCCGCCGGTCAGCCGGTCATTCTGGTTGCGACCCACTCGGACGGCACCTGCAGCTACTGCCAGGCGGGATTGGACAACGACTGCGAGTCCGGCACGGCCGGCCGCGGGTACGGGCGTGATGGGGGACTTGCGCCCTACGTGCTCCTCGGCAACACCCGGCCGCTCATCGCCCTCAAGACGCTCGATCCGCGCACCGCCGGCCCGCTTGCCGACGCCGGGGCCACGTCGCTACACGCCGTACGGCGCGTGCTGTCGCGCCTGATCCCCGGAAGCACGGCCGCCGTCATCGGTGCCGGCGGCCTCGGTAGCTTCGCGGTGCAGTTTCTGCGCGCGCTGTCGCCGGCGCGCGTGATCGCGGTGGACGTGAACGCCCGACGGCTGGACTACGCGAAAAGCCTCGGCGCCCACGAGACGGTCACGGGTGTGACTGAACGCACCGCGGAGGATCTTAAGTCCCTAACCGGCGGGCGCGGCGCTGAGGTGGTGCTGGATTTCGTCGGAATCGATGCCACGATCGCCTCAGGCCTGGCCGCCGTGCGCCGCACGGGCGCCTACGGTCTCATCGGCGCCGGCATGGGCCGGCTGAATTCCCCCTGGTTTCATCTCCTCCCCAAGGACGGTGAGGTGTTCTGTTTCACCGGCAGCAGCATCGAGGACCTGCGCCAGGTCGTAGCGCTCGCCGAAGCGGGCCAGCTGCGCAACGACACCGAGCGCTTCGCCTTCAGCGAGGTACCGCAGGCGTATGCGAAGCTCGAGCAAGGTGCGCTCCTCGGTCGCGCCGTGATCGCCCCGGAGGCCTAGCATGCTCGACGTGCGCGACACGCTGGCGATCCACGAACTGCTCGCGCTCTACGGACACATCATCGATGAGCGCCAGTGGGCGCGGGCGGATGAGCTCTTTACGCCCCGGACTATCTACGACATGCGCGAGTTCGGCCTCGGCGTGGTGCAAGGAACCGCGGCCATCCGCGAGTTGTGGAGCCGCCCGAACGCGACGCATCCGCTCGCACATCATGCGACCAACATCCTCGTGAGCGCAGAGCCGGATGGCACCGTGCGGGTGCTGTCCAAGGGTCTGGGCGTAGGAGCAAATGGCCGCGTCGGCAGTGTCGTGTATCGCGACGTCGTGGAGCGCACACCGCAGGGCTGGCGCTTTGCCGCGCGCACCGCGCAGCTGCGGCGCGAGCCGGACGGGGGCTTCAACCTAACCCCTATCTAGGCGCGCGGCGTCCGATCCGCCCGGCTTTCAGGCGGAGCTTCTTCGGCGTCGACCCGCAGCCGGCAGCTGCGCGGATACATGCGCAGCTCCGGTACCTCACCGCACAGCAGCTTGTCCTGCACTTGGGTCCAATACTCCACGCCCAAGAGATCGGCGTTCTCGCTACGGAATGCGCGGCGGGCGAAATCACCCTTAAGCTGCATGCCGTACTCAAGCTCCTCGGGCAGGAAAATCACGCCGTCCTCGAACACCCAGGCCGGCAGGATCTCCTCGCCGGGCTCCCGGTCGGTATTCGTGCGGATCTTCACGTCGGTAAGCTTCTCCACGGCGTCGTAATCGAATAAAAGCACCCGGCCGTAGCGGCCGACCCCGTAGTTGCGAGAATCCAGATCCTTGTTGAAAATGTTGGTGGCGGCGTTGTTGCGAATGCAGTGACCGAGGTTGCGAATCACGGCACGCGTGGCATTTTCGTCCGCGCTCTGCAGGTACACGGGCAGCGGCACAATCTTCAGTTGCACGATGAGCGAGCGGATAAAGACGCCGTCGGCGTCGACCTGGACACTGCCGGCCGCCTGTGCGCGGATCTCCTCCAGCAGCGCCGGATCGAACAGCTGCCGCTCAAGGCGCAAGTTAAAATACATGACGTTGTCGAGCATGCTGCCCGCACGGTTGATCTCATGCACCGCGCGGTACTTCTCCAGCACCGCGACCACGCCCGGGAAAGCGCCCCACTTGTAGGCAGTCGTGGGTTGATCACGTATCACCTTCAAGTGATACGCGCACGCCGGGCAGGTAAAACCCAGCGCCACGGTGCCCGGGGCGCCCGGGGAGCGCTGCAACCGCTCGCCGCTTTGCCGCAGCTGCTCGATGATCTCGTTGAGAATGGCGACCTTGCCGACATGGTTGAAGCCGATCGTCGAATAGTGATGCCCGAGGGGACGCCGTGGCATGAGGCTGAACAGGAACACGCACGTCTGGTAGTACAGGCGCGTGGTCACGTGCAAATTGGCGAGCGCGGAACTGAACAGATCGTGGATATCCGAGACCTGATCCAGCACGGCATCGGCGTAGATACCTGCGGGACTGTTGAGCAGCGCCACCACGAACGGGGTGAAGCTGCCGTCGCTCATCACCCAGCGGGCGACGAGGAAGGCGCTGCGATCGCGGAAGAATCCGGCCTGCACCACATCCAGCGCCATCGGCCGCGGGACACCGGGCGCACCGTACAGAAGGGGCTCGAGCCGCTCGAGGATGCGCTCGACATCGTCTGACAGATCCCGGAATGGCACCGAGAAGCCTGGAATCTGTAGCGCGCGGCGCAGCAGCTCACCATCGAGGCGCCCCTGCACGGGCAGTCGCACGTGCACCTGCGCCATCGAGTCGACCCGGCGCTTGCTCGGCGGCGGAAAAGAGTACGCGACCGGGCGCCAGATGCCGTGGTCGATATTGCGACGCAAAGAATGAGCGAGGCTGAAGACGATATCCGCCTCATAGCGATCGACGATCATCGCCACGAGCAGCCGATCGATCGCCTCCCACAGCACGGCGTTCGCAGCGAGCGCCGGGAAAGCGGCGAGCAGGCGCGGTCCGTGTTCGCTGATGTAGCGGCTGTACAGCCCCAGACGTTCCTGACTGATCTGGATCGAGGTATGCGGATCCATGCGCTCGAAGGCGCGCTTGGCGCGATAGGGGTACTCGCACAGCTCGCGGTAGAAATCATCGAAGATCGCGAGGATGAGCCGCGCACTCGCCGCGATGCCGTCCGCCTCGGCGCTGCAGGCGATGAGATGTGCATACGCGTCCTCGACCTGCGAATGCATCGGGGCCCTGGGTTCAAGAGCGGGTAGCTCCGGGATCGTCATGGGCTTCAGTGTTGCCGATGGACCGCCGGACATCCAAACACTTTCCGTCTCTCAGCCCCCCAGACGCCGCTCGACCTGCTGCCAGGCGAGCTCGGCGCTCTCGCGCGCTCGCCCGCCCGCCTCGCGCGCGTGGCGACTCGCGGCCGTGCCATCGAGCACCCGCCGCAGAATGCCCTGGCGGATGCAGGCGATGCGGAACAGGTTGTAGGCCATGCAGAACTCCCACACGCGCGGTTCCACTTCCGCCCGCCCGGTGCGCCGGCAGTAGCTCGCCAGGTACTCCTGCTCGGTCGGGATGCCGAGCGAGCCAACATCGATGCCGGCGAGCCCGCGGTCCCCGCCGCCGGGAATGCGCCAGACCATGCAGTGATAGGAGAAGTCGGCGAGCGGATGCCCGAGGGTGGAGAGTTCCCAGTCCACCACGGCGAGTACGCGCGTCTCACCCGGGTGAAAGATCATGTTGTCCAGCCGGTAGTCCCCGTGCACGAGCGCCGTCTCATCCCCGGGCGGGATGTTCGCCGGCAGCCACACGAGCAGTCTCTCCATCGCTTCGATCCGTTCGGTCTCCGAGGCGCGGTACTGCCCGCTCCAGCGCGCGATCTGGCGCGCGAAGTAATTGCCGGGTTTGCCAAAATTCTCCAGGCCCGCGGCGGCGAAGTCGAGCGTATGCAGTCGCACCAGCACCCGGTTCATCTCATCGTAGAGCGCCGAGCGCTGCTCGCGCGTGAGGCTCGGCAGCGTCGCATCCCAGAAGTTGCGCCCTGCGGCATAGCCCATGAGATAAAAGAGCGTACCGATGACGGTAGGATCGGCGCAGAAGCACACCGGACGCGCCACCGGGAAGCCCGTGCCGTAGAGCGCGCTGATCACGCGGAACTCCCGGTCGACCGCGTGCGCCGAGGGCAGCAGCGGACCTCCCGGCTGCTTGCGCAGCACGTACTGGGTGCCATCAGCACTCGTCAAAAGAAAGGTCGGGTTCGACTGGCCGCCGCGAAACTGCTGCACCTGAAGCGGCGCACGGAAACCCTCGAGGTGCGCGATGAGATAACGCTCGAGCGCGGCGACGTCGAAGTGCTGCGCATCGCTGACCGGCATGGTGCCGGCGAACTCCTCGCCATTCATCTACGGGTACTTGCCCAGCTCCAGTCGCGCGATCTGATTGCGGTGCACTTCGTCGGGGCCGTCGGCGATGCGGATGGAGCGTGCCTGGGCATAAGCGTGGGCGAGGTGAAAGTCATCGGCCAGGCCCGCGGCGCCGTGCGCCTGGATGGCCCAGTCCACCACCTGGCAGGCCGTGTCGGCGGCGGCGATCTTGATCATGGCGATCTGGGCGCGCGCCGCCTTGTTGCCCACGGTGTCCATGAGCCAGGCGGCGTTGAGCACCAGCAGGCGCGCCTGATCGATGCGGATGCGCGACTCGGCGATGCGCTCGAGCGTCACCGATTGCTCGGCGAGTGCCCGACCGAAGGCGGTGCGCAGCTTCACGCGCCGGCACATCTTCTCGAGCGCCCGCTCGGCGACGCCAATGAGACGCATGGCGTGATGAATGCGCCCCGGGCCTAAGCGGCCCTGCGCGATCTCGAACCCGCGCCCTTCGCCGAGCAGGATATTGGCGGCGGGGACGCGCACGTTCTTGAAGTCGATCTCCATATGCCCGTGGGGCGCATCGTCGTAACCGAACACCGTCAGGTGGCGCAGGATCGTGATGCCCGGCGTGTCGCGCGGCACGAGGATCATCGACTGCTGCTGGTGTCGCGGGGCGCCCGGATCGGTCTTGCCCATGAAGATAAAGAGGCGACAGTGGCGGCTGCCGGCGCCGGAGGTCCACCACTTGCGTCCGTTAATGACGTAGCTGTCACCCTCGCGCACGATGGAACTCTCGATGTTGGTGGCATCACTCGAAGCCACGCGCGGCTCGGTCATCGCAAAAGCTGAACGTATGGTTCCCGCGAGCAGCGGCTCGAGCCACTCCTTCTTCTGCTGCGAGGTGCCGTAGCGCTCGAGCGTCTCCATGTTGCCGGTGTCGGGTGCGGAGCAATTAAAGATCTCGGCGGCAAAGCGCACCCGGCCCATCATCTCGCAGAGCGGTGCGTAGTCGAGGTTGCTCAGGCCCGCGCCGTAGTGCGAATCGGGCAGGAACAGATTCCACAACCCCGCCGCGCGTGCCTTTACCTTCAGTTCCCCGAGCAGCGGCGGCTCCTCCCAGTGCTCGCCTTCCTTCAGCTGTGCGTAGAAGCGCTCCTCGTTCGGGTAGACGTGTTCATCCATGAAAGCGCCGAGGCGCTGCAGGTAGTCCTTGCTCTTCGGGCTGAATTCAAAATCCACGCACTGACTCCTTCTTATTAATAGCCACGGCGGCTCAGCCGCCGTAAAAGCCCCTGCCCTCGCGCGCCAGGCGTTCAATCAGCGCGGCGGGCGTAAAATACTCCCCGCCCACCTGCGCGCGGTAGTGCTGCAGGCGCTCGAGGATCCTCCCGACTCCCACCTCATCGGCGTAGAACATCGGGCCACCCCGGTAGGCGGGAAAGCCGAAACCGTTCAGCCAGATGACGTCGATCTCGTGCGGGCGCGACACGATGCCCTCCTCGAGGAGCCGCGCGCCCTCGTTGATCATGGCATAAAGGCAGCGCTCGAGGATTTCCTCATCGGCGAGCGCGCGGGGCGTGATGCCGCGCGCGGCGCGGTGCCGCGCCAGAAGCGCGGTAACTGCAGGATCGAGCCGCGCGCGCCGCTCGGTGTCGTAGCCGTACCAGCCGCTGCCGCTCTTTTGTCCCAGACGCCCGGCCGCATTCAGCTGCTCGAGCAGATCCGCCGCGCGCTCACGGGCGCTCAAGTCGCTCCAGCGCGCCCGTCGCGTCGCGAGCACCACATCCAGACCGCCAAGGTCGGCCACCGCCAAGGGTCCGAGCGGAAAGCCGAAATTCACGAGCACCCGGTCGACCTGCTCCGGCTCGGCCCCTTCCTCGAGCATGAAGAGCGCCTCGCGCGAGCGGCGCGCGAGCATGCGGTTCGCGACGAAGCCCGGGCCCGCTCCGACCAGCACTGCGATCTTCCCCAGACGCTTGCCGAGATGCATGAGCGTCGCGCTCACCTCGGCCGAGGTGACGGGCGTGCGTACGTTCTCCAGCAGTCGCATGGCGTGTGCGGGATTGAAGAAATGCATGCCGGCGACGTCCGGCGCTCGCCCGCTCGCCTCAGCGAGCGCGTTCAGGTCAAGAAACGAGGTGTTGCTGGCGAGGATGGCACCGGGCCGGCAGAGGTCCCCGAGCCGGACAAAGACGGCCTGCTTCGCCGCCAGTTCCTCCGCGATCGCCTCGACCACGATGTCCGCGGCAGCAACGTCGGCGAGGTCGACGCTAACCCTAATGCGCCCGAGCCGTGAAACACTTTCCGCCTGCGAGAGGCTGCCGCGACTTACGGAAGATGCGTAAACCTTCTCGATCGCGGCCCGCGCCTGCTGTGCCGCTAAAGCCGTGCGGCCGATGAGGTGCACCGGGATGCCCGCGTTGGCAAAACACATGGCGATGCCCCGACCCATGGTGCCCGAGCCCACGATTGCGGCCGAGGCGACTTCACGTACCGCAGTCTCAGGGGTGAGGCCCGGGACCTTCGCGATTTCGCGCTGCGCAGCGAAGGCGTGGCGCTGCGCACGCGACTGCGCCCCGTTTAATAGGGCGATGCACATCTCGTGCTCGCGTTGCGCGCCGGCTGCGAAGGGCAGCTCGTACGCCAGACGCACCGCCTGCACCGCCTCGAGCGGCGCACGGAACCCGCGCTGCTTGCGCTCGAGCGTCTGCGTGAACTCTGCGAAAACACCCGGCTCATCAAGCCGGGCCGGAAGTTCGCTGGTACGGCGCAGCGCACGGCGCTCCCGCAGCACGCGCCGGGCAAAGTCGATCGCCGCGCCCTCAGGCTCGCCCGCGACGCACTCATCGATTAGCCCGAGGCGGCACGCCTCGGCCGCGGCCAACTCCTGAGCGTCCGCGATCATGGTGAGCGCGGCGCGCGCACCCACGAGGCGGGGCAGACGCTGCGTACCGCCCGCGCCCGGAATGATGCCGAGCTTCACCTCGGGCAGCCCTAAGCGCGTATCCGCGCGGGCGAGGCGAAAATGGCACGCGAGCGCGAGCTCCAACCCGCCGCCGAGCGCGTTGCCGTGCAGTGCGGCGATGACGGGTTTGGAGAAGCCCTCGGTGCGGGCGATGACGTCGCCCAGGTGCGGCGGCTCAAAGGGTCGGCCGAACTCGCGCACGTCCGCACCGGCACTGAAGTTCTTGCCCCCGCCGCGTATGACGAGCGCGAGAAGTTCGGGCTCCGCGGCCGTGCGCTCGAGCGCGTCCATGAGTCCCGCGCGCACGCCCTGGGACAGAGCATTGACCGGCGGGTGCTCGATCACGGCCACCGCAATGTCCCCGTGCCGCGTAAACGAAACCCCGTCGCTCATAGACGCGCCGTAGTTAGGCGACGAGTAGCGCGACCTTGCCCTGGGCGCGCCGGCTCATGACCGCGTCCAGTGCTTCGCGGTAGCGCTCGAGCGTAAAGGTCTCAGAGACATGCGGATGCAGGCGCCCCTGGGCATACCACGCAAAGAGCTGAGCAAAGTTCTGCGCGTTTTCAGCAGGACGCGCGCGGGCATACGCACCCCAGAAAACCCCAACCAACGCGGCCTGCTTGAGCAGCAGCAGGTTCAACGGGATCTTGGGGATCTCGCCGCTGGCAAAACCGACAACCAGATAGCGTCCGAGAAAGGCTAGGCTGCGCACGGCCGGTTCGGAATAGCTTCCGCCGACCGGATCGTAGACGACGTCCACGCCCTTGCCGGCGGTGAGTTCCTTCACCCGCTCGCGCAGGTCCGAGGTCCCATAATTAATGAGTGCGTCAGCGCCGTGGGCCTGGCACAGCGCGAGCTTAGCCTCGCTCGAGGCGGCAGCAATGACGCGCGCTCCCATGATCTTGCCAATCTCCACCGCGGTAAGTCCCACGCCGCCGGCGGCCCCGAGCACGAGCAGTGTCTCACCCGCCTTGAGCTGCCCGCGGTCCTTGAGCGCATGCAGGGAGGTCGCGTACACAATGGGAAAACAGGCCGCGGTGGCAAAGTCCATCGTCGGCGGCAGCGGCATCACGTTCGCGGCCTCCGTCACGACCTCTTCGGCAAAACCGCCGTGACCGACGGGCGCGAGCACCCGCATGCCGACGGTAAGGCCCGTGACGCCCGTGCCCACTTCTTTGATGACGCCGGCAACTTCGGCTCCGGGTGAGAACGGCAGCGGCGGTTTGGTCTGGTACTTGCCCTGCACGATGAGGCCGTCCATGAAATTCACGCCGCAGGCGTGTACCGCAATCCTCACCTGGCCAGCCCCCGCATCTTTGGGCGCCACCTCCTCCAGCACGAGCTGCTCGAGCGGCGCGAAGGCCTTCGCCAGCACGGCTTTCATGGCGCGCGCCTCTGCCGGACGGCTTCGTAGAGCAGCATGCCCGCAGCGACGGACACGTTGAGGCTCTCGACCGCACCGAGCTGCGGCAGGCGCACCAGAAAATCACAGTTCTGCTGCGTCAGGTGACGCAGACCGGAACCTTCGGCTCCCAGTACCAGCACGACTCCCCCTTTGAGATCCACCTCGTAAGCTTCTTTCGTGGCGGCGGCATCCGCCCCCACCACCCAGAGGCCCGCTTCCTTCAAGAGCTTCAGTGTACGCACCAGATTCGTGACGGCCACCACGGGCGTCGTGTCGGCAGCCCCGACCGCCACCTTGCGCGCGGTCGGCGTCAGCTGCGCGGCACGATCACGCGGCACGATCACGGCGAGTGCCCCGCAGGCATCCGCGCTCCTAAGACACGCGCCGAGGTTATGCGGATCCTGCACCCCATCGAGCGCCAGGAGCAGCGGCGCGGAGGTACGCCCAAGGGCCGTAAGCAAATCATCCTCGCTCCAGGGCGCAAGCGGGGTGATGTCGGCGGCCACGCCCTGGTGCACCACATCGCCCAGCAGCTGCCTGAGCGCCTGCGCGTCCAGGCGTTCGATGGGGCGCTGGTGGCGGCGCGCCAGCTCCTCGATGAGGCGCGCCCGCGGGTCCTCGCGCCGCTCTGCCAACCGCACCGCGAGCACGCGCTGCGGGTGACGCTCGAGCATGACGCGTACCGCGTGCATGCCGTAGATGGTTTCGGTGCCCCTCATCACTGCCACCGCGCCAAGCCGTCTTTAGGATTCTTCCGCCAGGGCGAGATCGATGAGCCCCTCGATGGGATTCACGGCCGTAACCATGACCCGCACGTGTGCGCCGGTGCGCAGCCGCCGACCGCTGCGTCGGCCGCGCCAGCCATGGCCGCTGTCCTCCATGACGTATTCGTCGTCGCGCAGATTGTCGATGTGCAGCAGACCGTCCACCGCCACGTCCAGGATCTGCACGAAGCAGCCGAATTCGACCACGGTGGTAATGAGCCCCTGGAAGGTCTGGCCGATGCGCTCGCGCAAATAGTGGCACTTGAGGAAGTTCGACACGTAGCGGTCGGCCTCGTCGGCACGCTTCTCCAAACGCGAGGTACTCTCCCCGAGCATGCTGAGCTCGCCGCTCTCATAACGGACCGCGCTGCCGCCGGCGGCTCCGATCAGAGCCTTGAGCGTGCGGTGCACGATCAGATCCGGGTAGCGACGGATCGGGGACGTGAAATGCGCGTAATGCGTGAGCGCAAGACCAAAGTGGCCGATGTTGGTCGGCTGATAGAGCGCCTGCGGCATCGCCCGTATGACCAGGGACTCGACAAAGGCGCGCTCGGGAGCGTTCCCCACCCGACGCGCGATGGCCTGGAGGTCGCGCGTGGTGACGGTCTTTGGGATACGTGCATCGATGCCGAGCGCCTTAAGCGTTGAGGTGAGGCGTTCAAGCTTCTCCTCCTCCGGCTGGCCGTGCACGCGGTAGAGCGTCGGCATGTGGGCCTCTTGCAGCGCCTGCGCCACCGCCACGTTGGCGAGGATCATGCACTCCTCGATCAGCCGGTGCGCCTCATTGCGGGCACGCATCTCGATGCCGCGCACCCGCTCCGCCTCATCGATCACGAACTCCGCCTCCGGTGCATCGAAGTCGAGCGCACCGCGGCGGCTGCGCGCCTTGTGCAAGGCGCGGTAGACGTCCACCAGCACGGTCAGTTTCGGCACGAGCGCGCCGAGCTGCTCGCGTGCGGCGGGCCGTCCTTCAAAGAGGGCCTGGTAGGCAAGTCCGTAGGTCAGACGCGCGGCCGAGCGCATCACCGCCGGGTAAAAGCGCGCACTCTTAAGTGCGCCGCTCTTGCTGATCAGCATATCGGCGGCAAAGCACAGCCGATCCACATGCGGCGCGAGCGAACACAGGTGATCTGAGAGCGCCGTCGGCAGCATCGGCACGACGCGCGTAGGAAAGTACACTGAGGTGGCGCGCTGCTGCGCACCGGCGTCGAGCGCACTTCCCGGGCGCACGTAGTGACTCACGTCCGCGATGGCCACAATCAGCCGAAAGCCCTCCGCGTGGGGCTCGGCATAAACCGCATCATCGAAATCACGCGCATCCTCGCCGTCGATGGTGACGAGCGGCAGCCCGCGCAGATCCGTGCGCGTGGCGACCTCGCGCGAATCGATCTCGGCCCCGTAAAGCTGTGCCTCGCGCAGCGCGGCCGCGGAGAATTCCACCGGCAGATCAAAGCGCGCGATCGCCGACTCAGTGGCGAGCTCCACCGGACGGTCCGGGTCGAGGCGCTTCACGATGGCACCCTGTGCCGCGGATGTCGAACCCGCGTGGCGTGTGATTCTTGCGATGACCCAGTCGCCGGCCCGCGCCCCGTGCAGCTCGCTCGGCGCCACCGCGCAGCGCAGCTGCAGGCGACGGTCGGCGGCGTTCACCCAGGCGTTGCGCCCCTGCACTTCCACCGTACCGAGGAACGCCGTCACGCCACGCGACAGCACCTCCTCGACCGTGCCAGACCAGCGATCGGTCGCATCGCGCGAGACTTTCACGCGTAGCCGGTCCCCGTGCATCACGCCGCGCATTTCTGGCGGCGACAGGAACACGCTTTCCTTGAACCCCTCGACACGCAAGAAACCGTAGCCGGCGCGATTCGCGCTCACCGTACCTTCAACGAGGGATCCGGGCTTTACGCCTGCGCCGCCAGCGCCCCGGTTGTCCGCGTGGCTCCCCCCACGGCTCGCAACGCGCGCCGCGCCGCCCGCCTTACGGCCTGCGGACTTCGTGTGAGACTTCGCGGGGCCAGCGGCGCCAGAGCTGCGTCGTCCGAACTTTCCCCTACGCGCCTTCAATTGACAGCCTCCGACCCCGTGCGTACATTGCGCGGCCTTCCTCACCTGCCCGGGTGGCGGAATTGGTAGACGCACTAGTTTCAGGTACTAGCGGGTAACACCGTGGAGGTTCGAGTCCTCTCCCGGGCACCAGTCCCTCGTCTCGCCCCGTATCAGGCGCTCCCATCGCGTCGCACGTCGTCAATTTAAATCCTTCGTATTCATCAGCTTAGGCGCGTTTCAGCGGACCATCCCGTCTCAGCGCATCCCACCCCAGTCGCATTTGAAAGTGGGTAGATTTGTGGGTAACTTTTGCCCCCGACGAAACAGGGCATCGAACCTTCGAATTTGTTACCCACACGCCCTTTTTCAAGGCAATCGTAACCATGCCACTGACAGACATCGCGGTGCGCCAGGCCAAGGCTCGGGACAGAGCATACAAGCTCGCGGACGGTTCGGGTTTGTGTCTCCTCGTTCAGCCGAATGGATCCAAGTGGTGGCGCTACCGGTACCGCTTCTGGGGACTCGAGAAGATGCTCTCGGTCGGGGTTTATCCCGGCACCTCCTTAAGCCAAGCGCGAGTGCTCGCGGGCGAAGCGCGCAAGGCGCTCGATCAGGGTAAGGATCCGGGCGTGGAGCGCGTGATTGCGAAAACGACCCAGGACAACACGTTTGAAACCGTAGGACGCCATCTCCTCGCCGCGATGGAAAAGCACGTGCACGCCGACAAACGCGCCTTCGGCACTTTCAAAAAGAATCGCTGGGTCCAGGAGAAGCTGTTCCCGAAACTCGGCAATCGCCCGGTCGGTGAAATCACGCCCAAGGAACTGCTCACCGTTCTCAAGGACATTGAAACCAAAGGTCAGTACGAGACGGCGCGGCGCGCCCGACAGCGTGCCGGGCAGATCTTTCGGCACGCGATAGGGTTGGGTTTTGCCTCCCGCGACATCACCACCGACCTTAAGGGGCTGCTCACCCCGCCGATCGTCTCGCATCACGCCTCGATCATCGATCCCGCCCAGGTCGGTCAGCTCATGCGCGCGATCTATGCCTACAGCGGCGCGATTGAAACGCGCAGTGCGCTGAAACTCGCGCCTCTCTTGATCGTACGCCCGGGTGAGTTACGAAACGCCGAGTGGGAGCACTTTGACTTCGGGAGCGCTGAATGGCGCATCCCCGCTCGCAACATGAAGATGCGTGCGCCGCATCTTGTGCCCTTAAGCCGTCAAGCGTTGGAAATACTTAAGGAACTGAAAGAAGCGACGGGCGACGGACAGTATCTCTTCCCCAAGTTGGGCGATCGGTTCCGTCCGATGAGTGAGAACACCGTGAACAAGGCGCTGCGCACGATGGGGTACGTGCGCGAGGAGATGACGGGTCATGGCTTTCGCAGCACCGCATCCACGCTTCTCAACGAGCACGGCTGGGATCACGATGCCATCGAGCGTCAACTCGCGCACACGGAACGAAGCGGCGTGCGCGCCGCCTACAACTATGCCGAACACTTACCCGTTCGTCGCCAGATGATGCAGGCGTGGGCGGACTATCTCGACAAATTACG
>CAWKMW010000005.1:0-85466 GCA_963850955.1 uncultured Pseudomonadota bacterium
CTACGAACCAGGAGGTCGGGAGTTCGAATCTCTCCGGGCGCGCCAATAAATCAAGGTCCGTTCCGGTCACATCGCTGACGTTTTATACCGGAGACATGGGTGACAGTTTCGCGGCAAAAGGGTTCGCCGCACGCTCGATCCGACATGTCTCGTGATCAAAGAATCCTAAGTCATAGCGCATAAGGCTGACCAGCCAGATCTTCTCCCTCGACCTGTTTGACCATCGCTGCGCCGAGCTGACCGAAGTTAGGCGTCCTGAGCGGGCTTGCGAAGGACGCAGAGTGAATCGCGCCGGAGCACGCCGAGATCGCGCTCGACCACGTCCCAGCCCTCTGCGACAGCGATCTTGCACATCTGCTCGGCGCTGTTGCGCGGCCACCAGATGGCATCATCGGGTAGGTTCTTGAAGCGAGCCGGGATGCCCCAGCGCAGGCCCCAGCCGAGCTGATCGAGCTTGTCCCAGTCTGCGATCTCGTGTGCCGCGTGCGCGCTCGGCTTCATCTTCGGCAGCACGTTGCGAAATATCTCGCGAATGTGCTCCGCGTTGTTGTGGCAGAGGACCCCGAAGGACCAGAAGAAGTCGAAGGTGGCGTCGGGCACGCTCGCGAAAGAGTTGTCGGAGACCCTGTGGCACACGAGCCGGCCGCTGCCCGGCTCGGGATGGATCCAGCCGCGCACGTCCTGGAAGTCGACGGTGTGCACCTCGCCTTGCGGCACATACTTGAGGATTGCGCGCGTCCAGGACCCGCTGCCGGGGCCCAATTCGAGCACCCTCGAATCGGGGGCAATATAGGGCAAGACCGCGCGGAAGAAGACGTCGCGATACGATGCCCCGACACGCACCTCTTCGAGGATGCGGCGCGGCCCCGGGATCCGAGAGAGGACGTTGCCGCTGCTGTAGCCGTTGGGAAAGAACTTTCGCAGCACTTCAAGCGTGGGCATCGCTGGATCATCGCACGGGAGCGCGGCGTGCGCATCGGGTTGTAGCGGCCACGCGCATTTGCAGCGTGTTCGCGCGGCAGTGCCTGAGACGGCGGAACTCATCGGCGAGGCTACGCGCAGTAACTTGAAGGTGTAACTCATTCATAACTCGCGTTCAACTGACCTCATCACCTCCGTGTCTTCACACTTGGCGCGTGCCTCAGTGGGTTTCCTTGCCTGCAGCAGCAGAAACGGGAGATGTACAAATGATCCTCCAGACAATCGGCGGCGTGCTCGTCCTCGTAACGTTATGGCTGGCACTTCAGTTTGAGCGAACACCACCGCGTTAGCGTTTCACGAACCCCGTCAGCGTGGCATGGTCGAGTGCGATCTTGGCCAATCGGGCGCTCAACTCAGTCGCTTTCGTGTCTGCAGCAAAGGTGATGGTTGCGATCGGCAGCGCCCAAATGGCTGGTATTCGTGCACGCCCGATCCGCTCGGTGGGCAGGGCCCGTCGTAACTCGCGTCACCGAAATTACTTGTAATCGCCCTGGCGCCGTCCGGAAGGGTCTTCATTCCACGCGCGAGCTCTGTCGCACCTGTCGGCAGGTCCACCACGATCCAGTGCGACCACCGTGAGGGCTTCACACTGGTATCGATCATGGTCAACACGAAGCTCTTTGTGGCGGCGGGCGCTCCGCGCCAACTGAGTTGCGGTGAAATATTCTCGCCTCCGCAACGTGGATAAATCTGCGCGGACGGGATTTCGCCACCCGCATGGATATCGCTGCTGGTCAGGGTCATGGCAGCCATCGCGGGAGGCGCCAGCGTGGAGAACAACGCCGAGAGACAGACGATCGATCGCTTCATGCACGGCCTCCCTTCTCCTCGCTTCGGCGCTCAACGCGCTTGGGATCGTGCGCTGTAAATTGCAAGTGCCCTTCTGAACCGAGCGCTCCGGCTGCGCGACGGCCAACCGCTACCGTGGCCTCAGATCTGAAACCCGCGATTCTGCTTCTTTTCCTTTTTCGCGGCGCGCTTCTCCTGCGGCGATTTTGCGGGCTTCTTCTTCGCTTCCTTCTTCCGGTCCATACCCTTACTCACGGTCGCTCTCCTTAATTTAGCGATAAGTTGGCTCAACGGGCGCCACGATACGCCGTTTTCGACGAGTCTTGGCGTGAGTCGGCGGCATCTTTCGGCGCTCGAAAGCCTCGTCTTGGCTGCGCGTTTCAGCGCCAGCGAGAGGGACTTCCGCTCATCCGAGTGCGATCGATTGTAGGTCCGGTTGCTAGCATCGAGGCAGCGCGGCGTCATGGACCGGGCGCAGCCTACTCCAGCAACGGGTGTCCTTGAGGAAGTTGATGCGCATACCAGGTGGCGAGCCGATGCCGGATCGTCTTCTCGCCGACTTGGTCTTCCGGCATGGGCGAGATCACTTTGTCGTGCACGAGCAAGCGATAGACGTAGAGCGCCTTGTCGCTCGCCGAGTCGGTCGACTCGAACTCAACGGCCTTGCGACTTTCGGCATATTGAACGCCGGCCAGCAACGCCGCTTTGAACAATTCAGCCTCGTGCTTGAGCTTCTTCATGTCCGGGCTCCGGAGTTCCGGTAGCAAACATACTCCGAATCATCCGGCCGTTGTGCTCACCGCGAACCGATGTCCCGGGGTCGAAGTCGCACGTTATCGTGAGATGAATGGCAGGCGAGGCGTAGCCGATGGTCGTAGGGCGTCTAAGGGTACTTGCGCCGGCCAATTCGGTGCTTGGCCTGCCCCAGGCGGGCGTTGCGTCACACCAAATGGGCCCGCACCCGCTTGATTGCGTGTGGCATGCACGGAACGGGCACTGGGTGCGTGATCCCGCTCACGGATGGCTGCTGAGGCGACGCGCACAATGGTTGCTCGGCAAGAGCTATGCGTGAGCACGGTATTTGACATGAGCATGACTCAACTTGTCATGGGTACCGCCCTGGGGTTTCTGGTTGCCCAAGGCGGCCTCCACGGTCTTAAGCGGCTGATCGGCTGGTTTGAGCACGGCGACGCGCGTGCGCGGCTACGCAAGCTCATGCCGTCGCTCGGGTCGACCTTCATCGGTGGATTTACCCGGTATGCCGCCGTGGTAGGAGCCAGCGCCGCTGTCATCACCTTGGGCGTGTGGGCGATCAGAGATAGTCTGGCCGCCAAATCACACAGCGACACGATGGCCGATGTTTTGGACGCCCCGGCCGTGGTGCCGGTACCGGACCTGCATGGCGCTCAGGATGAGGGCGCCGCGCTTGCTGCGGCGTCCCAGGCTGACCGGCCTACCGCAGTTGTCGCCAACGACGTTGACCCGTACGCCGATTCGGACTTTAAGGTTGCGCACCGCCCGCACCATGCGGGGACCGCCGCAAGTCTCAAGGACACCTTCCTGGAGCGCTCCGAAGCGAAGGCGCGCGCCGAACTGCTCAAGGAGACTCATCAGCATCTGACCCGGTCCCAGTATGACTGTGAGGCCGCCGACCACGCCGGTCAGTACCTTAAGGCCGGCCTTGATGTTTGGGGCTTCGCGGCCTGGCAGACCAAGTACTTCCCGATGCAAGGCTACAAGGGTGCCACGCTCGAGCAGTGCAAGGACATCAAGAACGTCGTTGACCCTGCGTCGCTGGACTTGCAGTCAACCGTCGCGCAGACGAATCATCGCTGACCCTCGCGCGCCGCGCCGCGCGCGACGCATCAGACGTGGCGCGATCAGCCGACCCCCCCCGGGCTCGCCGCTGCTCAATGGACCAACGAAACCCGAGCCGCCACTTGTACGGTGGCAGCGGAGATTTGAGTCCGCCTATGAGCCCGATCCGGGTCGCTCCGGCCACATGCGCCGAAGAAGGTGATCGCGTCGCACGAATTGGTGCCACAGCGCCGCTGCGATATGAATTCCTGCCAGCGTGAACAACGCGTACGCCAAGTATCCGTGAATATCCTCGGTCGGATGAAAGATGGCCGGGTTCTTCTGCACGCCGAAATTAATTTTGAACAGCCCGAAGTCGAATACCCGACCGTGCCAGATGAAGGTAACGATCCCAAACACGGGTATGACGAAGAGCAGCACGTACAAGAGCGCGTGCACCGGGCGTGAGAGCCGGCGAGACAGCGCGCCGCTCTCGGGCGGCAACGGCGGAGGCGGGTGCCTCGCGCGCCACCCGAACCGCGCCAGCAGCAAAGCAAAGACCAGTAGGCCGGTCAGGGCGTGCAGGTTTATCCAGAAGCTCTGGGTAGCCTTAGGCCAGGAATCGTGCAGCAGGCCCAGCGTGCCGACCACGATGATCAGGACAGCCATACCCCAGTGAAATGCGATCGCACCGTCGCCGTAGCGAGCCGTGGCGGGCCCGGGCATCACAGGGGCGCTCATGGCACGCAACCGTCCCCGCCGCGCGGCGGGCCACTCAAATCGGCTGCTCCAGGGATTGCGCCAGTGGGGTAAACAGTTTGGGCCCACTCTCGGTCATGTACCAGCAGTCCTCCAGGCGAATGCCGAACTCGCCGGGAATGTAGAGTCCGGGTTCATCGGAAAAGCACATTCCCGCTTGCAGCGCGGTGGTGTCATTGCGTACCAGGTACGGCGGTTCGTGGCCGTCAAGTCCGATGCCGTGCCCGGTACGATGAGACAGGCCGGGCAGACCATAGTCGGCGCTCCAGCCCTTTTGCTCGTAAAACGTGCGCACGGCGCGGTCGATCGCCCCCACCGGCGCGCCAAGCTCTGCCGTCTGCAGGGCCACCTCCTGCCCGCGCTTGACCGTGTCCCACACCTGGCGCTGACGGGCGGAGGCGTGCCCGAAGACCCAGCTGCGCGAGATATCGGACTGATAACCGTGCACGCTGCAGCCGCTGTCGATGAGGATCACCGAGCCGGCACGCACTTGCTGCGGCTTGACGGAACCGTGCGGGTAGGCGCTGGCCTCGTTCATCAGCACCAGTGAAAACTCGTGTGCGCCGCCGAGCTGCGTAGTCGCGGCGATCATCAGATTCATCACGTCCGCGCTCTGCATACCGGCCTGCACGGCGCCGTGCACGTGGCGAATGGCCGCGAGCGTCACGTTGTTGGCGACCTGCATGAGCGCCAGTTCCGCCGGTGATTTGATGATCCGGCAAGCCCGCACGAGTTCATCTCCGGCAATCACGTCGCGCTTGCCGGCCGCCGCCCGGGTGACGCGGTCCACGATGAAGAAGCGCGTGGTGGGCTCGATGGCGAGGCTGCCGGTGGCGCCGGCTTGCGTGCGCAAGGCGTCCGCGAGCAGTTCGAAGGGACTGGCGTCTTCCTTCCACGGCCGCACCTCGCCCGCCACTTTGAGCGTCTCGCGGATCGAGGGCTCTTCAAAAAACGGGGTGACGATTACCACGCCACCCCGCGCCGGAATCAGGGCGGCCGTGGTCCTTTCGGATCTCCACCAGCGGATGCCGGTGAAATACTCAAGCGTAGAGCCCGCCTCGACCAACAGCGCGGCGGTCTTGCGCTGCTGCAGCAATGACTGCAGCTTCTCAAGGCGCGCGCCATGCTCCTGAGCGCTGATCGGCTGCGCCGCCGCGGTCAACGATTGCAAGCCACTGGCTGGGCGCGGGGCGGCGCTCGCCGCGCTCGCCACCCCCACCGCGGCGCCGGCCGCTCCCACGAAAGCTCGCCTAGAAATGCTCGTCATGGACTCTCCATTGGCAGGAGTGACGTCGCCCTCATAGTGTGTGCGGTCGGCTGCTCAGATGGCGGGTGAGCGGCGCTGGAGCAGGGCGGGGGACGGATTGCCGGTCGAGCACATGTGCGGGTTTTTTGCATTGAACCTGTGCGCGGCTAGTTGTCGCATTTGCACAGAGCGTCCTTGAAGCCCTGCAACTGCGCAAGGTTGACGCTGGCCTCGTCCAGTGCGCCGTTGAGGGTTTGCTGATAATTCACAATGCTGCCGGAATAGCCGTAATTGCCACCCGTACCCTGAACGGTTGCATTCCAGCAGACCTTGCCCGAGGGAGCCTGCAGGCGGGCGGTAAGGGCGAGGCGCGCATCGTAACCGGATCGGTGCCAGATGCTTTCAGTGGTGTGCAGCGAGTCGAGCGTGACACTGAGCTTCGGGCTGCGCCCCTGGATCGTGATGCCGTTCTGCGTGAGCACGCTCTGCAAACCGGTCTGCACCCAAGCGGCTGCGTCGCTGCCGGTGGTCACTTCGGCTTTAAGGGGCAGGCTCTCGTGAACACGCGTGCCGAGCGTCTTGTCAGTGCGCGCATCGCTCGCCTGAATTTCCGAGATCGCGTTGCATGTGAGCGCGCCGAGCAGGCCCGCGTTCTTCGGACTGGGAGTGTAGAGCAGCGGAACACTCATAGGATCGACGCGCGATACGGCGCACGCTGACAGGATGAGGACAGCGGACAGCATCAGAGCTTTATTCTTCATGCGTGGGGTCCGAGCGGCACGGTCGCGCCATGATAGCCAAAGGCCCACGCCGCCGGCATCTGTGAGCCGCCCGAGTCATGAGAAATCTGATTCCGAGACGGCTGATGGCTCATGCAGGCGCCCGTCCGGTAGCGCACCGCCACCCCCCGCACGGGCGCCGGCACCCGCTGGGCCCACGGGGGACATTCTCGGCTGCTGCCGACGCGGGCCGGGGCATGACTTTCAGGCGTTCCGGGAGGGGGCATTAGTGTGACGCGGGTCACTGCCGGCGGCCCTTTTGCAGCGTGCCGAGGCCGATTTTGAGAGGCGGGAACACAATAAAAAAGAGGAACCCCTTTAGCTTATTCGGGTGAATATCCGCGCACGGGTCAGCATCCTCATTGCCGGGATCTTTGTGATCCTTGGCCTTGCTGCGCTCACGGTCGGGAAGCTCGTGATCATGCCGAGTTTCGCGCAACTGGAGCGCGTGGACGCGCGTACGGCGATGCGCCGTATCGATCACGCCCTGAGCGAGACGCTCGCGCAGGTCGCGGTGGCGAGCATGGACTGGGGCAACTGGGCCGACACCTACCGTTTCGTCGAAGATCGCAATCCCCAGTTCGTCAGCGCCAACATCACCGCGGTGGCGCTGAAGCAGCTGGACGTCAATGCGCTGCTGATCGTGAGTGAGGGCGGCAAGGTGCTGCTGGCAAGGGATGATGACCTTGCGACCGATCGGCCGCTCGGGCTCGACCTGACGGCGCGCGCCGCGTTGCCTAATGATTTTCCCTGGCGTGCGAGCCAGCTCGACGGACATGCGGTCAAGGGGCTGCTGCGCACCAACAAGGGCATCCTGCTGCTGGCGGCTGCGCCGATCCTTGACGGCAACGGCGGCGGACCTGCCCGGGGCATGGTGCTCATGGGCCGTCTCTTGGGCACTGCAGCTCTGCACGGCATCGCGGATCAGGCGCAGGCGAACTTGGCGATGCTGCCGCCGCGCGCAGGCACAGGAGAACAGATCGAAGAGACCGACACGCAGACGCGCGTTTACCAATCCTTCGCAGATGTTTATGGCCGCCCGGTCATGGCGTTTCGCGTCGACGTGCCGCGCGAGGTCACGATGCGCGGCAAGGCCGCCGTCAAGGTGGCCTCGATATGTCTGATCGCAGCCGCCGTCGTGGTGCTGATCCTGCTGGTCGTCGTCCTGAACCGCGTGATCCTTGACCCGCTGGCGCTCGTGACGCGGCACGCGGTGGCGATCAGCGAGGGTGCAGATGGCACGCCGCTGGGTCTGCAGCGTGCCGACGAAATAGGCGTATTGGCGCGTGAGTTCGACCGCATGGTTCAGCGCGTCACCGAAACACGCATGCAGCTCGTCGATCAGTCCTTCCAGGCAGGCTTTGCGGAGCTCGCCCGCGGCGTGCTGCACAACCTGGGCAACGCCATGACACCGCTTGGCGTGCGCCTCGCGAATCTCGGGGAACGACTGCGCAGCGCCCCGGCGGAAGATGCGGAGCAGGCGGTCAACGAACTACAGAGCCGGGGCTGCTGTGACCCCGCACGCAAGGCCGACCTCGAGGAGTTTCTGCGCCTCGCCTGCAAGGAGCTCGCCGTCACGGTGCGCGCCGCCCAGGAGGACGTCGCGGTCATGGGCCGTCAGACGACCGTCGTGCAAAGCACACTCACCGAACAGATGCGTGCCGCTCGCAACGAACACGTGATCGAACCGGTGCGGCTGACAGAGCTTGTGTCGCAGTCGCTAGAGATCGTCCCCGACGCCTGCCGTCAGCGCCTGACAGTCGATACCGATGAGACCGTGCGGCGGCTAGGGGTCGTGCGGGTCGCGCGCACGGTGCTACGGCTCATTCTGCAGAATCTAATTATCAACGCCGCGGATGCGGTGCGTGACGCGGGCAAGGATAAGGGCGTGCTACGCGTCAGCGCCGAGATCGTGCGCGAGCACGACATGCAGCAGCTGCATCTGCAGTGCAAGGACGATGGTGTCGGCATCGCGCCGCAGAATCTCGAACGCGTCTTCGAAAAAGGCTTCTCCACCAAGTCGCCGGAGACCAACCATGGCATCGGCCTGCATTGGTGCGCTAACGCTGTGAGCGCACTCGGCGGTCGCATCTGGGCCGCGAGCGAGGGCCCCGGCCGCGGGGCGTCGATGCATCTGATGGTGCCGTTGGTTGGCCGCGAACCCGGCTCGTTGGCCGGAGCACATTGAGGTCACTTTATGACTGATTCGAATGCACCCACCCGGGTCCTCGTGGTCGACGATGAGGCCGAAGTCCGCGACGCCTATCGGCAGATCTTCCTGGAAAACGAGGTCACCCAGGAGATGGTCGGCTTTCGCGAGCTGCGCAGCCGGCTGTTCAACAAGAAAAATCCCGCCGATACCGCGCGTGAGCGCTCCCCGGCGCGGGCCGCCGGCTTCGAGCCGGTGTTCTGTGACGGCGCCCAGGCCGCCGTCAACTGCGTTAAGGAGGGGCTGGCGCGCAAGGAGCCCTTCGCGGTCGTGTTTCTGGATATGCGCATGCCACCTGGACCGGATGGCGCCTGGGCTGCGACCCAGATCCGCGAAATGGACCCGGCGGTCGAGATCGTCATCTGCACGGCCTACTCGGATGTGGATCCGTGCGAGATCGGCGGGCTGGCACCGCCGGAGGACAAGCTGTCGTATCTGCAGAAGCCCTTCCATCCGCACGAGATCCGTCAACTCACCATTGCCTTGAGCAGCAAATGGCGCGCCGAGCGGCGCATCGTCAAGCTGGCCTACTTCGATACGCTCACGGGCCTGCCCAACCGCGAGCAATCGCACAATCGTCTGGTGGGCGCCCTGCAGGCAGCGAAAGATAATCAGCGCATGCTGGCGGTGCTGTACCTCGACCTGGATAACTTCAAGCGGGTCAACGATACCCTGGGCCACGCCGTGGGCGACGAACTGCTGTGTGTCGTGGCCGACCGTTTGCGCAGCTCGTTGCGCTATGGCGGTGAGATTGGGCCCGCTGGCACCGCCGACAGTGCCCGTCCCGGCGATCTTGCGCGCCTCGGCGGCGATGAGTTCCTGGTGCTGCTGCCGAATCTGCGCAACGCCGCGGATGCCGGTGCGGTCGCGGAACGGCTGATCACGGCGCTGCGCGAGCCGGTGCAGCTCGCCATGAATTCGCTCGTCGTCACCCCGAGCGTGGGTATTGCCGTGTTCCCGCGCGACGGTGCCGATGCGGAGACGCTGCTGCGCAACGCCGATTTGGCGATGTACTTCGCCAAACGCCGCACGCCGGGCACGCATGCTTTTTTTGATGTCGCCATGAACGCGAACGCGCTGCACCGCTTCACCATCGAAGAACAACTGCGCGGCGCGCTCGAACGCAACGAATTCGCGCTCCAGTACCAGCCGCAGTTTGACGTTCGCACCGGCACGATCTCCGGGATGGAGGCGCTGCTGCGCTGGACGAACGTGGAGCTCGGGGCGGTCGGCCCGGCCGAGTTCATTCCCGTTGCCGAGGAAACCGGCCTCATCCACGCGATCGGAAAATGGGTGTTGCGCAGCGCCTGCAAGCAGGCACGGCTGTGGCGCGACGAGGGTTTGCCGTTCCAGCGCATAGCCGTCAACGTCTCCGGACGGCAGTTCGCCCTCGCCGAGTACCCGGCCGAGGTCGCGGCCATCCTCGAGGAGACGGGTCTGGCGCCCTCGGCGCTCGAGCTCGAGATTACCGAGTCAGTCGTCATGGCCGATGAGGCGTGGGCGCAGAAGGCCATCAACGAGCTCAAGCAGCTCGGCATCTCCCTCGCGATCGATGATTTTGGCATCGGCTACTCGAGCTTCGGACGTCTGCGGCACTTCTCCGTCGACCGCCTGAAGATCGACCGCTCCTTTGTCAGCAGCGTCACCGAGTGCAACGACGATCGCGCCATCGCGGCGGCGATCATCGCGATGTCCCGCTCGCTACGCATCAATGTAACGGCCGAAGGCGTGGAGAACTTCCCCCAACTGGCCTTCCTGCAGGAGCAGGAGTGTCAGGACGCACAGGGGTTTCTGCTCAGCCGCCCGCTGGCGCCGGAGGCGGCGCGCGAGCTGCTGCGGCGGGTAAACGACGCGAGCGACGAGTCGCGTACCCAGCGCCTCAAGGTGATCATCGGCTAGCGAGGCATCAAAGCGAGCGCACGGCCGCCTGGGGGTGCCCGTGCGTCGGACATTTTCCGCGTAGAATCGGCCCGGTTTGCTCTGTGGAGTAAATCGGCTTCATGAAGACCGCGCTCGCCGACTTCGTCAAGGACACCCCCGCGGGCCGCGAGGCGGAAGCCATTCTGCGCAGCTGCGTGCACTGCGGCTTCTGTCTGGCGAGCTGCCCGACCTACCAGCTCCTCGGCGACGAACTCGACAGCCCGCGCGGGCGCATCTATCTCATGAAACAGCTGCTCGAGGGCGAGCCGGTCAGCGCCAGCACGCAGCTGCACCTGGATCGCTGTCTCAGCTGCCGTGCCTGCGAGAGCGCCTGTCCCTCCGGAGTGCAGTATGGGCGGCTGCTGGATCTGGGCCGTGCGCTCACCGAGCAACGCGTGCCGCGCACCGCGCTGACGGTCGCCAAGCGTTACTTGCTGCGCAAGATCGTGCCGCACAGCGGGCGCGCGCGCTCGTTACTTAAGCTGGCGCGGGTCGCGCGTCCGCTGCTGCCCGCCGCCCTCAGATCACAGGTGCCACAGCTGCCCGCGCCCGCAGCCGCGGCCTTGTTGCGCTGGCCCGCGGCGCGCCACCCGCGCCGCGTCGTACTGCTCGCGGGCTGCGTGCAGCCGGTTCTGGGTGGCGCAATCAATCCGGCGGCCGCCAGAATTCTTGACCGCCTGGGCATTTCCGCCGTTGCGGCCGCGGCGGCCGGCTGTTGCGGCGCCGTCACGCATCACCTGAGCGCCGAGGCAGACACCCTTGCGCAGCTGCGGCGCAATGTTGACGCCTTGTGGCCGGAGGTGGAGCGGGGCGCAGAGGCTGTGATCGTGACTTCCAGCGCCTGTACGGCAATGCTCAGTGAGTACGGACGGCTGCTGCAGGATGATGCGCGCTACGCCGCGCGCGCGGCGCGCGTGAGCGCTCTGGCGCGCGATATCAGTCAGGTGCTGGACGCCGAGGCCAGCGCCCTCAAGGCGGTGCTGCAGCGCGCGCGCCCCCGGCTGCAGCACCCGGTCAAAGTCGCCTTCCAGGCACCTTGCAGCCTGCAGCACGCGCTCAGGGTTAGTGGCGTGATCGAGCCTTTGCTGCTCGCGGCCGGCTTCAACCTCACGGCGGTGACCGACGGGCAGCGTTGCTGCGGCTCGGCGGGCACCTACTCGATTTTGCAGCCGCAGTTGTCGCAGCAGCTGCTGCAGGCGAAGATCAGCGCGCTGGAAAGCGGTGCGCCCGATGTCATCGCCACCGCTAACATCGGCTGCCTGCACCACTTGCGCGGTGCGGCCCGCGTGCCGGTGCGCCACTGGGTCGAGCTGCTCGACGAAAGACTCGCGGGTGACTGACCAGTGGGGCGAGCGCATGCCGCGCTCGGTTGGGCTGCTGCAAACGATTGCCGTGTCGGTGGGCGTCGCCATCGGCAGCGGAATTTTCCGCGTACCCGCCACGGTGGCCGCGCAGCTGCAGGCGCCGGGCGCAATTCTCGTGTGCTGGATCCTCGGTGGCATCATCGCCCTGTGCGGTGCACTCAGCGTCGCTGAGCTCGCCGGCGCGCTGCCACGCTCGGGCGGTATCTTCGCGTATTTGCTCGAAGCCTACGGGCCACTGCCGGCGTTTCTCTTTGGGTGGACGGAACTTGTGGTCATCCGTGCCGCCGCGCTGGGTGCGATCGCGACCATATTTGCCGAGTATCTCGGCTACTTCTGGCCGCTCACCTCGCAGCAGGTACGCTACACCGCAGCGCTCGCCATCGCCCTCATCGGGGCGATCAACTATGTCGGCGTGCAACGGGCCGCAGCCCTGCAAAGCATCACCACGGCGCTCAAGTACGCTGCGTTGCTCGGGCTCGGACTGCTGGCATTCACGGCGCGTGGCGGCAGCGGCACGCATTTCTCCTCTGCGTGGGCAGCGGGCATGTCCCCGTCACTGCTGGCGACCGCGCTGATCCCGGTGCTGTGGACTTACGACGGCTGGGCGGATCCGGCGACGATGGCCGGCGAGATCAGTGATCCGCAGCGCAATCTGCCACGCGCCCTGATCGCGGGCGCCCTGTGCGTGATGCTGGTGTACCTCATCGTCAATGTCGGGTTCCTGTACGCGCTGGCGCCCGCGCAGATGGCAGGCTCGAGTCTCATCGCCGCCACCGTGGCGGAGCGCATCCCGCTTCTGGGCAGCGCCGGGGCGGGCGCTATTGCCGCCGCCGTCGTCCTGGCCGCTTTCAGCGGGCTCAACGCCTCGATGATGACCGGGTCGCGGGTGTTCTTCGCGATGGCCGATCGCGGACTTTTCTTTCGCCTCGCGGCGCGTATCTCGCCGCGCTTTCAGAGCCCCTCGGTGGCGATCGCGCTTGCCACCGTGCTCGGCGTCGCCTACGTGCTGCAGAACGACTTCGCGCAGCTGGCAGACAAGTTCATCCTCGGAATCTGGCCGTTCTACGCGCTCACGGTGGCAGCGGTATTCGTCCTGCGCCGCACGCGACCAGACCTGATCCGTCCCTATCGCGTATGGGGGTATCCGCTGGTGCCGGCCGTGTTCCTGCTCGCTTCGGTGCTCATGGTGGCGAATGCGCTGATCCACGATCCGCACAACACCGGTCTCACCTTCCTCATCATCCTCGCCGGTGTGCCCGTGTACGGGTTGCGCGCCCGGCTCATGCGCGCGCGCCGAGGCGCTTGAGGGCGGCGTCCCACCGGCGCGCGTAATAAAATGTCGCCTCCCCCACGAAAGATCGCATGAGCATGCCCAAGGCCGGCAAAGGCGCCCTGGCGTTCATTTTCGTCACGGTGCTGGTCGACTCGATCGGCTTCGGCATCATCCTGCCGGTGTTGCCGCGCCTGATCATGCAGCTGACCGGCGTCACTGTTGACCGTGCGGCGGCGTACGGTGGGGCCCTGGCGTCCGCATACGCCGCGATGCAGTTCTTCTGCGCCCCCGTGCTCGGCAATCTCAGCGATGCCTTTGGGCGCCGCCCGGTACTGCTGTTCGCACTCCTGGCGCTCGGCTGTGACTACTTCATCATGGGGCTCGCGCCGACGATCGGCTGGCTGTTCGTCGGACGCGTGATCGCAGGTCTCGCCGGCGCCTCCTTCACGCCCGCCTATGCGTACGTGGCGGATATCACCGAGCCGGCCAAACGCGCCCAGAGCTTCGGTCTCATGGGCGCGGCGTTTGGCGTCGGCTTCATCCTCGGGCCCGCCATCGGGGGGCTGCTCGGGGATCTGAGTCCGCGCGCGCCCTTCTTCGCAGCCGGTGCGATCGCGCTCACCAACACAGCCTTCGGTTATTTTGCGCTGCCCGAGTCGCTGCCGCTCGCCTCGCGTCGTTCCTTCCACTGGGCGCGTGCCAATCCGCTGGGCACCCTCGCCCAGGTGGGCAAGTATCCGGTGGTCGCGTGGCTGCTCGGGGCGCTCTTCCTGTGGCAGCTCGGACACCAGGTGCTCCCGAGCGTCTGGGCCTTCTACACCATCTCCAAGTTTCACTGGACAAGCGCCCAGGTGGGCTACTCGCTGGCCTGGGTCGGCACGACGATGGCGATCGCGCAGGGGCTGCTGACACGCGTGCTCATCCCCTGGATCGGAGGTGAGCGGCGCGCTGCGCTTGCCGGCATGGCCGCCGCCGTGTTCGCGTACCTCGGCTACGCGTTCGCCTCCCAGGGGTGGATGATGTACCCGGTCTCGCTGTCCACGTTCATCTTTGCCCTCGCGTACCCGTCCATGAACGCGATCGCCTCCCGGCAAACGCCGGCCAACGCCCAGGGCGAGCTGCAGGGCGCGGTCGCCTGCCTCTACAGCCTGAGCGCGATCTTGGGGCCGCCGCTCATGACGCAGATCTTCGGCCATTTCTCCTCGGGCACGGCGTGGGTGCATTTCCCCGGCGCCCCGTTTGTGACTGCGGCGGTACTCACGCTGGGCAGCGCCGCCCTGTTCGTCCGTGCCCTGCGACTTGCGCCCCCGCCTGCGGCCGCGCTTCCCTCAGCAGCAGGCGAGGGGTGAGAGGGGTGCGGATTTTTCGGCTGGCGACCGCGCTGGCGTGCACAGCGCTGGGCAGCGCGGCCGCTCAGAACCCGGGGGCGCAGATGCCCCCGATCCGCTACGTGTTTGTCCTGATGCTGGAAAACGAGTCCTACGAGTCGACCTTCGCTGAGCACTCAAAGGCGCCGTATCTTGCGCACACGCTGCCCGCGCGTGGGGCGCTGCTGCGGGACTACTACAGCATCGGGCATCTGAGCCTCGGTAACTACATTGCCCTGATCAGTGGACAGGCGCCAAACCAAGCCACGCAGCTGGATTGCCCGCAGTTCGCCGAGTTCCGGCCCGCCGCCGCAGCGCTTGATGGGCACGGCCAGCTCGCCGGCGTCGGGTGCGTCTACCCGCGCAGCGTGCCTACGTTGCCGGATCAGCTCGAGGCGGCCGGGCTAAGCTGGAAGGCCTACATGGGGGACATGGGCAACAATCCCCAGCGCGAGCGCGCGACCTGTGGCCACGTGACGATCGGTGGTCCCGACCCGACGCAGGGTGCACAGATCGGTGATCAATACGCGAGCAAACACGACCCGTTCGTCTACTTCCACTCGATTATCGATGATCAGGCGCGCTGCGATGCGCACGTGGTCAATCTGACGCAGCTCGAGCAGGATCTGAAGCGCGCGGAAACCACGCCCAACTACGTGTTCATCACGCCGAATCTGTGCGACGACGGTCACGACGATCCTTGTGTCGACGGTCGGCGGGGAGGCTTCGCAGCGGTCGATCGGTTCCTCCGGAAATGGGTGCCGCTGATTGAGAACTCACCGGCGTTTCGCGCCGCCGGGATGCTGGTGATCACGTTCGACGAATCCGGTAGTGCTGCACCGGCCGGTGCGCGCGCCTGCTGCGGCGAGCGCGGCTTGCCCGGGGCGCGTTACCCGCCCGGCCTCAGCGGCCCCGGCGGTGGGCGCGTTGGCGCGCTCGTGCTCTCGCGCTTCGTTGCGCCCGGAACTGTCTCCGACCAACCCTATAACCACTACGCACTGTTGCGCACGGTGGAAGAGATTTTCTCCCTGCCGCAGCTGGGTTACGCGGCGGGCACGGAACTTAAGGCATTCGGCGCGGACGTGTTCAGCGCCGCCGCGCCGCATCCACCCGCTCAATAAGATCCGTCACAATTGGATTGCCACTGCGCAGCAGCGGCCCGAGGAATGTCTGCGGCGGAGAGAAGGAGACCTCGCGACCGAAGCGTCCGGCGCTGCGCAGGGTGAGGGTGACGCGCGGCGGGTTGGTCAGTCCGGCATAGCTGATGTTGATGATGTTATCCAGTGCGATGCGTTCCTCGTCGCCGCCAAAGCGCACGCGCAGTACATCGCCCTCATCGTAGACTTCATCAGCCAGATCGAATACCAGCCGGCGCATCACGGCGTAGCCCACGATGAGCATGAAGACCGGCACGATCCAGAACACCGCCGGCGGAGGGCCGCGCCTCGCATGCCCGGAGGCAGTGAGGGCGATGATCACGAACACGGCAATGAGGCCAAACCACAGCAGCGGGAACACCCGCTTGATGAAAAAGGTGTTGCGTGAGGAGATGCGTTTGCCGCTCTCGGGCGTTAGCACGGCGGCCCCTTCACATCACGGATGTTCATCGGCGACCGCCCTGCCATCGGCCGGCGCGCTCTTGCCCGGCGCATCGAGCGAGTCTCCGAGCAGGCGGCGCACGGCTACGTAGCACACCGGAATCAGCAGCACGCCGAGCACCGCGGCGCTGAGCATGCCGCCGACCACCCCGGTACCGATCGCATGTCGGGCGTTGGCGCCTGCGCCGCTTGAGATCATCATCGGAAAGACGCCGAGGATGAAGGCGAACGTGGTCATGAGGATCGGACGGAAACGCAGTCGAGCCGCTTCGAGCACCGCCGCGTGCAAGCTCTTGCCGCTCTTCTGTTCCTCCACCGCGAATTCGACGATCAGGATGGCGTTCTTGGCGGTGAGGCCGATGATCGTGATCAGCCCGACCTTGAAGAACACATCGTTCGGCAGGCCGCGCAGGTGCGCCGCGACGGCCGCGCCGATCAGGCCCGCCGGCACGGCCATGAGCACGGCCGCTGGAATGCTCCAGCTCTCGTAGAGCGCCGCGAGGCACAGATACACAATGAGGATCGACAGCGCGAACAGCATCGGGGCCTGCTCGCCGGCGAGCACTTCCTGCAGCGACTGGCCGGCCCAGTCGTTGCCGAAGCCGCGCGGCAGATCGCGCGCGACGATGTTCCGCATTGCCTGCATGGCTTGTCCGGAACTCTTACCGGGCGCGTTGTTGCCGGTAATCTCGACCGCCGGATAACCGTTGTAGCGCGTGAGCGAGGGGGCACCCACGACCCAGTCGGCACGCACGAAGTTGGCGAGCGGGATCATGGCGCCATTCTCCCCGAGCGCGTAGAAATGCCCGAGCGCGTCCGGCGTCATGCGATAGGGCGCATCGGCCTGCAGCAGCACGCGCAACACGCGCCCTTGGTAGATAAAGTCATTGGCGTACACCGGCGCCAGCATCAGCTGCAGCGCGATGTAAACATCACTCGCCGACAGACCCATCGACTGCGCCTGGACGCGATCCACGGTGAGGTTCAGCTGCGGGGCGGGCGGCAGCAGGTTGGCGCGCACGCCGCTGAGCGTCGCGTCGTGCGCGGCCTTATCCAGCACGGTCGTCTGGGCGGCGGTGAGCGCCTCCCGCCCGAGCCCGGCGCGATCCTCCAGATAAAAGTCGAAGCCCCCAAAGACGCCCAGCCCGCGGATCGTCGGCAGGTTGATGACATAGGCGCGCGCGTCGTGGATCTCATGCGCGAGAGCCGTGTTGGCCCAGCGGATGAACTCGGCCGCCTTCTGCCGGCGCTCATCCCAGGGCTTCAAACGCACGAAGGCGCGCCCGGCGTTCTCGCCGTTGCCGGTGAAGCTCGAACCGACGATGACGAACACACTCGCGGCCGCGGGGTTCTGCATGAGAATCGCGTTGATCCGCTGCATCACTTCGCGGGTGCGCGGCATGGTGGCGCCCGCGGGCAGCTGCACATCCACCAGCACATAGCCCTGGTCCTCGTCCGGCACGAAACTGCCCGGCAGCTTCAGCAGCAGCAGGGCGCCCACCGCCAGCATGACGGCGAACGCCACCATCCAGCGCGGCACGTGCGCGGCCGACTGGAACACCCGGTGCACATAGGCGGTGCGTACGCGCTCGTAGGCGCGGTTGAACCAGTTGAAGAAGAAGTTACCGCGCAAATGTGCAGGGGTGAGGAGTGAAGCGCACAGTGCCGGCGTGAACGACAGCGCGAGAAAGGCGGAAAAGCCCATCGAGAGCGCGATGGTGAGGGCGAACTGGCGGTAGATGACGCCGGTGCTACCGCTTTGCAGCGCGCTCGGAATGAAGACCGCGGCGAGCACGGAGGTGATGGCGACGATCGCGCCCGTGATCTGCCGCATGGCCTTGCGTGTGGCCTCCTTCGGGCTCAGGTGCTCCTCGCGCATGATGCGCTCCACAGCCTCCACCACGACGATGGCATCGTCCACCACGATGCCGATGGCCAGCACCATGGCGAACAGCGACAACTGATTGATGGAAAAGCCCACCGCGTACATCCCCAGCAGTGTGCCGAGTAGCGCGGTCGGCACCACCAGGGTCGGGATGAGCGTGGCGCGAAAGTTCTGCAGGAACACCAGCATTACCAGGAAAACCAGCGCCACGGCCTCGACCAGCGTGATGACCACCTCGCGGATCGCCACCTTGATGAAAGTCGTCGAGTCGAAGGCCCAGAACCAGCTGACCCCCATCGGAAAACTCGGCAGCATGTCGTTCATCTTCGCCCTGACTGCCCGGGCGACTTCGAGCGCGTTGGCCTCCGGGGTCAGCTGCACGCCAAAAGCGGCGACCGGCGTCGTGCCGACCGTGGTCTCGAAACCGTACTGCGCGGCACCGAGGCTCACGACCGCCACGTCCTTCAGGCGCACCGAGGTACCGTTCGGATCGGTCCGCAGCAGGATGTTCTCGAACTGTTCCGGGGAGTTGAAGCGTCCTTCGGCCGTCACCGTCGCCGTCATGGCCTGCCCGGCGACGGCGGGCTGCGCGCCGAGCGCCCCGGAGGCGAACTGCGCGTTCTGCGCCTGCACCGCGGCCAGTACGGCCGCCGCCGACAGGTTGTAGGCGCGCAGCTTGTCCGCGTTCAGCCAGATGCGCATCGCATACTCGGAGCCAAACTGCACCACCGCGCCGACCCCCGGGATGCGCTGGATCTGGTCGAGCACCCGCGAGGCGACGATGTTGTTCAGCTCATCGGCGCTTGGGCCGCCGGCGCTGGAGCGCAGGCCGATACCGCCGAGGAAGCCCGCGCTCACCTTGGCGATGCGAATGCCCTGTTGATTGACCTCGGCGGGCAGGCGCGGCTCCGCGAGCGTGACGCGGTTCTGCGTCTGCACGGCGGCGATGTCCGCGTCGGTACCTGTTGCGAACGTGAGCGTGATGGCGCTGGAGCCGTCGGACGCGGACTGCGAGGTGAAGTACAACAGGTGATCAAGCCCGGTGAGCTGCTGTTCGATGACCTGCGTCACCGTGCTCTCCACGGTGGCGGCGCTGGCGCCGGGGTAGGTGCTGGACACCGACACTTGCGGCGGAGCGATCGCCGGGTAGGCCTCGGTCGGCAGCCGGGTGAGCGCCAGCACCCCACCGAGAGTGATGAGAATCGCGAGCACCCAGGCGAAGACCGGGCGGTCGATGAAAAACTGTGGCATGCGCTTACTTTCCGGGCACGGCTGCGGAGGCCGCGTCCGCTGCCGGCGCCGACTGCTCTGCATACGGGAGCGGCACGACGCTCGAGCCGGGACGCGCGTTCTGCGTGCCCGACAGGATCATGCGATCGCCCTCGGCGAGCCCCTCGGTCACGATCCACTCCGCGCCGTGCAGCCCGTCCACGCGCACGCGCTTCAACACCACCGTGTCGTCGGGCGCGACGACCAGCACGTACGCCCCCGTAGCGTCGCGCTGCAGAGCCGCCTGCGGCACAAGAAAGCCGCGCTTCAGGGTGCCGTAAGTGAGACGCACGCTGACGAACATGCCCGGCAGCAGGGTGTGCTCGGGATTCGGAACGATGCCGCGCAGCGCGACGGCACCGGTGGCCGGATCGACGCTCAGGTCGCGAAAGTCGAGGGTACCGGTGTGCCCGTAGGGCGTGCCATCTTCGAGCAACAGCTGCACCGTCGCCTGGTTGATGCCCGCCACCGTGACGTCGCCGCTTGATTGCTCGCGGCGCAGACGCTGGATGTCGATCGCAGGCTGATCGAAGTTCACGTAGATCGGATCGATCTGTTCCACCGTGGTCAGCAAGGTCGCCGTGCCTTGCCCGACCAGCGCCCCTTCGGTGACGCCCTGCTGTCCGGCGCGTCCGGCGATCGGGGCCGTGACGGTCGCGTATCCCAAGTTGATGCGCGCCGTGCCCACTCCCGCCCGCGCCTGCTGCGAGGCCGCGGCGGTGGAGCGCTCGCTGGCCTCGGCATTGTCCAGGTCCGAGCGTGACACGAGTCCGCTCGGCAGCAGGTCGCGCGTGCGCTGGGCGGCAATATGCGCATTGGTGGCTTGGGCCTCGGCCTGCGCAAGCGCCGCCTGGGCCGCATCGAGTGCGGCGCGCAGCGGCGCCGGGTCGATCTCAAACAGCGTCTGTCCGGCCCTGACGTCCGAGCCTTCCGTGTACAGACGCTTGAGCAGCACCCCCGCCACCCGCGCCCGCACGTCGGCCGAACGCGTCGCCGACAGCCGCCCGACCAGATCGCGCGTCAGCGGCACCGGCTGCGCCCGGGCGAGCTGCACGCCCACCTGCGGCGGGGACGGGGCGGGCGGCGCGGCGTGCGAGCCACAGGCGCCGAGCGCTGCGGCGCTCAGCGCCAGCAGGGTGCACTGCAGCATGCGCGCCACAGGGAATGACCGCGGGTGTGCCCAGATCACGCGCGTCCCTTCACTCGACAAATACTTGCCAAGGCAGTATTATCATCGGCAGTAATCTTAATGGCAGCTATTAGGATAGCAAGCCCCCCGCATGCTACGCAGAACCTCCGTCAAAGCCGAGCCCGTGGCGGCGCCGCAACCCCCGGAAGGCGGATTGGGCGTCGGCTACCTCATGGGGCGCGCCCGCGCCTCGTTGCTGTCCGGGCTCGACACGGAGCTGGCCCGCTTTGGCTTAAGCGGCATGCAGTTTGCGGTGTTGAAGCACCTCGCGGAGGGCTCCGCACGCACCGCGGCGGATCTGTGCCGCTTCATGCAATACGACACCGGCGCGATGACCCGCATTCTCGATCGGCTCGAGCAGAAGGGTCTCGTGCGCCGCGAGCGCTCACGCGAGGACCGCCGTGCCGTCGTGTTGCGTGTCGCGGCGAGCGGACGCAATCAGCTGCCGCGCTTAGGCGCGGCCGCGACGCGCGTTCTGGACGCGCACCTGGCCGGTTTCAGTAATGCCGAGATCGAGGCGCTGAAGAGCTACCTCGGACGGATGATCGATAACGGACAAAGCACGGGGGACAATCGACAGACAGGTACGGGCGGCAAATCATGATTCCGCGCAGGTTGCTCTACATTCCGGTTCTGGCTCTGGCCGCGTCAGGTTGCGTGGATCGTGGCAACTGGAAGCCCGGCCCGCAGCTGGACGCCAAGTCACTCACGACACAGCAAACGCTGCACGACGCCAAGGTCGAGGACAGTGCGTGGCCCACTGATCAGTGGTGGCGCAGTTACGGTGATCCGCAGCTCGATACGCTCGTGAACGAAGCGCTCGCCGGCAGTCCGAGCCTCGCGATCGCGCAGGCGCGGCTGCGCGCGGCGCAGGCGCAGACGGTTTCCGCACGCGGCGCGCTCGCGCCGCGGGTGGCGCTGGATGCGCAGGTGATCCGTCAGCGCTATCCTATGGACGATCTGTACCCGCCGCCGCTCGGCGGCGCCTGGTCCACTCAGACGACCGCGCAGCTCGACTTCAGCTGGGATCTGGATTTCTGGGGCCGCAACCGCGCGCTGCTTGCGGCGGCGCGCTCGGGCGAGCAGGCGGCGGAGGCTGACCGTCAGGCCGCGCGTCTGGCGATTGCAGTCGCGGTGGTGCAGGCCTACATCCAGCTCGACCTCAATTACGCGCTCCTCGACGTCACCAACGACAACCTGAAGCAGCAGCAATCGATACTGGACCTGACCCAGCAGCGTGTGACGGCGGGCTTGGAGAACACCGCGCGCGTGAAGCAGTCCGAGGGGACGGTGGCGCTCACACGCGCCGGTCTTGCGTTCGTGGAGGCGAGCATCGAGCTTGCGCGTAACCAGCTGGCCGACCTTGTGGGCGCCGGACCTGATCGCGGCCAAAGTCTCCAGCGGCCACAGCTGAACGCGCCGGCCGAGATTGCGCTGCCCTCGACGCTGCCCGCGGATCTGCTCGGGCGGCGGCCCGATGTGGCCGCGGCGCGCGCTCAGGTGGAGGCGGCCAGCCACGCCGTCAAGGCAGCGGAGGCCAACTTCTACCCCAACGTGGACTTGACCGCCTTTGCGGGTTTCCAGGCGATCGGCGCCCTGTCGCAGGTGTTCGAGGCCTCCGACCGCACGCTCGGCGGCGGTCCGGCGCTGAGTCTGCCGGTCTTCAACCGCGCCGCATTGCGCGGACAACTCTATGGACAGCAGGCCCAGTTCGACACTTCGGTGGGCCAGTACAACCAGACGCTGCTCGATGCCGTGCGTCAGGTGGCGGACGTGGTTGCGAACTGGCGCGGCCTGGAGCGTGAGACGCTGCAGGAGCAGACCGCGCTTGATGCGGCGCAGCGTTCCTATGATCTGACGAGCGAACGCTATCGCGCCGGCCTGGATAATTACTTGAGCGTGCTCTCAAGCCAAAACCAGGTGCTGCTGGCGCAGACGCTGCGTGCCGAGCTGCAGGCGCGGCGGCTGACGTTCAGCGTCAATCTCGTCCAGGCGCTCGGCGGTGGGTACGCCGCGCCTACCGGCTAAGCCGCCTGCGCCTTAACTCTCGCAGGACTGACCCGTAAATGGACGCCACGGTCGAAACCGCTCCCGCCACTACACAGACTTTGCGCCAGCGGCGCCAGCGATGGCTCATCACTCTCACCGTAGCGCTCGTGGTCGTGGCGCTCGCCGTCGGTGCCTGGTGGGTGCTGTACGCGCGCAACTACCAGAACACCGACGATGCCTATGTCGCCGGGGACCTGGTGAATGTCATGCCGCAGGTGAGCGGCACGGTCGTGAGCATCGCCGCGGATGAGACCGATCTGGTCAAGGGCGGGCAGGAACTCATCAAGCTCGATCCTACCGACGCGCGCATTGCCTTGCAGGACGCCGAGCAGCAACTGGCGCGCACGGTGCGCCAGACGCGCACCGTATTTGCCAATCGCGACCAGTTGCTGGCGGTGGTGGGTCAGCGGCGCGCGGACTTGAATCGGGCGCAGGCTGATTTTGATCGCCGCAAGAATCTGGCCACCACCGGTGCGGTTTCCGGGGAAGAGTTGGGTCACGCCCGCGACGAGCTCAAGGCAGCCCAAGACGCGCTCACCGCGGCTCAGAAGAATCTCGCTGCGAGCACCGCGCTCGTCGGCCGCACCGGGGTGGCCGACAACCCGGACGTGCAGGCCGCGGCGACGCAGGTGGAGCGCGCGTGGCTCACCCTGCAGCGCACCAGCGTACGCGCGCCCGTGTCGGGCTACGTCGCTAAGCGTGGCGTGCAGCTCGGGGACCACATCGCCGCCGGCGCGCCGCTCATGGCGATCGTGCCGCTCGAGCGGATGCGGGTGGAGGCGAACTTCAAGGAAGTGCAGTTGCGGCGCATGCGCATCGGGCAGCCGGCGAGTGTGGTGGCCGACCTGTACGGCGGCAAGGTCAAGTACCATGGCACGGTGCAGGGTGTCGGCTTGGGTACGGGCGCCGCCTTCGCGCTGCTGCCGGCGCAGAATGCCACCGGCAACTGGATCAAGGTGGTACAGCGTGTGCCGGTGCGCATTGCGCTGCGACCCGATGAGCTTAGGGCGCATCCGCTGCGCATCGGGCTCTCGACACGCGTGAGCGTCGAGATCCGTGATGACTCCGGGCTTGCGCTCGCGCAGAGCGTGCGCGAGGAGCCCGTACTGAGCACCAGCACCTACGAGTTGGACAATAGCGAGATCAAGGCGCGTATCGCCGAGATCATCCGCGAGAACACGCGCGAGGGCGCGCCGCCCGCCGAATGAGCGAAGCGAAGCAGCCGCTCGCGCCGCTGCACGGGGCCCAGCTGGCGATCGCGACCTTCGGCGTGTCACTGGCCACCTTCATGCAGGTGCTCGACACCACCATCGCCAATGTGTCGGTGCCGACGATCGCCGGCACCATGGGCATCAGCGCCACGCAGGGCACTTGGGTCATCACCTCGTTCACGGTTGCCACGGCGATCTCCATGCCCCTCACCGGACGGCTCGCCGAGCGCCTCGGCCAGGTGCGGCTGTTTCTGCTGGCGACCACACTCTTCACCATCGCCTCGATCCTGTGCGGGCTCGCGCCCAACATGCCGATGCTGATCGCGGCGCGCGTGGTGCAAGGAGCAGTGGCGGGACCGCTGATGCCGCTCTCCCAGGCGTTGATGCTTTCGATCTATCCGCGTGAGAAGCGTGGCCAGGCACTCGCGCTGTGGGCCACCATCGCGGTGGTGGCGCCGATCGTAGGACCCATCCTCGGCGGCTACATCTCCGATAACGCCTCCTGGCCCTGGATCTTCTTTATCAACGGGCCGGTGGGGGTGCTCGCGGTGCTGCTGACCACCGAGTCGCTGCAGCGCATGGAGAGCGCCAAGCACAAGCCGCCGATTGATTGGACCGGGCTGATGCTGCTCGCGGTGTGGGTGGGGGTGCTGCAGGTGATGCTCGACCTCGGCTCGGATGAGAATTGGTTCGATTCACCCCTCATCATTGGGCTCACCGTCATCACTTCCGTGGTGTTCTGCTACTTCCTTGTCTGGGAGCTCAATCATCCCTACCCGATCGTGGACATGTCGCTGTTCAAGGATCGCAACTTCGCGGTCGGGGCCGGCGGCGGCAGCCTGATCTATGGGGCATTCTTTGGTAGCAGCGTGCTACTGCCCCTCGTGCTGCAAACGCAGTTCGGCTACACGGCCACCTGGGCGGGGCTGGTCATCGCGCCGATCGGCATCGCGCCGATCCTCGGCTCACGCTTCGTGGGACGCAACTACCACCGGGTCGATCCGCGCCTGCTGATCACGGGCTCCTTTCTGATCACCGCCTGCGTTATGTGGTTGCGCTCGCACTCGAGCACCGAATGGGGCTTCTGGAATCTGCTCGAACCGCAGCTGCTCCTGGGCGTCGGGGTGATGGTCATGTTCACGCCGCTGACCGCAGTCATGCTCTCGACGATCGATCCGCACCGCTCGGCGAGCGCCCTTGGGGTGTCCAGCTTCATGCGCCTCACGGCCTCCGGTTTTGGCGCCTCGCTGTTCACAAGCGTTTGGCAGAATCGCGCGGCGGTGCATCACACGCGCCTCGCGGAAGCGATCACCGCCTACGATCCGGCGCGCGGCGCTACGTTCGACATGCTCACGCAGCATGGCTTGGGCACGCAGCAGGCCTTTGGGGTCGTCGACGCCACCGTGACCAACCAGTCCTTCGTGCTGGCGGCGAACGATGTGTTCTGGGTGGCCGCGCTCGCCATCGTGGCGGTCACCTCGGTCATCTGGCTCGCGCGCCCGCCCTTTAATTTGATGCAGGCGCCGGTCGCCAGCGAGTAGGGCGTTCGCTCTGCACGGATCCCGGCATTGCTTCAAGGCGAGACACCCTGAGCGGCGTAAAGCGCATTGAGCGCTTGGCGCAGGCCCGCGCTGTCGTTCGGCTCGAAACGGTGCACGATCCGGCCGCTGCCATCGGCCACGATAACGGTGGGCACGTCGTTCACGCGGAACTCGCGGAACAAGCTGCCCGAGGCGTCGAGTGTCAAGGGCATCGTGACGTGGTAGTCATCGCGATATTTGCGCAGGTCCTCGGGCATCGCCCAAAGTCCCGAGGCGATGCCCAGGCAGCGCACGCGTTGATCGTGCGCATGCGCGCTCAGTTGCTCGCGCACGTTGCGACAGTTGGCGGCAACCGCCGGACGCGTGGTCGCAAGATAAGACTCGCACCAGGGGGAGAGGAACACGAGCACGGTGGGTCGGTGCGCGCTCGCCGGTCGAAATTTAAATGGCGCCGCGTCGATTAAGGAGACCGACTGCACGGGCAGCGCGTCACCCAAGCCGAACTGCGGCGCATCGGCCGCGGCGCGCGTGCCGGGCGCAGCGCTTGCGGCTGCCTCGGCGCTGAGCGAGGTTGCCGTGCTCAGGGCGGCCTCCAGCCGCGCGTCGGCCAAGTGTCCAACGTACTGAATCTGCCCGCCGCGACCGATCACGATGTGTTGCGGGGTTACCCGCAGGCCGAAGGCGGCTCCAAGGTGCCCGTCTTGGTCGAAGACGATCGGCATCGTGATACCGCTCTCGCGCCGGTAGGCGCGAATCGCCTCCAACGAGTCACCGAAGCCCACATCGATGGCGACCACGGCGAGGTCGGAGCTGGCGCTCTCGAAGGTGTGTTCGAGATGGGGCATCTGCTCGCGGCAGGGCGTACACCAGGTGGCCCAGAACTTCAGGTACACGGCTCTCTTGCCGTACAGATCACCCAGATCGATCGTCTCGCCGTCGATCGTCTTCAGTACCAGTCGCGGGGCTGCTGAACCGACCAAGGTGCGTGCCACGCTTTGCGCCAATTCTGGGCCCGAAGTCGTCGCGCCCGCCGTTGCCGCATTCAGCGTCAGCAAGGCGCACGCGGCGAGGCACCCGCGGGTCATCCGGCTCACGGAGCCTCCGCGCTTACCAGTCGGGAGGCCCGTTTAGCTTTGTCCTTCACCATGAAGACCAGAATCTTCGCTGGTGCCGTGCGGCTCGCGTTCGCGGACACCTGATGGATATCGTCGGGCCCTTCGTAAAACGTTTGCCCCGGCCCCAGTGTCACCGCTGCACTGCCCCTGAGTTGCATGATGAGCGAACCTTCGAGTACGTAGACGAACACCTGGGCATCGTGCCGGTGCGGCAGCGATGCACCGCCTGGCAGATAGGCCACGCTGATCAGCCGCACTTCCTTGCCGGCCGTCCCGATAAGCTCGCGCGTCATCAGCTCCGTCACCGACTCGGCTGCAGTGGGGGCCGCGGCGCTCGCATACAGCGGGCCGAGCATGAGCGCCGCGATCAGCAAGGCTGCGGCGAGAGCCTCGCGAACCGGTCTGACGGCGACGAACGAGTGCGACAGGTGAACGAGCGCACGGTAGTGCATGCGGGATTTCTCCGGCCGAGTAGCTGTCATAGTGCGCACGGTGGTACGCGTATCGCGCTAATCGAACTTCAGATAACACAGCGGTAGTGCGGTCGTGTACTTGATGGTCTCGAGCGCGAAGCTCGCACTGACGTCCTGAAACTCGACGGCCGCGATCAGGCGCTTGTAGACCACGTCGTACGCATCAATGTCCGGCACCACGATGCGGATCAGATAGTCCACATCGCCGCTCATGCGATGGATCTCGGTCACCTCGGGGATGTCGCGCACCGCGCGCACGAACTTCTGGAACCACGCCTCGCTGTGATTACCGGTCTTGAGTGTCACGAACACCGTGGTGCCGACGTTGAGCGCCTGCGCGTCCAGCAGCGCGACCGTCTGGCGAATGACCCCCTCCTGCTGCAGCTTCTGAATGCGTCGCCAGCAGGGGGCCTTGGAGAGCCCGACGCGATCGGCGATCTCGGCGGCGGTGAGCTCGCCGTTACCCTGCAACAGGTCCAGAATTTTGGCATCGAGCTTGTCCATGCAACACCGTTTCTCTTTATGCCAGTATTGCGCAATATTGTTGCGCAACGGGGTCACATTCGCCATGGGTTCGCAACCGCGTACCGCCGGGGTGGGGCTAGGATGACCCGTATGGACCTCATCCGGCCCTTCACCGAACACCCTGCATCCGTCGGTGAGAGCTATCTGCAGCATCTCGGCCGCGCGGCCTGCTTCGGCACCCGCATGATGTTCGCCGGCTTGGCCTGCCTGGTCCACGGGGTGCTGCCGTTTTTGTTCGTGCGCACGGGCAGCCGGGCGATCAGCGAGCTCAATGACCGCATGGTTGCGAGCCGCAGCGTCCGGACTGTCTCAACGCCGCCCCTCACTGGCGACAGCCGGCTACCTCTTTAGCCGTGCGCGCGCTCTATCGGGCATGCGCTCCCGGCTGGCTCTGGGTGCGTCAGGCAGTGCCGGGCGTGCTCGTGGCGATACTTCTTGCGGTCGTCGCACGCGCCCTGGCCCAGCAGCTGGCGCAGGGCAGCATCGGGCTGCCGAAATTCCCCTTAAGTCCGGTCATGTGCGCGGTGCTGCTCGGCATGCTCTGGCGCAACAGTATCGGGGTACCCACCTGGGCGACGGCCGGCCTGAACTGGACCATGCACCGCCTGCTGCGCGTCGGCATCGCGCTCGTCGGGCTACGCCTCACGCTCGGGGGTGCGACCGCGATTGCCGCGACCGCACTGCCGGTGGCGCTCATCTGTCTGAGCGTCGCGCTCGCCGGTGGGTTTGCCATCGCGCGCGCGCTGAGCGTGCCACGGCGCCTCGGCTACCTGCTTGCGATCGGCACGGCGGTCTGCGGCTGCACGGCAGTGGTGGCGATGTCACCGGTGATCCGTGCACGCCACGCCGAGACCGCCTTCGCCGTCACCTGCGTGGTGCTCTTTGGCTGCATCGCGATGCTGCTGTACCCGTGGGTGGCCGGACACTTCTTCGCCGCCTCCCCGGTGCACGCGGGCGTTTTTTTAGGCACGGCGATCCACGATACCTCGCAGGTCATCGGTGCGGCGCTCATTTATTCGCAACAGGCCGCCGCGCCCGCAGCGCTCGCGGCGGCGAGTGTGGCCAAGCTGCTGCGCAACTTGTCGATCGCCGTGCTGATCCCGGTGGCCGCGTGGCTCACGCAGCGTCACGAGGCGCGCGGCGCGACGGTTGAGGCGGCGCCGCTACCGACGGCAGCGACGGCGCGCCCGCCGCTCGTGCCGTTTTTCGTGCTGGCGTTCATCGGCTTCATCGTACTGCGTACGGCCGGCGATGCGCTGTTCCACGCACCCGCCTGGGCGGCGCTCGTCAACACCGGCTACACCGCTTCGGATCTGTTTCTCACCTGCGGCATGACTGCCGTGGGTTTATCGGTGTCCTTCACCGACATGTGGCGCATCGGCTGGCGCCCCCTCGCGGCCGGCTTCGTGCTGGCGACCCTCGTCGGTGGCTGCAGCCTGCTGCTGAATCTCGCCATGCTGCGTTGGCTCGTCTGAGGCCGTTGTTGCGCGCCGCCCTCGCGCGCACGCTACACTGCCGCAAAAGACGCCGGCGCCCCAGCGGGGCGCGCGTGGGAGGCAGTGAGGATGGCAAGCGCTCGGTCCCGGGTTTCACGTCGGGCCGCGGAAGCGGCGGTGCGCACGCTCTTGAGCTGGGCGGGCGAGGACCCGCGGCGCGAGGGCCTGCAGGACACCCCGCAGCGCGTGGTGGACGCCTACCGCGACTGGTTCTCCGGCTACCAGATCGACCCGGCCGCCTATTTGCGGCGCACGTTCGAGGAGGTGGGCGGCTACGATGAGCTGATCGTGCTGCGCGACATCTCGTTTGAATCGCACTGTGAGCACCACATGGCCCCGATCATCGGGCGCGTGCACGTCGGTTACCTGCCGGCCGACAAGGTGGTGGGCATCAGCAAGCTTGCGCGTGTCGTGGACGGCTACGCGCGGCGCTTTCAGGTGCAGGAGAAGCTCACCGCGCAGATCGCCAACTGCATCACCGAGGTGCTCAAGCCGCGTGGCGTAGGCGTCGTGGTCTCGGCGGTGCACGAGTGCATGACCACCCGCGGCGTACACAAACGCGGCGTGTCGATGGTCACGAGCCGCATGACCGGGGTGTTTAGGAGCGATGCCCGCACGCGCGCGGAGTTTCTGCGCTTCATCGACATGACCGGCAGCCGCGAACCCTAGGCGAGCACTTCAAGCGATGAGCGCCGCCTCGCTGCGCGAGGCGCGCTTGCGCTCGGTTTCCTTGAGGAAACGCTTGCGGATGCGGATCGAGGTCGGCGTGACTTCCACGAGCTCATCATCGGCGATGAACTCCACCGCGTACTCGAGCGTCAGCTGGATGGGGGGCGTCAAGAGGATCGCGTCATCCTTGCCGGCGGCACGGATGTTGGTGAGCTTCTTGGTCTTGATCGGGTTCACCACCAGGTCGTTGTCGCGACTGTGGATGCCGATGATCATCCCTTCGTAGAGCTTCTCACCCGGACTCACGAACAGGCGGCCGCGTTCCTGCAGGTTAAAGAGCGCGTAGGCCACCGCCTCGCCGTTTTCGTTGCTCACCAGCACGCCGTTGCGGCGGTCGGGGATCTCACCCTTCACCGGCGCAAAGCCGTCGAAGATGTGGCTGATCAGTCCGGTGCCGCGCGTAAGGGTCATGAACTCGCCCTGGAAGCCGATCAGCCCGCGCGCCGGCACACGGTACTCCAGGCGCGCGCGGCCGTTGCCGTCCACGCTCATGTCGCTGAGCTCCGCGCGGCGGCCGCCGAGGGCTTCCATGACCGCGCCCTGGTGGACGTCTTCGATGTCGACGGTGAGCGCCTCGTATGGTTCGTGCACCTCGCCGTCGACGATCTTGGTCAGCACCTGCGGGCGCGAGACCGCGAGCTCGTAGCCTTCGCGACGCATGTTTTCGATGAGGATGGTGAGGTGCAGTTCACCGCGCCCGGAGACGCGCATCACATCCGGCTCCTCGGTATCTTCCACGCGCAGCGCCACGTTGCTCTGCAGCTCCCGGTAGAGACGCTCGCGGATCTGCCGGCTGGTCACGAACTTGCCTTCGCGCCCGGCGAGCGGGGAGTTGTTCACCTGGAAATTCATCGCGAGCGTCGGCTCATCGACGCTGATCGGCGGCAGACCCTCCGGGTGTTCCGGATCGCACACTGTGAGCCCGATATTTACCGCCTCGATACCGGTCACCGCGACGATGTCTCCGGCGCTCGCCTCCTCGACGGGGCTGCGCTGCAAGCCGGTAAAGGCGAGCACCTGAGCGATCTTGGCCACGCCGCGATCCTCAGCGCCGTAGCGCAGGGCGACCGTCTCGCCCGGACGCACGACGCCGCGGCGGATGCGCCCGATGCCGATGCGTCCGACGTACGAGTTGTAGTCCAGGGTGGAGATCTGCAGCTGCAGCGGCCGGTCCGCTTGCGCGGCCGGTGGTGGCACGTGCGTGAGGATCGCTTCGAAGAGCGCCGACATGTCCGGACGGCGCTCGGTGTAGTCGGTGGTGGCCCAGCCTTGCAGCGCCGAGGCGTAAATGACGGGGAAGTCGAGCTGCGCATCGCTCGCGCCGAGCTTGTCGAACAGATCGAAGGTCTGGTCGATCACCCACGCTGGGCGGCTGCCCGGGCGGTCGATCTTGTTCACCACCACGATCGCCTTGAGCCCGAGCGCCAGTGCCTTACGCGTGACGAAGCGGGTCTGCGGCATCGGGCCTTCGACCGCGTCCACCAGCAGCAGCACCCCATCGACCATGGAGAGCACCCGCTCGACCTCGCCGCCAAAGTCAGCGTGGCCTGGCGTGTCGACGATGTTGATGCGCGTGCCGCCATACTCGATGGCGCAGTTCTTGGCGAGGATGGTGATGCCGCGCTCACGCTCGATGTCGTTGGAATCCATGATGCGCTCGCCCATGCGCTCGTGGGCGGCGAAGGTCCCGGACTGCTTCAGCAGACAGTCAACGAGCGTCGTCTTGCCGTGGTCGACGTGCGCGATAATGGCGATGTTACGGATCGGACGCTGCATGGGTGGTTGTGCGGCCGCTGGGGCCGTGTTCCTGGGCGGACCTTAGGTCCGCCGCCCGTCTAGGGCGTGTCCAAAAAAGGGTGCGCAGGGTAGCAGATTCGCGCTGCAATCGCCCGATTTTACCGCCCGGGGGCTGCGGGGACCCTAAATGTGAGGGGCGCCGATGCGTAGCGCCGCCGTCGCCTGGCGCACTTCCATGAGAAACGCGATGAACGCGGCACTGAGCACCAGCATCGCTACGACGAATAGCAGTGCAATCACGGCCCCGAGGTTGACGCCGAGGAATGCGTTGGCGAAGAGCGTCACCACGACCAGGGCGATCAGGAGCGCGGAGACAGCGCACAGCGCCATCGCCAGATTGATGTAGCGCGCGCGCCGCGCCAGGATGGCAAGATCCGCGTGCAGCTGTCCGGTGCTGCCGGGGTGGGCGATAAGTTTCGCCTCGAGCGTCCGGGCACGATCCACGATGCGCGCCAGGCGGTTCGTGAGCACCCCCAGCATGGCGGCCACGCCTGAGAACAGAAACACCGGCGCGATCGAGGACTGCACCAGGCGGGCGATGTCGGTCGGTTCATTCAGCATGGCGGGGGGTGCTCTAAAGCTGCCCTGCGGCGCGGCGGGTTTTGTATCACAAACGGGGCAGCAGAACAGGCCCCGCGTCTGAGGCGAGATTGCGCCCCCGGGGGTCTTGTTGTACGATCGTTCAACAACGGACGTCCCCTCCGGAAGTGCCATGAAAACCGCCCATCTGCATCGTGTCGACGCCTCCTTCTCCGCCGACCAGGAGAACTTGAGCCTGCCGGCGTGGATTTACAGCGACGCGGAGTTTTTCGAGCGCGAGAAGCAGGCGATCTTCCGCAACAGCTGGCAGGTCGTTTGCCACTTAAGCGACATCCCGCAGCCGGGTGACTTTCACACCTTCGAGTTCTTCGGCGAGTCGGTGGTCGTGATCCGCGCCGAGGATGGCGGCGTGCGCGCCTTTCATAACGTCTGTCGCCATCGCGCCGCGCGGCTGCTGGACGGGCCCCAGGGGCACTGCGGCAAGCGCATCACCTGTCCGTACCACGCCTGGACCTATGGGATCGACGGGCGGCTGCTTGCCGTGCCGAACCGCGAAAGCTTCAAGGGCATGGACACGGCGCGCCACGGTCTGGCGATGCTCGAGCACGAGGTCTTTCTGGGGTTCATTTTCGTGCGCTTCGCCCCCGGACTGCCGAGCGTGCGCGACATGGCGGCCCCGTACGCGCATGAGCTGAAGCCCTATCGGTTCGAGGAACTCGTGCCCATGGGACGCGTCACGATGCGTCCGCGCTCGGTGAACTGGAAGAACGTGGCGGATAACTTCTCCGACGGACTGCATATCAACGTCGCGCATCCGGGACTCACACGGCTGTTCGGCAAGGGCTACGCCGTCGAGGCGCGTCCCTGGATCGACAAAATGTGGGGCACGCTGCGCGATACGCCCTCGTCGAGTTGGTCCGAGCGCTCTTATCAGCACTTCCTGCCGCAGGTGGAGCACCTGCCGCCTGAGCGGCAGCGGCTGTGGACGTACTTTAAGCTCTGGCCGAACGTCGCGTTCGACATCTATCCGGATCAGGTCGATTTCATGCAGTTCGTACCCGTCTCGCCCACCGAGACCATGGTCCGTGAGATCGCCTACGTCCATCCGGATGCGCGCCGTGAAATGCGTGCCGTACGCTACCTGAACTGGCGCATCAACCGCCGCGTCAGCGCCGAGGACAGGGCGCTGATCGAGCGGGTGCAGGCGGGCATGGCCTCCAGCAGCTACACCTCGGGCCCCCTGAGCGAAGGGGAGGTATGCCTGCGCAGCTTCGCGCGGCGCATGCGCGCACTCATTCCCGAGAGCGCGCTGCCGCAGCCGCCGCCGCGAGGCTGGAGTCATGGCTGAGCGCGGCGAGGGCCGCTGCGACGCGCTGATCATCGGGGGCGGTCACAACGGGCTCGTGTGCGCCGCTTACCTCGCCGCCACCGGGCTGAAAGTCACCGTGCTCGAGCGGCGCGGCGTCGTCGGCGGTGCCGCCGTCACCGAGGAGTTCCACCCGGGATTTCGCAACTCGGTCGCGGCCTACACCGTTTCGCTCCTTAACCCGAAGGTCATCCGTGACTTGGACCTGCCGGCCCACGGCCTGCGGGTGGTGGAGCGGCGCGCGGCCAACTTCCTGCCAACCGCGGACGGCAGCTACCTGCTCACCGGCGAGGGGCGCACCGCCGCACAGGTGGCGCGCTTCTCGGCGCGCGACGCGGCGCGTCTGCCGGAGTACGGCGAGCGCCTCGAGGCGATCGCGGACGTGCTGCGGGATCTGGTACTGACGACGCCTCCGAATGCGCTCGAGGGCAGCTGGCGCACGGTGTTACCCGAGCTGGTGCGCGCGGCCAAGGTGGGCGGCCGGCTGCGCAAGCTCGACATGGGTCTGCGCCGGGAGTTGTTGGCGTTGTTCTCCATGTCCGCCGGGGACTACCTCGACAACTGGTTCGAGAGTGACCCGATCAAGGCGGTTTACGGCTTCGACGGCATCGTGGGCAACTACGCGAGCCCCTACACCCCCGGCTCCGCCTACGTGCTGCTGCACCACGTATTCGGCGAGGTGAATGGCAAGCGCGGCGCCTGGGGCCATGCCATCGGCGGCATGGGCGCGATTACCCAAGCGATGGCGAAGGCGGCCGCCGCGCGCGGCGTGCTGATTCGCCTCGGCACCGCGGTGCGCGAGGTGCTGGTCGAGGGCGAGCGCGCGGTGGGCGTCGTGACCGAGTCGGGGGAGACGCTGCGCGCCGCCGCCGTCATCTCCAACCTCAATCCGCGCCTGCTGTACCTGAACATGTTCGCGCCCGGGACACTGCCCACGGAGTTTCGCGAGCACATGAGCCACTGGCGCTGTGGCTCGGGCACCTTTCGCATGAACGTCGCGCTCAAGGAACTGCCGGATTTCACCTGTCTGCCGGGTAAAAGCGCTGCCGATCATCACACCGCGGGCATCATCCTCGCCCCGACTCTGCAATACATGGAGCGCGCCTTCTTTGATGCGCGTGAGCAGGGCTGGTCGCGCCAGCCGATCATCGAGCTCGTCATTCCTTCGACCCTCGATGACTCGCTTGCTCCGCCCGGCCAGCACGTGGCGAGCCTCTTCTGCCAGCACGTCGCGCCGACGCTGCCGAACGGGGCCTCGTGGGATCAGCACCGCGAGACCGTGGCCGACCTCATGATCGATACGGTCAACGCGTACGCGCCGAACTTCAAGGCGGCCGTCCTCGGACGGCAGATCAACAGCCCGCTCGATCTCGAGCGCACCTTCGGCCTGGTGGGCGGGGACATCATGCACGGGCACTTAAGCCTCGATCAGCTGTTCTCCGCGCGCCCGATGCTCGGCTACGGTAACTACCGCGGTCCGCTCGCGGGCCTGTACATGTGCGGCGCCGGCACGCACCCGGGGGGCGGTGTCACCGGCGCGCCCGGCCACAACGCGGCGCGCGAGATCATCGCTGACTTTCGTCGCGGGCGACTGCGACGGGTGGCATGAGGATGCCGGTGCACGCGGGCCGCGGAGCGCGCACGTGTCGGTAAGACCGGCGGAAAAATCGCCGCCGGCGGCGAAGCCGCGTTTCGTGCGCCAGCTGCCCGAGCAGCGCCGTCAGGCGCTGGTCGCGGCCACCATCGAGTGTCTGAAGCGCTACGGCCACGATGGACTCTCGATCCGCACCATCAGCGCGCAGGCAGGGGTGTCGGTGGGGCTCATCAACCATCACTTTCCCAACAAGGATGAGCTGATCGCTGCCGCGTACCGGCACTTCAACAACGAGCTGATCGCCGGCTTCAAGGCCGCCGTCGAGCGCGCCCCCAAGTCCCCGCGCGCGCGACTGCGCGCGTTCCTCGAGGCCTCCTTCTCCGCCCCGAATCTTGATCAGGACGTGCTGGCCGTGTGGGTGGTGTTCTGGGGGATGTACCGACATTCGCGCCTGATCCAGCGCGTGCAGCGGGAAACCTACCAAGGCTACGTGCAGCTGCTGCGCGGCATGCTCACGGAGCTGCTCAAGGAGGAGCGCCCGCACGCCCGCGTCGACCTGCGCCTCGCAGCCATCGGCCTTACCGCGCTCCTGGACGGGCTGTGGCTCGAGTGGTGTCTGGAACCGGGGACGTTCCGGGCCGCCGAAGGGGTGGCGCTGTGCGAGACCTGGGTCGACAATCTCTGCCGGCGCGCCGATAGATCGGCACTGGAATAACTGCTAATCATCCCCAGATCGGGAGGGGAGTTTCTCCTGCAAGGGGACCGAGTTGTCGAGTCCGGGGCACGCACCAATCGTCATTGTCGGCTGCTGTTTCGGCGGAGTGTTCGCCGCCAAGACGTGGACGTGTTCGTGATCGGGGGCGCGGCCAGCCCCACTGACAACCGCCGGCTGGGTGTGCCTGAGGTGTCGCACCGAGCGCTGCAGATGGGACCCCACGTCGGCTGCTTGATCCACCTCGAAGTGCGCGCTCAGGCCGGCGCGCGTGCGCGCACCTTGCAGGCCCCGAGCTGATGGCCACTTCAGTTCACCCGCCGCGCCAGGCGCCAATTTTCAAGCCGGTGCAGGACCCGACGACGCTGCGCGGCTTCTTTGGCGTCTTCCGCTACAGCCGCCGTGCGCTTGAGCTGGTCTGGAGCACGAACAAACCGCTGACACTCGCGCTGGCAGGTTGCACGCTCGCAGGGGGCGTGTTGCCGGCCGCGGTCGCCTACGTCGGTGCGCTGATCGTGGATGCGGTCGTGGCGGCGATCCGCAACGGCGGTGACCCGCGTCACGCACTCGCACTCGTGCTGCTCGAGGGAGGGCTGGTGGCCGCCATCTCCGCGGTGCAGCGCGGCATCCAGCTGTGCCAGTCCCTGCTGCGCGCCCAGCTCGGGCAGCGGGTCAACGTGATGATCCTCGAGAAGGCGCTCACGCTTGAATTGCAGCACTTCGAAGACTCGGAATTCTACGACAAGCTCACGCGTGCACGGCGCGAGGCCTCGACGCGCCCCCTCAGCCTGGTCATGCGCACCTTCTTTCTGGGGCAGAACGGCATCTCACTCATCAGCTACGGGACCCTGCTCGCGCATTTCTCCCCCTGGGCGGTCGCGGTGCTGCTGGCGGCGGGGCTGCCGGCATTCGCCGCCGAGGCGAAGTTCTCCGGGGATGCGTTTCGGCTGTTCCGCTGGCGCTCGCCCGAGACGCGCATGCAGATCTATCTGGAAACGGTTCTCGCGCGTGAAGATCATGTCAAGGAAGTCAAGCTCTTTGGCCTGGGTGCGAGGCTGCTGGAGCGCTACCAGGGGATCTTCCGGCGCCTGTATGCGGAAGATCGAGCGCTCACCATCCGGCGCGACCTGTGGGGATTTGCGCTGGGCCTGATCGGCTCGGGCGCGCTCTACGGTGCTTACGCCTGGATTGCGGTGAGCACGGTGCGCCAACTGATCACCCTCGGCCAGATGACGATGTACGTCGCGCTCTTTCGCCAGGGTCAGTCCACGGTCACGGCGATTCTCACCGCGATTGGCGGGATGTACGAGGACAACCTCTACCTATCCACACTCTACGAGTATCTGGAGACCGAAGTGCTGCCGCCGACCGGTACGGCACTGCACGGACCGCACCCGGAGGACGGCATCCGCTTCGAGGATGTCAGTTTCACTTATCCGGGGGCTACCGAGCCGGCGCTGCAGAACATCACGCTGCACCTCGTGCCGGGCACGAGTGTCGCGCTCGTGGGCGAGAACGGCTCCGGCAAGACCACGCTCATCAAGCTCCTCACCCGCCTGTACACACCCACCTCCGGGCGCATCCGGCTCGACGGTCAGGATCTGGCCGAGTGGGACGAGACCGCGCTGCGCGAGCGCATCGGAGTCATCTTCCAGGATTTCGCCCGTTACCAGCTCCTGGTGGGGGAAAACGTGGGCGCGGGAGACGAGCGCCATTTCGAAGACGAGGGACGCTGGCGCACCGCGGCCGAGAAGGGTCAGGCGAGCGAGTTCATCGAGACGCTGCCGGCGGGTTATCAGACACAGCTCGGCAAATGGTTCAAGGACGGGCGCGAACTCTCCGGCGGGCAGTGGCAGAAGATCGCACTGTCGCGCGCCTTCATGCGCAGCCGCGCCGACATCTTGGTGCTCGATGAACCGACCGCGGCCATGGATGCCCAGGCGGAGGCGGAGGTATTTGAGCACTTCCGCCAGCTCGCCCGCGAGCGCATCACCATCCTGATCTCGCACCGCTTCTCTACGGTGCGGATGGCCGATCAGATCGTCGTGCTCAACAGCGGGCACATCATCGAACGTGGCAGCCACGAGGAACTGATGCGCCTGAACGGCCGCTACGCGCAGCTGTTCACTCTGCAGGCGCGCGGCTATCGCTAGCGCGGCTCAGCCGCCAGTCTTGGCTTTCTCCGCCTCGGCGCGCATCTCGGCGCGCATGCCCTTGTAGTCGACCTTGCGGATCTCGGCGATCGGGCAACGCCAGTCGCGCACCTTGACCGAATCCAGGCGCGAGTAGACCGCGCCGCCGGTGGAGGTGAGGCCGATGGTGTTGACGAACTTCAGGTCGCTACACGGCCCGCTCACCTTCAGAAGGTACGCGTCACTCGAGGTGGTGAAGACCACCAGCTGATTCTCCCCGATCGGCTCCCAGCTGTAGTACTGGCCGAGCCATACCATGCGATCAATCGGCGCGCCGGCGTACGCGGCGAAGCGCTCGCGCACCTGCGAGGGGTCCTCGTGCTTGGCAATTCCGCTGGTGCAACCGCCGAGCAGCGTCACCGCGAGAGCAACGCTCGCCACGGGCCCCGGGCTTACGCGCCGCATGGCCTCTTTCCTTCAAGTTGTGCAGCCGATTTTGCGCTGGCGCCGCCGCTGACGCCACTGCCGCAGCGGCCGCGCCTAGGGCGCCGGTGTCAGGATGACGATGGCCAGCGGCGGCAGGCGCAGCTGCAGCGACTGGCTCTGCCCGTGAGCGGCGACCGCTTCGCTGTCGAGTGCGCCAAGATTGCCCTGGCCGCTGCCGCCGTAGTCGGCAGCGTCGCTGTTGAGGCGTTCGTGCCAGCGGCCGGCCTGCGGTACCCCGATGCGGTAGCTTTCGCGCGGCACGGGAGTGAAGTTACAAGCGATGAGCGCCACCGTGCCGCTCGCGCCGCGGCGCAGAAAGGCGATGACGCTGACGTCGGCGTCGTCGCAGTCGAGCCACTGGAAGCCGGCGGCACTGAAGTCAAGCTCGTGCAGCGCCGCGCTCTCGCGGTACAGACGGTTCAGGTCACCGACCCAGCGCTGCACGCCGGCGTGCAGCGGGAACGCCAGCACGTGCCACTCGAGGCTCTCTTCGTGCTGCCACTCGCGCCGCTGGCCGAATTCCCCGCCCATAAAGAGCAGCTTCTTCCCCGGATGCGTCCACATGTAGCCGTACAGCAGGCGCAGGCTGGCGAACTGCTGCCACTCATCCCCGGGCATCTTGCCGATGAGCGAGCCCTTACCGTGCACCACCTCGTCGTGCGAGAGCGGCAGCACGAAGTTTTCGCTGAAGGCGTACCAAATGCTGAAGGTGAGGCGGCTGTGGTGGTACTTGCGGTGGATCGGGTCCTGTTGAAAGTAGCGCAGCGTGTCGTGCATCCAGCCCATGTTCCACTTCAATCCGAAGCCGAGACCACCGAGGTAGGTCGGCCGTGACACCATGGGCCACGCGGTGGATTCCTCCGCGATCGTTTGCGTGTCCGGGTGGTCGCGGTACACCGCCAGATTCAGCTGCTTCAGGAATCCGACCGCTTCGAGATTCTCGTGACCACCGAAGCGGTTGGGAATCCACTCCCCGGCGCGGCGCCCGTAGTCGAGGTAGAGCATCGAGGCTACCGCGTCGACACGCAGCGCATCGACGTGATACACGTCGAGCCAGAAGACGCCACTGCTGGCGAGGAAGTTGCGCACCTCCGCGCGACCGTAGTTGAAGATGGCGCTGGTCCACTCCGGGTGAAAGCCCTGCCGCGGATCGGCGTGCTCGTAGAGATGTGTGCCGTCAAAGCGCGCAAGCCCGTGTTCATCGTTCGGGAAATGCGACGGCACCCAGTCGAGGATGACGCCGATGCCGCGCCGGTGCAGGTGGTCGACGAAATACATGAAGTCCTGGGGCGTACCATAGCGCGCGCTCGGGGCGAAGTAGCCGGTGACCTGATACCCCCAGGAGCCGTAGAACGGGTGCTCCATGACGGGCATGAGCTCCACGTGTGTGAAGCCGAGCGCCGTCACGTAGTCGGCGAGCGCGTGCGCCAGCTCGCGGTAGCTGAGCGGGCGGTCGCCGTCCTCGGGTACGCGCCGCCATGAGCCTATGTGCAGCTCGTAGATCGACCAGGGCGCATTGAGCGCGTTCACCTGCGCGCGCCGGGCGAGCCATTCGCTGTCCTGCCACTGAAAGTCGAGGTCCCACACGACCGAGGCGGTGCGCGGGGGCGTCTCGGTACGGAAGGCGTACGGATCGGCCTTCTCGGCCGTGTCGCCGTGCTGCGAGATCACCTGGTACTTGTAGAGCGCACCGGGACCGACTCCGGGCAGCACGGCCTCCCATATGCCCGAGGAGTCGGCGCGCGAACTCAAGGGGTGGCGGCCGCGCTCCCAGCCGTTGAAGTCGCCGATGACCGAGATGGCGCTGGCGTTGGGCGCCCAAACCGCAAAGCGTGTCGCCGCCGCGCCCGCTGCGGCAGCGTGGGCGCCAAGTTTCTCGTAGGCGCGCACGTAGCTGCCTTCGCGGAAGTGGTAGATGTCGCGTTCCGTCAGCAGCACGCGCAAAAGTCTAGCAAGATGGGGCGGCGCGCGCTGATATTGCGGCGCCTGCGACGCGTCTAGCGCGCCCGAGTCTTGGCGGCGCTACGTGCGCCGGCGCACCCCGCCGCTGACGAACACGAGTGCCTCCGAGCTCTCGCGCCGCGGCAGTTGCAGGGCCGCTTCGAGCGACTGCCGGGCGCGCGTGCTCGCCGCCTGCGCTTCGCCGGGCGCTGAGTCCGCCTCCACCGGATGGCCGAGCAGGTAGCCCTGTACGCCGATTGGTCCGCAGCTGGCCAGGAAGTCCAGCTGCGCGGCGCGCTCAACACCCTCGGCCACCACCTGTAACCCCAGGCCATGGCACAGGGCAACGATCGAGCGCACGATGGCGGCCGAGCGCGCATTGGTGTCGACGCCCGCGACCAACAGGCGATCGAGCTTCACGCGCGTGATCGGTAGCTGCTCAAGAGAGGTGAGCGAGGAGTAACCGATGCCGAAGTCATCGAGCGCCACGGCCACGCCCAGCGCGCGCAGGCGACGCAGCGAATCGATCGTGGCCGCGCCGGTCTGGAAAACCGTCTCGGTGATCTCCAGTTCGAGCGCGCTCGGCGGCAACCCGCTCAGCTCGAGCGTGCGCGCGACCTGCTCGACGAAGTCACTCTCAAAGAACTGCGGCGGCGAGACGTTGATGGCGACACTGGCGCGGTGCCATCCCTGCGCGCGCCAGCTGGCGGCGGCGGCGGCGGCCGAATGCAGGATCCAGCCGGTGAGTTCATGGATGATGCCGGTCTTTTCCGCCACATGAATGAACTCGGCGGCCGTGGCGATGCGCCCGTCGGGCTTGCGCCAGCGCAGCAGTGCCTCGAGTGTGGTCGCCTCGAAGGTGTGCAGCGAGACCTGCGGCTGGTACATGAGCAGCAGCTCGCGCTTCTCGACCGCGCGCCGCAGCGACTGCTCCAGGCGAAAGCGCTGTGCGGCGGCATCGAACAGCGCCGGGCTGTAGAGCGCGAAGCGGTTGCGGCCGAGCTCCTTGGCGCGAAACAGCGCCACGTCCGCAGCGCGCAGCAAGCCTTCGGCGTCGGCGGCGTGATCGGGGTACAAGCTCGCGCCGACGCTGGCGCTGGTGGTGAGCACGCGGCCGCCGATATTGAGCGGCTCCTGCAGGGTCGCCACGATCTGTGCGGCGTGCTCTTCGACCTGGGCCGCGGATTCGACGTTCTCCAGCAGCACCGTGAATTCATCGCCGCCCAAACGCGCTAGCAGGCCGCTCGTGCCGGTCGCGAGGCGCAGCCGCTCCGCGATGTGCTGCAGCACGCGGTCGCCAAAGCTGTGCCCGAGCGTGTCGTTGATGGACTTGAAGTTGTCGAGGTCAACGAACAGCAGCGCCAGACGCTGCTGCGCCCCCGCGCCCGCGAGCGCGCCGGTGAGCCGCGCCGAGAGCTTGCGGCGGTTGGGCAGCTGCGTGAGCGGATCGTGGTAGGCGAGATGGTGCAGCTGGCGGGTGCGCTCGTCCACGTGTCGCTCAAGCTCGGCCTGGTGGGCGCGCAGCTCCGCTTCCGCGTGCTCGATACGATCCGCCATAGCATTGAAAGAATCGGCGAGTTCCGCGACCTCCCGTGAGCCGCCGCGCGGGGCGCGAGCGCTGCGATCCCCGGCGGCCAGGCGGCGCGTCGCCGCCGTCAGGCGTCGCACCGGCAGGCTGATGCTGATCGTCAGCAGCACCGATACCAGCAGCAGCAGTCCGAGCACGGCGGCCGCGCTGGTGCGCAGGGTTTGCTCGGCCACCTCGGCGGCGCTCGCCGCGTGCTGCGCCGCCCTCACCAGATCCAGCCGTGCCGGCTTCTGCAGCGTTTCCTGGATCGCGGCGGTGAGCGCGGAGCTATCCTCGAGCAGGCTGTGCCAGGCAGGTCCAGCGGCCTCGTCGTAACGGGCGATCTCGAGGCGCAGTCGCACGGCTTCGGCAAAGTCCTGCCGCACGAGGCTAAGCCAAGCGCGCCCGGGGGATATCTGTAGCTCCAGGTCGTTCAGATCCAGCAGCGCGCGAAAATCTTCCTCGCGGCGGGCGATGATCGGCGGCTTGGCGGCATCGCCGCCGCGCACCGCGTTAATTGCGGTCTCAAGTTCCGAGAGCGAACGGCGCCCGAAGACCTGGGTACCGTTGATGGCCACGCCCGCACCGCCCGCGGAAGCGATGAGCTGATAGACGCGATTCAGCGCCGCCTGACGCGCGTCCGCGGATTGTGCGCGCTGCGTGGCGCGCGCGGCCAGTTGACGCGCGGTCTCGATGTGACGCGTGAGCTGGGCGCGCAGGGTCAGGGAGGCGGGCGTGATGGGCGGTTGCGGCCGGTTGCCGAAGTAGGCGGCCACCGCATCTTCGAGTGCATCGCCCGCCTGCGTAATCGCATTGAGGTCGGCGCCCGCCCGCGCCTGCACGAACGCTCCCACGGCCCGGTCGTAGGCGACCAGCTTCTCGAGTACCGCGTCGGCGCTGCTCGCGAGCGTTTCGTGCTCGTTCTGCATGACGCGCACGGCGTTGAGGGCGTCACGTGTCGTGCGCGTCGCCAGCACTTCCGCGCCCGTGAGCACCGCTGCCACGGCTGCCAGCCCGAGGCCGAGCCGCCAGGCGATGCCCAGCAGCGGGGAGGCGGCACGGCGCGCGCGCGGCGCGGGCGCGGGCGCGGAGATGCTCGCTCGGGGAGTCGGGTCGCGTTTCATTTGTCTGCATGCGACATAAGTCGCGGCCGGAACGACGCAGCTCTCATTCAATCCATGACGCTCGTCGCATGATGCGCGTCGATCGCGCCGGGCTTCCGAGGCGGGCATCGCATAAATGCCGCGAAGGCTCGGGCTCAGCCGTTAAGGAGTGGCTCGCAGGAGCGTTCGAGTGACGAGCGAGCGTCGGGGTGGGGCTCTTGATGGCCTATACTAGGCACAACGATGAAGGGGCGGCGCGAAGCATGAGCGAGCTTGCTGATACGTTTGATGCGGCTTTTTCCAAGGCCGTGGACCTGGGTAACCGGATCGCTGATAAGGACAAGGACGCGGACCTGTGGGACATCGCGGATGGGCTCCTGGCGGGCGCCATCCAGTACTGGCTCTACTCGCGTCAGCCGTGCGGCGATCCGCGCTGTCAGGATTGCATGCCGATCAGCACGGCGCAGGGCCGCATGGCGGAGCTGAAGCGTCTGATCGAGCAGCTCGCCTCCGAGAGTGAGTACTTCCACACGCCGACGGACGCCAACGCCGGTCGCGCCTGAGCAGCGGCACCGGGCTTTAGCCGGCCGCTTTGGCACTCAAAGTGGTGCCCGCGACCTCGGCGAGCGCCAGCTCGAAGAGGTGAAAGCCCTCCTTCAGCAAGGCGTCAGTGATCGTGAGCGGCGCGAGAAAGCGGATCACGTTGGCGTAAATCCCGCAGGAGAGCAGCACCAGGCCGTGCTGTCCGGCCGCCTGCACCAGCGCCTTGGTGAGCTCTGCGTCCGGTGCATCGGCGCGCGCGTTTTTGACCAGCTCCACGGCCACCATGGCACCGAGTGCGCGCACCTCGCCGATGCAGGGGAAACGCACCTGCAGTCCCTTCAGGCGCGAACTCATGAAGCGGCCGATTTCCTGCGAGCGCTTGAGCAGCTGCTCCTCACGCATCACCTCCAGCACCGCCAGCCCCGCGGCACAGGCGAGCGGTGAGCCGGCGTACGTGCCGCCGAGTCCGCCGGGCACGGGCGCATCCATGATGTCGGCCTTGCCAATGACCCCCGCGAGCGGCACGCCGCCCGCCACGCTCTTGGCGATCGTGATCAGGTCCGGCTCGATGCCGGCGTGCTCAATGGCGAACATGCGCCCCGTGCGACCGAAACCCGACTGGATCTCATCGGCGATGAGCACGATGCCGTGACTGTCGCACAGGCTGCGCAGGCGGCGCAGTAACTCCGCTGGTGCGGCATAGAAGCCGCCTTCCCCGAGCACCGGCTCGATGATGATCGCCGCTACACGCGCTGGATCCACGTCCGCCTTGAACAGCTGTTCGAGCGCAGCCAGGGAGTCCTCCACCGTGATTCCGTGGTAGGGGATTGGGTAGGGCACGTGGTAGATCTCCGGCAGCATCGGCCCGAAGCCGGCCTTGTAGGGCTGCACCTTGCCGGTGAGGCTGATGCACGCGAGCGTGCGGCCGTGAAAGCCACCGGCAAAGGCGATGATCGCGGAGCGCTTGGTGTGGAAGCGTGCGATCTTGATGGCGTTCTCCACCGCTTCCGCGCCAGTGGTGAGAAAGATGGTCTTCTTCGGGGTGGACCCCGGGGCGAGTGCATTCAACTGCTCGGCGAGCGCGATGTAGCTCTCATAGGGAGTTACCTGAAAGCAGGTATGGGTGAACTTCTCCAGCTGATGCGCGATGGCGGCCTGCACCTTCGGGTGCAGGTGGCCGGTGTTCAGCACCGAGATACCGCTCGCGAAGTCGATGTAGCGGCGACCCTCGACGTCCCAGATCTCGGCATTGCTTGCTCGTTCGGCGTACACCATGAGCGAGTTGGAAACGCCGCGCGGGACGGCTTGCTGGCGGCGCTTGTTTAGATCGGCATTCGACGTCAAGGCAGTTCCTTTGGCAGCTTGAGTTTTGCTGGCAGTTGGCTTGAGAAGGCGGCGCGCTCAGCCGCTGGACTTAAGTTGCGCGGCGCGGTGAATGGCGGCGCGGATGCGCTGATAGGTGCCGCAACGGCAGATGTTACCCGCCATGGCAGCATCAATCTCCACATCCGAGGGTTGCGCGGTGCGATCCAACAATGCCACGGCTGACATGATCTGCCCGGATTGGCAGTAACCGCACTGCGGCACGTCCAGTTCGATCCAGGCGCGCTGCACCGGATGGCTGCGGTCGGCCGAGAGCCCCTCGATGGTGGTGATCTTCTTGCCCCCGACCGCGCTGATCGGCGTCACGCAGGAGCGCACCGGCTGGGCATCCAGGTGCACGGTGCACGCCCCGCACAGCGCCATGCCGCAGCCGAACTTGGTGCCGGTGAGATTGAGCCTGTCACGTAGCACCCACAAGAGCGGCATGTCGGCGTCGACGTCGACCGTCGTGTCCTGGCCATTGACGTTGATCTTGAACAACTCATCCCCCGCAACCGCCGTGCACCCGCAACCCGCCGCCGCACGCTTGCAGGCGCGGGCGGGCAGCCCACTATGCGTACTATACGGCCCGCCCCGCGCCGCGCGCATCCTCCTCCCCTTGGGAGAGGCGGCATGCGGTGCTCAGGCGGACCCTCTACAATATCCAAGCCGCAACCGACCTTCCTAAAGAGCAAGCACCTTGAGCGAGACGTCCCCTGGCGCCGCAGCGCCCCCCGTATCGGCCGAAGTGGTCATCATTGGCGCCGGTCCGTGCGGACTTTTTCAAGTATTTGAACTCGGGCTCCTGGGCATCAGCGCCCATGTGGTCGATTCGTTGGCGCATCCGGGTGGTCAGTGCACGGAGCTCTATCCGGATAAGCCGATCTACGACATTCCGGCGTTGCCGGTGTGCGGTGCCCAGGAACTGGTCGATCGGCTGCTGCAGCAGATCAAGCCCTTCAAGCCGCACTTCCACCTCGGCCAGGAAGTGGTCGAGTTCGCGCGCCTGCCGAGCGGGCGCTTCTTCGTGCGCACCGCCGCAGGCGTGAGCTTCGATGCCGGCACGGTCGTCATTGCCGCCGGTGTCGGTTCCTTTCAGCCGCGGCGCATCGGGATCGAGGGGGTCGAGGGCTTCGAGGGGGGCGCCATTCAGTACCGCGTCAAAAATGCCGCCGATCTTGCCGGCAAACGGCTCGTGATCTTCGGCGGCGGCGACTCAGCGCTCGACTGGACGCTCGAGCTGCTGGCACGTGGCGCAGGCGTCGACCTCGTGCATCGGCGCAGCGAGTTTCGCGGCGCACCCGCCTCGGTCGCGAAGATGCGCGAGCAGGTGGCCGCCGGTCGCATGCGTTGCTTTGAAGGCCTGCCGCACTCGCTCATCGTGAGCGAGGGCACGCTACGCGGGGTCAACATCAAGAACAGCACCGGTGCCGTGCAGGCGCTCGCCGCGGAGCAGCTGCTGGTGTTCTTCGGGCTGCACCCGAAGCTCGGCCCGATTGCCGAGTGGGGTCTGGCGCTCGAGAAGCGCGCTCTCACCGTCGACACCGAGCGGTTTCAGACGAGTCTGCCGGGCGTGTTCGCCGTCGGCGACATCAACACCTATCCGGGCAAGAAGAAGCTGATCCTGTCCGGCTTCCATGAGGCGGCCCTGGCCGCCTTTGCGATCCAGCACCACCTGTTCCCGCAGAAGAAGCAATTCCTGCAGTACACCACCACAAGTCCGGTGATGCATCAGCGCCTGGGCGTGCCTGACTGAGTCACCATGGACCGCCGGCTGGCTGATCTTCTTGCCCTGCTCGAGCTCGAACCGCTCGAGGTGGACCTGTTCCGCGGCGAGAGCCGCGACATCGGCAGCCCACAGGTTTTCGGCGGCCAGGTGCTGGGCCAGGCGCTCAGTGCGGCGGCGCGCACCGTGGATACCGCGCGCGTGGTGCATTCGCTGCACGCCTACTTTCTGCGCCGCGGCGACTGCAATGCACCCATCGTCTATCAGGTCGACCGCAGCCTTGACGGCCACAGTTTCTCCAACCGGCGCGTGGTCGCGATCCAGCACGGCCAGCAGATCTTCAACATGGCTGCCTCCTTTCAGGTCGCCGAAGACGGCTTCGATCACCAGATCGATATCCCGCAGGTGCCGCCGCCGGAGGAACTCAGCGACTACGCGGGGCCGCCGGCCGAACTGCTGCAGCGCCTGCCCGAGCGTGTGCGGCGCTTCTTCGAGCAGCAGCGGCCGTTCCAGTTTCGCATGGTGCAGCCGATCGATTACCTGCGCCCGCGGCGCGAGCGGCCGCTACGACAGATCTGGGTCCGTGCCGTGGCGCGCGTGCCCGACGATGAGATGCTGCATCGGCGTCTGCTCGCCTACGTTTCGGATTTTTTCCTGCTGGACACGGCGACGCTGCCGCACGGTACCTCGTTCGTGCGTCCGAGCATCGTCATGGCGAGCATCGACCATGTGCTGTGGTTTCATCGGCCCCTGCGCGTGGATGACTGGCTGCTGTACGCTATCGAGAGTCCAAGCGCTTCCGGCGCGCGTGGCTTTGCGCGCGCCAGTGTTTTCGCGCGCGACGGCCGCCTGGTGGCGAGCGCGGCGCAGGAGGGGCTGGTACGCATGGTGAAGGAGCACTGAGCCCGCAAAGGGGCTGCGTGATGACGGTGCTGCTCGGGATGTTGCTTGCGAGCGTGGCGGCCAGTGACGGCGGGGATGTCGCGGCCCTGGAGCAGCTGTGGTCGGGCGTGCGTGATTCGAGCGAGCAGGTGGTCGTGAACACCGAGCCCGGCAGCGACACCTGGCCAGAGCTCAACGAGCGGCGCGTACGCACGATTGTCGCGCCCGTCAGTATTCCCTGGCTCGGCCACCATATCCTCTACCTGGAGGAGTTTCTCGAGGACGACCCCGGACATCCGCGGCGCCAGCTGCTGCTGCAGCTTGAGCCAGCGCGTGATACCGCCCACGCAGTGCACGTGCATCTGCTGAGCTTTGCCGATCCGCGGCCGTGGACGCACTTGAACTATCGTCCGGCGCTCGCCGCCTCGCTCGTGTGGCGCGATGTGCGCTCCGCCGCCGGCTGCGATTTCACGCTGCTGCGGGCGGGGGAGCAGTTTCGCGGCGGCACGCTCGGTGACCAGTGCCGGGATGACAGCTCCGGCACGCTGCGCTATCTGGACTATCAGCTCCTCATTGGTGCGGACCTGTACTGGTATCGGCGGCGCGCGTACCGCGAGCGCGACGGACAGCTGCAGCAGGAGATCATCGGCTTTAACCGCTTTGAACCCAATCAGGCGCAACTCTATGCCTGCCGTGTCGCGTACTCAGCAAGCGGCGCACCGCGCGAGCTTAAGCCGCTGCTGAGTCTTGAGCTGTACGAGGCCGGCGGCCGCGGCCGCTTCGCCACGCCCGACGGCCGCGCCTTTCAGTTGACGCTGCACGGACGCGACTGGCCGTTCGCCGTCGACCGCGACGCGCTATTGCTGCTGCTGCAGGAGGAAGGGCGCGAGCTGCCGCTCGCCACGGCCTGGGCGCAGATGGACACGCAGCAGATCGCGCTCGAGCTCGGCTGGCTCGAGGTGCGCTGCGGGGCGATCGTGCCGGATTCCGATGAATTGACTCAGTGAGACGGCTGCGCCGCGAGTAGCGCGAGGTCCTTTAACAGCAGTGGATTGAAGCGCGCCGGGGTCTCGAGCATGAGGAAGTGTCCGCTGTGGTCGAGCACGTCAAGGGTGAAGTTGGGCAGCGATTTGCGGATGCGCGCTGCATCCGTGGGCAGCAGGTCCGAATTGATCGCGTACACCGGTACGTGTATGGCCGACAGCAGGGCCGCCAGATCGAGCGACAGCAGGGCTTGCAGGGAAGGCACCGCCACCGCCGGCGGCTCGAGCGACATGTCGTAAGCGACCTTCTGCACGAGCGCGCGGTTGGCATCGCGCGGGAACAGCGACTCGCTCACGAGCTTGCGGGTCTCACCGACAAAGTCGGCGCGAAACGGCGCCACCCGCTGCTCGACTTCGCGCGGCGCGAGCGGCGGCTGTCCGACCGAGCGCAATGCGTCCACGGCAATGATGCCGATGACGCGCGAGCCGATGAGAGGCGTCGCCGCCAGCGCCACCGTCGCACCCATGGAGTGACCGACCAGCACCAGGTGCTGGTTGGAGAGCTGCTGTGCGACTGCGGCGACATCGGCGGCGTAGTTGGCGATGGACCAGTCGGTGCGGTTCCTGCCTGAGCCTCCATGGCCGGCGAGATTCACGGCGACGACGGTATAACGTGACTTGAGCGCATCGAACTGCTCGTGCCAGTAGTTCGCATCGCAGGCCCAGCCATGGATCAGGATGATCGCCGGCTCCCCGTGACCGAGCACGCGGTACTCGATGTGCACGTTATCCGGGGACAGTGTGAGACGCGGCCCTTCACCCTCAAGGGCCGCGGCCGCGGCCGCAGGCGCAGAGGCCGGAGGCGGCGCGGTGGCCGCGGCGCTCGGTGCCGCCTCGCCGGCGTGCCGTGCACAAGCCCCCAGGCTGGCTAACAGCAGCATCCACAACGCCATTCGACCGTAGCTCATCTGTAGCTCCTCGGGAGTGTCAGCGCAGAACCTTGCCCGGGTTCATGATGGCATGCGGGTCAAGTGCCCGCTTCACGGCCTGCATGAGAGACAGTTCCACCGGAGAAGCGTAGCGCACGAGCTCCTCCACCTTCAGACGCCCGATGCCGTGTTCGGCACTGAAGCTGCCGCCAAACTCGTGCACCAAATCGTGCACGGCGCGTTGCACCGCGCCGCCGCGCGCCAGAAAGGCCGCCGCGTCCGCGCCCGGCAGCGCGCTGACATTGAAGTGCAGATTGCCATCGCCCGCGTGCCCGTACGCGACCAGACGGCCATCGGGCACATGTGCCTCGATCCAGGGTGCCGCGCGCGCGACAAAGTCGGCGAGGCGGCTGACGGGCACGGAGATGTCGTGCTTGAGTCCTACCCCCTCGCGACGCTGTGCCTCGGGGATATTCTCCCGCATCTTCCACAGCAACTCGCGTTCACGCTCGCTGTGCGCGATGACCGCATCGGCAAGCTCTCCCTGCGCGAGTGCGGCGCCGAGGGCTTCCTCGAGAATGTCACTGAGCGCATCCGCCGCGCGTGAAGAGGACAGCTCGCACAGCGCGTACCAGGGGTAGGGCGTGGTGAAGGGATCGCTGATCCCGGGGATGTGGCGCGCGGTAAGTTCCAGGGCAAGACGCGGGATGATCTCGAAGGAGCTCACGCGGTCGCTGCTCGCGCTGCGCAGCCGCCTCAGCAGTGCCACCGCGGCGTGCACGTCGGCCACCGCCGCGAGCGCTGTGGCGCGGGCGCGAATCTCCGGAAACAGTTTCAGCGTCGCTGCCGTGATCACGCCGAGCGTGCCCTCGGCACCGAGGAACAGTGACTTGATGTCGTAGCCGGTGTTGTCCTTGCGCAGGCCCGCAAGCGCGTTGAGCACCCGCCCGTCCGCTAGCACGACCTCCAGTCCCAGCACCAGATCGCGCATCATGCCGTAGCGCAAGACGCTCGTGCCGCCGGCGTTGGTGGACAGATTGCCACCGATCTGGCAGCTGCCCTGCGAGCCGAGGCTCAGCGGGAAGAAGCGCTGCGCTTGTGCGGCGGCGGCCTGCACCTGCGCCAGCAGACAGCCGGCTTCCGCCACCAGTGAGTCGTTGGCGACGTCGACCTCGCGGATGCGGTTCAGCCGCTCGAGCGCCAGTACCACCTGAGCACCGCTCTCATCGGGCGTCGCGCCGCCGCAGTAGCTGGTGTTGCCGCCGTGCGGTACGACGCCGACACGCGCGGCGTTGCACAGCGCGAGCACCTGCGACACCTGCACAACCGTACGCGGCCGCGCGACCGCCAGCGCGCGGCCCTGAAAGAGCCGCCGGTGATCCGTGAGGTAAGGCGCGCTCGCCGCGCCCGCATCCACGATGCCGTCGCCGCCGAGAATCCCGCGCAATTGCTCGCGCAGGTCCGCGCCGCTTGCAGTCAATTGATGTTGAGGGCTTGCAGCGCCGCGATCCGCTCATCGAGCGGCGGGTGACTCATGAACAGCCGCTTCAGCCCACCGCCCACCGGGCCTTCGGCGATGCCGAAAGCGGCGAACTGTTTCGAGGGCAGCGGCTCGTGCACCGCCTTCAGATCCTCGAGTGCGCCGATCATATTGGGCTTGCCGGCAAGCTGCGCGCCGCCGCGGTCGGCGCGGAACTCACGCCGCCGCGAGAACCACATGACGATGATGCTCGCGAGTACCCCGAGCACCAGCTGCAGCACGATGACGGTGGCAAAGTAGCCGATGCCGCCGCGTCCGTTCTGGGAGCGATCGACGAGGCCACCGATGACGCGCGACAGGAAGATCACGAAGGTGTTGAGAACTCCCTGGATCAGCGCGAGCGTCACCATGTCCCCGTTGGCAACGTGTGTCATCTCGTGACCCACCACCGCCTCGACTTCCTGGCGTCCCATGCGCTGCAACAGCCCGGTACTCACCGCGACCAGCGCCGAGTTGCGGCTCATGCCGGTGGCGAATGCGTTGGGATCGGGGGACTGGAAGATGCCCACTTCGGGCATGCCGACGCCCACCGTGCGCGCGTACTGCTCGACGACGCCGAGCAGCCAGCGTTCCGTCGGGTCGGTGCTCTGCGGGTCGATGACCCGTACGCCCATGCTGTGCTTGGCCATGGTCTTGGACAGGGCCAGCGAGATGAGCGAGCCGCCGAAACCGAAAACTGCGGCAAACACCAGTAGTCCGCCGTAGCTCTGCCCGTGCACGGCAAGCCAGGTGTCCAGACCGGTGATGCGCAGGACGACCGACAGTACCAGCAGCACGGCGATGTTGGTCAGCACGAACAGGAAGATACGTTTCATGGCGGGGCCTGCAGCAAGATTAAGGTGTACCAACTTTTACGGGGCAAGCGAACTGTACCGGTACCCGCTTACCCTCGCCAGCGTGGGGTCAGTTGGACAGTTTTCAAGACCTCCGGAGTGAGGCCGCCGCCAGGCGCTGCGCGGTCAGCTGAGGACGCAGCGCCGGCCGCTCGCGCCCAGGTCCAGCGGCATGAGCGGCACCGCTGCGCCGACGGCAAAGGTCACGAATGAGGCCTCGGGCGCCCGGGAACGCTCAATACTCGTCCCGCTCATCATCAACGTCGTCCTCGTCCTCATCCAAGTCATCATCATCTTCGTCTTCGTCCTCTTCCCAATCCTCGTCATCCTCCTCGTCTTCGTCATCGTCGGGCTCGGACCAGCCCTCCGGCTCCTCGATGCGATCCAGATCCATCTCGTGCCAAGCCTCGATGTCAAGTTCCTCGATATCACCATCCAGGTACTCGATCTCCACCAGCTCCGAGTCCTCGTCCACGGACAGGACGCGGAAAGATTCTTCTTCTTCGAGGTTCTCGTACCACTGGCCAACAACTGGTTCGTAATCTCTGCTCACCGCGACAGCCACCCTGTTTTTCGTTCGCCCTGGATAAGTGTAGGGGCTGCGCTCTTCTTGGGCAACGCACCCCGAATGCGTATAGTTTTCCTCCATATGAATGCCCACGCTCCCGATCCGGCCGCGTCCCTCACACAAGCACGGCTGATCGTTGTGAAGGTCGGCTCGGCGCTGCTCGTCGACGGCGACAGCGGGCGTGTCAATCGCGCCTGGCTTGAGACCCTGGTCGAGGATCTTCTGCGACTTCGCAAGCGCGGTCAGAAGGTGATTCTGGTGTCATCCGGTGCGATCGCGCTCGGGCGACGGCGGCTCGGGCTCAAGAGCGGCCCGTTACGACTGGAAGACAGTCAGGCCGCAGCGGCGGTGGGACAGATCCGTCTTGCACACGCTTATAAGGAATTGCTCGAGGCGAAGGATGTGACCGTGGCGCAGGTGCTGCTCACGCTCGAGGACAGCGAGCGGCGGCGCCGCTACCTCAACGCCCGCGCCACCCTGGCTTCGCTGCTCGCACTCGGTGCGCTGCCGGTGATCAACGAGAATGACACGGTCGCCACGGCCGAGATTCGCTACGGAGACAACGACCGCCTCGCGGCGCGGGTCGCGCAGATGGCGAGTGCCGACTGCCTGGTGCTGCTGTCGGATGTCGAGGGTCTCTACAGCGCCGACCCGAATCAGGATACGAACGCGCGCTTCATCCGCGAAGTGCGCCAGATCACCCCGGCGATTGAGGCGATGGCCGGTCACGCGGCCTCGACACTGGGCTCGGGCGGCATGCGTACCAAGATTCTCGCCGCGCGCATTGCGGTGGCGGCCGGCTGTCACATGTGTATCGCCGCCGGCGGGCACCCGCACCCGCTGCGTCGCATCGAAGAGGGGGCCAACTGCACCTGGTTCCTGCCCAGTGCCACACCGGCGGCGGCGCGCAAGCAGTGGATCGCCGGCACCCTGCGTCCTTCCGGCGCGCTCATCATTGATGCGGGCGCGCTGCGGGCACTGTTCGAGGGGCGCAGCCTCCTGCCCGCCGGCGTCACCGCGGCGCGCGGACGCTTTGACCGCGGTGATACGGTGAGCGTGTTTACCGCGGACGGCATCGAGATGGCGCGCGGCATCGTGGCCTATTCCGATGCGGACGCGGCGCGCATCATGGGCCGGCGCTCCACGGAGATTGCCGATATTCTCGGCTTTCGCGGCCGTGACGAGATGATTCACCGCGACGATCTCGTGCTGTTGCGCGAGGAGGTCGGTGTGCCGGTGACACCGACCCCGCAGCCACTCGCCTGAAGGCGCTATGCATACGCCGCAGCTGGGTGAAATGATGGAGGGCCTCGGGCGCGCCGCGCTCGCGGCCGCCGCGGTGCTCGCGCGCGCCAGCACGGCGCAGAAAGATGCGGCCCTCGGCGCCGCTGCGGCCGCGGTGCGTCGCGAGCAGGGCGCGATTCTTGCGGCCAACGCGCACGACCTTGCGGCCGCGGCGGCCCACGATCTGAGCGCTGCGCGCCTGGACCGGCTGCGCCTGGATGCCGAGCGCATCGAGGCGATCGCCGCCGCCATCGAGGCGGTGAGGGCACTGCCCGATCCGATCGGTACCGTGGCGGCGCAGTGGGAGCGGCCGAACGGTCTGCGCATCGAGCGCGTGATCGTGCCGCTCGGTGTCATCGGCATCATCTACGAAAGCCGCCCCAATGTGACCACGGACGCCGGCGCGCTGTGCCTGAAATCGGGCAACGCGGTGATCTTGCGCGGCGGCTCCGAGAGCGAGCACTCGAACCGCGCCTTGCAGGCCTGCCTGGCGGCGGGTCTTGAGGCCGCGGCTCTGCCGGCGGCGTGCATCCAGCTCGTGCCAACGAGCGATCGTGCCGCGGTCGGCTACCTGCTCGGCGGCATGAGCGCGTATCTGGACGTCATCGTGCCGCGCGGCGGCAAGGCTCTGGTGCAACGCGTGCAGCAGGAAGCGCGCGTGCCGGTGATCGGCCATCTCGAAGGCAACTGCCACGTGTATATCGATCGCGACGCGGATGTGCGCATGGCGCGCGCCATAGCGCTCAACGCCAAGATGCGCCGTACCGGCATCTGCGGCGCCGCCGAGACGCTGCTGGTGGATGAGGCGTGTGCGGCTACGCATCTGAGCCCCATCATCAAGGACCTGCTGGATGCGGGTTGCGAGGTGCGCGGCGACCTGCGCGTGCAGCGCGTGGATGCGCGCGTGCGTGCAGCCCGCGAGGAGGACTGGTACACCGAGTACCTGGACGCGATCATTGCCGCCCGCGTGGTCGATGGCGTCGATGCGGCGATTGCGCACATCGCGCGCTATGGTTCTGCGCACACCGAGTCGATCGTTACCGACAACCCGACAACCGCCGAGCGCTTTCTGGCGCACGTCGACAGCGCCATCGTGCTGCACAATGCTTCCACGCAGTTCGCCGACGGCGGCGAGTTCGGCATGGGGGCGGAAATCGGCATCTCCACGGATCGCTTCCATGCGCGCGGTCCGGTCGGGGTGGCGCAGCTGACGAGCTACAAGTACGTGGTGCGTGGCGCCGGACAGGTGCGCCCCTGAGGAGTGATTAGCGCTGCGGGTGGGCGTGCGCGGGCACAGCCTCCGCGGCGGGTGCGGCGCAGCGCTCGCAGTTCACCCAGCCCGAATCGCCGTTGGCGTAGTGCTCTTTCTTCCAGATCGGCACGCGGTGCTTGACCTCATCGATGATGTAACGGGCCGCCAGGAACGCCTCGTGACGGTGCGGCGCGCTCGCGCCGACCCACACGGCGACTTCGCCGATGGCCAGATCTCCTAAGCGGTGCTCGCAGGCGGCGCGCGTCACGCCGAAACGCGCCAGCGCCTCGGCGATGATGCGCTCGCCCTCGCGCACGGCGAGTTCCTCGAAGGCTTCGTATTCCAGGTGTCGCACGCGCGCGCCCTCGTTGTGATCGCGCACCCAGCCTTCGAAGGAGGCAAAGCCACCGCAGGCGGGGTCGGCGAGGGCTGCGCGCAGGCGGGCGCCGTCGATGGCGGTGCGGGTGAAGCGAAATGCCGGCACGGGTGATCCTGCGAGGCTTAGCCGCCGGCCACCGGCGGAATGAACACCACCGCGTCGCCCTCGCGCAGCGGCGTCGACCAATCGGCGAACTCGGCATTCACTGCCACACGCAGCAGCTCGGGGGCGAGCGTGAAGGGGTAGCGCGCGGCGAGCTCTGCGTACAGCTCGCGTGGCGTGCGGGCGCTGCTTTGCAGCGCCTCCTCGCGCCGTCCGGCCTGCTCACGCAGCAGCGCGTAGTACTGCACGTTCAGGTGCTTGGGCTGAATGGTGCTCTCCTGGGTGACCGCACCATACTCCTCGGGCGTGTTGATGTTGTCGAGCGCGCGCGGATGGGGCTCCTCGATGAGGCGCGCTGCGACGTGCAGCAGGAACTTGCGCGGGCAGTGCTTACCCTGCGCCACGTAGTCGCTGAGGGCTGCGCGGCTGCGCGGCTCGTAAATCGCGCACAGCGGCTCGGGCAGCCCGTCGTGACTTGAGCGATACGCGGTGGCGAGCCCGGCGGTATCGCGCGCGGCAATCAGCTGCCGCAGCGTCGGCTCATCGAGCAGCGGCAGGTCGCAGGCGAGCACGAGCCACGCGGCCTCAGGGTGCGCGGCCTGCGCGGCCAAAAGCCCCGCCATCGGACCGATATCACTCGCCCCGTCCTCGATCTGTGCATAGCGCGCGCGCAGCGCCTCTGCTCTTTGGTCCGGGCGCACCGAGACATAGGCGTGCGCCACGTGCCCGCTGAGCAGTGCCATGGCGCGCTCGAGCTGGGTTTGCCCCTGGTAGCGCAGTGCCGCCTTGTCGCTGCCCATGCGGCGGCTGCGGCCGCCTGCGAGCACCAGTCCGTAGAGCGGGGCGTCCATGCTGGCTAGCGTGAGCCCCGGCGCGCGAAGGCGCGCCGGCCACCGGATTTCTCCAGCAACCGCACGCCGAGGATCTCCAGATCGTGCGAGAGCGCCTTACACATGTCGTAGATGGTGAGCGCAGCGACGGTGGCACCCGTGAGGGCTTCCATCTCCACGCCAGTCCGATGGTGCACACTCACGCGGCAGCGGATTACGATCTGCGTCGCCTGGGGGCGGTGGATTTCGATCTGACAGTTCTCGATGCCGAGCGGGTGGCAGAAGGGAATGAGTTCGTGCGTGCGCTTCGCGGCCATCACGCCGGCGATGATGGCCGTGTCGAACACCGGACCTTTCTTGGTGCGGTGGGCACTTGCGCGCAGCGCGTTTGCCACCGTACGCGGCAGACGAATGCGCGCCTCGGCGAGAGCGCTACGTAGCGTCACTTCCTTCTCGCCGACGTCCACCATCGTGGGCCGGTTGCGGCGGTCAACGTGGGTGAGCTTGCGCCGTGCCATCAGCCACCGATATAGAACATCTCGACCTTGCGCTGCTCCTGGGACTGTGCCGAAAGGCTGCTGCGCAGCTCGCTGTAGCGATCCGCGCGCTTCAGCCACAGGCCACGAATGAGTTCGAGCAGCACATCATCGCTCGCCCCGCCGCGCAGCGCATCGCGCAGACTCATGCCGTGCGTCGCGAACAGGCAGGTGTACAGCACCCCGTCCGAGGACAGCCGCGCCCGCGAGCAGCCGCCGCAGAAGGGCTGCGACACCGAGGAGATAAAGCCCACCTCGCCCTGACCGTCGGCAAAGGCATAACGCTGAGCCACTTCGCCGCGGTAGGCCGGTTCCAGCGCCCTCAGCGGCCAGCGTGCGCCGATGCGTTCGGCCAGCTCCTTCGAGGGCACGACCAGCTCGGAGCGCCAGTGATTGCGGTTGCCGACGTCCATGTACTCGATGAAACGCACGATCACGCCGCTGCCACGGAAGCGCTCGAGCAGCTCGAGCGCGGTGTGATCGTTCACGCCGCGCTGGATGACGGCGTTCACCTTGACGGGCGTGAGCTCGGCGCGCCGCGCGTGTTCGATGCCCTCGAGCACTTCCGCCACGCCGCCAAAGCCGCCACTCATGCGGGTGAAGACCGCATCATCGAGGCTGTCGAGGCTTACGGTGACGCGCTTGAGCCCTGCGGCCTTCAGTTCGCTCGCGTAGCGCGCCAGCAGCACTCCGTTGGTGGTGAGCGCGACGTCCTCCACCCCGGCAATGGCGGTGAGATCGCCGATGAGCTCCGCCAGGTTGGCGCGCAACAATGGCTCGCCCCCCGTAAGGCGCAGCTTGCGCACGCCGAGCTGCACGAACAGGCGCGCCAGGCGCACGATTTCATCGAACGACAGCCGCTCGTGGGAGCCAAGGAAGCGGTACTGCTCGTGGAAGGTCTCGCGCGGCATGCAATACGGGCAGCGGAAGTTGCACCGGTCCATGACCGAGATGCGCAGATCGCGCATCGGTCGGGAAAAGGTGTCCCGTGGCGCGGGCCGCACATTCAGCGGGACGATGACTTCCGGGGAGGGCATGGCTCTTTCAAGTATGAGCACCGTTCGGGGCCGTTGGCTATCGCCCGCCGGAGAGGCGAGCCTGAGGCCGCTCGCACGCAGCCTAGGACCAGCGATAGAAGCGGGTTACGTGCCCTTTGGGATAGGTATTGGGGCCTGGAGGCAGTTCTACAAACCCCTCCGTACCGGCGAGCGCGGTGAAGTCCCCGGAACCGTTGGTCGGCGCGGGCATGGCCCAGGCACGGCCCCAGTCATCCTGCTCAAGCCGTACGGGCAGGAAGTGTGTGAGCGGGGGCGTAATCGTTACCGGGGCACCGAGCGCGATACGTTCGGCGGCCCTGCCGCTGTGCCCCAGGCTGCCGAGCAACGCCGGCAGTACATAACGCGTGAAGCACACCAAGGTCGAAACCGGATTGCCCGGCAGTCCGAACACGGCCGCGCCCGAGGGCGCAGCGCCGAACCACAGGGGCTTGCCCGGGCGCTGCGCAACCTTATGGAAGATCGTGCGCACGCCGAGCTCTTCCAGCGCCTTGGGCACAAGATCGAAACGCCCCATCGACACCCCGCCGGAGAGCACCAGCACGTCGTGGGTTTCGAGGTGGAAGCGCAGGCGCGCGCGCAGTTGCTGGGCGTCATCGGGAATGTGGTCATCCGCCACACGCTGAAAGCCGTGCTCGCGCAGCGCACTCACGATCGCGTAGGCGTTCGAGCGGCGGATCTGGTAGGCGAGCACCGGTTCACCCGGTTCCACGAGCTCATTGCCGGTCGAGATTACCGCCAGCATCGGCTGGCTGCTCACCCTGATGCGCGCCATGCCCGCCGAGGCGGCGATGGCGATTTCCGGGGCGCGCAGCTTCATGCCGGCCGTGACCAACAGGGCACCCTGACGCGTGTCGCTGCCGCGGCGGTGCACATGGTGCCAGGGCTCGGCGCGCGCCCGCGGTGTGAGCTGCGCCTGACCGTGGGCAATGGTGACTTCCTCCACTGGCACCACGCAGTCACAACCGCCCGGCAGCACCGCCCCGGTCATGACTTCGATGCAGTTGTGCGGCGCGGCGAGGGTGAGCGGCGGATCACCGGCCGCTTGTGTGGCTTGGATGTGGAATGAGCGGCTCGCGCCGGCCGCGGCCGAGCTGGCGAGCGCCACGCCGTCCATGGCGACGCGATCGAAGGGCGGCTGATCGCGCTCGGCGTAGATGTTCTCGCGCAGCACGCCGCCGGCGCACTGCGCGAGTGGCAGCGACTCGATGGGCAGACACTGCAGGGTTTGCCCGATCAGTACATCGGCCTCGGCCGGTGTCAGCACTCAGCTCTTCTTGTCGGCGCCACGCGCCTTGAACACCTTTACCTGCTCATTGAAACGATCGGCCACGGCCTGCAGTTGATCGATCGCGGCGTTGTGCTTCTGGGCTTCCACGTGCTGCATATCCGATTTCTGCTGCGGCTTAAGCGAATCGCCCGCCTTGGCGATGGAGTCATCGAGCGCCTTGTCGATGCAGTCGACGTAAGACTTGATCGCCGCGTCGTATTCCTTGACGGCTTTCTGTCCTGCGACCATCTCCTCCATTGTCGCCGTGCGGCCGTCCGGAAGGTTGGCGGGGGCGGTTGGGTACGGACACTCGGCGTAGGCGACTCCCGTCCCGAGGGCTGCCATGAATGCGATCGCAAGAAGGACCTTCATACTTTAACTTCCCGAAGCTTATGATAAAGGGGGGGGTTATCTTAAGAGGCGCCCGGCGGAGAGGCTACTTCAACCTGCGCCCGGCCGCCGCTCGAGGAGCCCGAGGGCACAGAAAGCAACCGCGCGTGTGGTCATTCACCACCCCGACCGCCTGCAGGTAGGCATACACGATCGTCGAGCCGACGAAACGAAAGCCACGCTTAAGCAGATCCTTCGCGAGCCGGTCGCTGAGTGCGCTGCGCGCCGGCACCTGCCCGGGGCGCGGGCGGTTCACGAGCGGCTTACCCCCGACGAACGACCACAAGTAGCGCTCAAAGGAGCCGAATTCGCGCTGCACGGCGAGAAACGCGCGGGCATTGGTCACAGTGGCCTCGATCTTGAGGCGATTGCGCACGATCCGCGGGTCGCGCCGCAGGGCGGCGCGCCGGCGGGCATCGAAGCGCGCCACTTTACGTGGATCAAAGTTCGCGAACGCGCGGCGGTAACCGGCGCGCTTGTGCAGGATTGTCGACCAGGAGAGGCCCGCCTGCGCGCCCTCGAGGATCAGCATCTCAAAGAGCCGCCGCTCATCATGCTGCGGCCGTCCCCATTCCTCGTCGTGGTAGCGCAGGTAGAGCGCATCCTCCGGCGGCACCCACCGGCAGCGGCGTTTGCCGGAGACGCGCGTACTGCGATCGGATCCATCGGCCATGGCCGGTCCTTTGCAAGCTTGGGGCAGCTGGATGATCGCAGAGCCCTGCCTGTGAAGGCGAGCGGTGGCGGGTGGGAGGGCGGCCGCTCGCCAGAGCGCGGGGCCCGGCGCATATAATGCGCGTGCGACAAGCTTCCGGAGTGGCCTCACGCACCGCGCATACCGGGCGTGCTTGGATTTCCAAACACGGCACCGGGATTCAAGGGAAAGCGAAGCGTGAAGAGCCGTCTGCTGTCTGCGGTGTGTCTGCTCCTGGGGCTGCTGCTCACATCCCAAGCCGCCCGGGCTCAGGGCGGTCCCCCCTACCTCACGACCGATCCGGGCACCCCCGGCAACGGCAACTGGGAAATAAACCTGGGCACGATGCTCACCCAGGAGCCGGGCAGCAGTTCCTATCAACTGCCGCAACTGGATGTGAATTTCGGCCTCGGCGATCGCATCCAGCTCACCTACGAGGTCCCCTATGTGCTTCAGTCGACCAGCGGCGCGCCGCAGCACTCGGGCTGGGGCAACGCGCTCATCGGTGTGAAATGGCGCTTCCTGGATCAGGGAGAGGAGGGCTGGCAGGTCTCCACCTTCCCCCAGATCGAGACCGCAGGTTCCGCGCGCGCGCAGCGCGAGGGCATCGCGATCGACGGACCGCGGCTGCTGCTGCCGGTGGAAGTGGCCAAAAAGCTCGGCCCGCTCGATGTGAACTTCGAGGCCGGCTACTACCTGCCGCGCAACGGCCCGGACGAGAGATTTTTTGGGTTGATCGCCGGACGGCAGGTGACGCCGCGGCTCGAGCTGGATGCGGAGATCTTCAACGACCGCGCCAGCGGGGCGCCCCCGAACGACACGACGCTTGATTTGGGTCTGCGCTACAAGCTGAGTCCGGCCTTCATTCTGCTTTTCATGGCCGGCCGCAGCGTGAGCGGCGACTCTGAGGGGCACGCGCAGTTTCTGGGGTATCTCGGACTGCAGATCCTGCTGAGCGACTACGGGCGCACGCTGATGCACGAACCGGCGCAGTAGCCGGCACCACCGCCAGAGGCGGCGGGACTGCTCAAAGTCAGGGCGCAGCGCGCGCCGCGCCGAAGAGGCATTCGGCGCGAATGGGACACTTCTCACACAGCGGGCGGGTGCGTTTGCACAGCTCCTGGCCGTGACGTTTCAGCAGCAGGTAGGCGCGGCGACGGGCATCGGGTCTCTCGGCAACCTGTGCTGCGATCGCTTCCTGAGATTCGCGGTAACTGGCCCGATACGTCGGCCCCTCCCGACCGTGGAGGATCCGACTCAGAACCTGGGGACAATTTGACGGCACCGCCGCGATGGGGGCAATGCCGGCAAACAGCAGGATGCGCTCGGCTCCGGGTTCCGCAATTCCGGGAAACGTCTTCAGAACCTTGCGCGCTTCGGCGAGTGGTCCGCGCAGCGCGGCCGCTAAATCACTCCCCAACTCCTCCCGGACGCGCTGCGCGATCTTCTTCAGCCGCTCGGCGCGCAGCTGCGGCACCAGGCCGCCGGACTTCAGAAGCGACGCCAGCTTGGACGTGCTCGCGCGCAGTAGGCTCTGCGGTTTGATGTCAACTTCGCTAGTGAGCTTCTCCCAGCCCCTGGCACACGCGACTTCGCTGGGCGGGTAGCCGCACTGCCACCAAACGATGAATGCGTAAGGATCGACGGGCCACGAGGTTCTCTGCTTGCCGTAGTAGCGTTCGAGTTCATCGAGCAGCTTTGGGACCGTGAGCGGCACGCGCGCTCGGACAGCCTTGGAGATTCTGTTCCGCATTGTGATCGTGCGCGATCGGCCTACGGGTTGATGCGGGGGGATCCTGCAGCACGATGAGAACGCGTGGCTGAACCTAGGGGCGGCGCGCAGTTCTGCGTTAGTGCGCAAGCGCTCGCGCCGCGAGTAGAAGGATTGCCGCTCCACACAGCGCCGCGGCGAGCAGCACCTCCGGCCACTCGAGTATCGCGGGCAGCAGCAGATAATCCACGCGACCCCGGGTCATCGGGCGCAGCACCGCATAGAACGCGCGCTTTAGCGGGGTCTCGGCCCAGTTGGCAGTGCGGGCCAGACTGTAGTCGAAGCGATAGTATTCGCGATCGGGGTACCCAGCCGATCGGGTGCGCGCGCTATCGGCGTAACGGGCTTCGCTGTCGAGCACGAAGGGCTCGATGACGGGCACGAGGCCGGCACGCAGCCCGGCCTGATCAAGAGGACCACCGTCGGGGTGGCGCAGCCACACGCCGTAGTCGACGTCGATGAGGAATTTGGCATCCTCGACTGTGACCTGTGCCATGCAGTGTGCGGCCGCAGGATCCGCGCGGCGGTAGACGGTGACCTGGGCGGCTCGAATTCCGAGGGTATCGAGCGAGGTGATGAAGAGTCGATGCACACCGGAGCAGCAGCCGCTGCGTTTCAGGATCGTGACGGGCGACCCCCCGAGAGGCGCGAGCAGCGGCATGAGGAATGCCGGATCACGTCCGCGCTTCACCTCGCCAAATATCGCACGTGCCAGCTCAAAAGCGGCCTCACGCTGCGATCGGCTGCCACGGGTTGCGCGATGCGCGAATTCGGCGATACGCATCTTGCGCAGCCGGTACAGGCAAAGCAGCGCCGTTGCGGCACCAGCGAGTGCGAAGATGAGCGCGTCGATCAAAGCCTGACCCCGACCCCTGTTCAGAGCTTCGTAGCTATTATGCTCGCCTGTGCGCATCAGTTGAAACCTTGCGCTGAGGCTACCTCAATGGTGCGCCGCGATTCGCCGTTCTGCTCGTGACTGTCGGTGCACGGCTGCGCACACGGGCAACGCTGCTGAGGGGCCGCGACGCGCATTTGGTGGATGTGGAGCGCTCGGTGGCGGGGCGCACAGCTGCTCGAGGCCAGTGCCGCTTTTAGCGCAGGTCCATGAGATCAAAGTCAAAGACGCGCAAGGGATTGAGTTCGAAAGCGCGCCCGGAGAGATTCGAACTCCCGACCCTCAGGTTCGAAGCCTGATGCTCTATCCAACTGAGCTACGGGCGCGAGCGGCGGATTCTACTGAGAATCGGCCGAGCGGGTAACGCGAATTGGCGCCCGACGCTAGCCGCGCGGCACAATGCAGCCCCACGCCCAGGAGTGCCGCCCATGACGCTCTTTGATATTTGGGAAAGAGACTGTGATGCTGCGTTCAACTCGTGGCGCTCGCGTGCGCGATGCGCTGCTGGGCGCTTCCGCGTTGCGTGACGGTCGCGTGCTCCGCGGCAGCGCAGTCAAAATGCGGCGATGACCCGCCAAACCCTCAACCGGTAGCGCGCCGCCGAAACGGAGCCCGTGATGCCCTCGGGTCGCGATCAGACGCTCAGAGCGCCGAGCGCTGCTCGCGAGAATAGCCGGCGATTCATCGAAAGACATCAACGCAGCATCCTCGTTGGCTGGACCCTTCTGTTGCTTTGCTTGCTGCTGGTCGCAGCGGAACTCGTCCTGCGGTACACCGTTTCTTATCGGCTCGACTACTACACGGGAACCACCGTTTCCAAGCACCTGATCAGGTATACGTTCGGCGACATGCCGTTTAACTCGAATGGCTATCCGGATCGGGAATGGGATCAGACGGATCCTCGGGTTCGCGTTGGGTTCTGGGGTGACTCTATAACGAGCGGCGTCGGCGCCGGCTTTGGTTATCGCTACACGGACATCATCCGCGACACTCGGCAAGACCGGTACTACATGAATTTCGGTGGCCCCGGTGAAGATGGAGTCGCCGATGATCGCGCTATAGAGAAGCTCATCGAGCTCGCTGAACGCTTCAGGCTGAAGAAAATCGTTTACGCCATGGACCTCAATGACATCCTCCCGGACCAAGGGGCGTCTGAGGCTCGACACTCGGAACTCTACAAGGCAAAGTTCCTAGTCAAACGATACCTGGACGTCCTCAGAACCCGCTCTTACGTATACAACTACTTACGGCTCAAATTGACCGAAGCCGCCGTGCACATGGGCTATGGATATCATGGAGATGAGGCCTTTGAACTGCACCCGACACGCAACGTCATGATCGTGAATCAGACTGTCGACCGGATCAACAAGTTGTCCATAGGTTTGAAAGGGCACGAGACGGATCTGTGTGTCGTGATCTTTCCGTATGAAATGCAAGTATCTGCCGCCGCCGCCGCACGTTACCAACGGGATGGCGTCCGCTGGTCAAGCGAGCTGCTGCGTGGCGAGCCGCAACACATGATCCTGGGACGACTTACCCGAGAGATCATCGCCGTCGATCTGACAGCGGCCTTCCATCAAAGTCGCGGCGGACGTGACCCGATCGGGGTGGGCGAGTATTTCGTGTTCAATCAGGGCGATGCACTTGACTGGGTTCATCCGAACCGAGACGGCCATCGGCTGATAGCTGAATATCTGTTGAAAAACGCGGCATCGTGTCTATAGGAACCGCGCGAAACGGGCACAACCGGGTCGTTCATGTTGAAAACACTGTCCAGAAACCCGTTCGCCAGCAGCAGCAGGCCGCCGATGATGAACAAAAAAATCAGAATCGGACGAAGCCACAGCTTCCGGCGGGAGCGTAGGAATGCGAATAATTCAACGAGAAAATCGAGCATCGCTCTGGAGCCTGCTCACCCTGCGAGCGCCGCGTCCAACAGGTGTCCTCAGCGACCGAAGATAGCACAGGTGCAAACGGCACCCAGGGGCAAGGTAATTTCCAAAGGACAAAAGATGGGAGATTTCGACAGGACATGCACGAGAACCGTCCGGCAGCCGCATTGAGGACCTTCGCAGTCGCGATGATCGATGAAGGAAATGCGCTCGAGAAACAGGGGCGCATCGCGGAGGCAATGGCGCGCTACGATGCTGCGCTCCAGGCTGACCCGCATTGCGCCCGCGCGCACCTGAACCGCGGCAACATTCTGCTCGCGAGGGCCCAGTTTGATGAGGCGCGCAGCGCGTACCTTCTCGCGATAGGCTGCGACCCACAGTGCGCGGCAGCCCACTTCAATTTGGGCACCCTGCATCATCGCGCCGGCGAATTCGCGCACGCGTTGCGCAACTACCAGCTAGCCATCGGCCTCAACCCGCACTTCGCCGAGGCGTTTGTGGCGATGGCAAATGCGCTGGTGAGCCTCGGGCGCACGGCCGAGGCGATAGAGAACTACCAGCGCGCGCTGGCCATCAATCCAGGCTATGCCGGCGTCCATTTCAGTCTGGGTGTGCTGGCAAGCACCCAGGGGCGGCTCGACGAGGCCGTCCATAGCCTGCGCAGGGAAATCGACCTGCAGCCTGAGTATGCCGAAGCGCACCGCACACTCGGCGCCGTGCTAAGTAACCTTGGGGATCTCGATGCGGCGGAGGCCAGCCTGCGGCGTGCCGCGTCCCTCGAGCCCGAGTCCGCCGCAGTTCTCTATGACCTGGCGATGATTGTTCAGTCACGCGGCAGGTACCCGGAAGCAGTTCAGCTACTGGCGCGCGCGCTCGAGCGTGCACCGACGTGGAAAGCCAAAGTCGCCTTTGCCAACTGCGTCGCGCGCGCACGGTTTACGAGCGAGGACTCGCAGGTCCGCGCGGCACTCATGAGCGCCTTCGTCGAAGCATGGGGAATGCCGCCGGAGCTTTGCCGGCCGACACTCGGTCTGATCATGCTCGACCAGAGGATCGCCCGCTGTGTGCGCCTCGCCGACGAATCGTGGCCCGCGCGATTGCCAAAGGCGCGCTTATTCGGTACCGACGGCCTTGCGGCGCTCGCAGCAGACCGCTTGCTGTGTGTATTGCTTGAATCAACGCCCGTGAACACGGTTGCCTTCGAACGTTTCCTAACTTGCGCACGCCATGCCCTGCTCGAGACCGCAGCGAGCGAGCAGTCGCCAGAGGCTGCGGATGTCGCGGCGCTGCAATTCTATGCAGCACTCTGTCGGCAATGCTTCCTTAACGAGTATGTCTTCGATTGCGATGATGGGGAGCGGCGCTCGGCGGCCGCCTGCCGAGCGAAGTTACTAATCTTGTTGGACACCAACGCAGTGGTGCCGCCATTTCTTCTGCTCGCGGTCGCCGCCTATTTCCCGCTCTACGCGCTGCGAGAGGCAAGTCGGCTTCTTACTGCAAATGCACCGCGGCCCGTCCAGGAGGTGCTGCGCCAACAGGTTCGCGAGCCGCTCGAGGAGCTGGCGCTGCGCGCGGACATCGGATGCCTGACCTCAATTACCCGCGGTATCTCCGAAGAGGTGCGCGAGCAGTACGAAGAGAATCCTTACCCGCGTTGGGTGAAACTGCAACTGCGCGGGCAGGCGCTGCCCTTTAATGCGGAATTGCGTCGTGCCCTGCCGTTCGCGCCGTTTACGCCGATGCTCGACGACAGCGCACCGGAAGCGCTGGTCGCCGGCTGCGGCACCGGCGGTCATGCGATCCTCGTGGCCCAGCAATACCGCGGAGTACGTGTGCTGGCGATAGATCTGAGCTTGAGCAGTATCAGTTACGCCAAACGAAAGACGCAGGAGCTGGGGCTGACAAACATTGAGTATGCACAGGCCGACATTCTCAAGCTCGGCGATAGCGCGCGCAGGTTCGACATCATCGAATCAGTTGGGGTGCTGCACCACCTGGCCGACCCCTTCGACGGATGGCGAATCCTGCTGTCTTTATTGCGGCCCGGAGGATTCATGTGTTTGGGCTTTTATAGCCAACTTGCGCGCAGACAGGTGGCCAAGGCGCGTGAATTCATTGCCGCGCGCGGCTATGCATGCACCGCCGATGACATCCGTCGATTCCGCCAGGACCGCGCGGTCCAAGACCGCAGTGCTGAGCTGCACCCGCTAACCAAAAGCCGGGCGTTCTATTCAACCAGTGAATGTCGCGACTTGCTTTTCCACGTGCAGGAGCAGCGCCTGACACTCGCACAGATCGAGTCGTTCCTTGTCGAAACCGGGCTTCACTTCATGGGCTTCAAATTGGATGTGCGCGTGCTGCATCAGTACCGCGCTCGCTTTACCGACGACCCGCTCGGGACTAATTTGCGCAACTGGGCACGCTTTGAGGCCGACAATCCGGATACGTTCACCGGGATGTACCGGTTCTGGATTCAACGGCCGACCAGTCGTTGAGAATTTCGAGTGGCCAGTCCGAGCAACGAGGCAGCGGCCGTCCGCTTCAGGCGCATGCACGGAAGTGGGGCACGAGAGGCGAGCCCCGCTTTACCCGCGCGGGCGATGCGACATTGGCGCTGGACCCCAGCCCCGCGGCACAATGCAGCCTCGCCCCACGCCGAGGATTGCCGCCCATGACGCTCTTTGATCTTTCCGGAAAGGTTGCACTGATCACCGGTTCAAGCCGCGGGATCGGCAAAGCCATCGCGCAGCAGCTGGCCGCGCACGGCGCGCGGGTCGTGATCTCCAGCCGCAAGGCCGAGAGCTGCGAGGCGGTAGCCGCCGAGATCAACGCGGCGGGCGGCAGCGCTTTCGCCAAGGCCTGTCACGTGGGTCATAAGGACGAACTGCAGGCCCTGGTCGATGCCACCGTGGCGCAGTGGGGCCAGATCGACGTCGTGGTCGGGAACGCTGCGACCAATCCCTCCTTCGGCCCCTCGATCGATACGCCCGATGAGGTGTTCGAGAAAGTCATTCACACGAACCTCCTCAGCAATGTGTGGCTGTGCAATATGACGCTGCCGGCGATGGCGGCGCGTCGCGACGGGGCGGTGATCATCGTCTCATCGGTCGGCGGCCTGATGGGCAGCGCGCAGCTTGGCGCCTACTGCATCTCCAAGGCCGCGGACATGCAGCTCGCGCGCAATCTGGCGGTCGAATGGGGACCGCATAACATCCGCGTCAACTGCATCGCTCCGGGGATTATTCGCACGCACTTCTCGCGCGCGCTGTGGGCGGATCCGGCGCGGGCGGCGACCTTCGCGCGCCTGAATCCGCTGCGCCGCCTGGGTGACCCGGACGACGTGGCGGGGATCGCGGTGCTACTCGCCTCGCGCGCGGGCAACTTCATCACCGGCCAGACGCTCGTGGTCGACGGCGGCGGCGTGATCGGCGGCGGCGAGCCGCTCATGTAAGCGGAGCGGGCTAGGCGCCGCGGCGCTGCAACGCGGCGTAACCCACGGCCAGCAGCCCGAACCAGACCGGCGCGACGTAGAGCGCGACACGCGTCTCCTCGTCGAGCCAGAGCATCGCGCTCACCGCAATCAGAAACGCGAGCACCGCCCAGTTCGCGTACGGCGCCAGCGGCATGCGAAAAGGCGCCGCGCGCGCGCGTCCGGCCTGGACCGCGCGCCGGTAGTTGCGGTGCGAGACGAGGATAACCCCCCAGGTCCACAGCGTCCCGATCAGCGCGATGCTCGTGATCCAGGTGAATACCTGCTTCGGGACCATGTAATTCAGCAGCACCCCGATCAGCATGACGGCCGCGGAGGCGTGGATGCCCGCCGCCGGCACCTGCTGCGCGTTCAGCGTGCCAAAGAGGCGCGGCCCCTGGCCGCGCTGTGCGAGCGACCAGAGCATGCGCCCGGTGCTGAACAGCCCGCTATTGCAGGAGGAGGCGGCGGCGGTGATGACTACGAGCGTGATGAGGCCGGCCGCCGCCGGCACGCGTAGTTTCTGGAATACGAATACGAAGGGACTCACGCTCGGGCTTAACTCGTTCCAGGGCACGAGCGACATGATCACCACCAGCGCTCCCAGGTAGAAGATGAGAATCCTCAGGATGATGCCGTTGGTCGCCCGCGGCAGCACGACTGCCGGGTTTTCGGCCTCACCGGCCGTCACGCCGATGAGTTCGACGCCCGAGTAGGCAAACATCACGATCTGTAACGTGAGCAGTACCCCGACGATTCCGAACGGCAGGAAGCCTCCGTGCGCATAAAGATTCGCAAAGCCGGCCGTAGCGCCGAGCTCGCCGAGGTGGAAAAAGATGACGACGAGCCCGGCGGCGATGAAGGCCACGATGGTCAGCACCTTCACCAGCGCAAACCAGAACTCGAGCTCGCCGAAGACGCGCACCGCCAGCAGGTTGGCGCCATAGAGCACGACCAGCGCAACGAGCGCCGGCAGCCACTGCGGCAGCTCAGGAAACCAGTAGCGCACGTAGATGCCGATGGCGGTGAGTTCCGCCATTGCGATCACGACCCACATGAACCAGTAGGACCAGTGCGTCACGAAGCCCGCGAACGGCCCGCAGAATTCCTCGGCGTACGTGGCAAAGGAACCGGCGACCGGGCGGTAGGTGAGCAGCTCCCCGAGCGCCCGCATGATGAAGAAGATCGCGACGCCGCCGAGCGCGTAGGCCAGGAGCAGACCCGGGCCGGCGTTGTGGATGGCCTGGGCGGAGCCCAGGAACAGCCCCACACCAATGGTGCCGCCGATGGCGATGAGCTGGATGTGCCGATTGCGCAGGTTGCGGGCGAGGTCATTCGGGGGCTGCGACATGGTGGGGTGTCTTTCTGTGGTCGCTCAGCGCGGCGGTTGCGGCGGTCCCAGCAGCGCATAACGGCGTCCCTGGGGCAACTCGTAGCGTTGCACGAGCGCGGCCGTTCCGGAAGCTACGAGCGTGCCCGCGACGCCGTCCCCCGGGGAAGCGGCGCGATACCAGCGCGCCAGCCAGCCCGTTAGCTCACCCTCGGCGTGCCCGGGCAGCAGCACCAAAATGCGCGCGTTACTGCCGCGCGCCGCAAACCAGCGACGCACCGCCGCCGCGTGAGCTCCGGTGAGCACCGAGTACGAGCCGCTGGAGCCATGGTCGATGATTGCGAGCGTGGTTTCGTCCGGGTCCAGCAACGCGAGCGGCTGGTGCGCCGTGTCGGTGCGGATACGCCGGGCGAGGCTGCCCAAGTCCTGCCAGCGATCGATGACCGGAAAGGCCACGAGCGCGCTTAGACTCAGGGCCACCGCGTAGGCCGCGTACGCACAGGCGAGACTCTCGCCCAGAGCCCCGCGCGCCTGCGCTTGGCGTGAACGGCGCAGCGCCGGAATGCCGAGGGCGAGTATCGCGGCGCATACCGCAACGGTCCACCCGCGCGCCGCGCTGCCGGCGAGCGCCAGCACGGCAAGTGCTGCCAGCAGCAGCCCGCCGAGTAGGGCGGCCAGCACCCGGGTACCGCGCACGCATAACTGATCCAGGCGCGTCGGCGCGCGCTGGGCGTCCTGCAGCCACAGCGCGGCGAGTAGCGCGAACCCCAGCAGCGCCGGCGCCGCGTAGATGTCGCGCGCGGTCGCAGCCAGTGACAGGAGGACGAGGAAGGGCAGGCTCGAGGCGAGCGCAAAGCGCCACGGCGTACCGCCTGCGCCCGCGCCGCCCAGGGTGCGCCAGGCGCGCGCGAGGCTGGCTGCGGCCACGAGCGTCCAGGGCAGCAGGTACAGCGGTAGCTCGAGGAAGTACTTGCCGGCGCTGTTGTGATGACCGCTGGTGTAGTCGAGTGCCTGCGGCGCCGCCACCTCCGTGAAGCGCCCGACGATGTTGTTCCAGAAAAGTGTCCGCAGCGCCTCCGCCCCGCCGCTCGAGCGCGCCACCGCCCACAGCCACGGAGCGATGATCAGCCCCTGCAGGATGAGCCCGGCGTAGAGTTCCGGGCGGCGCAGTTCCGCCCAGCGCCGCTCCCAGGCGAGCAGCACAAAGAGGGCAAGCCCGGGCACCAGCCATCCGGGGGCGCTCTTGGCCATGAAGCCGAGCGCGGCGCCGAGGTGCATCAGTGCGTAGCCCCAGGCCTTGTCCCTGCCGGGGGGCGCACGGTAGCCGCGCCACAGCCCCAAGAGTGCGAGCGCGTTGCCAGCGAGCAGACACGCATCGGGGGCGAGCCAGCTTTCGACGCGAAATGCGGTGAGCGCGCTCGAGGCGACCAGCGCTGCCAGTAGCGCACTCGACAGATCTAGATCCATCGCGAGCGCCAGGGCACCGAGCGCCAGGGCAATGATGAGGGCATAGAGCGCGTTGGGCGCCCGCGCTCCATCGGGTGAATCGCCCCACAGCGATACGGTGATGGCCGACATCCAGTAGCTCAGCGGGGGTTTCTCCAGAAACGGCGTGCCGCCCAGGTGCGGCAGGGTCCAATCACTCTGTTGGCTCATGCGCCAGGCGATGTCCGCCTCGCGCGGCTCATCCGGGGTCCACAGGTTGCGGCCAAAGATCCCGACGAGCCACAAGGGCGCGAGTGCCACCACGGTCAGCACCGCAAGCCGACGCCACGTGCCTCCGGCGGCTGCGGCAGGACTCAGACGACCCCCACGGCAGGCAGGCGGCCTTGCGCCCCACTTGAGCCGTGGCGCTGCAGCCAGCGCTCGAGCGGCGCGGTGTCAAGCGGCAGCAGATGCAGGCCGAGCTTGGAACGGCGCCACAGGATGTCCTGCGCCGTGCGGGCGAATTCCTCGCGGCACAGGTATTCAAGTTCGCGCTCGTACAGTTGCGGCAGGACCTCGGCGCCGAGCTCGGCAAGTGTGGTGGCGGCGCCGAGCACCCGTGCCAGGCGCGTGCCGTAGGCGTGCGCGTAGCGGCGGCGCAGCGGCGCGGGCAGCCACGGGTAATGCCGCTCGAGCGTGCGCAGGAACACCGCGAGGCTGCCCTCGGGCAAATCCCCGCCGGGCAGCGTGGCGCCCGCGGTCCAAGGCAGCGCGCGCGTGCCGAGTGTCGCTGCGAGCAGGTTCACGGCATCTTCCGCAAGCTTGCGATACGTGGTGATCTTGCCGCCGAAGATCGACAGCAGCGGCGCGGGCTCGCGATCCAGTTCGAGCGCGTAGTCGCGCGTCACGCTCATCGGATCGCTTGACTCATCCTGCAGCAGCGGGCGTACGCCGGAATAGCTCCACACGACGCTCGCCGCAGTGATCTGCTGCTTGAAGTAACTATTCGCGAGCGCACAAAGATACGAGATCTCGGCGGCCTCGATGTGCACCGCGGCCGGGTCCGCGTGATAGTCCACGTCGGTCGTGCCGATGAGCGTAAAGGCATGCTCATACGGGATCGCAAACACGATACGGCGGTCCTCGTTTTGGAAGATGTACGCGAAGCGATGATCGAACAGCCGCGGTACGACGATGTGACTGCCCTTCACCAGCCGTACCTGGTGCGCCGCCCGCACCGGGGTTGCGCGCGTCACGAAATCACTGACCCACGGCCCGGTGGCATTGACCACGGCGCGGGCCGTGATCGTCGCCGTGCCCTCGGCGGCGCGCAGCAGGGCGCTCCAACCCGCCCCCTGCGGTAGCAGCTTCTCGCAGCGCACGCGCGTGAGTATGCGGGCGCCGCGCGCCTGCGCGTCGAGCGCGTTGAGCACCACCAGCCGCGCATCATCGACCCAGCCGTCGGAGTAGACGAAGCCGCGATGGTACCCGGACTTCAGTGGTTGCCCGGCGATGTGGGTATTCAGATCGACGGCGGCGGAGGCGGCCAGGTGCGCGCGCTTCGCCAGGTGATCGTAGAGGAACAGCCCGGCGCGGATCATCCATGCCGGCCGCAGGTGCGCGGCGTACGGCATGATGAAATGCAGGGGACGCATGATGTGCGGCGCCGCGGCGAGCAGCACCTCGCGCTCGCGCAGCGCCTTGCGCACCAGTGCAAAGTGAAACTCCTCCAGATACCGCAGGCCGCCGTGGATCAGCTTGGTGCTGGCGGAGGAGGTGTGGGAAGCGAGGTCGTCCTGTTCGCACAGGATGACCTTCAGTCCGCGTCCGGCAGCGTCGCGGGCAATGCCCGTGCCGTTGATGCCGCCGCCGACGACCAGCAGATCGCAGCCGCCGTCGGTTACGCCCGGCGCGCCGTCCGCCGGCCGTAGTAGTCCGGATAATCCTCGGTCAGACCCTTGAAGCGGCGATGGATCCACAGATACTGCTCGGGTGCAATGCGCACCTGTGCCTCAATCATACGGTTGAAGCGGGCAGTGTCACTCACGGGGCACTCGCTCGGGAAGCCTTCCAGGGGCGGGTGGATGGTGGCCAGGTAACCTTGCGAGCCGGGCAGGCGCTGCAGGAAGTAGGGCAGCACCGCCGCGCCGGTGATGCGCGCCAGTCGCGAGGTGAGCGTGTTGGTGGCTGCGGGAATGCCAAACAGTGGCACCATTTCCGCGCCTTTCTTGCGGTAGCTCTGGTCGGGCGCATACCAGACACACTCATTCTTCTTCAGCGCCGCGATGAAGGCGCGGATGTCATCCTTGGGGATGGGGCTCCCGCCGTAGCCGGTGCGGAAGCGGTTGAGGGCGTAGGCCAATACTTCGTTCTTGGTGGGCCGGTACAGGAACTTCACGGGTGCGACCGCGAGCAGCGTGCGCCCGGCGAGTTCGAGTGAGGTGAAGTGCGCCGTGAGCAGGATGACGCCCTTGCCGCGCGCCATGGCGGCCTGCAGATGCTGCGTGCCCTCGATGCGCACCAGCTTCGCCAGCTGTTTTGGGGTGATCCACCAGGCGAGCGGCACCTCCATCAGCGCGATGCCGAGGCTCTTAAAGTGCTCATCCAGGAGCCGCTCGCGCGCGGGTGCGTCGAGTTCCGGGAAACACAGCTCGATGTTGCGGCGTGCGGTCCTGACGAAACTGATGGGCAGATGGCGCAACAGGCTTCCGAGCGCGCGCCCGATGGCCAACAGCGCCGGATAGGGCAGCATCGCCAGCAGTCGCAGCAGACCGATCCCAGCCCAGGTCAGCCAATAGCGCGGTGCGAACAGCCGCAGTCGCATCCAGGCTCCATAGCACTTGCGTGGCGCGAGAGAATACCCGATTCCTCCGTAGCATCTGTGATCCAATGCGGCGAATGCCTCGTTCCGCGCTGAAAGTCCTCGCCGTCCTTGTCCTGGGCGTTGTGGTCGCCGCCGTGTTCGCGCCGCCGCTCTGGCAGCGGTACCTGGAGGCGCTCGCACGTCGCAGCGCGCCGCTGTATCAGCCGCGCGAGCGGGTGCGCGGGGGCGATGAACCGCCGGCACCGCGGGTGGCAGCGGACACCGAGCTGCTCGATGCCCGCGCGCTCGAGCAAGCCGCCCGCTATGCCGGGGAGCACGGCTCGCGGGCGCTGATCGTGGCGCGCCACGATCACATTGTTTTTGAGCGCTATTGGCAGGGGACGAACTTCGAGACCCTGAGCGATGCGCAGTCCTTCACGGCGCTACTCGCGGCGCTCGCCACCGGGGTGGCCGTCGCGCACCGGCGCATCGGCTGGCCTGATGAGCCGCTCGGGCTGCTGCTTTCGGAGTGGAGTGCGGACGCGCGCGGGGCGATCAGCGTGCGCAATCTCATGCAGATGTCGAGTGGGCTCGCCCCGCAGGCGAGCCTCGATGGGCCGGATCTCACTGCCGCGATTCTCAGCCGGCCGCTGCTCGCCACTCCGGGTGCCACGCGGGTCGAGCAACCCTCCGATCCGCAGCTGCTGGCGCTCGCGCTCGAGCGCGCCACGCGGGAGCGTTACGCGGACTACCTCTCGAGCGTGCTATGGCGCCGGCTCGGCGCGGCGGATGCGTGGCTCTGGCTCGATCACCCCGGCGGCCTGGCGCATGCGGATTGCTGCATGTTTGCCCATCAGGGGGACTGGATCCGTGTCGGGCAGCTGCTGCTGCGCGACGGTAACTACCGCGGCACCGAGATCATCCGCGGGGGCTGGGTGAGCGTGATGCGCACACCGGCCAAGAGCGACCCGGACTTCGGCAGCTTCCTGCGCGTCGGGCTGACACCGCCGCCGGGTCAGGAAGGCTTCGCGGCCCGCGACGTTTACATGATCGGCAGCCGCGGCGGCAACCGCCTCTGGATCATCCCGGCGCTGCAGATCGCCGTACTGTGCACCGGGGACGTGGGCGGCCGCGACGCGGCGTGGGACGAGGCGCGGATTCCGAACCTCATCATGCGTGGCGCGCGGGATTACCGGGGGACCGCGCCACCGCCGGGGACGGGTCTGTCCTCCGTCGTTCCCGGCCACTAGGCCGAATCGAAACGGAGCCGCGCGTTGCGCCGACAGCTCGGAGCGTTGTTCCTCTTCTGTGTCATCGACACACTCGGTTTCGGCATCCTCATCCCGCTCGTTCCCTACATGGCTGACCGCTTCGGCATCGCGCCGCAGTTCATCACGCCCGTGCTCGGCAGCTATTCCTTGTGTCAGTTCCTCGCGGCGCCGCACTGGGGGCGCTTGAGCGATCGCTATGGACGGCGCCCGATCCTCATGAGCAGCCTCGCGGGCGCCTGCCTCTCGTACGTGATGCTCGGGTTGGCGAGCAACGTGTGGTGGTTGCTCGCCTCGCGCATGCTCGCCGGCATCATGGCCGGTAACATCGCGGCGGCCTTCGCCTACGCTTCCGATATTTCTCGTCCCGAGAAGCGCGCCGTGACCTTGGGCCTGATCGGAGCGGCGATCGGCATCGGTTTTACGCTCGGACAACCCGTGGGCGGTCTGCTCGCCGGCAAGGATGCGGCGAGCGCGAATTTCGTCGCTCCCGCGGCCGTGTCCGCCGCACTGAGCCTGCTCGCGATCTTGCTGGTGCGCTTTGTGCTGCCCGAAAGCCACAGCGTTGCGTACCGCGAACGGCACCCCGATCAAGCGCGCCGTGGGGCCTGGCGGCTGCTGCGTCAGCGCCCGACGCTCGCATATCTGGCCGCAGCCACGCTCGCGGTCACGTACTCGCAGGCCATTCTCGAATCGATCTTCGCCATCTGGGCGCTGCATCGCTACGGGTACGGGCCGCGCACGGTGGGATTTCTTTTGTTCGGCGTGGCGCTGCCGGCCCTCGTGATGCAAGGGGGCCTGGTGCGCATCCTGGTGCCGCGCTTGGGCGAGGCACGGCTGGCGATGTGGGGGGTGCTGGCGTACGTGGCCGGGCTCGTCACCTTAAGTCAGGCCGGTACACTCGGTGTCACCATCGCCGGACTGCTCTTGTGCGGCACGGGTCTGGGAGCCTACAACCCAAGCGCCTCCGCGCTCGCCTCCAAGCAGTCGCGCGATCACGACCGCGGCGCAGTTCTCGGGGCGTATGTGGCGAGCGGAAGTCTGGCGCGCGTCATCGGCCCCTTTACCTCCGGCCCCGTCTACGCGCTTCTGGGCAGCGCGGCCCCGTTCCTGCTCGGGGCCTGTGTGACGCTACCCGCCGCCTGGCTCGTGCGGCGCGCGGGGCGTCCGACGGGGAGCTAAGTCGGCAGCGCCACTTCGATGGTACCCTCGACGATGCGCACCGCGTAGGTCGGCAGCGGCACCTCCGCCGGCGGTCCGAGCACGCGACCGTCGCGGATATCGAAAGAGGCGCCGTGCAGCGGGCATACGAGGCGCGTCGCGCGCAGCCGCCCTTCGCACAGGCGTGCGTGCGCGTGCGTGCAGATGTTGTCCAGCGCAAATACCCCCTCGCGTGTGTGGCAGACCACGAGCTCGCGGCCGCCGAGCACACAGGTGCGCATGCCGCCGAGCGCCACGTCGGCGAGTCTCAGGACTCCCTGGAACTCACCCATCGCGTGCTACAGCTCGATCTCGGTCTCGAAGATCGACACGGCCTGGCCGCTGATCCACACCCCGGCGAGCTCATCGCCGGCGAACTCCAGTTCCACCTCCACGCGACCCGGTCGGTGTAGAGGTTGTCCCTGGATGCCGCAGAAACGCGCCCGCTCGCTGCTCTTGCTGAGGAAGCCGAGCTGCGCAAGGTAGGCACCGAGCAGCCCGTGGGCGTTGCCGCTCACCGGATCCTCGGCGATGCCAAGCGCCGGGCAGAACATGCGCGACTCGGTGAGGTGATCTGCTGCACCGGGCGTGAGCGTGAAGACGAAATAACCGGCCGCGCCGATCTGCGCGGATAGCGTGGTGAGGCGCTGCAGGTCTGGCTTGAGGTGCTTGAGCGGCTCGGGCCCGCGCACCCCGATCAGCAGTCGCGTGCCCGTAGCGCCCACGATGCGCAGCGGCATGCGCGGATCGAGGTTATCCGAGGCGAGGGCGAGCGCATCAAGTACCGCCAGGCGCTCGCGGTCATTCAGCTCGCGCCCCAGTGGCGGGGGGCTGCGGCGGATCGCGATGCGCCGGTCAGGGCCGCTGCCGCGCACTTCGATGTCGACGATGCCGGCCTTGGATTTCTGCCGTTGCCAGCGCGGTGCATCCTGTCGGCGCGACAGCACGTACTGCGCCGCGACAGTGGCGTGCCCGACAAAACCGGCCTCGCTGCGGGGCGTGAAGAAGCGTGCGCGCACCGTGTGATCGTCGCCATCGGGGGAGAGGATGAAGGCGGTCTCGGCGTTGTTGAGCTCGCGGGCGATGGCGAGCATCTGTGCCTCGGCGAGCACGTCCGCGTTGAGCACGACGCCGGTCGGGTTGCCGGTGAACGGTTCGCGCGTAAACGCGTCCACCTGGTGAACTTGGATTTTCCGCGTCATCGTTCCTTATCCACCCTGGCGCCCGTGCTGTCCATTCTAGTGCGATCATAGCCGCAGTGACCCCACGCGGGCGTGCAATACTGCGCGCCGACGCTCCCGCCAGAGGCGAGCCACATGGATATCGGAGTCGAGATCAGTCTGTACCCGCTCAGAGCGGACTTCGCCCCCGCGATCCGCGAGTTCCTGAGGCGGCTCGGGCACGCGGACGGTCTGCGCATCGTCACAAACAGCATGAGCACCCAGGTTTTTGGCTCGTATGATGCGGTTATGGCAGTGCTGACGCGCGAGCTGCGCGTCACCTTCGAGACCCTCAACATCGAATCTGACAAGGCCGTGTTCGTGATGAAGGTGCTCGGACCGCTGCCCGGCGCCTGATACCGCAAGGCCGGTGATGGGCTGGCGGGTCGCATAGCGAACCGGCAAACTATCAGATCCGGGGCGCGTTCGCCTCAAGCAAATCTAGTGATTGATCGGGGTGGTGGCATGACGCTTTTGCGGGTCGTGGATCGCGACGGAGTTGAACATGAAGTGGACGCCAAACCCGGATTGAAGGTGATGGAGAACCTGCGCGAGCTCGACTACGGTGTGGCCGCGATCTGCGGGGGCATGTGCTCTTGCGCTACCTGTCATGTGTATGTCGATCCGCAGTGGAGCGCGCGGCTGCCGGCTGTTATGTCGGATGAGCGCGAGTTGCTGTCCGAGCTGTCGCACTATCAGGAAAACTCGCGCCTTTCCTGCCAGATCGAATTCACCCCAGACCTCGCCGGACTGCGCGTCAGCATCGCGCCTGACGAGTAGCGTGCCGCCGTGTCCGCCCCGAGTGTCCAGCTTGAAACGCGCGGCGCGGTAGCGCTGGTTACACTCAACCGTCCCGAGAGCGCCAACACGCTCAATCTGCAGATGGCGATGGACCTGCTCGCCGCGGCGCTCGCCTGCGCACGCAACGCCGCCGTACGTGCCGTAGTGCTCACCGGTGCCGGGCGCAACTTCTGCTTCGGCGGTGACCTGCGGGCCATGGCCTCGCGCGAGACCGCCGGCGATGACTACATCCGCGAACTCACCACCTACCTGCACGCCGCGATCGCGCATTTCGCGCGCATGGACGCCCCGGTGATTGCCGCGGTGAACGGCACGGCGGCAGGGGCGGGGGTTGGGCTGGTGGCGATGGCCGATCTGGCGCTGTGCGCGCGCAGCTCGAAGTTCAATCTCGCTTACACCAACGCCGGGCTCACCCCTGATGCCGGCACATCCTTTCTTCTGCCACGCACCATCGGTGCCAAGCGCACCATGGAGCTTCTGATCCTGAATCGCACCCTCCTTGCACAGCAAGCGCTCGACTGGGGCCTGGTGAACGAAGTGGTTGCGGATGAGGAGCTGCTGGGGCGTGCGCTGCAGCTTGCCGAGCAGCTCGCCGACGGCGCGAGCCGCGCCTTCGGGGCGACTAAGCGCCTCGTAGCCGCCTCCCTCGGGGCCTTCGAATCGCAAATGATTCTCGAAAGCGAAACCATCGCCGCCCACGCGGTGAGCGCGGAAGGCACCGAAGGCATCAGCGCGTTTCTTGAGAAGCGTAAACCGCAGTTTCCAGGCCGGGGCCCGCGTTGAGGCCGGCGGGAAAGCCGTGAACAGGTGGTTCTTTGTTCCGCTGCTCGTCGCCCTCGGGCTCATCGTGGTGCGCGTTTACTTCAAGCTGCGCACGGTGCGCCGTTCGCGCGCCGAGACCTGGGACGAGCAGATGATTGCGCAGTTGCGTTCCCAGGGCTATGCGCCCTTTAACGACTACCGCGTGGACTTCTTCCTGGCGCTGCCGGATGAGGCTGCCTGCCAGAGTGCGCGTTCCCGTCTCGAGCCTGAATTTGCCGTCGACACGAAGCCCATGCAGGAAGACAGCGGCTTTAGCTTGCACGCCACCAAGAGCATGCGTCTCATCGTGCCGCAGGTGCAGGAGATCAGCCGCCGCCTGACCGCACTGGCCGAGGAGCTCGGCGGCCGCTACGACGGCTGGGCAGCCTGAGGCTTCAGGGCTTTTCGGTCTGGCGCCGCACCGCTTCGGCGGCGGCGCTCACGGCGGCGGCATCACCCAGGTAGCGACTGCCGAGCGGCCGCAGGCGCGCGTCCAGTTCGTACAGCAGCGGCACGCCAGTCGGGATGTTCAGTTCGGTGATCTGATCATCGCTCACCTGATCGAGCATCTTCACCATGGCGCGCAGGCTGTTGCCGTGTGCCACCACCATGACGGTGCGCCCGCGGCGCAGCTCCGGGGCGATGCGTGCGTGCCAGAAGGGCAGCACGCGCGCGAGCGTGTCCTTGAGCGATTCGGTCGCCGGCAGATCCTGCGCCGCTACCGCGGCATAGCGGCTATCGAAGCGCGGGTGGCGCGGATCATCGGGTGCGAGCGGCGGTGGGGGGATGTCGTAGCTGCGCCGCCAGATCTTCACCTGCGCCTCGCCGTGCTGCGCGACGGTTTGCGCCTTGTTCAGCCCTTGGAGCGCCCCGTAATGCCGCTCGTTCAGGCGCCAGGAACGCTCCACCGGCATCCACATGCGCTGCATCTCATCGAGCATGATCCACAGCGTGCGGATGGCGCGCTTCAACACCGAGGTGAATGCCAGATCGATCGCGAGGCGCTCGCGCAGCAGCTCGCGCCCCGCCTGTGCCGCCTCCGCGCGCCCGAGTTCTGATAGCTCGACGTCGGTCCAGCCGGTAAAGAGATTCTCCACGTTCCAGATACTCTGGCCGTGGCGCACCAGAATCAGCCGGCCGGGCGGCGGGGTGTGCGGGTCGGGCATGTGCGGGGCGTTCAATTGGCGAGTTTGCGGACCGACTCGACGCCCACGGTGAGCGTGGCAAAATCACCGGCGCCGGCGGCGCGCATGTCCGCAAGCGTACGCTGCCAGTGCACCAGGTCCTTGCCCGCTGCCTCGACCCAGGCGTTCACCCGTGCTTCGGCGCTGCCGCGGCTCTTGCGCGCCAGCACGCGCTCGGTGAGGCGTCGCTGTACGCGCAGCGCGGCGTCACGCAGGCCGCTGCGAGCGATCGCCTGCCACTGACCGTCGACCTTGAGTTTCTCGATGCGCGTGCGCAGCCAGTCAAAGCCGATGCGCGTGCCGACCTCGAAGTAGACGCGCGCGGTTTCGATGACGCTCACGCGGTGCGCGACCGCGATCTCGGAGATGTCGAGCGCGGCATTCAGTGCCTCAAGGCTTGCGATGCGTACCGCGAGCGCAGGCGGCAGGCCGCCGTCGGCGAAGCGCTTGCGGCTTTCTTCGAACCGCAACAGTTCCGCCCCGGTGAGCACCTGATGAATCTCGGCTTCCAGGCGCCGCACGTCGGCGCGGAACTCCGCGACCACCGCATCGACCTGCAGCCGCATGCGTGCCGCCAGCAGCCAGTAGGTCGCGTGGCGCAGCAGACGGCTCGTCTGGAACACGGCCTCGTACTGCAGGGTCGCGGGTACCTTGTTATCCAGCGCTTCGATGCGTGCCCACACCTCGCGCATGGCGAAGATCTCACGCGCGCCCGTGTAAGCGCGCGCGATCGCGGCGGGCTCCGCCCCGGTGTCCTCCTGGGCGCGGGTGACGAAGGTCGGTCCCATGCGGTTGACGAGACTGTTGGTCGTGGCGGTCGCGATGATCTCGCGGCGCAGGCGGTGATGACCGATGGCACGCGGGAAGCGCTGCTGGATGGGGGCCGGGAAGTAGCGTGTCAGCTCCGCCGACAGGTAGGGGTCTTCGGGCACGTCGGAGGCGAGCAGGTGTGCGTTGAGCCAGATCTTGCTGTACGCAAGCAGGATCGCCAGCTCCGGCCGCGTAAGTCCGCTGCCGCTCTTGCGGCGCTCGGTGAGCTCCTCGTCCGTCGGTAGAAATTCCAGCGCGCGGTTCAGCTCACCGGAGCGTTCCAGCAGGCGAATCAAGTGCTGAAACTCTGGCAGACGCACCGTGGACTGCAGCTCCAGGGTGCTGATCGCCTGGCTTTGCAGATAATTGTTGCGCAGTACCAGGGCGGCGACCTCGTTGGTCATGCGCACCAGCAGGCGATTGCGCTCCCCGCGGTTGAGCTTGCCCTCGTGCACGAGCGGATTGAGCAGGATCTTGATGTTGACTTCCACGTCGGAAGTGTTGACGCCGGCGGAGTTGTCGATGAAGTCAGTATTGAGCCGCCCGTGTGCGAGTGCGTACTCCACGCGGCCGCGCTGGGTGAGACCGAGATTGCCGCCTTCGCCGACCACCTTGGCGCGCAACTCCTTACCGTCCACTCGCACGCCATCGTTGGTGCGGTCGCCGACTTCGGCATTACGTTCGTCGCTCGCCTTCACGTACGTGCCGATGCCGCCGTTCCACAGCAAATCGACCGGCATGCGCAGGACGGCGCGAATGACCTCATTCGGCGCGGCGGTCGAGCTTTCGATACCGAGCATCGAACGCACTTCCGCGGGCAAGGCGATCGATTTGACGCTGCGCTCGAAGATGCCGCCGCCGCGCGAGAGTTTCTTGCGGTCGTAGTCATCCCAGCTCGAGCGCGGCAGGGCGAAGAGTCGCGCCCGCTCGGCGAAGCTGATGACCGAGTGCGGGTCCGGGTCGAGGAAGATATGCCGATGATCGAAGGCGGCCTGCAGCTTGATATGCCGTGACAGCAGCATCCCGTTGCCGAACACGTCCCCGGACATATCGCCAATGCCGGCTACCGTAAAGTGCATGCGCTGCGTATCGATGCCCATCTCGCGGAAGTGGCGTTTGACGCACTCCCAGGCACCGCGCGCCGTGATGCCCATCTTCTTGTGGTCATAGCCGGCGGAGCCACCCGAGGCAAAGGCATCGCCAAGCCAGAAGTGGTATTCGGCCGCGATGGCATTGGCGAGGTCGGAAAACGTCGCCGTGCCTTTGTCGGCCGCGACCACCAGGTACGGATCATCGCCGTCGCTGCGCACCACCTGCGGCGGCGGCACGATGCGCCCGGAGACGATGTTGTCGGTCAGGTCAAGGAGTGCGCGGATGAAGGTCTGGTAGCAGGCGATGACCTCCGCCTGCACTTCCTCTCGCGTGCCGCTCGCCGGCAGACGTTTGGCGACGAAGCCGCCCTTGGCACCGACGGGTACGATGAGCGTGTTCTTGACGTTTTGCGCCTTCATGAGCCCGAGAATCTCGGTGCGGAAATCCTCGCGGCGATCGGACCAGCGCAGCCCGCCGCGCGCCACGTTGCCCATGCGCAGATGCACCCCCTCAACGCGCGGGCTGTACACGAAGATCTCGAACTTCGGCCGCGGCAGCGGCAGGTCCGGAATGTTTGCCGGGTCGAATTTGAAGGATAGGTAGGGCTTCGGCTGGCCGTCGGCGCTGAGCTGATAACAGTTGGTGCGCAGCGTCGCCTGTACGAGTGTCAGGTAGGCACGCAGGATGCGGTCGTCATCAAGGCTCGTGACCGCATCCAGGAGCGTACGGACTTGGGAAACGATGCTCACCGCACGGCGGTCATTGCCCCTCTGGCGCCGCGCGGCCGGATCAAAGCGTGCCTCAAACAAACTTACGAGGCTGCGCGCGATGGCGGGATTGGCGGCGAGCGCGCGCTCCATGGAGGCCTGGCTGAAGGGCACGCCGGTCTGCAGTAGGTAGCGGCAATAGGCGCGGAGCACCACGATATGCCGGGCGTTCAGCTCAGCCGCGAGCAGCAGACGGTTGAAGCCGTCATTCTCGATCACCCCGGTCCAGGCGGCGCCGAAAGCGTCGCGGAAGATCGCCTCGATGCGCTCGATCTCGACAGTGTCCCGGTCGCGGTGCTCGAGTTCGAAGTCCTGTATCCAGGCGGCGCCACCCTCCGGCCAGGTGAGCTCGTAGGGGCGCTCGGAGATCACCCGCAGGCCGAAGTTCTCCAGCATCGGCAGCACGTCCGAGATCGGTATCGGATCGCCGAGCTTGACGATCTTCAGATGCACGCGCTGCAGCACCTGAGCGGGCGGGCGGTACAGATTTAGTTTCAGCGCCTTGGGTTGCTCGCGCAGCGCTTCAAGGTCATTAAGGTCCTCGAGCACCTGGGCCGGGATCACGTCTTCCTCGTAGGCGAGCGGGAAGGCGTGGCGGTAGCGTGCGGCGAGTGCCAGGCCGCGCGCTTCGCCCAGCCGTTCGATGAGCACCTCGCGCAGGCGATCGGACCAAGTCAGCGCCGCTTCGGCGATGCTGCGTTCGATGCGGGCGAAGTCCGGCTTCTGGTGCGCGGCAGGATCGGTACGCACCACGACGTGCAAGCGCGCGTGGCTGGAACTGGAAATCTGCGCCTGACTCTCCACCGCGGTACCGCTAAAGCCCTCGCGCGCGATTTGTTCGATGCGCTCGCGCACCTCGGTGTTGTAGCGATCACGCGGCACGTAGACCAGGCAGGAGTAGAAGCGGTGGTAGGGATCGCGCCGCACCAGCAGTCGTACCGTGCGCCGCTCGTAGAGGTTGACCACGCCGCGCACGATGCGAACCAGGTCCGGGACCCCGGCCTGAAACAGCTCATCGCGCGGGTAGGTCTCCAGAACGTTCAGCACTTCCTTGCCATCGTGGCTCGCCGGGTCGAGGCCAAAGTGCTCAATGACGCGGTCGACCTTGTGTCGCAGCACCGGGATGTCCCGCGGACTGCCGTGATAGGCGGTGGAGGTCCACAGACCGAGGAAGCGATGCTCACCGCTCACCACACCGCGCTTCTCAAAGGTCTTCACGCCGACGTAGTCGAGCAACTCGGGCCGGTGCACGGTGGCGGTCGAATTGGCCTTGGTGATGATGAGCAGCTCAGGCTCGCGGGCCTTCGCGCGTGCATCCCCGCGCAGCACGGTGGCTTCGGGGCGCTGCCCCTCACGGCGCGTCGTGCTGAGAATGCCCAGGCCCGTGGCGCGCTCGGGGAGCAGGCGATCCTCGCTACGTCCGCGCTGTAGCTGATAGTACCGATAGCCGAGAAATACGAAATGCTGCTCTTCCATCCAGGCGAGCAGGTGCGCCACCTCGCTCGCCTCGGCGGTTGGCAGCGGCGGCGGGCGCTGCTCGAGCTCGCCGATGACGTCGTGCACGCGCGCGCGCATCGCGCTCCAGTCGCGCACCGCAACGCGCACATCGGCGAGCGTCGCCTCCAGATCCTGTTGCAGTTTGCGCAGCTGCGCGGGATCGGTGACGCGGTCGATTTCGTACAACTGCCACGATTCCGCGTGCGTGGCGCCGGCGCCGTTGGCGCCGATATCCAGCAGTCGCCCGCGCCGGTCGCGCCGCACCTGCAATACCGGATGCACGATCAGATGCACGGCAAGATCAGCGCGGCCAAAGGCCATGCCAAGGGAGTCCACCAGAAAGGGCATGTCGTCGGTGACCGTTAGCACGAGCGTGTGCGGGCACTCGAAGCCATCGCTCTGCAGCTGCGGGTTGAACACCCGCACCAGCGAACGAGCGCGGGGGCGGCGCGTGGCAAATGCAAGGTGCGCCAGCGCCGCGCGTGACAGCTCGCGCGGGTTGCGCGCGGCGAGGTCCTCTTCGGCGACCCCGTGGAAGTAGGTGCGCAGAAAGCGCTGCGCCAGCGGGCCTCGGCCGCCGTCGCCGCCCGCGCTGCGCGCGATGCGCTCGATCAGCGCGACGCGCGCGGCGGGAATGCTGTGGAGCAGCCGGCTATCTTCAGCAACTGCGTGCATGCCCGGTCATCCTCATCGGAAAACATGACACTGGCGCGTGCGCGTAACGCATCTTATGGCAAGACGGCGCGGTCACAGATCCCCCGTTGTTGCGGCGCGCGATTATACATGTGCCATAGATCCCTCGGTCGGGCCGCGCGCCCCCCCGGGGGGCGGACGGTGCCGGACCCGGGCGCACCGCCCGCGCGGCTATAATAATGATTGCCCGTGCAACGATGTCTTTAAGGATCTAAGCCCATGAGCAACCTGTCCGAGAACCCGATGGGCACGGACGGCTTCGAGTTCGTCGAATATACGGCGCCGGACCCGCAGCTGCTGCGCTCGCTCTTTGAGCGTCTGGGCTTCCCCGTGGTCGCGCGCCACCGCTCAAAGAACGTGACCCTGCACCGCCAGGGGCAGATCAACTTCATCATTAACGCTGAGCCGGAGTCCTTTGCGCAGGCTTTCGCGCGTGTGCACGGACCGTCGGCCTGCGCGATGGCATTTCGCGTGCGCGACGCTGCGCGCGCCTACAGCCGCGCACTATCCCTCGGTGCCAAGCCCGGCCCGCAGAGCGCAGGTCCCATGGAACTGAACATCCCCTGCATCGAGGGCATTGGCGGCTCGCTC